>NZ_CP109496.1:0-4800000 GCF_036231355.1 Streptomyces sp. NBC_01431
AGCGCTGCGCGCTGAGCAGAGAACCGACCCGCTCCGCGGGTCGTTCACCAGCACGCTGCGCTCCCTGGTGAACTGCATTGCTGCGCACGCAGTTGCCTCGCTTTGCTCGGCTGCCCCCTTCGGGGGCTGAAGTCCTGCGCTTCGCTTAGGACTTGGCCTCGCGTTGCTCGGCCTAGCGGACTCGCTGCGCTCCCCCGCTGGCTTTCCGGCTCCGCCTCCAAGCCCCTGGCCCGCTCCGCGGGCCTGTCTGGCTAGAAGGGGCGGGGGTCTGTCTCGGGGCTGGCCAGGAGCATGGCTTGGCACGGCCGAAGCGTTCACTGTGATGTACCCACCCCACGGGGCACATTGCTACCCAACTCTGAAAGCGCCTCAGATGGAGCATCTCTCCTCTCCCCGCCCGGGTGACCGGCGTGTTCATCCTCACCACTGGATAGCCGTGCGGCAACCTAGACCAACTGCCGAACCAACCTCGACCACCTCCACATCAAAAGAGGAACCCCACATGCGCCATACCGCTGTAATCCTCCTCGGAACCCTCTGCATCTTCGGACTCACAACCACCACCGCATCCGCTGACGACACCCCCAACCCCGTCGTCGGCATCGTCGGCGAAGTCGTCAGCGGCGTCGTCAAGATCGCCGGCCTCCGCTGACACCTTGACACCCTCAACAAGGCGTACCGGTTCGTACTGTGAACGTCTCTGCTGGTTCCATCCTATTTGATGCAGCATGTAGGTCCTTCGGATCGCGAGGAGCGCCGCAGGCACGAACAGCGGTATCGACGACGACCAGCGAAACTGCACGCTGCCCAACCAACCTGCGCAATCAGGCCCAAGGTAGGAACCTCCGCAGGCCAGGCCACTGCGAGGCCCGGACTCTGCGCAGATCCAGTGACTCCCACAGTCGCCGACCCGCTCAACCACACTGCACAACACCAGGTCAAAAGCATGACGACACCGCAGCTTCACCGACCGGCGACAGGAACCCGAACCACCGTCCCGCAGAAAGGCCATGACGACCACTCAGGCCCCCTCGCAGGCACGCCATGCCTCGCATCCACCACGGCCGCACAGACCCACCACAGCCGCGCGGACACCCCCTGGCCGCGCAATCCAACACCACACAACCCGATCCCCGCCGCACCCGCAGACCAAGCCCCCACCCTCCCTTTTTTGATCATTGGGCGCAGGGTCAGAACTCACGAAACTGAGACAGCATCACCCCAGCTGCGATAAACGCCCAGGACAGCGATCCCACACCGATCTCTCACGTGCATGACAGTGCCCCCACACCCCGAAACAGCCCCCGACCAGCATCAACACACCAAAACCCACTGTCTCTCACACCACTGTCCCGAAACCGAGAGATCGCAGTCCTCGCCTTTCCCTGAGAGAAGGAAACCACTGATGGAATTCGCCACACCGGGTATGCGGCTGGCGTCCGTGGTACTGAACGTCTTCGATCTCGAGCAGTCGACCGGCTTCTACCAGGACGTTCTCGGTCTCCGGGTCAGGCTCACCACGTCCACCGCCGCGCTGCTGGTCGGTCTGGACGGCTCGCAGCTGTACCTGCGTTCACTGAGCCCGAGGGCCGACCACACCACGTCGGGCATCGGCCTGCATGCCGCGATCTGGACGGCTCCCAGCGCGAAGGAGCTGCTGCGCTGTGAGCAGGTCCTCAAGGCGCGGGGTGCGCATGTCGCCACCGAGACGGTCGAGGGGTTTGTCCGGGTCGAGGGCAGCGACCCCAACGGCGTGCCGGTGGTGGTCACCCACCCCGGCCCTGACGAGGCCGAGATCTCGGAAATCATCAGCCGCGTCTACAGCTGGTAGCGGCGCTTGCAGGCCCCGGCCACGGCGGGCGGGGCGCGGCCCGGGCGACCGCGGGGTTCGGTGGTCAGCTCGGCCGCCGTCGGCGCCGCGGGGGCTGCCCTTGGCGACGGTCAGCGGAACGCCGTGGTGCCGGATCCCGAGTTCCCTCCCCCAGCAGGGTGTACACCGCCGACGCGGGCTTCACGGAGAACTTGGCAGCCGCGCGCGCGTACTTGGCTGAGGCGGGCACGCTGGCCGTGCCCCGCCACGCCACCGCGCTCGACAAGCCGGTCGGGCAGTGGCTCACCAACTGCCGGCGCCCCGACGGACTCGGCAAGGACCCCAAGCGCGCCAAGGTCCGCGCCGAGCAACTCGCCGCGGTCGACCCGGAATGGAACCCCGCCCAGCTCGGGTGGACAGTCGATTGGCAGCGCCACCACGTCGGCCTCCAGGCCCTGCTGAACGCGGGGGCGCACGTGGCAGAGATCGTGCCCGGGGTGACCTGGCGCGGCGACGACATTGGACGCTGGCTCACCCGCCAACGGCGCGACTGGCACCGCCTCAACGCCGAGCAGCAGACCCGACTCGGCGCGCTCGGCATCGAGGCGGCCCCCGCCCCGACCCTCAAAACGACATCGACGTCGAACGGCTCGAAGAGCGGAACCGCGGCGGCCGGAGCTGCGCGGGGCGCCGCGGGGTTCCGGCGCGGCCTGGCCGCACTCGCCCAGTACATCGACCGTGAGCAGCGCACCGTGATCCCGCGTCAGCACACCGAACCCGTCGTCATCGACGGCCAGGACCACAACGTACGACTCGGCGTATGGATCTCGAACCAGAAGAGCCGCCGCGACAAGCTGAACAGTGAACAGCTCGCCCAGCTCGCCGACCGCGGCATCGACTGGGCATAGGGCCGATAGAGTGACCCTGGTCCGGGGCGGGTGGCTGGCAACCCTGCCAGTGACGGAACGCTCGCTCCGGCCCGGACGCTCCGGCTAGCTAGTGGTCACCGCTACGTCGGCTACAACCGGCGCGACACGCGCGGTCCGAAACCATGAACGCCTCCTCGAACCAGGGACCCGGGGCGGGCAGATGAGCTGCTCCGCCCCAGTGCCCTTGGCCTCGTGCTCTATGCGCTGGGCACGTACAGGACAGGCACGGAAGTGCCTGCTGATGAATTATTCGCGCCAGAGCGGGAATTCGTTCTGGATATCTCTTTTTTCTGGATCAATTTTGGGAGGGATCCAGTTGAGGGAACGAGCATGGAGCAGGAGGGCCTCGGGGATCTCTGCTCCATAGCGTTCGACGTAGTACGGATAGTCCCCCGGCCAAACCCAGACGCCATCAGTCATGAGCTGAAGCGTCCCGATCAGTGGGCCGTCGGAGTCTACGTGATCTCGCACTGGCATGGTCGAAGCCATCATCACGTGCGCTCCCCTGAGGTATCGAAGTATTCCTTCCGTCTCACCGGTGAACCTACCCAAGGAGTCGTTTAGTCTCGGCTGTCCCTCTGCTCCGTGGGGTAGCTCTGCATAAAATCCGACAAGCTCAAGCACGCTAGCGCCTCCCGCCAGGAAGGAAGATGTTCCATCTCCCTGTGTTTGCAAAAGGACTGTCGAGCGGCCCTATTCTGAATGTGTAGTTGCTGAGGATGTGAAGGTAGTCACTGGGGGCCATAACCTACCGCCCCGCCGGAGACCGCCTCCAGGACTGGCTGAACACGACCCCCGCCGACACCCGCCTGCTCATCCTGGAATTCGGCGCCGGATTCAACACCCCCGGCGTCATCCGGTGGCCCGGAGAACACCTCACCCGCCGCTTCCCCACGCGCACCTCGTACGCGTCAACCCCACCCACCCGCAGCCCCCCGCCGACCTCGTCGACCGGGCCCTGCCGATCCCCGCCGACGCCGAGCACCTGCTCGACGCACTCGACGCGCCGCACCCGGCGCCCGACCCTACGGTGATCCCATGAGCGACCCCCAGCAGAACAAGGCCACCGCCAAGGCGTTCTACGACCTGATGTTCAACGAGTGCCGACCCGCCGAGGCGATCGACCGCTACGCCGGCGACACCTACATCCAGCACAACCCGCACGTCGCCGACGGCAAGCAGGCTTTCATCGACTACTTCGACCGCATGGCCGCCGAGTACCCCGGCAAACACGTCGAATACAAACGCGCCTTCGCCGAAGGCGACTACGTCATTCTGCACTGCCACCAGACCTGGCCTGCCGAGGAGTACGCAGGCATCGACATCTTCCGCTTCGACAGCAACGGCAAGATCGTCGAGCACTGGGACGTCCTTCAGGTCATCCCGGCCGCCTCCAAGAACGACAACACCATGTTCTGACCAGCCCCAGCCCTTCCTGCCACGGCGACAAGAAAAGCCACGGCCACGACAGACACCACGGCGCTGATCAGCGAGAACGCACCGTCGCTCGCGAAGTACCCGAGATGGTCGGCCTGCTCGGTGCAGGCCCGCTTCACCTTCGCCACGTCGTCGCCGGCCAGGACGTGCGGCGTGTCCCGGGCTTCCACCAGCACCTCGGCGTTCGTGCGCACGTCGGCCAGCCCGCGCGCCGTGTGTTCCACGAAGAACCCCGGCTACGAGATCGGGCGGGACCGGCTCGGGCATCGCGAAGCCCCTTTCATGCGGACGCCAACGCGCCGACCCCAACCACTGATCGCCACTGGCCGGACCAGAACCAGGCAACCGACTACGCCCACTCCAGCGCCGTGCTGACCACAGACGGAGCTCCGACGCCGGGCGCATCAGCCGTCGGCTCAGGTCCAGAGGCAGCCTTCACCACCCGGAGAGGGGTCAGGCGCGTCGTCGGTTCTGCGAGGGCAGGGCGGTGGCTGTCATGCGACAGCTGCCGAGCCAGTCGATCCGAAGACTTCGTCGAATGGGTGCGCTTGTCCTGTGTATATGAGGTGGAAGGCGCCGCTGCGGTGGCGTAAGGCGTGGGCGCTGTAGTGGAGGACTTCGGCCGGGGTGAGGACTTTCAGGTCTCCGAAGACGTAGTACAGCGGTGTCGGGGCGTGGGCCGCGGTGAAGAGGAGGCCGGCGTTGACGGTGTCGGTGCTGATGGCGTAGCGGTCGGTGTCGGTGCTGGGCATGCGGTCTTTTGCGTCGATGGTGACGAGGTCGCTGCCGCGGGCGGCGATGAGGTCGGGGAACTGGCGCAGGGCGGAGCGGGTTCGGCGCAGGGCCTCGCACACAGCGGGTGGGTAGGTGCCTTGTCCGCAGGGGTGGACGGTCCAGCCGCGTGCGCGCAGAGCGGCTGCCACCCGCCGTTCGTGCGCATCGCCGACCGCCTTGCGGTCCTGCCACTGCCTCACTGCGGTTCCCCCTCGAGTAAGTCCCGAAAGCCACGCCCGTGATACGAAGCATTCACTGTTCGTACTACCCATCCGGTAGCTATGATGCCCCTCATGGCGGCATACGTTGACCCACGCTTTCGTCCCACGCTATGGCCGGGAACGCCCGTGCCCGCGCCGGAGTTGCGGCCCGTCCCCGGGGCACGAGCCGACGGCGAGTGGATCGTCTGGGAGCCCCATCTGCGATCCGAGGGAGAGACCGTTCCGCTGCCCGAGGACTTCTACCTGCGTGAATTCATGGAGCTCGACCCCGCGGATCTCAACGCCGTGGCCGCCCTCATGCGCACCTACGGATCCCTGGGCGGCAGCATCGACAGCGGCAGCTGGGATGAGGAGGAGTACGAGCGACTGAAGGAGCTCACCGAGCGCGAACACCCGAGAAGCGGGACGTTCTGCCTTCACGGCGAACTGGCCACGCTGTACGTGACGCAGGCTCAGGCGGCCATCACTACCTGGCTGGCCCTGCGCCGCGAGGGCGGACTCGACACGCTCATCGAGCCGGAGGTGTGCGAGGAACAGCTGGCGCAGTGGCAGTCCGCGAACACGCATCGGGACGAGGCGTGGCCCCGCGATCTGGACCACATGCGCGAGATCGTCCTGGGAATGAGGATCAGCGACCTGGTGGACGAGCTGAACGCCGCGCTCAAGCCGTTCAGCATCGGCATCGGCGGCCTGCCGGACCGCTACCCCAGCATCCTTTCGATCGTCTTCCTCCAGCTGTACAACCACCTCGCCGAAGACGCCACCATCCGCGAGTGCGCGAATGAGACCTGCCGCCGGAACTTCGTACGCCAGCGCGGCCGCGCCGAGTACGGGCAAAACCGCACCAGCGGCATCAAGTACTGCACCCGCGAGTGCGCCCGTGCCCAGGCGCAGCGTGAACTCCGCCGGCGCCGCAAACAGCAGACTCTGCCGCTCCAGCAGCCAACCGATAACCCGAGTCCAGAGCCCGTCGGCCAGGCGGGAGACGAGCGATGATCAGCCTGCGAGAACACCAGGCGGAGGCCGTCTCGCGGATCCGCACGCGGGCGGGATTCCCCGTACGCGCGTCTGCTCCCGCCCAGGGGCTGCGGGCAACGGTGGTCTCCGCGACTGGCTCCGGAAAGACGATCACGGCCGCGGAGAACCGGGGCAAGCTGTGCTTCACCCCGACGTACGCGTCCTGGGCCAACCCGATCGAGGCCCACTTCGGACCATTGCGGCAGTTCACCATCGCCAGGCGGCAACGTACTACGGTGGGACACATGTCCGAGCTCTCCGTGCGGGATTTCTACGACGAGTTGGCCCACGAATACCACCTGATGTTCCGGGACTGGGACGCGAGCATGGCCTACCAGGCCGAGGTATTGGGCGGGCTCGTCCGCCAATCTCTCGGCGCGGGACCGCACAGCGTCCTGGACTGCTCGTGCGGGATCGGCACCCAGGCCATCGGGCTGGCCCTGGCCGGGCACCAGGTCATCGGCAGCGACCTGAGCCCGGTCGCCGCCGCGCGCGCCGCCGCCGAGGCGGCGGCCCGGGGCAGCCGGCTTCCGGCCGCTGCGGCTGACATGCGCCAACTGCCGTTCAAAGAGACGTCATTCGACGTCGTCCTCTGCGCGGACAACTCGCTCCCGCACCTGCTCTCCGGGCAAGATCTCCGGGCGGCGCTCCTCGGCATGAGACGGGTGCTCCGAGACGACGGACTGCTGGTGATCACTGTCCGGGCCTATGACGAGACGCGCCAGACCAGACCCACGGCGACACCTCCCCAGGTCTCGGAAACACGCGATGGCCAAGTGATCACCTTCCAGCTGTGGCACTGGCATGAAGACGGCGAGCGCTACGACCTGGAGCACTTCCAGCTCATCCCCGCGGAGAACACCTGGCATGTCCGAGTCCGCCGGAGCACCTACTGGGCGCTGACGACGCCGCAGCTGACAGAGTTCGTGGCTGAAGCCGGTTTTACCAACATCACCTGGCACAGTCCGACCTCCAGCGGGTACTACCAGCCCGTGCTCACCGCACAGCGCGCTCCCTCAGCGCAGTAGTCCAGATATCGGTTCCGCCCTGCCTGGCTTCCGTTCATCCATGGCAAACCGGTGAACGTTGCCGGTCACAGCACTAGCGATGCCGAAACGCCGGGGGCGCGCAGTCGTTGGCCAGCCTGAACCCAACCGGGCCCCGGGGATGTCATGGCTGATCCCCCGGGCCCCGTGGTGTGTCCGACGCTCAATCAGTTCTGCGTGCCGTCCGGGTTGGTGAGCCAGGTCCCGAAGCACGGTGCCGGGCGCTGGAGGCGCCGGGCCGGTGTCGTGAAGCGTCTCCTGGTCAGACGGGATCGGTGAACGAAATCGGCTTGCCGGTGGCGTGGGCATAATCCACTTCCCTGCTCGTGGACTCGCCGATGTACCCACCAGGGTTGACGACCAGAACCCGGTCTGCCAGGTCGATCTTGCGCAGGTGAAGGGCGGCCAGCGCCTTCTTCTGCTCGTCGGCGATCAACCCGTCTGCTTCGCCCGGCGCGACAACAATGGCCCCGGCGAAGGTCAGATCACGATTCACCGCCCGCATCTCATCCACGAACCGGGCAGAGCCACAGATGCAGACGATTTCAGGTCGGTCAGGCACAGCTCAGCCTTTCGCTCGAACGGGACAGCACTAGTGTCTCGTGATCCCGTTTGTGTCACTTGGAGTTGTTTGCGACGAGCTTCTTGATGCTGGTCTGGACGAGTCGGACCTTCGTGAGGATCTCGTCGGTGGTTGCGGTCCAAGTAAAGGGTTTGGCCTCGGAGTTCCAGGAGTCGATGTAGTCGCGGATCTGCTTGATCAGGACGTTCACGCTGGAGAATGTGCCGCGGCGGATCGACTGGCGGGTCAGGATTCCGAACCAGGTCTCGATCTGGTTGATCCAGGAAGAGCCGACGGGGGTGAAGTGGAAGTGGACGTGCTGATTGTTGGTCAGCCATGCCTTCACCTCCGGCGTGGTGTGCGTGGAGAGGTTGTCCAGGACGACATGAATCTCCTTGTCCGCATGCGGTTTCACCACCTTCTTGAGGAAGGCCAGGAAGTTCACGGCGTTCCGGCTCGGCCTGCACTCGCCGGTCACTTCGCCCGTGGCGACGTTGAGTGCGGCGAACAGGTTCGTGGTGCCGTGCCGGACATAGTCGTGGGTGCGCTTCTCGGTGGCTGCGAAGGTCACCGGCAGCACCGGCTGGGTCCGGTCCAGCGCCTGGATCTGCGTCTTCTCATCCACCGAGAGCACCACCGCGCCACCGGGCGGAGCCAGGTAGAGGCCGACGACATCAGCGACCTTGTCCGCGAACGCGGGATCCTTCGAAATCTTGAAGGTGCCCTTGCGATGCGGTTTGAGGTTCTCCTCGCGCCAGACCTTTGCGATGTAGTGCCAGGACACGGTGACGTTCTCGGTCCGCTTCAGATACTTCGCCAACTCCCGCGTCGACCAATGCGAAAGACCGGTGCCGACCGGCGGCGTCATGCGCGTCAATGCGATCACCCGCGCCCGGACCCGCGTCGGCACCTGCTCGCGCGCCCCGCCCGGACAGTCGCCCTCCAGCCCGGCGAGCCCGCGCTCGGCGTAACGGGTCCTCCAGCGGTCCACGGTCGGCAATGACACCCCGAGCAGTTCGGCAATGTCCTTGCGCCGGCGCCCCTCACCGGACCACAGCACGATCCGGGCCCGGGTGGCCACATCGGCGGGCACGTCCCGACTGTTCGCCAACTCCCGCAACTCGGCGGCCTGTTCCACGGAAAGCTCCATGCCGGGAGCAACGAGTCACACAAGATCAAGTAATGCCGACGGAATCACGAGACACTAGGGGCGCCGGACAGGAACGGCGTCAGTACAAGGCGATGGCGTTGAGGACGATGGCCGGGCCGGAGATGTATGCCTGGGCGTCATCGTCGGGAACGTTCAGGCCGAGCCTGTTGAGTTGCCGGGTGACCTCTCGGAGATCGTCTTCGATCTGCGTCATCATGATGCGGCGCATCATGAACTCCCAGCCGTGCAGCAGCCATTCGTCGGTGACCCTGTACTCATCCTGCGGAATGAGTCGGTAGACGCTGCCGAGGATGCGCATGTCTCCTTCGAGGCGATCAGCTGATGCTTGGTCAATGAAGTAGCCAGGACGGATGTTGACGTACACCTTGTGCGGCAGAGAGCTGTCCGTGATCTCCAGGAGCATGGGCAGGGGTAGCAGCTCGTTGTGCAGGTACACCTGCTGGATCGCCTGTGCGACGTCGGCGTCGTTCACGTCGAGGTTGGCGAGCTCGCTGAGATCGTCGATGTTGCGTTCCTGCATCAGGCGCCGGAAGACGAAGAACAGCTTGCTCATCACGCTTGCTGCCGTGATGCGCGCGGTGCCCTCGATCTCGACCAGGGCATCTTTGGTAAGAGCCGACTCTCCGGCGGGGTTCACGCTGACCGCCTTGTCGCGAATCAGACCGTCGATCACCTTGGAGACAGTCGCCTTCTCTCGCGGAGCCAAGCTGTAGGTCGACTGGAACTGCACATCGGTTCCTGCGGATCCGTTCAGAGCGAGGGGGCCAATGCCCGCCTTGCCACCCCCGGACCGTTTCCTTGCGGTCGTCTCCACGATGTCCTGTGCCACTGGGACGTCGACGTTGTGGTACTCCGCCTGGGAGAGCAGCGTCTCAAGATCGAGAAAACTCGGGTGCCTTAAAGCCATCGCACCAGTCTTCCAGTGGGCACTGACAACAGGGCTCCCGAGCGACGATCTGGCCCGGTGCTGCGTATTGCCCCGATTCCCGAACGCCTCGCCCGAGACAGCTCCGCGGGAGCGGGCCCAGCGGAGCATCGTGCCTCCGCCGGGCGCCTACGCCCCCCAGGCGACCACCCCGCTATACGCAGAGTTGCGCCCTAGCGGTCGATCGGAAGCACACCGTCCAGACCGCTCTCGCGCAGAATGCGCTGGACGGTGTCGTCGAGGGTGCTGTCAGTGGCGATGACGGTCTCCATGCCACCAGCCAGCAGATCCCTTTCCCGGTACCAGTCGCTGAGGTGATCGGGCGTGACCTGTTGGAGGTATTCGGCGTCGGCTTTCGTCGCGTGCCGTCGCACCGTCTCCGCGTACGGCACATCGAGGTAGTAGCAGCACGAGACGCCACAGTGAGCGCGCACCAGGTCCTGGAGCATCGTGCCGTAGCGGTCGGCGTACAGGATGCCCTCGACGACGACGTGGAAGCCGTTGTCGAGGGCGTAGCGGGCGGTGAGGTCGATCAGGCCGATGTTGGCGCCGCCGGGCCGGTCGCGTTCGCGCAGCACGATCCGGCGGAGGTTGTCCTGGGCGACGATGGCGAGGTTGCGGCCGAACTTTTCGCGCAGGCCGGCCGCGACGGATGACTTGCCCGAGGCGCTGTTGCCTCGGAGCACGATCAGGCGCGTGTCGCTGGTCCCCACGGTGCCGTGCGCGGCCTCAGTCACCGCGGCTGACCTGGATGCGGTTCTTGTGGAAGTGCTCCCAGTCCATGACCAGGCGGAAGCGGCGGTGGGCCTCCAGGCGCTCCGCGTCAGTGGGTTCTTCGCCGCGCTGGAGGCGGGCGTCGCCGGATTTCACGAGTTCCGCGAGAGCGAGCCGGACATCGTCGACATCCCGGTCGGTCGCGGCCGCGAGACGGTCCAGGGAGGTGAGGGTCTCTGCCGGTTCACCCAGATCGTCGACCAGGTGGTCGACGAGGGTGTCGAGGAGCGGGCCGGTGCGCATCGTCCAGCGGATCTGGTCGAGGCGCTTGGTGAGTTCGGGGTCCAGGGGCAGCAGGTCGCCGGGCAGCGGCAGCGCGGCGGGCATGGACCATCGGGTGCCGTCCGGTGTCTCTTCGCGGCGGGCCAGGCCCCACGTCAGGTAGAGCTCGGACAGGTCCCGCACGGTGGTGGGCACCGGGTATCCGGCTGTCGTCAGCATGGCGCTGAACTGCTTCCAGCGGGCCGCCTCGCAGGCCTCGGGGCCCTCTGGCGCTGCCTCGTAGTCCCACTCTTCGTCGGGCCAGGAGAAGGTGAGGGGACTGTCGAGGTTGCCGCCGATCAAGTCCCAGTGCCCGTCGAAGAACTCGTGCACCAGGTCGTCCAGGGAGCCAGTGAAACCGGGCTGGCACGCCGTCCCGATCAGCATGGTCAGCGCAAGACCTTGGCGGGGCAGGACCTGCTCCCAGCCTGCGGGCCACCAGTCGTTGTGCATCGCCAGGTCCCGGCGCGATCCGGGCACAGACGCGTTCTCAGTCATCCGCAGCTCTTCCTCGAAAACACCTCGGTGCCCGCAGCGTACGCAGCCTGGTGAGCCCTCACGAACGTCCCACCCATGCCTGGTGGTCGGGGGCGGCATGCAGCTGCTCGCGGAGGCGGCCGCGGAACCAACGGCCTGCTGCGGCAGTACTTCCCGAGGGCACCGACCTGTCCGTGCACAGCGCCGAAGACCTCGAACACGTCGCCCAGCCCCTCAACGGCCGACCACGCAAAACGCTCGGCTGGAGAACCCCAGCCGAGCGCCTGCGTGATCTACTGACGGCCACGAAGGCCACCAGGTGTTGCGAGGACCCCGAGAATCCTGTCGGCGACGGCTGAAAAATGGACCAGTGTGGACGCTTGAAAGTTGACCCCCTCCAGGGGTCTGGCTCGTTGAGTCAGGCCGGGAGGAGTGGTGATCAGCGTGGAGGACTGGGCGGAGATCCGCCGGCTTCACCGGGCCGAGCAGATGCCGGTTCGGGCGATCGCGAGGAAGCTGGGGATCGCGAGGAACACCGTTCGCAGAGCGATCGCGGACGACGCGCCGCCGAAGTATCAGCGGGCGCCGAGGGGTTCGATCGTGGACGCGGTCGAGCCGCAGATCCGTGAACTGCTCGAGCAGTGGCCGGAGATGCCGGCGACGGTGATCGCTGAGCGGATCGGCTGGGACCGGGGCCTGACGGTGCTCAAGGACCGGGTCCGGGACCTGCGGCCGGCCTATCGGCCTGCGGATCCGGCTTCGCGGACGGTCTATGAGCCGGGCGAGATCGGCCAGTGTGACCTGTGGTTCCCGCCGGCAGACATTCCGCTCGGCTTCGGCCAGGTCGGGCGGCCGCCGGTGCTGGTCATGGTCGCGGGCTACTCGCGGTGGATCACCGCCCGGATGCTGCCCTCGAGGTCTGCGGCCGACCTGATCGCCGGGCACTGGCGGCTGCTGACCGAGCTGGGCGCCGTCCCTAGGGTGCTGGTCTGGGACAACGAGGGAGCCGTCGGCTCCTGGCGGTCCGGCGGTCCTCAACTGACCGACGATTTCGCTGCGTTCGCCGGACTGCTGGGCGTCAAGTTCCTGCTCTGCAAGCCCCGGGACCCAGAAGCTAAGGGCCTGGTCGAGCGGGCCAACGGCTATCTGGAGACGTCGTTCCTGCCCGGGCGGGTGTTCGCCTCGCCGGCCGACTTCAACATCCAGCTGGCCGACTGGCTGACCAGGGCGAACCGGCGCATCCACCGCACCTTGCAGGCCCGCCCGGCGGACCGGCTGGAAGCGGACCGCTCGCGGATGCTGGCCTTGCCGCCGATCGCCCCGCCGGGCTGGTGGAAGGCATCGCTGCGGCTGCCGAGAGACCACTACGTCCGCCTCGACACCTGCGACTACTCGGTGCATCCGCTGGCCATCGGCCGCCGCGTCGAGGTCGCCGCCGACCTGGACCAGGTCCTGGTGACCTGCGACGGCGTCGAGGTCGCCCGCCATGCCCGCAGCTGGGCTCGCCACCAGACCATCACCGACCCGGACCACGCGGCCGCTGCCGCGGCCGCCCGCAAGGCGGCCGCCGGCACGAAACCGGCGCCGGCGGATGTGACGGAGGTTGAGGAGCGGTCGCTGGACACCTACGACCGGATCTTCGGCGTCATCGACGGCGGACTGAGCACGGGCGAAGGGGCAGCATGATGAGCACGAAGAACAGCACTAACCAGGCCAGGACCAGCCGTGACGTCGGCTCCGAACTGATCTATCTGACCAAGGCGTTGAAGGCCCCGGCCTTGCGGGATGCTGCCGCCCGGCTCGCCGAGCGGGCCCGCGACGAAGGCTGGAGCCACGAGGAGTATCTGGCCGCATGCCTGCAGAGGGAGGTCGCCGCCCGCGACTCCCACAGCGCCGAGGGACGCATCCGGGCGGCTCGTTTCCCCTCTCGCAAGTCGCTGGAGGACTTCGATTTCGATCACCAGCGGTCCGTGAAACGCGAGGTCATCGCCCATCTGGGGACGCTGGACTTCGTCGCCGGAAAGGAGAATGTGATCTTCCTGGGGCCGCCCGGCACTGGCAAGACCCACCTCGCCACCGGGCTCGGCATCCGGGCCTGCCAGGCCGGCCACCGGGTCGCGTTCGGCACCGCCGCCCAGTGGGTCACCCGCCTTGCCGAGGCCCACCAGGCAGGGCGTCTGAGCGATGAGTTGATCCGGCTGGGACGGATTCCGCTGATCGTGGTCGACGAGGTCGGTTACATCCCCTTCGAGCCCGAGGCTGCGAACCTGTTCTTCCAGTTCATCTCAGGCCGCTACGAACGCGCCTCGGTGATCGTCACCAGCAACAAGCCCTTCGGACGCTGGGGCGAGGTCTTCGGCGACGACACCGTCGCCGCCGCGATGATCGACCGCCTCGTCCACCATGCCGAGGTCATCTCGCTGAAGGGCGACAGCTACCGCATGCGCGGCCGCGACCTCGGACGGGTTCCCGCCGCCAACACCGGGGAATGACCAACATCAACTGACGCAGTGGGGGTCACTTTTCACCCGCCGGACTCGGCTCACTTTTCAAGCGTCGCCGACAGTTCAGCACTTCGGGAGGCACCCGGGATTCGAACAGCCCGTGACCTGTGACCGGCCAGTACGGCGCGTTCAGTCCCACCAGCCGTTGTCGGTGTGCCAGCACCGCACCCACTCCTCGAAGCCCCACGCCTGGTCGCCGGGCGCCGGGATGGCGCCGACGTCGGCGATCATCCACACCTCGCCACGGCGGGGGCCGGTGGTCAGCAGGATCCAGAACGACTGTCCGTCCTCGGACCCGAGAACGATGGAGCCCTTGTTGAATGCAGCATCGATCCGCGGGTCCACAGGGTCGACACTCTCGTCGTCCTCCCAGGGCCAGGCTGCTTCCAGGGGGAACAGTTCTCCTGGCTGCCGCGGGCCAAGGTCGGGCCATCCGTCGGGCAGCCAGCCGAGCGGCTGGAGACCGCCGTCGCCGGCGGGGCCGAGGCTGGACCCGTTGCTGATCTCCGCGATGAACGTCCTGTACGGCTCCGGGAGGACCACACCGTTCCCCTCCTCCCAGCCTGCGACAGCTTCATGTCCGAGCGGCGGCTCGCGCCATTCCGGTGGAAACGCGGAGCGCAGGAAGTCGAGAGTGGCGTAGGCGGGAGGCTGATCACGTGGGTCTGTCACAGCAGCATGCTGGCAGAATTCGAAGTCCGGCTTGTCGGTGGTCGCAGCGGCCACAGCGCAGCGGTGAGCGGAATGCCGTTCAGCATGGCGATGGTCCGCGGGCTCCCCATGGCGACCTCGTCGGACACCACCGCGTGCAAGGTCAGGGTCCCGAACGCGGCGCTGAGGCGTTCGCCCTTGCCCCGGTCGATGTTCCAGGCCTGCAGGCGTTCATGACGTTTGTTCAACCGCCACGGTTCCTGATCAACAAGGGGCAGGACGTGATGGCCGAGGCGTACGCACTGGCGCCACACGGTGTCGCGGTCCGAAACCACAAGGACGCCTCCTTGAACCGGGGACCCCAGGGCCCGCTGTCCAGAACTTCCCGTGCGGCCCCGGGGCTTGCGGCTCCCCTATCCAAGCCGGCATACCTCAGGCCGGATCGCCGCGATCACTTCCTGCGCGCCCAGCGGTAGCCGACGTTCGGATGTGACGTGTTGCCGTGGGAGCTGCCCGGCATGTGGCGGCCCAGGTCGGCGAGGCGGTCGAGCTCGTCGCCGCTGTCCAGCGCGGCCATCTGGCCGGCCAGGGCTGCGATCTTGCTGCGGAACTGGGACTCCACGCTGGGGTCGCGGAGTTCACCGATGTAGGGGTACTCGTCGAACTCGGGGCTCTTGGCGACCTTCTCGAAGGTCTCGCGCAGCAGGTCCGAGTGTTTGATCATGAGCTCAATTTATCGCAGCGCTGTTATATTAGCGCTGTGACATCTTTAGATCCCACAGCGCTACCTGATCCCTGGCAATCCCTGCACGAGCTTCTGGCAGCCATGGACGCCGAGATCGAGCAGGTCTACGCAGAGCGTGGCATCGAGGGGGTGCGGCCTCGGTTCGCCTATCCGCTAATCCGGCTCGCCCACACCGGACCACTGACCATTCGCGAGCTTGCGAAGTCCCTGGACCGCTCGCACTCCGCGATCAGCCAGACCATCGCCGCCATGCGCAAGGAGGATCTGGTCACCTCCGAGCCGGGGCCTGACGCCCGCACCCGGCGGATCGACCTGACCGAGCGCGGCCGGTCGCTGGTGCCGTTCCTAGAGGCGGAGTGGCGCGCTACCCACGCGACGGTCGCCGAACTGGACGGCGAGGTCCCGTATGCGATGACCACCGTTGTCGAGGAGGTGCGGCGGGCGCTGGAACGCCGGTCGATGCGGCAGCGGATCCTCCACCACCTTGTCGAGCCACCGCGATGAGGGGGCGTGTCCATGTCCGGTTTCTCGACACCCGCCCGCTGCGTAGCAGCCAGCCGTTTCGCGACCTGTGGATCGGCACCTCGGTCTCTCAACTCGGCGGACAGATAGCCAACATGGCGGTGCTGGCCCAGGTCTGGGAGCTGACCGGCAGCCCGGTTGGCACTGGCGCCATCGGGCTCGCCACCGGCTTGCCGATGGTGCTGTTCGGACTGCTCGGCGGCACGTTGGCCGACACCTTTGACCGCCGTGCGGTGGTGCGGGCCACCACCGCAGGTCAACTGCTGGCCGCCGCAGGGCTGTGTGCCCAGGCCCTGGCGGACAACCGCAACGTCCTGCTGCTGCTCGCTCTGGTAGCCATGGGGACGAGCTGCAGCGCTCTCGGCGCTCCCGCCCGGCGCACCTTTCCGGTCCGGCTGTTGCCGGGCGACCAGGTCGCGGCCGGGCTCGCGCTGACCAACGTCTCCTTCCAGGCAGCGATGCTGGCCGGCCCCGCGATGGCCGGGCTGATCATCGCGGGTTGGGATTTCCCTGCCGCGTACGCCGCCCAGGCCTTGGCCATGGCGGTCTCGATGCTTGCGGTAATCCGCCTGCCTGTCATGCGGCCCGAAGGCGCCGACGCGGCAGGCGGCAGGCGCCGGCCGGAGCGTGGCGGCTGGCGGATCGTCCTGCGCCGCCCGACGCTGTGGGGCTCGATGGCCACCGACTTGTCCGCAACGCTGCTCGCCATGCCCATCGCACTCTTCCCACTGGTCAACGAGATCCGATTCGGGGGAAACCCGCAGACCCTCGGCCTGTTCCTCTCGGCCGTCGCGGTCGGGGGGATCACGGCCGGTCTGCTCTCCGGCACAGTGACGCGCTGGCGCCGCAGCGGTCTGGTACAGCTGTCCGCAGCCGGGGTCTGGGGCCTGGCGTTGGCCTGTTTCGGTCTGGCGGGGCCGCTGTGGCTGGCGCTCGGCTGCCTGGCCGTGGCGGGCGCTGCCGACACCGTGTCTGTCGTCACCCGCAGTGCCCTGGTCCAGCTGGAGACCCCGGACGCGTACCGGGGGCGGGTCTCCTCGGTAGAACACGTCGTCGGTGTCGCGGGCCCCGAACTCGGCAGCTTCCGTGGTGGTCTGTTGGCGTCGGTCACCTCTGCCCCCTTCTCATTGGTCTTCGGGGGACTGTCCGCCATTCTGGCGGTCGCCGCCGTGGCCGCG
This sequence comes from Streptomyces sp. NBC_01431, assembly GCF_036231355.1. Lineage (NCBI taxonomy): Bacteria > Bacillati > Actinomycetota > Actinomycetes > Kitasatosporales > Streptomycetaceae > Streptomyces > Streptomyces sp. NBC_01431. Next base: position 17,005 of record NZ_CP109496.1, read on the forward strand.
ACCAACGCCCCCCTGCGCTCCTACCGCACGCCGCCTGCTGCCGCGAAGCCGCCCGTCCCTGGAGTCGCCGACGCGCCGGCGGCCGCTGGTTAGGTTTGCTGATTCGCCTCCAGCCTTGACGCCCGGCGAGGGATGGTCATTCCTCGTCGACGGCGTCCGGATCACGCAGCGGACGCAGGAACGACTGAGCATGCCCGCACGCATGGAGCCCCGACTGCTTCCGTAACCACAGAGATCACGCAGGCCATTACCGAAGTTCTCAGCTCTGGGACGGCGTTGGTGGTCATGAACGCGCGGTATGACCTCTCCCTACTGGACCGTGAGTGCCGACGGATGCCAGTGCTTCTCTCCATGATGCTGTGATGTGGAATGCCCCGATCCCGCCCTCGCCGTCCCGGATCTGCACGTGGTGATGTGCTGTGCGCTGTGCACCGTTACCTGTACACCGTGCTGAGCTGCGCTGTTGATGGGGAGTCGAACCCCCGCGTTGCTCTTCACGCGCCAGGAGTGGGCTGGAAAACCGCCGGCCCTCGGTGTGTGCACGCCTCCAGAGCGGCTACCTGCTCCACATCGCCCTAGCCTGCCGGACCGGTCAGTCCAGCAGGTCGACCTCCCAGTTCGTGCGCTGGATCCGCACGTCGACCTCGCGGATCTCCTTGGCGAGCACATCGGCCCGGGCGCGTAGTTCCGCGACCGGAAGCGCGGAAAGCACCATCAGCTCGGACCGCAGCTGCCTGCCGTATCCGCGATCACCCGTCCCCGCGGCCGCGTCCGCCGCCGCCGTGACCACAGAGTGCCGCAACCGCAGGACGTCCCGCCGTGCGAGTGCGTCGGTGAGCGTGCCGTCCTGCCCCATCTCCACGGTGGCGTTGGTCCGGTTGATCCGCCGGATCAGCACTTCCAGGGTCGCCAGCACCTCATCGGCCTCGGCCAGAAGCTGGGCCGCGTTCTCGGCGGGCGTCTCCCCCTCCTGGTACCGCGCGTTGCTGACGACACGCGCTCGCAGCTGCTCTACGCGACGCGTCGCCGCCGCACGTTCTGCCAGTGCCTCGGCAAGCTTCACTGCCACCACCTCCCCCGTCTCCGTTGAGTTCGCACGAGTATCGAACACAGGCCGGGTCATACGCACCGGGATTTCGAACGGCAGAGAAGTCACGGAGGACTCTCCCCCGTGGGCGTCGATGTGCTGCTGACGGCGCGTCGCCCTGGTCGGCGTCCGCGAGCGGTGGCACACGCTGGTCACTGCCCGCCGCGCGTACTTGAATACCCCGTCGTAGCGGGCCCGCATGCGATGTGCGAGCACCGCGCACGCCCCCCGACAGCTGTCTCCCAGGAGATCGACACCAACCTTCAGGGTGGGCGACGGGCAAATTGGGGTGCCGATAGGCATGGGCTGCGCGTCCTCCACCCCGTAGCCGGTTGATCAGTCCTCTGCCTCGCCAAGCTCGTGTCGGATCTCGTACAGGTACTCCGTTCGTACGACCTCGACCTTGACTCCGATCATCGCCTGCAGCTCCGCGGCGTACCTTTTCTGGCCCCGCTTCCGGCGACCCACGGCCCCCGGCTCGCCTGGATGTCGCTGGTGGCGGGCAGCTCCTGGCTGAAAATCTGATGGCTCTCCCCGACCAGCAGCATTCGAGGTGCCCGTGGTGCCGGGACGGGGCCCGGCAGGCCATAATCGGGGGCATGGCTCTGGCATCCTCTTCCGCTCCTGTGCCGCCCGCGCTCACGATCCTGCGGACCCGGTACGCCAGCCAGCTGCCCGCGCGCCTGGACGATCTGGCTGGCCCCGCGCACGGCACGGTCGACCTGCCGCTGCATGTGGTGTGGTCGGGGTTGCGGTCCTTCGACGTGGACCATCCCAAGCTGCGGATGAGCCTGTACCGCACCGTCCTGGCCGAAGGCCTGCGCCAGGACCTGGAGACGTTCCTCAACCGCGACCTGCTCATCAGCCAGTGGCCCGTGCTGCGGACCCTGATCAGCCGGCCGATCCGCGAGGTATGGGAAGACGCCTTCCCCGAGCTCATCGCCACCCGGGCCGCGACGGCCGCGTGAACCTGACTGACCTGCACCGCCAGCTGCTGGCCGACGTCCTCGCCATCGGCCGGTGAAGTGGAAGACGCCGAGGCTGACCCAGCGGCCTGCGCGCTGCTGCACTATTCGGGTCGGGTCGCGGGAGGGGTCAACCTCAGCGGAGGTGTCGGTGTTGAGGATGGTGTAGGCGGCCTGCCGGGTCTGTGCCCCGGTGTCGGGCAGATGGACGGAGACGCGGGCCCAGGAAGGAGTTTGGTTGTCGAGGCTCCAGGTGCCGTCGATGGCCATGGGGCCGCCCGCCCCACCGAAGTGACTGGCGTCGCGGGTGTGGGTGTACCAGAAGTGGCCTCCATAGCCGCCGCTCAACCTTGTGGCGCCGTTCCAGGTAGCGGAAGAACACCGTCAGCGCGGCGGCCCGGCTGGTCCGGGTTGCGGGTTTGGCGTCTCGCAGGACTTTGCCAAAGTAGTTGTCGGCGTCGGTGGGTCGCATCTCCCACAGCGGGCGGCCGAACCAGTCCCGGATCAGTTCCAGGTGGTTGGTGTCGTTGCGGATCGTGCTGTCGGCCAGGCCAGCTGAAGCGCGGGCGAGTACGAACCCGGATAGGGCGTCGGTCTCGAAGTCCGCAAGTTCCTCGTCGCCGGTCGGCAGCCGGAGATCACGTACCACGGCCAGTGCCAACTCACGCACCTCGACTTCATCCAGGGTGAAGAAACCTCGGTGCACACGAGGTTCACTCACCCTGGATGAGGTGGGGTCAGAACGGGATCTGACCACCCGAAGGAGTGAACAGGTCCTGGCCCAGGCACGGAACGAGCAGGAGGAACCAGGCACGGGGTTCAGGAACTCAAGGACTGTTGCTTACCCATCATCGCCGACATCGACCTCGACCCCGACTCCACCGGCGACACCCGCTCAGCCTGGCCGGCGCCGGCCTCTGGTGACCAGGCGCCCAGCTCTGCCAGGCAGACCCGATCGAGGCGCAGGACCCCGATGAGCTACGAAGAAGCACTCGAGGAAGCACGGACCGCCGGCACCACCAACGCCAGCGACGCCGCCGTTTGATCGCGTTGCCGGGGCGGACGTACGGCGGCGAGCCGTTCGAGGCGAGGCCTTCTCAGGCATGCCGAGAGAAGAAGGCGACGAACGCGATGTAGGAGATGGCGGCGGTGGCCACGAACCAGAAGTACGGATCGCCGCTTCGTCCGGATGCCAGGTCACCGATGAAGGCGTAGAGATTCCCCGCGGTAAGCACCACCCCCGTGCCGGCCCAGGCTCGCCCTGAGATCCGGGCGAAGCGCTCGTCGGGAGCCTTTTCGGTGAGGCCCTGGTAGGTCTCGCTCCGGCGTCCCAGCAGCGCTAAGGCAAGACTGCAGACCGCCAGGATCCCGAACGTCACCAGGCCGATAGTGAGGCGGCCGCCGAAAGCCGCGGCCACGAGGCAGGCGCCTCCGACGGCGAGAACGAAGCCGGGGACGGACCGCCTGGCTGTGTTACTGGTCATCTGCGGGGTCCTCTTCGGCATGGAACATCTCCTCAACGCTGACTTGGAAGAACTTGGCCAGGGACATGGCGAGCGGCAGGGAAGGTGTGTACCGCTCGGTCTCGATGGCGTTGATCGTCTGGCGTGAGACCCCCAGGGCTGTGCCTAGCTGGCCCTGGGAGAGCCCTCGTGACGACCGCAGTTTCCTGACGCTGTTTCGCACATGTAAAGCTTACTTGTCATCCCTCGCTGGTTGTCAAGCTTGCTTTACAGACAACGCAGGGCTCGCACGGCGTCTCGGGCATCGTGTTCACCGTGCTGACGGCCGGCCTGGCGCAGAGGGGTGAGTGCATCCCTCACCGCCCCTTGGGGCCCACGCCGAAGAAAAGAAGGAGTTCGGGATCCCCAGGCGGTTGCTGGCTGCGGGGTACCGCATCAGTCTGGGGATCGGAGTCCCCGTGTCGGCAAGGCTGGCATGCCGGGGGCGGAGGTCAGGTCGACAGGACTGTGCGCGCAAGGGCGGCTCGTCCTCAACTGCCAGACAGGGTTGCCAATTTGGCTGTCTGGCACGCCTGGCGTTCCCTACGGTGCCTGGCGTCGCACCGACATGCTGGCGGTTCGGGGAGGGCTACGAAGCGTGGGAGACCGAGGGTCTGCTGATGCCCGCGATCATCGAAGTCCACGCCAAACAGGGCAAGAGGTTGCGTGCCGAGCCGATCGCACAGCTCTACGCCCAGGGCCTGGTCCATCACCTCGGGGAGTTCCCACGCCTCGAGGGACAGCTCGGCACGTGGATCCCCGGACTCCCCAGACCGTATGGACGCTGCCGTCCACGCTCTCACCGAACTCGCCGACCCCGCAGCGACCCGTACGGAGACGCGCAGCTACCAGGACAATCGGCTGGCGGGACGCAGATGAAGGGTATGGGAACGTGCGAAACCAAGTCGCATGAGACGTGCGAAAGAGACGCGTGAACTACGAGGAATCCGTAGGAACGAAGCCGTAATCACGATCCGTGAATGTAGATTGAGCAGGACCCGGCAGCGTACTCACCGATACACAGTGTTGTACTCGCTGGGAAAAGGGTGGGGCCGCCTCCTGAGAGACGGCCCCGGACGGACGCCGGTTACTGGGGCACCTTCGTCACCGCATCGAGCAGCAACCCGATGAGAGCGATGATGAAGGACCATTTGCCCCAGTCCGGTTGTTCGCTGTCCATACGCCTCCTGTCGTCCACACGGACGGGTATCTCCCGGCCGATCGGTCCGGGAGATCAGGAGTGGCAGCGAGTCCTGGCGTCACTCTAGAGCGAGCCCCCGCCAACTCGGCCCGATTACCAGATACGAGGGAGTTTTTGTGCGACCTGCGCTCTACGCTGATCACATGGCGTAGGGCCTGGTGCGGAGGGACGCCCCGTGCGCCTCAAGCAGTTGGTCATCGACGCCTGGTCGTGGCTGAACTACACGCCTGTGTTCGCCGACCCTGAGCGAGGCATGCCGCACCAGCGCGCGTTCCCCGAGTCGACCGTGATGTGAGTCCCCGAAACACGACCAGCGGCGCCTGGCCGCCTACAAGCTGCTCGCGGCCTACGACAACAACCAGGCCGGGGAGCTGGCCGCGTTGAGCGGCCTCCACGCCCTGGGCCCACGCGGCGCGCACGTACGTCCAACTGATCGAACATGGACCGCACTCGGTGCAGGAGTTGTGCGTGAAGGTGGCTTACACCGCGCGGACGATCACTAAGCACCTGGACGGGCTGTGCAGCACGGCCTGGTCGTCCAGGTGCCCGACGGCCGGTGGAAGGCGACCGATCAGAGGCCGTGGGAGGTCGCGGTTCGCTGAGGGCGCGCCAGGCGTCCGTTGTCCAGTCGGCAGCTATCGCGGCGCTGAAAGCATCGTGATGACTTCCGCTTGATTACGTCTCCTCATTCTCTGACGCTCACGTCACAGCACTCTGTGACATGGACATGCCCTTATCTGGTCCGTCGAGGCAGCCCTCGACCCTCTAAGATCAAATCACGGGACGGGGTGCTCTACGACACCTACGACGCCCCCCAATGGAAGCTGAAGGCCGCCGCCGAGGAGACCGCACCCCCTTCGGCGGAGGGCGGGCCGGTCGACCCGCGGGTGTACGACCCGAAGGACGCCTATGTGGGGTCGCGCGTTGAACCGGTGGACCTCACCGAGGCGTTCGCTCCCGTCGCGGAGGCCGGGGCCGACATCGTCCCGCCGGAGATGGGCTCGGCCCAAGACCTGGCCGCGGCCGTCGACGACGATCTGCGCATCCTGGAGCAAGCCTGGCGGAGCACCGTCCCCGGCCCGCCCACCCGGCTCGCAGACAACACCGCCCCGTCTAGCACCCCAGTGGCGGAGCCCTCGACCGGCACGGACGCCCGGCACGACGCCGCAGCGGTCAACACCGCGCTGCAGCAGCCGACCAGCACGGTGACGCGCTCAAGGAGCTGCCCGAGTGGCAGCAGTTGCAGACCGTCCGCGGCGCCGCCGCCCACCTGTGGAACACCATCAGGGAAAAGGCGGGGCAGTACTTCGAACGTCTGGCCGACGACGTACGGGTCCAGGGGTTCTGGCGAACCGTCTCCGTCCGCGCCTGCCAGACAATCGCCCGCAGAGCGCAGGCCGGGGCCGACCGGCTGCGCCGCGGTGCCAAGAGGCAGGACCTTCCGGCCGCCGAGGCCCTGCTCAAGCTGAGCGACACGGCCCTGGCCTACAGCAGCCCGCGCAGCGAACGGCCCGACGACGCCACGGTGGCCGCCGCACAGCAGAAGAATCTCACCGAGTTCCGGCAGCTGCGCACCACTCTGGCCTCCAACGAGCCCCTGCCGTACGCCACCCGGGAAGAGGCCACCGCGGCCTCGCGGGACGTCGCCGCCGCCTTCCAGACCTGGGCAGAGAGCGACATGAGCAACGAACTGTGCACCTCCTCCACGCACCCACGGGTGGTGGAGTTCCGGGAAGCCTGGCAGCAGCTCCCGCCCATCGACCTGCCCGACGGGTCGGGCTCGGCAGCCGGCGCGTTCGGCGTCGTGGCCGAGCACGCCCAGGGGATCGTCGAGCGCGCCCAGGCCCAGCCGGGCCGCTTCGCCCAGGCCGATCTGGCCGCCCTCAAGGTGGTCGCCGACCTCGCGGCGCACCACGGCGGCCGCCTTGCGGTCACCCTGCCGCCGGACCTCACCGGTCCGGCGCCCTCCGCCCAGCAGGCTGCGCCGCGTCCGGCGGTCGCCGTCCCCGTCGTGCCCGGCGGCGCCCGCAGGTCGGCGTGATGGGCATGAACCGAGCAGGAAGGAACAGACGGTGAGCACACCGGAAGAGTCCGTGGGCACGGTGGTCGAGGCGGTGAAGCTGGAGGGCCCCCAGCCGCTGCGGCTGCTGGCCGACTGGGAGATCCGGGAGCGGGAAGCCCGGCTGCTGCGGGCCGAAGAGGCCGCCCGCCGCCTGGCCCGGCCCCCGGAGGAACCGCCCGACGTGGTCCAGCAGCTCGTCCAGCAGGGCGCTGTGCCTGAACTCCGCGAGCTGACCCGCCGCCAGCAACTGCCGCCCGAGCAGCGGCAGGCCGAAGAGGCCGCGCGGGCTCAGCACCGGGCCGCCCAGAGCGTGCGCCGGGCGCAGCCTGTCGCTGCCCTGCCCGCGCCGACCGTGGCCGTCCCGCAACTGCCGCAGGATCCGCAGGATCCGCAGGCCCAGCGCCGATGACCCGTCGAGCCACGCCGGGGCCGAGTTGAAAGAGGCTTCTCCATGGGGCACCCGCCGCTTCCCACCCCTCGCCAAGACGCCATCTTGGCTGCGATGCGCGACGCGATCACCCGGACCGGTGTGCCGCCCACCATCCAGGAGCTCGCCGACGCGGTGGGACTGGCCAGCACCTCGTCGATCGCGTACCACCTGGAGCGGCTGGAACGGCAAGGCATCATCATCCGCATGAATGGGGCGGGGCGGGTCTACCGCATCTGTTGACCGGGCGATCGCCGCCCCACCGCTTCGGCGAGGGCGTCGAGGGCGAGAGCCTGCTCCTGGTCGTCCAAGAGCCCCAGCGCGGCCCGCAGGTTGACCCGGTGGGGACCAGCGATCGAAGCAGCGATCTCCAGCATCGCCAGATCGGCCGCCGACTCCCGGAAGCACGCCCGGTCCTGCAGCGCGGCGCAGACGTGCCACCAATTCACGGAGGGCGGGCTCTGGGCCAGGTCGAGGACGTACCAGAGGCCGGATGGGGCATCAGCTGCCGGGACGCAGAACTGCCGGAGCCAGTACCCGCTGCGGTGCTGGCCGAGGAGGCGGGTGGCGACGCGCGCGGACACGTCTTCGACACCGTAGAGCAGGCAGTGGGCCAGCTCCTGGCCACCCGTCACACACAGTGCGGCCGCGATGTTGTAGTCCTGGGAGGCCGTGCGCACAAGGCCAACCTAGGGCGGAAAGCGCTGCTGGCCGGGTTCGACACAGCGGCGCCACCCACCGGGGCCGTGCGGGGCGGCCTCCGCCGCCCCGCGAACAACGCCTACCTGGTCAGGGCCCGCACCATGCTGGCCGTCTGCTTGCCGACGTCCAGCGCATACTGACGGGCCGGCGGGACTATCACCCCGATCAGCCACACCAAGCTGAGCACGGCGACCAGAAGCGTCACGGGCACCATCAGAAAAGCGCGTGCCAATATGCCTGTGGGGATCGTCACCGGCGCCCCCTCAGCGTCGGCGCCTGCGTGATTCCATCTTGCCCGGCGCCCGGAGAGCGCCTTATGGTGGGTTCCAAGCAAACCTTCCCTAATCGGGCGAAGGTGGAGACGGCTCCCGCGCCATCGGGGGCCGTCGGCGTTTCCGGCGACGGCCAGCCTCCCTGTCCTCACAGGCTAACTGGCCTGCCTCATCGACTAGTTCCTCCGTCGGGAGCGCGGAAAGTGCTATTTGACAAGCCCTCACGGAATTTCTGGCCGGAACAGGGTCAAGGCGGTCCGAGTGGTCGAGCCATAGAGCCACTGGTGAATGCCGAAAAGGCCTCGTGGCCCTTCTGCGTATTGCCGTGGTGAAGGTGGCTGATTCCAGTCCTGCCGCCAGGCGGAGGTTGTCAACTATTTTCGACGGATGACAAGGCGGGGATGGCTTGGGCCGTCGCATTTCGACGACGGCCCACACTCGTATGGTGACGATCTTGTGCTGCCGCTGGCGACCCGGGTGCTGCGCGAAGCCATGACGCGGCTCCGGGAGCTGGCCGACCGCCCGCGCGCAGGAGGGACCCCCGAACTCCTGGACGCCTTGGAACGGCTGAGAGCCATCGAACTGGCCATCAGTGCGGAAAAGACCCTGCTCATCGCCGAGATCCTGGCCAACGGAGGAACCTGGCAGAAGGCCGCCGACGCCTGCAAAGTGCAGAAGCAGACGCTGCACAAGGCGTACAAGGACAAGGTCAACGCCGTCTCCCGCATCTGTAACGACAGCGCAGCCGAGAAGGTCCTTCGGCTGATGGACCTCCTTCACCCTCAGACCGTGGCCTGGCTGATCCGCCTGGGCCACGTCGAGGTCCAGACCGCGGTCGTCAACGGCCGAAGAGAACGCGTGCTCCGGCGCAACGTCTCGGCGATCGTCGCCGATGAGCAGAGCACGAGGCGGCCCCATCGCGAGCGCCTCTCGACGGGCATCCAACCCCGAGCATTGCGGCACTTCCCCCTCCCGCGGCGCTCGTCCTGACCTTTTAGGAGCCGTCGAGCAGAGCGGCAACCGACGCGGGCGCCACGCATGATGTCGGGTTCTGTCACCCGTCTGCACAGGGCTGTTGCAAAGTCCCGGTGGTAGCGGGAAGTTGCAGGTCACGGTGGTGTGACGTGTGCCGTTCGTCCCGTCTCGTATGCAAAGAAGCTCCGGTTGGAGTGGGTGACCTCTCAAGTCGCCTTCGCGTCAGCACCGTGTACTGCCGGGGCTGCAGGAGCTGCCCCGCGGCGACGTCGCCCGGTGGGCGCCTCTCGTGCTACTGCCGCCAGCGGCCGTGCTGTTCTGCGTGGCGGTGGGATGGGTGTGGTGGGGCGCGGTGGTGGCCGGCACCCGCTCGCCGCTGCGGGAGCGGTGGATCGTCGCGTCGCTGGCGTTCGTGGCCGTCAGCTCGCCGCGGCCCGCCGGCTGTGCGCCGCGGCGCCTACACGCGGCTCGACGAGGTGCTGCCGCTGTTCCTGGCCTTGGCTGACGGCAGTACCGTGCAGGGCCCGGTGGGCGCCGCCGGTGCGCTTGTCAGGAGTGTGTAACAGGCATCTAGTGTCCCTTGAGGCAGTGAGTTCCCGTGTGATCGACTGCGGATGCTTTGGGGATTCCCTTGGCGCACAAGTGCGCAGTGCGGTCGCGGAGTTCACGTTTCTGCGGCGCATGTGCCTACAGACAGAGACGGAGCGAAGAATGCGCAAGACTTTCAAGAAGGCCATAGTCGTCGGTGCCGGCGTCCTGGCGCTTTCCGGCGTCGCTGCCGGCGTGGCTCAGGCGACGCCGCGACAGGGCGCGGACATCCCCGGCAAGGGCCCTCTCCAGGAGTGCACCAATTGGGGTAACGCTCTGCAGTCCCATGGAACGATCGTGGGTTTCGCCTGCATGGAGGATGAAGGCGGTAACTCGTGGGAGCTCACCCCCTACTACGCCAACTGACTTCGGGTCGTGTGCAGGCGAGACCCACGGCACCTGTTGTTCGGGTCGGTGCCTGCCTGGACTTCCACGCCGCGCCGACGGTGGCAGGTCGAGTGCGACCTGCTGGAGGCCGGTGGGGCTCGCCGCATTGCTGACGAGCAGGGCGCGGCAAGTCCCGGCCGTCAGTAGCCGCGCCGATAGCGGGGACTTTTAGAGGCTGCCGCGGGCCACGCCCGCATGTGCGGTAAGCAGGTCACGTCCCTGCCGGTGGTTGCAACCTGCTTGGGTCCATCCCCGCGTGGGGCCCTGCGTCTGGGGCGTCGCCGTCAGGCGGCGGCCATCCAGGAGGCCGTTCTGCTCAACTCGCCGGTCGAGCACTGATCCGCCAACTGAAGCTGTGTGGCACTGCAGTTGGCGAGTTGAGCGTTGGCCGGGCACTGTCTATCCAAAGCTGGCTCGGTGATCCCGGCTGCATCGCCCGCGCATCCTCAAGCGGCCAGGACGCGGTCCTTGGTTTAGCCGTTGTCCAGCACGGAATCACCCTGAAGTCTGCGATCGAAGCCGCCGTCGTGCGGATGGCGCAGCCGCCTCGCCCGGACATGGACGGCTGTGCCTGTGAGATCACCACTGCCCTTCTCGTGACTGGAGGACGTCATGACCACGCGCAATGTGTCGGCGGTGACGACCTCCGAGGTGCCGCCGCGGCCGAGCGGGCGACGTCTGCTGCTCGGTGTCGTCTGGGACATCGTGGTCCCGATCGCGTTGTACTACGGCCTGCGTGCCGCTGGCGTCAGCGTCTTCGTCGCACTGCTGGCCGGCGCCTTCCTGCCGGCGCTCACCATGGTGGTGCAGTGGCTGCGCACCCGCAGCCTGGAGGGCATGGCGGGATTCGTCGCCGGGACCATGCTGCTCGGCATCGCAGCCGCGCTGGTCAGCGGCAGCCCCCGGTTCCTGCTGGCCAAGGACGGTTGGCTGACCGGCGTGGCCGGGCTCTGGTTCCTGATCTCGATCAGGGCCAGGCGCCCGCTGCTCTTCCACGGCGGCCGCCCTCTGTTGGAGGGGCGGTTCCGATCCGACGGCACCTCCTGGGATGCGCTGTGGGAACGCGAGCCGGCCTTCCGGCGGATCTGGCGGGTCTCGACTGCGATTTGGGGCGTGGCGATGCTGCTCGACGCCGTCGTGCGGGTCGTGATGGCCTACACCCTGCCGATGGACCTGGTGCCCGGCCTCGGCGCAGTGCTCTGGCCGGTCACGCTGGTGCTGTTGCAACTGGTCAACGGCGTCTACTACGAGGTGGCCGGGCTCTGGCGGCTGACCGCCGGCACGACCAGGCGCTCGCCGGAAGGTTGAGCGCCCGCCCCTGCTGTGCTTCAGTGCTGTGCTTCAGCCACACCGGGCAACTCGCCGCAGGCGCCGACACTGAACGCTCAACCCGCCGGCTCAACCGCTCACTCGAGGGTGGATCTCGGTGAGGGGCTTGCCTTACTTCAGAGGTAATCGTCTCGGCGTGCCTACACGGGCAGGATTGGCGATCTCTCCGCGTCGGAGGACGCGGACCAGGACGGAGAGGCTTCCCATGTCCATAGCCGTACCTACGAACACGCGCACTGTGGTTGAGGAGTTGCTACGCAGAATCGGCGAGGGCGACCCCGAGCGCATCGCCGAGCTGTATGCCGAGCAGGGCGATTGGAAGCTTGACTGGCCGGAGACCGAGCACGGCCGTACTGCCACGCCGTGGATCCGTCACCGGTCCACTCGGGCCGACGCGGCCGCCCACTATCGCGAGCTTGCCGAGTACCATGTGCCGGAGTACGTGGGGACTGAGGTCGAGCGCATCCTCATCGACGGAAACGACGCAGTCGTGTTCGGCGAGATCCGTCAGACCGCCCGGCCCACCGGACGTGCATACCATGCGCGATTCGCTCTGCATCTCACCGTCGAAGACGGCCTTGTCACCCGGCACCATGTCTACGAGGACAGCCTCGCCGTCGCCCAGGCATTCGAGGCGGAGAATCGGTGAAGGGTCACCAGTTGCGGAGTGCTCGAAAGCTCTCCGCAACAGGCCCTCTGCCGGAATACTGCGGGCGGAGGGACCCATAGCGCCAAGGCGCCGCCCGCCATCAGGACTGCGGCGACGAAGGTGACGCTCAGCGCCGGCCGACCTTCCACAGTCGCAACTCCCGATCGGCCGAGGTTGATCGCGGCCTTCGATTGGCTGTCATGACAACGAAGACAAGGCGCGACAGTCCGTGGTTGCAGTTGGTCCATCCGGACGGAGCCTCCGGAGCCCGCTGGCTCGATGGCGCCCAAGCCACCCGCGCCTCGGCACCGGCAACTACTGGTTGCAGCTGGCCGACCATGTCGCCGCGAAGGCTGCAGGGGCTGCTCAGCCTCGCAGCGAGGCTGAGGCCCGGGTCTTCATGATTCTTCCGCCGCCGCGTACCGATGGGGCCGCCCACCCCGCCATTCGATCTCAGGAGATTCACCGTCGACCATGGCCGCGGCATCGTTCTCATCGATCCCTGACTGGCGGAGGAACTCGACCAGGTCGCGATCGGAGTACGCGACGCCGGTGTCCTGGCCGAGGACGTAGACGTGCCGGCCGCCGCGGGCCAGGGGCCGGTGCACAACGATGGGCGGCTCGGTCATGCCTCCACGGTGGCGCGCCTGCCACACCTCCGCATGCTGAGGGTCCGCGGCCGCCCTAGGCTGGGGTTATGGCCCAGGGGGGTCCTGGGAGGCTTGAAAAAGATGCCCCGTCCTGTCTGGTCCGGCGCGATCAGTTTCGGCCTGGTCACGATCCCTATCAAGGTGCTGCCGGCGACCGAGAACCACAACATCGCCTTCCACCAAATCCACCTCGAGGACATGGGCCGGGTCCGTACCCGCAAGGTGTGCGAGATCGACGGCAAGGAACTGAGCCAGGACCAGATCGGCAAGGGCTACGAGATCTCCAAGGACACCCTGGTCGAGGTGACCGATGAGGAACTGGACTCGATGCCGCTGCCCACGGCCAGGGCGATCGAGATCGTAGCCTTCGTGGCCGCCGACAGCATCGACCCCGTCCGCGTAGGGGACGGCTACTACCTGGCGGCCGAGGGGGTGGCCGCCAAGCCCTATAAGCTGCTGCGGATGGCCCTGGAGCGCAGCTCGAAGGTAGCGGTCGCGAAGTTCGCGTGGCACAACCGGGAAAGGCTTGGTCTGCTCCGGGTCAAGGAGGACGCCATCGTCCTGCACGCGATGCGCTGGGACGACGAGGTGCGCTCTCCGGCCGAGCTGGCCCCACGCGAAGTCGACCTGAGCGACGAGGAAGTCGACGCGGCGATCCAGCTCCTGGAGACGATGGCGCGCGATGACATCAGCGACATGACCGATGGCTACCGGGAGGCCGTTGAGGAGATGCTCGCGGCCAAGGCCGAGCACCGCGAGCCCCGCCCAGTAGGCGGGGAGGCTCCGGAGCCCGCCGGGAAGGTCGTCGACCTGATGGCCGCGCTGAACGCCAGCGTGGACAAGGCGAAGGCCGGCCGCGGCGAACACACCGGGGACGACGCCACCCTGCACGACCTGCCGAAGCGGCGGGCCGCGAAGACGACAGCGACCAAGAAGGCGTCCACGAAGACGGCGGCCAAGAAGACCACCGCGAAGAAGACGACGCCCGGGAAAACCGCCAAGAAGACCGCCGGCCGCAAGCGCTCGGCCTAGTCCAGCACCCCGAGCTCGGAGTCCGGACGACAGTACTGGCACGGCGGGACATCCTCCACGGTGAGCGCCCGCAACGCCTGCGCGTGCGTGAGGGCCGCGATGGTGCCATGAGCCATACCGCATCCGCCGACGTGCACGGTGCGGGCACCGGCGGCTCCCGGGGTGGATGGCGGGCGGCCGGTCGAGATGATCCAGTCCGGCACAGGCGGCGGTGCCCGGCGGGCCGTGGCCGCCGCCTCCTGCTGCTCCTTGACCGCGATCGCCTTCCGGATCTCATCGAGGCCGAGGGCGAAGAACGTCTCCAGGGTGCGGAGGCGAGGCAGGTCGGGCGGCAGATTATCGTACACACGTACGATTCTAGGCGTCCCCGCCACACCGGTGCCGGATGTCCCCTGCTGTCCTGTGACGTCGATCCTTGAGCGCGTGCCACCAAAGTTTGAACCGACCAGGGGAACGTCAGCCCAGGCTTGTTACGAACCCGCCGCGGGCGGAGCCAGAGCCCAGCAAGTGGGCCCAGTCGAGTGCCTCGGGCAGTTCGTCGAGTGACAGGACGACTGCGCCACCGGCTCGTTCGGCGTCCGCGCACCAGTCGTCCATGTCGCCAGGCTTGGTGGCCCCGTCGGCTACGTCGATCACCGGGGCCGCGAGGGCGGGGATGACGAGCCCGGCCTTGCCGGGCCCGTCGACGACGCACAGCGCGATTTTGGGGACGATGCTCCATCCCTCGCACCGAGGCACCGCACCATCAGGCGCGGTCAGGACCGGTAGAAGGTCATGGATGGGAGCATCGGACAGCAGAAGCACAGGGGTGTCCCCCTGAATGAACAGGGTGTTCTCAGGACTCAGAAGCATCAGGCCACTCTGGCAGGCCGAGGCGGCAAGTGGATCAGGGGGTGCGAGCGCGCGGCAAGCGGCCGAGCTCTCGGCCTCGGTGCGCTTCAGACGCCTGGGCAGGCCGATCATAATGACGGTCACCCCTGCGCAAGGCGGCCACGACGGCACGGCCGCCCGTTCGAACGCCTACCGGGCAAAAGCGGCTCTCCCGCGACCCGCAGCACGGCACGACCGACCGGCGCCGCGAGAGACACCCCCAACCGTCCCTACAGTCCCTCTTAGAGCCTGCTGCTGTGGGCCCCGGGCGTCGTATCTCCGAGTACGGTTCGCGGGTGAGCGGACTGTGGGAGCAAAGCAACCAGGCCGCATTCGGCATGGTTGCGTGGCGTCGTGCCGGATGACCTGCGGAGCCCTCGTCGTCTGGCACACCGGCTACGACAACCGCACCGTCCCCGGCCCGGAAGGACCGCGCCCGGGACGTCCCGATGCACCCGGCGTGGACGAGTTCGACCGGCAGTGGATGCCGGTTGTCGAGCTCCTGGCCCTGGCGGCGTGCCGCGCCGCCCAGGAAGCGTACGTCCTGGTCGACGTATCGAGCTGACCCTGCTGCTCGGCTGGGTCGACGGCGCCCACACCAGCCGCATCCATGAAGGCGACCTGGAGACCCACGGCGTCCTGGGCAGACGATGGACCGACTTGATCAGCCATGACCGGCGGCTTAGGGCCCGGCGAGTGGTCGTCGACAACTCCCTCGCGCACATCGCCGCCGAGCGTCACCTCGCGGACACCCAGGACGGCACACCACCACCCCCGCTGCTGCTCGGCGACCGGGCCCGCGCAGTGCGAGCCGCCGGCATACCGGACCTGAAGCCCGAGTGGGCCAGCGACGTGAAGGTAGCCCGCGCGCAGATCGACCGGCTCGAACTGGCCCTGCACGGAAGCCTGTGGACGCCCAGCCACCGGGAGTTCGCGCGGAGCGTGCACCGCACGCTGGTCGCCGAGCCCGACTACCCGGCCCTGCCCGACGGGGCACGCGGTCCGGCGTGGGTGCAGCGGCTCCTGCGGATGCCCCACATCGAGTCCACCATCAACGCTCTCACCAGCTCGCCCGGCTTCGACATGCTCGGCCGCGCTGCCATAGGCGGAGACCCCCTCCAGCGGGCAGTTGGAGCCGTCGCCCACAACGCGGTCCACTCGCTGGCGCAAACGGCCACCGAACTCGAACGGCTGTGGACGGCCCGACCCGCCGACCAGCCGGTCGCCCTATGGGAACGGGAGCACCTGCCGACGCCAGTGCGTACCCAACTCCTGGAGGTCGAGGGCGTGATCGCCGAGCTCAGCACCGTGCTGTTCGAGATCGGCTACCCCGGGGCAGAGGCGTGACCCCCTGCACGTCAGCCAAGCACGTTAGAGCTACTCCAGTGAACCAACTGGGGAACGCGGGGAACGAGAGCGGGCGTGACGTGGTTGCTCTTCGGCGGATATCAGAGCTGTGGGGGATGATCGGACGATGCTCCAAGCGAGAGACGAGCACGGTCGTCAGGTGAGAAATCCGGGGCCCACGGCCTTGAGTCGGATGGTGGCGAACCTCGGCCGGGGCAACGCCTTCGTGATCGTCGAGCGACTCGATGATGAGGTGGCCGGCGATTGGTATGTGCAGGTGTGGCTCAGGGATGACAACACCTATCAGCTGGAGTTCCGTGACGGGACGGCGGCAGAGCACTACCAGACCGGGACGATCTCTCAGGAGAAGGTGATCGCCGCCCTGAACGGCTGGGCCAAGGGGCGCCCGGACTGGAAGGAGGCTTTCATGTGGAACGACATCGGTGCCTCGTTCGAGAACGCCAACTGACCCTGCTGCCGCCTGAGGCTGACGAGGTCAGTGACGTGCGGCCGCTCGACTGCGATGAATGCTGAATCGCAAGCCGAAGCCGGGCACGGGCACCGGGCAGCACCAGCCGGACCCGCAAGAACCCACTCCACGCGAGCCGACCCCACGTCAGCACCGCGGGAAGGCGCGCCCCCGGATGAGTGAAGGCATCGGCGCTGCCGGTGACGCCGACCAGCAGCAGACGGCGGAGGCTCGGGGAGGTCCCGCGCCTCGCTCGCGTCCGCCGGCTGGAGCCGGTGCTGCTTGCCGCGATGGACCGGAGCCAGGGCTGGGGCCGCCCGCAGAAGACGGCCGCCGTGTGAGCGGGCGCACGAAGGCCCCGAAAACGTTCCGCTTTCGGGGCCTTCGACTTTGGGGAGTAGTCATTTGTGTTCGATGGTGCTGTGTATCTCCTTCTCCGCTCAAGAGTCTCCAGTTGCTCCTTCAGTTCCTGCGTCCCGAGCTCGCATTCCTGAATCCTGAAACCCCGAAGAGCGAGTACGCCGGGTGTGCCACGCGCGCCATATTGTGTGTCCTACCAGAGCAACCGCAACAGCGACCGCGACGAACCGAACCGTGTTCCAGGTACCTATGACGACCGACCCTGGTCCTCGTGATTCATTAGCCAATCGTTCCGATGTTTCATAAAATGCTACGAGAGGAATGAGCAACCGGAAGAAGAGGCCGCCAACACCCGGCACTCGCGCAACGTTACCCAAGAGGCCAAGAGGCACGCCAAATATAAACGCGGGCACTCCCCATGCGACAATTTTAGAAGCCGATCCACTACCAGACGGTTGAAATCCACCTGGGACGGCAGTGGTAAGAATCGAGTCCTTGAATAGGTAGTAAGTAACTACCCCGATGGCCAACCCAAAAGGTGCAAGAATGGCTGATTCAATTTTTGAGCGACGGGAATAGCCGACCAAGAATGCGTAACAGGCCCATGGCCACCCTCCAGAAAAAATGACATCCAAGACCA
The DNA here is from genome assembly GCF_036231355.1 of Streptomyces sp. NBC_01431. Classification (NCBI taxonomy): domain Bacteria; kingdom Bacillati; phylum Actinomycetota; class Actinomycetes; order Kitasatosporales; family Streptomycetaceae; genus Streptomyces; species Streptomyces sp. NBC_01431. Next base: position 34,519 of record NZ_CP109496.1, read on the forward strand.
CCCCAGCGGGATTATCCCATTTGCCCGCAAGGGGACCCAGTAGGCCAAGCAGTAAGCCAGCTCCGAGTGGCGCTGCCAGCGATACAGCGCGAGCGCCCGAAAAATTTCTGATTCTTCTTCTCCATTCATCCTTGGACAGGCCTAAGCCGAGAATCTGGGGCCACACGCTGCCCGTGTGGCCCCAGACTCTCAGACTGGCCAGCCCCTCCTACCAGAAATTCATCCGGCAGCGCGGGGGTTAAGCATTATCGTAGTAAGCGTAGCAAGTATAGGCCGTTCCGACATCTACGGAAGCATAGGAGACAGAACCAGCGGACACCCAGCCGCTTGAGTAGTCTTCGTTTTGAACCCTCACCGTTGTCTTGTGCGACACGTCCGCCAGGTAGTTCGAATAGCAGCGCTTCATGCCTATCGGAGTGATCGGATCCCAACCGTAGCACCACTGACCGTGAGCGACATTCTGACAGGTATTTCCCGCCCCCAGCAGAGAAGAATGCGCCGAAGCCTTGATCTCGATCTTCGCCACACCCCACTCGGAGGGGTTACCCAGCTCCGCGGGCGGCTGCGTGCCATCCCCGCGGTGGTGGATGGTGACGGTTACTCCGGGGGTGCTAGCGGCGTCGGAAGCGCTGACTTGAGAACCGTCTGCGGTGGCCGGCGCTGCAAAGCCGACGGCTGCCAGAGTTGCACCCGCGATGGCGACAACGACTGATCTAAAAGTGATCTTCACGAATTCCCCTCCCGCAGTTCCCCGTGTTGGGAACATGAGGAGATCTTCTGCGGGATTGCACCTTTCTGCAATGGAAAATGGAACCCGATGACTAAAGTCGGCCCGACCCGCTAAATATGGCTTTGTGTAGATATTGATCAGAAACGCTTGTGATTCTTGGTCGTTGAGCTGGGTGTGAGTGATCTGGTGGGGGACGCGCGCCATCTGTCGCCGGTGGCGCAGGAGGTTCTGCGGTTGCGGGCAGTGGCGGCGCTGGTGGCGGGCCGGGACCGTGAGGACGTCGCGGCGGTGTTCGGGGTGTCGCTGAAGGCCGTGGACAACTGGTGGGCGAAGTGGCAGGCCGGGGGCCGGGAGGCGCTGCTCGCGCAGCCGCGTGGTCGTCCGTTGGTGGTCCACCAGGTGCTGAACGAGGCCGAGCAGGCCGCGGTGCGGCAGGCGGTGCTGGATCACCGTCCGTGTGATGTGGGTCTGAGGGGGCAGTTGTGGACCCGTCGCCTGGTCGGTGACCTGATCGCGAAGCTGTATCGGGTGCGGCTGACCGAGCCGGGGGTGGGCAAGTACCTGAAGCGGTGGGGCCTGACCTTCCAGCGCCCTGACAAGCGGGCGGTGAAGCAGGACCCCGAGGCGGTGCGGCGCTGGCGCGAGGAGACCTGGCCGGCGATCCGCGCGACGGCGAGGGCCGAGAGCGGGGAGATCCTGTTCGCCGACCAGGTCGGCGTGCGATCCGACCAGGTCACCGGCCGGACCTGGGGCCTGAAGGGACGGACACCGATCGTGCGCCGCACCGGCAACCGGTTCTCGGTGAACGCGATGTCCGCGATCAGCACCAAGGGCCGCATGCACTTCATGGTCTTCACCGAGACCTTCGACGCGGCCGTGATATGCCGCTTCCTGGAACGGCTTGTCGGGCACTTCAACCACAAGATTCACCTCGTGGTCGACGGGCACTCCGCACACCGCTCCAAGACCGTCCGCACCTGGCTCGCCGCCCACCCCGACGACGTCGAGCTCCACTTCCTGCCGCCGTATTCGCCCGAGCTCAACCCCGATGAGCTGGTCAACGCCGACCTCAAGCACAGCCTGCCCAAGGGACACCGGCCCCGGAACCAGGCCGAACTCGCCGCTGAGACCCGCAGGTTCTTCCGTAGACGCCAACGCCAGCCCCACATCGTCCGCGGCTACTTCCACGGCCCCCACGTCCGCTACACCCTTGAGTAGAACCCTTTGAGTTTCTGATCAATAGTTGCCTAGATCCATTTCTTTCCAAGACAGGGAGCAATAACTGCGTGGGCCTGAACCCATCGACTGAGGTCGCCCAGCGGAGTCCTTTCGTTGAAGTGCGGCTTAGGAGCGTCTGCCTCTAGTTAGAGGACCCCAGTTCCTGGTCCGGGAGGATTTGGTCCAGCATCTTCAAGGCGATGTCTTGTAGCGCTTGCTTAACCATGCCTGGCTCGGGGCGGTAGATATTGGAACTCCCGCACGGACGGCAAGTGCTAGTGCGTAATAGAGAAGATCGGGATCGTCGAAACCATCGACATCTATCTGTATGCCAGTTCCAGACTCTCGGGCGGCTAGTACGTCACCTATCCATTGGGGAAGCCGCTCGTCCAACTCCAGCAGAGCGGCGTGATCGAACTCTTTCATGGGAATCTCCACTTATTTTATTAACTATTGCGCGACTTCAGATTGACTGCAAGCTTAAGCGTGAAACATGTCTCTGTGGGCTAGCTGCTGCTCAATAACAACTGGCCTGGGCTGGTTCACTCACGAACCTGACCGCTTTCGAGGTTCTTCCCGGACGGACACTGGAAAGGACGCCATTCCACGAATCTTCTGGAACACGTTCTCGAAGGTCTTCCCTAACCCTGACTCTCTGGAGCGGCTGTCGTGCTCCTGGAGATGTACTGAGGGAAGACGTGGAGTGGCTATGTGAGGCCCGTAGTGGCTCATGGGGGCATTAATTCCCGGGACCCGAAACCTCCGTCTCGACTGCAACATTCCGGAACTGGCCGTGTGAAGCCGGCCCGACGAGTACGGTCGGCACGTGGCAGAGAACTCCCTTGGCGAGATCTTCCAGTCAGCGTCAGACCGGCTACGTGCCGACTTCCTCAGCTCCGGTGGGTTCGTGCACCGCGGCGAGAAGGGCGGCGCACGCGAGAAGCTCTTGGCCGAATTCATCTCGAAGTACCTACCAGGACATGTCCAAGCGTTCCACAGTGGTGAGGTCATCACAGCGAACGGTCAGGTGTCCCCTCAGTGCGACATCCTCATCTGCGACCGGAGCACGCCGCCCCTGCTGGACATGGACAGCTACCGCATCGTGCCGAGCGAGTGCGTCTACGGGGTCATCGAGGTGAAGTCGAAGCTGGACTCCAAGGAGCTGGTCGACGCCTGCGAGAAGTTGCGGCGGGTCAAGCAGCTCCCGAAGAGCGCGTTCTACCCGCAGATGTTCGAGATGCGGTGCCGGATCTACGGCCGGGAGTACAGCTACGTGCCGACGGCCGGCATCATCTTCGCTTTCGACAGCATCGACATGGCGAAGCTCGGCGACCAGCTGGCCGAGTGGTGCCGAGACAAGCCGCTCGATGAACGCCCCGACAGCGTGTGGGTGATGGGCAAGGGCTACCTCACCTGGGTGGACGAGGAGCCGCACCCGCAGATCACCGTGCAGGAGAGTGGCGACTTCGCTCTCATGGAGCTGCCCCAGGTGGGCGAGGTGCTGTTCCCGTTTACGGTCTACCTCAGCATGCACTTCGCGGCTGCCCGGATGGACCCGCTGAAGCTGGTCGACTATACGAGCCAGACGTCAATCGGCTCGATGCGGACGATGTGGTCTGTGGATTCTACGGTTGCCGAAGACGCGTCCTGACCCGTCTGACCACCAACTTCGTGGCCCAACGACGTCGCCGACCCTCGGGTGGCTGTCCCGAGCTCGTCGTGCCCCTCGTGCTGCTAGCGGCCGCTGCCAGAGATAGAGAGTGGAACCTTAAGCCAAATGACGCAGCAGATTCCTCAGACGGATCACACCCGTGGCACGACGCCATCTTCAATGTGAGGCTGACTCATCGGCGATGAGGAGGCGCGCGTGAATATTATCGAAGACCACAACTTCATGCATCCAGAAGACGCTCTACATGACGCAGCAGATCATTCCATTTCTATGGAGAAGGTTCTCTGGGCCCTAGGCGTCAGCCATGCTGGTCTCGACCGTCCGCCCGCCGACGTACCACCTGGTTTCTCCGTAACGAGCGATGACATCTTTTGGTCTGCGAATCTCCTTCGCGCCGTTCTTCTACCATTTCGAGCTCGTATTCCAGTTACTGTCACACGAGAAGAACTCGGGCCAGGAGTGTGGCTCGAAGCTAGGTACGTCGGCGCCTCTCGTGACTACGGCGTTATCTTTCCTAATGAATCCAGCGGACAAAGACTCCTCCTGCTCTACCGCGAGGCAGCTAACGTCGAGGGTGTCAATTTCCTACAAGCCGTAGGGACCGCAATCGACGGACCGCCAGGCGAGCTCACTGCTGTAGGGATGATCGAAGAGGACGAGCAGCCGTGCAGCTGGTCGATGCAAACAGGATGCATTGGCGAGTGCCCGGAAGAGGGGAAGAAGTGCCGGGGACGCGCGTCATTCGGTTCTGGAGGAGAGTGCCATGATTGCAAGTGCCGAGCTCCTCGTCGTTGGCACTAAGATTGCCGCGGACGCTTCGTCGAGCCCACCGCTGTGGCTGCAGTACCTCTATGACTGGGTGCTTATTCTCGGCGCAGCCCTGGGGATCGGATCATTCTGGATCTTCCGCCGCTCGGGCCCTCGCATTCGCATCCGGGCCGAGTATGATTCCCGTAACACACTGAGAATCCAGGTGATTAATGCCGGAAGGCTGAACACCACCATCGTGAGGGTAGGCGTCGGAACATTGCGGCGCAAGCGAATCAAACGACGGCTCCGACGGATTCCGGATGTGATGATTCCTGATCCGCCGATTCCAGTGGAAGGGCCAGAAGCACCTCTCACCATCAGACCGGGTGAAATCTACGTCTGGTATGGTAATTGGCCTGCTCAGGATGCCGTCGAGGCCCAGGTCGAGCCGGTCTTCGGGGAAAGTAGAACTCCTATCCCTCACGGGGCAGCGAACCCCGAAAGTCGGTACATCAAGGCTGTTGTCGTACTCAATGATGGCTGTGTAGGTCGGAAGTTTAAGAGCTGGCCTGCCAACGCTCCGTCTTTCGTGAAGCCAGCTACGCCTCCAATCGCGATCGACAGCGGCGTACGGGTCTTCGTTCGCAATCTCCTCGACACCAACGGCCCCTTGAAGAAGTTGGTTGACGCCATTCTCGGCCGAGCCGCGCCATAGAAAAGCCTGGAAGCGAGTGCTTCCAGGCTGATTCGCGGAGATGGACTAGATCTCCCATTGGTGTCACGGTATGTAGTAGGTACCGATCTTTGAAATGCGAATGTCGAGCTTGATCTCGGCTTTACCGCACGCGAGACACGTCCGCCGATGTCTCACGCACTCGCTCTCGTAGGGCCGACCGCCATCGGAGCCGAAACTGTACGGTCGCGGCTTGCCGGCTTCCCATTCGCTCCAGACGCGATGGCAGCACATGAGTTGGCGCAACAGCTGACGGATTCCCTGCATCACGTTCACCACCAAAAGGTGCGCCTGTGTCCGCAGGCTAACGGGCTCACCTCCTAAAAGTGAACGACATGAAGGCAATTGTATTAATGCAATATGGAAGCTTTACACGGGTGCGGCCTCCCGTCAAGCATTGGTGCTTTGAGACCGAACGACGACAGAGGACTGCTGAGATGCTCTTGCATATTGCGCAGTAGAGCTTTCACGGCGCATCGGATTATCGATTTCGAATTCCGTAGGGCGGCCAACGCACCTGACCAGGTGCGTTAGTAAACACTATGGCAGACCTTATTGGAGAAGAAGTCAAGAGCGGAAGAACGGTTCATGAGGAGGTGACGTTGCCCGCAGAATTGCAAGCCCGACTTGATGCACTGCGGTCGCCTGAAGGCCAGCTATAGTAGCTGTTGCGCAACTCAGTCCGGACCGATTCGCTGGGCCTCAGATACCGGTAGTCGCTATTGGCTTCCGCGAGAGCCATCCGTTGACGCTGCTGCGGCCGCGATCGGAGTGCGACGCGATGCGCGCGGACGCCGGTTTCTGGGTACGCCTCGGGTCCCGAGCACGGACGGAAGAACGCCTGAGTGACGACGACGGCCCTGCGGAATGAGCCGGAGACTGCAAGAGCTAAACCGCCCTACAATCCAACGCATGGCTCAGAAAATCGTAACCATCTACACCGATGACCTCACTGGCGAAGAGACCCAGGAGGCAGCAACCCACACCATCGTTGTCGACGGCGTGGGGTACGAAATCGACCTCGGCCCGGACAGCTACGACAAGCTGCTCGAAGCCATCACCCCCTTCACCAAGGCCGGTCGCCGCATCAAGGCAGACCGCATCAAGGCTGCCCCGAAGCCCTCGGGAGGCCGTACCGACACGGCGGCCATCAGGGCCTGGGCCAAGGAGAAGGGCTACGACATCAACGACCGCGGCCGTGTGCCGGCCGAGATCCGCGAGGCCTACGACAAGGCCAACTGAGCGAAGCACACCCGCAGGAAGGCCCTCATTTCCGGGGGTCTTCCTGCGTCTGGGGCCTACGCTCTCCAGCTGGTGAGTGGTGGACGAAGTGTCATCCGATGGCAGTTGGGGAAGGTAGTAGTCCCCGGCACCTCCAAATGCCGCTTGGGACCCGCGAGTCAGAACAACAGTCAGGGGACTGCAAGGAGAGACGACCGTCAGACGATCGGCTGACACCACGGCCATAGAGCCGCGCCGGTGTCGTTGTCCGCAGACGCGCGTAGCGTGCCTGCCCGCGACCCCTGGGCCCCAGGTCTAGGTAGCCGTGCTGTTCTGGCGTGCGTCCGCTCCTGGAGGCGCAAGCCGCTCGCGTAGGGAACAAGCATGAATCCCCCGGAGATAGTCCTGACGGGGCCCTGGCCAGTGCTTGGCGCGATCGTCACCGTCCTGGCTCCCATTCTCGTGCGATCCATCGTTCGAGAGCGGACACTCAATCGTGCACTGCGAGATGTCCCGCCCAAGGACCGGGCTGACATCATTCGAGCACTCGGAGACTATTGGCGCCGTTGGCCCAAGTGACCCGCCTTGTGTGGAAGGCCCCCATGATGGAGGGCCTTCCACACGTCTCACCCCTCACTCCTGAGTACCAGGAGCACGAGCGTTAGCCCCTCCGAAAGCCACTGTGCCCCGCGTGATGGGCTTGATGGGGTTCAGGCGGCCTGCCAGTAGGTGAAGCCGAGCGACGTTAGTCCTTCAGACCGGCAGAGGTGATCGGAAGCGCCTTTGACCTCGCGGCCCGGGAAACGACAAATTCGAACCAGGTGATTCCGGCTCTAGAGAGACGAAAAAAGCCCCGGCTGGGGCTTCTCGTTACTCTTGGCGGGCAGTCGCTAACAGTATTCGTACTCTGTTTGACCAGTAATGTCAATGACTAAATAGCCTTTCGGGTGCGCCTACTCAATGGTCCTCCATCGTTCGGCATGATCCTTCTCCTGATTCCCCGCCAGGAGGAGGATCGGCCGACGGCGCTGAAAGGCGAGTCGACTTCCCTCTGGCTGGCCTCCAACTAGGGCAGGTCTTTAACGGAGATGGTGCGGCCGAATTGCCCTGGACGCCTAGCCGTGCAACCACAACATTGCTAAGCTCAGTGTATGAGTCTACGAAAGTCGGCTTCAGTTTTCCCTCCAGATGGATCATCGCTGGCGCTGCTGAAGTTGCCGTTTTCATTCACCCAGGACCGTCTTCTAGACACCGATGACTTCATGAAGGCAGCCAAGGATCGCGGATATTCGATTGATCTAGCATTGCTGCAAGAGTTTCACCGCAGGAGGTTGTTGCTCCCCCTATACAGGGTTAGCGACACGCCTGCAGAAGGTCGCAGAGTCGCAGTTGTTGAGGCTGGCGAAAACTTCAATGTCCGGGGCTGGGTGTTCTCGGGAGCGCTTGAAGGTAAGGTCCGCGATCCCGAAGGTGAGGGATATTCTGCAAGCTGGCCTTATGAGCGACCTCCGGATCAACAGCCGGGCGAATGGTGGAACGGATTCGCCTATTCATCATGGCAGCTCCTAGATATCGCGGATGCCTTGAGGGAATATGAGTTCATTCGCCGGGGCTTCACGCATGACTCTCGCCTTGAGCGGATGTCGCGTAAGCGAGCACGTGCGCGGTCTCTGGTTGCCCTTTCCCCTCGATACCTGCCTGGAATCCTGGGCACAGTTAACATGCCGCCCGGTGGCTCCGGAGATGAGCTGTGGCGATTCCGGTCGGAATCTGATGTCTCTGAGCTGCTTCAGCTCGCCGGATTTACTTCCGCTGACCTGCTGAAGGAAGCGGAATCACTACTGGGTGTAGCCCGTATTAGAGACCCGCTGAAGGAATGGCTTCCGTTGCTTCGGCACGCGAGCTACAAAGGGTGGTCGCAGATCCAGGGCGTGGCGCATGACTGTATGTGGTACCGAGTCGCCGCCGAGGTTTTCTTGCGGGCACACGAAGAACTGGCGGCGGCAGGGAAGCTCACTCCGCTGCCGGACATCTCGGGATTTCAGTCTCGAACAGCTCTACATGATCGCCTAACTCCTCGACATGATGAGGCTGAATCTCTTGAGAGGGCACTCGGCAGCTTTGGGCTCTCTCCCCACCCGAGAGTTTTGTTGCTGGTCGAGGGCGAAACCGAGCTGTATCACCTGCCACGACTCCTTGCTGAATTCGGCCTTGGCCAGTCACAGCATGTACGGGTTCAACGCGCCAAGGGTTCGAAGATCAGTCCAATGCTCATCGCTCGCTATAGCGTGTCGCCTCGCATTGGTAGGCGAGTGAAAGGTTTCTGGCTGCTGGATGCCACCCCGACAGCACTTGTAGTGGCGATGGACGCTGAAAATAAGTGGGAGACGCCGGAGCAACGCGCGAATGAACGCAGGAAGCTTCAGGAAGCCATCCGAGAGGAGGTTCAATGGCAAGGCGCGGATATAACCCAAGAAGACTTGGATTTCCTAGTTCGAGTTCACGTGTGGGGTAGCGATAAGTATGAACTTGCGAACTTCTCCGACGATGAGCTCGTTCCTCAGATTCGAATCATTGCCGAGCAGAAGCAGGACAGCCCCCTCACGGAGAGTTGGGAGCATGAGATCCGAGCTCACCTTCAGGAAGCTCGCGAAAAACATCGAGATATCAAGGTTCCCTTGGGTAAGATGCGACTTGGGGACCCAAAAGTTCAGCTTGCCGAGCTGTTGTGGCCCGTCCTTCTCGCTAAATGCGAACAGGAACTTGCCGATGGAACGGTCCTGACGCCAGTGCTCAGGGTTGTCCAAGAGGTGTGCGATGTGGTTGCGCGCCTGTCGAGTGGCGGATACGCCCTAAAGGTTCCAGAAGGTTACGAACCAGCTGAGGTAAGAGGCGCCGCAGAATAGCATTTATTTCGAGCCAGCCCCACTGCAGCGGGTCGGCTAAGTCGGATGCGTGTCTCCTCGGGAACGACCCTTTTACTCTCGTGCACGAGAATAAACACTATGACAGACCTTATTGGGGAAGAAGTCAAGAGCGGAAGAATGGTTCATGCGGAGGTAGAGTTGCCCGCCGAGTTGCAGGCTCAACTTGATGCACTGCGGTGGCTTTAGGTCAGCCAGAACATATTTTCGCCCGCATGAAAAAATCTTGCCTTCGCCAGATAGTGACCGGCCATACAGCACCTGGCGCAGAGATCATTCACGGGGCAATTCTTATAACGGGCCCGGAGAACTACTGACTGGCAAGAGCTCTTGACTCAATCTGTTTCCCTCCGGTAGCAGTCTGGAGATTTTTTCGAGGAGTGGAACTGTGGCAGGTCGTCGCGGAAAAAGAAGATCTGCCGTTGCTCCGCGCCGTGGACTTCATCGGCGGCTTTCTTTGAAACAATCAGGCAGAATGTCTTGACCAAAGGGCTGTGATTCTCTGATCGGCTCAACTGGAGCGATCCCTCGTACTGGCCAGGTCGGAAGGTCCAGTTGTTGGCCCAGAACACAAGTGTGGGCTGCTGAGGTTTGTCCTGACTGACGATGAATGGGGCGGGATCGCTGGTCCAGTGATAGTTGACCTGGTCTGAAGTGAAATCGTATGCGTATGTCCCGGTTTCATGCCAGTAGAAAATTGGCTTCCTTGAAGATGAAATCGAGCCCACGGGAGTCAGTTGCAGATGTGCATCACGAATCAAGTCGACATCCTGGGTTTTGAACCTGGTGGACAGTGTTGGCTGAATCTGGAACGCGGTTCCGCTGTCTACTGGTCCAGTGCGCAATAGGTGAGGAAATGTCACATCGATTTTGGGCTTCTGTTGGAGTTCGGCAAAGGTGTAGATCGACAGAGTGAGCGCAACAACAGCGGCTAGTGTGGCAGTCCACTTGTGCACACTGTCGGATCGTGCTCTTCGGGACTCCGCCGCCCTCTCATTCGTGCCGTTCACGCTTCTACTCTCTGCTGAGATCACAGTCGTCGGTCCAACCACCGACTTCCTACGGGCACCCGCTCGATCGAGTACTCCGAGACTGTCTCCTCACCGTCCGGTCCCGGCCGAAGCACCACTTGACTTGTCATGCGAGGTGTAAGACAGCTTCTGAAGGCTGAGGTGCCGCCTGTTCGGCGGTCGCAGTCCCGCCGCGCAAGGTCACACCAGGGCCTTCGCCTCATCAGTTGCGTGGCCCTACGACGTCGTGCCCCTCTTGGGTCACCATCTCGGGCATGTGCCCCATGAGTCTGTTTCGATGAGTGGTGGCCACCGACCACCAAGAAGCCGGGCTGCGATGTACCTTGAGGCGGCGCGTTTAAAAAAAAGGAACTGATGGCGTCCTAGCCGCTCCTGGTGGTACCAGCCTCGGCCGCTGGATCAGGAGACTCAGTGCCAGGCAAGAAATACCGTCGCTGGGGATCGGGCAGAGTGCCCTTCGCGCTAGCTCTGCTCTGCGCCGGCGCCACCGTTCTCTCCAGTTGCTCTTCAACTGACAACCAACCACCCGAGCCACGGTCGTCCTCGTCGAGCGGCACGTCGAGCGGCACGTCGAGCGGCACGTCGACGGCTACGAGCGATGAGCAGAAGCGAAAGCAAGAAGAGAGAGAGAAGGGCAAGGGGGACTTCAGCCACGCGGGCCGTCTGTCTGACGGCTTCAGTGGGGTATGGCCGTTCAACTACACCAAGGGCGTGACCAACCCATCGACGAAACAGTACGCGGGGACGATCAGCGTCGTCGACTGCACCCCGGGTGAGACGAGCAGAGCCGCCATTCCACCGAGCCAGACCGTCACCGTCCCGCCTCAGCAGACCGTCAAGGCGGAGTTCAGTTTCTCGGATAAAGGCGTGAACTCCACCAGAGCGACCCGCCTGCTTTGCGTGACCTTGAGTGACAACGGCAGCGTCAGGGAGAAGGCTACTGATGAGATCGATGCGCAGGTCGCACCACAACCCCAGCCAGACACGACCGGACCGAGCCCGAATCCCACGCCGGTAACGCCGACACCTACAGAGGACCGGACACCCCCGCAAGAGCCCCAGCCCGACCTGTCCCACGGCGGTAGCTGAGTCCGTACTGAGGAAGGGGCAGGCATGGCAGATGGCGACCCGGAACCCCGGACACCCCTTTGGGGCAACTGGGTCAGCACTCTGGCCACATTCATTGCGCCAACCACGTTCATCGGGGCTCTGCTGCTGTACTTCGGCTTCGCCTACACCGACGCGCTCTATGAGTACTTCGGGGTCGATTCCGCAACTCTTGGCTTCTCGACCCAGGACTATGCGCTCCGCAGCGCAGGGGCGCTGTATGTGCCAGCTGGGACCGCGCTTATTGTCGCGTTGGGAGGTGTGGTGGTGTACTACGCAGCCCGATCCGTCGGAAACCGACCCGCGCCACCTCTCCGCGGGATTCGAGTGTTTCCCTACGGATTGTCGGTGTGCGGGGGAATCCTCTTCCTTTTCGGTATGCTGGGCGGCTTCGCCGTGTGGCCGGCAGGGGCGATGGACACACCGCTTCTGCTGGGCGGAGGCCTTGTGCTGGTGGTGTACGGGAGAGCGCTGTCCTTCAAGCTTGATGGCGCTAATTACCCAGCTGCCCGCGAGCGACTGGCGCTTACGCTTGTAGCGGCATTGGTCGCGCTGTCGTCCTTCTGGGCAACCCACGCATATGCCAAGCAACACGGTCACGACGATGCGAAGTACCTGGCGAACCACCTGTGGCTACGCCCAGGCGTGACGATCGACACCCTCGACCGTCTCCACTTTTCAGATCAGCAGGTACGCGAAACGGCCTTTCCCGAAGACCCACGCCAACGATTCCGGTTCCGCTACGAGGGCCTACGTCTTCTCGCAGAATCCAAAGGCCGGATGTTCATCATCCCGGAGAACTGGGAGTCGAACTCTGGGGGCGTTCTCGTGCTTCCGACAGATGCGACTATTCGAGTCACCTTCAGTCCGGGCTGATATCGACCGCTCTCGAACGGCGCTCTCAAAGCGGGTCACTGACGGCGATAAAAACGGACTGCTTTTGTGCCTTTTGCCTGACTCTGGCCTTGTTGATCAAGGTTAGGGCCACGGCCCTGCGGAATCAGCCGGAGAACCGCCCTACAATCCAACGCATGGCTCAGAAAATCGTAACCATCTACACCGATGACCTCACTGGCGAAGAGACCCAGGAGGCAGCAACACACACCATCGTTGTCGACGGCGTGGGGTACGAAATCGACCTCGGCCCCGACAGCTACGACAAGCTGCTCGAAGCCATCACCCCCTTCACCAAGGCCGGTCGCCGCATCAAGGCAGGCCGCATCAAGGCTGCCCCGAAGCCCTCGGGAGGCCGTACCGACACGGCGGCCATCAGGGCCTGGGCTAGGGAGAAGGGCTACGACATCAACGACCGCGGTCGAGTGCCGGCTGAGATCCGCGAGGCCTACGACAAGGCCAACTGACCGAAGTACACCCGCAGGAAGGCCCCCATCCTTGGGGGCCTTCCTGCGTCTCAGGCTCATGTTCTCCAGTTGCAAACTTCGCCGTATCCGCTTAGACCGTGTCCTATGTGGTGAGGCGGAGGTATCGCTTGTAGCAGCAGAGGGCGGCGGCGAGTCCGAGGAAGGCCAGGTAGTTGCGGGGGTGGCGTTCGTAACGGGGGCTGAGTCGGCGGTAGCCGCACAGCCAGCTCATGGTGCGCTCGATCACCCAACGGTGGCGCCCCAGACGCTCGCTGGACTCGATCCCCTTGCGGGCAATACGCACACCGATGCGCTTGCCGCGGACCCATTTCCGCAGGTCGGGCTGATCGTAAGCCTTGTCGGCGTGGAGCTTGCGGGGTTTGTAGTGCCGGCCGCGTTCGGGGTCGTGTCTCGATTGGAGTCCGGCGATCATGGGCTTCAGCCCCTGGCAGTCGTGGGTGTTACCACTTGAGATACCGACCACGAGAGGCAGTCCCGACCGGTCGGACAGGACATGCATCTTGGAACCGGGCTTACCCCGGTCCACGGGGCTCGGACCTGTGAGTTCACCCCCTTTTTAGCCCGCACGTGGGCGGTGTCGAGTACGACGCGGGAGAGGTCGAGCAGGTCTTTCTCGGCGAGTCTGTCGAGCACAGCACGGTGCAGCCGGCCCCACACGCCCGCCCGCGACCAGATCAGGAACCGGCGGTGGGCCGTGGACTTCGAGATACCGAAGCACGGTGGCAGGGCGCGCCAGGCACATCCGCTCACCAGCACGTAGACGATCGCCGCGAACACCGCCTCATCAGGCGTGTCCTGCGTTCCGCCGCCCTGAGGCCGCACCTTGGACGGCGGAATCAACGGCTTCGCGATCTCCCACAACCCGTCCGGAACAATCCAACTCCACGCCCCCTGCCCCATATTGAGGTCCTACCCCGCCTCACCACATAGGACACGGTCTTAGAGCCCAGTGACTGGCTGGCCGGTGAGAGCCTGGGCGACCTGCCAGAGCTGGGCACCTGACCGCTAAGCCGCCTTGTACCAGTGCGGACGCCCACCGCGCCATTCAATGAGAGGGGAGTCTCCGGCGACCATGTCCTCGGCGGTCGTCTCGTCGATCCCGGCTTGTCGCAGGAACTCGATGAGGTCGCATTCGGAGTGGGCGAGGCCGAGCACGTGGGCATCCACAGTGACGCGCCGCCCGCCGGTGCCGAGCGGCCGGTGCACGACGATCGGCGCGGCCATGGTCACCGCGGGGCGTTCACGGTGACAATGCGCCCGGAAGTGTCAACAGTGGGGGCCACACGCTCCACCTTGTTCGATGCGCTCAAGATGAGCCAGACGATGCCCCACACCAGGCACGTGAAGACCGTCAGGATTGCGTGCAGAACATGATTCACCGACTTGCCGCGAACCAAGACGGCCTGCGTGTCTGAGCGGGACTCGATGGGCCATCCCGTGGCAATCCGCTGGTTCACGGCCCAGTCGAGAATCAGAGCCCGCTGAGCGGCGTCAGCCGGCCCCTCCGCCCCGGAGAAGAATCCGGGAGGAGGCTCGATCGGGTGACCCCACCCTTGGGGTACTTCCTGGGGCTCCATGAGTCCACCATGCGGCCCCTCAGCCACCGGCGCATGCCCACGGTTTTCTCCAGCCAGCCGAGTCCGGTATCGGGGCGGCAGAACTCGCAGGCGGGGACCCCTTCGGTGAGTGCGCGGAGGGCTTGCTCGCGGGTGATTGCCTCGGGCTGGCCGGGGGCCATGCCGCAGCCGCCAACGTGGATGCCTTGGGGGACGGGGCCTTTGCCGCTGCGGACGTGTGCGATCACCCAGTCTGGGGGCGGCGGGGGCGGGCAGTGGGCCTGCGAGGCTTCCCGCTGCTTCCCGGCCGAGGCGGACGGCAGGCGCTCGTCAGGCTCAGGGTTTGTTCAGCGCGCTTTGAGCGCGAGCGATCAACCGATGCGCGTCGGCCCCGTAGACCGCAGACTCGCGCAGGGTTTCCCAGGTGCGCAGGTAGGTAGCGACGCTGTCCGGGTCATCGATCCGCAGTTCGGCATGCCACGTCTCGACGATCACCTGTCGCTGGTCGTAGACCCAGAACGCGGTTGAGGGCGGGATCTTCAACGAGGCACCCAGAGGGACAATCCCCAACTCGACCGTGGCCAGCCCGACGGCTCCGGCCAACCGGTCCAGTTGAGCGCCGAGGACAGCGGGCGGGCAGACCAGCGCATACAGCACCGGCTCCCAGAGCAGGAGTCTGTACCGCTTGCCCGGCTGGTAAAGGCCTTCCTGCATCCGCATCCGCGCGCGCACGGCGTCATCGGTGTCCCGCGGCGACCGCTGGAGTTCCGAGTAGCGGGTGAAGATCGCGCGGGCATAGTCGGGAATCTGAAGGACACCCACAACCATGGCGCCTTCCCACGCGTGGAATTCGGCAACTTGCGCCTGCGCGGCAACGTGGCCGAGTTGGACCGGCTTGTGCCCCTCCGCAAGCTGCCGGCGCCACGAGCGTACGTGGTTCTCCACACCGGCCAGCATGGCCAGCAGTTCGTCAGCGACTTCTGGCTGACCTGTCGCCTCTGCCCACATGCGCAGGTCATCGGCCGTCGCGGTCTGTCTCCCGTTCTCCAGCCGCGACACTTTGGACTGTGCCCAGCCGAGGGCCCCCGCGAGATCAACGCCCGTGAGCCGACCTCCAGGGCGGGCCTCGCGCACCTCCCGGAGACGTGCTCCGAGGGCTACACGCGCTTGCTGGAAGTCGGTACTCACCGGCTCACTCTCACTAGTCTGCGGCGGCGACTTCGGCCGCGAACGTCTCATACGGAACGGCATGGTGCCAGGCGGCATCGCGTGCCTGGCAGTAGCGGAGCACCGCGGCAGGCTCGGTGACCAGCTCGACGTCGATCAGGTTGTCTGCGTCGTCGAAGTTGAGGAGCGCGGCGATCCGGGAGTCGAACAGCCAGAAATCCTCGCGAGGAAGGCGCAGGTCATCGGCGTCGCTGCGCCATAGGTTGCGCATGTCTTCACCGACCGCGGCGTTGCGCCTGGCGTTCTCAAGCAAGTACAACTGCCCGAATGTTGGCGGAGAGTCGACGATGCGGACCCTTTCGAACCTCTTGCCAAGGGAAGTCTGTTCCCGGCGGTCGGCGCACCACTCCAGGTCCGCGCCTGACCAGTCCACCGTTTCGCCCCGCCTGAACTGGGCGTAGGTATCGGTCAGTTCGTCAGAGGCGTACCGGCGCCGCGTCTCTAGGCGCCACGCGGTGTGGTTGAACACGCTGAACAGCTGGTCGAACTCGTCCAGGTCGATGATGTGTGGTGTCCGGCTCTTCGGGCCCCAGTCAACCAGGACTTCACGCGGCACAACGATCGCCTGCTCGCCCGGGGACAGGTGCTGAAGTTGCGCGACGTCGGCGGGGTCGGTGAGCGGCGGGCCGTGGACGATGACTTCGCCGCTGTCGAGGTCTTCGTGTACGGACGGGCACCCGTTGACGCCGGAGCCGGTGCCGTTGAAGCGCAGTCGTCGCATGATCGTGCCCTTTCGTCGGGACATTGATCCATCAGCATCGTCGGGCCATGAGCCCTGCGCTACAGAGTGCCCCCTGCCTGCATTGAGATACAGCCGCATATCTGGCCAACGCTGCTGCATATGCTCGCATAGTGCCTAGCAGGTTCAAATCCTGCTCCATACCGTCCAGTTCATGGCGATGGAGAGCAGCACGGTCGACCCGTGCGGAGCAACTGAGCTGTTGCGTGACGCACTGACCCGCGCCGGGATCGTCCTCCCGTCGCTGGGCGCCGACTACGGATCAACCCTGGGGCTGGTCAACTTGGGGCGCGTCCACCCCAACGTGGCAGTCCGGCTGGCCTTTCGCCTCGACAAGGGGCACGACGCATGAGAGGCACCATGAACACAGTTGGCACTCCCCTTGCCCAATCCCTCACCGAGGCCGAGCGGGAAGCGATCTATGACTGGCTCGCGGGCAGTTTCAGGCGTCCTCAGGTAGCGAAGGACCTGTGGCAGAAGGGGGGCATCGCCACGCTCGCCCTCGGCCGCCGCTTCTCAGCGGTCCGCCTCACCGAGCCGCTGGTGTACGCCGTCACCGCCGCCGGCACGCTCCCCGAGACCGTGACCCGCGTCCTGGCGGCCGCCCTGCACGGCCCCGTCATCCACGACCCCCAGGGGCGCAGGTTCTACGCCCTCACGCCGCCGGCCGAACCGACGTGGGGGCTCGGCCAGCACGCCGAGTACCTCGGCAGCGACACGTACCTGGGTGTGCCCCCCGTCGAGTTCACCGACCCCGCCGACGGACTCGACTGCTACTGGGCCGTCCCGATGACCCGCCCCGGACATCTCTGCGACCCGATCCGGCTCGCAGCCCTCGTCACGGCCGGAACACTGGAACTGCGGGAAGCCCAGTCGTGAAGAAGTGGGACTACGTGGTCCACGGCGACCGTACCGGGCTCATCACGATGGACCTGAACGACATGAAGCGGGTCGCCTTCCTCCCGCCGGAGCGCCCCGGCCAACTGCGCGAGGCGACCTTCCGGAACCGGGAACTCCAGCCCGCCACCCCGGAGCAGGCGGCCGCGGCCCGATCGGCGGGACTCACCCGGGAGACACAGCGGAGCTTCCTCCCGCCCCGCCCCTGAACTCCGCTCCCTGCCGCCGCCGATCGGCAGGGAGCGGACCGGATGGCCCCTACTGCTGCCGTACGAGGTCTTCGAGGGGCACGCCGATCGCGTCGGCGATGAGGATGAGGCTGTCCAGCACGGGTGAACTGTGGCCCTGTTCGATGCGGTTGTACGTGGCCCGGTCGAGGCCGGCGCGCAGGGCGACCTTCTCTTGAGTGAGGTTCGCGTGCAGCCGCGCGGCCCGGATCCGGTCGCCGATGGCCCGGCGGCGGGTGAGCACCCAGTCGGGGAGCGGGTCAGCTTGCACCCGACCACGCTCTGATGATCATGGCTGGAAGACTCACCTGCTCAGGGAAATTTCGTGATCTTTAGGATCAACCCCGCGTCCGCGGGGAGCAGCCAGTCGCCCAACTTCGTGTCGGGCTCGGCCGGGGACCAACCCCGCGTCCGCGGGGAGCAGCCTCCCGCTCAACGGTGTTGCGGCCGTGGGGTGGGACCAACCCCGCGTCCGCGGGGAGCAGGTGCGCTCCCTCCCGTAACAAACCCCGTGAAAAGGACCAACCCCGCGTCCGCGGGGAGCAGCCTCCCGCTCAACCCGCCTGCTGCGCAGGCGGGGGACCAACCCCGCGTCCGCGGGGAGCAGGCCGTCATCGAGGACGACCCACCCGGGGCCGCGGGACCAACCCCGCGTCCGCGGGGAGCAGACCCGGAGGCAACCGCCCGGTACCTGGCCGACGGGACCAACCCCGCGTCCGCGGGGAGCAGTTCAATCCCCGTGCTCCGCACGGGGATTCGGAAGGACCAACCCCGCGTCCGCGGGGAGCAGGGACTGGTACGGGGTCCTGGACGTGCTGTCCTGGGACCAACCCCGCGTCCGCGGGGAGCAGCCCCGGGCCGGTATTTCTGCAGGTCATGGCCGGGGACCAACCCCGCGTCCGCGGGGAGCAGGTCACGCTCTATCCGGCCGGCGCGAAGACCCTGGGACCAACCCCGCGTCCGCGGGGAGCAGTAGGTGTTGGGCCGGTAGTCGATGTGGCCATGGGGACCAACCCCGCGTCCGCGGGGAGCAGAGGAGAAGCTGGAGGCGGCCGAGCCGCACATCGGGACCAACCCCGCGTCCGCGGGGAGCAGGAGGAGCCGGTCGGAGCGTACGACGACCGAGTGGGACCAACCCCGCGTCCGCGGGGAGCAGTACCTTGTCCGAGGACCCTGCCCACGCCGGTCGGGGACCAACCCCGCGCGGGGAGCAGCGGGGGTCTGTGCTCGTAGCTACCAACTACGAGGGACCAACCCCGCGTCCGCGGGGAGCAGCCCGTGGGCGGTTGCTGGGCGGGTCCTGGGCAGGGACCAACCCCGCGTCCGCGGGGAGCAGATCGCATAGAGCGTGTGGACCCGGCGCGGAGGGGACCAACCCCGCGTCCGCGGGGAGCAGTCATCGGCAGGTGGACCGGGGGCAGCGGCTCGGGGACCAACCCCGCGTCCGCGGGGAGCAGGACTCGTACACCGCGTTCTTGCCGACCAGCTCGGGACCAACCCCGCGTCCGCGGGGAGCAGCCGTCGCGGCACTCGACACGCTCTGGATCATTTGGACCAACCCCGCGTCCGCGGGGAGCAGACTCCGTGACCTGCGGTTTTCTTCGTGGGGAGCGACGGAATGAGGCACTTTCGCAGATTTTCGCATTTCGGATATATCTGGCTGTTGCTAGCGATTCCCGAATCTGCGTCGTTTGGATGCGTTGCTCCAGCCCCTGTTCGAGGTGGCTGAGGGGGGTGTGGTCGGGGCTGCGGGGCGTTGGATGAGGGTGAGGCCTTCGTGGTTGACAGGGTTCCAGGCGTGATCGTGGGTACGGAAGGTGAAGCCTTGTTCGGTGTTGGTGGTGTGGGCGAGGAGAGCCCGGCCTTGGTTGGCGTACTGGCGGACTTCTTCCCATAGGACATCGCGGATGCGGGCTGATGGACTGCCGATGAAGACGCCGGGCGAGATCTCCAGGAGCCAGCGGGTGAGGAGGCCTCGCAGGCCGGTCGGGCAGTTGGTGAGAACGATGACGGTCACCAGATCTCCTCTGTGAGGGAGGCGTGGTTGATGCCGGCAGTCACGCGTTCGTCCCCATCCGACTGGAGAGTGACCTTGTCCATGTCACTGGCCGAAGCGTCTACTTCCCTACCGCTGTCGGAGAGGAGCAACCCCTTGATGTCGTTGACGACCCGGTCCATGAGGGCCAGTTCACGGATACGGTCCCGCAGGGTGCGGCGCGTGCGGGCTCCGACGTCTTCGGAGGACTCTGCGGCTGCGTCGAAGGCGACGGGGATGCCGATCTCCGTCTTGTAGAGGTCGGCTATGTCCAGGACGAAGGACAGTTCGTGGCCGGAGTGGACGAATCCGAGGGCAGGCGAACAGCCAAGCGCGGTGACGACGGCGTGGGCGACGCCGTACATCGCTTGTGCGGCTGCGGTGACTGCCTGGTTGACCGCGTCGCCTGATGCAAAGTCGCCGGGGGTGTATCTGCGGCCTTTCCACGGGATGCCGGTGCGCTCGGCCTGGGCTCGGTAGCAGTCCTTGACGCGGCGGCCCTCCCTGCCCAGGAGCTCGTGCCGGGTGAGACCTGCGGGGTCTTCGTCGGGGAACCGGAGGCGGTACATGGCGCGGGCTACGTCCAGGCGGGTGCGGCGGTTGGCCCACTGCAGGGCTTGGGCCTCGGCAAGGGATGACGAACGGGTCAGGGCCCGTCCGCTCGCGTAGTAGCGCACACCGTGCTCGCCGACCCAGACCACGCCGGCCCCGGTCTCGCCGAGCACGCTCATTGCCTGGTGGGTGATGCGGGTTCCGGGGCCGAGAAGCAGAGTGCCGATGGTCGCGGAAGGGATGTGGGTAGTGCCTTCGGCGTCCTCTGCTGTGATCGCGTTGGCGTCGCGGTGGATGGTGCAGCGTTCCAGGTAGATGAAGGAGAGGCGGTCGGAGGCGCGGGTGAGGTCCCGTGGGGTGCTCGCTGGACGTCGGCCGGGTGTTTCCATCTGTTCAGGCCGCCGGGGCGAGAGTCATGAGGCCGCAGCCGTAGGCCTTGGCCTTGCCGAGGCCTTGGGTGAGGACGTTGCGGAGCGCCTGGGGGTCGGTCACTTCCAGGCGGCCGTCGTAGGTGACGGTCTTGATCGTCACCCTGTGAGAGCGGTTGGCGTTGTCCGGTCCGCGTTTGCCGAAGTCGAGGTTGCGCTGGTCGCGGATCATGATCTGGTATTCGTCGCCGTGTTCGGTGTGCCTGAGGTCCGTCGGTTTCTCCACCAGGCGGAAGCCGGCGGTTTCCTGGCGCTGTAGGAGCCAGCCCAGTTGGTGTTTGGGGGTGAGGTGGGCGGTGCGTTTCGTGGGGACGCCGTCCCGGTTGCGGACACTGTGCACGGGGTTGGCGGTGAGGCGGAAGTTCCAGGTGCTGCCCTTGCCGAGGCGGTCGAGGAACGGTGCGTACTGGTAGGTCTGCCAGCCGGGCGTTCCCGAGGCGGCTGCGGCGGGCCAGCCTGCCTGTTCGACGAGGTGAGTGAGGTCGGGCCGGTGGGGGCTCACCACGAACAGGAGGACTTCGGCGGCCGCGTTGCGGTCGAGGCGCCACAGGACTCGCGGGGTATCCGGGGTGCTGGGGAGGATCTGGGGGAACGACGACATGACGGCGGCGTGCAGGGCCTGCGGCGAGGAGAGGACTTTGCGGGCGGCGGGCCGGGCAGAGTTGAGGCGGAACCGGGTCAGGAACATCAGAGGTCTTCCAGAAGGCTGGTCGGGTCGTGCGCGGGAACACTGCGCGCGGAGTGTTCGGGGCGGGCGTGGGGGTTGGTGACGGCCACCGTGGTGGTGTGTACGGTGCGCAGCGCGTAGCGCCGGTGTCGGGCGTCGAAGCTGAGTGGTAGGTCGCGCACCGTGTCCCCGGCTGCGGCGCTCGTGTCAGGGTCGGTGTCGAGGAGGACGGGCAGGTACACGATGGACTCGCGTCGGTGCCGCTTCTGGTGCCATGCGGAGGCTTGCCACGGCTCGTTCGCCAGGGTGGCCTCCAGGCCGGGGCTGGGGCGGATCCCGAGGTCCAGGGGGCGGGAGGGCGGGCAGGAGCGGCGGCCGAGGTAGGGCAGGAACCTCGGTGCCAGCAACGCCTGGTGCAGTTCCTCAATGAAGGTGTCGGGCCCTTCAAGGGCGGCGACGAACACGGCGTCTGCCAGGTAGTACCGCTGGGAGATGGGCATCGACATGCCGGTGTCGGGATGGTGCGCGGTGTGGAAGTCCCTGATCCGTGTGCCGGGCTGGTCGATGCGCACCCCGAGGCGCAGCGCGGCGAGCTGGGACAGGTCGGCGTCGCGCTCCAGGCCCTGTGCGGCGGCGAGCAGGCCGAGGACGCCGCTTTTGGTCGGGGCGTTCTCGGTGGTGCGCCGGGCGAAGCGGGCCGTGGCTCCCCAGGACTGCAGGGGCCCGGCCAGTTGCAGCACCAGCACACTCATCGGCGCTGCTCCAGGCGGTCGGCGACGGCCGCGCCGATGGTGGCCACCAGTTCTTTGAGGCTGGCGACCTCGGTTCCGATCCCGGTCAGTGTTTCGGTGGCTGGGCCGACCCGCAGGAGCCAAGCGGTGGTGGTGTCATCGCCGTAGGCGCGCTCGATCTCGGGGATGTAGCGGGCCAGGCGGGCGCAGGCTTCCTCCAAGTGTCCGCCGGATTCGCCGGCGGTCACGGGGTTTTCGAATGCGGACACGAAGCTGATGGGGCGGGCTGCGCGGAGCTTGACGATGACGGCATCGGGCAAGGTGTGATTCCCGAAGGTGTTGATCTTCCCGGTGGGCAGCGACGCGATGAACCCGTCCACGAAAGCCTCCACGGCCCGCCGGACGGGGGTGGCCGGGGATTCGTCGTCGTCAAGGCCCTGGCCGAGGTTGTGTTCCAGCAGGTCGATGTCGAGGGCGGCGTAGCGGTAGAGGGTGGCGGAGTTGAAGTCGATGGTGCCGATCATTCCCGCGCCGGGCTCCGCGTCCGTGCTCTGGTCGTCGACGGCCGTGAAATAGTCCGATTCCGGCGCGACCTGGTGGACGCTCAGCGCGTGCGCGACTTGGGTGGCGGCATCGACGTTGATGTCCGTGGAGTCGGCGACCATCCGGCCGAAAAGCGCGATGTCCACCGAGTGCCGCGTATCAGCGATCCGCTTGGCTTGGGCCTTGTTGTCCTTGTCCTTGAGGAACGTCTTGATGTCGTCGGCGCCGCGTGCGGCCAGGTCGGCCAGTCCGTCCAGTTGGCGGGCGCTGAGGAACATCAGGTAGGAGGCTTCGGGGGCCGGCTCGGGCCCGCCGTTCTTCTTCGCGTCCTGTGCCTTGCGCTGGGGTGGCTCGATCTTTGACCCAGTCGCCGCCTGGAGTACCTCGGCCGCCACTGACAGGGCTTGCTCACGGGTGAGCGAGGGCGACAGCGCGGTGATGCGGGTGGCGAGGAGCTCGGCGACCCGCCGGGTGCGTACGCCCAGTTCGGACGGGTCGAGCAGATCGGCGAAGGCGCGGCGGGTGGCCCGCTTCCAAGCCTGGCTGGACACCCTCGCACGCGGGACGCCCCCATAGACGGCGGATTTCGGGGCGCCGGTGTCATCCCTGTTGAGGTTGCTCGGCGGCACGTTCTGCAGGGCGTGGATGTCGAGGATGATGCGGTGGCTCACAGGGCGTCCTTCGGGTCGGTCTCGTCGCTGGCGGCGGGGGCGGGGGCGGTTGAGGGCTGAGGCTGCCGTGGTGCGTGGAAGGAGCGCCCCCAGGAGCTGCGCACCTCGTCGCGGGTGGGACGGTGCTGCCAGCGATGGAGCTGGTCGGCGAGCACGGCGTAGTCGAGGCTGATCCCGTCACGGCGCAGTAGCGTCACCACTTCGCGCAGCCGGACGGTCAGGACGTCCCAGGCGGGGGCGGAGCCGACTCGGACGAACCGGCGGCGCACCGGCTCATCGATCTCACTACCGGGCATCAATCTGCGGACGGCAGCACCGAGTTCGGCCCCGCCGACGCGGTGCATGGGGGTGCGGCGGGACTGCTGGTGCAGGGACCACAAGGTCAGTGCGCCATAGACCGCGTTCTGGGCCCGGATCTGGTCTGCCTCACGGGCAAGGAAGGGATCGTCGTACAGCTTCCCCAGGTCGATCAGACCCCACAGATCCGGCACTGCCAGCGGGTCCTTGCCCGCGCCGCGGCGCAGCCGGGCCAACGTCGCTACGGCCTCCGAGCGGTCGCGGAGATAGCCGTGCTGCAGGCGCTGGATCTGGTCGCCCACCACACGCGCGACGCTCCCCAGCGGGGCGTATGACGCGGAAGAGACAGTCATGCGGGCACCTTCGAAGAGTTGGATTCGCAGCCGGGCTCGCCGGCGGCGGCAGTGGCATCAGTTGGGGGCAGGTCGGCGGAGGCGAGGGGGAGTCGTTCCTTGAGGCGGGTGCGGAAGCGCAGGTCGACCGAGGCGGTGTTCAGCCACGACTGGCCCTTGGCGTGGTCGATGACCCGGCCCTGCCAGGCCGCCTCACCGGCAGCCGCAACAAGCTCAGCCCCGATTCGGGCGATCTCACGACGCACCGTGCGCTGCCATGCGGTGCGCAGGGCCTGCGGATCGTCTCCGTCGCGGATGGCACCCAGCCACGCTCGGTAGTGGCCATCGAGTGTGCCGAAACCCCGGTCGCGTGCCGTGTCCTTGGGCGCCTCGGGTGCACTGCCGCCAGCCTGTGCGAGGTCGGCGGCCAGGAAGCCGAGGACGGTGACGGCTTCTTCCGCATCCACGACGGCATCGACCGCCATCTGACCCAGGCGACGGTCCCCGTCACTGAGCAGAACGAGAGCCATCATCAGACTGTCTTCGACGATCTCGTCGATGACAGACTGCTGGGTGCCGTACATCGCTCCGTAGGTCCGCACGCGGATCAATGTGCCTTTGGTCAGCACTCCTTCATTGACCAGCTGGGCGAGCCAACCGGTGATTGCAGGCCGCAGGGCCTTGGCTGGTTCGCCCCTGGCGCCTGTGTCCTGAGCCCGCGGCACGATGAGGGCACCCAGACCCCGCCAGGCGGCACGCGCCGGATCGTGCTCACGCGGCATGTAGACCAGCGGTTGCGCGAGTTTCTTCTCCTGCGCTGGGCTGCGGCGCCAGCCGGACATGGGTTCGTGGCTGTGCATGTTCTGCGGGGAGAGCGGGTCGCCGTAGGTGAGGACGACCCCGTACACGCCGTCGGCATCTGCGTGCAGCAGCAGGCGGCGGGAGGGCCATGTGTACAAATCACGAACCCCGTAGGGGCGGTGTGCCAGGTCGGGGGCGGCGCCCGGAGCAGACGGAGTGCGCCGCCACGCCGGCTGGTCCTGCCCACTGGACGGGGCCCGGTTCTCGTCGGCGATGAGATTCAGCAGCAGCGTCTCGCGCAACGTCATGCCCTCGGCAAGAACACCACCGATGCTTCCCGCCCAGGCGACACCTTGCGGATACGCCTTTCCCGCCTTGGCCCGACTGTCCCCCACCACGCCGGTCTTGATCCCTGAAGTGTCGTAAGCCTGAGCGTGCACCACCCAGCGGGCCGCCTCCGCAAACGAGATCCGTTGCGCACCCCGAGCCCGCATCGTGAAGAACGGTTCACCGTTGGGTACGTCGGCGACGATCCGGTTCAGCGAGAAGATCTCACCCTTGGACGTCCGTAACCCCGCGGTCTGAAAGAACGGCGCCACCGCGTCCAGCAGGTCAAACCGTGCCCGGTGCGTGTCCAGATACCCCGGCACTGCAGCGAACGGAGCCTCGCCCTCCCACAACTCCGCCCACTCGTCCACGTCTTGTGGGCCCTCGAGCGCGTCATGAAGGATCGCGAGGAGAAGCCGCATCAGGGCGAAGTCCTGCGTAGGGAGGTCGCCGGCCAGCCGCCGGATCTGTGCCGCGCGCGCGAAGACCTCCCGTAAGGACAGGTCCACCTCGCGGCCGTCCAACAACTGCACCGGTAACCACGGCTGGTCGGTCAGGTCGAACGACGGCGTACCCACCGCCCCTCCCACCGGCTGGTCAACTCTCACGTTGCACCTCAAGTCCGTCCCGCGGGCTGTAGTTGAGGACGAAGCCTGCCAGCCGGGTCTGACAATCGGCCTGAACAGGCAAAATGAGCTCTCCGGCCAGCCACGGGCTGTCCTTGGACTGCCAGGCCGGCACGTAGAACTTCTCCAGCTCTGCGATCACTTGGTCGATGATTCCCGGGTGGGCCAGCTGGAGCGGAAGCCGCAGTCCGCACGCCGCGGTGGCCTTCGCCGCCCGCGCCTCGGGTATGGCGTCCTGCGCAAGGGGCAGCCCGCCCCGGCCCTCATCCAGCCACTGTGGCGTCGTCCACGATCCGTCCAGGTGCCGCTGCACGACGAGGACCTCCAGGCTCTGCGCACTGTCACGGACCTGAGCCCGGCCGGCCCGTGTGTCGTCCGCATCCCCCGCACCACCCGCCACCCAACCCGTCAGCGGCCGCCCCGGCCTCGCCACCGTCCCCAGCCGGAACGTCTGAGCCCGCCGCTCCTTGTCCGCCTGCCCCCGCTCATGCACCTGGCCCGCCTCTTCCAGCGCACCGGCCCACTCCCGCGGGCCCACAGCCTCTGGCCCGTAGGCCTGCTGCACCAGCGCACTGATGTCCTGCGGCAAGCGCACCGGCACACCGTCCAGATGCGGCTTCAAGACCCCGGCGGCCCGCAGCAGCGCATGCCGGCCATACACCAGCTCCGAACCCCGCACCGGCTGGGGAACGGATGCCGTCCAGTCGGCGCCGGTCACCAGGCAACGCGGCTCCCGCAGCCGCGCCGGGCGCAGGCGCGGATGCCGGTGCAGACGGCCCATCCGCTGCAACACCAAGTCCACCGGCGCGAGATCGGTGACCAGCAGATCGAAATCGACATCCAGCGACTGCTCGGCGACCTGGCTGGCCACCACGATGTGCTTGCCCGGCCGGGCCGAGGACCTGGGGCCGAACCGGTCCAGGAGATCCGCATCCTTCGCCGCACGGTCCAGATCGAGGAACCGGGCATGGGCCACCGTGACCGCGTCGACGCCGAAGCGTGTGCGCAGGACTTGTGCCGTCTCCAGAACACGGTTCACCGTGTTCCGCACGACCAGGGCGCAGCCGCCGTCCGCCAGCTCAACCTCCAGCCGGCCCGCCAGGACCTCCAGGTCGTCCTCCAGCGCCTCGACCTGCACCGCGCCCGCTCGCCCGGATGCGCCGGGCTGTTCCATCACTGGCGCGCGCCCGGGCGCCACGGCGCTCAGCAGCGGATACCCCTCTGCCTGTCCCACCACCTCGTACGCGCCGGGTGCCGCCTGGGCGTAGGCCTCTGCCAGCGCCTGGCGCCGCGCCGCAGGCAGCGTCGCCGACAACACGACCACCGGTACCCGATAGGCCCCCAGCCACGACAGCACCCGGTCGAGATAAGTGTTCATGTACGCGTCGTACGCGTGCGCCTCGTCGATGACGACGACTTTCCCCGCGAGCGCGAGGTGCCGCAGCGCCAGATGACGGCTCTTCAGCCCGGCGAACAGCAGCTGGTCAACCGTTCCGACCGTGAACGACGCCAGCATCGCCTTCTTCCGGCCGCGCAGCCACTGGTGAGCGACCAGCTCCGCGGGGGCAGCCCGCCGGTCGGCACCGGGCGTCGGCAGTTCTTCGCCGCCCTCCACATCGACCGCGGCGATTGTGTGCCGCGAGGCGCGCAGCAGGCCCTCGAAATCCTTGTTCAACGCTGCTTTGGAATGCACCAACTGCACCGACCAGGGCAGCCCTTCCTCTGCCGGAAGGCGCTCCAGCCACTCCAACAGGCGCGGGAACATCGCATTGCCCGTAGCCATCGTCGGCAGCGCGAAAAACACCCCGCCCGCCCCCGAACGCGCCGCGAGCACCTCGACGGCGGCCAGAGCCGCCTCCGTCTTCCCCTCCCCCATCGGCGCCTCAATGACGATCAGCCCCGGCGCAGGCATCTCCCGGGCGATCCGCGCGGCCGCCTCCTGCACCGGGCGCGGCACCGCACCGGCCGGCAGGGCGAAGCGGTTGGTGAACAGCTGCGCCACTACCCCCTGCGGCTCCCGGGCCAGCCACGGCCCCGGCAAGTCCAGCCCCCGCCAGGCCGCCTCGATCCGCTCGTCATTCGTCCAGTGCGCCGCCTCAGGAAAGTAAGGGAACAGGTCCCGATTGCTCGCAATCCAGTCCGCCACAATGACCAGCGCGGACAGCAACACCTGCACCGTCTGCGGCAACTTCACCTGCGCCCAGGCGTCAAGCCGCTCCTCGGCCCCGAACGAGACAGAACAGAAGGACAGCAGTTCGCCCTGCACCCGCCGCCATACCTCGTCGCTCGCCCCCGCAGTGCGCAACAGGTGCGGACGGCATGCGAGGTCATATATCTGTGGATGCTCCGGTGGGGCTCCATGATGGCCGCCCACCACGGCCGCGAACTGAACAGTGCTCCGGCTGTGCCAACCGTGCTCTTCTTCTAGCCACTCCTGCAGGAGCAGCTGACCGGCCAGACCGTGAGGAGCCAGTCGGCGATCGGCCCCCATCTCCCGCTGGTACGGCATAGCCAGCCCCGCCGTCCGCATCCGATCCGCGAGCCCATCCACCTGACAGGCGAAAGCCGGCGTTGCCTTCCCGATGTCGTGTACCCCCGCCAGCCACAGCACCAGCCGCCGCGCATCCTCCTCGCCGCCCGGCAGAGCCTCTGCGATCAACCGCCGCACAGACACGGGTATCCACCGGTCCCACAGCAGTCCAGCCACCGCGGAACTATCCGTCATGTGCCGCCACAACGGCAACCAACTGTCTGTATCAGCACGGTATTTCGCCCACACCGTGCGAGCTGCCGCAGAGAGCTCAACCCCAAAAGCCCCCGCCAGCTCTCGCCGTACGCCACTCATAACAACATCCAAGTACACACAGGCGTCCGGCGCTGGCTTTCTTGGATTCACGCCCCACGCTCACCGGTACCCAAGCTTCCGGCGGTGATCGCCAACGAATAGGCCTATCCGCTAGCCTGAAACTCCAAGCAGGAAGCCCGATTTGGCTGATTGGTCGAAAATGCGGCATCTCGAAGAAGTGCCTTCATACACGGCTACCCGCCACGAACACTGCTGGTCATCGAGTCTGCTCCCCGCACCCGCGGGGATGGACCCTCCAGTGCTTGTCGTTGTCCTTGTCCACCAGGCTGCTCCCCGCACCCGCGGGGATGGACCCGCTGACCGCGCCTGGGAGAGGCCGCGCGCGCCCTGCTCCCCGCACCCGCGGGGATGGACCCCAGGGGGAGCCGCTTCAGCAGTGCTGGTCGCCCTGCTCCCCGCACCCGCGGGGATGGACCCTCACCGGCCAGCTCCTTCAGGCCCCGGCTGATCTGCTCCCCGCACCCGCGGGGATGGACCCCAGTGGCCCGCACAGGTATTAAGTCGCATTTGCTGCTCCCCGCACCCGCGGGGATGGACCCTCCCGGACAACCCCGGACAACCCGACGGCCAGCTGCTCCCCGCACCCGCGGGGATGGCCCCGCTGACACCGTGTTGGCGCCGGCCGCACTCGCCTGCTCCCCGCATCCGCGGGGATGGCCCCCTGCACGCGGGATTGACGGAGACAGGGCAGGCCTGCTCCCCGCACCCGCGGGGATGGACCCCGGCGCCGCGCGGCGTGCGGGTCGCCCATGTCCCGCTCCCCGCACCCGCGGGGATGACCCCGAATGCCTGCCCGGCAGCCACGACGCTGAGGGCTGCTCCCCGCACCCGCAGGGATGACCCCCGGTCTGCTGCCGCGCGGGGCTCGCGATCTTCATGCTCCCCGCACCCGCGGGGATGGACCCCGCACGAACATGGTCTTGGACTTGTAGTCGTACTGCTCCCCGCACCCGCGGGGATGGACCCGTCTTGGACAGCGTCCCGAAGACGTTCTCGCCCTGCTCCCCGCACCCGCGGCGGGGATGGACCCCACTCCAAGGCACGGCGGGCGCAGAAGAGCGCCTGCTCCCCGCACCCGCGGGGATGGACCCCCAGACCGCCCGCAACGAAACCGGCCCAGACGCTCGGCTGGACCTGTCCCACGCTCCGCAGCCCGGAGGCCGCGGACCGGTGGACCAGGCTCGTGATCGCGGCGCATACCCAGCTCCGCCTCACCCGCGAGGCCGCAGCCGATCTCCGCCGCCCCTGAGAGAAGCCCGCCGAGCCCGCCCGGCTCACCCCGGCTCCGGGTCCGCCGGGGGTGCAGGAACCTCCGCCCCCATCTGCACAGTCCGGCCCATGCGCCCAAACCCTCAACTCCCGGCCCAGAGCGCCCATTTGGCTCGAAGAACCAGAGACTCGCCACCCGTTACGACGTGGGCAAATCGACCAGACAGCCCGAAAGTATCGCCGAACGTAATCACCTCAAAGCTCCTAAACCATAAAGATAAGCTCAGACCCCGGCCGTGCAGAAGACGCACGCCTCCCAGAACGGCAGCGCGTCCAGTACCCGGTGGCGTACACATGAGGCCATCGCCGCTTCCTGCGGCCCGGGCAGGACGCCTGTGCCGCCGCTCGCGGTCGCGACGTCGAACTCCTCCACCATGGCCCGGTACGTGCGCAGATACCCCTCGGCCCGGGGCGGCTCGTACGTCAGTTCCTCCCACCGGTGGCGAGAAAGCGCCAGATCGAGGACGCGCAGCAGGAAGTCCTTGGCGGCGGCCCGCTCCTGTGGCGTGTCCCCCCAATCGAGCTCCGCCAGGTCGAACCCGACCACCCCACGCCCCATCACATTCTGGTCCTGGAGGGTCAGCAGCGCGGCGAAGCGGAAATCCCACGGCTCGTGGGCCAGCGCGGACACGGCGAGCACCAAAACGTCCACGAACACCGCTGTGCCGCCGTTGGTCATCTCCAGGTACCGGCCCCCACCGCTGCGGCCCCCACCACTGCCAAACACGTTCATGTCATAAGAGTAAAGAGCGGGGGAAGCCATGCCGTGCCCGTGTTCAGCGCCCTAGTGGCCGGTCCCGCCGGCGCCGGTACCGTCGGCGATTTGAGCTCTTCTGTGAAGGACGCCGCCCCGGCTCGTAGGACTCCTCGGGCTTGGGATCCTCAAGCGGCCCCGGCCCAAGAAGGGCAGGAGCACGCAGTGCCCGTCGTAGTGTCCCCGAACTCTCCGGGCATGGTCCGTGACCGGAACCGCATCCCCTGGCCGCCGCGCCCCGTGCTGCCAGGTGGTCACCAGGTGACCGGCGAGGGACTGCGCGAAAAGGGGCGGGCGTGGCATGGCACATCGTCATCGTGTCGCGGTCTCCCCCAGGTGGCTTGTCGTTTCACCGGGCTGGGCGGCGGGCGACAGGGCGGCTGTCCCTTGCCTCTGGGGGGGCTTGCCGGCCGCGGGGCAGCGCGTGCCGGTGGTGGGGTGTGCGGCGGCTTCGAGCAGGGTGGTGATCTGGCGGGCGAAATCGGGGCCGGGCATGGGCAAGTCCATTTCGGGCTGGCGGAGGTAGCCGACGGCAACCGCAGTGGGGACGTAGGTCATGAGTTCGGTGACGGCGGCGGAGCGGGGGCGCACGGTGTGCTTCGCGAGGTGGCGCAGGACGCGCAGGATCGTGGTGGTCGAGTTGGTGACGCGGTGGTTGGCCGCGTGCCAGGCCGCATTGGTGGTCGAGGCGGGGTGGTGTTCTGGAGGCGCCGTGTCGGGGGCGGGGGGGACGTCGTCGGTCTGGCGGTGCCACCAGGCGGCGGTGTCGCGTTCACCGAGAGCGAGGTGATGGAGGTAGAGGCAGTAGGCGGCGGCAGCCTGTCCGGCGCCGGCGGCGTACTCCCACCAGAAACGGGCTCCGTCGCTGGTGTCGGTCAGTTGCAGGACGCAGGCCAGGACCAGCGCGCTGCGCGGTTCAGGGACCTGGTCAGTGACGAACGTTGCGACGTCACAGGCGGGCGTGCGCGCCACCACTGTCTCGCACAGGGCGCGCAGGTCCTCTGCAGCACCGTCGGGGTCGCCCACCGGCATAGACGGATCGCTGGTGGAGCGGGATGCGGGCGCGGTGGGCGGGACGATGTCGCGCGGTACGGAGCGGTCGCGGACCAGTAGGGCCCGGGAGAGGAGTTCTTCGATGCGGTTCATTCGGTGTTCCCTTCGGTCTCCGGCGGCGGGTACAGAGGGCTCTGTTCGTCGTCCTGTTCGGTCTCCGGCGGGCACAGGATGCTCTCCAGGAAGCGGACGGCGTGGCGTTCGTCGGAGCGGACCGTGGCTCGTGAGACGCCCAGCAGGGCGGAGGTCTGTTCCTCGCAGTGGCCGCGCAGACGGCGCAGCACCATGACGTCGAGTTGGTGGTCGGGCAGGCGGCTCATCGCGTTGAAGAGCTCCATGGACTCCGCGATCTGGTCCATGTGGTCGGCTGCGGGCAGGGACTGCAGGATTACGGTGTCGAATGCGGCGGTGCCGAACTGCGGGCGGCCGTCCAGGTGGGGGGTTTTGGCCAGGACGGTGGCGCGCAGGGCCTCCCACGCGAAGCGGCGCAGGTCGGGGCTGGCCAGCGCGTCGTTCCAGCACAGCCACAGGATGTCGAACGTGTCGGAGACCGCGTAGTCGCTCTGGTCGTCACTGAGGAAGACCTGTGCGTAGCCGGTGTAGTCGTCGCCGACCAGTTCACGGTAGGCGAGGTGAGCCAGGGGCGGGGCGGTGGGTGCGGTACTCAGAGTGCTGTTCTCGCTGCATCGTTCCACCCAGGCGCTGCTCTTGTGTGCTTCGAACGCGGCCTGGCGCCACAGCCGATAGAGAGGCCAGCTGGGCAGGCCCAGTTCCCTGGCCAGGCCCTGCACCGCCTCCCACCGCGGGTACAGGCCGATCCCGCGCAGGAGTTCGGACAGTTTCGACTTCGCGAACATGATCCGGACGCTGAGCTCGCTCAGCGTCAGCCCGCTGCCCAGATACCTCTCGCGGACCGGCTCCAGCCAGGCACGGTGCGCGCTGCCGACACTGGACGTGATCGGGCCGAGCTTGCGGCCGGGGCGTCCCGACACCCGGTCGTTCAGACGGCGCGTCGGGCGGCTCCAAGGGCGTCGTCACGGGGCGCCCTCCTCATCCGGTACCGGCGTCACACGACGCCCCGAGGCCGGGTGTGTTGTGCGCGCGCACCGCGGTAAGGACCTGCTGCACCGTCAGCCCCAGGGCCGGCGCGGCGGTCGCGATCGCCGCGGCCTGCCCAAGCGCGGCCATCACCACACCCCAGGCGAACACCGTGGCAGCAATGATCACGAGTTGCTTGCGTTCCATGCAGACGTCCCTTTGCGTGAGTCGGCCTCTGGCCCGCGGCCCATCCGGACAGCCGCGGGTCCCCAGCAGACGGGTGCCATGCCGACCACCAGGGAGGGCAACCAGCATGACCACAAAGGGACTTGTCACACCATGCGATCAAGGAATCACGGAACAATGACAGTCGCAGGCGCCCACAGGACTAACACGGATGGGCAACCAGGGGACAGAAACGCGCTCCCCCGCACGCCCCCGAGTGGAAGTTCCCGGTTTTCCTTGCAATCCCACCGCCCAGCCCCATCAATGGGAAGCAGACGCCATCGGTGTCGGCCTTCCATCCGGAAGGGCCCGCCCCCGTGCCGCAACACCCTGGGGGGCGAGCAACAGGCTCTCGCCTGACCGCTGTTGGAGGTCAGGCGAGAGCGAAGGCGCCCCGCAAGAACGCCCCTCAAACGGTAGCCCCCATGCCTCTGGATCGTGTGCGGCACCGAGAGCGCGACGGTTCTGGACGCCGGATACGACGTTCCCTGTATCACCCGCCGTAGGAGGAAGAGCCCCCGTCGCACCGCGTGGCGGCAGACTTGACGGCCTGGGCGCCTCACCACCGGCAACACCGCCTACGCACGGGCAGGGCCCGGGCAGGGACGCGGGCCGAGGCGCCGACGTACGGAGCGAAGATGCGCGGTGCGAGCGGCGGCTCAACCTCAGGACGGTGACGCGGTCGAAGGCGGCTACTCTCACCGCCTTGGGTAGGCGGCGTTGTCAGTGGTGGGTGCCAGACTGCAGCCATGATTGACACCGTGAAGGGCCCCGCCAGCTATTTTCCGTCGATCGAAAAGAAGCACGGCCGGTCGATAGCCGAGTGGAAGGACCTCATCCATACTTCGCCGTTGACGAAGAACATGGAGCTGGTCGGCTGGCTCAAGACCGAACACGGCCTGGGGCACGGCCACGCCAACGCCCTCGTCGCCCACACCCTCGCAGAGACCGGCGGTAAGTAGAAGCCCGGGGGGCCAGACCTGCCGTCAACGCCGGACCCAGATCAGTATTCGGCGCGGTGGAGTACGGCCTGAGAGGCGATGGCCGGTTTGTCGGGGCGCAGGGCGAGGCAGCGCCTGCCGCTTCAGCTGCTGGAAGATCGGCGCGTCATGGAAGTGGTGGTCACGACCACCACCGGCCATGGGCGCCACGTTCGCGAGCTGAGCAGGGACGTGGCTCAACTTCGCGGCCTTGGCTCGGAACCGCGTTGCGTCTGCAACGCCAGTTCGATAGAAATTGACCTTCTCCTGTGGGGCGTGCGAGGTGCAGGGGGCAGCTCGTGGAAGCCCAGGCCGCTGGAATTGACTATGTGCGGGGGTGTGTGCGTGAAGTTCGACATGGGGTCCACAACTCTTTCGGACCTGGGGAAGAGCACCGATGGGTCGAGCAGCGATCTCGGGGCGCTGATCCGGCAGTTGATCGCTGCGGCGGATCCGCTGGAGGGGAAGTTCAACGGCGCGGGGAAGTCCGCGTTCGACACGTTCAAGGCGCATGCGGACGAGATCACAGGCGACTTGAACGGGTCTCTTCAGGACATTCTGGGCGGTCAGTCCGGGATGGACTCCGCGTTCGGGACCGGTGATCACGAGCAGGAGTCCAACGCGCACCAGAACATGTCGTCGGCGAACTTCGACGCCGCCCGCTTCGGCGCGCGCCACTAACCAACGGGGGGACTGAAAACCATGGGTCAGAACCAGGATCGGCGTAGTTACGACACCGGCGCTTCGACCGAGGTCCAGGGTGGTCTCGCGGGGATCATCGGGCACCTGGAGCGCGTTCTCAACGACCGTGACCGCGCGGTGAAGGCCGCGATGGCCGAGTTCACCGCCGACGGTGTTTCGGATGAGTACCACGGCAAGGAACTGCGCTGGAACAAGGCCGCAAACGAGGTCCGCGACATCATCCGCCTCGTGCGCGGGACGCTGGAGCTCAATGACGGCACGGCGCATTCGACGCTGTCGAAGGCGAAGGCCGCCGTCGACGCGATCGGCTGAGGCGGCACCGGCGTATGGACAGATAGAACGGGCCTATCGGGGCGCGGGGGTTGGGA
This sequence comes from Streptomyces sp. NBC_01431, assembly GCF_036231355.1. NCBI lineage: Bacteria > Bacillati > Actinomycetota > Actinomycetes > Kitasatosporales > Streptomycetaceae > Streptomyces > Streptomyces sp. NBC_01431. The sequence continues at coordinate 69,198 of NZ_CP109496.1, forward strand.
CAACGGGGAGCGGGGAGTTTGCGGTGACGGGGTGGGACGTGAGTCCGTCCGGCGTTCAGGGTGCGCTGAAGAAGGCGGCGGTGTCTGCTGGGGAGTTGTCGACGGCGGGGACGAATCTGGGTGACACGTTGCCGCGGACGGCGACGGCTGCGGGCACGGTGGCGTCCGGGTATACCGGTCCGGCGTTGGCGACTGGTCCGGTGGGTGCGGCGCTGGGTGAGTTCATGCAGCACTGGCAGAAGGATCTGCGCTACGTCGTGGAGCGTACGGGCAAGTCGTTGACCGGGGCGGCGGAGGCGACCAACGAGTACGTCAAGGGTGACCTGACGATGGCCGCGCAGGCCCAGCACGCGGCAGTCCAGGAGCCGATACCCGCTCCGCCGGGGTTCTCGGGGAGGAGGCCCGGCGGTGAGTGAGCCCGAATCGATTGTGCCCTCGGGTATCCCGCAGTTCACCGGCGACTTGGACAGCCTCGACCATGACACGGCACTCCTGACCACGGAGGCTGGGGCGTTTCGTGATGCCGGGGCGGGTATCCACTCCAACTTCCAGGGTGTGGCGGCGTTCTACAAGGCGCCGGAGGCGGAGCAGTTGTTCGCCACGACCGCGCCGGTGGCCGCGAAGACCGCCACGTTCGCGGACAACCTGGAGAAGGTGTCCGGAGCTTTGAGTGCCTACAGCCAGGAGGTGCGGCCGCTGGCGAAGAAGCTCGAAGACCTGCAACGCCAGGCGTTCGCGTTCACCGCGAGCATCCAGGGTGATGACCACTGGCAGCGTGACGAGAAGAAGCGGGACCGCAACGACGGCCTGAAGAACGAGGTCCAGGCCACGTTGCAGGCGTTCTACGAGGCGGAGATCGCCTGCCACAACAAGATCACCGCGCTGGTCGGCGGGACCACCCTGGTCCTGGGTAGCTACGGCGAGCAGAAGATCGTGCGCATGGGCACGGTGGAGTACGGGGCCAGGGCGGAAGACCTGAGCCACATGGACAAGCTGCCCTGGGGCAACTACGCGGAACCCGAGTACACCGGTGTCAACTGGCTGTGGCACCAGGGCAAGAGCCTGGTGTGGGACGGCTTCATCGTCGACGGCATCTGGGGCACCGTCACCGGCATCGACATCCTGCTCGGCTGCGATGGCTGGGACGCGGCCGGCGAGGCCTGGAAGGGCCTGGCCAAGGTCGCCACCGGCCTGGCCATCATGATCACCCCGGGCGCCAACGGCATGTTCATGGCCGCCCCCGACAGCATGATGCCGAAATGGTTCCGCGAGTCACGCACCGCGCTCAAAGAGACCGGCAAAGCCCTGATCGCCTACGACGAATGGGGCAAGAACCCGGCCCGCGCCGCGGGCGGAGTCACCTTCAACGTGCTGACCACCATCTTCACCGGCGGCGCCGGCGCCGCGGCCAAGGGCGGCGCGATAGCCAAGACCATCTCCGTCCTGGGCAAAGTCGGACGCGCCGTCGACCCCATGACCTACGTCTTCAAGGCAGGCAAATTCGGCGTCGTCAAGGTCGCCGATGTGTTCAAGGGCCTCAAGGGCCTGTCCATAGGCCCACTCGCGGACACCGCCCACCTCCCCCACGTCACCGACACCTACGCCGAATGGTCCGACGGCACCAAGCTCTCCTTCAAGGATGGCGAGTACACCGTCACGCGCCCCGACGGCACCAAGGTCGCGGCCCACATCGAACTCTCCGCCGACCAGATCGCCCAGCTCAATAGCCCCCTGCCGCACGTGGCAGAGACCTCCCTACCCGGGACCAAATCACCCGTGCTCGTTGCCGCGGGTGACCGGGCCGGTCATGGAACGCTGGACAACACCACCCGCGACTCGGTCCCGGGCCCCACCGCAGCGCATGGGCCACCCGGGGATGGCCGTACGCACAACACGCTGTCCACGGGCGCCCGCGCCGTGGACCATCCGACCGGTGGCGGCACCAGTCCGCACGCCCCCTCTGGTCACGGTTCCGGTCACAGTGGCGACGTCGGCAGTGGGGGCGGCGAAGGACACACTGGCGAACACGGCAACCATGGCAGTGCCGATCACTCCGCCAGTAAGGACACCGATCACGGGGCGGCGGAGCCCGCGCCGGATCCCGCACACACCATGCGGTCGGACTATGTCCCGCCGGACGCGCCGGAATCCAAGCTGCCTGCTCCACCCAAGGAGCACGGTGACGTCGTGCTGGCGACTGGTGACCACGTCTACCAGCAGCCGCACCTGACTACAATCGGCTACGACAGCATGACTCAATTGAACCGGGAATTCACGGCACGGCTAGACGGCTACCACGACGTGATCGTTCACGGCAATGACAAGGGATTCTTCATGCCCGGCAGGAAGAATGCCGCTGGAGTCGATTTCCCGCCCGGCGAGGTGCACCCCTCCCACATAGTCGAGGCCATCAGGAACAATCCCAGCTACAATGGTGGGCCCATCAGGCTCATCTCTTGCCATACGGGACGGATTCGGGACGGCATAACAGATATCCCTGCGGCGCAGCAGCTGGCGAACGAACTGGGTGTTCCGGTCATGGCTCCGACGGACGAAGTGGGAATCTACCCCTCACGACCAAAGGGCCAATCACCGGAGGTACAAAATGGTGGATACTGGAGGATCTTCCTCCCCATCGCCAAGTAGTCCTTGAAAGGAAGTGTCAAGGTGAAGGTTCTCGGCTTCTACAGCGAGCTTTGGCCGTCGAGCCCGGATGCCACCAGCAGCATCCGCTCGTTCATGGCGGATGCGCCGCAGCCGAACGAGAGCGAAATCGCCTCTTATCTCCGCGGCGGGCATATGCTCTTCGCCTCCATGGGCGTCGTCGACGACGTGCTCGGGTCGGGCGAAAACATCATGGGTGGCGGTTCGATGTTCACGGACGGAGAGTGGGTCTGGCGCGGTGACCTCTGGTTCTACGTTTCCAGGCACCATGCCGTGCTTCCGGAAGAATTTCGGGCCAGGGCCGAGTCTTTGGGATACGTAGTTCCCGCTGTCGAGCAGGAGCATCTCATGGCCCTTACGGACGAGCTCCAGGCTCTCCGGTCCGGTAATCGGAAATAGGCCCGATGGTCGATACCTCCTTTTATCATGGTTCCGCACCGCGCTCGCCAATACGCCCAAAAAGAATGCGGGGCACCGCCCCTCGGCCGACCCTGCAGGCAAGCATTCGATCGGAACAATCCCCGAAATGAGCTCCCAGGATGTCTCCCACAACCTGCCGGCCCACGCGCCACGGGCATCGGTTCAGGCTGCCCGCGCCGACCCGGAGGCATTCGAGGACCTGATGCTCCAGGTCCTCGAAACCGGGGGCTTGCCTACGGACAACATCATTGAGCTCTTTCCAACCTCACGCTGATGCGTGGTGTAGGACGAGGAGGGCCTTCACGACGTTGGTGATGTGGTTGGTGCTGCAGCGGAGTTCCGCGGGAGGGGCCAGGCTTTGCGGGTGGCCATGGGCTACTCGCCGAGGCAGCGGATCTTGGCGTGGGTAGTGTTGTGGTGGCGCTTCCATCGCTTGGGGCTGCAGCCCCGGAACGGGACCCGGACGGGTCCGCCGGCGCCTTGGTATGGCTTGTCCGCCCAGCATTTGAGGTCCGCGTCAGCGAAGGCGTCGATGAAGCCGTGGTGTCGGGCGTCGGTCAGGTCGTGGGTCGAGCCGGGCAGTGTCGGCGAGGCCCGGAGCAGCCGTCCGAACCGGTCGGTGAGGACCTGGACGTTCATGCCGTGGCGCTTGTGTTTCCCGGAGTAGTACGGGGGTGTCGGCGGCGATGTCCCCCAGCCTCCGGCCGGGAGGTGCCCCCAGCCGAGGGGAAGCAGGGTGCCGTCGAGGATGACGAACGCCTTCGCCCGGATCACCTTCATCGCCTCGGCCAAGGACGGCGCGAGGATGGCCGGGATATCGACGGCCTCGCGTATGTAGCGGAACGGGGTCTCCCCTACTCGAACGGAGTTGAGAGCTTTGGGAAGCTCGCGATCCCGATGCCGAACCCGGCAGCGAGCTGGGCGTAGGTGTCTGCGCACCGCCAGGTGGGCCAGGTCGAGCAGAGCCTGCCGTGCGGCGGGCAGGCGCCGCCACCGCATCCCGATCTCCTTCCGCCTGGCTGCCAGTTGTCCGGTCAGGAACCGCAGGGTGCGGGCAGACAGATCGATCGACGACGGTAGACAAGCACGCGAAGCTCCGTAAGTTGTTGGATGGCCCGGGAGGGCCGGGTGTGGCTTACGCGAAGCTGTCTTCAGTGGCTCGCCGGGAAACGAGGGGCGCTGGTGAAGAGCGTACAAGCCGGCCGGATCGCAAGTGCCCCAACACTCAGGTCGGCCCAGGGTCGATCTCTCAGGGTGAATGAAGAGAGAATTGTTGCTGCCGAGTGGACATGGGAAGGTGTGGGAGCGCTGCGTGGACTCCCTCACTGACCTACTCACCCAGCAGTGGAGCCCGCACAGGAGTGTCGGGCGTATAGACCAGTGGACAGCCCCAACTGGGCTGGATTCCGTGACCAGTTGCACAACCGAATTTGTCCGGTTCGAAACGATCTTGAATGTGAAGACGGGGGACGACTGATGCGACGTGCCTGGGGCGGGCGCAGTGTGGTCCGTATGGCGGTGTGCGCGGTGGCTGCCGGGGTGACGCTGTCGGCGTGCACGGGTGGCGGGCCCGGCACCGCGGACAAAGACAGCCCCCGCAAGGCGTTCGACCCACCGGTGCGCTTCGGATCGGCTTCGGGTGTCGAGGCGGCGCTGTCGGCGGCGCGGCAGCCGAGCACTTCGAGTGGGGATGCGGCGCGGCCGGCGGTGTCGCTGGCGGAGGGTGTCGCCTACGTGGCCGGGGAGGACGGTCTGGAGGCTGTCGACACGGCCACGGGCAGCTCCCGATGGAAGGTGGGGACCACCAATCCGGTGGAACAGGGCGGGTTCGGTACTCCCAGGGCTGCTCCCCTGGTCGTAGCTGGTCAGAGTGGGGCGACCGTATTTGCCGCGTACGACAGGACGATTGCGGTTCAGGGCACGGCCCTTGCCCGCGCGGTCATCGAGGTCCTCGCGGTGGATGCGCGATCGGGCAAAGCGGTGTGGCACGGCGAGTTCATGCCCGCACCATCGGCCCGCTTCGAGGGCAGAGGCCTGGCGGCGGACGGCAACGTGGCACCCCAGGTGATCGCAGCTGACACCAGCGCGGTGGTCGTGACCGCTGCTGAGACGACGTACGCGCTGGACCGGTCGACCGGTGCGCTGCGATGGAAGCAGAGGGACTTCCGGGCCGTCAGCGTGTCCGATGGCGTGGTCGCGGGAGGGGAGTCGTCCGGCTACGAGCACGGGCAGCTCGCCGGATTCGCACTCGACAGCGGCCAACGCCGCTGGACCGCAGTGAACACCGCCAGCCGTGTCGGGGCTTCCGCGGCCGGCCGGGGGCTGCTGGCAGGCAATGACCGGGAGACGCTGGTGCTGGTCGATGCCCGCACCGGGGCAGAGCGAGCCCGGTACGCCGACGGCGGGCACAAGCACGTACACCCATGGCGCTGTCTGTGGGATACCCAGTCCCTCGTGCTGTGCCGGGATCAACTCGGCGGGCAGGTCAACGCGCTGGTCGTCTTCGACACGTCGACCGTGAGGAAGGTGTGGGCGCTGCCGGATGCATCGGGGCGAATCGTTCCGGAAGTGACTGCGGTGTGGCACGGAGCGGTCTACGGCAGAACCGGAAACGGCCCCGTCGTCCTGGACGGCCGCACCGGCAAGGACCGCGACACCAGGCCAGGGGCGGCCCCGTTCGAAGTCGACCAGTACGCCGGCCTCGCGGGGAACAACGGATCGGCCATCGCCCTCCCGGCCTCCGCCTGATCCCTGTCGGGACCGAGCCTCAGTTTTTTCACGTCGGCCAGAACCCGCCCACCCCCGACCTACTGGCTTGTGTTTTTAACCTCGGCCTCGGTCAGCTACTGGCTGATCGAGGCAGCTAAAAGGGACCGCACAAGAGCCAGCTCTTAACCTTCATGCGACACACCGAGATCGTGACGCATAGCGGTTCTCATAGTTCGCAGCATGTCCCAGACCTCGTACTGGGCCTGAGCCGCGGTCTCCATCGTTTCGCCTGGTCCGGGGCGCCACGTTCGAGGCGCTTGACCTGGCCGTAGGCCTTGTTCAGGGCTTTGTTGACGGCACTCGCTGTCATGAGTACTTCTTCGGGGGCGATCATCTGTGCTTCGGAGTACCGATCACGGTGCGCATTCTTCGCCTCGTCGAGTGCGTCCCTGTCGGCGTCCTCCACGCTGTGTTTCTTCATGATGTGCAGGTGGCGGTTGAGCGCGGTGGTGAACTGTCGGGCATCCCGGCGTTCGGCGTCTTCGTCCGCATCGAAGACCGAGAGGACGGCTTCGAAGGGCTCGTGCACACCAGCGAGCTGGATGAATCGACCCCAGTCGTCATCGCGGTCGGCGACGCCCTTACCGTGAAGATCATTGATGTCGATCTCGCCCGGCGTCGCATCGCGTTGTCGCAGACGCAGGCCGGAACACCCCGCGAAGAGGGAGATCGCCATTCCTGACGAAACAGTTGCCCACACGTCCATGGACGACACCCTCGGGCCCGCCTGGTGGAGAGAGGACTCTGAGCGCTGGGACCTCCTGCAGTTCGAAGCAGCCCACGATGCTGCTGGCCTGCCACTTGACCAGTGGTGGAAGGACCGCAGCGACGTCCTGGACGCGCTCATCCTCACCCCGGGACCGGTCGACCACGACTTCGCCCGCTTCCTACTGGAGCAGGAGACACGGTTCCACCGCCACTGCTGGGGCTTCAGCCACACGATCGAGACCGCCGCGCTCCTGCTCGCCGAGCACCGTCGGCCCGATGACATCTGGCACCTGTGGCAGGCCATCACCACCAGCTTCGACACCTGGTGCGGCCTGCCCCACCAGCTGCTGCTCGCGCAGGGAGGAACGACCCGCACGATTGCCTACGTCGCCGGCTCCGGCCACGAACAAGGGGACAATCTGCTGGGGCGCCTCCAGGGGCTAGCACAGGCGACGGACGACGACGTCACCGCACTCATCGCCGAACGCCGCCGGTACTACACCGACACCCTCCCCGAACTCGATGACGCGCAGGAGCACGAGGATGACCGCTGAAGAGCCGCTCTCCAACACCCCCGTGCCGTCACCACACGATGTTGCTGCCCGGTTCGTGCTCGGCCGGGTGTCCGCGCGGACACCGTGGTGGGCGGCGCAGTGGCTGACCGACGGCCGCGACAGCGAAGCCCTCCGCGAGATGGCCGGACTCAACGGCCGTGATACCCGGGCCCTGGCTGACCTGCTGCCCACGGTTCTGGCCGAGATGGGCGTCGACCCCCTTCCGGGCACCCTCGAAGCCGTAACGATGGTCTTCCGGAACATCGCCGCAGACTGCCTGACCGGTCGCCTCGATGAGCGCGCAGTCGTACAGCAGGTCGAGGAGATCGTCATCAGCCACGACTACGCCTCCGAGATCATCGACCTCCCGCTCGGCCTGCTGTACGGCCTCGACGACGAGTGGCAGGGCGGATGGGGCGCCACCGTGGAGCAACTGCGCGCGACAGTCCGCGCTCGATGCACGGACCAACTGGCCCAGTCTCCGACGTAGTTGACGCCCGCTGCGATAACGCAGCAGGTCAGGCCGTGATCGACCTCCGCGCGAAATCCTGTGCTGGATCAGTCGACCCCGTCAACAAGCAGGTCGCGACGTTGCCCCGACTACGTAGAGCTACTTGTCACTTCGCGGCAGCTTCGGGAGTACAGGGCCTCGAAGCCCGCGAGTTCGCAGAAACTGAAGGTTCTTCGGCACGAACCCGAGGCGGATTGACCTGATTCTGCGGGATGAACCCGTGGGCTCGTGGTCAACTCGCTGGGCCGGTCTCGGCGGCCACCACCAAGTCGACACTGAGCGGGCTGAAGTCGGCGACGACCGGGGTCCAGTCGTTGGCGTACGCCGCCGGCCACGCAGTCGTGATGAGTGCGTCCGGCGAGGTTAGGTGCGAACAAATCCGGCTGGGTCGGCCAGGTAGCGGTTGAGGTCCGGGTCTTCGTGGAGTGCGTAGAACTCGTCGTGAATCTGCCAGGCCGGGCCGAGTTCGGTGCGAAGGCGACCGATCGCTTGGCGTACCGCCTCGTTGAAGTCGTGGCACTCCGCTGCACGCCACGGCCCGAACCCCTACCCGACCACAGGGCGACATACCGCTCGACCGCACCGCCAACATCGAACGCGTACTCCGAGGTCGACCGGGAGACCCCGATCCCGGTCGCGATCGAGACCTCCCTCAGTCTGTTGGTCACGGTGCTGCGGGCAGGCAAGGACCGGGCCCTGTGCGCCGCCGCCTACCGGCGCACAAACCTGACCATGCAGCAGCTCGCCCCACTGTTCGGTGTCCCGAAGTCCGCTACCGACCGCATCATCGACCACCTCGGGCCGAAGCTCGCGCTCCAGCCCCGAAAGAAGTTCACCAAGGGGTCGCAATACGGAGAGCGAGGCCGGGCTTGCGCCGCTCAACCACGGAACGTCGGGCGACCGCCGCGCCGAAGAGTTTGGCCCTCTGCCGGAAGGAGTTCAGGGCGCGATCATCTCACCTTCTCGCGTCATGTGAAATATCACACCGCACAAGGCGAGTTGATGGCCCATCACGCATCGACGAAAACACCAAGGAGAGCACGTCCCCATGAACCGCTTAGCCCTTCTCGCGGTCGGCGTTGCCGGCCTGACTGTTCTGGCCGCCGGCCCCGCCGCCGCGACCCCCGCGGCCGCCGCCGACCAGACCGTGACCACCTGCGGCAACTCGGGCCTCCAGGCAGGCCTGCTCACCCGGCTGTGCGCGGAGGTCACCGGTAACGCGGTGCAGTTCTATGGCAGGGTCAGCCTCGCCGGGCCGCCCTCTCCCGGCAGCCCGACGCCGGCCACAAAGCAGCTGTCCACCACACTGTCCGCCGAGGTCGTGGGCGCCGGCGCCCCGCCCCTCACGCAGGGCAAGCCTGTCGTCTTCACCACCACGACGCTCGAGGTGCGCGGCCCGGCGAGCCCGGTCCCCTGTGGCTCCACGGTCCGCGGCACGTTCGGCGTGGCCTCCTTCCCCTGGACACCCCACCCGGTCGTGCACGAGGTCACCCTCACCTGCTAACGCCCAGCCCCCGGCGACTCGCCCAAGCGGGTCGCCGACGCGGCCCCGCGGACGGGGTGGACGTGGACCATGTGCGTCCGTTGCCCCTCAGTGGCGAGGACGTCGACAGGAGCGGCCAGATACCGGGCCACGACTGCCACGGTCTGAAGACGCGGTCGTCCGCACCCCCCGCAATCCCCTTAAGCGCGGACAGGGGCTCGGGTGGGTGAGCTAGTGCGGCCAGATGACCTCTTGCCAGTGGCGCCCGAGGAAGTGAGCTACGGGGATGCGGCAACGCACCCCCGCCAGAGAGGAGTAGACGCAGGGGCTAGCGACGGCTTGACCAGCGGAGACGAGACGACACCCTGACAGCAACGGCCACTCCCAACACTACGGGCGGCGCGGGCATGCAGGCCATCCGTGCCCGTCAGTCACTCAAGATGCGCAAGGGGGCGCGCAATGTCACGATGAGACGCGAAATCGGCAGGAGAGGGCAGGCGTATTTTCCGCCAAGCCAGCCGCGTGCCTCGGAGTGTTCGCATGCGGTGTGAGGGGTCATACCGAGTGACCGCCGCCTGCCGGATGAGACAAGCGCGAGTTGTCGTTCGAGACCGAGCGCAAGGGCCGTACCCAACACAAGCCCAGCGAGGACCCCAATCTTTGGCAGGGGCATTCTCAAGCGGCGCTCGAGCGCATCAGTCCATGAAAGGAAGTGGGAACCATGGCGAGCATCCCCGAGCGTCGTCGCAGGGTCAGCGCTGCCGCTGCCATTCTGGTGGCAGTCGCGGGTGGCATCGCCCTTCCGGGTGTCACCACCGCGGCGGCGAGAACGCCTCAAGCAACGGATACGTGCAAGTCGGGGTACGTGTGGCGCGAGACGACAGCCAGCGACCACGTTTGCGTCACCCCCGGCACCCGCGCCCAGGTGCAGGACGACAACGCCCACGCCACAAGCCGTCGAGTCAGCGCCAACGACCCCAAGTGCAAGTCGGGGTACGTGTGGCGGGAGGCGACAGCCAGTGACCTGGTCTGCGTAACTCCCGGCACCCGCACCCAAACCAAGGACGACAACGCCCACGCCGCAAGCCGAGTGGCGAGCTCTACGCCCGCAGGCACTTGCAAGTCGGGGTACGTGTGGCGCGAGACGACAGCCAGCGACCACGTTTGCGTCACCCCCGGCACCCGCGCCCAGGTGCAGGACGACAACGCCCACGCCACAAGCCGTCGAGTCAGCGCCAACGACCCCAAGTGCAAGTCGGGGTACGTGTGGCGGGAGGCGACAGCCAGTGACCTGGTCTGCGTAACTCCCGGCACCCGCACCCAAACCAAGGACGACAACGCCCACGCCGCAAGCCGAGTGGCGAGCTAGGTTGCAGGTTCGAATCCCCGCCGAGTGCAAACAGACAAGAGGCCCCGGAGAGATCCGGAGCCTCTTGTGTTTCCCGGCGGGCGGAGGAGGCCGTGCTCGCAAGCCCGGTGGGAGGCTGCTCCTCTTCGTGAGTGAGGGCCCGGGGCGACGCGCCACCGTGCGACACCGCCGGGCCCTCGTTGGGCCCTCGTTGGGCCCTCCGAGGAGGCCCAAGCCCGTCGGGCGAGAACCGGACCGTGTGTACCGATTCAACATGGCCGCCCACCGGATATCCAGCCCTGGCACGATCGTTGGTGGCGTGTCCAGGCACCCTCGTGACGTACAGCGCCTTTTGGATCCACGCCCGTAGCTGAAGGTACGCACACCTTCGTCGGCGGAGCGGGTGGCCGACCGTCTGCGTCGCCGTCACCACCTCGGGTTGGGGCAACAGGGCTTCCACAGGAGGGAGTTCGGGCAGTGTCATCACCATGGCCGACGACACAGGCAAGATCGAGGCGGACGAGTACGACCCGAACCGCAAGCTGTCGCCGCAGGAGCACCGCCCACCTGGTGGAGAGGATCTACCAGGTGGTGCGGCTGGCCGGGCTTCCCCTCGCAATGGGAACCGGCGACGCCGGGGTCTACCTGGAACGGGAAGACCCGATCTCCGGCCCGATTAGCTATGTGGTGATCAGCTGGCACACCACGGACCGGCTGTTCGACACCTCCGAGGAAACACCAGGCCCCCGCGCCCACGCCGCGGACAAACTATTGTCCGCGGCTTGCCCGGCGATCGAGGACGCACTCGAGAAGATCCTGGCCGCCGGCGGGCTGGTAGTCGCCAAACACCCCGAGACCCACTCCCTCGCCGTATGGGCCGCCCCGGCGACTTCCCACTCCCGTAGGACACCGTTCCTGACATGCCAAAAGGCCGTGGGTTCGAGTTTTCCGAAGGGGGCCCGTAGCCGAACTCGCGGGTGGTGCGTCCAGAACGGTACCGGAGCGGGCTCGGGTTCGTCCGGGCCCGCCGAACCGAGGGTTAGGCCGGGTGGTCGCGCAGCCGGTCGAGGCGCTCGGTGGCCGAGCGGACCAGGGGGTGGCCGGGGCCGTACGCCCGTCGGTAGCCGTCGAGGCAGGCCCGCAGCAGTCGAGCGGCCTCCTGTCGTTCCCCGGTGTCGGTCAGGACGTTGGCCAGGTTGTCACGGGCCCTGAGGGTGTCGGGGTGGGTCTCACCGTGCAGCCGTGAGGTGCGGGTCTCGACCTCGCGCAGCACGGCCGCGGCGTCCGAGTAGCGGCCCATGCCGTGCAGCACGGCAGCGAAGTTGTTGTGGACGGCGAGTGTGTCGTCGTGATCCGGGCCCTTGGCGCGCTCAAGCTCGAGCAGAACCGCGCGCAGCACCTCCATGGCCTCCTGGAGGCGGCCCAGGCGGCACAGGGCCGCGCCGAGGTTGCCCCTGGCTTCGAGCAGGATGTCGTCGTCGCGTTCCCCGCGCTGCTCCGACCTGCCGATCAGGTCTCTCAGTTCCCGTTCGGCCTCCTCGAACCGGCCCGCGTGGATCAGGGAGATCGCGTGGCCGTTGGCGGCGGACAGGGTGTCCGGGTGGTCCGGCCCGAGGGCGCGCCTCCGGCGTTCCCACACGTCTCTGCGCAGGGCGGTGGCCTCCGGCACCCGCCGCAGGTCCTCCAGCACCTCGGCGAGCCTGATCGCGCTGCGCAGCGTATCGGGGTGGTCCTGGCCCAGTAGCTCGGCCCGGCTGTTCCACACGCTCCGCCATAGCTCCTCCGCCCTGCCGAGCTGTCCTGTCGTCCGGAGCAGTCCGGCGAGGTCATCGGCTGTCGTGAGGGTGTCCTCGTGCACATAGCCCAGCACCCGCGACTGCACCAGCAGCAGATCCGTCAGCCGTTCACGGGCCTCCTCGCGGCGCTCCTTCACGCGTGCGAGCACACGGGCGTAGTCACGGAAGGCGGCCAGCGTCTCGGGATGTTCCGGCCCGAGGCGCCCGAGCAGGGCGTTGGCCTTCATCTCGAAGTGCCGGTCCGCGGGGATCGGGACGCGGACGATCTCCTGTTCGGTCCCGTCCAGGCCCGTGAGTGTGGTGACCAACTCGGCCGCCGTCGGAAACTCGGACTCCGGACCGGGCCTGGGCTCGGGCTCGGCGTCGGGCCCGGCCTCGGGTTCGGGTTCGGACCTCGGTCCGGGCTCAAGGACGGCCCGGGGCTCGGGTTCCGGCTCGGGTCCGGCCGGGTCGCCGGGGGACCTCGAAGGGCCGATCCACCATCGGGCCATGTCGCATCAGCTCCATTCTCTTGCCGTTCCACCGGGGACCCGCATGCCGTCAGGGTCCGGAGTGCACATGAGCGGCCCACAGGCTGGGCGTGCGGGGGAATGCGGCGCGGCACTCGCGGACGGCGTGGTGCAGCGCGAGGGCGCTGCGGGCCGTGTCGAGGCCCGGTGCGTCGGCGGACCAGCCGTCGCGCAGGTGCTGGTACAGATTCCTGGCCATCCGCACGGCCACCGCGTCGTGGACCGGCCAGAGGGTGCCGATCGCGTGAGGGTATCCGGCGACCTGGAACGCCGAGGTGATGTGGATGGACTCGTCCGCCAGCCGCTCGGCGCCCCGCGCGGTCTCGCAGGCCGACAGGACCGCGAGCCGCGCCCGCGGCAGGTCCAGCCGGGAGATCCTGCGGACCGTCAGCGGCTCCCGCTGGTGGTCGTGGACGAGCAGGCGGGCGTTCGACGGATCGTCTGGGTCGCCGCCCCCGTGACAGGCGAAGTGCGTGTAGGGGTGCTCCGGCAGCGCCTGCACCACCCGCGCGAGCGTCGCCTCGGGGCCCGTGAGCGCATCGAACGGCAGGAGCTTCGCCAGCTCCGCGACCTCCCGGCGGGCACCGCTCAGCGGCCGGACGCCGGGGGTGTCGGGTTGCGCCACGGCCAGCAGCCGGCCCGGTGGCACCGGCCCCGCCGCCCGGGCCCTGGCGTACGCGAGGGTGCGCACGGTCGGCGTGTAGGAGGAAATCACCCGGTCCAGGACCGCGCGGTGTCCGTCGTGGTGGCCAGCCGCGTGCAGCGGCAGCGCGGCGAGCGCCCCGCCCGGCGACCACCACAACCGGGGCCAGTCGTCACCGGACGGCGTGTCGAACAGACCGAGGCGCGCGAGGACCGGTTCGGCGATGTGGTCCCACGTCCAGCCCAGCACCGCGCGGAGAGTCCGCTGGGCCTGCTGTTCCCGGGCCGGGTCGGCCGCCGCCGCGAGGGCATCGTCCAGTCGGGCCACCTGCTGTGCCAGCGTGGCCGGAGTGACCTCGGGCAGCGGCACCACCAGCACCCCGTCCGGCCGCAGGATCAGCGCGTCACTGCGGTACCCGCTGCAGTAGGCGAGCACCACCGGCCCGCGGTCGGCACAGCTCAGCAGGTCGGCCGACGTCGGTTCGGCGAGAAAGTCGGCGAACTCGGGCAGGCTGCGGATCCGGGTGACGAACCGTTCCCACTCGGCGGCCAGCCGGTGCCGCTCGTCGGGCAGCCCCTCCCCCTCCGCCTCCTCGGCGGCGAGCGCGTCGATGCGGTCGCGGAGGCGGAGGAAGGCTGCGGCCAGTTCCGGATGCGCGTCGCGCAGCCGTTCCCGCTCACCGCGTGCCGAAATGGCCTGCCACAACAGCACGCCCCTGCCGTGCTCCAGCAGTTGGACGGCCAGTTCCGGCTTTCCGGCGTTGACGGCGCTGGCCGCCGCCTCGGCGGCCAGCCCCTGAACCCGCGTGAGCCGGTGCTCCTGGTCCGTCCGTCCCAGTCGCCGCGTGACACTGAACGGCAGCAGCTCCACCGCCAGCCGGTATCCCCGCAGCGCCTCGTGCCAGCGGCCTCCGCGCGCCGCGGCCGCGCCCCAGTCGCGGGCCCCTGCGATCCGCCTGTCGACCGGGAGAGCACCGACCGAGGCGACCTGCCGGTAGGCGTCCTCGGCCGCCCGTAGCACGCCCGGATCACCGGTGACCTCGTGCAGGGTGGACAGGGCGCTCGCGTACGTCATCCGATGGTTCGCCCGCACGTCCTCCCCGGCGGAAGGCGCCCACACCGATCGGCCGAGCGTGGTGACCGCCTGGTCCAGCACGGCCGGATCCCTGATGGCCTCCGCCTTGTGGAGCAGCGCGTTGCCGAGATTGTGCAGCAGCACGGGCAGTCGCGGGTCGCCGTACTCGGTGGCGTCGGCGGCTCGCGTCAGCAGCGATATCGCCTCTTCCCGGTCGGCCGGGTCGCCGGCCGACCGGTGCAGCGCGTGCAGTGCGTTGGCGAGGTGGTTCGCCCGCGTGATCCACTGCGGGCTGTCTTCCGGTGTGCGGCCCAGTACCGCGCGGGCCGCGGCCACCGCCTCGGCCGCCGCAGAGCTGTCCCCGGTCCTGTCGTACCAGGTCTGGAGGATCACCCCCAGGACAGCCAGGTGGCTCGTGGAGTCCAGCGGGACGGTGGAGGACGCGACGGCCTGCCGGGCCAGGTCGGCGGCCTCGTGCAGAGCGGCCAGGTCGCCGGTCTGGTGGTAGCGCTCGCGCAGCGCGACGGCGAGGTTGGGCACGAGACTGTCGGTCCGCCCGGGCTCGCTGCCGGCCACGGCTTCCCGCAGCACCTCCACGGCCTCGTCCAGCAGGCCCGCGTCACCGGTCCGTTCACCGAGCCGGTGCAAGGCGTTTCCCAGGCTGTTCAGCCTGAGCACCCGGCGGTCGTCGGCCGGGTCCGTGTGCCGGACCGCCGTGCGCAGCAGGTCCACCGACTCACGCAGCATGGCCGTACCGCCGCCGTGCTCGGCGGCCAGCCGGAGCGCCACGCCCCGGCCGGTCAGCGCGTCCAGCCGTTCCCGGTGGTCCGCCCGCTCAGGGGCCTCGGCCAGGGCCGTCTCCGTGACGCGGAGCATCTCCTCGACGGCGGACTCGTCGGGCGAGAGGTCCACCCAGGTCCGTAGGGCCGCGCCGAGACCGTCGAGCACGATGGCACGATGCGCAACGCCGGGTGAACTCTCCGCCAGCGCCTCGCGCCGCAGGTCGAGCCCCTCGCACAGCGACTGCGGGTCCCCCGTCAGACTGAAGGAACGCTCCCTGACAGCCGCGAGAGCGTGCAGCACCGCGGGGCGCGCCGCGTGACCGGACGGCATGAGGCTCAGCGCCCGGCGGAAGGCGTGTTCGGCCCCTGCCAGGTCGCTCGGGGCACCCGTCTCCTCGAACCGCTCCATGAGTAACTGGCCGAGATGGTCCAGCACCATCACCTTGTTGCGGCTCTCTTCCGTCGGCGCATCCGCCGCCCGCAGGAGCGCTTCGACGGCCCGGTCCCGGTCCTCCCGACGCCGTTCCTCTCCGAAACGGCTGCGCAGCGCGACCCCGAGGAACAGAAGGTCCTGCTCCAGGGCCTGCCCGGTCGCCGCGGCTTCACCGGCCAGCGTGATCAGCTCGTCCCGGTCGCGTCTGTCGCCGGACGCCTGCCACCGGAACCACAGGCCCGTAGCGAGGTTCGCCGAACAGGAGCGCCGGGCTGGTCCGTCCGACGCCTCACGCAACGCGGCGCGGAACCACTCGACCGCCTGGTCCAGGTCCCCCCGGTCGTGCGTGTGGCGGAACCGTCGCAACTGCGCGCTGGCCAGCTCCGTCGGATCCGCCGGAGTGGCCGCACCCTCGTACGCCATGACTGTCCCCCCGATTGCCCGGACAGTGCTCCACAATATGCAACTACCCGGACACGCAGGGCCGTTATGCTGACGCACACCGGCGGAGGGAGGCATCGGTGAGTGAATCCGGACCGGGCCACGAGCGGCTCGGGGAACTGTGCCGCAGGCTGATGGCGACACCGGCCGAGCTGACCGCCGACGAGACGATGCGGCGGCTCGTCGACCACATCCTCACCGAGGTGCGCGCCGGCCGGCCGCCGGAGGAATTGGAGGACCGCTTCGACGAGGTGGAGGAACTGCTGCTGGCCGCCGGACACAGCGCCGGCCTCGGCTCCTACCGCACCATCTCCGGCTCGTACCACCCCCTCCCCCGTGCCGGAAACGGTCACCCGACGCTGTATGTGCTCGCCTGCCCACTCAGCCAGTGCGCACGGGTCGAGGCGCCCGCCGTCGACGCGGACCGGCCGCCGCGCTGCCTCGTCTTCGGCCAGCCGCTGCGCGAGCTGCCCCTGCGCCCACGACCGCCTTCCTCACCACGCTCGGCGGCAGGCTCGCCGAACGCTGGATCGCGCTCCTGGCGATTCCCGGTCTGATCTATCTGGCGGCGCTGACCTGCGCCGTCACTCTCGGGCAACAGCACTGGAACGACCTCGGACGGCTGCGCGCCAGGCTCGACGCCCTGGCCGCCGGACCCGGCGCGCACAGCCCGGGCGCCATCGCGGTGGTCGCGCTCGCTGTCCTGGCCGGCGCCGCGACCGTCGGGGCCGCCGTTCAGGCGGCGGGTACATGGTGCGAGAAGGCCTGGCTCGCCGACGCGCGCGGGCCGGCCACCCGTCGGCTGACGGTCCGGCGCCGACGGCGCTGGCAGGATGCCGACCGCTCCTACCGGGCAGCTCTGGTGGCCGCGGGACGGGCCACCCTCGCCGGCGCCGACGACGCCGGACCTCTCACCGAGTCCGCCGAGCGCCATCACGCCGCCCGTACCCGCATCGCCCACGCTCCGCCCCGCCACCCGTTCTGGGCCGGTGATCGCATTACCGCCCCCGAGTACCGGGTGTGGCGTACCTACCGCCTCGACCTCACCGTCGCCTGGCCGCACCTCTGGCTGCTCGCACAGGACGGCACCCGCGCCGAGCTCACCGCCGCACGCACCGCCTTCACCTCGGCCGCCCGCCTGCACGCATGGGCCGCGGCATACCTCCTGCTCGGCCTGTGCTGGTGGCCCGCCGCGGTCGTCGGGCTGCTGACCGCCGCGACCGCGGCCGGCCGGGGGCGCGAAGCCGCCTCGGCTTTTGCCGACCTCACCGAAGCTCTCACCGACCTGCACGGCAGGGAACTCGCGCTCGCCCTCGGCATTCCCTGCGACGGCGGGCTCAGCCGCGAGGTGGGCGCGCGGATGACACGTGTCCTGAGCAAGGAAGTCACCTAGTAGGGCCTCTCGTTTGGATCAGGCCGAGCTCGCGGGGCCCCGCACCGCTCCCCCATTCTCGGCTCCGTTCGAGCGGTAGGTGCCCCCACCGCGGCGTTGTCGTCGGTTGCCATGGCACCGCCATGGCGCCCTCCTCCTCTCGTATTCAGAGCATCTGGATACGAGGAAGCCGCGCTTGGCTTCGGCCACAGCGGCGCCCCCAACCCCTGCCTCTCAGTACGTGCTCGGTGTCGACTGAACGCACCCCTCCACGACAGGCCCCGCGCCCAGACCACCCTCGAACACCGGCACCAGGTCCACGGCCTGCTCGACCAAGGCGTGAGCCTGCTCGCATGCGCCCGCCGCCTCCAACTTGCCCTGAACACTGTCAAACGCTATGCCCGAGCCGAGAAGCCCGAGCGCATGCTCCGCGTCCCCAAGTACCGGGCCAGCCTGGTCGATCCCTACCGCGAGCACCTACGCAAACGCCGAACTGATGACCCCCGGCGTCCCCGTCAGGCACCTCTTCGAAGAAATCAAGTCCCTCGGCTTCACCGGCTGCCTCAACCTCCTGCACAAAACCATCAAACAAGGACGTGCGGACGCCCACCGCAGCCACATCTCCCCGCGCAGGCTTGCCCGGATGCTGCTGACCCGGCCCAACAACCTCAAAGCCGAGCAGCAGGAGCTCCTGGCCAAGCTCACCGCCGCCTGCCCCGAGATAACTCAACTGGCCACCAATATCCGGGACTTCGACTCACTCCTTACGCCGCACGCCGGCAACGCCGACGCGCTTGTGAGCTGGATCGCCCAGGTCCGAGCGGCCGACCTGCCCCAGCTGCATGCCTTTACCCGGGGCCTGGACCGGGACATCGACGCCGTGATCGCCGGACTCACGCTTCCGTACAGCAACGGCCCCACCGAGGGCGTCAACACCAAGACCAAACGGATCGCGCGCCAGATGCACGGGCGAGCCGGCTTCACGCTCCTCCGGCATCGCATCCTCCTCGGATGACAGCACTCTCCGTCACCACCGGAAGTGAGACAGGGCCGTCTATTGGACACTCCCCGCATGTGTCCTTGACCAGGAAGCCACCGTGTAGGACCTGGCGCGGGTCTGTCCAGTCAACGGCTGATCTTGGTTGTTGAGGTTCAGTGGCTGGTGGTGGGGGTGAGGCGCCCTTCGAAGGCGATCTGGAAGGCGTTCAGGGGTGCCTTCCAGCGCATCGTCCAGCGGCGCCGGCCCTTGCCGGTCGGATCCAGGCTCATCAGCGCCATATAGACGCACTTCAACGCGGCGCCCTCCGACGGGAAGTGGCCGCGAGCCCGCACCGCCTTGCGGATCCTGGCGTTCACGCTCTCAATCGCGTTCGTCGAACAGATCACCTTGCGGATCTCGACGTCGAAGGACAGGAAGGGCACCATCTCTGCCCAGGCATCGGACCACAGCTTGATCACGGCCGGATACTTACTGCCCCAGTTCTCGGAGAACTCCAGGAACCGCTCGGTCGCGGCAGCCTCGCTCGGCGCGGTGTAGACGGGCTTCAAATCCTTCGCGACCTTGTCCCAGTCCTGACGGGCGCAGTAGCGGATGCTATTGCGAATCAAGTGAACGATGCACGTCTGCACCACAGTTCGGGGCCAGACCGTCTCGACCGCGTCCGGCAGGCCCTTCAACCCGTCACGGACGAGCATCAGGACATCTTCCACTCCGCGATTCTTCAGCTCCGTGAAGACCTGGAGCCAGTGCTTGGCACCCTCGCCACCATCGCCCGCCCAGATCCCGAGGATGTCACGGGTGCCCTCGACAGTGACTGCCATCGCGACATAGATCGGCCTGTTAGCGACCTTGCCATCGCGAATCTTCACGTTGATGGCGTCCACGAAGACCACCGGATAGACGCGATCCAGCGGACGAGACTGCCATTCCGCCATGCCTTCCATCACCGCGTCGGTAATCGTGGAGATGGTCTGCTTGGATACCTCCGCCCCGTATACCTCGGCGAGATGAGCCGATATCTCCCCGTGCGTCAGCCCCTTCGCGGACAGCGAGAGCACCATCTCGTCCACGCCGGTCAGCCGGCGCTGCCGCTTCTTCACGAGCTGCGGCTCGAAGGTGCTGGCAGTGTCACGGGGCACCTTCACCTCGACAGGCCCGACGTCGGTCAACACCGTCTTCGAACGGGTGCCGTTACGGGAGTTGCCGCTGTTCCGGCCTGCTGCGTCGTACTTGTCATAGCCGACGTGATCGGTGATCTCGCCCTCCAGGGCGGACTCGAGCACCCGCTTGGTCAGCTGCTGCAACAGCCCTCCCTCACCGGTCAACTGCAGCCCGTCCGTCCGGGCGCGGTCGACCAGCATCGAGATCAACTGCTCGTCCGACACGGCCTCCGCGGCCGACTCAACGACCGACTCCTCCACGGCCTCGTGCTCGGTGATGCTCTCGCTCATTTCAGGCGTCTCCTTGATCATCGGATCCGCCGTCTATTGGACACTCCCCCTGGCGCATCGTGAGTGTGGAGTGGACGTCATCCCTGCGACCGGGCAGCCTCCATTTGCGCCGAGGGGAGGTGTGGCGGCCTTGGCGGTGAGTCGCTTACTGCAGATCGGTCGGGAGGAGATCCTTGGCCGTAACCCTGAAGAATGCGAGCCTTTCACGCTCTTCATTTATCAACTCAAGGATTTCGTAAGCGTATGCGCCGGCGTCGATATTCCTTCCCGAGGAAATTTCCTCGTAGAGGAGCCATGAACCACCCTGGACGATGCGCAGGCATTCATCTGCAACATCATCCTGTTCACCCGTGACTAGTGCGGCGAGAACCATCATGAGCTCTCGATGGTGTCGTGCAGGCACTCCATCTGCCAGGGCGGCCATGATCATGGAAGTCGTGGCGACAGCGGGCTCCATGAGGTTCGACTGAACGTACGCGTGACCGTCCACCCAGCCTTCACCCTCTTGCGTCTGGGACGGGCCGTTGAGCATGGCGAGGAAGTGGATCGCCGACGCCGAGCAGGACACCCTGGTTCCACTGACATCCTTCGCCCGCAACCTCCGGCGTGATCTCGACGCCGTCCGCAACGGTCTGACCCTGTCGCACAGTTCCGGCGCCGTCGAGGGCAACGTCAACCGGCTGAAGATGCTGAAACGTCAGATGTTCGGCCAGGCCGGCCTCGATCTCCTTCGCAAACGTGTCCTGCTGGCACGATGAGCCCGGACCACTCGGATCACAAGATCGTCGACAGAACCAAGATTCGCGACGGCCAGGTCGCGAACAGGCCGGTCTATGTCGTCATGGCCGTCACGGCCGAGGGCACCCGCGACATCCTCGGCATCTGGGCCGGAGACGGTGGTGAGGGAGCGAAGTACTGGCTGCACGTCTTCACCGAGCTGAAGAACCGCGGCTTGGACGACGTGCTGATGCTGGTCTGCGATGGTCTCAAGGGCCTGCCGGACGCGGTGGAGGCCGTCTGGCCTCGCACGATTGTTCAAACATGTGTCGTTCACCTGCTGCGGAACAGCTTCCGTTACGCGGCCCGCCAGGACTGGGACAAGGTCGCCAGGGCACTCAAGCCCGTCTACACAGCACCCAGCGAGGACGCGGCGACCGAGCGGTTCCTGGATTTCCAGGAGACCTGGGGCTCCAAGTATCCGGCGATCGTGAAGCTGTGGGAAGTCGGCTTCATACTGCCTGTCCTGTCTCGTAGATGGGGTTTGTGTGCGTGAGGTGCGAGGAGGTCGCGACCCGGGTGCGCCAGTACTTCTCGACCTCGCTGTTCCATGGGATGCACCAGCGTCGGTGGCGTGCCTGGCGGGCGGTCATCTCGCCGCTGCGGAGCCAGGGATAGATCGTGGCCTCGTGGATGCCGAGGATGCGTGCGGCCTGTGGCACCGTGATCTCGCCGGGGCCTGTGGGGTCGTTGCGTTTGGAGCCGATCGCGTGCTGCTGACGGATGTGCCGGACCGAGGCGACGGTGAAGGGACGGCACTTGCCTGTGGTGAAGCCGAGTGTGTTGAGGTGCTCAGCGATCTCGGCATCGCTGCGGGTATCCAGGAGTTCACGGACGATCTCGACAGCTCGGGTGGGATTGCGGTTGGTCCGCCGGTCGCAGGTGATCTCGTCAGTGGCGCCGGTGTGCCAGCGGATGCCGATGTGGGCTCGGGTGTCGTCGACATGTCGCACGGTCACGTCCGCGATCAAGGTCCGCAGCAGACGCTTGCGGTCCTTGGCCGTGGTGGTCGGCGCTTCCCACAATGTGGGCAGATCGCGGGCGAGTTGTTGCAGTTGTGCGGGCTCGGGCAGGGCAGGCTCGGAGGTGATCAGGTCGGCGAGTGCGGCCTCGGCTTGGTTCAGGGCCGTGAGCTTGGCCTTCCAGCGGGACTCGAGCGAGCGGGCGACCAGCCGGTTCTCCGGCTCGACCTGGCTGAACGCACGCTCGGCGCGGTCGGCTTCGTAGCGGGCGCGTTCGACGGCGAGTTCGGCTGCCCGGTGCGAGCGTTGGTGTCGGTGGTGGACCTCGTCGGCCGAGGCCAGAGCCAGGTGGACCTGCTCGGGAGTCAGCGCGGCCAGCAGCAGTCGGGCCACCTGCCCGTCGACGGCCGAGGCGGCGATTGAGTGGCAGCCCGGGGTGCTGACCGCGTCGCTGCGTGAGCGGGTGCAGACGTAGTCCGGGGTGTTGTCCGCGCGCCGGTAGCTGGTGTTCATGGGGAAGCCGCACGAACCGCAGAAGATGACGCCCCGACACAGCGGCGGGCCTTCGCGCGGCGGTCGTGCCCCGGTGCTGGTGCGGTTCGCGGCCAGTTTCGCCTCGATCCGCAGGTAGTGCTGCCAGGAGATATAGCCCTCGTGGTGTTCAGGGATCAGAGCGGCCCACTGATCGCGAGGACGTCGGTTGACCGTGTTGACCACGGTGCCGTCGGGCCGCACCCGGCGCGTGCTTGTCGTGCGGCCGAAGACGTACGCACCTGCATAGACAGGGTTCTTCAGTACGGCGGCGGCCCGTCCGTGCGTGAGCCGGCCCCAGCCGAGGCGTCCGTCCCACACCCCAGTGTCCCGGCGCGGGAAGCGGCGGCCCGAGAAAGCGCGGACCACTCCGAGTGCGGAACCATGCTGGTCGAACAGCGTGAAGATGTCGGCGACCGCGGCCCGGACCTCCTCGTCCGGGTCGATGACGATGCGGCTGTCTGCGTCGTGGACCAGTCCGACCGGCAGCGGCAGCCGCAGGTCGCCGCGTTCGGCCGCGGCCCGGCGGGCGCCGTGCAGACGCCCGGCCAGGATGTGCAGTTCGGCCTCGCTCATCGTGGACTTCAGCCCCAGCACCAGCCTGTCGTTGAAATCGCCCAGGTCATAGACGCCGTCGCCGTCGATCAGGAGGGTGTCGGTCAGGCGCGCGAACTCCAGCAGCCGACCGAACTCGGCCGACGAACGCGCGAGCCGGGACACCTCCAGACCGAAGACCGCACCGATCTCCCCGAGGCACACCCGGGCCACCAGCTGCTGGAATCCGGCCCGCAGGCCGGAGAACCGGCCCGAGACCCCCAGATCCGTGTCGACGACCGTGATGTCCGACTCGGCCCAACCCAGCTGCCGTGCCCGCTCGGCCAGTGCGTACTGCCGGGCCGTCGACTCGGTGTTCTCCCGCACCTGCAGCAGCGTCGACTGCCTCACATAGATCAACGCGAGCCGAGACCGGTGCGAGGAGGTGATCTTCTGGGAGCCACTCATGCCCATCGACCTCCCCACGCAGGGCCGATTCGACCATGTTCGCGATCAACAGCGTGGCAGTACGGTCCCAGCCCTCGACACCTGGCACCGTCCGTCACCCCCAACTGGGCACCCGCCGGCACCACGCGTGGACTGCCCCTCACGACGGTCCTCCGCCACCCGGCTCACCGCAACGGCTCATCAGGGCATTCACCAGCGCAGACAGCGCGCCGAGCCCGTCAGCGGCGAGCCGGTTCTCACCCGGATCCGGGACGCGATCCGTCCACGCCTGCGGCAGCGTCACCGTCATCCCGTCACCGGCCGTGCACACGAAGACGAGCCCGCCCCCGCGACGCACCGACCGACACACCCGCACCCGGCGCCCCGACCACGGGTGAAACGGATGGGTGACCATCAGCGAATCTGCAGAAACATCACGAACAGGGGCACTGTGCTGTGTCCTCTGGTCGGACGCCTGGGCCGAGTTCGTGCCCTTCCTCTCCTTCGACGTCGAGATCCGCAAGGTCATCTGCTCGACGAACGCGATCGAGAGCGTCAACGCACGGATACGCAAGGCCGAACGTGCCCGCGGCCACTTCCCGTCGGAGACCGCAGCCCTCAAATGCGTCTACATGGCGCTGATGAGCCTCGACCCCACAGGCAAGGGTCGCAAGAGGTGGACCATGCGCTGGAAGGCCCCCCTGAACGCCTTCCAGATCACCTTCGAGGGCCGGCTCGCCCCGGCCAACAACTGAACCCCAACAACCTAGATCAGCCGTTTAATTGACACTCCCAACGAACAGCGGGCCCTAGATCTGCGCTGCTCGTCATGGACCGGGTGACGCTGGATCCTCCGTGGCGCGGGCATGGCTTGGCGGCCGTACTCGCCTGTGAGGCGATTAGCCGGCTCATGGTCGGCTGCCGGGCCGTCGCATGTTCTCCGGGGGTCACCGACCTCAGCAGTCAGCGTCTGACGGACCGGTCCGAGTGGGACCGCGTGAACGTCAAGATCGCCCGGGGTTGGCAGAGCCTTGGGTTCCGCCACTACCAGGGGACGGTTTACCTCCTCTCTCCGGTCTCCCAGGTCCTGGAGGAACAGCGTGATGTGTTGCGTCGGCGGCTCGCTGAACTCGGCGCATCCTGGCGGGCGGCGCAGCCCGTGGCCCCGCAGTGGTTGGTTCACCGCTGCAGTCGACAGATGCAGAGGCCGCAGGTGTAAGAGGGCGGAATCGCAGTTGTCCGTTGCCATCTAACCGAGTTGCATGGACGGCGAATGCAGTCCGACGGCTACTGGTTCAGCCCTCGGATGCGCGGCGACACCGTCACTGGCCAGTGCGATGCCGCTACGCGAGTGGGTTCGGCGGAGGATGCGATCCCGTCAGTCGCCGGTCGCACGGGACAGCGCTTCGGTGACCATGCGGGTGGCGAAGTCGGGGTCGTTGGTGAGCCGGTTGATGTGCTCCGCGAGCAGGAGGGCGGTGGCTTCCAGAGGAGTCATCTCCTCCGCAGTCCAGTGGCCATACTGTTTGCGCCACAGACTGGGGCTCAGGCCGGTGCCGGCAGCGACGAGCAGGCCGGCCATGGTGGGGATGGCCTCGGGGCGGACACTCTTGCGCATCATGCGCATCGTGGCCACGAGGCTGGGCACCACATACTCGATGACGTCCTTGTCCTGGGCTTCGTGGGCCTCCCGCAGCCACTTCATGAACATGAAGATGAGCGTGCACGCGCCGTCCAGCAGGTCATCGGCCCCCTTGGGGCCCAGCGACGCGGTGAACTGGTTGATGAGCTGCCGCTGTTCAGGGTCGGTCTCGGTCCTGCCGTCGTGGACGCCTTTGAGTCGAGAGTCGATCGCCATGAGCGCTGCGCCCACATCACCGGCGGGAGCGTGTTGGGGGTCGCAGGACGATGACACAGGAACCCTCCTCAGATGACCGCGGCGGGTAGCGCAGCGTGTCAGCACAGTAGACCGCCGAGAAGGCGGGCGTCTGGCGAATCCCAGCCCACTCGGGGCGGCCTTGGGCGGCGACGGCTAGGTTCGCGGTCAAACGCCTCGTTTGGATGACAGAGCGACTGGCTTCGCTCGGGCAGCTCGGTCGGGGGCGTCGGCTTGGTCTTCGTCATCGCCCTGGGCCCGGCCTCGTGCTGATGCTGGTCATGCAGCGCCGCAGCCCGGCCCTCTTCCGCGGCGAGGCGCTGCGCGTCCACGCCGGCTCTGGTGGCCGAGGCTGAACCGCTCCCTCCGGCCCCCCGGCGCGGGTGCCGGACGCCGCACATGGGGTCATCATGGGAGCGTGATGGAGCTGTTCCCGCCGATGCCGCTGATGGAGTGGCGGGATACCAAGGAGACGCTGCACCGCTTCGCCCAGATCGTCGGCAAGATCCGCCTGGCGGCGAGCGCCCGGCGCAACCACTGGTGGAACGTCCCGTTTCATGTCACGGGGCGCGGCATCACCACGCGTCCGATGGGTCAGGTCGACGGGAATCCGATCTTCACGATCGATTTCGACTTCGTCGATCACCGGCTCATCGTCGCGACGCTGGACGGCGAAGAGCGGTCCTTCCCGCTTCCGGGCCAGTCCGTCGCGTCCTTCCACGACGCGACCCTGGCCGCTCTGGCCGCACTGGGGGTCCGGGTGGACATCGCCATTCCCAGGCCCTTCGACCTGCCCGACGCAGGCCGGCCGTTCGCCGAGGACACCGAGCACGCGACCTACGATCCCGTGGCCGCCAATCGCTACTGGCGGGTCCTGAGCCAGGTGGCGTGCGTGCTGGAGGAGTTCGCGGCGGGCTACTCGGGAAAGAACAGTCCGGTGCACCACTTCTGGCATACCTTCGACATCGCCCACAGCCGGTTCTCCGGGCGACGGATCGACCAGCCCCGGCAGGCCGACCCCGTTACCCGTGAGGCGTACTCCCAGGAAGTGATCAGCTTCGGCTTCTGGTTCGGCGACGACACCTTCACCGAGCCCGCCTTCTACTCCTACACCGCCCCCGAGCCCGCCGGCCTGGCCGGGGAGCCGCTCAGCCCCACGTCCGCGCGGTGGGTCGCGCGCGGCGACAGCCACCTGGCCGTGCTGAGCTACGACGCGGCCCGCGTCGAGACCGATCCCCGTGCCGCCGTCCTCGCCTTCTACGAAAGCGCCTACCGGGCCGGGGCCGGACGCGCCGGCTGGGACATCGCGGCGCTCGCGTGCCCCGGAGGCGTCACGGACCCGGTCCGGCAGATCTGACTCCCGGACCGGAGGTCCAACGATCGAGCGCGGTCAGTGGAGCTGCCGCTCCCAGTCCCCAGGGACTTTGTCCCGGGGGCCCGGAGTGGACTGCGAGGCCGGGTGCGCGGTGGGCGGGGCCAGCTCCGGCCCCTCGAAGTACTGATCGGTCTCGATGTTCCAGAACCAGTCCTCACCCGGTTCGAAGCTGGTCAGCAGGGGGTGTCCGGCCTGGCGCGCGTGCTTCGTGCCATGCTGCGCGGGCGAGGAGTCGCAGCATCCGATGTGCCCGCAGGCGGCGCAACGCCGCAGGTGGAACCACCACCCCGGTCCGTCCCCCGCCAAGCACTCCACGCACCCGGTTCCGCTGGGCGTCGCGGTCGGATCGAGACCTGGGATCTGCTGGTGTGCCATGAGGGATACCTCTCTCGTGAGGCGCCGTTCAGCGGTCAGGTTTCGGTGCCGGTGCGTGCCAGGATGCCCTTCAGCAGGCCCGTGGCCTGTCCGACCTCGATGAGGTAGCCGTCCGGGTCGCGCATGTAGCAGCGCAGCTCGGCGCGCCGGTCGATGGGCGGGGTGAGGAACTCGGCTCCCTTGGCCCGGGCCGCCGCGTAGAACCCGTGGATGTTCGCCACCCGTACGTTCAAGAAGCTGGAGACGGTGTGGGGGTCCTCCGGTGTGCGCAGGACGACGTCGGGTTTGTCGTCGGTGGGGCCGCCGCCGGGGTTCATGATGATCCAGCTGTTGGCGACCTTGATGATGCAGGGGTTCTCGTCCATCACCACCCGCCCACCCAGCACATCGGCGTAGAACGCCCGCGAGCGAGGGACGTCGCCGACCGTGAGGAAGTGCGTGAGCAGCAGGCCCTCGGCCGGCGCGGGAAGGTCCTCGGCTGACGCGCCTGCGGAGATGAAATCGGACATATGCCGAGCGTATGGCGAGGGCAGCCGCCCGGCATTCCCACCCAGCAGAGCCCGTCAACCGTCGTGCGGCCCGCGGCCGGGCCCTTCTGCAGAGCCCGCCGGGGCGGATGAGGATACTGGCCTGGTGTCCTGAGTCGGCAGTCCGCACCTGGCGCCGACGCTTCCTTGACCGCGGGCCTGGACGGCATGTGCCCAGGCGCCGGGCGTCCACAGGAAGACCACCGACGCGAGAGCCCTTCGAGCTTCCACAGCAGGGCATCCCGGGCGGACTGCAAGTAAAAGTGAAGGGCCTGACCCCCGACGCGGTCGAGACCTCCATCGCCAGGTCGATCGACCGCGCCGCGATCAGTACGTCCGGGGGCGAGTCGAGTCCTTTTACGGCGTGGTGGCGACCACCAGCTGCCCACATCGGGGGCGGGACCCAGTAGCCTCGGCCGGCTGGGTCACGCGCGGGACTGCACTGAAAAACCTCCGCCCTGATAACGGGTATCGGATCCGCCTATGGCCAGGCTGGAATCCCCGGGAGTCGCGGGCGCTTGGGACTCCTGTCACCTCACGGACGAGGCGACGGGGCGACGGAACGCGGCCCACCGCGCCTCCGTTCGGCCCACACTTTTTGATACGAAGGACGGCCCTCATGGGTTCTGTAGATCTAGCCGGGCGTGTGGCCCTGGTAACCGGAGCGACCAGCGGTATCGGCGCCGCGACCGCCGCGCTGCCTCGCCGAGCGCGGCGCGCACGTGCTGGTCGCGGGACGTGACGCATCCCGCGGCGAGACCGTCGTCGCCGCCATCGGGGCGCGCGGCGGCAAGTCGGACTTCCTCGCAGCCGACCTGCGGGACACGGCGTCGGCGAGGCAGCTGGCACACAAGGCCACCGAGTTGGGCGGCGGCCGAGTGGACATCCTGGTCAACAGCGCGGGCATCTTCCCGTTCGGCCCGACGGCGCAGGCGTCGCCCAGCGACGTGGACGCCGTCTACGACCTGAACGTGAAGGCACCGTTCCACCTGGTGGCGCAGCTTGCCCCGGCGATGGCCGAGCGCGGGCACGGCGCGATCGTCAACCTCAGCACCATGGTCGCCGAGTACGGTGTCGCGGGCATGGCGCTGTACGGCTCCAGCAAGGCGGCGGTGAACCTGCTGACCAAGGCGTGGGCCGCCGAATTCGGCCCCCACGGGGTCCGGGTCAACGCCGTGGAGCCCGGTCCCACCCGTACCGAGGGCACAGCCGGTATGGGCGAGGCCCTCGACGCCCTCGCCGCGCAGGCCCCGGCCGGACGGCCCGCCGAGGCACGCGAGATCGCCGAGGCCATCGCCTATCTGGTTAGTGACGCGGCAAGCTTCGTGCAGGGCGCGATCCTGCCGGTCGACGGCGGCCGTACGGCCGTCTGAGGCGCACTAACCCCTGCCGGGGGCGCCGGCGGCTCTCCACCCGGCGCCTCCGCTCGTAGCGGACTCTGCGAGGGATCTGGCCCCAGTCGCTTGCACACCAGGAGGGTCCGGGCTCAGCTGCCCACCGACCGGTCGAGCGCGGCGATGAACCGGCCGAGGTCACGGCGGCGCGAATCGGCCGGCCACACCGCCCAGGTGCGCCGCACCAGCGGATGCCCGACCAGCGGCGACCAGGTCACCTGGTCGGGCAGCGGCTGCTGCCAGCCGGGCGGAGCCAGCGCGAAGGCCCGCCCGGAGGCGACCGCCGCCAGCTTCACATCCGCGATCAACGCCTGCCCCTGCGGAGCCTCCGGACCCAGGTCCAGCCCGTGCCCGCGCAGGACCGCGGTCAACTCGTCGTACCAGGGCGGGCTGCCGGACCGAGGAAATCCCACCCACTGCAGGCCGACAAGCGCCTCCAGCGCGATGCCGTCGGGTCCGGCGAGCTCGGCCGCCTGCCCCGCGGCCAGCAGCACACCCAGCTTCTCCCGTACGACGAGCAGCGCGTCGAACTGCGGACCCGACGGACGCTCCCGCAGGAAGCCGACGTCCAGCTCACCCGACCGCAGTGCCACCAACTGCTCCGCCGAGGACAGATGCCGCGCCTGCACACGGGTGTCCGGATGCACCTCGGCCAGGTCGGCCAGCGCCGGATCGAGCAGCCCCGCAGGCAATTCGAGCGGGATCCCGATCCGCAGCGCCCCGCCACCCGCTCCGGTGTACCGCGCCATCACCCGCAGCGCCTGATCATGCCGGGCAAGTACCCCGCGCGCCTCCGCCAGCAGAGCGGTACCCGCTTCGGTGGCCAGCACCCCCGTGCTGCCGCGCACCAGCAGCTTCGCCCCCAGCTGCCGCTCGAGTCCGCTGACCGTCTGGGACAGCGCAGGCTGACTCACATGCAGCCGCCGCGCAGCGGCGGACAGCCCGCCTTCCTCCACCACAGCTACGAACGCCCGTAGCTCCCGCAACTCCATGCCCCTCATGCCACCACGCCGTCCGAAACGTGTCTCGCTCGGCTCATCGTCACAAACCGCGTAGGCGACGTGTTACGACAGCGGCGGTGAGCCGTCATGAGCCACTACAGTCACAGTCGGTCCCGCAGGAGAAGATACGCGACTGCGAGCTCATCAGTCTCAGAGGCCGGCATGCCGGAGCAGTCATCAGCAGCGGATGCACGCCCCGAGTAGAGACCCGAGCGTTCCCCAACTGGTCCGGTGCGTGCGCGGAAGGCCGCTCCGGGGGGACCATGGAAGCCAAGCACTCCATAGGTACGGGGCAGGTCACGGACTGGCGCAAACCGGGGCCCCTATGGTCCGGCACATGGAAGGAGTGCCCGTGTGAGCGCAGCCGATGGGCGTCCGGGTGACACCGGCCAGCCGGAGGAGCGGTCGCCGCAGCCGAGTGGGCTGATGGACCTTCTCGGCGTTGCCGCGGTGCTGCTGGATGCCGAGGGGCGGATTGTCTTGTGGAGCCCGGAAGCGGAGGACCTGTTCGGCCATACCGCTGAGGAGGCCCTCGGGCAGTACGCTGCGGCGCTGCTCGTCCACGAACAGCACTGGGAGCTGATCATCAAGCTGTTCGCCGAGGTCATGGGCACCGGGCAGAGGTGGGCCGGGGCGTTCCCCATCCGGCACAAGGACGGCAGCGCCCGTTTGGTGGAATTCCGCAACATGCGGCTGCTGGACGACCGCGGCGACTTCTACGCCCTGGGCCTGGCCACCGACGGGTCGAGGCTTCGGGAGGTCGAGCGGGACCTTGCCCTGTCCACCCGGCTGGTCGCTCAGTCGCCCATCGGGCTGGCGATCCTCGACAGGGATCTGCGGTATGTGGCCGTCAACCCCGCTCTGGAGCGGATGCACGGCATTCCCGCGGAAGACCATCTGGGCCGGCACTACCGCGAGATCATGACCGCGGCGAAGTTCGAGGAGCCTGAAGCCGGCATGCGGCAGGTCCTCAAAACAGGGGCCCCCATGGTCGACGAGTACACCATCGTCGGCCACACCCCCGCCGACCCGCACATGCACGCCTGGTCGATCTCGCTGTACCGGCTGGACGATCCCCAGGGGCGGGTGCTCGGGGTGGCCGAGGTGGTGGTGGATGTCACCGACCGTTATCAGGCGGCCACGGAGGCTGCCGAAGCCCGCCGTCGTCTTGCGCTGATCGCCGACGGCTCCGCGCGCATCGGCACCACCCTGGAGGTGGAAGAGACCGCCCGAGAGCTGGCGGGCGTCACCGTTCCCGAGCTCGCCGACGTGGCCACGGTCGACGTCCTCGACTCCGTCCTTGACGAGCACCGCCCGCCGCTGGGCGAGGGCCCCGCGCTCTTCCGCGCCCTCGCTGTGCAGGCCGCCTATGTCACCGAGGCCGTCCAGGCCGCC
Source organism: Streptomyces sp. NBC_01431 (assembly GCF_036231355.1). Lineage (NCBI taxonomy): Bacteria > Bacillati > Actinomycetota > Actinomycetes > Kitasatosporales > Streptomycetaceae > Streptomyces > Streptomyces sp. NBC_01431. The sequence goes on from NZ_CP109496.1 coordinate 100,350, forward strand.
GATCCGCCAGGCCAGATCGCTGCCTACGACGCCGACCGCCTGCCCACCGAATGCGTACGCACCGGCCGGCCGATCCTGATCTCCCACGTGGATGACGCCGCACTGGCCCGCATCGCCCGCGACGACCGCGCCGCCACGGTCCTGGCCCGCGCCGGCGTGCACTCCTTCATGCTGGTCCCGCTCACCGCCCACGGACAGATCCTCGGCTTCCTGGGGCTGAGCCGCGCCCGTAACCCGCAGCCGTTCAGCGAGGACGATCTCGCCCTCGCCGGCGAGTTGGCCTCGCGCGCAGCCGTGTGCATCGACAACGCCCGCTCGCACCAGAGCGTGCGCAATGCCTCCGAGACCCTTCAGCGCAGCCTGCTCCCGGAGCACCCGCGCCACCTCCCCGGCATCGAGGTCGCCTCCCGCTACCGGCCCGCACAGGCCGCCTACGAGGTCGGCGGCGACTGGTACGACGTTCTCCCGCTCGACGGCGACAAGACCGCACTGGTCGTGGGCGATGTCATGGGCAGTGGCATCGACGCCGCCGTCACCATGGGGCGCCTGCGCACCGGTACCAGCGACTTCGCCGATCTCGATCTCGACCCTGCCCAGGTCCTCCAACATCTCGACAAGATCACCTCAGGGCTTGAGCAGTACATCGCCACCTGCGTCTATGCCGTCTACGACCCACACCGCGCGGAGTGCCACATCTCCATCGCCGGCCATCTGCCCCCCGTCCTGGTGCGCAGTGGCCAGCCCCCGAAACTGCTCGACCTGCCGACCGGTATCCCGCTCGGGGTCGGCGGCGTCCCTTTCGTCACCACGACCTTTCCCGTCGGCTCCGGTGATCGGCTGGTCCTGTACACCGACGGACTCGTCGAGGTCCGTCATCAACCCATCGACGAACGCCTCGACACTCTCCGGCGCCTGCTTGACGCACCCGACCACACCCTGGAGGAAACCTGCGACCGACTCCTTCGCGAACTCCGGCTTCCCGCTGACCCGGACGATGTCGCCGTGCTCATCGCACGCCTGCAACCCTTCGCGTCCGACTCTTGAAATACGGCCAGGTCGGGCTGCTCCCTGCACTGATCACAGGTGCGGGGGCGCTGGGGACCTGTGGATGGTTCACGCATGGCGCTGGCGGCGGAAGCACCGCTGGTGGTGCCACCCGGCGCCACCGGTACCGCCGGATCCGATGATGGCGCCGCAACCCCCACCACCACCGCCGAGCCCGCCGACAGCGCCCCTGCCGCCGGAGGCGAAGGCCAGGTCCACCGCTGTGGTGAACCCCACCGTGCTGTCCTGACCAGCTCCCGCGAGGGCGCCGGAACTGCCTGTGCTGCCGGACCGCCGCTGCCGCCATTGCCGCCGATTGGAACGCGACGGCATCGTCACCCGTACCGTCCACCCCACCGTGCCGCCCCGCGTCGAATACGCCTTCACCGACACCGGCTGCACCCTGCTCGACGTCGTGAAGGCCCTCGCCCGCTGGACGACCAGCACATGGACGTGATCCATGCCGCCCGCGCGGACTACGACCAGCGAACGCAGGCCACGGCCTGACACCCGGCACGGTCGAGCTCCATCCACGGCGTTGATCGATCGCGATGCGATGCACACTAAGCGCAGATTGAAAGAGCCTCGAAGGCATCGCTACTGAACGTAGTCACTGTCAACGCGATCGCGGATTTGCTAATCCACTGCTAACGAACCGTCTTCGGTGCTAACGAAGTTGCGGATCCTAGAACTTCAGTGGCAAAGGACAAGTTTGTCCTTTGCCACTGAAGTTAGTCGACTAGGTGCGGCCTGACCTGCGAGGACTAACTTCGCTGTCAACACGGCCGAGATTAGACACCCAGCGTCGAGCCGCGGGTGGAGCGCGCCTGTCCTCTGATAGCCGATCTTGACCCTTTGCCGCAGAGTTTGCCCCGCGGCGTTGCGATTCAGTAGGTGCTCGGGAACCGGGGGCTGTGTCAGGGCGAGTTCGGCGTCCAAGTCGACCGCCCCCGCCTCCGGTGAAAGCCCGAGGGCGGCGCGACCAGGAGCCACGGCGTTAGCCGTCGGCTGCCTTCAGGTCCTCCTCCGAGTGCCGGTAGCCGAAAAGGAAGTAGAGGATCAGGCCGAGCGCCATCCACACCACGAAGCGCACCCACGTGACCCAGTCCAGATTGCTGATCAGCCATACCGAGAAGGCGACACCGACGGCCGGGACGAGTGGCACCAGCGGCGTGCGGAAGGAGCGTGGCAGGTCGGGCCGGGTCCGGCGCATTACTACGACGGCGATCGCCACCACGATGAACGCCATCAGGATGCCGATGTTCGTGAGATCGGCTGCCTCCCTGATGGGCAGGAACCCGGCGATGAGTGCCGAGCCGACGCCGACCGGCCAGATCACCCTGGTGGGGACGTGCCGGGTGGGGTGGTTGCGGGCGAAGGAGCGGGGCAGCAGACCGTCGCGGCTCATGGAGAACCAGATACGGGAAACCGCCAGCATGTTGGCGAACGCAGACGTGGTGATGCCGACGATGGCGCCGATCGCGACCACCATGCCGAGACCGCCCAGGCCCACCGAGGCGAGCGCGCTGGAGAACGGACTCGAAACGTCGATGTCCCGGTAGTTCTGCATTCCCACCAGCACCACGCAGACCAGCAGGTAGATGACCGCAGCGATGCCCAACGACACCATGATCGCCTTGGGCAGCACCTTCTTGGCGTCGGCGCTCTCCTCCGCCGCCGCGCTCATCGCGTCGTAACCGTAGACGGCGAAGAACGTCGTCGCGGCGCCGGTGAACGCCCCGCCGAGGCCGAACGGCAGGAAGGGACTGTAGTTGCCGGCCGAGATGTGGAAGGCTCCGGCGACGATCACTATGGCGACGATGACGAGCTTCACGACCACCAGCACGGTCTCGAAGCGTGCGGATTCCTTCGTGCCGCGGGAGAGCACGAACGCCAGCAGGAGACACAGCAGGGCGGCGAACAGGTCGACCCGGTGGCCGGCTCCGGTGCCCGGTGCGCCGAGCGCCCAGGACGGCAGGTGGACCCCGGCGTGCTCCAGGATGTAGGAGAAGTAGCCGGATACCGCGATGGCCACCACCGCCACAATGGCGGTGTACTCCAGCAACAGGTCCCAGCCGATCGCCCAGCCGACGATCTCGCCGAGCGCCGCGTAGGTATAGGTGTAGGCGGAACCGGCCTTGGGGATCGTGCCGGCGAACTCCGCGTAGCACAGTGCCGCGGCACCGCTGGCGATGATCGCGACGAGGAAGGAGACCATCACGCCGGGCCCGGCGTCCTGGTGGGCCACCACCCCGGCCAGCGAGAACACTCCCGCGCCGACCAGCCCGCCCAGGCTGAGCGCGACCAGCTGCCACAGCCCCATGGTGCGCTTCAGCCCACCACTGGTCTCCTCTTCGCCGGTGTCCACCGGCTTGAGGCGGAAGATTCCCTCCCGGGAGAACACTCCCGCACGGGGGCTCTTCTCTCGCGGGTTGCGGGGTATTACTGGAGTTGAACGGGACATGGTGACCCCTCCGGTGCATTCCTACGGGTTGTCTGACGGGGGTTGTGGTTGTCCAGCGGACATCCAGAGGACGAATCGGCGCTGGAGCACGAATCCGTGCGGGAACGGGCCGCTCGGGTCGGTGACGCAGTTCGTGGTACTGGTGATCCAGACACGCCCGGAGCCTCGGGTACGACGATGGACAGGCCGCCGACTTCGGTCCCGCCTACCGGGCGTCCGGCGAACCGGCCGCCGACTCCATCCCGCCTACCGGCCGTCCGATGAAGCGGGCGCCGACTTCCGTCCTCCCGACCGGGCCTCCGCCGAACCGGCCGCCAACTTCCATCCCGCCTACCGGCCCTCCGATGAACCAGACGCCGACTTCCGTCCTCCCGACCGGGCCTCCGCCGAACCGGCCGCCGGTGAACGACTCGTTCACTAAGCCGGTTTGCGGGGGCTGCTCGCCGCGCGTGTGCAGTTGCGCCATGCGCACCGAGGTGCCGGGGCCGTTGCGAGCCCTCGAACCGGCGCGGGTGGATTCTCCGGCACCCGCCGCACATCGCCGGAGAGCTCCTTGACCGCGACGCTGTTGTCGACCTGAGCCGTCTCGGCGAGCAGGCCCGGGGGGGGCGGGTCGACCTTGATGTCGATCGGGTCGTTGTAGGCCATCGCTGGTCCGGCGCAGGCCACGGCCTCGTAATGAGCGGGGATCTCACCGCGATGGGGGTGCATCGTCGGCGGCAGGCACGGCAGCCCGTCGGCGCCGTCCTCGGCCCCGTGCCTTGTGTGGTGCGAGGCGACGCCGTGCACCTCGACAGCCACGGTGCCGCTGTCGCCCACCGCGTCGATCGCGGGTGCGGGCCACGGTGTGGTGCTCCTCCTCGGTCAGCGACGCGTACTCGCTCAGCGAGTCGTTCGGGCCGACGCCGTGGCAGCCGTTGTCCACCCGCCCGCGGCAGTGCTCGGCGTAGCGGTCGTAGTCCACGGCCGGGGCGGGCGGGGCGGGCGCCTTCTCGTAGTACGGGAGGGCGGGGGCGGCGACGACGCTGGGACCGAGGGTCTGTTGCTTGGGCTGGCTCATGAACTCTGCTCCTTAGTAAGGGAGTTGGTGGCGGTGAAGCACTCAGGGGGGAGGCGGTCGGTTCGCCGAGCCTGGTGGGCTGGGCCGTCGGCTGGAGGGCGGGCTCGCCGGTCAGCCGCACGCTCGTGACGCGGGGAAACCGTGAGACAACGGAAGCCGGCGTCGGCATCCCGCGGTCCCCCGGCCAACGAAGAGGTGCGGGCGCCCGCGGGTTGGCGACCTGATGTGCCTCGTCTCCTCGACCGGAACGGTGAGGCTAGGTGAGGTCTGGTTCGCGGGCTGGAGCCTCGGCGGTGGGGGCGAGGGTGGGGCGGGAGACGTGGGTCATTAAGGACCGGCAAGTCAGACCTGTGGCCAGGAGGAGGGTGGCGAGGGCCAGCCAGCCGGGGAGGCCCAGGGCCAGCGGGAGGGCGCTCATGACCGCTGGTGACGCTCCCTCGGCAAGTCCGTGGCCCAGGCCGAAGACTCCGGCGTACTGGCCTTGCGCGTCGGCCGGGGCGAGGCCGAAGGAGTATTCGGCCGAGGCGGCGGTGTGCCAGATCTCGCCGAGCGTATAGGCGGTCACTCCTGCCGCCAGGAGGAGGACGGCCAGCCAGCACGGGGGTTTCTCGGCCAGCGCCATCAGGACCAGGCCTGCGGCCAGGGCCATGCCGGCCCAGCGCATCGCGCGTCCCGCGGAGGGCACGTCGCCGACGTTCCGGCTGAAGCGGACCTGAAGGACGACCACCAGGACCGTGTTGAGGACGAGCATCGCGGAGATCGTCCACCGGGGAGCGGAGGTGTGTTCCGCGATCCACAGCGGGAGCAGAAACGTGGGGACGGTGAAGTGCAGGGACATCACCGCGTTGACCGCCGTCGCGGCCAGATAGGTGCGGTCGCGCAGGGCCGCCCAGCCGCGGTCGGCGCTGCCGGCGTCTGCGAGAGTGAAGGGCGGAAGCCACAAGAGGACCAGGCCGGAGACCAGGTACGTCAGGGACCGGCCGATCATGACGGTGAGGAAGGCCGCCCTGGTGTCCAGCTGGATGGCGAAACCCGCTGCCACGGCGCCGAGCGCTATCGCGAGATTGCCCACCGATCGCAGATAGCCGCGGAAGACGACCGGCGTCGGCCCGCCGAAGCCGCGGACGAGCGGGGCCAGTGTGGACCAGCTCGCCGCAACCACGGCGCCGGACAACATCGAGACCAGGAGGTAGGTCCAGAACGTATGGACCAGCAGTAGACCGGTGTTCACCACCGTGCCGCACACCGCGACCGCGATCTGGACGCGCTTCGGCCCCCACCGGTCCGCCAGGCGGCCCACATACACACCTGCGCCCAAGCCCGTCATCGCCGCGGCGAACAGACCGCCGGCCACCTGGGAGGCGGGCAGACCGACGATACGCGTGAAGAAGAGCGCACCGGCCGCGACCGACAATCCGGTGCCGAAGCTGTGCACGAAGGATGCCATCGCGACCACACGCTGGCCCCTGCCGACCGGCAGCAGGACTGTCATCACCGCCACAAGGTGTCTCCGAAGTCGGCGTCAGGCCGCCATTGACGTTGGAACTGCCGCCTGCCTCTGGTGGTAAGGCCGTCGGGAAGCACCCACAGGCGCTCGGCGAACCATCGCCGGACCTCCTCGAAGCGGCCGGTGAGCTGCTCGATCGAGTCCGCCATGACCATGAACTGTCCGACCCGCTGACTGGTGTGGGCCGGCCCGGCCGGGAAGTGCGTGCCGACGGGGTGCTCGATCCGGGCGAACTCCACCTGCGGCAGGGCCAGAAGGTCGGCCGCTGTCGGGCAGTCGAGCAGCGTTCCGGGACGTACGGGCAGGTAGCAGCCTCCGAAGACGTCCGGTCTGACCTTGGCATCGATCGCGGGGCGACGTCCGAGCGCGATCTGGACGGCGCATTGGGCCACGTTCACCCCGAACTTCGCCTGGATCTGCTCGTGAATCAGCGCACCACCGCGACGGGCGGCGCATTCGCCGAACGTCAGCGCTCCTGACAGCCCGTCGTGGAAGAGCTCCATGTGGAACGCCCCGTCCCGCAGCCCGAGCGCCTTGAGCGCGGATTCCACCAGGCCCCGCGACTTCTCGTAGACCCAGCGTTCGTCGGTCGGGTCGAAGTGCCGCAGCCAGAGAGGCTGCCCGCTCTCGATGGAGGCGAGGCACGGATCCCCATAGGCGCCCACGGCGAGGAACAGCAGTTCCCCGTCGAAGACGATGCCGTCCACGAACCATTCGTCACCGGCGACGTGCTCCTCCAGCACGAACGTGCGCTGACCAGTCTGCTTCTGCCGGTACTCCTCGCTCCGCGCCCGGAGGTCATCGACGCTCTTGACCGACGAGGTGAGGGCTGTGGCGGCACCCGCCACGGGCTTGAGTACGGCGGGCGCGAAGGGCAACTCCTCGATGGTGGAGACCGAGAAGACGTCTTCGACGACCACGCACCGTGCGGTCGGCAGCCCGCCACCGTGCACCACGGCCTTCTGGATGGACTTGTCGCGGAAGCGCACCGCTGTTTCCGGGTCGAGCCCTGGCAAGCCGAGATGACGGGCGAGCATCCCTGCCGTGACCATGGAGTACTCATCGGAGGTGTGTACCGCGTCGAAGTCGTCGGCGCCCAGCCCTGCCCGCCGCAGCGCCATCAGCACGGCCTCGACGCTGACGTGGTCGTCGACCCTGATCACGGTGAGCTCGGGAGGGATGCTCATGAGCCCGTCGTCCCAGGCGGCCGCGCCGCAGACGACGGCGGCGTCCACGCCCAGGCGGACGCACGCGTCGAGGGTGTACCGGTCCAGACCCACGAGCAGCAGGCGAGGTCGGCTCTCAGCCATGGTTGTTCCTCCTGTAATGCGTGCTCCCCCAGGCCTCCAGGGCGGCACGGTCGAGCTTTCCGTTCGGTGTCAGCGGCAGGGCATCCACGGCCACGGCACGCGCGGGCACCAGGTATTCGGGGAGCACCGCCGCCAGCGCCGAGCGCACTGAGAGCGGGTCCGCGGTGTCGGCCACGCCGTTGGGTCGCGTCGTGTAGGCCAGCACCATCGACTGGTAGCCGCCGTCGACTTCACGGATCGGGACTGCGGCGCAGTTGAGGACTCCCGGCACCGAGCGACCGGCGTGCTCCACCTCGGCGGGTTCGACGCGGAAGCCGCGGAGCTTCACCTGGCGGTCCTTGCGGCCGAGGTAGCGCAGGTTGCCGTCGTCGTCCAGGCGCCCCTGGTCGCCGGTGCGGTACACCCTGGTCGCGACACCTTCGATCGCCACGGTGCGGAACCTTTCCGCGGTCAGCTTGTACTGTCCCAGGTAGCCCGCGGACAGTCCGTCGCCGGCCACGCAGATCTCGCCTTCCTGGCCGGGTGGGCAGACCTCGTCGTCGGTCATCACGAAGATCCGCGTCCCAGGCGCGGCCGTTCCGAGGGGGACGCCCTCAGGCTCGTGGCAATCGGGCAGGGAGACCTGGTGGGCGGAGACAAACATGCAGCATTCGACGGGTCCGTAGCAGTTCACCAGCTCGGTCGCCGGATGGGCCTGGAGGAAGCGGGCCGCGTGGGCGCCGGACATCGCCTCGCCGCTGACGAAGACCGTCCGCAGGCCGGCGAAGCAGCCGGGGTCCACATCGACGAACAGGTTGAACAGGGCGGTCGGCATGTGCACCGCGTTCGCGCCGTGCTCGGCGACGGCCGCGCGCAGGGATTCCGGGAGGAAGAACGGGTCGTTGGGGAGGAGGCAGGTGCCACCGGCGACCAGGGTTCCCCAGACCTCCAGCGCGTACATGTCCCATGCCGCGTTCGACACCTGCGGCATGACGTGATCGGCGCCGAAGGACACCGGCCCGTCGCCGCGGAACAGCCGCAGCGCCGCCCGGTGCGGCAGAACGACCGCTTTGGGAAGGCCCGTGGTTCCCGAGGTGAAGATGACCATCGCGGGCGTGGTGCCGTCGGCGGCCGGTTGTACTGGTGCGGCCGCCCGGTCCGCGGATTCCCGCAGTGATTCCTGGGGCGGAGTCCAGACCGGGAAGCCGTATGCCGTGGAATCCGCGACGGCCAGCGGTGCGCGCAGGCGCCCGCGCAGCGACTCCAGCCGCTGGGCGGGCCAGCCCGGATCGAGTACGGAATAGGCGGCCCCGCACTTCAGCAACGCGAGTTGGACGACGACCAGGCGCGTGGACCGGGGAAGGATGACGGGGACCAGGCTCCCCGGACCGATGCCGAGGTCCGTGAGAACCGACGCGAAGTGATCGGCCGCCCGGTCGAGGGTGCGATAGCTGACAGCCACACCACGCTCGACCAGCGCCGGATGATCCGGTCTGTCGCGTGCCTGGCGGGCCACCGCCGCATGGAGGGTACTGTCCATCTATGCCTCCCTGGGTGGCAGGACGGCGAACGGACAGCGCAACAGGGAGATCGCGAGATCCTGAACGCCGAAGACGGTGAAGTGGTGTTCCTGGGGCGGAGCCGACGCGTCGAGACGCACCTCGACGACGACGCTCCGGCGCTCCCCGCGGATGAGCCGGACGCTGTGCACCGGCGGGACCGTCGCGGCACGAAGACTCCAGGGGACGCTCACGCCCACCTGCACCGGACCCGGTCGCGACGGCTCGACCGTGGCCTCGATGCGTAGCGTCGCTCCGGCGGTGACCGTCGCGGCTGCTTTCGCGTCGAGCCGTGCCCCGCCTTCCATCGTGTATCCCACCGGACCGCAACTCAGGCAGACGTGCGCGGTGGTGAGCGGCACCCGGGCGGTGAACCCGCGGCGCGGATACTGCCAGGCGGTCCGCCCGCACAGGACGCACGGCGTGGTCGTCGCGTCCGGGATCGAGACCGTACTGCGGTCGCCGAAGAAGCGAGGGAACCCGGCGAGCCCGTCGTCGGGGCGCTCCGCGATCCGTACGGCGATCGCCTGGTCGAGCGACTGGGCGTCGCGCTCGAGCGAGCGCAGGAACGCCGACCTTTGCGCGGTCAGGCCCATGACCGGCCGTGCGGCCGTCGTCTCGGTCTTCTCCGCCAGCCCCTCGAACCGTTCCCGCAGGGGGTGCGCGGCGGGGAGCATGCCGGTCATGAGGAAGCCGCGGGCCCGCGAGCCGAGGTCGCGGACAAGCCCTGACGCTTCTTCTGGGAGAGCCGGAGCGGGAGCCGTTGGCCCAGTATGGCGATAGGCCGAACTCGGCAGCCCCACCTGGATGAACGTGGGATAGGGGTGGATGGTCCTTAGGCTCGTGTTCAGCAGCCGGGCGGTGCTCCCGCCCCTGTCGGCGGAGTCCAGCCAGATGAGGTTCTCCACGCGGGCCGACTGGTGCATGGACAGCGCCGCGACCACCGCCTGGGCGGGGCCGTCGACGGCGTTCAGGAGCAGTTGGTAGCGGGGGCTGTAGGAGGCGAGATCCGCCAGGGCTCCGCTGTCGCAGCCACTGAGTACGAGCTCCGCGGCACGGATTCGATGTGCGGGGATCAGCTTGTCCTCGGGCTTGTAGCAGCCCCGGCCGTAGGAGCACGTGGGGCCGGGCAGCTGCGGGGCGGCGACCGGGCTGAGCCCACACACTGTGTGCGCGCCCAGGTTGATGCTGTCCTCGGTGCCGTGGCCGCTGACCATCACGCGTTTCCAGACGCGCTCCGCCGCGATGCGGATGAGGTCCACGCCGCCCAGTGTCCGCGAGTCGTAGTACGTCGCCGACGTGGACACCGGCTCCGTGTCGAGATCGGTGAACAGCCCAGTCTCGCCGTCGGCGGCCACTTCGCCGTACTGCTTGGCGATCGTCCACGTGATCGAGTGGAGGTCACGGCCCGTCAGGAGGAAGATGTCCCGGCCACGCCGGTAGGCATCCACCAGCGCGGGGCCGAGCACCTCCATCGTCAGGTCCGCGTAGCGGCCGAGGACGATCAGCGAACCTTCGCCCGCGGGCGGCGCACCGTCGGTCCACTGCCGCGCCAGCGGGCGGGCGAACGAACGGACCGCCTGCGGCACGTCCCCCAGGACGACTCCCGCCGCGCACTCGGGCGGCTGTCTCAGGGCGCGGTAGAGTCCCGCCGCGAGATCGAGCGACGCCCTGAGGTCGCAGCGCCCGCCGATCCACACCGGAACGCAGGCGTCGCGGTGGCCCTGGGAACGGGCCGACTGGAACTCGGTGACGGAGCGTTCGAAGTCCGAGGCGGTGACGACCGCGCGGAACATGGTCCGCGGGCCTGTCATTTCGGCACCCCGTCATTCGTGATCGCGGCGGCGAGGGCGGTGATCGTGCGGTGCTCGAAGATCACCCGGAGAGACAGGTCGCAGCCGAGTTCGTCCCCGAGCCGGGACGCGGCTCGCATCGCGCCCAGCGAATGACCGCCGAGTTCGAAGAAGTCCTGGTCGGGCTCGATCCGGTCGAGCGACAGGACGTCCGCCCAGACCTCGGTGATGCGCGCCAGCAGCTCCGGACGCGAGAACCGGTCCTTGTCGGCCACGCTCATCCCGGCAGGAAGGTGAAGTCCTCGCCGACTTCACGGGAGAGGACGAAGAACTTCTTGGCACGCTCGGCGATGTCGATCAGTTCCCGATCGCCGGACTCCCGGGTGATGTCGATGAGCCAGTCCCAGGAGGCGCCGATCGGCACCTCCTCGGTGAAGTGGATCCGGCCCAGCAGGAAGGCGATGTCCTTGATGTTGTGACGGGAGACGACAGTGCTCAGGGCGCGCAGCCGCTCGGGCAGCTCCGGCGATGCCGGTTTGCGCTCCACCAGGGCCGGCCGCAGATCGGGGTCGTAGAACTCGGGCCGGGCGAAGATGTCGGCCGGACGGAAACCCGGACCGGCCACGAAATCGAGGCAGAGCGACCAGCGGCTGCGTGAGGACATGTTCATGCCCGCGTGGACCTGGGCCGCGTCCAGGAACCACACCTCGCCCTTGCGCATGTGGAAGACCATGTCCTCGTCGGAGTTGACCGCGTGCTCGTTGTCCTCCAGGAAGAGGATCACCCGGAAGAACTCCTCCACATCCCCGGCCTCGATGAAGTCGCGGTGCGGGATGATGGAGAACTCGACGACGTTGCGCCCGCGCACCATCGTCATCCGATCCAGGTTGAACCGGGTGGTCAGCACTTCCCGGAGATAGGGGAGCTCGTCGAGGAGCTCGGTGGGACGTCCCGGACGCTGCTCGTGGCCGTACCAGAAGCCGTCCGCGTGGTCGCCGGAGGCGTTCCACAGATTGAGGTTGAGCCAGGTGCCCGTGGTGAAGACCTGGTAGGGCTCCTGCGGGACGGGCAGGGTCGTGAGCCGGGCGATGTCCTTGGCGAGGCGTTCGTCGTCGAACGGAATGCGGCCGAGTATCACAGAGGCCATGGGGAGGCGTGCCCTTCGTTACGAGGCCTTACGGGGGAGGTCAGAGCTCGAAGCCTGCGGGGAAGGGATCATCGGGAGACAGGAAGTACTGCGCGGTGCCCGTGATCCAGGCCCGTCCGGTGACGGCCGGCACGACGGCCGTGCGGCCGGCGACGGTCGTCTCCTCGACGAGGCGGCCGGTGAACTTCGATCCGATGAAGGACTCGTTGACGAATTCGGCGCCGAGGTCCAGCTCGCCGCGGGCGTGCAGCTGCGCCATCCTCGCGCTGGTTCCTGTGCCGCACGGTGAACGGTCGAACCAGCCGGGGTAGATGGACATGGCGTGGCGGGAGTACGAGGCGTCGGACCCCGGCGCCGCGAAGTACACATGCCGCACGCCCCGGATCCGGGAATCCTCGGGGTGCACCGGCTCGGCGGTGGCGTTGATCGCCTCCATGGTGGCCAGCCCCGCGGCCGTGATCTCGTTCTTGGCCTTCCTGTCGAACGGCAGCCCGTAGTCGTCGAGTTGGACGATCGCGTAGAAGTTGCCTCCGTAGGCCAGGTCGTAGCGGACGGAGCCGAACCCGGCAACCTCAAGCTCGGCGTCCAGCCTCTCGGCGAAAGCCGGAACGTTCCGCAAGGTGACATGGCGTGCGACGCCGTCCGAGACCGCCACATCGACGACGACCAGACCGGCCGGGGTCTCCAGGCGCACCGTCGTGACCGGCTCGGTCACGGTGACCATGCCCGTCTCCACCAGAACGGTCGCGACGCCGATCGTGCCGTGCCCGCACATCGGAAGGTAGCCGGACACCTCGATGAACAGCACACCCCAGTCCGCGTCGGGCCGGGTCGGCGGCTGGAGGATCGCCCCGCTCATCGACGCGTGGCCCCTGGGCTCGGTCACCAGCAGGGTCCTGATGTGGTCGAGGTTCTCCCGGAAGTGGATGCGGCGTTCCGCCATCGTCGCTCCGGGTATGACCCCGATTCCGCCGGTGATCACACGTGTGGGCATGCCCTCGGTGTGGGAGTCCACCGCGTGGAAGATTCGCTGGGTGCGCACGTTATCCCTCTCGGTTCTGGTCGAGGTCGTCGTCGGCCAGGCGGATCGTCCCGGCCATGTACGGTCTGGCCGCGCCGGACAGGGCGACCCGGTCCCCGTCGAGGCCGCAGTCAAGGCTGATCGTGAGCGTCCGGCCCAGCCGCGGCGAGAACTGGTGGGCGCGCAGCCGGGACTTGCCCAGCCGCTGCGCCCAGTACGGGACGAGCGCGCAGTGCGCCGACCCGGTGATCGGATCTTCTGGGATGGACAGCTTCGGCCCGAAGAAGCGCGAGCAGAAGTCGGCCTCCGTTCCCGGCCCGGTGATGACCACACCACGCAGGTCGAGCGCGGACAGCGCGACGAGGTCCGGCACCACCGAGCGGACCTGGGCCTCGCTGTCGTAGACCGCGACATAGTCCATGGACCGGTAGACCGCCGACGGCGCCACCGGACCCAGGCCCCGCAGCAGGTCCACCGGCGGTTCCACCGGGGAGAATTCGAGGGCGGGAAACGTCAGGCCGAACATGTCCCCGTGTCTGGCGACCACGAGAGGTCCGCTCGCCGAGTGGAACGTCACCTCGTCCCAGCCCGGCTCCAGATGCGTCAGTACGACATAGGCCGCCCCCAAGGTGGCGTGTCCGCACAGGTCCACCTCGGTGGCCGGCGTGAACCAGCGCAGATCGTAGGCGTCGCCGTTCCGGACGATGAAGGCCGTCTCCGGGAGGTTGTTCTCCAGGGCGATGGCCTGCATGACTGGCTCGGGAAGCCATTCCTCGAGCGGGCAGACGGCCGCTGGATTCCCCCACAGGACCCGGTCGGTGAAGGCGTCGACCTGGAAGATCGGAATACTGATCATGGTCACACGCCCAGCTTCCGCTTGGCTTCGGCGAAGAAGGGGATGTGGCGGTAGTCCTTCGCCTCCTGGTCGTAGTCGGTGTACCGGTTGGTGAATCGCAGCAGCCGGTCCCGGACCTGTTCAGCGGATTCGCTGTGGATGTGCCGTTCGATCGCCTGGATCTCCCCCAGGAACTCGGCCAGCACGGCGGGCAGCCCCGGGCTCAGATGGATCAGACCGTCCTTCAGCCGGATACCGTCCGCGGCGATCAGGTAGTTGAAGAGCAACTGGGAGGCCACAGCGTCGTAGTTGGGCCGGGGTATCCCCTCGACCGCGTAGCGGAGCAGCCGTTCGGACAGGACGTACTCATAGGTGAGCCTCGCGCCACGCTCAGGCAGCGCGGAGTCATGGAGGCAGGCCAGCATGGCGGACACGTCGACCCGCAGTTCCTCCAGTCCGGCCAGCGGCTTCAGCTTCTTCACCGGGAGGAAGCCGGGAATCGGCATGTCGCCCTGCCGGTGGTGGTATTCGTGCAACCGCACCCACCAGGCCGACGCCTGCTCGACTTCTTCCGGCCGCGCGGCTTCGACCAACGGGAACGATCCCTCGGCCATGACGTTCTTCGCCAGAAGCCGGGTCAGGCGCAGATGCCGTTCCACGAACTTGTCGATGAAGTAGAAGACAAGGTCGCCGCGCTCCTGGCGGCCGTCGATGTGGTTCTCGGGGAAGAGCGCCACCACGGGTCGTGCCTCGAAGCCCTTCGACATCCGCTCGATCGTCACCGGCATGGTCGGGCTGGGGTACCCGGCGTCCAGGCGCTCGTCGGTGGGCAGCGTCCGGTAGGTCAGGAATTCCAGGGACAGCGTCGGGAAGTAGGACGCGTCGAACAACGAGAAGATATGGTTGTCCGCCCGGGTGTTGATGTGCGCCTTGGTGCGGAGCAGCCGAGGATCCTCGGCGAACGCGAGGGCGTCATCGGCGAACGTCTGGACGGCTGGCACCTTCCGGAGCACCGGCGACGTGGTCAGCTCACGGGCGAGACGCTTGAGGAACACTTCGTCGCGCACTTCGTCGCGTCGGACCGAGCCGCGCAGTGCGTTGACCGCGTCGATGATGTCGTTCACTGGCTTTGTACGTCCTTCCCGGATCAGCCCGCGGAGATCTGATCGGCGAAGTCGTCGAGCGCGCCGGCCCAGTGGGCCGCGTAATCCGTGGCGAGCAGCACCAGCTCTTCGGCGTCCTCTTCACTCTCGACCAGGGCGGTCATGCCGGTCTCCGCGTCGCTGACCGACTGGGCGTGACTCGTCTCGGCCTTGATGTGCGCGTCGATCCAGACCAGCGCGTCGGACGCGGCGAAGAGCTTCTGCCCGCCGACAAGCACCTTGCCGTACATGCGCCGGAACGCGACGGCGATGTCCAACGCCGTGGCCTCCACGACCCGCAGCTGCACCGCAGCGCCCAGCCGATGAGTGGACAGCGACTCCATCGCCCCGAGCAGCTTGGCGACGCCCGCCGGCAGATCCCGTGGCGTCTCCTCGCCGGCCGCTTCCGCCAGCGGCCCCACAATCGAGTCCGCCCACCACAGGTAGTGGACCCCGGCCGCTCCACGAGGCGCCACCGCGCTGAAGTCCACGGCCAGGTTGTCCAGATCGTCGCCGATCACCCGATACGCCGTCTGGAAGGCCCCCAACGCCTCCCGCCCCGGAGCCTGCTGCACCACGAAGTGCCGCGCCGCCGCGCCGAGTCCCGAGATCGTTGTGAACATGAACGCCTTGGTCATCGCCTCCCACTGCCGCGCCACGGCCAGCGCGTCCGTAACGGAGACCACGTCAACAGCCCTCGCCGCCGCGAAGAACCGGTTCTCAGGCCTCACCAACCCAGCCGTTCTCACGACGGCGGCCACCCGCTCGTCAAGCCCCGTGTCAGTGGGCACGGCACTCCCCCTTTGCGCAGTAACATTTCACATGTCACAAGTTACATAGCACTGAAAGAGGCGTCAACAGCCGTCAGAGTGGCGGCGGGGCATCAACGCAGCATCGGGAGGGGACCAGGCACGCGGACTGAGGGAGGGGGCCTGGGGCCGTTCGGCGTTCGATCACGGCCCACGCTGGCGAAGGACTTCACGAGGGAGTACGACACCCTCCAGCGGAGCGCAGCCGGCTTCCGGACCGGCGTCGGCGCCGCGCAGGCCGATGTCCGTTCCGGCGTGGCGCTGCTCACCCGCCATGCGGCGCCGCGCTTCACCTCGGCCCTGCGCATGGTGAAGACAACAGCCCAGTACGTGCTGGTGGATGGCACTTCGACTGAGCGCGACCGGGTCGGCGCGATGCACCTGCCGACGACAGCGCAAAGCACCGCCGCCAGGCGTGAACCTCCAGGTCATCACGCCCTCGACAGCAGGTCCGGTCGTTATCCCGGGTGCGGCCCGGCCGCACGCACGTCCTCACCGCGTCCCTCGGCACCCCATTGTCACCACCCGTCGGCGCCTGGGTGTCCCCGCCCTGGCCGGGCCTGGGCTATCTCGGTGCTGGCGCAAGCATTCCCGTCCGGCGCCGCCCCGGCAATAAACTCCCCACCCGACAGAGGCCGTTGAGCAAGGCCCATGCCCAACTGCGTTACTGCGTTACCGCGTCGAGCGTGGCATGGCGAGACTCAAGACCTGGCGAATCTTCCGCCAGGCCCGCTCCAGCGCCAACTGGCACACGTCAGACGTCATCTCATTTGGCTAGCCTTCGGTAGCAGATGCGGGTGCAGGCGACGCTGGTGAAGGCGAGGAAATGGTCGGCCTTGCGCTCGTAGCGGCGATGAAGCCGGCGACAGCCGGCCAGCCACGACATGGTGCGCTCGATGGTCCAGCGGTGGCGTCCCAGGCGGGTTGAACTCTCCATTCCCCTGCGGGAGATGCGGTGGGTGATGCCCCGGCCGCGTAACCATTTCCGCAGATGGTCGTAGTCGTAGCCCTTGTCGGCATGCAGCTTGCCCGGCCGCCGCCTGCGGGGCCCGCGGCGCGAGCGGATGGGCGGGATACCCCGTGCCAGGGGCTCGAGCGCCTGGCTGTCGTGCAGGTTCGCCCCCGAGATCCCGACGGACAGGGGCAGACCGGTCCGCTCCGTGATCAAGTGGATCTTCGAGCTGTACTTGCCCCGGTCCACAGGATTCGGACCCGTCAGGTCCCCGTTACCGTCTTCGTGGCCCTGAATCAGGGCTCCCGGCCTCCGGCCCCGGTATGACTCGGTCCCCCAGTCGATGATGATCGAAAAGGTGGTGTCGCCGGTGTCGGAGGCATTGGCAGACCGCTGATTAGAGGCACGAGCGCCCCTTGGGCAGTCTCTTCGTAACGTGGATGCCGGCACGCTGATGCCGCAGGTGAGGCCGGGAGGAATACGAGCGCGGGAGCGAAGGCATGTCGGACGAGACGGGCATCGACATCTATCTGGGCCTGGACGTCGGCAAGGGCGATCACCATGCCGCTGCCGTGAACCAGGCGGGGAAGAAGGTTTTCGACAAGCCGCTGCCGAACAGCGAACCAAAGCTGCGGGAGCTGTTCGACAAGCTTCAGGCCAAGCACGGAACGGTACTGGTGGTCGTCGACCAGCCTGCTTCCATCGGGGCCCTGCCGCTGGCGGTCGCCCGGAACGTGGGTTGTCAGGTCGGCTACCTGCCCGGACTCACGATGCGGAGGATCGCCGACCTTTACCCTGGTGAGGCGAAAACGGACGCCCGTGACGCGTTCATCATCGCCGACGCGGCCAGAGCGATGCCTCACACCCTCAGGACCATCGATCTCGCGGATGAGGCCGTTGCCGAGCTCGCGATGATCGCCGGGTTCGACGACGATCTCGCGGGCGAGTCCACCCGGATCGCCAACCGGCTCCGTGGTCTCCTCACGCAGATCCACCCGTCCCTGGAACGAGTCTTGGGACCGCGGATCCAGCATCCGGCCGTGCTCAAACTGCTGGGCCAGTTCGGCTCCCCGGCCCAGATCCGCAAAGCCGGACGCCGTCGCCTCGTGACCCTGATACGTCCCAAGGCGCCGCGAATGGCCGAGCGACTGATCGAGGACATCTTCACCGCACTCGACGAACAGACCGTCGTCGTTCCGGGCACTGAAGCAGCTGCGCTGATCGTCCCCAGCCTCGCCGACTCACTCCAGTCCGTCCTTGACCAGCGAAAACTCCTCGCGACCCGGATCAAAGAACTCCTGGAGGCCCACCCTCTTTCCCATGTCCTGATCTCGATGCCCGGCATCGGGATCAGGGCCGCTGCCCGCATCCTCATCGACGTCGGTGACGGCAGTGGCTTCGCCACCGCAGGCCATCTCGCTGCGTACGCCGGCCTCGCGCCGGTGACCCGCAACTCCGGCTCCTCCATCCGCGGCGAACATCCCTCCCGGCGAGGCAACAAACAGCTCAAGAGGGCGTTCTACCTGGCTGCGTTCGCCTCGCTCTCCCAGCCCGAGTCACGCGCCTACTACGACCGCAAACGCCGCGAGGGGAAACACCACGTTGCCGCTCTGATCGCGCTCGCCCGACGCCGCATCGACGTCCTGTTCGCCATGCTCCGCGACGGCACCTTCTACCAACCACCCACACCAGCATCGGCTTGACGAAAACCATAGAGGCACCTTTTCAACGCCAATGCCACGTAGTTAAGCCTTGGCCCGATTCGTCAACTGCCGTCCGCAGACCCGAGGGTGGGCGCGGTGCGGCAAACGGGACCTCTGGTAAAGCAAGGAAGCTCGCCAAGATCTTCCTGTTACGAGAGGTCCCGTGTCCTGCCAGCCTGCAAACACCATGCTGACCCGTACTGTCACCGTGGCCGGCGGTGTCTACGCACCCGGCCACCTGGGCGAGTTGACCCCGTACGTGCCCTTCGAGCTGGTCGATGACGTGCTCGCGCGAACGCGCAGGGTTCAGCGGCGGCTGCGGCAGCTCCCGTCACGGGTCGGGGTGTACTTCCTGCTGGCCCTGGGCTTGTTCCCTTCCCTGGGGTACGCCCGAGTGTGGGACAAACTCACCGCTGGCCTGCAAGGACTTCCTCTTCAACGCCCGTCGGAGAAGAGTCTTCGGGATCTGCGCCGCCGGCTGGGGCCGGCTCCGATGAAGGAGCTGTTCGAGGTGCTGGTCGGGCCAATGGCCCAGCCCACGACACCCGGCGTGTGTTACCGGCGGTGGCGGACCGTCGCCTTCGACGGCTGCAGCTCTCTCAAGGCTCCCGACCAGCCGCAGATCCGCGGCCTGCTGGACAAGATCCGCCACCACCGGGGCATGGCCGGCTATCCGGCCCTGCGCCTGCTGGCCCTGTGCGAGACAGGCACCCGCGGCCTGCTCGGTGCGGTCTTCGGCCCGTCGGCCACGGGCGAGATGGCCTATGCCGCGCGGCTGCTGCCTCTGTTGACCCCGAGAACGCTGTTGCTCGCCGACCGCGGCTTTGACGCGGATGCGTTCCTCGCCTCAGTGTCCGACACCGGCGCCCAACTCCTGATCCGTCTCAACCCGCGCCGTCGTCCGGCCGTACTGGCCACCTTGCCTGACGGGTCCTTCCTGACCCGTTTCAACGGTCTCAAGCTCCGCATCATCGAAGCTCACATCACCGTCACCACCAACGACGGCAAGCACATCGGCGACCACTACTGGCTGGCCACCACGCTGCTCGACCACCGCACCGACCCTGCCGACGCCCTGGCGCGTCTCTATCACGAACGCTGGGAAGTCGTATCGGCCTTCTACGCTCTCCGCCACACACTGCTCACCGGCCGGGTGCTGCGTTCTTGCGATCCGTCCGGGCTCGAACAGGAGGTCTGGGCGCTTCTCACGCTCTATCAGGTACTGCGCAGGGCCATGGTGGACGCAACGGAATCCGCCCCGGGCACAGACCCGGACCGGGCGAGCTTCACTGTCGCCCTCCAGGCCGCCCGCAACCAGCTGATCACCGCCTCCGGCGTCCTGCCCGCCGACGAGGCTGCCGACACGACCAACATCCTCACGAACTCCGTCCTGACGGCCCTGCTTCCCAAGCGCCGCCCACGCATGAGTGCTCGCAGGGTGAAGTGCCCGCTGTCCCGCTACCCCTTGCGTCCGACCGAATCTCGGCCGTTGACCAGCCAGAACATCACACAGCTGGCCATCAGCATCCACCGCCCGCACGACACGCACCCCCCATCCGGGGGTGCGGAGACCACCGTCCGGACGCCCGGCACCGCGTTGGCCAGGACCGGCACGAAAGACCGCACGCTCCAGCTCCTGCGCTCCGACCCACACCGGACCTGGCGCGTCCGCGAGATCGCGCACGCGCTCCAGTATCCCAACTTCCACAGCCTATGCGCCCAGTTGAGCCGGTGGACTCGAGAAGGACTCCTCCATAAACCGGATCACGGCACCTACAGGCTCACCGCCTCGTGGATCCACCACGAACCGCCAGCGCCTCTGCCATTGACGGATCGGGCCAAGGCCTAACTACGTGGCATTGTTTTCAACGCCCGCATGTTCACCGAGTCGATCGCGCACCTCGACCAGTCCAACTCCCCACGGGCGCCGAGCTCGTCGAGGACCAGGCGGTGCAGCTTCGCCCACACCCTGGCCTTCGACCACTCGGCAAACCGCCGATGGGCCGTCGCTCCCGACGGCCCGAAGGACGCCGACGGCAACGGCTGCCAGGTACAGCCGGACGTCGCCACGAACACAATCGCGGCCAGCACCTCGCGATCACCGTGCCGACGCCGACCGCCCCCCTGAGGACGCAACGGCGCCTCCGGCACCACCCGCTGGAACAGCTTCCACAACTCGTCCGGCACCAGCCGCTCAACAATACCCGCCACAGCCGACAGCCTACCGAAGCAGCCAAATGAGATGACGTCTTACGGGTGTGAGACGGGACGGCGAAGCGGTGCAGCACCGTGATCGTGTCGTCCACGGTGGTGTGGAGGGCCAGGGTGCGGGCCGCGGTCGAGATGGCCAGGACCGTGATCCTGTCCCTCTGAGGCAGCCCCGACAGCCGGTCTGCACGGTCACCGGCGAGCGCGCTCGCAGCGGTGGCCATGGGCTCGGACATGAGCACGGTCTCCAGCCAGGCCAGTCCGGCCGGTGCCGGCACGGCCCGCGCATCCATTCGATCCGGGGCCGAGCATCATCAACCCCGCCCTGGCCGATCGACACCGATGTCCTGAAACCGGCTCGGGTTGGTTTGCCGTACCGTTGCACAAGGTGATCTAGCTTGCTAGGATGCTAGCATCTGCTTGTGAGTGATGAGGAAGTCAAGCAATTCAACGTGTACCTGCCGATCGGACTGATCAAGCAGGTCAAGTACCGCGCCATCGAGTCGGGCATGTCGTTGTCGGCGCTCGTCGCTGACGCGCTGCGCGCTTACCTTGACGACGCCCATGGGAACAAACAGCAATCGCCCAAGAAGGAGACCTGACATGCCGACCGAAGGAATCGAGGCCGTGTTCCTGACGACGCACAACTGGGGCAAGGCGGCGAAGTTCTTCCAGGAGCTCGGGTACGAGCTGGAGTTCGCGACGGACCACAACTCCGGCCAGCTCCGCAACGGCGGCGGTCCCTACGTGTTCATCGCCGAGGTTCCCGAGGACCAAGAGCCCCAGACGCGGATCGTGCTGAAGGTGCCGGACGCGGACGCGTTCCGTCCCGATCCTGTCGTCGAGGTGGTCACGCCGTTCGAGGACACGCATTACGGGACCAAGGAGATGACCGTCCGCGACCCCGACGGGCGCCTGTGGAGCCTTCAGGCTCCCGCCAAGAACTGACTGCGACGAAGGGCGAACACCATGGCGCACGAGGAGACAGAGGCACCGGACAACACCGCAGTGCGGACCGCCCTGTGGCGGGCGATGCACCTTCAGGTCGACGCGCCCCCGCATGTGGTTGAGGACGAGATCGGCCTGCAACTGGCGGCTCCCGGCGATGACTGGCGCGACCGCCCGGACATGGACCCGCAGGCCACCAGCGGGTTCCGGGCAGCCATCGTTGCCCGCGCTCGTTTCATCGAGGATCTGATCGCTGAGCAGGCCGACCGGGGAGTGACCCAATACGTCATCCTGGGAGCTGGTCTGGACACCTTCGCCCAGCGCAAGCAGGAGCTCGCCTCCCGCCTGCGCATCTTCGAGATCGACCAGCCTGACACCCAGGCATGGAAGCGCCACCGCCTGGTCGAGCTCGGCTACGGCATCCCCGACTGGTTGCACCTGGTGCCGGTCGACTTCGAGGCCGGCGCGTCCTGGTTCGAGCAGCTGTCCACCGCCGGCTTCGATCCCGGCCGCCCAGCGGTCGTCGTCTCCACCGGCGTCACCATGTACCTCACCAAGGACACCACCGTAGCCACACTGCGCCAGATCGCCGGGCTTGCTGCCGGCACAACGCTCGCCATGACCTTCCTGCTGCCGACCGGACTTGTCGACGATGCCGACCGCCGCGGCCTCCGGGCGAGCGAGGAAGGCGCGCGAGTATCCGGAACTCCGTTCATCAGCTTCTACACCCCGCAGGAGATGCTGGCACTGGCGCGCGAAGCCGGCTTCAAAGACGCCCGGCACGTACCGGGGACTTTGCTCGCCGAGCGCTACTTCACCGACCGGACCGACGGCCTTCGCCCGTCAAGCGGAGAAGACCTCCTGCTGGCCACCACCTGATCCCTCCTCAACGCCGTCTGGCCTCCGAGCCCTATGGTTCAAAAAAAACACCTAGCGAGCACTCCGTTTGCTCAACTGACCATTTAGTGAAGGTGCCAGAGGTGGAGATCGTGCTGCTCCTAGTGCTCGCCTTGGCCGGTGGGCGTACGTCGTCGGTGTACGTGAAGTCGGTGACGTACGGGGCGGGGCGCGGATGGGCGCCCGTGGCTCTGGGGTCGCGCGGCTGGCTGGGCGTCCGCGCGGCAGCCAGGTAGGCGGGGGAACGCACTCGATCCTCGGAGGGGA
Organism: Streptomyces sp. NBC_01431; assembly: GCF_036231355.1. Lineage (NCBI taxonomy): Bacteria > Bacillati > Actinomycetota > Actinomycetes > Kitasatosporales > Streptomycetaceae > Streptomyces > Streptomyces sp. NBC_01431. The sequence continues at coordinate 122,995 of NZ_CP109496.1, forward strand.
TCGCACCCGCGACGAGTGCGCCCTCGGCTGACCGGCCCACCGATTCGAAGAAGGCGACGAGGCTTGCCACCGCCAGGAATTCCGTGAAGTCACCGATCAGGGCGTAGCAGCACAGGAGCAGGGCTTCCGCGACGCGTGCGGAGGCCCGTAAACCACGCGGGCCGCGGACGTCAGCGAGGCGTCCGGCGGGCACTCCTCCTAGCAGCCCCATCACTGAGGCCGCGGTGAGGCCGAGGCTCACCCGCGACACCGACAACCCCAGGGCCTGAGTGAGGTAGAGGGGGAGCACGGTGTGGAAGGGACCACGCCCCGACCGGCTGGCGAACGTGGCAACCGCGAGCGGACGGGCGGGGCCGGGATCAAGGATGACAGATTTCCGGATTCGGGCGACCGCGGAACTACTCATGCGGAGAACCGGCTGCCCACGCTGGCCAGGGTGTGATCGATAGCGGTGATCGTCTGGCGTGTCGTCGGTTTCCTGCATACGCTCGCCGCGGCCGTTCTGTCCGCAGGACACGGGGAGTTCACGGACGGGAAGGCCTTGCTGGTGGCCCAGGTGCTGACGTGGGTGATGCAGTGGCGGAGCGGGCCGAGCGACCCTGCAAGGAGCTGGTTACCCCTGGGGGCCGAGCCAGTCGAAAAGCGACCGGTAGAGCCGCTGGACCGGTGCGGGGCGATCGTCGCCGTAGAGGTCGTCGGCGACGGGGTAGCCCCTGACGTTGAGCAGGTGGGCGAGCATCCGATAGGAAGGCCGCGTCCCGGCCAGGGCGTCCGGGTCGATCTCCAGATGTGTTCCCGGCACGCTGGGGAGCAGGCTGTCCCGCTCGTAGACGGAGTCCAGGGAGACGATCAGCCAGCGGCCCGTACGCCGCTCGGCGCGGTACAGGAGCCGCGTGTTTGACGTGAGGTCCGCCTCCACGCCGTTGAGCTCGCTACGCATGTGGATGGCCACGGCGACCTCCACCACGGCCTTCGCGCCGAGAACGTCCACGACGGGCGGGCCGAGGGTGTGGGTCGCGCTGTCACCGCGGGCGGCCATCTCCCGCGAGGCGGCCACGAAGTCGGCGCCGCTGCCGCGAAACCAGCTGAGGCGGATGGCCGCGTCAGCCGCCAGACACTCCCGCATCTGCGACCACCAGCCCCGATCGCGGCTTCGGCGCTCGTGCAGGATCAGCCGTGACACCTCGGTGACGTCATCCATGAGCGGACCTTTCTGCTGGACGGAGGCGCGGCGCGCCTGCCGTGGAAAATTTGGCTCACTGTGCCCAGGGCGGCGGGAAGGTGGTGCCGCCGACGGTCGCCTTCATACCGGCCGAGGTCCCCGCCGTGACTGCCGCCTAGGCATGTGTTGAGGCGTTGTGCAGCCGCAGGACGGAACGGGCGGGGACGATGACGGCATCACCCGGCCCGGCGAGCACCTCCTTGCCCGCGATGCTGGCCGACACCTCTCCGTTGAGGACGACGAACGCCTCCTCGCGGTCCATGTGGTGCGGTTCGCTTTGTGCGCCCGGCGCCAACTCCAGCGACCGGACAGCCAGTTCTGTGCTGCATCGGGAAAGCACGGCCAGCGGACGGAAGGCGAAGCCGCCGCGGTCGAAGCCCGGCGCACCGGCGAGGGTGAACAGGGGCATGGCGCTCCTCCAGGAGATATAGTCAATCTGCTTGACCACTTCACACTATGGCCGCAGACGCGGACAGGTCAATGCGGTTGACCAATCGAAGGAGGCGCCGTGCCGTCCAACCCCAACCTCGCCGATCGCCGCCCGGGGCAGGTGCCCCTGCTGCTGGCCATCGCCTACCGGGCGATGACTGATCACTTCCACAGCCGCCTGGCCAAACTCGGACGCGAACCACTACGTCCCGCACACGGCTACACCTTCCGCTACCTCGCCGCCCACCCGGGCGCCACCACCGTCGACCTCGCCGCCCACCTGGGCATCACCAAGCAGGCCGCCTCCAAAGCCGTCGCCGAGCTCCAGGACTGGGGCTACGTCCAACGGCAACCCCACCCCGTCGACAAACGGGCCCAGTCGCTCACCCTCACCGAACGAGGCCACGAGTACCTCCGCCTGGCCGACCAACTGTGGGCGGAGGTGGAACAGCGGTTCGCCGAGCTCATCGGCTCCGACCGCCTCGCCGCACTCGACCAGGACCTGCGCGCCTACATCGACCACGTCTACGGTGACCAGCCCGTCCCGTTCCGTCCGGTGTGGTGACCGCACCGGCAACCCCAGCGCGGTCGAAGGCGTCTCACAACCTCTTTCCGTAGATCACGGTGCAGTACTCCAGCCGTAGATCGTGACCTTGGTCCCAGGGGCGTTACGGGCGAAATCCTGACGCTGAAAAGACGGTCGTGACGCTCATTCTGGGGCTCTGGCACAGCTTCCGTGCTCGATGACGCTCCGTGGCCTGTATTCATCGGCGGAGACCCTGGGGTCTGTAAGGCGAGCGGCCCTGTCTCACATCCGGTGGCAACGGACTGTGATGGCTGCGAAGGGTAGTTCCGTTGGCCCTTGATCCGCAAGGTCCGGAGGTTGAAGTGCCCCTTCCGTGGAAACGGCCGCCGCGCTGGAGGGAGCCGCACAATCGCCGGACGCGGAGTTCAACTCCAAGGTCATTGGAAACGAATCCCCAGGTCAGGAAGCTGACTTCACTCTCCGCGCTTACGGATACAGTCCGTTACCACCGGATGTGAGACAGGGCCGCTCGCTTTACAGACCCCCTTTTACCTGCTCGACCAGCAACTGCACACCGTGCCGACGTCGCTCCCGCACTGGCCTGACTGCGTGACGCACTCGGCGAGCCAGGGCGAAACGCCGCCCGGGAGGCGGCGCCTGCCGCGGGGCGGCGAACCTGCGTCCGCGGCTCGCCGCCCGCTTGGTCAAGGCGACGCTCGCGCCGCCAAGCTGGCCGCGTTCACTGCCTACCTACACACGGCCCTGGAGCGCCCTGGACCCGGTTCCCGATCGCGCGAGCCCGAGGTGTTCTAGGCTGGACCAACTCCCGACGAGAGTGCGTCGGCCCCGGTGCCGGGCGCACTGCCGACAAGTGACAGCACCTCTTCGGTGCGACGTCGGTTTCGGCGGGCACCCACGGCCAAGCAGATCGGGCTCGTTCGTGGCCATCATGGTCAGGCGCTTGCAGTCGCTCATCGATCGCGCACATGTTCCGTGATGGGTTGTGGGTGCCTCCGGCGTCACCGGGTCCGGAAGCGGCGGTGGAGGTTGCGGGCCACGTGTACGCCCGGGCCGCCGAAGCCGACGATGTCGACGCGTCCGTCGCCCGTGATGTCGGTGAGGAACCGGGGGTGACGGTCGACCCGCCAGGCGCCCGCGTCGTCGTTGTATCCGAACCCGCGGCACACCAGCTGGGCCTGCTCGAAGGTGCCGTCGCCGTTGTTGTGCGATACCCAGACGCCCTCGTTGCCGAAGCCGACGATGTCCGGGGTTCCGTCGCCGGTGGCGTCGGCCAGGAGCCGGGGGTGTTTCTCGCCCGTCCATCCCTGGGCCTGCCCGTAGTCGTTCAGGACGAGCTGGGAGGGCTCGAACGTGCCGTCGCCGCGTCCGCGTGCGACGGTGACGCCCTGCGGGCCGAACCCGACGATGTCCGATACCCCGTCGGGGGTAGTGGCGACCACGAACCGGGGGTGCTCCCTGATCGAGCTCCATCCCTGGTCGACCCCGAAGTCGTCGAGGACGTAGAGAGGTTCGGCGAATGCCCCGTCCTCGTCCTGGAGGGAGAACCAGAGGCCGTCGTCGTGGAAGCCGATGATGTCGAGCCTGCCATCGCCGGTGGTGTCCGCGAGGAACCTGGGGTGCCTGTCGATGAGCCAGCCACCGGCCTCCTCGCTTTGGCCGAACGCGCGGAGGACGGGTTCGTCGGCGAGCGGTGCGAACTTTCCTTCCTCGTCCTGGAGTGATACCCAGAGGCCGTCGTCGTGGAAGCCGACGATGTCGAGCCTGCCATCGCCGGTGGTGTCCGCGAGGAACCTGGGGTGCCTGTCGGCGAGCCAACTGCCGGCCTGCGGGCCGTGGCCGAACGCCTTCAGGACCAGTTCGCCGCCCGCGGGCGTGAACCTGCCATCCTCGTCCTGGGCGGACACCCGGACGCCTTCGGCGGCAAGCACGACGACACCGGGACGGCTCTCGCCGTTGAGGTCCGCGAGGGTCCACAGATCCTTGGGACTCGCGGAGGACGCGGGTGGGTGCAGAACCCGTTGCTCGTCCTCGAAGGTCCCGTCCCCTCGGCTGGGGGAGATCACCGCGCCCTTCGCGGGTTTGAGCCCGACGATGTCCGCGATCCCTGTCCCGGTGGTGTCGGCGAGAAACCACTCACCGAGCCCTGCCCACCAGCCCGGCTGTCTGGCAGGGCAGGGGCTGGAGTTGACGGGCTTCCACCCTCCGGCGTCCTGGTCGCTGCCGAGCTTGTCCAGGACCAGCAGTACGTTGCTGAAGGAGGGTGTCGCGTCGGGCGCCGGCCGCAGCGAGGTCTTGTTGTGGGTCAGCCTCCAGGACTGGCGGCTGTTCCAGTGGCTCAGCGGCGCCCAGTCCAGCACAAGGTCGCTGGTGCGCTCCGGATCGGCCGGGACCAATCGCCAGCGTTGGCTCTCCGCGAGGTCGTCGTACTCGCCAAGGACGATCCGGGTGTCGTCCTTCCCGGGTTCGTCGAGGTCGAGCACGGCGCCGTCGGCCGCGCCCTCGATGAAGTAGAGGCCCGCTTCGCCCGCGACAGGGACGAGGCGCCACTGCTGGCCCTTCTTGCCCGAGGCGTCCGACTGGCGGACGCCCTGGCCCGCGGCGGCTGGGGTGTCGAGCACTTTGCTGCCGGCCGTGTTGCGGATGACGTACGCCGGGTCGTCCTGCGAGCCCGGCACGGGGGTGAACTGCCACAGCTCCGGGCGCGGGCCGTCCTTGGGGTAGTCGCGGACGACGAGCGTCCCGTCCGCGGCCGGCGTGGCCTTCGCGCCGAGGGGCTGGCCTGTGGCGGCGTTGACGATCTCCAGCTTCAGTTTTTGCGTGGGCACGGGCATCGTGGTGCCTCTTCCAGGCGGTTGGTGCGACGGCTCGGGACGGGGGCGGGGCGGTGGTGGCTGCGGCTCACGTGAAGACGTGGTGGTAGGGGACGTCCCACTCATTGGGGAGCCGCGGGTAGAAGGTGTTGATGACCGTCCCGGTGAAGTCCCCGCCCCAGTTGTAGGTGAGCCGCGCTTCGCTGTCTTTCGCCACCGTGTGGTCCTTGAACCCGAGGATGGCGTCGGGGTGGGTGATCGGCACGAAGGTGATCCCGCCCCACGGCGTCACCGTGACGACCCAGAGTTGGGTGTCCTCCATCGCACCGTTCTTCCCGCGCCACTTGTCGGCCACCTTGGCGGGCAGACCCACCTGCAGAGTGTCGGCCGTGCTCTGCGGGGCATCCTGGTGGACGGTGACGCGCCGGCGCTGCGGCTTCGGGGTTCCGTCGTCGCCGCGACCGGCATCCGCGTCGGCCGTGCCGACGGGCGGGGGCGTCACCTGGCCCGCGGCGCTCTCGACGAAGTACAGCGGGCGCTGGCCGAAGAAGCCGCCGGGGGTGATGTGCCAGAGGTGGCCACCGGCGTCCTTGGTGGCCGGGTCGAGCGCGGTGGCCAGCTTCACGCCCTTGTCGTGACTGCTCGCCGCCAGTTCTGCGGGGCGCAGGTAGCCGCCGTTGAAGGCGTGGACGAGCATGACCGGCCGGTTCTCGACGAGCGCGGCCACAATCGCGTTGTCGTAGCTGTTCACCGCCACCGGGCCGCCGACCACCAAATTCGCCATTGCCGTGCGTTCTTGGGTGTACATCGCCGAAACCTCACCAGTTCTTGATGTGGAGAACAACGCCTCAGGCGCTCAGTGAAATTGTTTATCACGTGCCATTACCGGACTCTCCATCACGCACGATCGATTCGGCTCCATAAGCGAATATACGATCGGAGTAAATGCACCCAAAGTAGCGACTTTCGAGGTCAGGACGCTAAGAGGGCAAGCTGGAGAGTCCTCGATCGGGTGATCAAAGCCGCCACAGATCCTTGATCACCCGTTTGAGTGCGATACACAGAGACGCCTCCGCGCGCTGATGGGACCCTGCTAGCTTCGCTTGCCGGAGCGTGTGCGGATTCCCCTTTTTTGCCATTTCACCGAGTGCGGTTTCGGCCAGATCAGTCGAGGACAGAAATTGCCTTCCAACGCGTACAACCTGGAACGGGCCAAGCGCCAGCCGCTGACGAAGAAGAACCTGCGGGAACTCAACATCGAGCAGAACTGGCAGTCCATCCTGGAGCACCCCAACCTGGTCTACGTCGACGACTACGGGGTGCGGCACAAGCCTGTCGGCTTCTCCGTGAACAAGTCCAGCTTCGGCTCCTTCCCCGGCACCGCGTACGGGCTGGGCTGGCTCGCCTACATGAACCTCGGGGAGCCGCTGATCGAGGAGCGGCGCAACATCACCCAGCCGCCGCCCGACACTTTCTCCTCGCGCACCTACGTCAACCGCAGCGGCTCCGATATGACCTTCACCGACTCGGTCGACTTCAACGTGTCGAACGGTGCCACCTGGTCACTCTCGGGGGACACCAAGCTCACCTTCGGCGGCAACGTCAGCGCCCAGCTCCAGCTCCAGCTCCAGAACAAGCTCGGCCTGAACCTGCAGGGGCAGCTCGGGACGCAGCTCAAGAACGAGATGGCGAACAAGAACGCCAACACGATGACCAACAAGAACAGCAAGGACAGCGTGGGCGTGGACAACGCCAACACCGTCGACACGTCGGTGAGCAACGGGATGACGAACTCCGCCTCGGCCTCGATGACCGGCTCGGTGGACTTCACCACCACAGGCAGCGCCTCCGGCACCGCGGGCCTCAACGCCGCCCTGGCCCAGGGCATCACAGCCTCCGTCGGCGGTTCCCTCACCACCAGCTGGGCCTCGAAGTCCCAGATCTCCGGCACGGTCCCGCCAAACTCCCGCGTGGAGACCATCGTCACCCAGCGCCGTGCCCTCAAGCAGTACACCTACGAGATCCCGGTGACCTTCTCCGGGCTGCTCGCGGTGAAGTACGACGTGCCGGTGACCGTCCTGTCTCCCCCGCAGCCGGACGACTACCCCGGGCTCGACCAGTTGGTCGCCCGAGACATCAGCAACCTCGACCTGGCCGGCGGCGGCTTCCGCATGAAGGGCCTGGCCGAGGTCGTCTCCGCCCTGGAGGTCCACCACACGATGTTCGACGGCGAAAGCCTGACCGACAGCGAACGAGACCTGTACAAGAAGCCGTGACCGGCGGACGGCGCCGCCACAACGACCAGAGGTGACGACCATGGTGTTCAAAAACGTCTTCGACTCCGCCGGAACAGGCGCGGGACTCTTCTCGGTGACCACCGACCGCGACAAGCCGCAACCGGGAGCGGGTGTCGACTTCGAGGACGCCGACGACGACACGTATGACGACACGACCACGAGCCTGTTCACCAGCGGGATCCACGGTGCCTCCCACCGGGCGAAGACCGTGCAGGAACAGACGCCCGAAGCACGGGCAATCCTGGGCTTCCTGGCCTCCTTCATCCAGACTACCCAGGCGTCCGCCGGCACCCAGGCCGCCTACGCCCAGGACCCCGGCTCGGTGTCCACGGCCGCGGCCGCCGGCATGGAGAAGTCCAGCGAGACCGTGACGCAGCGCGGCGACCTGCAGAAGGATGAGGGCCTGCAGGCTCCGAAGAGGGACGACTTCAAGGCACCGGACGCCCCGGCGTCGCCCACGGCCGAAGAGCCTCCCAAGGCGCCCAAGGCCAACGCCGAGAAGCCGTCCGATCCCAAGTAGGTTCACAGGTCCGAGTGGTCAGGGGCGGCGACGCCCCTGACCAGTCGTGCGTTCACACGGGGAGCAGTTGCCATTGCCGGTCGCGGTGGTCGCCCTGCGCCCCGTACTGCTTGATCACCGTGGGGGCGTTGGTGTCGACCCGCAGGAGCAGACCGCTGTTCCGGTTCGCGATCTCGTACACCCGCGGGGTATCGGCCACGGAGCCCACCGGGATCAGCCTCCACTGCTGATGGCGCGCGTCAACACCCTCGTAGACGCGCTGCGCGACCACTGCCCCGGCCGCCACCCCCGCTCCGACGACCTCCAAAACCTTGCCGCTGCGCACGTTCTCGATCCTGTACAGGATGCCGCCGTTGTCCTGGCCCGCCGCGACCAGCCGCCACCGCTGGTGATCCCTGGGGACGGCGAGCGCCTGGTGGATCTCGGCCCCGTCCTTGGTGGACTCACGCAGGACCCCCATCCGCAACCTGCTGCGGACGTTGGCCAAGGAGACCACCGTGCCCGAATCGGGCAGCCCGGCCATCCTCGCCGACGCGACCCTCCGTACCCGGTTGTCGACGTGGTCGGCGATGTAGAGGGTGTCGACGCAGTCCACAGCGAGCCCGCGTGGGTTCTTCAGCTGGGCCGATGCGGCCGGGCCGCCGTCACCGCCGGAGCCCGCGGAGCCCACGATGCCCGCGACCGTGCTGATCTTCCCATCGGCCGCGACCTTCAGAACCCGGTGATTGCCGGAATCGGCGATGTAGAGGTCGCCTGCGCTGTCCACCACCACCCCCAAGGGGGAGTTCAGCTGGGCCGAAGCGGCCGGGCCGCCGTCACCGCCGGAGCCCGCGGAGCCCACGATGCCCGCGACCGTGCTGATCTTCCCATCGGCCGCGACCTTCAGAACCCGGTGATTGCCGGAATCGGCGATGTAGAGGTTGCCCGCGCCGTCCACCGCCACTGAGTGCGGGTTCTTCAGCTGGGCTGAAACCTCTGGACCGCCGTCTCCCGCGGACCCGTTCCCCACGAACGTGCTGATCTTCCCGTCAGTGGTGATCTTCCGGATTAGGTTGTTGTAGTAGTCGGCGACGTAGAGGGCGCCGGTGCTGTCCACCGCCACCCCCAAGGGGAGGTTGAACTGGGCGGCGGTGGCGGGGCCGCCGTCACCGCTGCATCCCGCGGTCGTGCCGGCGACTGTGTCGATCTTCCCATCGGCCGTGATCTTCCGGATCCGGTGGTTGTTGCCATCGGCGATGTAGACGGCACCTGCGCTGTCCACCGCCACCTCGCGCGGGTAGTTCAGCTGGGCCGAGACGGCAAGGCCCTTGTCACCCCGGGAGCCCGCGACCCCGTTCCCCACGACCGTGCTGATCTTCCCGTCAGTGGTGACCTTCCGAACCCGGTGGCTGCTGTACTCGGAGAAGTAGAGGGTGCCGGTGTGGTCCACCGCGATCCCGTACGGGCCGTTCAACTCGACCTTAACCGCAGGCTCGTTGTCCTCTTTGGACCCCGCACCCACGGTCCCCGCGACCGTGCTGATCACCGGGGCGGATTGCTCGCCGTCCGTGGCTTCCACCTGGGCAGTGCTCATCGTCATCCCTTCACCGTTCACCGGCCGCCCACTACAGCCGGTTGTAGGTCGATTCCAACAAGCCATGCGGGCATCCGGTCGGCAAAGTCACCAATGGGTGCCTTCACGCATTGCGTTGACGGAGGCCCGCGCCGATCGGCCGCGATCCACGGTCAGCGCCTGGAGGTGACAAACGGGCGCGGCGAGCCAAACAGTCGGTGATCTGCGGCGGACACTTACCCGGTGCCTGACATGCTGCGCATCTGGATGAGACACGAATCCCGGCGGACCGAACGGCGTGCCGCCCTTGTGCCTGAAGACGCCCACAAACTGATCGCGCGAGGCGTTCACCTGACCGTTGAAGAGTCTCCGCAGCGCGTCTTCCCCGCCACGCGTACGCCGACGCCGGCTGCGCGATCACGCCGCAGGGCAGCTGGACGAGCCGCTGCCCCGAGACGGACATTGTCCTGGGACTCAAGGAAATCCCCGACGAACCTGCGGACCTGATTCATCGGCACGTCTTCTTCGGACACGCCTGCAAGGGGCAGCAGGAGGCTCCGCGGCTGCTACGGCGCTTCGAGGCAGGCGGCGGCAGTACCGCAGGCCACCCCTGTCGAAAGGGCCGGGTGTGCAGCGCGGTCCGCGGGCAGAGGTGGTTCGGGTCTCCGTGGTCTACGCGGTGAGGAAGTGCACGGGGCCGCAGCCAAGGCGACCGGCACCTGGACGGGGCTCTCCTCCGTACTCGACCGCACCGGCCAGACCCGCCAAGGCGGCAGCCCTCCCCCGGACCCCTGACACAGAGCCGAGAGGACCGGCCCTCCCCCGCGCCGGTTCTTGCCAGCGCAGGGCGGACGCCGCCTTGGTACACGCACTTCGTCTCGCGGGACACCGACGAGCGCCGCACAGCGCGAGGCTGTGCAGCTGCGCCTCCAGCCGTTCCCCGAGGCCAGCCCGCCGGTGCTCAGCCCCCTCCTGAACGTCCTGCGGAGTCGCCGAGCAGGCCGGACGCGCAGGCTTCTTGCGGCTGGAGGAAGCCGGGGCCCCGGCGGGAGTACGAGCCGTTCCTGAGGTGCCCGTCGTCCGCCCGCGGGCGCCGGTGCACGGGCGGCTTCGCGAGCCCGCTGCCTCAGGCAGAGGCTACTTCCAGACCTGGTACTGACCGCCGTTGCACGCCATGGTGTACACGTCGCCGCTGGAATTGCTGTCCAGGCACTGACCGGTTTCGCGGTTGACCAGGTTGAAGCCGTCCCCGGTCCACTTCTCGTACCACTGCTCGTAGTAGTTGGCCGGGCTGGAGCACGGCTCGGTGTAGACCTGGCCCTGCCAGTAGGCGGTGAGGCACTCGCCGTTGGACGCCTTCTCGGTCCAGGCACCGTTGGAGTTCTGCAGGTTGTCCTGACCGTCGTACCAGTCGCTCTTGAGGTGGCCGATCGGGTCAAAACAGTGGACCAGGCCCGGAGCGTCCGTGCTGACGCGGTGCTCCGCGCCCACGGTGGACTCGGTGATCAGGCAGCCGCCCGTCTTCGCGTCGCGCCAGTGGACCTGGCTCTCGGCGAAGGCACTGCCCGACGTCGAAAGAATCAGAACGGGCGTCACAGCAGCGGCGGCCAGGACTGTGGTTATGCGCTTCTTGAACACGGGCGTCTTGAACACGGCAGACCCATTTCTTGGATGGAGGTGGTTGTCCGGGCGGGCGTCGGCCGGGCAGGCGGTGATCAGATCCGCCGCATGCCGACGCTCATCCGGTGCAACAGGAAACTAGCGCGGGGGCCGGTACGGTCACGCGCTGCCGGGCCACTGGGACGTCCCGACCGTGTCCCAACCTCCTGACCTGCGGTTTGGGACATCTCGGGGACACCTTGGCCAAGACCCGCGAGGCACCCTGAGGACACCGAGAGGCGTCTGGGTGCGGCGAGCCGGGGGCGGCCGGTGGCATAGGCGAGGAACACACCGATCTGGCTGTTCTCGGTACGTCCGGGGGCTTGTATTTGAATAACTGTCAGCGACGGGTTTGGGGGGCGCTCGGGCGTGTAGCTGTTCCCATGTGCGGGCGGCCGATCCGGGTATAGGTGTGATGAGGACCCGGTGCAGGTCCAGGAGCCGCTTTTCGTCCTGGTACTGGATGGACAGGTTGGTGCGGTTGACGCCCAGCAACTGGGCCAGGAACGTAATGGTTACGGCCCTTCGGCGGCGCAAGATGGCTGCCAGGAGCCGGTGGAGGTGGTCGATGCTGCTGATCTGCGGGTGGAGATAGCCGCGCGGACGGTGAAAGCGTCGTTGGAAGGCGGCTTCGGCCAGGGCGTCCCAGTACGGTTCCGAGACCGCCACGAGGTGGTCGAAGTCGGAGCGGTCCATGCCCGTCAGGGCTGGGTCGGTGAGCAGTTCGGTGAGAGCGGGTTCGATCCGGAGACGACTTCGTGGTGCCTCGGGAGGCATGGGTGGGGCGGGCGCGAGCGTGTAGTTCCAGTCGCCGTGGAACGTGCTCGGTGTGATCGGCAGGGCGCGGAACTCTGCGGGCGAGACGGTCACGCCAAGTGGATAGCTGCCGGTGTCGAGTCCGCGCCGATCGAGAGCCCGGTCGTGGTGGTCGTTGCGGAGATGGTCTCCAGGACGACCTCGTAGCTGGTCAGCGGCCGTCCTCGCCAGTTCGCGGCGATGTGGCAGAACATCCGGTGGTGAAGTCGGCCCAGAGCGCGGTCTCGTCTTTCGATCGAGCCGTTTCTCTGGACCGCTTCCCGCACCCGGCGTGCCACTCTCACGGCACCGGGCGCTCCACAAGTCCCGCCCAGCTGCAGATAGTTGTCCTCATCTGGCGGATGGCCACGGAGAAGGGATGATTGTCCCTCGGTATCGGTAGCGCGTGGTGCGTACCTTGCCGGGGTCGAACAGCGTCCGTTCCTCTCCTGATGGCCACCACCCTCCACCGCAGTAGCGGCGGCGAAGGTCCTTCCTGTTGATCCGGTGGTGCTTGCGGCGCAGCCACTTCATGACCTGGCTCCACGTGTACGAGCTCAGGTACTGGAAGGTCGCGCTGGACACTCCGGGGCGGAAGTACATGCACCAGCCGAACAGCATCTTGTTGATCTGGATGAGCAGTTCGTCCAGTGGCAGGCCGGTGGCCGTTCTGCGGCGGATCGCCTTGACCTTGTCCATCGCGGCCTTGAGGGCCTTGCGCGAAGGGTAGGTGTAGACGTAGCAGCGGCTGGAACCCCGTTTGCGGTGGCGCTGGATGTGCCACCCGAGGAAGTCCAGGCCCTCGTCGATATGGGTGATCAGGGTCTTCTCCACGGACAGGCGCAAGCCCACCGTGGACAACACCTCTGCGATCTCTTCGCGCAGAGCTTCGGCGTCGTCCTTGGTGCCGGAGACCATCAGACACCAGTCGTCCGCGTACCTGGAAAGCCGGTAGTTGGGGAGACCTTGGCGACGTCGCTTGGCCCGAGCCCAGGGCATGGACCCCGGATCTCCCGGCGCCTGGGCGACGTACTCGTCCAGGGCCGAAAGAGCCACGTTGCTCATCAACGGCGAGAGAATCGAACCCTGTGGGGTGCCGGCGGTGGTCTCTCGGAGCAGACGATCCTCGCCGAGGATGCCCGACTTCAAGAACGCCTTCACCAGGGCCAGGACGTGTTTATCTCCGACGCGCTTTCGCACCCGGTCCATGAGAGCGGAGTGTGAAATCTCGTCGAAGCAGGCTTTGATGTCGCCCTCCACGATCCACTCATACGACTTGGACGTGAAGATGCGCACCTCGGCCACCGCGTCGTGGGCCCGGCGGTTCGGACGGAACCCGTAGGAACACGGGAGGAAATCCGTCTCGAAGATCGGCTCCAGTACCAGCTTCAAGGACGCCTGCACCACCCGGTCCGTGATCGTGGCGATCCCCAGCCGACGTAACTTGCCGCCCGACTTGGGGATCATCCGCTCCCGCACCGGCAGCGGACGGAAACTGCGGTCCTTAGACCGACCGGCAAATGGTGGGCAGGGGTTCTCGGACGGGCCCGGACGCAAGGCAGGCACGAGCCTGAGTGATCATGGAGTTCTTGACGCTCAGTGATCACCCGGAGGGCTCGTGCCTGCGGTCCCATCATGCCTTTTGGAACCCCTGTGGGACCAATTTGCTGCTCTGCTACCCGTGCGGAACGGATACGCCGAGAGCCATCCGCTGGGGTGTCACCGGCGGCGGGTTCCGGACCGCACCGTCTTCGAGTACATCGTGCTCGCCCTGGTCCACGGCTCAGGGTACGAACGGATCGCTGGCGCCGGATGCTCGGACCGGACCATCCGGCGCCGCGTCAAACAGTGGGCTGAACTTGGGATATACGGGGCCTTGGTGATGCAGCCGTCTACCGAGATCTCACTCAGCCCGAGACCGATCATTCGATCGTAGGCTTCGAGTGCAAGGGCGTGGACCTTCTCGGAGCTGAAACGCTCCGTCGCATCCGATGCCTGCGGTGTCCCGCTCGGGATCGTCTCCGACGGTGCCAACCGGCACGACTCGCCCCTGCTCGGCCCCACCCTGGACGCTGCGCAAGCACAGGTCGGCGCGATGCCGGAGACCGTCAACATCAACCTCGACCGCGGCTACGACAGCGCCAAGTCCCGTGCACTTATCGCCGAGTTGGGATTCACGGCCGAGATCGCACGCAAGGGAGTGCCTGCCCCGATCCAGGCCGGCAAACGCTGGGTGGTCGAGCGCACGCACTCGTGGATGAACGACTACGGCAAGCTCCGGCGCTGCACTGAGAGGAGCGGCGCGGTCGTTGACTTCTACCTCTACCTCGCCGCCACCCTCGTCACGCTCCGCATGCTCATCCGACGCTCGACGAGCCGCTACCGCTGGGATGGCCGGCCCACCACCCGACGTCTCCAGTGATCCATTTGCCGGTCGGTCTAAACTGGTATTGATCGGCACTGGTCTGTCGGAGGGGGAGAGGATGAGGATGCCACGATGGTTGCGGCCTCCCGTGAAGCAGGCGTTGTCGGTTGCCCCGGAGGAGGAGCAACCGCAGTATCGGCCTGCGGATCACGTTGTCGTCAGCGCTGTGATGGCGTTGGAGACGCCCAAGTCGGCCGACGCCGTCGCAGCCGCGATCGACCTTGAGCGGGGCTTGGCTCCGGTCACCGCCGTTTCGCAGAGGACGTCGGTTGGCGCCGTCCACGGGATGCTGCGGCAGATGGCCTCCGAAGGACGGGTCACGGGCATGCGTCCCGTCGAGTGGCACGACAGGGGTGTGCGTGTTCCGGGGTGCTGGGGCAAGTCCGACTGGTGGTGGCCGACATACAAGTGGGAGCAGGTACAGAATGCCCGCAGCCAGCGCCAGACATCGGGGCCGTTGTGGTCCGAGGCAACGGAGAACCGCCGGCAGCGTAAGCAGCCCCCGGAGAAGAGCGGGGTAGCCGAGGCCGTCGACCGCGTCATCGCCGCGAACGAAGCTCACTACCAGGCTCACAAGAACGATTTCGGCCCCGGCGCTTCCTGAAGGCTCCTCCGCCCGACCCTTGGCGCTGGTCGGTGTTGGTGGCGTTCTGCCAGGCCGTGAGTTCGGTGTTGAGTGTGTCGAGGTCGCCGAACCGGCGGTCGAGGCATTGCCGGGTGAGTGCGGAGAGTTCGATCTTGTGATGTGGCGTCTGAGCTGTGGAATTTCGGGCTCTGCCGGGGATCTTGTGATATTCCGTCGGCAGGGACAGCGAGTCACTTCGCTTCCTGTCCTGTCGGCGTCACCGGCTCAAGGCGCAGAAGCTCCTCGGCGGAACAGCCAGAGTCAAGGTCTTCTGCCAGGCACAGATTGAGTCCGTGCTCGTCCCGCCGGACCTGAACTGAGAGAAGACAGGAATCCTTCGGGTCGTCGATGCGCACAGAGATGGTGTCGCCGCTGGTGAACCTGTCATCGGCGAACATGGAACCCGCCTTGTCAGGCGAGCTGAAGAAGCTCCAGTGTCCGGTTGCAGTGTCCGGGCATGATGTGCCTCCCAGCATCGCACTGTTCAGGCGTTCCCCCGTCATGGCGAGGTCCTTCCCCAGGTGAAGACGAGTGCCGCCCGGACTACTCCACTGGCCCGTAAGCGCCGACCGGTCAATCCGGGCTATGTCTCCACCTGCATCGGCGCAAGCAACGCAGGCCCACGCCAACGCGGCGACCAGAGCTGCCCACCGGCTCACTGAAGTGCTCATCCACATCCCGCCCCACCCCGACTGAACGCGTTCAGAATAGACGGCAGGTTCAGGCGATCTCACAGCGGGAGGTCCCTGTCGCAGGGTCATGGGCCCAGAAGTACGCGCTGGCGCAGGAGGTCGAGATTTGCTCGTCCATAGGCCATACGCTTGAGGAGTTTGACCCGGGTGACGTGGCCCTCGACCTGCCCGGAGCTCATGGGGTGGAGAGGCTGGCAGTGGCGGCGTCGAAGTCTCGTCGTAGGCCGCTGACCAGGGAGTGCAAGGCAGGGAGGTCGTCGGCAAGGACACGGTCCATCCAGTCCGGGAGCTGGTCTCCCTGGAGGCTGTGGAGCATCTCGGCGAAGTCGTGGACGTGCCGTGCGGCGCGTCGAGGTGAGAGCAGGCCGTACGGATCTCCTTCAGTTCCGCGGCGTCGGCGGCCGCGAAGGTGCTGGGGGTGCGGTCATGATCCAGCTGACAACGCGGCGGGGCTTCGGGGCCGGCCTTGGCTGCGGCCGGGACACCGGCTGCAGCTTCCGGCCTGGCTGGCGGGCAGGGCGGAAGGCACGGAAGTAGCGGTGTCCGCGCCCGCCGGTAATCGACCTGGCAGACGCAGCGCACGATGCCCCCCGACGAGCTGTCGGGGAGCATCGCTGTGTCGTGCGGGTGGGTGCTCAGAACAAGGCGTCCTGGTCAGGCTCATCGCGGGGCAGTGGGGCGACGTCTTCCCCCTCCCATTTCGCCTTCAGGTAGGCGCGCCAGTCCTTGGGGGGAGGCCAGGGCTCAGTCGCCCCGGCTTGGGGAGCAGCGTCGATAGGGTGTCGCCATGCCGTATTCGCCGATGCCGCTCCAACTCGACACCGCTCGGCTGACGTTGCGTCAGTGGACCGAGCCCGACATCGATGCCCATCGCGTGCTCGTCGCCGAACGGGGTGGTGGCATGCCGTCGATCGAGGACAACCGGCAGATGATCGAGGATCAGCGGGCTGCGTCGGCGCTGACAGGGATTGCTCTGCTGCCTGTCATCCGCCGCGAAGCGGGCGACTTCATCGGGTATTGCGGGCTCACTGTCGGTCGGGCTTCCGTTGACGAGCCGGAGATCGCCTATGAACTGTTCCAGCGCGTGCACGGACAGGGCTATGCCACCGAAGCGGCGTCCGCGGTGCTCGACGCGGCGATCGCGACTGGGCGGAAACGGCTCTGGTCGACGGTGGCTCCCTGGAACGCGCCATCGTTGCGCGTCCTCGAAAAGCTTGGGTTCGAGCGCGACCACGTCTCGGCCGATGACCGTGGCGAAGTGGTGTGGCTTACCCGTTCCCTGCCGTAGGAGACGCGCTGCGGTCAGTTCGAAGTGGCTCCGCCACGTCGGAGGCACCACCGCCGAGCCGGTTCTCCTCAGTCAGGTCCCCTCAGATTGTCGGATCCCTGTCACAGTTCGGGGGCGGCGGGCAGGATGATCGTCATGATCCATGCCTTGGATGATGCCGCCTCGTTCCACGACCTGTTCGCTACACACCCTCGCCTGACCGACTTGGTCCTGGCATCCGACGGATCGCGCTTGATCGCGTCCGTGCAGATCATCAACGACCAGGGAACCAGGTACGTTTCGAGGTTGTGGGAGGTGGACCCCTCGGGCGAGCGCGAGAGCCGTCTCGTGGCCCGGTCCGTGCAGGGTGACTGCGCTCCCGCTTTCGCTGCCGACGGCGCCCTGTTGTTCCTCTCCGGCCGCGAGAACACCGATTCCGCCGCTGAAAAGAGCGAGAGTCAGGGCGTCGGACTGTGGGCGCTGCCGGACTGCCGCGAGGCCAGGCAGATCGCCCACCACCCGGGAGGTATATCCGCCTTCGCCGTCGCCAAGGATGCCCGCGCGGTCGCTTACACCGCTGATCTGCTGGCTGGCGCGGTGAATGCCGAGGTATACGCCGAACTTCTTCGTGAGCGCGAGAGCGCCATGGTCAAGGCAGTTCTGTACGAGGCGACCACAACGTGTGCCTTTGGCGCAGGTCTCGGTCCTGACGAACCCCACACCTTCGTCCTGCACGCCGACGGGGCTCCGGTGAACGCCGGCAGCCAGGGCCTGGCGGGCACAGGAGACATGGCGCTCTCGCCGGACGGATCGCTGGTGGCCTACACGCGGGCCGCGACGGGCCGCGCTCCCGACATGAATGTCGTGGTGGTCGCCGACGCGGCCACTGGCGTCGAGCACCATGCATTCTCGCGCACCGGTCAGCAGTACTGCCGCCTGGCGTTCACGGCCGATGGCTCGGCGTTGGTCTGCCAGCGCCAGCGAGAAGAGACCTATGACACCGAGTGGCGAGTCACCCTGGTCGCGTTCGACCTGGCTTCGGGGGAAGAGACTGACCTCCTGCCGGAGTTCGACAACTGGCCGTGGCCGGGACGGGCGGTCCTCTCGCCGATCCGTGGGGATGCCACGCTGTGGTTCACCGGTGACGAGCGGGGCTACTGCCCGGTCTTCCGCCGCGACGCGGACGGCACGATCACCCGCCTGACTGCATCCGGCGCCTACGCCTCTCTCTGCGTGTCGCCCGATGGGACCACCCTCTATGCACTGCGCAGCACGATCGACGGCCCGCCTCGAGTGGTTCGGCTGGATGCCGTCACAGCCGATCAAGAACCCTCCTTTCTTAGGGCGCCCGGCGACCTCGACTCGCTTCCCGGCACGCTGACCGAGGTGCACGTCGAGGCGGACGACGGTTTCCCGTTGCGCGCCTGGCTCGCGCTGCCCGAGGGTGTCTCGGCCGAGCGCCCAGCGCCGCTGATCATCGCCCCGCACGGGGGACCACAGATGTCCTGGAGCGCCTGGACGTGGTTGTGGAACCCATGGCCGTTCGCGGCCCGCGGCTACGCGGTGCTGCTACCGGATCCGGCGCTGTCCACCGGCTACGGGCAACGTATGCAGGAGCGCGGCCGGGGCCAGTACGGCGGTCAGCCCTACCGTGATCTCATCGCGCTGACGGACGCGGCACTGGCACGCGACGACCTCGACGCGACCCGGACCGGCCTCGCCGGCTGGTCCTACGGCGGCTACCTGGCCAACCGGGCCGCGACCCTCACTGACCGCTTCAAGGCGATCGTCACCCACGCCGGGATGTGGAACCTGGAGGCGTTCCAGATCGACACGGACATGCACGCATACTTCCGGAAGATCTTCGGCGACCCGCGGACGCAGCGCGAACGGTACGAAGCCAATTCGCCACACTTCCACGCGGCGAAGGTGACGACGCCGATGCTGATCGTGCACGGCGGCAAGGACCACCGCGTCCCGATGGGCCAGGCACTGAGCCTGCACAGCGATCTGCAGCGGCTCGGGACGCCCGTCAGCTTCCTGCACTTTCCGGACGAGGGCCATGGGATCGGGGCGCCGAACCACATTCGCCTCATGTACGAGACGGTGCTGAACTTCCTTGACCACCATGTCCTCGGACAGGCATGGCGGCGTCCCGGAATGCTCTAACTGATCAGTCGATCTCGTGGAAGCCCAGACCACCAAACCGCAGAAGACGCCGCCCGCGATCAGGACTGAACCGTTCCGGGTTCGGTAGGGACTCGATCGTTTGAGAGGATCGAGTCATGGCACGTCCTTTCCAATACCCGCTTGAGCTGCGCCGTCGTGCGGTGCGGATGGTCGCCGAGGTGCGGCCGGAGTACGACACCGAGTGGGCCGCGATGAAAGCCGTCGCGGCCAAGCTCGGTATCGGCACGCTTAGATTCAACCGGCCACACACACGCTCGTAGCGTTCATCGACGAGCACAAGGACCGCTTCGGCGGCGTCGAGCCGATCTGCCGGGTCCTCACCGACCACGACTGCAAGATTGCCCCGTCCACCTACGACGCCCACCACAAACGCCAGGCCGCACCCGCGGTCCGCACCGTCCGTGACGCCGAACTGAAGACCTTGATCATCCAGGCGTACGAGGCGAACTACCGTGTCTACGGCGCCCGGAAGATCTGGCGCCACCTGAACCGCCAGGATGTTGCGGTGGCCCGCTGCACCCATCGAGCGCCTCATGCGTGAACTCGGTATCACCGGAGCGGTCCGCGGCAAGAAGGTGATCACCACCATCCCCGACGCGAGCGCGGAACGGGCCCCGGACCTCGTGGACCGTGACTTCGTCGCCCCCGCCCCGAACCGCTGCTGGGTTGCCGACTTCACCCACGTCACCACGTTCGCCGGCATCGTCTACGTCGCCTTCGTCGTGGACACCTTCTCCCGCCGGATCGTCGGCTGGTCAGCAGCCACATCGAAGGAGACCCGGCTCGTCCTGGACGCACTCGAGATGGCCCTTTGGCAGCGCGACCGAGCCCAACGCCCCTATCAGAAAGGCGAGTTGATACATCACTCCGATGCCGGGTCGCAGTACGCATCGTTCGCGCTTGCCGATCACCTCGACCGGGCAGGCATCGCCGCATCGATCGGATCAGTCGGCGACGCCTACGACAATGCCCTGATGGAGTCCACGATCGGCCTGTTCAAGACCGAGCTGATCAAGCCCCGACGGCCATGGAAGACACTCCCCGAGGTCGAGCTCGCCACCGCTGAGTGGATCGACTGGTACTGCCACCGCCGACTCCACGGTGAAATCGGACACATCCCGCCCGCCGAATACGAGACCAACTACTACCGAGCAACCACGAAACCCCACATCACAGTCAACATCTGAGATCTCTACCGAACCCGGAACGGTTCATCCAGTGCAAAACACCGTCGCAAACCGCTGCAACTCACACGTCGCCCATCAACATCCGACACTGGGCTCCGCTCTTCGAGCGGCGGCTGAGTTCGACGGCCTACTGCGCGCGGGGGGCGCCCGCGGCGGCGGCCCAGCCGGTGGCCGCTCCAACGGAGATGCCGAGGACCTCGCTGAGGACAGCGGAGGGCAACTGCGCTGCGAGGTCGATCAGCGCGCTGTTGCGTCCGCGCCGGGAGGGCAGGCGGGACGGTTGAAGGAAGGAGAGTGAGTCGCCAGCACTGCCGTGAGCCCCGGGGCCTGCTACCAAGAGGTGGGCACCTACGCGGTCATGATCGAACAGCTGGCGAGGGCACGGGCCGAGGCCCTGGCCGAACGGGATGAGGCCCTCACCGCGAGGGACGCCGCCCTGGGCGTCACCGCCCTGCCCACCACCCCGCCGCAGCAGCGGGCCGCCCCTTCCGGCGGACGGACCCGCCGCCCGCTTCCGCCGCGG
This sequence comes from Streptomyces sp. NBC_01431, assembly GCF_036231355.1. Taxonomy (NCBI): domain Bacteria; kingdom Bacillati; phylum Actinomycetota; class Actinomycetes; order Kitasatosporales; family Streptomycetaceae; genus Streptomyces; species Streptomyces sp. NBC_01431. The sequence goes on from NZ_CP109496.1 coordinate 143,735, forward strand.
GGACGGCGGTGACGAACCGCTGCGGCGGCACGGGCCCCTCCGAACGGGTGGGATTGGCGGTTCGCATGGCGAGTGGTGAGGCGACTTCTCTAGGCTGCGGCGGCATGAAGGGGCGGCGTTTGGCGATCGCCTCACGAAGACAGGTGCGGGAGAGCACGGGTGGAGCCCTACAGCAGGCACGGCAAGTTGGTGCGGGACCGGATTCCGCAGATCATCCGGGAAGACGGGGCCGAGCCGGTCACCTACACCGCGGGCCGGGAGGAATACCGCGGCCGTCTGCGGGACAAGCTCGGCGAGGAGGTCGCCGAGTTCCTTGAGGCGGATGAGGACTCGGCGCCGGAGGAACTCGCGGACGTGCTGGAGGTCGTGCGCGCGCTCGCCGCGGACCTGGGGATCGACGCGGATCAGCTGGAGAAGATCCGTGAGGCCAAGGCGGGTGAGCGGGGCGGCTTCGCCGACCGGATCGTCTGGACGGGCAACCGCTGACCGCAGGCCGCTCTCGGCGACGAGTCGGTACGCGACTTCGTGCACAACTGCGTACGAGGCTGGGGACGTTGGTGGCTCTGGCAAGATTTTCGTAGCCGGAGATCATCCCGGGGCGAGGGCGAGGGCGAGGCTTTGCGGCATCGCCTTCAACTCGAATTTCGGCGAGGCTCTGGATCGACACCGGTCAAACCAAGGGGGGCATGTCAGCCGTGGCAGACGTCAGAGTCACCTACGACGAGAGCGCGAACGCAGCGTACGTCTATCTCACCGATCCGCAGGTTCGCGCCAAGTCCTCGCGCATGTACCCCTGCGATCCGGTGGAGGTCGGCGGCATGATCAACCTGGACTTCGACCAACAAGGGCGCCTCATCGGCATCGAGGTACTGGCGGCGAGCTCCAAGCTGCCCGAGTACCTGCTCACGTCGTCTGAGCGTCTGGACGCCAAAGGTGCATGAGCTAGTGTCCTGCGCCAGTAGTGGTTCGTTAGTTGTTGTGTGACTTCTGCTGCTGGTGCGTCAGTTCCTCGTCGGGGTCCGAAGCTGGAGCCGTTACTCCTGGCCGAGGACGAGCGTGCGGTGCTCGAGCGGTGGACCCGCCGTGCGAAGTCGGCGCAGTCACTTGCTCTGCGGGCGCGGATCGTGCTGGCGTGTGCGGGCCCGCAAGTGCCGCCGATCGTGGAGGTGGCCCGGAACCTGGGGGTGGCTGCGGACACGGTCCGCAAGTGGCGGCGCCGGTTCCTGGCTCAGCGTCTGGACGGGCTGGTGGATGAGCCCCGGCCGGGCCGGCCGCCCGTCATCGGTATCGATGCGGTGGAAGCCGTGGTGGTGGCGACCCTGGAGGAAATCCCGAAGAACGCGACCCACTGGTCGCGTTCTTCGATGGCGGACCGCAGCGGGCTGTCGAAGTCGACCGTCGGCCGGATCTGGCGGAGGTTCCAGCTCAAGCCCCATCTGACGGACACCTTCAAACTGTCGACGGATCCGTTGTTCGTGGAGAAGGTCCACGATGTCGTCGGCCTGTACTTCAACCCGCCCGAGGGCGCGGTGGTTCTCTCGGTGGACGAGAAGTCCCAGATCCAGGCCCTGGGCCGGTCCCAGCCCGTACTGCCGATGATGCCGGGCATGCCCGAGCGACGCACCCATGACTATGTGCGCAACGGGCTGACCACCCTGTTCGCCGCGTTCGGCGTCGCCACCGGTGAAGTCATCACCGCCCTGCACCGACGCCACCGGGCCCTGGAGTTCAAGAAGTTCCTGATCCGGATCGACAAGACAGTCCCTGCCCACCTGGCGGTCCATCTCATCGTCGACAACTACGGCACCCACAAGACCCCCACGATCAGAGCATGGCTGGGCAGACACCCCAGGTTCCACCTGCACTTCACCCCGACCTACTCATCCTGGCTCAACCAGGTCGAGCGGTGGTTCGGCTTCCTCACCGACCAGAAGATCCGCCGCGGCACACACCACAACGTGCAAACCCTAGAAGCCGACATCCGCACATGGGTCAAGGAGTGGAACACCAACCCCAAGCCATTCATCTGGACCAAAACCGCCGCAGAAATCCTCGACTCCCTCGCCCGCTACTGCCAACGGATCTCCGGCGCAGGACACTAGTAGGGCTCCGTTAGGTCTGTCTCGCGGTCCTGTTTGGGGGCATGTTAGGGGTGTGGACGCACATGAAGTGAACCGTGCCCGAGCTCAGTTGGCGTTATTCGCAGCCGACGTGTTCTCGTCGGTGCCGCGCAAGGACCAACGGGCGAAGGGCGACTGCTATCTGCGGGGACTCATGCTGGACGGGCGGCGTAAGTCGATCCAGCCGATGGCGGAACGGCTGCCGGATGGCAACGAGCAGAACCTGCAGCAGTTCGTGAACCAGTCGACCTGGGATCCGGTGCCGGTGCGGCGGCAGATCGCCCAGCGGATGGTGCCGCTGATCGGCCCGGATGCCTGGGCCATCGACGACGTGTCGTTCCCCAAGGACGGCCGGATGTCGGTGGCGGTCACGCACCAGTACTGCGGTGCCTTGGGCAAGCAGGCCAACTGCCAGGTCGCGGTGAGCGTGCACGCGGTCTCCGATACTGCCTCGTGTCCGCTGGAGTGGCGTTTGTTCGTGCCGCAGGAGTGGGCGGACGATGCCGTGCGGCGGCAGAAGACCGGGATGCCACAGGAGGTCGGGCACCGGGAGAAGTGGCGCCTGGCCCTGGACAGCATCGATGAGCTGGCCGGGTGGGGTCTGGTGCCGCCGGTGGTGGTGGCCGACGCCGGCTACGGTCAGAACGCCGACTTCCGTGACGGCCTGAACAGCCGGGACATCGGCTATGTCGTCGCCATCCGCGCGGATGTGACCGTCCACCCGCACGACGCCGAACCGGTCACACCGCCCTGGTCGGGCAACGGCCGCAGGCCCCGGCACCGCTACCGCGACAAGCCGTCCTCGGTGGCCGCCCTGGTCACCGGCCAGGGTCGGCAGGCGTTCACCGAAGTGACCTGGCGTGAAGGCTCCCGCGGGCCGATGCGCTCGCGCTTTCTGGCACTGCGGGTCCGGCCGGCCGGAGTCCGCTCCCGACGCCTCGCCCAGGCAGCCGCCACCACCGAACACGGCCACTGGGACGGTGTCCTGCCCGAGGTCACCCTGCTGGTCGAATGGCCCGAAGGCGCCGAAGCACCCACCGACTACTGGCTGTCCAGTCTGCCCGCCGGGACTCCGCTTGCTGAGCTGGTCCGCCTGGCCAAGATCCGCTGGCGGATCGAGCACGACTACCGGGAACTCAAGCACGGCCTCGGCCTGGACCACTTCGAGGGACGTTCCTGGAACGGCTGGCACCCCACGTCACCCTGGTCACCGCCGCCCACGCGTTCCTCACCGAACAGCGCCTGGCCCCAAAAGCCGATACACCGGACTCACCCTCTACCAGATCCTCGACACCATCCAAGACCTGCTGAACTGCTGGACCGGCACCTGCACCACCTGCCACCGCCCCCTGCCAAGAACATCCACCACCAGCCCAAACCCAAGAGCCAGAGCGACCTAACGGAGCCCTACTAGTGTCCTGCGCCGGAGATCCGTTGGCAGTAGCGGGCGAGGGAGTCGAGGATTTCTGCGGCGGTTTTGGTCCAGATGAATGGCTTGGGGTTGGTGTTCCACTCCTTGACCCATGTGCGGATGTCGGCTTCTAGGGTTTGCACGTTGTGGTGTGTGCCGCGGCGGATCTTCTGGTCGGTGAGGAAGCCGAACCACCGCTCGACCTGGTTGAGCCAGGATGAGTAGGTCGGGGTGAAGTGCAGGTGGAACCTGGGGTGTCTGCCCAGCCATGCTCTGATCGTGGGGGTCTTGTGGGTGCCGTAGTTGTCGACGATGAGATGGACCGCCAGGTGGGCAGGGACTGTCTTGTCGATCCGGATCAGGAACTTCTTGAACTCCAGGGCCCGGTGGCGTCGGTGCAGGGCGGTGATGACTTCACCGGTGGCGACGTCGAACGCGGCGAACAGGGTGGTCAGCCCGTTGCGCACATAGTCATGGGTGCGTCGCTCGGGCATGCCCGGCATCATCGGCAGTACGGGCTGGGACCGGCCCAGGGCCTGGATCTGGGACTTCTCGTCCACCGAGAGAACCACCGCGCCCTCGGGCGGGTTGAAGTACAGGCCGACGACATCGTGGACCTTCTCCACGAACAACGGATCCGTCGACAGTTTGAAGGTGTCCGTCAGATGGGGCTTGAGCTGGAACCTCCGCCAGATCCGGCCGACGGTCGACTTCGACAGCCCGCTGCGGTCCGCCATCGAAGAACGCGACCAGTGGGTCGCGTTCTTCGGGATTTCCTCCAGGGTCGCCACCACCACGGCTTCCACCGCATCGATACCGATGACGGGCGGCCGGCCCGGCCGGGGCTCATCCACCAGCCCGTCCAGACGCTGAGCCAGGAACCGGCGCCGCCACTTGCGGACCGTGTCCGCAGCCACCCCCAGGTTCCGGGCCACCTCCACGATCGGCGGCACTTGCGGGCCCGCACACGCCAGCACGATCCGCGCCCGCAGAGCAAGTGACTGCGCCGACTTCGCACGGCGGGTCCACCGCTCGAGCACCGCACGCTCGTCCTCGGCCAGGAGTAACGGCTCCAGCTTCGGACCCCGACGAGGAACTGACGCACCAGCAGCAGAAGTCACACAACAACTAACGAACCACTACTGGCGCAGGACACTAGGTGAAGTCGGAGTAGGCGAGGTGGGTTGCGCAGACCCGGCACTGGGTCATCGCCCGCCGCAGTGTCCGCCCGCCCGAGGAGATCTCCTACTCCATCGCCTACTGCCCCGCCGACACCACTCTGAATGAGCTGATCGCGGTCGCGGGCAGCCGGTGGGCCGTCGAGGAGTGCTTCCAGAGCGCGAAGCAGGAATGTGGCCTGGACGACTACCAGGTCCGCCGCTATCCCGGCTGGCACCGCCACATGACCCTGGCCATCGCTGCCCACGCCGCGCAGACCGTCCTGCGGGCCCGCGAACTCGACACGGAGAAAGCAGAAACGGATCCTCCGACCTCATCCACCTCAGCCTCGCCGAGATCAGACGCCTGGCTGTTGGACGACTCGCTGCATGAGCATGTAGGTGGGGGTTCGCGACTCTCAGCTTGAACATGATTGGTGATCTTGACGGGTGGGTTGGTGCCGCTTCGTGTGCGACGACACGGTGAACACGAAGGAGCCCTGGGAACGTGGTTGTCCGTGGCTGACGGTCTTGGCATGATCGCGAAATGAGTGGAAGCGCGGACCAAATTGCCTTGTGGGGGCGTTCACTGTTTGAGCGTCAGCGGGACCCGTCGCGTGGGCGGGCCGGGTGCTCGAGGCTGCTTCGGTGACGCTGGAAAAGTCCCCGGAGATCCAAGCCGCGCTGGCTCTTGCCGTAGACAGCACGCAATGGCCGGAGGGTCGGCCGGTCTTCGATCGGATCCGTCAGCGCGGGCTCGACAGGGACAGGCTCCTGACGGCTGCGGAGGGCCTGTGCTTCCGGCTCGCGGAGCTGGTAGCGAAGCTCGCGCACAATGCGGCTGGTCCGCCTCCGCCTTTCGATTATCACGCAGGCTGGCAGGTGGGGCCGATCGCTTACCGTCTGGCTGGCGAGTTGAAGGATCCGGCTCTTCGCCACCGCCTGGCTGCCGCCCTGGACGGGTGGCCGGAAGCTGAGTGATTCCCCGTGATCGTCCGGACTCCACATGATCCTTTAGGTGTTTGGGCAGGCTGGCTGTGCCTTGTCCGTGCTCGGGAGGTGAGCACGCTCCACCTTGCGGAGGCCGCCGGGTGCTGATCGTGGACATCGACGCGCTGCTGGTCGAACAGCATTTGCGGGAAAGCAAGTTGAAGTGCCCGTCGTGCAAGGGGGTCCTCGCGCCGTGGGGGCACGGCCGGCTGCGGGAAGTACGCGGTGATCTCGGGGCCCGTTTGGTCGTGCGTCCTCGCCGGTCGCGGTGTTCGGGCTGCCAGGTCACTCATGCCGGAGGCGATCTGGCCGCGCCGGGCGGATGCGGCCGAGGTGATCGGGGCGGGGCTGGAGATAGCGGCCCTGGGGATGGGGCACCGGCAGGTGGCCGCGCATCTGGGACGGGCCGAGGGCACGGTCCGTGGCTGGATCCGCCGCTTCAGGGGACGGTCCGAGGACGTTCGCCGGTACTTCGCCGTCGCCCTGGTCGCGCTTGCCGACGACCCGGTGATGCCAGATCCGTCCGGGACTCCGCTGACGGACTCCGTCTCGGCGGTCGTGGCCGCCCATCAGGCGGCCGCGACGAAGTGGTCTCAGATGCGCACGGTGTCGCGGTGGGAGCTCGCCGGCCGGGCGATAACAGGACGCGTTCTGACCTGCTCTCTTCCTGCAAGTTGATCAACACGGGCCGCCCCTGGGCGGCGATCAGAGGTGACGTGAGTCTTGATCGTGTCCGTCCGCGAGGAGACAGACACCGTTCGAGATGCGAGGTGAGACGCGCGCCCTGCGATGGCGCAACGCCAACGCCCGCCACCTCGACGTCCTCGCCGCCCAGCGGCGCGAGCGCGCACACATCCGCTGCGAGAAGGGCATCCGCTGGGAAGGTCGTCCCGTTTCCACTGAACGGCTTCAGGTCCTCAAATCGAGGGCTGCATGACGACCTGCTCACCCTCTCCGTCCGGTTCCTCGAACTTGGTCAAGTAGCGGCCGAACAGGGTCTCGTCCACTGTCACGGAGTTGGGGCCCTCCTCGTCGTTCCGTGTTTCAAGGCGACGTTCCAGCGTCGTCCGATCCGCCTTGAGATGGATCAGTTCCCAGCGGCCGCCGTGCTTCGCGATCAGCCCCTTGTAGTCATCACGGGCGGCACGACTCCAGAAGCTGTAGTCCACCACCACATCGCGCCCGGCCAGCATCAGCTCGACCAGTTGCTGCCGCTGCTCGCGGCGGACCTCTTCCTTGAGCTGGTCGAACGCCTCCGCGTCCAGCACCAGGCCGACGTCACGCCGCCCGAGTCGCTGCCAGACCACCTCGTCGATCGACAGGCGAACGTAACCGCGTCGCACCAGATCCATCGCGTAGGTGGTCTTGCCCGCTCCCGGAAGACCACACATCAGCACCACCGTGCTCAATCGCTGCGTCACGGAGCCAGGTTAAACCCGAGGACTCGCCGTCCTCCGTGGCGATCAGTGCGCCCGCTGAAGCCCAACCCGGCCAACCTATGCGGTCAGAGCACTAGTAGTGCTTGGTCAAGTTCGTTCGGCGGTGGCGTGTCTTCTTGATCGGTTGTGTCGTTGATCGTGTGTGCTGGGTGGGGAGTTGGCCGCGGTCCGGTGTGATCTGGAGGACTTCGCGGCGGAGATGTTCGAGCCGTTCGGGCGGGTGGATCAGCGTCGGTGGGGTGCCGTCTACCTGCGAGGGCTGCTGCTGGAGGGCGGGCGCAAGTCGGTGGAACCGATGGCCGCCCGCCTGGGCGAGGACGGCAACCGGCAGGCGCTGGCCCACTTCATCACGTCCAGCCCGTGGGACGCGGCACACGTGCGGGCCCGGCTCGCGTGGCGGATGCAGCCGGTCGTCAGACCGACGGCGCTGGTCATCGACGACACCGGGTTCCTCAAGGACGGGGACGCGTCCGCGTGTGTGTCTCGGCAGTACACGGGGACGGCGGGCAAGGTCACCAACTGCCAGGCGGGAGTGTCGCTGCACCTGGCGTCCGACAACGCGTCGGCGGCGGTGAACTGGCGTCTGTTCCTGCCCGAGAGCTGGGATCCGGCGTCGCCGAAGGCCAATGCGGCCAAGGTGGCCCGGCGTGGCAGGTGCGGTATCCCGGCCGGAGTGGGGCATGTCGAAAAGTGGCAGCTGGCCCTCGACATGGTCGACGAGACGCGGTCCTGGGGTCTTGATGTCCCCCTGGTCATCGCGGACGGCGGCTATGGCGACACCGCCGCCTTCCGCCTCGGCCTGGAGGGCCGCGGGCTCGACTACGTGGTGGGCATCTCGACCACGACCACCGCGCAGCCTGGGGACGCACAGCTGTGCATCCCGGCCTGTTCCGGCCGGGGCCGACGAGCGGGGCCGGCCTACCCAGAAGCGGCGAAGACGGTGAAGAGTCTGGTCCTTGCGGCGGGGAAACGGGCTGCGCGGCCGGTGCAGTGGCGCGAGGGCTCGCGGCCCGGGACCGGCCGCAACGGGCACAAACGTATGTACTCCCGCTTCGTGGCCCTGCGGATCCGGCCCGCCGGACGCGAGATCCGCAAAGCCACGGCCGGGGGCGAGTTGCCGGTGCGCTGGCTGCTGGCCGAATGGCCGGCCGACCAGGACGAACCAGTGCAGTTCTGGCTGTCCAACCTGCCCGAGACCACCCCACTGGCCACCCTCGTCCGCACCGCGAAGCTCCGCTGGCGCATCGAGAACGACTACCGCGAGATGAAACAGGCCCTGGGCCTGGCCCACTTCGAGGGCCGCACCTGGCCCGGCTGGCACCACCACGTCACCCTCGTCTCCGTCGCCCACGCCTTCTGCACCCTCCAGCGACTGACCCGGTCCCCAAAAGAGACGGCGTCGGCCTGAGCCTCTACCGAGTCGTCCGCGAACTGCAGTTACTCCTCGCAGCCTGGACCGGCGCCTGCCCCACCTGTCACCGCAACATCCCCGACCCCGCACCAACCTGACCAAGCACTACTAGAGACCCCACCGCTGCCCGCCCACCGCGGGTCACCGACCTCGCGGGCTGACCACCGGATCCTCGTAATCGCCCGAGAAGTCGGCAGGCACCTTGGCGCACGGGGAGTAGACGTTCACGGCGAGGGTGCTGCCGTAGCTGTTCCAGGCCAGGTCGAGCTTGTCACCGCTCCCAGGGTCCTCCATGCGGAAGCCGAGCTCGGTCCAGCCCGGCCCGTACCGGGTGTCATCGGAGGTCAGCTTCCCCTTCTCCGACGTGAAGCGGGCTCGTACCCGGTCAATGGCGGCCTTTGCCGTCTCCTGCGAGACGTGCGGAATCTGCCAGCGGTGGCGGACACCAACCACGTCGTCCTCCGCCACGTCGATCTTGATCCACCCGCCCCCGTAACAGGCCCCGGTGTCCACGTAGCTGCCCTCCACGGGCAGCTGCGGCAGCTCGGCCGCAGCCCGCGCGAGCTGGAAGTGATCCTGCAACCGGTCCGCGGTCACCACGGGATTGGCCTCTGGAAACGTTCCTCCCCCGAAAAAGCCACCCACGGCGCCCGTCCTCGCCGCACTCGCCACCAGCCGCGGCAGGCTGAGCGAGAACGCCGGGCCGCTGTGGGCGGACCTCTGGCGCCGCTTCAGCCTCGTCGCGCTGATCTGCGTCGGCGCCGTGCTCACCTCCGGTCTGTGGATGTCCTGGAAGCACGTGGGCACCATCGGGCAGCTGTAGAGCACGAGTTACGGACTCTTCCTGCTCATCAAGATGGCGCTGGTACTGGGCATGGTGACGGCCGGTGGCGTCAACCAGTTCTGGCTGATGCCCCGCATCGCCCAGGCCCGCCGCGCCGACACCACGAGCTCGCTGCTGCACCTGACGCTGCGGCACTTCCCCAGGGTCGTGTGGGCCGAAGTCGCCCTGGGAGTAGCCGTGTTGGCGGTGATCCCCTTCCTCGCCGGCTCGGCCCGCTCCGAGGCGGGCAGCCCCCCGCCCGTCACGAGCGGCAGCGTCCTCGCGGCGGGAGCCGCCCTGGTCCTCACGCTCGCGGCGTCGCTCTGGATCACGGCGAGGACGTCCGACGCGCTCGCCCGGCGCGGAGGTTCGGCCGTCGCCGCCTGACCTCGTACCGAGTGAAGAGGCACCGTGGCGGCCCGCACGGACCGGCCGTCGGGAGCGACGGCCGGTCCGCGTCCCGGCGGACTGGTGCGGTCACCTCGGCCGAGAGCGCGTCACCTCGGCCCGGCGTGGCTCACAGCCAGAGCTGGTAGTCGCCGCCGTTGCAGGCCAGCATGTAGACCCGGTCGCCGTTGCTGTCGAGGCACTCGTGGGTGGCCTTGTTCTTCAGGTTCCAGCCGTGCCCGGTGTCGATCTCCTCCCAGCGCTGGTAGTCGTTGCCGTTGCAGGGCTCCATGTAGGCGTCGTGGTCGGTGTAGGCGACCATGCAGTAGCCGGGGTCGTACTTGCTCCGCTCCAGCCACGTCCCGTCGCCGTTGTTCACGTCGTGCCAGTCGGTGTCGCGGTCCGAACAGCCGGTCCGGAGCGTGACGTCGGTCGGGTGGGCGTTCTTGTCGTACACCGGGTACAGGCAGTGATCGCTCTTCTTGTGCACCCAGTGGGTGTCGGAGTCCGCGTGCGCCGCGGACGTCATGGCCACCACCAGCGCGGGTGCGAGCAGTGCGGTACCGACGGCCTGAGCAACGCGCTTTCCGCGCATTCCGAGCATGGTCAATCCCCTGTTTCCTGTCGTGTTCCGTGGTCTACGGAACGCACGCACAACCCTCTTCGGGGTGCCTGGGCGCTCCTCGCCGGCTCCCCACCGGCGTTGCGCCCCACTCTTGTTGAGCCGGGCATCGGGCGACAGCGGCCCGGAGCCTCCCGAGAGGCGTCCCGGCCTTCCCACCGCTGTGAGCAGGCACTTGGGACGCTGCCCACGGCCAACCGGGGACGTCCCGCGCCGTCGGCCGACCCCGGTCTAACCGATCGAGAAGGTGATCCCGGGTGCGGCATGGCCGACGGGACCGTCGAACCCGACCGAGGCACGGGCCACCGCCCGCTCCGGGGTGAGGGAGCGGCCCACGTGGGTCACGAGCAACCGGCCCGCCCGCGCCGCGCGGGCCGTGTCCCCGGCGTCTTCGGGCGTGTGGTGCACCTGCTCCTCTCCGGCCGGCGCGTGCGCGCTCTCGGCCTCGCACAGCAGCACATCGCACCCCTCGGCCAGCCGCGTCAGGTTCGCGCAGGGGGCCGTGTCCCCGGAGAAGACCAGCGACCGGCCTTCGGTTTCGATGCGTACGGCGAAGGCGGGCATGCCGTGGCTCACGGCCCGGCTGGTCAACGTGAGGGCGCCGACGCGCACTTGGTGCCCGTCGTACAGTTCATGAACGGCGAAGGCGGACTCGACCGGACTGCGCTTCGGGCCGTTGGTGAGGAAGTGCGCCAGGCGGTCGGCGGTGCCGGGCGGGCCGTACAGGGGGATGGGCGCCGCGAGCCGCAGGTCGGCGTAGAGCGCCGCGTAATAGGCGGTGAGCAGGTCCGCGCTGTGGTCGGCATGGAGGTGGGAGATCCAGATCGCGTCCACCTCGTCGAGCCGGACGTGCCGCTGGAGCTGCGCCAGCGTCCCGCTGCCCGCATCGACCCAGATCCGGGTGCGACCGCTGGACACCAGGTAGCCGGAGCAGGGGTTGTCGACGCTCGCGTACGGAGTCGCACTTCCCAGAACCGTGAGACGAAGAGGATCGCTGGCCATCCCGGGAGCCTACAGAACGACTCGCGCCGGCCCCCGAGCCCCGTCCGGCCGCGTGACGGCCGATCCGGGCTGGTCAGAGGAGGCCCAGGTCACGGAGTTCCTTGTGCAGGTCCGCTCGGCCGGGGTCCGGGGCGGCACCGGGGCTTCCTTCGGCGGAGACGGGTGCGGGACGGTGGCGGTCCCGCAGGAGGTAGGCGCCGGCCATCCCGCCTACCAGGCCGCCGAGATGCGCCAGCCAGCTGACGCCCGGGGTGCCCGGGACTCGTCTCGCGCACAGGTGTCGGAACGGTGCTGGCCAAGAGGTCCGTGTCCTGCGGGTACCCGCCCTGGCTTGGCGCGTGGGTCGCTCGTTCGGGCGGGGCTGCCGGGCCGTGGGGGCCCAACCAGAACCGGCCGGTCCGGCAGCCCCGGATGGCCGGGCAGGCTTCCGGGGCTGCCGGCCCAGGTGGGCGTGGTGTGGGGCCCCGGGGGAAGGCCCGCTGCGCCACGCCGGTCTATCGGGTCGGCCACGCAGGGCGGCTCACGAGCATGTTCCACTCTTGGTCAGCCTGGCCGGGCACGACACGCCCCGCGCTCGCCCACCGGGTTGCCAGCGCGGTGTAGATCGGCTCGTTCGCAGGGGCACAACGGCTTCACCCGAGGGGACGACCGGGGCGCTGACGGGCACCGGCCGCAGCGTCATCGTGGTCATGGTCCTACCAACGCGCGAAGCCGCTTCAGGTTCCGATGTTCCACGACCGGGCCGCCAGTCTCCCTGGCCGGTTGCTCGTGCAAGTGCTTTTGCGGGGCGGTCGTGGTGGAAATGGAAATGGGAGGGCGCCAGCCTGTCGCCGGCACCGTGGGTCACCGTGTCCGTTGTTGCCGCGGGAGCAGTGCCGGTATCGGTCGCAGCTGGCAGCTTGCCGTCCTTTGCCATGTCACGCGCGGGGTGCTCGCTGTGTCGGGTGCGTGGCTGGGTCAGCCAGGCGAGGCCGCCCCGGTGAGCGCTACGGGCCATTCCACCACTCCGGCGACGCCGAGCACCCCGGCTCCGGTGTAGACCGCCATCCGGCGGCCGCGTGGAGAGATGGCTGCGATCCGGTCCAGTGCACTGCCGGCGACCATGTTCACCTGCTCGGCTCCGGGCAAGCGGCACAGAGCGGAGGCGACGGCCCGCAACGGCTGAGGGAGATCCGATGAACTCTCCTTGACCTGGTTCATGGCGAGCTCCCTCCCGCGGGTCTTTCAAAGGGGCACGCGCCCGAGTTTCCCGTTGCCGCACCGCCTATGCCGTATGGCAGCAGGGCCCGGATCGGTGACACTCCCCGAGGATCGGCCGGCACCCGGCTGGTCGAGGCCGCACGCCCGCGAGGAACGTGGGCTCACGATCAGAGTCCGGCGAACTGCCGCGAAGGAATGTTACGAGACCCATCCGGGTATCACACTTATGAGTGAATTGCCCTTATTATTCCCTTAAGGGAGACAAGTAGTCGGGCGGGAGGCGGTCCGATGTCTACAGGAACTCTTCTGGCGATTGTCATTCCCGCGGTGATAGTCCTGGCCTTGATCGTGTGGGGCCTGACTCTTTTCATGCGGCGCCGCAGGCTGCGTGAACGCTTCGGCCCGGAGTATGAGCGGACGGTCCAGGAAGCCGACAGCCAGCTCGCCGCCGAGCGTGAACTCAGCGAACGCGCCAAGCGACACGACGAACTCGACATCAAGCCCTTGCCGGACGGTGCCCGGGACCGCTTCGCCCGGAACTGGGACGCCGTGCAGCAGGAGTTTGTGGACCGGCCGGAGGACGCGGTGCACGACGCGGACCGGCTGGTCACCTCATTGATGCAGGCGCGCGGCTACCCCACCGAGGGCTTCGAGCAGCAGATGAAGGACCTCTCGGTGGAGCACGGCCGCACCCTGGAGCACTACCGGACCGCCCACGAGATCGACATGCTCAGCGCGGGCCACCAGGCCACCACCGAACAGCTGCGCAGCGCCATGGTGCACTACCGCGCCCTGTTCGACGAGCTGCTCTCCGACGGCGGCCAGTCCCGCCACGCCCCGGCCTGACACCCGTGGCCCGAACCCGCACGGAGGAGCCATGCAGCGCGACAACACACCGGAAAGCTCTGACAGCGGCCTGTCCACCGAGGACTTCGCCCAGCCGCACCAGACGGCGGACGAACCACCGGGCGCCGCATCGTCGCCCCCGGTCTTCCCCGGCGAAGGTGACGAGAGCGCCGCCACCGGCAACAGAAGCGAAACCGAGTCCCGACCCACGGATGCCCCCGCCACGGAGGCGTCGACGGCGCAGCAGAGCGCGGACCCCGACGAGACCCCGCGGCTGCTGAAACCGCAGGACGAGGACGATTTCCATAAACGCTGGGAGAAGATCCAGAACACGTTCGTCGACGACCCCCGCGAGGCCGTACAGGCAGCCGACAGCCTGGTCGCCAACGTCATGCAAACGCTCGCCACCACGTTCGACGAGCACAAGAAGCAACTGGAAGAACAGTGGAACCGCAGCGGCCAAGCGGACACCGAAGCCCTGCGCACCGCCCTGCGCCACTACCGGTCATTCTTCAACCGCCTGCTCACCACCTGACGACCCCACCCACGCGGAGCCGACAGGACAACAGTCTGCGACGCCTCACGTGGCGCCGCCATCAGCGGCCGGCACGCCTGGCCGCAGAGGAAGGAGGCCACCATGATCGTCCTCGGCGTCATCCTGCTCATCGTCGGGCTCATCCTGCACATCGGCATCCTGTGGACGATCGGGATCATCCTGCTCGCCATCGGGCTCGTCCTGCTCCTCCTCGGCTCCGTGGGACACGCCGTCGGCGGCCGACGCCACTACTGGTAGACCGCACCGGGCCTACCCCGACCAGCGACGCCATCGCAGCCATAACACGCTGTCCGTCCTGGGGGCGCGGCGGCTACCCGGAACGCGAAGAGCAGCAGTTGCTCCCTACGGCCCGCACGCGGGCCAACTCACCTAAAGGGCAATGGCGTTGCTGCTCCGCTCGGTGGGAGGTCTTCTGTTGTCTGCCATGCCTGCGGTTCTATCGTGGACCCGGGCGAGGAGGGGCGACATGGTGCGCGATACCCGGCTGGTGCAGACGGCTGTCGTCGGTGATGAGCACTCCGACGTGCCTGTCGTGCTACCGACCGAGCTCTTGGGCGAAGGGACCAGCGACTACACCTACCTCACGCTCATTAGGGCTGTCGAGGAGATCAAGCGCCTGCAACGGGTGGGACAGGACAACGTCAGCCGGTTCGCTCGCGTCATACATGTGTCCCCAGGACGCCGCGCCGCTGCGGCTCCCGGCCGCCGCCGCGGCACGCAGGTCCAGCCGGGAGTCCCCGACATAGGCCAGCCCTGCCGGATCCACACCGATCTCGTCCGCAGCCACAAGTATCCCGTCAGGAGCGGGCTTCGGCCTCGACACCTGGTCTCCGCCAATCAGCACGTCCGCGTCCAGACCGGCGGCCTTCAACAACGCCCCAGCCGCGCGGGTGCTGTTACCCGTAAACACCGCCAGAGCATGACCCTGCGCGCGCAGTCGATCGAAGACGTCGGTCACCCCGGGCTACGGTGCCACCTCGACGCCCTCAAGCTCGCGGTAGTACACCTCGGTCTCCGTGACCGTGAGCGGCCGCCCGACCAGATGTTCCAAGATGACCTCCGGAGTGCCTCGCCAATACGCGGCGACGACCTGGCCGGCATCGACGGCGGGTCCATCCAGCGCACGCACCGCGCGCACGAACGCCGCGGGCAACACGACGGTCGTGTCCACCAGCGTTCCATCCATGTCCCAGACAAGCTCTTCGACAGCCATTCCCAGATCCTCGGACAACTGGCCTCCAATGATCCAAGGCTCGCCGAACGCGAAGGCCGCCCACTGACCCTTTAGTGACAATACCGGTGACTTTGTGCTGGGTGGGTCGTTGGGTGTGGTGTGCCGAGGCCTGGTCAGGTGAAGTCGTCGGGTGAGCGTCTGTCGGATCGGATTGCTCTGGGTGTCCTGACGCGTGTGTTTCCGCCGAGGTTGGTGGACGAGGTGATTGCGGAGTGCGGTCGTCTTGAGCAGAGGTCGCGGCTGTTGCCGGCCCGTGTGGTGGTGTACTTCGTGCTGGCGATGTGTCTTTTCTCGGGCCAGGGTTATGAGGAGGTGGCCCGGCTTCTGACGCAGGGTCTGGAGCACGCGCGGAGGTGGGAGAAGCCGTGGCGGGTGCCGACGACCGGGGCGATCGGCCGGGCCCGGCGCAGACTGGGGCTGGAGCCGTTCAAAGCCTTGTTCGCCCAGGTGTGCCGTCCGGTGGCCGACGAGGACACGGCCGGTGCCTGGTACCGGCAGTGGCGGCTGGTCGCGGTGGACGGCACCGTCTTCGACATCCCGGACACCGACGCGAATGCGGGCTTCTTCAGCCGCCCCGGCTCGGGCCGCGGGCAGCAGCGCAGTGCGTATCCGCAGATCAGGGTTGCCACGCTGGTCGAGTGTGGCACGCACGCGGTGTTCGCCGCGGCAACGGGACCACTCAAGGTCCACGAACAACACCTCGTTACCGGCCTGTTGGACCGCCTCGAGCCGGGCATGCTGGTGCTCGCTGACCGGGGCATCACCGGATTCGAGCTGTGGCGAGCCGCCACGGACACAGGCGCGGACCTGCTGTGGCGGGTCCGCAAGAACATCGTGCTGCCCGTCCTGGAACACTGCGGCGACGGTTCTTACCTGTCGGAGATCGTCGCCACCGACGACCGCTTCCGCCGGAGCAACCCAGCTCCGGTCCGGGTCATCGAATACACCCTGGCCGGGAGCGACGACACGGTCTACCGGCTCATCACCTCCCTCCGTGACCCGCAGCAGGCCCCTGCCGCCGAGCTCGCCGCCCTCTACCATCAGCGGTGGGAGATCGAGAACACCCTCGACGAGATCAAGACCCACCAGGGCGGCCCCCAACTCGTCCTGCGCTCGCGCCATCCTGACGGCGTCGAGCAGGAGGTATACGGATTCCTCCTGGTCCACCACGCACTGCGGGACGTCATGCACCACACGGCCCACCAGGCCGGGCTCGACCCGGACCGGATCTCCTTCACCCGCACTCTGAACGCCGCCCGCCGCCATGTCACCGGCCAGGCGGCACTTTCCCCCCTCACGACTCCACCACGCTCTCACCCGCACCTGCCGTGAACTACTGGAACGACTCCTGCCACCCCGCAGACCACGTGCCAACCCCCGTGTCATCAAACGCAAGATGTCCAACTGGCACCTCAAACACCCCGGCCACCGCAACCCACCTCAGCCCCCGGCTCCAGTAGCCACACTGGTCCCACCCACCAAACCCACCAGCAGACACCAGAAAAGCCCTTAAAACAGCGGCATTGCGCCTAGCCACCAGTTTCGCGGCGCCTCCCGAAGAGGCGGAAACAGTGCAAGCCATCCGCGACGGTGTGCTGGCGGACATCAAGGCGCCGAAGTACGCGAAGAAGCCCCCGCGAGTCAGTGCCGACGCCACTCAGCTGTCCGTAGCAGTCTGAGGGCACGTCAGGTCACCCGGTCACTGCTCTGGGGCCAAGACGTTGTTTCGTGCCGCGGCAAGACGGCGAGGCGGGCGACTTCACGACCGCCGCGCGGACGATCGCGGTCCGCGCGGGAAGACGGCGGCGCTCACGCCGAACGAACCCGCACACCACCCGCCAACGGACGGCAGTCCCGCCGCTGGGCGGCAACGACCACACCCGCGGCTGGGCCTGTCAATCGAACGGCTCTGGCGGCCGGAAGGGGCGCCGGTTCGTCGTGGTGGGCGAGACGTTCGGCGAAGTGCGGGTCGTCGTTGCGGTCGTCGGGGAGCTGCTGGGCTCGGAACTCATCGAGGCGTTGCTCGAGGGACTTGGAGTGGGGCACGTAGTGGGCGGGGTAGATTCGGGCGAGCCGCCAGGCGAGCGCACGTCTCTGGGCGCGCAGGTAGCGGGTCTGGCGCTGGATGACCTCCACCCCGGACTCGGGGTCGATCCACGTAGGGGTATCGCCGAGGTAAGCCCCAACGCCGCCAATAGTTGATCTCGGCAGCGTTGGTCGCGGCCAAGCTGCGCAGGGCGGCGGGTTGTCAACCACCACGGGCTGCAAGGGTGTCGGGGCGCGGGTAGAACTGCTCGGCCCACTTGCGGAACGCGCCGATGGGGCCGTCGCTGTCGTTGAGCTTGGGGTGGTGTAAGTACGTCTTGTGGTGGAAGACCAGGCAGTCTACCGATCCGTCCCGGACCGACCACTTGTTCAGCAGTGATGCGCCGACCCACTCCGCGGGGCGCCGCGGAAGCCGCCGCAGGGGGGCCGGAAGGCTGTCGTAGTCGATTGCTGCCGCGTACCACAGCCGCATGCGCCACGGGCCGGTCGGAGTGGGCATGAGCCAGGCATCGGCGGTGGAGTGGCGGCCGAAGGTGAACTTCACATGCATACACCCCATGCCGATCAAGGTGACCTTGATTTGGGTGTCGACGCAGCCAATGAGGGGAAGGGGACGTTGAAGACGGTATGACATTACATATGTGCATCCATTGACTTTCGGTTCTTCAAGTACCTGAATGCCCACTTTGTGCAGTTCTGGGACGTGGCCGTAGTCGATCGCGTTTTCCATCTGGTCCTGTGGGTGCCCGCAGAGATCCACGCCATGGCGGGCGAGGTACGTGTCCCCGACCGGGAGTACGGGAAGATCCCAGCTGGGCTCCTCGTCGCGCTCGCTGTGCCAGACCCATACGATTCCGTACAGCTCACGGGAGTGAACCAGCGAGAGCCGCGCGCGCGGCGGCTTCCCGTAGGGAGTCTTCGCGCACGTGCCGTCCACCGCGAACCCGAAGTGGTGGAAAGGGCACACCAGCAGTTCTCCCTCCACTTTGCCGCCCGCACCCAGATGAGCACCCAGATGTGGGCAGTAGGGACGTGTAACCCTCAGCCTGCCGCTCCGGGTGCGGTAGATGACGACCTCTCCGTCCATGAACGGCACCGGCGCCACCGTTCCCGGTTTGAAGTCCTGGGAGAACCCCACACAGAACCAGCCCTGCGGGTGCGGCAGATGCGGCACTGGGGGAACTGCCGGCGCGGCACCGTACGGGCTTCGGTAAGGGTGATTCCGCATGATCGCTCCCTTGAATGTTTGCGGGGAATTGCTTGGTTGTGCGGTGGTCATGAGGTCTTCTGGGCGCATCGGCCGGCCAGTCCCCTAGCTGATCGCGTACCACTCCGCGAGGCCTGAGTGACGCCCACCGCATCCAGTCAGGCAGGTGGCCGTCGACCCCAGGCGGACAGGCTCAGGAAGGCGAGATCGGTGTAACGAGCGTTGTCCAGCAGTCGAGTGCAGTCGGTGAGGTCCTGTGGCTGGATGAAGCCCCGGGCCACCATGGCGGGCCCGGTCAGCGACAGTGCGAGCCGCAGAAGCGCGTTGGCATTGCCTCCGGGGCCCACCAGGCCCGGAGTGCAGCGCAAGCCGACGTCTTCTAGGCCGGCTTGGGCGAGGAGCCGGGGCACCGCGGTGGCCCACCGAGCATCCGCTCGCATACTGTCGGCCAAGGCCACCAGGGCGTCCAGACAACGATGGCAGGCGTTGCGCGCGCCGTCGGTGGACGTCACCACGATTACCCCTTCCACACACACCCAGCGGCCAGGGGCAGTCCAGCGCACCATCTTTGCCAGCACGTCCTCCCGTTCGGGCAGGTGCTCCAGCAGAGCGCGAGTGTGGACCAGGTCGAAAGAGGCTTCGGGGAAGTCCTCGCCCACCACGTCGTGGCGCAGGACGGTCAGGTTCGGTACGTTCTTCGGGAGCAGGCTGATGTCCAGGTCGGTGGCCACCACCTCGCCCGGCGCACAGCGCCCCGCCAACCAGCGCGCGACTGAGCCGGCACCGCCGCCCACCTCCAGGCACCGCCACCCGGCTTGGAGGCCGCAGCTGTCCAGAGCCGCGCGGCTGCCCGGGTCCGCAAACGCTTCCAAGGCTCTCAGCCGCCGGGCCTCCAGCGGGAGGTGATGGTCGAGCAGCCCCGCACCGTAAGCGGGGGTATTGGACGTCGTGGGTGGCTCTGCCATAGCCGTTCCCTTACTGCCGTGATGAGGATCTGGTCCGCTCCGTGATCCCTCCGATAGTCGGTGGGGTTCTTGGGGCTGGCGAGCTACGGGCCGTCACCGAAAGATGTTCGTTCCGGCGTGAGGACGACAGTTCCTGAGCGTTGACCGTTCCACACGAATCCGGTCCCGTGATAGCGGGGAGTCAGATAGGACCACTCCAAGTTTCCGGACATGCAGTACCCTAATTCGTCGAGGTAGGCGCGGATATCGCTGCGTGAACCGAGCGGGCCGGAAAGAATCTGGCGGCGCAATACAGTGAATCTGGATTCAGCTTCCTCGATCAGTGAGCATAGTTTGTCCACGGACTCCTGGAGGCTGAGCCCTTCATTTAGCATGAACACTGAAATTGCGTTTCCGTAGTCCCCCTGAAAGTATTCCTTGCGGAATGAGAAGAGGTCGTTGGCGTACACGAAGCTTTCGTGGACGATTCTGCACGCTTGCCGCAAGTTCGGGTACTGCTGGAGTTCCGTCGTGAGGTCCATGCCCAGGCCGTGTTCGGCGAGTGTCGTATTGCACCAGCACCCCGAGGCGGTATGAATCGCCATGTATGCGGGGAAGTCGGGAATCTCTCCGCGCATGCGCATCTCGACTTCCTGCTGGTAAAGCGTGACGAACTCCAGCATCTCCCCGATGAACCGGCCGCGGATTCCCTCGGGCATGTCGGCATAGATGGGGTACAGGGTCGACTTCGCTGCCCGCCGGTGTTCGCCCTCACCGTGATCAAAATCCCTGTACTGCAGAACAGGGACGATTTCGCTGATTACTGCTTCGGCGACCTCCGGGAAGCAGCCGGCTTTCTCAGCGTCCGACAGCAGGTCGTCCACCGCAAACCAGTTGCTGATCCAGTGGGCATACTGAATAGAACGGGATGTGGTGGAGCTCGGGTTGACAAGGCATCCCCACAGCGCATGCAGGTCCTCCAGGTTGCACGCGAGTTCATCGCCATTGCGGTAGTAGGGGCGCCGCAAGCTGGGGATGAATTTCAGATTTTCCGCCTCGACGGTGGCGTAGGAGGGATGCCGCTTGGTCGGCAAAACCCGCTTGATCTCTGGTAGATGGAAGCTCACTTGCCCATCGATGAGTTTGGTCATGAAAGGCTACCTCCGTACCGGTTTGACCTTGGGGCGAGGGGTGCAAGGGCGTTACCGCAGCCGATGGTGCACAACTCCCGAGTGGGCCGAGTTGGCCGACGCTGTGGCGCTGTCATGTGGTCCTCGTGGTGGCTGCGTGGGCGATGTGTCGGAGTGCCGCTTTGGCGGTGGCGGGGAAGGAGGCGTGGTCCAGTGCGGTGAGGGCCTGTTTGTGCCGTGCGGTGATCATTTGTTCCACGGTGTGGTGAGCCCCGGTGGCGGTGATGATGTGGCGGGCCGCCTCGGCCTGGTCTTCGGTGAGGGTGGGGCATCCGAGAAGGTGGCGCAGGTGGCCCGCCTGCGTGCGGGAGGCCTGTTGGAAGGTGAGGGCGATTAGGGCGGTATGTTTGCCCTCGCGCAGGTCATCCAAAGACGGCTTGCCGGTCACCTGTGGGGTGCCGAAGATGCCGAGGAGATCGTCGCGCAGCTGGAATGCCTCACCGACGGGCAGAGCGTAGGCACTCAGCGCCTCCCGCACCCCGAGCGGAGCACCGGCGAGGGCGGCGCCGATGTGCAGCGGGCGCTCGACGGTGTACTTGGCGGTCTTGTACCTCGCAATGCGCAGGGCTTGCTCCACATCCGTGGTGGAGCGGCCGGCGGAGGTGACGTCCAGGTACTGGCCGTACATCACCTCGCTGCGCATGTCGTCGATCAGCGGGAGCACCGCGCCGAGTTGAGCGCGGGTGAGGCCGGCGGTGTGCAGGAGTTCATGCGACCAGGTGAGTGCCAGGTCACCGATGAGGATCGCGCCGCTGGCCCCCACCTGCTCGGCGCTGGCGGCACTGCGACCGTGACTGTGATGCTGCGCGAGGCGGCGGCGGATAGTGGGGGCGCCGCGGCGGCTGCCGCTGTCGTCCATGACGTCGTCGTGGATGAGACAGAAGGTGTGGAACATCTCCAGCGACGCGGCCGTCTGGATCAGGGTCTCAGGGGTGCAGTGACCGCCGGCAGCCTGCCAGCCGGTCACACACAACAGGGGCCGCAGCCGTTTCCCGCCGACGGCCAGGAAATCGCGTAGACACTCGGTCACCTCGGTCGGCATACGCAGCTTCGCGGCTGCAGTGGCCTTGTGTTCCAAGAAGCCGTCGAGCACGGTGGTGACCTGCCGGCGTAGTGCGGCCGCCCCCGCAGGCTCGGCTGCGGCCCCTTGCAGTACGGTCATCGCCACGCTCCGCTCCTGTACGTCTGGCGCCCGGTACGTGGTGTCAGAAGTCCCGCCTGCGAAGCTGAGGCCCGGTTGCGGCACATCGAGGTCTCGATACACACCAGCAAAGGCCATTGCCACTAGCGGAAACAGGTGTGCACAGGAGGGCGCATGGGCGCACTTTCAGGGCGTTCACGGACGGCTGTTCAACGACCGGCGCCCAGGCCGGACAACCGCCGGGCGCCGGGCGCCTGCACCATGGCCGCCACCCGCCGAGGGGCTGGCAGAGGCGACCGGATGCTGCTTGAGGGGCTGCCTGGTGTCTCGCCGGTCCGCCATGTAGCAGCGGGCGAACCACCACACCTCCGGGACTGCAGTGGCGTCCGTCCTGGAGGCTGACGAGAAGAAGGTCCGCCGTCTGCTGGTGAGGGACTCTCCCCACGAGACGTAGGTCATCGAGGACGACGCCGGGCTCCCGGTCGCCCAGGGTCTGCCCGGTGTCGATCCAGTCGCACCGGTGGCAGGTCTTCGACGAGGGGAAGAAGGCCGGGACGCGAGCGATGGTGACGGCGTGCCACCGGGCCTTGTACTCGATCTGACGGTTGATCTCCCCGAATCCGACATCGAG
The DNA here is from genome assembly GCF_036231355.1 of Streptomyces sp. NBC_01431. Taxonomy (NCBI): domain Bacteria; kingdom Bacillati; phylum Actinomycetota; class Actinomycetes; order Kitasatosporales; family Streptomycetaceae; genus Streptomyces; species Streptomyces sp. NBC_01431. The sequence continues at coordinate 166,092 of NZ_CP109496.1, forward strand.
CACTGCCTTGTTAAGGCCTGCTTCCTGGCGCACGTTACGCCCGGGCTTGTCCGCGGTGCCCTTCGCGGAGCGGGATCTTCGCGACCGGAGTGACACCGAGTGCGCCAGGAGCCCGCGAGTCGCCGCCAACACGACGTTGATCCGGCGCTCCCGCCGAACCGGCTCTCCACCCGGCCCGCTGACAACGAATCCGCGATCGTCGGGACGGGAAGGAACGTGCTTTAGCCCGTTGCGCAACAACTGCCCGAGCTGGCCCGGGAGATCGCGGTGCAGATCCGGGACGGGATTCTCGGTCCCCGCTACCAGCCGCATCTCCCCGACACCGTCGACGCCGACTTGACCGGGGCCTTGCGCGTCTGGGCGCCACGCGGCCCGTACGAGATCGCCTCCGTGCTCCGCCTGCGCGCGCTGGCCCATGCCGGTACTTCCTCAACCGCAGGCGTGGGCGTGGGCCCCTCCCCGATGATCGCGGCGATGGCCGCGGCCGCGACCCCGCACGGCCAGATCACCGTGGTCGGCCCCGACCCGGTCGCGGTCACTGCGTTCCTGCGGCCCCGCCACGTCGCGACGTTGCCGGGCGTCGGACCGGCCACCGCGAAAACCCTCGCCCAGTTCGGCATCCTCACCATCGGCCAGCTCGCCGACACCCCGCCCGCCACCCTGGCCCGCCTCCTCGGCCTCGCAACCGCGCGCGAACTCCACACCCGCGCCCGCGGCATCGACGACCGCCCCGTCCAGCGCGCCGCGCTGGTGCGCTCCACCACCGCCAGCCACCGCTTCACCCACGACGAACTCGACCCGGCCGCCCACCACCGGGCCCTGCGCGCCCTGGCCGAAGAGCTCGGACTGGCGCCTGCGCGGCAGCCGGGAGGTCTGCCGCAGCCTCGCGCTGACCGTGCGCTACGCGGACAACTCCACCACCACCCGCAGCCACCGGCTGCCCGAGGCAACCGCACACTCCGCCGCCCTCGCCCGCACCACCCAGGACCTGTACCAGTCACTCGGACTGCAACGGGCCCGCGTCACCGCCGTGTCGCTGCGCGCCGACGGCCTCGCCCCGGCCGACCATGCCCACCACCAGCTGCTCCTGGACCCCGGCGACGACAAGGCCCGCCGCATCGAGCAGGTCGCCGATGCCGCCCGCGCCAAGTACGGCCCGCACGCCATCGGCCCGGCCACCCTCGCCACCCACCAGCCCTCCCCGCCCGGCCGCGCCCACCGCCCTCCGGTACGACGAACACCCCTGTAGGAGCCCCTGTGAGACCCGAGCGCTTCCGCCAGTTCTGCCTCGACACCCTGCCCCAGCATGGGCCCGACATCACCGCGGCCGAGGTATGGGAGGGCGACGGCGCCCCGCCGTTCGGCATCGTGATCACCTTCGCGAACGGCAGCCGTCTGTGGGCCACCATCACCGGCGTCCTGGCCCCCGGCACCAAAGTCGACGACGCCGACATGCCGGTCACCGGAACCGCACCCGAACCCGTCGCGCTGCCCGCGCTGTGCATCGACGGCCAGACCAGCCCGGCGCTCGCCGAGGCTTACCTCGCAGCAGTTCTCGCCCAGAGCGGTAACAATGAAGTCTCCAACATCTACGGCTACCAGCAGCGCTTGAACCAGGCAGCCGCCTACCCCGGCGTAGGGATCGGCTTCCACAACGGCGCCCGCATCTACATGCCGATCACGCACACTTCCCGGCCCGGCCAGAACATGGGGCGCGAACCGTACCGGCTGCAGAAGGATTTCTAGCCCATTCTCTGATCTGGAGATGCAAGACCGTTCCAGCAGCCGCTGCCTGCACGTTTCGGCACTGGCGTGGTCAAAGCAGCCTGCGCCGCGCGTCCGCCTCTCTAGACTTTCGGACTCGGCAACAGAGAGGGTGACTCATGTCCACTGGCGTCATCGAGTTCTACTGCGAGGGCCCGTGCCGCAGTTGCTGTCGTGTCGGTGAACTCGCGGGGAATGACACCTACGTCGACGTGCGAGAAGTCAAAGTCAAGGCAGGTGGTGACGGCTGGACGGCCAAGGGTGAGGGGGTTAGCCCTTGCCCCAGGTGCGGGGCCATGGCCCGGATGATCACCCACCGGGTCCCTTTGGAGCTTCAAGGGCTGTCCTGCTCGCAGGGTCACGAGGCTGCTGATTACCAGGTCGCTCTTTCGTGCGTCACCACTGATGCCCGGCAATTCACCTTCACGGCATCCATTACCTGTCCGGTGTGCGCCAGAAAGTCCGTCTTCCGAAGGCTGATCGAGAGTCTGCGCCGAGTCAGACGGATTCAAGTAGGCCCAACCGGCGTAGAACTTGAACTTGAGAATGGCACCAGATTCGCCGCTGAGTAGGTCCAGCACCCACGCCTCAGTTGGCCTGCCTCCTGGAGCAGGCTCTGCCAGCATGCTGGCAGAGCCTGGAGGTCAGGTGCCCGTTCGGCGCGCTCGCGGAACGTGGGCATTCCTAGATGTTGCGGGGTCGTGAGGTTGTTGACAGGGTGCTGGCGGTGTCCGCAGTTGGCGACCCGCCTGTGACATGAGCGCGAGGCGGTGGCGGACAGCTTTGGGGGCGGTTCCTGTAGTCGGTTACTTGTTGGCGAGTCGGGCCTTTTGACCCTGTTGCCGCAGGTGTTCACCCCGCCCCGGTGGTACTCGCTGGGGCGCTGACGCCGTACATGCGGCCGGTCGCCAACGTGCGGGAGACGACCGGCCGCGCAAGCACTCTCGGGAGCACTCCGGATCACCGTACGGCCGCACTGATGCTCCTGCAGATCACCAGCACCCGGACCAGTCCTGGTGGCGCGCTCCGCGTGCGCCCCGCCGCGACAGCTCCGCAGCGGCCAGGAAGTCAGCCAGAGTGGAAGCCAGGCCCTCATAGGGGTGACGCGCGCGGAGCCATTCGTGGGGTTGTACGCCGACACGGGCCGCTATCTCTTGACGCGTGATCACTTCTCGCGGGTGGCTGCTGTCAGCGTTCGCGTAATTCCCCACCTCGACGTTCTTCGTCCCCACGTGCCGACACCCACACGGTGGTTTCGGCCGAGGAGGCCGCCCGATCTCGAAGTGTGCGGGTCGAGCCGGGCCGTCAAGGACGCCTTCGGCGTCGCCAAGGCGATGAGCTGCGCTCATCCTTGACTGCCCGCCCCGCCCCCGAACCTCTGCTGGCTATCGGGCGGCCCGGGGAGGTGCGACATCCCCATGGAGACGACGGAGTAACTCCGCCATCCCCATGGCCCATTCCGTGACGCTGGGGGTGGGGAATATCGGCGGCGTTCACAGCGCGCGCCGCCATCGCCCTGGCCGGTTTCTCCGCCGTCCTTGCCCCTGCTACTCCGGCATCCGCCACTGCCCCCGCCCTCACAGCCCAGTCCTCCCCCGCGCTGCGGCGTGCACTGCCGGAGCCGCCTCCGGCCGACGTCGCCCGCAACGAGCTCGGAGACCTGAACGTCGAGGCTCCCCACGCCATGACCGGTTACAGCCGGGCCAAGTTCCCGCACTGGGCCAAGCAATACGGCGAGTGCGACACCCGCGAGGGCGTCCTGCAGCGCGACGGCCAGAACGTCGTCCAGGACGACAAATGCCGCGCAATCTTGGGAACTTGGTGCAGCGAGTACGACGGCAAGACCCTCACCGCCTCAGGTCAGGTCGACATCGACCACATGGTGCCGCTCGCGGCCGGATGGCGGACCGGCGCGGACCTGTGGGACACCGCCAAGCGCAAGGCCTTCGCCAACGACCTGGTGCACTCCCAGCTGATCGCCGTCTCCGCCGCCTCCAACCGGTCCAAGGGCGACCAGACCCCCGACCTGTGGAAGCCTCCGCTGAAATCGTACTGGTGCACGTACTCGCGGGCCTGGATCGACGTGAAGCACGTCTATCAACTCAACGTCACCGAGCCGGAGAAGACGGCGCTCGGCGAGATGCTCGACACCTGCGACCGCTGATGCCCATCCCGGAACCGGCGGTGTGCGACGACCAGGTCAGCGCCGGTCCGGGCGGGGCGATGACCGACGACGTCGGCGTGATTACCGGCGATCTGACCGTCCGCACCACCCGCCAGGCCGACAACCGCGTTGCCATCGCCGTCCAATACAGCGGCGCGGACGAGTGGTACACCCTGACCGGCAGCCCTGCTGTCGTGCCCGACGGTGAACTGGAGGAGTACCACCACCGCCTCCTGGACGCGATCGAAGCCGGCGCGGAAGCTATCGCCCCTGTATGACCACGGACCGGTGCCCGATGGCCACGGGCGCCGGTCACGCCGGCAGGCGCGGTCGCCACACCTCCGCGGGGTTTCTTCACGGCTGTTGGCGGGCCACGCGCGCCAGGTCGACGCCGCTCGGCTCGGTGCTCACGCGATCACCTCCCCGGTGCCGTCGTCGTCCAGCGGGCGCGCGGCGATGGGCATGGGCCACCGGCACGCAATGCTCTGGCGCTGCCCGTGAAGGCTCGCGATCCGTGCTCTGGCACGCTGTCCCGGTGGACGCTCTCATCGGAACTCAAGTACCTCGTCAGCGACTGGCTGATCCGGCCTCGGCGGTCGCGGCTCTGGAGGAGGCCGTCCCCCGGCCTCGGCGTCCTTCGACATACGGTTCCAGCTGGCATCGACTGGGCGCGGGTCGAGGAATGCCTGACCACGGAGCTGCCCTCCGACTACAAGCTGCTTGCCAACAGCTACCCGTCCTTGGCCTTCGGCGACTTCCTTTGCGTCGGCTTCCCGATCCCCGGGCAGGAACGGGCCTGGTCAGAGGACCCCGAAGGCCTTGAGATCCTCGCTGAGTGGTGTGCGGACGCAGAGATGTCGACTCCGCTGCACCCCTTTCCTGCCCCTGGGGGCCTGCTGCCCTGGGCCACGTCGAACCAGGGCGACTACTTCCTCTGGAACACCACAGGGTCTGGTCCCGACTCATGGACTGTCACCGTAGCCTCACGCAGCGGCGGCTGGTGGCACTACACAGGAGGCGCGGTTCAGTTCCTCGCCGACCTGATCAGCGGAGCTTTGGAACTGTGGGAGCTGCCGTCGGTACGGCCTCACGTCGAGGCCTTCTGAGCGAACGACGGCTCTAAGACTTGCTCGTGTTCACCATGTCGTCGCACACGAAGAGACAGACCGGTCCCGGGCACAACTACATCCCGTGCGAACGGGAGTGTCGCCCCCCGCCACCTGACGATGCACCGGGCGGTCGTAATGCGCTCCAACTGGGGGCCACATCGGCAGGTTTCAGGCGCCGGTGTGCGTGTCGAATCCCAGGGCCTGGACGTGCCTGGCGAGCTCGGGCGCGGCCACGGCGAGCATGTCGTCGAACCGGGTGGGGACGCTGCCGTCGGCGGCCGGGCGATTAGGCCGCACTCGAGTCGGCGGTACAGGCGGTCTACGGCTCGCTTGTGCTCTCTCAGGGGCATGGGGGCGGGGGTATCGGCGACCCGGGTTGGTCCTCGCGGCGCCCGGTGGGCGGCGACTGACCGCCGCGGGGCTGGATTCCAGCCAACCAGCCGAGACTCGTTGACCGTGTACATACAGAGTGTGAGTGTGGTGGGTCGCTGCCGCATACACGGGGTCCTTCCGGGGGGCACGGGCGGCAGGCAGGTCCAGAAGGAGAACCGCTTGTGATACGCCCAACGTCAAAGCGTTCGTTATTAAGGCGACTTGCCATTCGAGCCAGAGCCGAGCGAACGCCACGCCCGGCCAGGCCGTCCAGGACACGACTCGTCACGCTCCTGAGCGCCATGGCGCTCGTGGTCCCCGTGGCTCTGGGCGCCGCCCAGAGCGCAAACGCCACGGCGCCCTCGCCCCATCCGCAGTCCGCCCGGGCCGCCGCCGACGCCGCCGCCCGGGCGGTAGCCGGTCGGACCGCCCGCCAGATCGCTGCGGCCGACTCCGGCGCGGCCACATCGAAGCGGCCTGACTACAGCACCACCGTGCTCACCGTGGACAACAAGCCGACCGGCGCCCTGGGCGGCCCGGCAGGCAGCATGACGTTCGATCAGCTCGCCGCACTCGCGCCGCATACTGGCAAGGGGGTACCGCGGCACTCCTCGAACACCCCCGCCCTCTCCGCAGCGCCCGCCGGACAGGACGATATGACGGTCGACGAATGCCGCAAGCACGATGCGGCCTTCTCGGGCCAAGGCTGGGGTAAGTCACGCTTCGTCTCCTGCCAGGCGCACGGACTCCATTTCCTGCGGATCGACTGCTGGTTCTGGGATATCGGCTGTCGTGTCACCGGCGCGGCGGACGTCGATGTCACGGACATTCAGTACACCCAGAACGTGGGCCGCGTCGCCGACGTGCTCCAGGTCTTCAACAACTGGTTCGTCTGGCGCAAGATGAACAGCCAGGTGATGAGTTCCAACGTGGCGTGCGATGCGGAACGGAATTCTGGAGCCTGCCAGCCGGGGGTCTTCTCCGGCCCGTACACCGCCACGCTGGGGGAGATGTCCCACGAGAATGGCGGCACCGCCAGCCGGTTCTACGACTTCACCCAGCCGGAATCCGCGGGCTGGGGGCCGGACAAGCTCAGCTACGCTTCCCTGAGTTGGCACTTCAAGGTGGACGACGCCGAACCTGATCACGCAGACGGGCCGAAGAGCCAGTTCCGCTGCGATTCGGCCACCTACATCGTCAACACCAACGCGAGCGTGGGCTGCGTCTTCCCGTGGGTCACCGAGACCATGCAGTTCTCCGTCCAGCAGTCGAAGACGGCGGCGCAGCACATTCTCACAGCGCTGTACCACACCGACCAGACGCTCCCCGAGAAATCCGGAAAGGTGATTCCGGGCAAGCCCGGCACCAGCCCGCTGCACAGGACCACGAACGCGAGCCTCATCAATTCCCATCGAGACGTGGCCATTCCGACCTGTCAGTTCTACTGGCCGGGATACCCGTCAAATGGCCTGGAATGCGACGAGTTCCCCTTCGCCAGCACTCTTGAAGGGGCGACACTCGACGACAACTTCTCAGTTGAGGCGATTCCCGGGGCCGACAACTCCTCCGGCGGAGGTGTCATGAACGCCTTCTACAGTTATCGCAGGATCATCGGGGACGACACCGACAAGGTGAACGATCCCTTCTTCGTCGACGTCGGCTTCTAGGCTCTCCGAGCCTTCCGGCGCCGAGGATTCCGACCGTGTGCGATGGTGCCCGCAGCAGTCTCCGGGCACCATCGCACCGTGCACCGACGGCCTGCCACCGATTCCGGGAAGAGTCCCGCCATGAGCCCCGACAGCTTGCCCCGACCGACCTTGATCGCCTCCGCTGAAGGCGAGGTCCTCGCTGAGCGAAACATGTTCCGCCTGGACGACATCGGCTCCCTCCTCGCCCTCGACGAGGACGACGAACCACCCGTTCCCGACGGGGAACTGGTGACGAGCGCGTACGGTTCCGCGATCTTCAGCAGTACACTCTCGCACCACTATCCACGGGTGACGCTGGAACACTGGTCCGCCCGCCCGGCCCCGCCCGGGCGGAACTGGGAGCTCGACGCCGAGGTACACCTGGAAATCGACGGCGGCCAGATCGGCCTGTCGTCCGGTGCCTCCCGGCTTCCGGGACCCCACCGCCTCAGCGTGCCCCGCGGACCGTACACCCTCGCGGTGTGGTGCCTCGGCCGGGAAGCTACGCGCATACGGCACGCGGCAGGCGAGGCCACGCCCCATGGCGTGGAGGAGTGGCTGCTCAGACTGTGGCCCGCGGACGGTTCCGCCTAGAAGATCACTGAAAATGTTGCGGGTTCTGGCCCCGGCCCGGCAGGGCCGGGGCCAGTCTTGTAGGCATGCAGGGGGAATGGGCCGGGGAGATGGCCGGGCCGGATGTGTGGGAGGCCTGCCGGGAGTTGATCCCGGCCGGGAGCGTGTTCGCGTTTCTGGCCGAGCACCGGGAGGCACTGTTCCCGCCGTCGATGTTCGCCGACATGTATCCCTCGTCCAACGGCCGTCCGAGTATGCCGCCGCAGGTCCTGGCCGCGACGGTGGTGCTGCAGAGCCTGCAGGGGCTGTCGGACTTCGAGACGGTCCAGGAACTGCGGTGTGATCTGCGGTGGAAAGCGGCCTGCGGACTGGGCTTGTACGACATGGCATTCGATCCGTCGCTGCTGACGTACTTCCGGCGCCGGCTGCGCCACTCGGCCGATCCGATGCGGATCTTCACCAAGGTCAAGGAAGTTGTGGCCGCGACCGGGGTGCTCAAGGGCAGGCAGCGGCGGGCGCTGGACTCCACCGTCCTCGATGACGCGGTGGCCACCCAGGACACCGTCACCCAGATCATCTCCGCCATCCGCCGGGTGATCCGCGATGTCCCCGGAGCCCAGGAGGTGGCCGCAGAGCACTGCTGCGCGCACGACTACACCGACCCGGGCAAACCGAAGATCGCCTGGAACGACGAGCAGGCGCGCGCCGCGCTGGTCGATGCGCTGGTCACCGACGCCCTCAACCTGCTCGGGCATCTGCCCGAGCGCGAGCTGGGCGAGAAGGCCGCGAACGCGGTGGGCCTGCTGGCCCTGGTCGCCGGGCAGGACGTGGAACCAGCCGAGGACTCCGACGGACGCGACGGACGCTGGCGCATCGCCCAGCGCACCGCGCCCGACCGGACGGCGTCCACCGTCGATCCCGACGCCCGGCACATCCATAAAAACCGCACCCGCCACCAGGACGGCTTCAAAGGACACGTCTCCTTCGAGCCGGAGAGCGGGCTGTTCACCGCCGTTGCTGTCACCGGCGGCTATGGTCCCGGCAACCACGAAGCGGCCGTTGCCCGTGATCTGCTGGACGGGGAGGACGGCGAATTAACCGTGCTCGGCGACTCCGCCTACGGGACCGGCGAGCTGCGTGAACAGCTGCAGGCCGAGGGCCACATCCTGGTCATCAAGCCACCGCCGCTGCGGCAGGTGGTTCCCGGCGGCTTCACCATCGACGACTTCCGCATCGACCCAGCGGCCGGCACCGCGACCTGCCCGGCCGGACACACCGCCAACCTCGGCCAGGTCAAAGCCGACGGGGCCCGCACCGCCCAGTTCAAGCGGCTCTGCACCGACTGCCCCCTGCGCGGGCGCTGCACCACCTCCAAGACCGGACGCACCCTCAATGTCCATCCCCAGCACGCATTGCTGACCGCCGCCCGTCGAGAGGCGGCCGACCCGGCCTGGCAGGCCGAATACCGCAGATGGCGGCCCCCGGTCGAACGCGCCATCGCCTGGCTGGTCGCCAAGGGCAACCGCCGCGTCCCGCACCGCGGCATCATCGCCAACAACATCTGGCTCCACCACCGCGCCGCCGCCCTCAACCTCCGCCGACTGATCAACCTCGGACTCACCCGAACCGGCACCACTTGGCACCTCACCCCGGCCACCGCATAGCTAAAAGGGTCGCCCGGCCTACGGCCGGACAGCCCCAACAACAAGATTTTCAGCAGCCTTCTATAGCAGGCCGCCACACCGCTGCCCCCTGCCGGGCCCGACAAGGGCGCCCATCCCCTACGTGAGACCGAGCCTGGCCAGTGCGGTCGTCCAGTCCGTCGCGATCGCGTTCTGCGCCGCGGCCAGCGAGGCCTTGCCGGAGCAGATCGCCGTGTGCAGTTTGGACTCGACGCTGTCCTTCGGGTTGTTGGGGCCGGCGCCCGCCTTGTGTCCTGGTGACGGCGGTTCGACCCAGAGGTTGTGGGGGTCGTTGGGGTCGCCGCCGAGTTCCAGGCTGATGAGGTGGTCCTCTTCGGCATCATGCAGGCTGCCGGTGTAGCCGTAGGACTTGGCGTTCGCCCTCTTCTCCGGATCCGTGATGCTGGCGGGCGGCCGGATCGTTGAGGTGTATCCGGACTGGCAGATTGTGGTCTTCAGCGTCACTGGGGTGACCTTCGGGTTGAGCGAGCCTGGCGTGCACGTCACATCTGGGAGGGGCTGTTTGTCCGCTGTATAGCGGTATTGGCAACTGCCTGCTGCGGGTTGAGGCTGAACCGTGTACTTCGTCTGTGGACCGGGTGTTGAGCGACGCTGAAGATGTACATGAGGGCGACGTGCTGGTTGTCGACGGAGTGGGATGAAACGACCCCGGCGGCCGTCAGGCCGCCGGGGTCTTCGTGGTCACGGTGTCGTTTTCGTGGTCACTCTGTCGCGTGTGTCTCGGTGATGGCGAGGCGGGTGGAGGACTCGTCGACGATGCTCTTCTCGTCGGCGACGGCGGCGATGAGGGACTGCAGGGCGATGTTGTTGACCGAGCGGGGCAGGCCGCGGCTGGTGAGGTGGATCAGGTCGACGGCGTCGTCGGAGAACAGCGGGTCCGACCGGCCGGCGATCGTCAGATGGTGCTTGATGTAGCTGGCGGTCTCCTCCTTCGTCATCGTGGGCATCTGGTAGCTGATCGAGATCCGCTGGTCCAGGGCCGCCAGGACGCCGTGCTTCATCCGTTTCCGCAGGGTGGGCTGGCCGATCAGCAGCACCGCGAACGGCGTCGTGGAGTCCATGTCGTAGTTGGCGAGCATGCGGATCGCGTCCAGCTCCTGGTGATCGAGAAGGTGCGACTCGTCGATGACGACGGCGGGGGTGCGGCCGCGCTCGTCGACCTCGGCGGCCAGCGCGGCGGACGCCTGAGCTGCGAGAGCGACGGACTGGTATTTCGGGGTGCCGCCCAGGCTGGTGACGATGCGGTCATAGAGGCCGCGCATCCCGACCTCCGGATTGGGCTGGTAGATCACGGTGAAGCGGGCCGGGTCCAGCGAGGCGACGGCGCCCTTGAGGGCGCCGGTCTTGCCGGCGCCGACCTCGCCGGTGACCACGCCGATCGCCTTGTTGTTGATGCACCAGGCGATGCGGGCTGCGGCCTCTCGGTGGGAATTGTGCTGGTGGAGCATCGAAGGGGCCAGGTCGCGGCCGAAGGGGACGCGGGTGAATCCGTAGTAGCCCTGGACGCGGTCGATCAAGGAGTCCTCCTGGGGCAGGGGCAGAACTCTGCCTGGACGGCGGCCAGTTCGGCCGAGGTGTCGGCTGCGGCCCGTGCCGCGAGCCGGACGGCGAGACGGACCGCGCGGAAAGCGGTGCGGACGGCAGGAGTGTCGAGGGGGTCGGCGTCCTGTTCGGCTCGTCGGCAGCAGACCTCCGCCAGGGCCAGGGCCCGGTCGGCCAGCTCGCGGGGCGTGAGCATGAACAGGTCGGGCTCGGGGTCGAAGTACAACTCCTCGGCTCGGGACGGCTTCACTGCCGGCCCCGCGAATCGTTCATCAGGGACGAGTAGTTGATGCCCTTCGCGGTGTTCGCGGTGTGGGCCTCGTCGAGGATCTTGAGGTAGTCGATCCCGGTCGACGTCTCCGGGCTCGCCTTGGGGTGGGCATGACGGCCGACGTGGTGCGGGACCGCCTTGCCCAGGGCCTGCCCGAGGACCTCACCTCGATGTCGGTCAGGTCGAACGGGTCGAAGACCAGCTCGATCCTCATCCCGGCCAGCGACGGGTCGACCTCGTAGGAGTTCCCTGTTGACTGAACTACCGGGCGTATCTTCGCACTTCAGGGCTGCTGTGCTCTATGGTCCTCAGCCATGTCTGGATCAGTTGAATCAGGGCATGACCTTGCCCGGCTCGTTGTCGCACGAATAGGTCGTCTGGAGGAGACCAACGACCCGTTCGCTCCGTATCGGCTCGTCGACCCGAACCGCCGCGCCGTCGCCGCGGTCGCCGAGTACCTGAAGGACCTCCAAGCGGCCGGGCGGAGCATGTCGACGCAGCGCTCGTATGGCATGGACCTCCTGCGGTGGTTCCGCTTCCTGTGGGCGGTCGATGTCCCGTGGGAGCAGGCGACGCGGGTGGAGGCTCGGGACTTCTGCCGCTGGGTGCAGATCGGCGGCAAACCGTCGACAAGGCACTGGCGCCGCGAGACAGACAGTCCTTCACCTGCACCGACCGTGCTGTCACCGGCCAGGCCGAACCCGGTCACGGGCAAGTCGTCACCCGGGCCGAAGTACGCATCGACAACGGCAGCGCACGGCGAGAGCGTGCTGCGCGGCTTCTACGAATTCCACCTGGATGCTGGATCCGGCCCGATCATCAACCCCTTCCCGCTGGCCCGCGACCGACGTGCAGGGAGGGCCGGCGCCCACCGCAATCCGATGCAGACCCAACGACATGAGCGAGTTGGCCGGTATCGGCCCAGGCTCCCCGTCCGGCCGCCTCGCTGCATCCCGGATGAAAAGTTCAACGAACTGTTCGCCAGGCTCGTATCGCATCGCGGATCCCTCGTGTCGTTCTTCGTGTCGACCGGCGCGCGGGCCTCAGAGCTGCTGGGTGTGCGCTGCGGAGATCTCGATATCGGCTCCCAGCTGATCACGGTGATCCGCAAGGGCACCAGGGCACTGCAGCAGCTGCCGGCCTCGCCGGATGCGTTCGTGTGGCTGCGGCTGTATCAGGCCGACCTCCATGGACAGGTCCCGACCGGCCGCGACGATCCGCTGTGGTGGACTCGGCGCCAGCCGTTTCGCGCGCTGACGTACCAGGCCGCTCGGGCGATGTTCACCCGCGTCAACGAGGTGTTGGGGGCGAACTGGTCGCTTCATGACCTCCGCCATACGGCGGCGTATCAGATGGCTCGCGACCCGGAGATGCCGCTCACCGACGTGCAGTGGGTCTTGGGACACGCCCAGTTGACCATGACTCAGATATATACCTCCGCCCCTGTCGAGGAGACGATCGCGAGCGTGATGGCCCACTATGCCCGACGGGCCGCAGGGCCGTCGGGACCCGTCACCCACGCTCCGGAATACCGGTCGGAGTCCCTCAACACTCTGTTTCCGGGCGCTTCGTCGTGACCGGGGCGTCCGTGTCCGCTGGGGCCGCAACCGTCGTCGAAGGCGACGGAGGAGGGCGCCGCTCCGAGCGGCGTGACCTGTTCGTGCTGCGCAAGCAGTTCCCTCCGCGGAAGAGCCAAGCCCGGTGGGAGGCGACCGCAGCCTCACGAGGCCGCGTGCTGGCCCGGGTGCTCGCAGCACCGTTCGCGGCCGACAGCCCCAGCTACCAGGCCGAGGTACGGCGAGGCACATGCAGCGTGCTGGACTGGCTGGCCACTCTGCCGGGGAAGTCCTGGCAGCAACGATGGAACGCCTCCGGCGCCGAGGGGAGCACCGACTGGCGGGTGCTCGCCGCGGCACCAGCCGCGCAGGGCCGCACCGACACGGCTCGCCGCAGCCTTCAGCACCGCTGCTCCAAGGGCCTGGGGGTCCTGATCTGCGCCGATGTCATACGCCCCAGTCTTGGCTGGCTGCTGTCCACGCCATCGCCGAAGAACCTGGCCGCCGGGATGGCCCGCACCCGCGACCCGGAGGGGTTCGCCGCGCTCACCGCTACCTGCCACAAGCTGGCGGTGGGCGAGGCCGCCCGGCAGGTCGCGCTCGCCCGGGTCGCCATGATCATGGCGGCGAAGGGCGGCAGCGCACGCGACATCACCGTCGGGGACTGCCTGGAGATGGTGCAGCTCTCAGCCGAGGTCGCCCGCGCGAACGGACGCGACCGCGGATACCGCAGCTCGTTCTTCTACCAACTGGTGCGATCCCTCGGTCACTTCCCGGACAACGCGCCGGTCACCACGCGAGCCTTCCACGTCTTCGGGCAGATGAGCATCGAGGAGATGGTCGACCGCTACGGCATCGAGTGCGGCCCGATCCGGGACCTGCTTGTCGACTACCTGCGGGAGCTCCAGGTCAGCTCGGACTACAACACGGTGCTGCGACTGTCCTACGTGCTGGGCAAGCTGTTCTGGCGCGACCTGGAACTGCACCACCCGGACATCGACTCGTTGCGCCTGCCCACCGACGTGGCCGCTGCATGGAAGCAGCGCATATCGGTGAAGACGACCCGGACAGTCGAGGACGACGGAGTTGTCAAGCGTGACGCCCCGCGATTGTCCGCGATCCAGGACATGGGCACTGTCCGCGCGTTCTACCTGGACATAGCCCAGTGGGCTGCCGATGACCCCTCCCGCTGGGGACCGTGGGTCGCGGTCTGCCCCATCCGGGACGGCGAGCTGACCAGCGCCTGCAGCAAGACCGCCGCTGCCCGCAAATCGCGGATGGACCAGCGCACCCGCGAACGTCTCCCCGTCCTGCCCACCCTGATCGCCGCAGCCGAGAAGCGGCGTCACCTCGCCGCCCAACTGCTGGCCGCGGCAGTGGCCAGCGAACCCGGACAAGAGTTCACCGCCGCGGGTGAAGTTCTGCGTCGGCCAGGGCGTCTGACAGAATCCGGCAGCCACCTGTGGGTCGAGGACCCCACTGCGGGCCGGCGCCGCGACGCGAAGGCCGAAGAGCGACGGGCCTTCTGGGCATGGGCTGCCGTTGAGGTCCTTCGGCTGACCGGGATCCGCGTCGAGGAACTGACTGAACTTTCCCATCACAGTCTGATCCAGTACCGGCTTCCCTCCACCCGTGAGCTCGTCCCGCTGCTGCAGATCGCCCCCAGCAAGACCGATGCCGAGCGCCTCCTGGTCATCTCCCCGGAGCTGGCCGACGTCCTGGCCGCGATCATCACCAGAGTCCGTACATCCGACGGCGCCATCCCCCTGGTGACGGCCTACGACTACAACGAGAAGGTCTGGAACCCTCCCATGCCACTGCTGTTCCAGTGGCACTGGCGACTGGAAGACCGGCCGATCAACCCCACCGTCATCCGCAGCCTCCTCAACAACACCCTGGCTGACACCCGACTGACCGACGCCAGCGGGTCCCCGCTGCGGTTCACCCCCCACGACTTCCGCCGCCTGTTCATCACCGACGCGATCATGCACGGGATGCCGCCGCACATCGCGCAGCTCGTCGCCGGCCACCGCGATGTCAACACCACCATGGGCTACAAGGCCGTCTACCCAGAAGAAGTCATCAACGGCCACCGAGCCTTCATCGCCCGCCGCCGAAGCCAGCGTCCCGGCGAGGAATACCGTCTGCCCACTGAGGAGGAATGGGAAGAGGCCGGTTCTGCCATTCGTGCATGCCATCGAGCACCTTGTCGGTGATCGTGGAGATCGTGGTCTTGGAGACCTCGGCACCGTAGACCTCGGCGAGATGGGCGGATATCTCGCCGTGGGTGAGCCCTCGGGCGGACAGTGAGAGCACCATCTCGTCGACGCCGGTCAGCCGGCGCTGCCGCTTCTTCACGATCTGCGGCTCGAAGGTGCCCTCCCGGTCCCTCGGCACGTCGATGGCGACCGGTCCGACCTCGGTGAGGACGGTCTTGGACCGGATGCCGTTGCGGGTGTTGCCACTGGTGGTCTTCTCGTGCTTCTCGTGACCGAGGTGGTCGGTGATCTCGCCTTCGAGGGCCGACTTGAGGATCTTCTTCGTCAGCTGCTGCAGCAGCCCGCCCTGGCCGGTCAGCTTGATCCCGTCGGCCTTCGCCCGGTCCACCAGCTGACTGATCAACTGGTCATCCAGAGCATCCGGTGCCCCGGCAGGCTGCACTTCCTCGACGGCCTCAGCCGAGACGATCACGTCTGTCATCAGGTGTTACTTCCTGTTCGAAGATCCACCGTTGACGGTACAGACCCTCGAACATCGCTTGGGGTAGTGAGACTGTCGGCCAGCAATTTGGCGTGGGGAGGATGAGCTGGTCGGCCTGGTGAACGAGGACGTGACGTTGACAGGGGTCGTGGCACTGAACAGGATCAGATGACGACATGTCAGGGCCGGTCCGGGAGCGTTCCAAGGGAGGCAGCATGGAAAAGTGGACCTGGGTTCAGGTTCCGGGCCCGTGGGAGGCCAGGGAGCGGGGGCCAAGGGAGTACTCGCAAGTTTTCGCTAACGGCTTCTCCCGTGCCGAGAACTTCAAAACGTTCGACACCGCCAGCCAGGCGAGCGCCGATCTGCGCACCTTTCTGCTAGGCGAGGGCGACGGCCAGTTGCCAAGCTTTGCGACTTGCGCGGCGCTCTTGACCACCGATGTCACGGGCGGTGAGTTCATGCTGTGGGGCATGGAGCCACCCCGGGCATGGCTGGTATTCCGAGTGCCTGACGGTGCACACCCAGCCGTGGTCGGGGCCGCTATGCACAAAGGATGGAAGGCGCAAGCTCATGACGCATTCATGAAGTCGTCATTCGTCTACCGAAGGGGAGAGCTCCAGGGCTATCGCCCTGGTGTTTGGGCTCCCGGCAGGCGTCGTGCTTAGGCCCTGACCGAACTCGACAGCGTCAACACGGCCCTGGTCGCACAGGCCGTCACCTGCGCGGCCGGGCATTGGCACTGAACCATGGGACAAACACCGCGAATCTCGCCAGATCGGCAGTTCAGAGAATGCCGTGCAGACTGACCGTCGAGGTCTTCGTCACGGTGCGGAACTCCGACCACAAGAACGCCTCCCGCAGATCCGCCGTGGACGGCAGCGGCAGCGGCTTGGGAATCGAAGAAAGCCAGCGTTCGATCGGCGGCTGCCCGGTCTCCGAGTGCACCGCGCGGTGATAAACCGTCTCCACCCAGGCGATGAAAAGCCTGTTCAGCTCGGTGAGATGCTCGATCTGACCGACACGTTCCTCGTCCAGTTCGACGAGGAACTGGTCACGGACGGTGCGGAAGAACCGTTCGATTTTGCCGCGGCCCTGCGGCCGTTCCGGGCGGGAGTGGGTCAGCCGGATCGCCAATGAAGCGCAGGCCCGCAACAGCCACGTGTCCACGAACGCGGACCCGTTGTCGACATAGATCGACTCCGGGACCCCGCGGGCCGACAACGCCGGCCGCAGGGCGGCGGCGAGGCGGACGGTGTCCTCGGCGAACCCGAACCGGTGCCCCACGATCGCCCGGGAATGGTCGTCGATGAAGGCGAACAAGTACGTCTTGCGGCCGCCGATCTTCGGCCCGTGCAGGGCATCCCCGGTCCACAACTCGTTGCCGCGGGTTGCCTCGAACCGGCCGAACACGCTCGTCTCGCCGCCGGTGCCGGTCAGTCCGGCGTTGACGAAGTGCCGCTGCAGCGTGCGCTCGGTCGGCGACCAGCCCTGCGTGGTCCGCAGGATCCGCTGGATCTGCGCGGCCGTCCGGCCAGGGTTCTCCCGCTTCAGCGCGGCCGCCAGCTCCAGCACCTCCGGCGGCGTCCGGGGAACCATCTTGCGCGGCTCGGGAACCAGCGCGGCGAACCCGCCGCCGCGGTAGTCCCGCGTCCACCGGTCGATCGTTCCCCTCGACACCTTCACCTGCCGGCCGAACGGATCGGTGTGTTCTTTCTCCGCCAACTCCCGTGCCAGACGGCCGCGTTCACGGGTCGTCAGGCTCGCGTCCAGCAGGTCCTGGATCAGGGAATAGCGGAACAGACCGACCTGCCGGGCCTTCTCGGCCCGGCGGCGGTCCTCGTCCTCGCTCGATGCCATGCGCGGACTCTCCTCGCATCTCGATCACAGTCCGCCCCGGTCGGGGACGGACACGATCAAGACTTCCGGCGCCTCCGATCACCGCCCAGGGGCGGTCCGTGTTGATCAATTAACTGAAGGAGTGCAGGTCAGCACCCGGCCGTCTATCGCCCGGCCGGCGAACGCCCACCGCGACACCGTGTTCATCTCCGGCCACATCACGGCCGCTGTCCGATGAGCCGCGACAACGACCGAGACGGCGTCCCCCAGGGGCGTCCCGGCGGGCTCGGGCATCACGGGATCGTCCGCGAGCGCGACGAGCGTCACCGTGAAGTATCGGCGAACGGCCTCCGACCTGCGGCGGAAGCGGCGGATCCAGCCGCGGACGGTGTCCTCCGCCAGCCCCAAGCGGGCGGCGACCTGGCGATGCCCCATGCCCAGGGCCGCTATCTCCAGCCCAGCCCCGATCACCTCGGCCGCATCCGTCCGCCGCGGCCACACCATCTCCGGCAGCAGCACGTGCGTGACCTCGCAGCCGGTACAACGCGAACGACGAGGACGTACGAACAACCGTGCCCCGAGATCACCACGGACTTCCCGCGGCCGGCCGTGCCCCCACGGCGCGAGAGACGCCCCGCACGACGGGCACGCCAACTCACCAGCCCGCAGCCGGCGTTCCACCAGGACGACGTCGGCGTCGACGATGAGCACTCGCTACCTCCATCGTGCACACCGCGTCGTCGTGCACGAAGCAAGATCAGACTGCCCACCAAGATCAGCACTCATGTCCACCGCGACTGTCGCGAACCCCCACCCACGTGCTCATGCAGAGAGTCGTCCACCAATTACCGGCCGGCTTGCTCGCGGGCGACTCAGTACTGCTCGGCCACTTGCTCGGCGATCGAGAACTCGGCGCCGCACTCGCCGCACCTTCCCCTGCCGAACAGATAGGTGAGGGCGAGCGCGATGGTGTCGACCCCGGCCTCGCTGGCCGCGTCATAGAGCATGCGGACAGGCCCCGACAAGTCGTTCGGCTCGGCGGCGCGAAGCGGCGGGCCCTCCGGATCGCCAGGCTCCCAATCTCCGACGGCGGAGAAGTAGCCGGCCTCACCGATGGAGACGAACACCCCCATCTCGCATTCGGGGCAGAACACATCGATGGTCCCGTCGGCCAAGCCCTCTAGGGCCGAGGACCAGACGGGGACACCGCCAAGTGCCATCACGGTCTGCAGTAGATAGATGTAGAAGGCGGGCTCCGCGGGGCGGCGGATCCGAGCCTGGGCCAGAGTCCGTAGTCGCTCGATTGAGGCGCCGTGCCGGTCGCGGGTCTCGTCATCGGCAGCAGCGACGATCGCTCCGGCCAGGAGCAGGGCGTTGTCGCCGCCCTTACCTGCCTCGCTTCCCAAACCGGCAAGCAGCGCGAGGGCAGCGAAGCTCGCTGTGTAGACACTGCCTTGATGGCACAGCCGTGACCCCAGGTCACTCCAGGCCTCGTCGTTCGGCTCGGTGCCAAGCCGTTCGAACAAGGCCGGGATGTCCTCGGCGGTGCCGTACGCGTGCTGCAACTGCGACCAATCCGTCATGCGGGCATCCAACCAAGCCCTCCCTCGTCGGCTCGCAGCAGGGCGGACCTACCGATGCCATCGCCGCGGTGGGGAATGGAGGTGAGTGTGTCTGGCCTGCACCAGAGCAGCCACCGACCTAGTACTGCAACGGTGTTTTGTGTGACGGGTGGGCAGGTCGGTCGTTGGTGGTTATGGGTGGGGATCTTGCTGATGTCGGGTTGTGGGCTGGGGAACTGGGTGCGGTGCACGGGCGGTTCGTGCACCGGTTCAGCCGGGAGGAGCCGCGTCAGTCGGCGCTCGCCTATATGCGGGGGCTGATTGCTCCGCTGGAGCGGAAGAACGGCTGGACGCTCGCGGAGGAAGCCGGCCATGCGGGTCCTGACCGGATCCACCGGCTGCTGAACCGGATCGAGTGGGACGCCGACGAGGTCCTGGACGACGTGCGCGAATACGTGGTTGAACACCTCGGGGACCGGGATGCCGTTCTGATCACCGATGACACCGGGTTCCTGAAGAAGGGCATCCGCTCGGCCGGAGTGCAACGGCAGTACTCGGGCACCGCCGGACGCACGGAGAACAGCCAGATCGGTGTGTTCCTCGCCTACGCCACCGCCCGCGGACGCACACTGATCGACCGCCGTTTGTACCTGCCCACGTCGTGGACCGACGACCGGGAAAGGGGCCGGCAGGCCGGCATCGACGACAGCGTCGCCTTCGCCACGAAGGTGGAGATGGCCAAGGCGATGGTCCGCCGGGCGATTGCGGACAAGGTCCCGTTCGGGTGGGTGACGGCGGATGCCGCCTACGGCTACAGCAAGGGGTGGCGCTTCGAGCTGGAACAGGCCGATGTCTTCCACGTCATGGCCACCACCCGGCACGACACCGTCGTCACCCGCTGGTCCATCGACCACCCCGTCCACGACCTGTTCCCGAACCTGCCCCGGCAGAAGTGGAAACGACGCTCATGCGGCCAGGGGGTACACGGCCCGCGGATCTACGACTGGGCCCGCGTCGAGGTCCGGCCCTGGCACCGTGAGGACCGCCGGCACTGGGTGATCGCCCGCCGCAGCATCCGCCGGCCCGAGGAGATCTCGTACTACATCGCCTACTGCCCCGCCGACACCACGCTGGACGAACTGATCCATGTCGCGGGCAGCCGGTGGGCGGTGGAGGAGTGCTTCCAGAGCGCGAAGCAGGAGTGCGGCCTGGACGACTACCAGGTCCGCCGCTATCCCGGCTGGCACCGCCACATGACCCTGGCCATGGCCGCCCACGCCGCCCTGACCGCCCTGCGGGCCCGCGCACTCGACACGGAGAAAGCAGAAACGGATCCTCCCCACTCATCCACCTCAGCCTCGCCGAGATCCGACGCCTGACCAACCGCCTCGCCCACCGCCGGCCCGCCTCCGTCGAGCACGTCCTGCACTGGTCCCACTGGCGCCGGAAAAGGCAGTACCAGGCCCGCCTCAGCCACCACAAACGACGCGGCCACACACCACCAGAAACTATCCACCCGTCACCACAAGCACCGTTGCAGTACTAGTACGTCCGGCGACGCCACCCGGAGCCGCACACTGCGCCTGAGGGGCCGGGCCCCGGGCCGGGGAGGCTGTGTCCGAGCGCGCCCAGTCCACGGACCAGCATCACCCCGCCCCGCACCGCTGAAAGAAGCTGACGCACCGAGCTGAAAGCCGTATGCCTGGCATCACAGAGGCGGTGCGGAGGGCACGAAGGCGGCAACTGCGGCCATCCACTGATGATCGCAACTGCCGGCGGCCGCGTAGGTGCCGGTAGCGGTGACCATCTTGTACCCGGTGGCCAGCTGGTCGTGGGAGACGAACAGCGTTGGCAGGGCGGTGAATCCGCTCGACCAGGTCGCCGCAGTGCCGCCCTGAACGCCGGCGACACCGAATACCAGCTCGAAGTTGGCGGTGGTGGCCGGCGTTGATCCGGAGTTGAAACTGGTACCGGCGGCGCCGGTCGCGGCGGCGTGCTGGTCGACCGCCTTGACGTTCGTCAACTCCTCCACGGTCAGGTGCTGCTCGCCCGTGGAGGGATAGCCGACGGTGATCGAGTCCGAGGTCGACAGTGCCTTGACCGCGGTCGCGGTGAGAATCAGGATGCGGTCGCCGGCGCCCCCGTCGGTCTGCTCCGCTGCCGTGGTGTAGGTGTTGCCCCGGCTGTCGGTCGCACTGACCGTCCCGGTGTGGGTGTTGGTGAGCATCATCGGCACCACGAGGGTGTCGCCCGCGGCGACCGCGTGCCCGACCGCCAGTTTCGTCGACGTCGCGGACGCGGTCCCGGTCGCCGAGGCGATGCGGGCGACATAGCCGGGCGCGCCCGGTGCCGGGTCCGTCGCCGTGACTGTCGCCTCATAGGTGGCGAGCACCGTTCCGGCTCCGATCGCGGCGCCGAGTATCAGCGCGACCAGATGGGTGAGGACACGGTAGCGCCGCGGCGAGTGGCTCGGACATCGCTGCGCGGCCGTAGCAGCAGGCACTGAGGACTTTGGGGGGCTGGAGTGGCCCGGCTCCGCTCCGACGCCGATGAGTGCGCCCACCGCACGCGTCAGCGCGTGCGTTCGGGAGTGGCGCTGGCGCGCCGGGTGTTCGGGCGTGGCCGGCTGATCGTGTCTCGGCTCGGGTGGGGTGCTGCCGGGGGTCCGAGCGGTGGTGTCCGAAGGACCGCCAGTGGCGGACGTGATCCCGCCCTCGGACTCTTGCGAGTCAGGGGGCACGTTCGGGAGCCGTGTGGGGCGCTGGCCGGCATCTGCTCCCAGGTCGGCCGTCTCCGAAACGGACACGGCGTTCGCGGCAGCCATCCAACGTTGGTGCCACTCGGCTTCGCGGCCGCCGCAGGCCTGGACATAGACCCTGGTGGTGGGCCAGGACGGCAGCCGGGAACCCGATGTCGCCTCGTGCAAGGTGGTGTGGGATATCGCCCCCGTGGCCCCGGCCATCGCCCGGAACGAGGGCTTGCCCGCTTCCAGGCGCAGTTGGCGAAGAGCGGCGGCGAAGTCCGCCACCGCTGCCCGGCGTGCCGCTACGACTGCTGCGCCCGGCTCGGTCTCACTCACTGGTGTCCCCCTCGGTGTTCGATGTTGTCAGATCCCTGTCAGGGGCTACCGAACACGTGACGCATCCCCACTATTGGGACCAGGCATCCCCGAAGGCGGCCCCGGATTAGTCCAAGGCCGCCCTTCAGCGGAGCGAACCGCGACTTGGCGGCCGGGATCGGCCAGCACGACGCCGACCGGCAACACTCACGCCTCAAACGGCTGCGAACAGCAGCGACGACGCTCTACTCGCCTGGCCACACCGGGCCCCGCTACCAGCGGTGCCATCCAGGCGATCGACATCAGATCATCAAAGGCTGATATAGGGGGACAAGGTTGAAAAGGATGACTTTCGTGGCGGTGACCGCCGCATCGGTTCTCGCGGTGACGGCGGCGATCGGGGGGCCCGCGTGGTCTTTCGCATCCGCGCCAACTTCGGGCTCGAGCCACCCGGGCATCGGGGCGACACTGCCCGGTGGCACTCAGGCGATATACAAGGCGCAGCAGCCGTTGCTCAAGCTGGCAGACACGCTGCGCGCCATACCCGACACCGCGATATCCGGCTTCGGAAGCGCGACCATCGATCCCGCGCAGCACTCCCTGCATCTGTACTGGAACGGCGTGGTGCCGGCGCAAGTGGCAGGCCTGGTGCGCAGCGCCTCGGCTCAAGGGCTCTCGGTGAAGGTGGATAGAGCCGCCTACACCATGACCCAGCTACGGCACGAGACCAAGCGACTCGAAGCGCTCAAATACAAAACGGCCCGGTCAGGTAGCGCTCACGTGGTTGATGCGGTCATGAAGAACGACGCCAGTGGCATGGATGTCGATGTAGCCGGCAGTGGGCTGGCACCGGCCGCGGTCGCTGACCCCGCGGTGGTGGCTTCCGTGCCGAGCCTTCGGGGATCGGTCCACCTGGTCGTCCACAGCGTCAACGACATGGCTTCGCAGGACTTCGATTCGCGGGGCGCCCCGACCCCGCACTACAACGGCGGCCAGCTGCTCGTGATGGGTGATGCAAACGCAAAGAACGGAATGTGCACCAGCGGGTTCGGCATCCGTGACTCCTCGTCGGTCAACGGAGGAGCAGGGCGCCGGTTCCTGCTGACGGCGGCGCACTGCGGCTGGGACGATTTCTACACTGGCGACAACATGGTGCACGGCACCGCCAGCGCGTACATCGGCCGCACAGTTGCGCTGAGCACGACCGACGATGTGCAGCTGATCAGCACGGGCTCCGACCAGTATGTGTGGTACGGCCCCGGCATCGACCAGGACAGCCAGCCGCCGCAACAGTCGTACACGCCCGTGTCCGGTACGGGCTCTCCGTACCCGGGTGAGTGGCTGTGCGCATCCGGCGCCTTCACCGGCAATGGCATCTGTGACGTGGTCGTCGACAGCTACGCCGGGACCGGAGCGTTGCTCGCGACGCACTCATACTACGGCGGAGTTGCCGCCGGCCACGGTGATAGCGGTGGTCCCGCATATACGTCCACCGACGGCTGGAGCACCCTCACCGCGGTAGGCATGATCAAAGGCTGTGGCCATGTGTCCGGCTACCCGTGCAAGAACATGTCCTGCCCGGCCGGGTACTGGAACAACTGGGGGCAGCGCGCCGGCACGGACGGATGCCTCTCAGAGCTGGACCTCGTCGACCTCAACAGGGCGTTGAGCGACCTTGCCGGTTCCAGCTCCACGAACTACTCCGTGGCCACGACGGACTATTGATCGGCAGCATGCCCGCCGCCGGGGTGTCAGCAGACCGCATGGTCTGCTGACACCCCCAATCGTCCAGGACTTCGTGCCGCCGCCAGGCGTCCACCGAAGGAGCCGGGCGCTCCGGAATGCGGTACGCACGCCGAATCGGAGTCGCCGCCAAGCTCCGACGAGACCAGATGATCGAATTCTGCGTCGTGCAACGGCCCGGTGTAGGGCCATACGCCTTGGCGTTCGCTGCTCGGGCGACCCCATGACTCGATCTTGCCGTCACCTTCACGATCCGAGCCGGAAAGCCGCGCCGTGCGCGGGAGAACGTACCCGTTCACCGGGGTCCGGCCGCAGTGAAGCGCTCTAGCCTCGTTCCGCGAACTCCTATTCCCCGCCGCAGTAGGGCCTGCCCCACCCTGTTCCCGGGGGCTCCCCGGAGTGCCTGAGTCCGGCCCCACCTGATCGGCTGTACGCACGTGGTTCGCGTGACGGAAGGTGGACAAGTGAGAGTCCGGATCGGGTACTCGGCATGGATCGTGGGCATGGTGCAGTTCTTCGTCATCCACTGGATTGCCGAGTCGGCTTGGGCCAGACCGTATAGCTGGGCGGGGAACAACATCAGCGATTTGGGCAACGCTCACTGCGCTCTGCAGCCAGATCCTGAGCCGCGGTATATCTGTTCCCCCGAGCACGGCTTGATGAATGCTTCATTCGTCGTCCTGGGAGTGCTGCTTGTTGTTGGCGTCGCGCTGACCGGTGGTGTCCTGTGGCGCAGAGGACGGGCCGTTGCCATGGCCCGCCTGCTGCTCGCGTGTGCCGGCGTGGGATTCGTGCTGGCCGGATTGGCACCTGCGGACGTCAATGAGAACCAACATGTCCTGGGCGCCCTCCTCATCATGGCAGCAGGCAACATCGGTCTCGCCATGGCGGGGTTCGCCCTGGCAGAACCCGTACCGACCCCCCTGCGGTGGGGCACCAGCCTGCTGGGAGTCACAGCGATCACCGCCTTCGGACTGTTTCTCTCCCACAACTACCTCGGTCTCGGCATGGGCGGCATGGAACGGGTCGCTGCTTTTCCTCTCCTGTTCTGGGCACTGGCTGTCGGCGTTCGTGGCGTCATTCGTCGGGCAGGTCGTTGCGTCCACGATGAGCACGGTGCCCACCGGATGCCGGCGGCGGGCGGGGCGAGCGCGAGGTAGGGCGCGATGTGGTCGATGTCCCGGTCCGCGTCCGACTTCGAGACCCCGAACAACGGACCGATCTGTCGCATCGTCAATCCGCTCGCCCGTAGGCGGCCACCAATAGAATCCAGTCCCCAAGAGCGGCAGCGCCCACTCCCGCCGGTCGGCGCTCCGCCACCTCGACGCCGCACGATAACCAGCTTGCGGAACTACCGCTCACTCAGCCCCGAGAGCAGTCCGATCCAGCCCGCTCCGACGCCGTGATCAACCCACCCGCACCAAGATCATCCCATCCCTGGGCAGGGCTTACGGGACAACCTCCAAAGGGTGTTGCACAAGGCCGTGAACTCGGCATCTCCGGTGTATGGCTGAGGTGTTGGGTACTGAACGGGTGTGGGTGGCCACGGGGCTGCGGGTGGCGCAGTTCGCGCGACTGTTGAAGGTGGTGCGGGAGCGGGGCGGCGACGACACGATGCGGGGCCGACCGTGGCGTCTGCCGCTGGCGGAGCGGGTGCTGATCGTCGCGGCGTAGTACCGGACGAGCCTGACTACGCGGCAGCTGGGGCCGCTGTTCGGCGTCTCCTCCTCCACCGTCTGCCAGGTGATCCAAAGGCTCGGACCAATGCTCGCGCTGGAGCCCCTCTCCCCTCCGACCGATGCCGCTGACCGGTTGTGGATTGCGGACGGCACCCTCATCCCGGCCCCTGACCGGCAAGTCGGTGCGTCCAGCCGCAACTACCGGTTCTCCGCGAACCTCCAGGTCATCGTGGGTGCCGAGACACGTCTCGTGGTCGCGACCGCCCGTCCGGTGCCGGGCACCACCGCGGACGCCCACGCCTGGCGCGCCTCCGCTCTGGCCGAGCGCTGTCAGGACGTGACCATTCTCGGCGATGGTGCCTACGTCAACTGCGGGATGGTCGTGCCGCACCGAAAACGCCCCCGACGGCCGCTCCCGGGCGAGGAAGCAGACAATGCCGCGCACCGCAAGGTCCGAGCGCGGGTGGAGCATGTGATCGGCCGGATGAAGAATTACAAGATCCTCCGCGACTGCCGACAGCACGGCAACGGCCTCCACCACGGGCCGTCGCCCACCTGCATAACCTCGCCCACACATCATGACCAGAGGACCGTGCTCGCACACCCCGGCCTGCCCGAACACGGCCTTGTGCAAAGCCCTTTAGGCTCAGAATGCCACCACCACTCACCGGGAGCCCGTCCGTATGCAAACATGGAACAAAGCCCTTACAGCAGCAGGCGTCGACAGCCCCTCGCTACGCCAGGACTACACCCAGCAAGGTGCGCTCGTCTCGGGCTATCGACGGCACACTTACGTGGCAATACGGCTGCTGCTCCCGCCGGTTCTCGTTCCGCACGTTGTCGCTGCGGTTGCGTTCATGCACCACACCGACGCCCTCCTTGATGCCACCCCCGCGACAGGGCCGTCCAGTGACTCGTACGCCGCGTGGGAGGAGGAGGTCCGAAGGGGCCTGACGACGGGCGAGAGCACCGACCCGGTCCTCCGCCCCGTTCTGCACACCATCGCGGCGTACCCGCAACTGCGAAAGCCGGTTGAGCAGTTCCTCGCCGGAGCGCCGATGGACCGGAACTTTTCAGGCTTCGCAGCCGAGGCGGACTACCAGCGCTACGTCGACGGCTACTCACTGCCGGCGTTCATGCTCGTAGCCTGCCTGCTCCTGGCTCCGGACGCCGACGCGGGTGAGGTCCACCGTTCCTGCCGGTCCTACATCGACGGCAGCCAGCGTCTCGACTTCGTATGTGACCTCGCTGAGGACCTGAGCGAAGGCCGACTTGGGCTCCCTGAAGAGACCCTCAAGAAACACGGCGTCTCCCGCGAGGACCTTGAGCACGGACGGGACACGGCAGGAACCCGAGCGTTGCTCCAGGAAGTGTTGGAGCAGGCACGGCTGGATCTGAACAACAGCCGCAAGCTGGTGGCTTTCGTACCACCGGAACACCGAGCGTTCACCCGGGCCTTTGTCTCACTGGAGATTCTGACCGCTGATGCGGCGATTGCCAAGGGCACCCAGGTCCTGCGCAACTCCGCGCGGCCATCGGTGCCTGACGCACTGCGTGTGCTGGCCTTTGAGTACTCCAGGCGCGGCGTCTGAGCGCGCGAAGCCGAACGGACGGGCGCTGTCGGCTTACCTCGCAGACTGCGGGGAGGTCGATCTCCGGGCTGTTCACATCGATGGCTGCTTGCACGTCACTGTCCGGTGCGGGCCAGCCACTCCTGACGTGCGTAGCGACTTCCTGACCGGCGCAACCATGGGCAACCATGGGCAACCATGGGCAACCGGATGAAGCGGATGTGGAGAACGTGCGGCAGTGACGCTTTGCGGTGAGTACCGCGGGCTCGCCGAGGTGGGGTACCGCCGGGCGCCAGGCCGCTGTCACGGCAGCTCGGGCTTGCTCCGTGCAGACGTCCCACTCGCCGGCCAGAGTCAGCGGCGTGCGGATGTGCGCGTGGAGATGAGGTCGCCGCACAAGTGCCGTGGCGACGCCGGCGCACTGCTCGGTAGCGCTGCCGGAGATGGTTCGGCGTGCGCCAGCGTGGCCCACAGGGACGACTGGCGCGCCGGTTCGTTTCGACGAGTCGAGTGCTCAACTGGCAGTGCGTGGCCGGGACCGGCACCGAACCGGGTCCTCAACCGGTGGTCCAGGGCAAGCGCTTCGACCCGTACGGCACCTACGTGAGCCGCTGGGTGCCCGAACTCGCGGGCCCGGAGGGGAAGTTCAGCCACGAACCCTGGAGACTGAAGGCGACGGACCGGGCCGGGTTCGACTCCCCCGACCCGATCGTGGACCTCATGGAGGCGCGCGCCCGCTTCGAGCAGGCGCGCGGCATCTGAGGCCGGTCCGCCGACCGGGATCGGCAGCCCTTGACGCAAGACGCCTACGACCTCACCAGCGGTCGATACCCATCGTCTGCGCCGCACTGTGGATGGCGTTGTAGTGCGGGATCGACATGCCGGACTTCTTCTGCTTCGGCGGAAGGTTACGATCCGTGTGCCGGAACTCGTCGCGCGCGGCGGCGAGCAGGCTCGTGCCGTAGCTGACGGGCACGTCGTCCTTTCCGTGAATGGGATGCGACTTGGCCGCCGTCTGACTGCCGGCCTTGGCGGCAGCCGCGCTGGCGGCCGTCCTGGCCGCAGCCGTACGGACGATGAACTGCATACGATTCCTCGCTTACTGGATGAAAAGCGTGCTGAACCTTGCACCTCGAAGCCTGCCGCATGCGGGCAAACGGGGACGAGTACCGCTGGCCGGATCCCGGTGGCCACTCCCCCGCCACGAGGCGGCGATAGGCGCCCCTACGCCTGGTAGGAGGCGGCGGGCATCAAGGCGCCGTAAGTGTCACATCTGTCCGAATTCGGCGTCCTGTGCGGCGGGGGGCGTTGGGTGGGGATCAGGGAGCTGTCACCCATGTCGCTTACGTCGCACGGGAGTTGGGCAGGTCAACTGCCTGGGGGTGGCCCGGCTGAAGTCGGTGGTCAACCAGTGTTCGATGGACTCATCGGGGAAGCCGTGGGCCGATAGGCGCCCGCCGCTGGGGAGATGTCGGTAATCGGCTCCAGCCGGAAGAGGCGCCAGTCGTCCCGGTCGGCACCGAAGGCCACGAGGTACCACGGTCCGGCGCGCGGGCAGTGGCGGTACGGCTCGACCAGGCGGGTCGACACACGGGGCCGTGCCGGCCGACGTACCGGAGCCGGGAACCGGAGCCGATCGTCCGCCGCCACCGCTTCGGCGATCACGCCGACGGTAGCCGCCGCGCCCACCCAGCGGCTGAGTCGGCTCAGATACACCGTTAATGCCCGTCCCGGGCTCAAAGCTCGACCAGATCCTGCCTCGCCGACTGCGTCGTCGCACCGCCGCGACAGACCTCGCCCCGAGGTGTCGCGGCAGCCGGCGCGGCATCACATCGTACGGTGCGCATGCTCGTGCCAAGCCTTTCTGCCAGGTCTCCGGCCTTTCACTCAGCCCCCAACCGCAACAGCGTCAGCATGGTCAGGTCCTGTTCGTCGGGTCGGGGTCCATTCCCGCAGCCCTCCCGAAAAGCTTGAAAAGGAGGACAGCTTCAGGCCGCAAGCCGCCGACAGGCAGGACCCCACTTCATGGGAGCGCCACCTGATGCGGCACCAGCCAATGTTGCGCGGCGGGGGTCGTACGTGCTGATCTCGACCAGGTTTCCATCCGGATCGCGCAAGTATCTGCTGGTAATGAGGCCTTGAGCGCCGGTGCGCGCTACGGGGCCGTCTTCCGCGGTCACTCCGTGGGCGGCGAGAGTGGCCAGGATCTGGTCATGCGGGGTGTCGGTGAGCAGGCACAGGTCGGCACTGCCCGGGGGTGGGGCGCGTGGCGTGTGGGCGAAGTTCGTGGTCGACCCGGCGGAGGTTGATCTTGCTGGTGCCGAAGAACAGCGCGGCGGGCCTTCGCCGAATGTGACCGGATACATGCCCAGGATGCGTTCGCAGGAGCCGATGGTTCGTTCGATGTCGGCGACGGTCCGTACCAGGTGGTCCAAGGCGGTGATCCGGATCGACGGCCCCGCGTCGGGGGCGTACCGTCCGGGCTGCCGCACGCAGGCGCCTCACGCCGCGGTGGAGAGAAGGTCCGCACGCGGCGGTGAACAGCTTGTGCAGGGCGGGTCCGTAGCGGTCGGCCAGCTCGGCGTTGTGGGCCAGCACGTCGAGTTCGTTGGCCGCCGTCACTTCGAGGAAGGCGCGTACGTCCCGCTCCGGTGGGGGTGCTCACGGCCGGTGAAGCTGCCATGAAAGCCACCAGTCGCCCGCTGCCGAGTCGCGGGTATACAACGCCGCGGTCACCGCTCGCGTACAGGTGGAGCCCCACGCCGCGGCCTGTTCGCCGCTCAGTGCGGCGAGAAGGGCGCGCTCGGTGGTGTTCGCCAGGGCTTGACCGAATCCGTCGGTTCCGTACACCGCGTGACCCGATCCCACCGCTTGGCCGAGGGGTAGCGCTCGCGCGGCACGGCGAGGTAGCCGAGGCCGTTGAGCAGCGCAGCCACGAGCGCGTCGCCGAGGACAGGGGCGGTACGCGGTCGAGCGCCTGGTCCAGCGTGGTCTGCTCGACGCAGGGATCGGATCCGTGTTCCCCCATCAGCCGAGGCGATCATGCCTGGCTTCAGGGCCGCAACAAAGTCCGGCCCAGCTCATCCGGGCCGTACGATCACTTGCCCACCACCGGAAACGCAGTTCCTGAGGAGAAGGACGAGCACGCTCATCACCAAATTGAGGTTCCCCCGGCGTGTGGGGGGGCTGATCAGCTGGCCAGTGCGGGTTGACGGGGTTTCAGGTTCGTTCGTTTGGTCGTTGCCTGGTCGGCGTAGTGCTTCTCCTCGAACTCGACGGGGCTGAGGTAGCCGAGCCGTTTTTGGATGCGCCGGGAGTTGTAGAAGCCGTCGATGTACTCGAAGAGCGCGAGGTTGGCCTCGGCGCGGGTGGTGAAGGCGCGTCCGCGGATGCACTCGGTTTTGATGAGCATCCAGAGGTTCTCCGCGAGGGCGTTGTCATACGAGTCGCCGACCGAACCCATGGATGCCTGAACTCCCGCCCGTAGGAGTCGAGTTGTCAGCTTCACGGACGTGTACTGGCAGCCGTGATCGGCATGGTGAATCAACTGTCCTGGCTCTACCTCTCGGGAGGCGAGCGCGTATTCCAGCGTGGTCAGGACCAGGTCGGCGTCCGCGTGGGCGGACGTCTCCCAGGCCACCACCCGACGCGAGAACGCGTCCCGGGTCGCGGACAGCCACAAGGGTCCCTCGCCGGTCGAGATCATCGTCAGGTCGGTGACCCACAGCCGGTTCGGCGCGGGCGCGGTGAAGTCGCGCTCCACCAGGTCCGGGGCGAGGGTGGCCTTCGGGTCGCGGCGTGTGAAGCCCGTGCGGCGCGGGCTGATGCCCGCGATGTCGGCCTGGCGCATCAGGCGCTCGACCCGCTTGCGGCCCACGTGGACGCCCGCGCGTTTCAGTACGGCGTGCACACGCGGGGATCCGTAGACGCCGCCGGCTTCGGCGTGGATCTCCTTGATCTGCTCGGTGAGTTCGGCGTCGCGGCGCACGCGCTCGCATGGCTCGCGCTCGGCACGACGCCGGCGGTAGTAGGTGGAGGAGGCGATGGACAGTTCCCGAAGGACGGGCTCGACCCCCAGGTGAGGGTGCGCGTCGAGAAGCGCCGTCACCTGGGCCGGGTCGGATCGAGCTGGGCCGCGAAAAAAGCGGACGCCGTCCGCAGTACCTCATTGGCCCGCTTGAGCTGGAGGTTCTCCTTCCGCAGCGCCGCGAGCTCAGCACGTTCGCCGGTGGTCAGCCGGTCGTCGCGCTCGCCGGCGTCGGCCTCGGCCTGCCGGATCCAGCCGCGCAGGGCCTCCGGATGCACGCCGAGATCGCCTGCCCGCTTCTTGATCTGGGGCTTCGGCTCGGTGGCGCGGTACATCCACACCGCACGCTCACGCAACTCCAGCGAGTACTTTCTGGGGGCGGCCATGGTCAAAGGTCCTCTCATGAGCCCCATCTGACCCCCTGTCACCATCCTCCGCATCTCGGGGGAACCTCACCCCGGAGCCGGAGGCAACGAAGATCCGTCCACCCTGCCACGGCAGGGCCGCATCTTCAGGCTGTTGAGGCAGGGCTCTGTGCCGCGAGGCCAAGGAGACTGACAAGTACCCCATACATTTCGGTGTTGCCGCCCATGGCTTCGAAGGACGGTCTGTCTCGTCGGCGGGCGTCCTCCGGGCGTCTGATTCCGCGTGGCCGGCGGCGAGTAGGAAGGCAGTACCCCTGCCCTGATCACGCAAGATCGCTTGGTAGTGTCGCCGCGTCGTTTCATCGGTCGTTTGCTACGGGGAGGTGTGCGGTTCATGGCAGGTACTGAGCCGGCAGCAACGGACAGCACGCCGACAGGCCGTCCCGTGGGTGTGGAGCTCAACCAGATGCCGGCCGACGCGGGCGGGGCGACTTTTCCATCAGGGTCGGCCGGGGGCCGAAAAGACTTTGCGTCGAGTCCGGCTCAGAAGGCGGCGGCAGCGCAGGCAATCGAGCAGCACATCGAGCCGGATACCCGTGCATCAGGCGCCTGGGCTGACGAGCAGACCTCAACAGTGGTCAGGGAGTTCGGGGCGAGGAACGGTCACGGCTGGCTGGCTTCAGCCGCACTCGCCAAGGCACACGAGGCCTGGGATGGGCAGGTCAAAAACCTGATGAACAGGCTCGGTTCGGAGAAGGGCGCCCTGCGCAGTACCAACTCCCTGTGGCAGAGAACCGACGTGGGTGTTGGCAGCCAGGTCGGGCCGCCGTCAGCCCTCGACAAGTACTGAACCCTCTCCGCACGGCAACAGGGGAACGCATGCCGACCTACCACGAAATCATGAGCACGGATCTGGCGACGCTCACCAGCGCAGCCGACCGTTGGGACGGCATGGCCAAGGAGTTCGAGAAACGCGAGAAGGCTTACAAGCGGGACGTCCATGGCATCTCCATGGGCACCTCGTGGCAGGGTCTGACCGCCGATGCGGCCAGCCGGCGCTTCGACATCACGCTCCGGGAGTTCCAGTACGCGCAGACCGAGGCGAAAGCCGTCGCATCGCTCCTGCGGGAGGCCCACGCGAACTTCGCCGGCCTCAAGGGCAAGCTGACCGCCGCGAGGCACGAAGCTCTCGAAGCGAAGATGCAGGTCTCGGACCAGGGAGTGGTCACCTACGACTACACGCAGCTGTCCGACGGCGAAAAGACCGCACTGCACCACGACCCGGACTACCAGGAGGGCATACGCAAGGCAGTGGCCTCCTGGCAGGATCGCGTCGACCACCTGGTCAAGGCCATGGGGGACGCCGACTCAGACCTCACCACCGCGCTCAAAGCCGCCGTCGTCGACGCGAACCCCCTGGACGGGACGCTCAACGGATTCAATGGACAGGCAGTCGGCGACATCGGGACCTACGAAAAAGCGGCCAAGAAGGCGGAGGCGGAACGCAAGGCCGAAGCCGACCGTAAGGCCAAGGAGCTCGCCCACAAGGCCGGGACACTGAGGGCACTGGCCCGAGGGGTCAACGGCGCTGCTCGCGGATTCTCCCAGCCCGGCAACCTCGGCAGCAAGCTCATGAGCGCCACCGTGGAGGGGCTAGCGGACGCCACCGGCTTCAACAACACCCAGGGCATCAGCCTCAGTGGCTCACTCGGGTTCGGAATCGGCATCGGCGGAGAGATCTCCCTCGTCAACACCCGGACCCCCGACGGACGATCCCAGATCAACCTCATGTACGCCGGCTCCACCGCCACCGCGGGATGGGACTTCGGAGCGTCCGCCAACGTCGGCATCGTCAAAAGCAACGCCGACGACATCAGCCAGCTCAAAGGCACGGGCTGGGACAAGAGCGGCTCCATCCACCCAGGCGTCGGCCTCTGGGGAAGCCACCAGAACGCCATCGGAACCACCAACTCCAAGGGCGACGACGTCGCAACCTTCGAAGGCGGCCTGGGCCTTGGCCTGGGAGCCGAGATCTCCACTGGCTTCAGCCAGGCCGACGGATGGACTCTGTGGGAACAGAAGAAGGAGAAATGATGTTCTTCGCGGCAATCGGTGCCGTCTTCCTCATCGCCGGCCTGCTCTTCGTGACCAACATCGCGCAGGCCGCCGAACGCGCCTTCCACCTGTACGCGCAGCTCACTCCGCGCGTCGGCACCGCAACGCCCAAAACTCTGCGCATCGTCGGCGCCTTCTGGGTCCCCCTCGGCGCCTTCTTCCTCGCCGTCGGCATCCTGCGGTAACCACCTCACGCACGGCAAGGACCGAACCCCAACCAGACGCCAACTCTTCTACGCAGGAGGACGCCCCGTAGCGCCGCGCCCTCATGACGAGTCGAATGTCCCTCCAGCACTACCTCGGGATGATCGACTTGTCAGCCGTGGTCTTCCCAGTCCGCTGCACAGAACCGGGCCCCGCTGACCGCAGCATCCCCAGCCCGGGCGGCTCGTATGTACATGTTCATTCCGTCTACGCCGAGGTCCCGAGCACCCCATGGCCAGGGCCATCTCATTGTTCTCCGCCCTCTCTGTCAGGGCCGGGCC
This sequence comes from Streptomyces sp. NBC_01431, assembly GCF_036231355.1. Classification (NCBI taxonomy): domain Bacteria; kingdom Bacillati; phylum Actinomycetota; class Actinomycetes; order Kitasatosporales; family Streptomycetaceae; genus Streptomyces; species Streptomyces sp. NBC_01431. Next base: position 199,975 of record NZ_CP109496.1, read on the forward strand.
GTATCAATGGCGCAGACCGTCTTGCCGATGAGATCGATATCTCCGAAGGCGACTTGAGGTCCGGTACGCCCGTGCACAGTCACAGCCCCCAGGACAGGGGATGCCGTCCGGATACCAGTAGCGCGCACTCACCCCGGCCTTGTCGAACCGGTCCGTGCTCAGGATCCATGTCTCGGCCTTCTTGTGCCACCACGAGGCATGGTGCCCTTCGCGGCCGGCCGGGACCTCGTGGTCCAACGCAGCCGCCAGCTGCTGTGGACTCATCCCGAACCGCAACGGACCGACTTGCTCCGAGGGCGTCCACTCCCAGCGTGGCCGATCGCAGTCAGCCGTCACCGGCCAGGACCCGTCGTTGCTCTCCCGCTCCCGGACATCCAACCAGTGGATCACCGGCCCGGCCGCGTACGGATCTTCAGCCTGCTCGGGGCCGACCAGCAGTGCGGACGTGACCATCGTGTCCCTCCGCTCAACGCATCCCTCGGACGACAGCCCCCTGCTCGTCCCCCATGGATACCCCCAGGCCGCGATCTCCGGATCGCCGCTCCAGTTCACCCGCACCGACGCCCCCCTCCCGGCGTGCGAGTCGACACAGACCCGAGCGTGCCGCCGACGGAACCCGGCCGAACGCTAGTCCTGACGGGTTGCCAGTGATGCGCCCGCCCGGCCGTTTCACGGCCGAGGCCACGGGCGTAGGGTGCCGGACGTGATCGAACTGAACTTCCGGACGACGGACCGGAATCGTCCGGCGAAGTCCCACGTTGTGCTGGCACTTGTCGTCCTGCTCGTCGAGGGTTCCGCCCGTTCGTCAAGCTCGGCGCGGTGGGCTTCTCCTGGCTGATGGGCGGAAGCATCGCCCTCCTCGCCCCGCTTCTCCTCATGTCGTCCCGGAGCTGGAGCAGGGTCGGGGCCGACGGAATAACCATCTGTTGGGGACTCGGGCATGGCCACACCTACCCCTGGCACGACATCCGGTGGATCGACGTGCGCGAGACCAAGGGCCAGAACTCGTCGTCGTACGCTGCCCGGATATTTCTGGAGGGCGGACGGCGACGTTCGCTGCCCGGGCTCTACCGCAGCGCCATGAATCCCGCCCCCGACTTCGACGAGCAGTTCCAGCGGGTCGTCAACTGGTGGGAGCTGAGCACGGACCAGACCGCACGGGTCCGGCCCCCGAAGCAGTTCCGGGACCGGCTGACTCCCACCGTGATCGGCCTCCTCACCGTACCCGTAACCGTTGTCCTCGTGGCGGTCGTCGCTCTCGTGATCCACGCGCCGCACTAGGGTCTCTCCCGACCGGGCCTGCGCCGATCCGAGCATGCAGACGATCCAGCCCCGCAGCCCAGCCGTGCACCGCGTCAACCCTGACACCCCCACCCATGACTGGCGCGACGAGCGCGCGGGCAGCCACGTCAACTGCCCTGCAGTTCTTGGGCGGAGGCTCCGGGCGCCCGCTGTCGCCGGCATAGAGGAATACCTCGTACCGGAATACGTGACGGGTACCAGCAGTGCGCACCGACCTCACGCCCTCCGAGACCCCGATTCAGCGAGCGCGGCTAGCTTGACTCTGTCGTGGATCTTGGAGTTGTCCGGTGCGGCAGCGTGATCAGCGGGCATGCTCGGGTAGTTCCGATGACCGATGCAGCTGTCGAGGTGCCCGTTGTCCCTCCGCCCGCGTTCCGGTGAGCAAGTTCCGCCTCTGACCGCGCAGATCGCGCGGGCGAGCAACCCGGGTGGTACGACGGCGATATGGGTGCGCGACCGGCTGGATGGGTTGTGGTGCGACGAGGACTTTGTCGGCTGGTATCCGAGGGATGGGCGTCCGGGGCTTTCGCCTGCTCAACTGGCCACCGTCTGCGTGCTGCAGTTCCTGTTGGGCCTGTCGGACCGGCAGGCCGCCGAGGCGGTTCGCTGCCGCATCGACTTCAAGTATGCGATGGCGATGGAGCTGCATGATCCCGGGTTCCACCACAGTGTGCTGGCAGACTTCCGCGACCGTCTCGCTGCAGACGACCGTGCCGATCGCCTCCTCGACCTCACGCTGGCCCGGCTCAAGGAGGCCGGACTGGTGCGGGAACGCACCACGCAGCGCACAGACTCCACCCAGGTCCTGGCCGCGGTGCGTAACCTGACCCGTCTGGAGTTGATCACCGAGGCGGTCCGCGCCGCGCTCGAAGAAGCCGGCACCTGGCCCGGCATCCATCGCCTCACCGGACGTCCCTGGGTCACCGGAACTTGGCGGGTGATGCTGTCTTCGAGTCCGAAGAGTCGAATACCCGCAGGGGGCAACCGGGGGCCGTTCACCACGTACATGACGGTCGAGCAGACCTTCTGGGGCCTGCACGCCACACTCCGCACCAAGGAGAGCGCCTCGCAGTCGAGCACCGCCACCGTCACAGCCCCGGAGAACTCCGGAATCTTCGAGATCGGGTTCCTGTACGACAACAGGCCCCGGGTGGAGCATCAGCACCGCAGCCCCCGACACGAAGGGGCGTGCCGTATCTCGTTCACCGGCCTCACCCCCCGGGCAGCCACTGGGCACTACTACACCAGCCGGTTCACCGCAGGCGACATGGACTTCACCCTGCTCAACCGCTCCACCGACTACGCCACCTTCGCCGAAGCACAAGCCTCTCCCCGTTCGCACACCGCCGCCGCGATCGCTCCGGCCCCGGCCATTGCGGCGGCGAGCGCGAACACTATGCCCGCCCCCGACCGGTCCAGCACCATACCGGCGACGGCCGAACCCGCGGCGACGCCCAGGTTGTAGGCGGTGTTGACCCACGCCCCCGCCTCCATCTGCGCGTCCCGTACGACCATCGAGTCCACCAGCAGGTACGAGGTGATCAGCATGGTGGCTTCGCACGCCCCGGCGCACAGCAGGGCGACGGCGGCCACCGGGACGAACGTCGCCAGCACCGGCAGGGCGAAGCAGGCCGCTCCGGCGGCGGCGATCAGTGCCAGTCGCCGTGCGAGCGAGGCCTGCCAGGCCCGCCGCCCGTACGCCAGGCCGGCGAGTACCCCGCCGATGGAACACAGCGCCAGCAGCGAGCCGGTCACGCCCGCCCCCCAGGTGGCGATGGCCGCGATCTCTTCCACCGCGATCGCGCACCCGGAGGCGAAGACGACCAGCAGCATGGCGGCGAACCCCGGTGCGCGCAGAGGCCCCTGCGGCGAACGCGTGGTCCTGGTGTCGACTGCGGGGCGTGGCCGGGCGGGAGATCGTCGCAGCGCGGAGGTGAGTGCCGAGAAGCCGACGAGCACCAGTGCGGCGCAGGACGCCAGCGCCGGCGGAGCGGATCCGGCACTGATCAGGATGCCGCCGGTGGCGGGGCCCAGGGCGAAGACGGTCGACTCCGATACGGTGTCCAGGCTGAGTGCGCTCTGCCGCTGGGCCTGGTCGGCTGCGAGCCGGCCCCACAGAGTGCGCATCAGCGGTCCGACTGGCGGCGGGACCACCCCGGCAGCGGCGGCCAGGGTGACGGCGAGCCAGGGCGCGGCACCAGCCGCGCCTGCGGCGGCGATGACGGTAAGCAGGCCTGCGTAGAGGCCGGCCAGCAGCATCAGCGTGCGTGGCCGACGTTCGACGAGCCGCGCGCGTACGGGACCGAGCAGCGCGGCGAGCAGGCCGAAGAGGCCGCTGGCCGTACCGGCGATCGCATAAGAGTCGGTGGCCTGCTTCAGCGTGAGCAGGAGTGGCAGTCCCACCAGCCCGTACGAGAGCCGCGCGAGCATCGAGGCGGCGAACAGGCTGCGGGCATGGGGCAGTGCGAGGATGGCACGATAGGACGCGCCGCCCCGAGAGGGGGGTGACATGGGAATTCTCCGGTTTCAACGCACGGACATGACCGATCGCGGTACCGCCCGGCCGTTTGCGGCGCGGTGCGGTCGATGGTCTGTCAGTGCGGTCCGGAAATCATGGAGGTGACGTTAGCAGCTGGCCCGGTGCGGGTCGTCCACCGGGCTCGAAGAATTGCTCCAAAGCCCCATGCCACGACGACGTCGGGGTGGTCCTGCCTACCGGAGAGCGGAGCCGAGTTGATTCCGCCCCTCGACCCATCGGGTCGGGCACCCCCGCAACCGGTAACCGGCCGCAAGGGTGCTGAACACCGGTGGTGTGTCGGGTCCTTGCCGCCGAATGTCCGTGAGGACCCGACCATGTGCCCCTCCTGGGGTAAGGGGCACGACCTCAACGACTCCACGGCCGCGGTTTGCGGGCAGCGGACTGTAACGGGGCATCGTGCCCACGGTCGCCCCTGGCCTCTCCGCGCATCGGTCGGCCCCGCGGGCCCGGCGGCTGATGGCCGTGCAAGTGCCCACGTTCCGTGCCGCGTTGGAGGGTGGAGAGTTGGTTCGAGGCACTGATGCGGATTCTTGAAAATCACCAGGTCCGCTCTTCGCCTCACTCGGTACAGAGTTCAACGGAGTGGGGAGTATCAACGAGCGAGGCACGCGTTGTCGGACGGGGCCGCCCGCTCGTGGAGTGTGCGGGCCGTTCCGAGTGGTCAAGGGCGCCTGCGGCGTCGCTCCGCAATGCCGAGTAGTTAGGGCCCGGGATCCTCCGTCAAGAGGGTCGGTGCAAGTCTGTAGTGCCCCTGTTTGGGGCGTTCCAGGAAGCCGAGAGTGGCCCATTCGGTGAGTTGGGTTCGTAGGCCGTGGCTGGTGTCTCCGAGTCCGGTTGTGAGTTCGGTGACCGTCCATAGGCGGTCGGGGCGGGTGCGCATCAAGGCGGTCACGCAGGCGCGGCGGGTGCCGGGCTGGGCGAGCTGGGTTCCGGGGCGGCGAGTGTGGAGACTCCGGGGCGGCGGTGGGGCGGGGGGGCGGTTGGATGGTGACGTGGAACTCGATGACGGGGGTGCTTGCCCGGGGACGGGGCAGAGCGCGGTCGCAGGCGATGTAGCGGGAAGTGGGGTGCTTGACGCGGCGGGCGCTGATGCGCGCGCGGCGCGGCGGTAGCCGGTGCCGTTGGACGGCGTGGTGGACGGGGTTGGGGTGGTCATCGGACAGGGGCCCGGTGGTGATGCTGGCGCGGGCGGCTTCCAGGGCAGCGGTGTAGCAGCCTCGGTCGGGGTCGTCGCCGGCGAGGGCGTCGATGATGGCCATGCGTAGGAGCTGGTGGCAGATGAGCATGGCCCACAGTTCCTGTTCGAGTCCGGCGCGGTGGCCGGAGCGGAGCGGGCGTCCGCCCCGGGTGGTGGCGCGGATTTCGCGGTAGCCGGTCTCGATTTCCCAGCGTTCGTGGTAAAGGCGGGCTATGTCACCGGCCGGGTGGCGTACGGGGTCGAGGAGGGTGGTGGCCAGGCGGTAGTCGTGTGTGAGGATTTCGCCGTCGGGGCCGGTGAGAGTGAACCGGGCCTGCACGATGCGCACGGTCAGGGTGCCGAAGGTGCTCAGGAAACTGCCGTCGGGCAGCACGGTGTGCGCGCGAGGAGTTCGCCGAATTGTCATCCGGACCAGGAAATCGGCGCCGGTGGCGTGTACTTCCGCGAGGAAGTCGTTGGCGTCGAAGCCCCGGTCGAGCAGGACCAGCATGCCGGTGGCGAGTCGGTGCAGCAGCGTGCGGGCCAGGTCTCTTTCATCGCACTGGCGGCGGTTTTCGCCGATGCTGGCGCCCAGCAGGCCGCGGGTTCCGGTATCCATCAGCGTCATCACGTTGAGCGCGGGGTAGCCGGCCCAGCCCAGACGCGTGCGGACGCGTCCCAGCCAGGCTCGGTTATCGGCGGTGTCCGGCACGTGCAGTGAGTGACAGCCGTCGAAGGCCACAGTGCGAAGGCCGCGATAGCCCACGCCCGGCATTCCTGGCGATGCCAGCGGAACCGTCAGGACCTCGAACAAGACGCGGAACGGCGTCGGCCCCAACCGGGCCCGCAGATGCCGCAGCGCCGCCGCGGTGGGATGCGTGGCCTGCGTGCCCCACGCGTGGACCAGCTTTTCCCACACCAACACCATCCCCAGGTGCGGGAACAGACCCAAGGCGAGCACGAAGTACACACCGCAGAGGGATGGCAGAAGGCGCAGGCGTTGCTGGAGCCGGCCGGTCTCCGTCAGGACCGCCTCCACCAAATCCGGTGGCAGGTAGGCAGTGAGCGCGCCCAAATGCCCTGGTAAGAAGCGGTCGTCCACAGCGGAAGTCGACGGGTCGGGCACGGCAGGCTGACGGAGCAACGGGACCTCGGTGCAGGTGAGTTCTCGGCAGAGCGATCACGCTAGCCGAGGTCCCGACTCGCATGCTCGTGCCTCTTGACAACGCATCAGCCCTGCTTAACTTCCCGGCATTGCGGCGCTCCGCGCTGGGCTCCGCCCACCCTGGACAACTCAGCCCCGTCCCTGGACCTGGCTGGCTATCGGGCGGCCCCTCCCTTGTGGCGTCCGTCCGCAGGTCAAGTGCCGTATGGGTGGGGAGATCCACTGAGCAGGTGTGGGGTCACCCCCGAGCATGCGGTGGCCGTTTTCAAATAGCGCCATCAGCACTCGGCCATCCGGTCGAAATGGCCGCATGGACAGGGCCTGGTTGGGACGACAGCCCGGGTCCTGGCCGTGGAAGCGGCCGCGGCAGGGCCGGTATTCCCGTGGTCGCGCTTCCAAGTGACCGGCGACGTGTGGGGACGCCCGCAGCCTGTCGTACTTGTGTGCACTTCACTGACCGCTGGTTCAGCGACCCGCCGTTCCTGCGGTCACCAGCGTCAGCAGCCCCGCCGCTACCGAGGGGTGGTCTCCGGGAACGCGTCAGGCCTGCGCAGCCGGATGTCTGTGCAGGCCTGACGGCGTGTATCGATGAGGTTGAGGCATCGGTTCAGCGAGGCCACGGCCGGTGAGTTCCGGGCAAGTAGACTGCGGCCGCCGGGTCGGGCGCATTCCACGGCCGACTACGTCCTCGGGGCCCCGCTGATGGCTATACCTGACGCGCGGGGTGAGCGCTTAGCGGGTCCAGGCGTCCTTGCCGTCGGTGAGGGTGCCGTCGCCGTTGCCCTGGTAGATGGTGAACTTCTGCTGGTTGTTCCAGAGGCTGCCGAGGTCGGTCTTGCCGTTGCCGTCGAAGTCGCCGCCCAGGATGGCCTGGACGCTCTTCCAGCTCTTGTCGGGCCACATGGATGCGCCGTCGCTGAGGCCGCCCTTGCCGTTGCCGTAACGGACCAGTGCTCCGTCGCCGTTGGTGATGACGACGTCGTCGCGGCCGTCGCCGTTGAAGTCACCGGTGGTGAGCTTGGAGGCGACCTTCCAGGACGGGTCCTTCCACATACTCTGCGCGGTGCCGTTCAGCGCACCATCGCCGTTGGTGGAGTACGCGTACAGGTCGCCGGTGGACCAGACGGTGAGCAGGCCGTCGTGGCCCGAGTTGTCCGGCTTGAACCGGGCGATCTGGAGCATGCTGTTCCAGTTGGTGGAGTCCGGCCACATGAGCTTGCCTTCGGCGAGTGTGCCGTCCGACTTTCCGGCATACAGGCGAAGGTGTCCGTCGTTCCAGACGGAGGCGATGTCCATCTGGCCGTCGCCGTTGAAGTCACCGGCCACGATCTTGGTGGCGGCCTTCCAACTGCTGTCGCTCCAGAGCTTGCGCCCGTACTCGAAGGTGCCGTCGCCTCGGGCGGCGAAGGTGTGGAGGGTGCCGTCCTTGAGGACCACCGCCAGGTCGCTGCGGCCGTCGTTGTTGAAGTCACCCGCCGTCATCACCGTAGTGACATTGGGGAGCAGCTTGCTCAACTGCGGCCGGGTGGCAGTGGTGTTGCCGAGCGGCTGGATGAAGGTGCCCAGGTCGTCGACGCGGGTGTCGAGGGCGCTGGTGCGGGTCTCGGCGGGGTCGGTGCCCAGGCAGCCGCCCTGCCAGGAGCGGCTGTTGACCGCCACCAGTTCAAGGGTTCCGTTGACGTTCCGTACCGCGGGTGCGCCGGTGTCGCCCTGGCACAGCACCGCCGCATCCGACCCGTTCAGAGCGACCGAGCCGCCATCGACGGAGGCGACCGTGAAGGTGCCCGAGTGTGGCTTGTTCGGCACCCACTCCGTCTTCGTCCGCCCAAAACCCACCGACTGCAACTGCTCACCAGCAACGGGAGCCGATGTACTCAGCTTGATGGGCTTGGCGTTGGCTATCGGCCAGGCCAGTTGCACCAGCGCTACATCCCGGTCCGGATGCACGTTCACGTATGCGGCGTCCACCACGCTGCCGGCCGCCGCCCCCAGGTCGGGACGGCCCACCGTGACCGTCGTCCGCACCACGGGCTTGCCGGACTTCGCCGGCAGACCACCATCAGCGAAACAACTCGCCGCCGTCATCACCCACTGCGCCTCGACCAACGCGCCGGAGCAGGCTTGTTTGTCACCGAAGTTCAGCTTGACGGTGTAGCCAAGGTCGCTCTCCCTGGCATCGGTGCCCGAGAGGGCACCAGCAGGATTGGCGGAGATGAGACCCGTCGCCATGGAGAGCGCAAACAGGCCAGTGAGCCACGCGATACGTGGACTCTTTCCAGACATGATGGTCCTTATGAATGGTTGTATGCGGGAGCGCAACGCAGGCTGCACGGCGGAGAGTAGCCTTCGTCGGTAAAGCATCAAGAGCTGGCAGTCCCGGTGGTCCGTGCTTTGCGACCTCACCGCAGAATGCTCAGCACTACAGGTCTGCCGAACAGGCTTGCTTGCTAGTCGTGTTCACATGTCGGCGATGAATCCGGAGCCGATGGCGCTGGGTCAGCCGTTGACGCGGAGTTCGACCAGCATGGACGGTGTTCCGTCGTTCCCCGTCTCGCCCATGGGCTTGTAGACGCCCTTGGGAGCGTTGATGATCGTTTCCGTGCCGTCGGCGGTGATCTTCGCCTGGACCGGGCGGGTCTGGGCCCACAGGCCGTAGGCCTCGGGCAGTTCCATCGTCACGAAACCTTGCTTGCCGGTGACGGCGAAGCAGAAGTACATACCGCCGGTTCGTGACTCGACCTTGATGTCATACGCAGAGGCGCAGTCGGTCAGGAGGATATGACCATCACCCTGCTTGAGGGTGATCTTCTGGTCCTTGAGGATCTGCGCCGCATTCGGGTACGCGAACTGCTCCACCGAGGACGGCATGCCTGCCGTGGGTGAGGCTGCGCTGCTTGCTTCTTTGGTGTCGCGGGGCGCCGCCTGGGCAACAGAGAGGGCCGCGACGGCGGCGCAAGCGGTGAGTGCGGCTATGGCGCCGGTAACTACGGTTTTCCGGGCAGGAGTTGTCGCCACGGGTACTTCCGATCGATGAGAGGGGCGCTATGTGCCCGCGAGGTGAACACAAGTAAAGCATATGTAAGAATCAAGCATCGCTTGCCCCAAGCTCTCTTTGCCTGGGGCCTGTTGTGGCGCGTCTACCTTGAGGTCTCCGCTTGAGCGGTTTGACGCTAGAGCGGAATATGGCCTTCCGATTGTGTGCAGCTCCTGCCTTGGAAGGTGATTTTCGCCCCAGTTGCGTGCCGCAGCAGCGCGTCAACCGGAGGGGAAACAATATGAAATGGCGCCCGCACTCCAAACGAGTGCCGCAGTCCGCAAGAACCGGCCGCCCCAGAACCGTGCGTCTGCGCAGTACCTGCGCGACACTGATCCCCGCTGCCCTGGTCGCGGGCCTTCTGGGGGTCTCGCCGGCGTCGGCTGATGACGCTTCCAAGCCGCCTGTCGACCGTCGAAGCGTCGTGCAGTTGTGGGAATCAGGCGGGCGCGGCATCAAGTGGGAGGCCGAGAAGGCCCTTCTGGGCTCGGACGATGACATCAACGCGTTCCTGGTCGGCAAGGACAAGACGCAGTACATAGATGACCGTGTGGCTGTCAGTCGCATGATCAACTTCGGTGGTCGGGGAGTCCGGATCGCGGGCACCGCGGCGCTTGCGACCGGTAAGCCCGAGGATGTGCAGGCATTCCTGCGGGACGGATGGAAGGCTCCGCTCGACCAGGACCGGCGTGTTGAGGTCTCCACGATCATCAACGCCGGTGGCCGGGGCGTGCAGATGGCGGGCACCGAAGCCCTGAAGGACACACCGGAGGACGTCAAGCAGTTCCTCGAGGTCGGCCAGTACAAGGCCCAGGAGACGGATGACCGCGTCGCGGTCTCCAAGCTCATCAACTTCGGCGGGCCCGCGATGCAAGCCGCCGGAACGCTCGCCCTGCAGGGCACCCCGGACGATATCCGTGAGTTCCTGGAGATCGGGCAGTTCACGGCCCGCAACCGGGATCAGGAAACCGCAACCCTGCAACAACTCCTCGACCAGGCCAAGCAAGCGGGCGCACAGGCCGATGTGGCCACCAAGGAGGCCGAGGAGGCCTCTGCCCGCGCGGTGACCGCCTCCGAGCTGGCCAAGCAAGCTGCACAGACCGCGGCCAAGGAGGCGGCTGCCGCCAATATCGACTCGAAGACGGCCGCGTACAAGGCGCAGCAGGCCGCACAGGCGGCCATGGCCGCGGCAGAAGCCTCCCAACAGGCCATCCAGTCCGCCAACGCAGCCAACCGGTCGGCCCGCATCGCAGCACTGGCCGCCGCGCAGACCTCTGCCGCAGCGACCGCTGCCGCCGACGCCGCCAGCCGTGCCTACGATTCCTCTGTCGCCGCGCTCGGCGATGCCTCCAAGGCGGACAAGGCCAAGAACGACGCCGTTGCCGCCCGAATGGCCGGCAATCTCGCCAGGGAATCTGGCATCGCGGCCGAGCACGCGGCTGCCGCGTCACGCGCTGCCGCCACCGCGGTGAACGCGGCCTTGAGCGCCGCGGGTAATTCTGATGCTGCAGCAGATGCAGCCGAAGAGGCCAACAAGAGCGCGGACGCTGCAGGGGCGCACTCCGAGGAGGCCCACCAAGCCGCGATCCAGACCCGCCGCCACGCTGCCGAAGCCAACCGCGCTGCCCAAGCGGCCATCACGCTGGCCAACAAGGCCGCCGACGCCGCCATCGAAGCGCGGGATGCGGCCAACTCGGCAGCCGGGCACGCGAACAAGGCCGCCGACGCGGCCGAGGAAGCCGTCAAACACGCCGGCGAAGCCGACAAGGCCTCAGCCCAGTCCAGCGCCTACGCAACAGCTGCTGCGGAAGCCGCCTCCAGCGCGGAAGCCGCCGCTACCACCGGCAAGAAGGTGTTTGCTCTGGCCCGTGAGGTCGAAGCAGAAGACCTCACCACCCGCACCAACGCCGCTATCGAACGCGCCAAGTCCCAGAAGACCAGCACCGACACAGCGGTCTCCAACCTGGCGAAGGCCGCGCTGGAGGGCAAGGCGATCGACGACGACACAACGGCCCTGGCCGCCGAAGCCGACAAACCCGGCGCCGATACCAAGGCCGTCGCCGTCAAGGGCCGCGCCATAGCCATGCGCGCCATGAAGGCCTTCGACTCCTGGCGCCAGTCCGCTGCCGCCCAAGCCCTGGCCGGCAGCGACGACGACGTCCTCACCTACCTGCGTACCGGTGCGAAAAAGGCCGGCAGCGACGAAATTCGGCAGCAGGTCTCCGACCTGGCCTCCCAGAGCCCCTATGAGCAAGTCCGTACCGGTGCCGTCGAGGCGCTGAAGGGGACGGACCAGCAGATCAGCGACTTCTACTCCACCGGCCAGTTTCAGGTCGCGCTCGTGGAGTACCGCGTCCTCATATCGAAGATCAACAATGCGGGCGGGCCCAGCGTCAAGAAGGCCTCCCAGGACGCCTTGGCCGACGGTAGCGTCCAGGCTCTGACAGCCTTCCTCAACAACGGCCGCTACCAGGCCCAGAACACCGACGAACGGGTCATCGCCACCAAGCTCTACAACGACGGCGGACCCGAGGTGAAGGGCGCCGCCATGGTTGCCCTCACAGGCCCCGCCGCCAAGCTGCATGACTTCGTCGAGATCGGTCAGTACATGGCCGACCGCAAGGACAAGCTCACCGACAACCACGTCGCCCAAGGCCAGCGTCTCCTCAACGAGACCTTCGAAGTCGCCGCCACCGCCCGCCAGAAGGCGAATACCGCAGCTCAGGCCGCTGCCATCGCCAAGGGCGCCAAGGCCGACGCCAACAAGGCCGCCGCCGACGCCCTCGCCTCAGCCGCCCTGGCCAAGACATACGCAGCTGACGCCGCCCAGTCGGCCGACGCCGCCCAGGCCAGCGCGAATCAGGCTGCCAAATCCGCTGCCACGGCCCGCGATGCCGCCGACAGAGCTAGCAACGACGCCGCCGCAGCCGAGGAATCCGCCGCCCAGGCCCAGTTCTCCGCCACCTACGCCCGACAGTCCGCCGATGCCGCTAACCGCTCCGCCGCCATCGCCTATGACGCCAAACTAGATGCGGGCAAGAGCCGCGACGAAGCCCTCCAAGCCGCCAGCGCAGCCTGGGCTCATGTCAACGAGGTGCGCCAGGCCGAGGAAGCCGCTGCACGTCAGCAGGCAGAAAGCGACCGAAAGAAGCAGCAGGAGGGTAAGAAGAAGAAGCCCTGCATCCCGCGAATCAACCAGGACCATCTCCCGCTCTGTGTGTGGAACACGGAGGACTACGTACTCCAGCAGCCGGACATCGATAACGCGTTCAACCGCTTCCTGGCCAAGGGCTTCATGATCGCTACGGGCCTCGAGGGCGTAGTCAAGTGCATGGAGAACCCCACACTGATGGAGTGCCTGGGCGCTGGCGCCGATCTCGCGGGAGCCAGCAAGATGTCGGCCGCTGAGAAACTCCTATCCAGAGGCCTCTCAGCCGTCGAAGACCTCGCCAACGACAGCCGCTTTTACAAGCTGCCCCCTTGCACCAAGTGCTTCCTCGCAGGCACCAAGGTACTCATGGCGGACAGCAGCACCAAGAACATCGAATCCGTCAAGATCGGCGATCAGGTCACAGCGACCGAACCACTCAGCGGCAAGACCGAGCCGCGCAGAGTGACAGCCCTGATCGTCACCGAACACGACAAAATCTTCAACAACCTCTCCATCAAGACCCGCCAGGGCCTTGAGCATCTCATCGCCACTAACGAGCACCCCTTCTGGTCACCGTCCCAACACGCCTGGGTCGAGGCCGGAAAGCTCACCAAGGGCATGACCCTGCGCGCCGTTGACGGCACCACCGTCGACATCGACGGTAACTACTCCTATGAGCAGAACGCCCGCACGTACAACCTCACCGTCGACGACCTTCACACGTACTATGTACTGGCCGGGACCACACCGATCCTCGTTCATAACTCCAACTGCATGGGGCCAATGCTTGATGACACAAGTGAGGCTTACATTCGCGGGAAGCATTTTGCTGGCGGGGCGAACTTGGATGCAACCAAGGGTGTGTTCAGTCACGATGTCGATCTCGATCAGCTTGCTGAAAAGGCAGGTGGGGTTGCTTCATCTGAACCGAACGCGAGCGGTTTCTATGAGCGGGTAGTCAATTACGAAAAGCCTATCGGGGAGACGTCAGCCCAAGATGGGGCGCGACAGACGTCGTGGTTCATGCTTGTGCAGGACAAGTGGGGCGGCGTGATCACGATGTATCCGATTCCGCCCAGGTAAGTTGCAGCAACGGAGGATCCTACGCCATGGGTATGGCCATCTACATCGAGAATCAAATTCATGAACGCGTTGATCAACTGCTGGACGATAAGGACGAGACGCTAATGCGTGTCTGCGAGTCTGGCCCTTCAGGGAGTATCCGAAAAGCCATCTCGCGCTACGGTGACACGATGTTGAACATCTATCAGTTGCGCTTGCTGATCGATGAGCTTCAAGCGCTGCCGCAAGACTTGTCGTCGCGTACTGTGAAACGCTTGGAGGAAGCCGCGCATGTGGCGATCAGAAGTCGCGGGTACCTTTACTTCGTAGGGGACTAGCCATTAGGCCCCCTGCTGCGTAGAGTCTCCCTGATTGCCGAGACGAAATTCTGAAGACGCCCCTCTGAAACTGTTTCAGAGGGGCGTTTTCAGCGCTTTGACGGCAGTAGTTGCTGCTGAGATTGAAAGGGTGGGGTGGCAGAAGGCGTTGGCGATGCTACATCCTCGTCATGAGGTACGCGGATGGCGGCGGTCTGACGGCTGCGGGGCGGGCGAAGCGTGAGGCAGTGCGCTTCGAGGCCGCGGAGATGTTCGAGCAGCGGACGCGGCCGCCGGAGGTGGCCCGCAGGTTACGGGTGTCGCGGAAGTCGGCTTACGCCTGGCACGACAGGGAACAATGCCCGCCCCTCCCCTACCGCCCCGCGGACCACACGCGCACCCCAACCGGCTGAGCGCGCCCCCTTCAGCCGAATGTTCCCGGATTCGGTTGCGCGCACAGCCGCCAGACCCGTCAATGGAACAAGGCAGGTGCCCCGGCACCTCTGTGCCTCTTCCGTCCGGAAGAGACCCAACGCCCCCTCGTTGCTGGCGGATTCTCGGGGTCCTCGCAACACCTGGTGGCTTATTGAGCCGAAACTGTCTGGTTGCCTTGCTCGTTGAAGGTGTGTGATCGAGCTTGGGGGTGCGCGGGGCCTGGGGCCTGCCGCGCAGGAGGTGGTGCGGCTGCGGGTGGTGGCCGCGCTGGAGTCGGGACAGGTGCGGACGTATCGGCGGGCGGCCGAGGTGTTCGGGGTGTCGGAGCGGTCCGTGGGCACCTGGTGGCGCAAGTACAAGGCCGCGGGCAGGGAGTCGCTCGCCGCGGTGGGCAAGTGGCTGCGCCGGCACGGCTTCTCCCCACAGCGCCCCGACCGCCGCTCCTACCGGCAGGACCAGGCGAAGGTGGATGCCTGGCTGGGCGCCGAGTACCCCGCGATCGCTGCCCAGGCGAAGGCGGAGCACGCCGTGGTGGCCTGGGCGGACCAGTGCGGCCTGCGCTCGGACACCGCCCCGCCGGGACGGTCGTGGGCCCCGGCCGGGCAGAGCCCGACCGTGAAGGTCAGCGGCCGGCGGTTCCGCGTGAACATCATGTCCGCGATCGCCTCCCGCGGCTCGCTCTGGTTCACCGTGTTCACGGGGAAGTTCACCGCGAAGGTGTTCACCCTCTTCCTCGACCGGCTCGCCCGCCAGGCCGGACGCAAGGTTCACGTCATCGCCGACCGGCACCCCGTCCACCGCAGCAAGGCCGTCCGTACCTGGCTGGATGCGAACGCCGAGCGGATCGAGCTGCACCTGATGCCCGGCTACAGCCCCGAACTCAACCCCGACGAGATCTTGAACGCGGACATCAAGCGGAACGTCCACGCCGCCCGCGCCCGCTCGGTCAACGACCTCGCCCGCGAGACCCGGCGATTCCTCCACCGCCGCCAGCGCCAACCCCGCCGCGTCCAGGGCTACTTCCACGCCCGTCACGTCCGCTACACCCTCGAATAGGCAACCAGACGGTTTCGGCTCAATAACTCGGCCCTCCACAAGGACGGTGAGGCCAGACACGTGGGCGCTGTTGAGCCCTTGCCAACTTCACATGTCGGCCGAGCAGTTGGCCTGACAGGCGGATGAAGCCCTTGGCTGCCGACGGAAGGAGCCTACGCATCCACGGCACGGAGAAGAGATTCATCGCGGGGCATTCAATTCGAACGTTACTGTGGTCATATGCTTGCCGTATTTGGTGAGTCTGTCAGCGAGGTGTATTACTCCTCCAGGTTGGATAGGACCCTCTAGCCTGGGGCCGGGGTCGGGGCCGCCGGACCTTATCAGTACCCAGAGAAGACGTTCATGGAGGAGTCGCGCAGTGACCACGGAAGCCGTTATTCGTAAGTACGACCTGATCTTCGACCGGCTCGACGCTGACGGCAATGGAGTGCTGGAGTTCGCAGACTGTGAGCACATGGGCCGAGAGGTAATTCGCTCAGGTCGCGTGTCTGCGGACTCCGCCAAGGCGATCGCACTGTTCGCGGCCTACCGAGAGGCGTGGGACCGCCTTGTGGAGGCGGCCGACAGCGACGGGGACGGCATCATCACCCGTGAGGAGTTCCGGTCGGCCATGTCCGACACCCTCGGGCGCAGGGAGCAGGTGGTCTCTGGATGCCGATCGGTACTGGACGCGGAGTTCGCGGCCATCGACGCCGACGACGACGGGCTCGTCCCGGTAGCTGATTTCCAGGGCTATCTGGAGGCTTTGGGCTCCAGCCCGGCGGAGGCCGCCGCTACGTGTTCGCAGCTGGACACGAACAACGACGGGCAGGTCTCCCGGGCAGAATTCCACGCGGGCTGGGAGCACTACCTGCTCAGTGATGAACTCTCCGGGGCCGGCAACAACTTCCTTGGAAGCCCGGCCTGACCGACGTTGCGTTGTCCTGGCGGCTCTCGCCTGCGCGGAGCCGCCCACCCACGAGGTGGACATCAAGAGAGCGCGGTTCATCCGTGCCGCTTTGGCGGGCGCCCTGCCCGCTGGTGCAGTCGGCCGGGGGCACTGACCAAAGGGGGGTATCCATATGTCAGCACGCCGTCAGGTGATGTTGGCGGGACGGGCGGTAGTGATCGGGGCAGGCATCGCAGGGTTGGTGGCTGCCCGGGTGCTCGCAGAGCACTTCGAGAGCGTTGTCGTGGTGGAAGCCGCGCCCTTGCCGGCTGCCGCTGTTCCTCGCCGCGGGGTTGCGCAGGCTCCCCATCAGCACGGCCTGTTGGTCAGTGCTGCCTTGGAGCTGCAGCGTCTCTTCCCGGGGTTACGCGAGGAATTGTCCTCGGACGGGGCACCTCTGTTCGACTTCGGGCTGCGGGCATCGATGACGGTCGCGGGCAGCCGGCTCCCGCGTGCACCCATGGACGTGACCGTGCAGGCATTCTCGCGGGACCTGCTGGAGTGGAGGTTGCGTCAGCGCGTCCTGTCGGACACGTCGGTGGACGTACGTGATCGGTGCCGGGTCGAGGAGCTGTGCTGGGATCGCGATGCATCCCGGGTGGTCGGGGTCCGCTTGGGGGACGGGCACACGCTCGAAGCGGCTTTGGTCGTGGACGCCTCCGGGCGGTTCTCCACACTGCCCGACTGGCTGGAGCACGCCGGCTATTCGCGGCCGACGCAGAGAGTCACCAACGCGGACCTGGCCTACGCGACCATGACCGTGGAGGCGCCGTCACAGACTTTCGACGCGTTGTTCCAGCCGTACGACGCGCCCGAGCAGCCGCGTGGTGGGTTCGCCGCGCGGCTGGAGCATGGGAACTGGCTGGTCACGCTGTTCGGTGCGGGTGGTGACCACCCGCCCGCCGACTCTGACGGATGGCGACGATTCGCCGCGAGCCTGAAGAACCCCGATCTCAACCGCCTGCTCGCGGACGCCACCCCTGTGCCGGGCAGCAAGATTCACGTCTACCGGCGTACGGAGAACCGTCTCACCCAGTATGCGCAGGTGAGACGGTGGCCTGATGGGCTCGTCGCGGTCGGCGACTCCGTCGCTGCCTTCAACCCGGCCTTTGGGCAGGGTATGGCCACCGCCGTCCTCGAAGCACGGGTCCTGGCGGGCCACCTGGCCCGGGTGCGGCGAAGGCAGCCACACACCGTTGATGGGCTGGCTCGTTCCTTCCAGCGGCATATCGCGCGCATCGCCCGCAAGCAGTGGCTCATCACGGCCAGCGACGACCTCGTCTGGCAATATGACGCGCAGCGCAGGCCACTGCCTCTTTGGCTGCGCCCTGTCTCTTGGTACAAGAAACGTCTTCTACGCCTCATGGCGACCGATCGGGCTCTGCACCGCCGGTTCATCAACGTCTTCCACATGCTCGAACCTCTCACCTCACTGGCCAGCCCCAGGATCGTCGCCAAGGTCCTCCTCGCCTCAGGCACGGGCATGGCCGACATGAGTGAGGCCGGCTGCCCAACAAGCCGTCAGATGGCCACGAAACCGTAAGCAACTTCCGTCCGCTCCCGTTTTCGGAGCGGCGAAGGCGGTGCGCTGCCGTTGGTCGGCAGCCTCCACGTCCCACAGCAGGACGACGCCATCACCGCGTCGCCCGGACGTCGTTCGTGGCCGAGGAAGAATCTTCGAGGCCCGCCCGATCAGGCAGGGTCGCCCATCGGCCTTGGCTCTCCCGAGTGACGGACTGTCACCCGGCACTGGTGGTCCCCTATGGCGCGCACGTCTTGTCGCCCCTGTGCCGTCGCGCAGCTTCCCGGCGTCAATCAGCCGCTTCCTATTTGCGGTGAATGCGGCCCCAGTGGCAATCCATACTGGACCGAACCACTCAACACTGCATTCTTCTTGAATGGCCGAGAACTTTCGACGGCCGCTGGGGAGAAATGAGATGTTTGCCACGCCGGTGACCCTGGGGAGCACATTCGGGCGGATCGGTACTGGCCTGGCAGCCTTTTGGGACTACGGGACGGTTCCCGTCCGAACGTTCCTGATTCCGCTTCGATCCTTGGTTCTTTGGGTCTATTTCCGCAATCGCTATCTTCGGGAGAATCGTGACTGACGTTCTTGGGGCGTACGGGATCCGTTCAGAGTCCCCCCGTCCGGAACCCAGCACCACCTTGTGGCGGCTGCTGTGCGAGCGTGCGCAACAGCTGTCGGGCGCGGCAGCGGTGACGGATGCGTCGGGAAGCCTGACGTACGCCCAGCTCCTGGACGAAGCTCGGGCGTGGGCCCGGTCCTTGCGTGCGGGTGGGGTTGGTCCGGGTGTCGCCGTGGCATGCATGGTGCCGCGAGGTGTGCGGGCGGTGGTGGCGCAGCTGGCAGTCTTTGCGGCGGGGGCGGTGTATGTGCCGGTGTCTGCCGATGACCCGCCGCACCGGGTGCGTGAGCTGCTGGCCGGGGTGGATGCGCGGCATGTCCTCACCCTGTCCGGACAGAGCCCGCCCGTCGGCGTCGACCGGTTCGACATGGACGAGCCGGTGCCGCATCACCAGGGCGTCGACCCAGTGGATGTGCAGGAGCTGCCGGGCCCTTCGCCGGAGATGCTCGCCTACATCATCCATACCTCCGGCACGTCGGGTCGGCCGAAGCCGGTCGCGGTGACGCACGGGGCGATCGCGCACACCATGCAAGCCTATGCGCGCCGCTTTGCCGCACCGGTGCGGTGCATGGCGGTGGTGTCGCCGATGACGACGGATGCGTCGCTGCCGGGGATCTGGTTGCCGCTGCTGGCCGGCGGAACCGTGTGGCTGGGATCGGCGGAACCGCAGCAGGCCCTGACCGACCTTGCCCACCAGTTGTCCGCGGGAGCGGTCAGTCATGTTCTGCTCACGCCTTCGCTGTACGGAGCGGTCCTGCCCCGTCTGGAGGGGCCCTCGGCACACCTGCGGCAGGTCATGGTGGGGGGAGAGCCCTGCCCGAGCGAACTGGCCGCCGACCATCACCGCAGGATGCCGGGCGTAGAGCTGGTCAATGCCTACGGGCCGACGGAAGCCGCTGTGTGGTGTGCGGCGGGAGTACTGCGGCCCGGGGAACCCGTCACGGTCGGCACCCCACTGCCGGGTACGCCCGTCCTGGTGATCGGGGGGAACGGCCAGCCCGTGCCTCCGGGCGAGACCGGTGAGGTGTGCATCGCGGGTGCCGGCCTGGCACAGGGGTATGCGGGGGATGCCGAACTGACCGCTTCCCGTTTCGTGGCCCACCCCGGCGACGGGGCACAGCGGATGTACCGCACGGGTGACCTGGGCCGGTTCAACGGAAGCGGCAGGCTGGAGTTGTTGGGCCGGCGCGACGCCCAGGTCAAGGTGCGGGGCTTCCGGGTGGAGCCCGAAGGCATCGCCCGGGTACTTGGGGAGGTGCCGGGGGTGCGGGACGTGGCAGTCGGCGTCCACCAGGACCGCCTGGTCGCCCACGTGGTCCCGCAGTGGGACGAGCAGAGCGCGGCCCGGCAACTGCACGAGAGTTGGGAGGAGCTGTTCAGCGGCCTCGACTTCCGTGACGAACGAGCGGGGTGGACCAGCAGCTACAGCGGCAAGCAGCTCCCGGACGCGGAGATGAACGAATGGATCGATGCCACGGTGCGGCTGGCCACCGAGAACGGCCCCCCGGGCAGCCTGTTGGATCTGGGCTGTGGTTCAGGCATGATCCTGGCCCGGCTGGCCGGGGCGGCGGTACGTGTCGTGGGCGTGGATGTCTCCGCCGAGTCCCTCACCGCCCTGCGTACCCGGCTGGACGGCATGGGACTGTCCGGCATCGAGCTGCGTCAGGGGGATGTGACCAGCGCGCAGGACGTCACGGGAATGGATCTGGTGCTGTGCAACTCGGTCGTGCCCTACCTGCGCGGGGACACCCATCTGTCCCGCGCCGTGACGGCCGCGCTGGGGGCGGCTGCGCCCGGCGGTCGCGCGGTGTTCGGGGACGTGAAAGACCGTTCGGTGCAGGACGCCTTCCACGCGTCCGTTGTCCTGGATGGGGCCGACGACGGCGTGGAAGTAGAGGTGTTGCGCACCCGGTGGCGGCGGCGGGTCGCGCTTGATCCGTATCTGCTGGTGGACCCACGCTGGTTCACCCGCTACGCCGCCTGGCACGCCGAGATCCGGCCGCGCACCGGTCTGGCCCGCAACGAGATGAACGACTTCCGCTTCGACGCCGTCCTCACCCCCCAACCGCCGCAGCATGTGGTCGAGGTGGACCAATGGCATCGCTGGCCCGGGAGCCTGGGCGGGCTGCGTGAGCTGCTGTCGGCAGAGTCGGGCCCGGTGGGCATCCTGCGGGTGCCCAGTCGTCGTACGGCCGGGGCGTGCGCGGTGCGGGACGTCCTCGCGTCGGGCCGCAGCGGGTTCACCGCCGGCGAGCTGCGTGCTCTGGCCGCCCGTGCCGAAGCCGACGCCGTGCACCCCACGGCCTTGGAGGAACTGGCGGCGGAGCTGGGACGGCCGGCGCGGCTCTCGCGCGCGGCGGGATATCGCGACGGTGCCCTTGATGTCGTGTTCCTTCCCGCCGCCCGCACCGGTGCGGAAGCCCGGCAGGTAGTCGCGGTGCGGTGGCCGCAACCTGTGTGCGACGACGAGTTCATCTCGGCGCCCCTGCACCGGCACGTCCTGGCCCGGGCATCCGAGGACCTGCTTCCGGCGTTGCGCCGTCAGGCCGATGCCCGCCTGCCCGGGCACGAGCGGCCCAGCCGGTACGTGCTGCTGACCGAACTGCCCCTGGGCAGCAACGGCAAGCTCGACCGGGCGGCCCTGCCCGTACCGTCGAGCGAACGGCCTGCGATGTCCACGACCTACCGGGCGCCCGAGTCGCCGGTCGAAGAGACACTCACCGCAATCCTGGCGAACGTTCTGGAGCTCGACCGGGTGGGCATGGACGACGACTTCGTGGAGCTGGGCGGCGACTCGCTGCGGGCTGTCCGAGCCGCCACACACATCGGTGACGCCCTGGGGCAGTGCGTCCCGTCCCGTACGGTGCTGGAACACCCCACCGCGGCCCGGCTGGCCGCCCACCTGGCAGGCCCGGCCACCACCACGTCCCTGCCCGCGCAGCGGACCGCGTCCACGCCCGACACCCTGCGGGAAATCGGTCCGGACGGGGTGCGGCTCGCTGCCGGGCCCACGCACCAGTTCCTGCGCGTCAACGACGACCGGGCCGGCGGGATCCTTCCCAGCCACGGGCCGCGCTTCTCACTGGAATGCCACTACCGCATCCGCGGCCCTCTCGATGTCCGTGCTCTGTCGGTGGCCGTGGACCGTCTCGTGGCCCACCAGCCCGCGCTGCGCACCGCGGTGCAGCTGACCGGCGAACCGGGTGGACTGCACCAGACCGTCCACGCCGCTTCCGAGGCGGTCCTGCGCCATCATGCCTTGGAGGCAGCCGACTCCCGCAGCCCTGCGGAGTTCCTGGCGGCCCTGGACGCCGCCGATCCCCTCGACGCCGCTGCCGGGCACGTCTTCACCGCGACCCTGCTCACCGCCGGCCCGCACGATCACCTGCTGGGCCTGCGCCTGCACCACCTCACCTCCGACGGCTGGTCCCTCAACCTCGTGGAACAGCAGCTGTCCACCCTCTACGCGGACGCCACCGCGGGCCGCACCACCACGCTGCCGACGACCAACTACCAAGCGCTCAACGCGCCGGAGGAACCACGCGCCGACGACATCGCCTTCTGGACGCAACGCCTCTCAGGAGCCCGGCCCGGTCTCCTGATCCCGCCCACTCAACTGGGCAGCCACACCGATGTCCACGACGCCCTGCTGCGGACCCGCCGCATTCCCGCCGCCACCGCCACCGCCTTCCACGCGCTGGCCCGCACTGAGCGCCTGACCCCGGCCAGCGCCCTGTACGCGCTCTTCGCCGCCATCGTGGCGGCCGACACCGGGCAGGACGAGACGCTCCTCCTCGCCGTCAGCGCCGCCCACCCGGCGGACACCGCCCACACCGCCGGCCTGTACGCCCAGGCCGTCCCCGTACGCCACCACGTGCCCCAAGATCCCGCGCTGACCGTGCGACAGGCTCTGCACGCCGCGGATACGGACCTGCACCAAGCCCTCCGTCACGACAGCGCCTCCCTGCTCACCCTGGCAGGCGTCCACCCACCGATCGGAGAACTCTTCGCCGCCTCGCAGTTCGTCTTCTACGACTACCTACCCCCCGTCGAGGGGCTGCGTCTGAGCGGCTGCGCCGTCGAGCGCACGGACCAGCTCGACCCCGCCTTCACCGGACAGCTCTTCCAACTGCCCTGCGACCTGGGCTTGCTGGCCCGCGAAAGCAGAGACGCACTGGACCTGGCCGTCATCTTCGACCCCGCGTACGCCCCGCCGCACTACGCCGAGAACCTGCTGCGCCGCCTCGCGGACGCGCTCACCGCCCTGGCCGACTCCGCCGACCGCCCCTGGAAGGGCCTGGTCACCGCCGATTCCTGGCTCGCCGGCCTGCGCTGACCCACCGCCACGGGCCCGCTGACCGAAGCAGTCCCAGCAGTCAGCGGGCCCGGCGCCACCAGCGGCACGAGCCCCGGCCCACTCCGCTCCCAAGCCAGCCATCCCCTCACACCCTGGCTTCCAGGGCAAAGCGGCCTGCCCGGATGCCGAGGCTCGGCCTGAACGCGCCCCATCACGCTGCTCCAATGCGCGGGCACCCTCCAACGGCCGCCCGCGCTCACACCGGCGAGCCCTGTCCGGGCATCGCCTCCATCCCGCTGCCTATCGCATAAGGACACGCCATGCTCAACGCCCACGACGAACGCCGCGAGGCCAAGGTCGCCGGCTGGATCGGGATCGCCATGGTGGCGTTCTTCCTGGTCCCGCTCCCCTTCGTCCGCAACCCCCTGACCCGCCCCTTCCCCTACTGGAGCGACTCCTCCGACAGCATCAGCACCTGGTTCGCCCAGAACCCGTCGATCTCCGGCTACACCATCGACATCGCCTTCGGCCTGCTCTTCATCTGGTTCGCCGCCGGCCTCAAGCGCTGGCTCACCGGACCGGGCCGCGCCCCCCTGTACGCCGAACTCCTCATCCCCAGCGCCCTGTCCGTCGGCCTGTGCTGGATGATGTCCAACGCCGCATTCCTCCTCGGCCCCATCGCCGCTCAGCGCCCGGCCGCCATCAACAGCGCCTACCTGCACCTCAGTTACGACCTGTGCGTCACCTTCGGCTACGCCGGGTCGCTGCCCCTGGCCCTGTTCTCCTACGCCGCCGGCAGCCTGATCCTCAAGAACACCACGCTGCCCCGCTGGACCGGCTGGACCTCCCGCGTCCTGGCCGTGGCCCACTTCGCCTACTTCTTCAACGTCCTCACCACGGACGACTCCCCCTTCACCCCTTGGGGCTGGGGCAGCTTCGGCTCCTACGTCGGCTTCGCCCTGTGGTCCCTGGCCCTGGGCGTGATGATGATCCGCTCCCCGCGCCCCACCCCGCCGCCGGCGCCCACCCCCTCACCCGCCGCCCCCGCCGCGGTGACCGTGCCCACACCCTGACCTTCTCCGCACGTCCTCGAGCCGGGTCACGGCTGGCCCGGCTCTTCTCAACTGCCCCTCAACGTGCAGGAGTTACCGTGACGACGCATACGCACACACCGCTTGCCGTGCCATCCCTGTACTGCCCCTTTCCCGCACGCCGCTCCCCACACGCCGAGGCCATCGACGCCGAAAGCCTCACCTGGATGCAGCGCTTCGGCCTCTTCCAGGACGAGGCACACCACGAGTACACCCGCCGTGCCCACGTCGGGGACTTCGTCGGCCTCGGCATTCCCGACGGCCGCGCCGACACCCTCCTGGCCGGTACGAACTACTGCAACTGGCTCTTCGCCTTCGACGACGCGCTCTGCGACGAGACCCTCGGCGGCACCGCCCCCGAAACCCTCGCCCCCTACCTCGCCCGCCTCAGCCGTGCACTGCAGACCCCCAACGCCCCGCTGATGCGCGACGACAAGTGGGCCGCCTCCCTCCTCGACATCCGCGCCGCCCTCGACCGCCAGGGCACACCCGCCCAGGTCTACCGGTGGACCGACCAGGTCGACGCGTACTTCTCCGGCCTGGTCTGGGAGGCCGCCATCCGCCAGAAGCCGCACTCCGCGAGCCTGGACGACTACCTCATGATGTGGCAGAGCAGCAGCGCCGCCCTGTCCGCGCTCGCCTTCATCGAAATCGCCCAGGACTACGTCCTGACCGCCGAGGAGTACCACGACCCGCGCATCCACGTCCTGCACGACCTGTGCGTCGCCCTCATCGCCTGGCACAACGACACCACCTCCTACAACAAGGAGGCATTCCGCGAGCAGCACTTCGGCTACCCCGAAGCCATGAACCTGGTGCCCGTCCTCGCCCGCCATCACAGCTGCACCCCCCAACAGGCCCTCCGCGAGGCGACGTTGATGCACGACCGGGCCATGCACCGGCTGCACCAGCTCGCCCAGCGCATCACCGAAGGCGACAACCCCCGGCTCGCCCGTTACGTGCGCGCCCTGACCGACTGGGTCGCCGGCAGCCTGCACTGGCACCTCACCAGCGGGCGCTACAACGACCCCAACAACCCCGGCGAGACCGTGGCACCCCGCATCCAGATGCCCGCCATCATGTCCCGGCCAACTGATCTCGCGCGCCTCGGCCAGCCTCTCACCACGCCGGTCGCCGCCTGGTGGTGGAACGCCTGATACGCCGCGCCCACAGCACACCTCGGCATGCCGCCACAGCGGCCGTCGCCGTCCGTATCCCGCCCACCGTGATCAGGAGAACCATGTCGCACACGGCCTCTCGCACCCACACCGTCCCAGCGGCGCTGCCGCTGCTGCCCGGCGCGCTGCCTCTGATCGGACACGCCCTGCGCCTGCTCCACGATCCAGCCGGGTTCCTCACCACCGCGCCCGCCCACGGGCCGCTGTCACGCGTACGGCTGGGTCCGCTGACCGCCACCCTCGTCAGCGACCCCGCTCTCACCCGGGAAGTCCTCCTCGACGACGCCCTCTACGACAAGGGCGGCCCGCTGTACGACCGCATCGCCGACGTCATGGGCAACGGTCTCCTGGCCTGCCCCCATGCACGTCACCGACAGCAACGGCGCCTGCTCCAGCCCGTTTTCCACAAAGACCGCGTGCCTGCCCACCTCGACCTCATGGCCGCCGAAATCACCGACGGCATCGATCAGTGGCGCCCGGGTCAGACCCTCGACATGGCCGCCCAGGCGCAGGCCCTGACCGCCCGCGCCATCGTGGCCACCCTCTTCGACGGCACCCTGGACGGCGCCACCGTCACCACCATGGTGGAAGACATGTCCGCCATCACCGCAGGCATCTACTCCCACGCGCTGCTCCCCGCCGCCTACACCCGCCTGCCGCTGCCGGCCCACCGCCGCTACACCCGCGCCCAATCACATCTGCGGGCCACCTTGGGCCGCATCATCACCGAACACCGCGCCCGCACCACCGACCACGGAGCCTTCCTCAGCCTCCTGACCGAACCCGGCCCGGACGGCCACACCCTGACCGACAAGGACGTCAGCGACCAGGTCATCACGTTCTTCATCGCCGGCATGGAAACCACGGGCAACGCCCTGGCCTGGGCCGCCCACCATCTGGCGCAGGACGCCGCACTCCAACAGCGCGTCCACGCCGAAGCCGCCGCCCTGCCCGCAGGCCCCCCTACCCACACTCATCTGCCCCACCTGGAACTCACCAGCCGCGTCATCACCGAAACCCTGCGGCACTACCCTCCCGTCTGGCTCCTCACCCGCTCCGTCACCCGTGACACCACGCTGGGCGACCACCCTCTGCGCGCCGGAGACACCGTCGTCATCAGCGCCCACCTCGTCCAGCACCTGCCCTCCGCCCACCCTCGCCCCCACCACTTCGCCCCCGACCGCTGGAGCCGCCCCACACCTCCCGTCCCTGGCTCCCTCATCCCCTTCGGCCTGGGCGCCCGCAAATGCATCGGCGACACCCTCGGCATGGGCGAACTCACCCTCGCCCTCGCCGCCCTCACTCGCCGCTGGCACCTCATCCCCACCACCGCCGCGCCCGTCCGCTACGAAAAAGACATCGTCATCCGCCCCCGCAAACTCCACCTGCACCTGCGCCCCCGGCAGGCACCATCCCCGTCTTGAGACGGACCGCCGCGCCCCTGTAACAGGCATCCCCACGGGGGCAGCAGCCGGCCCACCGCGTCGCGCAGCTCACGGAGATGAGCAGTGAGCCTCGCCACGGCCAGGACCACCCGCCCGAACCGGCGACTGGCAAGGTGGTCCTTCATGAGGCGGGGCCGCGGCATGACGGGACGACATAGCGTGGCTTGCTTCCACAAGGTCGCCGGCTTCCCCACGCTCTGGACGATGGGTTACCTCTTCGCACGTCGGTGGTGCCGTTGTAGTCGGTGTTCTCGTACATGCAAAGGCTCTCGCTCGGGCACTCGGCCAAGCCGTGGCCTCTCAGAGTGCGGAATGTGAGCCCTTGTCTGTTTTGTAGTTGAGGTTGGGTAAGGATCGCTGGTCACGGGCGTGAGATGGTCCTCAAGCGCCGGGTGGGGCAAACAGGCCGGGTTCGGGCTCGGCGAGGATGCCGCGGCTGACCAGACGCTTCAGTTTCGAGCGGATGCCTTCGGTGTTCTTCGGGAGGATCGGCAGGTCGAGGGCCTGGCAGAGGTCGCGGGCGCGCATCGGCCGGCCCGCGTCGGCCAGGGCGGTGAGGATCTGCTGGTAGGCGGGGTGTTCCGGGCTGTCGGGGCGGTCCGGCTCGGTGGCGGATGAGAGCACGGGGAGAGCGAGGAGGGTCTTGCGGGTGGTCCGCAGGTTCTCGCTCTCCGCATCGATCTCACTGAGCTGCCGGGTGAGTTCTTCGATGCGGTCTCTCAACTGCGCGTCCTGATCTGCAAGTTCGCGATCACGAGCGTCGATGTGCTCCAGGATGGCTCTCGCATGCAGGTTCTCGCTCATGCGGTCCGCCAGGAGGCGATGGTGTTACCGGTGAGGCGCCGGCTCATGACGGAGGTCATCGCCCAAAAGACGCGGGAGCGGGAGGAGGCGGGGCGGTGTTCGTAGTCGCGTACGAGACGGCGGTAGAACATCAAGATCCCGTTCGTCTGCTCCACGATCCACCGCTTCGCCTGCGGAACGAACCCGACCTGCTCCGGGTTGCGTTCGACGATCTCGACGTCGATGCCCACCGTCTTGCCGTGCTCGACGACCTTGTTCTTGAAGCCCTGGTCGACCAGGGCCTTGGTCACCGTGTCGCACTGTGCGACGACACCGTCCAGCAGCGCGATACCGGCGATGTTCTCGTGCGCGGACGCGGGCAGCACGGCACAGTCGATGACGAGGCCCAAGACGTCCACGGCCAGGCATCTCTTCCTGCCCGGAACCCTTTTCGCAACATCCTTGCCGGTCGTCGTGGCGGGGACGCCGACCGCGGTGTGGATGCTCTGCGTGTCCAGGACCACCAGGCTCGGATCGGCTAACCGCCGCTTCTTCTCCCGAAGTTGCCACCGCATCAGATCATGGATGGTCTGGTCGGTGCCATCATCGCGCCACTTGTAGAAGTAGTACTTCACCGCACCGGCGGGCGGCAGGTCGTGGGGCAGCAGGTCCCACTGGCAGCCGCCGCGGTTCTGGTAAAGGATCGCGTTCACGATCTCCCGCATCTCGTATCTGCCCTGATGGCCGCTGACCGACGGATGCGTGGCCTTCCAGGCTGTGACCACGGGCTCGACCAGGGCCCACTGCTCATCGGAAGCGTCACTCGAGTACGGCTTGCGCATGCTCATGCCACAACCCAAGCGAACCCCGAACGCCTGACCGGCCGCGATACCCCAACATCACACCATCGAGCGATCACAAGCCGGACAGAAGATCACGTTCCGCACTCTCAGAAGGACAGGTCCCTGCAGGGACGGGTCACGCCCCGCCAGGAGAGGCGCCGCGGCGAGCCAGGAACAAGACGACGAGCTGTTCGACCTCATCGGCGCGACAGGTGCCGGGATGGGCGTCGCCAAGGAGCAACAGCTTCCCCCCGGCCGCTCGTCGGATCGGCACGGACGTTGCGGAGAATGCCGCAGCACGAGCTCGCGGAAAAGAATGCAGTCCGCGCTGCTCCCCGAGCGCGGGCCGGCTGCCGCCGCTCGGTGTGCGCCACAGACACCGAGCGGGCAGGGTGTCGGCAGGGGTGCCACCACAGGCGCGACAACCACCGCAAGTCGTGCCCCAGACGGGGCAATGTCGTCCGGGCCTGCGCTGCGCTACAAGCGCGCGCCGTGCACGTGTCGCGGCTCTGCCAGCAGACCGTAGATGACCAGCACGGACACCAGCATCGTGAACAGAGACCAGAATGGGTAGACCGGAAGGAAGATCATCTGACCGACGAGACAGAACACTGCCAGACAGATGCCCGTCAGCCGCGCCGCTCTGGAGCCCACGAGTACACCGAGACCCGCCAGGGCCATCACGATGCCGATGGCGACCCAGATCCAGCCCCAAGCCGTGTAGTTGAAGATGAGCAGCCGGTTGCCTCCGGAATAGACCTTCGAGTAGTAGCCGTGATTGAGGATCGCCACAAATCCATTGAGCAGGTTGAAGAGGGCGCTGACCATGAGCAGGATTCCGGCGAAGGCCACCCAGTGCGATCGCTCCATCGGAGGCACGGCACTGTCCGGTGGAGAGGTTTGTTGCTGCATGGGATCCATGAGATGCGGCACCACCGCAGCCCGCAATCGGTAGTGGCCCAGAAGTGTTGCGCGACTGCCTGTGCTCTCGGGGGACCGGCTCGTGGGTACCGCGGGGCCGATGGCCCTGTCCGCGGCTCCGAGAGGCGCCCGGATACGGCCTGCCGGCCCGTGGGATTGGATGGTGTCCCGCCAAGCTTCCTGGGACGCGATCCGGACCACTCATAGCCCCTACCTTCCGATGGCCGACCGACCTCGGCCGGAGTCAGGAGGACCAGGCTGTCTCCTGACTCAGGCAGTGGCGTGCTGCCGTGGCGCCCGACACAGAGAAGGTTGCTGTCGGGAGGGAGCATCATTTGATCTTTGCCCGACTATTCCTGATTCTTGTGTCCTCAACGCCTGCCTCGGGTGCGCGAACGCAAGCGGGAAGGCCAGAACCGGCAGCTCGCGGACAGGATTCGAACCCGGCCGCAGCGGATTCCCCCTCCAACGCGCAGAAGCTCGGCCCCCGGTACTTGGGGTGGAGCTTCCGGACGGCCGACAGCCGACGCCGGCCTACTCCGGCGTGTCGGTACCCCGAGCACCCGGCGTCAGCAGAACAGCCGTGTCCCCCGGCCGGGGCAGGGGTGTGCCGGCTTCCGTGACCGGGTCGAGGCGGCCGTCCCGGCGCACGAGGAACAGCAGATCGCTGCCTGGCCGCAGGGCCTCTTCGGCTGGCTGCCCCAGAACGGCTGCCCCCTCCTCGTACCTGCGGGAGAACGTCGGCCAGGTCAGATCCGGGCCGAACAGAATCTCACCGCCGATGAAAGGCGCCACTGCGCCGTGGCTGTCGGCCGGTGCGTTGAGACGGTGGACCGTGCCCTCCACGCTGCCTCGCAGAAGCACTGCCGCGAGTGCGTTGAAGTCGTCCTCGGCGGTGAGAAAGTACAGCGCCGTGATGCCCTCCAGCTCGGCGGCCCCGCCCGTGGCGGCGCCCAGCAGCTCACCGGGCGCAAGCTCGATCCCGGCCTGCCGGATGCGTTCACGCTGTTCCTCTTCCCCTGCCCACATCAGCACCTCCAACCCTGCCGACTTCAGGGCCACGCCCAGGTCGACCACCCAGGGGTCACCGCCGACCAGCAGGGGCCGCGAGCGGGACGGGCGCACCACGCCCAGGCGCCGGGCGACGGGCGAGGCGGTCAGGCCGTAAAGCGTCACGGTCGCGACGATGACCACGAACGTGGCCGGAAGGATCTTCGAAGCGCCGCCGATCCCCTGGGCCACCAGGTCGGACGAGAACGTCGAAGCCGTGGCGGCCGCGACGATGCCGCGCGGCGCCATCCAGCCGATGAAGCCCCGCTCGCTGCGTGTCAGGTCGGTGCGGAAGGTGGACACGACCGCGACCAGCGGCCTGACGATCAGTACCAGAAAGGCGGCGAGCCCGAGCGCGGGCAGCCACACATGGCGCAGCGAGTGCGGGGTGACGGTGGCCGAGATCGAGATGAAGAGCAGGCCGAGGATCAGGCTGACCAGGGTCTCGAAGAACGGCCGACGCGCGGGTACGTCCATGCCGGGGAGGTTGGCGACGGCCAGGCCCATCACCACGGCGGCGATGAGTCCCGTGTCGTCGCGCAGGACATCGCAGAACGCCGCGACACCGATCACCGCGGCAAGCTGCGCCGTGGTCCCGAGGACCTCGCCGAGCCGCAGCACCCGGAACAGCACCCACAGCAGAGCCGCCCCGACCGCTCCACCGGCCACTCCGATGCCCATGCTGCCGAGGAAACGCTCCATCCCACTGCTGAGGTGGTGGCGCGAGCCGGCCACGACCGCGTGGAAGACCAGCGCTCCCAGGACGCCGCCGACCGGGTCGATGAGGGAACCTTCCCACATCAGGATGTGCTGGAGGCGGTCCTTCGGCCGCACGAAGCCGAGCAGCGGTCCGACGACCGTCGGCCCCGAGACCACGAGGATCGTGCCGATCATGACGGCTGCCCGTGCGGACATCCCCAGCAGCGGCGCGGCGAGGAGCGTGCCGAGCAGTCCGGTGATGGGGACACCGATGCAGATCAGCCGGAGGACGACGCGGCGGGTGTGGCCCTTCAGTCTCGCCAGGTCCAGCCCGAGGCCGGCGTCGTAGAGGATCACGGCAACGGCCAGCGACACCAGGGGGGAAAACGCAGTGCCCAGGAGTTGCTCGGGGGCGACGTCGTCGATCAGCGCGCCGGCGCAGAAGCCGACCGGCAGCAGGACGATGAGGGCGGGGATGCGCAGGCGGCCGGCCAGGATCTGCGATCCGACGGCCAGGACCAGGATCACGCCCACGCCGATGAGCACCTGGTTCGTCGTCACATTCGGCCCTTCCGGTGCGGGGTGGTGGGACGAGCGGGTGCTCTTGCCTGCCGGCCGCGTGGCCGGCCGGGTCAGACATCCGCCGAGTGCCGTGTGACTGTCGGGCGCCGTGACGGCGTCGTCACTCCTCCCACGGGGTGATCCCCCAGCGGACGGTGTGCTGTTCGCCGGAACCAAGGCTGACGAGCCCGGTGCCGCTGCGGAAGGCATCGGGCGGGCAGGTCATCGGCTCGATGGCGACCGCACGACGGCGCTCCCCCGGCGGGAGGGTGTCGCCGGTGTAGAGCTGCACGTAGCCGGCGCCTTCACCGAGCCACACGTCCGTGCCGAACGCGCCCGACGGATGGGCCAGGCGCACCACGGCCCGACCGTCAGCGTCCCGGTCGAGGTCGCCGAAAGGGGTGTCCAGCCGGAGCGTACCGACAGCTCGGGGCGTGCGCAGGTCGTACTCGCTCCCGGCAACCGGCTCGGCAGCGACCGGCAGGCCGCGCTCATCGGTGCGCAGCCACGTGTGTGCGGGGACGGTCAGCACCGCCTGGTCGACGACGGCGGTGCCCGCGGTGACGTAGGGATGCTGGCCGAAGCCGTACGGAGCGGCGCTCGCGTCAAGGTTGCGTGCGGTGACGGCGACTTCGAGCCCGCTCTCGCCCAGGGTGTACTCGGCGCGGACGTGGAGGTGGAACGGGTAGCCCGGCTGCGGCCACAGCGAAACCTCCAGGACGGCGCGGCTGCCGCTCGCCTCCACGACCCGCCACGCGACCCACCGGAGCAGCCCGTGGATGGCGTTGCCGCCGGTCGGCTCCGTGAGCGGCAGCTGCAGATCCTGCCCGTCCCAGGAGTAGCGGCCGTCGCGGATCCGGTTGGGCCACGGCACCAGGATCTGGCCGTGTCCGCCGGTGATCCGGTCCCGTGCGGCGAATCCGTCGATCACGGTGCGCTCACCGACCGTGTACGACCGAAGGGCCGCGCCCAGTTCGACGACAACGGCACGGTGCGTGCCGTGACGAAGGGTCAGTTGCCGTCCGGTGCGGCTCTCCTGCACGCGTGGCCTCCTCGGTCTACCCGGCCGTCCTCGGACGCCGGCGTTGTGGTGGCCTGCGGTGCCGGCCCTCCCGTCGGGAGCGTGCGGCCCCTCATTGGCCCGGTCAAGCACGACACGTTCCTGTCGGCGCGATCGCCGGGCAGGTTCGCCCGCTGAGGCCACAGGGGCGGGCCGCGGTCGGTGCAAGGGCGCTCGTGCCGGTTCCCGGACGACGGCGTCACCCGCTGCCCGCCCGCCCGTAGCGACGGCCGATGCGCCGCCAGACAGCCCGTTGGAATCTGATCATCAACACGCCCACCAGGATCAGCAGCACGATGTTGAGCAGGAGCTGGATCAGGGATCCGCGCGCCTCGCTCCAGCTGGAGAACGCGCAGGAGACGCCGACGTCGGCGGCGGCCGGGATGGTGGTGACCGAGATGAAGACGCCGAGCAGAGCGCTCGTCCTGGCCTGGGTCAGGGACATGATCCCGACGATGCCGGCCAGCACCGCGACGACGACGGAGAAGGCGTTGGGGGCGTCGATCAGCGTGGAGACGGGCCTGAATCCCAGCTCGAATGCCTTCGGTTGAAAGTCGAGGCCCCGGACCGCCCACGAGAACAGGAAGGTCACGAGGATGGCCAGCAGGAATCCCCCGGTCAGGGCGAACAGGCCCTGGCGGATCCTGGTGCCGTTGCTGCGGTCGATGCCCAGTGCGACGCTGGTGATGGCGCCGTACTCCGGTCCTACGACCATCGCCGCGACGATCAGGATCTGGGAGTTGGTGATGATTCCCACCGCCCCGATGACGCCTGCGATGACCAGGTAGACGTAGAAACTCGGCAGATAGCTGCCCTCGGCGCGAATCCGCGCTTCGACCTCCTCCCAGACCGGCGCGTGCGCGAGCGCCCCGAGCTGCTGCTGCTCGGCTTCGGCCGCTGTACCGGAGAAGGCCATCTCGACCGGTTCGATGACGATGGATCCGCGGCGGTCGAGTCCCAGCTCGCGCAGACCGCGCAGCACGGCGTTGGCCGCACCGGCCAGGATGTCGCACTCGATCGCGTCGCCGTCGGGGTTGTGCGCCAGTTCGGCAAGGACGACCAGGTTGAAGACATAGCGGTCGTCGGTCAGCAGCCCGACCGCCCGGGCAGTGAGATCAGCGGGGCTCACCAGCCGGACGTGGATCATCTCCATGCACCACCTCCTTCGCTCGCCGACTGCGCCACCGCGGCGCCACGGTGCCCGAGCGCCGGAGCTCCCCACTTGTGACCGGCTGACTCCAGTAAGTAACGCCCGGTGGGTGGGGGTCGGCAAGCCGGGTGCGCTGCTCGGGCACCGGCATCTCCGGTCACTTCGGTCACCTCCGGCGCGCAAGGACCACCCGATTGACCCATAGTGGACTCAGGGGTTCTTTCCGACTTTTCGGAGCAACCATGGATCGCTACCCTCCCATCGCCGAACACGGCCTGGTGGGCGACCTGCAGACCGCCGCGCTCGTCTCCTCGCAAGGTGTCGTGGACTGGTTCGCCGCTCCCCGCTTCGACTCGCCCAGCATTTTCGCCGCCCTGCTCGACCACGACGATGGCGGGTACATGCGGCTGGCCCCCGAGCACCCGGACCAAACCTGCAAACAGCTCTACTATCCCGACACGGCCATTCTGGTGACCCGGTTCATGTCACCGGACGGGGTGGGCGAGGTGGTCGACTTCATGCCTCCGGACCGGACCGGCACCGCCACCGACCGGCACACCCTGATACGCGTCGTGCGTGCCGTGCGCGGGAGCGTCGACTTCACACTCGAGTGCCGGCCGCGCTTCGACTACGGCCGGGCCGAGCACCAGCTGGAGCTCGGGGAGGGCGAGAACAGCGGCCTGTTCCGGTCGCCGGGGATGGACGCGCACCTGCAGACCTCCTTCCCGCTCGAGCGGGACGGCCAGGACGTACGCGGCAGGGTGGCGTTGCGCGCCGGCGAGTCGGGCGGCGTCGTGTTCACCGTCTGCGCGTCCGGCGGCGAGGCGCCCGCACCCCTCACGGTCGACGGGCTCACCGCACAGGTCGACGACACCGCCCTCTTCTGGCAGGACTGGCTGCACCAGTCCCGCTACCGGGGCCGCTGGCCCGAGCTGGTGCACCGTTCGGTCATCACCCTCAAGCTCCTCACCTACGCCCCCACCGGCGCCCTCGTCGCGGCGGCCACCATGGGCCTGCCGGAGCAGGTCGGCGGAGAGCGCAACTGGGACTACCGGTTCACCTGGGTCCGCGACGGCGCGCTGTCCGTGCGGGCCATGCTGGACCTGGGTTTCATCGAGGAGGCCACCGCCTTCGTCCACTGGCTCGTCGGCAGACTGCACGAGCGGGAGGGCAAGGAGGAGGAGCCGCTCCAGACGATGTACCGGATCGACGGCAACCCCGACCTGCCGGAGGAGACACTCGAACACTTCGAGGGCTACCGGGGCTCCTACCCCGTCCGCATCGGCAACGGCGCCGCCGACCAACTCCAGCTGGACATCTACGGCGAGGCCCTCTACGCGCTGTCCCAGGGCCGGGAGATCGGGCCGCAGGCCACCTACCGGGCATGGAAGACGATGGCCAGGACGCTGGACTGGCTCGCCGACCACTGGGACCGGCCGGACGAGGGCATCTGGGAGACCCGCGGCGGCCGCCAGGACTTCACCTACAGCCGGGTGATGTCCTGGGCCGCCTTCGACCAGGGGCTCAGCCTGGCCGAGCACTACCGCAGGCCCGCCGACCTGGACAAGTGGCGCAGCGCCAGGGACGCCATCCTCGAACAGGTCATGGAGCGCGGCTGGAGCGAGAAGGAGGGCGCCTTCGTGCAGCACTACGGCGGTGACGTCCTGGACGCCTCCCTCCTGCTCATGCCGAGAGTCGGCTTCATCGCCCCCAGGGACCCGGCCTGGCTCGCCACGCTCGACGCAATGGACCGCAAGCTCGTCTCCGACAGCCTCGTCTACCGCTACGACCCGGCGGCGTCGCCGGACGGGTTGCGCGGCTCTGAGGGCACCTTCAGTCTGTGCACCTTTCTCTACGTCGACGCGCTGGCCCAGGCGGGACGGCTGCCCCAGGCCCGCTACACGTTCGAGAAGATGCAGACCTACGCCAACCACGTCGGGCTCTTCGCCGAGGAGGTCGGTCCCAGTGGGGAGCAACTGGGCAACTTCCCGCAGGCGTTCACCCATCTGTCGCTCATCATGGCGGCCACCACCCTCGACCAGGCGCTCGACGCGGAGCAAGGGCGCTGACCCATGGCCACCCGTGCCCGTCCGGCAGGACCGCCACGGCTGACCAAGGCCGAGTTCGATGTGCTCCACCGGCACCTGCTCTCCCGCGCCACCTGGGCCTCTGGGGACCGGGGCGCCCTGGACGCGATCACTCCTGCCCGGATGGCGGCCGCCGCCCAGGAGGTGCGGACCGGCCGGACGGTGACGCTCGCCGCGCCGGTGGAGACGCTGCCCGGCCCGGACAATCCGGAGCCCGCGAGGCACCGGATGAGCGGGCCGCCGGAGGAAGACGCCTCTGGCGGGCTCCACTTCGCGAGGGACAGCTTCGCGATGAACGTGCACGGCGACGCCGACAGCCACATCGATGCCCTCTGCCACGTGATCTACGACGGCACGCTGCACGGTGGCGTCGCCGCGAGCAGCGTCACGGCACACGGGGCCACGACGCTCTCCATCGAGGCGGCTCGCGACGGGATCGTGGGACGCGGTGTGCTGTTGGACGTTCCGCGGCTGCGTGGCGTGCCCTGGCTCGAACCGGGCGATCACGTGACCGCCGGCGACCTCGCCGCGGCCGAAACCGCCCAGCACCTCCGCGTGACCGAGGGCGACCTCCTGTTCGTCCGCGTCGGCCATCGCCGACGCCGTGCCGAACTCGGGCCGTGGCACGCTGCGCGCGAGCGCGCCGGACTCCATCCGTCGGCACTGGAATTCCTCGCCGACCGGCGGGTCGCCGTGCTCGGCGGCGACGGTAACAACGACACGGCGCCGAGTTCCACCGAGGGCGTCGACTTTCCCGTGCATGTGCTGGCGGTCCACGCCATGGGCCTGCACCTGCTGGACTACCTGCAGTTCGAGGACCTGGCACCGGTCTGCGAGGCGGAGGGACGCTGGTCCTTCCTCTGCGTGATCGCCCCACTGAGGCTGCCGGACGCCACCGGCTCGCCGGTCAATCCGATTGCCGTCCTGTGACCCCGGCCCCCTCGGTCGTGGTGGTCATGGGTGTCTCGGGATCGGGCAAGTCCACCGTGGGACTGCTGCTCGCGCAGCGGCTCATGGTGCCCTTCCTGGAGGCGGACGACGCCCACCCGGCCGCGAACCGCGCCAAGATGGCCGCGGGTCGCCCACTCGACGACGAGGATCGCCGCCCGTGGCTGCGGTCCGTCGCCGAATGGATCCGCGAGGCGACCGACGCCGGACAGGGCAGTGTGGTGGCGTGCTCGGCCCTCAGGCACGAGTACCGGGACGAGTTGCGCAGGGCAGACGCAGGCGTGTGGTTCCTGTATCTGGCGCTGGACCGCGCGATCGCCGACCAGCGGGTCACAGGCCGAGTGGGCCATTTCATGCCCGCCCGGCTGGTCGATTCCCAGTACGCCGCCCTGGAACCGCTGCGGCCGGACGAGCCCGGCCTGACCGTCGACGCGCGGGCCGACCCGCAGACCCTCGTCGACCAGGCGGTGCGCGCCGTCCGGGCCGTGAAGTGATCTGCCGCCTGATCGACTCCGCCGGGTCGCAGTCAGCCGACCCACCCGATAGTTTGGGAATTGGCACTGAATGTCCCGAATGCGTGAATGCCTGTGCGGAACAGCACAGCCGTGGCCCCCGGACGGGCGCTTCGGCCCGGACAGTCGACGACTCCTAGGACGGGACCCTCTCATGGCCGACGATCAGCACTACGACGTCATCGTCATCGGTACGGGAGCGGGCGGCGGCACGCTCGCCCACCGACTGGCCCCCTCCGGCCGGCGGATCCTGATCCTGGAACGTGGCGGCTACCTGCCGCGGGAGCGGGACAACTGGGACTCCACCGCCGTCTTCGTCAAGGGCAAGTACCGTGCCCCGGAGTTCTGGTACGACAAGCACGGCAACCAGTTCCCGCCAGAGGTCAATTACTACGTCGGGGGAAACACCAAGTTCTACGGCGCCGCGCTCTTCCGGCTCCGGCCCGAGGACTTCGGCGAACTGCGCCACCACGACGGCATCTCTCCGGCCTGGCCCATCCGTTACGAGGACCTGGAGCCGTACTACACCCAGGCCGAGCACCTCTACCTGGTGCACGGCCGGCACGGCGAGGACCCCACCGGAGGGCCGACCAGCGCGCAGTACGCCTACCCGCCGGTCGAGCACGAGGCGCGCATCCAGCAGCTCAGCGACGATCTGGGGAAGGCCGGCCTGCACCCCTTCCACCTGCCGATCGGCGTGAATCTCACCCAGGACGAGCACGGCCGGGCCACCCACGACAGCGTCTGCATCCGCTGCGACCGGGTCGACGGCTTCCCCTGCCTGGTGGGCGCCAAGTCCGACGCGCAGGTGATCTGCGTCGACCCGGCGCTGAAGTACGACAACGTCACGATGGTCACCAACGCCGACGTGCGCCGCCTGGAGACCGACCCGACCGGACACACCGTCACCAAGGTCGTCGCCGAGCTCAGGAACGGAACGACGGAGAGATTCAGCGCCGACATCGTGGTGGTCGCGGCCGGCGCGGTCAACTCCGCCGTTCTGCTGCTGCGTTCAGCCAACGACAAGCACCCCGCCGGTCTGGCCAACAGCTCGGACGTGGTGGGTCGCCACTACATGCGGCACAACAACCTGGCGCTGATGGCGGTGTCGAAGGAACCGAACCCCACGCGTTTCCAGAAGACCCTGGCGCTGAACGACTGGTACCTGGGCGCGGACGACTGGGAGTTTCCGCTCGGCGGCATCCAGATGCTCGGCAAGTCGGACGCCGACCAGATCCACGGCGAGGCTCCGCGCTGGGCCGGTGCCGTCATGCCCGACATGCCCTTCGAGGTACTTGCCCACCACGCCGTCGACTTCTGGCTCTGCGGAGAGGACCTTCCGCTGCCCGAGAGCCGGGTCACCCTCGACAAGGACGACGCCATCCACCTGGCCCTCGACGAGAAGAACAACATCGCCGGGTTGAAGCGCCTCCAGCACAAGCTGCGGGGGATGCTCGGACACCTGGGCATGCACGAGCACCACTTGCTGGATCACAGCATCTACCTGCACAAAGGCATGCCGATCGGCGCCACCGCACACCAGGCCGGCACCGTGCGGTTCGGCGACGACCCACGGAGTTCGGCCCTGGACGTCAATTGCAAGGCCCACGACCTCGACAACCTCTACGTCGTGGACACGAGTTTCTTCCCCAGCATCGGCGCGGTGAACCCGTCGCTCACCGCCATCGCCAACGCCCTGCGAGTCGGCGACCACATCGCCGCCCGGCTGAGGTGACCGGGACACCGTCGCTCCGTGACCGGCTGAGCGTCGCTACAGGTTGTCGCCGGACGTTCTGGCGGCCCGCGTGTCGGCGTCGGTGAGCTCCTCCAGCTCACCCATCGCGTCGAGCCGGTAGAGCAGTACCAGCGCCGGACCGACCAGCACGATCGCGATGGCGGTGACGATCACCAGCCAGCGCAGGGTGTGGGTGGCCCCGGCCGCCGCGGTCACCGTCAGCGAGGTGGGCAGCACGTAGGGCCGCTGCGCGAAGCCCCAGGCGCCGACGACCAGGGCCACGCTCGCCACCGAGGTGTAGCGGGACCAGCCGTGGGACCGGCGCAGCAGAAGCAACACCGTGGCCAGACCACAGACCGCGGCCAGAATGATCAGCAGCAGGCCCCAGCCCCCGGTGAGGCCGTCCCAGACGTAGCGGGCGTCATCGTGCGTGACGGGCAGGGCGATGAGCGCGAGGACCACAACGGCGCCGAAGGCGCACAACGCCCGTACGCGGAAGTAGTCGACGAGATCGAGCGCGCCGAACCGCAGGGCGTCGGAGCAGAGGAAGATCGCTCCGAGGAAGGCGGTGGCGGCGACGGCCAGCAGACCCGTGAGGACGGAGGTTCCATTGGCCCAGGCGTCAGCGGAGGCGGTCGTGCCGACCTCGACCCGGCCGGAGGCGATGCCGCCGAGCACCGCCCCGAGGAAGAACGGCGTCATCAGTGACGAGACGGCGAACGTCGCGCCGTAGATCCGTTGTTGGGCCAGGCGGCGGGTCGGCTTGCGCAGGGCGAACCCGGCGCCGCGCAGGACCAGACCGACGGCGGCGAGGGCGAGCGGCAGCCACATCGCAGTGAAGACGGCCTGGAACATCGTCGGGAAGCCGGTCCACATGATGACCAGGACGAAGATCAACCAGACGTTGTTGGCCTCCCAGACCGGTGCCATGGCGTGGTCGATGAGCCAGCGGGGCCGCTTGCCGCGCTCGGCGCCGCCGGCCAGGAGGTCCCAGAAGCCCGCGCCGTAGTCGGTGCCTCCGGCGCAGGCGTAGGCGGCGATGGCGAGCACCAACACCCAGGCGATGAATTCGGCCATTACGACGCACCGCCAGGGGTGTGGTCGGATCCGCCACCGGGCACGGTGCCGGCGGTTGTTGGCTCGGGCTCGCTTCGGGGCCCGTAGGGGGTGTCGGTCTCCGGCGGCAGTTCGGCGCGCGCGGCGGCCGCGCCCTCGTCGGTCATGCGCCAGCGGGTACGCATCTTCAGGACGACCGCGAGGAACGAGCCGAAAACGACCACGTACACGACGATGACGATGCCGAGCATCGCCCACAGCGATCCGGCACGGGTGCTGGTCACCGCCTCCGAGACCTTCATGTACTGGTAGACGATCCAGGGCTGACGGCCGACCTCCGTGGTGATCCACCCGCACTCGACGGTGAACAGGCAGGCGACTCCCGCGAGCGCGGCACAGCGGTAGAACCAACGGCTGCCGGGGTTGTCCCGGTGCCGCCACCAGGACCAGGCGTACCAGAGCGCGAGCAGGATGAGCACGCTGCCGATGGTGGCCATGATGTCGAAGGCCCAGTGGGCGATGGTGGCCTGGACGGCGGTGGGGCGGTCGGCGGCCGGCACCGACGTCAGCCCGATCACCTGGGTGCTGGGCTTGAAGCCGGCGAGGATCGAGTCCAGCTGGGGGATCTTGAGTCCGCCGGAGATGATGCCGTTGGTGTTCAGCCGCCCGAACATGTACTCGGGCACATGGGAGTCGGTCTTCCAGACGATCTCCAGGGCGGCGAACTTGACCGGCTGCTTGTGGAAGACGGCGCGAGCGGCGGAGTCGCCGAGCATGAACTGGATCGGGGTGAGGATCGCGGCGACGGTGAACGGCACGGTGAAGCCGAGCCGGTGGTAGCGGTCACGGCGCCCGCGCAGCCAGCCGACCGCGTAGACACCGGCGACCACGTAGCCGGCGGTCATGAGCATCGCGACCACGAAGTGCCAGTACTCCGGGCCGAACATCGGTGTGAAGACCGCCTGCCGCACGTCGACGTCGACGGGATTGCCCTGGGCGTCCAGGCGGAACCCCTGCGGGGTGTTCATCCAGGAGTTGGCCGCGATGATGCCGAACGCCCCCATCAGGGCGACCGGCGGCAGCGGCACGGCCAGCCAGAAGTGGGTCCAGGGCTTGAGCCGGCGCCAGCCGTAGAGGTAGATCGCGATCAGGACGGCCTCCAGGAAAAATGCCCACGCCTCGACGCCGAACCCGAGACCGAAGACGTCTCCCCAGCGGCCCATCATGCCGGGCCACAGCAGACCGAACTCGAAGGACAGCACGGTGCCGGTGATGATGCCGATGGCGAACTGAACGGCCATCACCGCCGACCAGCGTCGCGCGAGCTCGAGAGCGACGGCGTCGTTGCGTCGCAGCCCCCGGTGGTGCATCAGCAGGGTGATGAACGGCAGTGCCACACCGAACGGGACCAGCAGGATGTGTGAGGCCAGGGTGAAGGCCATCAACTCTCGTGCCGGCAGGAGTTGGTCCGGGGTGCTGTTCGCCAGAAAGTCGACGGTGTTGAGCATGTGCGCCTCGATGGTCTGCCCTGTGGGGGTGGCGGGGCTGAGGAGGGACAGGATGCGAAGGGGCACCCGTAGAGGATCGGCCCGGGCCCGTCAGGGAGGCGGAGGTGCCTCCGGGCCGCCCGCCCGGGCCGCCGACACGCCGGTGTCGGGCATGGTGAAGGCGCGTTCGCGGCGCGAGCCGGTGGCGAAGGCGACGGACCAGCTGAGCACCGCTCCCA
This sequence comes from Streptomyces sp. NBC_01431, assembly GCF_036231355.1. NCBI lineage: Bacteria > Bacillati > Actinomycetota > Actinomycetes > Kitasatosporales > Streptomycetaceae > Streptomyces > Streptomyces sp. NBC_01431. The sequence goes on from NZ_CP109496.1 coordinate 241,429, forward strand.
GCCTGCTGCGGAAGCCGGTGAGGAAGGCCAGGTGGATGAAGAGCCAGGCCAGCCAGCCGGTGAAACCCGACAGATGCAGCGGGCCGGCCTTGACCACGGCCCGGCCGCGGGCGATGTAGGCGGCGCTGCCGAGATCCACGTACTTGAAGGGCTTCGGTTTCTTCGTCCTGCCTTCGACGGCGTGGCGCACGCTCCGGCCCGCGTACGCACCCGACTGCATGGCGACCTCGGCCAGACCCGGCAGCTTGTTCAAGCTCATCACGTCGCCCGTGACGCGGATCTCCGGATGGCCCGGGATGGTGAGGTCGGGTTCGACGAGGATGCGTCCGGCCCGGTCCTGTTCGGCACCGGTTGCCCGGGCCAGCGCGGCTGCGATGGGCGGCGCCTCGACCCCCGCCGTCCACAGGACGGTGCGTGCGTCGAACCGGGTCGCCTTGCCGTCACGGTCTTTCACGGTCAGGCCGTGAGCATCGATGTCGGTGACCATCGTGCCGAGGTGGAGCTCCACACCGAGACCCTGCAGGGTTCGGGCCGCACGGTGGGCCAGTCGAGGACCGAACGCACCCAGCACCGCGTCGGACCCCTCGAAAAGCAGCACCCGGGCCTTGGCGGAATCAATCGTCCGGAACTCCCGCTCGAGCGTGTGGCCGGCGATCTCCCGGATCTGTCCCGCGAGTTCGGCACCGGTCGGTCCGGCGCCGACGAGCGCGAAGGTGAGCCATTGCTGCCGTTCCCGGTCGTCCGCGGCCGTTTCGGCCATCTCGAACGCCCGGTAGATACGTCGGCGGATGTCGAGCGCGTCGTCCAGGGTCTTCATGCCGGGGGCGTGCGCAGCGAACTCGTTGTGCCCGAAGTAGGACTGACGCATACCCACCGCGACGATCAGTTCGTCGTACGGCAGCACGACGGTTCCGCCCTCGGGTCGCCGGGCGTGGACCAGCCGAGCGCCGGCATCCACGTCCGTGGCCTCGGCGAGCACGCAGCTCACGTTGTGGTGGCGTCGCAGGACCCCGCGCAGCGGCTGTGCGATCTGTCCCTCGGACAGGATCCCGGAGGCGCACTGGTACAGCAGCGGTTGAAAGAGGTGGTGGGCTCGGCGGTCGACCACGGTTACCGCCACCGGTGACCTCCGCATTGCGCGGGCGGCGAACAGCCCTGCGAACCCTCCGCCGAGGACGACCACCCGGCGGGGCGTGACGTGATCCTCCACCGGAGATCAGCCTCCGGTGGCGAAGCCGGGAAAGAGCGTCATTCCCCCGTCGACGTAGAGGGTGGTCCCGACGACGTAGTCGAGCAGGTCGGACGCCATGGCGACGACGGCGTTGGCGATGTCGTCCGGGTCGCCCACGCGGCGGTACGGGATCAGCCGCAGGAGGTCGGCCTCGGCTTCGGGGGTGGACCAGGCATCGCGGTTGATCGGCGTGCGGATGGCGCCGGGCGCGACCGCGTTGACCCTGATTCGATGTGGGGCCAGCTCCTGCGCGAGGGTCTGCATCAGCATGCCCACACCGCCCTTGGAGGAGGCGTAGTTCACGTGCCCCGACCACGGGACGACCTGGTGGACCGAGCTCATACAGATGATCTTGCCCGCCGAACGGGAGACCTCCTCCACCACACCGCGCCGCATGAACTCCTTGGCGGCCTCCCGCGCGCACAGGAACTGGCCCGTCAGGTTGACGTCGATGACCTTCTGCCACTGGGCGAGCGTCATCTCCGTGAGGGCCGCGTCCCGCTGCAGGCCCGCGTTGGCCACCATGATGTCGATGGTGCCGAACTCCTCGACCATCCGCGCGACCATGGCGTTCACCTGGTCCTCGTCGGACACGTCGGCCTCGTGGGCGTAGGCGCGGGCCCCGAAGCCCTCGATCTCCTTCACGACGTTCTCTGCCTCGTGCGCACCGACTACGTAGTTCACCACTACGTCCGCTCCGGCCCGGCCCAGGGCGATGGCGGTCGCAAGGCCGATGCCCGAGTTGGCACCGGTCACCAGCGCCTTCTGGCCCCTGAGAAGCTGCCCGGGCATCGCCCTGCGCCTCTCGCTGACGTTTGCTGTCACCACGATCTCTCCTTCTGCGTTGCGGACGGACGCCCTCGGCAACCGGACGACGCGCAGGAGAACGGCTGGACGTCGGCCGACCCCTTAGGACCGACACCGGAGCCGTCGCACACCCGGCCCCCCCGACGAAAGCACCTGCGTCGCGGTGGGGACCGACCGGCGCGCAAGGCAGCCGCACTTCGGCCGGGCACGTCACACGGTCGGGCTACGAGCTGCTCCCAAACACCGTGAGCTGCTGAAGAAGATCTCTCGTCGGCTTTCATCCTGCGGACCATGTCGATCTGCGCGCGGATCATCGTGTCGAACAGGGCCTCCGGATCGCCGTCGGGTCCAGCGTTCGCAGCCAGCAGCGAGGCGACTTGGCTGGCAAGGACAGTGACCACGTCGGCCGTCCCCACCGGGCCGCGGACCTCGATCAGTTTGCGCACGGCGTCGTCGATGCGGTCCATGGCCTCCTCGCCCTGGAGGAACAACCCGAGCCGGTCGGCGAGGAACATCCGGACGACCGCCACACCGTCGGCCAAGGCGGTGTCCACGTTGAAGTCGCCGCGGGCCTTCTCCGACTCCTTGAGCACGGCCGGAATCGTGTACGTCCGCTGCTCCGGGATGAGGCCCTCCTTTCGCCACTTCGCGTACGGGATGGGGCCGATGGCGTCACGGCGTGCACGGTGTTCGTTGGTCGGGCGGCCGCCCGCGGTGCGGCAGGCCCGCCCTGCGGCTGCCTTGCAGGTCGGGCATTCGACACGGCGCATCCACGAGCGCACGAGACCCGCCTCGGCACCGGAGCGGAGGTGACGTCGCCACTCGCCGCCCCACGGGATGCTCTGCGATCCGTTCTCCACGCCCATCGCCCCCTGGGTCCGGTGGTGCGTGCCGTCTTGCCTGCCATGAAGCTGACCGTACCTGTGGTGGCGACCCTCAGCGGTCGATCGGGAGAATGCCGTCCAGGCCGCTCTCGCGCAAGTGGGTGGTAGGCGGCACTTACACGGTGACCGTCGATCCGCAGGGCATTGCCCCGCTCAGGCGGGGGACAAGCCCGGGCCCCCGGTGATCCAGCAGTTCCTGCAGATCCCGCTCGGCCTCGGCCTGGCCTTCGCCCTGTGGCGGCCCGCAGGGCTGCTCCTGCGCCGACAACGCGTCCCGTCAGCCGGACCCACTCAGCCATAGGGGCTGTGACTGAGCTGTTTCAGAGTGGCCACTGATCGGGTGATGCCGACGGTGCGCGCAACGCACGAGGCTCCCGTGCCGTTGGGGGAGGTGTTCGAAGTCTCAACCCACAGGCACAGGAGCCGCGTTGGCTCCGTGTTCTGCCGCACTCGACCTGCCTCATGCCCTGGTCGAGTGGGTCACCATGACCATCGTCACCCGCGAAGGTGACCGCCGCTGCAAGCTCCCGCCGCACCAGCGTGCGCTGGTCGGTCTGGTGTACCTGCGGCGGCACGACACTCTCGCCCAGCTCGCTGCCGGGTTCGGCATCTCCGTCGGCACCGCGCACGCCTACGTGGCAGCCGTCATCGACCTGCTGGCTGACCGCGCGCCCGGCCGTGCCCTGCGTGAGGCCGATCCGGACTACGTCCTGTTGGATGGCACGCTTGCGGAGTGCGACCGGGTCGGCGACAGCCGGGCCGACTTCTCTTACAAGCACCGCCGGCATGGGGTGAACGTACAGGTGGTAACCGACCCGGTTGGGCGGCTGGGGTGGATCTCGCCCGCACTGCCCGGCCGTGCGCACGACCTCACCGCGCCCGCACCCACCGGATCATCCGGATCTGTGAGCGCCAGGGCGTCCCGGTTCTCGCCGACCGTGCCTATATGGGAGCCGGCCCATGGGTGACGACGGCCCTCAGACGCCTGCCGGGCCGTGACCTCACACCCACGCGACAGACCGTCAACCGCGCACTGTCCGCAGCACGGGCACCGGTCGAGCGTGGCGTCGCACGACTGAAGTCATGGCGGATCTTCCGCAAGGCCCGGTGCAGCCCGAATCGAATGACGTCAATCGCCGCCGTCCTCACGCTGGAGCGGCAACGCTGAAAGACCTCCATGACAGTCTGCGTGGGGACGCGGGGGCGAAGTTCTCGCTGCGTGATCATCCAGGCACGACAGGCGATCTTGTCGACTTCGGTCGATAAAAGGTCAATGCGGGTACGTCACCCACCGCCTGGCAGACGTGTCGTACCACGCGAGCGTCCCGGACAGTATCGCGCTGAACGGTATCCACTCATCGTCCGGATTCCACTTCTCGCCGCCCGTGGCTTGCATGAAGATCGGGCTGGGTGCCCAAGCGACCGATACCCGATCGTCCGCGACCTCAGCGATCCAGCCGAGAAACTCGCGACCGTCGACGAGGCTGAAGCCGACCTTCGCCGCGTTGTCCATGCAGCCGGCAAAAAAGATCTTCACCCTCGAGGCATCGGCCATAGCCCGAGCATAGAGCGGAGTTCGTCAAGAGGATGCAGACGAGGATCGCAGCCATCACCCGCCCCGTCGTGCCGACCGCCGACCGGCATGCCACCTGGGCCTGCGACCTGCGCCCGGACTTCGGCCGGGCCGACACCCCCGCGGTCGCCGCCGAGATCACAGGAACGTCGGATCTCCACCGGCGGCGATGCCTACCCGCGCTGACTGTAGGGTCAGGCTGAAAAAGCTCACTGAGCGGCGGCGGGGCGCCGGCAATCTCATCCGCTGGTCGCGGGAGTGAATCACCGAATCCGACATGCCCGCCGCTGAAGCGGCGGGCATGTCGGATTCGGGTGGGTGAGTCAGCTGGTGGCTCAGTACCAGTGGTGGGCCTGCCAGAAGTTCCAGGCGCCGACCGGGCTGCCGTAGCGGGAGTTCATGTAGTCCAGACCCCACTTGATCTGCGTGGCCGGGTTGGTCTTCCAGTCCGCGCCGGCGGACGCCATCTTCGACGCCGGCAGGGCCTGGACCAGGCCGTACGCCCCGGAGGAGGAGTTCGTGGCGGTGTGGTTCCAGCCGCTCTCGTGGGAGACGATCTTACTGAAGGCCGCGAACTGCGCCGGGTCCTTGATCATCTGCTGAGCGATCGCCTTGGCGTTCACCGGGGCCGCCTGGGCGGGAACCGTGGCGAACAGGGAACCGGCGGCGCCGACGGCGACGACGGCGCCCGCGAGGGTCTTCTTGGAGGCGGCGATGCGGCGGATGACTGCGTTGGACACGAAGAGGCCTTCCGAAGGGAACAGGGACGGTCGCGGCATGCCAGGGCATGCGTGAGCCACTCACACGATGGGGAGGGGTTCGTCCGCGGCGGGTGGAGCACCCGTGCCGCCCGGCGACTCATCCAGTTCTACCGACCCCCGCACGGCCTGACAAGGCCCCGCTTCTCCTAACGGACTTCGCAGCAGCCGGTACCGCCGCCCCGCGCGCGGCCCGGCACGCGCAAGGCGTGCCCGGGTGAAGAAGCAGTGCCCAGCCCATCGATGGCCACTAGGCCCACTCGTATGTGACCTAGGTCCTGTGGGCCGCCTCACGACGGATATGCCCGAATATCATTTATTGCAACTGTTTGAACTCTTTGATGGCTGGGGCGGCAGACTCCAAAGACCCTTCAATCGAAGGAGCGCGAGCGCCCAGAACAGCCAGCCCAGAGGCCCCCGCCGACCACCCCAGCCCCTGCCCGGAAGGCCTCCCACGGCCGCCCGGACCACTCCCCCACGGCGCTGCCACGGCAGGGCGGATGACCAGATCGGCTCCCTGGGCCCACTCCTCAACCCCTCGTACAGATCCCCGGGGCCCGTATGGGGCGGGCTTCGGGACGGAACCGGGTCCCGGTTCCTGTGAGGTACGTCGGCCTCAAAGCCCTGTTGGACGAGGGGGCGCTGGCGACGGGCATCGTGCCCGGGGTGACCTGGCACGGCGACGACATCGGACACCGACTCACCCGCCAACAACGCGACTTCCACCGACTCAACCCGGAGCAGCAGAAGAGACTCGCCCAGCTTGGCGTCGAGGCGGCCACCACCCCGGCCCGGAGGCCGGCGCCGAGCGGCACGAAGACCGGGACCGCGGCGGCGGGCGCGGGGGGTGCGGAGGCGTTCCCGCGGGGCCTGGCCGCGCTCGCCCGGTACATCGAGCGCGAGCAGAAGACCGTCATCCCCCGCCAGCACCCCGAACGGATCACCATCGAGGGCCAGGAACACGACGTACGCCTCGAGGTATGGCTCTCGAACCAGACGAGCCGCCGCGACAAACTCGGTGTTCCTGTTGTGGGGTTGTTCAGCGGACCCAGGTGCGGGTGAGGGCCTGGACGGCGGAGCCGTCGAGGTCGGCAAGGGTGGTGGCGACGAAGTCGCGGGCCCACTGGGAGGTCTGGATGCGGAAGGCAGGGCGGTCGGCGGTCAGGGCGTCGATGATCGGGGCGGCGGCCTCGTCCGAGGTCTGGGCGTTGCCGAAGGTCTCCCGCGTGCGGGCGATGTACGCCTGAAGGGCCGGCGTGTAGGGCCCGGACGCGGCGAGCACGGCGGGGACGTCCAGGCCGAGGTTGGCGATGAACTCGCACGCGACCGCGCCGGGTTCGACCACGGTGACGCCGACGGTGGCGGCGACGGGGGCGGCGACGGGGGCGAGGGACTCCATGAAGCCCTCGACGGCGAACTTGGCCGCGCAGTACGCCTCGTTGAAGGGCTGGCCGACGACGCCGCCGACACTGGTGACGGTGATCACCCGGCCCTGGGCCGCGCGCAGGTGCGGCAGGGCGGCCCGGGTCATGGCGGCCACGCCGAAGAAGTTGACCTCCATGGCGGTGCGGACGGGAACGCATCCTCGAAGCCGCCGTACGCGCCTTCTCCGAGAAGGGCGCGGACGTTGCGATCGAGCGTCGCACTGGTCACCAGCGCTCCTGCCCAGCGCGAACGGGCCGGCCGCCTCCTCGACCTGCTCCTCGACGGCCTCCGCTACGGAACAGACCGATAACACCCCATCCTCATCCTCTTCGGCACACCCGCCCGGCCCCGGCAGCGGACGGCACCAACGGCATCAGCAGAACCCTGGACTGTCGGGAGCTGCTGCGAGCCCTGCAAGGAGTGGCGAGAGGATCGTCCGGGTGAGCCAGCAGTTGAAGACGATCAAGACGAGTAGCTCCGTGCACCACACCTGTTGCATCCGCTACAGTGCTCCGGACCGCTCCTGAGCTGCGAGAACTCCCGTCGAACGCTCGCGGAGCCCCGGAGAAACCTGGGCGACTTCGACTGGGGCGGCCTGCGCATCGCCGCCACCCTGCTGCGCCACGTGCCCTGGCAGCCATGGCACTGCACGGCCGCCGACTACCGAATGGCAGCCGCCACCGCCACAACACCCGTTCCCCTGTCCGGCCCCCCTGCCGAATCCCCCTGGGAGCCCGGCCTTGCCCGCGCCCTCACCGACATCGGCCACCGCGTCGAGGAGGAGGCGGTGCTGGGCACGCTCCTCGCCGACCTGGGGTGACGGACCTCGGCGCGGAGCTCACAGACCGTGCTCGTCCAGCGTCTTCATCAGGTTGCGCTTGCGTTTCTGGTCGGCGCGCAGGGTGGTTAGGTAGGCGGCGAACTCCTCCTGCGTGCCCAGGTTTTGGTGGCACTCCCGGGCGGCGAGCAACAGCCGGGCCATCTGCTGATAGGTGCGGTCCCCCGTCCTCTGCTTCAGCGGTTCGATCAGCCGCAGGTAGACCGCGAGCACATCGGCCGGCCGCGTCCTTCGAGCGGTCCGCGAGGGTGAGCCACTGCCGGTCGTCGGCACGGCCCTCGGCCGCCTGCCAGGTGGCGTCCAGGTCTCCGTCGTCGAGCAGGGCGTCGACCAGTACGGGCCCGCGGTGCCAACCACGGCGCGGCTCCGTCGCATCGGCACGCAGAACCTCCAACGCGGCTTCGCGTTCCGTCTTCCAGCAGCCCGCAGCCTCGGCCGCGGTGCGCAGCACCTGGTATGCGGCGAGGGAGCGGTGTGCCTGAAAGCGCTCTCGGCGGACCGCGTCCAAGTTGAGCCCGTAATACGACCACGAGCCACGTGAGGAGCCGGCAAACAGCCGACCGCCAACCCGTGGTCGTGGCCGACAGGACCAAGTAGGGTCCCCCGACGTGAACACCGGACCGGCTCTGCGCCACACACGGATTGGTCACCCGGTGGGGGGCTGATCGCACAGCGGGTGCGCGCGTGGCACCCCGTCAGTTCGGCCCGCGGACCAGGGCTTCTGCCCTACGAGTCCGTTAATCCGTGCCGAACGACAGCGAGGTCGACCACATGCCAGCCACCTTCGACCACACCATCATCGCCGCCAAGGACCGCGGCGAGTCGGCTCGGTTCCACCGTGAGCTCTTGGAGCTTTCCCAGGCGCCGTCCTGGGGCCCGTTCACCAACATCCAGTTCACCGACGGCGTGCTTCTTCAGTTCGCCGAGCCGCCGGTGGAGATCCAGATGCAGCACTACGCGTTCCTCCTCGACGACGAGCTGTTCGATCGGGCGTACCAGCGACTGTGCGAGCGCGGCATCGAGCACTGGGCCGATCCGCAGATGCGGCGCTCGGACGAGATCAACACCGAGCACGGCGGTAGAGGGGTGTACTTCAAGGACCCCGCCGGTCACGCGATCGAGTTGATCACCCGACCGTACCTGTAACCGAGGCGGCGCATGGTCGGGCAGCCCACGCAAGGCGCCCGGCCAGGCGGCCGGTTCGGGGAACTCGCCGATCTCCAGGCCCCGTCCGGGCACCGCGCGGCTCCCTGGGACACGGCACCTCTTCTACCGCACCACCCAGGCGGCGCCTAGGATCGCGGGCATGGCGCTGATCATGAGTGACGTGGACCGGTTCGAGGCCGCCAGGCCCCGGCTGGAGACCATCGCCTACCGGCTGCTCGGCTCGGCGAGCGAGGCGGAGGATGCCGTGCAGGAGACGTTCCTGCGCTGGCAGGCGGCCGACGTCGAGCGGATCGAGGTGCCCGAGGCCTGGCTCACCAAGGTCCTCACCAACTACTGCCTCAACCAGCTGAGTTCGGCACGCGCCCGGCGCGAGACGTACGTGGGACGCTGGCTCCCCGAGCCGCTGCTCGCGGGGGACCCGATGCTGGGCCCGGCCGACACCGTCGAGCAGCGCGAGTCGGTGTCGTACGCCGTCCTCGTCCTGCTGGAACGCCTCTCACCCAACGAGCGGGCGGTGTACGTGCTGCGGGAGGCGTTCGACTACCCGCACCGGGAGATCGCCGCGATCCTGGACATCTCCGAAGCGGCCAGCCAGCAGATCTACCACCGGGCCAAGAAGCACGTCGCGGACGGCGAGGCCCGCACCGACATCGACAAGGGTGCCGCCCGGCGCATCGTCGAGGAATTCCTGACGGCGGCGACCAGCGGGCGCACCGAGCCCCTCGTACGCCTGCTCACCCAGGAGGCCGTCGCGGTCGGCGACGGCGGCGGCAAGGTCCCGGCCCGCGCGAAGGCGTTCGAGGGGGCGCTCGCGGTCGCCACGTTCCTGCGCGGCATGTTCAAGCCCAGCGACGCCAAGCGGGCCCACATCGGCGGCGTACCCGACATCTACGCCACGACGGCCAACGGCGAGCCTGCCATCGTCGCGATCGTCGACGGCAGGGTGGTCGGGGTCATCTGCCTGGAGGTCACCGCGGAGGGCATCGTGGCGGTGCGCAGCCAGGTCAACCCCGACAAGCTCACCCGGGCGAACGAGCGGTGGGCCGCCGGGGACCACGAGGAGGCCCCGCTCTACACCCTCTGAACGCGAGTGACGCAGGTCACATCCTGATCCTGTCAGGAAACGAGGGGCTGTCCGGTTCAAGGGGCGAAACCGCGCCGGACAGCGGCGGAACCCCTCCAGACAGGAGCACGGACATGCAGCACCGCATCGTCGTCCTCGGAGCCGGCTACGCCGGCGCCACCGCCGCCGGCCGCCTCGCCAAGCGGCTGCATCGCGAGGACATCGCCATCACCCTCGTCAACCCCGAGCCCGACTTCGTGGAGCGCGTCCGGCTGCACCAGCTCGCGACCGGCCAGGACCTCAAGCCCCGGCTGTTCAGCGAGATGTTCGCGGGCACGGGCGTGGAGCTGAAGCTCGCGAAGGTCACCGGCCTGGACGTGGACCGCAAGACGGTGACGGTTGACTCGGCGGACGCCCTCGGGCGCGAGGAACTGGCCTACGACACCCTGGTCTACGCCCTCGGCAGCGGCTGGAACGACGGAGGCGTCCCCGGCACCGCCGAACACGCCCACGAGATCTCCAGCCGCCCCGGCGCCCTGCGCCTGCGCGAGCGCCTCGCCGCCCTGGAGTCCGGTCGGCCAGTGCTCGTGGTCGGCGGCGGCCTGACCGGCCTGGAGGCGGCGACGGAGATCGCCGAGGCCCGCCCGGACCTCGACGTTGCCCTGGCCGCCCACGGCGTACTGGGCGACTGGCTCTCGGAGAAGGGCCACGCCCACCTCCGCAAGGTGGTGGCCAAGCTCGGCATCACGGTCCACGAGCACGCGGCGGTCGACGCCGTGAAGGCGGACCGCGTCACGACCGCCGACGGCCGGACCATCCCCGCCGAGGTGACCGTCTGGACGACCGGATTCGCGGTCCACCCGATCGCCGGTGCCACCGCCCTGGAGCTCAGCGGCCGCGGCCAGATCGTGGTCGACGCGACGATGCGCTCGGTCTCCCATCCGGACGTGTACGCCGTGGGCGACGCGGCGATGGCGATGGGCCCCCAGGACAAGCCGCTGCGGATGTCGTGCGCCTCGGGCGTCCCCATGGCCTGGCAGGCCGCCGACGCCATCGCCGCCCGCCTCACCGACACCAAGGTCCCCCAGGTCTCCATCCGCTACTTCCAGCAGTGCGTCTCCCTCGGCCGCAAGGAAGGCCTGATCCAGTTCGTCACCGCCGACGACCGAGCGGTCGACCGCGCCTTGACGGGCCGCGTGGCGGCCATCTACAAGGAGCTGATTTGCAAGGGCGCGGCCTGGGGCGTCGCCAACCCGACGGCGGGCATGCCGACAAGGCGCCGCCGGGTTGCAGGCCAGGAGAGCGAGAGTCGCGTACAGGCGGAGGCGTCGGCCTGACGCTCACCGACCCGAACTGCCGCTTCGGTGCAGCCCCGTGCGCCCCGTCCCGGATTCCACCGGTGGGATTACCCTGCCGCCTCGCTCCAGCTGGGAGGCGGTCGGGCAGCGGTGCGTTGGCGCAGCTCGGCTGACGGGACGGGGCAGGGCGCCGTAATGACGGTGGCCATGCCAAGAGCATTCCGCCACGGCCCGGGGGCTCGTCGAACGGCATGTACAGAGAGGCGAGTTCCGGATCCCCACGCAGGGCCTGATTCTCGGAGGCTATGCGCTCGGCAGACCAGATGAGACCGTCCCCGTACTCGTCCTCGATGCCTGGATCAGTGACGATTCGGGCGCGGGGCGCTGATCGACCGGGAGCTGTATCTTCCCACCTCGTGGACGGACGACCGCGAGCGGTGCCGGGACGCGAGCGCCCCGGACGAGGTGGTGTTCGCGACGAAGACCGAGCATTTCAAGGCCATGCTCCTGCGTGTGGTGGAGGCGGGTGTGCCGTTCGCGTGGGTCACCCCGGACGAGGCCTACGGGCAGTCGAAATCCCTGCGGTGGTGGATGGAACAGCGGCCATCTTGGCCCATGTGCGCGGTAGATGGTCCGCAGGGTAGCGCCTGAACCATCCCAGGCAGGTGTTATAGGAGCTCTGCCATGTTCGCGATTTCTGCACGGTGTCCTTGCGGCATGTTTGACGCTGACCTGGGATGCGTGTGGTCTCACCGGCGGCTTGCACCCTCTCGTGATGAGTCGACACCGGCGCACGCGCCGTCGGGAGCTTGTCCGATGCGGGGATCAGAGGGCCAGGCGGCGGATCGCGACCGCGGCCGCGTCGTCGTCGAGGTGTCCGTGGACGTGAGCCAGCAGGTCGTCGTGGAGAGCACGCAGGAGCTCGTCCGGGTCGTCCCTGGCCCATGCGGGCGCCCGTTCGCTGAACGGGTAGAAGAGCCCGCCGGTGTTGCGCGCTTCGATGACGCCGTCCGTATAGAGGAGAAGCAGGTCGCCGACCTCGAACGGGAACGTCTGGACATCGTAGGCGGCGATACCGAAGGCGCCGCCGAGCCCGATCGGGAGGTGGCTCACCTCCGGCGTGAGGGGAGTGACGTGAGTGCCGCGCAGGAGCAGCGGCGGTGGGTGGCCGCAGTTGATGAGGTGAACGACCGGCTCGTCGTCGGGAATGTCCAGCAGGATCGCGGTGGCGAAGTCCTCGTCGGTGTCCTCCTCCGACGGTGACCGCCACTGACTGGTGTCCCAGCGGAACGCGGCGTCCAGGTGAACGGCGAGGCGAGGCAGGGTGGCCTGCCGATGGGCGGCCGCGCGGAAGGCGCCGAGCAATAGGGCGGAGTTGCTGATCGAGGCCAGGCCATTGCCGCGCACATCACCGATGAGGAGCCTGGTGCTGTGGTGGTCGGTCCGCGCTGCCGCGTACAGATCTCCACCCAGGTCGGCTTCTTCCTCGGCGGGGACGTACAGCCCGGAAATCCGCAGCGGACCGGAGCGGGCTGGCAATGGCTGCAGCAGCACACTCTGCGCTGCCTCTGCGACGGACCGCACCCGGTACAACTGGCGCTCACTCCGGTCCCGCACCACGCAGATGCCGGCACACACGGCCGAGACAACGACCAGAGCGGTGATCTGAGCCTGGATATTGGCGGAGGACAAACCCTCCCTCAGCACACCGATCAGCACCTGCGCCGTCACGGCGAGCGCCCCCATCAGCGCCGTGACGCGGGCGCCCGCGAACGCCACCGTGATCGCCGGTGCCGCCACCAGCAGGGGCCCGAGATGAATGCGCGGCGGAGCCAGCACATCGACCGCGCAGACCGCGACGATCAGCCCCAGAGGGATCACCACCAGCGCGGGCGCGTGACCCGGCTGCCAGCCACGCCAAAACACCCGCCACGCTCGCAAGGCCATACCCCAAGCTTTCCACCCATCTTCCCCCTGCGGGAGCGCGCCGCTCCGAAGGCCATCCACTGCACATGAGGACTGAACGCGCCACCGCGCTTGCGTCATGACGGCCTCATGCCGGTGGGGCGCCGTGCACGGCTCTCCTGCGCGAGGGGCGCGGGGGCACTCGCCACCCGCCCGGTGACACCAGGATCCGAACTGTGCATCGCATTTGTCCATCCGGGCCACCTACCGTGCACAGTCACAACAGCTGTGGCTGAGCGCTTCAGTTGGCGGATGAGCGCCGTAGTTAGCGGACTGAGCGGGTGAGCTGTCGGATCGAGCACCTTGCAGGTCAGCGGCCCGATGGAGCGCTCCGACCTACCGGTGTCCCTCCCGCCCGCGACCGTGTCGGTTGAGGCGGGAGCATTCCTGCGCGTCACGACGGATGCCGACTTGGCGGAGCATCGGTACAGCCCGTTGGCGCCGAGATTGATCACGGTCGTGACCATCGCGTGGACGACGCCACGGGACCGGCTGTAGGGGCCCCAGTGGTCTCGGCAGCACGACGCCGCGATCCGCCTCGTCCAGATGGCCCGCGGCGGATCACAGCTGAGCGCCGCCCGCTACCTCGGTATCCCGCCTGGAACTCTGGAGTCCACCACCCTCCTCGTCCGCACCTGGCAGAAACAGCCCGGCAATGCCGACACGCACCAGGCGGCGCTGCACGCCATCGCGACGATCGTCATGAGTACCAGCGGTCCGGGACCGGCGGCCCTGACGATTCCGTAAGACAGGGCCCGGCGGTTCTGGAGGATCGCCTAACGGTCGTGGTGGTTGCGAAAGCCGCCAGAAGGTGACCACGGGCCGGTGGTCCCAGCGCACGTGCCGGGGCCCGCCGCTGCCGATCCGGGAAGTCCCCTACGTACTGTGGTTCGACGCCGTCGGGGCCCCATCGGCTGGTCGAGGCAGAAAAGCGCGTCCCTGGCGCGATCGTGCGAACGTGCAGGTCAGGGCGATGAGTTGATATTGTGCCCAGCGTTTGGCCCGTCAGTCTGACGGGCCCTGCTCTACTCGCATAGATCGGGTTTCTTGTGAAGAAGTCGCTTTCCGCGCTGACCGTCGCCGGCATAACTACCGTCTCCCTGGTCACTCTGGCGCCCACTGCTTCGGCTTCCGGGTGCGTCTCGACCTGGCTGCGGAGCCCGGGAACGACGACGAGCGGTGCCATGGTCGCGGTCAAGGCCGACTCGCCTTGCCACGACCTCAACGTGTCTTGGTCGCAAGCCGCCGGCGCCCCCGAGGTCAAGTACTCCGGGTACATGGGCATGTACCGCAAGTCGAGCTCGGTGGGCTGGACGGGCGGGTCCAAGGGCTATGTCCAGATGGACAACGGCTACCACGACATCAACAACTCCTACTTCGCTCTGGTCACGGACCTGACCCCGGGCACCCAGTTCACCGTGATCAGCCGAACCCCCGGCGACCAGGTCACCATCGTTCACTGATCTCGCGCCGTGCCTGCCTGTCGGGAAACCCCGTCCGGCAGGCACGGCCCGCGAATCCGGTGGTCCACCCTCGTAATCGGAGGTAGGCGGACATGCCCCGCCCCGCCCGGCACTCCCGCCGCCCCCGCTCCTGCGGCGCTCTTGGAGCGGTGCTCGTCAGCACGCTCCTGACCCTGTCGTCCGGCTGCTCGGCGCCGGCGGCTAGCGCCCCCACGCGCCCTGACGCCTCCGCGCCCGCCGTCGAGCCCGCCACGCCCGTTTCGTACGGCCTGCCGCAGGACGTCACGCCCATGGTGCTGCCCGCCGGCGGCGCGGACACCCGGCTCACCCAAGGCCTCGAAGGCTTCACCAGCCTGATCCGGTCGGAGACCGTACGAGCCTGCTTCACGTCGGCACACGCGCAGCTGCCGGATGCCCCTCCGGCCATGTTCGTGCGGCTGTACGAGATTCCGGACCTGGAGACCATCGCGCACAACGGCTTCGCCCCCGCCACGGTCCCCGGCCAGCAGATCTCCTCCGCTGGTGGTGCGGCGCCGGACAACGCGCTGGTGCAAAGCTGCGGCCAGAAGGGCGATACGGCGGCCGCCGAGCTCCAGTCCGTCTACGGTCCGTTGTTCTCCCGCTGGCTGAGTGGGCTCGCCCCACTCGAGACGGAGGACACCGTCGTGTCCGCACGCAAGACCTTCACGGGCTGCCTCGCGGATAAGGGCGTGCAGGCGAAGGACGAGAACGACTTCTTCAACGGGGTCGACAAGAAGATCCAGGAGATCGACGACCGCGACGCCATGAAGGCGGAGGACCGCAGGCTCGGAGCGATCTACGCGACCTGCATGAAGCCCGTCGAGGCGGCGCGTGAACCACTGCGCGCGAAGGCGCGGGGGCAGTACGTTGCCGAGCACAAGGACGAGCTGGCGCAGATCCGCATCAGCCTGCCCGACCGGATCGCCACCATGGAAAAGCGCTACGGGATCCGCTTCTCCGTCCCCGCCCCTGCCGGGCGCTGACTGGTGCGCAGCACGCACTGAGTCACGGCGGTACTGCCTCGGTGGCCGCGGGAGGCGCTCCGCTCAAGACCCCATGGTCTCTGAAGTGACTGCCATCGAGTCCCACCTCTCGGTGACACGCGGGTCACCGCAGTCGGTGTTTTTGGTGAGGTGGCCGCAGGCTTTGCCAGCAGGCCGTCGTCGTCCAGGGCGTGAACGGCCTTTCTCGCATCGCGGGCACACCACTGGGCGGTTTCCAGCAGGAGCCACTGCCCAAGTTGTTCGATGCTCACCGGTCCCTGATGCAGGCGCTGCTGGCCAGGGTCAGCAGCGCGAGGTCGGTGTGACTGAGCGCTCTGCCTGGCGGTTGAGCGGCCGACCTGGCGGATCGAGCACTCCCCAGGTCAGCGCCGCGATCGGGGCCTCCACCGTCCGGCTTGGGTAGCGATGAAACGGGGGCAATACGCGCAGCTCAGGACGTTGCGAAGTGAGCACTGGAGTTGGCGACTCCCGCCAGGTAGCGCGCTCAGTCACAGACAGCGCGCCGGTGACTCTCTGTGCGGTGGCCCGGAGGAGCGGTCCTGTCTTCGCGTTGTGTAGGCAGTCCGGCTCTTCCGTAGGCGAGTGCGTCAGCGTCCCGGTCACGTGTAGGCGGGCTTCGCAGATGTCGGCTTGAAAGCTCGGGCTGTTGTGACTGCGACGGATAGGGGCACGCCTTGTGCCGAGAGGGCTGACGGCGGCGGTCGGGGCAGGAACCCGGCAGGCCATTGTCACCAACCAAGTACATCCCCGCCGACCGCGACGAGCGTGGGCACTACAACGGCGCTGAGGACACTGTGAGCGATCACGGGCCGGTCGAGGCGTCCTACGGCTGTCCCCGGTCGCATCCAGCCCAACTTGGACGCCCGAAAGCGCCACGACGCATCCGCGTTCGTCTGGGCACAGATCACTCACGGCGAACCGCTCTTTGCGCCCCGGCCGATCGAGGCAGAACAAACCGAAGAACTCGGGAGAGTATGGCTCAACCAGCGCAGCCACACCTGGGCCAAACTCGCCCGCCCAGGCCGGATTCATCACTTCACGGCACTCCGCGGGCCCCTGCTCCAGCACGCCGAGCACCTCATCGGAATGATCGACAGCGGTCAGACCGACTCCTGGTCCAGCTGCGGATAGCCGATCTCGGAAATGTCCTGGGCCAGGTCCGTCAAGCTGACCTCAGGGTTCAGCAACGATACGAGTTCCTGGTCCAACGGCCGCAACGCATGGACCTGGCTCACCGCCTCCAGGTCGACCGAGACCTCGTAGTAGTCCTCGGCGAAGCGCTGGAACGCTTCCGGAGAACGGTCGACCAGGAGGCCGAACAGGCTCGTCGCCCCGTCAGGATCGACAGCGTCCTCGGGATATTCGATCGTCCCGTGGTGCCACTGCTCGTCCGTCGGTCCCCGCCACAAGCAGGCCGTCACGACAGGCACCCTCTCATGATCAGTGAACGCCGGCTCCTCGACGAAGGCCCTGAAGGGCTCGGGAACTTCGTCGACCACACCCGGCCAGGGCTCGCCATCATTGCCAAAGGGGCTCATCGGCGATTCGTGATCGAAGCCGCGCACGTAGGCCCCGGCCGCCGAGAACACGATCGAGTACTCATCCCCCGAGCCGTTGCGCATCGAGGCCATCTCCTCGCCGTCAGCCCAACCAGCGTTGAAGGAGTAGTACCGGCCCTCCCAGTCCGGGCTCAGGATCGCATCGAGCATCGCCAGTGAACGGCACAGGTCCCGCAGGTCGGCGACGGCGGGGAGCTGGCGGGCCACGTCATAGACAGTCACAGGTTCATCCAACCCGATGCCACCGACACTCCGGCCCGCCAGGGGAATCGTGAGCCACTCGGTTCCAACATGCATGGCCAGGTTCCAACTATCGTGTCCCGGCTCAACCAGGGTGAACGGAAACTTCGTTAGCAGCGATGTTCCGCCAGTCTCCCGCCAATAAGCGCGAACGGTCACACTCACCGATCCTTGACCGATCTCACAAGATTGATCGGCCCGGTGCCGGCTTGCCCTCCTGCTAGCGTCCTGCGGTGATCTCTCTGGGGGAACCCGCCTTCTTCACTCGCCTGCACGACGCGCGACGGGTGCTTATCGCCGGTGCGGGCGGCGGCTTCGACGTGTACGCCGGGCTGCCGCTCGCACTCGCGCTGCGGTCGGCGGGCAAGGAGGTGCACCTCGCCAACCTGTCCTTCGCCGACTTGTACGGCCTGGACCTCGATGTGTGGGTGGACCAGGACGTCGCGGCCGTCGGGCCCGACACCCCCCTGCGCGGCGACTACTTCCCTGAACGGACGCTCGCCCAGTGGCTCGCGACGCAGGACCTGCCGCCGACCGTGTACGCGTTCCCGAGCATCGGGGTCGGGCCGCTACGGGCGGCCTACCGGACGCTAATCAAGCATCTCGGCGGTGTCGACGCGGTCGTGCTGGTGGACGGCGGTACCGACATCCTGATGCGCGGCGACGAGCACGGTCTCGGCACCCCGGAGGAGGACATGGCGAGCCTGGCCGCCGTGAGCAGGCTCGACGAGGTCCCGCACCGGCTGGTGGCCTGCCTCGGCTTCGGGGTGGACGCGTATCACGGCGTGAACCACTCGCTCGTGCTGGAGAACCTGGCTGCCCTGGACCGGGATGGCTCCTATCTCGGCGCGTTCTCGCTGCTCGGGGCCGGGCGGGAGGGCGCGCTGTATCTCGACGCGGTGGCGCACGCCCAGCGCCACACCGCGAGCCACCCGAGCATCGTGAACGGATCCGTGGCCTCCGCCGTGCGTGGTGACTTCGGCAACGTCCGGTTCACGGAAAGGACCAAGGACAGCGAGTTGTTCATCAACCCACTGATGGCGCTGTACTTCTGTGTGGACCTGCCCGGACTGGCCCGCCGCAATCTCTACCTCGGCCTGCTGGAACGGACTTACTTGATGCGGCAGGTGAGTTCCGTGATCGAGGAGTTCCGCACCTCGCTGCCCCGTCAGCGTCCGCCTCGGACATTCCCGCACTGAGCCCCGGCCACAGCCGTAAGACTCCCGCATCCTCACAGTCGGGGATCTTGGAGTTTTCCGGTGCGGCAGCATGGCCGACGGGCATGCCCGGGTAGTTCCGCCGACCGATGCAGTTGTCGAGGTGCCCGTTGTCTCTGCGCCCCCGTTCCGGTGAGCACGTTCCGTCTCTGACCGCGCGGATCGCGCAGGCGAGCAACCCGGGTGGCACGACGGCGATATGGGTGCGAGACCGGCTGGATGGGCTGTGGCACGACGAGGACTTCGCGGACTGGTACCCCAGGGACGGACGTCCGGGGCTCTCGCCCGCTCAGCTGGCCACCGTCTGCGTACTGCAGTTCCTGCTCGGCCTGTCGGACCGGCAGGCCGCCGAAGCGGTCCGCTGCCGCATCGACTTCAAATATGCGATGGCCATGGAGCTGGACGATCCCGGGTTCCACCACAGCGTGCTGGCAGACTTCCGCGATCGTCTCGCTGAGGACGGCCGTGCCGACCACCTCCTGGACCTCGCGCTGGCCCGGCTCAAGGAGGCCGGCCTGGTGCGCGAGCGCACCACGCAGCGCACCGACTCCCCCCACGTCCTGGCCGCGGTGCGTGACCTGACCCGCCTGGAATTGATCACCGAGGCGGTCCGCGCCGCACTCGAAGAGGTTGCAGGCATCTCCCCTCATCTGCTCGACGAGCTGGTCGATGAGGACTGGGGGCTCCGCCACGGTCGGCCGGTCCGTCTGGGGAAGAACCCCACCAAGCCCGTGACCAGGATCCATGCCACCGGAAACGACGCAGTCCGGCTCCTGGAGCACCTCTACCGTCACGGAGCGGACCGCGTGTCCGGTCCTCGTGTCCAGTCTCTGCGGCAGATCGTGATGCAGAACTACCACCGCGATGCTGCTGGACACCTTCGCTGGCGCACCGCCGAGAAAGAAGGCGGGGCGGGACTGCCGCCGTCGTCGAGGGCGATCGTCTCGCCCTACGACATCTCGGCCCGCTATGCACGGCACGGGCACATCATCAGCTGGAAGGGGTTCGCCGCTCATCTGACCGAGACCTGTGCTCCCGACGGCCCCAACGTGATCACGGATGTCGCGACCACTGCGGCCACCACCCACGACAGCCAGGTCCTGCCCGGCATCCACACCCGCCTGTCCCGCCGCGGACTGCTGCCCGCCGAGCACCTGGTCGACGCCGGCTATACCTCCCTGCCCCACCTGGAACATGCCGCCCGGGAACACCAGGTCACCGTCTCCGGGCCGCTGAAGAGCAACCCCACCCGCCAACATCGCCGCAACGAGGGCTTCGCCCGGGACGACTTCCATATCGACTTCGACCGCCAGCAGGTCACCTGTCCCCAGGGGCAGGTGAGCGCGGGCTGGCACGGCCCCTACCCGACCTCCTCGCCCACCGCGGCCCCGCTGATCGTGGCACGGTTCACCAAGAGCCAGTGCCGTCCCTGCCCAGCCCGCACCCAGTGCACCAGCACCGCCGACAGCGCCCGCACCGTGGGCTTTCCCCCGCGCGAGCTCCGTAACCTGCAACTCCGTGTCCGCGCCGAGCAACAGACACCCGAGTGGAAGACCCGCTATGCAGTCCGCTCCGGAGTGGAGGGCACAGCCAACGAGTTCGCCCATGGACACGGCATGCGGCGCTGCCGCTACCGGGGACAGGGAAAGGTCCACGTCCAGCACGTCCTGACGGCCATCGCCGTCAACATCGAGCGCCTCAGCGGACTACCAACCGCCAAGGAAGCCCCCAGGCCCCGCCAGCCGACGGCCTTTCAGAACTACCTCGACCAGCGCGAGATACCTCGCCCGACGTCCTGGCGAAACCTGGGCAGTTGACTCCGCCGACACCAAGATCCCCGACAGAGTCAAGCTGAGCGACAGCACCGCCATCCCTGGCGGCTTCGACGTCCTGGTCAAGGGCGCCAAGCCAGGAGTGAAGGTGCAGGTCAAAGAACCGCACGGAAGTGCCTCTGGCACTGCGGACGCCAACGGGGAATTCAAGTCCGGCTTCGGGCCCCAGGGTCCCGCAACCGCCACTCAGGGGAAAGCCAAGATCTCCTGCGGCACTGTCAGCCAAGCCAATCAGCATGACGCCCAGGCTCAGTACAGCAAGGGCTTCCGCCAGGGTCTGGCCGACACCAAGGCCGACTGCAAGAAGCAACCGCCGCAAGGGCTGACCGCCGTCGACCCGAACTTCGAGAAGGGCTACAACGCGGGTGCTGCCGCCGGGCTGGCGAAGTTCTGCAAGTAATGACCGCTTCAGGCCGATCAGGGCGCGAGTGCCGGTCTCCACCAGGGTCATCAGCTCCAGCTCGCGGTCCGCGGCGGCAACGTGAGCGGGGTGATCTTCCACGCGGGCAGGGGCGCCCAGTACACCTCCGCCGCGTTCGCCCAGGTCTGCGACGACTACGGGATCCGCAGGAGCATGGGCCGGGTCGGCTCGAGCTACGACAACGCCCTCGCCGAGAGTTTCTGGCAGGGCCTCAAGCGGAAGACGATGCACCGGAGAATGTTCTCGACGGTGCATCAGGCGAGGCTGGAGATCTTCCAGTGGCTCACCTACTACAACGCCCGCAGACACCACAGTGCCCTCAACTACCTCTCACCAGCCCAGTTCGAACAACAGCACCTGCGAGCAGACACACTCACAATCGCAGCATGAGCCCCGGTGTCCACACTCCGGTGGATGCCTCAGTTCACAGCATCCCCGAAGAGTTTCCCCGATGCACCCCGACTGTTGGCCGCGCCTGGCTATCTTCACCTCCCGATTCCGGAGACAGGAGAGGCAACGTCCATGAGCACCCCGGTCCACCGCACCCCGACGCCACAGTCTGCAGCCGCCCTTACGTCGGCCCGGCAGCGCCGGGAAGGGAGTCTGTCCGGAAACTCACTGGAGCACGCCTTGCTCCAGATGCAATCCAGCGCCGGCAATCGGGCCACGACTGCGGCGGTGCAGCGCGCCAGGGGCATGGACAAGGGGAAGGGGAAAGCGCCTGAGGCCAACGGCGCGCCCGCCGGAGCGAAGAAGAACTATCGCGACCAGATCGCCGGGATCCTGGACAGGTTCAAAAAGAATCTCGAGCCCATCGACACCTTCATCAAGGGTGTGCAGACCCCCACCAACGCGGGCTTCACCCAGCAGGCCGCCGCCGCGGCCAACGAGGGTCTCAAGCACTCCACCGCCGCCTCGGGGACCTCCGCCGCGTCAGAGAACCTCCTCACGGAGGTCACCGGCACTGTGGTCAATGGCATAGACGCGTACAAGAACATACGGGACGCCAAAAAGCACGAGACCGGGGCCGGCCACCACATGGCGAAAAAGAAAGCCAAGACCAAGGGGGCCGACACGGTCATCGGAGCCGCCGGTTCGGCAAGCTACAGCGCCGGAATCGCCAAGGAGGTGACCAAGCTCCAGAAGGCGGCGGATGCCGCGGTGGCGTCCGAGGCGAGCGGTATCGCCAGCGCCTCCGTCGGCGCGATCAAGGGAATACGGGCAGCCTTCCGCGTCGGTGGAGCGGCCAGCAAGTACAGGAAGGTGAAGGAGCTCGGAGATCCTCATCTCGTCCACGCGGGGTCACTGGCCCGGCTGAACGAGTCACGGGAGCAGGCCGAGTGGGCCGCGGCGGAGGCGTACGTCGCGCTGGATGCCTACTGGGACCACGAGGGCGAGGGACGGCTGGAGCTCGTTTCCGAGGCCATCGACGCCGCCTGGGAGGCAACGGGTGAAGCCCGTGACGCCGCCGAGAGCCTCCAGCGCGCAGAGAGAGACGTGGAAAAGCTGAGCACGGTGCAGGAGTACGCGAAGAAGAAGCAGCTCATCAAGATCGGCAAGGAGACCATCGGTGGCGCGTTGGGCGAATCCACCAAGGCCGCGGCCGGCGTCGTGACGGCGGTCACGGCGGGAACAGCCGGGCTGGCGAGCAACCCGGTCGGATGGGGTCTCGCCGGGGCCGGGGCCGGCCTCGTCCTCGGCGTCACCCTGTACAAGGCGCTCCGCGCCGCCACAAAGCGCTACGAAGAGGTCCGCCATCCTGAGTATTGGGCACCGGAGAGCGAGACCCCAGCGGAGGCCGCATCCCGCAGTGAATCGCTGAAGCATGCCCTGAAGTTCTGGCAGAAGGTGTCGAAGGGGGAACGCCAGGCCATGGCTCGCGAGATCTACGCCTTGGCGGCGGGTCCCGACATCCAAGGCACCGGCAGCACAACGGCCGAGATGAGGGACTCCGCAAGGGCCCTCCTCATCGCTCTCAAATCAGGCCCCACCAACCACAAGCTGGAACCGGAAGCGTGGGCGGACAGCCTCAATGACCCGGCGAAGACCACCGGTTGGATCAAGGAGATAGCGGAACAGTTGGCGTCGGGTTGACCGTAGCCGTGGGTGCGGGGCTCGGGCATGCCCGGCATCTTCGGCAGCACAGGTGCTGACCGATCCAGCCGCCTGGATCTGCGCCTTCGTGCGCCACAAGGCGCTGCGGGATCGAGCGGGGGTGAGGGGACGTTAAGTCCGTTTCCGGTAGCGGCCTCGTCCGGGTTCGGTGTGATCCTGACGGAGGTCACGTGGCCGGCCCTGATTCTTCGAGCCAAGTGGGCGCCCTGGTCCGCAAGTTGAGGGTTTGGGCGCACGGACCGGGTTGTGCAGGTGAGGGCAGAGGTTCCTGAACCCCCGGCGGACGCGGGCCGGGGTGAGCCGGGCGGGCTCGGTCCGCTTCTCCCAGGGCCGGCGGAGATCGGCTGCGGCTTTGCGGGCGAGCCGGAGCTGAGTGTGCGCCGCGATCACGAGCCACGTCCACCGGTCCGCGGCATCGGGAGTACGCAGCCTGGGGCGGGTCCGGCCGAGCGTCTGCTTTACAAAGCGGAAAGTGTGTTCAAGATCGAATCTGCGGAGGAATGCCTGCCACCGCAGGTTGACGTCCTCGCTGGTCATACCGGTCTTGGAGGACCACAGCCAGACGGGCAGCGGGTCGCCCCCGCCGGGCAGGTGGTCGACCTGGAGGCGGATCAAGGTGCCCTCGATGATGGGGAGTTCACCATCGTGGTCGATCCGCGCGGAGCGGGTGGTGAGACGGGGGTGGAGGCGGTCCCAGGCTCTGGCCTGGACGGTGCCGTACCGGTCGGTGACCTGCACGGTCTCCACGTCCGCCTCGCCCCAGGTCTCGGGCTTGGCGTTGCCGTGCTTCGGCGGTAGCCTGTCCTGGGGATAGGCTAGGGCGTACTCCTTGAGCGTGGGCGTCGGCCGTCGCATGACGCGGTCCGAGCGCATCCGCCCCAGCACATCCACAGGCAGGCCGTCGAGGAGAACGGCCATGCGCGGAGCGTCGTAGCCGGCGTCGAAGACGACCAGGATGTCGTCATCGCCCTCTTCCCACTGCCCCTGGCCGATCAAGTCGGTGACCACGCGGCGGACCTGGGCCGCGGTGACCACGGCGACATCGTCGCCGGAGCCGAGCCGGACCGCGTCGAGCAGCTGGCACCACGACGTCCGCCCGGTCTCCAGCGCGGCGACGAAGGAATTGGGCCAGCCGGGGATGAACTGGTCACTGGATCGTCCCGAGCGTCCGCAGACATGACAGAACGAGCGGTCCGGGCTGGTCGGCGCGTCGAGACGCAGCCACGCGGAGACATCGACCGCCAACACCAGACGCCCGTCGGCGGCCTTGCGCTGCGGCAGCATGGCCAGCGCGCGGCGCAGCCCGGCCGTGTCGATGCGGCCCTGGTTGAGCGCGTCGCACAACGCACCGTGCCCACGCCGGTGCTCGGCCAGCAGCGTCAGATCGACCGGCGAGATTACCTCCCCGTCCTCGCAGAGCATCGCGTCGCCCAGCTCGAACAAGGTGTCACCGCGCCGGGTCAGGCACGTATAGAAGTCCTCTCGGAAAGTGGGACGCGAAGTCGAAAGCATCCCGCCGGGCATCGTGGTCGAGCACACTCACCTCTGCAGCCTTCGTACGAACGTACCGTGGCGGAACGCATGCTCACGCGAGGGCCGTCCAACTGCCCGGCGAATCCCCGGACGAGTGAAACCATTCGAGGCATCGTTCGAGGTCGTGGCACCATGTGCGGTATGACGACGACTCGAAAGGTCCATGCCGCGTAGACGGCCAGGACATGTCCGGGTGGGCCTTCCCCGCAGACACCGGGCCCAGAACACCAGACACATCGGCGACTTGCCTCCGCGAGTGCTGTCCGAGATCGATCGCCTGGAGCGCACCCGCAATTACCTTCACCCAGGGGACGTCAGCAAGGCAGTGCGTCTTTGGGAGGACTTCGTTCATCTCCCCGCGCGCGAGCTATGGCGCGATTACGACGGACTCTGGCACGACGACGACTCGCTCCACCTCCACTGGTACTGCTGCGGCAACCCCCTGGAAGCCCGGCTCTTCCTCGACGCTGCGATGCGAGCCATGTCACCCCGCGGCGCCCGGGAGCTCCTGAAGATCATCGACAAGCTCGACGCCTTCTGGACCCCGCCCTCGCCATGGCCAACGACGGTCGGAGGTTAAAGAACTTCCCAATGACGTTGTCAAGCCGCAGCCGTGACGGTTGGTGGTACCCCGTAACACGCCCCGTCACGCAACATGGTGACCTGCCGCAGTCTCCGGTCGGCGAGGCTGGGGAACCATCCCTCGATCAGCGCGGCCCAGTCGGCTTCGGTCATCGGCGGGCGCCCGGGGTGATCCCGGACGCCTCTGCCGGGGCCAGGTACTTCCTGACCGTTTTGCGGTCCACCCCCAGCGACGCGGCCAGCGCGCTCTTCGAGCGGCCCGTGTACCAGTGGATGTAAATCTCGGTGATGTCGACCACGACGAACGTTCTCCTCGCCATCCGGGCTGCCCATCAGCCTGCCGAGCCACGGGACGAGGAAGAGCAGCTCCGCGACGACCAGGTCCCTCGATCCCGGACTCCGCGCTACCCATGGCCAATGCGTAGGGACCGCCACAGAGAATCACATGACGCTCAAACCGCCCCAGGAAGCGAAAACCGCCATCGATGCCAGATCAGCGGGCGGGTTTCTCCCAGGTCAGCGAGTACCGGCGCAGCACATGCCGGCGATAGCGCACGCCGGGCAGCAGCCGCCGGGCAGCAGCCCTCACCTGCCCATAGCTCATCTGCGGGTCGGCGACCGGCATGCCCTGCGGAGCACTCGCGCGACGCAGCACCTTCGTGATGCGCACGACCGGGGCAGCCGCGATCAACGCCGCCCACTCCGTCACGCTGGCCTCGCGTGCCAGACCGACCACGACCAGCGTGCCGCCAGGCCGCAGCAACTCACGCATGCGGACGAGGGCCGCCTCGAAGTCCATGTGGTGGATCGTGGTCACCGAGCAGACGAAGTCGTACTCCGCACCGGGAAGTTCCGCGGTGAGGAAGTCACCCTCGACGAAGGCGAGTTGCCGATCGCCGGCAGCAGACTCGCGTGCGCAGGCGATCATGTCCGGCGACGTGTCGATCCCGGTGACGTGTTTCGCCCGCCCGGCAAGCTTCCGGGCCAGCAGCCCGTCCCCGCAGCCGACGTCCAGGGCATCACCGCACCCCTCGGGAACAGCCCGGAGGATGCCCGGGTGCCGGGCAACGTTGGTGTTCCAGTACGGATCTGCGGCGGGCTGGCGCATCGGATCATCGTAGAGGCCCGTCATGGCCCGCCGAGTGCACACCGACGGATTCACCGTCCCCATGGGGAGTCGTGATCGCGAGGGTGGGGAATTGCGTGAAGCTGATCACGTAGATCGTGGGGAATTGCCTGATCGTCGACACCCGTCAGGGTCCCCCGGCCCATTTCGGCGGCCGGGCTCAGGCGGCCCTTGGACCAGGTCCCCGGCATCAAGGACAAGCTCGCTCTCGTTCTGATGGCCGTTTACGTCATCCGCCCCAAACAAGTCGCCGAGATCCAGCTCGACGACCCCAACCGCTCCACCGGACGCTGCGGATCCGCAGGCCGAACCGGATCGACCACGAGGTCAGTTTGGACGACTTCGCCCTGCGGCTCGTCAAGGACTGGCTGATCGAGCGCCACCGGCGGTGGCCGCTGAGCACCAACCCCTACCTGATCGTCAGCCCCAGCACCGCCCTGCACGTCGACCGCCCCGCAGCCGGCACCTCCAACTTCCAAGCGCTCCGCGACCGGATCGGCCTCAACCCCACCCAACTCCGGCAGGACCGGTTCCTCGACGAAGCCCGAGAACTGCCGATCCGATCCGGCTGATGCGACTGTTCGGGATCACCTCTCACACACCGCGATCCACTACGTCCGCACGGCCTACCTCGAGCGCTTCACCATCGATCCCACCCAGGCCTAACAGGCGCTGGAGATCCAGTCCTCGTTGTTGCGGTGGCGGTCCAGCCCCACGGCCTCGAACTCGTCCGCACCCAGGCTTTTTCGTGCGCCTAGCCGCCGCAGGGCCTGGGAGATGGGGCTGACTGCTCACGAGAACCGCTTCTTCGTCGGCTCATCCAGTGGCCCCAGCGCGAGCGCGCCGCCAACCCAGACGGCGGCTCGTTGCTCGCCGACTCCCCCGAAGTATTCGGCCTCCACATAGGCGATCGGCCCTGCGGCGGACCACCGAGCCAACAGTGTGCCGAAGCCCCCCCGGCAGCCGCCAGAACCCCAGGCCTCCGCCGCCGCTCCCGTCCGTGACGGCGTCGAAGACCTCATCGGTCATCGGCATCAGCGACAGGCCCTGGCCAAGAGGGACCACTTGGGACTCCGGAACTCCCGCGACGCGACGCGCATGCACGGCGAAATACATGGCGCCCATGCCGTTGGGGTCGTAGATGCCGTTGAGCGGTCCGGTGAGGAGTTTCGCCGTCGCCGGGCAGATCGAGCGCAACTACATCCGCGAGGAGACCCTCGAAGGGCAGGTCAGCGCCGCGAAGAAGGGCAACCACGGCGGACGGCTCAAAGTCATCGACGACAACATGCTCACCTTCGCCCTCGCGCGGTCAAGATCATTTGCCCGAGGACGGAGAGGCCCTGGACGCGCGCAGGCGAAGGCTGTGGCCGCCCGCTCACCGTAGCGTTACGGAGCTTCTCCAGCCGGGCGGCCTTCAGGGGTGCCAGTGGGTTACGGCCGGGATAGGGGTGAGCAGGCGTCGTGTGGTGTTGATGGCCCCCAGAACAGGCGGGGTGCGTTCAGGCGCAGGGCCGGAGTTGTCGGCCCTGCCGGTGACGGGCGCTGTGGAGGTGAAGGTGGCGCTGAAGACTGCAAGGAGGTCGCTGAGGCGGCCGCCCGGCTGCTCTTGCCCGGCCGGGCGGGTTGGGGCGGGGCGCCCCCCGTCAGGTGCGCAAACGGCGGCTGGCCTGCGTTCTACGGCGCGAGGGAGAAGTAGTTCTCTTCTTCCTGCGTGAAGTGCAGCCGCAGCACGGTGTTGAGGCCATAGAGGCAGGCGCGCAGGTCGTCGAGTTGTTCGGGGGCCAGGCCGCCGTCGCTGTGGGCGAGTTGGAGGTGGGTGGCGATGCGGCGGGAGAGGCGTTCGATCTCGGTGTGGGCGCGGCTCATGGTGGCGGTGGCTTCGGGGCCGCCGAGGGTGGGGGCGAGCGCGGGGTAGAGCTGGTGTTCTTCGGCGTATTCGTGGGGCAGGAGCCGTTCGGTGAGCAGGTGGTGGGCTTCCTCGACAGCGGCCAGCGCCGTGGGGCCGGGGGTGTCGGAGAGGCGGTCGGCGGCGTCGCGTACGGAGTCGAGAACGTCCTGGAGGTCGTCGTGTTCGGCGGCGAAACGGTGGATGAGGGCTTCGGCGGCGGGGGTGAGGGCCGGGCGCGCGGCCTGATCGACGCGCAGGGCACGCAGGGCGTTGAGGATGACGGCGATGTCGATGCCCTCCTGGAGCAGTGCGCCGGCGGCGGGCGGGAGCAGGCCGGCGGCGGCTGCGGCCATGGCGGCCAGGGACATCAGCATGCCGCCCAGCGCGCTCTGGACGGCGATGCGGCGGGCGCGTTGGGCGATGGTGACGGCGTCGGCGAGACGGTCGACGCGGTCGGTGGTCAGGACGATGTCGGCGGCCTCGGAGGAGGCGGTGGAGCCGCGGGCGCCCATGGCGACGCCGATGTCGGCGGCGGCGAGGGCTGGGGCGTCGTTGACGCCGTCGCCGACCATCACGGTGACGGCGTGTTCACGTTCGGTCCGTACGGCGGCGACCTTGTCGGCCGGGGTGAGCTCGGCGCGTACGCCGTCGAGGCCGAGGACGGCGGCGACTTCGTGGGCGGGTGCGGCGCGGTCGCCAGTGAGCATCAGTAGCCGTTCGATGCCGGCCGACCGCAGGTGGCGCAGGGTGCGCGGGGCGTCGTGACGCAGAGGGTCACGCAGCAGCACGGCCCCGGTCGGCTGTCCGTGGAGGGTGAGCCAGGCGACGGCCGCGCCGTCGAGGAGTGCGCGGTTGTCGACCGCCTTGGCCCAGGTGGGGCGCGCGGCTGCGGGGTCGAGGCGGCCGATGGAGACGTGGTGGCCGTCCACGGTGCCGGTGGCGCCCCGGCCGGGCTCCTCGGTGACGTCCGTCGGAACCGACAGCTCCAGCTTGCGTTCCCGGGCGGTGTCGACGATGGCCTGGGCCAGGACGTGCGGCGAGTACTGGTCGACCGAGGCCGCCAGACGCAGCACCTCCGCAGGTTTCAGGCCGGGCGCGGCGATGACGTCGAGGACGCGGGGACGGCCGCGGGTGAGGGTGCCGGTCTTGTCGAGCAGGAGGGTGCGGGCACGGCCGAGGTTCTCCAGCGCGCCCCCGTCGCGGATGACCACGCCGAGGCGGGAGGCGCGCGAGAGGCCGGAGACGATGGCGACCGGTGCGGCCAGCAGCAGGGGGCAGGGGGTGGCGACGACCAGGACGGCGACCGCGCGGACCGCGGATCCGCTGATCAGCCAGGCCAGCCCCGCCACCACGAGGGACAGAGGGAGGAACCACGCGGCGTACCGGTCGGCCAGCCGCACGACCGGTGCGGACTCGGCCCCGGCCTGCTGGGCCAGGCGGACGATCCCGGCGTAGGTGCTGTCCTGCTCGGTGGCGGTGGCGCGCAGTTCAAAGGCGCCGCCCGCATTGACCACACCGCTGCGCACCCCTTCGTCCCGGACCCGTTCGACCTGCAGGGGCTCACCGGTGAGCGCCGACTCGTCGAGGACGGCGGCGGCGCTCTCCACACGGCCGTCGACGGGCACGACTTCCCCGGGGCGGACGACGAGCAGGTCACCGACGGCGACCTCGGCCAGGGGCACCGTGGCCACTCCGGTGTCGGTGCGGCGGTGTGCCGAGCGCGGGGCGTGTTCGAGCAGGGCGCGCAGGTCGTGGGAGGCGCGCCGCTGGGCGGCGGCTTCCAAGGTGCGGCCGGTGGCGAGCATGAGTGCGATCAGAGCGCCGGCGAGATATTCGCCCACGGCCAGGGTGCCGCCGAGCGCCAGTACGGCGATCAGGTCGACACCGGCGTGCCCTCGGCGCAGTGCGGCCACCACCCACCCGATCGCGGGGACGACGGCAGCCACGGTGCCCAGCGCCCAGAACAGGTCGGCGAGGTCGCGTGCATCGGCGAGCCAGGCGATGCCGCCGGCCGTCAGGGCCGCGGCGGTGACAGCCAGGAGGACCGGTTCGAGCCGTGGGGACATGACCGCGGTGGTCAGGCGGCTGAGTCGTGCTGCGGTGTGATCCATGGCGCACCTCGGTCTGTGCGGCGCGGCGACCGTCAGGGCTGGCTGTTGCTCTCCATTCCATCGTGGCAGCCGGCGTCGGCGGCAGGGGCCGTCCGGCACTGTCTCGGGCCCGGACGGCCGGTGATGGCTCCTGCTCTCATGTCCGGCCGACGTCGTCGAGGTGGAGGGCCAGGCGGGGGCAGGCTGCGACGCTCGGCCAGCCCGAAAGGCTTGACCAGGTAGTCGTCGGCGCCCTCGTCCAGGGCCAGCGCCCGGTCGGCCTCCTCGCTCCGAGCGGTCACCGCGATGATCGCGGCGTCCGAACGTGCCCGGAGTCGCCGGCATACCTCCACACCGTCGATGTCCGGAAGCCGCAGGTCCAGCAGGACGACGTCGGGTGTGGGCGCCGACGGCGCCGCCCGCCCGGTCCGGACGCCCTCGACTCCGTATCCGGCCTGCCGAGGGCCGCGCACCAAGGACTCCGCGATGCCACGGTCGTCCTCCACGACCAGCACCCGCGTCTCCTCGGCATCGCCCCTGGTCTGGGCGTTCATACGGGTCGCCCGCCTCCCGGGTGAGGGGATCTACTGCGCTGACTCCCCCAGAGTGCGTCAGCGCCCCGTGCTGACGGTAGGGCCAACCGTCCCCGTCGACGCGAACGGCACCCACGTCGACCAGACCATAGGGACCCCGACTGCCGACACAGCAGTGAGCGTGTGGGAGACGCCGCCCTGTGCACCCCGCCCCGAACCAATCCACTTCAACACGCTGAACTTGACAGGGAACAGTACATGTCTCCTGGCGCACCGCCGTGTCGGCCGGGGCCTCCGAGTTCGCGGACGGATGAGGCAACCCGGGCGATGCGTACCGGACTTGGTCTCCCCGTTGCCCGCCATCTCCTGCGCACCACCACGGCGGCCGCCTGGTGGTTCGCCGCGGCCGTCCTGACCATGCTGATGTGGGCGGGCGCCACCGTCGTGCGGGACGCAGGGCACCGCAGGCAGATGACGGACGCCGAACGGCAGATCTCAGCGGAACAGACCGTCGACCGGGCAGCAGACGCCGCGCTGGTGGTCGTCGCCGCCGGCGCACTGCACTGCGTCATCCAGCAGGTCCACCGCGACCGGCGGCCCCGCCCAGCTCATCCTCGGGCCCAGGATGAACCACGACCCGAACACGATTGGGACGACGCTGGCCATCTGGGTGTCGAGGGCACGGGCGGCCGGCAAGGCCGGTCCGACGGGTGAGAGCGAGGAACTTGCGCGGTTACGACGGGAGATGCCCAGCTCAAGCGGGACAACAAGGAGCTGGTCATGGAGGTGATGTCCTCAAACGCCGCATGGTCCTGTGGGCGAAGTAGCTGTTGCGGACCCGGCGGCGCTCGTCGGGGTGATCAGCGACCAGAGGACCGATTTCAAGATTCCGCATCGCACCTCCTGTCGAGCCCTGGGGGTGTCGGAGGCGTGGTTCTACAAGTGGCGGCGCAGACCGTCCGAGCCGACGAAACGAGAGGTCACATGGGCACTGCTGGCCGAGCTGATCTCGTACTTCTTCGACCGATCGGGCCGCACCTACGACTCGCCCAGAATCACGCTGGACTTGTGGGAGGAGGGCTGGCAGGTGTCGCAGAACACCGTCGCCGACATCATGGGCCGGACTTGGCCTGCAGGGCCGCAAGCCACCACGCCGCCGGCGTTCGCAGCCCCGTCCCGGGAAGCGGAAGACGGTACGTGACCTGGTGCTGCGCAGGTTCGACGCGATCGCGCCGAACATCTTGTGGCGGGGCGACATGACCGAGATCGACACCGACGAGGGCAAGCTCCACCTCGCGAGCGTGCACGACGCGTTCCCCCGCCGGGCCCTGCGCTACGCGATGGGCGACCGGCACGACACGACGCTGGTCAGCGCCGCCCTGCAGATGGCGATCGCGACCAGAGGCGGCCAAGTGGACGGCGTCATTTTCCACACCGACCGCGGATCGGAATACAACTCCGAGGCGTTCAGGCAGCTTTGTGGCAGGTGGGGCGTGGTGCAGTCGATGGGCCGTGTCGGCTCCGCCCTGGACAACGCCGCCGCGGAGTCGTTCCACTCGGTCCTCAAGGTCGAATATGTCCACCGACACCGTTTCGCCACCCGCGCCGAGGCACGACTGAAGACCGCCACCTGGATCGCGAACTTCTACTGTCAGTATTCGAAGACGGCTGCGCGAATGTCCACAGACCCATGCACTGCGGTCTTGTGGCTGATCATTACTCCCCCAGTAGATTCTTTTGGAAGACCGTGGAGCTGTGCCGGACTCCCATACCCACGCTCAGGTACAAGTTGAGTGCGCCGGTTTCTGAGTGCGTCCCGAGGGTGCACGCCTGCCGTCCCTGCTGATGGAAGCTGCGGAACGCAGTACGGAGCAGCAGACGGGCGATGCCGCGGTTGCGGTGATCGCGGCGGACCGCGACTTGCTCGATGTAGCCGTCGCCGGTGTCCGGAAGATCCAGCGAGAGCGCAACGCCGACCAGTTGGCCATCGGCGAACGCCAGCGCTGACATCGCGGGGGCGAAGGTGGGGCGTTCGACTGTGTGCCGGGCCCACTCCTGGTAGGTCTGGCGCCGCTGCTGCCATTCGTCGAAGGCATCCTCGACAACTTGGTGCGCGTCGTGCTCGTCGCCGGGGCCGAACGGCCGGACCGTAATGCCTGCGGGAGGCTCGGGCACGGTCGGTTCCTCCGGCATGAGGAACTCCAGCAGCCATTCGGTCACCATCGGCTCGTATCCGCGCGAGCGCAGCAGTGCGACAGCATTTGTGTCGTTGTCCGGGACGGTCTGGACGATTCGCGTGCTACCCGTCTGTCGGGCGCGGGTCTCGGCCCAGTCCAGGAGCGCACCACCCAGGCCGCGGCCGCGGTGCTCGGGGTGGACGTCCACCTCCGAGCGCCGGTTCACCCAAGCCCGAGCGGCCAGCTGCCCTGCCCGGTCGTGGATCTGTCGGGTATCCAGCTCTGGGGCCAGGCCCGGTCTGGCCAAGTCGGCGGCGATGCGGCCGAGATCGGTATGCACCTGCCCGTAGAGTTCCCGCTCGCAGGCCGTGACCAAGTGATGGATATCGCCGAGGTCGTCGGCGGTGGTCGGGCGCGATCGGTATCCCGGCGGCAACCCCGGCGTGAGATCTGACAACTGTGGACGCTCCTCCCCGTGCGGCGGTACCGGAGATCAATCCCGCCTCATGGCCCAGTGCCAGCGTAAAGAAGGAGGTTCGACTTCGACACGGTCATCACGACCCCTCGGTCGATGCGGCGGGGTTCACTTCCGCCCGGTAGCGGTGCAGGGAGGTCTTGGGGGTGCCGGTCTTGGCCGCGATCTCGCCGAGGCTGCTGCCTTGCTGCTTCAGCAGCCGCGCATACTCGATCTTGTCGGCGGGGTGGGCGACGGGTCGGCCGATGCGGCGGCCGGCTGCTTCGGCGACGGCGCGGGCGCGGGCGGCGCGTTCTGCGGTGGAGGTGCGCTCCATCTCAGCGAACAGGGCCAGCCACAGGAAGGCGACGCGGCCCAAGCCCGCGTCGGCGGGGCCGGTCGATCGGCAGCCGGTGCTGCTCGTCCACCACGATCACGTCCACCGGCGTGTGGTCGATCTGCGCCTGCCCCAGCAGATCGGTGACCGCATGCGGCACACCTCCGGCCGACCACAGGCGGCGGGCCGCCTCACTTCCCTCCCGCGCGGCAGTGGAAGAGACCGGCTCCCACCGCACGATCCGACGCACCACCGCTCCCGCGAGGGAACCCGCAGCCCACGCGTCCGGCACTGGCGCGCAAGCTCCCGGTGGACGGCCGCCACGCTCCGACGCTGCCGCGTCAGATACCGCCTGTGCAGCACCTCTTGAACGATCTCCTCGACATCGTCGGACAGCCGGCCGCCGCCGCGTCCGCCGCTGGAGCAGCCCGGCAGCAGCTCCGACACCATCCCCCTCACCCGCCCGCCACCACCCGAGCAGCACATACACCTGACGCCGGGATATCCCCAGCATCGCGGCGGCCTTGTCCGTATCCGCCAGCCCCACCCTGCCCTTCTCAGCGAGCGGTCCGATCACCTCGGCCTGCCGCACCGCGGCATCCCACAGCTCATCCGGCGCGGTCAGCACCCCACGCTCGGTCACCGGCCCATCGACCATCCAAACCCCCTGCCGCGCACCCGACTACGGCCAACTCGACCGTAGAGCAGGCGGCTTCGGAACGTCCGGCGGTTCATAGTTCCCTGCACGCAGCGACGGAATCCCAGCTCATCAGTGCACGCCACTGCGAACATTCACAGCTCAGATCCAATGAGGTCCGATGACGGTTGGCGACAGGGGTAGATGACACCCGAGGTCCGATCAGCCGTCAGAAGCGAGGAAGAGCGTGGCCAATCTGGTCTACAAACGGGTCTCGACCGACCAGCAGTCGACCGACCCCCAGAACCTTGTCCTCGCCGAGGCGGGCATCGAGGAGCCGGTCGTCTTGAAGGAGGAGCCCGGCACCTCCAGCCGCCTCCACCCGCTGCAGCGCCCGAAGTTCGGCGAGCTGCGCGCGCATGCGCGGCCGGGCGGCACCGTGCATGTCTCCAAGATGTTCCGCCTGGTGCGCGGCACCGGGCACATCCTCGGTGAGTGTCGCGTGCTGGATGGATCGCAGGCGGTCCTGAGGTATCTGGCCGTCCAGGGGCATGGCCGACGGCAGAGCGCAGTGCTGGACGGCCGAGGGTACCGGCCCGTGTCGGGGGGTGGTGGGTCGACGGATGTCAGCCGGCGTGGGCGATGAAGTCGGTTATCGCGGCAGCGATGGCTTCGGGCTGTTCGTCGGGGATGAAGTGTCCAGCCTCGGGCACGACGATCGGGGTGGTGTTGTCGGCCCACGGACTGATGGAGGCGGCCATGTCCGCAACGGAGCCGTGGCTGCTGGAGATTCCGAGGATGGGCACGGTCAGGTGCCGCGACTTGAGCGCCTCGCGGTTCTTGCGTGCTGACTCCGCGGCGTCTCGGTAGTACGCGAGGGAGGCGCGCAGGCCGCCATCGGCGGCGACGGCCGCCGCGTAGTGGTCGAGTTCGGCGTCGTCGAACGTGTCGGGAGCCAGGGCCTTCACCTTGAGGAACCAGCCGACGTACTCGCGTTCGCGACCGGCAAGCAGTGTCTCGGGCAGCTCGGGCACGATGTGGAACGCGAAGTGCCAGGTTTTCCACGCTCGATCCGGGTCGGTGGGAATCGCCTCCGGGAGAGTGATACCGGGAATCCCGGCGTCGAGCAGAGCGACCCCGCGCAGGTGACTCTCGAAGGTGAGGGCGAGGGAGAAGGCGACCCAGGCGCCGATGTCGTGGGCGACCAGAAAGTACCTCGAAACTCCGAGCGCCTTCACGGCGGTGTGGACGTGCGTGGCAACCGTGTGCGTGTCATAGCTGCGCTCCGGGCGTTCGGAGTGGCCCTGGCCCGGCAGGTCGATCGCGATGACGTGGAACCGGTGGGTGAGGCTGGGCATCACCTTTCGCCAGGCCCACCAGGTTTGCGGGAATCCGGCGAGCAGGACGACGGTCGGGCCGTCCGGCCGTCCGCCTTCGACGGCATGAAGGCGGACGCCGTCCGCGTCGACCCAGCGGTGAGTGAATCCGGCCAGATGCTGCAGGGGCAGGTCGCGGATGGGGTTGCGCTCGGAGACATGCGGAGTGCTGGTGGCTGGGCCGGTCACGGGGATCATCCTCCGTCGGTGTCAGGTATCAGGTGTCAGGTTGGGACGGTGTGGCTGATGGCGGTGGCCGGGACCGCGCGGTGTTTCTGTCCAGCGGGCGTGAGGTGAGCGGCACGCCTGGCCATGATCACGCCCGAAGGCTAACACATCTTGAACTGATCAGTTCAAGATAGAATGGGTGGGCACACAGTCCGAACCATCGACGCATCGGCAAGGAAGTACCGCGTGGCAGGCAAGAAGCAGTTCGACATGGACACGGCGCTCGACGCCGCGATGATCCAGTTCTGGCGCGACGGCTACGCCGACACCTCATTGGACGATCTGTCTCGGGCGACCGGTCTGAACCGCAGTTCCATCTACTCCTCTTTCGGCGACAAGGACACGCTCTTTCTGCGCTGCCTGGATCGCTACGCCGCGCGCTACGGCGCGAAGTACGACGCCGCCCTGTCGAGCGCGGCCGCGGAACCCGTTGTCGCTCTGCGTGCGTTCTTCGACGTCACTCTTGAGCGCATCGCTGATCCCGAACTGCCTGATGGATGTCTGATTGCCCAGTCGGCCATGGCGATTGCGGGACTGAGGCCGAGCGTCGTAGCGCACGTCAAGCAGGCGCTCGGCTTGCAGCGCCTGCGCCTGCGCGCCGCGCTGAAGGCCGGTCGGCTGACCGACCAGGACGCCGACGCCTTCGCTGTACACGCGGCCGCCGTGAACCAGTCCCTCGCCGTCATGAGCAGGGCCGGGGCGAGCCCGGCACAGCTCCTGGCCATCGTCGGCGTGACCGTCGACGCACTGTCGCAGGTGTTGCGCGGGTATCGAACTCTGAAAGAGCCGTCGGAGTTGCCGTCTGGTGCGCACAGTCGCGTCGTGAGCTGAGGCGTGTGTGCCAGTGGTGCCAAGGGGCTCGGCCTGGTGGTGCGTCGTCCATCGGACCAGGCCAGGCGGAGGGGTAGGTCCAGGGTCGGGGGGATTCGCCGCATGATCTCGGTGAGAAGGCGGAATCCCTGCACCTCGAAGGCGCTGACCCCACGACAGGAACGAAGTGTGACTGCCGTACGGGGTGACGTCTGCTCTCGCCCTCCCCGGCGATCCCCGGCGATCCCCGGTTCAGGCTGCCTCCAACTTCACCTCGTCGCTACGACGGCGAGGCGACGGTGGTCTGCACCTCCGTCCGAAACAACAGCGCCTCGTGGCGCACCGACAGCGTTCTTACCTGCACCCCAAGGAGCCTGCGCTCGCGGGTGGCGCGGCCGGGCTGTTCCAGGTAGTCGACGAGCCGGAGGAGCGGCACGCTGCGTGCCAACCCCGGCGGAGCCGGGGAAACGGTTTGCTCACAGGTCCAGGATGGTGGCCACCAGTTCGCGGCGGCTGCGGACACCGGTCTTCACGAAGACGCTCTTCAGGTGGTCCTGGACGGTGGCTGCGGTGATATGCAGTTCCATGGCAATGGCCCGTGAGGGCAGGCCGGCGACGACCCGCGCCAAGACGTCCCGCTCGCGCGGCGTGAGCCCGTACGCGAGCAGCAGTACCTCGGCCACGTCGGCGGCCGGCGTCGGGTGCATCGTCACGGCGAGGGGCGCCGGGTTTGGGCCACCGCTCAGGGATGAGGCGTGCACCGAGAGCCACCGGCCCGACCGGCCGCGGATCCGCCCATAGGCCGGCAGCGTCGCGCCTCTCCCTCGCGCGGCGACCTCCAGGATCGCGATGGGCAGCTCCGCCGCGGACCAGGCCAGTTCGTCCCGCCAGAGTTTCGCGGCCGGATTCTCCGAGAGCAGCCGCAGGTCCTGATCGAGCAGGAGCACACCCGCCTCGGCCGGGCTGGGAGAGGCGTCGGCGGGTGCCCGGTAAACGGCCCGGCGCAGGGCCGCAGCCACCGGGGCGGACAGCCGCCGCAGAACCTCGACGTCTGCCGGGGTGAAGTCGGGCCGCCCACCGCCGCGGAACAGGGCGATTGCGCCCCAACACCCGCGGTCCACCACGAAGCTCGCCCGCAGCTCGTGGCGCGCGTCGATCAGCGGGAGCACGGCCCGGTACCGGTGGCTGGACTCCAGGGCGCCGCCGGTGGCCGTACTGAGCGTGCCCGCGGATACCTCGGAGCGGGCGAGCGCCGCGAACTTCAGTACGTCGTCCACCAGATACTCGTTGTGCACGGCGGCTACGGCCGCAGCCGCCGTGAGCCCGGCACTCACGTCGTCGGTGATCAGCAACGTTGTCGGGTCGATCGCGCCGAAACAATAGGAGTCGGCCGGGACGAGCCGCGTCAGCCGCTTGATGATCCGGCGTCGCAGCTCCCGCGAGCCGAGGTCGAGACGGCAGATCCCCTCGATGTCGCGCACGGTCTCGCGCCGGGCCACCGGGGAACTCACCGGCCGAACGATATCCCAGAAGTGTGGGATGACCGCGCGACCGCCCCGACGCCTACCCTCGGTCCGGAAAACGGAAGACACCGGCAACAGGAGGTATCGCAGCATGTCCCCGTCCATGCTCACCGTCGGACTTGATCCCGCGCTGGTGGACGACGCGCCCTCGTCGCGGGCGGCGTTCCCGGAGATCGACGCCGAAGCGGTCCGGGCCGGAGTGGCCGCCGGGCGGGCCCGGCTCGAGGAGCTCGGCTTCACTGTCGACGTCTGCCTGCTCGACTACGGCCGCACGGCCGAGGCGGTCTACCGCGCCGCGCTGTCCGGGAAGGACTACGACGTCGTGATGGTCGGCGCCGGCGTCCGGCTGGACCCGGAGCTGACCCCACTCTTCGAGGTCTTGGTCGACACCACCCGCGAACTGGCACCCCGCGCGAAGCTCTGTTTCAACGTGAGCCCCTCGACCACCGCCGAGGCTGTCCAGCGGTGGTGGCCCGAACGCAAGCCACTGGACTGATAGTTCAGCCGTCGAATGTGGTCTCCATGGCTGGAATGCGGCAAACAGACTCCGGTAGCGGCGGCAGGGCCCGGCGAACCGGACAGAGGAAAGGTGCGAACACATGGGTGCCAGCAACGCCGTCGCCGACACCGGGACGGGAGGGCTCGACCCAGTAGAGCCGCCGGTTCCCGCGTCGGACAAGATCGAGGTGGGCGCCTCGGGGGAACGCCTGGTGCTCTTCACGGACGCGGTCACCGCGATCTCCATAACCCTGCTGGTCCTACCGCTGGTGGACCTCGTCCCAGAGGCCGCGTCCGCCCACAAGAGCGCCAGCGAGGTGATCACCGGCCACCTCGACCAGATCTGGAGCTTCCTGCTCAGCTTCGCGGTCGTCGCGAACATCTGGCGGGAGCACCACCGGACCTTCTCGTCCGTCGCGAAGCTCACCCGCTCTCTGATCATATGGAACATGGGGTGGCTGCTCTCCGTCGTCGTGCTCCCCCTCCCGACGGAGATGATCGGCACCTTCGGCCGCGACCGATTCGTGGGGGCGCTCTACTACTCAACCCTCCTGGCCAACATGGTCTGCCGCTACGCGATGCTGAGGATCCTGAAAACCACCCCGGCACTCGTCGAGGATGACGGCCAGGCGGCCCGCCAGAGGACCGAGGACCTGTACACCGAGAGCTACCTCAACGTCTTGGCCCTGGTCATCGCCTTCGCCATAGCGTTCGCCGTGCCTGTCCTGCAGTACTACAGCCTGCTACTGCTCACCGTCCTGCCGAGGCTGGCGCGTCTCCGACGCCGGCGCACCCCCCACTGACCATCGGATGACGTCGACGACGCCCGTCCCCTGCCGTCACCATCGGCTACGAGTCCGCCTGCTCCGGGAAGGACGACACCTTAGACCCAATGCCGTTGCTTTACGGGTCTGGAGGTGGGGGTCGTTTGATGCGGATGGCTTGGGTGCCGGTGTGGGTGGGCTGAGGCCACGGGTAGTGCTCGGCTCGCTTGAACCAGTATTTGGGCATCCTGCGCTTGACGACACGGGGCTGGCTGCGGGCCCGTCTGGCGGGCAGGAGCCTTTCCAGCGGGTCCTCTTGGAGTACTTGCAGTGCTTTGACCAAGAGTTCAGGGGAAAAACCGCCCGGCGTTACTGTCACACTGAGTCGGGCGGACCGCAGAGTCTCGGTGAAAGAGATGCGGTCCGGGTCGAGTTTTCGTGTGGCTGCGGTTCTCGGCATCAGTTCCCG
This sequence comes from Streptomyces sp. NBC_01431, assembly GCF_036231355.1. Lineage (NCBI taxonomy): Bacteria > Bacillati > Actinomycetota > Actinomycetes > Kitasatosporales > Streptomycetaceae > Streptomyces > Streptomyces sp. NBC_01431. The sequence goes on from NZ_CP109496.1 coordinate 281,335, forward strand.
CAGCGCGTGGTGGACCAGCAGGTGAGCCCAGATCTGTTGGAGGACACCATCAAGTGTCTTGCTGCTGAGGATGAGCCGCCCTGCGTTCCTCGGACAGTGGCGTTGAGGGGTTTCTATGCTGCGGCCTGCAACTCTTCGTACTCGGCGTGCACTTCTGCGGGGGTTCGGTAGCCGAGGCCGGAGTGGAGGCGTTTGTGATTGTAGAACATCTCGATGTATCGGACGATTGCCCGGCGAGCGTGCGCGCGCGTCGGGAGTCCACTCCCTGACCAGGACGCGCCGGTCAAGGCTGCGGCGACCGCGATCCGCCTCCGCTGGCGGTCCTCCAGTTCTTCCGCGCCTCCAAGGCAGGCGATGCCGATGTCTGGGCCCAGGCTTTTGCCGCCGACGGTGTCTTCCACGACCCGGTCGGCGCACCGCCCATTACCGGCCGCGCCGCCATCCGCGATTTCATCGCTTCTGTGCTGCCCAACTTCCAGCCCTTCCTCGGTCTGCCCCCCCTGGAGGCGCACACAGTCGGCAACCGGGTCGCCGTCTCCTGGCGCGGCGCCGCCGTCGCCCTGGACGGCAAGCCGGTCAACTGGTCCGGCATCAACATCTACGAACTGGGCGAGGACGGCCTCATCCAGGACGCCAAGGCGTACTTCAACCACGCCGCCTTCCAAGCCCAGCTCGCCGGCTAGGCCCGGACCACAGCTCCCGGTGCGGGCCCGGACGAATGCACAGCACGAGCCCGTACCGGGTCCGCACCATGGCCCACCAGGACGCGAGCCTCGGCCCACAGCCGCACCGTGTCGGGCGAGTGCTTCTCTCGCCCCAGGTATTCCGAGTACACCCCTACTGGGGCCACGACCAGCCACCCCGGTCGAGGACGACGCAGGCCACCTCATCGCCGGTCACAACACGCTGCCGAACAGCCGCGGTACCGACCGTACAGATCGGCAGGGGCGTGCAGGCACGATCGTCAGCGGCGTCACCGTCACGGGCGAATTACCCCGGATAGAGCCATAGATAGGAGCCGTTGCGGCAGTGGATCGACTCGTCGCCGTCGTCAGCGGCGCCAGCTCAGAACACCGGACAGCACCTGATCTCCCTGGTCCTGGGCGGCGACCCCGATGATCCGCGCAACATCTGGGTCGAACCGCCCTCCCCCGCCCACAAACCCGGCGGCGGCCCCAACAACCCCAAAGACACCGTCGAAGCCAAACTGTCCAACGCCGTCTACTCAGGCAAAATCCAGCTGGCCGCGGCACACAACGCCATCGCCACCAACTGGACCACCGCACTGGCCAAACTCGGCCTCACCCGAGGACTGTCCCGTACCTGCCGGTCCTGGGTGATGCGGCTGAGCCGCACACCCAATCCGGCTCGCGGTGTGCCGCACACGCCGGACCGCGAGCAGGCACCCCACGCTTGCACCGTCGACCAGGGCGCGAAGTACCAGCAGTACAAGCGCAGTCCCTCTTCCGCGCGACGACCGGCCAGGGCTGACAGGTGATCCAGGAGAGAGCCACCACGCTTTCCGGATGAATCGCATCACCCGGCTCAGAGACAACCTCAGCCCACGCAACAGCTGTAGCTCGGAGCCGATCCCTTGCCGCCGTGGCCAACGCAGTGCACAGCGGCTCGGGGAGGGCGAAGACCATGAAGTCGTCGTTGGCCATGGGCGCCACGTCACGAAACGGGCTCTCCACGCCTGTCAGCAGGGCGCCCCACTATGTCTTCACCTGTTCGGGTGGCGGTACTGCCGGGCGTCTGCCCTGGTAGGCGTTGCGTCTGTGATGGTCACTACTATGAGTGATGAACTGAACGTCAGGGGAATTCGCCGGTTGTGCCGGCGCCCGTGGCAGTGGGTCGCGAGTTCAGTGGCGGCGGCCGCGGCCCTGCTTCTGCCGGTGGCTGCGGCCGAGGGGTTCCTGGCGGCGCCAGCCAGTGCGGTGGTCGGCGGCCAGGAGGTCTCCCCCAGGTTCAAGTACCCGTTCATGGTCTCCCTCGGATACAGAGGGAGTCACTCCTGCGGCGGCACGGTGGTCGCGGCGCGCTGGGTCCTCACGGCCGCGCACTGCACGAACGGGGCGACAAGCTCGTGGACTGTCAGGCTCCACCGGCACGACCTGAGCAAGACGGACGCCGAGGAGCAGGGGCACACGTACAAGGTCGTCGAAAGGATCAAACATCCGCAGTACGACGCCGTCACCAGCGACAGCGATATCGCGCTGTGGAAGCTCGACAGCGACCTGCCGCGCGGCTCCTTTGCCGCGTTGCCGGCACAGGGGACCGGCCCGGCCGCGGGCACGCCGGTACGCGTCATCGGATGGGGCACCACCAGTGAGAGCGGACCTCTCTCCCCAGTCCTGAGAGAAGCGACCCAGTCAGTGGTGGACCACGAGTACTGCGACAACGCCTACAAGAACCATGGCCCCATCACCGGCAACATGGTGTGTGGGGAGAACCCTCAGACACAGCGCGGCGCCGCCTGCGTGGGCGATAGCGGCGGAACATCCTTCACCACGGGGCCGGCCCCTGAGCTGGTCGGCCTCGTCTCCGGAGGGGAAGGTTGTGGGAGAAAGGGCAAGCCCGACGTCGAGACCCGCATCGCTCCGTTCGTGTCCTGGATCAAGAACACCACCACCTAGAACGCACGGCTCCGACCGGGAGTCCCCGAAGTGGGCCGCGCCCATCGCCTGCAGGGTCGATGCCGCTCTCCTGGTCGTGGTCACGACCGCCGAGCGCAGTCCCCCACTGGACCGGACACCAACTGCCTCCCGAGCTGCTTCGGTCAAGCCCTGTCACCCAGCGATCACTTCTGGTCCGCAGGAAATTCTGCGGGCCCTTGGCCGCACCAGGTGGCCCTGGGCGTCACGGATGTGAGCCATGCGTTCCTTCCATGCCTGCGCGACCTGCGGTGTCAGCCGCAGCGAGTCGATGCCGGGATGATGAACCTCCAGGTCGCGCCAGAACAGCCGGCGCAGGTTGCGGGCGATGGAACGCAGCGAGACGTGGTCGAGTTCGGGAGCCCGCTCGGTGAAGTACTCGACCAGTAGATCGCGGACGGGCCAGCACTCGATGCCGTACCCGTCGACGATCTGCTCGACGCTGCGGCGGCCCTCGATACGAAGCACTCGAAGCCGCAACGGTGCGCTGGCCGGCAGCACGCCGGTCTCCTTGAGCAGGGCGTAGAACAACGGGCGCCCCGCGCTGCCCCGGAAGTGGTGTTCGTCCAAGGCAGCTGTCAGCTCGATGCAGTCGCCGACGGTGATGTCGCTGACCAGGCCGCCCTTGCGGATCACGATCCAGGTGAGCTTGTTCAGGGCGTCGGACCTGGCCGCGGCCGTCGCCTGCCAGCCAGTCGGTCAAGGCGCTGGAAAGCCTCAGGATCGCTGACCGCCCGGGTCTCGGCGAGCATCACCGTCACACGTTGCCTCAGCAGCCACGGGTAACTGGGCCGGATCGCTTGCCCGGCGACCAGGAGCACCAGCCCCGTGGCGTACAGAACCTGCATGCCGCGAGGCTCCAGAAGCCCGGCCGTCAGACGACCCCCGTCCCCCAGCCGACCGCGGGGTTCGGACGCAGCCAGTTCGGCCTGCATCCGAGCAGGCTTCCCACTCTGCGGCATGACGCACAGGGGCGGCCCGCGCCCAGAATCGAGTACCGGGCGGACAGCGAGCCGCTCTACCGCTGGGACCGGCACCTTCCCGATGAGATCTTCCCGCAGGGTTCCGGTCCTGGAACGTCAAGGTGCCGAACAGTCTGAGGTCCTACCAGAAGACGCTCACGGAATCCCGGCGCTCCGCTCTCGTATCCGTCACGCGCTCAGGTGACGGATACGCCCCTGAGTGGGCCATCGAGAACGGCCGCGCGATTCGCTACACGATCCGGGCGCCGGGTGGCATGGACCTGGTGGAGAGCCTGGGGACCGTCGCTTTCCACCAACAGCACGAGGTCGCGTTCTGGAAGGGCGTCCGGCCGGAGTTCATCCAGTGTGTCGACATCCATCAGGTCGCTCCGGACGGCACGCGCACGCTCGCCGAGCACAGTGACAACCCCGGATTCAAAAACCCGCAGCAGGATGGCGACGCCATGGACACCAGCTGGTGACCGGGCGGTCGTGCCGCAGGTCGTGATTCTGCGCAGGCGGCGCGCGGCGGCACCACAGGCAGGCAGTTGTGAGGAAGCCCTCATCCGAGCGGGTGACGGCTTCCGCGCTGTCGCGCCACTCCAAGGCGTCGCGGCGGCTGTGCCGCAGCCCGCTGAGAACTGGAGCCGCTTCGCCGGCCCGGGGCTCAGGGGCGCCTGCCGGTGCGCCGACGAGGCGGGCGGGGCACCGAGCCGCGAGAGGCGCGCGAGGTGAATGCCCTTGCTGGACACGGGGCTTGAGCAGCGCCACCGGGACGAGTCCACCAGCGCGCTGCGCGGCTCGCGCCGAGAGACTGGCTATGCGCCGTCGCCGCCGGCCCGCAGGGAATCGATCATGCTCTGCAGGATCCGGAACGCCCTCGACTGCTCGGCTCCGGTCATGCCGGACAGCATTCTGACCTCGACGGACCGGACCGCGACCGTCGCCTTCTCCAGGCTCCGTCGGCCACGAGGCGTGAGCCGCGCGGGAAGCGCCTTCCCTACGGGCGCCGCCGCGGGCCTGGTCACGTAGCCGTCACGTTCCAGGGTCTGGAGCAGTACGTTCATCGACTGGCGGGTCACGAAGGCGCCACGCGCGAGCTCGGAGTTCGACAAACCCGGCCGTTGCGCCAGCAGCTCCAGGCAGGAGTAGTGCGTCACGCTCATACCGAGCGGCCGCAGCACCTCCTCCATGGCTGCGCGCAAGGCGCTCGAAGCCTCTTTCAGCAGGTAGCCCAGTGATTTGTCCAGGTCGACGCCGGCACCCTTTTGACTCATGTCAGCATTCTGACATACCGTGGTCCATGTCAGGAATCTGACACGAAGGGAAGGAAAGTCACCATGCCCGTCACCGGCCCCGACTTCATCTCGCTCCAGGCGCGCGACCTCGACGCGTCGCGTGTGTTCTACGAGCAGTACCTCGGCCTCGTCCGCTCGCAGGCTGGACCCCCGCACGCCGTCGTCTTCGAGACGAAGCCGATCGCGTTCGCACTCCGCGACGTCGTGCCCGGCACCGATCTCGCATCCGTCGCGCAGCCCGGCATCGGTGCCGCGATCTGGCTGCACGCCACCGGTGTCCAGGCCATCCACGACGCTCTCGTCGCCGACGGCCACACCATCGTCTCCGCACCCATCGACGGCCCCTTCGGCCGGACCTTCACCTTCGCCGACCCCGACGGGTACCACATCACGCTCCACGACCGCGTCTGATACGCCGGACGCCACCGACGAGCACCGCCCCTCTACCGCATCGCCCTGGTCCGGATGTCCAGCGATTGCCGCACCCGCGAATACGTCGTCCGGCAGACGCCGTCGGCCGGACGAAGAAGGAGGTCATCCGGCTGCTGAAACGGGCCATCGTCCGGGAGGTGTTCCGCTGCCTGTCCACCACGGTCACCGTCCCGGGCATCGCTGACCTGCGGCCACTGAGGCAGTCCAAGAACATCACCCCTCACCGCCGCAGCCCGCCACCTCGGGGTGTGGCCGACCGTCATCTCCACCCTCGAACGCGGTATCCGCCGGGACGACGACCTCGCCCGCACCTACAGCGACTGCCTCAACGCCGCTTGATCACGGGCGAGGCCCTGCCACGTCCGGCACCTCGGGCCACAGCCGGCCGCCGGGAGAAGCGTCCGACGGCCGGCCGGCACGCACGAAGTCGCCGTACTCATCCTGGACGATGCCGTCGTTGACCCACCGACCCCGCCCGGCTCCAGTGCGCTGCTCGGCAACGACGGGGCGAACACACAGGTCCGAGTCCCGTGGACCGGGGTAAGCCCGGTTCCAAGATGCACGTCCTGTCGGACGCGGACGGACTGCCCTTACGCGTCGGGCTCTCCGCGGCCAACACTCACGACTGCCTTGCGCTGAAGCCGATGCTGTCCCATTTCCACATGGGACACGAATCCCATGCAGCCGATTCCAAGCCGCAGCGACTCCACGCGGACAAGGCATACGACGTCCCTCACCTGCATAGATGGCTATGGGGCAAACACATCGGCGTCCGCATTGCCCGCAAGGACATCGAGTCCAGCGAACGACTTGGCCGTCGCAGGTGGGTGATCGAGCGGACCATGTCCTGGCTGACCGGCTACCGCCGACTCAACCACCGCTACGAACGCCCCGGTCGGACTGGGAGAAGTGATGCGCGACGGCGGCGTCGGCGAAGTGGTTGCCTCGAACGCGCCCACGCTCCCCATTGGCACGCACGTCTACGGCGAACTCGGCTGGCAGGACTACGCCGTCGGCACATCTGACAGCCTGTACGGCATCCACCCCGCACCACGCAACCAGGCGGGCATTCTTCCGAGCGGTGCCTGTGCCGCAGACCCACAGCAGCATGCTCACTGAGTGCGGTCGGCCGTCGGGTTGGCTGCCCCATTGCCGCTGTCCAGATCAGGGCGTTCATAGTGCTGAAGGATTCCACCGCAGGAGAAGCAGAGAGCACCAGTGAGGGTGCCCCAGTTGGCGATGTCGGCGTTGATCAGGCTGCCGGTGGCGGGGCGTGTGTAGGCGGCAAGGGCGGAGACCATGAAGAGGGCGGAGCCGAGCTGGTTCACGGCGGTGATCCACCAACCGAGGTCGTGCGGCAGCAGGCGAGGCCGACCGTGGCAGATCTCGACAATCGCAAGGTGACCGGAGAGCAGGAAGAGGACGCAGCCGATCAGGTCGGGGGCCCAGATCAGCCGGTTGATCTGTTGGACGGTCAGGCCTTGCAGGAAAGAGTCGAGCAGGTCGACGGCGAACACCAGGGTGCCGGCGAACAACACGAAGGCGCTCAGCCAGTCGACCCGCGTCGGTTCGTAGCTCCACCATCGCCACCGTCGGGTGACCAGGGCTCCTTCACCCCCGGGCACGTGGCGCGGGGCGTTGATGACCTGGAGCAGGGAGACGTATCCGCCGGTGTTGAAGAACAGGCCGCCGGCGAAGTAGATCGAGGCACAGGTGGTGGCGTCGCCGGAGCCGAACTGGGCGACGGCGGCGCCGGCCGCGAAGAGCGCCCCGCCGATGATGAAGGCAGTGGCGGCGATCGCGTTGAGCCTGCGCAGCCGAGCGAGGGCGGTGTCGTCGGCGCTGGCGTGATGGGGGGCGGCCGCGCCGGGCGGGTGGACGGCGATGAGTCCGCGGCGCCGGGCGAGCCGGGATTCCCAGGTGGCGGTACCACCGCCGGGCGGGTGCCAGGTGAGCTGGGTGGTGAACGGTCCCGCGCCTTTGGCGCGCTGGTCGGGCTGTCCCACAGGCCAAGACTAGAGGGCTCGCTGGTCATCGGCCGGGCGAAAACGCCGCCGGCGGGTGCTGGGCTTCGGCCTGACGTGCCGGCGGGCGCATGGGCCGACGCGGGCGGGATGGTGGCGATGCCGCCCCCTTCCTCAGGGCTGGTCGAGGAACGCGGCTTCTTGGCGCCGCGCCACCACCGCAGGCTCGGAGGGCGTCCGAGCGCCGTCGGCGGCCCGGTCCGGATCCGGGCGGGCCCCGTCTCCTGCTTCAGTGGCCGTGTCTGAACCCCTGCTCTGGTTTCGCGGGGCAGGCGCTTATCGTGTGGCGCCGATGGGGACGGCCATGGCCGCGGCTTCGGTGGCGTCGACGGGCACTGCGGCTGCGGGGCGGCGTAGGTCGAGCACGATGAGGAGGGCGGCGGCGATGCCCAGGTAGACGAGCAGGGTCGTCAGGGCCTGGCCAGTGCCGTGGCCGTCGAAGTAGATCGTGTGGTGCAGCAGGACGCATCCGTTGCGGGGTGGCAGGTAGGGGCCGATGTCGCGCCAGAAGGCGGGCAGGTACGGCACTCCGGTCGCGCCGCCGGAGGACGGATTGCCGAAACAGGATCATGACGACGACCGTCACCAGGGTGCCCACGGGCCCGAGCAGTTTCTGCAGGACCGCGGCGACGAATGCGACCACGACGACGCTCAGCGAGCAGATCGGCCAGGTGATCCAGAACTTGTGGCTGGGGAATCCCTGCAGCCAGTAGCACACGATCAGATCCACGACCAGGCCGCTCACGACGCCGAATCCTGCGAGCTGGGCGGTGAGGGTGCGCACGACGCTGCCGGGCGAGTCGTCAGGCGGCAGCTGCCGGATGCGTAGGCTCAGGGCCGTGGCCCCGAACCCCTGGACGCCGAGTCGGTCCCGACCGCGCTCCTGACGCTGGGGCTGGAGTGTCTGCACGGGGCGGGGAAGAAGAAGACCGCTCTGTCAGTCGCTGTCCGTCCGCCGGCCCAGGCATGGCGGGTACTCTTCGCCGCGGCGTCAACGGGAGGGGCGTACAACTCGGGTTCCTACGGCGCCTACGGTCGTCTGTCGGCCTGGCAGTCCCTGGCCGCGCTGGCCGGAAGCGCAGAAGGAGCCAGCGCCGCTGAGGTCGAAGCACATGTGCTGGACTGCGTCTGGTACGGCTTCGGCGCCGACACGAAGTGGTTCGAGCAGGTGGCCTGGGACATTGGTCTGGCCGCGCTCTCCCCAGGTCGACAGCGCCTGGCCGTGCTTGCCGCGACCGATACCGACTGAGCTGGCAGTTGTTCGTGTGTCGAGGACCTGGACCGAGTGAACTACGCGAGCCCTGCCGGGATCAGCGGCTCTCCAGCGGGTCGGCCTGGCCGAGCAGCTCGGCGAGCGGGGCACCGGTGCGAGCGGCCACGATGCGGCGGGCGCGCAGCTGGGCACGGGTACGGGGGCGGAACTTCGGAGCCCGCCCGCAACCGCACGGCTCGAAGCCCTCGTAGCGCAGCCCGGCGCCCAAGACTACGGCGACGACCGACCATGCCTTCCGGTTACTGCGGCGGGGTGCCGCGAAGTCGTGGCCAGCACACAGCAGCGGCCCGGTGCAGCGGGGGCACGTGTGTCCGGCGTCGGCGGGATGCCGTTTGAAGCTGATCCGGCACGATACGCACGCGTAGTGCAGCTTGTAGTGGACGAAGGCGTAGGTGCACACGGACTGACCGTACCGGCGGCGCTTCGTCATGGGCCAACAGGTTCCGCTTCCTCAGCCGGTGGCTGTCGGCTGCGGTTCGCCCGTCCGTTGAGCCGGAATGGGCACGAGGGAACCGAGATCGAGACGGCTGTTCATGTCCAGCTCAGCCTGCCGTACGGATTCACGTGGGTCCGGAACTGGCTTGCACGAGCGCGTCTGGTTGCCTCCAAGAGACCTCGACTCACACCGGATGGCTTTGACCAGCGACAGTCGTCCCGGGGATGACCAGTTGGAGCATGTCGGGGTGCCGGTAAGAGCTCTCTCACCGATCCTGCTGGCCTATTCGGTCAGAAGCAGGGATTCGAAGGAGCCCGGTGATCCCTGTGAGTGATGGCCCTCATGAGGCAGGGGTGGGACAGTCAGCAGAATGCCTTGCCCCCTGATGGCCACTGGAGAGGCCGGTTCACGCAGCGCGGCCGGGCCCGCGACGTGAGGCGGCGTACTGCCTTCAACGGCATCTACGCCGTCCCGGTCCACGGCACGAGGTCTCGCACAGCTTCTCAGTGATCGCCCTTGGGCGGGCGCACGGGGTGTGGCAGTGGCTGACGCCAGTCGCCCAGTGCCGTGAGGAGGAACTGGCGGGCGAGGGAACGTATTTCGTCCCACGCCGGATCTGTGGCCAGGGCGTTGGTCCAGAGCCCGGTGCGGCAGGCGGCATCGATCTCGCCGAGGCGACGGCCGATGGTTTGAAGACCGCACAGCTCCTCGGGCTCGAAGACTCCGCGCTCTGCGAGTTCTTCGGAAATGCGGCAGAGCAGTTCCGCTTCTTCAACGACGGACTCCGTCTCCGTCTCCAGCTCACGCTCGCCCAGCCAGGCAAGCTGATTCTGGGTGTCAGCTGCGAGGAGGGTCATAAATCGCAGCGTCCAGGTGTGCTGGTGTGCGTCGCCGAGAGCGTTCATACATTCAGGATTGCACCTGCCTCGACCTTGGCTTCAACGGCCTCTACGCCGCCCCGGATCCGACTGTGAACGCGGAGCGGTGACGGGGTAGGCCCAGTGCCTTGCAGGCGTGTGCGTGTTCGTGTTGCCGGTGCTGTACGGCCTGTTGTCCGGCTCGGCGAAGAGTGGATTCGTCACCGCTGCAGGAGCCGCGGCAGCCGTGGCGTTCATCGCCCGGATGGTCGAGGTGCTGTGGCGGTTCGGGCAGCGCGGCCCTGAGGCCGACTAGGCTGAATGATGGGTTGGCTGGTCCCCCCTTCAGACCAGCCTGGACCGCGCACTGGCTGTTCCGGACCTCGCAGGGACTCGCTCCAAGCCCAGGCCACATCGGGGAGATCGGTCGCGGTCTGCGTGGAGCGCGCCCCCCACATGGACTTGATCCTCCTGTGGCCCCATCTGTGGCTCACCCTTCCCGAGACCACCGCACCGAGATCACGATCGCCGAACAGGCCTTCACGCGCGCTGGAGTCCTCGACGACTGGGCCTGCTCTGCATACCGCTGACCGCCTGATGTTGGCCCGCCGCGCTGCTCGCCGCCGTCCTCGCCCTGACAGCTCGGTCCCGTCCGTCGTCGCGTGAACCACCTTCTGTCACCGGCCTTGTGGCGTCTGCGGGGGCTAGGGCCGGGGCCGACTTGATCGTCGGGGTGGAAGGGGGAAACGATCGGCGGGACGTGTCGGCCCGAGCGGCCGGCGACGCACGAGGAGGACAAGGTGGGGCGGGATGAGTGAGCACGGTCGGCGGCGGCGTCACCGTACGGTAGACCGGGTTTCGTGGATCCTGGAGGCCGCCGCGCGGGCGCCGGGCGGGGTGACCGTGGCCGAGGTGGCGCGGACGGTCGGGGCGCCGGCGAGTTCGGTGCAGGATCTGGTCAACGGCCTTGTCGCGACGGGCTTTCTGCTGGAACAGCACGGGCGCTTCAGACTCGGGCCCGCCCCGCACGTCCTCAACCTCATCGCCGGCCGGGTCGTGCCGCGGATCGGACAGGCCGAGCTCAACGAGCTGAGCCGCGTCGCGGGCACCCCAGTGCTGCTCACCGTGCGGGTCGGGCTCGACGCCGTGCACCTCGCGCGCGGCGGCGAGGACGAGATTCCCCGCCTCGTGCCGCTCGCCGACGGGCACTTCGCGCGGCCGCTGCTGCGTACCGCCGCGGGCCGTCTGCTGCTGGCCTTCACCGACGAGGCGGAACGCCGCGGGCTGCTCGACGAGCTCGCCCGCCACGACCCCGAGGCGGTCGCCGAGTTCCACTCCGCTCTTCCTGCGATCCGCGCGTCACGGATCAGCCGCAGCGAGGGCCTGGCCGACCCCGAGGTCAGCGCACTCGCGATCCCCGTCACCGACGGCCCCGTCGTCACGGGAGCCCTCGCCCTGATACACCGGCGTCGCGGCCGCTCGGAGCGGCTGAGTCTGGACCGGGCGGCAGCCCGGCTCCTCGCGCACATCCAGGAGGGGCGGACGTGACGTTCGCATCGATTCACGGATATCCGTGAATGCCGGCGCTCATACAGGGCCGGGAACGAGCATCCCGGCATGCCTTCGAACACGCTGACCACGGCCGAGCCCACGCCTCCGTCGTCCACGGGAGAGATCGTCTCCCGGCTGCTGCACACTCTCGGCGACCCCGATCCGGCCCGGGGGGCCGAGGACATCACTGTTGTCGGGGCGGATCCCCTGGTGCCGTCGGTGCACCGCCTCGCCGATGCCATGTCGGCCGCGATCGGGGTTTTCGGGCGGCAGACGGCGGCCGTCGGTGAAATGCGCGGTCACCGGCGCCAGAGGGTTCAGGTGCAGGCCGGGGCCGCGATCGACCAGCTCATGGCGACCTATCACACCACGCTGTCGGGGCGCTCGCTCGGCGCTCTGCTCGACGATCCGGCGCTGCTCGGCAACAACGACTTCTACCGGGCACGCGACGGCCGGTGGATCTTCATCATCACCACCTATCCGCACCTACGCGACGCAGTCTGCTCCGTTCTGAGGTGCGGCCTCGACAAGGCGGGGATCGCGCAGGCCGCAGCCGGCTGGGACGCCTTCACGCTGGAGGAGGCCATCTGCGCGCGGGGCGGCGTCGCCTGCGCGGTGCGCAGCCGGGAGGAATGGCTCGCGCACCCCGCGGGGCGGTACGTGGCGCAGCGCCCGGTCGTCGAGATCGAACGCGTCGGTGACGGGCCGGTCCGGCCTCTGGAGCCGATCGGCGAGGCCGACGAGGCGCTCACAGGCGTACGGGTGCTCGATCTCACCCATGTCATCGCAGGTCCCGTCGGGGCACGGCTCCTCGCCCAGTTCGGCGCCGACGTGCTGCACCTGTCGCGTCCCGACCGCCCCGACCCGATCCCGATGATCGTGATGACCGGCGGCGGCAAGCGCAATGCCTACTGCGACCTGCGCGACGACCACGACCGTGCGGCCTTCCACGAGGTGCTCCAGGACACGGACGTCTTCGTGCACGCCTACCGGGGACTTGCCCGGCACGGGGCGTCGACCGAGGAACTCATCCGGCGCCGCCCCGGACTCATCACCCTCGAATACCACGCCTGGGGCGCCGACGGCCCCTGGGGCGAACGCGGCGGGTTCGACCAACTCGCCTGCTCGGCAACCGGATTCGCCGTCGAGGAGTGGACCGACCGGCCGTCACTGCCACCGACGTACCTGCTCAATGACTACCTCGCCGCGTACCTCGGGGCCGCCGCCGTGGCAACGGTCCTGCGCCGGCGTGCGACGGAGGGCGGCTCGTGGCGGATCCGCGTGACCTTGGCCGGGGTGTGCCACTGGGTTCAGGAACTCGGGCTGCTGTCACGGGAGAACGTCATCGACCTGCCCCGTCCCGGGCGCGCGCCGCTCGCAGCGCTGTCGACCACCGGGACCGACTTCGGCCCGCTCACCGAACCGGCGACACCGTTCGCGTACAGCGCGCGCACGGTCCCACAGCCCGGTCGGCGTTCCCCGCTCGGGTCCGCTGCGCTCCAGTGGCGCTGAGCGCTCCGCGGGAAGTGCCGTACGTCATCTGCGGGCCGGTGGGGGCTGACCGCGCCCCCGGCGGAGCCGCATATCGACACAGCCCCGCGTCCCTTCGGAGCGCGATCCCGTACCGCACCACCCCGTTCACCCACCCCATCCGATCTCCCAGGAGGCACCGAAACATGTCCGAGAAGCCGAGCGGCCCGTCCGGCCGCGGACTCCTCGCCGGAGTCCGCGTCATCGAACTGGCCAGCGTGATCATGGCCCCGTACGCCGCCCAGCAACTGGGCGACCTGGGAGCGGACGTGATCAAGGTCGAGCCGCCCACCGGTGACATGACGCGCCATTACCCGCCGCGGCGCCACCCCGGCATGGGCGGCCCGGCCCTCAACCTGAACCGCAACAAGCGCAGCGCCGTCATCGACCTCAAGGCCCCGCACGGCCGCGACGCCCTGCTCGCCCTGCTGCGCACCGCCGACGTCTTCATCACCAACCTGCGCCCGCAGGCCCTGGACAAGCTCCGCTTCGGCTACGACGACGCCGCAGCCGTCAATCCCGGCCTGATCTATGCCAACGCCCAGGGCTTCCGCAGCGACAGCCGCTACGGCACTCACGCCGCCTACGACGACATCATCCAGGCGGCCAGCGGCCTGGTCTGGCTCAACCACCAGGTCTCCGGCCAACCCCACTACGTTCCCACCGTGCTCGCCGACAAGATCTGCGGCATGCAGATCGTCCAGTCGGTCCTGGCCGCGCTGCACTACCGGGAACACGGCGGCACGGGACAGCACATCGAGGTCCCCATGGCCGACACCATGCTCGCCTTCAACCTGGTCGAGCACCTGGGAGCGGCCGCATTGGAGACCGACGGGCAGTTCGGCTCGGCCCGCTCACTCAGCCCACAGCGCCGCGCCCTGCGCACCGCCGACGGCTGGATGTGCATCCTGCCGCACAGCGACCGCAACTGGCGAGACTTCACCGACTTCGTCGGCCGCCCTGAACTGGCCGCCGACCCACGCTTCGCCACCGGACCCGAGCGGGCCCGCAACGCCGACGCGTTCTACCCACTGCTCGCGGAGCTGGCGCTGCGGCACACCAGCGCCGAATGGCAGGAGTTCTGCGACCGGGCGGGCATCGCCGCCGCCCCGGTACTCGACCTGGAGTCTGCCGCCACCACCGCCTACGCCCAGGAGGGCGGTTTGCTGCGCCATGCCGAGCACCCCACCGAGGGTCCCTACCGGGTCATCGGCTGCCCGGTCCGCTACTCGGCCGACCCGGAGCCGGAGCTCCGGCCCTGCCCGCGCATCGGCCAGCACACCGACGAGGTGTTCCGCGAAGCCGGCTTCGACCCCTCGCTGCTGCACCCCGCGAACTGACCGCGAATTCTCGTACCGCAAAGAAATGCACCGCCCATTCACCGACCCCAGGAGCGAATGAGCCATGTCTCCTTCGACGCCTTCACCGATCGCATTCCCCGACGTCGTCCTGCCCGAATCGGCCCGCCGGCTCCGCTGCGAGGTCCGCGGCTTTCTCGACGAGGAGTGCGCCCGCGGCACCGTGCTTGGCCGACCCGACTCCTGGCTGGCCGGTTGGGACGACGGCTTCAGCCGCCGTCTCGCCGAGCGCGGCTGGGTCGGCATGGCCCTGCCCACCGAGTACGGCGGTGCCGGCCGCGGCTTTCTGGAGCGCTATGTGGTGATCGAGGAACTGCTCGCGGCCGGCGCCCCGGTCAGCGCCCACTGGGTCTCCGACCGGCAAGCCGGCCCGTCCATCCTCCAGCACGGCACCGAGGAGCAGCGCCGCTACTTTCTGCCGAAGATCGCCGCCGGGCAGTGCTTCTTCTCCATCGGCATGAGCGAGAAGAGCAGCGGCTCCGATCTCGCCTCGGTCGCCACGCGCGCTCAACGCACCGCCGACGGCTGGCGGTTGACCGGCACCAAGATGTGGACCGGCGGCGCCCACGTCAACGACTACGCCATCGTCCTGGCCCGCACCGACGACGCCGAGGACAAGCACGCCGGCCTGAGCCAGTTCATCGTCGACCTGCGCGCTCCGGGCGTACGGGTCGAGCCGATCCACCTGATGAGCGGCGAGCACCGATTCAACGCCGTCCACCTCGAAGGCGTCGACCTCCCCGACGGCGTGCTGCTCGGACAGCAGGGTGACGGCTGGAAGCAGGTCACCGGCGAACTCGCCTTCGAACGCAGTGGCCCGGAACGCTACCTGTCCACCTTCCCCTTGCTGGTCTCCCTGCTCCGTGAACTCGAGCGGCGCCCGGCCAGCGCCGAACAACTCACCCAGGTCGGCATCCTGACGGCCCGTCTGCACAGCATCCGCCAACTGTCCCTCGGCGTGACCGCCGACCTGGACGCCGGAGCCTCGCCCGACACCCAGGCCGCCCTGGTCAAGGACCTCGGCACCCGCCTGGAGGGCACGCTGATTGACACCGTCCGCAGCATCCTGCCGACCCCGGCCGACCCGCACGCCACCCCCGGCAGCCACCCCGAACTGCTCGCCTTCGCCCTCCTGCACAGCCCCGGCTACACCCTGCGCGGCGGCACCAACGAAATCCTTCGCGGCATCATCACTCGAGGTCTGGAACAGCACTGATGAACACCCACACGATCGAGAACAACACCCCGGTCATCCCCGCCGACGCCTACGACACCACCGCCTTCTACGCCGATCCGGACGCCATCGCCACCGTCACGAACACCACTGCCCCCGACGCCGTGGCCCTGCCCTCCGAGGACGCCTCCACCGCCGAACTCCTCGCTACCGCCCAGGAGGCAGGACATCGCGCCGTCCCCGCGCCCCTTGCCGAGACCGCCCTGGTCGCCCGCCCCCTGCTGCGCCGCGCCGGACTCCCCGTCCCCGACGGCCCGCTCAGCTACGCTATCGCCCCCGAGCTGACGATCCATTACGCGCACCCGGCCGCGTCTCCCATCGGCTCGGCCGGCTGCCTGGGCGACGACGACACTCTGCTGGTCACCGGTACCCTGCGCCGCGTTCCCTGGGCCCGCGCCGCCGACGCGGTGGTCGTCCTGGCCGCCGCCCCCTTCGGCCCCGTCCTGTTCACCCTCACCCCCAGCCAGGCCCACGTCACCCCCGGCACCAACCTCGCCGAGGAACCCCGCGACGACCTGCACCTCGCCGCCCTGGAGATCCCCGCCTCACAGGTCCGCCGGATCGGGCCCGAACTAGTCGACGAGGCCCGGCTCCGCGCGGCCCTGGCCCGCTCCGCCCTGATCGCCGGAGCCGCCGAACGCTGCGTCGACCTGACGGTCGCCCACACCACCGCCCGCACCCAGTTCGGCCGTCCGCTCAGCCGCTTCCAGGCCGTCAAGCAGGAAGAAGCCCGGCTGATCGAGGAGACCGCCCTGGTCCGCACTGCCGTCCAGACCGCAGCCACCCCGCTGGACATCGGTGGCCCAGCCGCCCACTTCGCCGTCGCCGCCGCCAAGACCCAGGCATCCGCCTCGGCCGCCGAGATCGCCCGCATCGCCCACCAACTCCACGGCGCCATCGGCATCACCCAGCTCCACCCGCTCCACCTCGCCACCACCCGCCTGTGGTCCTGGCGCGACGAAGACGGGGACGAAACCTACTGGGCTCACCGCCTGGCCCGCCCCCTCACCCCCACCACCCTCTGGCCCGCCCTCACCACCACACAGATCGCCCCGGCCGCCCAGGCCATCGAGGTGTCGCGCGGCAACGGCTCCCCTGAGCGGATCTGGGCCGACTACGCGGACGCGACGCGGTCCGCGTCCTGACGGCCCGAGCCCAGCCCTCGCCCGCCGCCGCCTGTCGACGGTGCGTAATTGGTTCAGGCCGCGATTCCGTGAATCCCCGGGTGTGTCCAGCCACTGGTGTAACTCGGTTGTCGGGGTTCTAGCGGCGGGCGGCCGAGAGGCGTCCGTCGAAGGTGATGTCGAATGCTTGCAGCGCTGGCTTCCACCGGATCGCCCAGCGTCGCCGTCCTGTGCGTGCGTTGATCGACTCGATGGCATTGGTAGTGCATACGATCCGGCGGATCTCCACGTCGAACCGCAGGAACGGTACGAACTCCGACCAGGACGACTCCCACAACCGCACGATCGCCGGGTATTTCTTCCCCCACACCTCGGCGAACTCCACGAACCGCTCCAGCGCGGCGTCCTCGGTCGGCGCGGTGCAGACCGGCTTCAGTCCACGCGCGATCTTCTCCCAGTCCTGCCGCCCGCAGTACTTGAACGAGTTGCGCAACAGGTGAACAACGCACGTTTGCACGATCGTCGCAGGCCAGACCGCATTGACCGCGTCCACGAGGCCGTTGCGGACCAGGATCCGGTGGACGGTCGCCCTCGCCGGCGCCGCCGGCACCCCGGTCCTGGCGAGCTCGTGGGAGATCCGGCGGGCGCCCCAGCGAGGGTGGGCCCGGCGCATCTCGCAGGCCAGGGCTTCCACGTCGGACGCGATCCGGGTCGGGCTCGTACGTGGCCGCCGGGAGCTCTCGCGCAGGGCCTCGAACCCGCCCGCGGCGTACTTCGTCTTCCAGGTGTAGATCGACTGGCGGGACACCCCGTACCGCGCGGCCACCTCGGTCACCGGCTGGCCGTCGAACACCTCCAGGACAGCCCGGTACCGCTGTTCCAGTAACCAGTCGCTCTGCTGCTGACCCTCTGCATCTGATGCCACAGCCATCAGCAGCTGAATAACAGTCAGCAACTGTCAAGAGAGTCCCGAGAACATAACGTCAAAGAAGTCCTGAGACTTCACACCGACCAGTCGGGATGATGGGAGCGCAGCGTCACGGCCGCCGGTACCGGAAGCGGTTCCGCCCGCACTCCCGTCTCCTCGAACAGCTCCGGCGGGCCGCCTCTCGCGGCCTCTCCCCGGGATCGGCTTTTCCCGCCCGGCGCCACCCACCCCTGCCAACGATGATTCACCAGCAAGACGTGCGCCAAGGACTCGTCGAACACCCACGTTTCAGTGGCCGGCGGACCAGCCCAGGCCACATCAGGGCGCAACAGCCACTCCAACGCACCGTCGTAGTCAGCAACAGCTCGACGCGCATCACAGATCGCAGCTTCGAGACTGCGCGGCTCCAGCCGAAGGCCCTTCACCCACCGGAGACTACGGCCGGCCCCTGACAACCGAGCCGCGCGGGCCGGTCCCCAGGGGTTCAAGGACGGATTGTCACCCCCCCTGCATGCCGGGGGCAACGAGCCGCGCGGGCCTACGGACACGCCGACACCACGATCCCGGCGCCCCGGATTCTTCACCGTCTCACCGGCGCGTGTGGTGGTGCGCCCGCGGCCCCGGAAGCCGCCGCGACAGAGAGCAGCGGACGCACCCGTCCGCCCACCCCGCCCGCCTGCCGCAACACCCGAGCGGGCCGCGCCACTTGGCCCGGTCCAGCAGGTGCTGCATCCCGTCCGGCCTCGCCTCGCCGGCCCACTCAGCGATGGAACAGCCGTCCTTTCGGGGCAGGTCCGAATGCGGCCCAAGCACCAACCGCCTTATCCTGCACCGGCGTTCAACCCGGACGAACCGTAATGCGATCCAGCCCATCAGGCCCTCGAATGCCTCCTGCCACCCGGCAGGGTCTAGGCTGTGCCCCGCAGCCACCGCACGATCTTCAGTCCTCACACATCAACGGTGGTTGCACCCGTCTTCCTACCGGGTTGGAGTGGGGTGCGAAGTGTCGACATCGTCTGAGTTCCGTGGCTTCGATCTGGTGCGGCGTGGCTATGACCGCCATCAGGTCGATCAGTATCTCAAGACCCTGTCCGAAGCCAACTCGCCGGCCGGCCCGCCGCCGTTCCGGATCGCGGGGCGGGGCTACGACCGCCATCAGGTTGACGTTCGCATCAGGGACCTCCTGGCGGACAGAGGCATCAACGGCTAACCACCCGCGTCCCCCAGGCAGTGCTGTCTTCACGTCCGAACCCGAGGCGTCGGTGACCGCGGCGCAGGCTCCGCCTCGGCGTCGCCGTCGCCTCGGGTGATGGCCAGGGTCTGTCCGAGCCGGATGTGGAGTTGTTGTTCCTGGTGCGCAGTCGCGGCCTGGTGCGGCGGAGCGATGTCGACCAGCCGTATTCCGCGGCGCAGCCAGACCTCCGCCTGGTCGTACGCCCGCTGGCGCTCCGACAGTTCGGCGGCACGCAGCAGCCGGGAATGGCCTGCTGGGCCGACAGCACTTCCTTGGCGTGCCAGGTGTGGTGGGTCAGTCGTTCGACCTCTTCGTCGGACACCTGCCCGTGGTTGCGGGAGGCCAGCGCGTCGGCGACCCTTGCGTGCCGCCGACGGCGCCACCGCCCCGGTCGTGCTCGCCGAGCACCGCACAGGTGTCCGCCAGTTGCTCGACCGTGGCGAGTCTGCTCTCCGCCAGCGCGTTCGTGGCAGCGAGCAGCGGGGCCGTGCCATTGATCCCGCCGAGCGCCGGCCCCTGCCACAGGGCCAGCGCCCCGCGCAGCATCAGCGCCTCGTCGGCCGGCTCGCGCTGCCGTCGGGCCGGCGCGACCAGGTCCTCGAAACGCGCCACAACTCCATGTGCGTGCACTCTCCGGCGGGCCGACGGAAACAAAAGGACGAGGGTGACAAGGGTCTCGCCAGGAGTTACTGGCGAGTTCTGGCGCTCTATGGCGGTTGCGATCCTGCGGGGTGCGCCCAGGCCCTGCGGCGGCCCCGTAACGCCGGTTCGACCGGGTCGAGGTGTCGCGCACGGACGTGAGGCCAAGGGTCAGGGTGTGGTGGTAATGGGCGGCCAGAGAGTGGTGGCGGTGAGGGAGCGAGCCAGCGGACAGCCGACTCGTGGCCCAACTGGGCGTTGTGGGTCAGGAAGTTGTCGACGCGCGTCCGCCAGGCAGCGCCGAGACGACGAGATCCGCTATACGGAGCAGGTCGTTGCGCCCGAGGCCCTGGTTTGACTGCACGGACAGTCCATGCCACAAAGTTTGAAGCGATGCAGCGAGTGTGGCCGGGTCTGTGCCCTTCGGGACTTGTCCATCGTTCTGAGCTTGGCCGATGCGCTTGTGCAGCAGGCGCTGGTTCGACGCGTAAAGGTCGTCGAGGTAGGCGCGAGTGTCGATCGTTTCCGGACTGTCCGTCATTGCAGCGCTGCTCACCAGGCAGCCCGGATGCCCTGAGTTGGGCTGGGTGAACTCTTCGACGGATCGACGGAACAACTGGTCGAGGGTGTCAGAGAAGTCGGGTTGCGCACACGCATCCTGGTAGATGATCCGGTACCGCTCGGCGTACGTTCGCACCGCTTCCTCGAACAGCCCCGCCTTACTCCCGAACGCGGCATAGATGCTCGAAGTGGACAGCGTAAGCGCGGTGCTCAGTTCCCGCGTGGACGTGCCGGAGTAGCCGCGTTGCCAGAAGAGCCGTGCCGCTTCGAGCACAACCGTGGCTCGATTGAACTGGGGGGGTCGTCCTGCTCGGCTGGGATGCATGCTTGCATTGTAGAGCGGATGCTCCATAATCCATCTTATGGAGCAACCGATACAGAAGAAGGTGCCGCGTCCAGACGGCAGTTGGGTGAGCGTCGACATCTACGGCGATGCTGCGGAGCCGGGGCTGCTCATGATGCCCGGCGTGATGAGCGATGCGCACAGTTGGCGGCACGTCGCTCGCTCTCTTGAGGCGTGGGCGTCGGTGTCTGTCGTCAATCGACGGGGGCGAGCACCCTCAGGACCGCTCGGAGGCCAGTATTCGTTGCGAACCGAGGTCGACGACCTCTGTGCAGTGATCGAGGTCGTCGGTGAGCCGAAGGCCGTCTTCGGTTGGAGCTACGGGGGCCTGATCGCCCTGCTTCTTGCGTGCGAACGTCCGATGAGCCATGTGATCGCTTACGAGCCAGTCGACCCCACCTTCGGCAACGCCGCGCTGCCTTCGCTCCACGCCGCAGACGCTGTACAGGATTGGGATCGAGTGGTCGGGATCGTGAACGAGCAAGTGTCAGGCTTCTCCACGAAGTACGTCGATGCGCTGCGAGCTGATCACGGTGCGTGGTCGACGTTGCGCAGACTGAGCGAACCGCTCTACTCGGAACTGCAGGCGCTATCCGATGCCGAACTTGGCGCAGATCTCGGCTCCCACGCGGCCGTCATCGACCTGATCGTCGGCGAGCGGAACATCGGCGCGGAGCCGTACGGAACCTCGTTCCAGCGGGTCGTGAGCAGACTCCGCGGTTGCACGGTCCATCCACTGGCCAGCCAAGGACACCTCGCCCACCTCGAAGACCCCGCCGCCCTGAGTAGGCTCCTCGACAAACTCGAAGACTGATGGGAGTGCGACGGGTACATGCAAACGCCCCGCTCACCGTGAAGGGCCGACATCGCCTGATCGAACGCTGCAAGACCTGACCGTCGCACATGTTGCCGCGGAGATGGGAATCTCGCGGGATTGCGCGTCGAAGTGGGTGAATCGGTGGCGCAAACACGGTGATGTCGGGCTGCTGGACCAGTCGTCGACCTCGCGCCATCGGCCTACGGCCACTAGTAGTGCTTGGTCAAGTTCGTTCGGCGGTGGCGTGTCTTCTTGATCGGTTGTGTCGTTGATCGTGTGTGCTGGGTGGGGAGTTGGCCGCGGTCCGGTGTGATCTGGAGGACTTCGCGGCGGAGATGTTCGAGCCGTTCGGGCGGGTGGATCAGCGTCGGTGGGGTGCGGTCTATCTGCGGGGGCTGCTGCTGGAGGGCGGGCGCAAGTCGGTGGAACCGATGGCCGCCCGGTTGGGCGAGGACGGCAACCGGCAGGCGCTGGCCCACTTCATCACGTCCAGCCCGTGGGACGCGGCACACGTGCGGGCCCGGCTCGCGTGGCGGATGCAGCCGGTCGTCAGACCGACGGCGCTGGTCATCGACGACACCGGGTTCCTCAAGGACGGGGACGCGTCCGCGTGTGTGTCTCGGCAGTACACGGGGACGGCGGGCAAGGTCACCAACTGCCAGGCGGGAGTGTCGCTGCACCTGGCGTCCGACAACGCGTCGGCGGCGGTGAACTGGCGTCTGTTCCTGCCCGAGAGCTGGGATCCGGCGTCGCCGAAGGCCAATGCGGCCAAGGTGGCCCGGCGTGGCAGGTGCGGTATCCCGGCCGGAGTGGGGCATGTCGAAAAGTGGCAGCTGGCCCTCGACATGGTCGACGAGACGCGGTCCTGGGGTCTTGATGTCCCCCTGGTCATCGCGGACGGCGGCTATGGCGACACCGCCGCCTTCCGCCTCGGCCTGGAGGGCCGCGGGCTCGACTACGTGGTGGGCATCTCGACCACGACCACCGCGCAGCCTGGGGACGCACAGCTGTGCATCCCGGCCTGTTCCGGCCGGGGCCGACGAGCGGGGCCGGCCTACCCAGAAGCGGCGAAGACGGTGAAGAGTCTGGTCCTTGCGGCGGGGAAACGGGCTGCGCGGCCGGTGCAGTGGCGCGAGGGCTCGCGGCCCGGGACCGGCCGCAGCGGGCACAAACGTATGTACTCCCGCTTCGTGGCCCTGCGGATCCGGCCCGCCGGACGCGAGATCCGCAAAGCCACGGCCGGGGGCGAGTTGCCGGTGCGCTGGCTGCTGGCCGAATGGCCGGCCGACCAGGACGAACCAGTGCAGTTCTGGCTGTCCAACCTGCCCGAGACCACCCCACTGGCCACCCTCGTCCGCACCGCGAAGCTCCGCTGGCGCATCGAGAACGACTACCGCGAGATGAAACAGGCCCTGGGCCTGGCCCACTTCGAGGGCCGCACCTGGCCCGGCTGGCACCACCACGTCACCCTCGTCTCCGTCGCCCACGCCTTCTGCACCCTCCAGCGACTGACCCGGTCCCCAAAAGAGACGGCGTCGGCCTGAGCCTCTACCGAGTCGTCCGCGAACTGCAGTTACTCCTCGCAGCCTGGACCGGCGCCTGCCCCACCTGTCACCGCAACATCCCCGACCCCGCACCAACCTGACCAAGCACTACTAGGGCGTGTGCGAAGTCGTGATCAGCGGGCCGGTAGAACATTCGTGTGGCGAGGCGCGAACTGAGCGATGAAGATTGGGCGTTGGTGGAGCCGTTGCTGCCGATAGGCGGGTACGGGCCGTATCCGCACCGGCTGCGGGATCAGTTCGAGGGTGTGGTCTGGCGGTTCCGTACTGGGAGCCAGTGGCGGGAGATGCCGGAGGAGTTCGGGTCTTGGTCGACCGTCTACGACCGGTTCCGTCGGTGGCGCGATGCCGGGGTGTTCCAGGCCCTGATGGAGGCACTGATCGCCGAAGCCGCGCGGCGCGGGCAGGTGGACCTGTCGCTGGTCAGCGTGGACTCCACGACCGCCCGTGCGCATCACGATGCGGCGGGCGCACGGGTGAGTGAGGACATGCTGGCCACCCTGGAGGAGGCTGGCGAGCAGTCAAAGGGGGCCACAGAAAGGGACAAAAAGGTCAAGAGAGTGCGGAAGAAGCCGACGCTGCCGACCCCGCCCGTGCCGAGCGGCGCCGGGCTCGCCGACGGCGGCGCGCACGGCTGAAGGCCGCCGCCCTGGGGCGTTCGCGGGGCGGGCTGACCAGCAAGGTGCACCTGGCGGCCGAACGGCGCTGCCGTCCGCTGTCCTTCGTGCTCACCCCCGGGCAGGCCGCCGACAGCCCGCAGTTCATCCCCGTCCTGCGGGGCATCAAGGTCCGCGGCCCAGTGGGCCGGCCGCGCACCCGGCCCGACGCCGTCGCCGGCGACAAGGCGTACTCCTCCCGCCGTAACCGCACCTATCTGCGCAGCCGTGGGATCAAGGCGGTCCTACCCGAGAAGGCCGACCAGGCGGCCAACCGCAAGAAGAGGGGCCGTCGCGGAGGACGGCCCGTAGCCCACGACGCCGAGCTCTACCGGGACCGCAACATCGTCGAGCGCCTGATCAACAAACTGAAGGCGTGGCGCGGCATCGCCACCCGGTACGACAAGTCCCCCGAGAGTTATCTCGCAGCACTCCATCTTCGCGGCGCTATCATCTGGCTCCGCAGCCTCCGCCCCTCCAATTGATCAAGAACCTGCGCAGGTCCTAATTCCCATCGGTGAGGGCCTGCCAGTCGCGACTGCGCGGCAAGCCCTTCACCAGCTGCAAGAACTCCTCATGCAACCGGCCGTTGGTGACCAGCACCGACATGTCGCCCTGCAGCACGGACGTCCCTCCCAGGTCGGTCACCCGGCCACCGGCCTCCGCCACGATGACCGGCATCGGAGCCACGTCCTCATAACCCATCGGCGGACCGGCAATCACTCCGGCATCGGCCCACCCCGTCACCAGGGCCGCGATCATGCCGCTGGAAGGGATCAGGAAGACCCGGCGGTGGAGAGCGGAAAGGAGTTCCTCCGGCCAGCCTGCCGGATTGTGCATCAGCGTCCTTGCTCCGCCCAGGCTGGTCCGCTCCGTGACCCGAGCGCGGCGGCCCGACTTCAGGTCCGGGTCCTGACCCGGCAGCACCCAGCAGCCCAGACCGCGGCCCGCCACCACCATCTGCTGCCTCAGCGGCATGTTGATCACGCCGATGGCCGGCCCGTGCTCGTCCTCATAGGCGAGATCGTTCGAGAACAGCGGCACCCGGTGAGTGAAGTACGTGGTGCCGTTGATGGGGTCGATGATCCATCGACGTCCCGATGACCCGCTGGTCGCGCCTCCCTCCTCGCCGAAGATTCCGTCGTCCGGCACCCGGCGGCTTAGCTCGGCCCTGATGAACTCCTCGACGGCCACGTCGATCTCGGTGACCTCGCTGCCGTCTTCCTTGCGACAGCTGTGCCAGTCGCCACCGAAGAAACCTTCCGCAGACATCTGCCCAGCACGACCGGCCAGCCGCACAGCGAAGTCCAGAAGCTCCCGGTCAACGGGAGGAGCATCGAACACATAGTCCATCCGGCGAGCCTTTCACGACCTCCATGGCCGCGTGGCGCCAGATCAACTTCCCACGCCACGGAGCCAACATGATCACGACTTCGCACAGGCCCTAGTGCAGACACGGTGACCAAGATCGAGTCGATGCGACGCGAGCACAAGTAGTCAGCGGCTCGGATCGCGTTTGAACTCAACGAGACTGGCGTAAGCACCAGCCGTCGCACCAACGAGCCGAATCCTTGCCCAGCTCGGGTTGAACCGTCGTCGCGAGCATCACGCCCGCGTTCACGTCGGACGGCGGCGTGGTCGCGGCCCCCGTGGGGTCCTGCCGCCGGTCGCCCGGCTTGCAGGTTTTGTTTCGCTGCCTTTCGAAAGTGCGCTCCTTGATGAAGTCGTCCTTGTTGAGGCTGAGGATCCAGGTGACCAGGGCCGCGGCGGCGGCAACCAGCCCCATGTAGACGGCGTCCCAGGTGGGGCCGTCGGACAGGAAGGACTCGGCGAAGGTACGGGCGACGTCCGCGAGGACCTGGCGGACCTTCGCGTCGTGGGAGGAGGGGCTGTGGTCCGCCTCCCAGACCTGGATGTTGCCCGACATCCACCGCTCGGAAGCGCTCTTGAACCAGTACGCGTTTGGCCGAAATCCCTGACCGATCCAGCCGAGATGTTGCCGTATTCAGGCGTGTGCATGACGATCTGGGCTTTGCTGTCGCCGACCGCGCCGGTGCCGCCCACTCCCTGCCACCGCCCGGCGGCGCCCCCGGACCCTTGGAGGACAAACACCCACCCTGGGCAGGGACGGCGGCTGCACAGGGCCGTGGAGCCACTGAGCGGAGAACCGGGGCGCCGATCCGCGCGGCTCCGGCGTCGCTGAGCGGGCACCGATCGCCGCGCCCGGTAGACCGTCCAGCACTGCCTTCCGGCACTTCTTCCGTCGAATCCGCGCGGTCCAGGCGCCGTTCCGTCCGAGGCGGTCTCCAGCGGACGAGTTGGTCTCAACGGACGAGCTGGTAGATGCTCTCGCCCACCAGCCAGAGGCCGATGCCGAGCGAAAGGGACACGATCGCCTGATCCTGATGGCCTTCGATCCAGGCGCGCACACCGGCGAGGCGCGGAACTGCGGCAGCAGGGCTGAACGTCGTGTACAGCTCCATCACCAACAGGCTGGCGGTGGCCAGGAGGACGTAGCCGATCAGGGCGACGTAGGTGGCCAGGGAGGACATGGCGGCCTGCACCACGGTCGCCCCGCCTGCCGCGACCAGGGCCCACGGCTGGAGCAGAAATCCCAGTCCCGCCGCGTACCACCCCGAGACACTGTCGAGTCGCGCGAACCACTTGGGGGACCGGTGGGGCCGGCTCCCCTGGCGGCGTTTGCGCTCGCCGTAGACGACCATGGCGAAGCCCAGCGTTGCCTTCAGGATCAGCGCGGCGGTGGAGGTCGCGCTCTTGTGCACGGGGGGTTTGCCACCGGTGATCAGGACCACTGCCGCGATGACAAGCACCAGACAGCCGAGCCAGGCCAGGATGAACGCCACCCCCTTGCGTACTCCGCTCGGCCCCGAGAGCAGCAGAATGAACGCGATGTTGTGGAGTGGCCCGAGGGTGATGGCCACGCCGATGAGTACGAGCTCAAGCACCATGGCCGACCTCAAGGGAGCGTCGTGTCCGGCAGGATGCCGAGGCCGTTGCGCCGCGGCCCCAGGGGGCTTGACGGTTCTGGTGCGGTTCCATCTGCGCCATCCGATCAAGGGGCGGGTCACTGGTCGGGGGTGTGCGGGCCCCCCACCGACGAGGGTCAGGAGCTACCGGACGCCGTCGCTGATGATCTGCGCGATGGCGAGGGGGTCCTCACCGAGTGACTCCAAGCGCTGCGCGAGCCGACGAATCTCGGCCCCGCCGTCGAAGACACGACGGACGAAGTCCTCAGCTTCGGGACGTCGGACGTCGGGGGCCCTGGTCAGGAGCTCGTCCACGTACGCATTGGCCGGATGCGGGTCCATGGAACCCATCTGAACGCCGATCGACCTCTCCCGCATCCCCGAGGCAGCCCGGCACGCACGCGGACAGGCGGACGGGTTCGGAGCGTCACCGTGCGTCAACGACGGTGCGAAGCGGGCCGATCCACCGGGCGCTGCCGCCCCTGCCCGCCGCTCGGTCGTGCGGCGCTTCCCTCCGTGGCGGTGGCGCATCCGGGCGGCGAGGACGGCCAGGCGTCGGCAGGGCGCCTCCGGCGGCCGTGGCCGTGGCGACGAAGGCGTCGGTGCGGCGGGCGGGTCCTGGCGCGGTACGGGCCGCCGAGCACGGGACCGGGATGCGACGGACGCGGCCCGCTGATTCACTTTCCATGACGGAACGTGCCGAACCGGCGCGTCCACGTTAGCCGCGGCACGTCGCCCGCCGAAGCGGGTGCCGCGGCGCCGTCCAAGGTTGGCCGTACAGCCTGGACCGCCGACCCCGTTTGGCCCGATCCGATGAGGAGCCGACGTGAGCAACGAAACCGATGAAGCAATCGAACCGGGGCCGATCGACTATCTGGTGGTCGAGTTCCCCGGAAGCCGCATGACCGGTGAGGGGTTGCCCCTGCTGGTCGACCTGGTCGACCGGGGCATCATCCGCATCCTGGACCTGGCCTTCGTCCGGAAGGAACAGGACGGTTCGGTCACGGCCGTGGAGCTCGCCGATCTGACCGGCGCGGGCCGGCTCGACCTGGCCGTCTTCGAGGGTGTCTCCTCGGGGCTGCTCGGCCAGGACGAGCTCGACGATGTGACCGGAGTCCTGGAGCCGGGCAGCTCCGCCGGCATCCTCGTCTACGAGAACGTCTGGGCGGGACCGCTCGCCGCGGCGCTGCGCCGGGGCGGCGGCAGGCTCGTCGCCAACGGACGCATTCCGGTCGGCGACATCCTGGCCGCGCTCGACACCGTCGAGACCAGCGCCTCCTGAACCCCGAAGTCGACCCGTAGAGGAGAATTGTCATGCCAGGTCTGCTTCGCGGTGTCGCGCGCACCGCCGTCGTCGCCGGAACCGCCACCGCCGTCTCCAACCGGGTGTCCCGGCGTCAGGCCGGCCGCTGGGCCCAGCAGGAGGCCCCCGCGCAGCCAGCCGCCCAGCCCGCCCCCGCCGCCGAGGCCCCGCCGGCCGACGACATGAGCGCCAAGCTGGCTCAGCTCAAGGATCTCGGTGAGCTCAAGGACCAGGGTGTGGTCACCCAGGCCGAGTTCGACGCGCAGAAGGCCAGGATTCTCGGCTCCTGACGCACACCCGCATCGCGTGACCGCGACCACGAACGGTGTGCCGCGGTCGGCTGACGGGAGGCTGCGCCTGGGCCCGGGTGCGTTCTCCCGCGGGCCCGGGGCAGCGTACGGCGTCTTGGCGGGGTCGACGTGGCGAACGCGCGGGAAGGGAGCCGGGTGCCGGCCTCACCCTTCCTGTCGACCAGAGTGAGGAAGCGCCGGACGCAGCAGTGGTGCTTGCCGAAACCGTCAGAAGCCGTATCTCTATCGAGCATGAGGGCGGTTCTGTCGAACGGGATACCTGGTTGGGTGATCTTGGCCGGGTAGACGCATGAAGGCAGGGCCTCCGGTGCAGCACGAGGGTTGTTGAGGCCAACTCGAGTGCAGGGAGACCCTGTTGATGCAGTTGTACGCGGTTTCGTCCTTCGAGTTCAACTCGGCGCCCTCGGCGTGCGATTGCCTCGCTCACCGGTTCGGGAACGCGGCCGACCACCCGGACAGGGTGCGGCGGTATCCCTCGGACATGACGGACGCGCAGTGGGCGGTGGTGCGCGACGCCATGCCGGTGCCGGCCTGGCTGGAGGGCCGGGGCGGACAGCCGGAGGGCTACTGCCACCGGCAGATGTTGGACGCGGTCTTCTACGTCACCGACAACGGCGTGAAGTGGCGCTCCGTTCCTGCGGACTTCCCCGCCTGGGACCGCGTCTATGCGTTCTTCCGCAGGTGGCGGGAGAACGGTCTGGCCAGGGAGTTCCACGACCGGCTTCGCGGCCGGGCCCGCGAGGCCGCAGGCCGCGAGAGCGAGCCGACTGCGGCCATCATCGACTCGCAGTCGGTCAAGGGAGCCGCCTCGGTGCCCGCCGCCTCGCGCGGTTACGACGGTGGCAAGAAGATCAACGGCAGGCGCCGGCACATCATCACGGACAGTATCGGCCTCATCCTGATGGTCCTGGTGACCGCCGCGGATGTCACCGACCGCCAGGCCGCCCGGGTCATGTTGCCGCTGCTGCGGGCACGGTTCCGCAAGATCACCCTGGTCTGGGCCGACGGCGGCTACACCGGCGACCTCGTCACCTGGGCGAAGGAGGAACTCCGGCTCACCCTGCAGATCGTCAAGCGCGGTGACGGCATGACGGGGTTTGTGGTGTTGCCGAGACGGTGGGTGGTGGAGCGAAGTCTGGGGTGGCTGCTGCGCACGAGGCGCCTCGCCCGGGACTACGAGACGCTGCCCGCCAGCAGCGAGGCGTTCATCTGCTTCTCGGCGAGCATGCTCATGGCCCGCCGCCTGGCCCGCACGCCGGCCGCCGGCCAGACCCTCAGCACGCCGCGTCAGGGGCAGACGGCACGCGCGGCGTGAACCGGCCCGACGGCAGGGCGGCCAGCCAGCCCCGCTCGACCAGCCGCTTCGCCTTCGAACGCACCCCCTCGATCTTCGCCGGCACCAACTCAAGCCCGAGCCGGTCCGTCATCTCCTTCGCCATCAACCCCTCTTTGCCATCAGGGAGTCCGCCCTCCAGTAGCTCCACGATTCGCCGGTAGTCCGGCGCGAGCGCCCCAGTTGTCGCCCCCTCCCGCCACCTCGACACGATCGAACCGGCAACCGGGGCCCTGCCCTTGGTCGCCGGAGCCTTCGCCGTCACGTTCTGCGGAGCGTCAACGGGCACCTCGATCACCGCCCCCGGAGCGGCCAGAGCCTCCGCCAGCTCGGCTTGGGCGATCACCCGCCGTTCCAGCACCGTCTCCGCCTCGCGGAGTTCGGCCAGGACCCGGTCCGCTTCCGCCTGGAGCTCCTCCACCCGCACCCGGGCAGCCGTCTCGCGTTCCTCCAACAACCCCATCACCGAAGCCACCGGTCATCTCCGCATCGCCGAGCGCGAACTGGTCGCCCGAACCCACAGACACAGGCTCTGACTCTGACTCTGACTCTGACCACCGGCGAACCGCTCGTACATGTCGTGGTTCTTCTTCCATGCGGCCTCTGAGTTGCGGGCGGGAGAACCTCGCGGCGGCCCGCGCCTACTTCGCCACGGCCCGGGACCCTGGCCGCACCACGCCACGCCACCGCGCTCGACAGACCGTGACCAACGACAACGAGGGCCTGCCGAACCAGAAGTGGGCCCTCAAAAACTTCCGGTAAGGGCCGCTTAGTCCCGAGCCAGGGGCGGCCCAGCACTCCCGGGCTCGGCAGGATGTCCCTTCGGGCAGCGCCGGGCCGGTGACGCGGTCCGGATCCGGCGCCCAGCCACATATCCACCCCGCCCGGCCACCGGCAGAACCATGATCGCGGCCCGCACGGCGCCGGGGGCGGCCGGGCCCCGGCGCCCAGGACGGCTGCGTACTGTCCGGTGGCCGGGGTAGCCGGGAGCCCGGTACGGGGTGCTACTCTGCGAACAGCACGTGTGTACGCCCCTTCTTCGCGGCGTCCGTGCTGGTTTCCTCCCGGTGCCACCTCCAGTGCGGTGCCCCCCGTTTCCCCTCCCGGCCACGGCACGGCCCACCCGGATCCATGCGGACACCTCCGGATCCTCATCCGGACGTCAACCCAGCGGATCCGTCCGGACACTCAACCGGTGCTGTACGGCTCGGACTTCTCCTGCGCCCCGTCGCGCGAAGGGACCCTCCTGTGCTCAGCACGCTCGAACACCCCACAGCCACTGAACCCATCACGACCCCCAACCCCACCACCCCCATCCACTCCGACCGCACCGCCCAGGCCCCACTCACCGGAGTCCTCGACCTCACGGGCGGGCAGGGCACACTCCGGACCACCGGGTACACCCCGGCTCCGGGAGACGCGAAGTTCCCGACGTCCCTCATCCGTCAACTCAGCCTCCGCAAGGGTGACTTCGTCGAATGCGAGGGCCCGGCGCCCGAGCGGGTCGTGCGGGTCAACGGCCGCCCGGCCGAAGCCCTGCGCGGAAGGCCGCACTTCGCCGATCTCACCCCGCTGCACCCGCGCGAACGACTGCGCCTCGAAACCCGGCCGGACCGGCTCACGGGCCGCGTCGTCGACCTCGTCGCCCCCGTCGGCAAGGGGCAGCGCGGCCTGATCGTCGCCCCGCCGAAAACCGGAAAGACCATCCTGCTCAAGGAGTTGGCGCAGGCAGTCGCCGAGAACCATCCCGAGTGCCACCTGATGGTGGTCCTCATCGACGAACGGCCCGAGGAAGTCACCGACATGCGGCGCTCGGTCCACGGCGAGGTGCTCGCCTCGACGTTCGACCGGCCACCGAAGGAACACATCGCCCTCGCCGAACTCGCCGTCGAACGGGCCAAGCGTCTGGTCGAGCAGGGCCGTGACGTCGTCGTGCTCCTGGACTCGCTCACCCGGCTGTGCCGCGCGCACAACAACGCGGCCGGACCCGGCGGGCGCACCCTCAGCGGCGGGGTCGACGCGGCCGCGCTGCTCGGCCCCAAACGGCTGTTCGGTGCCGCGCGGCTCACCGAAGAGGGCGGCTCGCTCACGATCCTCGCGACCGCCCTGGTAGACACCGGTTCGCGCGCCGACGACTACTTCTTCGAAGAACTCAAGAGCACCGGCAACATGGAACTGCGCCTGGCCCGCACCCTCGCCGACCGGCGCCTGTTCCCGGCCGTCGACATCACCCCCTCAGGCACCCGCCGGGAGGAACTCATCCTGGGAAAGGCCGAGTTGAGCGGCGTTCGAGGACTACGCAGGGTGCTCCACCACCAGGACGCGTACGGCGCCCTCGACGCGCTACTCGTCAAGATGCGGCAGGCGCCGGACAACGCAGCCTTCCTGCGACAGATCCACCTGACCGCGTGAAGCGCGTAAGGCTTCCTGCCGGCCTCCCTGCCGGACATGGCAACTGCACCTGGACGCCGGTGAGGCGCTGACCACCACGGCGGGCGACGTCGTACGCCAGGGCGAGGACCTGGGACGGTGGGTGACCTCGGTAAGGCTCGGGGGGGGGGGGACCAACTCACCGGGGCGCAGCAGTCACGATCGGGATGCGGTGGTCGTGATGGGCGTCGTCGTCACCGCGGACGCCGCGCTCGCGGCCGGCTATCTGCTCGGGCGGCTGCGTCCGTGGCAGCGGGCGGGTGACTGGGCGGCCGATCAGGCCCGCTTCACCGGGACGTGGGTGCGGGGCGACTCCGGCCGCCAGGCCGTCGCCGTCCGGCCTATGTCGTGGCTGGAACAGCGCGTCCCTGGTCTTCGCGGCGGCCGGGCGGCCGTGCTGGAGATCCTTTCATCGCTCTCGCGGAAATGGCTCATCCCATGGCTCTCACGGTCAGGGGTTGGTTCGGTCAACAGGAAGCGATGCTCAACACGGCCGCCATCACGCTGATGACCCGCCACTACCCCAGCGCCGCCCCACCGCGGCCCGGCGAACTCGTCCAGGCCGCGTGCCGCCAGCTGTACGGGTGGCACGCGTGGAACGGGACGGCCGGGCGCGTACATCTCCCACGGGCGCCCTGCACCCGTGGGAGGCGGATCAGGCGGCGACCGCAGCGCGACCGGCGGCGTACACCGCGGCCTGGGCGGCGACTCGTCGGCCGAGGTGTTCGGCGGTTGCTATGTCGGCCTTGTGGACGCCGTCCGGGCCCCGGTCGGTGTCGGTCTGCGCGCCAGCGCCCAGGTAGAAGCCGAGGCGGTTGAGGTCGTTCTCGGAGGCGGTGGTGGAGTGCCAGCCGGACGGCAGGCCCAGGTTGATCCAGTGCATTCCGTGCTGGGCGGCCAGCACGGAGAAGAACTGCAGGGTGTGCAGCTTGTCGCCGCTCTTCGAACCGGAGTTGGTGAAGCCCGCCGCCAGCTTGTCCTGCCAGGCGCGGGTCGCCCAGCGCTTCGAGGTGGCCTCGGCGAAGACGTGGAAGGCGCCGGACGCGGTCCCCATGTAGGTCGGCGAGCCGAAGACGATCGCGTCGGCGGTGTCGAGCAGAGCCCACTGCTCCTCGGTGATCTCGTCGACCTTGACCAGGTGGACGGTCGCCCCGGCGTCGGCGGCGCCCTCGCGCACCGCCTCGGCCAGCACCGAGGTGTGGCCGAAGCCCGAGTGATGGGCGATGGCGACGACCGGCGGGACGGCAGCGGCGGAAGAATCGGCCGGGGCAGGCGTGGTCATGATGGCAGGGCTCCTCAGGATCGTGCCGCGTGGCGCGGCGCGAGGCGGTCAATTCACCAGGGAGACGAGGTAGCCCCTCCAGGTGTGACAGCTCAGACGTGCACGAGTTTGTCGGGATTGATGACCCTGCGGTACGCGGTGATCAGACCGTCTGTGATCTGGACCGTGTCCACGGAGTGGACCCGGCCTTCGCGGTGGAACACCAGGGCGAGCTCGCCGCCGACTTCAGCGAAGGCGATACGGTCCGGACGCCACCGGCGTCCCACACGCACCATGACCTCGGCAACGCGCTCGCCGCCGTGGATGAGCTTGCGTGCCGCGAATGTCTTGCCGCCGCCGTCGGTGACGAAGACGGCGTCCGGGTGCAGGAGCCTGACCAAGCCGGCCAGGTCCCCGGCCTCGTACGCGGCGCGGAAAACCGCGAGGACGCGTTCGCGCTCCGCCTTCGACGCCTGCGGCATGGACTGTTTCGCCTTGGCCACTCGCCGTCGCGCCCGCGAGGCGAGCTGCCGGGCGCCCGGCGCGGAGACGTCCAGCACCTCGGCGATCTTGCCGAACTCAAGGCCGAAGACATCGTGCAGGACGAAAGCCACCCGCTCCGGCGGGCTCAGCTCTTCCATGATCAGCAGCATCGCCGAGCTGACGGATTCATCGACGAGTACCGGCTGCGACGCGTCCGGCCCCGTCAGCAGCGGCTCCGGCAGCCACGGCCCGACATAGCTCTCCCGACGGAAACGGGCACTCTTGAGAATGTCGTACGACCGCCGCGCGGCCACCGTCACCAGCCAGGCCCGCAGATCACCGATGTCCCCCAGATCCGCTCCGGCCGCCCGCAACCACACATCCTGGGTCACGTCCTCGGCATCAGCCACACTCCCCAGCAGCCGGTAGGCCACACCGAAAACCGCAGGCCGGTGCCTCTCCCATCCGGCTCCGAGCGCCTCTTCCTGCTCAGACCGTCCGGGCCCGTGCCCATCACCCATACCGATCGCAACCTCCTCCAGCATGCGGATCCAGCGTAGCTACCCGGACTCGGGATCTTCGAAGGCGAACTCGTCGCCGGCGGCGCCAATACGGTCACCAGGCCACTCAGGGCGCTCTGCGGGATACGGCGGGTGAACCACCCCCTCCAGCGCGTGGTCTCACGAACCTGCATCGGCAGCCATCCGTACCACCCACTCACACACCTTCACTGCTCGCTCGATGCGGCTGGATCTGACCAACAGTGGTCCGCCGAGCTCTCGGTCGATCCGGTTGATCAGCGCGACGAGGGTGAACGTGTTGCGACCGAAGTCGCTCGCATCCCGATGTAGGCGTCGCGCAGCCACTTGTACCGTGCGTCCAGGTAGCGGCCGGTCTGCGTGCGCACGTACGCCTCGATCGGTGCGACGTCGAAGCCGAGTTCCACCGCGTACCGCATAGTGGGCGTGGCGTACCAGGCGGGGCCCTCGGGGTGGTTGCCCTTCGGCGTGAACAGGGAGGGCAGCCGGGTGCCGTCGATGGTGCGGCCGTTGATCTGGACGCGGCAGAGCTCGACGTGGCTCAGGTCGACCAGCCTGAGTCGGGCAGTGTCGGGTCGAACGTCGGGTTGCCGGTCAGGCGGGTCGTCCGGTTCAGCCCGATCGTGAGGCCGTTCGCGGCCGCGGCGAACGACATGTTGATGCCGACCGCGACCAGGCCCTGGTCCACACCCCCGAGCACACCAACACCCATCGGCCAGCGGATCAGAACTGACGAAACTGAGACAGCGTCACCCCCATGCAACAACGCCCCGA
Source organism: Streptomyces sp. NBC_01431 (assembly GCF_036231355.1). Taxonomy (NCBI): domain Bacteria; kingdom Bacillati; phylum Actinomycetota; class Actinomycetes; order Kitasatosporales; family Streptomycetaceae; genus Streptomyces; species Streptomyces sp. NBC_01431. Next base: position 316,229 of record NZ_CP109496.1, read on the forward strand.
GACAGCAACCCCCCGCAGTTCTCTCCCACCCAGGACAGCGGCCCCACACCTCGAACCGCCACCGACCAGCAACAACACACCCAGACCCCCACTGCCTCTCAACCCACTGTCCCAAAACCGAGAGATCGCAGCTGGGCCCGCCGGTCAGTCGATGCCTTCGATGATGCGGAAGTCGCGCTCGACGCCGTCGGGGAGGGCCGCCAGCGCCTTCTGGTATGCCTCGCTCTCGTATGCCGCGACGGCCTGTTCAAAGCTGTCGAACTCGATCAGAACGACGCGTTGCGTGATTCCGGCCTCGTGGGCGACGACTCGACCGTCACGGGACTTGGTTCGCCCGCCCGCAGCCCGGACAGCCGGACCGGCCAGCTTGTTGTAGACAGTCAGCCCCTCAGGGTCGGAAATGGCGGGGTAGACACTGACCCAGTAGCCCTTAGCCATGGAAACCTCCTGTGTTCGGCCGGACACGTCCGACTTCGAATTGACACTCGGATCGATCGATCCCGGCTTGCGCAGGCTAGGGCTTGATGCGCGGTCGAGGGAAAGACCGGTACGGAATAGACTCAGAACGGATCGTTATCAATCGGCGGGGAGGGCACATGGCGCCGGATACGGTGAGCCTGCGGTACTTCCTGGTGTTGGCGCAGGAGTTGAACTTCACCCGCGCGGCCGCACGCATCGGCATCGCACAGCCCGCACTCAGCGCCCGGATGCGCCGATTGGAGGCGGAACTCGGTACAGCCCTACTGGTCCGCAACACGCGTAGCGTCGTATTGACCACGGCCGGTGCGGCTTTGGCGGAATCCGCGCCGCCCGCGCTGGCGGCGCTGGACCGGGCGTGGGACACCGCCCGGAGCGCGGCGGCCGGTGAACTGGGCACGCTGCGCATCGGATACAGCCTCAGCACCGGGGCCGGGACGACACCGGCCTTGGTGGACAGGCTGATTCGCAGCAACAGCGGACTCGAGGTCGGTGCGGTCCCGATGGCGACACCGGAGATCTCCCCCGCGGTCGCCGACGGCCGCATCGATGCCGGGATCACCCGCGGTGAACAACCGGGCCGTGGCGTGCGCCGGTTCCTGCTGCGTCGTGCGCGCATCGGAGTCCAGCTGGCGCAGCACCATCCGCTGGCCGAACACCCGGAGATCGAGATCGCCGATGCGGCCGTATATCCGCTGCGACTCCCGGACCGTGCGGCCAACCCCGTGATCCACGATCAACTGTCCGCACTGTTCCGAGACACCCGAGTACACCCTCTATTCCACACGCCCGCAGTCTCTTTCGACATGTCTCAGCGCGACCTGCGCGACGGAGTCACCCTCGCCCCGGCCGGAGAAGCCGCGGCCGCGGCACAACCAGCCGGTCTCACCTGGCGACCGCTGCGAGGCGCACCCAGCCTGACGATCCACCTGGTCCTCCCACGCGAGCAGTCGCCGCTACACCGCCGCATCCGTGCCGTCGCCAAAACCCTGGCGCACGAGCTGCACTGGCTGCCGGACTGACGCCCAAGAGGTCAAGCGAGACGGACGCCTGCGGTACTGATCTCCGCTACCCGCGTGCTGGCCCTCTCCACCCGGCACCCCTTCGCGAAGAGGCCCTCCGTCCGGGTCGACGACCTCGCCGGGGACAAGGTGCTCAGTCTCTCGGGGCCCGTACCGGACTACTGGCTCGACCATCTCCTGCCGCGCACGACTCCGGCGGGCCGTCTCATCGAGCGCGGTGAGCGGGCGGTGACCCGGCAGGAGCTCCTAGCCCTGGTCGGGGCGGGACGCGGGGTGCATCCGGCCGCCGCACACGAGATCAGGTACTACGCCCGGCCCAATATCGCGTACGTCCCTTTCGACGACGCTCCCCCGCTGGAGTACGGCCTGGTGTGGCAGGCCGCAGCGGACACGCACCGCATCCGCGCCTTCGCCGAGACGGCGGTGGAAGTGGTACGGCGGTAGGGGGGCCGTCTGTGCGGAGTGCCGCTGATCCGGCCCAGGTGAGTGGCCCAGTTCGAGGAACGTTTCGCCCCTCTCAGACAACCGCGAAGCTCACCCCGGGCGATGCCCCCTGGCACACAGCGGCGGCCCCCGGCCAAGGCGTCTGGTTGGGGGCCGCCGCGCGCGTACTGAATGGAGCCGGAGAATGGCTCGGCGAGTCCGATGTCGGCGGGACGCCGACCGATCAACTGGTGAGCACTTCCACGATCTGGGCCTGGTTGCGGTCGATCTTCTTGTCCAGGGCCTCGACCTTCTGGCCGAGGTTCCCGACCTGGAGGCGCACCGCCGTGAGGTCGGACTTGATGATCCCGAACCCGCGGGCGTGCTGCCGCGCCACCTCCTCGAAACGCCGGGTCAGGGCAGCGAACTCGCTGGGGGCGATGGAGTCCTCAGGCACCCATCACTCCTGCCAAATCAACAAAACCGCAGATGAGGGACTTCCACGCCAACCCGCTCTCGACCGAGGCCGTGAAGGGTCCGAGGCATGCAGAGGGTGGGTGGCTGCACCAAGTCGGGACGGCATGAGGGCATGCGGGCTACCGGGCCCCGCGACCGGCGGTTGGGGTCCGCGGCCGCAGTCGTTCTCCCTGCGGCCCGAACAAGATCAGGTACTCGACCGGCCCGCCGGGGCCGGCGTTCGCCACCCCGTGCGGGGTGCGGGTGTCGAACTCGGCGACGTCTCCGGCGGTCAGGACAAGATCCTGGTTGGCGAGCGCGAGCCACAGTCGCCCGTACAGGACGCACAGCCACTCGTAGCCCTCGTGCGATACCTGCCGGGGCCGTACGGGCGGATCCTCGACGGCGGGCAGCACGTGCTTGTGGGCGTGCAGGCCGCCAACGTACCGGGTGAGCGGCAGTACCACCTTGTCGTCCCCGAAGCTGTGCGGCGCCGTGCTGCGAGGCTCGACGGCGCGGGCGAGGGCATTACCGGCCAGCTCGTCCAGGGAGATGCCGTACTCCTTTGCCAGCTGCAGCACGACCTCCAAGGTGGGCTTGCGCCGCCCGGTCTCGATCCGCGACAGCGTGCTCGGCGAGATGCCGGTCGCACAGCTGATACCGGCGAGCGTGGCGCCGTGCTGCTCCCGCGCGGCTCGCAGCCTGGGCCCCATCGCCGCCAGCGTGCCGTCCAGGTCGTCGCCTGCCATCGTTCCGCTCCTTCCAGCCACCCACCGCTCAACCCCCTGTCCTGCGATCTTGCCAGAATGGCAATGCCGATGGCGGCGCGAGGCCGCCGCGCCGCATGATCGACGGGTAGCCGCATCCGCCCGTTGAACCGAGGAGAAGCCCATGCAGCCCGAGCCGACCGCCGAGCTCCGCCACCGCACCATAGAGGCCCCGGCCGGCCGCCTGCATCTGGTCGAGCAGGGCACCGGCCCGCTGGTCCTGCTTGTGCACGGCTTCCCCGAGTCCTGGTATTCCTGGCGCCACCAGCTCCCGGCCCTTGCCGCCGCCGGCTACAGGGCGGTGGCGATCGACGTGCGCGGCTACGGCCGCTCCTCCAAGCCCGCCGCGACCGGTGCCTACCGGATGCTCGACCTGGTGCAGGACAACGTCGCAGCGGTGCGCGCCCTCGGCGAGGAGAGCGCGGTGGTCGTCGGCCACGACTGGGGATCCAACATCGCCGCCTCCGCGGCGCTGCTCCACCCCGAAGTCTTCCGCGCCGTCGGCCTGCTGAGCGTCCCCTACGCGCCGCCGGGCGGTCCCCGCCCCACCGACGTCTTCGGCCAGATCGGCGGCCCTGAGCAGGAGTTCTACGTCTCCTACTTCCAGGAGCCCGGCCGGGCCGAGGCGGAAATCGAGCCCGACGTCCAAGGCTGGCTCGCCGGCTTCTACGCGGCACTGTCCGCCGACACCATGCCCGCCCAGGGCGAGCCCGACCCACACTTCGTCGCCCCCGGCGGCCGGCTCCGCGACCGCTTCCCCACCGGCCCGCTCCCGGCCTGGCTGAGCGAGGACGACCTCGACGTCTACGCCGCGGAGTTCGAGCGCACCGGCCTGACCGGCGCCCTCAACCGCTACCGCAACATGGACCGTGACTGGGAAGACCTCGCCGCCCACCGCGGAGCCCCGATCAAGCAACCGTCCCTGTTCATCGGCGGCACCCTCGACGCCTCCACCACCTGGATGGCCGACGCCATCAACGCCTACCCCACCACCCTCCCCGCCCTGTCCGCCTCCCACCTGCTGGAAGGTTGCGGCCACTGGATCCAGCAGGAACGCCCCGACGAGGTCAACCGCCTGCTGACCGACTGGCTCACCGCCATCCACGGCTGAACCAGACACACCGAGCAACCCGGCCCCGGACGCCCCGCTCGCACAGGCGGTACGGCCCTATCACAGGTGAGCCCCCTCGCCTGCCAACTGGAACACACCGCCCGACAGATCCAGTGCCGTGTCAGAACGTTTGCCTGCCGCTTTGTCGAGTGGTCTAGCTCCAGGGTGCATGGCGGCGCGGCAAGGAAGAGGTTTCCTGACGCGGCGCTACCGTTATGCGGGTGACAGGAATCAATGCCGACCGGCGATGGTCCGAATCTATGCCGACGGCCTATGAGCAGTACCTCGTGCCGGTGGTCTTCCGGCCGTTCGCCGAGGATCTGACCGCACGGGCGGCGGCACTCCACCCTCGGCGAATCCTGGAACTCGCTGCGGGAACCGGCGTGTTGACAGCGGACCTGCTCGCAGCGGCACCCTCGGCCGAGGTGACGGCCACCGACCTGAACGTGGCCATGGTCGCTCTCGGGTCGACCCGGGCTCCGGGCGCGGTGTGGCGGCAGGCCGACGCGCAGCAACTGCCGTTCCCGGACGGAGGTTTCGACCTGGTGGTCTGCCAGTTCGGTGTGATGTTCTTCCCCAACCGCGTTGAGGCCTTCGCCGAGATCCGCCGGGTGCTGGCCCCGGGCGGCCGATTCCTGTTCAACACCTGGGGCCCACTCGGGAGGCACGGCTTCGAAGTCGCGCTGCAGGCCGGTCTGGAGCGGGCCCTTCCGGTCGACCCGCCACGCTTCTTCCAGACGGTTCCGCACGGCTATGCCGACCCCGCTGTCGTGGCCGCTGATCTAGCGGCTGCCGGGTTCGCCGTCGAGGACGAGCAGGAGCTGACGCTTGAGGGCCGGGCCGAGTCGACCGCCGACCTTGCTACCGGGTACCTCACGGGGACACCGGTGCGCGCGGCCGTTGAGGAGCATGGCGACGAACCGGCTGTCCGGGCCATCGTCATCGAAGAGATGACGGCACGGCTGGGCCCGGGTCCGGTCACCGCCCCGATGACGGCGTACGTCTTCCAGGCCGCGGCCTGAACCGAGGACGCACCTGCGCAGGGGATGGGCGTGAGTCGGTCTCGACGGGGCGCGTCACACGGACGCCTGTCATCAGGCAACGTTCGCCCTGGTGACGACCATGTGTAACCGTTCGTCGGCGTCGTGCTTGTTCCGCCAGATGATGTAGCGGCGGATCGTGCTGCCGTGCTCTTTGTGGCTGGCGTGGTCGGTGCCGTCGGGGGCGAGTAGCGCAGTCCCGCTCGACGTCAGCTTCTGGCCGGAGCCCGGACCAGGTACAGGATGCGTGAAGGGTGAGGGCAGCTCTGCAGCGAACCAACCGGGTGGGCCTCGATGTAGACGACGACTACGCGTGCTGCCTGGGAACAGCTGTGTGTCGACGTTCACGTAACTTCTAGGGGTGCCCGCCCTCGCACCCGCTGATCGTCCACATCGGCGACGCAGCACAGGCACCGTGACGATCCACCGGCTCGTCCAGGCCCTACGTTGGGGCCCTGGACGATCACGGCAAGCACCCCCGCGCATTGCTGGTGAGGAACGTCCACCGGCGGGTCCCGGTGACCCCTGGCGCCAGCAGCCATCCCCGCCCTGCCTCGCAGCATGATGGCGACGATCACAACAAGGTTTCCTCCCGGCCGACAACACCCAGCCGGGTTCCCCCAACTCCCGCGGCCAGCAAGCGAACCTGTGAAGGCTTGACAATCACCAGAAGGGGTGAACAGGACGACTCCCCTTGGCAGTTGAGGCGTCAAGGCCCGCAAAGCGGGCATCCGGTTGGCATGACGTTCGTAATGCTCTCGATCCCACCGCTCATCATGGCCGTCATCCTCACCTTCAGCCCCGGCCGCGCCCAGCGCCACCGGCACCGCCGCAGCCACTGACCAGAAGCGCCAGATCCACCCCGGGCGACGGCCGCAGGTACTCAGACCGCTGTCGGCCAGATCCTGAACGACCTTCACGGATCTACGCACGCCGATGAGATCACCGCTGGGAGGGCGAGGCAGCCGGTGTCACGATTGCTCTGCCAGTCCGCAGCTACCCCTACCAGGTAGGCAAAGGCGCGCAGCTCCAGGAGGCACCCCGCCCCGGCCTGAGCCCCATTCGCACCATGCCCGCCCCGCGACGCTCGCCGGCGGGCCTGCTGAAGCGACTGGCCGAGGTGCCCGACCCCGCGATCCGCGCGGCATACGGCGCACTCTGGTCGTTGTGCTCGTGCTGACCGCGGCGCGGTTCTGGCCGGAGGCCCCCTGCCGGCATCGCCACCCTGCGGGGCTCTGGCGAGGGCCCGATCAGTGGAAGGCACAGTGCTGGCTCACCACCTGGTCGAGTGCGTGAGACGCCGGGCAGGGGTAGTGGTGCATAGTGAGGTGACCCCCGGAGTGACTCTGCTGGTCTTTTCACGGTGATGAGAGTGAGAGGCGGAGGGTGTCGAAGCGTGAGGTCCAGCTGCCGCCGAGTGGGGTTCCGGAGAGCCATGCGTCGATGCGGACGAGGTTGAGGGCCATCGCGGTGAGTACGTGTTGCAGGTGGGTTTTGGCAGTCCCCTTGAGCGGGCGTGGTGGATGTCGCATCGGCGGGATGCCTGGGACATGGTGCCCTCGATTCCCGAGCGCAGGGCATATTGCTTTCGCCAGGCGTCAGTGGACTGCTCGGCACGCAGGCGCTGTTGGGCCTCGAACTGCGGGCGGGGTCGGAAGGTCAGGGACCGGGCATTGACCGTCGAGCGTGTGCAGCGGGCGCGCTGCGGGCAGGGGGTGCAGTCCGGGAGACGGAAAGTGACCTGGATGGTCGGCAGTCCGTCGGCACTGATGGACTCGCGCCAGTTGCGGCTGGTCGCGCCGGTGGGACAGGTGACATGACGCTGTCCGAAGTCGACGGTGAAGTGTGTCAGGTCGTAGGCGTCCGGGTCACGGGTCTGCCACTGGTGGCCGGCTGGGACGGGACCGAACAAGTCGACGCCGTGGACGGCAGCGGCATCGAGGATGTGGTCGACACTGACGTAGGCGGCGTCCACCAGCTCCCGATCGGGCAGCAGGTCGGCGGCGGCCAGGTCCGCATGGCGAGCGGTGACGGTCTCCACATCGCTCAAGGTGGCTGCGGTCGTGGCGACATGGACGATGACATGGGGCCGGTCCGGCTCGCAGACCTCGGTGAAGTGTCCCTTGAATCCTCGCCAGCCCATGCCCCGCTTGATGCCGTAGCGGGCGTCGGTGTCATACGGACTGCCGATCGCGGTCGCGCTGGGCGGAAGGTCGCTCTTGCCGCGCCAAACGGTGTCTGTGCTGGTCACGGTAGTGCTGCTGGACCCAGACCTGGCGCAGGACCTGCAGTGCGGGAAGCTCGCAAAGCCAGGCCGGGGCGGTGGGGCGATGGACCGCGTCCAGGAGCCGGTAACCGTCGGCGCCCACGGCGGTGGCCAGTGCGGTGCGGGCAGCCTCAGACTGGGGCAGCCGGTAGTCGTCCGCGCGCTTCGCGTACCGGTCCCACCAGGCGGCCGGGGCGTGTTCGAGTAGCCAGACCGGGGCGGCGACCGCCAGGGCTTCCAGGGCCGCGCGCATCGTCTCCATCGCCAGTTCCAGGCGGTTCAGCAGGCGGACCGCGGCGTGCACGTGGGTGGCGTCGGTGCGCTGCCGCCCGCCCCGCTCGAGCAGCCCGTGTTCTCGCAGGTGCCGCAGTTCCTCCTGGGCCTGCGGTTGGAGGACCCCGGGTTCGATGCCTCGGTACTCAGCGAGTTCCGCACTCGTCTGACCAGCCAGGATTCCAGTCCACCCGCCCTCGCACGGCCTCCGCGGCCTGGCGGTCCGTCAGGCCCTCGGCGTACCATGACCAGCCGGGCCGGCGAGGTAGCAGGATGCCCACGGGTCGCGAACAGGTGGGCGAACTGCTCATCGACGAACACCTCGCCCAGCGCGTCACGCATCCGGATCGCCAGCGAGCCCTTCGGGAACGCGGCCCGCGCCACCTGCTCCGTCAACGCCGGAACTTCATAACCGGGCCTGGACCACAACGACATCACGGATCACCCCACCGGCTCCCCGCGAACGCCTATCCGCCCTCACTGTCCCGCCCTCACGAAGATCACGCAAGACTCACCGTGAAAAGACCAGCAGAGTCACCACGGGGATCACCTCACTCGCCGAACGCCTCACGGGCGTAGACATAGGGGCCGCCGCTTGCCGCGACACGCTTGGACAGCGCCCCGAAGGTCAGTGCCAGGGCGAGTGCGCCGAGCGGGACGGCGACGAACGCCACCAGTGAAATGGGTCCGTACGGTGCGAGAGCCGACGGCAGAGCGAAGACACCGGTACCGATGATGCTGCCGACCACCAACGCGGTGGCCGCCGGCAGTCGGAGCAGGGTCTTCGTACCGGGAGAACCGTCCGCCCCCGCTTCGCGGGGACGTTCGGATTCTCGTGGGGTCACGGGCATGACAGCGCTCCTTGTTACGGCCGGCCCAGCAGACGAGTCGATCTACGACTGATCCTGCTGCGCCAGGAGCTTCCCGCTCAGTGGCCACCAGTCCCCCGCGGGAGGCCGATGGTCCCTATGATTCGGTTCCGTCCGGGCCGCCGGGCGTCGAGCCGTCGCCCCTGCGCGACGTCGCCGCCGGACGACAGGGCCTGCCTCTCCCACACCGGCACCTGCCACACCAAGGTGGTGCCCCCGCCATCCGGGCAGGTCCAGGTGAATGCGCCGCCCCAACTGCGGGCCCGTTCCGCCAGGTTGGCCAGTCCGCTGCGGCGTCCCCCGGCCGGGATGCCCACGCCGTTGTCAAAGATCTCCAGCCGCGCCTCGCGTCCGTCCGTCCCGAGCGCGATGTCAGCGCGGCTCGCCCGCGCGTGCCGGGCGGTGTTGGTCAGGGCCTCGGAGAGGACGGCCACCATGTTGTCGGCTGTGTCCCGCGATACGTGGGTATCCAGCAGACCTTCCATCCGCAGACCGGGAGCGAAGCCCAGGACGGGCGCGGCTTCACCGAGCGCGCGTACCGCACGGGCGCGCAGACCAGACCCGGAGCCGCTCTCCCGCGCACGGAGACCGAAGATCGTTGACCGGATGATCGTGATGGTTTCGTCCAGGTCGTCCACCGCGCGGGCCACCCGCTCGGCCGCCTCCGGGTGTTCGATGAAACGCCCCGCGCTCTGCAGCGTCATCCCGGCCGCGAAGTGCCGCTGGATCGCCAGGTCGTGCAGGTCCCGGGGGATGCGGTCGCGATCGTCCAAAAGGGCCATCTGCTCGGCGGTCCGGCGGCGCTCAGCGAGTTCCTGCGCGGCGAACGCCTCGAGCGGCGCTGTCTCCTACTCGGAGAAGACGGCCTGGCCCGCTACGCGGACCAGGAGCACCACCCCCCGCACGTCATCGCCGAGCGTGGCAGCGGTTCTCAGCCGCGTGGGAGCCGATCGGCGACGTACGTTGATGCCCACGCGTACGCTCACGTCCGTCGCCCCCCGAGGATGTCCCGCTGGTGTCTGTGCCATCACCTGCGGGCAGGCAGCGGGCCGGGGCTTGGGTCGTACGGGGAGCAGACGGCGGGACCTTCGGCCCGCGGCACCGTCCGTGCCGCGGGCATCGAGGGCCGGTGTCAGCTGCCCTGCTGCCGCATCCGGTCCTGCGCCTGGGTGGCGATGACGGCGGCCTGGATGCGCCGTTCGACGCCGAGCTTGGCCAGCAGCCGGGAGATGTGGTTATTCACCGTCTTCTCCGCGAGGTAGAGCCGCTGACCGATCTGACGGTTCGTCAGTCCTTCGCCGATCAACGCCAGGATCTCCCGCTCGCGTTGGGTCAGTCCCGGCAGGGCGTCCGGCTCCTCCTCCTTCTGCTGCCCGCCGCGCAGACGCGCCATCAGCCTGGTGGTGGCGCTCGCGTCGCACGCCGTCTCCGTCCGGCAGGCGCACGTCGAGGACCGCTACCTGCGGGCGCAGCGCGGGCACGCGTACCAGCGCCTGCTCGACCGTAGCGGCCTCACCTACCACGGTGATGTCGGGTTCGTCGTTCAGCAGGTCGTGCACCCCCCGCCGCACGACCTCATGGCCGTCCAGCAGAAACACCCGGATCGGATGCTCAGGGCCGGTCCGCTCGCCGTCCGCCATGCCATGCTCCTCGTCACGTCTTGGTGCCGGCGCCCGTCAGCTGGCACAACCGGCGTACGACCTGAATCTTTCTCGCCACCGAACCCAAAGACCAGGGCCGGTCGGCCCTCACATCCCTCCCGAGGCCGTCGCGGTCGACACCTACTCGGCCCGGACGGACGGGCATGTGTTCCCCCTCGTCGACGAGTTCCCGCCGCGCGTCGGCCGGCGCCCAGAGGGACCGATCGGGGCGTAATCGGGGCCGACCGGCCCTAGTGCTCCATGCTCGTCCGACGTTCCATCGGGAATACCCCTCCACACGCGACTCGTCGAATGCCCGGCGCTTGAGGCTCCGTGACCTCCGATGACCGCTCCAGCCCAGGAAGGCAGAACACGCGCCATGTCATTCCGGCCCACCGTCCGCCGGTGCGACCAGCCTCCCCCAGGCACTGGCAGGTTTGCCCACAGCACGCTCTGCACCGTTTGCCCGTGCGGAACTCCGTCATGAGCGCCGAGCGCCCCCGGCTCGCGGGCGGACCCTGCCGGAGCGTCGAATTGAGCGCGACCGAGGCCCTGCGGCTGCTCGGCAGCGTGTCCCTGGGAAGAATCGTCTTCACCCGGCACGCCCTGCCAACCGTTCGCCCGGTCAACCACGTGCTGGACGACGGGGAGATCGTCATCCGTACCCATGAGGGAGCGGCCCTGAGCGCCCACGCCCGACAGGGCGGCGCGGAAGGAGTTGTCGTGGCCTATGAGGCGGACTCCATCGACCCCGACACACACTTCGGTTGGAGTGTCGTCGTCACGGGGTATGCCCGGTTGATCACAGATCCAGGTGAAGTCGCACGATATCGGACGATGCTCAGTCCGTGGGGGACGGAGACTATGAACCACACGGTCCGGATCCACCCCGATCTCGTTACCGGTCTCCGGCTCGCACCCCACGGCATCGACCTGCCCGAGGTCGCCGAGTGAGCGCGGGAAGGCTGACCGGTCACACCGCAGGGGCGCTCTCGGTAAGCGCCCCTGCGGTCACCCATCGCTCAGGCGCTCGGACGCTCCCGGGGCGGGCTGAGTACCAAGGGCCATCTGGCCGCGGACAGCGGCGCACAGCCTCTGGGTTTCACCGTCACCGCAGGCCAGGCAGGTGACGCACCCACCTTCGAGACGGTCCCGCATCCGCGTGCCCCGAAGCGACCCGGGGGCGGCGGCGGACCACGGGCGGGGCGAGGGTGCTGGGGAGTTGGCGCTCTGGGCGGCGCCCAGTGTCACGGGGACCACGAGCGCCATGGCGCTCAGGAGGGTGACGAGTCGTGTCCTCGAGGGGCTGGCCAGGTCGGGGTGCCCTGCCCGACGACAGGGCCGCGATGAAGGGGTACGGCCGGCGCACGATCCGCCTCTCGAAGTGCGGTAGCGGCAGGCCGGCCAGCAGGTCACGGAGCCGGTCCGCGTCGAAGCGACCCTTCCCGGGTGGGTGCAGCGCACCCACGCCCCGGCGACCGTCGCCGAATAGCGTGGCTGGCATGGAAAGTGAGAACGAACTCGGCGACTACCTGCGTGCCCGTCGCGCGGCGGTCGCACCGGCGGATGTCGGCCTGCCCGACGACGGGCCCCGGCGGGTGCCGGGGCTGCGGCGTGATGAGGTGGCATTACTGGCCGGGATGAGCACGGACTACTACATCCGGCTGGAGCAGGGCCGCGAGCGGCACCCGTCGGAGCAGGTGCTGCGGGCGATCGCCGGGACACTACGACTGGACGACGCGGCGACCGCCCATCTCTTCCGGTTGGGCCTGTCCGTCGTCGGGACGGTGGCTGCCGCGAGGACCGTCGCTCCTGAGTTGCTGCGGCTGATGGACGGCATGCGTGATGCGCCGGCCTTCGTGGTCGGGGCGGCGCAGGACGTGCTGGCGGCCAACGCGATGGCGCGGGAGCTGTACCGCGGTTTCGCCCGGTACGACAACCTGCTGCGGATGATCTTCCTCGATCCCTTCGCGCGTGAGTTCTACGCCGACTGGGACCACGCGGCGAGGATCGCGGTGGGCAACCTGCGGGCGTCCTCCTCGCAGTTCCCGCAGGACGAGCGGATCGAACGGGTCGTCGGCGAGCTGAGCGTGCGCAGCCCCGCCTTCACGGGCCTGTGGGCGCGCTACGAGGTCCGTCCTCGTACGCACGAGGACAAGCACTTCCGGCACCCGCGGGTGGGGGAGATACGTCTGCACTTCGAGGCGCTCGCCGTCACCAGCGCCCCCGGACAGCACCTGTCGGTCTACAGCGCGGAACCCGGCAGCGCCAGCGCCGACGCCCTGGTCCTGCTTGGCCGACTGTCCGAGCAGGAAGCGACCCTGACGGACCGGACCGATCTCGCAGAAGAAGGAGAATTCCGATCATGACCGCGTCACTGGCCGACGCCGTCGGCACCTTCGAGATAGCCGGAAAGAAAGTCGCCCGTCTCGGCTTCGGCGCCATGCGCCTGACCGGACTCGGGGTGTGGGGTGAACCCGACGACCGTCAGGAGTGCGTCCGCGTGCTGCGCCGCGCCGTCGAACTCGGCGTGCAGCTGATCGACACAGCGGACTCCTACGGCCCGTATGTGAGCGAGGAGATCATCCGGGAGGCGATCCATCCCTACCGCGACGACGTGCTGATCGCGACCAAGGCCGGGCTGACCCGCAACGGGCCTGATGTGATCAGGACCAACGAGGGACTGGTGCGCCTGGGTCCGGCGGCGTGGCCGCCGGTCGGGCGCCCGGAGTACCTGCGGCAGCAGGCCCTGATGAGTCTGCGCCGGCTCGGCGTGGATCACATCGACCTGTTCCAGTTGCACCGCGTCGACCCGAAGGTCCCGTTGGAGGACCAGGTCGGCGAGTTGAAGAGGCTCCAGGACGAGGGCAAGATCGTCGCGGTCGGACTGTCCCAGGTCACCGTCGGCCAGATCGAGCAGGCTCGCGCGATCGTGGAGATCGCCACCGTCCAGAACCGCTACAACCTCACCGACCGCAGCTCCGCCGACGTCCTGGAGTACTGCACCCGCCACGGCATCGGCTTCATCCCCTGGGCGCCGGTGGCCGCCGGTGAGCTGGCCCGCCCCGGTGGCCCGGTCGACCGGATCGCAACATCTCACCACGCCCGCCCGTCGCAGGTGGCGCTGGCCTGGCTGCTGGCCCGCTCCGGGGTCGTGCTGCCCATCCCCGGTACCTCCAAGGTTGCGCACCTGGAGGAGAACCTGGCGGCGGCGACCCTGCGGCTGAGCGACGCGGAAACCGACGAACTGACCGCCGCGACGTGACAGCCGCCCCAGGAAGGCAGGTCTCCCGCGCCTTCGCACCGTGAGTCGGCTGTCTTCCCGTTTCCGTCTCCCACCCCTTTCCCATCGCCTGTTCCCACTGCCTGTTCCCACCGAAGAAAGATGCTTGCCATGCTGCTGCCCTCCGATGAGACGGGCCGAGGCCGCCCTGTGGTCCTGCTGCACGCCCGTCCCACCGACCGAACCATGTGGGGCGCCCACCTCCCTCTGCTCGCCGACGCGGGCGTGCGGGCCATCGCCCTGGACTTGCCCGGCCACGGCGACGCGGTCGTGCCCGAAGACCGTGAAGTCGCCCCCTGGACAGATGTACTCGACACGCTCGACCACCTCGGGGCAGACCGCTTCGTCCTGGCCGGGAACTCCCTCGGCGCCCTGGTGGCGCTCCAGGCCGCCGTCACGGCACCCGAGCGAGTCGAGGGCCTGGTGCTCGTCGGGTACCGGCCCCACGACCAGCCGGCCTCCCCACGTCTGCAAGCCGCCTGGGACGCCGAAAGGACGGCGCTCGCCGCCGGAGACCTGGACGCAGCGGTGACAGCCGGCGTCGAGGCGTGGACCTCGGCCGGCGCGACCGACGAAATACGCGCTCACGCGGCGCGTATGCTCCGCGGCCAGCTCACCGAACAACTCGCCCATGGCGAGCCGACACTGGCGGCGGACCCGCTCGGCGAAGGAACGGCAGCGCTGCGCACACTGACCGCTCCCGCCTTGGTCGGCGTCGGTGAACACGACATGCCCGACTTCTTCGAGGGTGGCGAGGGACTGGCCCGCGACCTCGACGCAGGCGAGACCGTGATCATCCCCGCCGCGGGGCACCTCGCGCCGTTGGAACAACCCGCTGCATTCTGCACCCTGCTCCTGGACTTCATCCGCCGTCTCCCGGAGCGGTAACACCGAACTCTGCACCCGAGTCCGAGCCGCTCTGCCGGAGGAGCAGGCCGCCCGCCAGGCCAGGATCCTCCCAGCACGATACGGTCACCGCGGCCGCACACCAGCAGGGCCTCCCCCAGCGGGTCCTCGACCAGCTCCACTCGGCAGTCCAGGGCACGCCCAGGCGGTGGCGCCCGCGTCTGGGGCCGTCTTCAAGGGCGAGGACGAGATCGTGCGGACCCTGCTGGCGCATGGAGCGGACCCCTCTGCCGGGGATCCGTCCGCCATCGAAGCGGCTGGCATCTTCGGCCGACAGGACCTGGTGGGGCTATTCAGGGGCGAGTAAAAGAACACCCCCCTGTAGGCGTTCCGCCATTTCCGGCGCCGGAGGCCTAAAAGTGGGCTCATGGAAGGTGCCGTGACCGGCGGGGGATGACCGGACGTGTGAGCAACAACAGTCACTGGGTACAGAACGGGCGTCTCCGACCACAGCTCCAGCCGCACGGGCTGTCCGGCCTGGCTGTCGACACGGTAGTCATCGGCCGCCGACTCGACAGCCGCCCAGAATCCTGTGGGGCCACTGAAGGAGGGCGGGGCGTCCACGGCGATCTGCGTGTCATCCCGGATGACGTCCCACGAGGTCCGGCCGGAGTGGCCGGCCATGCCGACGTACTCACACATCCGCTTGTAATCACGCTCCGTCTTGGCCAGCACGCCATCACTCGGGAGCACATAGAACAGCTGACGAAGCGAGACAGGAACGCGGTCGCGGTAGCGGTCGAGGACGCCTTCGACCGCCGTCAGCACCCGCACCGTCTCCCGCTTCGGCCGCCGCTGCGGCTGCGGCCCGCGCACCCGCCTGTCCGGCATCACAACCCCGCTCACACACCGAAAATCCGCCGTGGCGTACTTTCCCCACAATGCGGTGGCGCTCACACCGTGGCAGCCAGTGCCAGGCGGACGGCTTCCACAGAACCGATCCGGCTCCGACTCGTTGAACAGCCCGCCTCCCCCAGTAGGTGCATCGCCCGCAGGGTCTCGCCATAGCGGGGCCCTTCGGGCGTTCCCTGCCCGCCAAGGAGCCACCCAGCCCGGCCCCGCGCGGTCCGGCCCCGCGTCCGCGCAACCAGACGCTTCGGCTGCCGAGGTCTACGGGGCCGGTGCCGAGGGGACCTCGGCCGAGACGTGCTGCGGGCCGTGAAACCGGGAGAAGGAAGCCTCGGTCAACCCCGCGCGCAGCGCGCCCCAGCCGATGCCCAGGGGAGAAAGACACCTCCCTCCCCATGGGGAAGGAGGTGTCGGCACGCTCAGATCGGACGTCCTGATGCATCAGCCTGGCAGCGCGGCCCTGTCTGGTTCGTCGAGCCACAGGTGCTGTCCGTGGTGGTCGAAGGTCAGGCCGTAACGAGTGGGGTGGGGCTGTCCGGCTGTTCGCCATGTGGTGTAGGCCGCCACGACGTCGTTCCACAGGTTCCTCCGGCCCCAGATCGTGACGGCGTCCTGGTCCCACCAGTCGGCGAACCGGACGATCGTGACGGACTCGCTGGTGTCGTCGCGGATCTGGGCCTGGCGGCTTCCGTCGGCATCGTTCCTGATGTCGACGCTCAGGTGAGGGACGTACAGGCCGATGCAGAAATCCTGTGCCCAGGTCCGGTCGAGTACTTGGTCCGGGTCGATGGGTGAGGCCTGCATGGTGTAGGTGTCCGCGTGCGCGGTGGACAGCGCAGGACGTTGGGAGCGAGCCCACATGTAGGAGGCCGATCCGACGAACCGGCCCGAGGCGACGCCGCCTTGGACGTGGAGTTTGAGGAGCCCGCCGCCGGCATACAGCGTGTTGAAGGGCGTCAGGATGATGCCGTCGTCGGCTGTCTGTTCTCTCCACGCGGTCGGGATGGTGCGCAGCGACGCCGTGTTGATGATCCGGTCGTAGCGTGCGTTCTGGGTGCAGTCGGCCAGACCGTCACCGGTGATGACGTCCGGCTCGTACCCGGCTTGTTTCAGGTTCCTGGCCCCCCACGCCGCCAGGGCCGGGTCAATCTCGACCGTGGTCACCCGGTCCGCGCTGACCCGTTCACACAGCAGCGCGGTGTGATACCCGGAGCCGGTACCGAGCTCAAGGACCCGGTGGTATGGCTCAAGGCCGAGGTGATTGAGCTTCTCGAAGACGATGTCGAGAGCCGAGATGCTGCTCGTGTAGTCGCCCCGGGCCGGCCCCTCTTGCGGTGTGCGGCCGTCGTCGATCTGCGTGATCAGGGAACGGTGGGTATCCCACACCGCTCGCTGCCAGGAGTCGGTGTCAAGGGACCGGTCCACGACGGGAAGCAGGCCCTGTTCATCGGGTTGGAGCGCCCAGAACCGTGAGGGCGCGAAGCTCTCGCGATCAACAGCATCGAACGCGGCACGCAGCCATGGCGACCGGAAGACGGCCATAGCCTCGAGTTCCCTGCCGGCCACGGCACGGTAGTCCATCGGCCCAGCTACTTTCCGCCACTGCCGTCAGGACTCGGTGGAGTCGGCGGCGGCGTCCACGGCTTGATGGGAGCAGGGTCGCCTTTGTGCTTGCTGTCGGGCACTGCCGCCTCCTCACGAGCCGTAAACCGGCCGGGTCGATGAGACCCCACAGTGACATCACCCAGCCGCCTTGAAAAGGACACGTCCGCCGCCACCCGCCGGCCCACACGCACTGAGAGCTCCTGCTGGCTTGCGCGTCTCGGCTCTCGTGCTTGGCCCGCCCCGACAGGCCCTTCATCGTGAACCATCCAGGCCGGTATGGCTCAAGGGTGGGCCGGAGGCTTGGGAGCCGAGCTGACTGCTTGACCGCCATAACATCTACGAGGGATGGGGTGCCCCGATCCTGGGTTGACGCCACGCTCGACCTGCACCGGAGTGGCCGCGCGACCGTCCGCGCCCAATAGTCATGCTTCCGGGTTCAACGTGGTGCGGCACCGGGCGGGGGCCTTCGCCGCCGGGCGATGCTCAGGATGTCAGGCGGGTCAGGAGCGCGGGATGCTCTGCCAGGGCCGATTCCACCATGGCCTGGGCATGGGGCCTGAAGAAGTCGAGGTCGGCGGAGTGCCAGTCGATGCCGCCCAGAGGTGGCTGCGGGTCGTACTCGATGAGGAGCTGGACAGTGCGGGCGGTCTGCTCACCCGCGAGGCGCTCAACCAGGTGGAGGGCCATATCAATACCGGCCGACACTCCCGCGGCGGTGATCACGGGACCGGCCTCGACCCAGCGTTCGGCGACGGGCGTCGCGCCGAACTTGGCCAGCAGGTCGCGGAATCCCCAGTGAGTGGTGGCCTGACGACCGTCGAGCAGGCCGGCGGCACCCAGGATCAGCGAGCCGGTGCACACCGAGCCGACTACCTCAGCCGTTCGCGCGGCCTGGCGGATCCAATCCAGCAAGGGCTCGTTGGCCAGAGCGGCGAGGGTCGGCTCGGTCCCTCCTGGCACGATCAGCGCGAAGGGCTCGGTGACCTGGTCGAAGGTGTGACTCGGCGTCAGCGTCAGCGGGGTGTCGGTGTGCAAGGGCGCGAGGTCCTGTCCGACGACGACCACCTCGAACGACGGGTCGATCTGGGCCAGCGCCGACAGCACCTGGAGCGGCCCCACCAGGTCGAGCGGGGTGATGCCGGGATAGAGCACGAAGGCGAGCGTCTTGGTCATGCCGTCACCTTCAGCCTTTGGCCATGGCAGTGCCAAGGGCAACAGCGATCAGGTCGGAATTCTTGGGATACATGTCATTCCGACATAGGGTCGCGGTCATGGAGGAACGAGTGGTGGTCCTCGTCGGATACGACGAGGCCGAGTTGCTGGACATCTCCTGCGTGACGACAAGCTTGACCACCGCCAACCGGCTCGGAGCCAGCCCCGCCTACGCCGTGAGCGTGGCCACCCCGGGTGGCCACGCGATCACCTGCGACTCGGGGCTGACGCTGCAAGGCCAGCGGTCCCTGGAGCGGCTGCGGGGGCCGCTGGACACGCTGATCGTTTCGGGAGGGTTCGGCCATGAGGCCGCAGCGGACAATCCTCTGATCGTCGGCCATGTCCGCCGCCTGGCCCGGGAGAGCCGCAGAGTGGCCTCGGTCTGCACAGGGGCAACCATCCTGGCCGCCGCTGGCCTGCTCAATGGAAGACGCGCCACAACTCACTGGCGGTATGCCGAGCAACTGGCCTTGGCCTACCCGGAGATCACCGTGGATCCCGCGCCGATCTACATTCGCGACGGAAGAGTGTCCACAGCGGCGGGCGTCACCAGCGCCCTGGACCTGACCCTGGCCTTCATCGAGGAGGACCACGGCGCGCGGTTGGCGCGCGCCGTGGCCCGGGGCCTGGTCACCTATCTGCAACGGCCCGGCAACCAGGCACAGATGAGCATGTTCACAGCCGCCCCAGCACCCACGAACAGCCTGGTCAAGCGAGCCGTCGACCACATCACCAGCCACCTGGCCGACGACTTGAGCGCACCCGTGCTGGCAGCCGACGTGGGGGTGAGCGAACGCCACCTGACCCGCCTGTTCATCGACCATGTTGGAAGAGCGCCAGGCCGATTCGTCCGCGACGCGCGCACCGAAGCTGCCGCTCACCTGCTGACTTCCACCTCCCTACCCGTGGCAAGCGTGGCGGCACAATGCGGCTTCGGAACCGCCGAAACGCTCCGCCAGGCATTCGTCAGCCGTTACGGGACACCTCCATCGCACTACCGGGCAACACACAGCACATCGGCTACCTGACGGCAGCACGACACTCTCCCGACCAGGAAGTCAGAGTTGGGCACTGCACCCGACGTCCAGACCCAGGCATACGGACAGTTCCAATGCCCGACTCCACCATTGCGGGGCAGCCAGGAACGACGGGGTTAGGCCGTCGACCGGGTCACCGCCCTGCAGTTCGACCGTCGCGGGCAACCGCGTCTGGCGCAAAGCACAGGCGATGCTGGACTCCGAACATGTACGGCGGGCCATCGGAGAAGTCCCCACGGCCTACGGCATCTGCCTGGAACAGCACAACCTCGTAGCTGCCTGGCAGAGTTGCCCGCTTCGCATCCGCTGCGTCGGCTGCGACGACTTCCACACCGACGTCTCCTGTCTTCCCGACCTGGAGCGCTACCTCGCTGACCTCCTCCGGAGTCGCGAGCGACTCATACCGACGTTCGAGGCCGACGACTGGGCCCGCAGCGAGGCCATACCTTCGAAGAGGAGATCCGCCGCATCCGCCGCCTGATCATCCAGGTCAAGGCAGACCTGCACAACCTGTCAGAAGAAGAACGCGCGCCCAGATCCATCCGTCGCCGTGGTCCGCCGCGGCCGCACGGTGATGCTGGGGATACCCCGCATGGGCATGCCCCGCGTCGGCCAGCCACTTCCCGAGGTCAGGCCCTGGAGGCTGCCATGATCCCCGTCATGCGCGACGGCTGCCAGGCAGACGCCGAGCGCCGCCGCCAACGAGTGGCCACAGCGGTCAGGAACGCCACGAAGAACGGCACCCCGATCAGCATCTCGGCTATCCGCCCGGCAGAGCTCTGAACCACCGCGGCTGACCACATTGAGAACCGGGTCGCGACCGGCTTGGCCGCGACCCGGACACTCACAAGGCGCCGCGGCACGTCACCGTGCTTCTTCACGCATTCCGTGCGCAGGGCTCAGGCGCGAGGCGGCAGTAACCGCAATTGCGGTGCCGGCAAGGGCAGCGCTGACCCATGCAGCATGTCGGTAGTCACCCGTCGGCCCCAGTCGCGGCGCCGGCGAGCAGTGGTCCCAGGAAGGCACCGGCGTTCAGCGCCACGGTGGCGAACGCCCCGTTCAGGGACGGGGCATCGGCCGCGACATGCATGACACGGTTGACGAGGGTCGATCCAATTCCGAACGACAGGCCGCCCTGGACAACCGCGACGATGAACAGCGGCGCTGTCTGCGTGCTGGTCATGGCCAGTACCGCCCACCCGGCAGGCAAAGCCCACATCGCGAGGACCATGCCTTGCCGGAGCTGACCGTCGGCCATAAGACCGGCTGCATTCACTCCGATAAAGGCACCGACTCCGAACGCGGCGAGCAGTCCACGTGGCCTTCGACTACGCCCGCGTTTCAGGGCAGTGCGAGGTCGGCGATGACCGCGGCGCGATCTCGGTCGATGCCGGCGGCGAGGGTATGGAGGCCCTGGGTCTCGACGCCGTCGATCTGCAGCCGGATACCCTCCGCCTCGGAGTATGCGAACACGTCCGCCAGAGTGTGCAGCCGGATATCAGAGCGGTCGGGCACGGCGAAGCCGCGCGCCGCCGGCAGCGGGCGACCGATCACCAATGGGTGTCGTTGGTTCTGCGGAACTGTCTGAGCTGGGCACCTCGCTGCGGAAGAGCTACCGCAGCCAGCACAGCACCGGCCCGAGCATCAGGGCCTCAGCAGTCCGCCCACCCACCAGTCGTGCGGCTTGCCATCGTTGGCAATGCCGCGATTGCGCAGTGTCCCTTCTACCGTGAAGCCGAGTTTCTCGGCGACCGCACGTGAGCCGGTGTTCCCGGCCATGGCCCACCACTCGATGCGGTGCACGTCGAGCGTGGCCCAGCCCCAGTCGCACAGGGCCCGAGCGGCCTCCACCGAAAAGCCCTGGCCGCGCTGCTCGTTGACCGCCCAGTAACCGAGTTCCCAGACGCCGCGGCTGAGGAGGGTCAGGCAGTACGAGCCGACCAGGGCACCGGTGTCCTTGCGGAACGCGCCGAGGGTGCAGTCCCTGTCCTCGGCCCACTGCGCGGGCAGCTTCTCGCCGACGAGCTTCTCCGCGTCCGCACGCCGGTACGGCACCGGCACCGGGGTGTAGAACTGGATGTCCTCGTCCTGGCAGGCTTCGTACACCGCATCCACGTCAGCAGCTGTGAAGGCCCGCAGCACCAAACGGTCGGTCTCAAGAGTCACCGGATCCATTGCGGAAGTATGAACACCATCGGCAATCGGCGACCAGCGAATTTCCGCCTACCGCCGCACCACTGGGCCCTCGGCCGGCCCAGTGGCCGTCGCAACACCCTGTTCCCGAGAGGGAGTTACGCCTACACCCATCACCAATCGCGGGCGAAGCCGTTGGCTTCACCTCTGCCACGTGAGTGGCGGACATGGTCTGCGCGTGGTGGTCGGCCACGCCGTCTCGCAGTCCGTCACGAATCGAGTTGTGGAAGGCGCGGAGGGCCCGCAAGTAGGTCAAAGCCGCCTTGAGGACCACAATGGGAGCGCAGAGCTCGAGCTGGTGCCGTATCTGATGGCAGCGCGCGAAGACCACGTTGGCGGAGTTGAAGTAGGAGCCGTGCTCATCGTCCGGCTCGTCATCGCCGCCGAAAGGGCTCCAGAAGGTGAGCAGCAGGTCCGGCGCGACGCATGACGCGGGGTCCTCGTCGTCAGCGGCGATGGCCGTGACGTTGGGGATCTGGGTCACGACCCGGCAGGTTGGCCTCGACCTTCAGCACGCGCCGAAGGCACAGCGCGGCCGGCGCACTGCCATCGGTGGAGTTCGGACGGATCATCAGCGAGAAGCGTGCTGAGGCCCGTTCACGGCTCAAGCCGCATCGACGAAGACTCCACGCTCCCAGGGGATTGCCAGATCGCCTTGCCTCGCCACGGCGTCGACGCCCTCTTCGAGGACCCGCACGGAGGCGAGGAATGCGCGGTGGACCCGGCGGCCGCCATCGGCCTCGATTCGTAGGTGATCGGAGCGTCGGCACGACCGCCGTCGCCGCACCGCGTTCGGCGAGTCGCCGGCCCGGCCCAGTGGCTCGAATTAGGCTCATCACCGTAGGTGTAGTGGTTCCTGACCTCCGAGGAGCCCACAAAAACAACGCCGGACGGACAGAAAACCTTCATATGAGAGTTCGATGAAGAGCCCCTACTCGGCGTAATCTCGCCGGCGGCGTCCGTTAGCCTCGGCAGAGGATCGACGCCAACGCGGTCAAACGTTCGATGTGCGTCCTGCCCCTTGGCTGCGGCACCACGAGTTCCGCGCCATCTCCCGAGTCGCAGACCAGCAAGAAAAGACTGATGGACGTCATCGAGAACCGTGGTTTGGCCGCTGGCGCGATCTGGCCCGTCGCTTCCGCTCCTCCCGTCCGGACCCTGCTCGACATCCTGGTGACCTCCGCCGAGGCGTACCCGCATGCCCCCGCCCTGGACGCGGGCGGCACCGTGCTCGACTACCGGACGCTGATGCACGAGGTGAACGAGTTCGCCACGCGGCTCGCGGCGTACGGGGTCGGCAACGGCGACCGGGTCGGCGTCCGGGTGCCGTCGGGCACCTCGGACCTGTACGTCGCCATCCTGGCCGTGCTGCGGGTCGGCGCCGCGTACGTGCCGGTGGACGCCGACGACCCCGACGAGCGGGCCGCGATGATCTGGGAGGACGCGCAGGTCTGCGTGGTGCTCGGCGCCGGCCGGAGCATCACGCCGAGCCCGACCGTGCGCCCCGGCGGGCGGCCTTCCTGGCCTGCCCCGGACGACGACTGCTGGATCATCTTCACCTCCGGCACCACCGGACGGCCCAAGGGCGTCGCGGTCAGCCATCGCGGCGCCGCGGCCTTCGTGGACGCCGAGGCCCGGATATTCCTCCAGGGCGCCCCGGTCGGACCGGGCGACCGGGTGCTGGCCGGCCTGTCCGTCGCCTTCGACGCCTCCTGCGAGGAGATGTGGCTGGCCTGGCGGCACGCCGCCTGCCTGGTGCCCGCGCCGCGATCGCTGGTCAAGACCGGCACCGACCTCGGCCCCTGGCTGGTCGAGCGCGGGATCACCGTGATCTCCACCGTGCCCACCCTGCTCGCGCTGTGGCCGGTGGAGTGCCTGGAGCGGGTCCGCCTGGTCATCGTCGGCGGCGAGTCCTGCCCGCCCGACCTGGTGGAACGTATTGCCTCGCCGCATCGCGAGTTCTGGAACACCTACGGCCCGACCGAGACCACCGTCGTCGCCACCGCCGCCCAGATGTTCCCGGGCCAGCCGGTCCGCATCGGCGCCCCGCTGGACGGCTGGGAGATCGCCGTCATGGACGAGCAGGGCCACCCGGTGGCCTGGGGCGGCACCGGCGAGCTGGTGATCGGCGGCGTCGGCACCGCCCGCTACCTGGACCCGGCCAAGGACGCCGAGAAGTACGGCAGCAACCCCTATCTGCACAGCCCGCGCATCTACCGCAGCGGCGACCTGGTCCGCGCAGAGCCCGACGGCCTGATCTTCGTCGGCCGCGCCGACGAGCAGGTCAAGCTGTCCGGCCGCCGGATCGAACTCGGCGAGGTGGACGCGGCGCTCCAGGCTCTGCCGGGCGTACGTGCCGCCGCCGCAGCCGTCCGCAAGACTCCGGCCGGCGGCGAGCTGCTGGTCGGCTACCTGGTGCTGCACCCAGGCGCGCCGTTCGACCCCCCCGCCGCCCGCGCCTTGCTGCTGGAGCGGCTGCCGCAGGCGCTGGTCCCGGTGCTGGCCACCGTAGACGGGCTGCCGACCAAGACCTCCGGCAAGGTCGACCGCAACGCGCTGCCCTGGCCGCTGGCCACCTCCGGCCCGGACCCCTCCGCGGCGGGCCCGCGCCCGACGGGCACGGCCGGCTGGCTGGCCGAGCAGTGGGAGGCCCTGCTCGGCATTCCGGTCGGCGCCGACGGCGACTTCTTCGCGCTCGGCGGCACCAGCCTGGCCGCCGCCAAGCTGGTCTCGGTGCTGCGCACCCGCTGCCCTGGCATCTCCGTCGCGGATGTCTACGCCCACCCCGGGCTGCTCGGCCTCGCCGCCAAGCTGGACGACCTCAGCGGACCGACCCGGCAGGAAAGAAGGGTGCGTCCGACCCCGCGCCGGGTTGGCGTGATCCAGTTCCTGGTTCTCGCCGTCCTCTACACGATCAGCAGCCTGCGCTGGGTGATCGGCCTTGCGGCCCTGGACAACCTGACCTTCGGCACCCTGCGCTGGGCGCCGCACACGTCCTGGTGGGTGATCCTGGCCGGCTGGTTCCTGCTGTCCAGTGCCCCCGCCCGCTTGGTGATCGGCGCCGGCGCGGCCCGGACGCTGACGGCCGGCATGAAGCCGGGCAGCTACCCGCGCGGCGGCTCGGTGCACCTGCGGATCTGGACCGCCGAGCGGGTGGTCACGATGTTCAACGTCGCCTCCCTGATGGGTACTCCCTGGGCCGGACGCTACGCCCGGGTGCTCGGCTGCCGGGTCGGCAAGAACGTCGACTTGCACTCGATGCCCTCGGTGACCGGCCTGGTCAAGCTCGGCGCCGGCTGCTCGATCGAGCCGGAGGTCGACATCACCGGATACTGGCTGGACGGCGACATCCTGCACCTCGGCGCGCTGGAGGTCGGCCCGGAGTCCCGGGTCGGCACCCGCTCCACGCTGCTGCCGGGCGCCAAGGTGGGCGCCTGGGCCGAGGTCGCCCCGGGCAGCTCGGTGCTCGACCCGGTCGCCGACGGCGAATACTGGCACGGCTCCCCCGCCCGGCCGTCGGGCCGCCCCGCGAACGGCTGGCCCGCGCCGGACCACCGACGCTCCCGCTTCTGGGACCTGATGTACGGCGCCGCGCTGCTCGGCCTCGGCCTGCTGCCGCTGATCGCCGCTGTGCCGTCGCTCCTGCTGCTGTACCCGCTGATCGACACCGACAAGACGCTCATCCCCGCGATCGTCCAGATGATCGTGGCCACGCCGCTTCTGGTGCTGGTCTCGTTGGCCACCTACTCGCTGCTGCTGATCCTGGTGGTCCGGCTGTTCAGCGTGCCGATCAAGCCCGGCTACCACCCGGCGCACGGCAAGGTCGCCTGGTGCACCTGGATCGTCTCCAGCCTGATGAACGGCGCGCGCGGCACCCTCTTCCCGTACTACGCCAGCCTGTTCACCCCGGTCTGGCTGCGCCTGCTGGGCGCAAAGGTCGGCCGCCGGGTGGAAGCGTCCACCGTGCTGACCATCCCCAAGCTGATGCGGGTGGACGACGGCGCCTTCCTCGCCGACGACACCCTGATCGCGCCGTACGAGGTGCGGGGCGGGTGGCTGCGGATCGGCGCCTCCCGGGTCGGCCGCCGGTCCTTCGTCGGCAACTCCGGCATCGTCGGACCGGGCCGCGAACTGCCCGACAACGCCCTGGTCGGTGTGCTCGCAGACGCCCCCGAGCGGTCCGAGCCCGGCTCGTCCTGGCTCGGCCGGCCCGCCATCGCGCTCCCCCGGGTCGCCGACGGCGGCGACCCGAGCCGTACCTACGACCCGCTCCCCCGGCTGATGCTGGCCCGTGCCGTGGTCGAGCTGTGCCGCTTCCTGCCAATCGTCTGCACCGCGCTACTCGGCGATGTCGCCTTCGGCGCGCTGCAGGACGTGGTGGACCGTTTCGGCTTGACGGCCGCGGTGGCCGTCGGCGGGCTGATCCTCATCGGGCTCGGCGTGGTCGCCTGCGCGATGACAACGCTGGCCAAGTGGCTGCTGGTGGGCCGGTTCAAGGTGGCCGAGCACCCGCTGTGGTCCAGCTTCGTGTGGCGCAACGAGCTGTACGACGTCTTCGTCGAGGAAGTCGCGATGCCCTGGCTCGGCAGCACACTGATCGGCACACCGTTCCTGAACATCTGGCTGCGCAGCCTGGGCGTGAAGATTGGCCGCGGCGTATGGTGCGAGACGCACTGGCTGCCGGAGACCGACCTGATAACGCTGGGGGACGGCGTGAGCGTGAACCGGGGCACGGTGCTGCAGACCCACCTGTTCCACGACCGCGTGATGCGGCTGGACACCGTCCACCTGCAGGAGGGTGCCACCCTCGGCCCGCACTCGATCGCGCTGCCCGGCTCCCTCCTCGGGACGGCCGCCACGGTCGGCGCCCATTCCCTGGTGATGCGCGGCGAGGAACTCCCGGGCGGCACCCACTGGCTGGGCAACCCTGTCGCCGCCTGGCCCTCCGGCAGCCCGCAGGTCCAGGCCCAGCACCGGCACTCGGCGGGCCGCCACCGCAGCCGCCGCCAGGGCCGGGCGTCAGCCCGCCAGCGGGTCGGTGTGTAGGGAGAGCGAACAGCGGCGCGCGCGGACGCTCGGTCAGCAGTGCCGTTGCTGCGTCGCAGTTTCATCCCGTTGGCCCGGCGGCTCAGGTGAGTAGTTGGGCGGCTTTGACGGAGCGTCGGCAGAAGACGCGGTGTCGGTCGCGGTGGCGCGTGAGGAGTCCGGCTCGGCCTTCAAGACGTTCGCCAGAGAGGTGCCCGGCACGTACTGCATACGATCACCGGCTTGCCGTCGCGCTCGACGCGGTCGTACACCGCCACGATGCGCCTGTTCGTCCAGCCCGTACTTGCCACCGGCTATGTCCCCGATTGCCACACCGGGCAGGACAAGCGGAAAGTGACGCGCAGTCAGGGCTAGCGGGGAGACTACCTCGTTCATCACGGGAGTCCAGGTCTCGATGGGGTGATGACGGGACTCGACTCGTACACGCCTCCTGCCGCAGCGCCTGAAGTTGACAGCACTTCCGGGAGCCCCCGGCGTCCTTACCGGGGACCGCAGGCAGAGGGCGTTGGCGCGGGGCACTCGTCGGAGACGGGAGGGGCAGGTGGCCGGCTGCTGCCGCGTCGGCTCGCGCGTGCGGGCCGGCCAAGGACAACTCCCGTCAGGACCAGGCCCAGTCCGCACAGCTGTTGGGCGGTCAGAACCTCTGCGGCGAGTGCTGTGCCGAGCAGCACGCCCGTGACGGGGTTGAGCAGTCCGATCAGACCCACTGTGCCCGCGGGCAGGTGCCGCAGCCCCGTGAACCAGGCGGCGAAGGCCAGCGCGGTGGCGACCAGGGCGACGTAGACGAACGCGGTCAGCGCCGACGCGGAGAGCGCGGGCGGAGGGCCCTCCATGGCGGCGGCGGCCGGGAGCAGGAACAGACCTCCGGCAGTGAGTTGCCAGGCGGTCGAGGCGAGCACGTCAGCGTCGGAGCTCCATCGTTTGGCCAGGATGTGGCCGAAGGACGACACCAGCATGGCGGCGGCAGAAGCGAGGATTCCCGGCACGCTCACCCCGTCCGCTCCCGTGAGCAGCATGAGACACACTCCTGCGACCCCGATCGCGGCACCGGCCAGGTGGGCGGCCCGGGGCCGCTCGGACACGACGGGCCAGGCGATGAGCATCATCGTCAGCGGGGACACCGCCATGACGGTCGAGGCGATGCTCGTGGGGAGCAGCTGAGACGCAACGTAGACGAGCACGAAGAACACACCCACATTGAGCAGCCCGAGCACCGCCGATCGCCACCACCACGCGCCACGCGGCCGTTGCCTGCACAGAGCCAGCAGGACGAGGCCGGCGGGCAGCGCCCGCAGAGCAGCTCCGTACAGCGGGCTTCCCGCGGGGAGGAACTCGTGCGTGACGAAGTAGTTGGTCCCCCATGCCACCGGCGCGACCGCGGTCAGCACCACCCAACGCATATTAGCTTCCATGGAAGACAATATAGCTTCTCGGGAAGCTATCATGGGCTCCATGGAAGACTGGGAACCGTTGGACCGCGTGGCCCGCATCCAGACCGACTGGCGCCGCGAACGGCCTGACGTCGACGTCTCCCCCCAGGGAGTGATCGGCCGACTGCACCGCCTGGCGGACCAGCTCACCGAGGAACTCTGCCTCGTCTACCGCCGCTACGGCCTGAGCGAGGGAGAGTTCGACGTCCTGTGCGCGCTGCGCCGCGCGGGCGATCCCTACGAACGGGCACCCGGCGAACTCGCCGCGCACACCATGGTCACGACAGGCGCGATGACGAAGAGGATCGACCGCCTGGAGCAGGCCGGACTCGTCACTCGCCGCCGCTCCGACAACGACCAACGCGGCCGGATCGTCGCCCTCACCCGCCCCGGACGTGAACTGATCGACCGGGCGTTCACCGACCACATGCGCAATGAACGCTACCTACTGGATCTGCTGACTCCCGCTGAGGCCGAGACGCTCGAATCACTCCTCACGGCCTGGCTCTCACGCATGGACAGCAGCCGGGGACAGGATGTGAACCCCCGCGAGCTCTGAGTTACGAGCCCGGCGAGCTACCGGGCTGCTCCACCCGGCGCGGGTAGTTTCGCCCTCCGGTTATGGCGCGCCGCTCAGCCAGGGCGCCCTGTCGTGCTGGTGGTCCGGGGTCAAGCCCAGCCGAACCAGCTCGCGATCGTCTGGATGAGCAGGATGGTGGACATGGCGGCTACGGCGAGAACGACGAGCGCAGCGGCGATGCGGTAGCGCGGTCCGTTGACTGCGGAGCCGAGTACGGAACGGCGGTTGGTCAGGACCAGTAGGTAGACCAGGACGATGGGGCTGATCAGCCCCTGAAGTACTTGGGTGCCGATGAGGAGCTGGATGACGTTGACGGGGGTGAGGGCGACGGCGGCGCCGAGGATGATCTGCGCGGTGAACAGGCCCAGGAACAGGGGTGCGTCACGGAAGCGTCGGGAGACGGAGCGCTCCACCCCGGCGGCTTCACCGATCGCGTAGCTGGCTGACAGCGGAACTACGGCTCCGGCCAGGGCGGACGCGCCGATCAGGCCGAACGCGAAGAGGAGTTCCGCGCCTTGTCCCGCGACGGGTTCGAGTGCTTGGGCGGCTTGGGCGGCGGATTGCAGGGGGCCCTTGCCGCCGATGACGGACGCGGTGGCGATGATGATGGTCAGGCTGATGAGGCAGGCGAAGACCGCGCCCAGGACCGCATCGGCACGGATCAGTTTGTAGTCCTCGGGCTTCGCGCCGCGGTCCACGACTCCGGCGGCCGCGTAGAACTGCATGTAGGGACTGACGGTGGTACCGATCAGCGCGACCGCGAGCAGGATGAACGCCTGGCTGCCCTCCATGTGCGGGATCGCCAGGTGGGAGCTGACCTGGCCCCAGTCGGGGTGGCCCAGGACCATGGCTACGGGATAGGCGAAGAAGGCCAGCGACATGATGAGGAAGATGCGCTCGGCCCAGCGGTAGGAGCCGAAAAGCACGAGGGCCCACAGCAGCAGCGCGGCTGGAGGGATGACGGCCCACTTGGGTACGCCGAGGAGTTCGAAGGCGGCGCCGATCCCGGCGAATTCAGAAACGACGAGGCCGGTATTGGCCAGTAGCAGGCAGAACAGGGCGAGTGCGGTCAGACGCAGGCTGAACTGTTCGCGGATCAAGGCCCCCAGGCCTTTGCCGGTGTGTGCGCCGAGCCGAACCGCCATCTCCTGGACCATGACCAGGGCGATCGTGACCAGCACCATGAAGAACAGAGTGCCGTAGACGAACTGGGAGCCGGCCGAGGCGTAGGTGGCGATGCCGGCCGCGTCGTTGCCGGCGTTGGCGGCCACCAGCCCCGGGCCGGCGACCGCCGACACGGCGACAATCTTCCGCCAGCCCCTGCGGGATGTCGGTTGCACCGTGCTCCGAGGAGCGACGTCCGCCAGGGTGTCTGCGTCGCTGGTCACTGCAAGAACCTCCGGAAGTGGCGGCGCCCGCGCTCGGGTAGGAGCGCGTCGAGGATGTCGTCGGCAAGCATGCGTCCCAACGGTCTCTCGTTCTCGTCGACGACCAGGAGAGAGGAGGCGCGGGAGGAGAGCAGGTGGTCGGCGACCTCGTCGACGGGGGTGCCGGGAGGCACAGCGATCTGCGGTCCGAACTGGGCGAGCCAGTCCACCGCGTCACCCATGGTCGAGGAGTCGTCGGCGACAGTGAGGTGGAACAGCGGGATGTCCGCGATGAGCCGTCCGTCGGTGTCGACGACGGCCACGGCGTCGATCTCGGTGCGGTGCTCGGCCAGTTCGGCGAGCTGGCCGCGGACTTGGGCGATGCTGTGCTCACGCAGGGCGGTGACAAGCCGCGTGGTCATGGCGCCGCCCGCGGTGCCCTCGGGGCGGGCCAGCAGCCCGCGCAGGCCGGTCGCCTGTCCCGGGGCCATGCGGTCCAGGAGGTTCGTGCGCTCGCTTGCGCCGAGGTCACGCAGCGCGTCGACGGCCTCGTCGGGTTCCATTTCGCCCAGCATCTGTGCGGCATAGGAAGGGCCCGCCTCACGGAGAAGGTTCTCCAGCTCACCGGGCTCCATCTCCTCCAGCGCATCGGCAGCGTGAGCGGGCTCAAGCCAGGCCAGCAACTGTTGGCGTTCCGCGCGGCCAAGATCCTCCAGTACGTCGGCCAGGTCCGCCGGCCTGAGCTGGTGCAGCGAGGAGCGCGTGCCGCGAAGGCTGACCTCGGCCGGCCCTTCAGTGGCGTGTTCCGCGAACGGGGCCACCGACTGCCAGTCCAGTACCCGCTCGGGGGTGGGCCGAGCCTGCCAGCGCCGCGGTCCCAGCCTGCGTAGCAGCGTGGGCAGCGAGACATCTACGCCCACCAGCACGATGCGTTCGGCCAGCGGTGCCAGATACAGATCAGCGGCGCGGGTGACCTGGACACCGTCCACGTCCACCAGTTGGTGGTCGAGCACGTCGCGGGCAAGCAGCACCTCACCGGGGCGACGCTTGTACTCACGCAGGTCCATCCGTGCCGTCCGCAGACCGACCCGCCCGGCGGCCACCTGTTCAACGGCATCAACCTGCAGGAAGGCGCGTCGCCGTCCAACACGGATGACCAGACCGGTCACCGGCGGGTAGGGGTCCGTACCGTACAAACGGGCCACCACGTCGACCACCCGCCCGACATCGTCGCCTGCCTGGTTGGTGACCGGACCCCCGACCAGACCTGCTACCGATACCAGCGAGCCACGCACCGCTCTGGCGGCGGTGGCACGCCGTGCGAGCTTGACGCGACGGTCGCGCAGAAGGGCGGATGTGGTCATGCGGAGATGGTTTGCAGACAAGGCGAGCTCCCTGTACCCGCCACGGCGGGACATGGGCGGCACCAGGAGACACCACACACGTTCCCGGGCCCCCAAGAGCGGCGCTCGGACGGGACCACGCAGAGCAGCGGTTACCTGATGCCGCGGAGTGACGGCGAAGAACACAACAGGAAGGACCGACTATGGCCCGGACTACTGTCCATCCCGCCTCCCCCCGCTCACGAGCACCCAGCGCTCACCATCGCCACTGACACCAACAGTCGGCGGCGCTCGCACCACACGGCCCGCCCTCGCCAACAGTGGCTCAGACGAACACGGTGCGCCTCCGCAGCATACTGGAAACACTTGCCTAATTGCGCAAGCGGCGCTAGACCCGGGCCGTCGAACGAATCGACGCCCTGCGCCCGCTCCGAGTCAACCCGCCCCGCATGAACAGCTGTTACACGACCTCGCCGCTCGCCCTCCAGAGCCACGACGCCCCAAGCCTCGTTGCATCCGCGCGAGGTGTCGCTTGCTGGTCAGGGGACAGCATGAGCGGTTGGATCCCGTCCATGGGTTGCCACCCTGGGGTTGAGCACGACCTGTTGGGCTGCGCACGGTGCAGTAGGAGTACCGGGGCCGGTCGGCGATGGCCTGCATCGAGAGGCGGCGGCGCAGTACGCTCCGGACGATATGCCGCCGCTGAAGGGGCGGCTCGCAGATAAGAACGCAGGGCAGATGCAGAAGGCGCGCGCCGTCCCCTGGCGCGAACTGGGCCGCCCGGATCTGACCCCTGCCCTGTTGACCAGCAGGCCCGAGGAGCACTCCTGGCCCTCTTCGAACGCTACTCGTGAATTCCGTGGCAGCAGCGACCGCTACGAAGGCTCCCTGCCGCCCACGGGCAGTTTCGCCGGTTCCGGGAAGAGGACCTCAACTGCGCCTGGCACGCCACCTCACCACCCTTGCACCTGACAAGACAGCAGGAACGACAGGGAACTTGGAGTCAACCCCCGAAGAACTCCCGGGGCCAACCGCTTAGGGATGCCCAGCCCTCGCCCGAGTCGTTCGACATGCCAAACCTACGAAATCCGCCCGGACTCCCACAAGTTGGCGGCCAATGCCATCAAGCCGCTCGAACTGAAAGCGCGAAGTTGGGTGTCGCGGGCGGCTGAAGGACTTGACGCCTTCCGTCCGAATTCCGGCAAAGCGGGGCTCCAACTGCCCTTACGGTTCAAAGCAGTTGAGCGGTCGGCTTCGACGCTCCGGTCAACGAGTGGTCAAGATCATCCCATGCATTTCTGTTTACCGGTTCAGGTACAGGCCAATTCCCGTCCAGTCGCGGGCAACGACCTGCTGGACATTTACCGGCTCTGGCCCTGATCTGTCCGTCCTGTTCACGTTCCCGTAACGAGTTGAGGGGACGAACCCGAGGTCACACTGTTGACCGGTGCTCGTCAAGTCTGCTTTGCTTCCGCCCAGCGAACGTGCCACCACAACCCGTGGTGACAGTTCGTTAGATAAACGGGGTTCGCGTTTCGGTCCGGGGGCTCACTTCCCTGTCTGCGGAGAGAGTAATTCCCCGCGAAATGACCACCGCACGCCCAGGGGAATCCCCTGCGCAATCGCGGTGCCGCTTTTCGCTGCTCTCTTCACGCTGATATTTCGGCGGGGTGGAGTGTCTGTTTCGGCCGTGGCCCGGTATGTCGTTCGCCACTGTCCAGCCGAAACGGTCACAGGCGTCGACCGACGCGCGGTGACCGGTACGAGAGAGGCCCCCCACCCATGGGTATCCCCCATATATCAAGAGCCGCGCAGCGGACCGCCCTGACCGGGCTCGTCTCGCTGGCCTTCGCCACCACCGGCCTGGTCGCAGCCGGTTCGGTCCAGGCCGCCGACGCGTCGGCCTCGACCACCCCGCACGTCAAACGGCTCTGCTCGCAGCCCACCAAGCACCGGCTGATGGCCTGCAAGGCACTCGCCCGCACCGACATCGTCCAGCCGCACGCGCTCACGGTCAACGCGGTCTCGCCGCTAGCCGTGCCGTCCGGCTACGGCCCGTCCGACCTGCTGAGCGCCTACAACCTGCCCGCGAACGGGGGTGCAGGTGCGACGATCGCCATCGTCGACGCCCAGGACGACCCCAACGCCGAGTCCGACCTGGCCGCCTACCGCAGCCAGTACGGCCTGCCCGCCTGCACCACGGCCAACGGCTGCTTCAGCAAGATCGACCAGAATGGCGGCACCAACTACCCGACGGCAGACGCCGGTTGGGCGGGTGAGATCTCCCTGGACCTCGACATGGTCTCGGCGGTCGCCCCCAACGCCCACATCCTGCTGGTCGAGTCCAGCACGGCCAACATGAGCGACCTGGGCACCGCGGTCAACACCGCCGTCGCCCAGGGAGCCAAGTACGTGTCCAACAGCTACGGCGGCTCTGAGGACTCCTCCGACCTCACCGCGGACAACCAGTACTTCAAGCACCCCGGGGTGGCGATCACCGTATCGGCGGGCGACTCCGCATACGGCGCCGAGTACCCGGCGGCCTCCCAGTACGTGACCTCGGTCGGTGGCACTGCCCTGAAGCGGGACTCCAGCGCCCGTGGCTGGTCCGAGTCGGTGTGGCACACCAACAGCACCGAGGGCACCGGCTCCGGCTGCTCGGCGTATGACCCCAAGCCCAGCTGGCAGACCGACAGCGGCTGCTCGAAGCGCGCCATCTCCGACGTGTCGGCCGTCGCCGACCCGGCCACCGGTGTCGCGGTGTACGACAGCTACCAGGCCAGCGGCTGGAACGTGTACGGCGGCACCAGCGCCGCCGCGCCGATCATCGCCGGCGTCTACGCGCTGGCCGGCACGCCCGGCACCGGCGACTACCCGTCGAAGTACCCGTACGCGCACACCAGCGCGCTCAACGACGTCACCGTGGGCAGCAACGGCACCTGCTCGCCGAGCTACCTGTGCACCGCCGGCTCCGGCTACGACGGCCCGACCGGTCTCGGCACCCCGAACGGCACCACGGCCTTCGCCACCAGTGGGAGCACCAGCGGCGGCAGCGCACTGACCAACGGCACCTTCGAAGCAGGCACCCTAAGCGGCTGGACCTCCACCGGTTCCGCCACCGCCACCACCGACGCCGCCCACACCGGCAGCTACGGCGCGTTGGTCGGCTCGTCCAGCCCGACCAACACCTCCTCCATCGCCCAGACCTTCACCGCGCCGACCGGCAGCTCCAAGGTCTCCTTCGCCTACGACATGACCTGCCCCGACACCGTCGCCTATGACTGGGCCACCGCCACGCTGAAGGACAACACGACCGGCACCACCACGACCGTCCTGCCCAAGACCTGCACCAACGGCGCCGGTTGGAAGGCCGTCTCCGGCTCCCTGACCGCGGGCCACAGCTACACCCTCACGCTCACCAGCAAGGACGACGACTACGCGGGTGACGAGACGTACACCTACTACGACGACGTGACCGTCTCCTGACACCAGACTGACGTGTGACGTCACCGGTACGCCCTCTGGACCCCTCTCCCGCCGGTTGCGGGAGAGGGGTTTCCTGTGCGTGGCCCTCGCTGCGCTGTGCGGATCAGCGGGCGATCGAGATCGCGAAGGGCGCGAACCCGCTGGACCGAATCACGTGCGGTACGAAGAGTATTGCGGCCTCCGTGGCGCGGGCGGTCCGGATCCCGCCGAGGTCGGTGATCCATTCCGTGCGCCAGCCGAGGTCGGTGAGCAGTTCGCGGACGGTCTGCTTGGCCTGTGTGTCCTCGCCGGAGAGGAACGCGGTCGGCGGCTGAGTGAGTGCGGCCGGTGCGGTCATCACCGGGAAGAGCATGGTGTTGAGCGTCTTGACGACGCGCGTTTCGGGGAGCGCTTCCTGGAGTTGCTCGGCGAGGCTTGAGCCCGGGTAGATCAGGTCGGCGGGCAGTCCGTCCGGTCCATCGACGGTGGCGTTGGAGACGTCAATGAGGATCTTGTCCCGTAGTTCCTCGCGCAGGGCGACGAGCCGGTCCAGCGAACCGGCGCCCGGGGTGGCGTTGATGACGACCTCGGCTGCCCGGGTAGCGCCGGTGGCGGCGCCGGGCGAGCGGTCCGCCACCGTCACTTCATGTCCAGCCCGGGTGAGAGCCGTGGTCAGGTTGCCGCCGACGCGGCCGTTTCCGAGAACTGCGATCGTGGTCATGACGTGTGGTCCTTCCGTACGGGTGAGTGGTGGTGTGCGCGGTCAGCGCGAAAGCGTGGCGACGGCCTGGGCGTGGATGCCGGGCGCGGTGGCCAGGAAGCTCTCGCTCTGCGGCGTCCAGGGGCGGCCCTGGGCGTCGGAGATCCGTCCGCCGGCCTCGGTGACGAGCAGCACTCCGGGAAGCAGGTCCGCTCGGGCGCCGGCGAACTGCCAGAAGGCGTCGATCCGGCCGGCGGCAACGTTCATCAGGTGCAGGGTGGCGGGCACGGCGGTGCGGACGACGAGCGCGTCGAAGAGCATCGCGGTGATCGAGGAGCCGACGCGTCGCACGACCTTCTCGTCCTCGTCCGGCCGGGCCTGACTGGTGGCCACGATGCTCAGGCCGAGGTCCGTGGTTCGGGAGACGTGCAGCGGCCGGCCGTCGAGGTGGGCGCCCGCGCCGGCAAGCGCGGTGTAGGTCTCGCCGGTCAGCGGCAGGTGGACCGCGGTGAGGACGGGCTGGTTCTCGCGCACGAGGGTGGCGGTCACCGCCCAATCCGGCAGGGCGTGCAGGTGGTTGACGTTGCCTTCGGCCGGATCCACGACCCACCATTCGCCGGGCGGCAGCGCCCCGCCGTCGAGCTCGTCCTCCACCCAGCCGGCCTGCGGGCGCAGGTGCGTGAGGCGGGGGCGCAGGATGTCGAGGGCGGCGTCGTCGTTGGCGGCGAGCGCGCGCATCAGCTCTTCGCGACTCGGGTGGTGGACCACGTCGCCGAAGCGCTCGCGCAGCGCGGAGCCGGCTGCGCGCAGGGCGGACGCGGTCTGGGCGAGCAGGTCGGCGTCAGTGGCGGCGACGTCGGTGGTCTGGAGCGATTCGGACATGGTGGTGCTCCTGTCTAAGGAGGGGGATGAGGCCGGTCAAGCCAACTGGGCGTTCCGTCGTGCGCTCTCGTGATCGAAGATATGCAGCACCACCATTAACTTCAACTGCATGTCAGGAACCCTTAGAGTTACTCGCATGCAATTGGATTTGAATCTCCTCACCGCGCTCGACGCGCTGTTGGAGGAGGGCAGCGTGGCCGGTGCTGCCGCGCGGCTTCATGTCACAGCCCCCGCGATGAGCCGGAGCCTGGGCCGGATTCGGCGCACGACCGGGGATCAGATCCTGGTGCGCACCGGCCGAACAATGACGCCGACGCCGTATGCGATCGCCGTCCGGGAACAGGTGCACGAGCTTCTGCACCAGGTCCAGGGAGTGCTGGCACCGAGCCGTGACCTCGATCTGGCGACGTTGGAGCGCACCTTCACGCTCCGCTGGCACGATTCCCTGGTCGCATTGAGCGGCCCCGCACTGCTCACGGCGGTACGCGAACAGGCGCCGGGGGTGCGATTGCGCTTCATTGCGGAATCGAGCATCGACACCCCCGAGTTGCGGCGCGGCGAGGTCGACCTGGAGGCGAACGCCAACCGTCCGAGTGCACCGGACATCCGGGCCGAGAACGTGGGCGAAAGCCGCCTGGTCATCGCCGTGAGACAGGGGCATCCCCTCACTCGCGTCACAGCCGTCACCGCACAGCAATACGCTGCGGCTGAGCACGTCACCGTCTCTCGACGCGGAAACCTCAGCAACGCTCTCGATGACGCCCTCGCCCGGCTCGGCCTCACTCGCCGTGTGGTGGCGACCGCGCCCACCGAAACGGCCGCGCTGGAGTTCGCGCGCGGCTCCGACCTCCTGGTCAGCGTCCCCGAAGCCACCACGCGCTCCGAGGGCACCGACTTCGGCCTGGCCCTGCTCCCCCTCCCGCTCGAACTGCCGTCGGCACCGGTCTACCTGTCGTGGCATCAGCGCTACGACACCGACCTCGCTCACGCCTGGCTGCGCGGGCTCGCGCGCACCACGCTGACCACGTGCGTGGCCTCGTAGTCGGCGACTCCGCACACGCAACCCCGGGGTTCGCCAATCGAGCGGCACTCCGGGTGAGACGCACACCCGAACGGTTCCGTGGACGCCGCGCCATTCACAGGGCCATCAGCAGTTCCAAGAAGGCCAGGTAGCGGGCGCGGCCGATGTTATGCGAAGCGCTTCGACAATCCTGCCCCCAGGTGAAAGAAATATGTTTTCCTGCGCAGACCCTTGCTGTTCAGGTGCCTCATTATTACTGTCCACGCAAACGCAAGCGCTTCGACATCTTTACCTCACCGAGTCCAGCTATCCCGGTGCTTGAAAGTAAGGGGCCCGAGCACCGTTCCCGCAGTTCTTGAGCGCGCCACCTCGACGACACGAGCCACCCACCATCGCGAGCAGTACCGCATGCGAACAGAGCGAAGGTGTCAACCCGTCAGCTGATCGACCGTCTCGGCCGCCTCGCTTTCGGCGGGGACTCCAACTGCGAGCAGCGGAAGGAGTCACTTCGCGCAGGGCCGGCCGTCTAGCCGATCAGTCGGCCGACTGCGCAAGCGCTTCGGACGGGGCTGGGTCGCGCCGCCCCGAGCCCGAACTCGCCGGTGAGCGACACCTCGCGGCGCCAGAGTCCGCCACCAGACCGGGGCGCGGAACCGCCCATCGCCGTCCTTGGAGGGACACATGAGATGGCAAACGCGTAAATCCATCAGCAGTAAGTCGGCCGGGTTCGGCCGGCTGGCCCTGATCGTCGCCGTGATCGCCGGGTTCCTGAGCTTCGCGTCGCCGGCACAGGCCCAGGGGGCTTCCACCTGTGACCAATGGGGTCAGTACACGCAGGGCACCTGGACGATCTACAACAACATCTGGGGCGAAAACCACGGCACGCAGTGCCTGACCGTCAACAGCATCAAGTCCTGGTACGTCGATGCCAACCACTCCGGCGGCGGGGTCAAGTCCTACCCGAACACCTCAGTCCAACCCCAGACGCCGCTGTCACAGTTGAACTCGGCGGGCTTCTGGTACAACACGTCGTCGGCTCCCGTCGCCGGCAGTGACTACTGGGACTGGACGAGCGACATCTGGTCGGCCGGCAACCAGGACGAGATCATGGTCTTCACCAGCTGGTCCGGGAGGGCAGGCGGCTGGGGACGGCAGATCGCGTCCAACGTGACCATCGGCGGCGTCCTGTACTCGTCGGTCTGGCAGGCCAATCCCGGCTGGAACGTCCTGCAGCTCATCCCCGCCCAACAGAGCAACACCGGCACCATCGACGTCTCGGCGGTCTGGCGATGGGCCGCGTCGCAGAACCTCCTGCGCAACACCACCTTCGAGACGATGCAGTTCGGCCTTGAGATCACCTCGACCAGCGGCGTGCAGAAGCGGTACTCGCTGAACGCCTACAGCGCCTGGTGGAACAACGCCTCCGGCGGCGGATCAAGCATCTAGCCGCAATACGCGCGACGCGACGGTGCGCTACGTCCGCACATGGGGACGAACGCCAAAGTCCACGAAGCCGGCCGCCAGCGGCCACGCAGACATGCTCCAGAACGGGCATGAGCTGGGGGTCGTCGCCGTAGTGTCCGGGCATCAGAACGAGGGTGAGGGGGCGGCACCGTCCGTCGGCGGCGAGGTGGATTTTGGCGGTGAATCCGCCGCGGGAGCGTCCCAGGCACTCGCTGATCGGACCACTCCCTCCAGCCGGACGGCCAGCTTCCGCCGTACCGGATCGACCTGGTTCGTCCCCCGGCCGACCCCCTGTTGGGCGTCAGTGGCCGCCGGTGTCTTCCTCGCACCGGCGGCGTGCTGGTGAGCCCGCGCCGTTGTCGAGTCCACCGAAACGTCCCAGTCGATCTGACCCGCGGCTTCCCCAGCGGCCTGGATCCGGTCCAGCAGCATCGTCCACGTTCCATTCGCGAACCAGCGGCGATGGCGTTCATGGACGGTCCACCATGGCCCGAGCCGCTCCGGTAGACCCCTCCACTGCACGCCCGTCCGGACCCGGTGGAGCACCCCATTGATCACTTCACCGGCCCCCACGAGCCTCGCCAGGAGGCAGGAACGACTCCAGCCGGTGCCACTCCCCGTTCGTCAGATCCCCAGACCCATACGTACAGCGCGGCCTCAACACCCCACCTCTGTCCGGAGAAGAGCCATCACCGTGCTCAGGCCGAGGATGCCAGCCGCTGCGGCAGAGCGTCGTTGTCGTCGTGGCTGGACGGCCTCGTCAAATCGCCAGCCACAGCCCGTGCTTGCCCGTCGGCCCGGGACTTTGCCGGAACGTACACGGTCAATGGCAAACCATCCTTGACCGTCGCATATCAAGTGGAAGCCGATGATTTCCATCAACTGCCCGTTGGCCAGCTCGTTTTCGCTCGCGGCCATGGATAAAGAAAAGCCCAAGCCCTTAAGTCATGCGTTGACGAACCCCATGGTCACCCTTACGTTGCATCTCAAACGGAAATAGCTTTCCGTAATGCGGAATATTCCCTCAATGGATGCCGCCCACCTCAACGCGCGGACGTCTCCCCGCCCGCAGAAGGAGCGCCTCCATGAATCTCGCTCCACTGGAGATCGACAAGCTCTGCGTCAACGTGGTCGCCACACTGGCCTGTCGGCGCCCTGGTCGTGATCCGATCGGCGCCTGAGAGATGAGACCGACTCCCCGATCCCGCCTGTGGCACCCCCGGCACGCCGCCCTTGTCCTGGTCGAAGGGCACGAGAGCGCCCAGGCCAACAGCCTCGACCCGCTCGCCGACGATCGGCTCGCATTCCGCGCCAACTCCGTGGGCCGGGATCTCACACATGCGGTCACCGCCGCGCACAACTCACGGTGCCACCAGCGCACCGTGGTCAACGCCGCTCACTCGGTCAACGTCCTCGCCACGGCGACCATGCCCACCGAGTACCCCGGGGCCCAGCTCAGCGTCGTGGCACCCACTCCCCCACGGTTACCGCAGCCGTACACCGGCTCCTGATGCCGTACGCCGGGTCCTGATCGGCATACCGGCCCCGGTGATGCGCACGCCGCCCCTCACACTCCTTTGCCTGACCGCCACCGTGCCGATCAAGCACGGCGACCCAACACGGAAAGACTCGGATGCCCACCACTTTCGATACGGGCAACACAGCGTGGCTCATGGCGAGTACCGCCATGGTGCTGCTGATGACGCCCGGCCTCGCCTTCTTCTACGGCGGCATGGTCAAGACCAAGCACGTGCTGGTCATGCTCAAGATGAGCTTCGTCTGCCTGGCCCTGGTCACCCTGCTGTGGCTGGCGATCGGTTACAGCCTGGCGTTCGGCAAGGACGTCGGCGGCTGGGGCCTGATCGGCTCCCCGGCCCACTGGATGATGCACGACGTCGGGATGACCAGCCTGAACGGTTCCATCCCCACCGTCATCTTCTCCGGCTTCCAGATGGCCTTCGCCATCATCACCGTGGCCCTGATCAGCGGCTCCATCGCCGGTCGCGCGACCATGCGCGGCTGGCTGTGGTTCGTCGTGGCGTGGACCCTCTTCGTCTATGTGCCAATGGCGCACTGGGTGTTCGCGTCCGACGGGTGGGTCACCGCCCACCTCGGCGCTCTGGACTTCGCCGGTGGTATGCCGGTGGAGATCAACTCCGGTGCGGCCGGCCTCGCTGTGGCGATCGTGGTCCGCAAGCGCAAGGACTTCGACCGGGAGACCATCCGACCGCACAACCTGCCGCTGGTCGTTGTCGGTCTCGCGCTGCTGTGGTTCGGCTGGTTCGGCTTCAACGCCGGCTCCGCGCTGCAATCCGGTGGCAGCGCGCCGATGGCCTTCCTCAACACTCAACTCGCAGCCTGCGGCGCGATGGTCGGCTGGCCGCTGATCGAGAAGTGGCGGCTCGGCCACGTCGAGATGCTCGGTGTGGCGTCGGCGGCCGTCGCGGGAATGGTCGCCATCACCCCGGCCTGTGGTGAGGTCTCGCCGATCGGCGCCCTGGTGATCGGCTTTGTCGCGGGCGTGGTCTGCGCGTTCGCGATCAACCTCAAGTACAAGCTGCGCTACGACGACACCCTCGACGTGGTGGGCGTGCACGGCTGGGGCGGCATCGTCGGTGTCCTGGGTATCGGCCTGTTCGCCACCTTCCAGATGAGCGGCAAGAAGGGCCTGTTCTACGGCGGCGGCGTCGACCTGCTGTGGCGCCAGGCCGTCGGCGTGGTGGTGTGTGGGGCCTTCTCCTTCGGCGTGACCTGGCTGATCGCCCAGGCCATCGAGAGGACGGTCGGCTTCCGGGCCGCCGAGGACTACGAGCATGTCCCCGGCGCGGAGGAGGAGCAGGCGTACGACGACGAGACCATCGCCGAGATCAGCCGGCGGCTGGTGCAGGCCAGGGTCCCGGTCGCCGTGGGCGCGGAGTCCGGTTCCGGCAGCTCCGACGCCGACGCCGAGCTGCTGGCCGAGCTCCGTGAGGTCCTCCAGCGACGGGAGCAGGAGAAGTGACGACCACTCACCCCCAGCCCGTCGAATCGAGGAACTGACGTGTCCCACATCTTCGACACGGGCAACGCCTCCTGGCTGATGATGGCCGCGGCCATGGTGCTGCTCATGGCCCCGGGACTGGCCTTCTTCTACGGCGGCATGGTGAAGACCAGCCAGGTCATCACCATGCTCAAGATGTGCTTCGGCTGTGTGGTGGTGGTCAGCATCATCTGGTTCGCGATCGGCTACACCCTCGCCTTCGGCAAGGACGTCGGCGGGCTCGGGCTGATCGGCGGGCTCGGCCATGTCTTCATGTCCGGCGTGGGCCTGGAGAGCCGCACCGGCGACATACCCACCGTGACCTTCTCGGTCTTCCACATGTCCTTCGCCATCGTGACGGTCGCGCTGATCAGCGGCTCGGTGGCGGGCCGGGCCACGATGAAAGGCTGGCTGGTCTTCGTCTGCGCCTGGACGCTGCTCGTCTACGTCCCGATGGCGCACTGGGTTTTCGCGCCGGACGGATGGGTGTCCAGGCAGCTCGGCGCGGTCGACTTCTCCGGCGGTACGGTGGTCGAACTCGCCTCCGGCGCGGCCGGCCTGGCACTGGCCGCGGTCGCCGGGCGGCGGGAGGACTTCGAGCGCCAGCCGATCCGCCCGCACAACCTACCGCTGGTGGTCATCGGCCTGTCCCTGTTGTGGTTCGGCTGGTTCGGCTTCAACACCGGCTCCTCCCTCGGTGTACCGGGCGCGGCCGCGATGGGCTTCGTCAACACCCAGTTCGCCGCCGGTGCCGCCATGGCGGGCTGGGCGGTGACCAGCTACTGGCGCACCCGCCAGGTCGGTCTGCTCGACATCAGCATGGGCGCCGTCACCGGCATGGTCGCGATGACCCCGGCCGCCGGCGACGTCACCCCGTTCTGGGCTGTCGCGATCGGCTTCCTGGCGGGGCTGACGTGCGCCTTCGCGATCAGCTGGAAGTACCGCTTCGGAGTTGACGACACCCTGGACGTGGTCGGCATCCACGGCTGGGGCGGCCTGTTCGGCATGGTGATGGTCGGCCTCGCGGCGACCGGAACCATGACCGGCAAGAAGGGCCTGTTCTACGGCGGCGGCTGGGACCTGCTCGGCAAGCAGCTGGTAGCCGTACTGGTCATCGGTCTGTTCTCGTTCGCCATGACCGCGCTGATCGGCAAGATGGTTGACCGCACCATCGGTCTCCGCCAGTCGCACGGCGCCGAGGAACACGAGCAGGTCTACCAGAACGACTGGGACGTCCAGTTCAAGGAGATCGCGGACGCTCTCCGCGGCAGCGGTCTCGACGAGGGCGCGTCAGAGCCGGATGCGAGCGCCCTACTCGACCGGGTCCGCCGCATCCTGGCGGCAGACCCGGAGCAGCTGCGGGACTGATCACCTGAAGGTCAGCATCCACCATGGGCTGCCTCCCGAGTCACGGCTCTCGCGGCAGCCCACTGCTACGGGGCCGGGTCTCGTCGTCATGGGCCCCAGGCTGCTTCGGGTCCTCGGTGACCATGACGACGGCCGGCGTGCCGTCCGCGCGACGGTGCGCCTGCCGACAATCTCGCCCGTACTGGTCAACCCGGCTGCGTGGCCGCAGCCCGGCAGCACGATCGGCTCGCGGTGCGGGTTGGGCATCAACTCGGGGAGCATTGCGACGAGTTCAGGCTACCCGGGAAGGCCGGGACCAGGTCACGGTGGCCGCGCAGACCAGCCCTTCCGAACCCAAGACATCACGCTGAGGCCCCATCAGGTGGGGGCCGATGATGCCGTGGTGCGTAGTGCTGGTGCTGGTGCTGGTGCTGGTGCTCCTACGATGAAGCGGATTCCGCGGGACGGTGTGCAAGCCACGGTGGCGGGTACGCCTCATCAGCAGGTTCAGCATCGTCATCCAGCTCACCGCGCGCGCGAGCAGCACGGCCAACCGCTCCAGCCCGCCCGGCCAGCGCGGCGGCCACAGCCTGCAACATCCCACGCGCAGC
The DNA here is from genome assembly GCF_036231355.1 of Streptomyces sp. NBC_01431. Taxonomy (NCBI): domain Bacteria; kingdom Bacillati; phylum Actinomycetota; class Actinomycetes; order Kitasatosporales; family Streptomycetaceae; genus Streptomyces; species Streptomyces sp. NBC_01431. Next base: position 359,933 of record NZ_CP109496.1, read on the forward strand.
AGGGGTGCGCCGCTGGTAGCGCTCGGTGAGCCCCTCGACCTGCTCGACGAACGCCGCCCTCGGACCCCGGTCGTTCTCGCAGTACAACGGGCTCACCGACAGCTCGATCGCCATCCCCCGCCCGCCGACCGCGCGCTCCGCGGTGCGCCGCTTGTACCGGCTGTGCTCATGCACGCAGACCGTGCCGCAGACCGGACACGCCTGCGGCCCGCCCGCGTTCGCGCAGTAACGCACAACAAATCTCCCTCGACCTCGACGGCCACCACGTCGACTGCCGCGAGACAAGGCATCAGCACACTTACATCGACGTCACACAGTCACAGCGTCCACCCGGCTTCGGCAACCTGCCGGGACCCAACGTCCCGACGCTACGAAAATCTCGCCAGAGCCATATAGAGAACGCATAGAGCTTCCGGCTTCAATCGGTCGTGGTCGCCCATTCCGGAGCAGTTGACCCGACTAGTCAAAGGAGATGGAAGATGAGCAGCGCGACGAAGAGGGTTGCATCACTGGCCATGGCAGTCGCCGGCGGAGTCCTACTCGCGGTTGTGCCAGCAGCCGCACACGCCAGCACCAACATCAGCCTCCGCCCCGCTAATGCCAATAGATGCTCGAATGGCGCTGTGGACATTCACCGCTACGACGGTACCGACGAGTGCTTCCCCAGCCTCACGGGGTCTCACGATATGTACACGACTAACGTGGAGTGGGTCAACAGCGGCAACAACTGGATAGCTTTTACGTGGGCGAACGGCCAATGCGTTGGTGAGTCCGCACCTTTCTACGCACCGGGGATGCCGCCCGGGTCGACGTGGACTGCCGGCGGGCCATTCTGCATCGGCAGGCTCGATATCAACACGTGACTGAGACCGCCCCGCGCTGAGCTCCGGGCATCAGAGATCCAGCTGCCCAATGACACAGAGGACGGCTGTTCGCGTCGGGCTGTGAAGCCCCGGCTCCGGTTCGTGGGCCGGGGATGATGAGCATGGACGCGAGTCAACCAGCTCGGCGCGACTGCACTTCGTTCAGCGGAGTCTGGAGACCCTTCAGGGCCCGCCGCGCCGCTGAGGTCTCGTTCCTGCAATCACTCTTGGAGAGGCCCTTCAGATCGGCCGCGAAGGCGCCTTCCAGCCTTGTGTATCCGCGGCGACACGGGCCCGAATTCGCTCGGGTCGCCGCCCAGTTCGGAATCAATCAAACTCGCAGCAGGACGTGCCGTTGCATGTCGCCGGTGGGAAAGCTTGCCCGTCCATACACGTCCACCGGAAAAACTCGCCAAGGCGCTTCACCAGGTCGCCCACAGCCTCGGAGTCGATCGCAAGACGGTGCACCGGCAACTCCCGCGTTCCGGCGCGACCTTCTCGTCCGTACTCAACGCCATCCGCGTTCGGCTCTCCCAGCAGCACCTCGGCAACCAGCGCCGTTCGCTCACCCAGGTCGCGGAACTGCTCGGCTTCTCCGCACCCAGCGCATTCTCCCGCTGGTTCCGCGAAGAGTTCGGCACCAGCCCCACGACGTGGCGCGCGGCCCGACGCGACGAGTCCACCAGACCCGCGTCTGCCGCAGCCGTGAACGCTCGACGTCACGGCGTCTCAGATACCCGTTCCAGCGTGCGCCCCACCCCCGCCCGGATCCTGCGCCGGCGAGTGACGCAACTCGACGCGGCAGGCGATCTGACCGCCGACGTGGGCGCCCCGCTGCGCCATTTCACCCCCGTCATGACGCGACGGACCGAGCCCGAACTGACGGCCCTGGCGGGCGGTCCGGCCGTCCTCGCCCCCTCCGAAGCGGAGGAGACGGACGAGATCGCCGACAGCTGCCTGCCGTTGGGCACGCTCGCCCGCAGCGAGGCCAGTCTCGTCCGGGGCCCTCTCGACCGGACCCGCCAGTACTGGATCAGCACCAGCACGACCTGGTGCCACACCGGCGACCCGCCCTGGACCAGGAGCGGTTCACCGCGCCCGGCGGGCACCCCGGCCTACCCAGTAGGAAGCCATTCCCCCCGGGGCTCTACACGTCCACGACTCGGCGTGACAGTCCGGGCATGTGGCGGACATACCTCGACCTCGGATCGAGTCTCCACCCCCGGCCCTGGCAGACGTGGCGAAAAGAAGTACTCTCGCCCCGCTGGCGGCAGGACACTCAGCATGCCATCAAGCTATGTCTGAGGGCTCGACGTGTCTCTCTTGCCCAACAGGCACCGGGCCCGGCCGCCATGGCGGCCTTCCGCGGAACTGCCCTCCCCTGACGGGGCTGGCAAAGATCACCTGCACCGTCAAAGGCCCCGCCGAGCTCGAACCCCGCCCGTATCGAGGAGTACTTCCTGACCGCAGTCGAGGAGTCGGCCCTCGGTGAACTGCCCGTCCTGCCTGCCGAGTTCGACGTTGCCCAAGGCAGCGGGTGGGAGGAGCGGACGTGTGACCTCGGCGTGCACCTCTGCTCGCGCCGTCGCCGGAGACACTCCAGGCACATCTCCCTCGACTTGGATGGCGCCGATCGCGATACGAGCCCGCCATGCTGGGCCAGGGCTGGTGCGGGCGGCCGCCACACCTGGTGGGTGTGGCGGCCGTAGGTGGGATCGGCTCGGGATTCGCGTCAGTCAGCGGAGCGGCGGATCAGCCCGGCGTCACCACACCCTCCGGCACTCCGAACCACTCCTCCAACGCCTCCGTCAGCCCGGCCGTCGACGTCGGCGCCTGCGTCCCCGCGTCGGCTGCCCAGGCCGTGAAGCCGTCCGGACGGACGAGGACCGCCGCCAGTTTCGGGCGCGACGGGCAGCCGGCCGTCAGGGTGTCGACGCGGCCGGCATACCCCGCGGCGAGGGCCCGCAGCTCCGGGTCGTCGGTGAGGTCGAGCAGGAGCGCCCGGCCGCCGTGGAGGTGGTCCGCGAGGCGGCTGCCGTCGGTGAGTTCGAGGTCCGGGGTGCTGCGGCCGGTCAGCGGGTGCTCCCCCGGCAGCTCGTACCGCACCGCGGCGCCGTTGAGCCGCGCGACGAGGTACGTGGTGCCCGTTACCGTCTCCGCCAGGTCGCCGACGATCTCGCGCAGGGCCCGGGACTGCGGGTCCGGGCGCATGGCCGCGACCTGGGACCGGGTCCAGTCCAGGACCCACGCGCCGACCGGGTGGCGCTCGGCGGTGTACGTGTCCAGCAGCCCTTCCGGCGACCGGCCGGCAATCACCGCGGCGAGCTTCCAGCCGAGGTTCATCGCGTCCCCGATCCCCAGGCTCAGCCCCTGGCTGCCGAACGCGGAGTGCACGTGCGCCGCGTCGCCCGCCAGCAGCACCCGGCCCTTGCGGTAGTCGGTGACCTGGCGGGCGTGGTCGGTGAAGCGGGTCGCGGTCCGCACTTCGGTGATCGTGACGTCCACGCCGGAGACGCGGCGCAGGCGCGCTTGCAGGTCCTCGGTGGTGACCGGTGCGTCCCGTTCGGCCGGCGGGCCGTCGAACTCCACGGTGACGATGCGGCCCGGCATCGGCCCGTGGGCGTACACCCCGGTGTCCGTGGTGGTCCAGCCGACTGTCAGGTCCTCGGCGCCGGTCATCTCCACGACCGCCTGGTGACAGGTGATCTCCGGGTCCGTACCGGGAAATTCGAACCCCGCGAGTTTGCGGACCTTGCTGCGGCCGCCGTCGCAGCCCACGAGCCAGCCGGCGCGTATGGCCCCGTGGCTGGTCCGCACCGTGACGGCGCCGTCGTCCGCGTCGAAGCCGGTCAGCTCCACTCCCCGGCGCACGTCGACGCCGAGTTCGTCCGCACGCCCGCCGAGCAGCCGCTCGATGTCCTGCTGCGCCACGAAAGCGATCTCACCGGCGGGTCCGGTGTCGCCGAGGCCCGGCTCCATACGATCGACCAGGTCGGCGCGCAGCATGATTCCGGCGAAGTGCCCGACGATCCCGAGCCCTTGGGCCGCGTCCCCGCCTCCGTCCCCGCCGTTCTGGTCGCGGATGAATGCCTGGAAGCGGTCGATCGTCTGCCGCTGCACCTCGGCAAGCGCGGGCAGCATGCCTCGGCGGTAGAGCGCCTCGGCGCTGGGCGTGGTGATCGCCCCGCCCTTGATCGTCGGGTTCACTTCGGTGAGGCGCTCCAGGACGGCCACCCGCGCGCCTCCGAGCCGGAGCTCGCAGGCCAGCATCAGTCCGACCGGGCCGCCTCCGGCCACCACTACGTCATAGTCCATGGCGCCGACTATGACCGAGGGCCGAAGAAGCCAAAAAAGCGTCGCGGTGTCAAGGGACCGGCCCCGATTGGAGAATGGGGCCGGCTCGACCGCTTGGCACCGTGTGGTGTCTACCGCCTCGCCAGCTCCCGAGCCATCAAAGACCCCGTCTCATCTGCCCGCCGCACGCGTGGCGTCAGGTCTGCCGTGCGCCGCCCATCCGCGCGATGAAGGTGACAGGGTCGCTGTCGAACCCCCGCACCATCGCGTGGAACTCCCACTCGCCCGAGCCGCTGTCCCTGGTGAGTTCCGCGACGGTCGCCGCGGTGGCCCCCGCGACCTGGGCGAAGTCATCCGCCAGTAGTTCGGTGTATTTCTCGATGACCACGACTCCCGCGTTGGTCAGGTCACCGAACACCCGCGGGCCACCGTCCTGGTGGATGACCACGCCGACCACCACCCTGGCGAACGAAGGCGCCAGCCGGTCCAGTTCCAGCACCATGGCCTCGACGAAGCCGAGACCGAGACCCGTCCGGCTGTGCCGGATCATGCTGATCGTTCCGTCCGGTGACCGGCTGTCGTAGTGGACGACATGCACCGGCCGACCGTACGGATCGTCCCCGCCATAGGTCGCGGCGACAATGTCGAGGTGGCGGGGCGGCTGTCCCAACGGGCTGGGATCCCAGCGGAGTTTCACCTCCACCTTGTCACGCACCTTGCCGTTTATGCCCATGCCGATCGTCTCCCCCGTCGAAACCAGCCGGAGCCTCCCGCTCCATCTCCTCAAGTATGGCCGCTGACCAGCGAGTTGACGCTCCCTTAACTGTCTTCACCGCTGCGCATGGCCGCTGCGTCAGCTCGTGGACGCCTCCGCCCGGCTCTCGACGTCCTCGATCCCGGTGGGTCGCCCGGCTCGTACCCAGCGTGCGTACAGGCCGCCGGCGATCAGGAGCGTGCCCACCAGCGACAGCATCGGCCAGCCGCGCAGCAGGTTCACCGCGAGCGTGAAGGCGACAGCCGTCGCGGCAAGGGCGTTGCACCAGGCCAGCGCGGTCTTCTGCTCGGTGCGGGCGAAGCTGGTCATGGCCAGCAGGCCGACCAGGAAGCTGACGAAGACGGCCACGGCGTAGAAGAGGACCAGTTCCTGTTCCTGGCCGGCCGCGGCGACGATGATCAGCGCGGCGGCGGCGAGGTAGACGACCACCGACCAGTACGGAGTGTGGTGCTTGTTCGTGCGCCCCAGGTACGAGGGCAGCACCCCGGGCGCCTTGGGCGTTCCGGCCAGCGCCTTGAGCAGCCCCGGCCCGGCCTGGAAGGACGAGCTGGCCGCGGCGAGCAGGAGCAGCGAGCTGGTCAGCTGGAAGGCTCCGTACAGCCAGCCGGGTCCGGTGGCGGCGTGCGCGATGTCGGCGATCTGGGTGGAGTCGGCACCCGGGATGCCGATGCGCAGGTGCACGGACAGGGCGGTCAGCGCGAGGGTGAGGCCGCCGACGATGACGACCAGCAGGGCCAGGGTTCCCCGGCCGAAGCGGCGGCGGTCGGCGTCGCCGAGCTGGCCGAGCTGGGCGATGGCCGTGGAGGGGGCCTCCACACCCGTGGCCAGGGCCATCGCGACGGGGAATGCCAGGACGACGGCGAGCATGGCCGGCCGCCCCGGGTCGGTGTTGGTCACGGCGTTCCCCCTCTCGTGCGGGGAGAGGAAACCGAGCACAAGAACAGCGACGGAGACCGCGACGAACAGCACGGTCATCATGGCGAACAACAGCCGCCCGCCATGCCCGAACCAGGTGAGTCCCGCGACCACGACCAGCAAACCCAGCGCCAACGGAACCCGCACGGAGCCCAGTTCGGGGAACAGGGCGATCATCGCACTGGCCGCCGCCGAGATGGAAATGCCGATGGTCAGGACGAAGTCCACCACCAGTGCGCCGATGGGCAGAAACGTCCAGCGCGGCCCGAAGGCCCGCCCGGCCGCGGCCGCAGCGCCGCCGCCCCGGGGGAATCGACCCACCAGCTGCCAGTAGTTGGCGGTGACCATCACGACCAGGCCCACCACGAGCGCCATGGTCGGCAGGAGCAGCACGAGGTCACCCCGCAGGGCGCGCAGAGCCGCCTCGATGGCGTATGCGACGGAGGAGACGGGGTCGGCGATCACGGCGAAGGCGAACGCGAAGAACAGCACCGAACGGCGCGGAACCCGGCTCGCACGAGGAGTGGCCGCGCGGGAAGCAGGGCGGTCCCGCCTGGGAAGAATCATGTTCCGCTGCCTTTCGGGCGAATTCCTCACGCGTCGCCACGCGCACGAGCACGACATTCGCCGACCAGGCTTCCCGGCACACCAGCCAAGAGCGTACGTCAGAGTTTCGACAGCAACGCGTTAACAGCGTGTCAAGGCTCCGGTGCGCCGTGCCAGAGCATGCCCACTGCGCCCTCCGGGCCATTTTGCACTGTGCAAAGCAGAGTGTCTCCCCAGGCTGGACCACTGCCTGCGGTACCTGTCGATGCAGTCGGCACCCGGCCGGTCCCTCCCGGAGGTCTTCCATGCCCCTGCGCCCGAGCCGCCTCAAGGCCCGTCTCGCCTCCCCCCGGATGTGGCTCGGGGCCGGGGCGGCGCTCGTGCTGGCCGCCGCGAACGCACCCGCCGTGCTCGGCTTCGCCACGCAGCAGTACCACGCGTACGAGATCGAGACCGACGGCTACAAGGCGGCGCGGGGTCACTGGGACGTCGTGGCCATGCCCGCCGCGTACCAGCTCAACTCCATCCACGCCGTGCTGCTGCGGACGGGAAAGGTGCTGCTGATCGCGGGGTCCGGGAACAACATCAAGCACTTCGAGGGCGGCACGTTCAGCTCCACGCTGTGGGACCCGGTCAAGAACACCTTCAAGAAGATCGACACTCCGAAGGACATGTTCTGTGCCGGGCACGCCCAGCTCCCGGACGGAAAGGTGCTGATCGCGGGCGGCACCGCCCGCTACGAGGTGCTGGAAGGGAACGTGAAGCGGGCCGGCGGGACGATGCTGGTCAAGAACGAGGACCCGGACCAGGACCGCACCTTCCCCAAGGGCACGGTCTTCCGGTCCACCTCGGGACACACCTATCGCTCCCAACTCCCCGTCCACGTCCCGGCCGCGCACAAGACCATCGACCCCGCCACCAGGAGGGCGACCGTCAGCGCCAACGAGGCACGCGTCTACGTCGAGGCCGACCAGGAGGGCCCCCAGGGCATCACCAACACCACCGAGCAGTACGAGATCCAGGGCCTGGCCGGCGAGGACGGCGACAACTTCTACGGCATCGCCAACAAGCTCGGCCTGGACAAGAAGGACTTCCAGGGGATCAAGGACGCCTACGAGTTCGACCCGGCGACCGAGAAGTACACCCGCGTCGACCCCATGAGCGAGGCCCGCTGGTACCCCACGCTGCTCACCCTCAGCGACGGCAAGGTACTGGCCACCTCCGGGCTCGACGACGTCGGCCAGGTCGTGCCCGGCAAGAACGAGATCTACGATCCGGCCCGGCGCACCTGGTCCAAGGCGCCCACGCGCTACTTCCCCACCTATCCGTCCCTGTTCCTGATGAACGGCGGCAAGGTCTTCTACTCCGGATCCAACTCCGGTTACGGGCCCGCCGACAAGGGGCGGGTGCCCGGTGTCTGGGACCTGGGTGCCAACACGTTCACCGCTGTTCCCGGGCTCAAGGACGCGGACACGCTGGAGACTTCGGGCTCTGTGCTGCTACCGCCCGCCCAGGACCAGAAGGTCATGGTCTTCGGCGGCGGAGGCGTCGGCGAATCGAAGAAGGCGACGGCGCGCACCGCGATCGTGGACCTCAAAGCGGCCCGGCCCGCATATGTTCCCGGCCCGGACCTGGCGCACAAGACGCGCTATCTCAACCCGGTCCTGATGCCGGACGACACCGTCTTCACCACGGGCGGCTCCGGCGACTACCGCGGACGCGGGCAGAGCGACATCCTCGCCGCACAGTTCTACGACCCGAAGACCAACACCTTCCGCGCGGCCGCCGATCCCACGGTCGCCCGCGACTACCACACCGAGGCTCTGCTGCTGCCGGACGGCCGGGTCGCGGTCTTCGGCTCGGACCCGCTCTACGGTGACGAGAACAACACCAAGCCGGGCACCTTCGAGCAGCGCGTCGAGGTCTACACCCCGCCCTCCCTCTACCGCGACCACCGGCCCGCCCTCGGCGCCGGGCCCCGCTCGGTACGGCGGGGCGAGAGCGTCACTTTTCACACCGCGGACGCGGCCCGGATCAGGACGGCCCGGCTGATCCACCCGGGATCGGCCACCCACGTCACCGACTTCGATCAGCGCTCGGTCGCCCTCGACGTCAGCCGCACCGGCGACACCGTCACGCTCACCGTCCCGAAGGACCCGGCTCTCGTACCGGCCGGCTGGCACATGATCTTCGTGACCGACGAACACGGCACCCCGTCACAGGCCACCTGGATGGAGATCGGCTAGCCGGGCACGGGTCGGCGGCCGGCTCAGGTGGTGCGGCGGGCCTGGGTGTCGGACCAGCCCAGCGGGTAGAGCGAGACCTCGTCGGGGGCCACGGGTTCACCACCCGCCTCGGCGAACGCCGTCAACGCGTCGACCAAGGCGGCCCGCTGGCCGGGAGCGAGCCGTTCCACCACACCGGCGATCTCCTGGCGCCGTCGCGCGGTGACGTCCTCCACCAGGCGGCGGCCGTCGTCGGTCAGGCGCAGCAACGTCTCGCGGCGGTTGTCGGGGTTGACCTGGCGGTCCGCGAGCCCGGCGACGATGAGGCGGTCCATCATGCGCATCGCGGTCGAGGGGTTCACGCCCAGCAACTCGGCCAGGACGACCAGTTTGGCCGTTCCGTGGGTGGACAGCACGACGAGCAGCCGGAACTGCGGCAGCGTCACCCGGTCCTCGACCGCCGCAAGCGATCGGGCGGAGACGGCCACCAGGACGCGTGAGGCGGTCAGCACCGCACGGGTCACGCCGTCGACGTCTCCCAGGACGGATGCGGGGTGCTCATGCTCGGTCATACCTCTTTCTACCGTGCCGTGCCGCACCTTCAGCCGCCCGGTGCCTGATGTGCGGTGGCGCGCAGTAGTGACAACCCGCTCAACCCCACAGGGCCGGCCCCGCTCCCGATTGGGCGGCGTCACACGCCGACCCTGCTGCCGGTCCACCTCTACCGGCTCGGCCTCGGGCCGCTGTTCGGTCGGCGACTGCTCCTTCTGATTCATACGGGCCGCGTCTCCGGAGGAATCGGGCCCGGCTCCACCCGACGTGCGTCAGGCCGGAACGGGGTGAAGGGCGCGCAGCGCGCTCTGGTGGGTGAGCCAGCCCACCAGGCGGTCCTGGTCCAGGACCGGTAGGCCGGTGCCGGGCTCGGCGACCAGGGCGTGCAGGGCCTTGGCCAGCGGGGCGTCGACCGCGAGCGGGGCCGGCACTTCGGCGAGCTCGCCGACCGTTACAGGGGGCGCCGTCGGGTCCGGTTCCTCGGCCAGCGACTCGGCGACGGCCCGCGCGGTGATCGTGCCCAGATAGCGGCCTTCCTTGTCCGCGACCGGCAGGACGCCATGGCGGGACAGGGACAAGAGCACCGCGGCGGCGGGCAGTTCGGTGGCGGCCGCGATGACCTCGGGCGCCTGCTCCATGACCTCTTCGACCCGCTGCGTACCGAGCGCCTTGCCCGCGGCCGGCCCCTCCAGGTCGATGCCGCGCCGGCGCAGCTTGAGGGTGTAGATGGTGTCGCGGGAGAGCAGCTTGCTGGTCAGGGTGGCGGTGACGATGGCGAGCATGAGCGGCAGGATGATCGAGTACTCGCCGGTCAGCTCGAACAGGATGACCACGGCGGTGATCGGCGCCCGGGAGGAGCCCGCGAACACCGCGCCCATGCCGACCAAGGCGTACGCGCCGACCGCACCTGACGTTCCCGGCATGAGGGTATGCAGACCCGCGCCGTAGGCCGCGCCCAGCATCGCGCCCATGAACAGGCTGGGCGCGAACACGCCGCCCGAGCCGCCGATGCCGATGGTGAGGCTGGTGGCCAGGATCTTCCCGACCAGGAGCAGCAGCAGGAAGGCCGCCGCGTACTTGCCCTCGGCCGCGTTCTCCAGGACCGGGTAGCCGACTCCGTACATCTCGGGCAGTACCAGGAGCACCACGCCGAGGAGCAGTCCGCCGGCGGCGGGGCGCAGCCATTCGGGGCCGCGCCAGGCCCAGTCGCACGCGTCCTCGATCCAGTACAGGATCCGGGTGAAGCCGATACCGACACCGCCCGCGACCACACCGAGAAGCGCGAACAGGCCGTACTGGGCGACGTGTTCGACGTGGAAGGCCGGCAGGTTGAGGAAGGCGACGTCGCCGAAGGCGGCCCGCCCGATCACGCTGGCCGCGACGCTGGACAGGACGACCGCGCCGAAGGACTCGATGGCGAAGTCGCGCAGGATCAACTCCATCGCGAAGAAGACTCCGGCCAGCGGCGCGTTGAAGGTGGCCGCGATGCCGCCCGCCGCGCCGCAGGCGACCAGGAGCTTCATGCGGCCCTCGGTCACCTTGGTGATCCGGCCCAGGGTCGATCCGAGCGCGGAACCGATCTGCACGATCGGCCCCTCGCGGCCCACCGAGCCGCCCGAGCCGATGGTCAGGGCCGAGGCGAGCGCCTTGACGACGGAGACCTGGGGGTTGATGCGCCCGCCGCGCTGGGCGACCGCGAGCATCACCTCTGGCACTCCGTGCCCGCGCGCCTCCTTGGCGAACCGGTCCACCAGCGGGCCGTACAGCAGCCCGCCGATCACGGGCGCGAGAAGCACGAAGTACGGACCGAGCCACGGGACGTGCGGGTTGGCAGCGTTCCCGGCCGCGGCATAGTCACCGTGGCCGGACAACAGCCCCGTGAACGTCTTGATCAGCCAGCGGAAGGCGATCGAGCCGAGCCCCGCCCCCACCCCGATCGCCAGGGCGAGCGCCGCAAGGCCCCACTGAGTCTCGCGGGCCCCGAACCGGGCCCGCTCGCGCCACGAAGCCCGTATGGCCTCCGGCGCGGCGGCCACGGCGGCCCTCGTCATCGTCTCGTTCATCAGCCTTTTCCCCTTACTCGCGCCATTTTGCATTATGCAAAGCTTGTCAAGTGCGGCGATGACGGGACAAGGAGGAAGGGACGATCGCCGAGGGCCACGAACGACCTGAGCGGCGACGGGAGCGACGGCTACCAAGCGGGCAGACAAGGGCCCCGACCCCGCTTGCCGCCCCTGTAGCCGCGCACGCCAGCAAACCCTCGCCGAACACCCTCCCACCGCCTAACCCCGCGCCCTCCCACCAACCTGGACCACTGGCAGGGGTTTGGGCGTGCCCCAACGGGAGACCCACATCACCGGAGTGCCCCATGGGGGTGCTGGGGCACGACGAGTCGGCCGCGCTGATCCTCCTCACAGCGCGGCCGACTGGCCGGGGACTGCGGCTGGGCGGCCGGTCAGGATGCGGCCAGACGCTCAGAGAGTGCTGCTGCGACCCCTCCCCCCGGCACCACACCGACCAGGGGCTCCTCCCGCACTCCTGGGTGCCGGGCCGAGGGAAGTGCGCCCGAGGGGGCGGAGGGGAGTCGGCTCCCCCGGGCGCACGCAGCCGCCTCCCGGCAAACCCGGCGGCATCCTCCGCCGCTCACGGCCATCCACCGCCATCCGCGGACGACACCGTCTGCGTCTCAGGACAATCCCCGGCGCCCCTCCTGCGGCCATGAAAGAGCTACCCCCGCAGAAAGAGCCACCGCCCAAGAGCACTCCGTGCTGCCCCGGTCTGCTCCCCCAGCCCCGCCCACGACACCAACCGGACGCCACAACTCACCCTCAGGAGCACCGTTCATCGGTAAGGCCACACACATAGCCGTGCGGCATCTTCGGGTACGACTCGACGTCCCCAGGTTCTGGACGCTGGTCCGGACCTGGAGGCCGACCCGAGCAGGACAGCCGGTATTGGCGTCCGCACTCGAAACAAGAGGCCCCGGCAGATCAAAGACGAACAGGACAGCCGACTCATGAGACGTGCGAAGGATCGATACGCCAGTTCCCGTGCGGGTGACATGGCGCATCAGGGAGCTGTCGTCAGGGGATGGCCCAGAGGAACAGCAACGCGCCAGGGTGCGGCTCCCCAGTGGAGCCGCCGACTTCTCAGACAGAAAGAGGTTTCATGCGCCTTCGCCACACCGCTGCCGCCGCACTCGGCGCGCTCACTCTCCTCCTGACGCAGTCCGGGTCGGCGAGCGCCGCCACCGGTGACTTCTCCTACGAGTTCGTCGGGCTCCACGGCCATCCACAGTCGGTCACCCTCCACGACCCCGCAAGTCCCGGCTGCGTGGTGCTCCCTGAAGTAGCGGACCCGGGCTCTTCCGAGCCTGCTTTCGCCCCGCACAACGACACGGACGAGTGGGTGATGGTGTTCACCGAGCCCAACTGCACCGGCGACTCCTGGACGCTGCGCCCGCACGGGAACCCCACCACAGCCCGCCTCAAACTGCGCTCGGTGTTCCTGACGGGCCGGCACTGAACTGCCGCGTCATCATCCTGGCTTCCAACCGTCGTCCACGGTGAAAGCCCGTTGATGATCCTGCGGCGGCTGCCCCAACAGCCGCCGTGGCTCACGGACTTCAAGTACCTGCTTGTGAGCCTTGCACCCTGAGCACACGTATGCCAGGCGGGCGGCCGGGAGCTGCCGTGACGGATCGCCACGCGTCGAACAAGGCTGCTCGCACGGAAGTTGTCGGCCATCGTCGGGGATCGCCCTGCTGCACCACTGGTACGTGCCATGCTGCACCCGCCCCGGGGCAGGCGACCGGCCCTCTGCCGACGTGACGGAACACCGCGCCCCGGAGCCCCGCGCCATAGGGGCAGCCGTGTCTCTGCCTGGCCTGGTGAGCTTTCCATCGCGAGCGGTTTGACCCAGCAATGAAGAAGACTCTGCCCGCCGCGGGCTCCCCCGCGCGACAGCAGTGATCAATTCCCCTGGACGGTGACCCGGAGATGCGACTTCGGCAACCGCGACCCGAAGGGGGAGACGGTGTTTCTTAGGTCGTTTCATGAGTTGTCGCAAGCGGCTAAATGTCTGAAACGACCTCATGCAACGGCGCGTGACCCTCGTCGTTCACGAGCACAAGCGGCTCGGCCGCGGGGGCTCGTCATCACAACCGGTGCGAAGAAGGGACAGAACCCATCGCCCGCGAGCGCCCCAGCCCGTGATCGCCGGGTTCGGAGAAGACACCGCCCAGCGGTTCCTTCTGCAGGTCGCTCTGCTCGCGAGCACCAGCCGCATGCTGATGGGCACGGCACACCGTGGAGTCGACGCTCAGGTCCCATCTGATCGCGCCCTTCGCGTCGGCCAACCACTGGAGCCGGGTGAGGAGTCCGGTGCCACGTGTCGTCCCGCTGCCATCGGCGGACCATGTCGTAGGCCCAGCCCCAGGAGCCCGTACTCGACGGGTGCATCCCGCCACGGGCCACCGGTTCGGACGCGGAACCGCAGGCCGTCGATCAGTCGCGGCCGGACCGAACGGGCAGTCGCCCCGCCCTCCTTCCCCTCGGCAACAGCCGCTCCCACATCGCCCATTGACCGTCCGTGAGCTCACCCCGCGCCATGGAAAGCGACCATTCACAGATCAAGATCCATTTTCGATACACGGCCTCGCGGCACGCGGAAGGCGCTTGCCCGGGGCTTTTGCCCTGGCAGGCGCCTTTCGCTCGGACCGCTCAGCCGGTCTGCTCCCGGAGCGGCCTTCTGTCACACCTCTACGTCGACGATGACCCAGTCGCTGATCTCCCGCCACTGCCGGATCGCGTCGTGGTGAAAGGGATGGACGAGGTAGCGGTCGACCTTGTCCATGTCGTCCATGACTCCCTCGGTGAGAAAGTCGTATGCGATGTCCCGCGCGGACACGTTGCGCCCGTATCGCCAGTCACGGACTTCGGGTACTTGGCTGCCCACCTTGGCGGCGGTGCGTTCCGCCGCCAAGGCGCGCGGGTCGTTCCAGTCGACCCCCGGCTTGAACTTGAAGAGCACGATGTGGCGGATCACAGGGCTTCTCCTCGGCACAGTTTGAGTACGTTCATCGCGATCTGGGTGCCGCCCGCTCCGAGTCCGTCCTGGTAGCGGGACAGAATGTCCATTTCCCGGGAGAACACCATGCGCGGCCCGCCGGAGTGCATGCGGCTCTGCTGGATGCGGGCGGATATCCGGGCCCGTTCGGCGAGCAGGTCGATGATGCGCACATCGAGGCAGTCGATCGCTACGCGATCCGCTTCGATCCGGGCACCGGCTTCGTTCGTGTCAGTCATGGTCGGGGTCCTTGTGTGTGCCGTTTCGTAAGTCGGCCAGGCGGATGACGGCCTCCTTGAGCCGGTCCTCCGGTGCCAGCAGGCTCACCCGTACGTATCCTTCGCCGTGTTCTCCGAACCAACGGCCGGGTGCCACCGCCACCTTGGCCCGGGTCAGCAGGTCGTCGGCGAACGCGCTGGAGCTGCCTCCGCCGGGCACCGGCAACCAGGCGAAGATCGACTGGGGCAGGTCGATGTGCCATCCGGCGTCCCGTACTCCCGCCACGAAGACGTCCCGTCGGCGCTCGTAGGTCCTCGCCAGTTCCTCAACGCAGTCCTGGGGGCCGGTCAGGGCGACGGCGGCCGCCCGCTGGATGAAGGACGGGAGGGAGACGTAGTAGTGCTCCTGGAGGAGGTTGATCGCGGCGACGACATCGGGGTTGCCGACGACGGCTCCGATCCGCCATCCGGCCATGTTGAACATCTTCGACAGCGAGATGAACTCGACGCCCACTTCCATGGCACCGTCCGTCTGCAGGAAGGAGCAGGGGGCCCGGCCGTCGAAGCCCAGCGCTGCGTACGCGAAGTCGGATGCCACGACCACCTGGTTCCGTGCGGCGAACCGGACCGTTTCCTCGTAGAACTCCGGCGGTGCCGTCACGGAGGTGGGGTTGTTGGGATAGTTCAGGAACATCAGCTTCGCCCGGTCGCAGGTGGCCGGGTCGAGGGCCGAGTAGTCGGGCAGGAAACCGTTCTCCCGCAGTAGCGGCATGGCATGCATCCGCGCCCTGGCGAGGACCACTCCTGACCAGTAGTCGGGGAAGGCCGGGTCTGGCATCAGGCAGACATCGCCCGGATTCAGCAGACACTGGCTGATCTCCACCAGACCCGCTTTCGCGCCGAACAGGATCGCGACCTCGGACTCGGGGTCCAGGTGAACCTGGTGATGCGTCGCGTACCACTGGGCGACGGCAGCCTTGAGTTCGAGCAGCCCGGAGAAGGCCGGGTATCGGTGGGTGGCGGGGTCGAGCACTTCCCTGCGCAGCGCTTCGACGATGTGGGGCGGGGTCGGAAGATCGGGATTCCCCTGGCACAGGTTGACGACGTCCTCTCCAGCCTTGACGAGTTGGTCGATCCTGCTCACGGTCGTCGCGAACGAACTTCTGGGCAGGTCCAGGAGCCGACGTGCGAACTCAGTCTTCACCGGCGACCACCTTCGTCTCGTGTTCCTCGGCCTCAGCGCCCGCACGGGCCGGCTCCCCTTCGTTGCGGCGCCCGTATGCCCATCCGCTCAGGCCGAACGCGACGAGGGTGATACCGCCGCAGGCCCAGCCCACCGCGGTAAATCCGTGTGCGGCGAACAGGGGGCCGAGGACGGCGGCCCCCATGGCCACGGCGAGGTTGGTCGTGAAGCTGTAGAAGGCGAGGACGGTCCCGCGATAGTGCTGAGAACTTTCGCTGAGCAGCGTGCTGAGCAGCGTGACGACCAGGCTCTGCATGGCGCCCCACAGGAAGAGACAGACCATCAGCAGCGGTGTCCAGCGCACGACCAGCGGGACGACCACCAGTGCCGGGACCAGCCCTGCCAGCAGCCCGACGAGCACCTTCTCCTTGCCCAGTTCGTCGGCCCACCGGCCGGTGACGAAGCTCGTCGAGAACCCCAGCCCGTAGACAAGGATCATGATGCCGGTCAGGAGACTCTGGGAACCGAACTGGTACTGCAGGGCGCTGCCGAGATAGGTGTACATGCCGTAGAAGCCGAGCATGTTCAGGAACGTCGCCAGTATGTACACGAGCACGTTGGGCGCCAGGAAGGCACGGGCGGCCGATCGCGCCCAGCCCTTCCCCGAGGGCCCCGTCGCATCCTCTTCCGACGCGTGTGACGGGGTGTCAGGACGGGGCCGGCTCTCGCTCCGAACCCGCAGCAGTACGCAGATCACGAGGACACCCAGGACGGTCAGCAGGGCGAACGCCCACCTCCAACTCACCCACTTCCCGATGAAGGATCCCAGCGGGACCCCCAGGACGAGTGACAGCGACCAGCTCGATACGACGATCCCCATGGCCTTGGCCCGATGGCGATACGGGATCTGATCACCGACGAACGCGTAGGCAGTCGGCACGAACGCACCCGTCGCCAGGCCGGACAAGGCCCGTCCGGTGAAGAACACCCCCGGCCCGCCGGCGGACGCGCACAGCACGGTGCCCAGGACGAACACCGTCATCCCGACCAACAGGCTGAGGCGTCGTGACACCTTGTCCCCGAGCGGGGCGAAGAGCAGGGCACCAACCGCCGTACCGATGCCGTAGACGGTGACGGAGAGCGCCATCACGGCCACCGACATGTCGAACGACCCGGCCATGTCCACGAGGAGGGGTGAGACAACCAACTCCTCCGAACCGACGGCGAATATCCCCGCCATCAGCGCGAGCACCGTGAGTAGGGGGAACCCCGCCGTGCCCTCCCTGCTGCTCAATCCATCCGGCACTCCGGCCAACCTTTCTTCCAGTTGCATGCGATGGGCACGGCTAGATGGCCGTGTAGCCGCCATCGACAGTGAGCGCGGCACCCGTGACGAATGACGACTTGTCCGATGCGAGGAACAGGATCGCGTTCGCGACGTCTTCGGGGGTGCCCAGCCGCCCGATCGGATTCAGCTTCGCCTTCTGTTCCTTCACAGCGGCGTCGTTGCCGATGGACGTGTCCGTCATCGGCGTGTCGATGATGCTGGGGCAGACACAGTTGGCCCTGATGTTGTACTTCGCGTAGTCGGCGGCGAGCGATTTCGTCAGCATCATCACTCCCCCCTTGGTGGTGTTGTAGGCAGCGATGCCGGGCCAGGCCACCAGCCCGCTCACGGAGCAGACGTTCACGATCACGCCGCTCGTCGCCTCGATCATCTGGTGCAGGGCGTACTTCGAGCACAGGAACATGCTCTTGAGATTGGTGTCGAGCAGCTTGTCCCACTCGGCCACGGGCATCTCGTGAAGCGGCGTGGAGATCTCGATGCCGGCGTTGTTGACCAGGATGTCGACCCGGCCGAAGTTTCCGGCCGCGGCAGCCATCAGGTTCTCGCAGTCCTCCTCGCTCGTGAGGTCGGTCCTGACGAAGACCGCATCGTGTCCTTTGCTCGTCAGCCCGGCGACGACAGCGGTGCCGCCTTCCTCGTCGATGTCCCCGACGACGACCTTCGCGCCCTGGCGGGCGAACTCGATCGCGGTCTGCTTCCCGATCCCGGACGCGGCACCGGTGACCACGACCACGCTGTCCTCGAACATGAACTCGTCCCCTTTCACACGCATGTCAGTTGCCCCCCGTCGACCGAGATCTGTTGCCCGGTCAGATAGGACGCCGCGTCGGATGCCAGAAACCCGATGACGGCGGCGACCTCGTCGGCGCTCCCCGGCCTGTCCACGGGAATTGCCTCTCTCAGTCGGTCCTCGGCCTGTTGCCGCGATATCCCGCCGGCCCGGCTCATCTGCTCCACGGCTCGGTCGTAGCGCTGGGTCCGGATGGTGCCGGGGTGCACGCAGTTCACGGTGATGTTGTGCCTGGCGTACTGACTCGCCAGATACTTGCTCGCATTCGAGACGGCCGCATTCACCAGACCGGAGAGGAACATGCCGGGGGCGGGCTCTTTCCCGATGTTTCCGACGACATTGACGATCCGGCCGAATTGATCCCTCATCATCACCGGCGCGACGGACTTGATCAGGTCCAGGTAGGGCACGAGCTTCTGGCCCATCGCAGAGCTCACGTCATCGCTGGTCACATGATCGAAGAAGCCGGGCGCCGGGCCTGGCGCGTTGTTGACCAGCACGTCGATCCTGCCGAATCGGCGTTTCGCGTAGTTGACCAGTTCATCACGGTAGGACGGCACGGTGATGTCGCCCGGAAACACGTGGACCGGCTGCCCGCCTACGGTGTCTCCGGCGACTCTCTCCAACGCATCCGAACTCCGGGCACAGAGTACGGTCACGTAGCCTTTGGAGCTCAAGTGCAATGCGGTTGCCCGCCCGATGCCGCGACTGGCGCCCAGAACTATGGCAACCCGCGTCACTCAGATTCCTGCCCATTCTTCTCCGGCCCGCTGTCCTCTTTGGGCACCCGGTGATAGCGGGGCGGAATGAAGATGTTGAGGGAGCGCGCCACTCCCGTATTGGGGTTTGCGGCGCCGTGGCCCTCCTGGCTCGCACAGAAGTAGGTACCGCCGAACCGCAGCTCATGACTCGCCTCTTCGACCGTCATTTCGTACCTCCCTTCGAGGCATATCCCTATCTGCTCGTGTGAGTGCTTGTGATAGGGCATCTCGCCGCCACTGGGAATATCGGCGATCATGAGCTCGATCCAGTCGGCCAGAAAGAACGTGACGTCCATCCCGACGAACTTGCGCGACTCGATCGGCTCCAGAAAGTAGCCGTCCGGCGCGGGGTAGGAATCGCCCGGGGTGCCGCGCCGGATCTCCAGGACCACGGTTTCTTCCGCAGACGTGTTGACGGCCGCGAGCGCAACGCCGACAGGGGCGACGTAGACGTCCCCCTCGGGCCTCATCAGCTTCGTCACGTCCCCGACCGTCACGGACAGTTCGCCGCGAACCACCATCCCGACCTGCGCAGCATCGGAGGAACGAGTCTCCAGGACGGCGCCGGGAGGCATGAAGGCAACCCTCACCTCGGTGGCTTCACGCCGATAGGACTCGAAACGGATCCCATCCTCGTTGAGCATCACGTCGGGAGCCGGGAAGTAGCGGCGCTCGTGAGTTTGCGCGGTCATTTGCGGTCCTTCCTTCGGGAGAACACAGTCCACGTCATGGGGATCCGTGAGAATTTGTAGACGAACTTCAGGCTGTGCTGCTCGACGGCCCGCTCATTCGTGATGGCGATGTTGTACCGCCCGTCGGCGACACTTCCGGCGGCCTGACTCGTGGAGTCCGCGATGGCCAGTTTCACCGGACCGTCGAAATGGTGACCCAGCAACGGAACGGGCGCCGGATGGGATACGACAGTATCCCTGTAGAGCAGTTCTTCACGGAAGGCGAAATTCAGCCTGGTCGCCAGGCCGTACTCCGGAGTACTCCCACGAAAAACAGCTGCTGGCTCCAAACCCGGGTTCATATAGAAGGCGTTTATCTTGGGATAAGCATGGGCCACCAACACGAGGTCGACACGCCCTCCCGTAAGGGAATTTGCGCATTGTTCGTACGTGTTCTCCAGGAGGATTTGAAATCCTCCACGGTCACCGAGGGTGCGCGCCAGAAGTTGGGCAATGTACTCACTGCTGGTCCCTTCTGGCCCCAGCGTTCCGAGCCTTACAGAGGGTGCGGAACCGACTGGAACAAGCGCGTTCAGTGCGCGTCTTTCAATGTCAGGGATCTGGAGTATCTCCACGCCCACCCTCTTTCCTGTCGCCATTTCGAAAGCCTTCGGCCCCATTGACTGCAAGAAAACGCCTACATCCAGTCATTGTTCGGACATGGCGAGATCCACAAAGAACGACACTGCCGAGCGGGTTAATTCGGAGGCAAATCCGGAGGTCACCACAGAAATATCCCCTCGCCAGGCGTCATACTCTCCACGCTCTTCACCCTCTTCACGCGAAGCAATGGGCCGCGATTGACCTCTTGCTCGAAGCGCACGCCACTATAGGCATCGCGATCTTGAACGAGTCAAGGAAGTGGATCACCGAAAAGTCTCATTGTGTCCATTTCGCGCAAGCCAGAAACCAGACCTTAACGCCGTTACGCAAACCGAGCGGATTTGGCCAGCCGGGCCGATTTTGATGGCTGTGGCCAAAAGGAGCCCGGCGGGAGGACGAGAACCCCCCTGCATCCCGCCCTCCTGCCGGTTGTGTTCGTCACCACCGGCAGGCAGATGGCTGGATCTCACCACCCGGAGGGCCGGAGCTGGACGTTCCATCCGAATAGTTGCCCCTGTCGGTCACAGGAAGGGCAGATCCGACGCAGGACCGAGCCCATGGCGGTGCACAGGGCGATGCTGGTGCGAACCCGGTCACCGACCCTGCTGGCTTGCTCCGTGCCCAGCAGGGCTGACGACTCGTGGCCCAGGACAGCAGCGGCCGTCTTCGTGTTCCCGGTCGCGGGTGGGCGTGCGGCATATCGGTGCAGTCGAGGCCGTGGCCGCAACTGCCGGAGCTAAACGCGCAGATGGCGCGGCAGTGACGGCGCGGGGCCCGTACCCGCTGGCAACGCGGGTACGTGACGAACTGAGCAAACTGTTCACAGCCACTGAGTTCGCCGAGGTGTTCTGAGCGCGGGGGCGGCCGGGCTGGTCGCGCTTGTGGCAAGCAGCGCACCGACTCCACCCGCGTGCTGGCGGCGGTCAGTGACCGAACCGGCTGGAGCTGGCCGGGGAGACGCTGCGGACCACACGAGCCAGTAGGCCAGGCACCTCCGGCGCCAACACCAGCCAGCACCGCAGAACACATGCGATTCACACAGTCCAACTCCGGGGCTCGTATGGGCGGCATGCTCGACGCCTACGGACGGATCGCCACCCTGGGCTACGTCTACGTCGCCAACGAGAGCGGCCTGCTGGCCCTGGCCACCGGCGACGGCAACCACTGAACCCTCATGCATTTCTCCAGCCGCGAAGGCACCGCACCTGCGCGCCGAGAGACGCAGCACGCTGCTCATGCCGCAGGACGACTGGCTGCCACCTCTCTGGCGTCCGGGCCGGTGAGGTGCCAAGCCAACTCCAGGCACTGGCTGTGCATGTCACGAGACGTGGAGAGCGGGACGGCGGGAGTTCCATCAAACGGCGCGCCTGGGCGGCGGAATCATCAGGGAGGCGCGCACGGCATCTGGAATGGGGGGATGGTGGAACGAGCGGCTTCACCGAGCTTCTTCAACTTGGTCACCCGAGCGTGGCGATCTATGCCTCTGACCTGCTTGTTCGTCAGATCGCATCACCCGATCGATGGCCATTCTGAAGCAGCTCACTGATCGTTCCAGAATGAGGCTGCCCTCCGGCGCCCAGGTCCTCCTGGTGCAGTCCGACGCCGCCAGTTGTCTATAGCCGTCTCTTCGCTGTCGTGGGTTGGCCACCCGACGCACTCGAAGCGACCAGAGCCTCAGCGCGATACACCTGGGTGGTTTACCCGGCGTACCTGCCGGTCGGGCGCATGCCCTCCCCTAACTTCAATGCGTAGTCATAGAACTACGTTGAGTGAAAGAGGAATTGGGATGCGTCCGACGCCTATGGGCCGACTGGCAGCCCTCGCCTCGACGGCCCTTCAGCTGGCCTGTCCTGGAAAATCCATGCGGCACCCCGTTAACCGCCCGCGAACGCGAGCACTGGCCGTGGGGCTCGCGCTGACAGCGGCCGCGCTTCTTCCCTCGGGCTCCGCCGGTGCGGCCGACCAGTACGAATGGGCCGCGCTGGGTGACTCGTACACCGCCGGCGGGTTCGTCGGGGACCCGCAGCCCCCGCTCGGCAGTGCGTCGCGGGATGGATGTGACCGGACCACCGACGCCTACCCCGGCGTTGTCGACCGGGAGCTTGCCGAGTTCCCGCCGGGCAAGTACGTCCACCTGACCAACGTCAGCTGCGGCAACGCCACCATCGCCGACATCGCCACGGCCAAGCAGACACCGATCAGCCCGGTCCAGCCCCCCGCCGGTGGCTGGACGGCGGTGGACCCGCAGATCCAGCGAGCAAAGCTCAACGACAAGACCGACATCGTCACCATCGGCGTCGGCGGCAACAGCCTGCCCTTCGGCGGCATGCTCCTCAAATGCCTCGAACTGGGCGCGATGCCCGGCAAGTCGTGCCGCGAGCACTACACCAGTCCTCCCGAGGGGGAAGAGAGCATCCAGGACAAGCTCGCCAGGGTCCAGGACGAGTACATCGAAATGCTGGCCAAGGTGCACGAGGCAGCACCCAATGCCAAGGTGATCACCGTCGGCTATCCGGCCGTCCTGCCGCAAGAGGGCAGTGCCTGCAACCGCCTTGCCCTCACCGAGCTGGGCGCGATCAAGCACGCCGACATCGACTGGCTCCGTGACAATGTCCTCAAGCCGCTGAACAGCACGATCCAGCGCGTTACGTCGTTCTTCGGCGACCGCTACGTCGACGTCTACTCCTCCAGTGTGGGCCATGACGCCTGCCAGCCCGCCGGCACCAAGTGGGTCGAAGGAATCTGCGGCGACGCCGCCGACTACTGGCCCGCCAAGCTCCCCGGCACCCTGCTGAACTGCGCTCCCATCAACAAGCGCGTCACCCTGGTCCACCCCAACGCCCAAGGCCACGCCAACACCGCCGCCCACGTCGAACGAGCCATCCGCATCGCCCTCCTCGACCACTGACCAGCAGGCCGAACCCGACACCAGAGCCACGGCACCTGCATAAAAACGCAGCCCGGAACACCTGGCCGACCAGCACAAGGAACGCCTTGGCTATTGCGGGACAGCGCGAGCCGGGGCCTGTTGTGACAGGCGTCGCCAGCAGATGAGCGCACATCCCAGGGTGAGGAAGGCCTCGTGGATGTCGTCGCGGATCTCCCAGCGGATCCGTAGGCGGCGGAACCGGTGCAGGTGAGCGAAGGCGCGCTCGGCCACCCAGCGAACCTTGCCCAGTCCGGAGCCGTGAGCGACGCCGCGGCGGGCGCTCAGGGGTCTGATGCCGCGTTTCACACAGCAGGCGGCGGTACTTGTCGAAGTCGTAGCCCCGGTCGGCGTACAGCCGCCGGGGCCTGCGGCGCGGGCGGCCCCGAAAACCCCGGATCGGCGGGACCGCATCCGCAAGGGCAGGAGTTGGGTGACGTCGTGTCGGTTGCCGCCGGTGAGCGTGACGGCGTGCGGGGTCCCGCGTTCCGAGCCGTCGGCGGACTCCAGCTCGACGTGATTGCCGGCCTCGGTCTACCAAGCCCTGATCCCGCCGGCGCGGAAGACCTCGCCCTCGAACCCAGCCCTGCCTTCAAGCCGACCCACCGGCAGCCTCCCGTCGACTCGTACCCCTCAAGAGGCGGCCTGCCCAGTCCCCTTGGTCATCGGCCGCAGGAAGAACTCGCGGACAGGCAGAAGCAGCCCGGCGAGCGACAGCGCGATGAACACCACCTGGTGGACGTGGTCCTTGCCCGGCGGCAATCCACCCACGAGGTGCGCACCCCAGAAGACCGGGTAGTACCACAGCACGAGCCACGCCCACCGTTCCCGGCGGCGGAACGGGACCAGGGCGATGAGCACGCCAAAGAGGCCCATGCCGGTCGCCGCGACACCGTCGGCCCGCATGAGCCGCTCGTCGCCGGACGAGGGTGCCACTGCGGCGATGACGCCGAAGACCAGGATGCCGACGCCGACGACGGCCAGGCAGATCGATGCGACCTTCACACGGGTGTTGTCGCGCTCCACAGAATGAACCTACCCGCGGCGGGCTGGGCGCACTCCAGCCAACGGCCCCACCAGCCTGGTTCCATTCCCCCCCCACCACCACCACGCACCGCACCGCACCGCACCGCACGGAGCAGCCCGACCCGCGCCCCACCCCGCCACGCACCGCACCGCACGGAGCAGCCCGACCCGTGCCCCCCACCACACGCCGCACGAAGCAGCCCGATCCGCGCCTCACCCCGCCACACACCGCATGGAGGACCTGGAGAACCGCCAAGGACTCGCGCATCCGCGTCCCTGACAGCCTCAGTAAATTCCTGGTTTCCCGTCGACGCCGTGTGCCACTCCCCTTGCGTGGTGGCATGTCCAGGACGACACTCCCGGATTGCGCACATGCGGGCACCTTTTGCGTGAAGGTCCTTCGCTAGCCGTACCCGTACCAACTCCGGGTTCAAGAAAGGATGTTCAGTGTCACGTTCCCTAGCCGGCAGACGCCACCCCGTCAGCCAGCAAGCCGCCCTCGGCCGCCTGGCGTGCCGCCTCCCCACCCCTGCCCAACCCGCACGTCACCGCCGCTCCCTTCGTGCGACGCGAGGAGCCCGGCGCCTCCCCCGTCCACGGCAGGGGCTAGCGGCGGCTGGGTGATCGCCCCAGGCCCTCCTGCCCGCTGACGCCGAGGAGCAAGGAGAGCAACCCCGCAGGCCCCTGCGCCGACTCCCCTCTACAACTACGCCCCCAGGACCGCCCCGGCCCCTGGAATCCGGCTATCGGCAGGGGAGAGAACACCCCCGCCCAACCCCCGTACGCACGTCGCTCATGTCCGCCTTCCTGAAGAGAGGCAGTCCATGATCAGACCTTCGTTACGCCGCAGCCTTCTCGCCACAACGAGCGTCACCGCCCTCACCCTCGCCGGTCTCCTGTTCGCGCAGCCTGCCATGGCCGACGTCACCAACGGCGGTTTCGAGACCGGCACCCTGTCCGGCTGGACCACCACCGGGACCACGACAGCGATCAACTTGGGTGCGCACAGCGGCACTTACACCGCCCGGGTCGGCGGCACCTCTCCCACCAACGGCAACTCCTCGATCGCGCAGACCTTCACCGCGCCGGGCGGATCCCCCTCGCTCAGCTTCTGGTACGACGTGTTCTGCCCGGACACCGTCACCTACGACTGGGCGACCGCCACCCTCAAGGACAACACATCCGGCACCACCACCACGCCGCTGACCAAGACCTGTACCAGCGGCCAGGGCTGGAAGCAGAAGACCGCCGCGCTCACCGCCGGGCACTCCTACACCCTCACCCTGATCAGCAAGGACGACAACTACGCCGGTGACCCCACCTACACCCTGTACGACGACATCGTGGTGTCGGGCACGGTAGCCAATGACTTCTCGATCTCCGACAGCCCTGCGTCGGCGACCGTCAACGCCGGTTCCTCGGCGACGTCCACGATCTCCACGGCGGTCGTGTCCGGTACCGCCGAGACCGTGAACCTCTCGGCGAGCGGCCTGCCGTCCGGGGCGAGCGCGGCCTTCAGTCCGGCGTCGGTGACCGCAGGCTCGTCATCCACGCTGACCATAACCACCGCCACGAGCACACCGTCCGGGACGTACCCGATCACGGTGACCGGAACGAGCCCCTCGGCGACGCACTCCGCCGCCTTCACCCTGACCGTCAACGGCAGCGGGGCCGCTCTGAGCCAGGTCAGCACCGACCCGTTCACCAACACCTCCAGCCAGCACGCCACCGAGCTGGAGCCGGACACCTTCGCCTACGGCAACACCATCGTCGCCTCCTCACAGGTCGGCAGGTTCACCGACGGCGGCTCCTCCGACATCGGCTGGAACACCTCGACCGACGGCGGCGCGACCTGGCAGCACGGCATGCTGCCCGGCATCACCGTCTACCAGGGCGGCGGCAGTTGGGCCCGGGTCTCCGACCCTGCGGTCGCCTACGACGCCAGACACGGCACCTGGATGGTCTCCGGACTGGTCATCGACGCCAACGCCAACGGCGCGGGCGTCACGGTCAGCCGCTCCTCGGACGGCCTGAGCTGGCAGAACCCGGTGCTGGCAGTCGGCAACGACGGCCGGGGCTACGACAAGGAATGGATCGTCTGCGACAACACCGCCACCAGCCCCCACTACGGCAACTGCTACGTCGAGGTCGACATCACCTCGTCCGGCAACGCAGTCGTGATGAGTACGTCTAGCGACGGCGGCGCCACCTGGTCCGCGCCGGTCGCCCCGTCCGGCGGCCCGACCGGCCTCGGCGGCCAGCCCCTGGTCCAGCCGAACGGCACCGTGGTGGTGCCCTACTCCGCCAACGGCTCCTCGATCCAGGCCTTCAACTCTGCCAATGGCGGCACCAGTTGGAGTTCGACGTCACTGGTCGCGAACGTCAGTAGCCATGGTGTGGCGGGCGGCCTGCGCGACGGCGAGGGCCTGCCCTCCGCCGAGATCGACGCCTCCGGAAAGATCTACATCGCCTGGCAGGACTGCCGCTTCCGCTCCGGCTGCCCCGCCAACGACATCGTGTACTCCACGTCCACCAACGGAACATCCTGGTCCGCCGTGACCCGCGTCCCGATCGACGCGACCAGCAGTACGGTGGACCACTTCATCCCGGGCATTGGCATCGACCACGCCACCTCCGGCACCACCGCCAGGATCGGCCTGTACTACTACTTCTACCCGCAGGCCAACTGCACCGCATCCACATGTCAGTTGGAGGTCGGATTCCTCTCCTCCACCGACGGCGGCACCACCTGGAGCACCCCGCAGACCGTCGCGGGACCCATGTCACTGTCCCAGATCGCCTCCACCACCCAGGGCAGCATGGTCGGCGACTACATGTCCACCTCCGTCGTGAACGGCAAGTCCGTCGCCGTCTTCGCCGTCGGCAAAGCCCCCACCTCCGGCCAAGCCTTCGACGAGGCCCTGTACACGGCCGGCGCGCTCAGCCTCACCGGCGGCACCGTCACATCCCAGCAAGCCACAACCGCGCAGAACGCCGACGCATCTCGTACGCCGCGACAGATCCCGCTGACCACCCTTCGCTGATTCCGAACCCGTAGACCAGTCAGTGTGGGCGCACCCTCAAGAACCCGAGTGCGCCCACACGGCTGTCCGGCAGCGGGAACCGAGGCGCGGCCCTCGGCGTCACAGTGGCATGCATCGGCAAGTGGAGAACGTTGTGGCAGCGGCGCCGAACACAGGCAGCCGGGGACACGGGCCGAGCCTGCTGTGGCTCGGGGTCGCCCTGGTCGTGACCTCCTGCTTCCTCACCGCCTGCGGAGACAACGACACCGGTACGCAGGCGCGCTCGGCACCCGAGCGCCCTTCCGCCGAGGCACCCTCTGCGGCACCATCGGGCAGCGGCCCCAGCACCCCCGAACCCCCGGCTTCTCTGCCCAGCACGACACCCGCAAGGTCGTCAGCGCCGGCCCGGACAATACCGGGGCCCCCGACAGGGACTCCCCCGGCTCCCGGGGCTGGTTCTGCGTCTTCGGGTTGCGCCACCGGTTCTGTGACCACCACCCACGGCAGCACGGATCCAGCCGCCCGGCGGCTGTGCGTGCGGCCCGGAACGACAGTGACGGTTGTCCTGGAGCCCCGTCCTGGAGGTTCCTGGCCGCCGCCGCACACCAGCAGTCCGATGCTGGCCACGGTCATCTCGACCGCGACGGACGGGGACGGGACGAGCCACGTCACCTTCCGGGCCGCGCGGACCGGATCGGTAACCATCACCTGGGGCCCCGTCGACGCCCCTGCCTTCACCCTCCAACTGGACGTCGCGGCCTACCCAGTTCAGTGACTCACGGCGATCACTGCCCCGGGCCGAGAAGCACGGAACGGCCGGCGCACCCCGCGAAGGCATGCGCACCGGCCGCCGCAGGACGGCGCAGGGACCGGGTCCGATGTGGTCAATCGTTGCCAGTCGGAGTGGGTGGTCGAAGTGCGTGGTCGAAGTGGGTGGTCACCGGTCGGCCTGGCCGGGTCGATGCTCTAGCACGGGAGCGGGAAGTCTGTACGGGCCGGAGGTGATCCAGTTCGTGCCGCACCCGTCGGCAGGTGACAGCCCCCGTCCCAGCCCATCCGCACACGCAGCGCCCCGCTCCGAGAACACCGGAACAGGGCGCTGCGTTGTATGTGCACACGTTCTGCGCACGGCACTGGTCCCAAACGCGTTGGTGAGGCCGCCACCGTAGCGATCCGGAGCAGCGAGGGCGCCGCAGCCGGGCGGCTGCCTTGCGCGCGGGATGGATTCACCGAGTTCCTTCCACGGTGGCGCCTCCAGGCCTATTCGCGCGGGTTCCACGATGGCGCGGGCCAGGGGGAGTTCGCTGAGGTGCTCGGCAGCCGCAGTGTTTGCGGATAGGGCTTCCTCGTCAAAGCAGGTCGGCGCCGACACGGGGGGGGCGCTACCCGCGCACCCTGCCGCTGCCCGCCGCCTACGTCATGGCCGCCGAAGGCATCATCCGCTGGGCCTTCGTCCACGCCGACTGCACGAAACGCGCCGACCCGGCCGACATCCTCGCCGCACTCCATGCGCTGAGCTGAGCAACCATCCTGGTGCCAGGGCGAGTTCACCGCTCTCTGGATCAGCCTTTACGGGTCGCCCACACCTCGACATACGGGCCCGGGTCCACGCGATCGACCTCGAACCCCGCCTCGGTCACGGCGGCGGCGAACTCGTCCTGGCCCCAGACCGTGTACCAGCGGCGTCCATCAGGCTCATCGAGCCAGCCCGTACGGCCAGTGGCCTTGAGACACACGTACAGCCTGCCACCTGGCCTCAACAACCCGGCGAACTGGCCGAGTACATCCACCGTCTCGGCCTCAGCCAGGTGGACGAGCGAGGCAGAAGCCCAGATGCCGTCGAACGTCCCAGCCGGAAACTTCGATCCGACTTCGCGCAGATCGCCCTGGGAAGTAGGAGCGTGGGCGCGGGCCATGGCTACGAACACCGGGTTGAGGTCGACCCCGCGCACCACATGGCCGTACGCACGGAACCGGGCCAGATCCCGACCAGGGCCGCAGCCGGCGTCCAGGATCAGCGAGGGCCGCGGCAACCAACCCGCGAACCGCTCCACTCGATCGGTCATCTTCGGAGCATGCGTGGCCGAGTAGTCGTCGGCCCCGTCGCTGTAGACGGCGACAGACACGGCAACCGGGTCCAGACCCGGGTCGGGGTCCAGGCCCGGGTTCGCGAACGGGTCGGGGTCCGGGTCCAGGCCCGGATCCGAGTCCGCACCATTGACCGCGCCGTGTGTAGCCATGTCGCCCCCATCATCCAAACCGCAACGCGTTCCACACCCTTCCGGGCGTTCCTGGCACAGTCGACCAGTCTGCCACCCCCTCCGCTGCCGCTCAGGCCTCGCCCGCAGGGCCTCCTCGGGTCAGCCAGATGTTGCACGGCAGCGATGTCATGGGCGCGCGACCCTGGAAGCATGAACCTTGAATTCCTGGTCGTGCCGGAGTGTCCGCACACCGGCCCAGCGGCCGCGCTCCTGCGTCAGGTACTCGACGAGGTGGGCCTGCCGAGGACGGCCTACTCAACACGGGTGATCGCCAACGAGGCCGTGGCCGAGGCCGCCGGCTTTCACTGGGTCGCCCACGATCCTGACCGACTGCCGCGACCCGTTCACCGAGCCGGGCCGCCCCCGGGGCTCACCTATCGGATGCACCGGACCTCCGATGGTCTGGCCGGGCTCCCCCAGCCCGACCACCTGCGCCACACCTCCCAACTGCCAAGCCCTACAGCAGACTTCATCCTGGAACCATCAGTAAGACGCCTCGGGCAGCGGCAGTCACGCAGCTGCGGCCCTCGAGGCCACGCAGCTCGCCCAGCTCCGTGAGGCGACAGCGTGCTCATGCGAAGCGAGTTCGGCTATCCGTCGATGTTCATCGACACGCTGGGCGCGCGGATGTCCTGGGCTGCGAGCCGACCATCATGGTGCGCCGGGCGCCGAGCGCGCCGATGCGGTGGCGCCTGTCGACACAGCCGCCGAACGCGTCCAGTACCCGTTGCGGACGTGGACTGAGGACGGACTGCTGCCGGTGTGGACGAATTTCTACCGATGCGGATGACGCAGCCGAAGCACAGCCCTCTCGCTCGGGCCAGCATGCAGCGCCGCAGTGATCCGAGCGCCGCTGCGCCTTGGCCGGCGTACCTAGTTGGGGCTGTCGGAGGTGATGCGGGCCAGCAGTTCGCGGACCTGCCGAGTTCGTCGGTGTCCCAGGGGCAGGAACTGCTCGCAGTCCACGAGTGCTTGGCGGGCTTCTGCTTCGGCTTCCGTGCGGCGGCCCAAGCCGTGCAGGGCGGTGGCAGCGCCGAGCGCGACGGCCCCGGCGCCGCCCCGACCGTGCTCCGGGGTCGGCTTGCGGGCCTCGGCAAGCGCCTCTTCATAACGGCTCTGGCCGTTGAGGCTGCGCACCAGGCCGCAGCCCAGGGCCATGGCGGCCTCTCCCTGGGCACGGGGCAGCGCACCTCGGGCAATGGCTCCGGCCTCCTCATGGCGGGCCTGACCGTTGAGGGCGTGCACCAAGCAGTGGAGCGCGGCAAGTTCCACCTTCACGGAATGCTGCGTGATCCGCGCCAGGGCGATCAGGACATCCCGGCACTCGGTCTCGGCCTCGCCAGGCCTGTCCAGGGCGCACAGCGCCAGCGCACGGTTCACCCGGACCGCGAGCGACGTGACGTAGTGACTCATGCTCGGCGGGTCAACCAACGCCGCCAGCAAACCATCCAGTTCGGACAATGCCTGCGCGGCGCGCCCTTGGGCGAGGACGGCGCGCGCGGCCAGCAACGAGGCGGTCACGTTCGTCAGGTCGCCCTGTCCCGGGGCACGCACCGCCGCACCCTCGAAAGAGCGCGCCTGTGCCTCGGCCTCCTCGGCGCGGCCCGCACGCAGGAGCTCACTGATACCCCGCAGCACCAGCGCCGCGGCCTGGTCAACCCCGCCTGCGGCCGACTTGGACTTCTTACGGGTCAGGAGGGTGCGTATGGACTTCACGGATCGTGAGACTACGGGAGTCGCCCGTTGTTGATCGTCGGTGCTGCCCTGCCCGTCTCATCCATATCTGCCGGTCCCCAGGCCGCGATCCCCCAGCGCCGGCGTCACGGCCCTCCTACGATCCGCTGGGCGGTACGGGAGGGGCGAGATCGTCCAGCGGTGACACCGGCGCCGACCGCCGAGTCCAACCGCATACGGGAGGGCTCGTCGGCGGCACCCCTGCGGCTCGCTCAGCAGGTTCTCGGCCAGGCGGGCGAGTTCATCACGCCCTCCGGCTAGCCGGCCTGAGACCGTCCATAAGCAGGTCGAGCAGGCGCCGGGCCTGGGCAGGATCTCCGGACTTGGCGGCGACGGCGAGCATGCCGAGGATGCCGGCAGAGACGTCTTCGGCGCTAGCGTCGGCACGGATGTCCCCCGCGGCGGCTCCGGCATCGAGGATCGTGGAGATGGCCGACAGGAGCTCCTGCCGGGTGTGAGCGAGGGAGATCTCGCCGGAATCGATCATGGCGAGCAGAGTGTCGGTCATGCCGTGTTTGGTGGCCACCCAGTCCCCGAACAGGTCCATCCACAGACGCAGCGCGTGCGCGGGCGGATGGGCGGCGACCAACTCGTGTGCCCCGCCCGTCAGCCGGACGACCTGATCCCTATAAACGGCGTCGACAAGCGCTTCCCGGGTTGGGAAATGGCGATAGACGGTGGCGACGCCGACGCCCGCCTGCCGGGCGATCGCGCGCATCGATGGCTCGGTGTCGGAGGTGGCGAAGGCGCGGGTGGCCGCCGCGAGCACGATCTCGCGGTTGCGCGCAGCATCGGCACGCAGCTGCTGCGCGTTAGGGGAGGGATTGGTGGCCATATCTAAACGGATCGCGTTCCGGTTGAGGTGCTCACCGGGTTAGTCTAGGCCCCGAGCTAACCGGAGCATGTTCCGATTACCCCTGGAGGAGACCTCATGTCCCAACTCCCTTCCGCGCCGGGCACCATGCGCACGGTGCGCTTCCACGAGCACGGCGAGCCCTCTGACGTCCTGCGCCTGGAGACCGCTCCCGTACCTGAGCCCGGCCCCGGCCGCATTCGCGTCGCCGTGCACGCGTGCGGACTGGCCCCGGCCGACTGGGCCCTGTGCCGCGGGCTCATGCCCGGGACCCTGCCGCGCGGCATCGGTTGCGACGTCTCGGGCATCGTCGAGGCTGTCGGCGCGGGCGTCACGGACGTGGCCGTCGGCAACCGCGTGTTCGGCACCGCCGACTACGCCGACCAGCCGAGCGCCGGCGCAGCGGACCGCGCCGTTCTGGATCACTGGTTCCCCGTGCCCAAGGGGCTGGACCTCACCCGGGCCGCCACGCTCCCCATGGCGCTGAGCACCGCATCCTGGCATCTCGCGCGACTCGGCCTGGCCGCGGACAGCACGATCCTGATCAATGGCGCCGGAACCACCGTCGGCTACGCGGCGGTACAGATCGCCCTCATCCGCGGCGCGCGGGTCATAGCGACCGCCGGGGATACCTACGCCGAGCAGTTGCGCGACCTCGGAGCCACGGTCGTCGGCTACGGCGACGGGCTGGCCAACCGCGTCAAGGCCCTCAGCATCGGCCGGGTCGACCTCGTCTTCGACACCGCGCCGCCCAACAACGCTCTGCCGGAACTCGTCAAGATCGTCTGCGGCGATCCCAAGCGTGTGCTGACCTGCTCCGACATGGCCGGGGCAGCGGAACTCGGGGTGCGCGACAGCTTTCACGAAGACCCCGCGACGTGGACCGACGACGAACGCTTCGGCGTCTTCCCCGAGTTCGCACAGCTGGCCGCGGAAGGCAGGTTCACCGTGCCGGTCGCCGGGACCTTCCCCCTTGCGGACTGGCGCAAGGCTCTCAACATCAGCCTGACCGGGCACGCCCACGGGAAGCTCCTGCTCCTGCCCGCCGACAGCTCCGATTGACCAGGGGGATCGACGCGCTTGAAACAGTCGAAGACGTTCAGGTCGGGCGGAGTTGGGCTGCGGGAGCCGTCGGGCACGTCCCTGTGTCAGCCCGGGACAGGGGTCGTTTCGCCCTCGTCCAGCCATTTCGTCGAGCAGGTAGCCGTTGCGGGGCCATGGCATGGCTTCGCCGGTGCCGGGCGGTGTCGGTGTCGATGCCAATGTCAGTGTCGGTGTCGGTGTCGGTGTCGCATGGAAGGCCCGTAGAAGTGAGGCGCGGCGCTCGCCGACGAGCCCCAGCATGAGAGAGCGACTGAACTGCTGTTCGGCGGGCAGGGACTGCGCGACGAGCCGCAAGACAACAGCGACCCCAGGCCGCGGCCGTCTTTGCCACCCGAAACAGTCATCCCAGGTCGCGGATCGGCACACAGTGTCACGAGGCCGCATTGACAGCGAAGTCAGTCCACGCAGGTCAGTGCCTCGCGTCGGACCAACTTCACTGTCAACCGACATTCGAGATCCAGCGTGCGTATCAGGATGCGATTGTCCCGTCCTGGTCGACCGGGTTCTCGTCTCACATGATCTGGTCTGATTCGTTCGCTGTCCCAGATTGTCTGCCCCGAGTTGTTCCTCCCCGGTCGGGGGAACTCGTCCTTCTCGGGGTGGACGTCTGGGCGCTGTTGCTCTTGCAATGCCGGCAGACATGATGCCTGGGTTTACGAGTACGGCAGCACCTTTGGTGGGTCGCGCCAGATGGCCGGGATATGCAGCGGCGGCGTGGGGGCTCGTATTCTCTCTGCCCATTTTCTACTGGGCGGCAGGTGGTGTGGCGGGCGCCGCAACCACCGTTGCTCCCGCCTTGGTAAGACTGGTTCAGGAACGGGTCACCTGGTTCATCGTGGTCCTGTGGGTGACCTGTCTGCTCAAGGTCGTCGGCGGTCTGCTCGGTCTCGCATTGGTGGGCAGTTGGGGCCGGTGGGGGAGCCGCCTTCTGCAACTGGCAGGCTGGGGTGCGGGGGTGTTGCTCTTCTGGCACGGGGGTTGTTCCTGGTCCAGGGGCTGCTCGTACAGAGTGGCATCGTCACGATCGCGCCGGAGCTGCTGTCGGTCAGCCGTTGGTACACCTTCCTGTGGGGTCCCTGGTTCATGGCCGGTGGGCTCTTGTTCATCATGGCCGCGCGGATCCACCTGCGATCTGTACGCGACTGGCGGAGTGGCGCGATCGCGGGCGCGGTCGGCGGGTTCGGCACACTGGGTCTTTCGGTGGCCATGCTGACGGCGGGTATCGGATAGCAAGTCCGGGACTACCAATTGTGGCTCAGCGCCCTGAGATTGGCACCACTTCGAAACAGCACCGGCAGACCAGACCAGATCGCCCGAGACGCCGACAGCGACCGCACGCGCCAGACCAGACAGAGCATCTGAGATTTCGGGTCACCGCCCGTCGCAATCGATCTGGTCGTCGCAGGGCGCAGCCCCGGCCTTGGACCAGATCAGCTGCGACGGGACAGCGATCCACGCCCCGCGGCCGCGCAACCAGACGCTCACGGGCCCATCCCCGCCCCGCCCGCAGACCAAGCCGCGGCCCTTCTCTTTCTTGACCATCGGGCGCAGGGAGGCCGGCGGAAGAGGTTG
The DNA here is from genome assembly GCF_036231355.1 of Streptomyces sp. NBC_01431. NCBI lineage: Bacteria > Bacillati > Actinomycetota > Actinomycetes > Kitasatosporales > Streptomycetaceae > Streptomyces > Streptomyces sp. NBC_01431. The sequence continues at coordinate 394,303 of NZ_CP109496.1, forward strand.
TCACCCCCCCCTCCACCTCCAATCGCGCGGTCTGGCCAGGCCGTTCCCGTCGGGTACCGGATGCTGGGGGCAGCAAATGATGCAGCAGATGCGGCGATTAGACACTTGCCGGGGCGGCTGGCTTCAGCCCGCCGCATCCGCCCCCGCTATGGGTGGCTCAGCATCCATAAGGAAACGCCGCCGAGCCTTGTCTAGTGCGCCGAGAAACACACGCTGGAGAACGAAGTGTCGGCCGGTCCGTGCTGCCCCAACGCCAGGCGCTTTGATCCGCCGTCGCACTTCTTACCGGTGTAGATAGTCACTGGGCCCGTAGTGCCGTTGTACGCGCCGCGCGCCTCCTGGCTCATGGCCAGGCACTTACCGTCCGGCGGGTTCTCGACGAAGAACGGCTTGCCTTTGGGGCCCAGCCACGTAAAAGAGCCCTTGCTGGCGAAGGCATCGCTGGCGGGAAGAGTTGCGGCCAAAACCAACCCTTACAGCACGGCGATGCCGGAACGACGCATACGCGTAAGTGATCCCATGCCGGGTCAACGAGCTTGCCGGACCCCGGTCACGACTTGACGAATACTGCTCGGCGACAGGAGGACGCATGCAAACAGGTGCCCAATTTGTCGTTTATGGTCCGGGGTCGAAGGCGGATCGAATTTGTTGAGCGTTTTCGCAGTTCGCCGGATGCGGAAGTGGCCTTCCGTTGATCCTTTGCTCCGTCACAGCGGCAGAGGAACCAGCTTGGAAAGGCCGTGGTCGTGAATTTGGTGCATCAGGCGTCCTGCAGGATGCGTTCGCGGAAGCGTCACACTTCCCGCGGAAGCGTGACACTTCCCGTCGGAGCTGCACGCGTATCTAATCGCTCGGGGCGACGCATTGTACGAGCTGTGCGACGCGCTGTTGTGCCCGGACGGCCGGGGTGCCGCTGTCCCGTGGCCGCGCTGGAGAGCGCCACGATGACAACGGTCCAGATCCGCGAGGTCATCGAGCGGCTCGTGGAAGCCAGGCAGTGGCAGGAGGGCGATCCGGAGGTGCTCGTGGTGATGGAGGCCGGATATGACGCACCGCGCATTGCTCACCTGCTGGACAGTCTGCCAGTACAGGTTTTCGGCCGTCTCCGCTCCGACCGGGCGATGCGACGGCCGACGCCGCCGCGGATCTACGATCCGCAGGGAGGCCAATCACCCAAATACGGTGGGGAGTTCGTCCTCGGCCACCCTGTCACCTGAGGAACCGAGAAGGCTGTGACCACCACGGACACCCGCCGCCACGGGCAGGCGACCGCGCAGGCATGGGACTGGCTGCACCCCAGGTTGACCCGCAGGGCGACTTGGCTCGACCACGACGGACCGCTGCCCATCATCAAGGTCACCGCATCCGCCTGGTTGCCGAGAAGCCCCCCAGCGGCGGGGTGAACAAGCCCGTCTGGCTGGGGTGGTCGGGTACCGGTGCCACCACAGCGGACATCGACCAGTGCTGGCCGTCCTTCCTCTGCCGCTTCGACCTGGAGCACACGTTTTGCCTGTTCAAGCAGACACTCGGCTGGACACAGCCCCGGCTTCGCAGCTCGGATGCGGCCGACCGGTGGACGTGGCTGGTGATCGCCGCCTACGCCCAGTTCCGGCTGGCCCGCCCGCTGACCACCGATCTCCGGCGGCCCTGAGAGGAGCCGGCACAGCCGAACAAGCTCACGCCCGACCGTGTCCGAAGGGGCTTCAGAAACCTGCGAGCGAAGACCGGTTCTCCAGCCAATGCACCGAACCCGTCCTCCCGCGGTCCCGGCCGCCCACTCGGCTCGAAGAAGCACCGCCCTGCCACCCGTCACGACGTGGGCCGAGTCCTCACCACCGACGAGTCCTACGCCCACCCCGCACGCCACAAGGTCGGCACGAAAAACGCCGACGAACAGGCTGACAAGGGACAATGAGGATCAGCACAATGAACACATGCGATACGAGGAGAAAGCCAAGCTCATGGCCGTGAAGGGCCTGATCCCGCCGGCCATCCTCGTCGCGTCACCCGCGTTGCTGATAGCAGGAGCGCCGATCCGCCGCCGTTACCTCCGCTACGTCTGCCGCGATGAAGCCCCGCAAATCCTCGACAAGGAGCGGGGCTGGGTCAGTGCCCACTACTTCGTCATCAGCCATCCGCTTCTCGAATGGCTCTGCTGGCCCACAGAGACACTTGCCCGGCTCGTCGAGCACCGAGGTTAAACCAGCTCACCTTGCCGGTCGAGCGCACCTTGCCCCGGGCCGGTCCGTTCTGGGGGACGCCGAGCCCCCCCCCCGTCGCTCGGACACCACCGTAGCCGCGCAACCAACAACGCCCAGGCCGCCCATCCCCGCCTCACCCACTCACCCACTCACCCACTCACCCAAGCCCCCACCCGCTGTTTCGACTACCCCGCCAACCCGAGCCAGAAGCTCTGGACACCCCTCCCCCGCGCTATCACTGCGCCCAGAGAGCAGGCGAGGCCCGCCCCGTTCGGGCGTCGGACCGGCGCGCAGAGCGCTGCGTTGGCGCCACCGCCGCCCGGGGATACCGCGATGCCGCTGACAACTCGGGGTTGTCACTCCGAACCCGCCACGGGCGGCCCGCGACGACGATGCAGCGGATCGCGGAGTTGAACCGCCGGAACGGAGTGAACTCCCCCCGGCGTTCTCCCGTACAACTGCGCCGAGTCGACGCACTTCAGTCTGGGGCGCAGGTTGGGCCCGGACCTCCTCGGTGCACTCATTGAAGCCGAACGGGCCTCAGATCTTCATCCGGTGCCGCTTGATCGCCCGCCCCGACCAAGTCGTAAACGGCGCTTCCTCCTCGGGCACCTCCACCTGCTGAGCGATGCACGACACTGCCGGCACCGAAATCTCTCCAGCGTCCTCCGGGAACCGGGCCTCCGCCTCAAAGAACTTCAGACACAGGGCGAACCCCCAGCCAGTTCGCTCCCGACTGGTGATCGCTTCCAACTGGTTCAGTGGTTGTAGGTGGTCAGCGCCTGCGTGTCCGGGTGGCCGCGCATGAACCTGGCTCCACTCATCAGGCCTTGGAATCAATCCTCTAGGCTGACGTGATGACTGATGAGCAGGAGCGGGTGCAGCCGTCGGGAGTATGGGCCACGGCGGTGGGGGTGGCCAGGGTGCGGGCGCGGGAGACCGAGCGGGAGAACGCGCTGTTCCGCGACCCACTGGCACAGGCCTTCGCCACCGCTGGCGGCCGGTGGCCCTCCTCGCCGCCGCAGCCCGATGACGAGGCTGCGCGGCGCCGCAGGCTGGGAGTGGCGTTCTCCATCGTCATCAGGACGAAGTTCCTCGACGACCTGTTGCAGGAGGCTTCAGCGTCCGGGGTCCGGCAAGTCGTACTCCTCGGCGCCGGTATGGACAGCCGGGCCTTCCGGATGGACTGGCCCGAGGGCACCCGGCTGTTCGAGGTCGACACCGCCGCGCCACTGGACTTCAAGGCTTCGGTTCTGCGCCAGGAGCGGGCCGTCGCTGGCTGCGAGCGGATCACCGTCGCGGTGGATCTGCGTGAGGACTGGCCAGGCGCGCTGGCCGCCGCCGGGCACGACCCGACGGTGCCGACCGTGTGGATCGCCGAAGGGCTGCTGATCTATCTGCCCGAAGACGCGGTGGAGCTGCTGCTGGCCCGGATCAGCACGCAGTCGGCGGCAGGCAGTCGGATGGGGCTGACGTTGGGCTCGCGCGGCGTGATCGAGCGCTTCGGTGCGGGCGCCGTGCCGGGATCGGCGGCGTCCATGTGGGTATCGGAGATGCCCGACGACCCGGTGGGCTGGCTGGCCGAGCACGGCTGGGAGGCCGCCAGCCACACCCTGCGCGAGCGCGCTGCCGCCTACGGCCGCCCGATCAGCACCCCGCCGCAGCACGAAGAGGGGCCCGGCGGACTGATCTCGGCGGTGCGCCGGTAGAGCGCCTCCTGGTTCGGCGGCCCTCTGACCAGGAAGGTTCACCAGGGCGGTACTTCGCCTCGATAGTCTGCACGGCGTGATCAATTCGTACGCGGGTTCCGACGATGCTGAAGTAGCGATAGCCGGGGCGCGGGCCGGCGCACATGTGGTCCGCGCCATGTACGCCCAGCAGCTCAACCGCATCGACAAGGGCGCCGGGGACTTTGCCACCGCCGCCGATGTGGAGGCCGAAAAGGCGATCCTCGGCATCATCCGTGCCGCACGGCCCGATGACGCGGTGCTCGGCGAGGAGGGCGGGCAGCAGGGTGCCACCGGCGCTGTGCGCCAGTGGTTGGTGGATCCCCTGTGCGGCACACTGAACTACGCCGTCGGCAACATGTTGGTGGCTGTCAACGTGGCGCTGCGCGATGGGGCGGCCGCGGTGGCCGACCCGTTCAGCGGCGAGGTGTTCTTCACCGACGGGGAGTCTGCCTGGGTGCGGCAGGACGGGGCTGATGACGCCGTGCTGACGCCCTCGTCCGGTACCCGTCTGGTGGACGTCAACCTGGATCCGCCGTTTCCGAATGCACCCGGGTTCCGGGCGGTGAATCTGCTGGCCCACTCTGAATTCGTCGGGTGTTTCCGGCCGCGGGTCGTGTCCACGACGCTGGCGCTGGCTTGGGTTGCTGCCGGCAAACGCGCCGCGTATGTCACCGATGGCGGCGACCTGTCCAGGAGTGTGCACTTCGCCGCCGGCATCGCTGTATGCCGAGCCGCGGGATGTGTTGTCACCGGGATCGACGGTGGCCCGATTGGTGAATCGGGTCGTGGGCTTGTGGTCGCCGCGGACAACGAGACCCACGGGCTGCTGGTGTCGATGATGCGCAGCCGAAGGTAATCCAAGGGAAGCCGATGAGGTGTTTGCTCAGCCAGGTCTTGGTCTCGGCAGTGTTGTGGGTGGCGCTGTCACGCACCAGGTGCACGCCGGATCGGGTGGGTACGGCCTTGTCGATACGGATCAGGACTTCTTGACCTCGATCGCACGGTGGTGGCGGTGGAGTTGGGATATCCACGTGGCAGCGCCACCCTTAAGTCCTGGGGAAGTATGGCGTGTTGACCGAAGTATTCCGTCATCGCTGCCTTCCGCCCAGAGTGCCGAGAAACGGCGCCGCGGCGGCCGCGATCGCAGTAACGGTGGCGGCCGAGGCGTCATCCGGGCTGGCCGATACCGCGGTCACGGTCCTTGGCCGTCGGTGGTCGCCGCGGCTGTTGTTCCGCGATGACCGCCCAGTCGTCTGCCCCGTGACCGTCGGCGATGGCTTGATCGAAGACAGCGTGCAGCAGCTGACCGATCGGGAGCGGAGTGTCGTGGTCGGTGGCCGCATCGAGGGCGAGGTGGAGGTCCTTGCGGCCCAGGATCGTGGTGAATCCGGCTGGCTGGTAGCGCCGTTCGGCGATCATCGACCCATAGCCTGCGTAGACGGCTCCCGGGAAGAGTGTCGAGGTCAGCAGTTCGACGAACTGCCCGGAGTCGACACCGGCGCCTTCCGCGAGGCTGACGGCCTCGCCCAGTGACTGAATTGCGCAGGCGATCAGATGGTTCCCGAGGATCTTCACGATGTTGGTCTGCTCCGGACGTTCGCCGAGTCGCCACGTCCGCGAGCCGATCACATCGAAGAACGGCTGCACGCGGTTGATCTGCCTGCCCTCACCGGCCGCAAGGATGTTGAGTGCTCCGGCTTCGGCGACCGGAACACGGCCGAAGACCGGTGCCGCGACATACCCGACACCGGACTCGGCGTGCGCTGCGCCGACCCGGCGAGCCAGGCCGGCACTCACCGTGGCGAGGTTGACGTGAACAATCCCGGCCGGGATCTGGGAGAGGACACCGGAGTCGATGAACGTCTCGGCGACGGCCCGGTCATCGGACAGGACCGAGAAGACCACCGGCGAGTGCATGGCCTCGGCGACCGAGGCGGCACGTCGCCACCGCGCGGGTGCACGTCCTGGACGCCGACACCGTCAACCGCGAACTACCCATCGCACGCAAGGCGATCCGCTGATCCGAAACCGTGCCCGAGCCCCGAGAAACGCGGCAACCTCACCGATTGGTTCGCGGCTGCCGACCCCGTCGGCACCTGCTCACCGCCCGCACTTACCGCACCGAAACGCACCGAAACGCCCCAGCGCTTCACCGTCTGAAGGCAGGCCGTCGGCTGCTCCACCACCGCTGGCGGACGCGGCCGGCCCACAGGGAATCCCCACTCTGACGCGCCCTCAAATCCGCCATCTCCGACAACGTGACAGCGCCACTTCGCCAGCACGGGGCCGTTTGAGTGGGACCGCCGGGCCTCCCGGTGCCTCGGCGAGCACCGCGCGTTAGACCGGACACCCCATCCCACGAGAACGGGAGAAACCCGATGCGTGTCCGCTCCATCGTCACCGCCCTGCTCCTGGCCGGCGCAGCCGTCATCCCCTTGTCCAGCCCGAGCACCGCGAAGCCCAACCCGACGCCTTTCGGGTCCTGCCAGCGGGAAGGGGCAATGTCCGTTGGAGGACAGGGGTTCTACACCTGCACCCAAGGCCGGTACATCCCGCGTGACTGTGTCCCCGGCGCCCGGCCCGTGCAGATCAGCGAGGACATCGTCATGTGCACCGACGAGTGACGGCGCTCGCCGCCCGGCGCGGAGCCAGGTACCCCACAACACGGCCCGCACTCACCAGCGGTGCCCGGCCACCCCGGCCGGGCACCAGTTGCACGACGGTGCCATACAGGGCGCGGCAGTCGCCGGACAGGGCGTAATGGCAGGCCACAGACCGCGGCCGAGCGGTTCATCGAACTGCCCGCCGGACACCGCAAGACGGTCAGCGACTTCATCATCACTCAGGTAGGCCGGGGGTGACTTCACCCATCAGCTCACCGATGGCGTACTCGCCCGCCGCAAGGCTTCTGGCCGTCGTGGCCCGGGTGATTCGTGGCCCGGGTGATCAGGTCGCGGACCTGATCACCCGGTGCCTCACCTCCCACCCTCGCTTTCTCACCAGGCAGGCGAGTTGCGTCGGTGCCATCGTCAGTCGTCGCCCACCGCGAGCAGGATCACGAAGTGCTCGGCGCAGGTTCCCGCACCGACGACATCGATGCCCTGCCGGGTGACGAGCGGCCACGCACAGCGGTTGCCCACAGCCGCCGTGTTCGTGACCCAGCTCGCCCCCCCAGCCCACCAACTTCGCTTCTCGCGTCTCCGCCTGCTCCGCGCGAACACGGTCCCGAAGAAGGCGCCGCGAGTAGACGAGGTTGAGCTGGTGCGGGTCGGTGCAGCCGCGTTGTCGGGGCTTTTGAGGCGCGCCGTGGCCGCCCCGGTGGCAGACGCCGTGGCCGCCCCGGTGGCAGTAACTGCCCCACGTCGTGCTTCAACTATGGCGTCGTCAGGCCCCAGAACAGGGCCCAGGCCAGGAACAGTGTGCTCGCGAGACCCAGTAGCCCGAGTCGGGCATTGGTCCAGCCGGAGACTGACGTCCTGACGCGCCACCAGCCCACCGCTGTCGCCACGGCCGCCAGTGCCGTCCCGGCTGTCAGAAGTTGCAGGACGAGCCAGAACACCGGACGGTTGCCAAACACCGGGCCAGGGGTCAGCGTCATCGTCACGAAGCCGAAGTAGCCCAGGAAGCCGAGCAAGGTGGCCAGTCCTGCCGCGGCCAGCCAACGCGGTGCCCGGCCCGCCCCGGGAGCACACGGGCGCCTGCGCAGGAGGCGTACCAGTTCCCCCAGCAGATGTGCCGCGAACGAGACGACCATGAGTACGAATGCTGCGGTCTGAGCTCCGGATGCCTCGTATGCAGGTAGAGGAGCCAGAGCATGGCTTCGCCTCGCTTGATGAGGTAGCGCATCGTTGGTCCGGTGTCCGTGGCCCGCGACCCAGGCTGCCATGGTGTCGACGTAGCCAGGCACCAGTTGCTCGCCCCGCTCGAACCCGTCCCTGGAGGTGTGCAGTTTGTGATCGGCATGCGGGAAGAAGCGGAGGGTCACATCGGTGTTCCCGCCGTCCCCCAGTGCCTTCGCGATCGCCACGGCGCTCTCCGCCGGTGGCGACTGTTGGTCGTCACCCCACACGGCGAGGACCGGCTGGCGCAACCGCCGCAGCGCGGGCAGCGGGTCGTAGTCCGCCTCGGGGAGCAGGCGTGCGTCTGCGAGGAACCGCGTGCCGGTGACGGGTACGGTCCGCAGCAGCGATCCCCCGACGCCTTCGTGCCGCAGCTTGTTCTCCAGGGACCACGCCGATTGCCGGGCCGGGGACACCCCGGATGCTCCTACCAGGACCACATACGAGACATCTGCCGAGCGTGAGGCCGCGAGCGGAACAACCCAGCCGCCTTCGCTGAAACCCCAGAGCCCGACCTTGCCGGGATCCACATCGGCGCGCCCGTGCAACACCTGGACACCCGCCAGGGCGTCGTCAGCGAGTTGGGCATAGGACCGCTGTGTGAGCGAGTATCCCGTGGTTCGTTTGTCGTAGCTGAGGACCACGAACCCGGCCCGTGCCATGGCCTGTGCCTCGGCGCGGTACTTCGCCCGGGTCTCCGGGCCCGAACCGTGCACCAGCACGACCCCGGGCCGCCGTTGTCGTGCCGCCCCCGCCGGTGCGGTGACCGTGCCATGCAGCGTCACGTCCCCACTGTGGAACTCCACACTCTGCTCGATGTCCTGCACCGCCCGCGCCGGACCCGCCACGGCCGCCCCGCTTGCCGTCGCCACAGCTGCCAGCGCCACGACCAGACACATAACCAACCAGGCCCGCATTCCGCCCCCTGACCGCCAAGACTTCCCGCCCGAAAGCCTCGGCCGGTTTCCCCCTTCGTCAATCGTGCTGCGCAAGGCAGCAGCAACCCATCCAGCAAGCCCCCTAACGTTGAAGGGGGATACCACCACCCATCTCCCGAGCCAGCCAGCGGACCGAGCGGCGACGGCACCGGCCACCTCCACGAAGAACAGCCGAGCCGCCCCATCTCTCCCGCCGACAGTGGGAGTTCAGGCCCGAGCAGCAACGAACAATCGCCCACATACGGAAAGCGGATGCCGTCTGAGCGCAGCGACGGCGCCTGGAAGAGGCCGCGAGGAGGTGGCGCGGCTGTGGGAGGAGCCGTCGAAGCGGTGGTGCGGCGCGCCGAGACCGTCCCCGGCCAGATGTTCGGCGTGGTCGAAGCCGCCGGGCTCGTCCTGGTCCTTCAGCAGTCTCCCGGGACGCCCGAAACAACCTCGTCGGTTTCGGACTCTCGGAATTCCACCACGGCCGCGCCGTGCTCGTGAGCCCACTCGGTCAGCACGGCGATCGGCTTCACCAGCGTCCGGCCCAAGTCCGTCAGCACGTACTCGATCCTCCCGGCCTCGGCATGGCGGTCCACCAGGCCGTACCCCTGCAACCGCCGCAGCGTCTGGGTCAGCACCTTCCGCGAGATTCCGCCGATCAGGTCGACCAACTCACCGTGTCTGCATGGTTTCCGGCTCAACGCGAACAGCACGACCACCGCCCACTTGTCGGCGATGATCTCGATCGCCAGCCGAGCCGGGCAGTCGGCGAGGAAGACACTGCCGGAGTACTCACGCATGCCCCTGACGGTAATCCGTTGTCAGGAACCCGGAGGTACCTACCGCCTCACTAGCGTCCACGGCGCAAGCTACCGAGCAGGGGAACCGAATGAGAGCACAGACCCAATGGCCGGGCGGGCGGAAGGTCGTCGCGCTGGTCACCGTCGCGCTGGAGCTGTGGTCACCGGGGCACTGGCCCGCCTACGCGCCGATGGCCGCGGCGTGGCCGGTGCCCGGCGTCGACGACACACACAGCACCTCCTGGGCGGACTACGGCGTAACCACCGGCATCTGGCGGCTGCTCGATGTCCTCGGTGACCTGCCCGCCACCGTCGGCGTCAATGGGCTGGTGGCCGAGCGGCACCCCGAGACCGTCATGGCCGTACACGAGGCGGGTCACGAGATCGCCGCACACTCCTGGGCCCAGGAGGTGGTGCCCGCGCTGCTCGATGTCGATGCCGAGCGGACCAACATCCGTCGTTGCACCGACATCCTTCGCCAAGTCACCGGCGTTCGCCCGACGGGCTGGATGAGCCCACGCGCCACCGGTTCGAGGCACACTGCCGACCTGCTCGCCGAGGCCGGCTACCGCTGGACCGGCGACCACAGCGACCACGACCTCCCACAGGTGCTGTCCACCGCTCACGGTCCGCTGGTCTCCCTCATGCACAGCGACCACTCCGACGTCCGCGACGCTGCGGCCGGTCCGTACGCCTACCGCGACCTGCACCGTGAGCTACTGGACCAGGTGCTCGCCGCCCCCGGCCCAGGCGTCTTCCACCTGACCATCCACGCCCACGTAGGAGGCCGACCGCTCCTCGCGGGCATGGTCGGCCAGATCCTCGACCACATACGTGAGTCCGGCGACGTCTGGGTTGCCACCCACACCCAGCTGGCCGAACACGTCCTGACACACCAGGGAAGCACGCCATGACCCACGTCCTCGTCGTCGGCGGCACCGGAGCCATGGGCCGCCACGTGATCCAACATCTGTTGGCCACCACCGACGCCACCATCATCGTCCCCACCCGCCACCCGGAGTCCACCCACGCCACCGAACTCGCCGCCACCGCGCCCGACCGCGTGCGACTGGTCCGCTCCGACCCGGCGGCCCTTGAGGTCCTGATCGGGCGGGCCGACCACGTGTTCGCCAACACCGATTTCTTCGCGACGGGCAGCGCCGTGGGCGAGTATCGGCAAGGGCTGCACTTGCTGGCCGCGGCGGAGCGAGCGGGAGTGGAGCGTTTCATCTGGTCCTCGTTGGACAGCGCGGTGTCCCTGACCGGCCGCCCCGTCCCGCACTTCGACAGCAAAGCCGCCGTCGCCGCCCACATCGGCCTGATGCGATCGGAGGAAATGCTCCGCAGGGAGACCGACGGCTGGTACACAAACCACGTCTCCGTACTGACCACCGCGCCGTACTTCGAAAACCTGCGGGACCGACTCACCCCCCGACCGAACGGCCGGGGCGGCCTGACCTTCCGGCTCCCCCTCGGCGCCGCCCACTACCCGCTCGTCGCCCTCGACGACATCGCCTGGTTCGCGGTCCACATGTTCGACAACTGGCAGTCCTGGGGCGCCCGCGACCTCGCGGTGATCGGCGACAGCCTCACCGGCGACGAGATCGCCGCTACCTTCGCGCAGGTCACGGGCACCCCCAGCACCTACATCCCGATGCCGCACGACGACCTGCACGCCGCCGTCCCCGACTTCAGCCACGATTACGCAGCGATGTTCCAGTTCTTCGCCGACCGTGACCTCTACGCCCAGGACCGGGACATCAACCTCCTGCGCCGCCTGCACCCCGACTTGATGACCTTCGAAGACTGGCTCCACCACACCGGATGGACGGGATGACCGCACACATGTCAGCCACCGTGCCCCGGCCATCTCGCGCCCCGCCATGACATCGTGTGGCTGGACGTCCGTGTCGCCGCCATCCCACACTCTGATGACCTGCACGTAGTCAGGATGAAAGAGGTTAAGAGGTTCACTGACCCGTGGCGGCTTCTTCCGCACGCGGCCGCTGAATGATCTTCAGCCGGCCGAACGCCAGGAGCCCTTGACTGCCCCCTTCGTAGCCGTAGCCGCTCGCACCGCGACCGCCCAGGGGCGCGTCCGGGGCGGCGCCCGCAGTGCAGTTGAGGGAGACGCTGCCCGCGTTGAGAGAACGGCACAGGCGGTCCGTCCGTCCCGGATCGCCGAAGACGTAGGCGGACAGTGCGTAGTCGGTGCTGTTCGCCAAGGCGATCGCGCTGTCTTCACCGTCGTAGGCGACGACGGGCGCGATGGGCCCGAACGGCTCCTCCAGCAGGACGCGGGCATCCACCGGAACATCCGTGATGACCGTGGCCGGGTAGTAGCGGCCGCTCCGGTCCGAAGGAGCACCCCCGAGCCGCAACCGGGCTCCTCGGCGCACCGCGTCGAGAACCAGTCCGTGGACTGCCTCCACCCGGCGGGCGTTGTTGAGGGGGCCCATCGTGCCCGGCGCGCCGGACGGGTCCTGCTGGATCTGGGATCTGAGGTCCAGAGGAAGTGGTGCCGTGCCGGGTGGGAAGCAAGTACACGAAGCGGTACACAAAGCGGTCCACGAAGCAGTACTCGGACGAGTACGAGCGCGACGCGATCGAGGTCGTGAGCCCGTGCGCTCGGGGGCTCGGGGGCTCAGGGGCTCGGGGGCTCGTCCAGACGGAGGGTGATTGATGTCGCCCGCGAGTTGGGCATCAGCTCCGAGAGTCTGCACTGGTGGGCCAAGAAGTCGCGGGTCACGGACCCACGGGGCACGGAGCCGCGGACCCACCGGTAACGGAGCCGTGGGTCACGGAACCTGCGAGAACACCGGCTCAGGCGGTGCGAGTGCGGCCGAGCGGGACGGGGAGCTCAAACAGCCAGCCGCGGCTTCCACGCTGTCCGCCTCGGCATGAAAGCCGTCGGGCCCTGTGATTCACACCGGCCGCAGGGCAGGTTGGAGTACCCCTCGGCCCAATTGCGCGACTGAATCGAGGAGTTGGGTCCGCGGCGAAGCATGGGGCGGGCCGGGACCTGCTTGGACAACGCGGCGGCCGAGTCGCTCTTCGCCGTCCTCAAAGAGGAGATCGGCACCCGCTTCCGGCCCGGCCCAACCCCAGCCCGCACCCCGCCCAACACCCCAACACCCCAACACCCCAACAAGCCACCCCCGCCCCTCGCGGCCGGAGGCGGGAGTCCGGGAACCATGGTCGTCAGGTGGGAATGTGCGTTTCCTCGTTCAGTACGGTCGGGCGGCCTGCCGATTGGCCGGGGCCAGGCGGGCTGCCTCGGCCTTGGGGAAGCTGATCTTCTTCGGGTCTCCGTCCGAGGTGTAACGCTTGACCGTCCCGTCGCGCAGCTTGTCCAGCCAGACCGTCGAGGTGAACTGCGCATCCGGGCCGGTCGCCGCCTGGGAGCGGATCCGCGGGATGGCACCCGGGTCGAAGGCGGCCGAGAAGGGGGAAGGAGCGGGGTTGGCTCCCACCAGGTAGACGCCCTGATGCTGGTAACGCACACCGTCGGCGGCCCCCTTCAGCACCAGTTGCCGGGACTGGGACATCGAACCGTTGGGGAGTGCGAGCGACACCACCGACAGGCCGGGCACGGCTTGGGTGATCGCCCTTTGGTTGTCGGCGATGGCCTTCTGGGCGGTGTCGTCGTCCACCGTCCCCAGGGCGGTGTGTCGCAGCGTGTGGTTGCCCACCTCGAATTGGTGCTTGACGAGCCAGTCCAACGACTTTCGACCACCTGGCTCGCGGAACGGGTCGGCGTTGACGAAGAAGGTGGCCACGGGGCGGAATCCGGGGTGCTTCCGGGCGACGTCAAGGAGGATGCCCACCGCGGTGTCGGACGCGGGCCGGCCATCCGCGCCCAGGTGGAACTGGGTAGCGGTCGAGTCGTCGAAGGTCAGCACCACCGGGTGGGTACCGGCGGGAATGTCAATCTTCCCACTGCTGAACTCCCGTGCGGTGACGGGTACGTACCCCTCCCCGGCCAACCGTTCCAGTTCGGCGCGGAAGTCCTGCGGCGTGCGGTCGTACACACTCCCGGGCTCGGCCACCAGTTGGTGGTACATCAGCACCGGGACCGCACCGAGCTCGTCGGCCTGCACGGTCGCCGGGTCGGCAACCGCTACCTGCCCGCCGACCTTGCGCGCCCGTCCCGACGGCCCGTCCTGACGGCCCCCTTCCGGCGGGGACTGGGCTGCCGAGCAGGCGGTGAGCAGCAGGATGGCCGATGCCACGACGACCGCGCCGCCGCTTCGGTGGGATTGACGCATGATGCCTCCGGATGTGAACGAGACGCTTCCCGTCACCTCCAGCCTCGGGCAACAGCGTGCCCCACACCCCGGCTTGATAGGCCGAACGCATGATTACCCGCTCGAAACCTCTTGGGCGGACGGCGTGGCGGTTATGTCATATCGCAAGGAACCCTCATTCGAGAACGGCAGAGTGAACATGCGCGGAAAACGACCCCGAACGCGGTACGCCGTCATAGCAATATCCCTGCTGGTCCCGGTCTGCACGGCGCTCGGGGCCTTCGCGATACAGTCCTCCTCCCGCCAGCTCCAGGTCGAAGGGCTCAGCTCCAGGGACGTGCTGGGCCGAGCCGACGTCAGCAACCCGCGCCTTGCGATCACGGCCAAGGAGGGGGCCGACCTGGCCGAGATAGAGGTGCGGCTCGACGGGAAACCGGTGCACACCCACCGGGCCGACGGCCGCCTCGTACTCGACACCCCCTCGCTCACCGAGGGCAAGCACGAACTCACGGCCACGTCCCACAGTGGCCTGCCCTTCCTGCACGACGTGTCCCGGACGTTCACCGTGGACACCACCGCCCCGAAACTGCGGCTGTCCCCCGCCCCAGCCACCAAGCCGGGCGCACCGGTGACGGTAAGCGGCCGCGTCGAGGACGCCGGGCAGGTGAAGGTCTCCATAGCCGGTGCTCCCGTGCCCGTCGGCGACGACGGCACCTTCTCCCGGCGGCTCGAAAAGCCCCCCGCCCGTATCGAGGTGGTGGCCACGGACGCGGCCGGCAACATCACCCGCGAGCACGTGAACGCGATCGCGCCCTACCCCCTCACCCGGGCCGCGCACCTGACCGCCATCGGCTGGTCCTCAGATGTGGTCCGCGACCCAGTTCTCCGGCTCGTCAAAGACAAGAAGATCAACGCCGTCGAGCTCGACATCAAGGACGAAAACGGTGAGGTCGGCTACAACTCCTCCGTGCCGCTGGCCCGCGAGATCGGCGCCGTGAAGAACCGGTACGACGCACGCAAGGTGATCGACACCCTGCATGGCATGGGAGCCCGCGTCGTCGGCCGCATCGTCGCCTTCCGCGATCCCATCCTGGCCCAGGCGTCCCACCGCCAGGGCAAGGACAACCGTCTGGTCCAGGCCCCTGACGGCAGCCCCTACGACGGCGGCCACTACGGCACGCTCTCGTTCACCAACTTCGCCGATCCCGAGGTCCGCGAGTACAACATCGCCCTGGCCACCGAAGCGGCCAAGCTGGGCTTCGACGACATCCTGTACGACTACGTGCGCCGCCCCGACGGAAAGCTCTCCACACTGCGCTTCCCCGGCCTGGGCAAGCAGACGCCCGAGAAGTCCATCGCCGACTTCGTCGCCGACACCCATCGCCGCCTCCAGCCCGAAGGAAAATACCTCGGGGTCTCGGTCTTCGGCATCGCCGCCACCCGGCCCACCGAAATCGCCCAGGACATCCCCGCCCTGGCCCAACACGCGGACTACATCGCTCCCATGGTGTACCCCTCACACTGGGCCGAGGGCGAGTACGGGGTCGCCAGTCCGAACGCCAGCCCGTACGAGATCGTCAACCGGTCGCTGGCCGACTTCGCGAAGCAGGTCAAGGGCACCAGAGCCACGGTCGTCCCCTGGCTCCAGGACTTCTCCCTGGGCGTCCACTACGGCCCCACCGAAGTAGCCGACCAGATCAGGGCGGCGGCTGGAGACGGCATGAACTCCTTCCTGCTCTGGAACGCCGGAGCCAGCTATCAAGGGGCGGCACTGACCACCCTGCGATGACGAGAGCCTTGAACCCCGGCAGGAGGACCGTAAACAGAACGGTCCCTGAGCAGGTGCCCGGCGTGTTGGACCGACACCAGCGCCGCACGTCCCGTTCGCCGACGAGATCGGGACGGCGGCTGGTGGGAACGCCGGCACGGTACTTGGTCATCCGGTCTTCGAGGCGCTGTCGGCTACTCGGCACACCCCGCTTTCCCACAGCACGCAACCGCAGGGTTCACCTCCGGGGCAGGGGCGCCGTCTCATGGAAGGCGCCCTGTCGGTCAACGACCTCGGCGCGTAGCGTGCGTACATGGCGAACGGGACTCCGAACAACGCTGCGCCGTCGGCGCGGGCACGCCGCCACACCTTCGGCGACGATGCCGAGGAGTACGACGCGTTCCGGCCCGGCTATCCCGCCCAACTGATAGACGAGGTCCTGGACTTCGCCGGCCTTGATGACGGCGCCCTTGCCCTGGAGGTGGGCGCCGGCACAGGCAAGGCGACGCGGGCTTTCGCACAGTCCGGCGTACCGGTGACCTGCGTCGAGCCCGACGCCCGCATGGCGCGTGTACTACAACACCGCTGCGGAGGGCTCCCCCAGGTGACTGTCGAGATCGCCGACTTCGAGACCTGGCGGCCCACACGGCGTTACGGGCTGCTGTACTGCGCCCAGGCATGGCATTGGGTGGACCCAGCCGTGCGCTGGCGCAGAGCGAAAGCCGCGCTGTCGCCGGGCGGAGCGATCGCCCTCTTCTGGAACCACTGGTTTCTGGAGTCCGACGACCTGACGGCTGAGCTGACGGGCGCCCACACTCGACACGGCATAGATATTCCTGAGCACACCATCCTGGATCCCCGCCCCGGCCCAGCGCGCTACGGGTCCGAGGCCCGCCAGTGGCGTGACATGGTGGCCGCCGGATTCGTGGATCCGGCCCACCGCCTGTACGGATCCGTACACGACCGCTCCCCTTCCGCTCTGATCGGCCTGCTCGCCTCCTACTCGGGCTACCGGATACTTCCGCCCCGCAAGCGGGAGCGAATCTTCGCGGACATGGCCCACACCATGGCCGAACAGGGCGGAAGCGTACGAGTGAAGGTGACGACAAGTCTCTTTCTCGGGCGGGCGAGCGCCGACGGCAACCCTCCGCGCTGAGGGATCGATCAGTGGTTGCTGCCGCTTGGTGGCTACGGGACCGAGTCCCTGGCCGAGGTGCGCTCCGACGCCGACGTGATGTACCTGCCCTGCATGGCCAATGGCGTACTTCTGCGAGGACGGCGCTCCGGGCCATCGTCAAAGTTTCACCAAAACCAGACAAGGAACTATTAGGCAAGGCTCCCCTAACCTAGTGTTTGTCTGTCCCCGAGGACCATCCCCACGGGGTCCTCACAGCACTTTCCCCGGAGCCCCCATGTCCAGCGCGAACATCGCCCTGCTCGGTGCGATCGCAGGCTTCACCATCTACCTCGGCCTCCCGCTCGGCCGACTGCGCACACCGACGCCGCGCTTGAAGGCCGGGCTCAACGCCGTCGCCATCGGCATCCTGATCTTTCTCGTCTGGGACGTACTCACCCATGCCTGGGAACCGGTCGACGCCGCACTGAGCGACCATCACTGGGGAACGGTCGCCTCGACCGGGTCCGTGCTGGCTGCCGGACTCGCCGCCGGCCTGCTCGGTCTCGTCTACTACGACGCCTGGATGGCCCGCCGCCGGGCCGCCGCCGACCGTGCCGCCGGTCCCGGCTGCGCCACCACTGCGGAACTGTCACCGAAGACCCGCAGCCAGGCGGGCTCCCTCGCACTCATGATCGCGACCGGCATCGGGCTGCACAACTTCGCCGAGGGCCTGGCGATCGGCAACTCCGCCGCCAAGGGCGAACTCTCCCTGGCAGTCCTCCTCATCATCGGCTTCGGCCTGCACAACGCCACCGAGGGCTTCGGCATCGTAGCCCCGCTCGCCGCCGACGGCGAGCGCCCCTCGTGGATCAGCCTGATCTGGCTCGGCCTGATCGGCGGCGGCCCGACATTCCTCGGCACACTCGTCGGCCAGCACCTCGTCAACGACACGCTCTCCATCGCGTTCCTTGGGCTGGCCGCCGGCTCGATCCTCTACGTCGTCATCGAGCTACTCGCCATCGCCCGCAAGACCGGCCTGAAGACGCTCACCACCTGGTGCATCCTCATCGGCCTGCTCCTCGGATTCGCCACCGACGCCGTGGTCACCGCGGCCGGAGCCTGAACCGCCATCAGCTGATCGCGCACCCGCGAGCGCGGGTGCGCGATCTCTGGTGTCGGTCATCTCCGCGGACGCGGCGGCAGACCACCTGTTGCAGGTCGAGCGCCTCGTACTCGGCGAGGGCCTCACCCTTCACTGCGCGGAGTACCCACTTTTGTTCAGGCTGCCTGCTCGCAGTACCTGACGAAGGCGTCGAGTCTGGTCGCGAACCCCCTGGAATCGACCAGGTGGACGAAGTGCCCGTCGCCCAGCCACTCCTCGACCTGTACGTCCGGCAGTCGGTCGAACCGCTCGCGCTCGCCGTCAGTGACAGGACGGCCGAACACCGCGAGGCATGGAACCCGGATACCGGCCGTATTTTCGTCGATCCAGGCCTGCAGCTCCGCCGGATCGGTGGTCAGGACCTGATTCCAGTAGCCGAGCACGACATCCTGCTCGACCTTGTGCGTATCCAGCACCAGCGTGCGTGTCGGCTCGGGGATGCGGTCGAGCCCGAGGCTCTTGTCGATGTTCGGCCAGACCTGGGTGAAGGCGGGGCCGCGCAGCATCGGTGCGATCGAGCGGAGCATCTGGGCGAAGGGGAGTACCTCCGTCGCCTGGTCCACCCAGACAATGCCGCGCGCCGGGTTGCACGGCCGCGTAGAGTCCCGCCACTGCGGCCGCCATGGAGTGCCCAACATCACCAGCCGTGGGGCGTGGAGATCTGACGAACGACCAGTGGGCTCGGCTTGAGCCGTTGCTGCCGCTGGGCAAGAAGCCGGGCCGTCCACCGGTGTGGACCCGGCGGCAGTTGATAGACGGCATACGGTGGCGGACCAGGACCGGTGCCCCGTGGCGCGACGTGCCGGAGCGGTATGGGCCGTGGGACCGGGCCTACGACCTATTCCGGCGCTGGCAGCGCGACGGCACCTGGAAGCGGATCTTCGAGCAGCCGCAGGCCGAGGCCGACGTGAAGGGCCTAATGACGTGGGACGTCAGCGTGGACTCCACGATCGCCCCAGCCCATCAGCACGCCGCCGGGGCGCGTAAGAAGGGCGCTGCAGAAGGGGCCTCCCAGCGGCGTCGACACCGAACCCGACGATCACGGCCTGGGACTCTCGCGCGGCGGGCTGACTACCAAGCTGCACCTGGCGGTTGAGCAGGGGCAGAAGCCTCTTTCGCTGCTTTTCACCGCTGGCCAGCGGCACGACAGTCCGCACTTCCAGCCGGTCCTGGAGGGCATCCGGGTGCCCCGCATCGGTCGGGGCCGGCCGCGAACACGGCCGGACAAGGTCCGCGCCGATAAGGCATACGGCTCCCGCGGAAACCGCGCCTACCTGCGCAGACGCGGCATAGGCTCCACCATCCCGGAGAAGGCTGACGAGGTCCGCAACCGCAAGAAGCTCGGCTCTCGCGGAGGCCGTCCGCCGAAGTTCGACAAAGCCGATTATAAGGAGCGCCACGCGGTGGAATGCGGAACCAACCGCCTCGAGCGCCACCGCGCGGTCGGCCACGAGATACGACTGTGAGGATGGTCGGGTGCCGCCCCGGGCGGTGGTCTGGCCCGAGGTACGACTGGCGCTGATGCCTTGAGCTTGATCTGCCGACCACTGCCCGAGGCGGTGCGTGCTGCCGCCGGACCAGTGGGCGTGTCCCGATAGGGGCCTTCGCGACGCGCACCGTCACAGTCCTGACCGCCTCACCGGCCCGGCGCCGGCCACCAGTCCCCCCAGGCGTTCAGGAGACAGACGACCGTGCCCAGCATGACCCGGCAAGCCCCTCCGCCGCACGACACGACCAGCCACCCAGAGGACATCGTGCTGGGCGTGGACACCCACAAGGATGTGCACGTCGCTGCGGTGATCACTTCTACCGGAGCCATGCTTGACACTCGTAGCTTCCCGACCACGCGAGAGGGATACCGACAACTCCTTTCATGGGCACGGGCCTTCGGAATTCTGAAGCGGGCTGGAGTCGAGTGCACCGGCTCCTATGGTGCCGCGCTGACCCGCTACCTTCAGAGCGAAGGCATCGCGGTCACCGAGGTCAACCAGCCGGACAAGGCCTTGCGGCGCCGACGAGGAAAGACCGACGCGATCGACGCGGCGGCCGCCGCCCAAGCGGTGCTCTCAGGCCGCGCCACCGCCACCGCCAAGACCACCGACGGTCCGGTGGAGGCAGTCCGGATGTTCAAGATGGCCAAGAGCTCTGCGGTCAAGTCACGCTCGCAAGCGATCAACCAGCTCAAGGCCGTCCTGGTCTCCGCAGACCCCGCGCTGCGTGAATCGCTGGCAGGCCTCAGCAACCCTAAACTCATCCGTCGATGCTC
Source organism: Streptomyces sp. NBC_01431 (assembly GCF_036231355.1). Taxonomy (NCBI): domain Bacteria; kingdom Bacillati; phylum Actinomycetota; class Actinomycetes; order Kitasatosporales; family Streptomycetaceae; genus Streptomyces; species Streptomyces sp. NBC_01431. The sequence continues at coordinate 414,356 of NZ_CP109496.1, forward strand.
CGAGTTGGAGGACTCAGCCGGGGCCACCCCGGCCATGGCTGCACGCCACACCCTGCGGCTGCTAGCCAGCCGGATCCGTCACCTCACCGAGGAGATCAACGACCTCACCAGACGGATCACCTCGGCGATCACCTCCTACGCGCCGAAGCTCCTGGACTGCTACGGCGTCGGCCCTGACACCGCGGCCGCATTGCTGATAGCAGCCGGCGACAACCCGGACCGGATGGGCGGCGAGGCTTCCTTCGCCGCCCTCTGTGGCGTCAGCCCGGTGGAGGCATCATCCGGCAAGACTCAGCGTCGCAGGCTCAACCGAGGCGGTGACCGACAAGCCAACTCCGCCCTCTACGCAATCGTCCTGGCCCGACTGCGCTGGGAGAGCCGCAGCCGCGAGTACCTGGAACGACGCATCGCCGAAGGCAAGACCCGCCGCGAGGCCATCCGCTGCCTCAAACGCTACGTCGCCCGCGAGATCTACCAACTCATCACCATGCACGGGAAGGCCACTCCTGCACCAGCGCCAGCCGCAGGACGATATTGACATCCATAGGGGCATCAAACTCGCCGTCCGCTACGAGGCGACCGTGCTGATCGCAGCCATCAACGAATGGCTCTGACCGGCAGGCGACCTCCCGGTCGTCGCTCACCAGTCCCGGGTGGCAATCAGCTTCTCTACATCCGCGTCCGTAAACCCGTATGCCGACGCGACAAACCAGAAGTCCTCAGCGATCATCTCGCGCGCGACCGTCTCGATCTCACTCCCGGCTGCCTCGAACTCCGCTTCCAGACTGTTGAACTCCTCGGTTGCAGCCTGGGTGAGCGCATACAGAGCCTCCAGATTCGACGGCTGCTCAGCCTCAATCCGCTCGCACAGCCGCAACAGGATCGCCCTGCCCCGGTCGACGACATGATCGGGGAAGTACGAGTCCGCATACATCTGCCGCAGGAACACGTGCCCTGCTACCTGCTGGTTCGTGACTGGCATGGCGCTTCCCCATCCCCGTAGAAGAACTGACGCGCCGATCATGCACGACACCACTGACAACGACGCCGCCCATGTACGCCAGGCCGCTCGTGGCCAGCACTTTCACACCAGGCCCTAGGCTTCGGGAATGGATATGGGTGACGTAGCGGGAAGGGTTCTTCCGGTGTCTCGGTTCCCGCCGGTGCGGGTAGCCGGTCGGGCGCGTGGCTGGTATCGAGGTGACTGCCATGTGCATACCGTGTCCTCGCACGGCGGTGTGCTGACGCCGGCGGAGCTTGTGGCAGGTGCTCGTGCGGCGGGACTTGATTTCCTTGCCATCACCGAGCACAACACTGCTGAGACGCATGGCGCCTGGAGCCGGCACGTCGGCGACGACTTGCTGGTGATCCTGGGTCAGGAGGTCGTCACGCGGACCGGACACTGGCTCGCGCTGGGGTTGCGCCCGGGTCAGGTAGTCGACTGGCGCTACGGCGTGCGGGACAACGTGGTCGATCTGCATCTGGATGAGGTTCACCGAGCCGGTGGGCTCTGCGTGGCGGCTCATCCGTACGCGCCCTACGCCTCGGGCACGCTCATGTACTCGTATCAGGGCTTCGATGTGGTGGAGGTGTGGAACGGGCAGTGGAGTTCGGATGTGCCATGGCAGGCGGACAACGAGGCGGCCTTGGCCGAGTGGGGACGCACTCTGGCCGCGGAGATCTGCCAGGGACGGTGGCGGCCTGCGGTAGGGAACAGTGACACCCACCTGGAGGGCCAGATCGGCAGCCCCCACACCGTCGTGCTGGCTGACGAGCTGAGTGTCGACGCGGTCCTCGCCGGTATCCGCGCCGGCCACAGCTGGATCGCGGCATCAGGAGCCATCGAGCTGTCGTTCACGGCCTCTGCTGGTGATCGCAGCGCTGGGATCGGGGAACGATTGAAAACCGGCGATGAGCCAGCCGTGGTGCGAGTTGCCGTACACGGCGTGCCCGGCGGCACTGTCAGCCTCCACACCGAGAAGGGAAAGGTGTTCGTCGAATCGTTGCCCAGCACGGGATCGGGCGCCGTGAAGTGGCACATCGGTGCCGACGAATCAGCGTTCATTCGCACCGAGGTTCGCGATCGAAACGGTCACATGGCGGCGCTCAGCAACCCGATCACGTTGGCCGGACGGTACTCCCCCCAGGCCAAACCCCTGATCGCCACGCCCCAGACCTGCATCTCCCCAACCGGAGACGCCAGTTGAGCTCGGCAGCAGCAGCGGAAGGCGGGCCGCAACGTGCTGCGGAAGACGCACGCGAGAGCATGGCTGGCGCACCACGGGCGGGGCGGCGCATCGAAACCGCGAAGTAGTCGCCCGTGCAAGGCAGTTGGGTGGTGACTCACCAACATCCGCCGCGCCCGGTGGTCCAGGCAGAGACCCGGTACGCGCCGACCAGCTCGCGGTGGTCGATCCGGAAGCCACCGTCGCCGTCTCCTCTCCGGAGTCTCAACTCGTACGGAGAGCGGAACAGTGGAAGAGGTGTATGAGTGCCACCCCCGGAGTGCCACCCCCGTAGCATGCCCGGCCAGCTCACCGTCCTGCCGCTGTCCAGCGTCCCGCTCGCCGACTCCACGGTCCTGGTCCCCCACTCGGTATCGAAGGGCTCACCGGCCGCGCCTGTCTTCGGGGTTGTCCGCGAGCCGGCCGCCGGGCCGTCCAACCGGGCTCGTGCCGCTGAGCCTGGCGCTCTCAGCACGCCAGGCTGCCGACTTCATCGCAACGACTGCCCCGTGCGGTGATCACAGTTCTCCTCCTCCGGGATGAACCGCGCTCCGCTCAGCCCGACTTGGCCCCCTCCTCTGTGGGCACGGGCTTCAGTAGCGGAATGGACGAATGCCCGTCAGGGACCACGCGCGCGCGAACCGGCCGGAGCGCACCGTCAGGAGGTCGACACCGCCGACGGAGGCACCGTCGGCCCCGGTTTCGGCTGTCCAGAGGAACGCTACGTGCCTGCGCCCGGGGTCGACGATGGGCTGCCGGTGGATCGTGATGACGGGCGGGTCGTTGGTTTCGGCCTGTCGCTCGATCAGGTCAGCCAACTCGGAGGGGCCGTGCGCGTCGCCAGCCGCTTCGGCGCCCGAGAACAGATCGAAGTCGCCCGTCACCACGTCCTTGGCCAGCTCGGCCCGGCCGTTGCGGAGCTGAACCCACTGGCGGCACAGATCCTCGATCGTGGCCGGGTCGGTGTGACCGGCCGCCCCGGGTTCTGGATCGGATCGCTCACAACGCCGCTCCGCCACGAACGTCCAGTTCTCCCGTACGCGGCCATCCTTGAGGTGGTTGACGTCGATGCCGGTCAATACCTGGCCGTCGGCCTTCCTCACATCCCACAGGTACGCGAACCGATCACCGGCGTCGGCGAGTACTCGTGGGCTGAAGATGTTCACATGCCTCGCGCGGTACCCCGCGACGAAGCGTTCCTGCTCGTGTGGGCCGACCACGGTGTCCAGTCCGGCCCCGTGATCCGACCACTGCGTGCAATCATCGGTCATCAGGTCGTGGGCCAGGGAGGGGTCTTCGTTCCACATGCGGCACCACGTGGTCATGCGCTTCTCGTTGTCCATGGTGAACAGCATTGCGGCCCCTCGCGACACCGTGCTGTCGGTGTTTCAGATCACAGAGCGAAGGGTTCGGCATCCAAGCGCTTCAACTCGGCGCTCCACTGCGGCTCCCGGGCCGCCACTCGTTCGTCCGACGGTTCCAGTGAGGTGATCCGGTCGAGCTGGAAGCCTCGGACCGCCGACCGTAGGCGGCACCACGCCGCCAGGTACCAGCCATTCGGTCCCCACAGGAGCCCCAGCGGCTCGACGTCGCGCGTGGTCCCCGCGCCGGCCCGGTCCGTATAGGTGAGGTGCAGGACATTTCCGGAGACCACGGCCTCGACGATGATCTCGCTCAGCACGCCGCTCCCGCCAGGCGCGTGGTCCCCGACCCGGTACACCAGCCGCGCCAGCGCTTCCTCCCGCTGTCTCACGTCAGCGGGCAGCACTGCCAGCACCTTCTGAGCGGCGCGGTGTGCGGCTGCCGCGAACGGCGTGGACGCAGCCGTACGAAGCGCGACGCTGACGGCGAGAGCCTCGGCGGCGCTGAGTGTCACGGGCGGGAGCGTGCGGTCCCGGTCCAGGCTGTATCCACCAGCCCGACCGGCATCACTGCGGATCGGCAAGCCCGACTGCCTCAACGCTTCGAGATCCCGCTCTATGGTGCGCACACTGACCTCGAACCGCCGTGCCAGCCACGGAGCACTGCGCGGCCGGGGCGCCACCGCTCGAAGCTCCTCGACCAGCGCATACAAGCGATCTGTGCGGTTCACCGCCCCACCCTAACCGCCGCCACCGAGCCGATCCCCGAGTTCCACACCGTTGACGCCCTCACCCGCTCCGTCAGCCTTCCCGACAGTTGAGGTGTCGGAGGAGGCTCCGGCCTGGTCCGAGCAGATGGGTTGCCCGTACGGCCTCGCACCACAGGCTGGCGTACGCCTACTTCGGTGCCTGGAAGCCCCCGATGCTCTGCTCCAGGAGTTCGGCCAGTCTCAGCGGGGTGTGGTCTTCGAGCATGGGACCGATGATCTGTACGCCCACCGGCAGGCCCTCAGGGGACCGCCCCGCGGGTATGGCGGTGGCGGGCAGGCCCGGCATGGTGGCCAGACCGGCCCAGACGAGCTGGTCGAGGTAGGGGTACTCGACGCCGTCGATATCGATCCGGCGTCCCCTCGGATCGGGTCTGTGGTCGTGCGGAAACGCGGGAGTGGGGGTGATGGGACACACCACGGCGTCGAACTGGGTGAAGAGCTGCCGCCAGCCGTGGCGGTGCACCTCCCGTCGGTTGTTCACCTCGATCCAGTCCCGGTGACTCAAGACCATGCCGCGCACCCGCGCCGCGTCGAGGCTCTGGTCGTCTGCGCCCAGTTGGGCGGCGCGGGCCCGCAGTTGCTCGTACACCTCGTCGGGAAAGTGCGCAGCGGATCCCGAGCACCGCAACTGCGTGTAGATCAGCGCGGCTTCGGTGAGATCGGGCAGGAGCGGGCTGTTGTCCCGTTCGACGCGGGCGCCGCCATCGGCGAGCGCGTCGGCCACCCGGTTCACGGCCGCCCGCACCGCAGACCCGGTCGGAATGAGCGGATGCTCTTCGAGGACCAGGACCCGGAAGTCGCAGAGCCGCTCATGGCGTGCGGCCGGCAGCGTCACGGCGTGTGCCACACCGAGTGTCAGCGGGTCCGGTCCGGCCATGACGTCGAGCAGAAGCCTGAGGTCGCGGGCAGTGCGCGCCATCGGGCCGACTACTGCGAGGTCGTGTTCGGCCGGCAAGGCCGGCACGCGTGGCGGCACCATGCCTCGGTTCGCCGCGAGCCCGAGTGTCGGCTTGTGTGCGTAGATCCCGCAGAAGTGGGCGGGGGTGCGCAGCGACCCAGCGATGTCGGAGCCGATGGACAACGCGCCGAATCCGGATGCCAGGGCCGCTGCTGACCCGCCGGAGGATCCGCCCGGCGTACGAGCGTGGTCCCATGGGTTGTTGGTGGTGCCGTAGATCTCGTTGAAGGTCTGCACATCCTGCAGTGCCACGGGCACGTTGGTCTTGCCGAGCACCACCGCGCCGGCGGCCTTGAGCCGCGATACCTGCACCGCGTCCTCGGCGGGCAGGTAGTTCCGGTGTAGCGGCATGCCCCAGGTCGTGGGCAGGCCGGCGATGTTGTAGGACTCTTTGACCGTCACCGGAATACCGAGCAGCGGCCGGTCCTCGCCGCGGGCGCGCGCCTGGTCTGCGTCGCGCGCTGCGGCCCGCGCACGCTCGAAGTCCGGCACACAAACCGCATTGATCGCCTTGTCGTCCCTCTCGATACCCGTGATCGCCTGGTCGGTCAGTTCCACCGAGCTCACTTCACCGGCACGCAAGGCAGCAGTGAGTTCCCCGGCCGCTCGAAAATTCCACTCCATGACTAGAACGGTACGGGTCTGTACGAGGGCCACGAAATGCCGCTTCGCGCAAGAGGGTTGGCGCCGCCTCTGGCCGCGGAGGCGTCCGGCGGACCCAGACCATGAACGACCCCGATCAACAGCAACAAGCCCGCGGCCACACCGCCGGCCGGGGCGCGCGTACACCATCACGGCGTTAATTCCGGACGCTTGGCAGGCTGGCGAATAGCAGCGTCGGGCGGCGTCGCGGGGTGAGCCTGACCGGACTTCCGCGCGCAGGATTTGATGATTCCGCAGCGAAGGCAGACGATGGAAAAGATAGCGACCTCGGGGCTGGGAGGTATGACTATGTTCAGGCGAATCACGGCCTCGGCGATGGTGCTTGCCGCCGGGATCGGCGGCGGGCTCATCGCACCGTCGGCCGCCAGCGCTCAGGACTCCGGGCCCAGCACCTGCAGACAGGGATATGTGTGGCGGGTCGCGCGTGCCAGCGATCTCACGTGTGTCACACCGCAGACACGTACGGATACCGCCAACGACAACGCTCTGGCCCCAGGCCGGACCCTCCCGAACGGCTACTGCAAGCAGGGCTTTGTCTGGCGTGAGGGCTGGGGCTCCGACGACCTCACCTGTGTGACCCCGGAGACCCGCGCGCAGGCGCGATACGACAACAGTCAGGCCGATGACCGGCGGTTGGCGGTACGGGTGTGGGTCAATACGGAAGGCGGCACCCTCAAGGTCAGCGGCGACCACTTCAACGTCAACAGCCCGGTCCGCATCGTGTTCTCCGGCGCTGTCAACAGGTCCTGGACGGTCACTGCCACCAGGTACTCCGGACACGCGGGCGGAAGCTTCGGTTTCCTCCCCGGCTTCACAGGACCGTGCGCTCCCGGAAACCCGAACTCCTCGGTTCACGCGGTCGATCTGACGTCGGGTCGAAGCACGGCCAGCGTCCCGTTCGTCTACTGCGTCAGGTTCGACTGAAGCCCGTTCGGGGCCGGGTAGTTGCCGCGCTTCGGGTGACCTGCGGGTCACCCGAAGCGCGGCTTCATGTACAGGTAGCTCCGGCTGACGGCGCCCGCCGCCACTTCTCGGCCGACGGTCCGACCGACCCGCCGCCGCAAATCAACCCGCGCATCACATCACCGATCGGCTTTTGAGTTCATGGCGGTTGTCGGCCTCTGTGTTTACGGCGCCGATCACCGCTACTCGTTTGGGGTCCGCAGGATTTCTTCGTCCGCGCTTACCGCCGCAGATGTTCCGGCTGGCCCTGCATCCACGATCACGAGTTCGTATGCCTCACGAGCAGCGTCTCGGCCTGCTTGCCGATCGCTCGGCCGAGTGTCTGGTAGGCGTCGAATCGCCGGTCGTCGAACCACTGGTCGCTGGTGCCGTCGTGCGGGAACTCCTGGTCGGCCTGGGCGTAGGCGAGGAGTTCGTAGGGCATGCCCGGGGTCAGGGCCGCTCGGGCGACGATCAGCCGTCCCGTCGTGCCGAGCCTGCGGCCCTCGTCGTCCACCAGCTCGCGCGGATAGGTGATCGTGCCCTCGACCACTGCCGAGGCCGAGAGCCGGAGGTTGAGCCCGGCCAGCGGGTTCGGTGGGTCCAGCGTGCCCGGCGATGGTTGCGGGTTTCGCGGTTCGAGGGGAGGCGCGCTGCCGGGGATGAGCTTCAACCACTCCTCGTGGGCGATCGAGATCTCGACGCCGAGTTCCTCCCATGCCAGGGAGATCGCCTCGCCCAGAGCGGCGGCGAAAGCCCCGGACCCCCCGCTGGCGTCGACGCACACGGCGGTGGTGACGCCGTGCCGGAGCAGTTCGACCAGTCCGAGGTTCTCGTAGTGGCCGCCGTCCGTGACCAGTAGCATCCGGTCGTCCATCGGATAGCGGCCCGACACCTCCCGCAGCAGGTACGGCAGACGGCGGATGCCCGGCATCGGAGGCAGTCCCCAGTCGGGGTCCTTGCACCAAAGGGCGCCCAGCACGCCGGGGTTGGGCAGCCAAGCACCGAGCCGGGCATTGGAGAGCGCCAACAGCGTCTGGAACGCGCGCGCCTGACGTCCCATGGCCGAGGCGAAGGCCGCGCCGGAGACGGCCATGGCGGATTCGACGGTGAGGTCCCTGCGGATGACTCGCCTGGCGCGGTGGAACAGGACGTCCGTACGGGCGTATCCGACGTCCGGACCGCCGAGGTAATCGTGCGACAGCGTGAACGACACCGCGTGCCGCCCCGGCGGTGTCCGGTCGTCGCCGGACAGGTTGGCCGCCGCGGCGAAGATGACCTGGGGGAAGTCGCGGTGTCGTCTGTCGTACCAGGCAAGCGGTGTCGGCTCGTCGAACTGGTAGGGCACCGCGATCTGTTCGCCGTCCGGGGAGGTCCTGCGGCGGACGGCGAACGCGGAGGCCAGCCGGGCACGGTAGAAGGGGTGGAGGCCCATCCATGTCTGGTCGAGGCTCAGCACAACCAGCCCGAGGACGGCGACGAGGGCGATCTGGCAGGGCTTCGGCCAGGTCCGGCCGGTGGCGATCACCCAGCCCAGCAGGAGCAGGGAGGCCGCTGCCACCACCACGAGGACCAGCCACACCAGGAGGTACTTGGCGAACCCGTTGGGCACGGCACGCGCCAGCCGGGAGCGCTCGGCGGCGCCGACCGTGTGCCCGGCGGACTCGATGCGTCGCCATGTGGTGCTCAACAGCACGGTCACATAGGTGAGCAACGCGGCGCCGCCGGCGCTCGCCCCCGTCGCCGGGGCCTGCAGTTTCCACACGTGCGGCGTCACCCACGCCAGGGCGGGGCAGACGACCACCACAACGCCCAGCAGCAGCCCCGTCACCACGAAGGTGAGGAAGACCCACTTCAGAGTGCTTGACAGGAGCCCCCTGGCAAGGCACAGGGACACCAGCCAGAGGAACCAGAACACGACGGCGAGACCGGCCAGAACCGCGAGGGCCCACAGCGCCGGTCCCCGGAAGACCAGATGCTGGGGCGGCGGGGTCGCCTCCGTCAGCGGAACGAGGTGGTAACCCCAGCTCAGGGCGAGCCCCAGGACCAGCAGTGCGGCGGTGAGCAGGCTCAGTGAGGCCAGCAGCCCCCGCAGCACGGTGCCCGCGGCGGCCAGCCACTGACCGGTGCCTTCCGCGACGTACTTGGAGTGCCGACGGGTGTGGTCCTCCTCCGGCGTGCCGGGCATGAAGACATCGCCGGGACGAGGTCCGTCCCGGTCCTTCCCGGCCAGCGCGAGTTGGAGGGCGCCCGTCGTGTAGCCGCCGCCGGAGACCGACACCAGGTAGCGGGCCCGGCACAGGTGGGAGCGGAGGACCTGCAGCGCGCCCAGCGTGACGCAGGCCGAGCGGATGCCGCCGCCCGAGACGCAGAAGCCGAGCCCGCCCTGTTCCCGGCCCGGCGGCACCTGGCTGCCGTTCTCCCACCGGGCCTCCCGGGAGCGGGGAGGAACCTTGCGCACCGCCGCCGGCCAGCGGCGTCCGTCCGACTGCATCACGGGCCAGGGCAGGATGACGTCGGGCCCGCGGGGACCGGGGGCGCCCGGGTGGTATTCGCCTGCCCCGTCGCGGTCATATCGGCGCTGCGCCCACCCATAGCACAGGGCCCGCTTGAGGACGATCACGACCACGCACGCCGCGACGGGCACGGTCAGGACGAGCAGCAGCCACTTGACCGTCGCGAGGCCCGCCGCCACCGCGAACGGCCAGTCCGCGCCGTCGAGTCCGTGGAGCAGCAGCAGCTTCTCCGCAACGGCACACCCGCACGTGATGAGGGCACCGGCGATCCCGTACCGGACGAGGCAGCGGTGCCGCATGCGCACCGCGATGGTCCGGGTGCTCAGCCAGAACACGAGCACCGTGCTGATCGTGTACGCCCCGATGAGGAAGAAGTCGGCCGTCAGCGCCTTGTGGAATTCGGCCGTCCGGCCGCCGACTACGGCTTCCGCCGCCCGCGCGCTGCCCGCCAGTTGCAGCCCCACGTCATCGACGGCGGGGGCGTTGTGACGGATCCAGAGACCCACGGCGAAGACCGCCATGGCCAGGACGGCCACCATGATGGCGACCCCTCGCGGCAGGCGCGGAGGGTCGCCAGCCTTACGGTACGAGTGCCAGGCTGCGCGTTCCATCACCCACCCCCGGTCTCACCGTGAAGGCCCCGCCGCGGTCCACGGCGCGAAGGCGTTGTCCACCGACCGCAGGGACGCACGCAGCCCCGGGAAGTGCCGTAGCAGCACACTGGTCATGTCATTGTTCTCGATCCAGTCCAGACCGGTCTGCGAGTACACCTGAGGCGTGTAGTCCCTGGTGAGGTACCGGTCGCTGTTGAGGCGGCGGGACGCCATCAGGACGAAGATGCGGAAGGCCGTGTCGCTGAACGCGAAGCCCCGCGGGCGGGGTTCGGCGAACATGCCCACCGAGAGGTCCACCCGCTCGATGTCCCCGTCGTAGGCCCGGCGCAGTTCCTCGGCCCAGACGGGATCGTCCGTGAGGGCGTCGAAGTCGGCGGCCGGCAGGAGGTGGAGCTGGCGCCGAAACTCGTTGTAGCGGGGCACGCCGACCTCCCGCGAGCGCAGGATGTCCACGGCTCCGAGGTCCATCAGCTTGCCGTCCGGCCGCTGGAACTCCTGTAGGAACCGCGGGTAGTTGTGCAGGGTGACCAGGCCGGGGTGCGAGGTGCCGAAGGAATAGAGGAGGTCGGTCAGGGTGTGTTTGCCGAGGACGTCGTAGGCCTTCCGCCCCGTCAAATCCCGGAAGGTGGTCTCCTGCAGCAGCGTGTCATCGGCGGCCGACCGGAAGCTCCAGTCGTCGGGGATGAGGGGGTGCATGCGGTAGACGGCGACGAACTCCTCGGTGAGCGAGTACGGGACGCCGAAATGGTCGGTGCGGCCGCCCACGATGCCGCTGAGCACCTCGCTCTTGCTCAGGCGCCCAAACAGCTTGTGCAGGCGCCCGCCCAGCAGGCCGTACCAGTTGGCGTGCATGGCGGCGACGGTTGTCGGGTGGCTGATGACGGCAGGAGTCCACTCCACGGTGTGAATCTTGGCGATGAGCGCGGCGGTGATCAGCCGGGCCCGCTGGAAGAGCTCTTCGTCGGGCCAGACGGGGTAGGCCTCGTGCAACCTGTCGCAGATCGCGTTGTGTTCGAGCAGGAAGACCATGTGCATCATGGCGAGACCCAGCCAGAAACCGGGTACGCCCGCCGGGTCCTTGTCCGGTGCGTCCGGGAACAGCGGGCCGTTGGGAACCCGCAGCCTGCCGCCCTGGCCCGCGCGCCGTGAGCGCTGCTCGTCCACGCTGGTGCCGTACAGCTGGGAGCCGTCCCACCAGGGCGAGTTGTCGTTGAGGAACGTTGGCGGCAGGCCGTCGTCCCCGGCGGGGCGAGTCGGGTCCGCGATAGTGCGCGGCACGACCATCGGGGGCGCGGGCCACGGGTCGTCGGCGGCCAGGCCGATGTGCCAGGGGCGGTCCGTGCTGCCTTGCCCGTGGCTGACCCAGTCCTTGATCATGAACTGCAGCCACGCGGCGACCAGGACGTTGACGGACTCGGCGGGGATGAACTCGCGCCGGGTCAGCAGCGCCCGGCTCACCTCACGGGGGCTCGGTGAAAGGATCCCCGGCTCGGGTTCGGGGAAGGCCCGCTCCGGTGGCACGTTGCGGCCGAAGCGCGAACGGGCCATGCCCATGCGCGGGTCCGCCAGGTCGTTGTACGTCCCGTCGGCCGTCCGCCCCGTGACGTCCTGCGCGCCCGGCGGAGCGATGTCCGGCAGGTTGCACGAGGGGTAGGAACCGGTGTCGAAGAGGTTCTTGCGGCGCAGGTTGTCCCGCAGCCCGATGAGGGTCAGTAGTCCGAGCGGTTTGGGCAGGTTCTGCCAGCCGACCTTCTGGTCGACGGCGACCGCCAGCCTGTCGTGCAGCTGCACGAACCACGGCGCGGCGCCGCGTGGTGCTGCGCTCATGAGGAGGCTCCTTCCGGCGTCTCGGCCAGGGGAGTTTGGCAGGGCGGCGCCGACGTCAGCCGGAGTCCGGTGGCCGGCACGGCCACCCCTGGGCCACGAGGGTCAGGGCGACGTTGACCGTCGAAATGACCGTGGTCGCCGCGGCCATGCGGCATGGGAGAAGGCCTGCGCGGCCGGCGCCGGCGGCCGCCAGCGCGTCGCTCGCGTGGATGAGAGTGCCGGTCCGCAGCGCCCGGACGAGCTCGTCCGCGTCCGCGGGGCACAGCAGTTGGGCGCCGATGACCACGGTGCGCACACCGAACATGCGGAGCACGTAGATCAGCGCAGGCTGCTCGGGGTCCGCGCCCAGTCGGCGGGCCATCACTCGCGGGGCCAGCAGTGCCGCTGCACCGTTCATCAGTCGGATACCGGCCAGGGAATAGCGCGCAGCGGTCCGCGCGTCCATCTCAGCGCCCCCTTCCCGGGGGACATCCAGCGGAGTGTTGCGCCCTTGGTTCGACGATATGGGAAGTGCTCCCGATGCGCGCGCTGGGATGGTGGCGCGAACGGTGGCCGCGAATGGATACGGCATCTCAGGCACCTTCGCCCCGGCTTCAGGGTTGCGGATCGCGGAAACTCAGGCCGAAATGGAGAATCCTGTGCCGCCCCCAATAGACGACGCCGAGATAGGTCCCGTGGCCGGTGCAGCGAATCTCGTCGCGGATCCAGTGGGCCAGGAGCGAGGTGTGCGAATAGTCGAGAACGATGCATTCACCGTCGTCCAGCCAGCTCTCGTCCCGGTAGACCTTTGCCCTCACGGCGCGCACTCCGAACGGCGTGACCATATTGCGCAGTTCGCCACGGTCGTAGTCGAAGACCTTGCCCTGCCAGGCGAGACGGCGCACGAGCGTGGCCGCCACGGTGGAGACCTTCGTTCCGCGCCCCAGGAGCACCGTGCCGATTCCCTTGCCCCACGGAATCCCGCCGGGCGGACTGGCGAGAAACAGCCGATCCAGCTCGGGCCGTGACATCGCCAACAGCCGGCCGGTGTCGAATCCGGTGCCGTGGCTCATCGTGCACCTCCATGAGCCCGTGCCGGTGCTCATTGGCTACAGCCATCGTAGTTCGGCCCGTATCCCTCCGGCATCTCGACCGCTCCCCGGCTACCTCGCACCCGCCGCCTTCCAACAGAGACCAACTCAGCCCGCATCGCCTCATGGCAACCCGCGTCCACGATCAAGGTGAGCCCCTCACCGCTTCACCACCTGGAAGCAGGTCACCGGCTCCACAGCAACCGCCTGAAGCGACCAGCACACCCAACGAGGCCAGTTCGGAGGCGGTGGTGCGCAAAGAGCCCGGAACGACTCTGACCCGATGTCTATGCCCAGCACCACTACTTACAGAGGATGAGTTCCGCAGCACCCGCCCGCAACTCGCCTATTCAAATCGGTCTTACTCGGACAATTAGCCATTCCACTAGACACGCCGCGACCGGGTGACCCTTAATACATCCTATGTTGGTCGAGGAGTCATCGGTGGTATCACGGATTCCATGCCGCTTCCCGAGCCTGGCAGGCCGAGTTCGTCCGACCTGCTCCGCAGCTCGCCCCCTGGAACTGGCCGCACCGCCGTCCCCGAATCTCCTTGCGCACCCGCCGTATTCGCCTTCCCGCGCCCTTCGACACTGCCAGGAGCCGCTCCATGTCCTCCGCTCTCAGTAGACGCTCCCTCATCAAGGCCGCCGCCCTCGCCGGAGGAACCGCGGCCTTCGGACTGCCGCAGGCCCTGTGGCCCGCCGCCGCCGAGGCGTACTCGGTCCCCTCGAAGATGGACTGGTGGTACCAGGCCCGTTTCGGGATGTTCATCCACTTCGGGTCCTACTCCTACCTCGGCCACGGAGAGTGGGCCTTTAGCGCCGAGAACTGGACCAAGGCCAACTACCAGGCCCAGGTGACCACCCCGTTCAACCCGACCAGCTTCAACGCCGCCACCATCGCCGAACTGGCCAAGAACGCCGGCATGAAGTACCTGGTGATCACGGCCAAGCACCACGAGGGCTACGCGATGTGGGACTCCAATGTCGCGGGCTTCACCGACACGACCGGCACCAAGCAGTACAACCTGCACGACTACAACGGCTACCAGACCGACCTGCTGGCCCAGTTGAAGACCGAGTGCGAGAACCGGGGCATCAGGTTCGGGCTCTACTACTCGATCCTGGACTGGAACCACCCCTCGCAGACCTGCGACAACAGAACTCTGTACTCCGACATGGCATCGCAGAGCGCCCGCACCGGCTACATCAACGACATGAAGGCGCAGTTGCAGGAACTTCTGGACCGCTACGACCCGGCCGTCCTGTGGTTCGACGGTGACTGGTGCGGCAATCCCTCCACACCCACGCTCACCGACTGGTGGACCGAGGCCGACGGCCAGGACCTGTACAACTGGCTGATCGCGCGCAAGCCCCGCCTCGTCGTCAACGAACGGGTCAAACGGGACCTGGGCCTCGGTGACTTCGCCTGCCCGGAGCAGACGGTTCCCGCCGCGCCGCTGGACCGGCCCTGGGAGACCTGCGCCACCATGAACGGCGCATGGGGTTACAACAGTGGGGCGGAGAACTCCTACCGGTCCGTGAAGGACATCATCCGGGAGATGGTCACGGTCGTCTCCCGCGACGGCAACTACCTGCTCAACATCGGCCCCAAGGGCGACGGCACCGTGACCCCCGGAGCCGTGACCGTCCTCAACGGCCTGGCCTCCTGGATGGCCACGTCCTCCGACAGCGTCCACGGCACCAGCGGCAGCCCCTTCGCCACCGAGCCGTCCTGGGGCAGGGTCACCAAGAAGAGTGGCAAGCTCTTCGCCCACGTGTTCACCTGGCCCACGAACGGCACGCTCCAGATTCCCGCCGTCTACAACACCATCAACCGCGTCTACCTGATGAACAATCCCTCCACGTCGCTCCCGTACACCGTCAGTGGCGGCACCATCAACGTCACCGTGCCGGCCACCGCGCCGAACGCGAACGACTCGGTGGTCTGCGTCGAGGTCAACGGTGTGCCGGCTGTTCTCGCCGAAGGTGTCTACCGGTTGGTGAGCGTCCGCAGCGGCAAGGCACTCGACAACGGCAACGTCACCACCGACGGCAGCCAGGTCATTCAGTGGACCCGGAACGGCGGCTCTCCGCAGCAGTGGACGGTCACGGGCCTGGAGCACGGCTACTACAAGCTAGTGAGCGTCCGCAGCGGCAAGGCACTCGACGACAACGGCAGCACCTCCGCGGGAGCGGCGATAGTGCAGAAGACCGACGACGGCAGAAAGCAGCAACAGTGGGCCGTCACCGCGCTGGACAACGGCCAGTACCGCATCACCAACCGGCACAGCGGAATGGTGCTGGACAACGGCAACACCGACGCGGACGGGAGCCCAGTCATCCAGTGGTCCGACAACTCCGGGGCACCGCAGCGATGGGCCATGACCAAAATCGGCTGACCGCAACACCGCAAGCCGCCCCGGGAATTGCCCGGGGCGGCTTCGTATCGCCGGCAGCGGGTTTCCCGGGCCGTTCTGCCGACCATTCGTAGGGTGCCCGGCTGGCTGCGCGAGCGGGTCGGCATGTCCCCGGCTCAACCCGGCCACCTCGTCCCAGGGTTGCGTCAGTGAGAGAGTTGCCCAGTTCGATCGGACAGACATGCTGAACGACGGTGCTCTGCTGCACCCGCGGATGATCCGAAAGCTCGGTATTGGGTCAGCGTTCGGGGCCGCGGATGCCCTCAAGCAAAAGCGCGACGTACCTACGCCAGTCACCGGTACCGGTCATGTTCGCCATGGCGCCACGGGTGATGAGGACGAAGTCCTGAGCGTGAAAATCCGTACGCAGGCGACCGGCGGCAACGGCACGCTGCACGATGCGATCGGTGATCGCCGAGAAATCTGTCTTTTCGGCGGCGATGTCGTTCCAGCTCGGCTCTTCCGGGCCAATGAGCGCGAAGCGGAACGCGGCGTCGGCCTGCGCGGACTCCAGATACGCGTAGAGCAGCGTCTCGAACGCCGCCCACGGGTCCTCGGTCTCGTCGGCGGCGCGGGCGAGGGTGGTCATCGCCTCGAACCGGCGGCCGATGATCGCCGCGAGGAGCGCTTGCTTGTCGGCGAAGTGCCGGTAGAGGGTGCCGACGCCCAGACCGGCGCGCTCGGCGATCTCGTCCATCTGTACGGCGTCGCCTCGCTGGGCGAACAGCTCGCCGGCGGCGTCGAGGACGGACTCGCGGTTGCGCCGGGCGTCGGCGCGCAGCGGGCGTTCGGGAGCGGTCATGGTCGCTCCACTCTAGTTGACGACGTGCGGAAGTTGCCCCTACATTCGGAACCGGAGTTCAGGTTCATGTTAGAGGAGATGCGATGATCGTCGTCACCACGCCGACCGGACAGATCGGCAGCCATTTGCTCCGCCAATTACTCGATCAGGACAAGGAGATCCGGGTCATCGTTCGTGACGCCTCGCGTCTGGATCACTCGGTCCGCGAGCGCGTCGAGACCATCAGTGGTTCCCACGACGATCCGGCCGTGCTCGACAAGGCCCTGCCCGGGGCCGAGGCGCTGTTCTGGCTGGTCCCGCCGAACCCGCAGGCGCCGAGCGCCGAGGCGCACTACCTCCATTTCGCACGGGCGGGCGCCGCCGCCATCGCCCGCCACGAGGTCGGCCACGTCGTCGGTGTGTCCAGCGCCGGACACGGCTGGCCGGCCCCGGCGGGCCTCCTCTCGGCGGCCTTCGCGATGGACGCCGAACTCGGCAAGTCCGGTGCGGCGTACCGGGCCTTGTCCATGCCCTTCTACATGGAGAACCTCCTGCGGCAGCTCGATGCCATCCGCGAGCAAGGCGCGTTCTACCTGACCTGTGCAGGTGACCTGCCACTGGCGTCGATCGCGACGCGGGACATCGCCGGCGTTGCCGCCGACCTGCTCACCGATCTGTCCTGGAGCGGGCAGGAGAACCTCCCCGTGTTCAGCCCCGACCGGCTTACCCCCGACGGAATGGCCGAGGTGATCAGCCAGGAACTCGGGCGTCCGGTCAGCTACCGCCGCATGAGCATCGACGACTACGCGTCACTGCTCCGCTCCCAAGGCGCGAGCGATCAGACGGTCAAGGACATGACCGAGGCGTTCGCCGCGCAGGACCACGGCATCTACGACCCGGACTGGGCGATCGCCAAGCCGACACCAACGGACTTCCGCACCTGGTGCAGGGAAGTACTCAAGCCCGCCGCAGACGCACGGGCAACCTGACGACATGAGCGCGGCTTAGCCTGCCGGAGCAGACCCGGCAGTTGTCGTGGCGATCGGGCACCCCGCTCCCTGTCGCAGCACTCGGTCGAGCTTCTCGTTCAGCCCCTTCTGCCACTGCGGCGAAGACGCCTACCTTTGCCGCCCAGCCCCCTTGTGGGCCGGTGGGTCAGCCGGGACTCAAGCCGCCGGTGTACGCCCTGGCCGAGGCGGACCGGGAGTCACCGGACGCCGTGGAGCGGAGGGCGGCTCGGCCTGGGAGCCCGTGTTACGTGCTCGTTGGTGTCGGCTGTCGCAGAAGTCCACTGGTTGCGCCACCTGTTGTCCTCCACCGGCGGCCTACGTGCTGTGCTGGATCCACAAGGAGGCAAGGCTGACGAGGGCTGTGCCGGATCCGTAGCAGATGCCTCGGAGCACGTGGCCAGTGGCGGTCCGCCGATGACGCGCCGTCCAGGAAAGCAGTCGGCGTAGAGGGCGGGCGGTCTTGCGCCCGGGGGCTGGGGCGGGGCTACTGTGCATGGCGGATGCCCTTCACCTTGAGGGTGTTCGCGCGAGGAGCCCTTTCGACCCGGTGGGCAGTGGAGATACACACGATCAGCCCGACAAAACCCCAGCCCAGCGACCGACCTCAAGGCATGCACCGGACGCCCCCCATCCCGCTGAGGCCATCACCCCGCCCACTCACAACTGGTCAAACCCGCTTGCCCAGTTGCCCTCAGGTCGTCGTCATTTCCCGGTCACGGCCGTCATGCTCACTGATGCCGGTGCCGCCACTTTCGCCACTCCTGCTCCGCGCGTTGGCATACAGGACAAGCAGCGATGCCACCAGCGTGAAGGCCAGCGTGATGATCACCGACCAGATCGCCACGTGCCCATAGCCTCCCGGCTTGCGGGGGTCGAGGAAGTCGTACGGATACCAACCGGCACTCGGCCCGCGCAGCAACGAGTAAGCAAGGTAGAGCAGCGGGAAGGCCAGCCACGGGAGAGACCTGGTCCAGGGGATACGGCGCAGTGGAGGGCGCAATATCCAATCGGCGAGGAAGACGGCCGGCATGACGCCGTGCACGACGTCATTGGCCCAGATGATCGTGTGCGCGTCGATGGTTCCGGCCAGCAAGGTCCAGTAGACCGCTCCGGTGATCACGAGATAGAGCGTGGCGGCGCCGCGCAACAGCTCGGGGACGGGGCGGGTGGCCCGCAATAGGGCCAGCCCACCGGTCAGCAGGACGGTGGCGCCGAGCAGGTTGGAGAGATTGGTGAAGTACGAGATCCAGTTCGCGGCGCCCTCGTCGGTGTGTACTGCCTGGTTCAGTGAAGTGGCGAGGGCGGCGACGGCCAGCAGCGCGAGCCCTGCCTTGACCGACCCTTCCAGCCTGGTGCTTAGTGACATGGCCTGGATGTTACTTGCGTGTAGACCGGCGGAGACCTCAGCGTCGCGCCGAGGTGCTGAACTCCCGGGACACCTGGTCGACAGCCCCCGCGGCACGGGCTCCATCCACCCCCTGGCTGCGCCGTACGTGCTGGTCCGGGGCCTTGCACTCGCGGTCCTCACCGCCCACCAGTTCCTGATCCATTCGCTACCCACAGCACGTGCGGCACGGGGGGGGTCTCCTCCCACGACGAGCACCCGGCCGAGCAGCTCACCTCCCCCGCCTGTCCCCAGGCGAAAGCACCAGCACCCACCCGAGCACCGGGACCGTCGACTGCGCGGAGATCTACGGCAATGGCAAGGCGATCCGCAGCCGATGGCCGAACTCCGTAAACGGCTCGACCGCCGGTGAAGTACGACGGCGTACGGACTCGCGCCGGCCCATCTGCGGTGCGGGACGCCTATGCCCAACTCGCCGCCGGATTCCGCGTCCGGGCTGCGGCGGTCTACCGCTACATACGCGAGGCCGTCGAGGTCCTGGCCGCCACCGCCCCTACCCTGGCCGAGCTGATGAGCGGCATGCACACGAAGGGGGTCCGGCAGGCCTGGGCAACCGGGCACGCCGTGACGGCGACCTTCACGAGCAGCGCCGGCGACATCTCCGGGATCCGCTGGATGCCTAGGGACCTCCGGCGCAGCCAGGAGATCACACCAGTGCCGCCGGCCGCCGCGCCGACACCGGTTCCCCAGGGGCGCTGGACGTCCGCTTGGACAGCACCCCGACGCAACGCACCTTGCGCACCACGCTGCGCGGTGCCCGCGACTTCCTCCGGCGCGAGCACTGACGCGTACCTCCTTCCTCAACACCACCAGATCAGAAGCGAGTTCGCCGTCCCGCGGGCCAACTCCGGCGCTCAACAGGGCCAGCTCAAGCCCTCACGGACCGGCGGAACAGGCGACCGCCAGGGTTCAGGCCCGTACCCGTGGCAACCCGGTAACACTCATCACCACCGAATAGAGAGAGGTATTGGCGGTGATGAAGAGGCGGTTGTTCTTGGGCCCGCCGAAGGCGACGTTGGAGACGGGCTCGGGGATCAGGAGCCGTCCGATGAGCGTGCCGTCGGGGTCGTAGCAGTGCACGCCGCCCGCCATGGCGGCCGCCCAGAGCCGCCCGCCGTCGTCGAACCGGATGTTGTCGAACCGGCTGCCGCCGTCGGAGGCCTCGGCGAACACCTTGCCGTCCGAGAGCGTCCCGTCCTCCCCCACGTCGAAGACGCGGATGCACCCACCCCGAGTGTCGGACACGTACAACTGACGCTCGTCGGGCGAGAAGACGAGCCCGTTGGGCGCCTCGAACCCGTCCGCGACGATCCGCACCTCGCCGGTCGACGGGTCGGCCCGGTAGACGTGGCAGCCGCCGATCTCGGGTTCGGCGCGGATGCCCTCGTAGTCGCTGGTGATGCCGAAATCGGGGTCGGAGAACCAGACGGACCCGTCCGAGCGCACGACCGCGTCGTTGGGACTGTTGAACCGCTTGCCCTCGAAACGGTCTGCGATCACGGTGATCCGCCCGTCGGGCTCGGTGCGGGTGACCCGGCGATTGCCCTGCTCGCAGGTGATGAGCCGCCCCTCGCGGTCGAGCGTGTTGCCGTTGGGATGCCCGGCGGGCGAGCGGAAGACGGAGACCGCGCCGGTCGCCTCGTCCCAGCGCAGCATCCGGTCGTTCGGGATGTCGCTCCAGATGAACTGACGCCACGCGGGCAGGTAGAGCGGCCCCTCGGCCCAGCGGCAGTTGTCGTGGAGCACCTCAAGCCGGTCGTCCCCGGCGGTGTACCGCCCGGTCCGGAACCGCTCGTCCAGGATCTCGTACAGCGGTGTGTGGGGCTGGAAGGACACGGTATCCCCTGACGTGATCGAACTGAATGACATTCTCTGGATCACGACTATGCCAGAACGAGATATGGTTCGGCCATGGGAAACGTGGACGAGATCGACCGCAGGCTGATCGCCCTGCTCCAGCAGCACGCCAACACGGCGTACGCGGCGCTGGGCAAGGAGGTGGGGCTCTCGGCCGGCGCCACGCATGAGCGGGTTCGCAAGCTGCGCGAGCGCGGGGTGATCAGGCGCACGACGGTCGAGGTCGACCCCGCGGCCCTGGGCCAGGGCGTACTGGCCTTCGTGATGGTCGACTCCACCTCGTGGATGGGCGACTCGGCGGCGGCCTTCGCGGCGATCCCCGAGATTCAGGAGGCCCATGTGATCGCGGGCAGCGCCTCGGTGCTGGTGAAGGTGCGCACATCGACGACCGAACAGCTCCAGGACGTCCTGCGCAGGCTGTACGCGATCGACGGTGTGAGCGGCACCCATGCGACGGTGTCCCTGGAGACGTTCTTCGAACGCCCGGTCTCCCCGCTGCCTCCGGCCGGAGGCTGACCGAAGGGTCGCGGGGTGGGGCCGGGCGCGGTCACCGGCATGGGCCGAATCTAGGAACGGGGCCAGCCACCCACCCGCACCCCCTGCCCACACACAATGCCGTCGAGCTGCCAGCGCGCGCCCTACGCGGGATGCCTGACCTGCCAAGACGGGCTGGGGCTGCCTTTCATGTTCATGCCTTCGTCCGCGGCGGATGGCGCCCCGCACGCCGACCTGTACCGGCGCAACGCCAACGGCCGACACCTCGACGCCCTGGCCGCCGAACGCCGCGAACGCGCTCGCATGGGTAGCGAGAAGGGCATCCATCGGCGCGGACGCCCTTCTCGCCGTGGTCGCACGGCCAAGCGGACCCGGTGGTCTGCCTAGTTGTTCGTCAGGTCCTTGGTCATGACCAGTTCCCTGCCCGTGCCATCGGCCAAGAGGTCGCCCAGCACATCGGTGTCCCTGAACCCGTGGCGCTCGTAGAGAGCAGCAGCCCGCTTGTTGTCCGGCATCACGGACAAACTCAGAGACTTGGCACCCCGCTCCGCAGCCCACCGGGCAATCTCCCGGATCAGGCAGTCGCCGACCCCACTGCCCCGGGCCGCGGGACTCACCCACATCGAGATCAGCTCAACGCCGTCCTGCTCGCCCGGAATGCCGCTGGCCATCCCCGCAGGACGGCCGTCAACCACGGCGACGACATTGTGTGCGCCGGGGATCTCCATACGGGCACGCCAGCGGTCTTCGCGATCACCAGCTCCCTGCCACTGGGCGAGCGTCGACCCGAACGCGTAGGGCGCCTCCGCCAGGGCTGCCTGTCGCAGTTCCCGCCAGATCGGCCAGTCGTCTGATTCCAAAGTGCGCAGTTCAAGCATGACGCAGACCCTGCCGTACCGGCGGAAGCAATGGCAACGGGATAACGTCCGATCTCCGTACCGGTGCACCTCTGCGGTCACAGGCACTAGGACTAGGTGGCCCGCGGCGCGGATTCCTGCCCGGTCGGCGGGTGGCACGCGGCGTGGGCGTC
The DNA here is from genome assembly GCF_036231355.1 of Streptomyces sp. NBC_01431. Lineage (NCBI taxonomy): Bacteria > Bacillati > Actinomycetota > Actinomycetes > Kitasatosporales > Streptomycetaceae > Streptomyces > Streptomyces sp. NBC_01431. The sequence goes on from NZ_CP109496.1 coordinate 436,302, forward strand.
GGCTTCCTCCGTGCGCGGCCAGTACCGCCCTTCGAGGGCCTCGGCGCTGCGGTTGAGCCGAACCAGGGCGTCCTCCAGCTGCCGCACCTCCTCGGGGGACCAGTCCGCGACCACCTGGGCCAGGCACGACCGGTTGACATCACGGTCTCCGGCAAGCCGACGCCCGCCTTCGGCCGTGATGCGCAGCTTGCGGGCCATGCCGCCGTCCGGGTCCGCGACGCGCTCGGCCAGTCCGCAGCGCAGCAGTGCCGCCGTCTGGCGGTTCACAGTCGAGGTGTCGAGCCCGAAGGCTTCCGCCAACTGCCCGATGGACATGGGGCCTTGGGTCTCGATCCGGCTGAGCAACAGGTACGCCGACCGCTCCAGGCGTTCGGCATCGCGCTCGCGCCGGGCCAGCACCTGGTACCGCGAGAGCAGCATCAGCTCCCGCTCCAGTTTCTCCAGCACTGCACCTCCCGCTCCTTCCGGCGCTTCATTATCGCGGACCCATGGACCGGTCGGCCTCGGCGGGGTGGTCTGAGGACGACTCCGCGGGAAACCGGGCACGGCAATATGCATGATACATAACATGTGTACTATGCACTCCTCGTTGTGACTCCGACGAGCCACAGCCTCAACCCGGAGGACCCGCATGCCCGACACCACGCCCACCGCATCCCGCGCGGCAAAGATCCTGTCCCGGCCCATCACCCTGAACGGCCTGACCGTCCCCAACCGCATCGCGATGGCTCCGATGACGCGGATGTTCTCCCCCGGCGGCGTACCGGGCGAGGACGTGCAGGCGTATTACGCCAGCCGGGCCGCCGCCGGTGTGGGCCTGATCGTCACGGAAGGCACCTACGTCGGCCACGAATCCGCCGGCCAGAGCGACCGGGTGCCGCGGTTCCACGGCGAGGACCAGCTGGCAGGGTGGGCGAAGGTCGCCGCAGCCGTACACGAGGCGGGCGGCACGATCGTGCCCCAGCTGTGGCACATAGGCATGGTCCGCAAGCAGGGTGAGGCACCGTACGCCGACGCACCCGCCGTCGGGCCCTCCGGCATTCGCGTCGACGGCACCGAGGGCACCGGCAAGGCCATGTCGCGCACCGACCTCGACGACGTCATCGGCGCCTTCGCCGACGCAGCCGCAGAGGCCGAACGGATCGGCTTCGACGGGATCGAACTGCACGGCGCCCACGGCTACTTGCTCGACCAGTTCCTGTGGGAGCGCACCAACCGCCGCACCGACGCGTACGGCGGCGACGCGGTGGCCCGTACGAAGTTCGCCGCGGAGATCGTGGCAGCGGTCCGCGAACGCGTGGCAGCCGACTTCCCCGTGATCTTCCGCTACTCGCAGTGGAAGCAGGAGGCGTACGACGCCCGGCTCGCGCAGACCCCGGAGGAACTGGAGGCGATCCTGGCTCCGCTGGCGGAAGCGGGCGTCGACGCCTTCCACGCCTCCACCCGGCGCTACTGGCTCCCGGAGTTCGAGGGCTCGGACCTGAACCTGGCGGGCTGGACCAAGAAGCTCACCGATCGGCCGACCATCACCGTCGGCTCGGTGGGCCTCAACGGCGACTTCATCCGCTCCTTCGCGGGCGAGGGTGCGGCGCTCGGCGACATCGACAACCTCCTGGACCGCATGGAACGCGACGAGTTCGACATGGTCGCCGTCGGCCGGGCCCTGCTCCAGGACCCCCAGTGGGCGGCGAAGGTCCTCGGCGATCGCTTCGACGAACTGAAGCCCTACGACGCGGCAGCGCTCACGTCACTCAGCCGGTAACCGAAGCCGGCTTCGGCTCAAGCGACGCGACGGTGGCGGCGTAGCGGTACGTGCACACGATCCTGCTGGCGGTTCGGAGGTCCCGCCGTGACGGTGCCACCAGACCTCGGTCGCCGCTACCCCGCCGTCGCGCTCAGATCTTGAGACTGCCCAGGGGAACAGCACCCCGGTAGGCGTGAATGGTCACGGCAGTGCTGTCCAGCTTGATCAGAACGAGGGCGATGATCGACCCGTCGGGCGCGCGGACCACTGTGCCCGTTCGGACGGTGTTCCGCGGGGTGACCAGGACGGTCCCGCCTCGGGTACATCCGGAGACGATGCGGACGACCCGTAGTTGGGCCTCACCGGGGGCGGGAGCGTCGCCGTAGGGCGGGGGCAGGAGCGAATCGGCAGGCGCCTGCGGCTCGTCGTGCGGGGGGCCGAGGCCTTGGACCGTAGGCACCTCGGCGGCCCGGCTCAGGGTTGTGCCACAGACGCTGAGTGTCCTGACTGCCTCGTGGTTGTGCGGTTGCGTGGTGCTGCATCCCGCTCCAGCTACCAGCAGTGCTGCGGCGACCGTGAGCACGGCGCGGGCGGGTGCGCCGTGCTCACGGGGCAGACCGGTCGTGTTCAGTTGCACTTCTCCGATTTTCCGTAGTCCTGCCAGGTCGTGGTGAATCCGCCGCCCGTACTGTCGAGCGGGCCGGCCACGCATGGGCCTTGAAGGCGCCATCGCCCCGCTCCGTGTGACGCCCGCCCCTCCAGCGACACCACCGGTCAACGGCCTGCTGACCAAGCGGACCACGACCGCGTACACGGACCACCGCGGTTTGCGCGCCCAGTTGGGCGCCCGGCACGACTGCAGGCAGCGAACCGGCGGCCCAGGGGCCCCGCTCACTCCGCTTCCTGGTCCGACGGACTGCGGACCCCCGACGCAGGGCCCCCCATAAGCACGCCGCGTGCAGGACCGCGGTGGTCCGGACGTGATCGTCCACTTCCCCGCCATCCAGTTCTCCGCCATCCAGACGACCGGCGTCAAGGAGCTGGCCGAGGGTACGGCCATCGAGTACGACGTTACGCAGGCCCCAAAGGCCCCAGACGAGAACGTGGTGCCGCACCGCTGACGGCGCTTCACGAGATCAGGGTCACCAAATGCAGACGCTGGGCGCTGCCTTGGCCGCCTGAATGACCGAGCAGGGGCCGACGGTGACCAGCGCGGCCACGGTCGCCGCACTCTCTTCCGTACCCGAGCGGCTTGCCGGCACCGCCGTGGGGTCGTAGTGGACCTTCCACAACCTCGGCGGGTCGGGCTCGCGGTCGGCATGGCGGTCTACCGCTGGTCGGCGCAGGACTCGCTCACCGGGAGCCTGGCAAGGAACCACATCCCGGGCGGCTACTCGACTCGCGACGTCGTCAGGAACCCCGAGGACGGCGTCCAACTGCTCCGCGACCGCACCGACCTCGGAGCCCAACAGGTCTCCCAGGTGTACGAGTCGCTCTTCACCCAGGGCAACCAGGCCGCGATGTGGCTGCTCTTCGCCACGTCGGCGATTGCGCTCTGCGTCATCGGCGCGCTTGGCCTGCGGCGCACGAAGGCGCCGGAGCCCGGCCCCGCCCCGGCAGCGGCGCAGCCCCTGCACAGCGAGCGGCGCTGAGCGAGCCATCGCGGGGGCCGACCCGTGGTACGTACCCCGGGGTCGGCCCCCGTCCCGACCCCGGGGGTGAGGAAAGCACCATGCAGTGACCACCCTCCCGAACGGCAACTCAGCGTGCGCTTCCGGGAGGTGGGTTGAACGGCGATCGAGGTCGGTTCAACGGTGATCGCCACAGCTGGGGGCCACCGGCTTCAGCCCTTGGCGGCGACGGTGGTCTGGTAGGGCGCCGCCGCGTGCTGGGCGGCGTACAGCAGGGCGGGCTTCATCTTGGGCCAGAAGTAGCTGTCCTGGCAGGAGTAGGGCGGGGTGAATCCGTCGCAGCCGCGGCGGTCGCTGTCGCCGACCTCGATGGTGAAGCTGGCGAGGCCCAGTTTGTCGAAGGTCCAGTCGTCGGTGCCGCCGGACGCGTCGTACAGGAGCTCGCCGGCCTGCCCGGACTTGTAACCCGTGATCGAGCCCATCTCAGTGGCCAGGGCGCGCAGCGCGGAGTCGTTCCCGGTGTGCGCGGTGTGGTCGAATCCCCAGGGCAGCAACACCATGTTCGCGTCGCCGTGGAGGCTGATCATCATGCCCCGGGCGTCGGCCGGCGCGGGGTCGTCGTCCTCGGTGCCGGTACGCGCGGCCGGGTACAACTGCCGGAACAGGCCTTCCAGGGCGGTGTTCTCCGGCTCGGAGTCGGCGGCCGGGCCGAGGTACTCCTGGCCGCACGCCTGCCGCGAGGTGCCCAGACCGCCCCAGTGGGTGCCCGCGTTGCGGTTGAGGTCGATGCCGATCTGGCCGTTTCGGCCGCAGGTCGTGCCGTGGGAGTCGTTGGCGTTCTTGCGCTGCAGTACGGGGTTGTCGCCGCCGGAGGCGACCATGTCGACGCCGTCCGGGTTGGCGATGGGCACGACCCACATCTCGGTGGTGTCCATCAGCTTGGTGATGTCGGCGTCCTTGCCGTACTGACTCGTCAGCGCGTCGATCCACCGCAGGGCGACCTCGCCGGTGGTGATCTCGCGGGCGTGGATCTGCCCCATGAGGAAGAAGCGGGGCTTGCTGGAGTTCGGGACGAGCGCGCAGTCCCCCGGCCGCATCTTGGTGACGCAGATGGCCTTGAGATCCCGCCCACCGGCGCTGTCCTGCTTCTTTCGCCAGGACTGGCCGTACGTCACGACGGTGGCCAAGTCCGGGTGCTGGGTGGCGACTTGGTCAAGGTGGGCGTAGTTCCCGTCGACCGTGCGGTAGCCGCCATAGTAGGTGTCGCCCACGGCGGGGCGAGCCGTGTCGGGGGTGGGCCGCGGCTGGGTTTTGACGGCGGTCGGGCCGAACCCGATGTGCCGCAGGGAGGCGGCCGTCGTCGGATCGCCCAGGACGAACAGGTCGTTGCCCTCCCTCCGCTCCAGGACGTCGTACCCGGCGGCGATGAGAGTCTGCGCGTCCTGGGTGCGCCGGATCGGTACGCGGTAGGTGACGAGGGTGTCGGCATGCGGGGCGGGGGTGTCGGCCGGTGCCACTTGGGGAAGCGCGGCGCCAGCCAGGACGAGGCCTCCGGCGGCCATGAGCACGAGCCGTCTGCGGGACATGAGCGGGCCTTCCCTGGGGTACGGGGCGCGCGGGGCCGACGAAAAAGGCCCGGCGGACCTCGCGCGCGCCACGAGCCGTCGCCTTGTGTCTTATGTCTTATGTCTTATGCCGGGACGCTAATGGCTTGTGACGGGTCGTGCCTCGGCAGCGGCGGAGGTGGGTGATCTTCGGGCCATTCAGGTGAGAGCCGAGGTGTTCACGAGCGGGCCTGACCGGGCGCGGCGCATGTGGTCTTCGACTCGCTGATGTCCGGGCAGTACGTGGGGTCGCCCCCGACCGTTCGCTGACGCAGCCGCCCGCTACGTGAGCCCGGCCTTCGCGCCCGACCAGGAGCCCATCCAATGAAGCGCTCCTCCTTCCGCCCCTGCGGCCACGCCCTCGGCTCCATGTCCGCGGAGACCAGGCCGTCGTCGACCAGTTCCGCGCGATGCTCAACGCCGCGCGCAGCCCGGAGCCCTGGACGCCCGGCCACGCCCAGGACATTGCCGTGAGGGTCGGCCCGTTCATCGAGCGCGCCCTCCCGCGCCCTGGCGACGACCACTGCACCGAGATGATCGCCATCGCCCTTGTGAACCCCGACACCGGCCACGCCGCGGCATACCTCCACGACCACCAGCTCGGCTACACCGGCAAGGGTTGGTGCGCGGCGAGACCAAGGTCGCTGTCAATACAACGCGAGCATCCGGTTGTCCGGACGCGAATGGGACGCGGCCCCCGAGGTAGGGCGAGGCAACCTTTGTCGGCCAGGCGGGCGAACGCGGGCGCGGGCGCACACATCTGGCCCCGGACCGGGAAGTCACACAGTCATCGAGTCATGTAGTCGTAGGCGTAGGCGGGGGCGCTTACCTGGGCGAAGAAGGTTCCCATGTCTGCCACCCGACGCGGCCGCACCCGCGCGCCGTCAGTTCTGGGCGCGCTGGCCGCGCTCACCGCATCCGCCCTCGTCCTGGCCGATTGCGGTGCCGCCGGTGGGCACCGCGCCGACGGCCACGCGGGAGCCCCGGACCGCGCCCACTGCCCCCGGCAGCAGCGCCCGATCGCCACGAAGGAGGCCGACTGGAAACCAGTCGCCGAGGTGCTGGGCCGCACCGGCGCCTTGCGGGAGAACGTCGTTTTCGGGATCTCGCTGCCCCGCAGGGATCTGACGGTCACCAGCCGGGGAGTGACGATCGGGACCTCGCTCGCGCTCAACGGCAGCGCGGACTTCGCCCGGTACTGCGACGGCACCATGCTCATGGGCGACCTCGTCCTCACTGAGGACGAACTGCCCAGGGCCATCGAAGCGCTTCAAGAGGCGGGCATCGAGCAGACCGCCCTCCACAAGCACCTCCCCGATCAGACGCCACCCATCTGGTGGACGCACTATCAGGCCATGGGCGACCCGATCACCCTCGCCCGCAAACTCAAGACAGTGCTGGAAGTCAGCGGTGACCCCATCGCGGTGCCACCGCCGCCGAGCACCAAGCCCATCGACCTGAACACCGCCGGAATCAACGAGGCACTGGGCCGCAAGGGCATCGCCGAAGGCCGGGTTTACAAGTTCTTCATCGGCCGCGGGGAGACCGTCACCGCACACGGCCACGTGCTGCCCGCGCCCATCGGTGTCGACACCGTAATCAAGTTCCAGGCCTTGGGAGAGGAGCGGGCCGCGGTCACCGGCGACATCGTGATGACCGCAAGTGAAGTGCAGAAGGTCATCCGGATCCTGCACAGGGGCGGCTTCGAACTCGTCGAGCTGCACAACCACATGCTGGACGACCAGCCCCGCCTGTTCTACGTGCACTACTGGGGAATCGGGGACGGCGTCCAGCTCGCCAGGGACCTGCGTCCGGCCCTGGACGCCACCAACCTGGCGGCGCCCACCCCAGGGTCATGACCCACGCGGACGAGGAGCGGACGGGGGGCGGACGGTAAGGGCTGATGTGACAGCCGTTGCTGTTGAGGTGAACGTCTGCCCAGGCGGCCCATGGCGGCCCGGACACCGGGCCGTCCCCTCCCCCGCGCCCGGCCCGTCCCCGCTCGTCGGCCGAGGAGGCGCGGTGCTGGGAGTGGGCGTCGGTCGTACCCCTCCAAGGGAGGCCCGGGGCAGGAGGGGGTGAGACGGAAGCTCTGGCCGGACACACCCGCTGTGCCCTGAGCGGGTGGCGGCCATGTGGCAGTGCCCGGTGGGGTGGACCACGCCGGCAAGGTGAAGAGCCTCGTCGGCGCCCGGCGGTGTCGGATGTGTCCTCGCACGGTCGCCTGGCCGTCAACCAGGTCCTCAGCTCTGGCGTCCGCGCCGGTCCGACCCGTATCAAGGATGCGGCCAAGGGGCTTCGCCAAGTCTGATGAACCCGTCCCGCAAGCCGCGCCGCCCAGCGACGGCGATCAACGGACGACGGCGGCCACCACCACCGGGACACATCAACCGGTGACGGTCAACACCACCAGGACACCGGGACACCGGGACACCGGGGGCCAAACTCACCCGGAGCTTGTCCCGCCGCAGCCCCGGACCATCAGTACGACGGCACGTATGACGGCACGTATACGGCCGCGCACTGCGGCAATCAGTGACGGGACCGCTGGTCGGGGCGGACGACCGCGCCGACCGTCGGCCCCACGCTCACCCTTCGCTCCTCGCGCTCACCTTTTCCTGTTCGCGGGCGGGCGGCCCCTGAGAGGTGCCGCGCGGCAGGAAGACCAGGGTCACAATCGCACCGAGAGCCGCGACCCCGGCCGATGCGGTCGCGGTGACGTGCATGGCGTGGACGAACGCGTCGTTGGCGGGCTGGACCAGCGCAGTGCCCGCCGGCCCCAGCTTCTGCGCGACCGCCAGCGTGGTCTCCACCGACTCGCCCGCTGTGCGCCGCAGGGCCTCGGACAGCTCGGGGATCCCCGCGAGATGGCTGTCGATGCCGCTGTGGTAGACGGTGGACAGCAGGGAGCCCAGTACAGCGACCCCCAGCGCACCGCCGACCTGCCGGAAGGTGTTGTTTACCGCAGAGGCGGAACCGGCCTTCTCACGCGGCAGCGACGACATGATCATGACGGTGGCGGGTGGCATCACATGCGCCATCGCCGTGCCCATCAGAAAGAACACCACCTCAAGTACCCAAATCGGCGTGGCAGTACCAAGTAGCAGGAAGCCGAGGAACGCGACCGCGTCCAGGGCCAATCCGGTGGTGCACACGGCACGTGCGCCGAACCGGGCGACGACCAGGCGGGCCCGCGGCGCGAAGATGATTTGGGCGGCGGCGAGCGGAAGCATCAGAAGGCCGGACTGCAGGGGCGTGTAACCGCGCACGCTCTGGGTGTAGAAGACACTGAAGAAGGTCACGCCCACAAGCCCGAAGAAGACGAAGCCGATGGCGACCACGGAGGCGGAAAAGCGCCGGTCGCGGAAGTACGCGATGTCGAAGGCCGGGTGATCGCTGCGGTGCTCATGGAGCACCCAGCCGCCCAGAACGGCGACACCGGCGACGATCGTCATCCACGACTCGGGCGCGGTGAAGTCGGCGAGCTGGCCGCCCTTGATGACGCCGTACGCCAGCAGGACCAGACCGACGATGGACAGCAGCACCCCGACCGGGTCGAGCCGGCCGGGGTGGGGGTCCTTGGAGTCCGGGACCAGCACGGCCATCGCGATCACGCCCATCGCCACGATGGGCACGTTGACCAGGAACACCGATCCCCACCAGAAGTGCTGGAGCAGCAGCCCGCCGACGATCGGGCCGAGCGCGATACCGAAGCCGACCGTGCCGGTCCAGATGCCGATGGCCTTGGGCCGCTCCTCGCGGTCGAAGACGTTAGCAATGATCGCCAGGGTGCTGGGCATGACGAATGCGGCACCGAAGCCCATCAGTGCACGGAACGCGATCAGTTCACCGGAGGAGTCGGAGATCGCGGAGAGCAGGGAGCCGGTGCCGAAGACCAGCATGCCGAAGATCAGGGTTTTCTTGCGTCCCAGCCGGTCGCCGATCAGCCCGGAGGTGAACAGCAACCCGGCGAAGACCAGTGTGTAGGCGTTGATCGCCCATTCCAGCTGGCTCTGAGTGGAGCCGAGTCCGGTAGGGGGCGGCTGGGAGATGGTCTTCATCGCGACATTGAGGATCGAGTTGTCGAGCACGACAACGATCAGGCTGAAAAGCAGCACGGCCAGAATTGCCCAGCGGCGGGAATGCACCGCCTCGGGAATCTGTGCGGTCGCAGGCCGGGACTCGGTGGCAGACATGCTCCCACGCTAGAGTCACTCAGCGTACATAATCGGCACTATATCGTAGTTATCCCCCGAATGGTGGATCAATCGGCTATCAGCGGGGTTCCCCTCGTTTCAGGGGAGGACCCGCTCACCTATCGCCAACCAGGTCGTCCCCGGCGGCCTTCCGCTCCTGGCGGGCGGGTCCTCGCACCGGCGGTCCACCGATCCCACCCGAGTAGCCCGAGCGCGAGGCACTGAGGGGCCCGGCCGTTCGCGTGTCCACACTGCCGGGAGGTACCGACGGGACACGGCCAGGGGGCACCGTCGGGGGTCACTGCCAGGGGTCACCTCGTCGCGGGCTGTCCTAACGCGCTGGTGGAGCGGTATGCGGGCTTCGACGTGCGGGGCTGTACAGGCTGCCCTAGCGTGGAACGCGGCGCCCAACAGGACCCCGTCCTTGAGGAGCAGACCCATGGCCCTACTGCACAAACCGGCAATCGCAGTCCTCGATCACAACATCCCGAACACGGAGGACTGGCATCTCCTACGCGGTCCGGTCCACCGGTCTTCAACTTCCAGCTGGACAAGGACAATTGGGTTCGGAGCCCGACAGAGCCGCCCACCCCGGCCTTGCGCGCGGTGGCGGAAGAACACGACTGGGGCGCCCGCCACAAGCTGGACTTCTACCTCATCCACGCGGGCCGGCCACCCCTCTTCGACGATCTGAGCCGCTTCCTGGGCATCCCGCCCGAAGCCTTCCGGTTCCGCCGCGCAACCCCTCACTGAGTGCGGCACATCACCAGCGCCGTGGTGCCCAACGCACTGGCATGCCTTTTGACGAGGTGTCGCGGCACTGAGGCCACGGACCAGGCAGCTTGAAACCCCGCCCGCACCCGCACCCGCACCCAAGCAGGAGGTACGCATCATGAGCAGTCAGACGGATGAGCCACCGGTCCGCTTCTGGAGCGTTGACGACGTCGAAGCCCTCGACTTCGACCCGGCGATGCAGGAGATGCTGGAAGACGGCCGACTCGCCCGCATCCGGATGCCGCACGGGGAAGGCGAGGCGTGGGTGGCGACGAAGTACGAGGACGTCAAGCTGGTCACCACCGACCCGCGGTTCAGCAGGGCGGAACTGGCCGGTCGCGATGTCACCCGGCTCGCCCCGCACTTCATCCCGCTCGACGACGCGGTGGGGTTCACCGACCCTCCGTACCACACCGGGCTGCGCAAGACGGTGGCGCAGATGTTTACCCGCCGCCGCGTCGAGCAACTGCGCCCGCGTGCCGAGAAGATCGCGGGGGACCTTCTGGACACCATGGAACAGGCCGGGGCACCGGCCAACGTGATGGAGCACCTCAACACGCCCTTCTCGGTGGCCGGGATCAGCGAGCTGATGGGTGTGCCGCAGGAGGACTGGTCCCGCATCCTCGACTGGACCCTGCTGGTCATCTCGTCGCTGCACGGCCGCCGGCGCAGCGAGCAGGCCAAGGAGGAGATCGGCGCCTACTTCGACGCGCTGGCCACCCAGCGGATGGCGGAGCCCCGCGACGACGTGCTCAGTCATATGGCCGCCGCTGAGCGAGACGGCCAGCTTTCCCGAAAGGAGCTGGTGTCGTTCGCCGTGCTGATGGAGGTCAGCGGCATCAACTCGGTGCGGTTCAACAGCGCCAACATGGTCTACTTGCTGCTCACACACCCGGAGCACCATGCCAGGCTGCTGGCCGAGCCGGACTTGCTGCCGCAGGCAGTGGAGGAGTTGCTTCGCTACATCCCCCACCGCAACGCGGTGGGCATGGGCCGCATCGCCACCGAGGACGTGCAAGTCGGCGAGGTGACCATCCGGTGCGGCGATCCGGTCTATGCCTCGTACGTGGCGGCCAACCGCGACCCGGAGACGTTCGACAACCCGCACAGCCTCGACTTCGACCGCTCCTTCAATCCGCATCTGGCTTTCGGTAACGGACCGCACTACTGCGCCGGCCCCTGGTTGGCCCGGATGGAGATGCAGGTGATGCTCCGCGGACTGCTCGACCGCTTCCCCGGCCTGCGCCTCGCCGTTCCGCCGAGTGACATCCGCTGGCGGCGAGGCGAGCTTATCCGGGGTCCAGAAGCGCTTCCAGTGACCTGGTGACACGGACGGAGAACCTCCCGATGACCGATCTGACGACTCCTACGATGGACGGCCTGGTGCTCCCGCCGGGCGCGGGACGGACCCTGGTGACCAGCGCCCAGGAGGTGACGATGAAGATAACGGGCGCGCGCACCCAGGTGGGTTCCCTCTTCGAGGTGGTGGTTCCCCCCGGGTTCGACGTGGGCGCACACGCCCACGCCAACAGCGAGGAGGTGTTCTACCTCCTCGAAGGCGAGCTGGAGATACTCGCGTTCGAGCCCCGGGAACGTACGCCGGACAACTGGCAGCTGTGGGAGTCCCGTTCTGGCGAGCGGCCGGTGCTGGCCACCCCGGGATCGGTGGCGCATGTGCCGCCCGGCTGTCCACACGCCTTCGCCAACCGGACGGACAAGAATGCCAGGATGCTCGTGCAGGCGGCTCCGCCCCCGCACCACGAACGCTACTTCGAGGAGCTGTTGGAGATCCTGAACGCCGACGGCCCCCCGGACGAGGCGGCGGTAGCCGACCTGCGCGAACGCTACGGGATCCAACAACTGACCCCGCTGCGTACCCGGTTCAGCGGGCGGCCGTGATTCGGTCCTCCCTCCGGTGACATGATCCCAGGTGCTGAGGACGGGGAACTTCACGTCCCTCATCGTGAACGCACCGGGAGGAGATCCCAGAGTTCCGTCGGGTGTGGTGGTTCAGATGCCCGACCCGACCGATGGTGCCTGATGGCGCGAGACAGAGAGTGCATACGGTCGTACCGGCACCTCTGCCGCCACACCATCCGGCGACACCACCCTGCCGACGGCGAACGTCGGCGCCGCCAAGCCGACCGGAGGTATGGACCGGTGAAAGCGCTCGTCATAGAGGAGTTCGGCGGCCCGGAGGTGATCCACCTCGCGGAACTGGCTGATCTCGAACCTGGGCCCGGCGAGGTCCGGGTCCGGGTGTCGACAGTCGTTGTCGGCCGCACGAAGGACATCGCGACCCGGGCCGGACGGCCTCCTTTCGCGGAGCAGGTGCCGGGGTTCCCCCATGTACTCGGCAGTGAGCACGCCGGCGTGGTCGACGCCGTAGGTCCCGGCGCGGACCGGGCGCTGATCGGGAGACGGGTAGCCGTCTCCGCGGTACTTTCCTGCGGAAACTGTCGCGCCTGCCGGGCCCGCCGCGAGGAGGCGTGCTCGTCGTTCGGTTTGATCGGCATACACCGGCAGGGCAGCTACGCGCACGCGTGCCTGGCTCCGCAGTCCAACGTCTCGCTGCTGCCGGACGACGTGCCCTTCACCCAGGCGGCGGCCCTGGCGGGCAACGGGCCCGTCGCCAGAGCACAACTCGACGCCGGTCATGTCGGACCGGGCAGCAACGTACTGGTGATCGGTGCGGCGGGCTCGCTCGGTGCGACCGCCGCGTCGCTCGCCAGCTTTCGCGGGGCCCATGCCATCGGTGTCGACCGGCTGGCCGCCAAACCGGGCTGCATGGACGGCCTGCCACTGCGAGCGGCCCTCGACGGTGAGGCGCACGACCTCGCCGACGCCATTCGCGAGGTGACCGGCGAGTGGGGTGTCGACTGCGTCATCGACAACCTCGGCATCCCTGCGGTGTGGCACAAGTACCGCGAAACACTGGCTGACATGGGCCGCATCATCGTGTCCGGAGCGATTTCGCACGAGCCACTGCCTATGTCGCTGCTGCCGTTCTACCTCCACACTCAATCGCTCATCGGTATCCGCACCGGCAACCGCTCGCAGATCACCGCCTTGTGGCGGGATGTGGCGAACGGCTTCCGCATCCCTGAGGCATTTGTGGATCCCAGGCCGTGGGAAACCGCGGGCGATGCCCATCGTGCCGTCGAGACGGGGGCCTCCCGGGGCCAGGCAGTGCTCGAAGTGGAGGGCTAGGAGAGCGATTCCGCCGGCGGCGTGCTCCAGTCGATCACGTCGGACCGGGGCGTGGCACCCTGGGCACGTGCCAAATACGGTGGCCCGGTGATGTCGGTCAAGAAGTTCCAGGTCACCTTCGACTGCGCGGAACCTGAGCGCCTCGCCCGTTTCTGGTGCGAGGTGTTGGGGTACGTCGTACCGCCGCCACCGGAAGGGTTTGCCACATGGGACGACTTCAAGCGTTCCCAGCCACCCGAGCAGCAGGACGCGTGGTTTGCCTGCAGCGACCCTTCTGGGGTGGGCCCGCGGCTGTACTTCAGCGCGTCCCCGAAGGGAAGGCCGCCAAGAACCGGCTGCATCTCGACGTGCGGGTCGGCACCGGACTCGTGGGTGAAGAGCGCCTCGCAGCACTTGAAGCGGAGTGCGCACGACTGGTCCCGCTGGGAGCGGTACACCTGCGAACGCTGTATGACGGCAACGATTCGTGCATCCCGATGCTGGACATCGAGGGCAACGAGTTCTGCATCGACTGAGGGTCCGAACAAGTCGTGTCCGTCGATGACGGGGAGCGGCCCGGCGGATGGGCCCGAGCGCCGGGGGCCGCAAGCGGGTGGTGTCAGTCCTCGCGCGGGAGCAGTGTGCCGAGGGGGCCGAGGTCGAGATTCAGGTCTTCCAGCGAGTAGCCGTGCTCGGCGCACAGCTCGGCGAGGCTGTCGTGGAGGGCGAGCAGGGTGGCTCCGAGTTCTTCTTCCTGTTCGTCGGTGAGGTCGCCGACATCCACACGGCGCAGGGCCTGGCGTTCGATGAGCTGGCGCAGGAGCTCGATGAGGGTGAGGACGAGTTTGAGGAGGTCTTCCCCCACGGTGTCGGGGTCGGCGTGGATGCGGTGGGCGGCATCGGCCGATCTGGCGTCGTCGCGCGGGGTGGGGGGCGCCTGGACCAGCCGGAACGCCCGCGACATGGTGTCGCCCACGCTGTCCAGACCCGGGTCGGTACCGGGGCGGCGGGGCTCCTGCGCAGGGTCACGGCCCACTTCGGCCTGCCGGAAGCTCCGGTGCCGCGGAGGGGACCGTCTGGGAGCTGACGGACACGATGAGGGCACGCAGCGAAATGCGGACGAGGTCGATGTCCGCGATCGACAGGACGATGTCGCCCGCCACCACCACTCCCCCGCTGAGCAGCCGGTCGAGGAGGTCGACCAGGGCGACCTGGCGGCCGGGCAGCGGTGGGCGGGGCTCCGCGGGGGTCATGGCCCCTGCCCCACGGAACCGGCCGGGTCCGCCGCCTGGTCGGGTGTCATGGCGAAGGAGTACGGAGCCCAGGGGCCCGTCACTTCGATACGGATGTCGGGGAATTCCCGAGCGGCCTGTTCGATGTCGGTCCGGAACCGGGGGGCGTCCCCGTCGGGCACGAGGTAGGCGTCGTTGAGGACGTTTTCCCGGCGGTCTTCCCGGGGGCCGGCCAGGGCTCCGCTTTGCGGGGCGTGGCGTACCCGGTGCGGGGTGTAGTTCGCGGCGATCGCCGCGACGGCCTGGGCGGCCTGCTGCGCCTGCTGGTAGACCGTCTCGCGGGCGTGGTGCTGTGCTTTGCGGCGTTGCAGGTATGCCTTGCCCGGCGTGGTGGGGCCGGACAAGGAGGCATCTCCGGGGGGTGTGGCGGCGGGCGGGGCCGACGGGTCGAGGTAGACCTTGACGCCGTATTCGGTATGGCCGTCGAGCTCGGCCAGCCGCCGCGCGAAGGCGGGCTGCTGTTCGGTCAGGGCCCGGCGTGCTCGGCCGTCGTCCTGGTAGACGGTGGCCATGCGCAGCGGCAGGACCGTTTCCCGGGCGGCAACGGCCTGCACCACTTCGTGGTGGGCGCGGGCGACTTCTTCGAGCCACTCCAGATCCTCGAAGTGGTCCTTGAGGGCCGTCTCGTTGAAGTCCTGTTGCGGGACCGGGCTGACGAGCAGGGCGAGAGCGGCCAGCAGTACGACGGGGGCCCGGCCGACGCCCTGGAGACCGGCGAGGAGCTCCCGCAGTGGCTCCGTCTGCCGGGCGATCGCGTACACGTAGGTGAGGGTGTCCTGTCCGGTGTTCACCGCGGGTGCCTCCGGGTCGTCCCACCGGCCGCTCCGCCCGGCTCCTCGGTGCTCTCCAGGGAGTCGCGTCCGCCGGTCGGCTCCTGGCGCAGGGCCTCCAGCTCGGCGCGCAGGCGGCGGTTCTCCTGTTCGAGGGGGCTGCCTGTGTGCCGGGAGGACAGGGAGGGGTCGTACTCCCACCAGTCGATGCCCATTTCCTTGGCCTTGTCCACGGAGGCGATCAGGATGCGGAGTTTGATGGTCAACAGCTCGATGTCGAGGAGGTTGATGCGGATGTCTCCAGCGATCACGATGCCCTTGTCCAGCACGCGCTCAAGGATGTCGGCGAGGCTGGAGGAGGAGTTCTGCCCGTACGGCATCGGCGCGCGGGAGGCGAAGGATCCGGGTCGGCCTGGCAGGGGTTCGCTCACGGGTGGCTCCCGGTGTCCTCAGGGCAGCTGCTGGCGGAACTCGGAGATCTCTTCCAGCCGGTCGAGCAACTCGTCCTCCTGGCGGTCGAAGGTTTCCTGGTCGATTTCGCCGTGCAGCAGCTGCTGTTCGAGTTCGGCGAGCCCTCGCCAGACGGGTGCCGGGTCGTAGTACTCCTCTTCGGCCTTGTCCACGACGCGCTGGGCGACCCAGGTGACGGCACGTACCGGCGCGACGGGCAGCGTGAGAAGGCTGGTCAGCAGTCCCATCCGGTGTACCTCCTCTCCACGTGGTTGGCTGTGCGGTGTGGTTGCCCCGTCACACGAAGCTGTAGGGCGGCAGAGGGCCGGAGAACCGCAGCTCTACACCGCCGCCGATCTCACGGGTCAGGTTGGCCTCGGCCACGCGGAGACTGTCCTGCTGCCCCTCCGGCACGAGCAGCGAGAGGTTGAGGAAATCGTCCGCCGACGGCGGATGGGCGATGTGCTCGCGGGAGAAGGGGACAAGCGCCTCGGTGAGGCCGGCGGCCAGGGTCTCCTGCCTGGCTTCCACCTCGCGGGCGATCAGTTCTCCCAGGGCCAGCGGCAGCCGCGGGTCCTGATCCCCGCCGCGGATCCGGTCGTTGAGGTCCCTCGCCTCAGGCAGATCGCCGAGGATCTGGTGCAACAAGGGCGTCTGGTCGGCCTGTGATGCGCGCACGTGGTACTCGGCGCAGCCGTTGAGGCGATCGAGGGCGCTGAGGTAGCTCTCGGCGTTGCTCTCCAGGGCCTGACGGACCGCGAGGTCGTCAGCGGCGGTGTACCCGAACTGCAGTGGCAGGACCGGGCCGTCGGCCATCAGGCGCTCCTGGACCTCCTGGTGCGCGGTGAGGTCCCGGCGCTTGGGCCGGACCTCTTCCTCGATGTCGCTGACCACCGCGCACAGGGAGCCGGCGGCGACGGTCCGCAGCGCTGTGGGTTCGGATCCGACACCGCTGACACCGTCCAGGTGGCGGGGGTGGTCCTCGGCGGTGATCGAGTACACGTAGAGAGGCATCGCTTACTCCTTCTCCCGCCGTTGCCGTACGGGCCGCCGGGCAGTGGGCCGGCGCCGCCGGGGCTCCTCCTCCGGCTCTTCCTCTTCCTCTTCCTCGGGCTCCGCGGATTGGGACGATTTGCCGGTCAGGGCATCGGTCACGGCCTCGGCGGCCCCGCCGAGGGCTCCCTTGGTCTTCCCCCGGGCCCCGCCCTCCAGCATGTCGCCCATGACGTCCGGCAGTTGGGCGGGGGCCTTGCGGCCCGCTTCGAGGTCGAGGCGGTTGCAGGCCTCGGCGAACCGGAGGTAGGTGTCGACGCTGGCCACCACGATCCGCGCGTCGATCTTGATGATTTCGATGCCCACCAGCGAGACGCGGACGAAGACGTCGATGACGAGCCCGCGGTCGAGGATGAGCTCCAGGACGTCGTAGAGGCTGCTCGTGCTGCCCCCCTGCCCTCGCGCGACGGGGCTGCCGCCCTGCGGCACCATGGTCATGGTGCCTCCTTCCGTCGGCGGAACCCGTTCAGGTCTGCCGGTCGATCATGCCGCGGCTGTAGCGGCGGGTGCGTTCGTAGGAGATCAGCTCGCCCTCCTCGTCCAGCGCGACCCGGTAGCTGGCCATCACGCTGGTGGTGTCGGGGATCCGTTCCAGCTCCACCACCTCCACCTGTGCTTCCCAGCCGTCCTCGACCGGTTTGAGCGAGGAGACGGACTCGGGGAAACGGCCGAGGAGTTCCGCGAGTTGCTCGGCGGCGGCCCGCATCGCCGCCGCCGCACCGGGCGTACCGGAACGGTGGCGGGGCGCGGCGCGCCGGGGTGCTTTCCGCTCCGGAACTCCGCCCTCACCAGCGGCGTGCGACGAGGCGCGCCGGGGGCGTGCTGATTCCGCTGCGGCCATAAATCCCTCCCTGGAGAAAGACCGCTTCACAGAACCTAGAATGTCACCATATCCACTGATAAGTCTCGCCGAGGGGCAGAACTTTCTTGAGGACCGCCCCGGCCGGACCTCCCGCTCCCGGTGGGCGGCGCGGCGTCGCAGCCGCCGCCCCTGGGCGATCAACCAGTCCGTCAGTGCCCTGGTAGGGGATGATCATGGAGGACACCAGCAAGATCGCGCTCGCAGCCGCCTTGGCTGGGGGCTATGTACTCGGCCGAACGAAGAAGGGCCGCCTGGCCTTCACCATGGCGACCTACATCGCCGGACGGCGCTTCGGACTCCAGCCGGGGCAACTGCTCAAGGAAGGCGCCTCCCGGCTCAAGGAGATGCCTCAGTTCGCCGACCTCAGCGAGCAGCTGCGCGGCGAAGCCCTCGACGCCGGCCGCCAGGCGCTGGCCACGGCGGCCGACCGCAAGCTCGCCGACCTCGCCGGCTCCCTCCACGAACGCACCCTGGAACTGTCCCGCGGCAGCGCCGGCAGGGGCCAGGACGAGGAGGACCAGGGCCAGGGCGAGGAGCCCTACGAGGACGAGGAGCCGTACGAGGACGAGGGCGCGGAGGGCTACGCCGAGGAGGACGAGGAGGAGCCTGAGGAGGAGGAACCCGAGGACGAGGAGGAGCCTGAGGAGGAGGCACCCGAGGAGGAAGAGGAAGAACCGCCTCCGCCGCCACACCGGACGCGCACCCCGGCCCGCTCCCGTGGCGCCAGGTCTTCCGCTCGCGCCAAGAAGGCCGCGGGGGGTCCCGCCCCCGCGAAGAAGACGGCCCCCGCGAAGAAGACCGCGGCCGCCAAGCGCGCACCGGCGAAGAAGGCGGAGCCCGCCAAGAAGGCCACGGCGAAGCGCTCCGCACCGGCCAAGAAGGCGACGGCCAAGAAGACCACGGCAAAGAAGACCGCCGGCGGCAGGACGGCGTCGAAGAGCGCGTCCACACCCGCCAGGAAGAGTTCCGCCCTCAAGGCGGCCCCCTCGAAGCCTGCCGCGAAGAAGAGCAGCGGCGCGCCGCGCAAGAAGACGACGGCTCAGAGCCCGGGACGCAAGAGCGCCCCTTCCAAGGCCTCTGCCAAGAAGACCACCGGCCGCACCCCGGCCCGGAAGACGGCCGCGAAGAAGACCGCGGCCCGCAAGACGGCCACGCGGAGGTAGGCCATGGCAACCTCAGACCGCTCCTCGTCTCAGCCCTCGGGGCTGGACCAGCTGCTGAAGGAAGCGTCCGGGTACCTCGGCGCTCAGGCGAACCAACTCGCCGACAAGGCCACGGACAAACTCTCGGACATCACCGACCAGCTCTACGACGTCGCCGACAACGGCGGCAGCCTCTCCGACGTCGCCGGCATCGGCGGTCGCCTCCTTCAGGGCGACTCCCCGATGAAGGCCCTTGCCGGGCAGAAATTCGGCGACCTCAAGGACAAGGTGACCGACACCGTCTCCCAGGCCTTCGGCGGCGGTGGCAAGGGCCGCGGCCGCAAGAGCGGCGGCAAGGTGGTCAACATAGTCGAAGCACTCGACGTCGGCCTCCCGCTGCGCACGGTCTACGACTTCTGGACCCAGTACGAGGAGTTCAGCGGATTCGCCAAGGGCGTTCGCGACGTCTCCCGCGGCGACGAGACGACCAGCGACTGGAAGGTCAAGGTGGGGCCCTCCACGCGGAGTTGGAAAGCCACCGTGCAGGAACAGATACCCGACGACCGCATCGTGTGGACCTCCGAAGGCGCCAAGGGCACCACACGCGGCTGCGTCAGCTTCCACGAGCTGGCCCCGACACTGACCCGCATCATCATCGTCGTCGAGTACTACCCCTCCGGGTTTTTCGAGAAGACCGGCAACCTGTGGCGGGCACAGGGCCGCCGACTGCGCCTCGACCTCAAGAACTTCCTGCGCCACACCACCCTCACCACCGACGAACCGGAAGGCTGGCGCGGCGAGATCCGCGACGGCGAGGTCGTCCGGACCCACGAAGAAGCCCTTGAGGAAGAGGAGAACGAGAACCCGGACGAGGAAGAAGGGGAAGAACCGGACGAGGACGAGGACGAGGGCGAGTACGCGGACGAAGAAGAGGACGACGGGGAGTACGCGGACGAGGAGGAGTACGCGGGAGAGGAGGAACCGGAGGAAGAACCGGACGAGGAGGAGGAAGAGGAGGAGTACGAGACCTCCCCGCCCCGGCGGCGCCGCCGCGCACGCTCCGCGTAAGTGCGGGGGCTCATAGCTCCCTCCACTCACGACGGCTCAGCCAGTCGCGCTCCGCATGAACGCTCCAGCCACGGGAGAACCGCGTTCGTCCCGCCGTAGCGGTAACACCTTCGCCGAACACCGGATGGCTACGACCTGCCGCCGCGGAGACGGTCGGGGCGGGCCCGCGGCCGGCCTGGGTCGCGCCGCCAGGTACACAAGGACCAGACACGGGCCTGCCACCGGTGACCGCCTCCCGGCGCCGGGAGGCGGCTACATCACCGCATCGGTCTGCAGAGGGCCCGCTGTGATGCGCAGTTCACGGACGCGGACGGGTTCTTCGTCGGCAAGGTAGAAGATGTGCATGAACGGAGCGCGCACCACGCGGTCCGGTTCACTCTTCTTGGCCATGGTCGCCTCTCCGCGCAATATACGTACGCCGTCGCCCGCGGTCCAGAATTCCAGGACCTCGTGGGCGATGATCAGCGGCCCGTCAATCTTGACGAAGAACTCCTTGATGGCCTCGACACCGTGGATGTGTGCGGTGCCGAAGAACATGTCGGTGTCCTCGGTCAGTGGCGCGAAGCCCTCCTCGAAGTCCAGTGTGTCGATGGCTCCCATGAACTTCAGGACCCATTCGGGCACACTCGTTGCCTGTGCTGTGTTTGGCATATCCGTCCTCTCCATCAGGGTTGCCCACCGTAACCCGGGCGTCTGGGACGACATCGCCGGACCACGCTGCGGCATCGACTGCTCCACCCGTGTGTTCATGGACCAGCCGCACACCGTCAAGGTCGTTGCGGCGCAGCCCGGTTGGGCGTGGCTCTCCTGGCCCGGATCTCAAGTCCAGGTCGGCACGTTTCCCCCGGCGTAGCGGGCGCCGAAGCCGCCGTGGGGAAGGATCCCGTCGATGGCCTTGAGCTCGGCGTCGGTGAGGGTGAGGTCGGTGGCCCCCACGTTTTCCTCAATGCGCTTCGGGCTGCGGGTGCCGGGAATGGGCACGATGTGCTCGCCGCGGGTCAGGAGCCAGGCCAGAGCGAGCTGGGAGACGGTGGCGTCCTTGGTCGCCGCGAGTGAGGCGAGCCGGTCGACGGCTTCTACGTTCTTCTCGAAGTTGCCCGGCTGCCATCGCGGGTCGACGTTGCGTATGTCGCTGCCTTCGTACTGGTCGGCGGGCTTGGCGGTGCCGGTGATGAACCCGCGGCCGAGTGGGGAGTATGCGACGAAGCCCATGCCGAGTTCGTCAAGGACCGGGAAGAGCTGCTCGACGTCCCGTTCGAACAGGGAGTATTCGGTCTGCAGGACGGAGACCGGCTGCACGGCGTGCGCCTTGCGGATGGTCTCGGGTCCGGCCTCGCTGAGGCCGAAGTACTTCACCTTGCCTGCGTCGATCAGTTCTTTGACGGTTCCCGCGACCTCCTCGATGGGCACCTCGGGGTCGACGCGGTGCTGGTAGAAGACGTCGATGTGATCCACGCCGAGATGGCGCAGACTGTTCTCGGCGACCTTGCGGATGTTGTCGGGCCGGCTGTCGAGAGGGCCGCCGATCTGCTCCGCGGGCACCGACATGTCGACGCCGAACTTGGTGGCCAGGACCACGTCGTCACGGAAGTCCCGGACCGCCCTGCCGACCAGGATCTCGTTGGATCCGATGCCCCAGCCGTACATCTCGGCGGTGTCGAAGAAGGTGACGCCCAGGTCGTGGGCGCGGCGGAGGGCGGCGATGCCGGCCTCCTCGTCGGTGGGTCCGTAGGCCATCGTCAGGCCCATCGCGCCGTAGCCGATGGCCGAGACCTCAAGGCCCTGGCTTCCGAGCGTCCGGTTCTGCATGGCTCACTCCTCCGAGGGGGGTAAAGGTGTTTTGTGGTCGACGGGGCTCGCGCCATCCGCGTACGGGCTCATGCGCCTGGCAGGTACTGAAGTCTTCTGCTGGGCTCGTCGGCGTGAACCCGTCGCGCGGGGGCGGACCCAACCATGACTCCCTGGTCCGGAGTTGCTGTTCGCTCGGGCTGGTTGGGACCGCCGGGGTGGTTCCGAATCGCGGTGTGTCAGTGCGCTGCGGCAGCCAGTCCTGCGCGGTGGATCCGGGTGTGCTCGGCGACGCGCCGACCGAGGTGGCGGGCGGTGCTCAGGTCCGCGTCGTGGACGGTGGCAGTGTCATTGAAGCTCTGCGCGCCGGCACCGAGGTAGAAGCCGAGGCGGTTGTCGTCCTGGGGGCTTGATGTGGTGGTGTTCCAGCCCGGCAGGAGGTTCAGGCTCACCCAGAGCATTCCGTGCTGGGCCGCCAGGAGCGAGAGGTACTGCAGCGTGTGCAGCTTGTCGCCGCTCATGGAGCCGGAGTTGGTGAACCCCGCCGCGAGCTTGTCGCTCCAGGCTCGGGTGCTCCACCGCTTGCTGGTGGCCTCGGCGAAGGCGTGGAACGCCCCCGACGCGGTGCCCATGTAAGTGGGGGTACCGAAGATGATGGCGTCCGCGGCGTCCATCAGTTCCCAGTCGGCATCACTGAGGGAAGCGACGTCCACCCGCTGGACCTGCGTCCCGCCGACGGAGCGTGCGCCGTCCTCGACGGCCGTGGCGAGTTGCGCGGTGTGGCCGTAGCCGGAGTGCGACGCGATGACGATCGAGATTTCGGACATGGGTGTTCCTCTCCTGCCGCAATAGCGGCGGTGCGGTGGGGTGCCGGCGGACGATGAGCTGCCCGCTGCGGCCGTGGCTCGCCCTGCTCCACGAGTCAGGGACCGGCGGCCCCGTACAGGGTGCGGCGCATGCCCGGGTCGCGGGCTGGTAACGACCAGAACCTGCCCGGATCACCGTTCCGGCTATTTGAGTATCACTGATAAGGCGGCGATACGCAAATTGCGATATCGTTGTTCCATGAACGAGGAACGGCGCGCTACACGCCGCCAGGTGCTACAGGTGGCCGCCAAGCTCTTGGAAGAGGGCGGCAGCGAGGCGGTCTCCACGCGCGCGGTCGCCGCGGCCGCAGGCGTCACGGCGCCCGCGCTGTACCGGATGTTCGGCGACAAGGACGGGCTCCTGGCCGAGCTGGCCGCCTACGGGTTCGAGATGTACCTGACCGAGAAGCGGGAGGCGCTGGCGCTGACCCCCGATGACCCGGTGGCCGACCTCTACCGCGGCTGGGACCTGCACGTCGACTTCGGAGTGCAGCACCCCGCGTTCTACATGCTCATGTACGGCACCGTGCAGCCCGGTCGGCGGCCCCCCGCCGCGGACGAGGCACACGCCCTGCTGGTGAGACTGCTGCGCCGCGCGGCCGAGACCGGGCGGCTTCGGGTTCCGGTGGAACAGGCGACCCGCGTCATCCACGCGGCAACGACTGGTGCCACGTTGGCACTGATCGGCGAAGCGCCCTCAGAACGGGACCTCACCACTTCGGCACGGCTTCGGGACACCGTCATCGCCTCCGTCACCACGGACCAGCCCGCCCCGACCGAATCGGACCTGGCTTCGCGCGCACTCGCCCTCGACGCCGCGCTCGAAAACGCGCTCACCTCCGGGCACCCGGCCGTAGGCACCGAGGTGCCGCTGCGAGACACGGAAACGGCTCTGCTGCGCGATTGGCTGCAGCAGCTGGCAGGCTGAACTCGCCGCTTACGGACCGGAGCGGCTGCATGGCGAGGTCGACGGCCCAAGTACGCTGAATCCTCAACTCCGTGGAGCCAAGGTAAAGTTGACGTGAAGTGCCCTGCCGTCTCCCCCGTCGGCAGGGCACTTCCCCCCCAGGGGCGTTCCGGTCATCCCCCTCAGCGCAGTTGCTCGGCCAGTCCGATGATGATGCCCTCCGGGCCGCGGAGGTAGCAGAGCGAATAGCTGTCCTCGAACCGGGCGATCTCGCCGACGAGTTCGGCGCCGTGAGGCCGCAGACGGGCAACGGTGTCCTCGATGTCGTCGACGGCGAACATGACGCGGTGCGTGCCCACAATGTTGTGCGGCCGGTTGCGCGGCCCAGCGTCGATCACCGCTGGACTACGGTACTTCGACAGCTCAAGCCGGCTGTGACCGTCCGGGGTCCGGAGCATCGCGATGTCACAGCGGACGCCGTCAAGTCCGGTGCACTGGTCGGCGAAAAGACCCTCGACCTCCGACCTTCCCTCCAGCTCCATACCCAGTTCCACAAAGAACGCGACGGCGGCGTCCATGTCCTGAACGACGATGCCGACGTTGTCCATCCGCTGAATTGCCATGCCGGTTTCTCCTTCTCCTCCGTGCGACCGGTGATGGCCGCAGATGCCCCTGGGACGGAGCCGATGACACCTTCTCGACATCCGCAGTCTGGCAGTGGACGACCCCGGCCGGTCTGCCCCAGAGGCATTGCGTGTCCTGCGAGCGGGCGGGGCACTGGCGATTGCGCGGGCAGGCGGGCAGCGCCTAACGCCTTGGGTGCCGCCCCAGCGGGGCGAGGCACCGGGCGGCCACGCCGACGCCGTGCGAGCCACTCCCGACGGCCCGCGCGCCTTCTGACCACTCGGCTCGAACCGGGAGTTGCCGATCGGCGAGGTGCCGGCGGCCGGGCGAGCGGGGTTGCTCCGCCGACATCCATGCCCGCGACCTCACCACCCGCCCTCCTGAGCGATCACCACCAACTCGCTTGAAATGAACGCAAGTTGGTCGCCTCGGCACCCCAAACCGCAAGAGATGGGCACGTCCCCAGGCAGACTGATCCCACGCAAGGCGCCCGTGATCTCCGCCCGCATACTTCTCGTATGGACGCACCAAGAAGTGCCTGGCGCAATACGACACACGACTGGGCGAGCACCGTCGACCCCGGCCACCTGGAGCACATCCGCCAGGACCCGGCCGCCTTCGCCCCTGGTGGCCTTCGGCACCTGATCCTTGAAGTCATCGCCTATGCGGCCGACGAGGCCGAATGCACCGGCGGCGGGCACTGCCGCATCGCGCTCCACGCCGATGGCTCCGTCGCCGTCGCCGACGACGGACGGGGCACCGACACACGTTTCGATGAACACGGCCACCTCATGAAGAAGCCGGTCATGGCGACGAAGGACCTCCGCTTCTTCGACCAACCCGACACGCCCCGGCTGCCCGACGAACACCCCCGCCGCGGCATGTCCACCGTCGCCGCACTGAGCACCTGGCTCGTCCACACCAACCGCCGCCACAACGGATCCTGGACCCAGCGATACGAACACGGCATCCCCACCACCGACCTACAACCGATCACCGACGACCGCACGACCGGGACCATCGTCCACTTCCTCCCGAGCGAACCCCTGCGTACGGCCCACGAGATGACGGCGGAAGAGCTCACACGACTCGCCGAGGCATGGCCCCGGCTCGCCGTCACCATCGACGACCGCCACGCCGCCTGGACCACTCCGCCCAAAGCCACAACACGTGGCGTCCATCCTGGCGTGCCGAGCGGCGGGCGGAGAGGCGGTTGACGGCGGGGCTGAAGGAGGTGCGGGGCAAGGAGGGCACGAGCTCGCCGACGCCGCGATTGGCAAGCCGGACGAGATCGTGCGCACGGCCCTGTAACCGAACAAGCACCCGACCCCATCGGCATCCCCGTCGCCACCGGCAACCCGCCCGCCAGCAGCTCCTGGCCGAGGTGGTCGCCCGCGCGGCCGACAAAGCACCGAACGGCCGCGCGGATTCCTGGGGTGGCGACGGCTTGGCGGATGGGCTCAGGAAGGGTCAGCGCGTACGGCGGTCGCGGCCAGGGTGGTGTAGTTCATCGTGAAGCGTCCGCCCAGGGAGTCGATGGCGCACCCGACCGCGTCCAGTATCTCGGCCAGTTTGCCGGGACGGAGTTGGGTGAGGCTGCCGGTCGTGGGCAGCAGGTCCAGCCATTGGTCGCGCGTGTAGGACTGCTCCCAGTCGAATCGCCACTGTTCGGGATCATTGAACTGTCCGGTCTCGCGGATCTTGTCGGCGGACTTCGCGTATGCGGCCTCGTAGAGGTCGAGCGGCCGTCGGGCCGGTTGGGCGTTGAGCGGGGAGTCCGGCGCCGCCCGCCGGTAGGCAGCGGCGAATGGTTCGGCCACCTCAGCAGGCGGCTCGTACACGTGCCCGAAGATCGCCAGCCGTCCCCCTGGGCGCAGCACACGGGCCGCCTTCACGGCGCCGACGGCCGGGTCCACCCAGTGCCACGACTGGGCGGCGACGACCGCGTCGAACGTCCGTCCGGCCGGCTGCCAGGACTCGAAGGACGCCACCTCGACCTCCAGGCCGAGGACTCGCGCGAAGTCGGCCATCCGCGCATCGGGCTCGACGCCGAGCACGGTGCATCCGGCCGCTTGGAACTGGCGGGCTGCGATGCCGGTGCCGCAGCCGACGTCGAGCACGTAAAGCCCCGGGCCCCCGGCGACGATCCGCGCCACCAGTGCATCGGGGTAGCCGGGCCGGGCCTGGTCGTAGCGTGGGGCGTCCAAGCCGAACGACTCGGCCATACGCCGGGCCTCATGCGGCTCCGCCGGGGACGGTTCCGGTTGTTCTCGCGGTAAGGTGGGCATGCGCCCACCTTAGTGGGCGTGCGCCCACTGGGCAACGGATGCCAGCAGGCTGACGCACGAGAGGATCTCTGAATGCCGACCGGGGTGCACCTTCGCGACGCGCGGCAGCAGCTGTTCGGCGCTGCCGAACGCGTGCTTCTGCGGGACGGCCCGAACGGGCTGACCAGCCGGGCCGTCACCGACGAGGCGGGCTGCGCCAAAGGGGTTCTGCACCGGCACTTCAGTGACTTCGACGCCTTCCTCACCGACCTCGTGCTCGACCGGGCCACGCAGCTTGAGAGGCAGGCGAGTGCGCTGCGTGAGTCCGCCGGCACCGGTACGGTGGCCGACAACCTCACCAGCGCACTGACCACCCTGTTCGGACCAATTCCGGTAGCGATCATCCCGCTCATCACCTTTCGGGATGAATTGCGCGCACGACTGCGGACGGCGACACCTGGAGGCGGCATCGCGATCCTGGCCCAGGCCACGACCGAGATCTCCGCTTATCTGGCCGACGAGCGTGACCTGGGTCGCATCGCGGCCGACGCCGACATCGACTCACTCACCCTCTCCCTGGTCGGTGGCGGGCATCTCCTGTTCGCCGACCGCGACGCCGGCCCGCCAGCCACGGCAGTCGTCAACAAACTCGTGACAGCGGTCATCGCCGACGCCGTGCAACGACGACCGGCCTAGGGACCCGGAGTGTCGGCCAACGACCGTCTGCCGACACTCCGCCCCGTGATCACGAACCCGCAGGTGGGGCACTGTCGGCAACTCTCGTCGGAATTCAACGTCGATGAACGGTCGCTTCGGGAGTCAACGTCGGTGAACGGTCGCCGAGGTGGTTTCCGACAACGCCTCTCGGCCACTGCCGCCGCACATCGACAGCCCACCGGAACCCTGATCACCAGATCGCCGCGCTTCTCCGCCACGCCGTCGACGGCGACCTTGTCCGCCGGGATGACCACCTGCCACACTCCGCGCTCATGAGTTCGACGATTCGCCGCGCGGCGGGGACCCAAAGCTTTTCCGACGTACTGCTTCGCTGGCTGTGGATCAAGCGTCCCTCCGCGGCGAAGGACGCCGAAGACTACGCGGCCGGCACCACACTGAAGGTGACCTGCTTCTCGCGGACCGTCGCAGGCGCCTCCGGCCGACGCCGACTCGGCTATCTCCACCTCACCCACGGACAGCCCATCACCTGGCACCGCGCCGGCAGCCAACCCGTCGTGCTCCGTGCGCCGTTCGTCCTCACCCCGTCCGAGGCCAGGTCCGGACACTGGAAGTTGGCAGCCTTCGACCTCAACACCGCTGAGGGATCACGCGACTTGGCGATCCCGAAGGCCGACATAGAACTAGTGGAGCGGGCTCTGAAGTCCGCAGATGCCTGAAACGCACGGGAGCCCCACCACCCCGTCGCGTTCCGGCCTCCCACTCGTCGGCGGACTCGGCGAATCCGGCTGTACGCCCAGCTGGAGGGACCGGTCCGGTACGACCTGGCACAGGTGCGGTCGGGCGGGCACCCGCGACGCTCACGCGTCGCGGCGGGCGATCACACGGTAGGCGTTGGAGAACCGGGTCCGCCTGGCGATCGGGTTGAGCAGCTGGTCGAGCCCGTACACCGCGATCAGCACCGGCACGGCCGCCCACACCAGCGCGAACCGAACGGCTCGGGCGGCGCGCCCCGGACGGTGGGGCCGCCAGGGTGAGTCGTCGCGCGGCAGCAGCCGGTCGAACAGGAACCACGTGGCGCACGCCAGGTCGGCCGGGATATGGGCGTCGCGGCGCTCGGCCACTTCGACGGTGAAGCCGAGTTCGCGCAGCCGCCGGCACAGATTGCCCATCGGGACCATGTTCAGGTGCTGGGGCTGGAACCAGGGCAGCCAGAGCCGGCCGAGCAGTCGTCCCGACCACGATTCGGGGTCGGGGACCTCTATCAGGAGATGGCCGCCGGGTGCCAACGCCGTGTGCGCGGCGGCGAGTTCACGGTGCGGGTCGAGGGTGTGCTCCAAGTAGTGGAACATGCTGACCGCGTCGTAGCGGCCCGCCATCTCGTCGGCGAGGTCCACGAACAGCCCTCGGTAGGCCTCCTGGACGCGGCCCTCCTTGGCGGCCTGCTCGACGCCTTCGCCCATGTCGAGCCCGTCGAACTCGGTGTCGGGCAGCACCTCCTTGGCGGTGGCACAGAAGTGGCCCAGCGAGGTACCGACGTCCAGCCACCGGCCGGGCAGGGCGAGTCGCCGCAGAGCACGGGCGCTGCGGCGGAACCGTTTCTTGCTGCCGTTGCCCTCGAACATCTTCGCGGTCGTCTCGGCGCCGAGCCCGTCGTAGAAGTCCCGGTAGTAGAAGTCCAGACCCTCCTGGCTCAGCTTCGGGTTCTGGAAGACGTGCCCGCAGCCCCGGCACTGGTCGAGGACGAACTCGCCCGGCTTGCCCTGGATGAGGTCCGTGGTGCGGAACTTGCGACGCAGGTCGGTGCCCAGGCACCACGGACAGTCGGTGCGCGCCGGCAGGAAGAAGCGGCCCGTGCCACGGGCCAGCTCTTCCTGGTACGAGGGTCGGAGCTGGGCGATCCGTTCACTGTCGGGCATGTGCGTCCCTTTCTGTGGCGGCTCTGTTGGGGCTGGGCGAGAGCTTCATCGGGGGTGGCCCGCGACGGGCGCGGCGGCGACGAGTTCTTCCAGGTGCGTGGCGGCGGCCGACTCGCCGCCGGCGGCGCGGAAGGCGTCCCGGACATGGCGTGCCGCGTCCCGGTAGCCCGGCTCGGTCACCACCGTGTCCAGGGCCGCGCCGATCTGCTCGCGCCCCGCCCGCGCGAACTTCACCCTCAGCCCGGCCCCGGCGCCGACCACTTGGGCCGCCACGACCGGCTGGTCGTCACGGATCGGGGCGACCACCAGGGGCACCCCGTGCCACAGCGCCTCGGTGACGGTGTTGTGGCCCGCGTGGCAGACGACCGCCGACATCCGCTCCAGGACGGCGACTTGCGGCAGGTCCGCCCTGACCAGCACATCGGGCCCGGGTGGCACCGCCCCGAGCAGCCCGCCGGGGTCACAGACCACCGCCCGCAGCCGTCCGGCGCGGGCGCGGACCGCCGCGACGCTCTCGGCGAGGAAGCGGCCGCCCGCGTCGGTGTTCGCCGTACCCAGCGTGACCAGGACGGATGCCGTCCCCGGCGCCAGGTCAAGCCACTGCCAGGGGAAGTCCCCCAAGGCTGAGCGCCGGGCGGCCAGCGCCGGTCCGACGAAGCGCAGGTCCGTCTCCGGTGCGGTGTACGGGCCAGTCAGCTCGGGGGTGGTGAAGGCGAGGGTGAGCGCCGGTGAGAAGCGCGGGTCATAGGTGGCGGCCGGATCGCCGATGCGCTCGCGTAGCTCCCGGAGCAGTCCGGTGAGCCAGCTGCGCACGCCCGGCATTCCCGCCATGCTCTCGGTGAGCTCGGCCGATGTGGTGGACGAGGTCGCGAAGGGCACGCCGAGCCGTTCCGCCACCAGGGCGCCCGCCACGGTCTGCTGGTCGGCCACCACCACGTCCGGCCGGAAGGCTGTGATCGCCGCCGCCACCCCGGGCGCCATCGCCTCGGCGAGCGGGCCGAGGAAGTCGGCCCACAGGAACTTCAGGGCCGCGATCCCGCGCAGTTGGGGCGGCCGCCCCGCGAGGTGGTCGGGCCCGGCGCACACGTACACCCGGGACCGCTCCCCCACCAGCCGCTCGACGATCGCGCGCCGCCCCGCCCACGCCACCTCGTGGCCGCGCGCGGTCAGCTCGGCGGCGACGGCCGCCGCCGGGTTGATGTGCCCGGTCAGCGGCGGCACGACGAACAGGAAGCGGCTCACCGGACCGGCCCCGGTCCACTGGGCTCGGGCGCGGCCCCGGCGTGCTCGCGGACCCAGTCCAGGACGAGCCGCCCGACGGCTACGGAGGCCTCGACCAGGACCGAGTGCTTCTGTCCGGGCACCACCGTGACCCGGCAGTGCGGCAGCAGCGACCGCAGCCGGGCGGACTCGGCGGCCACCAGGCCCTCCTGTCCGTTGACCAGGAGCACCGGGCAGCGGACCGCGCCGAGCTGTTCGTCGGTGAGCACCCGTCCGGTGGGCATGTCATCGGCGATGGTGGTGGAGCGTACGAGCCGGGCGGCGGCTCGGCCGAGCCGACGGATGTGCGCGTCATGGCGAGCGTCGCCGGTCCGGGTCGAGGAGAGCGTCCCGTACTGTTCGGTGAACCACACCAGCGCCTCGTCGTCCCCCATGTCCCCGGCGTGGCGCAGGGCGGAGGTCATGGTGTGGGACCAGGCCCGGCTTGCGGGGCCCGACTCGACCACGGTGACGGTGGCGACGCGCTCGGGCCGGTGGACGACGAAGTCGAGGGCGACCGTGCCGCCGAAGGAGTTGCCTACGAGGTGAACGGGGTGAGCGATGCCCAGTGCGTCGAGCAGGGCGTCGAGATCGGCGGTGAAGTGCTCCAGGGCGTACCCGCTGGGCGGGCGCTCGCTGCGGCCGTGTCCCCGCAGGTCGTACATGAGGGCGTCGAACCCGGCCTCCGCGAACCGGGGGCCGAGGGTGAAGTAGTAGCTGGCGAGGCTGTCGATGAAGGCGCCGTGGACGAACACCACGGTCGCGTACGGCTGTTGTTGGGGTGGGTGTAACCGCTGGACGTGCAGGCCGAGACCGTTCGCGCGGATCATGACCATGGAGCTGCTCCCGCTTCCGGGGCCGCGCCGAGGCTGTGCAGCACATGGTTGACGAGCCGTCCGACGGACAGGGCGATGACCTCGTCAATCTCCAGCGAGGCCACGAACTCGGCGAAGTTGACCTGCTCGCCGTACCGCTCCTGGAGGTGTCCGGACAGCATGACGAGGTCGATGCTCTCCAGCTCCAGGTCGTCGCCGAACAGGGTCTCGGGGCGGATGTCGGCGGGGTCGGGGGCGTAGTCCCCGAGCACCTCCACGATCAGTCCGGCGATCTCGGCCAGGACCCTCTCCTCGTCCGGCGGTGCGAGGGGGGCGGGGCCGGGGGGCCGTTCGCTGGTGGTCACTGAGTGCTCTCCTTGAGGGTCGTCGCAGACGTGGTCCAAGCCACGACATGGGTGGGGTCGACGAGAGTGCAATGGACGTGGTAGCGGCGGCCGTCGACGGTGACGGTGAGGGATTCGGCGTCCGCTTCGGTCACTTCGAAGGCGTGCGGCCGTCCGCCGAAGCCGGTGCCCTCCGCCTTGGCGGCGGCCTCCTTGGCCGCCCAGAACCGGGTGAACCACAAGGCTTCGGACTCGCCGGACCCGGCGGCGACGAGCCCGCCGAGAAGGGCGAGTTCGCGGGCGCCGAGGGCGACACGGTGGGTCTGCGGAGTGTGGTCCGCGATCTCTTCGACGTCGATGCCGACGCCGATCGAGTACGGGCTGTGCCCCGGCGGGCGTACGAGGGCGACCGCGAGGTCGCCCCGGTGGGCGAGGGACAGGTCCAGCGCCGGGAGCGTACGCCCGTGCACTCCCACCGCACGCGGCCGACCCGACTCCTCATTCACGATCTCGATCTCGGCCGGGAACACCGCGCCCTCGCCGCGCTGCCACAGCCACCGCCGGACCGCGTCCTTGGCGGCGATCCGGCCGAGCAGCCATTGCCGCCGGCCGCGCGGCGGCCGCGCCTCGTACGCCTCCCGCTCGGCCCGGCCCAGTTGCATGCGCGTCAGCAGATCGCGGGAGGCCAGGTCCGGCCATACGTCCCGCAGCAGGCACCAGCCGCCCGGCTGCGCCTCGGCGAGGGCGCGGTGTTCCGGGTAGCCGCCGGACTTGCGCGCGTCGAGCCCGGAGAACCGGCGGTCGCGCCAGCCGGAGAGCTCCGCCCACACCGTCCCGTCGGGCAGGGTGACCCGGACGTCGGCGAGGAGGGTGTCCTCGGTGAGCGAGGTGATGACCGCATGGCAGTCGACGCGGGTGCCGGTGGGCGGGGGCGGTCCGTAAAAGCGGGCCCGCTCCAGGGCGACCGGGAAGATCACGGTCCGGGTGGGGTGGGTCGACATCAGCCAGTAGCCGAGGAGTTGGCCCACGTTGTCGAGGAGGGCGCCCGGCGCGGACGGCGTGGTGATCGTGCCCCGGACGTGGCCGGGTCCGATGCCGCGCAGCGCGGTGACGCCCCGGAAGGCGGGCCCGTGGAACATCCACCGGTCCTCGTACAGCTGGGCCGCCGCGATGTCGGGCGGACGCTCGTCGGCCGCGTCCAGGGGTGGCGCGGACGGCGGGGCCGGGTAGGCGGGGGCGAGGTGGACGGTCGCGCGGGCGTACGGTCCGAACGCGACCGCCCACCGGTCGGCGCCCTGCGGCCGGGCGGTGATGGTCACGTCCACGGCCGGGATGGCGTTGACCCACTTCTCCAGCCGTACGTCGTCCACGGCGACGGCCCGCTGCCCGGACGCGGCACGCTCGGCGGCGGCCATCAGGTGGTGCAGGACGGTGGTGGCGGGGACGACCGGATGCCGGTCGGCGGGATCGGGCCAGCCGGGCCGCTGCGGGAAGAAGCAGTGGTCGAGGAGGTAGGGCATGGCCGTGGTGGAGACGCGGAGTTGGGTGCGGTGCTCGGTGGACGGGGCTGCGCTGTCGGGTGTGGTCGGTGTGCCGGACAGCGCCGCCCCCGGCGAAGCCGAAGCCGCCACGGGATCCCTCGCCCCCTCCAGTACGGCCGTGACGCTGTCCACCGTTTCCCGCATCAGCGCGTCGAGCTCTGCGGCGACGGGGTGGCTCCGGGTGAGGGATTCACTCAACAGGTTTGTGGAGGTGGCGAGTTCAGCCTCCGATTCCGTACGGGGGCACAGCTCGGCGCGTAAGTCGTCCAGGCGGTGGGGGGCGATGGGGACCAGCGCGGCCGTGAGGTCGAGAGGGATGGGGGCGGAGGGGCGCGGCCCGTCCGGCCGGGCGAGCGCCGGCGGGTAACCCTCCGCCCACAGCCCCGTCTCCACCCGCAGCAGTTGCGCGAGTCCGCCGCGCTGGGGCGAGTTGGCGGAGAGCGTGAGGTGGTCGCGGTCCTTGAGGGTGTCAGTGATCAGCGAGGTCAGGCGGCCCGTGCCCACCTGGACGAAGGCGCGGAAGCCAGCCGCGTACATGGCGTCGATGAGCAGCCGGAACCGTACTGGCTCCAGGAGGTGGCGGACGAACAGGGCGCGGACCTCGTCGGGGTCGGCCGGGAACGGGGCCGCCGTGGTGCCGGACCAGACCGGGACCCGCTGCGGAAGGATCTCCGCCGCGTCCACGCCCCGCTTCATAGGGCCCAGATACGGGGCGAGCATCGGCGTGTGGAAGCCGGAGCGGAACGGGAGCACCTGGCAGATCACACGCTCGGCCCGGAGCTTCGCCGCGAACTTCTCGACCGGCTGTTGCGGGCCGCACACCATCGACTGACTGGGCGAGTTGTCGTGCGAGAGGACGAGATCCGGCCAGCCGGTGAGCGCCTCGCTCACCCGTGCCGCCGGGGCGCCGATCGCCGCGAACGTCAGGCCCGGCACGCGCAGCGAGTCGGGGTCGAAGGAGGCGAAGAAGTCGTCCGCCTCGCCGGCCGCGAACATGCCGCCCGCGATCATCGCCGTCCATTCCCCGACGCTGTGTCCGGCGACTCCGTCGGGCCGGACGCCGAGGGCGCGCAGGGCTTCGTCCAGGATCCTGCCGACGCGGAGCACCCCGAGCCCGTGCCGGGCGACGTCGGTCGCCTCGGTGTAGGCACGGCCCGGCAGCCGCAGCCCGTAGTGCTCGGCCACCTCGTCCACCCGGGGGGTGAACTCCGCCTCCAGACCGGGGAAGACGAACGCCACCTTGCCCCCGCCCGCCTTCCCGAGCAGCGGGCGCGGGGCGAACCACACGTCGCTGCGACCACGCCACGGGCGGCCCTGGGCCACCGCCCGGCGGGCGAGCGCCAGCCGCTTGGCGGTCGGGGCGACGATGCCTAGCCGGGCGGCGGGGGCCTGCCAAGTGCCCTGCGGGTTCGGGACGAGGGCACTTGGCCGGTACGGGGCGGAGACACCCTGCGCGTACGAGGCGTCGCCCCGCTGCCGAACCGTGGTGTCGTCCGTGTCCAGGAGCCGCGCCAGCTCCCCGGGCGTGTCGGCGCTCAGGCGCAGCACCCGCTCCGGTTCGCGCACGGCCGCCCGGCGCGGAGCGGCCACAGCGCCCGGGGCCTGCTCCAGGACCACGTGGGCGTTGATCCCGCCGAATCCGAACGCGTTGACGGCGGCCCGGCGCAGCGGCTCCTCCCACGGGCGGGCGAGCGCCGCCGGGCGGAACCGGGTGCGGGCGAGGGCGGGGTGCGGCTCGTCGCAGTGCAGGGTCGGCAGCAGGGTCGCGTGGTACACGGCGAGGGCAGCCTTCACCAGTCCGGCGATGCCTGCGGCGGGCATGCAGTGGCCGATCATCGACTTCACCGAGCCGATGACGGGTGCGGCCGCACCGTGCGCGCTGGGCCCGAACACCTCGGCCAGCGTGGCCAGTTCAGCCGCGTCGCCCGCCGGGGTGCCGGTGCCGTGCGCCTCCAGGAGGCCCACGGAGCCGGGGGCGCGCGGGTCGAGGCCCGCCGCTCGCCAGGCCTGGCGGACCGCACGGGTCTGGCCGCCCGGGTCGGGGTTCATCAGCCCGGCGGCGCGGCCGTCGCCCGCGACGCCGGTGCCACGGATCACCGCGTACACACGGTCGCCGTCGCGTTCGGCGTCCGCGAGACGTTTGAGGACGACGACGCCCGTCCCCTCACCAATGAGGATGCCGTCGGCCGCCGCGTGGAAGGGGCGGCTGCGCTGACTCGGCGAGAGGGCGCGCAGCTGGGCGAAGACGCTCCACAGGGTGACGTCGTGGCAGTGGTGCACACCGCCCGCGAGCATCATGTCGCAGCGGCCGGCGGCCAGTTCGCCCACCGCCTGGTCGACCGCGATCAGCGAGGACGCGCAGGCCGCGTCCACCGTGTACGCCGGCCCCCGCAGGTCGAGCCGGTTGGCGATGCGGGACGCCGCCAGATTGGGGACGAGCCCGATGGCCGACTCCGGGTGCTCGGGTCCCAGCGTCTCGGTGAACGCGGCCCGGATCCGGTCGAGCTGGTCCGGGGCGAGGTGGGGCATGAGCTGGCCCAGGGTGCGCGTCAACTGGTGGGCGGTACGCACCCGTTGGTCGAGCCGGACGAGGCCCGGGTTGAGGTATCCGCCCCGGCCCAGGACCACCCCGACCCGGCCGCGCTCGGGCAGCCGCTCCTCACCGCCCGCGTCCGCGATGGCGCGGGCCGCGACCGAGAGCGCGATGAGCTGGTCGGGCTCGGTGCCCGCGACCGAGCTGGGCATGATGCCGAAGCGGGTGGCGTCGACCTCGGCGAGGCCGTCGACGAAGCCGCCGCGCCGGCAGTAGATGCGGTCGGCGGCGCCGCCCGGATCGCCGGGCCGGTAGTAGACCGGGTCCCAGCGTCCCTCGGGCACCTCCCGTACGGCGTCCACGCCCTCAACGAGGTTGCGCCAGTAGGCGTCGAGGTCCTTGGCGCCGGGCAGCAGGACGGCCATGCCGACGATGGCGACGGGTATCTGACGATCCATCAAATCCGTTGTGTCTGGAGTCTCGTCGGCCATGTCACAAGGCCGATGCCGTGTAGACGACGGACGTGGCCGACTCGTCGCCCCAGGCCAGCTCCCGCAGCAGGGCCAGCGCGCCCTCCTCGCGGTCGATGAGGGCCACACCACGCCGGGCGTACTCGCGGGCGAGGTGCGGGGTGACCATGCCGCCGTGCACTCCGGACGGCGCCCACGGCCCCCAGTGCACGGTCAGCGCCCGCTGCCCGGTGCGCCGCGCCCACCGCTCGCCGAGGCTCGCGAGCGCGTCGTTGGCGGCGGCGTAGTCGCTCTGGCCGCGGTTGCCCAGTACGGCGGAGACGCTGCCGAACAGCACGGCCGTCCGGGGGCAGTGGGGCAGCGCCGACGCGGCGTCGAGCAGCGCGCGGGCGCCGTCCACCTTCGTCGCGTACACCCGCCGGAACGACTCGGGGTCCTTCTCCTCGATGAGCCGGTCCTCGATCACGCCCGCCGCGTACACCACCACATCGATGCGACCGTGCTCCGCCTGGATCTCCTTGACGGCCTGGGCCACGGCCGCGCCGTCGCACATGTCGGCGACGCGGTACGCGGCCTGGCTGCCGAGCCGCCCCAACCGGTCGAGGGTGTGGGCGACTTCACGGCCCGCGAGGACGTTCCTGACCTCGCGCTCGATCGCGGCGGGGGCCTGCTCGCCCCGGGCGGCGAACAGCGCCCGCAGCGCGGTGGCGTCGGTGGCGCCCGCGAGTTCCGGGGCCTCGGGCCCGGCGGGCAGCGGGGTCCTGCCGAGGAGCTCGATCCGGCAGTGGGAAGCCGCCGCCAGCGCCACGGCGAAGTCCGCGGTGATGCCGCGCGCGCCTCCGGCGAGCACGACCACGGAGTCCCGGTCGAGTCCGAGCGCCGCGGCTTCGGCGGCCCCGTCCCCGGCGGGCCCCGCACCGGTGTGCGCCAGGCCGCCGAGGCCGCGCTCCGCGAGCGCGTACCCGTACCGTCCGGCATCGGTGCGCACGACGACGGGGGCGTGGTCCTCGGCGTACAGCTCGGCCATCAGGAAGTCGGCCCGCCGAGCGGCGGTGGCCGCCGGGTCGAGGTCGACGACGCGGGCGGCGATGTCGCCGTACTCCCGCCCGATGGTCCGGAACAGGCCGTGCAGCCCCGCCCCCGCATTCTCTCCGGCGCCGGGCGCGGTCCTGCCGCAGATCAGCCAACGGGGTGCGAGGCGCAGGGCGGCCCGGAAGATCTCGAAGGCCCCGGGAAGCAGCGCCCCGGCGCCGTCGGACGGGGCTGCGGGGACCACGGCTCCCAGGTGGAAGACCCCGTCGAGGGGACCGTCGGCCTGGTCGAGTCGCCGGTCGGTTGCGTACGCGACGATCTCGGCGCCCCTGTCGACCAGCCGGGCTGCCAGTTCCTCGGCGGTCGAGCCGCCTCCGAGCAGGGCGAAGCGCCTGCCGTGGAGGTCCGGGTCCGTCGGGATGACCGGCAGGCCGAGGGGCGTCTCCTCAAGGAGGCAGCGGCGCGGGGCCACGCCCTGGGCGGGCTCGGGTTCGGGCGGAGCCGGGGCGGCCGACGCGGGCACGGCAGCGGCCGCTTCCGGCTCGGCCGGGCTCTCGTGCCCAGTGATCCACGCGGTGATCGCGGCGACCGTCCGGGCCCGGGACAGCTCCTCCATCTCCGCGTCGTCGAAGGTGCGGGTTCCCGCGAGGTGACGGGCCAGCTCACCGACGATCTCGGTGCGCTTGATGGAGTCGATGCTCAGGTCCGCTTCGAGGTCCAGATCGGGTTCGATCATGTCGGCCGGATAGCCGGTCCGTTCACTGATGACGGTGAGCACGGCCTGCTCGATGTCGACCACGACCGGACGTGGGGCCTCGGCGGCCGGAGCCTCCTCGGCCACGGCCAACTGCGGAGCGGCTTGCGTACGAGGAGGGAGAGGGGACACCGGTGGCGGGGAGGCGGCACCGCCCTGGGCCCCCAAGTGCGTGAGCAGAACGTCCCGTTGGGCCGCGACCAGCTCGCGTGTCGTACGCAGGAAGTCCGCGATGAGTTCGCGCTCGTCGTACTGGGAGTCGCTGTCGCGCATCACCGTCGTCGTCTCCAGACTGACCCGTCGGGCCGGTTTCAGGGCTCCGGGCAGCAGGTCGCCGGAGCGGGTGCGGACGAGTTGGCCGTCCACGGTCCAGCCGGGCGGCTCCGGCATTGCCGTCACCGCGCCCCGGCCCTGGAGGAGCCGTCCGGCGCGTACCGGCACACCCGCGACCGCGAGCCGCGCCAAAGACTCCAGCAGGCCGCGCAGCCCGGCGCCGGGGCGCGGCTCGCAGGCGACCGCCAGGTGTGGACGGTCGCCCAGGATCTGGCCGACGAGGCCGGTCAGCACCGTGCCCGGACCCGCCTCGACGAAGATCCGCGCCCCGGCCGCGTACATCGCCTCGACCTGTTCGGCGAAGCGCACCGGGGACCCGATCTGCGCGGCCAGTTCGGCACGTACGCCATCGGGCCGGGCCGGATAGACGGCGGCCGTCCGGTTGGCCCAGACCGGGAACTCCGGCACCCTGACCGGGTGCCGGGCCAGGACCGGGGCGAACCGCTCTCCCGCGCCCGCGACCAGGGGGCTGTGGAAGGCGCAGGCGACCGGGATGCGCCGCACTCCGTGTCCCGCGCCCCGGAGGTGCTCCATCGCCTCGTCCACCAGGGCGGTGGGGCCGGAGACGATGGTCTGCCGGGGGCCGTTGCGGTTGGCGGCCACGACCCGGCCGCCCAACCCGGCCCCCGCCAGGACGCGCTCCACGTCGGCGGGGGCGGCCGTGACCGCCGCCATCGCGCCGGGGTCGTCGCCGAGCGAAGCCAGGATCGACTCGGCCCGGTGGGCGCTCAGGTCGAGCAGCGCGTCCGGGGTCAGGGCTCCGGCGGCCGCCAGGGCCACCAGCTCCCCGTAGGAGTGCCCGCCCGCCATGTCGGGGCGTACACCTGCCCACTCCAGTACGTGACAGATCGTCAGGTCGACGATTCCGAGGGCTGGTTGCGCCATGCGCGTGTCCTTCAGCACCTCCTGCTGACGTTCGGCCGCACCCGAGTCGAAGGCTTGGGGCGGATAGAGCGCGGCTGCGTACGCCCCGCCCTGCCGCACCAGTTGCGCGGCCTCCGGGAACGCGACGAGGAGCTCGGCGAGCATGCCAGGGCGCTGGCTGCCCTGACCAGGGAAGAGAAAAGCGACCTTGGGGTCGATGCCGAGGCCGTCGGCATCGGAGGCGTCCGGCCCATCCACCCCGGGCCCCCCGGAGAACCTGCCCGACTCGGACCCTGCTGCCCCCGGCCCATCCGCCGCGAACCCGCCGGAAATTCGGCCCACCCCGGGCCCGTCCGTCCCCGGCCCATCCTTCCCGGGGCCGCCGGACTCGGACCCGGCTGTCCCCCGGCCATCCTTCCCGCGCCCGCCGGTAAATCCCCCCGTCCCCGGCTCGTCCGCCGAGTACACCCCCCGGCCCCGCTCCCCGTCCGCCGCCTTTCGCAGCAGCTCCCGCAGTTCACTCACGCTCTCCGCGACGACCGCGATCCGCACCGGGGCCGGACGGGTCGCGGCGCGCCGGGCCGCCACCAGCGCGGCGTCGCGAAGGCGGAGGCCCGCAGCCGGGCCGTCCAGCTCCCCGAGGAGCCACTGCGCCTCCCGTCCGGCCGCCGCAGCATCCGCGCCCCGCAACAGGAACAGTTCGGCCGGCCACGCCTCGTAACCCTGAGCCGGTGGCGCACCCGCGTCGTGGGCAGTGAGCACCGCGTGAAAGTTGGTGCCGCCGAAGCCGAACGCGCTGACCCCGGCGCTCCGTTCGGCCGCCGGGGTCGCCCACGGCCGAGCCTCGGCATGGAAGACGAACGGACTGGTGGCGGGGTCCCAGGCGGCGTTCGGCTCCTGGAGGTGGAGCGTGGGCGGAGTGATCCCGGTGTGCAGGGCCATCGCCGCCTTGATCAGGCCCGCCAGGCCCGCCGCGCACTTGGTGTGGCCCAGCTGGGACTTGACGGAGCCGAGGGCGCAGCCGCCCGGCGCCGCGCCCGACTCGGTGAACACATCCGTCAGCGTGGCCAGTTCGGTGCGGTCACCGACCACGGTCCCGGTTCCGTGCGCCTCGACCAGGCCGACCCTGGCGGGCGAGACCCCGGCCGCCCGGTAGGCCCGTTCCAGCGCGGCCCGCTGGCCTTCGGGCCGGGGTGCGGTGAGTCCGAGGGAGCGGCCGTCGCTCGCGCTGCCGATGCCCTTGACCACGGCGTACACGCGGTCGCCGTCCCGCTCGGCGTCGGCCAGGCGCTTCAGCGCCACGCAGGCCACCCCTTCGCCGAGCACGGTGCCGTCGGCACCGGCGTCGAACGTACGGGAGCGCCCGCGCGGGGAGAGAGCGCGGACGGAGGAGAAGAGCAGGTAGTCGTTGATCCCGTTGTGCAGATCGGCGCCGCCGCAGAGCACCATTTCGCTGGTACCGGCGGTGAGTTCCTTGCAGGCCACGTCCAGCGCGGCGAGCGAGGAGGCGCAGGCCGCGTCGACGGTGTAGTTGGCGCCGCCGAGGTCGAGGCGGTTGGCGATCCGGCCCGCGATGACATTGGCGAGCATGCCGGGGAAGGAGTCCTCGGTGAGTTTGGGCAACTGCTCCTCGACGGCGGGCGGCACCTCCCCCAGGTAGGCGGGCAGGACCGTGCGCAGGGTGGTCGCGCCGGAAAGGTCACTGCCGGACTCCGCCCCGAAGACCACGGACGTACGGGAGCGGTCGAAAGGCCGGTCGCCGTACCCGGCGTCCTCCAACGCCCTCCGGGCCGCTTCGAGGGCGAGCAGCTGTACGGGTTCGATGCTGCCGAGCGAGGCGGGCGGGATGCCGTACGCGAACGGGTCGAAGGGGATCGGCGGCAGAAAGCCTCCCCACCGCGACGCGGTGGTTCCGGCGCGCTCGCCTGTGGCGTCGTGGTAGATCTCCGGGTCCCAGCGGTCGGCGGGGACTTCGGTGACCGCGTCGACGCCGCCGACGACGTTCGCCCAGTACGTCGCCAGATCGGGGGCCTGGGGAAACATGCAGGCCATGCCGACGACAGCGATGTCGATCGGCTGCGCGGCAGGCTCTTCGACGACGCCCTCGGCAGCACCCAGAGCCTCGGCCAGCTCAGCCGCTCGCCGCTCGGCGAAGGCGGCGGCGCCCCGGCTCACGGCGTCGTGCAGCGCGCCGACGGTCGTGGCCGCCGAGCGCAGCACGGCCACCTCCCCGGCCATGAACATCCCGGCGTCGAGCTG
This sequence comes from Streptomyces sp. NBC_01431, assembly GCF_036231355.1. NCBI lineage: Bacteria > Bacillati > Actinomycetota > Actinomycetes > Kitasatosporales > Streptomycetaceae > Streptomyces > Streptomyces sp. NBC_01431. The sequence continues at coordinate 477,328 of NZ_CP109496.1, forward strand.
GCGTTGCTCGGAGACCGGCCGCAGCTCGCCGCCCTCCCGATCCACCCCCTTGCTGGCGATCCGCAGCCGCCCGATGTTCAGCCGCTCCAGCTCCTCCCAGACCTGGCGGTCGGGGGTGCCGTCGGCGTGCAGACGCGTACGGGCGGCGGCGTAGTCGGCGGTGTACGGGCTGGCGACGCAGCGGGTGGCGTGGCCCGGGGCGCTCTCCAGGAGCGCGGTGGCCCCGGCGGCGATCACCTGGCGCTGGAAGACCGGCTGGATCGCGCCACACTCGACCGCCTCGGCCGTGAAGAGGTATGCGGTGCCCATGAGGACGCCGACCGCGACCCCGCGTGCGGCGAGCGGCGCGGTGAGCACGGCGGCCATGGCCGAGGAGCGTTCGTCGTGGATGCCGCCCGCGAGCAGCACCTGGAAGTCGCGCGCGGTGCCGGGCGCGCGAGCCACGTACTCCTCGACCACCGCCAACTGCGCTTCCCAGAGCGGAAAGCTGTTGCGCGGTCCCACATGTCCGCCGCATTCGGCGCCTTCGAAGACAAATCTGCGCATGCCCATGTCAATGAACTGTTTGAGCAGCGTATCGGACGGGACGTGCAGGAACGTCTTGATGCCTGCCGCCTCCAGGTCGGCAGCCTGGGAGGGGCGCCCCCCGGCGATGATGGCGTGCGCGGGGCGGACCGCTCGTACGGCCGCCAGTTGTTCGGCCCTGACCTTGCTGTCCGTGAAGCCGAGGATGCCCACGCCCCAGGGCCGATCACCCAGTTCGTCACGGGTCTGTTCGAGGAGGGCGCGGCTCTGCTCGCCGTCGGACAGAGCGAGCGCCAGCATCGGCAGCGCCCCTTCGCGCGCCACGGCCGCCGCGAAGCCTGCTCGGTCGCTGACCCGGGTCATCGGGCCCTGCACGAGAGGCAACCGGGTACCGAGGGCGTCCGCCATCGCTGAGCCCGCCGTCATGGTCCGCAGGCCAGCCTGATCGGCCACGGCGGCCAGAATGGCCTCGCGCACCCCACGCACAGCACCGGACACGGTGTCCCACCGCTCGGCGAACCGGGCGGCGAGGAACCCGTCCTGACCGACGGGGAGTTCGAGACCGGTGCGGGCATTTCGCAGCGCCCGCACGCCGTTGACGACACTGGTCTCCGACCCGTCCATCGTGCGCAGCGCGGCCGCCGCCTCGTCCGCGATCCCGGACTCCGCGAGCAGCGCGAGCTGAGTATCGAGGACGACCCCGGCCGCGCCGCCGACCACAGCGGCCGCCGCCGCGCGGGGGCCGATGCCCCCGCAGGCCCACACGGGGAGCTCGTACGCCGGGTCGGCGAGCAGCGCCTGGAGGAGCACGAACGTGCTCAGATCTCCGCTGCGACCGCCGCACTCGCTGCCGCGCGCCACGAGCCCGTACGCGCCGTCCGCGGCAGCCCGGCGTGCCTCCTCCCTGCCCTCTATCTCGGCCAACACCCGGCATTCATCGGCCAGTTGACTGATTTTCCAGTCGGCGTCGGCGGCGAGCAGCACCACCCGCGGGAGGGCGCCGCCGCACTCCTCGGCGACCTCTTCGGGTGTCAGTGCGCAGGACGGCCCGACGCGGACGGCGAACGCGCCCGCCGTCCAGCGCCGTACGCGCGCGAGCGCCTCTCTTGCACGGCGGTCGCCCGCCCCGAGATCCAGTACTCCGAGTCCGCCGGCCCGGCAGACCGCGGCGACCGGGCGCGGGTCGGGCAGGCCTAACGGGCTCAATCCGATGACAAGTTCAGGGTTCGGCGCTACGGGCGTCATGAACACTCCGAATCAGACCGATGAGGCCGGGAGGGGGGTGGCGACAGCGGTGACCCCCGGGGGATCGGGGGCGGCGGGGCCACCGGAGGACCAGGGGGCGGACCGTCCGACGGCACCGAGCCGCGGGTGGAGCTCGTACCACTGCCTGGACGTGCGCTGATACGGGGACGTGCGCTGCCGATATGGGGAGGTGCGGTGGCGCGGGGACGTGCGCTGACGCGGGGAGTTGTACTGCCGATACGGGGAGGTGCGCTGACGCGGGGACGTGCACTGGTGCCGGAACTCGTACCGCTGCCGAGAAGTGCGGTGGCGCTGGGTCACGCGGGGGCCGACTTTACCGATCGCGAGGAGCGGCTGCCAGGGCACCTTCCGCCCCGCCACCCCCGGTCGTCCCGGTCTCCCCATCGACTCCTCACCTTCTCTGACGTTCCGTCATATCTGACATGCCGTCACATTGCAATCGTTGCGAGCCTTCGGAGGCGGGGGTGCCTGGGTCTGCTTCGAGGACGAGGCAGGTCAGGGCCTGCGGCCACCCAAGGGCAGAGCAACATCCCCGCCGGCCTCCGCCCCGCCGCGCGGATCAGGCCGCCCCACGGCCGATGCTTCGCACGGCTCAAAGCCTGGCGGATCTTCCGCCAGGCCCACACCAGCCCCAACCGACTCACGTCAACACGGACACGCAGGAGGGCTTTCCCGGTGGTTCCTCGCCGCCTCGTCTCGCGTTGCCGCCCTGCCGAACTCCGAAGTCGCGTAATGATCGTTCGTCCCCCGGTGGACAGCGCACCGTCAACCGGGCGGCATCCGAACGTCCCTCGACCAGCACAACACGCGATCCTGATCCGCTAGCGTGCGGACTCCACGCATCTGGAAACTTGGGCGACACCGCGCCCTTCCGGGTTCCTGCTCAGAGGAGGACGCACGAATGGACAGCCTCACGAATGCTCTTGAGCAGGCGCTGGCGATCGGTGGGGCAGCAGGCGTGGCCATCGTCGATTTCCGGCAGCGCAGGGTCCTGGGCTCGCTCGACCGCGGCAGCGGCCTGGACATGGACAAAGTCGCCTACGGCGACAGCGACGTCATGCGCGCCAAGCTCTACACCCTGGAACTTCTCGGCTACACCCCCGACAGCGTCGAAGACATCCTCATCACACTCGACACCGAACTCCACATGATCCGCCCCCTGCCACGCCTGCGCGAAGGCGGCATCTTCATCTACCTCGTCCTTCAGCGCCACCACGCGCAGCCCCTCGACGAAATCCGCCAGCAACTGCGCGCCCTGGAACCCCTCCTGGAGCTGTAAAGCACGAGACAGGTGGTATGCCCTGCCCACGTGCAAAGCATCAACCACTGCCGAGCCGTGGGCGCGGGAGCGGCCCGTGACTGCGTGCGCGTCCAGGTGGGGAGCGATGGTCCAGCCCATCCCCGCGGCCGCGGGCGAGGTCGTCAGAGCCGGACGTCGCACAGTCCCCAGGGCTCACGCGGAGGAGATCGCGGTCCAGCGCGAGGCGGCGGCGACAGTCGTGAAACTGGGGGTGTGGATCTCCGACACCATGTCGAGGCGCGACAAACTCCCCCAGGAACAGCGCGCGGCAATGAAGAGTGCTGGGCATGGAATCGGCGTAGCAGGGGTCGTCACCAGATCACCGGTGGACGCCATGGCCGTGGGCGTAGGCACCGTCTACCTGATTGCAGCAGTGTGCCGAAGGCTCATTCCCGGCCTCGGGTGCCGATGGCGCGTCAGTGTCGGGTGCTGGTGTGTGCGGGTTGTCGGGAGCGAGCGGTGTGGGCCGGGCTTGCTCGGCGGGGGCGGGGTTGAGGGCGGTGGTGAGGTGGTGGCGTAGGAGGCGGCCGAGTTTGCGGTCGATCAGGCGGTTCAGGGTGGCGGCCAGGAGGACGGAGAAGAGGAGCCCGAGGGCGATGGAGGGGAGCAGACCAAGGCCGGGAGTGGTCTTGAGGATGCCGCGGGTGACGGGTATGCCCAGGCTTTGGTGGACGAGGTAGAAGGGGTAGGTCAGGGCGCCCGCGTAGATGAGAGTTCGCCACTGGAGGTGGCGCAGTGGGCCCCAGCCGGTCAGGGCGAGCAGGAGGAGGAAGCCGGTGAGGACGGCTGCGCTGATGGCCCAGTTGGAGGTGGCATGTGTGGCGACGCGGTCGTTGAGGACGGTCAGGGTGTAGCACCAGGCGAAGCCAGCCAGGAGCCACAGGAGCAGGTTGGGTCCGAAGCGGTGCATCAGGTAGAGCGCGAGTCCGGTGACGAAGAGTCCTGCGTACTGGCTGAGCAGGAGCTCGTCCAGGACGGTGGAGTGCAGTTCGCGGCCCATGGATGCCAGGACGAGCCAGAGGAACCCGAAGGCTATGGCGCGCCGGTAGGTCAGGCCGATCAGCAGCAAGGCGCCCATCAGGAGGTAGAAGCGGGCTTCCACCCAGAGCGTCCAGGCGACGCCGGCGGTGAAGTCCAGGCCGAGCGGGCTGGGAATCATGGTCAGGTTGCCGAGAGTTGTGCGCAGGTCCGTGGGCGCTCCTGATCGTTGTCCGGCAAGGACGGTGATGGCACCCGTGACGACGATGATCAGGACGACGGCCCAGTACAGCGGGAAGAGCCGGGAGATGCGGGAGACGGCGAACTGCGCCGGGGTGCGGCCCCAGCAGCTCATGCAGATGACGAAGCCGCTGATCAGGAAGAACGCCTCGACGCCGAGCCAGCCGTAGCCGCTGACCGCGTGGAGGAGGGGTGCTGCCCGCGGCAGGTCGTAGGCCTCGCCCCAAAAGTGCGGGGTCGGGGTGCCGAGGTAGTGGTAGGCCGCCACGGCTGCTGCTGCGAGCAGCCGCAGCCCGTCGACTCCGGCCAGGCGGCCGCCCCCGGCCGACGCACGAGATGTTCGCTGCCTGACGGCCTGGGCCGGCCGGCGCAGGCCGCGGGCCACTTCGCTAACTACGGACACGGGCATGGAAACTCCTGTGGCAGGGCGGCCGACCGAAGCGGGCTGCCGGTAAGGGAAAGGGAGGGGCACGCCGCCTGACCGCCGGGCGGCGGGGCCGGTATGCAGTACGCGTGGCGCCCGTGTCAGCGGCCGGGACGGTTCCGCCTGCCGCCGGCGGGCGCGCGAGCCACCATGCGGGTGGCCCAAGCCCGGCAGGAAGGGCCTGGACTGCCAGCCGGACAGCAGGCCGCGCAGGCCCGTGAGCAGCATGATTCGCCGGGCCGCTGCTACGTAGGTCAGCGCGACAGCGACGACCAGAGCCGCTCGGGTGGTGCTCCGGATTTTGACATCGCTGCCGTACCTCCATCATGCTTGTATTAATTCATTAATGGAAGCACACAGGAATCGTGGAAGGTGACCGTGGTCGAGTACCGGATCGACCGTGGCAGCGGCGTCCCGGCCTACGTGCAGATCATCGAGCAGACCGAACGGGGACTTCGGATGGGCACGTTGAAGGTCGGGGACAAATTGCCCACGGCCAGGGAGGTGGTGGCCGCGACCGCCATCAACCCCAACACCGTGCTCCGGGCCTACCGCGACATGGAGCAGTCCGGCCTGGTCGAACTGCGCCGCGGGCTGGGGACTTTCGTTACGCGGTCGCTGGCGCGGCCCGGCTCAGAGGACGACTCACCCCTGCGGGCGGAACTCACAGACTGGACAGCACGCGCGCGGGCGGCGGGATTAGAACGGGCCGACATCCTCGCCCTGGTCACAGCGGCTCTGGACATCCACGACAACGAGCAACACAGCCGCACCCCGCGCGACCGGGGGCGGAAAGAGGAGGACGCATGACCGGGCCTGACGCGACGCCCGCGCTGCGCGCTACGGGACTCGGATTCCGATACCGGGCACGGGGCGGCTGGACCCTGCGGGACTGCGAGTTCACCGTGCCCAGGAGCCGCATCACCGCCCTCGTCGGACGCAACGGCGCCGGCAAGAGCACCCTGCTGCACCTGGCCGGCGGCCTGCTGCGCCCCCGCGCCGGGGAGATACGCGTGCTGGACGCGGCACCTGGTACGTCCGAAGCCCGCACCCGCATCGCCCTGCTCACCCAGGGCAAGCCGCTCTACCCCCGTTTTACCGTGGCGGACACCCTGCGGATGGGCGAGAAGCTGAACGCCTCTTGGGACCAGACTGCCGCCGAGCAGACCGTCCGCGAGGGCGGGATCCCGCTCCCCGCCCGCGTAGGCGAGCTCTCCCCCGGGCAGCGCACCCGCGTCGCACTCGCGCTGGCACTGGGCAAGCGGCCCGAACTGCTGCTGCTCGACGAGCCGATGGCCGACCTCGACCCCGTGGCTCGAGGCGAGATCATGGCGGCGCTGATGGCTGAGGCCGCCGAGCACGGCACCAGCATTGTGCTGTCCTCGCACGTCCTGCCCGAACTGGAGCAGACCTGCGACTGGGTGCTGCTGCTGCGGAACGGACGCATCGAGTTGAGCGAGGACGCCGACACACTGCGCGACAACCACGCCGTGCTGACCGGCCACATCGACCAGTCCGGCACCCTGGCCGCATCGCACACCGTGATACACCGCCGGGTCAGTGGCAGACAGATGACCACCCTGGTGCAACAGCGCGGACCGCTGCGCGGCGACTGGCACGTCGAGCGGCCCAGCCTGGAGGACATCCTGATCAGCCACCTCCAAGCCGGTGGCACGATGGACGCCGTCACCGCCCACCGGACGGGGGCGACGGCGTGAAGGGCTCCCTCTGGCTCGCGTGGCGCCAGCAGCGCGTACTGATCGGCATCGGTGCGCTCCTCCTGACCGCCGCCGTGGCAATCGCGGCGTACTCCCACTCGGGCATGCTGGACGACCTGCGAAGTGGGCTGTTCGCCCACTGCGCCCCTGGACCGCTGCAATGCACTCGACCCGAAACCGGCCTGCCCCTGCTACTGGGCATCGAGCCGCTGAAGTACCTCGGAGTGCTGAACATCGCCCTGCCCGTCTTGATCGGCGTCTTCTGGGGCGCCCCGCTGCTGGGCCGCGACCGCGAACTCGGTACGTACCGCATGGTCCTGGCCCAAGGCGTGAGCCGCACCCAGTGGTTCGCGACGCGATTCGCCCTCGCCGCCACGACGACGGTAGCCCTCTCCGGGCTGCTCGCGGCAGTGTTCGCGTGGTGGTGGCGACCGGCCGCCAACCGGAGCTACGGCCTTTTCTGGTACGAGAACACGGCCCTGAGCGGCTCGGGCCCACGCGTCATGGCGGCCGCCCTGTTCGGCCTGGCGGCAGGCACACTGCTGGGTCTGCTGGTCCGCCGGGTCCTGGCCGCGATGGGCCTGTCCCTCCTGGTGACCGGGGCCGTGACGCTCCTGCTGGAGTGGACGCACAGGACACGCCTGCTCGTCCCCCCGCACACCTACACCAGCCCCGGCAGCATCCCCAAGCCGGCCATGGGTGAGAAGTGGTCGACCGGACACTACGGCCTGATCACAGCCTCCGGACGTCACGAGGACGTGATGAACTGCCCCTTCCCGTCGGGCGCCCAACTCAGCGAGTGCATGGCTCGGCACGGTTACGTCGCCCGTTTCTACGAAGCCAACCCGGCAGGCGACTACTGGGCCTTCCAGTGGACCGACACCGTCGTCCTCGGCGGCCTCGCCTTCCTGCTGACGGCTGTCACCATGCTGCTCCTGCGCCGCCGCGTCTGAGCGAGCCGCGGCCACGTCACCCGTCAACCCGTTGTGTCTGTCATCGTCCGTTGAGGGCTCTGGTCCAGTGACAGTACGCCCGATCACGCGGCTGCGGTTGGGCACACGAAGGTGGGCGGCGGAGGGGTGACCGCCGAGCCGGGCGAGCTCGTAGTCAGCTCCCCCCCAGGCCGACCCGGCCCTTCAAGAGGCCGCCCGGATCGCCTCACCCGTGGTGGATGACTCCGAACTCGAATGACGAATGCAGTAACAGGTCAGCGACGTCGGGGGCGCCCCGGAGATCGCGACGTGCGGCGCGGCGCGTGGGCTCAGTTGGTGCGGTTGGACCAGCCCTGCGGAAGGTCTCCCGGGGCGATGGAGATGAGGGTGTCGTCGTCGGCGCCGACGTGCTCGAAGAGGGTGATCTTCGCGAACTCGGGGACCACATATATCGGGTAGGTCGGGCCCTGGTCGCGGTACTTGCGCATCTCGTCCAGGTGGTCGTTCTGGTAGCAGCGGTGCGCTCGCCGTCCTCCTCGACCCAGTGCGGGAAGAAGATCACGCCGTGCAGGCGCCGCTTGGCGGGCATCACATTGACGGCGACCGAGGTGCCGGTGGGCTCATTCCAGGCGATCTTGTAGCTGTCGTCGTCCAGCTGGACGAGGTCGACCTGCTGGTCCTTGACCCAGCGGCCGCCGACCATGCCGCTGTGGATGCGGTAGTCGATGGTGGTGGCGTTCTTCACGTACATCTCGTACTGCCAGCCGTTGGCGTACGTGTAGATGAAGCGGTGGCCGACGATCCCGGACAGGTCCTGCGGCGGGACGGGGTTCTGGACGGTGGTCTCGTGTGCTCCGTTGCTGGTCATGTGTCTCCTCCTCGTGATGCTGTCGCAGTGGCGACACATTCATTTTGTCACAAAATTGTTTTGTGACAAAATGAGATCTCGGGCACAATGGAGCCATGGACACCGCGACCGAGTTCGGCCAACTGCTAGGCCCGCTACGCCGGGCCGTACTGCGCACACGCCGCTCCGACGACCTTCCCGACCTCCCCGAGGCCCAGATCGAGCTGCTGCGGGCCCTCTGCGGGACCGGTCCGCTCACCCCGCGCGAGGCCGCCGCCCGGCTGCGGGTCGCACCGTCCACCGTCAGCAACCTGGTCCGCGCGATGACCGCCTCAGGCCTCATCGAACGCACACCCTCGTCAACAGACCTGCGCACCGTCCACCTCGCGGCCTCCCCCAGGGCCGTCGACCTGCTGGACCGCTACGACCGCGTGAGCACCAGAGCACTGCAGGGCGCACTGGACCAACTCACCCCACAGAGCCGAGAAGCCATCGACCGCGCCCTGCCCGCACTCGCCGAGTTGCTCGCCACACTGGAGGACGGACACGGCTGAACGCCGTTGTGCCGTTGCGCAGTCCGAGAGCAACTCGACAACGTAGGACGCCGAGTTCAGGTCGACGCCGGGCAGATCGCGCCCCCTGACCGGTACCGGCTGTGCGGTCACTCCTGCTTGGTGGAATCGACACTGACGGCGGATTGCCGTGACTCACGGTCAACGGCCAGACACTGACGGGCTGGATCGCCGTCGAGTTGGATCGCTGGCGACTTGGATGGCCGGTGCCGTCCGGGAACCTGCCCTCCAGCGGCCCCCACGCCTGGGGTACAGCACTCAAGCCGACGCCAGGGTGCCGTCGAGCCAGTCGAAGGTGACTTGGTGGAAGCGGGACATGGCACCCATGTGGCAGTGCTCCCCCGCGCCCTCGGACTCGCGGAGGGTGACCAGAGTGTGCGGGCAGGTCAGGGCGGCCTGGACGCGCTGGGGCTGGCCGCGGAAGAACTGGTCGTCCTCGGCGTCCAGGATGAGGGTGGGGCAGTCGATGAGCTGGGCGACGCCGTCGAGGGTGTAGTCGGCGGTCCGGCGGATGTAGTCCGCGACCGAGGCGGCGCCGAACGCCCACACGCCATTGCGCAGGGCCCAGCGGAGTTGGGTGCTGGCCTTCATGAGCAGGCCCACGACGGGGTTGGCGAGGTCGTCCCGTCCGGTCTCGACCCACTCCCGCAGGAACGGCGGCATGGCCTGGGTGTGCGCGTCGTAGTAGTTGTAGAGGCCGTCGTCCAGGATCAGGGCGGCCAGGCGGTGTTCGTGGGCGGCGGCTCGGGCGGTGAGGTAGCCGCCGAGGCTGTACCCCAGGAGAGCGAGCCGATCGGGAGCGATCTCGGGGCGGGTCAGCGCGTAGTCGACGACGGGGGTGACGACGGCTTCCCAGTCCGGGCGGAAGACCAGTTGCTGCTCGCGCAGCACAGCTCCCTGGCCGGGCCCGTCGTAGGCGAGCACGTTGTATCCACGGCGCAGCGCGGCTGCGGCGACGGCGAAGTAGGCCTCCTCCAAGGTGGAGTCGAAGCCACTGGTGAAGATGAGGGTGGGGCGGGGAGCGCCGGAGTCGTCTACGAGGAAGAGGTAGCCGGGCAGGCTGGTGTCCTCGTAGGGAATGCGCACGGCCTCGACGGGGGTGTCCATCAGGGCAGCGGCGGCCGCGAAGGTCTCGCGGGAGAGCGTGGACAGGAGCTTGGCCTCGGGGTCGTTGGCAGGGTCGTCGCGACGGTAGAACTCGGCGGTGCGGTAGTAGTTCGAGGCGCGCAGCAGAGCCTCGCGGGCGCTGACCCGGTGCCCGTCCGCCTGGGCGCGGGTGGCGATGGCGTGGACGCGCTGCGCGGTGCTCTTCCACTCGCGTAGCCACGCCTCTTCGTCTCCCTCGCTGATGTTGCGGACGGTGGCGATGACCTCGCCCAGGTCGGCGCCGCCGTCGTTGGCGAATCCGGCCGCGCGCAAAGTCTCGAAGGAGAACGACTCGTCCTCGAACAGGAATCGCATGGTGAGCCCCAATCGAATTGTCGAGACGGATACGTTCCGTCTCGACTACTGCCAAGACTCTAGGCCTCACCTAGCCGAGACGCAACCGTTCCGCCTGGTGGTAAATTCGGGGCATGCCCAGCTCCTCCGCGTCTCAGGCCCCCGCCCCTGATCCCGACCGTCGGCCCCCCGGGGGGCCCGTACTCCAGGACTCGGTGACCGAGGCGATCTCAGCCGCCTTCTTCGAGGAACTGGCGTCGGTCGGCTACGCGCGACTCTCCCTGGAAGCGGTCGCCAAGCGGGCCGGGGCGGGCAAGGCCGCCATCTACCGCCGCTGGCCATCCAAGCTGGAGATGACCGTCGCCCTGGTCTCCGCGGTGGCCGTGGACGCACCCGAGGTCGCCGACAGCGGCACCCTGCGCGGCGACGTGCTCGCTTTCCTCACCGAGCTCGCCGGCGCATTGCGACACCGGCTCATTTCGAAGATCATCCCCGACCTGGTCGCCGAGGGCACCCGTAACCCCGAGTTGGGGCAGGCACTGTTCACCGCTGTCCGCGATGCCCGGCGCATCAAGGCCACCCACATGCTTGAACGAGCGATCGAGCGCGGCGAACTCCCCGCGGACGTGGACCGCGAATTCGCGCTCGACCTCCTCGCGGGCCCGCTCTACTGGCGCCTCGCGGTCGTCCACACCCCGACCGCCCCCGACTACCTCGACCGCCTCGCCGACAAACTCCTCGCCGCCTTCATTGCCTGACCACCTGGCGGCGGACGGGCATCGACAGCACGTGGTACGGGCGAGGAGTGGTCGGCCGGGTACGGCGAAGTCCTCGCCGGCCACTTCGCCTTCGGAGACTGGAGAGGACCATGTGACGAACCGCGCGACTGATCAGGGTGGGGCACTCCAGCGGATCCCCATCTCCGCGCGAGGGCAGGACCGGAGAGGGATCCCCTCACCCATTCCCAGCGGGGAAGTCCCCCTGACCGGCCCGCCACCGATATCCGGTGGCGCACACAGCAGCCTGTAGTGAAGATCGCGCCATGCATGCCTTCCTGGAAACCGAACAGCTCGTGCTGCGCCCGTTCACCGACGCCGACGCCGACGGCCTGTTCGCGCTGGACAACGACCCCGACGTCATGCGCTTCATCAACGGCGGCCGGCCGGTGAGCCGGGGGGCGATCCATACGCAGACCCTGCCGCGGCTCCTCCACGACTATCCGTGCTTCGGTACCCGCGGCTACTGGGCCGCCGAGGAGAAGACCACCGGGGCCTTCCTGGGCTGGTTCGAGTTCCGCCCCCTTGACGAGCACAGTCCCGCCGTGGTCGAACTCGGCTACCGGCTGAACAAGGCCGCCTGGGGCAAGGGCCATGCCACAGCGGGATCGAGGGCCTTGATCAGCAAAGGCTTCACCGCCCTCGCGGTGGAGCGGGTCACCGCGAACACCATGGCCGCGAACACACGGTCCCGGCGCGTGATGGAGAAGGCGGGACTGTCATTCGTCCGGCACTTCACCGGAGACTGGCCAGAGGCGATCGCAGGATCCGAACACGGCGAAGTCGAGTATGACCTCGCCCGGACCGACTGGGAACAGCGTCGGTAGCCGCCAGTTGTGCGGTCTGAGCCGAGGTCTCCGTTCCACACAGTTCCCAGGTGCTCCACAGTCATCCACAATCCTTGACTACTGCTCAGCGAGTGCCCATCGCCCCACAAGCGAGAGTTCCGTGACGCACGGGATCCTGACGCCCGACATCCGGCCTCAGGTTTGTGGGTTCTCGGTGGCGGCAATCGTCTGGCGCAGAATGCGGTGGATGACGGGCAGCGGTGATCGACCCGGTGCTCCGGGCGGCGGCCGATCATGGCGGGCTGCCCGTGGTCGTGCACGGATTCGCCCCGACGACGGCGGACGATCTGGTAACTCTGTCGGCGCTCGCCGGCCGGTACCCGACGGTTCCGCTGGTGGTCAGCCAGCTCGGGGGGCTGAACTGGATGCAGGCTGTCGAGCTGGTCCGGGACACTCCGAACATGTACCTGGAACTGTCCACGGCCAACGTCGTTTTCGCGGTCCGGCTGGCCATCAAGGAGATCCCGGACCGGACCCTGTTCGGTTCCGATGCCCCGTACGGGGATCCGGTTCTCACCCGGGCGATGGTGGAGCGGGTCACAAGCCCGGGTGAGATACGCGACCGCGTGCTCGGCGGGACGATCGCCGAATTGGCCGGTCTCGCGTGACCTGACCTGTCGGGGACCTTGGGGTGGTCGAGGTCAACTGCCGGAGCCCAGCGGGAGTTCGATTACGGATGATCGGCTCCAGCCGGGTCAGGTCGCGTACTGCGGCCAGGTCGTGCGTGAAGTCGGTTCGCTGCATGGTGCGTTCGCGTACGAGTCGAGCCTTCTTCAGGCGCGCGAGCACGAGGTGAGGCGCGGAACCCCTTACGCGTCCAGCCTCATCACAGGCGTGACGAGCCGCCTCCGTGGCCTGGGCATCGCCACATGGCTACGCTGGCGAGATGGCTAGACGCCCGGTCGCAGGAGGCGGACGTGGTGATGGACGCGCTGGTCCGCCACGGATTCCTGTACCGCGAACCGGTCGGCGCCCGACAGCGGAAGATTTCAAGTCCAGTGAGACGGTCGTGACGCTATGAGGTTTGTGGTGCGGGTTCCTGGTGCTTGGCCGGGTCGTTGATCCATGCCGTCTGGGGTATCTCGGGTGGTCGGGGGCGGCGGCCGAAGCGTTCGGGGTGGCGGGCGTATGCCTCGGCGAGGGTGACCGCGCGCTGGTCGCGGACCTCCTCGGCGGTTCCGAAGTGGACGGAGGCGGGGGTGTGCCAGCCGATGCCCGAGTGCCGGTGCTCGTGGTTGTAATACGCGATGAACGCGTCGAACCATTCGCGGGCGTGGGCCAGCGAATCGAACCGCTCGGGGTAGTCCGCCATGTACTTCGTGGTCTTGAACTGGGCCTCGCTGTAAGGGTTGTCGTTGGAGACCTTCGGCCGCGAGTGTGACCGCGTCACGCCCAGATCGATCAGTAGTTGGGAGACCTTCTTCGACGTCATCGAGGTGCCGCGGTCCGCGTGCACGGTCTGGGGAACGATGCCGTTGCGGGCGATGGTCTCGCGGAGCAACTCCTCGGCCCGCACCGCTGATTCGGCTCGCTCGACGGTGTGGCCGACGATGTACCGGCTGAAGATGTCGATGATGACGTAGGCGTGATACCAGACGCCCTTGACCGGTCCGGCCGCCTTGGTGATGTCCCAGGTGAACACCTGCGAGGGTCCGGTGGCGACCAGCTCGGGCACTGCCTTGGCGGGATGGGTGGCCTGCCGTCGGCGCTCGCCGGACTGGTCCTGCTCGCGCAGGATCCGGTACATCGTCGAGACGGAGCAGTGGTAGCGCCCGGCATCCAGCTCGCGGGCCCAGATTTGTGCGGGCGCCAGCTCGGCGTACTCGTCGCCGTTCATCAACTCCAGTACGGCGGCCCGCTCTTCGGCCGTCAGTGCCGACGGCTGCATCTGCGGGGCACGTGCTCTGCGTGGTGGTGCCGGCCGGAGCTGGCGGTAGTGCGTGGCGCGGGAGCGGCCGGTCAGCCGACAGGCGGCCGTGATGCCCAGCTGAGTCTCGACGCCGGTGAACGCCTCGTCCACGACAGGGTCGGCGGCAGGCTTCAGTCCGCGCTCTCGGAGATCATTTCCAAGAGCGCGGAAGCTTTTCCCATAACTTCCAGCGCGGCCTTGTTCCGGGCCAGTTCCTTCTCCAGCCGTTCCACCTGGCGACGCAGCTTCTCGTTGTCTGCCTCGGCGGCCGACTTCTTCGGACGGGCCGGGCTGGTGCGCTTGTCGACCAGCTTTTCCAGGGCCCCGGCATCCCGCGCAGCCCGCCATTCCTTGACATGCGAGTGGTACAGGCGCTCGCGGCGCAGGACCGCGCCCTTCTCGTTCTTGGGTGCGGCGTCGTACTCAGCCACGATCCGCAGCTTGTACTCCGGGCTGAACGTGCGGCGCTTTGGCCTGGGAGCCGGGTCGGATCCGGCGGGCTTGGTGCTGGTCATGAGGGGGTGGCTCTCCTGTCGTGCCCTCTCAGGCTAACCCGCCGAAGCGGAACGTCTCACCCAAGGCTGACAGAGAGGGCAGAAACAGCCGAGGTATCTCACCCAAGGTCAGGAGTTGAGCCAGGTGGAACCGCTCCAGATCACCGGCGACAAGTCGCTCACGGCGCGTCCCATGCTGCCGGAGGACGAACCCGCCGCGAGTCGCGTGCTGGCGGCCTGCGAGGACCATTTCCTCGCGGCCACCGGTTCTCCCGCCCTGGCCGCCGACGTACAGAGCCTGTACTACTCCCTGCCGGACTGTGCCGACTTCGAACAGAAGCACCTGCTCGTCCTGTGCGACGGGGCAGAGGTGGTGGGCGTGGTCGACGCCGTCGCGGGCTGTCCCGACGCGCGCAGCTGTTCGGTGGGGCTGTTCCTCCTCACCCCCAAGGCCCGCCGTAAGGGCATGGGCACGCTGGTGGCCCGGCACCTGCTCCGGGAGGCCGCGGCCCGGGGACTGCGACGGGTGACCGCCACCTGTCCGCAAAGCTGGACGCCCGGCTTGGCGTTCCTTGAGAAGCTGGACTTCGAGGTGCACCCACCGCGACAGAAGACCGCCTCGACAGTGGGTAACCGGCGTGGTTCCGCCACCGAGAGGGACTTGTGCACCGCCGTCCGGGAAGAGCACGAGCCCCCGCGCGGTGTCGGCCAACACGACAGGTAGCCACGATGTACTTGGCCGCACTGTCGGGAGGCCCACTTCACCTGGTGGAGCGGGCTGTTGTAGGCGGAGATGAAGGCGCGTGTGGTGCTGTGGGCGGCGAGGCACGGGGGGTCGGCGCTGCCGTAGATGTCGCAGGGTGAGGGCGAGGCGGCCTGTGACGCGCCCGGCAGCACCAGCAGCATGCCGAGCACGACGGACACAACGGCGAGGCAGCGCCGGCTCCTTCCCCGTCACACAGAGCCACCGCCACAGCGAGCTGGTGCCCACGACACCACCGCGGGCCATGATGGGAGGAGGAGCGTGCATGACCGGTGCGGTGAGGGGCACACACACTCGCACAGGCCCGCCGACCGAGAGAGGGAGGTCACGGTGGGTGAGAAGGACGGCTTGCGGACCTACCGCGGGAAGCGGCACTTCGACAAGACGAGCGAGCCGCGCGGCGAGAGCTCCGAGGGAGCAGAAGCGTGCGGCGACGGCAGCGAGCCCACGTTCGTGGTGCAGATCCACGACGCAAGCTCCCTGCACTTCGACTTCCGTCTGGAGGTCGACGGTGTACTCAAGTCCTGGTCGATTCCCAAAGGGCCGTCCACCGATCCGCGTGACAAGCGACTCGCCATCCCCACCGAGGACCACCCCTTGGACTACCGGGACTTCGAGGGAGTGATCCCCCGGGGCGAGTACGGCGGTGGGACCGTCATCGTCTGGGACCGCGGCACGTATCGGCCCACCAGCCACGACAAGCGCAACCGTCCGGTGCCCTTCGCGGAGGCACTGGACAACGGCCATGCCACGTTCGACCTGCACGGAGAGAAGCTTCACGGACAGTACGCGCTGACCCGGTTCCACGGTCGCGAGGAGGCGAGCGAGGGACCGGCCCGGAAACCGACGTGGCTGCTGGTGCGGACCGGCTCGGGCCGCGGCGCCCGCGGCGGCGGCACCCCCGACCCGCGGCGGGCCCGCTCGGTACGCAGCGGCCGTACGCTGCGCCAGCTGGCACAGGCACCGGACGCCGAGACGTGGGACCCGGAACGGCGGTGATCGGGAGTGACCGGCCTGCTGGACACGTTGCCGCCCGAGTTGGCCGACCGCACGACGGAGGCGGCGCCGGGCGTGGAACTGGCGGCGTCACCGATGCTGGCGACGCTCAGCGACCGCCGTGACTTCGCCGGGGGCTGGGTCTTCGAGCGGAAGCTGGACGGCATCCGCGTCCTCGCGGTGCGGGAAGGGGGCAGGGTCACGCTCCGCTCCCGTTCGGGGCGACGGCTCGATGCCACATATCCGGAGATCGTCGACGCGCTCGCCGCCCAGAACTGCGCGGACTTCACGATCGACGGCGAGATCGTCGCCTACTCACACGGCAGGACGGATTTCGCCCGGCTCCAGCAGCGCATGGGACTCACCCGCCCCGCGGACGTGGCCGCGAGCAATGTGGCGGTGACGTATTACGTCTTCGATCTGCTGCGCCTGGAGGCCACGGACGTGCGGCACCTGCCGCTGCGCACCCGCAAGTCCCTGCTGCGACGCGCCCTGACGTTCGCGGCGCCGCTGCGGTTCACCACGCATCGCAACGAAGGCGGCCCCGAACTGCTCGATGACGCCTGCCGACGGGGCTGGGAGGGGCTCATCGCCAAGCGGGCCGACAGCACGTACCGGACGCGCCGTTCCAAGGACTGGCTCAAGCTGAAGTGTGCCCAGGGCCAGGAATTCGTCGTGGGCGGCTTCACGGAACCGGCGGGCAGCCGGGAGGGAATCGGAGCCCTGCTCATCGGCTACCACGCGGACGGACTGCTGCACTACGCGGGCAAGGTCGGCACCGGATTCGACCGGCGCACCCTGCTCGACCTGCGGCACAGGCTCGACGGACTGCGAGCCGCCGACTCGCCCTTCGCGGACCGTCCCGCACTGCACGGCGCGCACTGGGTACGGCCGCGGCTCGTGGCGCAGATCGCCTTCGCGGAGTGGACGCGCGACGGCCTGCTGCGGCACCCCCGCTATCAAGGACTGCGGGACGACAAGGAACCGGCCGACGTCATCAGGGAGCACCCCAAGCCATGACCGACCACAGGAAAGTGATGCGGGCCCTGGCTGCGCGGGTACGGCAGACGTACGCGGGCGACACCCCGCGCACCGAACTGGCAGTGCTCAACCGGGCCGCGCTCGACCGGAAGGCGGCGGAAAACTGCCTGGCGCGGGCCACCTGAACCGGACCGATCCCCCCTACAAATTAAGGGTGCCGCGATGCCTGATACCGAGTCCCTGCGCGTTGGCCGGCGAACGCTGACCCTGCACCGGCAGGACAAACCGCTCCTGCCCGCCGCTGATTCCGGCGGCCATGCCATAACCAAGGGCGACCTCGTCACGTACTACCGGCAGATCGCCCCGTTCATGCTCCCGCATCTGCGCGGCCGCCCCCTGATGCTGGAACGCCTCCCCGACGGCCTCGATGGGCCGCGCATCATGCAGAAGAACACCCCGGCCAACTTTCCCGAGTGGATCACCCGGGTAGAGGTGGCCAAGGAGGGCGGCAGTGTTGTGCACACGGTGTGCGACGACACCGCGACGTTGGTGTTCCTCGCCGACCAGGCCGCCATCACCCTGCACCGATGGCAGTCCAGGACGCCCCAGGTAGATCACCCCGACCGGCTGGTGTTCGACCTCGACCCCTCCGAGGACAGTGACTTCGACACCGTCCGCTCCGCAGCCCATCTGGTGCGGGAACTGCTGGATGACCTGGGGCTCGCTTCCGGAGTGATGACCACCGGCTCCCGCGGCTTGCACGTCGTGGCCCTTCTCAACGGCAGTCACGGCTTCGATGACGTCCACGACTTCGCCAAGCGGGCCGCCGACGTGCTGGCCGCGGCCCACCCGGAACACCTCACCACCGCCGCCCGCAAGAAGCAACGCGGTGGTCGGCTCTACCTCGATGTGCAGCGCAACGCGTACGCGCAGACCAGCGTGGTCCCCTACACCGTGCGGGCGAAGGAGGGCGCCCCTGTCGCCACCCCCCTCGCCTGGGAGCAGCTCGACGACCCCGCTCTGTCCGCGCGGCGCTGGGCCATCACCGACGCCGCGGACCAGGCACGCACCGACCCGTGGAGTGAATTGCCGCTCCGGGGGCGGTCATTGGGCCCGGCCCGTCGCAAACTGGAAGAGCTGAGTACGTGATGCGGCCGCCGAAGTCGCCACTACCGGGGACGGCCGCTTGTTACTCTTTCCGGTCATGCGAGCCCTCTTCCCAGGATCCTTCGACCCAGTCACTCAAGGGCACCGGGACATACTCCGGCGCGCCGCCCTCCTGTTCGACGAGGTCGTCGTGTGCGTGATGTTCAATTCGAACAAGACCGGCCGCTTCCCCATCACGGAACGGCTGGACCGGTTGCACGCGGCGGCAACTGACTTGAGCAACGTCACGGTCGACTCCCACACCGGCGGCCTGCTGGTCGATTACTGCCGCCGAGTGGGAATCGACGTCGTCATCCGCGGAGTCCGCGGCGTTTCCGACCTCGACTACGAAATGCCGATGGCCCGCATGAACCACGAACTGGCCGGAGTGGAAACGTTCTTCATCCCTGCCGACCCCTCCCTCGCCCACATCTCCTCCACCCTCGTCACCACGATGAGTCAACAGGACCGTGTCCCGAAGGATGACTTGAGCAAGCTTCATCCCGCGGCTGGGGGCGGCAGCGGCGGTTCCTAAGACGTGTCCTACATGTTCATTTGAGGAAGCCTTCGTAGCAGCAGATGGCTGCGGCGAAGCCGAGAAAGGCCAGGCGGTTCCGAGGGCGCGGCGTTCGCAGCGGTGGTTGAGCCGACGGTAGTCGGTCAGCCAGGACATCGTCCTCTCACCGACGCGTGGCTGTCTCGCGACCACGGGGCGGTGCGCGACCACAGGGCGGTGCGCGGTTACCGCGACCGTATCCGCGCCGGGGGCGGCCGCCAGGCCTGGTCGCACTGTTCCCCACCCGCGAAAGCTTGGTGGGCTACCTCCTTGACGGACACCACAAGCCCGCCGCGTACGAGCAGACCGGGACCCCTCCGCTGGTCATCAAACTGACCCCCAAGTGCCCCGCCCCATCCGGCGCAAGACCTTGACTGGGTCCAGGGCATTCTCCGACAGCGCACCCCAGCATCAGGGCGACGCACTGGGCAGGGCCCTCTCCTACCCGCAGGCGGAATCCGTCTGACTCACCTGGGCAGCACCGCGGCCTTCCTCACGCCAGTGTCGGATCCCGGTGTGGGACCTCACCCTCCCGCTCACCCCGTCGCTGTAACGGACGGTGCACACCTGCCCCGGCTGGGCCGGGCACTGCGCACACGCGGTCTCGATCCAGACCACCGCCGGATCCGCACACGCAGCGCGATAGGCCCGCGAAACGGCGGAGGCGTCAGGCTTCCGCTGCCCAGTCAGACGCTCGGGCAGCAGCCAGGCGTTTTGCTCAGTCCGAGCAAAGTGCCGGACGGTCTGCTCAGCCCGAGCAAAGTACTGTGCTCGCCGACACCTGAGTTGAGGAAACCAGCCGATGACATACACGACGACACCCGACGGTACCCGCATCGCCTACCAACTCCAGGGCGAAGGGCCAGTGTTGGTCCTGTTGGCGGGCCAGGCCAACAACCACCACTGGTGGGACTCGGTCCGCACAGACTTCCACCCCGCCCGCAGCACCCTCACCCTCGACTACCGCGGCACCGGCCAAAGCGACAAGCCCAACACCCCCCACAGCACCGAACTCTTCGCCCAGGACGCCATCGCCGTCCTCGACGACCTCGGCATCCACCGGGCCGACATCTACGGCACGTCCATGGGCGGCCGCGTAGCCCAGCAACTCGCCGCCCGCCACCCGCACCGAGTCGGCGCACTCATCCTCGGCTGCACCTCACCCGGCGGCCGGCACAGCATGGAACGCGGCAACGACGTCCGCCAGGCCCTGGCCCAGACTCAGCCCGGAGCCGCGCGCCAGGCCCTGCTGGAGCTCATGTACACGCCCCGCTGGCTCGCCGACCACCCCGGCCCGCACCACACCCTCGGCGACCCCGGCATGCCGGCCCACTCCCGCCGCCGCCACCTCGCAGCCAGCAACCGGCACAACGCCTGGGACCTGCTGCCCAGCATCAGCGCACCCACCCTGGTCCTCCACGGAACCGACGACCTCCTCAACCCCACCGCCAACGCCCCTCTGCTCGCGGACCGCATCCCAGACGCCCGACTCCACCTGATCCCCGATACCCGCCACGCCTACTTCGAGGAAGCCCGCACCCACACCAGCCCCCTGGCCCTGGACTTCCTCACCACTGCCTCGCACCAGCCGTAGAAGCGCGCCGGTCCCGCCCGCCGCTCACCCCGCCCGTCGGCAAACGTTGGCACCCGGAGTGCACTAGCCATGGGGCTTGCGGGGACGATGGGTGAGTTCGTGCGCAAATGGAGTCCAGGTCAGCCGGGCTGAACCTGCGGAGGCCCGCCCCTGGGTGAGGTACTGCCGAACCATTGGTGCCGCGCCGCCAGGGGCTCCGCGGTTTGCAGAGACAGATCGGTATCCCGGTCCCGGCGGTGATGGCTTGGTGCTTGGCCATCTCCCAACCCCGGTCCCCGACTGGCGTCGCGGCGCCCCACTCCCTAAACCCTGGCGGGGACGGGTCACTTCACCTCCACCCTGACTTTCCAGGGCACGACGACGAGCGGGCAGAGCTTGCCCCGGTCTGGGCGGCAGTGTCGCTGAGCGCTGAGGGTGGTGGTGCCGTTCTTCACGGCACGGAACCGCGCGGTCGCGTCCCCCCTCGGGGTCGTGACCCCCTTGATCCGGTGGAGCACGCTGGAGTCGCTCACCGGGATGCTCCAGGTGTAGTTGAGCCCGTGGTCGCGGTGGCCGGTGAGGATGACTTCGATGCCGTCGCCCGTATGCGCGAACACGGTCCTGCCGTTGTCCGCGTTCGTGAGAGCAACGCGCTCGGCCACCCGGTGCGGTGTCTGGCTGTGAGCAGCCGCCGGCGCTGCCGCAGATGTCATCACGGCAGTGGTTCCAGCGCACAGCCGTCCAGCTGTCCCCTCCAGCCCGCAGCCGTTCACCGTGTCGGCCAGGATCCAACGGGATGCAGATCACACGGCGAGCCCCTGGGTTACGGCTCTCGATTCCCCTACGGTTGTCCGCATAGCACACAAAACGGACTATTTGCGTTCGGTTCGTCACGCGGAGTGGTCGTACCAGGAGAGCAAGCGCATCGGAGGCCGACGTCGTCACGGCGGCCTGAGCCCGCGATAACGACCGCGCAGCCCGCTCCCCGCCCCCGCCGTGTGCGGCACACCACCACCCATCACCGCTGAACAGGCATGCCCGCCGGGGTGCCGTTGGAGGGACCTGCTGTGGCATTGGCCAGTGCGAAGAAGGCGGCAGCCGCCGTTGCGGTGACGCTCACCGGAGCCACCCTGGCGGCGTGCGGAGCGCATGCGGCGCAGACGTCGGCGGCAGAGCCGCCCTCCGCCTCGGCTACCCGGTCCACCGTCGCCGCAGGCCCGGCCTCCGCTTCCCCGACCCCGTCGCACAGCGCGCCGTCCTCGGCGTCGAGTGCCGCGCCGTCATCCTCGTCGCCCGCCACCCCCTCCTCCTCGGCCACGCCCTCCTCCTCGGCCGTCTCACCGAGTGGCCTGGCCGGCGCTTCCATCGGCTCCTCGAGCGGGTTCAAGGTGAGCAACGCGCTGCTTCAGTTCGGCACCCAGGGAGGCGGCAGGTCGGTCGCGCTGACCTTCGACGACGGCCCGGACCCACGCTGGACGCCGCAGGTACTGGCGCTACTGGCCCAGCACCACGCCAAGGCCACGTTCTGCGAGATAGGCCCGAACGCACAGCGCTACCCCTACCTGACCAAGTCGATAGCCGACGCCGGTAACCGACTGTGCGACCACTCCGTACACCACAACGAGCGCCAGAGCAGCATGCCCCTGGACTACAACGTCCACGAGATAGCCGACGCCCAGCGGGAAATATCCGACGCGGCCGAGCCCGGGGCCAAGCTCTGGTACTACCGGGCACCCGGCGGTGACTTCAAACCCGTCATCCGAGACATCGCCGCTCAGCACGGACTCCGGCCGATCGGCTGGAGCGACGACTCCGACGACTGGAAGCGACCGGGCGTCGAGAGCATCCTGCAGAACATCAACCGGAACCTGCAGCCGGGCTCGATCATCCTGATGCACGACGGCGGTGGCGACCGCTCGCAGAGCGTCGAAGCGCTCGCCAAGCTGCTGGATCAGCTGGACGCCCAGGGCTACGCCTACAGCTTCCCGACCCGCTGAGCCCCCCAACTCGCACCCTCCGGTATCGGGGTGAACCTGCATCGCAGCCACCCGCACGCCGCTAGACCTACGTGCCGGGCACCGCGCCGCAGCCACCACGGCCGGGAGCCGCCCAGTTGGCTGTGGCTGGGCGGCCCCGCAAACGGTGAAGGCTCAGCCGTTCGGCCCTGCCGGGGTCGTGGTGGTCTTGAAGCCCTCGGTCTTGTTGGCCTTGATGGCGAAGTCGTTGGTGAACGTCTTGCTGAGGTCCACCGAGCCCTTCACGGTGCCCACCAGCTTCTCGGTCGCCAGAGAGGTCGTCGGACCGCCGGCCGGCATGAGGCCGTCCGGGAGGAACTGGCCCTTGTCCTTGGTCAGGGCCGAGATGTAGTCGGCCTTGGTGACCAGCTGGTTCTGCACGTACGACGCCGGCAGCTCGTTCGCGATGTCGGCCGCGGTGTGGGTGTTGATCCAGTGCATGGTGGCGACCAGCGCGTCGACGACCTTCTGCGTAGCGTCCTGGTGCGAGTTCACCCAGTCGGTGCGGGCGATCACACTGGCAGCGGGATAGGCACCTCCCAACGCCGCCGTGGCGCCGGCCGTGGTGGCCAGGTCGATCGTGGAAGTGCCGATGCCCTTCTTCTCTATCGCGGCCACCGTCGGCTGCGTCGTCATGACGCAGTCGACCTTGCCGTTCTGTAGCGCGGCGATGGCGGTGGAGCCGCCGCCGACGCCGATCCGGTGGAACTGGCTGGTCTCGACGCCCTTCTTGACGGCCAGGAACTGGGTGAGGGTGTCGGTGCCCGAACCCAGGTCGGTGATGCCGAGGGTCTTTCCGTTGAAGTCGGCGCCCGAGTGGACGCCCGACTTGCTGGTGCACATCTCGCGCTCGCCCGGCGCGCCGGAGAGCTGGACGATGCCCTCGACCGCCTTGCCCTTCGCCTGGAACTCGATCGTGTGGTTGTACCAGGCGCCCGCCATGTCCACCTGCCCCGAGGCCATGGCTTCCTCAGCGCCGACACCGCCGTCCTGCTCGGTGCTCAGCTGCACCTTGACGCCGTACTTCTTGTAGTAGCCGAGGTTCTCGGCAAGTTCGTACGGCAGGTAGATCTGCTTGTCGATGCCGCCGACCATGAGCTTGACGGTCGGCGTGCCGCCGGAGCCGCTGCTCGCGGAGGTGCTGCCTGAGTTGCCGGAACAGGCGCTGACCGCGCCGAGAGCGAGAACGGTGAGGATGGACGCGGCGACGGCGACGGGTCGTCTGGACATGGCTGGCCACATTCCTTTGGTTGAGGTGGTGCGCGGAGGTACAGCGGGGAGGGACGGAGGTCAGATGGCGTTCGACGCCTCGGTCGGTGTCGGCGGGCGCCAGGACAGCAGCCGGTGCTCCAGCTTGGCGATCATCCACTCGGCACCGAGCACGATCACCGAGATGACGAGCATCGTCGCGAACACGCCGTTGGGGTCGAACTGGTTCTGCGCGGTCTTGATGACCAGGCCGAGGCCGCTCTGCGCGCCGAGCACCTCACCGACCAGCGCGCCGACGATGGCGAAGCCGAAGGCGCTGTGCAGACTGGCGATGATCCAGGTGAGCGCGGACGGCACGATGACGTGCCGGGTGATCTGCGTCTGGGAGGCGCCCAGGACCTTGGCGTTGGCGAGGATGTTGCGGTCGACCTCACGGACACCCTGGAAGGCGTTGAAGAAGACGATGAAGAACACAAGAACCGCGGCGAGCAGGATCTTCGGCAGCACACCGATGCCGAACGCCACGATGAAGATCGAGCCGAGGACGATGCGCGGTATCGCGTTCACCATCTTGATGTAGGGGCCGAGCACGTCGGAGAGGTAGCGGCTCTGGCCCATCGCGACGCCGAAGACCACTCCGGCGACGGACCCGACGGCGAAGCCGGCGAGCGCCTCCTGAATCGTGGTCCAGATGTTTGAGTAGAAGGACCCGAACTCGGTGCCGTGCTGGAAGAAGTCGACCAGCCGCTTGGCGATGCCGGACGGCTGTCCGAAGAAGAACGGGTCGACGATCCCCCAGGCGGTGAACGCCTGCCAGCCGCCGATGACGAAGACCGCGAGGCCGATGCGGCCCGCCCACACCAGCGCGACGCGGCGCCGGACGGCACGCCTGGCGGCGGCCGTGGTCGCGGCGTGTGTGCTGCCGGTGATCGGAGCGGGGGAAACGGTGGACGTCGTACTCATGCTGTCTTACCTCCTGCGGTGCGTGCGTAGGCGCGCTCCACCTCCTCCCGCAGCGAATCCCAGATCTGGTGCTGAAGTTCGATGAAACGGGGCTGGAAGCGGATCTCCTGGACCGAGCCGCGCGGGCGCGGCAGGTCAATGTCGAAGACCGCCTTGACCGAGCCGGGTCCGGACGTCATGACGACGACCCGGTCGGCGAGCGCCACGGCCTCGTCGAGGTCGTGGGTGATGAAGATGACGGATGGACGGATCTGCTCCCACAGCCCGAGCAGTTCGGTCGACATGATCGCCTTGGTCTGCACGTCCAAGGCGCCGAACGGCTCGTCCATGATCAGGATCTTGGGTTCGTTGATCAGCGCCGCGGCCATCGCCACGCGCTTGCGCATGCCGCCTGAGAGCTGGTGCGGGTAGCGGTCCTCGAACCCGGTCAGGCCCACCCGGCGCAGCCAGTCGCGTGCCGAGGCCTGGGCCTTCTGCTTGGGGACACCGCGGAAGACCGGGCCCATCAGCACGTTGCCGAGGACGGTCTTCCAGGGCAGCAGCGCGTCGGTCTGGAACATGAAGCTGACACCGTCGGCGACGCCGTCCACTTCACGGCCGCCGACTTTCACCGATCCCTCGCTGGGCCGGTCGAGCCCCGACACCATGCTCAGCGTCGTCGACTTGCCGCAGCCGGTCGGACCCACCACCGCACAGAACTGGCCCGGCTCCACGGTGAACGACACGTCCTGCAGTGCCGTGAACACCTCACCCGCAGGGGTCAGAAATCGTTTGGTGAGCCCGGAAATCTCGACTCGGGCGCTGTCCTGGCCGACTTTCTCGGCGACCGGACTCACCGCCGCATCGTTTCGTGAAGCCATCTGGGGCCGTCTCCTTTCCTGACCTCGGAGGTCGAGGAAGGCAGACGCTAAAGGCCGCTCGGTATTACGTCGCTGTTCCACACGTAACTCGCGTTAGCCGTGTTAACGGGGGTTCTGCGCGTTCTGCTCAGCGGGCCGGGGGGTGGGCAAAAGGTCCTCGGTGGGACACAATCACGCCACCACGGGTACGGCGAAGGGTCGGGCCCGGCAGCACGACAAGGGCAAAGGCACCTGTGATGCCCATCCGTCTCCGGATCGGCCGCGGCGGGAACGGGAGGCTCTCCGCGCGGATCCTCGCCAGCCAGCTGGCCATCCTGGCTCTCACCGGCGCCATCGGCTTCGTACTCTTCGCGGTCGCCCAGCGGGCCGAGATCGACCGTGCCTACGAGCAGCGGGCACTGGACATCGCCCGCACCACGGCCGCCGAGCCGCAGGTCCGGCAGGCCATGGAGTACGGCGACGACGGCGACATCGTGCAGACCACCGCCGAACGGATCCGGAAGGCGTCGGGGGCGTCGTACGTGGTCGTGATCGATCTGCACGGCATCCGCCACTCACACCCCGACCCGGCGCTCATCGGCAAGCCGGTGGACGAGCCGATCGTGGTGCTGGACGGCCACCCGCGCACAGGCTCCGACCAGGGCGCGACCGGGCGTTCCGCCAACGGCAAGGCTCCGCTGTACGGGCCCGCGGGCACACTGGTCGGCGAGGTTTCGGCCGGCATCCCGGAACACGATGTCCTCGGCGAGCTGTGGCGGGAGCTGCCCACCTTCGGCCTGTATGCCACGATCGCCGTCGCGCTCGGCTCGGCGGCGGCGTTCCTGCTGGCCAGGCGGCTGAAGCGGTCGACTTTCGGGCTGGAACTGGAGGAGATCGCCGGACTGCTCCAGGACCGCGAGGCCATGCTTCACGGCATCCGCGAGGGCGTGATCGCCTTCGATCCCGACGGCCGGATCACGGTGGTCAACGACGAGGCCCGCGACCTGCTCGGCCTCGGCACGGCGCTCGGCAGCAGGCTGGAGGAGCTGTTGCCCGACGGGCGACTGCGCCGCGCACTGGACGGCACCCTGACCGGCGCCGACCTCAGCGTGCTGACCGACAACCACTGCCTGGTGGTCAACCGGATGCCGGTGACGTTGCACGGCCGTGAGCTGGGCTCCGTGGTCACCGTACGCGACCGCACCGAGCTCATCGGGCTGTTGCGCGAACTGGACTCGGTGCGCGGGCTCACCGACGCCCTGCGCGCCCAACAGCACGAATTCACCAACCGCATGCACACCGTGGCTGGGCTGCTGGACATCGGCGACCATGACGCCGCCTACGAATACGCCGTCGAGTCGGCCGGCGCCGACCAGGAGCTGACGGAGTCCGTACGCGAACGGATCGGCAACGCGCTGCTCGTGGGGCTGATCGTCGCCAAGACCACGGTGGCCGCGGAACGCGGGGTTCGGATGGTGCTCAGCGACGACTCCGCCCTCGGCGAGGACCCGCCGCACCTGCACCGGCTGCTGACCATCGTCGGCAACCTGCTGGACAACGCGATCGACGCGGCGGCAGGCGGACCGCCCCCGGAAGGGGGCCGAGAGGTGGAGCTCTCGCTGATCGAGGCCGTCGACCAAGTGATGGTGCGGGTCGCGGACAGCGGCCCGGGGATTCCGCCCGGCGCAGGCGAGTCGATCTTCGAGGACGGCTGGTCGACCCGGCCCGACCGCGGCACCGCTCGGCGCGGGCTGGGGCTGGCCCTCGTCCACCGGCTGACACAGCGGCATGGCGGGACGATCACGGTCAGCGAGGGGCCGGGCGCGGTCTTCACGGTGGCAATGGCACTGCCGGATGCCACACCGGTACCCGTCCACGCAGAGTCCACGATGGCCTCGCCGACAAGAGGTGACCACGGATGATCCGGATCCTGGTGGTGGAAGACGACTTTCGCGTCAGCCACATCCACTGCGACTACGCGTCCCGCGTCGAGGGCTTCGAGGTGGTCGGCCAGGTGGCGACCGTGACTGAGACGCTGGAGACCGTGCGCACCCTCCACCCCGACCTGCTGCTGCTCGACGTCTTCCTGCCGGACGGCAGCGGACTCGACGTGCTGCGGCAGCTCAGCGGGGACGAGGGCGGCGCCCGCCCCGACGCGATCATGATCACCGCTGACCGGGACATCACCTCGGTACGGACGGCCATGAAACTCGGCGCCGTGGGGTATCTGGTCAAACCGTTCGGCTCCACCGACCTGGCCGAGCGGCTCACCGCCTACCGCGAACTCCAGCACCGCGTCGACGCCCTCGGCCTGGCCCCTCGAACCGACCAGGCCGACGTGGACGCCCTCTTCAGCGCCGCACGGCCACCGGCCGTCCCCCGGGTCCCGGCCAAAGGACACTCCGCGCCGACGCTCGCCCTCCTGCACCAGGTCCTCCGCACCGCCCGCGAAGCCCTGTCCGCGGCCCAAGCCGCCGAACTCACCGGCGTTTCCCGCGCCACGGCCCAGCGATACCTCTCGTACCTCGTACGGGAGGGCTTGGTCCGACTCGAACTTCGCTACGGAGCCACAGGCCGTCCGGAACACCTCTACCGGATCGCACCTTGAGGTGACCGCGAGCTCACCTGACAGCGCGTCGGTGTGCCAAGCGGCCCAGAGAGCGTGGCCCCTCCCTGCACCCGCATAACAGAACTGTGCCCGGATCCCGAACCGGATCACTGTGGCGGTCACAGGGATGAACTGCGGGGCGTTACCTGTCTGCCCCACGACTTCTCGCCATGAGAGACGGTCTACGCCTACTTCGCCGCCTGACAAAGGTGACTCAGCAGCCATCTCAGCAGCGCTAGCCAGTCGGTGCCGTCGGCGAAGTGCACACACAGCAGCCCAGAGCGGCGCAGGGGTAGAGAAAAGGCAGACGCCACAGTTGGGTGTTCCGCCGCACCATTTCGTGGGCGACTTGCCACAGTTCGGTACAGCTTCCAGTTCTGCCGGAAAAGACCCGCGTCGCTACCCGCCTCGCATACCTCGCCCTTCGTCATCCAAGCCTGGGGATGGATTACCCAACTGGCCTACCTCGCAACGCAGTTGAGCTGAACTCGGCGGTCAGGACGGGCGCCGTCCAGTTGGGAGAAGTCGGGTTCGAACAGATTGCGGTCTTCGTTGAGGATCTCGATGAGGGATGAGGAAGGTGTGATTCTCCTCCCTCATCGCTTGCCGCCCAGAAGCTGTTGATGGCCCGGGGGGCGTAGGACAGGATGAGGGTCGCGTCTGCTGATGGTGCGCAGTCTTGCGGTGACCGGGGGAACCATGGGTATGGCACTGAACTCGAACGACCTTCTACCAGGCGAGGCTGTCCAGCTCCGCAAGAAGGCGAACGCAGTCGTGAATGTCGCCGACGCGGGGCTGAAACGCTACTCCCACGACCAGTTGATGTGGACGGTCGGCATGCAGGGAGGGGAAGCGATCGGCGGGCAGTTGCACGTGACGAACTACCGGCTCGTCTTCAGCTCACATTTCTTCAACCGCGCCCGTGGCCGCTTCAGTATCTTCCTTCCTCTCATCACCGGAGTCCGCGACACCTCCTGGGGGATCAAGCGACAGATCGAGGTCTCCACGGCAACTCACCAGTTCACGTTCGTTGTCTGGGGGATTCCCGCGCTGATTGCTGCGATCGAACACCACCGTCAGCACTGGAGCCCCGATCGGGTGGTGCGGCTTGCCGAAACCGCCACTGCGGAATACGCCAAAGTGGGCGAAGGGCTCGTTCCACGATCCAGTCAGGCCCTCAGATCGGACATGAGACCCATCGAGTTCGTTGGAGCGATGGGGCTGCTGGAACTTCAGGAACTCGCTCGCTGGGCTTGAGCTTGACGCCGGACGGCCGACGCGGAACTGGACCTTCACGCGCCGGGCAAGGCCCGCCCGTGGCGGGGACAAGGAGTCGCCTGCTGCGCGGCACGCCTTACCGTGCCTCCGGAGGGGAACCGCCCTGCCGCCGCCCTCCCCCATCTTGAACCGGCAACGCCGTCCGGGTCCTGCTCGAAAGCCTTCAGGAGCCGCACGATCCATCGCGCCACCTCGACCGCCTGCCCCGCGCCTCCCGACTGGTCTTCGCCGCGCCCGCCCCGGACGCGTGGCCGCCGGCGGGGGGGCTTGGAACGTCCTCGGCGCTGCCGTGCCGGACATGCGCCTGCCGCGTGGGCTCAAATCGCCGGCTGCCGTAACTCGTTCGGTCGAAACCTGTTGACCTGGGCTGGTTGCACGACGCATCCACTGGTTGTGTAACCCCGAAGTCATGTCCCGGCTGCTCAGGCCGGATTGGCGGAGAACGCCCCAGACCGTCGCGGAGGAACAGGTACTCATCCGTGCCGCGGGGGCGAACAGAGAGGGGAATCACAATGAGGATCGTCCGCAGCATGTGGGGAGCCGGAGGCGTCACCCTTGCAGCGTTCGGAATGGCCGCTGCCATGGGAATGGCCCCGGCTCAGGCCGCAAACGGATTCCTGACCGTCATCGAACGAAACCAAGACGGCCATGAGTTGAATCGCATGCGTTGGGACTTCGAGCACGCCGGCGGTTGTCAAGTGGTGCAGCCCAGCCAGACCCAGGCCCGCATGGAGGTGCGCAACCACACGGGCGGCGATGTCGTGGTCTACCAGGATGCCAAGTGCAGCAAGCTCTGGTTCCCCAAATCTGTTGACAAGAACTCGGTCAAGAGGGACGCCACCAAGGTATTCGAGAATACGATCAAGCCTCCGGTGACCGCCTCCATCAGGGTGCGTTGAGGCCCTACGGACTACACATGCAGGCACGCTCCCGTTTCGTAGGTCGTCACCTGCGATCCGGGGGCCGCGTTGCCAAGTCGCTGGTGTGGATGGCGAGTTGGGGAACATCGGCAGAGGCCCTCGCCCCCGGCGGCCCCACACCGCGGACATCAGAGCGCCTCGGCCAGCGGGCGGGCGTGAGTCAGGGTTCCGTGTACCCGCGGACATCGCCGACCTGCGGTGCCGCTGGCCCCGGTCACCGTTCCGCGACGAGGCGGGTGAGTGTCTGGGCGACGAGTTCTTCCAGGGCCTGGCGGCGGCCGGTGCCTGCCCACAGGTGGATCAGGGGCGGTGTCCCGTGCCGTAGTTGCGGCTGTTCGCAGGGGCAGTGAGGTGGTGGAGGGCGGGGTAGCCGAACGGGGCGGGGTCCGTAGATGCCGGTGAAACGGTTTGCGCAGGGCGGGGGCGGGGCGACCGGTGAAGGTTCGGGTCAGTGTGGTGCCCGTGAACGCCGGGTAGGCCAAGACGGGCATGTGGGGTGCGGACCGTCGTTGAACCGGTGATCGCGATGAAGTGCACAAAGGCTCGGAGCGGTCATGTGCACGGCATGGGTCGTTGGTGCATGAATTCCGATCCGGGGTATACAGCGCCGAACAGGCGTCCTCTGCCTCGCCACACTCACCACTGCCAGTCCGGCGACGTACCCACACACCCCATGCTGCTGCACGCAACCCCCCTGCCGTGCGGACACGGCAAGAGGGTTGTGGGACAAAGTCAGCCGCTGCTGGTCAGAGCAGCTTCTGCGGGGCCTGGAACTGGTCGACGGGTGCGACGTTGCACGCGGACTTCGGGCCGCCGAGCGCGTGTCCGCCGATGCCCTCGCCCTCCGGCAGCGGCGCCAGGCAGCGCCCGTCGATGTTGATGAGCGGGGCACCGTAAGTGTTGCCGATGCCGCCCGCCTCGCCGCCGATGACGGTGTCACCGTTACGCGTCGCGAAGTCCTTGGCACCGACGCTGGCCCCGCTGGAGCCGCTGGAGCCGCTGCCGGTGGTGCCGCTGCCGCTACCAGTACCGGTGGTGCCGCTGCCGGTGATGCTGCTCACGACGCCGGTGAGGCCGCTCATGGCGCCGTTGCCGGTGCTGTCGGTGCCACCGACACAGCCGCAGCCGGTACCGCTCATGGTCGGGCCCTGCGCGAGCGGGGCGGCGAGGATGTTCTGGAGTGCGTTGGTGGGGGCTTTCGCGGCCTGGGGCGCCGCAGCCGACGCGGGCGCCGCGACAGCCATCGTTGCCGCAGTGGCGAAAGCCGCCCCAGCCAGAACCTGCTTGATCACGATTTGTGCTCCCATTTCAATGGAATCGGTAAGAGGTGCAAGACCCGCCACGCGGGAACCCGCCACCCCCACAACGACAACCATTCACAACACGTCACACATTGCACCCATTCAGACCAGGATGAGGTGACCTGACCTGCGGTCGATCGTCGAACGGTCCGGAGGTGCACCAACGGTCCCGAGACCCAACCAGCCCGGGGCCATTGCACGTTGCAACACCCTCGGCCTTCGGAGAGCCGGAGAGCGCCGAAGGGGCCCCGGACACAGCTCCGGAGCCCCTTCGACTGACAGGCAGATCCGCCGAGTTGTCACACATTCCGGCATCGGAATGGCACCACCCACCCGTCGAGGGCGGTCAGAGCCCAGTGACGGCGGCCGCCGTCTTCCAGATCAGCGTTCGTCCCACCGGAGACGATGCCGAGAGCTGCCGAGGGCAGTCATCTCGCACAGCAGGTCCTGGCCCTGACGCGCGGTCGGGGTGGCGGTGCAGGGACGCCTGGAGTCGACAGGGCATGACCGGGATGAGCTCCCGGCCATGCCCTGCCGAGTTCCGCGGGCAGGTTGTGCAGCCTCAGCCGCTCTTGCGCCGGAACGAACGCTGGCTCGCCGCTGGGCCGTGCGTGTCACGGACCTTCGACGTGTCGGAGTCCACAGCGAGGGCGGCGGCGTCCGCCTGGCTGCCGCGCTTGCGCGCCAAGGCTTCACGGAACTTGCGCTTCAGGTCATATCGACCGTCGTCGTCCGGCACCAGGCCAGGACTCTCGGCCTCAGTCGGCTCCGAACCTTCTCGCGATACATGCTCTGCAGTCATACGTGACCCCTCGGTTCGGGCAGTGGAACCGCACAGCTTGGCATGGCGGGCACCGCACTGGTCACCGGCACCCGGAATTGTCGGCTATCGACGGCGCGTGGCTGCCACGCACGCCCGCCCCCGGGGCCGACCGCGTTCACCGATTCAGACAGCAGATCCCGTGCGCGTGCTCTTCCGCGCCGCGGACACCGACAAGAGCGGATATCTGTGCGCGGACGAGTACCGCGTCCTGTTCGGGGCCCGCGCGTCCACCCCGCCGAGCTGAACGATGCCTTCCGGCAGCTGGACGCGGACGGTACGGCCGGATCAGCGAGGAGGAGTTCGTCACCGCGTTCACCGACCTCTTCACCGCTCGTGCGGACACTGCCGCGGGCGTGGCGCTGCTGGGCCGCCCCTGACCACAGCCCAGCCCCTGCCAGGCCCTGCGTACCAGCACGCTCGGCGACGCCACTCGGCCTGGCCGGGCTCCCCCAACTGCATGCTCCACTTGGGCACCGGCATCCGCGACAGCACCGACCAGGCGCCCGGCGAAAGCGGGACGCCGGTGACCTGGTCGGACGCGCGTACGGCCAGCCGCTGATGCGGATCAGTGGATGTCGGCTTCCTCCGGGATGACCACCTGGTCGATCATCCGCTGGATCTTCTCGGTCGGGAGGGCCACCGCCATCGCCCAGTAGTAGATGAGGAGGCTGAACACCGCCACGACGCCCATGTCCCACCACAGGGGGAACCACGGATGCTTCAGCGGGCCGAAGTCGCTGAAGTAGACGATGAACCCCATGCCGATCAGGTAGACGGGCAGCCACTGCGCCGCTCGCAGGTCGAGCTGCGGCGTGATCGGGTTCATCTTGAACACCCGGTTGGCGATCAGGATGACGTAGCCGATGAGGATCGCCACTCCCAGTTTCCAGTCGGTGGTCCAGCCCGACCACAGAATCAGCAGGTTGGCTACGACGAACGCCAGCGGCGACATCCAGCTTCCGCCGGGCAGGCGGTACGGACGTTCGGTATCCGGCAGGCGGTTGCGGAAGACGCCGAAGGACAGCGGCGCGCCGGCGTACATCAGCACGCTGGCGCTGGTGATCAGCCCCACCAGCGACTGCCAGCTCGGGAACGGCAGGAAGCAGATGCAGCCGGTCACGAACGCGGCGATGAGTCCGGGCCACGGCACACCGCGCCGGGTGGTCTTCTCGAAGACCGACGGCACGTAGCCATTGCGGCTGAGTCCGTAGGCGACCCGCGAGGATCCGGTGATGTAGATCAGGCCCGTACCGGCAGGAGAGATCACCGCGTCGAGATAGAGGATCGTGGCCAGCCAGCCGAGGCTGAGGAGCGTGGCGAGTTGGGCGAACGGTCCGGTCAAGGTGTTGAACGCGGCGTGCGTCCACGTGCCCTGGACCTGCGAGGAGGGCAGCGCGGCGAGGAAGGTGATCTGCAGCAGGATGTAGATGATCGCGCCGATCACGATGGAGCCGATCACCGCCCGCGGAATGTCGCGTTTCGGGTTCGCGCTCTCACCGGCGAGCTGGTCGGCCTGCTCGAAGCCCAGCAACGCGAAGATGATGCCGCTCGTGGAGACCGCGCCCAGGATGCCCTTCGCGCCGTAGGGGTTGAACCCGTCGGCGGCGGTGAAGTTACTCCCGTGGAACTGGACGATCGCCAGCACGAAGATCGTCAGCAGCGGGATGCCGACCTTCCACCAGGTCGCGGCGCTGTTGGTGCGGGCCAGCAGCCGGATGCTGAGGAAGTTGATGGCGGTGATGACCGCCATCAGCGCGATCGCGACGGCGATACCGGAAGCGGTCAGCAGGTCCTGGCCGCCCTTGATCGTCAGCCAGCCTTGCGCCCATGAGTAGTGCTGGCCGTACGTGATCATCGCCAGCACTTCAATCGGTGCGACGGTTGCTGCCTGCAACCAGGAGAACCATCCGAACGACGCTCCGGCGGCTCCGCCGAACGCGTAGTGGGGGAAGCGGGCGGTGCCGCCGGAGACCGGATACATACCGCCGAGCTCGGCGTGCACCAACGCCAGGATCAGGATGGCGACACTGCCGATTGCCCAGGAGATGATCGCCGCAGGACCGGCAACTCCCAGCGCCTTCTGCGCGCCGAACAGCCAGCCGGACCCGATGATCGACCCCTCCGAGGCCCAAATCAGCCCCACGAAGCCGATCTCTCGCCGCAAGCCGGGGTGACCCTCGTGCGCGACGGGTGGCGTTTCGGATACGCCCATAGCCCAGCCCCCTCCATGCAAGGTGAGGTACGTCACAATCGTATCGCTGTATCCGGCAGCGCTCGACTAGAGGCACCCGATCGGGGTGAGCGTGCAGGTGAGGGCCGGGGAGGGGCACTTCATGACCTTCGCCAGGGCTGGTGCCGTCGGGTTTGGGGCTGGTCGCGTTGGTCATTGCGGCGAGGGCCATCACGCGTTTGAGCTGCCGGTTTGCGCCGCTGGGTGCGTGTTCGCCGTGGATCGAGATCCCGTATTGCCTTGCGGTCGGGGCGGCGGTGGAGACGACGCCGGTGGGAAGTTGGTGCTGTCCCCGACGGTGGTCAGCCGGACTGCGGCGGTCCTGGCGCCGACGCCGGGCATCGAGGTCAGGACTGGGGGACGTCAGGACTGGGGACAGTTCGCCGGCGGACGACCCGATACGGACCGGCGACGGCGCCAGGCGCTCCGGCCCTCAGGCACCCAGGCACCCAGGCACCCAGGCGCTCACGCGACCGCGCGCTCAGCCGACCACCCGGTATCGCAGGTGCGTGACCCCTGGGGCGTCGATGACACGGACAAGGGCCAGCTGACGGGGCGAGCCAAGCGCGCCGAAGAGCGACCGGCCGCCGCCGAGCAGTACGGGGACCTGGTGGATCTGAAGCTCGTCCAACACCCCGGCCTGCAGCGCCAGCTGCGCCGTGGTCGCCCCGTGGACCAGCACGTTGCGCTCACCGGCGGCCTCCTTGGCCCGCGCCATGGCTGCCTCGATGCCATCGGTGGCGTAGTGGACGTTGGGTCCTTGGACGTCATCGGCGTTCGCCTCGGAGCGGGTGAACACCTCAATGTGGACGCCATCGTGATGGTCGCCGCCCCAGCCGCCGGCCGCGTCGAACGTGCGCCGCCCCGTCAGCACTGCGCCGGTGGCCAACATCTCGTGGACCACCGCAAGGCTGGCCGCGTCGGTGCGGACGACCGGCACGCCGACTCCGCCGCGGGCCTCGTGGTCGCCGCGGAACAGCCACGCGTGCAGCTGCTCGCCGCCGGTGCCGAGGCCGTTCTCGGGGCCGTCATCGGGGCCGGCGATGAAGCCGTCGAGCGACATGGACATGTACAGCACGGAACGGGACACGATCGGGTCCTCCTGTCGTTACGGAGTGTGGACGGGCCGAGCGAACCATCGGGCTGCTTCATCTCGGCTTCACGCTTCTACCGACCGTCGGCGCGCCAGGAACTCATCGTTAGTCCGGTCCTGACCGGCGTCCACCTGATCTCGCCCCTGCTCAAATGCTGGGCCATCGGCTGCTCAAAGGCTGGGTCATCGCCGCCTGCACCATTGGATGGTGTGGCGTCTCCCGCAGACGCGTACTTCGCAGTCGGGCCCCGCGCCTTGGGGTGCGAGCCCCCAGCCCGGCCAGGCTGTCCACCGTGAGTCGGCCGGTATTGGTGAGGCCGGGCGCGCTCCAGGCCGAGCACGCCGGTCTGCCGGGCGAGAGACCAACCCCGCAGCTGGCGCATACGAGGGCTTCGGGCGGAAGGAAAGTGCACCAACGGGACAGGTGTGGACACGACGGGTTTCACGGACGAAGACCCGCCACACGAAGGGGCCCGCCTCCAAGGATTCGAGCCAAATTTGGCTTGACCGATGAACTACGGCGACGTAAATTCGACCGCAACGACTCGTGAGCTACTGGAAGGAGGCGAAGTCGGATGTCGATCATCTCCGAACTGATTCGCCTCGCTCACCAGATCGCCTGGGCTCCCGGCCGTGTAGCACACGGCTGCTGAACAGCCCCCTTCCCGGTAGGCCCAATTGCGGCTCCGGGCATCTTTGCGTCTCCGCCACCGCCTAGGCGCGTCGTCACGCGCCGAATTGTTGCGCTCCGCGTTCTTGAGCTGCGCCACCGAAATAGAAAGCTCCTGAGATGGCTACTGAGATAGTCCGATCGACCATGCGCCGAAATGAGGACGTGCCATGGTAGCGGCGCGTATTACGGTCAACGGGAAAGAAACGCCGATTTCACCGGCCACACCCCACACCACGGTGCTGGATTTCCTGCGCGAGCGTGGACTCACCGGCACCAAGGAGGGCTGCGCCGAAGGCGAATGCGGAGCCTGTTCGGTCCTGGTGGCCCGGCCCGGAGTGAACAAGCCCACGGACTGGGTGGCCGTCAACGCCTGCCTTCTTCCGGTCGCGGGGCTCGACGGCCAGGAGGTCATCACCTCCGAAGGTCTGGCCACCGTCGATGAATCCGGCACGCCGACCGCGTTGCACCCCGTACAGGAGGAGATGGCCGTCCGCGGCGGCTCCCAGTGCGGATACTGCACCCCGGGATTCATCTGCAGCATGGCCTCCGAGTACTACCGCTCCGACCGCTGTACGCATGCGGACTCGGATGACGCCGCCGATCCCGAGCACGGTCCGAACGGTTTCGACCTGCACGCGCTGAGCGGGAACCTGTGCCGCTGCACCGGCTATCGTCCGATTCGCGATGCCGCGTTCGCCGTCGGCATGCCCGCCGAGGACGACGCCATGGCGCAGCGTCGCGAGCAGCCCGCGCCCGAAGCGGTCGCCACCGAATACGCCCAGGACAACAGCTCGTTCCTGCGGCCGAGCACCCTGGCCGACGGGGTGCGGCTGCTGCGCGAGCGGCCCGACGCGGTGGTGGTCGCCGGTAGCACCGACTGGGGTGTGGAGGTGAACATCCGTGCTCGCCGGGCGAATTGCGTGGTCGCGGTCGACCGGCTGCCCGAACTGCGGGAGCTGCGGATCGAATCCGACTACATCGAGATCGGGGCGGCGCTGACGCTCACGGAGATCGAGCGCAACCTCGACGGCAGCGTCCCGCTGCTGGCAGAGCTGTTCCCGCAGTTCGCCTCGCGCCTCATCCGCAACAGCGCGACGTTCGGCGGCAACCTCGGTACCGGCTCCCCCATCGGTGACAGCCCGCCGGTGCTGCTCGCCCTTGAGGCGTCGCTGGTTCTCACCGACGCCGATGGCGAGCGTGAGGTGCCGCTCGCGGACTACTTCACCGGCTACCGGCAGAGCGTGCGCCGTCCCGGCGAACTGATCCGCTCGGTACGCGTTCCCCTGCCGCTGTCGAAGGTCACCGCTTTCCACAAGATCGCCAAGCGCCGCTTCGACGACATCTCCAGTGTCGCCGTCGCCTTCGCCCTCGACATCGAGGACGGCGTCGTCCGCAAGGCCCGCATCGGCCTGGGCGGCGTGGCCGCGACCCCGATCCGCGCCCTCGCCACCGAGGCTGCCCTGGAGGGCAAGCCGTGGTCGACGGAGACCGTCGACGCGGCGGCGAGAGTGCTGCGCGGCGAGGGCACGCCGATGAGCGATCACCGTGCCAGCTCCCTCTACCGTTCCGCGATGCTCGGCCAGAGCCTGCACAAGCTGTACGCGCAAACCACCGAGGCGGTTTCGTCATGAGCCATCTTTCCGAACTCCCGGAGAAGCCCGTCGTCGGCGTCTCCATGCCGCACGAGAGCGCCACACTGCACGTCACCGGCACCGCGCTCTACACCGACGACCTCATCTACCGCACCAAGGACGTGCTCCACGCGTACCCGGTGCAGGTCATGAAGGCGCACGGCAAGATCA
This sequence comes from Streptomyces sp. NBC_01431, assembly GCF_036231355.1. NCBI lineage: Bacteria > Bacillati > Actinomycetota > Actinomycetes > Kitasatosporales > Streptomycetaceae > Streptomyces > Streptomyces sp. NBC_01431. The sequence continues at coordinate 515,366 of NZ_CP109496.1, forward strand.
CCGCGCTGCGCACCGAACCCGCGCTCGCCGTGCCCGGCGTGGTGCGCGTGCTGACCGGCGCGGACGTGCCGGGCGTCAACGACGCCGGCATGAAGCACGACGAGCCGCTCTTCCCGGACGAGGTCATGTTCCACGGCCACGCGGTGGCCTGGGTCCTCGGCGAGACCCTGGAGGCGGCCCGGCTCGGCGCCGCCGCCGTCGAGGTCGAGCTTGACGAGCTGCCCGCCCTGGTCACCGTCGCCGAGGCGATCGCCGCGGAGAGCTTCCACGGCGCCCGCCCGCTGATGGAGACCGGCGACATCGATGCCGGGTTCGCGGAGTCCGCGCACGTCTTCACCGGCGAGTTCACCTTCTCCGGCCAGGAGCACTTCTACCTGGAGACACACGCCGCGCTCGCCCTGGTCGACGAGAACGGGCAGCTGTTCATCCAGAGCAGCACCCAGCACCCCTCGGAGACCCAGGAGATCGTCTCCCACATCCTGGGCGTCCCCGCCCACGAGATCACCGTGCAGTGCCTGCGCATGGGCGGCGGCTTCGGTGGCAAGGAGATGCAGCCGCACGGGTTCGCGGCCATCGCCGCGCTCGGCGCCAAGCTCACCGGCCGCCCGGTCCGCTTCCGCCTCAACCGGACGCAGGACCTCACCATGTCCGGCAAGCGCCACGGCTTCCACTCCTCGTGGAAGATCGGGTTCGACGCCGAAGGCCGCATCCAGGCCCTCGACGCCACCCTGACCGCCGACGGCGGCTGGAGCCTGGACCTGTCGGAGCCGGTGCTCGCCCGCGCGCTGTGTCACATCGACAACACGTACTGGATCCCCAACGCCCGCGTCGCCGGCCGCATCGCGAAGACCAACACGGTCTCCAACACGGCCTTCCGCGGCTTCGGCGGCCCCCAGGGCATGCTGGTGATCGAGGACATCCTGGGCCGCGTCGCCCCGCAGCTCGGCATGGACGCCATGGAGCTGCGCGAGCGCAACTTCTACCAGCCGGGCCGTGGCCAGACCACGCCGTACGGCCAGCTGGTCACCCAGGCCGACCGGATCTCCGCCGTCTGGGAGCAGGTGAAGGAGGACGGCTCCGTCGCCGACCGCAAGCGCGAGATCGCCGCCTTCAACGCCGCGCACCCGAACACCAAGCGGGCGCTCGCCATCACGGGCATCAAGTTCGGCATCTCGTTCAACCTCACCGCCTTCAACCAGGGCGGCGCGCTGGTCCTGATCTACAAGGACGGCTCCGTCCTGATCAACCACGGCGGCACCGAGATGGGCCAGGGCCTGCACACCAAGATGATGCAGGTGGCCGCGACCACCCTGGGCATCCCGCTGCACAAGGTGCGGCTCGCCCCGACGCGTACCGACAAGGTGCCCAACACCTCGGCCACCGCGGCGAGTTCGGGTGCCGACCTCAACGGCGGCGCGATCAAGAACGCCTGTGAGCAGCTACGGGGGCGCCTGCACCAGGTGGCCGCCACCCAGCTCGGCGGCAACCCCTCCGACGTACGCATCGTCGAGGGCGTCGCCCGGGTCCTGGGCAGCGACAAGGAACTGGCCTGGGACGACCTGGTGCGCACCGCGTACTTCCAGCGGGTCCAGCTCTCCGCGGCCGGTTTCTACCGGACCGAGGGGCTGCACTGGGACGCGAAGACGTTCCGCGGTACGCCGTTCAAGTACTTCGCCAACGGTGCCGCCGCGACCGAGGTCGAGGTGGACGGCTTCACCGGCGCCTACCGCATCCGGCGCGTCGACATCGTTCACGACGTCGGCGACAGCCTCTCCCCGATGATCGACATCGGTCAGGTCGAGGGCGGCTTCGTGCAGGGCGCGGGGTGGCTGACCCTGGAGGACCTGCGCTGGGACACCAGCGACGGCCCGCACCGCGGCCGGCTCCAGACGCAGGCGGCGAGCACGTACAAGCTGCCGAGCTTCTCGGAGATGCCCGAGGAGTTCAACGTCACGCTGATGGAGAACGCCACCGAAGAGGGCGCCGTGTACGGCTCCAAGGCCGTGGGCGAGCCTCCGCTGATGCTGGCATTCTCGGTGCGCGAGGCGCTGCGTCAGGCCGCCGCCGCGTTCGGGCCGAGCGGGACCAGTGTCGATCTGGCCTCGCCCGCGACCCCCGAAGCGGTGTACTGGGCGATCGAGGAGGTCCGCAAGGCCTCCGAGAGCGGGCCCGCGCTCGACGGGTCCGCCGTGAACGGCCATGCCTCCAACGGCAAGGTCCGCACCGGCGCTGCAGCGATGAGCGGTGCCTGACATGACGTGGGTCGCCGCGGTCGCACGGTTGCGGGCACGTCGGGAGTCCGGCGTGCTGGTGACCGTCGCGACCGTGCGCGGCCATGCCCCACGCGACGCCGGCGCCAAGCTGGTGGTGGGGCATCGGCGGACGTGGGGCTCGATCGGTGGCGGCAATGTGGAAGCCGTCGCGATCGACCGGGCCCGGGAGATGCTGGACGCGTCCAAGCCCGAGCCGGAACTGATCGACTTCGCCCTCAACGACAAGGTGACCAACCAGCACGGCGTTCAGTGCTGCGGCGGCACGGTGTCGGTGCTGCTGGAGCCCCTGCCGGTGGTACGGGCGGTGGCGGTATTCGGCGTCGGACACGTCGGGCTGGAGCTGGCGCGCATCCTGGCCCGCCAGGATCTCGACCTCCACCTCATCGACTCCCGCGCCGACATGCTCACCGAGGAGCGGCTCGACGTCCTGGGGGACGCGGTGGCGCAGGTGCATGTGCACCACACGCCGCTGCTGCCCGAGGAGGTCCTCGAAGAGCTGCCGCGCGGCACCCATGTGCTGATCATGACCCATGATCACGCCGAGGACGCCGCGCTGTGCGACGCCGCCCTGCGCACCAGCCACCTCGGGTCGATCGGGCTGATCGGCTCGGCGGCCAAGTGGGTGCGGTTCCGCAAGCGGCTTTCCACCGAGGGCGGTCACGACGACGCCACCATCGACCGGATCAAGACGCCGATCGGGCTGGCCGACATCACCGGTAAGGAGCCCGCGACGATCGCTGTGAGCGTCGCTGCTGATTTGCTGCGCACCTTCGAAACCGAGGGCGACTGACCATCTACCGGGATCGACGACCCGGATCGACAAAGGTGCCCCGCGCGCGAGCGTTCGCTCGCATGCGGGGCACTCTTATTCTTTTCGGCACCGAGCGCCCGCTTGACCCGCTTCTCGACGCTGGATTCCGTCTGGTGCGGCAGGGAGCGGAAGATTCCCACCAGTGCGGAACTTCCAGGTATTTCAAGCATGTTGGCGATGAGTGCAACAAAGCGAGTTGAAGCACCCATCGCGAATCAACATCAAACGAACTCTCAGTAGTCGACGCGGTCGGACTTGGCGATCCACGCGTCGAACGGCGCCGTACGGTTCACCATCTCCACGCGCTCGACCTCCATCGGCCACAGTTCCGCGGGCTGCTTCTCGAACAGGTCGTAGAACTTGCGGTCGTCGAAACCGGCCACCGCGGCGTCGTCCCGATCAGCCGCGAAGATGATCCGGTCGACTCTCGCCCACAGCGCGGAGGAAAGACACATCGGGCACGGCTCGCACGAGGTGACCAGGACGCAGCCCTCAAGCGAGAAGGTGCCCAGCGTCTGGCAGGCGGCACGGATCGCGGTCACCTCGCCGTGCGCCGTCGGGTCCAGGTTCGACGTGACGTTGTTGTTCCCGGTCGCGACGATTTCGCCATCCTTGGCGATCAGTGCGCCGAACGGACCGCCGCCGTTCTTCACACTGTCGGTGGCAAGGCCGATGGCCTCGTCCATCCAGGTGCGCTCAAGCTCCTGGATGCTCTTCTCTTGAGTGTGCGTGGCCATGGTCTCTCCTGTGTCGCAGCTGTGGGGACTCCCCGGATGCTCTGCCCGCGCGGCATCGCGACGGGCAGAGCATCCGGGCAACAAATGGGGATCCGTGGGTGCCGCCTTGCGATCAGGTCGGTGGGCGGCACTCGCGGGAGATCGGCGCGGCTGGGCGCCGACAATGTGTTCCGGTGAGACCGGGGTGCGGGCCGGGTTCGATCCCGGCCGTGTTCCGTCCGATTTCAGCGGGCCGTCGCCGATTCCACTGGTGAACGACTCATTGAGGTCCTGCGAGGTGCGGGCGGGAGAACGCCGGGTGGTCATCAAGAAACCTCCACTGTCCCTTCAGGGCTTCGTTCACTCGCTGTTAATCCGGAATAGCGCAAGTACATCTGCCCTGGCCTGCCGGGGAAAGTCACCGAAACCCTAAAGGAGTTGGCTGGTCAGCTGGCCCCTCTTGTAGAGTCGTACGAAGCCGGGCGACGGCTCCGGCCCGTCGATCCGGGGTAACCCGGCGGCTGGGTTGATCTCGATCCGTGAACGGCGGGGTTCGGCCGTCGACAGGCCCGTCGGTTCACACAGAGTGATCCCGTGCCATTCGGGAGCCGTGCGCGACCCCGCCGGTGCGCCGGGATCCCCAGGTCCGTATGCACTGGTCAAAGCCATCGCGTGGAGCAATGTGGTGGAGCTGCGTCCCACGTCATGGGGTCCGGCGCATGTGATGTGTGCCGGACCCCAGGACGTGCGATTCAGTTCAGGTGGTGGGTGTCGTTGAGGGCCTGCACCGTGGCGATGCCGTCCGCGTCGTACGTCACCGTCGACAGGGAGGCCGCTGCGACTTCCATGCGGAACAAACTGTGTGGTGGGGCCTGGAGGGCGAGCCGGATCAGGGTTCTCAGTGGCCCGACGTGGGAGACCACCACAACCGTGGCGCCGGCGTACTGGGCCAGGAGGCCGTCTCGTACGGCGGCGGCCCGGCGGGTGACCTGTTGCATGGTCTCCCCTGCGCCCGAAGGTGGTGTCTCGGGCGAGGCGAGCCATGCGCTCAGGTCGTCCGGGTAGCGTTCACGTACTTCCGTGAAGGTCAGACCCTCCCAGGCGCCGAAGTCCGCTTCCCGCAGGTCCGGGTCGACCTGGATGCTCTGGCCGAGGCCCGCGGCCACGGTCAGGGCGGTCTCCCGGCAGCGCCGCATCGGTGACGTGACGACCGCCTCGATGTCGCCGCGGTGGGCGAGGGCGTCTGCCGTCGCCTGGGCTTGACGGCGTCCAGCCGGTGAGAGTCCCGGGTTGGACCCCCCGCTGCCGGAGAGCCGTCGTTGCGGGGTGAGCAGGGTTTCGCCGTGCCGCAGCAGCACGAGCGTCGTCACGTCACTCACTGCGCGGTCTTCGCGAAGTGGTCTCGTACGGCGTCGGTCTGCTTCTCCATGACGCCGATGATGGCTGCCACCACGTTCAGGTCGGCGTCGTCGGCGATCTCCAGGGTCCGCGACCAGTCGAAGAAGCTGCGGGCCGGGTCGTTGGTGATGGCGTGCACGCGGATGGTGGCCTCATAGCTGGCGACTCCGCTGGTGGGAGCGATGGCCCGGTAGGACTGGGTCTTGTTGATCTCGTCGCGGGCGGCGATCTCCTGCTGGACGAGACGGCCGTTGAGCGTGAGCTTGAAGTCGTAACGGGCCGGGACCGTCTCGACCGAGCCGCCTTCCGTCCAGGTGACGTCCCTGTGGATGTCCAGGTCGCCCGGGGACACGATGTCCAGGATCTGCATGGCGTCGCGGACGGTCGCCCACACGGTGTCCGGGTCGGCCTCAAGGATGGTCGAGTGGTACATGGTGTGCTTGCGCTGAATCTGCATGGGTTTGCTCCTTCTTCTGGTGGTCGATTCGGTCGATCGTGGTGATCCACGCGTCGAACGGAGCGATGCGGTCGGGGAGGCCGAGCTGTACGACCCGCATCGGTCACGCTTCCCGGGGCTCCGTCTCCAACCGGCCTTGGAAGCGGCGGTCGCCGACTCAGGCCACCGCGGCGCCGTCGCGGGCGGCGAAGACGTGCCGCTCGACGCGCGCCCACGTGGTCATCGCGTGGACCCCGGGGAGTCGTTCTTGGTGATGAGGTGGTTTCCGAGGACCAGATAGTCGATCTCGGTGCCCATGAAGCAGGCCAGGGCGTCGGTGGGGGTGCAGACGATGGGTTCGCCGGCGACGTTGAACGAGGTGTTGATCAGGCAGGGCGTGTCGGTGAGTTCGATGAACTTCCGCAGCAGTGCCGTAAGCCGTGGGGTTCCCTCTTCTGTCAGGGTCTGGATACGGGAGGTGCCGTCCACGTGTACGGCCCCGGGGATGCGGTCCTTGTATTCGTCGCGGACGGGGAAGACGAAGGTCATGTACGGGGAGCTGGTCTTACGCCCCATGTCGAAGATCTTCGGCGCCTGCTCTTCGAGGACAAGGGGAGCGAACGGGCGGAAGGGTTCCCGGTGCTTGACCCGGGTGTTGATGATGTCCTTGATGTCGGTGAAGCCGGGGTTGGCGATGATGCTGCGATGCCCGAGCGCGCGTGGCCCGTGCTCGACGCGGCCTTCGACCCAGCCGATGACGACCTTCTTCGTCAGCAGCTTCGCCACCTGCTCGATGACCTCGTCGTCCTCCAGACGCGAGACGAGGACGCGGCCGGTGAAGCCCTCAAGGGCCTCCTCGATCGCGGCGTCGTCATAGGCCGGGCCCAGATAGGGGGTGACGGGTGCGGCGGCGAGGGCGCCCGCGGGATCGGTGTCGGGGTGGTTGAGCCAGGCGTGGGCCGCGGCTCCGATGGTGATGCCCGTGTCGGAGGCGCCGAAGCTGACCTGCATGTCATCGAAGCGGGACCCCTCGAACATCGGGGTGTTGTTCAGGCAGTTCAGGGCGACGCCACCCTCGAACAGCAGCCGGTCGAGATCCGTCCTGTTCTCCAGGTGACGGACCTGGTGGGCGGTGGCGACGTTCAGCATCTGCTGCGCGGCGGCGGCGACACGGGCCTTGTATTCGAGGGTGTCTTCGAAGGGTCCGAAGTACTCCTCGAACAGGGCATCGTGGCTGTGCAGGTTGTCGGTCTGAAGGGGCTTGGTGAAGGTGTAACGGCCGCCGTCATGCAGCGTCAGAAGCTGCTCGATGAACGGGTTCGGAGTCGGGGGGTTGGTGTATCCGGCCAGGCCCATCACCTTGTACTCGTCGTTGTTGGGGACGAAGCCGAGGAAGCGGGTGATGGCGGAGAACAGGGTGCCGATGGAGTACTCGGCCCCGGTGACGGTGTCGTCGAAGACGGTGATCCGGCCGTCGCGGATCTCGCCCATCAAGGTCGAGAAGCGTTCGGCGCGCCCGTCGCTGACGAGGAACGCGGCGTCCTTCATGCCTGCGAGGTAGTAGCCGGTCGTGGCGTGAGCCAGGTGGTGCGGGACGAAGCGGACCTTGGCCGGATCGGGACGGTGTCCGGTGCGGGCTTCGAAGTCCGCGAGGATCGCTTCGTGGCTGACGATCTGATCGAACAAGTCCGCTATGTCGCTCATGAGATCGGCCTTCGCGGCCTGCGGCATCGGCGAGGTGCGAATGCCGTTCAGGATCTCGTTCAGAACTTGGGTGGACCAGTCCCAGGGGAAGGCGAACAGGTCGACGTCATCGAACGTGATTCCGGCTTCCTTGAGGCACCAGTCGATCGCGTTCGTGGGGAAGTCGGTGGTCTTCTTCTCCCTGTTGAGGCGTTCTTCCTCCACCGCGGCGACGAGGCGGCCGTCCATCAGGAGTGCGGCGGCGGCATCGTGGCCCAAGAGGTAATGCTTGTTGATGCCGGTCGCACCGAGGCGTTCGGAGAAGAACTCCGACACCCGGCTGAAACCGTTACATCCCAGAACAATCACGGTATTTCTTCCTGTTTTGAGGCTACTTGGCGATCAGCAGGTCGCGGAGCTTTCCCCCGGCCGCGGGTGCCTGACACAGACCGGCACCGGTGAAACCGGCCGCGTACAGGAAGCGGCGGGTGGGGTGTTGGCCGATGAAGGCGGTGTTGTTGGGGCTGGCATCGAAGTCGCCGGTCCACGCGCGATGCAGGCCGATGCCCTCCAAGGCGGGGAACAGGGTGCCGAGATGGCCGCTGATGCGGCCGAGCCAGGCTTCGCGTGCTTCCCCGGCCTTGGGTACGCCCATGGCGAGGAGGATGCGGTCCTTCCACGAGCGGATCCGCAGGCCGGATGTGGCATGCATCGTCATGGGCATCTCGCGGTGCGGGAAGGGCGGAATATCGGTGAACAGCATCTCGATCGCGTGGGGTGTCATCGGCAGGTCGACCGATGCCATGGATGCCACCTCGCCGGACCAGGGCCCGGCCGCACACACAATGCTGTCCGCCTTGATGCTGCCCCGGGGGGTGTGGACGGTGTTGTCGTCGTCGATACGTGTGACGGGTATGTGGGTGAACAGATCGGCGCCGTGATTGCGGGCGGCGGCGGCGTAGCCACGGACGATGTCCAGGCTGTCTACGTGGTACGCCTCGGGAGACCAGGCGGCGGCCAGGACGGCGCGTTCGTTGACCAGCGGATTGAGTCCGGATGCTTCGCGGGCACTGATCAGGCCGACTTGGACGCCGGCGTCCTGCTGGGCTTGATGGGTGGCCTCGAATTCGGCGATCTGCTTTTCATCGGTGAACAGCACCATGAACCCGAGCCGCCTCAGGGCGAGAGGGGTTGCGGTGTGGCGGGCGAAGTCGTGGTAGGCGTTCAGGCTGTCCACGGCCATGCGCCCGGTGTGGGGATCGCCGGGGAAGTAGGTGCGGACCATGCCCGCGGTGTGCGCGGATGCTCCACCGCCGAGGCCACCGCGCTCCAACAGCACGGTGTTCACGCCGGCTTCGGCGAGGTGGTAGGCGGCGGAGGTTCCGATCACTCCCCCGCCGATGACGACGGCGTCAGCGCGGGCAGGCAGGGCGCTCAAGGGCTTCTCCTGTGATGTGGGCTTCTGGTGGCGGGGATGCGTACGGGTGTCGTCAGCTGCGCGGCGGACTCCGCTCCGGCCATGGCTACGCGCCTGTCTTGACGCCCTGCTGGCGCAGGTGGTCTCCGGTCTCCCACGGGTACAGCTGGAGGTTCCAGCCGCCGAGGCAGTTGATGTAGAGGGCCATCTGGCTGGTGACGGCGTAGAAGTCGTCACGGTCGAGGCGGTTGAGGACGTCGAGGAAGCGCTGGGTGAACGCCCAGAGCTTCTCCAGGCCGCAGTAACCCAGGAACTCGGCGGGGACACCCACCAGGAGGCGAGCCATGTGGACGAGGGAGTCCATCGGCATGTCCTGGACGGCGGCGCGGACGAGTCCGCCGTAGGCGGCGTAACCCAGCGGCCGGGTCTCACCGTTGACGAACAACAGGGTGGGAAGGACAGTGCCGAAGTTGCCTGCCTGGGAGGGGATGATGCCCTGGTGGAGGCCCTCCAGTTCGGCCGGGGGCGCGAGCCAGATCTTCTCGGTCTCGGCCGCGATGTCGGCGATCAGGTGGCTGGCGGCCGTGTTGGTGGCCTGGAGCATCGGGATGCGGTGACCACCCGGCCCACCTGCGCGGCGGACTTCGGCGAGGATCTGCTTCTTCGTGGAGTAGACGGCGTCCCAGATCGCGGCCCCGGCTTCCAGCAGGGCGGGCATGTCCGCCTCACGGATCTGGCCAACGGGGGTGGCGGGCATCGGCTCGGTCAGGGTGCCGTACTTGATGCCCAAGTGCTGCAAGCCGGAGCAGAACACGGTGCCGTTGGGGGCCTCGCGCCGGTCGGGGATACGGGTGGTGTGGGGGGTGTGCAGGAGCGTGGGTATGGGCGCTACGTGGTAGAGGTGTTCCCCCGCTATGAGGGCGTGTCCCTGGAGACTCTGGTAGGGCAGGGACTCCCACAGGGCGTCGGCCAGTGCCGGGTTGCGGTCGTCAAGGTCGGCGGTGACCGTGATGCCGAAGTTGGGCCAGGAGATCTCGATCTGACGGGCAGACAGCTTCTCGGACAAGGCTTTTCCCGTTCGTTGATTCGGCTTGTCCGAGGAGTACATCCCCAGCCGGAGAGATCCAACAGGCGTCAAAACCATGAAACTTGATCATCCCGAGACCCATGGTTTTCGTGTGTTTCTACTGAACCGCAGCTCAGGTGGGCTGGCGCGGTGGCGGCTCCCGGGATGTCCGAGTTGGAATGGATCGTCGCTTTCCCGAAGCGAGTTGGCCGCGCTCGCCGGGTAACTGGTGAGCAGTCTCAGGAGGTTCAGGGGCAGTGGGAGTAACTGGCCGACCCCGCAGACATGTTGTTCCGTCGGGCCGAACAGAACCGAGCCGAAGGGGGACGCCGCTGATGCGGCGGCTCCGGCGGAAGCGCAGGTGGCGGGGCCCGCCGGGCAGTTGATCTCGCACCGCCGCCGCCAGCCCCTTCGGCACCCGACGGCACCGCGCCGGCCAGCCGGAACAGTTCATCGTGGCGAACGGTCAGACACGCATGGAACTCACCCCGGAAGCATGCGACGACTGCGCCCCGGACCACCACGACAAGGCCCGAGTCCGCCACCGAATCAACCACGACGCACGTCAAGTGCGGTAATAGGTAAGCAAGTTCAACGAAGCACACCTGGAGGTTGCCCGCCCGATGTGGGGCGCCACATCAGCCCCCGACCAGCAACCCATCTCCACATGGGAACGGAACAAGGCTGAAACCACTGGAGTTCGGGAGGCGAAGAGCTCAACTCCCCCGAGCGGGGGCACACCGACTCTGGCTGCACCCCCGAGCGGGGGCACACCAACTCTGGCTGTGCCCCCGCCTGTCAGACATCCGCGGCGTTCAAGACACGCCACGGTTGGAACCATCGGGTGAGGTTGCCGGGTCAGAGGAGGCCGACGACGACGCCGACCAGGTTCAAGACGAGGCCGACGACACCGCCCAGGCCACCACCCCCGTCCAGGCCACCGCTGTCGGCGGCCTGGGCGGGAGTGGCTAGCGCGATGCCTGCCAGCGCTAGAGGGACAGTCGCCGAAGTGGCGACGGCGAACCGGCGAAAGGGGCTCATGACATGACTCCCAGAGGTGTGTGTTGGTGCACGGGTGGTGTGGGCTGGCAGTTCCCCGCCCGTAGGCCCCTCGCATCGGCGTACTAAGGCGTATGCGAGCTTCCAGGGACGCTTGAACCACCAGGGCGCCGCGACATGCGCGACAAGCCAATAACAGACATATCAGACAGGCACTACCTCCGCCAGCCACGTCCCATCCCCGATACTGCAAGCGTGGAGCGGGCCGTCGTAGCGGGCATCCACGGGCGGCGAACCAATCCGGCGCCGACTCGTCGAACAGCCCGGTCTCCCAGTAGACACACCGACACAGGGCCCCCGTCATAGTGAGAAGCCCAGCGGCCGTACCCGGCCCACCGAGGGCCGTCCCGGCCCCACCCCCGCGCACACCCGCAGCCCCGAAACCCGCCACGCTCCCGGGCCCAACCATGCAGTCCGGCATGGGCGTTCCCATCGGGGCGGGACGCGAGGCGCCGCAGACGACGTAGCAAATGGCTTAGCAGATACGGCGATTCGACCGTCGCCCGTTGCCTGCCAACGGCGGTGCACACGCGCCGGATGAGGCGGGTCGGCGTGCCTGACAACGGCGGTGCACGCGGGCCGGATGAGCGGGTCGGCCGAAGGTGGCTAGCGCCGCGAAGCATCCCCACACGGCGAGCAGCCGCCCATTGGGCCGACCCTCTCTCCCCCCGCCCAGCCGACGGCCCCGGCCGCCGAAACAACCGCGACGGCAACCGGCAACCCGCAGCCGACAGCACAGAAAGCCGGAGCCGCCAGCACCACGGCAGCACTGCCGATACCCCGCTGACATCCGCCGCTCCGATGGACATGCACTCCATAGTGTCCGGTACGGCGCACGTGGGGCGGCGGTACGGACCATCTCATCTCCCCTGTCCTGCAGGCCAGTTGCGCGCCCGCGTCACCGTTTCCCGACCGTCAAAAACGAGACGGCTGCCGCCGAGAGTGATGTGGGTCACCTCTCGTTCCCGTAGCGTTCAACTCCTCGTCCCTGCAGGCGTTGTACGCACTTCCCTATGGTCCTTGGGGTTCTTCGAAAGAGGGGGCGCATGAACACACTGCCGGCACTCCGGGCACGCGAGATCACCAAGTGCTTCGGGGACGTCGTCGCGCTCGACAGCATTGACCTGAATGTGGCGCAGGGTCAGGTCCATGGCCTGGCCGGACCGAACGGGGCGGGCAAGACAACCTTGCTCGGCCTCCTGCTCGGACTGGCCATCCCCGACAGCGGCCGCCTCGAAATCCTGGGCACGCCAGTGGGGCGGGCGCTCGCCGCGCCGGACGGTGTCGCCGGCTTCGTGGACGGGCCCGGTCTTTACCCCTCGCTCACCGCCCGGCAGAACCTCGCCGCGCTGGCCGCGCTACGCGGGCACGACGCGCGGACGGCGGGGATCGACGACGTACTCGCACGGGTCGGGCTCACCGATGTCGCCGACGACCGGACCCGCGGGTTCTCGCTCGGGATGCGCCAGCGGCTCGGGCTCGCCGCCGCCCTGATCACCAAACCCCGACTGCTCGTGCTCGACGAACCGTGCAACGGCCTGGACCCGGCCGCCAAGAGGCACGTACACGGTGTCCTCACCGAGCTCGCCGCGGACGGAACCAGCATCGTGCTTTCCAGCCACCGCATGGACGACCTCGAAGCGCTGTGTTCCGAGGTCACCATCCTCGCCACCGGACGGGTCGTCTTCTGTGGGCCGCTGAGCAAGCTCGCCGCCGAGAACGACGAACTCGACTACCGGCTGCTCACCTCCGAGCCACAGGCCGCCCGTCGGCTGGCATCCGAGACGGACGGGATCCGGGTCACCGCCGCCACCCAGGGGCGCCCCGACCCCGGCGTGCTGATCGTTCGCGCCATCGTGCCCGCCCTTGACGAACTGGTACGGCGGCTCGTTCGCGCGGGCATCGCGTTGCGCGAGCTCGCACCCGTGGTCTCGCCACTCGAAGCGGCGTTCCTCTCCCTCACCGGGCAATCGACCGACCAACCGGCCCCGTCTGCCGCCAGGCAACCATCGCCGCGCGGGAAGCGGCGGACCGAGCCGCAGGAGGCCAACCGATGACCACCACCCTCGCCGCCCGGTCCGCCTCCGGCATCCGTCGCGTATCCGTGGTTCGCGGCTACCGCTTCGAGCTGGTCAAGCTCGTATCGCAGTGGCGAGTACGCCTGCTGGTCCTCGCGTGCTGGACCGTTCCGGCCGTCTTCGTCGCCGCGGTCAGCCAACAGAGCACGCTCCCCTCCGACACCCTCTTCGGGCGCTGGATGCTCGCCACCGGGTGGGCGGGGCCGCTGGTGACGCTGGGTTTCGCGGGCACTTGGGCACTCCCCTTGCTGACGTCGGTGGTCGCCGGTGACGTGTTCGCCTCGGAGGACCGGCTCGGTACCTGGCGTCACCTCCTCGTGGCGGTGCGGTCGCCGCGGCGGATCTTCGTGACGAAGGCGCTGGCCAGCCTCACGGTGATCCTGCTACTCGTGGCAGGCCTCGCCTGTTCCAGCACGGCCGGGGGGCTCTTGGCGGTCGGCAACCACCCCCTGGTCGGCCTCGACGGGCACACCCTGAGCGGCTCGGAGGCCGCCGGGAAGGTCCTGCTGGCCTGGCTCTGCGTGCTCGCCCCGACCCTCGCCCTCGCCGCGATCGGCCTGCTGGGATCCGTCGCCCTCGGACGCTCCCCGATTGGGCTGTTGCTGCCCGCGCTCGTAGCGCTCGCGATGCAACTCGCCCAGATGCTGCCGTTGCCCACCCCGGTACGCCTCGCGTTGCCGAGCTACGCGTTCATCGCCTGGAACGGGCTGTTCACCAGCCCGGCCCAGGCCGGACCGCTCCTGATCGCCGTCGTGGTCAGCCTGCTCTGGGCCGCGACCGCGACCGGGCTGGCCCATCTCCTCTTCGTACGGCGCGACTTCACGAATCCGGCGCACGACGGCTCGGGGCGCCGCGCGCTCACCGCCGGTGCCCTGCCCCTCGTCGGGCTCCTCGTGGTGACGGTCGTGGTGGTCGCCGTGGCGACCCCGGCCGCCGGTTCCGGCATCGGGCAGGACAAGGTGCAGCGCTCGGTCGCGACGGCCTTCGCCCACCTCTACCGCTCACAGGCCGAGCAGCTCAACCGGCCGCGTGTCACCGAGGCGCAGCTCAAGGCCGCCGCGGCGTGCACCAAGGGCAGCGTCCAGACGGGCGCCCAGGGGCCGGGCAACGACTGGCGCTGTGTCGTGTCCTGGCACCTCCCTGACGTCGAGGCCACCGGGCAGGCCGTCTACCAGCTCGACGTCACCGCAGACGGGCGGTACGTCGCCGACGGCGACGGGCCGAAGGAAGTGAACGGCTACTTCCTGGTGCGGACTCCGCACGGGGACGCACCGAACCCGCTCTGGCAGTTCGACGGCAACGTCGAGCTGCTTTCCGCCACCCCGAAGGGATGACCCCATGCAGGTAACACGCCGCCGCAGGCGTGTCGAGGAGCATCGTTCCGGCCTTCTGCCCGGACGCCTCGGCCGCCGGAGACCTCTCGCCACGGCGGGTGCCGTCGTTCTCGCGCTGGCCCTCACGGGCACGGCCTTCGCCCAGACCCACCAGTTCGGGACCGATCAGGTCGGCCAGGTCACGCCGCACGGCCAGGTCATCTCCAGCGACCAGTACGTAGCGCCGTACGGCGACCGTCTCGTGATCAACAACGGCAAGATCATGTCGTCCTCGGTCAGCCCGGACGGCAGCCACCTGGCGGCCTCGGTCACCGACGGCGGTCTGGCGCTGACGATCGTCAACCTCAAGAGCTGGAAGGTGCAGCAGCGCGTCGGGAACAACGCGTCCGCGGACCTGCGGATCAGCGGCAACGACGTGGGCCAGGAGGGCCCGACGTACTCCCCCGACGGCAAGCAGCTCTGGCTCGGCCAGAGCGACGGCTACACCAAGTTCACCGTCAACCCGGACGGCACCCTGGCCGGCCCCACGTCCGTGAAGATCCCGGCGGACGGGGCCAAGCAAGCCCTGGTCGGCGCGGCGGTGTTCGCTCCCGACGGGTCGACGGTCTACGCAGCGGTCAACGGCCAGAACCGGGTGGTCGCCATCAACGCGGCGACCGGCGCCATTCAGCGGAGCTGGGCCGTCGGCAACGCGCCGCGCGACATGGTCCGGATCGGCTCGAAGCTGTACGTCAGCAACGAGGGCGGGCGTCCCGCGAAGCCCGGCGACAGCACGCTCAACTCATACAACACCCAAGTGCCGGCCGACCCCGTGACGGGGGCGACCACGACCGGCACCGTCAGCGTCATCGATCTGGGTCACCCGGCCGCCGCCGTCACGAGCATCGACGTCGGCCTGCACCCGACCGCGCTGTACGCCAAGGACCGGGCGCTGTTCGTCACCAACACCGCCACCAACGACGTGTCGGTCATCGACACCGCGAAGAACAAGGTCGTACAGACGATCTCCACCAAGCCGTGGCCCGAGGCTTCGGTCGGCTACGAGCCCGACGCGGTGACGCTCACCCACGACGGCCATCTCCTGGTGACGCTGGGCCGCGCCAACGCGGTCGCCGTCTACCGGTACACGACCCCGCAGGAGCCGGTCAGTTACGTCGGTCTGCTCCCCACGGACTACTTCCCCGCCGAGATCGCCACCGTCGGCAACCAGGTCGTCGTCTCCAACACCCGCGGGATCGACGCCCGCCGCACCGGCAACCCCGCCGGGCACGGCACTCATGACACGACGTCGAGCCTTCAGCGGTTCACGCTGCCGAGCGACCGCGTCATCAAGTCCCAGACCGCCAAGGTCTTCCAGCAGAACGGCTGGACCCGCGGCGCCGTCGACAAGGCCAACAGCGCGAGCCGCGCGAAGCCGGTGCCCGTGCCGGTGCGGCTCGGCGATCCTTCGACGATCAAGCACGTGTTCCTCATCGTCAAGGAGAACCGGACCTACGACCAGGTCCTCGGTGATGCCTCGCAAGGCAATGGTGACCCGGCGCTGGCCGAGTTCGGCGAGAACGTGACGCCGAACCAGCACGCGCTGGCCCAGCAGTTCGGCCTGTTCGACAACACCTACGACATCGGTACGAACTCCGCCGAGGGGCACAACTGGCTGATGCAGGCCGACGACCCGGAGTACACCGAGTCCTCGGCCGGTGAGTACGCGCGCAGCTACGACACCGAGGACGACGCGCTCGGCCACCAGCGCACCGGTTTCCTGTGGACCGGCGTCCGGGCGGCCGGCAGCTCCGTGCGGGACTTCGGCGAGTTCCAGCAGTTCCTGACCAAGCCGGCGGCCGCGAGCTGGCAGAACCTGTACTGCGACACCAAGAACATGGCGTCGACGGGCCAGGGCACCGCCTACCCGTTGGTCTCGTCCTCACCGATCCCGTCCCTCAACGACGTTTCGGTGCACGGCTTCCCGAAGTTCGACACCAGCGTCCCGGACATCTACCGGGCCGAGATCTGGAAGCGCGACTTCGACAAGAACGGGCCATCGAACCTCAACATGCTCTGGCTCTCCAGCGACCACACCGGCGGCCCGGCCAACGCGCCCGCCCAGGTCGCGGACAACGACCTCGCGACCGGCCGGATCATCGACACGATCTCGCACAGCAAGTACTGGAAGGACTCCGCGATCTTCGTGGTCGAGGACGACTCCCAGGCCGGTCTCGACCACGTCGACGGCCACCGGGCGCCGATCCAGATCATCAGCCCCTGGGCCAGGCACGGCGTCGTCGACAGCCACTACTACTCGCAGATCACGATGATCCGCACCATCGAGCAGATCCTCGGGATGCACCCGATGAACCAGAAGGACAGCGCGGCCAGCCCGATGGCTGCCGCCTTCACCGGGAAGCCGGATCTCACGCCGTTTACCGCGCTGCCCAACCGCATTCCACTGACCGATGGCCTCAAGACCCCGCCGTCCTGCGGCGTGGACACCCCGGCGCCCCAGAACCCGCGCGCGGCGGCTGTGCCCGCGACTAAGGTGCCGGCCGACAAACAGGCGCTCGCGACGGAGTGGGACGCCTGGAAGGCGCAGCAGCGGCTCACCGGCCCTGACGCCAAGCCCGACTTCGCCAACCCCGCCCAGATGAATCACCTCACCTGGTACCAGACACACAGCTGGACCAAGCCGTACCCCGGCGAGAACAAGATCTACGCGCCGAAGGACGTGCCCGGCGCTTACATCCCGTCAGCGGAGAACGACGGCTGACGCAATGCCCAAGCCGGGGGCCCCGACCAACGTCACATGCGGCCGGGGCCCTTGGCTGTGGTCACGCCCGTGGGGTGGTGATCGCCGCCTCCCCGAACCACGCGAGGACGGCCACGATCCCGCTCTGCGCGCACAGTTGGCCGCCGCGGTCGCGCCGCCACCACGTGTCGTTCGAGTCGCGCAGTGCGCTCCCCGGTGCCCAGCCGGCGGCTCGGCACCGGGGCTGCCTGTCCTTACTTCTCGAAGGCGGCGTTGTTGCAACCCATGCTGGAGCCCAGCTTGTTCTGCTGCGCACCCGCGTTGCCCTCGCCGTTGAGCGCGCCTCCCAGCACGCCGTTGAGGACGCCGACCGCACCGAGGACGTCGATGTTCAGGTCGTGCGACCGGCACTGGGTGCCCTGGGAGACGTTGAAGACATCGCCCTTCCCGCCTCCCTTTCCGCCATTCTCTCCGTCGCTGGAGAAGGAGTTCGTCCCGCCCCGGCTCCCACCATGGGCGTTCGCGGTGCCTGCGCCGAGGAGGCCAACGCTGCCCAGCACGGCGATCACAACGGCGGCCTTACGAAGCTTGCGCAATTTCATCTCCGGTAGGTCGAACGGAAGCAATCAGGAGTTGATCGACTTCGTACGACCACGAAAACTAATGCGGGATATGCCCTAACTCCTCAGCGACACGCTGAATTTCACGACTGCCGCGATCTGAATCCGCCCCGCTAATCCGATACTCGCACCCCCGGTGACCTCAGGACATCGGCCGCAGCGAACGGATCGGGGCGAACCGCAGAGCATTGCCGCGGAGCCAACTCCGAGTGCACGACGTCCACTTGTGCCCCACAGCCATCACCTGGGCACAAGAATCGGCTCCGGAATTCGGAGTTGGCATCCGGTTCCGCTGGGCGGACGATTTCAGCCTCCCGACCGCGGGCAATCCGGAGGCGGGATCAATAGTTTGCCGAAATAAGTACGCGGGCGGGTGGGGCTCTGGCCCGGGGGCGGGTCAGTGCCGGCGGAACTCCTCGGCGGCGAGCAGCGCGGTGTCCGGGTCGTCGGAGAACAGGCCGTCGATTCCGGTCGCGAAAAGCGCCCTGAAGTACGCGAGCGAGTTGCCGTAGTCGCCGGGGTTCTTGCCGACCCGGAAGTCCAGCGGCAGGAAGCTGTTCTCGTTCCGCACGGTGTACGGGGTGAGGAACAGACCCGCGGCATGCGCGTCACGGACGAGGGTGGTGGGCTCGCCGAGTTTGCCCTTGTCGTCCTGCGCGATGATCTGCGGCAGCCAGGGACCGATGCCCTGGGCGAAGCCGGCGATCCACTTGAGCCCCTCGGGCTTGAGGAGGTCGGCGGTGGTGCGCGGGTCGCCGGACTCGACGAAGTCCGCGGGCCTGACGGACGGCTCGTCGAGCAGGACGGTCTTGGGGCACTTCACGCCCAGTTCGCTGAGCCGCTGGAGGCTGCTGGGCTCGAAGGACTGCAGGAGGTTGGGAGCGTGCGCGGTGTGCCGGCCGTAGCGGCGCAGCAGCTTGGCGAGCGGCTCCTCGATGCCGAGGCCCAGCTTGCGGAAGTAGGTGGGGTGCTTGGTCTCGGGGTAGATCCATATGGGGCGGCCGCGGCGGCGTCCCTCGCGCTCGGCCCACTGGAGGACCTCTTCGAAGGTGGGCACCTCCCAGTAGCCGTTGTACATGGTGTTGTGCTGGCGGAGATCGGGGATGCGCTCCTTGGCGCGCAGGGTCTTCAGCTCGGCGAGCGTGAAGTCCTCGGTGAACCAGCCGGTGATCTTCTTGCCGTCCACGGTTTTGGTCGTCTTGCGGCCGGCGAACTCGTGGTGCTCGGCGACATCGGTGGTGGCGGAGATGTCGGGCTCGTGTCGGCAGACCAGGTGTCCGTCCTTGGTGGGGACGAGGTCACCGGCCTCGATGACGTCCGCGCCCATGTCGAGGGCGAGTTGGTAGGAGCCGAAGGTGTGCTCCGGGCGGTAGCCGCTGGCGCCACGGTGGCCGATGACGAACGGCACGGGCAGTTTCGCGGGCCGCCCCGCGGGCGTCGGCCGTGCCGCCGGGTCACGGTCCGCCGGCCCCGTGCCGGCCGCGTTCGCCTGTCCCGCGCCGGCCAGTACCACCGCTCCGGCGCCCAGGGCCGCAGCCCCCAGTACCGTCCGCCGCCCCGGCTCGTGCCGCTTGTCCATGCCGCGCTCCTTGCTCTGTGTCGGGCCCGCGATACCTGGTGGAGATCCGGGTATTTCAGGGTTTTCCGGTACGTCAACGTGCTCCGGTAGGCCACTTCGCACGCCTCCCGGAAGCACCTTGATCGTAAGCACGGGCGGGTGATGCCCATGAGACGCGGGGGGTCTCGCCAGGAATGGCTGCAACGCTCACCGACTCTGCGTATGGCTCCCGTGGCCCGGAGGGCCGGTCAAATACCCGGTGTTCATCATCGGCAATGACGAGCACGTCAAGGCCGAAGGATCGCTTGAAGACCAGGGGCCACAAGGGCTGGCCCATGTCCTGGTTCTCCGGCGCCTTCGGGACTGGGCCCGTGGTGAATCGCCCCGGATGGTCCGGGCTCGATGCTGGAGTGCCGGGTGGGCACATGAGGCGTGACAGCGCCTGATGTGAGCAGCGCAAGGACTTCGAGGACGGTGGGTACGTCCACCTGCCTCCTGTAGCCCGGAGTGTCTGGGCGGGCGGTCCGAGCCGTGGGACCCCGGGAAGGGCCCCGTCCGCCTGCACTTGGTGTGAGCAGCGGGATCGTAGGACGTACCGAGCACGTCGACCTGCACACCGCTTATATGGTTATTCACCCTTACGGGCATACTTTCTGCGTACGCTCTATATGTCGATTTCATTTCACGCTGTCATATTCCTGCCAGATCACCCGGCACTCATCGCATTTACGCGGGAAGGCAGGAAGATGGGCAGATTCACGCTCGCGACCACGGCGTCGGCCATCGCGCTGACGGCTTCGGGATTGCTTGTCGCCGTCGGAGGCCCGGCACATGCCGAGGCGGGGCAGGACACCATCAGCATGTACAAGCAGGAGAAGACCCAGTGGTGTTGGGTCGCCTCCGGCCTGACGATCGCCAAGTTCCAGGGCCTCGGCAGCACGCAGACGGACTTCTGCAACCGGGCCCAGCCCGCCTACGGCTGCAACAACCAGCCCGCCACCCTTGACGACATGGCAAGGGGTTGGGGCAGCCTCGGCATGTCTCATACCGGCTCGGGCCTGAGCACCGCGGCCACGTTCAACCAGGTCTACACCGACGTCAAGGCGGCCCATCCCATCGGCGCGCGCATCGGGTGGACCTCCGGCGGTGGCCACATGAACGTGGTCTACGGCTTCGACACGTCGAACAACACGATCGCGGTGGCCGACCCATGGCCGGACACCGCCACGTACACGTGGTGGAACTACAACGACTACGTGAGCAACAGCTCGTCCAAGTGGACCCACTCCCGCATCGGCATCTCCCGCTAAGGCAGGCGACATGCGCGAAACAAGAACGTCCAGCCGTCGGGCGGCCTCCCGCCTGACTGCCATCCTGGTACTGAGCGCGTCCGCACTGCTGTCCATCGTCGGCCCCGTCCACGCGGCCCCGGCCAAGGACCCGCTTCCGGCGGACATCCCCGACTACCAGGCCGCCCTCGACCTGGTGAAGTCGACCAATGTCCGCGACGCCGTCTGCCGCTTCCTCAGCGTTCCGGTGCCCCAGGGTGACGGGGTCGGGACGGCGCAGCCGATCCCCGACAAGGCCGACCCGTGCCAGGGAATGCCGGCGTTCACCGTCAAGGACCCGTTGGCCCTGAACGAGATCACCGCCGGCTTCGTCGCGGGGACGTCCCAACCGATCGCCACCGAGGCGGTCAAGCTGAGTGGTCTGGTCTCCGCACTGAGCGCCTCCGTCAACGGGCGGAACGTCACCGTCATGCTCGCCCCCACCCAGGGCGGCGGCTGGCATCTGGCAGCCGTACGCGAGGGTGACAGCGACGCGACGTACGCCGGTAAGGGCACGCTGGGGACCCTGGTGTACACCGAGCCACAGATCCGCGGTTGGTACCAGCTGAAGTTGACCACGGTCGAGCCGCTCAACGACCAGGCACGGCAGGGTCTTGGCGGGCAGTCCTCGGTCTCACTGAGCGACTACCAGAAGCTGGTCAAGGCCCGTTACGCCGACAAGCTGCCCGGCTCGGAGTACGACAACAAGGGCATGTCCAGCGGCTACGGCACCGCGAAGAAGACGCAGGACGGCTCGCTTTCGACACCGGCACTCCTCGGCGGTTCGAGCGCGGCGCTCGCACTCGCGGGCGGCGCCTTCGTCCTCCTCCGCCGTCGGCGCAGCACCACGGGCTGAACCCAGCCCTCTTCGCCCCGGCCCCGGCATCCGGCCGGGCGCCGGGGCGAAGCCGTGCACCACAGCCCACGAGCGCGTTGAGACCGCGGACACCTGGGCGATGAACCCGCCGGCAACAGCAGCGAAGTATCCATGGACGACTCCCATGCCGCGGTCTTGCCCCACAACCGACAAACACCGTCCGGCCCCCACTGATCGGATGCGTCGGCCCACTCGGCGGGGCAACGCCGGGGTCGTGCGGTGGCAGAGGCCGGACATCTTGCCGTCGGCCGTCAGCGGTGCTGACGGCGGCGTCGGGGGTGTACGACGGCACCCGATTATGGGCGCGATCCACACCGGCAAGCCGTGGCGAGAAGGCGTGGGGTGGCAATGTCCAGTGGGGCAGCGTGAGAGCGATCCGGGATGCGCTTGGGCCCGCACCCGAATTGCAGGTGCGGGCCCAAGTGCCGTGAAGGGAGCGTCCGAGGGAAACAACTTCCCCTCAGCAACGTCCTGTTCGCCTCGTCTACCGGCGTTGCCACCAACGTGCCACGCCACCGATAGCCGCTGCGGCAGCGACCGCGAGTACCCAGCCGAGCCAGCCGCTGACCTGGGTCACCAGGACACCGGCGACCACGGCGGCTGCCACCACCGCGATGGATTTCGCACGGTTCGCTTTCAATTCAGCTGCCATCATGGGCTACTCCGAGTTCAGCGGTGTTGTCCGCGGACAACCGTGGATGGGGATGCTCAACAGGTCGAGATGCCGCTGGCGGCACCGGCGATGGCTCCGACTCCCGCGCCGGTCACCGCGCCAGGTGCGCATCCCGTCTCGATGTCGGCCACGCAGCCACCGACGGCCCCGCCGACCGCGTAGCCCTTCGACGCCTTGCCGACGCACGTGACCCAGCCCCAGAATC
Organism: Streptomyces sp. NBC_01431; assembly: GCF_036231355.1. NCBI lineage: Bacteria > Bacillati > Actinomycetota > Actinomycetes > Kitasatosporales > Streptomycetaceae > Streptomyces > Streptomyces sp. NBC_01431. Next base: position 537,638 of record NZ_CP109496.1, read on the forward strand.
CATACGACTCGATGACAGGGGCCAAGTGGCCCTTAACCGACGTGCCGTTGATGGCGATGTGCTGGTAGACGGTGTCGCCCTTGAGTGTCCACGTCACCTTGTGGCGGACTCCGGAGGTGTCGATGACATCACTCGGAGTGAATTTCATGACCGGCTTACCTTTGGCGTTTACGTATTCGAAACCGCCTTCGGGGTTGGAAGCAAGATGGTCGCCGGTCGGAGCGGTGATCTTCCAGTAGGTGTCCCGTGCAAAGGTGGTGTCCTTGTCGGGCTTTGCCAGCAGATCGTTCACATCACCGTGAACGCCTGGCGCAGTGGTGGGGGTGGCTGCGTAAGAGGTCGTTGCCCCGCCGATGACTCCGGCTATCAGTGCTGTGCCGAAGGCGAAAGACGTAAGTGCGCGCATACTTCATCCCGTTGTTGTTGTGCTGTAAAACCGGCGGTTGGTCCTTCCGCCGTCCGAGACGCTACAGACGAAATGATCACGCCATCAAGCGGGGACCCGTCACCGCGGCCGATATCCCGAGACCGTCACCAAACCGGCACTCCAGAGTCACTCCAACTGTGCAAGCGCCGCCAAAACTCCAACCGACACGCGCCCGGTCCGTTTCGAGTGACTGGCTGACCTGGGTTTTTGCCCGAGGGGGCTATGCCACGTCCTGCGCGCCGACGAGTTGAAGACCACGACAAACCGCAGCTCGAAGCTGGCGGCGCTCCGTCCCACGGCTCGCCGTCCTCACGGATGGCGGCCCGTCCCTCCCGCAGTCTCTTCACGTGCCGCAGCTGTGTCAGGCCAACTGATTCAGCCACGAGTCGAGAGCCGCGAAGTCGCCGCCAGTCAGGCCATGGCGGGGATCGACACGATGGAGCAAGGCTTGCCCCGGATGATGAGCAGCGACCCAAGACCGATCCGTGTCGGTGATCTCGTCGTCAACCCAGGCGAACGGGCGTCCCGCAGCCCATCCGACAAGGGCACGGGTCTTCCAGTGCAGTCCGTTCCGTTCGTCCTGGTCGTCGATGTCGGACGGCTCCGGCCAGACCACCACTGCCAGCTGCGGCAGACCGAGGCGGGGCGCGATGCACTCGTTCGCGTCCGCCATCCATGTCGTCGCCCAGACCACTTCGCACGGGAGGGCCGCCAGCCGGGGCCCGTGCTCGGGATTGATCCTGGCCAGGAGCGGATTCGCGCCAGCACCATGCAGTTCGGGACCCGTCGCATAGGTCGGATACGGCTCTGACGCCGCGCCGAACGGGATGAGTGGGCCGTCGACATCGAGAAACAGCAGTGCACGCTGCACGGAACCAGCCACGCAAACACGATAGCCGTGGACTCGTGCCGGTCGACCAGGTCGCACGGGAACTGGGCGTACTCCGCGGCTTGGGCGGTGTGCGGCCGAAATGGCCGCCTCTGCCCGTCCCCGGCCCCATCCAGGGGGCCGCCCCGGCGCCGGGTTGCGGGCACAGGCGGTCTACGGCGTTTCGGTGGCGCGGGTGTAGTCGGTGGAGAGGGTGAGGTGTTCCCACGTGTCGAGGTCGTGGTCGACTGCTTCGCGTCCGGCCCGTACCAGGCGCAGGGCGTCGGACCCGAGGACGAGGTGGGCCGGGGGGTTCGGTTCTTCGAGGATGCGCAGGACGGCGGCGGCCGCCTTGTCCGGGTTGCCGAGTTGGTTGCCGCTCGCGGTCTGCCGGGCGGCTCGGATGGGCCCGAACAGGTCGTCGTAGTCGGGGACGGAACGCGGTGCGCGGACCATGGAGCGGCCCGCCCAGTCGGTACGGAAGGAACCCGGCTCGACGGCGGTGACGTGGATCCCGAAACCGCGGACCTCCTTGCCGACGGCTTCGAGGATGCCTTCGAGGGCGTACTTGCTGCCGCAGTAGGCGGAGACGCCGGGGAAGGAGGCCAGGCCGCCCATGGAGGTGACAGCCAGGATGTGCCCCCGGCGCCGCTCGCGCATGAACGGCAGGACGGCCTGCACGGTGGCGGCGGCGCCGAAGACGTTGACGTCGAACTGGGCGCGCAGGGCGGACAGCGGCGTCTCCTCGAAGGTGCCCTCCAGGCCGTATCCCGCATTCGCGATCAGTACGTCGACGGGGCCGACGGACTGCTCCACCTCACCGACCACGGCGAGGACCGCAGCGTCGTGGGTGACGTCGAGCAGGCGGGCGTGGGCGCGCTCGGGGTTGAGAGCGGTGAAGGCTTGAGCGTCGGCGTCCTTGCGGACGGTGCCGACGACGGTGTGGCCGGCGTCCAGGGCGGCCGTGGCGAAGGCGCGGCCGAGGCCACTGCTGACGCCGGTGATGAGAAGGATTTTGGTGGTGGTCGTCATGGCTGGTCTTCCCTGTACAGGACGAGGTGCTCGTGGAAGAGCACGCCGTCGCGGATGTCGCCGGTGGCGCTGAAGCCGGTGGCGTCGATGTAGTGAAGGTGGTTGCCGGTCACCGTGTAGCGGCCGGTGCAGGCGCTGCGGCGATCGCCGCGGGCCTCGTCGTAGCGTCCGTCGGCGCGGAGCTCCTGGCGGATGTGACCGTCCCCGGTCACCCACATCCCGACCACGTCCACGTCCACCTCACCGGCCCTGCGTCCGGCGGCTTCCTCCGGTCGGCTCGACTGCTCGTTCACCGTGTGCTCCTTCTCGTGGCCTGGTGCGATCACCAGCCTGCGCGGCCTGGGATACGGGAGCCAGGACGAGTCGTGCCTGGGTACGGCGCACCCAGGCACGCGAGTTGGGTGCCGCCTAGGCTGAAGGGGTGACCAGCAACGATCTCGGAGATTTCCTGCGTGCTCACCGTGCCCGCCTGCGTCCCGACGACGTCGGGCTCGCCTCATACGGCGCCCGTCGGGTGGCCGGGCTGCGACGCGAGGAGGTCGCCGTCCTCGCCGGCATGAACAGCGACTACTACGCACGTCTAGAGCAGGGCCGCGAGCGCAGCCCGTCCCCGCAGATCCTTGAGGCGATCAGCAACGCGCTGCGGATGAACGACGAAGCGCGGGAGCACATGTACCGGCTGGCGGGGACCGCACCGGAAGGTGAGCGGCCGCAGCCGAGAGAAACGGTGAGTACGGCGCTGCGGCAGTTGCTGGACGGATACCCGAACGCCGCGGCGTTCGTCCTGAACCCGGCCACCGACTTCCTGGCCTCGAACGCGTTGGCCGACGCACTGTTCTCACCGTTCGACACCATGGACAACATGGCCCGCATGACGTTCCTCGAACCGGCCGCCCGGACCTTCTTCACCCAGTGGGGGCGGGCAGCGGAGGCAGTCGTGGCGGCCCTGCGACACGCCACGGGCCTCGACCCGCACTATGGGCGCCTGAACGACCTCGTCCCCTCCCTGACCGAGGCGAGCGGGGAGTTCGCCGCCCTGTGGTCCTCGCACGCCGTCCACGGCAAAAGCCGTGATGCCAAGGACCTTGTCCACCCCGACGTCGGGCCTCTTGCCCTGACTTACCAGACCTTCGACGTCCGTGGAGCGCCGGGCCAGCAGCTGGTCATCTACCACGCGGAACCGGGAAGCCCCAGCGCCCAGGCGCTCGCCCTGCTCGGCAGCCTGCACGCCACACGCCACCAGCAGTCAGCCACGGAGCAGTAGCAACCCCGTATAGGCCCGCGCCCATCGCGCCACTGTGGCGATGGGCTCAGGTACGCGAGGTGCGTTATTCGGGATGCTGATTGCGCAGGGGCGGCACTGCCAGGAAGGCGCCAGGGACGCCCTGGATTCCTTGCCGGAGATGCGGGCGGTCAGCGTCGGGTGAATCGGTAGCCCGCGTGGTGCAGGTGGCCGTCCCTGAACTCGCCGAAGGCCCAGAAGCCCAGGTCGTCGAGGTAGTCGATGCGGTTTCCGTTGATCCAGTAGCGGCCCTGGTAGGCGCTGGGGCGATCCCCGCGAGCCTCGTCGTAGCGCCCGTCGGGCAGCAGTTCCTGACGTACGAAGTCGTTGTCGTCCACCCACATCCCGAGGAATGCATGCGCCTGATCGTGGGTGGTCTGCCCTTCGGGTGCCGCAACGGTGGCGGTGGTCGCGTTCAGGGGACGGACGTTCCAGAGTTCGGGAGCCGCCACGGCAGTGGTCGCGTCCAGAGGGCGGCCGTTCCAGAGGCGGACCTGTCCGCCGGTGACCAGGATGTCGAGGCGGCTTTCGTCGGGGGCGGCTTCCGTGCCGTCGGCGGTGCGGGGGGCGTCGGTCAAGCGCAGGACGGCGATGTCGGCAGCTTGGCCGGGGGTGAGGGTCGCTCCCCTGTGAGGCGTGGCGAAGTCGGCGGCGGCGGGGAGGACGAGGGTGCCCGCGCAGTCGATGACGATCATGTTGTCGTCGCCCGCTGCGGTCAGCAGGCCGGGGCCGATTCCCACGATCACGGTGCCTCCGATGAGGACATCGGCTTCCCTCCAGTCGCCCATTAGGGGATTGCCAGTGATCACGGTGCCGCCGGTCAGCAGGAGCGGCCGGCCGTTCGGGGCGCGCAGATCGCGCAACACGTCGCCGTCTCGGCACGGGTTTGTACGCGGAGTGGTGGTCATGCCAGTACCTGATTCGGTCGTGAGTGAGTGAGTGAGCGAGCGGCGGGCGGCGCGTGCCCGGGGCGAGAGCGCCTGCGCAAGGGTGTGGCACGGGCCGGGGAGAAGAGCGTGCTGCCTTCTCCCCGGAACGGGCAGGTGCGGAGCGGATGTCAGGCGGCCTGGGTGTTGAGCACGTACTCGCGCGAGGCGTGGACCTCGCCGCGCAGGGCGGGCAGGTCGACACCGAGGACCTGGCCGTTCCACTTGCGCACTTCGCCGTTGATGAGGACCGCGCTGATGTTGCGGGCGTCCGAGCCCAGGACGACGGTGCCGATCGGATCGTTGAGTGGCATGTTGTTGAGGTCCTCGGCCTGGATGACGAGCAGGTCGGCCTTCTTGCCGGCAGTGAGCGAGCCGGTGACGCCGGCCAGACCGTTGGTGCGGGCGCCCTGGAGCGTGGCGAAGTCCAGGACGTCGTGGGTGGTGATGCGTGCCTGCTGTTGGCCGGTGCCGTGGACGGCGTTGACCGCGCGCATCCGCTGGATGGCGTGCAGAGCCCGCATCTGCGTGAACATGTCGCTGACCAGGGCCACTTCGACGTCGATGCTCAGCCCCGGGCGGACCCCGGCCGACAGGGCCTCATCGATCGCCGGGATCGCGGTCTCCAGTCCGATCTGCGCGTCCGAGGTCGGGGCCAGCGCGATTGTCGTGCCGCTCTCCCCGATCGCCTTCCACGCCGCCGGAGTCAGGCCGGTGGCGTGGATGAGGGTGACTTCCGCGCCGAGGATGCCGTCCTTCGCCCACTGCCCGATGGCCTTCGAGGAGGACGCGCCGAAGACGGCATCAACACTCACCCCGATCCCCAACTCCTGTGCCGTACACGCGAGTTCACGACCAAAGGCGAGAGCGGGCCCGGCAATCTCGTCGGTGGCCAGCGCCGCCAGGCGCAGGGTCAGCAGGTGGTCGTCCCCGGAGAAGTACGTGTCCTTGAGGCGGGCCAGGTCACCGGGCCACTGCTTGGCCCAGTCACCGAAATGCGGGCCCATGGAGGCGTGCACGCCACGGATGCCGGTGTCGATGAGGGCTTGGACAGCGGCGTCGGAGTGCTCGGGGGTGCGGGAGTTGTGGGAGAAGTCGAGCATGCAGGTGATGCCGCTGTCGATCGCCGTCAGCGCGGCGAGCTTGGTACCGGTGTACATGTCGTTGGGCCGGTAGACGGTGGCGTAACCGGCGAGGGTGGACATCACATAGGCGCCGAGGTCGTCCACGTCCGGCATGATCCGGCGCAGCTGGGTCTCCCAGGCGTGCCGGTGTGTGTCGACGAAGCCGGGCATGAGGATGGTGCCGGTGGCGTCGACGACCACCGCGCCGTCCCGGCTCAGATCGGGGCCGATCGCGGTGATCGTGTCGCCCTCGACGAGCAGATCGGTGCCATCCAGGACTCCGGAACCGGGATCCATGGTGACAAGGGTCGCGCCGGTGAACAGAATGCGCCGCTTCGGGTCCGCGGAGCGGCGCTGAAGCTGTTCGAGCACGGCAGGGCTGGTGGTGCCGGAGGCGATCAAGGAAAGGTCCTGTCTGTCATGCCAGGGCGATGCGCCTTTGCGGGGCGAGCGATGACCTCAGCATCGGTCCGGCCGACGGCGGCAACCAGGCACCCGTCTGCCCAGGTACGGCACACCCGGGCTCACCACCGCCATGCGCCCCCGCGACCCGCAAGAACCGGCCGCCGCCGTCGCTCGGTATCAGCCGCACCTCCAGACACTGTCGGCACTCTCACTCGGCCTGATCACTGGGGCACGGCTCGGTCGAGGTGGATTCGCTCGGCGAAGTAGAACCCGCTCCCCGGACGGCAGACAACTCGGGGAGGACCAACGGCTGTTGGAGGCGACGAACGCCACCGGGGCAGCCGGGCAGGACACTTGGAGCGTAGCTCCGTCGATCACGAGGCCCGGATGCGCGGATCGGTCAGCCATGTTGGGACGCCCCCTCCCGGAACAAGCGATTCCGTCGCCAAGAGTATTTTGAACAACGGATTGAGAAGATCTATAGCTCCTTGACGATGAAATCAGTAACATCTCCCACTGCTCATCCCGCCACGGGACCACAACCCGGCCGCCCCTCGGAGAGGAAGCACCCCATGGACTCCGCTAATCCGGAACGCCAGTTGCCGGTCACCGATCGCACCCGGCACCGCCGCTTCCGGGAACAGGGCAGCCTGGATCGCGACCAGCTCGACGCGATCCTCGGCGCAGGCTTCATCTGCCACCTCGGCGTCACCGTCGAAGGGACGCTGATGGTCATACCGACCGTCTACGGTTCCGACGGCAGCACCCTGTACTTCCACGGCTCGGTTGCCAGCCGCAGCCTGCTCGCGTCACCCGACGCCACGGTCTGCGTCACGGTCACCCACGTCGACGGCCTCGTCCTCGCACGCTCGGTGTTCGAGCACGGCGTCAACTACCGCAGCGCCATGGTCTACGGCACCCCCCGACTGGTCACGGACCCCGACGAGAAGCTGGCCGGTCTGCGCTGCCTGACCGAGCACGCCACGCCGGGCCAATGGGACTATGCCCGCCAACCGAGCCGCAAGGAAATCGCCGCGACCGCCCTGCTCGCCCTCTCCCTGAACGAGGCGTCCGTCAAGATCCGTACCGGCGCCCCGGACGATGGCGACAGCGAGGACGCCCGACTCGGCCTGTGGGCAGGTGTCCTGCCGCTACGCGCCACGTGGGGCGCCCTGGAGCCTGACCCTGCGCTGCCCGAGGGCGTCGAAGCCCCCGCCCATTTGACGAAGCGGGTCGGCGCCCCGGCGAACTGAATGCCACGCCGCCCCCGGTGCGGCCCACATGGCCGACCTGCCGTACCAGGGTTCACAACGCCAGAACCATCCGCCCAAAGGGCTGATCCGCTCTTTCAGTCCATGCAGTGGAACACTGCCGTCGCGGCGGCAGTCACGGTGAGGATGGTGAAGCCGAGCATGAAGACCCGCAGCCTCGCTGCCAGCACCAGGGCGCGCACGCTACGCGGTGCGCACCAGCCGCATTCGTCTGCCTCGTGTCCGGCCAGCTCCAGCCAGTAGACACTCGGCAGCTCAACGCGCGAAAAAACGGTGTCCATCGTCGCATCGTCGCTGTCGTTCAAGTTCATGCCAGCACCAACGCCGATGCCGCGCGGCAGGCAACGCCGACTCAGGTCAACGCAACCCAATCGTGCTCTGGCTGGTGAAAGTCATACTGGAACTGGATGAGTCGGGCACGCCAACTCGCCGTGTACCAGCGGAACTTCAAGCCGCGCCGGGACTTGGTCGGTCCCTGCGAGCACGGCGCCTTCGCGCGCTACGCGGCCCTCCCGGAGTTCGCAAAAGAGCATCCGGGAGGGCTTTCACATAACCATCGTCGGCAAGGCGTGGGGCCCCGGCAGGACGGGAGGGTCAGCGCAGTCCGGCGAAGAGATCGTTCTCGGGCAGGGCCGCTCCGGTGGCGTCCTTGACGCGTACGAAAGTCTCCATGCCCATCAGCTCGCCGAACCTCTCCTTGCCCATCTTGAGGAAGAAGATGTTCTCGCCCTGGCTGGCGTGGGCGGCCAGCGCATCGAACTTCTGACCGCTGAACGCGGTGGTGTCCACCCACGTGGTGATCTCATCGTCGGGCAGGCCGATCTCGGCCAGCGCGGCGGCCTCGGCGGGATCCGGCTCCGGCATGTCCTCCTGAAACTCGCGCATGGTCTCCCCGAACCGCTGCATCGCCGAGCGGGGCATCGTCGTCCAGTACACCTTCGGTGTCAGCGCGGTCATCTCCAGCGCCGCCATCGTGATGCGGTGGGCCTGGATGTGGTCGGGGTGGCCGTAGAAGCCGTTCTCGTCATAGGTGACGACCACATCGGGTCGGTAGTGCCGCATGAGGTCGGCAAGTCGGGCGGCGCCTTCCTCAACCGGGGTCTGCCAGAAGGATCCGGGGGCGTCGTTGCTCGGCCAGCCCATCATCCCGGAGTCGGCATAGTCCAGCATCTCCAGATCGCTGATCTTCAGGACGTCGCAGCTCGCCTCAAGTTCTTGACGGCGCATCAAGGCGACGGCCACCGGGTCGTGCCCGGGATCGCCCGGCTTGGCGCCCCCCGTTCCGTCACCGCAGCCGCCGTCGGTACACGTCACGAGAACCGTTCGGAAGCCTTCCGCCGCATATCGCGCGAGGACCCCTCCGGTTCCGGTGGCCTCGTCGTCGGGGTGAGCGTGTACTGCCATGAGCGTCAAGGGCCGGTCAGTCATGAAACAGTCCTCCTGCGGAGCGGAAATACGTCTTGGTCCGAGTGCGCGGCGGGCGTACCGCCATCGCGGGGTCCGGATCCTGGTGGGGCGGAGACCTTGTGGTCTCCGTGTTCCCCGCCCGTGCGGCGCCGGCCCCTCGGTCGATGCAACCCTGCCGACCGGGCCGGCTGTTCCCGGCACGGCCGATCGGCCTTCCAGGGCACGTCGGCGTTTCAACGCCAACGAGGTACCGGCGCGACCTGGTGCGCGTCTCAGCGACGTGGCCCACTGGGCAAGCAGTGGCCAGTAGGCCTGAGATTTGGCACCGCCTTGACCTGTCGGGTCGGCTACGTGGAAACGCCGACGCCGTTCGCGTGCGGCGCCCGGTCGGCGCTCACCTGCCGGAGGAGCGCGAGGGCCTCCTCGGCAGGGGAACCAGCGGGGGTGGTGCACACGATGAGCGCCTGGTCCGGTGAACGGGCCACGGACAGCGTCTGCTGAGTCACCGTCACCGTGCCGACGACGGGGTGGCGCAGCTCGTAGGAGACGGCGTCGCACGGCGCCACGCGGTGGTCGGCCCACATCGCGACGAACTCCGGGCTGTTCATGGTCAGTTCACCGATCAGCGCGGCAAGGAGCGGGTCGTCCGGGTGCCTGCCGACGGCGATGCGCAGGTTGCCGACCACCGCGCGGGCCTTGCGCGTCCAGTTCGCGTACAGCTCCCGGCAGTGCGGGTCAAGGAACAGCATCCGGCTCATGTTCGGGCGTCGCCCCTGGTCGTCCGGGCCTGCTGGGTCCAGGTGGCCGGCCAGCAGGGCGTGCCCAAGGGCGTTCCAGGCCAGCACGTCGGTGCGGCGACCGAGCACGATCGCCGGGACGCCCTCGACGGCGCGGAGGAGGTCGCGGGTTTCGTCGGCGAGCTTCTCGGGTCGCGGGCGGCGCGGCCGGGGTGCGTGGCGGGCGGCACCGGCGAGCCGGTCGAGGTGCTCGCGCTCATGGACATCGAGCAGGAGAGCGCGGGCGATCGCGTCGAGCACCTCGGCAGAGGCCCCGCGGGACAGGCCCTGTTCCAGCCGTGCGTAGTACGAGACGCTGACGCCCGCCAGCTGGGCCAGTTCCTCGCGCCGGAGCCCGGCCACCCGTCTGCGGGGCCCGAGGTCGCGCAGGCCGACGTCCTCGGGTCGCAGGCGCGCGCGTCGGGCTTGGAGGAAGGCGCCGAGCGGTCCGGGTGCGTTCATCACCCCAGTATTCGGTGCGCCACCGGATCCCAGCCACACCCTGCGAGGGGTAGGACAACACGGGAGTGGCGCGAGCCCGTCCACGTGCCCAGGCTCGGTCTCACGCACCACCCACCCCGGACTTGAGGACGGACACATGGATCACAACCCGGAGCAACTCACCCTGGGCGACGTCAGCGTCACCCGCATCAAAGAGTTCTACGGCTCGGTCGAAATGCCCCCTGGCCAGTTCTTTCCCGACAGCCAGGACAGCATGTGGGACAAGCACCGCGACTGGCTGGCCCCCGACTTCTGGAACCCGAAGACGAACGAGTGTCATACAGCGATCCAGTCCTGGCTGCTGCACAGCGAGGGACGCACCATCCTCGTCGACACCGGTGTCGGCAACCACAAGGACCGGCCCTACGCACCGTTGTGGAGCCGCCTGGATACCAACTACCTCGCCAACCTGGCCGCCGCCGGGCTGCGCCCCGAGGACATCGACATCGTGGTCAACACCCATCTGCACATCGATCACGTCGGCTGGAACACCCGCCTCGACGGCCGCGATTGGGTGCCGACCTTCCCCAACGCCACGTACCTGATCAACCGGCGGGACTTCGACTTCTGGGACCCGGCCAACGAGAACAAGTCCGTACTGGGCCGCGGGAACCAGAACGTCTTCGAGGACAGCGTCACGCCGGTCCACCAGGCAGGGCTCACCCACCTGTGGGAGGAGACGTACCGGATCGACAAGAATCTGCGTCTCGATCTCGCTCCCGGGCACACTCCCGGCTCGTCCGTACTCACCCTGCGATCCCGCGGCGATCAGGCGTTGTTCGTCGGGGACCTGGTGCACACCGCGCTGCAAATCGCCGAGCCCGAGACCAACTCCTGCTTCTGCGAGGACCCGGCACAGGCCCGCGTCACGCGGTACGAACTGCTCGGCCGCGCCGCCGAGAACAACGCGCTCGTCTTCCCTGCGCACTTCGGCGGCCAAGGCGCCGCGGAGGTCGCTCGCAGCGGGTCGAAGTTCGCGATCAAGGAGTGGGCGGCCTTCTCCCCCATCTCCTGATGTCCCCTTCCAGAGAGGAAGAGTGTCCCATGGCTCAACAAGCAGACCCGGTGGTCGAAACACCCGCGGGCGCTGTGCGCGGCGTCCGTGACGGATCCGGGGAGCGCTACCGCGCCCTGCCCTACGCGGCGGCACCGACCGGCGCCGGCCGTTTCGCCCCGCCCGCGCCGCACCCGGGCTGGTCCGGTGTCCGCGACGGCACTCAGCCCTCGCCCACGGCTCCCCAACCGGTCCGCGACTTCGGCCGACTCGACATGACACCCTACTTCGGGCCGGGCTGGGTGCGCGGTGAGGAGTATCTGACCGTCGATGTCCACACGCCTTCCGCCGACGGCGGCAGACGCCCCGTCATGGTCTTCGTGCACGGCGGCGGGTTCGTCACCGGATCGAACCGCGCCGCGCTCTACGACGGCGGCGCGTTCGCCCGGGACGAGGTCGTTCTGGTGACGGTGAACTACCGTCTCGGCATCCCCGGGTTCCTCGATCTGGCCGGTGCTCCGGCCAACCGCGGGCTGCTCGACGTGCTCGCCGCCCTGCGCTGGGTACAGGACACGATCGCGGCATTCGGCGGCGACCCCGACAACGTCACGGTCTTCGGCCAGTCCGCCGGTGGCACGCTCACGGGCGCGCTGCTCGCGACCCCGGCGGCAGGGGGCCTGTTCCGCCGGGCGATCGTCCAGAGCGGCAACGGCACCGGCGCGTTCACCCCCGAGCAGGCGCAGCGGGTCACCGCCGCGGCGGCGGCCGCACTGGGCGTCGAGCCGACCGCTGAGGCGTTCGCCCCGATCCCGGACGAGCGCTTCCTGGCGGCCCTGCCCGCGTTGGCCGGCCTCGACCTCCGCACCAGGACTACAACGGACCCGCTGGCCGGGCTCAGCCCGTTCAGCCTGGTCCTGCCGGTCCAGCCCGCCGAGGCTCTCGCCGACGGCCCGGCCGGCGACGTCGACCTGCTCATCGGCACCAACACCGAGGAGGCGCACCTCTACCTCGTACCGCGGGGCGACTTGGAATCCACGACGGAAGCCGACGTGCTCAGCGTCGCCGCCCGGATCCATGCGGACCCGGAAGCCGCCGTCGCCGCGCACCGCACGGCACGGCCGGGCGCGACACCGGGCGAGCTGCGCTCCGCTGTGCTCGGGCAGGCCCTGTTCGGGGCCGGTACGACGCGCATGGCGCAGGCCCACGCGCGGATCTCGGGCGGCCGCACCCATCTCTACTCCTTCGGGTACCGTTCGACGGCCCTGGGCGGGCGACTCGGCGCTGCCCACACCGTCGAGCTGCCCTTCGTGTTCGACATCGCCGACAACCCCCTGCTGCACGGGGACACCCGCCTACTCGGCCCCGACCCCACCCCGTCAGGACTCGCGGCCCAAATACATGGCGCGTGGGTCGCGTTCGCCGGCACCGGCAGTCCGGGCTGGGCTCCCTACGACCCGCAGCGCCCCAGGGCAAAGATCCTCGGCAGCCGTCGTCCGGAAGGATGAGGGGCGCCGAACGAGTCTCCCGGCGCTCCAGCGTGTGGGGCGCCGCGCTGCCGGACCGGGCGGAGGGCGTCGCCGACCTGGAGAGGCGGCTCAACCAGTGGGAGGCGGACCGCACCCCGTTCAGCCTGGTCCGGGGTGAGTCACAGGGGGCGGTGGCACCGCTCTAGAGGGCGATCCACTCACGTGATGTGGTCACCCGGTCGAGGACGTCCGGGAGGGGCTCGATGCCCAGACCGGGGCCGGTGGGGACCTCCAGGTGTCCGTCCTTGAGGAGGAACGGCTCGGTGATGTCGGTGGCGAAGTAGCGGTGTGAGCCCGAGGTGTCGCCGGGGAGTGTGAAGCCGGGCAGGGCGGCCAGAGCGAGGTTCGCGGCGCGTCCGATGCCGGTTTCGAGCATGCCACCGCACCACACCGGTATGCCGTGGGCACGGGCGAGATCGTGGATGCGCCGGGCTTCCAGGTAGCCGCCCACCCTGGCCGGCTTGATGTTGATGATGGAGCAGGCGCCGAGGGAGATGGCAGCCGCGGCGTGGGCGGCGGATTCGATGGACTCGTCCAGGCAGATGGGGGTCCGCAGGAGTTTGGCGAGCTGGGCGTGCTGGACCATGTCGTCGTTGGCGAGGGGCTGTTCGATCAGCAGGAGGCCGAAGGCGTCGAGACGGGCGAGGTGTTGGGCGTCGACGAGGGTGTACGCGGCGTTGGCGTCGACTTGCAGGAGCAGGTCGTCACCGAAGCGCTCCCGCACGGCGCGGACGGGATCGACGTCCCAGCCGGGTTCGATCTTCAGCTTGATGCGGGCGTAGCCCTCGGCGACGTACTGCCCGACGGCGTCCAGGAGTTGGGGGATGGAGTCCATGATGCCTACGGAGACGCCGCACGGTACGCGGTCCCGTGCGGCACCGAGATACGTACCGAACGACTCGCCCGTGATGCGGAGTTGTGCGTCAAGGACCGCGGTCTCCAGTGCGGACTTCGCCATGTGGTGTCCGGTGAAGGGCTCCAGCGCGCGGCCCACGGCGGCCGCGTCCACGCCGTCCTTGGGCAGAGCGGGGATCAGGAACTTGCTCAGGACGTTCTGCGCGCCGTCGACGTATTCGCTGCAGTAGCGGGGCTCGGACATCGCGGCACACTCGGCCCAGCCCTCTCCCTCGGTCGTGACGACGCGGACGAGGAGGACGTCGCGGCTGGTCTCGACGCCGAAGGAGGTACGGAACGGGGAGACGAGCGGCATGGCTATCCGGCGCAGTTCGATGCCGTCGATCTTCACTTTGGTCATTGGTCGCTCCCGGTGGGCAGGTGTGCGGAGGTGCGGTGGACGAGGTAGCTGCGCCGGTCGTGGAAGCCGATGACGCGGGCGCCGCCGTCGAGCAGTTCGCCGAGGGTGTGCCGTACGGCCAGCCTCCAGGCATGTGCGGCGGCGGGATCGGTGCGGCGTAGGGCCTCGATGTCGTCCGGTACGTCGATGAGGATGAACTCCGCCTCCGTCGTGCCGAGTTCGGGGTGACCGTCGAGGTTGCGGACTGCGTGTGCCGCGCCGTCGGGCAGCGGGGCACCGGCGTGGGCGGTGTCAGGTGGGGCGGCCAGGTCCCAGGCGGCCAGGATCCGGTCGGATTCGTCGCCACCGTTGATGGCGTCGTCCATGGCGCCGTAGAAGGACCGCAGATACTCCTCGGGGCGGGCGCCGAGTTTGGTGAGGTTGAAGTGGGCGTTGCGGCGGATGAGGGGGTCGTAGGTCCAGGTGATGCGCTTCAGGCCGCGTTCCAGGGCCCATTGGCGCTGGTGCAGTTTGAGGGCCAGGCCGATCCCGCGGCCCGGGAGGGCACCGGTGATGTGGGAGTGGAGTGTTGTTCCGGCGGGTTCGCCGTAGAACGCGACGGATGCCCCGGTCAGCCGGCCGTCCTCGTCGTAGGCTCCGGCGACGTAGTTCCCGGCGTGGGCCAGGGCACGCATGATCTCCGCCGAGATCGGGGCCTTGTCCGGGTGGGTGCCCCAGATGTCGGCGTAGAGGCGGCGGGCGGTGTCGAACTCGTCCATGGAGTGGAGTTCGCGGATGTCGGGGCGGTTCACAGCATGGCTCCGACGAGGTGGGCCAACAGCTGGGCGCGGGGCCCCATGGTGGCGGTCACGACGTGCTCGTGGTCGGCGTGGGCTCCGTCGCCGACGGCGCCGAGGCCGTCGAGGGTGGGGCAGCCGACCCCTGCCGTGTAGTTGCCGTCGGACGCTCCCCCGACGGCTGCTTGTCGCAGTGGGCCGAGTCCGAGTCCGGTGGCCACATCGCAGGCCAGCGCGAACAGTTGGCGGGAGGCGCCGGCGTCCAGGGGCGGGCGGTTGGGGCCGCCGCCGATGTGCAGGCGCGCTTCGGGGTGACGCGGGGTGAGGGCGGTGATGAGGTCGTCGACGGCTTGCTGGGCCGCGGGCGTGGCGACGCGGGCGTCGATACTCAGCTCGGCGCGGGCCGGGACGGTGTTGGTGGTGGTTCCCGCCGACATGACCGTCGGGGTGATGGTGGTGCCCGGTCCGGTGCGCGTGGTGACGGTGTCGGTGATGTGCTGGAGAGCCAGGAGATGGTGGGCCAGTTCGGTGGCGGCGTTGATGCCGTTCTCCGGTTCCAGGCCCGCGTGGGCGGCGCGTCCGAGGACTGTGAGGTCGTAGTTCGAGACCCCCTTGCGGCTGGTCTTGAGCGCGCCTCCGGTCGCCGAGGGTTCGAGGACGAGCGTGGCCCGGCAGGCTCGCGCCGTGTCCTCGATCAGTGCGCGAGAGGTGTCCGAGCCGACCTCTTCGTCGCCGGTGACCAGAACGCACAAGCCCTCAAGGGAAGGCAGCGTGGCCAGGGCGTGGAACATCTGGACCAGGCCGGCCTTCATGTCGAAGACGCCGGGGCCACGGGCGATGCCCTGCTGGACGGAGAAGGGGTGGGTCTTGAGGGTGCCAACGGGCCAGACGGTGTCGTGGTGGCCGAGGAGCAGGATGCGCGGGGTTCCGAAGGTCCACCGCACATGGGTCACGCCGCCGATCGTGACCGTCTCGGACCGGGCGCCGAGCAGGCGGCTGCCTTGTTCGGCGACGACCTCGGCGCTGGCCGCGACGGCCGCGTGATCGGCGGAGTAGGACTCGCAGGACACCAGCTCTTCGAGGTCGGCGAGCATGGGGTCGAGAGGCGGCGGGGCGGTCTTGGACACGTGAAGGGCCTGCACGGGTGTCTCCTCCAGGGGGTGGGATGAGACCCACGCTAGGCAGCCTGCGGGAGGCGGAATTGGTACGTGGATCACAACGTCGGGGGTGTCTTCGTACCGGGAAACGAAGGGAAGTTGGGTGTGCTGCCCGACGGCCGGCGCGAGGGTCGCCGGGCGGGCCCGGCTCAGCCCAAGTGCGCGCTCATCAAACGCTTCAGGTTGCCGCCGGGGACCTTGCGGATGGCGTCGTGGTCGAGCCCGCGGTCGAGGAGCGCGGCAGTGAGCAGCGGCATTCCGGCGAGGCCTTCCATGCCGGGGAAGTCGAAGGGGGCTGGCGTCCGGGGATGGTGACCAGCGGCAGGGCGCGGTCGGTGTCCATGTCGGGGGTCGAGCCGATCAGGGCGCGGGTGTAGGGGTGGCGGGCGGGTCGCAGGGCGCCGGCGGGGAGTTCCTCCACGATGCGCCCGGCGTACATGACGGCGACGCGGTCGCACAGTTCGCTGATGACGGCGATTCTGGTGATCATCGATGTGCAGAGCGAGTTCTACCCGCGGCGCCGGCTCGACGTGGACCGCCTGCGCTTCGACGAGATGGTGCGGCGCATCGCCTGGATCACCTCGGTGGCCGACAGACTGCGGATCCCCGGTCGTGGTCACCGAGGAGGACCCCGACGGCAGCGGGCACACCGTCCCGCAGATCCGGGACGCGCTGCCGGCCGGTGCCATGACCCTGCCGAAGAACGCGTTCGCCGTCTGGGACAACCCCGACATCGCCGCTGCCCTGGAGGCCACGCAGCGCTCCACGATGGTGCTGGTCGGCATCGAGACGGACATCTGCGTGGCCCACTCCGCGATCCAGCTGCACCACGCGGGTAAGCGCGTCGTCGTCATCGACGATGCCACCTACTCACCTGGCCCCGCCCATGAGCGCGGGCTGCGGCGCCTGTCCGGCCGGGGCGTCGAGACGCTCTCCACCAAGGAACTGTTCTACGACTGGGTCCGCACCATCGAGCAGGCCAACGCCTTCCACGACACCCACGCCGGCCTCGCCGTACCGCCGGGGGTCCGACTCTGAACCGAGACCGCGGACGGCACGCTCACGAGGCGGTACCGCGGCCCCCGTGGGTGGGCTCCGCGCCGGTGTCGTACAGGCCCATCAGCCGCAGTTCCAGCATCGCGGCGAAGCGTACGGACGGATCCCGCAGGTCGATCCGACCCACCTCGGCGACCCGGCGGATCCGGTAGCGGAAGGTGTTGTGGTGGACGAACACACTGGCCGCAGCGGGGAGTACGTCGCCGAACGCGTCCAGCCACGCCCGCAGCGTCTCCACCAGATGAGCGTTGTGCCGGCGGTCGTACTCCACCAACCGGGCGATCGGGCCGGACAGTTCATCGCGGTGGGCGACCGCGAGGTCCTGCATCTCCAGCAGCAGCGCGTCGATGTGCACGTCGTTGATCGCGGCGACTCGCCGCGCTCCGCCGCCGTGCGACAGCACGCGTAGCGCCCGGTCGGCGTTGGCCCGCGACCGTGCGAGTGCCGCGGGTTCCAGGGCCACCGAGCCGATCCCGATGACGGCTCCCATCCGCTCTCCGGTGCGTTGCAGGAAACTCGCCGCCACCTGCACGGCCCGCTCCCGCGCGGCCGCCGAGACGTCCTGGACCGGCAAGAGGGCGTAGGCCACGTCGCCCAGGAGCGCCACCGCCGACCTTGGCTGCACCGCCGCCATGTGCACGGCCAGCGCGCTGGAGAGCCGCTGGCGCTCGGCGGTGAGCTGGGCGTGATCGGTGTCGGCTGCGGGTTCGAGACCCATCGCCAGGACGAGAAGCGGGTCGTCTGCGAGGCCGAGGCGTCCCAGCGACTCGATCGCCGCGGAACCGCCCTCCAGCGCGCTGGTCACCAAGTCGGCCCGTAGCCGGTTCTCGGCATCCGTGCCCGCGCGAAAGCGCAGCATGTGCAGGGCGACCAGCTTGGCCGCCTCCCGGAACGCTTCTTCGCGCTCCGGGGTCAGCGGCTTGCGCAGCGCCGCCCACACCGACCCCAGGATCTCGTCGCCGGCCCGCACGGCGATCGCCACTCGGGGCAGCGCGACCTCGTCCCCCAGGGTGGGCGGCGAGATGTGGACCGGCTGGTCGCTGCGGTAGAGCTCCTTGAAGACGCCTTGCTCCTCGTGGAGACGCAGGTAGCGCTCGGGCACCCGCCGGGCCAGGATGCTGGCCACCCGCGGCGGGTCCGCTTCGTCCTGGCGGCCGGAGAAGGCAAGGATCCGGGAGCGGCGGTCCTCGATGGTGATCGGAGCGTCAAGGAGGGTCGCGATCGCGTTCGCCAGCGCGAACAGGTCGCCGGACGGCACACCACCCAGGGTCTGTCCCCCGCTCTCCCCCACGTCGCCCTCGGCGAGCAGGGTGCGCAGCATCGCTGCCAGCTGTGCCCAGGACGCCCCCGGGGTGAGAGCCAGGAGGGCAATCCCGGTGTGTGCGGCCACGGCTTCCAGTGCGCCGCATTGCTCGACGGGGCCGCGTACGACCAGTGCGGCCGCACCCGCTTCGGCGAGCTCACACAGGAGCCGCGATATCTGCTCCGTACCGTGGACGCTGACCCCGAGCACAATGGCCCGCTCCGGGTAGTGCTGCTCGTCGTGCGGATCGTGAATGCCGACGCCGCCGAGCTCCGGCGCGGCCGCGGGATCTCCGTGCACCAGGTCCAGCAGGGTGGGGCCGAGGTCTTCGAGTACCCGGCTCAGACCGCGGGCGGGGTTCGTCGACATGCGCCTGATCATCTCCGCAGGTTAGGGCCGGTGCGGCCCTGCGCGGTCGTGGGTGGGAACGAGATTACGTGACCGTTCCTGTTCGCTGGAACGAACGGCGCCTGAGACGGTCGCCACAGCCGCTCCACCGCACACCGCGCGAGAGCGTCGGCGGAGTCGACCACCGCCAGCAGCCGGGCCGCCGCCCGGACGACCAACGGGATCTCGGTACAGGCCGCGATGACGACCTGCGCGCCCCCGACACCACGAGGCTGTCGCCAACTCCAAATGGAGCGAGGCCAATTGGGTGCGGCGACTATAGGGGCCCGTGCTCGGGTGAGCTCGCCGGGAGCCACGGGCCTTCCCGGCGAGGGGAGAGGGCGAGCGCCGGTTCGCCTGCTCGTCAGCAGGTGTCCAGCGGGAGCCGGGCCACCAGGTGGGCTCCCCGTTCCGAGTCCTGGACGGTGAGTGAGCCGCCCAGGTGGGTGGCGATGTCGCGGGCGATCGCGAGGCCGAGGCCCGAACCGCCTTGGTCACGGCTGCGGGCGTCATCGAGCCGGGTGAAGCGCTCGAAGACCCGTTCACGGTCGGCGGGCGGGATGCCCGGTCCGTCGTCGCGGACCTCCAGCACCGCTGTGCCCCGGTCTTGGTCCACGCGCAGCGCGAGCAGGACCGAGTGGTCGGCGTGCCGTTGGGCGTTGTCCAGGAGATTGGTGACGAGGCGCGCCAACCACAGCGTGCTTCCGCGCACGGTGACCTCCGGAGCGATCTCGGTGTCCACCGGCACCCGGTCCCGCTTTCGGGTTCGGGCCGCTTCGCGGACGACTTCCGTGAGGTCCACCGCGGCGCGAGGGGGTGCCTGAGCGGTGTCGAGCCGGGCGAGCAGCAACAGGTCGGAGGCCAGGTCCTGGAGCCGGACGGTGTCTTCCAGGGCCCCGTTGACGAGTTCGCCCCACAGGTCGGGGTCGGGGTGGGCCTGGGCGACTTCGAGTTGCGTACGGAGCACGGTGATGGGGCTTCGCAGTTCGTGTGAGGCGTCGGCGATGAACTGGCGCTGGCGGATCACGGACGCTTCGAGACGGTCCAGGGTGGTGTTCATCGTGGCCGCGAGCCGGGCGATCTCGTCCTGGCTGTGCGGCACGGGTACTCGGCGGTGCAGATCGCGGTCGCTGATCTCGGCGACCTCGGCCCGGATCGCCTCGACGGGGCGCAGGGCCCAGCCCGTGACCCGCCAGGTGACCAGGGCGACGGTGAGGACGAGCAGCGGCACCGCGAAGATGAGGCAGGCCCGGATGAACTCGTCCGCGGCGTCGGCCTCCCTCAGCGAGGTGCCCGCGTACACGGTGACGAGGCCGCTCCCGGTGGCGGTGGTGACCTGGACGACGCGCTGGCGGTGCTCCTCGCGCACCGGTCCGCCGTTCCAGGTTCCGCGGACGGTCCCCGGCGAGCTGGGGCGGGCAGCCGAGAGGGCGGGGCGGCCGGTCAGGTTGGGGCTGGCCGCGAGCACCCGGCCGTGCGCGTCGACGACCTGGAGGAAATCGGTGCCGCGGTCCGGTGTCAGCACGGCGCCGAGCCGGCCTTCGGCCGCGAGACCGGCGGTGAGGACGGCCTGTCGCTCCGCGTCGGTCTGGGCGTTGCGCATCAGGTTGTTCTCCAGCAGCCCGAGCAGCCCGAAGGAGGCGACGCCGAGCGCCACGGCGACCACGACGGACGCGCCCAGCGTGGCGCGGGCTCGCACGGACCGGGGCCGGAGCCTCCGGGCGAGGCACCGCAGCCGGGCGACGGCTCGGCGGCGCGGGGCGCCGGGCGCGGCATCGCTGTGCTCGTCCGGCTCAGCCACCGTCGGCCGCCAGCCGGTAGCCGGCCCCGCGGACCGTCTCCACCGCGGCCCGCCCGAAGGGGGCGTCGATCTTGCGACGCAACGCGCTGACGTGGACCTCCACGACGTTGAGGTCGCCCTCGTAGGCCGCGTCCCACACCTGCTCCAGGATCTCCCGCTTGGGCACGATCTCACCGGCGCGGCGGGCCAGGTGCACGAGGACCGCGAATTCGCGCGAGGTCAAACGGGCCTCGGCCCCGCCGCGCGTGCAGCGCTGCTTCGCCGGGTCGATCACCAGGTCACCGAACTCCATGATCTGCGGGCTGCGCCGGCCCGTGCGCCGGATGAGCGCGCGCAGCCGGGCCACCAGGACGACGTACGAGAACGGCTTGGAGAGGAAGTCGTCGGCGCCGGTGTCGAGGGCCTCCGCCTCGTCGTACTCGCCGTCCTTCGCGGTGAGCATCAGGATGCCCGACTCGCAGCCCGCCGCGCGCAGCCGGGCGCAGACCCGGTAGCCGTTGATTCCGGGCAGCATGATGTCGAGCACGATGACGTCGTAGTCGTGCTCACCCGCCAGCCAGAGCCCTTGCGGGCCGTCGTGGGCGACGTCCACCGAAAAGCCTTCGGCCTGGAGCCCCCGTTGCAGGGCCGCGGCCAGCCGCCGCTCGTCCTCGACCACCAGTACGCGCATGGGGTCAAGGTTCTCAGGTCGCGGCGCCGGGTTGCTGAAGGGTTCTTCAGGTCGCTTCAGCAAGGCTTCAGCATGCGCCCCGCAGGATCTGACCGAGCCGGGCGCGTGTCCGGTGGAACGCGAGGAGCAACCAGATGACTCAGTCCAATCCCCAGCCTCCCGAGCACCCCGCGGGTCCGGGCGAGGAGGCTGCCGGGCCGACCGGCAAGGCGGCGGGGCGCCGCGGCCGGTTCACCCGGCTGACCCGGCAGGGACGTGTGCGATGGGTGGCGCTCGGTCTGGTGGTGCTGATCGGCGGCGGTGCGGCGGCCGCGGCGGTGGCGGAGCACCACCACGAGGAGCGCGCCGGCGGCCGGTACGCCGCCGAGGGCCGGGGTCACCGGGGCGGGCCGGGGACGGACGGCCGGGACGGCGCGAAGAAGGTGCGGGAGGCCGGGCAGGACCGGCGGGGTTCCGCCGCGGGCTCACTCGCGCAGGCCCCGGCGCCGCTGCCTGCGCTGCCGGCCGCGCAGGCGGTGGACAAGGCGACGGGTGCCGTGTCCGGCGGCAAGGTCGAATCACTGCGGGTGGTCGCCCAGCAGGGTGGTGGCAGCGCCTGGCAGGCCGTGGTGCTGGGCCCCGACGGGGTGCGCCACTCCGTGACGCTGGCCGGCGCCGACGGCACGGTCACCAGCAACACCGTCGCCGAGTACGGCCCGGTAATGGCCCGCTGACCGAGCCGCCACGAACCGCTCGACGCATCCGTCCGGCCCCGGCAGGACGGATGCCGAGCGGTGCGCGGCCACGGGTGTGATCAACTACCGCCCCGCGCAACCCACTTGAATACCATTCGGCGCGTTTCCGCGGATCGTGAACGCCTCGGTGCGCTGGACGGGAGGCACGCTCCAGCGCCTGTGGTTTTCGGCCGACAGCCCGCGGGCCGCCCCTCTCCCTGCACTCCCGACCAAGGCGCGGCTTGGGGCAACGACCGATCACTCGCGAGCGCGGCATCACGGTGATCGGCACCGGGGCCCCCGCGCCGGGTTCCGCGCTCACCACGGCACGGGCGTTCCGTCCCAGGAGAAGAAGGCTCCGGTGGGCCCGTCGTTGGGCAGGAGTGCCAGGCGCAGGGCCCCCTGGGCGGCCTCGGCGGGGTCGCCGCCCGCCTCGGCCGCTCGGGGGTTGAGGTCGGTGGCCCGCAGACCGGGGGCGAGGGCGTTGACCTTGAAACCCTCCTCTGCCAGCGTCTGGGCGTACAGGACGGTGAGGGCGTTGAGGGCGGCTTTCGAGGACCTGTACGCCGCCGCACCTCCGCTGCCGGGGACGAACTGGGGGTTCGGGTTCGTACTCCAGGTCAGCGATGCGGTCCCGCTGGAGACGTTGACGATCCGTGGTCGCGGGGAGCGGCGCAGGGCGGGCAGAAAGGCGTTGGTCACCGCGAGGACCCCGAACACGTTGGTCTCGTAGGTACGCCGGAATTCGTCCGCGCCGGTCTCGGTCGGCGGGCCGAGCGAGGGTGAGATGCCCGCGTTGTTGACCAGCACGTCCAAGCGGTCCAGCTGACCGGCGGCCGCGCCGATGCTGTCCTGGTCCGTCACATCGAGGACCAGCAGACGGGCCGCCCCGCCGATCTCCTCGACGGCCCGCCGCCCGCGCCCGGCATCGCGGGAGCCCACGTACACCCGGAAGCCCTCAGCGGCGAGAAGTCGGGCGATGTGCTTGCCAATGCCCTTGTTGGCACCTGTGACCAGCGCTGTGCGATCGTTCATGACAGCCACGATCGCCTGGCGGCGAGCGCCCTGCCAGGGACGACCTGTACCAGTCAGCGGGAGGGGGTGGGGCGCGATGGCGCGGCAGGAGCTCGCCCGATTCCTGCGGGACCGCCGCGCTGCCTTGCGTCCGGAAGCGCTCGGCCTGCCCACGAGCGGCCCGCGCCGCACCCCGGGCTTGCGCCGTGAAGAGGTGGCCGGTCTCGCCCATATGTCCGTCGACTACTACGTACGTCTCGAACAGGCCCGCGGTCCCCGCCCGTCGCACACCATTCTGGACGCGCTGGCCGGGGCCCTCCGTCTGACGTCGGCCGAACGCAGCCACCTGTTCCGCCTGGCCGGCACGAGCGCACCGCCGCCCGCCACCGGCGCGGTACGACACGTGCGCGCGCACGTGGCCCGGATGCTCCAGCGTCTGCCGGAGACCGGCGCGATCGCCACCGACGCGTCCTACGGCGTCATCGCCTGGAACCCACTGGCCCAGGCTCTGTTGGGCGGCGGCCTCGGACACGGGACGACGAACCTGGCCCGGCGCCGGTTCCTCGGTGAAGGGCGGATGTACGAGAGCTCCAGCACCGAGGAGTTCGGACACATCGTGGTGGCGCGGCTGCGCCGGGCCGCCGACCGCTATCCTCACGACCCGCAGCTCGCCGCGCTGCTCACCGAACTGCACGCCGGCAGCGAGGAGTTCCGCCTTCTCTGGGAGACCCGCCCGGTGCACGCCCCCGGCCACCGCACCAAGACCGTCGAACACCCGACGGCAGGCAGCCTCCGGCTGAACTGCGACGTTCTCCTCGTCCCCGAGGACGACCAGGAAGTCGTCATGATCACGGCAGATCCCGGGACACCCTCGGCCCGAACCCTGCGCAGGCTGGCCACGGCGCTGTAGAGCCCGCCCCCAGAGTGATCAAGTCACCGCGTGAACTACGCTGCCAGCGGCGGGAGTTGTCCGCCGCGACGGGCGGCAAGCCGCGTCGGCGGGCGCGCCCGAGACCCTCCGTCGAGACGAACGGCAGGGCGCATCGGCCCCCCGGCCCGAGACCCTCCGCCGCGACGCACGGCAAGCCGCATCGGCCCCCCGGCCCAAGGCCCTCCACCGCGCCGGCGGGCCGTCACTCGGTGTGCAGGACTCGGGCGATGGTCTGCCGGGCCGCCGTTCGTGCCGGGATCACCGCGCCCAGTGCGGCGATCGCCACTCCCGCCAGGGCCAGCAGCGCCATGGTTTCCGGGTGCCAGACATGCAGCATCCGGTCCGGGAGAGCGAGATGGGCGCTGCTCTCGGTCAGCGGGATCACTACCCGGTAGGCCGCCACGCCCAGCGGGAGTCCGAGGATCCCGCCGATCAGGCCGAGCCCCGCCATCGACACCACCAGCATCACGGTGACCTGACGTGGGGTCATGCCGATCGACTTCAGCATTCCCAGGTCACGGCGCCGCTCGCGGCTGCTCAGCACGACCGTGTTGAACACCCCCATCGCGGCGACCACCGACAGCATCAGGGTCAGCGCCGAAGCGGAACTGATCACCGTCATGGCTCCGGCGTTCACCGATGTCTGCTCGGTCGGTGCGAGCCCGGGATCGGCGGCCCGCACGGCCTTCATGTAGGCGGCGGTATCGGGGTGGGAAGTGAGCCGCACCCAGTACTGGTTGGCCTGCGTCCCAGGTGCCAGGGCGGTCAAGGTCGGCCAGTCGGCCCGCATCATGTCGGCCGGGCCGGACATGACCTCACCGACCAGGGTCACCCGCTCCGTGCGGCCGTCCGCCGCGCCCAGCGTGAACGAGTCACCCAGGCGCAGACCGTGCTTGGACAGGAACCTGCCGGAGGCCACGACCTCTCCGGGGGTGCGCATCCACCGGCCCCTGGCCAGGTCGTCCTGGAGTACGGACCGGCCCTCGCGCGCGCCTTGGATCGTCACGCCCTCGCTCTGCCCGAGTAGCCGCACGTCGGCGAAGCCCACGGCTGAGACGTCCGCCGCCTGCGGCAGACCGCGCAACAGCGCCTGTGCCGCGGCGTCGTCATGCTGCGGGACGGTCTGCCCGAACCTGGCTTCCCCGCGCCAGACGACGACTTGCAGTCTGCCGGAGCCCTCGACGGCGTCGCCGTACGAGACCATGGTGGTCGCAAGCCCGGTCGCGAAGGTCACCGTCGCCACCCCGAGCAGTACCGCCGAGACGGTGAGCAGGGCCCGTCCGGGCCGTGCGAAGGGCAGGCCGAGCCCCAGCGTCACCGACCGCGGCAGCCTCGCCCCCGTCAGCCACCGCTGCACCTTCAGCCCCCGCCCGCCGCTGGGGGCGCTGCCCGCGCTGATGGCACGTGCCGCGGAGAGCCGGTGCGAGCGCAGCGCCGGGATCAGTGCGGCCAGCACGACGACCGCGGGCATGCCCAGTGCCGTGGCCACGTACACCCAGGAGCTGACCGTCGGGTTGACGTTGACCGTGCCGAGGTCCGCGCCCTGGAAGACCTGGTGCAGGAGTGGCCGCGCGACCACCCCACCGAGGGCCGTGCCGATCGCCGCGCCCACGGTGGCCGGGACGCAGACCATCACCAGATAGACCGCGACCACCTGGTTGGGCGTGAATCCCAGGGACTTGAGCACCCCGATGTGCCGGAAGCCGGACACCACCGCACCGCTCACCACGTTGCCCACGATCAGGACGGCCACCAGCAGGCCGAGGATTCCGAAGGCCATGAGGAACGGCACGAAGGCGTTGGGCTGCGAGGCGACCTGCGCCTTCAGCGTCAGGTACGACTGGTGGGCGACCAGCGATCCGGACGGCAGCCCCGAGGTCGCCGCCGTGGTGGCGGTGGTGATCTCACGGGACGTCGCGGCTTGGTCGAACCGGTACAGCATCTGGTACGTCGTGGGGTGCAGGGCCTCGATCTGCTGCGGGGAGACCCATGCCTGTGCGGTTCCGCTCACGCTGGACGCGAGGCCGACGACGGTCAGCGGTGCGAGTCCGGGCAGCTGGATCCGTTTGCCGAGCGGGGAGTGCGGCCCGGTGCCCATCCCGGGCGCGTCCGGCAGCGCCAGGACGAGTTGGCCGGGCCCGGTGGCCCAGTGTCCGGCGAACAGGTCGAGGCGGTCGACCGGCCCCCCGGGGTCCGCCCGCCCCACCACGCTCATCAGGCCCGTTCCCATTCCGGGCATCTCGTCGGCCGCGCTCCGCGGCAGGTCGACCACGGCTTGCGGGAACGGCCCCGCCGCAGCCTCAACTCCCGGACGGTGCACGGTCGCTGACACCTGCTCAGCCGACACTTTCGCCGCGTCGAAGGTGGCGACGACATGGGCTCCGTGCGCCTGGCCGAAGAGCCGGTCGAACGGTCCGGACGCGACGTCGAGCAGGCCCAAAGCGACCACGAGGGCCATGCTGGAGACGAGGACGACCACCCCGATCACGGAGGTCTGTAGCCGGCGACGGCGTACGGCCGCACGAGAGGCCCGCCACACCGCGCTCATGCCGAACGCTCCAGGGTCCGCTCGCCAGTGATCCGGCCGTCCGCCATCGTCACCAGACGACTGGCACAGCGCGTGGCGAGACGCTGGTCATGCGTCACCAGCATCAGGGTCTGGCCGAGTTGGTTGAGGTCGATGAGCAGGTCCATCACCTGCTCGCCCGCCTGACTGTCCAGCGCGCCGGTCGGCTCGTCCGCAAGAAGCAGCGCGGGTCGGTTCATCAGCGCGCGGGCCACCGCGACGCGCTGGCGCTCGCCGCCGCTGAGGGCGGCGGGGTAGACGTTCCTGCGGTCGGCGATGCCGAGCTCGTCGAGCAGCTCCAGGGCCCTGCGCCGGGCCTGGCGGGCGGGTGTTCCGGTGAGCTGGGCGGCCAGGGCGATGTTGTCGATCGCGGGCAGGTCGTC
This sequence comes from Streptomyces sp. NBC_01431, assembly GCF_036231355.1. Classification (NCBI taxonomy): domain Bacteria; kingdom Bacillati; phylum Actinomycetota; class Actinomycetes; order Kitasatosporales; family Streptomycetaceae; genus Streptomyces; species Streptomyces sp. NBC_01431. The sequence goes on from NZ_CP109496.1 coordinate 564,189, forward strand.
GATGAGGTTGAAGAACTGGAAGATCATGCCGATCCGGCGGCGACGGAAGAGGGCGAGGCCGGTCTCGTTGATGCTGCCGAGGTCCTCGCCGTGCACGCACACCGAGCCGGCGCTCGGCCGGTCAAGGCCGGCGATCATGTTCAACAGGGTCGACTTGCCGCAGCCGGACGGGCCCATCACCGCGACCGCCTCTCCGGCGCCGATCTCCAGCGACACTCCGTCCAGGGCAACGGTGTCGCCGTACTCCTTGCGCAGTCCGCCCACTTGGACGACTGCCTGGTCGCGCACCGCGGCCGGCCCGGTTGCTGGGGCCGTGCCCCTGATGTCTTCGGTGGTCATGGCAGGGACGGTAGGCGGCGAGGACGGCCTCGGCGTCAACCTCCGGAGGTAATCGGCGGCGGCACTCATCCTGGCGATGTACGGGGTGGTCCCGGAGGTGGACGCCGGCCCGTCGGCTGCCCTGGGAAGATCGTGCCGTGTGGATATCGGGAACGGGCTGGCTGCTGACCGCCCTCGTGACGGGGAGCCTGGCCGTGGCCGTCGGCTCGACCGTGCTGCTGGCGCGCGCCCGCCGCCGCTATCGCAAGGTCCTGGAGGACCGGCGCTGGCTGCTTGAGCGCGAACGGGAGGCCGCCGCACGCACCGCGGTGACGGCCGAACGCGCCCGTATCGCCCGCGAGTTGCACGATGTCGTCAGCCACAAGGTCAGCCTGATGGTCGTTCAGGCGAGCGCCGCCCGCGAGGTGCTGGCCACTCTGCCGAACGAGGCGGAGACGGCACTGCGCGCCGTCGAGGGTGCGGGGCGCGACGCGATGACCGAACTGCGGCATCTCCTGGGCCTGTTGGCGCCTTCGCCCAACGGCGACGACGACGAGGAGCGGCACGGCGACCTCTCCGGGCTCGCCCCTCAGCCGAGCCTGAGCCAACTGGGCGTCCTCGTCGACCGGATCGCCTTCGCCGGACTCCCGGTCGAGGTGCGCATCTCCGGTGAACCGCGCCCGCTGGCGCCCGGCATCGACGTCACCGCCTACCGGATCATCCAGGAGGCGCTCACCAACGCGCTCAAGTACGGCGACGGCGGCAAGGCGGCGGTGACCGTGCGCTACGCCGATCACAGCCTGCGGGTCGAAGTCCTCAACAGCGGACCGAGCGTGCTGTCCGCCGACCCGACGAGCCCGGGTGACCGCAAGCACCGGGACGACGGAACGGGCCGCGGTCTGATCGGCCTGCGCGAGCGCGTCGCCGTCTACGGCGGCCACTTCGACGCCCGGCGGCGCATCGGCGGCGGCTACCGCGTCCGCGCCCGCATCCCTCTGGAGCGCCCGTGACCGAGCCCGCCCCCGACCGAAGTGCCCACCGGCATCCCCGCGAATCCGACTGCCCCCGCGTCCTCATCGCCGACGACGAGGAGCTCATCCGCACCGGCTTCCGCCTCATCCTCACCTCGCGCGGCATAGAGGTCGTCGGCGAGGCCGCGGACGGCGTGCAGGCCATCGCGGAAGCCCAGCGCCTGCGCCCGGACGTGCTCCTGATGGACATCCGGATGCCCAACCTGAACGGCCTGGAAGCAGCCAAGCGCGTACTGCACCTGCTCCCCGACTGCCGGGTCCTCATGCTCACCACGTTCGACCTCGACAGCTATGTCTACGCGGCCCTCGCCGCCGGTGCGAGCGGCTTCCTCCTCAAGGACGTCACCGCCGCCCATCTCGCCGCATCCGTACGGCTGGTGAACACCGGCGACGCGCTGCTCGCCCCCTCGATCACCCGTCGTCTGGTGGAGCGCTACGCGGCCCCCCACCAGGGCGAGCGGTCCTCCGGCCCAGCCGCCGCCGGGGACCCGGTAGCCCGCACACCCGCCGTCCACCGTGACCTGGCCGCGCTGACCCCGCGTGAACTACAGGTGCTGGCCCTGATGGGCCGAGGTCTGTCGAACACGGACCTCGCCGAAGCCCTCACCCTCAGCGAGGCCACCGTCAAGACCCATGTCGCCCGCATCTTCGCCAAACTCGCCCTCCGCGACCGCGCCCAAGCCGTCGTCCTGGCCTACGAAACGGGTCTCGTCACCCCTGGCGGCTCGGCCTCCGGCTGACCCGGATTCCGCTCCTGCACCCGCCCCGGCTCCGCCTGTTGGGACGGGTGGCTCAAACGCGACGGCTCCGCGCCCCTCGTGGGCCGCGAACATCCACCCATGGGCCAGTAGAGATTCCTACCCAGTGCGGTCAAGTTGGCATCGATGTCTTCCAAGAGACGGGAAAACCGCTTTCGATCAATTGACCGGGGCACGTCATCCCTGCTTGGCTTCCGGCCAGCGATCGGCGCACCACCGCTCCACACCGCACCAAGGTCACATGCCGTGTCACACCACGGTTGGTTCCACCTTCCCGCCGGAGCCGGTCGGGAGGATTCGCGCCAAGTCTGCACACCGGTCCCGAAGGCCTCAACAGGCGTCTGTCGCAACGGCGTTCAGAACTGCGCGAACATCCCCTCTCCCGTCCAGCAGCGCGCCACCGGCGTCCCGTACGACCACTGGAAACATCGCTCCATCGGTTGCGCCTCGCTGCCCGCATCCAGGTAACAGATCGCCCGCCGACCGGCGCCACGCGATCTGTTCGAGAGAGGATCCCCCTACACATGGGTACCCCCTACATACGCGGCACGGCACGAAGAGCCCTGACCGGCCTCGCGTCGCTGTCGCTCGTCACCGGTGCCATGGTCGCCGTCGTCGCACCCCAGGCGGCCGCCGCCCCGGTCCCGGATACGGCGAATGGCCACACGGTCACCAACCCGTACAGCCCCGCCTACCAGCACAGCTACCGGCACGGTGTCGTGCCGACCGCGCAGCAGAACGCCAAGATGAAGTCCTGGCAGGCCACCCACGCCTCGCGGAACGCCGCGACCGGCCCCGAGACGCTGTCCTACGGCGGCGGCATCGACGGCATCGGCGTCCAGAGCGGACACTCGAAGGTCTACCTCGTCTTCTACGGAACCCAGTGGGGGGCGCAGAGCACGGATGGCAACGGGAACGCCAAGTTCTCGGGTGACTCGGCCGGAGCCGCGGGTGCGGCCCAGCAGATGTTCAAGGGCATCGGCACCGGCAACGAGCTGTGGTCCGCCGACCTGACCCAGTGGTGCGACGGCCCCAACGTGGCGGCGGGCGCGACCAGTTGCCCCTCGAACGCCAACTTCGTCCCGTACCAGAGCGGTGGCGTGCTGTCCGGCGTGTGGTACGACAACGCGGCCGCGTCACCCAGCGCCGCGTCCGGGCACCAGCTCGGCCAGGAGGCCGTCAACGCCGCCGCCCACTTCGGCAACACCACGGCCGCCTCGAACCGCGACGCCTACTACGTGATCCTGTCCCCGCACGGCACCAACCCGGACAGCTACCAGGGCCAGTACTGCGCCTGGCACGACTACAACGGTGACAGCACGCTGACCGGCGGCGCGGTGAACTCGCCTTATGGCGACGTCGCGTTCAGCAACCAGCCGTACAACATCGACTCGGGCTCCGGCTGCGGCGTCGGCTTCGTCAACTCGCCCGGAACCCTCGACGGCTGGACCATGACGCTCGGCCACGAGTGGCACGAGATGATGTCGGACCAGAACCCGGCCGGCGGCTGGACCAACCACACCGGCAGCTCCTACGACGGCCAGGAGAACTCCGACGAGTGCGCCTGGCTCAACCCCGGAACCGCGGGTGGAGCGGCCAACGTCACCATGGGCACCGGCACCTTCGCCGAGCAGGCCAGCTGGTCCAACGACACCAACGCGTGTGCCATCTCGCACCCGATCGTCGGCGGCGGATCGACCGGCAACACCGTGACGGTCACCAACCCGGGCGCCCAGAGCACCACGGTCAACACCGCCGTCTCGCTGAAGGTCAACGCCTCCGACTCGGCGAGCGGACAGACCCTGACCTACTCGGCCACCGGCCTCCCGGCCGGCCTGTCGATCAACTCCTCCACCGGACTGATCAGCGGCACCGTCACCACCGTCGGCAACTCCTCGGTGAGCGTCACGGCCAAGGACTCCACCGGCGCCTCGGGCAGCACGTCGTTCGGCTGGACCGTCTCCGCGGCAGGCGGAGGGGGCGTCACCAACGGCGGCTTCGAAACCGGCACTCTGTCCGGCTGGACCGCCAGCGGCAGCGCCACGGCCAGCAGCGCGGCGGCCCACAGCGGCAGCTACGGCGCGATGATCGGCTCGGCCAACCCGACCAACACGTCCTCGATCGCCCAGACCTTCACGGCGCCCAGCGGCTCCTCCACGGTCTCCTTCTCGTACAACGTCACCTGCCCCGACACCGTGACGTACGACTGGGCGACGGCGACCCTCAAGGACAACACCACCGGCACGACCACCACCGTCCTCGCCAAGACCTGCACCCAGGGCGCGGGCTGGAAGCAGGCCTCCGGGTCCCTGACCGCGGGCCACAGCTACACGCTCACCCTCACCAGCAAGGACGACAACTACGCCGGTGACGCGACCTACACCTACTACGACGACGTGACCGTGTCCTGACGCGATCACGACCGCGGGGGCGGGCCGGTCGGCCCGCCCCCGCACTCATCGGTACCAGTCGAGGTCCCTCCCCTGGAGAAACCATGACTCCTCGACCGTTTCAGCGCCGCGCCGCGCACCGCGTCGGAGCGGCGCTCGCCGTCGCTCTCGTGGTCGGTGCGGTCAACGGCTGCTCGCCATCGGGCAGTTCGCCACCCCCGCCGGTACCCGGTGACGCGTCCGCTCGTGTCCCGGGGGCATCGGCTTCGGCGTCGGCCCGGACGATCACCCTTGACGAGCACGCCGCAGGCACGGTCATCAAGGTGAGTGTGGGCACGAGGGTGCTGATCCGGCTGCACAGCACGTACTGGTCCGTGCCCACCAGCTCCGACACTCAGACACTGGCCCCCGTCGGCAAGAGCGGCAGCATACCCACGGGGACCTGCGAGCCGGGCGCGGGCTGCGGCATCGCCGCCGCCGACTTCACCGCCCGCCGGACAGGCGCGGCGCAGGTCGTGGCCCACCGCAACTCCTGCGGTGAAGCGCGGCGTTGCGGGCCGGGCCAGGGCAGTTACGCCGTCACGGTGCAGGTCAGCTGACGCAGGTCGGGTCATGGCAGTGCACCCGTAAAGGTTCCTGGATGGCCCGTCTCCGACCATCACCACATGCACGCCGCCAAAGCGACGAGTCGGCGCATATCGTCGGCGTATCGAAGTCCCCGGAATCAGCTGGTGACGACCGCGTAGGGCCGATGCCCCGGCGAATCTCTCTGGCCGGGCTACAGGTGATCGCGGGCCTGGCAGCGTGTCCGCCGAGCCCATACCTCCCGGTTGGTATGAGATCCGGGTGGCCGCCGCGTGGCAGGGTTGTCAGCCGCATACTCATGGTGCGGCCGGTTCGCGGGGGCAGGAGGGGGCTGTTCAATGCTCACGTTCAGGGTGCTCGGTCCCTTGGAAGTGGCGGGGAACGGCGGGCCCGTCGAAGTGCAGGGACCTCAGCGCCGCATGATGCTCGCACGACTGCTGGCCGCGCAGGGCCAGGTGGTGTCCGTCGAGAGCCTCATAGACGGGCTCTGGGACGGGGAGCCACCGCTGCGCGCCACGGGCGTCCTGCGGACCGTCGTCTTCGGGCTGCGCAAGGCGCTGGAGCCGGACCGGCGCCCGCGTACACCGCCACGGCTGCTGGTATCCGCCCCCACCGGCTATGCCCTGCGGGCACCCGAAGAAGCGGTGGACGCCTGGCGTTTCGAGGCGGCGGTGCGGGTGACCCGCGCGAACGGCACTCCCCCGAAGGCAGTGCTGCAACAGCTCGACCACGCGCTGGCGTTGTGGCGCGGCCCCGCCTACGCCGAGTTCGCCACCGCGCGCTGGGCCGCACGGGAGGCGGCCCGGCTCGAAGAGCTCCGCGCACGGGCGGTGGAGCAGCGGGCCCAGGCGCTGCTCTCGCTCGGCCGTGCCGCCGAACCGCTGCCCGACCTCGAAGCGCAGGTCCTCGACCACCCGCTGCGTGAGGAGAGCTGGCGACTGCTCGCGCTGGCCCTCTATCAGGCCGGGCGCCAGGGTGACTCGCTCGCGGCGCTGCGCCGCGTCAGGCGCGTGCTCATGAAGGACCTCGGAGTGGAGCCCGGTGCGGAACTGCGTCGCCTGGAGGCCGACGTCCTCGCCCAGGCGCCGCGCCTGGAACCGGCCGCCGCCCGGCCCGCCGCCCGGCTCACCCCCTCGGTCGCCCTCCCCGCCGCCCCGCCCTTCGTGGGGCGCGCGGACGAACTGGCGCGCCTTGAGGCGACCGCGGAGGTTACCGCCGCCGGGCGGCTGGCCCTGGCCCTGGTCACCGGCGAGCCCGGGGTGGGCAAGACAAAGCTGGTCGAGCAGGTCAGCGAAGGGCTCGCCCAGCGCGGCTGGACCTGTGTGCGGGGGCGCTGTCCGGAGAGCGGCGGCGCACCGGCCGCCTGGCCCTGGACCGAGCTTCTGTCCGAACTCGCCGACGCAGGCCACGAGCCGCCCCCCGAAACGGCCCGGGTGCTGGCCCCGCTGCTGGAGGACGCGTCCGAGCACACCTCCCACGACGCGACGGGCGGCCGTTTCCGGATGCGTCACGCGGTCGTCAACCACCTCACCGCCACGGCCCGTTCGGCCCCGCTGCTGATCGTCATCGAGGACCTGCACCGGGCCGATGAGGAGACCCTCGACCTGCTGGCCCACCTCGTCGACGGCGCCGCCAGAGCGCCGATCATGGTCGTAACGACTCTCCGGCACCACGAGGAGTCACCCGGGCTGCGCAACGCGCTGGGCCAGCTCGCTCGCTGCGCCCCGGTCCGCGTCGAGCTGGCGGGCCTCTCCGAGGAGGCCGTGGCCGAACTCCTGTGGTCCGGGGCTCCCGAATTGGACGAGGCGACGGTCAGGGCGATCGCCGAGCGGACCGGGGGCAACGCTTTCTTCGTATGCGAGACCGCGCGGCTGATCAGTGCGGCGGGGGCCGAGGACGCTCTCTCTCAAGTGCCCGCCGGGGTACACGCCGTGGTCCGGCAGCGCCTCGCCCGACTGCCCGAGACCGCCCAGGCCCTGCTGCGGCAGGCCACCGTGCTCGGCCGCGAAGTTGACCTGGACGTCCTGACCGCCATGACCGACAGCGACCCCGAGACCGTGGCCACCGCCGTTGAGGCGGCCCTGGCCGCGGGGTTGCTCGTGGAGGACGGCCCCGACCAGGTGCGCTTCGTGCACATCCTGGTGCGCGACGCACTGTACGAGGAGGCCCCGAAACTGCGCCGCGCGCGCTGGCACGCGCGAGCCGGCACCGAGATCCAGCGGCTGCGCCCCACCGAAGTGAGCCTGCTGGCCTACCACTTCCTGGCAGCCGGTGACCGGGCCAGCGCCCCGCGCGCCGCACGGTATGCGAGGGCGGCCGCGGAACAGGCCACCTGGCGGTTCGCCCACCACGAGGCGGCCCGGCTGTGGCAGGAGGCGGTCGCCGCCCACGACCGCTCGCAGGTCCACGACGAACGAACCCGCCTCAGCCTCATCATGGGCATGATCAGAGCGCTCGCCCTGGCCGGTGATGTGGTCACCGCCCGCGAGCGGCGCAACGCGGCCATCGCCGACGCCGAGAAGCTCGGCGACCCCGCGCTCACCGCGGACCTGCTCTCCGCTTTCGACGTACCGACCATCTGGACCAACCGCCGTTACGCGGCCAAGGACGACCACGTCGTGGCCGCGGCCGAGCGCGTCCTGAACCTCCTGCCCCCGCGCGCCGAGGAAGCGCGCTGCCGTGTGCTCACCACTCTGGCCCTGGAACTCGATGGCACCCAGGACGACCGGGGTCGGCAGGCCGCGCACCAGGCCGAGGCCCTCGCTCGCGGCCTGGACCGGCCGGATCTGCTGGCACAGGCCCTCAACGCCCGGCACGCGCACGCCTACCACCGCGCGGGGCTCGCCCGCGAACGCCTTGCCATCGGCCGCGAGCTACTGGCCCTCGGGGTCCGCCACGAGCTGGCCGCCGTCGAGGTCCTTGGCCATGTGATCCTCGCCCAGGCACATGCCGCACTCGCCGAGCCGGAGACGGCCGATGAACACGCCGACGCGGTCGAGCGGTTGGCAGACCGCTACGATCTGCCGCTGCCGGGGACGCTGCTCGGCTGGTACCGCGCGATGCGGGTGTCGATCGCGGGCCGGTTCACAGAGGCCGACACCGCCTACCGCCGGACCACCGAGCGGCTCGGCGAGTCCTGGATGTGGGGCATCGAACGCGATCTGCTGCACTTCGCCCTCTTCTGCCTCTACATCCAGAACGGCACCCTGCTCGACCTGGCAGGAGAGGCCGACGAGCAGTACCAGCGCTGGGGCTCCAACTACGCCCGTGGCAAGGCCCTGATGCTGCTGGCCGAGGGCCACACCGCGCAGGCGCGCGCTGTCACCTCGGCCGCGCGTGAGCTGCCCCGCGACTACCTGCTGGAGGCCCGCCTCGGCCTCGCCGCCATTTTGGCCGTGTCCCTCGACGATCGGGAGATGGCCGCGTCGGTCTACGAGGAACTCCTGCCCGCCGCCGACTGCCTGGCCGGAGCGGGCAGCGGCGTGGTGACCCTCGGCCCGGTGTCCCACTACCTCGGCGAGCTCGCCCACTGCCTGGGCCGACCGGAACAGGCAGCGGCGCACCACCGCCAAGCGCTCGGCATCGCCGAGCGAACGGGGGCCCCGCACTGGGCCGAAGCCGCCCGTACCGCTCTCACCCGCAGCGGACACGGCTGAGGGCCGCCAGTACCGGGAACTTGGCTGCCGCAACCGCGAACGTATCCCGGCCTCCGTCGTACATGGCGATGGAGCCAAGGACTGGTCGGTGGGCGGCGGTGGGGCGGTTGGTGTCGTACCGGTTGGTGGGTACGGGCGGCAGCACGACCGTCGAATGGCTCTTGCCTCCGTCTCGCGTCCTCTCTGCTCTGGCCTCCTCTGGTCTGCGTTGCTCTCAACCCCGTGCATTTCGAGCCAACTTGAGGGCTATGGGACCGAGCGCCATCCGAGATATTGTCATGTCCGCGATGAACTTGTTTACTGCGGGCAGCAGCTGAGACTCAAGGAGGCGCAGCAGTCTCATGAGCAAGCGAACCGCCGTCCTGACGGCACTCATCCCGGCCTTGCTGAGCACCACGGTCGGCTTCTCTTCCGCTCACCCCGCGCCGCGCCCGCCCGCAGCGGTGGTCACCCTCACCTATGACGCCGGCGCGGCCGGTCCGTGGGCGGACTCGGTCGAGCAGGCCATTCAGAACTGGAACGACGCGGTGCACAACGTGCACTTGGAACCGGCGAGCACCCCCGGCTCGGCCGACTACGTCTACGAGGCGACCAGTGGCTGGCCGCAGACCACGTTGGGGCCGATCTTTCCCGGTGGCAACGGTGACGTACAGCTGGGCCAGCAAGCGGTGGACGAGGGTTACGACGCGACCCGGATCACGGCGCACGAGACCGGACACGTCCTCGGGCTGCCCGACGACTACAGCGGCCCGTGCTCGGAGCTCATGTCCGGCCACGGCCCCGGCACGTCCTGCACGAACGCCAAGCCCGACGCGGCCGAGGCGGCGCAGGTCGACAGCAACTACGCCCCCGGCATGGCTGCGACCCGCCGCCAGCACCACCAAGTGGTGATCGACATCTGGTCCGGCCGGGCCCTCGCCGGCCCGCGCTGAACGGCGTCACAGCGCGCTACGTGTATTGACCCGCAGGGTTGTTCACGCGGGTGATGGGTGGCTTGCCGCCCGAAACGGCGACGGCAGGGAGCCAGGCGGCTGCCCGGCGCGGCGGATGTACGGATCCGCCCCGGCTTTCGCAGCAGCGGGCCGGGGCATACCGTCGCGGCGCCCCGGCTCCGGCCCGCCTGGGCCACCAGCACGTTCGCGCGCCCGCGCCGAGGCAGCACCGGTTGGCGCTACCTCGGCGCGCGATCTGCTGCGGCCGCTGACTGGGGGGCAGTCAGTACGCGCCCATGGATGGGCTCAGCCACCGCGCCTCCAGCGGTGGGAACGGACGCCACCGCACATCCAGCCCCCCGACCGCCAAACCCGGCGAACCTGCTACGGAGCCGGATGGCTCCTTCCACCGCTGACGGCTGCCCTGATCCGCGGCCGGATAGCCCCTTCCACCGTTGGCGCCGCGAACGTGATCCGCAGCCGGACGCCCCTCCCACCCTTGGCACTGTCTGTCTGATCCGTAGCCGGACGACCCTCCCACCCTTGGCACTGTCTGTCTGACCTGATGGTTTGCGCGGCCCATTCCCTTCTGGCGCCCGGACCGGCCCGCCGCATGGACGATTCCGGGGTCAGGGCAACCGGGCGCGCCAGGGCCTCAACGAGCGCGTCGCGCTGAGAGTCGGGACTCTTGTCTTGGGTGCGGACGCGTGCTGGGCGCTGACGCTCCCCTAGCCGAGCCGGGCGCCGACTAGGAGCCTGGAAGCCTGAACAGGGGTTTCTTACCTATGAGCTATGTGAATCCCGGCAGTTCCTACACGCGGGACAGCCGGTACATCACCACTCGGATCACTGCCGACGGGCGCGACGGATATCCCGTCGAACCTGGCCGGTACCGGCTGGTGGTCAGCCGGGCCTGCCCGTGGGCCAGCCGGGCGGTCATCGTGCGGCGGCTGCTCGGGCTGGAAAGCGCGCTGCCGATGGCCGTGGCCGGGCCGACCCACGACGAGCGCAGCTGGACGTTCGACCTGGACCCTGACGGGCGCGATCCGGTGCTCGGAATCGAACGGCTCCAGGAGGCCTACCTCGCCCGCGATCCCGGTTACGACCGCGGCGTCACGGTACCGGCGATCGTCGACGTGCCGACCGGCAAGGTGGTGACGAACGACTTCGCTCGGATCACGATCGACATGTCGCTGGAATGGACGGCTCACCATCGTGAAGGGGCCCCGGAGCTCTACCCGCCAGCGCTGCGGCAAGAGATCGACGCCGTGAGCGAGACGGTTTACAAAGACGTGAACAACGGCGTCTACCGTGCCGGTTTCGCGGGTTCGCAGGAGGCCTATGCCTCGGCGTACGCCTCCCTGTTCGCGCGTCTCGACTGGCTCTCGGAACGACTCACGACGTCTCGCTACTTGGTCGGTGACACCATTACCGAGGCGGACATCCGGCTGTTCACCACACTCGTCCGCTTCGACGCGGTCTATCACGGCCACTTCAAGTGCAACCGGCAGAAGCTGTCCGAGATGCCCATTCTCTGGGCCTACGCGCGCGACCTGTTCCAGACGCCGGGCTTCGGCGACACAGTCGACTTCGACCACATCAAACGCCACTATTACCTGGTCCACCAGGACATCAACCCGAGTGGCATCGTGCCGGTGGGCCCGGACTTGTCGGGCTGGCTCGACGCCCACGACCGGGCGTCACTGGGCGGCCGCCCCTTCGGCGGCGGAACCCCGCCCGGCCCAGTCGCTGCCGAAGAGGCCGTACCGGAGTTGTGACGCGTCAGACGGGGCGGCCAGGTGGGCTGGGCCCCGGCGCGGGCGCGTACTGCCAGCCGGACCGGCCAAACCCGATATGCTTCCCCATCCCAACTGGCCTGACAGCAGCCCTCGTTGAGGAAGAGCCGCCGATCCAGTAAGCGACACGGAGCCCCGAGTCCAGGGCGCGCGTCGCCGGACCGCCAAGCCCGGATCGCGCGTCGCCAGACCGACGGGCCCGGGTCGCGCGTCGCCAGACCGCTAGCAGGCCGGGGCACACCTCCCCGGACCACCGAGCCCAGGCCCCACCTCCCCGGACCACCAGACCTGGATCGCGCGTCGCCGGGCCACCGGCCCGGGTCGCACCTCCCCGGACCGACACATCGCCGGTTCACCGGCCCGGCCGAATCGCTCATCATGCCGACGACCCGACAGCAGTGGTCGTATCGCCGAGCAGATCCACGCCCAGCTGACCGACCGAGGGACCCGCGCCGTAGCCGGTCCGTCTTGCACGGACGCGGGCATGGGTGGGCCACCCCGATGAGGGTCAGGACTCGCTGCGCAGGCCGTTGAGCCACGGGCGAGCCGGGGCTCCCGTGAAGCCGATCGACGCAGTCGGCCTGGGGCGTACCCGGTCGCGCGGCGGCCCGCCGTTCGCGCCGAGGCCCGCCGAGTGGGCATTCATCGCCTTACGCGGGCCAATACCCCGTTGCCCGAATCGGGCGAGCCGGGGTGGCATCAGCACGGCTCCAGGAGGCGATCCGCCGATACGGCACGTCGGCCGCGGCTGGGGCGTCTCCGGCCTCGTCACGGCTTGGCTGATGCCCGCGAAACCACTCGTACCGCTCCGATGGCATGATCAACCCTTCGGCATCCACCCGCATCGCCCTTCCTCTATCGGAAACGGCGCTGTGCCCCTGAGGGTGATCTAACTCAACCAGCATCTAACAAATCGGCAAAACAATTGATACCTACACTTTCTAAGAGATTTCAGCGAATAAGCCGCAGAATAAACTTCACCGCCTGGCGTCGGCCCCGCGTGATTCTTTGGGCGACGGCAGGCGCGGTGGCCATCGGATTCCTTATCGCCCTGGAGATCATCGCGAGGCGCTACGGAGGCGAACCGGGGCCGGTCACCAACCAGGCGCGAGAGCTGATATTCGCGCCCAAACCGGGGCCGCTGTACGGCGGCCTGGCGTTGATGATGGTGGTGCTGACCTGGCGGCAACGGTTCATCGCGGCTGGTGCCGCGATCGGCATCGACGCCGTCTTCATACTGGCGCGATGGGCATTGGACGTCAGGGTGCCCGAAGGCCATTTCTTCGGCAACGGCGCACTGTGGGCGATGTCGGGCTGTGCAATCTTCGCGATCACGCGCCGAACCGGCCAGGAACGAACCCTGCTCCTGAAGGGCGTCGGCCTGGGGCTGCTCCTTGTGACCGGCCGCAAGATCGGGGATTCCTGGCTGCTCATCACGGCGAAGACCCGCCCGACCGTGCTCGACCCGTACGTCGCCACCGCCGATCACGCACTGGGCAACCCGTCGTGGCTGGCAGGCCGCATACTCAACGCCACCGGCCCGATCGGCTCCCATGTCCTCGGCCTGATCTACGCCCAGCTCGCGGTGGCCGCGATCGCCGTCGCCCTGTACCAGCTGCGCAACGTAGCGGCCGAGCGGCGCTTCCCGCGCCACCACCTGGTGCGCACCTTCCTGGTGATCGGCCTTCTCGGCCCGGCCATCTACATGATCTTCCCGGTGGTCGGCCCGGTCTTCGCCTACGGTCCCGGCGCATCCGGCACCGGCGGTGTCCAGTGGGCGGTCACCAACCTGTGGCCGCACACACCGCCGCCCATCACCGCCCCGCACCCGGTGCCCTACGACGGTCTCACCCCGCGCAACTGCATGCCCAGCCTGCACACGGCGTGGGCCACCGCGATCTTCATCCACTCCCGCAAGGGCCCCCGGCTTCTGCGATACGCGGGGACGTTCTGGCTGGCAGCCACGCTCAGCGCCACGCTGGGCTTCGGCTACCACTACGGCGTGGACCTGGTCGCCGGCGTGGTGTTCTCGCTCACCATCGAGGCGGCTCTGCGCACACTCGACCGCGGCTGGGACCGCTCGGGAATCCAGCTGGTCGCCTACGGCACGGCGGTCTTCGCCGCCCTCCTGACGTCGTACCGCTGGCTGCCGACGCAGATGGCCACACATCCGTGGGTGTTCGGACCACTGGTCATCCTGTCGATGGTCTCGGTGATCTACGGCTACCTCCGGACCACCAAGTCGTGGAAACCCAAGGCCGCACCAGCTCTCCACACGGAACCGCAACCCGAACTGGTCTGAGTCATGCCGCATCACGCCACGGGCACTCCACGCGGTACCGCACGCCGCCTACAGCCGGACGGGCCGCTCGGCAGCCTCCTGTTGCCGAGCGACTCTCCCTCCGCATGAGCTGCTCCTGAAGCTGGTGCGGGGCGCAGTGCGCCCGATGCCGTTGTGATGGATTTGTGAAGGCGCCGCGCGGGGTGCAACGGCCGGGGCGACCGGCTCATCTGATTGGTCGGCGAGGCACACCGAGCGCCTTGGTGGACACGGCCTCGCCAGGCAGGGGGAAACCCCCGGGAGGGAAGTCCATGACCAGGACGAAGAAGACCGGGATGAGGGCGCGGGGCGGCCGGATGGCCGCGATCGGGGCGCTGGGCCTGGCCGCGGTGACGCTGGCCGCCGGGCCGGCGTTCGCGAAGGGAGGCGTGAAGATCACCGCGCCGCAGACGGCGCATGTCGGCCGTACCTTCGCGGTCACGGCCCACGGGGACGAAGACGCGGCGAGCTACTTGCAGATATGCCTGGAAGCGCGCAGCGGCGGACCCGCGTGGCACCAGGCGACCTGCGGTGCTGTTGTCGCCGCCGGCTCCGATGCGCACGTCACCGCGCACGTCAAAGCCGCGCACAGCGGCGGCCAGGAATACCGTGCGGTGGTGTACGGCCTGATCGCTCCCGGCGACCGTCACCCGGTACGCGAGAGGACATCTGGCGTGGCGAAGGTGGCCGTCCGCTGAGTCCCGCAGAGGGGCGACGGATGTGGCGCGCCGGAGGCTCGGCACCCGGCTCCGCGAGAGTGCGGTAGCGCAGGCGCCCCGCGTCCCGCGCTCCGCAACGAGTGCTGCGATGCCCGTACTTGGCCTCCTCTGACAGGCTCTGACAGGCTCTGAGGCCGATCGACCCCATTCCGCCCGTGACATCGTTCCCGCACGAGGTGCTTGCGGCCGTTGCCGGACGGCGAACCTGATCGTCACGCGCCGTCTGCGCTGCGGAAACCGCTTTTCGCGGAGCACCGGATTTCACAACACGAAATGAAGGAGCAGTCTCCTTGACCATTCACTTACGACGAGGCGGCCGCCCGCAGGTGTTACTGGCGCTGATGGCGGCGCTGTGCGGGATCGTCGGTGCCACCGTGCTCGGTTCGACCCCGGCGGCAGCAGCCGATCAGCGTCACGCGATCTACGCCATCGCGCACCGGGTCGACACCCTGGACGGTGTGGACGCCGCGCTCAAGCACGGGGCCAACGGCATCGAGATCGACGTCTGTGCCTGGTACAACCCGAACGAGTGGCGTGCTTATCACGACTGCTCCTCGGCCGGTGAAACCCGGCACGGCCCCAGCTTCGACAGCATGATCGACCGCATCGTCTCGAACGCCAAAGCAGGGCGCCGACTGGCACTGGTCTGGCTGGACATCAAGGACCCCAACTACTGCGGAGAAGCACCCAACCGCGCGTGCAGCGTCGCCGGTCTGCGTGACAAGGCACAGAGGCTGACGGCTGCCGGGATCCAGGTCCTCTACGGCTTCTACGAGTACCACGGCGGCAGCACCCCCGACGTCGGCGGCAGGGGCTGGAAGAGCCTGGAGAACAGGCTCGGCCCCCTGGAGGGCATCACGACGACCGGAACCCGCGACCAGGCCCAGGGCGCCTTCAACCGGTCCGGTTCCGGATTCCCGGCGGGTCACCGGGCCATGGACTACGGCGACTCCGACATCTCCAAGGGTTTCGGCAACTGCACCGAAGCCACCTGGAACACGTGCGCTGAACTGAAGAAGGGCGCCGGGGACCGGTCTGCCGGACGCCTCGGGGCAACGCTGTCCTGGACGACCACGTACAACGACCCTTGGTACGTGGACAAGTTGCTGGGCGATGCGCGCGTGGACGGCATCATCGCGGGCTACGGTGCCTTCACCGGAGTTCGCGAGTACGACGACAGCTGGCAGTGCGCCAACGCCATCAACCTCGTACGCGACTGGGTGAACCACCACAGCTCCACTCACCGCATGGCCACCAGCGCCGACCGCCTGTTCAAGTAGCGCCCCCAGCCGGGCCCGTGCGGCCTGGGCACACCATGGGCACCATGGGCAGCCAAGGCCGTGCGGCCTGGGCGCCATTGGGGCTGGAGACCGTCGGCCGGAACCCTGGCCGACGGTTTCTCGTTTCTTGAAAAGATCGTCGTGCGAAGCCACCAGATGCCTGGAGGCCGACGAACAGGAATGGGACGCCGCAGCACCCCCGTCCGGGCAGCTGAGCGCCATCTCGCATCGCGCCGTCCCGGTGGAAAGGTGAGGCATGGAGAGGGAAAGCGTGCGGGACCTACCCGGATCGGCGACGGAACCCGACGGCTCCGTGGTCGTGCGCGTGCTCAGTTACAACATCCGCTCCATGCGGGACGACGTCCCGGCCCTCGCCCGGGTGATCCGGGCCTGTCGGCCCGACGTTGTCTGCGTTCAAGAGGCGCCGCGGTTCTTCCGCTGGCGCAAAGCCGCCGCCCGCCTCGCCCGGACGTCCGGGCTCGTGTACGTGTCGGGCGGCGCCACCGCTTCCGGGCCCATGATCCTCTCCTCGCTGCGCGCCCATGTGGAGCGCACCGAGGACGTTCTGCTGCCCCGCACTCCCGGCCTGCACCAGCGGGGCTTCGCGACGGCCGTGCTGCGGTTCGGCCGGGCCCGGCTCGGCGTGCTCAGCTGCCACCTGAGCAGCAACGGCCAAGAGCGCTACGAGCAGGGCCGACTGCTCCTTGAGCGGCTGTCCGCCCTGGACGTGCCGTACGCCGTCGCCGCGGGCGACCTCAACGACCGGCCGGAGGGTCGTACCTTCGGCCTGCTCGCGGGTGCCCTCCAGGACGGCTGGGCGACGAAGCCGTGGGGGCGAGAGCACACCACCCGGCTCGGCGATCCGCTTCAGCGGATCGACGCGGTGTTCGCGACGGAGGGCGTGGAGGTGCTGGGGTGCGGAGTGCCGATGGGACTCCCCGACATCTCGGAACGAGACCTCCGGGCAGCCACGGACCACCTGCCAGTACTGGCCGCTTTGCGGGTCCCCTCCGCATAGCACGGGCTCTCCCCCCGGCTCCGGTCCTCGAACTACCCGGCTACTACGGCGAACTTCCCTGCGGGCGGGCTGAGTTCACGTGACCGGATGGTTCGGACTGGACTGTACGGAGGAAGCCGGGTGACCTAGCCTGCATGCCGTCGTTGAAGGGGTCGGAGAAGCACGCAAGGGTCCCGAGGCCTGACCGGCCCCGGGACCCTTGTGCGCTCAAGTCCCAGCCGACCGGGCCGGGGTATCGGACATGCGTGTCCATGCCGGTGGGCGCCGGCGGCCAAGAGGTTCGCTTCTGCGGGTGCGCTCGGCCGCTGCCCGTCGGTGGAAGGCGGGCGTACCAGTTCCCTACTGGCGACTACCCACAGCCCAGCCTCCCGTCCGGCCCTGACGGAGCGGGCGGACTTGCCGGGGCCCGGCCTTGACGGCTGCTCGGCTCCGTGTCCGGTGCCGGTGAGCGGCTCGCCCGTAACGGGCTGGATGCGGGTATGAGCCGCTACGGGAGAGCACGGAGCGAGTGATTGTCCATTATCAGGCCAGTGAGTTGCATATTGGTCTGAATGAGTGCAATTTGTGACGTCTTCTGCCTGCTCCTCGTTCTAGGGGCGGCGGGTTTCCCACATGGCAAGCCTGTCACCCCTCTCTGATCCATTGAATGGGAGCACAACCGTGATCAAGCAGGTTCTGGCCGGGGCGGTTTTCGCCACTGCCGCAACGATGGCCATCGCCGTGCCCGCCTCGGCGCACACCATGGGGCCCGAGGCCAAGACCATCCCCACCAACGCGCACGACAGCATCCGCTCTGCCCGCATCGGCCAGGGCCCGACGTCGAGCGGCACCGGTGCGACGGACTTCGGGACCCGCAGCGGTGACACCGCCATCGCGGGTGACTCCGGCGGCATCCTCAACACCTACGGCGCCCCGCTCATCAACGTCGACGGACGCTGCCTGGTTCCGCTGCCCGAGGGCGAGGGCATCGGCGGACACCTGCTCGGTGGCCCCAAGGCCGCGTGCAACGTCGCGCCCGTCGACCAGTTCCAGGCCCCGCAGAAGCTGCTCTGACCTTCGCTGGCCTTGCTCCACAGCCCCCTGCCGCGCAGGCTGCCCGCGCGGCAGGGGGTTTTTGGTATCAGCACGAGCCACGGTTCAGGTGCGTGGTCAGGTGCGTGGTGTCGTGTTGGTGGCGCTCACCGCACGTCGCAGGGCTCTTGCCAGGGTGACGGCATCGCCGACGGCCCAGACGTGGGTGAAGAAGAGTCGGGGGTCGTCGGCGAGGGCATGGTTGTGGAGCCCGACGATGTCGATGTTGCCCTGGCGCAGCGCGGCAAGGACGTCGTTGACTTCGTCAGCGATCATGACCAGGTCACCGTTGATCGCGGCTTGGCTCTCGCCCAGCGGCTGGAAGTTGAGCGCGGAGGTCGAGCCCAGCCCCGGGGGCAACACCAGCCCCTCGTCGGTAATGGTTTCGCGGCGGACGAAGATGCATTTGTAGACACCATCCTCGCTGTAGCCCTTGACTCCCAGCGCGGCGTCGATGCCGGCGGTGTCCAGATCGACCGGCTCGTGAGCCGCCGACTGTACGTCCATGGGGGTCCGCGTCGCGTCCAGTGCCGCGCGCAGCCCTCGGGCCAGCGCCACCGGATCGCCGCCGCGGGCGTGGGCATGGGTCCACCACAGATCCGGTGTGTGGGCGAGCAGGTGCTTGTGGACCGCGGTCTGCATGAACCCGTGAGCCTGCAAAGCGTCCGTCATCTGTTGTAGCTCGCCCTCGGTGGCAACCAGATCGCCCATGACCATGCTGCTGCCATCCGCGTAGCGCACAAACCCCACATGGGACCCGAGTGCGAGGCCCGGCATGACCGTCACGCCGTCCGAGATCACCTCGAGATCCGTGCGCAGGAACGCCGTGTGGTAGTCGAAAGCACCCATCATGTTGCCGGGACGACCCAGGGCCCCGGCCACTGCCCGCCAGTCCCCCGCGGTGGTACGCAGCGGCCGGATCGGCTCCCGGCGCACCGAGGCGACCGCGCGGGCGGGTCCGGCAGACAGGGCGGTCGCAGCGCCTCCGGCCAGTACGGGTACGGCCGCGGCCAGCACCCGCCGACGCGGCGTCAGTGCCACGGCGGAACCGTCCCGTTCTCGATGGACGTTCATCAGATCAGCACCTCCATGGCCACGAGAGAACCACGCGCCAAAGGCGATTCCCCGCAGACATGACCGGCGGGGTACGAGACGTCCCTCCCCCGGGCGCTCGCAGATGGATGGTTACGGTTCCCTGCCCGCCCCGGTTGGTAGACCTGCCTGGTCAAGAGCCACCGGCGGGAGCACCTCCGCCCCGTAGGCGCAGATGCAGGACAGGCCCTCTCACACATCCGGCCGCAAGGACCAGACGCCGCGGCGGCTGTGGGGGGCCGTGTCAGCTGCCGTGGACCCGCACAAGATCATGGACGGTCCCGAACGTGGCGCCGCGCCGCCTTCTCACGGTGGACCGGCCGCCCCCGCTCGCATCACGATGCTGAACAACGACAAGGCGCTCAGCTCTGCCCCGCCCGGCTCCCAACCCAGCTTGTCCGAGGCGGAAGTCGGGTCGGAAGGCAGGAAGATCACGAGGGGCCCGGAACGACGCTGCTGCGGCCGTCCACTCCGAAGCGGGTTTGATTAGCCACGCTCAACGTGTCTTGAGCCATTCGGCGTTGTCGGTCGGAGCCTCAACCGCCAGCGTGTCAGGGGCAAGTGGGCAGGCCATGTCTCCATCCATGAACGCGCGTGCCCCCAGGCATCGGGCTGACCAACTTCTCTCGTATGACGGTCAGTTGACGACCTTCCGTACGCCTTCCTACTTGAAGGAGTCCTGACATGCCACTACGTGAACGGATCAGCTTCGCCGGTGAGGGGGCCGAGCTCGTCGGCAACCTCTTTCTGCCCGATCCCTCGGGCACCGATGACGCCACCCCGCTTCAGGGCGTCGTGGTCGCCGGCACCTGGACCAGTGTGAAGGAGCAAATGGCCGACCGGTACGCCGAGGAACTCGCCCGGCGCGGTTACGCCGCCCTCTCCTTCGACTTCACTGGATACGGTGAGTCAGCCGGTGAGCCGCGGGACTACGAATCTCCGCAGCTGAAAGTCCAGGACCTCAGCGCGGCGGCCGACTTCCTGACCGGGCATCCAGCGGTGGACGACGGGCAGTTGGGCGTGCTCGGAGTGTGCGCGGGCGCGATGTACGTGAGCGCCCTCGCCGCCGAGGACCCGAGGGTGAGGTCGCTTGCTCTGGTGGCCCCATGGCTCCACGACGGCCGCATCTGCAAGGAGAACTACGGCGGCCCGGAGGGATCGAAGCGAAGAAGGCGGCAGCGGCCGAAGCCCGGCGCAGGTACGAGGACACCGGCGAGGTCACCTAGTAGGGCTTGGTCAGGTTCACTCGCTGGCGGCGTGTCCGTTTGATCGGCTGTGTCGTTGACCGGGTGTGCTGGGTGGGGAGTTGGCCGCGGTCCGGTGTGATCTGGAGGACTTCGCGGCCGAGATGTTCGAGCCGTTCTCGCGGGCGGATCAGCGCCGGTGGGGCGAGGTCTACCTGCGGGGCCTGCTGCTGGACGGTCGGCGCAAGTCGGTGGAACCGATGGCCGCCCGACTGGGTAAGGACGGCAACCGACAGGCCCTGGCCCACTTCATCACCACCAGCCCATGGGAGGCGGCGCATGTGCGTGCCCGTCTCGCCTGGCGGATGCAGCAGGTGATCAAACCGACGGCACTGATCGTCGATGACACTGGCTTCCTCAAGAACGGGGAGGCGTCGGCGTGTGTGGCCAGGCAGTACACCGGCACCGCGGGCAAGGTCACCAACTGCCAGGCCGGCATCTCGCTGCACCTGGCCTCCGACGGCGCCTCGGCGGCCGTTGACTGGCGGCTGTTCGTGCCCGAGAGCTGGGACCCCGCCTCGCCGAAGGCCGATGCGGCCAAGGTGGCCCGCCGCACCACGTGCGGCATCCCCGACGAGATCGGCCATGTCGAGAAGTGGCAGCTGGCCCTGGACATGATTGATGAGACGAGGTCGTGGAGTGTTGATGTCCCGCTCGTCGTCGCCGACGGTGGCTACGGCGATGCGGCAGTCTTCCGACTGGGTCTGGAAGAACGCGGGCTCCGCTACGTGGTGGGGATCTCCACCACGACCACCGCCCAGCCGGAAGCGGCACGGCCGCATGCCCCGCCTTATCGCGGTCGCGGCCCACGGCCGCGGCCCGCCTACCCCGAGCCGGCCCGGACGGTGAAGAAGCTGGTCATCGAGGCCGGCAAGCGGGCCGCGAAGCCGGTGCAGTGGCGGGAAGGCTCCCGACCGGGCAGCGGTCGCAGCGGCGTCAAGCGCATGTACTCGCGGTTCGTGGCCCTGCGGATCCGGCCCGCTGGACGCGAGATCCGCAAGAACACCGCCGGTCCGGAACTGCCCGTGCGCTGGCTGCTGGCCGAATGGCCTGCCACCGAACCCGAGCCCGTGCAGTTCTGGCTGTCCAACCTGCCCGCCGACACGGCGCTGGCCACCCTCGTGCGCACCGCGAGACTGCGCTGGCGCATCGAGCACGACTACCGCGAGATGAAACAGGTCCTGGGCCTGGCTCACTTCGAAGGCCGCACCTGGAGAGGCTGGCACCACCACGTCACCCTCGTCTCCGTCGCGCACGCCTTCTGCACCCTCCAGCGCATCACCCGATCCCCAAAAGGGACGGCGCCGGTCTGAGCCTCTACAAGGTCGCCCGCGAACTGCAGTTGCTCCTCGCGCTCTGGACCGGCGCCTGCCCCACCTGTCACCGCAACATGCCAGAACCGATATCAACCTGACCAAGCACTACTAGTGTCCTGCGCCAGTAGTGGTTCGTTAGTTGTTGTGTGACTTCTGCTGCTGGTGCGTCAGTTCCTCGTCGGGGTCCGAAGCTGGAGCCGTTACTCCTGGCCGAGGACGAGCGTGCGGTGCTCGAGCGGTGGACCCGCCGTGCGAAGTCGGCGCAGTCACTTGCTCTGCGGGCGCGGATCGTGCTGGCGTGTGCGGGCCCGCAAGTGCCGCCGATCGTGGAGGTGGCCCGGAACCTGGGGGTGGCTGCGGACACGGTCCGCAAGTGGCGGCGCCGGTTCCTGGCTCAGCATCTGGACGGGCTGGTGGATGAGCCCCGGCCGGGCCGGCCGCCCGTCATCGGTATCGATGCGGTGGAAGCCGTGGTGGTGGCGACCCTGGAGGAAATCCCGAAGAACGCGACCCACTGGTCGCGTTCTTCGATGGCGGACCGCAGCGGGCTGTCGAAGTCGACCGTCGGCCGGATCTGGCGGAGGTTCCAGCTCAAGCCCCATCTGACGGACACCTTCAAACTGTCGACGGATCCGTTGTTCGTGGAGAAGGTCCACGATGTCGTCGGCCTGTACTTCAACCCGCCCGAGGGCGCGGTGGTTCTCTCGGTGGACGAGAAGTCCCAGATCCAGGCCCTGGGCCGGTCCCAGCCCGTACTGCCGATGATGCCGGGCATGCCCGAGCGACGCACCCATGACTATGTGCGCAACGGGCTGACCACCCTGTTCGCCGCGTTCGGCGTCGCCACCGGTGAAGTCATCACCGCCCTGCACCGACGCCACCGGGCCCTGGAGTTCAAGAAGTTCCTGATCCGGATCGACAAGACAGTCCCTGCCCACCTGGCGGTCCATCTCATCGTCGACAACTACGGCACCCACAAGACCCCCACGATCAGAGCATGGCTGGGCAGACACCCCAGGTTCCACCTGCACTTCACCCCGACCTACTCATCCTGGCTCAACCAGGTCGAGCGGTGGTTCGGCTTCCTCACCGACCAGAAGATCCGCCGCGGCACACACCACAACGTGCAAACCCTAGAAGCCGACATCCGCACATGGGTCGAGGAGTGGAACACCAACCCCAAGCCATTCATCTGGACCAAAACCGCCGCAGAAATCCTCGACTCCCTCGCCCGCTACTGCCAACGGATCTCCGGCGCAGGACACTAGGTGCCCGTGGTCAGTGGCAGCGAACCGGACGCCGCCATGCCCTTCGACATCGACTTCTACCTCAACCCGCAGCGCGGCGGCACCAAGCGGTGGCCCAACCGCTTTGCCGTCATGGCTTGGAGCGGCTGGCTGGACTTCGACGCCATCGCGATCGCACCGCAGTTGACCGCTCCGTACTGCTCGTACACAGCGAGGACCCCGCCCATCCCGGACGGCGCCCGCCGCTTCCACGACAACCTCGCCGGGCCCAAGACCTTCCTCTGGACCGAGGGCGTCCAGTTCGACTTCTACGACCAGCCGCCCCAGGTCGGCCTCGCCGCGGACGCGGCGGCCGAACATTTCGCCCGCACGCTGTGAGCAGGCTGCGCCCCACATCCCGCAGACCACATCCGCATCCGCATCCGCCACCCAACCTCCCCCTTCCTCACCCTCACTGGAGACCGCTTCGCCATGCCCGACTCCCCTGCAGCCGCCGTGCCGTGTCCTGCTCTGACCCGGATCGAGGTGGCCGAGACCTGTACCCGGATGGCCGTGCACGCGGATCGCCGTGAATGGGAGCTGCTGCGTGGCCTGTTCGCCGACGAGGTGGTCCTCGACTACACCAGCTTGAACGGCGGCGAACCGGTCCGGCTCACGCCGCACGAGATCGTCGACGCCTGGTCGGCGACGCTCGGCGGCTACGACGCCGCCCAGCACCTGATCGCCAACCACCTGGTCCAGTTCACCGGGGACCGCGCCGTGTGCAGCGCCTCCTTCCAGGCCACCCACCGTCTCGCCGGTCCCCATGGGTCCCCCTTGTGGACGCTCGGCGGCGACTACCGCTGGGAACTGGCACGGACCGCCGACGGGTGGCTAATCAACTCCGTGGTCATGACGGCAACTTGGGGCGACGGCAACAAGGGTCTGCCTGCGCAAGGGGCCGGTTGACCGACCGCACGCGGGGCGGCACCCTCGCCGCCCGGCATCGCGCCGCTTCACCGCGCCCCCCACCGGCCGCGGCCGACGCGTCAGCGGTCACACCTGCCCCCGATCTCGCTCGCACATCGTCAAGCACGCCTCAGTGATGGGGCTCTTTGAATTTCCCCACCGTCTGCTCAGGGGTTGGACAAACCTGCTCAGTTGATCTCCCCGCCCATCCCCTTTGTGGGCTTGCTCGGCGTGGCGGGATGGGTCCGTGCTCCGTGTTGCTCTAACGACAGAAAGTTGCCATATCGGTAAGCTTGCCAATTCGGCAATATTTGCCTACGGTGGCTGACATGACAGAGGGAGACGACACGCGCATCGGGCTGCGGGAGCGCAAGAAGCGGGAGACCCGCGTCGCGCTGAGTCAGGCCACGATCGGCCTCTGCGTGCAGCGAGGGTGGAACAACGTGACGGTGGAGGACATCGCCGCCGCAGCGAACGTGTCCGTGCGCACCTTCCGCAACTACTTCTCCAGTAAGGCCGAGGCGATCGCAGCCAGCCATCTGGAGCGCATGCTGCGGATCGCCGACTCACTGCGCGCGCGGCCGGCCACCGAGCCCTTGTGGGACTCGATCGCCCATGCCGTGCAGGCCCAGTTCGTGCCGCAAGGCGACACCGTGAGGTCTCCCCGTGACCGGCGCTGGACGGACGGGCTCCGGCTCATGCTGGCCGAACCGGCCCTGCAGGGGGAGGTCGTCAAGGCGAACGCGGCCGCACAGGAGGAGCTGGCCAAGGCGATCGCCGAACGCACCGGTACTGACGTCACCCGGGACGTGTACCCGAAGCTGGTTGCCGCGGTGATCGGCGCGAGTAGCGCCGTGGCCGTGGAGCACTGCCTGCACGCGGATCCGCCCGCCCCGCTCGCCCCGGCGCTGCGCGAGGTCTTCGACCGGGTCGCCGCGGGCCTTCCCGCTCCTTGAGAACGCGTACGAACCGATCCCGATCGGCCGGTGCCTGGCCGGTCCGCCCTGCCCTTCCTCCATCCACATAAGACTCCACTCATGTAAGAGGGGACACGCTGGTGATCACTGATGTCGTCATAGTCGGCGGCGGCCCGAACGGGCTGATGCTGGCCTGCGAACTAGCCTTGGCCGGGATCCGTCCGGTCGTGCTGGAAAGCCTGCCCACGCCGAGCGAGGAGCCGAAAGCGAACGGACTGCTCGGCCAGGTCGTGAAAATGATCGACCGCCGAGGGCTGTACGAGCGCCTCAGCGGAGTGCCGGGGCCGCCGCAGCCGAACTCGGCCTACTTCATGTTCGCCGCGATGGGCCTGAACCTGAGCCTGCTCCAGGACAGCCCGATCTACGGCCTGCCGGCGCCGCAGCAGCGCATCGTCCAGGTCCTCCAGGATCGGGCCATCGAACTCGGGGTGGAAATCCGGCGGGGGCACGAGGTCGTCGGCCTGTCGCAGGACGACCAGGCAGCGACCGTGGACGTCGCGGGGACGGACGGGGCCTACCGGTTGCGCGTCCCTTACGTCGTCGGGGCGGACGGAGCACGCAGCATCACGCGCAAGCTGTCCGGCATCGGTTTCCCCGGCGTCAGCTATGACCGCAGGACCACCCGGACGGCGCACGCGACGGTACCGGCGGCATGGGTGGATCCCACGACCGGCGCGCTGGACGTGCCCGGCTACGGACCCGTCCTGCCGTTCCTGCCCCACCGCACCGAGCACGGCGGGTTCTCCTACGCGCCCTTCCCCGGCCACCCGCCGCTGGTCAGCACCACCGAGTGGGACCAGCCCGAGACTGAGACGCCGATCAGCCTCGACGAGCTCGGGGCGAGCATCCGCCGCGTACTCGGCGCCGACCTGCCCCTAAGCCCGCCCGCCGGCGAGGGACCACACGTACTGCGCCGGTTGACCGGCGGCAACACTCGAGTCTCCGAACACTTCCGGGACCGCCGCGTGTTCCTCGTCGGCGACGCGGCCCACGTCTACGCCGCAGGGGGCGGCCCCGGGCTCAACCTCGGCCTACAGGACGCGGTCAACCTTGGCTGGAAACTCGCCGCCGCCATCCACAGCAACGCCGGGCCCGAACTGCTCGATAGCTACGAGGCCGAGCGCCGGCAAGCCGCCCACCGCATGGTCGTCAACGCCCAGGCACAGTCCGCGCTGACCGCCCCGGGCAGCGACGTCACCGCGCTGCGCGAGCTGTTCACCGAACTCCTCGGCCACCCGAACACCATCCAGCACCTCGCCGACCTCACTGCGGGCACCGACGTCCGCTACGCCATGGGCGGCCCCGACACGCACCCCCTGGTCGGCCGGTTCGCGCCGGACATGGAACTGCACACCCCCACCGGGACGGTCCGGCTGGCGGAACTCACCACAGCCGCACGGCCACTGCTGCTCGACCTGACCGAAGACGCATCGGCTGCGCAGGCACTCGCACACTGCCACGACCAGATGGACATCGTCACCGCACAGCCCCAGCACCCCGCCCCCGCGGCCACCGCCCTGCTGCTGCGGCCCGACTGCTATGTGGCATGGGCAACAGCCGCCCCCCACCCCGACCCGGCCGACCTGGACGCCCTCCGGATGGCCACCCAGCAATGGTTCGGCGTCATTGAACCCGCCCGCTGCGAGTCGGAACCCCTCAGAACGACATGAGGGTCGTTGAGACCGCAACCAAGTGGGGAGTCTGAGTACCCCTGGGGAAAATCACAGATCCTCATCATCAGGAGTGCCCTGGTGAAATTCACCCTCAAGTCCGCCCCTTCCCCCGGCGCCGCGGTCGCTGCACCGCAGACAGGCCGCGGCGGTTCCTCCCTCGTACTGGGGGCAGCCCTGTTGGGCTTCTTCCTCATCTCACTGGACGCGTTGATCGTGACCGTTGCGCTGCCCGACATCGGCCGCGGTCTTGGCGGCGGCATGTCCGGCCTGCAGTGGGTGGTGGATGGATACACGCTGATCTTCGCCGCCCTGATGCTCTCCGCGGGCGCCCTGTCCGACCGGGTCGGGGCCCGGCAGGCGTACGGTGGCGGGCTCGTCCTCTTCGGATTGGCCTCGGCGGCCCGCGGGTTCGCGCCAAGCCTCGGCGTACTGGTGGCGGCGCGGCTGGTTCAGGGAGGCGCGGCGGCCCTGATGATGCCGGCGTCGCTGGCGCTGATCCGGCAGGGCTTCCCCGACCAGGCCAGGCGGGCCTGGGCGATTGCGGTCTGGACCGTGGGCGGCGCGGTCGCGGTGGCGGCCGGACCGGTCCTCGGCGGAGCGCTCACCGCATCCGTGGGCTGGCGCTGGATATTCTTCGTCAACCTGCCGGCAGGTCTGCTGGCGCTCGCCCTGCTGGCTCGCGTACCAGTCTCGCCGCGGCTGCCCTGCACGTCTCGACCTGGTCGGGCAGGTGACGGCGGTAGTCGCGATGGGTGCCCTGACGTACGGGGTGATCGAGGGTGGCGACCAGGGTTTTGGTCGCCCGCTCGTGGTGGTGTCGCTGCTGGTGGCCGTGGTGGCGGCAGCCGTATTTCTGGCAGTGCAGGCCAAGGGGGCGCATCCGATGCTGCCGCTGGCGCTGTTCCGCTCGCGGGTGGTGGCGGTGTCCTTGGTGGTCGGCTTCATGCTCAACGCCGCTTACTACGGTGGGGTGTTCGTCTTCAGTCTGTATCTGCAGCAGGAGCGCGGGCAGTCGGCGCTGCACGCGGGCATGATGTTCATTCCGATGACGGCGCTGGTCGCCGTGGTGAACCTGGCCTCGGCGAAGCTGGCCGCGCGGTTCGGCCCGCGGGTGCCGATGGCCGCGGGTCAACTCATCGGAGTTTCAGGCCTGTTGGCACTGCTCACCGTCGAGCCCTACACGAATGTGTGGGTGGTGGCGACACTGATGGTGCCGGTCGGTCTCGGCGGTGCGCTGACGATGCCGGCACTGACCGCCATGCTCCTCGACGCGGTACCCGCGGACCGGGCGGGCACGGCCGGCGCGGTCCTCAACACCGGCCGCCAGGCCGGCGGAGCGATTGCGGTGGCCGTGTTCGGGGCGCTGCTGACCGGAGCCAACACGTTCCTGGCCGGTATGCGGTCGAGCATGCTGCTCGCGGCGGCCGGACTCGTCCTGACCACTCTCGCGACGCTGACGTTGCCACGGGGCAGGCCGCACCGGGCCTCCAGACCATGAGACGTGTCGCGGGTCGCGAAGGGCCCTGACGTATCAGGTCCGGCCGACCGCCTCTGGGATGAACTCAAGGACGGTCGATATGAACGCCCGGAGCTCGGCGGTACAACCCGCGTCGCGCCACATGAGCACGTAGTCGACGGACGGCGCGTCGCGAAACGGGACGTACACGATGTCGGGTCGACCGTGGTAGTGCCTCGCCCGGACAGAGGCCACCGTGGCTCCCTTGCCCACCCCGACCAGTGAGAGGACCTCCTGCCATCCCACAGCGGCCGGTCCGTGTCGGATCGGGCGGCCCTGGGGGGTGCGGCGGGGGAAGAAGGCGTCACGCCAGGCGCGGGACACCCCGACAGCCGTGATCAGCGGCAGCACCGCGAGATCCTCCAACGACAGGGATTCCTGAGCCGCCAGAGGATGGTCGGCGGGCACGAGGAGGGCACGCGGTTCGGAGAACACGACGGGTCCCACGGTGATGGCCGGGTCTTCGACGGGAGGCTCGGCGACCACCAGGTCGACGTCCTCGCTCTGCAGGGCCACGATGGCCGCGTTGTACGTCACTTCCTGCAACTCGACGGTGCAGTGCGGGTAGCGCGAGTTGAGTACGTCGGCCGCCCGGACGATGAGGTCACCGGACCACGGCGCGGTGAATCCGACGCGCAACACACCGGCCAGGCCCCGGCACGCTGCTGACGCGTTGGCGACGGCCTGCTGGACCCGCTGGTATGCGGGAAGCAGTTCGGCGTGGAGCTGGCGGCCGACCGGGGTGAGTGCCACACGGCGGTTGTTGCGTTCGAACAACGTGCCCCCGACGCGGCGTTCGTTCCAGCTTCTTGATCGTCTGGCTGACACGGCCCGGCGAGACAAGGAGACGCTCAGCAGTACGGGTGAAGTGGAGCTCCTCGGCCAAGGCAAGAAACGTCTCGATCTCATACCGCTCCACCGTCTCCCCCGCTCCTCGCCTCGGCCGTCTCCGCCCCGGGCCACCCAGCCCTACCGCCGACAGTAAAGGCGCTTACTGGCCAGTCGTCCACAGCGCTGCGGACCGCCGACGATCACCTGACCGCCCGGAGAAGCAGGCCCGCAAGGGCAGTTGGGGGGGCGCAGTCCAGCCGATCGAAGGATCCGCACCTGTCGGAGCGGATCCTTCGCGACCGGGGCCTACCGCGTCACCATCGGTCGATGCCCATGGTCTTCGCTGCGCTGTGGATCGCGTTGTAGTGCGGAATCGACATGTCCGACTTCTTTTGCTTCGCCGGAAGGTTCCGGTCGGCGTGCCGGAACTCGTCGCGGGCCGCGGCCAGCAGGCTGGTTCCATAGCTGACCGGCACGTCGTCCTTCCCGTGAACGGGGTGCGACTTGGCGGCAGTCTGGCTTCCGGCGTTGGCCAGGATGCTCCGCGCCTGGTTGTACGCGGCGGCCTTGATCGTCTTCGGGTTCGCCGCCACGGCATGCGCAACGGCTCCCACGCCGGGGTTCTCGGCAGCGATGGCGGCGGAGGCGGGTAAGGCGGCCGCGGCGAGGGCTGCGGCCGACGCCACGATGGCGAGCCCGGTCCGGACGATGAGTTTCATTCGGTGCTCTCTCTTACTGGTCGAAGATTCCGGCTATGACAGGAGAAAGTCTGCCAACGCGGGCAAAGGCCCTTGAGCGTCGCTGGCCGAGTTTGCGCCAGACTTGATCGCGGCGTAGCGGGACGCATGGCGCTTCGGGGCCCGCCCTTCAGCCGATGCGGCCCTCAGCTGGGCGCAGTCGACAGGTTGAAAGCGTGGGAGATTCTTGTCCTGAATGCGCCTGCTGCACAAAAGCGGCGGTCAGTTGTCGCGCAAGCGCTCCTCGGCGTTCCTGCTGCTCAGGGTCGCGTGGAGTGGAGTGGCGGGTTGCAGGAGCAGGCCGGCGTGGGCCGTTACCTCGGTGGCGGGCAGGTCGAGGCGGAAGCGCTGGGCGAGGGTGGCGAGTACCAGTACGGCTTCGACCTGGGCGAAGCGGGCGCCGAGGCAGGTGCGCTGGCCGCCGCCGAAGGGGTACCACGCGTGATCGGGCACCGCGTGTGGAGCGTCGGGCGCCCAGCGTTCCGGTCGGAATTGATCGGGGTCGGGGAACCAGCGGGGGTCTCGGTGAGTGGTCCACTGGCTGCACCAGACAATGGTTCCGGCCGGGATGCGCAAGCCGCCCAGCGCGGCGCCTTCGCGGGCGACCGCGGGGATGAGCCACACGGGCGGGTAGAGGCGCATGGCCTCTTTGACGATCTGCTGGGTCCAGGTGAGGCGCTCGTAGTCGTCGATGGCGGGCGGGCGGCCGCCCAGTACGTGCTCCAGCTCGGCTTCGAGCCGCACACGGACCTCCGGGGCGCGGGACAGCAGGTACAGGGCCCAGGTCAGGGCCGTGGAGGTGGTTTCGTGACCGGCGGCCCAGAGGGTTACGGCTTCGTCGCGTACCTCCTTGGGCGAGAGCGGACGGCCTCCTTCGTCGCGGGCTGCGAGGAGCCTGCTGAGCAAGTCGTCGCGCTCTTCGACGGCATGGGTTCGGCTTTGTCGCTCCCCGATGAGTCGGTGCACTTCGGTGTCGATGGTGGCTACGGCCGCCAGCAGCCGCCGCCGGACCGGGGTCCGTGCCCAGCCGGGCAGGAAAAGGCCAATACCGCGAAGCTCTGCCCCCACCGCGTGCTCGGCCACGTCCATCGCATCACCCAGCGCCCCGGTCTGTTCCCCGAGGTCGCTGCCGAACAGGGTGCGCAGGACGATCCGCTGGGTGATGAGCGCCATCTCTCTGCGGACGTCGATCCGTTCACCGTCGCGCCATCCGTCGGCCGCCGCTCCAGCGGAGTCGACCATGACGTCGGCGTACGAGCGGACCTGGCGCGGCCGGACGGTGGGCTGGACCAGTGAGCGCTTGCGCCGCCAGTCGCCGCCACTGCTGCGAATGACGCTCTGCCCCGTGATCTGTTTGAACGCCCAGCCGATTTCGAGGATCTCGTACGTGTCCTCCCGCGATGCCAGCAGCTCCATGATGTGCCGGGGGTGGGAGACGAACAGGCTGCGCCGGGGGCCCAGGGACCAGGTCACGGCGTCGCCGAAGTCATCGCGCAAGCGCGTCAGGAAGCCCAGGGGGTCCCTCCCGAAAGCGGGGAGGTTACCCAGCGGCGGCCAGCCGCGCGGGCCACGGACGGGGTTGAGCGGCAGTGTGCATTCGGACAACGGAACTCCCCGGTGTGCCTTTGAGGCCCAACACCCAGGGTGTGGGCGCGCTTCATGAGAGTGCTTCGTGGGCCTGGTCAAGGCTCGGTCCGGGTGGCTTGGTGCCAGGTCCGTCGGGCATGGCGCGCCAGCGGTCACGCGGCGAGTTCGGCGTGCAAATCCCAACGGGCTGATAGCTTCCACGGGTGATCAACGGTGCACACACGATCGTCTACGCGAACGACGCGGAGGCGGCGCGCTCCTTCTTCCGCGATGTGCTCGGGCTCGCGCACGTCGACGCCGGAGGTGGCTGGCTCATCTTCAAGTCTCCACCTGGCGAACTGGCCGTACACCCAACCGATCCGCACTCCACCGGCCGCACCGAGCTGTTCCTGATGTGCGACGACCTCACCGCCACGGTCGCTGATCTGAAGGCCAAGGGTGTCGAGTTCACCACCGACATCACCGAACAGCGCTGGGGACTGGTGACCAGCCTTGCTGTGCCGGGTGCGGGAACAGTCGGTCTGTACCAGCCGAAGCACGACACGGCGTACGACCTCTGAGGTTCCGCACCGCCGTCAGGCATGGGGCTCAGGTCCGCGCCGTGGAGGGGTCGGCGATTGAACGGGCAGGCGCCGGGCGGGCGTTGGGGCGCTGAGGCAGACCCGTGCGGCGATCGTGTGGGGCGGGGAGAGGTTCCATGGGGTGCCGCCGGACCTGCCGTGTTTGATGGGCGATCAGCACGGCGAGGACGCCGAGGAGCGCCGCGGAGCCCCATAGCGTGCCCCAGCCGAGGCCGCCTTGGGCGCTCGGCTTGGTCAGCGAATCGCCTCCCGCAGCGCCCAGCGGTCTCGTCAGGACGAAGGCCAGCCAGAACAGAACCGTGCGGCTGATACCGGTGAACCAGTACGCCGCCACGATCAGCAGCATGATGGCTGAGATGACGAGGAAGGCGTTGCGGAACCCAAGGCCCGCGTCGTCGGCCAGCCAGTCTCCGCTTGAGGTGCCCAGCGTGTTGGATACGAGGATGGCGATCCAGTACAGGATTTCTCCCTGGCGGCTGGCGAGGCGTTCCACGTCGAAGCTCTGCCCGGTGCGCCACCACACCACGAAGACCATCGCCAGCAGGCCGGTGAGGACGGCCGCGCCCGCGGCGTATCCGATGCCGTCGGCGGCGCTGCCGTGCCCGAAGCCGCGGTTGAGGAAGTCGGAGATCTCGGTGCCGACCATGCTGGTGCCCAGGATCACCGACCAGTACAGGGCGGAGTGGAAGCGTCCGGCCCGCACCTGAGCCACCGCGACAGCCGCCAGGAAGACCAGGAAGACGATCGCCGTCGTCACGTAACCGACGCCCAGGGTGATGCCCAACAGGTCTCCGGAGGTCTCCCCCAGCGTCACCGCCACCGTCTTCAACGCCCAGAAAAGCAAAGTCACTTGGGGAAGCTTGCGCAGTACGTACCCGGTCCGGACTTGACACGAAGCGGTGTTCGGCATTTTCACGGCCGTCATCATGCCAGCGCCGACGGCCCGAACGGCCTTCCCAGGGCAGTAGGGGCTGATCACCACCCGAAAGAGCGCATGAGCAGGAGAGGGCCGTCCGGACTGACTGCGCGTCAGCCCGGACGGTCGGTGGTTCAGGGGTTCACCACGCTCCAGCGTTCGGCCCGGATGTCATTGCACGAGTAGAGCTTGACGTTGCCCTGGTAGGCGTCGGGGGCCGTGAGGCACAGGTGGTTGGCCTCGTTGCGGTAGCGGACGGTGCCGTCCGCGTAGTTCTCTGCCAGCCAGCGCTGACCGCTGCCGTCGGCGGCGCGCGCGTCGTCGCACGTCCGCAGCAGGGCGTCCGTCTCGGATTTGGCGTGCTCGTCACGGACGCCCAGGCACCGGTTGTCGCCGTCCAGGCTCTGGATGCGCACCAGGTTGTCGGCCGTGTCGATCCGCTGGATGTTCCAGCCGAAGTCCCTCCGCTCGTACGCCAGCCAGTAGAGCCACCACCACTTGGGCGGTGTGGGCCGGGTGGCGACGCCGGTGCCGGGAACCGAGCCGGACCGTCGCAGACGGCTGCCGCGCGCCGCGTCCTCCAGGCGTACGTTGCCGGTGGTCGTCGGCCAGTCCTTGGGCAGCGCGGCGGGGTTGTCCCACCACCGCTGGGCGGGGTCATCCGTGCACCGTTCCACGGTCACCTGTTGGTTGGACGGGGTCAGGCACATCCCGGGGAAGGCCACGCTCTGCCAGCGCTGCGGTCCACCGGTGTCGCTGTTCCACCCCGGGTCGTCCTCCATGTGGCTGATCGTCCACTGCGCTCGCGGATCGGCGCAGTCACCGGCGACGGCCCGGGAGGAGGTATCCCGGCGGGAACCCGTCGGGGCGGCGATGCAATCTCCCGTGCCGGGGTTCCGCAGGAAGTGGGTGTTGGAGTCGCCGTTGGTGTACATGCGCCATATCTGGCCGGAGTCGTAGCGGGGGGCGCCGATGCCCATCGAGTGGTTCGCGCCCACTTGCAGCATGTTGCCGTTGGGTGTGGCCAGTGTGGTGGCGTAGACGTGCGACGGGCCGGTGGGCGCGACAGGCGGTGGTGTCCGCGCGAAGACCACGGCCACGTGGTCGGATCCGGCACCGTCCGAGCGGGACGCGGTGAAGCCGCCGGGCAGTCCGCTCGTGACCGCGTAATCCAGCTCACTCGGCTCGTCGCTGTTGATGAACGTCGGCTGACCGGTACGCAGCAGCGCTTCGCCGGGCCGCAGATGCAACGACCGGTCGCGGGCCTCGGCGTTGGTGCGGTTGAGGATGTTCACGTTGTAGTCACCCGCCAGGACCCAGTTCCGGCCGCGCTGGTCGCTCCCTGCCATGAAGCCGCGTACCCGGTCGAGCAGGCCGGGCCTGGTCGCGTCTGCGGTCACGTCCTCGCCGCGGGCGTGTGTGTTCCAGTACCACGTGTTCCCGAACCGCAGACCGAGCAACGGGCGTGCCCGGTAGCGGTTGTTGGGGGCGTTCGGGTCCGGGTCGTAGTACGCGTTCTCCAGCACTCGTACTTCGTCGGCCCGGGTGTCGGTGACCGTCGCCAGGTTCATCTGGCCGCCGTCCCACGTGTCCTCGTTCGTGTTGCTGATCCTGCGGGGGTCGGTCTGCAGGTAGTACACGTAGCGGTTCTCGTGGTTCGGGCCGCCAGCCCAGGTCGAGATCGTGTAGTTGCTGGGTTGGGGGCTGCGGCTCGGAACGATCCGCATGGACCGGTATTCGGTCCGGTGATCGCCCACCGCCGGAGGTGGGCCGCTGCCGGCCTCCTGCAGCATCACCACCGGGTAGCTCGCGACCAGCCGGTTGATCTCCGAAGTCCACCTGGAGCCGTTGTCCGAGCCGTGCATGTTGTACGTGGCGAACGTCGAACTGCCGTCACGGTTGACGGCGTGCGCCGCGGTGACGGTGAGTGGAACGGTCAGCAGCGCCGCCATCGAGCCCAGGACGGCGACTACGGCGGTGACCCAGCGCCGTCGTGTCCTCGTGGTCCGCTGGGTCATCTGGGTCCGCGGTCGGTTGTCTCTACTCAACGATCAAGCCTCTCCCGTCGGCCCCGGTCCGGGCGGCCCGGGGAGCTGCCGGCGCCGCCGACTCCACGTGACGGCACCGTGCTGCCATTCCGGCAGCGAAGCGGATGGGGAGCGTCCCGGATCCGCTGTCGAGCGGGTGGTGCACGGATCACCGGCCGAGCGGCCGCCGACCCGTCGGTCAGAGGAGACGGAAGATCGAGGTCAGCGGTTCAGGGCCCCATCGATATCCGGCCCCTCTCCAGTGACCCGCTGCTGTGGCAGTCACCGGGCGACTGGCCAGTGCGGATGGAACGGCGAAGTTCGCGTGTGCACTCGCCAGAGCGGCTCGGCGCCCACGGGACCGGACCGTCCCGGAAGGCGCCCCGACCTGGCGATACGCCGCGTCGGGCCCAACTCCCGCACGCCAAGCCGATGTTGTCCGTAATCGGGACCCGTGGAGGGGAGAGGTGGAGGGGGGCGGTGATGCGGTGGGTTCTGGGGTACGAGAGTGGGCTGGACGGCCGGGCACGGCCCGCGGCCGACCAACAGCCCAGCAAAAGAGGGTACTTGGCGCGGCACGAGGGCCATGGCCGGAGCTCAACGCCACGAATCGCCGCTGCTCGCGCCCACCCTGGACCTGCTGGAAGGCCTGAGGCCGCTGCCCGATGACATCACCGTGCACCTGGAGCGCCCACACCGCCGGGCGGCCACGGATGTCGCGGCGCGGCCCCGGCTTCGACTCGGACTATCTGCGCGCGTTCCTATTCGGCGAGGTCGGCGGCGTGTCGGCGAAGGGCGTGGACGAGGGCGTCCGTCGAGGGTGTGGTGGAGCCCGGCAGGCGCACCAGGCTGACGCGGCGGCGTTCCTCGGGGAGGTCGTCGATGGTGATGAGGCGGACACCGGGCGGGATCGCGGACAGCAACATGGAGGGGACCGTGGTGATGCCGACGCCGGCTGCGACCAGATGCAGTTTGGTCAGCCAGTCGCGGGTGGCGTGGTGGACCCGGGGCCGCCCCGGCAGGCCCGGCCAGATGCCCAGCAGGGGCCCGTCGGTGCCGGCCGGGCTGGCGATCCACGTCTCGCCGGCGATGTGCTGAGCGGTGACCGCGGCGCGGTCGGCGAACCGGCCGCCGGCCGGCACTGCCAGGACCAGACGGTCTTCCAGCAGCGGTTCCGTATGCAGGGGTGGATCGTCGGCGTCTGGTGAGCGGTGCGGCGGCCGGGAGGTCACCAGGGCGAGGTCGAGGACGCCGGTGCGCAGCGCCCTCAAGAGCGATGGGGTGGTCCCCTCCCGGGTGGTGACCTGGACGCGGGGGGATTGCCGGCTCAGGGTTGCCAGGGCGCGGGCCACGAGCACGGCTCCTGCGGCGGGGAAGAAGCCGAGCCGCACGTGGCCGGTGTTGTCCTCTGCGCCGCTCAGTTCCCGGTCGGCCGCCTCCAAAGCGTCCAGCGCGGTCACGGCGTGGGGCAGCAGGGCTCGGCCCGCGTTGGTCAGTCGTACACCGCCTGGATAGCGGTCGAAGAGCCGGACGCCGGTGGCCTGCTCCAGGCCGGCCACCTGCCGGGAGACGGCGGACTGCGTGTAGCCCAGTGCCTGGGCCGCGGCCGTGAAGGTGCCTCGCTCGGCCACCTCGCGCAGCACCCGCAGTCCGACCACCGTCATGTCCATGAGTAATCAGCATACCCAGCATGCGAGGCATTCGCTGGCCGAATGGCTGCCGGGGTTCCTAACGTGGCGGGCATGAACGAACACCCCACCGTCGGGGCCTCCGGATTGGGCGGCCGGTTGCCCCTCCTTCCCCTCGGCGCCCTCGATGAGGCGCAGCGCGCCGTCCATGCCCAATTGCAGGTCACGCGCCTGCCCGGGGCAGCTGCGGCGGGCTATACGGCCGCGCTGCCCGATGGACGGCTGATCGGCCCGTTCAATGTCATGCTGCGCAACCCGCGCATAGCCAAGACCCTGCTGGAATGGGCTCAGGCGATCACTGAATCCGGCATCCCGGCCGACGTCCGTGAGGTGGTCGTGCTCACCGTGGCCGCCCATTGGCGGGCCGAGTACGCGCTCTACGCCCACACCGCGGGAGCGGCGCGGGCCGGCCTGCCCCAGGCCGCGATCGAGGCGCTTGGGCAGGGCGATGACATGCCGTGCGGCCTGCGCGCCGAGGCCGACGTCGCCCACCGCGTGGCCACCGCTCTCGTTCGCGACCACCACATGCCGGACGACCTCTATGCCGAAGCGGTGGCCACGTTCGACACGGATGGTCTCGTCGCTCTGGTCAACCTCATCGGCCAGTACCTGAACACCTGCGCGCTACTGACCTGCTTCCAGGTCCCCGCACCCACCCAGCGCCCCACCTCGGCGCCCACCGCCTGACCCCAACTCCAGATACCGCACCGGAAAGAGAACGACCATGCCACTGATCAACGTCTCCCTGCGCCAGGGCACCACCCCCGAGTACCGCCGCAACGTCTCCGCCGCCCTGCACAAGGCGATGATCGACGTCCTGAAGATCCCCCACGACGACCAGTTCCACGTCTTCCACGAGGTGACGCCCGACAACTTCCACATGCAGCCGGTCGCGTTCGGCCTGTCGCGCAGCGAGCGCACCATGTTCATCCAGCTCTCCTTCAACCAGCGGCCGGCCGAGCAGAAGAGCGAACTGTTCCGGGCGATCGTCGACAACCTCCGGCTGTTCGCCGGTGTCCCCGAAGAGGACGTCATGCTGATGGTCTTCGAAACAGCCCGCGAGAACTGGTGGGCCGCAGGCCGTGTCGTCAACCCCGAAACCGGCTACGACGCGCGCATGACCGAGGTCCCCGCTGAAACGCCCGCCACGAACTGACCGCGTGCGGCCGGACGATCCCTCAACAGCACCAGTCCAACACCCGCGCGGCGCCGCCTCCCGAGGCATCCAGCGTCGGTCTGACGGATGCTCCACGAGTCGGACGCGTGTGACGCCGGAGGCCGCGGCGCCGGGCAGGTCTCCAACCTACGGGCATGAGCATGCTTTTTCTGGGGGGGGCAGTCCTAGTCCTTCTGGCCACAGCCGGTACCGGATGCGGGTGGCTGACCTGGCGTCTGGCCAGCCGGCTGCGTTCGGTGTTCGGCGGCATAGCGGTGGAGGGGCGCTGCGTGCGCCGCTACTCGACCGAAAGCAGCGACGGCGACACCATGTGGCACCACGTGCACGGTTTCACCACCCTCGATGGGCAGTATCTGGAGTTCGAGGAGGACGTCATGCTGCTTGCCGAGGGAGAGAAGCTGACAGTGCGCTACCGGCCGGAGAACCCCGTGCGCTCCGCGACGGTCATGGGGCCGGGTGGGGCCGTGGTCCCCCTGTTCGGCCAGGCATTCGCGATTCTGACCACCGGTTTCAGCCTGCTCGGCCTGCTCTTCCTGTGGTTGAGCCTGGTTCAGTAGGCGAGGCTCGTCCATCCCCTCCAGGTTTTGATGAGACCGGGCGCCGTCTCATGGGTTCAGGCGGCGGAACACTTCCCCGCTGTACGGGGCCTCGCCCTCAGTGCGCCGCAGGAAGCCGCGTGCCGGTTCGGCGGCCATGCCGCGCTCGGTGTACTGCCCGGCGAGGCCCATGGCCCAGGGGGTGAGCGAAGCCGGGTCAGGGCCACGCCTCAGGGCGTCGAAGATCTCCTCCGCCAGCCAGGCCGCCAGTCGCGTGGGTCAGAGCGCTTCGAAGCCTTCGCCGCCGTCGAGGCCGAGCAACTCGCACTCGCGCTCCGCCTCCGCCATCCGCTCCCGGGTGACCCGGTCCGCTCTGGGCATCAACTCCCTTACAACCAGCCGGACTTCAAGTCAGTCGGGGCGGCGTTCGCCGTCCGCGTCCAGGGGCGTCCCATCGGATCGACCGCTCGGCCGGAGCCGCGAGCCCCGCCCGCCCGGCCTGTACGCACAGTTGCCCCAGCAGTCGGTGCGCCTCGGCGGAGCGCTCCTGGCGGCGCCACTGAGCCGCGAAGCGATCGGCCCGCTCGGCGGTGAGCTGTGGCGCGGGCCCGCGGCCTGAGCGGTGGTTCTCATACGCTTCGAAGAGATCCCAGAGCGACTCGGTCCAGCCGCAGCTGACGGGCGGCGCCTCGGCGAGCACCGCCGCGAGCGCGTCCAGTACCCCCGGCTCTCTCATCGTTGATCCCCCAGCATCCGCCCGTTCGGCGCCTGAAAAGCGTGCACTGGAAGGGTACGTGGACGCCGCGGGCCACCTGCTGGATCCCCCCGGCTTGGAGATGTTGATCAGAAGGCGCTACGCTGGTTTTGGTTGCCTTTAGCAACCATATGCAGAGCTACACCACCGGAGTGCGTGACCAACGCGCCACCCCCAGGAGGAATCTGACATGGCATCAGACAACCAGGCTTTTCGCACGTACGTAGTGGAAGTGCTCGACGCGCTGGAGGGCGACCCGGGGCGCGAAATCCTCGTACACCAGGAACGGCGGGTCACCGCAGGCGAGTTCCGGGATCTCGTCCACCGGGTGGCGCGGGCGCTGTGCGCTCAGGGCATCGACCGGGGGCAGACCGTCACCCTGCTGTGCGGCAACCTGCCGGAGACGATCGCCGTGCGCTATGCGGCCCATCTGATCGGCTGCCGGGTCAACCACCTTTACAACAAGCTCTCGGCCGAGTCACAGGCCGCCATCGTCCGCGATGTCGAGACGCGCGCGCTGATCGTCGATCCCCGATACCTGGAACGTGCTGTCGAGGTAACCGAGTTGGCCCCGGTTCCCGATGTCCTCGTGCTCGGCCCCGCGAAGGTGGGCACGGACCTGCTGGAGCTGGCGGCCGGGCAGCCCGCCGAGCCGCTGCCGAGCCGGGCGCGGCCGGAGGACATGTGCACCATCCGCCACACGGGCGGCACCACCGGTCACCCCAAGGGCATCTGCACCACTCACGAGCAGGTGCAGGCGTTCCGCGGAGCGACGACGGAATCCGAGGAGCAGGCGCCCCGCCTGCTGGTGTGCACCACCCTCGCACACGCCGCCGGAATGATCGCCGACGGTGTGCTCCGCGCCGGCGGCTGCGTCGTCCTGCTGGAGGACTTCGACCCCGCCGCCGTTTTCGATGCCATTGAGCGCGAGCGCATCAGCCACCTCTTCCTGTTGCCGCCGCTGCTGTACCAGCTGATGGATCACCCCGACTCGGACGTGCGCGACACCTCCACGCTGCGCAGCATCGCGTATGGGGGCTGCCAGTCCTCGCCGGCCCGCATAGCCGATGCCGTACGCCGCTTCGGCCCGGTACTTGTCCAGTTCTACGGTCAGAACGAGGCGGGCGGCATCAGCCTGCTCACCGCCGCGGATCACGACCTGCGGCGCCCGGACCGGCTGCGTTCCGCGGGCAAGGTGCTGCCCCAGGTGGAGGTGGCGATCCGTGACGGGTCCGGCCGCGACCTGCCGACGGGTGAACACGGCGAGATCTGCGTACGTTCCGCCATGCTCATGAAGGAATACTGGAAGCAGCCCGAGCTGACCGCCGAGGTGCTGCGGGACGGCTGGCTGCACACCGGTGACATCGGATTCCTCGACGGCGATGGCTACTTGACCGTCGTCGACCGGCTCAAGGACATGATCGTCGTGGTCGGCGGCCACGTGTACACCACCGAGCTGGAGGACCTGCTCAACTCCCATCCGCAGGTCCTGCAAAGCGCCGTCTTCGGGGTCCGTGACGCCGACAACATGGAGCAGGTGCACGCGGCCGTGGTC
The DNA here is from genome assembly GCF_036231355.1 of Streptomyces sp. NBC_01431. Taxonomy (NCBI): domain Bacteria; kingdom Bacillati; phylum Actinomycetota; class Actinomycetes; order Kitasatosporales; family Streptomycetaceae; genus Streptomyces; species Streptomyces sp. NBC_01431. The sequence continues at coordinate 604,465 of NZ_CP109496.1, forward strand.
CCCGTGCCCGGCAGCGGGATCGACGGGCAGCAGCTGCGCGACCTGGTGCGCGAGGAGCGCGGCGCGATGTACGAGCCCGCCGACATCACGTTCGTCGACGCGCTGCCGCTGACCGGCGTCGGCAAGCCGGACAAGAAGCGGCTGCGGCAGCGTGCCGAGCGGGCATTCGGCGCGGCCTGACCCCGCGAGGCGGCGACCGGGTTCCGGAGTGTCCGGTTCACGTCACCGAACAGCCACGGCGACTGTGACGCCGACGGGAGCAACCCCAACCCGCCGCACCCCGTGTACACAGATGTGCGGTGGTGCTTGTACGTCCCACTGACCTCGGGGCCGGGCCGTCACCGCCGGCCAACGCAGCGAAACACGCGAACCCGCTGAGCACCGCGAGACAGCGAAGCCTGCTCGGCATTTCGAGACAGGGAAACGGGAGTCAAACATGGTTGTCCATCGGCACGTGGTTCCGCTCACTCTCGTCGCCGCCGCGGCGTCGCTGGCCCTGACCGCCTGTGGCGGCGGCAGCGGCTCGGACGGCGCATCCGCCACGCCGTCCGGTACGAGCTCGGGTGCGCCGAGTGCGACCGGCACGGCCTCGGTCGGGCAGAACGGGGGCGCCAAGGGCGGCCCCTCGGCCGGGGCCAAGCCCGGCTCGTCCACGGGCACACCGGCGGGCGGCGGCAGGAACGCCTCCAATGACGCCTACGCCTACAAGCACCTGTGCGCCGCAAGTCAACTCACCGTCACGGCGAAGGAGTTGGACTCCGACCCGGACCAGTACGTCATCGCCGTGACCAACCGGGGCCAAGCGGCCTGCGGCATTTCCTCGTTCTACCCGCTCGTCGCCCTCAGCCCCAAGAACGCCGCCGACCGGTCCAAGAGCACCCACCCCCTGGTCCCCAGCGGCCTCGGCGGCGCCCCGGCCGCCCCCGTGTACGCGGGACACACCGTCTACGCGGTCCTCGACACGGACCCGGATGGAGCGAAGGGCGGCAACGGCGGCATTGACGAGATCAGCGTCCTCGTGGACCAGCGGTTCCCGAACGCCGAAATCCACAGCTTCCCCATGGACGAAGGAGCCACCGTCACCAAGCACCCGAAACTCGGCCTCTACCGCGACACCATCCGCGACGCGGTCACCAGCATGCGCTCAGCAGACATCAACAGCAGTTGACCGCCCGGTCGCAGGCCAGTGGTTCGGGCCCCTGACCCGCCGAACGGCGCACGAAACCGACAGCCCCCGCCGAGGAATCGCGGCACGGCGGCGCGCCCTCCCGTCGCGGTGTCGCCGCGCCTGGGTCACGGTGGCGAGCGGCACGCAAGCAGCGCAGCACACCCACGGCCGGTCCGCCGCCTCACGTGTTGTTCGCCACGCTTGCGCGCTCTCCGGGCGCGCAACGGGCGCCGACGTCCGGCCATTTCCGGACGTACCGCCGGCAGCGGTTGCGTACGAGTGGATCATGTGTGGTGGGATGAGGCGATGCGAACCCCCACACGCATGCAGCCCCCTTACCGCAACCCGTACGACGAACTGGCGGCCCTGGCCGACCCCGAGCCCGACCCCTACCCGGCCGACGACGCCCCCTGGACCGGCCCCGGCTCCGTACCTCAGGAGATACCGGGCGCAGTACCGCCGGGGCCACCGGTCTCCCCCGGCCTGGGTCCCGCCGACCCCCACATCGGCCCCGCGGACGCCGAGCTCGACGACGACTTCTTCTCGGCCCCGCCCGACCGCCGGCGGGTGGCACGCGGTCGCCGGGCCGGACGCCGACGCCGCAGGAGCCCGTTCGCCGCCCTGCCCCTCCTCGCCAAGCTGCTGTTCACCCTGGTCGTGGGCGCGGGGTTTCTCATCCTCGCGGACCGGTGCGCGGTGATGTACGCGGAGAAGAAGGCGCAGCAGGCGCTCCAGGACGACCTCCACCTGGCGGCCGCGCCGCAGGTGGACATCCACGGCTTCCCCTTCCTCACCCAGATCCTGGACAAGCGCCTTCAGCGCGTGGACGTCACCGTGCCGCACGTGCCCGCGGACCGCGTGTCGCTGGCGAAAGTGCAGGCCAGCGCGCACGACATCAAGTTGACGGGCAACCTGCCGAGCGACATACGAAGCGCGGTCATCGGCAATCTGGACGGCGAGATCACGCTCTCCTTCGACGACATGAACCGTGAACTCGCCGCCTCCCAGATCAAGTTCAGCCGCCGAAGCGACAACACGGTCGGCGCGGACGGCAAGCTGACCATCGCGGGTCAGGAACTGCGCGTCAGCGCGGAGGCCCAGTTGCGGCTCGACGGTAGTCGCGGCCTGTCCACGGACATCGACGGGATGAGCCTCGACATGCCAGGTATCGCCACCTACCGGCCGGGCAGGGACAGGGGCCTGACGCTGCACCGCGAGACCGCCGAACTCATCAGCCGGGACTCGGCACGGATGAAGGCGCTGCTCTCGGTACCGGCCGTGGTGAAGCGGCTCGGAGTGCCGGACAAGGACGTCGAGTTGGCGCTGCGCAGCGACGAGAAGCTCCACCAGCTCGTGGGCACCCCCCGATTCGTCGAGCAGCTCATGCGCGTGAACCTCGTGGACGTCGTGGCGGACCACCCCTGGTTGTTGTCGAAGATCGGCATCGATCCGAAGCTGATCACCGGCCTGCTGGCCATGCGCCCCCCGGAGCTGTCCGACCGCCTGTCCTTCTCGTTCACGCTGCCCAAGGAAGCACAGGACCTGCGACTTCGCGGGGTACGCGTGGAGAAGAACGGCGTCGTGGCGACCGTCTCCGGGACGGAACTCGCGGTGGGCAAGGGCCACTAGGGCCCGGTCAGGCGGGTGGTGGGACCGACAGCGCGGGGGCGTCGGCGAGCACTACTCATGGCTGGAGAGCCACCCCCTGCCCTGCGGCGGCCTCGCCCGGGTCACGACCCCGCCTCAACCTGGCCTGAAATCACGGGAGTTGGCCGCCGCGAGACCCGGGGCAGGTCACCGTACGCCCGCGGGAGTACGCCCAGGGCCTTCCTGTATGGGACGCGCGGCACGAGCCGCTCTGTGAGGTTTGGGGCACCGGGGTCGGGCTTCCCGCTCCGGCGTCATCACTCACCTCAGAAGGGGCCGCCTCCATGACCACCGCCACGCTCACCGGTAGCACAGCGCAGCGCCGGAACCCCGGCGCTCTGAGCGGCCTGCTGTACGTCCTGTTCTTCGTGGCCAGTCTTGTCGTCGCCGGCGTACTGGGCTCGTCCTCCGTAGTAACGCCGTACTCCAGCGACGCCGCTGTGCAGGCGTATCGGCTGGAGGACCCTGCCACCCTGGAGAACCTGTTCCGCGTTCTGGGTCTTCTCCAGGGGCTGTCCGCCCTCTCGCTGCTGGCCTTCGTCCCCTGGCTGACCGGGTTCGTTCGGAGGTACGGGAGCGAGGCCCGAGCGGGTGTGGTCCGCGCGCTGGCCACTGTCGCCGGAGCGCTGCTCATGCTCTCCGCGAGCACCAGTTGGGTACTGGCCCAGATCGGCTCCAAGGCGGAGCTGTCCACCTACCGGGCCGTCTCTGACCTGTCCTTCATCACCGGTGCGGGCCCGGCCATCGCCACCCTCGGCGCGGCCGTCCTCCTGGTCGCGACGACGGGACGCACCAGTCGTGCCATGCCCGCGTGGGTCGCGTACAGCGGCATGGTGATCGGCGCGGCCGGCATGCTGTCGATGAGTTCCCTGGTCGCCCAAGGCGGCTCAGTGTTCATCCCCATCGGTCGCTTCCTCGGCTTCATCTGGTTCATCGCGGTCAGCGTGTTGCTGTGGCGGCGCGGTGAGCTGAAGGAACCGCTGGAAGGTGTCCACGTCGCCTCCGGTCATGGGGGCACCGTGGGCGAAGCCGACCGCCTTGAGGTCCTGAGGGATGCGGGCCAGGCTGCCGGGGCGTAGGTCGGGATCGGCGGCGAGCGCGGCGGGGCCGATGGCGAGTTTGCCGCGGTTGAAGGCCGCGTCCCCCATGAGGACTGTCCGGCTCGGTTCGTGCAGCAGCACGATGTGGCCGGGCGAGTGGCCGGGCGTATGGATGACGTGCAGGCCACCGCTGCCCTCCACTACCTCTCCGTCGCTGACCGTGCCGTCGGCGATGGTGGGGGTCCAGTGGAGTTTGGGCAGGTGGTCGATGAAACGGCCGACGGCGCCGGAGCGGCCGTGGGCCGGGACGCGTCCGGCTTCGAGCCATGCGCGGTCGGCGTCGTGGATGAGGATGCGTGCGCCGGTGTGGCGGCGGAGTTCCGCGGCGCCTTGTACATGGTCGGGGTGGGCGTGGGTGAGGATGACGCGCCGGATGTCGGTGGGCTTGCGGCCCAGGTCGGCCACTGTGTGGAGAAGCAGGCCGGGAGACGTGGCCCAGCCGACGTCGACGAGGGTGAGGCCGTCGTCGCCTTCGACGAGGAAGGCGTTGTCGCGCTTGCTGGTGGCGATCCGGGTGACGCCGGAGCTGAGCTGACTGTGCATCAGAATCCTTTGAGTTGAGAAGAGTTCGGTGTCGATCGCGGGAGGTGCCGGGGACGGTACGGGCGCCGTCCCCGGGCCGGATCAGCGACCGTGTGCCGTCGGGGTGGGTACGTAGCCTTCGCGGGCGAGTCTGGGCAGGATGCCGCCGGCGGCGAGGATGTCCAGGACCAGGGGCGGCAGCGCTCCCCCGTTCAGGCGGGTTCCGGTCGCGGTGTTCTCGGCCCAGCCTTCGGCGAAGTCGAGACGTGCCGTATCGCCGTCGGTGAACGCCTTGGTGGCTCCGGGGGCGGTGAGGGCGGGCAGCCCGTGGTTGATGCAGTTGCGCAGGAACAGCGAGTTGAACTCTTCCGCGATCAGCGCGGCGATGCCCAGTTCGCGGAACAGCGCGGCGACGGGCCGGGACGAGCCGAGACCGAAGTTGCGGCCGGCCACGACGATGTCACCTGCCGTGACCTGGTCGGTCCAGCCTGGGCGCAGCTCGTAGAAGATGTGCTTCGCGGCTTCGGGCACGGGCATTTTCATGGCGAAGGCGGGGTACATGGCGTCGGTGGTGACGGAGTCGCCGACCACCCAGACGCGGCCGGTGATGAGGGTGTCCATCAGGTGAGTTCCCCTCGTGGGTCGGTGACGTGGCCGGTGAGCGCGGAGGCGGCGACGGTGGCCGGGGAGGCCATGTAGATCTCCGCGTCGGGGCTGCCCATGCGCCCGGGGAAGTTGCGGGTGGAGGAGGTCAGGCAGACCTCGCCGGGGGCGAGCAGGCCCATGTGGTAGCCGAAGCAGGCGCCGCAGGTCGAGTTGGTGACCACCGCGCCGGCATCGGCGAGGTCCTGGAGGTAGCCGGCGCGCATGGCGTCCCGGTAGACCTCCTGGGATGCCGGAGTGATCAGGAGCCGTACCCCTGGTGCGACAGTGCGGCCGCGCACGATGTCGGCGGCGGTCTTGAGGTCTTCGAGTTGTCCGTTGGCGCAGGATCCGATGAAGCACTGGTTCACCGGGCGCTTCTCGATCGCCGAGACGGGCAGGGAGTTGTGGCTGACCGTGCCGGGACGGGCCACGTACGGTTCGAGGGAGCTGAGGTCGACGGTGCGTACGGCGGCGTAGGTCGCGTCCGGGTCGGGGTCGGCCGCCGTATAGGAGCCCGGGGCGGTGCCGCGGGCTGCGAGGAAGTCGCGGGCGAGGTGGTCGATGGGAAAGGTGGAGAAGTCGGCGGAGATCTCGGCACCCTGGGTGGCGATGGTGCGCCGGTCGTTCATGGGGATCGAGGCGAGGCCTGGTCCGCCGTATTCGAGGTTGTGGTTGGTGGCATCGCCATAGGTGCCGGCGAGGTACAGGAAGATGTCCTTGCCCGAGACGGCGTTCGGCTTGGTGCCGGTGAATTCGTAGCGGATGGTGGGTGCGGCCTGGAACCAGGTCTTGCCGGTACACAAAATGGCGTACACCTCCGCCGGGCCGAGACCGCGGGCCGCTGTGTTGAAGGCGCCGCCCGCGCAGGTGTGGGAGTCGGTGCAGGCGAGGATTTCGCCGGGCCGGGCAAGGCCGTTCTCTGCGATGACCTGGTGGCAGATGCCGTGGCGGCCCACGTCGTAGAACTTCTCTATGGCGAAGTCGCGGGCGAAGGCGCGGGCGTGGGTGCCGCCGATGGCGTCGTGCACGTTGGGGGCGGGCACGGCGTGGTCCATGATGACAGCGACCCTCGCCGGGTCGTTGATCTTCAGGGGCTGGATCCAGTTGGTGGCGAACTGCAGGTCGATCATCACTGTCATGTCGACGTCGCAGACCACTGTGTCTCCGGCTCCGACGCGATCCACGCCGGCTTTGCGGGCGAGGATCTTCTCCATCATCGTCATACCCATCGGGCACCGTCCTTCGCGTGGTGGCGGTAGCGCTCGCCGATCGCGGACCACTCGCGCAGGCCGACGAGTTCGAACAGGCCCTGCGGGCCGGGCGCGGCCTCGGGAATGGAGCCGCCGAGGCGCTTCAGCGCTTGCAGCCCGTGGAGTACGTACGGGGTGAGCAGCGCGCCGGGATGGATGGCGATGCGGAAGCCGAGGTTCGCGAGCCGGTCGGGGGCGGTGTCGGGGGTGAGACCACCCTGGACCAGGTTGATCAGCAGGGGGGCATCGACCTCGGCGGCGATCTTGTCGATCTCCTCGGTGCTCTGCGGGGCTTCGATGAAGATGACGTCGGCGCCCGCGGCCGCGTAGCGTCCTGCGCGGTCGATCGCCTCGTCGATGCCCAGCGGCCCCCGGGCGTCGGTACGGGCGATGATGACGAGATCGGGGTCGGTGCGGGCCTGGAGGGCGGCATCGAGCTTGTCGGTGAACTCCTCGGGGGTGAGGAGTTCCTTGTCGGGCAGGTGTCCGCACTTCTTCGGGAACGCCTGGTCCTCCAGGTGGAGGGCGGCGACTCCGGCTCGCTCGTACTCGCGCACGGTGCGGGCGACGTTGATGGGAGCGCCGTAGCCGGTGTCGGCGTCGGCGATCAGCGGGATGCCGTCGAGCGCGGTGACCACGATGCGGGCCCGCTCGGTCATCTCGCTCTGGGTGAGCAGCCCGATGTCGGGCAGGCCGAATCCGGCGACGGACACGCCCGCGCCGCTCAGGTAGGCGGCGCGGAAACCGGTACGGGCCACGAGGTGGGCGGAGAGTCCGTCGAACACGCCCGGGGCGGTGATCAGACTCCCCTCGGCGAGCAGGGAGCGCAGTCGGCGACCGGCGGTGATCGGCGAGGTGGGGAGGTAACTGCCTTGTGGAGATGGTGACATGAGAATTCCTCGCGGGTCGTCGTAGGTCAGTCGAGGGCGCCGTGGGCGGGGGCGGCGAGCAGATCCACCAGGCGGCGGAGATCGGTCTGGCCTTCGAGGTCCAGGGCGATGCGTTCGATCTCGGCGGCCCGTTCGGCGGCGATGACTCCCGAGGTCAGCGCCCGGTACTTCGCGCGGATCTCGGCGTTGGTGAGCGGGTCGTCCGGTCCGCCGTGCGGTTGGTTGAGGGCCTGGGTAAGGACTTCGCCGCCGCGCAGGGTGACGGTGAGGCGGGTGTTGTAGCCGCGCCGGGTCCAGGTCGGGTCCTGCGGCTCGTCGACCTGCTCCACCTCGGTGCGGCCGATCAGTTGCCACACGTCGTCGGCGTCAAGCCGGGCGGGCGTGAACTGTTCGGGCCGCACGTGGCCGTCCAGGAGGGCTACGGCGGTGGCGTAAGCGATGTTCATCTGGGCGCCGATGGTGGTCAGGGGGCGCTCCGGGCTCCACCAGCCGTGGTGGTGGATCGCGTCGGGAACCTCGATGCGGATGGACTCGATGTCGTCGGCACTCGGCGCGCGTCCGCCGGTCAGGGCGATGGCCGCGTCGATGGCGGGGTGGAGCCCGCCCATGGCCGCGTGGATCTTCACCGTGATCTGCTCGGTGTTCCACAACTCACCAAGATCCTTGGTGAGTTGGCCGGCATCGGGGTGGTGGCCCTCACCGAACGTGGACAGGAAGCCGCCGTAGGGGCGCTCGAAGACCTTCTTGATGCCGGTGTAGCCGGCTTGGGCGAGCCCGGCGGCGTAGAAGCCGTTGCGGGAGGCCAGGCCGTGGTGCATCCGCTTGGACATGGCCTCGTACTGCGCGGCCATCAGACCGGCGGATTGCGTGGCGGCCAGGCCGAGCGCGTCCTCGAAGGCGGCGGCGTCCAGGCCGCGCATCGCGCCGGACGCGGCGGCGGCCGCGTGCGTGCCGAAAACCGAACCGGAGTGCCAGCCGCGCGAGAGCATCTGCGGGCCATGCAGCGCCAGGCCCACCCGCGTTCCGGTCTCGATGCCCAGAACCGCGCCACGCAGGAACTCCGCCCCGCTGGCCGACGGCAGCTGCGACGTGGTGGACAGCAGTGCGGGCAGCACCAGGGAGGCGCTGTGCAACGGCGCGGCCGGGTAGTAGTCATCGAGCTCGAAGCCCTGGATGAACGTGCCGTTGAGCACCGCGGCCGCCGGGCCACTGGTGGTGCGCCCCCAGCCGATCACCGGGACGTCCCCGGCGCCCTCCAGGCTCAGGACCGCTTCGACGGCTGTGCGTGACCACGGCAGCTGAGCGCCGATCAAGGCGCAGCCCAGACCGTCGAGTACGAGATGCGCGGCCCGCTCCCGTACGGACGCGGGTATCTGTTCCAGCGAGGTGGTGGCCAGCCAGGTGGCCAGTCGCCCCGTGGGGCCGGCTGGGTCGGTGGGCTGTCGGGCAGACGTCGGCGTCGGTGCGAACACCGCGCTCACCTCCAATGTTGTGGGCCCGGATCGGGCGCACGAGCGTGCCCCTGTCCCCCGCGGGCGGCTCGCATTACAATTTATAACATCTAGTTTTACCGGAGCGGCGGATAGCATGGTCGGGTGGCACTGAAGCGAACCTCTCTCCCCCGTACCGCCGAGGCCGTGGCCCTGGCCGAACTGCGCGACGCGATCGTCCGCGGCGACCTGGCTCCCGGCGCGCCGATCCGCCAGAGCGCGGCCGCCGAAGAACTGGGCCTGAGCGTCATCCCGGTCCGCGAGGCGCTCAAGACTCTGGCCGGGGAGGGGATCGTCACCTACGTCCCGCAGCGCGGATACACCGTCACCGAGCTCAGCCCGCACAGCGTTGACGGCATCTTCCGGATCCGGGAGATCCTGGAGGGCGAGGCCGAGGCGAACGCGGCGGCCCGGCTGCGGCCCGAGGACATCGCCGCGATGCGCGGCGCCCTGGAGGCCCAGCGCGCCGCCGTCGCCGCACTCGATGTGCCGGGCGTGATCTCCGGCAACCGGGGTTTCCACTTCGCGCTGCTCGACCGCTGTGACAACGAATGGATGCTGCGCTTCGTCCGACAGCTGTGGGAAGCCCTGGAGCCGCACCGCGCCTTGTCCTACCGCCGCGGTGCCGCCTCCCGCGACCTCGCGCGGATCGAGGCGATCCTCGGCGAACACGATGGCATCGTCACCGCTTTCGAGAACGGCGAACCAGCTCTGGCGCTGCGCCTGCTGGCCGAGCACCGCACCCAGGGCCGCTCGGACTTCCACCGCCTGCTTGATTCATCCCAGGACCACGTAGGTGTGGCAACCGGATCGCTCGACCTGTAGGCCGCCTCCAGCCGCTGCCTTCCGGACCGCAAGGCAGCGGCTGTGCTCGATGCCCGCCTCAGCCGTCGGCGGTCGTCCCCTTCCTCGTCCGCCAGCACACCTGGCAGCTTCCCGTCTGCCGTCCGACGTCCGAGAGACGGGCTCGCCCCACCGAGTCGCAATAGGTGCAGCGGAAGGACCAAGGCGCGGTGAAACCGTGGTACGGCTCCAACGGTTCCATTCCCACGGCACGGAAACTCGCCACTGCCCACTGGGCGCTGCCGCGGCCGCCCAGCGAAACGGCTGCCTGGGAGTCGCGATCCACGTAGTAGGGCCCGCCCTGCCAGGATTCGTCCCGATGACTCCTCTGGGCACTCACCCACGCACGGACCCACTTGGGACGCTCCTGTTCCGTCACCTGGCACGCGGTGAGAAAGGCGTGCAACTGCCGCTGAGTGCGGGGTACGGACTGCCGACGCAGGATCCGGTGAGCCGCCGAGCGCGACAGCGGGCCGTGCCGCGACACGTTCTCCTCCGCCCGTCGCTCCATCACCCGCACCGGGGGCGCGCCGTTCTGGTAGTGGAGCTCGATCAACGCACTGCTCAAGTCACGTAGGTTCGACACCAGGTGGAGCAGCGGCCCGGTCGGGCTCGGGCCCAACAGCTGCTTGCGCTGCTCCTTGTACGCCGCCTGCCACAAGTCGCGCACCTGCCCCTTTCCGCCACCGCACGCCCGGTCGTAGGCCAGTACCACCTCCAGCGCGGGCAGGGTGGCCCCGCTGGCCGCGCGCTGCAACGTGGAGCGGCTGAGGTGCGTCCGCTCACTGAGCTGCGAGTACGTCAGGCCCCTGCGGGCGCGTTCACCGCGCAGGTACGCGGCCAGGCGGCCAACCGCGCTCGTGGCCGAGGGAATGGGTCTCTCCGGCCGTCCCACGACGCGCCCTCACCCCTGCGAACCAAGGTGGCACAGCACCCTGCCCGCCAGGCGCAGCACCCCTGCCGGGCCCGCGGCCGCCATCCGGACCGCCACACCACCCAACAGGGTCGTCTCGGCCAGCAGTCTCAGGGCGGCCGGCTCCCGCATCCCGGTCTGGATCAGGATTCCCGAGAGAACGACGACAACGATCACAACAGCGGCTTCGGGCCCGCCAAGACGGCGGACGGAGCGGGCACCGTGCACGAGGCACGGAGTCACCGGACGGCGCGGAAACACGGGTCGACCTCCCCAGATGGGTGCCCGACGGCTTCAGGCCGCCGGACACCGCTCGTTGGCTCCAACTCACGTTCGCGCAGGGGCGGTTGGCGCCGCCGGTTCCTGCTCGATGGGGAGCATGGTGCCAGTCTCGGCGGCCCTCGAAGGCCAGTTGATTCCGACCAGTCCCGGGGTGGAAAACACTGGACGAGAGGTCGAGAACAATCGGTCTCGGTAAGACGCGCAATCGGTCAACTTGGGGCGTGGCTCTACGCTGCAACGTCCCGGGAGCGTCCGAGCCTTCGGTGGCCTTAGTGATCGCGACCGGTGGTGGTCATCTCATTCTGTCCCATTTTCGCTTGCTGCCACCGCGGGCCCCTGCCACTATCCAGAACGCGTCGCACCCACGACGTCCCCCTGACCGCTACTGGCTCCAACCATGGCCGAACAGGGAACAGCGCACGCCACGTTGGCGCGTGAGCGTGCCGAAAGAGCCGGTACCGCGTCGCGCGGACCGGCTCTTGTCGTACCCGCGGCTTCAGTCGGGCAGTCCTCGAACGAACCCGGTGACCAGCGTCGCCACCGTTTCCGGAGCCTCCAGGTTCATGATGTGGGTGGCGTCGATCCGCTCGACACTGATGGTGCTCCGGGCACGGGAGAGCGCGGCCAGCTCGTCGGAGACACCTTGTGCGAACCGGGCGTTGAACTCGCCGAACCACTCCATGCCGGGCGCGGAAGGCAGTCGTCGGCCGGCCTGTACCAACAGGAGCGGGCAGTCGACCCCGTCCAGCCACCCGGCGACACCGGGCTCGCCGAGCCGGTGGAGTTCGTCGAGGATCTCCAGCGCCTCCGTCCGCCCCGGAAACAGCTGCCACTTGCCGTCGGGCAACGGGCGTACGGCCGCGCGAATGGCGGCCTCCGCACGGTCGGCGGGAATCCCGAACCGGGCGGCGTTGACCACGTGCTCCTCGATGTACTCGGGCGGGGCGATGGCCCCGGCCGACGCCAGCAGCCCCGCGCTGATTCGTTCAGCGCCGGTGTATCCGCGACCCCACCAGAAGCCGTCGAGGTTCACGGCGCCGCGCGCACGCTCGGGGTTCAACCGGGCGTACTCGACCGCGACCAGCCCGCCGAGGGAATGGCCCACGACAACGGCCTCTCCCACGCCATGCGCGTCGAGCGTGTCCGCGATGTGCCGCACCGCTGTGGGGATGGTCCAGGGGGAGACACGGGGAGAACGGCCGTGCCCGGGGAGGTCGATTGCGAGGACGTGGTGCCCGGCGGTGAGCAGACTGGCCGAGGCGTCCCAGTCGGCGAGCGACCGTGTGTAACCGTGCAGGAGAACCAGCTGAGGGCCATCGCCCCCGTAGTCATGAACATGTAGAAGTGTCATTGAGCTTCACTGTACGGGGCAACCGGTCTTTCGAGCAGCTGATTACAACCGCCGGCGAGGGCGAAGTGGCGTGCTCGCGCTGCGACTTGGGCACGGCGTGCAGTTCGGGTGAAGGGCCACCGGCGCGCTCGGAACGAGCCACCAGGGGATCGGGCTCTCGGGCGGTTGGGCGAAAGTGGTTTGTCGGCTTCGATGTCGCGTGGGTAGCGTCGCGACGCGTGACCCCGACTCTGCGCACCGAGCGGCTGCTCCTGGAGCCGTACATCCCCGAGGACGAAGAGGGCTTCGTCGCTCTGTTCCAGGACACCAGGGTGTCGCGGTGGATGGGGGACGGCCCTGCTTCCGAAGCGGCAGTCCGGGCCTTGTTCGGGCGGATCTTCACGAAGGTCTACGCCCAGGACCTGTTCGACGTCTGGGCCATTCGTCGTGACGGACACCTGGTCGGGCACGCCGAAATCAAACCGAGCGACGTCGTCGCAGGCCACGAGATCATCTACGCACTGGCGCCGACGGCGTGGGGCTCCGGCCTCGGGACCGAGCTGGCGGAAGCGGTCATCGCCCATGGCTTCGACGCCCTCGGACTGACTGAGGTTCACGCCACCGTAGCCGCACCGAACAAGGCTTCGCTGACCCTGCTGAGCAGAATCGGGTTCGAGCACGTCCGGGACATCGAAGAGGATGACGGCAGCACGACCGGGGTGTTGGTCCGTCGTTCGCAGACAACCGTCACATCCCCGCCCCGGTCAGCCGGCCACCGCTGAGGCCGGGGCACTGCCCGGATGACGGGCGGGCGGCACCTTGCGCCTTGGGGCCGTGCCGCCCGCCGGGGGTCGAGGTGGCTCAGACCTCCAGTTCGGTCTCGATCTTCTTGAGCTGGTGGCGTGCCATCGCAAGGTTGGCCCGGCTCTTGTCGAGGGCGAGGTACAGGAACAGGCCGGTGTTTCCACGCCCCTTGAGCAGACGGATCAGGTGGTACTGCTCGCCGAGCGAGATCAGGATGTCGTCGATCTCGTCCTTCAGGCCGAGCAGTTCCATGGTGCGCACCTTCGCGCGTACGACGTCGGTGTTGCCGGCGGCGGCCACCGCGAGGTCGAGGTGCTTGCCGCCGCCCAGCGTGCCGAGGGCCATACCGCTGCTGTAGTCGACGAGTGCCACGCCGATGGTGCCGTCGATCGACGTCATGGCTTCTTTCAGTGCAGTCTCGGTGTTCGCCATGGGATGGGTACTTCCTTTCGTTCCGGTGTTGTTCGTTGTGCTCCGGGACCGGTTGGTCGGGGAACCGGTACTGGTCATGGGGTCTCCGAGCGGTTGAGCGCGCTGTCGACGAGGGCGCCGATGCGGACACCGGCCCGCCGTGCTTCCAGGTGCAGGCGGCCCACGTTGGTGCGCGGCAGGGCCAGGAGCGTGAGGACGGCGGAGGCGCCGGCCGCGTAGGTGGCGACGTAGCCGTGCTCGCCGCGAACGAGCAGTTCCTGGAAGGCGCCCTGCCCGGTGGTCTCGGTGAGCTGCCGGGCAACCCCCAGGGCAGCCGCGGTGAGCGCCGCGAGGGACTCGGCGGTCTCGGGAGCGGTGTCCCGCGCCAGGACCAAGCCGTCGGTACTGGCCGCGAGGGCGCCGGTGAGATGCGGCAGTCGGGCCCTGAGGCCGCGCAGTTCGTCGAGCAGGTCGGCTTCCGTCGCCACCAGCTGTCTCCTCTCGGCTCGTTGTCGCCGGGCGCGTATCACGGCGCACCCTCCAGCGCGTCGCGCAGACGCCGGAGCAACGCGACATCGGGGTCGGTGGTGGTCTCGGCGGTGATCCGGGCGAACCAGTCCGGGGCGGTGTCGGCCGCGGTGGGCGTACGGGGTGTCTCGATCGCCCCGCATGCCGCGAGCCTGCGGATATCGGTCAGGGTGTGGAAGGCAGGGCGGCCGAGCGCACGCGCGATCTCCGGTGCGGTCCGCACTCCGTCGGCCAGGTCGAGGACGGCCCGGCGGCGCAGCGGAATGGGGCCGTCCGGGCCGTGGTGGCGGCGTACCACCGGCGCGGTGTCGACGTCGGGGTAGGGCCACAGCCGGTCGAGGAGTTCGCGGCGCCGGGCCGCTTCCCGCTCGACGGCGTCGGCGGGTACGGGGTGGATGGGGCCGATCCAGTGGGCCGCGCCGTACCGGAAGCGGGTGGGGCCCTTGCTGGGGGCGAGCACGAAGAACGCGGCGTCGTGCAGGGCGCCGAGATGGCAGAGCTCCAGCTCGCCCTCGCGTATTCTCCCGCTCTCGACCAGGAAGCGGCCGACCCGGCCGCGCGGGCCCGCCTGGTCCACGGCGTGGTACCAGTCCTCGGGACGCAGCCGCCCGGCGGTGGTGAGCACCGACTCGATGCCGGGTGCGGCCGGGCTCTCGGCGTGCACGACGTGCCCGTCGGCGAGGTAGAGAGTTCCCCGGTCCCGCAGCAGGGCTCCGGTGGCGCGCTCCCTGACGAGGCGGTCCAGGAGAGGTGAGGCGGCTGCTCTGGCCGCGGGTTGCGCTGAAGCGTTCACGCCAGCACCAGTCGCTCGGCCAGGTCGCGCAGCCTGATCCGTGCGAGGGCGAGGTTGCCTTCCTCACGGCTGAGCCAGAGGTGCAGGAAGACGCTGCTGTCGAAGGCCGTCTCGATGAACCGCAGCACGTGGAAACCGCGGCGGGTCGTGATGATGAGGTCCTCGACGGCGAGGCCCGTCGCGTTGCCGTCCGGTTCTTGACCGAAGTCGGGGTGCTCGGCGGCCGTTCGGGCCAGTTCGGCCGTCTCGGCCGCGGTCGCCTCGTGGTCTCCGCCCGGAGCGTCGCCGATCGTGCCGAGCGCGAGCCCGCTGGTCCAGTCGACGACGGCGGCGCCCAGCGCGCCGGGCACCGCGATCGCTTCCAGCAGGCACTCGTCGATTCCGGGCACGCGTCTCTCCCCAGGCATGGCGCAGGAATGTCACCAGCGAAACCGCACCGCTCGCCGTGGTGCGGTGACCAGGACATTACGGATCGTGCGCGGCCTGCGAAGGAGTTCTGGCATTTTCCAGCGGAACATGCCGAGCTTCGTTAGGGTCCGCCATATACCTGATGGACCGTCAACTTGCTTGCTGCGCAAAGGGGACGGGCTCACTCGAATCCCGCCGCATCCTTCACGCCAGTGCGGACAGCGCCGCGAGGTAGTCGGACAGCGCCGTCGCGGTACCGGCGAGGGGGAAGCGCACGCCGACTTGATCGTCACCTCGGAGAGCTGAGCGCCTGGGTGGTGAACCGGCCGACCGGAAGCCTGGCCACACCGTCGGGCCGGGCAGCGGCACTGTAAATACCACGTGAGCGTCGAAGAGTTCCGCAACATCACGGCGGCCCGAGGCGAGGCCGCGGGCTTCGCCCCCTATGACCACGGCAGCCGCCCACTCGCCGTGGGCATCAGCAACGGCTGCGCGCCGGGAGACCTCATGTTCGCCGCGGTGGGAAGCAACAGCGGCCCCGCGCCCCAGCTGGCCTCCGGCTGGCAGCGGCTGCCCGAGCTCAAGCTCTCCTCGTACCGGCTGACCGTCGCCTTCCGCCGCGCCGCCCGCCACGACGATTGCAGCCTCACGGGCACGAGCACCGCCCAGTGGGAAACGGCGCTGGTCAGCCTCCGCTAACGGGGGGCCGAACTCTTGCCGACGACGTCGGGGTGGGGTTTACCCCCGCCTTGGTGGGCCAGTCAGCCGGATTCCGGCGCGGGATCGTACGGAAGAACATGAATCCCGGAGCTGACAGGACGGGCTGGAAGGGGCGACGTGCGCGGCAGGAACGTACCGGTCGAAGAAACCGGGGTGCTCAAGGGGCGAGTACGGAGCAGGGGTGCGGTGGCCGTTGCTCTCCTCGCCCTGGTAGCAGGCACGGAGCTGGCTGTCGGCCCCGTCGCCGCCGCGCCGCGCGCGGCCGACGGTGTGGACGGGGTATGGCGCGTGGACGGTTACGGCACCGTGCTGTCCATCGCGGACGGGCAACTGCAGGAATACCAGACGACCGCTGTCAGCTGTCTGCGGGGCGACACCGCACGGCGCACGGGCCAGGTTGGCGGTGCGGTCAGTTACGCCGGCGGTGACGCGACCGTCTACCGAGTGCGGCCCGCGGCGGGCGGGGCGAGCGCGACCTTGCACTTCGACGGCTCGGTCGGCGACCGCGGGCTGCGACGCCTTCCGGCGCTGCCGGCCGGATGCGCCAGGACCGCACCGACGGGCGCGCTGGCGACCTTCGACGTCTTCTGGCAGACCTTCGAGGAGAACTACCCCTTCTTCGCAGCCAAGAAGATCGACTGGCAGGCGGTCAGGGACCGGTACCGTCCACGGGTCCATGACGGGATGCCGGACGCCGAACTCTTCGCCCTGCTAAGGGAGTTGGTGCTGCCGCTGTACGACGCGCACGTGACGGTCGACGCCGGTGACACCGGGCGCTTCGGGCAGAGCCGCCCCGGCACCACGACCCCCGGTCCCGGTCTCGACCTGTCGGCCCAGCGCTTCGTGGAGCAGCACGATCTCGCCGGTATGAGGCTGCGGACCTTCGCGAACGGTCGCATCGGCTACGCCGACCTACCGGACAGGACCGGCTACCTGCGGATCTCCGGCTTCGGCGGATACGACGCCACCAGCCCGGCCTACGCACGCAACAGCGCAGTCCTGGATCAGACGCTGAGCCAGGTGATCACGCCAGGGCTGCGGGGTCTGGTGCTGGATCTGCGGGTCAACGGGGGCGGCTCCGACGCGCTGGCGCTCCAGGTCGCCGAACGCCTGACCGACCGCCCGTACGTGGCGTACGCGAAGCGGGCACGCAACGACCCGGCCGATCCTGGTCGCCACACCCGCCCCCAGGCCGTACGCGTGCGGCCCTCGCCCGACCGGTTCCGGTACACCGGCCCGGTCGCGGTACTCACCGGCGGTGAGACCTACAGTGCCGGCGAGACCCTCACCCAAGCCCTGATGGGGCGCCCGGCGAGGACCGTTCGGATCGGGCAGAACACGCAGGGCGTCTTCTCGGACGTTCTGGAGCGCGTCCTGCCGAACGGCTGGACCTTCGGCCTGCCCAACGAGGAGTACCTCACCCCGTCCGGCGGCAAGACCTTCGACGGCGCGGGAATTCCCCCTGACATCCGCACCGGTAATTTCCTTGAGGAGATCGCCGAGGGCAGCGACGACTCGGCGTTCGCACGAGCTCTCGCGGAAATGCGGCACCACGCGAAGTAATTCCCCCGCTCCCCATGGGAACTCGGCCGCCCGGCCTCTCGCACGAGTTGCTTCCCGGCCCCATCCGGGAAGCAACTCGGCCGACGATCTCGATCAACATGGCTCAAGCCAGCGCGGGTTGCGGTTCCGGTTTCGCCACTGGTGCGGTCTCCGGTTCCCACATTCTGGTGGTCCGCAGGTAGCCGTGGACCACTGAGGCCATCGCCAGAATGAGAAGCGGTCCGAACACCCACGGGTGGTTGGCCATCTCCAGCGGCAGATAGCGGTACGCCAGCAGGAGCGCGGCGAAGACCGTGGCACCGTAGGCGACCAGCTGGATTCCTTGCCGGTCCCAGCCACGGTCGAGCGAGCGCAGTGCGGCCTCGATCGTGAACGCGAAGATCACGCCGGTAATGATGTCCGTGCCGTAGTGGTAGCCGAATCCCAGCGTGGCACCGAGCGTGGCGATCAGCCAGAAAGTTCCGGCGACGCGCAGAGCCCGTGGGCCCTTGCGGGAATGAATGAAGATCGTGGTGGCCCACGCCGTGTGCAGGCTGGGCATGCAGTTGCGCGGGGTGAACTCGTCGAACGGCATGTGGTGCGGGGCACTGATCGTCGGCGGCGTGTTGGGCCACAGGTTGGCCACCGCCCAGTGGCCGCCGTCGCCGCCGTAGGCGAAGATCGGCCCGACCACCGGGAAGATCATGTAAATGGCCGGTCCGAGCAGTCCGATGACCAGGAACGTGCGGACCAGGTGATGCCCTGGGAAGCGTCGCTCGGCCGCCACGTTGCGCAGCTGGTACACCGCGACGATGACCGCGGCCACCGCGAGCTGGATGTACACGTAGTCGAGGACGTGGGCACCGATCGGGCCGGTGGCCTTGACGATCCGGCCGGCCAGCCACGACGGGTTACCCAGCGCGTGGTCGGCGGTCGCCACGTACTGGTCGAGCACCGCGGGGCGGGTCTTCGAGGTGATGAGCAGCCAGGTGTCGCCGGTCTTGCGGCCGGCCACGAGCAGCAGGCCCAGCCCGACGCCCTTCAGCAGCAGGACGCGCTCCCGGCCGGTGCGGCGCGTGATGGCGATGACCACAGCGCCCAGCAGCACCCACAACGCGCCGTTGCCGAACATCATTTTGGCGTCGAGCGCCCAGCGCACCAGGAAGAAGACAATGTCGATGGCGATCGCGGCACCCACCGCGATGAGCCGTTGCCGCCAGGTGAGCACCACCATCATCAGTGCCATACCGGCGTACAGCAGCGGCCCCGATTTGGGCGGGAGTATCACCTCCTTCGCCTGGTTGGTGATCGGTCCCGGAAGGCCGTAATGTCGTGCGGCTATCTCCAGCGCGATGAGGAATCCGAGGGCTACCACACTCACCGCGGTCCACAGCATCGCCCGTGGCTGGCGCCACGCGGTGAGTACATTTCTGAAGTTCATTCGCGAAGATATTCGCGATTCATTAGATATCAATTAATTGGCCGATTTGTGAGTTATTGGTCATGTAACTCACCCTTCGTGCTAGATGGCGTGGTTTCTAGTGAAGGGCGACGGCCAGGACGGCCATCATGAGTTCGATCATGTTACTCGGCGGGGTGCGGGTGATTTTCGCCGGGTATGGGTGGACGAACGCATAGGGCTGTGACCTGGCCGCATGATTCGGGGAGCGGTGAGAGACGGCTTCAAAAGAGGTGCGGAGCCGGGTTCGGCCGCGCGCTAGTCCCGGCCCTGCCGGAACCGCTCGGGCTCGTCGGGTTCGTCCACGGACAGCAGGTGCTCAGCGCCGCCTTCGAGCATCCGAGCCGTTTCGGCCGAGCGCGGAAGCATCGACTTCTCATAGCTGCGCACCGCCTCGTCGATGGTGGTGGCGCCGACGAGCGCGAGCGCGAGTTCGGCCGCGTCGAGCATGGCGAGGTTGACGCCGACGCCGAGCGGCGGCATGAGGTGCGCGGCGTCCCCCAGGAGCGCCACGCTGGGCGAGTGGTCCCAGGTGTGCGGGACCGGCAGGGCGAAGAGCGGACGATCGACGTAGGTACCGTCGTTGTCGGTGATCATCCGGAGTATCCGCGGCGACCAGGCCGCGAACTCGTTGAGCAGGTGCGCGCGGATTCCTTCGGTGTCCTCGGGGTGAAGCCCGTTCGCCGCAATCCAGTCCACGGGAACGCGCCGCATGACGTAGACGCGCATGTGGCCGCCGCTGTTGCGCTGGGCGAAGAGCCCCCGCTCGCCATCGGCGATGTGGGCGCTGCCTTTCCCCACCAGCTGGGAAAGCTCGGCATGCGCGCCCTCCATGTCGTCGAACCACGCCTCAAGGAAGCTGACCCCGGTGTAGTGCGGTGTCGCGGGCGACACCGCGGCGCGGACGCGGGAGAAGGCGCCGTCCGCGCCGATCACCAGGTCCGCCTCGATGGTCGTCCCGTCGGTGAACGTCAGCGTTCGCGGCCCCTCGGCCGGTCCGCTCACCGATGCGAGATTTCGTCCCCACTGAATCGTCCCCGCGCTGAGCGAGCGTACGAGGAGGTCACGGAGCTGTCCGCGGTCGATCTCGGGGCGGGCCGTTTCACCCTCGTCCGGCAGATGGTGGGCAAGGGCGCGCCCCGACGGGTCGAACTGGCGCATTTCCTGTCCTTCGAGCCTGGCGAGCGCGAAGAACTCCTCCAGCAGGCCCGCCTCTCGCAGTGCCAGCTGCCCGTCGTCCTCGTGCAGGTCGAGCGAGCCTCCCTGGTTGCGGGAGCCCGCATCCGGATCGCGGTCGTACACCGTCACGGCCATGCCGTGCCGCTGCAGGATGCGTGCGCAGGTGAGGCCTCCCGGCCCGGCTCCGACGATGCTGATGCGAGCGCTTGCGGGCGTCGGAGAGTCCACGGTGGGTTCCTTTCGTCGGTCGGGGTTTCCCGGTGACGCCATGGCTCGGCGACGACCGGCGCCGCTGCCTACCCGAGCGGCGCCCCATGGGAACCAACAAAAGCAGAACGAATAAAAAAGTGCAACCACTAAACTTTCAGTCTCGCTGAACCTTTGGGCTGAGTCACGGGCCGCCACCGCGGCCCGGCGCCAACCCTCCCGCCCCCAACTCCCCTTGAATCACAGCTCGATAACGTCCCGTCAGCGCTCTAGCTGTAACATTGCACATGTCACATCATGCACTCCATGAGAAAAGTGATAGCCCTGCTCTCGGCAGCCGCGGCCGTCGCCGCCGCCCTCGGTGGAACGTCCGCCAGCGCCGCCCCGAAGAACGCCACCCCCGAGGACACCGGGCAGGGGAAGCTCGTCTGGAGCTCCTGCGGCGACACCACCACGCCCGCACTCCAGTGCGCGATGCTCGACGTGCCGGTGGACTACGCACACCCGCAAGGCCGCAAGATCAAGATCAAGGTGAACCGTCTCCCCGCCACCGCGCCCAAGAACAAGCAGCAGGGCCCGATTCTGCTCAACCCGGGCGGCCCCGGGGACTCCGGACTCTGGATGCCCGCCTACATCGCGGGGCAGATCCCCAAGGACGTCGCCTCGACCTACGACTGGATCGGCTTCGACCCGCGCGGCACCAACGGCAGTGACCCCCATGTCACCTGCGACCCCCACTACTTGGACGGCGAGCGTCCCGACTACCAGGTGAGCCAGGGCACTTCGCAGGCGTGGCTGAAGAAGGCGGCCGGGTACGCCGCCGACTGCGCGGCCGGCTGGTCCTGGCTGCTCCCCCACATGACCACCGTCGACAACGCGCGCGACATGGACAGCATCCGGCGGGCACTCGGCGCACCCAAGATCAACTTCTACGGAGGCTCCTGGGGCACCTCACTGGGCTCCACGTACGGCCAGCTCTTCCCCTCACGCGTCCGGCGCATGGTCCTCGACAGCATCGTCGGGCCCACCATCACCTGGTACGACCACAACATCCTCCAGGACAAGGAACACCAGCGCCGCTTCGACGCGTTCGCCGCCTGGGCGGCCAAGGCCGACCCGGTCTACCACCTGGGCACGGACCCCGCCGCGGTCGAGAAGGCGTACCAGAAGGTCGAAGCCGCGCTACGGACCGACCCCGTCGCCGCCGCGCCGGCGCCCGGGAAGATCGGCCCGGCCGAGTTCGAGGACACCTTCTACGGCGGCGGGTACAACTTCCTGCGCTGGCCCCGGATGGCCACCGTGCTCTCGGCCTACCTCACCCAGCACGACACCCGGCCGTTGAGCATCGCCTACAACCTCTATGCGGCGCCGGGCGCCGACGACGGCACCTTCCCGGCCTACAACGCGGCGCAGTGCACCGAGAACGCCTGGCCGCGTGACTGGGAGTTCTGGAAGAAGGACCAGGCCAAGGTCAACGCCACCGCGCCCTTCTACACCTACAACAACATGTGGTACAACGCCGCCTGCATGTTCTGGCCCTACCAGGGCAACCCGGCGGGCCGCATGAAGATCACCGGCAAGGGCCTGCCGCCCGTCCTGCTCTTCCAGGCCACCGAGGACGCCGCCACTCCGTACGAGGGCGGCCTCGCCATGCACGACGCGCTGCCCGGATCGAAACTGGTCGTCCAGAACGGCGGCAGCTTCCACGAGATCCTCTTCCACGGAAATGCCTGCCTGGACGACACCTTCACCTCCTACCTCCGCGACGGCAGCCTGCCCAAGGGGAAGGGCCGCATCGCCAAGACCTGTGCCCCCGAAGCCGATCCCACCCCCGTCTACGTGACCCCGCCGCCGGCTCTCACCGCCAAGACCGCCACCCCTGCCCTGCGGCCCACCGACCCCGAGGCCGTCCACGGCGTCCTGCGCTAGCCAACGGGTCAACCCACCCCAACCGAGCGGCCGTTGGCGCCCGCCAACGGCCGCCGGCCGCCTGTCGGAGACGTGCGCGTACCGCTCGCGTCGGGCGGGCGGGGCGGGCGCCGGTTCCAGTGGAGGTGTCAGCCCTGCCCCGGGGTGTGGACGGAACCGGCCTGGCCCTCGGCGGTGGTCTTCAGCTCCTTGAGCCACTCCTCAAGGCCTCCTCCGAGGTACTTGGTCGAGGTGGGCACGTCCGCCTCGACCTGGGCGCCGGTCCAGGTCTCCTCGGTCTGTACGAGGACCCCGCCCCAGACCTTGGTGAAGGTCCAGACGTGGACGCCCCTGTCGATGCGCAGACCCTCGCCGATCGCGGGCCCGGTCCAGCGGATGCACGTGCCGTTCTTGAGCTGGTGGACGGTCGAGGTGATGGTCAGGGTGGTGGCGGGCGTCGTGGGAGTGGCGGGCACCGGGGTGGTCCACCGGAACTGCGAACCCTTGCGCAGCGGCCCCGCGTCCAGGCGCTTCATGCTGGTGACGGGCGGCTGCCACGAAGGCCAGCGCTCCACATCGGTCTGAAGGTTCCAGACGGTGCTCAGCGGCGCGTGGATGACGGTCGCCGTCCGGTACCGGATCTTGGCAGCGGGGTCGACACCATTCCCCCGGCAGGTCAGCGAAGCATCCGCGTGATCGGTTCTGCCGGTCTGGGTGGGCGCGGCAGCCGAACTGGGAGCGGCGGCGCCGAGGACGGCGACGGCGGCAAGGGGAACCGCCAGCAGGGCGGCCCGCGCACGGAGAGCGGTGCGCGAGGTGGCGGATCGGGCCTGCTCGTTCAGTATGTGGGACATGGTTCCCCTCCGTGTTCAGTGACGGGGACGTCGCTCCGTGGCGGGCCCCTTCATCGCAAGGCCGGGCACGGCGTTGCGACTCCCTGTCGGTCAAGCCCGCTCCAGCGAACGGGAGTTCACCCATGATCACCCCTGAACCATGCGTTCCGGGCGTCGATCGCCTCCCGTGTTTCAGCAGCACGCTGTACGCATGGACCCGTCACGCCCCCCGTGTCGGCGCCTCCCGGGGAAACGACCCGCCGGGGCACGACCCAAGATCCATCCGTCGATGACCGGTTCCCTCACCAGCGTTTGCTCACGGTCAGGTTCACCAGCACCACCCATCGGGGGATGTCGATGCGTACGAGGTCTACGAGGTTCTCCGCGCGGCCGTCGCGCTCGGCGCCGCCGCGCTGCTGGTCACCGGATGTTCGAAGGGCTCGGACAGCGCGGGGCGTTGAGCGTGGCGGGGATCAAGGGCCGGGCGAAGGCGACGGGCACCGCCGGCGCGCCGAAGAGTCACGTGCCGCGGCGAATCCGAGCGCGGCGCGTCAGCGAGACCGGCGGGAGTTGAGGCGGGCGGCCTGGCGGGTCAGGTGGTCGCGCTCGGCGAGGTTGGGTGCCTTCTGCGCGGCCTCGGCGTACAGCCGGGCCGCGGTCGCCAGGTCACCGTCGCGCTCGTGGAGGTACGCCGCGACCGCGGTATATCGGGGCAGGGAGTCGTCAAGCGTCGCGAGCGCCGCCAGGCCGGCCCGCGGCCCGTCGGCCTCGCCGACGGCCACCGCCCGGTTGAGCCGGACGACCGGGTTGTCGGTCAGGCGCACCAACTCGTCGTACCACTCGGCGATCTGCACCCAGTCGGTCTCCTCGGCGGTGGGTGCGTCGGCGTGGAGGGCCGCGATGGCGGCCTGGGCCTGGAACTCGCCCAGTCGGTCGCGGGCGAGCGCCGCCTGCAGGATGTCGACGCCCTCGGCGATCGAGGCGGTGTCCCACCGGCCGCGGTCCTGCTCGGCGAGCGGCACCAGGCTGCCGTCGTGCGCGGTCCGGGCGGCGCGACGGGCGTGGTGGAGCAGCATGAGGGCGAGCAGCCCCGCCACCTCGGGGTGATCGATCGCAGCCGCGAGCTGCCGGGTCAACCGGATGGCCTCGGCGGCGAGGTCGACGTCTGCGGAGTAGCCCTCGTTGAAGACCAGGTAGAGCACGCGCAGCACGGTGGCCACGTCGCCAGGCTTGTCGAACCGCACGCCGGAGACGGTGCGTTTGGCCCGGCTGATGCGCTGCGCCATGGTCGCCTCGGGCACCAGGTAGGCCTGCGCGATCTGGCGGGTGGTCAGCCCGCCGACGGCGCGCAGCGTGAGCGCGACCGCGGACGAAGGGGTCAACGACGGGTGGGCGCACAGGAAGTACAGCTGGAGCGTGTCGTCCACCGCGGGCACGGCCCCGGGCGCCGGCTCCTCGTCCATGCGGTCCTCACGCCGGCGGCGGGCGGTGTCCGCGCGGGACGCGTCGAGGAACCGGCGCCAGGCAACGGTGATCAGCCAGCCCTTCGGGTCCCGCGGCGATTCGGCAGGCCAGACGCGGACCGCCTCCACGAGCGCGTCCTGCACCGCGTCCTCGGCCGCCGCGAAGTCGGCTCCGCGGCGGACGAGGATGGCGAGCACGCCCGGCGTGAGGCTCCGGAGCAGGGCCTCGTTCATCTCAGGAGTCACTCCGTGATGGTGGGCGGCGCGGCCATGAGGGGGCGCAGCTCCAGCCACTCGTGGATCGGCTTGCCGTCCGCTCCGGGGGCGGCCGACAGCTCCCCCGCCAGTTCGAGGGCGCGCTCGTGGCTGTCGACGTCGATCACCATCCAGCCGGCGATGAGGTCCTTGGTCTCGGCGAACGGGCCGTCGGTGACCGGCGGGCGCCCCTCGCCGTCGTAGCGGACCCACGTCCCTTCGGGGGCGAGCCCCTGCGCGTCGACGAACTCGCCGGTCTCCTCCAGCCGGGCCGCGAAGTCGTGCATGTACTGCACATGATCCGAGATCTCCTGCGGCGTCCACCGGTCCATGGGCACGTCGTTCACCGCAGCCGGGGCGCCGCGGTAGTGCTTGAGCAACAAGTACTTGGCCATTGTCGTTCTCCTAGGTGCGGTGCGACCCATTGTTGTCGCGTTCACAGCTGGGACGGAGCCGGTCACGGGTTCTCGACATCGCCGCCAGGATTTTTTTGACCCGCCTGGATGAGCCCGGGGCGGGCCGTCGCACGGGCGTCACGGATCCGGGACGGTGTCCGTCGCGAGGGCTGCGGCCCGCAGAGCGGCCGCGAGGCGGACCACGGGTTCGCCGGGCGGCTGGGGAAGCCGGGCCAGGAGCACGCGCCGCAGTTCCTGCGGGCCACCGCGGACCGGCAGGACGCGCACCCCGGTCGGCACGGCGGCGGCCATCGCGGCGGGCACGGTGGTCAGACCGCAGCCCGCTGCCACGAGATGCAGCTTCGCCAGCCAGTCCCGGGCCGTGTGGACGATCTCGGGGCGTTCGTCCAGGCCGGGCCACACCCCCATGAGTCCGTCCGCGCCGGATGACGAACCGACGATCCAGCGCTGCCCGCGCAGGTCGGCCACGTCGACGAACTCGCCGCGGGCCAGCGGGTGCGCCGCGGGCACGGCCAGGCACAGGGCGCGCTCGGTGAGCGTCTGTAGCGCCAGCGGGGGTGATTCGGTGTCCGGTGCGCGAAAGGGCGGCGCGGATGCCAGCAGCGCCAGATCGATGCTGCCCGCCCGCAGGGCGCGCACCAGCGCCGGGGTGCCCCCTTCGCGGCTGATCACATGCAGCCCGGGATCGCTGCGTCGCAGCGCGGCGAGGGCCTGCGGTACCAGGGTGGTACCGGCGCTGGGGAACCAGCCCAGGCGCACGGTGCCACCGGGGCCGGGCAGGCCGGACAGTTCACGGGCGGTCGCCTCGATCTCGTCCAGCACGACCGTCGCACGGCGCATCACCACCCGCCCGGCCGCCGTCAGCCGTACCCCGTCGCGCCGTCGTTCCAGCAACTCCGCACCCGCGGCCCGCTCGATCGAGGCCATCTGGCGCGACACCGCCGACTGCGTGTACCCCAGCGAGGCCGCGGCCGCGGTGAAGGTCCCCTGCTCGGCCACCGCGCGGAACACCCGCAGCGCGGTCAGCGACACATCCGTGAAGTCCATGACTTTTACTCATACCACGGGTGCTGAACTTTCGTTGGACTCATGGATCGGATGCTCCTAGCGTTGCAGGCATGAACACTCCTCGCATCGCCCTCGTCACGGGCGCCAATCAGGGCCTGGGCCGCGCACTCGTCGAAGGCCTCGCGGCCCGCATGGGAGCGGACGACCTGGTCCTGCTCACCGGACGCAGCGAGCTGCGCGTCACCGATGCTGCCCGCGAGGTGGCGCAGTTGCCCGCCACCCGCGCCCTAGTGCGGGGGCGGGTCCTGGACGTCACCGACGCCGACGCGATCGGCCGGCTCGCCGACGAGTTGCAGGGCCAGTACGGCGGCGTCGACGTGGTGATCTCCAACGCCGTCGCCCGCCTGCTGCCCCACGAGTCGCAGGCGGAGCACGCCGACGAGGTCATCGACGTGTCCAACACCGCCACCCACGCGGTCCTGCGCTCCTTCGGTCCGGTCCTGCGCCCCGGCGGCCGGCTGCTCGTGGTGGCCAGCAGCCTGGGCACCCTCGGCCATCTCGATCCCCGCGTGGGTCGGCTGTTCGACGGGGCGAGCCTCGACCAGGTCGAGTACGCCGTCGAGTCCTGGCGCACCGCCGTGCACAACCGCACCGCGCAGGAGGCGGGTTGGCCGCGCTGGCTGAACATACCGTCGAAAGTGGCCCAGGTCGCCGCCGTGCGCGCGTTGGCCGCCGAGCGGCGCGAACGTGACCTCGCGACCGGCACCCTCATCGCCTCCATCTGCCCCGGCATGGTCGACACCGCGACCTCGCGGCCGTGGTTCAGCGATTTCAGCGACGCCCAGTCGCCGTCCGACGCGGCCCGAGCAGTGCTCGACGTGGTGTTCGCCGAGGACGTCGACCCCGTCCTGTACGGCGAGTTGATCCGCTTCGGCAAGGCCCTGGACTGGCACAGCGGCGCGCCCCTGACGGAGCAGGACCGCCTGATCAAGCCCTGAGCGGTCTTGCCGCGGCCTCAACTCACTTCAGAGTATGGGGAGTTCGTCCGTGCCGCCTCCCTCGGCCCGCTCAGCGGTCACGGCCGGCGCGGTCGCTTCGCCGGAAGGCGCCGGGGGTCATGTCCGCTTCCCGGGAGAAGAACTTCCCGAAATTGGTCGGCTCGCCGAACCCGACGGCCCGGCCGATCGCGGCGACCGCCAGATCGGTGTGCACCAGCAGGCGCTTCGCCTCCAATGTGACCCGCGCGTCGAGGAACTGCTTGGCGGTCCTGCCGGTCGCCGCGAGGCAGGCGCGGGTGAGGGTCCGGGGCGCGTATCCGAGCCGTACGGCATAGTCCTGCACATCCCGGGTGTCCGCGAAGGAGCGTTCCACTTCACGCTGGAAGGCGCGGAAAACCTCGTTCACCTGGGCCGAATCGGAGCCGGACGGACGCGGCAGCCGCGCGATGCGAAGGAGCGTCACTCCCAGGAGATGACGGAGCAGCTCGACCGCCAGATCTGTGGCGGCCTCGTCACCAGTGCCGAAGTGCCGGTATTCGGAGGCGAGTTCCGCTGCGGACCGGTGAACTGTTTCGCGTTCGCCGGCCGGTGCCGACAGCGCCGCCGGCCCGAAGTCGAGGTCGAGCAGTGCGGAGGCGCCGGGCATGAGGGGCGGGAAGTCCGCGGTGAACAGTAGGACGATCGCGTCCAGTTCGGCCAGGCGTCCGCCCGGCCCCGCGGGCAGCCGCTGCACCTGGCCCGGCCGCACATGCAGCACGGTTCCGGGTCGGCAGTCGTGGGATACGAAATCGACCATCGCGACGCCTCTCCCGGAGCGGACCACGGTGAGCTGGTGGAAGTCGGCGCGAATTGGCGACGAGGCGACTCGCTCCTTCGTCCGGGAGCTCAACTGCGCGAAGGTCAGCGCCTCCAGTCCCAGGCGTGGCCGGTCCGGGTTCTCGTATCCGAAGTCGATGATCTCGGCGTGTCCGGAATTGACCATAGTGGGACCGCACCTTACTTGAGGCCCCAGGGCGTTGACGATTGAGAGGGCCGGGTCGTCGGATGACGGCCCGGCCCCTTTCGGGCGAGATGGGTCAGACGCGATCGGCGGCGATCAGGAGGTACTGGAAGGAGCCGTCCGCGTACGAGTTGAGGAAGGCCTCTTCGATGCCGGTGACCAGGGATGAGGTGGCCCGCAGCTGCCAGTACGGCGTGGTCGCGGCCGTCAGGTCGATGACCGCTTGCGGTACGAGACGGTTGTTGGCCATGGCGCGCATGTATTCCCGGCGGGAGTGGATGTTGCACTCGAAGTGCGCGTTGATCTGGGAGACCCACTTCGAGGGCTGCCCGTAACGCGGGTTCCAGCAGCCGGTGATGGTGACGTAGCGGCCGCCGACCGCAAGAACGCGGGAGTGCTCGGCGAAGAGGTCGTCGAGGTCGACGTACATGCTCGACTCGTTGTTCCACGAAGCCGCGGCCTGGCCGGTCTCGAAGGGTGTGTCGAGCATGTTGCACACACGGGCGCGGATGTGGTCGTCGATGCCGAGTTCGTGGGCGCGCCGGTTGGCGAACTCGGCCTGCTTGGCCGACAGGGTGACCCCCTCGACCCTGCATCCGAACCGCTGGTGGGCCATGACCATCGATCCGCCCCGCCCGCAGCCGGCGTCCATGAGCATGTCGTCACGCCCGATGGAGCCGAGGTGGCTGAGAAGGACTTCGGCCTGCGCCGACTCCAAACGGTGGAGCTCGGTGATCAGTTTCTTCTCGTACTCGCTGTCGTCGACGTCACCGAGAGCGGCGTGGTCGACGTCACCGATGCCGTAATGGTGGTGGTAGAGCCCGTCGACGTCCCCGAGACGCAGGTTCACGGGCCTGGCCTCCTGGTCCCAGTACCTGGCGATGTCCCCCTGATAGGGCGACACCGGGGCGGGGATGAAGGCGGACGTGCTGGTGGTCAGTTCGGTGGTCACAGGAAAGCCACTCCTTACCAGAAATCGGGCAGGCTATATCGGTAGGTGTTGGTCTGATGCCAGTAGTGGTTGCCGTCGACCCAGACGGCCACGCCCCGGAGGAATCGCAGGACGCTCGGGACGGGGTACGCGGCAGCCACCGCGGCGGCTTCGGCTTCGAAGTCGTGCATGAGGTCGTTGTGGACCTCGACCGCCTTGAGGTAGGCGTCCTGGTCGGACAGGTCCTCACGTTCGGCGAGCACCACCGGCAGGTTCAGGTGTCGGCCGGGGCTGTTGAGTTCCTTGGTGTAGGAGTACAGGTCGTTGACGATCGTGGTGGCGTTGCCGGCGAGCGCGATGACCCGCTGCATGGCGGGCTGGGCGTGCAGGTCCGCCGGGAGTTCGTAGCCGCCCACGGTGTCGGTGATGGTGGGGCAGGGGCGGAAGTTGTTGAACTGGCGCATCGCCAGGTACTCCCACACGTCGGGCACGTGGCCCGTCTCGGCCCATGCCGCCTCGGCGAGGTATCCCAGGTGCAGCCGGGCCATGTCGTGCCGGAACCGGTCGGCCTGGGAGGGGGTGGCGTGCTGGTTGAAGTACTCCATGGCGGAGCGGTAGGCGCGCCGGGGAGCGTCCGACTGGAGCGAGGCGGCCCACTCCGGTTCGTACTCCTTCGTGGTGTGCAGCGGGTCGAGGGCCGTGTGCGCCAGTAGGAGGCGGCTGCCGAGACCGACGGGTGAGCCCCCGTGGTCCTCGCAGTAGCAGTCGTCCACCGCGTTCTCGGCGACCATCAGACGTGCGGCGACCATCAGGTGGTCGATGGTGGGGGCGTCGGGATGGCAGGCGACCATGTAGCGCGCGACGGAGAAGCCGTCGAACTGGTCCTCCCACTCCGGAGGGTAGGCCTGGACCTCGTTCACGGCCCATGTCTTGATCCTGCGGCCGACCTCCTCCACCCGAACGGGGTCGGGTTCCGGCACCGGGTGGTGATAGAGACCCGGCACGGGGGTGCCCTGCGTCGGTGACTCGGGCGCAGGGGGCTCCTCCTCGCACCGGCCCAGCCGCAAACCGGTCGTGCCCAGCCCCGTCGGGCCGCGCAGGACGCGTGCCAGGGCAGGGCCCAGTTGGCCCGCCGGGGCGGCGCCCTCCGGTACGTGCCGCTCGATCAGGTCAGCATCGGGGGCGAGGTCGGGTACGGACGTGTCGGGGGCGGCCGCCGGTGCGGCGGGGACGGCGACATGGGGTGGGCCGGGAAGGGCGGGCCGGGTACCGGCTTCGACGCCGGAGGCAAGGGTGCGGTCCCGAAGGCGGGCCGCGTCGGCCGACTGGCTCGACTGCACAGGGGCAGCACCAGGCTCGGGCATCCGTAGCTCCTGAGGTGAGGTGAGGCACGCGGGCCTGCTGGCGCGTGACGGCAAGGGCAGGGCGGACTGCGCCGGGGCGGGCCCGGGTTCGCCCGGAACAACAGGGCCGTCGAACGGCTCTAGTCGCGCCTGCGGGCGATCTGCACGTTCTCCAGCACGCCGAGCGCGTTGGGCACCAGGATGGCGGCGGAGTAGTAGGCGGTGACCAGGTACGAGGAGATCGCCTGCTCGCTCATGCCCATGAAGCGGACCGACAGACCGGGTTCGTGCTCGTCCGGCAGGCCGGTCTGGTGCAGACCGATGACGCCCTGGTTGTCCTCGCCGATGCGCATGGCGAGGATCGAGCTGGTGCTTTCCCTGCTGATGGGGATCTTGTCGCACGGCAGGATCGGAACGCCGCGCCAGGCCCGCACCTGCTCCCCGCAGAGCTCGACTTGGTCGGGGTAGATCCCACGGGCGTTGAACTCGCGCCCGATGGCGGCGATCGTCCGGGGGTGGGCGAGGAACATCCTGGTGCCGCGGCGACGGCAGAGGAGCTCGTCGAGGTCGTCCGGGGTGGGCGGGCCCGAGTGGGTCTGGATCCGCTGCTTGAAGTCGGCGTTGTGGAGCAGGCCGAACTCCCGATTGTTGATCAGCTCGTGCTCCTGGCGCTCTCGCAGCGCCTCGATGGTGAGCCTGAGCTGTTCCTCGGTCTGGTTCATCGGCCCGTTGTAGAGGTCGGCGACCCTCGTATGGACCCGCAGCACCGTCTGCGCGACGGACAGCTCGTACTCGCGTGGGCGAAGCTCGTAGTCGACGAAGGCGCCCGGGAGTTGGGCTTCTCCGACGTGACCGGCCGACATCGCGATCTCGGCCTCGCCGTGCCGGTTCTGTCGCTGCCGGGGAAGGGCGCCGAACCGTTCGATGTGAGCCTGGAGGCCCGGCGCCGCGGAAACCACTGCTGCGAAGTCCGCGCGGGACAGCGTGAGCAGGGTGCCGCCGGTCTCGGCCGTGGCGGTGTAGTCCCAGGTGGCGTCGGCGTCCAGAAGGGCGTTCTCGCCGAAGTGCTGGCCGTCGGCCAGCACGGCGACGGCGATCTCGTCACCGTACTGGCCGACGGAGGTCTGCTGGATCCGGCCGTGGGCGATCAAGTGGATCTGTTCCGCGGGGGCTCCATGCCGGACGAGCACCTCACCGGCGCGGAAGTCGCGCTGGACGCACCGGTCAGCGATCGCGGTCAGTACCTCGACGTCCTCGAAGCCACGCAGCAGGGCCAGTTCGCCCAGCTCACGGGGGATCACCCGGGCGTCGGCGCCGTCCTGGACGAATTCGATGAGCCCATCGCCGACGGCGTAACTCAGCCGACGGTTCACCCGGTAGGCACCGCCCTTGACCTCCACCCAGGGGAGCATCCGCAGCAGCCAGCGAGAGGTGATCTCCTGCATCTGCGGAGCGGACTTGGCCGTGGTGGCAAGGTTGCGGGCAGCCGCGGTGCTCAGACTGTTCCGCCGAGGCGCCTCCAGCTCCGCTTCGGGGCTGGTCTCAATCGTCATCCGCCGGGCTCTCCTTCGCGAGGGTGTCGGGCAAGCGGGCCAACCGGTGCGGGAGGAACCAGGGCGGATCCCAGGAATCCGTCCAGCTCCCGAGGACCAGTAAAGGGCCCGTACGCCCAGCTCACGCCGAGAGTCCGTCGGTGTTACCACGATGCGGTGATCTTGCGCCGTATGAGGTTTGTCCCGGCAATCGAAGGTATTCGGCCTACCTGTCCGACAGCGCACGCACCCGCCGGTCGCCGACGACGGGGAGGACCCGCGCGGCACGCGCTTCGCCGCCCCTCCACGCCGGGCCCGGGATTCCAACCGAATCCCTTCACTTTTGCACGACGAAAGACACACACCTACACACAGCCGATAGCAAGCCTTTGCCTTTGCGTACCTGTCAACTGGCCCTACCTGTCGGTACGTTCATGACTGCCACCACTTTTCGGGGTGGCAGACCCTCAACGTCAACTTGTCATGCACCTGGCGTTTCTTCGCGTTCCCGCCCGTCCCTGGGCAGGGCGCTCCCCCCATGGAGGAAGAACCGTGCACCAAAAACGAACCCTCAGGTTCGGACGTCGTTCCGCCGGCACCGCGTCCGCGCTGGTGTCCCTTCTCGCCCTCGTCACCGGCGGGCTGCTCGCCGCGACCCCGTCCACCGCCGCCCAGCAACCCGCCGCGTCCGGCCCCCACGTCAAGCAGTTGTGCGCGAAGCCGGCCACGCCCGGCACCATGCACTGCCTGGCGCTGGCCCGTACGGACGTCAAGCAGCACCTCGGCATATCCGCCGACGCCGCCCCCTCCGGCCTCGGTCCGACCGACCTGCAGAGCGCCTACAAGCTGTCGGCCAGCGCCGGATCCGGCGCGACCGTGGCGATCGTCGACGCCCAGGACGACCCCAACGCCGAGTCGGACCTGGCCACCTACCGCAAGACGTACGGTCTTCCGGAGTGCACGACGGCCAACGGCTGCTTCAAGAAGGTCGACCAGAACGGCGGCACCAGCTACCCGACCGCCGACTCCGGCTGGGCCGGTGAGATCTCCCTCGACGTCGACATGGTCAGCGCCGCCTGCCCGCAGTGCCACATCCTGCTCGTCGAGGCCAAGTCGGCCAACATGGACGACCTCGGCACCGCCGTGAACCGCGCCGTCACCATGGGCGCCAAGTACGTCTCCAACAGCTACGGCGGTGGCGAGGACGCCTCCGACCTCACGGCCGACAGCAAGTACTTCAACCACCCGGGCGTCGCCATCACCGTCTCCTCCGGTGACAGCGGCTACGGCGTCGAATACCCGGCCGCCTCCCAGTACGTCACCGCCGTCGGCGGCACCTCGCTGAAGCGCGACAGCAGCTCGCGCGGCTGGTCCGAGTCGGTCTGGGGCAGCAGCTCCGGCGGTGACGGCGCCGGTTCCGGCTGCTCGGCCAACGACCCGAAGCCGTCCTGGCAGAAGGACTCCGGCTGCGCCAAGCGCGCCGTCGCCGACGTCTCCGCGGTCGCCGACCCCGCCACCGGCCTTGCCGTGTACGACAGTTACCAGGCCTCCGGCTGGAACGTGTACGGCGGCACCAGCGCCTCCTCGCCGATCATCGCGAGCGTGTACGCCCTGGCCGGCACCCCGGCCGCGGG
The DNA here is from genome assembly GCF_036231355.1 of Streptomyces sp. NBC_01431. Lineage (NCBI taxonomy): Bacteria > Bacillati > Actinomycetota > Actinomycetes > Kitasatosporales > Streptomycetaceae > Streptomyces > Streptomyces sp. NBC_01431. The sequence continues at coordinate 637,917 of NZ_CP109496.1, forward strand.
TACTACCCCGGCGTCCTACCCCTACGCCCACCCCGGTTCGCTCAACGACGTCACCTCCGGCGCCAACGGCAGCTGCAGCAACTACCTCTGCAAGGCGGGCACGGGCTACGACGGCCCGACCGGCCTCGGCACCCCGAACGGCACCGCGGCCTTCACCGGCTGACACCCCCCACGGGGCCGCCGCACGCGGCGGCCCCAACGGGCTTCGTGATGAGGCACCGAACCAGCGGCCCCGCCCTCACCCACGCCCCGCCTACGGCGAGTTGACCAACCCCCGATCCGTACCGGCCGGTCCGGCCGGGCCCCGGTGCGGGCGGTGGCGATTCGCCGACAGGCGGGGCGTGGGCGGGCGGGGCCGGAGCCCGTTACGGCTGGAGGTTCCGGTTCAGAACTCCCGCGCGGGCAGGCAGGCCAGGCCAGGCCACTGTCGCGCATGACGCGGTCGACGGTCTCCTCCAGGGAACTGTCAGCGCCGATGACGTTCTGCGTCCCCAGTACCGCAAGGAGTTCGAGGCCCCGTCGAGCAGGGAGCCGACATCATCGTCCGCACGGCCCCGACGGGCCCACCGGCGGCTGCTTCGACGCTGCGGGGCCGCTTCCCTGGTAGGCCAACGGCGGTCACGCCGAGCGGCGGTTCAGTGCTCCAGGCCGGAGCGGACGAGTGCCGCGGCCAGTCGTGGCAGGTCGCCCGCCGGGACAAGTCCGGCCAGGCCCTTGGAGGTGGCGGGCAGGCCGAGTGAGGCGGCGGTGGATCGGGCGCGTTCGTCGAAGAACGGGCGAAGCTCGGGCCAGATCCCCTGCACCTCGCGGCAGAAGATGTCGGCGCCGACAGGGCCGATCCGTGGCACCTCCTGAAGCAGCTCACGCAGCCGCTGGGGTTCGCCGTCCGCCTCGTCGCGCATGCGGCGCAGGTCACCGCGCCATCGGTCGAGGAGCAGTTCGGCTCCCTTGAGCAGGGCGGTGGCGGTGCTCTCGTCGTAGCGGACGTAGTGGGCCCGGCCGAGCGCGTCGACGATGGTCTGCCAGTCGGTCGCCGCCATGGTGCGAGGGGTACGCAGACGCGCGCGGAACAGCTCACGCGCGGCGTCGGTCGCGATGTCCGCCTTGATCCGGGTCGAGCACAGCACGGTCAGTACGAGCAGCTGGTACAGCGGCGACGGCTTGTCGCGAAGCGTGATTCCGGCCTCCTGCGCATACGTCCGGCCGTACTCACGCAGCAGCTCGGCCGTCACGTCCGCGGTCCTCTTCACCGTTTCGCCTCTCTCCCGAGCACCGCTCCAGGGCCGCGCCCGAGTCGCTCAGCGGGGTCGCCGGCATGCCGGCGCCTTTGGGCGCCCCGCATCCCGCTGTCATGGGCGGCTGGGCTCCCCGTGACATCCGGGAATGACGGGTGCCTGCCACTGCTCAGTAGCCGCTGAGCAGCGTTCGCAGTGACCGGAGGGCCTCCGGTCCCGCGTCGCTGTGCCATCGCGCGGGGTCGGCCGGGCGCCGGCCCCACAGGAGAAGGGCGCGTACGGCCGCGTCGCTCTCGATGGTGGCGGGCCCCTCGGCGGGGGCGAAGTCGATGCTCGTGCCGTCCGCGTCGGCGGTGACCACGATGTCATCGGTCCCGGGTGTGCGCAGGCGTCCTTCGAACCGGCCACCGGGACCCAGGTCCAGGCCCGCCGAGCCCCGGGCCAGCAGGGGCCGCCCGACGGAGATCACGCTGTGCCGCGTCATCCACGGCTCGGTCAGTGAGTCCACCGCGGTGCTGTCGTCACCCGTCAGGTCCCACCTGTGCAGGATCAGTTCTTCTCGCATGTGTTCGGCGAAGAACGCCGCGGTCACGGGGCGTCCGGTCCACATCACCGTGGTCTCCGGCGCCAGGTCGCGGGCGGCCGTCTCGGTGACTTCGGTGAGCTCTTCGCACCTCGTGGTGAACGCCGACCACAGTTCGGGGTCGGACAGCGCGCGGTAGGGGTCCTCGCGGTCGAAGCCCCGGGTCTCGACCGGCTCGCCGGCCAGGTGTGCGGCGAGGACACGCGCCAGTTCCTCGGCGTTGCCCGTCTGGTGGATCAGAACATCGCGGACCGTCCACGCTTCGCACCACGTACCGCTGTCGGGACGGCGCAGCTTCACGGCGTGGGCGAACGCCTCCCACTCCGGGAGGATGTCTTTGACTCGGGATGCGACCACGAGGCTTGCAGTATCCCGAACACCCGGATTCGAAACCTCGCCTTCCCCGCGCCGGCAGGGGGGGTCAGGCCGTGTCTTGGTCCGCCGTCGCACCGGCCCGCACCCGCGAGGGCCCGCGTCGAGCGAACGCGGCCAAGGTGATCGTCTTGGTTTGCGCCGTCACCTGCCACAGACAAGCTCCGCCAAGTGGTTCAGCGAGTTGGGAAGATGCTCGGGGCCGAACGGCGGGAAGGTGATGCCGCGATCCCGGATGTACCGCGGCACCGCCGACCAGTCGTAGGTGAGCGTGACCTCGGTCTCGGACGGACCGAGCGGCACCAGGTCGTAACGCCAGATCCAGCCCCCGAACTCCAGCTGTCCGTCGCCCTTCTCCTGCCCCGTCAGCCAGCCGATGGCGCGCGGCGTGTCGAGCACCTGGACCTTGTTGACCGTCTGGTAGTCACCGTCTGGATGGTTGGGGTGGTACATGGCCATCCGGAAGATCTGCCCCACCTCGGTCAGTGGCGCCCGGTCGACCGCGTCCTGAACCCAGCCGGTGCCATCGATCGAGGCATGGGTGGCCGGGTCCGCCAGCACCGCGAACACCTTCGCGGCGGGCGCGGCGAAATTCAGGGTGGCGCTCACGCTCTCCTGGTCCACGGTGTGCACGCTCCTCGTCATCGCATCTCGGGCCGCCCGCGGGCACGGGAGGCGGGACGGCGGTCCCACCATGCAGACGACTCCGCGAGGCGGAACTCATCGGTCGCGTGGGCGCAACCCACGCCGACCACCGAGGGGGCGCACAAGGGTCAGGTTTCGCGGGCCGGGGTGGCAGTCTCACTCATACGTATCTCGCGGCACGCCACCGCGGAGCGGTACCGCGTGGCGTTGAACTGGGCTCCGGTCAGCAGGGCGAGGTTGGTGAACCAGAGCCAGACGAGGAACACCACCACACCGGCCAGCGAACCGTACAGACGGCTGTAGGAAGCCAAGTGGCCCGCGTAGAAGGTGAATCCCGCGGATGCGGCGAACCAGAGGACCACCGCGAGCACACCGCCCGGCAGCCCCCGGCGGATGCCGCGCGCCTGGGCCGGTCCGGTGTGGAAGAGGACGAGCACCAGCATCGTCACGACGCACAGCAGCACCGGCCAGCGCAACGCGTCCCACATCCCCGCCGCATGGGCTCCCACCAGCGGGACGGCCCGGCGGGCGAGCGGGCCCGAGACCACGATCGCGGCCGAGCCCGTCACCAGCAGAGCGAGCAGCAGGAGCGCGGTGACGACGATGGTGTGGGCCGTGCGCAGCGCAGGCCGGTTGTCGGGCATGCGGTACATCGCGTGCAGGGCCCGGCGGAACACCGCGAGGTAGCTCGACGCCGACCACAGCGCGCTCACCGCGCCCGTCACCACCAGCACCCATACCGTCGACTGCGTGGCGGTCATCTCACGCAGCGCGCTGCGCAGCGCGCTCGCCGACTGCGCCGGACCGTACGCGGTCAGATCGTCGATGAGCCGGCCGGTCGCCTGGGGAGCCGCCAGGCCGATGGCGGAGACCGTGGCCAGGAGCGCGGGCACGATCGCGAGGACGGCGTAGTAGGTCAGCGCGGCGGCCCAGTCGGACACGTTGTCGTTCCAGACCGCCACAGCTGTGCGCCGCAGGGCTGTCGTCGTCTGGTTCACACCGCTTCGCTGAGCATTCCGGTGCGCAGTTTGGTCAGGATGCGGGAGAGCAGACGCGAGACCTGCATCTGGGAGACCCCGAGTTCGCCGCCGATCTGGGCCTGGGTCATCTCAAGGCCGAACCGCATGTCCAGGATGTGCCGTTCCCGCTCGCTGAGCCGCTCCATGAGCGGGGCCAGCGTCTGAACGTTCTCGACCTTCTCCATGCCCGGGTCCTCCTCACCGACGAAGTCGGCGAGGGTGCGGCTTCGTACGCCGGAGCTTTGGCCGCCGCCGTCCGGGTCGGCGGACGTGTCGAGCGAGCCCGCGGTGTAGCCGTTGGAGGCGACCAACCCCTCGATGACCTCCTCCTCGCTCAGCTCCAGATGCGCCGCGAGTTCCTTCACGGTGGGGTCGCGGTCGAGTACGAGGGCGAGGTGTTCCTTGCCCTTGGCGATGTCCACCCGCAGTTCCTGCAAGCGGCGCGGAACGTGCACCGCCCACGTCGTATCGCGGAAGAACCGCTTGATCTCGCCGACGATGTACGGCACCGCGAACGTGGCGAACTCGACCTCGCGCGACAACTCGAACCGGTCGATCGCCTTGATCAGACCGATCGTCCCGACCTGGATCACGTCCTCCATCTCGCCACCGCCGCGGTTGCGGAACCGACTCGCGGCATACCGCACGAGCGCCAGATTCATCTCGATCAGCGTGTTGCGGGCGTACTGGTGCTCACGCGTGCCCTCCTCCAGCTCCTGGAGCTGCGAGAAGAAGAGTTTCGACAGTTGGCGCGCGTCCCGGGGCGCGATCTTGCCCGTGTCCTCGATCCAGGGCAGCTCTGTCGCCCCGGACTCCATGGTGATGGTCGCCGCCCGGTTCTGCTGCTCCGGTCCTGCCACCGCTGCCATGAGGAATCACTCCCTAGCCGTCGCCGATCTTGAAAACAGACGTGTGCCCCCGATGCTCCGGATCATTCCTGCGCGGCCCACGAAAATCGCTCGCGACGTTCTCATGACCTACGAGAAGCGGGGCGCGTCGGCGCCGACCGCCGGTGGTCAGCGCGCGAGGACGGCTTCGATCGCCTTGCCGCCGCCGGCCCGGGGCAGGACGCTGACGCGGTGGGCGAGGAGCTGCACCATCGGCCAGCCGAAGCCGCCGCCGTGACCGCTGAGGTCTGGGCAGCGCTCCTGGGGGCGGGCGGGGCTGGAGTCCTCGACGATGACGCGCAGGGTGTCCCGGTCGGCAAGGATCGTCATCGCCTCCACACCGCCCGCGTGCCGGAATGCGTTGGTGACCAGCTCCGACACGATCAGCGTCAGATTCTGCGCGGTGTCCGTATCAACGTCGGGGCACTGACTGGCGAGGAAGGCCGCGGCGTCGTGGCGCGCCTCGGCGGCCAGCCGCGGACGACACACCACTTCCGCGAGCCGGTACCGCTCGCCGTACTCCCTCACGTTGCCGTACTGCACACAGGTCACCTCGTCCGGAATTCGCACAGCGCACAGCGCACCTTAAGGGGAACGCCTGCCCGGTGAAAGCGTGGTGTAAAACGCACGGCTGCACGAAACACCAAGTTGTCCGCTTGTTGATGGGATGACCACCTTCGCCCCACCCGATGGGAGCCACGAGCTTTTGGGGCCCGGAGCCCCATCGCCGTCGGCCCGAGCCCCCTGTGCCCGCCCCTCTCGGCATGGTGCCGCGGGCGGAGCCCTACGACTGGCCGGCCGGCGGCTCGGCACCGGCGGGGACTTCGTAGATCCCTCCGTCGACACCCGACCGGTAGAGCTTGCCCGCCGAGAATCCTCGCTCGCCGCGGCCGTAGGTGACCTGGGTGGAGAGATACATTCCCGACTCGACGGCGCAGAGCTTTCCGCCCTCGGCCCGCCAGATCTGTCCGGCCGCGTGAGTGGCGATCAGCGGACGCCCGCGGCTGTCCAGGGTGAGACCGTCAGGAAGCGCGAGGGCGTCGGTGAGGGCCGCGGAGATCCAGCGTCGCGGGTGTGCCGGGTCGCCGACGGGAATCCGGTACAACCCCGGGGCGACGGTGGTCTGGATGACGTACACCTGGGTTCCGTCCGGGGACACCGCGATGCCGTTGGGCTGTCGCACCTGCGCCCAGGCGGGCTCGACCTGCCCGTTCGGTGTGACGCGGCCGATGTTCCGGCCGCCCAGGGTCGTGGTGTACACGGTGCCGTCGCCGGCGAGGGCCACCCCGTCGATGCCGCCGAGCCCCGAGGCGTACGTGGTGGCCTTGCCGGATTCCGGGTCCACGAGGAGGAGCTTGGACACGGGAAACGCGTCTCCGCCGAGGGAGTGCGCGAGGTCGTTGCCGGTGCCGACGAGGAGTTGACCGTCGTCGCGGACGACGATCCCGCCGTTGGCGCCGATGTCCCCGGTGAGGGCGACCGGCGCACTGCCCGGCGCGTCGATGCGGTAGACGCGGCCACTGAAGTACGCGGTGACGAACATCCGGCCCCGCCGGTCGACGGCGATCGACTCGACCCAGTCGGGTACGTGCGCCACTTCGACCGGCGGCGCCGAGCGCGTGGCATCGCAGGCCGGCGCCGCGTGGGCGGGAGCGGGCACGAGTGCGCCCGAGGCCGCGGCCAGGACGAGCGCTGACGCGATCTTGCGGCGCGGCCCCCGCAGGGCGGCGTGGAGCAGCCTGCTCAGCTTCCTCTTCATCGATGCCTCTCCGCGATCCGGGTCGGTGTGCCCTGCGAAGTATCGGCGTCGGGATCTTCCTGCGCCACCCCGCCTCCCCAGCCGCCTGATTCGTCAACTACGGCTGGGGATACGGGAGTTAGCCTGGTCGCGAGGATCACGGAAGGCGGACGGTGACCTCCGGGTCGGCCGCGGAGGGCCCGTCGAGCACGGACTGCGGGATCCCCTTCAGATGCAGGTCCAAGAAGGCCGCGACGTATGTCCGGGTGAGCTCTTCCGAACGCTGCGGGGTGATCCCGCCCGCGGAGGGAGCACCCACCAGGGAGGCGAGCAGGGGCAGGTCGGTGAACGTGCCGTGCTCGGAGCCCGCCACGGACAGCCAGCGCTTCCAGCCGTTCAGGTGCGACCATGCCGCGTTCCAGGTGTCGTCCTGGTCACTGGTCTGCTCGCCGAACATCAGGAAGGGACGGCCGTCGAGACCGTTGTCGGGCACCGGGGCGAAGAAGGTTCCGTCCAGGTTGATCCCGGCCCGGACGCGGTGGTCGGCGGCCATCGTCACCGCGCTGGCGGCGCCGCCGATGGAATGACCGGCCATGGCGATGCGTCCCGCGTCGATCATGCGGGCATGGCGCCATGCCGGATGACGCCCCGTCAACTGGTCGAGCACGAAGGAGACGTCCCTGGCCCGGCTCTCCTCGATAGTCGCGGGGCCGCCCGCCGGTGGTTGGTCACAGATCGCGCAGGGCAGGGTGCGCCCGTCGGGGAAGGTCGTCCCCGACGACTCGTAGGTGTGGTCGACCAGGGCGACGACGTATCCACGGCTGGCCAGGTCCTCGGCCAGTCCGCTGAGCGTGGCCCTCGGCAGGGTGAAGCCGGGAGAGAGCACCACTAGCGGGAACCTGCCGCCCGCGGGGGCGGCGTCGGAGCGGGCCCATGTGCGGAACTCGCTGATCTTCTCGGCCGGGAAGGGGGAACCGGGCGCCTTCTCCTGGAGCAGGAGCCGTGCTTCGTCCTCAGTCATGTAGGGCGCGGGACCGCCGGTGCGGGGCCGGGCGGGGTAGTACATCGACACCATCAACTGCCGTGCCCCCGCCGACGGTACCCAGGGGTCCTGGCGGTGCTCGTCGACGAGGTGGAGGATGCTGCGGCCGACGGCATGGGGGCCCGTCGGGCGGGGCAGCCCGGAGGGGGCCTGGACCGCGTTCGAGGCCGTGGGGTTGGTGGCGGGTGGGTGGGCAGGCGAGGCCAACGCCGAGGTCGTACCGGCGGCCGACAGCGCGAGTGCGAGCACGCACACGGTGGCCATGGCGGTGGAACGGGCTCTGTTCATGCCCAAAACGCTAGGCCGGGACCGCGTGGCACGGCATCGCCCCACGGACGGAGCCGATGACCGTCCCGAGGTCCATGACGGCTCACCTTCAGGGAGGAGTGGCCCAACTCTCCGTCATACCTGAGTAGTTGGTGGTCCTGCGCCGGGAACCCGAGGACTGCACCCGTCGATGTCGGACCCGCTGTCTATCCTGGGCACATGATCGATCTGCCGCTCTCCGCGCTGGAAGTCGCCATGGTCCAGAACGGCACCCGGGCCGTGGACACATTGCGGGATACCACCGAGTTCGCCCGCCGCCTCGATGCCCTCGGCTACCGACGGCTTTGGTACGCCGAGCACCACCACTCCCCCGCGATCGGGGCGTTCCCGCCCGTTGTCCTCACCGCCCACGCCGCGGCGTCGACGCGAGCCATCCGCCTGGGCTCCGGAGGCGTACTCGCGCCCAACCACGCCCCGATCATGCTGGCGGAGCAGTTCGGCACGCTCGCCGCACTGCACCCCGGCCGGATCGACCTCGGCATCGGCCGCGGCCCCGGAACGTTCCACGAGCCGACCGCCCGAGCCCTGCGGCGCGGGGCGGGTCCGACGACGGACGAGGAGTACCGGGACGACGTCGCGGCGACGCTGCGCCTGCTGCTGGACGAGGTCGCGCTCGGGCCGCTCCCCGAGCCGTGGCTGCTGTCCTCCAGCACGGCCGGCGCCGCGCTCGCCGCGGAGCTCGGCCTGCCGATCGCCTTCGCCCACCACATCCGGCCGGACAACACCCTCGCCGCACTCGACCACTACCGTGCGCACTTCTCCCCCTCCCGATGGTGTGAGCGCCCGCGGGTGCTGGTCTGCGTCGAGACGGTGTGCGCCGAGACGCCGCAGGAAGCGGCGCGGCTCGCGGGGCCGATGAACGTCATCAAAGCCGGTCTCCTCAAGGGGGAGAGTGACACGCCGTTCCCGTCACCCGAAGAGGCTGCCCGGCATCAGTTCACCGCGCAGGAGGAAAGGGCACTGGCTGCCTTCCTCGCTCATCAGGCACACGGCACACCCGAGATGGTCCTACGGCGCCTCACCGAGCTCGCAGCCGCGACCGCGGCGGACGAACTCATGCTGGTCACGCCCATATACGCGGTGGCCGACCGGTTGCGCTCCTACGAACTGGTCCAGCAGTGCAGCGTGCCGCCGACATCGCCGGAACGCTGAGTGCGCCCGAGAGCCGCTCTGGTGCGGAACTCCTTTGACGGTCCCGGGCGTTGAACCGAAAGAGCCGGCCGCCGGGCGCCCCGGACCACGGGCGCCCTCCCCTCAACAGAGAGCAGGACAGGAATGACGTACGAGCAACCGCTGCCTGAGCCGGACCCGGCGGCGAAGGGACCCACCGCGGCGGAGCGGGCGGGGCGGGAGGCGGTGCGCCACCAGGCGCAGGGGATGGGTCATCACGAGGCCGCCCAGGCGTTCCGCCGTCTGGCCGCTGCCGCGGACAGCCCCTCGCAGGACGAGGTGAACGGTCCGGCCGACACGGCGGACGAGGGCCGCCGCCTGGCCGAACTCGCCGAGTGGGAACGGATAGTGGGGCAGCTGTCCCTCCACGCGGGCACCTACGATGTCGCGTCCGATCCGTACGTCCAGGGGGAGCGTGCGGCGCACGAGCGGCTGCGCGCCGCGCGGTAGCGCCGTCGGGCCTTGGCCGCGAGCCGTCAATTGTTCTCCGCCTGGAACATCCAGGCGTGCTTTTCCAGGTCGGCCGTCAACGTGATGAGCAGATCCTGACTCACCGGGTCCGGCTCCCCGGTCACGGCGATCCGCTCGCGCATGCGCTCCACGACCTTGCCGAGGGAGACCACCAGGATCTCGACGGCTTCGGAGTCCTTGATCCAGCCCTCCGGCAGCGTCCCGATCGCGCTGGTCGCGGCGACGGTCGCCGAGCGGCCGTCCGGGTTGACCCCCAGGGCCGAGGCGCGTTCGGCCACCGTGTCGGAGTGCTGGCGTGCCGTGGTCACGACCTCGTCCAGTTGCAGATGGACGGAGCGGAAGCGAGGTCCGACCACGTTCCAGTGCACCTGTTTGGCCGCAAGCGAGAGATCCACCAGGTCCACGAGTGCGCCCTGCAACGCTGCGCCGACCGCCTTCAGGTCCTTCTCCGGCAGCGAACTCTTCACGACAGACACGCGTACTCCATTCGTCGTTCTCGATTGCACGTCCTTTTTTCGCGTGCCTCGGAATTCGACGCTCAAACGTCGTCCGAAAGCCGCCCCGGCGCACCGAGGGAGCCGCCGCCCATGCGTGCGGCCACTGGCCCCCCAATGCGCCACTCGACTGGCATAACCGCTCCTGGCCTGGGCACCCTACGCGGCGGGGCCTTGGGCGGCCCGGAACGACTCAACCGCGTGCACCGTGTCTGACGGCCCGGTCACACCGACGCCTGGAGATCACCATGAGCATCATTGCCTGGGTTCTGATCGGCCTTCTCGCCGGCGCCATCGCCAAAGCAATCATGCCGGGGAAGGACCCAGGCGGCTGCTTCATCACCATGATCATCGGAATCGTGGGCGGCGTCCTCGGTGGATGGCTCGGGAAGGTCATCTTCCATGTCCACTCCATCAAAGGTTTCTTCCACCTGTCGACGTGGATCGCGGCCATCGTCGGCTCCGTCATCGTGCTGATCATCTACCGCCTGATCACCGGCAGCCGCAGCCGCCACTGAGTTCCGGCGGAGCCGGCCGAGGCCGGATTCCACGAGGTTGTGCGTCCTCATGGCATTGCGCACACCTCTGTCAGCGCCGCAGCCACAGATCGCTGTTGCCCGCGATGACCACCGTGCCGTTCGCCAGGGTCGTCACGGCGGACGGCGGCTGGGCGTGACAGCCGAGTTCGCCGCGCTGCCAGCCGGTCGGGGTGCCGTCACCGGTCCAGACCGCCCCGCAGTACGTCGGCATCGTCTGGGGGTTCTTCCCCGGTACGCGCAGGCTGCCCACCACAACGGGGTGGCCCTGAGCATCGACGGTCGCCGCGACGACACCTCCCGCACCCATGGCGGAGGTGTCGGCCTTGGTCCAGGCGGCGCCGTCCTGACTGGTGAGCAGTACCGGCACTTCGGGCTTGGTGGGAGCGCCCGTGAGGCCGCCCACGGCGAACCATCGTCCGGCCGCCCGGAAAGCGCCGGTCATGACCGTGCCCGTCGGCAGCCCCTCGACCGTGCTCGCCGTCCAGTGCAGTCCGCTGTCGGCGGAGTGCCAGACCAGCAGCGTGCCCGTGGGCACGGTGGTGAAGGCGTTCGAGGAGTACCTGCCGACCACGATCACCTCCTGGCCGTCGGCGGCCATCGGTCCGGCCGTGGTCTGTGACCAGCCGGCCGGGGCCTCTGGCAGCGACACGCGCCGCACCGTCGCGCCGCGGTCGTCGGAGACGTACAGGAAGGGAGCGGTGCGGCTGGAGACGGTCTCGCCGCCGGCGATCAGCAGCCGACTCCCGCTCCGTACGGCCGAGTTGACCTGACCCTGGTCCGAGGTGTCCGTCTGCTTGACCGCCCAGGGCAGCTTGAGGTCGGCCAGCTTCCGTATCCGCCCGTTCCGTTCGCGCATGTGCACAACATCGGATACGAAGCTCTGGGAGCCGTCGTCCCAGTCGACCACCGCCTGCGCCGGTACGCCGCCGCCGGGGGCTCCATGCCGCATCGAGTTCGGCACGTCGGACTCATCCTTGGGCGAATCCGCGGGGTCGGGATGCAGGGTGAGCTTGATACAGTCCGCGTTGCCCGACCAGTTGACGGGCACGTTCTCGTATCCGTTGGGGTAAGTCCCCACACCCAGCACGCAGTTGCCCTCTCGGGCGAGGAGTCGCAGCCCCTCGCCGGGCGGGAGATATCCCTTATCGTCGGCCGCCGGCCATTGCACACTGTCGGCGTACCGCACGAACCCCAGCTTCTCGGCCCCGACATGCCCCGTGCCAAGTGGCGAACCAGCCGTGCGCGTGCCGCAGGCCGACAGCGAAAGCACCAGAACTGCGGCCCCGGCGTGCGCAACGAGGCGCCCCCGTCCCCCGCGAAGAATCATCCGGACACCCTAGCGATCCCGGTGAACGCCCGGCAGTGGCAGGCCGCCCGCTGCGGTCCCACACCACATCCCGTGCCGGGCCTGGGCCCGCCGTATGCCCGCCGCGCGGACGGGGCCGGGATGCGCACCCCACACCCAAACCCCCGGCCCCTCCCTGGCGAAAAACCCTCGCGCCCTGCATCACCGCGGTCCCCCTGGGCACCTGTACCCGCCACGGTGCGCCCCGTCGCATCGTCCCCAATGGACGTCAGGCAGAAAGCGAGGAACGCTGGTGGAGGACCCTGATTCCTCAGTCACGCGGGGTTTGTTCCAGGAACCCGCTCAGCGAGGTCGACCATGGCGCGTTTGATCACTCCCAGCGCCCCCTCGGCTCGGTTCATGGTTCCCGAACGCCTGTGGCGGCTGCCCGGTGTGTACGCCCCGCAGGCCGACACCCGGCTGCTCGGTGACGCCCTGCGCCGCGAGGGCGCTCTGACCGGTCTGGACGTACTGGACATCGGCACGGGCAGCGGCGCTCTGGCCCTGTACGCCGCACATCAGGGCGCCCGGGTCACCGCACTCGACGTCTCCCGCCGTGCCGTGTGGAGCACCCGGCTCAACGCGTGGCGCGCCGGGCGGCGGATCACGGTCAGGCACGGCAGCCTTGAGTCCCTCACCGACCGCCGCTTCGATCTGGTTCTCAGCAACCCGCCCTATGTCCCCGCCCCACATCGCAGGCCGCCCGCGCGGGGCGCCGCGCGGGCCTGGGACGCCGGCATCGACGGCCGCCATGTGCTCGACCGGCTGGGCGAGACCGCGCCCGCCCTGCTGCGTCCGCACGGCGTGCTGATGCTGGTCCAGTCCGCACTGAGCGGCACGGACGCGACGCTGCAGTTGCTGGAGGCGGCCGGTATGCGGGCGAAGGTGTCCGACCGGGCCGTCATCCCGTACGGGCCCGTGCTGCGCTCGCGAGCGGCGTGGCTGCGCACCCGAGGGCTGGTCGGCCCCGACGACACGATGGAAGAGCTGGTGGTGATCCGTGCCGAGCGCTCCTGAACATCCCCGCCCCGCGCCCGCGCGGCGGGTGACTGTCGATCCCGAAGGTCCGGTGCTGGTGGAGGGCCCCGTCGAGGTGACGGCGGCCGACGGCACCACCGCACGCTCGGACCGCTTCGTCGTCGCCGTCTGCACCTGTCGGCGCACCCGCACCCCGCCCTGGTGCGACACCAGCCACCGCCGCCGCACGAAGGACCCCAACGCCGTGAAGGACACTCAGTGACCGCCCTGCCCAGCCCGCGCGGCCCCCTTTCCCATGCCGTGATCGCCGCGTTGCGCGACGGCCCGGTCGATCAACTCCCCGGCGCGGCCGACACCCGCACCGCCGATCCGTACGGTGACGACCTACAGCTCGCCCTGTATGTGCTGTACGAACTGCACTACCGCGGCTTCGCCCTTGTGAGCGACGACCTCGAATGGCACCCGGCCCTGCTCGCCGTGCGCCAGTGCCTGGAGGCCCCGTTCCTGTGCGCCCTGCGCGCCGATACACCGGACAACCGCGGCGCACGGCAGGCTCTGGACGACCTGCTCGTGGAACCGGTCGACCGCACCGGCAGCGTCAGCCACCACCTGGCCGACGACGGAGAGCTCTGGCAGATGCGGGAGTACGCGATGGTCCGCTCGCTCTACCACCTCAAGGAAGCCGACCCCCATGTCTGGGTCGTACCGCGCCTGCGCGGGCGGGCCAAGGCCGCGATGGTGGCCGTCGAGTACGACGAGTTCGGCGCCGGGCGCGCCGAACGCATCCACGCCCGGCTCTTCGCGGACCTGATGGAGGATCTCGGCCTGGACACCGGCTACGGCCATTACGTGGACCAGGCGCCGGCCGAGGCCCTGGCCGTCGTCAATCTCATGTCGCTCTTCGGACTGCACCGCGCGCTGCGGGGCGCCCTGGTCGGCCATTTCGCCACCGTGGAGATCACGTCCTCGCCCGGCTCACGCCGCTTGGCCGCCGCCATGCGCCGCCTGGGGGCGGGCCCCGCGGCGGAGCACTTCTACACCGAGCACGTGGAGGCGGACGCCGTTCACGAGCAAGTCGTCCGCCATGAGGTGGTCGCGGGTCTCCTGGCCGACGAACCCCATCTGGACGCCGACATAGCTTTCGGTGCCGACGCCACCGAACTCGTCGAAGCCCGGCTCGCCGATCGCCTCCTGACGGCTTGGAACAATGGGCGCTCGGCCCTGTACGACCCCCAACCCGTGGCAGCGCACTGACCCCAGGAATTACGCCCTCACAAAATGCGCCCTGCGAATCCCCGGGTGTAATCTGATATCCGCTGGGTACTCGGTGGCTCGGAGGGTGATAACCATGATTCCGTTGCTTCTCGTCCTTCTGCTGATCCTGATCCTCTTCGGTGCCGGCTTTGCTCTGAAGATCCTTTGGTGGATCGCGATCGTCGTCCTCGTTCTGTGGCTGATCGGTTTCGTGGCCCGCCCGAGGGACGGTGGCGGCCGCTGGTACCGCTGGTAGCCGGTCAGGCGGGCTGAGCCCCATCTGCACAGGTCACACGTCATGTGTGGCGATGGCGCGTCACACCCCTCGCGGTGCGGCGCGCCACTGTCATGTCGGTAGCCGCTGTCATGTCGGTGGCACGGGAAGCCGGTTGCCTCCACCGCCCCGGCGATCGCACCGGTTTCTCGTGAAGCGCCGGGCGCGGACCGGGCGTACGGTTTGAGACGCAGAGTGTGCGTGGGATCTCCACGAGCGCCGCGGGGGAACAAAGGCGCCCCGGGGAATTCTCGCCAAACTGCCGAACACTATTGGCGGCGCACTGTTTGCGCCTCGTCGAGAAGCATGTGTGGAATCAGAGGAGCAGTTTTCGAACCACCACGTTTGGATCGGCCGCGCGCGTGCACACGTATGTATGTCGTTGCTGTCCGACGAGTCCACAGGAGTGATTTCTATGTCCGGTGAGAAGAAGACCAAGGCCAAGGCCGAGCAGGCGAAGGGCAAGGTCAAGGAGGCGGCGGGGCGCGCCGTCGGCAACGAGAGCATGGAAGCGAAGGGCCGCGCCGAGCAGGCCAAGGGGGACGCGCGTCAGGCCAAGGAGAAGACCAAGGACGTGTTCAAGCACTGACCCACTGCGCAGTCGAGCCCGGCCGGAAAACCGGCCGGGCTCCGCCGTGCTCTCGCCGGATCCCGCGCAGTGCGGGGTCAGCCGACGGTGGGGAGGCGGACCTGCAGAAGGCCGTCCTCGGTCACCTTGGTCTCGAAGACGGGCTGCGGCGACGTGGCGGGACCGGCCACGTTCATGCCGTCGGACAGGCGGAACACACTTGAGTGCCAAGGGCATTCGACACAGCCGTCGGAGACGGTGCCCTCGGAGAGCGGACCCGCGAAGTGGCTGCATCCGTCGGCCAATACGTGGAAGTCACCGTCCGCCGATCGCATGACGAACAGGGGCACCGTGTTCAGCATGCGCCGCACCGCTCGGCCCACCGGCAACTCCGCCACCGTGCCCACGCTGTGCCAGCCGGGCTTCACCAGATGCGCCACGGCCTCCGTCTTGTTGGAGCCCGCCGCCTGCCGGAAGGCGATGTGCCCACCGATCACGCCGCCCAGACCGGCCGCGGCGAGCCCGGCGAACGCCAGCGCCCTGCCGAGCACCGGCTTGCCGCGGCCCCGTACCCTCCAGGACCCGGCATACAGCCCGATCGCGGTGGCATTCGATACGGCGTGCACCAGCCCGGAGCGCAGTTGCTGCGGCGGCTGTTCCGCCCAGTCCACCCACCCCGACAGTGCGGTCGGCGCCGCGGAGACCACGCCCACACCGACCAGCAGCCGCGCGCTGCGTCCCGCTCCCGGCACGAGGTCGAGGACCGCTGCGGAGAGCCAGGCGCCCATCGGTACCTGGACCAGTGCCGGATGGAGGGGATGCCCGATCTGGCGACCGTGCAGAACGTCGCGGCAGCGTCCCAGCGGCAGACCCCGCACGGCCCGCTGCAAGGGGCTGATCACCCGGTCCAGAGCCTCGGCCCCTCCCAGCGCGTCGAGCGCCTTCACGAGCGGGAGCCCGCTCGGGCCTGCCGCCCCACATCGCTTTCGCTGACCTTTGGCAGGGCCGGAACTCACGCTTGGCTTCGCAAACATCGCTGACAGCAGTCGCATGTCGTGCGGGTTACCTTCCCGCCCACCGCCCAAACGGCTTCGGGTCTTCTCCACCCCGCTCGGCCCGCGATGCCACCTCGTCTGGCCTCATCGAGGCTTCGCCACCCGACTCAGCCCACGAGACGTCTGCGCCAGTCCAGCGGCGCCACCGTGATGGCCTGGCCGGGGTCGCCGTCCCATTCCACCGTCAGGCCGCACTCCTTCAAGGCGGCGACCGCCTCTCTGCCGACAGCCGCGGTGGTTTCCGGCGAGCCGTCGAACCCGCCGTACAAGAGGGTCAGTCCGTGCCCGGACGCGGCCGCGTCGGTGCACTGGGAGTGGAAGTAGACGAAGCCGCGCGCGTCCGGCGAACCGGCGCCGCCTATCTCCGACTGGCCGCACGAACGGCAGCACGTGAAGTGCTCCCGTGCCGTGATGCCCGCCGCGTCCAGCGCGGTGAACGCCCTGGAGAGCCGGTCCGGATCCGTCTCCCCCACCCAGCCGGCCTGTTCCTCGACGCGCTCCAACCACATGCGGTCCACCAATCGCCGGGCCTGCTCGGGCGAGACCGGCCGGGCGGCCGCGGTGACGAGATAGTCCTCGGCCAGCTCCGCCAACTCCGCGCGGGTGGCATAGCCACCCAGTATCACTTCACGGACCCGGGCCTCCAGCAGCCCGCGCTCTTCGTCGCCGAGTTCCAGCGCGGGAACGGGCGCAACTGGTCCGAAGTCCAACCGCTCCCAATCCGGCCCGGCATTCCAGTCCTCGCTCAGGCGGGCCCAGCCGGTCATGGCCGCGATCACCGCTTCCGGCCCGTCGAGCGTCGCCCGGAAGTGCCGGTCGGGTGCGCCGTCGCGGTACTCCAGCGTGTAATCGGCCCCGGCGTCGTGCCACACCTGAATGAACACGTCGGGCAGATCAGGGATCCGCTGGACGACCAGGAACCTGTCGCCCTCCGGGCCGATCCGCCGCACAAGCCCGGCGAACTCCTCCGCGGCCACCCTGGAGTGCCGCTCGCCGTGCTCCGTCTCCACCGTGATCTCCAACATGCCAGCCACGATCGCATGCCCCACTGACAATCCACCGGACTGCCCACCGCCAACACCGGCGTCGGCAACGGCAGCTCGCGCCGAGCGCGGTCGCCCCCGCTCGTACGGGCCCGGTCCCCGCGGGGAGCGGATGTGCGCAGGGGGCGCCCGAGGTCAATGGCGGCTATGGAGCCAATAAACCAGCGTGCACTTACACCACCGCGGGATCGCTCCCGACCGCCGGGGTTCGAACCCGGACCACTGATTCCCGAAGTACCCATCGCCTGCGCACCGGGCGCCTCCTGCGCCGCCACCGTATGCGGATCGAGCCCGTGGGGGCACACGACTAACGGCCTCGCCGCCGACCGGTCCCGCAGGCGCCGCCCCCGGCGGGCCGGTCGGCGGGGACATCCGGGCGGCTGTCGTAGGGTGTCTCCGTCGCAGCACCGTACGGAGTCGGAGCAAGTTGAGCGTGTCCTCTTCCTTCCAGCCGGTCCTGGACCGCATCGCCACCGAAATCGCGGCCACGCCGGGCCGCGGCCGCCCGGCCGACTACATTCCGGTCCTCGCCTCGGCCGACCCGCAGCGCTTCGGGATGGCCGTCGCCGAACTCGACGGCACGGTGTACGGGGTAGGCGATTGGCAACAGCCCTTCTCCACCCAGTCGATCACCAAGGTCTTCACCCTCGCGCTGTGCCTCTCCAGCGAGGGCGACGCCCTGTGGGAACACGTCGGCCGCGAACCCTCCGGCAACCCGTTCAACTCCCTGGTGCAGCTGGAGTACGAGGCCGGCATCCCGCGGAACCCGTTCATCAACGCGGGCGCCCTCGTCGTCACCGACCGCCTCCAGACCCTGACCGGCGACGCCGCCGGCACGCTGCGCGACTTCCTGCGTGCCGAGTCCGGCAACGCCCGTCTCACCTTCAACGAGCAGGTCGCCACGTCCGAGGCCGCGCACAGCGACCGCAACGCCGCGCTGGCCCACTTCATGGCGTCGTACGGGAACATCACCACCCCCGTCCCGCACCTCCTCGACCAGTACATCCGGCAGTGCTCCTTCGAGGCGTCCTGCGCCGATCTGGCGCGGGCCGCCGGGTTCCTGGCACGCCACGGCATACGTGCCGACGGCTCGGCGCTGCTCACCCGCAGTCAGGCCAAGCAGATCAACGCGGTCATGCTGACCTGCGGCACCTACGACGCCGCCGGCGACTTCGCCCACCGCGTGGGCCTGCCCGGCAAGAGCGGGGTGGGCGGCGGCATCATCGCCGTCGTGCCCGGTCGCTGCACGCTGTGCGTATGGAGCCCCGGGCTGGACGAACGCGGCAACTCGGTGGCCGGTGTGGCGGCACTGGACCGCTTCACCACCTTGACGGGCCTGTCCGTGTTCTGACCCGGCGTCACGACCGCCGCATCCCCCCATCTCAGGCTCTGGCGGCCACCCTTCCTTTCTGTACCTACTGGTATGTACAGTCCCTTGTCGAAGGCTACGCCGCCCGCTGGACATCCACATCCGGCGACAGAAGGGACCTGAAACCATGCCGTTTGTCCGCATCGACGCGCTGGGAGCCGACAGCGATCGCCTGGACGCCCTCGGCCGCGCAGTCCACGACGCCCTGGTCGAGAGCATCGGCATCCCGCCCGACGACCGCTTCCAGGTCCTGGTCGGCCACGACGGGGTGAGCAGCACACTGCGCTACGACAACTACCTCGGGATCCCCCGCGACCACGGCATCGTGTACATCTCGATCACCATGCGCTCCGGGCGGACCCCCGGGCAGAAACAGGCGCTCTACCGGCGCATCGCCGAACTCGCCCACGCCTACGCGGGCACAGAGCCGGGGAACGTGTTCGTCACCGTGACGGAGAACGAGTCGATCGACTGGTCCCTCGGCAACGGCTTGACGCAGTACGCTCCTTGACCCGGTGCGGCCGCCGCACCGGCCCGGCAGATCCGGCCCAGAGCAAGGTGTCAGGCACCCGCGCGCCCAGAGGCACGGCCCGAACTACGCGTGCAGGGTGCCGTCCAGGACCGTGACGGCGTTTCCCGTGAGGAGGACACGGTCGCCGTGCAGCGCCGTGCGGACCAGGCCCGTGCGCGCCGAGGCCTGGAGGCCGGTGAGCCGGGTGCGGCCCAGGCGGCCAGGGCCTCCAACAGGCCTTGCGGGACGGGGACTTCGGCACTGGGCGCGGCCGGGAAGTCCAGTGTGATGGCGCCTTCCCGGTCGGCGTGGGTGGCCAGGGTGCCGTACTCCCGGCTGCGGAACCGGACGGTGCCGAGGAGCCCGCGTTCGATGCGCAGGACGTGGGCGGCGGCCAGGGTGGCGTGGCTGGGACAGCGCACCCTGCACGACCGGCCGGAACGGGCGGGGCCAACCGCCCCACGCCGCCCTCATTACTCCGGAGGTAATCGCCCCCTACCTCCGCCCTGGGCCACAGTGTGGGCACACCACACGACAGCGGTCGGTGTCACCGCACCAACGGGGAGAGCCTCATGCCGTACTTCACCAGTTCCACCGACGGGACCAAGCTCCACTTCATCGACTACGGACCGGCCGAAGGACCCACCCTGGTCTTCGTCAACGCCGCTTACTTCGGCACCGAGATGTGGGAGTTCCAGATACTGCCCCTCGCCTGCGAGGGCTACCGCTGCATCGGGCTCGACCGGCGCGGCCACGGCAAGTCCGAGGACGTGTGGGACGGTTACGACCTCGACACGCTCGCCGACGACCTGGGCTCGCTCCTCGACCACCTCGATCTGCACGACGTCACCCTCATCGGGCACTCCATCGGAACCACGGAATCGGTGCGGTACTTGACCCGGCACGGCAGCGAGCGGGTAGCGCGGCTCGCCCTGGTCGCCGGCATGGCACCGGGCATCGTACGCAGTGACGACAACCCCGACGGGCTGCCCGCCGAGGCCATCGAGGCGGCCAACGAGACCTTCCGCAGGGACCGGGCCGAGTTCTTCTCCAGCGGTATGGAGGACTACTTCGCCCTCGGCCTGCCCGGCAACGACGTCTCCGCCGCGTACGCGCAGAAGGTGGTCCGGGACTGCCACGGCGCCACGGCCCGTGCCGCGACCGCCATCGTGGCCAACTTCGTGACCCTGGAAATGGCTCCCGAGATACGGAAGATCGACGTTCCGACGCTCGTGATCCACGGCGACAAGGACGCCTCCGCGCCCATCGATCTCACGGGTCGCCGCGCCGCCGCCCTCATCCCCGGCAGCGTCTTCAAGCTGTACGAGAACGGGGGCCACGGCCTGTACGTCACCCACGCCGAGCAACTCAACGCAGATCTGCGGGAGTTCACCGGCCGCTGACCGAGCGGGGGGCCGGTTCGCCTGCGCGAAGATCCACGGTGTCGACAGAACACATGCGGGTCGGACACAGTGGCCTCCCCGTCCTTGTGACCGAGCCATCAGCGCCGAGGAGCCACCGTGACCCAGTGGGCAGGCCGGACCGCCACCGACATAGCCGAAGCGGTGCGCCGCAGGGTGGTCACACCCCGGGAGGTGGTCGCCGAACACCTCGCCAGGATCGACGGGCAGGACGGGCGGATCGGTGCGTTCCGAGTGGTGCGCGCCGCAGCCGCGCTGGCGGAGGCCGAAGCGGTCGGCGCACGGGCGGACCTGTCCCAACTTCCGCTCGCCGGTGTGCCCGTGGCCGTCAAGGACAATCTGCCGGTACGCGGCGAGACCACGCGCAACGGTTCGGCCGCGACGCCCGCCACACCGGCCGCCGAGGACCATGTCACCGTGGCGCGTCTGCGGGCGGCCGGGGCCGTGGTGCTGGGCCTCACCCACGTACCGGAGCTGTGTGTCTTCGGCACGACGGACGGGGTGCATGGCATCGCGCGCAACCCGTGGGACCCGACGCGCACCGCCGGCGGCTCCTCCGGCGGCAGCGCGGCCGCCGTGGCGGCGGGCCTCGTACCGATCGCGCTCGGCAACGACGGCATGGGTTCGCTGCGCATACCCGCCGCGCACTGCGGCCTCATCGGCCTCAAGCCGGGTACCGGGCGAGTGCCCGTCGATCTCGGCGGCGGCTGGTTCGGGATGTCGGAGAACGGCCCGCTGGCGACGACATCGGCCGACGCACGGCTGATGTTCTCCGTGCTCGCGGGCGAACGGTTCGACGCGGCCGACGGTGAGTCGGTGGCGAGTGGGGCGGACGAGGGGCCGAGGGCAGGCCGCACCACACCGTCCGGCCACCACCCACTCAAGATCGCCTTCTCCGCGCGCAGCCCGATCGCGGGGGTGCGGGTCAGCGGGACGTACGCGGCGCTCGCTCGCCAGGCCGCGCGGACCCTCGGTGGTGCGGGCCACCATGTGGCGATCGCACACCCGCCCTACCCCCTCTCCTTCGGCACCGTCGTCCTCGCCCGCTGGGCCGGGGGCACCGCGCAGGACGCCGAAGGCCTCGACCCGCGGCTGCTCGCTCCCCGCACCCGGCGCCACGCGGCGGTCGGCCGGTTCGCGGGGCGGCTGGGCCTGTTGCGCACGGACCACCGGGCCGCGCTGAACAAGCGCCTCGATCCGTTCTTCGCGGAGTACGACATCCTGCTCACCCCCGCGCTCGCCCGGCGAGGCCCGGCGGCCGCCGCCTGGCACGAGCGCGGATGGCTGGCGAACGTGCTGGTCAACACCGTCTGCTCGCCGATGACTCCGCCCTGGAACCTCTCCGGTCTGCCCGCCCTCGCGATGCCCTTCGGCACTCTGGCGACGGGACTGCCCGGTTCCGTCCAGCTCGTCGGACGGCCCGGCTCGGAACGCCAACTGCTCAATGTGGCAGCCCAGTTGGAAGAACTGTGCCCCTGGGAGCGCACCGCACCCACCGCCCGCGCGCACCGCTGAACCCGACGAGGGGCCGACGCCGACAGGCGCCCGATCACATCCGGCCCGGCCCCGCCTTCGGTGAAAGATTCAACCGTCTTGCGCCGCAGGTGAGTTGGGGGTTCTCAAGGTGACTGCCCCGCCGCACACATGGCATGATCATCCTTCACGTTACTTGCGGGTAACGCCCCTCCCCCAACTTCGAAGGTCACACCTACGTGCGCATGCTCACCAGACGCCTCCTGCTCCCCGGCCTCACCGCCGTGGCGCTCGCCGCCACGGGTTGCTCCTCGCCGACGCACACCGGCGCCGCCGAGGTGCCGAACGCCGCCACCACCACATCGGCCGACGGCGCGCAGCAGCTCGACGTGGCCGCCGCGCCACAGGGGTCGTCCGCACCGACACCCCTGGCCCGCACCCGTACTGGCAAGGGCCAGCCGGAGAAGTCCTCGCTGAAGGTCGCCTCCTACGACAAGGCGAGCCAACGGGCCGTCATATCCACGGCCCCCCAGGGGCACACTCCGTCGCCCAGCCACTCCCCCGCACCCGACAAGCCCGTCGCGGTGGGCGACATCATCGCCAGTGCCCCGGCGCCCGGCGCCCCCAACGGCCTGCTCGCGAAGGTCACCGATGTCGTCGGCAAGACCGACCACGGCACCGAGGTGAAGACCGCGTCCACGACGCTGGCCTCCGTCCTCAAGGACGACAAGGCCGACGGCAAGGTGCCGGTCGATCCGGCCTCGGTCACCGTCGTGCCCCTGATGAAGGGCGTGACCTTCTCCTGGGCGAAGAGCCAGGGCGTACGGTTCGGCCCGCAGGGCGCGAAGCTGCCGCTGGGCAACCTGCGGCTCGACGTCAACGCCTCGGTGGACACCGCCAAGGACGCCCCCGCGTCGGCCGCCGCGTCGGTCTCCGGTTTCGTCCAGCTCGCCCCCGAGGTGGAGTTCTCGTACGACGGCAGGACGGACGGCGGGCTCGGACTGAAGTCCGCGTTCCTCGGGATGAGCGGCGACTGGTCCTCACAGTGGGCGCTCAAGGGGCGCGCCGCCGCGAGCACGGGCGCACCCAAGCGGATCCCGTTCGCCCAGCTGCACACGGCTCCCGTCATCCAGGTGGGCCCGGTGCCGGTCGTCGTCAACCTCGACCTGACCTGCTATGTCCAGGTGGAGGCCGACGGCCACGTCACCCTCGATGTCCAGCAGGACGTCAAGGGCGACTTCCGCGTCGGCGGCAGCTACGCCTCGGGCAAGGGCTGGGCCCCGGTCAGCACCTCGGCCGTGCACAGCACCCCGGTGCAGGCGAGCGTCACCGCCTCCGGACGCGTCAAGGGCGCCCTCGGCGCGGAGGCCTCCGTCGGGCTGTACGGAGCCGTCGGTGTGAGTGCCGACTTCGCTCCGTACGTACGCGGCGAGGCAGACGTCAAGGCTGCCGCGTCCAGCGACGGCAAGACGTCGCTCACCGGAGCCTGGGCGCTGTACGGCGGCTTCGACCTGAGCGGCCAACTCCATTTCCAGCTCTCCCTGTTCGGCACGCCCGTCATCGAGCACCGCATCCCGCTGGGCACCCTCAACCGTGAGTGGTCACTGGCCGGCGGACACTCCTAGCCGCGATCCGATCGGGTACGGACCTTGCGTGGACCGGCCATTGGCTAGGGTGCCGTGATGGATGTCTACGAGTCTGCACTCGACCTCATCGGCGGCACCCCGCTGGTCCGTCTGCGAACCGCCAGCCCCGCCGCTGTCTACGCCAAACTGGAGTATCTGAGCATCGGGGGCAGCGCCAAGGACCGGATCGGCCGGCTCATGGTCGAGCAGGCGGAGCGGGACGGACTGCTGCGGCCCGGCGGGACCATCATCGAGGCGACCTCCGGCAACACCGGGATCGGACTCGCCCTCGTAGCGGCCGAAAAGGGGTACCGAAGCGTCCTGGTCGTCTCGGACCGGGCCAGCGTGGAGAAGGTCGCCACCCTGCGGGCCTTCGGCGCCGAGGTCGTGGTCAAACCGGGCGGCCTGCCGCGCCAGCACCCCGACCACCCCATGAGCACCGCCGCCCGCATCGCCGAAACGACGCCGGGAGCGTGGCTCGCCAACCAGTACGACAACCCGGCCAACCCCGAGGCCCACTACCTCACCACGGGGCCGGAGATCTGGCGCCAGACCCAGGGGCGCGTGACCCACCTGGTGTCCTGCATCGGCACCGGCGGCACCATCAGTGGTGCCGGCCGGTACCTCAAGGAGGTCAGCGGGAACAGCGTCCAGGTGATCGGGGCGGACCCCGCCTCCTCCGTCTACTCCGGGGGAGACGGCCGCCCCTACTTCATCGAGGCGGCGGGCCACTTCCTGCACCCCGAGACCACCGACGACGTATGGCCCACGTCCTACCACCAGGACGTCGTCGACCGCGTCATCCCCGTCGCCGACCGGCTCGCCCTGGACACCCTGCGTCAACTGGCGCGTGAGCAGGGCCTGTTGGTCGGCGGCTCGTCCGGAACGGCGCTCGCCGCGGCCCAGCAGGTCGCGGCGGAGTCCGGACCCGACGCGGTCGTGGTGGTGATCATGCCGGACTCCGGAAGGCTCTATCTGTCCAAGTACTTCAACGACGCGTGGATGCTGCGCCTGGGCTTCCTCGACGGCGACGAGAGCCGGGCCCGGGTCGCCGACGCCACTCCCCCCGACGCGCGCGCCACGCCGCTGCCCTACCTCAACACCCGCACCACCGTGGGCGAGGCGCTCGCCGTGCTGCGCACCAGGGAGCTCGGCGGCGCGGCACCCGTCCTGCCCGCCGGCCCGTGCCCCGCCGGACCCGACCGCCGCCCCACCGCACCCGAACTCACCGGTTCGGTAAGCCTGTCCGGTCTGGAAGCCGCCGTCCACGACGGCGCGGCCACCCCCGCGGACCCGCTGTCGGACCATCTCGACCCGCCGCTCCCCCACTTCGGCTACGGAGAACCGGCCAGGGAGGCGCACGACCAACTGACCCGGACCGCGCACGACACGGCCGTTGTCGTGCACGACGGCTGCGCCGTGGCCCTGATCACCGCGGCCGATCTGCACGCGGCCGCCCGCTGACTCCTCCCGCGCACCGGCCCGGCGTTCGGGCCGGCCGACCGGCCCAACAGGAGGGGTTGTTGCACCAGAACGACCGCGAATGCGCCTTGCTGCCCGTACCGTCGTGTTCAAGGTGCCTGGCGGAAGGGGCAGTTGTGGAGATCGATGAGCTCGTCGTCATCATGCGTGCCATGCAGCGGATCAAGGAGCTGCTGACGGAGGAGGACCAGGAGCTGCGCGCCGGGTACGGCAAGATCCCCAACGAATCCAGCGCCGGCGGCCCGTCGCAGACCCTGCTGGGCCTCCAGGAGCTGACCTCGGCCGCCGAGCAGACCATGACGAGCCTCGCCACGGCGATCGGATTCAGCGTCGCCGGCATGACGGCGCGGGCCGAGAACCGGATCCGGTCGGCGCGACACCTCGTCGGGTTCCCCGGCGGCGCCTCACGGATGGCCAGGCCGCTGGGCAGCCGGGTCGTCGAGGCCCTGGAACTGGCCCTGAGCCTGGACGAGTTCTACCACCGCCCGCTCGGCACCGAGATCGAGGCCGCCCTGGCAGCACCCGAACCCACCTGGCCCCCCGACGACTGGGCCGCATACGACCGCTCCCGCATGACCCGCCCCGAACCGTGACGAACCGGGTGCGCTCGGGGCGCGGTCAGCAGCCCGGCGCCCCCTTGCCCCCGCGCTGCGGCAGGCTCAGGTTGGGGCTGCCGTCCGGCCAGGTCAGGGCGGTGGTCCTGGCGGAGCCGTCGGCGCCCAGCTGGACCACCGGTGTGGGCTTGCCCGCCGGGTTGCCGTCGCTGCCGAACGACAGCCAGCCGCTGGCGCCGGGCAGCATCTGAGCGCAGTAGAACTGGTGCAGGATGCCCGTCTCCAGGCCCGGGTTCTTCAGCCCCACGGCATCGCGCCGGGCCGCGCTGATCCCCGCCACCGCCGCGTCATGGGTGAGCATGGCCTGGCCGCTGCCCAGGTCCGCGGGGTCGAAGGAGAGGGTCGCCACGTCCTTGTCCGCGGTCAGGGGCTGGCCCGTGCACGGGTCGGGCCGTCCGGTGAAGGCGGTCCAGAACTGGTCGTAGTTGTGCTTCGCGTCCGAGCCGGGACACTCCTTGCCCCATTCGTCGGGACTGGCGAGCGCGGTGTACGCGACGGTGACGCGGCCGGAGGCGATGCCGTTGAGCACGGCCTTGTCGTGGATGCTCTCCGAGGCGTCGTCCCCGGCGAGGATGTGCAACTGGGCGATGCCGCACGGAGTGCCCTGCACCCAGTTCTCCACGAAAGCCCCGAGGTCGCGGCCGCGGCCGGCGAAGTAGACCACGGAGGGGGCCGCCTGGCACAGGTTGGCGTGCATCAGGTTGAACTGCTGCACCAGGTAGTCCTGGCGCCCCGAGCCGGCCGGCAGGTCGTTGGGCGAGGTGTACGGGAGCACGGTCACGGTGCGGTTCGGCGCCCGGAACCGGGTCTTGGCGTCCGCGGCGAGCGTCTGCGTGTAGTCGTCGCCGGTGACGCTGTCGGCGACGACGGCGAGGGAGCCCACCGCGGGGTGCAGCGTGGAGACGTACTGGTTCGCGGCAGTCACCGAGTCCGAATTGGTCGGCGAGACCCGGAACATGTCGACGATCTGCTTCTTTCCGGCCGGGTCGCCCGGGTCGGTGTTCATCGAATTGCCGGTCACCGTGGAGCCGATGACGGGGATGTGCAGCTGGGCGGAGATCGCCGCGGCGGCCTGGCGGGTCTGCTCGGTGGACTGGCCCAGGCCCACGACTGCCGAGATGTGTTCGGCGCTCGCGTGCTCCTTGACCCGCGCCACGGTCTCGGCCCAGGAGCCGTACTGGCTGCCCATGTTGGCGAGGTACAGCTTGATGGCGGGCGTACTGCCGTAGGCGGCGGTGTTGTTGGCCCGCCACACCGCCGTCAGGGCCCCCTCGATGTTGGGGTAGAGGGAGTCGTAGGTCAGCGTGTCCACATCGGAGACGGGCGACAGGTCCAGCATCAGGACGATGCTGGTGTACGGACCCTTCACACCGTCGTTGGCGGACTTGACCAGTTTCTCCAACTCCCGCATACGGGCGGGCTCGTGGGAGGTGAAGGGCGCGCTGTCGATGTTCACGCCCGCGCAGGCGAGCGGCGTCCCGGTGGCGGTCATGCCGGTGCCGCAGGTCAGCGACGGCGGGAACAGCCGGCCGTAGCCCCAGCGGCCGCCGAGCAGCAGGCCGGACAGGATCACGAGGGCCGCGACGACCGACAGCACCGGATGGCGGCGCAGCCGCCCGAAGCGGGGGTTGCCTACAGCGGGTGGCATGGACACTCCTTGCGGTGCGGTCGAGGGCGCGGGGTGCTGCGGCCGTCTCGGGGCTAGGCGAAGGCCGCTGCCGCCTGCTGGAGCGGACTGACGTCCAGCAGCCGGGAGTTGTGTGCGAGACGGCTGAAGCACTCCTGTATCTCGCCGTCCCAGCGCCGGGTGTGCTCGGTCAGCGGGTCGTTGTACAGCCAGAGCAGTGCGAGCAGCTTGGCCGTGGCCACCGCGAGCACCGTCTGACCGCCGTCCTCGACGTCGCCGAGCAGGAGTGCGTACGCCTCCTGCGGGGACCGCTCGTACAGATGGGGGCAGGGCGCCGACGACAGGTAGTCGAGCAGGCGGATCCACGCGCGGTGGTCCTCGTCGAACCGGTCGGCCAGCGCCGCGGCCACCGGCGCGAAGCGGCCCAGGGCCAGGTCGTGGAAGAGTCTCCGCTCGACCGCGGCCGCGTCGCCGCCGTGGACGGGCGCCGTGGCCAGCGCGACGGACTGCGCGGTGAACACCTCGTCCCAGCGTTCCCCTTGCGCCGGGTGGGCGGCGCTGAGCGCGGTGAGGGCACAGCGGGCCAGCCAGGGATGCAGGGTGGCCGGACCGTCGGCGTCGCCCCAGCCGATGTCCCGGATGCGGGAGGGGCGGTGGGTGAAGGTGCTCACCCACAGGTGGCGGCGGAGCAGTTCCAGGCTGCGCGGAAGTTCCGGCATGCCCGCCGGCAGGCGGGGGTCGTGGGCCGTGCGGACGTCGGTGAGGTAGGCGGCCGTGAGCACCACCGCGGGGGTCGTGCTCCAGGTGGAGCCGGGGACGGGCAGCCCGTCGGGCAGGCTGGTCTCCAGGGCGGCCGACCACAGGGGCGCGCCCTGCTCGTCGGCGGGCGAGAGCAGGGAGACGGCGGGCCCTGAGCCGTGCTGGGCGGGGCGGGCGCCGAACTGTTCGTCGAGGACGGCCAGGACGGCGCCGCGGTGGCCTCCGGTGAGCCGGTGGACGACGGACGAGGCAAGGGGGCGGGCGGGCGACGGATCGGAGCTGTCCATCGCGTAGCCGACCTGTTCCTCGGTCATCGGGTCGAGCCACACCGGGTACCACCAGGCAGCCGCCGGGCCGCGCTCTACGCGGACGGCCGCCTCGTTCTCCTGTGCCCACAGGCCGCGGGTCGCGCGGGAGAGCAGGGGAACGCGGCGCTGGGGTGTGGCGGCTCGGGGTGTGGGGCGCCAGGGCTCGCACCACCACGACGTCCACTCGGACTGCCACTGCCCGCACGCGGCCAGGACCAGAAGGGCGTCCGCCGCGCCCGAACCGTCCACGTCCGCCTGCTGGTTGCGGGCGCGGGCCCCCGCGAGCTCGGTGAGGAAGCGCCGCCCGCTGGGGGTCTGGGCGCCGTCAACCAGGAGCATCCACGCGTGGTCGTGGCGGTCCCGGCGGCCGGCCTGGACCGGCAGCACGCACGAGCAGGCGGAACGCAGCGGCGGATGCCGCTCGGCCTGGTCCTTGACATCGGCGAGGAACGCGGCCATCAAGGGACCGACCGAAGCGGAGCGGGAGGTGGAACTCAGCCTGATCAGCGCGTCGATGGAGCGCGCGGACTCGGCTTCGGGCACGCTGATGTGCCAGCGCAGCGCGTCCCTTACGCCCCAGCGCGCGGCGCTTTGCAGCAGGAATCCGATGACGGGCTTGGCCTGCTCGCGGACCGCGGAGACGACCTCGCGGCCCGGTCCCGAGACCAGCGGGCTGAGCGCTCCCTGGGCGACGTCGATAGTGGTGGCCGCCGCCTGCTCCAGGCGGGTCGCGAACCTGCCGCCGCGGGTGTTGCGGGTGTACTGCTGGATGAGGTCCTTGATCTGGTCCGCGGCCCGGACCCGGTCCGCGTCCAGGTTCTCGTTGAGGGCGAGCAGCCCGAGCCCGAAGCGGTGGAAGACCGGGCCGTGGCGCAGGTTGTCCCAGCCCCGCATCATCTGGAAGGCGACCAGTGCGGCTGCCGACACCGGGTCGAGAGGGTTCTCGTCGAAGTCGAGGGCCGCGTGCACGACGGTGCCGCCGCACGCCCGCGACACCGCGCGCAACAGATCGCTCTTGCCGGACTGCCGGGGACCGAGCAGCGCCACTATCGGCTGCCGCTGCCCCGGATACCGCCACAACATGTGCCGCAGGAACGCATCCGCACCCTCTGCCGCATCAAGATCCCCCACCGCACTCACCGCCCCCCTGAACCGACGCGCACAAGGCGCACCCTCCGCATCGATCGACACGGAAGGTAACACCAGGAGGACACGCCGCGACGGGTGTTCCACCACATCCGTGCGGATGATGCTGATTCGTAAGGCAGTTGAGCGGCCGACACCTCGACCTGCCCAGGCGGTCACGAGACAACCGGATGCGGCCCCGCCTGGTCAGGTCGAGCCGGTCAACCCGTCGGGTTATTCGGCGGTACTGGTCCGGCCGCGGGCGGCAGCGCGGTGGCCGGAGCCGTCCTCAGGTAGGCGGCGCCGGAGCGGACCGCCCAGGCGAACACCGCGAGCGAGATGACGCCCACCGCCACCGAGTCGTACGGCGCCGGCAGGTGTCCCGAGCCCCCGAAGGTGCCGAGCCACGACAGCAGGGTGAGCGCCGCCAGCTGGAAGATCAACCAGGCGCCGTTCCTCAACTCGGCACGCCGGGAAGGCTCTTCGCTGTCACGGCGCAGCATCAGGAACAGCGGGACGCCGGCCAGCACCAGCGGCAGCGCGAGTCGCAGGTGGTGCCAGCCGGACCAGTAGACGAACTCATTGGACACGACGAAGCTGATGGGCGCGATCCAGTGCACGCCCGCCACCTGGCCCTCCGCCGGCGGCGCCCCCCGCTCCGCGTCGTGGGCCCGGAACACCGCCGCGGCGACCGCCGAGGCGGCGTAGATGAGCAGGTACATGTCGCCCATCACGCTCACGATGTCCTGCCAGCCGCCGAACGGCAGCATGAAGACGATGATGACCACGAGGTTGAGGAGCAGGGCCCGGCGGGCCATGCCTGAGCGGGGGTCGATCCGCATGAAGAAGCGGGGCAGCAAGCCGTTCTTGGCCAGCGCGTAGGTGTGGCGGGCGTCGAGCGCGACACCGACGTAGGCCGATCCGCCGGGTGAGACGACCGCGTCGACGTAGAGCAGGGTCGCCAGCCAGTGCAGGTTGAGCACGAGGGCGAGCTGCCCGAAGGGTGAGTCGAAGTTGACTCCGTGCCAACCGTGGGTGAGCAGCGAGTCGGGAACGGTGAACAGGAAGGCCAGTTGCAGCCCGAGATAGACCAGGACGGCGAGCCCGATCCCGGTGAGCACCGCGGACGGTACGGTGCGGCGCGGGCTGCGAGCCTCACCGGAGAAGTCCAGGGGCGCCTGGAAGCCGTTGACGGAGTACACGATCCCGCCGCCGGCCAGCGCGGTCAGACATGCCGCGTAGCCGTACGGGGCGAAGCCGCCGTTGTCCGTGAGGCGCCCGGAATGCGTGCCCGAGAGGAACAGGGCGACCACCGTGAGGACGGGGATGAGGACCTTGAACAGCGACACCAGGTTGTTGAGGCGCGCGAAGATGCGCACGGCGAACCAGTTGAGGGCCGTCAGGAGCACGCTCAGCCCGGTGGCCACGGCGAGTCCGGAGCCGGTGAGGCGGCCACCGGAGTACAGGCCGGGCAGGTAGTGCGCGGCGTACTGCATGATCGCGCTGATCTCCGCGGCCGTGCCGCCGACCGACAGCAGCACCGACCAGCCGATCACCGTGCCGACGAGCCGCCCGCTCGCGTACAGCGGCCAGCGCACGGTGCCGCCGCCTTCGGGTCGGGTGGCCCCGAGTTCGACCATGACCAGCGCCACCAGCGCGCACAGCACTCCGGCGGCGACCCAGGACAGCAGGGCGGCGGGCCCTGCTGTCTGGGCCGCGAACATGGCGGCGAACAGCCAGCCCGAGCCGAGGATGTTGGAGAACCCGATCGCGGTCAGGCTCCAGAATCCGAGTTCCTTGTGGAGCCGGCGTTCCTCCCCCATGGCCGTCAGGGGCGAAGGGGTCTGACCGGGCTGGATCGGCCGCACGCGCATCCGCCTCCTTGGACGACTTGAGGACACAACTGAGGACACAAGAGTGCCCAGCGTGTCACGGCGTGCGCCCCACACCGCCCAGGAATCACAAATGGATCCCGCGCACGGCCCTCAGGTAAGAGGCCCACTCCAGTACGCGTCATCCCACTTCATCGCGTCGGGGCTGAACTCGACCTCGGCGCTGGAGGCCGCGTCGGGCGGCAGGGAGAAGGCGTACTTGCCGATGGCTTCCCTGCCCGGCAGGAGGTACCCCGTGATGACCTTCTGACGGCCGCTTCCGTCGATGACCAACTCGGCGGAGGCGCCGTCGGCGTCGTTCACGCTGGGCAGCCCCGACTTGACGTCGATCCGCTCGGTGCCGGTGTTGACGACGGTGACCGTCACTTGGACGGCCTTGTTGCCCTGGGCGTGACCCAGGACGTAGCCGTCCGGGACGAACGGCTCCGGCTTGGCGACCGTCACCTTCAGACCGTTCTCGAAGGTGTACGTCTGGCCGAACGGCAGGTGTCTGGCCTTCTCCGCCGCGGCCGACGCGGACGCCGACGCCTTCACCGACTCGCTGTGCGCACGGGAGTCGTCGGCGAATTCCCTCACCTTCACCACGGCGAACACCCCGGTGCCGACGGCGATCAGCATGCCGACGACACCCAGGATCACACCGCTGAGCGCCATGCCCCGGTTGGTCGCCACGCCCTTGCGCACTTGGCTCAGTCCTACGAAGCCGAAGACGACGGCCAGCAGGGCGGGCAGCCACGACATCCAGAACAGGACGACGAACAGGCCGAGCACGACGCCGATCACACCCAGGACCAGCGCGGTGACGCCCATGCCGTTGCGCGGCTGCGCCCCCGGCGCGGGGTACGACGGCCAAGGGGCCGTGAGCGGGCCGGGTGGCGGCGGGCCCCAGGGGTTGCCGCCCTGCGGACTCTGCTCCACAGGAGTGTTGTCGTCGGGCGGTACGGGCACGGTCATGCGCGGTCCTTCGGCGGTCAAACGAACGATCCGCCGACACTACCAGGGGGTTTTACCTTTCCATTACCCGTATGCCCGTCCCGGCGCTCACCAGGTCTCGACCGCGTAGGTGACGCCCGGCGTGTCCGTCTGGAGGCTCAGTTTCACATCGCTGCTGTCGATGTCCACGTCGACCGTTCCCGCGGCGGCTGCCACCTCGACGGCCTCGACGCCGTGCCACACGGTGCCGTTGTGAAGGGCCACCCGGACCGAACCGGTCACGGGTGTATCGGTGATCTGGTCCATGCCGAGGTGCAGTTTGCGGTTGAACGCGGCCCATGCGCTGCCGTGCGGCAGCAGCACGACGGTGGGCTGGGCGCCCGGGTCGATGCGGCCGGTGATCCATTGGGGCATGTCGGTCTCCTGAGGCGGCGAGTGCTGGAACGAGAGCGCCCAGTCGCGGAGTTCTGTCGTGCTGCGCAGGCGGCAGTAGTCGCGGTCGAGCCCGTTGGACTCGCCGTACTGGTGGAAGAGCCAACTGGCCTGGATACCAGGGTCACCGGCGGCCCGTCCGGCGGTCGCGATCCAGAGGAAGTCGCCGTAGAAGCCGTCCTGGTCGACGTTCCACCAGTAGTCGAGGTTGGCGTACATCCCGACGGGATTGTGCGGCAGTCGGCTCTTGACGTATTTCAACCAGGCGTCCTTGTAGGCGCGTTGGGTCGACTTGGCGACGCGTGAGTTCGCGGCGTCGTACCCCTCCCAGTCGAGGATCACGACGTCGCCGGGCTGCCAGTTGACCTGGGCCAGGAAGTAGTTCGCCTCGGCCTGGGCGCTGTTGCCCATGTTGGGGTAGTGGTAGCCGCCCCACACCAGACCGTTCGCCTTGGCGTGGTCGCGCTGCGAGGCCCAGTTCGGGTTGATGTACGAGAGTCCCTCGGTGACTTTGACGAAGGCGAAGGACAGTCCCCTCGTGTCCGGTGTCGCCGACTGGTACGACGCCCAGTCCTGCCCGTAGATCCCCATCGGAGTCCTTCCGCGGTGACCCGCCCGGTCACCGTGACGCCGCGTGGCCGGCGGTCCGCAGCCAACCGGAACCGCCTCTTCTCTCCTTCTACTTCCCCACGAATGAGGCGGACGACGCATCGTCCGCGACCACAACACGAAGGGGCCGCCGACATGTCGTCGGCGGCCCCCGGTCGTGCGGGTCTTAACTGGCGCTGCTGGTACGGGACTTGCGGCGGTACGCCGTGAAGGCGATGCCCGCGCCGCCCGCCGCGAGCGCGGCAGCGGTGAGCCCAGCCGGGAGGAGCGCCGAGGAGGAACCGGTCTCGGCGAGGGTCTGGGTCTGTGTCTGGGTGGACGGGGCGTTGCCGTAGCCACCCGTGGTGCCGGTCGTGCCAGTCGTGCCAGTCGTGCCGCCGGTGGTCTGGGAGGCGGGCGGCGCCGGGTGCTCGGGGATGTCCTTGACGGACTTCACCGAGCCGTCCTCGTTGAGCAGCACCTGCTTGCCGTTGGGGTGCTTGAAGTCGAAGGCCGAGGTCAGGGATGCGGCGCGGGCGTCGAAGGAGGCGTCACCGATGCGGCCGGTGTGCCAGTTGTCCTCGATGAACCGGGTGATGGACGCCTGCTCGGTCCGGGTGTGGTCGACCGCGTTGACCCTGCTGTACGGCGAGATGACGAGCAGCGGCTGGCGCGTGCCGGGGCCGCAGCGGTCGGCGTAGCCGCCGACTGCGGCCGGGCCGGCCTGGCAGGCGGGGCTGTCCGCGGCCTTGCCGTCGGAGCCGGCCTTGGTGTCCTTCGAGCCGTTCAGCGGCTTGGCGTACCCGTGGTCGTACCAGCCGTCGGAGTCGTCGTAGGCGACGACGACCGCGGTGTCCTTCCACTCCGGGGACTGCTGGATCTTGTTGATCTGCTCGACCAGGAAGTGCTGCTCGTCGATCGGGTCGGAGTAGCTGGCGTGGCCGTCCTGGAACTCCGGGGCCTTCAGGAAGCTCACCGCGGGCAGGTTGCCCGACGTGAGAGCGGCGTCGAAGTCGGTGAGGTCGTAGTTGTGGTTGGCCTGCCCGTTGTGGCCGATCTCGGCGGTGTTCTTCGGCGGCAGGTGGTGCGGGTTGGACGTCGACTTGTAGTACTGGAACGGCGAGTGGTGCGGGCTGTAGTCGACCACCGCCGCGCCGCCCACGTTGGCGTGGGTGGCACCCGAGCACTTCGCGTAGTCGCCCTGCTTGCCGTCCCAGGCGGTGCTGGGCCTGAAGCCGCCCTGGAACCAGCCCCAGGAGACCTTCTGCTGGTTGAGGAGATCGCCGATGTTGCGGCCCTGCAACGCGCCGAGCGCGTTCTTGCTGGTGTGGTCCTTGCCCGAGCAGTCGTCGTACGCCGGGTCGGGGTCGTTGACGAGGGTGCCCACGCCCTTGGCGTCGGGCGAGAGGACGGTGTAGGGATCGGGCGTCGCCGTCTGCTTGGGGTGCTCGGTGCCGGACGCGGGGTCGGTGGAGATCACCCCGTGGGTCTGGGCGGAGACGAGGTTGATCGCGCCCGGCGTGGACGGCCCGTAAGTGGTGCTGAAGGAGTTGTCGCCGAGCGTGTAGTGCTGGGCGTAGTTCCACATCGCCGTGACGGTGTTGCCGTCGTAGTAGTCCATGACCAGGCCGGGCTCGCCGAACAGGTTGCCGGAGCACTTGCCGGAGTCGGTGTTCTGCACGTACTGGTCGGCCTTGCCGGCGTTGGCGGCGTACTGCTCGGGGCCGTAGCTGTGGTTCTGGTCGCAGGTCATGGCCTGCTGCGGGGTGAGCCGCTTGGGGGCGTACTGGTTGGGGTTGTTGGTCAGCAGCCCGGCGTTGCGCAGGGTGTTGACGTCCTTCGGCGTGTGCTTGTCGGCCGTGAACTTCGTGCCGTCGGTGTTCGCCGCCACCGGGTAGGCACCGAAGTAGTGGTCGAAGGACACGTTCTCCTGGAAGAGCACCACCAAGTGCTTGACCGGGGTGGCCGTCTGGCCCGGGTGGTGGTCGGCCGAGTCGGCCGCGGCCGGGACCGTACCGCTCAGCAGGCCGAGTGCCGCGGCACCGGCGAACGCTCCCCACCGTCTGGCCCAGCGCCCCGGACCAACCGCGCTACGTGTGCTGCCCATGCTCCGCATGCCTCCACTGGCGTCCGCTCCGGGCGCCTTGTTGATGTCGTTGACGAAACGCGATGTTTCGCGCGGACCACTACACCGCGACTGCGCCACTGTGTCGCCACGGTGAACAGCGAGTCAGGAATACCAGGCCAAAACTTGACCCTCTGTTGGCCGACTTTGACCGGTTCAGCGGTATTCAGCCGAGCAAAGCGCGGCCGAACCAGTCGGTGCGGTCCCGCACGCCGGGCAGCGCGAAGAAGTATCCGCCGCCGAAGGGCTTGACGTAGTCGACCAGCGGCTCCCCCGCGAGCCGCTTCTGCACGGCTTCGAACTGCCGGGCCAGGTCCTGCTGGTAGCAGCAGAAGATCAGCCCCATGTCGAGGTCGCCGTTGGTGTCCATGCCGCGGTCGTAGTTGTATCCGCGCCGCAGGATCCGCTGCCCCTCGCTCTGCGCGGTCCGCGGATTGGCCATCCGGATGTGGCTGTCCAGCGGGATCACATCGCCCTTGGGGTCCTGAGCGTACTTCGGCACGTCGAACTCGCCGGAGCCGTCCAGAGGGGCGCCGGTATCGCGGCTGCGGCCGAACATCCGCTCCTGCTCGGTGATCGAGACCCGGTCCCAGAACTCGACGAGCATGCGGATCAGCCGCACGACCTGGTAGCTGCCGCCCGACGTCCATGACGGTTCGCCGCCGCCGGCGCCCACCCAGACGAGCCGGTCCATCGCGGCCGGGTCCGCGGTGTCGGGATTGGCGGTGCCGTCCTTGAAGCCGAGGTGGTTGCGGGGAGTGCCACTGGGTCTCGGGGGGCTCGTGAACCCGTCCATGCGCCAGCGCACTTGCAGCGCGCCACGGGTGTGCCGGGCGATGTCGCGCAGCGCGTGCAGGACCACGTCAGGGCTGTCCGCGCACAGCTGCACGCTCAGGTCGCCGTGGCACCACGCCGCGTCGAGGTCGTCGTCCGGGAAGGCGGGCATCGGCGCGAGCCGGGCGGGTTTGCGGCTCTTCAGTCCGAACCGGTCATCGAAGAGAGAGGCGCCGACGCCCGCGGTGACCGTCAGACCGCCGGTGGGGACCTGTGGGCCGAGCACTCCTGAGTCGCTGGGCTGCGCGGTGATCCCCACCGGGGGCGGGGTGCCGCCGGTGGCAAGGAAGCGAGCCCGGTCGGTGAGGGCGCGCAGTGCTTCCGTAAGCTCCCTGCGGTCCGCGGCGGTGACGTCGAAGGACACGAACGCCGTTGCGCGCTGCGGGAGTTGGAGGATGCCCGCCTGGTGCACACCGTGGAAGTCGACGGCGGGCGCGGCCTTGTGGCCACCGTCCGCGCGCGCGGACGTACGCGGGCCCGCACCTGTCAGGGCGGCCCCGGTAACCGCCGTCCCGACCCCCGCGGCAGCACCCCGAAGGAAGCCGCGCCGCCGTACCTCGCTCATGCTGTCCTCCGCGCGTCGCAAATGGCCGCCACCGGGGCCAGGAGTTCCACCGCCTGGCCGATGTCGCTGTTGAGTCGTTGCCGGTCCGGATGGTTCAGCCGGTCGAGCGGCGTCCAGCGACCGCCGCTGTCGAAGCGGTCCAGGGTGTGCTGGGTGCGGTCCAGCCAGGCATCGAGGCGCGGCAGGTCCGGGTAGCGGGTGGCGAGCAACGGGCGCAACAGATCGAGGAGTTGGCGGGTTCCGTCGAGATTGGCGCGGGCGGTGGCCAGATTGCTGCCGCTGCCGTAGTCGGTGCGGCCGGTCAGCTCGGACTGCGCCGTGGCTTCCAGGATCTCGTGGGCGCGCAGGCCCATCTGGGCGGGATCCATCCGGGCCTGCGGCCAGCTGTCGTGCAGGGCGTGCACGGCTTGGG
The DNA here is from genome assembly GCF_036231355.1 of Streptomyces sp. NBC_01431. Classification (NCBI taxonomy): domain Bacteria; kingdom Bacillati; phylum Actinomycetota; class Actinomycetes; order Kitasatosporales; family Streptomycetaceae; genus Streptomyces; species Streptomyces sp. NBC_01431. The sequence goes on from NZ_CP109496.1 coordinate 675,051, forward strand.
CGAGCCGGTCCGCGGGACCGCGCAGCGACGCGGCGGACTCCTGGTGCCACAGCCCGTACTCGACGCGGTGGAACCCCTCGAACCCGTGGTCCGACGCGGCGGCGGACAGCCCCGGTCCGGCGCTGTTGATGGCGGCGTCGGCCTCACCGAACGTACCGTAGGCCGCGCCCATCCGCTCGTAGACCAGGTGCGCGGGCAGCCACGCCGTCCGCGCGGCGGCGAGGTCGCCGTCATCGACGGCCTGCTTCAACTCGTCTGTCTTCTGGGCGAGTTCGATGATCCTGTCGCCGACCCACCGCTGGTAGGCGAGGGTCGGCGGGATCAGGTCGTGCTGGGTCACCGGAACCGCGGCCGGTCCGGCGCCCGCGCTGGGGCCCGCGATCTTGACGGTGGGTCCGGTGACCGCGTCGGCATCGTCGGGCAGGCACTTGAACGCGTACGAGCCGCCGCCGAGCACCACCCGCATCTCGCGCGTGGTGCCGGGCGCGAGGCCCTCGATCTCCCCGTAGACGGCGCCGGTCGCGGGGTCGGTGAGGTCGATCTCGGTCGCCGTCGCGGAGGCGTTGTGCAGCGCGAACACGTGCGGGCCGGGTGTGGCGCCGCTCCAGCCGCCGCCGCACGCGCCGGCCGACACCTCGACGTTCGTCGCCCCCTTCGCCCCGGGGGCCGGGCCGTTGGTGGGCGGCGGGCTGTCGCCGGAGGCGGCGGCGTAGAAGGCGCCGCCCGCCGCGACGACCGCGACGGCCACGGCCGCCCCGATCCACCGGGCGCGCACCGGCCGAGCCGTGCGGCCGGCTATGCCGGACTCCCCCTCGGGCTCAGCCGACTCCTGGCCGGCACCCGGACCGAGGTCGGTCATCACGGCGCTCCGTTCCTGCCAACTGCGAAAAGACGACGCCGCTCATGCTAGACACCCGCTTGAACGCGAAGTCCCCTCAGGGCAGCCCGACGTCCAGATTTACCTCCGAGTTCACCGGTCCGACACCACGTGCGAGAAGGCGGGACGGGGAGACACCTGCTTACGCGGAGTCCTCGCTGACCTTGATGAGGATCTTGCCGTGTGCGTGGCCGGTCCGGCTGAGTCCGAAGGCGTCCGCGAGCCGGTCGAGGGGGAACGTCTCGGCCACCGGGACCTTGAGCTGTCCCGAGTCCGCGAGACCGGCCAGGGTCGTGAGCCCTTCGCCGTCGGGGCGCACCCACATCCACTGGCCGCCCGCTTCCATGACCGAGGGGTCGGCGATCGACGCGTGCCGGCCGCCTTCCCGCAGGACCTCGCGGGTGGTGTCGAGAACGCCTCCGACGTAGTCCACCACGACGTCCACACCGTCGGGGGCCAGCGCCCGGACTCGCTCGGCCAGGCCGCCGCCGTAGGTGACCGGCTCGGCTCCCAGCTCGCGCAGCCGGTCGTGGTTGCGCTCGGAGGCCGTGCCGATGACGCGGGCGCCCAGTGCTCGGGCGATCTGCACGCCGAACGTGCCGACGCCGCCGGCGGCGCCGTGTACGAGCACCGTGTCGCCCTTGCCGGTGCCGAGCCGGGTCAGGGTCTGCTGGGCGGTGAGTCCGGCCAGCGGGACGCCCGCCGTCTCCTCCCAGCTCAGGGACTTCGGCCTGCGGGCCAGCGCGCGCACGGGCACGGTCACGAACTCCGCGAAGGTGCCGCCGTGCACGTAGTCCTTCCGGGCGTACGCGAAGACCTCGTCGCCCGCCTTCCATTCGGGGGTGTCGATGCCGACGCGCTCCACGACGCCTGCCACGTCCCAGCCCGGTACGACCGGGAAGACGGTGTCCATCATGCCGTCGAGCCCGCCGGACATGATCTTCCAGTCGACGGGGTTGACGGCGGCGCAGCGCACCCGGACGAGCACTTCACCCGGTCCCACCTTGGGCAGCGGCTGGTCGGTCAGGCTGAGCACGGCGTCGTCCCCGTAGGAGGAGTACGTCATGGCCTTCATGGTGCTGTTCTCGGTGCTGCTGGGCATCGCTTGCTCTCTCCCGACGTCAAGGGGGCGGGGAGAGGCCGGTCGCGCGGGCGGGTGCTGCCCGTGCGACCGGCCCCTCCCCTCGGTCCCACGATTCTCGTTCGTGCGGCGCGGCCCCGCCCCCCGGACGGGCTTCGCGCGCCCGCCCGGGGTGAGGGAGGGACCTCGTCAGCCGGCGTACACGTCCTCCACGTACCGGCCCTCGGCGGTGAGGCGGGCCAGCCAGTCCTCGGCTTCCCCGGCCGAGGCACCGGTGCTCCGCGCGTACAGCTCGCGGAAGGCGGCGCGTACGCCCGGGGCCATGCGGCTGCCGTCGCCGCACACGTACACCCGGGCTCCCTTTTCCAGCAGGTTCCACAGCTCTTCGCCCTCGGCGGCGATGCGGTGCTGGACGAAGCGGACGTCGCCCTCGGGGGCGGCGCTGAAAGCGGGGCGCAGCGAGAGCACCCCGGACCGCTCGGCGGCGCGCAGTTCGTCGGCGTGCAGGAAGTCGGCGTCCGGCGCGTCGCAGCCGAAGTACAGTACGGCAGGCGTGGGTTGACGAACCGTCAGACGATCGGCGACGGCTCCGCGGAAGGGGGCCAGGCCCGTCCCCGCGGCGATCATGATGACCGGCTCCGGCGCCTCGGGCGCGATGCGGAAGGCGTCGCGGCAGGGCTGGACGCGGGCCAGCACCGTGTCGCCGGGCCGCAGGGAGTGCAGATGGGCCGAGCCGGTACCGCCGGGCTTGAGCGAGACCATCAGGTCGGCGTGGCGCGGTTCGCCGGCGGGTGAGGAGGACACGGAGTACGGGCGGGGGCGCAGCGGGGGAAGGAGCTCCAGGATCGTGGGCCAGTCCAGCGCTCCGCGCAGGGCGGGGTGGTCCTCGATGAGGCGGAGGAGGGTGCGGGGGTCGTCGGCCGACAGCTGCTCCAGAGCGGCGCGCTCAGGCGGGCAGGGGTTGTGCGCGGCGAGCAGTGCCGCCTGGGCGTGGGTGGCAGCGGCGTTCAACTCGACGTAGTGGGTGAGGAGTTCACGCACCGACAGCGGCCGGTCGACGGGGAAGGCGGCCGGTCCGGCCCCCGAGGTGTGGATGTTCAGGACGGTGTCGAGGTCCGTGCCCAGCGCCGTGGCGGCCCGGGTCACGGCCGCCGGGTCGTTGGCGGGCAGCACGGCGAGGTGGTCGGCCGTGCGGTAGTCGACGCCGTCGGGCAGGGCCACGCGCACGAAGCGCTTGGGCCGGGGGTGGCCGGGCGCGGTCAGGTGGCGGGTCTCGGTGACGGTCATCGGGACGAGGCCGTGGCGTGCGGCGAGCGCGTCACGCGGTCCGCCGGTGACCTCGCTGACGGTGTACGCGGCTTCGGCGGGCGGCGCCGAGGCGCCGACGCTGTCCGGGTCCCCGTACCGCTCAAGGAGTGCCACGCGCAGGGTTTGGGCGAACTCCCTTACGGTACTGGTGAGTTCACCGGAGGCATCGGCTTCGGCACGGGGCAGCAGCCGCTCGGCGCCCAGGGCGGCGAGCCGGTCGTCGATGAGGGTGGGGACGCGCTGGTAGGTCGCGGCCCAGTTGCGGTCGCCGACCCCGAGCACCGCGTACGGCACCGCGTCCGCCGCGCCCGGTTCCGCGTCCTCGATCCACCGGACGAACCGCGCCGCGTCGTCGGTCGGCTGCCCGTTGTACGAGGCGGCGACGATGACGACGGGGCGGTCCTTGGGCAGGGTGCCCGCATGGTCGTCCAGCGGGGCGACGTCGGCGGTGAGGCCGAGGCCTGCGGCTTCGGCGGCGAGGCGCTCGGCGAATTCGCGGCAGGTGCCGTAGTTCGTGCCGTGCAGGAGCAGCAGCCCGGTGCCCTGGCGGACCCGGGAGGGCAGGCCGGGCGCGCCGTCGGTGGCCGTCGAACGCGTCGGGCGGGTCCCGTTCCCGGGGAGCGCGGCCCGGTTCAGGGCACGGTCGGCGGGGGTGCGCGGGATCAGGGAGAGGGTGAAGCCCTCGGGCTTGAGAGTGAGGGTCTCCTTGATCCGCAGCTGGTAGTCGGCGGTGTCCACGAGGCGGTAGCGGTGCACGAGCAACGCGAGGAGCATCGTCGCCTCGTGGAGCGCGAACTGCCGCCCGATACAAGCCCGTTCACCGGTTCCGAACGGCTTGTACGCGTGCGGGGAGCGGGCCGCCTCCGCCGCGGGCGTGAACCGCGCGGGGTCGAACAGCTCGGGGTTGTCGCCCCACACGGGATCGCGGTGCAGCATCGGCGTGAGCACGGTGACCAGCTCGCCGGCGCGCAGCGGGTGGCGGCCGCCGAGCAGGGTGTCCTCGCGGGCCTGCCGGGTGAAGGCGGCCGCGGTGGGCCACAGCCGCAGGGCCTCGCTCAGCACCTGGCGGGTGAAGCGCAGTTTGCCGATGTCCTCGAAGGCCGGGTCCGGGTCGGGGTCGTCGCCCCACAGCTCGTCCGCCTCGCGCTGGGCCAGACGCAGCGCCAAGGGGTCCTTGAGCAGGTGATAGAGGGCGAAGGAGAGGGTCCCCGAGGTGGTCTCGTGGCCGGCGATCAGGAAGGTGATGACCTGGTTGCGGATGTTGGCCGCGTCCAGGGTGGTGCCGTCCTCGGGGTGCGCGGCGCCCAGCATCAGGCCCAGCAGATCGTCGACGGAGGTGTCCCCGCCGCGGGTGCGGGCGGCGATGACCTCGTCCACCACGGAGGCGAGGTAGGCGGAGTCCCGCTCGAACTCCCGGTCCTGCTCGGTGTGGTCGGCGTCCTCGGTGCGGCCGAGCCGCTTCATGCTCCACTCCAGGCAGCGCACCATCGCCTCTACGAAGGGGTGGGGGGTGTCCCGGCCGAACGAGTCGAAGTCGAAGCCGAACCCGGCCAGGCCGATGGTGTCCAGCGTCATCCGCGTCATGTCCTCGGCGACCTCGACGGCAGACCCCTTGGCCGCGTGACCGTCCCAGCTCGCGATGACGCGGCGAGCCACGCGCAGCATCGCCGGATGGTACGTGCGCATCGAGCCGAGCGCGAAGGCGGGCATGAGGATGTCGTGCGCCTTGGCCCAGTTCGGCTCGTCGTTGTAGGCGGTGAACAGCCCGTCGCCCGCGAACTCGCGCACGTAGTCCAGCGTGGCGGAGATGCCCTTGGAGAAGCGGGTCTCGTCGGCGAGCTCGGTGACCAGGTCCAGCGAGCTGACGAAGAGGGCCTGGTGCTGGTTCAGTCTGCGCCGGTACACCGGCCCGTGCTCCCGGGCCAGTTCCATGGCCTGTTGGACGGGGGTCGCGGTGAGACCGCTGTCCGAGATGTCCACCAGGGGGATGGCTTCGTCGGTGGGGCATGCGTCGGCAGGGATCAGGATCGTGTCCGTCATGTCTCCAGCGTGGCCCGCCCGGTGTGCCGTCCCATGGCGGGCGACTGCATGATTGTGCAGTGGCTTCTCACGTCCGGCACTTGCGGACCGGGCCGAAAAGGAGTGGTGACGCACAACATGGCCGACGAGCCGGTGGTGGTGGAGGACATGGGGACGTGGCGCAACCACTTCCTGACGCTCCTTGACCGCATTCCCATGCCGATCGCCGTCTGCCGGATCGACGGAGAGGTGATCGTCGCCAACCCCGCGATGGCCGCCGAGTGGGGCACCGCCCCCGGCCGGTTGCGCGGGCGCTCGCTGCGCGACCTGTTCACGCCCCGGTCGGAGCCCCAGCTCGACCGACTGGTGCGGGCGCTGCGCACCGGCCGCACGTCCCGCTACCCCATCGAGGTGACCTGGCGCACGGGCACGGACGGCGCACTGCGCGAGGGAGAGTTCACCATCGACCCGGTGATGGCCGTTCCCCACCCCGCGCCCGTGCTGCTCGCCATGTTGTACGTCCGCGACGAGCGCCCGGAGCCGACGCCGTCGCCACACGGTGTGGTCAGTGAGGCGCAGGCCCGCATCCTGGCTCTGGCCGCGTCAGGTGCGACGACAGCGGCCATCGGCAAGGCACTCGGCCTGACCGTGGACGGCGTCAACTACCACCTCACCCGGCTCGCGCACCGCTGGCGCGTCCAGGGCCGCACCGCGCTGGTGGCCAAGGCGTACGCCCTGGGCGTCCTCGCCCCCGGCCGCTGGCCGCCGGCCGCGGCGGAGGGCGTCATCGGGCAGCCCTGAGGAGCGCGTGTGCGACGTTTTGGATTCACGGTCGCTACGGACTGCTCGTCAGTTCCATGGGGCAGCCGCGAGCCAGCTGGTGTCCTCGTGCCACAGCGAGGTGGAGTCCCAGGCGTTGGTGCCGCCGTTGCTCGCGATGTAGGCGGTCGAGGCGTAGTGGCGGATGTACTTGGCCGGGTAGTTGAGGGACTGCAGGGAGTAACCGGTGCCGCTGTTTCCTGGCTGTGGGCAGAACGTGGCGTCGGCGGCGAACTGGGTGGTCCCGTCACTGGGGTTGAGGTGGAGCTCGAACGCGTAGTGCCTGAGGTACCTGCCGGGCGCGTTGGCCGCCTCGAAGGAGACGCAGTTGCTGTTGGCGAGGCCGCTCCTGACGATCCACGTGGCGTCGGCCTTGTCGGTCGATGAACTGCCCGTGGTCACCGCCCCGATAGCGACCTTGTCGTCGCTCATGTCGTGCCGCAGGTAGTCGGTGGTGCAGCACGCGGTGGTGGCCTGTAGCGAGAGCCTCGCGCCAGGGGTGAAGGGGGTGGCGGTGCCGCTGGCGTAGCCGGCCGCGGCGATGTTGGCCTGGACCGCGGCGTCGGTGGCGTCGGAGGGGTAGCCCTTGACCATGGCGCCCTCGTAGAAGGTGCCCGCGCTCGCGTTCTTGTTGGTCTGGCAGCAGTCGCCGCCGCTGCCGAGGATGATGGCGCCCTGCTTGTGCATCGGGTTGTATCCGCTGGGCAGTGAGCCGCTGTAGAGCTGGGTCAGGCTCCCCAACTGGGCGTTGGCGCCCTTGATCGCCATCTCGGTGGTGCCGTTGTTCTTGAGCATCGCGGTGACGAAGTGGCTGGTCTCGGCGACCTGGCCGGGGTTCCACGTCGTGCTGCCGCCGGAAAACAGACCGTTCTCCAGGTCCGCCTGCACCCACGGTCCGGTTCCGCTGCAGCCGCCGAACCAGCACGAGGTGCTGAAGTTGATCGCGTCCATGGCGCCGTTGCCGTCGGCGTGGTGGTCGGTCTCGCTGTTGCCGTAGTCGAAGCAGCAGCCGTTGTTGACGTGGCTGCCGCTGGTGATCATGTATGCGCCCTCTGGCGAGCTGCCGGTGGGCACGCCCGAGCCGTTGGCGAAGTAGCTGTTGCCGGGGTTGATGTAGAGCGCGTAAGCCTTCTGGCCGCCCACGGTCACCGGTTCGGTGGTCGCGGTGGCCGCGGTGTCGGCGCCGCCGGTCCCGCCGGGTCCCTGGTAGAGGAGGGTGTTGCCGCTGCTGCCGGTCTGGTCGTAGACGCGGGTGATGGTGCACTCGGTGTTCGCGCAGAACGAGTCCTGCGCGGCCGCGTCGGCGACGCCTCCGGCGGACCGCACTCCGATGTTCCGCGAGGTGCCGTCCGACGCCCGCCGTACCTGGTAGAGCGGGCCGTTGTAGGAGACGAACAGAGCGCGAGTGGTGCTGTGCGCCGCGACGCATGGCGTGCCGCCCGCCGCGTAGATGTCGCAGGGCCCTTGCGCCGCGGCCTGCGAGGCGCCGCTGAAGGCGACAAGGCCGGCGAAGGCGAGCGCCACCGCGGCCAAGGAGCTGATCAGCCCCCGGCGTAGTCGGCGAAGAGTGTGCAGCGCAGGCACCATGAACTCCCTGGTTCATCGATACGGGACAGCAAGCCGCGCCCCGGCCAACTGGGTTCGCGGTGAGCTGATGGGGGTGAGGGGCTGAGCGCGGGCCGACGCGTCCGGGCGGGCGGACCCGCCGACGGCCCGCCGCGAAGGTGAGCGCTCACCATCCGAGGGGAGGGCCGGATTTCACTCGGCCGTTCGCATCAGGCCATCACTGTCAACGACCCCTGGATGAACGTCAAGACGTCGAACCGGTTCGTTTCAACAGGATGAACACGACGGGCCTCACCCGCGAGCGGAAGGAACCACTCGCCCCGCGACGGCACTATCTCTCGTCTCACCTGCGGTTCTTGCACAAAGCCTTGACGCTCACTCACTCCTGACCCTAGCTTTCCGGTCGCGAACCGATTCGACTCGTTGTCTCTAGCCCTCCCCCAGCCCGTTGTCCCTCGCCGGGTCCTGCTCCTGCGGACAGGGCCCGTGCGGACGGGTTGGAAGGCAGCGAGCAAGCACGCCCGGACTGCGACCCTGGAGACCCTCAATGGCACTCCCCCGCTTCCTCCGACCGGCCGGCCCCACCGGCAGACCGCGAACGGCACGGCCTCCCCGACGCCGCACGACAACCGTGCTCGCCGTCCTCCTCGCCTCACTCGGCGCCACCGCCCTGCCCGGCACCGCCGCGCACGCGGCCGACACCGGCGTCACCGTGGACTTCGCCACCGCCGGAGGCGCCCCCACCTACCGTGCCTCGGGCATGATTTACGGGATGTCCCCCGACGGCTCACTGCCGCAGGACCATTTCTTCACGGACATCAAGTGGCACTTCATGCGAGCCGGCGGCGCCCAGCTCAACCGTGGCGGCTACGCCACCAGCCTGGCCGAGTACCGGACCCGCTGGAACGCGACTCTGGCCCAGTACAAGCGCACCGCAGCACTCGGCGGGACCTTCGTGCTGCTGCCGCACGACCTGTGGGGCGCCGACAGCACCACCACGGTGGGCTGGCCCGGCGACAACGGCGACTGGACGCAGTTCGACAACTTCGTCACCCAGCTCATAGGCGACATCAAGGCCAACAACATGACCGTCGAGTGGGACCTGTGGAACGAACCCGACGGCAAGGGCTTCTGGGGCGCTTCGCAGAGCCAGTACCTGCAAATGTGGTCCCGGTTCTACGCCCGCGTGCGGGCCGCGTTCCCGGGCCAGCTCATCGTCGGCCCCAGCCTCGCGAGCCAGCCCAACTCCTCCAGCAGTTGGTGGAACGCCTTCCTCAACCACGCCAAAGCCAACAACGTGGCTCCCGACATCTGGAGCTGGCACGACGAGCCGGGTGACCCCGTCACCGACGTGGGCCGCGCCAACGCCACCCTCGCCGCCGCGGGCCTGCCCCACACCCGCCCGTACCAGATCAACGAGTACGCCACCTCATCCATGCAGAACCCCGGTGGCGGCGCCTGGTTCATCGGCCGCCTGGAGCGGGCCGGCGCCGACGGGCTGCGCGGCAACTGGGCGTCGGGCACCAACCTGCACGACGACGCGGCCGGCCTGCTCACCAAGAACAGCGCGGGTCAGTACCTGCCACTCGGCGAGTGGTTCATGTACCGCTACTACGGCTCGCAGACCGGCAACATCGTCAACCTCGTCCCCGGCTCCGGCACCGACGGCCTGGCCACCAAGGACATCGCCGCCAAGAACGCCAAGGTGCTGCTCGGCAGCAACGGCAACACCGGCAACGTCACCGTCAACCTCACCGGTCTGGGCACCACCTCGGTCGTGGAGGGGGGCAAGGTACGCGCCGTCGTCCAGCGCATCCCCTACAACAACGGCGCCGCGGTGACAGGCCCGGAGACCATCTCCGACACCACTCTGAGCGTCAGCAACAACGCGGCCTCGGTGACCCTCCCCTGGACCAACGCCAAGGACGGCTACACCATCACCCTGCTCCCGCCGTCCAACACCACCACCTCCACCGTGGCGGTCAGCGAGAACAGCGGCCAGTGCCTGGACGACACCAATCTCAGCACCACCGACGGCACCCAGTACCAGCAGTACAACTGCGAGGGCGGCTACCAGCAGATGCTGGACCTCAAGCCGGTGAGCGGCCGGACCAACACCTACACCGTCGTCAACGAACACAGCGGCATGTGCCTCGACGTCTCCGGCGCCTCCACCGCCAACGGAGCCGCCGTCATCCAGTACACCTGCAACGGCGCCACCAACCAGCAGTTCACCCTCAACTCCGTCACAGCTCTCGGCAACAGCAAGGACTACCAACTCGTCGCAGCCCACAGCGGCAAGTGCGTCGACGTCAGCAACATCTCGACCACGGCCGGCGCGCCCGTCCACCAGTGGACCTGTGACCCGGCGAGCGCCCTCGGCACCAAGAAGAACCAGATCTGGCGGCTGCAAGGCATCGGCTGACCGAAGGGCCGGGCATCCGGCGATCGCGCGGGAGGAATTCCCGATCACTCGCCGACCGGAGCGACTTCCCCGCTCCCGGTCCGCGAGTGGATCGCTGGAGCGCCGCGGTGTCTTGCGTGGCGTCTGCGCGTCCTCGGCTGGACGGCCGGGGCCCCCAACTCCTTACTCCCCACTGCCTCTTAGAGTTCCCTTACACCTCTTCGTTATCACTGCGCCATGGACACCACTACGGCGAAGTCATCCCTCGCGCGCCCGGCCCGCCGAAGCGGCCGGCGCTCCCTTCTCGTTCTTGCCGTCGCCACCGCTCTCGCCGCCGGGCTCACGCCCGCCGCGACCGCGGGCAGCACGGACCAGGCCGGGGTCCGGATCCACCACGGGCAGGTCGAACTCCCGGTGAGCGGCGGCACGGCCACGATCGACCCCGCGACCCTGCGGATCGACGCCCGCGCCGACGACGGGCGCACCCTGCGCATGTCGGACCCGGCAGCCGACGCCCCTGGTACGCCCGCGAACCTCACCGCATCGGGCACCACCGCCCGGTGGTCGTACCCCGGCCGGGGCCTCAAGGCCGAGGCCCGTGCCGAGCACGGCAGGCTGCTCGTCTCAATCACCGCCGACCGGGACGAAGCCCTGGCGTGGCCGGTCACCGGCACCGACCCCGCCGCCTCCGCCCTCCAACTCCCGCGCGGCGAAGGCCTGTCGCTCCCGGTCACCGATCCGTTCTGGAACTCCTCGCGCGCCCAACTCGTCGGCACGCAGGAGGACGTGGCCTCGCAGCTCTCCCTCCCGATGTGGGGGTACTCGTTCGGCGGGCGGGGCGTCAGTTACCTCGCCCCGACCGACATCGGCACCTCGCTCGCGTACACCTCCCGGGGCGGGCACCTGACCACCACGGCCAAACACGCGTTCTCCGGCGGCGACGGAACCCGCGGCTACACCGTCGCGTTCTCGCTCACCGACGGATCACCCATCGCACCCGCCGTCGACTACCGGCACTGGCTCGCGGAGCACGGGCAGCTCGGCAGCCTCAGCGAGAAGATCAGGAAGAACCCGGAGACGGGCCGGTTGCTCGGCGCTTTCCACGCCTACGCCTGGGGCGACGACCGCACGGCGGCGGGCATCGCGCGGCTGAAGGCGATGGGCGTCTCGCGGCTGTGGCTCGGTTACGACGCCGACGACGCGCCCATGAAGAGCCAGGACGTCGCGGCCGCGCAGCGGGCGGGGTACCTGGTGGGCCCGTACGACTCGTTCGCCAACGGGCGCGACAAGGGCCCGGACACTCCCCCGAACTCCGTGTGGCCCAAGGGCGTGTACCCGTCGTTCTGTGTCCGCCGGGCGGACGGCACCGTGCAGCCCGGCTTCCACAAACAGGGCTGCTATCTCAGCTCGCAGGCGTTCGAGCAGGCCGAACCCGGCCGCCATTACCTCGCCGACCGCACGCGCTCGCTGGTCGCCAACGGCGCCGCCAGTTACTTCCTCGACGTGGACGCGGCGGGCGAGCTGTTCCGCGACCACGACGCCGCGCACCCGATGACGATGGCCCAGGACCGCGCCAACCGCCTGGCGCGGATGCGAAGGCTCACGGACGGCTCGGACGACGCGCGGCACGCCCCGCTCGTCCTGGGTTCGGAGGCGGCCGGGGCCTGGGCCAACCAGGTACTGGCCTTCGACCACGGGTCGGCCACCCCGGTGGACGGCAGGCTGTGGCCCATGGAGACCGGGCACTTCGACACCGCCTCCGACCAGCCCAAGGACGACCCGGCTTGGGGCGGCTACACCCCCGAGGCCGCTGCCGACACGTTCTTCAAGCCGGTGCGGGTGAGCGACTTCAAGCCGGAACACCGGGCTGCGGTGGCCGACGCCCTCAAGGCGATGTACGACCCGGCCTACCGCGTGCCGTTGTACGAGGCCGCGCTGCACGGCTCGCTGGTCAACGTGGAGCGCTGGGAGCTGCCCTTCGGCAAGCTGCCCGAGCAGAAGACGACGCGGGCGCTGCTCGCGATGCTCTACAACACGCCGCTGAACTTCGTGCTCAGCGGCAAGGACAAGCACGACGCGCAGAACGTGCGCGAACTGGCCGCGCTTCAGAAATACTTCGCTCCGCTTCATCAGGCGGCCGGTACCCAGGAGTTGACGTCCTACCGTCGGCTGACGGCGGACGGCACGGTGCAGCGGACCGTCTTCGGCAACGGCACCCTGACCGTCACCGCCAACTTCTCCGCCGCGGCCCACGACGGCCTTCCGGGCGGCTGCGTGGACGCGACACTCAAGGGCGGCAAGCCGCGGCGCCTGTGCCCGGCGACGGTGGTGTCGTAGCGCGCGGGCGGGCCGGTGGGGGCCGCGCGTGTGTGGCGGCCCCGCCCGCGTACCGCCAACCGTGTGACCGCCCGGCCCGCGTGAACCCCGATCCGGTACGGCCGGGTATCGAATGCGGGGTGTGACGAAGAACCAGAGCAGGTGGGGCCGTACCGCACAGCTCCATGGTGTGCGGCCTACGCGCGCGCGTCCGGCCGGCCGGGCGGGTGCGCGCGTCCTACTGGTCCGCCGCAGCGGCGCGGCGCCGGACCTGGTCCTCCTGGGCGAGCCGGCGCAGGAGCTCGAAAACCGGAGCGCAGATCGCGAAGACGATGACCGCCCGCTCGGCCAGCTCCACCGGATCGTCGAGGCCGGCCGCGCGCTCCAGGTCCAGCCGGGCCACCGACTCGGCGAGCCGCGCGTAGGCGGCCAGTTCACCGGGGCCGTACTGCGCGTCCAGCCGCCGCAGTTCCTTCAGCGCCGCCGTCAGTCCCTGTACGTGCGGTGACGCGCCGGGCGCCTGCCAGTCCAGGGCCGTGAGCAACTCCGCCACCTCGGTCCCGGCGGCCGCTTCGGCCACCGCCTCCTCCTCGTGGCCCGTGGCCCGCTGCGCCGCCACCGGCACCGGCACCGGGAGGGCGTAGCTGACCGCTCCGAGGGCGCCCTCGGAGCTGTCGGCCCGGTCCACCGCCCCGAGCACGTCGCGGGTGGCGGCGATGGACAGACCGGGACCGCTGAACCCACCGAGCCGGCCGAGGCCGCGGCGCCCGCCATGGCCTGATCCGACCGGGCCGCCACGGGACGCCGTGGCGGGGTTCGGCGGCCGGCTCCGAGATGTGCGCGACGCGGTGCGGGGCCATCATGGCGGAGGCCGTTGTGCCCGCGCCCGCGGTCCGGCCACCGCACATCCGAGCCGGAGGCGAGGCATGCACTTGGACGAGTCGCAGAGGGCCTGGGCCGCGATCGTCGGCGTCGTCGCCCTCATCCTCGCCGATCTCGTGGCGATCATCCTGATGAACACCCTCGGCCGGTGACCGGTCGGACTGCCCCGGAGTCGGGCGCGCCGGGCGCGGGTCAGCGAGGGGGCCGGCCGCCTCGTCTTCTGGGGATATGGCCCAGCCTCCGCGTCGAGCGCTCCGGCCGGTCCGGGAGGTCGGCGTCACCGTCGGCTTCGGCTTCGGCTTCGGCGTCGATCGCGCGGGCGGGGCCGCCGCCGAGCTGGCGCCAGTGCGTGCGGTACAGCACGAAGTAGATCGCCACGGCCAGGGCGAACACCTGCATGCAGACGCCCAGCGTCAAGAAGGACCGCTCGCTCGTCAGGCCGTTGGTCAGGTACGTGAAGTTCATGCCGAAGAACCCGGTGATGAACGACAGCGGCAGGAAGATCACCGAGGCGATGGCGAGTTTGTTGATCACGAGGTTCTGCTCGTCGGCGACGAGCGAGGCGTAGGTGTCCGCGGCCCGCCGGGTTTCGTCCCGCAGGGACTCGATCTCCATCGTCACCAACTGCACGGTGCGCTCGTGCTTGAGGTTGAGCGCTCGCCACTCCTCGGAGATCTCGTGGTTCGCCATCCTGCGGTGCGTCAGGAACTCCTGGGCGACCGCGGCGTAGGGCAGGAACGCCCGGTGCAGCTGTGCCGCGCGCCGTCGCAGCCGGGCCAGGCGGTGCACGTGGTGCGGCTGCCGCACCTCGAACATCTCCTCCTCGAGGTCCTCCACCTCCAGCAGCGTCCGGGCGGCGGTGCGGCGGAATCCCTCCATGACACCGTGCATGAAGAGGAACGCCATGAGCGCCCCGTCGGTGGGCCGGTCCTGGGGCAGGCGCTCGAAGAAGGACTCGATCAGTCCCACGGGCCCCTGGTGGACGGTGATGAGGTGCCGGTCGCTGGCGAGGACGTGGATGTGGGTGATGCCCGTGCCCTCGACCACCGGCACGACGCACCCCACCGCGCCCTCGTGGTATTCGGCGCGTACGGGCTCGTGCCGTCTGCCGAACCACTCCCAGCCCTGCCCGGTCAGCCCGAGCAGGCGGGACAGCGGCTGCTCGGGCCCATCGGGCGGGGGATCCTCGCCCTGGTCGATGTCCACCATCACGAGATCGGGGCTCGCCAGCCGCTCCCGGGCCTCGGACAGCTCCGTGCGAGTGACGACGCCTTCCGGCACCGACACCACCGATACGATCATCGCGCCTCACCCGGGATGCGTGCACAAACGTGTCGATGTGATTGAGCACCTACACGGCAGCTCCCCATGGTAAAGCCGCTCACCGGCCCCCGCAGGAGAGGCCTGCCCGACGGGCTCGCGGGGAATTCGGCGCCTAAGCTGACTGGGTGGCGTCCGAAAGGGTCCTCCCATGGCTGACTATCCGCTGATCGAAGACCATGGCCTGATCGGTGATCTGCAGACCGCGGCCCTGGTGACGACGGACGGAACGATCGACTGGTTCTGCTGTCCGCGGTTCGACTCCCCCAGCGTGTTCGGGGCCCTTCTCGACTGGGACAAGGGCGGCCATTTCTCGGTCAGACCCGCGGAGGACGCGTACACCACCAAGCAGTTGTACTTGCCTGACACCGCGATTCTCGTGACGCGCTTCATGACCGAGGCCGGTGCGGGTGAAGTCGTCGACTTCATGCCGGTGACCGGGGAAACGGCCACCGACCGCCAGCGCCTGGTCCGCATTCCCTGGCCGTGGCCGAGTTGGTGGCTGCCGCGGTCCGGCCGGAGTCCGGGCCGGTGGTCGCCGTCGGGGCGGCCCCCGTCGACAGGACACCGGACACTCTCAGGGAGTGTGGTCGTCAACGTCGGCTAGGGGCCGGGTCCGGCCGGACGCCCCGGACCTCAGCGCTGTGCGTACCGGTTCTCGAAGTCCCGCCAGTCCGACTCCAGTTGCCACTGGAGGGCGGCCTTGGGGCTGGCGTCCAGGAACGCCTGGCAGTCGGCGCCGGGCGGTCGGTCCGCGTCCGGGGTGTCGTCGCGGCACGGCCGGGCGAAGGTGTCGTAGCGGTCCTGTTCCTGCCACAGGCCGGGGCCTTCGATGAAGGAGTGGTCCAGCGAGGCGCGCACCATGGTCCTGAGCTGACGAATCGTCACATGTTGTTCCGTTACCGCCTGTTGGAATACAGCGGTGAGGTCGGACCGGCTGACGCCCGGGTCGTCGGTGGCCAGGGCGACGGGCACACCGGCGTCGAGGTAGGTCCGCAGCGGGTGGCGGTCGCCCTGGACGCGCAGGATTTGGGCGTTGCTGACCAGCGGGGCTTCGACCAGCACGTGGCGGCGGCGCATCCGCTCGGTCAGTGCCGCCGGGTCCGTCTCATGGGCGAGGTCGACTCCGTGCCCGATCCGGTCGGCGCCTGCGATGTCGACGGCTTCGTTGATGTGGAACGTCAGGTCACGGCCGCCGACCCCGTGGAGGCCTTCGGCGAGTTCGCCCGCGTGCAGGCTGACCCGCACCGAAGGGGAGCGGGACTTGAGGTATCCGACCATCTTCATGTGCAGGGTGTAGTCGCGCAGCGCGATGGGGTCGTCCTCGGGCTGGACCATGTTCACCCCGACCATCCGGCCGAGCCGCCGTCGTACGAGCTCGAAGCCCAGGATCTGCTCGGCGAAGACATAGCGGGGATCCTGGGCGCGCAGCACCTGGTAGTCGAAGCGGACGCCGACCTGACAGGCCCGCGGGGCGGGGCGGTTGTCGCAGCCGAGGAGCTTGCGGGAGTCGCGGACGGCTGCGTCGTTTTCGGCCGCGGTCCGCTGGACCAGGGCCTGGAACCGCGGATCGGCCGTCAGCCGGGCGTGGAACCGCGCGAGACCGGCCGGCCCCGGATCCTTGAGGTGGATGCCGTCGACCACCTGGTTGAGGGCGCCCGACGATGGCGTGACCAAGGTCTCCAGGTAGCCGGTGTGTTCCCTGGCCGCGGCCTGCGTCACCTCTGCGAGCATGTCCGCGTCGTGACCGGTCTCGGCCTCCTCGAACTTGCCGAACGTGGCGAAGAAGTGGTCGTGTCCGGGCTGCGGGTCACCGTCGGGGGGCAGGACGAATCCCCGCATCGACCACGCCTGGACAGTGTGCCGCCGGAAGGGGCCCGGCGGTAGCGCGTCCTGTGCCGGACGCTGTCCGGCCGCGCAGGGCTGGGGCCCCGGCACCACGACGTAGGTGGTGGCGTCGATGCACTTGCGGTCCCGTGCCGCGTAGTTGATGAGCGACTCGGCCCGCACCGCGCCACCCAGATGGTGGTGCAGGTCGCCGCCCTTGGGCAACTCCTTCATGAAGTTCCCGAGTTCGGCGGGTGAGTTGGCGATGCGGGTCAAGTACGCCTGCACTTGCGCCTGTTCACCGTTAAATTCAACTGGTCCCGGCGCGGTGGCGGCTGCGGGAAGCGCCCCCGCGGCCACCGCCAGCGCCGTCAGAGCGGCCAACACCGGCCACCGGGCTCCGTACCTCTTGCGCATGTCGTTCCTCTCTTCGCCCGCGACCTCGTCCGACAGGGTGCGGCGGGGCCGGGCATGTGCAGGAGCCCCTCCCCTCACGGCCGCCCCGTCATACGCACCGGACACCAGGGGGCAGTCCGGGTAGGCGGCTGGGGCGACCGGCCCGGTCCGGTGTCGGACCCGGCTGGCACGATGCTCCGCATGGAACTCGTACGCCCCCTCGACGGCCTGGACTCCCACCCCTGGTCCACCTTCTCCCATGCCTACGGCAGCGCGGACGACCTCCCGGATCTGCTGCGGGCACTGGTCGGTGCCGACGCGGCCGCGGCGGACGAGGCCCTGTCGCAGCTGTACGGGAGCCTGCTGCACCAGGGCACCGTTTACGCGGCCAGCGCGGAGTCGGTGCCGTTCCTGGCCAGGATCGCGGTGGCCGGCCACCGGACGGCCGACGTACTCGCGCTGCTCGGTGGCATGGCCGAGAGCGAGGACGAGCACGGCATGGCACCGGGCACGCTCCGGACGGCGCTGGCCGGTCAACTCCCGTTGCTTCTCACGCTGTTGACCGGCGCCGACCCCATCGTCCGGCGGACCGCCGCCTGGGCGGTGTCCCACACCCGCGCCGCCACGAGCGTGCTGCCTGCCCTCGGTGAGCGATGGGAGGAGGAGTCCGAGCCACTGGCACGCGCGGAGGTGCTGGCCGGGATCACCCGGCTCGACCCGTCGGCCGGTGCTGCGCGGGCCGCCACCGTCCTGGGCCCGTCCCAGCCGGCCGCACTGCGCATGGCCGCCGTCTTCGCCCGTCTCGACGCCGGCGCGCCCTGGACCGAGGCGCTCCACACGACGATGCTGTCGTTGCTGCCCGCCGAGCCGTTGCGTTCCGACTTCGACATGGAACGCGCCGAACCGCTGGCAGCCGTTGTCGAGGCACTGCTCGGGCGCGGCCGGGGTGCGGACCGGGAGGGAGCGTTCGCCCTCATCGACGCCTCGTTGCGCGACAGCCGGGCCGAGGTACGTGAAGAGGCTTTGTGGGCGGCCGACCGTGCCTGCATGCTCTCCCGCGGCGCCCCGCAGCGATTGGTGCCGGGGCTGTGTGCGGCGGCCGTTGACGAGGAGGCCGTGGTCGCGTTGTCGGGCCTGCTCGGTGGTCTTGGCACCGCCGCCGCACCGGCCGCGGACGTGCTGGCCCCGCTCGCGGGCCGGGACCCCGAGCACGACGACGATGAGGCGGACCGGGCACTTGCCGCGCTCGTGCTGGTCGCGCCCGCACAGGCCGCGCCGCTCCTGGCCGCCGGGCTCGGGCGGCGCCCGCGGGCGCTCGACGCGGCGGCCGGGTTCCTGAGGCCGACAGCCTCCGCCTTCCCGTACGACGGCGAACTCCTTGACGCCGTGCGGCGCCGGCTCGCCCGGCCCGAGGACCTGAGCGGCAATGAACCAGGGCTGCTGACGGGCCTGCTCGCCGAGTGGGGCAGCCTGGCCGCCGCGGCCCTGCCCGAGCTGTACGCGGCCCTTGCGCGCTTCCCGGCGGCCGCCCGCGCCGTCGCCGCCATCGCCGCCGACAGTGCTCCCGGCGAACGCGCGCGGGTGGTGGGGGTGTTGCGGGCAGCCGCCGACCAGGGGTCGATTCCGGCGGCGAAGGCGGTGTTCGACCTCGCGGGCGAGCACGAGCCCCTGCTGCGCTGCCTCGATCGGGACATCCGGCTCGGCGGCCGAGGTCTCACGGAGGCCGCGGGGGCGGCCGGCCCGCTCGGTACCCGGGCGGCTGAGCTTGCCCCTGTGCTGCGTGCGGCACTCGCCGGCGGGGGCGGCGGCATGGGTACGCCCACGCTGGACGCGGACATCGCGATCGCCGGGGCCCTGTGGCACATCACGGGTGACGCGGCCGAGGCGGTCGCTGTCCTGGACTCGGTCTTCGAGCGGGCCCAGCACAACCCCTGGTCCCAGTGGTCCATGGTGCGGGCGGCGCGCACGACCGCACTCCTCGGTCCTGCGGGGCGGCCGCTCACCGCCCGTCTGGAAGCACTGCTGGACGATCCGGTGCAAGCTCCTGCCGCGGCCCTGGCACTCACGGCCGTGGCGGAACCAGCCTCCCTGGATCGCATCGCGCTCGCCGCCGCCGTGCTGTGGTCCGCCGAACGGGACGCCGATCCGACAGGTGCCTGTGACGCCCTGGAAGCCCTCGGCGCGGACGCCCTGACAGCCGATCACCTGCGCCGGCTGTCCGACCTGGCTGAGGGCGATGCCCGGGTCGTCCGCTCGGGAGTGGAAGGACGTGTCATTCGCCAGGACGAGGCCTTCCGGATCCGCGCCCGTGGCCTCCTCGCCGCCCGCGCGGCGAACCGGGCCGACGCACCGGGCCCAGGAGCGCGGGGCAGAGGACACGGAGCCCAGTAGGGTGAGCCGCCCGGGTTGGAAAGGTGCCGGCATGGCGCGGTTGCGCGTACTCGCGCTTGATTTCGTCGGCACCCTGGCCGGGCACGGGCCCGCCCCGGACGGGCAGTTGGTGGTCGAAGCAATCCGGGGCCTGCCCGGGGTGGTGGTCCCGGACGGTTTCGCCACCCGGTTCGATCTCGTCACCCGCCGGCTGCGGCAGAGCGACCGCGCGCGGGGCGTACGCAGTTCCTTCGCGACACGGCTGCGGCGCAGCGCCCTGGAGTGCGGCGCGGTCGTCCCCGATCTGAGGCTCGCCACCCAAGCGGTGTTCACCGCGCTGCCCGACGCGACGGTCGATCCGCGCGCGGCGGCGGCGCTTCGGCGGCTGCACGCGGGCGGTCTGCGCTGTGTGCTGGCTTCCAATACCGATCGCCCCGAGCCGGTACGGCTGCGCACCCTGCGATCCGCCTCGATCGCGGACTGCTTCGACGCACTCGTGCTCTCCGGCACGCTCGGCGTGGGCAAACCGGACCCCCGCTTCTATGCCGCGGTGGCCGCGGCGGCGGGCTGTCCGCCCGAGGAAGTCCTGTTCGTCGGGGACAATCCGCACACCGACGCCTTCTGCCCGCACGCCTACGGCATGTCCGCCGTGCTCATCACCTCCTCGCCCCGCCCGCCGGACCTGCCCGCCCGGATCGGCACGATCGGACACCTCAGCGAGCTGTCCGCCCACCTGGACCGCATCAGCCGCTGACGGCTGCTCACCTTCCGGGAGCGCCCACGCGCAGCCCGTCCATCACGAGGTCCATGAGCCGGCCGGCCCGCGACTGCCAGTCTCCGTGCGGGTCGATCTGCCAGAGCCCGGCGATGGCGAGCACGAAGTCGTCGGGGGTGACTCCGGGACGGATGGTGCCCGCCTCCTCGTTCGCCCGCAGCAACAGCTCCACGGCGGAGAGCACCGGCTCGTAGCCGAGCCCGGCCAGGCTGCCGCATGAGCTGGTGGCCTGGCGCATCGCGTCGGCGAGGCCTGCCTTGGCCATGGCGTACTGGGTCAGGCGGTCCATCCACTCGCGCAGGGCCCGGTCGGGCGCGCGGGTTTCGAGCAGGTGCGACGCGGCGTCGGACACCTGCTGGACTTCGTAGCGGTAGACCTCCAGGACGAGGGCCTCGCGGCTGGGGAAGTTGCGGTAGAACGTCCCCTGCCCGACGCAGGCCTTCTTCGCGATGGCGCTGAGCGGGACGTCGGCCGAGTGCGTCAGCTCCACCAGTGCGACTTCCAGGATGCGTTCGCGATTGCGCTGCGCGTCGGCACGCAGCTTCGCGTCCTTGTTGTCTCCCACTCGTCCTCCCTCCACGCACACTCCCGTGCACGCGCTTCCCAGCGCCGCGCCAGAAATACCCTTGCTAAGCGGACAACTGTCCACTAGGTTCAACTCCCAGCGGACACTTGTCCGCTTGGGCCCACCATAGCGGCAGACACAGCTCGTACGGGCGATCGGTGGCGATCGCGGCCGGCTCCCCCGCCGCCGCACCGCCGGGCCCGGGACGACACCTTCTACGTACAGCGCCACCCCTCATGTACCGCCCGCACGCGGTGTCCGCATCACGCACGGTCCGCCGGGAGCACCGCGTACGCCGCGACGGCCGCCAGGTGACAGGCACGGCTCGGCGCTCGGTCGACCACGTCGGCAAGGGGCCCGCGCCTCGGCACCCGCCGCGCACCTTCACGCGAAAGAAGGCTGATCATGGCCCCATCGACGTCCAGCGCCATCGCCCTCACCGTCAACGGCGAAAAGCACACCCTGCCCGTCGACCACCGCACCACCCTGCTCGACGCGCTGCGCGAGCGCCTCGACCTGACCGGCACCAAGAAGGGCTGCGACCAGGGCCAGTGCGGCGCTTGTACGGTGCTGATCGACGGGCGCCGGGCCCTGTCCTGCCTGCAACTCGCCGTCGCTGCCGAGGAACGCGAGATCACCACCATCGAAGGGGTGGCCCAGGGCGATCAACTGCACCCGGTGCAGCAGGCGTTCCTCGATCTCGACGGCTATCAGTGCGGCTACTGCACACCGGGGCAGATCTGTTCGGCGATCGCGGTGATCGAGGAGCACGCGGCGGGCTGGCCCAGCGCCGCGACGACCGACGTGCGGCCCGAAGCGGGCGTGCCGGCGCTCACCGCCGAGGAGATCCGGGAGCGGATGAGCGGCAATCTGTGCCGCTGCGGCGCGTACGTCTCGATCGTGCAGGCGGTGGCGAGGGCCGCCGAATCCGCGCAGGCCCCGCCAGGCGATTCGGGCGACGCCGCCGGAAAGGGCGTGGCGGCATGAGGGAGTTCGGCTATCGGCGTGTGTTCGACGTGCCCGGCGCGGTCGCGCTGCTCGGCACCGACCCCGAGGCGCGCTACCTCGGCGGCGGCACCAATCTGGTCGACCTGATGAAGGCCGGGGTGGAGCGGCCGGCCCTGCTCGTGGACGTACGCGAACTCCCCCTCGACCACATCGAGGCCACGGCGGACGGCGGGCTGCGCATCGGCGCGACCGTCACCAACAGCGACCTCGCCGCCCATCCCGACGTACGGCTCCGCTATCCGGCACTGGCGCAGGCCGTGCTGGCCGGGGCGTCGGGCCAGTTGCGCAACATGGCGACGGTCGGCGGAAACCTCCTCCAGCGCACCCGCTGCGGCTACTTCGTCGATGCGACCAAACCCTGCAACAAGCGGGCCCCCGGCACTGGTTGCCCCGCCATCGCGGGTGAGCACCACAATCACGCGATCCTCGGCGCCTCGGAGCACTGCGTCGCCGTCCACCCCTCCGACATGGGCGTGGCGCTGGCCGCCTTCGACGCGGTCGTCTCGTACGAAACGGCGGACGGGCCCGGCGAGTTGCCTCTCGCGGAGTTCTATCGTCCGGTCGGCCGGACCCCGCATCTGGAGACCGCGCTGCCGTCCGGCGCGCTGATCACCGCCGTCACCCTGCCGCCGGCTCCGGTCGCCGCCGCTTCCCGCTACCGCAAGGTGCGCGAGCGCGCTTCCTACGCGTTCGCCATCGGCTCGCTCGCCGCCGCGCTCGACGTCCGGGACGGGAGGGTGCACGAGGTGCGCCTCGCCTTCGGCGCGGTGGCGTCCCGGCCGTGGCGGGCACGTGAGGCCGAGCGGGTGCTGACCGGCGGTCCGGCAACCGCCGAGGCGTTCGCCGCGGCCGCGGACGCCGAACTGGCAGTCGCCAAGGTGCTGCCCGACAACGGATACAAGGTGACGTTGATGCGCAATCTGGTCGTGGCCCTGCTGACCGAGCTCACCGAGGAGGCTGCCCGATGACGACCACGCCCACCACGGCGGTGACGGGATCCGTCGGCAGCGCCCACACGCGGGTGGAGGGCCGCGACAAGGTCACCGGCGCGGCCCGTTACGCCGCGGACCTTCCCTTCGCCGAACTCGCGCACGGCTGGCTGGTGTTGTCGACAGTGGCTCGCGGGCGGGTCCGCTCGGTGGAGTCGGCACCCGTCCTCGCCATGCCGGGCGTCCTGACGGTCTTGCACCACGGGAACGCGCCGCGCGTCGACGGTGACTACTCCGGCCTCCTGGGCCGCCCCGACCCGATCGTCGCGTGCTTCCAGAACGATCAAGTCCCGTGCGCGGGCTGGCCGGTGGCGCTGGTCGTGGCGGAGACGCCCGAGCAGGCCAGGGAGGCAGCCGAAGCGCTGGTCGTCCATTACGACGAGGAGCCGCACGACGTCGACTTCGCGGCCGGACGCCCCGGAACGTACACGCCCGAGAACTCCCCCGCGCTTCAGGCGGAGACGGACAAGGGAGACCTCGAAGCCCAACTCGCCTCTTCCGCCGTCGTGGTGGACGCCGAGTACAGCACGCCGGAGGAGTACCACAGTCCACTGGAGCCACATGCGGCGACGGCGCGCTGGGAGGGCGGACGTCTCGAAGTAGTCGACTCCAACCAGGGCACCATGTGGGTCGCGGACGAACTCGCGAAGCTGTTCTCCCTCGATCCGGCGTCGGTGCGGGTGCGTTCCGAGCACATCGGCGGAGCCTTCGGCTCCAAGGGGTTGCGTCCGCACCAGGTGCTCGCCGTGATGGCCGCGACCGTCCTGGACCGCCCGGTCCGCGTCGTACTGACGCGCCGTCAGATGTTCTCGGTGGTCGGCTACCGCAGCCCCACCGCGCAGCGCGTCAGGCTCGGCGCGGACGCCGACGGACGGCTGCGCGCGCTCGACCACCAGGCCCACAACCAGACCTCGCGCGTGCACGAATTCGTGGAGCAGAGCGCCTCGATCGGGCGCGTGATGTACGACGCCGACGCGCACCACACCGTGAACCGGGTGGTTCCACTCGATGTGTCCACCCCCACGTGGATGCGCGCACCGGGCGAGGCGCCGGGCTCGTTCGCACTGGAGTCGGCGCTCGACGAGCTCGCCGAGAAGTGCGGCATGGACCCGATCGCGCTGCGCGCCCGCAACGAGCCGGTCGCCGGGCCGGTCTCCGGGCTCCCGTTCAGCAGCCGCAATGTGCTCGCCTGTTTCGCGGAGGGGGCCCGCAGGTTCGGCTGGGCGGAGCGGGACCCGCGCCCAGGGCTGCGGCGCGAAGGGCGCTGGCTGCTGGGGACCGGCACCGCGGCGGCCACGTACCCCTCGGGAGTCGCACCGTCCACGGCCGCGGTGACGGCGGAGGCCGACGGCACCTTCACCGTCCGGATCAGCGCGGCGGACATCGGAACGGGGGCGCGGACCGCGCTGACCCTGATCGCCGCGGACGGGCTTGAGGTCGAGCCGCGGCGGGTCCGGGTGCGGATCGGGGACAGCGACTTCGGCCCGGCGATGGTCGCGGGCGGCTCCATGGGCACCCGCTCCTGGGCGTGGGCGGTCATGGCGGCGGTGGCCGAGCTGCGGGAGCGGCTGGTTCCGGGCGGCGACATTCCGCCGCAGGGGGTGACCGCGCGCTCGGACACCTCTGCGGCGGTAGGCGCTCTGGTGGCGAAGGAACGGCACTCCTTCGGCGCGCAGTTCGCCGAGGTCGCCGTGGACACCACCAGCGGCGAGGTGCGTGTGCGCCGCATGCTCGGCATCTTCGCCGCGGGCCGGATCGTGAACCCGCTGACGGCGCGCAGTCAGCTCGTGGGCGGGATGACGTGGGGAATCTCGATGGCGCTGCACGAGGAGGCGGCCCGGGACCGGGCTTCGGGCTCGCACGTGGGCGCAGACTTCGCGGGCTACCACTTCGCGGCCAACGCCGACGTACCGGTCATCGAGGCGGACTGGGTGGACGACCCGGACGCGGACGATCCCGTTGGGATCAAGGGCATCGGCGAGATCGGGATCGTCGGGGCCGCTGCCGCCATCGCCAACGCGGTGTGGCATGCGACCGGCGTACGCCACCGGGACCTGCCGATCCGTCCCGACCGGGTGCTGCGCGCGGGCACCGGCCGGGCCGCCGCCCACTGAGCCCACCCCGGAGCACGGATCACGAGGAGAGACTCACATGCTGGACATAGCCGATGAGTTGCACCAATGGGTGGAGCAGGGCCGGGACTTCGCGGTCGCCACGGTCGTCGCGGTGGGCGGCAGCGCGCCGCGCCGGCCCGGCGCCGCCCTCGCGGTCGACAGCGAGGGGCTGGCCATCGGCTCGGTGTCGGGCGGCTGTGTGGAGGGAGCGGTCTACGAGCTGTGTGTCCAGGCGCTGCGAGACGGCACCTCGGTGCGCGAGCGGTTCGGCTACAGCGACGAGGACGCGTTCGCCGTGGGGTTGACCTGCGGCGGGGTCATCGACGTCCTCGTCACACCGGTCCGCACCGAAGCGCCGGGCACCTCGGTGATCGCGGCGGGTCTCGTGGCCGCGCGGCGCGGGGACACGGCGGCGCTCGCCCGCGTGGCCGCGGGCCCGTCCGGGCTCCTCGGCGGCGCCCTGCTCGTCCACCCGGACGGATCGTACGAGGGCGGTCTCGGCGGGCGTCCCGAGCTGGATTTGACGGCGGCGGCACAGGCGCGGGCGATGCTCGTCGCAGGGCGCACCGGCTCGTTCACCGTGCCGGAGAGCGGATCGCACCGCGGAGCTTCGGTGACGGTCTTCGTGGAGTCGAGCGTGCCGCCGCCCCGCATGATCGTCTTCGGCGCGGTCGACTTCGCGGCGGCGCTGGTGCGTACGGGGAAGTTCCTCGGCTACCACGTGACGCTGTGCGACGCCCGCCCCGTGTTCGCCACCCGGGCGCGGTTCCCCGAGGCGGACGACATCGTGGTGGACTGGCCGCACCGCTACCTCCAGGACACCCGGACCGACAGCCGCACGGTGCTGTGCGTGCTCACCCACGACGCCAAGTTCGACGTGCCGCTGCTGGAGACGGCGCTTCGCCTTCCGGTGGCCTTCATCGGCGCGATGGGCTCGCGCCGCACGCATGAGGACCGCAACCGCCGGTTGCGCGAGGCGGGCGTGAGCGAGGCCCAACTCGCACGGCTGCACTCGCCGATCGGGCTCGATCTGGGCGCGCGTACGCCGGAAGAGACAGCCCTGTCCATCGCCGCCGAGATCGTCGCGGCCCGCCAGGGCGGCACGGGCGCGCCCCTGACCGGGCTGCGCACACCGATCCACCCGGCCCTGGGCGAGGGCCACACCCATGGGGCCGGGACATGTGGGTTCGGGACACATAGGGCCGGAACACATGTTGCGGCTTGATACGGACACCGCCGGAGTCGCCAACTACCCGCCCATTCTCCGCTGTTGGCAGTGGCATGGGCGGGCGGTCACTCGCCGATGTCCTCGCTCCACAGTTCCGGATTCGCGGCGATGAAGTCCTTCATCATGGCGGTGCATTCCGGATCACCGAGAACCACGATCTCGATTCCGTGCCGGGCGAGCCATTCGTGTCCGCCCCGGAAGGTCTCGTCCTCGCCGACGACGACCCGCGAAATGCCGAACTGCCGAACCAGCCCGCTGCAATACCAGCACGGGGCGAGGGTCGTCACCATGGTCGTTCCCCGGTACGAGCGTTGGCGACCGGCGTGGCGAAACGCCGCCGTCTCCCCGTGCAGCGAGGGATCGCCGTCCTGCACCCGCCGATTGTGACCACGCCCCAGCACGGTGCCGTCCGCACCGTAGAGCGCCGCGCCGATGGGGATGCCGCCCTCGGCGAGCCCCGCCCGTGCCTCCTCCACCGCGGTCGCCAGCCACTTCCGGGCCAGTTCCCTCTCCATGCGTACCTCCCTGTTCCGGCTGTCTGTTCTGGCTGCCTGCCGTATCTCTGTGACCGTTCTCCGTGTAGCCGTTACGCCGGTGTCCGTACCCGCTCGTGGCGCAGCAGGACCACTCCGTTGCCGAAGGTCCGGGTCTCGATGAGGCGGAGCTTGTACGTGGGGTCATGTGCGGCGGGACCGGCGGGAAAGAGGAGATGCCCCTCTCCGAGCAGGACGGGGTGGACGAAGAGGCGGTATTCGTCGATCAGGTCGTGCCGCCTGAACGTGGCGGCGAGGTCGGCCCCGCCCAGCACGAGGTCTCCACCCGGCTCCGCCTTCAGGGCCTCGATCTCCGCCACGACGACATCACGTTTGACCGTCGTGTTCCACTCGGTCCATTCGGCCTTCTCCAGGGTCCTGGAGAACACGATTTTCGGCATGTCCCGCCAGATACGGGCGAATTCGGCCACGGGGGCGGGATTCGAAGGATGCGCGTCAGCCGTCGGCCAGAATCCGACCATGAGTTCGTGGGTGACCCTGCCGCTCAGGAAAGCACCCATGGGGCGGAGCTGCTCATTGACGTAACGATGCAGTTCGTCGTCAACCAGATGCCAGTCGATCTGGCGCTCGGGGCCCTCGAAAAACCCGTCGAGGGAGACCGACATGTGGAGGATGATTTTTCTTTTCGCGGTCATTCACGGGACGATACGCCCGCCCGGGGCGCCGTAACCGTCATGCGTGCGGGGTGTCCAGCGGACGGGTGACGCGTCGTGATGACGGGTCGGAACCGGGCTTCCCGGACTCCTAGCTCCTCTTCGGGTACTTGAGGTTCTTTCCCTGATTGAGCTGCTCGATCAGTTTGAATGCGGCCAGCGCCAACGGCTTGAGGTTCTCCGCCGGTACCCGGTCCTGCATCCGGCGCAGTTCGGCGACCAACAGCTGGATCTCGCCCTTCTTGGTGGCCACCCGGTTGTCCTGGTCGCCCAGCGCACCCAGCGATTTGTGTACCGCCGCGGCGCCCGGTTCGTCGCCGACCAGGGCGCTCTGCTCGGCGGTGAGGTGCTCGGCGTTCTTGAGCAGGTCGTGGCCCTCCGGCAGCGCACTCAGCCATTGCCGCCGGGTGAGCCGGACGACGGTCTGGGTGCGGTCGTTCGCGAGACCGCGTTCCACCGAGGCGCCGAAGAGCCTCTCCGCTCCGCTGTTCCCCCGGTCGGCGGCGTCCAGGACCAGATCCACGAAGTGGCCCTGGTGGGTTTTGAAGTATTTCTGTACGCCGTCCGGCAGCAGTCCGAAATTGTGGGCGAAATCGGTACGGGCCATCAGGCCGCCCGCGATCGATTTGGCGTTGGCGCCGTCCTGCATTTCCTCTCCCGCGAGCACATATGCGGCAAGGTGCATGACCAGACCCGTGAGGCTGCCGATATCACCGGTCGACAGGGAAAGGCCCTCGGGTGCCGAGGCCGTGAATTGCTGAACTGCCCGTTCGGCGCCCGCCTTGGCCACGGGCAGTGTGCCGAGCCCGCCACCGAAGAGGTCGCGCTGCGCCTGCGCGCGACGGTCCGCGGTGTGGGTGACCGCTCCGTACATACGGCGCAGCGCCCCGCTCACCGGATTTCCCTCACGCTCCTGGTTCGTGCCGGACAGATAGCCGATCAGATCCGGCAGCCGGTCGAGCCGCATTCCGGCGGTGGTCTGCGGGGCGAAGGCAAGCCGTCCGCCGAAGGGATAGATCCGCAGCCGCGGGATGGGCGTGCCACCGCCCGGGGTGATGTCCTCGCTGGGAATGAAGGCGTCGCGCTCACGCCCGTTGAGATAGGTGGCCATCTTGGTGATGCTGTCGAGTACGGTGCCGACCTCGGCCACGCTGTTCAGCGGATCGGTCACCCACTCCAGGTTGGAGCCGCCCGAGGGGCTGGCGTCGGCGGTCAGGTCGAACTTGGCGCCGCGCACCACCAGGCCTTCCGGCACCCGGCCCTTGCCGAGGTTCTCACCGACAAGGGGTTTCTCCGGGACCTCGCTGGAGACCATCAGGCTCATCTCCGCGGCGGCCCGCTGCTGGCTGCCCCGTCCAAAGCTGCTGTTCTTCAGGCGCAGTTCGCCCGCGGGGCTCAACAACTCGCCGTTGAACCACTGGGCCCTCAGGTCCTCCACGCTCGTCGCCTGCTCCTGCGCGCTCAGCTCCTTCCGGCAGGAGCTCTCCGGGTTCAGGAAGCGCCCCATGAGCTTGGCGTCGAGCAACCGCTCCCGGTCCTCGGTCCGTTGCCGATGCAGCGCCTGTGCGGCGTCGGGGTCCGCGACCCGGCGGACGTTCCACTGTGCCTCGAACTCGAACCCGACCGCGCGCTGCACCACGTCCGAGTTCTCGGTGTGCGGGCGACTCCCCATCGGGCACTCTCGCTGGACGGCCCCGCCGTCGGAACCGGGCACCGGCCCAGGTACCGCGCCGGGCCCTGATCCAGGCGCGGTCACCCGGTCGGGCAGGGGGGTCGACAGTGCTCGGGTGGCGTTGGCCTCGGCAGCCCGCTCGAAGGCGTCCGACGGGTCCGAAACGCGCAGCCCGTCACCGGTGTCCATACCGGCGACCGGGCCCTGCCGCTGCTGGATGACGTGGGTCAGCTCATGGGCGAGGGTGTGCCGGTCGGCGCCGCCGCCTCCCACCACTATGTGGCTCCCGGACGTGTAGGCGCGGGCGCCCATGTCGGCCGCGGAGCGCTGGGCTACGGCGTCGTCGTGCAGGCGCACATCGCCGAAGTCGGCACCGAGCCTGCTCTCCATCTCGGTGCGTACGCCGGCTTCGAGCGGGCGGCCGGGACTGCGTAACACCTCCTGTACGGCGGAGCGCTGCACCGGCTCAGCGGCGCGCACCGCCAGCAACCCCGACACCGCGGCGTTGCCCGCTGAGCGCTGGAGGGCGAGCATCTGCCCCGGGGTGAAACCCCCGGCGAGCGCCCCGCGCCCGGCCTCGTTGCCGCCGCCGGCCCGCGCCGCGCTGGTGCCACCCGCCCGCGAGGTGGGTGCGGCGGGCGTGGCGGGCCGGCCCTGCTGCCTGTCCTGCGCGTGCACGTGAGCCCCTTTGGTGGCGAAACCCGATGTCCGGCTCCCTGTGGATACCACTGCCGGAGCGGGGGTTGAAGGTACTGAAGGGCAGCCGGAAGGGCAGCCCGCCCTGGCCCGATCCGCGGTACGGCTTGTGCGGAACGCCGCCGGAGCCCGCCCACATGTGGTGAACGCCCGTGTGGGCGGGCCCTCCGGCATAGGCCGGGGTGATGGGGGCGACGGCTAGTAAAGTGACCGATTCCAGGGCGTGTTCGAGCAGGGGCCGGTGGTCTGCTCACTCGCCCCGGGGCGGGTCCGGATCAAGGCGGGGGTGGCCGTGGCGCAGGAGACGAGCAGGGGGCGGGTGGTCGGTGGCCGCTATCGGCTGCTCTGCGACATCGGCTCCGGGGGGTTCGGCCGGGTCTGGAAGGCCCGGGACGAGACCCTGTGCATCGACGTGGCGGTCAAGGAGTTGTGGCTGCTCCCCGCGATGTCCGAGGCGGAGCAGTCCGAGCGGCTGACCCGCGCCGCCCGTGAAGCGCGCAACGCCGCGCGGCTGCGCGACCATCCGAACATCGTCGGGGTCCACGATGTCGTCGTCGAGGACGGGCTGCCATGGATCGTCATGCGGTTCATCGAGGGCTCCTCACTACAGCAACTCCTCGACAAGCAGGGGCCGTTGCCGGTGGAGCAGGCCGCGGTGGTCGCCGCGAAAATGCTGGAGGCGCTCGGTGCGGCGCACCAGGCCGGGATCGTGCATCGCGATGTGAAACCGGCCAACGTGATGATGGCGTCGGACGGCGAGGTACTGCTCGCCGACTTCGGCATCGCCGTGCACCATGCCGACACCGCGTTGACGTCGACGGGGGCCGTCATCGGCTCGGTCGAGTACATGGCTCCCGAGCGGGCGCGCGGCACCGACGGCCTGGCGGCCAGCGATCTCTTCTCGCTCGGGGTGACGTTGTATCAGGCCGTCGAGGGCGTCTCGCCGTTCCGCCGCGGCACCCCCACCGGGTGCCTGGCCGCGGTCCTGTTCGAGGAAGCGGCGCCCTCCGAGCGGGCGGGGCGGCTAGCGCCGCTGATCACAGGGCTGTTGGAGAAGGACCCGGACCGGCGTCCGACCGTCCTGGAGGCTCTTGCCCTGCTGCGGATGCCCGAGTCGTCCGCGTCGACCCCACAGGCAACGGCAACCTCGCGGACCGAAGCCACCGCTCCCGGTGCAACCCCCACCGGCCCCCGCACCACGCAGTTGCGTCCCGGGAACGACGCCGACGCGGCCACAGACAGGGGCGCCCCGACCCCAACACGGCGTCGCGGGGTGCTTCTGCCGTTGCTCGTGGGCCTGTTGATCGTGGCGTGCGCGGGAGTCGCCGTCGTACTGAAATGGCCGTTCTGGGCGGAAGCCGGACCCAAGGACGCCTGCGATCAAGCTCTCCGGGCCATCGATACGTTCCAGCGGAACCATCCGGCGATCAGCGATGCGACGCTCGGTGAGCCCGCGGAGAAGTCCGCGGCCGGAAAGCTGGCGACCAAGGTACGCGCCGCGTCGGCCAAGGCACCCAAGTCCGATGTGAGCATCGCCCTTCGCGATTACGCGATCACCGCCGAGTCCAAGGTCGGCGACAGGCTTCGGGCGTCCTCCTACCAGTCGGTCGTCAGCGCCTGCAAGAAGGTGGGCAGCGAGGTCCCTAGCTCCTAGGCAACGTCCTACTTCATTTCCTCGCCGAGCGTCCGCGGCATGGCGAGGGTCGCGGCCTCCACCGTGGCGGACGGCCGAAAGAGGGTCTCCATGCCACCCGCGGCGAGGATCCTCAGATGCCAGGGCCGCGCGCAGACCAGGCCGAGCTGGCCGCCGCGCTCACGGATCCTGCGATGGGCCCGGCACAGCAGCGTAAGGACGGCGCAGTCGAAGAAGGCCACCGGCCGCAGGTCCACGATCACTCGCGCTCCGGGCGTGTGGGTGGCCGCGTCGAGATGGACCTGTACGCCGGGCGCGGTGGCCAGGTCCACGGTGCCGTGGATCTCGACCACCGTGAACCCCTGTGTCAGGTGGGTACGGGCGTTGCCGCACGGGGCCGGAAGCAGACCCGGAGGCAGCGGCACCGGTGCGGAGACGGATGGCCGAGCGGTGGTTCCCATGGCGGCTCCCGGGGCGGAACGACTCCCGCGAACACGGGAGTACACGGTCGTCGGGCAGTCACCGTGTTCCGGGGTGACGCACTACCACCCTAGGAACACGCCCGCATGCAGAAACGTGCACCCTCTGAACAGTTCACCCTGCGGGGTGAACGAAAGTTGCACCGCCTTCCGCACGAGTTCCGGCCGCGCAGAGACGAGGGCAGTTTTCGCAGGCAGGGCACCGGTCATCAACCATCGGGCCACTCCCGCCACGCGGGTTTTTCGTCAAGGCGCCAAGACGGTCTTCTGGTGCGGAAGCGGACGCGCTGAGTCACGGACAAGGCAGAGGCCCGGCGCGCCCGTTCACCGGCGCGCCGGGCCCGAAACCTCCCCGTTCGGCGAACGCCTGTCAGTAGGCGCCGAACACGTTGTCGATCGAGCCGTACGTCTTGGCGGCGTAGTTGCACGCGGCGGTGATGTTGGCGACCGGGTCGTAGAGGTCCAGGGAGGTACCCGGCACGTGGAAGGCCTGGAACGTCGGCTGGATGACCTGGAGGAGTCCCTTGGAGGGCGTGCCGGCCACGGCGTTGGAGTCCCAGTTGTTGATCGCCAGCGGGTTGCCGGAGGACTCCCGCATGATGTTGCGGTAGATGCCGTTGTAGCTGCCCGGGATGCCGTGCTGGGCCATGATGTCCATCGACTGCCTGATCCAGCCGTCGAGGTTGTTGGCGTACTTCGGCGCGCTCGTCACGGCGGCGACGTTCTGGACGGAGAGGGTGGTCGGCCGCGCGGAGCGGTCGGCGCGGCCGGACGCGGTGGCCCGGGAGGTGTCGGCCGGGGCCGCCGCGGCCTTGGAGCCGATGGTGAGCTTGATGCCGGGGTGGATCAGAGCCGGGTCCGAGCCGATGGCGGCGCGGTTGTCCTGGTAGAGCTGCTTCCAGCCGCCGCTGACGTTGAGCGCGTCGGCGATCTTGTACAGGGAGTCCCCGGAGACGACGGAGTAGGTCGTGGGGGCTGCCTTCACCGCGGTGATCGGCTTGGCGGGCGCGACGGCCGCCACGGCGGCCTTGACGGTGCCGGTCGGCACCGTTGCGGGCGCAGCGGTGGCCGCGGTCGCACCGATCACCGGCATGGCGAGTACTGCGCCGCCCGTACCCGCGGCCGCGAGGCCCCGGGTGAGCGAGTTGGACTTGGGGCGGCGGTGCTTGCCCTTTGCAGGCATGGTGAATTCCTCTCCTTCGCCTGCGAGGTGAGCTGTCGGGTTCGGACAGGAGCTGTCCGGTCGCAGTGCGTGTGTGCATGCGACTTCACCCCGGAGTCGTTCCGGAAGTCCGGATCGGCGGCTTACCTGGGTCCCCCGCTCCTGCCGTACGTGTGTGGGAGGTTCCGGACGGCGGCAGGATTCGGCGTTCCACCCGGATTGACGGTGAACTTAAGCGAATGGGCCGACTGGAAACAAGGCCGGAATTCAATTCCGATGATCCAGAATAGGGATTCCCGGAACTCCGCGACCCTCGTCGGCCCCTGCCGCGGCCCTCAACTCTCTTGTGCTGGAACGAAAGTGACGTCCGCATCCCCCGCCCATCGATGGAGCCATACGTGACTTACTTCACTCGCCCAGCGAGGTCCTTCACGCCCTGCACACAAAAGCGACGGCACGCAGGCAATAGCACCAATTGCGACATTACCGATCCAAGAACAAGGGGTACTAAAGTCCATTAATTTCGGACAAAAGGCACCTCTCGGTGCAGGTGCGCCCCCGAGACACCCACCCGGCCCCCCGCCCCTTCCGGCAGCACGGCCGACCGCTGGAGATCATTTCGGCGCCGGGGGCCGCACGAGCTGCCGCACACTCGGTGGCCACACAGACGGCGCTTTGATCAAGGAAAGCGCGGCGGAAATCATGAATGCCGTCATGAATTCAGGGCCCTCCCGCAGACCGCTCTCGCTGATCTTCCGGGCGCCGACAGCTGCTGGATATCGGCATTCGCGCCTTCTGGTCGCCGATCCCGCGAGTGGCCGGTCCGGCGTTCACCGTGCGGTGCCCTCCGCGTGACAACGTCATACGCTTTCCCGTCTTCACCCGCGGCGACATTCCCTTACCGGCGGCCAAGTCCGTTACCGCGGCACTGAATCGCTGCGGCGGGGTGTTCGTGGAGCCCGGAGATCGGTGGGGGCCTACAAAGGGAGCGTCATGGTCTCCCCACGCCCGGGGAGAGAAGGTGCTCCTCGACGCCCGGCGGAAGTTGGCCGGCAAAGCCGACGGGACCCTCGATGTCAGGGAGGAGGCGCACCGCGCCCGCATCGACCAACTCGTGGGCGGCAACGGCTTCGATGACTGAGCGACAGACGCGCCACCAAAGGGAGTACGTCCGCCCTGCGCTGCGGGCTGCCCGCAAGTGCCGTGCCGAATACGGGAGTTGGACCGCCGATACCATCACGACGGTGCCGTTCGGCGCGTCAGTACCTGCCCACCTCACGGACGAGTTCCAGGCCCAGCACGCGGTCGGCGTAGGAGAAGGTCTCGAACTTGGCACCCGGCGGTACGTCGGGGTTCGCTTCCAGGGCGTGCAGCAGGCACAGGACCGCCGGGGTGTCGAGCCGGCTGTCCAGGGCGGCGCGGGCCGCGCTCTGGAGGTCGGCGGGGATCGCTTTCGACGGCTGCTCGGCCCACGTCGCCACGGCGCGCCGCCAGCGGGCGAGCGTGCGGTCCGCTTCGCCGAGTTCGTCGGCGGTGACCGCGACCGGCTCCTCGTAGGGGTGGCCGAGCAGCAGGAAGCGTACGGCCAGCGCGTCGACGCCTTCGGTCGCGGGCAGTGTGGCTTCGCCGATCTGGAGGCAGGCGGCGCCGCCGCCCTCGTAGGCCTCGGTGGTCAGCCGGACGCCGGGCGGACCGGCGAACGCCTCGGTGATCTCCTCGGCGTTCCCCTGGGCATCGGCGGGGCGGATTCCGGCGGCGGCGGCCAATGCGTTGCGGGGGCCCGTGCACCCCATGAGCACCGCCCTGCCGCGCATCTCCACGACCCGCGCCAGTACGTCCGCCACCAGGAGCACCCGCAGGCCGGTACCCGTGTCGGCGTCGGCGGGAGTGTGGGCGCAGATGCGCAGCGGACCGGGGCCGGCGAGTTCCTCGACGATATGCAGCACATCGCCGAGCCTAGGGGCTCCGGCCCGGCGGGGACACCGGCTCGCGGCAGCGAACGACCCGGATGCCGTCCGCTGCCGCCCGGGTGGGGCCCACGGTGCTCGCCCTGAAGGACAATCACCGCTCCCCGCACGGGAGTTCCTCGGGTCTCAGGTCAGCAGCGGCTTCAGCGCGCCGCCCCGCAGCCGGGTGACCGTCGGTGTCGCGAACCGCCGCGCGGACCAGGTCACCGCGAGGGCCACCACCGTGCCCACCACGAAGGCGACCAGCACGTCGTGCGGATAGTGCGCTCCGACGTACACGCGGGACGCGGCCATCAGCAGCGCCGCCAGCGAGGCGATGGCGCCCAGCCGGCGGTTGACCAGGAACAGGGCGACGGCCGCGGCGGCGGCGACCGTGGTGTGGTTGCTGGGGAAGGCGTAGTCGTCCATCGGCGGGCACTTCTCGATCAGGAAGTCGTGCGGAAGCGCGCGGCAGGGGCGCGGTTCCGTGAACACGGACTTGATCCCGTCGTTGACCAGATAGGCCAGCACCACGGCGAACGGCGCGGCCAGCGCGGCCGCCATCACGGAGGCGTCCTTGCGCCGGGCGTACCACCAGCCGACGAGCATGAACACCGCGAACAGGGCGACGCCGTAGCTCGTGTAGGCGAACACCGGGCCGTTCAGCCAGTGCGTGTGCCGGGCGAAATCCGTGATGTCGCCGTACAGGCCGCCATCGATGGACGCGCCGTCCAGGGCCTGCGTCGTGAGGGTGGAACTGGTCATGGGGTGCGGTTCTCCGGGGGATCGAAGGGCGATGCGCGCCCCGTGGGAGAACGGGGCAGGTCGTACGGGGGGCTGCCAGGTGACGGCCTGGTGAGCAGCATATGACCGTCTACAAGCCCGTAGACGCAAAATGATCGGGATCGGTTGCGCACGCCCGGGGCCGGGCTCAGACCCTCTTGATCAACAAGGCGGCGAGCAGGGCCAGCGCACCGACCTGGATCGCGGCGACGACGGCTACGAGCACGGGGATCGAGTAGCCGTACAGGGCTCCCATGAGCGCGCCCCCGGCCAGGCTCGCACCACCGATGACGCCCGCGAAGATCCCGTACGCGGTGGCCCGGCGGCCGGCCGGAACGAGGTCGGCGACCGTGGCGCGCAGGGTGGACTCCTGGATGCCCATGGCCGCTCCCCACACCAGCGAGCCGCACACCGCGGTGACGAGGGTACGGGTGAAGGCGAGGGCGGGAACGGCGGCCGCGAGCAGCGGCAGCACCGCGAGGACCCGCGGTCCGATCCGGTCGTACGCCCATCCCGTGGCCAGCGCGGCGAGCGCGTCCACGGCCATGGCCCCCGCGTACAGCACGGGCACCCACGCCACGGCGAGCAGCCCGCGCTGGATCAGGTGGAAGGAGAGCAGCCCGAAGGTGGCGAACCCGGCGGTGGTGGCGGCGATGAAGGCGGCGTACATCCAGAACGCGGCGGGCAGTTGTCCCTTCGGTACCGCGCCGGGTTCGGCCGCCGCCGGGTGTTCGTAGACGCCCGGGTTCGGAACCCGCCGCCGCAGCCGGACGAGGAGCGCGAGGACGGCCACGCCGGGGGCCGCGAGCACGCCGAGCGCGGGAGCGTAGTCGCCGCCGGTCAGGGCGAGCACTCCAGCCACGGTCAATGGGCCGATCAGCGCGCCGATCTGGTCCATCGCCTCGTGCACGGCGAAGCCGCGTCCCCGGCCGGTCGCGGCGGTCGCGTACGAGAGCAGGGTGTCCTTGGCCGGGGACCGTACCGCTTTGCCGACCCGCTCGGCGATCACCAGTACGCAAGCCGTCCACACCGTCGCGGCCAGGCCGAGCAGCGGAACCGAGACCACGGTCAGGGCGTACCCGGCGATCGTCCACGCCCAGAACCGTCCCGAGCGGTCCGCCAGCGGCCCGGAGACGAGGCGGAGGCCCAGCGCCGCCGCCTCGCCCGCGCCGGTGACCACGCCGACGACGAGGGCGGAGGCGCCGAGCGAAGCGAGCAGGGCTCCGGTGACCGAGCGCGCGCCCTCGTAGACGAAGTCCGCGAGGAGGCTGACCGTGCCGAACCAGACCACGAAACGCCACGGCCGCATGCCTGCCGCGGCCGGTCTCAGCTCCACAGCGCCTCGGCGAGCGCCACTCCCGTGAAGACCGCGCCGAGTCCGGCCACCACACTCACGACGACGTTGGCGGCGGCGTACAACTTCGCCCCGTCCTCGGCGAGCCGCAGCGTCTCGTACGAGAAGGTCGAGTACGTGCTCAGCGCCCCGCAGAGGCCGGTGCCGATGAGCAGCTGCACCTGCGAGTTCGCGGCGCCCGCCGTGACAGCGCCGGTGAGCAGGCCGAGCACCAGGCAGCCGACGACGTTGACGGTGAAGGTGCCCCAGGGGAAGACGGTGTCGTGCCTCTTCTGCACGGTGAGGTCGGTCAGGTAGCGCAGCGGGGCGCCGACGGCCGCGCCCGCCATCACGAGCAGCCAGTTCACTTGGCGCGCTCCCGTCCCACGTACCGGATGACCTCGCAGTCGTCCAGGATCACCAGGCCCTCGGCGACGAGTTCGTCGAGCTGCGGCAGGAAGTCCCGGATCCGGCCCTCCTCGTCCACGATGACGATCGCCACGGGGAGGTCCTCGCTGAGCGACAGCAGTCGCTGGGTGTGGATGAGGGAGGAGGCGCCGAAGCCCTCGATGCCGCGGAAAACGCTGGCCCCTGCGAGTCCCGCCGCATGCGCGCGGTGCACGATCTCGGCGTAGACGGGCTTGTGGTGCCACACGTCGCTCTCGCCGACGAAGATCGTGGCCCGCAGAGCCCGGCCGGTCAGTCTGGTCATCGCTGCCTCCACGCCAGTGCGCGGCGCGTCAGCCACACCGCACTCCACACCGCTGCGAGGGCCGTCAGCAGTGTCAATGCCAGATAGGTCAGACCCGTGCGCACCTGTCCGCCGGCCACGAACTTCTGGATGTCCACGGCGTACGTGGAGAAGGTGGTGAAGCCGCCGAGCACGCCCGTCCCGAAGAAGGGCCGCACCAGCCGGTGCGCCGCCCACACATCGGTGATCACCACCATGAACACACCGATCACGGCGCATCCCACGGCGTTGACCAGCAGGGTCGTCCAGGGAAAGGCGCCCGGCGCGGTGGGCCACAGGAGGTTCGCGCCGTAGCGGGCGCAGGCGCCGATCACCCCGCCGAGCGATACCACCGCCAGGACCGGGCCGAGGCCGCGGGCGAGGTCCCGCCGCTGGGCGGGTACGGCCAGGTCGACGTCGGGGTCGGTGGGCTCGAAGGCCGCCCTCGGCTGCTGGGCTCCCTTGGACATACGTCTCCTACCTGCAGGGCACCCTTCCCCAAGCTCTCGGCTTGGTTCGAGCAGGGGATATCCCAACCCCGGGCGCACGCGCTCGCAAGTAGGGACCGTTGGCGGCGGATGCCGCGGTTCGGGTACGGCGGGCCCCACCGCCGCGCGGTGACCACAGAAGGTCACCGCTTCTCCAGGCTAGCGCCCGGTCCCGGCCGTTCGCCAACCGGCCCCTGCCGGGCGCGGGTCAGGGCTCGGGGCGATGGGGCGGGCGCGGTGGAAGCGAGCCGAGGCCGGGGGCCGCGTCCGGCCAGACCAGCAGCACCGGGCACGGCGCGTGGTCGATGACGAACCGGGTCGCGGGGCCCAGGCTGCGCGGGCCGAGGTGCGTGCGGTCGCCGTCACGGGCGCAGACGAGCAGATCGGCGCCCTCCGCGGCGCGGACGACCTGCTGCTCGGGGCGGCCGTGGAGGGCGAGGCGGCGGGCCGGACGGCCCAGGCGCCGCTCCGCCTCGGCGAAGAGGCGGTCGGCGGCATCCCGGGAGAGGTCTTCGAGACGGGTGCCGGGGTCGCGTTCGCGGTGGCCGCGGCCGAGCAGTCCGGCGAACGCGCCGTGCGCGGCCTCGGACACCGCGTCGTCGGTGACGTGCAGGAGTACGAGGTCGGTGTCGTCGGCGCGCCGGCGGGCCGCGTCGACGCAGGCGGGCCAGGTGCCCTCGGTGATCCAGATGATGGCGCTCATGGCGCGGTCAGCCTCCGATCGTGTGCAGCGCGGCCCACAGCGCCGCGGTGGACGCGACCAGTGTGGCGGGAACGGTCAGCAGTCCGAGGCGGGTGAAGTGGCCGAGTCGGGGCGCGTCGTCGTGTTCGTGCAGGATGCGACGCCACAGCAGGGTGGCGAGCGACCCGACGTAGGTCAGGTTGGGGCCGAGGTTGACGCCGATGAGGACGGCGAGCACCGGGCCGGGACCGCCCGCCGAGGCGACCGGCAGCAGGGCGAGCACGGCGGGCAGGTTGTTGATGAGGTTCGAAAGGACCGCCGCGACCGCGACGACGGCGAGCAGGGCGGGCAGCGAATCGCCGCCGGGAAAGAGGTGGCCGATCGCGGAGCCGAGGCCGTTGTCCACCACGGCCTTGACGACGATGCCGAGCCCGAGGACGAACAGGCAGAACGGCAGCCCGGCCGAGTCCACGAGTTTGCCCACGGTGGTGCGCCGCTGGGTGAGTCCGCGGGCGGCCAGGACGAGCGCGCCCGCGAGGGCGGCCCAGGCCGGGCTGATGCCGGCGAACGAGGTCACCACGAACCCGCCGAGCGTCAACGCGAGGACCACCAGCGTGAACACGGGCAGCTCGGTGTGCCCGGCCGCCCGCACCTCGCGCGGGCCGGCCGCCAGGTCGGTGCGGAAGAAGGCGCGGAAGACGGCGTACTCCACGGCGATGGCGGCGGCCCAGGGCAGTGCCATCAGTGCCGCGAACCGGGTGAAGGACAGGCCGCTGGCGGCCAGGGCGAGCAGGTTGGTGAGGTTGGAGACGGGAAGCAGCAAGGAGGCCGAGTTCGCCAGGTGGGCGGTGGCGTACACATGGGGCCGGGCGCGGACACCGACGCGCGAGGCCGTCGCGAACACCACGGGCGTGAGCAGCACGACCGTGGCGTCGAGACTGAGCACGGCGGTGATGACCGCGGCGACCACGAACACTCCGCCCAGCAGCCGCTGGGCGCTGGCGCCGCACACGCGGGCGACAGCATCTCCCGCCGCTGTGAACAGGCCATCGTCATCGCAGAGTTGGGCCAGTACCAGCACCGCGGCCAGGAAGCCGACCACGGGCAGCAGATCTCGGGTCTGCTGCCACGCCTCGGTGGGCGACACCGCGCCGAGCCCCACCACCAGGCCTGCCGCGGGCACCGCCGCGACCGCCTCCGGCAGGCCCCTGGGACGTACGACGGCGAACGCGAGCACCGCGAGGAGCAGGAGGGCCGAGACGGTCTCGGCAATGACGGTACTCAGGGTCGGCCTCCCGGCAGTGAACGATCGCGGCCCAGGAGGCCCGGGGCCGCACCACCCTACGCTGCGGCGAACCGGTCAGCAGCGCCCCGGCCCGCCGTTTCCGCCCGCCACCGCCACCCGGGGGGTGTCGTCCGCGTTGAGGGTCCGGGGCAGGGGCATCAGGCGTCCGGTCTCCGCGCGCAGAGCGGTGGTGTTGCGCGGGGAGACCCGGCCGAGGGGGGCGGGGGTGAGGACCGACTGGCTCTGGACGTACGCGACGAACGATTCGAAGTCGCGGGTGTGGCGCACCGGTTCGGTGTGGTTGAGCAGCGCGGGGTAGTCGTCCGCGCCGATCAGGGTGTACGCCGTCGTGGCGAGCCGGTAGGTGGCGTGTGGATCGAGCGGGGTGCCGTCGATGAGGACGTCCGCCGGGTTCACCCGGTTTCCGGCCGACCCGGCGGCGTCGAAGGTGTACCGCACGTTGTGCGACACGGCGAGCGGCGCGTAGGTGAGGACGGTGCCCTTCATCGCCCACTGCTGTTCCAGCGCGTCGTGGATGGACTGGCCGGTGACGGTGGCCGTGAGGATGGGGTTTCCGTAGCCCACCGCATTGAACGCCTTGCGGTAGGAGACCGCGCCCTGGGTGGTCGCGTCGAGGGTGAGGTCGGTGTTGATGACGCTGGGCCCCTGCCGGGGGGCGAGCGCGATCAGAGCCAGGTCGGCGGGGACGTTGGAGTAGATGTTCCCGGTGTCGAACGGGTCCAGGGGCTGTGCCCCGGCCCACAGCGCCCAGTCCGCCGCGAGGTTGCCCATCGTGCTCTCGCCCGAGCTGTTGAGGGTGCGGGTGAACGACGCGGTCTGCCGGCCGATGCGGGTCGCGCCCCGGTTCTGGGCGTATCCGGTCCAGTAGTCGGCGGTGTCCTTGAGGTCCTGATCGGGCGTCACGTCATGGGTGTTGGGGTGGTTGGTCGACGTGGTCAGGGCCCGTACGACGCTGCCGGTCACCGGGTCGAGGCGGAGGTTGATCTCGTTGATCATCTGCGCGTGGCAGCCCGCCTCGATGAACGGGCGGGGCCGGCCGGCCGGGTCGGGCACCATCATGTTGAACGCGCAGTGCCAGTGCCCGGTGACGATCGCGTCGATGTCGGGCGACGCGGCGAGCGCGAGGTCGTAGGCGGGACCGGTGGGCTCGGTGCCGCTGTTGAAGTCGCTTCCGGCCACCGCCCCGTCGTGCATGCTCAGCACAATCGCGTTGACTCCCTGCGACTTGAGGAGCGCCGCATAACGGTTCGCGGTCTGCAACTCGTCCAGCATGCGCAGCGCCGTCTGGAATCCGGTCGAAGAGGTTTCGGTGCCGGTGACGGTGAGATGAATGAATCCGATCGGCAGCCGTCGGCCGCCCGGCCCCTGAACCCATTCCACATTCACCGGGGGAAGGACGGTCTTTCCCGAATTCCCCCACAGCATGTTGGCGCAGTAGTAACGGAAGTTCGCGCCGGGAAAGGTCCGCCCGGTGGAATCGGGGAAGCTGTTGGTCCAGCCCGAGCCCGTATACGGTCTGCCCTGCTCCATATGGTCGATCATGAAGCCGGGGGTGCGGTCGAACTCGTGGTTACCCGCCGTCGCGAAGTCGAGCCCCATCCGGTTCAGGGCCTCGATGGTCGGCTCGTCGGCCAGCGTCTCGGCCGGGAACTCCCAGCCGGAGAAGAGGTCCCCCGGCGCGAAGAAGATCGAGTTGGCGCGTCCCGCCCGCAGGGCCTTCAGGTGCGCGGCGAGGTAGGGCACTCCGCCGACGACGAACTGCTCGCCGCCCGCGCCGGTGATGACCGCGTCCCCGGCGGGCGGGGCCTGTAGATAGCCGTGCAGGTCCGTGATACTGAGCAACTGCACGTCCACGTACTCGGATGCGCTCGCGGCGTCGTGTGCGTGGCCGGTGGCCAGGGCCGGAGTGCCCGTTGCCGCCATCGTCACGAGTGATCCCGCCACAGTCATGAAGCTGCGCCGACCCACGCCCCACATATCGACTCCCTCATTCGAAGCTACGCGACCACGCCGGGAGCGGTGTTCCGGCTCCCCACCTGGCGGCCTGAAGAACTACGCGACTCGAATCCGCTGATCGCGGGCACAAGGAATACAACACAACCCGAGGGCCGAACCCATGACACGCCGCCGCCGGGCATCGACCAGCACCCGCGAGCTGCCGACGACCGCTACTCAACCGTACGAAGGGCACGGAAAGAAAAAGACGCGCGGAACTCGCAGGATGTGTCACATGACCAGTTGCTGAACTGAAATCAGGAAGCCTCAACCCTGCTTGGACACCGGCAGGGTGAATATGGGTCAACCTCTCGCGGAATGCGTCCGTGCCAGGGATCCCATTTCGCATTCCGGAGCGAGGGGCACCTGAGAGGGGCTGGGATTGATCTCTCCTCATCGAAGGCCGCCCTTCCCCGGTCCCGCGGCTCACTCCGCCGACGGGCCACCGCTTCCCGCGCCACGGTGTGCCCGACTCCGTTCACAAAGCTGTGCCCATGGGGATTCTCCCCCGCAGCCGCTCGCTCAAATCGGCGCTACCTCAAGGGAGTTGGGGTCGGCAGGGGGAAATTGACCACGGCGGCCAGAAGCGCGGGCCGGCGGGGGTCAGGACGAGAGGGACCGTGCGACCCGGAATCCCACGTCGTCGATGCGGAAGGTGGGGTGGCTGCGGCGCCGTACCGATGCCCGGCAGCTCCAGGGTTCGTCGAACCATCCGCCTCCACGCAGCACCCGGTAGCTGCCGTAGACCTCGGGGTCATACAGGTCCCAGCACCACTCCCACACATTGCCCAATGTGTCGTACAGGCCCCACGGGTTGGGGATCCTGCCACCGACGTCGTGAATCCGGTCGTGCGCGTTGCCCCGGTACCAGGCGATCTCGTCGAGCGGCCCGTAGCGCGCTCCGGCCGTACCCGCACGGCACGCGTACTCCCACTCGGCTTCGGTCGGCAGTCGGTAGCCGTCGGCGGAGGTGTCCCACTCGACGTCCTCCGAGTCGCCCTTCAGGCGGTAGGCGGGCGCCAGTGCCTGCTGCCGGGACAGCTCGTTGCAGAAGGCGACCGCGTCCAGCCAGGAAACGCCCTCGACGGGCAGCCGGTCGCCCTGTGCGACGCTCGGCCGCCGACCGGTGACCTGTGCGTAGCGCGCCTGAGTTACCGGGAACGCCGCCAGTCGGCAGGCCTCGACCTCGACGGTCCACCTGCGTTGGGTGCGCCGGTCCGCCAGCGTCACCTGCCCCGCCGGGATGGCGATCATCTGCTCTGCCGCTACCGCGCCCACATCCATGATCGGACGAGCCTAGCAACGCC
This sequence comes from Streptomyces sp. NBC_01431, assembly GCF_036231355.1. Taxonomy (NCBI): domain Bacteria; kingdom Bacillati; phylum Actinomycetota; class Actinomycetes; order Kitasatosporales; family Streptomycetaceae; genus Streptomyces; species Streptomyces sp. NBC_01431. The sequence goes on from NZ_CP109496.1 coordinate 718,334, forward strand.
CCGCGCGGGGCCGGACCGGTGCGAACGGACTCAAGGCGCGCGCTTCGCCGGGGCCAAGAGCTGGTCCTCGCACGTCCGGACGCCCGGGACGGGCGCGGCGCGGAGAAGGAGCCGCGGGGCCCGACAGCCGATCCGGGCGCCCGGAGCAGATCCGTTGATCACCGTCACCCGGTTCAACTCCCTCGGCGACAGGCTGGAGTTGAGACGCACGAAGGCGGCGAAGCTCTCGAAGTCGCGGGTGTGGCGGACGGCTTCGGTGTATCCGCTCAGAGCGGGATAGCCGTCCGCGCCGATGAAGGTGTACGAGGTCGAGGCGAGCCGGTAGGTGGCACCGAGGTCGAGCGGGACGCCGTTGATGAGGACATGGGCGGGGTGGACGCGGCCGCCGGGGGGCGCGGCCGCGTCGAAGGCGTAGCGCACGTTGGCGGAGACGGCGAGGGGCGCGTAGATGAGCTGCGTGCCCGACAGGCTCCATTGCTGTTCGAGGGCGTCGTGGATGTGCTGCCCGGTGACGGTTGCGGTGACGATCGGGCAGCCGTAGCCGACCGACCGTCGGACCTGGTCGAAGGTGATGGTCCCGTCCGACGAGGCGTGGCGCGGCAGGCCCCTGCTGATGACGCTGCGGCCGATGCGGGGTGCCACGGCGATCAGGGCCAGGTCGGCGGGCGTGTTCGGGTGGATGTTCCCGTTGTCGAAGGAGTCGGGCTTCTGTCGGCCGGCCCACAGGGCCCAGTCGGCCACCAGGTTTCCCATCGGGCTCTGCCCCGTGGGGTTGAGGCGGTCACTGAAGGAGGCGGTGACGCGGCCGACGGGGGCGGTGCTGCGCCGGATCGCGTAGCCGGTCCAGTAGTCGGCGACCTCCTTGAGTGCCGGGTCGGGGGACACGTCGCGGGTGTTGGGGTGGTTGGTGGAGGTGGTCAGGGCGCGCACGACCGCGCCGGTGCGCGGGTCGAGCCGGAGGTTGATCTCGTTGATGATCTGCCCGTGGCAGCCCGCCTCGACGAAGGGGCGGGGCTTGCCGCGGGGGTCGGGCAGCATCATGTTGAACGCGCAGTGCCAGTGCCCGGTGACGATCACGTCGATGTCCGCCGAGACGGTCAGCGCCAGGTCGTAGGCGGGCCCGCTGGGGCTCGTGCCGGCGTTGAAGTCGTCACCGGCCACGGCTCCGTCGTGCATGCTCAGGACGATGGCGTTGACGCCGCGTGCCTTCAGGTCCGCGGCGTACCGGTTGACGGAGGCGACCTCGTCCAGTGTCGCGAGCGCGGGCTGGAAGGAGGTGGAGAAGCGTTCCGTGCCCAGCGTCGTGAGGTGGATGAAGGCGATCGGCAGGCGCCGCCCGCCCGGCGCGGTGACCCATTCGATGTTGTACGGGGCGAGCACGGGGCGCCCGCTGTGCCGCCAGACGGCGTTGGCGCTGTAGTAGCGGAACTTCGCGCCGTCGAACGGATCACCCTGGGAGTCCTGGAAGGAGTTGGTGTTCCCCATCCCCGGGTACGGGATGCCGTGTTCCATGTGGCCGGTCAAGTAGCCGGGCGTGCGGTCGAATTCGTGGTTGCCCGCCGTCGCGAAGTCGAGGCCGAGCCGGTTGAGTGCCTCGATGGTGGGCTCGTCGCCCAGCGACTCCGCGTCGATCGTCCACCCCGAGAACAGATCACCGGGAGCGAAGAAGAGCGAGTTGGCACGGCCCGCGCGCAGCCGTTCCAGATGGGCCGCCAGGTAGGCCACCCCGCCCACCCGGTATACGCGGCCGCCCGCTCCGGTGATCCGGGCATCCTCCGCGGGCGCGTCCTGGAGGAAGCCGTGCAGGTCGGTGATGCTGAGCAGCTGCACGTCCACGTACTCGTACGCGCTCGCGGCGTCCCGGGCGTGCGGGGTGGCGAAGGCGGGCGCCCCGGTCGCCACGAGGGCACCGAGCGATCCCGTCGCGGTCATGAAACTGCGTCGGCTGAACTCGCGCACACCGGCCCCCGTCTCGGGTGAAGGACTCCCCCGCGCCCGGGGACACGCGTCGGACACGCGTCGCGACGGACGCGTTCCTTCGCCCCCGTGGCGCAGGGATCAGGCGCGCCCAACCTAGATCGTCGGCGGGTGGCGGACACGCTTACGCGGCGGTAGGGAGCGGCCGTGTCGCGGACCGGCCGCTGATCCCGTTCACCGGAACGCCGCGCTGTTGCGCGCCGCCCAGTCGGCGAAGGTGCGCGGCGGGCGGCGCAGGAGCTGCTCCACTGCCGGGCTCACCCGCTGCTCGGCGGGCGACGGTTCGCCCAGGATGCCGAGGGTGCCGTCCACGACCGGTTCCGGCATGAACCGCGAGAGCTCCGCCCGCGCCGCGTCGCGGCTCAGGGCGACGAACCGTATGGGGCTTCCCACCGCGTCGCCGATGGCTCGCGCCTGTTCGCGCGGGGAGACCGGCGCCGGGCCCGTGAGCTCGTAGGTGCGCTCCGCGTGAGCGGGGTCGCGCAACGCCAGGGACGCCACTTCCGCGATGTCGGCCGGGTCGACGGCCGGCAGCCCGGTGTCGGGGAAGGGTGCCGCCACGGTGCGGTGGGAGCGGACCGACTCCGCCCACATGAAGGCGTTGGAGTGGAAGCCGCCCGGTCGCAGGATCGTCCATCCGAGACCCGACCGCCGCACCGCGTCCTCGAACGCCGCGAGGTGCAGATGGGAAGCCGCGCCGGGCCGTGTGCCGACGATCTGGGAGGACTGCAGGACCACGCGTCGCACCCCGCCGGACTTCGCCGCGTCGAGGACGCGGTGCGGGTCCACGTGTTCGCTGCCTCCGGCGATGAGGAGGTGGAGCGCTTCGGCTCCGTCGAGGACGGACGCGAGGCCGGCCGGATCGGCCAGGTCGGCCGCGACGTGACGCACTCCATCCAACGGGTGTGAGGAGGAAGGGAGTTGACGCGACACGGCGGTCACTTCCTCGCCCGCGGCGGCGAGCGCCCGCACCAGCGGACGGCCTACGTTCCCGGTTGCTCCGGTTACTACGATCATGATCAGTCCTGGGTTCGGTGGTCGGTGGGGGCGTACTGTTCGGAGGTCACGGGCGCGCTCATGGCCTGCGGCCGTACCAGGCCACGAGTCGGTCGATGTCGGGGGCGTCCGCCGCGACGTCCACGACGGCGCCGAACGGCACCCGGCCTCCGCGCGGTTCGGCCGGGACGGCGCGGTGCATGGCGGCGACGGCTGCGGCCAGCACGGCCGGATCCCAAGCGGGCTGCTGTCCGGTCGCGGTGGCCAGGTCCCAGGTGTGGAGGGTGAATTCGGTGCTGTACCGGCCGAGGACGGCCGCGCCGGTCAGCGCGCCGAACGGCAGTCGCAGCACTCGGCTCAGGGCTTCGGGTCGCGCCCATGCGGCAGCGGTTTCCCGCGCGGCGGCGTCCCAGGCGGTCTGCCACGCGCCGTCGGCGACGTCCGCCGCGAGTCCGGGCAGCGCGAAGGGGTCCTCGCCCCGCCCCATCGCGGCGACCCTGCGCAGTACGGCGACCAGGTGGCTCGCGAGGTCGCGGACGGTGTAGCCGGGGCAGGGGGTCGGTGCGTCGTACTGGTCGGGCGCGAGGGCGGCGATGGTGCGTCCGGCCAGGGTGACGGCCTGGGCGAAGTCGCGGGGGACGTTGGCGGTGGAAGCGGCGGCGGAAGCCGTTGCGGGGTGCGCGGTTTCGGTCATGACCTCAGCATCAAGGCTTAATTGGCCATCTTCTGGCCAGTTTTCCGGCGAGAATGATCCCCATGCGAGCTGACCGCTTGGTGGCGACCCTGTTGTTCCTCCAGACCCGTGGCCGGGTGACCGTGGCCGAGCTGGCGGCAGAGCTGGAGACCTCCGAGCGCACCGCGCGGCGCGACCTGGAGGCGCTCGCCGCATCCGGTGTCCCGGTGTATTCGCAGCGCGGGCGCGGTGGCGGCTGGTCGCTGGTCGGCGGCGCCCGCACGGACCTCACCGGGCTGACGGCCGACGAGATCCGTGCGCTGTTCCTGGTCGCGGGGCCGCTGTCGACCACGCCCGCCTCGCGTACGGCGCTGCGCAAACTCGTCCGGGCCCTGCCGTCACCCCTGCGTTCCGGCGCCGAAGCCGCGTCGCGGGCCCAGATCTCCGACGGCCTGGACTGGTCGCGCTCCCCCGTCGCGGCCCAGGGCTCGCACCTCGACGCGCTCCGGCACGCCGTGGTGGACGGCATACAGGTCCGGCTCGGGTACGCCCGCCCCGGCAGCCCCGCCGGCGAGCGGACGGTGCATCCGCTGGGCCTCGCGTCCAAGGCGGGCACCGAGTACCTGGTGGCGGGCACCGACCGGGGGATGCGGATCTTCCGGCTCAGCCGCATCACCCACGTTGAACCGACCGGCACTCCCGTCGTGCGGCCGGACGGCTTCGACCTCGCGGAGGCCTGGCGGTCGCTGGCCGCACGCATGGAGGACCGCATGCTCTCAGCGACCGTCCAGGCCCACGCCGATGCGGACGCCGAACCCGTCCTGCGGGGACTGTTCGGCAGCCGTCTGCGCATCATGGGCCCGCTGCCCAACGGCCGGATGGAGATCGAAGTTGACGGACCATCAGTAGAGGTCGTCGCCGCGCAGATGGCCGGGCTCGGCCGGCGTGTCGAAGTCCTGGCGCCCCCAAAGGCCCGGCAGCGGCTCGCCTCCCTGGCCGGGGAACTCGCCGCACTCTACGGGCCTGCGGGAAACGCCCCCACGGCGGCGGCCGGGGGCTCGGGCGGCCCGGAGCACTCCCGCACCCCTCACCCCGCTTGACCACCACCGGGTCCGATGCGCGAGGCGCGCTCCAGGAGGAGTTCCTTCTCGCGTGCGTTGCCCGTCAGAGCCGCGGCTCGTTCGAACTCGGCACGGGCCTCCCGCGCCCGCCCGAGGCGCAGGAGGAGGTCTCCTCGTACGCTCGGCAGCAGGTGGTAGCCCTTCAGGGCCCCTTCACCGCGCAGCGCGTCGACCAGTGCGAGCCCGGCGGCGGGGCCCTGCGACATCGCGACGGCGACCGCCCGGTTCAGCTCGATCACGGGCGACGGCGTCAGTTCGACGAGGCGGCCGTACAGTGCGGCGATCGACGCCCAGTCGGTGTCCTCGTAGCGGGTCGTGTGCGTGTGGCAGGCGGCGATGGCGGCCTGCACGGAATACGGCCCGTCGCCCGCGCGCTGGAGAGCCTCGATGCCACGCCGGATGAGCAGGCGGTTCCACTGGTTGCGGTTCTGGTCGGCGAGCAGCACGGGCTCGCCGTCGGGCCCCGTACGGGCCGCGATGCGGGAGGCCTGAAACTCCAACAATGAGGCCAGGCCGTGGACTTCGGGCTCCTTCGGCATCAGGGACGACAGCACCCGCGCCAGCCGGAGCGCGTCCTCGCACAGCGCCGGGCGCACCAGGTCGTCGCCCGCCGTCGCGGAATACCCCTCGTTGAAGATGAGGTAGATGACTTCGAGCACGGAGGAGACGCGGGCCTCGCGGTCGGCGCCGTACGGCACCTCGAAGGGGACTTTGGCCTCGGCGAGGGCGCGTTTCGCGCGGACGATGCGCTGGGCGACGGTCGGCTCCGGGGCCAGGAAGGCGCGGGCGATCTCCTGTGTCGTCAGGCCGCCGAGCAGTCGCAGGGTGAGCGCGATGCGGGCCGGGGTGGACAGGACGGGATGGCAGGCGGTGAAGATGAGCCGCAGCAGGTCGTCGTCGATGCGGTCCGGATCGTCCAGGTCAGCCTGGTCGGGCGGCGGCACGTCCTCCATCGCCCGGCCGACCTCGGCCAGCTTGCGGGCGTACGTCTCCTTACGGCGTACCAGGTCGATCGCGCGGTGCTTGGCGGTGGCCATGAACCAGGCGCCCGGCTTGTCCGGGACGCCGGACGCGGGCCACTGCTCCAGGGCGGCGACCAGAGCGTCCTGGGCGAGTTCCTCGGCGATGCCGACGTCCCGGACGATGCGGGCGACTCCCGCGATGATCCGCGCCGACTCGATCCTGAATACCGCTTCGACCGCTTCGGTCGCGCTTGCTGCCGTCACGGCCACCCATCAGAACAGCCCCACGGGAACGGGGCAAGCTCGGCCGTTCGCCCCTGGACCGGCCTCGCGAACTCGCCCGGGTGTGAGACTCGGGACATCGAGCCGCGAGGGGGAGCACATGCGTATCGGAGAGCTGTCGGAGCGCACCGGCACATCGCGTCGGCTGTTGCGCTACTACGAGGAGCAGGGCCTCATCGTCTCCGCCCGCTCCTCCAACGGCTACCGCGATTACGGCGAGGACTTCGTGGACCGGGTCATGCAGATCCGGGGGCTGCTCGACGCCGGGCTCCCGACGCGCATCATCAAGCAGATCCTGCCCTGCCTCGACAAGCCCAGGGTCATCCATTTCCCGGACGCCACGCCGGAGATGATCGCCACTCTGACGCTCGAACGCGATCGGATGACGCAGCGCATCGCCTGCCTGATCCGCAACCGTGACGCCGTTTCCGAGTACCTCGACACGGTGACCGGCACCATCAGCGCCGACCCCACGCCTGAAGCGTCCGGGATGCGTTGACGCCGGGAGCGCCTCGCTGCCTCACTGGGAGGCATCTGGATGCACCGGCCCACCATTCAGGTATGTGACCACTGATCAGTATTTCAGTCAGCATGCCTGCACTGGACGCCCCGTGGACATGTCAGGGATTCGCGTGCAGGATACGGAACTCCGCCACCCGAGAGGTGTCCAGTCATGAACCGACGTCAACTCCTCTTCAGCAGCGCGGCGTTGGCCGCCGCAGTCCCCCTTGCCTCCGCGCCCGCCGCCGTCGCCCACGCCCGGCTGCCGCGCCGGGACGAAATCGTGGCCGTCCTGCGCCGGGTCGCCGACCACTGGATCGGCGCGCACGCCGACCCCGGCGACAACGGCTGGGCGCGGGCCACGTTCTTCAGCGGTCTGATGGCCCTGCACCGGATCACGGGCGAGGCGCGCTATCTCGCCCATGCGCAAGGCTGGGCAGAGAGTCACTCCTACGGCCTCATCGGCGGCGTCACGACCCGGCACGCCGACAACCAGTGCGCGGGCCAGGCCTATCTCGACCTGTACGCCGTCGAGCCCGATCCACACAGACTCGCGGCCATCGAGGAGTGTCTGCGCCGCATGGTCTTCGTCGACCGGCCCGACAAGGATGACGACTGGTGGTGGGCGGACGCGCTGCACATGGCGATGCCGCCGTTCGCCCGGATCGCGGTGCTGCGCGGCGACTACGCGTACGCCGACAAGCTCTACCGGCTCTACCTGCACGCCAAGCGCGCCGAGGGGGGACCCGGGCTCTGGGATCCGGCGCTCGGGCTGTGGTTCCGCGACAAGAAATTCGTGCCCGGCCTGCCGGGAGCCGTCACCTCGCCGTCCGGGAAGCCCGTGGTCTGGTCGCGCGGCGACGGCTGGGCGGCCGGCGCCCATGTCAAGACGCTCAAGGCGCTCCCGCCGGGCGCACCGCACACCGACGAGTACCGCGCGACCCTCGCCCAGCTGCTCGGCGCGGCCGGGCGGGTGCAGCGGGCCGACGGCTTCTGGAACGTCAATCTCGCCGACCCCGCCCATTTCCCCGGCCCCGAGACCAGCGGCACGGCCTTCCTCACCTACGGCACCGCGTACGCGGTCCGGACCGGGCTCGTCGGCCACCGAGCGTTCCTGCCGGTAGCCGCGCGTGCCTGGCAGGGCCTTGTCACCACCGCCGTGCACCCTGACGGTTTCCTCGGATACGTCCAGGGCGTCGGCGACCGCCCCGACTCCAGCCAGCCCGTCACCTACGACACGACCGCGGACTTCGGCGTCGGCGCGTTCCTCCTGGCGGGTACGGAGCTCGCCGCGCTGTGCCAGGCGGGCGCCGGGCGGGCGGTCTCACCGTACCCCTCGGCCTCTTGACAGCCCGGTGCTGGAACGGATCGGCCGCCATCGCTATCTACTCTCCTGAGCACCCCTGAGCGGTGCCACCCGGGCCGTCATGCCCGATGCCCGGGTGTACTTCTGGCAGAGAGTTCTATCGACCCATGGGTCTCACGAGTAACACCGTGCTGGCACTGACCGTGCTCTGCGCCGTGGTCATGTTCACGGTCACCATTTGGCTGTGGCCGCGCATGGCACGTCAAAACTGGAAAACCGTTCTGGGCCGGCTGGGGCTGCTGCTCGCCACTCAGGTGCTGGTGTTCGCCGCCGTGGGGCTCGCGACGAACAAGTCCTTCCTGTTCTTCGGCTCGTGGACGGACCTGTTCGGGCAGGAGCAGGGCGTGGGTGTGGTCGTCGACCACTCCGCCCAACTGGGCTCCGGAATCCAGGAGATCCTCTCGCCGGCCGCCTCGGCGCGCTAGCGGGAACGTCACGGCCGCCCGTCGGCTCCTGGACCCGGACCCCGGCGCCGCGGGCGGCTCGTGCGGTCGAGCCGCCCGCGGCGCTCCGCTCAGCGGCGTCGGCTCCCCAGCGCGCGGGCCAGCAGACCACGGGGGCGCGCCGCCGGAGCGGGGGCGGCCACCTCTGTGGAGTCGAACCCCGCGCCTTCCGCCTCCGGCCGCACCGGACCGAGGGGCTGCGGTGGAGTCGGAGCCTGGGCCTTCTTGCCGCTGATCCGGATGAGCGGCGCACCCGCCACCTCTTCCACCCCGTGCCACAGGTCCGTGCGGGATGCGAGCCACTCCAGCAGTTCGGCCCGTACCGGCTGCGCGTCACCCCAAGTCCCGTACGCCTTCGTGCCGGTGATGCAGATGAGCTTCAGCTCCTTGGTCGCGACCGCCTCCCAGACGGCCGCCGCCACCCCCGGGCAGTGCTCGGCCCGGAAGTCGTCGAACGCCACGATCGCGTCGGGCCCGGCCAGTTCCCTGGCGGCCTCGATGTCGCCGTGCACGTGCTCGTACAGGTGCGAGGCGTCGATGTGGATGAACCGGCAGCTGTCCGGCCGGAGCCGGGAGGCGATCACCGATGTCGGCGCCTGGACGACGGTGGGCAGTTCCGCATGGAAGGCGAGGTAGTTCGCCTCGAAGGCGCGGCGGGTCAGTGTCGCGTACGACCGGCCCATCTCCGCGCTGTTGGGATCGTCGGGAGCCGGCGAGTCGAAGAGGTCGCAGACCGTGAACTCCTCGCCGGGCCGCAGGTACCCACCGAGGAAGATCGCGCTCTTGCCCAGATAGGCACCGAGTTCCAGCAGGTCTCCGGCCTGACGCGGGGCCTTGTCCTGACGCGTCAGGAACCAGTCGAAGAGCAGTTGATCGGCCGGCCAGAACCAGCCTTTGACATCGGAGAAGCGGGCCGGGGACGCGGCCGGAGCACTCGTCGTTTGTGACATGGCCCGGTCCTACTCCTGCCAGATGACCGGCAGATGGCCATGGGACGTGGCCCGGACAACCCGCCCGCCACCATCGGGTTTCCGCACTCGTCGCAATCGGAAGGACACCCTGGGTAATGGTCGACCGCGCGTCACATATCTCATATCGGATACATCTACACATAAAGCCCAGATAAGAGCACAATGGGACAGCGACATCCTGTCGCCAGCGCGGCCAGACGTGCAGAGTTTTCTAGAAGGAGGCGAGTCGGATGGCCGACGTCTCACACCGCCCCGGTGATATCTCCGGGCACCCCGATGTGTCGGAGATGCGGGACCGCTACGCCCGCGTGATGGAAACCCGAGGTGTTGCGGCGGTCGAGGAACTCGTGATCCTCGCCGGAATCTACGCCGCGATTTCCGGCTGGACGGTCCACTTCTCGGCAGCGAAGCCGACCTTGGCTCTCAGCAACCTGGTCGTCGGCATAGCCCTCGCGGTCCTGGGTCTGTGCATGTCCATGGTCCCCGAGAGGTCCGCGGACCTCAACTTCGTGGTCCTGTTCCTCGGTGCCTGGCTGATCGTCTCCCCGTGGGTCGTCGCGCGTAGCGCCGGCACCGGAGCGATCCTCAGCAACGTCATCACCGGCGCCTGCGTGTGCCTGTTCTCGCTCGTCGCAGGCGGCATGCTGATGACAAGGTCCCGTAGGACACCGTGAACCCAGGCGTCCGGCCCCTTTCCGGTGAGGCCCGGTCTGTCGTACGGCACCTCATGGAACCCCGGTCGCGGCGCACCCCTCGTAGGGCGCCCGCGCTCAACTCCCGGACTTTGATCCCGAGTTGGCGCGGGCGTCGCCGGTCCGGGGCCCGGTGGTACGAACCCATCTGACCTCGCCGTCCTGCCACACCGCGCTGGGCGTGAGGCCGCAAGCGGCGGCCACGGCGGCGGACGCGCGGTGTTCCGGATGAACGTGGGCGATGACCGACGACACACCCTGTCGACCGAGCCACGCGACGAGCCCCCGGGCGGATTCGGTGGCGATCTTCCGGCCCTGCCACGGCGTGCCCACCACCCAGGCGATCTCGGCGACGACGTCGTGCCCCGCGGGCCCGATCGTCGCCTGGACGGTGCCTGTCGATCGGCCCTCTTCGCGGAGTCGGATCACCCAGTTCAGCCAGGTCACCGCGGGATCGGGAGAGCCCGCTGTCATGCGCTCGTAGCGCGAGCGGAGGGCCTCGGCCGTGTCCGGGGTGCCACCGATGAAGGTGTGCAGAGCGGGGTCGGAGAGTACGGCGGCCATCTCCTCGGCGTGGGCGACACGGAGCGGCAGCAGGTCGAGCCGCTCGGTCCTGATGGGCCCGGCCACGATGGCCTCGGTATTCACGCTGAACCCTCCTCCCGTCGCGCCCCCCCAAGTACCGGGCTCCCGCGCGATCTTGACAGCATGCGAACGGGCGCACCGGAACGCAAGGGGGCTTGCGGCCAGACCTGGATCCGTGATGGCCGTTGCGCGTCTGGTGCGACCCCGCCCCCGGGGGCGAAGATGCTCCCCACTCGACCACGGGCGGAGGGAGGCAGCGGGAATGCGGGGGACAACGATTCCGGCGGCCGACGGCGAAGCCGCGTTATCGAGGGAGCTGCGAGAGGCTCATCGGCCCCAGGCACCGCGCCGCCCCCGTGCGGGCCCGAGCCCTCGCCCGACCTGCCAACTCTGCGGGGCGAACGCCGTAGCCCAGGCAGCCCGCCCTTCCTGCGCGGCCCGGCTTGCTGTGGGCGGGCCCGGTGCGGCCGGACTCGGAATGGCCCAGCTCCATATGGCCGGGCCGGGAACGGCTGGGCTCCGTGGGGCCGACCCACAGGTGGCTCACCCGCACGCCCAAGTGACCCACCCCCCTGCGTCCCGCCTCCCCGCAGTTCACCGCCCATGTGAGGCCGGTCACAGCTCGCGGGGGCCTCCGGGAGTACCCTTGCGCCATGCCTCCGCTCGTTCGACGCCGCCACGTGGACTACGTCCGCGTTACGAGCATGGCCTGTCGCACCTACCGCTGACCCAGGCCCCCTTTTCACCTCCCCGTGCCTCCGCGGCGCCCGCCCCACCCCGGCGGAGCCGTGACCGCGCCCACCCGCGCCGGCCGGGGCATATCCCAGCGGATGGCTCTCATGTCGCACGTGTCCTCGTCGCAGCTCCCGATCATCGACCTCTCCGCCGCCGACCGCGGCCCCGAGTCCCGCAGGCGGCTGCACTCCCAGCTCCATGACGCCGCTCACGGCGTCGGCTTCTTCCAGCTCGTCGGGCACGGCGTCACCGACGCCGAGACCGCCGCGCTCAACGACACCATGCGGGCGTTCTTCCGGCTGCCGGAAGCCGACCGGCTGGCCATGGACAACGTCAACTCGCCCCACTTCCGGGGCTATACGCGCATCGGCGACGAGCGCACCGGCGGCTCGCGCGACTGGCGCGACCAGCTCGACATCGGCGCGGAGCGCCCGGCCCGGATACCCGGCGCCGGCGAGCCCGCGTACTGGTGGCTGGAGGGCCCCAACCAGTGGCCCACCGCCCTCCCCCAGCTGCGCACCGCGGCACTCACCTGGATCGACCGCCTCAGCGCTGTCGCCGGGAAGCTGCTGCACGAGCTGCTCGCGGCGATCGGCGCGCCCGGGGACTTCTACGACGACGCGTTCGGCGACCGCGCCCATCTGCACCTGAAGCTGGTCCGCTACCCGGGCAGCGCCGAGGACGGCACCGCCCAGGGCGTCGGCGCCCACAAGGACTACGGCTTCCTCACCCTGCTCCACCAGGACACCGTCGGCGGGCTTCAGGTCCAGCGCGACGACGGCCGCTTCCACGACGTGCCGCCGCTGCCCGGCGCGTTCGTCGTGAACCTGGGCGAGCTGCTCGAAGTCGCCACCAACGGCTATCTGCTCGCCACCAACCACCGCGTGGTGAGTCCGCCCGGAGCGACCGAGCGCTTCTCGGTGCCGTTCTTCTACAACCCGCGCCTCGACGCCCGCATCGAGCCGCTGACCTTCCCGTACGCGGCGCACGCGCCCGGCGCCACCGCGGACCCGGCGAACCCGCTGTTCGCCGAGTACGGGCGCAACGAACTCAAGGGCAAGCTCCGCGCCCACCCGCTCGTCGCGGCCCGCCACCACGCGGACCTGCTGCTCACCGAGCGCCCGCTCGCGGGATCCGCAGTGGCTTCGTGACGACGCCGCGTCAGCCGTCCCGAACGATCTCCGCGAGGTACCCGTCCGCGCTCGCCGGATCCATCAGCCAGTCGCGGTAGTCGAGCGGGTCGGCGTACCCGTTGGTGAAACGGTGGGCGATCGCCGGGTACTCGAAGGCGGCTCCGAGCAGCCGTCCGAGATGATCGGCCGGTGGCTGATGCAGCATCAGATCCGTGAAGGCGTGCACGTGTTGCGCGTGATCCCAGTACTCCTCGAAGGTCTGGCGCATCCAGGGGCCGTCGAACGGGAGGGTGCCGCGCCGCACGATCGCGTCGAGGTAGTGGGCCGCGGACCGGGCGGCGTTGTTGGCGCCCTGGCCGGTGATGGGGTCGTTGACGACGACCGCGTCCGCCATGCCCAGCACGTACTGGCCGTCGCCCAGCGCGGCGACGCCGTGCCGGACAGCCGGGGTGACCGCGCCGTACAACGCGGCCCCGGCGTCGGTGGGTTCGGACTTGGCGAAGCGCTCGTACTCCCAGGGCGCGTACACGCGCAGCAGGTCCAGGGCCCGCCGCAGCCCTTCCTCGGGAGCCGGCCGATCGCCCCAACAGTCGTACGGGCCACCAAACTTGCCCTCGATGAGGAGGATGTCGCACCTGCCGCCCACGGTCAGCGCCCGCATGACGATGGCGTCCCCGACCGGCGAAACGCCTGTGACGCGCGCGTACGCGTCGGACGCGGCGCCCAGGCCTTCGACGCCGGATGCGTAGAAGCAGGCGAGGGTGCGCTGGGGGCTGTCGTAGAGGGAGCGTTGTGCGTCGCGGCCGAACAGGGAGGAGAGGGCCCCTCGGCCGGTGGCGATGACCGTGAGGTCGTGGCGCCCGGCGATCACGGGGAGTTCCTCGGCGCCGACGGCCCGGTATTCGACGCGGCCGCCGCGCGTCTCGAACAGCTCAAGCCAGACCGAGAGTTTCAGCCGTTGGTCCACCGAGCGGACCTCGTCGTCGAAGGAGGCGGCGAACCGCGACCGGGACGCCTGTGCCGCCGGGTCCCATTGGGTCATCTCGAAGCCGCTCATCACGGGGGCCAGGTCGTCCCAGAGGTTCAGCCCGGCAGCCCGTTCCAGGGCGAGGGCCGGCCCGAACATCAGCTGTGTCGACATGACCCTGCCGTTCCGGACCTCGTCCGCGGTGCGCTCCGACACCACCGTCACGTCGTAACCCGCGCCTTGCAGCCCCAGCGCCAGCTGAAGCCCGGCCTGCCCCGCCCCGATGATCGCGACCCTGCGCACGTGCGCCTCCACCCGGTCCGCACCCCGGCGGCCGCCGGGGTCGCTCCACCGTTGTACTGGGTCGCGGGCGCACCTGCATAGACGACCTCGGGCAAACGGGACGCTCCTGCGCTTCGGAGCCGCCAACCCCATGACCTCTAGGATTGCCGCCATGAACGACCCGGACCCCGCCGCCCCTCCCCCTCCGCCCGGCTCCCGCGATCCGGAGCTCGGCTTTCCGCCGCCCGGCGAGGTACTGCACCGGCTCCGTACGCGCAAGGGCATGTCGCTGCGCCAAGTCGCCGCCGAGTGCGGGCTCTCGGTGTCGTTCCTCGCCTCTCTGGAGCGCGGCGAGACGGATATCGCGCTGGAACGGCTGGGCCGTCTGGCCAAGGTGTTCGATCACGACGTCGGCTCGTTCCTCGGGTTCTCCCGGGGCCGGGCCACACCCTCCCTCTACCCGCGCGAGAAGCAGGAGGTCCTGCACCGGGCACCCGGCGTCGTCTATCGGGTGCTGCGCGCCCCGGAGCTCGGATACCAGGTGGTCACGGGCGACTTCGCGCCCCGCAGTGCCCTCGTCGACGACCTTCAGCACGAGGGCTCGGACCTCATCACGGTGACTCGGGGCGCCTTGGTCGCCCGGTACAACGGCGTCGACCACCAACTGCGCACCGGTGACTACGTCCAGTGGTCGGCCGGTCACCCGCACAGCTTCCGCAACGACACCGACGAGCCCGCCCAGATGATCGCCGTCCTGTTCTCCAGTCTCTACTGATCCAACCGGCCGCGACCGGTACCCCCACACACTCCAACTGCCCTGCGGACACGTGTCCGTGGGGCTTTTGGCTGCGTGGGCACATGACCTCGTACGGAAGCCCCGACTCCACTCGGATCAGCCACGCACTACTCGCGGCGAGCAATATTCTGCACTACAGTGCGTTTTAACGCACAACCCAGGCACGCCGTGCCCCTCAGTCACGAAGGTGAGGCCAGCAACCGATGACCAACGTCGCAGTGATCAACTACGGGCCGCGGCTCGACTACCCCGCGATGCTTTCCGAACTCACCGACAGGCTCCATGTGTTCAGCCACCACGAGCTACGGAACACCCAGGGGTTGGCCCACTACGAATTCGTCGAGGACTGCGAGTCGGTGCCCTACGCGGAGTTGATGATCCGACGCCTGGCTCGCGACGAGCCGTTCACCCACGTCATCACGGACAATGAGTACGACCTCGAACGGGCCGCCCGTCTCCGCGAGGAATTCGGCATTCCCGGTCAGTCCTCCGCGAGCGCCTTGTCCTTCCGCGACAAGCTGGTCATGAAGGAAACCGCGAGCCGCACCGTCGCCACGGCTCGCTTCGCCCGCCTGGAGACGGTCGCCGACCTGACCCGATTCATCGAGCGGTGCGCGTACCCGGTCGTCGTCAAGCCGGTGAAACAGGGTGGGTCACGGGACATCGTGGTGCTGCGCGGCGATGAGGATCTCGTCGCCTTCAGTCGGCGGCCTTGGCGCGACGACCTCATGGCCGAGGAGTTCATCGAGGGCCCCATGTACCACGTGGACGCGGTACTGGGCCACGGATACCGGTTCGTGGCGTCCTCCCGGTACCTGCGCAGCTGCCTCGGGGTGTTCTCCGGACAGAACAACGGCTCGGTGCAGCTGCATCCGCAGGACGCATTCGCCAGGCGCCTTGAGGAGTTCCTCGACCGTACACTGGAAGCCTTCGACACCCCGGACGTCAGCGCGTACCACCTGGAAGTCTTCCACACACCTGAGGACGAACTCGTGTTGTGTGAAATCGCCTCGCGCATCGGAGGCGACCGCATTCCCCTGCTGACCCGAACCACCTACGGCGTGGACCTGCACACCACGTTGCTGCGCCAGTTGTGTGACCTGCCCGTCGACCCGCCGCCGACGGCTCCCCCGGCCGAAATACACGGCTCGGTGTCGATCCTTCCGCAGGGCCGTCCCGTGCGGGCGCCCGGCCGGCCGCCGTTCGAGTGGGTGCGGCACTACGAGGTGAACGAACAGCTCGCGCCGGACGCGGTGACCCTCCACAGCGCCTCCCACCTGTGCTTCGTCGTCGTGTGCGGTGCCGACTCGGCGGAAGTGGAACAACGCCTCCTGCAAGCCGAGGCCTGGCTCCTCGCACGCCTCGAAGGGCCTGCCATGGAACCTGAGTTGACGATGCATCAGGTCTGATGAGCGCGGTTCCGCTACGTCCGGAATTGCCGGAACAGCCAGCCCTGGTACGACGCCCACAGCGGGCCGGTGAAGTCGGCGCACGCTCTGGTGCACATCGTCGTGGACAAGTACCGCCGGAACAGGGCTTCCTTGCGCCGGGCCGCCCGCAGTGCCACGTTGGGGCGCAGCGCGGTGATCGAGTAGCCCCGGTATCCGACGACCGTGGGCTTCGGCCCCGGCACGGAAGCGGCGGCCGCTCGCGCGAAGCGCGCCGCCACCTCGTGATCGCTGTGATCGCTCCGGGGGCCCCTTCCGTAGTAGGTGTTCCGATAGTCGAGGGTGCGTACGGTCCTGGCGTGCGAGTCCGCGATCATCCAGGACAGCATCGCGGTGAGTTCCTTGGTGTCGTAACTCGCGCTGCGGTCAATGGCCGTGATGCGGCGGATGCGTCCCCTTTCGAGTTTGAGGAGGCTCTGCCCCGCCTGTGCGCGGGTGCCGGAGCCGTCGTGAAGGCCGTCGGGGAGGCGGAGGAAGGCGACGCGGATGCCAGGGTGACCGGCCGGAGTCAGCGCGAACGCGCGGATCGTGCGCGCGGAGTGCGCGCGGTCGCCGCGGCGCCAGTCGTTACGTACGCCCGCCATCAGGGCATACGCACGGCCGACGCCCTGCTCACGCCGTTCCGCGTACCCGTAGCCGATGCTTCCCGCATCGCCCGCGGTGAGGTACGCGACGTCGAGACAAGCTCCCCGGCTCCAGTCGTCCACCAAGTCCGGACTCATGAAGAGGAGATCGTCGTCCTCGTGCGCCACGGCGGCGAACACCGTGCCGCGGCAGGGGGTGGGGGCCGCCGCGGAGGAACTCGCGGGGACGGCCACCTGCCCCCACAGCGCGATGGCCGTGCCGCATGCTGCCACGACGCACCGGATTGCGATTTTTCTCAGCCGAGCCGCTGTCCCGTTCACGGGACGGATTATCGGTGCAGAGCCCACTCGGGTCCTGGATTTGCCCCCGGGCGTGCCGCGAGCGCCAGCTCATCGGGGGCCCTGTCCGCGTGGTGGTGCGGTCGGCCGGGCCCACCGTGCCGTCGCGGTCAGGCGGCCTCCACGGCCACCCGGACGTTGGCGCGCGGCCGGGTGTAGAGGCGGCCGCGGACCTCGCCGCGGGCCAACCGGTCCATCGCCGCCGGGAGTTCGTCGAAGGGGACCTCGTGCACCGTGGGCTTGAGCGCCCCGCTCGCGATGAGGTCGTACACCTCGCGCAGTTCGTCCTTGCTCGCGCCGAGGGAGCCGACGAGCCTGACGTTGCGCAGCACCAGGGAGGCGGTGGGGATCGGCGCGACGGCGCCGCCGAGCCCGACGAGCACCACACAGCCTCCCGGGCGCACGGCCTCCACGGCGGCCGCGACCGTCGAAGGGACACCGGCGAAGTCCACGATGACATCGGGGTTCTTGGCCGCGAGCTCCCGGGCGTCCTCGAAGCACGCGACAGCTCCGGCCTCCTTCGCCGGAGCGTGGGAGGCCGGGCTGATGTCGACTCCGTAGACGGTCGCGCCCAGCAGATCGGCGATGCGGACGCCGTTGAGGCCGAGGCCGCCGAGACCGATGACACCGACCGTCTGCCCGTCTCGCACCGATCCGGCCGTGCGTACCGCGTGGAAGGCGGTGGCCACCGCGTCGGTCGCGACGGCGGCTTCGGCGAACGTCACGTTGTCGGGGATCCGCACCAGCGTTGATGCGTGGGCCAGTTCCTGCTCGGCGAACGCACCGTCGTGCGCCACGCCGGGCGCGAACATGGCCTCTTCGATCGGGTGCGTGACCAGCGCGATGCCCACCCGGTCGCCCACCGTGAACTCGTGCACGCCGTCACCCACCGCGGAGATCACGCCCGCACCTTCGTGGCCGAGCGTGACCGGGGGTGTGACCGAGAGGTCTCCCAGGTCCATGCCGCTCATGATGTGCAGGTCCGAATGGCACAGCCCGGCCGCTTCGATGTCGACGACCACCCATCCCGGTCCGGGCTGCGGGTCCGGAACCGTCTCCAGCACGAGCGGACGTCCCGCACCGGCGAACCTCATGGCCTTCATCTCTGCATCCCGCCTTCAGCCGCACATCGCACAGATGTTCCCTGCGCTGGTGGTTGAATTCCCGACACTCCTGCATTTTATGCGTATGAATCGTTTCTGCACGGAGCGGACGAGTATGCCGAAGTTCGTGTCGCCCAGAGGCGAGAGCAGAACGGCGGGCCGCCCCCACAGTGTTGGGCGGCCCACCGTCGTCGGCCTGTGTGCGGTGGCCCCATGATGGCGGGCCGCATGTCGGTCAGGTGCCGTTGACCTCCAGCTCGTAGATGCGGGCGGCCTGATCGCTGTTCTGCGTCGGTGTGATGACGGCGAGCCGCACATAGCGGGCCGCCGTTGTCACCGGGCTGGTCGTGGAGTCGGCCGTGTTGGCACGCACCTGAGCCACCGTGGTCCAGGTAGTGCCGTCGGCGGAGGCACTCAGGTCGAAGTCCTTGGTGTTCCAGTCCGCGCTCTCGCCTCCCGCGCCCGCATGGCGGACGGTGATGGAGCTCAGCGGGTGGGACGCGCCCAGATCGACCTGGAGGTTCTTGGTGCCCGACGCCTTCGAGCACCACTTGTCGCTCGTGCCACCGGTGAAACTGCCGTTGACCGCCTTGTCCGGGGTTTCCGAGGAAGCGCACGGGGCGGAGCCGGTGGCCGGCCGGCCGATCGCCAGGTCCCGGCTCCCGGTACCCGACCCGTAGACCTCCAACTCGTAGACGCGGGCCGCGTCGCTGCCGCCGCCGCTCGTGTTCGACGGGTCGGAGATGGCAAGCCGTACGTAACGGGCCGACCGGGGGGTGACGGGATGGTACGTACGGCTGGAGCGTGAGCCGGTGACCGTGGCCGCGGTGGTCCAGGCGGTGCCGTCGGTGCTGGTCTGGAGCTGGAAGGCACCGGTGTTCCAGCCGGTGTTCTCGCCGCCGAGCCCGGCGTGTTTGACCACGAACGAGGACACCGTTCGCAGGGATCCGAGATCGACCTGGAGCGAGGGGTTCGACGCGGCCGAGCACCACTTGCTGTTGTTCGCCAGCGAGCCGTCCACCGCCTTGTCGGCCGATTCCGCCGTGGCGCAGGTCGCCGATGAGGTCACCGGCTTGCCGAGTGCGAGGTCGGTGCCGAGTTCGGGTGCGGCGGGCACCGGGGTGGCACCGTCCTGGAAGGACGGCGGCACGTCCGAGGCGCCGGTCCCCCAGGTGCTGCTGGGAGCGCCGCCCATGGTGTAGGTGAGGGTCGCACCGCCCGCGACGTCCGGATAGCGCAAGTAACTGTGGCTGGTGGACACGCCGTTGACATTGAGGCCCTGCACATAGGGCCCGGACCCCGAGCTGTTGATGGTGATGTTGCCGGCCGGGCGCTGGATCAGGATGGACGGGAACTGCGGACCGTGCAGCGCGAGTGTGTCCGCGCCGGGTGTGGCCGGGTACATGCCGAGTGCGGCCCACACATACCAGGCCGAGGTCGCGCCCAGGTCGTCATTGCCGGGCAGCCCTCCCGCACCGGTGGTGAAGGACTCCGACATGACCTTCCGCACCGCGTCCGTGGCGCCTGCCGGATGGCGCGCGTAGTCGTAGGCCCACGGCACGCCGTGCTCGGGCTCGTTCCCTATGTAGTAATAGGGCCTGCTCTGGCCGGCGTTGACCTCGGTGAAGTGGTGGTCCAGGCGCTGCACGGCGGTCTGTGGTCCGCCCATCGAGTTGATCAGGCCGGAGAAGTCGTAGGGGACCATCCAGGTGTACTGGGAGGCGTTGCCCTCGGTGAAGGTGGACTGGCTCGCCGGATCGAGCGGCCAGCTCCATGAGCCGTCGCTCTTGTGCTGCTGCACATACGAGGACTCGGAGTTGAAGGTGTTGCGCCACCACTGGGCGCGCCCCATGTGTGTCGTGTAACTCGACACGTCGCCAAGCCCCTTGGCGAACTGGGCCACCGCGAAGTCGGATGCCGAGTATTCGAGGGAGTCGGAGGGGTCGTCGAGATAGTGCAGGCTCGTGTACGTGGACTGGCGGCCACGGATGGCGCTGCCTTGTGTGGTTCCGCCGTTGGACGCCTTCTCCATGAGAGCCAGTGCGGCCGAGGTGTCGAAGTCGCGGGCCCCGAAGGCGTACATGCTGCTGACGATGATCGGGCCCGGGTCGCCCGTCATGACGAAGTCCTCGTTCGTCTGCTGCGACCACTTCGGGAGCAGTCCGCCCTGCTGTCCGTCCAGAACCATCGACTTGGCGATGTCACTGGCCTCGGTGGGCGCCATCAGCGCGATGAGCGCCGCCCAGGAGCGGTAGATGTCCCAGCCGGAGTAGTTCTGGTAGACCGGCCGGGCCGAGTGGTGCACCGCGTTGTCGAAGCCCCGGTAGTCGCCGTTGACGTCGCTGGAGACGTTGGGGCTCTGGAGCACGTGGTACAGCGCGGTGTAGAACTTCTGGCGGTCGGTGGCGCTGCCGCCGGAGACCTGGAGCCGGTTGAGCATCTGGTTCCAGGAGTCGTCGGCCGCGGTGCGCACCGCGCCGAAGTCCCAGCCGTTGTTCTCGGCGGTCACATTGGCTTGGGCGCCCGCGACGCTGACGTAGGACAGGCCCACCTTGAACTGGACCGTCGCGTTGCTCGTGGTGTCGAAGGTGACGTAGGCGCCGGTGTTGGCGCCGGAGGCGTTGGCCGAGCCGTCGGTCACGGTGCCGCCCGACCAGGTGCCGAAGCCCGTCGGTGCCCGGTCGAAGCGCACGTCGAAGTAGATCTGGTACGTCTTGGACGAGCCGCAGAACCCGCCGGCGGTCACGCTTCCGGTCAGCTCGTCGCCGTTGACGCGCACCGTTCCGGCGCGGTTGCCCGTCGCACTGCGCCCGGTGTTGATCAGTAGACGGGACGTCGTGGATGCGGGATAGGTCAGCTTGCCCATGCCGGTGCGCGTGGTGGCGGACAGCTCCACGTCGGTCGCGTACCGGTCCAGGCGGGTCTTGTAGTAGCCGGGCTTGGCGACTTCGTTCGCCTTGGTGTAGCCGGAGGCGTAGCTGGTCCAGTTGGTGCCGGGAGAGGCGCCGAGCGCGCCGGTGACCGGCAGCAGCGGGAGGTCCTCGTTGTTGGCGCAGCCGGCGCCGTCGAAGTGGGTGAGACTGAAGTCCTCGACGGAGGTGTCCTTGAAACGGTAGCCGGATGGCGAGGCGGTCGGGGTGTCGGGGCTGAACTGCACGCCACCGAACGGGACCACGGCCCCCGGGTAGGTGCTGCCTCCCGCGCCGCCGGGCACGGGGTTGGGGGCGCTGCTGTCATCGGTGCCGATGTACGGATCGACGTACTGGGTCAGCGGGAGTGTCCCCGCGTGAGCGGGGGCCGCTGCCAGGCCGACGACTCCTAAGGCGGAGAGCGCGAGCGCACTCAGGGCGCTGACACATCTGGACCGGACCGGGGATCCGGAGGAAGAGGGCACGGAGCGGAGCACGAGGGGGGACCACCTTCTCGCAAAGGACCGCTCGCCGTCCGGCGGGCGGCTCGGGGCGGGGATGCTCGGTGTGCATGTGAACGTTACCAATCAACTCTGGATTGTTGAGGTGTCCCTGACCACCCGTCAAGAGAGCGGGATGAATTTGAGCCCACCGTTCACCTTTGGGGTGCCCAGCATCACCCGTGATTCGATCAATTGCAGCCCATCTCATAGCTTTTGATGGTTCGTCATCATGGGCCGCTCATGCACTCCGCCATGAATGGGAACGTTACCAAGTGGTGGACGGCATGCTCGGCTGATCCGCACCGGCTGCCCCAAGCTTCCCGTGAACAGCCTGACCAGCGGCCCGGTCTGCCATCATCGACCAGTCGCCGTGCCGGACCCGGGCACGGATCGCTCGATGAGGAGGCCCGTGAAACGCCCGACGATGAAGGACGTGGCCCGTGCGGCCGGCGTGAGCCCCATGACCGTGTCGCGCGCGGTGTCGGGCGAGCCCGGAGTCTCCCCGGACACCGCTGCCCGAGTCGAGCAGGCCGTTCGGCAGTTGGGCTACCAGCGGAACGACAACGCACGCAACCTGCGACAGAAGAACCTCCGCACCTCCACCATCGGGCTCGTCGTCGACGACCTGGCCAACCCGTTCTACGCACTCATGGCCCGCTCCGTCGAGGACGAGGCACACCGGCGCGGCTTCCTCGTCCTGGTCGGCAGCACCAACGACGAGCCACGGCGCGAACGCGAGGTCATAGCCGCCTTCACCGCCCGCCAAGTGGACGGCCTCATTCTGGTGCCCACCAACACAGGCCATGGGTTCCTCAAGCAGCCTATGGACGGCGGCACTTGTGTGGTCTGCGTGGACCGGCCCGCCAGGGGCCTGGCCGTCGACACCGTGACCGTCGACAACAGGGCCGGGGCCGAACGGGCCGTCAGCCATCTACTCGGCCACGGCCACACCCGTATCGCCTACCTCGGCGACCGCTTCGACATCTGGACCCAGCGCGAACGCCACGCCGGCTACCTGGATGCCCTTGCCTCCCACGGCATACCCGAGGACCCCGCTCTCGTACGCCACGAACTGCGCTCCCAGTTGGATGCGGCGTCCGCCCTGGCCGATCTGCGCAGGCTGCCCGATCCCCCCACGGCCCTGTTCACCACCAATGACCTGATCACCATCGGGGTGATGGACGGGCTCGGCTCCCCCGACCGAGTGGCCGTCGTCGGATTCGACGACTTCCCGCTGGCCGACCGGCTCAGCCCGCCGCTCAGCGTGGTCAGCCAGGACCCGGTCGCGCTCGGCGCGACGGCCGCGAACCTGTTGTTCTCCCGCATCGAGGGTGACCGGTCCGCTCCCCGTTCCGTCGTTCTGCTGACCCGACTCATCATCAGGGGCTCGGGGGCCGGCAGGCGTACTCCGGATTAGGGACCTGGGCAGGGTCGTCGGGGACGGTGGACATGCCCCGGCGAAGCAGCCCCTCCGGCAGGTACGGCGACCGTATGGGGACGGGCCAGCCGATCCGCCGGGCGTGGCAGGCCAGGCCCAGGATGTCGAGGTTGACGGCTGCCTCGATGTCGTTGCCCCGGTCGCCGACCGTGTAGTGCTCGCGGTGCTCCTCCAGTGCGTCGGCCAGCGCAAGCGCGAAGCCCTGCTGGTCCCCCTGGACCAGTTGGGACAGCAGCACAACCGGTGGGCCGAGGAAGCCCGCGCTCCGCATCCGGGCGGCCGTGCTCAGCGCGTGGTCCACGGCGGGCTCCGGTTCTACGCCGCGCAGGTAGTCGTGGAGCGCCGCGCAGTAGGCACCCCCGGGCGAGGGATAGTCGTCCTCCGCGAAGAACCCTGGTTCGACCAGTACGCAGTCGGCAAGGGTCCGGCGCGCGCCGACGGTCAGCGCGAGGGCCACGGCCTGCTGCCACTGGTGCGGATTGGGCCGGTAGGAGCTGCGCCACGCAGGCAACGGCCGCGTGGTACCGCCGATGGAGACCTCCACGTCGGTGCCGGGCTCGGCACGCGCCACTCGGAGCGCGCCCGCCCCGGCCTCGGCGCCCAGCAGCAGTGCCTCGTACTGGCGCGGGTCCCTCGCGTCCGGGTCGTGCACGGCCCGGACGAGAAATCGCCGGCGCTGGTCCCCCATGAGAGAGGTGAGGTCCCTCGCGAGCAGTTTCGGTTCCTCCGCCCAGTCGTGGAAGCGCGCCATCTCCTCCGCCGCGCAGTCGTCGTACGGCGCCGGGCTCGTGGACCGCGCCGCGAGAGGGTGCGGCGGCCGCTCGACCACGAGGGGTCCGGTGGCGAGCGCGGCCACGGCGCCGGCCCGCTTGTCCCGGCCGCAAGCCCGGACCCTCGGCGCGGCCGGTGCGAACCCCGTCACCAGCGCGCGTGGCAGATAGCCGGAGTCGATGCGGGGCCGCCACCCGTGCCGGTCGTGGGCCATCGCCATGAGCGCGATGGCGTCGAGCGGGAGCAGGCTGCCGGGCCCGGCGTTGGCGCCGGCGGTGCGGCTCCGGTGCTGCTCCAGCTGCGCCGCGAGGTCGCGCGTGAAGCCCGCTTCGTCTGCCGCGGCCAGGGCCCTCAGGATACTGAGGGCGGCGCGGAGGCCGGGCCAGTCGTCGCCGTCGCCGAGCGTGGCGACGACCATGTCGATCAGCGCGCACTTCTCGATGTCCTGGACAGGGCCTGGTTGTGCGGCCGTGTCCGGGCCTTCTTCATGGCCGAAGACGTACGCCATCAACGCATGGACCAGCGCGACATCGGCCCGCCCCTCGTTCCCGCGCCACGGCGGTGCCGCTTCGATGAACACCTCGGCCTCGCGGTCGCAGATCCTGGCGATGTACGCCAGGAAGAAGGCGGTCAGCCACTCGTGGGTGCGGACCGGTCTGACCCGCACCTGGTCCCCGTCGTCATCGGACTCACCGCCGTAGGAGACTCCGGCCCCCACATAGTCGATCAGCACACCGAATCGCCGACCGGGGAACACGCTCAGCTCCAGCACCCCCACCGCGGCTGCCGCCGCCGAGCCGAGCGCCACCTCGGCGTCCTTACCGGCCAGTTCGGGCAAGCGCACGGATCGCGCGCCGAGGTAGTCCAGAAAGGCGTCGGCCACTATCCGCCACCCCGCGGCCGGATGCTCGTCGTGCTGCATCCGGTGCACGTCCGCGCCGATCCGCTCGGCGAAGCCGGTCTCCGCCGCGGCCAGCGCGGCATCACTGACTTGATGGCGCTCGATCCTCATCCGTGCCTCCCGACGAGTCCCCGTTCGATCTTGCCCTGCCAGCATAGGAAGGGGGTCTGACAATCCCCCGCCATCGCCGGTCCGCCCAGGTGGGCGCTTGC
This sequence comes from Streptomyces sp. NBC_01431, assembly GCF_036231355.1. NCBI lineage: Bacteria > Bacillati > Actinomycetota > Actinomycetes > Kitasatosporales > Streptomycetaceae > Streptomyces > Streptomyces sp. NBC_01431. The sequence goes on from NZ_CP109496.1 coordinate 743,024, forward strand.
TGGACCACACGTCGACGCCCAGGGCGGCTTTGTCATCGTTTGGTCATACGGACATGCGATCGTGGTGCTGCTGGTTCGGCCACCGTGCACGGCGAAGGGCACGGTTCCTCGGAAAGTGAGGGCTTACGACTGGAACGTCTACGTACGTTCCGAACGTCTAGGCGGCCGACAGCGCAGAGGACAGGGCGAGATCAGCAAGGCGGGCTGCACGAGGTATGAACGAGAAGAACAGCGCGAAGGCGGGCGGGCTTTCCGGCACGGAGGAGGCATCGGGCAACGAAGCGGCGAAGCCGGCCGAGCGGGAACGGCTTGACCGGGGTCCCGAGCAGGGCCGGGACCCCCGAACCGCAATGACCTCGGAACGGACGGCTCCAGCCTCCACCCGGCCGACCGAGACCGGCCCCAACTCCGCCTCTCCCGAGCCGACTCGGGATGAGTCGACTCGGGATCAGTCGACTCGCGCGGCCGGATCCGGCGGGGTGGGATCTGGCGCGGTCGGAACTGGCGCGGTCGGATCCGGCGGCAGCGAGACTTCCGCCGACGAAGTTGTGGACGGCGAAGCTGTGGACGAGGCCTCGGCCAATGGGCCCGCGACCACCCAGCCGGTCGCCGGTACCTCGGGCGGCACGACCGTGGACGACACCTCGACGGCCGCGCCCTCGGGTGACGAAGTCGTGGACAGCCCCTCCGCCCACGAGCCCGTCCCCGACTCGACCGCAGACGACAGCGCGACCCACGAGCCCTCCACCGGCACGACAGTGGACCACGCCTCGACCGCTGCGCCTTCGGCGGACAAGACCGTAAACGGCCCTTCGGCCCACGAGCCCACAGCGGAAGCGACCGCGGCCAAGGGGTCTTCCGCCGAACCCGCAGGCGACGAAACCCGAACCGACAGCTCGCGGAGCGAACAAGCCTCGCAGACGCCACAGGCCTCGCAGACCGAACAAGCGCAGCAGGCCGAGCAGACCCACTCCCCCGCCAGGACCTCCTCGACCTCCACGCCCGACGCCGACGAAGCGTCAGCCGGGCAGGATCCTTCGGTGGTACGCGCCCGGGTGGCTCCCCGCGAGCCAGACTCGGCATCCCACGAACCGAGTGCGACATCCGAAACCAATGCCCCGGTTACCCCCGCCCGGGTGGCCCCCCGCGAGCCTGACTCGGCATCCCGCAAACCCGGTGCGGCATCCGAAACCACAGCCCCGGCTCCCCCCGCCTCGCCCACCCCGCCCACCGCGAACGAGTCGTCCTCCGAGCGGACCAGCGAGTTCGTCGCGCTGAAGCCGGACCTGCCGCCCCCGCCCCGGCCGCGCCCGGACGATTCGCCCCGCCCCGCCGCCCCTCCGCCCGCATCCGCATCCGCTCCCGCTTCCGCTTCCGGTTCCGGTTCCGACGAGCCGGAACGGACCCGGGAGTTCGCCGCGCCGCCCCGCGTGGACAGCGACCGCACGATGGCGCTGACGCGGCCGCCCGCGCCCGAGGCTGCCGCACCCGCGACCGCGACCGGTAGCGGCGGTGCGGCGGAGCCGCCGCCCCCGCTCGATCTCCTCGCGCAGTTGACGAACACGCCGCCGAAACCCGAGACGCTCGGCCGCACGCTCACCCGCAGGATCAAGATCTGGGGCACCCTGGCCGTTCTGCTCGCGATCGTCCTGGTCACGGTGCAGGCTCTGCGCCCGCTTCCCACCCCGACGCTCAAGCTCACCGGAAAGTCGGGCTACACCGCCGACGGTGGGGCGCTGTCGCTGCCGTGGCCGTCCGAGGGCCAGGCAGTGGTGGACATCAACGGCCTCGGCCACATGGGTTCGTACGGGGAGATGAATCCGCTGCCCATCGGCAGTGTGGCCAAGGTGATGACCACGTACCTCATTCTGCGTGACCACCCGCTCAAGTCCGGCGACAAGGGGCCCTCGATCCCGGTCGACCAGAAGGCACAGGACGACTACACCAACGGCGTCAAGGAGAAGGAGTCGGTCGTCGAGGTGAAGGCGGGCCAGCAGATCTCCGAACTGGAGGCCCTGCAGGCCGTCATGCTGCCGTCGGCGAACAACGTGGCTCGGCTGCTGGCCCGTTGGGACGCGTCCACGGAGGAGGCATTCATCAAGAAGATGAACGACACCGCCAAGGAACTCGGCATGACCAAGACCACGTACACCGACGCGAGCGGGCTCATCGAGTCCACCGTCAGCACCGCCGAGGACCAGGTGAAACTGGCAAAGCGGGCGATGGCCGATCCGATGTTCCGGCAGATCGCCAAGCTGCCGTCGTACACCTCGACCACCACATCCGGCGGTGGCACCGTGGAGACGGCCAGGACGCAGCGCAACTTCAACAAGCTCGTCCCGCTGTACGGCGTCGTGGGCATCAAGACGGGGTCCACGACCAAGGCGGGCGGCAATCTGCTCTTCGCAGCGGAGAAGACGGTCGGCGACAGCAAGCAGCTGATCATCGGAGCCGTGTTCGGCCAGCACAAGCCGAACATCATCGAGACCGCGACCGCGGCGAGCAAGAGCCTCGTCCTCGCCGCCGGCAAGGCGCTCAGGATCGAGACGGTGGTGAAGAAGGGCGAGGTGGTCGGCCGGGTGGAGGACGGCCTCGGCGGCAGCGTGCCGGTCGTGGCGGCCAAGGACCTGACGGTTCCGGTCTGGTCGGGCGCCACCGTCGACATCAAACTGACCGACGGCGGCAAGGAGTTGCCACACTCCGCGAAGGCCGGCACCGAGGTCGGCACACTGACCGTGGGCAGCGGCGCCGGCGAGGCGAAGGTTCCGGTCACGCTGCAGAGCGACCTGACAGAACCGTCGTTCGGCGCGAAGCTCACCCGGATCGGCTGACCCCGAAGGGGCCGCGGCCCAAGCGCTTCTCACACGGCATGTGGCCCCGCCGGATCTCCGGCGGGGCCACATGCCGTTTCACGAGGTCAGCAGGGGACGGCGCCCCCGCACTGACAGGGTCCACCGTTCTGACAGCCGCACTGGCAGCTCGGCCCGCAGCTGCAATTGGCCGCGCGCGGCGGCGTAGTCGGCGCCGGGCGGGATGTCATGAACGGGGCGGGGTGTGGGCTCGGTGGAGCCGTGGGAGGAACAGGCTGTTCGAGGATCATGGTCACGCTCCCTTCCCTGGTGCGCTGTCTTCAGCCCGAGTCAACTCCTGGACAGATCCATCGTCAACTCATGGTCCAGGAAAGGGAGTTCGGATCCCAAGAGTCCCCTTCCACGAGGCGCCGTCGACCCGGCGTGTGTCGCGTGCCACCTGATCGCCCGCGAGGTCGGTTGAGTTGTCAGTGGCACCCGGCACCATGGAAAACGGGCATGCTGATCATCGCGCGCATGGAGAGCCCGTGCGTCGGCGCATGACACGGCTCGGTCCGTGCGACAAGGGAGTGCGGGATGACCTCACGATTCAGGTTCGGGGCACGCGGGACGGCCGGGGTGCCGCCCACGAGCGGGAAGCCGCTGCCGGCGCTTCCGGTTGCCGCGGCGCTGCTCACCGCGACCGTCGCGCTGTACATAGCGCTCGTCGCCTTCGGCAACATCACGGACTTCGACACCAACCGCCAGTTCGTCCGGCACGTCTTCGCGATGGACACCACGTTCAAGGATCCGGACCTGATGTGGCGGGCCATCACATCGAGCACGATTCAGGATATCGCGTACGTAGTGATCATCATCTGGGAGACGCTGGCCGCCCTGGTGCTCATAGCGGCGACCGCGGCGTGGACCAGCGGACTGCGGCGGCGGTCCGGTTTCGGGCGGGCCCGGCGGCTGAGCAGCGTCGGACTACTGATGATGCTGCTGTTGTTCGGTGCCGGGTTCATCGCCGTCGGCGGCGAGTGGTTCGCCATGTGGCAGTCCAAGTCCTGGAACGGCCTGGAAGCCGCCGCCCGCAACTTCATGATGGCCGGCATCGTCCTCGTCGTCGTCCACCTGCGCGGCAACGAGCCGTCGGACGAGTGAGTCGCCGGTCCGGATGGCTGGAACACTATCGCTCGACAACTGACTGAATACGACCGGGAGTTGAGCGATCCGGTCGATTCCAGGTCAACTGTGGGGCGCGAACCGCACAGACAACGTGCATAATGCATGTGTAGCCCTTCGCGCGTCCCCCGTCGCGAAGGGCTACGCCTGCTTGCCGCTGCTGTGCCCTGGGTACGCATGAAGCGCCCAGGGCACAGCAGCCACTCGAGCAAGGAACTCCCCTCGTGGCTCCTTGTTCGTGTTTTTTCGAGTTAACAGTGACGTAGAGTGTTTACGCAAGTCCGGTTCCGATCGCGGAGCAAGATGCTCCGTTTTGTCACCAGTGTTCGTGGCCGCCGACGGGCTCCCCCCGCGGACCCGGCTCTTTCACCAAGGTCGGTTAAAGTACGAATCCGTTGACCGAATCGAACATCTCGCATCGTCGGACAGCGCACGAGCGGCGAACGTGGACGTGGGGACCCTGATGGACAACGGCGAAGAGCGCACGCCCGAGCTGACGACGTTGCAGCAGAAGGTCGAGTACATGGTGGAGAAGACCTTCCCCGGCGAGAAGATCTCCGGCCGGGTCTTCGCCGATCTGGTCAAGGAGCGGGGCGGCTCCCTCTCCCACAGCTACTTCTCCAACATCCTCGCCGGCAAGGTCACCAACCCGTCCGAGGAGATCCTCAAGGCGCTCGGGCTCGGTTTCGGTGTGGACTGGCGGTTCTTCAAGGACGAGTCCGAGGTCGTGGACGACGTGGTCGCGGGGCTCCAGTTCCTCGCCAAGCGCCGTACCGGAGAGATCAGCGGGCTGGCGGGCCGTGGTCTGGACGACGACGGGCTCGATCCGGAACTGCTCCAGTTCGTCCTCTCCCTGCTTGAGGACAACAAGGACGGGCGGGACAACGGGCCCGAAGCCGCCGCAGGCGGACAGTCCGGGTAGGGGCCGCTGCGTGTTCATGATGATTGGCTAGGATCGCAGACCGCTTGTCACACACGCGTGACTATGATCAAGAGGTCTCAATGTCCATGCGCGAGCTGCGGAGAGAGTGCGAAGCCGGACTGGCGGATCTTCCCATCCCGGCCCCGTTCAGCATCCCGGGTCTTGTGGCGAACATGGAAGAGGCCCGCGGCCGCACCATCGTGCTGCACGAACTGCCCGACCGGCTGGCCCGGGTGAACGCGGCCTGCGGGCTCCGGCTCAAGTCCGGCGGCACCAGCTTCGTCCTCTACCGGCGGCGCCCGACGGCCTACCAGACCCAGCACGTCATCCTGCACGAGCTGTGCCACGAATGGTTCGACCACGGTACGACCCTGAGCGCGGACCAGCTCCGCCAGCTGCTCCCCGTCTTCAACACCTCGCTGATCAACCGGGTGCTGGCCCCCCGCGCCCCCGCGCCGGGCGAACGCCGGCCCGGACACGCCGAGGTCGCCGCGGACCAGGCGGACGATGCAGAGCAGACGGACCAGAGGGACCAGGCTGATGGACTGCCGCCCGCCGTCGCCGAGGCGTTCCGCGCGGGTGGCCCGATCCAGGCGCGCGCCCAGTACGACACGCACGACGAGCGGATCGCGGAGTTCGGTGCCTCGCTCATTCCCCGTATGGCCCGGGACGTGACGAGCGACGACATGGTCGGGCGGCTCGCCAACTCCCTCTCCCGGCCGGTCGCCCACCGCCGCCGCGGCTTCTTCCGCCGCTCGTGACCCCGCTCACCCCCTGCGCCCCGCCCCTCACGCCGCTCCATCCCCCGTCCCCTCACTCGTGACCCCGAGGAATGCCCGTGACCGCGCTTGACCTTGCCGGCTATCTCATAGCCGGCCTGATGACTGCCGTCGCCCTGTGGCGCATGCCCGCCGCGCTGTGGGGTGACGAGGAGGACAAACGCAGGCGCGCCCTGTGGGGCTGCTACGCCGGATTCGCCATCGCCCTGTGGACCAAGACCAAGGTCGTACGCATCGGGCTCAACAACAGTCCCGTCGTGGACCTCGCGGTGCTGATCAAGCACTACACGGCGACCATCGCGATCCTGGCGATCCTCAGCTACATCGTCGCGATCTACGGGCACTTCCCGGAGGACGGCGCCGTCCCCCGCCACGTCCGGTTCGCCCGGGTGATCCAGCAGGTGGCGACCAAGGCATCCGTCGCCACGCTGGTCCTGCTGACCGTGCTCTTCTTCACCGTCGTCGACCGCTCGTACGCCTCGGACCGGTTCGTCTCGGACCACGCCGGGCAGTGGGGCGCCACGCTCTACATGAGCGTGTTCTACCTGTACTTGGGCGCCGCGTCCGCCGTCTGCGCCTACCAGTGGGCGCTCGCCACCGCCGGTGCCGTGGCCCGTCATCTGCGCATCGGGCTCGGCATGATGACGTTCGCCATGTTCATCGGCGTGGGATACACCGTCAGCCGGACCCTGTTCATGTGGGTCAGCGTCGCCGACCGGCCGAGCCCGGCGTTCGCCCTGAAGTTCGACGAGATCACCGAAGCAGCGCAGCTGGTCCTGTTCGCGTTCTTCGCGCTGGGCGCCTCGATCCCCGCGTTCAGCAAGGGGTGGCGCCGAGTGCGGCTGTGGCGGGCACAGGCCCGGCTGCATCCGCTGTGGCGGGAGCTGATGACGGCCTTCCCCGACCAGCCCTTCGAACCGCCGGCCTCGCTGACCCGTGAACTGACACGCTTCGGCACCCCGGCCGACCTGCGGATCGACCGTTGGGCCGCCGACATCGCCGACGCCGTGGAGAAGCTGCGCCACTATGTACCCGACGGACTGCTCCCGGCCGCCAAGCGGGCCGCATCCGACGATGCCCCCGCGCCGCGCGACGCGGAGCCGTTGGCCGAGGCGTACTGGATCAAGGCGGCGCTCGCCGCCAAGGCCGAGGGTGCTCCCGCGGGCGACGCCGCGGCCGTCGAGACCAAGCACGCCACCGACCAGGACGGCGAAGTCGCCTGGCTGGTCCGGGTGGCCGCCGCCTACCGGACGGTGAGCGGTGAGCGGGCCCGCAACGTTCTGAACTCCCTGGAGAAGACCGCGTGAGCGACACCCTGACCGACGACGTGAGGCGTACGACTGCCACGGCCCGCGCCGTCACCGATGTGCTGCAGCCCCGAAACGTACTGCTCGCCGGGATGCTCGGCATTGGTCTGGCCGCGGCCGGCGAGTGGACCGGTCTGCTGTGGGGGCTGCTCGGCGCCCTGTGTGCCGGGCTCATCCCGGCCGGCTACATCGAGTGGGAGCGCAAGCGAGGTACCTGGGGCGACCGGCACGTGGTCGACCGGACGAAGCGGGCGCCGATCTTCTTCGTCATCCTCGGCTCGATCGGGGCGGGTTCGGTCGTCATGGTGCTCGGCCACGCACCGACCGGCATCCTGGCCTCGATGCTCGCGCTGTGGGTCATGACGATCTTCCTGCTGGCCGTGAACACGGTCTGGAAGATCTCGGTGGACGCCGCTGTTGCATCGGCGGTCGTGGCCCTGCTCGCGGTGGTGCACTCCCCGTGGTGGCTGCTCGCCTACGCGATGACGGTCGCGGTGTGCTGGTCCCGGGTCGCCCTGCGGTACCACACGGTCGCGCAGACGGTGGCGGGCGGCGCGCTGGGCGCGGCCACCTCGGCGGCGTTCCTTTTCGTCTGAGGCGGGGCGTCAGGTGCGCCCGGAACGGGTGTAGCGGCCCGGCGCCGTGCCCACCACGCGTTTGAAATGCCGGGTCAGATGGGACTGGTCGTAGAACCCGGTGGCGCGGGCCACGTCACCGGGCGCCCGTCCGTCGAGGAGCAGCCCGCGGGCCCGGTCGATCCGACGGGCCGTCAGATACTGGTGTGGGGCGATGCCGAACTCGCGGGTGAAGGCACGCACCAGATGGGTGGGGTGCGCGTGCACCAGGCGCGCGGCCTCCTCCAGACTCACGCCGTCGACCGTCCGGGCGTCGAGGAGTTCGCGCAGGCGCCGCGCCACCGAGCGGTCGGTACTCGGTGGGCGGGGTGCGAGCCGGGGGCGCAGGTGGCCGCGCAACCGCTCGGCGATGAGCGCGAGCCTGCTCTCGGCCTCCAGTTCCTCGCCCCGGTGCGCGAGGGCAGTGTGCAACTGCCCGACCCGATGTCGCAGCACGGGATCCGCCAGGTCCGGGCCATCGACGGCGGGCGCGATGAGACGGTCGTCCAGCTGGGTCCTGTCGAGGTAGACGACGCGCTTGCGGAAACCCTGGGCGGTGGCCGCGGAGCCGTTGTGCGGTACGTCCGGCGGCAGCAGGGTCACGACGTTGCCGGGAGTGCCGTGTTCCTGGCGGTCCAGGTCGTAGCGCACGGCGCCGTCGTCGACGATGAGCAGCGTCCAGCTGTCGTGGACGTGCATGGGATAGGCGTGCTCGGTGAAACGGGCGTGGAAGACCTCCACGACCCCGGCGACCCGGGGTCGCCAAGCGGAGATCTCCTGTCCTGCCGTCACGCAAGGAACGTACAAGACCCGGCGGGTTCGGGCCCGGCAGTCTCATTCCATGACATCAGAGAGTGTGCCCGTACGTTTCGACACCAAGATCGCGGTGCTGCTGCGCGACGACCTGGAGACCTGGCAACGGCTCAATGTGACGGCCTTCCTGGTCAGCGGGCTCGGCTCGGCGCTGCCCGAGACGATCGGCGAGCCGTACCACGATGCCGACGACACCCCGTATCTCCCGATGTTCCGTCAGCCGGTCCTCGTCTTCGAGGGCGGCAAGGAGGTCCTGCGCGCCGCCCACACCCGCACCCTGGGCCGCGGCCTGACCCGGGCGGTGTTCACGAGCGACCTGTTCGCCACCGGCAACGACCGGGACAACCGGGCCGCGGTCCGCGCCGTCACCGCCGCCGACCTCGATCTGGTCGGCCTGGCCGTCTACGGGCCGCGCAATGCGGTGGACAAGATTCTCAAGGGCGCCCGCATGCATCCCTGACCGGTGGGAAGCCGCACGACCGGCCCCGCAATGCGCACGGAGACCGTCCATGGCGCTCCTGGCCGGCGGGGACCGGCGTCGGCAACACCGTGATCGTTTCGGTGTCGAGCGCCGGTACGAGATCGGCCCGCTCCTCTCCACGGGCCCCGGCCGCGGGCATCCGGGCCCGGCCCCCCACGCCTCGCTGTCCGGCCCGGTGCTGCGGTCCGGGGCGCGTGGATCTCGGTGGTGGACACGCCGTACCGTGCGGAATGCGAACGCTCCGCCGCAGGTTGTCCCCGCGTACGGCCGGATCGATACGGGTCCGGCGCATGAGGCACGGAGAACGGAATACACCGCCATGGGTGAGTTGATCCTCGTACGTCACGGGGAGACCGAATGGTCAATTTCGGGTCGTCACACGAGCTACACCGATCTGCCGCTCACGGCGCACGGAGAAGAGCAGGCCCGCTCGATCGCCCCTCTGCTCGCCGACCGGCCCATCGGGCTCGTCCTGGCGAGCCCGCTCCAACGAGCCCTGCGCACCGCCGAGTTGGCCGGTCTCAAAAATGTCCGTATCACCCCGGACCTCCACGAATGGGACTACGGCGGCTACGAGGGCATCAAGACGGTCGACATCCATCGCGGCCGACCCGACTGGAACCTGTGGACCGACGGTGTCGCGCCCGGCCCCGCCGATCATCCGGGAGAGAGCCCGGCCGAGGTGGGTGAGCGGGTCGACCGGGTCCTGGCCGAGGCCGCGGCCGCCCTGCGCGCGAGCGACGAGGACGTCGTGCTCTTCGCCCACTCCCACACCCTGCGCGTCCTCACCGCCCGCTACCTCGGACTCCCTGCCTCCGGTGGCGCCCTGTTCGTCCTCGACACGGGTACGGTGTCCCGGCTCGGCCGTGAACACGGCCGCCCGGTGATCACCGCATGGAACGCCGGAACCCAGAACACGGCGCACTGACCGCGCCGGCCGACTGGCAGGTTCGGGACGCCCGGTTCAGGCCGCCGCGACCGACTCGCGGGCCCTGCGCAGCGCCAGCGCCGCCAGGGCCGCGGGGGCGCCGCTCTGCCCGCGGATGCCGGGGAACGCGTTGACGTCCACGATCAGCGGGACTCCACCGCCCGTGTCTATGACATCTACCCCATAGACGTCGAGCGCGAAGATCCTGCCGACCTCGACCGCCAACTCGGCCCAGCCCGGGGGCAGTTCACCCGCGGTGAGCGGCAAGCTCGGGCCGAGACCTTCGGCTGACAGCTCTGAGCGGCGCAGCGCCGCGAAGACCTGACCGTCGATCACCCACAGCTTGTGGTCATAGCCGCTGTTCTCGGCGAACTCCTGCGTCACCACCGGTTCGTCCGCCCATGCGCCGACCAGTGCGTCGAGCTGGTCACGACTGTCGATCCGGGCCACGAGGTCGTGTCGCCTGCTGTGGCGGCTCTTCACCACCAGCGGGCCGACCGGGCCCCCGGCAGCCGCGATCTCGGCGAGCGTGGCGAAGGTGCGGGTCGCCGAGAACGGCAGCTCCGCCTCCCGGGCCAGCTCCCACATCGCCGTACGGTCCTGGCACAGGGCGGTCGCGGCCGCCGAGTTCAGCACCGGGACACCCTGTGCCTCCAGGCCGCGGGCCAGCGCGAGAGCGCGGGGCGTACGGGCCTTGAGCAGGTAGACATCCGCGAGCAGGCCCGGCGCCGCACTCGCCGTGGGGCCGGGCAGCCGCGGGTCCACCGCCACCACCCGGTGTTCGCGACGCAGCAGCTCCGTGGTGGCGGCGAGCAGCGGATGCTCCGGGTCCGGCGTGATCAGGCCGACCGTCGTCATGGTCTTCACCGGACCTCGCCCGCCGCTGCCGAGGTACGCACCGGCTCTGCCCTGCCCACGGACCCGCCGCCCCCGACGGGCTGCTCCGGTATCCCTCCCCCGGGGACGAAGGCCGCCGCGGCGGCCTCGCTGCCGGTGCGGGCCAGTTCGAGTACGGCGCGGGCCACCCTGGCCGCCGCGTCCGGAACCTGACGGAAGCTCGGGAAGTCGTTCACGTCCACCACGACCGGCCCGTCCGGACCGAGCAGCACGTCCACGCCGTACAGGTCGAGGCCGTAGACCGCACCGACCTGGTCGACGATGGCGGCCACCTCGGCGGGCAGCGGGACGTGCCGCTCGCGTACCCCCTGGTCGGGATGGAGCGGGGAGCGGCGCTCCGTCGCATACAGCTCTCCGCCGACGCAGTACACCTTGAGGTCGATGCCCGAGTTGGGGACGTACGGCTGGGCTATCAGCATGCCCTCCCCCGCGAGGGCCGGCAGCATCGCGGCCAGCCGGGCCGGCGACGGCACGAGGTGCACCGCTCGCCCCGAACTCCCGTCAGCGGGCTTCACCACCAGGGGGAACTCGGACTCGGGTATCTCCGCGAGCAGTTCGGGCCGGGCCGCCGCGTAGGTCATCGGCACGGGCAGCCCGCGACTGCGGCCGATCGCCGCCGCGAGTGCCTTGTCCCGCACACCGCGGATGGAGCGCGCGTCATTCACCGTGGTCAGGCCGACGGCTGCGGCGGCTTCCAGGAGCGGCAGCCCCGGGCCGCCGGAGACCGTCTTGAGCACCCAGGCATCGTGGCTGCCCGCGCGGACCGCCTCGGAGATCCGCAGCAGCGAACCGCCAGGCCGCACCACATCGACCTGGTGACCCCAGGCGGCGAGTTGGCGGATCACCTCCACGGGCATGCCGTCATGGCGGTAGTGCTCTTCCACCAGAAAGCAGAGCCTCATCGACCTTCCCCAGTAACCCCCGGACGTCCGCCGATCCCGTCCGGCGAGCTGTGACGTCACAGGATGTCATGAACCGCGGTGGGGTTGCCGCCCACCCCGGTCCGCCTACTTTCCCCGCCGTAGTCGGCGCAGCAGACTTCGCTGTACCGGCGGTCGTCCGTCGGCCGCGGCGGGGCATGGTGCACTGCGCGTCACCGGCGGAGGGTTGTGCACCAGGGGCCGCGAGGCGTGCTGTGCCGTGGGCGCGGGGGCATGGCGATCCTCGGCGGGAGCCACGATCGGCCGCGGGGCCGGGCCCTGGTCCCGCGCGTCCGCCAAGGCCTCCACCAGGCGCAGCCGGTACCACTCGATCTCGTCCGGCTCCTCCGCGAGGAGCAGGCCGTCGACCAGGGCCTGGGCGGTGGTGGATTCCGGGTGGAACCGGAACGTCTCCGGTTTCAGGCGGCGCAGGCAGGCTCGTTCGTACGGATCACGGACGATCTCCGCCAGGTGTGCGTTGTCGAGGGCGGAGGCGACGGCGGCTGCCTGTTCCCACTGGTCGTCGGTCTGGCGGGCCAGCATGGCGATCCTGCGCCCGCGCCAGTTGCGCGCCCGCCAGTCCTGACAGCCGTCCGGCTCCGGATGGCGGCCGATCAGCAACTCGGGCTCCCGCAGGGCGAGTTCAACCAGTTCGTCGGCGAGGTAGAGCCAGACGATGGCCCGGTAGCGGTTGAGGTAACACCGCACGGGAGTGAGGTGGCCCGTGCGGGCCAGTTTGGTGAAGCGCCCCGGGGCGACACCGAGCAGCTCGGCGCCTTCGCGGGTGCCGACGGTGCGCACCCGTTCGCGCAGCGCCTCCGGGAAGCCCCGTACCGCCTTCAGCCGGGCGACCTCGCGCGCGGTGACGCGGCGCTGCCCGCCGTTCGGATCCGGCACGGTGCGGATGTGGCCGAGCTGGACGGCCAGCTCGAACTCGGCCCGCCTGAGCTCCAGTTCGCGGGCCGCGACACTCGGTGCGAGCCGCGGCCCGGCCGGGGCCGCCACCCCGGCGGCATCAGCGCGTACAACGGCACTCCTGGTCGTGACTACGGTCATCGGGTCCTCCCCCGTGAGGAACGATCAGCCGAGAGACGAATACTCTCGGTGACGACCGTAACCCGCCCTGCCGACCTCCCGCCCGGCCTGTGGATAACTCAAAGCCACGGCGGGCAATGCCAGTTCAGAGCTCTGGGGTGTCGAAGTTGCCGGGCTGCCGCGCGGCCACCGACAGGTGCTCTCCGACACGGTTGACCAGCAGGGTCATCTCGTAGGCGATCTGACCGATGTCGGCCTCCTCGGTGCTCAGCACGCACAGGCAGCTGCCGTCGCCCGCGGCGGTGACGAACAGGACGCCCTCGTCGAATTCGACCATGGTCTGGCGGACCTTGCCGGCCCGGAAGTGCCGGCCCGAGCCCTTGGCGAGGCTGTGCAGGCCGGAGGAGACCGCGGCGAGGTGTTCCGCGTCCTCGCGTTCGAGGCCGTCACTGGCGCCGGTGACCAGACCGTCGTTGGACAGCACGATCGCGTGGCGTACGTGCTCGACCCGTCGGGTCAAATCGTCCAGCAGCCAGTCGAGTTCCTTGTTCAGTGCCATGTCAGGCCTCCCCGGTGACGCGTTCCCCGTTTCCCCGTTCTCCTGCCACCCTTCCCCACCGGCGCGCCACGGGCAAGCAGTCCGCGATGCCGGGGAGTCGCGCGGCGCCGTCGCCACGGCCGGCGTCAGCCGACCGAGTCGAGCAGCCGCGCGGCGTGCCTGCGCCCGGCGTATTCGACGAGCCGGATCAGCACCTCCTTGCCGGAGTCGCGCTCTCGGGCGTCGCACAGCACGACCGGCGTGCCGTGGTCGAGATCGAGGGCCGCGCAGACGTCCGCGGTGCCGTAAGTACGGGCTCCGGCAAAGCAGTTGACGGCGACGACGAACGGGATGCGGCGGTGCTCGAAGTAGTCGACCGCCGGGAAGCAGTCCTCCAGGCGGCGGGTGTCCGCGAGGACGACCGCGCCCAGCGCCCCTTGGGAGAGCTCGTCCCACAGGAACCAGAAACGATCCTGCCCCGGCGTTCCGAACAGGTACAGGGACAGACCCGACCGGATGGTGATCCGGCCGAAGTCCATGGCGACCGTGGTCGTGGTCTTCTGGTCGACGCCACCGGTGTCGTCCACGCACTGCCCGGCCTCGCTCAGCGGTTCCTCGGTGCGCAGCGGCCGTATCTCGCTGACCGCTCCGACCAGGGTGGTCTTGCCCACTCCGAATCCGCCCGCGACCAGGATCTTCAACGCGAGGGCGGGGGTGGGTTCACAGGGCTCGGAGGCCATTGATCACTTCTCTCAGGATCTTGTCGTCGGGTAGCTGGGCCGGTGGCACGGGTCGGCTGACGACCACGTGGGAGGCTGCGACCAGGTCCCCGACGAGAACGCGGACGACCCCGACCGGCAGGTCCGAGTCGGCGGCGAGTTCGGCGACGGACTGGCTCTCCTTGTGGCACAGGGCGAGCAGAGCCAGATGCTCGGGGCCGAGCAGGGACTCCTCGGCGGGCTCCGGTCCTCCCGGCACGGCGAGGGCGACCAGCGCGATGAGGTCGAGGCGCACGCCACCGGCGCCCGGCGCGGTCCGACCGCCGGTCATGGCGTACGGGCGGACCAGCGGCCCCGCGTCGGCGTCGTACCAGCGTCTCGGTTGCTGCACGGGGTCGTCCGACGGTGGTTCGTTCATGGGGGTGGCGTCCGTTTTCCGGTCAACCGGCCGCCGGGGGGGCGCACGATGTGGCGCGGCGGTGTGTAGAGGTGTTCGCCGACGCGCTTGACCAGGCGGGCCATTTCGTACGCGATGAGTCCGATGTCGGTGGTGAGCGAGGACAGCACGGCGAGGCAGGAGCCGTCTCCGGCGGCCGCGACGAAGAGGAAGCCGTCGTCCATCTCGACCATGGTCTGGCGCACGCCTCCGGCGTGGAAGTGGCGGCCCGCTCCTTTGGCGAGGCTGTGGAAACCGGAAGCGACGGCGGCGAGGTGCTCGGCGTCCTCGCGGGTCAGCGCGCTGGAAGCGCCGACGGCGAGGCCGTCGTTGGACAGCACGACGGCATGGCGGACTTCGCCGACGCGCTGGACCAAGTCGTCGAGCAGCCAGTCGAGTTCACCCGTTCCGGAGCTTGAGCCGGGTCCCGAATCCGGGCCGGGACGGTGGTGCGGGGCGTCGAGTCTCTGGTGGTCGATCATGCGCGGTTTCCTTCGCTCGTGTCGTCGCTGCCGGGCGCGCCCGACGCGGGAGTCCTGGCGGCGGTGCCCCAGGCGCCGCCGCGGGCCCAGCCGCCCATGTAGGCGGTCATGCGGTCCCGCGCCTGTTCGGGCGTGGGCGCCGTGTCGTCCGGGCCGGTGTCGGCCTCGGGTGAGGGGGTCGCGCGCAGTTGGGGGGCGAGGCTCGCCTGCCGTATCCGGCGCGGGAGTTCGTGCTCTGCGCTGTCGGGGGCGATACCGCGGGCCCGTTGGCGCAAGGTGGTGATGCCGGGCGGGGTCGCGGGCGGCTCCGGCCTCGCGCCCGGGGGCTCGTGCTGGGCGTCCAGGGCCGGTCGCGGGCCGGCGAGTGGCGTGTCGCACAGCGTGCGCGGCTCGGCGCGAGGGCGCTCTTCGCGGTCGCGGGCGGTGGCTCGCCGAGGGTGGGAAGCGGCCGGGAGCGCGGATTGGAGGAGCCCGGTCGGCAAAAGGACGACCGCGGTGGTGCCGCCGTACGGTGAGCTGCTCAGGTGCACCTTGATGGCGTGGCGGGCGGCGAGGCGGCTGACGACGAAGAGGCCGAGCCGGTCGCTGTCGAAGAGGTCGAGCGCCTCGGACTGCTCGATCCGCCGGTTGGCCTCGTCCAGGGTCTCCCGGCCCATGCCGAGCCCGCGGTCCTCGATTTCGAGGGCGTATCCGTTGCCGACGGGTTCGCCGCTGACCCGGACCTTGGTGTGCGGGGGCGAGAACTGGGCGGCGTTCTCGACGAGTTCGGCGAGCAGGTGGGTGAGGTCGGCGACGGCGCCGCCGGTGACGGCCGCCTCGGGGAGTCGGCGCACCTCCACGCGGGCGTAGTCCTCGATCTCGGAGACGGCGGCGCGTACGACATCGGTCAGCGGGACCGGCACGCTCCAGGCGCGGCCGGGCGCGGCACCGGACAGAATGATCAGGGACTCCGCGTGCCGACGCATGCGGGTGGTGAGGTGGTCGAGGCGGAACAGGTCACCGAGCTCACCGGGGTCCTCGGCGCGCCGTTCCATGCTGTCGAGCAGGTTGAGCTGGCGGTGGACGAGAACCTGGCTGCGGCGGGCGAGGTTGACGAAGACGCCCGAGATCCCGCTGGCGAGTTCGGCGCGTTCCACGGCTGCCGACAGGGCGGCGCGGTGGACGGTGGCGAGGGCCTCGCCGACCTGCGCGATCTCGTCCCGTGGCGTCGGCCCCGGCGGCGCCTCCGCCTGGATGTCGAGCGTTTCCCCGGACCTCAACCGACCCATGGCGGTGGGGAGTTTGCGCCGGGCGATCTCCAGAGCGCTGTTGCGCAGGCTGATCAGCTCGACCACCAGGCCGCGTCCGATGCGTACGGAGATGACGAGGGAAGCGGCGACGGCGGCGAGGCCGAAGAGGACGGCCGCGCCTGACGGGGTGAGCAGTCCGTGCGTGAACGCATCCGTGCGGGCGGTGACGGTCGTGGTGGCTCCGGTCTCGATGGCGGCGAGTCCCGTGCGCACCGTGCCCATTGCCGCGTCCCAGACGGCCGGGTCCACGGCGGTCGCGGCCCCCCGGCCCGGTTCGGCGGCCTGGATCCTGTCCTCGGCGGTGCGCAGAGCGGCGTACGCGCTCTGGCCGCTCAGCTCGGTCCAGGCGGCACGTTCGGACCCGGTCAGGTCCGCGGTGGCCGCCTCGGTGAGGGTGCGGCGGCTGTAGACGGCACCGGCCAGGCCTCGCAGGTGGGCGACCGTGAAGGTGCGGCCGAGTTGAGCGGAGGAGACCAACGAGTCCTCGCGGGCGAGCATTTCGCCCGCCCGGCCGACTTCGTACAGGACCCGCGCCTCGGCGCCGAGCGCCGGTTCCTGGAGACCGGCCAACGCGCCGTTGACGTCGAGGCCGTCTCCGACGGTGTCGGTGTACTGCTGGTAGGCGGCGTCCCATGCGGTGCCGCGGGCGTGGACGCGGGCGCGCAGCACGGGCAGTTTCCGGGCCTGGGTGACGAGCTCGCGAAGGCGTGCGGCGGCGACTGCGGGCAGGTCTCCGGCGTCGGCGACGGTGTGGTTCCGGTCGAGGCGGAGCCTTGCGACCGCGGTGTCGGTGCGCTGGGCCTGCTGGTCGAGTTCGGCGGCCCGGTCGGCGGCGGGGTCCGCCAAGTACCGTACTGCGGCGCGTCGTTCGGCCTGGAGTTGTGCCACGACGGCCGTGACGGGCCCGCGGACCTGCTCGTCCACGCGGCGCGCGTGGCGCAGCGCGGACAGGTCCTGCGCGGTGGTCACGGTGGCGAAGCCCCATAGGGCGAGCAGGGAGACGACGGGCACCATGAGCAGCGAGACGATCTTGGCGCGTACGGTGCGCGGGCGCAGCCGCCACCGTGCTTCGGCGTCTTGGGCCGCGGGCGCCGACGCCGCGGGGTGTTCGTCGACGGCCGGCGGTCCTGCGTGGGCGCGCCGGCCGCGGGCCCCAACGGCGGGTGGGGGTTCGGCATCCGGTGTCTTGCGGGGTGTGCGCACGGATCTCCTGGCTTACGGGTCGGGGCCGGTCGCGGCGCGGATGGGGTCAGGGGGCCGGGGCGAGTAGTTCGGCGGACGCGTAGTCGGCGCGTTCGCGGGCCGACGGGGAGAGTGCGACGAAGGCAGCGGTGATGAAGAGGTAGGACCCGAGGCAGACGGCGAGGGGGAAGATGAACTGCATCGCCGTGGCCCCGGGCAGTGCGGCGCCGCTCGGCGTGACGTCCACGCTCACCGCGATCATCCCCGTGTAGTGCATGCTGCTGACGGCCGCGCCCATCACCAGGGAGGCGACGGCCACGGCGACGGGGGCCTTGATGTTGAGTCCGGCCCACAGCGCGGCGGTCGCCGCGACCACGGCGATGACGACGGAGAGCGCCACGAGCACCGGGTCGTAGTGGACCGTTCCGTGCAGCCGCAGAGCCGCCATGCCGAGGTAGTGCATACCGGCGACGCCGAGTCCCGTGGCGAGTCCGCCGAGCAGGAGGGAGCGGGTGCGGTCCTTGCCGTAGCCGACGGCGAAGACCCCGGCTCCGACGACGACCATGGCGACGAGCAGGCTCAGGATGGTCAGGAGCACGTTGTAGCGGATGTCGGTGCCGGTGACGGCGAAGCCGAGCATCGCGACGAAGTGCATGGTCCAGATGCCGCTGCCGATGGCTGACGCGGCGGTGATCAGCCAGTTGCGCCGGGAGCGGCCGC
The DNA here is from genome assembly GCF_036231355.1 of Streptomyces sp. NBC_01431. Lineage (NCBI taxonomy): Bacteria > Bacillati > Actinomycetota > Actinomycetes > Kitasatosporales > Streptomycetaceae > Streptomyces > Streptomyces sp. NBC_01431. Next base: position 761,060 of record NZ_CP109496.1, read on the forward strand.
TCGCGCCCAGGGCGCGGACGGTACAGCGCAGCCCGAGGGCGGCGCCTATACAGGCCATCGCGTACGACAGCACGGGTGTCAGCCAGCCGAAGGCGGCGTGGTCCAGGTGTCCCATGGCCCAGGGACGCTAGCCCGACAGGGGGCGCACGGCGGGGGCGCATTTCGAAAGCCGCTGAAATATGACGAAGAAAAGTTCCAGGACGATCGTGCCCTGTTCGAACATGCGCGCAGCAGTCGAGTTTCAGCCACTGCGAGATCGGAGGACCTGTGAGGGATCATGGGAGCATGGCCGTAGATCACAGGGATCACACACAGGTTCAGGAATTCTTCGCCGCGCGCGCGGCCGACTGGGACCGCAAGTTCCCCGACGACGGTCCGGCGTACGCCGCGGCCGTCGCGGAACTCGGGCTCGCGCAGGGCGATGTCGTCCTCGACGCCGGTTGCGGCACGGGCCGCGCACTGCCGCCGCTGCGCGCGGCGGTGGGCGCCAAGGGAACCATCCTCGGCGCGGACCTCACCCCCGAGATGCTCACCGAAGCGGTGCGCAACGGGCGCGACCAAGACGGCGTTCTGCTGCGTGCCGATGTCGGCCGGCTGCCGTTGCGCAGCGCTTCGGTGGACGTGGTGTTCGGCGCCGGTCTGATCTCACACCTGTCCCAACCAGCCGAGAACCTGCGGGAGTTGGCCCGGATCACGCGTCCCGGCGGCCGCCTCGCGCTGTTCCACCCCATCGGCCGCGCCGCGCTGGCCGCCCGGCAAGGCCGTCAGATCACCGACGACGACCTACGCGCGGAGCCCCGACTGCGCCCCCTGCTCGCCTCGGCGGGCTGGCACCTGGTGTCGTACGCGGACGAGGACCGGCGGTACTTGGCGGTGGCAGTACGCGAGGGGTGAGGGCGCGGGGCGGCGCGGGCGGGTGAGCGGTCGGCGACTCAGACCCGCCCACTCACCTCACGCACGAACGCCGCCGGATTGTCGAACATGATGTTGTGGCCGGCGTCCGCGATCGTCACGACCCGGACGCCGGAAGCGACGAGTTCGGCGCGGCCGGGCAGTTCGTCGTCGCGGCCGCCCACCAGGTAGGTGCGCTCGACCGGCAGCTTCATCAGGAGCTCGCGCATCGTCGGCTCCGTACCGCGCACGAGGCCGCGGGCGGTGCGGTGCAGGCCCAGCGGGTCGGCGAGACGCATGGTCGCCGCCCACAGCGGGCCGACGCGCGCGAGCACCGCGGCGAAGCCCCCGCCGTGCACGAACTCGTCCTCCCCGTAGGTGGCGATTCCACTGCTGCCCGCCGTCGGCACCGGGTTGGGGTCGAGGTTGGCCTCGGTCAGCAGGAGCCGCGCCACCAGGTCGGGGCGCCGGTCGGCGAGCACGATGGCGACCGCGCCGCCCATGCTGTGCGCGACCAGCTCCGCCCCGACGACCCCGGCCGCGTCCAGGGCCGCCGCGAGGGCGCCGGCGTGATCCTCCAGGCTGTAACCGAAGTCGGCGGGACGGTCACTGATGCCGTGCCCCGGAAGATCCACGAAGAGCTGGCGTCGGCCCGCGAGCGCCGGATACGCGGCGATGTGCGCGTGGTAGACGGCCGACATGGAGCCCAGGCCGTGTACGTACACGAGCGCGGGCCCCTCCCCCTCGGTCTCCGTCCACCGGATCCGGCTGCCCCGCCCTTCGAACTCCGCCTGCCGCATGACTCACTCCCCTGTCGTGGTTGCTTCCTTCGAGGTGGACCATACATCGGTAGCGTAGTACTACGCCATCGTTGTACCGCGCCGATGCGGCAGAATGCGGCAGGATGTGAACATGCTCGAACTCGCCATCCTGGGATTCCTGTACGAAGCGCCGCTGCACGGCTACGAGCTGCGCAAGCGCATCACCGCGCTCACCGGCCATGTGCGCCCGGTCGGCGAGAGCACGCTCTATCCGGCGATCAAACGCCTGGAGAAGGCCGGGCTGCTCGCGCGCGAAACCCAGCCGGGGGCGGCGGCCGCTCCTCGGCACGTGCTCACCCTGACCGCAGCGGGCCGCCAGGATCTGCTCGACCGACTCGCGGAGCCGGACCGTTTGGACATCACCGACGAGAACCGCTGGTTCACCCTGCTCGCCTTCCTGCGCCATCTGCCCGACCCGGCACGACAGGCCCAGGTGCTGCGGCGCAGGCTCACGTTCCTCGAAGAACCGGCGAGCTTCTTCTACGACGGTGAACGCCCTGTCGCGGCAGAGGAGTTGGACGATCCGTTCCGCCGGGGCATCCTCACGATCGCCCGCGCCACCAGCGCGGCGGAGCTCAAGTGGCTCCGCACCACGCTGCGTTCACTTCACTGATGCCGCCCACTCGGACGCGTCGGCCGGGCCCCGCAGAGGCGGTTCGGGGCCGCCGCGTGCGTCGCCGGAAACCGGAAACGTGCCGAGCGCTGGCACGCGATACCTGCCCGGGTAAACCCTTGACCTCTGAGTTCTGGCGCGCGTAGTGGGGCGCGGCGGGAGCAGGTGTACGGTGCGGGCCCGCAGGCGCGGGGGCGCCGCGGGGCGGGGCGGCGGGGTGTAGCGGAAGGGGCGGAGCAGCGAGTCGTCACCAGAGCTGCCGCGATCGGGTGGATCGCGCGGAAGTCCCGTTCAGGATCACGGAGTTGGATTCGACGCAGCCGGTCCGGAACGATTCAACGCTGCCCCCTATCTGCCGACGGAGCTCCAACCCTACGTTGGCAATGAGCGTTTCCGAGTTCGGCGTCGCCGCCCCGCGGTCGGCCGCCCAGGGGAAGGTGGTCCCGATGTTCGGGAGATTCCGCAAGCCGGCCCGTTCACAACCGGCCGCCGATCGCCAACACAACATCTTCGAGGCGGCGGCCGCGTACGTCGCGGCGTGCGCGGAGGACGACCAGGACGCGATGGAGGAGGCGGCGGGCTGGGTGTCGCCGGAAGCGCTGTCGTTCGGCGTGCGCGAGCTCGCCTGCCGGGCGGTGATCGTCCTGGCCCGCGACCGCGGAGAGACCCCGCGCGCGGTCGCCGACGAGCTGATGGGACTACCGGCCGCCTGAAAGGCGTGCCATGGATCGGGTTCCTGGCCCTCGACGTCTGCGTTACCGGGTGGTTAAGGTGCGCCGACGAGCGAACCGAAGGGGAGGATTCCGTGACCGGGACGGACGAGGCCGAAGCGGCCGCAACCGCCGCAGATGACGCGCTGTACGTGCTCACGGCGATGCTGCTGACGCCCGCGCAGTTCCCCAGCGTGCTCGGCGACGACTACCCCGAGGCGTGCGCGGCGCTCGGCCTGGGGCCGTACGCCCAGGGCTACGGCCTCGTGCTCGGCCAGGACGGCGCGGGCGCCCGCTGGACCGTGGTCATCGACGACGTGTCGCTGGTGGCGGTGGCGATCGCGTCCTGGGACTGCGGAATGGAGTACGACCTGTCGCCTGACGAGCGCACGGTGGTGGCGGCGCTACCGGGCTGGCCGGTGGAACTGGCCGTCGCGGCACCTGACGTACCCGCTCCGCACGACCCCGCCCCCGGCCCCGAGGACCCGCCCCCGCTCACACCCCCCGACACCAGCACCTGGGGCCCGGCCCAACGCCGCCTGGGCGCGGACATGATCGCACTCCAATGGACGGCGTGGCGCGAGCAGTTGAGCGATGACGCGTTCTTGCCGGAGGCCGACGCGGGGAAACCCGACGAGGCCGAACGTCCCGAAGCCGCCGGAGGGTCCGGCGAGGCCGGAGGGTCCGGATCCTCCGGAGAGTCGGGCGAAGCCGGAGGGTCCGGGGAATCCGGAGGACCCCGGGGGGCCGATGGGCCCGAGGGCATGAAGGCTCCCGACGGATCCGAGGGCGTGAAGGCTCCCGAGGGCTCCGAGGGATCCCAGGGGTCCCAGGGCTCGGAAGTTCCCGAAGACTCCGAAGGCTCCGAAGTTTCCGCCGGCTTCAAGGCGCCCGAGGGATCCAGCGATGCCGCCCGGGGCAACAAGCCCGCGGTATCCGAGGAGCCCGCAGCGTCCGGAGCGGGATCGGATAGAGAAGGCGACGACGGCGTACGCGGCGAGGAGGGGGCGGTAGGCCCTCGGGCCTTGGGGGTCCAGCGGGTGCTTGAGGAGGTGGGCGGCTACCTTGAGTCGCCACCCCCGGTCGGCCGGGTCCGGTCCGCGTTCGCGCCGGGCGGCGCCCGGACGCTGCGTGCCGACGGCCCCGGATGGTCCCTCGTCGCCAGGACCGACGACATGGCGTTCGTCCTGTTCGACGACGACCCCGGCGAGGTGCACCCGGTGGGCCGCGGATCCAGACTTCCCGCGCTCCTGGAAGCACTGGACGCGATGGCCGTACGTCCGTCCTGAGCCCGGGAGCCCTGGAGGCCCACTTCGCTTCGGAGCCCCCGCCCTTGGTGTCCCGCCTGCCCAACAGGGCATCTGACAGGGCACGGTGGGAGAACCCGCCGCAGCTTGTGCGTTCGTGATGCCGCGGGCGGGTGAACCGAGTAGAAATGACGGTGGCAAGTTACCTCGCTGCAAGCTGTATGAAAGGGGGTGGGAGAGTGCCATGGAGATTCAACCCCGCACCAGGGTGGCCCTCCGCGCCGCAGAACTTCTCACCGCCGCCGGATTGGCGTCCTGACCCGAGCTGGCCGTCGGCACCGGGCAACTGGCCATTCTGGGTATGGACCGACGACCTACCGCCACAGACCGCACTCACGCTCCCTCCAACTACCCTCTCCCCGGCCGTCGCAGCTGTGTCTGCCGGGGCGACCAGCGTGCGAATCAGCACTAACGAACTTCGTGGCGAAGATGGCACGATGACGCTCCACCCCGATTCACTGGAGCTGAGGTTCTCGGTGGGTCGGCTCGGTGATCCACTCAAGGCCGCGCTTCGGATCCGCCGTTTCCCGCTCTCGGCGGTGACCGGCGTGCGCTATGAGCCGCCAACGGGCCGACGCCGCGGGTCTCTTCAGCTCCTGATCGTTCCCGGTTCGGATCCGCTGCGTCCGCTACTCAAGGAGCCTGATCCCGGACCGGGGACTGACCCCGACACCCTGGTCATTCCCCTGGGCCGGGCTGTGGAGGCAGCGGCGTTCGCCGGGGTGATCCGCGCCCGCTTGGCTGAAGGCCTGCCGGTCGCTGGTGCTCACGGCACTCCCCGGGTTGAGAGCGGCGACCTGCCGATGGAGGTGTCGGGGACCGATGGACGTGTCTCCTTCGACGGGGAGACAGTGGTACTGCAGTTTGGTCGCCTGGCTTCACAGGAGAAGCGTCATACGGCTCGTCGGGCCATTCCCCTGGACGCGATCGCCGACGTTCGCGTACATCACCCTGGGCTTACGGGTTGGCTGCACTTCGCCCTTGCAGGCGCACTGGTCGCGCAGCCGATCACGCCGAAGACCGATGTCAACACGCTACTGCTCAACGCGGACCGTTCACAGGCCTACGCGATTCTCGGGGCAGCCGTTCTCACACGAGCCCACAGGGCTGGGGCCCACACCCAGGCGGAGCCGCTCCCCACGCCCGACCCCCCGGTGGCGAGCCGTGACGAGCAGCAACCCGCCTGCCTCACCAGTGCTCCACGGCAAGCAGTGCGCAGCGTTCCCACATGGGCAGAACCCGCCAGCGCAAACACCGACCCAGAACCAGGGCCGCCCCTGGCAGCCGTCTCGGATCGCTCCCCCTCGCCCACACGCAAAGAGCGACGTGACGCCCGCCGTGCCACAAAGGAGTACCAGAAGGAATTGGCGAGTTGGGAGGAAGATCAGCAGTTACTGGACGAGATCGTCGCCGCCGCCTGCCGAGCGGGCGCGGCTTCCGCGGGCACGGCTTGCACAGCCTCGACACCCGCTCTCATCATTCTCAAAGCGAATGAAACCGCTCTCTGGACCGGTCAAGCGTCACTGATCGAACCTCGGCGACGCCCGGGGCACTACGCCGGCGGTTCCTCCGGTGTCCGGGTGAAGGTCGCCAAAGGGCTGTCCTTTCGCGTCGGGGTCTCCAACCGCCAATACGTACCGGGCCCCGAGGTTCAAACGCCGACCGACCGAGGACAAGCCATCGTGACCACCCAGCGCGTTGTCTTCAAAGGGACGCACAACAACAAGGAATGGGCATTCGTCAAGCTCCTCAGCGTAGAGAACGCCACAGGGGGCAAGAGCGTGCTTCTTCCGGTCTCGAACCGGCAGAAGATATCCGGCCTGCTGCTCGGCCAGCTGGCGGAGGAATTCTCTGCGTTCCTGACTCTCGGGTTGGCCATCTGGGAAAACGGGCCCAGGATGGTCATCACGGAGTGTGAGAAGTCAGCCAAGGCACACCGCGAGCAGCGGCCCCTTCAACCGTGACCGTTTGCGGAGAAAGCGGCGGCTGACGCCGGTCGGCCCCCTCCCACTCCCTCTCACCCCACCGTCAGCCACGCCAGGCTGCCGAGGCCGGCGAGTGTGCAGTAGATGGCGAACGGGGTCAGGGTTCGGGTCTCGAAGTACTTCGTGAGGAAGCGGACGGCGACGTACCCGGCGACGAAGGCGGCTGCGCTGCCCGCCAGGACCTGGCCGCGGATCCCGTCGCCCGCCGGGCCGAGCAGGGACGGCACCTTCAGCAGGGCGGCGGCCGCGATGACGGGCGTGGCGAGCAGGAAGGCGAAGCGGGCGGAGTCCTCGTGGGAGAGACCGCGGAAGATGCCCGCGCTGATCGTGGAGCCGGAGCGGCTGATGCCGGGGCAGAGTGCGAGGATCTGGGCGGCGCCGATCCAGACGACCTGACGGTACGTGAGCTGGGTCAGGCGCCGGTCCGAGAGTTCGTCGGGGTCCAGGTGCTCTTCGCCCGGCGCCACCGAGGCGCCCGCGCGGCGGCGCCCCGTACCGCCCCGGCGCAGCTGCTCGGTGAGGTAGAGCACGATGCCGTTGAGGGCGAGGAAGACCGCGGTCGGGATGGGCTTTCCGAGCGTGGAACGGAAGAGGTGGTCGAGCGCCAGGCCGGCCACCCCGACCGGAATCGTGGCCACGATGAGCAGCCACGCCAGCTTCTGCTCGACCGTGACGACGCGGCGCTCACGTATCGAGCTGACCAGACCGCGTATCACCCGGACCCAGTCCCGGCGGAAGTAGACGACGAGCGCGAGCGCGGTGGCCAGGTGCAGCCCGATCAGAACGTTCAGGTACGGCGATCCGTCGGCCGACACGTCGAGGTCGTGCTTCCAGTGTCCGCCGAGCAGCGCGGGCAGCAGGATGCTGTGGCCGAGGCTGGACACGGGGAACAGTTCGGTGACGCCTTGGAGCAGGCCGACGCCTATTGCTTCCGGGTAGGTCAGAACAGACATCGACGGCTTTCGGTGCGTGAACGGGTCCCTGACGTGGGAGCGCGCGCAGGACAAAGCGCGGCCTGGCGAAGCTACTACACGCTGTGGAAGGTGAGTTCCGACGGGCGGAAGTGTTCAACTCGTCGCCGCCTGACGTTCATCGACGCCGGGGCGGACCCGCGTTCTGAATCGCCTTGTTTACCGTCCGCCCCCGGTGTTCACTTCGATCAAGAGCACGGCTGCCGGGAGGAACACGCATGACGGACAAGGGCGTTGAGGGCAACGTCGCGGGCGACGGCGCAGTGGATGTCGTCTGTCGGCCTGTGGGATGGGTGGTCGGCGGGCGGGGCGAGGTCGCCGATGATCACTGGGGCGGCGAGACCGCCGTGATCCGGCTCGACGGCGAGCAGTTCGGGCCCGAGGCCCTGTACGGGCTCATGGACTTCTCCCATCTCGAAGTCGTCTTCCACTTCGACCGGGTCGCCCCCGAGAAGATCGAGTCCGGCGCCCGGCGCCCTCGCGGCAACCCCGACTGGCCGCTGGTCGGCATCTTCGCCCAGCGCGGCAAGAACCGCCCCAACCGGCTCGGCGTCTCGCGCTGCCGCGTCCTCGCTGTCGACGGGCTCGATGTGCAGGTCGCCGGGCTCGACGCGGTGGAAGGCACCCCGGTGCTCGACATCAAGCCGTATCTCGCCGAGTTCGGCCCGCGGGGCGAGACCGTGCAGCCTCCGTGGTCGGTGGAGCTGATGCGGGACTACTACGAGTGAGAGGCGCGGACCGCCTCGCACTCCGGGCGGAGGGTGGGCGCGGGCCACGCCTCCCCGGCGCCCCGCCATGGCACGTTCGACCCACGCCCCGCCCCCGTCAGCTCAACTCGCCTGCCACCAGGGCCAGTTGACGCTCAGCTACACAGCAAGCCAGTGCTCACACCCGCTCCAGCGGCCGGTGCGGCCCCTGCGGCAGTTCGGCCGTGATCGTGTCTCCCGGGCGGATCTCGCCGCCCACGCGGACCACGCTCATGATGCCGGCCTTGCGCACGATCGTGCCGTCCTCGTCACGGCCAACGACCTGCTTGAGCAGCCCGTCCTGGAAGGCGTCGATCTGGAGGCACGGGTTGCGCAGGCCGGTCACCTCGACGACCGCCTCGGCGCCGATGCGCAGCAGGGTGCCGGTGGGCAGGCCGAGGAGGTCCATGCCCGCCGTCGTCACGTTCTCGCCGAGCTGTCCGGCACCGACCTCGAAGCCCTGCTCGGCCACCTCCCCGAAGAGCTCCTCGTGGATCAGGTGGACCTGGCGCAGGTTCGGCTGCGTCGGGTCCTGGGCGACGCGTGAGCGGTGCTTGACCGTCACACCCGCGTGTACATCACCTTCCACCCCGAGCCCGGCCAGCAGTCTGATGCTGTCCCGGTTCGGCTTCGTGAAGGAGTACTCACCATTGCTGCTGACCGCCGTGACCGTCCCACTCGTCCCGCTCATCGCGCCGAGCTCCCCTCTGCCGTACTCATGATGGCCGAAACCCAAGATCGGTCCTGAGCCTATCCCGGCAGGTCAGAGCAGCTGCTAGCGCCCGAGCTCCTTGCGGGATATGTGCCGCAGCCTCCGCCGCTGGCTCGGGTCCAGCATCAGATAGGCCGCTACGGGGACCCCGATCAGGACCAGCAGGGCCAGCCAGAATCCGATCAGCGGGATCAGAATGAGCCCCGCCACCACTCCTCCGGCGGCGATCATCGCGCGCTTGGACATGTCCGTCGCCTTCCTCCTCGCGGCGATCTGCCGCTCTGCCCAGGGAACGCGCGGCGGCGCCCCCTGGTTCCACCTGCTTCCACTATGCGTCACTTCCGCAGTGGTGCGCCGACCTCGCGCATGTGCTCCAGGGCCTGGCGGTAGGAGTCGGTCAGCGAGGTCTCGGCGTACGGGATGCCCAGGGCGGCACAGTGGGCGCGGACCATCGGCTGGGCGAGCCGGAGGTGCGGGCGCGGCATGTTCGGGAACAGATGGTGCTCTATCTGGTAATTCAGACCGCCCAGGAGCCAGTCGGTGACCGGGCCACCGCGTACGTTGCGCGAGGTGAGGACCTGGCGGCGCAGATGCCCCCAGGCCGCGTGGCCGGGGTCGTCCGGGTCGGGCATCTCCATGCCCTTGTGGTTGGGGGCGAAGGTCATGCCGAGGTGCAGGCCGAACAGCGCGTGGTGCAGCACGGCGAAGGCCAGCGCCTTGCCCGGGGACATGACGGTCAGGAGCAGCGCCACATAGCCGGCGAGGTGGAGGATCAGGAGGGGGGCCTCCACGGCCCGCTCGCGCGGCGGCTGCCGCTTGAGGTCCTGGAATCCGTACACCTTCAGGGCGATGCCTTCCAGGAGCAGCATCGGGAAGAAGAGCCCGGCCTGATTGCGGGTGAGCCAGCGGGCGAGGCCTTCGCGGCGTTCGGCCTGCTTCTGGGTCCAGACGAGGGCGCCGACGCCGACGTCCGGGTCCTTGTCGATGTGGTTGGGGTTGGCGTGGTGGCGGTTGTGCTTGTCGTTCCACCAGGCGTAGCTCATCCCGAGGAGCAGATCACTGTGCAGCAGGCCGATGAACCGGCCCGCGCCCTTGCCACGGGTGATCTGGGCGTGGCCGGCGTCATGGCCGAAGAAGGCGGTGCGAGCCCAGAGCACGCAGAGCGGCACCGCGTACAGCAGGGTCCACCAGGTGTCGCCGGTGAGCGCCATCGCGGTGACCGTCGCGGCCAGCGCCAGCAGGTTGAGCACGATGCGGACGGCGTACCAGCCGGTGCGGCGGTCGAGCAGACCCTGGCCCTTCACCGTCTTGAGCAGGGGCGCGAACTCACTGCCCGCCCGCGGCTCGGCAGGGGCGCCGAGGCCCGTGGCGGGCTGCGGCATGGTGGCCTGTGGCATGACGTCTCCGGTCGGTCGTCCCCCGCAGTTCCCTGCGCTGACCTGACTGAACGTACGGATCGCCACCTGTTGACGGCCATGGCGCCACCACCCGTGCTGCGGCGGGGGCCTGCCCCCGCAATCACCGGTGGTGCTGACCCCACCCACGCGGATCCATGTGATCTGGGTCACTCGGTGACGCTCCCGATCGGCCGGTCCTTCCTGTACCCTCGGCCGCTCCGGCAACGTAGTCAAATTTGAGGAATGCGTTATCGCTGTGCAGAGGCTCCCCGTTCCCACGCCGCCCCAGCTCGCCGAACTCGCCCGCTGCCGCGTGGCGTTCCTGCCCGCGGACCCGCCCCGCACCGGCCGCGTCGCCTTCTGGCACCCCGACGGCGAAGAGCCGCCGACCGCGGCCGGCACGGTCGAGAACCTGACCGTCGTCGACGCGGACGTCACGCCCCAGGACGTACCCGCCCTCCTGCTGTCCGTCCAGGACGCGCTGCCCGTGCTCACCCGGGCCCGTGCCTCGGCCGAGGCCTCGCGCCCGGCCGCCTTCTGGGGCTCCGCCGCGCTCCTCGCCCTCCAACTCGCCGCCCGGGGGCTCCTGTTGCCCGGTCTCACGCCGAGCGATCACGACGCGTGGCGGGTCGGCCCGCTCGGCGCCGACGAGCTGGACAAGGTGCGCGAGCTGGCCGCGGCGATGCCGCCGGAGGCGCATGCAGTCCCGCTCGACACCACCGCCGGCCCTGTGTTGCTGGCCGACCCCGAGCGACTCCTGCGCGCCTTCCTCGACGCGGTCGCGGACGGGCTGCCCCGCACCCCCGGCGCGGCGCGGGCCACCGGCTCGCCGGCCTTCGCCGCCGACGAGCCGCGGCGGCTGCCCGAACAGCGGGCCTGGGCCGCGGAGGTTGCCGCCGGGCACGACGCGGGCGTACGGATCTCACTGCGCGTCGAGCTGCCGGGACTCGCCTCGGCCGCTATGGACAGTGCGCCGGTGTTCCGCGCGGTGCTCCAGATGCACGGCGTCAGCGATCCGGCGCTGGTCGCCGATGCCGCCGAGGTGTGGGCCGAATCCGGCGCTGGCGGCCGGTTCGGGCCGCGGGCCCGCATGGACGCGCTGCTCGCGCTGCGCCGGGCGGCCCACGCCTGGGCGCCGCTGGCCCCGCTGCTCTCGGCCGCCGTTCCGGATGCGATCGAGCTGGCCGACGAGGAGGCGGCCGAGCTGCTTGGTGCGGCCTCGCGCACGCTGGCCGCGATCGGCGTCCAGGTGCACTGGCCGAAGGAGCTCGCGCGCAAGCTGACGGCGCGCGCGGTGATCGGCCCGCAGGAGCAGGCGCGGGAACGGCTCGGGACGGGGGCGCCTTCCGTCCTGTCGGCGGACGCGCTGCTCGCCTTCGACTGGCGGTTCGCGCTGGGCGGGACGGAGTTGACGCGAGCGGAGCTGGACCGGCTCGCCGAGGCGAGTCGTCCCGTGGTGCGCCTGCGCGACCAGTGGGTGCTCGTCGATCCGCAGGAGGCCCGGCGCGCCCGCGACGCGGCACAGGACCGCAAGGTCACCCCGGTCGACGCGCTCGCGGCGGTCCTCACCGGCTCGACCGAGATCGACGGGCGGCTCGTCGACGTCGAGGCGACCGGCTGGCTGGCCCGGCTGCGCGACCGGCTCGCCGATCCCGAGGGGGACCGCGAGCAGCCGGTGGCGCAGCCCGCGGCGCTCACCGCCCAGTTGCGCGACTATCAGCTGCGCGGCCTCAACTGGCTTGCCGACATGACCTCGTTGGGCCTCGGCGGCTGTCTCGCCGACGACATGGGACTCGGCAAGACCATCACCCTCATCGCGCTGCATCTGCACCGCCAGAGCGATCCGGCGACCGCAGGCCCCACTCTCGTCGTCTGCCCCACGTCCCTCATGGGCAACTGGCAGCGCGAGATCGAGAAGTTCGCGCCCGGCACCCCCGTCCGCCGCTACCACGCCGCCTCGCGCTCACTCGACTCCCTGCTGGACGGCGAGTTCGTGCTCACCACGTACGGGACGATGCGTCTGGACGCCGCGAAGCTGGCCGGGACGTCGTGGGGCATGGTGGTCACCGACGAGGCGCAGCACGTCAAGAACCCGTACTCGGCGACAGCCAGGCAGCTGCGCACCATTGAGGGCCGCGCGCGCGTCGCGCTCAGCGGCACGCCGGTGGAGAACAACCTCTCCGAACTGTGGGCGATCCTCGACTGGACCACCCCCGGACTGCTCGGCCGCCTCGGCACGTTCCGTACGCGATACGCGGCCGCCGCTGAGAGCGGCTCCGATCCGGCAGCAGCCGAGCGCCTCTCCCGGCTTGTCCGGCCCTTCCTGCTGCGCCGCCGCAAGTCCGACCCGGGCATCGCGCCCGAGCTGCCGCCGAAGACCGAGACCGACCGCGCCGTTTCCCTCACCCCGGAGCAGACCGGTCTGTACGAGGCCGTGGTGCGCGAGACGCTCGCCGAGATCTCCGCGGCCGACGGCTTCGAGCGGCGGGGCCTGGTGGTGAAACTACTGACCGCCCTCAAACAGATCTGCAACCACCCGGCGCAGTATCTGAAGGAGAACTCCCCCAGGATCAGCGGTCGTTCGGGAAAGCTGGAGCTGCTCGACGAGCTACTCGACACCATCGTCGCCGAGGACGGGTCGGTGCTCGTCTTCACCCAGTACGTGCAGATGGCGCGGCTCATCGAGGAGCATCTGGCGACGCGCGGCGTTCCGGCGCAGTTCCTGCACGGCGGGACGCCGGTGGAGCGGCGCGAGGAGATGGTGCGACGCTTCCAGGACGGTGAGGTCCCGGTGTTCCTGCTGTCGTTGAAGGCGGCGGGTACGGGTCTGAACCTGACCCGGGCCGGTCATGTCATCCACTACGACCGGTGGTGGAACCCCGCCGTCGAGGCGCAGGCCACCGACCGGGCGTACCGCATCGGGCAGACCCGCCCGGTGCAGGTCCACCGGCTGATCGCGGAGGGCACCGTCGAGGACCGGATCGCCGAGATGCTGGACCGCAAGCGGGAGTTGGCGGATGCCGTGCTCGGCGCGGGTGAGTCCGCGCTGACCGAGCTGTCCGATGCGCAACTGACGGATCTGGTGGCGTTGCGAGGGAGCGGGCGATGAGCGACACGTACGAGGACGAGCGCACCTTCGAGCCGCTGCCGCCCGCGCCGGGGCGCGGCTTCGCCGTGAGCTGGTGGGGCCAGGCGTGGCTGAAGGCCCTGGAGGACACCGCGCTCGACGGGCAGCAGCTCAAGAAGGGGCGCCGCTTCGCGCGGGAGGGCGCGGTCGGCGCGGTCACCGTCCGCCCTGGCCGGATCACGGCGGTGGTACGGGGCCGGGACGGCTCCCGGCACCGCAGCGATGTACTCCTCCAGGAGCTGGACGCCGCCGCCTGGGATCGCTTCCTGGAGATGGCCGCGGAGCGCGCCGGGCACATCGCGGCGCTGCTCGACCGCGAGATGCCGCCCCACCTGGTGGAGGACGCGGCGACCGCGGGCGTCGAACTCCTTCCCGCCATCGGCGACTTGGAACCGGCGTGCACATGCGACGCCTGGGACCACTGCCCGCACACGGCGGCGCTCTGCTACCAGGTGGCGCGCCTGCTCGACCAGGACCCGTTCGTGCTGCTGCTGATGCGCGGCCGCACCGAGCGGGCGCTGCTCGACTCCTTGCAGGAGCTCAGCGCGGCGCCTTGCGTGAGTGAGCCGACGGCAGTGGAGGGCGTACCGGCCCAGGAGGCGTTCGCGGCCCGGGACATCGTGCCGCCGCTGCCCGCGCCGCCGACGCTGCCGCCGGAGCCGGACGGGCCCGCCCATCTGGACACCGAGACCGCGCCGGAGCCGGGGGTCGATCCGGCGGCACTGGAGTTCCTGGCGGCCCATGCCGCGGCGCGAGCCCATCGCATACTGGCGGACGCGCTCGCCAAGGATCACCAACTACAACCCGTTGAACCCACTTTGACGGTGGATCAGGACACCGTCCGCCTTGCGGCCGACTGCCTCGATCGCCGGATTTCCGCACGGCTGGCCGGCGCGTCGGGGCGGCGACCCGCCGACCTGGAGGCGGCCGTACACGCCTGGCGACTGGGCGGGGTCGCTTCGCTCCGCGTGCTGGAAGAGGAGTGGACTCCGGGGACGGAGGAGCTGGCGCGGGCCGTCGCGGGCCTCGACCGCGCCTGGCCCGAGGGCGAGCGCCCGGCGCTGCGGGCGACCGGCGGCAACCGGTGGACGGTGACCGGCCGGGACGCCCAACTGCGGCTCGGCCCGGACGGCCGGTGGTGGCCCTACCGCAAGGAGCACGGACGCTGGGGCGCGGCGGGTCCGGCAGACCGGGATCCGGCGGCGGCGCTGGAGTCGATGTTCGCCGCTGCCGAGGGCGAGCGCGGCGATTGAACCGGCGCGACCGAGCGTCGCGGCGTTCACCGCGTGTTCGTCACCTCCCCAGCGATCCCGGACAGCAGTCCGCTGGGGAGTTCCGTCGGGAATCCACTCGTCAACTCCGTTGGCAGTGACGGTAGTTCGGTCGGCCAGCCGGTGGGCAGCGACGTGGGCCAGCCGCTCGGCAGGCTCAGGGACGGGGTGGGGCTCGCAGTCGGGGTGGGGCCGGCGGGACTCTTACCGTCGCCGCCGGATCGGGTGACCGCGAACGCGATGGCGACGATCGCCGCGACCGCCACGACGACCGCGACGACGATCAGCGGCCCCCGGCCACCGCCCCTGCCCGGCGGCCGGGGCGGTGGCGACGGCGACTGCCAGGTCGGCGGCCCGAACCCACCCCCCGACGGCGGTCCGAAACCTCCGCCGGACGGCGGACCGGGCGGCTTGGGCGGTACGGGCGGCATGGCCATACCCTCCAGAATCGGCGGGAAGGGGGCATCCCGCGACCCCTGTACGGAAAATTCACCAACCGGCCCACAGCACATCGACGTTCCGCTCACAGGCCGCTCGAAACGGCGTCCCCTTCCACCCCGCGCGCCCCGGACCGTACGGTAACTACCGCGACATTCTTGCCCGTTGACGGACAGAGGGGGCCGATGGTGCCCGAGCGATCCAGTACGAGCACGGGCACCGGGCTGGCTCGGAACGCCGTCGGCCTGCGGGAGTTCCTCTTCCAGAGCGTCACCGCGATGGCGCTCGCGGCGGCCGTCGCCGCCTCCGTTCCGGCGAGCCCGGCCTGCGCGGGCGGCAGCCGCGTGGTGCCGGCGCGCCGCTACCCCGGCTGGCACAGACCGGCCGCGTTCACCTCATCGATCCCGATGGGGACCACGAGCAGACAGGAGCGCTACGAGGATGAGCGACGATCCGCGGATTCTCACCGTGCGGCCCAAGGAGGGCGAGTACGCCTGGATGTTCGGCGGCGCGCCGCCCGTCGCCCGCATCGCGCCCGGGACCGTGCTCGATCTGTACACCGAGGACTGCTTCGCCGGACGAGTGCGTTCCGAGCACGATCTGGTCTCCCGCGTCTGCGAGTTCCCCTTCCTCAATCCGCAGACCGGGCCCTTCTACGTGGAGGGCGCGGAGCCCGGCGACACGCTCGCCGTGCACTTCGTGTCGATTCGGCCCGCCCGGGACTGGGCCGCCTCGACGACCGTCCCCCTGTTCGGCGCGCTGACCTCCACGCACACGACGGCGACGCTCCAGCCGCCGCTGCCGGAGGTGGTGTGGATGTGGGAGCTCGACCGGGTCCGCGGCACCTGTCTGTTCCGGGCCCGCGAGAGCGACATCGAGGTCGAGCTGCCGATGGACCCGATGCACGGCACGGTCGGCGTGGCACCGGCCAATCTGGAGGTGCGCTCGGCGCTGGTGCCGGACGCACACGGCGGGAACATGGACACCCCTGAGATGCGCGCGGGCGTCACCTGCTACCTCGGCGTCAACGTGGAAGGTGCACTGTTCAGCCTCGGCGACGGGCATGCCCGCCAGGGTGAGGGCGAGACGTGCGGAGTCGCCGTCGAATGCGCCATGAACACGGTGGTCGTGGTCGAGCTCCTGAAGGGCGTCGAGACGCCCTGGCCGCGCATCGAGTCCGACACGCACATCATGGCGACGGGATCGGCGCGCCCGCTCGAAGACGCCTTCCGCATCTCACAGCTGGACCTGGTGCGCTGGGTGGAGCGCGACTACGGGCTCTCCGCGCTCGACGCGTACCAGTTGGTGTCCCAGGCGGGCGAGGCTCCGCTCGCCAATGTCTGCGACACCAACTACACCTGCGTCGCCAAGATCCGCAAGGAATGGCTGCCCCGGCAGGGCGAGCCGCACCGGGGGCTGCACCGCCACCTGCGCGACATGGCAGCTCAACTTCCGTTATTCAACGCCTAGTTCAGGGATGCGCTCGATGAACCGCAGAAGACTCCTCCAGGGCACCGCCGCTTCGATCGCCGCCGGAATCCTGTTCCCGGCAGGCGAGGCGGAGGCGGCCAACGGCACCACCGACTACCCGGGCGCGCACTGGATGCCCGCGTCGACGTCCAACTACACGGCGTCCACCAGGCCTTCGGCGTACCCCATCGACTACGTCGTCATCCACGTGACCCAGGAGACCTGGGCGAACACCATCGACATCTTCCAGAACCCGGCGAAGAAGGTCTCCGCGCACTATGTGACGCGCTCCGCCGACGGGTACATCGCACAGATGGTCCGGGAGCACGACATCGCCTGGCACGCCGGGAACTGGGACTACAACACCCGCAGCATCGGCATCGAGCACGAGGGCTGGATCGACCAGCCCGACTACTTCACCGACGCGCTGTACGAGCGGTCGGCCGCGCTGACGGCCTCGATCTGCGACCGGTGGGGCATCGTGAAGGACCGGGAGCACATCATCGGCCACTACCAGGTCCCCGGCACCGATCACACCGACCCGGGACCCGAGTGGGACTGGGTGCGCTACATCAGGCTCGTCAACTTCGCCTGAATGATGGCTACTTCCGTGCTCCTTGCCGGACGCTCACACGGTGACGAGGATGGGAACCGGCCCATACGGCGTGCGGGGAGACCGAGTTGACGGACAGGCGCGACGAGTCCTGGGTGGCCCTGGAAACCGGGTCCGACCCGGCCGAGCTGAGCGGTCGACTCCGGCTTGCCCACGACCAGTTCACCTCGGCCGGACGGGTGGTGCGTCCGGTGCGTCCGCTGGTGGCCGCGTCCTGGCAGCGCTCCGCGCGGGCCCGCGTCAGCCCGGAGGGGGCGGCCTGTGTGGAGCTGGACGAGGAGGACGTCCTCGCATACCGGGACGGGCACCCGCTGGCTCGCGCCATGCCGGTGATACGCGAGCTGACCGGGGCGTACGCCTCGGATGGCGAGCACCTGGCGGCCGTGTGCGACGCGCAGGGTCGCCTCCTGTGGGTCGAGGGGCATCCGCGGATCCGCGGTGAGGCCGGACGCATGAACTTCGTTCCCGGTGCCCGCTGGGCCGAGTCGGCCGTGGGCACCAACGCGCCCGGCACCGCCCTGGCCGAGGACCGCCCGGTCCAGGTGTTCACGGCCGAGCACTTCCGCCGGCCGGTCCAGCGGTGGACCTGCGCCGCCGCCCCCGTCCACGACCCGCGTACCGGAAGGCTGCTCGGCGCCGTCGACCTCACCGGCGGCGACGGCCTCGCCCACCCGCACAGTCTGGGCTTCGTCCAGGCCGTGGCAAAGGCCGCCGAGTGCGAACTGGCCCTGCTCGCCCCGCCGCCCGTCGGTGAGGCGGTCTGCCTCAGCGCGCTGGGCAGGGACGAGGCACTGCTGGTCGCGGACGGCCGCAAGCTGCGCCTCAGTCGCCGCCACAGCGAGATCCTGGTCCTCCTCGCCCGCCACCCCGAGGGCCTGAGCGGCGACGAACTGCTCGTGGCGCTGTACGAGGACGAGGCCGTCAGCCCCGTGACGCTGCGCGCCGAACTGTCCAGGCTGCGAAGGCTGTTGGGGCCCGAACTCCTCGCCTCCCGCCCCTACCGGCTAACCGCCCCGGTGGACGCGGACTTCGACACGGTGGCCCGGCGGCTCGGGTCGGGCGCGGTGGCCGCGGCGATGACGTTCTACTACGGGCCGCTCCTTCCGGGCTCCCAGGCTCCGGCCGTGGTGCGCCTGCGCCGACGCCTCGCCGGCCAGGTGCGGGCCGCGCTCCTGGCGCGCGCCGACCCGGGGCTGCTCGCCGACTGGGCGTACAGCCCGTGGGGCGAGGACGACCTCCCGGTGTGGCAGGCCCTGGCCGCCGCCCTTCCGAGCTGCCAACAGACCGCAGTTCAGGCCAGGTTGAGGGAACTGTCGGCCGAGCAGGGCCTCGCAACGGGGTTGCAACCTTCCCACCCCTAGCCTGCCCTGCGAGCGCCGCCCAAGGGCGGGCGGCGCGGCAGAGGGAGGCCACGGAGATGACCCGTTACGCAGCACCCGGCACCGAGGGCGCGCTCGTCTCGTTCCAGTCCCGCTACGACAACTGGATCGGCGGCGCGTACGTGCCGCCACGGCTCGGCCAGTACTTCGAGAACCCGAGCCCCGTCAACGGCCGCCCCTTCACCGAGATCGCCCGCGGTACCGCCGAGGACGTCGAGCTCGCCCTTGACGCGGCGCACGCCGCCGCACCGGCCTGGGGGCGCACCTCCCCGGAGGCCCGTGCGAACGTCCTGCTCAAGATCGCGGACCGGATGGAGGCGCACCTGGAGGAGCTGGCGGTCGCCGAGAGCTGGGAGAACGGCAAGCCCGTACGCGAGACGCTGGCCGCCGACATCCCGCTGGCCATCGACCACTTCCGGTACTTCGCGGGCGCCCTGCGCGCTCAGGAGGGCTCGCTGAGCGAGATCGACGACGACACCATCGCCTATCACTTCCACGAACCGCTCGGCGTGGTCGGCCAGATCATCCCGTGGAACTTCCCGATCCTGATGGCGGTGTGGAAGCTGGCCCCGGCACTGGCCGCGGGCAACGCTGTGGTGCTGAAGCCGGCGGAGCAGACCCCGGCCTCGATCCACTTCTGGATGAGCCTGGTCGCGGATCTGCTGCCCCCGGGGGTGGTCAACATCGTCAACGGCTTCGGCGTGGAGGCGGGCAAGCCGCTCGCGTCGAGCCCGCGCGTCGCGAAGATCGCGTTCACGGGCGAGACCACCACCGGGCGGCTGATCATGCAGTACGCCTCGGAGAACATCAAGCCCGTCACCCTCGAACTGGGTGGCAAGTCACCCAACATCTTCTTCGACGACGTGTGGTCGGCGGACGACGACTTCCGCGACAAGGCCCTCGAAGGCTTCACGATGTTCGCCCTGAACCAGGGCGAGGTATGCACCTGCCCGTCCCGCGCCCTGATCCAGCGCGGCCACTACAGCGAGTTCCTTGAGGCGGCTGTCGCCCGCACGGAACGGATCGTCCCGGGCCACCCGCTGGACACCGACACCATGATCGGCGCCCAGGCGTCCAACGACCAGCTAGAGAAGATCCTTTCCTATCTTGACATCGGCCAGCAGGAGGGCGCGAAGATTCTGACGGGTGGTCACCGCATTGAATACGACGGTGAGTTGGCGGGCGGCTATTACGTCCAGCCGACCATCTTCGAGGGCGACAACCGCATGCGGATCTTCCAGGAGGAGATCTTCGGCCCGGTGGTGGCGGTGACCTCGTTCACCGACTTCGACGACGCGATCGGCACGGCGAACGACACGCTGTACGGCCTGGGAGCGGGCGTATGGACCCGCGACGCGAACACGGCCTACCGCGCGGGCCGCGCCATCCAGGCGGGCCGCGTGTGGACCAACTGCTACCACGCCTACCCGGCGCATGCCGCCTTCGGCGGCTACAAGCAGTCGGGGATCGGACGCGAGACGCACAAGATGATGCTGGAGCACTATCAGCAGACGAAGAACATTCTTAGCTCATACAGCCCACAGAAGCTTGGGTTCTTCTAGGACCTGAAGTTGGGTTCCTGAAGCCAACGTTGTGCTTCAGGAACCCAACCTCCGCGATAACTGTCCGTGACGCCCTGGAGCGATCCGACACTGCAGGGCGTCAATTGGCAAGGCTCCCGGACCGATCACGGACCGGATTCGATCTCGCGATCATCCAAGACCGACGCGGGGACGAGATCGTGCACGCGACGGCGCATGCGCCGCCAGGAGGCCTGTGCGGCTGCTTTCGTTGGGCCGCCCAGCTTGCACGGGCACTCCCCGATTTAGCGGTTGACTCCCCGCCATCGTCGCGTCACCCAAGATACCCGTCGGAGCAGGCCGGTTCCGGGGCGAGTCCTGGTCGTTGTCCGGTTGAGCATGCCAAGCCCGCCCGGTGGAGCGGGCAAGCGGGGCATGATGTGATCCGTTGGCGCTGCTCCAACCGACGGAGTTCTGTATGGTGGTCAGTCAAGATCCTTCGTCAGACGAGTCGTTCACGGATAGCGGAGGGCTTCGAGGGGTTCGGGCTTGGGCGGAGGCGGCAGAGGGGCGGGCGGAGCTCGTCTTGCTGCCGGACCCCAGCCAGCCGTTCCGACTCCAGCTGTCCGACCAGGCGACCGAGGACCAGCTGATCGCTGAACTTGAGCAGCTGGTGGGCCTGCTGGACCAGGACGAGGCGCTCTGGCCGGTGCTGGCGGCCCGGCTCGGCGGACTGCTGGCCATCCGGCAGCAACAGCGCCCCGGTACGGCCGGGGACCGGTCGCGTGCCATGCAACTGCTGCGTGCCGCGCGGGCCAGCGGCACGGGCCTGGCCCGCTGGGACCGGCAGCGGGCCGCCCTGTACCTGTTCACCCTGCTGATTCCGCTGCCCCACGGCGATCCGCGTGAGGCGGTGAGCGACTTCGGAAGCATGGCTGAGTGGGGCCGGAAGTACGCAACGGTCATGAGTCCCGACAGCCCGACGCACAACGAACTCAGGGATCTGCTCGCCGAGCTCAATGAGGCTCCGCTGCCGCCGCACCTGCGCCAACAGCTCGGAGTGATGTCCGTCGCCCTCCGCACGGCGCCGGCCGGGCCCGATCAGATGATTGCTCAGCTGAAGACGATGTGCGAGCTGTTACCGCCAGGATTCCCCGTCGCGGAGCAGCTGCGGACGCTGCTGAGCACCGGTCCGTCTCCGACGAGGCCAACCAGTGGGACAGCTTCCGGCCCGGCCGATCCGACGGTCACGGTGGCCGACCAGCACGAGCCCGACTCCACGCTGCTCGACCTGTTGGGACAGGCTCTGCAGGGAGACGTGACAGCCGACCAGCTGAACACCCTCGCTGAGCTCGCCGCGACCGCCCGGAGTTCGGCAGGCCCGGAGGCCGCCCCGTTCGGCGCCCTGACCCACGCCATGGCACGGATGGTGCAGACGCAACAGACTGGTGACCCGCAACAGCTCGCCGATGCCGCTGAGTCCGTGCGGCAGGAAGCAGAGCGCCTGTCATCGGCGGACGGGTGGCTTCCCCCTCTGGGCACCATGCTTTCGATGCTGATCGGTGCGTCTCACACCCTGACCGGGAGCCTGGAGGACGCCGCAGCCGCCGAGGAGCAGCTCGCCAAGGTCGTCGAGCAGCTCCAGGGGTCGCCATTGAACAACCCCGACCATCCCATGGCCGACCTGGTCGGTATCTCCAGGACGGTCATGCTCGGCCGCCATCACGCCCGCGAAGGGAATGCCGATGGTCTGCGGGAGTGCATCGCGACGATCGCCGCGGTCCGCGACACCCTCGTCAAGGACGAGGACAAAGCGATGGCCACCATGCCGCTTGGCCTGCTCAACGGCGAGCTCTGGCGGATCACCAACGATCCCGAGGCGGGCCGCCTCGCAATCCGCCTTCTCGCCGAGAGCCAGGCCCAGCCGATGGTCCCCTACATGACATCCGTCCTGGGATCGGAGACCCTTCGCACCCAGATCGCGGGCATACAGGCGCTGGTCAACGGCGATCCGGAAGAGCTGCGAAACGTGCTGGCGACGTCCGGGGCCGAGCAGAGCAGCCCGTCGCCAGGGACGTCGTGGAGCCGGATGAGCGAGGCGACGGTTCATGGGCTCCTCGCGGATCTCACTGATGACCCTGCTGATCTCCACCGCGCCATCGAGGCGTTGGAACAGGTCCGCCCCGATCCGGCCCGAGGCGACGGCAGCTGGCTCGACGCCACGCTGCTCTGGAACCTCGCGCTGCTCTACAGTCGCCGGGATGCCCCCCACTCCGGTGAACAGACCCCGGCCGCGGAGGCGATGATCCAGTCTCTGGAGGCCACCGCCGCCGCCGTGCTGCTGGAGTCCAATGCTGAGCACCGCCTGCAGCAGGCCCGGGACGGCGCGGCGCGTGCGCTCCAGGGTGCTTGGTGGTCCGGCGCAAACGGGCGGGCCGAACACGCGATCACCATGCTGGAGTTGGGCCGCTCGATGGTGCTCCAGGCGGCGGCGGTATCGGCTCAGGTACCGGACCGCCTGGCCGCCGCCGGTCACCCGCAGCTGGCCCGCCAGTGGCGCGCGGCCGAACACACCGACGCGCCGAAGACCGCGATCCCCAGCCAGCTGCGCCGCCAGGCGCTGACCGCACTGGGGTACCGGGCGGGCACTGGGCCGTTCGCGCCGCCGCCACTGCCTGAGCTCAGGGCCGCGCTGCGCTCGGCGGACGCCGACGCCTTGGTGTACGTGGTGCCGGGCGGTGCCTCCGAGCACGGGCTGGCTGTCATCCTGGGCCCGGAGATCGAGCCCTTCGCAATCCAGCTGCCCCGGCTCGGCCGGGCCGGCCGCAACCCGCTGGACGCCTACCTCGATGTCTGTGCCGAACGCTCCCGGCTCCGCGGGGACGACCCGGACGGCAGGCTGGAGGAGGTCGAGGCGCGCTGGCAGCAGGCGCTCACCGAGCTGTGCGGCTGGGCCTGGCCGACGGCGGTCGGGCCGATGCTCCAGGGGATCGAGGAGAAACTGGCTGACGCCCCCGAGCGGCCAGGCGACCGGCCCGGCGGACTGCGCCTGGTGCTGGTCCCGTGCGGCAACCTCGGTGTGGTGCCCTGGCACGCGGCCCGGCTGCCCGAGGACTCCGAGCACCGCTACGCCTGCGAGCTCATGGTGCTCTCCTATGCCCCGTCGGGCCGGCAGTTCCTGCGGTCGGCCGCCCGGCGGCGGCTCGCCCCGACCAGTCGCCCGGTGCTGCTGGCCGATCCCTGGATGGACCTGACCTGGGCCGAGGAGGAAGTACTGGCGCTGCGCGATGGCTGCTATCCGTCCGCCGAACTCTACGGCGAGTACTACGAGTTGCCAGATCAACTGGTGGCCGCCGGCACGCCCGAGGAGGTGCTCGCGCTGCTGCCGGGCGCAGGCCAAGCGGCGGAGCGCCCGCCGTCGCTGCTTCATGTGGCCTCGCATGGGTCGGCCGGGGTGCGTCCGACAGTCTCGGCGCTGTTCCTGGCGCCGGGCGGACCGGCCGCCGGGCAGCTGACGGTGACTCAGCTGCTGGACCGGCCCGCACCGAGCGAGCCGGCCACACCCGGTCCGCTGGTCGTGCTCAGTGCCTGCGAGACAGATCTGAGCACCCGCGACCACGACGAGGCGCTCACCCTGGCCACCGCCTTCCTCGCCGCCGGGGCCACTGACGTGGTGGGCTCGCGCTGGGCCACCCAGGACGCCGCGTCGGCGCTGATGATGGCCGTCTTCCACCACCACCTGGCCGTGCGCGGGCTGACTCCGGCGGACGCCCTGCAGGCAGCCCAGCGATGGATGCTCGATCCACACCGCACCCCGCCCCCGGGGCTGAGCCCAGGACTGCTGCGCCAGGCGAGCCAGCCGCAGCTGGCCGAGCCCGCCGTCTGGGCGGCCTTCGTGCACCACGGCCGCCCGGGCCCCGCTTCGACCGACAGGAAGGCCGGGTGAGCCCCCAGGAGCTACTGAATCGTCTCACCCAGCATTGGGACGAGGCCGGTGCGGCGCTCGATCCCGAGGGCCGGGCCGGTCTGCTCACGAGCCTGCGGGTGCTGGCCGACTCGATCAACGACGGGTGGGTCGCCCGCAAGGCGCTGCAGGACGTGAAGAACGCGCTCAAGCCGCTCCCATTGGGGCACCCGGTACTGCGCGTGCTGGACGGCACCCGGTTCGTCGCCACGGACGTCGTACCCCGCCGCCGCGGCGGCGGACGAGCTGCTGGAGCAGCTTGCGGGTGTGCTCATTTCTCACAGCGACGATCTGACGATCCGTCAGCAGAGTGACGCTCTGGCCGTTAGCGCGCACAAGCCTTCGAGGGCAAAGCGGAGCCAAACGGCTCGATCAAAATCGAATGAGAGAAAGGTCGGCATGGCCAACGAACGGGCAGATGAGCAGGGCACCCTCATCGCCAAGATGATCGCCCGTAGGGCGACGCCAGGCGATGTGGCGCGCCTCAACGCGAACTTCAAGCAGTGAGAAAAAGAGGGGTGGGGGAATTCATACTTCGCCATCGCCGCATGCGTAGATGAGCTTGCTAGAGCATGCGAGGGCAGCCGCGGTGAATGGGGGACACTGACGGAAGAGGAGCAAACTGCCCTCGTCCACTACTTCGGCCTCCTGTACCTCCCTACCGAGTCAGGCATCGAGGACGACGCTCGCGCTTTCCGGGAAGAGATCCGTCACCGCGGCGCAACGTTGCATGCTTTCGCCCAAAACGTTCTAATACTCTTCGGGAAAGCGTAGGTCTGCCCCGCTGCGGCCCGCAAAGATCCTGACTATCGGCTTCGTGGCAAGAGGGGCCCGGCGGCCGAGCGCGGGGTGCTGACCGCGCCGGCCCAGATGCGGGAGACCGCGGTGCGGCAAGCCGCGGCGATCGGGCCGCTCGCGGCGAAGGACACGGTGAGGCTAGCCGACGCGGATGCGGCCGCTGAGCGGCTGCGGATCTCCCGGCTCCAGGAGTACGTGCTGCTCGGGCGGTAGGGCGTCGGCGAGGAGTGGTGTCGGACCTGCGAGGGCGGGGTTCGCGATCGACTACGTGCAGTACTACTGCAATGCGCTCAGCCGTGGATCGCCGATGAGCGGCCGGACCGGTCTGTGCTGCGTCGCGACCCCCTCGGCATCAGCCGGATCTGGGTCCTGGACCCAGACGGCATCGCGTACGCGGGGGTGCCCTACCGGAAACTGTCGCGGCCGCCGATCAGCGTGTGGGAGCAGAAGGCCGCCGTCCGGCGGCTGCGTGAGCTTGGCCGTGCGGAGGTCGACGAGAACACACTGTTCTCCATCGTGGCGCAGATGTGGGAGATCGCAACACAGCCGTGGCCACCACCCTCACGGTTCGCCGCGACCGGCAGCGCCGCACTGAAGTTTCTTCGCGGCCGCGGTCGGCGCCGCCCAAGCCGCCGGTGCCGGACCTGAGTCAGGACGGCGAGGTTGTGGCCAGGCCATTCGAGGTGATCGAACAGTGGTGCACGAAGGCGAGGACATTCTGGTGGACCTGTCACTCCTGTGCCCGGCCGCGCAGCATTTCACGCGGCTGCCGGATGCGGGAGCGGCTTGGGTATGTCCGGGCGGACCGGTGGATCGGCTACCCGCGCGCCACCGAGGCCCTGGAGCAGCTGGAGACGCTCCTGGTCGGCCGTCCAAGCAGTGGATGCCGAACCTGCGTGGGGCTTCTCTGCCACTTCGGCCGCGCCCGGGCGGATGCCGTTCTCTGTTCGTGCGTCTAACAAGCGTCGTGGGTCGTACGACGATCTCGCGCGCCCGTGGCAGCGGGTGGCCACGATCGAGCCACTGGAACCGGGTTTGGGAACTCAAGGCCGAGACCGCAGAGTTGATGCGGCGGCGCGTGCGGGACTCATAGATCTGGTCGGCGTTGCAGGAGTGGCCTCGACACCCGGTTCACGGCGATACGCTTGCGCCCAGGACGGCCCGGGGCACCGAGCGACCCCCGCCGAGGACTCCACGAGGGGACATCGTGCGAGACAGCAGGCAGGAGATCGCGGACGCGCTGGCGGCCTCCGGGCGCACCGACCGGGAGACGGCACTCCATGTGCTGGGATGCACCGTCCGGTGGGCCGCCGACGCCCTCGGCAGGCCGGACCGCGCATCTGATGGTGACGCGCCGAACGATTCCGACGGAGCCGACTCCCTGGCCACCCTGTACGCGCTGGTCGACGCGTTGACGGATGTCAGTGACCTTGCCAAGGCGCTGCCCGGGCTGCTGGAGGCGGCCCGGCCCGGAGAGCTGGTGGGACAGGGCATCAGGGACCTGATGGATGAACTCACCGCGGTGATCGAGCGGGTGACGTCCGAACGCGCGGCACTGGAACAGCTCACGGCAACGGAGAAGGAGCTGCGCCAACGCTTGGCGGAACACGGGAAGCTGCGGCGCGAGGTCGACGAACTGCGGGGGCTGGAACAGCTGGTGGCGGAGCTGGACGCGCTGCACGAGCAGCGGGAGGTCATCGACACACGGCTGCGGGAGCTGCGCGGCCGGGACCTCGGGGCGGTCGACCGGGAGCTGCG
This sequence comes from Streptomyces sp. NBC_01431, assembly GCF_036231355.1. Lineage (NCBI taxonomy): Bacteria > Bacillati > Actinomycetota > Actinomycetes > Kitasatosporales > Streptomycetaceae > Streptomyces > Streptomyces sp. NBC_01431. Next base: position 787,551 of record NZ_CP109496.1, read on the forward strand.
CGGCGCGGCCGACGCCCTGCTGCGGCTCACCGAGCGGCAGCTCGCCGTGCTGGAACCTCAGACCCGGCAGGCCTTGGAGCGTGCCGCGACAGCGCAAGAGGTGCTGGCGGCCACGGAGTACAAGCTGATCGAGGGCTCCCGCCAACTCGCCGCCGACCAGGACCGGCTGGAGCGTATTCAGGCGGAACAGGGCAAGGTGTCCGCATCCCTGACCCGCTATGCCCAGGCCGACCGGGAGCTGGCGCAGGCCTTGCGCGAGGCCGCCGGCGCGGATGCCCGCGACCTCGTACCGGGCCAGGGCCTCTCCCTGGAGGAGGTCGAGACCCTCACCCGGACCGTTGAGCAGCGGCTCATTGATGCGGACCGGACCCTGAGCCGCGCCCTGACGGGCCGCCAAGGGACGGAGGAGGGCGGCGGAACGAAAATCACCGGTGCTCAGCCCTGACCGACGGGCAAATCCGGCACGTCCTCGGGCAGATACTCCGAATCCTTGTCACCTTGACTCCACCGCGCCGCCTTGCGGCCCTCCATGAGCTCCAGCAGTCTGCGCACCTCCCGGGCATTGCCGAACGACTCCCGACGGCCCTCCCGGGTCGCTTCGAGCCACAGCCTGGCGCGCTCCGCGGTCCCGAGGCCGAGGGTGTAGCCGCTCTCGGCAGCCATCCGATGGAGGATCTCCACCAGGCCGTCCAGGGCGTAGTCGGGGAAGGGCACCTCGGTGGTGAACCGTGACCGCAGGCCTGAGTTGAAGTCGAGCAGCCGCTCCATGTCCTGCGGGTATCCGGCCGCGATCACGACCAGTCGGCCGCGCCGATGCTCCATTTCACGGAGCAGAGTGTCCACGGCCTCCGCGCCGAATCCGCCCTGTCCCCCGGTGTCCCGGACCAGACTGTAGGCCTCGTCGATAAACAGCACGCCGTCCAGGGCCCGTTCGACCGCCTCGCGGACCCTGGGCGCGGTCTGCCCCACGAACTCGGCGACCAGGTCGGTGCGGGTCACCTCCACGACATGCCCCCTGCGCAGGAGCCCCAGTCCGCGGAACAGATCGCCGATCAGCCGGGCCACCGTGGTCTTGCCGGTGCCCGGAGGGCCGGTGAACAGCAGGTGGGGCGGGGCGAACACATCATGGCCGCGCTCCTGGCGCATCCTCAGCCGGTTCGCGAGTCCTTCCAGCTCCCGGCGGACCGGGCCGAGGCCGATGTACCGGTCGAGTCCGGCCAGCAGTTCGGCGAGCTCGGGCACCGGACGCGGCAGGTGGTCCCGGTACTCCTGCGGGATGTCGTCGATGATGACGGGCTGTTCCACGTCCCGTCCGACGCGCACGGCCCACGGGGCGCGGAGCGCATCGGCGAGGGTGCGCATCTCCCGGGCGTTGCCAAAGCCCTCGTCCCGGGAGCGGTGCATGCCCTCCACGATCTGCCGCAACGCCCCTTCCGTCTCCTCCCCAGGACGCAGGCCGTGCTTTTCCAGGCGGCCCAGCAGGATCGTGTGCAGGGTGGCGGGGTCGTAGTCGGGAAATTCGACAGTGGTGGGAAACCGGCTCTTGAGACCGACGTTGGAGTCAAGGAACTCCTTCATCTTCTCCGGGTAGCCAGCCACGACGACCGCCAGGCGGCCACGGTCGTCCTCCATACGCTTGAGGAGCGTGTCGATGGCCTGTTCTCCGAATCCGTCGCTCTGGTCACTGAGCATGTACGCCTCGTCGATGAACAGCACACCATCCAGAGCCCGGTCCACCACCGCGTTCGTCTGGATGGCGGTCTGCCCTACGTAACCGGCTACCAGATCGCTGACCTGCGCCTCCACGCAGTGGCCACGGGTGAGCAACCCCAGGTCCCGGTACATCTCGCCGACCAGCCGGGCCACGGTCGTCTTCCCGGTCCCGGGGTTCCCGGTGAACACCAGGTGCCGGGCGGGCGGTTCATCGACCGCGGCCAACCCACGGGCCCGCAGTTCCTCGGCCGCCTCTGTCTCCATCCGAATGGCTTCGAATCGCCCTACCAGCTCCTGCATGCCGGGCATCGCAGCAAGTCGCTCCCAGGGCGAACGTTCGTCGGACACGTCTCCTCCTAGCCAGCGCCGGACCGAGTGGAGACTCAATGACGCCTCCTCAACTGGCAGTTGTTCAAGGCGCGCACGCCAGACGCGGGCCGTCTCGGGCTGGCCGGCCATCGCCCGGACCAGCCGGTCCAGGTCCTGCCACTCGACCCGCAGCCCCTTGCGCAGCCGTACCGAGTGGACCAGCCGCTCCAATTCCGCCGCCTGGGGAAGTTCGACCCGGAAGGTACCGCCGCGGGCGGGCTCGTCCCGCCGTTCGTACACAAAGGTCTCCAGCTGCGGATAGCGTCCGAGCCCCGCCAGGAGTTCGGCCACCGCGTCCAGGGAGGGCTTGCGGAACACGAGGATCCACTGGTTTCCCTCCACTGTGTCGGACGCCCACTCGGCCATGGCTCCGGCCAGTTGCCGCGAGGCCCGGTTGTGGAGCAGGAACTCGTCCGCGTGCGGGAAGACCACGGCCGTACGGTGTTCCGGGTCGCGGAGATGCGCGCTCACGGTCATCACGCCGAAGGGATCGGAGATCCCGGACGCGGGTGCCGCACCGGCTTGTCGGGCCGGGTCCGGGGCGGATTCCGCCGTAGACCGGGGGGCGGCACCCAGCAGCCGCGTCCCACCGAGGGGCCCTTGCAGGCTTGCGTGCCGCATGGTGCGCAACCCGCGCCGGCCGGCCAGTTCTGCTGTGCGGCCGGCCGGCCGGCGGGACAGATCCCTCGACGCCCTGTCCCGGAAGTAGACCGGGTTGTGCAGGGTGCTGAAGACGATCCGCTCAAACCCGGCGGCACGCAGCATGCGCCAGAGCGCCTGCTCCATGGAGCACACCTGGGCGGCGCTGTCGACGAAGACGTCACCCACACCGGGCCCGTGCAGGACCGTGAAGGGTTCGCCGGTGCGCACCGCTGCCGGGTCCAGCCGCTCCGTCCCCGGCGGACGGGCAGGAGGGCCTTCCTTCCTCGAGGTCTCGTTCATGCGCCGGGAGTTTCCCGGCCCGCCCGGTGCTGCGCCTGCTCCCCTGGAAGGGGGACTGACGGGACTGGAGGGTGGGGCTCCTCGACGGGCAACGATGCGACCAGCCCCACAGGCACGCCTTGCTCCCGCAGCGCCTGGTACACCGCGTCGGACCGATCCCGAAGCTCGGCCTCGGATGTGATGTCGTGATCGTGGGACACCACACGGATCACGCACTGGTCCGAGTCTTTGTCTGCCTGCTCGATCTCGACCGTGATCTCGTTGCCGTTGGCCTCGTTGCGGAGCCGGGCCCGGAACACTCCCCGCGGGTCATCGTCTACGTACCCGGCCTCCTTCTCCACGAGGTCGTAGAAGGCGATCTCGGCGAGTGTCTCAGCCACGACGTCGGCCAGGTTCACCCTCATCTGCGAGGTGAGCTGGCGCATCCCGGCCCTCTCGACGGTCTCGCCCAGGCTCCGCTCGAGCCGAGGCGCCTCGTCGTCGCGCAGGGCGATCAGGTCCTCCACACCCGTCTGCGGGTCACGGGCCCGGGCTAGTGCCTGAGTGGTGTCCTGCCGTACCCGGTCGTACTCGCCCTCGGACCAGTGCGCGACGTCGAGCACATGACCGGCGATGACCTCGTCGTCCGGTCCGACGACCGGACGCTGCCGGTTCTCCTCGGCCAGGATATCCAACTGCACCAAGGCCTCGACCGCCTCCTCCTGAGCCAGGCAGCGCTCGAACTCCCGCTGCTCTATGTCCACCCGCAGATCGCTCAGCTCGTGGAAGGTCTCCTGCGCCACGGCCAGAGCGGCGTCGAAGCGGCCGTCCGCGGCGGTCTCCTCAGCCGTGGCGATCCGGCGGCGCAGCCTGTCCAGCCGGCCGGGCGCGTACCGATCGTGGGGCAACTCCCCGTCGATCAGGCCAGCCATGGTGCGGGCGTCCGCCAGCCAGGTCCGCACGGTGGCCTCGGCACGCGCCCGGTCCTGTTTGAGTTCGTCGATCTCCCCTTTCACCACGGCCATTTCGGCGCGACGCTCGGCCCGCTCGGCGGCGATGGCGCGCTCGGTCTCTCTGCGCTGCTGTTCCAGCCGCTGCCGGGTGTCCTGCTCGATCCGGCCAGCCGTCTCCCGCAGGTCCTGGTGCAGACGGTCGGCCTGCTCCCGAAGCGTGCGAGTGGTGTCGGCCTCCAGGTCGCGGGTCCGGTCGCTCAGCCTGTCGACCGCCTCTTGCTGGCGGCGCTGCCGCTGCGCCACAGAGGAGAACGCCCGGTCGATGTCGGCCTGGGTCCGTGCCCGCACATCGGCGAACAGCCGTGGGATGTCCCGCTTGACCTCCCGCAGCTGCCGCGCCCTCTGTTGCAGGCGGTACCACTCCGACTGATCGACCTGAATCCGTTTCCTGCAGCTCATGGCCGCCCTTCCTCTCCTGGACTCGGGCTGCTGGTGTCCGCTCCTCGCATACTGGCGCGAACCTTGTCGACCGCTGTCTCGAACACCGCGCCGAGCCCTCTCGGCGCCACCCCGATGAGCAGCGTTTCCGGGCCGTTCACGGCTATCTCCGCGTCGCGGGCCCGGTTCGCGAAGTCGTATCCGCTGTCCTCCAGCCGCGGGCTGAGATGGTGGATCCGCTGGTTGGTGCTGCCGCGCAGACCGCGCCCGTCGTTCAGCCCGGCCACGTACAGCCCGTCGATCAGTACGTCGACGACGGCGAGCAGGTCCGGTACGCCCTGCGACGGAGGCCGGGCCAGCAGCCGTTCCCGGCGATAGCCGGTGAAGCTGATCACTGAGACGTCCCGGATCTCCCGCGCGTGCCGGACCAGTTCGGCCAGTCCGGCCGCCTGCCGCATCGGCTCGCCTCCCGACAGGGTCAGGCCTGTGACCCGAGGGTCGGCGAGCAGCTCGGCCGCCAGCTCCGCGGGGCCGGCCTGGCGCGCTGGGCGGTCGGGAATCCACTCCGGGGCCAGGCACTCTGGGCAGTGGAACGGGCACCCCTGCACCCACACCACCGACCGGACACCGGGCCCGAGCGCCCGGGTGCCGACATGGGTGGCTGCCACATTGAGCAGCGGGTGGACGGTCATCAGGACCGCCCGCTGCCCGGCGCCCCGGGGCCGGCGGTCGACTCGTGCGGGAGATGGGTGAACGACAGGCCGCCGACCACGACTTGGCCCCCCGGCCCACAGGTCACCCGGTCCGGCCGTCCTGAGGCGCCGTCCGGCGTGTAGCGGATCAGCAGATCGACCCGGCGCCCCTCGGCCGACCTACGACGCCGGCCGTACACCATGCCCCGCCCTCCGCAACGTGGCCGGAACCCCACTCGCCTCCCCGACAGCGCGATCCGGTCCGGGATCTCCACGCCGAACACGGGAACGGCCGTCAGCATCCCGTGCAGCGGAGGGCGGTTGACGCTCCGCCACCACAGCCACCCGAGCACCAGGACCGCCGCCAGCGCCGAGAACAGGCCCGGCAGGAAGTACACCGAGCCGACCTCGGCCCGCACCCTCAGCGGATCGCCGGTGACCCCGGCCGCGTCCGGGATCTTCAGGTCCAGGTCGGGGGCGAGCGCCCGTTGCCACGAGGAGGACACCTGGCCAGACACTCGCAACGCGGCGTTGCCGTCCTCGGTGCGGCGGTAGGGCAGTCCACCAGCCCGAGGGCTCCCCTCCAGTCGGACGGCGTACTTGCGGGACTCCCCCGGTTTCAGGGTGAGTTGCTTCGGCACGCCAGTGACGTCGAGCGGGACTCCGGCTGTCGAGACCCGCACTCCGCTCACTGCCAGCGGCACGCGCTGGGTGGCCGAGTGGAAGGTGACGGAGGCGGTGGCGGAGCCGTCGGTGAGGTCGCGGACACCGGTGTCCGTCCAGGACACCGTGACGCCCTTCGCCGTGTCCGAGGCGAGCAACCGCGCCGCCGACCGGGCTCGGGTGCTGTCCCCGGCCCGCTGCAGATAGGCGCCGAGGTTCTGGATACTGTCCGGGCGCAGGACCAGCGTATGGTCCACGACTTTTCCGAGCAGGTCCACTCCGGTCGCACCGCTGCCCAACGGCAGCCCATATCCGGCGAGTTCGGTGTGCGCGGCAAGAGCCTCCGCCCGCTTGCGCAGCTTGTCCCAAGGGGCGCCGGACGACGTGGGGTAGCCGGAACCGCGTGGCGGATCGTGTTCGCCGTCGGTCAGCATGACCACGGAGGCGACGTTCGCGGCGTCCGTCCGTTCGAGTTCGCGCAGAGCTTGGTCCAGAGCGCCCCCGATGTCGGTCCCGCCGGACGGGTTGGGTGCATTGGGCAGCCGGGAGATGATCTTCGCTGTGTCACCGGCCGCTCCGATGTAGCGTTCCTCGGGACGGTCATCGAAGGTGATGAGGTCGACATGGTCGGCGGCCGACAGCCCGTTCAGGAAGGTGCTCAAGGTGGAACGTACAGTGCTGTAGCGGCCTTGGGCGGCCATCGAACCGGAGGTGTCCACCAGGACGACGTAATCGACTGGCTGATCGGCCACGCCGAGTTCCCGGTAGATCTCGTCCCGAGTCGGTGCCGTCCCGGCTGCGATCGCCGGGACGACGGTCGCGGACACGGCGGCAAGCAGGGCGGCGGCCACGGCGGCCCCGCGCCGCAGCGCGGTCACCGCGCGTGGTGACCAGGTGGATCGCTTCACGTACGGGCTCCCTCACTGTCGGGCGGTGAGTCGAAAGGCGGGTCGAGCCGGAGGTCGGTCGGCAAGATGCCCAGCGCGAACTCTTCGGGCGGGTGTTGCGCGGCCAGGCGGTCCTCGGCCGGGTGCACGCCGAGCGGTTGCAGGACAAGGCGAGCCGTCCCGTCGACGGCGAGGCGCACACCGACGTGGAAGCGCGCACCGTCGCCGGACGGAGGGACGGTCACCACGCCGGCTTCGGCGGCGGCGCCTGTCCCTGACGCGCGGACCACTATCCGGACCTCGCGTCCAGCCGTCCCGTCGGCGAGGCCGGTCCGGACCCGGACCCGTTCCCCGTCGGCCTCGGCGAACACTGTGGGCCCACCCGGCTCCAGCGTGCCGGGCGGGCTGATCAGGAGTTCCCCGTCCCGTGGCCGACCCACCGTGGTCCGCTGAACGCGCACGCCCACGGCATGCGGATAGCGGTCGGCCGGGTCGATGTGTCCACTGGCGACCAGGGCAGCCCCGAACACCGCGGCCAGCGCGGGGTCCGTCCCGCCGGTCAGCAGGACCGGCCGGCCCAGACGGCCGGTCAGGTACCCCAGGAGCGCCCCGGACCGGGCGGGACCCCCTACCGCGATCACCGCTGTGCGGGACGGGTCGGGTCCGGTGGCCCGGTGTTCCGGCAGGCCGTCCAAGGCCCGGTCGAGGCCGCCCGTGAGCCGGTCCAGCGCCCGGTGCACCATGCCCGCGGTGATCTCCCGGCCGGCCACCTCGTAGAGCACCGTGTCCGCGAACCGGGCGGCTCGGTCGGGCCGGGCCGCCATCCGGTCGAGCGCGACCTCTGTTCGGCGGGCGTTCCGCGCCCTGGCCCGGCCGAGCTCCCACAGCACCTCGGTGTGGTCGGTCGGCAGCCCCGCCCCGGCCAGCACTGCCGCGTCGAACGCGGCACCGTAGCCGTCGTGGTCGGGGGCGTACCGGGCGACCCGGACCACGGCCAGCGACCCGCCGACCACGGCGCACTCCGTGACCTCGGCCGCCGAGGCGCCCAGGTCGCACACGAGCCAACGGGGCGCCATCGGGGTGCCCGCGTGCCGCAGCAGCGCCAGCACAGCGTGTGGGACGTCCAGCAGACGAGGTCGCGGCATGCGGTCGTCCCCGGGCGGCACGGCCCGCTCCTGCGGCGGGACCACCAGCGCCACCTGACCGGGCGTACCGCAGTGCTCGCGGTACGCGGTGTACGCCACGCTCAGCGCCGCCCCGCGGTCACCACGGACGCCGGCGGGCGTGGGCAGCCCCTCTCCGGGCACCGTCCCCGGCAGCTCCACCAACTCCGGCGTCCCGTCCGCACGGGTCCGCGCGACCCGCAGGAAGCGTGTGCCGGGGTCGATCGCGATGGCGGGCGGCGCGGCGGCAGTCGTCATCACAACCTCCACCGCCGACTCGTCTTCGGATCCCGGCTGTGCCGCAGTTCTGTCAGAACCCGTTCGTGCCAAGCCTTCTGGTCCTCGCTGTGCCGCATCAGCAGGTCACACAGTTGGCCGTACCTGTTCCCGCGTGCCACGGCCGCGTACAGTTCCAGCCCCGGCCGGCCCGACGCCGCCAGGCCGTCCATGAACCGGGCGAGCTGCTCCAGGTTGTACTCACCCACCTCGAGCGTCCACGTGGCGATCGCGTCCAGCAGCTGTGCGGGGAGAGGTCCCTGTCCATGGGCTTCCAGAACGATCCGGGCCAACTCCTTGTACTGCGCCACGTCCTGAACTGCCTTCCGGAAGGCGTGGACCGGCCGCAGCCACCCCAGGTCGTACCGCTTCGCCAGCTCCTCCATGAGGTACGCGGGGACGTCGAGATCATTGAGGAGTCTGCCCCGTCCGGTGAGCCGCCCGTGCAGTACCTCGCAGAGTTGCGGGAGGAGGCTGTCCGGCAGCGCGCGGCTCAGCTCATCGATCACCCGCCAGGTGTTCCGGGACAGCTCCCCGCCCAGAAGTGCCTCGGCCATCAGCCTCCTGAGTTCTCCGTCGGACTGGATCCGGCGGATCAGAACAGCCGCGTAGTCCTGCAGTTCCGCTTGTGCGGTGAGCCGCTCCAGCCGGAGCATGCCCTCCGTGGCTCCGCCTCGGACAGCCGCGCAGAACAGGTCGGCATCGGCTGCCACACTGCCGGACGTCTGCGGCTCCCCGGCAGGAACCAACTGCTCTACGGATTCCGCCAGTTCGGGCTGTGTGCGGGCGACCCTCCAGAGCCGCGGCCACATCAGACCGAGCACCTCTGGCCGCCGCTGCGCCTGGGCGATCTCCAGGGTGACCCGCCAGCCCCTCTCGGCGACCTCGGCGAAGTCGGCTGCGTCCGTGGCGGTGGCCAGGTCCAGGGGCTCACCGAGGAGCACGGCCGCGAAGCGCAGCCAGCCGGGGGTGACGTCGGCGGCCATGTCGTCCCGCGCCCGCTGTACCAGGCGGTCGAGCGGTTCCAGGCTGCGGTCCTTGTGCGCCAGCAGGTACTTGAGCCAGGTCTTCCCGACAGCGGGCACACGAACGAGGCTGCGGTCGGCTCTGTCCGTGCTGCGGCCCCACTCGTTCTCAGCCATGTAGATGAGCGCCCCGGTCCATTCGTGCGTCGGTTCCGGGGCCTCGACCAGGGTGTTGAACAGTTCGTCGAAGCTGCCCCGCCGGTGCGGCTCGACGTTGTGGTCAACGACGCCCAGGTACTCATGGGCGTGTTCGAAGGAAAGGGCGGGAGTTCCGGCGCCCAGGATCTTCTGGGCGAGCAGGGACGGGGTGCGCCCGGTCCAGTGCTCCGCCAGCAGACTCCCCGCGACCGCGTCGCCGCTGTGCGCGCTTCGGACCAGGAAGAAGGTCAGCGTGCCCAGCCGGCCTTCGTCCAGGGATACGGCCTGATGCCGTTCCAGGACCCGTCCTACGTCCTCGACCGTCCCTCCGCCCGACCGGATCTCCTCGATCACGGCGTCCATCAAGTCCGCGTCGCGCAGGGCCCTGAGGGCGGCCCCGGGGCGTGGGGCCGTAGCCGGTTCCGCGGCCGTCACCAAATGCTCCACGATCACGGTGGTGTCGCCGGTCTTCACCCGCAGCCGGCGAAGCCCGCGCAGATAAGCCCGCGCGGTCTCGTCCCGCGGCTCACCCGGCGGGCTGCCGCCGAGCACCGCCGTGATCTGCCCCGTCCGGGCCGCGGACGCGAAGAACAGCCTCAGGTCGTGCTGCGACTGACCGGTCCAGGTCGCGGCGCTGAGCCAACCCCGGCATTCGTACGGCAGCAGAGAACAGACCGCGTCGAGCACACGGACGCGATCGGAGACGTCCGGCAGCGCCTTGCCCGGACTCGGCGTGATCGCCACCTGCCGGTTGCCGAGCAGCAGCGCGGCCACGCCCGCCGCCCACTCGAAGCCCAACTCATCTACCACTGCGGCAAGTTCAGCGGGAGGCGTGCGCGACACGGTAACGGTCAACGGGACCGCGTCGCCGGGCAGATCGGGTGGCTCCGACAGCAGCGCACGGTCGATACCGGACCAGGTCAGGGCGGTCCGGCCCGCCTCCGGCCACTCCAGCAGGATCAGCCTCCAGGTGTAACTGGGGGCGCCGGTGCCGTCGGTCGATCCGTCCCACGTGGCCTCCACGGAGGCGCAGACGGGTTCCGGGTGCGTATCCGTTCTGCCGAGGAACACCCGCCACGGCAGTTCGCCCTCCGGGTCACGGCCTCCCGGTGCGCCAGTGGCGGATGCCTTCCAGAGGTAGGTACTCGCCCGGTCTTCCGGAAGGCTGCTTCGCAGCACCTCGTAGCCCATGGTCTGCCCCGGATGCTTGCCCAGCACCGCCCAATGCGCGGTCAGTCGTTCCTCTCCGAGGCCCTCGTTCACTTCCGCTTCCCCCCGAGCCAACCACCCCGGCCGCGGTCCCGGTGTATCCGGCTCTCCAGGTCGATCAGCGGCTCCAGAACGTTGATCGGCACCGGGGAGGTACGAATGTGCGGTTTCCCTCCCACCTCGACCGGTTGGACGTAGTCGTTGTAGTCGAACACCTGCTGCGGGTTCAGCCGGAAGCCGACAGCGGAGGCCGCGTAGAAGGAGATACGCCGGGGGTCGAAGTGGGAGTACAGGGCGTCGCGTACCAGCCGCGCGTTGGATCCGCGGAACTCGTTGCACATCCATTGGAAGAAGTTCTCGCTCTGTTCCCGGGGCACGCGGGGCAGCCGTGAGCCCACCATGTCCTGCGTGACCCACCCCGCCTCCGCCGCGGGCCGGAAGATGTCCGGGTGGTCGAACTTGGCTATGCAGACGGACACATGGTGCGGAAGCATGCCGTCGACGAGCTCGCCCCGGTCCCTTACCCTCGCGGCCAGCTGGGTCAGAGTCGCCTGGAGATAGGTGAAACTCTCGGTGGCCTCCTCGGCGTCACCCACGGGGTCGAAGAGATAGATCACCCCGTGGGACCGCGCGAGATGGCCGACGAGCTGGGCCTGCTGGGGATGATCGTGCCGGAACACCTCCCCGGCCGCGTCCTGGATCTCCAGCACGAAGTTGGGGCGCCGGTTCCGGAATCCCAGCTTTCCCTTCTCTTCCGGCCCCTGGAGGGCCCAGGCCAAGCCCTGGACGCCCATGGTGGCCTCGGGAAAGGCCCGCTGCCGGGTCAGCAGATCCGTGCCCTGGGCGAGGAAGGCGTTGGCCTCCTGCGTCATGCCGGTGATGCTCCAGCTGCCCGCGTTGTGCCGCTGGTACTGCATCGCGGCGATCTGGAGAGCGGCCAGATAGGTCGTCTTGCCTGAGCGGGGCGCGCCCCACAGCCCGATTCTTATGCGGTCTGGTGCGTTCCCGTTCACCTGGCCGGCGGACGGAACCGGCACGGGTTCCGAGACCGGGACCGCGTCCGGTATCGGCACCGGCTCCGGGGCACCGGCCCCGGTCGACGCGGTCACAAGGGCCGGCTCCGGGCCTCCGGACTCCTTCTTGTTCGGGTCGTAGAGATCGGGCATGAACTCTCCTCGTACCGGGGACGCGGGGGCGGAGGGGCGCAGGCGGTGTCACACGAGCGGGACGGCGAGGGCCAGACGGCAGTCCGTGCCCTCCACCTTCCAGGGCGGGGCGAGGCTCTGGACCACAGCTGCCGCCGGGTCGGCGCCTGGGCGGAAGACACCGTCGGCGCCGAGGGCTCTCCAGGCCTCATCGGCGTACCGTCGGGCGCCATTGCCCGGACGGTCCGACGGTGGCAGACCGGCTACGGGATCCGCCCGAGTCATCACCCGGACGCCGCAGGAGCGCAGTCGAGCGAGGGCCGTCCGCCAGTCGGCGCCCTGCGGACAAGCCTGGACGACGCCGAGCTGGCGGGCCGGCGCGGGCGGGCGGCGGGCGACAATCAGGACCACCCTCCGCGCGTAGGCGGCACCCGGGTCCTCGGTGGCGAGCCGGGCCACTGCCAGCAGAGCGTCCTCCAGGGACGACACGGCGTCCTGGCGTCGCGGGGCGTGCGACCAGCTGTTCAGGGCGGCCGGCAACTCGGCGGGCGGCCGCGCGGAGACGGGGGCCCGCAGCAGGATGCTCTCCTGAGCCATGTGGCTCTCGTAGACGGTGTGGTCGTAGTGGCCGACGGCTCCGACCCGGATCGCGGCGCCGGCCCGATCCCGCCGGGCCAGCAGGCCGACGATGTCCCGCACGAAGGTGAGGCGTTCCCCGGTCTCGGCCTGATCGGCGCCACTGAGCTCGACGGTGAAGTACAGGTCCAGCCGCGGCGGCCGCACGATCCGCCGCGGCAGGGAAGAGAGCAGACCCGGAACGTCGATGGTGGCTGGATCTCCGCGCCCGCCGCGCGTGCGAGCACCGGGTGCGATGAGGTCCACCTCCCCCGGTCCGCGGAGTACGAAGGTGAGTCGCGCCGGTTCCAGTGCTCCGACCTCGATCTGATGCATGCTCACGGGTGCAGCGCCGGCCCCGTCGGCGACAGGTGCACCGGCCAGCACCGGGAGGTACAGGGGGCCGCGGCCGGTCACTCCGCCGTACACGGTGACCTCGGCGGTCCTGGTCTCACCGGGGCCCAGCCGAGAGCCCGCGGGAAAGAGCACATGAGTGTGGGGGTGGACGGCGCCGGTGTCACGGTCGGCCCGGGCCAGCAGCAGCGTGTGGTCGGTCAGGAGCGGCAGGGTACGCAGGAGTCGGCGAACCGCATCGGCGGTCGCAGGGCGCGCCGACGGGCCTTCCGCCGACTCCGCACTGCCCGCGCGCAGTTCCACCCGGGAGCCGCAGGCCTCCCGCACGGCGGCAACCGCACGCTCCAGCAGCTCCCACCCGGGCGGGGGCCGCAGCAAGACGACCGGAGGGTCGGGAACCGTCGACACGCATGATTTGAGCCACTCCAGTACGGCGGCGTCGAATTCTCTGCGGTCCACAGGCGGGAGGGTTCCTATTCCTCCCGCGAGCTGGAAACGGCACACATCCTCGTCAGAATCGAACGCCGGTATGACAAAACGCCATTTCGCGCTTCCCGCGTCGTTCTGCAACGGGATTCCGGCCTCCCCGACGGTCACCCTGATCATGTGGAGGCCGTCGGCCGTGAATTCCACGAACGACAATTCCTTGAAGTAGCCGTGATGGAGGCCTTCGAGGAGATCGCCGTGCCCGGACGGAATCCCGAGGTCGACCCAACCGGAGTCGGGCGGCGGCCTCTCCTCGGCCCGCTCAGACGGACCTCCCCGGGTCACCTCCGCGACCTGTCGGGCGCTCTCTGGGCACCGGGCCGAAAGGGCCACCGCCCGGATGTCCCAGGCATGCTCGGCCGCCCCGAGCGCGGCCTCGGCGATCTCCAGGTCTCGAGCGGTCAACTCCCCCAATACCGGGTCACCTTGGAGACGCCAATCGCACACGGCACAGAAGTCGCTATGCTGATCCGGAGTTGCACACACCGGGCAGACAGCCTGTGGATCACAGACCCTCGTCATCTGTCCACTTCCCCGACTCCCCGACTTGGTCCGAACCTTGCTTCGCGGCGCGTCGGCAGTCGCAGACGACCGCCCCACGCAACACCCGTTCCATGGACGCATCATGATGACACGACGCTCGGACCAATTCCCCGGTTCCACGGACCGCCGACAATCCGTTGACGAGCCCATCCGGGTTCAGTTTCCGGAACTTCATACTCCGATTTTCCGTCCTCAATTCACCGAACAGGGAAGCGGTTCAAACACGTCAAATGTGTTGGCCGCCCGACTCCGCGACTGTCCAGGCACGCCACCATGAACCCATTCATCCGTCCCTCCGCTCCGCATCCCCCTCACGCCCCCTGCATCTCCTCATGCGGAGCGGAAGGACGTTCCTCCATTCCACTGGGTCGCCCGGGCGAACACCGGTCGCGGGCCGGTCACATCCCGGCTGGGATGCGCTCAACCATCGCCGCCGCCTCGGGAGCGCGCACCAGGAAGTGGACTTCCCAGGACGCCCCGCGCGCCAACTCCGCCTCGACGGCGGCCCATACGGCGGCCAGACTGACGCGGTACGACAGTTCGCCGCGCCCCGCACCGAGCAGCGGGAAGCACACCGACCTCAGCGCCGGCGCGTGGCGGTCGGATTCCTCGGCCAGCAGCGCGAGGGCGCGGGACACTGCACGGGTGACGTCGGCCGGGAGCACGTCGTAGTCGTTGGTCCCCGCCCGGGGAACGGCTATCGCGGCGTGGTATATCCGCCTCACGCCCTGTCCGGCCAGGGCCCCCGAGCCAGTGGCGGCCACCGTGCCCGGCAGCACCGGGCGTCCGGCAGTGCCGTGCCGGGCAGCCCACTCGCGCAGTTCGTCGTGGACCGGGTCGTGCAGCACGTCGCCGGTCACACCACGCACGGCGGCCGCACGGCGGAGCGACGCGGCGACCGAGGACTTGTACTGCTCGGGGAGCGCGAGGTGCACGTTGACAGGGGAGACGATCACGTCCACGTCCCGCAGCAGGTCCACGGGGTGCACATGGAGGGTGAGCCTCACCTCTCGGCCACCGGCCCGGACCTGAACGAACCGGTGCGTGCCGACACCCCGCCCGGCGCCCTCGGCGCCGGGCGCCCCCGAACCCTGCGACACCAGCCGGAGGATGTGCTCGGCGACCTGCCCGAGGACCATCACCTCGTGATCCTTGCGGAAGCGCTCGACGCTCACGCCGTACACCGAGGCGGCTCGGGCACGGCGCGAGGACGCCGGCCAGTCCCGAGTTCCCTGCGCCAGTCCCAGGGTGTACTCGGCGGCGGTGCGCAGCGTGCCCGCGTCCAGGCGCGACACGGCGAGCCGCAGCAGCGTCTCGACGGCCGCGCCCGGCGTCCGAGCCGCGACCGCGGTCACCGCTTCGGCGCCCGACTCCAGAGCCGGCAGCGAGCGCCCACGCAACCGGACCAGTCCCGCGCGCCGAACTTCCCTGAGTTCGGACAGGAGTGACGCAGGGTCAGGTATTGACGATGCCATGCATGCACCATGGCATCACGATTCACCTGGGGACAAGCAGGAACGCAGGCCCGAGGATCTCACCCCCGTCTCGGCCGCGAGATCTCCGAACGCAGCGGCTTGAGGAGCTGGTTCGCCCTTTCGATGCCGGCATCGGAGTCCAGGTCCGCAATACCTCGCTCCGGCAGCACCTCCAGCGGCCCGCCGTCGCTGTGGTCGAACCGGTCATGGAAGAGCACCAGGGCTAGCCGGGGCCGGTTGTGCCGGGACTGCCAAATCAGCCCCATGGCGTCGGGTACCTGCGCCCGGATCTCACTCGCCCAGCGCCTTGCCTGTACGTAGTTCCTCTCGTCTTCCAGGAGCGTGGAATCCTGGCAGACGGCGGCAAGATCTGGCGCCTCGATCAGGGAGACCAGGTTCAGCTCGCCCCTGGTGCGCAGAACGCTCAGCGACCGGCGCCAGATCACGGCGTAGGGGATCAGCCGCATGCTTGCCGAAGGTTCGAAGGGCCTGGAGCGCAGCACGCTCTCCGCGAGGGCCGTGGTCGGGGTGTCCGCCAGGTAAAGGCAGTGATACGGATCGAGCAGCGTGCCGTCGAAGCGGCTGCCGCCCTTGGACTCGAAGGGGTCCGCGAGTCTCGGATTGAACTCGTTCGGCGCGTACTTGGTGTTGTGCACGCGCCACAGTTCGGTGCCGGCCGGGATGAGACGACGGTTGGGGCGCAGTTCCAGCGGGGTCATGGGGAAGAGGCCGCTCATCAATCCCCCTCCACCAGTGCGGTGGCCGCGCCGACCAGCTGCTGGTCGGTCAGCTGGCCGAGGAGTGACGCAGGTGTCCCGCCCAGCCAGGTGTTCCCGCTGAGCCACCAGGCTGCGGCCCCCCAGGGGTCGATGTCCGCGAGGAGAAGGCGGTTGACCGTGAGGACGACCTCGTAGGGGGTACCGCCGCCCGCGGCGAACTGGAACTCCGGGTAGCGGTCGCTGCCTTGGGGGTCAGCCAGCTTGATCAGTTCGGGGGGTGGAACCGCGCCGCCGCACCGAGCCCGCGCCTCGTCCGCCGAGAGGGCCGACATCGAGAGCAGCTGGTCTTGTGCGTCGGCGGGGGGCTCGGGGCCGAGGGACGGCGGCGAGCCCGCCAGCAGGACCATCAGCTCCCGCGCTCCCGCCACGGCCGTCGGCCCGGGCGGCGCCGCGACAAGGCGCACGGAGTCGAGCGCGGTGCGCACCGGATGGTCGAGCGGTAGCGGCAGCAGGGCAAGGCGCACGCCCTGGAGCGCCCTACGGACCGCCCTGTCGTCGTCGGGCGCCGCACTGGCGAGGGCACCCAGCCTGACGAGCAGCAGCGCGTGCTGCACGTCGTCGAGCGCGTCGCGGATGGTTGCGCGGTGCTCCCCGATCAGGGCTAGCAGTCGGCCGGTCGAACTGTCACGGCCGTCATTCATCCATTTCTCCTTCTTCTCCCGCTTTCCCGTCCTGGCTTCTCCCTGGCTTCTCTCCCCGGCCCGGATGCCCTTGATGGATGAAGGCGGCCCAGAGCGGTATCCGGTCGAGATCCGGCCGTTCCATCTGCCGCAGCAGCTCACTGCGGAGCGAGCCCGGGTTCTCGCGGCGGGGGTCGAGCATCCACCGCTGCGCGGCCCTGAGCGCATCGACGGGGCTGAGCCCGTCGACGGTCAGGTAGTGGTGGAACACCGCCATCAGCAGCGCCGACGCGCTGTCGTTGGTCGTCCACCGTGATCCGATGGCGTCCCGCGCTCCGCCCGCGAGGAACGCCGTGGTGAGGGTCAGCGCCTCGTCGTGATCGCGGGTACTCAGGTCGGTCTGACAGGCACTCAGCACCACTAACGGCCCGTCCTTGGCGGCCTGTTGAGCGTGCGGTCGATCGAGGAGTCGGGTCACCGTCAGCATGCCCGGCTCCGCCCCCGTCTCCGGTCGGCCGTCTTCGGCGGGTGTGTCCCCGCCGCGCTCGGGGGCGGCGAGGTGAAGGGCCGAGACCGTGGGACGGGTACCCGCCGATCCGTGCGAGGCCATGTGGAGCAGTGAGGCCCCGTCGGCGAGGAACGTGAGGACGTCGTCGGGCGTGCCGGGGACCAGCTCCTCCTCGGGCAGCTCAAAGATCCCCCCGCACATCCGGGCCCGCCGGTAGAAGGCATCTCTGAGGGCCATGACCTCGACCTCGGCATGCGTCAGGTCCAGGGTAGGGTCGGCCAACAGAACGGGGGCCGCCGCCGGGTCCCGCGGCGCGCGTTTCACCGTACGCAGGAACTGACTGCCGGACGCCGCGTAGCTGATCACGTCTGTCTCGCAGAGGTAGTCGTGGGGTGCGTCGTCTGGGTAGCGCGCGGCGTGCCAGGGGACGATGCCGAGTCGGCCGCAGGGCACCAGGACGATCCTGAGCGGCCGACCGTCGGCCTCGAGCCGCTTGTCCACATCGGCGAGCACGGGGCCGAGCACCTGGTAGGCCCAGCCGCAGAGCGTCTTGAGGGCCTCCTCCCAGGCCTGTTCTGCGGACGGATTGTTTCGGCCGCCGTCGCGTGCCGCGGCATCGCGCGCAGCTGTGGCGTCGAGATAGCGCTCCAGCGGGCCGCTCTCGGCGCCGGACAGGTGCGACCGCACCGCGAGCCCGGCTCCGAGCCGCGGGCCCACCACGATCGCCAGGCCGGCGTCTCCGTCCTCGCAGGGGACCAGATAGACGAGCGCATCGGCGCCGCTCTCCTCGACCCCGTCCGCGAGTTCACTCAGCGTGGGAGTGCCGAGCAGACCGCCCTCCTGCCGGTAGCCGAGGGCTTCGAGGGCCTGACGGCGCAGCGTGCTCAACAGTTCGCCCGGGACACCGTCCGCGCCGGCGCCGGGACTCTGGGGGGCGTCGGCTGACCGCCATGCCTGAGCCAGGTCGTGGTGCCCGCCCTCGTCCAGGAGTTCGGGTACGTCGGACGAGGTGGACGCCGCGTGCAGCACCAGGGCCCGGCCCAGTTCCAGAGCGGCCACGGCCTCGTTCGGCCGTCCCTGCGAGCCTGCCCACAGCGCGGCCTGCACGCCTCTGCTCGCCCCGGAACGGGCCGCCAGCAGTCCGTGCTCCGCACCGGACTGGAGGAGGACGTCAGCGGCCAGCGCCGCCAGCGCCTCCTTGGCGGCTTCCAGGGCCGTGAAGTCCTTCACGTCCTGGTTGAGGACTCCACGCTCGCGGTAGGCCATGGCCAGCTGCCACAGCGCGTCGGCGGCGATGTCTGGTGCCCTTCCGTTCCGGACACCCTCACGGACCCGCTCCAGCTCGTCGATCAGGGTGTCGAGATCCACGCGGTCGTGGGTGAGGGAGTAGCGCACGGCCAGAGAGAGCGCGGAACTGTGCAGGTCATCCGTCGAGGCCCCCGCAGGCGGTGGTACGTGCTCCGGAAGCGCCTCCGTGCCGTCGCCGGAGAGTCCGGCGCGCAGCAGACCGAAGTCCGGGAGGTATCGATGAGGCATGTCGTCGGCGAACGGAAGTCCGCTCTCCCTGACGCCTGTGATTCCCTTCTCGATGTATGGCAGGGCGCGCAGAATCATCTCCTTGTCCCCGGTGACGGCGCCGAGCCTGCCGTAGGCGGCGCCCAGGGCCGCGAGGACGGTGAATCGGTACTGATGACCTTCCGGAACGGTCTTCTCCAGCGCTTCGGCCTCGTCCACGAGGTCGCGGAGCGCCAGGACGTCCTCCGCCTGCCCGGCATCCATGACCCGGGCGTACAGCGACAACGTCCGTCCCACGACGGCAGGATGCTCCGTTCCCGGAGGCAGCTGCCCGATGGTCTCCTCGAAGTGCTCGAGGTCGCTGACGATTTTCTCCAAGTGGGCACGGCTGGCCGACTGGTCCTGGATCGTGCCGCCGACTCTGGAGCTGCTGTTGAGCAGGAGTGCCCTGAGCGCCTCCAGCGCGGAGGCCGGGTCCAGCCCGGGGGGCGGCTCCTTCTGTACGACGTTCAGCCTGCGGAGAATTTCGTTGAACGCCTGGGGATCGCCGCTCTTGAGTACGTCGTCGAGGCCGTACGAAGAGGCGTTGAGGGCGTCCAGGCCGGCGGCGATCCGCCGGATGTCGTCAGGCCTGAGCGTGGGAGCCGGTTCCGGGGACGAGTCGGGCTTCGAGTCCGCGTCGGGCACCGGGCTCTTAGGCCATGAGTTATCCAGCCCCGAGGCGTCTGTCGGCCCACCCGTCGGGCCACCGGCCATGTCGAACATCTGGTCCATCATCTGCCGCACGTGGTCCGTCCAGGGATCCCCGGCGGGCATGCTGCTGGTCACCAGGTCGGTGAACTCCGCCCCCGGGGGAGCCGAGAAGACCCCCCTCATCCGTCGCAACTCCCCCAGGAACTCAGGCGGCAAAGGCAGTTCCAGCACCTCCGCGGTCAGCTCCTCAAGCTCCGTTGCGAAGGCCATCATCCCGGCGGGTCCCGCCTGTGCAAGCCAGTCGACGATGGCGGAGAGGTCAGGTACTGCCCCGTACCCGCCCTGCTGCGACCGTATCGGCGTAATGATCGACACTAGGTGCAAGGCCGCCCATCGCCGGTCCTCCTCGGTCGCTGCAGCGCCAAGGGCCGTCCCTCGATCCCGCGCATCCCGCAGCAGCCGCTCCGCGCGCTCTCCGTCCCCCGGCTCACCACCCCCGGCGGACTGCCGCATAGCGAGCGCACCGCCCAGCCATATACTCACCGCGCTGTGGAGCGCGGGGTCATGGTCCAACAGCCGTGCCAACTGGCTGAGTTCGGCTATCGACGAGTCGTACGCCCCAGGCGGAACATCTCTCGCACCCATGGCGGGGGTCAGCCGCTTAACCCGCTCCGCGACGTCCGCCGCCCAGGCGCGCAGCCCCTGCACGCCGCCGCTTTCTTCTTCGCTCACCGACACCCCGCCCCTCCCCCTGGACCTCGACAGCCCTCGGAATCAACGCCGCCACTATGCCGACCCGCCGGGCGTATGGCGACAAGCTCCCGCGCTTCTCCTCCTCAACGCCCCAAATCCGCCCGAGACTCGCCCAGATCGGCCCGCATCGCGCGTCGCATCTCACGCAGTCCGCCCCATAGCCCGTCAATGCTCCCGTGCACGGCGGCCGACGAGTCCCCCGCCCGCGGCACGCCGTCTTCCAGACGCCGAGCCATGCCATACACCACGCCCAGATCATGATTTAGGTCGCCCGCGAGTTCGAGCACGCCCTCCGGAACCCGCATCTGAGCCTCGGCGTACACGTCCCGGTACTGATCACGCGCCTCGGTCAGCCGTTGCCGCACGGACCGTGGATCCTCGTCGCGGCTCAACGCGTGCAAGTGATCGGTGAGCGCAGCCAGATACTGCCGAGCCGAGGTGTTGAGTGCCACGTAGCACGACCGCAGCTCCTGAGCCTCGTCGCGCCACTCCCGCACCCGCTCGGCCCGCTCCCGCTCGCGCTGCCGACTACGGTCGGCCGCGCGCTGCGTCAACAGCGCGGACATCAGTGTCCCGACAACTCCAATCACCGCTGCCAGGAAGGCCGTCATGCTGCCGTCATCCACGCAACCTCCTGTCGTGTTCCGGCACACCGCCAGCGAAGCAGCGGGTCCCTCGTCGTGTGAACCCCCCACCCGGAGATCGCCCGAAGTTCGGCCCATCACCGACCAGTCGGGCGGGAGCCAATGGGTGACACAGCGGGGAGCACAAGCTGTCGGGGTGGTCTCCGGACGACGGACGTAGAACCGCGATGCGTTGGCCGCGGCAGGATAGGCGTCGTCCACCGCGTGCGACACCTCGGGTGGGGCATTGACCCAGCCGTCAAGTCCCCGCTGCCGCAACATTTCGTCCACCCCGGAGATGTCGAACGCTTCATCGCTGAAGCCCAGACCTGGGTGTCCCTGGGGCTGCACCCGAATGTCTGCAGCTGCTACTACGTGCGCGTGCTCAACGGTGTCCCGCGTCTGTTCGCGGAGTACGTCCGCGGCGGCAGCCTGCCCGAGTCGATCGACACCGGCGTCCTGTACGCCGGTGACTCCACGACCGTCATCGCACGCATCCTACGCATCAGCAGCCAGATTGCGCGCGGACTCGAATTCGCCCACGACAGCGCCGTCTTGCATCTCGACATGAAACCGGCGAACGTTCTACTCGAAAGCGGCGTCGACGGCGTCGCGAAGATCACGGACTTCGGCATCGCTCAGGCACTGACCACGGTTCCCGGCCGCCGGTCCGGGAGCAGAACCACCCTGGTGGCTCAAGGTGGGGGCGGCCTGACTCCCGCAGGACGGCCGCCGCGCACGATCAGCGGCAGCGGACAACACCGTCCGCTCATGGAACGTGAGGGTCCCTGTCGGGTACCACGCCGCATTGCGCATCAGCCAACCTCACCCCGCCGTCGACCTCGCCCGCTTTGGCGACGCGGTCCGCGAGCTGACAGCCCGGGCAGAGGCGGCTATCGCCGCATCCCACTACCGGACCGCACACGAACATCTCAGCAGGGCGCGCGATCCCGGGCTATTGAGCGACGTGAGACTTTTGCGGGCCTGGCGAGAGCTCGGCGGCCGTTCCCTCGAACCGGTCCGCGTGCAGCATGGATCCAGCGATCGATGTCCGTACAGGGCACGGCATTCAACAAGTTCGGAATGAGCCTCTCCGATGACGGCCGCTATGCGACATGCGGGAGTCAACTCACGTCGAACCTCTGGGATGCACGGAACGGGACGCCGCTGCTCGAATTCACCGACGGCGTGCTGACTACGACACTCAGCGGCAACGGCCAACGGGTCGCGGGCGTCCTGTCCACGGGGACCACGCACGTATGGTCAACGTCGAGCGGGAAGGAACTCGCCTCGTTCGCCCCGCTGGACCCGCAAATACTGACAGCAGCTTCTATCGCCGACGACATAAGCCGACTGATCGTTGCCAGCACCGACCGCGCGCTCCAACTCTGGGACCTGACCACCGGACGGCACCTGCGCACTCTCACTGGCCACACCACGCGTATCAACGCAGTCCGGATCAGCGCGGACCGGCGAACCGCTGTTTCCGGAGCGCCTGGCTCGATCCGATTCTGGGATCTCGCGAGCGG
The DNA here is from genome assembly GCF_036231355.1 of Streptomyces sp. NBC_01431. Taxonomy (NCBI): domain Bacteria; kingdom Bacillati; phylum Actinomycetota; class Actinomycetes; order Kitasatosporales; family Streptomycetaceae; genus Streptomyces; species Streptomyces sp. NBC_01431. The sequence continues at coordinate 809,636 of NZ_CP109496.1, forward strand.
CAAGTGTCTCCTCGACATCCCAGTCGATGACACCTGCTACCCGCGGGACGTATGCCTGACCGACGATCGCCAACTCATCCTCGCATGCGGGGACGAAGCGCCGCACATACGCATGTGGAACGGAGTCGGCGAGTGCGCCCACGAATTCGCGGGGCAGACAGGTCATCTCGTGTCCACGGGTTTCAGCCCCGACGATCGATTCGTCTTCGCGGGTGGTATGGAAGGCATGATCACGGTCTGGTGCGTTCAGACCGGTGACCTGGCGCACACCCTTGAGACAGGGCAGAGCGGTGTGCTCGACTTCAGCTGACGCCGGATGGGCGGTACTTGCTTGTCGGAGGGTTCGAGGGGGCTGCGAGCCTCTGGGAGCTGGACTGGGAGCTCGCCAGAGCGGAGTCCTGACAAAGCGTTCCGGGACCTGTCCTCCGCAAATCGCGCCCCCCGCCTTGAGAACCTGGGAGTGGAATCTCATGCGCAACAACCTCGCCGCCGCCGACGACATCCGTGCGGCCCTCGGTAGCGAAACGGTCGGCAAGCTGCGTGCCGCCCTGGTGCCCGTGGACTGTCTGACCTGCGGAGAGGAGATCACCGACGAGGACACTCTCAACCTCGCGATCGACGACTTGAACGTCGGGCTGTACGCCTCGCTCCACCACCAGGAATGCCGCCCCTCGGCGTGGGTGCGCCACTCGCAAGCCGAAGCCGGGAGCGTCAGCTTCAACCTGACGTGGCGGGCATGCGTGCTGGTATGGGAGGCGGCCGGTGTAACCGTGCTGCTGGTGAACCCATCGTGCGAGGCGGCGATACTGACCCAGACAGGCACCTGGCCCCGGCACTGGCGGATCGCCACGTTGGACAGATTTATCAACACGGAACCACACTTGGAGCCGTCGCTCGCCCAACAGGGCGCGACCTGATGATGGTCGTGCTTCTGGTCGCCGGGTTGTAGGCCGCGACCGAGGGGCCCGTGCGCGTGATGACCCAGGACGGTCACGTGGCCCGGCAGCTGACGGACGCCTGCCGGAAGATCTTCAGCCCGGGTCTCTTCCCGGTCAGCCGGGTCGGCGAGCCGAGCTTCACCTCGGAACGGCGTATCTCTATCGGCACCTACAAGGAAATCGCCGCCGCGTGGGGGCGCTTCGAAAACCATCCCCGCGCATCGGCCAACGTTCTGCCACTGGCCTTTGCGCTCGACCCCATACCCGGCAGCGAGCACGAAGCCGTGCGCGCGCTACGCCCGCCTCGTCGAGCTTTGAGCAGATGTGGTTCTCGTCGAGTGACCCTTCGAGCGGGACACAAAGAACGCTGAGGCAGACCGTGGCCGCTTCAAGAACCGCTTTGCGTAACGTCTCGACGTCCAAGGCAATGATCTCGTATTCACCATCGACAAGTCCCACGACCAGGACATTCCCGCTACGACCGTGATGCCTACGGGTGGCGCGGCCGACGACCGCGGTGTGTATCGAGTCTGTCCACGCTCCCGGGTACGGGCTACGCTCGGACGGTACGACCGAGCGTAGCCCGATCCGTGGGCCGCGTCTGGATGGTGGCGCGCTCACGCTGATCCGTGAACACTGACGGCGGGAAGTGGGACGAGACACCGGGCCATCAGCCTGCGGTGCCAGGCCGGCAGCGTCCCCGGCCTGACCGGAAAGAGACAGTTCAAGGGTTGGCGCGGGCTCCCACCTGCAGCGATGCCCTTACGAGCCCCACTTGCCCAGCTCAGTTCCGAGTGGTGCAAACGTAGGCGAGCCAGCGACCGCCACCCACATGAGAGATGGCATTGTCCTCGGCTTCGGCCGGCGTGGCGCCGTGACCTCCCCAGTATTGGCGGGAGTTGGAGTTGTAAGCGACGGCACCGCAGCTGTTGACGAACGTCGTGAGGACCTTGCAGCCCGTTCCCCGGCACCTCGACAACGCCCCTTCCTGTGCGGCGCTCGCGGACTTGTAGTCCCAAGACTTGCCGATACTGCCGTCTTGGCTCACGGCGATGGCGCCGTAGTAGTTCGGCCGTGGCGGGGGCGGTGGCGGCAACGGGGGCGGTGGCAGCAACGGGGGCGGCGCCGGCAGCGCGGGCAGCGGCAGGGCGGTCGTCGGGGCAGGGGCGGGGGTGTTGTCGTCCGTCGTGTCTTGGGCAGGTTTCGTCGTTGTCTCCTGTGTCGGCGTGTCCGGGTCGGTGGGATGGGTGGGGTCCACCAAGACTTGGGGGCGCGGTGTGACCCCAGTATCGGAGCTGTCCGCGTCGTGCATGTGCGGGGCCGCGATGGCGAGGATCGCAGCCAGGACGACAGCGGCTATGGCCCCAGCCGCCTTGCCGGACACCCGGATGCCGCCCGGGATGGTCGCCGACCCTGCAGCGTGTCCTGGCAGGCGCCCCGGCCGTGGGCCGATGCCGGCTGGTGTCGGTGGCCGTGCGAGCGGCCTCTGGCCGGCGGTGTGTGCCGGGGATGCCACGGTGGGAGCCTTTGACGCCGTCCTGACCGTCGCGGCCAGTTGTTCGGCCCACTGGGAGGGAGCAGGGCGAAAGGCCGGGTCTCGGTTGAGCCCTTCGCGGGCCATGTTCGCGAGTATGGGGCTGATTCCTGCCAGGACGGCCGGATCAGTGCAGGTCTGGTCACGGGCGAAAAGCCGGATGGCGAGCAGCGTGAACTTGTAGACGTCGCCGGGCCGGGTCGCCTTCTCCTCCCCGGCGATGAGCTGCCAGTCGGGCGTCTCGGCCTGGGGCAGAACGGTCGCGCCCCGCAGCCGCGCGGCGTCGCAGTCGATGAGGAAGCACTCGGGCCGCGGGGCGGTGGTGAAGAGAAGGTTCTTGGGAGAGAGATCCCCGACCGAGATGCCCATGCGGTGGAGCTTGGTGAGCGTGGTGGCCAGGTCGGCCAACAGGGCGAGCCGCTCACGATCACTGATGGCCAGGCCGATTCCGGCGACGTAGGAGTCGTCGTTGAGCAGGTACTCCAGGTTGGCGAGCCTTCGGGTTCCGGGGGTTGTTCCGGTCAGGCTCCGGAGCGTGAAGTAGAAGCGGTCGGGCACGGCACGCATGAGAAATCCGCAGGCGCGGCCCTGGCGTAGGACCGTGGCCGCGGGCCACGCGGTCTTCTCGCACAGCCACTTGCCTTCGGTGAAGCCCGGCTCACCGACGAGTGCTACGGCCGCCTCCAGAGCGGCAGTGTCGAGTTGGGGCAGGACGTTAGCGCTGTACTCCTTGTAGACCACGTCCCAGCCGCCGTTGTCGGCCTCGTTGATCTTCCTGTTGACCACCTGGTGAACGGTGCCCTGGCCACCTTGGCCCAACTGGCGCCCAAGGATCAGCGTGCCGTAATCGACCGGGGGTAAACGCGCGGGTGTCATCGCGGCGCCCTGGTGGTGCGGGGCCAGATCGCGAGCAGCGTCCGGTCGTCGTCGAAGGTCTCCCGGGTGAAGTCGACGAGGTGGGCGAACCAGAGCAGCGTCGGCGGTTGGGCGAGGTGGTGCGCGAACAGCGCGCCGACCTGGCCGTCCCCCTCGCCGAGCGGGTCGCCGAAGCCGTCGGTGCCGATGAGCAGTGCCTCATGAGCGGCCAGGCGTGTGCTGGTCACCGGCAGCGGATCGGGCACGTGGGGCAGTGGCGACACGTCGTTCGAGAGGATCAGGTCGTCCGGCCCGGTTTTGGCGTCGAACAGCGGCTGATACCGGCCGGTTGGGGTCGTCGTCCTCGACGGATCGAGTAACCACGCCCCGGAGTCACCGATTCGGCAGAGCGACACGATGGGGCCTGCCGGATCGGGACGCACCACACCGGCCACGAGCGTCGTCGCATACAGCCCCGCCACCTCGGCCGGCTCGGGCTCCTCCTTGTTCAGTCGCCGCCGTGCGAGCCGGCGCAACCCTTCGGCGGCGAACTCGACGACATCCCGGAAGTCCGGCGGCTCCTGCCCCTGGGAGAGCAGGTGGAGCATCCGCTCCAGGGTGGACCGGCACGCCTCAGCGGCTCCGAACTCGGCGCTCGTGGCGCTCGATACGCCATCGGCGACAGCGAACACAACATTGCCGGTCGCCTCGTGCACCGCCGCACGGGCAGCGTCCTGGCGCGGCTGCTCGTAATAGCGGTGTTTGGCCCCCCGGATGGAGGCAACTCGCATGGACAGAAATGGAGTTGACCACCCATCACATTCAGTGTCCGGGAACTCATGGGCGTCCTGACCCGGTGGCCGCGCCTCGAATTGCGGCCCAGGCACTCCGATCGAGACTCGTTGCCAGGGCTGGGTCGCGCAGGCTGGCCCCGAAGCGGGCTCGGGCGGGTGCGGGGCCCGAGGATTGTGCGGGGCTTGTGGGGCGCGCGGAGATAGCGGGTCCAGATGGACGTGCGGAACCTGAGGAACATACTGAGGCGGTGGGGCCTGCGGTGAGTTCGGACGCGGCAAGGCAGGTGCTGCAGGCGGCGGGGGCGGCGCCGGTTTTTCGCTCCGGCCCCCGCCTCTGAGCCAACTCCAGGCTCCGGTCGAGTGGTTCACGGTCAGACCTCGTCGATCGCCATCGTGAACTGATCGGGCTTCTGGATCACAAGTTGCGGGCTTGCCGAGTGGAGTGCCTGACCCGAAGCGACCAGGCTCGCGGTGAGCGCGTGGAAGAACTCGGAGATGGCCTGGCCGATGTCGGTGCCCGGCTTGGCGACGAAGGCGAACTCGGGGCGTGTCGCCACTTCGAGCATCGTGGCCGGCTGGGCATCGCCGATCCCGCAGGCGATGATGTTGGGCGAAGTCGGCGTCCGCGCCTTGTCCGTGAGCTGTGCGTGCGGCTTTCGCCAGGTACCGCCGTCGGTGGGCTGACCGTCGCTGAGGAAGAACACGACGGGCCGGTGCACCCTGTAGCCCTCGCTGCGCAGCCACTGGACGTCGGTCGGGATACGGCCGAGCAGGTCGTCGAACGCCGCCTCGTAGTTGGTGAGGCCTCGGATGACCACTTGCGGAAGGCTGGTCTCGGTGCGCATGTCGGCCACGCCGAGACGGACTTGGACATCGTCGGAGAAGCCGAGCACCGCCAGGCGCAGCTTGGCGGCGATCATCGGTTCGGACCGCAGTCCCTCGCACAACGAGACCAGACCGTTGGACAGTTCCTGTACATAGGGCGCCATCGAGCCCGACTCATCGGCCAGAACATAGGCCGGCAGCAGCACACCCTTGACCTCCGCCATACGAATACGTCTCCCTGCTTCCGTGCCGAGTGGTGCATGTCCTGCCCCTGCCAGGGATTACTCCCGGACGCACCCGGGCGGTTATCCCCGCGAGTGCCACTGGGGGCTTGTCCCCGGTGTGCCCCTGCCGCCTGAGGCCAGCCGCCACGCCGTCGATCACATGGCGTCTGTCCCCACCTGTTCAACGCTGTTCATTCACACCGTGCTTTCCAGTCCAGCAGGCGGCCTGGGCGCGATGGGGTCGGGATCGGGTCGCTCTCCGGTCGGCACCTGGGGCTCTCGCCCGGGTCAGCGTCCTCACCAGCAGCCCTGCGGCCGAGCGCAGTGGCGGATCGGACCCAGGCGGCGCCGGCGGCGGCTCGTTCCCCGCCGGACCCCGCGCGGGGGATCTGGTGCCGCGCGGGGGTGGCGGGCCGCCGCGGCCAGTGCCGCCTCCGTCGCGGTGTCCGGGGGCAGGGCGGTGAGCCAGGCGTGAAGTTCCCGCGCCGCCTCCGTCAGAGTCGGGGCCGCCACCGAGGGACCGACCAACCGCGTCCCGTCCAGCGCGGAGCGCACAAGGTGGCTCGGCGGCGGGGCCAGCAAGGCGAGCCGCACACCCTGCACGGACCGACGTACGGCTCGCTCGTCGGCGGATGCGAGGGCCAGCGCTTCGAGCCGGGCAATGAGCAGTTCGCGCTGCTCGTCGTCGAGGGCGCAGCGGATGTCCGGCCAGTGCGCACGGATCGAAGCGAGGATGTCTTCCGGGTTCATTCGACGCCCCCCGTGCTGGTGTCGCCGTGCGAAAGGCCGGGATGCCCCTGGTGGATGAAGGCGGCCCAGAGCATCGGCCGCTCCAAGTCCGGCGCTTCGGCATCGCGCGCCGCAATTCCCTTCACTCGGCAGGGCAGCTGACGCGCCGGATTCAGCATCCAGAGCTGCGCCGCCCGCAGGGCGGCGGCCGGGTCTAGGCCGTCGACGGCCGCAAAGTGGTGGAAGACCGCCATCATCAGCGCGGAGGCGCCGTCGGCTGTCGTCCAGCGCGAGCCCACTACGTTGCGCGCGCCCCGCGCCACAAAGGCGGTCGTCAAGGTCAGCGCCTCATCGTGGTCCCGGGTGCTCAGGTCGGTCTCACAGGCACTCAGAACCACCAGCGGCCCACTGTCGCGTCGCGCGGTGTCCTCGGCCGGGCGGTCCAGGAGGCGCGTCACGGTCAGCATGCCGGCGTCCGGCAGTGCCCCGGGGCCGCCCAGCCCGGCAGGCCAGGACTCGGAGTCGCCAGGGAATGCCAGGCTGAGTGCGGAAACGGTCGGGCTCGGCCCCGCGGAGCCGTGCGAGGCCACATGAAGCAGGGAAAGCGGTGGCTCGTTCGCTGCTGTCAGCAGCGCAAGGAGTTCCGCTGGTGTTCCGGGTGCCTCGGGTGGCACGGGTGGCTGGTAGAACTCGCCGAACAGCCGCGCCCGCGGATAGAAACCGGACTGCAGAGCACTGATCTCCCGTTCCGCATGGGTCAGTGACAGCCGGGGGTCCGCCACCAGCACCGGCGCCGAGTCGATCGCGCGCTGTTCGCGCCCCACCGTGAGGAGCAGCTGACTGCCCGAGGCGGCGTAACTCACCACCATGTCCTCGCAGGCGTAGCGGTACCGGTCCCCGTCGCGCACTCTCGCCGCATGCCAGGGCACCACGCCCAGGTTCCCACAGGGCACCAGGACGACTCGGGGCGGCGACGCGTCCGGCTCACCCTCGCCGTCGTAGCCGTCGCGGCCGTCGGCGCGCAGTAGCACGGCCATCTCGCGTACGTGTCCCATCATCGCGGACCAGGCCCAGTCGCAGAGCTGTCCGAGTGCGTCCTCCCAGACAGTTTCGGCCGCCTCGGTCTTGTACCGGGATCTGGCCGCGGCCGCTTCCAGGTATGCGGCCAACGGCCCGCTCCCCTCCCCGGACAGCGCCGGCACCAGGAACGCCTTCGACCCGATCCCCGGCACCAGGAAGACGGCGACACCCGGATTTTCCGCGTCCCCCGGTACCAGGTAGACCAGCGCGTCGTTGTCGGCCGCCGCTGTCGCGTCGCAGAGTTCCTCGATCGTCGGGATGCTGAAGAGCTGCCGCCGATCGTCATGGCGCCGGTAGCCGAGCGCTTCCAGCGCGCGGCGGCGCAGGCTGCTGGGGAGTTGTCGGCCCGGCTCGCCCGGCGGCGAGGAAGACATCCCGCTCCAGGCGTCGGCAAGCTCCCGCTGCCCACGAGCCCGCAGCAGTTCGGGTACTCCCGCGGAGGCCGAGGCGGCCTGGAGCACAAGCGCCCGGCTCCACTCCAGCGCCTCGACCGCCTCCTCCAGGTGGCCGCACGCGGCAGCCCAACGCGCGACCAGGACCCCGCGTTCGCCCCCCTTCCTGGCTGCCAGCAGGCCATGCTCGGCGCCGGACTGCAGCAGGACATCGGAGGCGACGGAGTGCAGTGAATCCAGGGCGGTGGCGATGGCTGCGTCCAGATCGGCCGGATCCTCCGTGCGGTCGGACCGGCAGGCGTAGGCCTCGGCCAGGTTCCACAACACACTCCCCGCCAGCGTCGCCTCCTCGCCTTGCCGGATTCGTTCACTGATGCGCTCGAACCCCGCGATGGCCTGGTCGAGAGCGGACGGATCCTTGGTCTGGTGGTACAGGGCGAGCAGGCCCCTCGCCGACCGGGACTCCGCCTCGCTCCTCAGAACCGTTGTGGGCTGTAGGACGGAGAGGCCCTCCCGGATGAGCTCTGGATCGTTCTCATCCATCCCGCGCTGGATCCGGATCAGGCTGACCAGGTGGCCGATCGGCTCCTTCAAGGCGGGCGAGAAGTCCTCCAACTGCTCGATCTTCTCAAGGCACTCGAACATGCGCAGACGATCCGAGCCGTCGCCGCGCACCGCACCTCGCGCCTGATAGGCCTCGGCGAGCGCCATCAGGACGTTGACGGAGAGGTCGTCGTCCCGTGATGCGATGTCCCGAAGGCTCAGGAGTTCGTCGATGACCCCGTCCAACTCGGCTAGGTCTTCCGCATGTTGGGCCCGCTCCAACCTCGATTGCGCGGAAAGCAACCGGACCAAGACGGTGAGGTGCCACGGAGGCGAGGTTTCGGATGCGGTGAACCGTTGCCGTAACGATTCGAGGAGCTGGTGTCCGAGTTCAGCGTCCTGGAGATTCCCGCCGTTCGCATCCCCGCCGCCCACGAGTACGGACCGCAAAACCTCCATCACTCCGGCCAGTTCGTGCCCCTGTGGGAGCAGGCCCAAGGCATCGGCCATGTGGTCGAGCGCCACGTCGAGCTGATCGGGGTCACTGTTGCGGACGGCCGCCAGCGCCTCTTGCAGGACTCTGGGGAGGGCCTCCAGTGCCCGGTCATCCGGGCGGGCCCGGGAGTGCGCGGGGTCCCGCTCCAGTTCCTCATTCATCCTCCGGAGCGCGTCCGGGCTGATGAAGCCCGGAGTCACGGCCTCCATCGAGGACAGGATCCGGGCTCTCTTGCGCCGCTCGCTCTCCGCTCGGGCTGCCTCCGACTGTTCGGCCCGCGGCTCCTCGTCCGAGGTGCGCGGCTGATCACGGACCCGCGCCCGGACCCAATTCACCATCCGGACCTGGTCGGCCCAGGGGAAGTCGTCCGGGAGTACGCTGCTCACCTGCTCGCCCGTCACCTTGGCCACCCCGCCGGGCCGCAGCATCTCCTTCAGCAGGGCGAGCGCGGGGACCGCCTGGTCGATGACCTGCCGCAGCTCCGGCGGCATCGGCAGGGCTTGGACGTCGGTGAAGAGCTCGGGCAGCTCCGCGACATCAAGACTCGCACCGTCCTTGAGGCACCAGTCCATGAAGGCCGCATGGTCGGGAAGCCGGCCGTCTCGCCCGCCGAGCTCCGGACTCGGGAACAGCACCACCAGCAGCCCGGCGGCGGCACACCGCCGTTCCCAGTCGGGCGCCTTCGGTTCGGCTGCGCGAACCTCGCGCATGTACCGCAGCACCCGCTTGCGGTCCTCGGCGGCTCCGCCGCCCGCGCCGGCGTACCGCAGTGCGAGCAACGTGCCCAGCCGTGCGACCACCGCATGCCGTTCGGTGTCACCTGGCTGCAACAGGGCTTCCAGGCGCGTGAGTTCGCCGATCGTCCGGTCCTGGATCCCCGGTTCGGACATGGTTGGGAACCGGCTCCTCCACGGAACCTCGGTGAACGGAATCAGCAGATCGGCCCGGGCCACGACGTCTTGCGCCCATATCCGTATCGCCCGCACCCCACCACTGTCGCCACCCATCGCTCCCCCGATCGAGCCAACGTCCCCGTTGTTGCGGCCCTCCCATCATGCCCACTCGGCCCGTGCCGGACAGGGAATGCCGGTCAGCGTCCGGAAATCGACCTGGAACCGACCGCACATCGCCCCGCTCAGCCGTCCTGCTCTCAGGTCAGCACCCGAGGTTGGCGCGCATACGCTGCCGCGTCAGGCGTACTTGGCGCCACAGCACATCGATGTCAGCCCGCACGGCGTCGAGCAGGTTCCCGGGACGGGCCCCGCCGTGGTCGAGCCGCATCAGCATCCCGTAGGCCGCGCTCAACGAGCGGTTGACAGTCCCAGCGAGGTCGAGCAGCAGGGCCGGGACCTGCGGCTGAGCCTCGGCGTAGCGGTCCCGGTGGGTGTCGCACGCCTCTGTCAGCCGCCGGGTCGCGGCGCCGGAGTCGTCCGCGTTCAGCGAGGCGTGCGTCTGGTCCGTCAGGGCGGCCGGCCAGGTACTGCCGGAAAGCGGTGTTGAGCTCGGCATATGTGTCCCGCCTCGTACCGAGAACAGTGCTTGGCATCGACACCGCAGGTGCACGGCAGGCTGGGGCCCGCACGCGGCAGCCGTCGGAGCTGGCCGACGGCAACTCGCTCCCGGTATTGCCCGACAGGCCGGCTCGCCGTCCGCCAGCAGCGGCCGCCGGCGGGCAAGGACGGGCTCGCGTGTGCGGGATCCGGGCGGTCCGTTCGGCACGGGTGGTCAAGAGAGGTGGGCCCCTATCACCTCGGCGAGCAGGTGGAGAGCCAGCTGGGCCAGTGGGCTGGGGCCCAGTCGCCGTTCATCTGGGTGACGATGGTGCGTCGGCCATCGCGGTCGCCCATGACGAAGGTGAAGGAGCCCTGGATCATGCCGCCGACGCCCCAGGCGGTTCGGCCGTTGGGCAGGGGCATGGAGCAGATGCCGGCGCCGTAGTGGGCTCCGTCAATCCAGACGTGCGGCGGTACCGGGGTGGTGGTGAACATCTCGTGCTGCTGCTGGGGCGGCATCAGTTCGCCGTGGAGGAGGGCGGTGAGGAAGCGGTCCAGGTCGTCACAGGTGGAGACGGCTCCGCCGGCGGCCCAGGCGACAGAGTCATGCCCGGCGTTCTGCTCGGTCACATCGTGCACAGGTGCGGCAAGGTCGCCGTCGGCGGCATTCTTGGAGTAGTGCCGGGGATGGGTGCCCCGGATCTCCGTCTCGCCGCCGGGCGCGTAGGTGCCGGCCAGCTGGAGCGGGCGGGTGACCTGCCCGCCGTCAACAGCTCGGTGAACGGCAGCCCGCCTGCTTTCTCGGCGATCATCGCGGCGAGGATGTAGTTGGTGTTGCTGTAGGCCCAGCCCTTGCCGGGCGGGAACTGGGCCGGGTGACCAACCGCGATCTGCACCAGTTCCTGCGGTGTGAGCCGGTCGAAGCGGCCGGTGAGGAAGCCGGGGTTGAAGAAGCGTTCCATCCTGGCGGGGTCCATGCCATAGGGGAAGACACCGCTGGTCTGGCGGATCAGGTGCCGGACGGTGATACGGCTGCCGTCGTGCCCGTTGCCGTGCAGCAGGCCCGGCAGCCAGTGCTCCACCGTGTCATCCAGGCTGAGCCGGCTCTCGGCGGCCAGCCGCAGCACCACCGCCGCGGTGAACGCCTTGGTCACACTGCCGATCCGGAACCGCTCCCGCGGAACACGGGCCCGGCCGCTGCGCATGTCCGCGACACCCGCCGCCGACCAGCAGACCCGGTCGCCGTCACGGGTCCGAGCAACCATGCCGGGCACGCCCTCGCGGACAGCGCGCTCGATCACCTCGCGGACCTGTGGGGCGACGGGGGCCATGGGATCGTCGGCGTCGGTGGGGCAGTGCGAAGTACCCATACGACTCCTCCAATCGAACGCTGGGATCCTAGTTTTGCCCACCAAGAAGCTACGTCGCATTGGGACAGCCGACAATGGAACCGTTCCGCCCGGCAAGCCGGGCAACCCCTATGCCATGAGGCCTTGTTGAGGCATTTAGGCCGGTCGCGTGCATGATCGGGGAGCGGCGACCGTTTGCCATCGGGAGCCTTCCGCTCGCGCGAGGAAGAGCCGGGCTCGCAGCCGCGCGGTAGCCTCACCCACACCAACTCCACAGTCACGGTTCGCCCCTACTCGACCGGATGGGAGAGCTCCTTCACACCATGGGGGTAGAGAGTGCCGCAGGAGTGGACGTTGGGGACGATCCGCGGAGCCATTCGGCCGGAGCCTGGAGGCGCTCGGCTAGGGCGACGCGGAATTCGCCGACGAAGGTGAGGTCGGGACGGAAGCCGGTCTGCCTGATCACCTCATCGACCGGGCCGAGGCGGCGGCCGTCCTCGCCGGCCAGGACCAGTTGGCCGCCGACCCGCCCCCGCGAAGGAGCCGCATCGTGTTCACCCACGACGACCTGGCATCCGCCGCCATCGTCCGCTGGAAGCCGGGCAAGCCGACGAAGTCCTGGCGATCTGTCAGGCCGGGGCGCTTGGAGGGTTCTTGACGGGAACGGATGCCCGAATGCGGCGGCAGAAACTCATATCCCGGACTGTGTGGCCCTGAAACCTCGCATCTCCCTGGCGGCGGCTCAGCACGCCGCTTCGGCCTCCCGGGTGGTCTTGGTCCAGCCCGTCTGCCCGCGCACCATACGGAACAGGGCACTCCACGCGCAGAGGAAAGACATGTAGTTCATGACGACGAAGGAGTGCCCGAGCATCAGGGCCCGCGGCAGGCCCACGGCTTTGTCCCGGCGCGGATACGTCCAGGAGGTGATGAGGGCGGGCGTGAAGGTGAGCAGGTACCAGGCGGCCAGGTTGGCGGCCCACTTCAGCCAGGTGGCGTTGAGGGCGGTAGTGCGCCGACCGTGCAGCACCAGGAGGTTGGGGCTGCGGATGAACCAGATCTTTCCTGTCACCAACACCGTCGACGCACCTGGACCACAAAGGCTCCACCTGCCCGAACGGCATCGATCTAGACCACATGGACCCCAGAAGGCGCTCCCGCCTACCTGTGCCAGGTGGTACCGCGGGGAGCCCCGCCCTCACAGGCACCACACACCAAGATCCGGACCAGGGGCGGACCAACTCGCCTCCGCATCGGGCCATTCCATCCGTCTCCGCAGGTCAAAAGTAAGAGAGGCCGCGTACCACCAGCAGACGAAGAATCTTCTCGTGTCGTACTCGCCGAAGAAACTGGGCTTCTTCTAGAAGCCCAAGAAATGGCGCCTGACCTGGGCTTAAGGCCGGTCAGGCGCCATTTACTCATCTGCTCGGGGCGGAGACCGCCCCGACTTGCTCATGGCTGGAAGCCGCAGATGGGCTTCTCGGTGTGGTCGGTCAGGGCAGGATCTCGACGTACCCGTCGGTTCCGTGCACGCGGATCCGCTGCCCGTTCCTGATCAGCCGCGTGGCCTGCTCGACGCCCACGACGGCCGGCAGGCCGTACTCCCGGGCGATCACCGCGCCATGGGTCATCAAGCCGCCCACCTCCGTGACCAGGCCCGCGATTGCGACGAACAGCGGTGACCAGCTGGGGTCGGTGAAGGGCGTGACCAGGATGTCGCCCGCTTCGAGGTCGGCATCGGCCATGTCCAGGATGACGCGGGCCCTTCCCTCGATGGTCCCGGCCGAGACCGGCAGGCCGACCAGGGCGCCGGCCGGCACGTCGTCACGCCGGTACGCACCGGTGAGGGCCTCGCCATCCGATGTGAGCACCCGGGGCGGTGTGAGCGTCCGGTGCGACCGGAACGCTTCCTTGCGCTGCTGGATGAGTCCGCCATCCACCTGGTTCGAGCGCACCGTGTCGTGGAGTTCCTGGAACGTGAGGTAGAAGATGTCCTCCTTCTCGGGCAGCACGTCGGCCTTCACGAGACGCTCGGCCTCCTCCAACAGGGCCTGCTTGTAGACGAAGTAGCGGCTGACGATGCCGTACTTCGGGTACTCCCGGTATCCGGCGAAGGCACGGACCTGGTCGATCATCCGCTTGGTCTCGTCGGCCTTCCGCTCCCCGTCCGGTAGGGCCCGCAAGCGGGACAGCACGTCCTGTTCCTTCTTCCGGGCCTTGAGCCGCCCCTGCTCGAAGCGCCGTTCGGCGGCGCCCGGTTCGAAGTTCCTGACGTTGTCGAGGATCACGGGTAGGAGCGTGGTGGGGCGCTCGCGCCACCGCGGCCTCGTGATGTCGATCTCGCCGACGCAGCGCATGCCGTACCGGTCGAGGTAGGCCTCGATGGCGTCGCGCGCCTCGGTCCCGCCCGCGAGCTTCGGCAGTTCGTCCAGGAAGCCCTCGTCCTCGACGCCCTGTAGATACGCCACGACCTCTGGATGCGGGCGGATCACGTCGGCGACGTCGAGCAGTTCAAGTCCCATCTCCGACGTGATGTTGTCGGGCGCGGACAGTGTGAGCGTGTCAGCCGCGTTCTTCTCGCCCAGCCACTCCCGCAGCTTGTCGTTGAGCCACCACGTGGCCTCCATCCCCGCCATGATCGCCTGGAAGTTCGGCGGTTGGGTGAGCACTCGCTTGTGCTCCTCGAAGGCCTCCAGGAGGAAGTCGAACAGCGCCGGTCCGGTCTTCGTACGGATGTCGCGCTTCAGCGCGGCGATGGACGCCTCGCTGCGCTCGATCAGCTCGGTGACGATGGCCGGGTCGGGCTCGACCGGGGAGGACGCACCGCCGGACGGCGGCCCGCCGGGGCCGGGGTCCGGGTCCGGGAGCGACGCGACGAGGTCGCCGCGATCGAGGACGGTCTCCAGTGCGTCCCTGGTCAACGGATCGCCTCTGCCCATGAGGTCCAGGAGACCCGCGCGGCTCGCGGGCGAGGCCAGGCGCCGGGTGACGTCGACGAACAGCCGCCCGCCTGCCTCGTACATCGCCACCATGGCCGTCAGCTGCCACATGGAGAACCCGAGGGGTTTCATGGCGTCGGTCATCATCTGCTGGTGGCCGACGGAGACGTAGATGTGATTGTCCTGGTCGCCGGCCTCGGGAACGGGGAACAGCGTCGTGATCGGCCGGCTCTGAACGATCTGGAAGCCGTCGTCCACCAGGCACCATTCGATGTCCTGCGGGCGTCCGAAGTGCGCTTCGATCCGTCGCCCGAGCTGGACGAGCCGCAGGACCTGCGCATCGGTCAGCGCCGGCTGCTCCTGGCGCTGCGAGTCGATCGCCACGTGTTGCGTTCCGCCGGCCGGCAAGGCGAGAACGGCACGCTGCTTGGCGGCGATCGTCTTGGCGATGACTTCTCCGTCTCGCACCTTGAAGACGTCCGGGTTCACCAGGCCGGAGACCAGAGCCTCGCCGAGGCCGAAGCCGGCGTCCACGGTGGCGACCTTCCGGTTGCCCGTGACGGGATCGGCGGTGAACAGGATGCCGGCCGCCTGCGGGAAAACCATCTGCTGCACGACCACGGCCATGTGGACCGTGCGGTGGTCGATGCCGTTCCGCTGGCGGTAGGTCACGGCCCGCTCGGTGAACAGCGAGGCCCAGCACCGACTGACGTGCTGGAGGACCGCCGTCGGCCCCATCACGTTCAGGTACGTGTCCTGCTGCCCGGCGAAGGAGGCCGTCGGCAGGTCCTCCGCGGTCGCGCTGGACCGGACGGCGTAGGCGGCTCGCTCGCCGGACCGGGCGAGCACGTGGGTGATCGCCGCCGCGAGCTCGTCCGGGATGGCGGTCGCTTCGATGGTCCGGCGAATCTGCCCGCTGAGCGTGCGGATCGCCTCCCGGTCGTCCGGGTTCAGGCGGGACAGCTGATCGAGTCGTTCGTCAAGTGACGGCGCGTCAGCCATGATCCGCCGGAAGGCGCCTGTCGTCACACAGAAACCGCCGGGCACGTGGATGCCCTCGATCCGCGACAGGCCACCCAGGTGGGCGCCCTTGCCACCCACGACCGCGACCTGGGTCTCATCAATCTCTTGAAGATCCAGCACGTACTGCTCGTTCACTGCGTTACCTCCGAGGCAGCCGTGCGGCGTTGTACTGCGGTGGCCGATCGAATCACCGGCGACTCCAACTCCATCGAACCCCCTGTCGGGCACGTCCTCATCCCTGCCTGCTTCCCTGCGACGAGTCGGCCGACCGCTCCGCCCCGGCGGCACACCCCCGCACCTCCACGCCGGGCACCCGCAACCGCGCTGCCGGTCCCATCACTGGTTCGACGTCACCGCATCCCTCATACGTCGACGACAACACACGCACGTCGTGCCCCCATTTCCGCAGGTTGTGGCCTCGGCCGACGATTCTGCGCCGTGCCCCGGGGCTTGTGGCAAGCCCCCCAGTGCGCTATACGTTGAGAGAGGCAAGGAGAGAGTTCTCCTTGCCTTCGTCTTTTGCCGCCCGATGGAACTGGCCGCCTTGCCGCGAAGCGGTGGCCCGCCGCGCACGGATATGCGTCACTGGCCCAGGCGGATGACCCATCGGCCCGTGGAGATACGACGCGGATGCGACCACGGAACCAGAGGTACTAGAGGCACTTTTCCTAGTCGGCGAGCCCGGACGTCGAGCGCGAACGACATCTCCCGGAGGTCGTCGCACCACACGAGCGTTGGGCACATCCCGGCCCCCGCCGCCGAGGTGCATGAAGTCCCGCGCGGCATCCCTCAGAATCGTCTCCGCCAGCCGGGTCGCAGCCAGGGCGTGCAGCGTGGCCGGGTCTGCCTCGCCGAAGCTCGCCGCCCCGCCCCCGTACCCGTAGCTTCCGATTGGATCACCTGTCTCCCCCGCCGACCTCCAACGGACCCAACCCGGCAACCTGCTCACTCACCCCCGACATCACCACGACGACCTGCGCGATCGACCACATTCTCGTGCGGGAACTCTCGTGGGTCGTCTCCGCGCTGTCGCGTTCACTCGCACTCCGGCGCAGGCGCGCGTCGCGGCACCTCACGGGCGCCGCCTGCCGCGACCTCACAGCGGGCCACCCGGCCGCCCCGCCCGCGTGATCAAGTACGGGGTCAGCAACCAGCCACCTGCTGCCTCTCCAGCGCCAGCCACGTCCATCACCCGGGCGTCTTCCTCGTAAGGATCGCTTGGGAGACCGGCTGCCGCTCGCCGTCGCCCTCGATGCCGGCTCCCGCCCCGCGTCTAAGCGCAGCTCGCCGCCCACGGCCGTCCGATCACACAGCACAACGGAGCCGACCAGCTCCATGTCCCCAACGCGGTCACCCGGGTTTCACGCTCGCTGCCCGGTGACCGCCTTCGCCGCCCAACTGGCATGTGTCCCGGCGGGCTTCCGGCTCGGATAGCCCGCGACGGGGCGAAGCACGCGGCCGCCCCGGGGGATTCGTTCAGTCGCTGTCCCGGCCCAGTCTCTGTCTCGTTGTTCCCCGAGGCTGAACTCGTTACTACAACAGACCGATGTTGGTGAGTGGGAAGTTCCAGTCGTTGCTCTCGGCATGGCGCTGACCGTCCTGAGCCGCGGCCGGTACCGCGAACAGCATCAGCCCGGCGACGACAACGACCAAGGCGGCGACAATACGACGCTTCACAATTCCTCCTCGACGACGACACTACCGACCACCGTGCCCGCGGCTCTCACCCGCCGGGCCACGCCGCCCACCCCC
Organism: Streptomyces sp. NBC_01431; assembly: GCF_036231355.1. Classification (NCBI taxonomy): domain Bacteria; kingdom Bacillati; phylum Actinomycetota; class Actinomycetes; order Kitasatosporales; family Streptomycetaceae; genus Streptomyces; species Streptomyces sp. NBC_01431. Next base: position 826,599 of record NZ_CP109496.1, read on the forward strand.
CGGATCCACCGCTCGGTGGTGACGCCCTCCGCGCGGCGCCCCCCTGCACCGGCCGATCCCCGCGAGGGACGCCGGTTCGTAACCCAGCCCGTCATCTTGCCCTCACTTCCGTCGAACTACCCGTCCGCCAGAGGGACTTGGGCGATGGCCCGCACGTCGTTCAAGGAGCAGTCGCCGACGCTGGATGCGCCCCCGGGCAGACACCCGCGAGTCCATGACCCCCTGGGGGTTGATCACCGCACGCCCCGGTGCGTGCGCGAAGCGGGGAACGTGGCAACTGTCGAGACCGGCGCACATCGCAGCGCACCACGGTCCAGACCGGTGGGCCCAGGGACGCTACAGCGCGCGTCCTTGGACCCACTCGGGTGTGGCGGTCTCATGCGCGAATGCGGGTTCCGGCGTGGCCCACGCCCGAAGGTGTGTGGCGCGGGGGATCTGTCTGGAACCGCATTCGGGCACGGAGAGGAATGTCGCCTATGGGGCTGGGACGCGGTTGATTACTGGCCGCCGCCCCACGTGGCCACGGCATTGGCCTGCGAGCTGGCCACCGCGGTGCCGTACGTGGCCACGGCGTTGGCCTGCGAGCTGGCCACCGCCGTGACCTGCGGAGGGGCGTTGTAGCCGTCGGCGAAGCTGACGCCGATACCGAGGGCGGACAGCCCCGTGACCGCTGCGACTACGACGGCAGCGCGCTGAAACTTGCGCATGATTTGGCCCTTTCTTACCTGGGCGTGAAGCCCTGGGTTGAGTGCTCGGCATGAAGATATAGATAAGAATTGCGGCAATTTGGGATCTTTGACCCTCAGTGCGTCGTGTCGGCTCACGGCGAGGCACCCTTTGGACCGTGCCCTATGCGGCGAGGCGGACGTGTGACTCATAGCCGAGATAGGGGCGGCGAGAGTAGGGAGAGGCCAGTAGTTGTGGGGGTGGCGTTCACGGTGGAGCCTTCGGGCCTGAACGCCACCCGCGACGTCAACTGCCGGATCAGTCAGCGGAGTTGTGGCGTCGGTAGTGCCGGGCGACGCGGGCGCGGTTGCCGCAGCGAGTGGGAGAGCACCAGCGGCGGCGGGGGTGTGACGGCAGGAAGACCATCACGCAGTCACCAGCTTCGCACTCCTTGAGCCTGCCAATGGCCGGGTCGGTGAACAGGTCGGCCGCAGCATCGGCGAGCAGCGCCGCGAGGCGGTCCCCGAACGGGCCGGTACGGCGACTGACGGCTGTGACCGTGGCGCCGTCCCAACCGAGTTCACGTACGGAAGGCGCCGCGCGCTGCGCCTCGGTGAGTCCGCGCAGGGCGGACGCGGGGGGCCTGGTTCCGGCGAGCAGGGCGCGCACGACGGTTTCGATGTGGGTGCGCACGGCGTGAACGGGGGCTAGATCGCCCCGCGTCGGCGCGGCGCCCGAGACCTCCCCCGGCAGCCGGTACGCCTCCCGTTCGAGCCAGTCGGACAACTGCTGTGCGGTGGCGAGGAGGTCGACACGGCCGTCGCCGCCAGCCGGACGGGTGTTCACCAGATCCAGGGCCAGGGCCTCGCCGGTCAACGGTTCACTGTCGGACATGGACTAATGCTACATCACGCAGTTGACGCATTAGTCATCCTGAAGGTAGAACTAATGCATCTTCTCTCCAAGGAGGCATGTGACATGTTGTCTGCGTCCACGTCCCACATGGCCGTTCCGGCTCGCACCGCCCATCGGGTCGTCCACGTGGACGGAGTGGAGGTCTTCTACCGGGAGTCCTTGCCCGAGCGTCCCGACGCCCCGGTGGTGCTGCTCCTGCACGGCTTCCCTTCTGCCTCGCACCAGTTCCGCCGCCTCATGGACACCCTCGGCAAGCACTACCGGCTGATAGCTCCCGACTATCCCGGCTTTGGACACACCCGTGCTCCGCACGGCTTCACTTACTCCTTCGACCAACTCGCCGATACCGTCGAGGGTTTCACCGAACACCTCGGACTGACGCGCTTCGCGATGTACCTCTTCGACTTCGGCGCGCCCGTCGGCTTCCGCCTGGCGCTGCGGCACCCGGAGCGGATCGCGGGCCTCATCGTCCAGAACGGCAACGCGTACGCCGAGGGCCTGTCGGACGCGGCCCGCGAATTCACCGCCCTCACCCCGGACACCCCCGGCGCCGACCAGGCCATCCTCGACCTGTTGACCGTGGACGCCACCCGCGCCCAGTACGAGGGCGGCACCGCCCACCCTGAGCTGATCGCCCCCGAGGGCTGGCTGCTGGATCAGCACTTCCTCGACCTGCCCGGCCGCAAGGAGGCGCAGCGCGCGCTCGCCTACGACTACAAGAGCAACGTCGCCGCCTACCCCGACTGGCAGGCGTGGCTGCGCGAGCATCAGCCGCCGACTCTGATCACCTGGGGCATTGGCGACCCCTTCTTCCCCGAGCCCGGAGCCCGTGCCTACCTGCGCGACCTGCCCGACGCTGAGCTCCACCTGTTCGACACGGGCCACTTCGCACTGGAGGACCGCCTGCCCGAGATCGCTCCGCTGATCGCCGACTTCCTCGACCGCACCTGGGCCTGAACCACCGCTGCCGCCTGGAGGCTGTTCCCTTTCCTGGCCGAGCGTCGCCCGGGTCGGCTGGCGCGTCGTGGAGCGAGCTGGGCCGGGACGGGGGGATCAAACCAATCAAGCCGCTTTCGCCCTTCGGCAAAGCGGACGCGGGAGTTGATCATTTCATCCCGGCCATTTGGGTGGTGGGGTGCGGGTGCACGTTGCTGCGCGGACCGGCGTGACGTTGCACAAATTCCAACCAGCCATGCAGGAAAGGGTCATCATGGAACGCCGCATTCTCCGCGCCGCAGCCATCGCCATCGGGGCCGCCGCGCTCATTGGACTCACAGGCACGTCAGCCAGCGCCACCGGTCTTGGCGGCGCCGAAGGCACGGTCAACGCCGTGCGCGTTCTCGCCGACGGAACGATTACTGCCGTGAGTAACCTCGCCGGCCTGCGCTGAGGGCCCGCCTGACAGCAGTTTCGTCCGTTGCCCGGATTACCGGCCCTCTCTCCTGGCCCGACCGGGCTTCATCGGCCGGTAATAGGCAGGTCTGGCGTCACAGCCCATCCGGCAGGTGATCACGGCAGCAACAGCCGGACAAAAAACGAGGGTGCCCGTGCCGTGGAAGACGTAGGCCTTCTCCCCTGCCTCGTCGCCACGGCCCGGACTCCCTTGAGTACGTTGACTCTCCAGGCCAGCCGGCGGTGAACTCGGTTTTGCAAGACGGGAGTTATTGCCCGGAACGGAACTATCACGTGCCGAACTGTGCATTGCCGTCACCTCATCCCTGGCGAAGACTCAAGGAGTCCGTGGACCGCGGCTGATGCGGTCACCGGGATACACGTCGGCAGCACTGGGAGAAGACCATGCGGAACACGAATGTCTTGATATCCGGAGCGAGTGTGGCAGGGCTGACGCTGGCTCACTGGTTGCAGCGCGCGGGGTTTCGTCCCACGGTGGTGGAGCGGGCGCCCGGCCTGCGCAGGGGCGGGCAGGCCATCGACATCCGGGGCACCGCGTTACAGGTCGTGGAACGGATGGGGCTGCTCGACAAGATCCAGGCCGCGACGACCAACATGCGCGGGATGTCATTCGTGGACGGTCGGGGCGAGGAGTTGTCCAGGTCCACCGAGGCCACCCTGACCGGCGGGTTGATCGACAACGACGATGTCGAGATCATGCGCGACGACCTGACGACCATGCTCTTCGACGCGAGCCGCTACGGGACCGAGTACTTGTTCGGCGATGTCATCACCTCCCTCACACAGAACGACGACGCCGTTGAGGTCCGCTTCCGGCACGAACGTCCGCGCAGTTTCGACCTGGTGATCGGCGCGGACGGCCTGCACTCGGGCGTGCGCCGCCTGGCCTTCGGCCCCGAGTCGGAGTTCCTCCACTTCCTCGGCAGCTATCTCGCGATCTTCAGTCTGGAGAACTACCTCGGCCTCGACCACTGGCAGATGTACCACCAGGCCGGTGACGCGGTGGTCGGCGTCTACAGCGCGCGGCAGAACACCGAGGCACGGGCGATGCTCCTCTTCCGGTCCCCGGAACTCGACTTCGACCACCGCGATCTCGATCAGCAGAAGAACCTCCTCGCGGAACGCTTTGCCGACGTCGGCTGGGAAACACCCCAGCTGTTGGCAAGCATGCGGGAGGCGCCGGATTTCTACTTCGACTCGATGAGCCAGGTTCGCCTCGACCGCTGGTCGAACGGGCGCATCGGGCTCGCCGGCGACGCGGGCTACTGCCCTTCACCACGATCCGGCCAGGGCACCAGCCTGGCCCTGGCCGGCGCCTACGTACTCGTCGGCGAACTCGCGAGCAGCCGCGGCGACCACCGCGCGGCCTTCGACCGCTATCAGCAGGTGATGCGAGCCTACGTGGACGAGAACCAGCAGCTCGCCCATCCCCGGCCCGACGGCAGCAGGGCCACGTCCGACGAACTCACCCACGCGTCGAATGCCATCACCCTTCCTGACTATCCCCACCACGGCTGACGCGGGGGTCCCAGGCAGGCGCGGCGAGGTCGTCGCCCTGTCAGGACGGGCTCGCCCCCTCCCCCTGCACGGCCTCCGACCCCGCGAGGTTGCGACCCCGCAGGCCCCAACTACCGCATGTCCTCGGGTAGTTCACGGCAGCTTCGGCGGTTCAGCTCTTGCAGCGGCTGACCCGGCCCAAGGCCACAGGTCCCCGGGCCGGAACCCGGACGACGGCCTCAATCGCGCCGCCTGACCTGGTGGTTGGGCGGCGCGACCGTGTGGCCAGGAGGCTCGGGCGGCGGTTAAGGAGCCATCTCGTACGTCCCGGCCAGCGCTTCGACGCGTTCCCAGACGCGCGCCGAGCGGGCCTCGTCGACGACCGGACGCCGTACCGCGCCCAGCGCCCAGTTCTGCTGCTCCGCGGTGGCGGAGTCCTTGCCGTGCAGTTCGACGGCGTGCGCGGAGAAGTCGCGGACGAGGACGGCGAAGAGCTCGTCGAGTACGTCCTGATCCAGGCCGGTCAGCCGCGCCTGCTCCAGGATCAGCTGGCCGTGCACGACCAGCGCGAACAGCTGGCCGACGGCGAGCAGGAGGTCGAGGTCGCGGCTCTGCTCCTCGTCGGGGGCGGCGGCCGCGACGAACTCGCACAGGGCGTCGGCCTGTTCACGGAAGCGGCCGACGTTGGGCACCTCGGCGTACGCGTCGTAGGCGGTGCGCCAGTCGTGGAAGCGGATCGCGCCCAGGCCCCGGGCCGGTCCCTGCCGGAAGAGGAAGTCGTCGTCGGCCGCGTCCAGGCGGGTCGGCACGGGCGCGTACTCGGCCGGGTTCAGCAGGTGGTTGCCCATGAACTTCAGGATCAGCGCCAGGTTGACGTGGACGGTGCCCTCCAGCTTTGGCAGGCCGCGGATCTCGACGGCCGCCTGAGCGAAGTAGTTGTCCTTCTCGAAGCCCTTGGCCGCGATGACGTCCCACATCAGGTCGATGACCTTCTCGCCCTCCGTGGTCACCTTCATCTTCGTCATGGGGTTGAAGAGCAGGTAACGGCGGTCGTCGGGGCCCGCGGAGCGGAAGTAGTCCACGGCACGGTCGCTGAACAGCTTCATGCCGACGAGGCGGACGTAGGCGTCGGTCAGCTCGCGGCGCACGTGCGGGAAGGCCGTGACGGGGCGGCCGTAGAGGATGCGCTGGTGGGCGTGGGTGACGGCCTCGTACATCGCGTGTTCGCAGATGCCGATCGAGGCGGTGCACAGGTTGAACTTGCCGACGTTGACGGTGTTGAGGGCGGCGTCGAAGGCGGCACGGCCGGTGTGCAGGACGTCCTCGGCACCGACCGGGTAGTTCTCCAGGCGGAATTCGCTGACGTACTTCGAGGAGTCGACGACGTTCTTCACCAGCTGGTACGCCTCGTGGCGGCTGTCGGCGGCGAAGAAGACGTAGCCGTCGGGGCCCTCGACGTCGGTGCGCCGGCCGAACACGGAGACGAGCCCGGCGGCGTTGCCGTTGCCGATGTAGTACTTGGAGCCGGTGGCCCGGAAGCCGCCCTCGCCGTCGGGCTCAAGCAGCATGTCGGTGGAGTAGATGTCCGCGCCGTGGGTCTTCTCGGACAGGCCGAAGGCGAACACCTCGCCCTGGGAGAGGAGGTCGGCCGCGCGGGTGCGGGCCACCGCGTTGTCGCTCTGCCAGACAGGGCCGAGACCCAGGATGGTGACCTGCCACGCGTACCAGTAGTCCAGGCCGTAGAAGCCGAAGATCTCGTTGAGGGCGGCGATCCGGGCGGTGTCCCAGCGCTTGTCGTCCTCTCCTTCCCCGGCCGCGGAGGCCGGGGTGAGGAACGTCGCGAACAGCCCTTCCTTGGCGGAGAACGCGAGAAAGTCCGCCAGCCACGCGCGCGAGCGGTAGTCCTCGATCAGCTTGCGCTTGCCGCGCTGCTCGAACCAGTCGACGGTGGCGCGCAGCAGCCTGCGGGTCTCGGGGTCGAAGTGCGTCGGGTCGTAGGTGCGCGGGTTGAACAGCAGCTGGTCGGCCATGGCCATTCGCCTTTCCGGCTCGGGGAGTTGGGGAGGGGAGGGAGAACTGGGATGCCCGAAGGCGGCGCGCCGCACCGGTTCAGCGCTCGGCACCGAGCCGGTGGAGGGTGGCGATCACGTCGTCGAGCCAGGCGAGCGTCATCCGCTCGTACGCGATGCCGCCGCGCAGCACGACGTGCTGGAGCTCCCGGCCGGTGTCGGATGCGGGGGCTTCGGGGCCGGTGAAGTCGCGCCGCTCGCCGGCGAGATAGTGCGCGAGCCGGTCGACGTGCGCCTGACGGTGTCGCTCCACCTCGCGCAGCAGCGCGGCCGGGTCGTCGAAGGCCGCGCCGCGGATCTTCACGGCGAGTTCGTGCCGGACGCTCTCCGGCTCGATCGGCTCGTGCAGCCATCCGGAGAGTGCGGCCCGGCCGGGAGCGGCGACGGAGTACTCCTTCTTGTCCGGCCGGTTGTGTTGCGCCACCTCACGGGCGTGGATCCAGCCGTCGTTCTCCATGCGCTTGAGGATGCGGTAGATCTGCTGGTGGGTGGCGGCCCAGAAGTAGCCGATGGAGCGGTCGAAGCGCCGGGCCAGCTCATAGCCGGACCCCGGCTTCTCCAACAGCGAGACGAGGATCGCGTGCTCAAGCGCCATGCCCGAATCCTTCTATGCAACTCGTTGCATAGACAAGCGGCACCGCCCAGGTGAGACACGGCTCACCCCCGGCCCTGGGCAGCCCGGATGCCGACGGTCCCCGGACGTGCCGGTGGGCCGGGCGGGTGCGGCCTGGGTCCTCCCAGAGCGTCACCCGGTCCCGGCCCACGGGGCCCACGGCCGGACGCCGGGCGTTACGCCCTGCGGAGCCGGCCGATGATGCCGTCGAGGTCACGAATGAACAGGTCGGGGCGCACGAAGTGGCCGCCGGGGACCTCGTACCACTCGTGCGGGATGCCGGCGCGGTCGAGGAAGCCGCGCCACTCCCGCTGGGTGTCGAGCACCCCGGTCTCGTTGAACGTGTCCCAGAACGTCGGCTGGGGGCTGGTGCCCGCGACCATGAAGATCCGCTTGTTGCGGTAGCTCTCGACCCGCTCGACCGGGTTGTCCATGCTGACCCGGTTCTGGTCCCACGGCACGCCGTAGACCGTACCGCCGCCCAGTTCGATGGCCGCGGACGAGGCGTTGGCCCAGTGCACGACGCCGCCCGCGACGCCGCCCGCGACACCGCGCAGACTGGCCGGGCCGGAGTGGGAGCTCACCGAGGCGAAGTGGCCGTAGTACTTGGCCGCGTACTTCAGCGCGCCGAAGCCGCCCATCGAGAACCCGGAGACGGCACGGCCGTCGTACTCGGCGAACGTCCTGAAGTTCGCGTCGATCCACGGGATCAACTGGTTGATGTGGAAGTTCTCCCAGTTGCGCGGGCCGACGGTGGAGCTCACCGGGTTGGAGTACCAGCCCGCGTGGCCGCCGTCGGGCATCACCACGATGACCGGCTTGCCCGCTGTCCAGTCGCGGATGCCCAGGCGGTCGAAGGTGATGAAGTCCTGGCCGTCACCGCCGCCGTGCAGCACATAGAGCACGGGGTAGGTGCGTCCGCTGGAGTGGTAGTCGTCGGGCAGCAGTACGTTGACGGCGGGCTGCCAGCCGATCTCGGCGGTCTGGAAGCGGTAGTACCACATGCGGGGGTCGGTCTCGCCGCGCTCCACGATGCGCAGCCCGAAGCCGTCGTCGGCCGCGTTGGCCGCCGACGCCGTCGAGAGGACGGTCCCGGCGCCGAGTGCCAGCGCCGCGGAGGCTCCGCCGACGGCCTTGAGGACATTCCTGCGGGTGGGGCGGTGCTCGCTCAACAGAACCTCCTGGTCGGTGAACTTCGGGTACGTGCGGCCGAGTGGCGGCGGGGAAGAGCCGGCAGCATCCGCACGGTAGCCCTCGCAACACGGGGCCGGACATCCGGAACGATCCGGGGTGACACGCGGGAGGATCCGCGATGGACTCTGCTCGTGCCGATGCCCTGTGCCCTTCGGCCCTCCGCCTTGTCGGTCGGGGTGGTTGACCGTGGCGGCGAAGGGGCTCGGGGCTCGGAGGTACCCATGGCGGCCGGGGCTCCGGGGGTCCCTCACCGAACGGGGGTGGGAGAGGGGCACTCGGGGACCGGTGGCCGGTCCTTCGTGCGCACGGCGGGCAGCCAGGCGGTGGGCCGATCCGGAGTCCCGGGCAGGCGGACGCGGTACCAGTCGGCGGAGTGTGTGCCCGCCTCGTCGATGATGGGCATGCCTCGCGTCCGGCAGTCGGCGGTGACTTCGTCGCCCTGCCACACCCGGGTCGGTACGACGTTGTCGATCGTGTAGGGCCGCAGCGGGTCGATCGCCAGGCCGAGACTGCACTGCGGGTCCCGGTCCGTATGGCCCCGGCAGTTCGGGTCCGCGTTGAACACCCGGATCCGGCCGGCGGCTTGGTCGGTCGTGGCGCCGGGTCCGGTGGATGTGGCGTCGTACCCGACGTGGGGCCAGACCGTCGCGCCGACCGCGCACATCGCGAGGGTGACGAGCGCGGCGCGTCGACGTCGGCGGCGGGGTGTCGTGTGCCGTCCGGGCGGCACGGTGGCGTCTACCTCGGTGGCCTGCCGGGCGCTGATGCGCGCCAGCAGGCTCTCGGCGGTGTGCTGGGCGCGTACGCGGTGGGTCGGGGCCAGGCAGTCGGCGGCCAGCGCGCGCCAGAACGGCGGCACCGCGCCGTCCAGGCGCAGCGTTGCCCGCCCGTCGGCGTACTCCTGTGCCGCGGCGCCGCGTGCCATGGGAGTGGCGCCGGGGAACGGCGAGGCGCCGCGGGCGAACAGCTCGTGGACCGTGATCCCCAGGGCCCAGATGTCGGCGCTCGGGCGGACCTCGACGCCGTGCTCGCCGAGCGGCGCCTTCCAGCGTTCGGGCGGGAGGTAGTCGAAGGTGCCCATCGGAGGCGCGTATCCGTGGGTGCCGTGGGTGCCGGTCAGCTGGGTGACGAGCCCGAAGTCCGAGAGCTTCACCGAACCGTCCGCCATGAGCAGGATGTTGTCCGGTTTGAGATCGCCGTGCACCCATCCGCCGCGGTGCAGATGCGCCAGGCCCTCACAGATCTCGGCGACGAGCCGGGCGCCCTCGGCCTCGGTCACGCCGGAATCGAGGAGATCCCGAAGACTGCGTTCGGCCCGCTCCATGACCAGCACGATCGCGCCGTCCAGCAACGGATCGTCGGGTTCGGCGAGTACCACGGTGTCCAGCAGGCGGATCAGCCTCGGATGGTTGGACCGCCGGCCGAACTCGACTTCGCGCCGGGCGGTTTCGGCGACCTTGCGGGCCTGGCGCGGCGCGAGGCCGGCGGTCGGCAGGACCTTGAGCGCGACGGCCGCCTCCTGTGCGGCGTCACCCTCAACTGGCTTGCCCGCATGGACAGTTGCCCAGCCCCCGGCCCCGATCGGCTCCGTGACCTCCCAGCCGCCCACGCGGTAGCCGCGTGGAAGGAGTTCCGTACGGTCACCTCCCGGTGTGTTCGCCGCGCCGTGCACCGTATCCCCTCCCGGTCCGCCCTCCGTCGCGGTCTGCGGGTCGCCGTCTCACCGCGCCGGCCCCCGCTCCCGCGCGCCCGCCGCGGCCCTCGGCGGCAGCAGCGCGAGGTGTTCCTCCCGTACCAGACCGAACCGCAGCACGAGCCCGACGATCGCCTCCCGTTTGCCGTTGCGGCGGGCTTCCCTGCGGGGCCCGGACTCGGCCGGTGCGCTGATCCGCATCTTCTCGTCGGCGAGGTAGTCGATGTGCGAACTGACCGCCCGAGCCGTGAGCCGGGCGCACGCGGCGTGCCCCTTGAGACGTTCCACGATCTGGGGTGTGGTCGGCACCGCGACGGGCGACTCGTCGCGCAGCCGCGGTTCGCAGAGCGCCACGAGGATGAGGAAGTAGAGGGCCGTCTCGTCCAGGGAGTACGCCGTGAGCGTGCGACTCCCCCACTGCCCGCCCATGCCTTCGGGGTCGAGGTACACGTGGTCGGGCGCGAACACCTGGAAGGCGACCGAGGTGTTGCGCCGGGCGGGCAGCACGACCCGGGAGAACTCGAAGGGGATGGGTGCGCCGGCCCGTCGCGGCGGCACGCGCAGGTACTCCCCCGCCCCTTCCGGGTTCTCCACCAGATAGCTCTGCGTCGTACTGAGGTTGCTGAGCTGCCAGTGGTCGTCGGTCACCCGGATCTCGCCCGCGAGCCGGGAGATGGCCTCGTCCTCGAGGCGGAGTTCGACCGGGGTGGTCGCGGAGCCGCGCCCGAAGCGTGCCACCTCCCCCGGGCCCAGCCGCAGTGTCACCGCGTCACCGCACGGCTCACCCGCCACATCGCCGCTTGCCCGCGGCAGGTAGATCACTACCCCGCTCACTGCCCCCTCCTCGCCACGCCTCACCAAATCGTCACGCACATCGCACGTTACACATCCTGGCGATTGGTCAACTCATGGCGCCTGGCCGGTTTCACACCATGCGAGGGGGACGATCCACCCATCCAGCGCGCTCGCCCTGGTGGGCGCGTGTTCGCACCCGGCCGACTCGGCTTGGCTGAACAACAGTGCCGGCCCTGTCGAGAATCGGCCTCGCGTCGTGCGCGAGCCGGGGCCGCCGCCCGTTGCACCTGCCTTCGTACGCCACCCTCAGGTTGGCCGGCTCACGTGGCTCGGAGAAGGCGGGCACCCACGGCCTGTTCCGCGAGGCGCGCCCCGGTCAGCCCGCGCCGCCGAACGCGTCGAGGATACGTTCGGCGGCGCGGGTGGCCGTCAACTCGCCCTCGCGGACCTGCCGTTCGAGGGAGGGTGCGAGGGACCGTACCGCGGGATCCGCGTGCAGACGGCCGAGCAGCTCGTCACGGACCATCGTCCAAGTCCAGTCGACCTGCTGCTCGCGGCGCTTGGCGGCGAGCCGGCCGGTCGAGTCGAGCAGGGTGCGGTGCTGTTCGAGGCGTTCCCATACGGCGTCGAGGCCGGTCGACTCCCGGGCGCTGCAACTCAGGACGGGCGGGGTCCAGGCCGAGTCCGCGGGGTGCATCAGCCGCAGGGCGCCCGCCAGTTCGCGGCCCGCGGCCTTGGCGTCGCGCTCGTGCGGGCCGTCCGCCTTGTTCACCGCGATCACATCGGCCAGCTCCAGGACGCCCTTCTTGATGCCCTGCAACTGGTCCCCGGTGCGCGCGAGGGTGAGCAGCAGGAAGGAGTCGACCATGTTCGCGACCGCCGTCTCCGACTGGCCCACACCCACCGTCTCCACCAGGACCACGTCGTAGCCCGCCGCCTCCATCACCACGATCGACTCCCGGGTCGCCTTGGCCACCCCGCCAAGCGTGCCGGCCGTGGGCGAGGGCCGCACGAAGGCGGCCGGGTCCACGGCCAGGCGCTCCATGCGCGTCTTGTCGCCCAGGATGGATCCGCCGGTGCGGCTCGATGACGGGTCGACGGCCAGCACCGCGACCCGGTGCCCGAGCGACGTGAGCATCGTGCCCAGCGCGTCGATGAAAGTCGACTTGCCGACGCCGGGAACGCCGCTGATGCCGACGCGCCGGGCCTTCCCGCTGTGCGGCAGCAGCTCGGTGAGAAGGGACTGCGCCAGGGCGCGGTGATCGGGCCGGGTGGACTCCACGAGGGTGACGGCCCGCGCGATGTACGCCCGCTTCCCGTCGAGTACGCCCTTCGCATAGGTGTCGACGTCGATCGCCATGGGGCTCAGAGGCCGTGTCCGAGGTCGGCGGCGAGCTTGTGGACCAGGTCGTGCGCCGCGTCCGGGATCACGGTGCCCGGCGGGAAGACCGCCGTGGCTCCCATCTCCAGGAGGGTCGGCACGTCCTGCGGGGGGATCACCCCGCCCACCACGATCATGATGTCCTCGCGTCCTTCCTCGGCCAGTTGCTCCCGCAGCGCCGGTACGAGCGTGAGGTGACCGGCGGCCAGCGAGGACACGCCGACGATGTGCACGTCGGCCTCGACGGCCTGGCGTGCGACCTCCGCCGGGGTCTGGAACAGCGGGCCGACGTCCACGTCGAAGCCGAGGTCGGCGAAGGCGGTGGCGATGACCTTCTGGCCGCGGTCGTGGCCGTCTTGGCCCATCTTGGCGACCAGGATGCGCGGACGGCGGCCCTCGGCCTCCTCGAAGGCGTCCACCCGCGTGCGGGTGCGCTCCACGGACGGCGACTCCCCTGCTTCGTTGCGGTACACACCCGAGATCGTACGGATCTGGCTGGAGTGCCGCCCGTACACCTTCTCCAGGGCGTCGGAGATCTCCCCGACCGTCGCCTTCGCCCGTGCCGCGTGCACGGCCAGCTCCAGGAGGTTGCCGGTGCCCGCGGCGGCGGTGGTCAGCGCCCGCAGCGCGTCCTGGCAGGCTCCCTCGTCGCGTTCCGCGCGCAGTCGCCGCAGCTTCTCGATCTGCTGCACGCGGACCGAGGAGTTGTCGACCTTGAGGACGTCGATCTGCTCGTCGCTGTCGACGCGGTACTTGTTGACGCCGATGACCGGCTGACGGCCCGAGTCGATCCGGGCCTGGGTGCGGGCGGCGGCCTCCTCGATGCGCAGCTTGGGGATTCCCGCGTCGATGGCCTTGGCCATGCCGCCCGCCGCCTCGACCTCCTCGATGTGCTGCCAGGCCCGCCGCGCCAGGTCGTACGTCAGCTTCTCCACGTAGGCGCTGCCGCCCCACGGGTCGATGACCCGGGTGGTGCCGGACTCCTGCTGGATCAGCAGCTGGGTGTTGCGGGCGATGCGCGCCGAGAAGTCGGTGGGCAGCGCCAGCGCCTCGTCCAGGGCGTTGGTGTGCAGCGACTGGGTGTGGCCCTGGGTGGCCGCCATCGCCTCCACACACGTGCGCGTCACGTTGTTGAAGACGTCCTGCGCGGTCAACGACCAGCCGGAGGTCTGCGAATGGGTGCGCAGCGAGAGGGACTTGGCGTTCTGCGGGTCGAACTGCTTGACCAGTCTGGCCCACAGCAGGCGCGCGGCCCGCATCTTGGCGATCTCCATGAAGAAGTTCATGCCGATCGCCCAGAAGAAGCTCAGTCGGGGCGCGAACGCGTCGACGTCGAGCCCGGCCTCCTGCCCGGCCCGCAGGTACTCCACGCCGTCGGCCAGCGTGTAGGCCAGCTCCAGGTCGGCCGTCGCTCCGGCCTCCTGGATGTGGTAGCCGGAGATGGAGATGGAGTTGTAGCGCGGCATCCGCTGCGAGGTGAAGGCGAAGATGTCGGAGATGATCCGCATCGACGGCTTCGGCGGATAGATGTAGGTGTTGCGGACCATGAACTCCTTGAGGATGTCGTTCTGGATGGTCCCCGCCAGCTTCTCCGGCGGTACGCCCTGCTCCTCGGCGGCCACGATGTACAGGGCCAGCACCGGCAGCACGGCGCCGTTCATCGTCATCGACACGGTCATCTTGTCCAGCGGGATGCCGTCGAAGAGCTGACGCATGTCGTAGATCGAGTCGATGGCCACGCCCGCCATGCCGACGTCACCGGTCACCCGCGGGTGGTCGCTGTCGTAGCCGCGGTGGGTGGGCAGGTCGAAGGCGACCGACAGGCCCTTCTGCCCGGCCGCGAGGTTGCGCCGGTAGAAGGCGTTGGACTCCTCGGCGGTGGAGAAGCCCGCGTACTGCCGGATGGTCCAGGGCTGGTTGACGTACATCGTCGGGTAGGGCCCGCGCAGATACGGCGCGATGCCCGGGTAGGTGCCGAGGAAGTCCAGGCCCTCCGTGTCGCGACCGGTGTACAGCGGCTCGACGGCGATGCCCTCGGGCGTCTCCCAGAGCGGCTCGCTCCCGCCGGCCGCTCGCTTCAGGGCCGTACGCCATTGGTCGGCGGAGCCCTCGGCGCGCGGCACGCCCAGTTCGACCCCGGAGAAGTCGGGGATTCCCATCAGGACACTCCCATGCGGTCGAGGGTGGCGGAGAGCAGGGCGACGGCGTCGCAGCCCGCGAACACATGGGCGTCGACACCGGTGTACGGCGTGGGCCGCCCGGCGAGGAAGATGTGCGCGGCACCGGCCGACGCGAGGGTGCCGGCCGCAGCTTCGGCCTGCTCCTCGTACAGCGCGTCGCTGGAGCAGAGGCAGGCCTCGGCGGCGCCGGAGGCCCGGAAGGCTTCGGCGGTGGCGTTCCCGGTGACCGGTTCGATGCCGCCCGCCTGGAACAGGTTGGAGGCGAACGTCGCCCGCGCGGTATGGGCGGCGGCCGGTCCCAGGGTGGCCAGGAAGATCCGCGGCCGAGCGCCGGTGGCGGCGAGGTGGGCGTCGGAGCGGGCGCGCAGTGCCTCGAACTCCTCGTCGCGTCGCACCCGGGGCAGTCCGCCGGACGGCGGCCGGGGCGCGGGCACACGTTCCACCGGGGGCTCGGCGAGGTTGGGGAACTCGCTGACGCCGGTGATGGGTTCGCGCCGCTTGGCGATCTTCGCCGAGCGCACGGCCCAGGTGTTCGCCAGGTCCTCACCGATGAGGTCCGAGCGCAGGGCCGCCGCCTGGCCGCCCGCGCGCTCGACCTTCTGGAAGAACTCCCAGCCCGCGCGGGCGAGTTCATCGGTGAGCCGTTCGACGTACCAGGAGCCGCCGGCCGGGTCGATCACCCGGGCCAGGTGTGACTCCTCGACCAGGATCGAGGAGGTGTTGCGGGCGATGCGCCGGGCGAACGCGTCGGGCAGGCCGAGGGCGTGGTCGAAGGGCAGCACGGTGACGGCGTCGGCGCCGCCGACTCCGGCGGCCAGGGTGGCGACCGTCGTGCGCAGCATGTTCACCCACGGGTCGCGGCGCGACATCATCACCGGCGAGGTGACGGCGTGCTGGAGCTGCGCAGCGGGCGCGCCGCAGACCTCGGTGACCCGCGCCCACAGCCGGCGGGCGGCCCGCAGTTTGGCGATGGTCAGGAACTGATCGGCGGTGGCGGCATACCGGAACTCCAGCTGGTCGGCGGCCTGTTCGGCCGAGAGTCCCGCCTCGGTCAGCTCCCGCAGGTAGGCGACGCCGGTCGCGAGGGAGCAGCCGAGCTCCTGCGCGGCGGAGCCGCCGGCCTCGTGGTACGGCAGGGCGTCCACGGTCAGCGCCCTCAGCCCGGGGTACTGGTCGGCGCACAGCCGCGCGAGCCCGGCCACCGACGCGAAGTCGAACGCCTCCCCCGTACGAGCCTGGTGCCCCAGCGGGTCGGCCCCGAGGTTGCCGCGCGCCGCCTCCTTGGCGACCCCGCGCTCCTCATACAGGTGGAGCAACTCCCTTGCCGCGGGCTCGACTTCACGCCCCGCTTCCAGGACGACGGCAGCGAGGTCGAGATAGACACCGTCCAGGACCCGGGGCAGCCACTCCACCGGGAACCCGCCGTCACCGGCGACGAGCCACAGCGAAGTGACCCCGTTCTCCAGGTCACCGAGCACCGCGCCGTCCGAGACGGCCGCATGCCGCTGCCTCACGTCCCAGCCGCCAGTGGTGTTCCCCTCAGCTCGGCCTCCTCGTACGAAAGGCGCGAAGCCGGGGAAACCGGGATCGGGCGCGGAGTCGCGCGCCGTGTACAGGGGACGCGTACCGAGCCCGTCCTCCAGCGTGGTGGACAGGGAGTCTTCGGCTGCCGCACCCGAGACATCCTTACCCGACTTGCGCAGTACGCCTTCGACAAGGCGCTGCCACTGCTCATGGGTCGCATCAGGAAACTCGGCTGCCAGCGAAAGCCCGTCGTCAGGCAGGACCGTCATGCTCGCATGCTAGGCCAGCCGCACAAAGGAGCAGCAGTGGTCAGGGCTGTGACCTTGCACTCTTCCGATCGCCCTTGATCCTTCGAGTGCTTCCGTACTAGGCCATGGACGGGTGTAGGGGAGGTGGCCCTGTCGGAGGGGACGCCATCCTTGTCGACGGAATCCCCGCCTGCGCGGTTCCCCGCGCGCGCCCGGCGCGGCGGGGACATGTCGGCGGCGAAGCCCGTCCCGGCATGTGTGCCCCCAACCCCTCCCCTCCCCCTGTTCGCTTTCGGGAGTGGTCAGCGATGGGAGCCACCCGTGGCGTACAGGTCCGCGAAGTGACCTACCACGGCCAGGAGTTGGTCCGGGGTCTCGATCTGGGGCAGGTGCCCGGTGCGGTGGAGCAGTTCGAACCGGGCTCCGGGGATGGCGGTCGCCCAGGCGCGTCCATAGGTGGAGTCGACGACCTGGTCGCTCTCGCCCCAGGCGACGAGGACCGGGGGCTCAACCTTGGCCAGGCGCTCCTGCAAAGTGGGGTCGGCCATGGCGTGCGGTCCGGCGTAGACGGTCAGGGCGGCACGGTTGGCGGCCATGGCGGCCCGCTGGGCGTCGGTGGGCGCGGCGGGGACCGGGGACTTGGCCGGGTCGTGGAAGGAGAGCCGGGACAGTTCGGCGGGCGTGAGGGAGAAGGTGTCGGCGATGGGATGTCCCGGAACGTGGATGCCGACGGCGTTGACGAGGACCATGCCACTGATGCGGTCGCCCGCGCGCAGGGCGAGTTCGGCGGCGATCCAGCCGCCCATGGAATTGCCGACGACGGTGACGTCCGTCAGGCCGAGTTCATCGAGCAGCGCCGCGTACGCCTCGGCGAGACCGGCCACATCGGTCAGCCAGTCGGGCCGGGGAGTGCCGGCGAAACCGGGATGAACGGGCGTGATGATTCTGAACTGCCTCTGTTCCGCCATGAGTTGGGCGAACGACGCCACCGTCTGCGGCCCGCCTCCGCCGTGGAGGAGCAGGACGACGCGCCCCTGTCCCCGGTCTTCGACGGTCACATCGAGGGAACCGGCCGGGAGGGTGAGCGCATGGACGGTGCTGGTCATTGCTTCTCCTGAGGTGAGCGGTGTTCGGGGGTGGCGCTGGCAGGCGTGACGGGGCGGCGGGTTTCGCCGTGCTCCGCTCAGCCGAAGTCGGTGGCGGGAACGGTCGCGTAACGGCTCATTACTTCGATGCTCGCCTCGGGGGTCAGCTCCCGGCCGCCGGCGATCATGTCCCGCAGGTCCCGGAAGTACTGCACGTACAGGTCGGGCGTGAAGGTGTTGACCATCACGGCCGGTTCGTCGCCGAGGTTGGCGAACGTGTGCGGGGCGCCCGGCGGGATCATGGCGAGGGTGCCCGGTGTGCCGACGTACGTGGTCTCGCCGACGGTGAAGTGCACGGTGCCCGAGACGACGTAGAACCCTTCGTCGTGCTGGGCGTGCCGGTGCTGCGGCGGGCCCTGGGTGTGCGGGGCCAGGACGATCTCACCGATGCCGAGGCGGTGCCCGGTGGTGCTTCCGTCTTCGAGGATGCGGAGTTGGACCCGGCCCAGCTGGATGGTCTCGCCGCCGTCGGGGCCGACCACGGATACCTCGTTCATCGCGAACTCCTTCGTGAGAGTTGTCTCTCATGAAGGTAGAGAGCCGGACCGCTTCGTGCAAGTGCTCTCTCACGAAGACGGCCGGGAATGCTACGGTCGACACGGAAGGTCGACCTGAGTCGACCGGAACGTTGGCCGGAAGGGACTGCCGGAAGGGGCGCATCGATGGCTACGGCGCGGATCGACACGGGGCGGTGCGACCAGAAGAAGCGCACCCGGACGGCGATCGTCAACGCCGCCCGCACCTTGATCGGCACCGGCGCCGATGTCACCATGCCGGCGATCGCCCGCGCGGCAGCGGTGTCGGACGCCACCGCCTACCGGTACTTTCCCGATCTCGCCTCGCTGCTCAGCGAAGCGCTGGTCGGCACCTGGCCCGCTCCCGCCGACGCGCTCAAGCCCGTCGCCGACTCGGACGACCCGGCCGAACGCGTCGGCTTCGCCTGCGAGTTCCTGCTCCGCGGCGTGCTCGCCCGGCAGGGCGCCGTACGCGCGATGATCGCGGCCACCATCACCCGGCCCCGTACGGCGACCGCGCGGCCCGGCTTCCGCTTCGGGCTCATCGACCACGCGCTCGCGCCCTTCGGGGACTCGCTCGCCGCCGCGGCCCCCGACGTGTTCGCCCAGCTCAAGAGGGATCTGGCGGTGGCCATCAGCGCGGAGGCCCTGTTCAGCCTCATGGACCTGTGCGGACTCGACGCCGAGGAGGCCGTGGCCAGCGCGACCCGGACCGCGACCACGCTGACCGAGGCCGCGGTCCGGGCGGCAGCCGCGCGCTGACCTCGTTCCGCGCGGCACCCGGCGGCCCCCCGCGCGCGTCGGATGCGACGCCGCAGACGCAGGGCGACGGGGAGCGGGTGCCGACCACGTACGCGAAGGGCTTCGGGGCCCCTCACGCCGCCCGGGGATCAGACGGAGAGGGAGATCTCGGTCGACTTGATCAGCGCGACAACGGGTGAACCGGCCGTGAGACTGAGGTCGGCGACGGCGTCCTTGGTGATGGCGGCGGTGAGCTCGCCACCGTCGACGGCGACCTTGACCGCCGCCATGGCGCCGCCCGCGGCGACATCGGCGACGACGCCCGCGATCTGGTTGCGAATGGACAGGCCCTCGACCGGACCGGTCGCCAGCGACACCTCGGTGGATTTCACGAGGGCCTTGACCGCGGAGCCCTCGGCGAGACCGAGTTCCTTGACGGCCTCCAGGGTGATCGCGGCGGTGATGTCCTGGCCACCGGCGAGGCGGACCTTGACGGTCGCCATGACTTCACCCGGATTCACGGAGCGGACCGTACCGGCGATCTGGTTGCGGATGCTCAGGCTCATGAAGTAGCGCCTCACAGAGTGATGGGTGGGGTCCGTCAGGCTGTGGGGCCTGCGGTGTTCACACGCTAATGCCGCGAAAAGGGCGCAGCGCGGTAACCATCGCCTGTGCCAGCCCGAATGGCCCTGGGGCCCGGCAGCCCTACGAGGGCCGGGCAGTGGCGGCGCGTGTGCTATTTGTTCGGGTCGCGGAAGCGGCCGAACGCCTTCGTCAGGGCGTTCAGCGGCGAGCCGTCCGTCTTGGCCGGCCTCGGCAAGGGCAGCCGGGGCACCCCGTCGCCGCCGCTCGCCTCGGCCAGCGCGGCCTGCGCCGCCTCGGCGGCCTCCCGGTAGAGGTCGCGGGAGTTCGTCATGGCTTCGAGCGCCTCGGCGTACTTGGTGACCATGCCCTGGGCGTGGACCAGTTCCTCGTCCGGGGTGAGCAGGTGCCAGCCCTGGCGCAGCCGCGTCAGGGCCCGCTCGGCGTCGGTCGGCAACGGCCGGGCCAGCGCGGCGAACTCCTTGATCCTGTCGAGGAGTTCGGTCGGTTCCGAGCCGTCCAGGAAGACCGTGCGCACCGTGAAGCGCTCCGCGTCGTAGTCCGGGTTCTGCGGCACCGTGGGCAGGACGACGGCGCCGCCGCGCGGCATCCTCACGTTCAGCTCCCGCTTCATCGCGAAGTCGGCGATCTGCGCCTGCTCCGGTGTGCCCCGGTGCTCGACCACCCGGTGCCGCAGACTCGGCGGCAGGAACGCCGAGACCGGCCGCTGCCCCAGCGCGTCCGGCGTCATGGCCTCGTGCACCACGACATGGATGAACCAGCTCTGCCGAGTGCAGTCCCGCAGCCGGTGGCGCAGCTCGTCGTCGTCCTTCGGCAGGTGGTTGACCGTCCGCAGACGCAGGTCCGGCACCGTGTCGTGGTCCCAGGCGATCCGGTCGCTGTCGGGCCAGAACATCGTGGCGGGCGAGGCCCAGCGCATGTCCCACGCCCGCTCCGCCTCGGCGGCGAGGACCCAGGTGACGCCCTCGCCTTCCTTGCGGCGGGTCTCCGGGTCGTACGTGGTCAGCTGGGCACGCACCATGACGTCGTCTGCCACCCGCCAGCGGGCCTCGAACAGGCGGCGGGCCGACGGCCCCGGGTCGGCCGACTCGTCCCGCGGGTGCAGGACGGTGGAGCGGGCCGCGTCAGCGGGGGCGAGGTCCAGGAAGTCGTCGAGCACCCCGGCCGCCTTGAGGGCGATGAGGTTGCGCCGGACGTCCTGCTCGGGCTCGGGCCCGAGGTGGCGCCCGCGTCCCAGCCATGCGGTGTCGGGGACGGTGGACGAGAAGGTGCTGTTCTTGGCCATGGACTCGCTCTGTGGGTGATCGGGGGCCCGACCAGTATGGTGCGTGGGCCGGTCGTCGCAAGCGGCAGTACGCCGGCGACTTCCCGGCCGTCGATGCGGCGGACCCCATGAGCGTTCAGGGCCCGCCGGTCACCCAAGGCCTGCGGCCTACGGCAGGGACCACCAGTTGACCCAGAGGTCGGACGCGTCGGCGATGACGAAGGCGTACGGGCGCTGCGTCGCGTTCTTGTTGTCCTGCACGGTGATGGCCTCACCGGGCCGTTCGATGACGCGGCCCGCGGGCGTGCCCTGGGCCGCCCAGTTCCACTTGGAGCCGTCCCACCAGTTCACGTACAGCTTGGAGTCGTCGCCGATGACGAAGACGTAGGGGCGGGTGAAGGCGTTCGGGTCGTCCTTCATCGTGATCGTGCCGACGGAGTCGAGGATGAGCCGCCCGCTGGGCGTGCCCTGAGCGCTCCAGTTCCACCTGGAACCGTCCCACCAGTTCACGTACAGCTTCGAGTCGTAGCCCTGGACGAAGACGTACGGCCGGTCCGCCGCGTTCGGGTTGTCCCGCACGCTGATGACGCCGGCGCCCTTCTTGACCGGCTGCCCGGACGGCGCGCCCTGGTCGCTCCAGTTCCACTTGGAGCCGTCCCACCAGTTGACCCAGACCCGGGAGTCGTCGGTGATGACGAAGGCATAGGGGCGGGTGAAGGCGTTCGGGGCGTCCCGCACCGTCGTGACCCCGAGGGGGCGCGAGACGGTGCGGCTCGGCGGTGCGCCCTGGTCGCTCCAGTTCCATTTCGAACCGTCCCACCAGTTGACCCACAGCCGGAAGTCGTCGGTGATGACGAAGACGTACGGACGCTGCGGCGCGCTGGGGTTGTCCTGGACGGTGACCACCCCGACGCCCTCGCGCACCAGGCGCCCGCTGGGCGTGCCCTGGTCGCTCCAGGTCCACTTGGAGCCGTCCCACCAGTTCACGTACAGCTTCGAGTCGTCGCCGATGACGAACGCGTACGGGCGCTGCGCCGCGTTCGGGTTGTCCTGAACCGTGACGGCGCCGACCTTCTCGATGATGGCGCGCCCGCTGGGTGCCCCCTGGGCGCTCCAGTGCCACGCCTTGCCGTCCCACCAGTTGACGTGCAGTTTCGAGTCCAGGCCGCGTACGAAGACGTACGGACGCTGCGCGGCTTGCGGGTCGTCCTTCATGGTGACCGCACCCATGGTGGCCCTGACACCCACCGTGCCGGTGGGCCGCTGCTGATCGCTCCACTGCCATGAACCCATCGAGTTCCCCTCTCCGGCCCGCGCCCGGCGTGACACCAAGCGGGGCATGCTGAGGCGTGCTCCAGGAGCCGGGCGCCGCGGACGGCGGCGCCGGGTGACAACACGGACGGGTCCGGCCGGAATCCCGCAAACGTGGCGTGCGCGCACACTCTGGCAGCGCGCTGGCCGCCTGTCACCGCCCCCGCACGGAAGGCGACCTTCCGTGGAACCGATCCGGACACCGCCGGGTTCCGGCGCCCCGGGCCGAGGACGGACCTGTCCGGCGGCACGCCCGCCGACGGTGTGCGGCCTCCGCGAACACCTGGGCCGAGTCTGATCCAAGTCTTTCTGTCGTGAGAGCCAAGAGGGGTAGTGATAGCGTCTAACGAACATTGAAGCGGTAGTCGCGAAGCCTGGAGGCGGGCGTGGCCGAATCGGAAGCAAGGACTCCCCGGGAGCGATATCGCGCCCAAGTGCGGGAGGAGATCAAGAAGCACGCCTGGGAGCAGATCGCCACCGCCGGGGCCTCGGCCATCTCCCTCAACGCCATCGCCAAGCAGATCGGCGTGAGCGGGCCCGCCCTCTACCGGTACTTCGCAGGCCGGGACGAACTGATCACCGAGCTGATCCGGGACGCCTACCGCAGCCTCGCCGACACCTTCCGTACCCGCGCCGCGGCAGGCACGGACCTCGCCGGGCTCGCGTACGCCCTGCGCCAGTGGGCCCTGGACGATCCCCAGCGGTACTTCCTCGTCTTCGGCACCCCCGTGCCCGGCTACCGGGCTCCCGAGGACACCACCCGGATCGCCTCCGAGATCATGGCCGTCATCCTCGACGCCTGCGCAGCCGAGCAGCCGCCCGCCACCCCACTACCCCTCGACACGCATCTGGCCGGCCACCGGTCCTGGGCGGGTGAGCACCAGGCCCCGCCCTCCGCACTCAGCCGCGCCCTCACCTTCTGGACCCGCCTCCACGGCGCGCTGTCACTCGAACTCGCGGGCCATTTCACCGGGATGGGATTCGACGCCGCGGAGCTCTACGCCGCCGAGACCGGCTCGCTCAGCAACGGCTGAACTCCGCTTCACAAAAGGCGCGAGCATGCTCGGCGTTCACCCCCCTCTTCACGCCAACGGGTGAATACAGGAATGGATGTCCACCCATTTCGCCCGTCGTGCGGTGTGCTGGGGCCGCCCGCCAAGCGCGAACAGGCGGGCGGAGGGATGGGGGGGAGCATGCGTGCTCTGGTCTGGTGGGTCTGGCTACTGACGGCCGGGCTGGGGAGTTACCTCGCCACGGTCTGGATCCGGCACGGTGGACTGAGCCAGCGCCTGCCCGGGGTGACGAGGCTGCCGCTGTGGCTGGTCGGAGGCCATGTGCTGCTGGCCGCGGGTGGGCTCGTCGCCTGGAGCGCCTACCTCATGGGCGGAGTGCGAGGGTCGGCCTGGGCGGCCTGCGCGGTCGCGCTGATCGTGGCCGCGTTCGGCTTCATGATGCTGCTGCGCTGGCTGCCCAGCTCCGGACGGCACTCCCAGGCCGGGACGGCGGAGCGACACTTCCCCCTCGCCGCGGTCGTCGCCCATGGGATGTGCGCGGGCGCGACCGTACTGCTCGTCGTCATCGTGGTGCTGCGTCGCATGTGACCCGGCGACCGGCGGTACTGCTCGTCGTCATCCTCCACATGTGACCCGACGACCAACGGCGCTGGGCGCCGGAGCGAGCGAACGGTCCCCGGGACCTGTGAGCCGCCGTACGGCCGGGTCGCGCCGTGGTCGTTTCCGCTGCACACTCGTCCAGACCGGTACCGCGTCCTGCCGCTTGCGGGCCATCCGATTCCGGAGGCCGTACGGAGGGGAAAGCGACAGACACGGGACCGCGCCCGGCGCCCTCGCCGCACTCGAGTGGCACGCAAGGAGACGAGAGCTGTCGTGAAGCAACCCGGGATCGACTACGAGGCGGTGTTCCAGGCCCTGCCGGGCTCGGTGGCCCTGCTCACCACCGACCTCGTGTTCGCGGATGCCAACGAGGACTTCCTGCGGATGGCGGGGCGCACCCGCGAGCAGGTGGTGGGCCACTACCTGTTCGACGTCTTCCCGGACAACCCCGGCGACCCCGCTGCCACCGGCATGCGCAACCTTCAGGCATCCCTCATGCGTGTGGTGGCCGGCGGCGAGCGCGACACCATGGCGTTGCAGCGCTACGACGTCGAGCGCCCGGACCGGACCGGCAGGTGGGAGAAGCGGTACTGGAGCCCGGTCAACGCCCCGGTGTTCGGCCCGGACGGGGAGGTGGCGCTGCTGCTGCACCGGGTGGAGGAGGTCACCGAACTGCTCCGCGCCCGCGACCGCAGCAATGGCGGGGACCGGGCCAGGGTGCTGGAGGCCGAGCTGTACACACGTGCTCGCGAACTACAGGAAGTCAACGAACGGTTGCGCCGGGCTCATGCGCGTGAACGCGAGGTGGCACTGATCCTCCAGGCCGCGATGCTGCCCGAGCCCGTGGCGCTGGCCCATCACCGGGCAGCCGTGCGCTACCGCCCCGCCGTCGGCACCCTCAACGTGTGCGGCGACTGGTACGACCTGGCCGAGCTGCCGGGCGACCGCATCGCGGTCGCTGTCGGCGACGTCGTCGGCCACGGCCTGCGCGCGGCCGGTGTCATGGGACAGCTCCGCAGCGCGCTGAGCGCGGCCGTACGGGTGGCCGACGGCCCCGCGACCGCCCTCGAAGCACTCGGCCTGTACTCCCGCGACGTGGAGGGCGCCGAGTCCAGCACCGCGGTCCAGGCCGTCATCGACTGCCCCAACCGCACCCTCACCTACAGCAGCGCGGGCCACCCCCCGCCCGCGCTGCTCCATGCCGACGGCACGGTCGAGTTCCTCGACCAGGCCACCGACCCGCCGCTGGGCGCCCACCCCGAACACACACGCCGACCCGAGGCCGAAACCGCCTTCGCCGAAGGCTCCACTCTCGTCCTCTACACCGACGGACTCATCGAACGCCGCGGCGAGGACATCGACGCGGGCCTTCAGCGGCTCGCCGACTGCCTCACCCGCCACTGTTCGGCCGACGCCGAAACCCTCGCCGACGCCCTGCTGGCGGAAATGATCCCGTCGGCAGGCAGCACCGACGACACCGCACTGGTCATCTTCCGCCTGTGACCCCGCACGCCCGCCCCGCTGTCCACCCCGTGGGCGACACCCTGGTGGGTCTTACGGGCATGTCACCGAACCAGCCGACCGCGGTACGGGAGTCCGCCGATGTGTGCACGGCGGCCATCCGCGCCCGGGGGTGAGTGAGCCGCACCGGCTGTCACCGTACGGATTCCGGCTCGGCACGGGCGTCGGGGAGCTCTACCAGGGGACGGTCTCACCGTGGCGGTCGAGGAACCGCAGTCCATGGGCGCCGGTCTGCGCTTCGAGGACGTCGACGACGGCCGGGATGCTCTCCTGGGGGGTGAGTGGCCCGTCGGGTCCGCCGAGCCGCGTTCGGTTGTGGCCGGGGTCGATGAGCAGCTTGGTCTGTCCGTCGTCGCCGTAGCGGGTGGCGTAGCTGCGCATCAGCTGGTTGAGCGCGGCCTTGCTGGCCTTGTAGAGCTCGTACCCGTCCTCGGTGTTGCGCGAGATGCTGCCCTGTTCGGAGGACATGACCGCGACGGTTCCGCCCGGCGCGACGAGTCCGCGCAGGGCCTCCAGGGCGCGCAGCGGGCTCAATGCGTTGGTGATCATCACCTCGGTGAACATGTCGGTCGGGACCTTGTCGATCGGCAGATCGCCCCGGTCGATCGCGGCGTTGACGAAGAGCAGATCGAGTCGAGAGCCTTCCAGGCGCTCGCGCAGAGCGGCCAGTTGGTCGGCGCTCGTCATCTCCAGCGACTCGACCGTCAGCCGTCCCTTCCAGGCATCGGCGTTCGCCCGCAACTCGGCGTCGTCCTGTCGCGCCGTGGCGATGACGCGCCAGCCGCGTCGGGCGAGCTCGTCGGCGAGGACGAGTCCTAACCCTCGCGAGGCTCCGATCACGAGGGCTTGGCGGTTGGACATGGTGGACACAGTCAGCGCTCCTTCAGAGTGGGAAATTTAGCTTAGACGAGACGTTGCGTCTAAACAACAACACGGCGTCCACTGGCGGGTATTGTGTGCTTCATGCCCGCCACCAGCTCTCAGCCCCGCAGGCCCCGCTCCGGCAGCCGACGCGACGAGGCCGCACGTCTGGCGGTCCTGCATGCCGCGGACGATCTGCTCGTCGAGCACGGCTTCGGCGCGCTGACCGTCGAGGCGATCGCGCGCCGCGCCGGTGTCGCGAAGCAGACGATCTACCGCTGGTGGCCCTCGAAGGTCGAGATCCTCCTCGACACACTCATCGAGGACAGCGACAAACGCCTTCCCGTCCCGGAGAACCCCACGGCCCAGAGCATCAGCGGCTACCTGCGCGGCTTCGCCCGGTTCCTCAGCCGCGACCCGGCCGGCAAGGTCCTGCTCGCGCTCATCGCCGAGGCACAGCACCACCCCGGCACGGCCAAGAGCTTTCACGAGCGCTACCTCGGCCCACGCCGCGCCCAGGAACGCGCGATGCTCGCGCGCGCGATCGACGCCGGGGAGATCTCGCCCTCGCTCGGCCCCGACGCCACGATGGACGCTCTGGTCGGCCCGATCGTCTATCGCGCCCTGATGGGGGCGAGCATGCCCCGCGGTCTGGTGGACACCCTGGTCGAGGACCTGCTCAGGCCCCGCTCACGCTGAGTTCCGCTCAGCGGCACCGGGGCCACCGGCGCCGTCGGCCATCGAAGGGAACCCGCGTCGCCGCCCGCACCCGGCGGCCGGGGACGGCGCGCCCTGGCATCGTGTCGGTCAACGACATGGCCGACCGCCCGCCGCGCCCGTTGAGCGACGGAGAGGTGCTGGACCTCGGAGGCAAGCGGGTACGGCGCCTTGAGACGCCTCATGTGCAGCACGGCTGGGACGCCGGAGTGATGCACGAGGAGACGACCCGGACCCTTTTGTGCGGCGACCTGTTCACCGCCATCGGCAACGCCCCCGGCCCTGGCGGAGAGCGAGATCATCGGCCCTGCCCTCGCGGCCGAGGACGTCTTCAAGGCGTCGTGCCTCACGGCCGAGACCGCATCGACCATGCGCAGGCCGGCCGGACTCGCTGGGGCTGATGCACGGCCCGTCCTATACGGGCGACGGCAGCCAGGCGCTGGGCGACCTGGCGTCGGCTTACGAGGCACGGTTCACCGACTCGCTGCGGAAGTGACACGCGCGTAAGGGGTGGCGGCTGTCGCGTCGGCCGTCACTCGTGGAGGGGCTCGTCTCACCGCACCCCCCACCACCATCAACTTGCAGAATCTTTCAGCAAGTTCTTGCCCGGGGGTCGAAGTTGCTGCTTGACTCGGCCACCCGGTAGGGCGGCAAGTCAACGATCAGGAGTGGTGTTCATGGCCGGCGACACCGATGTCCTGGTGCTGGGAGGCGCCGGCGTCGACACGATCGTCCACGTGCCCCAACTGCCGCTTCCGTACGCCGACAGCTATCTGATCCGGCCCGGGATCGAGACGCGCGCGGGGCAGACCGGGGACTTCGTCGCGCTCGGTGTGAGCGCGCTTGGCCTGCGCACCCATCACATCGACATGATCGGTGACGATCACGAGGGCGACCTGGTCCGCGCGCTGCACCGGGACCGTGGCATCGCGCTGACCGAGGTGCCGCAGCCCGTCGGCACCAAGCGGGCGGTCAATCTCGTCGGACCCGACGGGCGGCGGCTTTCGCTGTACGACGACAGCCGCGCGCGGGAGGCGGACCGGCTGCCCGAGGACGCGGTCCTGGCCCTGGCAGCGCGCAGCCGTCATGCCCACGTCTCCATCACCCACCCGTGCGCGTTCGCCCTGCCCGCACTGCGCAGCGCCGCGGTGACGATTTCGACGGACCTGCACGACTGGGACGGCCGCAATCCCTACCACGAGCCGTTCGCCCGTGCGGCGGACGTCGTCTTCGTCTCCACCGCGGCCCTCGCCGACCCGGAGCGGACCATGCGCCGGATCGCCGAGCGGGGCCGGGCCCGGGTGGTGGTGGCCACGGCGGGGGCCGAAGGCGCGTATCTGCTGGCCGACGACGAGGTGACCCACGTGCCCGCCGTGCCGCCGCCCGCGCCGGTGGTGGACTCCAACGGCGCGGGCGACGCCTTCGCTTCCGGCTTCCTCTTCGGGCAACTGACCGGAGAGCCCCCGCTGCGGTGCGCGCTCTACGGTGCGGTCGCCGGGGCGTACGCCTGCACGGTGGCATCGACGCGGACCGACCCCATCGGTCGCGACGCGCTCCTCGCGCGGGTGGCGGAGCTGGAGTCCGGGATGCCCGCGCACCGCTGAGAGTCCCGGCGGCCGACGAAGACCGGTCTCGCATCCCCTCGCCCGCCTCGCCTTCCCGCCACCGGGCCCGCGGTCCCCTGCCGAAGGGGATCGCATAGGCTCGACCGGACATGAAGAGCAACTTCACCCCGCAGGAGAGCAAGGCCGGCAACGACTCCGTGCGGCGGCACAATCTGAGCCTGGTGCTGCGTGCCGTCCACGACGCGGGTGAGGCCACGCGGGCCGCGGTGGCGGCGCGGGTCGGGCTGACCCGACCGGCCGTCTCCTCCCTGGTGGAGCAGTTGCTGGAGAGCGGATTCCTCACCGAGTCCGGCAAGACGTTCAGCGGTCAGGCCGGGCGGCCCGGCACGGTCCTCACCCCCGCCCGCACGGGCGCCGCCGGCCTCGGCGTCGAGGTCAACATCGACTATGTGGCCGTCTGCGTGGTGGACCTGGCCGGGACGGCCCGGGTGCGGCTGACCGAGCACGTCGACAACCGGGGGGCGCGGCCCGCCGACGTGCTGGCACGAGCGGCGGCCATCGCATCGCGCGCACTGGGCTCGGCGCACGAGCAGGGGCTGCGGCCGGTGGGTGGGACGCTCGCCCTGCCCGGCCTGGTCAGTGACGGCACGGTCCGCCAGGCACCCAACCTCGGGTGGAGCGGGGTGTCGGCGCAAGAGCTGTTCGCCGAGGCGCTGGCCGAGCTGCGCCCCGCCGGCCCCGCGCTGCCGGTGCGCTCGGAGAACGAGGCCAATCTGGCGGCGCTGGCCGAGCTGTGGTTCGGCGGTCTGGGACGGGTCCGCAGTTTCCTCTACGTCTCCGGCGAGATCGGTGTCGGCGGCGCGGTGGTCATCGGGGGTGAACTGCTGCGCGGGGCACACGGCTTCGCGGGGGAGATCGGCCACACGGTGATCGATCCGGCGGGCCCCCCGTGCCGGTGCGGTGCGCGCGGCTGTCTGGAGCAGTACGCGGGCCAGGGTGCACTGCTGCGCGCCGCCGGAATCGACGAGAGCTCCGGTGCGCACGGCATCGCGCAGCTCGCGCTGAAGGCGGAGCGGGGCGACGGGCCTGCGGTGTCCGCCATCGAGCGGGCGGGCCTGATGCTGGGGCGCGGGCTGTCTGGAGCAGTGAACCTACTGGACCCGGACGCGGTCGTACTGGGCGGAATCTACCCGGAGTTGATGCCCTGGCTGGCGCCGGCGGCCGACCGGGTGCTGGCGGGCCGGGCGGTGTCCGGGCTGTGGTCGCCCGACAGCGGGCGGCTGCGCGCCTCCTCCCTGGCGGGGGACGCGGCACGTGGTGCGGCCGCCCTGGTCGTACGAGACGTGCTGGCCGATCCGGCGGCGTGGACGGAGCCCGCGGACGGCCGCTGACAAGCGGCCCGCGCCGCGCGGCCGCGGCGGCTGACATGGGTGACGGCCGGCCGCCGCCCGCCTCAGCCGCTCGCGGGCTGCTCAGCGAGCACCGAGCAGGTGGTCCATCGCGAGCTGGTCGAGATGCTCGAAAGCCATGCCGCGCTCCCCCGCCGCCTCGACGTCGAAGTCCTCGAAGGCGGAACGGTCGGCGAGCAGTCCGGCGAGACCGTCCTCGGCGGTGGGACGGGCGAGGTCGTGCAGGCGGGCGGCGCGCAGTGCCTCGCGCACCTCGGGATCGGCCCTGAAGGCGGCCGAACGAGCCTTCAGGACAAGGTAGTTGCGCATGTTCCCGGCTGCCGAGGCCCACACACCGTCGATGTCCTCGGTGCGCGGCGGCTTGAAGTCGAAGTGCCTGGGGCCCTCGTAGCCGGCGGATTCGAGCAGGTCGACGAGCCAGAAGGCGTCGCGCAGGTTGCCGGAGCCGAAGCGCAGGTCCTGGTCGTACTTGATGCCGGACTGTCCGTTGAGGTCGATGTGGAAGAGCTTGCCCGCCCACAGCGCCTGGGCGATGCCGTGCGTGAAGTTGAGTCCGGCCATCTGCTCGTGCCCGGTCTCGGGGTTGACGCCGACCAGTTCGGGGCGTTCCAGACGCTCGATGAAGGCGAGGGCGTGACCGATGGTGGGGAGCAGGATGTCGCCTCGCGGCTCGTTGGGCTTGGGTTCAACGGCGAAGCGCAGGTCGTAGCCCTGTTCCGTGACGTACTCGCCGAGCAGGTCGAAGGCCTCCTTCATCCGGTCCAGGGCGACGCGTACGTCCTTGGCCGCACCGGATTCGGCTCCCTCTCGGCCGCCCCAGGCAACGTAGGTGTGCGCCCCCAGCTCGACGGCGAGGTCGATGTTGCGCAGCGTCTTGCGCAGCGCGTAGCGGCGGATGTCGCGGTCGTTGGCGGTGAACGCGCCGTCCTTGAAGACGGGGTGGGTGAAGAGGTTGGTGGTGGCCATCGGCACGACGAGGCCGGTGGCGTCGAGCGCCTGCCGGAAGCGTTTGACGTGGGATTCCCGCTCGGTGTCCGATGCGCCGAAGGGGATCAGGTCGTCGTCGTGGAAGGTCACACCGTACGCGCCGAGCTCGGCCAGGCGCCGGACCGACTCGACCGGGTCCAGGGCGGGACGGGTCGCGTCGCCGAACGGGTCGCGGCCCTGCCAGCCCACTGTCCACAGCCCGAAGGAGAACTTGTCCTCGGGAGTCGGAGTGAAGCGTTCCGTCATCCTTTTCGCCACCTTGCCAAGGTCCGCCCGGCGACCACCGGAGCTATTTGTTTTCTTGCTTATCGAATCCTGCATGATCGTGACGGCTTCCGTAACCCCAGACCTTCGCCTAATTTGTTTCCTTAGCACTCAAATCTCACCCTGCCCCGCAGAGAGGTGTCTCGATGCCCCGCAGCCAGGTCGTCATCGGCGTGGACAGCTCCACCCAGTCCACCAAGGCCCTGTTCGCCGACGCCGCCACCGGCAGGACGCTCGCCGTCGGCCGGGCGGCGCATCGCGTCCAGGGCTCGGCGGGTGCTCGGGAGAGCGACCCGGAGCAGTGGTGGCAGGCGCTGGGCGAGGCCGTCGCCGCCGGCCTGAAGGAGTCCGGGGCGCCGGCGTCCGCGGTCACCGGCATCGCGGTCGCCGGGCAGCAGCACGGCCTGGTCGCCCTGGGCCGGGACCGGCGTCCGCTGCGTCCGGCGCTGCTGTGGAACGACACCCGCTCCGCCCCGCAGGCCGCCGCCCTCACCGCGGCGCTCGGCGGGCCGCACAGCTGGACCGACCGCACCGGTTCTGTCCCCGTCGCCGCGGTGACCGCCGCGAAGTGGCAGTGGCTGCGCGAGCACGAACCCACAACCGCCGCCGCCTGCACGGCGGTTCGCCTTCCCCACGATTTCCTCACCGAACGGCTCGCGGGCGTCGCCGCCACCGACCCGGGCGACGCATCCGGCACCGGCTGGTACTCCACGGCCGACCGGGCATACGACGCCGAGATCCTCCAACTCCTGGGATTGAACGCCGAGTTGCTCCCCACGGTCGCCGCCACCGGCGGCGCCCGCATCGGCACCCTCACCCCGGGCGCCGCCGAATTCCTCGGGCTTGCATCCGGGATCGCCGTGGCCGCCGGGACGGGCGACAACATGAGCGCGGCCGTGGGCCTCGGACTGGGCGGCGCCGGACTCCTCGACCATCCCGTCCTCAGCCTCGGCACCTCCGGCACGGTGTTCGCGGCGACCCGCACGCGCCCCACCAGCCCCGCTCTGAGCGGGTTCGCCGCCGCCGACGGCACCCACCTCCCACTCGCCTGCACCCTGAACTGCACCCTCGCCGTAGACCGGATCGCCGCGCTGCTCCGCCTGGACCGCGACGACGCCGAACCGGGCGGCGACGCCGTGCTCCTGCCCTACCTCGACGGCGAACGCACCCCCGATCTACCGGCCGCCTCCGGGCTGCTGACCGGCCTGCGCCACGCCACCACACCGCGGCAACTCCTCGGTGCCGCTTACGAGGGCGCCGTCGTCACCGTGCTGCGCGCCCTTGACGAGGTGCTGCGCGCCTGCGGCCTCGACCCCGACGCGCCCGGCGTCGCGGCCAGACCGCTGCGTCTCATCGGGGGCGGGGCCCAGGGGCGTACCTGGGTCGAGACGGTACGACGCCTGTCCGGTCGCCCGCTGGTGATTCCGGCCGCCACGGAGCTGGTCGCCGTGGGCGCGGCCGCGCTCGCCGCCTCGGCCGCCTCCGGCGCCGATCCGGTCGCGATCGCGCAGGACTGGGACACCGGCCGCGACACCGAACTACCGCCGGTGGAACGAGATGTGGAGACCTGGGAGCGCGTCGGGTCCGTACTCGAACGCGCCGCTCCCACGCTGCTCGACCGCTCCTGAACGGCACGGGGGATATCTCTGCCGAACTCCGCACCGCCCTTACGTGGCACGGGAGTTGCGCGACCCATTGACGGGATGCCGGGGTCGCTCTAGCTTCATCGCGTTGCACGTCGTACGTCATATATGAGACGCGATACGCGAGGTCCGAGAGTGCCGATGGCCTTCAACTCCCTCCCTGTCCCCATCCCCTCCCGCACCCAGTTCGTCCTCGACGCGATCCGGCACGCCATCCTCACCGGCGCGCTCAGCCCCGGCCAGGCCCTGGTCGAGGTGGACCTCGCGGCCCGGTTCGGCGTGTCGAAGACGCCCGTGCGCGAGGCGCTCAAGACGCTGGCCGGCACCGGCCTGGTGGTCATGAGTCAGTACAAGGGCGTCACCGTCCGCAGGGTCGACGCGGACATGGCCCGCGAGGTCTACGACGTCCGGCTACTGCTCGAACCGGAGGCGGTACGCCGCACGATCGCCCAGCGGGCCGGTCTCGCGGCCGCCGAGGAGGCCCTGGACCGCGCCGACCGCGCCAAGGACGCGGCCGAGCGGTCCCTGGCCAACCGGGAGTTCCACCGCGCGCTGTATCTGCCGTGCGGCAATCCCCTGCTCACCCGGATGCTCGACGAGGTGCGCGACCAGGCCGCCCTGGTCGCGGCCGCGGCCTGGGCCGCCCAGCCGTCGTGGCAGCGCGAGGCGGCCGAGCACCGCGACATCCTGCGCCGCGCGCTCGACGGGGACGCCGACGGCGCGGCCCGCGCCCTGCACGACCACATCGGTTCGTTCGTCCGACGAGCCTTCCCCGAACAGACCGCGCCCGACGAGAGGGGCCAGGCATGACCACCCGCGACTTCTCCGCCCAGCGGGCTGCGCTCGCCGGTGTCGTGGCGATCCCCGTCACCCCTTTCACCGCAGTCGACACCCTGGACACCACCGCGTACCGCACCCTCGTGACCCGGCTCCTCGCGGCCGGCGTCCGTACCCTCACGCCCAACGGGAACACCGGGGAGTTCCACGCCCTGAGCCCCGAAGAGCGGCACATCATAACGGAGTTGACGGTTACCGAGGCGGGCGGCCGGGCGGCGGTCCTGGCGGGCGTCGGCCTCGATCCGGCGACCGCGATCGCCTCCGCCGAGCACGCCCGGTCCGCCGGGGCACAGATGGTGATGGTGCATCAGCCCGCCCACCCCTACGTCTCGCAGGGCGGTTGGGTCGACTACCACCGCGCCATCGCCGAAGCCGTGCCCGAACTGGGCGTCGTCCCCTACCTGCGCGATCTACGGCTGGATGGCCAACGCCTCGCGGAACTGGGCGAGTTGTGCCCGAACGTCATCGGGGTGAAGTACGCGGCGCCGGATGCCGCCCGGTTCGCCGCGTTCGCCCGCGACGCGGGGCTCGACCGGTTCGTGTGGATCGCCGGACTCGCCGAGCTCTACGCCCCCTCCTACTTCGCGGTCGGCGCCACCGGCTTCACCTCGGGCCTCGCCAACGTCGCCCCCGCCCTCTCGCTGGAGCTCCTCGCCCGCCTGCGCGCGGGCGACCAACGTGCGGCCATGAAGATCTGGGAGCGGATCAGACCCTTCGAGGAGCTGCGCGCCGCGCACGGGTCGGCCGACAACGTGGCCGTGGTGAAGGAGGCGCTCGCCGCGCTCGGACTGTGCCGCCGCGATCTCAGAGCACCGAGCAGCCAACTTCCCTATCATCAGCGCGAGTTGGTCTCCACCTTGATCGCCGGGTGGACCTTGTGACCGTACGCCCCGAGCAGCTGCGCAGCCATCGGTGGTACGGGTCCGGCGGACTGCGCGCGTTCTCGCACCGGGCGCGCACCCGGCAGCTCGGCTATCTGCCCGAGGAGCACCTGGGCAAGCCCGTCATCGCGATCCTCAACACCTGGGCCGACATCAACCCCTGCCACGTCCACCTGCGCGAGCGGGCGCAGGCGGTGAAGCGCGGAGTGTGGCAGGCGGGCGGATTCCCGCTCGAATTCCCGGTGGCCACCCTCTCGGAGACCTTCCAGAAGCCGACACCGATGCTGTACCGCAACCTCCTCGCCATGGAGACCGAGGAGCTGCTCCGCTCCTACCCCGTGGATGGGGCCGTGCTGCTCGGAGGCTGCGACAAGTCCACCCCCGCCCTGCTCATGGGGGCGGCGTCGGTCGATCTGCCCACCGTGTTCGTGCCCGCCGGACCGATGCTGCCCGGCCACTGGCGCGACCAGGTCCTCGGGTCCGGTACCGACATGTGGAAGTACTGGGACGACCGGCGGGCCGGGCTGATCGGCGACTGTGAACTCGCCGAGCTGGAAAGCGGGTTGGCGCGCTCGCCCGGTCACTGCATGACGATGGGCACGGCCTCGACGCTGACGGCGGCGGCCGAGGCGCTGGGCGTCACGATGCCGGGCGCGTCCTCGATCCCGGCGGTCGACTCCGGCCACGACCGCATGGCGGCGGCCTCCGGACTGCGGATCGTCACCCTCGTACAGCAGGACCTGAGGTTGTCGCGCATCCTGACGGCCGAGGCGTACGAGGACGCGGTGGCCACCGTGCTCGCACTGGGCGGCTCCACCAACGCGGTCATCCATCTGATCGCGATGGCCGGACGGTCCGGGGTGCGGCTGACGCTTGACGACTTCGACCGGATCGCCCGCACGGTGCCGGTCCTCGCCAACGTGCGCCCCGGCGGCCGGTACCTGATGGAGGACTTCCACTTCGCCGGCGGGCTGCCCGGCTTCCTGTCCCGTCTGACCGACGTTCTCCACCTCGACCGGCCCACGGTCGGCCACGGCACCCTGCGCGAACAGCTCGCCGGGGCGCTCGTCCACAACGACGACGTGATCCGGCCGCGCTCGCGGCCGCTGGCCGACGAGGGCGGCGTGGCGGTGCTGCGCGGCAACCTCTGTCCCGACGGGGCGGTGATCAAACACATCGCCGCCGAGCCGCGCCTGCTCCGGCACACCGGCCCCGCGATGGTCTTCGACGACTACCGGAGCATGCAGCGCACCATCGACGACCCGTCCCTTGGCATCACCGCCGACCATGTCCTCGTGCTGCGCAATGCGGGCCCCCGGGGCGGCCCTGGAATGCCGGAGTACGGCATGTTGCCCATCCCCGACCACCTCCTCAAGCGAGGAGTGCGGGACATGGTGCGGATCTCCGACGCCCGGATGAGCGGTACGTCCTATGGTGCGTGCGTGCTGCACATCGCGCCCGAGTCGTACGTCGGCGGGCCCCTCGCGCTCGTCCGCACGGGAGATCCCATCACCCTCGACGTCGAAGCCCGTATCCTCCAACTCGACGTGAGTGAGGGGGAGTTGGCCCGTCGCCGGGCTGCCTGGACGCCGCCGCCCGCCCGCTACGAGCGCGGCTACGGAGCCCTGTACAGCGAGCAGATCACCCAGGCCGACACGGGCTGCGACTTCGCCTTCCTCGCCGGGCCGGGCACGGTCGCGGACCCGTACGCGGGGTGAGCGGTGGGCCGATCAGGGGCCGGATCACATCGGGACGCGGTGCGATCAGGCCAGATTTCGTCCGGTTCCGGGTGGCGTGATCACCTGGAAGGGGTTGTTCCTGTTGGGTCGTTCGTCAGAGGCCGCGCCGCCGGCCCGTGTATCGCCCCGGGCAGCGGACGGTCGTCACCGAGAAAGGAACGACCACCCCGATGAACCTCAGCACCACCCTCTCGCGGGCCGCGACCGCAGTCGCCCTGGCCACCGCCGTCGGCGCGGGCGCCGTCCACGGCGCCACCGCGGCGTCCTGGGCCGACAAGCCCGGCAAGGCCGGCCTGCTCAACAAGTCCGCGGATGACGGAGGTTGGAGTGGTGAAGGCCTGTCGCTGAACGCCACCGACAACGCCGCGGTCGACGCCTTCTACGACCGGGCGAAGTCGGCCGAGCAAACCATCAGCCCCCAGGTGCAGGCGGCCGCCCGGATCAGCGGCGCCGAAGTCATCGGGTTCGACCACCGCCTCAAGTCACCCGACTCGCTCAAGCGCAAGGTCGCCACCTCCCTGCTGGAACATCCGGGAGAGGAAGTGAACGAGGCACTCGCCGAGATCAAGGACTCCGTGCGCTACACCTTGCAATGGCCCGACGGCCGCTACACCCAAGGGGTCGCGATCGCCTCCGAGGTGCTGTCCTCCTGGGGCAACGACACCATCAAGTGGTCCAACACATGGGCCCGGGGCAAGGGGTACAAGGCCATCAACTCGGCGTGGCGAGAGCCTCGTTCACGACACCCCTTCGAGGTCCAGTTCCACACCCCGCAGAGCAAGGACGCGCAGGAGGTCACCCACAAGCTCTACGAGGAGCAGCGCCTGCCCACCACCAGTGCCGAGCGCGCCCGCGAACTCCAGGCCCAGCAGGACGCGATCTTCGCCGCCGTCCCGGTCCCGGCGGGGGCGGACGAACTGACCGCCCCCGAAACGCTGCCCGTCGGCTGACGAAAGCGTGGTCCGCTGCCCGCCGGAGCACTCCGTTCAGGCAGTGAGCACCGAGTCGTCGAAGGTGCGCGCACCGGGCAACCGGTGCCGCGCGGCGATCACGGCGGCGTCGATGTCGCGGGTCCCCGTCGACACACACAGCGTGTAGGCGACGTCGTCCAGCCGCTGACGCGTCGCCCGGTCCCCGTCGGCGGCCTTCAGCGCACTGAGCACCTCGTACTCGTCCAGCAGGTCACGGAGCACAGCCGGGTGAGCCATCAACATGAGAGGGAACCCCCCTACTCGAAGCGGATACGACACACCCCCTGGTGCCCCGACTTCCGGCCCTCACACGCCCCAACCGGAATCCGCCGCCTTCACCCCGACCGCCGCGCCCCCTACGCTCCGGGCGAGACCGCGGATGGCGCCCCTCCCCCGCGCGGTGAGGGACACCGGCAGCCGGGGGACTCCCGGTGGCACTTACGCCCCGCCCCGGGTAGGGCTTGTTCATGAGCACCTTCGTTTCTTCGCAGACGCTCGCCGCCAACAACTCGGCGGCGTGGCTGTTCGTGATCGTCGGCATCGCCGTCGTCGCCGTGCTGATCGCGGCGTTCTGGTACGGCGCCCGTCGCGCCGCCCGCATGACCGCGCCGTCGCAGGAGCCCCAGGCCCGCTCGGAGTCCTGGCACAACCCCGACCCCAGCGAGACGCACCACGACACGCATCCGGAGGACCACAAGTAGGCACGTCCCTCTTCGGCCCGGCATCCGGGAGAGCGGCTCCGCGCGTCGGACTCCCCGTCTGTCCTCCCAGGAAGGAGTGCGGTGTGAAGAGCGATCGGAGCGACGACGAGCCGCCCCCCGGCGCCGGACGGCGACCAGGGACGAACGGGTCCGCCGCCGGGGGCGGGCGGGACGAGACGGAAGACGAGCGCGCCGACCGCAAGTGGAGCGAGCTCATGCAGGAGGTGCGCGTCGCCCAGACCGGCGTGCAGATCCTGTTCGGCTTTCTGCTGACCGTCGTGTTCACGCCCCGCTACCAGCAACTGGAGCAGTTGGACAGAACCATCTACGTCGTCACGGTGATGCTCGGTGCGGCCTCGACCGGCGCCCTGGTCGGGCCGGTCTCGCTGCACCGGCTCCTGTCCGGCCACCGCATCAAACCGGAGACCGTTCTGTGGGCCTCGCGTCTCACGCTCGTCGGCCTGACCCTGCTGCTCGCCACCATGGCCTCGGCCCTCCTGCTCGTCCTGCGGGTGGCGTCCCACCACCACGCCTTCGTGCCCTGGCTCGTGACGGGGGTGGTCACCTGGTACCTCGCCTGCTGGTTCGCGCTGCCGTTGTGGACCCGGCACCGCTACGCGAGTCCGGAGCGCGGCTGACGCCGGGTGTGTGGGAACGGAGCCGGGGGTACCCCTCCCGGACCGCCCCGCGTCGCGGCCGGCGGCGCTTGGCAGTGAACTGTTGGGGAGCGGTCGTCGCGTGCCCTGCGGCGCGGCGTGGACGACTCGGGTCCGCGCCCGCCCCGTACACGTACACGCGGAGATCACGCGTATGGAGACCGCGCACTCAGAGATCACACACATGAGGAGTGACGTCATGCCGGCAGGTTCCAGCAACAAGCGAGAGCGTCAGTACGAGCACATCAAGGAGAGCGCCGAGGAGCGCGGGGCGTCCGACAGGCGCGCCAAGGAGATCGCCGCGCGCACGGTCAACAAGGAGCGTGCGCGGGCGGGCGAGTCGAAGACCGCCAGCAAGACCTCGACGCAGGACATGAAGTCGGCCTACCAGCGCGGTGGCGAGCGCTCCCACAGCGGCGCGCAGGGGCCGACCAAGGACCAGCTCTACGAAGAGGCGAAGAAGCGCCACATCGACGGCCGCTCCTCCATGAACAAGGAGCAGTTGCGCAAGGCCCTCGGCCGCTGACCGGCCGGGCACGAAGCGCTCGGTCCGGGCGGCCGGGGCGGGTCAGCGCCCCCTCGGTGCCTCGGCCGGGCTCACCCGTGCGGCTTCTGCGAGGCTGCAGCGCGGGCCGACATGTCGCTGAGGCGCAGCGGGTGGGCCGGCGGGTCCGGCAGGACGAGCCGCCGGTGCGCGCGGCCGTCGGGCGCGACGTGGAGCAGTTCGCCGGACTGCAACGGGCGCCACTGTGGATGGTCGTCCATGCGCTCGCTGGCGACCACGACCGCCGGAGCGTCGGCGAGGTCGCCCGAGTGGACGCGCATGAGGCCGGCCGTGCCGCTGTGGTCCAGGTGGCGCGCTCCGTGCTGGCCGCCCGCGGGGCGCTCAAGGACATGGAGTTCGTGGGTGCCGGGGTAGCGCAGCGCCCACAGTTCGTTCGGGGTGGTGAGGATGAAGTTGAGGGAGTAGACGGGCAGATGGGCGGCGACCCAGCGGGCGGCGCGCTCGATGCCGGTGCCGATGTCGCCGCGGCGCCCACGGATCTCACGGGTGATCAGGGCGAAGAACCGTTCGGAGTCCGTGTCACCGCCCACCAGGGACAGGTCCGTTCCCAGCTGGGCGTCCAGGGCTTCCAGGCCCTCGATCACCCCGTTGTGTGCGAACAGCCTCCCGTCCTGCTGGAAGGGATGGGTGTTGCGGGCCGTGAGGCTGCCGGTCGACGCGAGGCGGATGTGGGCAAGGAAGGTGGCCGAGCAGATCTGCTTGGCCTCGCGGGCGAAGGCGCGGTCCTGGTACGCGGCGTCGGGCGCCTTGCGGACCTGAGGTGTGCCGTCGGGCTCGAAGTACCCGAGGCCCGTGCCGTCCGGGTCCCGGTGACTCTGCGCCAGGAGGCTGTCGGGGGCGTCGAGCAGCCAGAACGTCGCATGACTGCGGCGCGGGGCACTGCTCAGGCCGAACAGACGACACATGGACGCCACCTCCACCGACCGGACCCGGGACTGGGGAGCTGCCCCGGGCATCGTGCACCGGCGGCGCAAGGAACGCAACGTGGCCGGGCCCCGCGAGAGCGTGCGGCGGCCGCCCGCCCCGCGCGGACTCGTTGCCGGGTCGGCCCCGTACCTCACGCGATGCCGGCGCAGGGCGAGGGGACCGGCTGCGCGAAGGCGCGGGCCGGTCCGGCGAAGCGGGGCACTCTGGCGGGCAGGGCTGCGGCCGCGGCCAGGCTGGGCTCGGGGGGCAGGGATCTGAGCGGGCGCAGGGCCTGGGGCTGTGCGGTGAGGGTGAACCAGACGACTTTGCCGTCGGCGGTGGGGTGGGTGCCCCAGCTGTCGCTGAGGTGGGCGACCATGGCCAGGCCGCGGCCGCGTTCGGCGAAGGGGCGTGGCCCCCGGAGGCGGGGCAGGCGCGGGTCGTTGTCGGCGACGGACGCGGTGAGCTGACCGCGGGCCCAGCGCAGTTGCAGCACACACATGTGGTCGCCTGCGGTGTGCCGGTGGACGTTGGTGAGCAGTTCACACACACCGAGGCTGACAGGCTGGATGACCGCGTCGAGACGCCAGTGCCGCAGGTGCGCGGCGACGATCCGGCGCACCTGGGGTATGCGGTCCGGCGTCGCGCGCAGGTTCAGGGTGTACTGGCGGGAATGTTCGATGGTGATCACTGCTGCTCCCTTGTCCGGCGGGAGCGGCTCGTCGGCCGCTCCCGCGTCCGCCACCACGCAAGGGCTACTAAAAGTAGCCGGATGAGCACAGCGCGGATTCCTCCAGCATGCCGCGTACGGCGGCAAACGCAACAGGAGCGGAGAATGGGCCTGCGATGACTGGCCGGAACAGGCTTTCGCAGCGCGGTTTCGGAGCCGGTCTTCAGTGGCAGCCGGGCGGCCGGGAAGCCGGTACGCGGAGCAGGAAGCGGGGTACTCACATCTCGTGATCACCATTGGGGTCGAAGAAGAGTATTTGCTGGTGGACCCGGATTCCGGGCAGCCCGCGCCCCTGTCCGATGAGGTACGGGCGGCCGCGGGCCTCGGACCGGTGGTGCAGGAGCGCGAGCTGCAGGCCGAGCTGCTCCAGTCACAGGTGGAGGTCGCGACGCCCGTCTGCGAGACCCTCGACGAAGTGGGCGGTCATCTGCTGCGTCTGCGCCATGCCGTCGGCGCCGCCGCGGAGCCGCTCGGCTGTCGGCTCGCGGCGACCGCGGCGGCCCCGCTGGCCGGGGACTCCCTCGTCGCCGTCACGTGCCAGCCGCGCTATCAGGACCTGCACGTGCGGGCCCGGCAGCTGGTGAACGAGCAGCTGATCAACGGGATGCACGTGCACGTGGCGATGCCGGACCGGGAGGTCGCCGTCGCCGTCCTGAACCGGATCCGTGTCTGGCTGCCGACCCTGCTGGCCATGTCGGGCAACTCCCCGCTCTGGCAGAGCCACGACACCGGTTTCGCGAGCTGGCGCACCACCGTCTTCAGTCGCTGGCCGGTCTGCGGCGTCGCGCCCGCCTTCGCCGACCTCACGGACTACGAGCGGCGTACCGCCGCGCTGGTCGAGTCCGGGGTCATCGCCGACACCGGGCAGCTGTACTGGCAGGCGCGTTTGTCGGAGCGCTATCCCACCCTTGAAGTCCGTTGCCTGGACGTGCAGTTGAGGGCGGACGACGCCGTGATGTTCGCGGGCATCGTACGCGCCCTGGCGGCCACCGCTCTTCGTGAGCACAAGAGCGGCGAGCCGGAACCCGAGTGCGCGCCCGAGCTGTTGCAGGCCGCGATGTGGCAGGCCGCCCGGCACGGCCTCAGCGGCAAGCTGGTCGATCCCACCGGCCGCCCCCGCAGTGCCGGCGACACCCTGTACCTGCTCACCCAGCACATCGCCGAAGCGCTGGAAGAGGCCGGCGACGACCGGGAAGTTGGCGCACTCATCCACCGGTTGCTCCGCCAGGGCAACGGCGCCGACCGCCAGCGTCAGGCTCTCGCGCGAGCGGGCATGCCGGCCCTGATCGACCTCATCACCACCGAAGCCATCGCGCCGTAACCGCTCTCAGGCGCCGTGACGCCCGGGATCACGGGGCTGCGCGAACCGCGCGGCGCCGGGCCCTGGGCCGAGGCTGTCCAGCAGGGGTCTCGGCCGGGGCCGGCGGATCTGGCGTATGCCGCCGCCCGGCACCCGATCGCGCGGAACCGGGGCCGGACGCGGGCGGCGCCGGCGGCTGATGGTCCCAACCCGTCCGGCGCCTACGCCCCTTCGTACGCAAGGGACGCCCTACCGAACTACCACGGACCCGGAAGGGAAAACCTCGGGCCGAGACCCCTTTCACGCCCTGTTCCGGTACCGGCGCACGGCCCATCCCGTCGCGACGAGCGCCCCGAGGGTGGTGCCCGTGGTGACGAGGGGATGGTGCGCCGCCGCCGTCTGGGGCGAGCGGGACGTGGCTTCGTCGTCGAAGATGCCGTGGGCGCCGTGGTCGGACCCCGGCGCTTGGTCGAGGGGATGCCACAGATTGCCCCGTACGGTCTCCGGAGGCAGGTCGTCGCGCTGCTGCGAGGCGAAGCCGGTCCGGGCGAGGTAGCGGTCGAGAACGGCGGGCATGAACCGGTTGGCCCAGATGGTGGCGACCGTGGACGCGCCCACGTAGTACTGCTTGCGCCGCGGGTGGTCGGCCGCGAACAGGACGGCGCGGGCGGCGACTTCGGGCTGGTAGATCGGCGGGACCGGCTGCGGGTGGTGGGGCAGGCGGGTACGCACCCAGGAGAACTGGGGGGTGTTGACGGCCGGCATCTGCACGGTGGTGATCCGCACGCGGCTCTTGCGGTGCAGGAGTTCGGTGCGCACCGACGAGGTGAAGCCGTTCACCGCGTGCTTGGCTCCGCAGTACGCGGACTGGAGCGGAATGGAGCGCTCGCCGAGTGCGGAGCCGACCTGCACGATGGTGCCCCGGTCGCGCGGCAGCATCCGGCTGAGCGCGCTGCGCGTGCCGTGGACACAGCCGAGGTAGGTGACCTCCGTGACGCGCCGGTACTCCTCCGCGGAGATCTCGGTGAAGGGGGCGAAGACCGAGGTGAAGGCGACGTTGACCCAGATGTCGATGGGCCCGAACGTCGCCTCCGCGATGTCGGCGGCCTTCTCGACCTGCTCGGGGTCGGCGACGTCGGTGGGCAGCGCGAGGGGGCGCCCACCGAGCCTTTCGACGTCCGCTGCGGCCGCGTCGAGCCCGGCTTCGCCGCGGGCGATGAGGGCGACGTTGGCGCCGCGCCGGGCGAACAGCCGGGCGGTGGCACGGCCGATGCCGGCGCTCGCGCCGGTGATGACGACGGTCTCGGGCATGGCGGGCCTTTCGTTACTGGGCGGCGACAGGGGCTCGGCGTGGACCGGCCGCATGCCGCGGGCTGGGCCCGAACCCCCTCAGCCGCTGCGGTGGCGCTCGGCGACGGCGGTTCTCAGGGTCAGCCCATGGCCCGGGGCGCCGTCGGCCCCGGGGGTGATGTGGCCGCCCGCGGGGTCCAGGGTGCCGTCGAAGAACAGGGACTCGATGCGTACGTGGTCG
Source organism: Streptomyces sp. NBC_01431 (assembly GCF_036231355.1). Classification (NCBI taxonomy): domain Bacteria; kingdom Bacillati; phylum Actinomycetota; class Actinomycetes; order Kitasatosporales; family Streptomycetaceae; genus Streptomyces; species Streptomyces sp. NBC_01431. The sequence continues at coordinate 869,763 of NZ_CP109496.1, forward strand.
TGGAACCACTCCAGATGGCGCAGATTGGGCACGGCCGCCGCCACGGCCGCGTGCACATGCGGGGCGCAGTGCCCGGAGATGTGCAGGCCGAACGCCTCGGCCAGGGCGGCCGCGCGCAGCCAGACGGTGAGGCCGCCGCAGCGGGTGGCGTCCGCCTGGAGGCAGTCCACCGCGCCGGCCCGCAGCATGTGCCCGAAGTAGGAAAGGGTGTAGCCGTATTCACCCGCGGCCACCTCGGCGCCGATGGCGGCTCTGATCCGGGCCAGGCCTTCGAGGTCGTCGGAGGAGACGGGCTCCTCGAACCAGGTGACGCCGTGGTCGTGCAGGCAGCGGGCGATGTCGACGGCCTGTTTGACGGTGTAGGCGCCGTTGGCGTCGACGTACAGGGCGGTGGCGTCACCGATGCTGGCGCGTGCCTGGGCGATGCGTTCGCGGTCGCGCCCCTCTGCGCTCCCCCACGACTCCCCGATCTTGATTTTGACCCGCGCGATGGCCAACTCCTCGGCCCAGTGCCGCAGTTGACGATCCTGCTGCCCGGCGTCGTACGTGGTGAAGCCTCCGCTCCCGTACACCGGCACGTCGGCGCGGGCCTGGCCGAGCAGCCGGGTCAGCGGAAGGCCGAGGAGCCTCGCCTTGAGGTCCCACAGGGCGATGTCGACGGCGGAGACCGCCCCGGCGACAAGGCCGGGGCGGCCGTCGTTGCGTACCGCCCGGGTCATCGCCTCGTTGGCCGCCGGGACGTCCCAGGCGGAGCGGCCGGTGGCCACGGGGGCCAGTCTGCGGCGGATGTAGGCGGCACTCTCCGGCGCTCCGTAGGTGTAGCCGAGTCCGGTGGTGTGGCCGGCGCGGGCCTCGGCCACCACCAGGGTGGTCTCGTCCCACGCCAGGGTGCCGTCGCCTTCCGGGGCGTCGGTCGCCACGGTGTAGGCGGCGGCCCCGACCTCCTCGACCAACGGGGCGTCGGACTGGATCACTTGGCGTGCTCGCTGCCGGAGCCGTCGCGGTGCTTGTGGCCCGGGAGCATCTCCTGGACCTTGGCCTTGAGGCCCTGGCGGATCATGCCGGTGCGGTCGCTGTCGCCCTTGACGATCGCAGCGGCCGCGGCCTCGATCTGGTCGAGGGAGGCGTGCGGCGGGATCGGCGGCACGGCCGGGTCGGTGCGGAAGTCGATGACGAACGGCCGGTCGCACGCCAGCGCCTGCCGCCAGGCCGCCTCGACCTCGCCTGGCTTCTCCACCCGTACGCCGTCCAGGCCGATCGAGCGCGCGAAATCGGCGTACGGAACGTCGGGCAGCGACTGCGACGGCAGGAACTGCGGGGCACCGGACATGGCCCGCATCTCCCAGGTGACCTGGTTGAGGTCCTGGTTGTTGAGGACGGCGACGATCAGTTGCGGATTGGCCCACTCCTGCCAGTACTTGGCGGCGGTGATCAGCTCCGCGAGGCCGTTCATCTGCATGGCGCCGTCGCCCACGAGCGCGATGCACGGCCGGTCGGGGTGGGCGAACTTGGCGCCGATGACGTACGGCACGCCGGGCCCCATGGTGGCCAGGGTGCCGGACAGGGAGCCCCGCATGCCGCCGCGCAGGCGCAGGTGGCGGGCGTACCAGTTCGCGGAGGAGCCCGAGTCGGCGGCCAGGATCACGTTGTCGGGCAGCAGGGCGTCCAGGGTGTGCACCACGTACTCGGGGTTGATCGGCTCGGCCTCCACCGCGGCCCGCCGCTCCATGACCTCCCACCAGCGCGCGGTGTCCTTCTCGACCTTCTTGCGCCACTTGCCGTGTTGCTTGCGCTTCAGCTGCGGCAGCAGCCTGCGCAAGGTCTCGCCCGCGTCGCCGACCAGATTGACCTCGAAGGGGTAGCGCAGGCCCACCATGTGCGGGTCGATGTCGATCTGCACCGCGCGGGCCTGGTCGAGGTCGGGCATGAACTGGGTGTAGGGGAAGCTCGATCCGATGACGAGCAGGGTGTCGCAGTCCTGCATCAGCTCGTAGCTGGGCCGGGTGCCGAGCAGTCCGATCGAGCCCGTCACATAGGGCAGGTCGTCGGGCAGCGCGTCCTTGCCGAGCAGCGCCTTGGCCACCCCGGCGCCCAGCACCTCGGCGAGTTGCTCCACCTCCGCGCGGGCGCCGCGGGCACCCTGGCCGATGAGGATGGCGACCTTCTCGCCCGCGTTGATGAGCTCGGCCGCCCTGGTGATCTCGCTCTCGGCCGGGATCGGCAGGTAGGCGGCCATGCCGAGGCTGGAGGGCACCATCTTGAAGGCGTGGGTGGGCGGGGTGTAGTCCAGTTCCTGCACGTCGGCGGGGATGATGACGGCGGTCACCGTGCGCTTCGCGTACGCGGTGCGCATCGCCCGGTCGATGACGTTGGGCAGTTGCTCCGGGACGGTGACCATCTCGCAGTAGTCGCCCGCCACGTCCTTGTACAGGCTCAGCAGGTCGACCTCCTGCTGGTAGGAGCCGCCCATGGCGCTGCGGTTGGTCTGCCCGACGATCGCGACGACGGGCACGTGGTCGAGCTTCGCGTCGTACAGGCCGTTGAGCAGGTGGATGGCGCCGGGCCCGGAAGTGGCCGCGCACACTCCGACCTTGCCGGAGAACTTCGCGTAGCCGACCGCTTCGAAGGCGGCCATCTCCTCGTGCCGGGCCTGGATGAACTGGGGCTTGTTGTCGGCCCGCCCCCAGGCGGCGAGCAGGCCGTTGATGCCGTCGCCCGCGTAGGCGAAGACATGCTCGACCTCCCACTCGCGCAGCCGCTGGAGAACGTAGTCGGAGACCTTCATCGACACGGGACAGCCTTTCGCTTCGCTGGATTGCTGAGTTGTGGTGGGCGGGCGCACCTGGTGGCGGAGGTCGCGCGGAGGTCACCCGCGCCGTCGGCGGGTCCAGGCGTACACCGCGACGGCGCTGCTGGCGGCGGTCAGCAGGGCCGCGCCGGTGGCCATGCGGGCCTGGCCCGGGGACGGTTCGGGGCGGACGAGGGCCTTCTCCGGATGGTCGGCGGGGGCGTGCCCGTCGAGCCCGAGGGCCAGCGCCTCGGCCAGGTGCATCGCCCGTCGTCCGGTGTCGCCCTGCTCGATCTGGGTGCGGCAGCTGAACCCGTCGGCGACGACCAGGGCGCTGGGTGCCGCGGCGCGGACGGCCGGCAGGACGGCCTGTTCGGCGATCTTCATGGACAGGTCGTGGTGGCCCTGCTCGAAGCCGAAGTTGCCGGCCAGACCACAGCACCCGGCGTCCAGAACGTCGGCTTCGAGTCCGGCGCGGCGCATCAGTTCCCGGTCGGCGTCGTCCTTCAGGACGGCGTGCTGGTGGCAGTGCGGCTGGACGACGGCGGCGCGGGTGAGCGACGGTGGCCGCCAGTCGTCGGGGGCGTGATGGAGCAGGAACTCGGCGAACGTCGACGTCTGATGGGCAAGACGCTGGACGTCCTGGTCGTCCGGCATCAGCTCGGGGGCGTCGGAGCGGAACACCGCGGTGCACGACGGTTCGAGCCCCACGATCGGCGTACCGGCCTCCAGCCACGGCCGCAGTACGTCGATGGTGCGACCCAACACCCGTTTGGCTGCTATGAGTTGACCTGTTGAGATCCAGGTGAGTCCGCAGCACACGGCCCGGGTCGGCACCGCGACGTGGAAACCGGCGCTCTCCAGGACCCGTACGGCCGACTTGGCGACGGCGGGGTGGAAGTAGGTGGAGAACGTGTCGGGCCACAGGACCACGGTCCGCGGGTCGGCCGGGTCGGGTTCCGGCAGTCCTCGCGCGGCCCACCACTGGACGAACGACTGCTCGGCGAAGACCGGCGCCTCGCGCCGGGGTGCCACGCCCGCCAGGCGTTTACCGAGTCCGGCCAGGGCGGGAGCGTGCAGCACGGCGTTGGCCGTGCGCGGGGCCAGCCGCGACATTCGGGCCCACAGGGGCAGCCAGCCCATCGAGTAGTGCGCGGCCGGGCGTAGCCGACGGGCGTAGTGGTGGGAGAGGAACTCGGCTTTGTAGGTGGCCATGTCGACGCCGGTGGGGCAGTCGGACTTGCAGCCCTTGCAGGCCAGGCACAGGTCCAGGGCGTCATTGACCTCGCTTGAGCGCCAGCCGCCGCTCACCGGCGAGTCGGCGTGCCCGTCCAGCATCTCGAACAGGAGCCGGGCCCGGCCGCGGGTGGAGTGCTCCTCCTCTCCGGTGACGCGATAGGAGGGACACATGACGCCCCCGGTATGGGTACGGCAGTTGCCGATTCCCACGCAGCGCAGCACGGCCCGGGTGAAGGAGTGGCCGTCGTCGGGGTAGGCGAAGTGGGTGTCCGTCTCCCGAGGCCGCCAGGCGGGGCCGAGCCGCAGGTTCTCGTCGGTGCGGTACGGGCCGACCACCTTGCCCGGGTTCATCCGGCCCGTGGGGTCGAACACCGCCTTGACCTCACCGAACGCCGTCACGAGCGGTTCGCCGAACATCTTGACGAGGAGCTCGCCGCGGCCTTGCCCGTCGCCGTGCTCCCCCGACAGCGAGCCGCCGAAGGAGACCACCAAGTCGGCTGCGCGGAACAGGAATTGGCGGAAGGCTGCCACTCCGTCGGCGGTCTTCAGACCGAACGGGATCCGGGTGTGGACACAGCCCTGACCGAAGTGCCCGTACAGGGACGGGTGGTCGTAGTCGAACTCGTCGAACAGTTCCTTGAGGGCGCGCAGGTAGTCGCCCAGGCGCTCCGGCGGCACCGCGGAGTCCTCCCAGCCCTCCCACGTCTCCCGCTCGTCGGGCGGGCGGGCGGTGACCCCGAGCCCGGCCTCGCGGGCCTTGAGCATCTCCTGTTCGCGGGCGGTGTCGTCGGAGAACGCCACCGACGGGTCCTTCTCGTCCCGGCCGAGCGCCCGCAGCAGGGCGCGGGCCTGCCCGTCGACGTCTTCCTGGCTGTCGCCGGTGAACTGTACGAGCAGCCAGCTGTCGCCGTCGGGAAAGCGCTCCAGGGATTCGAGGTAGGCGTGCTCCTCGCGCATCAGCTGCGCCATCCGCCCGTCCAGCGCCTCCAGTTGGGCCGGTTCGCCGTGCTTCAGGAGCCGGGGCACCTCGTCGGCGGCGGCGCAGATGTCGGGGTAGCCAAGGACCAGCATGGCGTCGTACGGCGGCACCGGCACGAGGTCCAGCTCGGCGTGCAGCACCGTCACGAGCGTGCCTTCGCTGCCGACCAGGGCGCGGGCCAGGTCGAAGCCGTTCTCCGGGAGCAGCGAGTCCAGGTTGTAGCCGGACACCCTGCGGGGGATCTTCGGGTAGCCGCGCCTGATCTCCGCCAGGTTGCGGTCGATGACGTCTTTGAGCCCCTGGTAGATCTCGGCCGGGCGGCCGCCGTCGGCGACGATCGCCTCGAACTCCTCGGCGGTGGTGGGACCGACCCACATCCTGGTGCCGTCGTAGGTGAGGACTTCGAGGCGCCGCACGTTGTCGACGGTCTTGCCGTAGGCCTGCGCGGACGCGCCGCACGAGTTGTTGCCGATCATGCCGCCGAGCGCACAGTGGCTGTGCGTCGAGGGCTTGGGCCCGAACTTCAGCCGGTGCGGGGCGAGTTGACGGTTGAGTTCGTCCAGGACGATGCCTGGTTCGACGATGCAGGTGCGCCGGACGGTGTCGACGCTGACGAGGGCCGAGCAGTACTTCGTCCAGTCGATGACGACCGCCGCGTTGGTGCACTGGCCCGCCAGACTGGTGCCCGAGCCGCGCGACAGGACGGGCGCCGCGAACTCCGCGCAGACGGCGACGGCTTCGGCTCCGGCGTCGACCGAGCGGGGCACCACGACGCCGATGGGGACCTGGCGGTAGTTCGACCCGTCGGTGCTGTAGGCCCCCCGGCTCCCGGCGTCGAAGCGCACCTCCCCGTCGACGCGTGCGCGAAGGGCGCGTTCCAGGGCGGCGACGTCCACGTCCGCCGCCGCGCCCCACGCCGCTCGTCCACGGCCGGGCGAAGCGGCGCTGTCGGCCACATCCATCGCTCCTCCTCGGTCAGGTGTCAGCTGCGCCAGTACCCCTGAACGAGGTGGCAACACCCCTCTACGGCTACCTGTAGGCCCCGGCTCCCGCCAGTCGGCCGGCGCCCGGCCGCGGGGCACGAGAACAGGTCAATCGCGGTCTTCGACGGCCCGGCTCGGGGCGGCTCTCGCATGCGGCGGCCGGTGGCCGCGCCTAGGGTGACGAGTGACGGAGCCGGATCACCGCTGTCCGAACGGCGGCCCCGGGCAGTTTCGCTGCCCGTTCTTCGGCCACCCGGGTGGGGATGTGACGCGCCGCCTGTGAGGAGTCTCGAATGACGGAATACGGCTACTTCCTGTCCAGCGAGGAGCACACCCCGGCCGAACTGGTGGAGCAGGCCAGAATGGCGGAGCAGGCCGGATTCACCGCCCTGTGGATCTCCGACCACTACCACCCGTGGAACGGCGAGCAGGGGCAGAGCCCGTTCGTCTGGTCCGTGATCGGCGCCCTGTCCCAGGCGGTGTCGCTGCCGGTGGAAACCGCTGTGACGTGCCCACTCGTGCGGATGCACCCGGCCGTGGTCGCCCAGGCGGCGGCCACCAGCGCGGTGCAGCTGGGCGGCCGGTTCCGGCTGGGAATCGGAACCGGTGAGGCCCTCAACGAACACATCCTCGGCGATCCCTGGCCGGAGACCTCCGTACGGCTGGAAATGCTGGAGGAAGCCGTCCGGGTCATGCGCCAGCTGTTCACCGGGGAGCAGGTCAGCCATCACGGCAAGCACTACACCGTGGAGAACGCCCGGCTCTACACCCTCCCCGACGAGCCCGTGCCGATCGACGTGTCCGCCTTCGGCCCGCATGCCGCCGAAGTGGCGGGGCGGGTCGGGGACGGCTTCATCACGATGGCCCCCGACTCCGCGGGCATCGAGCGGTTCCGGCGCAGCGGAGGGGGCAGCAAGCCGGTGTACGCGGGCCTCAAGGTGTGCTGGAGCACCGACGAGGAGGAAGCGGTGCGCACGGCACACCGGTTGTGGGCCAACGAGCAACTGCCGGGTGAGCTGCCGCAGGTACTGCCCACCCCCCGCCACTTCGAGCAGGCCTCCGAACTCGTCACACCCGACCGCGTCTCGGCGAACGTCACCTGCGGGGCGGATCCGGAGGCCCATGTGGCGGCGGTCAAGGAGTACGTGGACGCCGGGTTCGACACCGTCTACATCAACCAGATCGGCAAGGACCAGCAGGGGTTCTTCGACTTCTACCGCACCAAGGTGCTGCCCCAGCTCGGCTGAGACCGACCGGGTCCGGTCGGCCGAGACCGACCGGCTCGACCGGGCAGAACGGGGTACGCGAGACCCGGAGATCACAAAGCTCCAGCCGCGCTGGACCGACCCGACCAGGGAGTGACATGACCCGCCCGAAGAAGCAGGACCACGACCGCGGCGAGCCGCGCCCCGACACTGCGCTCGGCGAAGCACTCAAGGAGTTCGAGGAGGCGGAGACCCGCAACGTGGGCAAGCCGGAACCCGACAAGGATCCGCACGGCGGCAGTGGCGGAGGGGACGCCCTCACGCCGAACGAAGGGGCCCAGGAGGAGGCGGGCCACGGCTGAGCGCCGGCCGCCCGCCGGGCCCGCGGAGCAGCCGGCGCCACCCGCGCCCGGCAGCGCCCCGCGGCCGGTTCCGCGCGCCCGCCCACCTCTTCCGCCCGCTTTCCCAGGAGGCTCCCATGGCTCTTCCCGGCAGCACCCTCGTCCGGAACTGGCACCACTGGCGGCGCGGCCGCGACCTGTCGGTCCCGGCCCGTTCCACCGATGTCGAGGACGTCAACCGCCGCTTCCTCCTCTACGGCGTCCTGCCCCTGTGGGTCCTGCCGGGCCTCGCCGACTGGTGGATGCACCGGCGCACCCGCATCGAACACACCACGGGCGTCAAGGAATCCGCCGTGCACGCGCTCATGATGACCGAGGCCGGGCTCCCGGTCGCCATGGGCCTGCTGGCCAGGATCAATCCGCTCGTCCTGTCCGCGATGGGCGGGGCGGCCGTCGCCCACGGCGCGACCGCCCTGTACGACGTGTCGCTGGCGACCGAGAAGCGCGAGGTGCGCCCCCTGGAACAGCACATCCACAGCTTCCTCGAAGTGCTGCCACTGGCCGGTCTGGCCTTCACCGCGTGCCTGCACGCCGACGAGGTGCGTGCTGCGCTGCGCGGCGGCCGCGGCCCCGAGGACTGGAAGCTCCTGCCCAAGTCCCGGCCGCTCCCCGTCACATACCTCCTCACGCTCGGCGCGGTCATCGGCGCGGGTGTGATCGCCCCGTACGCGGAGGAAATGACCCGCTGCCTGCGGGCCCGCCGTCCGCTGCCCGCTCCGTGAGGCCGGCGAAGCGCGCGGCCTCACCGCTGCCGCCGCTCGGCCTGCTCGGCATCGGCGCCAGGGGCCCGGAGGACGTCGTGGTCGACGGCGGCGGGCGGGTGCTGACGGGCACCGACGACGGCCGGATCCTGCGGATCACGCTGCCCGCGCCGGGCGGCGTGATCCGCGTCGAGGAGATCGCCCGCACCGGAGGCCGCCCGCTCGGCCTGGACGTCCTGGCCGACGGCCGCCTGCTGGTCTGCGACGCCGAGCGCGGGCTGCTGCGCATCGCCCCCGAATCCGCCGGCCCGCCCGAGGTGCTCGCGGCGTCGGTGGCCGGCCGGCCCCTGCGGTTCTGCAGCAACGCGGCCGCCGCCGCGGACGGCACCGTGTACTTCAGCGTCTCCAGCCGCCGCTACGGCCTCGCCCACTGGCAGGCGGACATCGTGGAGCACTCCGGCACGGGTCAGCTGCTGCGGCTGCGGCCGGGCGGCACTCCGGAAGTCCTGCTCGACGGGCTGCACTTCGCCAACGGGGTCGTCCTGTCCGCCGACGAGTCGTACGTGGCCGTCGCGGAGACCGGCGCGTACCGCCTCACCCGGCTGTGGCTGACCGGTCCGCGCGCCGGACGGCACGACACACTGGTCGGGGACCTGCCGGGATTCCCCGACAACCTCTCCCGCAGTGCCGCCGGGACCATCTGGACCGCCCTGGCGGCGCCCCGGCAGCCGCCGCTGGAGTGGCTGCACCGCACACCCGCCGGGGTGCGGCGGCGGGCCGGAGCCGCGGCCACCCGGCTCCGGCCGCCGCCGCGCAGGGGTGTCCGCGTCCTGGGCATCGACCCCGCGGGCCGCGTCCTGCACGACCTCGGACGCGGGCGCGCACGCTTCCGGATGGCGACCAGTGTGTGCGAACACCGAGGCAGGCTCATCCTGGGCAGCCTGGTGGAACGGGCGATCGCGGTGTGCGACCTGCCCTCCCCCGCCCCGCCGACCCCCTGACCAGCGTCTCCCGACGGGCGCCGCGGGGGAGGCCGGATGCAAGGTGGAAGGCATGGACAAGACCGCCGTCATCGTCATCGACATGATCAACACGTATGACCACGACGACGCCGACCTGCTGATCCCGGCCGCCGAGGCGGCGCTGCCCGCCATGGTGGATCTGCTCGACCGGGCACGGCGCCACGATGTTCCCGTCATCTACGCCAACGACAACTTCGGGCAGTGGAGGTCGCACCACGGCGAGCTCCTGGAACGGGCCCTCGCGGGCCCGCATGCCGATCTCGTACGCCCGCTCAGCCCGGACGAGGACTCGCTGTTCGTGGTGAAGGCGCGGCACTCCATCTTCTACGAGACCCCGCTGAGCTATCTCCTGAGGGAGCAGGGGATCACGCATGTGGTGCTGTGCGGGCAGGTCACCGAGCAGTGCGTCCTCTACTCGGCGCTCGACGCCCACATCCGGCACCTCAAGGTGACCGTCCCCCGCGACGCGGTCGCGCACATCCATGAGGACCTGGCCGATGCCGCCCTGCGGATGATGGGGCGCAACATGGACGCACGCATCACGGTCGCCAGGGAGCTCCGGTTCTGAAACCAGCGGCGGGCCCATGGCGTCCGGACGCCGGAACTCAGCCCGCTCGCTCCATCTGGGCGAAAATGCTGGTGTCCAGGCGTGAGAGCAGCTCCGCGGTGTCGCCGTACACGACCTGGGCGCCCGCCTCTTCGAGATCGGCGCGGGGGATCCCGCCCGCGAGCAGCCCGACGGCGCGGACGTCAGCGGCGCGGGCCGCCTTCATGTCCCACACCGTGTCGCCCACGAACACCGCATCCGCGGGGTCGGTCTTGGCCAGTTCCAGCGCCCGGTGCACCGGATCGGGAGCGGGCTTGCCCTCGGCCACGTCATCCGCGCTCGCGACGCCCGCGATGACGTCGTCGGCGTCGATGGCGCGGCGCAGCGCCGCCAGCTCCGCTCCTCCCGCCGAGGTGGCGAGCACGATCCGCCACTCCCGGCCGGCCAGCTCCCGCAGCAGGTCGCGGGCCCCGGGCAGCGCCGGAATCCGCTCGAAGTAGGTGGCGTACAAGGTGGTGTGTGCGGCGCTGAGGGCCTCGTCCTTGTCGCGGTCGCGGTCCTCTCCGAGCAGCCTGGCGACGAGGTCGTCGGAGCCCAGCCCGATCGAGCGGTGGATGTCGTGCATGGCCACGTCGTGTCCGGCCTGGCGGAACGCCTCCCACCAGGTCGTCACATGCAGGTGGTTGGTGTCGACGAGGGTGCCGTCGACGTCGAACAGAGCCGCACGTGCCATACGCCCCACGCCTTTCGATCCGTTGTACCGCGATGTCGCCCACTGCCGATCATGCCGTCATTTGCGGCCCGGAACATCTCGGCGGGCCCGGTGCACCGGCGGCTGCCCGCCCAGCATGAACTCCTCGTACCGGGCCAGCACGAGCACCACGCCCAGCATGACGTGAGGAAGCAGAACGGCTATGACGACCACGACGACTCCTCGCCCGGAAGTCCTCGCCCGGAAGACGGGACCGCTGGTCGGGTTGCCCCCGCGTCGGAGACGAAACCTGTCCGCGCCCGCCAGCCGGGCCTGACTCGGCCATGTCGCTCGCCGACCGCCCTCCATCGCGTGTGCGCCCGGGTACGGGGGTACCCGGGCGGTTCGAGGGGGCCGGAGGTTTCAGCTGGAGCAGTTCGGCAAAGGGTGAAATATGGTTCAAATCGGCTACACGATGATGACCGAGCAGGCCGGCCCCCGCGCCCTCGTCGGCGATCTGGTCGCCGCGGAGCAGGCGGGCTTCGACTTCTCCGTGATCTCCGACCACTACTTCCCGTGGCTGGCCTCCCAGGGACACGCGCCCTACGCGTGGAGCGTGCTCGGCGCGGCGGCCCAGGCGACCACCCGGATCCCGCTGATGACCTATGTGACGTGCCCGACGAGCCGCTACCACCCCGCCGTCGTGGCGCAGAAGGCCGCGACGATGCAGCTGCTGTCCGAGGGCCGTTTCCGGCTGGGTCTCGGCTCGGGTGAGAGCCTCAACGAGCATGTGGTGGGCGGCGGTTGGCCCTCACCGCAGGTCCGCCTGGACATGCTCGAAGAGGCCATCGAGATCATCCGCGCCCTGTTCGCGGGCGGTACGGTCAACCATGAGGGCGCCCATTTCGACGTGGCCAACGCCCGCCTGTGGGACCTGCCGGACGAACTTCCTCCGATCGGAGTCGCCGTCTCCGGCGGCCGGTCGTGCGAACTGGCCGGCCGCATGGGCGACTTGGTCATCGCGACCGAGCCCAAGGCGGACCTGCTCGCGGCCTTCGACCGGCACGGCGGCCAAGGCAAGCCCCGCATCGGTCAGTTGCCCGTGTGCTACGACCCCGACCGGGACGCCGCCAGGGCCCGCGCCCACGACCAGTTCCGCTGGGCGCTCGGCGGCTGGCCGGTGAACGCGGAACTTCCCGGACCTTCCGGTTTCGAGGCCGCCACCCAGTACGTCACCCCGCAGGACGTCGCGGAGACCATCCCCTGCGGCGACGACGTCGACACCTTCGTCGAGGCCGTACGGCCCTACGCCGAGGCCGGGTTCACCGAGATCGCCCTGGTCCAGGTCGGCGGCGACCAGCAGCGCCCGTTCATCGACTGGGCCGAGAAGAAGCTGCTCCCGGCACTGCGCGAACTCTGACCGCCGCCCGATCACCACCACCGCGAAACCCCGAGGAGAAAGGCCGACATGCCCGTCGCAACGTACTGCCTGGTGGCCCTGGACTGCCCCGACCCCAAGGCGCTCGCCGCGTTCTACGCCGGGATCCTGGGCGGACACGTGACGAACGACGGCGAGGACTGGTACGACCTGTACGCCCCCGGCGGCCACCGTATCGCCTTCCAGCGGGCTCCCGGCCTCACCCCTCCCGACTGGCCGCGCGCCGACCACAACTCCCAGCAGCTCCACCTGGACTTCGACGTACCGGACATGGAGACGGCACACCAGCTGGTGCTCGACCTCGGCGGGACCCCGCTCGACGTGGACGACGGCAACGGCGAACGAGGTTTCCGGGTGTACGCGGACCCGGCGGGCCACCCGTTCTGCCTCTGCCGCGAGTGACTCCGCGACGCCCATCACTCCACCCGAACCACAAGTACGGAGAACAGTGTGAACGACTCACCATCACCGGCCTCCCCGGACGCGGCGGCCGACTCCCCGGATCTGGTGCACGTCATGCTCGGCGAGTGTGACGCGGCCGACGCCAACGCCGTCTTCCAGGTTCTCGGCAGCCACTTCACCTCGGACCGCGCCGACGACGTACCCCGGCGCGGCCCGGGGCCGAGGCCGGACGCCTGGGCCGGCAGCTACGTCGTCGACCATGCTCCCGACCAGGTCGCCGGGGTGCTCCTGGCCGGGCCCGTCACCGCCGACCTGCAAGGCGGCCCGGTCGCGGTGGACCGGCTGCGACGGACGCTGGCAGCGGCCTTCGGCGTCGAGACGGCGAGCGCCGCGGCGGGCGACCAGGAGGTCGACGTCCAGCTCCGGCTGACGAACGCCTAGGAGCACGGCGGGAGCGCCTGCGCTCGGTACCGCGGCGGGCGCCCGCAGCGCCCGCCGCGGGCAGTTCACTCGCCGGGGCCGTCGCGGTCCGCGGTCGGCCCCCGGACTGCGCGGACACTTCGGTTCAGTCTCTCGTGAACAGCTCGGCGAGGAACCCGTCCACGTCGGCCTCCTCCTCCCCCGCCGGTACGGCCTCGTACGTCCGCTCCAGGAACTGCTGGAGGGCGCGGGCCGACACGGAGAACACCGCGCGGCCCCACTGGCCGTCGAGGCCCGCGCCCATCAGCTCGATGCGCACCTCGCGGCGTGGGCCGAGAAGTTGAGGAGCGGCACGCACATCCCCCTCACCCACCGGATGCTCGATGCCCTGCGCCAGCAGGTCCCGCGCCAGCCGCCAGGTGACGGACATCCCCGCATGCAGTTCGAAGTCGACGGTGATCGCGAACGCGTCGGTCGCGTCATAGGTGAGCCGGGCCGTGACCGGCACCTGCTGGGCCGCACCGGAGTCCAGCTCCAGCTCCATCTCCATGAACAGCGTGTCGCATACGAAACTCACAGAAGGCCTCCGCGGCTGGGGATCGGGCCCTCCCCTTGTGCCCAGCGGCACCTTCGTCATGCACGAAGTGACGCTGTGTGTTTGTGCGGGACGCGTTGGGTGAAGGGGCGGGGTGAATCGCGGCGCCGGCCGTGCGCAGGGGGCGCCCCGCCGCTTCGGGCGCGGGTTTCGCACGGCCTCGCGCGGCCTCGCCGGGCCGGGTGCCCCACCGGTCGCCATGACCGAAGTCGCGGAACTACCCTGGGATCCAAGGCTGGAACTCTTCCGAGATCGGAGGACATCATGGTTGTCCTCGGAGTCATTCTCCTCATCATCGGCTACGCGGCGGGCATCGCCATCCTGTGGACCATCGGCATCATTCTCGTCGTCCTCGGCGCCATCCTGTGGCTCCTTGGATCCCTCGGACACGCGGTCGGCGGACGGCGGCACTACTGGTAGCCGCCGCCGAGGTCCGTCCCCGAGCCGCCCGGCCGGATCGGACCGCACCGGCCAGTGCCCCGCGACGCGTCGGAAATCGGTTTGCGGAAGAGGTATCCGATTGACAGCCTGAGATCATGAGCGCTCAACACGACCCCGTTTCCGGCCCGTCCAGCACGGGCCGGGCAGCGGACTGGACCACCACGCCCATTACCGCGGACCTCCTGCGCGGCGCGCTCGACCTGGAGCGCACCGAGCACGGGCTGCTGCCGCACCGGCTGCCCGCGTGGGCCCGCGCGCAGTGCGCCGACGGGCAGTTGGCCATGGCGGAGGCCCAACCCTCCGGTGTACGGCTGGTGTTCCGCACCCGCGCGACCACCGTCGAGCTCGACACCCTGCCCACCAAGATGGACTACCGGGGCGCCCCGCCGCGCCCCGACGGGGTGTACGACGTGCTCGTGGACGGCCTGCTGTCCGGGCAGACCAGCGTCGCGGGCGGCAACGTGCTGACCATCGACATGACCACCGGCTCAGCCGAGACCCGGCCCGGCCCGGTCGGCACCGCCCGGTTCACCGGTCTGCCCGAGCGCGACAAGGACGTCGAGATCTGGCTGCCCCACAACGAGATCACCCAGCTGGTGGCGCTCCGTACCAACGCCCCGGTCGAGCCGGTGCCGGACCGGGGCCGCAAGGTGTGGCTGCACCACGGCAGTTCGATCAGCCACGGCTCCGACGCCGCGAGCCCCACCACGACGTGGCCCGCGCTCGCCGCCTCCCTCGGGGAAGTGGAGCTGGTGAACCTGGGCCTGGGCGGCAGCGCTCTGCTTGACCCGTTCACCGCCCGTACCATGCGCGACGCTCCCGCGGACCTGATCAGCGTCAAGATCGGCATCAACCTGGTCAACGCCGATCTGATGCGGCTGCGCGCCTTCACTCCGGCGGTGCACGGCTTCCTCGACACCATCCGCGAGGGGCATCCCACCACCCCGCTCCTGGTCGTCTCGCCGGTTCTGTGCCCCATCCACGAGGACACCCCCGGCCCCAGCGCCCCGGACTTCAGCGAACTGGGCGCGGGCAGGCTCCGGTTCCGCGCCGCGGGCGACCCGGCGGAAAAGGCCGCCGGGAAGCTGACGCTCCAAGTCATCCGGGACGAACTGGCCCGGATCGTGAAGCAGCGCGCCGCGCAGGACGCGAACCTGCACTACCTCGACGGCCGGGCCCTGTACGGCGAGGCGGACTTCAGCGAGCTGCCGCTGCCCGACCAGCTGCACCCGGACGCCGCGAGCCACCGCCGCATGGGCGAACGCTTCGCCGCCCAGGTCTTCGCCGTCGGCGGACCGTTCGGCGCCGAGCGGTCCTGAAGAGCCGCCCGCACGACCCTCACCCCGGTGCGTCTAGCCCTTACGGCGCAGGCTCGCCGAGAGGTGGTGCTGCAACGGCCGGCCCACGGCCGCGAGGTCGTGGACGAAGGTGAGCGTGCCGTCGTCGGTCAGGACGTACCGGCGCCGGGTGCCGTTGACTTCCTTGGCGGTGGGTGTGAGGGCCACCTCGTGGGTGGCGAGGTCGACCGTGTTGTCGCTCGCCCGGCCCACCGCGATCTCCGCGATGCCGGTGGGCTGGGTGATCAGCGCCTCCACCCGGCCGTCCGGCTGGAGCCGCCACCAGCCGCTCTCCCGGGCCGACGGACGCAGCGGCGCCCCGTCCGCGTCGATCAGCCAGGCCCTGGCCTCGTACCGGAGGAAGGGACGGCCGTCATGGCTGAAGGTGACCTCCTGCGCGTACCCGAAGTCCTCCGCCAGCGTCGGGTATCCGCCCCGTCCCCGACCGTGCCAGGTGCCCAACAGGCCGGTCACGGGCGCGAGCAGCGCGTGCGGGGCGGGCGCCTCGTCCACTCGGTGGCCGTCGGGGTACGGATGATCCGGTACGGGGTCGAACACGATGTGCGCTCCTGAGCTGGGGGCCGGTGTCGCGTGGCAGCCTAGGGGGTCGCTCCGGGCGCCGACCGCGCAATGCCCCCGCTCGGGTGCCGTCCGGCAGACGGCAGGGGGAGGGCGACCGTTCCCGGTCACCCTCCCCCTGCCGGACGAGTCCGCGCGATCAGACCACCGGAACGGGGTACGTCGGGTACTCGACTCCGGAGACGTGCTGGACGACCCGGATGACCTGGCAGGAGTAGCCGAACTCGTTGTCGTACCAGAGGTAGAGGATCGCGTTGTCGCCGTCGACCTTGGTGGCGCCGGCATCCACGATCGAGGCGTGGCGCGAGCCGATGAAGTCGCTGGAGACCGCGTCCGGGGCGGTGGTGAAGTCGATCTGGCGCTTGAGCGGCGAGGTCAGCGACACGTTGCGCAGGTAGTCGAGGACCTCCTCGCGCGTGGTCTCGCGGCCCAGGCGCAGGCTGAGGATCGCGATCGAGACGTCCGGCACCGGCACCCGGATCGAGCTGCCGCTGATCGGCGCCTTCAGCTCGGGCAGCGCCTTGGCGACGGCGGAGGCGGCACCGGTCTCGGTCATGACCATGTTGAGCGGCGCCGAGCGGCCGCGACGGTCCGCGCTGTGGTAGTTGTCCAGCAGGTTCTGGTCGTTGGTGAACGAGTGGACGGTCTCCACGTGACCGCGCAGCACGCCGTACTCGTCCGCCATCGCCTTCAGCGGCGGAACGATCGCGTTGGTGGTGCAGGAGGCGCAGGACAGGATCTGCTCGTCCGGCTTGATCGTGTCGTGGTTGACGCCGTGCACGATGTTGGGCACGTCGCCCTTGCCGGGCGCGGTCAGGACGACCTTGTCGATGCCGGGGCGCAGGTGCTTGGAAAGACCCTGGCGGTCGCGCCACTTGCCGGTGTTGTCGATGAGGATGGCGTCCTTGATGCCGTACGCCGTGTAGTCGACCTCCGTCGGGTCGCCGGCGTAGATCACCTTGATCTCGTTGCCGTTGGCGACGATGGTGCTGTTCGCCTCGTCGACGGTGATGGTGCCCTGGAACTGGCCGTGGATGGAGTCGCGGCGCAGCAGCGAGGCACGCTTGACGATGTCCTGGTCGCCGCCCTGCCGGACGACGATGGCCCGCAGCCGCAGGCCGTTGCCGGAACCGGCCTTCTCGATGAGCAGGCGGGCGACGAGGCGGCCGATGCGGCCGAACCCGTAGAGGACGACGTCGCGTCCCTCACGGCACTCGATCTTGTTCTCACCCGTGGCTCCGGCGACGGCCTCGGCGGTGAACTCCTCGACCGACAGGCCCCGGTCGTCGCTCTTGTACGTCGCGGCGAGCATGCCGATGTCGATCTGCGAAGGGCCGAGATCGAGGGCGGTGAGCGCCTTCAGGAACGGCAGCGTCTCGGTGACCGAGAGCTCCTCGCCGGCGATCTGCCGGGCGAATCGGTGGGTCTTGAGAATGCTGACCACCGACTTGTTCACCAGGGAGCGGCTGTGCAGCAGGACCGTGACGTCCCGCTCCCGGTGCAGCTTCCCGATGATCGGGATCATCGACTCCGCGATCTCCTCGCGGTTCTTCCAGTTGGTGAACGAGTCGTCATTGACAGTCACAGGTTTATCTTTCGAGCTAGGCGGCGCTCATATGCTAACCCCACCTCTTTTTTGATCGTTCAAAGGGTGCCGCTCAGAGGTCCGGGCCCTGCGTCAGGACGTGTCGGTCCGGGAGAAGAAGTGTTCCTCCAGGACCAGGTCGATGGCGACGGCGGTCGGGATCGCGACCAGCGCCCCGACGATGCCGAGCAGCGCACCGCCGATCAGGACGCCCACGACGGTGACCAGCGGGTGGACGTCGACGGCGAACCGCATCACCCGGGGCACGATCAGATAGTCCTCGGCGACCCGGAACCCCACGTAGAAGCCCGCTGTCGCGAGCCCGATGGGCAGCGACACCGAGAGGGCCACCAGGCTGACCACGAAGCCGCCGATGGTGGTCCCGACGATCGGGATGAGGTCCATCAGGGCGATGAAGACGCCGAGCGCGGCGGGGTAGGGAACGCCGGTGGCCACGCACCACAGGAAGGTCGCGAGCCCCGCGATCACGGAGGTGACCACATTGCCGAGCATGTAGCGCCCGACCCGGTTCAGGATCTCGTCGGTCACGTCCTGGACGTGCGGGCGCTTGCTCGCTGCGACGAAGCGCAGGCCGAACCGCTTGAGGCCGGGCAGGAACACCATCACGTAGACCATGACCACGAGCACGACGACGGCCGAGGTCACCGCCCCGACCACGAGCTTTCCGGCGCCGAGCAGACCACCGGCGAGACCGGACGCCGCCCCTCCCGAGGAGAACTGCTGCTTGATCTTGGCCAGCACGTGGTACCGGTCCTCGAACCTGCCGAGCGCCGAGTTGTGGTTGTGCAAGGCCCGCAGCCAGCCCGGCGCCGCCTTCACCAGGGCGTTGACCTCGTCGGCGACCGGCGGCACGACCAGCGCGAGGAATCCGCCGAAGAGGGCGACCAGAAGGACGAGCACGACCGCGACGGCCCAGCTGCGGCGCATCCGGTGCCGGGCCAGCCAGGCGACGACGGGCTCCAGCGCGATCGCGATGAAGCCGGCCAGCAGCAGCAGCGTCAGGAGGCTGCCGACCTCCAGGACGGTCTGGACGGTCAGCCATGCCAGCGTCGCTCCGAGGCCCAGTCCGAAGCCGATGGCGGCCCACGACCGGCCGCCCGGCCCCGTCCCGCGACGTCGCCGCACCCCTCCGTCCCAGGACGCCTGCGCCGGCTCGCGGTCGCCCTCGCCCTGGCCGTCGCCCTCAGGCCGGGCGGGCGTCATCGCCGCATCCCTGTCCGCCTGATGCGGCTGAGGCGCGGGCAAGCGCTGACTGCATCTGCCAGTACCCCTCTTCGAGATCTGCCAGTGCCTCTCCTGGAGGCCGGGATCTTACTGCTCCGACCCTAGCCAGGTATCCCGTCGGCGGCCTTGTATGCCGAGCGCGCACCCGCCATCCGGCTGACCGCGACGGGCCGCCGCCGAGAGGCGAGTGCCTCGGCCCGGGGAATGGCCATGAGCCCGCCGGGTACCCGCTGGTCCCGGAAGGACCGCTTCCAGGGGCCCGTCGCCGCCACCGTGACACCGCGCGTCGTCCCCGGCCCCCAGGTCGGCGGTGCTTTCATGACGGGGCCTGCACAACGGACAGAACACAGATGTCGCTTGCGAAATGGCGAGGTGAAGCACACATGGGACGAGCGGTGGGCCTGACCGCCGAACTCCTCGCATGGTGGCTCCTCCTGATGGGCGGATGGCTGGTGCTGATCAGCACGATCGACGCCTTGGAGCTCTTGGTCGGAGCGGCGTGCGCGCTGCTGTCGGCGGTCGCGGCGTGCGCGGCCCGGCGGGCGATGAGCGACCGGTGAACGGCTGGCTCGCCGCTGCGGCCGCGCTGCTCGTGGCAGGGCTGGGGCCGGTGGTCTGGGGCGTGGCGACCGGCTCGCTGGGACGCCGTGTCGTCGCCCAGAACTTTGCGACCTCGGCGGTCTGCCTGGTCATGCTGCTGCTCTCCCAGGGCTACACCCGGCCCGCCTACGTCGACCTCGCCCTGGTCCTCGCCGTACTCGGGCCGGCCGGCACGCTGGTGTACGCCCGGCTGCTCGCCGATGAGCTGAACGACGATCCCCCACACGCCAATCTGCTCACCGCGCTGGCCGCTTCGGCGACCGCGGTCGTCGTGGTGGCGACCTGTGTGGCCACCGGGCCGGGCCGGGCGATGGTGAAGCTGGTGCTGATCGGGGTGCTGATCGTCGCGGGGAACGTGATCGCGTCACGGGCGCTGGCGGGCGGCTACCCCGGGACGGGGGTGGAGCGTGACTGACGCCCTGATCGTGATCGCGCTGCTGCTCGTCGCGGCGTCGGCGACCGCCGCCGTCGCGGTGCGCGACCCGGCCCGCCAGGCTCTCGTGCTCGCGGTGCTCGGGCTGTCGCTCGCGGTGCTGTTCACCGTCCTACAGGCCCCCGACGTGGGCCTGTCGCAGCTCGCGGTGGGCGCGGCCCTGACCCCCCTGCTGATTCTGCTGTCCGTACGCAAGGTACGGCGTCGCGGGCAGCGCAAGGGCGGTGACGGATGAGTCGGCGGCTGCGTCTTTGGGTCCTCGCCGTGGGCGGACTCGGGGTCGCGGCGCTCTACGTCGCCGCCGCCCTGCGGCTGCCGAGCTTCGGCACCGCCTACCACCCCTACGGCACCCGCGCGGTCGCGGCCTCCCTCGCCCGCCGCACCGCCAACGTCATCTCCTCCGTCAACTTCGACCAGCGCGCCTTCGACACCCTGGGCGAGGAGAGCATCCTGTTCGGCTCGGTGCTCGGGACCGTCGTCCTGCTGCGCCAGACCCGCGACGAGCGCGAGGTGCCCCCCGCCCCGGCCCGGGTCGCCCCCGCGGTTCGCCGCTACGCGATGCTGACGCTGCCGGTGGCGCTGCTCGTCGGCCTGTACGTCATCGCCCACGGCCAGCTCAGCCCCGGCGGCGGTTTCCAGGGCGGCGTGGTGGTCGCGACCGCGCTGCACCTGCTCTACATCGGGGCGGACTACCGCGCCCTGGAACGAATCCGGCCGGTCGGCCTGTACGAGGTCGGCGACGCGGCGGGCGAGGCCGCGTATCTACTCCTCGGCGCCGCGGGGGTGCTCAGCGGTTCGGCGTTCCTCGCCAACACCCTGCTTCCGTACGGGACGTTCAACACGCTTTCCTCCGGCGGGACCGTACCGCTCCTGAACGCGGCGGTCGGCATCGAGGTCGCGTGCGCGGTCGTGGTGCTGCTCGCCCGCTTCCTCGACCAGGCCGTCGAGATCGAGGAGGAGAACGGTCGATGAGGAGGGATGGGAGCCGATGGTGATGTCCGTGCTGCCCTATCTGATCGCCGGGTGGATCTTCCTGGTGGGCTGCTACGGCCTGGCCACCAGCCGCCATCTGGTCCACGCGGTGGGGTGCCTGACGGTATGTCAATCATCCACCTATGTCCTGCTGTTGGCGGTGGGCTACCGCGACGGCGGCACCGCTCCGGTCTTCTCCGACGTGACTCCGGGTTCGCGGCCGCTCGTCGACCCTGTCGTCCAGGCCCTGACGCTCACCGATGTGGTCGTCGGCGCCACGGTCACCGCCCTGCTGCTCGCCCTGGTGATACAGGTCGCCAAACGGCACGGCACCGTGGACCCCGACGAACTCTCCGAGCTGCGCGGATGAACCACCTCCTGCCACTGGTGGTGGCCCTGCCGCTGCTCGGCGCCGCCGCACTCGTCGCGGCCGGGCGCCGACTGCCGCGCGTCGCCGCCGAGACGATCGGCTGCGCCGTCGCCGCCGCGACGGCCGTGCTCGCCGTCGTCCTCCTCGTCCACGCCTCGCCGGACGCCGTCGAATGGGTCGGCGGCTGGCAGCCCAAGGGCGGCGAGGGCGTGGGCATCGTTTTGGTGGGCGACGCGGCCGGTACCGGTCTCGCCGCGCTCGTCTCGGTCCTCGTCGTCGCCGTACTCGCCTATTCCTGGCACTACTTCGACGAGCCGCCGCAGCGCCACGCGGGCTCCTTCCCCGCTCTGGTGCTGCTCTTCCAGGCCGGCATGTGCGGATTCGCGCTCACCGGTGACCTGTTCAACGCCTTCGTCTTCTTCGAGCTGATGAGTGTCGTGGCGTACGCGCTGACCGGCTACCGCGTCGAGGAGGCGCGGGCCGTCCAGGGCGCGCTCACCTTCGGTGTGGTCAACTCCCTGGGCGCCTATGCCACGTTGACGGGCATCGTGCTGCTGTACGCGCGCACCGGCGAGCTGGGCATGCGGCAGATCGGACAGCGTCTGGACGCGCACGGCGGGCCGGACGCACTGGTCCTGGCGGCCTTCGCGCTGGTGCTCACCGGCCTGCTGGTGAAGGCGGCCGCCGCGCCGTTCCACTTCTGGCTGCCCGACGCCCACGCCGTGGCGCCGACACCGGTGTGCATGCTGCTGTCCGGGGTCATGGTCGAGCTCGGCGTGTACGGAGCGTGGCGGGTGTACGCCACCGTGTTCGCGGGCCCCGGCGGGATTCCGGCGGCGGACGCCGAGCGGGCGCTGGCGGTGCTCGGCGTACTGACCGCGCTCGTCGGCGCCGTGATGTGCTGGCAGCAGCGCCACATCAAACGGCTCCTGGCGTTCTCGACGGTCGCGCACACTGGGCTGTTTCTCGTCGGCATCGGCCTGCTCAAGCCCGAGGCGACCGGCGGCGTGGCGATGTACGTGCTGTCCCACGCGGGCGCGAAGGCGGCCCTGTTCGCCTGCACCGGCATCCTGCTCGACCGCTACGGCAGCGTCGACGAACACGAACTGCACGGCCGGGCGCGGGAGTTGCGGCTGGTCGCCGCCCTCTTCGTCATCGGCGGTCTGGCCCTGGCGGGTCTTGCGCCCTTCGGTACGGGGCTCGGGAAGGCCGTCGTTGAGGAGGCGGGGGGCGGCGGCTTCACCGTGCTGTTCGTGGCCGTCTCGGCGCTCACCGCGGGCGCCGTGCTGCGGGTGGCGGCGCGCGTGTTCTTCGGGCTCGGGCCGAAGCCGCTGGGCGACCCGCCGAACGAGACGAAGGGTGAGGACGAGGAGCCGGAGACCCGGGGCAGGATCGGCCGGGTGCCCGGCACGATGATCGCGGTCCCGGCCCTGCTGCTCGCCGGATCCCTGGCCGCCGGCCTGGTACCGGCCCTGTCCACGGCGGTGGGCCGGGGCTTCGGAGCCGAGGCCGGCCGCGCGCCGCACTGGACCCTGTCCGGCGTGCTCCTCGCCCTCGCGTCGGCGGTCCTCGCCGCCGGTCTCGCGGCGGCCGCCGTGCGGGGACCCGCGCGCCGGGAGCCGTACCGCTGGACGCAGCCGCTGCGCCGGCTGCATTCGGGTCACATCGGCGACTACGTCGCCTGGCTCCTCGCGGGCACGGCCCTTCTCGGCGCCCTCGCCCTGCCCGGAGTCCTCACGGGCTGATCCGAACACCCGCCCCGAATATGCCAAACAAATACGCTGCGTCACTGCGCGCGGGAATGCCGGTCCGGCGGCGCGGCCAACCGCAGGGGATTTACGAGACGTTGGAGCCGCGTCCCGGCAAAGCGGCGGAAGCAGAACTTCCGGACAATGAGTTTCGATACGACTTAAGGATGAGTAAGGTGTGGCTCGCTGTCGGTGAACCTGCGTAAGCACTCGGGCTCCGGCTCAATTCGGCATGGCCGGAAATTTTTTGGCGCAGGGTGTCGTCTGCGGGACGGGGGAGGATCGTGGCTGCCGGCTCGTTCGAGGGACACTACGTATGGCATCCGGCCGCCGACGATCGCGAGCTCGCACGAGCGTGCACGGACGTCCGCGCGGGGCGGTATCTGGGCGCCCACAACGTGCTCAAAGAAGCGCGCGGAGACTTCGAGTTGCGGGCCCACCGCTCGCTGGTCCTGGCGTCGGAGGCGGCGGACTCGGACCTGGCGGAACGCTGGATGGCCGAGGAACCGGGCCCGGAGGCAGCCCTGTTGGGGGCGCGGGTGGCGATGCTCCGCGCTCTGCGGATGGCCGATGCGCGGGACGCCAGGGCGGCCGCGCTGCTCCGCATAGCCCAGGCCGCCTGTGACCGGGCGGCGCGGCTGCTGCCCCAGGACCCCACCCCGTGGGTCGCGCAGTTGGCGCTCGCCCGCATCGACAGCCCCCGCGATCCCGCCCCGAGGGGGCTGTTGACCGCGCCGCCGGGCCCTTGGCAGTTGTTCGCCCACGTCCTGCGTCTCGACCCCTGGCACCGCGAGGCGCACCACCGCTTTCTCGCCTGCTTCTTCACCCGGCACGGCGGTTCGGCGAGCGCGCGCTGGGACGTCGCCTCGTTCCTCAGCCACCGGGCGCCGGCCACCTCCGCGCTGCGGCTGCTGCCGCTGGTCGCGCTGGTCGAGGACTACGACCCGGGCGCCCTCCTGGCCGACCACACCTGGCAACAGCCGCAGTGGGCCACGACCACACTCGGCATTTATCACAACTGGTTTCCGCAGGCGGCCAGTTACCGGTTCACTCCGGTTCTCGACCTCGCCTATCTGGCGCACGCCCTGTTCATGGCGAACCGTGAATTCGAGGCGCGCGAAGTACTCACCGCCATGGGCCCCTACGCCTCCCGCATGCCCTGGAGCGCGTTCGGCGACCCCGGCGAGCAGCTGACCAGGGCCAGGCGATCCTGCGGACTCCCGATCCCCGCACCGGCCTGACCACGCCGGAGCGTTCACCGCCGCTCCCGCGCGGAGCGGCCAGACCCACGCGCCCTTCACCCCACAGGAAAGGTTGCCACTGTGTCCGAGCAGACGTCCCACAGCCGCCCGAAATCCCAGGAGCGGGAAACGTCCGCCACACTGGACGACGATGCCACACTGCACGCCATGGGATATCCGCGGAAACTCACCCGGAGATTCCACGCCTTCGACAATTTCGCCATATCCTTCACGATCATCAACATCATATCCGGCATCTTTTCCGCATTCGGTTTCGGAATGGGCGCCGGCGGCCCGCGAATTCTCGTCTTCGGCTGGATCGGCGTCTCGGTCATGGTGCTGTTCGTGGGCGCCGCGATGGGCGAAATCGCTTCGGCCTATCCGACGAGCGGCGCCCTGTACTTCTCGGCCGGCAAGCTCGCCAAGCGGCACCGCGGCGCGTGGTCCTGGTACACCGGCTGGCTGAACTTCGTGGGCCAGGTCGGCGGCACGGCCGCCACCAACTACGCGGCCGCCACGTTCATACAGGCCTTCATCTCGATGCAGTGGCCCTCGTACGAGGGCACCCCACAGCAGACCGTCGCCATCGCGGCCGCGATCCTGCTGGTGCAGGCGCTCGCCAACACCTACACCGTGCAGCTGGTCGCCCTGGTGAACCGGATCTCCGTCTGGTGGCTGCTTGTCGGCATGGTGGTGATCGTCGTCGCCCTGACCGTGAAGCCCGCCTCCCACCAGCCGGTCTCGTTCGCGACGCACTTCGTCAACAGCACCGGGTTCGGCAACGGCCTGTACGCCGCGATGCTGGGCCTGCTGGTGACGAGCTGGACGTTCACGGGCTTCGACGGCAGCTTCCACATGTCCGAGGAGACGGTGAAGGCGACCGTGAACACCCCCAAGGGCATCATGCGCGCGATCATCTACTCGGCGCTCGCCGGTCTGGTCCTCATGCTCGCCCTGGTGTACGCGATCCGCGACTACGCGGCCGAGATCGGCGCGGCGGCGCCGCCGGTGCAGATCCTCGTGGACGCCCTGGGCGGCGGCACCGCCAAGCTCCTGCTCCTGATCGTCATCGGCGCCATGCTGTTCTGCGGCCTGGCCAACATGACCAGCAACACCCGCCAGATCTTCGCCTTCTCGCGCGACGGGGCGATGCCCGGCTCGCAGTGGTGGCATTCGGTGTCGCTGCGCACCCGTACCCCCGTCAAGGCGGTGTGGCTGGCCGCGACCTGCGCCCTTGTGCTGATCATTCCCGGCTGGTGGTCGCTCACCGCCTTCACGGCCATCGTCAGCGTCAACGTGGTCGGCCTGTACCTGGCGTACGGCGTGCCCATCTTCCTGCGGCTGCGCCTGGACGACTTCGAGCCCGGCCCCTGGAACCTGGGGCGGTACGGCAAGCCGGTGGCGGCGATCGCCGTGGTCTGGATCGCGCTCAGCAGCGTGCTGTTCATGCTGCCGCAGGTCTCCCCCATCACCGCCGACTCGTTCAACTACGCGCCGATCGCCCTGGGCGCGGTGCTGCTGATCGCCACGGTCTGGTGGTTCGCCACCGCCCGTCGGCGCTTCCAGGGGCCGGTCAGCTACGGCAGCCCCGACGAGGTGGCGGCGATGGACCTCATCTGACCCGCTCGGCCCGTTGCAACCCGGTTGCAACGGGCCGCGTGGTGAAGTGGTCACCATGTCCGAACCCACGGAACCCGCCGCGCCACCGTCTGTCCAACTCACCTCTGCCGCCGCCGAGTTGCTGCGCACACTGCGGGCCAAGCACGGCCCGCTGATGTTCCATCAGTCGGGCGGCTGCTGTGACGGCAGCGCTCCCATGTGCTACCCCGAGGGCGAATTCCGCACCGGCGGCTCGGACGTGCTGCTCGCCTCGCTGGCGGTGGACGGCGTGAACGAGCACGTGCCGTTCTGGATCTCGGCGAGCCAGTACGAGGTGTGGCGACACACCCGGCTGATCGTCGATGTGGTGGAGGGGCGCGGCAGCGGTTTCTCCCTTGAGGCACCGGAAGGGGTGCGGTTCCTCATCCGGTCCCGGCTGATCCGAGAACCCGCCGACCGACCGCGCCGGTGAGGGGTGCCGACCCTTTCGCGCCTGTGTGATGACGAGCTGCTTTGCCCCACTTCTTCCGCCCAGTCCAGTAAGGAACCACGCCATGACCGCCCCCGACGTCTTCCCCCTGGAGCCCACCCCGATCCACGTGTCCGAGCGGGTCCTCGATGACCTGCGGGCCCGTCTCGCGTCGACCCGCCCGCCGCTGGACGAGGGGAACGAGGACTGGGCCTACGGCGTCCCGGACAGCTATCTGCGCGAGCTGGTCGCGTACTGGCGGGACGGCTACGACTGGCGCGAGGCCGAGGCGGCCATCAACGTCCACGAGCACTACCGGGTGAGCGTCGCCGGTGTCCCGGTGCACTTCATGCGCAAGCCCGGCCGGGGCCCCAGCCCGATCCCGTTGATCCTCACCCACGGCTGGCCGTGGACGTTCTGGCACTGGTCGAAGGTGATCGACCCGCTCGCCGACCCGGCCGCGTTCGGCGGTGACCCCGCCGACGCGTTCGACGTGATCGTGCCCTCGCTGCCCGGCTTCGGTTTCCCCGGCCCGCTCACCGGCTTTCCGGACGTCAACTTCTGGAAGGTGTCCGACCTCTGGCACACACTGATGACCGAGACCCTGGGATACGAGAAGTACGCCGCCGGGGGCTGCGACATCGGCGGGATCGTCTCCAGCCAGCTCGGCCACAAGTACGCCGACGAGCTGTACGGAATCCACATCGGCTCCGGGCTGCCGCTCGACTTCTTCACCGGCCCCCGCGCCTGGGACCTCGCCCAGAACCGCCCCCTCACCGACGACCAGCCCGCCGACGTCCGTGCCCGCGTCATCGAACTGGACCACCGCTCGGCGTCCCACCTCGCCGTGCACATGCTCGACGGCGCCACCCTGGCCCACGGGCTGAGCGACTCCCCCGCCGGACTGCTCGCCTGGCTGCTGGAGCGCTGGAACGCCTGGAGCGACAACGGCGGCGACGTCGAGTCCGTCTTCAGCAAGGACGACCTGCTCACCCACGCCACGATCTACTGGGTGAACAACTCCATCGCCACGTCCATGCGTTACTACGCCAACGCCAACCGCTACCCATGGACCCCGGCCCACGACCGCACCCCCGTCGTACAGGCCCCGGTCGGCCTCACCTGCGTCACCTACGAGAACCCGCCCGGCATCCACACCGCCGACGAGCGCGTCCGGGCGTTCAAGACCGGCCCGCAGGCCCGTTGGTTCAACCACGTCAACGTCAACGCCCATGACCACGGCGGCCACTTCATCCCATGGGAGAACCCCGACGCCTGGGTGAACGACCTGCGCCGCACCTTCCACGACCGCAGGCCCTGAAGGACCCCGCGCTCCCGCCGGGCGAGCGTCGCCAGGCGGGAGCGTGCGCGCGGGCCCGCTAGCCGGCGAGTCGCCGTTCCAGCGGGGTGCGGAAGCTCGGCTTGACGCGGACGTCGCCGAAGAACGCGGCCAGCCGCTCGGCCTCGGCGTCGATCGCCGCACGAGCCTCGCGCGGCAGGCCCCCCTTGATGAGAGGTGCCGTGACGATCTCGCCGTCCGCGCGCTGGGCCCAGCCGCCGACGACCCGGCCGTTCCACCACACACTGGGGCCGATGTTGCCGGTGGTGTCGAAGAGTTCCGCCTTGTGGTCCGCGTCGACATACCAGTCGCGCCCGCGCCAGCCCATCGGGGTGGGGTCGAGCGCGGGCAGCAACGCCGCCCAGGGCTCGGGCTCGGCGGGCGCTTCCAGGTGGGCGGGCAGGACGTGGCACGGACCCTCGTCGAGGTCGGCCTCGACGGCGCCGGTGCGGGCCAGCGCCTTTCGGGTGTCGGTGAGCGTCCAGCCCGTCCACCACTTGACGTCCTCGGTCGTGGCGGGCCCGAACGCGGCCAGGTACCGGGCGGCGAGCTCTGTCTTCGCCTCGTCGGCGGGCAGTTCGGGGTGCGGCTCGGCGGGGATCCAGCGGAACTGGCTGGAGGCCCAGGTCCCCAGCGGCCGGCCGCGCCGGATGCGGCTTTCGGCGGCCATCACCCCGAGGAAACGGCTGGTGATGCGCGGCCGCGCCTCGTACGGCTTCCCCTCCGACTGGACGATCTGCGACTTCAACTCCGGTACTTCGTCGGCAAGTTGGGCGGCCGTCGCCTCGCCCCGCCGACGCAGTGCCGCGAGCACCGCGTCCTCGGTGGCGGCGAACCAGCGTCCGTCGAAGCCGAGCTGCTCCTGGATGACCTTGGCCAGGTTCTTGCGCTCGCGGGCCGCCACGGCTCGGGCGGCCGAGGCGTCGACCACCGGGGCGAGTTCGCGCGGCACCACGAACATGGTGCGCCGCATGCAGAGCATCCGCACCAGCGTCCGGTCCTCGTACAGGGCGCGTTCGAGATCCGGCACGGACGGGTCCTTCAGCCGGGCCGCGACGGCGAGGTACACCGTCGCGGGATCCGTGGCGTGCAGGCCGATGAGCGCCTCGGCGACCGCCTCCGGGGTGTTCGCGCGGGCGGCGGGGGCGAGCAGATGGCGGGCGCCGAGCCGGGCGCGCCGTTCCTCGGCGGTGATCTTCCGGCGGGCTTTGGTCATGGCTTGAGGCTACCGACCACACCCGCCGTCGCGTTCAGACCGTCCTGGATCGTCGACGCCATGCTGGTGCCGGCCAGGAAGAAGCCGAGCAGGGCACAGACGATCGCATGCGAGAGCTTGAGCCCCCCGTTGCGCAGAAAGATCACTGCGAGGACCAGCAGCAACAGCACCACCGAAACCGAAACAGCCATGACGAGCCTCCTCCACCGCGCCACAATTGCGGCATTCGGGCGCCAGTGTGGCGGAGCGGGCGTGCCGGTCCGGCCCAAGACGTGTCCGCCGTACGGGTGTTGACTGCGTGTGACACCGCGCTGGGCGCCGTGTGTTGCGCAGTAACCCCTCCGGACCGGCGAGTTCGCCGGAGGTGAACCAGTCGATCCCGGCGCCCCGCGGCTCGGGCCACCCGGCATGGTGTTCGGGCCCGGCGAGGTCGGGCGTCGCCCACAACCGCAGCCGCAGCCGCATCAGGCGACGGGCGGATCCGCCCAGCTCACCGTCCGGTCGCACCAGCGATCAAGCAGGATCTCGTCGTGGCCGACGGCGAGCAGGGACGCCTGTGTCTCGCGGCGGTAGTTCTCGACCGTCGCGACCAGCGCGGCCGTGGTCGAGGCGTCCAGCATCGCCGTCATCTCGTCGCAGATCAGCAGTCGCGGCCGGAGCACCAACGCCCTTGCCAGACAGGCGCGTTGGAGCTGCCCGTCGCTCACCTCGTGGGCGTGTCGCGTCAGGAGGTCGCCGCCGAGGCCGACCGCCTGAGCCAGTTCGTCGACCCGTTCTCGGATCTCGATGCGCCGACCGGTCGCCTTCAGCGGCTCGGCGATCAGATCCCGCAGCCGCAGTCGCGGATCGGCCGAGAGCCGCGGCGACTGGAAGACGACGCCCACCGTGGTGCGCAGGGCGCGCGGGGCGCGATGGCGGTGGCCGACGACGGTGGTGCCGTCGATCACGACCGTCCCCGCGTCGGGGCGGTGCAGCAGGGCCGCGACCCTGGCCAGCGTGGACTTGCCGCAGCCGCTGGGCCCGAGCAGGCCGACCGCCTCGCCGCGCGCCACGGCGAGGCTCACGTCCCGCACGACCGGTTTGCCCCGCTCGTAGCCGGCGGTGATGTTGCTGAGCTCAAGCACGGCTGGAGTCCTCTGCGTAGGCGTGGTGGCAGGCGACCCGGCCGTCGAACCGCGGCTGGCTGCCGCAGCGGTCGTCGGCCCGGTCGCAGCGGGCTGCGAACGCGCACCCCGCCGGAAGGTCTCCCAGCTCCGGCGGCATGCCGGGGATGGGCCTGAAGGAACGTTCCGGCAGGGCATCGAGCAGACCACGAGCGTACGGGTGACGGGGACCCGGCTCGCCGAAGAAGCCGGCGGCATCGGCGATTTCGACAATGCGGCCCGCGTACATCACGGCCACCCGGTCGGCGATCCGCGCGGCCGCCGCGAGGTCGTGCGTGATCAGCAGGAGCGCGCGCCCCTCGTCCACGGTGCGGCGCAACTCGTCGGCGGTGCGGTCGACCAGCGCGCGGTCGAGTCCGATGGTGGGCTCGTCGGCCAGCAGCAGGGGCGCGTCGCCGATGAGGGCGAGGGCGGTCGCGGCGCGCTGGGCGAGCCCGCCGGACAGCTGGTGCGGATGGCGGTCGAGATGGCCCGCAGGGAAGGACGCCCGCGCGGCCGCCACCTCCCCGGCGGCACGCAGCTCCCTACGCGGCCTCTGCGTCAATTCCCTTACGGTTTCCTCCAGTTGACTGCGTACTGTGCGTACGGGAGTGAGGTGCGCGGCGGGGCTCTGCGGTACGAGTCCGATGCGCCGGCCCCGTACCGTCCGCGCGAGCAGCCGCTCGTCGGCGGTCGCCAGATCCGTCCCGCCGGGCAGCAGCGCGGCCCCGGCGGTCGCGGCGTTCGCGGGCAGCAGACCGAGCAGCGCGGAGGCGAGGACCGACTTTCCGCAGCCGCTCTCGCCCACGAGCGCGAGGCACTCCCCCGCCGCCAGGTCGAAACTGGCGTCGGTGACGGCGGCGACGTGACGGCCGCCCCGCATCGAGAAGCGCACGGAGAGGTTCCGGACCGACAGCGCGTACTCGTTCACAGCATCAGCTCCGATCGGCGGCGTGGGCTGAGCCGTTCGCGCCAGGCTCCGGCCAGGCCCGCGACGGCAAGGGTCGCCACGATCAGCAGGAGGCCGGGGAACAGCGTGGGCCACCAGTCGCCCGCGAGCAGCGAACCGCGCGCGCCCTGGACAAGGTTGCCGAGGCTCGCCCCGTGGCTGGGCAGGCCAAGGCCGAGGAAGGACAGGGCGGATTCGTGCCACATGGCGTGCGGCACCATGAGGACCGCGGCGAGGCCCGCCTGCGGCAACACCCCGGGCAGCAGATGGCGCACCGTCACCCGCCACCGGGAGGCGCCGCCCGAGATCGCCGCGTCGATGTAGGGCCGGGTGCGCAGCGACAGGATCTCGGCGCGGACGATGCGGGCGGTCGACAGCCAGTGGGTGAGGGCGACCGACGCCACGACAGGCCACACCCCGGGGCGGAACATCGCCACGACGAAGATGCCGAGCAGTAGATGAGGCACGGACGAGAAGGTGTCGACGAGGCGCATGACCACTCGGTCGCTCCAGCCGCCGAGGGCTCCGGCGACCGCGCCGACCGCCGTGCCGACGAGGGTGGCGGCCAGCGCCGCGACCACTCCCACCAGGAGCGAGATCCGCAGCCCGTACACGCACCGGAGCAGTAGGTCGCGACCCACGTCATCGGTTCCGAACGGGTGTGACCAGGACGGTGGTTGGAGCCCCTGCGCCAGATCCACGGCCTGCTGGTCCAGCTGGACGGCGAGCGGCACGAGGAGCGCCGCGAGCACCAGGAGGGCGATGATCACGGTCGAGGTGCGCACCCGCGGGGCGCGGGTGGAGCGGCGCGGATGCCCCTGCGGGTGCCGGAGAACGTCAGCCATCGAAACCCACCCGGGGATCGGCGAGTCCGTACAGCAGGTCGGAGAGGAGGTTGCCGAGCAGCACAGCGGCGGTCGCGAGCACCGTGAGGGCGGCGAGCAGCGGGAAGTCGACGGAGGTCGCGGCCTGCACGGTCGCGGCGGCGATGCCCGGCCAGCTGAACACCGTCTCCACGAGGAGCGCGCCGGTGATCAGCTCGGGCACGCGGGACCCGATCAGCGTCAGCATGGGGAGCATGCCGGACCGCAGGGCGTGGCCGGTGAGTACGGTCCGCTCGGCGAGGCCGCGCGCCCGCGCCCCGCGCACCGGGTCTTGTGCGAGGGCGTCTCCCACTCCTTGGCGTACGTACAGGAAGAACCAGGGCAGTTGGGACAGGCCGAGCACGGCCGCCGGGAGCACCAGGTGGCTGAGGGTCTGCCCGAAGGTCACCGTGTCGCTCGCGGTGTCGGTGAGTCCGCCGGCGGGCAGCACGCCGAGCTTCAGGGCGAAGAGCCAGATGGCGAGCAGCCCGAGCCAGAAGACGGGTGCGGCTTCGAGGGTGTACGCGGCGGAGCTGACGCAGCGGTCGAGCCGGCCGCCGCGCCGCGCGGCGAGCACCCCGAGGGCCGTGCCGAGCAGGACCGCGAGCAGGAAGGCGGTGGCGGCCAGGAGTACGGACCAGCCGACGCGTTCGGCGATGACGTCGGCGACGGGCTGGCGCAGCGCGCTGGAGTCGCCGAGGTCGCCGGTGAGGGCCGAGGTGAGCCAGTTCCACCAGCGCTCCACGAACGGCTGGTCCACGCCGAGGTTGGCCCG
Organism: Streptomyces sp. NBC_01431; assembly: GCF_036231355.1. NCBI lineage: Bacteria > Bacillati > Actinomycetota > Actinomycetes > Kitasatosporales > Streptomycetaceae > Streptomyces > Streptomyces sp. NBC_01431. The sequence goes on from NZ_CP109496.1 coordinate 902,077, forward strand.
TAGTTGGTCGAGGTCGCCCCGCGAGGCGGTGAGCCCGGCGGTGCCCGCGTACGCCTTCACGGGGTCGAAGGGGGAGGCGGCGGCCACCGCGAAGACGCCGAAGGTGACGGCGAGCAGGACGGGCCCGGCGGCCAGCACCCGGCGTGCCGCGAGCCGCGCCATCGGCCCCCAAGGGAGCCTGATATATGGCGAGTTCACTTCTTCGGCGCCCACTTCTCGACGTTCCACCACGGCCCAAAGGCGAGACCGTGGTCGTGCGGTTCGACCTGCGTGGTCAGCCCGCTCCATCGGTCGTTGACGACGTACAGGTGGTCGACGTGGGTGAGGAAGGTGTAGCCCGGGTTCTTCACCAGCTCGCGCTGGATGGTGTCGTAGGCGCTCTTGCGGACGGCCCGGTCGCCGCTCTTGCGGGCGTCGTCCAGGGCCCGGTCGACGGTCGCGTCGGCGTACGAGGCCATGTTGTTGAAGCCGTCGCCCGCGAGCGTGGACTTCAGGAGGTTGTACTGGTCGAAGTCGGGGTCGCCGGGCGAGCCGCCGCCCGCGAGGACCGCGTCCTGCTTCATGCGCGGTTCGATGACCTCCCAGGTGCCGGACTGGGTGGTGATGTCCAGGCCCGCCTTCTTGGCATCGGAGGCATAGGCGAGCGCGTGGTCCTGGCGGAGCTTGTCGCCGGAGAGATACCACAGCGGGAAGGCGGCCCGGACGCCGTCCTTCTCGCGGATGCCGTCGGCGCCCGGCTTCCAGCCCGCCGCGTCGAGAATGGCCTTCGCCCGGGTGAGGTCGTGGGGGCGCTCGGTGCCGGCGGCGAACCATTCGCTGCCGGTCGGCACCGGGCCGTGGGCGGGCTTGCCCGCGCCGTCGAGGATCCGGTCGACCATGGCCCTGCGGTCGACGGCGAGGTCGAGCGCCTGGCGCACCGCGGTGTCGCCCGCGACCTTGTTGGCGGTGGGCAGGGTGACGTTGCGGTAGTCGTACGTCTTGGCCGCGTAGGTCTTGCGGCCCTCGTCGTTCCTGAACGTCCTGGCGAGGTTGGGCGGCAGGATCGCGCCGTCGAGGTCGCCCGCGCGCAGCCGGGTCGCCCGCACGTCGTCGTCCTTGATGATCGCCATGGTGAACTTCTTCACCGCAGGCGCGCCGCCCCAGTAGGAGGGGTTGGCGGCGAAGGTGATCTTCTCGCCCTTCGACCACTTGACGAGGGTGTACGGGCCGGTGCCCACGGGCGCGCCGGAGAAGGCGCCCGAGTTGACGTCCTGCCGGGCGGCGACGTGCTCGGGGACGACCGGCAGCACGGTCCGCTCGGCGAACGGGGCGTACGGGTAGCCGAGGGTGAAGACCACCGTGTCGTCGCCCTTGGCCTCGACGGACTTCACCGCGTCGAGCTCGCCCTTGGACGGGTTGTTGGTCTTCGGGTCGAGGATCCTGGTGTAGGTGAAGACGACGTCCTTGGCCGAGAAGGGCTTGCCGTCGCTGAACCTCACGCCCTGGCGGAGCTTGTAGGTGTACGTCAGCCGGTCCGCGCTCACCTCGGGCAGGGCGGTGGCGAGCGCGGGCCGCAGCTTCATGTCGGCGTCGAAGGCGAGGAGTCCGTCGAAGAGCTTGGAGTTGCCGTCCTTGCCGTAGCCGAGGAGGGGGCTGAGCGTCTCGGGCTCGTACGCGATCCCGACGACGGCCGCGTCCTTCGCGCCCTGCCTGCCCGTGCCGCCGGGGCTGGAGCAGGCGGCCGCGCCAATCGCGAGCACTCCGGCCAGCACGGCGGCGGCCGTGGCACGTATGGAACGGGCGGTCATGCGGCCCACACCCCTTGTTGAAGATCGACCACTATTGCGAACAAGTCGCAATTAAACAGTACGTAAAGGGGTGGTCAAAAACGGCAGGTACGCGCGGGTCCCTGTGAACTAACCTCGAACTGCCCGCCCAGCACAACGAAGGACCATGTGAACAACATCGATCTCACCGCCCAGGCACCGTCGATCGCCGCCCTGATGGCCGCCTTCCGGGTCAGCCCCGACGTCCAGCGCACCCAGACCGCCTACCGCGCGGCCCTCGTCGACGCCATGGGGGTCTGTGACGGGGCCTCGGTGCTCGAACTCGGCTGCGGACAGGGCGACATGACGGCGGTCCTCGCGGAGGCGGTCGGCCAGGAGGGCCACGTCGTCGCCCTCGACATCGCGGACCGGTCCTACGGCGCTCCGGTCACTCTCGGGCAGTCCGCCGAACACCTGCGGGCCGGCCGGCTGGGCCCGCGCATCGACTTCCGGTTCGGCACGGACGTGCTCGACGATTCGGTGGACTTCCCCGACGGGGCCTTCGACCACGTCGTCCTGACGCACTGTTCCTGGTACTTCGCCTCACTCGGCCAGGTGGGCGAGGTCCTGGCCCGAGTCCGGCCCTGGGCACGGCAGTTGTCCTTCACGGAGTGGGACCTGGAAGCGCGATCCGCGGACCAGCTGCCCCATCTCCTCGCGGTCCTCATCCAGGGCCAGATCGAGGCGAGCGGCTCACGCGGCGAGGGCAACGTCCGCACACCGTTCTCCCGCAACGCCCTGCTGCGCCTCCTGCCCTCGACGGGCTGGACGGCGACAAGCGAGCGGTCCCTGGACACGGCCCGGCTCCAGGACGCCGACTGGGAGATCGACGCCTGCGAACGGCTCCTGGCCACCGAAGGGCGGATGGCCGCCCTGCCCGAGCCGGTCCGGGACCTGGTGCACAGCCAGGCGGACGCGCTTCGCGCCCGTGCGGGGACACGCGGGAACACCCCGCTGCCGTCGTACACGGTGACCGCCCACTGACCAACAGGGGCACGCCCCCAACGGGGCGCCGATGATGCCGGCGGGTGAGCGGGCCGTCCCCGTCCGCGGTGGACGGGGACGGCCCGGCTGTCACGGGGCCTGGAGGTCGGCCAGGGCGGCGATCGACGCCCGGTGTTCGCCCGCCGAACCCAGGGCGATCTGGGCCGACTTGGCGCGCTTCAGGTACAGGTGCGCCGGGTGCTCCCAGGTCATGCCGATCCCGCCGTGCAACTGCACGCACTCCTCGGCGGCGCGGACCGCGACCCCCGAGCAGTACGCCTGGGCCAGCGCCACCGCGAGGGGCGCCTCGGGACTGCCGGTCGCCAGGGCGTCGGCCGCGTTGCGGGCCGCGGCCCGCGCGGAGACGACCTCCAGCCAGAGCTGCGCCATCCGGTGCTTGAGCGCCTGGAAGGAGCCGACCGGACGGTTGAACTGCTTGCGCTCGCGGGTGTACGCCACCGTCTCGGTCAGGCACCACTCGGCCACCCCGAGCTGCTCGGAGGCGAGCAGCCCGGCCCCGGCGAGCAGGCCCCTGCGCACGGCTGCGAGCGCCGTGGCCGCATCCGCGAGCAGCGTGCCGCTCACCGCGTCGAGGCCGACCGCGGCGAGCGGTCGGGTCAGGTCGAGCGGGGTGAGCGGGGTGAGCGTCGCCCCGGTCGCGTCGACGGCGTACAGGCCCTGCCCGGTCGGCACGAGCAGCACGTCCGCGGTGGCGGCGTCGGCGACCGCCGAGACGGTCCCGGCGAGCGTGTCCGGCAGCCGCACCGAGTGCGGGCTCGCCGAGAACGGCACGACGAGGGCCGCGGTCCGGTGGCCTGACGCCAACTCCCGTAGCAGGGCGCCCACTTCACCGCTCTCGGCGTTCAGTGCGAGCAACGTCTCGGTGGCGATGACGGAACTGGTCAGATACGGGACCGGGGCGACCGCGCGGCCGATCTCCTCCAAGGCCACGGCGGCTTCGCGGTGCGAGGCGCCCTGTCCGCCGAGCTTCTCCGGGACCAGGAGCCCGGCCAGGCCCATCTCGGCTCCCAGCGCCCTCCACAGTCCGCTGTCGTACGGGGTGGCGGACTCCGCGCGCGAGAGCACCGAGGGAGTGTCCGTGCGGTCGGCCAGCAAGGAGCGCACGGCGGACCTGAGGTCGTCCTCCGCCTCGGAGTAGAGCAGATCCGGGGTCGCCTCGGCGGCGGTCTCGGCCGTCATCGGGTCAGGTCCTTCCATGCGACGTCCTTGTCGTTGCGCGGCTCGGCGGGCAGGCCGAGGACGCGTTCGGCGACGATGTTCAGGAGCACTTCGCTCGTCCCGCCCTCGATGGAGTTGCCCTTGGAGCGGAGGTAGCGGTATCCGGCGTCGCGCCCGGTGAAGTCGACGAGTTCGGGCCGTCGCATGGTCCAGTCCGAGTACAACAGGCCTTCCTGGCCCAGGAGTTCGACCTCCAGGCCGCTGATCTCCTGGTTGAGCCGGGCGAAGGCGAGCTTCATACCGGAGCCCTCGGGTCCCGGCTGGCCGGCGACCAGCTGTTGGCGCAACCGCTCGCCGGTGAGCCGGGCCACCTCTGCCTCCACCCAGAGGGAGAGCAGGCGCTGGTGCAGGTCGTGCGTGCGCAGCTCGGGCCGCTCGCGCCAGGTGCGGGCGACCGGGCCGATCATGCCGCCCTCGCGCGGCAGGCGCATGCCGCCGATGGAGACCCGCTCGTTCATGAGGGTGGTCTGGGCGACCTTCCAGCCCTCGCCGACCTCGCCGAGCCGGTGCGTGTCGGGAATCCGCACCCCGGTGAGGAAGACCTCGTTGAACTCCGCCTCCCCGGTGATCTGCCGCAGCGGCCGCACCTCGACACCGGGGTCGGTCATGTCGCAGATGAAGTAGCTGATGCCCTGGTGCTTGGGCAGTTCCGGGTCGGTGCGGGCGATGAGGATGGCCCAGCGGGCGAGGTGGGCGCTGGACGTCCACACCTTCTGCCCGTCGACCACCCAGGTGTCGCCGTCACGGACCGCACGCGTGCCGAGGGCCGCGAGGTCGGAGCCCGCGCCGGGCTCGCTGAAGAGCTGGCACCAGACCTCCTCGCCCACCCACAGCGGCCGCAGGAAGCGGTGCTTCTGCTCCTCGGTGCCGTACCTGAGGATGGTCGGGGCGGCCATTCCGAGGCCGATGCCGATCCGCCGGGGGTCGTTGTCCGGCGCCCCGGCCGCGGCGAGTTCCGCGTCGACGACGGGTTGCAGGGAGCGCGGCGCGTCCAGGCCGCCGAGGCCGACGGGGTAGTGCACCCAGGCGAGACCGGCGTCGAAGCGGGCCTTCAGGAAGTCGACGGGGTCGGTGGTCGCGGGCGGCTGCGCGGCCAGCAACTCGCTTACCAGTGAACGGAGTTGGGCTGCGTCGGTCATCGGCCGACTCCGTCCGCGACGACGACCACACGTCCGGTGGTCGTGCCGTCGGCCACGCACTGCACGGCGGCCGCGGCGTCCTTCAGCGGCACCCGCCGGCTGATCAGCGGCTTGACCGTGCCCTCGGCTGCGAGCCGGGTGAGCTGCTCGTGGCAGCGCAGGACGGACGCCGGGTCCTTCTGGTTGTACAGGCCCCAGTGCAGGCCGACGATCGAGTAGTTCTTGACGAGGGCGTGGTTGAGCGCGGGGGCGGGGATGCTTCCGCTCGCGAACCCGACGATGACGATCCGGCCCTCGAAGGCGACGCACTTCGCGGACTTGGCGTACGCGTCACCGCCCACCGGATCGAAGACGACATCGGCGCCGCGCCCGCCGGTGGCCTCCTTCACGGCCGCCACGATGTCGTCGGCGCGCCGGTCGATGACCGTGTCGCACCCCAGCTTCCGTGCCACTTCGGCCTTGTCGGGACCGCCGACGACACCGATCACCCGGGCCCCGGCCGCCTTGCCGAGTTGCACGGCCGCGCTGCCGACGCCTCCGGCGGCGGCGTGCACGAGCAGCGTCTCGCCCTCCTGGACGCGGGCCCTGCGGTGCAGAGCGAACATCGCGGTCTGGTAGCCGATGTGCAGCGCCGCGGCCTCGGCGTCGTCCAGGGCGTCGGGCGCGGGCAGCAGGGCCGCCTCGTCGGCGACGACGTACTCGGCGAAGCCGCCGTTGGGCAGGGCGGGCGTCGCGATGACGCGCCGGCCGTCGGCCGTCTCGCCGCAGATCTCCACACCCGGCGTGAACGGCAGCGGCGGCCGGATCTGGTACTGCCCCCGGCAGAGCAGCGCGTCGGGGAAGTTGATGTTCGCCGCACGCACCCGCAGCAGGACCTGGCCCTCGCCCGGCACGGGCCGGTCCACCTCGTCGAGCCGCATCACCTCGCCCGGCTCACCGTTCTCGTGCACTCGCCATGCCTGCATTCGGGGCCTCCACACGCTGGGCGCGATACGGCTGCGTACCGCTGAGTACGTTGCACTGCTCCGCGGCATACTAAGCGGTCGCTTGCCCGCTTGGAAACAGCCGGGCCCTTTTCGGCCGCCCGGTTTCGCGATGACCTCGTGCACGACTCTGGCGCATGACGGCCCCGGCGGGTACGCATGCGGCCATGACGCACCAGAACGCACGGCCGGCGCACCCCGGGCTCCCCGCGCCCCCTCCGCTCGGCGCGTGCGCGCTGCCGCCGGGGACGTACGAGGGCAGCGTGGTCCTGGTCACCGGGGGCGGGTCGGGTCTTGGCAAGGCGATGGCCACCGAGTTCGCGCGGCTCGGCGCCGACCTCATGATCGTGGGCCGCTCGGCGGACCGCCTCAAAACCGCCCGGGAAGAGCTCGCGGAGCTCGGCGGGCGGGTGGCGGCGGCGGTGTGCGACATCAGGGAGCCCGAGCGGATAGCCGAGGTCTTCGACGCGGCCGAGGCAACGCTCGGCCTCCCGGCCGTCCTGGTGAACAATGCCGCCGCCAACTTCCCCTCCCCCGCCGAGGACTTGTCGCCGAACGCCTGGCGGGCGGTGCTCGACATCACCCTCACCGGCACCTGGTTCATGACCCGGGAGTTCGGTCGCCGTCATCTCGCGGCAGGCACCCCCGGATCAGTGATCAGCATCGGAGCCTCGTACGCCTGGACCGGCGGGCCGGGCTATGCGCATTCGGCGGCGGCGAAGGCGGGGGTCCGCAATCTCGTGGAGACGCTGGCCGTGGAGTGGGGCCCGTACGGCATCCAGGTGAACGGCCTGGTGCCCGGTCTGTTTCCGCACCAGGACCTCCCCGAGGCGGTCCGCACCCACCTCGACCGCGCACAGGACTCCGCCGAACTCGCCCTGCGCCAGCCGGCGTTGCGTGTGGGCCTGCCCCGCGAGCTCGGCTGGGCCGCCACCTTCCTCGCCTCTCCCTACGCGCGTTTCATCAGCGGCCACACCTTGGTGGTGGACGGGGCGAACTGGCAGCGCCGCACGCTGGTGACCCCGCCGGTGAGCAGCGTGCGGGAGCAGCTGGGGCGCGGCGCGTTCGAAGAGTGACCCGGCCGCGCCCTCACGTTCCGTCGAAGGACGGCGGGCGTCGCGCCGCCTTGGCCGCATAGCCCTCACGGGCGTCCTCGGAGGTGAGCGTGAGAGCCGCGGACAGCGCCGTACGGTCGAGGGCCTCGGCGAGGCCCGCGTCGGCGAAGGCGTCGATGCCGCGCTTGACGGACCGTACGGCGAGCGGCGCGTTGGCCGCTATCTCGGCGGCGATGCCTTTGGCGGTGGACTCCAACTCGGCTTTCGGCAGCACCTGTTGGACGAGGCGGAGTCGCTCCGCGGTGGGGGCGTCGATGCGGCGGCCGGTGAGGGCGAGCAGTTTGGCCCAGCCCGCACCCGCGTCGCGCGCGATGCGCAGATCGCCTCCCGCGTCGACCGCCACGCCGATCCCGGTCTCCGGCAGGGCGAACACGGCGTCGTCGGCCGCGATCCGAATGTCGGCCATCAGGGCCAGTTCGAAGCCGAAGCCGAGACAGTACCCCTGGACGGCGGCGATCACGGGCTGCGGCAGCCGGGCGAAGGCGGCGAAGCGCTCGTGGACCCAGCGGATGCCCTCGTAGTAGCGGTGGGTGCGTTCGGCGGCCGAGCGTCCGGTGATGGCTCCGCCAGGCGCGGTGACGTCGATCCCGGCACAGAAGGCCCGCCCCTCGGCCCGCAGCAGTACGACCCTGACCGACTCGTCGAAGCGGATGCGGTCGGCGAGCAGCCCCAGTTGGCGGCTGGACTCCCAGCTCCATCCGTTGAGCTTCTCCGGCCGGCAGAGCGTGAGGACTCCGGTGCCCCCGGCGGTGATGTCGAGCCGGATCCGTTCCTCGCCTTCGCCGACCCGCCGGTCCAAGGTGTCGATCACCGGGCCACCCCTTCCCTATGCTGACACTCCGTCAGGCTACCGAGACTAAGGGACGGCCGGGCACGACGCACCCCGGTGCGGACACCGGCCGGGTGACGCTTCGGCCCACGCTTGGCGAAGCTCTTGCTTTTCGTTGGGCGCGAGTTCACCGGTTCACTCCACCTCCCCACACCGAACGGCGCCAGACTGGACGCGGATTGGCTGGCAGGTCCACGTCACTGGTCTCAACCGACAGCTCTGAAAGGGGCGTTCATGGCCGAGTTGACACGACGCAGACTCCTCGGATCGGCAGCCGGGGCGATCGGCGGGGCGGCGGCACTGACCCTGCTGCCGCCCAGTGTGCAAAAGGCCGTCGCCGCCGGCGCGCCGCGCCACGGGTCACTGCAGGACATCGAGCACGTCGTCATGCTGATGCAGGAGAACCGGTCGTTCGACCACTACTTCGGCACCCTGTCCGGCGTCCGCGGGTTCAGTGACCCGGACGCCCTCAAGCTGCCCAACGGGCGCTCGGTGTTCTACCAGCCCGACCCGGCCAATCCCCGGGGCTACCTGCTGCCCTTCCACCTCAACACGCGCAGCACGAGCGCGCAGGCCATCCCGTCCACCAGCCATGCCTGGGCCGTGCAGCACCAGGCGTGGAACGGCGGAAAGATGGACCGGTGGCTGCCCGCGCACCGCAAGGCGGACGGCGTCAACGGGCCCTATGTGATGGGCTACTACACCCGCGAGGACATCCCGTTCCAGTTCGCGCTCGCGGAGACCTTCACCATCTGCGACAACTACTACTCCTCCGTCTTCGGCCCGACCTGGCCGAACCGCCTGTACTGGATGACCGGCACGATCGACCCGGGCGGCACCAAGGGCGGCCCGGTGGTCAGCAACCGCGCGCCCAAGCCGTACCGGTGGACGACGTACGCCGAGCGCCTCCAGTCCGCCGGCGTCAGCTGGAAGGTCTACCAGCAGGACGACGACTACGGCTGCAACCTGCTTGAGCAGTTCCAGTCCTTCCGCGACGCCAAGCCCGGCTCCCCGCTGTACGAGCGCGGGGTGCGACCGCAGCCCGCCGGCACCTTCGAGGACGACGCCCGCGCCGACCGGCTGCCCGCGGTCTCCTGGATCATCCCGACCAGCCACCAGTCCGAGCACCCCGACTACCTGCCCGCCGCGGGCGCGGACTTCGTGGCCCAGAAGATCGAGGCCATCGCGTCCAACCCGAAGGTGTGGGCGAAGACCGCGTTCATCCTCAACTACGACGAGAACGACGGCCTGTTCGACCATGTGGCCCCGCCGACACCGAAGGCGGGCACGGCGGACGAGTTCGTCGGCGGGCTGCCCATCGGGGGCGGCTTCCGTGTCCCCGCCATCATCATCTCGCCGTGGACCGTGGGCGGCTGGGTGGCGAGCGAGGCCTTCGACCACACCTCCGCGCTGCGCTTCCTGGAAGAGTTCACGGGCGTCAAGGAGCCCAACATCAGCCAGTGGCGCCGCCGCACCTTCGGCGACCTGACCACGGCCTTCCGGTTCAGCAGCGCCCCGCCCCGCCCGCCGCGGCTGCCGGACGACACGGCGAAGCAGCTGGAGGAGGCCAAGCGCGAGGTGGCCACCCTTCCGAAGCCGACCCTGCCCGGCGCCGACCAGACCTTCCCCAAGCAGGAGCGCGGGCACCGGCCGCACGTGTAAGCCCAGGCCCGCCGCGTGCGGCCCCCTCGGCCCGGACTCCCCGGGCCGAGGGGGCTGAGCGCTCCACGGGGCCGCCGGACTTCCCCGGACCGCTTCGCCCTCTCAGGCCGACGGGCTCGCGGAGGGCGACGGCGCTCCCGAGCGGCGCTGCGGGAGCAGGGCCTTGCAGACCTGGAAGGCCTGGGCGGACTTCGGGTCCGAGGTGTTGAAGCCGCCGCGCATGCCGCCGGCGCCCGGGGACGCCGAGGGCAGGACGACGCCGTGGTCCTTGAGGCAGCTCGTGAAGGCCTTCATCGCCGTGCCGTCGCCACCGCCCCGGCCGCTTCCGTTGAACTGCGGGCGCAGGCTCGCGCAGGCCTGGGCGGCCTGCTGCCGGGCCGGATCGGCGGACGCCCCGCCTCCGCCGAAGCCACCGAAGCCGCCGCCTCCCCCGCCGGGCCGCCGGGTGCCACCGCTCGGCCGGGGCGCCATCGTGACGCCGTGCTGCGCCAGGCACTGGCGGTAGGCGTCCATGCCCTTGGAACCGGTGGCTCCCGCGGAGGCGGAGCCGGCGGGCTTCGCCTGGGCGCTCGGGGCGGAGCCCGAGGACGAGCAGGCCGCGAGCAGTACGCCGCACGCCGTGACGGCGGCGGCACAGACCGCGGCCCGCACGACGCTCGCGGTGCGCGCAGTGGCCGGCCGGCGCTTGGTCCAGGTCATGTCCGGTGTCTCCTCGGTGCGTTGGACTGAAGACGGCCTCGCTGGGGTCGGTACGCCGTCGGCGACCCATGACTGAACCCCACCCGGGTGGGCGCCGCCGGGGGAAAGGCTGGGAATTCCCTGAGTGCCGGGGCCCGGCCGGGGCCCTTGGGGCACAGATGGTGGCCGGTACGTCACGCCACATCCGCAATGCGGAGAATCGGCGGGGTTCGCGCTCCCAGGGAACTCCCAGAAAGCTCCCAGACCCTCCAAAGTGCGGGCCGCCAGGATCCGCCGTCATGAAGGTGCTTCCACGACGGCGCAAAGCCGTCCTGATCAACTCGGTGCTCGGCGTGGCCGTCCTCGCGGGCGCCGGTGGCGCCTACGCAGCGGTGACCAGCGACAGCGGCACTCCCGCGAAGAGCGGCGCCCGGACCGCGACGGTCGCCAAGGACACGGTCCTCGCCACCGTGTCCGGCTCCGGCTCCCTGACCTCGCCCAGCGACGCCGGGGTGAACTTCACCACCGGCGGCCGACTCACCGAGGTCGACGTCAAGCCGGGCGACAAGGTCTCCAAGGGGCAGCTGCTCGGCAAGGTCGACGCCACCGCGGCCAAGGAGACCCTCTCCCAGGACGAGGCGTCGCTGACCGCGGCCCAGGCCAACCTCACCAAGGTGCAGGAGGGCCAGCCCAGTTCGAGCACGTCGACCGGCTCGGGCGGCGGCGCCACCCGGGGCGGCGCGAGCACCGCGACCGCGACCACGCCCACCGCCTCGCCGACGGTCGACCCCGCCCAGCTGGCCCAGGCCGAAGCACAGCTCACCCAGGCCCAGAACGCGGTGGACGCGGCCCAGCGGGCCGTCGACGGGACCACGCTCACCGCCCCGGTGGCCGGGACCGTCGCGTCCGTGTCGGCGAAGACGGGCGACACCGTCACGGGCACCGGCGGCAACGGCACGAGCAACGGCGGCAACGGCGGCGGCTCCAACTCGGCGTCCAGCAGCGCCAGTTCGGCCTCGTCCTCGGCCCTGTCCGGCTTCGTGGTACTCACCAACCCCTCCGGCATGCAGGTCACCGCCAACTTCTCCGAGGCCGACGCGCTCAAGCTGAAGCCCGGCCAGGCGGCCACCGTCACGCTCAACGCCGAGTCGGACACCGTCCTCAACGCCAAGGTACTCTCGGTCAGTTCGCTGCCCGTATCCAGCGGTTCCGGCTCCGGCGGTGGCGGCCAAAGCAGCTCGGGCAGCGCCGTGCAGTACGCGGCCACGCTCACCATCACCAGCCCCACCACGTCGCTGCGCACCGGCCTCAGCGCCAGCATCCAGGTCGTCACGGGCGAGGCGTCCGGCGCCCTGTCGGTGCCGACCGCCGCGGTGAGCGGCACGGGCGCCAACCGCACCGTGACCGTGGTCAAGGCCGACGGCAGCACCCAGCGCACCCCGGTGACCGTCGGCGTGGAGGGCGACACCACCGACCAGATCCTCAGCGGACTGAGCGAGGGCGAGAAGGTGCAGCTCACCACCGTCTCCACGACCGGCAACGGCGGCTTCCCGAGCGGCGCCTTCCCGGGCGGTCTCGGCGGGGGCGGCGGGCGGACCCGCGGCGGGGGCGGCACGGCAGGCGGCGGCTTCCGTGCCGGTGGCGGCGGGGGTGGCCGCGGATGACGCCACCCCTGTGGCCGCGCGGCACCGCGGCGCTGCCCGAGGCGCCGTCGACCGACGGCCCCTGGGACCCGCCGCCGGTGATCGAGGTGCGCTCGCTGCTCAAGACGTACGGGCACGGCGACGCGACCGTCCGTGCGCTCGGCGGCCCCGTGGACCCGGCGACCGGCACGTCCCCGGGGGTCGAACTGCTCGTCAAGCAGGGCGACTTCGTGGCCGTGATGGGAAGTTCGGGTTCCGGCAAGTCGACCCTGATGAACATCCTCGGCTGCCTGGACGTGCCGACCTCCGGCCGCTATCTGCTCGACGGCATCGACGTGGGCGGGCTCGACGAGCACCAGCTCTCGCTGGTCCGCAACCGCAAGATCGGCTTCGTCTTCCAGTCGTTCAACCTGGTGCCGCGCACACCCGCGCTGGCCCAGGTCGAACTGCCGCTGGCGTACGCGGGTGTCAAGCCCGCCGAGCGGCGCCGCCGGGCTCGGGCCGCGCTCACCCTGGTGGGTCTCGCCGACCGGATGGACCACCGCCCCAACGAACTCTCCGGCGGCCAGCAGCAGCGCGTGGCCGTCGCCCGCGCGCTGGTCACCGCGCCCGCGATGCTGCTCGCCGACGAACCCACCGGCAACCTCGACAGCCACAGCACCGAAGAGGTACTGGCCGTGGTGGACCGGCTGAACGCGGCTGGGCGCACCGTCGTGCTGATCACCCACGAGGACGAGGTGGCCCGGCACGCCAAGCGGGTCATCCGCCTGGTCGACGGAACCATCGTCGACGATGTACGCCAAGCCCCCGTCGACGGCCCGCCGCCCGCCCTGCGCGAGGACAACTCCCTTGTCGGAGGCGCCCGGTGAACCCGTTCGAGACGCTGCGCTTCGCCTTCGGCGGGCTCGCGGCGAACAAGGTGCGCTCCGCGCTGACCATGCTCGGGGTGCTGATCGGCGTGGCCGCGGTCATCGTGCTGCTCGCCGTCGGCAACGGCTCGTCGCAGGCCGTGAAGAACTCCATCGAGAAGCTCGGCACCAACGCGCTCACGGTGTCCTCCGGCGGCGGCTTCGGCGGCTCGCGCTCGGCCACCGTCACCAAACCCCTCACCGTGGATGACGCGAGGGCACTCGCCGATCCCGCGACGGCCCCGCACGTGGAGTCGGTCGCCCCGGAGACCACCACCTCGCAGACCGCGCTGTACGACGGAACGTCGCACCCGGTCAGCCAGGTCGTGGGCACCTACCCGGCGTACTTCAAGGCGTCCAACAGCAAGGTCACCAAGGGCGACTACTTCAGCTCCGACGACGTGCTCGCCTCCCGCAAGGTGGCCGTCATCGGCTCGACCACGGCAACCGACCTGTTCGGCACCGCCGATCCGGTCGGCAAGAAGATGACGCTCGGCGGTACGCCGTTCACGGTCGTCGGCGTCCTCGCCACCAAGGGCGGCACCGGCTTCCAGGACCCCGACGACGTGGTGATCGCCCCACTGCCCACCGTGCAGAACGCCTTCACCGGCTTCGGCTCGCTCGGCCAGATCCTCGTCGAGGCCAAGTCGGCCGACGCGACGACCGACGCGCAGACCGAGATCACCACCGTCCTGATGGGACGGCACGGTCTCAAGGACCCGAACGCGCTCGACTTCCGGGTGAGCAGCCAGGCGTCCCTGCTGACCACCCAGGCCGACACGAACAAGACGTTCACGGTGCTGCTCGGCGCGGTGGCCGCGATCTCGCTGCTCGTCGGCGGGATCGGCATCACCAACATCATGCTGGTGACGGTGACCGAGCGGACCCGCGAGATCGGCATCCGCAAGGCGATCGGCGCGCCCCGGGGCGTCATCCTCGGGCAGTTCCTCGCCGAGTCGACGCTGCTTTCGCTGATCGGCGGCGGGCTCGGGGTGGCCGCGGGACTGATCGGCTCGCACTTCACCATCGTCGGCATCAAGCCGGTGATCATCCCCGAATCGGTCGTCGGCGCGTTCGCCATCGCCGTGGCGATCGGCCTCTTCTTCGGCGGCTACCCGGCCAACCGCGCCGCGAGCCTGCGGCCCATCGAAGCGCTGCGGCACGAATGAACCCCATGTACGGACAGGGAGAAGCGGACATGTTCGGCAACGCCGAGATTTTGGAGAGCGCCGGCCCCACGGAGGCCGGCCACCCCGAGGACATCCTCGCCGAGCCGCCGGACACCCGGGACATCTCGGCCGAGCTCAGTGCTCCGCCCCGGCCCCGGCTGCCGTGGCTCACTCTGCTGCTTTCCGGCGGCCTCGTGGCGGGGCTCGCCTTCACCGCCGGCGCCCTCGTGGAGAAGAACCAGGCCCCGGGCTCGTCGTCGGCAACCCAGCGCACCCCGGGCGCGACCAGTCGCGGGGGCGCCGGCCAGACCGGCCAGCGAGGAGGCTTCGGTGGCGGCCAGGGCGGCGGCGGCAACCCGGGCGCGGCTGCCGGGCTGACCATCGGTACGGTGAAGCTCGTCGACGGCAGCACCATCTACGTCACCGACACCCAGGGCAACGTCGTCAAGGTGACCACGGCCGGCAGCACCCAGGTCACCGAGGCCAAGAACGGCAAGGTCTCCGATCTGCAACCGGGCCAGACGGTGACCGTGCGCGGCAGCCAGAACGCCTCCGGCGATGTCGCGGCGACCACCGTCACCCAGGGCGGCGCGAGCGGTTTCGGCGGTGGCCGGGGCTGACCGCGCGCCCACCGACCACGCCGTCACGAGGAGGAACCCGATGGCCCCGATGGACACGGCCACGCCCGAGGCGAGCCTGCTGGTCGTCGACGACGAGCCGAACATCAGGGAACTGCTCTCGGCGTCGCTGCGTTTCGTCGGCTTCAAGGTCGTCTCGGCGGCCACCGGCGCCGACGCGCTGGCGGCGATCGCCAAGGAGCGTCCCGACCTGGTGGTCCTCGATGTGATGCTGCCCGACATGACGGGCTTCGCGGTGGTGCGCAAACTGCGCGAGGAAGCGGGCGGCGGCCCGGGTCCGGACCATCTGCCGGTGCTCTTCCTCACCGCGAAGGACGGCGTCGACGACAAGATCAGCGGCCTGACGGCGGGCGGCGACGACTACGTCACCAAGCCCTTCAGCCTGGAGGAGCTGATCGCCCGGATCCGCGCGATCCTGCGCCGCACCGGCGGCCCGAGCGGCGAGGGCCGCCTGGTGGCGGGCGACCTCGAACTGGACCCGGTGGGCCACCAGGTCCTGCGGGCCGGGCGGCCCGTCTCCCTCTCCCCCACCGAGTTCAAGCTCCTCGCGTACCTGATGACCAACGCCGACCGCGTGGTGTCCAAGCCGCAGATCCTCGACCACGTGTGGGCGTACGACTTCGGCGGCGACCTCAGCATCGTCGAGTCGTACATCTCCTATGTGCGTCGCAAGGTGGACTCCGGGACCGGGGGCGCGCCCAAACTCATCCACACCGTGCGCGGCATCGGCTACGTGCTGCGCCGTCCGCAGTCCTGAGGTGTGCCCCCGATGCTGAGGTACCTCCGGGCGCGCCTTGGACGGCTGCCGCGCCGCTTCGCCGCCCTTTCGCTGCGCTCGCGGCTCGTGCTGCTCGCCATGGCGTTGGTCGCGCTGGGTCTCACCGTGAGCGACACCGTCGTACTGAGCTCGGTACGCGGCCAGTTGGTGCAGCGGGTGGACCAGCAGCTCGACCGGTTCGGGGCGTCGGTGGCGCACCGGGTCCGCGTCGAAGGCACTCCGGCGCCGCGGCTGAACCGGCCCGGCGGCAGTCGGGCCTGGCTGCCGAGCCAGTATGTGATCGCGTTCGCCGCCGACGACGGAAAGGTCACCGAGCAGTTCCGCCAGCCCGTCGCGGCGGGCGACCCGCGGCCGGTGTGGCCGACGATGGACGCACAAGCGCTGCGGGCCCGGCTCGGCAAGCCGTTCGAGGTGCCCAGCGATCACGGCGGCGGTAGCTGGCGGATGCTGATCGTGCCGGTGGACAGCGCCGATCCCGCGATTCCCGCCGGCGTGGTCGTGGCGGCCCCGCTGGAGGAGGTGTCGTCGACGGTCGACCATCTGGCCACCGCGTTCGAGCTGATCGGCGTCGTCGTGGCGCTGCTGCTCGGGGTGGCGGGCTGGTTCGCGGTGCGGGCGGGCCTTCGCCCGCTGCGCCGCATCGAGGCCACCGCGGCGGAGATCGCCGCCGGGCGTCCTTTGTCGCACCGGATGCCGGACGCGTCGCCGCGCACCGAGGCGGGCCGGCTCACCAGCGCGCTCAACGGGATGCTGGCCCAGCTGGAGTCGGCGTTCGCGGCACGCGCCGAGTCGGAGGAGCAGATGCGACGCTTCGTCGCGGACGCCAGCCATGAACTGCGCACCCCGTTGGCCGGCATCCGGGGCTTCGCCGAGCTGTACCGGATGGGCGCGCTCGCAGACGACGCCGACGTGAAGCGCACGATGGCCCGGATCGAGAGCGAGGCGGTGCGCCTGGGTGGTCTGGTGGAGGACCTGCTCACGCTGGTCCGCATGGACGAGCAGCGGCCGCTCCAGCTCGCACCGATGGATCTGCGCACCCTGGCGGTGGACGCGTTGCACGACACCCGCGCCCTGGACCCGACGCGCGAGGTGACCCTGACCGGGCTCGGCGGCAGCGGTGCGCCGGGACCGGCCCCGGTACTCGGCGACGAGTCGCGGCTGCGCCAGGTGGTCGCGAACCTTGTGGGGAACGCGGTGGCGCACACGCCCTCGGGCTCTGCGGTACGCATCGGGGTGGGCAGCACCGACGGCCACGGCTTCATCGAGGTCGCCGACTCGGGGCCCGGTCTCGCCCCGGAACAGGCGGCCCGCGTCTTCGAGCGCTTCTACCGGGTCGACGCCTCGCGCAGTCGGCAGACCGGGGGCGGCGCGGGGCTCGGCCTCGCCATCGCCTCGGCGCTCGTCCAGGCGCATCAGGGCGGGGTCGAGCTGGACACCGCGCCGGGCGAGGGCGCGGTCTTCAGGGTGCGGCTGCCCACGGCCCCCTGACAGGCACCCCCCGGGGCCGGCCCGAGTGCGGGCCGGTCCCGCGCCTCCTAGCGTGGATCCATGATCCGGTTCGAGCAGGTCAGCAAGGTCTACCCGGACGGCACCACCGCCGTCGACGATCTGTCCTTCGAGGTCACCGAAGGCGAACTGGTCACCCTCGTCGGCCCGTCCGGCTGCGGCAAGACCACCACGATGATGATGGTGAACCGGCTCATCGAGCCGACCTCCGGCCGGATCCTGGTGGAGGGTGAGGACATCGCCACGCTCGATCCGGTGAAGCTGCGCCGGAGGATCGGTTACGTCATCCAGCAGGTCGGGCTCTTCCCGCACCGCACCGTCCTCGACAACACCGCCACCGTCCCGGCGCTGGTCGGCTGGAAGCGGGCCAGGGCACGGGCGCGGGCGGCCGAGCTGCTCGACCTCGTCGGCCTCGACCCGGCGACGTACGGGCCGCGCTACCCCGCGCAGCTCTCGGGTGGCCAGCGACAGCGCGTGGGGGTCGCGCGGGCGCTGGCCGCGGACCCGCCGGTCCTTCTGATGGACGAGCCGTTCGGCGCGGTCGACCCCGTGGTGCGCGAGCGGCTGCAGAACGAGTTCCTCGGCCTTCAGGCGACGGTACGCAAGACGGTGCTCCTGGTCACCCATGACATCGAGGAGGCGGTGCGGATGGGCGACCGCATGGCGGTGTACGGGAGTGGGCGCATCGAGCAGTTCGACACCCCGGCCTCGGTGCTCGGCGCGCCGTCCACGTCGTACGTCGCCCAATTCGTGGGATCCGACCGGGGGTTGAAGCGATTGTCGGTGACGTCGGTGGAGCCGGACGATCTGGAGCAGCCGCCGGTCGTCCGGCTCGGCGAGCCAGTCGGGCCCGCCGCGGCCCGGCTGCGTCAGGAGGGCGCGCGCTGGGCGGTGGTGCTCAGCGACTCGGGCGAACTGCACGGCTGGGTCGGGGTGGACGAGCTTTCGCTGGCCGGCGCGGGGTCGGTCGCCGATCTGGCCCGGCGCATGGACGCGTGGGTGACGGTCGGGGCCCCGCTCAAGCAGGCCTTCAGCGAGATGCTCCAGTACGACGCGGGCTGGGTGGCCGTCCTGGACGGGGCTCGGTTCCTCGGCGTCCTGACCCCGGCGAAGCTCCACGAGGCGCTGCGGCGCTCGGTCGACGCGGATGCGCTGGGAGTGGCGCGGGGGGAGGTCGAGTTCAACTCGATCGCGGATCCCCCGTGACCGGCTGCGCCCCTCGAACCCCCTCGCCGACCGGCACCCACACCGCGCAGGATGTTCTCAACTCCACGACGCAGGAGCGGAGTTGACGCTCAGAGCAGGCCCTTGGACTTCAGGTAGGTCCTGGCCACGTCCTCGGGCAGCCGTCGCCAGCTGTCCACCTGCTCGTTCAGAGAGGCGAGGTCGGCGGTGGTGAGCACCGCGTTGAGCCGGCCCAGCGCGCCCGTCACCCCCGCACTGCCCGCCCGCGCGCGGTTCACCACCGGAACGATGTAGTCCGCGTTCTGGAGGTGCTTGTCGTCGGCGAGCAGCACCAGGCCGAAGCCGGCGAGCGTGGCATCCGTCGTGGTGGTCAGGACCATCTGGTCCTGACCGCTCTGGACGGCCTGCTTGGCCTGTGTGGTGCCGACGCCCTTGGGGTCGACGGCGGTGATGTCGATGCCGTACGCCTTCTTCAACCCCGGTTCGCAGTAAGGGCGTTGGACGCACTCGTCGCCCGCCGCCAGCCGCACCGGGAGCTTCGCCGCGCCGAGGTCGCTGAGCGTCTTGAGCCGGTGCTCGCGCGCATGGGCCGCCGCGACGGCGAACGCGTTCTGGTCCACCGCCCGGCCCGGGTCCAGGGTCGTGAGGCCGCGCGGTGCGGCCAGGGCGCGCAGCGCCGTCATCGTGCGGGCGAGGTCCGGTGAGCCGACGGGAGGCGCGTCAACGCCGTGGGTCTTGGCGTTCAGCCAGTCCGCGAAGGTCGCCGCGTACTCGGGCACGACGTCGATCTGGCCGCTCTCCAGGGCGGGTTCGTAGATCTCGCGGTTGGTGACCGACAGGATCTTCGTGCCGTAGCCCGCCTTGCCGAGGAGCAGGACGTACATCTGGGCCAGCAGGTCGCTCTCGGTGAATCCGGCCGTGCCGATCGTCAGGTGCTTGCTGTCGCCGGGCGGCGCGGTGACCGCGCCCTGCTTCTCCAGGCTCGGCCCGGTGGTACAGGCGCCGGCAGCCGTCAGGGCCAGAGCCGCGAGCAGCAGGCGCGCCCTCACCCCGGTCCGCCCCTCGCCCACTGCGGGGCGAACCGCTGGACCGCCTCGAAGACCGCCTCCACGATCAGTGCGAACACGGCCACGAGTACGGCGCCCGCGACCACTTGGGGGGTCGAGGCGAGATTGAAGCCCGCCGTGATGATCCTGCCGAGCCCGCCGCCGCCCGCGAGGGCCGCGAGCGTGGCGGTCGCGACGAGCTGCACGGCGGCGATCCGCACCCCGGTGAGGATCAGCGGCAGGGCGAGGGGGAGCTCGACGCGGAGCAGGAGTTGGCGTCCGGTCATGCCCATGCCCCGGGCGGCGCGCACCACATCGCGGTTGACCTCGCGCATCCCGACGTAGGCGTTGGTCAGCAGGGGCGGTACCGCGAAGAGGATCAGCGCGACGATGGTCGGCCACTCGCCGTGCCCGCCGAGCGGGGTCAGCAGGAGCAGCACGAGGACGGCGAAGGTGGGTACGGCCCGGCCGATGTTGGAGAGGTTGACGGCGAGCGCGCCACCCTTGCCGAGGTGGCCGAGCACCAGGGCCACGGGCAGCGCGATCAGACAGCTCAGCACGAGGCACACCGCGGTGAGCCAGAGGTGTTCGCCGAGCCGGTGCCAGATGCCGTTCTCGCCCGACCAGTGGGCGGCCGAGGTGAGCCACGACCAGGCGTCGGACAGCGTGGTCATGATCCTGCCGCCCTCGTCCACGGGGTCAGCAGCCGCTGGATGCCGAGCAGCAGCAGATCGGCGGCCACGGCGATCACCACGCACAGCACGGAGGCGGTGAGCACCTGCGCCTTGAAGTAGGTGTTCATCCCCGCGTAGATCAGGTTGCCGAGGCCGCCGTAGCCGACGATGGCGCCGACGGTCACCAGGGAGACCGCGGAGACGGTGGCGATCCGCAGTCCGGCCATGGCGGCGGGCAGCGCGAGCGGGAGTTCCACGGCCAGGAGCAGCCGGAACGGTCCGTATCCCATGCCGCGCGCCGCCTGCCGGGTGTCCTCGGGGACGGCCCGCAGCCCGGCCAGGATGTTCCGTACCAGCAGGGTCAGCGAATACAGCACGAGGCCCGCGATGACGATGGACGCGGAGAGCCCGTACAGCGGGAGCAGCAGCGAGAACATGGCCAGGGACGGGATGGTGTACAGGACCGTGGTCACACCGAGTACGGGTCCCGCGGCCCAGTGCCAGCGGCGGGCCGCGACGGCCAGGGGCACGGCGATGAGCAGGCCGAGCAGGACGGAGACCGCCGTGAGCCTCAGGTGCTGGAGGACGGCGGCCCAGAGGATCTCGCCGCGGGAGGAGAGGTAGGCGCCGCAGATCCAGTCGTTGCGCGCAAGGCAGTCGTCAGGGGGCGCGGTCACCCGTTCATTGGAGCCCGGCACGGGCGGCGCCCGCGCGGGCTGGTGGGCTGTTCGGGCGTAGGGCGCACGGCGCTCTCACCCGCTCGCGTTGTGGTCATGTGGCGAAGGGGGGACGCTTGAGGTATGTGCGGCCGGGAGCCACCGGTGCGTCCACACCACCCGCCCGGTCGGGAAGGGGTGAGTTCCGTGCGGGTGATGTTGCGGGCCGAACTGGACACCGAGAAGGGCAACGAGGCCATTCGGAACGGGTCCTTGCAGAAGACGATGCAGTCCGCTCTGGAGGCACTGCGGCCGGAGGCCGCCTACTTCGGCGCCAACAACGGCTGCCGTACGGCGTACATCGTTTTCGACCTGGCCGACCCGTCCCAGATTCCGAAGGTCGCCGAGCCGTTCTTCATGGAGATGGGCGCCAAGATCTCCATCGACCCCGTCATGAACGGCGAGGACCTGGAGAAGGGCCTGTCGGCCCTCGGCTGACCCTGTCGCCACCTGGCATTCCCCGGGCCGGGCCGACGGACGGCCCGACCCGGTCCGGCTCAGAACTCCGCGTCGCAGCATCCGTCGCGGCGCATCAGGCGTCCCACTTCGAGCCAGTCGTGTGTTGTTGCCGCGTGCCGCTCGTGCGGCTGGAAGGCGGCCACCAGATCGGCGGTCGAGTACGGCACACCTCCCCTGAGCACGGCCGTCGTCCGCACCAGGGTGTCGAAGTCCGTGAACGGGTCGCCGTCGACCAGGGTGAGGTCGGCGAGCTTGCCGCGCTCGACCGTGCCGAGGTCCCTGTCGAGCCCGAACAGCCGCGCAGGCAGGACCGTCGCGGTGCGCAGGGTCGCGGCCGGGGAGAGGCCGCCCAGGTGGAGGGCGCGCAGGCTCAGATGGAGGGAGAGCCCGACAGGGACGAGGGGCTGGTCCGTGCCCAGCGCCACCAGGCCGCCCGCTTCGAGGACCCGGCGGTAGACGTCGGTCTCGGTGCGCAGGGTGGCCAGCTGCGCGGGGGTCGGCGGGGTGCTCGCCGACTGCCGCACGACAGCCGTGTCCCACGGCGGCATCACGGCGGTGACCCGGGGGTCCTCGGCGAGAGCGGGGTCCGCGCCGACCAGCGGCGCGGAGGTGAACGGGGTCACGATGAGCGCGAAGTTGATCCCCGCCGCGGTGTAGATCTCCAGAACGTCCTCGTAGGAGTGACCGGTCGCGCTGGTCGCATGCCCGAACTCGGCGCGCTGGGTGGCTTGCAGATGGGTCGTCAGATCCTGGCCGACCTGGACTCCCGGCGACAGGAGATGGCTACCGGACCGCACTCCGAGCCGCTCGTGCGCGAAGCGAGCCGCCTGCTCCATGACCCAACTGGGCGCCCTTACATAGGTTTTGACGAAGTCCCAGTCGAGGGCGGCGCCGCGTTCCAGGGAGCGCCGCAGGCCGTCCTCCGTGCGGTGGGCGCGGCCCATGCTGTAGGCGACGCGGGATCCGTCGAGCAGTTCCCCGGTGGTGAGGAGCCTGGGGCCGGCGAGCTGGCCGGTCGCCACCGCCTCGCGGATCCGGGCCTGTTCGTAGGCGAAGCCGCCGAGCGAGACGGCGGTGGTGATCCCGTAGCTGAGCTGGCCGACGGTCTGGCGGCCACCGTAGGTGCTCTGCCAGGGATGGGTGTGGGTGTCCCACAGGCCGGGGACGACGGTGCGGTCCGAGGCGTCCACGTAGCGCGCCGCGCCGCGCTTGCGGTGGGGTTCGACGGAGGCGATCCGTCCGCCGCGTACGACGATGTCCACGTCGTCCCGCACCGATTCGCCGGTGCCGTCCCAGAGCCGTCCGGCGTGCACCACGGTGTCGGCCGGTGCGGGCCTGCGCTGGTCGAGCGGTACGCGGACGGTGCGCGCGGTGCCGCCGGCGACGCCGATGAGCCGAAGCCGGGCGCCCGACAGGTAGAGCAGCGTCTTCGAGTCGCCGGACCAGGAAGGGTGGTCGGCCGGTTCGGTGGTGAGGGTGCGCGGCGGGCCCTGCGGGGTGCCGTCGGGGGCGACGGGCAGCAGGCACAGGGCGGATTCCACGACGACCGCCATCCAGCGGCCGTCGGGCGACCAGACGGGCCCCGAGTCGTAGCGGTCGGCGATGGAGACGTGCGGGGCCACGGCGTGCAGTCGGTCGGTGCCGGTGGTCGTGTCCACGACCCTGATGACGTTGTAGCCCTCGCGGAAGCGCAGGTTGAGGCGGTTGCGGTCGCAGAGCGCGAGGTAGCGCCCGTCGGGTGACCAACTGGGCCGGCCGGGCAGGCCGCCGCCGCCCATCGGGGTCGCCAGGACGCGTTCCGCACCGCTGGCGAGGTCGCGGACGACGAGTCGGCCGGTCATGTCGATGGCCGCGAGCCGCTTCCCGTCCGGCGAGAGCGCCGGATGCACCCGGCCGCCGGTCGCCAGCGCGCTCTCGTCGCCGGTGGCCAGATCGTGCCGGTAGACGCCGAGCAGCCCGTCGCGGTCGTCGGCATACAGGAGGCAGTGGCCGTCGCGCGCCCAGACCGGTCCGAGCAGATAGCGGGTGGCGTCGGCCTGGCGCAGCCGCTGGGGCGGCGTGGTGCCCGATGTGTCCGCGATCCAGAGCGAGTTGAGGGCGGCGAACGCGATGCGGGTGCCGTCGGGCGACAGCGCGGGCAGATGGATGCCGCGCACCGGACGCACCCGCTCCTCGCCGAGGTCGTACTCCTTGACCTGGTAGCGCGGCCGGTCGACGGGGAGCACGCCGTCGAAGGGCACGCTCGTGGCGTCCGCCGGATTCTCGGGGCGTACGAAGGTGAAGTGGCCGTCCACGGTGAGGAGCAGCTCGCCGTCGGGGGTCCAGCGCGGGGGTACGGGGGCGACATCCCCGGCGACCGGCACCGGCTTGCCGTCGACGACGAGCACGCAGGAGGCGTTGGGTGCGGCGGTGGTGCGCAGGTAGGCGAGACGGCGGCCGCCGGGGTCGACGGCCGGGGCCATGACCTGTGCGTTCCCGGTCTCGGTGTGCTCGGTGGTGACCGCGCCGGTGTCCTGGGCCGCGACCGCGGCGATGGTTTTGGCGTCCATGCCGAGCCCGAAGGGGGTGCTGAGGGCCGTTCCCCGCACGAACAGGATCCGCCGCCCGTCGGGCGACCAGGTGGGGTCGAAGTCCTCCCACGGGCCGTCCTGCAGGGGGCCGTCCTGGCCGGGGAGACCGGTCACGCGGGTCAACTGGCCGGTGCGCAGATCGAGTACGTGGATGCGGTACGGGCTGCCGGCCACCGGGTCGCCGCCCCGCTCGGAGGCGAAGGCGATGCGGGTGCCGTCGGGCGACCAGGCGGGCCCGCGGTCGTCCCAGGGCCCGTCGGTGCGCTGACGCACCTGCGATCCGTCGGGCCGCATGGTCCAGATGTGGTACCCACCGCCCTTGTAGGCGCAGAACGCGATGAGCGAGCCGTCCGGCGCGTGCACGGGCCGGGTGGGCTCAAGCCCGGCCGGCGTGAGGGGTTCGGCCTTGCCGCCGCCGCGCGGCAGCGACCACAGGACGTCCTGGACCTCGGCGATCAGCCGGTCTCCCGCGGGCGAAAGGCTCGCCGAGCCGTTGGTGGCGGCCGTGAAGGACAGCGAGAGACCGGTGCGCGATCCGGCCAGCGCGGGCACGGGGGCGACGGCGGTGACGGCCCCGGCCGCGCCCGCGGCGGCGAGCAGTTGGCGGCGGGAGAGGGAGAAGGCGGTGGCAGTGGTGTGGTCACGATCCATGACACAGCACGCTCGCGCACCGTGCGCCGCAGGGGCAACACCGCCATTCACGCCAAACGGGTACGACTGCCCCTCAACCCCCCTGATGAATCAGTGCCGTTGGGTGTCGGCTGTCAGCCCACCCGGACTTCCAGAACGGTGACCGAGTACGGCGCGAACGTCGCGGTGAAGGACGGGGCGACGCCGTTGACGGTACGGCCGCGGGGGACCACCGCCCGGGGATCGGCGAGGGTGTTGGTGGCCTCCTTGTCCGCCGCCGCGAGCACGGTGACGGCCGCCGTCGGATCGGTGCGGGTGACGCCCTCCAAGTTGACGGCCGTCCGGCGCGCGGTGCCGCCCGTGTTGATCACGGCCAGGTGGATGCGGCGCGTGCGCGGGTCGTGGGTGGTGACGGCGTTGAGTCCGGGCAGGGCACGCACCGCGGTGGGCAGCACGACCGTGCCACGGCGGGTGAGCAGCATCTGCTGCGCGTAGTAGCTCGGCGAGCTGTAGCTGGTCAGCGTGTCGTAGGCGATGAGGTTGGTGGCCCAGGTGTTGTCCCGTACGTGGCTGAACAGCGGCGCGTAGGACTCCATCAGGACCTGGTCGGAGTTGCGGATGAGCCCCGCGAGCCAGGAGGCGTCGCCGAGCGCGGCGTTGAGGTCGGGGGTGGGCCGCCCCTCCTGCGCCGCCCATTCCCCGACGAAGACCTTGGGGCTGTTGCGGTCACGCTGGTCGTACTTGTGGGAGCCGGCCTGGAAGGCGGAGGGCGACTGGTAGTAGTGCTCGTCGATCAGGTCGTACGGGCGCGAGGACACGGGGGTGGTGGCGATCAGCTTCAGCGCGGGGAAACGGGCCTTGATGGCGTCATGGAACGCGGCGTAACGCTCCTCGTAGGAACCGGACTTGTCGAACCCGTCCTCGTTGCCGATCTCGACGTATTTCAGCGGGAACGGCTTGGGGTGACCATCGGCGGCCCGCCGGGCGCCCCAGGTGGAGGTGGCGGGGCCGGTGATGTATTCGATCTGGTCCACGGCGTCCTGCACCAGGGGCTTCAGGGCGTCGCCGGTGACGTGGGCGCCCTGGAGGGAGTACCCGGCGTACACGCACAGCAGCGGCATGCAGCCCAGGTCCTCGGTCATCTGGAGGTATTCGGGCAGGCCGAGGCCGTCCGTGGACCAGTAGCCCCAGGCCGAGTTGCGGTGTCCGGGGCGCTGCTCGACGGGGCCGATGGTCTTCTTCCAGTCGAAGCGGTCGGCGATGACGTTGCCTTCGAGGTAGTTGCCCCCCGGGAAGCGCAGGAACTTCGGTTCCAGCGCAGCGAGTTGCTCCATGAGGTCGATGCGCAGTCCGTTCCTGCGGCCCTTGTAGGTGGGCGGGAAGAGGGAGACCTGGCTGAGCCAGAGCGTGCCGGGGGCGGAGGTGGTGACGGTGAGGCGGGCGTTCGCGGTGGTCGGGGCGGACGGGCCGGTGCGCAGGGCGAGTTCGTAGGAGCGCCAGCTTCCGGTGAGGGGCGCGGTGGTGCCGGTGGCGTAGACCTTGCCGTCGCTTCCGGTGAGGGCGATGGTCAACCTGCCTGATTTTCCAGCCGACTTGGCGTACAGGGAGGCGCGGTAGGTGGTGGACGGCCTGACCGGGAAGCCCCAGAACCCTTCGTTGGCCACGCCGTCGCCCGCCGATTTGGCCGTGACGCGCAGCGACTGGGTGAGGGCGGCGTTGAGCGGCTGGGCGGTGTCGATGGCTGCCTCGGCGCCACCGGTGACGCTCCAGTGCAGCGGGGTGTCGGCGGCCATGAAGCTGCGGTTGTTGACGAGTTCGGCGTAGAGGCCGCCCTCGCCGCTGTGGTTGATGTCCTCGAAGAAGATCCCGCCGAGATCGGAGCTGACCTGCGGGCCGGGGTGGGCGGTGTCGACGGTCAGCAGGGGCTGGGTCGATTCGACGGGTACGCCGGCGAGTGCTGCGGCGTCGGCGGCGCTCAGCGCGCTGCCGAAGACCTGGACGTCATCGATGCGGCCGTGGGCCTGGTCGACCTGGGCCCCGCCGAACAAGCCCCGGCCGACGGCGGTCGCACCGGTCGCCGGCCAGCCCCCGGTGTAAGGGGCCTCGCCTTCCAGGACGCCGTTGACGTAGAGGCGTATGGCACCGGCGGCCGTGTCGGCCACGCCGAGCAGGTGGTACCAGGTGCCGGTCACGGGCGCGGCCGCGGCACCGGCGACCGCGGCCCCGCCGTTCGCCGAGGTCGCGTCGGACGGCAGCCGGGTGAACGCGAACGCACCGGTGTCATCGCGGAGTTGGAGGTAGAAGCCGCTCACCGCGAGGCCGTCGACCGAGACGAAGGTCTGGTATCCGGCGGCGGAGGTGAGCTGGACCCAGGCGGCGACGCTGAAGCTCTTGGCGGTGTCCACCACGGGAGCGGCCGCCGACGCACAGCCCCCCGCCGAGAGGTCGAGGCTGGACGCGCCGGACTTCGCCGCACCCCACTTCGCGCCCCCGGTGAGAGTGAGCGTGCGGCCGTTGCCGGAGCTGTCGGCGGCGCTCGTCCCGGCGCCTTCGTCGAAAGGCCAGTGGGCGAGGGGCGCGGGCAGCGAGGACTCGGCGCCCCGCGCGGGGGACGCCGCGAAGGCGGGAGCGCCGACCACACCGGCCAGCGGTAGGGCGCCGAGCGCGGTGACGACCGCTCGGCGGCTCGGCCCGGGAGCGGCGGCGGAGGTGGACTGTGTCATGCGGGGGCTCCTCAATTCTCGGTATACGTTCGAGATTTCGGGCAATGTTCTGCATTTCGACGCCGGGGAGCATCCCCTCTCCCCGAGCACCTCGTCAACACCCCGGGACATCCCGGAAACCGTTCCTGCTCGACCCATTGACACCCCCGGTCGCACGTTATTACGGTCACGCCAGCATTTCGAACGCATGACGAAATTTCGAACGTCACAGACAGCAGCCTCGGGAGCAACTGCCTTGCGAATCACGGGAATCAGCACCCATGTAGTCGGAACCCCCTGGCGCAACCTCACTTACGTGCAGGTCCACACCGATGAGGGCCTGACCGGCGTCGGCGAGACCCGGATGCTCGGCCGCACCGACGCACTGATCGGCTATCTCCGCGAGGCGGAGGCCAACCACATCGCGGGCTCCGACCCGTTCGCGATCGAGGACCTCGTGCGGCGGATGAAGTACGGCGACTACGGGCGGGCCGGCGAGATCGTGATGTCGGGCATCGCGGTGGTGGAGATGGCCTGCTGGGACATCAAGGGCAAGGCGCTCGGCGTCCCGGTGTGGGAGCTGCTGGGCGGCCGGGTGACCGACCGGGTCAAGGCGTACGCCAACGGCTGGTATACCACCGAGCGCACACCGGAGGCCTACCACAAGGCGGCGGCCGCGGTCGTCGAGCGCGGTTACCGGGCGCTGAAGATCGACCCGTTCGGCACCGGCCACTTCGAGCTTGACCGCCGACAGTCCCTGTACGCCGTCTCGTTGATCGAGGCGGTGCGGGACGCGATCGGCCCGGACACCGAGCTGATGCTGGAGATGCACGGCCGGTTCTCGCCCGCGACCGCCGTCCGCCTCGCCCACGAGCTGGCGCCGTTCGAGCCCGCGTGGCTGGAGGAGCCGGTCCCGCCGGAGAACCTCAAGGCGCTGGCGAAGGTCGCCGGGAAGGTCGACATCCCGCTGGCGACCGGTGAACGCATCCATGACCGGATCGAGTTCCGCGAGCTCTTCGAGTCGCAGGCCGTCGACATCATCCAGCCGGACCTCGGCCACATCGGCGGCATCCTGGAGACCAGGAAGCTCGCGGCGACCGCTGAGACGCACTACATGCTGGTCGCGCCGCACAACGTGGGCGGTTCGGTGCTGACCGCGGCCTCGCTCCACGTAGCGGGCTGCACGCCGAACTTCAAGATCCTTGAACACTTCAACGACTTCGCGGACGCCGAGATCAAGAAGGTCGTCAAGGGTGCCCCCCAGGTGGTCGACGGCTACTTCGAGCTGCCCAAGGGGCCGGGTCTCGGCGTGGAGCTCGACGTGGACGCGGCGGCCGAATTCCCGCAACAGCAGGCCCGGTTCGACCTGTGGGCCGAGGGCTGGGAGAAGCGCGACCCCTCCGGGGCACGGGGATGAGCAGCCGTGCGATCGTGGTCGACGCGCCGGGCAGCCACCGCCTGGTCACCGGCCCGCGCCCGGAGCCCGGCCCCGGCGAGGTCGTCGTGCGGGTCGCGGCCGCCGGCATCTGCCTGAGCGACCGCGAAGTGTACGAGGGCCACCGCGCCCCCGGTTACGTCCGCTATCCGGTCACCCCCGGCCACGAGTGGGCCGGGACCGTCGAGGCGGCCGGGGCGGGCGTCGATCCCGGGCTCGTCGGGCGCAGGACGGTCGCCGAGGGCTTCCGCAGCTGCGGCACCTGCGAGCGGTGCCGCAGCGGCGAGACCTCGCTGTGCAGCGCCGCGTACGCCGAGACCGGCTTCACGCATCCCGGCGGCTTCGCCGACCACGTGGTGGTCCCGGCCAGGCTGCTGCACCCGCTGCCGGACGACGCGGACCTGCGCGCCGCCAGCCTGCTCGAACCGGCCGCCGTGGTCGCCGCCGCCGTACGGGCCGCCGCGCCCGAGGCGGGCGAGCGGATCGCGGTCGTGGGGGCGGGCACGCTCGGCCTGCTCGCGGTCCAGTTCCTGGCCGGGTACTCCCCCGCGGAACTGACGGCGATCGACCCCCGCGTCGAACGCGCCGAACGGGCCCGCGCCATGGGAGCCACCGAGGCTCGCACCCCCGACCTTTCGTCCGATGTGCACGGCCGCTACGACCTCGTCGTCGAGACGGCGGGGGCGCCGTACACCGCCGCCGATTCCTGCCTGCTCGCCCGGCGCGGCGGTCGGGTGGTCCTGACCGGGATGTTCGCCGCGGGCGCGCGGGGGATCGACCCGGTGCACCTGTCGGTCAGCCAGCTCACCGTGCGCAGCGTCTTCGGGGCGTCCTCCGCCGCCTGGTCCTTCGCCGTCCGGGCGTACGCCGCCGGGCGGATCGATCCGGCCGCGCTGATCACCCACGAGTTCCCGCTGGACCGGTACGCCGACGCCCTCGCGCTGGTCGGCGGCGGGGACCCCACGACCGGAAAGGTCGTGCTGCGCCCTTAGGCGCGGCTTCATGCCCTATGACCCGAACCTCGTTCGAGATACCGAACATTCTTGACCCCCGCTCACGCAAGGAACCCCGCCTGTGACCGATACATCAGCCCTCCCCGAAGACAGGCGGCCCCGCCGCCCCGGCGAGCGGGCCCTGACGGCCCTCGGCCTCGCCGCGCCCGCCGACAACCCCGCCGACTCCTCCCCTCACCTCTTCCCCGACGGCGGCGCCTGGCGCACCGAGATCCCCTCGGTCGAGGGGCCGGAGGCACTGGGCGTCGTCCTCAAGGAGTCCACGCGGCTCGACGTGCCCGTACACCGCATCAGCCAGGGCAGCGGGGTGTGGATGCTGTCCGATGCCGAGATCACCGAGATGGCCGGGGCGTGTGCGGCACGCGGCATCGAGCTCTGCCTCTTCACCGGCCCGCGCGGCACCTGGGACACCGGCGGCTCCACGCGCACCGGCTCGGGCGGCGCCGGACTGCGCGCCCGGGGCCACGACGCGCTCGCGGGATGCGTCGAGGACGCCCTGCGGGCAACGGAGTTGGGGGTTCCCTGCCTGCTCGTGGCCGACGAGGGGGTGCTGTGGACGCTGCACCGGCTGCGCGAACAGGGGCTGCTGCCCGCGGACACCACCCTGAAGGTCTCGGCACTGATCGGCCCGGTCAACCCGGCCTCGGTCTCGGTGTACGAGCGGCTCGGCGCGGACTCGGTGAACGTCCCCTCCGATCTGACGGGCAGTCACTTCACGGAAATCCGGCGGGTGTCGGGGGTGCCGCTCGACCTGTACATCGAGGCGCCGGACGACCTCGGCGGCTACGTGCGCATGTACGAGACGGCCGAGCTGATCCGCAGGGCCGCGCCGCTGTACCTCAAGTTCGGCCTGTCCAGGGCGCCCGGCATCTACCCGTACGGCGCGCATCTGCGCGACACCGCCCTGGACACGGCACGCGAACGCGTGCGCCGCGGCCGCCTGGTGCTCGACCTGCTCGCCCGGCACGGCGCCGACGGCGGCATGTCCCCGCTCGGTTCCCGCCTGCCCGGCCAACTCAACCGCTTCTCCCAGAAGGACTGATGACCATGCGCCACACCCGCAGAGCAGCCCTCGCCATCCTCGCCGGCTCCCTGGCCCTCGCGCTCACCGCCTGCGGCCAGAGCAGCGAGGGCGGCAGCAAGGACACCAAGAAGGGCGGCAAGGGCTCCACCATCGGCATCGCCATGCCGACCAAGTCGTCCGAGCGGTGGATCAACGACGGCAACAACATGGTCAAGCAGTTCCAGGAGCTCGGCTACAAGACCGACCTCCAGTACGGCGAGGACAACGTCGACCAGCAGGTGGCCCAGATCGAGAACATGATCACCAAGGGCGTGGACGTCCTGGTGGTCGCCGCCATCGACGGCCGGGCCCTGAGCGACGTCCTCAAGCAGGCTGGCGACCAGCACATCAAGGTGATCTCCTACGACCGGCTCATCCTCGGCACGCCGAACGTCGACTACTACGCCTCCTTCGACAACGAGAAGGTCGGCGTACTCCAAGCCACCTACATCCTCGACAAGCTGGGGCTCAAGGACGGCAGCAAGAAGGGGCCGTTCAACATCGAGCTGTTCGCCGGATCACCGGACGACAACAACACCCGCTACTTCTTCCAGGGCGCCATGAAGACGCTCCAGCCCTACCTCGACAAGAAGCAGCTGGTGGTGCAGAGCGGGCAGACCCAGCTCAACCAGGTGACCACACTGCGCTGGGACGGCGCGACCGCGCAGAAGCGCATGGACGACCTGTTGACCAAGGCGTACTCCTCGGCGCGCGTGGACGCCGTGCTCTCTCCGTACGACGGGATCTCCATCGGCATCCTGTCCTCACTGCGTTCCGCCGGTTACGGCAACGCCGCCAAGCCCTACCCGATCGTCACCGGGCAGGACGCGGAGGTGGCGTCGGTGAAGTCGATCATCGCGGGCGATCAGACCCAGACCGTCTACAAGGACACCCGGGCGCTCGCCAAGCAGGCGGTGCAGATGGCCGACGCCGTGCTGAACGACAAGACCCCGCAGGTCAACGACACCAAGACGTACGACAACGAGAAGAAGGTCGTGCCGTCCTTCCTGCTCAACCCGGTGAGCGTCGACAAGTCCAACTACCAGTCGGTGCTGGTGGATTCGGGCTACATCAAAGCGAGTGCCCTGAAGTGAGCACCGCGGTCCCGGACGCGCCGGTCCTCGAAATGCGCTCCATCGTCAAGACCTTCCCGGGTGTGCGAGCCCTGTCCGACGTCTCGCTCACCGTCGCCGCGGGCGAGGTCCACGCCGTCTGCGGGGAGAACGGCGCGGGCAAGTCGACCCTGATGAAGGTCCTCAGCGGTGTCCATCCGCACGGGAGCTACGAGGGCGACATCCTGTTCCAGGGCGAGCCCTGCGCCTTCAAGGACATCCGGGCGAGCGAGGCGCGCGGCATCGTCATCATCCACCAGGAACTCGCGCTCGTCCCGTACCTGTCGATCGCCGAGAACATCTTCCTCGGCAACGAGCACGCCACCCGCGGGGTGATCAGCTGGCACGAGACGCTGAAGCAGGCCGCCCGGCTCCTGAAACGGGTCGGCCTGAACGAGCACCCGCAGACCAGGGTCGCGGACATCGGCGTCGGCAAGCAGCAGCTGGTGGAGATCGCGAAGGCTCTCTCCAAGGAGGTCAGACTGCTCATCCTGGACGAGCCGACGGCCGCCCTCAACGACGAGGACAGTGCCCATCTCCTGGACCTCATCCAGGAGTTGAAGCAGCAGGGCATCACCTCGATCGTCATCTCGCACAAGCTCAACGAGATCGCCGCGGTCGCCGACTCCGTCACCGTCATCCGCGACGGCCGCACCATCGAAACCCTCAACGTGAAGGATCCCGCCACGACCGAGGACCGGATCATCCGGGCCATGGTCGGCCGCGACCTCGACCACCGCTTCCCCGACCGGACGCCGTACGAGGGCGATCCGGGCGCCCATCCGGCCCTTGAGGTACTCGACTGGACCGTGCACCACCCCATCGACCAGCAGCGCAAGGTCGTCGACGGTGTCTCCGTGCAGGTGCGGCGGGGCGAGATCGTCGGCATCGCGGGCCTGATGGGCGCCGGCCGCACCGAACTCGCGATGAGCGTGTTCGGCCGCTCCTACGGGCGGGGCATCAGCGGCACGGTACGCAAGGACGGCCGCGAGATCCGCACCCGGACCGTGCCCGAGGCGGTCGGCCACGGCATCGCCTACGTCACCGAGGACCGCAAGCAGTACGGCCTCAACCTCATCGACAACATCGCCCGCAACATCACCACCGCCGCGCTCGGCAAGGTGTCCCGGCGCGGGGTGGTCGACGAGCACGAGGAGCGGCGGGTCGCCGAGTCGTACCGCAGGTCCATGAACATCAAGGCGCCCACCGTCTTCGAGCAGGTGGGACGGCTGTCCGGCGGCAACCAGCAGAAGGTCGTACTCAGCAAGTGGATCTTCGCGGGTCCCGATGTGCTGATCCTCGACGAGCCGACCCGCGGCATCGACGTGGGTGCCAAGTACGAGATCTACACCGTCATCGACCAGCTCGCGGCTCAAGGCAAGGCCGTCGTCTTCATCTCCTCCGAACTCCCCGAACTGCTCGGCATGTGCGACCGCATCTACACGATGGCGGCCGGCCGGCTCACGGGTGAGATCGCGCGGGCGGAGGCGACGCAGGAAGTGCTGATGCGCCACATGACCACGAACAAGAGGTAGTCGCCATGGGTCCGGTCTCCACCGATACCCCCAGGAGCGCCCCGTCGGCGCCCGGTTCCCCGCGTCCGGCGCCCGGTGCGCTGCTCCTTGACGCGGCGCGCCGCAACATGCGCCAGTACGGAATGCTGGTCGCGCTCGGCCTGATCGTCGTGCTGTTCCAGATCTGGACCGGCGGGGTGCTGCTCAAGCCGAACAACGTCACCAACCTGGTGCTCCAGAACAGTTACATCCTGGTCCTCGCCATCGGCATGATGATCGTCATCATCGCGGGCCACATCGACCTGTCGGTCGGCTCGCTCGCGGCCTTCGTCTCGGCGGCCTGTGCCGTGATGATGGTCGAACACCATGTGCCCTGGGTGCTCGCGCTGGTCGTGGCGCTGGTCATCGGCGCGGTCGCGGGCGCCTGGCAGGGCTTCTGGATCGCGTACGTCGGGATTCCGTCGTTCATCGTCACACTGGCCGGGATGCTGCTGTTCCGCGGCGGCACCCAGATCCTGCTCGGCTCACGCTCGCTCGGCCCGTTCCCCGACGGCTTCCAGAAGATCTCCACCGGCTACCTCCCGGCGGTCGGGCCGAACACCAACTACCACAACCTGACACTGCTGTTGGGCCTGGCCCTGATCGCCGTCGTGGTGGTCCAGGAGCTGCGGTCGCGGCGGCGCCAGCGGGCGTACGAACTCGATGTGCTTCCGCAGGGCCTGTTCATCGCCAAGCTGGTGGCGATGGTGGCCGCCGTCCTCGCGTTCACGATGACGCTGGCCAGCTACCGGGGTGTCCCGGTGGTGCTGCTCCTGCTCGCGGGGCTGCTCATCGGTCTCGGCTTCGTGATGCGTAACGCGGTCGTCGGGCGCCATGTGTACGCGCTGGGCGGCAACCAGGCGGCGGCGAAGCTGTCGGGCGTCAAGGACAAGCGGGTCACCTTCCTGGTCTTCGTCACCATGGGCGTGCTCGCGGCGCTGGCCGGCGTCGTTTTCGCGGCCCGCCTGAACGCGGGCACCCCCAACGCCGGCGTGAACTTCGAACTGGAGGCGATCGCGGCCTCGTTCATCGGCGGCGCGTCGATGAGCGGCGGCGTGGGCACGGTGTTCGGCGCCATCATCGGCGGCCTGGTCCTCGGCGTACTCAACAACGGCATGTCCCTGGTGGGCGTCGGCACGGACTACCAGCAGGTCATCAAGGGGCTCGTGCTCCTGGCCGCGGTGGGCTTCGACGTCTACAACAAGCGCAAGGTCGGTTCGTGAGTCCCTCCGATTCCCCTCTCCCCGAAGGAGCCGCACCATGAGCACCAGCAGGCGCACCGTACTGGCGGCCGGCGCCGCCGCCGGACTGGCCGCGACGGTCCTCGGCACCACCACCGCCCACGCCGCCGCACCCCGCCACTCCCCCTCGAAGAAGCACTTCGGCACCCTGGCCGACGGCACCGTGGTGGACGTCTGGACCGTCGGCAACGGCGGCATCCGGCTCCAGGTCCTGTCCTACGGCGGCATCATCCACTCGCTCGAAGTCCCGGACGCCGAGGGCCGTTTGGCGAACATCGCGCTCGGCTTCGACAACCTCGCGGACTACGTCGCGAAGAGCCCGTACTTCGGCGGGCTCATCGGAAGGTACGGCAACCGCATCGCCGCGGGCCGGTTCACGCTCGACGGCCACACCTACCAACTCCCGCTCAACGACGGTGCGAACAGCCTGCACGGCGGCACCCGGGGCTTCGACAAGCAGATGTGGCACGTGGAGCCGTTCACCCGCGGCTCGGACACCGGTCTCGTCCTGACCCGGACCTCGCCGGACGGCGAGATGGGTTACCCGGGCACCCTGAAGGTCCAGGTCACCTACACCCTGACCGCGCGCGGCGCCTGGCGGATCGACTACGAGGCGACGACCGACCGGCCGACCGTCGTCAACCTCACCAGCCACACCTATTTCAACCTGGCGGGCGAGGGCAGCGGTTCCGTGTACGACCACACCCTGGAACTGGCCGCCTCGCGCTACACACCCATCGACGCGGGCCTCATCCCGACCGGCGAGCTGGCCCGGGTGGCCGGCACGCCCTTCGACTTCCGGTGCGCCAAGCCGGTCGGCCGCGACATCCGCGAGGGCGATCAGCAACTGGTCCGCGCCAAGGGCTTCGACCACAACTGGGTGCTGGACAAGGGGATTTCGTCCGCGCCCCGCTACGCGCTCACCCTCGCCGAACCGACCTCGGGCCGTGTGATGCGGATGTACACCACCGAGCCGGGGCTGCAGTTCTACAGCGGCAACTTCCTGGACGCCACTTTGGTGGGCACCTCGGGCCACATCTACCGGCAGGGCGATGCCCTCTGCCTGGAGGCCCAGCACTTCCCGGACTCCCCCAACCACCCGGCGTTCCCCTCGACGGTGCTGCGGCCGGGCGCGACGTACCGGACATCGACGGTGCACTCCTTCTCGACGCGCTGAACACAACCGTGCGCCCCGCCGGATTCCGGCGGGGCGCACGGCATTTGACGGACGGTCAGCCCGCGAACGCGAAGCCCGGCAGTCCGCGTCCCGCACCAGGGAGCACCAGCACCGACCCCGCGAGGGGATGCGGGGCGCTCTCCGCGACGCGGGCGGTGGTGACGTACAGGTCGGTGAGGTCCGGTCCGCCGAACGCGCAGGCGGTGGGGCAGTGCACGGGTAGCTCGACGACCAGGTCGAGGGTGCCGTCCGCCGCGTACCGCCGGATCGCGTTCCCGCCCCACAGCGCCACCCAGACGCCTCCCTCGGCATCCACGGCGAGCCCGTCGGGATGCCCCGCGATTGCGGGTATCTCGGCGAACGGCCGCCTGTCATGGGCTAGTTGGCCGTCGAAGTCGAAGACGTCGATGCGCCGGGTCGGGGTGTCGATGTAGTACATGAGCCGACCGTCCGGGCTCCAGCCGATGCCGTTGCTGACGGTCGCGTCGCCGAGGACCTCGGTCGCCGTGCCGTCCGGGGCGACCCGGGCCAGCGAGCCGCCGGCCGGCGCCTCGTCGTACCGCATGGTCCCGGCCCAGAGCGCCCCGTCCGGGGCGACGGCCGCGTCATTGGCGCGCCGTCCGGCCACGGCGTCGCGCACCAGCCAGCGGAACCCGCCGTCGGGACCGTACAGTCCGACGCCGTCCCGCAGGTTGACGACCAGACCGCCACCGGCCCTCGGCTTCGCCGCGCCGACGTGCTGTTCGGTGGCCATGACGGTACGGTGCCCGTCGCCCGGCGCGTAGGTGTGGATCCGGGAGGAGAGGATGTCGACCCAGATCAGCCGCCCGGTCACGGGGTCCCAGGTGGGCCCTTCCCCGAGTGCGGCCGCTTCCCGGACCGCGAGCTCGTACCTCATCGCGCCCCCCGGTGACCCAGGCGTACGGACAGGTCCGCCGCGCCCTTCTGGGCGAGCTCGGCCAGCTCCGCCTCCCGCTGCCCGCTCCACCTGACCATCGGCACGGAGACCGAGAGCGCGGCGACGACCCGGCCCGCGCTGTCCCGGACCGGCGCGGCCACACAGCTCACGTCCGGATTGGACTCCTGGTGCTCGACGGCGACGCCCCGGGCACGGATGCCGTCGAGAGCGGTGCGCAGGGTGGCGGGGTCGGTGATGCTGGCAGCGGTCATGGCGGCGAGTTCGCGCCCTGCCAGCCGGGCGTCGAGTTCGGCCTCGGGCAGCGCGGCGAGCAGCATCTTGCCGACGGAGGTGCAGTGCGCGGGCAACCGGCGGCCGGCGGCCGAGACCATGCGGACGGCGTGGGTGGAGTCGACCTTGGCGATGTAGATGACGTCGGCGTCCTCCAGGATCGCGACATGGACGGTCTCGCCGCAGGTCTCGGCGACCTCGCGGGCCACCTGCTGTCCCTCAGCGGCCAGGTCGAGCTGCTCGGCGTAGCGGCTGCCGAGCTGGTAGTTGCGCACACCGAGGCGGTACCGGCCGGGCTGCTCGGGCACGGGCGCGAGGTAGGAACGCGCGGACAGGGTGGTGAGCAGCTCATGGACGGTGGTGCGGGGAAGCTGGAGTCGGCGCGTGACATCGGGCGCGGAGAGGCTGCCCTCGCTCTCCAGGAAGAGTTCGAGGACGTCCATCGCCCTGGCCACCGCGGGAACCAGTCGGCCCATGCTCGGCCACCCACCCTCCGTGTTCGAAACTCCGGCCATCGACCGGCATGACGAACACAGGCTATCCACTGAGGTGTTCACCCGGCAATGGCTCCAGACCTGTGACCCGAGCCGCACACCGCCAAGGGTCCAAGGAAGCGCCGCACCAACGTACCGAGGGGCACCGGAGCCGCGTCCGGGCAAGTGCGGCCGCCGGGGCAGCGTGCGGCCCCCCGCCCGAGGGCGCGGTGGGTAGCCGCTCCCGGCCGCGTTGCGTCGCACGGGTGAGATCCGGGGCGTGTCGCGGCGGGGCGCCGCCACCGCGCCGGGCGGGCGTGAAAGGGAGTCACTCAACACCCGATTTGTATGACCATCATCCGAATCAGAGGAACGCGTATGCCTGCCTCAGCACTTCCCGCCCGCGCCCGCACGCGTGCCACCGCCGTCGTGGCGCTCGCCGTAGCGGGAACCGCTCTCATCGGCGCCCCGGCCGCCGTCGCCGCACCCGGCGACAACGGCGACGTCAAGATCCACGCAATGGGGACGCTCTTCACCGACCCGCGCAACGAACCCAAGGTCTGCGGCTTCTACCTGGACGCCTCCAACTTCGACGTCGCCCAGGGCGTCACCTGGGACATCAGCACCCAGCCCGAGCGGGTCGGCGGCGCCACCCTGTCCGGCGCCATCACCCTGGCGGCCGGCCTCGGGCACACCCTGCCGCTGACGCTGCCCAACGGTCAGTACAAGCTCGTCTGGAACGTCACCGGCGGCAACGGAGTGGCCAAGCAGAAGGTCTTCCAGGTCGACTGCACGGTGACCCCCGGTGCGCGCGCGGCGGGCGGCCCCCCGCGGGGCGGCGTGGCAGCGGGCGGCGGCGGTCTCGCCGAGACACCGGGCATCCCGCAGGCCGGCGGCGTGGCAGCCGTCGGACTGGTCTCGGTCGCCGGAGTACTCTTCGTCCGCCGGCTCCGACGCCGCCGCGATGGCGCAGCGTAGACGCACCCCCACCGCCCGGCACCGGACGCGCGCCTACCGCCTGACGAGGACGGCGGCGATGGCCCTGTCCCTGGTGGTGGGCGGCGCCTGGTGGGCCCAGACCGACGAGGGGGCCGCACCCTCCCCGTCGGCCGCCGTCGACGCCGGGCCCCACTATGCCGAGGCGGCTGCCATGCCCGTCGGCGACAGCCGGGGCCCGGCGCCCACCCGCCCGGCGCCGCCGCGTCCACTGCCGCCCTCCCCCGCGGTCTCACTGGCGGTTCCCTACCTCGGCATCGCGGCCCCGGTCACCCCGCTCGGACTCGACGCGCAGCAGCACCTGGCCACCCCGCCCGTCGACAACCCCAAGCTGGTGGGCTGGTACCAACACGGGCCGTCCCCGGGCGAGTTGGGCACGGCCGTGGCCGTTGGCCACCGCGACACCCGCACCGGGGCGGCCGTCTTCGCCAGTCTCTACGCGATGCGCCCCGGCCGACTGGTGGAGGCCCGCCGCGCCGACGGCAAGGTCGCCGTGTACACGGTGGACGCCGTCAGGACCTACGCGAAGGCCCGCTTCCCCAACCGGGAGGTGTACGGTCCGACGGGCCGCCCGGAGCTCCGGCTGATCACGTGCGGCGGCAAGTTCAGCCCGAAGACCGGCTACGCGAGCAACGTCGTCGTCTTCGCCCATCTGACCCAGGTCCGCTCCGCCCCGCTCTCCCAACTGGCGGCCGGAAAACGCCCCTTGAAGAAGCGGTGACGTCCAGCCCTTATTGACACCGCTGTCAATGACATGGACATTACTAGTCGCTCATCCGGCTCCCCGGCGCCCCACCCACGCGCCGGGGAGCCGTGCTCCACCCCCCACCCTCGTCACATCCATGACGCACGGTCCTGGAGGAGCCAGATGAAGAGACGCAGAACCGCCCTGGCCGCAGCCCTGTTCACCGCCGCCGTGGGACTCGGCGCGATGCAGAGCGCCGCGCCCGCCGCCGCCCGCCCCACCGCGACCCCCTCCCCCGACGCCCCGCACCGCGGCACGGTGGCCGGGGCGCGCACACCGGACCGGAACCCGGCACGTGAGCGTGCCGCACAGGCGCTCAGGAAGAGCCGCGCCGGCAAGTTCCGTGAACCGGCCGACGATCCCACGCACAACTGGTGGGGAGTCTTCCCCCAGCCCGGCACGCACGACGGCATCACCGCCACCCACACCGTGGACCCCGACTACCGGGTGAGCCAAGCCGACAACTTCACCTACGCACCCACCACCAAAGCGCAGAACTCCTGCATGGAGGTGGTCACCGCCTACTGGAACAGCGGCGACGAGATATGGGCGTGGGACTGGTGCGGAGCGGGCGGACCGGCCAAGACCGTCACCGTCGACGCGGACTTCAAGGCGAAGTACACCCAGTCCTCCGGCTCGGGGCTCGCCTACAGCGTCCAGCTGGTGCGGGACGACGGGCCCGGCAACAGCTGGTCGTCCTATCTCTACAACTACCGCTCGGCGCAATGGGAGTTGCTGTACCGCCAGTCCGGGCAGGACCAGAGCGGGCTCGACCACGGCTGGGACATGTTCGAGATATACGCGAGCGTCAACCCCTCCACCGGCGTGGGCTACTACTGCACCGAGGCGCGGAACAGCGTCTTCGACAGCAGCGCCATAGAGCTGCGCAGCAATGGAACCTGGAAGCCGGCGAGCCCGGCCGACTCGCCGTGGACCGAGCAGAATCCCTCGGGCCAGGACTTCCTTTGCCCGCGGCTCCGCTTCATCCAGGCGGGCGCCGACGACCACTGGACGGTACGCCAGTAGTCGCCGCCACCCTCGCCCCGCCCCGGGTCAGCCGAGCTGGAAGGTCGCCTCGACCGGGTAGTGGTCGCTGGGCGAGCGGGTGTCGAGCTGGCCCTGGGCCCAGCCGGCCTGCGGGTCGAAGTCGCTGGTGACGGTCGGCAGAGTGGAGGGCACCGGGCGGCCGGGGGCGTTGAGGTAGCCGAGGTAGTCCAGGTTGTCGCGGTAGTCCTTGGGGAACGTCTCGACGTCGGCCATGTACTGGCACCAGGCGGACACCGCGCAGTCCATGGTGGCCGGCCCCGCCCCTGCCGCCGGGGTCCCGAGTGAACCACCCACGGCCGACTGGGAGTTGACGAAGTCACCGCGAGTCCGGCCGTGGTTGTACTCGACGTTGAGGTCGCCTCCGATCAGCACCGGCGCCGAGGCACCCACGACGCCGTTCACCCAGTCGCGTATCTCGCCGAGCTGGCCGAGGCGGGTCTTCTGGGTGGTGTCGGTGGAGGTGTTGGACTGGTCGGCCTGAAGGTGGGTGCCCACCACCCACGTCTTGGTGCCGTTCTTGTCGATCTGGGCGAGGGCCGCGCCCTTGTTGGCGTTGTAGTCCCAGGTGCCCGAGGTGGAGTTGCTGAAGACGTGCGCGTACTGGGCGGTGATCGGGTACTTGGAAAGGATCATCGTCCCGCCGTTGATCACGAACCAGGAGTTGGAGCAGTTGCCGCTCACACCGTTCCAGCCGCCGCCCGAACACGCCTGGCCGACCACCGGGGTGCGGTAGGGGTAGAGGTCGGCGAGCTTGGCCGAGATGTCGTCAGTGGAGGCGTGGTTGAACAACTCGTCCAGGATCACGACGTCCGCACTGTGCTGCCGGACGATCGACTCGATGACAGGGGTGCGCTGGGCCG
Organism: Streptomyces sp. NBC_01431; assembly: GCF_036231355.1. Classification (NCBI taxonomy): domain Bacteria; kingdom Bacillati; phylum Actinomycetota; class Actinomycetes; order Kitasatosporales; family Streptomycetaceae; genus Streptomyces; species Streptomyces sp. NBC_01431. The sequence continues at coordinate 943,039 of NZ_CP109496.1, forward strand.
CCTTCTCGTTCTGCGTCGAGTCGACGATCGCGGTGCCCAGGTCGACGTTCCACGCGAAGACCGAGAGCGTCGGGGCGCCGGCCGCCGCGTCGGCCGACGGCGCGAGCAGGACCGCGCCCCCGGCCAGGGCGGCCGCTGCGGTGAGGGCGGTGAAGGCGGAGGCGGTTTTGGGCGCGCGCATGGGAGGACTCCTGATGGTCGCTCAGCGGTGGGGAACGGCGGAACTTTAGCTACTGGCGAGTACTTCCGGAAGAACTGCGGCTGACCCAGCCATGGCGACCCGGTGTCCCTGCGATCACCAGGACTCCACGGGCCGTACATTTTCCGGCACGGCACTAGGAACCTCCGGGCCCGCTCGCTACCCTCCGCGCATGATTCCCACGGTTGTCTGGGGTACCGGCAATGTCGGCCGTGCGGCGATACGTGCCGTCGAGGCCCATCCGGCGCTGGAACTCGTCTCCGTACTGGTCCACGACCCGGCCAAGGTCGGGCGCGACGCGGCCGAACTCGCCTGCCTGGGATACGAGTTGGGGGTCGTGGCGACCGATGACGTGTCGGCCGTACTGGGTGCCGGACCCCGGGCCGTGGTGTACGCGGCGTCCGGGGACGTCCGGCCGGACGAGGCACTCGCCGATGTCACCCGGGCCGTCCGCGCCGGTGCCGTGGTCGTCACCCCGGCGCTGTACCCGCTGTACGACCGGCTCGGCGCCCCGCCGGAATTCCGTGACCCCGTCCTCGCCGCCGTCGCGGACGGCGGCGGGTCCCTGTTCGTCTCCGGCGTCGATCCCGGCTGGGCCAACGACGTCCTGCCGCTGCTGATCAGCGGCCTCGGCACCACCGTGGACGTCATCCGCTGTCAGGAGATCTTCGACTACTCCACCTACGAACAGGAGGAGTCGGTGCGGCACCTGGTCGGCATGGGGCAGCCGATGGAGTACGAGCCCCTCATGCTCGCTCCGTCCGTTCCGAGCATGGTGTGGGGCGGGCAGATCCGGCTGATGGCGCGGGCGCTCGGGGTGGAGCTCGACGACATCCGCGAGACCATGGACCGGCGCGCGCTCGACGCCACGGTGAGCACCCTGACGATGGGCACCTTCGAGGCCGGCACGCAGGGCGCGGTGCGGTTCGAGGTCCAGGGCGTCGTGGCGGGTGAACCCCGCATCGTCATCGAGCACGTCACCCGCATCCACCCGTCCTGCGCGCCCGACTGGCCGGTGCCGCCCGGCGGCGGCGACGGCGCCCACCGGGTGATCGTCGAGGGCCGCCCGCGCATCGAGGTCACGGTGGAGGCCACCGACGAGGGCGAGAACCGCTCGGCGGGCGGCAACGCCACCGCGGTCGGCCGTCTGGTGAACGCCATCGACTGGCTGGCGGCCGCGGATCCCGGGCTCTACGACGCGCTCGACGTCCCGCTGCGCCCGGCAGTCGGCAGACTCGGAAGGAAGCAGTCATGAGGATCGACATCCCCGAGGGCCAGGAACCGATCGGGTACGTGTGGGGCGACATGGTTCCCGGGATCGGCATGGCCGCCGCGAACTTCTCCCTCTCGGTGTACTCCCACACGACCCTGGGGCTGCGGGAGTTCGAGGCGGCGCGGCTGCGGATCGCGCAGATCAACGGATGCCTGTTCTGCCTGGACTGGCGGACCGACCGGGACGGCGAGAAGGTCGAGGCCTCCTTCGCCGACGCGGTCACCCAGTGGCGCACCACCGAGGCCTTTGACGACCGCACCCGGCTCGCCGCCGAGTACGCCGAGCGGTACGCCCTCGACCACCATGGGCTGGACGAGGAGTTCTGGGGCCGGATGACCGCGCACTACAGCCAGGTCGAGATCGTGGAGCTGAGCATGAGCATCGGCTCCTGGCTGGCGTTCGGCCGGCTCAATCACGTGCTCGGGCTCGACGCCGTGTGCGTACTGCCCACGCACTGAGCACCGAGTGAGGGGCCGCCCGGCGCCTCGGGCGGCCCCTTCGATGCGCGGTCACCGCAGATCGGTGGCGATGATCTTCTCGATGTTCCGTTCGGCGAGCGCCGTGATGGTGACGAACGGGTTGACGCTGGTGTTGCCCGGGATCAGCGAGCCGTCGATGACGTAGAGGCCCGAATAGCCGTACAGGCGCCCGTAGTTGTCGGTGGCCCTGTTCAGGACCGCGCCGCCCAGCGGATGGTAGGTGAGCGTGTCGTTCCAGATCTTGTAGACGCCGAAGAGGTCGGTGCGGTAGATCGTCCCCTCCGTCGCGTTGATCTTGTCGAAGATCGTCTTGGCCATGTCGATGGAGGCCTGCTTCCAGGCGGTCTGCCAGTCCAGGTCGACCCGGCCGGCCGTGGGGTTCCAGGAGAACGTGCCGCGGTTGGGGTTCTTGGTGATCGAGAGGTAGAACGAGGCGTACGTCTCGATCCCGGTGGGGAGCGGCGCGACTTCGGCGAAAGCGCCGCCGGCCGTCCAGTTGTCGATGCCGCCGCAGGGGATGGCCGCCTGGACCTGGCCTGTCGGGTCCCACATGTAGTTGGCCCGGCCGCACATGACGTTGCCGTTGTCGCCCCAGCCCCGGCCGATCTCGCCGTTCAGAGCGGGTAGCGCGCCGGTGGCCTTCAGCTTGACGAGGAGCTTGCTGGTGCCGACGCTGCCGGCCGCGAAGAACACCTTGTCGGAGGTGACGGTCTTGGTGGCGGTGACGTCGCCGTTGGTGTTGAGCTGCTCGATGACGACCGTGTAGCCGCCGCCCGACCCCGGGGAGACCGAAGTGACCCTGTGCAGCGCGGAGATGGCGACCCGGCCGGTCGCCTTCGCCTGCGCGAGATAGGTCTTCTGCAGCGACTTCTTGCCGTAGTTGTTGCCGTACAGGATCTCGCCCGCGACCGCCGACTTGGGCACGGTGCCGGCCGCCTCCTGCTTCATGTAGTCCCAGTCGTACACGTCGGGTACGAAGACGAACGGGAACCCCGAGCGCTGGGCCTGTTTGCGGCCGACCCGGGCGAATTGGTAGCAGTCGACCGTGTCGAACCACGCCGGATCGATCAGACCGCTGCCGAGACCGGCGTTGGCGCGCGGGTAGTAGGTGCCGTACATCTCGTCGGGATCGACCGACGGGAGGATGGCGCCGAAGTTCTGGCGCAGGGGCGTGACCGCCATGCCTCCGTTGACCAGCGAACCGCCCCCGACGCCGCGGCCCTGGTAGACGGTGATGCCGCTGAAGTCCTCGGCGTCCAGGATCCCGGTGTAACGCGGGATGTCCTTGTCGATCGGGATGCCGAAGAAGTTGCTCAGCGGCTGTTTGGTCCTGGTGCGCAGCCAGTACGAGCGGTAGTCCGGCGCGGTCGTGTTGCAGAAGATCTTGCCATCGGAGCCCGGGGTGTCCCAGGCCATGCCCATCTCGACCATCTGCACGTCGACGCCGGCCTGCGCCAGGCGCAGCGCGGCGACGGAGCCGCCGTACCCGGTGCCGATCACCAGGGCCGGGACGTGGGCCCCGTCGCCGATCGGAGCGGCCGGGTGGGCGACGGTCTGCGCATGGGCCGCGGTGGCATGTCCGGCGACGGCCGCGAGCCCCAGAATAGAACCAGTTCCAGCGATGAATCTTCGGCGCGAAACTCCCTGTGAGCCTGAATCATGCGCGGTAGTGTCACTCATGTGACATTCCTCACTCTCGATGGAGTGAGAACAGGTTCTACTGGCACTGAGGCGATAAGTCACTAGAAACCTCTAGGTAACTTGCGGCGGCCTGCGGTCGATCGGAGTGACCGGAGTGCGGATGGCGACCGGCGTGCGGCGCACGCCCGACCAAGGGGCCGGCACGGCGTCGATGTCCCGCGCGAGCCGCTGGGCCAGGGCCTCGTAGTTGACCCGCCACCCCCGGAAGTGCGGCCACGCCTCCTCGGGGGTGCGCTCGGCCGGATAGCCCTGCTCCCGCATGCGCGCCACCCCGGCCAGGAAGTCCTCGTAGCCGAGCGCCAGCGGGCTGTCCGGGTGCGGGTCGGGGTCGTAGGCGATGCCCAGCGTGTCGGCGATGTCGCGCAGGCACACGAAGCCCGCGCGCAGCGCCATCCGCACATCGGACTGCGGCTGGGAGGGGTTGAAGGCGAGCCGCAGAGCGGCGGCGTCCATCACCGCGAGGAGCGCGATCAGCCAGTTGCGGGTCGCCTTCGGGGAGCGGAAGTGGATGAGGACCGGGTAGGTGGTGTGGCTCTCGCCCACCTCCGCGCTCCACCGCTCCCAGTTGCGGAACAGTTCGCCGATGCTGCTCACGAGCTCGACCTGCGCGTACCGGGCGAGGATCTCCGGCCCCCAGGGCGGGTTGCCCGCGCGGGCCCCGAGCAGGGTCACTTCGGTCTCGCGACGCTGGTAGGCGGCGTACAGGGTGGGCAGATAGCCGATCTGGAGACCGATCACGATCGGCCCGGTGGCCGCCGCGCAGAAGTCGATCGCGTTCAGGGACGCCCTGTTGCTGGTGGCGAAGCCGAGCGTGAAGAGCGAGGAGCCGGACTCGATCAGCGAGTCGCGCAGACCGAGTCCGCTGACCGCCGCTTCGAGGAATCCGTAGCCGGCCATGAAGCACAGGAGCCAGCCCATCAGGGTGACCACGATGGACAGCGGCGCCACGGGCGCCAGCACCCGGTCCTTGGCCTCGGCACCGTGCATCAGGTCGGCCACCCGCTGGAACGGCCAGTGCACCGAGCGCTGCACGAGCCGGGTGAAGCTGGACCGGGTCGGCCGGGGAATCACCAGGGTGCGCAGCACCGAGGAGAAGATCCCGAGCACGAGGACGGCGCCGACGACGCCGAACACTGCTCTCACCGCGACTGTGTTCCTTTCAGATACGCCTCCGGGCCCTGCCCTCGCCCGGCCACAGGAAGGTTACGTGCCGTCAACACCCGCTGCGGCCAGGCCCGGCCGCAGTTCACAGGCCGTGGCACCGGTCACCGAGGACCACCTCGCCCACCTCGCGTTCCAGGTGTGCGGAGAACGGCGGGCGGTGACGGCCCCGGGGGTGTCCTCGGCGATCAGGTGGGCGTCGATCGCGGCCCTCCTGGGTTGACAAAGCCCCTTGCCGTTGTGGCAAATGAGAGGATGGCCCAAGACGACCTCACCGATGTACTGACCGGCGTGGGACCGCGGCTGCGGGCGCTGCGGCGGGCGCGCGAAGCGACCCTGGCGCAGGTCAGCGAGGCGACCGGGATCTCGCTGAGCACCCTGTCGCGCCTGGAGTCCGGGCAGCGCAAACCGACGCTTGAGCTACTGCTTCCGCTGGCCAAGGAGTACCGCGTCCAGCTGGACGAACTCGTCGGGGCGCCGGCCACCGGCGATCCCCGCATCCACCCGCAGCCCTTCAACCGGCACGGCCAGACCTTCGTACCGCTGACCCGGTTCCTCGGCGGGCTGCACGCCTACAAGCAGATCGTCCCGGCCCGCAAGACGGCCGACGGCCTGCGGCCGGAGCTGAAGGTGCACGAGGGCTACGAGTGGCTGTACGTCCTGTCGGGGCGGTTGTGGCTGGCGCTCGGCGAGCACGACCTGATCCTCACCGCGGGCGAGGCCGCCGAGTTCGACACGCGCACCCCGCACGGCTTGGCCAACGCGGGCGACCGGCCCGTGGAGTTCCTCTCCCTGTACGGGGCGCAGGGCGAGCGCATGCACGTACGTGCCCAGCCCGCCGCGGACTGACCGGCCGGCTCAGTTCCGGGTGGGCGATGCCGCCTGCCAGCCGTGTTCGAGGAGCTCGAAGGCGCTCTCCACGGCCTTGCGGGAGTCGGCCTGGTCGCGGGCGAGGCCGAGCGTCTCCAGGGCGAACCGTGCCAGGGCAGCACAGGCCGGATCGTCCTCGGGCGCGCCGATGTCCTCGGCGATGGCGTGTGCGAGCGCCACCTCGTGGCGCAGCCACATGCGGTGCGAGTAGTCGCGCAACGCCGGGGTGGCGTCGACCAGTTCGACGAAGCGGATGAACTCCGGGTTCCCGTCCCGGGGGTCAATCTTGTTGCGCAGGATGTGGTCGCACAGCGCGGCGGGGACGGAGCATCCGGCGGGGCGCTCGCGCACCGCGGCGACCAGGGCGGCCTCCTGCCCGGCGTCCTCGTCGAAGAGGAGTGCTTCCTTGCCCGGGAAGTGCTTGAACAACGTGGTCGTGGAGACGTCCGCGGCATCCGCGATGTCCTTGATGCCGACCTGGTCGTAGCCCCGTTCGAGGAACAGCTTCAGCGCTGCGTCCGCCAGCGACTGCCGGGTGGCGGCCTTCTTGCGCTCCCGGCGCCCCATCGTCTCGCTCATGCGGACACCCTACCTCCGCAGTTGACTCGATGGAAAAGTTGCTTCGCTGCACTTTTATCGAGGGAAGCCCCTTGTGAGGCCGAGGCGGTGCGCTCGCGGTTACGACTTACGGCGGGGCTTTCCGCGCTTGGCGCCCTTCGGAGCACCCGAGGCACCGCGGGCGCCCTTGCCGGTGGGCTTGCCCGTCGACTTTCCGGCCGCGGGCTTGCGGGGGGCGCCGCCCTTGTCGGGACGCTTCTTCTTCGGCTGGGGCGGGGTCGGCGTACGGCCGCGGGAGCTGTTCACGGTGCGGCCGCGAACGATCCCGATGAACTCCTCCACCAGATCAGGAGTGACCTCCTCCTCCGGCCACGACAGCGCCACGCGCGACTCGGGGACGCCCGTGATCGTGCGGTAGGTGAGGTCCTTGCGGTGGTAGAGGCGGGCGAGCGACTGCGGCACGACAAGCAGCCCCACCCCGGCCGCCACCAGCTCGATGGCGTCCTCCGTCGTGGCCGGGCGCTCCAGCGCGGACCGGCCCGGCGGGCGCTCCCAGTCGAGGGTGTCGTCCAGCGGGTGCAGCACGATCTCGTCGGCCAGTTCCTCGGCCGACACCTCCTCGACCGCCGCGACGAGGTGGTCCTTGGGGACCACGACGACCGTCGTCTCGGTGTAGAGGGGGATCGCGCTGAGTTCGCTGCGGTCGATCGGCAGCCGCACGAATCCCGCGTCGGCGCCCCGGCCGCGCAGCACGTCGGGCGCCTCGGCGGCGGACACCGTACTGAGGGTCAGGGGGACGTCGGGCAGCCGCTCGTTCCAGATCCGCACCCACTTGCTCGGCGTCACACCCGGAACGTAGGCGAGCCGGAACGATGGGGATTCTTGCGAGCCTGTCACGTGGCCAGGTTACCGGTCGTGGTCGGAGGTATCGCACACGCTCGCTACTCTTGACACATGACGTCGCACCAGACCACCCAGACGATGAAGCCCGCGACCGCGGCGAAGAAGCTGGGTGTGTACCTTGAGGCCACCCCCGCCGAGTTCCAGGAGGGTGTCGTCTCGCGGGCCGAGCTCAACGCCCTGCAGGCAGACCCGCCGCAGTGGCTTCAGGAGCTGCGGCGCACCGGCCCCCACCCGCGGCCCGTCGTCGCGGCGAAGCTGGGCATCTCCATCGCGGGTCTCGCCCGCGGCGGGGTCACCGAAGCCCTCACCACCGAGCAGATCGACGCGCTGAAGCAGGACAACCCCGAGTGGCTCCAGAAGGAGCGGGCCACCCAGGCCGAGGTCCGCAAGGAAGCGGTACGCATCAAGGAGAAGAACAAGGAGAAGGAAGCGCAGCAGGCCGACCAGCCGCGCGCTCCCCGCTCCTGACCCCTCGGGGTACGAGCCCCGTTCCAAGGCGCCGCCGACCGGCGATTATCCCGGTCAGCGGCGCCGTTTCTGTTGCCGTTGCCGTTGCCGTGGGTCCGGTGCGGGGCGCCTGCGGCACACAGCTGCACTCGCGCCAGAGCCGCACCTTGGTCAACAGCAGCCACGGATAAGGAAGTTGGCCCATCCGGCCGTGCAGCCCGCTCCTGACGCCGTGGCGGCGGCCGCCGTACCCGTGGACACGGGGGGCCTCCGGGGGTTCAGTGGGCCCGGGGCCACGCGGGCTCAGGGGCCGTGGGGCCAAACCCCTCAGCTGAAACTGTTCAGGCCACACTGGACAGCCTGGCCTGAAGAAATTACCGTTGGGGCATGGACGACATCGCCGACGGCATCTCCACGTCCGCCCTGCGCGCAGCGCGCGACGTGCGCGTGGTGTTCAACCGGCTGCGCCGCCGGCTCCGGGAAGTCGCCGACATACAGGACCTCACCCCTTCCCAGGTGTCCGCGCTGGCCCTGGTCGACAAGTCCGGGGCCGCGTCGGCCAGCGCCCTGGCGGCGGCGGAGGGCGTACGTCCGCAGTCAATGGCCGCCACCCTCGCCGCCCTCGACCAGCAGGGGCTCATCCAGCGCCGACCGGATCCGCAGGACGGCCGACGTCAGCTGGTCACCCTGACCGAGGCGGGCCGCGAACGGGCCGCCGGCAACCGGCAGGCCCGGGTGGAATGGCTGACCCGCGCCCTTCAGGACCGCTGCACGGAGGAGGAACGCGGCACGATCATCGAAGCGATGGCCCTGATGGAACGGCTCGCCCAGCCATGAGGGACACACCGTCCACACGAAAGGCCACCATCAGCATGGCTCTCACCACTCTCGACCCGCACACCGCGCTCGTCGTGATCGACCTTCAGAAGGGCATCGTCGCCGCCCCCACCCAGCCTCACCCCGCCGCAGACGTCGTGGCCCGCAGCGCCGAACTCGCCGACGCCTTCCGCTCGCACGGACTCCCCGTCGTCCTGGTACGCGTCTCCGCCGCCGCCGACGGATCGGACGCCACCCCCGGCCGCACGGAGGCCGGTCACGGTCGCGGCGGCCAGCGGCCCGAAGGCTGGGACACCGTCGTCGACGAACTGTCCGGCCACCCCGAGGACATCACCGTCACCAAGCGGAACTGGGGCGCCTTCTTCGGCACCGACCTCGACCTCCAGTTGCGCCGGCGCGGCATCACCCAGATCGTGCTGACCGGCGTGGCCACCAGCATCGGCGTGGAATCCACCGCCCGCGCCGCCCACGAGCACGGCTACCACGTGACTCTGGCCACCGACGCCATGACCGATGTGGACCCGGAGGCGCACCGCAATAGCATCGACCGGATCTTCCCCCGCCTCGGTGAGAGCGGCACCACCTCGGAGATCGCGGAACTGCTGGCGAAGACCCGCGCCTGAACCTCCCTCAGGCCTCCGGCACTGGGTGGCCGGCCTCAATGCTCTGGCCGTCGCTCAGCCGGAACGGCTCCCACTGCGGCGGCTGCCGGGTGGGGGCTGCCGCCTCCAACGGGCTGAGCAGGAACCCGACGTGGTCCCCGCCCTCCGCGAGCCCCTCGACGCGCCCGACGAACCAGGCCGCGGCGTCGTCCAGGACGACCGTACCGGCGGGGCCCTCGTGCCAGCCGACGCCGGCGAACTTGTCCACTTCGTCGCCCGTCAGCCCGCCGAAGTGCTTGGCCAGCGCGTACTGTTCGCGGGCCAGCAGGTGGACCGCCAGGCTGTCGGCCTCGCGTGCCACGTGGTACGTCCGGTTGGCCGTGGACAGCCACACCATGAAGCGCACCGGCACGAGAGAGCACTGCGAAGCGAATCCGACGAGGCAGCCGGCCCGCTCCCCGTCGGCCACGGCCGTCACGATGTACATCGGATAGTCCAGGCGGTCGATGAACGACTCCATGGCGGTCACGATGCTCACCCTCCCTCGTGGTGCGCGGGCTGCGTCCAGGCGACCACGTTAGTGACCCCACGGCAGCCCGTCGGGCTGCCGCTCGGCCGATCGGCGCAAGGTTTCGGCACGAACCGGCCGGGCCGCGTGTACTGGGTGTAGGGGCAGCGGCGCGGGGAACCCGGGCGAGGTGCGGGCCCGACGCGCCGTGCACCAGCGGCGCTCACTCGCCCGCACTCCGCACGAGCCACCGTTCGAAGGGACTCCGTCACCATGGAAAACATCTGGGCCTACCCCGAGGCGGCCGCGTATCAGCCGGGTACCGACCTGACCGGGTACAAGGTCGAGGCGACCGACGGAAGCATCGGCAAGGTCGACAAGCACTCGGAGGCCGTCAGCTCCTCCTACATCGTCGTCGACACGGGCCCGTGGATCTTCGGCAAGCACGTCCTGCTGCCGGCCGGGCTGCTGACGCGCATCGACGTGACCGAGCAGAAGATCTACGTCGCCTGCACCAAGGAGCAGATCAAGGACTCCCCCGAGTTCGACAAGGAGAAGCACCTCGGGGACCCGGCCTACCACGAGCAGATCGGCGGCTACTACGGCGGACCGCACATGTGAGGTCCCCCAGCCCACGCTGCCCGGCCGCTGTCCGCGGCCGGGCAGCGCTGTCAGCGGCGGGTGTTCGGCGGTGCGTCCGTGATGTCGAGGAAGACCTGGTCGGCTGTCGGCCAGGTTTGCGCCACGGACGCCTTGATGCGTTCGCAGACCAGCTCGACGTCCTCGCTGTCGAGCCCGGGACGCAGGTCGATGCGGGCCGCCACCAGCGTCGAGTCGAGGCCGAGCCGCATCGTCAACAGGTCGGCCACGCGGTCGATTTCGGGCTGGTGGTCGAGCAAGGCGCGGATGCTGTCCCGCAGTTCCGGATCGACGGCTTCGCCGATCAGCTGGTCGCGGGCGTCCTTGCCGAGCCGGTAGGCCACGTACACCAGGAGCAGTCCGATGGACAGCGAGGCCGTGGCTTCCCAGACCTCCCGGCCCGTGACCATGTGCAGGACCATCCCGGCCAACGCAAGGAGTACCCCGAGCACCGCGGTGCTGTCCTCCGCGACGACGGTGCGCAGGGCCGGGTCGCTGCCGATGCCGCCGCGCTGGCCGCGTACCTGGTGCAGGGCGCGAAGCAGTGAGCCGCCTTCGGCCGCCAGTGACACGCCCAGCACCGCGAGCCCGGCCACGTAGCCGACCGTGGACTCGCGGTGGTGGGAGTGCAGGGCCCCGATCCCCTGGACGAAGGAGAAGCAGCCGCCCATGACGAAGATGCCGACGGCGGCGAGCAACGACCAGAAGTACCGTTCCTTGCCGTAGCCGAAGGGGTGCCGCTGGTCGGCCGGGCGGCGGCTTCGCCGCAGCGCCGCGAGCAGGAAGACCTCGTTCATGCTGTCGGCCACGGAGTGCGCCGCCTCCGAGAGCAGCGCGGGCGACCCGGCCACCAGCCCGGCTGCCGCCTTGGCGGCGGCGATGAAGAGGTTGACCCCGAGCGCGACGAGAACGGTCACCCGCGTCCTACGGTCCTTCGCCTGCCCGCTCACCGCTCCACGCCTGAGCGGTATACGACTTGACGGCCCGTCACCTGGCGAGCGTGATCGTCATCGGCGGCCGCTGCTACGGGAGTTGGCGTACTCACGGCGTTTGCGCGTGGATGCGCTCTCCTCGCCGTCGGCCGCCGTCCCTTCCTCGTCGGCGTACTCATCGTCGCCTTCCTCGTCGTCGTACGTCTCAGAGGATCCGCCCTCGTCCTCGTACGTCTCAGGAGACCCTTCCTCGTCCTCGTACGCCTCGGAGGATTCGTCCTCGGCCCCGTACGCCTCGTCGGGTTCGCCCTCGCTCTCACCCTCGCTCTCGCGACCGTCGTACTCCTCGTACTCCTCTTCGGGTTCGTCCTCGTAGGCACTGTCCGCCTCGGGGTCGCCGTCGCTCTCCTCGGAGTTCTCCGGCTCCCGTTCCGCTTCCTCCTCGGCGACCGCGTCCTCGTGGCTCACGACCACTTCGCCGTCCCTGATCTCACCGCGCCAGCCGTCCTCGGCCTCGCCGCGCAGGGTGATGTGCCGCGCGAAGTTCTTGAGGTCGAGCCGGGCGCGCCGGCCCTGGGAACGCCAGATGTTGCCGGTCTTCTCGAACAGGCCCTTGGGGTAGTACTCCATGACGAGGAGGACCCGGGTGAGGTCCGGGCCGAGGGCGTGGAAGGTGACGACGCCCTTGACGGTGCCCTTGGCGCCCTCCGAGGTCCACGAGATGCGCGAGTCCGGCACCTGTTCCGTGGTGCGCGCCTTCCAACTGCGGCTGGACCAGAAGACCTTGACCTTCCAGTCCGATGTGGTGTCGTCGGCGACGGTCGCGCTCTTCACCCCCTTCGCGAAGGTGGAGAACGACTGGTACTGGGTCCACTGGTCGTAGGCCTCGCGCACCGGGACGCCCACGTCCACGGACTCCATGATCACGGTGGGCCTGCGGCCGCCACCGCCCTTCTTCCGCTTGCCGCCGAGCCCCTTGAACAGGTCCTGCGCGCCGTCCTTGAGGTGGGAGGCCCCGAGCTCGACGGCGGTACGGACCGGGCCCTTTCCCTCGGCGACCTTGCGGCCGCCTTCGAGAGCGAGCTTGGCGAAGCCCGGACTGCGGCCCTCGGCGATGTCGTTGAGCTTGACCGTGCTCTCGCCGAGCTTGTGGCCCACGCCCACCAGGAGCCGCTCGCCCTGGGCGAGCAGATAGGACTGGAGTTCCGACTTGAGGCGGTCGGTCGCGGCGCTGCTGGTCAGGGGGTTCTTCGACTCAGTCACGGCCGTCACCGCCCCGGCTGCTGCGCCGGCTCGACGCCTTCTTGGCGGGTGTCCGTTTGACGGTGCGCTGAACGGACTTGGCGGTCTTCTTCGCCGCGGAGGACTTGGGAGCGGACTTGGCGGTGCCGCCCGACTTGCCCGCGGCGGAGGACCTGGCGGACTTGGCCGATGAACTCCTGGCGGCGGAGGCCTTCTTGGCCGGAGCCCGTTGCCTCCGCCCCGCCGACCCCTCGCCACGCCCCGCCGAAGTCCCGTCCTCGTCCTCGTTCTCCCCCTCGTGCTGGTCGCCGTCCTCGTCCTCCTCCTCGTCCGAGGCGGCGGAAACGTCCGGAGTCACTCCCGAGATGCGGTCCTGTACGTCCAGTGTCCGGTCGTGCAGCCGGTCGGCGAGGCCTTCGATCTGCCGGTTGAGGAGGGCGCCCGTGGCTGCCTTGCCCACCCCGCGCAGATCCTCCCGCAACTGGTCGCCGATCTCCTTGAACTGCGGATTTTCGGCCAGTTGGGCCGTCGCGAAGTCCGCCAGCGCCCGCGGGTTCAGCTGGAGTCGCTTTCCCATGACCAGCGTCCCGATGCCGAAGGCGAGCTTCGCCTTCTTGGTCCGTCCGAGCAGATAGCCCGCGCCCACCGCGAGCCCCAGTCCCAGCCGATTGTTCATGCTTGCCCGTCCTCTTCTCCGTGTCGCGGTCTCGGTGCTCTGTCGTCCGTCGTCCGTGGCCACCAATCCCCGTACCTGTCGCCGCGCGTTCCGGCGCGGCCGCCACGTCACTCCACGAAGCTGTAGGGCGGCAGCGGGCCGTTCAGCTGGAGTACGAGCCGGGGGTTGTCCGACTGGAGCGCCCGCACCGCCGAGATGAATTCGTCCTTGTGCTCGCGCGCCACCAGGAATGACATGTTCGCCAGCCAGCCGCTGCTCTCGGGCCCGGGGCTGGTGTCCTCGGCGACGCCCGTGAGGACCTGGCCGATCAGGGCCGCGTCGCGGGCCTCGCACTGCTGCACTGCCGCGACGACGAGTTCGCCGAGCCGCAGCTTCTGTGCCTGACTGCCGCCTCCGGCCTTCCTGTTGGCCTCACTGAGCGTCCGCAGTTCCGGGTTCTCGGCGAGCACCTGGTGCAGGACGGCCTCTTCGTCGTGGGTGGCCTTCACGTTGTACTCGACCCTGCCGTCAAGGGAGTTGAGCCGCTCCAGGTAGTGCTCCTCGCGCTCGGCGAGCACCGAGGCCACGGCGTCGTCGTCGGGTGCGATGCCGCCGAACCGCATCGGCAGGACGACACCTGCCGCACCCGCCACGGCGAGGACACTCTGGTGCGCGAGGAGATCGCGCCGCTTGGGCTTCAGGTCTTCCGGGGCATCACTCACCAGGGCGACCAGCGCGCCGCGCTCCACTGTGCGTACCGGGCGCGGCGGGTCGCCGACACCGCTGACGTCACCGGTCAGCGGGGGCGGGGAGTTACGGGCTATGCCGTAGACGTAGGTGCTCATTCCTGCTCCTCCTTCCGGCGCGAGGTGGTGCGCCGAGCACGCGGCTTGGGCTCCGGCTGCCCCTCCTCGCGGGCCTCCTTGAACGCGTCGGAGATGGTCTGCGCGGCGCCCGAGAGCGCTCCCTTGGACTTGCCGCGCGCGCCGGATTCCGTGATCTCGCCCACCAGGTCGGGCAGACCCGGATCGCGGTGCGGGCCGGCCTCCAGGTCGAGGCGGTTGCACGCCTCGGCGAACCGCAGATACGTGTCCACGCTGGCGACCACGACCCGGATGTCGATCTTCAGGATCTCGATGCCGACGAGGGACACCCGCACGAACGCGTCGATCACGAGCCCGCGGTCGAGCACGAGCTCCAGAACGTCGTAGAGACCACTGGTACCGCCGCTGCCGCCTTGCTGTGCCGGGACGACCGTCATTGCGTACTACCTCCTTGTGATGTGTGTGCCGGGGGCCGTCGGCCGACCCCCGGCACGGGAGACCGCGAGTCGGCGGCCGGCCTCCGCCCCTCATGGCCACCGCCACCGGGACACACTCATGCGCGTGCCCGGCCGCGAGGCATCGGGGACGGCGGGATCCGGCCACCCAACTCCGGTTCCGTCCAACCGAGTTCACTGGGATGTGTGCATTGACACCCTCACCGTGAGAGCAGGTTCATCACACCGGGTAGCCAGCAAGGCCAGAGCCAAACCCGACGGCCAAAACTGGCGAAATTACGGAGTGTCACGCACGTGAGATTCGCTGATCGTTGGGGCATGACGACTAGCAGGGGCTTTGCGTATCGACTTCTCTTCACGATCCCCCCAGAAGTTACGGAGAGTGAGATATCGCGTGCGGGGCGCGACATCCAGGCACCTGGCGCACAGGGAGACGGGCAGGCACGACGTGGGCGCAGACGAACTGGCCTTCCGGCTACGGACTCGCTCCGTGGAGGGCACCATCATCATCGAACTGCACGGCGAGCTGGACATGCTGGCGCATCTGGAGCTCGGCCCGCGCGTGCACGCACTGACGCGACTGGCCACCCGGGGTGTCGTGGTGGATCTGCGTGCGGTGACATTCCTTGACGCGGGCGGCATTCGCCTTCTTTTGACGGTGCGTCAGGAAATGGTCCGCCGGGGAGGTGAACTGCGTCTGATACGCGGCATACCGCAGATATCGAAGGTGCTGCGGATCGTTCGCCTGGACGAGGTGTTCACCGTGCTCGACGGGCTCCCCACCGCCCTGGCGGACGGCGCGACCACCACCACCCAGGACCCTCCCCCCGGTACCCCTGTTCCGCTGTGCTGAGGGGCGCTTGCGCCGTTGTTCCGCCGGTGTGACGGGTACGGCGGCGGGTCGCCGGGGCCGTCCTGGCCTTGACAGCCGGTGTCCGGGTGAGCAGACCGCTTCGTTCGGGGCATGAGAGAGACAAGGCGGCCACAGAGGAGGACATCGTGATGTCATCGCACGCACACCGTCCGGGAGCGCCGGGCTCCGCCTCCAGGTCCACGGCCCGGCGTTCCGCGCAGAACGAGACACTGACCGCCGCGGGGCGGGCGGGATTCGGCGCCCGCGGCCTCGTGTACGTCCTCATCGGCCTGCTGGCCATCCGCATCGCCATGGGAAGCGGCGGTGGCGAGGCCGACCGGCAGGGCGCGCTGCGCGAGATAGCCGCCCGGCCCTTCGGGAACGTGCTGCTGTGGGCGCTGGTGGCCGGCTTCGGTGGCATGGCGCTCTGGCGCGCCTCGCGAGCCGTGCCGCTCAGGGGGCCCCACCGCAAAACCGGATCGCGACTGCTGGACGGCGGCCGGGCGCTCTTCTACGCCTTCGTCTGCTGGGGAACCGCCGCGTTCGCCGCCGGACGGGGTGGGGGCGGCGGGGGCGCTGGTGGAGGCGACGCCAAGTCGCGGGACTGGACGGCCTCGGCGCTGAATCTGTCCTACGGCCGGGTCCTGGTCGCCGTCGCGGGCTGCGTGGTCATCGGCATCGGCCTGACACTGGCGGTGCGGGCCGCCCTGCGCCGGTTCCTGCGGCAGTTGGACACCGGGGCGATGAGCCGGCGTACGAGGGAGATCGTCACCGGCCTGGGCGTGGGCGGCGGCGTGGCGCGGGGCATCGTGTTCGCCGCTGCCGGGCTCTTCGTCCTGGTCGCGGCGGTCCGCTTCGACCCGAACCGGGCGAAGGGCGTGGACGCGACGCTCCGCAGCTTCGCGCACACGCCCGCCGGTCCCTGGCTGCTGGTCGCCGTCGCGACCGGACTGATCCTCTTCGGCGCCTTCTCCTTCGCCTCGGCCCGATGGCGCCGCCTATAGACGACGGTGTATCCGGCCCGATCCCCAAGCCCTGGACGCTTGGCGCTTGGCGCTTGGCGCGGCCGGTCGTCGAGCAACATCCCCCGAGGTGTCAATTCCTGTACAATCAGGAGGAGTTGAGCATGTCCAGACGCTACGGTGGAAACCCCGCGGCTACGATCATCATCGTCATCGCGGACCTGGCGGCGCTGATTCTGCTCCTGTGGATATTCTTCTTCCTGCTCGACGCCAACACCGCCAACAGTGTGGTGTCCTGGGTCCACAGTGCCGCGGACTGGCTGGCGGGCTGGTCGCGCGACATGTTCACCGCGAAGTCGGACAGCTGGCGCACCGTCCTCAACTACGGCCTGCCCGCCGTCGTCTACCTGCTGGTCGCCCACGCGGTGGCCGGCCGGGTGAACCGCCCCTGACGCAGAGCGCCGGTGCGCCCTGGCAGGCGGGAACACAGGGCACCACACAGGCCCGAGCCCCGAGGCAGCTCGGGCCGTGCGCGAGGGGGCAGCGCGCGAGGACAACCGGCGGATCGGATCACGGCCGGGGACGGGGACGGCGGATCAGGGCTGGGGACAGCCGGTGATCACGGCCAGGGACGGCCGGATCAGGGCCGGGGTCGCCCTGATCACCGGATACGCCCTAGGCTGGTAGCCAACCCCCGGCAGCGACAGGATCCGCTCCGAGGAGGCACACGGTGACCAAAGACCCCGGCAATCCCACCGACCCCGCCGCAGAGCCCCGCCCGCAGTCCTCGGGGCCGGGCACTCGCACGGTCGGGCGGCGCCGCTCCCCCGCGCCCCCGCTGTCCACCGCCGCACGACGATCCGCGCTCCCCGGCACGGACGAGGTACGCACCGTCGCCCTCACGGGAAGCCTGGGCCTCACCACGGTTCCAGCCGCACGGGAGCGGCTGCTGCGCGCGTGCGACGGTCCCGGCATCAGCCTGCTGCTCGACCTGTCCGGCGTCACATCCTGCGACACCCTGGGCCTCGGGCTGCTCGTGGCGATGGCACGCAGGGCGCGGTCCTTCGGCAGCGGCCTGCGCCTCGTCGCCCCGAGCCCGGCCGTGGCGCGGGCACTGGAAGACAGCGGCCTCATCCGGCTGTTCTGCGTCTGCCCCGACATCGATACGTCGGCGCGCACACCAGCCACCGGGCCACCCGGCCCGGTCCTCCCGGAAGCCGCCTAGGCGTGTTCCTTGAGGCTCGCTCCGGGTCTCCGTCGAAGACGTGCCTGGGATGCACTCGCTTCCCGCGGGGCGAGGCTTCCCGACAGCGGAACTGCCGCCTGGCGGCGTGCCGTTGAGACGCACGCCTTCGGCGGCGTAGCGAGAGCGTCAATATCGGCCACCCGCGCGTCAGCACCGCGACAACGGGCGGCCAACGGCCCGTTCGCACACCTACCGTCGCCACTATGGGAAGACGGACCCCTCGCAGCGCCGCGAAGCGACTTCCGACCGCGGCCGACGGTCTCGTGCACGACACCACCTGGGCCGGTGACGCTCGTTCGGCGGTCGGCTCCGCGGTACTGCTGCTGGCGCTGCTGCTCGCCGTCGACGCCGGCGCCGGCACCCTCAGCGACGCACGCGCCGCCCTGTGGGCCACTCTCGCCCTCCTGCTGTTCGCCGTGCTGTGGCCGGCCGAGGTGTCGGTGGGCCCCGGCCGTCTCGTGGTCCGTGGGCTGCTGCGCCGGACCGCCATCCGCACCGACCGGCTGGTCTCGGTCCGTACCTTGGCCGGGGTCGCCCAGCGCCTGGTGTTGCGCGACGCCGACGACAACCGGGCCGAGATCGATCCGCAGGTACTCATCGACAACCCCGCGATGTGGCACGTACTCCAGGCGGACCTCCGCACCAGCACCGGCCGGGGCACCGTCCGCAGCGGCGAAACGGCACTGCGGCAGGTCGAGGCGCGCCTCGACGGGGAAACGGCCCGGACGGTGTTCAGGCTCTCCGGCCTTGAGTAGCCGTGCCCCCCTTCCCCAGAGCGCGCACGTAAAGACATCCTTGACATGGGTCACCGCGTAAAGACATCCTTTACGCATGGCAGATTCCTCGCAGAGCCTCGCCGCCCTCAGCGCCCAACTGGCCGAACGGGCCGCGGCCCTGGCCGCGTCGGTGGGTGGCCCGTTGACCCCACCGGCCTACCTCGAACTGGTCAGGTCGTCCGACAGCGTGAAAACCATGGCCGACCAGCTCCTCAAGCTGTGCGTGCAGCAGTCCCGGGACGCAGGCCACACCTGGCAGGAGATCGGGGACCTGCTCGGCGTCACCCGGCAGGCAGCCTTCCAGCGGTTCGGCAAACCCATCGACCCCCGAACGGGAGCACCCATGGACAAGGCAGTGCGGATGACCGACGCCGCGGAACGTGCCGTCGAGATCGTCACGGCGGTCCTGGAAGACCGTATGGCCGAAGCCCGGCGGTCCTTCAACGCCCAGGTCCTGGAGGCGTTCACCGACGAGGTGCGCGGCAGCGGCCTGGCGACGGTGACCGGTCTGGTCGGCGCGTTCGAGGGCTTCGCCGAGGGCGAGCCGTTCGTCCGGCGCATCGGCGATCACACGGTCGTCGACATCCCGCTGCACTATGAGGCCGGCGACATGAAGGCCCGGGTCGCGTTCGACACCGACGAGAAGGTCGCCGGGATCTTCATCCTGGCGCCCGACACCCCGTAAGAGCGACCGCCGTGTTGACCGGCTCCGCCGATCCGTCGTCGGCCACGCCGTGGATCGCGATCGTGCCGGTCCGGTCACATGGCCTCCGGTGGGCCCGCGCTCAACTCCGGATTACGCTTCCGTCATGGCATCCACCCCTGTCTCTCCTGGCCAGGCCCTTGAGTCCCTCCTCTCCGGGAACCGGCGCTTCGTTGCCGGGGGCCCGGAGCACCCCAACCAGGACGCCGCAAGGCGGGCCCAGCTCGCACCGGCCCAACGACCCTTCGCGGTACTGCTGGGATGCTCGGACTCACGGCTCGCTGCCGAGATCATCTTCGACCAGGGGCTCGGTGACCTGTTCGTGGTCCGGACCGCCGGCCACGTACTCGGCCCGGAAGTCCTCGGCAGCATCGAGTACGGCACGGCCGTGCTCGACTGCCGCCTCGTCGTCGTCCTCGGCCACGACTCGTGCGGCGCCGTCGCGGCGGCACGCGCCGCCGTCGAAGACGGGCTGTCGGCCACCGGATACGTCCGGGACATCGTCGAGCGGGTCACCCCGAGCGTGCTCGCCGCCCGTGCCGCGGGGCTGCACACCGACAGCGACCTGATCGACGCGCACGTGCAGCACACGGTGGACCGCCTGCTCGAACGCTCCCGAGTGCTGGCCGACCAACTCGACTCCGGCCACACCGGCATCGTCGGCCTGTCCTACCAACTCGCGCAGGGCAGCGCCCGCCTCGTCACGGCCCGCGGCGTCCCCGCCATCGCGCCGTCCACCCCGGCACAGCCGGGCTGATCCACGCTGATCGGCCGCGAGAGCGAGCGCCACCGCCGACGGGGTCCACCGTGGCGCTCGGTCTCGACGTCGCCGTCCCGGGACATGCCCCGAACTCGCTCTTCCCTCACGCCAGTTGGTCACCCCTTGGCGTCCTCCTTGAGCATGTCGGCGCACTTCTCGCCGATCATCATCGTCGTGATGCACGGATTGACGGTGACCAGATCGGGCATCGCGGAGCCGTCGGCGACCCGCAGGTTCTCGATGCCCTTGACCCGCAGGCGAGCGTCCAACGGGGCGCTCGCGTCGTCGTCGGCGCCCATCTTCACCGTGCAGGCGGGGTGGTAGACGGTGTTGTGGGTGGTGGCGATGTAGTCGAGCAACTCGTCGTCGGTGCGTACGTCCGGGCCGGGGGCGAGTTCGGCGCCCGCCCACGACGCCAGCGCCGGCTGCGCGGCGATCTCGCGGGCGAGCCGAAGCCCGTACGTCATCACCCGTACGTCGTGCTCGTGCGTGAAGTAGCGCGGGTCGACGCGCGGCTTGTCACGGAAGTCGCGGGTGCGCAGCCGCACGGTGCCGCGCGAGCGGGCTCGGGTGACGTTCGGCGTGAGGCAGAACGCGTTCTCGCTCGTCGGGTAGCCGCGCCGGTAGGTGTTCATGTCGAACGGCATAGAGCCGTAGTGGAACATCAAGTCGGGCCGGTCCAGGCCCGGTTGGGTGTCGACGAAGATGCCGATCTCCCACCACTGCTGGGACGTGGTCACCATGGGCTGCCGGGCTTCCCACATGATCACTCCCTCCGGGTGGTCCTGGAGGTTCTCGCCCACGCCCGGCGCGTCCAGGACCACGTCCACGCCCACTCCCCGCAGCTGCCCGGCCGGCCCGATGCCCGAGAGCATCAGCAGCTTGGGGGTGTCGATCGCGCCGCAGCTGACGATCGTCTCGCGTCTCGCGGTGACCGTATGGGAGTGGATCAGGTCCGGTGCGAGGTAGGCGGCGCCCGTGCAGCGTCGCTGGGCGTCGATCAGCAGCCGCTGGGCCCGGATCCCGGTTCGCACTTCCAGATTCGGGCGCTTGCCGAGCACGGGGTGCAGATAGGCGACGGACGAGGACTGACGCATGTTGTTCTCGTCGGAGTTGATCTGGAACCAGCCCGCACCCCGCACGACGGTCGTGCCGGTATTGAACGAGGTGACGGGGATGTCGGCCTGCGCGCACGCGTTGAGCACGGCGGTGCCGCACGGGTCGTCGGGCTTGACGGTACGGATCTTGACGGGGCCGGTGCGGCCGTGGTGGTCGCCGGGTCCGTCGTTGGTCTCCAGGCGCCGGTAGAGCGGAAAGGTGTCGGCCGCGCCCCACCCGGTACAACCGGCGGCGGCCCAGGCATCCAGGTCCTCCGCGGGAGCCCAGAAGGCGATGCAGGAGTTGTGCGAGGAACAGCCGCCGAGGACCCGGGCGCGGGCGTGCCGCATGAAGCTGTTGCCGCGCTCCTGCGGTTCGACGGGGTAGTCCCAGTCGTACCCGGACTCCAGCAGGCCCATCCAGCGCTCCAGGCGCAGGACGTTGTCGTCGCCGACGTCGCTGGGCCCCGCTTCCAGGAGGCACACCGTGACCGACGGGTCCTCGCTCAGCCGGGCGGCGACGACGCACCCGGCGGTGCCGCCGCCGACCACCACATAGTCGAACTCGTCCACGTCAGCTCCTTCTCGTGGGTTGGGTGTGCGCTGCTACGGTCCGCCGTGGGCCATCGGTTCGGGCACCTCGCCCACGGCGTGCTCGGCGAGCACGCCGGTCTGCTTGCGCTGGACGAACCAGTAGTAGAGGAAGCCTCCGACGCTGACGGCACCGACGAACAGGACGCCGCCCCACCGCAGATACCAGTGCTGCGGTCCAGTGGCGTTGTAGACCGCGGCGCGCGGCCACAGCAGATTGACGGTCATCGCGGCGCCCCAGAGCACGGCCAGGATGTTGACCGGAATCCCGAACCGGCCCAGCGAGAAGCTGCCGGGGGCCGGGCTCCAACGGCCGCGCAGCCGCTGTACCAGCAGCGGCAGCGTCACCAGCAGATAGGCGATGTAGATCATCACGATGGCGATGCTGGTGACGACGGAGAAGATCTGCGGCTGGTTGATGTTGACGACGAGGATGACGACGGCCACGATCCCGATCAGACACGTGGCCAGCACCGGGGTCTGGAATCTCGGGCTGAGCCTGGCCAGTTTCGAGCCGCCCGGCAGGTTGTTGTCCCGGGCCATCGCGAACGCCAGCCGCAGCCCCGCCGTCTGCACGGACAGCGCGCACACGGTGATGGCGATGACGACGCACCACAGCACGACCACGCCGATCGTATGGCCGAGCACGGCCTTCACCACGTACTGCAAACCGTCCACGGACAGCTCTTTGGCGTGCAGGTCGGGGGCGGCCAGCAACGCGAAGAGGAGGATCAGCCCGCCGATGAGGAACGAGGCGACCAGTGCGCGCAGGATGGCGCGGGGTGCGTTGCGGGCGGGGTCGATGGACTCCTCGCCGAGCGAGGAGGCGGTGTCGAAGCCGTACATCACGTACGCCGAGGCGAGCGAGGCGGTCAGGAACGCGCCGAAGTAGCCGAGCGGCTGCCCCTGTCCGTAGCCGTGGGTCTGCAGGATGGCGCTCGGACCGCGGGTGATGTTCGCGCCGAGCAGCACCACCAGGACGACAGCCGCGATCAGTTCAATGAAGACGCCGCCGGAGTTGATGGTGGCCATCAGTTTGACGCCGAACGCGTTGACCAGGGTGGTGAACAGGATCAGGATCGTGCCGAGCAGGACCGCGTTGGCGGCCGCGTCGTACTTGCCCGTGCCATCGCCGACCACCTGGAAGAAACTAGAGATCTGAGGGAGCGTCAGCTGGTAGGCGAGGGCGACGGCGGCCAGCGACACCATCGTCGCGACCGTCATCATCCAGCCCGCGAGCCAGCCGGTGTGCGGACCGCCGCAGTGCTTGGACCAGTTGTAGACCGAGCCCGCGACGGGGAACCGGGCGGCGAGTTCGCAGAAGCACAGGGCCACCATCAGCTGGCCGAGGAAGACCATCGGCCAGGACCACCAGTAGGCGGGCCCGCCGAAGCTGACGCCGAAGTAGAACAGCTGGAAGGTGCCGGTCAGGATGGAGATGTAGCTGATCCCGGCGGCGAAGGTGTGGAAGTTGCCGAGCGTCCGTTTGAGGCCTGGCTTGTAGCCCAGCTCGGTGAGCGCCGCGTCGTGGTCGGAGGGCGCGCTCGCGACCGGTCCCTCCGGACCTGCCGGGGTGTCCGCCATGGCAATCTCCTCGTTCCGTACGGGCAGGTGGGCAGGGCGGCGGTCAGTCGAACCAGCGCTGCGGTTCGGGCGCCGTGTTGCGCCAGACGTGCTTGGCCTCGGTGTATTCGGCGAGTCCGGAGGGGCCCAGTTCGCGACCCACGCCGGACTGCTTCATGCCGCCCCACTCGGCCTGCGGGACGTAGGGGTGGAAGTCGTTGATCCAGACCGTGCCGACCCGCAGGGCGGCGGCCACCCGGTGCGCCCTGCTCTGGTCCGTCGTCCACACCGCTCCCGCCAGGCCGTAGACGGTGTCGTTCGCGAGCGCCACCGCCTCGGCCTCGCCACGGAACCGCTCCACCGTCACGACCGGTCCGAACGACTCGTCCTGGACGACGGACATCTGCGGGGTGCACTCGTCGAGGATGGTGGGCGGGTAGTAGAAGCCGTTCGCGAGCGCGGGATCGTCGGGCCGGGCGCCGCCGAGCCGCAGCACGGCACCCTCCGCGACACCGGCGGCGACGTACGCCTCGACCTTGTCGCGGTGTCCGGCCGAGATGAGCGGTCCGGTGCGGGCGTGCTCGTCGAAGGGGCCGCCCATGCGGATCTGCCGGGCGCGCGCGGCGAGTTCGTCGACGAAGCGGTCGTGCAGCTCGTCCTCCACGAGGAGCCGGGCACCGGCCGAGCAGACCTGCCCCGAATGCAGGAAGACGGCCATGAGCGCGTAGTCGACAGCGGTCTCGAAGTGCGCGTCGGCGAAGACGATGTTGGGGTTCTTGCCGCCGAGCTCAAGGGCCACCTTCTTCACGGTGGCGGCGGCGGCCGCCATGATGCTCCGGCCGGTGGAGAGCCCGCCGGTGAAGGAGACCAGGTCGACCCGCTCGTCCACGGTCAGCGGCGCGCCGACCACGGCCCCGGAGCCGAGCACGAGGTTGGCGGCCCCGTCCGGCAGCCCGGCCTCCTGGAGGAGCCTCATCAGCATGATCGCGGTATGCGGTGTCAGCTCGCTCGGCTTGAGGACGAAGGTGTTGCCCGCTGCCAGCGCGGGCGCGACCTTCCACGCGGTCTGCAACAGCGGGTAGTTCCACGGCGTGATCAGGGCGCACACTCCGACCGGCTCATGGACGATGCGGCTGTCGACGGACGGGTTGCCCGCGTCGACGATCCGGTCCGTGCCGCCCGCGGCGACGAGGTTGCCGAAGTAGCGGAAACAATTCGCGATGTCGTCCATGTCGTACTCCGACTCGACCAGGCGCTTGCCGGTGTCGAGCGACTCCGCCCTGGCGAAGTCGGCCTTGTCTCGCTGGAGGAGGTCGGCGACCCGGAGCAGCAGCGCGGCCCGGTCGGCGACGGAGGTGTGCGGCCACGGACCGTGGTCGAAGGCGTCCCGGGCTGCGGCCGTCGCGGCGGCCGCGTCCTTCGGCCCGGCCTCGTCCACCTGGGCGACGAGAGTGCCGTCCGCGGGGCACCGGATGTCCCGCTTGCCCCCTTCCGCGGCCGCCGTCCACCGGCCGGCGATGAACAGCTCGGGCATGGCAATCCTCCAGGTCAGGCCGTACGGGGCCGGCGGGCACCGGCACTTCGGCCGCTACGGCGTGGTCGTCCTCATGACGGGCATGTGACTTTCCACACCTAACACGGCCCGGTCCGGGCCGCGCGCAGGCAAGGATGAGCGCTCATCCCCCGCGCGGGAGAACGCCGGGCGTCGCCGCGCAGCGCACCGTACGACCGCGCTGAGGCCACCGTGCGCCGGGTCTCCGCGAGTCGGCGGCGACGCCCTCGACGCGGCGACCCGCACCGGTTCGCCACCCGCGCCCCCAACTGCCTGCCGCCTGCCGCTTGACCGACAACCGGGCAGGCCTGCCCGCTCACTGGCGGCGCGGTCGTCGGCGAGCGGGCGCACCCGGGTGGCGGCGGTGCCGGTGGGCGCCGCGGATGGTAGTGCCGTCCACGGCCTGGCCCTCGGCGAGGTCGCCGCGATACCGTCACCGGCCTGGGCACCGCCCCGCGCGAGGTCGACTCCATAGGGCCCGCGAGATCACCGTCTCGCGGCCCTGATGTTCGCCGAACCGACCGGCCGACACCGTGGTCACCTTCGACGTCCCGCACGCGCAGACCGCCCGCGCCCCCTCCCCGACGGAGGGCGAGGCCACCCACCACGCCGTGACCACGGAGAATCAGCCACCGCTGGACCGACTCCCGAAGGCCGCGCGAAATCCGCGGCAGTACAGCCCACCAGCGGCACCCTGCGCGGCGACGTGGTCGCGCCTCCCCGACGGCCTCGACGGGCCGCGCGCCCTGGAGCGGCCCGTGTCATGGCGGCGCTTCCCGCAACACGCCTTCGATAGTACGGTCGCCCGCATCACCTACGGCTGCCGGAGGATTCCGCATGTCCGCGCGCTATTTCGAGGACTGCGCACCCGGCCACGGCAGGGCCGCGCCGCGTGCAGCCCTGGACTCCGACGCGCCCAGGGTCGACCTCAACGGGGACTGGGCGTTCCGGTTCTCGCCCGTCCTGCGCCCGGAACCGGACGGCTTCGAAGCCCCGGACTTCGACGACAGCTCCTGGGATGCCCTTCACGTCCCCTCGCACTGGCAACTGCACGGCCACGGCCGGCCCATCTACGTCAACATCGCCTACCCCATACCGCTCGACCCGCCCTTCGTCCCGGACGAGAACGAGACCGGGGACTACCGCCGGACCTTCGACCTGCCCGCCACCTGGGCGGGCACTCCGGCCGTGCTTCGCACGAGGCCTACGTGGCCACCGGCAGCGAGCGGGTCCGGGTGCGGGTCGGGTTCCGCAGCGTGGCCGTCGACGAGACCGGGGTGCTCCGGGTCAACGGTCGCCGGGTGGTGCTGCGCGGCGTGAACCGGCACGAGTTCGATCCCGATCACGGCCGTGCCGTATCCCTCGAAGTCATGCGCCGCGACGTGGAGTTGATGAAGCGGCACAACATTAACGCCGTGCGCACCGCGCACTACCCGCCGCATCCCGCGTTCCTCGACCTGTGCGACGAACTCGGCCTGTGGGTCATGGTCGAGTGCGACCTTGAGACCCACGGCTTCGAGTCCGCCGATCCCGAGCGCTGGCAGCGCAACCGTGACGTGCCTGCGTCGGGATGCTTCTCGAACATCGCGTACCTCCGCAGTTCAGCCCGTCGTGTCCCTACTGCGGACCGGTGAGTTCGGCGCTGATGTGGTGGGCCCACGTGCGGATCCGCTCGGGTTCGCGGTAGTCGCCCGCCTTGCCCGCGCGGGCCAGCATCTTGGCGGCGAGGCCGGGCGTGTTCTCCGTGATGCTGCCGCCGAAGGTGACGTGCTGGCGTGCGCCCAGTCGCTCCATCTGTTGCGCGACCGCCCGTACCGGCGCAATGTCGCGCTCCTCCGCGGAGTGATCCAGGGGACCACTGCTGAACAGCCAGACCGGCCGGTGCTGCAGATAATGGGCGTTGCGTTCGGCGCAGCGCTTGGCCTTGCGGCTCCAGTGTCCGGCGTACAGGGCTCCGCCCAGCACCACGGCGTCGTAGCCACGCACGTCGTCCACGTCGTCGGCCGGGACGACGACCGCGTCGAGGCCGTCCTCGCGAAGGGTCGCGCCGATCTGCGCGGCGATGCCGGCGGTGGCTCCGTGCTTGGTGCCGTAGGCGACCAGTACCCGCTTCGAGGCCATGGCGATTCTCCGATTCTGTCTGCCTTGCCACGCGGCTCCGGCGTCGTATCCCGGAGGTCATCGGTCCGGCGCGGCTCCCGGCGCTGCGTCTGGCTTCCACGATCCCGCCGGGCGACGCCCGGCCCGCAGTGCCGAGGGGGCAGGAGCAGGGGGCCGAGTGGGCCCCGCCGGAGGACCCGGTCGGCCCCCGACGGGGTTGCCGTGCGCCCTGGCCCGGCCGCCGCCCGTGAATCAGCGTCCCTGCCCGCCTGCCCTCGTCTTCCGCACGCCGTACAGGCCGGCACCGAGTGCGAGGACGATGGCGCCCCAAACCACGGCGGTCGGCGGAAGGGCGAACGCGAGGGCGGCGCATCCCGTCAGGCCGATCACGGGGATGAGCAAGGGCGGGCGCCCTTCGTCGGGGGCGAGGGTCCACGCCGCCACATTGGCGACGGCGTAGTAGGCCAGCACTCCGAAGGAGGAGAAGCCGATCGCACCGCGGACATCGGTTACGGCGGCCAGAACCACGACCACGCCGCCGACGGCCAGTTCGGCGCGGTGGGGCACCTGGAAGCGGGGATGGACCGCGGCCAGAACGTGCGGGAGGTGACGGTCGCGGGCCATGGCGTAGGCGGTGCGTGAGACACCGAGGATCAGGGCGAGGAGCGAGCCCAGCGCTGCGAGCGCCGCTCCGGCCCGCACAGCGGGAACCAGCCCCGCGACACCGGCGGCACGCACCGCCGCGGCGAGCGGCGCGGCGGTCCCGGCGAGACGGTTCGGTCCCAGCACCGCGAGCACACCTACAGCCACGGTGGCGTATACGGCGAGGGTGATGGCGAGCGCGAGGGGGATCGCGCGGGGGATGGTGCGGGCCGGGTCCCGGACCTCTTCGCCGAGTGTGGCGATCCGGGCGTAGCCGGCGAAGGCGAAGAACAGCAGGCCGGCTGCCTGGAGCGTCCCGCCCGCCGTCACGTCCGTGCCGATGCCGAGGTGCACCGCCAGGGCGCTGTCACTGGTCAGGCAGGCGGTCACCACGGCCGCGAGGACCGCCAGGACGATCACCACGACGACACGAGTGAGCCACGCGGACTTCTGGACGCCGGTGTAGTTGAGCGCGGTCAGCGCCACCACGGCCCCGACGGCAATCGCGTGGGTCTGGCCCGGCCACACATAGCTGCCGACGGTCAGGGCCATCGCAGCGCAGGACGCGGTCTTGCCCACCACGAACGCCCATCCGGCGAGATATCCCCAGAAGGCGCCCAGCCGCTCGCGGCCGTAGACATACGTGCCGCCGGACATGGGATACCGGGCGGCGAGCCGGGCCGACGACGTCGCGTTGCAGTACGCCACTACGGCGGCCAGTGCCAGTGCGGGCAGGAGCCCGGAACCGGCGGCGCCGGCCGCCGGACCCAGCGCGGCGAAGATCCCGGCGCCGATCATCGAGCCCAGCCCGATCATCACCGCGTCGTTCAACCCCAAACGGCGCTGCAACTCGCTCGCGCCCGCCGGGCCTTCGTCCGTGCCCATCTCTCGTCCCTCCGCCATCCCCGCCGCCGAATCCGGCGCAGGGTAGCGAACGAAGGTGTCGGGCAAGGGCAGCCGTAGCGCTACCTACCCGCATGTAACCCGCCGCCCTCCCCTTGTCGGACGGGCGCGGGAAGGGGCAGCGCGAACCACACGGCCTTGCCTTCCTGGGTGGGGACGGTTCCCCACGATGTGGCCAGTTGATCGAGGAGCGCCAGCCCCCGGCCGGACTCCTCGTCGAGGGCCGCCGTCCTCGCCTGGGGCAGGACCGGACTGCCGTCGCTCACCTCGACGTTGAGTTCGTCCCTGGCGCGCCGCAGCCTCAGCCGCAGTGGCTCGCAGGCGTGGCGGACCGAGTTGGAGAGCAGTTCGGAGGCGAGCAGGCAGGCGGTGTCGATCAGGTCCTCGCAGTTCCAGGCTTCCAGGGTGCGGCGCAGGAAGCGACGCCCCTCGCCCACGCTGACCGGTTGTGCCGGCAGGCAGGCGGAGACGGCGGTCGGCGGCGCGGAAGGGATGCGGACGAGCAACAGGGTC
This sequence comes from Streptomyces sp. NBC_01431, assembly GCF_036231355.1. NCBI lineage: Bacteria > Bacillati > Actinomycetota > Actinomycetes > Kitasatosporales > Streptomycetaceae > Streptomyces > Streptomyces sp. NBC_01431. The sequence continues at coordinate 971,585 of NZ_CP109496.1, forward strand.
ACGTCGTCCGCGTAGTCCTGGGGACCGGGCAGCAGGGAGGCGAGTACGGAGTCGGCGGCCTGTTCCAGGCATGGGGCGTCGGCGATGGATTTTTCCAGCGCGACGGTGAGGGCGTCGATCTGCGCTCCGATGTCGCTGGTGGGGGTCTCCACCAGGCCGTCGGTGTAGAGCGCCAGAACCGAGGCCGGGGGCACCGTCAGCCGGGTCTCCTGGTGCGGCACCTCGCCGACGCCCAGGGGAACACTGACGGGAACGGGCAGTCTGCGGACCTGCCCGGTGGGTTCGGCGAGCAGCACGGGAAGGTGACCGGCCGAGCACACCGTCAGGGTGCTCTCGTCCGGGTCCAGGATCAGGTAGCAGCAGGTGACGAGTTGGTCGGGCAGCTCGCTGACGACGGCGTCGAGGGCGCGCATCAGCTGCCAGGGCGGCATGCCGGTCTTGGCCAGGGCATGGGAGGCGGAGCGCAGCTGTCCCATGACGGCCGCCGCCTCCAGGCCGCGGCCCATGACGTCGCCGATCAGTACCCCGACGCGGCCACCGCCCAGGGCGATCAGGTCGAACCAGTCGCCGCCCACGCCCAGGCCCTGGCGGGCGGGGAAGTAGCGGCTGGAGGTGTCGATGCCGGGGAGGGCGGCCGGTGAGCCCATCAGGCTCCGTTGCAGGGTCAGGGCGACGTGACGCTGCTGCTCGTACAACTCGGCCAGTTGGGCCTCGGCCTTCTTGCGCTCGCTGACGTCGCGAATGGCCGCGGACACCAGAGTCCCCTCCGGGGTCTCCAGTGGGCTGAGGCTGATCTCGACCGGGAACTCGACCCCGTCCCGGCGTACCCCGTAGAGGTCGAGGCCGGCGCCCATGGGGCGAACACGCCGGTTGTCGACATAGCCGTGGCGGTGGGTGGGGTGGTGGTGGTGGAACCGCTGCGGGACCAGTATCTCGACCTGGCGTCCCAGGAGTTCTTCGCGCTGATGGCCGAACAGGGCCTCGGTCTGCGCGTTGACCAGTTGAATGGTGCCGGCGTCGTCGACGATCACGATGGCGTCCGGTGCGGCTTCCAGCAGGGCCCGGAAGCGTGCCTCGGCGGCCTTGCGTTCGCTCACGTCGCGCACCGCGGCGGAGATCAGGAGTCCGTCGGGGGTCTGTAGCGGGCTGATGCTGATTTCGACCGGGAACTCCGCCCCGTCGCGGCGCAGTCCGTACAGTTCCAGGTCGGCGCCCATGGGACGGACTTGCTGGTTGGCGGAGTAGCCCATGCGGTGGCCAGGATGCTGGGCCCGGAACCGTTGCGGCACCAGGATCTCGATCGGGCGGCCGAGCAACTCGTTGCGCGGGTAGCCGAACAGTGTCTCCGTCTGCGCGTTGACCAGACGGATCACGCCGGCGTCGTCCACGATCACCATCGCGTCCGGGGCCGCCTCCAGTAGCGCTCGGAAAGGCTCCTCGGTCACGGAGATCATGCGTGACGGTGCTTGCTCAGGGCCCGGTTGCATGGCGCATTTCAGCATCCATCGGGTGCCGCGCGAGGGCGTTGTCGCGAAGTTTCCGGTTCTGACACAACTCTGCCGTGATGGGTGGGCGCCACACGTATGCGAGCCGCCTGCGCCACCGGGTCCGTCCAGCCGCGAAAGTGGACCGGTCGGCCCTCCCCCCACGCGCCTGTCACGCCGGAGACTCGGAGCAGGAACAACGGAGGAGGCCACCATGAGCGCCCTGTCCCGGACCCGCATGACAGCCACCCTGTCGACGGATCACCGCACGCGCCTGATGGAGCTTGCCCGCGAAGTCGACTTTCCCGCCGGGACGCGCCTGTTCAACGAGGGGGGCCGGGCCGACCGGTTCTGGATCGTGCGGTCGGGCATCGTCGCACTGGACGTCCACGTGCCTGGCCGACAGGCGACCGTGGTGGACCGCCTCGGTCGCGATGAACTCGTCGGCTGGTCCTGGCTGTTCCCGCCCCACCAGTGGCATCTGGGTGCGGGTGCGGAGACCCTCCTGCGCACCCACGAGTTCGACGCGGCGGCGGTTCGCCTGCTGATGGACGCCGACCCCGCCTTCAGCGCCGATGTCAATCACTGGGTGGGGCAGGTCCTCGCCCGTCGGCTCACCTCCGCGAGGGTCCGGCTGCTCGACCGGTTCGCCCCCTATGGAAGCGGCAAGACTCTGTGACGCTTGCCGACGGGCCCGATGCACGAGGAGTCAGCGATGCCCGCATCCCAGTACACCGTCAGTGATGTCATGACCCACACGGCCGTGGCCGTGGGCCGCAGGGCTTCCTACAAGGAGATCGTCGAGGTGATGAACCAGTGGAAGGTCAGCGCCCTGCCGGTCCTGGAGGGCGAGGGTCGTGTCGTCGGCGTGGTGTCGGAAGCAGACCTGCTGGTCAAGGAGCAGTTTCGGGGTGCGGACCCGGCGCCGCTGGACCGGGCCGGGGAGACCGTCAAGGCCGCTGCCGTCCTGGCCGAGGACCTCATGTCAACCCCGGCCGTCACCGTGCATCCGGCCGCCACGGTGTCCGAGGCCGCCCGCATCATGGCGCGCAAGGGCGTGAAGCGGCTTCCCGTGGTCAATGACGTGGGAATGCTGGAAGGCGTGGTCAGCCGCGGTGACCTCCTGAAGGTGTTCCTGCGGCCGGACGCCGAGATCGAGCACGAGGTCCGGGGCGCGGTCCTCGGCGAGCTGACGCTCCCCGTACACGTCGATTGCTCGGTCGAGGATGGCGTGGTCACCCTTGGCATCGGCCGCCGCGGCGACCGTGCGCTCGTGCCCCTGCTGGCGCGGGCCGTCCTCGCTGTGGAAGGCGTCGTCGACGTACGCATGCGTACGGAGGGCGAGGAGGTTTCCGGCGGTGCAACCGCCTGAGACCGCCCTGCGCCGCTCGTCCCCTCACGGTCGCTCGGCAGGTGTTTTCCGCCCGGTGCTGGGACAATGCTGCTGAGGCTTGAGCCAACGCCAGGGGCAGGGATGTCCGAGACACCAGAAGGATCACCGCAACCACTAGTCCGGGTGTTCATCCTCGACGACCACGAGGTCGTCCGACGGGGACTGCACGACCTCCTGGACGCGGAGCCCGGGATCGAGGTGGTCGGCGAGGCGTCGACAGCCGAGCAGGCACTGGCCCGGGGGCCCGCCCTGCGGCCGGATGTGGCGGTGCTCGATGTCCGGCTTCCCGACGGTGACGGCATCACGGTGTGCCGCGAGCTGCGGTCACGCATGCCGGAGCTGGCCTGTCTGATGCTCACGTCCTTCGACGACGAGGACGCTCTTCTCGACGCGATCATGGCGGGGGCGGCGGGGTATGTGCTGAAGCAGATCAAGGGGGCCGATCTGGTCTCCGCCGTCCGTACGGTGGCGACAGGCCAGTCCATGCTCGATCCCGCCACGACGGCCCGGCTCATGCACTCCCTGCGGGACACCGAGGAGGACAAGCCGCCCGAGGACGTACGGCTGGCCGCACTGTCCGAGCGGGAACTCTCCGTCCTCGAACTCATTGGTGAGGGGCTCACCAATCGACAGATCGCGGGACGGCTCTATCTGTCCGAGAAGACCGTCAAGAACCACATTTCCCGGCTGCTTTCCAAGCTGGGCGTCGACCGTCGAGTTCAGGCGGCTGTGATCGCGGCCCAGGTGGCCGAGCACGACGAGCCTCGCCATTGAGCCCGATCGGGCCCCAACGACGGCCCTGTTGCAGGCTGTTGCCCCGGGCCGGTCGCCCCCGATCACACCCCAGCCCCGTATGCGGCTTCCGCCAGGACGACACCGGGCTCGCTCAGCCGGCCGGACGGTGGGCCTGGTCCACCGCCCAGGCGAGAGCCGCCCGGCCGGTGAAGAACGGGTCGATGCCGACAGCGAGGTACGCCCCTCCGCGATGTCCGTCACGGCGTACTCCGGTGCCCCGCGTCTCGCCGGGGTATGAGCTCCACCGGGCAGTGTGCATGGTGGATGAGACTGTGCGTCGCCCGCCCGAGGTTGGGGCCGATGTGCCCGGGAGACCGTTTGCCTCCCATCACCAGAAGATCGGCGTGGTTCGATGCTTCCACGAGGACGGCCGCCACCGAGGGGCTCGATTCGGCATCGACGCGCAGGGAGAGATCGGGGAACTCCTCCCGGATCAGGTCGGCCACCACGACGACGCTGCCCATGCGGCCCGGGGCCGGCTCGTTCACGTCGTCGAGCATGGCCGCGACATCACCGACCGGATGCAGAACGTTCCCGATGTGGAGGATGCGCAGCTCCGACTTACGGGCTGCGGCTTCGCGAGCGGCGTGCCGCGCACAGACGAGGTCGTGTTCGTCCCGCACGCCCACCAGCACCGGCCCCGCCCCGGCCGTCTCCGTGGCACCTCGCACCACGATCACGGCCGTCCTCGCACCAGCCGCGACCTTCAGTCCGACCGATCCCAGCAGCAGGGAGTTGAATCCGCCGAGGCCCCGGTTGCCGACCACGATGATGCCGTCGTCGGAAGCCGCACCGTGCAGGGTGGGGACGGGCCCCCTGCGGCTGAGCTGCGTGGTGACGGCCAGGCCGGGGCAGCGCTCGCTCACGGCCGCAGCCGTGTCATCGAGCAGTTCACGGCCCTCGGCGCAGAAACGGCGGACCTCGTTCTCCATGATGAAGGCTTCCCGGCCGTCGGTGTCCGTCGCGTGGACGAGGTGCAGGGGACGTGCGAGCCGCACAGCCTCGTCCGCTGCCCAGAGCGCCGCCGCGAAGGCGTGATCGGAGCCGTCGACCCCTACGACGACCGGGCCGGATCGCACTTCACCCGTGATGCTGTCGTTCATGGCCTTCTCCTCATCGAGTGCCGACCGCCGGTCAGCTCAACGCTGGCATCCGCGGACGTCTCGGAAAGAGGGCCGCAAGGGGCTGGCCCGGGACCAAAGGTCCCTGTCCGGCCGCCGCCGTTCGGGCGAGGCACGCTCCCTGGCCCGGTCGGTCCGGGCGCGGGACCGTTCGGCCCTCGATCGGGGGCGGAGCACCGGCGGAAGGTGAGGTGAGGGACGCCGGCGACAGGCGCCCGTCCGGGCTGGGCCATCATTCGCCCGCCGATGATCTACGCGATCATCGAAGGTGACGGAGGACGCAGTGCCGCGAACCTGCTGCCGCGCGACCGCATCGCACAGACAGGAGCCTCCCGTGCCCTCACCACACCCGGACACCGCCGCCGTGACCTCCCTGGTCGAGGACGCCATCACGGCACCCTCCATGCACAACGCCCAACCATGGAAGTTCCACCACCGGTCGGGCACCCGCACCATCGAGCTGCACGGCGACCGCGAACGGACCATGCCCCGCACCGATCCCGAAGGCCGCGCCCTGCATCTGGGCTGCGGGGCCGCCCTCTTCAATCTGCGGGTCGGCGCCGCGAAAGCCGGATTCGAGCCGGTGACACGGCTGCTCCCCTCCCCCGGCGACCCCTGGCACCTGGCCGACGTGGAACTCCGCGAAGCCTCACTGCCGGACGACGAGATGCGAGGTATGTATCCCGCGCTGCGACGCCGTCACACGAGCCGTTTCCCCTTCACCGACGAGGAGGTGCCGGGCGCGATCCTCGACGGACTTCAGGCAGCCGCTCTCCTGGAAGGCGCCAGGCTGCTCGTGCCCGACGCCTGGCACGTCGACGTCCTGCTCGGCCTCGTCCAGGATGCCGAACATTACGAGGCCGTCGACCAGGCGGCCCGGGAGGAGACAGAACGCTGGACGAGCCTCCCGGACGAAGGATCACGCGCCGATGGAATTCCGGCGTCCGCCTTCGGGCCTCGTCAGTCGGGCGCGAGCGCTCCGGTACGGGACTTCGGCGGCCGGCGCCCCGACCCCGACCGTGTGACCGCCCGCTTCGAACGCCGTCCCCAGATCGCGATCCTGGGCACGGAGCTGGACACGCCCCTGGACTGGCTCCGCGCCGGACAGGCGATGCAGCGCGTCCTGCTCCGCGCCACCCTCGACGGTGTCGTCACGTCCATGACGTCGCAGCCCCTCGAATGGCCCGAACTCCGCTGGACCGCCCGCGACCCCGTCTCCGCGATGGGCCACGTCCACATGATCATGCGTCTCGGCTACGGCCCCGAGGGTCCGCCCACGCCCCGCCGGCCGGCACGAGAGGTGCTCACCATCGTGTGAGGGGCCGCTCCGAGTCGCGTGCCGAGGCGGCCGGCCGGACCCCGGTTGGGCCCGGCCGGCCGCGCATTTCTCTCCCTCGTGGTCGATCACTCGTGGTCGATCACTCGTGGTCGATCACTCGTGGTCGATGCGGCGTCCCGTGAGCCGCTGTGGTGCGACGGTCATCCACAGCGGGCGATCGCCTCCCGCCCACGGCAGGGAGCGGGCGGTGTCCTCCAGCCGGCGCACGGCAGCGTCGTCCGTGACTCTTTCGAGCTGCCCGACCGCCAGCACGCTCCAGCCCCGGCGCATGGCGTCGTCGATGTGATCCACCTCGAAGGCCACTTCGGTGCCCGAGGCCTCGGCGAGCGCGCCCTGCTCCGATGTGCGGAAGGCCACACCCGCCCCGGCCAGCACATAGTTCACCGGAAGCACGGCCGGCCCGTTGGTTCCATACGTGGCCACGCGCCCCACGCCGTGGGTCGACAGCAGTCGGCGGCACTCGTCCTCGTCGAGGGACACCAACGCGGCGTCCCTGGCGGCGGACGCCCTGCCCGGCGGCAGGTCGACGGTCGTGCCGGACAGCTCGTCCACGCTGGTGCGCAGTGCGTCCGCGAGGCGTATCAAGACGCCGCGTCCGGGTGCGGCGGCGCGTTCTTCCAGATAGGCGATGTATGTGGTGGCGGCCCCGCTGCGCTCTGCCACCTCTTCGCGGCTGAGCCCGAGTGCCGCGCGGCGCTCCGCGATCCGCCGCCCGAGGTCACTGTGGCCCGTTGGTTCCGTGGCGGATGACGGTCCGGACTTGTCGACAGTCATGATCCTCACACCTCTCGCTCATGCCTGGCCCGAAGTGGCCACGGTGGCGTGCTGAGGGGCGCCGAGGGCCACCTTCAGAGCGCCGGTGTCACCCGCCCGCGAGAAGACGTCGTACGCCTCTTCCATCTGGCCCAGCTCGAAGCGGTGGGTGATCAGGGAGGAGGCGGGGAGGTGTCCCGCTGCCATCATGCGCAGCAGCATCGGCGTGGAGCGTGTGTCCACGAGCCCGGTGGTGATCGTGACGTCCTTGATCCACAGGTCCTCGAGGTGGAGGGCAGCGGGCTTGCCGTGGACCCCGATGTTCGCGACCCGTCCGCCGGGGCGGACCATACGGGTGCACATCTCGAAGGCTTCCGGAACACCCACGGCTTCCATCACGACGTCGGCGCCCAGACCGTCGGTCAGGTCCGCCACCAGTCGTTCCGGCTCCTCCTCGGCGTTCGCGGTCGCGTCCGCGCCCAGCTCGCGGGCGGCATGGAGCCGCGACTCCGCGAGGTCCACCGCGATGACGCGGCCCGGCGAGTACAGGCGGGCGGTCGTGATCGCGGCGAGGCCGATCGGGCCGGCACCGACCACGACGACGGTGTCTCCGGGCCCCACCTGGCCGTTCAGGACGCCGACTTCGTAGGACGTGGGGAAGATGTCCGCCAGCAGGACCGCGTCGTAACTGTCGACGGCACTGGGCAGCGGGTACACCGAGAGGTCTGCGAACGGCACCCGCACATATTCGGCCTGGGTGCCGTCGATGGTGTGGCCGAGCACCCAGCCGCCGCCCCCTCGGCACTGCCCGTACCGGCCCTCGCGACAGAAGCGGCAACGGCCGCACGCGGAGATGCAGGAGATCAGCACACGGTCGCCAGGGCGGACCGTCGTGACGTCCCCGCCCGTCTCCACCACGGTGCCGACGGCCTCGTGGCCAAGAATCCGGCCGGGCACCACATCGGGTACGTCCCCCTTGACGATGTGGAGGTCGGTTCCGCAGATGGTCACGGCGTCGACGCGGACGATCGCGTCCCCGGCGTCTTTGATGTCGGGGTCCGGTACGTCCTGCCAGGACGTCTGCCCGGGTCCTTGGTAAACGAGTGCCTTCATGACATCAGCCCTCTTCCTGGCTGTGCTCCGATAGCGGTCAGCCCCAGGCTGTCTCGGTCACGGGCGCTCACGCATGGGCCGGACGGTCCCCGGCGGGGACCTGACGGGCCTATCCGCCACCCCCACCACCGGTGCGACGGTGAGATCCGGCCCCGCCAACCGAAGGAGGGGCGTCATGCCCGACACGCTCCCGGGCCCGGTCACTCCCAGACCGGCGCTGCTCAGGTTCCTCGGCGGTGTGCGCACCGTGACCGGCAGCAAGTTCCTCGTGGAGAGCGATCACGCGCGCATCCTCGTCGACTGCGGCCTCTTCCAGGGTCTCGCGGACCTGCGGCGCCGCAACTGGGCCCCGCTGCCCTGTGACGCCTCCGACATCCATGCGGTGGTCGTCACCCACGCCCATCTGGATCACTGCGGCTATCTGCCGCGCCTGGTACGGCACGGCTTCCGGGGGCCGATCCTGACCAGTGCGCACACCGCGCGGCTCGCCGGGATCGTGCTCCGTGACAGCGCCCGCCTCCAGATGGAGACCGCCCGGCACGCCAATGAGAACCGGTGGTCCAGACACCGGCCCGCGAAGCCGCTGTACGACGACGCCGATGTCGACCAGACCCTTCGGTACTTCGATCCGGTGCCGATGGGTGCCGATGTCGAGATCATGGCGGGCACCCGGCTGCGGCTCCATCACGGCGGGCACATCCTCGGCTCGGCGTGGGCCCATCTCATCCTTGAGGACGGGCACACACTTGCCACCAGTGGCGACCTCGGCCGTCCCGGGCACCCCCTCCTGCTGCCCCCCGAACCGTTCTCGGGAGCGGACGTGCTGCTGATGGAGTCGACGTACGGCGACCGTCTGCACGACCCGGAGACGGGCCGCGCCGAGTTCACCGCAGTCCTCACCCGGACCCTCGCACGGGGCGGGACGGCCGTCATTCCCGCGTTCGCGATCGACCGCACGGAGGTCGTCCTGCACGAACTGGCCGAACTGCGCAGGGCCGGGACGATTCCCCCGTCGGTGCCGGTGTACGTCGACAGCCCCATGGCGCTGGCCGCTCTCGACGTCTACCGCGACGCGATCACGGCCAGGTCCCCCGAACTGCGCCCGGAGATCCTGGCGCAGGGGGCGGGCACGCTCAGTCCCGAGCCCTTCCTCGCCGCCCGCACCGTCCAGGAGTCCATCGACATCAACCGCACGAGCGGCCCCGCCATCATCGTGTCCTCCGCGGGCATGGCCACCGGAGGCCGTGTCCTGCACCACCTCAAGCGGCTGCTGCCCGATCCCCGCAACGCGGTCCTCGTCGTCGGGTTCGCGGCGGCCGGCACCCGCGCCCGCGACCTGGTGGACGGCGCCCGGACGCTCAAGATGTTCGGCGAATACATACCGGTACGCGCCGAGGTGGCGGACGTGCCGCACCTCTCGGCGCATGCGGACGCCGCGCAGATCATCGACTGGCTGCGTGGCGCTCCGCCGCCCCGCACCACGTACCTCATCCACGGCGAGGAGGATTCGGCCCGCGCGCTGCGGGACCGCATCGATCACGAACTGGGCTGGACCGCTGTCGTTCCGCGCTCGGGCGAGGCGGTACTGGTCCGTTGACCGCGCAGGGGAGGGCCCGTTCGGCCCCTTGTGGTCGGCGCGGCCGAGAGCATGCTGAAACAAGCGGGCGCCTCCCGTCGCGCGCAGTGAGGACAACGTCATGGCCGACAGCCGTTACACCGTCGCCGATGTGATGACCACGACCGTCGTCACCGTCACGCCCGACGCCGGGTTCAAGGAGATCGTCGTGGCCATGGGCCGGTGGAGGGTCACAGCCGTGCCCGTCATCGAGGGCGAGGCCAGGGTCGTGGGCGTGGTCTCGGAGGCCGACCTGCTCACGAAGGAGGAGTTCCAGGGGCAACAGCCCGGCATGATCGAACAGATGCGCCGACTGGACGAGACCGCGAAGGCGGGCTCTTCTTTGGCCAAGGACCTGATGACATCTCCCGCCGTCACCATTCACGCCGACGCGACTCTCCCGCAGGCCGCCCGTCTGATGGCCGGACGGGGTGTCAAGCGGCTGCCCGTCGTGGACAACAGCGGGGTGCTCAAGGGGATCGTCAGCCGGGCCGACCTGCTCAAGATCTTCCTACGGTCGGACGCCGACCTCGCCGCAGAGGTTCGCGGCGAGGTCGTCGACCGGCTCTTCGCCCTCTCCCACCAGCACGTACGGGTCCAGGTGGAGGACGGCATCGTCACGCTGTCGGGGTCGGTGCGGGACAGCGACCTCATTCCGATCGCTGAACGCCTCGCCATGACCATCGAGGGTGTGGTGGACGTGAACTGCACTCTGACCGGACCGTAGTCCGGGGCGGCCCGCCCGTGCGAACAGAGCCGCCTTCGCGCTAGACGTGTGCCACCACTGCAACGGGGCACAGGCTGTGGTGGATCACGGAGTGCGCAACCGGCCCCAGACGAGGGCCAAAGGGGATGCTGCGGCCGACCACCAGCAGGCTCGCCTTGGTGGACGCCACGAGGAGGTGGTGTGCGGCACGGCCGTGGACCGATCGCTCCGTGACTTCCGTGTCGGGGTACTTGTGCCGCCATGGTGTCAACACCGCTGCCAAGGCCCGCATCTTCTCCTCCTCGGGATCATCCGCGGCACCGGAGGGCGCCAGGGGCACCATCCAGGTGTGCACCACGAGCAGCGGCGCCCGGCGCACCGTCGCCGCGTCGAAGGCGTACTCGACGAGCTCGTCGCACGGATGGTCCAGATCGAGGCCCAGGACGACCGGGCGATAGGGGCCGGCCGCCGAGTCCCAGTGCTCGTCCTCGATCCGCTCCCCCGCCCTGACGAGGACGACCGGGCGGTCGGCCCGTGCCGCGACCGCAAGGGCGACCGAGCCGACCAGGAATCCGGCGAACCCGGTGAACCCGCGGGACCCCAGGACAAGGGCCTCGGCGGATCCGGCCGCGGCCACCAGGGCCTCGGCCGGCGGCCCCGGTACCCGTCGGCGGACGATTTCGAGGGCGGGGTGGGCGAAGGCCAGGGCCCTCGCCGCCCGGTCCAGCACATGGCCCACCAGGGCGGCCGGCGCATCGAGTTCCGGCAGGCCGGTGCGGGCGTCCGGGGTGTCGCCCGCGTGCAGCAGATGAAGCGGCAGTCCTCGGCGGAGTGCTTCCCTGGCCGCCCAGTCAGCGGCGTCCAGGCTCTCGGCCGAGCCGTCGATGCCGACGATGATGCTGCTGTTCATGACGCACCTCCTTGGTGCGATGGGGTCATCCGGCCCAGGTCCAGTCGGCGACCTCGGGCAGGTCGGTGCCGTGCTCACGGATCCACGCGTGGTGGCGGGTGCGGGTGTCCGCCATGAGCTGGCGCACGGCGGTGGCCCGCACGGCGAGGCCCGGGACGCGGTCGATGACGTCCATGACCAAGCGGTAGCGGTCGAGGTCGTTGCGGACGACCATGTCGAAGGGCGTGGTCGTGGTACCGGATTCCTTGTATCCGCGCACGTGCAGGTTCGCGTGGCCGGTGCGGCGGTACGCGAGGCGGTGGATCAGCCAGGGGTAGCCGTGATACGCGAAGATCACGGGCGAGTGGCACGTGAACAGCGCGTCGTATTCCGCGCCGGTCATCCCGTGCGGATGTTCCTCGTGGGGCAGCAACTTCGCCAGATCGACGACGTTGACCACCCGCACCACCAGGTCGGGGAGATGACGGCGGAGCAACGCCGCCGCGGCGAGCACCTCCTGGGTCGGCACGTCACCGGCGCAGGCGAGGACCACATCGGGCTCCCGGGATCCGTCCTCGGTCCCGGCCCACTCCCAGGTTCCGGCGCCGCGTGCGCAGTGCGTACGGGCCTCCTCCAGCGACAGCCAGTCGAAGCAGGGCTGCTTGCCGGCGACGATCACATTGACGTAGTCGCGCGAGCGCAGGACATGGTCCGCCACCGAGAGCAGCGTGTTGGTGTCCGGCGGAAGGTACACGCGCACGACGTCCGGGCTCTTGTTGAGTACGTGGTCGACGAAGCCGGGGTCCTGGTGCGAGAAGCCGTTGTGGTCCTGGCGCCAGACGTGCGAGGTCAGAAGGTAGTTCAGGGACGGTACGGGAGCGCGCCACGAGAGCTGCCGCGCGGTCTTGAGCCACTTGATGTGCTGGTTGACCATGGAATCGACGATGTGGACGAATGCCTCGTAGCAGGAGAACAGCCCGTGCCGGCCGGTGAGGTTGTAGCCTTCCAGCCACCCCTGGCAGACGTGTTCGGACAGGATCTCCATCACCCGTCCGTCGGGGCCGAGGTGTTCGTCGGTGTCCAGGACTTCGGCCTGCCACGCCTTGTTGGTGACTTCGAACAGCGCGCCCAGGCGGTTGGATTCGGTTTCGTCCGGGCCGACCACCCGGAAGTCGCGCCGCTCGGCGGTGTCGGCCATGACCTGAGCGAGGAGCCGCCCCAGGACCCGCGTCGGTTCGTGCAGTGTCGCTCCGGGCTTGTCGACCGGCACGGCGAAGTGCTCCAGCGGCGGGATCGGCAGGGCGCGGGTGAGCAGGCCCCCGTTGGCGTGGGAGTTGGTGCCGAGGCGCAGGTCGCCGTCGGGGACGCAGGCCAGCACCTGCTCGCGGGGCCGGCCGTCGGCTCCGAACAGTTCCTCCGGCCGGTACGAACGGAGCCACGCCTCCAACTGCCGCAGATGCTCGGGGTTTTCCCGGACGTTCGCCAGGGGTACCTGGTGCGACCGCCAGGTTCCCTCGACCGGCAGGCCGTCGACTTCCGCCGGACCCGTCCAGCCCTTGGGCGTGCGCAGGACGATCACCGGCCGGCGCGGGCGGCCCCCCGACTGCCTGTCGGCGGCGATCCAGTCCAGGGCTCGGTCCATCGCACGCGCCATCTCCATGTGGACCTTGTCGGGGTCGGACCCGGACACGTGCAGGGGTTCGTAGCCGTACCCCGTGAGCAGCGCGTCGAGTTCGGTCTCGGGGATGCGCGACAGGACCGTCGGGTTGGCGATTTTGTACCCGTTCAGGTGCAGGATCGGCAGGACCGCGCCGTCGTGGACCGGGTCGAGGAACTTGTTGGCGTGCCACGACGCGGCGAGCGGCCCGGTCTCGGCCTCACCGTCCCCGATCACGCAGGCCACCAGCAGGCCGGGGTTGTCGAGGGCCGCGCCGTACGCGTGTGCCAGGGAGTAGCCGAGCTCGCCGCCCTCGTGGATCGAACCCGGTGTCTCGGGTGCCACATGGCTGGGCACCCCGCCGGGGAAGGAGAACTGGCGGAACAGCTCGGCCATGCCCGTGGCGTCGCGGCTCACGTCCGGGTAGACCCGCGAGTAGGAGCCGTCCAGCCAGGAGTTGGCCAGCACGGCCGGCCCGCCGTGACCCGGCCCCCAGATGCACACGCAGTCCAGCCCACGGTCCTTGATCACCCTGTTGAGGTGGGTGTGGACCAGGTTGAGGCCCGGCGAGGTGCCCCAGTGACCGAGGAGACGCGGCTTGATGTGCTCGGGCCTGAGCGGTTCGGTCAGGAGCGGGTTGCGCATCAGGTAGATCTGCCCGGCGGCCAGGTAGTTCGCCGCCCTCCAATGCGCGTTCAGAGCGCTCAGGTCCACCGGTCGGTCCTTCGTCATCGTCTCTCCTGGGTCTGGGCAGCGGGTGGGATCGGTAGGGATGGGTACCGCGTACCGGTCGTGCGCATACGTGTCGCTCAGACGTGCGGAACCACGGCCACCGGACAGGCCGCGCGGTGCAGCACGGCGTGGTTGACCGGCCCGAGCTGCATCCCGAGGTGGCTCGTGCGCCGACGGGCTCCGACCACGAGGAGATCGGCCGACCGGGCCGCGTCCAGGAGCGCCTCCCTGGCATGCCCCTCGACCGCCTGCCGCCGTACTTCCACCCGGCCCTTCGTCTCGGCGACGGGCCACAGGGCTTCGGTCAGCGTGTCCTGCGCCAGCGTGCGGTGCCGCGCGGTGTCCGCCCGGTGGTCCGGGTGGTCGGCCACTTCCCTGGCCGGGCACCGCCAGGCGTGCACCGCATCCAGCGCGGCACCCCTCAGCTGAGCCTCGCACAGCGCGAACTCCACTGCGCGGCGGGCCTGTTGGGGCTCGTCGATGCCCACGGCGATCCGGCCGAAGGCACGGTGCACATGGCGGTCGTCGCCGCGGACCACCACCACCGGGGACTGTGCGTGGGCGGCTACCGCGAGCCCCACCGAGCCCAGCGGCAGCCCGGCGATTCCCCCCGCGCCGAGGCCGCCCACGACCAGCACGGACGCCTCGCGGCTCATCCGCGTCAAGACGGCCGCGGGGTCCTCCGTCACGACCTCCCCGTACGCCTTCACCGCCGGGGCACGTTGGCCGGCACGCTCCACGGCCGACCCGACGACGTTGTCCGCGTACACCCGAAGAGCGCTCCGGTCGGTGCCGAACGACGGGCCGTACCCCTCGTACCAGCCCCACGCCTGCGAATGCACGACACACAGGGGCGCACCGTGCAGGGCTGCCTCGTCCGTCGCCCAGTCAAGGGCCCGCAGGCTCGGATCCGAACCGTCCACACCCACGATCACCGGCTTGTCCACGGTGCCACCTCCTGAGGGCTCGCCCGCATCCGGGGCGCTCATGGAGGACGCTTCCACTGCCCGGCCCGGAGGGGGAGGGCCGAACCGGCCCCAGCCGGGGACGGTCGGCCCTGCCGACGGCACGGAGCGGTACCGGGTGCGGGGTTCTGGCCCATGGGGCCGAACGGCCCCTGCCCTTGCCCTGGGCGGCCTCTGGGGCGGGGCTCGCGTGCGGCGGATGCTGCTTGTGTCGACTGGCGAAAGTGGGTTTCGAGATGACCGACAACAAGGTCACCGCACGGCCGGTGCACGCGCTGCTGACCGACGGCACGACCATACGGATACGGTCGGCACAGCCCGGCGACCACGCTCAGGTACTGCGCATGTTCGATGAGATGTCGACCGAGAATCTGCGCTTCCGGTTCTTCTCGATCGCCCGCACCTCCGCACGGCAGGCCGCCGACCGCTGCTGTCGCAGGGCCGAGCCCGGTCATCTCGTTTTGGTCGCCGAGGCATCCGGGCACCTGCTCGGGCTGGCCGAATACGAGGTCATCGAGGCGCCCGGGACCGCCGACATCGGGCTCGCGGTCGCCGACGGACACCACCACCTCGGCATTGGCACCCTGCTCCTCGAACACCTGGTGTCCGCCGCACGAGAGGCTTCCATCACCGCGTTCACCGCCGATGCGCTCGTTGAGAACCACGAGGTCATCAAGGTGTTCGCCGATCTCGGCCTGCGGACGACCCGGTACGTCGAAGGACCGGAGGTGCGCTACACCGTCCAGCTCGACCAGGACGAGGCCTACCTCTCGGCTGTGGACGAACGCGCCCGGTCGGCCGCCGTGGTGAACCTGCGGCCCCTGCTGCGTCCGAAGTCGATCGCCGTGATCGGAGTGGGCCGCAAGCCCGGCTCGGTCGGGCGGGCCATCCTGCGCAACCTCCGCACCGGCGGCTTCACCGGGCAGCTCTGCGCCGTCAACCCGAGCGCGTCGTCCTTTATGGGTGTGCCGGCTCATCCCTCGGTGAACTCGCTGCCGCTCGTGCCCGAGCTGGCCGTCCTCGCCGTACCCGCCGCGGCGCTGCCCGGCGCTGCCGCCGATTGCGGCAAGGCCGGCGTGCGGGCACTCGTCGTCGTGTCCGCCGGCCTTGACCACGCACAGGCGGAAGGGGTGCTGGCAGCCTGCCGCGAGTACGGCATGCGGCTCGTCGGCCCCAATTGCCTCGGCATCGCCAACACCGAGCCCGGATTCTCCATCGACGCGACGTTCGCCGCGAACCACCCGCGCCCTGGCACGGCAGGCGTGGCCGTGCAGTCCGGGGGTGTCGGAATCGCCCTGCTCGACGGGTTGTCCCGGCTGGGCATCGGGGTCTCCAGCTTCGTCTCGCTCGGTGACAAGTACGACGTCAGCGGCAACGACATGCTCCAGTGGTGGGAGTCGGACGGCCGCACCGATCTGGCCCTGGTGCACCTGGAGTCCTTCGGCAATCCGCGGGCGTTCTCCCGCACCGCACGCCGGGTCTCGCGCCAGATGCCGGTGCTGACCGTGGACGCCGGCCGCACGGAAGCGGGCCGGCGTGGCGCCGCCTCGCACACCGCGGCGGCGGCGACCCGCACCATGACCAGGCGTGCCCTGTTCGCTCAGGCCGGCATCACCGCCACTCGGACCATCTCCGAACTCCTCGAAACAGCGGCGCTGTTCCACGCGCAACCGCTTCCGGCCGGGAGCCGCGTCGCCGTCGTGACCAACGCCCAGGGCGCGGGCGTGCTGGCGGCCGACGCCTGTGCCGAAGCGGGCCTGGATGTACCGGTTTTCGGTGACGAGCTGATCGACGCTCTCCTGGCGGATCTCCCCGAGGGAGCCACCGCGGGCAACCCGGTCGACGTCACCGCGGCCGTCTCCGAAGACCAGCTCGGTCGGTGTCTCGACCGACTCGCCGGGGACACCGGCATCGCTGCCGTCCTGGTGGTGCTCGCCCCCACCGCCGTCGCCGCGGCGACCGGTGACGATCTCGGCCGTGCTCTGCTGCGCGAACCCGGATCCGGAGCGTGCCCGGTCGTCACCGTACGCCTGGGGCAGAGCCCGGCCGTGGAGCTGCTGCCCGCCGAGGGAGGCGGCGCGGTCCCGGCCTACGCCGATCCCCAGGCCGCGGCACGCGCCCTGGCACACGCCGCGGAGCGTGCCCGGCACTTGGAGCGGCCACCCGGCAGCATGGGCGACCTCGACGGCGTCGACACCGACTGCGCACGGGCCCTGGCCGACTCCTTCCTTGCCGACCACCCGGACGGAGGCTGGCTCTCACCCCGGGAGTGCGCGGCCCTGCTGTCCTGCTACGGCATCCCCCAACTTCCCTGGGCGTGGGCCGAGACCGAGGACGAGGCGGTCCTCGCGGCCGAACGGCTCAAGGGCCCGGACGGCCTGACCGTCCTCAAGGCCCACTGGCCGGGGCTGCTGCACAAGACGGTGCAGCACGCGATCCATCTCGATCTGCGGGGCGATTCCCAAGTACGCGCCGCCTACCGGGACTTCGAAGCCAGGTTCGCCGGCCTGCTGACGGGCGTGGTGGTCCAGCCGCTCGCGGAGCGCGGCGTCGAGCTCTTCGCCGGCGTGGTCCAGGACGACGTCTTCGGGCCCCTCGTCCTGTTCGGCCTCGGCGGTACGGCCACCGAAGTGCTCGCCGACCAGGCCGCCTGCCTCGCCCCGCTCAGTGACCTGGATGTGCACGACCTGATCACGGCTCCGCGCTGTTCCCCGCTGCTCTTCGGACAGGACGGCAACGGGCCGGTCGACCTGGAGGGGCTTGAAGGACTGCTGCTGCGGCTCTCGCGCATGGCCTGTGACCTGCCCCAGCTGGCCGAGGCCGACTTCAACCCCGTGCTGGCCCGGCCCGGCGGCATCAGCGCACTCGACGTCCGGGTACGACTGCTGCCCCGCACGGCCGGGGACCCCTATCTGCGGCGACTGCGCTGAGGAAGAGGCAGAGATGAAGCACAGCAAGGTCGGCTCCGTGATGACCACCGAGGTGGTCACCGTCCGCCCCGCCACGCCGTTCAAGGAAGTGGCCCGGCTGATCGCCCGGCATCGCGTCAGCGGACTGCCGGTGACCGACGCCGACGACAAGGTGCTGGGAGTGATCTCCGAGACCGATCTTCTGGTCCGTGAGGCGGACGCGCACGCGTCGGCCTCACCGGGACGCCGGATCCGGTTGCCCGGTCTGCTCCCCGCGGCCCGCAGGGAGCAGGCCAAGTCCCGGGCTCGCACGGCGGCACAGCTCATGTCGCAGCCGGCCGTGTGCGTCCACTCCGACAACACCATTGCCGAGGCCGCCCGGTCCATGGCCCGGCACAAGGTCGAGCGGCTGCCCGTGATCGACGACGAGGACCGGTTGGTCGGCATCGTCACGCGCCGCGATCTGCTCCAGGTGTTCCTGCGCCCGGACGACGAGATCCGCCGCGAAGTGATCAGCGAAGTGCTGGTCAACACCCTGTGGCTGTCGCCCCGGACCATCAGGGTCTCCGTGACGGACGGCGAGGTGACCCTGGACGGAAAGCTGGAGCGCCTCAGCGAGGTGGCGATCGCGGTGCACATGACGCGCCAGATCGACGGGGTCGTGACCGTGATCGACAAGCTGGGCTACCACGCCGACGACTCCCGCCTTCGCCCGAGCGAACAGGCCTTGCACGGTGTCACCGAGGAGTGGCTGCACAAACTGTGAAGGACGGACCGGGCGTCAGCGCCGGATGCCACCGGCCCCGCGCGACCACCGCGCCGGCCGGGTGGGGCCGCGCAAGGGCCGTTCGGCCCCTGTCGCTCCCCACGACCGGTCGGCACGCTCGAACCCGAGCCATCGACAGTCAGGGGACATCGACGTGAGCGACGTACGGGCCTTTTCACCACTGCATCCGATCCGGGTCTTCCTCCTCGACGACCACGAGGTCGTGCGGCGCGGAGTACACGACCTGCTCGACGCCGAACCGGACATCGACGTGGTGGGCGAGGCGGGCACGAGCGAACTCGCGCTGACGCGCGCTCCCGCGCTGCGACCGGACGTCGCCGTACTCGACATCCGCCTGCCCGACGGCGACGGCATCACCGTCTGCCGCGAACTGCGCTCCAGGATGCCGGAACTCGCCTGTCTGATGCTGACGTCGTTCGACGACGACGACGCCCTGCTCGACGCCATCATGGCGGGGGCAGCCGGCTACGTCCTCAAGCTGATCAAGGGATCGGACCTGATCGACGCGGTTCGGACCGTGGCGTCGGGCCAGTCCATGCTGGACCCCGCCACCACCGCGCGCCTGATGAGCACACTGCGCGGCCCCGACAAGGACACCACGCACGAGGACCCCCGCCTGGCGGGGCTGTCCGAACGCGAGCGCCGGATCCTCGATCTCATCGGCGAAGGGATGACCAACCGGCAGATCGGCCAACATCTCTATCTGTCGGAGAAGACCGTGAAGAACCACATCTCCCGGCTCCTGGCCAAGCTCGGGGTGGAACGCCGCATCCAGGCAGCGGTGCTCGCCACCCGGTTCAACCGGCCGACGGAGGAGCCCTGTTGACTCCCTCGGTCCCGCCGGCCCCGCCACGTCACTCGCGGGCGGACAGCGGGACGCACCACTCCAACCGGGTTCCGCCCTCCGGCCCCGTACGCGCAGTGAACTCCCCGCCCAGTCGCCGCGCGCGCTCGGACAGATTACGCAGCCCGCTGCGCCGTCCGCCCTCGCCGATGCCCACGCCGTCGTCCACGACACCGACCGTCAGCGTCCCCCGGCGCACGACCAGGGAGACATCGACCGACGAGGCCCTCGCGTGACGCGCCGCGTTGGCCAGCGCCTCACCCAGAACCGCCAGCGCCTCGTCCGCCAGCGCGTGCGGTACGTCGGTGTCGAGCAGCCCTTCCATTCTGAGTGACGGCGTGAATCCGAGGGCGGGCACCACCTCCTCCACCGCCCGCACCACGCGAACCCGCAGCCCGGCGCCGGGTTCCGTCACCTCGTGCGCCCGCAGCCCGAAGATCGTCGAACGGATGATCTTGATGGTTTCGTCGAGATCGTCGACCGCCCTGGTCAGCCGTTCCTCCGCCTGCGGATGGTCGACGAACCGCTGGGCGCTCTGCAACGTGATGCCGGTGGCGAACAGGCGCTGGATGGCGAGGTCGTGGAGGTCCCGGGCGATCCGGTCGCGGTCCTCCAGCAGGCTCACCTGCTCGGCGTCCCGGCGCCGGTCGGCCAGCTCGAGCGCGAGGGCCGCCTGCCCCGCGAACCCCGGCAGGGGAGCCGTCTCCGTCGCGCTGAACGTCGGCCGTCCGGACGTGCGAACCAGCACCAGCACTCCGTGCACTCCCATCGGCACCGCGACCGCGGGGCCCATGCCCTTCCACCGTTCGGGCTGGTGGGTGACCCGGGGATCGCCGCTGACGTCCGCCGTCGCGACGAGGCCCTGCTCAGTCAGGGCGGCACCCGCGAGACTCCCTTCACGCGGCAGCATGACCCCTCGGTGTGCCTCGGCCTGTTTCCCCACCGCCAGCACACCGCGCAGTTCGCACGTGCCCTCCTCCACCAGGTTGACCACTCCCAGTTCGGCCGAGGTGATCTCCTTGGCCTGCTCGACCATCGCCTCCAGTACGCGGGACTCCGGCATCCCGGACAGGAGTCCGGCGGTGAAGTCCGCGCTCGCCGCCAGCCATTGCTCGCGCAGCTGGGCCTCCGCGTACAGGCGGGCGTGCTCGATGGCCACCCCGGCGGCCACGGCCAGCGTGGCCAGCAGCGACTCGTCCTCGTCGTCGAATTCGGCCCCGCCCCGCTTCTCGGTCAGATAGAGGTTGCCGAACACCTCGTCCCGCACGCGGATCGGAACACCGAGGAAGGAGCGCATCGGCGGATGGTGCGCCGGAAAGCCGGACGACGCCGGATGCTCGGACAGTTCGGCCAGCCGAAGCGCGTCGGGATGCCGGATCAGCTCTCCCAGGAGGCCATGGCCGGAAGGCAACTCACCGATCCGTTGCCGCAGTTCGTCGTCGATGCCCACGGGCAGGAACTCCGACAGGCGTTGTCCCTGCCCGATCACGCCCAGAGCCCCGTACTCCGCGTCGACCAGCACCACCGCGGCCTCCACGATGCCGCGCAGCACCTGCGGCAGGTCCAGCTCCCGCCCCACCGAAAGCACGGCTTCCAGCAGGTTGTGCAGCCGGTCCCGTGTGCCGCGCACGGCATTGATCCGTACCTGGAGCTCGTCGAGAAGGTCGTCCAGCCGTAGCCTGCCCGGCTGACCTGCGGTGCTGTCCCGCTCCTGCGCGTTCAAGGGTTCGCCCCCACCAGCTAGAGCAGCAGATGTACGTGCTTGCTCTCACGGTAGCGCTGGATGGCTCGGAAGCCCGCCTGGACGGCGAGCACGGCCGGTAATGGTCCAGGCGTCCGGGCCGGCGGCCCCGGTCACGGTGCGGCCACGGCGCGGGGTGTCCACCGCGGAGCCGTGCCCTGGTTCCGGTCCTCGGCGGCCGGCGAGTCAGCCGTGCTGCGGCACCACCGCCACCGGGCACGCGGCGTGTTGCAGCACCGCGTGGCCGGTCCGGCTCAGTTGGACTCCGAAGCCCTTGTTCCGGCGCGCGCCGATGACCAGGAGGTCGGCGGCCGCCGACCGTTCCACCAGCACCCGGTGGGTATGACCTTCGACCGCGACCGTCCTGGTCCGCACCTCGGGGTGCCGGTCCCGGGCGACGCGCAGCGCATCGTCGAGTTCCGCCATGGCCTTCTCCTCGTCGAGATCCCCTGTCCTCGGGCCCGACGACAGGGGAGCGAAGCGCCCCCGTGCGGGACCGCGCCACGTGCGGACCGCGTCGAGGGCGCTCCCCCTGGTCATCGCTTCCTGGAAGGCGAACTCGACTGCTGAGGAGTTCCGGTCCGGGTGTCCCACACCCAGCAGGATCCGCTCGTGCCGCCCGTCCACGGCCACCTCGTCGCCGCGCACGACGACCACCGGGCATACCGCCCAGGAGGTGACCCCAAGGCCGACGGATCCGAGGAGAACGCCTGCGATGGCCCCCCGGCCCCGCGAACCGACGACGACGGCGGAGGCAAGCTCGCTCTCCCGCAGCAGCGCTTCCGTGGGCTCCTGCGGAAGGACCGCGCACGTGGTGCTGATGCCGGGCCTGCGGCTCTGGGCCCGCGCGCTCGCCTCGCTGAGCAGGGCATCCGCCAACGCCCGGTCCGAGGCGTGCGGCGCGCCGTAGTCGTAGGCGGCACCTTCGTAGTGCTCCCACAGGGACGCGTACACGATCCGAATCGGAAGACCGCGCCGGGTGGCCTCGTCGGCCGCCCAGTCCACCGCGCGCAGGCTCTGCTCCGAGCCGTCCACTCCGACGACCAGGGGGTGCTCCATGACCTGTTCTCCCTTCGGACCGCGCCGGACGTGGCGCGAGGTGGGCGACGCCCACGACGAACGAGCTGTAGCCGGAGATCGTCAACGCCCGAGCGCTCCCGCGCCGAATAGGATGAGGGCGTCCGTGCGGCTTCCTCCGGCCCGGCACCGCACGGTGCCATCTCCAGGAGACACCCGGCGACCATGGCGCGCAGTGGGCCGTCCGGGCCAAACCCGGTACCGTTCGACTTCCTCCGGCGCCGGCTCGGGCCCTCATGGCCCTTCGTCAGGGCCCACCGGCACCTGCTCGCCGTCCGGCCGCCGCGGCACGATGCACATGGAGGAGGTGGTCATCATGCTCCGATCGATCACCACGGGCCCGGACGGCCCGCTCACCCCGCCCACCCACCTGGACGGATATCCGGCCGAGGTCTTGGGCCCGGACGACCACGAGGGAGGCCGCAACGACCGGCTGCTCGGCCTCATCGCCCACGCCGCCGAGCCGCAGTGATCTCCCGCGCGTTGCACGGCATCCGCGCCGTGGTGTTCGACACCGACGGAGTGATCACCGACTCCGCGCATGTACACGCCGAAGCCTGGAAGGCGGCCTTCGACGCCCACCTCCGGCGCGATCCGCCCGAGGACCCCGCCCAGCGCAGGCCGTTCGACACGGGCGGCGACTACCTCACGTACGTCGACGGCAAGTCGCGCCTCGACGGCGCGGCGGCCTTCCTGGCCTCCCGCGGCCTGCCGACGGACCCCAGGACGGTCGCGGCGGTAGCCGCGGACAAGGAGCTGCGGTACGTCCGCCGGCTGCGGGCAGGCGGCATCGACGCATACCCGGGCACGGTCCGGCTGCTGCGGGTGCTGCGGGAGGAGGGGGTCCGCCTCGCCGCAGCTTCGGCCTCACGTCACGCGCGGGAGCTCCTCACACACGCCGGCGTCCTGAACCTGTTCGAGGTCCTGGTGGACGGCGCGGAAATGGCCCGGCTCGGGCTTCCGGGCAAGCCCGATCCCGCTCTGTTCCTGGAAGCCGCCCGACGGCTGGCGGTCCCCGTACCGCGGACCGCCGTCGTGGAGGACGCCCTGGCCGGAGTCGAAGCCGGCCGGCGCGGCCGGTTCGGCCTGGTCGTCGGAGTGGACCGGACGCAAGGGCCGGGAACGGGAGACGCGCTGCTCAAGCACGGGGCCGACCTGGTCGTACGCGACCTGGGCGAGTTGCTGACGGAGGGGAGCGCGGCATGACGGACCGGGTCTGGCGATACGAGGGATACGACCCCGCCCAGGAGCAGCTGCGGGAAGCCCTGTGCACCCTCGGCAACGGTTACTTCGCCACGCGAGGGGCCTTCCCGGAGTGCGCCGCGGACGCCGTCCACTATCCCGCCACCTACGCGGCGGGCTGCTACAACCGTCTCACGTCCACGGTGGCCGGCCGCGAGGTCGCGAACGAGGACCTGGTCAACCTTCCGAATTGGCTGTCCTTCCGCTTCCGGCTCCCGCACGACGCGTGGTTCACGCCGGACAGCGGAGCGCTCCTTTCCCATCGGCTCTCCCTCGACCTCCGGATCGGGGTCCTTGAGCGCGAGTCGCGCTACGCGGTTCCCAGCGGCGGCACGTTGCAGGTGCGCCAGCTCCGCCTCGTGCACATGGCTGACCCTCATCTCGCCGTCCTGCGAACCGAGTTCACGGCCAGGGGCTGGTCCGGCGAACTGGAGGTGGAGGCCGCGCTCGACGCGACGGTCACCAATGCCGGCGTCGAGCGCTACCGCGCACTCAACTCCTCCCACCTCACGGGGGTCGACACGGGTACCACGCGCCCCGACACGGTCTGGCTGCGCTGCCGCACCAGTACCTCCGGTCTGCGTATCGGCATGGCGCAGCGCATCACCACCGCCCCGGGAGCGTCCGTGCGGGTGCTCGACGAGACGGACAGGGCCGTCCAGCGCATCCGCCTGCGCCTGCCGTGCGACCGTGCGGTCACGGTCGACAAGACCGTCGCTCTGCACACCTCGCGGGACCCGGCGATCGCCGACCCCCTCGACGCAGCCATCGACCGGGTGACCGGCGCGCGGAAGTTTCCGGCGCTGTTGGGCGGACAGCGCCTCGCCTGGCAACACCTGTGGCAGAAGGCCGAATTGACCGTGCCGGGGGAAGCGGGACGCATCCTGCGGCTGCACCTCTTCCACGTGCTGCAAACCCTTTCCCCGCACACCGCCGAGCTGGATGTCGGGGTCCCCGCTCGCGGGCTGCACGGCGAGGCGTACCGGGGTCATGTCTTCTGGGACGAGCTCTTCGTCCTGCCGTATCTCAACCTGCACTTCCCCGAAGTCTCACGAGCCCTTCTCGGCTATCGCCACGGCCGCCTGGGCGCGGCTCGTGACGCCGCGCGGGCGACCGGCAGGCCGGGTGCGATGTACCCCTGGCAGAGCGGCAGCGACGGCCGCGAGGAGACCCAGGAGATGCACCTCAACCCGCGTTCCGGACGCTGGCTGCCCGACCACTCACGGCTGCAGCACCACATCGGCTCGGCCGTCGCGTACAACATCTGGCGGTACGGCGAAGCGACGGGCGACGCGGAGTTCCTGCACACCAAGGGTGCCGAGATGCTGGTGGAGATCGCCCGGTTCTGGGCCGGTTCCGCCATGTACGACGAAGGTCTCGGCCGCTACCGCATCCGCGGGGTCATGGGCCCCGACGAGTATCACGACGCATATCCCGGCGCGACGGAGCCCGGCCTCGACGACAACGCCTACACGAACGTCACCGCCGCCTGGGTGCTGGCGCGTGCGGTGGAACTCCTGGCCACGCTGCCCGAACCGTGCCGGCGCGAACTCACCGAGCGCGTCGCTCTCGACCCGGACGCCCCGTCCCGCTGGGAGGACATCTCCCGGAAGCTGTACGTCCCCTTCCATGCGGGCGTGATCAGCCAGTTCGAGGGCTACGCCGACCTGGCCGCGCTGGACTGGGACGACTACCGCGCCCGGTACGGGGACATCCGCAGGCTCGACCGGATCCTGGAGGCCGAGGGAGACACGGTCAACCGCTACCAGGCGTCGAAGCAGGCCGACGTCCTCATGCTCGGCTACCTCTTCTCGCCGACCGAGCTGCACGAGCTGTTCGCGCGGCTCGGGCACCGTCTTGACGACGGGATGTGGAGCCGCACGGTGGACTACTACCTGCGCCGCACGAGCCACGGCTCCACCCTCAGCGGTCTCGTGCACGGGTGGGTGCTGGCCAGGGCCAAGCGGTCCGAGGCCTGGCAGTACGTGCACGAAGCCCTGGAGGGCGACGTGGCCGACGTGCAGGGCGGCACCACGGGCGAGGGAATCCACCTGGGAGCCATGGCCGGCACACTCGATCTGGTCCAGCGCGGTCTGACCGGCCTGGAGACCCGCGGCGGCGTGCTGCGGCTCGACCCCGTACCGCTGCCCGAACTGTCCGAGTACGGGTTCACGATCCGCTTCCGGGGGCACTGGGGCATACGGCTCCAGATGCGGCCGGGACAGCTGCATGTGCACATCCCCTCGTCCGACCGGGAGCCGGTCGACCTCGATCTGGAGGGCAGGACCCTCTCCCTCCCGCCCGGGGCCACGTGCGAACTGGCGCTCACGGGCCGCACCCCGCCGCTGTCCGGCCCGTCGGAACCGGCCGGGCAGGGCCGTACGGACCCCGGCGATGCCCCGGTGGCCCCTCCCTCACGAGATCTCCGACGACCACGCTGATGAGGGGAGCGGAGGGGCATGCGCCCCTGCGGTCGGCCCGCTGTCGAGGCCCCCCGTTTCCCGAGGTGCGAACGCCCGAGAGGACGGCCATGAACCACTACGTGTACGAGTTCTCCGAAGGCAGCCGGGACATGGCCGACCTGCTCGGCGGCAAGGGCGCGAACCTCGCCGAGATGACCCGCCTGGGGCTGCCCGTCCCGCCCGGCTTCACCGTGACGACCACCGCGTGCCGGGCCTTCCTCGCCACCGGCGTCGAACCGCCCGAGCTTGCGGGCGAGGTCGCTCACGCGCTCGCCGCGCTGGAGAGGGCGGCGGGACGCGGCCTGGGCCGGGCCGGGGACCCGCTGTTGCTCTCGGTCCGCT
This sequence comes from Streptomyces sp. NBC_01431, assembly GCF_036231355.1. NCBI lineage: Bacteria > Bacillati > Actinomycetota > Actinomycetes > Kitasatosporales > Streptomycetaceae > Streptomyces > Streptomyces sp. NBC_01431. The sequence continues at coordinate 997,551 of NZ_CP109496.1, forward strand.
CCGGCGGCCGCTATTCCATGCCGGGGATGATGGAGACGATCCTCGATATCGGGCTGTGCGACGCCACCGTGGCCGGGCTGGCCAAGGCGTCCGGGCAGAAGCGCTTCGCCTGGGACTCGTACCGCAGGCTGCTGCAGATGTTCGGCCACACGGTCATGGGCGTCGACGGTGAACTCTTCGAGCGGACCCTGGCCGCGCTGAAGGCCGGACGCGGTGTCGCCGGCGACCACGAACTGGACGCCGCGGATCTCATCCTGCTGACCGAGCAGTTCAAGGCACTCATCCACCGGGAGACCGGCGAGCGGTTCCCCCAGGACCCCGTCGAGCAACTGCACCGTGCCATCCGTGCCGTGTTCGCGTCCTGGAACGGCGAGCGGGCACGCGTCTACCGCAGGCGCGACCACATTCCCGACGACCTGGGCACCGCCGTGACCGTCCAGGCGATGGTCTTCGGCAACCTGGGCGAGGACTCCGGGACGGGTGTCGCCTTCACGCGCGACCCGGCCACCGGCGAACGCGGTGTGTACGGCGACTATCTGAGCGATGCCCAGGGCGAGGACGTCGTCTCGGGTGTCCGCGATGCCGTGCCACTGGCCCGGCTGAAGCAGCTCGCCCCACGTGCCTACGTCGAACTCAGCGACCACCTGCGGACGTTGGAGCGGCACTACCAGGATCTGTGCGACGTCGAGTTCACCCTGGAACGCGGCAAGTTGTGGATCCTCCAGACACGCGTCGGCAAACGAACCGCCGAGGCCGCTTTCCGGATCGCCTACGACCTCCTCGACGAACGCCTCATCGACCGCCACGAAGCGCTGTCGCGCGTCAGCGGCGCGCAGCTCACCCGACTGCTCTTCCCGTGCTTTGCCACGAGCAACGACGTGGCTCCGCTCGCGACGGGTATCGCCGCCTCGCCTGGCGCGGCCGTGGGCGCCGTCGTCTTCGACTCGGCGACCGCGGTGCGCCGCGCGGCCGCGGGAGAGCCCGTCGTTCTCGTCCGCACGGAGACGACGCCCGACGATCTTCCCGGCATGATCGCCGCGCGAGCCGTCCTGACCACTCGCGGCGGCAAGACCAGCCACGCGGCCGTCGTCGCCCGCGGGATGGGAAGGGTCTGCGTCTGCGGCGCCGAATCCGTGGTGGTCGACCTGGAACGCCGTTCGCTGACCACCCGCTCCGGTGTCACAGTCCGCGAGGGCGACACCGTTTCAGTGGACGGGACCGCGGGAACCGTCCATCTCGGCGCCCTGCCGCTCACCGCCTCCGACGTCGGCCGGGCCCTGGAGTCCGGCGAACGGACCGGGCCGCTGTCCCAAGCCGTCCGACGCGCCCTGTCGCACGCCGACAGGGTCCGCCGCCTGGAGGTACGGGCCAACGCCGACACCCCCGAGGACGCGGCGCGTGCCCGCCGCTTCGGCGCGCAGGGCATCGGGCTGTGCCGCACGGAGCACATGTTCCTCGGCGAACGCAAAGCCCTTGTCGAGGCGGTGATCCTCGCCGACGACGAGGCGGCGCGCGAGCAGGCACTGGCCGCCCTACTGCCACCCCAGCGGTCGGACTTCACGGCGATCCTGGCCGCGATGGACGGGCTGCCGGTGACCATCCGGCTGCTGGACCCGCCCCTGCACGAATTCCTTCCCGACCGCACGGAACTCGCCGTCCGGGTGGCCACCGCCGCGTCCCCCGATCCGCACGACGTCCAGCTCCTGGCCGCCGTCGAGCGCATGCACGAGCGCAACCCCATGCTCGGTCTGCGCGGCGTGCGGCTCGCCCTCGCCGTACCGGGCCTGGTTGCCGTGCAGGTACGGGCCATCGCGGAGGCCGTCGCCCAGCGAATGCGGGACGGAGGGCACCCGCGGGCCGAGATCATGATCCCGCTCGTCGGCGCCGTCGAGGAACTCCGCCTCGTTCGAGCCGAGGTGGAGCGGGTCCTGGCCGAGGTCTCCGGCGAGACGGGACAGTCGGTCCGGTGCCCGGTCGGCACCATGATCGAGTTGCCGCGTGCGGCGCTGACGGCCGGCCGCATCGCACAGGCCGCCGACTTCTTCTCCTTCGGCACGAACGACCTGACCCAGACGACGTGGGGCCTGTCCCGCGACGACGCCGAGGCATCCTTCTTCCCCGGCTACCTGGACAAGGGGATCCTTTCCGGGTCGCCGTTCGAGACCTTGGACGAGGAGGGCGTCGGCAGACTGATCACCATCGCCGTACGCGAAGGGCGAGCCGCACACCCTCGTCTGACGACGGGCGTGTGCGGCGAGCACGGCGGAGACCCTGCCTCCATCGACTTCTTCCACCGCGCCGGAATCGACTACGTCTCCTGCTCGCCCTTCCGCGTCCCCTCGGCCCGACTCGAAGCGGGCCGGGCCGCCCTTGTCGCCAAGCTCCCCTGAAACACGCGACCCACGCAGGGCCGGGGCAGGACGGCCGCGCAGGGCCGACGCGGGTTTTCAGCCGCTACGAGGCAGGGTGGGGGCGGCGGATCAGGGAGGCCGACCGCCGGGCTTCCGTGGAAAGCGCTCCGCAGGAGGCGGGCCGCGGCGAACGCCGCGAGAGCGGCGCCCGCGGCGAGGCACAGGCCACGCCAGTCCACGGGCACGGTGTGGAGCAGTGACTGCAGGGCCGGGACGTAGAGCGCGGCCGCTCCCAGGAGCGCAGAACCGGCCACGGACGCGGGCAGGAAGAGGTTCGCCGTGGTCAGCAGGCGGGCCCGCAGGCCGAGGGCCACCCCCAACTGGGCGGCGAGCAGGGAGAGGAAGAGCACGCTCTGCCACGGCAGGCCGACGGAGCATCGATTCGTCGGTCAGCAACGCCGATGCCTCGGTGAGGTCGGCGTCCGCGGCGACGATGTCTCCCTCGCCGAGGAGCAGAGTGTCGCCGGGCACGACCAAGGCCGTCGCAACGTCCCGGGCGACGCCGTCGCGCAGCACTCGGGCGTGGGGGGCCGAGAGGGCGGAGAGCTCGGCGACGGCGCGGTCCGCCCGTACCTCTTGGGCGACCCCGACCGTGGTGTTGACCGCGACCGCCACCGCGATGACAACGGCGTCCGCGTGGTCGCCAATGGCGATGGTCAGCAGGGCCGCTCCGAGCAGCACCATGATGAGCGGGTCGCGCAGTTGGGCCAGGATCCGAAAACGCAGGGGTGTGGGGCGGGGCGGTGCGACCTCGTTGCGGCCGTACCGGGAGCGTCGGCGTTCGGCCTCCGCCTCTGTCAGCCCGGCCGCGCTCGCGGCGGCTCGGCGCGCGGCTGTCCGTCACCGGCTCAGCGGGTGGGGACGGTGATCACCGGGCAGTGGGCCCGGTGCAGGAGGCCGTGGGAGACCGAGCCCAGACGCATGCCCGTGTATCCGCCCCTGCCGCGGCGCCCCACGACAAGGGCGAGGGCGTGTTCGGCGGCGCGGGCCAGTTCCTCGACCGGATGGCCGGTGAGGGCTTCGTGCGTGACGTGCACGTCGGGGTGGTTGCCCGCCAGACCAGCCGTGGCCTCGGACAGCAGGAGCCTCTGGGCTTTCAGCGCCACCTCTTCGTCGTTGAGCATGAACAGCGCCGGCTGCCACACACAGACGACCCGCAGGTCGGCACCCCGCCGGTCGGCCTCGTCGAAAGCGAATGCCAGGGCGTCGGTGGCGGCCGTGCTGCCGTCAATGCCGACGACGAGGTAGGGCGGCTGCTGAGTGACGTGCTCGGCGTCGCCCACGACGGCAACCGGGCACGCGGCCTGGGCGGTCACGGGGACCGTGGTCGAACCCGCGCTGAAGAACTCCGCCGCACGGCCCAGGTGCCGGGAGCCGAGGACGACGAGACGGGTGTGCCGGGACTGCGCCGCCAGGACGCGTGCGGGTGAGCCCGCGAGGAGGTCCGTGCTGACGGTGACTTCCGGGTGCCGGTCCCGGACCCAGCTTTCGGCCTGGCGCAACCTGTCCGCGCCGCTGCTGCGCAGCGCGATCTGCCGCGGCGTGTCGTCGACGTGCTGCGTGTCGTGCTGTGGCGGGACCGCCAGCACCAGACGGAGCGGCAACCGGCGCCGATGGGCTTCGTCGGCGGCCCAAGCCACCGGGAGGCGCCAGTCGCGGACCGGGTCGACGCCGACGACGATGTCGCGAGCCCGCTCCCACGTGGCGTTCATGACGAGCCTCCCAGGTCGCTGCCGAACCGGGGGATGAACAGCACCGGGCAGTGGGCATGGTGCAGCAGGGTGTGCGTGACCCGGCCCAGGTTGCGGCCGAGGCCGAGGGGGGCGTGGGCACGACGGCCGCCCATCACGAGCAGGTCCGCCTGGCGGGATGCCTCGGCCAGGACGCCGGCCACGGAGACGCTCTTCTCCGCGTCGCCGGCGATGGTCAGGCCCGGAAAGTCGTCTCGGATCGTGCCCGTGAGGGCCCGCAGGGCCTCCTCGTGCCGGCCGGCGATCTCGTTCATGCCGTCGAGCATGGTCACGACGTCGCCGACGGACCGCAGCAGATTCCACACGTGCAGCAGCCGCAGCGAGGCCTTGCGCAGTTCTGCTTCCTGGGCTGCGTAGCGGGCACACATCAGGTCGTGCTCGTCACGGACGGCGACGAGCACGCTGCCGCGCTCCTCCGCGTCATCCGTGCCGCGGACCACGACGACAGGGGTCCTTGCCGTCGCCGCGATGTTCAGGCCGACCGATCCGAGCATCAGGGAGTCGAAGCCGCCCCGGCCCCTGTCGCCCACGACGATCGTCCCGTGCGGGCCGGCGGCCTGACGCAGGCTGGTGACGGCGTCGGCACGGCTGAACTCGGTGGTCACATGCAGACCCGGGCACTCGGCGGCCACAGCCTTCACCGTGTCGTCCAGCAGTTCCCGGCCCGCGGCGCGGGTCCTTTCGATGGTCTCCGCCGACTGGAAGAGGATTCGGAGGTCGGTGTCGGAACCGTAGACGACGTGCAGGGGGCGGCTGCGGCGCGCTGCCTCACCCGCGGCCCACAGAGCGGCGGAGCGCGCCTGCGCCGAGCCGTCCACGCCGACGACGACGGAGCTGGTGTCCGGGCTACGGAAGATGGTTTCCACGATTCCTCCTGACCAGAATCCGACGAGGCTCACCACTGACGCTGACACCGGCGCAGGGTTCGAGAGAGGGCCGTCAGGGGCCTGCCGAGGGACCAAAGGTCCCCATCAGGGCCGCCCAGCGCTTTCCGGCCGGGCCGATGGACCTTCCGGTCCCCGGACGGGACCGTTCGGCCCTCGAAGCGGCTCTTCACGGCGGCGGATCGTGAAGGGCACAGGCCGCCCCCTTCATCACGGCACCGCCCCATCGCCGTCGCCGTCGTCCCGGCGGCGCCTTGTCTCCCCGTCCCCCGTCCCCCACCGGAGGAAGACATGAAGTACCTGCGCACCGTGGACGACGTCATGACGCACGCCGTCATCTCCGTCGACCGGCTCACCGCCTTCAAGGACATTGCCGAGGCCCTGCGCATGTGGGACGTCAGCGCCCTCCCCGTGATCGCCGAGGACAGGCGGGTGGCCGGCGTGGTCTCCGAGGCAGACCTGCTGCCCACTGCGCAGGGGGACGGCACACCCCGCGATGCCACTGCGGAGCAGTTGATGACGCACCCGGCGGTAACCGTGACGAAGGACGCCACGATCGCCGGCGCAGCCCGCCTGATGGCCCGTGGCCACCTCAAGCGCCTGCCCGTGGTCGACACGGGCGGCCGGCTGGTCGGCATGGTCAGTCGCGCCGACCTCCTGAAGGTGTACCTCCGGCCTGATGCCGACATCGCTGCCGAACTCCGCGAGCTGATCATGCACCAGCTCATTCCGCTCGGTCACGGCTCGGCCGAGGTCCGCGTCCACGTGGCGGAAGGCGTCGTCCATCTGCACGGAACCCTTCCGGGCCCCCTGCTTGAGGAAGCGGTCGTACGGGCCGCTCATACCGTGCCGGGAGTCATCGATGTCAAGGCCGAGTTCACCATCACCCTGCCCGTGTGACGGGAGGCCCGCCGTGAGGCTCCTCAGCATCACAGTCCGGCTCTGCCGGAACGTGCACGGCGTCGTAGCCGTGGAGGACGAATTCCTCCCGGATCGAGGGCGCACCGCCCTTGCCAACCACCGTCACAAGGAGCAGAACCATGTCGAACCGCATCGTGGCCGGTCTTGACGGGTCGGACGCGAGCCTGGCCGCCGTCGACTGGGCCGCCCGTGAAGCCGAACTGCATACCGCCCGCCTGGACGTCGTTCATGTCGACGACTGGCCGGACGAGGCGTCCTTCGCCGTGCCTTCTCCCGCGGTACGCCGGCGGTGGGCCGACGACCTCCTGAGCCGGACCCGGGAGCGGATCCTGCTCGAACACCCCGCCCTCGAAGTCGTCACCCACCGCATCGACGGACAGCGGGCGGCTGAGGTTCTCACCACCGCCGCCACGGACGCCGACATGCTCGTGCTCGGAGCACGCGGCTTGCGTTTCCTTACCGGCTTCCTCGTCGGCCAGGTGGGGTCAGCCACCGTCCGAACGGCCGAAATGCCGGTCGTCCTGGTGCGGCCGACCGCGCCCACCACCTCTGCGGGCGACTCCCCGGGGCACGTGGAGTCGGTCGTCCTCGGCGTGGACGTCCGCAGCGACTGCGCATCACTGTTCGCCTTCGCCTTCGAGGAAGCCGACCGGCGCGGCTGCCCCCTGACCGTCATCCACGCCTGGACCTCGCCGCTGGTGTTCGCCCGTGCCCCCGTCATCAATCCCGGGGTCGAGCAGGAAGTCGGGAACGCGCTTTCCAGACAGCTCTCCGGACTCCTCGGGCCGTGGAAGGAGAAGTACCCTCGGCTCGCGACAGAAGCACGCGTCCTCATCGGTCAGCCCGCCGTCCAGATCCTGGACGCGGCCGCCGGCGCCTCCCTCGTCGTGGTCGGCCGGCGCATTCGCCACTCGGCCGTCGGCGCGCGCGTCGGCGCCATCACCCACGCGGTGATGCACCACGCCACCTCACCGGTCGCCGTCGTCGCGCACCACTGAGGCCACGGGCACGAACGCCGCACAGCGCGCCGAAGCCGCGCGCCGTCTTCGGTCAACAGCGCTCCGGATCAGCAGCATTCAGGGTGTGAAGTCCCGGCGCAGGAGCGCCAGATGAGCGACGAGGATGCCCAACAGCCCCGTGCCGGCCAGAACGAGGAACGAGACCCACGGCACGGTGCCGTCCGCCAGGGCGTCGCCCGGCGTGTAGTAGTGGAAGGGGCTGGCGAACCTCAGGGGCCGGGCCGGCGTCCATGCCAGAGCGATGAAGTTGATCGCGAAGCCGGCCGCTCCAACCGCGATGACCGTTCCGAGCACCTGGGCGCGCCGCCGTCCCGCCGCCGAGACGGCCAGCGCCGGCCCGATCAGGCAGAGGGCCAGTCCACAGCCCATGACCCCCGCCGCGAACACCCCGCGCAGCGGCACGGCGTGGTGGATGTCCGGTGACAGGACCACTCCCACCGCGATCGTGAACGTCGCCGCCGCGTTCAGCGCCAGGGCGGCGAGCAGCACGGCCGCCGTCCGCTCCGCCAGCAGCCTGGTGCGGCTGATTGGCCGGACCATGATCAGCTCCATCGTTCCGGACTCCACGTCGGCGGCGACGGCGGCCGCCGCGAGAGAACCGATCGCGGTCAGCTGCAAGGCGATCCAGAACGGGTGGACGAGCCCGGCGCCGAGCAGCCCCGGATAACTGGCGATGGACACCCCGCCGCTCGATCCGCTGAACGCACGGTAGGCCGACGGCGGGCCCTTGCCTCCCGCGGAGAACAGATCCTGGGGGGTGATCGTGTCGGCGACCACCACGATCAGGGCCTCGAAAGCGATCATTCCGATCAGCAGGGCGATCAGCATGGTGCGCCGACGGTAGAGCGCGAGCCACAGTAGTGGCCACCGGCCTCTCATGGCTTCTCCTTCGTCCCCTGTTCCCGGTAGTGAGTCCCCTGGCTCCGGTAGAGGTCCAGGAACGCCTCGTCGAGCCCTGCCTCCTCCACCCGGATGTCGGCCACCGCCAGCTCCAGGAGTCCGCGCAGCGCGCCCACCACCTCGCTCGGAGGAACGAGCAGCTCCACTCTGTCGCCCTGCCAGAGCGGGCCCCACCGGTCGGCCGCTCCCAGCGGCCGGGAACCCGCCCCGTCGGCGAAGGACAGCCGGATCCGCCGGGCACGCGCCTCGCGCAGGCTCGCCACGCTCTCGACCGTCACCAGCCGCCCGTCCCGCACGATGGCCACCCGGCCGCAGCTCCGCTGCACTTCCGGCAGCACATGACTGGACAGCAGGACCGTGCGGCCGGCGGCCGCCGCTTCGTTCAGGAGCATGAAGAACGTTTCCTGTACGAGCGGGTCCAGCCCCTCGGTCGGTTCGTCGAGGATCACGAGCCTGGGATCGTGCTGCAGCGCCTGCACCAGCCCGAGCTTCTGTTTCATCCCACGTGAGTAACTGCCCACGGGGCGGGCGACGATGGCGGGCGTCAGCCCCAGCAGGTCGCACAGCTCGGCTCGCCGGGCCACAGGCGCACCCTGCAGCGAAGAAAGCAGGTCCAGTGTCTGCGTCCCGGAAAGTTCGGGATAGAAGCGCAGCTCGCCCGGCAGGTAGCCGAGCTGCGGTGCCAGCCGCCGATGATCCGCGATCGGGTCGAGCCCGAGCACCCGTACCCGGCCCGCACTGGGGCGGACGAGTCCGCTCAAGCACCGCAGTGTGGTCGTCTTCCCAGCCCCGTTGGGGCCCAGGAAGCCGAACACCTCACCGGGCCGCACCGTCAGGTCCAACCCGTCGATTCCCACGACCGGTCCGTACTTCTTGGTGAGACCGGACAGCTCGATCGCCAACCCGTCGCCCATGACTTCCTCCCTTGCGTTCAGGTGCGGTGGCGGCGGATCCAGCGGCGGAACTCGTCGGTTCCCCACACCAGGAGCGGGAAGGTCGCGATGAGGAGGACGACGTCCACGGGGAGGGCCGAGGTACCGAAGAGGTGCTGGAGCGGAGGGCCGTAGACGAGTGCCGCGGTGAAGGCGAGCGCCCGTACACGGCCAAGCGGCGCGCCGCCTCCCGGCTGGACAGACCCAGCGGCCCGGTGTGCAGGTCCCGGCGGAGGACGGGCAGGGGCTCCAAGGGGCCGAGCGTGATCTCGGGCCCCGTCTTCGTGCCGGTGGCGGCCTCAGTCATCGCCGGCTCCCCGGCCGGGTCGCAGGCGGCCGGACCACAGCGGTTCGATGTCCGCCCACTCGGCCTCCCACGCCTTGATGCTGTGCGCGTCGACGATTCGCAGGCGCACGAAGACCACGGCGCCGGCCGCGAGGACGATCCCGCACAGCGCTCCTGTGCCGTATCCGATGGCGCTCGCGGCGATGTCCACGGTTGCGGGCGGGGCGGCCGCCGCGTCGCCGTTGTCGTCGAGCCACACACGGACGGCGTCGCCCTTGCGCGTGCCGTCCGGCACGGGGACGGTCTGCGTGTGGGCTCGGTTCGCCGGATAGTGCCAGGTGGCGGCCGCCACGGTGACCGGGAGGCCGCTCACGCCGGACGACGCGACGTAGCGGGTCCCGGCGGTCGTGGTGGCCATCGCGGTGTGCCGGTGGCGGGCGATCTCCTCGGCCGCGCCGCTGCCGTGGTTCCACACGCTCTGGCCGATCATGACGCCGCAGACCACGGCCAGCGCGCAGGCCACGGCGAAGGCGACGTGCAGGCGGGTTCGGGTGCGGTCGGCGCCCCGCCTGAGCGGGTTGGCGGTCGTGCTCCTCGTCCGGCGGTCCATGGGGTGCCTCCGCAGCTCCGGCGCGCAGGCCGGCCGCCTGGTCAGGCGGCAGCCGGCTCGGCGCTGATCCGGTGGTTCCGGGCGGGGGCAAGATCGGTGGCGTCGGCGGACAGGGCCGCCACGTCGACTCGCTTGCTGTTCATGCCTTGCTCCGCGCCCTGTGCTCCACGAGGTGGTGGCCGAGTTGTTGTCACTGTCGCGCGGTCGGCGCCTTGCCCGCTTGGGCCGGGCGGTTCCCGGCGAGGACCGTTCGGCCCTCCCTGGTGGCGCCGCTGCCCGGGTTCACCGGGCGGAGACACCTATGGGGCGGGTGGCAGCCAGGCGATCTCGCAATACGGGCGAGGGCCGCGGAGCCCCCGGCCCACGACTGGAGTCAGCCAGGACGGAGGCCCATAGAGGCAATTCTCCCTCCGGCGTGGTTGACGTCGTCGCGGCGGACAAGGGCAATGACGGACGCGCCGCGTGGCATCCAGACGTTTTCATCAGCCGGTCGAATGTTCGCTCGATCACCCAGCGTTTGGGCTGGGGCCGGAATCCCTTGATGGTGGGCCGTTTCACGACCTCGACATCGATTCCACTTGCGGCTCCGTGCTGGAGGACGCTGTGCTGCCCAGCCGCCGTGAGGGCCCCGTGAACACGGTCGCACCGCCCTGGGCCCACCGCGACACACGCTTCGACTCTCGGAGTGCCTCCGCCCAGGTTGCGCCGCGCCGGTTTGCGGCGATGGTGGAGTCATGCGGCCGGGAGCAAGTCGCCGCTGGGTCCCACGCCCCGCCATGGCTTTCGCATTGGCCGCGTGCTGAGACGTCCGTGACCGGACAGGAGCCCGGCTCCGTTTCGAGGTCGCGGAGAAGGGACGGCCATCGTGGTTGCGAGGACCGGCGTTTTCGGCGCCATGACCAAGGAGCACCGCGAGCAGCTCATGTTGCTCGCTCGTGAGGTGTCGTTCGCGGCAGGCGAGCGCATCTTCAACGAGGGCAGCAAGGCCGACCGATTCTGGATCATTCGCACGGGCACGGTCGCTCTCGACCTTCACGTGCCCGGCCGCCGGGCAGTGGTCGTCGAGACCCTCGACGCCGGAAAAATGCTGGGCTGGTCCTGGCTGGTCCCGCCCCATCAATGGCACCTGGGTGCCGAGGCCAGCAGCCCGGTACGTGCCTACGAGTTCGACGCGGCGGCGGTTCGTGACCTGTGCGCGAAGGACCCGGCGCTGGATCACGAACTATGCACTTATGTCTCCGGCGTGCTCGCGCGCCGGCTCCGGTCCACCCGGGTGCGACTGCTCGACCTGTACGCGCCTCACGGCGCGGGCGAGGTCCCCTGACAAGGCGAGACGAGGTGCTTCGAAGTGCCGCAGACCCCGCACATCGTGAGCGATGTGATGACTCAGACGGTCGTGGCCGTCGGCCGCGAGGCGCCTTTCAAAGAGATCGTCCGGACCATGGAGCAGTGGAAAGTCAGTGCCATGCCCGTCCTTGAGGGCGAAGGCCGCGTCATCGGGGTCGTCTCCGAAGCCGACCTGCTGCCCAAGGAGGAGTTCCATGACAGCGACCCGAGCCTCTCCGAGCAACGCCGGCGACTGTCCGACATCGCCAAGGCCGGAGCAGCCACGGCGGAGGAACTCATGAGCACCCCCGCCATCACAGTCCACCCCGGCGTCACCCTGGCCCAAGCGGCAAGGATCATGGCCGTCCGCCATGTCAAGCGTCTGCCCGTGGTCGACGACATCGGCATGCTCCGGGGCATCGTCAGCCGTGCCGATCTGCTGAAGGTCTTCCTGCGGCCGGACGAGGACATCGAGGAGGAGGTTCGCCGCACGGTGGTGTCCTACCTCTTCCCGGCCTTCAGCCACGCCATCCACGTGAACGTGCACGAGGGAGTCGTCACCCTCCGCGGACACATCCAGGACACCTCGCTCATCTCGGTCGCCGTGCGCCTCGTGCGTGCCGTGGAGGGCGTCGTGGACGTCGAGCCCCACCTCACCGGCGAGTCCACCGCTCCGGCTGAACCGAGGGGCTCGCAGTGAAGTCGGGCAATGCGGCACCCCGTGAGGGGCGGCAGGGCCAAAGGGCCTCGCCGACGGACCATGGGGCTCATCCGGGCCCTACCTGGTCATATCTGCGGCACGACCACGATCGGACATGGCGCGTGATGTAGCACTGCATGGTTGACCAAGCCCAGCTGCAAACCGACGTGCCCGTGTCGTCTCCGGGCTCCGACGACGAGCAGATCGGCACCGGACGCGGCATTCAGGAGCGCCTGTCGTGCCGCGCCCTCGACCACCTCGCTCCTCACCGTCACGTCCGGATACCGCTGCTCGGGGCCACGCAAGGCGTCGGCGAGCACCTGGGCAGGCGGGCGATCGAGGGCTCGGAGGGCGTAGCCGGACAGGCCCGGAGGCCCGGGGTTACCGACCGGGACACTCCAGGCGTGCACCGCCAGGAGCGGACAGCGCCGCAGCTGGGCCTCGCGGAAAGCGAACTCCACGGCCGTACCGCTGCCTTCCCCGTCCTCGACCCCGACGACGACGCACCCCAACCGGCCGTGCCGGGGCTCCTCCCCGCCGCGCACCACGACGACCGGGCAGTCGGCATGGGCCGCCACAGCCAGGCTGACCGAACCGAGGAGCAGGCCGGCGAGACCTCCGAGCCCTCTGGACCCGAGTACCAGAGCGAGGGCGTTGCGCCCATCGCTGAGGAGCGCTGACGCCGCGTCTTCGGACAGCACCTCACTCGACAGCCGTACCGCAGGAGCACTCTTCCTGGCTCGCTCCGAGGCGGCGGCGACCAGGTCCGACGCGTCGTGGTCAGCCGGGGCCGCGTGCAGGAGATGGAGCGGCACGTCGTGTCGGACTGCCTCACCCGCGGCCCAGTCCACGGCCTCAAGACTCGCCTCGGACCCGTCGATGCCGACCACCAGGGGAACCGCCATTGCTTCCGCCTCCTCCTCATGCCGGACTTCACGTCCGTCCGTTAAGCCGCCGCTTCCGCAACTACATGCGCCGCGAGGAGATCTGGGGTACTCCTCAGGGGAGAAGCACCGTGCTCACGCGCCGCACAAATGTGCATGTGCTGCGGTGACCACGCCCCGCGGCCGGCCTGCACGGCCACGCGGCCGCCGACGCGCGGGGACGGGAGTAGTCCGGACGACGGCCACACTCACTGTCCTTCCAGCTTCGTACCAGACGGAGGTAGTCGCCATGGAACGAGTCCTCACCGTGGGACTGGACGGCTCACCCGAGAGCCTCGCCGCTGCGCATTGGGCCGCAGAAGAAGCCCAGCGGCGCAAACTCACCCTGCGTCTGCTGCATGCGTGGCCCCTGCTGGTGCCGGAACCCGCCCACGCCCCTGCTGAACTGGACCACAACTACTGGGCGAAGCGGCTCGTGCACAACGCCCAGACGGAACTCCAGGCGCGATACCCGGGCCTCACCGTCGTCGGCAACCTGGTCGCCGACGACGCCCAGGACGCGCTGATCCGAGCGGCGTCGGAGTCCGCAATGCTCGTGCTCGGTTCGCGGGGCCTGACTCCCGTGGAGAGCTACTTCCTCGGCGACATCAGCATGATCGTCGTGGGGCGCGCCGAGCGGCCAGTGGTCCTGGTTCGTGCCGAGGGGCGTACGGAAGGGCCCTCGGCGTCCGAACCAGGTGCGACAGGCGGCGTAGTGGTGGCACTGAAACTGCACGCCTCCTACGACGAACTCCTAGAGTTCGCCTTCACCACCGCCGCGGCACGCAGCCTGCCCCTCCGCGCCGTCCATGGCCGCAGCACGCCGCTCCACGCTTACACCCCCTGGGGTGTGGACCACACCGTGACCCAGGAGATCGTCCAGGGCGTGCAGAAGGACCTGAACCAGGCGCTCCGCCCTTGGCGCGAGAAGTTTCCGGGCGTGAACGTCGCCCACACCATCCGGCTCGAGAGTCCGGCCAGGGCCGTCGTAGGAGCCGCCGAGGGCGCCGGACTGCTGGTCGTCGGCCGACGCAAGCACCACCCCGACCTGGGACCGCACCTGGGCCCGGTCGCCCAGGCCGCCGTCCACCACGCGCGCTGCCCTGTCGCTGTCGTCCCCCATGACTGAGCCGAGCCACTACGGGGATCCGGCGGTGTTGGACCAGCTCGGCTCAAGGACGCGATGCTGGCGTCCACTGTCTGGGCAATTGCCGGGCGAGGCTTGCCGCGCTCGACGGCCACACGCCTGCACAGGGCCGACTCTCGCCGATCAGCGCACCAGGCGGGAGCCAACCGCGAGCACCCGACAGCCCCGTGGCCGCTGACACCGGCGACCCGGTCCTGCTCGGTGGTTTGCTCTCCGGTGAGCCCGCGTGGCAGGTGTGGCCGGGGCCGTGACCACGGGCAGACGAGATCGCCGGTTCTCGCCCCCTGCCCGGCCGGCGCCCGCGCCTGGAGGGCGCTGGACGGCCTGCCGGTCACCATCCGGCTCGTCGACCCACCCCTGCACGAGTTCCTGCCGGACCGCACCGACCTCGCCGTGCGCATCGCCATCGCCGAGGCCCAGGGTGTCGCCCGCCTCACCCCCCTGCTCACCACAAAGCCGTGAACCGCCAGATCAGCCCCCGCGAGGCCGTGACGTGGCGACTGCCGTCGGCTGGGGTCACGCTGGAAGACAGTGAAAGGACGGCGGCACGGGAATCTGCTGGAGGCGCCATGAGCGGTGCGCACGGGCGTGAGCCGATCGTCGTGGGTGTCGACCCCGACCCCTCGAAGCGGCTGGCAATCGCCTGGGCCGCAGACGAGGCGGATCGCCGTGGCCTGCCAGTGCGGCTCGTCCACGCCCAGGGCGTACCGACGGGTGGATACCGCTCTGGCAAGGTACGGCCGTCCTGGGAGGAGTGGAACCGGACTCTGCACGAAGCGGGTGCCGAGGCACTCAAGGAGGCGGTCGCCTTCGTCGAGTCCCGGCGCCCGACGGTGGAGGTGTCGACGATGCTGGCGGAAGGAGAGCCCGCGTGGGTTCTGCGGGACGAGGCGCGGAACGCCTCGCTGGTCGTGGTGGGTTCCTGGCATCTGAGTACCCGGCGCGAAATGTTCACCTCCGCCTCCGTGGTGCTGCCGCTCTCCGCCCACGCTCCCTGCCCGGTCGTCGTCGTTCCGGAGCCGGAGCACATCACCCAGGAGCCCGCGTACTTCGTCGTCGGCGTCGACGGCAGTCCGCACGCGGCGGCGGCGGTGGATGTGGCGTTCGAGGCGGCGGCTCTGCGCGGGGCGAACCTCAGGGCCCTGTACGTGTGGCATCCGCCGCTCCTCGGTGTCCTGGACGAGGACGCAGCGGTGCGGGAATGCCGCCGGGTGCTGTCCGAGACGGTCGCGGGCCGGACCGCGAGGTACCCGGGAGTGGAGCTGCACCACGAGGTCGTCCTCGGCCACCCCGTGCGGGTACTGACGGAAGCCTCGGAACACGCGCTGGGCCTGGTCGTGGGAACCCGCGGGCACGGAGGTTTCACGGGCATGCTGCTGGGCTCGGTGAGCCAGGGAGTGTTGCACCACGCCCGCTGCCCCGTCATCACGGTTCCGGTGTGAGACGCCGAACGGCGCCATCCCATGCCCCGTACGGCCCGGGTGGCGCCGGACGGCCCGTTCCACGATGAGGGCGCTGCCGGTCGGGGGCGGCACATCGGCCGGACGGCCACCGAACTCACTGGAGTCCGTGATGGAGTCTCACGCAAGGCCCTCCGCGCCCGCCCGGCCCCGCCGGAACCGAGGGCCTCGACGCCGTGCGGGTTCGGATGATGCGCACCGGCCTGGACCCGCTGGTACCAGGCGGAGGAGCGGAAACGGCGTTCGACGCCACGTCCGGTTCCGCGCCACGTCCTCCGGTAGGGGAACTCACCGCCGGTGATGTGCTCCCCGCCCTGAACACCTCACGGCGCGGCTTGTCGGCGGAACGGGCACGGGCCGGGCGGAGCGGTACGGGCCCAACGAAATGCCACGGGCCGCGGCGGCTCCGCGCCAGAGGACCCCGCTCCAGCACCAGGTGGCCTGTGCGCCGCCATGCTCTGATCAAGCAGCTGCTGGCGATGGAGGCGCTCGGGCCGACCATGGGTGGTGTGTGCGAACTGTTCGCCTCGGTACGGGACATCGACGACGTGGTTGGCGTCGTCGACGGCACCGAAGCGGTCTGAACCCTCACGTCCACGGAGCGCGCCTCACCCCGTGCGGGCGACAAGAAAGTCCGCACTGCCGGACAGCGTGGCCAACTGGGGCGTGTCCTCGTCCTCGATGCGGACGCCGGAGCGTTCGCTGAGCACCTCGACGAAACTCAGGAAGTCCAGGGAGTCCATCTCCAGCGCGTCACGGAACGCTTCGTCGGGCCCGAGGGCGGCGATGCCGGCGCCAGGGATGACCTGGGAGATCGATTCCCTCACCATGTCCAGTGCGTCGGTTCGGTTGATGTTCACAGCTGCTCCGGGTTCTGCAGGAGGCGAGCGACCGCCGTGAGGTAGCGGGCGCCGTCGGTCGCCCGGTGGTCGGCCGAGAGGGTCGCAGCGACGACGGGCCGCACGCCCAGCATGCCGGAGACGGCGCACGGCCGGTCGACCACCCGTCCGAAACCGACGAGAGCCACCTGCGGCGGGTAGATCACTCCGAACACGGCCTCCATGCCCTGGTCTCCGAGGTTGGTGACCGTGATCGTGGCGTCCGACACCTCGGAGCCCCGCAGTCTGCCCGTACGGGCCCGGGTGACCAGGTCCTTCAGGGCCATCATCAACTGCGGGAGTGCCAGGGTGTCGGCGTGGTGGAGTGCGGGGGCGACGAGCCCTCCACCGCGCAGCGACACGGCCACGCCCAGATGTACGCCCTCGCCGGCCGAGAAGTGTCTTCGGTCCAGGAACCGTTGAGCTCGGGGACGTCCCGGGCCGCCAGGGCCGCCGCCTTGAGCAGCAGGGCGGCGGGAAGCAACCGTTCGCCGATCGGGCTGCGCCGATTGTGCTCGTGCAGCCAGTCCATCGCGGCGGCCAGGTCCACGGTCGTGGAGAGGTAGTAGTGGGGAATGTCCCGGTTGGGGCGGCTCATCAGGCCAGAGATCGCGCGGCGCACGCCCGCCCCCCGATCATCGGGCACGTGTACGACAGAAGGACGTTCAGCGGAAGGGCGCACCGCGACGGCGTCCGCAGAGGCGAGCGGAAGCGGAGTCGACGGACCGGGGGCCGCCTGGCGTACGTCCGCAGCGCGGACGGCCGAGTCCCTGCCCGTCCCCTGCACGGTGGCCAGGTCGACGCCCACTTCGGCGGCGAGCCGCCGGGCGAGGGGCGTGGCCCGCACGCGCGGTTGTCGGGTGGTGGCCCCGGCGGCCGCCGCTTCCTCGACGTCGGTTCGGGTGACCCGGCCGCCGGGTCCGGAGCCGTGCAGCGTCTCCAGGTCGACGCTGCTTTGCTCCGCCAAGTGCCGGGCCAGGGGGCCAGCCTCCGTGTGGCCGCGCTGTCGAGCGGTGGACGGCACCAGGGCCCGGCCCCTGGCGGGTTCGGGAGGCGTGGACGGGAGCTTGGTGGGCGCGCTGGCTTTGTTCACGAGGACGGGCAGCACTTCGACATCGGTTCGGGAGTCGCAGCCTGGCCGAAATATTCACGAGGCTCGACAGCACTTGGGCCTGCTGGGGCTGTCTCGTAGCAGTGGACCTTGCAGAGGTCAGATCCACCTTGCGTTTGATCTTGCCTGGGCGGGAAAGATCCCCGCATGACCGATCCTGTGAACGACGGCGTGGCGACGCCGACAACCGTGTCGATCTCGGTGAAGGGCCTCTCGGACGCCGGTCTGGAACCGCAGCTGCGGTCCTGGATCAGCTCCGGACCCAACGAGCCCGTGACCGCCGATCAGATCACCCGGGCCATCGGGGAGGACCGGCTCGCTCAGGCCGCCGAATCTCTGGGCCGGGAGCCCGGCGACCTCGCCGCAAGTCTCGCCGCCGATCTCCCCGGCCTCATCGACACCGCCTCCCCCAACGGCCGCGTCGAATTGGCCCGCACCCAGGACGAAGCCGGCGCCATCCAGGCCCGAACGGCAGGCAGCATCCACGCCTACATCGAAGGAGGACCCGCCTCTCTCTACAACGGGACCGACGCCATCGCACTGACCACCGCGTTCAATGGCGTGACGCTGACCGCAACCCCTCAAGAGGTCGTGGACGACGCGACTTCCACTCCCGGAACCCAAGCCGACATGACGATCATCGCCGCACGCCCGCTCGACACCCGAAACGGGCTCTACACGGCCGACATGACCGTGATCTTCGACGCTGTGCCCCGCCCCTAGTAAGCCCAAGACCGATCACTTGTGAGGTTGCGGAGGTTTTGGTTGCCCGGTCAGACCTGGCAACAACAACCCACGCCCTCGCAGATGCGGGGCATGTCCGGACCGGGCGGGATGCCACGGCGTCGGCACCGCGTGTGACACCGTGCCGACGCCGTGGGATGTGCAGGCTTGGTCTGAACAACCCTGCAGTCGGGTGCAGCGCAGTCGACACCAAGAATCCCCAGGGCGGCCTGGCCGCCCGGTCCCGCACCACCAAGACGCCGAAGCCCGGCGGGGCGCGCTGACCGGCGCGCGGCCCAACCGACGCGTACCTCCACCCGTCGGCGGGAGGGCCCGCGAGGTGCCTCCCGTTCTCGTGAACACCGCCTATTCGCGCGAGCGTGCGACTCCCAATGTCGCGTCAAAACGACGTCGCTACTCGTGTACAAAGCCAGCGCGCCCTTCTTCGGTGCGCGACGGGCCGCTCGTCGCTTCTCCGCCTTCTCCGCCTTCTCGGTCTCCGTGGGGCCCTCGGGTCCACGGACCTTGCGTGGTTTGCGGGTTCTGTGCGGCTTCCCCTCTCCTTCCGGGTGCTCGGGTTTCTTCACCGTCGCCCCGATCAGCGCGAGTGGTGTGCCCACCGGCACCGTCGTGCCGGGCTCGACGAGCAGCTCGGCCATGGTTCCGGTTTCGAAGCACTCCACCTCGATGGTCGACTTCGCGGTTTCGACGACCGCGACCGGATCGCCTCTGTGTACGAGGTCTCCGGGTCCCACCAGCCACTCCAGGAGCGTGCCCTCGTCCATGTCGGCGCCGAGGGACGGCATGGCGAACTGGGCCATGATCAGTCCACCGCCCGGTGGGCGGCCGCGACGATGTCGGCGGTCTGCGGCAGGGCGGCCTCTTCCAGCTGCCGGGCGTAGGGCATGGGCACCTGCGCGCTGCACACCCGCTCTACGGGCGCGTCCAGTTCGTAAAAGGACTCCTCGGCCATACGGGCGGACACCTCGGCGGCGAAACTTCCCGTCCGCCATGCCTCGTCGACGACCACCGCACGGTGGGTACGGGCCACGGAAGCGGCGATGGTCTGGGCGTCGAGGGGCCGGAGCGTACGCAGGTCGAATCACTTCGGCGCTGATGCCCGCGGCGGCCAGCTCGTCCGCCGCCGCGAGGGTCTTGGGCAGCGAACCTCCGTACGTGATCAGGGAGATGTCGGTGCCGGGTCTGCGGACCGCTGCGTGATCCAGGTCCATGGGCGCGGTGGCCGGGAGGAGCTCATCGGAGACGTTGTAGAGGCTTCCGTGCTCGAAGATCAGTCGGGGTCGGGGTCGGCGAGCGCCGAGGCCAGCATGTGGCGTGCGTCCTCCAGGGTGGCGGGGGCGAGGACGCGGATTCCGGGGATGTGTGCGTACCAGCCCTCCAGACTGTGCGAGTGCTGGGCGGCGAGCTGCCGTCCGGCGCCCGTGGTCCTACAGGACAGCCTCCGGGTTGAGGGGCTCGCCGACGGAAGCGATGAAGCGCAGGGCCGACAGGTCGTAGGAGCGCGGCAGGTCGTACGGGCCCTGGCGCGGTGTGGCGCGCATCAGCATCCGCAGGGCCGTGGGAGCGGTGTACCAGACACTGACCCGCTGTTCGCCCAGGATCCGGTACCAGCGGCGGGCATCGTAGTCGCCCTCGTCGACGACTACCGTCACGCCGTGGACGAGCGGGGCGATGATCCCGTACGACATGCCGGTGACCCAGCCGGGATCGGCGGTGCACCAGTACACGTCCTCGGGGTGCAGGTCGAGGGCGTACGCGGCGGTGGCGTAGTGGGCGACGACGGCATCGTGGACGTGGACGGCGCCCTTGGGGGTGCCAGTGGTGCCGCTGGTGAAGTGCAACAGGGCCATGTCGTCGAGGGAGGTCGGCGGGATGGTGAAGGTGTCCGGAGCGGCGGCCATCAGGGCGTCGAAGGAGGCGGTGCCCGGCAGGTCCTCGGCGCCGGGTCCCACGATCAGGACGAGTTCCAGTCCCGGAAGCGATGCGCGGTGCTCGGCGACCTTGCGCCGGTAGAGGGCCGCGGTGGTGACCAGGATCCTCGCGTCACCGAGACGCAAGCGCTGCTCAACGGGGTCGGGGCCGAAGGCGGAGAAGAGCGGGCAGAGCACGCTGGTGTTCTTCAGCGTGCCCAGCACCGTGGTGTACAGCTCGGGGCAGCGGCCGAGCAGGGTGAACACCCGGTCGCCGCGGCCAACGCCGAGTGAGCGCAAAACGTGAGCGAAACGCGCCGTACGCCGGGCCAGTTCCGCGTAAGTGACGGTGGAGACGGAGTCGTCCCGGGCCGCGCAGCGCGGGGCGACCTTGTCGGCGTGGGCGGACGCCGCGTGCAGGTCGACCGCCTCGTGGGCCATGTTGAGGCCGCCGCCGGGCAGTCCGGCCAATTCGGTGCGCGCCTGTGCCCAGGTAAAGGCCGAGCAGGCTCGGTCGTAGTCGGCGAGACGGTGTTGGGACGACCGATGTGGTGTGCTTGTGGATGGTTTCCCGGTGCATCGGTTCTCCTCCCGGCACTGCGTCCGATAGACCGGCCGGTCCGTTCGGGCTCCTGCTCCAGGGCTGCTCTCACTGCCGGTGAAGCACGACCTTGAGGGCGCCTGTGGTGGTGCCCTGCGAGAACACCTCGTAGGCGTGCTCCACGCGGTCGAGGCCGTAGGTGTGGGTGACCAACCGGGAGACGGGCAGGCGTCCGAACCTCAGCAGCTCCAGCAGCCACGGTGTGGAGGACGTGTCCACCTGGCCGGTACTGATCGTCACGTTCTTCCGCCACAGGGACTCCAGGTGCAGCGTGACCGGTCTGCCATGCGTCCCGATATTGGCGATGTGCCCTCCCGCCCTGACGGCCTGGGTGCAGAGAACGAAGCCATCCGGTTCGCCCGATGCCTCGATGGCGACCTCGGCGCCCGGTCCCTCGGACAGCTCGGCGATCATCTTCCCCGGCACTTCGGCGGCATCGGCCACGCGGGCGGCGGCTTCCAGCCGGGCGTGGGACAGGTCCACCGCGATGATCCGGCGGGGTGAGTAGAGCCGTGCGACGACCACCGTGGCGAGACCGACGGGACCTGCGCCCACCACGACGACGGTGTCTCCAGGGCCGACATGCCCGTTCCGTACCCCGACCTCGTAGGCGGTGGGGAGGACCTCGGCGAGCAGGAGAGCGTCGTCGAGCGGGATCGCGGGAGGCCGTCGGTGGGTGGAGTGGTCGGCGAAGGGGACCCGCACGAACTCTGCCTGGGTTCCGTTGATCTGGTTTCCCAGGATCCAGCCACCGCCCCCGCCGCATTGCCCACGCATGGTGTCCCGGCACGCCTGACAGCGGCCGCAGGACGAGACGGACGACACGATCACCTGGTGCCCGGAGTGCAGACCGTGGACATCACGGCCGACCTCCATGACCTCGCCCACGGCCTCGTGACCGAGAACCGTCCCCGGCTTCACGTCGGGGACGTCTCCTCGCAGGATGTGCAGATCGGTGCCGCAGACGGTGGTGGCGTCGACGCGCACGATGGCATCGGTCGCCGCCTCGATCGCGGGATCCGGGACGGCGTCCCAGGAGATGTGCCCCGGGCCGTGATAGACGAGCGCTCGCACAGTGCCCACTCCCTCGCTCCCCCACCTCCACGGTCTCCCCGGCGGAACACCCCGGCAACACGGACCGCCGGGGCGTCGTGCGTCTCCCGTCAGTCCGGATCCATGTAGGGACGGCGGAAGACTGGGGCCTGGCCGGTGCCCCAGGGACGTACGGCTGCCAGCGCCCGCGCCACCGCGGAATCCAACGTGCCACTGGTGTCGAGGGCGACGGCCTCGGGCCACGCAGCTTCTCTGGCCGCCATGGCGGTGGCGATGTCGAGGTCGGCGTCGGACGGGCCGGAGTGGCGCGTGCTCAGTCGGGCCGCTGACACGCCATCCGGAACATGACAGCGCAGGGCCACCAGGTCGGCGCTGGTGCGGTCGGCCACGCGCCGTGCCGCTTCACGCTGGGCCGGGTTGGACCATGTGGCGTCCAGAACGACGGACTCACCGGCGTACAGCAGGGCGGCCGCCCGGTCGAGGAGGGTGGCGTAGGTTCTGGCGGTCCACTCGGGTGCGTACAGCCCTTCGCCGTAGCCGGCCGCCGCGGACTGTTCCGCGGGAATGCCCGCCAGTTCCTTGCGGACGCGGTCGCTGCTGAGCAGGGTGACCCCCAGCCGGTCGGCCAGCGCACCGGAGAGGGTGGACTTCCCGCTGCCCGGCAGCCCGCCGACGACGGTCAGGCCGACGGCGGAGGTGCGCAGGTGGCGCAGTGTCGTCGAGACCAGCCTTCGCGACGCCGCCTCCGCGCCCGGAGCGCCCTGGCGGGCCTGGATCAGGGAGACCTTGGCACGGACGAACGCGCGGTAGGCGACATAGTGGTGCCACAGCGACGCGGGAGCGGGATCACCGGAGTACTCGCTGTACTGCGCGAGGAAGTAGGCGGCGGCCTCCGAGGCGCCGAGCTGTTCCAGGTCCATGGCGAGGAAGGCGGCGTCGTCCAGGCCGTCGACGTAGCGCAGCCGGTCGTCGAACTCCAGGCAGTCCAGGATGCGGGGGCCGTCGTCGAGGCAGAAGACGTCCTCGGCGAGGAGGTCTCCGTGGCCGTCGACCACCCGCCCTTGCTCGATACGGGACGCGAACAACCGCTCGCGGCCTGCGAGATAGCGGCGCACCAGCTGTTCCGTCTCCGTCATCCCCTCGGGCACGGAGCCGTCGTCGGCCAGCGCGTGGATCTGCGCGAAGCTGGCCTCCCACCGCGACGACAGGGCGTCCCGCGTGCCCTGCTCGTCCACGTCCGGGCCGCGGGGCGCGTCCGCGTGCCATGCGGCGAGGTGCCGGGCGACGTTCCGCAGGACGTCGTCCAGGACGGCCCCTTCTCGTACCAGGCGGGAGAGACGCCTGTCCGCGGGCATGCGGCGCATCACCACGAGGGGTTCGGGTGCTTCGGCGTCCGGGCTGCTGAATTCACCCAGACCCAGATAGACGTCGGGAGCGAAACGGCGGTTGAGAGCGACTTCGCGTTCGCACGCGGTCCGGCGCGTCGGCAGCGTGGTGTAGTCCAGGAACCCCAGGTCCACCGGCTTCTTGACCTTGTAGGCGCGGTTGCCGGCGAAGAACACGATCGCGGTGTGCGTCTCGCACACCTCCGCGCGCGGGGGCGATGGCCCCTGGTGGCCGGGCTCAGTCATGGGGGGCCACCGCGACGGGACAGCGCCCGTGGTGGATGGCGGCGTGGGCGACCGGGCCCAGATGGGGCGCCATGCCGTGCCGGTGTGCCCGCCGGCCGACGACCAGCAGTGCGGCGCCTTCAGCGGCCTGCACAACGCCCTTGGCGGGACTCCCGAGACGGATGCTGTCGGCCACGTCCACCTGCGGGTACTTCTCGCGCCAGGGGCGGAGCGCCTCGCTCAGCTGCTTGTGCACGTCCCGCGTGATCTCTTCGGTGACGTTGTGATCCACACCCCAGGGCACACGTGCGTGGAGCGGCACGCTTCGGCCGTGAACGGCCAGCAGGGGAACCCCTCTGGCCGCGGCGGTGCGGAACGCGAAGTCGAGCAGGCCGTCGGAGGATCCGTGCAGGTTCAGGGCCACGACCACGCCTTTCTCGGGTGCCGGAGGTGCCCCCGTCTCCCGGCTCTCGGCACGGACCAGTACGACCGGCCGCTCGGCCCGTGCCACCACCGGCATGCTGATGTCGCCCAGGACGTAACTCTGCACGGGCTCCAGCCCCCGAGAACCGAGCACGATCATCTCGGACTCCGACGCTACCTGGAGCAAGGCGTTCTGGGCGTCGTCGGCGACCAGGCTCCCGATGACGGACAGGCCCGGGTGGCGTGCCTGCAGCTCCGTCTGGGCGGTGTGGACGAGGCGCTTCGCCCAGTAGTTCTGATCGACTTCCGAGGGGACGCGGGCCGCTTCCGGCGCCAGCAGCGGCCAGGCGTGCAGCAGGCGCAGAGTGAGCTTGCGCTTCTCCGCCTCGTCGGCCGCCCAGCGGGCGGCGGCAAGGCTCTCGGGTGAGCCGTCGAGGCCCACGGTGATCGCTGGCTGCATGGCGGCGGCCTCCGTCTCGTAAGAAGCTGGTAAACGACGGTGAACGTCAGTGAACGAGTCCGATTGAACGGACGGTTCGAACATCGTCGGCATACCTGGCGCGGTGCGTTCTCTCATTCGAGGATCACCCCAATCCCCTCCGCGGCGCATGTGGACCGGTGGAGGAGGCCCGGAGTCCTGGAATCCGGCACGAGAGGAGACAGGGGCGGTGACGATTCCGCTGGTGGTCGGCATCGACGGGTCAGAGGCGAGCCTGGAGGCAGTGGACTGGGCCGCCGACGAGGCGGCCCGGCATGGGTTGCCGCTCCACCTCTTGTACGCGGCAGCGGGGGACCACGAGGCGTCTGCCGTGATCAGCGCTGCTTCGGAACGTGCCAGGGAGCGGGCTCACACGGTGCCGCTGTCGAATGAGGTACTGCACGGGGACGCGGCCTCCGCCCTAGTCGACAAGGGACGCAACGCCTTCGCGCTGGCGCTCGGGTCCAGAGGGCTCGGAGACCTCGCCGACATGCTCCTGGGCTCGGTCAGCCTGGCCGTGGCGGCACGAGCGGACTGCCCGGTCGTCGTGGTGCGCGGTGCCCCGGACCACCGGGAGGGCCGGTTCGGGAACATCGTCGTCGGTGTCGAGGAGGGAGAGGGCAGCGACACGGCCTTGCAGTTCGCGTTGCGGGAGGCTCACGTGCGGTGCTGCCGGCTGACGGCGGTGCACGCCTGGAATCCGTCGTCCAGGACTCTGACCACGCGGCCGGCTCCGTCCTGGTACGCCATGGAGGCCCATCGGCGCCCACCGTCCCAGGTCCTCGACGACGCCCTGCGCGGCCTTGCGGAGCGGTATCGCGACGCCCAGGTGAGCTCCAGGGTGATCGAGGGCCCGGCCCGCCGAGCCCTGTTGGACGCAGCATCCGGGGCGGACCTGCTGGTTCTCGGCGCCCGCAGGCGCCAGGGGTACCCGGGCCTGCAGCTGGGCCTGATCAATCACGCCCTACTGCATCACGCGCCGTGTCCCGTCGCGGTCGTACCCCAGATATGACCGACATGACCGCGGTCTGCGGACACGGATCAGGTTGGCAACCGGTGGACCTGGGCCGAAAGCCGGCCCGACAGAGACTTGTGGCCCTGTGCCCCGGAGCCGCTGCCGGTCGACGGTGGGAATCAGGTGGCGGACGGCCGGCGAGTTGGCGCCGAGTGGGGCGTGGTGGAACCACCGTGGTCCGCGCGCTTCCGTCGGTGACGAACAGCAGGCCGGACGGAAACCCAGGAGGTGACACCGGTGTCGGATGCGACGACCACCGATCTGTACGAAGTCACGATGGCCATGTCCTACCTGCGGGAGGGAAAGACCGGCCCGGCGACGTTCAGCCTCTTCGTCCGTAATCTGCCCCCTGAACGCGGCTTCCTGGTGGCGGCGGGGCTGGAGTCGGCACTCGACTACCTGGCCGGCTTTCATGTCGGCCCCGATGATGTCGATGCCTTCGCTTCCGCGCTGCACCGGCCGCCACGCGATCTGGAGCCTCTGCTCGGCTTGACGTTCACCGGCCAGGTGCGGGCGGTACCGGAGGGGCGGATCGTGTTCGCGGGTGAGCCGCTGCTGGAGGTGACCGGGCCTCTTCCACAGGCGCAGTTGGTCGAGTCGTATGTGCTCAACCTGCTCAGCCATCAGACGGCGATCGCTTCCAAGGCCGCACGCTGCGTCCTCGCGGCGGCTGGTCACCCGGTCGTCGACTTCTCCCTGCGGCGCACCCACGGTCCGCAGGCGGGGTTCCAAGCCGCTCGTCTGGGTGCGATGGTCGGCTTCGGCGGGACCAGCAACGTGGCGGCGGCCACCGCTGAGGGCATCCCCGCCGTCGGCACGATGGCCCACTCCTTCGTGGAGGCGTTCGCCTCCGAGGAGGACGCGTTCCGCGCCTTCGCCCGGTGCCACCCCGGCCCGGTGACCCTGCTGGTGGACACCTACGACACGGAGGAAGGCGTCCGCGTCGCGGCACGCGTCCTGCGGGACCTGGACCGTGGTCCCGGCTCCGCCGTGCGGCTGGACAGCGGTGACCTCGCGGACCTGGCGGTACGGGCCCGGTCGATCCTGGACGACGCGGGTTTGGCGGACGTGCGGATCGTCGCCAGTGGCGGTCTCGACGAGTACGCCGTGGACGACCTCGTGCGCTCCGGAGCACCGATCGACACGTACGCCGTGGGCACCCGTGTCGGCGTGTCGGCCGACGCGCCATACCTGGACTCCGCTTACAAGCTGGTCGAGTTCGACGGCCACCCGGTCATGAAGCTCTCGTCGGCGAAGGTGACGGCACCCGGTCGCAAGCAGGTGTTCCGCCGCCCCGGCTGCGCCGACGTGATCGGTCTCGCCGACGAGCAGCCCCCCGACGACAGCGTTCCGCTGCTGGAGACGGTGATGCTGAACGGGCGGCGCACCGGTAGGAGGCCCCCGCTCGACGAGTGTCGGGAGAGACTCGCCGTGGACCTGGGAGAGCTGCCCTCGGCCGCGCGCCGGATCCGAGCGCCCGTCGCGCCCCGGGCGACGACCTCCGAGCGACTGAGCGTACTCACGGCCCGCGTTCGGCAACGCATCGAGGACCAGATGCCGGCCGCCTCCGCACGGCAAGCCCCCAGAAAGAACGGAGCGTCCTCGCCGTCGGCCCGGCGAGCATTGTGACGGAGCCTGACACCGTGCGCAGGCTCACCGAACACGCCCACACCACGCCCTGGCCGGGCGGTGAACGCGGGATGTGGGTGTCTATCCGGCCCGCACACCTCACGGGCCGCCGCATGACTTCGGCCGATGGATGACCAGTCCGTCGCGGACCCCTGAAGAGCGCTCGCGTCCCCATGGCTCTCGAAGGGCCGGCGTGGTCGCGACCGGGCGTACCGCAGCCCGCCGGCGGCCGTACGATCCGAGCGACGGCCCGTGTGTCGCGGCGGTGCGCGGGCGGTGCGACGGTATTCACAGGGGGTTTGTCAGTAACGGGACGAAAGGCGGTGGCCCTGATGGAACTTCCGCTGGTCGTGGGCGTCGACGGATCGGAATCCAGTCTGCTGGCAGTCGACTGGGCCGTGGACGAAGCGGCCCGTCACGGCCTGCCGCTGCGGCTCGTCCATGCCTCGCTGTGGGAGCGTTACGAAAGAGTCGGGCCTTCCTTCGGCGCCAATCGCCCCGCCGGAGAGGTCATGGCGCAGAACATCGTCGCCTCCTGCGCGGAACGCGCCCAGCTTCGTGACCCCCATGTGAAGGTGTCCGCCAACGTTGTGGCCGCCGATGCGGTGTCCACGCTGCTTAGAGCGGGGTCCGAGGCGTTCGCCCTG
Source organism: Streptomyces sp. NBC_01431 (assembly GCF_036231355.1). Lineage (NCBI taxonomy): Bacteria > Bacillati > Actinomycetota > Actinomycetes > Kitasatosporales > Streptomycetaceae > Streptomyces > Streptomyces sp. NBC_01431. The sequence goes on from NZ_CP109496.1 coordinate 1,024,920, forward strand.
GTCACGGGCGTTCGTGGGCGCGGCGAGGTCGCCGGGCTGCTGTTGGGGTCGGTCAGTCTCACGGTGGCGGCTCGTGCCATGTGCCCGGTCGTCGTCGTCCGAGGCGAGGAGCGCGACCTTGGGGGGTCCGCCGGCCGGGTCGTGGTGGGAGTCGGCGATTCGACCGGGGGCACGGGTGCCGTACGGTTCGCCGCCCGCGAGGCCGAGGCGCGGGGCTGGGCCCTGACCGCCGTACGGGCCTGGCGCAGTCCGGTTCACGAGCCAGACTCCCCTACCGCAGAGTCCGTCCCGGGAGAGGACCCCCGGCTCGCGGCGGACGCCGCTGGGGCGCCCGAGGAGCAAGCCTCGGCCAACCTCGACGACGCGCTGCGCGAGGTCGCACGGGAGAGCCCAGGGGTCGATGTCAGCCGCCGCGCGGTCGAGGGGCCCGCCCATCGTGTCCTGCTGGAGGCATCGGCCGATGCCGACCTGATCGTCGTCGGCGCTCAGCGCCGGCACGGGCACTTCGGTCTGCAACTCGGCAGTGTCGCCCACGCCCTGCTGCACCACTCCGCCTGCCCGGTCGCCGTCGTCCCTCATCGGGTCTGAGGTTCGCCGTGCGGGCCCCGCTCCCACGACTTGCGAACTGAGGAGGGAGACGGATGACGGAGTGGACGTGGGAGTGGAAGGGGTACGACCCCACTGCCGAACGGCTGCGGGAATCGCTCTGCACGCTCGGCAACGGCTACTTCGCCACAAGAGGTGCGGTCCCCGAGTGCCGGGCGGGCCTGGTGCACTACCCGGGAACCTACGCGGCCGGATGCTACAACCGCACCGAGTCGACCGTGGCGGGACGACAGGTGGTGAACGAGGACCTGGTCAACCTCCCGAACTGGCTGCTGCTGCGCTTCCGCCTGCGCCGCCCCGAGGGAGCGTGGGGCCCGTGGTTCACCCCCCGTCCGCACACCCTCCTGGACCACCGGCACACCCTGGATCTGCGCCGCGCCACGCTCACCCGGTTCTTCCGCCACCAGGACGAGAGAGCGGGCGTGGTGGCCATCGAGCAGACCCGCCTGGTGCACATGGGCGATCCTCATCTGGCCGCGCTGCGCACGGTCTTCACGGCCGAGGACTGGTCGGGAGAGGTCGAGATCGAGTCCTGCCTCGACGGCGAGGTGTCCAACGGCAATGTGCACCGTTACCGTGCCCTCAACCACCACCAGCTCACCCAGGTGCGGACCGGGGCGCGGGAACCCCACACCGTCTGGCTGACCTGCCGGACCAGCACCTCCGACATCAGTGTGGCCATGGCGGCCCGGACGGTCGTCACCGACCGGCCACCGGTCTCCTCGGAGCTCCGCCCAGCCCGCCACCTTGCCGTTCACCGCCTGGTGGTTCCGCTCACTCCTGGCCGGCCCGTCGCCGTGGAGAAGACCGTAGCCCTGCACACCTCACGCGACACAGCGATCAGCGATCCTCTCGGGGCGGCGGTCGACCGGGTGTCCTCGGCGGCCGACTTCGCAGGCTTGCTGAACTCCCACGTCGCGGCCTGGGAGCGATTGTGGCGGCGCGCGGAGATCCAGGTGCCCGGCCGGTCCGGGCGCGTCCTGCGCTTCCACCTCTTCCACCTCCTGCAGACTCTGTCACCGCACACCGCGGACCTGGACGTAGGCGTCCCGGCCCGGGGCCTGCACGGCGAGGCATACCGGGGTCACGTCTTCTGGGACGAGCTGTTCGTCCTGCCCTATCTCAACCTGCACTTCCCGGAGGTCTCCCGTGCCCTGCTGAACTACCGGTACCGACGCCTCGCGCGGGCCCGCGAAGCCGCCGCCGCGAGCGGCCGGTCCGGGGCGATGTACCCCTGGCAGAGCGGCAGCGACGGTCGCGAGGAGACCCAGCAGTGGCATCTCAACCCCAGCTCGGGGCGCTGGCTGCCGGACCACTCCCGGCTCCAGCACCACGTGGGCTCGGCGATCGCCTACAACGTGTGGCAGTACTGCGAGGCGACCGGCGACACCGAGTACCTGCACACCAGGGGCGCGGAGATCCTGCTGCAGATCGCCCGCTTCTGGGCGGACCTCGCCGAATTCGACCCCGACACGGAGCGCTTCCACATCCGCGGCGTCGTCGGCCCCGACGAGTACCACGACGCCTACCCGGGCGCCGACCTGCCGGGGCTTGAGGACAACGCGTACACCAACGTCACCGCCGCCTGGGTACTCGGCCGCGCCCTGGACCTCCTGCGGCGCCTTCCCGCATGGCGCCGGGAGGAGCTGCGCGACCGCATCCGACTGGACGACGATGAACCCCTCAAGTGGGAGGAGATCTCCCGACGGTTGTGCGTGCCGTTCCACCGTGGCGTCATCAGCCAGTTCGAAGGCTACGACGATCTGACCGAGCTGGACTGGGACGCCTACCGCACGCGCTACGACCACATCGGGCGGCTCGACCGGATCCTGGAAGCCGAGGGCGACACGGTCAACCGCTACAAGGCGTCCAAACAGGCCGACGTCCTCATGCTCGGCTACCTCTTCTCACCCGGCGAGCTGCGGCAGTTGTTCGAGCGTCTCGGCTACGACCTGGACGACGACATCTGGCGCGGGACCGTCGACTACTACCTCCGGCGCACCAGCCACGGCTCCACGCTCAGCGGCCTCGTCCACGGTCTGGTCCTCGCCAGGGCCAGACGGGCCGAGGCATGGCAGTACGTCCAGGAAGCCCTGGAGGCAGACATCGCCGACATCCAGGGCGGCACGACCGGCGAAGGCATCCACCTCGGGGCGATGGCCGGGACCCTCGACCTGCTTCAGCGCGGGCTGACGGGACTGGAAACGCGCGAGGACGCCCTGTGGCTGGACCCCGTGCCTCTTCCCGCACTCTCCAAGTACGGATTCTCGCTGCGCTACCGCGGCCACTGGGGGGTGCGCATACGGCGCGTGAGCGGACAGCTGCGGATCGGCGTGCCCGACTCGGAGGAATCGGCGATCCGCGTGATGCTGGCGGACCGGGCCGTGACCGTGGCGCCGGGGGAGACCTGCACGCTCGTGCTGAAGGCGGATGATCCGAGCGAATGAGCGTGGCGTACCCGCATCCGCACCGTCACGCGCCGCACACGGCCCAGGCTCCAAAGGCGGGTTTCCGTTTCATGCCAAAGGTCCGTGGGAGACGCGGATGAAGTGGTTGGCCCACCCGCAGCCCCGGACGTCATCGAGCGCGCTGCCACGCGGGTGACGTGTGCGCGTGTTCCCCGGCATGCGCAGAGGAGGTGAACAGCCGACACTGGTCTTGAGACCGGCCGGTGCGGGTCACACTCCACGAGTTCATCCCGCGCCGACAACGACGCCGGAAGGACACGACCATGACGACTGCCCAGGAGATCATGCACGCCGGTACCACCTGCGTACAGGAGAGCGAAACGCTTCAGGACGCGGCGCGCAAGATGAAGGAACTGGACGTGGGGGCCCTGCCGATCTGCGGGGAGGACGACCGGCTCCACGGGATCATCACCGACCGCGACATCGTGGTGAAGTGTCTCGCCAGGGGCAAGGACCCCAGGACCATGACCGCCGGCCAACTCGAACAGGGCAAACCGATCACGATCGATGCCAAGGCCGATGCCGGCCAGGTCCTGCACGCCATGGAGGAGCACAGGATCCGTCGGCTGCCGGTGACCGACAATCATCGCCTCGTCGGCATGATCAGCGAGGCGGACCTCGCGCGCCACCTTCCCGAGGACCAGGTGGGCCACTTCGTCGAGGCCGTCTGTGCGACCTCCTGACCAGACTGTCATTCCCCGGCGATTCTTTGCCCCCTGAACCACTAGCGTCCGGCGGATATTCGGGCGGCTCAGCGCACCCGCCCCCGCGGTTTCAGGGGCACCGCCGGGAGTTCGGGGGCTGGGATCGGGGCGCCGTCGTAGCCCTTCACCTCGCCGAAGCGCGATCCCGTCATCCAGTCCGAACGGGCTTGCTGGATCTCCTCGTTGGTGCGGCCGATGAAGTTCCACCACATGAGGATCTCCTCCTCGAACGGCTCGCCGCCGAGCAGCATCACGGCCGCGTCGGAGGTGGCACGCAGCGGGAGTTCGGTGCGGCCGCACCCCAGGTAGAGCATCGAGCCGGGGAGTACGGGCACCTCGTCCACGTGGGCCTCGCCGGACATCGCGAGCACCGCGTACTCGAAGTCGGGGTTCAAGGGCAGCCTCGCCTCGGCTCCCGCCGCCAGGGCGAGGTCGGCGCCCACGATCGGGGTGTAGGTGCTGCCGGGCGAGGTGGCGCCGTCGAGTTCGCCAAGGATCAGGGTGGCGTCGACGCCGGGCGCGGTGACACGCGGCAGCTCGGCGTGGTGCTGGAAGTGCGGCTCGACGTGGCGGTGGGCGGCGGGCAGCGCGACCCACAACTGGGCTCCGTGCAGGAACCGGCTGTGCGACTTGGGGGTTTCCTCGGAGTGGCTGATGGCCCGGCCCGAGGTCATCAGGCCGAGCTCCCTGGGGCGTACGGTCTGGAGACTGCCCAGGCTGTCGCGGTGCAGGACTTCTCCCTCGTGCAGCCAGCTGACGGTTTGCAGGCCCATGTGGGGGTGGGGCGCGACCTGCATACCGGGCTCGTCGGCGATGTCGTCGGGGCCGTAGTGATCGACGAACGCCCAGGCGCCGACCATCCGGCGGCCGAGGTTCGGCAGCAGCCTGCGCACCTCGCTGGACTCGCCGAGCTTGACCTTGCGGGGCGAGAGGAGCTCGCGCACCGGTTCGGCGACGACGAAACCACGTCCGCCGCAGACCGAGAGCGTGGGCTGGCGATCGAGATTGCTCATGCGGTCAACCTATCCCTCCCGGGGCGCCGAGCCCCAGGATCCACGCACAACCTCGTGGGTCCGGCAGGCGCCGGGCGGCGCCCCGTGTTTCACCAGGTCAGATGGGCGCCGGATGGGGCTCGTTGGGCCGCTTGGGGTGCGTGTGCCGACGCGTTTCAGGGCCGCCCCCCTGACCCGCCCGGGTCCCGCCGCACCCTGCCCGGCCCCTCGGCCCGCCCTGCCTCCGCTACCGCAGGCCGCCCCGAGTAATCCGTCACCACCCCACCCCTAGAAGTTCTACATCATGTAGTAGATTCCCGTGACAGTCCCCGCCGGGCCGGCGTCACGGCTGTTCGGGGTGGCCTGCTCCGCATGCTCTTCAGGAGGCTGATCGGCTGTGCCCCGTCGCGACATCCCGAATGACGTCCGGCCCACCGGCCCGGCCCGCACCGGCCGGATCACCATCGTGTCCGCCAGTGTCGGCGCGGGGCACGACGGTGCCGCCGACGCGCTCGGCACGCAGTTGGAGGCGGCCGGCTTCCTGGTCGACCGACATGACTTCCTCGATCTGCTGCCCGCCCGGCTCGGCCGGGTCCTCTCCGGTACCTACCACCGGCTACTGACCACTGCGCCCTCCGGCTACCAGCGGATATACGCCGCCACCGAACGCTCCGGCTCCCCCGGGCCGGTGATCCGCGCCCTGTTCCGTGGCGCCGAGCGCCGCATGCTCCGGGCGATCGGGCCGCGGTCACAAGCGGTCGTGTCCACCTACCCGGGGGCGAGCCAGGTGCTCGGCGCGCTGCGGCGCAGCGGGCGCCTGAACATCCCCGCGCTCACCTACCTCACCGACTTCTCCGTGCACCCGCTGTGGGTGGCCCCCGGCATCGACGCGCACCTCGCGGCCCATCGCGTTCCGGCCGCGCAGGCGGAGGCGCTCGGCGCGGCCCGCGTGCTGGTGACCGGTCCGGTGACGGGCGCCCGGTTCGCCACGGTCACGGAGCCCCAACGCCGGGCCGCCCGCGACGAGTTCGGCCTGCCCCACGATGCCCCGCTCGCCCTGCTGGTCGCCGGGTCCTGGGGGGTCGGGCCGGTACGGGAGTCCGCCGCGGAGATACGGGACAGCGGGGCCGCCGAACCGGTCGTCGTCTGCGGGCGCAACACGGCGCTCGCCGAGCAGTTGCGTGCCGACGGGTTCCGGTACGTACACGAGTGGGTGCGGGACATGCCGCTGCTGATGCGCGCCTGCGACGTCCTCGTGCAGAACGCCGGCGGGCTCACCTCGCTGGAGGCGTTCGCGAGCGGGCTGCCCGTCGCCAGTTACCGGTGCATACCGGGCCACGGGCAGACCAACGCCGCCGCCCTCGACGAGGCGGGGCTCGCCGCCTGGATACGGGAGCCGCAAGGACTCACCTCCGTACTCTCCGGTCTCATCGAGGGACCGCTCGGCGAACGCCAGCGGGCCGCCGGTCTCGCGCTGTTCTCGTCGGGCGCCTCCCCCGTCGTCGCCATCACCGCCGTGACCGCTCCGGCCGGGGTTCCGGTCCCGACCAGGCGACCCCAACTGGCGCATCCCAGGCTGAAGTTGGCGGCCGTCGTGCTCGCCGCCACCGTCTCGCTCGGGATCGCCGCACCGCTGGCCCATGCCTACGGGTCCGATCCCGGGCGGCTCTCCACGGTCGCCCACCGTTTCATCGAGAGGTACGAACTGTGAGCTCCCGTGCCGCCAGGGCCGCTCTGCTCGCCGCGACCGGTGCACTGCCCGCCCTCGCCGCCGTGCACGCGGCTCCCGCCGTGTCCGCCCTCGGCCCGTTGCGCAACCGCACGATGCCCCGGCTCTCAGGGCGGGGCCGCCCCGACCACATCGCGCTGACCTTCGACGACGGGCCTGACCACCTGTCCACTCCGCACTTCCTGCGCCTGCTGGACCGCGAGGGGGTGCGCGCGACGTTCTTCCTGCTCGGCTCGATGCTCGCCCGCTCACCCGGGCTCGGCAAGGAGATGGCCGCCGCCGGGCACGAGATCGGCGTGCACGGCTGGGCGCACCGCCCGCTGGCCCTGCGCGGCCCGCGCGCCACCCGCGACGACCTCGCACGGGCCCGCGACCTGATCGGCGATGTCACCGGCGAGCGGCCCCGCCTCTTCAGGCCGCCGTACGGGGTGATGAGCACGGCCGCCCATCTCGCCTGCCGGGACCTCGGACTCACGCCCGTGCTGTGGACGGCCTGGGGCGAGGACTGGCGCCGCCGGGCAACTCCCCGCTCGGTGCACGACACGGTGATGGGCTCGCTGCGCGGCGGCGGCACGGTACTGCTCCACGACTCCGACTGCACCTCGGCCACCGGCTCGTGGCGCACCACACTGGCCGCGCTGCCCGCGCTCCTGGACACCTGGCGCGGCCGCGGCTGGCAGGCCGGACCACTGCGCGACCACGGCTGCGACCGGCTCTACCGCGCGTAGTAGCTTGGGGTCCCGCCCGGTCGCCACCGGGCTGCCACGGTGACGGAGGAGTACGAGCGTGACGGACGACGGCGCCGCAACGGCCGGGCGGCGGGCGCCCGGTGAGCTGGAGAACGAGGTGCTCGCCGCACTGTGGGCCGCTGGTGCCCCCGCCACGGCCGGCGCCGTCCGCGAGCAGGTGGCCGGTGACCCCGCGTACACCACGGTCCTGACCATTCTGTCCCGGCTGCACGACAAGGGCCTGGTCACCCGGGAGCGGGCCGGGCGCGGCTACCTCTACTCCCCCGTACGGGACGAGGCGGGGCACGCCGCAGCGGGGATGCGGGCGCTGCTCGAAAGGGGCGGCGACCGGGCCGCGGTGCTCGCCCGGTTCGTGTCGGAGCTCGGCACCGAGGACGAAGAGATCCTCGAACAGCTGCTGCGCGGGCACAAGGAGGGCTGAGCGGTGCGCGTCGCCCTCTTCACCCCGCTCGGAGTCAGTGCGGTGCTCGCGCTGGCGGCGCCCTGGGCCGGCGGCCGGCTGCCGCCGCGCATGGCGGCCTGGCTGTTGACGCTCGCCTCGCTGGTCGCGGCCCTCGGTACCGCCACCGCGCTGGGCATGACGGCCTTCACCCTCATCGGGCAGATCCCGGCGGTCGCCGCGGAAGGCGAGTGGTCGCCGGGCGTGCTGGCCGCACAGGCCCCGGTCAACTCGCTCGTCGCCGCCGTCTGCGCGCTCGCCCTCGCCGGATGTGCGGTCGCGCTCGCGATCAGCGCCTGGCGGCAGACGAAGGTGTGGCTGACGGCCCGCCGGGAGTGTCGCGCCCTGCCAACCGGCAGCGATCTGGCGGTGGTTGACGATCCAATGCCGCAGGCGTTCGCGCTGCCCGGCTCGCCCGGCCGCGTCGTCGTGTCGTCAGGGATGCTGCGGGCGCTGTCCGCCGACGAGCGCACCGCGCTGCTCGCCCATGAGCGGGCTCATCTGCGCCACCGCCACCATGTGTTCCTGCTGGTGCTGCGGCTCGCCTCGGCGCTCGACCCGCTGCTGCGGCCGGTCGCTCGGGCCGGGAGCTTCGCGGTGGAACGCTGGGCCGACGAGGAGGCGGGCACGTTGGTGGGCGACCGGCCCCTGGTGGCGCGGGCCGTCGCCCGTGCGGCGCTTGCGGCCAAGCGGGCTCCGCGGCGCTCGCTCGCGGCGACCGGTGGCCCGGTGCCGCAGCGCGTCCGGGCACTGCTCGCTCCGCCGACGCCGCTGCGCCGCGATCTGGTCGTGGCGCACGCGCTGCTCATGCTGATCTGCTGCTTCAGCCTGGCCCTGTCCGCCGACGACATGGACGAGCTCTTCGACACGGCCTCGCCGGGCCACCTGCACACGGAGGCCGGCCAGGTCCATCACCACCATCACCGCGACCGGTGAGTCGCGACCGGGGCCCGGCCCGGCCGACGGACTCTACGTGGCGAGCAGGCCCCGGCCCAGCCAGTCGGAGGAGTCCTTCACGCCGGGCAGCGCGAAGAAGTAGCCGCCGCCGGTCGGGGAGATGTAGTCGACCAGCGGCTCGTCGATGAGCCGTTCCTGGGTCGCCTCGAACTGCCGCTTGACGTCCTGCTGGTAGGAGCAGAACGCCAGGCCCATGTCGAGGTTGCCGACGCTGTCGATGCCCCGGTCGTAGTTGTAACCACGGCGCAGGATGCGGGAGTTGTCGGTCTGGGCGGTGCGGGGGTTGGCGAGGCGGATGTGCGCGTCCAGGGGGATCGCGTTGCCGTGCGGGTCCTTGGCGTAGTTGGGGCTGTCGGTCTCACTCGCGCCGTCCAGCGGGGCGCCGGTGTCCTTGCGGCGGCCGAACATCTTCTCCTGCTCGGTGAGCGAGACCCGGTCCCAGAACTCGACCAGCATGCGGATGATCCGGATGACCTGGTAGCTGCCGCCGACCGCCCAGGACGGCTCGCCGAGCGCGTCGCCGACCCAGATCAGCCGGTCGGTCTCGCGCGCGGACTTCACGTCGGGATTGACGATGCCGTCCTTGAAGCCGAGCAGGTTGCGCTGGGCGCCGGTGGGGCGGGGCGCGTTCTGGAAGCCGTCGATACGCCACTTGATCTGCATGGCGCCGCGGGTGTGCCGGGCGATGTCGCGCAGCGCGTGCAGCACGACGTCCTGGCGGGCGCCGCAGATCTGCAGCGAGAGGTCGCCGTGGCATTCGGCGGCCAGCAGGTTGTCGTTGGGGAAGGTCCGCATGGGCGTGAGGTGCAGCGGCTTGGCCTTGGCGAGCCCGTACCGGTCGTCGAAGAGCGAGGCGCCGACGCCGACCGTGACGGTCAGCGCGTCGGCGGGGACCTCCGGGCCGAGGATGCCGTTGTCGGACGGCGGCGCGCCGACGCCGAGGTCGGCGGGGGCGCCGCCGGTGGTCAGGAAGCGGGCCCGTTCGGTGATGGTCCGCAGCAGGTCGGCGAGGTCCGCCCGGCTGTCGGCGATGACGTCGAGGGAGACGAAGGCGGCGGCCGCGGGCTGCGGGGTGAGGATGCCGGCCTGGTGGGCGCCGTGGAAGGGGACCTTCCCCGCATCGTCGGTGCCCGCCGCGTGCGCCTCGGTGGGACGGGCCTGGCTCAGCGCGAAGCCCCCGCCGGCCAGGACCGCGCCGGCCGCACCCGCGCCCAGGGCCGTCTTGACGAACGAGCGCCGTCCGGCGGGGCAGCCGCCTTGCGGGGCAGGGGTTTCGGCGGGCATGTCGGGGTTCCCTTCGGGGCGTGCGGCAGATCGTGCGTCGTGCATCAGGCGGACTTCCGGATCTCCAGGAGGTCCGGCACCGGGGCCAGGTCTTCGAGCAGCTGTCCGGTCGCGCCGTTCAGCCGGGTGCGCGCGGCCGCGTCCAGCCGGTCGACGGGGGTCCAGCTCTGGTCGTGGTGCGCGGCGTCGAGCAGTTTCTGCACCCGGGCGATGTCGGCGTCGATGCGGGGCAGCAGCTGTGCGTCGCGGGAGACGAGCAACGGCCTGAGCACGCCGAGCAGTTCACGGGTTCCGGCGAGATTGGCGTCGGCGGTGGCGAGGCTGGTCCCGCTGCCCTGGTCGGCGTCGCCGGTGAGCTCGAACTGGAGGGTGTTCTCCAGGATCTCGTGGGTGCGCAGCGGCAGGTCGCCCGGGGCGAAGTCCTGGGTGGGGAACGCCTTTTGGAGACCGGCGCTGTCCTCGGCGAGGTGGGCTGCGGGCGCGGCCAGATCGCTCGCCGACTGGCCGTGCCACAGGCCGTACTCGACGCGGTGGAACCCGGTGAAGTCCTTGTCGTTCACACCGTCGGGCAGTCCGGCGGTGCGCCCGTTGATCTTCTTGTCGAAGTCCTGGAAGGTGCCGTAGGCGGCACCGAGCGAGGCGTAGGTGCGGTGCGCGGTGAGCCAGTCGGTGCGCGCCGCGTCGAGGTTGCCGCCGGCTATGTCGTCGCTGAGCTGCCTGGTCTGCGCGACGAGGGTGGTCAGGCCCTGGCCGAGGTACTGCTTGTACGCGGTGAGGGGCGCGGCCAGGTCGGCTTCGGAGACGGGCACGACCGCCTTGGCACCGCCTGCGCCGCTGACGCGTACGGGCACGGAGGTGACCGCCTTGCCGCCGGTGGGCACACAGCGCCAGGCGTAGGAGCCGCCCGCGACGGTGGCGACCAGGTCCCGGGTGGTGCCGGGGGCCAGGCCCTCGATCTCGCCGTAGACCGCGTTGCTCGCCGGGTCGATGAGGTAGACCTCGGAGGCCTTGTCTCCGGTGTTGTGCATCTGGAAGGTCTGGCGGCCTGGCTTGGGCGCGGCGAAGCCCTTGCCGCACTCCTTCTCGGAAACGGCGATGGTCTGGGCGTCGGCGGGCTTGGACTTGCCGAAGGCCACGACGCCCGCGGCGACGGCGGCGGGAACGGTGACCACCGCGACGGGCACCACCCAGGCGGGCCGCTTGCGCGTCCGCACGGGCGGCTCGGCGGAGGCCTCCTGCGCGGCGTCCTTCGCGGGGCCGGACTGCGCGGCGTCCTTCGCGGGAGCCTCCTGCGAGGCCTCCTTCACTGCGGCCTCCTGCGCGGCGGGCTTCGCCTCGCGGGCCGGCTTGGCCGCCGAGGACCGCACGCCCCGTACGAACAGCGTCATGACCACGGCGAGGTAGCCGACGTACGCGATGACCTGGAGCCAGGTCATCGTCGGCGTCAGGTTGAACACGCCCTGCACGAGGGTGCTGTACCAGGCGCCGGGGTCGATGCTCTGGCTCAGGTCGACGGCGTACGCGGACTTGCCGGGCAGCACCCCGCCTTCCTGGAGGTCGCGCAGCCCGTAGCCGAGGACTCCGGCCGCGATGACGATGAGGACGGCGCCGGTGGCGGTGAAGAACTTCGTCAGGTTGATCTTCAATACGCGGCGGTAGAGGCCCCAGCACAGCCCGGAGGCGATGACGATGCCGATTCCGGCGCCGATCATCGGGCCCGCGGATTCACCGGCCGCCCGCGCGGTGGTCCACAGGAACAGCGCGGTCTCCAGCCCCTCGCGGCCCACCGCGAGGAACGAGGTGACGATCAGCATGCCGGCACCCATGGCCAGCGCCCCGGTGACCTTCTCCTTGATCTCGCCGGAGAGGTTGCGCGCCGAGCGGCGCATCCAGAAGACCATCGCCGTGACGAACGCCACGGCCACCACGCTGAGCGTGCCGCCGAACGCCTCCTGGGCGGTCCCGGACATGCTGGCGGCCGTGAAGGTGAGCACCGCCCCGAAGCTCATGGCGAGCGCGACCGCCGCCAGCACACCGGTCCACACCTGCGGCAGCCGGGATCTGGCATCCGCACGCACGAGTGTGGCGACCAGGATCGAGACGATCAGCCCTGCCTCAAGACCCTCCCTCAAACCGATCAAGAAGCTCGGAAACGCGTCGTCCCACATGCGGTTCTCCCCAGCCCTGCCAAGGCGTGCCTCGCCTCAGTTAGCGAAGGCATACCTTAATCAATGCGGACTGGAGGCGTCTACGCGGGTGTAGTCACGCTGGAAGTCCGGTGCGGTACCGCGTCGCGAAGGGGCGCGCGAACTCCCCGACCCGCCCCGGGACCGACGAATTACCACCCCCCCTGGGAGGCGCCCTACGCCGGAGCGGCCCCTCCCCCGCCGCCCACAGCCCAATCGTCTACAGTCACGTAGACATTCACCGGTGGCGATCACCACCGCATGGGACATATCAGCCCAACCATGCCCGGAGCAGGGGCAGTTGAGGCTCGGGGCGCAGTGCGCCGGGAGGGCGGGAACGAGCATGGGTCAGCCGATCAGCGAGGCCATGACCAGGCCGGTACCGGAGGGGCGCCGTCGGGGGGCCGGACAGCCGACCGGTTCCGCCTTGAGCAAGGTGCCCCAGGTCACCGCCCTGTTCTGGATCGTCAAGGTACTGACAACCGGTATGGGCGAGACCGCCTCGGACTACCTGGGCCGCACGCTCGGCCCGATACCCGCCGGAAGCCTCGGGCTCGCGGGCCTGACCATCGCCCTGGTGCTGCAACTGCGCAGCGACCGCTACCGGCCGTGGACGTACTGGTCGGCGATCGTCATGGTCAGCGTGTTCGGCACCATGGCCGCCGATGTCGTCCACGTCGTGGCGGGCGTGCCGTACGCGGTCTCCACGGTGGCCTTCTCGGTGGCGCTGGCCGCCGTTCTCATCACCTGGTACGTCAGCGAGGGAACGCTGTCGATCCACAGCATCCGCACCCGCCGCCGCGAGACGTTCTACTGGGCCACCGTCCTCGCCACCTTCGCCCTGGGCACCGCGGTCGGTGACCTCACCGCGGGCACCCTGGACCTGGGGTACCTCACGTCCGGCTTCCTCTTCGCCGCCCTCATCGCGGTGCCCGCCGTGTCGGGCCGCTTCCTGGGCCTGAACGCGGTGGCCGCCTTCTGGTGGGCGTACGTCCTGACCCGGCCACTGGGGGCCTCGTTCGCCGACTGGATGGGCGTGCCGACCAGCCGGGCGGGGCTCGGCTGGGGCACCGGACCCGTCACGCTGGCGCTCATCGTGCCCATCGCCGCACTCGTCGGCTACCTGGCGGTCAGCCACAAGGACACGCCGCCCCAGGAGCCGGTCAGCGCGTAGCGGGGAGCGGCCCACCGGCCGCCGCACCCGTGCGACGGGAACCATGCGGCGGCTCACCCGGGCCACTGGTGGAATGTTCAACCACATCACTGTGTTGAGCGGGGTGCACGGCCCCCTGAGCGGGCCCCCGGACAGAGAGTGCCCATGAGCGCCGTACACAGTGAAGTGACCGACAGCTACTACGAGTTCGGGACGCCAGCCGAACGCTGGGCGCGCGCCCGGCAGTTCTTCGAGGCGAAGGAGTACGTCACGGCCGCGGACATCCTGACCGGCCTGGTCGCCGAGGCGCCCGAGCAGGTGGCCCCGCGCCTGCTGCTGGCGCGCGCCTACTACCACTCGGCCCGGCTGAAAAAGGCCGAGACGCAGTTGCGCGCCGTGCTCGACCGCGACCCGGTGGAGGAGTATGCCGCGCTCATGCTGGGCCGCACCCTGGAACGCCAGGGACGACCCGCGGAAGCGGCACCGTACTTGCGGGTGGCGGCCGCCTTCGCGGGCGATTTCCGCGACTGATCCCAATATCACGGGCGCCCCGCTCTGGCGAGAGGCGCCCGTCGGGCAGCACATTCCAGCCAACTCGACTGCGCCCGGTGACAGTTACGTCACGTTGTGCCACATTGCTGCACATGAACTCAGCCGTTTTCTGCACCGTGGTGCCGCCCCACATCCTCGACAGGCTGGCTCAGCACGAGGACCCCACCGTTTACGAGCCGGCGCGCCGCACCCTGGAGCACGACGCCCTGCTGCGCACCCAGCGCCGGATCACCACCGTCCGCGGTGTCGCCGCCCCCACCGGCACCCCGTCCGACAAGCCCGCCCGCACGATCTACGACGCGGGCCACCAGGAGACGCTGCCCGGCACCAAGGTGCACGCGGAGAGCGACCCGCCCGGCCGCGACGCCACCGTCAACCGCGCGCACGCCGGCCTGGGTGCCACGTTCGAGTTGTATCTGAAGGCCTACGGCCGGCACTCCATCGACGACTCGGGGCTGCCGCTGATCGCCACCGTCCACTACGGCGAGAAGTACGACAACGCGTTCTGGAACGGCGACCAGATGGTGTTCGGCGACGGCGACGGGGATCTCTTCCTCGACTTCACGCTCCCGATCGACGTCATCGGCCACGAGCTGACCCACGGCGTCACCCAGCACACCGCGAACCTGGACTACTTCGGCCAGTCCGGCGCGCTCAACGAGTCCGTGTCGGATGTGTTCGGCTCGCTCATCAAGCAGTACGCGCTGAGCCAGAGCGCCGACCAGGCCGACTGGCTCATCGGCGCCGGGCTGCTCGGCCCGCGCATCCACGGCGAGGCACTCCGCTCGATGAAGGCCCCCGGCACGGCGTACGACGACCCGCAGCTCGGCAAGGACCCGCAGCCCGCGACGATGGACGACTACGTCCGCACCAGCCGCGACAACGGAGGGGTACACATCAACTCGGGCATCCCCAACCACGCCTTCTACCTGGTGGCTTCGGCGCTCGGCGGCAACGCCTGGGAGCGGGCCGGGAAGATCTGGTACGCCGCGCTCACCGGCGGCGGGCTCGGCACGGGCGCCCAGTTCGCCGACTTCGCGCGGCTGACCGCGGCGACCACGCGTAGCCTCTTCGGCGACGGCGACGAGATCCAGGCGGTGCTCAAGGCCTGGTCCCAGGTCGGCGTGCCGGCAACGTAGCGGCGGTCCGCCGGTCGCACGGCACGGCCGCGCGCTCCTGGCCCCGCACGTCCTCGGTGTCGGGGTCGTGCTGGGGCGCGCGGTCGATCAGCCGCCCGGCGGGGCGCAGCAGCAGGTGTACGGCGAGGACGGCGACGGCGCCGAGCAGCGCGAGGTCGAGCCGGCCCGAGGCGGCGAGCACACCGAGCGCGGCCGAACACCACAGCGTGGCCGCGGTGTTGAGGCCGCGCACCGAGGCGCCGTCACGCAGGATGACGCCGCCGCCGAGGAAGCCGATGCCGGAGACGACGTAACTGGCGACCCGGGTGGGGCTGGTTTCGTCGCCGACCGCCTCGCTGTACAGGACGAACAGGGTGGCGCCCGCGGCGACGAGGGCGTTGGTGCGCAGGCCGGCGGTGCGGGCCCGCCACTGCCGCTCGACGCCTATCAGGGCGCCGCAGCCGACGCCCACGGTGAGGCGCAGGGCGAAGTCGAAGGTGGTGAGGGTGGACACGGGAACTCCTCTCACCCGGCCGGGACGGCCGGACGCGCCGACCCGGCGGCGCGCCGAGGGCGCTACCGCGAGCCGGAGGGGTGCGGGGACGGGGCGGCGCAGGACCGGTACCGGTCCTGGCTACTGTGACTTCGCTCCATGTCTCCACCCCCTTCCCGGGCTCCCGATCGTCCGGCGCCCAACGCTCCGCCGAAGTGGCGCTCGCCGGCCCCGGCGGCCGTGGCCGGTGGCGCGGCTCCCCGCACCCCCTCAGGGCGCCGACAGCGCACCCGCCTTCCACGAGCCGTCCAGGAAAAAACCGTACTTCCTATTTGCGCATCCACGCAAATAGGGAGCAGGCCCTCACTTCACATACACGGCGACGAAGTCCCGGGTCGCCTGGTTGTAGTAGCGCTCGGGCGGGTTCTGGAAGTCGAGGATGTTGGTGGGTCGCGGATCGGCCGGGTCCTTCGAGGGGTCGTAGGTCATGAAGGAGGGCCAGGCCCGGTTCATGTCCAGCGGCATGGCGCGCACCGCACCGGCCTGCTGCATGAGTTCGGCGAGAGTGCGCGCGGTGAGCGCCTGGCCGACGACCATGATGACGTCGCCCTGGGCGGTCACCCCGACCCCGGAGCGCTCGACGAACATCCGGCTCTGGTCGGTGGCGCCCCACTTGGAGTCGACGCCGATGTCGGGCACGACCCGGCCGTTGTCGACCATGAGGTCCAGGCACTGGCGCACACCGACCACGTCGGGGGTCATGCTCACATCGCGGCCCCACTGGCCGATCCTGATCGAGCCGTCCCGGTAGAAGACCTCCGAGGCCGCGCCGTCGCGCAGACCGCCCACCGTCTCGCCGTTGAGGTAGAAGCCGCCGCGCGAACCGCCGTCGGTGACCTTGAAGCCGCCGTTCCAGGTGGCCAGGAGGCCGGTGCGCCTTCCCTTGGGGATGGTGGGCGGTACGGAGAAGGTGCCGCCGGGTTCACGCACTCCCGGATGCAGTTCGAAGCGCGCCTTCGTGCCGCTGACCCAGGCGATGGCCGCCTGGTAGGAGGTGTGGTCGGCGTCGGGGCGTACGTAGGTGCCCTGGACCACGGCTTCGCCGCCGGCGGTGGCCAGCACCCGCCACACCCCCTCGCCCGGCAGCGCGGGGCTGACCAGTGGCCGCACCGGGGCGCGCAGGGGGATCTGCGCATGGCGGACCGGCATGGGCGCGGCGGTCGCCCTCATGCGGGCGAGCGCCTCGCTCGGCAGCGTGCCTCCCACCTGCGGCGGGTCGAGTTCGTACTGGAGGTTCTCCAGCTTGTCGACGACGACGCCCAGCTTGTGCTCGCGGGCCCAGCCGGCCAACCGTGCCTGGGTGCTGTCGTCGCCGGGGTAGGTCAGCGCCTCCCCCACCGAGTAGCCGACCGCTCCGACACACACCAGGCACACCGCGAGCGCGCCGTGGGTGGCCAGTTTGCGGCGCCGGAGTTGGCTCGGCGTCAGCGCGCTGCGGGGTTTCCACGGCACCAGACGTCGCCGCGCGGCCTTCGCCCGGCCGACGTCGCCGCGGGCCGCCCCTTCCGCTCCACTCCCCTCGTCCTCCCCACCACCGCTCCCCGGCCGTCCCGCGCGGTCCGCCATGTCGCCCTCTCTCCCGGCCGTCTCGTGACCTTCACGGCCCCATCCGCACGAGGTCGCTCTCCTCCGCGGCCCTTCGACGGCCGCGGATGGCCTGACACGCCGTTTCACAACGTAATCCGACTTTTCGTATATCTCGACCGCTGTCGGGCGACCGGATGACACCGGCTCACGTCGGGGCCGCGTGAAGGGCGCCGGAGCCGGTCGACCTGGGTCAGCTCGTCGGGGACCAGCTGTGCGGGGGACGCCCAGGGCGCGGGCGTGCGACCCATAAGGCGCCCAACTGGCATCAATCGGTGGGGAGTTCAAGCTCCGGGCGGTCCCACATCACAGCGGGCGGGTTGGCGGCGACCGTGCCCACGCGCTCGGCTCCGACACTGAGGTAGAAGCCCTCGGCGGGCGGATGCGAGACGATCCGCACGCGACCGAGCCCGGCGGCACGAGCCCGGCCCTTCAGGTCCGCCATCAGAAGGCGGCCCACACCGAGGCCCTGGGCGTCGTCCGCCACGAACATCAGGTCCAGCTCCGGGGGCGCCAGGACCAGCGCGTAGAAGCCGAGCACCCGGCCGTCCGGGCCGACCGCGACGAAGACCTCATGGGTCTCGATGTAGTCCGGACCGACCCGGTACCCCGCGACCATCGGCGCGTACGGGCCCTCATAGGTGCGGGAGCCGCGGACGAGCCGCGTCAGCCGCTTGGCATCGCGCGCGACCGCCCGCCGCACGGTCACCCCGCCGGGCGCCTTGCCCTTCGAACCCGTAACCCGTGAAGACATGGGGAGAGTATTACCCATGGACGGGTGGACCTTGCCGTGGGCTCAGCCGGCTCCCGCCGGGGCCGCCGACAGGACGTCGCCCGCCGTGGTCCGGTAGTAGAGGACCGAGCGTCCCGACCTGCGGCGTGCGACCAGTCCGGCGTCGAGCAGGACCTTCAGGTGGCGGCCCACCGAGCCCAGCCCCTGCCCGGTCAGCGCCACCAGGTGACTCGTGCTCTTCGGGGTGTCGAGCAGGACGAGCACGCCCGCGCGGGCCGGACCGATCAGCCGCCCCAGGGCTTCGGGCACCGCCGCCCGGCCCGCTTCGGCGAGCGCGCCCGTGCACGAGTACACCGCGGCGTAGTGACCGTGGTCGTCCCAGCTGACCCAGCACTGGCTCGGCGTGACCGGGAGGAAGAGCAGGCGCGCCCCGGAAAGGTCCCGGGGCGGGTAGTCGTGCACGTTGATCTGGATGCGGCTCTCGCCCAGCCAGCGCATCCCGGGCCGCATGTCGTCGAGTACCGCCGCCCAGCCGCCCCGGCTCAACTGGCCGGTGCGCGCGATGATGTCGGCCTCGATGACCCGGCGCCGACGCGGCCAGTCGGGGAGCACCGCCCGCTGCCACAGCCAGTCCAGGAGGTCCGCCGTACGGTCGGAAAGATCGTCGCGCAGCAGCGCGGCGGGGAGCGGTCCGCCGATCGTCTCGACCAGATCCGCGTGGACGGTCGCGGCCGAAGTGGCGCGGATCTCGGCGAGTTCCTCGTGGAAGTCGGGTTGGCCGTCGCCGGTCGGCGTGGGCACCAGGAAGTCCGCGGTCCAGCGGGGGCTGCGTACGGCGCGTACGAGCTGCGCGGTGACGGGGTCTGCCGCCAGTTTCGCCCGGAACGCGGGCAGATGGGCATCGAGCCAGGCCCGTTCCCCGGGGTGGCGGGCGGAACGAGCCGTCAGGGCAAACAGGCTCGCGGTGGTCTCGGCCAGCGGCGAGACCAGGAAACGGCTGCCCGCGAGCGTGTCCGCGCTGACCTGCCACCACCCCATGGTTTCGCCTCCCCGCGAAACAGTAACGCCGACACGGCGCCGCCATCGAGACTCCCCGCCATGCCCACGTACCGGGAGCTCCTGCGCACGCCGGAGTTCACACCCTTCTTCCTCGTCAGCTCCGTCCAGGTCGCCGCGGCGACGGTGAGCGGACTCGCGCTCGCCACCCTCGTCTACGCGGCGACCGGATCACCCCTGCTTTCCGCACTCAGCATGTTCGGGGCCTCCTTCAGCCAGGTGATCGGAGCGAGCCTGCTGATGTCGGCGGCCGACCGCCTGCCGCCGCGCACCGCGACGGCCTCGATCGCGGCCGCCTTCGCGGTCGGAACCGCCCTGCTCGCGCTGCCCGGTATGCCCGTGGGGGCGGTCTTCGCCGTCCTGCTCTGCCAGGGTCTGGCCGCCTCGGTCGGCGGCGGGGTGCGATACGGCCTGCTCAACGAGATCCTCCCCAAGGACCGCTATGTCCTTGGCCGTTCGGTGCTCAACATGAGCGCGGGCGCGACGCAGATCTGCGGGTTCGCGGTCGGCGGCGTGCTGGTGTCCGCGCTGTCGCCGCGTGGCACCCTGCTCGCGGGCGCCGCGCTGTACGCGGTCGCCGCGACCGTGGCCCGACTGCGGCTCAGCCGCCGCCCGCCGCGCGCCGCGGGCCGCCCTTCGGTCACCGAGACCTGGCGCGTCAACTCCCTTCTGTGGTCGTCCGGTTCACGCCGCCGCCTCTACCTCGGCCTGTGGGTGCCGAACGGCCTGATCGTCGGCTGCGAGTCCCTCTTCGTGCCGTACGCACCCGCGCACGCGGGCCTGCTCTTCGCCGCCGCGGCCGTCGGCATGCTGGCCGGGGACACGGTCACCGGGCGCTGGTTGCCCGCGCGCTGGCGCCGGCGGCTGCCCGTCCCGCTCCTTCTGCTGCTCGCCCTGCCCTATGTGCCGCTCGCCCTGCACCCGGCCCTGCCGCTCACCGTCGCGTCCATCGCGCTCGCCTCCGTCGGATACGCGGCGAGCCTCCTCCAGCAGGAGCAGCTCATGGCCCGCACCCCGGACGCCATGACCGGACAGGCCCTCGGCCTGCACTCCTGCGGCATGCTCACCTTCCAGGGCGTCGGAGCCGCCGTCGCGGGCACCCTCGCCCAGCACACCTCCCCCGGCACGGCGATCGCCCTGACGGCTGCGGCGTCCGTCTCGGTCACCGTCCTTCTGGCACTCGGCGCGGGTTCAGGCCGAATTCGCGGGCCCCGTAGGCCCGTTGAGGGCGCACGCCCCGCACCACAGCAGGTGTCCGGGACGTGAGGGGAACGTGGCCGATACCGCGTGGTGTCGGCACGACAGAAGGGCCACGGGGTAGATAAGGGTCATGACCGACCATGTGCTGTCGCCCGCCCTGTACGTCTTAATGATCGTTGTGGTCATGAAGATCGTGGACGGGCTGCCACAGCTGCCGTTCGGCCCGCGCAACCCGCCCAGAGCGGCGATCGGGCTGTGGCTGCTCGTGGCGATCCCCTCGCTGCTCCAGTTCGCCTTCCCCCAGCTGTACGACGCCCTGCACCGCGACTCCGACCTGATCATCGACCAGCACCAGTGGTGGCGGGCGTTCACCTCGTTCATGGTGCAGGACGGCGGGGTCGGCGGAACCGCGTTCAACCTGTTCGTCCTGGCCGTCATCGCCATCGCCGCGGAGCGGGTGTGGGGCACCCGGATGCTGCTGGTCATGGTTCCGGCACTGCTGCTCGTGTTCAGCGTCGACACCTTCCTGGTCCACGGCCCTCCCGGCGGCGGGAACTCGGGCCTGACCTTCCGGCTCGCCACCAGCATCGCCGGACTCGCTCTCCTCACCCGCCCGAGCAGGCGTCACTACCTGCTCGCCGGCGCGATCGTCGTGGACGGGGCGGTCCTGCTGCTGCTCGGCGACGGCCACGGCGAGCCCATGATCACCGGCATCGTCGCGGGCCTGGTCGCGGGCGTCATCCAACGCCGCCGACCGCGCCTGTGGCATCCGGTCGCGGCCGATCCGCGAGCGCGACAGGTCGCGCCCGGAGCGCCCGGCCCCTCCGAGCCCAACGACGCGCCCGCTCGACCGGAGCGCGACTTGGACGACCGATGACGCCAACGCGCCCACGCCTTCGGCAAGTTGACTGAGAGCGCACTTCAACTCGTAGCTTCGTCACATGTCCACACCTGAACACAACACCCCTCAGCACAAGACCGGATCGGGCTTCGGGGCCCGCAGCACCGCGGCGGACGTCCTGACCGGGATCGACCTCACCGGACAGCTCGCCGTCGTCACCGGCGGCTACTCGGGCCTCGGTCTGGAGACCACCCGCGCGCTCGCCGGAGCGGGCGCGCGCGTCGTGGTTCCGGCCCGGCGGCTGGACGTGGCCGCCGCGGCCGTGTCGGACATCCCCGGCGCCGAGGTCGACGAACTCGACCTCGGCGACCTCGACAGCGTGCGCGCCTTCGCCGACCGCTTCCTCGCCTCCGGCCGGGGCATCGACCTCATGATCAACAGTGCCGGTGTGATGGCCTGCCCCGAGACCCGGGTGGGTCCGGGCTGGGAGGCCCAGTTCGCGACCAACCACCTCGGCCACTACGCCCTCGTCAACCGGCTCCGGCCCGCCCTCGCCGAGAGCGGTGCCCGGATCGTGTCGGTGTCCTCCCGGGGCCACCAGCTCTCCGCCATCCGCTGGGACGACCCGCACTTCACCCGCGGCTACGACAAGTGGCTGGCGTACGGGCAGGCGAAGACCGCCAACGCGCTGTTCGCCGTGCAGCTCGACCTCCTGGGCCGGGACGCCGGGGTGCGGGCGTTCTCGGTGCACCCCGGCGAGATCAACACCGCGCTGGTGCGCCATGTCTCCGAGCAGGAGCGGATCGCCGCGGGCTGGGTCGACGCCGAGGGCAACTGGTCGCTCGACTTCAAGACACCGGAACAGGGCGCCGCCACCCAGGTGTGGGCGGCGACGTCCCCCCAGTTGACCAGGCTGGGCGGTGTCTACTGCGAGGACTGCGACATCGCCGAGCCCGCCGCACCCGGCGCGATCGGGGTCGCTTCCGGTGAGCTCGACGCCGACGCGCTCACCAGCGGCGTACGCCCGCACGCGACCGACCCCGAGCAGGCGGCCCGGCTGTGGGAGCTCTCGGCCGCTCTCACCGGCGTCGACGCGTTCGCACCGACGTCCTGACGGGAGCCCTGGGCGCTCAGCCGCGGTACGTCTCCAGGAGCCGCAGCCACACCTCGCTGATCGTCGGGTACGAGGGGACCGCGTGCCACAGCCGCTCCAGCGGCACCTCGCCCGCGATGGCGACCGTCGCCGAGTGGATCAGTTCGCCGACGCCGGGACCGACGAAGGTGACGCCGAGCAGAACGGCTCGGTCCTCGTCGACGATCATGCGGGCCCGGCCCCGGTATCCGTCGGCGTAGAGCCCGGCGCCCGCGACGTTGGACATGTCGTAGTCGACAGCGCGCACCCGGTGGCCCGCGGCCTGCGCCTCGGCCAGGGTGAGACCGGCCGAGGCGGCCTCGGGGTCGGTGAAGACGACCTGCGGGACGGCCGCGTGGTCGGCGGTCGCGTTGTGGGCGCCCCAGCGGTCGCTCTCCAGGACCGGGGTCCCGGCGGCGCGCGCCGCGATGGCGGCTCCCGCGATCCGGGCCTGGTACTTGCCCTGGTGGGTCAGGAGCGCGCGGTGGTTCACGTCGCCGACCCCGTACAGCCAGTCGCTGCCCTGGACGCGGCAGGAGTCGTCGACGGGCAGCCAGGATCCCGGGTCGAGGCCGATGGTCTCCAGGCCGATGTCGTCCGTGCGGGGCGCGCGACCGGTGGCGAAAAGGATCTCTTCGGCCTCCAGGCGTTCATCGCCCTCGGGCCCGCGCACCGAGACCGTCACCGCGCCGGTCGCGACGTTGCGTACGACATCCGTGACCGAGGTGTGCGTACGGATCTCGGCGCCGGCTTCCTTGAGTGCCGCCGCCACCAGCTCACCCGCGAAGGGCTCCATCCTGGCGAGCAGACCGCCGCCCCGCACCACAACGGTGACCTTGGCACCGAGCGCCTGCCAGGCGGTGGCCATCTCGGCGGCCACCACTCCCCCGCCGACGACCACGAGGGAGCCCGGCACCTGCTGGGCGCTGGTTGCCTCGCGGCTGGTCCAGGGGTTCACATCGGCGAGGGAGGGAAGGTCGGGCAGCACGGCGCGGCTGCCGGTGCACACGGCGACGGCGTGCCGGGCGGTGAGGACGTGGTGCTCGCCCTCGGGGCTGGTGACGCTGACCTTGCGGGTGCCGTACAGGCGGCCGTGCCCGCGGTAGAGGTGGGCGCCGATGCCGTCGAGCCACGCCACCTGCCCGTCGTCCTTCCAGTGCGATGTGTAGTCGTCGCGGTGCGCGAGGACCGCGGCGGAGTCGAGGGGGCCCTGCGCCGACTCGCGCAGTCCGGGCACCCTGCGGGCCTCGGCGCGGGCGACCGCCGGGCGCAGCAGCGCCTTGCTGGGCATGCAGGCCCAGTACGAACACTCGCCCCCGACCAGTTCACTCTCCACCACCGCACAGCTCAGGCCCGCGGCCCTCGCGCGGTCGGCGACGTTCTCGCCCACCGGTCCGGCACCCAGCACCACCACGTCGTATTCCTCGGCTTCCGTCATAGGGACAGTCTGCGTGCGGGGTGTACTCCGTGGCCACGTGGGCACGCGCCAGGGACGGAATACCGCGACGGCCCGTGCCGTTGTGCAAGGCGGCCCCAGTCCGGGGCCGGGAAGAGGAGCGTGTGATGGCGACTGTCGAGCTGACCAAAGAGAACTTCGACTCGGTCGTGTCCGACAACGGATTCGTGCTGATCGACTTCTGGGCCTCCTGGTGCGGCCCGTGCCGGCAGTTCGCCCCGGTGTACGAGGCCGCTTCCGAGCGCCACGACGACCTGGTCTTCGCGAAGGTGGACACAGAGGCGCAGCAGGAGCTGGCGGCGGCCTTCGACATCCGGTCGATCCCGACGCTGATGATCGTCCGCGACAACGTGGCGGTCTTCGCGCAGCCCGGCGCGCTGCCCGAGGCCGCGCTCGAGGACGTGATCGGCCAGGCGCGCGCCCTGGACATGGACGAGGTACGCAAGTCGGTCGAGTCGGCACAGCAGAAGTAGCCCGGCTCCGCCACTCCGCACGGCCCTCTCCCACCCGGGGAGAGGGCCGTGGTGTTCTCCGGGCGGAATGCGCCATTGCTGTGCGCGCGGGGGTGCGTCGGTTACCGGTCAGCCGGTCCCCGCCGGGCCCGCGAGCAGGCGGTCCCGCGCTGGAACGAGCTCTGGCCAAGACCTCAACTGCCGCCAATCCAGGGCCGGTTCGACCCGAGTCCGTTCGAGCCAGCGCGGCCTTCACCATGTGCAGATACAGCGGACGCGGCGTGCCCGTGCTTCTACTGTCCGTCCTCATGCGAATCACACACCTGAGGCGTTTCAGCCTCGCCGCCGTCCTCACCTTCGCCCTCGCCCTCTTCGGTCTGGGCCAGCCCGCGAGCGCCGACACCCCCGATGTCGCCTTCAGCGTCGACCACGCGACGGCGACGCCCGGCACCACGGTCAACCTCCAGATGACCTTCACCAACAGCCAGACCACCGACGTCTGGTTCGTCTACCAGTCGGTTCAGCCGACCTGGCAGACCACCCAGCGCGCCGACCTCAAGTACACCCTCGCCTCCTGCACCGGCCAGGGCGTCACCTGCACCGGAACCGGCACCACCACGCTCGGCGTGAGCTACTCGGTGCCGGTCGCGCCGGGCGCCAGCCGCACCGTCACCATCCCGGTGCAGATAGCGGCCACCTCCGGCTGCAACGGCGACATCGCGTTCTACTCGTACGTCTACTACGAGTTCAACAACAGCCAGAGCCACAAGGACGGCGTCTTCAACTCCCCGACCACGCGGGTCAACTGCGCTACTCCCGCCCCTGCGGGCGCTCTCTAGCTCCCGCACCGGCCGCGCTCGTCCGCGGCCCGCACACGCCGGTCGGCCCATCCCCCCGGGTCGGCCGGTTTCGCATGTCCGGAACCTGACGTCCGGAGCCTTCGTCCGGGTGAGGGCTTCGCTCGTGTGGCCGAAAACGGGATGCGGTCTGGAGCATCGATGTTGTCTGGACCATTGGTGGTGCACGCCCGCGTGCGCCCCCGGCCGAAAGCGGTTGCTCCCCCGGCTGCTCCGGCTTTCCCGCCCCCGGGCATCCGGGCCCGGCCTCATCGGAGCCGCTCCCACGGCGGTGTGGACGGGTCTGTGCCCTTGCACATCGGCCGCGCTTTTACGTCATGTTTCACAGTAGCCACTCGAAAACTCCCAGAAGAGCCGCACTATGTGACGCGACAGAGCGAAACGACACGACCCTCCCCGGGAGGGCCACCGTTGCGCCGGGGGTGGGGTCCGTCCAGGCAGGGGAGCCGAACGGACCTCCAGGGGAGGGGACTTCACCGCGTGAAGCGGAACACTTATCGCAGCAGACGCCGCACCGGCATGGCCGCCGGCGCACTCCTGCTCGCGCTCGGCTTACCGGCGGCGCCGGCGTTCTCCGCGACGCCCGCGCCGCGCATCGACCTGAGGGTCCTCGTCGTCTCGGACGGCGGACCGGCCACCGCCGCCATCACCGCGGAACTGGACGGCGAAGGCACCCCGTACACCGTGGTCGAGCTGGGGCGGTCCGGCCGGCCCGTCATCGACGCCGCGTTCCTGGCCGACACCGTGGCCGGCCTCCCACGGGCCAAGTTCCAGGCCGTGGTACTGCCGAACGACAACCCGTTCCCGACCGGCTCCGCCGAAATGACCGCGCTCGCCGCGTACGAGACGTCGTACGCGATCCCGCAGGTCGACGCCTACACCTACGCACGCCCACAGGTGGGATTGCAGACGCCCGCGGGCGGCGGCTACAGCGGCTCGGTGGACGGCTTACAGGCCCAGGTGACCGCCGCGGGCCGCAGCGGTCCCTTCGGCTACCTCAACGGGAGCGTGCCGTTCGAGGACAACTCGACCTCCGTGAGCGAGAGTTACGCCTTCCTGTCGCCGCCCGCCGCGGGCGCCGACTTCACCAGCTACGTCCAGGCCCCGATCCCCGGCAAGACCGGCGACGGGTCCCTGGTCGGCGAGTACCGCCACGACGGGCGCCGGGAACTGGTCGTCACCTTCGCGTACAACCAGTACCAGCAGCAGTTCAAGCTGCTCGCCCGCGGCATCGTCGACTGGATGACCCAGGACGTGCGGCTCGGCGCCTCGCGGAACTACTTCGCGGTCCACGTGGACGACGTGTTCGCCGGCGACGACCGCTGGGACTCCACCCTCAACTGCACGCCCGGCGACGTGGACTGCCCGCCCGGCCAGGGCGTGCAGAGCACGATCCGGATGACCCCCGACGACGTGAGCAACGCCGTCGCCTGGGAGAAGTCCCACAACTTCACGCTCGACCTCGCCTTCAACGGCGGCGGCAGCGTCGACTACCGCGAGGAACACAGCGGCAGCGACCCGCTCGCCGATCAACTCGCCCTGAACAAGGACCAGTTCCGCTGGATCAACCACACCTACGACCACGCGTTCCTCGGCTGTCAGCAGAACGTCACCGTCGTGCCGTGGACGTGCGCGACCAACCCCGACGGCTCCACCCGCTATGTGAGCCAGGCCGAGATATCCAAGGAGATATCCGACAACCTCCAGTGGGCGCAGAGCAACCAACTGCCCGTCCAGCCCGACGAGTTGATCACCGGCGAACACTCGGGGATGGCGCTCCTTCCACAGCAGCCCCAGGACAACCCCTACCTCGCCCCCGCCCTCGCCGCCGACCACATCGACTGGCTCGGCGCCGACATGTCGCGCGATCCCCAGCAGCGCGCGGTCGGCTCCGCGCTCACCGTGGCCCGCTACCCGATCAACATCTTCTACAACGCGGGCCACGTCTTTGAGCAGGTCGACGAGTACAACTGGATCTACACCAGCCGGGCCCAGGGCGGCAGCGGCCTGTGCGAGAGCCTGCCGAACACCAGCTGCCTGCCCGCGCCGCTCGACCCGGCCACCGGCTACACCGCCCACATCGTGCCCCTTGAGACCCAGGTGGCGCTCGGCCACGTCCTCGGCAACGACCCGCGGCCGCACTTCATCCACCAGTCCAACCTCGCCGAGGACCGGATCGGCTACGCCGTGCTGGACGGAGTGCTCGACCAGTACAAGGCGCTCTACGCGGCCAGTGCGCCGCTGGTCAACCCGCGGATGAGGGACATCGGCGCGGAGCTGCGCAACCGCGGTGTCTGGAACACCGCGGTCAAGGCGGGCCAGGTCAGCGCCTATCGGATCGGCGACCGCGTGACCGTGCAGGCACCGGCGGGCGTGCCCGTCACCGCGACGATGCCCAACGGCACCGGGCAGGTCCTCCAGAACGGCACCACCGCCTTCGGTCAGGCCTATGCCGGCAGCATGTCCGGCTGGGTGTCGCCGGAGTCCGGGCAGAGCACCGTGACCCTGGCGCTGGCCCCGGCCCCCGCCACAGCCCTGGCACCGCAGAGCCACCCCGCGCGTCCCGCCGCTCCCGCGGGGGCCCAGCACGCGCCCCGTACGCCGGTCCCCGCCGGTGTCACCAAGCCGGTGCCGTACAGCGCCGAGCGGCGCTGACCGCGTCCCGCACCCAGGGACCTGGGGCCCTGCCGCCGACGCGGCGGCGGGCCGCCGGGCCACTGTCACCACCCACCGCTCTCTTCAGCCGCGGAGCGCACGCATGCACGTACGACACCGCGCGCCGCGCTCCGGCGCGGCGCGGGTCACCCTGCTCACCGAGGGCACCTATCCGCACAGCCACGGCGGAGTGAGCGTCTGGTGCGACCAGCTCGTCACCGGGATGCCCGACATCGACTTCGACATCATCGCCGTAACCGGAACCGGGCGCGAGCCCACCGTGTGGGAGCTTCCGCCGCACGTGTCGGAGCCGGTCAGCCTCCCCATGTGGGGGCCCGCGCCGACCGGTTCGGCCCCGCGCGGACGTCAGGAACGCCGCCTGATGACGGCGTACGAACGCTTTTTGACGGCCCTGCTCGATCCCCGAGCCGAGAGCGGTTTCGCCCCGGCGCTCTACGAACTGGCCGCGGCGGCCCGGGACGGCCGGCTCAGTCCCGCGCTCCGCGGCGACCGGGCGATCCACGTCATGACCGAGGTGTGGAACCGGCCTGGGCTCGCCGTGCGCGAGGCCCGGCCCACCCTGCACGACGCGGTCACCGCGACCGCGCTCCTGGAACACGCGCTGCGCCCGCTGGCCGCCGAGCCGCCGACCCAGGGCGTCTCGCACGCGGTCAGCGGCGGCGTGGCCGTCCTTCCGGGGCTCGTGGCGGCCGAACTCCACGGCGTGCCCCTGCTGTTGACCGAGCACGGGGTGTACCTGCGGGAGCGCTATCTGGGCTACCGGACCGCTCCCTATCGCTGGCCGGTCAAGGCGGTGCTGCTCGGCTTCTTCCGGCTGCTCGCCGAGGAGACCTACCGGCGCGCCGCGCTGATCACTCCGGGCAACCAGTACAACCGGCTGTGGGAGGAGCAGGGCGGAGCCGACCCACGGCTCATCCGCACCGTGTACAACGGGGTCGATCCCGCCGCCTTCCCGCCCGCCGGACCGGAGCCGCAGGCGCCAACTCTGAGCTGGGCGGGTCGAGTTGACCCCATCAAGGACCTGGAGACACTCATCCGCGCCTTCGCCCGGGTGCGTACGGAGGTCCCCGCGGCCACCCTGCGCCTGTTCGGCGGCACGCCCAAGGGCGGCGAGGCCTACCGGGAGCGGTGCGAGGCGCTGGCCCACTCGCTCGACCAGGGCGCGGCGGTCACCTTCGAGGGCCGCGTGGACGACATCAGGGACGCCTACGCGGCGGGCAACATCGTGATGCTGTCCAGCATCAGCGAAGGCTTCCCCTTCACCCTGATAGAGGCGATGTCGTGCGGGCGCGCCACCGTCTCCACTGATGTCGGCGGGGTGCGCGAGGCGGTCGGCCCGGCGGGTCTCGTGGTGCCGCCGCGCGATCCGGCCGCGATGGCGGCGGCCGCCCTGGAACTCCTGGGTGACCCGGAACGCCGGGCGGCCATGGGGGAAGCGGCCCGGCTGCGCGTGGTCGAGCAGTTCACCCTGCGCCAGACCGTCGACACCTTCCGGGCCATCTACCTCGAACTCTCGGTCCGCGGCACGACCGTGCCGGTACGGCGCAGCGCCGTCGCGGAGGACGCCACGCCGACGGTGCGCCTGGTCGCGTCCGATCTGTCGGCCGCCGGTCTGAGCCGGGTGGCCGGATGAGCGGCCCCATCGCTCTGGAGCCGCCCGACGGCCGCGACGACACGCTGACGCTCCGGCTCGCCGTCGAGTCCACGATGACGCTGAGGCTGCCCGATCGCGTCCGGCGGGCGGGCAGGGACTCGGCCATCGACCGACTGGCGGCCCACCTCGCCGAGCAGATCGGTCCCGCCGTGCACGCCTACGAGGTCGCGGCCGTCCTGGAATCCGAGGGACTCACGGCCCAGCAGATCGCGGACGAGTACGGTCACGACAGCCTCTTCACGCTCGCCGAGGACCTCTACAGCCGGGTGCCGCGCAGCTTCCCGGAGCCGCCCGCGGCCGCCGATCCCTGGGCCCCCGACCATGTGCGGTGCGCGCTGCGCGGCGCGCTGTTCGCCCTGCCGGGGCTCGCCTATCCGCTGACCGCGCGCCTGTGGCAGAGCGAGGAGGCCGTCCTCGCTCTGGTGGTGGCGGGTCTCGTCTCCTGGTCGTGGGGGCAGGGGCTCGGCCACCGCGCGTATCTGCGGATGGCGGCGGGCCGGGCCGATGCGGCCCGCACGCTGATGGCCGGCGCCCCGTTGGGCGCACTGCTCGCTTCCTTCCTGGGGCTCGCCCTGGTGGGCCCCGGCCCCGCGGCGGTGTTCGTGGTGGGGCAGTCCTGCTATCTGGCCGCGGCGGGGGTCCTGCTGGTGCTGGCCCGCGAACGGCTGCTTCTCGGGGCGCTGGCCCCGCTCATCGCGGGGGGCGCGATGCTGCCGTGGTGGGATCCCGGTCCGCTGCCGCGCGTGGGGCTGAGCGTGCTCACCCTGACGCTGGTGGTGGCCGCCGTCGGCCACTGCTTGCGCGGCGCCCTCAAGGGGTCCGCGAAGTCCAACTCCCCGACACCGCCCTTCAGTTCCTCGCTCCCGTACGGGCTCTTCGGACTCGCCGCCGGGGTGCTCGTGGCCTTCGCGGGGCAACGGCATCCGTTCGCGGTGATCGCCCTGACGCTCAGCATGGGGCCCGCCGAATGGCTGCTCTACCGCTACCGGGGGCTGGCGGTGGCGGCGCTGCGGGCCACGGCCACCCCGGCCGCGTTCCGGTGGCGGTCGGGCGCCGTCCTCGCGGGCTGCCTCTTCGTCTATCTGCTGCCCCTGTTCCCGGCGGCGCTGCTCACCGGGGCCAGGCCCGCGCCGTTGCTCGCGCTCGCGGCGCTGCTGTGGACGGCGCTGCTGCTCCAGGCGTTCGGCATCGCCTGGCTGCCGGCCGCGGTCAGCCTGGCCGCCGCGACCGGGGTCGCCTCGTCCGATCTGCTGGCACCCGCGCTCGCCCCGCTCGCGCCCCTGTTCTGCTGTACGGCCGCCGCCACCGCGCTGGTGGGCGGCACGGTCCATCTGCTCGGGCGGCCGACCGCGCACGCCTGACCGCCGCACCACACCGCACA
The DNA here is from genome assembly GCF_036231355.1 of Streptomyces sp. NBC_01431. Taxonomy (NCBI): domain Bacteria; kingdom Bacillati; phylum Actinomycetota; class Actinomycetes; order Kitasatosporales; family Streptomycetaceae; genus Streptomyces; species Streptomyces sp. NBC_01431. Next base: position 1,055,432 of record NZ_CP109496.1, read on the forward strand.
GCACACGGCCCACACCGGGCCACCGGCATCACGCACCGCACCGAGTCGATCACCGAATGTCCTGAACAGCCTTGAAAGGAGCGGCAGTTGACTTCCGCACCGCTTGTCGCCGTCACCGGAGCCGAGGGCTTCATCGGCTCCCACCTCACCGAGGCCCTGGTCGCCTCCGGGCACCGGGTCCGCGCCATGGCCCAGTACAACTCGTTCTCCTCCTACGGCTGGCTGGAGACCCTGCACCCCGACGTCCTGGACCAGGTGGAGATCGTCCTGGGCGATGTCCGCGACCCAGGCTCGGTGCGGGGCCTGGCCGAAGGCGCCGAGGCCGTCTACCACTTGGCGGCCCTCATCGCGATCCCGTACTCCTACCGCGCGCCGCACAGCTATGTGGACACCAACGTCACCGGCACCCTCAACGTGCTGGAGGCGGTTCGCGCCCTGCGGACGCCGCGCCTGGTGCACACCTCGACCAGCGAGACGTACGGCACCGCGCAGACCGTACCCATCACCGAGGACCACCCCATCAACACCCAGTCCCCGTACGCCGCTTCGAAGGCCGGCGGTGACCGGCTCGCGGACAGCTACTACGCGAGCTTCGCCACCCCCGTGGTGACGCTGCGCCCGTTCAACACCTACGGGCCGCGCCAGTCGATGAGGGCCGTGATCCCCACCGTCATCGGCCAGGTCGCGGCCGGCTCGCGCACCATCACGCTGGGCGACCTGCGGCCGACCCGGGACTTCACGTTCGCCGCCGACACGGCGCGGGCGTTCCTCGCGGTGGGCACCGCGCCGGCCGAACGCGTGGTGGGACGGACCTTCAACGCGGGGACCGGCACCGAGATATCGGTCGGCGATCTGGTGCGCCTCATCGGCAAGGTGATGGGCGCCGAGCTCGACGTCCAGGAGGACACCCAGCGCATCAGACCGGCCAACTCCGAGGTGATGCGCCTGGTCGCGGATGCGAGCCGGCTGACCGCGGCGACCGGCTGGCAGCCGGGGCACGACCTGGAATCGGGTCTGGCGCGGACCGCGGAGTTCTTCCGCGATCCCGGCAACCTCGCCCGCTACAAGACCGGCATCTACAACATCTGACCCGCCAGGCCCAATCTCAGGGAGGCTCCCATGCACGTAGTGATACTCGCCGGAGGCAAGGGTGTCCGGCTGCGGCCCTACACCACGGCGCTGCCCAAGCCGCTCGTCCCGATCGGCGACCAGCACACGATCCTGGAGATCGTGCTGCGCCAGCTCGCGGCCGCCGGGTTCACCGGATGCACCATCGCCATCGGCCATCTGGGCCAGATCATCCGCGCCTACGTCGGCGACGGCGAACGCTGGGGCCTCGACATCGACTACTGCACCGAGGAGAGCCCACTGGGTACCATCGGCCCGCTCCTGACCATGCGGGACCGGTTGCCCAAGTCCTTCCTCGTCATGAACGGAGACATCCTCACGGACCTCGACTACGCCGACGTGCTGAACCAGCACCGCGCCGGTGGCGCCCCCCTGACCATCGCCACCTACGCGCGCAAGGTGCACATCGACTTCGGGGTGCTCACCACCGACGAGACCAAGGTGGTGGCCTTCACCGAGAAGCCCAGCATGGACTACCGGGTGTCGATGGGCGTGTACGGGCTGTCCCTCGACACGCTGGACGCCTACACCGCGGGCCTGCCGCTGGGCTTCGACGAGCTGGTGCTCGACCTGCTCAAGGCCGGCACCCCGCCGCACGCCTACGCGTTCGACGGCTACTGGCTCGACATCGGCCGCCCGGACGACTACGACCGGGCGAACGCCGAGTTCACCACCCACCGCTCGCTGCTGCTCAAGGGGGCCTGAACTCCCCATGCGCATCCTTGTGTTGGGCTTCAGCGGCTATCTGGGCGGCCATGTCGCCCGGGAGCTGCGCGCCCTGCCCGGCGTGCGGTTCTTCGGCGCGGGACGCGGCCCGGCCGCGGACCTCGCCGTCGACCTCGCCACCGTGGCGCCCGGACAACTCGCCGAGCGGTTCTACTCGTTCGCGCCGGACGCCGTGATCAACTGCGCGGGTGCGGTCGGCCCGCAGTCGGTGTCGCTCGCCGAGGCCAACGTCCGCGGTCCGGCCGTGCTGTGCGCGGCGCTGCGCGAGGCCGCGCCCGCGGCCCGGCTCGTCCATCTCGGATCGGCGGCCGAGTACGGACCGACCGGGATCGGCGAGCGCGTCACCGAAGAGGCCGCGGCGCGCCCGAGCACGCTGTACGGGGCGACCAAGCTGGCCGGCACGCTGGCCGTCACCTCGTCCGGGCTCGACGCCGTGGTCCTGCGGGTCACCAATCCGGTCGGTCCGGGGGCGCCCGCCGCCGGGTTGCCCGGCCGTCTGGCTCGGCAGTTGCGCGACCTCGGGCCCCGCCGCGTCGTGCGGCTCGGCGACCTCTCCGCGCACCGCGACTTCGTCGACGCGCGGGACGTCGCCCACGCGGCGGTCCTCGCGGCGACGGCCGCGGGTCCGCTGCCCCCGCTCCTCAACATCAGCAGCGGACGGGCCGTACCGGTAAGGGAGTTGGTGTACGAGCTCGCCCAAGCGGCGGGCTTCGGCGGACGCTTCGAAGAAGGCGCCGAAGGCTCCGCCCGCTCCGCCGATGTCCCCTGGCAGTGCTCCGACCCGGGCGCGGCCCGCACCACCCTGGGCTGGTCGCCGCGCCACCGCCTGGCCGATTCGGTGTCCGCGCTGTGGGCGGCCGTGTGCGCCGAACCGGACCGGGAACCGGTGCACTGATGCTGCTCGTTCCGCTCTACGTCCACCCCGCCGAAGACCCGGACGCGTGGCGCCTGCTCGCCGAGGCGGCGGCCGGCGTCTACGCGGTGGTGCTCAACGCGGCGGACGGGCCGGGCGGCGCCCCGGACCCGGCGTTCACCGAGCCGGTCCGGGCGCTGCGCGCGGCCGGGGTCCGGGTGCTCGGCTATGTCGACCTGGACTACGGCGCCCGGCCCGTCGAGGCCGTACTGCGGGACCTGGAGCGGCACCGCGACTGGTACGCAACCGACGGCTGCTTCCTGGACCGGGCGCCCGCCGACCGGACCGGCCTGCCGCTGGTGCGGCGGGTCGCCCGGACGGCGCGGCGGTGCGGCGCCACCACCGTGGTGCTCAACCCGGGCGTCCATCCGGCGCCCGGGTACCTGCGGACCGCCGATGTCGTCGTCACCTTCGAAGGGCCCTGGACGACGTACGTGTCCGCCTTCACCCGGCCCGGCTGGGCCGACCGCCGCCCGCCGGAGCGCCTGTGCCACCTCGTGTACGGGGTGCCGCAGGCGCTCACGGCACTGGCCGTGCGGACCGTGCGGGAACGCGGCGCCGGTGTGTGCTGCGTGGTCGAGCGCGGCCTGCCCAATCCCTGGGCGGCGCTGCCGCCCGTCCTCCCCGGAAAGACACCATGAACCGCACCCTGCCCCTGATGTGCACGGCCGTCGCCCTGCTGCTGTTCGCCACCGCCTGTTCGTCGAACTCCTCGGACGACGCGGACGGCCCGGACGAGCCGCAGCCGACGGTCACGCCAGCCCCCTCCTCCCCCACCGCGCCCGCGCCGAGCCGGTCCGCCGGCTCTTCGCCGAGCGGTTCGGCCCCGGCCAAGCCGTGGCAGCCCAAGCCGGGCACCGCCTGGCAGTGGCAGCTCAACGGCCGGGTGGACAGCGGCCCCGACGTTCCGGTGTACGACATCGACGGCTTCGAGAACACCGCGGCCGACGTGGCCAAGCTGCACAGCCAGGGCCGCAAGGTGATCTGCTACATCAACGCCGGCGCCTGGGAGAACTTCCGCCCGGACAAGGACGCCTTCCCCCGCGAGGTGCAGGGCGAGAACAACGGCTGGGACGGCGAGCGCTGGCTCGACATCCGGCGCGTCGACATCCTGCGGCCCCTGATGGAGCGGCGCTTCGACATGTGCCGCGAGAAGGGCTTCGACGCGGTGGAACCGGACCTGATGGACGGCTACCTCAACAAGACGGGGTTCCCGCTCGACGCCGCGCAGCAGCTCGCGTACAACCGCATGATCTCCCAGATCGCGCACGCCCGGGGCCTGGCGGTGGGGCTCAAGAACGATCTCCAGCAGATTCCCGAACTGCTGCCCGCCTTCGACTTCGCGGTCAACGAGCAGTGCGCGCAGTTCGACGAGTGCACCCAGCTCACCCCGTTCGTGAAGGCGGGCAAGGCGGTCTTCCACGTCGAATACCAGCTGCCCACCAGCGACTTCTGTGCGGAGTCCGACAAACTCGGGCTGTCCTCGATGCGCAAGAACCTCAAGCTGGACACCTGGCGCCAGCCCTGCTGAGCGGGTTCCGGTCAGCCGAGCAGGACCGCGATCAGCGAGAGGGACACCATCGACAGGAGGGTCGTGAGGAGCACGGTGTCCCGGGGCAGCTCCGTGTCGAGGCGGTATTCGGCGGCGAAGATGAAGGCGTTCTGCGCCGTGGGCAGTGCGGCGCAGAGCACCACGGCGAACAGTTCGTGCCCGCCGAGGCCGAAGACCCAGCGGCCCAGCACATAGGCGAGCAGCGGCTGGACGGCCGTCTTCAAGGTGACGAGCACGGACCGCTCGGTGCGCCCCGCCGGGTCGGGCGCGGCCCGGCCGTTGAGCGACATGCCGAGGGCGAAGAGCGCCGCGGGGACGGCGGCGCCGCCGAGGATCTGGAGCGGCGAGGTCACCTCGGCGGGCAGGTGCAGGCCGAGTGCGGCCACCGCCACCCCGGCCGCCGAGGCCCCCACCACCGGGTTGCGGACGGGCAGTTGGAGCATCCGCAGCCAGCGCCGGCCCGCGTCCCGGCGTACGTCGAGCTCTATGAGGATCAGGATCAGCGGCGTGATGAACAACATCTGGAAGAGGGCGGCTGCGACGATGAAGGACGTGTCGTGCAGGACGTGCACGGCCACCGGGATGCCGAGGTTCGCCGAGTTCACATAGGACGCGGCCATCGCGCCGATCGCCTGCTCGGCCTTCTTGCGCCCGAAAAGGCGCCGGCTCGCCAGGTGCCCGGCGGCGAACACGGCGAGCAGGCTGAGGGCGAAGACCGCGACGCCCGGCTGCGCGAGCACGCCCGGCCGTGACCTGGACATCGTGAGGAACAGCAGGGACGGCATCGCGAAGGTGAACGCGAAGCGGCCGAGCACCTGTTGGGCGTGGTCGCCCAGCACGTTGAACCGTCCGGCGGCCCAGCCGAACGCGGTGATGGTCCAGATGGGCAGGAAGCCGGAGAGAACCGAGTGCACCGGCCAAGGATGCCCGACCCGCCGCACCCCGGCTCGGCTGGGGTCACCCGCCGGTCAGAAGGGATGGTCCGCCGGTTCGCGGCGCACCGTCGTCCAGCGCAGTTCGGTGAAGGCGTCCAGGTTGGCCGAGCCGCCGAACCGGGCGCCGGTTCCGGAAGCCGCGACGCCGCCGAACGGCGCGACGGCCTCGTCGTTGACCGTCTGGTCGTTGATGTGGGCGATGCCGGTCGGGATGCGGTCCGCGAGTTCCAGACCCAGCGCGGTGTCCCGGGTGACGATGCCGAGCGAGAGTCCGTACGGTCCCGCGGCGGCCAGCGCGGCGGCCTCGTCCAGGGTGGCGAAGGGGCGGACCGGCGCGACCGGCCCGAAGACCTCCTCGGCGTAGGCGGGACTGTGGTCGTCGACGTCGGCGAGCACGGTGGGCCGGTAGAAGAGGTCGCGGTGGGTGCCGCCCGCGACGAGCCGCGCCCCGCGGGCGGTGCTGGCCTCCACCAAGGCGTGGATCTTGGCGAGTTGGGGCCGGTCGATGACCGGGCCGAGGTGCACCTTCTCGCGGTACGGGTCGCCCACGGCCAGCGCGTCGGCTCTCGCGGCGAGCCGCTCGACGTACTCCTCGTACAGCGAGGCATGCACGAGGTGGCGGCCGGTGGTCATGCAGATCTGGCCCTGGTGGAAGAAGGAGCCCCAGGTGGCCTGCGCGACGGCGCCCTCGATGTCCGCGTCGGCGAGCACGACGAGGGCGGAGTTTCCGCCCAACTCCAGGTGGGCGCGCTTGAGTTGGTGGCCTGCGGCCTCGCCGACCCGGCGTCCGGCGGCGGTCGACCCGGTGAACGAGATGACGGGGATCCGGGGATCGGCGACGAGCGCCTGTCCGGTCTCGGCGCCGCCCGGCAGGATGTGCAGCAGCCCCTCGGGCAGCCCGGCCTCGGCGAACACGGCGCCGAGCGCGAGGCCGCCGCAGACCGCGGTGCGCGGGTCGGGCTTGAGCAGGACGGCGTTGCCGAGCGCGAGGGCTGGAGCCACCGAGCGGATGGAGAGGATGAGCGGGGCGTTGAACGGGGCGATCACACCGGTCACGCCGACCGGGACCCGCCGGGTGTAGGACAGTCGCGGCGCCTCGCTGGGCAGCACCTCGCCGAGCGGCCTGGACGCCAGGGCGGCGGCCTCGTAGCACTCCTGGGCGGCGACGTGCAGCTCGAAGTCCGCCTTGCCGGCCACGGAGCCGGACTCGCGCATCAGCCACTGGCTCAACTCCTCGGCGTGGTGCGCGAAGAGGTCGCCCGCCCGGCGCAGGACCTGGGCGCGCGCGAAGTGCGGGGTGCGTGCCCAGGCGGTCTGCGCCGCGACGGCGGCTTCGGCGGCAGCGGCGATGTCCTCGGCGGTGGCGAGGGCGACGGCACCCAGCGACTGGCCGGTGGCGGGCTCGGTGACCTCGTACTCACCTCCCGAGAGCCTTCTGGGCTGCCACGTCTTGGGGTCGAGCAGGGTCATGAAGGATCTCCAGTCACTCTGGTCGTCCGAGACGAAGTCCCGTGTGGGGCACGGCAGTTGGAAGCCCGCCACCGCGCGGGCGTCATCGTAAGGTGATTCACCGCTCAACGAAAACTCGGAGGTCCCCGACTCCCCTTCTCGCCCGCCGGTCCCCAACTCCCCCTGGAATACGGTGTGTCAGCGCTCAAGGACGAGGGCGAGGCCCTGGCCCACGCCAATGCAGAGCGCGGCCAGGCCGGTACCGGATCCCGCGGCCGCGAGCTGGTGGGCGACGGCCCCGGCGAGGCGTGCACCGGACGCGCCCAGCGGGTGTCCGATGGCGATGGCGCCGCCGCGCGGGTTGACCACGGCGGGGTCGAGTCCGGGCCATTCGGCGAGGCAGCCGAGCGACTGCGCGGCGAACGCCTCGTTCAGCTCGAAGGTGGTGAGGTCGCCGAACCCCTTGCCCGCCTTGGCGAGCGCCCGGCGCACCGCTTCGACCGGGCCGAGCCCGAAGAGCTGCGGCTCGATGCCGGTCACCGCCGAGCTGCGGATGCGGGCGAGCGGCTCGCGGCCGGTGGCCCGCAGCCCCTCCTCGTCGACCAGGAGCAGGGCCGCGGCCCCGTCGTTGAGCGGTGAGGCATTGCCCGCAGTCACCGAACCGTCCTTGCGGAAGACCGGCTTGAGGCGGGCGAGGGTCTCCGGGGTGGAGGACTCGCGGATGCATTCGTCGCGGAGCAGGGCGACGCCCTCGTACGGGACGACCTCTCCGTCGTACAGGCCCTTGGCCCAGGCCTCGGCGGCCTTGCGATGGCTGTCCAGGGCGAAGGCGTCCTGCTGTTCGCGGGTGATGCCGTGCTTGTCCGCGATGAGTTCGGCGCCCTCGCCGAGCGCGACCGTCCACTCGGCGGGCAGCTCGGGGTTGGTCATGCGCCAGCCGAGGGTGGTCGAGTACATCTGCTGATGGCCCGCGGGGAAGGCGCGTTCGGGCTTCTGCATCACCCAGGGGGCGCGGGACATGGACTCGACGCCGCCCGCGACGGCCACCGACGCGTCACCGACGGCGATGGCGCGGGCCGCCTGGATGACGGCTTCGAGTCCGGATCCGCAGAGCCGGTTGACGGTGACGCCGGGCACCGAGACGGGGAGTCCGGCGAGCAGCACGGCCATCCTGGCCACGTCGCGGTTGTCCTCGCCCGCGCCGTTCGCGTCGCCGAAGTACACGTCGTCGATGCGGGCCGGGTCGAGCTCCGGGGTGCGGTCCACCAGCGACCTGACCACATGGGCGGCGAGGTCGTCGGGCCGGACTCCGGCGAGCGCACCCCCGAACTTGCCGATCGGGGTGCGGACGGCGTCGACGATGTACACGTCGCGGATGCTCATCGGGTCTCTCCCACGGATCTCTCCACCGCGTCGGGCCGCTCCAGCGGCCTGTTCGCCCAGTGAAGTTATGTTCATGAATGGCTCCGCCGAGTCTCTGCCCGCCGCCGTCCGCTGTCAACGGGCCCCGGCCGGAACACGATCACCGTCACGGGCCGTCCGGGACCTCACTGACCAACACGGTCAGCCCGATGTCGAGTTCCGATCCGTCGACCAGCAGCGCCTCGACCGCGTGGGTGGCGGAGTCGATCTCGGCCACAACGCCGTGCCCGGCGTACCGCGGATAGCCCGAGACCCCCCTCTCACCGGTCGCCTCGACAACGGCGGACCGCACGGCGCTGTCCACCACCGAGGCGCCTCCCCGGTCCTCGACGTGTTCGGGAACGAGCAGGATCTCGAAACGCTGGGGGTGACGGCGCGCGCGCTCTGGTTGATTGCTCATGCCCCCGACGCTAAACACCCCGGCCGCCCGGCGCACGCCGTCCCGGCCCGGCTACCCATGAGCGCCCCGAAGGCGCGCGGCGCCGCTCGCCGCGGAGCGCTCAGCTCGATTCCCGGGGCACCGCCCGTGCGCCCATCAGATCGTGACGTTCCGGCGCGCCGTCCGGGTCGCGGACCACCCGGTCTACCAGCTCGGCCAGGTGGCGGCCGGTCACCATCTCCACGTGGACGGTACTCAGCGGGGGGCGCAGGAGTCTGCCCAGCAGGAGGTCGTCGGCGCCGATCACCGACACCTCGCCGGGGACATCGATGTCAGCGTCCTGGAGGGCCCGCATCAGCAGCATCGCGTACTCGTCGTTGTACGCGAACACCGCGTCCAGCCCCAACTCCCGCCAACACCCTGCCAGTTGGGCCGCTGCTTCCTCCTCGTACGCCATCGCCACGGGCTCAACCACGGCGTCCGTTCCGTGCACGGCCTCGCGGGCTCCGGCCAGGCGCGGCCGGGAGAAGAAGTCGAGCCCGTCCTCGGCGGGGATCAGTACGCCGATGCGGCGCCGGCCCCGTTCGAGCAGATGGCCGACCGCGCTCCGGCCGATCTCGCGCTGGTCCATCACGAGTGCGTGCGCGCCCTCGACGCGCTGCGGGCCGAGCGTTATCACCGCGCGGGCCCCGGAGCGCTTGAGGAGCTGGACGCCCTGCGGGGTCAGTTCGATCTCGCCCAGCGTCACGACGGCGACCGGCCGCAGCTCGGCCCAGGCGCGAGCCGCCTCGTCCGCGCCGAGCCCGAGGCTGCCGTACTGGACGACCGTGTAGTCGAGCCGGCGCAGCTCCCACTGGAGCTCGTTGAAGAACCGGCTGTAGAGCGGGCCCACCGGAATGTGCGCGGTGGGCAGCAGCACGATCCGGGTGTGCCCGGCGCGCAGGCTGCGGGCCGCGGCGTGCGGCACATAGCCGAGTTCCTCGGCGGCGGCGCGGACCCGGGCCCGGGTCGGTTCGCTGATCCGCACGGCCGAGGTGTTGTTGAGCACGTAGCTCACGGTCGCCCGGGAGACCCCGGCCAGGCGGGCCACGTCGGCGCTGGTCGGTACGGGGCGGTCGGCAGGCTGCTTCGGTGTCTGGCTCATCGCGATCGGCATCTTTGCAGACCCGTCCCGGCCGGGCTCTGGCGGATGGCCCGAATTCGATGCCGCAGAGGGCTTACACCAGTCACTGACACGTGTAATCTCGTGACGACGCGATCTGGCCCACTTCCCAGTCCCCGGAAGGCATCGTGGTCCCTTCCTCCCCGACCCCGGTGTCCCGGTGGCTGCCGATTCCCCAGGCCGCGGGGCCCGCGCGCACTGATCATTTCGGCCACCGGCGCCACTGCGCGCTCCCCCCGTCGAGAGCAGCGCCCTCGGTCCTGGGCGCGCCGGCGGCGAACCCGATCAGGAGCGTGCGCCGACAGACGTACGGGTTCGGTCGGGCACACTCTGGCGGTCGCGCCCACCGGCCCCGGCACCCGTACGGAACATGTACCCGTAAGGAACCAGGGCGGCCGGCACCTGACCGCACCGCCCGCCCCGGATCCCTACACCCGACCGGGATCCGTGGGCCCCACCCCCTCCGGAAACACCGCAGCGAAAGGCACCACCATGCAGCTCAACACCCGCATCTGGGGAGAGGGCGACCGTGTCGCGCTCCTGGTTCACGGGATCATGGCCGACCACCGCACCTGGCGGAAGGTCGGGCCCGCGCTAGCCGAGCGGGGCTACCGTGTCATCGCGGTGGACCTGCGCGGCCACGGCGCGAGCGGGCGCGGCGAGTACACCGCCGACCTCTTCGCGGACGACCTCGTCGAAACCCTGCCGACCGGCGCCGAGTTGGCGATAGGGCATTCCCTCGGCGGGCTCTCCCTGGCACTGGCCGCCGAACGGCTGCGCCCGGCGCGCGCGGTGTACTCGGATCCCGCCTGGCACCTCAACTCCCTTCAGGAGAGCGTCAGTCCGGAGCTCTTCGTCCAGTTCAAGTCGGTCACCCGGGCGATGGTCGCGGCGCTCAATCCGCGCTGGGAGGCCGAGGACGTCGACGTCGAGCTGGAAACGCTGAAGGTCTGGGACGAGAACACCGCGCGCGGCCTGGCCGGGATATTCGGCTCGGACCGGGCCCCCGCACGAGCCGTCGTGCCCTCACTCGTGCAGTTCGCCGACGCGAGCTTCCTGTACGAGGCCGCCGAGGCGGCCCGCCTCACGGCCCGCGGATTCGAAGTCCGCACCGTCAAGGGGGCAGGGCACACCATCCACCGCGACGACTTCGAGGGCTTCATGGCCTCGCTCGACGGCTGGATCTGAGCCGGTGCCGGTGAGGCGGGCCGGGACTCGTCCCAACCGCTTCGGCGGCCCGGCAGGTTACGCTCGCCCGCATGAACGAGGACATGGTGGGTCTGGTCGGGCGGGTGACCGGAACGATCGGCCCCGGGCTCGTCGGGGAGGTCATCGTCAGGATCCGCGGCGGGGCCGAGCACTTCCTCGCCCACCCCGCGCCCGGGACGGGCCGACTGGAGTCCGGGACGGTCGTGACGGTGGTGGAATACCTGCCTCCGCGCACGGTGTACGTGATGGCCGCATACGACAACTGAGCACGGCCACGCTCAAGTTGACCAGGGCTTTCACCGGTGCGTATCAAGATTGCGACAAGGATTCGTCAGCGTCTTCACGCCGCTGGGGGCCGGGAGCACACTCCCCTCATCGGTGCCGAGCGGCACCGCATGAAGGGGGCGTATGCCGATGGTCGTCGGCGTCGTGGCGGGACTGGTTCTCGCCACCATCATCGTTCTGATCGGCCTGTTCAAACTGATGTGGCGGGTGGCCGAACCGAACGAGGCACTCATCATCTCCGGCTCCAAGCACCGGACCGAGGGCCTGGGTGAGGGCATGGGGTTCCGCATCGTCACCGGACGGGGAACCCTGGTGCTGCCGGGTGTGCAGGCGGTACGCAAGTTGTCGCTCGATCTCAACGAGACCGAGCTGTCCGTGGACTGCGTGACCCAGCAGGGCATTCCACTGCGGGTCCGCGGCGTCGTGATCTTCAAGGTGGGCGACGACTTCGTGTCGATCGCCAATGCCGCACGACGCTTCCTCGACCAGCAGAAGATGATGTCGGAGCGGGTGCACAACGTGTTCGCCGGTCATCTCCGTTCCATCGTGGGCGGGTTGACGGTCGAGGACATGATCCGGGACCGGGAGAAGCTCACCGGCCAGACCCGGGCCGCCTGCGGTACGGAGATGGAGAAGCTCGGGTTGATCGTCGACTCGCTACAGATCCACGAGATCGAGGACCCGACCGGATACATCAAGAACCTCGCCATGCCGCACGCCGCCGCGGTGCAGCGCGACGCCCGCATCGCGCAGGCGGAGGCGAACCTGCGGGCCACCGAGGCCGAACAGGCCGCGTTCGCGCAGATGTCGGAGGCCACCCGGGACAGCGAGATCCTCCAGGCCGGCTACCAGGCGGAGCGGGACAAGGCCGCGGCCAGCTCCCGGCAGGCCGGGCCGCTCGCGGACGCGGCCGCCCGGCAGGAGGTCGTGGTCCAGGAGACCCGGGTCGCCGAGCTGGAGGCACAGCGCCGCGAGCAGCAGCTCCAGGCGGATGTGCGCAAGCCCGCGGACGCCCAGGCTTACGAGAAGAGGACGCTGGCCGAGGCGGAGCGCGACGCGCGCATCTCGGCCGCGCAGGCCAAGGCGAAGGAGACCGAACTCGCGGCGGCCGCGGAGGCGACCCGGGTGAAGACGGCCGCGGCCGCCGAGGCCCAGGCCACCGAGGCCCAGGGTCGCGCGGCCGCGACGGCGACCCGGGCGACCGGTGAGGCCGAGGCGGCGGCGACGCAGGCCAAGGGGCTCGCCCAGGCCGAGTCGGCGAAGGCCCAGGGCCTGGCCGAGGCCGAGGCGATCAAGGCGCGTGCGGCGGCGCTCGCGGAGAACCAGGAAGCCGTCGTCGCCCAGCAACTCGCCGAGAACTGGCCGCAGATCGTGGAGGCGGGCGCTTCGGCGTTCGGCAATGTGGAGCACATGGTGCTGCTCAACGGCGCCGAGGGCATGTCGGACATGTTCGCGAAGGCGCTGACGATGGGTGGCACGGGTCTGGGCCTGGCCCGCCAGCTGCTGGCGTCGATGAACCAGGGCGCGGAGCAGACGGAGCGACCCGGCACTACCGCCAACGGGCGCTCCCCGGCGGTCCGTTCGCCGCTGTCGAAGCCGATTCCGATCACGGAGGAGGACAGCGGGGGCCACAAGTAGGCCTGGAATCACAGGAGTCGGCCCCCGCCCGGAATTCGGGCGGGGGCCGACGGTGCATTCGCCGCCGGGGCGGCAGTTGCTCCATCTGGCGGGTGCGAGGGCGAGCACCCGCCCGGCCCCGACCGCCCCTCAGGCAGGCAGCGTCCGCGTGGCCGAATCCTCCAGGTACTCCTCGCGTATCTCGCGCGGCCCGAACGGCCAGACCTTCTCGACCCGCGCCCACAGGAAGAAGGCGACACAGCCGAGCGCCAGCCAGGCCAGCGACCATTCGATGGGGTGGCGGCCGGGCGAGTTCTTGTCGGCGTACCCGTAGATGACGAGCCAGCCCGCCAGCGCGATCAGGCTCGGCAGCGGGTAGAGCCACATCCGGTAGGGGCGGCGCAGGGCGGGCTGGCGCTTGCGCAGCACGGTGACCGCGAGGATCTGGGCGAGCGCCTGCACGATGACCATCACCGTGGTGAGGAGCTGGATGAGGGTGGCCAGATCGGTGTGCCGGCCGATCAGGAAGCCCACGGCGGTGACGACGCCCATGGTGGCCAGGCCCACCATGGGAAAGCGGTGCCTGGGGTGCAGTTTGGCGTAGGGGCGGAAGAACACCCTGTCGCGGGCGGCGTCGTAGGGGACGCGGGAGCCGCCGAGCAGCCCCGTGAAGACGGAGGCGAACGCGGTCACCAGGATCAGTACGGTCACCACGTCGGCGGCACCCTTGCCCCAGGCCTTCTCCAGGACCGCGGAGGCGACCGAGGTGGAGGCGATGTCGTTGGGGTCCAGCATCCGCTTCCAGTCGATGACGCCGAGGGTGCCGATCTGGAGCAGCAGATAGATCACCATGATGCCCAGGACGGAGTAGATGATGGAGCGCGGCAGGGTGCGCCCGGGGTCCTTGATCTCGGCGCCCATGTAGGCGGTGGTGTTGTAGCCGAGGTAGTCGTAGATGCCGATCGTGAGGCCCGCGGCGAAGCCGACCCAGAAGTGACCGCTCGTCAACTCGAAGGCGCTGGCCGGGTAGTTGAAGGCGAGGTGTGGGCTGAAGTCGGTGGCGGCGGCGGCGATCACCAGGGCCACGGAGGCGATCATGACGACCCACATCACGGCGGTGATCCGGGCGATGTTCTCGATGCCCCGCCAGAGCAGCAGGACGACGAGGGCGATGATGCCGAGCCCGATCAGGTCGCCGGGGGTCTGCCCGAGGTCCGGGGCGAGGTAGCCGAGGTACTGCACGAATCCGACGACGCCGGTGGACATGGCCAGCGGGATGAAGAGCATCGCCGTCCATACGAAGAGGAACGGCATGAGGCGGCCCGTGCGGTACTGGAAGGCCTGGCGCAGATAGACGTAGCTGCCGCCGGAGCCGGGCAGCGAGGCGCCGAGTTCGGCCCAGATCAGGCCGTCGGCGAAGGCGAGTATCGCGCCGGCGACGAATCCGATGACGGCCTGTGGGCCGCCGAAGGCGGCGACCATCAGCGGGATGGTCACGAACGGGCCGATCCCGCACATCTGGCTCATGTTGATGGCGGTGGCCTGGAAGAGTCCGATCCGGCGGACGAAACCGCCGTCCGGCGGTGGGGTTCCGGACACTGGGGCCTCCCTGGGCTGTGGGTGAGGAAAGGGCGCTACTGCCGGTTCGCCAGTGCAGGGATTCGCCTCGGCGGTGAGCGTGCTTAAGTTAAGTACCTTTACTTTGACCGTCAAGGGGTCGTCAGTGAACTGCTCGGACCGATGCGTGAGAATGATGCGATGACCAGCAGCGACGAGGGTGGCGACCTGCCCTGGAACCCGCAGCGGCAGCGCAGCTCCAACGAGCGCCTGCTGCTGGATCGGCTGCGCACCGGGGGCCCCGCCTCACGGGCCCAGCTGGCGCGGGACACCGGTCTGTCGAAGCCCACCGTGTCGAGCGCGCTGGCCTCGCTGGAACTCGCGGGACTGGTCCGCGAGGCGGGCACGATGATCCCCGACCGGGGCCGGGCCGCCGTGCTCTACGCCCCCGATCCGACCGCGGGTTACGCGCTGGGCATCGACATCGGCCGGGCCTGGCTGCGGGTCGCCCTCGCCGACCTCGACGGCACGGTCGTGGCCCGCTCCGAGGTCCGCAACCACGCTCGCACCTCGGCCACGATGGCCGATCTGGTGGTCAGCAGCGCGCACCAGCTCGTCGCGGGCTCGGGGGTGGACGCGGACAAGATAGCTCAGGCCGTGGTCGGCACCCCCGGTGTGTACGACGCCGAGAAGCGGCGGGTGCGCTATGCGCAGCATCTGCCGGGCTGGGGCAGGCCGGGCCTGTTCGACCAGATGCGGGAGCGGCTCGGCATCCCGCTCGCGGTGCACAACGACGCCAACCTCGCAGCGCTCGGCGAGTACACCTTCGGCGTCGGCGCGGGCAGCAGGCTCTTCGTGTACGTGATGGTGGGCACCGGGCTCGGCATGGGCGTGGTCAGCGAGGGCCAGCTGTTCACCGGGGCGCACGGCGGCGCCGGGGAGATCGGGTTCCTGCCGTGGCCGGGCCGCCAGAAGCCGGACACGCTGGAGGGGGCGGTCTCCGGCGACGCGGTGGTGGAGGCCGCCCGCTCGCTCGGCATGGCGGGCCCGCTCACCGCGAAGGACGTCTTCGACGCGGCGCGGGCCGGAACTCGCCCCGCGGTCAAGGCCGTTCAGCTGGAGGGTGAGCGCCTCGCCCACACCGTCGCGGTGGTCGCGGCCGTCCTGGACCCCGACCTCGTGGTCCTCGGGGGCGGCGTCGGCCACAGCGCGGACCTGCTTCTGCGTACCGTGCGGGACACGCTGCGGGCGCTCACTCCGCTGCGTCCGAAGGTGGCGCCGAGTTCGCTCGGCGAGGACGCGGTGCTGCTCGGCGCGGTGGCCACGGCGCTCGGCACGGCACGTGACGTGGCCTTCGACCGGCGCTCCGCGCACTGACGACGGCCTGTTACCCGCAGGCCTGCGATTGACATGCTCCACTCACTCCCCTAGCTTGCCGAGCACCTTAGTAAGGTTTCTTAACTTGGGTTGCCCGGCTTGCAATCGGCCGAGTTGCCCCGAAGCGCGGATGTCCCGACCAGCCCCCTGGGAGACCACCGTGTTCCACCGCCCTGCCGCCGTGCGCCGAAGGACCGCCGCCGTCGCGGTCCTCGGCCTGGTCCTCGCCTTCACCGCCGGCACCTCGTCGGCCACGCCCCGCACCCGCCCCGTACCCCGCCCGGTCACCCACGTCGGCTCCGCACCGGGCAGCACGACCGCGCTGGCCGGATACGTGATCCGGTCGACGGCCGAGGTCGCCGACTCCCCGGCCGCCGTGTCGAGCCCCGGCTACCCGGCAGCCGGCTGGTACGCCGCCGGCCCCCGCTCCACGGTGCTCGCCGCACTGCTCGCAGCCGGAAAGTACCCGGACCCCTTCTACTCGGCCAACCAGCAGAAGATCCCGGCGGCCGACTTCGCGGTCCCCTGGTGGTACCGCTCGGACTTCACCGTCGCCGACACCAACTCCCGTACGTACCTGGACTTCAGCGGGGTGATCTCGGCCGCCGACGTGTACGTCGACGGCAAGCAGGTGGCCGCCAAGGACACGGTCACCGGCGCGTACACGCGGCACGAGCTGGACGTGACCGACTTGGTGAGGTCCGGTACGAACACGGTCGCCTTCCGGATCCAGCCCAACAACCCGGACAAGGACCTCACGATGGGCTGGATCGACTGGTTGCAGCCACCGCCCGACCGGAACATGGGCATCGTCCGCGACGTGACGGTCAGGCGGGGCGGCCCCGTCGCGCTGCGCGACGCACATGTGGTGACGGCGCTCGCACTGCCGTCGCTCTCGTCCGCCGACCTGACCGTCAAGGCGCAGGCCCGCAACGACTCGGCGGCTCCGGTCACCGCGACCGTCTCGGGCACCGTCGGGCAGGTCTCGTTCAGCCAGGACGTCACACTCGCGGCACACGAGACGAAGTCCGTCACCTTCACCCCGGCGTTCCACCCCCAGCTCCACCTGACCGCACCGCGCGTGTGGTGGCCGGCCGGGATGGGCGCGCAGCCCATGTACGACCTCGCCCTCACGGCCACGGTGTCCGGCAGCACGTCCGACCGGGCGCACGAGTCGTTCGGCATCCGCGATGTGAAGGCCCCGCTCAACGCCGACGGCGCGCGCCAGTACTCGGTCAACGGGCGTCCACTGCTGATCAAGGGCGGCGGCTGGTCCCCCGACGAGTTCCTGCGCTGGGACCGCACCTACGTCGAGGACCGGCTCAGGTACGCACTCGACCTCGGCTTCAACACCATCAGGCTCGAAGGCCACATCGAGCCGGACGAGTTCTTCGACCTGGCCGACCGCTACGGCATCCTGACCATGCCGGGCTGGGAGTGCTGCGACAAGTGGGAGGGCCAGGTCAACGGCAGCGAGTCGGGCGACAAGTGGACCGCCGCCGACTACCCGGTGGCGAAGGCGTCCATGGCCGCGGAGGCGGCTCGGCTGCGCGACCACCCCAGCGTTGTCTCGTTCCTCATCGGCAGCGATTTCGCCCCCGACAAGACGATCGAGAAGAACTACGCCGACGCACTGAGCGCGGCCGACTGGCGGACCCCGGTGGTGAGCGCCGCATCCGACAACTCCGCCCCCATCAACGGCAGTTCGGGCATGAAAATGACGGGCCCCTACGACTGGGTGCCGCCGGGCTACTGGTACAACAAGCAGGAGGGCGGGGCCACCGGCTTCAATTCCGAGACCAGCGCGGGCCCCGACATCCCGACCCTGGACACCCTGCGCCGCATGCTGTCCCCGGCGGAGCTCGCCGCCCTGTGGCAGAACCCCTCGGCGAAGCAGTACCACCGCTCCCCCTCGGCCACGTTCGCCACACTCAAGCTGTACGACGACGCGCTGGCGGGCCGGTACGGCACCCCCACCGGCCTCGACGACTACGTACGCAAGGCACAGCTCGCCCAGTACGAGAACGTGCGGGCCCAGTTCGAGGCGTACGGTCGCAACGCGAAGGACGCCTCGAAGCCGTCGACGGGGGTCGTCTACTGGATGTTCAACAGCGGATGGACCTCCCTGCACTGGCAGTTGACGGACCGATACCTCGATCAGGGCGGCGCCTACTTCGGCGCGAAGAAGGCCAACGAGCCGCTGCACATCCAGTACTCCTACGACAACCGCGCCGTGACCGTCGTCAACAACCGGACCACCGCCGCCTTGGGACTCACCGCCCGGGTGACCCTCTTCACCACCGACGGCACGCGGAGGTACGACCGGACGGTGACGGGTCTCGACATCGGGCCCGGCGGCGCGAGCACCACCGCGCTGACCGTCCCGGCGTCGGTGAGCGGCCTGTCCCCCACGTATCTGGCGAAGCTGGTCCTCACCGACACCGGCGGCCGGGAGGTGAGCCGCAACGTGTACTGGCTCTCCACCAAACCCGACGTCCTGGACTACGCCCACACCGACTGGTTCCACACCCCGACCACGGCCTACGCCGACCTCAAGGGCCTCTCCTCGATGCCCAGGGCGACGGTGACCGCCACGGGGACGACCGCCGAGGGTCCGGACGGGACGTCCACGACGACGGTGACGGTACGGAACACCGGCTCGGGCACGACGCCCGCGCTCCTCACCGACGTCCACGTGGTGGACGCCCACGGCACGCCGGTTCTTCCGGTGCGGTGGTCGGACAACCAGGTGAGCCTGTGGCCCGGCGAGTCGGCGACCCTGACGGCGACGTACCGCACGGCGGACCTGCACGGCTCCGCGCCCCGGGTGCGGGTGTCGGGGTGGAACACCCCGACCGCCACGATTGGCCTCCACAGCCCGGCGGAGGCACTCTGGAAAAAGGGGACGCCCCCTGGAGGTGATGTGCCATGACCACGCTCGTCGGATGGCATGTGGAGCTGGAGTTCTCCGAAGAGGGGAACCGCACCAGCGCGGCGGCCCTGATCCGGCTCGCCGACGGCTCCGAGATCAAGGGGCGCGGCTATGCCCTGCGCCACCCGGCCGACCCGGAGCAGCTGCGGGTCGGCGAAGAGATCGCCGGTGCGCGGGCGCTCATGGGTCTCGCGTCCCAGCTGTTGCAGAAGGCCCACACCGAGATCGACGAGGTCTCGGGCAAACAGTCGCTCCCGTTGACACCCTGAGGCCCACCGCTTGCCCGCCCTGTTTCAGACGCGGCCGAGGACCGGCCACACCGCCGGGTCCTCGAAGCCCAGTGCCCACAGAGTGGTGTTGCGGATCCCGTGGCGGCGCAGGACCGGCAGGTCCGCGGCGACGCCGAGGGAGTCCTGGTACCAGACGTCGCGGACGCTGTCGTCCTCCTCGTACGTGAAGTGAGGTGTCTGCGACGCCGGGTCCAGTTGGTAGGCGATGCCCTTCGCCAGGCGCAACGCCTCGGCCTCCTTCCAGGTGACGTGCCGGGTCCTGCCGCCCGGCACCCAGTCCCAGCCGTAGGCGGGCAGCCCCATTTCCAGCCGGTCGGCGGGGATCAGCGCGGTGGCGTGGCGCAGGATGTCGTCGTACCACTGCGGGCTGGCCAGCGGGCCCGCTGCGCCGCCCGACCAGTGGAGGTCGTAGCCCATGATGCGCACCCGGTCGGCCGCCTTGCCGAGTGCGGCGTAGTCCCAGATGCGGCCGGTGTCCGCGGTCTGGGGGGACACGGTCAGGACGCACTGCTTGCCGAGGGCGTGCAGCCTTCCGCAGAGTTCCCGCGCGAAGGCGGCGTACGCGGCGCGGACGCCGAGGTATCCGTCCTCGCCGGTCGGGGCGATCGATTCGTAGTCGATGTCGATCCCGTCGTAGCCGCGGGCGCGCACGACGGTGAGCAGCGTCTCGACGTGGGTGGTGCGGCTGTGCGGGTCGGTGAGGATCTCGGCGAGCACGCCGGGGCCCATGGTCTCCATGACGGTTGGTACGACCTTGATCCCGGCCTGGTGCAGCCCGTCGATGATGCGGGTGTCGCCTGCTCCCGGGTGCCCGTCGATCCGGTCGGCCGCCATCGCCTGGTACCAGAACGGGCTGACGGTGTGCAGTTGGGAGGCGTGCCGCAGCGCGTCCGCGTACCCGCCCTCCTGGTCCCAGTAGGGAAGCCAGCCGGAGACGGTGCGCGCCGGCGGCTCGTCAGCGGACGCCTGGGGCTGGGCGAGGACGGTGAGCAGAGCGGTGACGGCGCACAGAGCGGCGAGGCGCACTCGCGCGCCGGGGGAAAGGGCCATGGGCCCGAGCCTGGTGCCCACCTGCCGTACCCGCCCTGCGGGTTGGGCCGTCCAGGTCCTACGGTGTCCGGATGACCACGTATCTCAATGACCAGACCGACCGTCCTGCGCTGCCCGGCCAGAGCGGCCCGACGGCCACCGCCGAAGCCGATCCGCACGAGGTGGGGGTGGTGCGCATGGACTACGCGCCGGACCGCGACGGCGACCCCGACCCGGGCGAGATCGTCTGGACGTGGGTGCCGTTCGAGGAGAACGACGGGCGCGGCAAGGACCGGCCGGTGCTCGTCGTGGCGCGCGAGGCGGGCGGCACGCTGCTCGCGGTGCAGTTGTCCAGCAAGCGGCACGACCACGACCGCGAATGGGTGCCGATCGGCGTGGGGCCCTGGGACCGGGAGGGGCGCGAGTCCTGGGTGGACCTCGACCGGGTGCTGAGGCTCCACGAGCAGGGCATGCGACGCGAGGCCTGCGCCCTGGACCTGCCCCGCTTCACCCTGGTAGCCGGCCGCCTGCGCGAGCGGTACGGCTGGCGCTGATCGCCGCGGTGGGAGGCCGCTTACGCCCCTGACCTCGAAGCGCGTGGTGCGGTCGCGGTCAGGGGTGACAACGCGCGGCTTTGGACCGTAGCGGGTAGTGTCCGCGAGAGCGGCACACAGCGGCTCGGCGACCGACCCGGTCCGGCCGATCTCGTTCTCGTACCGGCCGGTGTCGGTGCACCGTGTGCCGCACGATCCCGCCGAGTCGTGCACTCGTGACGGGCATCGTGGCGGTCCGCCGAAGACCCTGCAATCGAATACTCGTCCGGATGGGCACTCTTGTGCGATGCGACGAAAATGACTTAGGTGGTACGGCATGTGCATTTCGAGCCCCGGGAAGGCGGGCAAGGAACCATGACCGCACGCGAGTTGACCGAAGCAGAGGCCGGTGACCTGCTTCGATGTATTTGTTTCAAGACGGGTCCGCCACGCGCCGTCGGCGTGGAGCTGGAATGGCTCGTCCACGACCTGAACGATCCCCGGCTCCTCGTCCCGCACGAGAGCCTGCAAGCCGCCTACGCAGCATTGCGGACCCTGCCACTGCGGTCGGCGCTCACCGTCGAACCCGGTGGCCAGCTTGAGCTCAGCTCGCTGCCCGCCGCATCGCTCATGGAGTGCATTTCCACCACCGGAGCCGATCTGGCGGCCGTCCGCGCCGCTCTGGAGCCACGCGGCCTGACCCTCGTCGGTCTCGGCCAGGATCCCTGGCATCCCCCGCGGCGCATGCTGCACGAGGCCCGTTACGACGCCATGGAAGCCCATCTCGACCGTACGGGACCGGCCGGCCGCGCCATGATGTGCTCCACGGCCTCGGTCCAGGTCTGCATCGACGCCGGGTACGAGGAGCCCGGCCCGCTCGGCTTCGGGCGGCGCTGGCTGATGGCCCACCTGCTGGGCGCCGTACTGGTCGCCGCGTTCGCCAACTCCCCGGTCAGTACAGGGCGGTTGACCGGATGGCGGTCGACGCGGCAGGCCAACTGGAGCGACCTCGACCCGGTGTGCGCACTGGCCCCGCCACTCGACGCGCCGCCGCGCGACGCCTGGGCGAACCACGTCCTGGACGCGCCCGTGATGTGCCTACGTACCGAGGCGGGGCCGTGGTCGGCGCCGCCGGAGCTCACCTTCCGGCGGTGGCTGCGCACCGGGGCACCGCGCCCGCCCACCCGCGCCGACCTGGACTACCACCTGACCACCCTGTTCCCGCCGGTGCGGCCACGCGGTCATCTGGAGCTGCGGATGATCGACGCCCAGCCGGGCGCCGACGGATGGACCGTTCCGCTCGCCGTCACCAGCGCGCTCTTCGACGATCCGGAGGCGGCCGAGGCGGCCTACCGAGCCGTCAAACCCCTCGCGGAGCGCACCGGTTCACTGGCCGCGCCCCGCAACCCGCTCTGGCGGACGGCGGCTCGCGACGGACTCGCCGACCCGGAGCTGCGGGAGGTCGCCACCGTGTGCTTCGCGGCGGCGCTCGACGCGCTCCCCCGCCTCGGCGCCACCCGGGAACTCCAGGACCGGGTCGCCGCCTTCACCGACCGCTACGTCGTACGGGGCCGATGTCCGGCCGACGACACCTCCCCACCCGTCCCAGCGAAGGACGTCACTCCATGACCGACCCGGAGCTGCTCAGGGAACGCGCCCTGACCGCACTCACCGCCGCGCGTGCCCGCACCGGCGCGCTCACCACCAGCGTCGATGACCGTGAACTGACCGCCCAGCACTCACCGTTGATGTCACCCCTGGTGTGGGACCTGGCGCACATCGGCAACCAGGAAGAGCAGTGGCTGCTGCGCGCGGTCGCCGGACAGGACGCGATCCGGCCCGAGATCGACTCGCTGTACGACGCCTTCGAGCATCCGCGTGCCACGCGTCCCAGCCTGCCGCTGCTCGCCCCCGCGGAGGCCCGCCGGTACGCCGCCGATGTACGGGGCCGGGCGCTCGACGTCCTGGAGCGCACCCCGCTGCGCGGCGGACCGCTCACCGATGGCGGATTCGCCTTCGGCATGATCGCCCAGCATGAACAGCAGCACGACGAGACGATGCTGATCACCCATCAGCTGCGTGGCGGCCCCGCAGCCCTCACCGCGCCCGAGCCGCCGACCGGAACGACCGAGGGGCTGCCCGCCGAAGTCCTGGTACCCGGCGGCCCGTTCAGCATGGGCACGTCCGCCGAGCCGTGGGCGCTCGACAACGAGCGTCCCGCGCACCACCGCGTCGTGTCCGCCTTCCACCTCGACACCACCCCGGTGACATGCGGCGCCTACCTCCGCTTCATCGAAGACGGCGGCTACGGCGACGCCCGCTGGTGGGAGCCCGCCGGGTGGGACATGGTCCGCGAACACGGCCTGTCCGCACCGCTGTTCTGGCGGCGCGAGGGCGGCCAGTGGCTGCGCAGGCGGTTCGGTGTGACCGAGCCGGTGCCGAACGACGAGCCCGTCCTGCACGTCAGCTGGTACGAGGCCGACGCCTATGCCCGCTGGGCCGGGCGGCGGCTGCCGACCGAGGCGGAATGGGAGAAGGCGGCGCGCCACGATCCGGTCTCGGGCCGCTCGCGCCGCTACCCCTGGGGCGACGCCGACCCCACCGAGGCCCACGCCAACCTCGGCCAGCGCCATCTGCGTCCCGCGCCCGCCGGAGCGTACCCGGAGGGACAGTCCCCGCTGGGAATACGCCAGTTGATCGGCGACGTGTGGGAGTGGACGTCGAGCGACTTCCTGCCGTACCCCGGCTTCGTGGCCTTCCCCTACCGCGAATACTCCGAGGTCTTCTTCGGGCCGGGGCACAAGGTGCTGCGCGGCGGCGCCTTCTCGGTGGACGAGGTCGCCTGCCGGGGCACCTTCCGCAACTGGGACCTGCCGGTCCGGCGCCAGATCTTCGCGGGCTTCCGCACCGCCCGGGACGCTGCCTGATGTGCCGTCATATCGCCTATCTGGGCAGCGCGTTGCCGTTGGCGGACGTTCTCGTGCGGCCCGCCCACGGGCTGTACCGGCAGTCGTGGGAGCCGCGCCGTCAGCGGTACGGCACGGTGAACGCCGACGGCTTCGGTGTCGGCTGGTACGCGCAGGACGATCCGGTGCCCGCCCGCTACCGTCGCGCGGCACCCGTCTGGGGCGACCTGAACTTCGCGGACCTGGCCAGGGTGGTGCGCAGTGACGCGCTGCTCGCGGCGGTCCGGGACGCCACCGAAGCGGGCGCGGACGGCGAGGCGGCGGCAGCACCCTTCGCCGCCGGGCCCTGGCTGTTCAGCCACAACGGCGCCGTACGGGGCTGGCCGGACAGCGCTGCGGGGCTCGCCGCCACGCTGCCCGCCGAAGCGCTGCTGCGCCTGGCGGCCCGCTGCGACGCCGCGTTCATCTGGGCGCTGGTGCTGAACCGCCTGACCGGCGGCGATCCGGCGGGCCAGGCGATGGCCGACACGGTGACCGAGCTGGCCGCCGCGGCGCCCGGCTCGCGGCTGAACCTGCTGCTCACCGACGGCGCCACGATCACCGCTACCGCCTGGGGCGACAGCCTCTGGTACCTGCACACGCCCGGCCACTCGGCCGCCGTCGCCTCCGAACCGTACGACGACGACCCTCGTTGGTGCGAGGTCCCCGACCGCACCCTGCTCGTCGCCGACCGGACCGACGTCCTGCTCACCCCCCTCAAGGAGCCCCAGTAGTGCGCCCGTTCCAGCTGACCCGCACCCTGCCCGAGGACGCCACCGGGGCCGCGCTGCGCGCCGATGTGCTGCGCGGTCTGTCCAGTACGCCCAAGACGCTGCCGCCCAAGTGGTTCTACGACGCGCGCGGCAGCGAGCTGTTCGAGGAGATCACCCGGCTGCCCGAGTACTACCCGACCCGGGCCGAGCGCGAGATCCTCACCGACCGGGCCGCCGAGATAGCCGCCGCGACCGGCGCCCACACCCTGGTCGAGCTGGGCTCCGGCTCCTCGGAGAAGACCCGGCTCCTGTTGGACGCGCTGCCCGCGCCGCTCACCTACATCCCGGTGGACGTGAGCGAGAGCGCGCTGGCCGGGGCGGCCGAGGGGCTGCTCACCGACCACCCCGGTCTGTCGGTCCACGCGCTGATCGCGGACTTCACCCACGGCCTCGAACTGCCCGACGCACCCGGGCCGCGTTTGGTGGCGTTCCTCGGCGGCACGATCGGCAATCTGCTGCCCGACGAACGAGCCGAATTCCTCATCTCTGTACGGAAGTTGATGGAACCCGGCGACTCGCTGCTCATCGGCACCGACCTGGTGAAGGAGGAATCCGTCCTGGTACGGGCGTACGACGACGCGAGCGGGGTGACGGCCGCCTTCAACAAGAACGTGCTGAGCGTCATCGACCGTGAGCTCGGCGCGGACTTCGACCCGGACGACTTCGCCCATGTGGCGTTGTGGAACCGCGAGGAGGAGTGGATCGAGATGCGGCTGCGGGCCCGCCGCGCGGTGACCGTGAAGATCCCCGAGCTCGATCTGGTGGTCGCCTTCGCCGAGGGCGAGGAGTTGCGCACCGAGGTGTCGGCGAAATTCCGCGAGGACGGCGTGCGGGCGGAGCTGACGGCCGCGGGCTTCGTGCCGTCGCGCTGGTGGACGGATGCCGCCGGACGGTTCGCACTCTCGCTGGCGACCGCGGGCTGAGCGCCGGAAGCACCGGTGCGGGGCCCGCGGCGCGAGCGCCGCGGGCCTCGCAGTCGGCCGCTCAGTGGGCTTGGGGCGCCGGCTCCAGGACGAAGACGGGGATCTCGCGGTCCGTCTTGCGCTGGTAGTCCGCGTAGTCGGGGTACGCCGCGACGGCGCGCTCCCACCACTGCGCCTTCTCCTCACCCGTGACCTCACGAGCCGTCATGTCCTGGCGCACCGTGCCGTCCTGGAGCTCCACCCGGGGGTCGGCGACGACGTTGTGGTACCAGACGGGGTTCTTCGGCGCGCCGCCCTGGGAGGCGACCACGGCGTACGCGCCGTCGTGCTCGACGCGCATCAGGGGTGTCTTGCGCAGCTTGCCGCTCTTGGCGCCCCGCGTCGTCAGCAGGATCACGGGCATGTCGCGCATCGTCATCCCCTCCTTGCCGCCGGACTTCTCGATGAGATCGACCTGCTCGCGCACCCACTGGGTCGGGCTCGGCTCGTACTCGCCCTCGAGAGGCATGGATGGGTCCCTTCGTCGGTGAACGTTCGGGCCGGTCCGGCTTTGACCGACACACGGACAACGCCGGTGGCTCCGTCCATCTTCCCCTCGGCGACGCCCGCACTCCCCGAACGACGCCGCCGGGCCACGGCAGGAAGGCCGGATCGGGACGCTTGCCCGCGCTTGCCGCGGGCAGCTGGACCCGTGTCGTGTTCCGCGCCGGACGACCTCCCGCAGACTCCTACCGAGGACGTGCCTTCGATGGTGACTCCCTCCGCTTCCCGGGCCGCTCCCCAGCCGTCGCAGGGCCGGGCGCTGCGTGCCCGCTCGGCCTGGTCGGGGGTGCTCATCGGCGTGGGCGTCGCCGCCTTCGTCGACGAGACCGTCTTCCACCAGCTGCTGCACTGGCACCACTTCTACGATCGTTCCACGCCGGACATCGGCCTGGTGTCCGACGGCCTCTTCCACGCCTTCGGCTGGTTCGCCGTCGTCATCGGTCTGGTCATGGTGGCCGATCTGCGGCGCCGGGCCGCCCTGGTGGGACGCGCCCTGGCGGGCGGCATCCTGACCGGCGCCGGTGCGTTCCAGCTGTACGACGGCACGGTCCAGCACAAGCTGATGAAGCTGCACCAGATCAGGTACCACGTCGATCTCACCCCGTACGACCTGACGTGGAACATCCTCGCCGTGCTGTTCATCGCGGCCGGAGTGCTGCTGCTGCGTGCGGCCAACCGCCGCTGATGACAGCGGAGCTGACGGTATTTCAGGCGGCTGCCCACGTCCACGGTGGCGCCCAGCCGGGCGGCGCCGCGCTCCTCGCCGCCGGAGGCGCGTTGAGCTGCGGGGCGGTGTATCTCCTCGCCTCGGCCCGGCTCCGCCGCCGCGGGGACCGCTGGCCGCTCCTGCGGGACCTCTCCTTCGGTGCGGGGGCAGTGGCTCTGGTGACGGCGGCCCTCGCCTCCATGCCGGGCGCTCCGTTCACGGCCCACATGGTCCAGCACCTGGTCACCGGCATGGCGGCGCCGCTGCTGCTCGTCCTGGCCCGCCCGGTCACACTCGCCCTGAGATCGCTGCCGCCGGGCCCCCGGCGCCCCCTGCTGGCCGTGGTGCGCTCGCGCCCGGCCGGGTTGCTCGTGCTCCCGCCGGTGGCCGCGCTGCTCGACGCGGGCGGGCTGTGGCTGCTGTACCGCACGCCGCTGTTCGCGATCGCGCACGAGCGGCCCTGGCTCGCGGCGCTGGTCCATGTCCATGTGTTCGCGGCCGGGCTGCTGTTCTCGGCCGCGGTCTGCGCACTGGATCCGCTGCGCCGCCGCCACGGCCCGGCACTGCGGGGTGCCGCCCTGGTCGCGGCGGGCGGCGCGCACGCGGTCCTCGCGAGGACCCTGTACGCGACCGGCCCGCCCGGCACCCGCTTCGCCGCCGCCGATCTCGCGGGCGCCGCCGAGTGGATGTACTACGGCGGCGACCTCGTCGAGATCGCCCTGGCGGTGGCCGTCGCGGCCCAGTGGTACGCGGCCGCGGGGCGGCGCCTCGCGCGCGAGGCCCGCCGGGCACCACCCGGGCCCGGCGGGCCGCCCGCGTCAGCCTCCTACGGTCAGTGACGCCGTGTGGGCACGGACCTGCTCCGGGGTCAGATAGGCATCCGTGTGCTCGAACTCCCGCAAGGTGCCTGGCTTTTGGGCCTGGAACCCGGTGCGGACGAAGTCGTCGCCGGCGACCGCGTTGAGCAACCAGTTGGTGAGCACCCGGGTCTTGGCGACATTGGTGCGCAGCGCCGACCAGTGGTAGCCGCGGGCCACGGCCTGGGCGAGCAGTCCGCGCAGTTCGATGCCGAGGGGTTTGGAGACCGCGTCGCGGCCGCCGAGGTCGACGACGAGACCCAGGTCCTTGTGCTCGTAGGGCCGCAGCGGCTGGTGGCGCAGCGCGGCCACGATGTTGTCGGCGGCCTTCGGGCCCTGGCGCATGGCGTGCTGGGCGGTGGGCGGGCAGAAGGCGCCGTCGCCCTTGGCGAGGTCGGGGACGGCCGCGGCGTCGCCGAGGGCGAACACGCCGTCGAGGCCGGGCACGGTCATCTCGGGAGTCACCAGGAGCCGGCCGCGCTCGGTCTCCGCGTCGAGCGTGCCGACCAGCGGACTGGCGGCGACGCCGGCCGTCCAGATCAGGGTGCGGCAGGGCAGCACCCGGCCGTCGGTGAAGGTCACCTTGTCCGCCCCGGCCTCGGCGATCGACACCCCGAGCGACACCTCGATGCCGCGCTTCTGCAGGATCTCCATGGCGGCTTTGCCGAGCTTGTCGCCGAGTTCGGGCATGAGCTTGGGGGCGATGTCGATCAGGTGCCACTTGATCTGCCGCGGATCCAGGCGCGGGTACCTCTTGACCGCGTTCTGGGTGATCCGCTGGAGGCACGCCGCCGTCTCGGTGCCCGCGTAGCCGCCGCCCACGACCACGAACCGCAGCCGGGAGGCCCGCTCCTCCTCGTCGCTGCTGGCGTCGGCCAGGTCGAGTTGGGCGATGACGTGGTCACGGATGTACGCGGCCTCCGCGAGGGTCTTCATGCCGCGGGCGTGGTCGAGCAGCCCCGGGATGTCGAAGGTGCGGGTCACGCTGCCGGGCGCCAGGACGATGTAGTCGTACGGCTGGTCGAGTGTCTCTCCGGTGATCTTGCGTACGACGCAGACCTTCGCCTTGGGGTCCACGCCGATGGCGCCGCCGGGGATGATCCGGGTGCGGTGCTTGGCGCTGCGCCGCAGCGAGACGGCCACCGACTGCGGTGTGAGCACCCCGGCCGCGACCTGCGGCAGCAGGGGCAGATACAGCTGGTAGGAGAACGGGGTGACCAGGGAGATCTCCGCCTCTCCCGGTGTCAGCCGGCGCTCCAGGCGTCGTACGCATTCGACCCCTGCGAATCCGGCGCCTACGACGAGAATCCTCGGTCGTGCCACGGTGTGCGTCCTTTCCCTGGGACCTGGGACCTGAGAACGGTGGGTCTGAGAACTGGGCCGTCCACTGCTCGGGTGCCCCTGACCGGCGTCCGTCAACACCCCCATAGTGATCAACGCGGCGCGCGCGCACCACCGAACGCCCCGACCGGTGACCCGAAACGGCGCTGCCCTCCCCGGGAGGTCCGGGGAGGGCAGCGCCGTCGGTGCAGGTGGGCGGGCGTCAGGCGACGGTGCCGCTCGCGCTGATGACGACGACGGCGCTCGGGCTGCCGCTGCGGCTGCCGAGCCCCTCGATCTGCTTCACGAGGTCCTGGCCCTCGACTACCTCGCCGAAGACGACGTGCTTGCCGTCCAGCCACGGGGTGACGACGGTCGTCACGAAGAACTGGGAGCCGTTGGTGTCCGGGCCGCGGTTGGCCATCGACAGCAGGAACGGCCTGTCGTGCTTGAGGGAGAAGTTCTCGTCGGCGAAGGTCGCGCCGAAGATGCTCTTGCCGCCGGTGCCGTTGCCGTGGGTGAAGTCGCCGCCCTGGAGCATGAACTCGGGGATGACACGGTGGAAGGACGAACCGGCGTAGCCGTAGCCGTTCTGGCCGGTGGCGAGCTCGCGGAAGTTGCGCGCCGTCTCGGGGACGACGTCGTCGAAGAGCCGGAAGACGATGCGGCCGGCGTCCTTGCCGTCGATGGTGATGTCGAAGTAAACGTTTTGCATGGGCCCCATCCTGACATCAGCCGCCCCGTGACCCAATCCCGGCACTCCCGTGGCGGTGCGAAACCCCCTGTGCTCGTCACGGGAACAGCAGCGAGGTGATCCGGTCGGAGGCGGCCTTGGCGGCCGTCTTCGGGTCCGCGCCGTTGAGCACGGCCGTCATGTAGGGCTTGATGGGGTTGTCGGCCTCGACGGCCGCCCACTGCGGCGAGTTGGGCGTGGCCTGCCCCTGCGCCGCGCCCCTGGCCATCGCGGCGGTGCCCGCCTGGCCTTCGACGGCGGGTGCGAGGGAGGCCTTGTTGGGTACGTAGTTCATCGTCGTGGCCAGGTCGGTCTGCCACTTCTCGCCGGTCAGCGCGGCGATGACCTGGACGGCTTGGGTACGGTGCGCGGTCTTGCGCGGGATGATCAGGTCCGAGCCGCCGGTGAAGACGGTGCCCGGCTTGGCGTCGGTCCGGCCCGGGATCGGGAAGTAGCCCAGCTTGTCGGCGAGCTTCGGGTTGGCCTTCTGGATTGCCTTGGCCGCGCCCGGCACCGCGATCATCTGCGCGATCTGCCCCTTGGCGAAGACGTCGGCCTGCGGCGGGGTCGCCTCGTCGGCGTTCTTGGGGCCCCGGCCGAGCGCCTGGAGCTGCTTGTAGAACTGCATGCCGCGCAGCGCGGCGGGGCTGTCGAGCGTCCCCTTCCAG
This sequence comes from Streptomyces sp. NBC_01431, assembly GCF_036231355.1. Classification (NCBI taxonomy): domain Bacteria; kingdom Bacillati; phylum Actinomycetota; class Actinomycetes; order Kitasatosporales; family Streptomycetaceae; genus Streptomyces; species Streptomyces sp. NBC_01431. The sequence goes on from NZ_CP109496.1 coordinate 1,085,395, forward strand.
TCACCGGTGTCCTCCTGGGCGAGCTCCCCGCCCTCGTCCCAGACGAAGCCGGCCAGCGTGTACCAGTCCTGACCGGCCAGGTAAATGCCTTGACTGGCGCCCGAGTTGAGCTTGGCCGTGTCGGCGAGCCACTCCGCGCGGTTCCTGGGCGGCTTGGTGATGCCGGCCGCACCGAAGAGGTCCTTGTTGTAGATGACGACGCGGTTCGCCGCGTACCACGGGATCCCGTACTGCATGCCGTCGACGTTGCCCGGCTGGGCGAGGCCGGGCAGCCAGTCGTTGCTGCCCCAGTCGCGCAGCGACTCCAGGGTCATGTCGAGCAGGCCACCGCTGGCCGCGTACTGGGGCACCTGGGTGTTGCCCACCTCGATGACGTCCGGGGCGTCGCCGCCCCGGAGCGCGGCAGTGATCTTCTGGCCGATTCCGGTCCACTCCTGGACGCGGACATCGAGCTCGACGCCGCTGTGCTCCTTCTCGAAGGAGCGCTTGAAGCGCTGTACGAAGTCGTCGGACGCGCTGTCCTTCATCAGCCACACGGTGACCTTGGTGGCGCCCTCACCGAATCCCGGCAGCGCGCCGCAGCCGCTGAGGCCGCAGACCGAGACGAGCGCGACGGAGCAGGCGAGGGTGCGGCGGATCTTCACGAGAGGTCACCTTCTGCGTATGTGGCAAGCAGTCATGACCCGACGTGGGGGGCAAGCGCGATGTGGCTTGTTCGGGTGTGGCTCGTGAGTTTGGTATGGACCAAAGGGGCGGTCAAGTCCCGAGCGGGAGGAACCTTTCGAGCCACCGGCCTGACGGCGGCGTCAGACCTCGTGAGCTGGTCGGACCTCCGTTGTCCTCGGACCTTCCGTTGTCCTCGGACCCCGTGTCGTCAGACCTCCGGGCCGTCAGCTCTCGGCGCCGTCAGACCTCCGTGTCGTCCTCCAGGCGGAATCCGACCTTCAGGCCGACCTGGAAGTGCTGGATCGCGCCGTTCTCGACGTGGCCGCGGATCTGCGTGACCTCGAACCAGTCGACTTGGCGGATCGTCTGCGTGGCGCGGCCGATCCCGTTCCGGATGGCCTGGTCCACGCCTTCGCTGGAGCTGCCGACGATCTCGGTGACTCGGTAGATGTGATCCATGCGGGGGCTCTCCTCAGCTCGCGTTGGCTCGCGTTCTTTCACCGTGCCCTGTCGTCCGGGGTCGAACCGGCACCCGGACCCAGCCGTCCGGCGGGCGGACGGATGTGGGCCGCGGGCGGGTGGCCGCCCCACGCTCCCGGCGCGGGTGGCCGCCCCGCTCGCCGCCCGGAGCGCCCCTGGGGGCGTGTCCGGCGAGCGGCCCGAGGGCCGCCGAGCGGTCCGCGCTACATCGGCGGCTGATCGTCGCGGCGCGGCTGATCCGACCCCAGCTGCTCCTTGAGCCGGTCCTGAGCGGTGTCGACCTGGCCGCTGTACTTGCCCTGGGTCTTCCCGTCGACGTAGTCGCCGGCCTTGTCGATTCCCTGACCGGTCTGCTCCGGGTGCCCCTTGAACATCTGCTTCAGCTTGTCCATGACGGACATCGTGGACCTCCTTGCCGAGATTTCCGGACCCCCTCAGCATCGCCGCTCAACCCCGGCCCTGCATCTGCGACGGGTGGTGCGCGGGCGCCGGCACCGTCGTACGCCCCTGCCTCAGGTGCGGCCCTCGCGCTCCTGCGCGTCTTTCAGCGCCGCGGAGGCGCCGGTCCACCGGGCCCGTACGACGCGGAAACCGGCCTGTTCCGCCGCGTCGCACACGAGCTCGTCGTCGTCCACCAGCATGCGGACCTCGCGGCCGCCGCCCAGCCTGCGCAGGATCTCCAGCTTGGTCACCCGGGCCGGCCGCCGGTCGTCGTTGCGGCGCATGTGGACCCGGCCGGACGGAAGCCCGTGCGTGGCGAGCCAGTCCACGGTGTCCGCGCGGCACCGCTCGGGCCGCCCCGTGAGATAGACGATCTCGCATTCCCGCGCGGCGTCCAGGCACAGCTCCACGCCCTCGGTGAGCGGCGGGTCGGCCGGGGCAGCGCCGAAGAAGGCGTCCCAGTCGCGCGGCTTGCGCTCCAGGAGGTACTGGCGGTGGGCGCTGTCCGCGAGGGTGCCGTCCAGGTCGAATACGGCCAGGGGCCTGCTCTTGTCGATCACCCCGTCAGAGTAGGGGGGTCTCTGCTCGGGGGGTCCGGCCCGGGGTCGCCCCGCCCGCGCCCGCACCCGCACCCGCACCCGCACCCGCACCCGCACCCGCCGGGAATCCTGGCGCGGCCAAGGCGTTGAACCCTGTGTGAGCTCAGTGATCGCGACGACCCGATTCTCCGTCCTCGACCGCTCGCGCATCCGTGCCGGGCACAGCGGACCGCAGGCGCTGCGGGACACCGTGGCGCTCGCCCGCGAGGCCGAACGGCTCGGCTACCACCGCTTCTGGGTCTCCGAGCACCACGCCGTGCCCGGAGTCGCCGGTTCCGCGCCCACCGTCCTGGCCGCGGCGGTGGCGGCGGCCACCACCGGCATCCGCGTCGGCACCGGCGGTGTGATGCTGCCCAACCATCAACCACTGGTCGTGGCCGAGCAGTTCGGGGTGCTCGAATCGCTGTTTCCCGGCCGCATCGACATGGGGCTCGGCCGGTCGGTGGGGTTCACCGACGCGATACGCACGGCGCTGGGACGCGACAAGAAGGACGCCGACGATTTCGCGGCCCAACTCGCCGAACTGCTCGGCTACTTCGACGCGACCCGGACTGCCCACCCACGCGTCCACGCCCGCCCAGCCGAAGGCCTGACCGTCCCCGCCTTCCTGCTGGCCACCGGGAAGGGGGCCCAGCTCGCCGCCGAGGCCGGGCTCCCCCTGGTCATCGCGAACGTGCGCGGCGAGGACGCGATGCTGCGCGCCATCGACGACTACCGCGCCGCCTTCCGCCCCTCCGCCCAGTCGGAGTGTCCCTACGTCGTGGTCTCCGGAGCGGTCGCCGTCGCGGACACCACCGACGCCGCCCGCGAAATCCTGCTTCCGGAGGCCTGGTCGACGGCGTACTCGCGTACCCGCGGCGAGTTCCCGCCGCTCTCCCCGGCCGCCGAGATCCGCCCGGCGGCGATGACCGGGCGCGAACGGACCCTGTTCGAGGAGGCCCTGCGCGGCCAGGTGCACGGCACCGAGGAAGAGGTGGCCGACGCCCTGGACAAGCTCCTCGCGCGCAGCGGCGCCGATGAGTTCCTCGTCACCACGAGCACCTACGACCGGGCGGCTCTGCTGGACTCCTACCGGCGGCTCGCCGGGATCGCGGGTCTGACCGACCGCCCCGAGACCGCTGTGGCTGGGAGATCGGCAGCCGAGACACGATCGTAGAATTCCGGTATGCAAAGCCCCCCTGACCCGTTCGTCCGTGTTCGCGGCGCCCGCGAGAACAATCTGCGCGGGGTCGATGTCGACATTCCGCGTGACTGCCTCGCCGTGTTCACCGGCGTCTCCGGGTCGGGCAAGTCCTCGCTGGCGTTCGGCACGATCTACGCCGAGGCGCAGCGGCGCTACTTCGAGTCGGTGGCGCCGTACGCCCGTCGGCTGATCCACCAGGTGGGCGCGCCGAAGGTGGGCGAGATCTCGGGGCTGCCGCCCGCGGTCTCCCTGGAACAGCGCCGCTCGGCACCTTCCGCGCGCTCGTCGGTCGGCACGGTGACCACGCTTTCCAACTCGCTGCGCATGCTCTTCTCGCGGGCCGGCAGCTACCCGCCGGGGGCCGAACGCCTCGACTCCGACGCCTTCTCGCCCAACACCGCCGCCGGCGCGTGCCCCGAGTGCCACGGACTCGGCCGTATCCACCGCACCAGCGAGGAGCTGCTCGTCCCCGATCCCTCGCTGTCCATCCGCGAGGGCGCGATCGCCGCCTGGCCGGGTGCCTGGCAGGGCAAGAACCTCCGCGATGTGCTCGACACGCTCGGATACGACGTGGACCGCCCCTGGCGGGAGCTCGACCGCGGCGACCGCGAGTGGATCCTGTTCACCGACGAGCAGCCGGTGGTGACGGTACATCCGGTGCGCGAGGCGGGCCGCATCCAACGCCCTTATCAGGGCACGTACTTCAGTGCCCACCGCTATGTGATGAAGACCTTCGCGGAGAGCAAGAGCCAGTCCCTGCGAGCCAAGGCCGAGCGGTTCCTGACCGCCGCCGACTGTCCTGCCTGCGGCGGACGCCGGCTGCGCCCCGAGGCGCTCGCCGTCACCTTCGCGGGCCGTACGATCGCCGAGCTCGCGGCCCTGCCGCTCAGCGCGCTGGCCCAGCTGCTGCGCGGCGCCGGCGGCGGCGCCACCGCCGACGCCCTCACCGCCGATCTGCTCGCGCGCATCGGCCCGGTGAGCGAACTCGGCCTCGGCTATCTCAGCCTCGACCGCCCGGCCCCCACCCTCTCGGCGGGCGAGCTCCAGCGCCTGCGGCTCGCCACCCAGCTGCGCTCCGGGCTCTTCGGCGTCGTGTACGTCCTGGACGAGCCGTCGGCGGGTCTGCACCCCGCGGACACCGAGGCGCTGCTCACGGTCCTCAACCGGCTGAAGGCCGCGGGCAATTCGGTGTTCGTGGTCGAGCACCACCTGGACGTGGTGCGCACCACGGACTGGCTGGTCGACGTGGGTACGCTGGCGGGCGAACACGGAGGCCGGGTACTGCACAGCGGTCCCGTGGCCGGGCTCGCCCACGTCGAGGAGTCGGCGACGCGCCGCTTCCTGTTCGACCGCTCCCCCGCGCCACGGCGCACGGTCCGCGCGCCGCGCGGCCGGCTGGAGCTGACCGGGATCACCCGGCACAATCTGCGCGGCGTCGACGCGGCGTTCCCGCTCGGCGTGTTCACGGCCGTGACCGGCGTGTCCGGCTCCGGCAAGTCCACCCTGGTCGACGCCCTGAGTGAGGAACTTCCCGGCGTGGAACGGCTGGTGAGGGTGGATCAGAAACCGATCGGCCGCACTCCCCGTTCCAACCTGGCGACCTACACCGGCCTCTTCGACGTCGTACGCAGACTCTTCGCCGCGACCTCCCAGGCGCGAGAGCGCGGCTACAAGGCGGGGCGGTTCTCCTTCAACGTGGCGGGCGGGCGGTGCGAGACCTGCCAGGGCGAGGGTTTCGTGTCGGTGGAGCTCTTGTTCCTGCCGAGTACGTACACCCCCTGCCCGGACTGCCGGGGCGCGCGCTACAACCCCGAGACGCTGGAAGTCACCCTTGAGGGCCGGACCATCGCGGAGGTTCTGGACCTGACGGTGGAGACCGCGTCCGAGGTCTTCGCGGACACCCCGTCCGCCGCCCGCCCGCTGCGCGCCCTGCTCGACGTGGGGCTGGGTTATCTGCGTCTGGGCCAGCCCGCCACCGACCTCTCGGGCGGCGAGGCCCAGCGCATCAAGCTCGCCACCGAGCTCCAGCGGGTACGCCGCGACCACACGCTGTACGTCCTGGACGAGCCGACGACGGGACTGCATCCGGCCGACATCGAGATCCTGCTGCGCCAGTTGCACGGTCTGGTCGACGCGGGCCATTCGGTGATCGTCGTGGAACACGACATGACGGTGGTCGCGGGCGCCGACTGGATGCTCGACCTCGGTCCGGGCGGCGGCGACGAGGGCGGCCGCATCGTGGCGGCGGGGCCCCCGGCCGAGGTCGCCGACGCCGGGACGGGCCGCACCGCGCCCTACCTCGCGAAGGTCCTGGCCGGGAAGTGAAAACCGTCGCCGGGCTCCGACTCGCCCCGCTCTCAGGGTAGTTGGCCCGATCGGCAAACAGCGCGGAATGAATTGGCCTAGACCCTTGACCGGTTGATGGTCCAGACCAATCATGGGGCGTCCGCACTCTCACCCATCTCGCTGGGAGCCCCCGATGAGACGCCCGAGATCCGTCCGCGCCCTTCTCGCCACGCTCAGCACAGTCGCCGCGTCCGCCGGCCTCGTCATCGGGGCCGGCGGCGCCGCGCACGCCGCGGCTCCCCTCCCCGCCCACGTCTTCGCGCCGTACTTCGAGGCGTACTCCTCCGACAGCCCGGCCGACCTCGCGCAGAAGTCCGGCGCCAAGTACCTGACCATGGCCTTCGTCCAGGCGGAGGCGAAGGGCTCCTGCACCCCGTACTGGAACGGCTCGACGAGCCAGCCCATCTCCTCCGCCGTCTTCGGCGCCGACATCTCCACCATCCGCTCGCGCGGCGGGGACGTCATCCCGTCCTTGGGCGGGTACGCGGCGGACAACGGCGGCACCGAGATCGCGGACAGCTGCACCAGCGTCGACTCGATCGCGGCGGCGTACGAGAAGGTCATCACGACCTATGACATGTCCCGGCTCGACATGGACATCGAGGACAACTCGCTGACCAACCAGGCGGGCATCGACCGCCGCAACCAGGCGATCAAGAAGGTGCAGGACTGGGCGGCGGCCAACGGGCGGTCGGTGCAGTTCTCCTACACCCTGCCCACCACGACCGGCGGGCTCGCCGACAGCGGTCTCGCGGTGCTCAGGAGCGCGGTGAAGTACGGCGCGAAGGTCGACGTCGTGAACATCATGACCTTCGACTTCTACGACGGCGCCACGCACAACATGGCGAACGACACCCAGTCCGCCGCCACCGGCCTCTACAACCAGCTGGCCTCCCTCTACCCCGGCAAGACGTCCGCCCAGCTGTGGGGCACGATCGGCGTCACCGAAATGCCGGGCATAGACGACTACGGCCCGGCCGAGACCTTCACCACCGCCGACGCGACGGCCGTCTACAACTGGGCAGCCTCCAAGGGCATCAACACCCTTTCCTTCTGGGCCCTCCAGCGTGACAACGGCGGCTGCCCCGGCACCGGCGGCCAGGACACCTGCTCGGGAGTCGCCCAGGACCCCTGGTACTTCAGCCACGCCTTCGAGCCGTTCACCGGGGGTGGCGGGCCGGTCCAGGACGACTTCTCGGTGGCCGTCGCACCCGGCTCGGCGTCCGTCGCGCCCGGCGGGTCCACCTCCGCCAAGGTGAGTACGGCGGTGACCTCCGGCAGCGCCGAGCCCGTGGCGCTGACGGCGACCGGCGCGCCCGCCGGAGTGACGGCCGGCCTCAGCCCGGCCTCCGTCACCGCGGGCGGCTCGGCACAGCTCACGCTCGCCGCCTCGGCCTCGGCCGCGCCCGGCACGTACCCCATCACCGTGACGGGAACGGCCGGCACGATCAGCCACTCCACGACCTTCGCGCTCACCGTGTCAGGCCCCGGCGGCGGCACCGGCGCGCTCGTCAACGGCGGTTTCGAGAGCGGCGCCCTCGCGCCCTGGACCTGCGAGAGCGGCGCCGGCGTGGTGTCGGGTCCGGTGCACGGCGGCTCCTACGCGCTGCGGACCACACCCACCTCCGCGCAGACCGGCGAGTGCACACAGACGCTCACGCTGACCCCCAACACCCAGTACACACTGAGCGGTTGGGCGCAGGGCAGCTACGCCTACCTCGGCGTGCGGGGCGGCGCGACGGGTAGCACCTGGACCAACTCGACCGGCTGGTCCAAACTCACGGTGCCGTTCACGACGGGCGCCTCGGGCACCGTGACCGTCTATCTGCACGGCTGGTACGGACAGGGCGCGGTGTACGGAGACGACCTCTCCGTCAGCTGAGCGCCGCGCGGGTCGCCTTCGGGGTGACGTCGCCGTTCGACGTCAATATGCCTCTGAATGGCGGTAGATGACGAAGTATCAGACTGGCTCGCGGCTTGCTGACGATCTGTAGCACAACAGAGTCCGCCGACAAGCTGATGACTCGTCAAATTACTGGCGAGGAGCCCCCTTTTCGCCCTTGTGGCGCGGACCTACTCTCAAGTCACCCCCGTTCCTCCTCGCTCATCCCCCCACCATCGAATCCGTTCGACCGAGGAGCCCCCCATGGCAGTCCGCAGTTCCCGCGCGCTCGCACTACTCGCTCCGGTCGCCGCCGCGGCCCTGGTGCTCGGCAGCACGCCGGCGAGCGCCGAGTCCGCTGCCGGTCCGACCACCGTGGCCCCGGCCGGCCACTCCTTCGCGGCCCAACTGACCGGCCAGGCCACCTTCAAGGCCGGGTCCACCACCATGACCTGTACGGTCTCGGCGTCCGTCCCCACCACGGGCACCAACAACCAGATCCCTGCCGCCCCCGGCAACCACAACGACGCGGGCCAGGTGTCGGACACCATCAACCCGCCCACGTTCAGCGGCTGTTCGACCAGCATCGGCGGAGTCGGCGTCACCGCCGAGGCCAACGCGGACAACGGATCCTGGAGCATCTCCGTCCAGAACGGCGCACCCATCGCGGCCGGGCTGACCATGCCCGAGGGCGGGTTCGTCCTCAAGACCAGCGGTCTGGCCAGCTGCACGATCACCGCGTCACCGACCGGCCCCACCACCGCGCCCGGCACCTGGACCAACGGCGCGCCGTCCGCACTGGTCATCGCCGACGCGCCCGTGGCCGCCACCGTGACCGGCGGTTTCTTCTGTCCGACGGGCGACCAGAGCGCCACCTTCTCGGCCACGTACAACATCACGGACACGACCGACTCGGCACAGCAGATCACCGTGACCGGCTGACGGCAAGAGCGAGTTGGGCGCAGGGACGTGCCCCCGGGTGGCACCCGGGGGCACGGGCGCGCCTCAGCGGCCGGCCCGCTTCGCCTTCCGCGTCGCCCGCAGCCACTCCTTGTTCATGGCCGCGATCGACGGCAGGGGGATGCCCTTGGGGCAGGCCGTCGCGCACTCCCCGGTCAGGGTGCACCCGCCGAAGCCCTCGTCGTCCATCCGGCCGACCATGTCGAGGACCCGCGTCTCGCGCTCGGGCGCGCCCTGTGGCAGGACGTTGAGATGGTTGATCTTGGCCGAAGTGAACAGCATCGCCGAGCCGTTGGGGCAGGCCGCCACGCACGCGCCGCAGCCGATGCACTCGGCGTGCTCGAACGCGAAGTCGGCGTCCGGCTTCGGCACCGGGGTGGCGTGCGCCTCGGGCGCGGCTCCGGTCGGCACGCTGATGTAGCCGCCGGCCTGGATGATCCGGTCGAACGCCGAGCGGTCCACCACGAGGTCCTTGACCACCGGGAACGCCGCCGCGCGCCACGGTTCGACATCGATGGTGTCCCCGTCGCTGAAGGACCGCATGTGGAGCTGGCAGGTCGTGGTCCGCTCGGGGCCGTGCGCGTCGCCGTTGATGACGAGCGAGCACGCGCCGCAGATGCCCTCGCGGCAGTCGTGGTCGAAGGCGACTGGTTCCTCGCCCTTGAGGATGAGCTCCTCGTTTAGGGTGTCGAGCATTTCGAGGAACGACATGTCCGCCGAGATGCCCTCGACCTCGTAAGTCGCCATGGCACCGGGCGAGTTGACGTTCTTCTGGCGCCAGACGCGCAGGGTGAGCTTCATGCGTAGCTCCGCTGGGTGGGGTGGACGTACTCGAAGACGAGGTCTTCCTTGTGCAGGACGGGGGCTTCGCCGGTGGCCGCGAATTCCCAGGCGGCGGCGTACGAGAACTCCTCGTCGCGGCGTTCGGCCTCGCCGTCCGCGGTCTGGGACTCCTCGCGGAAGTGGCCGCCGCAGGATTCGGCGCGGTGCAGGGCGTCGAGGCACATCAGCTCGGCGAGCTCCAGGTAGTCGACGATGCGATTGGCCTTCTCCAGGGACTGGTTGAACTCCTCGCCGCTGCCCGGCACCTTGATCCGGCGCCAGAACTCCTCGCGGATCTGCGGGATCCGGTCGAGTGCCTTGCGCAGGCCCTCCTCGGTGCGGGCCATCCCGCAGTACTCCCACATGAGTTCGCCGATCTCGCGGTGGAAGGAGTCGGGCGTGCGGTCGCCGTCGACCGAGAGGAGCAGGTTCAGGCGGTCCTCGGTTTCGGCCACCGCATCGACAACTGCCGGATGTTCAGCGCTCATTGACTCCAGCCTCGCGTTGCGGGCCAGGTAGTCGTTGATGGTCGACGGCAGGACGAAGTAGCCGTCGGCGAGGCCCTGCATCAGCGCGGAGGCGCCGAGGCGGTTGGCGCCGTGGTCGGAGAAGTTGGCCTCGCCGATCGCGAACAGGCCCGGGACGGTGGTCTGGAGGTCGTAGTCGACCCACAGTCCGCCCATCGTGTAGTGCACCGCCGGGTAGATCCGCATCGGCGTCTCGTACGGGTTCTCGGCGGTGATCCGCGCGTACATGTCGAAGAGGTTGCCGTACTTCTCCTCGACCTTGGCGCGCCCCATCCGGGCGATGGCGTCCGCGAAGTCGAGATAGACGCCCTGGCCGCCGGGGCCGACCCCGCGGCCCTCGTCGCACACGTTCTTGGCGGCACGCGAGGCGATGTCGCGCGGGACCAGATTGCCGAACGCCGGATAGATGCGCTCCAGGTAGTAGTCGCGCTCGTCCTCGGGGATCTCGCGCGCGGGCCGCTGGTCGCCCTTGGCCTTCGGCACCCAGATGCGGCCGTCGTTGCGCAGCGACTCGCTCATCAGCGTGAGCTTGGACTGGTGCTCGCCGGTGCGCGGGATGCAGGTCGGGTGGATCTGGGTGAAGCAGGGGTTCGCGAAGTACGCACCGCGGCGGTGCGCCCGCCAGATGGCCGTGGCGTTGGAGTTCATGGCGTTGGTCGACAGATAGAAGACGTTGCCGTAGCCGCCGCTCGCGAGGACCACGGCGTCGGCGAAGTACGTGTCGATCTTCCCGGTGACGAGGTCGCGGGCGACGATGCCGCGCGCCTTGCCGTCCACCACGATCAGGTCCAGCATTTCGGTGCGGGCGTGCAACTCGACGTTGCCCGCGGCGATTTGGCGCGACAGCGCCTGGTAGGCGCCGAGCAGCAGTTGCTGGCCGGTCTGGCCCCGGGCGTAGAACGTGCGGGAGACCTGGACGCCGCCGAAGGAGCGGGTGTCGAGCAGTCCGCCGTACTCACGGGCGAACGGCACGCCCTGGGCCACGCACTGGTCGATGATCTCGACGGAGATCTGTGCGAGGCGGTGGACGTTGGACTCCCGCGCCCGGAAGTCGCCGCCCTTGACGGTGTCGTAGAACAGCCGGTGGACGGAGTCTCCGTCGTTGCGGTAGTTCTTCGCGGCGTTGATGCCGCCCTGTGCGGCGATCGAGTGGGCGCGGCGGGGCGAGTCCTGGAAGCAGAACTGCACGACGTGGTAGCCCTGTTCGGCCAGCGTCGCGCCCGCCGAGCCGCCCGCGAGCCCGGTCCCGACGACGATCACCGTGTGCTTGCGGCGATTGGCCGGGTTGACCAGCTTGGCCTCGAAGCGCCGGGTGTCCCAGCGCTCGCTGATGGGCCCCTGGGGCGCCTTGGCGTCGGCCACCGCACTGCCCACGGTGTACTCGGTGTACGAGGTCATGCTCAGCTCACCACTTTGGTCATGACGGCGACGGGTACGGAGATGAAGCCGGCGAACAGCACCAGCGCGAGGGCGTTGGCGAGGAACTTGAGGGCCCGCTCGCGCGACGCGCTGCCCACACCGAGGGTCTGGGCGGCGCTCCAGAAGCCGTGCCGGACGTGGAGTCCGAGTGCGGCCATCGCCACGATGTAGACGACGTTCCCGTACCAGGTCGAGAAGGTGTCCACGACGTTCTGGTAGGGGTGTCCGGGCCGGAAGCCGGAGTGCACGGTGCCGGTCGTCAGGTCCAGGATGTGCCAGACGATGAACAGGGCGAGGATGATGCCGCCCCAGCGCATCGTGCGGGTGGCGTAACTGGCGCCGCGCCGGCGGTGGACGTACTTGCTCGGCCGCGCCCTGATGTCGCGCCGGCTGAGCTGGTAGGCGCAGACCGCGTGTGCGACGACTGCGGCGACCAGCACCACGCGGATGAGCCACAGGGCCCACTCGTAGTGCAGGAAGGGCTCGCCGAGGGTGCGCAGCCAGTGGGCGTACGCGTTGAACTGGCCCGCCCCGAAGAAGATCTTCAGGTTGCCCATCATGTGAACGACCAGGTAGAGCAGCATGATCAGACCACTCACGGCCATGACCGTCTTCTTGCCGACGGTCGAGTCCCAGAGTGTGCGCGTCATGGACGGCCGTTTGTCCGTCCGCGTTGCCAGAGCCATGCCATAGACGCTAGGGGCGGAAGGCCTGAGAGGTCCAAGACATGGTTCAGCTCATCTTCATAGTGATGGCCTATCGTGGAGACATGCAGTTCCAGCAGCTCCTCTACTTCGTGGCGGTCGCCGAGACCCGGCACTTCACCCGGGCCGCCGAGCGCGTCCATGTCTCGCAGCCCTCGCTCTCCCAGCAGATCAAGGCGCTGGAGAACGAACTGGGCGCGGAGCTGTTCAGCCGCGCCCGCGGCAACATCGCGCTCACCGACGCGGGCGAGGCACTGCTCCCGCTGGCCCGGCGCATCCTGGCGGACGCCGACACCGCGCGGATCGAGGTCCAGGAGCTGGCCCAGCTGCGCCGCGGCCGGGTGCGGCTCGGCGCGACCCCTAGCCTGTGCACCGGTCTGCTGCCGGACGTGCTGCGCTCCTTCCACGACCGCCACCCCGGGATCCAGCTCCTCATCGAGGAGGGCGGCTCCCACGATCTGGTACGTGAACTGGCGCGCGGCGCGCTGGACTTGGCGCTCATCGTGCTGCCGCTCCCGGCTGCGTCGCCCGCCCTCACCACGATCGAGCTGCTCCAGGAGGACCTGGTGGTCGTCTCCTCACCCGCCGAACCAGCGCTCGGCTCCGGGCCCCGGGTGCGGGTCGCCGATCTGCGCGAGGCGCCGCTCGTGATGTTCCGGCACGGCTACGACCTGCGGGAGCTGACGGTGGCCGCCTGCCGCGCCGAGGGCTTCGAGCCCGCGTTCACCGTCGAGGGCGGCGAGATGGACGCGGTGCTCGGGTTCGTACGGGCCGGGCTCGGCGTGGCCGTGGTGCCGAGCATGGTGGCGGCGCGGGCCGGGGACCTGCGGGTGACCCCACTGGCCCGGCCGGGCCTGCGCCGCACGATCGCGCTGGCCCACCGCAGCGACGTGGACCCGCCACGCGCGGCCCGGGAGCTTCAGCGGGTGCTGATGAGCATTGGTACGGGGCAGCGCGGGACGAACCCGCCCGGCGCCGCTCCCGGCCCTTGCGGGGTCTGAGGAGCGGGGACTCTGGGGGGAGCGCCTTCGAACCCGGTCCGCGGACGGCCGGCACGGGCCGCGCCCGGGTGCGGCCCCCGGCGCAACGAAAGCGCCGGGTACCAGGGCCGCCCCGCGAGGTCACACCGCGTCGACCAAGGCCAGCGAGTGGATCCGGTCCGGGGCGCCCGGCCTGGCGTAGTACCAGCCCTGCGCGGTGTCGCAGCCCAGCTCCTTCAGCTGCTCGGCCTGCGCCCCCGTCTCCACGCCCTCCACCGTCACCGCGAGGGACAGGCTGTGCGCGAGGGACACAATCCCCTCCACGATCTTGATGTCCACCGGATCGGCGGGCAGTTGCTGCATGGACTGGGTGAAGGACCGGTCGAGCTTGAGCACGCTCACCGGGAGCCGCCGGAGGTTGGCGAGGTTGGAATAGCCCGTTCCGAAGTCGTCCAGGGCTATGTCGACGCCCATCTCGGCGAGCTGGCGCAGCGGCTTCAGGAGGTCGTCGTCGGCGCCGATGAGCGCCGACTCGGTGACCTCCAGGCACAGCGCGCCGGGCACCAGCCCGGTGCGCTCCAGCATCTCCACGGTGTCGGCGACGAGGCCGGGGTGGTGCAGCTGGGTCGGCGACAGGTTGACGTTGATGCGCAGCGGGCCGCCGTCGGTGGCCCCGGGGTGGGCCTCCTGCCAGGCCCTGGCCTGGCGTACGGACTCCTGCATCACCCAGCGCCCCAGCGGCACGATGAGCCCGGTGTGCTCGGCCAGCGGGATGAACCGGTCGGGCCCGAGCACTCCGTGCTGCGGATGCGACCAGCGCACCAGGGCCTCCGCGCCGTGCACGCTGCCGTCGCCGAGGTGCACCAGCGGCTGGTACTCGATGAAGAACTCGCCGCGCTCCAGGGCGGCCGGCAGCGCGTTGGTCAGCCCGTGCCGGGTGATCGCGCGGGCGTCGGCCTCCGCGTCGGCCCACTCGAAGCGGTTGCCGCCCGCCGATTTGGCCCGGTACATCGTGATGTCCGCGCTGCGCAGCACCTCGGCCGGGCTGCGCTCGCCCGCCGGGCCCTCGACAACGCCGATCGAGCCGCGCACGGTCAGTTCGCGGCCCTCGATGCGGATGGGGGTGGCGAGCGTGTTCAGGATGCGCGAGGCGAGTTCGTCGGCCTCGAACTCGGTGTCCGGGCCCGTGGTGAGCGCGACGAACTCGTCGCCGCCGAGCCGGGCCACCATTTCGCCGGGTCCGGTCGCGCAGCTCTGCAACCGGTCGGCCACCTCCACCAGGAGCCGGTCACCGGCCGAGTGGCCGAGGCTGTCGTTGACCGCCTTGAATCCGTCGAGGTCGAGGTAGCAGAGCCCGAACCGCTTGCCGTCGCCCGGGGCGAGGGCCTTTTCCAGCCGCTCGAAGAACAGGGTGCGGTTGGGCAGCCCGGTGAGGGCGTCGTGGGTGGCCTCGTAGCGTAGCCGCAGGTTGAGCAGCCGGCGTTCGGTGGTGTCCTCCATCAGCGCGAGCTGGTACTGCGGCCGCCCCTCGGCGTCGCGGAGCAGCGAGACGGTGAGGTTGGTCCACAGGACGGTGCCGTCGCCGCGGTAGTAGGGCTTCTCGACCCGGTAGTGGTCACGCTCGCCCCGGACGAGTTCCTCGTACAGCCGCCAGACCTGCGGGGCGTCCTCGGGGTGCACCCACTCGCTGACGTTGCGGCTGCGGATCTGGCCCTCGATGCCGCCGAACATCCGGGTGAGGGTCTCGTTCACCTCCAGGACGTGGCCCTCCAGGTCCGCGATGCCGATGCCGATCGCGGCGCCCTCGAAGACCGCGCGGAACCGGGTCTCGGTGGCGTGCAGGGCGTCCAGGGCGGCGCTGCGCGCCGACATCGCGGAGCGGGCGATGGCTTCCTGCTCGACCAGGGTGCGTTCGCGCAGGGCCGCCGCGAAGCCGGCCGCGAGCGCGTGCTGGAGCCGGGCGCAGCGGGCCCGTGCCTCGTCTGCGGCCAGTTCGTCGCCCGCGTGGCAGTACAGGACGAGGTAGGAGTCGACCACGCCGAGGCTGCGGCTCAGGGCGTCGGGGTCGGTGCAGTGCACGGCGACGAGGGCGGCGCCGACCTCGTGGGCGGGCGTCGGATCGAAGTGCCGCGCGTGCAGGGCGTGGATGAGGCGGCGGGCCAGCGGCACGAGGTGCTGCTCGAACTCGGGACGGGTCAGCGAGGTCGCGGTCACCGGGAATATCGCCCGGCTCCAGATCGTCGCGAACCGTCTGAGTCTGTCCTCGGGGCCGTCCGGCTCCACGTCCGGGCGCTGCGCCTGGGGCGGGATGCTCACGCCTTGCGCCCCACAGCGGCGAAGCCCGAGAAGGCGTACGGATCTTCCTGGTCGGGCTCGTTCTCCGGTCGCCACAGCGGCATCGACACCAGCCCCGGCTCCACCAGTTCGTACCCGTCGAAGAACCCGGCTATTTCCTCGCGGTCGCGCAT
This sequence comes from Streptomyces sp. NBC_01431, assembly GCF_036231355.1. Classification (NCBI taxonomy): domain Bacteria; kingdom Bacillati; phylum Actinomycetota; class Actinomycetes; order Kitasatosporales; family Streptomycetaceae; genus Streptomyces; species Streptomyces sp. NBC_01431. The sequence goes on from NZ_CP109496.1 coordinate 1,100,872, forward strand.
GACCAGCGGATTCTTGATGTCGCGGTAGACGCCCACCGTGCCGCCGGCCTCTTCCTCGCTGAGCGGGATGCCCTCGTAGGAGGCGTGGGTGAGGACGAGGAGGCTGCCGGGGGCGAGCGCGTCGCGCAGTTCCGCCACGGCGGCGTAGGGGTCGTCCTGGTCCTCCACGAAGTGCAGCACGGCGACCAGGAGGAGGGCCATCGGGCGTGACAGGTCCAGGAGTTGGGCCGTCTCCGGCGCGCCGAGAATGTCCTGGGGCTTGCGCAGGTCGGCCGCGGTTATCCCCGCGCGTTCGTTGCCTTCGAGGACGGCGCGGCTGTGGGCGACCGCCACCGGGTCGTGGTCGACGTACAGCACGCGCGCCTCGGGGCTGGCGGCCTGGGCGACTTCGTGGACGTTTCCGAAGGTCGGGATTCCGGAACCGATGTCCAGGAACTGCGTGATGCCCTCGTCGACGGCGAAGCGCACGGCGCGGCGCATGAACGCGCGGTTCGCCTGCATGATCTTGGGAAGTCCCGGCATGAACCGCATGGCCTCGCGGGCCGCTTCCCGGTCGACCTCGAAATTGTGCGAACCGCCCAGGTAATAGTCGTAGATGCGGGACACGCTCGGCATCGAGATGTCGATGCCCTGAGGGGCCCAGGCGGGACGCTCCATCAATGTCTCCAACAAGTCGCCGCAGCACGGCCATGACCATGACCGTGTTCGCGCCTGAGGCTACTGATCGTCCGCCGAGAGGGCGAGTAAAAACGGAAATTGCTCGTCCGCTATTTGGTCACATGCCCTGGGCGTGTGCGCCGAATCGTACGTGCACCTGAGCCCGGATGCGCAATCGCCCCGGTGGGCGGCGCACGCATCGGCCCGCCACCGCGCGGGGGTCGCGGTGGCGGGCCGACTCCGTTGGGCCCTGGGTTACTTGGGTGCGCCGACGAGCTTCCCCTCGGGGGACACGGCGTACCACGTGCCGCCCATGCCCTGGCCATTGGTGTCGCCGGGCTTGGTGTCACCGGAGAAGGTGTAGACGGGCCAGCAGGTGATCGACTGCTGCTTGACTCCGTCGGGCCGGTTGAAGGTGACGAAGCCCTTCAGGGCGATGCCCTTGGTGTTGCTCTTGTCGACCGGGGCGACCGCCGGCCACTTCTGTAGACAGGCGCCGGTGCAGGCGGACTTCATGGGCCACGCCGAGTCCTTCTTGAACCGGTACACGGTCATGCCGCGCGCGTCCACGATGACGTCGCCGAGCTTGGGGTCCTTGCGGACGGAGAGGCCTGGCATGGACTGCGCCGGGGCCTGGTCGGCGGCCGCCGCGGCCTTCTTGCCGTCGGGTGCCGCCGCGTGCCAAGTGCCGCCCACGTTCTGCCCGTTGGTGTCGCCGGGGTTGGTGTCCTTGGCGTACCGGTACATCGGCCAGCCGCCGATGGTGAGCTGCTTGGTGCCGTCGGCGCGGGTGACCGAGCCGAGCAGCGACGCATCGGCGCCCGCGGCCGCGCTGACCCCCTCGGCCGGCACGGCGGGCCAGGCCTTGGCGCAGTCGCCGGAGCAATTGGACTGCGGCGGACTCGCGGTGTCCTTGTCGAAACGGTAGAGGGTGAATCCGGCGCTGTCGGTGACGACCTTGCCGAGTTCCTTGCTGTCGGTGACGGCGAGTTGGCCGGCCTGTTTGGCCGAGGACTCGGCGCCGCCCGCCTGGCCGTAGCCGCCGCTCGACCCGTAGCCGTTGTCGGCGGGCTGCTGGGCGGCGCTGGCGTTGCCGACCGGCTGACCGGTGCCATAGCCGCTCGCCTTGTCCTGGCCGCACCCCGTCGCGGTCAGTGCCAGTACCGCTGCCGCCGCTGCCGCGAGCGATGCGCTGCGCCAGGTACCCATGTCAACTCCCGTTGTCCGTAAGGCTGTTGAGGCGCCGTTGACGCCGGTTCATGGCCCTAAGTACGGGCGGCGGGTGATGGTGTGTTCAACGCGGCCGAAGGAATTTTCCGGACCACCCCGAACACCTGGTCAACGGGCCAAACTCGAACAGGGGGTATCTCCCCCGTTCAGGCGAATCGGTTCTACGCCGCCCATGAGGACGGTCCGACCGAACGATGATCGCCTCCGTGCAAGGACGACACCTCGCCGGACGGCTGCTCGCCGCTTCGGCCTTCACCCTGCTGCTGGCCGCCCCGGCCCCGGACGCACGGGCCGACGCCTGTGCGTACGCCGTGGTCGACGGGGACGGCTGGACCTGGGCGGTCGCGGGCGCGGGCAGCCACGTGCTGTGTCCGACGCCGGAGCCCACGCCGCCCACGCCCACGCCGCCCGTGCCCACTCCACCGCCGACTCCGACGCCCCCGCGCCCGCCGGCACCGCCCCCCGCGCCGCCGCCCGCCCCGGCGCCCAAACCACCGCCGAAGCCCGCGCCCCGGCCCACGCCGCCGCGCCAAGTGCCGCCACCGGCGCCGCTTCCCGCCGTGCACCGGCCCGCGCCGCCGCCCGCACCGCCGGTGGTTTCGCCGCCCGCGCCGTCGCCGCGTCCCGCGCCCCCGGCCGCCCGGCGGGTCGTGCTGCGCGACTACCGGACGCCGCCGCGCAAGAAGCCCGCGCCGCAGCTCTCCCCCGTCACCCTCACGCTGCTCCTCACCGCGCCCGCCGTGCTCGGCGCGGCACTGCTGCGCACCCGTTCCGGCTCCCGCTCGCGCTGAGCCCGATTCCTCTGAGAGGTCCCCGTGTCCGACTGGCTCGTCCTGGTCATCGCCATGGCTGCCGCATGCGCGGTCGTGCTCACCATCACCTTGTTCAGCAACCGGCGGCTCGCCCCGGACGACGACCCCTCCGCCACCCCGGACGTCATCGAGTACATGACGATGATGGTCGGCGTGGTGTACGCCATCGTCCTCGGCCTTGCCATCGCGGGCGTCTGGGAGGGCCGGGCGGCCGCCCAGGAGGACGTGCGGCAGGAGGCCCAGGCCCTGCACGAGATCGACCGACGGGTCCAGGTGTATCCGGCCGAGGTCCGCGACCGGACCCGGGCCGACGTCGAGGCGTACGCCTCCTACGTGGTGCACACCGAGTGGAGCTACATGGCCGAGCACGGCAACGTGGCCGCCGAGGGCGGCCGGAAGCTGGAGAAGATCCGTCGCGATGTGACCGACTACCACCCGCAGAACGACTTCGAGGGCCAGGCCTACCAACCGCTGGTCGACCAGGTGGCCGCCGTCGACGACGCCCGCACCGCCCGCGCGCAGGGCGCGAAAGCCACCATGCCGGGGGTCGTCTGGTTCGGTCTGATCGCCGGGGCACTCGTCACGGTGGGGATGATCTTCACGCTCCAGATCAGGCGCAGCTGGCGGGAGTTGCTGCTCGCCGGGCTCTTCAGTTCCCTGATCGCCTTCCTGCTCTTCCTGATCTGGGACTTCGACGCGCCCTTCGGCCGGGGCATCTCGGCGACCGCGGGCCCGTTCATCGCGTTGCTCCCGGGCCTCGGGTGACAGGTGCGAGGGGTGCGGGCCCGCCCCGAGACACGGGGCGGGCTCGGCCGGGTGGGCGACGCGGATGCCCCATTCGCCGGACCGGGATCGCGACACGCCGCGCCCACTCCTAGCGTTTCGGTCATCGAGGTGCATTTACCCCTATCTGTGGAATCGGTCCGCAGCTGCGCCTCGGGGACCGGAGGATTGACCATGGGCGCGATACGCATCGCATCCGCAGCCCTGACCGGCGCTGCCGCCCTGTCGCTCGCCGCGCCCGTCGCCATGGCGGCCGGAACCAGCACCAACGCAAGCAACACCACGTCGTTCGCCTTCAGCGTGACCCCGTCGATGAGCGCCCCCGGCGGTCAGGTCACGCTCAACGTCACGGGCTGTGCGGGCACCGCCACGGCGTCCTCCGGTGTCTTCAACACCGTCTCCATCCCTCCCGACAGTTCGAGAAACGCGACGGTCGACGTCAACGCGAAGCGCGGCGCCTCGTACACCGTGACGTTCGCGTGCGGCAGCCAGCGCGCCACCTCGCAGCTGACGATCATCGGCGGCTCGCAGCCGACCATCAGTTCCACCCTGCGGCCTCCCTCCACTCCCACCACCACTGCCCCCACCACTCCGCTCGGGGTCCGCGGCGGCCTCGGCGGCAGCGTGGACACGGCGGGCACCTGGGAGATGGCGGCCGGTGCCGCACTGGTCGCGGCGGCCGGCGGCGGCGCCCTGTTCTATCTGCGCCGGCGGGTAGCCCGGCGGCAGCGCTGGTGACCACCGTGGCGGCCACACGCCCGTCACCCCCGAGTCCTGGCCGGGACTCGGGGGCGACGGGCCGCCTGGGCCGTTCCGGGAGGTTCGTCCGGTCAGACCCGTACGACTGCGCGCCGGCGGCGGGCGACGAACACCGCACCGCCGATCGCGGCGGCGGCGACCAGGCTGCCGCCGACCGTCATCTCGGTGTCGGTGGGGCCGGCAGCGCCGCCGAGCCCGCCGTCGGCGCCGCGGCCTTCGAGGACCCTGAAGCTGCGGGTCGCCACCCGGTCGTTGTCGTTGCACTTGACCGCCAGGTTGTAGTTTCCCGGAGTCGTGTGGTCGTGGATCCTCGCCGTCGCGAAGTTGATGTCGCCCGCCGAGAGATGGACCTCGTCGAAGGCGTTCGACGTGACTCTGCCGCCCTGGCTGCAGCCCCTCGCGCTGATTCTCAGCGTGGCGCCCTGGTGGACCGAGGAGGGGTCGACATCGACGTTGGTCGGGCCGCCGCCGTTGGGCGGGCCCCCTGCGGCGGCCATGGGGGCGGCGAGCCCGACCGCGGCGCCGACGGCCAGCGCCACCGTAAGAGCGCGTGAAGCACGCATCGTTGAACCTCCATGGGAGGACGCCCCGAAGCCGTGCTCCGGGATGATCGACGAGTACGCCTCCCATGACGAACCCTCACTGCCGCTCATACAAGCCGCATTTCGGCACTGATCCACCCTGGTGAACCGGACCGTCCCCGTACGGCCCCCGAATCTGACGGACCCGCAGGTCACAGACCGTCAGATCAGTTTTGCCGCCGCGTTACCCGGATGGGTCAGGCCCGGTGGCCCACCACCCGTTCGCCACTGTCCGATCGCCGAGCGGGCACCGCGCCCTTACGGTGCTCGAAGGCGCGCTGAGGGTGGACGGCGAAGGAGATGACGAAGAGACATGGCGCAGGAAGAGAGTGGCGTGGAGCGGCGCAGACGCTCCCCGTGGGGGGCCCTGGCCCTGGTGATGCTCACCGGCCTCGCGCTGATGCGCAACGGTGCGGACGTGACGATGGGCCCGCCGCAGCCGGCCTCCGCGGCAGCGCTGACCAGCCATGCGGAGACCGTCTCCGCGCCGTCGGCCGCTCCGGTCGAGCCGCTGCCCTTCGCGCCCGCCTCGCGGATCCGGATCGGTGAGATCAAGGTGGACGCGCCGATCATGGACGTGGGCACCGACCCCCAGGGCTGGGTGCAGGCTCCCCCGCCGCAGGACCCGAACCTGGCGGGCTGGTACCAGAACGGCGTCGCCCCCGGCATGCGCGGCACCTCCGTGATCGTCGGCCACGTCGACAACCACACGGGTCCCGCGGTCTTCTACGGGCTCGGCTCGCTCCAGAAGGGCAGCCACATCGAGGTCGCGCGCTTCGACGGCCGCACCGCGGTGTTCGAGGTGTACGGCGTCGAGGTCTTCGACAAGGCCACCTTCCCCGGCACCCGGGTGTACGGCGACACCGGGCAGCCGGAGCTCCGGGTGATCACCTGCGGCGGCGGCTTCTCCAGGTCCCGGGGGTACGAGGGGAACGTCGTGGCCTTCGCCCGCCTCGTCGCCACGCAGTAGCCGGAGCAGCCGTGGAGCAGCCGCCCGCGGGACTCATCTGCGTCGCGGCGGCACCTTCAACTCGTATCCCTCGGACAGGAGTTGGGGCAGGTAGGTACGCAGGGCCGCGACGCTCTGCGAACGGTCGCCGCCCGCGTCGTGGGAGAGCACCACGACGCCGGGCGCGGCCCCGTCCAGCACCCGGCGGATGATGGTGGGGGTGCCGGGCGTGGTCCAGTCAAGGGAGTCGACGGTCCAGGCGAGCGGCTCCATGCCCATCTCGGCCTCGATCTCGAACACGTTGCGGTTCCAGGCTCCGTAGGGCGCCCGGAACCACTGCGGCGGCTCGCCGATGACCTGCTCGATGACCTCGCTGGTGCGTCCGATCTCGGAGCGGATCACGGCGGGGGCCGTCTTGTTGAGCTGCGGGTGGGTCCAGGTGTGGTTGCCGATGACGTGGCCGTCGTCCTGCATCTCGCGCAGCAGGTCGCGGTTGTCGGTGGCCATCTCGCCGCAGAGGAAGAACACCGCGCGCACGTCGTGCTCGCGCAGCGTCTTCAGGATGCCCGGGGTGTAGCGCGGGTCGGGCCCGTCGTCGAAGGTGAGCACCATCGAGCGAGGGCCCAGCTGGGGCATGCTCAGGAAGGGTCTGCGCCGCACGGGTGGCAGCGCGGTGTGATAGCGGGGCGGGGTGTAGGCGGTCATGGGTTCCAGGCGGTACGCGCTCGGCCGCAGCCGGGACGCGGGGGCGCCGGGCCCCGCCGCGGCAGGGCCGGCGGCCGGTGCGGCCGCGCGGCGGGGAGCCTGGGGGGCGACCGTGTCCTCGGCGGTCAGCATCCGGGCCGCGGCCGCGGCTCCGATGCAGGCGGCGACGCGCAACACCGTCCGCCGACTGGGGAGCATCTGATCCCTTTTCATGACATGCGGCTTTTGTTCGTCATGTCGGCAGATTAGGGCGCCGGGGTCGTCGCGGGGGCGGCGAAACGTCAGCACCCGCCTGACACCAGCACGAATGGAGTCACCGGCCGGGCGGGGCTCACAGGGACGGGCCGACACCGGCGGGCGGCGCCAAGGGGGGCGGGGCGGACATCCGGCGGGCGGGGCTCAGGTGCGGCGGACCAGGGGGAAGGGGAGGGTCTCGCGGATGGTGAGGCCGGTAAGGAACATGACGAGCCGGTCCACTCCGATGCCGAGACCACCGGTCGGCGGCATGGCGTATTCGAGCGCGTCGAGGAAGTCCTCGTCGATCTCCATCGCCTCCGGGTCGCCGCCCGCGGCGAGGAGCGACTGCGCGGTGAGCCTGCGCCGCTGCTCGACCGGATCGGTCAACTCCGAGTAGGCGGTGCCCAGTTCGGTTCCGAAGGCCACCAGGTCCCAGCGCTCGGCGAGCCGGGGGTCGGTGCGGTGCTGGCGGGTCAGCGGGGAGACCTCGGTGGGGAAGTCCTTGTAGAAGGTGGGCAGCTGCGTCTTCTCCTCGACCAGTCGCTCGTACATTTCCAGCACCACGTCGCCGCGCGAGCTGTCCGGGGCGTGCGGCACCGCGGCGCGGTCGCAGAGCCGGCGCAGCGTCCGTTCGTCGGTGTCGGCGCCGATCTCCTCGCCGAGCGCCTCGGACACCGCCCCGTACAGCGTCTTGACCGGCCACGGTCCGGAGATGTCGTACTCGACGACCGTGCCGTCGGGGCCCGCCTTGCGGGCGATCGGCGCGCCGAAGGCGGCCGTGGCGGCGCCCTGGATCAGCTCCCGGGTGAGGTCGAGCATCACGTCGTAGTCGGCGTACGCCTGGTAGGCCTCCAGCATCGTGAACTCGGGGTTGTGCTTGTAGGAGACGCCTTCGTTGCGGAAGGTGCGGCCCATCTCGAAGACCTTCTCGATGCCGCCGACGCAGAGCCGTTTCAGATACAGCTCGGGCGCGATGCGCAGATACAGGTCCAGGTCGTAGGCGTTGATGTGGGTGGTGAAGGGACGGGCGTTGGCGCCGCCGTGGATCTGCTGGAGCATCGGTGTCTCGACCTCCAGATAGCCCCGCTCCAACAGGCCCTGGCGTAGCGCCTGGACAGCGGTGGAGCGGGCCCGGACGACCTCGCGGGCCTCGGGGCTCGCCACCAGGTCGAGGTAGCGGCGGCGCACCCGGGCCTCGGGGTCGGCCAGGCCGCGCCGCTTGTCGGGCAGCGGGCGCAGGCACTTGGCGGTCATCTGCCAGTTGGTGGCGAACAGCGAGAGTTCGCCCTTGTCGCTGGTGGCGGTCGTGCCGGTGGCGGTGATGTGGTCGCCGAGGTCGACGTCCTGGGTGAACCGGCCGAGCACGGCGGCGCCCGCGCCCGCGCGGGTGAGGACCAGTTGCAGATCGCCGGACCAGTCGCGCAGGACGGCGAAGACGACACCGCCGAAGTCGCGTACGGCCATGACCCGGCCCGCCACCGTGGCCTGCTCACCCTCGCCCGCGGCCTTGAGCCGCGCGAGGGTGTGGGTGCGCGCCGGAACGACGACGGGGTAGGGATCGGTGCCGTCCGCGCGCAGCCGGTCGAGCTTGCGGTGGCGCACCCTTACCTGCTCGGGGAGTTGACGCTCCGTCAGTTCGGTGGCGCCGGGGCCCGCGAGTCCCAGGGCCTCGATGGAGGGCAGCCCTTCGGTGGTGACGGGCTTGCTGATGCCGCCCCGTGGTCGCCCCTTGCCCCAGAGTTTGCGCAGGCTCGGTACGGAGACGAAGCCCTCGGCGATGCCGGAGGCGAGTCCGACCCGGGCGAGCGAGCCGGCGTCGCCGTAGCAGAGGAAGCGGGGATACCACTGCGGCTGGTACTTCACGTTGGAGCGGTAGAGCGCCTCCAACTGCCACCACCTGGAGAAGAACAGCAGCAGTTTGCGCCACATCCGCAGCACCGGTCCGGCGCCGATCCGGGCGCCTTCCTCGAAGGCCGAGCGGAACACCGCGAAGTTGAGCGAGATCCGGCGCACCCCCACCTTCGGTGCGTACGCGCAGAGTTCGGCGACCATGAACTCCATCACGCCGTTGGGCGCGGTGCGGTCGCGCCGCATCAGGTCGAGCGAGATGCCGTCGGCGCCCCAGGGCACGAAGGAGAGCAGCGCGATCAGTGCGCCGTCGGCGTCGGAGGCCTCCACGAGCAGGCAGTCGCCGTCGGCGGGGTCGCCGAGCCGGTCCAGGGCCATGGAGAAGCCCCGCTCGGTCTCGGTGTCGCGCCAGGCGTCGGCGCGGTCGATGATCTGCTGCATCTCCTCGTCGGTGAGCGCCGAGTGGCGGCGGATCCGGGTGGTCGCGCCGGTCCGCGCGACGCGGCGGACGGCCTGGCGGGTGACGCGCATGTCGCGGCCGTCGAGGTCGAACTTGGCGACGTTCAGGATCGCCTCGTCGCCGAGCTGGATGGCGCCGAGCCCGTGCCGGGCGTAGACGGTGGCCCCCTCCTCGGAGGCGCCCATCACGGCGGGCGCCCAGGCGTACTGCCGGGCGACGTCGAGCCAGGCGTCGATGGCCGGGCCCCAGGCCGCCCGGTCGCCGACCGGATCACCGCTGGCGAGTGCCACGCCGGTCTCCACCCGGTAGGTGACGGCGGCCTTGCCGCTGGGCGAGAAGACGACCGCCTTGTCGCGGCGGGTCGCGAAGTAGCCCAGCGAGTCCCGCCCGCCGTAGGCGCCGAGCAGCGCGCGGATGCGCGGCTCCTCGTCGCCGTGCAGGGCGGCCTCCATGCGCTGCGAGCGGAAGAGGGTGGCGGCGGCGCTCAGCAGGGCGATCGCGCCGAACAGGCCGAGGACGAAGTAGAGGGGCCGCGGCGGCCTCCCGTCGAACTGGCCGTTGGAAGCCAGGCCGCCGAAGACGCGGTTGGTGGCCCACAGCAGGCGCTGGCCGCGCGGCAGCGTGTCGGGGAACAGCTCGACGAGACCCCAGCCGACCAGCACGCCCGCGGCGAGTCCGAGGAGCAGCACCCCCATCGCCCGGCGGAACGCGCCGCGCCGGGTCTCGGCGTAGAACTGGCGGCGGGCGAGGATCAGCACCACCAGTGCGGCGCCGCAGAACACGCCGTTGGAAATCCATGACCAGTCGGCGACAGTGAGCAGCAGCGCGTCGAGCAGGAACAGCAGGCCCAGGTAGCAGACGACCAGCCACCAGGCGACCTTCTTGCGGGCGCCGATCGCCGCGGCGAGCAGCAGCAGGAAGACGGCGTACGCGAGGTTGGCGCTGACCGGCACGCTGACGCGGTCGAGGAACCAGGAGATGGGGAAGAGCACCCGGCGCAGCGCGGGGATGATCGAGATGACGCCGCAGTACAGGCCGAGCGCGCCGAAGTACATCGCGAACGCTTCGGGCACCCGCCCCAGAAAGCCGGCCCGGGACGGTATCGGCGCCGTCTCGCTGACAGTCATGCTCAGCACTCTAGGGAGACCGGCGCCGGGCCGCCTGTCGGACGGGGCACCCGGCCGGTTAGCCTCAGTGCGTGACAGAGCAGCAGCCTCAGCCCCACCACCGGTCGCAGCGGTTCGAGCGCGGTACCGACGGTCCGAAGGTGATCGTCGTCGGCGTCGACGGCTCGGAATCCTCGCTCCGGGCGGCGGCGTACGCCAGTGGCCTGGCCCGGCGGCAGAACGCGCTGCTCGCCATCGTCTACGTCCAGCCGGTCCTTTCGGCGGGGGTCGCGCTCGGCGCTCCCGTCGCCGACACGACCGGCGAGATCGCCGAGGGCCTGGTCGCCGAGATCAGGGCGGCTGCGGAGCGGGTCCGGGAGATCTGGGACGTCCGCTGGGAGTTCCACACCTTCCGGGGCGACCCGTACTCCGGACTGGTGACGGCGGCCGACGAGCTGACGGCGGACGCGGTGGTGGTGGGCGCCTCGGAGTCGGCCGGGCACCGCATCGTCGGCTCGGTGGCCGTCCGCCTGGTGAAGGCGGGCCGCTGGCCGGTGACGGTAGTGCCGTAGCGCTCCGTGGGAAGGGGCGTTCGCCGGCCGCGGGCCGATGGGGGCCCACCGAGGCGCAGCCACACATGTGGAACGGGTCCAGCGGTTCGTCCTGAGCAATCCGGCGCTGTCTCGGCGCCGCTTAAGCGAGGTGGCGCACCGGACTTCCACCCGCCTGCTCAGCGCCCCATCGTCAGGCCGTCCTTCGCCGCACCGCGGCTGAGCACCGCCTCCTTGATGTGCTCCTGCGCCACGGTGTACTCGTCCCGGCCGGGCGCCTTGGCCAGGGCGTCGGGCAGGCTCATCACGCGGCCGAGGTCGACGTCGATCCACTGCGGTACGAACTCGGCCTTGGTGACCTCCCAGCGGGCGCCCGGTTTGACGGGCGGCGCGAAGGTGAAGCGGGCGATGGAACTCATGTTGCCGCGGTCGTCGCGCGCGTCCGTCTCGTTGAACATCTCGCCCGCGATCTGGTCGCCCTCCCCGTACACGATCCAGGTGCCGTTGACCTTCTCGTACGGCTGCGGGATGTGCGCGTGGGTGCCGAGGATCAGGTCGATGTCGGGGCGGCCGCCGGTCTTCGACGCGGTGAGTGCCTTGCCGAGGGTGAGCTGCTGCTCGTCGGGCTCGGTCTGCCACTCGGTGCCCCAGTGGACGCTGACCACCACGAGGTCGGCGCCCGCGGCCCTGGCCGCCCGCGCATCCGCGATGATCTTCTTCTGGTCGATGAGGTGGACCGCCCACGGCTGTCCGTCCGGCATCGGGTGGTCGTTGGTGTCGTAGGTGTACGCGAGTTGCGCGACCTTGGCGCCGCCCGCCGACAGCAGCGCGGGCCGCGCCGACTCCTGGGCGGTGCGGCCGGACCCGGTGTGGCGCAGCCCCACCTTGTCGAAGGCCTTCAGGGTGCGGGCGACGCCGTCGGCGCCGTCGTCCAGGGTGTGGTTGGAGGCCGTGGAGCAGGAGTCGTAGCCGGTGTCCTTGAGCGCGGCGGCGATCTGCGGCGGGGACTTGAACGCCGGGTATCCGGTGAAGGGGCCCTCGTCCGGTCCGTACACGGTCTCCATGTGGCAGATCGCCAGATCGGCCCGGGAGATGATCGGCTTGACCCCGGCGAGCATCGGTCTGAAGTCGTAACCCCTGCCGCCCGCATCGGAGTTGGCGCGCTCGATGGTCGAGTCGTGCGGGAGTACGTCGCCGGTGGCGACCAGGGTGAACGGCCGCTGGGCGACGGCGCCCCCGGAGGCCGGGGACCGCTGCGGGTGCGGAGGTGCGGGGGCGGGCCGGTGCCCGTCGCCGCATCCTGCTGTGGCCGCGAACAGGAGGGCCGCGACGGCCGCCGCCCTGCCTCTCGCGCGCTGGATCGGCTGCTGCATCGGTGTCGGGCTCCGTTGATCGGGGGCGGTCCTCTGTCCGAAATCCACCTCCCGAGCACGGCCCGGTCAAGCCGACAAGCCGTTCATATGACCGAAGACCGCTGGATCGGACGCATGCCCTCCCGCGTGTCGCCCCGCCCGGGGACCGCTCGCCGCACCACTCGCCGCCCGCTTCGACCGCTTGTCGCACCGTGCGGTGCGCGATCTGTCGCCTTCCGCCCGGATGCGCTCGGATACGGGCTGCGGGCGACGGCATCCGGGGAAAGGGCGTTCACGATGAGCACGACAGTCGCGGACCTGCGGCGGTACGCCCCCGAAACGGATCTGGCCGAACTCCAGCGGGCGCACGGTCCGGCGCTGCTCCGCTTCCTGCTCCGGCTGACCCTGGGCGACCGGCAGCGGGCCGAGGATCTCGCACAGGAGACCCTGGTGCGGGCCTGGCAGCATCCCGAGGCCTTCGAGGCGCCGTACCGCTCGATGCGGCCGTGGCTGTTCACGGTCGCGCGGCGGCTCGCGATCGACGCGCACCGGGGCCGGCTCGCCCGGCCCGCCGAGGTCGGCGACGAGGTGCTGCTCACCACGGCGGAGCCCGGCGACCACACGGAGCGCGCCGCCGCCGCGCTCGACGTCCGCGAGGCCGTGCGGACGCTCAGCCCCCAACACCGGGCGGTTCTCGTGCAGTTGTATTTCCGCGGCCAGAGCGTGAACGAGGCCGCGACGGCGCTCGGCATCGCGCCGGGAACCGTCAAGTCCCGTGCGTACTACGCGTTGCGTGCGTTGGCCCGGGTGCTGCCCGGCTATTCTTCCTCAGGGCCCGAAGGGCTCTGCTCAACGGGCGCCAGGTCCGTCTCGGCGAGCAGGGCGAGCAGCGACGGCGTGTCCGCGACCTCCCGGTAGGCGGTCCGGCATCCGGCACAACGGCGCAGATGCGCGGCGACGAAACGGCCCTCGCCGGGGGCGAGAGCACCGAGTACGTAAGCGCCGAGCAGCTGCCGCACATGCATGAGCACCTCGTGACTTGTGACGGATCCTGCCCTTCTGGCCACGGCGGGCACGCGCCCCCGGTTCAATGCTCCCTGGAGCTCCCCGGGAGCGCCGGGACGGTCGATGAAAGAGGCGAGACAGGATGCGTCCGGAGGGAAGTAACGGGACCAGCGGTGGCGAGCTGGTGGTGCCGATGGCATGGATGTACGCCGAGTACATCGCAGACGAGTTGTTGCGTACCGGCGATCTGATGCCGCCGACGACGCTGGAGTTCCGGGCGGGGCGCAACGCGCTGGCCCTGACGATCTTCCTGTCCGACGGGGCGGTCGGCGGGGCGCGTGTGGTGGCCCGGCTCGAAGAATGGAGTTCGCTCACCGCGGCCGGGCGGCCGTGGCGGCGCTGGGTCTGTTCGCGGCTGCGGCACCTGGTCCACGCCGCGGATCCGGGTCCCGATCTCGCGATGGCGCGGGCCGCCTGGCGGTGGCTGGAGGAGACCGAGCTGCTCGCGGCGGATCTGGACGCGGTGGTCCCGGGCGGGGTGGATCCGCGTGCGAGCGAGGAGGACGAGCCCCGGGTGTGGACACCCGCCTGGGAACTCGGGCTGCCGCTCGGCCACTTGGCGATCCACCTCTTCTGACGTCACGTCAACTATGCACACCCGCACGGTATTTGGGTATGCGGGCCGTGACTTTCATGCCCGCGCCGACGCCGGTCTCGATGACCAGGCCGTACGCGTCTCCGTACACCTGCCGCAGCCGTTCGTCGACGTTGAGCAGACCGATGCCGGTGGACGGGCCGCCGTCGCCGCGCAGGATGCGGCGCAGCCGTTGCGGATCCATGCCGACGCCGTCGTCCTCGATGACGACCTCGGCCTCGTTGCCCGCGTCCAGGGCGCTGATGGTGATGCGGCTGGTCGCGACCGCGCCTTCGATGCCGTGCTTGACGGCGTTCTCCACGAGCGGCTGGAGGCAGAGGAAGGGGAGGGCCACGGGCAGCACTTCCGGAGCCACCTGGAGGGTGACCGACAGGCGGTCGCCGAACCGGGCCCGAGCCAGGGCCAAGTACTGGTCGATGGAGTGGAGTTCGTCGGCGAGCGTGGTGAAGTCTCCATGTCTGCGGAACGAGTACCGGGTGAAGTCGGCGAATTCCAGGAGGAGTTCGCGGGCGCGCTCCGGGTCGGTCCGCACGAAGGAGGCGATGGCGGCGAGTGAGTTGAAGATGAAATGCGGTGAGATCTGGGCGCGCAGGGCCTTGATCTCGGCTTCGATCAACCGGGTGCGGGAGCGGTCGAGTTCGGCTAGCTCCAGCTGTACGGAGACCCAGCGGCCGACCTCGCCCGCCGCCCGCGCGAGCACCGCCGACTCGCGGGGCGCGCAGGCGATCAGCGTGCCGAGGACCCGGTCGTCCACCGTCAGCGGGACGGCCACCGCCCAGCGCAGCGGGCAGTCCAGGTCCTCGCAGGACAGCGGGAACGCCCGGTCGCGTCCGGTGTCGAGCAACGCCGCCATCTGATCCATGATGTGGGCGCTGTGGTGCTGCTCCCCCGCCCCGTCCCAGGTCAGGATGGTGTCGCGGTCGGTGAGGCAGAGCGCGTCGGTGCCGAGCAGCGAGCGCAGCCGGCGGGCCGATTTGCGGGCGGCCTCGGCGGTGAGGCCGGCCCGCAGCGGGGGCGCGGCCAGGGAGGCGGTGTGCAGGGTCTCGAAGGTGGCGAGCTCGACGGGTGTTCCGACGTCGCTGGGGCGCCGGGTGCGGGCGGTGCGCCGCCCGAGCAGGAATCCGGCGGCGGCGAGCAGTGGGCCGAGGAAGAGCAGTGCGGCCAGGGTCATCGGCGCACCCCTGACCCGCCGGCCAGGGCCTCGGGCAGGTGGAAGCGGGTCAGGGCGGCGTTGGTGCCGGGCGGGATCCGGGCCGGGGTGGCAAGCGACACCAGGACCATGGCGAGGAAGCCGACGGGCACCGACCACGGGGCGGGCCAGGCGAGCAGCGTGTGCGCGAGGCCGGTCGGGGCCGCCCCGAGGACGGTGACGGCGACGGCGAGCAGCGCGGAGCCGCCGCCGAGCAGCAGCCCGGCGGCCGCGCCCGGCGGGGTCAGGCGCCGCCACCAGATGCCGAGCACGAGCAGCGGGCAGAACGAGGACGCGGACACCGCGAACGCCATGCCCACCGCGTCGGCCACCGGCACCCCGCTGACCAGCAGTGCGCCGAGCAGCGGCACGGAGATGGCGAGCGGGGTCGCGAGGCGGAAGTGGCGTACGCCGCGGGAGGGGAGCACGTCCTGGGTGAGGACTCCGGCGACCGCCATGGTGAGCCCGGAGGCGGTGGACAGGAAGGCGGCGAACGCGCCGCCCGCGACGAGCGCGCCGAGCAGATCGCCGCCGGTCCCGCCGACGAGCCGCTCGGGCAGCAGCAGGACGGCCGCGTCGGCGTCACCGGTCAGCCCGAGTTCGGGTGTGTACAGGCGTCCCAGCGCGCCGTAGACGGGTGGCAGTAGGTAGAACGCGCCGATCAGGGCGAGGACGACGACGGTGGCACGGCGCGCCTCGCGGCCCCCCGGGCTGGTGTAGAAGCGGACGACGACATGGGGCAGGCCCATGGTGCCGAGGAAGGTGGCCACGATGAGGCCGTACGTGGCGTACAGCGGGTGGTCGCCGCGGCCGGTGGCCGTGGGGACGCGGGTTTCGGCGGCGAGCGCCAGCCGGGCGCCGGCCGCGATGCGGTGCTCGCCCGCCGGGAGCGTCAGCGTCTCGCCGTCGTGGCGGCGGCCGTCGACGGTGCCGGTGGCGCGGACGGAGAGGGGCTGCGCCAGGCGCAGGGTCAGGGCGTCGGCGAAGTGCACGGTCCGCTGCTGGCGCAGCGTGGCCGGTTCGTCGTAGACGGGGCGCGGAGCGCCGTCGCCCTGCCAGGCGAGGAGCAGGAAGAACACGGGGACGAGCAGCGCGGTCAGCTTCAGCCAGTACTGGAAGGCCTGGACGAAGGTGATGGAGCGCATGCCGCCCGCGGCGACCGCGAGGACCACGACGCCCGCGACGAGTACCGGACCGAGCCAGCCGGGCGCGCCGGTCAGGATCTTCAACGTCAGCCCCGCGCCCTGGAGTTGGGGCACCAGATACAGCCAGCCCGCGCCGACCACGAACACGCTCACCAGGCGCCGCACGGCCCGCGATTCGAGCCGCCCCTCCGCGAAGTCGGGCAGCGTGTAGGCGCCGGAGCGGCGCAGCGGGGCCGCGACGAAGAGCAGCAGGACGAGGTAGCCCGCCGTGTAGCCGACGGGGTACCAGAGCATGTCCGGGCCCTGGACCAGGACGAGCCCCGCGATGCCGAGGAAGGAGGCGGCGGAGAGGTATTCGCCGCTGATGGCGGCCGCGTTGAGGCCGGGACCCACTGTGCGGGAGGCGACGTAGAAGTCGGAGGTGGTGCGTGAGACACGCAGGCCGAAGCCGCCGACGAGGGCGGTCGCGAGGACGACGGAGGCCACCGCCACCACGGCGTACGTCTGGCTCACGGGGCGCGGCGCCCGTCCGTCGGCCGGTCGGCGACGAGGCGGGCGAAGTCCCGTTCGTTGCGCTCGGCGGTGCGCACGTACCACCAGGCGATCAGGCCGAGCGGCGGGTACACGGCGAAGCCGAGCACGAAGAAGGTGACCGAGTCGTCGCGCAGCGCGCCCAGGGCGAGCGGCAGGGTGGCGACGGTGAGGGCGAGCACCGCGAACCCGGTGAGGCCGGCGCGCAGTTGACCGCGCATCAGGGAGCGGACGTAGGCGCCGCCGAGTGCGGTCTGCTCGTCGATCTCGGACTGGGCGCGGTGGCGGGGCAGCGGACGGACCCTCCTCGGCTCCCCCGTGACCGTCTCGCGCCGGCCGGCCTGCTCTGCGGACATGGCGCGGAGTGTACGCAGCGCATCCCGGCTCCGGGAAGGGCAGGTCAGGGCCTGGTGCGGCGCAGCAGGCGGTCGCGTACGGTGCGCGCGTGGCGCCGGCTGACGGGGAGTTCGGCGTCACCGACCCGCACGCTCATGCTGCCCGCTTCCAGGCGGAGTTCGTCGATGCGGTCGAGGGCGACGAGATGGCTGCGGTGGACACGGACGAACCCGCGGCTGCGCCAGCGCTCCTCCAGGGTGGACAGCGGGATCCGCACGAGGTGGCTGCCGTGGGCGGTGTGCAGGCGGGCGTAGTCGCCCCGCGCTTCGGCGTAGGTGATGTCCGCGATGGCCAGGAAGCGGGTGACACCGCCGAGTTCGACGGGTATCTGGTCCCCTTCCTGGACGCTCGCCCCGCGGTCGGCGGTCAACTCGGCGACGCGGCGCACGGCTTCGGCGAGCCGCTCGCCGCGCACCGGTTTGAGGACGTAGTCGACGGCCTTGAGGTCGAAGGCCTGGACGGCGAAGTCCTCGTGGGCGGTGACGAAGACGATCAGCGGCGGGCGGGCGAATCCGGCGAGCAGGCGGGCGATGTCGAGACCGGTGAGCCCGGCCATGTGGATGTCGAGGAAGACCACGTCGACGCCCCGTTCGCCGCCGTCGGGTCCCGCGTCCAGGGCGGCCCCGATCAGCCGTAGGGCTTCGGTGGCACCGGTCGCGCCTTCGGCGGAGCGGATCCGGGGGTCGGAGCGCAGGAGGTAGAGGAGTTCTTCCAGGGCGGGGGCTTCGTCGTCGACCGCCAGTACACGCAGCATGAGGCCGGAGTTTAGGTGGGCGACGGCGGTGTGTCTTGAGTGTTCGGGCCGGTTTCTGCGTACCTGACAGCATGAGTTCGCCGCAGATCCATCAGGACGTCGGGGCCTACGCCATCGGCGTGCTCGGCGCCGCCGAGACCTTCCGGTTCGAGGAGCATCTCGCGGGGTGCGCCATGTGCAGAGGGTTGCTCGCCGAGTTCGGCGGTGTGACGGCGCTGCTCGCCGCGTACACGGCGGGCGGGGTGACCTACCCGGGTCCAGCGTCGGCCCAGATGCTGCACCGGATGCTGGGGGCGGTGGCGAGACGGCGCCGGCGCGGTCGCGTGACGCGGATCGCTCTGGTGGCCGCGGCCGCGGTACTGACGGTCGGCGGGATCGGCTTCGCCCTGCGGCCGGCGGCCCCGCCGTGGCAGCTGGCCTCGCACGCGCCCGGGGTGACGGCGTCCGTGGTGACGGCGTCCGAGGGCTGGGGCACCGATGTGGAACTCGGCCTGGCGGGCGCGCCCACGGCGTCGTGCACGCTGGTCGCGGTGGGCCGGGACGGCACGGAGCAGACGGTGGCGACCTGGGCGGACCCGGGCGGGCAGCCGGTCCGGATGCGGGGCGCGGCGGCACTGGCGCAGGGCGACATCGCCCGGTTCGAGGTGCGTACGGCCCAGGGGACTCGGCTGGCGACGATCACCCCGGCGTGAGCGGCCGCGGGGTCGGAGTCATTTGAGCAGTTTCGACAGGCGCCGGTCCGCGAGGACCTTGCCGCCCGTCTGGCAGGTGGCGCAGTACTGGAGGGAGCTGTCGGCGAAGGACACCTCGCGCACCGTGTCGCCGCAGACCGGGCAGGGCAGGCCGGTTCTGCCGTGGACGCGCAGGCCGCTCTTCTTCTCGGCCTTGAGCCGGCCCGCGGCGAGGCCCCGCGAGCGCTCCACCGCGTCGGTGAGAGTGGTGCGCAGCGCCTCGTACAGTGCGGTGATCTCCTCTTCGGTGAGGTGCGCGACCGGTTTGAACGGTGACATGCGGGCGGCGTGGAGGATTTCGTCGCTGTACGCGTTTCCGATGCCCGCGATGAGGGACTGGTCGCGCAGGGCCCCCTTGAGCTGACGGCGCTCCCCGGCGAGCAGGGCGGCCAATTCGTCGCGGCCGAAGCCGGGGGCCAGCGGGTCTGGGCCGAGCCGGGCGATGCCGGGGACCTCCTGCGGGTCGTGGACGAGGTGGGCGGCGAGGCTCTTGCGGGTGCCCGCCTCGGTGAGGTCGAAGCCGGCGCCGCCGGTCAGCGCGACGCGCAGGGCGAGCGGGCCCTTGCCGGGTTTCGGCGGGGCGGCGGGCAGGGCGTCGTGCCAGCGCAGCCAGCCCGCGCGGGCGAGGTGTACGCACAGGTGCAGCCCGTCGGCGTCGATGTCGAGGAACTTGCCGTGCCGGGCGACACCGGTGACGGTGCGCCCGGCCAGCGCGGTGTACGGCGGGTCGTAGGTCTTCAGGACGCTGATCGCGACGGGCAGGACATCCGCGATCTCCCGCCCGACCAGCTGGTCGGCCAGGAAGTCCCGCAGCGCCTCGACTTCGGGCAGTTCCGGCATACCTACCAGGGTGCCCCGGCCGGGCGGCCTCAGCGAGCCGCGCTGGCCCCGAGGAGTTCCGCCAGCTCCTGCCCGAAGCAGGCGGCGAGCCGGTCGACGTCGGGGACGGCCTTGCCGTCGGCCACCAGGCCGATGTGGACGCGGCCGTCGTACGTGGACAGGGCGACGGCCAGGGACTGGCCGCGGGCGAGCGGCGCCATCGGGTAAAGGGCACGCAGGGGGCAGCCGCCGAGCGAGAGCCGGGAGCGGGGCAGCGGCACGCTGGTGACGAGCACGTCGAAGAGGATGCGGGCCGCGCTCCCGGCCAGCGGGGCGCCGAACCGGTGGGCCAGCGACGGGAGTTGGTCGGCGAGCAGGGCGACCGCCCCGGCGCCCCGGCCCGGCCCGGCGGCCTTGTTGCGGTCCATGGCGGTGCGCACGGAGGCGAGCCTGGCCAGCGGGTCGGGCTCGGCGACCGGGAGGCCGAGCAGATAGGCGGAGAGCTTGTTGCCCGCGCCGGGCGGGGCGCCTGGGCGGCGGCGCGAGACGGGGACCAGGGCACGCGGTTCGGCGCCGGGGATCCGCGATCCGCGCTCCAGGAGCCAGCGGCGCAGCCCGCCCGCGACGACCGCGAGCAGGACGTCGTTGGCGGTGCCGCCCTCGGCCCGGCGTACGCGCTGGACGTCCTCGTGGTCGAGCACGGCGGTGGCGAGGCGGCGGGTTCCGCTGGAATCGGCGGTGAGCGCCGAGCCCGAGCCGAGCTCCAGGCGTCCGGCCCGCATCACACAGGCGCCTATGCCCACAGCCCGGGTCAGGTCGCCGACCCGCTCGCGGGCGAATCCGGCGACCTGGCCCGGCCCCGGCAGCCAGGAGCGCGGCGGTACCGTGCGGTGGCGCCGGGCACGCGGCTGGGCGAGCTGGTCGAGGATGCCCGCACCGATGGCGACCGCGCGCATGCCGTCGGCGAGCGCGTGGTGCAGCTTCACCAGGACGGCGAACGCGCCGTCGTCCTCACCGGTCAGGACGTACATCCGCCAGGGCGGCAGGCCGCGCTCCAGGGGGCGTTCCATCAACTCCCCCGCGACGCGGGCGGCTTCGGCGCCGAAGTCTCCCGCGGGCAGCCGGACGTGTTGGACGTGGCGGCGGACGTCGAAGTCCTTGTCGGCGACCCAGGCCGCGCCACCCACGGGCAGCCAGACGTCGCGTACGCACATCCGCAGCCGGCCGATGGCCGCGGCACGCTCCGCGAGGAGGTCGAGGATCTGCTCGCCGCCGGTGGCGGGCGACGCGTCGAAGTGCGCCAGCGCACCCAGATGCATGGGGTGCTCCGCCGATTCGAGGTGCCAGAACGCCAGATCAAGAGGTGCCAGCAGCTCACTGCTCAAGGGGATCCTCGGGTCGCTCGGAGGCGGACGGGCGGCGACGGTGGCGCCCGTACAGGATGAGCAGTCAAACCCCGGTGCCCGGTTACGGTCAAGTAATGAACTGTTACATATAGTTACTGCCAGGTATTGATCGGCTCACTGGCCATCACCGATCAGTACCGGTCAGGGGATTCGCGCTCCGGCACGACGAACTCGCACCACACGCACTTGCCGCTGCCGCGCGACTCCACGCCCCACACGTCGGCGAGCCGGTCGACCAGCATCAGGCCGCGCCCGGACACCCCGGAGTCGCCCGCTTCGCGACGGCGCGGCAGGGCGCTGGACCGGTCCTCGACCTCGACGCGCAGCCGGCGTTCGGCGCCGGAGAGCACCCGGATGGTGACGATCGCCCCGCCGTCGGTGTGCATGAGGGCGTTGGTGATGAGCTCGTCGGCGGCGAGTTCGATCTCGTCGGCGCGCTCCCGGGCGCCCCAGGCGCGGACCGCCGCGCGGATCATGTGCCGCGACGAGCGCAGCGCCTCCGGGTCGTTCTGCGCGACGTGCTGACGGAGCCTGCCGCCGCTCTGCGGTGCTTCCATGGCGTGACGGCGCAGGAGCAGCAGTGCCACGTCGTCGTCGCCGCCCCGCTCGTCCGTCACGTCGCAGAGCCGGTCGGCGAGCTGCTCCAGGTCCTCGGGGCCGGAGCGGACCAGGGAGGCCAGGAGCTGCATCCCGTCGTCCAGGTCGGCTCCGGGCTGCTCGACGAGTCCGTCGGTGTAGAGCAACAGGGTCTGGCCCGGGTCGAGTTCGACGGTCGACACCGGGTATTCGAGCCGCCCGAACTCGGCCGAGAGCCCGAGCGGAAGACCGCCCTCCACCGGCAGCCTGTGGCAGCTGCCGTCCACGAGGCGCACCAGTGGGTCCACGTGCCCGGCTCGCACCATCTGCACCACGCCGGTGCTCAGGTCGGCCTCCGCGTAGGTGCAGGTGGCGAACCGGTCGGTGTCCAGCTCGTGCAGGAAGACCGACGCCCGCGCCATCACGGTGGCCGGCGAGTGCCCTTCGGCGGCGTACGCGCGCAGCACGATGCGCAGCTGCCCCATCACGGCGGCGGCGTGCGTGTCGTGCCCCTGTACGTCGCCGATGGCCACGCCGACCCGGCCGCCGGGCAGCGGGATCACGTCGTACCAGTCGCCGCCGATGTCCCGGCCGAACTTGGCCGAGCGGTAGCGGACCGCGAGCTGGGCGCCGGGCACCTCGGGGATGCGGCGCGGCAGCATCGCCTGCTGGAGCCCCTCGGCGAGGTCGTGCTCCTGCTCGTACAGCATGGCCCGCTGGAGGGACTGGGCGATCGAACTGCCCAGCGTCACAAGGAGGTTGCGCTCGTCGCTGGTGAATCCGTACTTGCCGCTGTAGAGCAGCCCGAGCGCGCCGATCGGGCGGGCCTGGGCGATCAGCGGCAGATAGGCGGCGGAGGTGATGCCGAGGCCGCTGATGTTCGGCCACAGGACAGGGTAGGACGAGGCGAAGTCCTCGGGCGATTCGATGAAGCGGGGTGCGAGGGTGCGGATCACCTCGCTCATCGGGTACTCCTCGTCGATCCGGGTCCACCGGGTGCCCGGCACGAAGCTGTCCGCGGGCCCCTCGGCGATGAGGTGGATGCGGCCGGACTCCAGGAGCCCCATGACGAGGCTGGTGGCGCCGAGGTACTCGGGGCCCCGCGAGTCCTTCATGACGTCGATGACGTCCTTGACCGTCCTGGCGTGCGCCAGGGCGGCGGTGGTGGCCTCCACGACGCTGGTGGTGCGGCGCCGTTCGTCGTCGAGGCCGGCCCCGGCGGTGGATTCGGCGAGTTCCTGGGTCGCGTCGCGGACGATGCCGATGATGCGCAGCGGGCGGCCGGTCTCGTCCCGGCGCACGAAGCCCTGGGTGTGGGTCCAGCGCAGGCCGCCGTCGCGGCGCCGGATGCGGAAGTACACCCCGTAGTTGACGCTGCCGTTCTTCAGGGCCTGCGAGACGAGCGCGTCGAGCCGGACGGCCTCGGCGGGCGGCACGCGGGCGCTCAGCGTGTCGGGCTTGTTGTCGTACTCGTCGGGACGCAGGTCGAACACGCCGAGCGCCGGCTCGTCCATGTGCAGGAGACCGGTGACCAGGTCCCAGTCGAAGCTGCCCATCCGCAGGTCTGGGCCGTAGGCGTGAAGGAAACGGCACTCCGCGCCGCCGGAGAGGTCGCCGCACTGGCACGCCTCCCCCGCCCCCGCACCCCCTGTACCCGCGTCCATGGGGCCACGCTAGGCGCACCCCGGAGCGCTCGCACGTGGGAGGCGGAGAGTTGTCGGAGCCGCCCGCGCGGGACGGGGAGGGCCGCCGCGGTGGCGGACGGGAGCCCTGCCGCGCGGCGCGGCAGGGCTCCCGTCGGCCTTCGGGCCCAGCGGGCTCAGACGTTCTCCGCATCCGGTGAGGGCCCGATGATGCCGGAGTCCGGCTCGCTCGGCGGACCGGAGGGGACGCCGGTCGACGGCGAGGGCTGTGCGCTGGTCCCGCCGTCGGGCGGCTGCGGCGGAGCCGGGGTCGAGGGCGTCGCGGGCGACGGCGTCGACGGGCCCGCCACCGGGGCGGACGGCGAGGCGGTCACCGTCCGCGTCGCGGTCGGGCAGTTGCTCGGGGGCGGTTCCGGTGAGCGCGGCAGGGCGAGCGGCGGCCCGGAGCGGGGCGGCTGCGACGCGGTGGGCGTCTCGGTGACGGTGACCGTCGGCGCGGGACTGGGGCATTCGGGGCTCGGCGACGGCGGCGAGGAGCTGACGTGCGGCGAGCTGCTGGGGCTCGGGGAGGACGGCTCGGGGACGGGCGGCTTCTTCGGGTCGATCGTGATGTCGGGGCGCCGTCGGTCGTGCTGCCCGTCGTCGCCGGTCGGCCGCTCGATCCAGGTGTTGTTGGTGATGTTGACGATCACGAGGCTGTTGATGACCACCGTGGTCGGCCGGATGACGATGACCTGGCTGGGCCGGTAGCCCGGCCACGGCTTGCCCTTGTCGGTCCAGTTGCCCTGGTGGGCGTTGGGCGGCTTCAGCGGGTTCCCGCAGGCGCACCGCACGCGCGGCTCGCCGTGGTCGTCGACGAGGACCGCGGTGCCCGCTTGCAGCACCGACTGGAAACTGGTGGCCGCGCCGCCCCTGAAGCCGTGGTTGGTGACCCGGGTGTCGACCCGCAGCACCACGGGGGTCAGTCCGCGCAGGAAGGTCGGGATGTCGGCCGGGTCGATTCCGGCCGCGTCCGCGAAGGCCCGCTCCTTGGTCCGGTCGCCGACGAGGAAGGTGATCTGCTTCTCCACGTCACAGCTGGCGACCGACTGCGTACCGCCGTACAGGCCCGGTGCGGCGCCGGAGACGGGCCGCGTCATCTGGAGGCCCGGGGTCGGCGCGCTGCTCCGCGAACCGGGCGGAGCCGACGGTGTGGGGGTCGCCGTGGACTCGGCGGTGGACTCGGTGAACGGGTCCGGTCCGGCTGCCGCGATCGGCTGGAGGTCGAGGTCCTGCTGATCGTCGGCGCTGCTGGCGCCGCCGCCGCATCCGGCGGCGAAGGCGGCGAAGGACAGCACGGCGGCCGCGGCAGCGCATCTGCGCAGGGTCGAGGGCACGTGGATCTCCCACCTGTACGCCCCGAGTTGCTCCCTCATTGTGTGCCGCAGCCGCGCGCGTCCCGCAAACGGACGGGGTCCGGCCGAGTCAACGGCTCAGCGCAGCCACTCCACCTTGAACACCCAGGTGTGGCTGCCCGCCGCCCGCGCGGCGGGCGGTACGTCGATGACGAGTCCGCCGCCGGTGGTCCGCCAGGTGAGCGGCCGCCCGTGTCCGAGCATGGTGACCCGGTCGCCGGCCCGGATCGGCACGGGCGCCTCGACGGTGAGGGTGGCCCCCGGCTTGGCCAGCGAGTGGATGTAGAAGGCGCGCCCCGGCCGTACCGTGAACCGCAGATCGGCGCCGAGCTGGGGCATCCGCGCCCAGTACGTGGAACCGTAGATCGCCTCGCCGTTGGTTTTGAGCCACTGCCCCGTCTCGCGCAGCCGGCGCTGCATGACCTCGGGGATGGTGCCGTCGGCCCGCGGTCCGATGTCGAGCAGGAAGTTGCCGTTCTTGCTGACGATGTCGACGAGGGTGTGCACGACCTCCTCGGTGCTCATGTACCTGTCGTCGGGGGTGGCCTGGTTGTAGCCGTAGCTGAACGGGTCCAGGCCGCGGCTCGCCTCCCACTTCGCCGTCACCACCGTGTCGTACGTGGCGTACTCGGGCGTGGTGAAGTCGTGCGGCCCGATGCCGGAGCGGTTGTTGACGGTCACCTCGATGGGCCGGGGCCGGTTCTTGGCGTGGTTGAAGTACTCGGTGAGCACACGGTGGCTGTCGTTGGCGCCGCCGATGTCGCACCACAGGATCTCCGGGTCGTACCCCTCGACCAGCTCCAGCATCTGCGGGGCCTGGAGATCCTTGATGTAGTCCTTGCCGGGGGTGTAGCCGGTGTACGGGAGCGGCTGGAGGGTGTACGGGTTGCGCGGGCCGTGTCCCTGCCAGGGGCTGTCCGGGTTGAACCACTCCGGCATCGAGAAGTACAGGCCCCGGTGGAGTTCCGGCGCGTACCGCTTGGACGCCTCGAACAGGGCGCGGACCAGGTCCTTCTTCGGCCCCATCTGCACCGCGTTGCGGTCGGACACCTTGCTGTCCCACAGCGCGAAGCCTTCGTGGTGCTTGGAGGTGAGGACGTGGTACTGGGCGCCGGCGTCGCGGAACAGCTCGACCCAGGAGCGGGGGTCGAACCGTTCGGCGGTGAAGCGCGGGATGAAGTCGTCGTAGTTGAAGGACTCGCCGTAGGTCTGACGGTGGTAGGCGTACGTGGGGTTCTTCGGGTCCTGCATCTGGGACCAGTACCACTCGGCGTACTGCACCCCGACCGGCGCCCAGGCCGGTACGGAGTAGACGCCCCAGTGGATGAAGATGCCGAACTTGGCGTCCTGGAACCAGTAGGGCGCCTGGTGCGAGGACAGCGAGGCGTCGGTCGGTGCGAAGTCCGGTACGCCGAGGGTGAGTTGGCGGGCGACGGAGGCAGCGTCGCGCCCCCGGCCGCGCGCCACCACGTGCCCGTCGCGCACGGTGCCGGGGGCGGTTCCGGCCCGGGGCCGGATACCGATGCGGACCCTGGCCTGGTCTCCCGGATGGAGCCGGGGGATGCGGGCGGCTTCCACCGTTCGGGCGCCGTCGACCTCGACCTCGACGCTCAGCGAGTCGGAGGCGAGCAGGGTGACGGTGCCCGCGTTGACGACGGTGGCTTCGACGCTCTGGGCGCCCGAGGCGAGCGAGGTGGTGGTCGAGCGGGCATCGCGCAGGGCGATCGCGCGGCCCTCGGCGGCGGGTTGCAGGGACAGCGCGAAGACGTGCAGGGCCGGTTTGTCCGGCTGGGCGGGGTTGGTGACGGGGAGGGTGAGCGCGACGGCCTCACGGCCGGGGTCCATGGGCAGTTCGGCCGTGGCGACGACGACCGGGTGCGGGTCCTTCGACCCGTCCGGCCCGTAGCGGTAGGCGGCCGTCAACTGTCCGCTGCCTCCGTACCAGTCGGGGCCGCCGAGTGCGGCGGCCGAGGTACTGCCGTCGGCGTAGTGGACGGTCGCCTGCCCCGATGCGGCACCGTAGCTGGCGGCGACGAGGAACAGGGCGGACAGATAGCGCCCAGGCGGCAGGTCGATGCGTTGTCCGAGCGCGACGATGTTGTTCTTCGCTCCGGCGGCGGCGCCGGGGAAGACATACCGTACGCCGTCCAACTCCACGGCGCCCGTGGGTAGTTCCTCCGCGGGGTACGTGTACCCGGAGCCGTCGAAGTCGCCGCCGCGGGCGCTGGCGGTGTCGATGCCGTCGTTGTCGAACCAGCGGTCGAGGGCTACGGGGACGGCCGGGGGGACCGCCCCCCACCCGCCATCGGCGGCGGCCGCGTCGGCGGGGGTGGCCAGGGGGCTCGCATCGGCCGTGGCCGGCGAGAGAAGGGCGGCGCCGACTGCCGCCCCCGCCGTCATTCCGAGTACGTGACGTCTGGGAAGTTCGGTCATGACATCCGATGATTGAAGCGAATCAGGGACATGTCAATGCCTCAAACATGCCTGGAATAGGCATGCTTCACGAACTCATCCGACCTCTGAGCCGCTGAGTCACCTGATGGATCGTCACCATCCGGACGTGTCACAGCAGTTCGGGACGCCGCCACTCCTGGCCGAGCACATGGTGGTCCAGGAAGTTCAGGAGGGCCGAATACCACAGGCGGGCGTGGGCGGGGGTGAGGATCCAGTGGCCCTCGTCGGGGAAGTACAGGAATTTCGCCGGGACTTCGCGGCGCTGGAGCTCCTGGAACAGGGCCATGCCCTGGCCGACCGGGACCCGGTAGTCCTTCGCTCCGTGCACCACCAGCATGGGCGTGCGGATGCGGTCCGCCGCGAAGGACGGGGAGTTCTCCTCGTGGCGCTCCGGCCGGGTCAGCGGGTCGCCGAAGATCCGCCGGTGGTAGGCCGAGGCGTCCGTGACGGCCTGGTGCGAGGGCAGGTCCCACAGGCCCGCGTGCGAGACGATCGCCTTGAAGCGGTCCGTCAGCGTCGCGATCCGGTTGGCCATGTAGCCGCCGTAGGAGGCACCCGCGAGTCCGGTGCGCGTCGCGTCGATGTCCGGGCGGGCCTCGGCGGTGTCCGTCATCGCCATCAGGTCCCGGTAGGGCGTGCCGCCCCACTGCCCCCAGCCGCGCTCGTGCATCCGGGGCCCGTACCCGGACGACATCGCCGGATCGGGCAGCAGCACCGCGTAGCCGCGCGCCGTGAAGGGCCACGGGTTCCAGCGCCAGGTCCAGGCGTTCCACGAGCTGTGCGGGCCGCCGTGCGGGACGAGGACCAGTGGCGCGGGCCGCTCGGCGGACGCCCCTTCCGGCAGCACCAGCCAGGCGCGCAGCGGGAATCCGTCGTCGCCCGCCGTGTGCACCTCGGTCAGGGTGCCCGGCAGTCGGCCCACCCCGCCGGGCGCCTTGAGCTCGGCCGGTTCCTGGTCGGGTTCGGCGGCGTCGAGGCGGACCGGGGTGGGCGGCGCGTCCACAGAGCTGCGCAGCGCGTACAGCGTGCGTCCGTCGGGCGCGACGCAGAGCGAGGTGTACGCGCCGGAGACGGTGAGGCGGGTGACGGTGCCGTCGGGGTCGCGCCGGAAGACGGGGCGGTGGCCGAGTTCGTCGGCGGTGAACCACAAGGTGGCCTGGTCGGGACGCGGCGACACGACGGCGCCGGCCGGCCAGTTCGGGAAGTCCGGCATCAGCTCGCTCTCCGCGCCGCTCGCCAGGTCGATGCGGACGAGCGTCCAGCTGTACGGCTCCTGGTAGGTCTCCCTGAGCTGGCGCGCGCAGATCAGACCGGTGCCGTCGGCGGTGAACAGCGGGGCGCCGTAGGCGTATCCGGCGCGGTCGACGACGTGCAGCCGTTCGCCGGTCGTCGCGTCGGCGACCACGACGACGGTGCGGTTGTCGTCCGGCACCCGGCCGTGCTCGAAGCGGGTGTGGGCGACGCGGGTGCCGTCGGGCGACAGGGCGGTGTCGGCCTCGCTCACGAAGCCCTGCCCGCCCGCGTCGACCGCGGCGCCGTCGTCACCGGTGCGGACGAAGGTGTGCGCCTCGTCGGGGCCGAGGTCGCGGTTCCAGAACCGGGTGAGCCCGGACTCGTACAGGATCGCGGTGACCTTCGCTTCGGCGCGGTCCTTGCGGAGCTTTCCGTGCGCCTCGGCGTCGGCCGCGCCGGGCAGCAGTCCGGCGGTGTAGGCGAGGGCGCCGGTGTCGCGGGCGAGGGTGAATCCGGCGATGCCGCCGGGGTGGCGGGCTATCAGCGCGGCCTCGCCGCTCGCCGGCAGGGCCCACACCGCGGAGCCCTCCGCGGTGTCCTTCGCCGCGCCGGGGTCGCTGTCCTCGCGGCCGGAGAGGAAGTAGAGCGTTCCGTCGGCGGCGAACGCGGGCGCGGACTCGCCCTTGTGGGAGCGGGTCAGCCGACGCGGCTCGCGCCCGCCCGCGGGATCGATCTCCCACAGCCCCGACACATACCGGTTGCCCTTGCCGTTGAGGCTCTGCACGGCGGCCACCAGCCGGTTGCCGTCGGGCGAGAGCGCGAGGGCGGTCACCCGCGGGGTCGCGAGGAAGGCGGACAGGTCATGGAATGCGGTGCTGTCACCGGGTGTCTCGGACATGCCGGTCATCCTGCCGCGCCGCACTCTTGGGCGACAGATCGCCCCCGGGG
Source organism: Streptomyces sp. NBC_01431 (assembly GCF_036231355.1). NCBI lineage: Bacteria > Bacillati > Actinomycetota > Actinomycetes > Kitasatosporales > Streptomycetaceae > Streptomyces > Streptomyces sp. NBC_01431. The sequence continues at coordinate 1,129,781 of NZ_CP109496.1, forward strand.
CGCGGCGCCTAACTCGCTTGCTGTCAGGGCGCGTTGGCCGTCATCCGCTGGGCTCGGGCATGGGTGTCCCCGTACGGAACCGGCCCGGGTAGCGGCCCCTCGCCGACCCGTGCCCCCCGGCACAGGCGGGGGGCACGGGTCGGCAGGCGGCCGCAGGTCAGTCGATGCCGGGCAGGATGTGCGGCTCCGCGAGGTCCTCTTCGTAACCCGCGAGGCGGATCGGGGCCGATCGGGCCCAGGCCTCCAGGTAGCGGAGCTTCTCGGGCCGTCCGGCCCGCTCGCCGCCGCGTTCCGGCGTCCGGTGTTCGCGTTCTGTCGTCTCTGGTGTCACCGCGCACTCCTTTGTGTCGCGTAACCCTGAAGCGTCCCGGCAAGCGTCGATCTCGACCCGGTGTCCGCCCGCAGGGCAGGGGCAAGGGAAGTTCTGACGCGGTGGCGCCGGCACTCTGTCCGCATCACGGCCACAGGTTGCGCGCCGGATCCGGAACGGGCCTCGAAGGTTGGTGGACCCGCTGTGGCTACCGTTCGGTTCAGAGTAACCAAATGAGCGCGGTCGCGCTCGATAGCGCCGCTTCCTTTGCGTCAACTTTCCTTCGCCGAGCGTTCAGCCCGGTGTTCATCCCGCCATGATCTCCTCTTGGGGTCGCTGCCGCGCGCGGGGAGGAGACCACATGGAGCTGTCGAGCAGGACCGGTCCGGCGGCGCCCGTGCGCTCGGTCGACGAGCTGATGGAACTGCTCGAAGCCTGCCGCGGAGCCTGGGACACCCCGGACCGCAGCGGCGATCCGGTCGACCTGCACGATCACGCGTTGCAGACCGCCCACCTGCTGCGCCGCTCGCACCCGGCCGACAAGGAGCTCCAGGTCGCGGGGCTCGTACACGATCTCGGCCATCTGCTCCGACCGGGTGACGACGCGGGCCACGCCGACACCGTGGCGCGGGTGGTGCGGCCGCTGCTCGGCGGGCGGGTGGCCCAGCTCGTACGGCTGCACGTTCCGGCGAAGCGCTATCTGGCGGCCGTCGAGCCGGACCGCACCCTCTCGCCGCAGAGCGCGCTGACGCTGCGGGCGCAGGGCGGGGTGATGGGGCCCGAGGAGGCGGCGGCCTTCGCCCTGGACCCGCTGGCCGAGGACGCGGTGACGCTGCGGCAGGCCGACGACGCGGGCAAGGTCGTGGGGCTGGACGCGGGCGTCATGGAGGACTGGCGGCCGGTGCTTGAGCGTGTCGCCGGGGAGCTCAAGTAGCCCTCGCGCGGCGGCTGTTGAAGACAAGGGGGCGGCACTTGCGCGCCGCCCCCGAAATCGCGGACTACCAGTTGGCGGGTGCGTAGTCCTTGAGGAAGACGCTGTGCAGGTCCTCGCCGAGTTCGCCGCGCACGATCGGGTCGTAGACGCGGGCCGCGCCGTCCACGAGGTCGAGCGGGGCGTGGAAGCCCTCCTCGGCCAGGCGCAGCTTGTCGTGGTGCGGGCGCTCGTCGGTGATCCAGCCGGTGTCGACCGAGGTCATGAGGATCTTGTCGGTCTCGAACATCTCCTGGCCGCTGGTCCGGGTGACCATGTTCATGGCCGCCTTGGCGGCGTTGGTGTTGGGGTGCCCGGCGCCCTTGTAGCCGCGGCTGAAGACGCCTTCCATCGCCGAGACGTTCACCACGTAGGCACGGCCGTTCGGCGCCTTGCGGGCGGCCTCGGCCATCACCGGGCGCAGGCTGCTGATCAGGATGAACGGCGCGGTGTAGTTGCACAGCTGCGTTTCGAGCAGCTCGACCGGCGAGATCTGGTCGATGGACTGCACCCAGGTGTTGGTGTCGACGACGTCCGGGAGCAGACCCCCCGCGTCGAGGGCGGTGCCGTCCTGGTGCCGGGCGAGGCTGGCGTTGCCCGCGACCAGGGCGAGGTCGGCGACCCGCTGGGCGTCGAGACCGGAGGTGCCGGCGGGCAGCGCCGTCAGACCGTCGACCGCACCGGAGTTGAAGGCGCCGATGACGTGGCGGGCGGGGAGCTCGCCGGCGGGCAGTGCCGCGCTCTCGCCGTCGACCAGGGCGGCGTAGGCGGACGGCAGCCGGCGCACGGTCTGGGTGGCGTTGTTGATCAGGATGTCCAGCGGTCCCTGCGCCGCGGTCCGCTCGGCCAGGGCGACCGCCTGCGCCGGGTCGCGCAGGTCGATGCCGACGACTTCGAGGCGGTGCATCCAGTCCGCGGAGTCGTCCATCGCCTTGAAGCGGCGGATCGCGTCGTTCGGGAAGCGGGTCGTGATCGTGGTGTGCGCGCCGTCACGAAGGAGCCGCAGGGCGATGTACATGCCGATCTTGGCGCGGCCGCCGGTGAGCAGGGCGCGCTTGCCGGTGAGATCGGTGCGGGCGTCGCGGCGGGCCCGGTTCTCGGCGGCGCACTTCTGGCACAGCTGGTGGTAGAACGCGTCGACCTCGACGTACCGGCCCTTGCAGATGTAGCAGGACCGGGGGCGCTGGAGTATGCCCGCGATCTCGCCGGTGACGGACGAGGACGGCAACAGGCCTTCGGTCTCGTCGTCGATGCGCTCGGCGGAGCCGGTGGCGGTGGCCTCGGTGACGGCGCGGTCGTGGGCGGTCTTGGCGGCGCGGCGCTCCTGGCGACGGCGCTGCTTCACGGTCCGGTAGACGCCGGCGGTGGCGCGGCGCACGGTGATCGCGTCGGGATGGTCGACGTCGATCTGGTCGAGTTCCGCCAGCACGCTCAGGCAGAGCGCGAGCCGCTCGGGGTCGATGCCGGGCCCGAAGTCCTGGTCAACGCCCTGCTCGGGCCGCTCGTCGACACCGGGACCCTGCTCCTGGTCCTGGAAGTCCTCTGTCACCGTCATCGCCGCTGGGTTCCTCGATCATCCGTGGGTATCACGTTCCCAAAAGCGCCATGGTACGGAGCGATCGCCGTCCGGACCAAACCGCCCGCCCCCGGGGAAGCGGAAGGGCCCGCGCCCCAAAGGGGCGCGGGGAACTGCGCGACCAGCGACAACGGACCCGCAGCCGAGCACAGGGAACGCTCAGCGCCCCGCGGGCGGCGCCGCCCGTGGTGAACCAGGGTTGGGGCGCGCCCGGATCTCCGGGAGCGCCCCAACTCACCTGACCCTAGGGGTGGTTCGGGGCGACCTGGGCCAGTACCGCCGCGCGCAGCCCGGAGGGATCCGCGCCCAGTGCCGCCAGGACGTCGAGTCCTCGCCCCTCGCCGGCCGCCAGTAGACCGAGCAGCACGTGTTCCGTGCCGAACCGGTCGTGCCCGAGAGCCTTCGCCTCGCGAAGGGTGCACTCCAGGGCCTTCTTCGCGTGCGCCGTGTACGCGGGCCTCGGGTACTGGAACGCGCCGGGGCCGAAGCTGCTGTCGGCCTGGCGCTTGATCTCCTCGACATCGATGCCGATCGAGGCGAGAGCGTCCTTGGCGGGCTGCCCGCCGGTGCTCGGTACCCCGGCCGCTTCGAGGAGCCGTACGGTCTCCTCACGGGCGCGCTCCAGCCCGAGGCCCTGTGCGGTCAGCACCTCCCAGGCGGTGCTGTCCTCGGTTGCGGCGAGGCCGAGCAGGATGTGCTCCGTGCCGATGAAGTCGTGACCGAGGGCGATCGCCTCGTCCTGCGACGCGACCACCGCCCGCCTGGCGCACTCGGTGAAAAACTCGAACACCTTCAGTCCTCCTTGCCCGTGGCCTTGCGCCTGCTCGCATGCTTTTCGTGCACCGACTGCCTGCTGACCTGCAACGACGTGGCAATGCTCTGCCAGGACCAGCCCTGGTCGCGGGCGTTGTCCACGTGGACGCGCTCCAGTTCCTCCAGGAGGCGGCGCAGCGCGACGACCGCCGCGAGACCGACGGCGGGGTCCTTGTTGGTGACCTGTCCGGCCAGCGAGGCCGGTGTGTCCTCAGCTCCCATGCCTGTCAGGGTGCCCTGACAGGCATGGGACTGTCAAGGAATCCTGACACTCTTCCGCCCGGCTGCTACGGGTGCCGCCGCTCGGGCGCCGTACGCCGAGAAGAGGGCTGCGGCGGTCGCTCGAAGACGCAGTCCCCGCACAGTCCACCGCCGGGGCAGCGGTAGTAGAGACAGCAGCTGCCGCGCCGGAAGGCCCCGCCCGCCAACAGGGTTCCCGTGTCCGCGAGTTGGGGATGAGCGAGGAGTTCGGCACCCAGGGCCAGGGCCCGCTCCGCCACCTCGGGACGGTTCGTCTTCCGCGCCCAGGCGTGGAGTTCGCGCACGGCTCCGGCGAGCGCGGACCCGGCGTTTCCGCGCAGCAGCCCGTGCGAGACCGCGGTGTCCCGGCGGACCGCGTCGGCGAGCGGGGCGAGGTGACCGTCGAGCACCAGCTCCACGAGGCCTTCGACGGTGGCCTGGCGCGACCGCGCACCGGGATCGAGCAGCAGATCGTCCGGCGAGCTCCGCCCGCCGTCCCAGTACAGCCGGTCCGGCGCGAGGTCCGGCAGTACGCCGTGCAGGACGGCGGGGCCGAGGGCGATCGACCAGAGCCGGGCGGCGAGGCCCAGCTGCGCGATGGAGGCGGCCGCCCGGCGTTCGGCTGCGCCGAGTCGGGCGGCCACCGTGTCGATGCGGTCGGTGAGCGGCGCCGTCCGCCCCGCGTACAGGGAGCCGAGCGCAACGTACGAGTGGGTGGCGTGGCCCGTGCGGAGCGCGAAAAATCCGCCGACCGACGAGGTCTCCGCCCATTCCTCAGGAGTCAAGACGCTTGCCCTTCGTGGGGATCATGGCGCGTTCACGCCGGTCGGTCTGGCAGTACGTGCCAGCGTGGCACGAACCCGTCGGCGCTCGGCCGCCCGCCCCGTGCGCCCGGCGCACGGGCGATCGGCCCCAACGCCTACCCGCCCCAACCGGAGGGTGATCTTCCATGCCTCTTGACGGCCCTTTTGAGCTGCGCTTTTACTGAAAGTCCGATATCTGTGACGACTTTGGTCGTACGCCCCTACTCCTTCTGGAGTACACGGCAATCGGTGCTCAGGGACGACGACACGGGGTCCGCAACGAGACATCGTGGAGTTATGAGCGCCCTTGTCCTGGCCGTGCTGCTGTCCCTGGTCTCCGCCGTCGCCTACGCGGCCGCGGCGATCGTTCAGGAGCGCGTCGCCGCGTCCGCCCCGAGCAGCGTGTACGCCCCCGTACGCCGCCCGGCGTGGTGGGGCTCGGTCACCCTCAACGGCCTCGGCGCCGGCCTGCACGTGGCGGCCCTGGCCTGTGGCCCGCTCACGCTGGTGCAGCCGATGGGCGCGCTCACCATCGTGTTCGCACTGCCCATGTCGGCCGTACTGATCCACCGCCGGGCGGGCCCGACCGCCTGGCGCGGCGCCGTGATGGCCACCGTGGGGCTGGCCGGCTTGCTGGCGCTGACCCGGGGCGTGGACGCGGACGCGCTCGCGATGGGGCAGCGACTCGTCCTGGCGGCGGCCGGGTTCGGTGGGGTCGCCGCGCTCTTCGTGGCGTCCAAGGCCCTGCGCCGGTCGGCCACCCGCTGTGTTCTGCTCGCCACCGCGGCCGGCAGCGCCTTCGCCATGGCCTCGGTGTTCACCAAGTCCGTCGCGCAGGACTGGCAGTCGGAGCCGTCACTGGCCGAGTTGCCCAGCCTCTTCGCGATAGCCGGCTTCGCGCTCTCGGGCCTGCTGCTCTCGCAGGCTTCCTACCGGGGCGCGGGTCTCGCGGCGCCGCTCGCGACGGTCACCGTCGTCAACCCGGTGGTCGCAGCGGCCATCGGCCTGACCCTGTTCGGCGAATCCTTCCGGTACGGAACGGCGGGCACCGCGATCGCCCTCGGCTTCGGCGTGGTGGCCGCGGGCGGGCTGATCCTGCTCACCACGGAACGGCTGAGCGCGGGTCGCCACGAGGGCGTCCCGGCCCAGGGCATACCCCCGGCGCCCGGCCCCGCCGAGCACCGGGCGCAGCCGGATCAGACGGTGACGCCGCCCGCCCTGAGGTAGGCCAGCGGGTCGACGTCGGACCCGTACGCCGGTCCGGTCCGGATCTCGAAGTGCAGGTGCGGCCCGGTCGCGTTGCCGGTGGACCCCGAACGCCCTATCCGCTGACCGGTGTTGACCTGCTGACCGGCCTTCACGGAGAGCGCCGAGAGGTGCGCGTACTGGCTGTACCGGCCGTCGTGGTGCCGGATCACCACCTGGTATCCGTAGGAGCCGCCCCAGCCGGCCTCGACGACCGTGCCCGAGGTGACCGCCTTGACGGTGGTGCCGGTGGAGACCGGGAAGTCGACGCCTGTGTGGTAGCCGCTCGCCCACGACGAACCCGCCTTGTGGTACGGGGTGCTCGGGCTCGCGACGACCGGGGCGGTGAAGCCGGCGGACTTGGCGGCGGGCTTCGTCGCGGGCTGCTTGGCGGACGGGGCCTTGGCGGGCGCCCGGGACGCGGGCACCGTCGGCTTCGACGGAGCCGCCGGCTTCGCGGGGGCCGCGCCGGGCACGGTCAGGTGCTGGCCGGGACGGATGAGGTCGGGGTCGGCGCCGACGACCGTGCGGTTCGCGGCGTACAACTGGGCCCAGCCGCCCCGGACCTGCTCGCTCTCGGCGATCTTGGCCAGCGAGTCGCCGTGCACGACGGTGTACGAGTGCCGCTTGCCCGGGACCTTGGTGGGGCTCGCGGCTTCGGGCTTCTTCGCGGCGGCGGGCCGGGGCGCCGGTTTCGGCGCGGCCTGGGGCTTGATCTCGGTGCGGTGCTGGGTGGTGGTGCTCAGCTGCGGGGCCGCACCGCCCCGGGTGAGACCCGCCTGGGCCGAGCAGACGGGCCACGCGCCCGGCCCCTGCCCCTTGAGGACCTTCTCGGCGATCGCGATCTGCTGGTCCCGGGTGGCCAGGTCCGCGCGCGGCGCGTACTGACGGCCGCCGTACGCCTCCCAGGTCGACTGGCTGAACTGGAGCCCGCCGTAGTAGCCGTTGCCCGAGTTGATGTGCCAGTTGTTGGTGGACTCGCAGGCCGCGACCTTGTTCCAGATGTCGACGGAAGCGGCGTCCGCGGTACCCACGGCGACCAGCGGGAGCGCGATTCCCGCACCGCCCGCCGTGACCGTCAACGATGCTCGGTTGATCCGGCTCGGCTGATACCGGCGGTGCCGGCCGCGTAAGGCCATGAGTCCCCCTCGAAGGCATCAAGAGCCGCCAAAATAGGGGCTGCGAAGAGGCCATGACAAGGGGTTGGGCAAGCGGAGGGAGGGCTTCAGCGCGGGCGGTCCCTCCAGCCCGGCGGGTCGGGACTCCCGACGCCGCGCCGTGACGTGGCGTGTTACGTACTGTGGGCGGGAGTGCGCGCCGTGGCGCACGCACATGGCCCGCGAACCCCGAGGATCCAGGAGCACACGCATGAGTGGAACAGCCCAGATCGGCGTCACCGGACTCGCGGTCATGGGCCGCAACCTCGCCCGCAACTTCGCCCGCAACGGATTCACCGTCGCCGTTCACAACCGGACGGCCGCCAAGACCCGGGCGCTGGTGGAGGAGTTCGGTGCCGAGGGCACGTTCGTGGCGGCGGAGTCGGCCGAGGATTTCGTGGCGGCCCTCGAACGCCCGCGCCGGCTGGTCGTCATGGTCAAGGCGGGCGAGCCGACGGACGCGGTGATCCAGGAGTTCGCAGCGCTCCTGGAGCCGGGCGACGTCATCATCGACGGCGGCAACGCGCACTTCGAGGACACCCGTCGGCGCGAGCGCGAACTGCGCGAGCGGGGCATCCACTTCGTGGGCGCCGGCATCTCGGGCGGCGAGGAGGGCGCACTGCACGGGCCGAGCATCATGCCGGGCGGCCCGGCCGAGTCGTACGAGTCGCTCGGCCCGCTCCTGGAGCGGATCGCGGCGAAGGCCCCGGACGGCACGCCGTGTGTCACCCATGTCGGCCCCGACGGCGCGGGCCACTTCGTGAAGATGGTGCACAACGGCATCGAGTACGCCGACATGCAGCTGATCGCGGAGGCGTACCACCTGCTCCGCGCGGTCGCGGGCTACTCCCCCGAGAAGATCGCCGAGACGTTCAAGGAGTGGAACACCGGGCGTCTCGACTCCTACCTCATCGAGATCACGGCACAGGTGCTCGCCCATGTCGACGCGGCGACCGGCAAGCCGTTCATCGACGTGGTCGAGGACCGGGCGGAGCAGAAGGGCACCGGCCGCTGGACGGTGCAGATCGCGCTCGACCTCGGCGTCCCGGTGTCGGGCATCGCCGAGGCGGTGTTCGCCCGTTCGCTCTCGGGCCACGCCGAGCTGCGCGAGGCGGCCCGCTCCCTGGCGGGGCCGACGGCCACCGCCCTGAGCGAGGCCGAGGCGACCGCCTTCGCCGCGCAGGTGGAGCAGGCGCTGTACGCCTCGAAGATCGTGTCGTACACCCAGGGCTTCCACCAGATCCAGGCGGGCAGCGAGACGTACGACTGGAACGTGGATCCGGGCACGGTCGCGGCGATCTGGCGCGCCGGGTGCATCATCCGGGCCGCGTTCCTCGACCGGATCCGGGGCGCCTACGACGCGCAGCCCGACCTGCCGAGCCTGCTCTCGGACAAGCGCTTCGCCGACGAGATCGGGGCGGCGCAGGACGACTGGCGCGCGGTGGTCGTGGCGGCGACCCGGCAGGGCGTGCCGGCGCCCGGCTTCTCGGCGGCCCTCGCGTACTACGACGCGCTGCGGGCCGAGCGCCTCCCGGCGGCGCTCACTCAGGGCCAGCGCGACTTCTTCGGCGCGCACACCTATCGGCGCACCGACCGGGAGGGGTCGTTCCACACGCTGTGGGGCGGGGACCGCTCCGAGGTCGGCGCCGGCTGATCAACGGCGGCTTCAGCGGGCCGACTCCGCCGCGCTTCAGCCGGCCGGTTCGGGCTGCGGCGGATGTGGCACGGGTTCCGGGCCGGGCGGCTGGGGCACCGGATCCGGCAGATCGGGGTCGGGCCCCGGCTTCGGCGGCACGGGGTCCGGCCCGGGTGCCGGAGGCTTGGGGTCGGGCCCGGGTGCCGGAGGCGCGGGGTCGGGCCCCGGCGGACCGGGCAGCGGCCCGGGTTCGGGGTCGGGAAGCGGCGAGGGCCACGGCGGCGTGGGCTCGGGGTGCGGGACGGAAAGGCCGGGGACGGCGAAGTGTGTGGGCTCACTGTTCGCGGCGCGGCGGGGACGGGGGTCGCGCATGGCGGGTCCCGCGGGCGGATCGTTCGTGGTCGGGTCATGCGCCACGGGCCCCGGGTACGGACCGCTCACAACGGGGTCGTGCATGGCGGGTCCCGCGTGTGGATCGCCCATGGTCGGATCGCTCGTGGTCGGGTCGTGCATGGTCGGCCTCCTGGAGTCTCCGTTCAGCTTCACCTGCGCGCGTGCCCGGCGCCCGCCGGTTCAACCCGTCCGGGTGTGACTCTCGGCGGCGGGCACAGCGGCGAGGCGGCCGACCGCTGCCCACAGCGTTCTCTCAGCGCACTGCGGCGGCCGCCGCCCGCAGCCCCGGGCGGGGGCTGGAGAGAACCGGGACCTGGGTCGTCGTCCGGGCGGCGGCGGGGGCCATCGAGGCTTGGGCGAGGACGATGACATCGACGTCCGTCAGTGCGTCCAGCGTCTCCGCGACAGCCGCGACGTAGCTGTCCGGGTCACCCGATTCGAAGTGCGCCCAGGCGTCTTCCGCGAGGACCGTACGCAACGCGACGGGCCGCTCCCCGGCCTCCTCGCGGATCAGCGCCGTCGTCGGCTCCAGGGTGGACGCCACGGTTGCCACCACCGCGATGCGGGAGCCCCGGGCTACGGCGGCCGCGGCCATCGGCCGGTCGACACGGAGCACCGGGACGCCGAGCGACACCGACGCGGCCTCGGCGACCGCGCCGATGGTGGAACACGTGCACAGCACCGCGTCCGCGCCCTGGGCCACCGCCGCCGCGAGGATGCTCTCGACGGACCCGGCCACGGCCTCCGGCCCCAACTCCCGTGCCTGGCTGAGCAGTTGCTCGTGCACCAGGTGGCGCAGTTCGAGGCCCGGGGCGTCCTCGTCGCGCAGGGCCTCGAAGACGGGAACGTGGACCGGGGAAGTGTGGAGCAGCGCGAGGACGTTCACCAGAGCTCCGGCTTCGCGTCGAGCGTGAAGCAGCCGAAGCGAGGGACCGCTTCACCGTGCTCGAACGCCTCCCGAACACCCTTGGAGCGGTCGTCTCGGAACTCTGCCATGCGTACTGGGTCCTCTCCTGCTGACGGCCGCCGCGGCCGGTTCAGCCCTGGGGGGCGGGTATCCGGGCGTGCGGGCTGCGCTGCTGGTCGCTGCCAGGTACCGGCGCGGAGGTGTCGCTGCCGAGCTCCACGATCCGGTTGTCGGCGTCCACGTGCACCACGCTGGGCCGCAGCGTGCGGGCCTCGGCGTCGTCCACCTGGGCGTAGCTGATGAGGATCACCAGGTCGCCGGGGTGCACGAGATGGGCGGCGGCACCATTGATGCCGATGACGCCGGAGCCCCGCTCGCCCTCGATGACGTACGTCTCCAGGCGGTTGCCGTTGTCGATGTCGACGATGTGCACGAGTTCACCGGGCAGCAGGTCGGCCGCCTCCATCAGCTCGGCGTCGACGGTGACCGAGCCCACGTAGTGGAGGTCGGCCTGGGTCACGGTGGCACGGTGGATCTTGGACTTGAACATGGTGCGCAGCACAGCGTCACACTCCTGCCGGACAGAGGGTCGCGGCCCAGGGCGGGGTACGCGCCAACGTCTGACAGGGTACGACTCCGGATCACCGGGGCGGCAGGCGGCCCGGCCCCGGCCCAGCGCGACATCCCGGAGGCGGCCCGGCCCGGCCCAGCGCAACAGTCCGGCAGGCGGCCCAGCCTCGACCCGGCGCGACAGTCGGGCCCCGGCTCAGTCGAAGGTTTCCACCTCGGCCTGGGCCTGTTCCCTGGCCCGGCGGCCGACCACCGCCGCGGCCGCCACGGCGCTGCCGAGGAAGGCCAGCGCGACGGTCCAGGGCTGGTCGACCACGTGGTCCGTGGCGTGGTCGAGGGAGTAGCGACCCGCGCCGGTGAGGCCGATCGCGGCCGCGGTGAAACCGAGGAACGCCGGGTATTCGAAGCCGCCGCCCTGGCTGAAGAATCCGGCCGGTGCGTGCACGGCGACGGCGCCCGCCATGGCTCCGGCCGCCGCGGCCCCGGCGGCCGGGGTGGCGAGGCCGACGGCCAGCAGGACGCCGCCGCCCATCTCGCCGAGCCCGGCCGCCATCGCGCTCTGCCTGCCGGGGCGGAAGCCCATGTGCTCCATGGCGGCGGCGGTGCCTTCGAGCCCGCTGCCGCCGAAGCAGCCGAACAGTTTCTGGGCGCCGTGCGCCATCAGCACCGCACCGGTGCCGGCCCGCAGGACGAGCAGTCCGAGGTCACGTCGGCTGAGGCAGGTCATGGCTTCTCCCGGGGCGTGGGGCAATGGGCTCGGGACCCACTCTCCGGGGCGCACGGCGCCGACCCGCAGTGTTGCTGAGCCGTACGGGTCACGGGCGCGGTCGGAGTCAGCGCCGCACGAGGCGCGGGCGCTGCCCGGGTCGGAGTGCCGTACGGGGACGCCCCGCGCCCGGGGGCCGGGCGTAGCCGGGGCCGGGCGTAGCCGGGGCCGGGCGTAGCCGGAAGCGCGTGGCCCCATTACGCGCGCCCCCGCCCGGGACCGGGCGGATCCTCCCAGCCGGGACGGCCCTGTGTGGGCTCGCCCAAGCCCGGCGCGATGGCGCGGCCGCCAAGGGGCGCGGGGAACCGCCGGTAAGGGGCGCGGGGAACCGCGCGACCGGCCACGGATCGCCCGCGGATTTCGAACCGAGCTTCCAGCGGAGCGCTTAGCGGTGGCCGGTCTCACCCTGGGCAGTCTCGATGCCGCCGTGCAGATCCGCGGCCGCCTCGATCGCCGAGGCGGCCGAGACGCACAGGCAGCCGAGGACGACGGCCGCTATCAGCCGGGCGCCGCGCCCACGGGGCAGCCTGGGTGCGGGGCGGCGGTCCAGGAGGGCGGCGACCCTGCGTGGCACCGGTCCGGCCGCCGCGGCGAGGACCGCGCGCGGGCGGCCAGGGGCGGCGACGGCCCGCGAGGCGAGGGCGGCGCGGCCGATGGCGCGCGCGGCGAGCTTGCGGTCGCCGACAGCTCCGGCGGCGTACTCGTCGGCGGACCGCTCCAGGGCGTAGGCGAGGGGATCGCGCAGCGCGCGCAGCGCGGGGTGGCAGTGCGCGGCGAGCTCGGCGGCTGCCAGGAACAGGTGGTGGCGGCCGACGAGGTGGCCCCGCTCGTGGGCGAACAGGGCTTCCCGCTCGGCGGGGTCGAGGGCGCGCAGCATCCCGGTGGTGACGACGATCCGACCGGGGCGGCCGGGCAGCGCGTACGCGTCGGGGCTCGGGTCGCGCAGTACGGCGAGCTCGCCGGTCCCGGGCGCCAACTGCCGCCGGGCGGCGCGCAGTTCGGCGAACTGACGGCGGGCGGTGCGGACCAGCGCGGTCCCCGCCACGGCGAACAGCCCGGCCGCGGTGGCCGCGGCCGGGAAGGCGAGCCAGGCCGGGAGCGCGTCCAGCGGGGCCACCAGGTTTTCCAGCGAGGCGAAGAACGGCAGTCGCAGCGCACCGGCCAGCGCGAGCAGGCCGAGGGCCGCGGTCGAGCAGGCGGCGAGTCCGGTGGCCGCGACGGCGAGCAGCCAGGCGGCGGGCCGCGGCGGCAGCGCCTCGGCGAGCCGACGGGCGGCGGGCACCGCGAGGAACGGCACGAGGAACGGGATCCAGACGAAGAAGATCATCGGCCGTCGCCTCCGGAGCCCTCCAGGAGCGCGCGCAGCAGCTGCTCGTCCGCGTCGCTGAGCTGGGAGACGAATCGGGCGAGCACCGTGGAGCGGTCCTCCTCCTTGGCCAGCTCGGTGTGCATGCGGCGGGCGGTGAGCCCCGGCGCGTCCTCGGTGGGCGTGTACGCGTAGCCGCGCCCGGCGCGCTGACGGGTGGCCGCGCCCTTCTCGTAGAGGCGGGTGAGGATCGTCGTCACGGTGGTGCGGGCCAGGTCGCCGCCGAGCGCGGACTGGACCTCGCCGGGAGTGAGCGGGGCGTCGGCCGCCCAGAGGGCCGCGAGGACACCGGCCTCCAGTCCGCCCGCGGGCCGTCGCGCGTCCCCGTGCTCGCCTTCTCCCATGGCAGTCATGGAACGCTCCTCCCGCTTCATTCGTCTACAGTGCTGTAGACCGTCTACGTCACTGTAGTCAGCCGGGCCGTGCGCATCCGCAGGACGTACGGCCCGACCACCATTATGGGAGGGCCCACTGACATGGCCGTCGTACCCCTGTTCGCAGCCGCGGCGCCGCAGGCCGTGAACGTCCTCGACGCCGGGTCGCTGCTGGCCACGTTCGGCGCGCTCGGCATCGCCGTGGTGCTCTTCGCCGAGACCGGTCTGCTCGTCGGCTTCTTCCTGCCCGGCGATTCACTGCTGTTCACCGCGGGCCTGCTGTGCGTGCCCGGCGGCAACGGGCCGGTGTCGCTCTCGCTTCCGCAGGTCCTGATCGCGTCGGTGGTGGGCGCCCTCGTCGGCGCCCAGGCCGGGTACTGGATCGGCCGCCGCGGCGGGCGGGCCCTGCTCGCCCGCAGCAAGTCCCGCAAGCTGCACGAGGGCGCCGCCCGCGCCGAGGAACTGCTCGCCAAGTACGGCCACGCGAAGGCGATCGTGCTGGCCCGCTTCGTGCCCATCGTGCGTACGGTGCTGAACCCGCTCGCGGGCGCCCTCGGCGTACCGGCCCGCGTCTTCGCTCTCTGGCAGATCGTCGGCGGGGCCGTCTGGACCTGCGCGCTCATCCTCGGCGGTTACGCGCTCGGCTCGTCCGTGCCGAACATCGACCGGTATCTGCTGCCGCTCGTCGCGCTGGTCGTGGCGGTCTCGCTCACCCCCGTCGCGCTGGAAGTCCTGCGCGCCCGCCGGGCCCGTACGACCCCCGAGGACGCCGGCTGATGCACTTCGACGACGGGCTCTACACCTGGATCACCGGCCTGGCGCACCGCGCGCCCGGCCCGCTGGACACCGCCATCTCCCTCTGGTCGGACTTCGGGCTCGCGCTGTTCGCCGTGCTGATGGTCCTCGCCTGGTGGCGGGCCCGACCGCTCGACAGCGCCCGCACCGCCCTGGCGCTCGCCGCTCCGCTGATCGTGGTGGCGGCCTACGTCGTCAACGACCTCTTCAAGGTGGCCGTCCACGAGCAGCGCCCGTGTCAGACGCTGCACACCGTGACCGTCGAGGCCTGCCCGCCGCTCGGCGACTGGTCGTTCCCCAGCAACCACGCGGCGATCGCGGCCGCCGCGGCGGTGGCGATCCTGCTCACCGACCGGACGCTGGGCACGATCGCGGTCCCCGCAGCCCTCCTGATGGGCGCGTCGCGGGTCTGGATCGGGGCGCACTATCCGCACGACGTGGTGATCGGTCTGCTGGTCGGCACGGCCGTCGCCGCCGCTCTCGCCCCGGCGGCCCGCCGGTCCGCACCCATCGTGGAAAGACTGGCCGACACCAGGCTGCGGCCGCTGGTGACCGCTCGATGACGAAGGCCCGACGCACGGGCACGGCGGCCTGCGTGCTGCTTCTCCTGCTCGCCCTGCTCACGGCACTGGTCGCCGTGCGGCACGGGGCGCCGCTGCCGGGCGACCTGGCCCTGCACCGATGGCCCCTCCAGCACCGCCCGCCGGTCGCCCTGGTCACCGCCCGCGCCGTCACGGCGACCGGCACTGGGCCCCTCCCCTACGTCCTGGCCGCCGTCGCGGGCCTGGTAGCCGGAGGTCCCGGCGCACGGCGCTGGTACACGGCTGCCGGGGCCCTCGCGGTGCTCGCCCTCGGCCAGGCACTGCGGTACGGCCTGATGGCGGCCGTCGCCCGGCCCCGCCCGGCCGCCCTCGACTGGGCGACCACGGCCTCCGGTCACTCCTTCCCCTCGGGCCACACCACCACGAGCGCGATCACCGCCGGACTGCTCGCCTGGGCGGTGCTGACCCGCTCCCGTACCTCAGCCGCGCACATGACGGTCGCGCTGCTCCTGCTCTGGGCGGCCGCCGTCGGCCTGTCCCGGATCTACCTCGGCGTGCACTGGGCGAGCGATGTGCTGGGCGGCTGGCTGCTCGCCTCACTCTGGCTCTGCCTCGCCGCCCTGGCCACGGCCCCTCTGATGCGTGCGCGCACGACGGAGCCCGAACGGCCGGAGCCACCCGCCTGACCCGGATGAACCACCGGAACGACCTGAACCACCAGAACCACGCGGACCACGCGGACCACGCGTCAGGTGCGCGCCGTCCGTACCTCGCGCATCAACTCCCGTGCACGGCAAGGCGGTTGACGCGACCCCGAGGTGAACCCCGCACGTGCGGGCCCGCGTTCTCAGCCGTCGGGCTCAGCAGGCCGCCATGCAGTCCTCGCAGTACCGGTCGGCGTCGGTCAGCTCGGGCTTCGTCGGCGTCGCCGCCTCCTGCCTGCCCAGAGTGCGTCCGCACAGCGTGGTGGGATCGTCGGCGCTCATGACGTGCCACAAGAGGGCGCCGCGGGCCTCCGCCGGGTCGGGAACGGCTTCCGCTCGCAGTTCACGCATGGTCTGCTCCCTCCGCCCCGGCTGCGCCGTGGGCCGCTTTCCGCTGTGAGTACTGGGGCTCCGATGGCCCAGCAGACCCCGCGCCCCGCGCGCCCGCCTCCCGGCGGCACCCGGACCGCGCCGCCACCCCCGGCGTGTTGCACTTGACGGCGTACATCGCCGCAGGGTGCGGCGGTCAGGCCGGAATCCAGGCAAAATGCGGCGCCGGGCGCCCGAACGAGTGATCGCCGGCGCCCCGGATGTCAACTCCACACCTTCGATGCCACCTTGACACCTCCGGCTCAGGCTGCCTTGAAGAAGGCGTTCCAACCGCCCGGAGGCGCCTGACCGACCTCCAGGGTGCGGAGCCTGTCGAGGACCTTCGGGTCCTGTACGTCCAGCCAGTCCACGAACTGGCGGAACGACACCAGGCGTACGTCCTTCTTTCCCGCCATCCCCTTCAGCGCCTCCTCGACCGCGTCCATGTAGATGCCGCCGTTCCACTCCTCGAAGTGATTGCCGATGCAGAAGGGCGCGCGGTTCGTCTCGTACGCGCGCCTGAAGCCCTGGAGGTACGAGGCGGTGGCCTGTTCCCGCCAGCCGGGATAGCGGTACGGCATGCCCTTGGTGGTGTTCTTCGACTGGTTGGCGAGGATGTTGTAGTCCATCGACAGGACCTCGAAGGAGTGCCCGGGGAACGGAATGCCCTGGAGCGGAAGGTCCCATACGCCCTGGCGCTTGTCGGGCCACTTCTGGCGGCCGCCTGGCGAGGAGGCGTCGTAGCGCCAGCCCAGTTCCTTCGCGGTGGGCAGCAGGTTGTCCCGGCCGAGCAGACACGGCGTACGGCCGCCGATGAGCTCTTTTCGGTAGTCGAAGGGCAGCGGGTCGGCGTCGTGCCAGCCGGTGTTGGTGCGCCATTCGGTGACGAAGTCGACCGCCTGGTCGACCTCGCTGCGCCATTGGGCGGCGGTCCAGTTGGCGACGGAACCCGGACCCTCGCAGAAGTGGCCGTTGAAGTGTGTGCCGATCTCGTGTCCGTCGGCCCACGCCTGCCGGGTGTACTTCAGCGTCTCCTTGAGGTGCTGATCGGTGAGGTATCCGATGTCGGAGGCGCCGACGGGATTGTTCGGCGGCCGATAGAGGCTCTTCTTCGACTCCGGCAGCAGGTAGAGGCCGGACAGGAAGAACGTCATGCCCGCGCCGTGGTTCCTGGCCAGTTCGAGGAAGCGCGGGAAGAGGCCGTTGCCGACCTCGCCGGCGCCGTCCCAGGAGAAGATCACGAACTGCGGCGGGGTCTGGCCGGGTTCGAGCGGGACGGGCCTGTCAGGCTGGTTGGGCTGCTTGCCGGTGTCCGCCGTCGACCCGTCACCGATGAGCCTGGCCTGCTGCTTTGCGGGTTTCGCCGGTCCCTGGCCGGAGGCCGGTACGCCCGGCCGCTCGGCGCCGCCATCGCCCGTCGAGCCGCAGCCCGCGAGCCCCGCCGCGGCAACCGCCCCAAGTCCCGCGCCAAGCAATCCCCTTCGGCTGATGTCCCGCATTGCCTGCTCCCGTCGCTCATCCAGCGGACCCCTGATCTGTAGACCACACGGCCATGAATTAACCCAATATCAGATGATATTGAGCCGCTCGCTTCGTCACACCGACACCACCATCACCACGTATGACCATCCCTTGACTTTCCGTAGGCCATCCGACGAGCCCGCCTTGAATCCGGCCACCCCCGCCCCGCGCGACCACCCGGCTCAACTCACGCCAGAAGGGCCGCCCTTCCCTCATTCACGTCATCTTGACGATAAACCCTCGCGGCCATATCGTCACTGAGACGAAAAGAAATGAGGTTCCGTCATGGCCGACATCTCCCGGCGCTTCGGCTGGCGCCATCTGCGCTCCACGCCCACCGCTCACGTCCGGCACCACAGGAACGGCGTCACCGCCCACGACGGCGCGGGGCTGAGCTTCTGGTTCCGGCCCCTGAGCGCCGCGCTGTCCGAAGTGCCGGTCAACGACCGGGAGCTGGCCATGGCCTTCCACGCCCGTACCTGCGACTTCCAGGACGTCACCGTGCAGGCGACCGTCACCTACCGGATCAGCGAGCCGGGCCGGGCCGCCGACCGGCTCGACTTCTCCATCGACCCGGACACCGGCATCTGGCGGGGCGACCCCTTGGACCAGTTGTCGACGCTGCTCACCGAGACGGCCCAGCAGCACGCCCTCGACGTGCTCGCCCGCACCCCGCTGGCGGCCGCGCTCGCCGACGGCGTGGCCGCGGTACGGGAGCGGGTCGCGGACGGTCTCGCGGCGGAGGCCCGGCTGCCCGCGACCGGCATCGAGGTGGTGGCCGTACGGGTCGTGGCGATCCGCCCCGAGCCGGAGGTGGAGCGGGCGTTGCGGACGCCGGCGCGGGAGCAGATCCAGCAGGAGGCGGACCGGGCGACGTACGAGCGGCGGGCCGTGGCCGTGGAGCGCGAGCGGGCCATCGCCGAGAACGAACTCGCCAGCCGCATCGAACTCGCCCGGCGGGAGGAGGAGTTGGTGGAGCAGCGCGGCACCAATACGCGCCGCGAGGCCGAGGAGGAAGCGGCGGCGGACGCGGTGCGCGCCGAAGCCGAGGCCGCCCGCACGGTGCGGCTCGCCCAGGCGGAGGCGGAGGCGGCCCGCGCGTCGGGCGAGGCGCGGGCGGCCGCCCAGGCGGCCTGGCTCCAGGTTCACGGCGAGGCGGACCCGGCCACGCTGCACGCCCTGGCCGTGACCCGGCTGGCCGAGAACCTGCCCCGCATCGACAGCCTCACCCTGTCCCCCGACGTCCTCACCGAACTGGTCTCCCGGCTGGGCCGGGGGGAGCGGTCGTGAGCCTGGCACCGCGGGCCGTGCTCGTCCATCGCACCTCGGAATACGAGGAGTTGCTGACCCGGCACGGCACACACGGCCAGGCGGAGTTCTTCCTCTCCTCGCGGGGACGGGAGATCCGCGAGGTCGCCGAACGCCATCAGCGAGTGCTACGGGCCCTCGCCGATGTGTCGGCCGCGGTGCCGTCGCAGTGGCGCCAGGCCCGGGTCGAGCGCGCCGACCTCGACCGCTTCCTGTTCGCCCCCGAGGACGTGGTCGTGGTGGTCGGACAGGACGGTCTGGTCGCCAACGCCGCCAAGTACCTGTCGGGACAGCCGGTGATCGGCATCGACACCGAGCCGGGGCGCAACCCCGGCGTCCTGGTGCGCCACCGGCCGGACGCCGCGGCGGCGCTGCTGCCCGCCGCCCTCTCGCGCGACCGCGGGGTCGAGGAGCTCACCATGGTGGAGGCGGTCACCGACGACGAGCAGCGGCTGCTCGCGCTCAACGAGATCTACCTCGGCGCCCCGGGCCATCAGACCGCCCGCTACCGCATCGCCGCAGCCGCCGGAAGCGCCACCAAAGTGGAAGCGCAGGCCTCGTCCGGCGTCCTGATCGGCACGGGCACGGGAGCCACCGGCTGGCTGCGTTCGCTGTGGCTCCAGCGCGAGAGCCCTTGCGCCCTGCCGTCGCGCGCGGATCCCCGCCTGGTGTGGTTCGTGCGCGAGGCATGGCCCTCCCCCGTCACCGGCACGTCGTTGGTCGACGGCGAGTTGTCCCGCTCGCAACGTCTGCGGATCACTGTGGAGTCCGACCGCCTGGTCGCGTTCGGCGACGGCATGGAGGGCGACACACTGGAACTGACCTGGGGTCAGTCGGTCACTGTGGGCGTTGCGGACACGGCGTTGCGGCTGGTGGGCTGAGGGCGTCGGACACAGCGGCCGGCCCGGCGGACCGCGCGTCATCGGGGCCGTGACGGCCGATTGTCAGTGGCGTACGGCATCGTGAACGGTGAGCCCGTACTGCCGAGGGAAGGCTGCCGATGACCGCCACCGCTGTGATGACGTCCCATGAACGCTCCGCCGCCCAGGCCTATCTGCGGCTGCTCAGTACCGTGCGCGCCGCCCTCGACGCACCCGCGGGCGGGCCGCAGGCCCCGCTCGCCCTGGAGGGCGTCATCGCCGAGGCGGACGAGGCTCTGGCGCTCGCGGGCCTCGCGGGCAACGAAGAGGCGCTGTTCGTCCTCGTGGGCAGCCTGCATGGTGGCGGGGCGCCCGCGCCGGGGCGGCCCCGCCCATGAGACGACGGCCGGATGCCGCCGCGTCAGCGCTTGAGGGCGACGCCGCCGTACATCGCCACCTCGGCAGGCAGTGCCCCCTCGCCCGTCTCCGGGCGCCATCGAGAGCACGAGACGACCCCGGGCTCAAGGAGCTCAAGTCCCTCGAAGAGCCGGGCGATTTGATCCGGGGTGCGCTGGGTCAGCCTGGGCGTGCCGTGCTCGTTCCAGAACGCCACGGCGGCGTCCACATCCGGCATGGCCGGGCTGGTGATGGTGTGGGAGAGCACTAGATGGCTGCCTGCCGGAAGTTCCCTCATCAGATCTCGCACGAGGCGGATCGCCTCGTTTTCGTCCGGGATGAAGATGACGACGCCGAGCAGCATCAGCGCGACCGGCTGCGTCAGATCGAGGGTCTTCGCCGCGTGTTCCAGGATGGCGCCGGTGTCGCGAAGGTCGGCGTCGAGGTAGTCCGTACGCCCCTCGGGAGCGCTGGTGAGCAGAGCACGGGCGTGTGCGAGGACCAGGGGGTCGTTGTCGACGTAGACGATCCGGGCCTCGGGCGCGAGCCGCTGGGCCACCTCATGGGTGTTGTCGGCGGTGGGCAGCCCGGTGCCGACGTCGAGGAACTGACGCACACCCCGGTCGGCCACCAGATGGCGCACGGCCCGCCCCAGGAACAGCCGGTCGGCGAGCGCGTAGTCGCCGATGCCCGGGTGGAGCGCGCGGATCTGGTCGCCGACTTCGCGGTCGACGGGGTAGTTGTCCTTGCCGCCGAGCCAGTAGTTCCAGATCCGGGCGGTGTGCGGCTGCGCGGTGTTGATGCGCTCGCGCACGTGGTCGGGCGTCGAGGCGGGTGCGGGGTTCTCGGTCACGGATGTGTCTCCTGGAATCCTGGAGGTGCGGCGCTGCGTCAACAGCCAATCTAGATACCGGAGTTGGCCCTTTCACAGTCACCCCACCACCCCCGCCCCACCCCGCCTCGACGGACCCGGCCCTGCTTCCGGGACGCGGGCCCCCGTGTGCATCGGCCGCCGGACACTCGGCGCGCCGCGGGGCGCCCGCCGGCTGCCCCACGGACGACCGGTTCCACGCCGCCGGTGACACCGCGCTGCGCGTGCGGAGTCGGCCCGGGGGGCGCCGCGCTCGCACGCCCTCGCGCTCGCACGCCGACGTCCTCGCATGCCGTCGTGCTCGACCGGCGGTCGCCGCGAGGTGCGCCGGTTCGCTGTGGGGCCGCGAGAGCGACGTGTGGACCCTCCCTGCCGACGGCACGGGCGCCCCCGGCAGGCCGTCGAGGGGGTCTGGTCGCCGGTCGTGGTGGGCCCGGCTACGCCCCCAGCCGTACCGGAATCTCCTGCCAGCCGCACGCGATGAACGACGGAACCTGCTTCAACTCCGCGCTCTTGACGGCCAGTTCGAGGTCGGGGAAGCGGGAGAAGAGCGCCGGCAGGGCGGTCAGGGCTTCCATCCGGGCGAGCGGGGCGCCGATGCAGCGGTGCACTCCGATACCGAAGGCCAGATGGTCGTCGGCGCCGCGCGCGGCGTCGAAGGAGTCCGCCTCGGCGCCGTAGTGCGCCGGGTCGAGGCCCGCCGCCGCGTAGGTGGTGACGATGGCGTCGCCCGCCGGGATGGTGACTCCGTCGACCGTGACGTCCGTGACCGCGAACCGCAGGGGGAGATTGGCGATCGACGGCTGGACGCGCAGCGTCTCGTCGACCACGGCGTCCCAGGTCGTCGCGCCCGAGCGGACGGCCGCGAGCTGCCCCGGCCGGTCCAGGAGCGCCACGATCGCGTTACCGATGAGGTTGACGGTCGTCTCGAACCCGGCGCCGATGACCAGGAGCACGGTGTGGACCAGTTCCTGCTCGCTGAGCCGGTCGCCGTCGTCGTCGCGCACCTTGATGAGTTCGGTGGTCATGTCGTCGCCCGGCCGCTCCCGCTTGGCAGCGACGAGGGCGCCCAGGACGGTGGCGATCTGCTCCTGTACGAACGCGCCGTGCTCGGGGCTCGGGTCCGAGGTGTCCATGATGGCGGCGATCAACCGGCCGGTGGCCTCGGTCAAGTGGTCCGGCACGCCGAAGAGTTCGCAGATGAGGCGCATGGGGAGCGGGTATGCGTAACCCGCCTTGAGATCGACCGGCCCACCGCTGGCAGCCGTTTCGGCGAGGCCGTCGAGGAGTTCGGCGGTGATCGCCTCGACCCGGCCCCGCATCGCCTCGGTGCGCCGGGCCGTGAAGCTGGGGGCGACCAGTTTGCGTAGCCGCGCATGGTCGGGACCGTACGTCGAGAGCATGTTGACCACGCCGACCCAGCCCAGGACCCAGGCCCAGCCGGGGTGTTGGTCCAGCTCCGGGAAGAGCGACCAGTGCTTGCGGGGGTCCTTGCTCACCTGCGGATCGAGGATCAGAGTCTTGAGGGTGTCGTAACCGGTTGGTGCCCAGGCGGGGATGCCGCCCGGCAGCGTGACGGGCACGATCGGCCCGAGTGCGCGCAGGCGGGCGCTCTCGGCGGCTATGTCCGCACCGAACGGGTCGAGGGGCACACGGGCGGGCGCGCTCATTCTCGGTCCCTCCTGACTGAGTAGGTGGCTAACCTGCCCAGTACACACCGGTGTTGACCCGCCCCTCGTCGCCTTTGGCCGAACCTGGACGTTCTCTCCCCCCATCGGACCGGCCGCTCAAGCCGTCTCCAGTGCCTGGGCAACCAGCTTGAGGAACGCCGCCTGGGCACGGGCGCTGCATGGAGACTCCGGGTTCCAGTCGAGGACGCGGGCTCCGCCCTCCAGGGCGCGCCACGACGGGTTGGCCCGCAGCGTGTCGGGCGCGGCCGCGTTCGACCTGGCGTCGGCGAGGACGATGGCCGGGCGCAGTTCGGCCGCTTCGTGCCAGCCGGTCGTGGACCAGTTGGTTCCGGTGCCCCCCTCCGGCTCGACCAGGGCGACGCCGTACGCCGCGAGGTCGAGCAGTTGGGGCCAGGCCCGGGGCCTCGCGAGGTGGACCTGGTCGGGACCCGCGGCGGACAGGGCGAGAACGCGGGGCGCGGGAGCCCGCGCGGCGGCCGCCCGCAGGCGGTCCTCGGCGGCTTCCAGCTCCGCGGTGTCCTCGGGGGCCGCCCCCAACGACCGTGCGAGATCGGCGAATCGGGCCCGCACCTGGGCCGGTGTGCGGGACGCTCCCACGTCCAGAACGACCAGCGGGACCTGCTCTTCCAGATGCTTGGCGACCTCGGGATCCAGCCCGTACACCTGGCCGCCACCGTACGCAACGGCCACCACCAGGTCCGGTCCGGCGCCCAGCAGCGCCTCGACGCCGAGGTCCGCGCCCGCCCCCAGGTAGCCGACCTCGGTCCGCGGCAGCGCGCCGGACTTGGCGGGATCGGGTTCGGCGCCGTCGTGGAAGGACCCGAACACCGCCACGGGACGGAGCCCCAGGTCCCAGAGCGTGGCGCCGGCCTGTATGTAGGCCACCACGCGGTACGGGCGGGCCGCCGCGGTCGACACGTGCCCGCGGTCGTCCGGGAATTGCCAGGCCGTCTGCTCCATCACGCCATCCGCCCCCAATGCGGTCGCGTTCGCCGCTCGTACGAAGCCGTACCCCGCTTGTCTGCCCAACGCCCGGACGAGTCACCCTTGTTCCCGGACCGGCACGACGATGGCCCCGGCCTGAGGGCCGGGGCCAGGGGAACATCGGTCGCGTTACTGGCCGACGTTACGGAACCGCCGGTAGAGCAGCGAGCCGCCGACGAGCAGGACGGCGGACGCGGGAGCGGCGAAGCCGACGCCGTCGGAACCGGTGTGCGCGAGGGTCGCGCCCTCCGCCGAGACGACCGGGGCGGCCGGTTCGGCCGGGGCGGGCGCAGCCGGGATCGACCTCACCGGGGGCGCGGTCGGCGCGGCGGGGTGGTCCGGACGCGGCGCGGAGTGGTTCACGGCCTTGTTGCCGAAGGCCGGGTTGCCGATCCCGACGACGTTGACCGAGTTCCCGCTGATGTTCACCGGAAGATCGATGGGCAGTTGGAGGCCGTTGCCGGAGAGCACCCCGGGCGAATCCTTCGCCTCACCCTCCGCGGAGGCCCCGCCGCCGTTGACGGAGTTCGACGAGCCGGACTTCTCCGACTTGTCGCCGTGGTGCGCGGACGAGTCGTTGGCGCACTTGTTACCCGCGGCGGGGTTGAGCAGCCCGAGCACGTCGACGGTGTTCCCGCACGCGTTGACCGGGACGTCCACCGGCAGCTGGATGGCATTGCCCGCCAGCAATCCCGGGGAGGCTTCAGCAGCGCCGGCGGCGGTCGAGTCCGCGTACGCATAACCGGTCGCGGCCAGCACACCGCCCGTGGCCACCACAGTGACCAAGCCTTTCATGGCAACCCGTTTCATGGGTTCCTGCCTTCCGGAGTCTGTCGCGGGACACTCGCCCGCACCGCCAACAACGGCGAACACACCGGATGAGTTATGCCGCATACGCCATTCACACCCCATCGGGTGGCCGCGTTATCGATTTGAGCAGGAAAGGGCGCATTACAGGACAGCATTTACTGATCTACGCGCCCGCGACAAGGCGCCGCAGACCCGGTCGAATGGGTCAGGGGGCGGCCCTTCGGCCGGGTGTGCCCCATGGCAGGATCTTCCGGAGGTCGGTGGGGAGTCCCTGGCCGGAGCTGGTCTGGGGGTCGAGGGTGCGCGGGGACACGGAAGCCCGGGTGCGGGAGGTGGGGCCGCAACCGGCCTCCTCTGACATGTGGCGGCCTGTTGCGGTCCCGCAGGCCCGGCCGCCCGGCGCGGGCGAACGCAGCCTCAGACGCTTCGCACGTTTCCTCGGACGGAATCTGCTCCGCGAGTTCCGCGCCATCATCGTCGCGCCGGTGCGCGAAGTGGTGCGGCGCGGCCTGTCCGGCATCCTCCTGGCGTTCCTCGCATCCGCGGCGGTGCTCGTTCTGCATGCGGTGGACCAGTCGCCGACCGGCGCGACTCTCGTGCGGCTCACCTCGCACGTCCGGGGCGACGTGTCGCTCCCCGTCGTTGTGCTGCGCACCCCGCTCTCCCTGTTCGTCCCCGCCCGCGACCTGCCTGCCTGGCCGGGCATACCCGTCCTGTTCCTCGGGGTCGCGCTGGCCCAGCTGTTGCTCGGCCCCGCCCGGACCGTGGTGGTGGCGTACGCCGTCTCGCTCGCCGGCACGCTCAGCGCTCGCGTCCTGATCGCGGTCGGGCCCGGCTGGTGGGGGCTACCGCCCGAGGCGGCGCACGTCATCGACACCGGGGCCTCCGCCGCGGTGGTCGGTCTCTTCGCCCACATCGCCACCGTGAAGCGGGCGCCCGTCCTGTTCCTGTGCGCCGTCGGGCCGACCGTCGTCAGGTCCTTCCAGAAGCCGAACCTGGCGGGCCACGAGCACATCGTGGCCATCACCGTGGCCGTCGCGCTTGGCTTCGTGGCCACCCGCAGGGCCGGGAGGAGCGCCCTGCGCGGGTGGGCTCACTCGTCTTCGTAGCCGTCGCGACTACAGGCCACCACACCCGCCACGTCGGCGAACCGGGCCGCCAGGACGCCCGGGTCGCCGCGGCCCACCGCCGACACCAGGACCTCGGCCACGTCTCCCGTGCCGCCCGCCCTGAGCATCTGCAGCCCGCCGACCGTGAACCCGCCGCGCTCGCACTGCTCCAGGAGCTCCTGGAGGAGCCCCGGCCGCTGCTCGTACGCGATCCGGAAGTTCAGCGCCAGCGACCGCATGGCGGGCAACCGGTGCACCAGCGGGCGGACCGCGTAGGCCGCGACGAAGTACGCGGCGGTCGCCAGGACGGCGAGCAGGGGCAGCCCCGCGGCGGCGGCCGCGCCCACCGCGGCCGCCAGCCAGATCGTGGCCGCGGTGGTGAGTCCCTGGACCGAGCCGCGGTTCACGAAGATCACCCCGGCGCCGATGAAGCCGACCCCGGACACGATCTGGGCCGCCACCCGCGAGGGGTCGAGCTGGATGGTCCCGACGTGCAGGACATCACTGAACCCGTACTTGCTGACCAGGGTGAACAGGGCCGCGCCCACGCCCACCGTGGTGTACGTCCGCAGCCCCGCGGCCTTCTGACGGATCTCCCGTTCCAGACCGATGGCCGCGGAGAGCAGGAAGGCCAGTCCGAACTCACCGGCCTGGAGCCACCCCTGACCACTCGGCTCCAGCGCCCCCGCCGTCAACAGAGCCATCACACGCCCCTTCGCACCCGGCTCGCCCCATCCTCACGAACAAGCATCGCCTACCCATACAGCCACATTCCATGATGTGCCGCCCGCCACCGGCCGATGGCCTCCATGGCGGAAAACGAGCAGGGGCCGTATCGGATCACGCCGATACGGCCCTGCATATACGTGCCCATACGGCTAGTTGGAGCCGGGACGACAGGAGTGAACCGCGATCCCCGACCGGGCTCCCGCGGTGACGTCCTGGAGCCCGGTCGGTCGCTCGGGGCCGGAACCTATTCGACCTTGGCCCAGTCGAGCGTGCGTTCCACCGCCTTCTTCCAGCCCGCGTATCCTTCCGCGCGCTGTTCCTCGGACCACTGGGGCTCCCAGCGCTTGGACTCCTGCCAGTGGGTGCGCAGTTCGTCCGTGTCGCGCCAGAAGCCGGTGGCCAGACCGGCGGCGTAGGCGGCGCCGAGCGCGGTGGTCTCGGCGACGACCGGGCGGCTGACCGGAACGCCGAGGACGTCGGCCTGGATCTGCATGCACAGGTCGTTGGCCGTCACGCCGCCATCGACCTTGAGCACGTCGAGGTGGACACCGGAGTCCTGCTCCATGGCCTCCACCACGTCGCGGCTCTGGTAGCAGATGGCTTCCAGGGTGGCCCGCGCCACATGGCCGTTGTCGTTGTAGCGGGCGAGGCCGACGATCGCGCCGCGGGCGTCGGAGCGCCAGTACGGGGCGAACAGACCGGAGAAGGCCGGGACGAAGTAGATCCCGCCGTTGTCCTCGACGGTACGCGCCAGGCGTTCGCTCTCGGCGGCGTCAGTGATGATCTTCAGCTGGTCGCGGAGCCATTGCACCGCGGAGCCGGTGACGGCGATGGAGCCTTCGAGCGCGTAGATCGCCGGGCTGTCGCCGAACTGGTAGGCCACGGTGGTGAGCAGACCGTGCTGGGACCGCACGAGTTCGGTACCGGTGTTGAGCACCAGGAAGTTGCCAGTGCCGTAGGTGTTCTTGGCCTCGCCCGGGGCGTAGCAGACCTGCCCGACGGTGGCTGCCTGCTGGTCGCCGAGCACCCCTGTGATGGGGATGGCGGCTCGCAACGGCCGGGACGTACGGGTCTGTCCGAACGCCTCCCGGTGGGAGGACGGCTTGATGGTGGGCAACATCGCCCGGGGAACGCCGAAGAAGCCCAGCAGTTCGTCGTCCCAGTCGAGGGTCTCCAGGTCCATCAGCATGGTGCGGCTGGCATTGGTCACGTCGGTGGCGTGGATGCCGCCGTCGGGGCCGCCGGTGAGGTTCCACAGCACCCAGCAGTCGGTGTTGCCGAAGAGGGCATGGCCCTGCTCAGCCGCCTCGCGGACTCCGTCGACGTTCTCCAGAATCCACTGGATCTTGCCGCCGGAGAAGTAGGTGGCCGGCGGCAGTCCTGCCTTGCGGCGGATGACATCGCCCTGACCCGAGCGTTCCAGGGCAGCCGCGATGGAGTCGGTACGGGTGTCCTGCCAGACGATGGCGTTGTAGTAGGGACGCCCCGTGCGGGGGTCCCATACGACGGTCGTCTCCCGCTGGTTGGTGATGCCGATGGCCTCCAGGTCGGACCCGGAGAGGTTTGCGTGCCGGAGGGCGTTCTGGATCACCGAGTTGGTGCGCTCCCAGATCTCGACCGGGTCGTGTTCGACCCACCCCGAGCGCGGGAGGATCTGGGAGTGCTCCAGTTGGTGCCTCGCCACCTCGCTGCCGGCATGATCGAAGATCATGAAACGGGTGCTGGTTGTTCCCTGGTCCACAGCGCCGACGAAGTCAGCCATGGGATGCCGCCTCTCTTGGAGCCACTTCTGCGAGGTGGGCCGGATCGCGGCCGCTCCAGGGCCTGGTCAGCTCTCGTCCGGAGTCGGGATCCGTCCAGCGGGCTCCGGCTCGGCCGTCGGCAGGAACCAGCCGATGAAGAACTTGTACAGAGCCGCTCCCAGGACACCGCCGATCAGCGGACCGACGATGGGCACCCAGAAGTAGAAGTGCCCGTACTGATCGCGCCACGCTCCGCCGTAGCCAGTCAGGAAGCTGGCCAGGCGGGGGCCGAAGTCACGTGCCGGATTGATCGCGTAGCCCGCGTTGGTGCCGACCGCCATGCCGATCGCCACGACGACCAGGCCGATGATGAACGGGGCCAGGTTGGCGCCGGGGGGCGTGTTGAGCACGTCCGTGATCGCCATGATCAGCAGCAGCAGGATCGCCGTGCCGATGATCTGGTCACGCAGCGCGCCCCATTCGCTGACCGGCAGATTGGTGTTGCCGTTGGCCGGCAGCGTGGAGAAGACGAACTGCGTTTTGATGGTGTGGCCGGGGTCCGCCTTCGCCAGCGCCTCGGTGTAGTTCCACCGCACGATCAGGGCTGCCACGAACGCGCCGGCCGTCTGGGCCACCACGTAGGGAGCGACCCTGCTCCACGGGAAACCCTTGAACGTCGCCAGCGCGACCGTCACCGCGGGATTGAGGTGAGCACCGCTCAGCCTCGCCGCGACGTAGACGCCCAGGGTGACGCCGAGGCCCCAGGCCCAGGCGATGCTGTCGTGGTTTCCCAGGCCGCCCACCGGATTCGTGAGGGCGCCACCGGCGACTACCTGAGCCACCACACCACAACCGAAGAGGATGAGGATCATCGTGCCGGCGAATTCGGCTGAAAGCTCGCCGACCAGTCCTGAGCTCTTGAGTCGCTCAGCCATGGGTGCCCGCTTCCCGCCGGCCCCCAAGGGACCGGCCGTCGACTGCCCCGAGTGCTCCGCACATCAGTGTAAAACCCGCCGGAGCGATGCGCGCGCGACGCGACAACGCCGGCTGCCAGGCCAGGCGGGAGACGGAAGTTCGCCCGTCGGCGGGAGATGCCTGGGCTGCCTTTTACGCTCCGCCCCGCCCCGTGAGGCCGGGCGGCGGCGAGCACGCGTCGCGGATGTCCACGGCGTGACGGCACACTGTTCGTGTGGCGTGCGATCGCGAATGCGCCCGCCTGTCACCGGCGATGTCCGAGCTCGGTGCGGACACCGGGCAAAGGCTCGGCCGCCGGTTCACCCGGGAGGTCCCATGAAGATGCTGATCAACAGTCCGGAGACCGTGGTCGCCGATGCCCTGCGGGGGATGGCTGCCGCCCACCCCGAGCTGAACGTGGACGTGGAGCGGCGGGTGGTCGTGCGGCGGGACGCGCGGGAGGGCGGGCGGGTCGGCCTTGTGTCCGGCGGCGGCTCCGGGCACGAGCCGCTGCACGCCGGGTTCGTCGGGTACGGGATGCTGTCGGCCGCGTGTCCCGGGGAGGTGTTCACCTCGCCCGTCCCGGACCAGATGCTGCGCGCGGCGAGCGCCGTCGAGGCAGGACAGGGCGTGCTGTTCGTCGTCAAGAACTACACCGGGGACGTGCTGAACTTCCAGATGGCCGCCGAGCTCGCCGAGGAGGACGGCGTCCGGGTCGAGCGGGTCCTGGTCAACGACGACGTCGCCGTCACCGACAGCCTGTACACGGCCGGGCGGCGGGGCACCGGGGCGACCCTGTTCGTGGAGAAGATCGCCGGGGCGGCCGCCGAGGAGGGGGCGCCGCTGGAGCAGGTGGCCGCGATCGCCCGGCGCGTCAACGAATCCTCGCGCAGCTTCGGCGTGGCGCTCAGCGCCTGCACCACTCCCGCGAAAGGCAGCCCGACCTTCGACCTGCCGGACGGGGAGATGGAACTCGGGATCGGGATCCACGGCGAGCCCGGTCGAGAGCGGCGCGCGGTGATGCCGGCCCGGGAGATCGCGGAGGCAGCTGTGGGAGCCGTACTCGACGAGCTGGCGGAGGTGGCTCCGGCCGACGGGCCGGTACTGGCCCTGGTCAACGGGATGGGAGCGACGCCGCTGCTGGAGCTGTACGGGTTCCACGCCGAGGTGGCGCGACTGCTGGAGGCCCGGGGGGTCCCCGTCGCGCGGACGCTCGTGGGCAACTACGTCACATCGCTGGACATGGCGGGCTGTTCGGTGTCCCTGTGCCGGGCCGACGCGGAAATGCTGCGGCTGTGGGACGCGCCCGTGCAGACCGCCGCGCTGCGCTGGGGCCGCTGACCCCAAGACGTCGTCTCCAAAAACGACCAAGGGGCCGTTTCAGATTGCTCTGAAACGGCCCCTTGCGTACGACTTCGAAAAGTCGGGACGACAGGATTTGAACCTGCGACCCCTTGACCCCCAGTCAAGTGCGCTACCAAGCTGCGCCACGTCCCGATGCCCGTCTGACCTGGGGTTTCCCCCGGCCGTTCGTGCATGAGAACCATACCGCACTCCAGGGTCCGATCAGGAACGGGGGACAATCGGCGCATGGAGAGTTCTGCACGCCGGGATCGTGACGCCGATGGCCGGGCGCGCAACGCGCGGCCCAGGGACGGGCTCGGCCGACCGCTGCCCTACGGCGCGGACGGGGTGGCACGGCAGCCGGAGGGGGTGACTCGCTCCCCCGAGGAGACGCTTCGCGAAGCACAGCGGCTCCTTGACGCCGGGATGCCGTTCCACGCCCACGAAGTGTTCGAGGACGCCTGGAAGTCGGGTGCCGCCCAGGAGGAGGCCCTGTGGCGGGGGTTGGCGCAGCTCGCGGTGGGACTGACCCATGCGGCGCGTGGCAACGCACGGGGCGCCGCTTCCCTCCTTGAGCGGGGGGCCGCGTCGCTCGCCCGGTACACCGGGCAGGGCGAGGTACCGACGTACGGCCTGGATCTAACCGAACTCGCCCGGTGGGCACGGGAGTTGACGGTTCGTCTGCCAGATCGCATGGACGCCGCGACCGAGGCCCCCCGGCTCACTCGCTGAGCAGGATCACTTCGAGGGTGCGCGGGCCGTGCACGCCCTCCACCCGGTCGAGTTCGATGTCGCTGGTGGCCGAGGGGCCGGAAATCCAGGTGAGCGGCCGCGTGGGGTCGAGTCGGGACATGGCCTGCGGTACGGATGCGACGACCTGCTCCGGGGCCCGTACGACGCAGATGTGGTGGTCCGGGACGAGGGTGATGCGTCGGCGCCCCTGGGCGGGCCCCCCGTCCAGGACGATCGTGCCGGTCTCGGCGATGGCCAGGGCGCAGCCGGTCACGACGCTGGCCACGCCGTCGAGTTCGGCGGCGGTGGACTGCGGGTTGTCGGGCACGCGGACGGGGGTGGCCGAGGCCAGCCACTGGGGCGGCAGTCCCGTCGGCGCCAGGACGTTCGCGGACCCGTGTGCGGCCAGGAGCCGCGCGACGAGGGGACCCACCCCGGCCGGGTCCGCGCGGTGCACGATCGCGCGGTAGTCGGCGAGGTTCTCGTGCAGCAGGTCGAGTACGGCCGCCGGGTCGTTGGGGGTGTGGCTCGCCAGGTAGTCGCGGGAAGGGGTGGGGGCCGCGGGGGCGCCGGCCACGGCGGCGCGGACCCGGGCCAGGATGCGGTCGCGTGAGCTCATGAGCGGTTCTTCTTCCACCAGTCCCGGAAGGGTTTTTCGGGGAACGCCGGCAGGTCGCGGCTGTCGGTCCAGGCCGTCGCGCCGGGCGGCCGCTTCGGGTGCAGTGCGCGGGTCCTGGCCGCGGCCCGCTCCCCCGCGGCCATGACCCGCGGATGGTCCATGGCCCAGCCGGCCGCCTTCATCGCGGCCTTCTCCAGGCGGTGCCCCGGGCCGCCCTGGCCTGCGACCTTCTCGCGGAGGTGGACGAGCACTTCGGGGATGTCGATGGCGACGGGGCAGACCTCGTAGCAGGCACCGCAGAGCGAGGAGGCGTACGGCAGCGATGCGTCGATCTCGCTTGTGGTACCGCGGAGTTGGGGGGTGAGGATGGCTCCGATCGGGCCGGGGTAGACCGAGCCGTAGGCGTGGCCGCCGGCCCGTTCGTACACCGGGCACACATTGAGGCAGGCCGAGCAGCGGATGCAGCGCAGGGCCTGCCGGCCCACCTCGTCGGCCAGCGCGTCGGTGCGGCCGTTGTCGAGCAGTACGAGGTGGAAGTCCTGCGGGCCGTCGCCGTCGGCCGGGCCGGTCCACATGCTGGTGTACGGGTTCATCCGCTCGGCCGTCGAGGAGCGCGGCAGCGTCTGGAGGAAGACCTCCAGGTCCTGCCAGGTCGGGATCACCTTCTCGATGCCGACGACCGAGATCAGGGTCTCCGGCAGGGTCAGGCACATCCGGCCGTTGCCCTCGGACTCGAAGACGACCAGTGTGCCGGTGTCGGCGACCATGAAGTTGGCGCCCGACACGCCCACCTTCGCCCGCAGGAACTTCTCCCTCAGGTGCAGGCGGGCCGCCTCGGCGAGGTCGGCGGGCGTGTCGGTGAGACCGTCCGGGGCGGGTCTGCCCCAACTGCCCATCCGGTCAAGGAAGATGTCGCGGATCTCGACGCGGTTGCGGTGGATGGCGGGGACCAGGATGTGCGACGGCCGGTCGTCGCCGAGCTGGACGATGAGCTCGGCGAGGTCGGTCTCGTAGGCGCGGATTCCTTCGGCGGCGAGCGCCTCGTTGAGTCCGATCTCCTGGGTGGCCATCGACTTGACCTTCACCACCTCCGTCTCGCCGGTGGCTCTGATCAGGTCGGCGACGATCCGGTTGGCCTCGTCCGCGTCGGCGGCCCAGTGCACGGTGCCCCCGGCGGTGGTGACCGACTCCTCCAACTGGACCAGATATTGGTCGAGATGACGGAGCGTGTGGTCCTTGATGCGCTTGCCCGCCTCGCGAAGCTGCTGCCAGTCGGCGAGTTCGGCGACCGCCTTGGCGCGCTTGTCGCGGATGGTGTGGGTGGCGTGGCGGAGGTTCTCGCGCAGGGTGGTGTCACGGACGGCGTCGCGCGCGGCCCGGGGAAACGCAGGGGGATCGGGCGGGGGGAACGCGGGCATGCCGACGAAGGTGCCGCTCATACGTGGGGCTCCGCTTCGGTGCTGAGGAGGATCTCGGCGATGTGCAGGGCTCGCAGCGGGGCGTCCTGGCGGTGGAGGATGCCGCCGATGTGCATCAGGCAGGAGTTGTCGGCGCCGCACAGCACTTCGGCACCGGTCGATGCGGCGTGGGCCACCTTGTCGGTGCCCATCGCGGCGGACACGTCCGGGTTCTTGACGGCGAAGGTGCCGCCGAAGCCGCAGCATTCGTCGGCGCCCGGGAGTTCGCGCAGTTCCAGGCCCTTCACGGCTTCCAGCAGTCTGCGGGGCCGGTCGCCGAGCCCCAGCGTGCGCAGGCCGTGGCAGGAGGGGTGGTAGGTGACGGTGTGCGGGAAGTACGCGCCGACGTCGGTCACGCCGAGCACGTCGACGAGGAACTCGCTCAGCTCGTACACGCGCGGGCCCAGCGATCGCGCGATCTCGCCCAGCTCGGGACCGCGCCCTTCGGCCGCGGCCTTGTGGCCGATGCGCGGATAGTTGTCGCGCACCATCGCCGCGCAGGAGCCGGACGGGGTGACCACGTGGTCGTACCCGTCGAAGACCCGGCCCATCCGCCGCACCAGGGGTTCGGTCTCGTGCCGGTAGCCGGTGTTGTACTGCGGCTGTCCGCAACACGTCTGCCCGGCGGGAAAGTCGACCTCCACCCCGAGCCGTTCGAGCAGCTTCACCGTCGCGATGCCGGTGGCGGGGTACACCGCGTCGTTGACGCAGGTGACGAAGAGTGCGACGCGCATGGTCGGAGGATATGCCGCACCGGGGCCGCGCGACAGGACCGTGATCGTTCACCAGACGAGGTGCAGCGCCTCCGGGGACCGGTGGATCATCGTCGGCCGCATGACGACCGGTCTGTCCTCCGCCAGCCGCAGTCCCGGCAGCCGGGTGCTGAGCAGTTCCAGGGTGATCCGCAGCTGTTCGCGGGCCAGTTGGGAGCCAGGACAGCCGTGTACGCCGTATCCGAAGGCGAGGTGGCGGGCCGGAGTGCGGGTGATGTCGAAGACGTCGGGCCGCTCGTGCCGACTGGGGTCCCGGTTGGCCGAACCGTACGCGATGAACACCACTGTCCCGGTGGGCAGTTCGGTGCCGGACAGGATGACCGGGCGGGTCGTGACGCGGCGGAAGCCCTGGATCGGGCTGTCGTAGCGGGCCGCCTCTTCGACGGCGGCCGGGATCATTTCGGGCTTCGCGCACAGGAGCTCCCACTGCGCGCGGTGGCGCAGCAGGTGCAGCAGTGTCGTTCCGATCAGGGCGCTGGTGGTGAGGTGCCCGGCGAGCAGGAAGTTTTGCAGGTGGGCGACCATTTCGTGGCGCTCGTCGAGGGTGAGTTCGTCGGTCGCCGACCCGCCGCCGGGAGCGAGCGCGGTGATCAGGCCGGTACACAGGTCGTCCTGCGGGTGGGCGCGCCGGTCCCGTATGTACGTGTCGAGGAGATGTTGCAGCGCGACGACGTCACGGGCGGCCGCGAGCTGGTCCGGCTCCTCCATCGGGCGGAAGAGCAACTGCTCGGCCCGGTGGCCGCCGTGCACGGCGAGCGGAACATCAGCGGCGTCCAGGCCGATCAGCCGCCCGATCACCGCGCCGGGGAGCTGGAGCGCGTACTCCGCCATGAGTTCGGCCGAGCCGCGTTGCGCGAAGGCGTCGACCAGCGCCGAGGCCCGTTCGGCCGCGTACGGGACGATGGCGGCGACCCGCGAGGGCGACAGGCCGTGGACGATCGGGGCGCGCAGTCGCTGGTGCAGAGCTCCGTCCGAGCTGACCACCACGGGCCGGCCGCCTAAACCCCGGCCCATCTCGGCGAGCACCGTGGGTCCGGGAAGGACGTCCGGGCGCAGCGCGTTGGCGGAGGAGAACGCTTCGGGGCGGCGCAGCACTTCACGCACGTCCGCGTCGCGCGCCACCAGCCAGGCGTCCAGCTCCGGCACGAAGGTCAGACCCTCGGCGTGCCGGGCCCGCGCATAGTGCGGATAGGGGTCGCGCTGCAGCGCGTCGAGCCGAGCGTGCTCATGCCGGTCCACAGGCCCATCGTCTACGACGTCCGGCGACATCGGAAGAGCGCCGGGCAAGCGGAAGGGGGCGGGTGGGGGGCGAGCGGGGGCAGGGTGGTGGTGGGAGCGCTCTCACTCCGGGGGCACGCGTGAGAGCGCTCTCGGGCAGGGGCGCGTGAGAGCGCCCTCGGGTGCGCGCGGGGTCGGGAGCGCCCTCGGGTGGACTCGCTTCCGAGAGCGCTCCCGGGCCGTCTCACGCCCGAGAGCGCTTTGGCCGGGCCGACCGGTTCGTACGGGCGGCTCAACTCGTCCCGTCGAGGACTCCGATGAGCCGGGTGACGGTCGCGGCCATCGCCTGGCGGCCGACCGTCAGGTAGGTGCGGGCGTCCACCGCTTCGGGATGGGCGGCGAGATAGGCGCGGATGGCGTCGGTCATGGCGATGTTCAGCGCGGTGCCGATGTTGACCTTGGCGATGCCGCCGACGACCGCCGCCGACAGCGCCTTGTCCGGAACTCCGGAGGAGCCGTGCAGGACCAGCGGCACCCTGAGGGCTTCGTCGAGTCTGGCGAGCAGGGCGTGGTCCAGTTGGGCGGTGCGCGAGGTCATGGCGTGCGAGCTGCCGATCGCGACGGCGAGCGCGTCCACGCCCGACTCGGCCACGAACTGCCGCGCCTGGCCGGGGTCGGTACGCGCACCGGGGGCGTGGGCGTCCAGTGGGGCCTTGCCGTCCTTGCCGCCCACCTCCCCCAACTCGGCTTCGATCCAAAGGCCTTGGGTGTGCGCCCAGTCGGCTGCGGCGCGCGTCGCGGCCAGGTTCTCCTCGTACGGCAGATGGGCCGCGTCGTACATCGCGGAGCTGAATCCCGCGTCGACCGCCTGGCGCAGGAGTTCGTCCTGCTTGACGTGGTCGAGGTGCAGCGCGACCGGTACGGACGCGGCTTCGGCGGCTGCGGCGGCGGCGCGGGCGAGCGGCAGGACCCGGCCGTAGCGGAACTTGACGACGTTCTCGCTGACCTGGAGCACGACCGGCGACTTGGCCGCTTCGGCGCCCGCGATGACCGCCTCGGCGTGTTCCAGCGTGATGATGTTGAAGGCCGCGACCGCGCGGCGTTTGTCGGCGGCTTCGGCGACGAGCGCGCCGGTCCGTGCGAGTGGCATCAGTGCTTCCCCTTCAGCTTCGTCACGTTGACTTGCGTGGCGTCGTCCATGTGCGGCGCGTTTGTGTGCGGCACGTTCATGTGCGGCGCCTCCATGTGCTCCGCGTTCACCTGCGTGGCGTTCATCTGCGGCACGAGCCCGGCCGGGTCAGGCGCCGTCGAGGATGACGGAGCGGGTGAGGTGGCGTGGGCGGTCCGGGTCGAGTCCGCGGGCAGCGGCGACGGCCACAGCCAGGCGCTGGGCGCGCACGAGTTCGGCGAGCGGGTCCAGGCGACCCTCGATCCACATCGCGCCGGTGTCGGCCACCTGCCCGGCGAGGCCTTCGGGGGCTTGCCCGAACATCCAGGTGGCAGTGGTGGTGGTCGAGATGCTGATGGGTCCGTGGCGGTATTCCATCGCCGGGTACGCCTCGGTCCAGGACAGGGATGCCTCGCGCATCTTCAGCGCGGCTTCCTGGGCGAGGCCGTTGGTCCAGCCGCGCCCGAGGAAGGTGAACTGGGTGCAGCCCACCAGGCCTTCGGGGAGCGGTTCGGCCAGTGCCGTGCGGGCGTCGGCGACGGCCTGCTCGGTGTGCAGCCCGAGGTGGGCGCGCAGCAGGGTGAGGGCGGTGGTGGCGAAGCGGGTCTGGACGACCGACTCCTCGTCGGCGAAGTCGAGCACGACGATGTCGTCGGCGGCCTGCATGACCGGGGTGCTCGGGTCGGCCGTGATGGCGGTGGTACGGACCCGGCCGCGCACCGCCGCGAGCAGGTCGAGCACCTCGGTGGTGGTACCGGAGCGGGTCAGCGCGACGATCCGGTCGTAGGAGCGTCCGGTGGGGAATTCGGAGGCCGCGAAGGCGTCGGTCTCGCCCAGGCCCGCGCCTTCGCGGAGTGCGGCGACGGCCTGCGCCATGAAGAAGGAGGTGCCGCAGCCGACGACGGCGACGCGTTCGCCGGGCGCCGGCAGTGCGTCCTTGTGCTGGACCGCGAGTTCGGCCGCCCGCTTCCAGCATTCGGGCTGACTGCTCAGTTCGTTCTCGACATGGCTCATGCCGGGCTCCCACCCTCTGAATCTGACGGGCCTATGCTTGTTTATGCAAAATATATCGCTCTTTCGAGCACAATCAAGCATGCGACTGTGCGCTAAGGTCATTACGGACGGTCACCGGTACGAAGAACGGAGGGTGCGGATGTCGCGCGACGCCCGCTGGCAGGCACTGCTCGAACTCCTCGTGGAGCAGGGTCGCCTTGAGGTCGACGAGGCGGCGACGGCCCTCGGCGTGTCGGCGGCCACCATCCGCCGCGACTTCGACCAGCTCGCCGAGCAGCAGATGCTGGTGCGCACGCGGGGCGGCGCGGTCGTGCACGGCGTCTCCTACGAACTCCCCCTGCGCTACAAGACGGCGCGGCAGGCCTCGGAGAAACAGCGGATCGCGAAGGCGGTGGCGGCTCTGGTCGCCCCCGGCGAGGCGGTGGGTCTGACGGGCGGCACCACGACGACGGAGGTCGCCCGCGCGCTGGCCGTGCGGCCCGAACTGGCCGCCGGATCACCGGCGTTGACGATTGTGACCAATGCGCTCAACATCGCCAACGAGCTCGCGGTTCGCCCACAGTTCAAGATCGTGGTGACGGGCGGGGTGGCCCGCCCCCAGTCGTACGAGCTGACGGGGCCGCTCGCGGGCGGGGTGCTGAACCAGATCACCATGGATGTGGCGGTGCTCGGCGTCGGCGCCTTCGATGTGACGCACGGGGCATCGGCGCACGACGAGGACGAGGCCGGCATCAACCGGCTGCTGTGCGAGCGGGCCGAACGGGTCATCGTGGCGGCGGACTCCACGAAGCTGGGCAAGCGCACGTTCGCCCGGATCTGCGCGACGTCCCAGGTCGGCACGCTGGTCACCGACACGGCGGTCTCGCCGGAGACGGCGGCGCGGTTCACCGAGGCCGGGGTGAGGGTCCTCGCGGTGTGACCCGCCGACGAGCCCGCCCTGTGGGCTGGGCATACGGTCCACCCACACACCCCGGGCCCGACCGGCGGGCCCGCCCCCCCGGCCGCGCTCTCAGGCGGTCAGGAAACGGGCGATCCGTTCGCCCCACGTGGCGATGTCCGCCGAGTCCGACGAGACGTGCAGGCGCGCACCCGGCAGGATCGCCGCGAGCTGCTGCGCCGTCGACAGCGGGTGGACCGGATCGTCGGCCAGCGCCAACAGCAGGGCAGGTTGGGTCAGTTGGGCGAGGGCGTCGCGGTCGGGGAGGTCGGAGTCGGCGAGGCCCCGGTACACGGCGGGCACGAGATCGCCCTCCACACCGCACTCGCGCGGCGGGTATCCCGGCACTCCGGCGAGGGAGGGCGGCACGCGGGTGGCGGCCGTCAGGGCGGTCAGGATTTCGGCGCCGCGCTGCTCCACGAGGTCGGCGACCTTACGGTAGCCGGCCGCCTGGGCCGGGCGGGTCTCCCAGGCGGTCGGCGGGATGAGCAGCACCAACCGGTCTAAGAGCAGCGGCTGTTGGAGCGCCGCGTGCAACACCGTCGCACAGCCGAGGGAGGAACCCATGCCGGTCACCGGCGCCTCGCCACCGAGGTGGCCGAGCAGGGCGACGAGGTCCTTCGCGAACCGGTCGAAGCGGTAGTCGGCCGGGTTGGGGCGGCCGGTGGAGGCGCCGTGGCCGCGGGCGTCGTACCGGACGAAGCGATGCGTGGGCAGCCGCTCAACCGGCTCCCAGCTGAACATGCCGAGCCCGGCTTCGACCTCGCGGCTCAGCGGGGCTCCGTGCGCGTAGACGGCGAGCGGGCCCTCACCGGTGTCGTCGTAGTCGAGGCGTGTGCCGTCGGGGAGCGTGAAATGCACGGATCATGCTAACCGGGGCCGGGGGTCCGGGTCCGCTCCCCGGGTTCCGCAGACCACCGACCGAACTCCCTTAGCGCAAGCGGTAGTTGACGCGAGGACCCAGCGCCCGCTCCCCCGACCCCGCTCAGCCGATCCGCAGCGCCGGGAAGATCACCGATTCGAGGAGTCCGAGCAGGGTGTCCTCGCCGCGGAAGCGGTCCTCGAAGAGGCGCTCGATGCGCAGCATGCCCATGATCATGGGGGCGACGTAGCCGATCGCGGGGTTGTCCGCGGCCACCTCGCCGCGTTCGACGCCGCGCTGGAGCATCGCGTCCAGTGCGGCGATCTCCGGGTTCAGTACCGTCTCGCGGAGGGCTTCGCGCAGGTCGGGGTGCTTGATGTAGGCCTGCCCGACGGCTTCCATCAGCTCGGTGTCGGGGCCCTCGCGGCGACCGACCGCCCGCGCCGCCTCACGCAGGTCCCCGGCGAGGGTACCGGTGTCGATGCCGGTGAAGAAGGAGCAGCGGCTCTTGCCGAGGGCCGCCGTGACGAGCAGGGGCTTGCTCTTCCACTGCCGGTACAGGGTGGCCTTGCCGCACTTGGTGCGCGCGGCGACGCCCTCCATGGTCACGGAGTCGTAGCCGCCCTCTCTGAGCAGGTCGAGCACGGCGTCGTACAGCTCCAGCTCGCGCTCGGGGCTGATCTTGCTGCGGCGGGCAGCGGCCGTGGCGGCCTGCGTCGACATCGTTCCCTCCGGAGAAAACAAGGGGTGCTCCTGCACATACGAGAGTAGGCTCCGCTCAACCGAGACGCAAACGTATCGAGACGTTTGCGTCTCGATGACTTTGGATCTAGCCTGCCTATGTTTGCTTCCGTTTTTTCCACGTATTGATCCAGGTTCAAAGGGGCCGGAGAATGCCTGCCGGTATAACCAAGGGGACGCGTCGCCAGACCCGTCCCACCGGACCGGAGACGACCGCATCCCGGCCGCCCCTGGTACGCGAGCTGCTGCTCGTGACCGCGCTCTTCCTCGTCTACAAGTTCGGCCGTCAGCTGGCGAACGGGCACGAGGCGAGGGCCTTCGACAACGCCGACCACGTGTGGAGCTGGGAGCGTGCGCTGCACCTGCCCGGCGAGGGCTCCGTCCAGCATCTGCTGCTGCACGGCGACGCCCTGGTCAAGGCCGCCAACACCTTCTACGCCACGGTGCACTTCCCGGCCACTGTCGCCTTCCTGGTCTGGCTGTATCTGCGCCGCCCCGAGCACTACCTGTGGTCGCGCCGGGTCCTCGCCGCGCTCACCGCCGGCGCCCTGGTACTGCACATCACGCTCCCGCTCGCCCCGCCGCGGATGCTCGCGGCGACCGGGCTCATCGACACGGCTCAGGTGTACGGACCCTCCGTGTACGCGGCGACACCGGACAACGACGCCATGGCGAACCAGTTCGCCGCGATGCCCTCGCTGCACTTCGGCTGGGCGCTGATGGTCGCCATCGGGCTGATCGCGGCGACCCGCGGGCGCCTGCGGTGGCTGTGGCTGCTGCATCCGCTGGTCACCCTGCTCGTGGTGGTGGGCACCGCCAACCACTACTGGCTGGACACGATCGTGGCCGCCGGGATGCTCGGCGCGGTGCTCTGCTTCGTACCGGCACCCCGTCGCGTCACACAGTTGCCTGCGGCATCCATGTCGGACCGGCGCACCGCTGTGCCGCAACTCTCCGAGGCCGCGCGATGAACGAGTCCGCGCTGCTCGCCATCCTCCTCTCGCTCGCTTCGGCCGCCGGATACGCGCTGGCCGCCGTCGGCCAGTCCCGGCTCGCGGCCCAGGGCGGCGGTGGGCTCGGCAAACTGCTGACCCGGCCGCTGTGGTGGTGGGCTGTCGGCCTCAACGCGGCGGGCGCGCTCATGCACGTGGCCGCGCTCCACTACGGTCCGCTCACCCTGGTCCAGCCGCTCGGCGCGCTCACCCTGGTCGCCGCGCTGCCCCTCTCCGCGTACTACGAGCGGCGGCGCGTCACCCGGCGCGAATGGCGCGGTGCGGCCTGGACGCTGGCCGGGCTCGCCGGCCTGATCGCGGTCACTGGGCCCGCCACCCCCGGCGACGCGCTGAGCCTGCGCGAGGCCCTCGCCATCGCCTCCACCACCGCCCTGCTGCTCGCCTTCCTGGTACGCGCCGGAGCGCACTCCGCGCACGGCGGCCGCCTCGGCCTGGCCACCGCGTCCGGGGTCGCCTCGGCGGTGGCGTCGGCGCTGACCCAGACGGTCACCGCGTCGCTGGCCCCCGAACTGCCCGGAGCTGCCCTGGCCTGGTGGCAGACCACGCTGGTCGCGGTGCTCGTCGCGACGTTCGCGGTCGGCGGGCTACTGCTTTCGCAGTCGGCCTACCGCGGTGGCCTGGCCGCCCCGCTGGCCGTGGTGAACCTGGCGAACCCCGCCGCGGCCGCGGTGATCGGTGTCGCGCTGCTCGGCGAAAGCTTCCACGGCGGACCGCTCGGCTGGGCAATCGCCGCGGCGTCGGCGAGCGTGGCCGCCCGCGGCGTCATGATGCTGACCGGCGCCACCCCCGCGGAACTGCCCACAGAACTGCCGACCGCCGAACCGGCCCACCTCCCCGCCTGAGTCCGCACCGGAGCGCGCGCCTCAGGCGTCCAGCGCGATCGCGCCGAGTGGGCGCTGGCCGCGCTCGATGGGCGCGGGCTCGAACCGGCCACCATGTTGGACGTGCACGTGGTGCTGTACGGCTATGTGCAGGGGATCGCGACCAGCCTGGAGCAGGAGACCCAGGCGGCGGCCAGCACCGGAGTGAGCGCGGAGGGCTGGATGGAGCAGCAGGACGCCACCCTCAACTCCCTTGCCGCATCGGGGAGATACCCGGTCTTCACCCGGGTCACCGCGGCCTTGGGAGGCGGGTACGAGCTGCGGCTCGACGCGGTCTTCGAGTTCGGTCTCGGCCAGCTGCTCGACGGCTTCGCGGGGATCCTGGAGGGCGGCCGACCGGGACCGGCCGCCCCTGCTTCGTCCGTCAGGCGTTGACGTCCACGACCGTGCGGCCGCGGACCTGGCCGGCGAGGATACGGTCCGCGACGGCGGGTACCTCGTCCAGGCCGACGACGGTGGTCATCCGCTCCAGGAGGGCCGGATCGAGATCGCGGGCCAGGCGCTCGTACGCCCTCACGCGGCGCTCCATCGGCGCCTGCACGGAGTCGATGCCGGCCAGGGTCACCCCGCGCAGGATGAACGGCAGGACGGTGCCCGGGAGATCGGGGCCCTGGGCCAGGCCGCAGGTGGTGACCGTACCGCCGTAGCGCGTGCTCGCGAGGACGTTGACCAGGGTGTGGCTGCCGACCGAGTCGACCGCGCCGGCCCAGCGTTCCTTGCCGAGCGGACGGCCCGGGGTGGAGAGTTCGGTGCGGTCGATGATGTCGGCGGCGCCGAGTTCGCGCAGGTAGTCGGCCTCGGCGGGCCGGCCGGTGGAGGCGATGACCCGGTGTCCGAGCCGGGCGAGGAGCGCCACCGCGACCGAGCCGACACCGCCCGCGGCACCGGTGACGAGCACGTCGCCGCTCGCCGGGGTTAGGCCCGCGTCCTGAAGGGCCAGGACGCTGAGCATCGCGGTGTATCCGGCGGTGCCGATGGCGGCGGCCTGCCGGGTCGTGAGCGGGGCGGGCAGCGGAACCAGCCAGTCACCACTGACCCGGGCCTTCTGCGCGAAGCCGCCGTCGTGGCTCTCGCCGACCCCGTAACCGTTGAGGACGACCTTGTCACCGGGCACGAAGGAGGCGTGGCTGGAGGATTCGACGGTGCCCGCGAAGTCGATCCCGGGGATCAGCGGATACGTCCGCACGATGCCCTTGTCGGCGAGCGCGAGGCCGTCCTTGTAGTTGACGGTCGAGTAGTCCACGGCGACGGTCACATCGCCCTTCGGGAGCTCGCTCTCCTCCAGCGTGACGGTCTCGACCCGGTGGCCCTGCTCGTCCTTGCTCACTCGGATGGCGCGGAATGACATCGAATCGATCCCCTAGCAGTCGGGTGCCTGTACGCCGATCCTGCCTCACCGCCGTTGCCGACGTGCGAAGGGGCCGTACCGGACGGCTCACGGTACGGCCCCCGACCAGGTGGCGGTCGATCAGGCGAGCTCCACCGAGAAGCCGTGCCCGGTGGGCAGCGACGGTGTTTTCACCTCCGTCACTCCGGTCGCGGGGTCGTAGTACCAGCCGGTGCCCGCGGCCGCGAGCTCGGCGGCGGACCCGTAGCGGTGCAGCCGGGCACCGCCGAGGGCGGCGACCGCGGGGGCC
Organism: Streptomyces sp. NBC_01431; assembly: GCF_036231355.1. Lineage (NCBI taxonomy): Bacteria > Bacillati > Actinomycetota > Actinomycetes > Kitasatosporales > Streptomycetaceae > Streptomyces > Streptomyces sp. NBC_01431. The sequence continues at coordinate 1,172,688 of NZ_CP109496.1, forward strand.
GCCTTGGTGTGCACGGTGAAGCGGTAGCAGCGCGCCGACGCCTTGCCCTGGTAACCGCCCACGCTTGCACCGACGTTGATGACCGAGGCGCGCCCAGCCGAGGTGACCTCGACGCGCTGGGTGGCCGAGGCGCCCTGGGCGTACTGCCGGGTCACCCCGTCGTCCTCGTACAGCGTGTACGAGGAGCGGCCCGGCTGCGGGTAGATGTCGTAGTCGAGCTCGCCCTTCTCCCGGGTCTGCCACGATGTCGTGCCCTTGGGCCACATCGGCACGATGGAGCCGCCCTTCACGAACAGCGGCAGGGTGTCCAGCGGTGCCGCGTAGTTGTTGACGGTCGTGGGGCCCTGGTAGGTCTTGCCCGTCCAGTAGTCGGTCCAGGTGCCCTTGGGCAGATAGATGCCGTTGCGGACGCTGGTGTCGCTGTAGACGGGGGCGACCAGGAAGTCGGGTCCGGCCAGGAACTCGTACTTGGCGTTCGCGCCGAGGGTGTTCGGATCGTCCGGGTACTCGAGCGAGAGCGGACGGACCGCGCCGACGCCGGTCTTCGTGGCGTCCTTGGAGAGCCCGTACATGTACGGGATGAGCCGCTCCTTCAGCTGGAGGTATTTGCGGTTGATGGCGGCGTACGGTGCGCCGTCGAGCCAGGGCTGCTGGTCGGCGGCCTTGCCGGTGGCGAGGTCCTTGGCCCAGCCGTCCATCGTCATGATGGCGGGCAGGAACGCCTTCCATTGGAGGTCGCGGGTGTACATCTTCGGGTCGTGGCCGAAGATGCTGCCGACGTCGCCCGTGTTGTACGCGATGCCGGAGAGCGTGGCGCCCGCGTAGGTGGGGATCTGCCAGCGCAGGTAGTCCCAGCTGAGCTTCTGGTCGCCGCTCCACAGGACACCGCAGCGCTGCGCGCCGGACCAGGAGACGGGCAGCCACACGAATCCGCGGGCGTCGCTGTTGTCCTCGATGCCGGCCTTCGCCTGGTCGCACGCGTTCAGGGCGAATCCGTAGCCGTTGCCGACCCAGGCGACGTCCAGTTTGGCGACCCGCTGGCCCGCCTTGACCTGGTCGGCGAGTTTGTCGAGGCCGTCCTGCGTCCAGAGGCCGAGCTGGGCGTTGTGCGCCTGGAGGCCCTTGCCGGTTTCGGCGAGGTTCTCGTAACCGCAGCCGTAGCCGTCGTTGACGAGCATCCACCCGAGCGGCATCTGGTTCTGCGTGTAGCCGTCGGCGACCTTGAGTGCGTCCAGGGTGTGCCGTTCGCCCCGGTTGGCGTTGTGCAGATAGCAGTCGGAGTCGCCGGGTTCGAGTCCGTACACCGGCGGCATGAACGGCTTGCCGACCAGCGAGGTGTACTTGCCGATGACGGACTTCACGTCGCCGGTGAAGTAGTAGGCGTCCAGACGCCGTTCCTGCTGCCCGGTGCGCACCCGCGGCCCGAAGTCGTACGCGCCGGGCGCGAAGGTGTTGCGGAACACGCCGTATCCGGCGGAGGAGATGTAGAAGGGCTGCGAGTTGTTCCAGCCGCCCTCGTTCCAGTTGGTGTTGTTGCCGACGTTCATGATCTGGTCGCGGTGGGAGAAACTGCCGTTCTGCTCGCCACCGCCGAAGAACTGCTCGTTCGCACCGCGGGTCAGGCTCTGTCGCATGCCGCCGGAGGTCCAGCGCAGCGGGTCGGCCTCCGACCAGATGGCGGTCCTGTTGTCGCCCTTGTAGAGCGCGAAGCGCAGCGGCTTCTTGTAGACGCGCAGGACGACATCCTTGCTGCGGATCCCGTAATAGGCCCCCGCGTCAAAGGACTTGGTGTTCTTCTGCGGCTTCGGCTCGGTCTGGATCATGTGGCTGCCGGGCGGGTCGGTGAACGTGCCGTCCGGAGTGGCGCGCAGCCGCAGCGTGTCGTCGGCGAGGAAGTCCGCGCGGGCCTTGAGCGCGCCCGCCGCGATGTCGTACGTGCCGTCCTTGCCGCTGAAGCCGGTGAGGTTCCCGGCGTCGGTCGGCTCGGGCAGGTAGGCCTTGCCCGTGAACGAGTTGTGGTGCACGTCGTAGGGGACGACGACCACGTGGTACGTCCCCGACGCCTTCGGTATGACGGTCGCCTCGGGGTCGGCGGTGCCCGCGCTGGAGGCGACCTGTTTGCCGGCGTCGTCGTAGATGTACATGTCGAAGTCGTCGGTGGGGGTGGCCCATTGGATGGAGACGGGCACACCGCCCTCCGGGTTGTCGTCCCACTGGCCGGGGGGCGGGTTCACGGTCAGGTCGAAGCGTGCGCAGACCGCGCCCGCCGGGTCCTGCGCGGGCGGCGGGCACTTGTCGGGCGAGCCGACCGTGCCCTTCTCGTAGAGCGGGCTCTGCCAGGTCACGGACTTGGTGCCGCTGTCCAGAACACCGCCGGGCGGCGCCGCGGCCTCGGCATGGGCGGCCGGAACGGTCAGGGCGGTGAGGGCGAGCGCGAGCGCCGAGAACACGGCGACGGCGGGACGTCGGGGCGGGCGGGGACGGTGCCGGTGGATCCGCAAGGGTCGTTCTCCGTTCGTACCGAGCAACAGCCGGACGTAGCGTGCGCGTTCATGCTTGGAACAGTGGAGTTTCGAGCATCAAGATTCACCGTGAGCCGGGTACATGTCAACGGCTGGGGCGTGCGGGGCTCCGTGAAACCTCGATGCGGGCGTTGGCGGTTGGGGCGCCCGTGCTGATCGGAGGCGGAGGTGGACAGCGCTGAGCCCGCGCCGCCTGGGTTCAACTTCCGGCGGCGCGGGCTCGGTGACTTGTTCTGCGGCTGTACCGCCGCATCCCTCAGGGCAGGACGAACCAGTCCATGCCGAGTGCGGCGGCGAGGCCCACCACCAGGAGCCAGGACCCCAGCCGCGTACGCCCGTTGCGGCTCAGCTCGATGACCACCCCGCACAGGATCAGGGCGAGTCCGTACACGCCGACGACGAGGACGGAGGAGCGTGTCGCGATGCGCACCACGAGGACGACGGCCATCGCGGCCATGAGCACCCCGGCCGCAACCATCCGCAGCCGCCGCGCCTGCCGGGGCGCCATGCCCACGCGTGCGGCCTCGCCGCTGAGGCCGCCGTCGACCGCCTCGGCGCCCACGACCTCAGCCGCTGAATCACCGGAAGCAGCGGGGGCGGCGGAGACGCCGGGGGCGTTGGAGGTGGCAGGGTCCTGGGGGGCCTCGGGGGTGCCGGGGGCTGCGGGGGGCGGGGTGGCGTCGGAGGTTGCGGGGGCAGGGGTGGCGTCAGAGGTTGCTGGGGCCTCGGGGGTGCCGGAGGCTGTGGGGGGCTCGGGGGCCGGGGTGGTGTCAGAGGCAGCGGAGGTTTCGGAGGTACCGGAGGCCGCGGGGGGCCGAGTTGCCTCAGACGCAGCGGGACGCTCGGGGGTACCGGAGGCCGCGGGGGCCCGGGTTGCCTCAGACGCAGCGGGGCGCTCTGGGGTACCGGAGGCGTCAGAGGTTGGGGTCCCGGAGGGCTTAACATCCCCGGAGGCTATGGGAGTTGCAGGAATCTCCGAGCTCCCGGGGCTGACTTCGGGAGCCTGCGCGGCTTGTGATTCCCCGGCCGGTTCCGGCTCTTCCGGGGTCTCGGATCGGGAGGCGGCGGAGTCCTGCGTACCCTCCGCGCTCTTGCGGACTTCGGGGCTCTCCGGCTTCGACGGCCGCCGCTCCGAATGCTGTTCGGGCAGCGTCGCCTTCGCTGTTGCGCGCGCTTGTGCAGCCGCGTCCACCGTCTGTTCCTGATCCGAAGTGCTCATGAGCTCGGATCGTAATCGCTTCACGGGCCACGGTGTTCTGCCCTGCCCCGGAGAAAGCCCGCCCCGAAGCGGCCCCGCCTCGGCCACGGCGGCCGCTCAGTTGGCCAGACGATTCCCGGTGCGGGCAGGGAACGGGCAGTCAGGCAGCGGTCGGTGGCGTCACCGCTCGTGGTTGCACGACGCGCTCGTACGGCACGGCTGTTCAGCGCCCCTCCACGGCAAGGCCGTACGGCACGACTCCACGCCACAGCCACACGACACGCCCGACAGCCCGCCCCGGCCCTGCGGCGGTCCCCCGGGGCGGAACCGCAGGGCGGTGTGCCCTGCGCCCGCCCCGGGTCAAGGCGGGAGCGGCATGCAGGAGCCCCTAGCGGGCGCTGCCCAGATCGCGGTCGGCGTCGGAGCCCTGAAGCATCAGGGTGGTCTCCTCTATGCGGCTGAACCGGCCGTCGGAGGCGAGGTCCGCGAACACGTACACCTCCATGCTCACCGACGAGCCGTCCGTCTTGACGATGTCGACGGTGTGCCGGTCGGCGTACTTGTCGCCGTCGGACAACTCCTCGTGCACCACGACGCGCCCGTCGGCGACGACGGTGCGCAGGTGGGAGATGTGGTCGATGAACTCGGCGCGGTCGGCCCACTCCCCGTCCGTGCGCTGGCGGTACTCCGGGGTGAAGTGCCGGTCGGCGGCTTCCGCCACGGTGATGTCCCGGTTGAGGAGGAGGTCGTTGAGGGCGGCGGCGATGCCGGTGCGGTTCATGATGGTCGTCCTTTCAACACAAGATCAAGCAATGCGTGCGCTGCGCACGCATTGCTGTGACTGTAGCAGCAGACGCGTGCGTTGCGCACGCTATTCTTGGGCCGTGGAAAACGAAGTAGGTCACGAGATCGCGGAGGCGCTGGGCATTCTGCTGCGGCGCACCACGCGCGCACAGCTGCACCGACGACTCACCGAGGGCATGGGCGAGGGGGTGGACGAGGCGACGTATCCGGTGCTCAGCGCGCTGGCGCGGACCGGGCCGCGCAGCGCGGCCGACCTGGCTCCCGATGTCGGCATCGACCGCTCCGGCGTCACTCGCCGTGCCTCCCGGCTGGAGGCCGCCGGGCTGATCAGCCGCGAGCCGGATCCCCATGACCGGCGGGCGCAACTGCTCGTCCTCACCGAGCGGGGGCGGCTCGCGGTGGCGGAGCTGCGGGCGCGGCTGGCCGCCCACATCACGACGAGCCTGTCCACCTGGCCGCCCGGCGAGGCCGAGGCCTTCGCCCACCAGCTGCACCGCTTCATCGCCGAAGGGCCGTTCAGCTAGCGAGCGCCGTGCGCGCGCCCTGCGCAAGATCGCCGGGCCGGTCGCCCGGCCCGGAAAACGATCAAGGGCCGGTTCGGATTTCTCTGAACCGGCCCTCGAACTGCGACTTCGAAAAGTCGGGACGACAGGATTTGATCCTGCGCCCCCTTGACGCCCAGGCGGTCGAGAGGGCGTCCAACTGATGCTCACCCGTCCCAATCGCGCAGGTCAGGGCCTATCCCGTCCAACCCGCATGGCGCCTGATGCCACCTCATGACATCCAGTCCGTGAGAGGCGCGTGAGAAGCAGCAACGCGAGCGGGAGTACGCAAGTGCCTTGCCACACACTCTCGCGTGCAGGGATGTTCCGCTTCCTTAGGAGTCCCCGAGGGTTGATAGTGGCCCGTCGTCCGGGCCAGGGGCGGACTCGGGCGGCCAACAGCGTGCGTCTCCCGTAACCTGCCGCAGGGATCAGGCGTCCGTCCAGGTGTGTCCGGCCCGCTCCAGTCGTCCTTGACCCGCTGCCAGGTGGGTCAGGGTGCGGGGAAGATCGCTCAACGGCTCGCAGAGGGCCCGGACCACCAGGTCCAGGCCGGCCGGCGGTATCCCGCGGGGGGCCAGCACATCGGCGAGGAACACCAGGAAGTCCGTGAAAACGCGCGGGTCGTCGACGAAGACACCGGCGGCGAGGAAGTCCACCAGGAACCCCAGGTCCTCGACCGCGGCCTCATATCGGTCGTCGGCACATCGCCGCATCGACGGGAAGCATCGGCGCAGGTGGTCGACCAGGTGCCGCAGAAGATCACCGCGGCGGCTGACGAGTTGGGCATACTCCCCGTCAGCCAGGTGGTCCAGTGCGGGCGCCCCGGTCAGCGGCGGCGGCCACTGCTCCCCCAGCAGGTCCGCGGCGTCCACGGCGGTGCGCGCGTACAGGTCGGCACCCAGCGCACGAGCCCAGATGCCGTCCGGTCCGAAGCCGGCCCCACCGACCAGGACCGGTACACGCGCCAGTCGGCACGCCTCGATCGTGCGGTACATCCGGGGCAGGCGCACCGCCAGCATGCACGACAGGGCGATCAGATCAGAGCCGTTCTGATGCAGATACGAGATCAGGTGTGCGGTGGGTACACCGGCACCGAGGAACCGCACCGCGAAGCCGCGCAGCCGCAGTACCTCCGCAACAATATGGGCGGGCAGGGTGTGCCATTCGCCGTCCGGACAGGCCACCACCACGCTCCCGAGAGGAGGGTCGGGGACCACGGTCGCGGCGGCGAGTGCGGAGACGGCCCGGTTGCTGACATGGGTGGCCGCGTGTTCCTGGGCCACACTCCACTCGTTGGTCACCCAGCGCTCGCCGACCGCTGCCTGGGCGGGTGCGATCAGGTCGAGCAGCAGGTCCTCGGCGCTGACGCCGCGGGCGAGAAGGTCCAGGACGAGCGCCACGGCGGCGGTCTCGTCCGCTCGGGCCAGGGTGTCGTCGAACGCCGTGCGAACACTCTCGATGGCGTCGGAGCGCTCGGCGGTCACCGCGGCTGCCCCACATCCGCTGACGGCGCAAGCGCGGGAGCCTGCACGGCGAGAACGGCGAGGTCGTCGTGGTCGCCTCCGGCCAGCCACTGCCCGGTGCGCAGGTCGATACGCTCGGCGACCGCGCCGGCCGGCATGCCGAGGCAGGCGGCCAGGTCGCGCTTCAACCGCCGTTCGCCGTACATCTCCTGCTCCGTCGGCCCACCGCGCGCCTCGGTCACACCGTCGCTGTACAACAGCAACAGTTCGCCGGCTGCCAGCCGGATCTCCGTCTGGTGGAAGTCCGGGTCGGGCAGGGCGCCGACCAGCGTCCCACCGATGTGCACCTCGTCCACCCTGCCGTCCTTGCGCAGCACCAGTGGCGGCAAATGCCCACCGCCTGCCAGCACGACGTCCAGCGCGCCGTCTCGCGCCGAGCCGGCGGACCCCGTCACCAGTGTCGTGAAGGGAATGGGACCTCCCTCCAGAAGCGCCTCATTGAGCAGCTGCAGCATCCTTACGGGCCGGGATTCCACCAGAGCCAGCGATCGGAGGCTCTGCCGCACCCGTCCGGCGAACACCGCCGCCTCGACCCCCTTGCCGCAGACGTCGCCGAAAAAGAACCTGACACCGCCCTCGGCGTCCGCCCGGACCTGGTAGAAGTCGCCGCCGAGCCACAAAGTTTCGCGGGCGGGCCGGTACGCGGCCCCGAGGTGGACCCCCGCCACGTGCGGAAGCGGGTCAGGTTCCAGCCCGTCCTGCAGCACGGCAGCGGTGTGCACCTGCTCGGCATAGAAAGCCGCAGCCGCCAGCGCGAGGCTCGCACGCGCGGCGAACTGCCGCGCCAGCTCGACGTCCGCCGCACCGAAGCCCGTCCGCTGTGGTCTGTGCGCCAACACCAGTACGCCGGCCGGCATCCCGGGCCCGGGGAGCGTGACCACCAGGGCCTGACCAGCCGGACTCGGATCCTGCGGCAGCGCTCTGCCCAGCCGCGCCACTTCCTGCCAGTCGCACAGTACGGGCTGTTCCACCAACCCTCTCAGGGCGTGGGCCACTGATGGGGCCTGGTCCAACGCCGCTGCCGGCAACTGGCCGGCGCACTCGTCCGGCCCGTAGAGGTGCCAGGCTACGCAACGTCCCCGGACCGGCAGGAACAGGATGGCCGTGTCCGCCAGGGCGGGGACCGCCACCCGCACCACCGCACGCACCGTACGGCCGTGGTGGAGGGAGGCCGCGAGCTGCTTCCCCGCCTCCGCCAGGAAGGCGGAGCGGGCCCGCTCCGCCTTCAGCTCGTTCTGGCGCTCATGGACCGCGCTGTCGTCGCGCACCAACCACACACAGTGACCGGCGAGAGTCCCGTGGCCGTGCAGCACCACCCGGTGCCCTGACAACCGGCGCCCGTCAGAAACTGTCTCGAAGCAGTCCACACCCTCGGCCATGGGACGCGACAGCGGCCCAGGGAGCGGCTCACCGATGCGCAGCTGAGGGAAGAGTCGTTCCGCCTGGACGTTGCACCAACTCGGCAGCCCGGCCGCGTCGCAGACTACGACGGCCTGATCCACCAGATCCAGCAACCTCGCGCACACGCCGGCCGGCAGCTCTGGTGTCGCCGGCGTCGCACGTGGCCTGTCCTGTCGGCGTGACGCAGCAGACGAACCAGGGACCGAAAGGCCCGGCGCCTGCGTCCGCCAAGGTGTCTCGCGGCCGCCGCTGGTCACCGCCGCCCGCTCACGCTGTCGTCGGCCACGGCAGCGGCGCACCGGCAACCTGCTGCATGGCAAGGCAGGTTGTCCAACAGCTGGATCACCGCCTTCTTCACATCGCCAGAAGACTCCCCCGAAGCAACGGTAGCGCGATCTCGACAGGGCCGTCGTGGGCTCCGGCGGATCACGGCCGGGCGGATGCGCGGGCAGCGACACCAGACTTCCCCTCGCCCGGATGGACCGCGAAGAATCGGGTCGGGTCTCACCCCGCCACACCACGGGGCATACATCCGTTATGCGAGTTCTGACATCTTCCAGTCGCCATGAGGCGAAACGCCGCTGGCCCGCTTACGCGCTGGCTGCGGCTGCGGTGACGGCTACGGCGGTGACCGGCGCGCGAGCCGTGGATCCCAACAGCGCCTGGTACGAAGCCTTGTCCAAACCGCCATGGCAGCCACCCTCGTGGGCGTTCGGTGCAGTATGGACCCCCTTGTACGGGAGCATCGCCTTCGCCGCCGGGCACGCCGCGAACCGGACAGGTGGCGGCGAGCGCCGCCGACTGGTCGGGGCACTGGCTGCAAACCTGGCCCTGAACGCGTCCTGGAACTGGCTGTTCTTTGCCGCCAGGAGCCCCCGGGCCGGTCTCGTCGGCACCACCCTCCTTACCCTGAGCACTCTGGACGTCCTGCGGGTGACCGCCCGCGTCGACCGGGCCGCCGCGACGGCCCTGACCCCCTATGCGGCCTGGTGTGCCTTCGCCACCACCCTCAACGCCGACATCGTTCGCCGGAACGGCGGCTGCCGATAAGCCGTCCGGCCTGGCGGCCGGCGGCTTCCGCGCCTTCTGGAGCCTCCGATGCCGCTCCTCACCATGGCACGGCCGCGGCTGTCGGCTCCGGGGCTGAACAGCGATGGCTCACATCGAAGGGCTTCGGGGCGAACCAGTGGTCCGCGGCATGCGGGTCCGACAACGCGTCCGGAAGGACGGCAAGCAGGTCGCTGGTGTGCCCAACTCGCCCGGCGACTGGGCAGCCACTGGACCTGCCCACGTGCAGTTGATCGATGACAGATGCGTCCAGTGCGAACCCGCTGGCAAGGATCCCCCATCGCGGAAAGCAACCGTCCAACCCATTGCAGTGATCGTTAAGTCAGACACAAAGGAGAAATGGGGCATTCATTCACGGCACCGGCGCCGGGCAGCACCCAGCCCAGCCATCGAACCGTGAAAACCGTGAGACGAATGTGAGGGGCAGGTCCCGGAGCGCACCGGAGGCCGCTTCCTCGCGAACGAGAAAACGGCCTCTGACCTGCGACAATGGGATGAACCCTTGTCGGGACGACAGGATTTGAACCTGCGACCCCTTGACCCCCAGTCAAGTGCGCTACCAAGCTGCGCCACGTCCCGATGCCCGTCTGACCTGGGGTTTCCCCCCGGCCGAACGCGCATCAGAACAATACCGCACTTGGCCGGGTGGTCACGAACCCGATTCCGGGCCCGAGGTCCAGCCGCCCGTAGCATCGCCGTCACCCGGCGAGGGCGGCGAACCGACTCCGGGCACCGCTCCCCCCAAGCAGAGCGCCGCGCCGGGCGAAGGCGGCGAACCGACTCCCGGCACCGCTCCCCCCAGGCAAAGCCCGGTGGCGGCCGGTCCTCTCGGTCTCGCGTCCGCCTCCGTCCCCTACCGCTGCCCCCGCTCGAAGTACGCCACCAGTTCCGGGTCGAGGCGCGGGACCTCGCGCGGGGTGCCGCCGGCCCGCAGGGAGGATGTCGCCTGGTACCCCGCCGCCACCGCCATCCGGGCCGCCACCGGAGAGGTGTCGGTGACGCCTCCCTCGCGTACGAAGCGGAGGAACTCGTCGATGATCAGCGGGTCGGCGCCGCCGTGGCCGTGGTCGTCCTCGGCCTTGGGGATCTCGTACGTCTCGTCGGGCTCGGCGCGGTACTCGGAGCGCCGGGAGTTCCAGACCTTCACCTGGCCGCCGGGGCCGTCGCCGAAGTTCTCCAGGCGGCCCGCGTCGCCGATGACCGTGTAGTTGCGCCAGTAGTCCGGGGTGAAGTGGCACTGCTGGTAGGAGGCGAGGACACCGTTGTCGAGGCGCATGTTGAGCAGCGAGACGTCCTCGATGTCGATGACCGGGTTGAGCGCGCGCTGGGTGTGCGGGGGCCAGTGGCCGTCCTCGGTGTACCAGTCGTCCGTCTTGGGCTCGCCCGGGGCCCTGCGGTGCGGGTTGCCTCCGTACACCATGAGATCGCCCATGGCCTGCACGTCGCGCGTGTAACCGCCGGACAGCCAGTGCAGCACGTCGATGTCGTGGGCCGCCTTCTGGAGCAGGAGGCCGGTGGTGTACTGGCGCTCGGCGTGCCAGTCCTTGAAGTACCAGTCGCCGCCGTACCCCACGAAGTGGCGCACCCAAACCGTCTTGACGGTGCCGATGGCGCCGCGGCCGATGAGGTCGCGCATCATCCGCACCACGGGCATGTGCCGCATGTTGTGGCCCACGTACAGGCGGGTTCCGGTGTCGCGCGCGGTGTGCAGGATCTCGTCGCAGCGCTCGACCGTGATGTCGAGGGGTTTCTCCACGAAGGCCGGTTTTCCGGCGAGCAGGGCGGCGCAGGCGAGGTCGGCGTGGGTGTGGTCGGGGGTGAGAACGAGCACCGCGTCCAGGTCCGGGGCGTCGATCACCTCTCGGTGGTCGCCGGAGACGACCGCGTCGGGGAAGGCCGCGGCCGCCGCCGTACGGGCCCGGGGGTCGGGGTCCGCGACGGCGGCGACGGTCGAGCCGCGGCCCGGCCGGTGCGCGGTGCGCGCGATGGTGCCGCGCATGCCGTATCCGATGACGCCGATACGGAGGTCGGTCATTTTCAACTTCCTTCACGTCGGGCGGTGTTGCCCTGCGGCGGGCGGCGGGGCGCGGCGCTGGAGCGATGACCCACGGAGCGCCGGCGGCGCCGATACCGACGGGCATGCTGCGCATTGTTCTCGATGTCGGCCTCCGAGGCGGGTACATCGCGGCACCCGGCTCCTGGCGTCAGCCGGGCGGGCGACTGTGCGGGGCGGCCGGTGGCCGGATTCCTCACCACTTCCCCACACCTCGCGGGCCCCCGCGCCCCCATGCGGCGGCCGGGGCCGCCGGTCCGGCGCGGGCCTCGCCCATCGGGGGTGTCCGGATAGATTTGCTTCCCGGCCAAAACCCTTCGGTGGCGGGTGAGCGCAGCCGCGGCGGCGCTCGCTTCCGCATCCCGCACTTCGCCATGCGCCCCGCACCACCTTTTTGTGCCGTTCGCGCCGCACCGTGCCCCAACGCGCTGGTCATGAGCGTTGGCGTTCTGATGCGATCAGGGTGTTCGCGCTCTCACCGATGGTGATCGATTCCGTTGCGGCAAGCGGAAGTTGTGAAGCGGGGCGCCCGCAACACGCGGCTCTCGCGGGGCGGTGCCGTGCCGTCCGAGGCGTACTCCGCTCGGGCCGGCTCGCCCCGGAGCCGCTCGCACGGCCTTCGGACAGCATTCCGCCTCACCCCGCCCCGTACGGAAGGCGACAGGCCAGAGAGGGGGTCGCGGCACTCGCGCCGCGTTCCGGGACGATGGACGCCGACCGGCATCCGCAGGCCAACTCCTCTACAGTGCGGGGCGGTCCGCCACCCGACGCCACCCCAGCGGCGGGCAGCGTGTGGTCGATCCGTCAGCACGGACCTCGATCGTTCACCCACATGCAGGAAGGAGAGTCCAGTTCCGTCGATCTCGCAGCCGAATCGGTTCTCCGGCTGTCCTCGGATGTCACGAGTGTGGTCATCTGATTCCGTTTACTGTCCCTCAGTGCCACATAGCCACGAAACCTTTGCCGTGGGCATGTGGCAGAAGGGCGTGTGAAGGGGATGCAATCGACTCGGACCGAACGGGCCGGACCCCACAGAACACATCGCCGACCGCACGTCAACACGCCTGATTCTGGCCAAAGTTGACGATGAATGTTGAACGAGCCGAAGGTGATCAACAGCATGAGGGGGTCGGCCTCTTCGGAACGGGACCACTGCCGATGCACCACCTGCGCGGGTCATCCGCGACAGGCGTTTCGCGGAGGAGGGCTCACGGATGGACGCGCACTTCAGCAGCCGACTGCACCATCAACTCAGGGAAGACGTCAGGCACTTCGCGGAACGCGAGGTCCGGCCACGGATCGCCGAAATGGAGGCGGCCCGCACCGTCCAGCACGAACTGTCCCGGCTCATCGCCCGGCAGGGCTGGATCGGAGCCACCGTCGCCCCCGCATACGGCGGTATGGGGGTGGGGCACCTCGGCAAGACGATCATCATCGAGGAACTGTCCCGGGTCAGCGGTGCGATGGGTGCCATGGTGCAGGCCTCCCAGCTCGGCGTCGCCAAGATCGTCCACTTCGGCAGCGAGGAACAGAAGAAGACCTGGCTGCCCGCGGTCTCCTCGGGTGAGTGCCTGCCGACGATCGCGGTCACGGAGCCCGAGTCGGGCGGTCATGTGCTGGGGATGGCCGCGAGCGCGGTCCGCGACGGCGACGACTACATACTCAATGGCCGAAAAGTGTTTGTGGGCAACAGCCACGTCGGCGATCTTCACGGGGTGGTCCTCCGCACCGGACCCGGCTCCCGGGGGCTGTCCGCATTCCTGGTCGAGTCCGACCGGCCGGGCTTCTCGCTCGGCGAGCACCGCGAGTCGATGGGCCTGCACGGCTTCAGCTTCGGCGAGCTGTCCTTCGACAACTGCCGTGTCCCGGCGGCCAATCGGCTCGGCGAGGAGGGCGATGGGCTCGCCGTCGCGTACTCCTCCAGCGTGCTGTACGGGCGGGCCAACCTCACCGCCGTCTCGCTCGGCATCCACCAGGCGATCCTGGAGGAGACGGCCAGGTTCTGCACGGAGCGGATCCGCTACGGCAAGCCGCTGTACGAACTCCCCAACATCAAAATCAAGTTGGGGCAGTTGCAGTCCCGGCTGATGACGGCCCGTCTCGTCGCCTATCACGCGGTGCACCTGCTCGATCAGGGCCTGCCGTGCGACGCCGAGCTGATGAACGCCAAGGTGCTCAACGTGGAGTCGGCGCTGGATTCGGCACGCAACGCCATGGAGATCCACGCGGCGGCCGGTCTGTTCACCGACCGCCCCATCGAGCGCTATCTGCGCGACGCCCACCACATCTTCGCTCCGGCCGGCACCTCGGACGTACAGCTCCTGCGGCTGGCCGAGGTGGCTCTGGGCACGGCGAAGGGCCAGTGGTCACAGCGGCTCTCCGAAGTGGTGCGCACCGAGGAGCTGGCCACGGTCCACTGACCGTACGGCGGACGGGCGGGGCGGCGGTCAGAAACCGCCGTCCTCGCGCCGGTGGATCTGTTCCACCAGCTCCGCCGCCATCGACTTGATCGTTTCGAGCCCGGCCCGGCCCCAGGGCCGGGGCTCGGTGTCGACCACGCAGATCGTGCCGAGCGCGATGCCCGTGCGGTCGATGAGCGGCGCCCCCAGATACGAGCGGATGCCGATCTCGTCGACGACCGGGTTGCCCGCGAAGCGGGGGTAGTCGCAGACGTCCTCCAGGACCAGGGCTTTGCGCCGGACCACGACGTGCGGGCAGTAGCCGTGATCGCGGGCCATGATCCGGCTGACCCCGCCGGACGCGGCCGCGAGGTCGGAGCCGGTGTGCGTGCCGTTCGGGGTGTGGAGTCCGGCGAAGAACTGCCGGTTCTCATCGATGAAGTTGACCATCGAGAAGGGCGCCCCGGTCACCTCGGCGAGCTTGTGGGCGAACTCGTCGAAGGCGGGGTCGGGCTGCTCCCCTATCCCCAGCTGGCGCAGCCGCTGCACACGCACCGGCGCCTCCCGGTCGACAGGGGTGAGCAGCAGATGTCCGGTCGGGTCGTACGTCATAGTCAGGCTCCATGGCTGGTGGCTGCCGGAATGGTGGCGAGCAGGTGCTGGACGAGAGTGACCAGCGTGCGGATGCCGGAGCTGCCGATGCGGGCGTCGCACAGTACGACGGGGACCTCGGGCTTGAGGTCTATGGCGGCTCGCACCTCCTCCGGCTCGTAGCGGTAGGAACCGTCGAACTCGTTGACGGCGACGAGGAATCCGATTCCGCGCCGCTCGAAGAAGTCCACGGCGGAGAAGCATTCGTCGAGCCGTCGGGTGTCGGCGAGGATCACCGCGCCGAGCGCCCCCTCGGACAGCTCGTCCCACATGAACCAGAAGCGCTCCTGGCCGGGCGTACCGAACAGGTAGAGCACATGGCTGTCGTCGAGGGTGATGCGGCCGAAGTCCATGGCGACCGTGGTGGTGGTCTTGGACTCGACCCCTTCGAGGCTGTCGTGCGCCACGCTGACCGTGGTGAGCAGCTCTTCGGTGGAGAGCGGTTCGATCTCGCTGACCGCTCCGACAAAGGTCGTCTTGCCGACCCCGAACCCGCCCGCGATGAGGATCTTCAGCGCGGTCGGGAACAGGTCCACGGCGTCCCCGGCGGGGAGGGCTTCAAAGCCGTCGTCGTAGGCCATCGAGGACTGCCTCCAGCAGAGATCGGTCGGTGGGCGTGTGGTGGAAGCGGGGGGCCCGTGCGGTCACCGCCCCGCAGTCCACCAGGTCGGACAGGAGCACCTTGGTGACGACGGCCGGCAACCGCAGGTGCGCCGAGATCTCGGCCACCGAAGTGGGCCCCTTGCACAGACCGAGGGCCTGCGAGTGCTCGGGGCCCAGGAGTGCCTGGGGCACCGAGCCGGTGGCCATGACCTGGGAGAGCAGGTCCAGGGTCGCGGTCGGCCGGGTGCGTCCGTTGCTGACGGTGTAGGGGCGGATCAGCCGCCCGGCCGCGTCGTCGAGCCACGGCCCGTCCTGCGGGGCCGGCACGGTCAAC
Source organism: Streptomyces sp. NBC_01431 (assembly GCF_036231355.1). Lineage (NCBI taxonomy): Bacteria > Bacillati > Actinomycetota > Actinomycetes > Kitasatosporales > Streptomycetaceae > Streptomyces > Streptomyces sp. NBC_01431. The sequence continues at coordinate 1,187,789 of NZ_CP109496.1, forward strand.
TCCTCAGCCCGCTCGTTGATCCGGCTCCGTGCCTGGCCGGCGTCACGAGATACGGCCGTACGCTCTTGACGAGCATGGCCATCTCGTATCCCAGGACCGCGGCGTCGGCCTCCCGGCCCGCGAGGACCGCGAGACAGGTGCCGGAACCGGCCGTGGACACGAACAGCAGCGTGGAGTCCAGCTCCACCACCACCTGCCTGACCTCTCCCCCGTCGCCGAAGCGCGCCCCCGCGCTTCGGCCCAGCGAATACAGGCCGGAGGCGAGGGCTGCCATGTGGTCGGCGCTGTCGGTGTCCAGACCGTGAACGGATTTCACCAGACCGTCGGAGGAGAGCAGAACCGCATTGCGGGTGTAGGGCACCCGCTGGACCAGTCCGCTCAGCAGCCAGTCGAGGTCCGAGACGTGTCCGGTCGGCGCATCGCTCGCCATGGTGCATCTACTCCTTGGAGTGTTCGGCGTCAGTGTCCAACTGGTGCGCCTGGGCGGTGAGGTGGGTCGGCTGTGCGGAGTGGCTCTGCTGGGACTCGGCGAGCCCGATGCCCCGCTGGAAGGCGGCCATCAACCCCGGGTCGTGCAGGGCGTATTCGTCGTCCCGGCGCGGTGCGGGTGCGTCCCGCAGTTGGGGTACGAGGTGTTCCTGGCTGCGGCGCCGGGGCAGGTCGGGGCGGCCCATGGTGCCGCGCACGGAGCCGTTCTGGGCCGGCGGGAAGGGGGCCGGGCGGGGGTCGGCGGGCTCGGGGGCGGCGGCGTGCTGGAGGCCGGGAGGCGCGGCGGCCGGATTGGGCCGCTCGTCGTGGGTGCCGCGCACGGGCAGGGGCGCGCTGCCGTGGCCGGCCGTGGTCGGCTCGTCCAGGTGCGGGCGGGGCGCGGGCGGCAGGTCGTGGGCCGGCCGGGCCTGGTACACGGGCTCCGGAGGTACGGAGGCGAGGGCGGGCGTGGGAACGGCAGCCGGTACAGGGGCCGGTACGGGGGCCGGGCGAGGCGGCTCGGCGGGCCGGGCGACCTGGGCGGGAACCGGGACGGCGGGCATCTGGCCGGTCGTCTCGGTGGCCTGCTGGGGGGCGCCGTTCGTCTGGTTGAGGCCTTCCTGCTCGGCGCCCAGCAGACCCTGCGGCAGCACGAGTACGGCCTGCACTCCACCGTAGATGTTGGTCTGGAGGCGAACCGCGATGCCGTGCCTGCGGGCGAGGGCCGAGACCACGAACAGTCCGATGCGGCCGTCCTGGAGGAGGTGGGCGACGTTGACCTGGTCGGGGTCGGAGAGCAGCGCGTTCATCTTGTTCTGCTCGGTGACCGGCATGCCGAGGCCCCGGTCCTCGACCTCGACGGCCAGACCGGCCGTCACGTGCTGGGCGCGCAGCAGGACTTGGGTGTGCGGGGCGGAGAACACGGTCGCGTTCTCGACGAGTTCGGCGAGGAGGTGGATGACGTCGGCGACGGCGTGGCCGCGCAGCGTCCCGTCGATCGGCGGGACCAGTTTGACCCGGGGGTACTGCTCGACCTCGGCGATGGAGGAGCGCAGGACCTCGGTCATGGTGACCGGGTGCGACCACTGGCGCCGCGAGATGGCACCGCCGAGCACGGCGAGGTTCTCGGCGTGGCGGCGGATGCGGGTGGCGAGGTGGTCGACGTGGAACAGGCCCTTGAGCAGCTCCGGGTCCTCGACCTCGTTCTCCAGCTCGTCCAGGAGCTGGATCTCGCGGTGGACGAGCGACTGGAGCCTGCGGGCGAGGTTGACGAAGACCTCGACCTTCTGCTCGTTGCCGACGCTGCTGGAGAGCTGGGAGGCCTGCACCACGGCGACCACGGCCGCGTCGTGCGAGCGGGTCAACTCATGGGCGAGCAGCTCGAACTCGTCGGCGCCCGCCGGGAGTTGTGCCGGGGCGCAGCGCGCGGGCGGCCCTTCGCCGCGGCGCAGCGCCTCGACCACCGTACGGAGGTCGGCGGCGGAGCGGGCGCTGCCGCGGCGCAGTCCGTTGGCGCGGCCGAGCACTGTTTTGGCGGCGCGGTCCGCGCCGATTCCGGCCGCGACCAGTGCGGCGATCGCGAGCACGGCGAGGCCGGCCAGCGCCGCCCAGAGGCCCGCCGAGGGGTGCTTGCCGGTGGAGTGCAGGGTGAAGGCGACGGCGGCCGCGCCGCACAGCACCGCCACGGTGGCGGGCAGTACGGCGGCGCGCAGCAGCTGCGGGCGTATGCGGGACTCGGGCGACGGGCGCGGCCCGGGGGGCGTCGGAGCCCGGCCGGCCTGGGCCTGGTGGCCGTCGTCGGCGGGGGGCTGCTGCGGCCGGGCGGCGTTGCGGCCGTGCCGCCCGCCCTCGCGGCGGTCCGGCCGCGCGGCAGGTGCGCGGAGATGAGACATCGGCGTCCTCGGTGCGTGGGGTCCCAGGGATCATTGTGGCAGGCCCAACTAGGCTGATGTAGGGCCCGCATTGATCGGCGACCACTTACGGTAGTCGTCAATCCATCACCCTCGGTGCTCAGTTGGCAAAGTTCCACGCACAGCGTCCCGCTCTGGTATGACGCATCGTACGACAGAGCGATAACGTGCGGGATCTTCAACTGCCCACTACGGAACGGCTCATGCCATTTCCTGTCCCGGTGCGTTCCGTTTCGTGACGGTCCGCAGAAGCCACCGCGCCGTGACCCTGGATGGTGACGTGCCGCTACCGCGTAATGGCCGGAACGTGCTGCGACATGAGTTCGAAGAGCCGTGTCGGGCGCGGGCGGCGAGGGGCACCCCGCGGTGCCGCGTACGGGCGGAACGGGGGCACGGCTGTGAAACTGGCCGAAAGGAGGTGGTGGGGCAGCCATGGAGGCGGACGCCGCGGACCCGGAATTCGGCGAGCAGTTCCTGGAGGACATGCTCGCCCAGGCCCACGAGGCCACGCCGATGGACATCCCGGTGCTGGCGAACCGCTGCGCCGAGGCGTTCGGCATCGATGAGATCTTGATCTACCTGACCGACCTCCAGCAGCGCTGGCTGGTCCCGCTCACCGATGGGCTGCCGCCCCTGGACGTGGACGCCTCGCCGGCCGGCTGGTGCTACCGGACCGTTTCGCCACGGATGGAGGAATCGGGGAACGGTGTGTGCGTCTGGCTGCCCGTGGTCGACGCGCCGAACGGCTGGGGGTGCTCGGGGTTCGCACGCGGTCCCTGGACGCCGTCCGGCTGCGGCGCTGCCGGACGCTGGCGGGGATCCTGGCCATGGCGATCGCCTCGAAGCGGGCGTACAGCGACAGCTTCGCCCGGCGGGCCCGGACCGAGCCCATGCAGTTGCCCGCGGAGATGCTCCGCGCCTACCTCCCCCCGCGCACCATCGGAAACGCGCACGTCGTCTCGACCGCCGTCCTTGAGCCCGCGTACGAGATCGGCGGGGACGCCTTCGACCATTCACTCACCCAGTCCACGCTGCACGCGGCGATCCTCGACGCGATGGGCCACGACCTGGCGTCGGGCCTGACCACCTCGGTCGCCCTGGCGGGCTGTCGCAACGCGCGGCGGGCCGGGGCCGGGTGCCCGACCTTGTGGAGACCATCGACCAGGCCCTCGCCCAGTGGCTTCCCGACCAGTACTGCACGGGCATCCTCACCCAGCTCGACCTCGCCTCGGGCGTACTGAGGTGGTGCAACTGCGGACATCCGCCACCGCTGCTGATCCGCGCGGGACACGTCCTGGAGGGCGCTCTCGAACGCCAGGCCCAGCCGCCCATGGGCCTGCCCGCCCGGTTCAGCGACGAGGCGAGAACCGTCCACGAGATCGCGCTGGAGCCGGGTGACCGGGTGCTGCTCTACACCGACGGCGTCACCGAGTCACGTACCACGGGCGGCGGGGAGTTCGGCATGGACCGCTTCGCGGATTCCATCATCCGGGCGACCGCGGCGGGCGAACTCGCCGCCGAGGCGCTGCGCCGCCTCATCCACTCCATCCTCGACGGCGAGGGCAGCGATCTGCGCGACGACGCCACCCTGCTGCTCATCGGGTGGTCACCGCCCGGGACGTAGCGGTCGGCCCGGTCAGCGCCGACGCCGGCGCCCCGCCCAGGTACGGCCGATCCCGGCGATGTGCAGGGCCAGCAGCGCCAGGCCGATCAGCATGATGTTGGTGGACGTGAACACGTGGTTGGTCGCGATGTCGGCGGCGTTGACGAGGAACGCGATGAAGAAGACAACGGCCGCGCCTATGGCGAGCATGGGGTTCCTCCTCCGGGGTGCGAGGTGGTGACGGTCGAATACCCCGGCCGCCGGAAAGGAACCCTGCGGCACGGCTCCTACACCTTGCGCCCGCCGGGCAGCGGGGTCGTGGTCAGGTTTCCGGCGGGGACGCCGGCGAGTGCGCCCTCGATGGCGTCGCGCCAGACGGGGCCGGCCAGCGTGCCGCCGAAGGCCTGGCCGACGGTGGTGCCGCCGATGGTCTGGCCGTCGAGGTCCTGCGGGCTCCTGGTGTCGCTGACGACGGCCGCACCGGACAGTTCGGGCGTGTATCCGGCGAACCAGACCTGCTTGCTCTCGTCGGTGGTGCCGGTCTTGCCCGCGCTGTCGCGGTCGGTGAGCCCGGCGGGCTTGCCGGTGCCGTCCTGGACGACGCCCAGGAGCATGGTGGTGACGGTGTCGGCGGTCTGCGCGGACATCACCTGATGGCAGTTGGCCTGCGGCACCGCCATGTTCTGGCCGTCCGGCTTGGTCACCGAGGCGATGGCGACCGGCGTGCAGTACGTGCCGTGGTTGGCGAAGGTGGCGTACACGTTGGCCATCTCCAGCGGGGTGAGGTCGTTGCTGCCCAGCGTCAGTGAGGGGACCACCTGGAGTTTGGTGCCGCCCGCCTGCCCGGTGATGCCGAGCGCGTTGGCCATCTTCGCCACCGCGCACAGGCCGGTGTCGGCCTCCAGCTGGGCGAAGTAGGTGTTGACGGACTGGGCCATGGCGTCGGGCATGGCGAACGGTCCGGTCAGCGAGGGGCTGTCGTTGTGGACCTCGCCGTTCTCCGGGAAGCTGTTGCCCGCGCAGTCGGTCATGGCGGGCCAGGGCATGGAGTACGGGGACGGGTACTGCTGGTCGGGTGCCGTGCCGTTCTCCAGCGCGGCGGCAGCCACGATCGGCTTGAAGGTGGAGCCGGTCGGGAAGCCCAGGCCGCCGCCCATGTTCGTGCCGACGTTGAGGTTGATCTCGGTCTGGTGGGCGCCCAGGCCGTACTCGCGGCTCTGCCCCATGGCGACGATCTTGCCGGTGCCGGGTTGGACGAGGCTCATCACGGCGGCGGCGTCGTCCGTGGTGTAGGCGTGCGAGGTCACCGACTTCTGGAGGGCCTGCTGCGCCTTCGAGGACAGCGTCGTGCGGATCTGTAGACCGCCCCGTCGCCACAACGCCTGCCGGTCGGCCGCGGTCTTGCCGAACGCCGGGTCGGTCAGGACGATCCGGTGAACGTAGTCGCAGAAGAAGCCCTCGCCCTGCTGGGCGGTGATGCAACCCTGGCGCGGTGCGCTGACCTGGAGTCTGATCGGTGTACTGATCGCCTGCTCGGCCTGCGCGGCGGTAATCGAGCCGTACTGGGCCATCTTCGTCAGCACCGTGTCGCGGCGCTGCTTGGCAAGCCGGGAGTTGGTGACCGGGTCGTACATCGACGGCGACTGGACGAGCCCGGCCAGGAGCGCTGCCTGGGGCAGGGTGAGGTCCTTGGCGTGCACGCTGAAGTACCGCTCCGCGGCCGCCTCCACCCCGTACGCCTGCTCGCCGAAGAAGGTGATGTTCAGGTAGTTGGTGAGGATCTGGTCCTTGGGCAGGGTCTGCTCAAGCTCGATCGCGTAGCGCAGCTCCTGGATCTTGCGGCCGAGCGTCTGGCGCTGGGCTTCGAGGACCGCCTTCTGGTCACTGCCCGCCTGCTCGACGAAGACGTTCTTCACGTACTGCTGGGTGAGCGTGGAGGCACCCTGGGCGACGCTGCCGCTGGCCGCGTTCTTGTTCAGGGCGCGCAGCACGCCCTGAAGGTCGACGGCGCCGTGCTGGTAGAAGCGGTTGTCCTCGATGTCGACGAGCGCCTCCCGCATGACCGGGGCGATCTGGCCGCCGGGTATCACGGTGCGGTCCCGGTCGTAGACGGTGGCTATGAGGCCGCCGTCGCCGTCGTAGATCTGGGACGCCTGGGAGAGTGGCGGCGTCTTGAACTCGTCGGGAAGGCTGTTGAAGCTCTCCGCCGCGGACTTGGCGCCCAGGCCGAGTGCGCCGAAGGCGGGCAGCGCGATCCCTGCGGCCAGCGCGCCCGCCAGCACACTGACCCCGAGAAACCGGAAGGTACGGGTGATGGCGGATCCGGGCCGGCGGGAGCACGTCGAGGGCATACCGCGAAACATACGCACTACACCTATGAATTCCATCAAATAATCGTCTATGGAGGATGATTCCGGCCGCCCGGGGCTTCCACCAGGGCGTTCATCACCGCCACGGCGTCGGAAACAACCCCGTGCGGGTGCCTGCGGGGGCCGCTCAGCGCGCGGCGGAGTCCTCGTGTGCCGCCTCGGTGTCCGCCGTCGGGGGCGGTGTCTCCTCGGTCGCGGGGCGGCGGGTGGCGTACAGGTAGATGAGGGCGCCGACGAAGAGGGCCGCGGAGACCCAGTCGTTCAGGCGCAGGCCGAGGAAGTGGTTGGCGTGGTCCACCCGCAGTGCCTCGATCCAGGCGCGGCCCGCGGTGTACGCCAGCACATAGCAGGCGAACAGCCGCCCGCGGCGCGGCCGGTAGCGCCGGTCGAGCCACAGGAGCAGCGCCATGACGCCGAGGTCCCACAGTGACTCGTACAGGAAGGTGGGGTGGTAGAAGGCGACGGTGGGGCTGTCGTCGGGGCGGTGCGCGGGGTCGATCAGGAGTTTCCAGGGCAGGCTGGTCGGGCCGCCGAAGAGCTCCTGGTTGAAGTAGTTGCCCCACCGCCCGATGGCCTGGGCGAGCACCAGGCCGGGGGCGGCCATGTCCGCGAAGTCGGCGAGCCTGATGCCGCGCCGGCGGCAGCCCAGCCACGCGCCGACCGCGCCGAGTGCGACGGCGCCGGGGATGCCGAGACCGCCGTCCCAGATGTACAAGGCGCGGATGGGTTGCTGTCCCGCGGTGAAGTAGAGCTCCGGGTCGGTGATCACGTGGTAGAGCCGCCCGCCGAGCAGGCCGAAGGGCACCGCCCACACCGCGATGTCGGCGATGTCCTCCCGGTTGCCGCCGCGCGCGGCCCACCGGCGCCCGGTCAGCCACACCGCGACGAAGACACCGGTGATGATGCACAGCGCGTACGCGCGGATCGGCACCGGACCGAGGTGCCACACCCCCTGGGAGGGGCTCGGCAAATACGCCAGCGTCATGGGGGTCATCGCTCTCGCCGTACGATCCGGGTCATTCGCCCGGGTGTCCACCGACATTACCTCGGGCCCCGGACCCCGGCGGGAGGGCCTTGGTCGTGGGGTGCGGGACCGCTCGGCCGGCGTCGCGCCGTGGCGGCTGGACGCAGGTGAGGGTGCGGTGGGAATCGAACTTGCCGGCGGCCTTGTCCGACACGGCAGTTGTTCGCTCGTCGCGACGGCCGCGGCGAGCCCGGCGGGTCGCGTGGAGCCGGCCCTCGGCATGGGCGGGGCGGCCGCCGTGGCCTCCTGCCCCGCTGCCGCCGCTGCTTTTCTCTCGCCAAAATCGGCCAACAGGCCGTCCGTTCCGCTAACTTCCTGCGTGTGGACCAGCTGATCACCGCAGACCCGACACGCATAGGCCCGTACCGCCTCATCGCCCGCCTGGGCGCCGGCGGTATGGGGCGCGTCTACCTCGCCCGCTCCGACAGCGGGCGGACCGTCGCGGTCAAGGTCGTCCAGGACGAATTCGCCCACGACCCCGAGTTCCGCAAGCGGTTCGCGCGTGAGGTGGCCGCCGCGCGCCGGGTGGGCGGCGCCTGGACGGCGGCCGTGCTCGACGCGGACACCGGGGCCGCGGTGCCGTGGGTGGTGACCCAGTACATTCCGGGGCCCGACCTGCACACCGTGGTCGCCCAGGACTTCGGGCCGTTGCCCGAGCACTCGGTCCGCGTCCTCGCGAACCGTCTCGCCCTCGCGCTGCAAGCCGTGCACGAGGCGGGTCTGATCCACCGCGACCTCAAGCCGTCCAACGTCCTGGTGACCGTCGACGGCCCCCGCGTCATCGACTTCGGCATCGCGCGGGCGCTGGAGAGCCTCGCCGGGGACAGCCTGCACACCCGCACCGGCATGCTGGTCGGCTCCCCCGGGTTCATGTCGCCGGAGCAGGCCCGCGGCCTCGAACTCACCCCCGCCAGTGACGTCTTCTGCCTGGGCGCCCTCCTGGTCCACGCCGCCACCGGACGGCTCCTGTTCGGCGCCACGGACAGCGGCCTGAACGCCCACCTCTTCCGGATCGCGGAGGAGGAGGCGGACCTGACCGGCGTGCCGGATTCACTGGTCGGTCTCGTACGCGCGTGTCTGCACAAGGACCCGGCCGCGCGGCCCACCCCGCTGGAGGTGGCCGCGGGCACGGCGACCGACCGGGCCGAGGAGTGGCTCCCCGGTCCCGTGCTGGCTCAACTCGGCCGCCATGCAGCCCAGTTGCTGGACTACGCGCCCGAGGCAGCGCCCGCGCCACCGGCCCCGGTGGCGCCCGTGCCCGCGCAGCCGACGCCCCCACCGCCCGCGTACAGCCCGACGGCCCCGGCGGACTTCCGTCCCCTGCCCGGCTTCGGCCCGGCGTATCCGAACCCCGGCGCCGCGCCCGCGCCTTCGACCGATGCGTTGGGTCCTCACCCCCGGCGCTGGTGGGGCCTGCCCGCGATCGCGCTGGCGCAGTTGCTCGTAGTGCTCAATACGTCCTATCTGTCGGTGATGTTCGTGGTCGTCCGGGTCGTTCTGCACGTGCGCCAGCAGCAGATGACGACGCTGCTCCTCTCCTATGCCGTCCCCTTCGGCGCGCTGCTCCTCGTCGGCGGGCGCGTGGCGGATTCCATGGGCCGTAAACGGGCGCTGATCACCGCACTGGCCGGCTTCGCGGTGGCCTCCGCGCTCAGTGCCACGGCCGTCGACAGCGACATACTGATCGGCTCCGTGGTCCTGCAAGGTGCCTGTGCCGCTCTGCTGTGGCCGTCGGCGCTGTCCCTGCTGGCCACCTCCTTCCCCGACCCGAGGGAACGCGGCGCGGCCTTCACCGTCTTCGGCCTGGTCGTCGCAGGGGGCTCGGTGGCCGGACTGCTCTCGAGCGACGGTCTGTTCAGGATGCTGAACTGGCGCCTCTTCCTGTACGCCGATGTCCTGGTCGCCGTGGTCGCCCTGATCGCCACCGCCGCTCTGGTGCACGAGAGGCGGGGAGGTGGCGCGGTGCGCCGGAACACGTTCGGTGCGGCGCTCGCCACCGGCGGTCTCATCACGCTCGCAGGCGGCTTCGCCAACCTGGAGGTGTGGCGCTGGACCATCCCGCTGATCGCCGTCATGTCGATCGGGGCCCTCCTGCTGCTCGGCGGGACCTTCGTGGCGTGGCGGACCAGGACGTCGAGTCCGCTGCCCTAGGGCTTCGAGGCCGGGGCCACCGGCCCTTGCCCACCATGGGGGTTGACACCTGGGGGCCTTCCGGCCTGTCCGGCGACCCCCGCCACAAGATCGTTTGGCGGGGGTCCTTGGTCCGGAAGCTTGGCCGGGGGGACATGTCATGCGTGCGGGGTTCCTGTCAGGCTCCTGTGTATGAAGGTCCTTCCACGGCTGCCCCGAGCCGTTCTGCTGAACTCGGCGCTCGGCGTAGTGCTCCTTGCGGCCCTGGGCGGTGCTTACGCCGCGGTGAACTCCGACAGCACCACTGCCACCCCCCGGACGGACAGCCGCACGGTCGCCGTCTCCACGGGAAAGGTGCAGGCCACTGTCACCGGGTCCGGTTCGCTGGCATCGCCGAGCGATGCCGGAGTGAACTTCACCACCGGTGGGCAACTGTCTGAAGTCGCCGTCAAGGCCGGTGACAAGGTCAGCAAGGGGCAGGTGATGGCCAAGGTCGACGACACGGCGGCGCGCCAGGCACTCGCCCAGGCCAAGACGTCGCTGACCGCCGCGAAGGCGAACCTCACCAAGGTGACGGAGGGTCAGCCGGCCAGCCCGCCGGCCGGCTCCGGACCCAACCCCGGGAATAGTCCGAGCCACGATCCCTCCCCCTCACCCACTCCCTCCACGAAGCCCAGCCCGAACCCGTCGCCGTCCAAGCCGACACCCACCCCGTCGGCCACCATCACCCCCGCGGGCGTGCCCTTCGCCGGGATATCCGTCCGCAACGCGGCGTATGTCGACGGGGCCCCCGCCGCCGCCCCGTCGGTCGATCCCGCGCTGCTCCTCCAGGCCCAGACGCAGGTGGCCCAGGCGCAGAGCGCGGTGGACAACGCCCAGCGCACGCTCGACGGGACCGTGCTGACCGCACCGGTCGACGGGACGATCGCATCGGTTGGTGCGGCCGTCGGCCAGACCGTGGTGGGCACGACCTACACGTCCGGAGCGGGCGCAGCTCCCGGTTCGGCACCGGGGCAGGCGCCGGGCCAGGCACCCGGCACGACGGGCGGCACCGGCACCGGTGGCGGCTCGCCCTCGCCGAGCGGTTTCATCGTCATCACCAATCCCACCGGGATGCAGGTGAAGGCCAACTTCTCGGAGGCCGACGCGCTCCGGCTGAAGCCGGGCCAGTCGGCCACGGTCACCCTGAACGTCCAGGCGGGCACCGCGCTCAACGCGAAGGTCCTGTCGGTCAGCACGCTCGCGATGAGCGGTGGCGCTGGTGGCGCCGCGCAGTACCCCGTGACGTTCGACATCACGAGCGCGACGAAGGATCTGCACACCGGGCAGAGCGTCAGCGTCCAGGTGGTGTCGGGCGAGGCGGCCGAGGCTCTCTACGTGCCGACGGCGGCATTGAGCGGCACGGGCCCCACCCGCACGGTGACGGTGGTGGGACCGGACGGCGCCGCGCACCCCGCGTCGGTGACGGTGGGCGTCGAAGGAGACACGAACACCCAGATCACCAGCGGACTGACGCAGGGTCAGAAGGTACGGGTCACCACCGTGGCGCCGTCCGGCCACAGCGGCTAGCAAAGCCGCCGCGCCCCCGGTACCGATCCGGAGCCGGGGATCTGCTTGCGGCCGCCTCCAGGATCCTCCAGCACGACCGCAGCACCATACGGACAAGGGAGTACCGAGATCATGGTCCCAGACCGTGACGCGTTCACGAAGCCAGACGGCCAGGACCCCGCGCAGGTCTCTCAAGCCACCGCCCCCTCGCCCGTGCCCGACCCGGCTCCCGCGGTGGCTGGCGAGCAATCCACCGCGGGCAGTGACATGTCGGCCCTCTCGGCCGGCGAAGGCGCCGGAAAAGCTCCGGCCGCCTCGAAGGGGCGCACGCCGTGGCGGGAACTGCCGTGGCTGACACTGCTCCTGGCCGTCGGCGTGATGACGGTACTGGGCTTCATCGCGGGCGTACTGGTGGAGAAGCACCATCTCGACGCGCCGGACAAGCCCGCACCGGCCGCGGCCCCGCACACCTCCGCCAACGGAAGCTGATCCGTTCGAGGGCCGGGAAGGAAGCCAGGCTTCCTTCCCGGCCCTTGTCGTATTCCCGGGGCCTGCGCAGGGGCGGTCTCGCCAGCCGCAGGGCGGGGAATCCGCCTCGATCGCGGGCGCGCTAGGCGGGTCAGGGCGCCAGCGGCCGCCCGCACCGCAGGTTCCAGCGCCCCGCCCGGCCGCTGAGTTCGGTGACGGTCAGCGCCGTCACGTCCAGGCGCCAGAACACCGTCGGCGAAAGCGCCAGGGCCCGCACGAGCGCCGCCCGCACCACCGACGGCTGGACGACCGCGAGGACCCGCCCGCCACCACCGGACACCTCCTCCAGCCAGCCGTCGACGCGGCCGCACAGATCGATGAGCGACTCGCCGCCGTGCGGAGCCGCCGACGGATCGGTCAGCCAGGTGGACACCGCGTCCGGCTCGGCGGCGCTCACCTCTTCCAGGAGCCGCCCGCGCCAGCGGCCCGTGTCCCAGTCCGCGAGAGCCGGTTCGGGCGTGGCCCGCAGGCCAAGGGCGGCGGCGGTCGCACGGCAGCGCCGGGACGGCCCGCTCAGGTACCGGTCGGCGCCGGGTACCGCGCCGCGGACAGCCTCGGTCCGTCTCCTCCCCTCCCCGTCCAGCTCCGCGTCGTCGTCGAACCGGGCCTCGCGCAGCGCCTCGCTCATCGCCGGTGAGACCAACATCACCCGGGCCGTCACCGTCACATCCTCGCCGTGTCACTGTTCATGTCCCCAGCACATCACGGCGGTTGGCGTGCTTCGCACCACCGCGCGCCGTAGCGGAGCGCGGCCGGGGACGGTACCGTCTGGTGGACATGACGAAGGTGTGACGGAAGCCCGGTGAGAATCCGGCACGGTCGCGCCACTGTGTACCCGCACCCCGTGCGGGAAGTCAGACCCAGCACCTCCGTCTCAGGCACCACAACCGGGACGCGTGTTCCCCCAGGAGGTTCTGCCATGGCACAGTCCGCTGCTGCCCCCGTCGCCGTCGACACCCCGGCGATCACCCCCATCTCGCTCAAGGCGATCGCGCCCTGGGCCGTCTTCTTCGGCATCCTGATGCTCGTCCTGCTCTACTTCGTCGGTGCCGAGCAGGGCGCCACCTCGCTGATCTCCGGCACGGACGTCCACGAGTGGGTCCACGACGGACGCCACCTGCTGGGCTTCCCCTGCCACTGAGACCAGGGGACACCGAGCTCGTGAACTCCGTATCCGTCCGCGCCCTGTTGGTGCGCGGAATGCTCGCCGGCCTCGCCGCCGGTGCTCTCGCCCTCGTCGTGGCGTATCTGCTCGGCGAGCCCCGGGTGGACTCGGCCATCGCGTTCGAGGACGCCCACTCCCACGAACACGGAATGGAAGTGGTCAGCCGCTCGCTGCAGTCCACCGCCGGGCTGGCCACCGGCGTCCTGGTCTTCGGCGTCGCGGTCGGCGGGATCGCCGCCCTGGCCTTCTGCTTCGCGCTCGGCCGCATCGGCGGGTTCGGGCCGCGGGCCACCGCCGCACTGATCTCCTTCGGCGCGCTCCTCACGGTGTACGTCGTACCGTTCCTGAAGTATCCGGCGAACCCGCCGTCCGTCGGCGAACCCGACACCATCGGCCAACGCACCACGCTGTACTTCCTGATGATCGCGCTGAGCGTGCTCGTCGCCGTCGCGGCGGTCATCCTCGGCAAACGTCTGGCACCCCGTCTCGGCAACTGGAACGCCACCGTGGCGGCCGGGGCCGCCTTCCTCGTCGCGGTCGGCCTCGCCTACGCGTTCCTGCCCGCCACCAACGAGGTGCCCAAGGACTTCCCGGCAACCCTGCTGTGGCAGTTCCGCCTCTCCGCCATCGCCATCCAGCTCACCCTGTGGACCAGCTTCGGTCTGCTCTTCGGTCACCTCGCCGAACGCCTCCTCATCCCCGCCCCGGCTCCCGGAGCCGCGAAGAAGACCAAGGCCGCACGGGCCGCCGCCCCCGTGAACTGACAGCCCATCACCAGAACCCGCCGGACGTGCCCGGCGGGTTCTCGCTGTGTCCACAGCCCTGGTGCGAGGTCGCCACCTCGGGGACCATGGGTAGCGGTGAAGCGACTCGGCATGGCGACGGGGGCGACATGAGTGGGGTGGAACTGGTGGTGGCCGCGCTGACCGCGGGCGCGTCGGCCGGGCTCACCGACACCGCGAGCAGTCCTGGTTCGTCCTGCATCCCCCGCCCGGTGTCCGGATCGTCTCCTTCTTCGTCACGGGACGGTTCGCGGCCCAGAGCGACCGGGAAGCGTTCCTCGACGTCATGATCGAGCAGCTCGCGACGCTCCTCGGCGAGCCCGTCCCCTCGTACTGGACGGCCGCCACGCGCACCGCGCACCTGTGGGCCATGTTCGACGCGGCAGCACACCACTGCCGCCGACAGGGACAGCGGCTCCTGCTCGTCGTGGACGGCGTCGACGAGGACCGCGGCACCGGCTCCCACAGCATCGCCGCGCTCCTCCCGGCGCGGCCGCGCGAGGGCCTGCGCATCGTGGTCTCGGGGCGCCACAACCCTCCCCTCCCCTCCGACGTACCCGCCGACCACCCGCTGCGCGATCCCGGCGTCAGACGCACTCTCACCGCGTCGGCGCACGCGCGGGGCATCCAGCGGGAGGCGCCGCTCGAACTGCGCAGGCTGCTGCTCGGCCCCGAGGCCGAGCGGGAACTGGTGGGCCTGGTGACGGCCGCGGGCGGCGGTCTCAGCGGCCGGGACCTGGCTGAGCTGACAGGTCGTCAAGTATGGGAGGTGGGGTACTCGTTGCGCACCGTCGCCGGACGCTCGTTCACGCACCGGCCGGGCGGGGGCCGTTCCGGTTCGACAACCGCCGGCGAGGTCTATCTGCTGGCCCACGAGGAACTCCAGGAAGCCGCCGTCCACTTCCTGGGCGGTACGCAGCTGGCCGCATACCGGCAACGCCTCCACGACTGGGCGGCCCGATGGCGCCGTGCGGGGTGGTCCGCCCAGACGCCCGACTACCTGCTCTTCGGATACTTCCGCATGCTCCACGCCCAGGGCGAGTCGGCCCACATGACGGCCTGCGCCCTGGACCCGGCCCGCCTTCGCACGCTGCTCGACGTGACCGGCGGTGACGGGGCCGCTCTCGCCGAGATCACCGCCGCCCAGGACGCGCTCCTCGACCGCGATCCCCCCGGACCTGGACTCCATGGTTCTGCTCGCCTTCCGGCGGGACACCCTCACCCACCGCAACCGCCGGATCCCCACGCGTCTTCCCGCTGTGTGGGGGCGCCTCGGACATCCCCTGCGGGCCGAAGCCCTCGCACGGTCGCTGCCCGATCCGGACCGCCGCGCCCGCGCGCTCGCCGCCCTGAGCGAGGCACTGGCCGAAGACGGTACGGACGGCCGGGCGGCAACCGGGCCGGGTGTGACCGTGGTCGGTGCGGTGGAAGTCGCCGACGAGGCCGAAGCCGCGGCCCGGTCCGTGACCGGGGCGGCGCCGCGCGCGCAAACGCTGGCGCAAGTGGCCGAAGCCTGGGCGGAGTTGGGCCACACCGACCGCGCAAAGGCTCTGGCCGACGAGGCCGAACGCCTGGCCTGGTCCGATGTGGGTGACGCGTACGAAACGTCGCAGGCCGTGCAGGCGGTGGCCCGGACGTGGGCGCGGCTGGGCGCCGCGGACCGCGTCGAAGCGCTCGACCTCAAGTTGGGCGCACTGTCGCAGGAGCGCAACTGGTCATCCACAGTCGACGCATTGCCGCCCTGGGTCCTCACGCTGGCACGTGCGCTGGCACGGTCGGGCGAGGTCGACCGCGCCGAGACCGTCGCTCGCGGCATCACCAACGCCCAGGAGATGGTCCTCACGCGGCTGGAACAGCACCTCGATCAGCGCGGGTACGGCGCCCCTGACGGACGCCGGGCCCATGGCGCCGAGGAAGCGTCCATCGCCATCGGCGAACCCGAACTGTGGGCCCTGGCGCTCGCCGAGGTGGCGCAAGCGGGCGGGCGGGCGACGCCGAGCGCGCCGAGGCCCTGCTGGCAGAGGCCGAGAGTCTCACGGGAGCCGGGCCGGGCACCCCGTACCGGGCGAGAGCACGGGCCCGCTCGATCGTCGCGGTGGTACGTGGCTGGAGCGCGCTGGGGCACCTCGACCGCGCCGAAAGACTCGCCCGCCGCGCCGGAGCGCTGCTCCGGACCGGAATCCCGGTGCGGTACGCGTCCGAACTGGCCTGGGAAGCCGAGGTGTGGGCGCGGCTCGGGCACCGCGAGCGCGCCGGGGAACTGGCCCGCTCGGCGGAGACGGCTGCTCGTGGAGCCACCCGGCCGGGGCTCCAGCGGGGGAAACTGGCCGAAGTGGCCGTGACACTGGCCTGGTCCGGCGATACCGACCGCGCCGTGGCACTGGCGCGCGCGATCACCGATCCGGGTGCGCGCGATCACGCACTGGCCGAACTGACCGCTGTCGCCTGCGCCCGGGGCAACATCAGCCGCGCCCACGAGGTGGCGCGGAGCATCACCTCCCCGGAGCTGCGGGCGCGGGGGTTGGCAGCGGTCGCGGAGGGCATGACGAGGGCCGGGCCCATCGGCGCGGCCTCAACTGTGCTGGCCGATGCGGAGGTTGCGGCGCGAGCCACCCCCACCGTGGGAGAGCGTTCGCTCGCCTTGGCCGAAGTGGCGGCGGTGAACATGGTCATGGGCCGGGCCGCCCACGCCCGATCGGTCCTGCGCGAGGCGGAGCGCCTGGCCCAGTGGATCGCGGTCCGGGAGTCCGATCAGGGCAACCGGGTCATGGCGGTGGCAGATCTCATGGCGCGGCTCGGCCATCTCGACGGCGCCGTCCAACTCGCGCGAAACATCATGGACTTGGGGCTGCGCACCGAAGCACTCCTCCAGCTGGCGGCCCAGCTGGCACGCGCGGGGCAGAGGGAGCGGGCCCGCCTCCTCGTCCATGATGCCGAAGAGGCCGTTCGGACCGATCCCGACTACCGGAGGTGGAAGCCCCGGGCGAACGGGCTGGCCGAAGTGGCGGAGAGGTGGGCGCGCTGGGGCGAAGCCGGACGCGCGGCTCAACTCGCCCGCGCGGCGTCCCAGTTCGCGCGCGCCGACACGGCCCGGAGCTGGCACGACGTCATGGCATTGGGCGATGCGGCGGCGGCACTCGCCCGCCAGGGAGACGTCGGGGGCGCCGAGGCGGTGACCCGGGCGATTGCCGGGCCGTACTTCCGGGACCGCGCCCTGACCCAAGTCGCGGAGGCGCTGACCCAGTCGGGCCATGCCGACCGGGCCGAGGCACTGGCCGGGACGATCACCCAACCGCACTGGCAGGCCGTGGCGCTCGTGGGGGCGGCCCGCCGGTCCGGCCGTGCCCGCACCCGCCATCTGCTCACGCGGGCCCTGCGGATCGACGCCTGGCAGACGGCCGCCGACGTGCTCGTGCTTGAGACACCGGAGGCGCTGGCCTCGATCGTCGACGAACTCCTCACCGGTGTACCGGACTTGGGCGGATCCGCGGAGGAGCCCACCTGGCTGCCCCACTCCCCGCGGCCGTGGACGCTCATGTTGAAAACGGTACGGAAGGGCAACGATCCGGAACCGAGCTAGGGGTGCTCGGAGGTCGCCCCTCGCGTACCGTCAGCGCTCGCCCGCCAGGTCGAGTTCGGCCAGATTCGGCTTCGACTCCACTTCGAGCGGCTTCGGTCGCCGCCAGTGATGTGCGATGGTCCCGGCCACGGGCCGCCACCACGGATCGGTCGGCAGATCGCCACCGGGCTCGAACGGCTCCCCCGGCCGCGGCGTGGCCAGCCCCTGGCCCACCGCTCCGGCGACGTCCACGGACCACTCGGCCGGCTCGGCCCACGGGTGCAGCGCGAGGTTGAACGTGCCCCAGTGGATAGGCATCAACGCGCCGTGCGGAACGCCGCCTTGGAGGTCGAGGTGGGCGCGGAGACCTTCCTCCGGAGTCATGTGGATGTCCGGCCAGAACTCGCTGTACGCACCGACCTGGATCATGGTCGCGTCGAACGGGCCGTGCTCCGCGCCGATGTCGCTGAAGCCCCCGAAGTAGCCCGTGTCACCGCTGTGGTAGATCCGGTGCTCGGGCCCCGTCACCGCCCACGACGCCCAGAGCGTGTGCTGCTGGTTGCGCAGGCCGCGGCCGCAGAAGTGGCGGGCCGGGGTCGCGGTGAGCGTGATTCCGTTGGCCTTGACGGACTCGTTCCAGTCCAGCTCGTGAATCCGGTCGGCCGGTACGCCCCAGTGTTCCAGGTGGGCGCCGACGCCCAGCGGCACCGCGAAGACCGTGCCGGTTCCGGCCAGCGAGCGGATCGTGGGGAGGTCAAGGTGGTCGTAGTGATCGTGCGAGATGACCACGACGTCGACCGGTCCGAGCGAGGCCAGCGGCACCGGCACGGGGTGCAGCCGCTTGGGCCCGGCGAACGGGAACGGAGAACAGCGCTCGCCCCATACGGGGTCGAAGAGCACCCGGCGCCCGTCGATCTCGGCGAGCACGCTCGAATGCCCCATCCAGGTGAGCCGCAATCCGGTGACCGGCGGCTTCGCGATGTCCGCGAGCGTCGTCGGGTGCACCGGGATGTTGCCGGTGGGGGCGCGGCGTACCCGCTGCTCCTTCTCGAAGAACAGCTTCGCGAACTCCAGGGTGGAACCCGTGGGTCTGGTCCGGGCGCCCTCCGGGTTCTGGAACACGCCGTCCGCGAAGTTCGGCGAGCGGCGGATCCGAGCCATCCGCTCCCCCGTCGGGTCGGCGCCGAACGCGGCCGGCCGCAGTTCGCGCAGCCTGGAGCGGAGTGGAAGCAGAGAACCAGCGCCGGTCACGGCACCTCCTGGGGCTCGGGGGTCGTTCCATTATGTGCGGCGACCGTGCACGCGCCCGCGGGCAGGTGGCCGAGGAGGGTCCCTCGGACGCCGCCGCGACCGTGCCCGACTGTCTGTCCGCCGCGGGCGCCGACTTCGGGCGGTCAGGCCGGGCGATCTGGTCGGTCGGTCAGGCGCCTTGGCGGGGCTGGCCGTAGGCCCGCTCGACGCGGAGCCTCAGTACGAGGCGACGGTCGCGCACCATGGCGGCGCGGTACTCGTCCCAGTCGGGGTGCTCGCCTTGCACGTCCCGGAAGAGGGAGACCAGTTCCTCGACCGTTTCGTCGTGCGGGTCGGCCGCGACCGGGGTGAGATCGGCGGTCCCCTCGGCGACGGTCCAGGCCCAGCGGTCCTCGCTGGTGACGTGGTAGCTGGCACGGGGATCGCGGCGCAGGTTCCTGGTCTTGGCCCGGTCGTCGGTGAGCGAGACCTTGATGACGCCGTCGTCGGGGTAATAGGCGTGGTTGACGTTGGAGAGCTGGGGCCGCCCGTCCCGCTTCAGGGTGACCAGGACGCCGCCGTCCTGCGCGCCGACCAGTTTCAGGAGGGCTTCCTGGGGTGCGTCGAATGCCGTCATGCCTGGGAAACGCCGAGAGGGACGGCCGGATTCCCCAGGCGCTGGTTCACCGCCGTCCGGCCAGGCCCTCGGGCCCGAAGATCGGCGGCCCGGCACCCCGGATGCACGCCGCAAGCGGCCCGGCGGGGGCCACGACTGCGGGGCTGAACCCCGGCCCAGCGCCCGGCGCCCGGCGGTGGCCCGGACGCCGGGCGCACCGCAGCCCTGGCCTCCCGGGGCCCCGCCCCGACGCCGCCGCAGAAATCGGCCCGGCAAAGGACCACCACCGTCCAGCCGGCGCCCGGCCCAGCGCCCGACGCCAACACCCGACAAGCGGCCCGGCGACCCGAGGCCCCGGACGACGCCCCACCGCGGCCCGGCTTCTCTGCTTCCCGGCGACCGAATCGCACCGCAGACATCCAGTCACCGTCCGGCTCGGCCCGGCCAATCCCCGGAATCGGGCTTGCCGCGCCTGGCATGATGCGCGGATGATCACGCCGATACCGCACGTAGTGCCCGCCGGCCGCATGGCCCGGCAGCCGCAGCCGTCGTTCGTCCTGCCCGGCGGGCGGGAACTGCGCCCCTGGCGGGAGTCGGACGCCTCCGTTCTGGAGGCCTCGTGCCGCGATCCGGAGATCGTCCAGTGGAACCGCGTCGAGGCCCTGTCGCCGCGCACCGCCCGCGAGAAGATCGCCCGCTGGGGACAGCGCTGGACGGAGGAGGCCGCCGCGATCTGGGCGATCTCACGGCGGGACGACGCCAAAGCCGTGGGGCTCATCGGGATCGGTGACCTCGATCTGCGCGGCGGCAGCGGCGAGCTCCTCTACTGGCTGCTGCCCGCCGGACGCGGGGCCGGTGCGGCGCTCGACGCCACCCTGCGGGTCAGCCGGTGGGCGCTGGAGGAACTCGGGCTGCACCGGATCCGGATCACGCATTCGGTGGAGAACCCCGCCTCCTGCCGAGTGGCCGAGCGGGCCGGTTACACCCTGGAAGGCACGATGCGCAGCGCACTGCTGCACTCCGACGGTTGGCACGACGAGCACTTGCACGCCCGGGTGGCCGGCGACCCCTGGCCGATGGGACCGGCCTTCGAGGAGGGCGAACCCGGTCGCCGCAAAGGCGGCCCGACCCGGGCGGCCCACGGCCGGGTGCGTGCCTGAGATCCGGCCAGTGAGCGTGGGACAGGGGTGGAGAACGTAAGACGCGGGTGGTGACGCGGCAGCGACACCGGGCCGCCGACCCTGGACGAAGTGACCGTAAGCGCGCTGAAACGGCAGCGACACCGGACGGCGGACCCGGCACCATGTGCGGGCGGTGAAACCGCAGCGACACCGCGCGGCCGACTCCGCACCATGAGCGAGTCGTGAAACCCCAGCAACACCCCACCGCCGACCCAGCACCACATGCGCGCGGAGAAACCCCAGCGACACCGCGCCGCGGACCCGGCACCATGTGCGGGTGGACCAAGTGACCGTAAGCGATGAAGACCGCCGACTCCTCGGACTGTGGGCCGCCGACTGCGCCGAGCGGGTGCTGCCGCTGTTCGAGGCTGCGGCTCCCGATGACACCCGGCCTCGCGAGGCGATCGAGGTCCTGCGGAGCTTCACGCAGACCGGGAGGCGGACCGCGCGGCTGCGCTCCGTCAGCTGGGCGGCTCACAAAGCCGCGCGCGACGTCGAGGATCCGGCCGCCACAGCCGCCGCCCGTGCCGCCTGCTACGCGGCAGGCGCCCCTTACATCCACGCCCTGGCCACCCCTCACCAGGCGCGCCACATCCACGGGCCCGCGCTCTACGCGGCGCTCGCTCGCGAGTTCGCGGCGGGCGACGACCCCGCCGTCGGTGACAGGGAAGTGCACTGGGCGATCGGTCACGCCTCACCCGCCGTCCGCTCGCTGACGCGGCAGTTGCCTGCTTGCGAGCCAGGTCGCAGCCGACTGGCCGAGCTTCGCCATCGACTGGACGCAGCCCTTCGCCTCTGACCGGCGAGCGTGCACCCCCCTTCCCATTGACCCCCCGCGCTCGACGGCAGACGCGAGCCCCGCCGCGACCCACTACGCACGCGCCACCGCGAAGGCTCGCGCGACGAGCGACGACACCGCCCTCATCCGCATGCGGATACTCGACATGCGGGTACTCGACCGGGCCGGCCGTGACGGCGTCATCTGGCCGCACCACATCCACGACGGCCACCTACGGCGGCACCGTGCCCCCGGTACGGGGAACGCCGACGAGCTCACGCGGCGCGGCTACACCTTCGCGGCCTCCCTCGGCAGCTCGCCCCGGCACCGCCGAAACCCGGCACCGTACACGGCCGTAACTACCCGCCATCACACCTCCGCCGGTCCGGCCGATTACGCCCACAGCAAGTAACCGTTCCGAACCGCCCGCCCGGCAGGCAGAGTCGGGGCATGAGAGTGCTGATGCTGGGTGGTACGGAATTCGTCGGCCGGGCCGTGACCGAAGCGGCGCTGGCTCGCGGTCACGAGGTGACGGTGTTTCACCGGGGCCGCCACGAGGCGCCGGCGGGGGTGGTCTCACTGCACGGCGACCGCACCGCCAAGGGCGGGCTCGCGGCGCTGGAGGACGGCGAGTGGGACGTGGTCGTCGACACCTGGTCGCACGCCCCGGCCGTCGTCCGCGACGCGGCCCGGCTGCTGTGCGGGCGGGCCGGCCAGTATGCGTACGTATCGAGCCGGTCGGTGTACCCCCACCCCACCCCGGTCGGCGCCGACGAGGACACACCGCTGGTGGCGGGCTCCCCCGACGACGTGGACGAGGTGGACTACCCGTCGGCCAAGCGCGGCGGCGAACTCGCCGCGGTGCGCGAATTCGGCGCGGAGCGCACGCTGTTGGTGCGCGCGGGTCTGGTCCTCGGCCCGTGGGAGAACATCGGCCGACTCCCGTGGTGGCTGACCCGGGCCGCACAAGGCGGCGACATGCTGGCCCCCGGCCCGCGCGATCTGGGCGTGCAGTACATCGACTGCCGCGACCTGGCGCAGTGGACCCTGGACGCGGCGGAGGCCGGGCTCAGTGGTCCGTACAACCTGGTCAGTCCGGCAGGCCACACCACCATGGGCGGACTGCTCGAAGCGTGCGTCGAGGTCACCGGCGGCGGGGCGGTGCTGCGCTGGACCGAGGCCGAGCCGATCCTGGCGGCCGGTATCGCGCCGTGGCTCCAGCTGCCCGTGTGGATTCCGCCGGGCGAGATGCACGACACGATGCACGGCTCGTCGGTCGCGAAGGCCGTGGCGGCCGGGCTCCACTGCCGCCCCGTGTCGGAGACCGTCGCCGACACCTGGGCCTGGCTCCGCTCGGTCGGCGGGACCGCGCCGCAGCGCCCGGACCGCCCTCAGGTCGGCCTCGACCCGGAGACGGAGGCCAAGGTGCTCGGCCGCAGCTGACCGGCCGGACTCTCTCCTCGGGGCGATCAGCCCCAGCCCCTCGCACCACGGCCACCCCTGACCGGCCCAGCCCCACCCCTCGGGACGGTCAGCCCCAGCCCCTCGCACCACGGCCACCCCTGACCGGCCCGGACCCGCCCCTTTCGGGCGATCAGCCGAAGCCCCTCCGGCCACGGCCACATCATCGCCACCGCCATCACCGACTGACGTACCGTCAAAGAGGCAGCAGATCAGGGCGCTTGGGCGTGACCTCGTCGCCCGAGGACTCGCCTCGCAGCCGCCGCCCGATCCACGGCACCAGGTATTCGCGCGCCCAGTGGATGTCGTCGCGCCGCACCTCCAGGGTGTTGCGCGGCGGCAGCGGGGGCCACGGCTGGTCCGGGTCGGCCGGTACGTCGAGGCCGAGCACCTGGGCGGCGCGCAGTGCGACCCGGGTGTGTCCCTCCGCCGAGAGGTGCAGCCGGTCGGCGTCCCAGGCCCGCCGGTCCTGGACGGACTTCAGCGACCAGAGGTCGAGCACCGGGCAGTCGTAGCGGTCCGCCATGGCCCGCACATGCCCGTTGTACGTCGCGATCTTGCCGCGCAGATGGCGGAGCAGGGTGACGCCTCGGGTGTCGAAGCCGGTGGTCACCATGACGGTGCCGACCGACGACTTCAGGTCGGCGAGCGCCCGCTCGAAGCGTTCGGCCACCTCGTCGGGGTCGGTGCCGGGCCGGATGATGTCGTTGCCGCCCGCGCAGAAGCTCACCAGGTCCGGGGCGAGCTCCTTGGCGCGGGGCACCTGGTCCTCGACGATCTGGTCGAGGAGCTTGCCGCGCACCGCGAGGTTGGCGTAGCGGAAGGCACCTTCCGGCCGCTGGTCTGCGAGCAGCACCGCGAACCGGTCCGCCCAGCCGACGAACGTACCGTCCGGGCCGGGGTCGCCGACGCCTTCCGTGAAACTGTCGCCGATCGCCGTATACGACCCGAACGCGCCGCTGCTGAATGATCTCGAATCGTCTGCCACGAGGGCTCATCCTCCACCCCCGCAAGTGACCTACGCCACCGTAGGGAGGGGTTGACGACGGGTGAGATAGACCACCCGGTCAGTTTTCCCGGACCGGGAATACGGGCCCGGGGGCTCCGCGCCGGCCGCCCCGGGCTCCGGTTCGCGAGGTGAACTGCCCCTACGGATCAGGGCAGTTCAAGCCGGGGAAGGCGTTATCAGCGGGCGCGTCGCAGCCGGAACACCGCCGCGTCCAGATCACCGCGCAGTCCGGTGGCGAGCCCGCGGTGCAGCAGCACGGCTCCCCGGTGGACCGCCCCGGTGTCGAGGCACTCGTACGCCGCGGTGGCGTCGAGCCCGCGCAACCGGACGGCGGGCGGAAGCTCTCCGTGGCGCTGAGCCTGGAGCCAGGCCAGGACGACGGTGTCGTCGCCCCGGGTGTACTGGACGGCGCTCAGCCCGCCCTCGGGTGCCCGCAGCCGGTACTGGGTGCCGAGCTGCACCACCGGGCGGATCTCCTTGTACAGCGCCACCCACTCGCGCGCCTCGGCGAGTTCGGCCGCGCTCCACCGGTTCAGGTCGCCGCCCACGCCCAGCACGCCGGCCATCGCGCTCACGAAACGGAAGCGGAGGCTGCTGGCCCGCCCGTTGAGCTGCTCGTTGGGGCTGTCGGTCACCCAGGCCGCCATCACCCGGGCGGGGTGCAGCTGGCTGAAGCCGTGCTGGATGGCGAGCCGGTCCAGCGGGTCGGTGTTGTCGGAGGTCCACACCTGGTCGGTGCGCGAGAGCACCCCGAGGTCGACGCGCCCGCCGCCACCCGAGCAGGACTCGAAGGCGACCCGCGGGTGCGCGGCGCGCAGTTGGTCGAGCAGCGCGTAGAACGCCTCCACGTGTTCGACCCACAGCTTCTGCGGATACGGCTCGTCCGGCCAGCCCGCCTCGGTGAAGCACCGGTTGAAGTCCCATTTCACGTAGTCGACGGGAGCACTGGAGAGCAGCCCGTCCAGCTGCTCCCACAGGTATGCGCGGACGTCGCGGCGCGCGAGGTTCAGGACGAGCTGATGGCGGAACTCGGTGCGGCTTCGGCCGAGTTGATGCTGCACCCAGTCGGGGTGGGCACGGTAGAGGTCGCTGTCGGGGTTGACCATCTCCGGCTCGACCCAGATCCCGAACTGCATGCCGAGCGCGTGCACTTCGTCCGCCAGGGGCTTCAACCCACCGGGGAATCGGGCCGGGTTGGGGCTCCAGTCACCGAGGCCCGCCGCGTCGTGGGTGCGGGCGCCGAACCAGCCGTCGTCGACGACGAACAGTTCCACGCCCATGTCGGCCGCGCGGTGCGCGAGGGCGCGCTGCTGATCCTCGGAGATGTCGAAGCCGGTCGCCTCCCAGGAGTTGAAGAGCACCGGCCGCGGTTCCCCGGCGCGCGGAATCACCCGGGCCAGCTGCCAGGCGTGCCATTCCCGGCTCGCGCCGCCGAAGCCGCCCCCGCTCCACAGCCCGGCGAACACGGGCGAGGTGTACGCCTGACCGGGCGCGAGCAGCACCAGACCCGCGTCGTCGTGCCCGGCGCCGCCGTTGATCTGCACCCGCCCGTCGGGCAGTGCGTGCACCGCGATGCGCCAGGACCCCGACCAGCCGAGCGCGCACCCGTACACCTCTCCGCTCTCCTCGGTCGCGGCGCCGTCGGCGTCGAGCGCGACCCAGGGCAGGTGCTGGTGCCCGGTGTGACCGCGCCTGCTGCCGAGTACCTTCTCGCCGGGGGTGAGTTCGCTGCGTACGAGACGGGACTCGGCGGCCCAGCGGCCGTGCAGCTGGCTGAGCCGCCAGCCGTCGCGCTCCGGCAGCGTCCAGGCGGCGGCGTCCGCGCGCAGCAACTCCAGTGCGCCGTCGGCTCCTTGATGTGCGGCGGTCACCCATCGCTCCACGACGTCGAAGTCGTCGCGCATCCGGTAGTGCAGGGTGAGCGCGAGACCGTTGGCGGGGTCGGTGAACGTCAGGCGCAGCTCGTCACCGTCGACGTCCGAGTCGGCGAAGCGCCACTCGGTGCCCCGCGCCTGTCCGGTACGCACCGAGAGCGCCGGGCGCACGAAACGCGGCCCGCCCTCCACCGGGTACTCCTCCACGCCGTCCAGACGCGACTCGAACGGCCACGGGGGCGGCAGGGGCTCGCGGGCCAGAGCTGCCGCGTCGGCGACCGAGATCCTGGGGCCCCAGTGGAGGTGCAGCAGTTCCTCCCGGTCCGTGAGGTGCAGCGCATAGCTGCTGGTCCGACCGGACAGCAGCCAAAGACGTCCGTTGTCACCGAGCTCGATCATCACGACCCCCAGATCCGCACACATACGCACACATACGCACAGGATCGGGGTGGAGGTGCCTCGGGGGCAACGCTTGTGCGGTGTGCAGGGAGATGGTTGCCCCAGGAATGCATGTCGTATCGTCGGGAGACGCGCAGGCCGCGCCACCCGGATCGACGTCAGGAGCCGCCGTGACCCAGCAGATTCCGCAGGTCCCCTCGACAGAGCCCGAGCTGTCCGGGGTGCGCAACTTCCGTGACGTGGGCGGGTTGCCGACCGTGGACGGTCTGCGGGTGCGCGGCGGCCGGCTCTTCCGCAGCGGACACCTCGCGCACGCCACCGAGGCGGACGCGGCCTTCCTCGCCACCCTCGGACTGCACACGGTCTTCGACTTCCGCAACGCGGGCGACCACAAGCTGGAAGGCCCGGACATCGCGCTGCCGGGCGTGCGCAACATCAACATTCCGCTGACCGATCCGGCCGACGGCGCGGAGTTCTGGAAGATGGTCCGCGACGGCGGGCTCGCCGAACTGCGCTCCGCCCTGTCCGACGGCCGAGCCGCGGACCGGATGATCCACTCGTACCGGGAGATCATCACCCGGCGCACCGCCGAGCACAGCCGGGTCCTGCACGCGCTCGCCGAGGACAGCGTCCCGGCGCTGATGCACTGCGCCGCGGGCAAGGACCGGGCGGGTCTTTCCATCGCCGTGGCGCTGCTCGCGGTCGGCGTCGAGCGGGACGCCATCGAGGCGGACTACCTCAAGTCCAACGAGCCGCACCGCCGCTACAAGGTGCGCCGCACCAGCGAGTCGGCGGACGCGATGTCCCCCGAGGTCATGGAGCTCCTGAGCCCCCTCTTCGACGCCCGCGCCAGCTATCTGCACGCGGCCTTCGACACCATCGACAAGACCTGGGGCAGCACCGAACGCTACTTCTCCCAGGGTCTCGGTCTCGCCCCCGAGACCCGCGCGCGGCTGCGCGAGCGTCTCCTGGACGGTGCGGTGTGACCCGCTACTTCGCGCCCACCGCGAAGAGCAGGTAGAGGAAGCCGGCGAAGATGTGCCCGGCGATGAGGTAGGCGAAGAGCCGGACCACCAGCCCCCGGGGGAACTTGGTCTCCGCCGTCTCCTCGATGTTCTTGCGGGGTGTCGCCGCGACGGGCGCGCTCTCGTGCTCGGACATGTCTGTCCCGTCCTCTCAGCTGTGCGGGTGGTGCGGATGCGGATCGGGGCTCTGGAGCAGGGTGTGCACGAACAGGAACTCGGCTCCGCCGGGCGAGGCGGCGGAGATCCGGTGCGGGGTGAGCGAGTCGAAGTGCGCGCTGTCACCGGGGTCGAGTTCGTGGGTGGCGTCCCCCAGGCTGAGCCGGAGCCGGCCGGTCAGGACGTAGAGCCACTCCTCACCGGGGTGGACCCGGACGAGTTCGCGCTGCGTGCCGTACGGGACCTCGACGCGCAGTGCCTGCATGGCCCGGCCGGGGCCGCCGGTCTGGTGGTAGGTCCAGCCGTCGGCCTCGCGGGGCGCGGCGCGGCCGGCCCGGATGACGGGTTCGCGCTCGGGCGGCATCTCGCCGAGCAGTTCGGAAACCGTCGTACCGTAGATGCGGGCGAGCGCGAGCAGCATCGGCAGCGAGGGTTGCCTGGCGCCCGTCTCCAGCCGGGAGAGGTGCGCGGGCGAGAGACCGGCCCGCTGGGCGGCGGCCTCCAGGGTGAGACCGCGACGGCGGCGCAGTTCGCGCAGCCGGGGCGCGACGCCGGGGAGCGCCGCGACGTCGTCGGCAGGAGTGCTCATGCACTCCATTCAGACAGGTCTTTGCCTCAGGGACAAACTTTTTGCCTCTGAGGCAAATTTCCCTCGCTAGCGGTTGGCGACCGCCTGCTTGACCAGGGTGCGGCCGAAGTCCCACATGAGTCCGCCGCCGCCGTGCGCGTCGTCCATGACGGCGGTGAAGGCCTCGACGAACCGGTCGACCTCGCGTTCCTTGATGGTCAGCGGCGGAATCAGCTTGATCACTTCCAGATGGTCGCCGGAGACCTGGGTGAGGATGCGGTGTTTCTGGAGCAGCGGCACGACGACCATCTGCGCGAACAATCCCTTGCGGGCCGCCTGGAGCATGGTCCAGCGGCTGCGCAGTTTGAGCGAGGACGGCCTGCCGAACTCGATGCCGATCATGAGCCCGCGCCCTCGTACGTCCGAGAGCAGTTCGTAGCGGTCGATGAGGGCGGCGAGCCGGGTCCGCAGCAGATCGCCGGTGGTGCGGGCGTTCTCGATCACCGACTCGTCCGCCATGACCGACAGGACGGCGAGGCCGGCCGCCATCGCCTGGGCGTTGGAGCCGAAGCTCGCCGAGTGGACGAGGACCCGGTCCATGGACGAGTAGACCTTTTTGAAGATCCACTCCTTGCCCAGGGTGGCGCCGACCGGCACGTACCCGCCCGAGAGCGCCTTCGCGACGCACACCAGGTCCGGTTCGACGCCCTGGTCGTGCTGGTAGGCGTAGAAGTCACCGGTCCGGCCGAGGCCGGTCTGCACCTCGTCGGCGATGAGCAGCGCCTTGTGCCGGTGCAGCAGTTCCTGCGCGGCGAGCAGATAGCCGGGCGGCGCCTCGTGCACGCCCTTGCCCTGGATCGGCTCGACGATGAGCGCGGCCACGTCTCCCCGCTTCAACTCCCTTTCCAGGGCGGCGAGATCACCGAGCGGCAGCGCCGTGTCGGGCAGGAGCGGCGCGAAGCCGTCGCGGAATCCGGACTCGCCGTTGACCGACAGGGAACCGGTCGTCAGGCCGTGGAAGGCGTGCGAGCAGTACAGGACGCGGGGCTTGCCGGTGGCGTACCGGGCGAATTTGAGGGCGGTCTCCACGGCCTCGGTGCCACTGTTGCCGAAGAACACCCGGTCCAGGTGCGGACTGTGCGCGAGGAGCTTCTCGGCGAGCAGTCCGGGCAGCGGCTGGCAGTCGAAGCGGGTCAGGTCGGCGAGCGAGGCGTCGAGCACGTCGTGCAGGGCCTTGCGGACGACGGGGTGGTGACGGCCCAGGCCCATCACCCCGAAGCCGGCGAGCATGTCGAGGTAGTCGTTGCCCTCGGCGTCCCAGAAGTACGCGCCCTCGGCCCGCTCGTAGACCTTGTCGAAGCCGATGGTGTGCAGCATTCGGGGAAGCTGGTGGTTGAGGTACTTGGCGTGCAGTTCGTAGCGTTCGGCCCCGCGTGCGGCGAGGAGTTCCGCAAGGTCGAAGCCCTTGGCTCCAGAACCTTCGGGGGTCGGTGGTGCGAAGCCCTTCGGCTCGCCGTCGGTCATGCGTCGATCTCCTTGTCGGCCGCCGCGGCGGCTTCCTCCGTGGCCGCCAGTGCGGCACCGATCCGTCCCGCGATCTCCACCGGTGTGAGCCCGATGTCGGCCAGCACCTCGGCGCGCTTGGCGTGCGCGAGGAACTGCTCGGGGATGCCGAAGGTACGCAGCGGGACGTCGACCCCGGCGTCGCGCAGAGCCTGCCCGACGGCCCAACCGACGCCGCCCGTACGGACGTTGTCCTCGGCGACGGCGACCAGCCGGTGCCGAGCGGCCAGCGGGGCCAGCTGTTCGTCGACGGGTTTGACCCAGCGAGGGTCGAGCACCGTGCACGTGATGCCGCGCCCGGCGAGCAGCTCGGCCGCCTGGAGGCAGACCGGCGCGAGGACACCCACCGCCACGAGCAGCACGTCGGCGTCCTCGTCGGCACGCAGCACGTCCATGCCGCCGATCCTGGCGACGGCCGGAACGTCGGGCCCGACGGACTCCTTGGGGAAGCGCAGGACCGTCGGCGCGTCGGCCACGTCCACGGCCTCGCGCAGCTGGGCCCGCAGCTGGCCGGCGTCGCGCGGCGCGGCGATCCTGAGCCCCGGTACGACCTGGAGCACCGACAGGTCCCACATGCCGTTGTGCGAGGGGCCGTCGACGCCGGTCACCCCGGCCCGGTCCAGGACGAAGGTCACCGCGCACCTGTGCAGCGCGACGTCCATCAGCAGTTGGTCGAAGGCCCGGTTGAGAAAGGTCGCGTACACGGCGACGACCGGGTGCAGACCACCGGTGGCGAGCCCGGCCGCACAGACCGCCGCGTGCTGCTCGGCGATACCGACGTCCCACACCCGCTCCGGGAAGCGCTCGGCGAACGCGCTGAGACCGGTGGGGTGCAGCATGGCCGCCGTGATGGCGACGATGTCCGGCCGCTGGGCGCCGAGTTGAGCGAGTTCGGCGCCGAACACCGACGTCCAGGAAGGCCCGCTGGAGGGGGTGAGGGGCTCGCAGGTGAGGGGGTCCATCGCGCCGACCGTGTGGAAGCGGTCGGCCTCGTCGTCGAGCGCGGGCTGATAGCCGCGGCCCTTCTCGGTCAGGCAGTGCACGAGTACGGGTCCGTGGAAGCGCTGGGCCCGCCGCAGCGCCGACTCGACCGCCTCGGTGTCGTGTCCGTCGATCGGTCCGACGTACTTCAGGCCGAGGTCCTCGAACATGCCCTGCGGGGCGAACGCGTCCTTGAAGCCCTTCTTCGCGCCGTGCAGCGACTCGTACAGCGGCTGCCCCACGACGGGCGTGTGCTGGAGGACTTCCTTGCCCCAGGCCAGTATCCGCTCGTAGCCGTCGGTGGTGCGCAGCGTGGCCAGGTGGTTGGCGAGCCCGCCGGTGGTCGGCCCGTACGAGCGCTCGTTGTCGTTGACGACGATGATCAGTGGCCGGTCCCGGGCGGCGGCGATGTTGTTGAGCGCCTCCCAGGCCATGCCGCCGGTGAGCGCTCCGTCCCCTATGACGGCGACGACGTGGCCGTCCCTGCCGAGCACCTGGTTGGCCTTGGCGAGCCCGTCCGCCCAGCCGAGCGCGGTGGAGGCGTGCGAGTTCTCGATGACGTCGTGCTCGGACTCGGCGCGCGAGGGGTAGCCGGAGAGGCCGCCCTTGGTGCGCAGCTTCGAGAAGTCCTGCCGACCGGTGAGGAGTTTGTGGACGTAGCTCTGGTGTCCGGTGTCCCACAGGATGCGGTCGACCGGTGAATCGAAGGCCCGGTGCAGGGCGATGGAGAGCTCGACCACCCCCAGGTTGGGTCCCAGGTGGCCCCCGGTCCGCGCCACCGCGCTGATCAGGAACTCCCTTATCTCATGGGCGAGTTGGCCGAGTTCGTCGCGGTCAAGCGCTCGCAGGTCGTGCGGCCCCCCGATGGTCTCCAAGATCGTCACGCTCGGGCCCCCTCTTTCGGATCCTGTTCAGCTCACGATCAAGCTCAGGCGTGACCCGCGCCGTCGACTGCCGGAGCCCCGATGTCCGGTGTGCGCGTCGTCGTGGACCGCACCGGGACGGGTGCGTCCCCGCCCACCGCCACCGGCCCGGCCCGGATGCGCCGCTGGGTGGCGGATCACCCCTGGCCGGGCCGGCGGCGCGGTGAGCCCCGGGGAGACCGGCCCCCCGGGGCCCGTCACGTCAGCCGCGGTTTCCCTGGACGGTCTCGCGCACCGCCCTGAGCGACTCCTTCAGCGACCCCATGGTCGCGAGCACGGCGGTCGGCTCGTAGCCGCAGTGCGCCATGCAGTTCGCACACCGCTCGTCCTTGCCGCGGCCGTACTTGCTCCAGTCGGTGTCCTCGACCAGCTCCCGGTACGTCGGCACGTACCCGTCGCTCATCAGGTAGCAGGGCCGCTGCCAGCCGAAGAGCGAGTAGTTCGGGATCGCCCACGCCGTGCACGGGAAGTCCGCCTTGCCCTCCAGGAAGTCCAGGAAGAGCGGCGAGTGGTTGAGCCGCCAGCGCCTGCGGTTGCCGCCGGCGAAAGCCTTCTTGAACAGCTCCCGGGTCTGCTCGACGCCCAGGAAGTGCTCCTGGTCGGGTGCCTTCTCGTAGGCGTACGCGGGCGAGATCATCATCTCGTCGACCTTGAGGTCGTCATTGAGGAAGTTGAGGACCTCGATGATGGTCTGCGGGGTGTCGGTGTTGAAGAACGTCGAGTTGGTGGTGACCCGGAAGCCCTGCCGCTTGGCCTCCTTGATCGCCTCCACCGCCTCGTCGAAGACGCCCTCCTTCGCCACCGACTCGTCGTGCCGCTCGCGCAGCCCGTCGATGTGCACGGCGAAGGCGAAGTACGGCGACGGCGTGAAGTCCTTGAGCTTCTTGCGCATCAGCAGGGCATTGGTGCACAGGAAGACGTACTTCCTCTTCGCCACCAACTGCCGCACGATCTCATCGATCTGAGGGTGCATCAGCGGTTCGCCGCCCGCGATGGAAACCATCGGCGCCCCGGATTCGAGGACCGCTCCGACGGCCTGCGCCACCGGCATGCGCTGCTTCAGGATCCCGGCCGGATGCTGGATCTTTCCGCAGCCCTCGCATTTGAGGTTGCAGGCGAAGAGCGGTTCCAGCTCGACGATCAGCGGGAACTTCTCACGCCTGCGCAACTTCTGTTCAAAAAGATAGGTCCCGACCCTGATGGACTGACGAAGCGGCATGGCCATCTGGCTCACCTCCTGGGGAGCAGCAAAGAACGGTGCCATTCAAAGAACGCGGGAAGGACGGCACGAAGAACGCGGAAGGCTGATATTCCACCGCGTACCGTGCCAATTCGGACGAGTTCATGTTCTGGAGCGTCCACGACCACCCGTACGGCCGCAACCGGACGCGCTCCGGTCCGCACGGCGGTCCACAGCGTGGCGGCGGACTCCATGTCCACCGCGATGGCCCCGGTCGCCCTCAGATCGGCCCGCTCGGGCCCTCGTACGACGTGGTCGGAGCCGGTGAGCGGGCCGGTGTGGACGGTGCGGCCCGGCAGCGCCTCGGCGAGCGCCTTGGCGAGCACCTCGGTGTCGGTGCATTCGGTGGAGCCCCGCGGGTCGCGGGTTTCCTCGGCGACGACCAGGTCCCCGGGGTGCATCCCGGGGACGAGGCCGGCGCAGAAGCCTGAGGCGATGACCGCCGCGTCGTGGTTCACGGCCGCCCCCAGCGCGCCCGCCACAGCCCGTTCGGCGGCCCGGGGGCCCATGCCGGTGCGCAGCACGGTGACCGGGGCGCCCGCGCCGGTCCGGGCGGCGCCGCGCAGCGCCAGCCGCTCGATGGTGAGCGCGCACGCGATCACCAGCGGCAGGGGCTGCGGGGCCTGGGGAGCTTCCATCAACTCCCCTTGGTGGCGTTGGGGGAGAACGGTTCTCCATGGACGTAGCGACCCAGCGCGGTCAGCGGGAAGACCTGCCGGTAGAGGTGGTAGTTGATCGAGAAATCCCAGGGGAAGCCCGTACCGGTGAAGTACGGCTCGTCCCAGGAGCCGTCCTCGCGCTGGTTCTCGGCGAGCCAGACGATGCCTCGCTCGGCGGCCTTGCCGTCCCGCTCCCCCGCCGCGAGCAGCGCGAGCAGCGCCCAGGCGGTCTGCGAGGCCGTCGAGGGCCCCCGGCCCATCCATTCGGTCTCGCCGTACGAGCGCAGGTCCTCACCCCAGCCGCCGTCGTCGTTCTGTACGGATTCCAGCCAGGCGACCGCCCGGCGGATCGCGGGGTGCGAGGCGGGGATCCCGGCGGCGGTCAGCGCGGGCACCACCGAACCTGTTCCGTAGACGTAGTTGACGCCCCAGCGGCCGAACCAGGCGCCGTTGGCCTCCTGTTCGGCGAGCAGCCACTCGATGCCGTGCCGGGTGCGCGGATCGTGCGACTTGCCCTCGAAGGCGAGCATCTCCACCATGTGCGCGGTGACGTCGGCCGACGGCGGGTCGATGACCTCGCCGAAGTCGCAGAACGGCAGCCGGTTGGGAAAGGCGCTGGTGTTGTCGGCGTCGAACGCGCCCCAGGCGCCGTTCTTCGACTGCATGCCGAGGCTCCAGCGCGCCCCCCGGGCGATGGCGGCCTCGATCTTCTCCGGCTCTGGGTGCCGCACGCGGCGCAGCGCCAGGATCACTTCGGCGGTGTCGTCGATGTCCGGGTAGTTGTCGTTGTGGAACTCGAACGCCCAGCCGCCGGGGTCGAGTTGGGGCCTGCGTACGACCCAGTCGCCGGGGCGGGTGATCTCCTCGCCGAGCATCCAGTCGGCCGCCTTGACCAGGGCGGGATGGTCGGCGGGCAGGCCCGCGTCGGCGAGCGCGATGGTGGCCAGGCAGGTGTCCCACACCGGGGACTGACAGGCCTCGATCATCCGGGCGCCGTCCTCGCGCCACACGGCGAACCGGTCGAGCGACTCCAACCCGGCCCGCATCACGGGGTGTTGGAGGTCGTAGCCGAGCAGGTGCAGGGCGATCACGGAGTACACGGCGGGTGGCTGGATGCCGCCCCAGCAGCCGTCGTTCTCCTGGCGCTCGATGATCCAGCGGGCGGCGCTGCGCATCGCGGCCCGGCGCAGCTTGCGGGGCGCCACCTTGCGGTAGCCGTGCAGCACCTGGTCGAGCCGCTGGAAGACGCCGTCCCAACTCGCCATCGGGGCAAGGGGTTTGGCCGGATTGGGGGTGCGGGCGTCGGTGTGCAGCTCATCGAGCGGGAAGGGCGCGGGCCGTACCGGGCGCTTCGCGGAGACCACGGTGAGCGGCACGATGGTCTGCCGGGCCCAGCAGCCGAAGTCGTAGATGTTGAGCGGGACCCACTTGGGCAGGAAGATCAGCTCGGGCGGCAGCTCGGGCAGGTCGTCCCACTTCCACCAGCCGAACAGGGCCAGCCAGATCCGGGTGAACACCCGTGCCGAAGCGATTCCGCCGTTCGCCCTGATCCACCCGGAGGCGCGGGCCATGTGCGGGTCCTCGGGCCGGTCTCCGGCGAGTCTGAGGGCGACGTACGCCTCGATGGTGGTGGACAGTTCGCCGGGGCCGCCGAAGAAGGTGGCCCAGGTTCCGTCGTCCCGCTGCTCGCCCCGGATGAACAGGGCGGCCGCCTGGACGGTCTTCTCGTCCTGCACCCCGAGGAACTGGCGAAGCAGCAGATCCTCGGCGTCCATGGTGACGTTGGTCTCCAGGTCGCCCTTCCACCAGCCCTGGGCGTCCTGCCTGCCGAGCAGGTGCTCGATGCCGCGTTCCGCGGCCCCCCGTGCGGCGTCGAGCACCGTGTCCGCGCCGGGTGGTGCACTGGCCGCGGCGGCGCGGGGCCGCGGGGCCCCGGTGCTTCCGTCGGTCGTCGCTGTCATGGCTTCCCCTTCGTGCAGTAGCTACTTCTGCTGTGCTGGGGTCTCCGTCGGACGGAGCCCGGTCTCCCGGGCCCTTCCGGCGACTGCGAGTCATATGCGAATGGTGATCATCTCTTTCGTACGACGACGAAGTCCGCCAGCGCGGTGAGCTGCGCGCGGATCTTTTCCGGCATCTCGACGGCTCCCAGCGCCTCGATCGCGATGGTGTGCTGCCTGCGGGCCTCCTGGGAGGTCCACTCGCGGCCGCCGGCCTCCTCGATGAGGGCCGCCCGGGTGGCGAACTCCGCCTCGGAGAAGCTGTCGAAGTCATTGCTCTTGGCATCCGCGGCGAGCAGTTCGCCGAGCCGTTCGGAGGCCGGGCCGCCCGCCGCGAGCGCCGCGACGACCGGCAGCGACTTCTTGCGCTGGCGCAGGTCGCTCCAGGTCTGCTTGCCCGTGGCGTCCGGGTCGCCCCAGATGCCGAGCAGGTCGTCGACGGCCTGGAAGGCGAGGCCCAGGTGGTAGCCGTACGCCTCCAGGGTGTCGGCGGTGCGGTCGTCGGCCCCGCCGAGAACCGCGCCGATGGAGACGGCGCAGGCGAGCAGCGCGCCCGTCTTGTTGCCCTCCATCTCCAGGCACTCCTCGACGGTGACCCGCTCGCGGTGCTCGTAGGAGATGTCCTGGGCCTGACCGTCGATCAACTTCCGCGTGGCGGTGGTGAGTCGGCGGGTGGCGCGGCCCGCCTCGACCGTGCCGAGTTCGAGCAGGACCTCGTTGGCGAGGGCGAACAATGCGTCGCCGACCAGGATCGCCTGCGCGGGTCCGTGCACCTTCCACACCGTGTCGCGGTGGCGGCGCTGCTCGTCGCCGTCCATCAGGTCGTCGTGCAGGAGCGAGAAGTTGTGGACGAGTTCCACGGCGACCGCGCCGGGGACACCGACCTCGGCGGCGGCGCCGGCCGCCTCCGCGGAGAGCAGGGCGAGCGCGGGCCGCACGGCCTTGCCGCCGTCGCCGTCCGCCGGGCGCCCCTGGGCGTCGATCCACCCGAAGTGGTAGGCGGCGACGGTGTCCATGGGAGCCGCGAGCCGGTCGACGGCCGCGCGCAGCTCCGGCGTCGACAGCGCGCGCCCCCGCTCCAGCAGGGCGGTGACGTCCACGGTGTCCACAGCCGGATTCGCCGAAGCCGAAGGCACAGTCGGCACAGTCTCTCCTCTTGTTCCAGTACTGCTAATAGTCATGCCGCCTCCTGAAGCGGATGAACATGGGGGCGGCCCAGGGCGCCGAGGGCGGCACCGGCGGCGCTGAATCCGCTGCGCACGGCGCCCTCCATGGTCGCGGGCCAGCCGGTCGCGGTCCACGCGCCGGCCAGGTACAGGCCGTCCGCACGGGTCCGCGCCGACGGCCGCAGCCGTCCGACGCCGGGGGTGGGGGCGAACGTCGCTGTCCGCTCCCGGGTGACGAAGAAGTCGAGGATCTCCGCGCCGCGCGCGGCGGGCAACAGCTTTTCCAGCTCGGGCAGGTACCGCGCGCGCAACTCGGCCACCGGCAGGTCGATCTCGTCATCGGCGGCCGACTGGGAGATGGCCAGATACTGCCCCCCGCCCATGAGCCCCGAGGAGTCGGTCCGGTCGAAGACCCACTGCACCGGAGTGCCGAGCGCGGCGAAGAAGGGCTGCTTGAGGACCTTGCGGTCGTAGACCACGTGGACGTTGAGGATCGGCGCGGTGCCGATGTCGAGCAGCTTGCCCGGATCGTCGAGCGCGCCGTCGGGCAGCAGGTCGTACGTCTCCTTCTGCGGGACGGCGAGCACGACGACCTCGGCGTCCAGCGTCTCGCCGGCCACCTGGACCTGCCAACTTCCGTCCTGCGTACGGGAGATGGACTCGGCCTTGGTTCGCGTCTCGGTGCGTACGCCGGCCGAGTCGAGGGCCTTGCGGGCCAGCGTGTCGTGGAGTTCACCGAGCGGCACGCGGGCCCAGCCGATGTCGGCGGCGCCCGGCTCGGAGAGCAGCCCGGTCTTGAAGACCATGGCGGCGAGCCCGAGCGAGGCGTGCGGCGCGGTGGCGTTCAGGGTCGCCACGCCCACCAAATCCCACAGCGCCTCGATGGTGCGCGCCGACTGCCCGTGCCGGCCCAGCCAGGTCGCGAAGTCCACGCCGTCGAGCGCCGGGTCGGCCGGGTCGAGCCGCTTGAGCGCGAGCGCGGCGCGCCCGACGGAGGCCCGCTCGGCGAGCGAGAGGTGCGGGTAGGTCGCCAGGCTCCTGGCCAGATGCAGCGGCACGGGCAGCGCGGCGCGGCGCAGCCGGCCGAGCCGCGGCCCCCTGGGGTGCGCCACGTCGAGGACGGGGACGTCCAACCGGGCCTGGACCGGGGCGAGTTCGGCTCCGCCCACCCGGTCGAGGAACCAGCGGTAGGCGGTGCAGCACCGCAGGTAGACGTGCTGGCCGTTGTCGACGGTGAGGTCGCCGCGCCGGAAGGAGAAGGCGAGACCGCCGAGGCGGGGGCGGCCCTCGATGAGGGTCACGCTCAGCCCCGCGTCGGCCAGTTCGAGCGCCGAGGTGATGCCGGCGAGACCGCCGCCGACCACCACCGCGCGTCCGGGCCGCGTCCCGCTCATGCGCCCTCCCCTCCGGCCGGCCCGGGGTGCTGCGCACGGCGGGCCGATGCAGTCAGGGACGCGGCGGCGCGCCGCGAAGTTGCACGTCGGGCCCGCGTAATGGTCCTCAGC
Organism: Streptomyces sp. NBC_01431; assembly: GCF_036231355.1. NCBI lineage: Bacteria > Bacillati > Actinomycetota > Actinomycetes > Kitasatosporales > Streptomycetaceae > Streptomyces > Streptomyces sp. NBC_01431. Next base: position 1,225,206 of record NZ_CP109496.1, read on the forward strand.
CCTTCGTCCGGGTACGCGTGGGGCATCAGGCGCGCCTCCTGGCGGTCTGCCGGGACACGTACCGGGTGTCGAGGCCGGACAGTCCGCGTACCGCGACGTACGCCTTCTCCCGTCCGGGCAGCGAGACCCGCCCGCGCAAAACCGCCTCCGGGTCGCGTTCGATCCGGTCCAACAGACGCCGGTAGATTCCGGCCATGGCCGCCACGCAGGCGCCGCTGCGCCGGTCCAGCATCGGCAGCAGCCGGTAGCCCTCGGCGAACAGGGCTCTGGCGCGCCGCACTTCGAAGTGGACGAGGCCGGCGAAGTCGGAACCGGCCGGCGGCACCGGGCTGTGGAAGCCCGCCGAGCAGCCGAACTTGGCGAGGTCGTCGGCGGGCAGATAGGTCCGCCCGTTGCCGGCGTCCTCGCGGACGTCCCGGAGGATGTTGGTGAGTTGGAGTGCGAGCCCCAGCGTGTCGGCGTACTCGGCGGCGCGCTCGGTGCCCGGTGCGCCCTGCTGCGTACCGAAAACGCCCAGGGAGAGCCGGCCGATGGCGCCCGCGACACACCGGCAGTAGACCTTCAGGTCGTCCCACGTCTCGTAGCTCTCGCCGTGCACGTCCATCAGGACGCCGTCGATGAGCTCGTCGAGCCCGCCGAGCGGGACGGGGAAGCGGCGCGCGGTGTCCGCGAGCGCCACCGCCACCGGGTCGGTGTCGTCCTCGTCGACCTCGCCGTCCCGGACGCGCCCGAGCAGCGCCCGGGTCTCCTCCAGGCGGGACTTCTTGGCGTCCACCGGCAGCGTGCCGTCGCCGATGTCGTCGACGCGGCGCGAGAACGCGTACAGCGCCGACATCGCCTGCCGCTTGTCCGCCGGCAGCAGCCTGATGCCGTAGGCGAAATTGCGCGCCTGCTGCCCGGTCACGGCCTCGCAGTAGCTGTATGCGGCCTGTACCGGTGCGGACACGGGTGCCTGTGCCTCCACGGTCCGGCTCACCCCTCTCTACGCGCTCTTCGCAAGACGGCTCCCACCTCGCGCATCAGCCTTGCCTTGGTGGGCTTGGGCGGCCCCGGGAGTACGTCGTGGCCGGCGGCAGCGACCGCGTCGAGCGCGGCGCGTCCTCCGGCCACGAATCCGGCCAGTAGCAGCTTGAGTCTGCCGTGGACGCTACCCACCAGGGGGGTGCCTTCATTCAGCAACGACCCGGCGCGTTCCGCCTCGAACGCGACCAGGGCACGCACCGAGGCGCTCCCTCGGGGAGCCGCCAGATCGGCCTCGGTGACGTGGAAGCGCGCCATGTCCTCGGCGGGCAGATAGATCCGGTCCCGGCCGAGGTCCTCCTTCACGTCCTGGAGGTGCTCCACGATCTGCAGCGCCGTGCACACCGCGTCGGAGCGGCGCACGCGCTCGGCGCTCGCGGTGCCGGTGATGGCCAGCACCAGGCGCCCCACGGGGTTGGCGGAGAGCTCGCAGTAGGCGACGAGTTCCTCGTACGTCCCGTACCGCCCGACCTGCTGGTCCTGCCGGTTGGCCGCGATCAGCCCGAGGAACGGCTCGGGGGTCAGCGAGCGGCGGCGCACGGTGGGCTGGAGGGCCTTGAGCAACGGGTGGTGCGGGGTCCCGTCGAAGACGCGGCGCAGATCCGCCTCGAAGGCGTCGAGCAGCAGGAGGCGGTCGTCCGCCTCGGCGGGGTCGACACCGAGGTGGCGGGCGTCGGCGCCGCCGGGGGCGAGGTCGCCGTCACCGATGTCGTCGACGAGACGGGCATAGCCGTAGACGGCCATCAGGTCGTCTCGCCAGGCGCGCGGCAGAAAGAAGGGGGCCACTGGGAAGTTCTCTTCCGTGGCCTTGTCGAGCGTGGTGCGCGAGGAGGATCCGGTGCGCACGTCCCGGACTGGAGTCACCGGGTACCGCCCGGCGCGGGAACGGCGGCCGTCCCTTTGAGCCGGAGATCTTCCGTAGCCATGGCCGTCACATCTCCCGTTCTACACCGCCGACCCAATACATCCTATTTCGGACACGCCGCCTGACCTCCCCGGACGGGGTGACCCGTCGCGCGAGGCGCCCGGGGCGTATTACCCCACTTGCCGCGAATCAGCACCGGTACAGCTTACGTTGTACAACGGCCGACAACACGTCGGGGTGTTGCGAGCATTACGAGAACACTCCAATCCGGCCCAACCTTCCCCGCATACTGGCAACTTGACGGGTTCTTGACCCCGCGACCACACCATAGGACGCGAAGACCCCCGCCGGGGTTGATCGACGGGGGCCGGGATTTCACGTCCGGCGGGTGACTGGGCGTCAGCGGCCGGATTCCTTCTGGTACGCCTTGACGACCTCGTCGGTCGGACCGTCCATGAGGAGCTCACCGCGCTCCAGCCAGAGCACGCGGTCGCAGGTGTCCCGGATGGAGCCGATGCTGTGGCTCACCAGGAAGACGGTTCCGGCGTGCTTGCGCAGTTCCCGGATGCGCTCCTCGGAGCGGATCTGGAACTGCCGGTCACCGGTGGCCAGCGCCTCGTCGATCATGAGGACGTCGTGGTCCTTGGCCGCGGCGATGGAGAACCGCAGCCGGGCCGCCATACCGGAGGAGTAGGTCCGCATCGGCAGGGAGATGAAGTCTCCCTTGTCGTTGATGCCGGAGAAGTCCACGATCTCCTCGTAGCGCTCCTTGACCTCCTCGCGGGACATGCCCATGGCCAGGCCGCCGAGAATGACATTGCGCTCGCCGGTCAGGTCGTTCATCAGCGCCGCGTTCACGCCGAGCAGCGAGGGCTGGCCGTCGGTGTAGACCCGGCCGCTCTCCGGCGGCAGCAGTCCGGCGATGGCCCGCAGCAGGGTCGACTTGCCCGAGCCGTTGGAGCCGATCAGGCCGATCGCCTCGCCGCGGTACGCGGTGAACGAGACGCCCTTGACCGCGTGCACCCGGCGCATGCCCCGGGAGGCGCCGCCGGTCTTGTCCCGTTTGACTATGCGGCTTAGGGCCGCGGTGGCGCTGCCCTTTCCGCCACCGCCTCCGTTGACGGTGTACACGATGTGCACGTCGTCACAGATGACGGTGGGGATGCGCGCGTCGACCACGTCGGCGCGCTCCTTGATGTCCTCAGCCACGGCCATACCGCTCCTCAGCCTTCCAGAAGTACACGAAGCCCAGTCCCCCGACGACGACCGCCCAGCCGACCGCGAGGGCCCACACGTGCGGGGGCAGCGTGTGGCTGCCGTAGCCGTCCATCAGGGCGTAGCGCGCCAGGTCCATGTAGACCGCGGCGGGGTTGCACTGAAGGATGACCTTCAGCCAGTGCGGCTTGCCCCTGAGCACGGTGCCGAGGCTGAACATCACGCCGGACGAGTACATCCACGTACGCATGATGAACGGCATGAGCTGCGCGAGGTCCGGCGTCTTGGCACCGAGGCGCGCGAAGGTCAGCGCCAGCCCGGTGTTGAAGACGAACTGGAACGCGAGCACCGGGATGATCAGGAGCCAGGTCATGCCCGGCATGAAGCCGGACGAGACCACCACGATCATCAGGACGATCATGGAGAACAGCAGCTGCTGGAGCTGCTGGAGTGCGAAGGAGACCGGCAGCGAGGCGCGCGGGAAATGCAGGGCCCGCACCAGGCCCAGGTTGCCCGAGATCGCGCGTACGCCCGCCATCAGCGAGTTCTGCGTGAACGTGAACAGGAACACGCCGGTCACCAGGAACGGGATGTACGCGTCCGAGGCGATGCCCCGCTTCGCGTTCATGAGAACGCCGAAGATGAAGTAGTAGACCAGCGCGTTCAGCAGGGGCGTCGCCACCTGCCAGATCTGGCCGAGCTTCGCCTCGCTGTACTGGGCGGTCAGCTTGGCCGACGAGAACGACAGGATGAAGTGGCGCCGACCCCACAGCTGCTTGATGTAGGCGGTGAGCTGGGGCCGGGCCCCGCTCACCGACAGCCCGTGTTTGGCGGCGAGGTCCGCCGGGGACAGGGTTGTGTCACTCACAAGTGAAAACTTTCGTGTTCATGAAGTACGCCCGATGGTCTCAGAGACCTCTCAGAGCCGAGACTCTCAGATGACGGGAGGACGGCCCAGCCGGGTGAGTCTGAAGACCGTACGCCACTTCATGGGGCGCCGTGGTCCGCAGGGCGTCGTCCAGCCCTCCTTGAAGCCGCCGAACCACGCCTTCAGCGCGGGGCCGGACGGCTTGCGGGCGAGGGTGAGCAGCAGCCAGACCCCGAGGTAGACGGGGACCAGCGGCGCGGGCAGGTTGCGCCGGGCCAGCCAGACCCGGTTGCGGGCCACCATCCGGTGGTAGACCGCGTGCCGGGACGGGGCGGTCGTCGGGTGGTGCAGGACCATGTCCGCGCGGTAGTCGATCATCCAGCCGGCGTCGAGCGCCCGCCAGGCGAGGTCGGTCTCCTCGTGAGCGTAGAAGAACTCGTCCGGCAGCCCGCCGACCTCCGCGAACACCTTGGTGCGCACGGCATTGGCGCCGCCGAGGAACGTCGTCACGCGCGAGGAGCGCATCGGGTCGGCGGCGCGCAGCCTCGGGACGTGGCGGCGCTGGGTGATCCCGGTGTCGGGGTCGGCGATGCGGAAGCTGATGATGCCCAGCTCCGGGTCGGCGGCGAAGGCCTGCCGGCACAGCTCGGCGGTGTCCGGGTTCGCGAGCAGCCCGTCGTCGTCGAGGAAGAGCAGCACGTCCATCCGCGCGCCCGACGGTCCGAACGCCTCGATGCCGACGTTGCGGCCGCCCGGAATGCCCAGGTTCTCCGGCAGCTCCACGGTGCGTACGCCCTCGGGGACGTCCGGCACGGGGGCTCCGTTGCCGACCACGACGACCTCGATCCGGTCGCCGTCCTGCTTGGCGACGGAGTCGAGCAGGGCCCGCAGCTCGGCGGGGCGGTTGCCCATGGTGATGACGACCGCGCCGACCTTCATCGGGGCGCTCACTTCAGCCTGCTCGAAGCGAGCACGGACACGAGGTGCAGCAGCGTCTGAAGGAGCGCGATGCCCGCGAGCACTGCGACGCCCAGGCGCGAGAAGTACAGGTCGCCCCGGACCTGGTCCACGACCGCGAGGACCAGGATCAGCAGGGACGCCTCGATGCCGAGGACCAGCCGGTGGAACTTCAGCGCGGCGGCGGCCCTGCGGGCCAGCGCCATGCCGGAGGAGCGCGGCTCGGCGGCCGCGTCCTTGACCTGGGGCAGCCCGGCCTGGTGGCGGGCGACGCCGACCAGGTCGGTCTCGGCCTTGATCAGGATGGCGCCGAGCGCGGCGAGCGTACCGAGGAAGGCCCACAGCCAGTCGATCCGGCCGCCGCCCCACAGGTCCGCGGCGCGCAGACCGAAGCCGACGAGTACCGCCGCGTCGCACAGGTAGGCGCCGACGCGGTCCAGGTACACGCCGGACAGCGAGAACTGCCTCTTCCAGCGGGCGACTTCACCGTCGACGCAGTCGAGCAGCAGATAGCCCTGTACGGCCACGACGCCGAGGACCGCGCCCCAGATGCCCGGGACGAGCAGGGCCGGGGCGGCGAGCACACCGCTGAGGGTCATCACGTAGGTCAGCTGGTTCGGCGTGACCTTGGTGGTGACCAGGAGGCGGGTGATGCGCAGCGAGATCTCGCGCATGTACAGGCGGCCGCCCCAGTGTTCTCCGCTGACCCGGTCCTTCACACCCGCCGGGTGCACGACCGGGCGGAGCTCAGCTACGGATGGTCTTGGCATAGTCGGCGTACGCGTCCCTGATCTGGTCGGTGGACAGGTCGAGGTGCTCGAGGATGGTGTAGCGGCCGGGGCGGGTCTGCGGTGCGAACTCGACGGCCTGGACGAACTCGGCGTCCGTGAAGCCGATTTCACTCGCCAGGACCGGCAGCGCGTGCCTGCGCAGCACCTCGGCCATCAGCGCGGACTGCTCGGGCGCGCCGCGCAGGTGCATCGCGAAGGCCGCGCCGAGGCCGCACTGCTCGCCGTGGCTGGCGGCCCGGGTCGGGAAGAGCAGGTCGAAGGCGTGGCTGATCTCGTGGCAGGCGCCGGACGAGGGCCGGCTGTCGCCGCTGATCGACATGGCGATGCCGGACATGACCAGGCCCTCGGAGAGGGTGACCAGGAAGTCGTCGTCGCCGACGGTGCCGGGGTGGCGCAGGACCGCCTCGCCGGCGCTGCGCGCCATGGCGGCGGCCAGGCCGTCGACGGGCTCCCCGGTCTCCCGGTGCGAGAGCTCCCAGTCCGCGATCGCCGACAGGTTGGAGATCGCGTCGCCGATGCCCGAGCGCACGAAGCGCGCGGGCGCGTCCCGGATGACGTCCAAGTCGATCAGGATGGCCAGCGGGGTGGGCACGCCGTAGGAGCCGCGCCCGTTGTCGTTGTCGAGCGTGGAGATCGGCGAGCAGATGCCGTCGTGCGAGAGGTTCGTCGCGACCGCGACCATCGGAAGACCGACCCGGGCCGCCGCGTACTTCGTGACGTCGATGATCTTCCCGCCGCCGAGCGCCACGACCGCGTCGTAGCGCTTGCCGCGCATCGCGTCGGCGAGCTTGACCGCCGCGTCGATGGTGCCGCCGTCGACGGGGTACCACTCGGCGCCGGGCAGCAGCGGGCCGAACTGCTCACGCAGCTTCAGGCCGGAGCCACCGCTGATCGCGATCGCCAGGTTCCCGTTGGCCGAGATGCGCTGGTCGGCGAGGACGACCGCCAGGTCGTCCAGCGCCCCCCGCCGGATGTCGACGACAACCGGCGAGGGGATCAGCCGCGTCAGTACTGGCACGCGATCTCACGGCCCTTCGCGAGGTCGTCGTGGTTGTCGATCTCGACCCACGAGACCTCGCCGATGGGCGCGACGTCGACGGCGAAGCCGCGGTTGACGAGCTCCTGGTAGCCGTCCTCGTAGTAGAGGTCGGGGTCGCGCTCGAAGGTGGTCTTCAGGGCGTCGGCGAGCTCCTCGGCGGCCTCGGCCTCGATGAGCGTGACGCCGATGTACTCGCCGGTCGCGGTCGCCGGGTCCATCAGCTTGGTGATGCGCTGGACGCCCTTGCCCTCGGCCGTGATGACCTTCATCTCCTCGTCGGCGAGGCTCTTCACCGTGTCGAGGGCGAGGATGATCTTCTGGCCGTCGCCGCGCGCGGCGAGCAGCGTCTTCTCGACGGAGACCGGGTGGACGGTGTCGCCGTTGGCGAGGATCACACCGCGCTTGAGGACCTCACGCGCGCACCACAGGGAGTAGGCGTTGTTCCACTCCTCGGCCTTGTCGTTGTCGATCAGCGTGATCGCGACGCCGTACTTGGCCTCCAGGGCCTCCTTGCGCGCGTACACGGCCTCCTTGCGGTAGCCGACGACGACGGCGACCTCGGTGAGCCCGACCTCGGCGAAGTTCTTCAGCGCGATGTCCAGGACGGTGGTGTCACCGTCGACAGGCACGAGGGCCTTCGGGAGCGTGTCGGTGTAGGGGCGCAGACGCCGTCCGGCACCGGCTGCCAGTACGAGGCCAATCATGCTGTTTCTCCTTCGTCATGTACGGCAGGTGCTCCGGAGGACACCCAGAAGCGGATGGACTCCACGAGCACCACGAGCGCGATGGCCGCCGCGAGGGCGGTGAGCGCCAGGGTGAAGTCTGTGCCTCGCGTGGCGAGGACGGCGGCGAGCACCGTCACCACGAGCGTGCGGCCGTCGTGGCCGCCGATCAGCCGCACCAGCCACGAGGGCGGCGCGCCGGAGCCGCCCTTGATGCGGTAGACCGTGTCGTAGTGATGGTAGGCGACCGCGGCCACGAGGCCGAAGGCCGCGGGCAGGGCCCCGTTCACGTCCGAGCGGGCCGCCAGGATCAGGACCGTGCAGTATTCGGCCACGCGGAAGAGCGGCGGTACGAGCCAGTCCAGGGCGCCCTTGAGGGGGCGACCGACGGCGATGCCCGACAGGACCGCGTAGAAGACGGCCGCGACGATCATCTGGCGGCTGCCGACCGGCTGCGTGAGTGCGGTGGCGATGAGGGCCGTGGTGCCGACGGCCGCCACCACGGGGGCGCCCGGCACCCGGGGTGCCTTCGCGGCGACCAGTTGCGCGAGCGGCCCGCTGTCCGCGAGGTCGGCGAGCGCCTGGGCTGCGCGGTCGGTGCGGGTGGCTCGACGGGTCAGCGAGCGAAGGACGCGTCCCGCGGTGGTGTAGCAGGCGGCGAAGGCACAGCCGATGAGGAGCGCGTAGAACACGATGCGGGGCGTGGTGACGGCGGTCAGCACGGCGATCATCGCCCAGCGCTCGCCGATCGGCAGCACGATCATGCGGCGCACCCACACCGTCCAGCCGACCGAGTCGAGTTTGTCGGAGAGGGCGGCGGTGGGGCTGGTGTTGGCCGTCGCGTCGTGGTTGGCCTCGTTGAACGAGAAGTCCACGACGTGGCGGCAGGTCTGGAGCACCATGGCGCCGAGCGCGAGCGCCCATACGTCGTCGCCGCCGCGAGCCGCGCCGAGGGCGAGCCCCGCGTAGTAGGCGTACTCCTTGGCGCGGTCGAACGTGGCGTCGAGCCAGGCGCCCATTGTCGAGTACTGGAGCGAGTAACGGGCGAGCTGCCCATCGGTGCAGTCCAGGACGAAGGAGAGGATCAGCAGCACTCCGGCCGCGACGTAGCCGCCGCGGGTCCCGGTCGCCGCGCAGCCGGCCGCGATCAGCGCGGTGATCAGCGAGGCGGTGGTGACCTGGTTGGGGGTGAGCCCCCGCCGGGCGCACCAGCGGGCGAGGTAGCGGGAGTACGGGCTGATGAAGTGGGTGGTGAAGAAGCCGTCGCGGGACTTGACCGCGTTGCGCAGTCGTACGGCCTCGTCGTCCACGGCTGCGACGGCCCGGCTGGCGGCGGCCGCGGCCGCCTCGTCGGCGGGGACGGTCGCGACCAGCGAGCCGAGCTCGGGGTGGTGCACCGCGACGTCCTGCGCCTCAAGGGCGGCGGCGATGTCATCGGCGAGCACCGAGGCGGTACACACGTGGGCTGCCGGAGCCGGGACGCCGGCCAGGGCGCGGTCGAGCGCCGGGCGGGCCTCGGCCTTGACCGTCAGCGCGCCGGGCACGGAGGCCGCCGGGAAGCGCGGGTCGGTCAGCGCCAGGCGCAGGGAGTGGAGGTGTCCGACGAAGCGCGGGTCGACCAGGGCGACGCGTTCACCGGCGGGCACCTCGGCTAGCAGGGCGGCCACGTCCTCGGGCCGCTGGGCGGAGCGGACGTCGAAGCCCAAGGAGCCCAGCTCGGGTCCGAGCTGCGACCCGGGGACCGGCAGACCGGTCAGGATGGCGGTCGACAGTCGAACTCACTCCTTTTGAACGGGCAGAACGGGCAGGATGCCTGGCTGCTCGGCCCGGCACGGCGGCGGGCGGCACGTCGGCAGAGGCTATCGGATGCCCGGGACCGCGAATTCACTGGCCGTTTACGCCCGAGCGGGCCCGGCGGCGCCTGCTCGGGACGCCGCGACCATCATTGTCGATCAAGGCCACAGCCCACAAACCGCGGTCCGCGTCGATCAGGGCCACAGCCCACAAACCGCGGCCCGCGCGCTGGGGGTGACGGCCGTCCCACCGAAAGCGCGGCCCTCGCACCGAGCCGTTGACCTGCGAGCATTTCCGCAGGTCAGGGCACATGACAACGGTGTTCAGTCTCGTGTTGCACATACCCCCTACCCGTAGTTCACTTGGCCCTCGTACACAGATATGACCATCGAATGAAACCGGATCCGGGAGGCGTTTCATGGGGGCTGGGCACGACCACGGGCACACCCACGGGGGGCCGCCACCGACCGGCACCGCCGCTGCCGCGTACCGAGGGCGGCTGCGGATCGCGCTCGGAATCACACTGACCGTGATGGTCGTGGAGATCGTCGGCGGCCTGCTCGCGGATTCGCTTGCGCTCGTCGCGGACGCGGCCCACATGGCGACGGACGGCCTCGGGCTCGCGATGGCACTGCTCGCCATCCACTTCGCCAACCGGCCGGCCGGCGGCAACCGCACCTACGGCTACGCCCGCGCCGAGATCCTGGCCGCGCTCGCCAACTGTCTGCTGCTGCTCGGTGTGGGCGGCTACGTCCTGTTCGAGGCGGTCTCCCGGTTCCTGGAGCCCGCCGACACCTCGGGCGGCACGGCCGTGGTCTTCGGCCTGATCGGTCTGGTCGCCAACTCGGTGTCGCTGTCGCTCCTCATGAAGGGGCAGCAGGACAGCCTCAACGTGCGCGGCGCCTTCCTTGAGGTGCTCTCCGACGCGCTCGGCTCGGCGGCCGTCGTGGTGGCCGGCCTGGTCATCATGGCCACCGGATGGCAGGCGGCCGACCCGATCGCCTCGCTGATCATCGGCCTGATGATCGTGCCCCGTGCCGTCAAGCTGCTGCGCGAGACCCTCAACGTGCTGCTCGAATCGGCTCCCAAGGGGGTCGACATGACGCAGGTGCGGGCGCACATCGTGGAGTTGCCCGGCGTCGAGGACGTCCACGATCTGCACGCGTGGACGATCACCTCCGGGATGCCGGTGCTCTCGGCGCATGTGGTGGTCAGCCAGGACATCCTCGACTCGGTGGGGCACGAGAAGCTGCTGCACGAGTTGCAGGGATGCCTGGGCGACCACTTCGACGTCGAGCACTGCACCTTCCAGCTGGAGCCCAGCGGCCACGCCGAACACGAGGCGAGGCTCTGCCACTGACCCGCCTCTCGCGGTTCCCCGCGCCCCGAGCGGGGCAGGGACATGCGGGTGCCCGCGGAAGTACGGACACGCCGCTTTTGTGCGGCAGACTGGGCAGCCGAGGACCGAAGCGAAGGATGGTTATGCCGAGCACACCAGCCACTACGGCGAACAACTCGTCGAACGGGACCACGGGCGCAGCCGCGCAGGAAATCATGCTCGAACTGGTCGACGAGAGCGGCAACACCATCGGAACGGCGGAGAAGCTCGCCGCGCACCAGGCGCCCGGTCAGCTGCACCGGGCCTTCTCCGTCTTCCTCTTCGACCCGGCGGGCCGCCTGCTGCTCCAGCGGCGGGCGCTCGGCAAGTACCACTCCCCCGGCGTCTGGTCCAACACCTGCTGCGGCCATCCCTACCCCGGCGAGTCCCCCTTCGCGGCGGCCGCCCGGCGCACGTACGAGGAGCTGGGCATCTCGCCGACGCTGCTCGCCGAGGCGGGCACGGTCCGCTACAACCACCCGGACCCGGAGTCGGGCCTGGTGGAGCAGGAGTACAACCATCTGTTCGTGGGCCTGGTGCAGTCGCCGCTGCGGCCGGACCCCGAGGAGGTCGGCGAGACGGCCTTCGTGACGCCCGAGGAGCTGGCCGAGCGGCACGCCCGCGCCTCCTTCTCGGCGTGGTTCATGACGGTGCTCGACGCGGCGCGGCCCGCGGTGAAGGAGCTCACGGGGCCCGACGCGGGCTGGTGATCCCGGGCAACGGGGCCAGCGGGAGTGCGGCCCAGATGATCTTTCCGCCGTTCGCGGTCTGCTCGACGTCGCACACCCCGCCGGCCTCCTCCGTGACCTCCCGCACCAGGAGCAACCCGCGGCCGCCGGTCCGGCCGTAGTCGGCCTCCAGGGCCTTGGGCCGGTAGGGGTGGTTGTCCTCGACCGCGATCCGGATCCACTCGGCGCCGATCGCCACCTCGACGGCGACCTGGGGCGAAAGCAGTGCCGCGTGTCTGACCGCGTTGGTGACCAGCTCCGAGACGATGAGGAGCAGTCCCTGCACGAGGTCGTCGTGGGCCGGAACGCGCTGGCGGGCCAGCAGGTCGCGTACCGCGTGCCGGGCCTGCGGGACGGAGACGTCGACGGCGGGAGCGGTGAACCGCCATACGCCCTCGTACGACCGAGGAGTGGTCGGAGCGGCGGGTTCGGGCGGCAGGCTCCCGCGGATCTCCATGTTCCGGCACCCACCCTCACGGCTCGACTGCACACCCGTCTGCTGAAGAGTGTCGGGAGTGCGTTGGTCCGGACCGGCCGACTGAACAGAAGTCAGCGCCTATCGCCGCCTTTTGCCCGGCGATGCAAGGGAACGTCACTTCTCCATGGATTTCTGACCCTCGCCTGACGGCTTTGCCATGGCTTGCGGGGGTGTCGGAGGCATCGGAGGTGTGCCTTCCCCGGTCTCCGCGGGGGCCACCGCGTCGTTCACCATCGTGACGATTTGGCGCCCGGCCACTGCCATGGCGAGCAGGCCGAGGCCGTCGAAGAGCAGCGGTGCGCGGCCACTGCGTGGGCGGCGGGAGCCAGCTCGCGGCGGCGTGCGTGCGGCTCCCGCGCCGTGTCCGTTGGACGCCCCCTGACGATCACAGGTACCGGGCGCCCGGATAGCATCCGGCGCATGCAGCCGCAGTTGGAGCAGAGCCTTGCCGAGGGCGTCGCCACCGTCGTCATCAGCAATCCCGCCAAGCGCAACGCGCTGACCTCCGCGATGTGGCGCGCGCTGCCGCCGCTGCTCGCGCGCCTTGCGGCCGATCCGGACGTACGGGTGCTGGTCCTGACCGGGGCCGGGGACACGTTCAGCGCGGGCGCGGACATCTCCTCGCTGCGCGAGCCGGGCGCGGACCCCAAGCGCCTCGCGGTAGCGGCCGAGGAGGCGCTGGCGGCCTTCCCGAAGCCGACGCTGGCCGCGGTGCGCGGCCACTGCGTGGGCGGCGGGAGCCAGCTCGCGGCGGCGTGCGATCTGCGGTTCGCCGAAGAGGGCGCGTCCTTCGGGATCACTCCCGCGAAGCTCGGCATCGTCTACCCGGCCTCCGCCACCCGGCGGCTGGCCGCGCTGGTGGGACCTTCGACCGCCAAGTACCTTTTGTTCTCCGGTGAGTTGATGGACTGCGCGCGGGCGCTGCGGACCGGTTTCGTGGACGAGGTGCTGCCCCAGGGGCAACTGGCCGAGCGGGTGGCCGAGTTCACCCGGATCCTGGTGTCACGCTCGGCGCTCACCCAGGCGGCGGCGAAGGAGTTCGCGGACGGCAGGTCCGGCCGCGAGGCCCACTGGGCACAGCAGGAGCGCGCCAGCGGCGACCCCGCGGAAGGGGTCGCCGCCTTCCTGGAGCGCAGGCCCGCGCGTTTCACCTGGCGGGTCAGCCCCGCGGGAAACCCTTCGTCCTGAACTCCTCCACCAGGTCGGCGGGCGCCTTGTCGGGCGAGCCCGCGTCGTAGGGCGGCCGCGGGTCGTACTCGGTGAGCAGTTGCACGGCTTGGGCGTACCGGTCCCCTGCGATCCGGCCGAGCAGGGTGAGCCCCATGTCGATGCCGGCGGAGACGCCGGCCGCGGTCACGTACTTGTGGTCGAAGACGACCCGCTGCCTGGTCGCGCTCGCGCCGAAGAATCGCAGTTCGTCCAGGGCGAGCCAGTGCGAGGTGGCCCGGCGGCCCTTGAGGAGCCCGGCCGCACCCAGCAGCAGCGAGCCCGTGCACACCGAGGTCGTCCACGTCGAGATGACGTCCGCGGTGCGCAGCCAGTCGACTATCGCGCCGCCCTTGAGGTGCGGCTCGATGCTCTCGCGCGGTGCGCCCGGCACGACCACGATGTCCGGACGGGTCACCTCGTCCAGGGGCTTCTCGGCGACGAGCGTGAGGCTCCCGCTGGCGTTGCGTACGGACCCGGTCTGCTCGGCGACGAACACCGTCTCGGCACCGGGGAGCCGGCTGAGGGTTTCATAGGGGCCCACCGCGTCGAGCGCGGTGAAGCCGGGGTAGAGGAGGATGGCGATCTGCATGAACTGCCCTTCGACATACGCGAGTTGGACATGCGTCAGGGGACGCGCGGCAGGATGCGGTCAGTGGTGGGCTTCGGTGCGGCGGCGCATCGTCGGACCGCTCTTTGGTGGAAGTCGGGGTGCACCCCCGCGCCCCGTAGGGCCCCGGAGCCGCGACCTCGTGGGGCTCCGGCGCGACGAGCCCGCGGCCGACGATCGCCACTTCCCGCGGGAGCGTTCAGGCGGGGGCGGGGCGGAAGCGGCGCCGGTATTCGGCGGGGGACGTTCCGAGGCTCTTGATGAAGGCGCGCCGCATCGCCTCGGGGGTGCCGTAGCCCGCCGCGCGGGAGACCTCCTGGACGCCGCCCGGGGTTTCTTCGAGGAGGCGGCGGGCGTGTTCCAGGCGGACCCGCTCGACGTAGCGGCCGGGCGTCGTGCCGGTCTCGGCGTGGAAGGCGCGGGCGAAGTGGCGCGGTGAGAGCCTGGCCCGCCCGGCGAGCGCCTCGACCGACAGATCGCCGTCGGGATGCTCGGTGATCCACTGCTGGAGTTCGCGCAGCGGTTCACGCCGGGCCGTCTGCGCGGCGAGCTGCGCACTGAACTGGGCCTGGTTGCCGGGGCGGCGCAGGAACACGACCAGCTGACGGGCCACGGTCAGGGCCACGTCCCGGCCGTGATCCTCCTCCACCAGGGCGAGCGCGAGGTCGATCCCCGCGGTGACCCCGGCCGAGGTGGCGATCGAGCCGTCCCGCACGAAGATCGGGTCCGGCTCGACGCGCACCGCGGGGTACTCGCGGGCCATGTGGTCACAGGCCGCCCAGTGCGTGGTGGCCCGGCGCCCGTCGAGCAGCCCGGTCTCGGCCAGCAGCAGTGCGCCGGTGCACACGGAGACGAGGCTGCGGGCGCGCGGGCCGTGCTCCCTCAGCCAGTCGATCAGCCGGGAGTCGGGATGACGGGCTCCATCGCCGCCTGGGACGAGCAGGACGTCCGGCGCCTCGGCGTCCGCGAGCGCGAGGTCCGCCATCAGGCGCAGCCCGCTGTGCGAGGCGACCGGGGCGCCGTCGAGCGAGGCGAAGCGCAGCCGGTAGGCACTGGGGTCCCCCAGGGCGCTGCCGGCCCTGGCGAACACCTCGGCCGGCCCGGTCACATCGAGACTCTGGACGCCGTCGAAGAGGACGACCAGCACGGAGCGCTTCTTCATGTCTCCATACTTGGGCCTCGCCGTGATGGCCGCAATGACGAGAATCCCACCTATCCTGCCATCGCGCACCTCGTTGGACCCTGCCCCTTCACGGCGTACCGACCAGTCGGTAACGTGCTGGTATGACCTCTCTCCCGCCGCGCGCCGGACGCCACTGCCACAGTCCCCTCAACTCGCTGCACGCCACGGTCTACTTCTCGCCGGACGTCGCCAAGGAGCTCGCCGGGATCGGCATCGAGGACCCCAGCGCCGCCTACTTCGCGGGGCGGGCGGCCGCGATGGGCGCCGTGGGACCCGGCGTCGTGGCGGCCGCGTTCTACAACTTCCGCCACGACCTGATCGCCCGCCACCTGCCCGCCGTGTGGCGGACCGCGTCCCCCGAGGCCGTCCTTCAGGCGCGGCTGCGGGCCGTCGACAGCACGCTGCGCCGACTGCTCGGCGAGGAGGCGGTGGACTCGGACGAGATGGCCGAGGCGGCGCGGCTCGCGCTGCGCGCCACCGAGGGCTGTACCCGGCACGCCCGGCCGCTGTACGCCGCGCACGCCGACCTGCCGGTGCCCGAGCAGCCGCACCTCGCGTTGTGGCACGCGGCGACCCTGCTGCGCGAGCACCGGGGCGACGGCCACCTCGCCGCGCTGCTCGAACTCGGCCTGGACCCGCTGGAGGCCCTGGTCAGCCACACCGCGACCGGCAAGGGCATGGCGCCCCGCTGGGTGCTGACCACGCGCGGCTGGCAGCGGTCGGACTGGGACGCGGCCGCCGAGCGGCTGCGCGAGCGCGGACTGCTCGACGCCGACGGCGAGTTGACCGCGGCGGGGGTGGCGCTGCGCGCCGACCTGGAGGACCGCACCGACCGTCTGGACCTCGCCCCGTACGAACTCCTCGGCGAGCAGGACGTGGCGCGGCTCACCGAACTCGCCAAGGGGTTCCTGGTGACCGCGGCGCTGGCGGGCGGCTTCCCGGGGGACCTCGTCGGCAAGGGCTGATCGTCGATTGCCGGTGCCGCCTGCCACAATGGCGCCTCAGGCTCAGCGAGAAGGCGGTACGGCAACGTGACGACGTCCATCGAAGGCAGGATCGCCGAGGAACTCGGCGTACGGGAGCGGCAGGTGAAGGCCGCCGTCGAGCTGCTCGACGGCGGGTCCACTGTCCCGTTCATCGCGCGCTACCGCAAGGAAGCGACCGAGATGCTCGACGACGCGCAGCTTCGCACCCTCGAGGAGCGGCTGCGCTATCTGCGGGAACTGGAGGACCGCCGTACGGCGGTGCTTGAGTCGGTGCGCGAGCAGGGCAAGCTCACCGACTCCCTCGAAGCGCAGATCCGGGCCGCCGACACCAAGGCCCGCCTGGAGGACATCTACCTGCCGTTCAAGCCGAAGCGCCGCACCAAGGCGCAGATCGCGCGCGAGGCGGGCCTGGAGCCGCTGGCCGACGGCCTGCTCGGTGACCCGTCGACGGAACCGCTCGTCGCGGCCGCCGCGTTCGTGGACGCGGACAAGGGCGTCGCCGATCCGGCGGCCGCGCTTGAGGGCGCCCGCGCCATCCTCGCCGAGCGGTTCTCGGAGGACGCCGACCTCATCGGTGAGCTGCGCGAGCGCATGTGGACCAAGGGCCGCCTCGCGGCGAAGGTGCGCGAGGGCAAGGAGGAGGCGGGCGCCAAGTTCGCCGACTACTTCGACTTCACCGAGCCGTTCACCGCGCTGCCCTCGCACCGGGTCCTCGCGATGCTGCGCGGCGAGAAGGAGGACGTCCTCGACCTGGTCCTGGAGCCCGAGGAGCCGTCGGCCGAGCCGGGCCCCTCGACGTACGAGAACATGGTGGCGCGCCGCTTCGGCGTCAACGACCGGGGCCGCCCCGGCGACAAGTGGCTTGCGGACACGGTGCGTTGGGCCTGGCGCACCCGCATCCTGGTGCACCTCGGCATCGACCTGCGGCTGCGGCTGCGCACCGCCGCCGAGGACGAGGCGGTGCGCGTCTTCGCGTCCAACCTGCGGGACCTGCTGCTCGCCGCCCCGGCCGGTACGCGCGCCACGCTGGGCCTGGACCCCGGTTTCCGTACGGGCGTGAAGGTGGCGGTGATCGACGCGACCGGCAAGGCCGTCGCGACGGACGTGATCTACCCGCACGTCCCCGCGAACAAGTGGGACCAGGCGCTGGCCAAGCTGGCCGCGCTCTGCCAGGAGCACGCGGTCGAGCTGATCGCCATCGGCAACGGCACCGCCTCCCGCGAGACCGACAAGCTCGCCGGTGAACTCATCGCCAAGCACCCGGAGTTGAACCTCGCCAAGGTGATGGTGTCGGAGGCGGGCGCTTCGGTGTACTCGGCTTCGGCGTTCGCCTCGCAGGAGTTCCCGGACATGGACGTGTCGCTGCGCGGCGCCGTCTCCATCGCCCGGCGCCTGCAGGACCCGCTCGCCGAGCTGGTGAAGATCGACCCGAAGTCCATCGGCGTCGGCCAGTACCAGCACGACCTGTCCGAGGTGAAGCTGTCGCGCTCGCTGGACGCGGTGGTCGAGGACTGTGTGAACGGCGTGGGCGTCGACGTCAACACCGCCTCCGCGCCGCTGCTTTCGCGGGTCTCGGGCATCGGGTCGAACCTCGCCGAGAACATCGTGGCGCACCGCGACGCCAACGGCCCGTTCCGTTCCCGCCGGGCCCTCAAGGACGTGGCGCGGCTCGGCCCGAAGGCGTACGAGCAGTGCGCGGGCTTCCTGCGGATCCGTGACGGCGAGGATCCGCTGGACGCCTCCAGCGTGCACCCCGAGGCGTATCCGGTGGTGCGGCGAATGGTGAAGACGGTCGGCAGCGAGGTGGCCTCCCTCATCGGCAACACGGGGGTGCTGCGCTCGCTGCGGCCCAACGACTTCGTGGACGAGACCTTCGGTCTGCCCACCGTGACGGACATCCTGCGCGAGCTGGAGAAGCCGGGGCGCGACCCGCGCCCGGCCTTCAAGACGGCCACCTTCAAGGAGGGCGTCGAGAAGATCGGCGACCTGGCCTCCGGCATGGTCCTTGAGGGGGTCGTCACCAACGTGGCGGCGTTCGGCGCCTTCATCGACATCGGCGTGCATCAGGACGGGCTCGCGCACGTCTCGGCGCTGTCGAAGACGTTCGTGAAGGACCCGCGCGAGGTGGTCAAGCCGGGTGACATCGTCAAGGTGAAGGTCCTCGACGTCGATGTGCCGCGCAAGCGGATCTCGCTGACCCTGCGGCTGGACGACGACGCGGCCGCGCCGGGCGGCGCGCCCAAGCGGGAACGCGGCGAGCGGGGCGGTCAGGACAAGGGCCAGGGAGGGCGCCCTCCGCAGCAGCGCCGTGGCAACGGCGGCGGCGAGACGCGGGGCGGCGGTCGGCAGGGCGGCGGCGAGATGCGCGGTGGCGGCAGGCAGAGCGGCGGCCAGGGCCGCGCCTCGGCGCCGGCTCCCGCCAACAGCGCGATGGCGGACGCCCTGCGCAAGGCGGGCCTGCTCGACCCGAAGGGCCGCGGCGGGCGCTGAGAGGGGTCAACGACGAGGGCCGGGCACACGTCAACCGACGTGCGCCCGGCCCTCGTTGGCGTGCCGGTCGGCGGTGGTGCCCCGCCCGGCCGGGCGCGGGGTCAGTGCTCGGTAACCTGGCCGTCCGCCACCACCAGACGCCTGGTGGTGTGCACCGCGTCGAGCATGCGCCGGTCATGGGTCACCAGGAGCAGGGTGCCCGAGTACGAGTCGAGGGCGGACTCCAGCTGCTCGATCGCGGGCAGGTCCAGGTGGTTGGTCGGCTCGTCGAGGACCAGCAGGTTGACTCCCCGGCCCTGGAGCAGGGCGAGCGCGGCGCGGGTGCGCTCGCCCGGCGACAGCGAGGCAGCGGTGCGCAGCACGTGGTGTGCCTTGAGACCGAACTTGGCGAGCAGGGTGCGGACCTCCGCCGGCTCCGTGTCGGGGACCGCGGCGCAGAACGCGTCGAGCAGCGACTCCTCGCCCAGGAACAGGCCGCGCGCCTGGTCCACCTCGCCGACGACCACGCCCGAGCCGAGCGAGGCGTGGCCCGCGTCCAGCGGGAGCCTGCCGAGGAGGGCGGCGAGCAGGGTCGACTTGCCGGAGCCGTTGGCACCGGTGATGGCCACGCGGTCGGCCCAGTCGATCTGGAGCGAGACGGGCCCGAAGGTGAACCCGTCGCGGTGCACCTCGGCGCCGCGCAGGGTGGCGACGACCGCGCCGGAACGGGGGGCCGAGGCGATCTCCATGCGCAGCT
This sequence comes from Streptomyces sp. NBC_01431, assembly GCF_036231355.1. Classification (NCBI taxonomy): domain Bacteria; kingdom Bacillati; phylum Actinomycetota; class Actinomycetes; order Kitasatosporales; family Streptomycetaceae; genus Streptomyces; species Streptomyces sp. NBC_01431. The sequence goes on from NZ_CP109496.1 coordinate 1,244,272, forward strand.
CCCACTCCTTGCGGGGCTCCTCCACGACATCGAGGCGCTCGATCATGCGCTGGGTCTGGCGGGCCTTGGAGGCCTGCTTCTCGCTGGCTTCGCTGCGGAACTTCTTTCCGAGCTTGTCGCTGTCGGTGGCCTTGCGGCGGGCGTTCTTGACGCCCTTGTCCATCCACGAGCGCTGCATCTGGGCGCGGCCTTCGAGGGCGGAGCGCTTGTCGGCGTACTCCTCGTAGTCCTCGCGCGCGTGGCGGCGCGCGGTGTCGCGCTCTTCGAGGTAGGCCTCGTAGCCGCCGCCGTACAGGTTGATCTGCTGCTGGGCGAGATCGAGTTCGAGCACCTTGGTGACGGTGCGGGCCAGGAACTCGCGGTCGTGGCTCACGACGACCGTGCCCGCGCGCAGCCCCTTCACGAACGCTTCGAGCCGGTCCAGGCCGTCCAGGTCGAGATCGTTGGTCGGCTCGTCGAGAAGGAAGACGTCGTAGCGGGACAGGAGCAGCGACGCGAGGCCGGCGCGGGCGGCCTGGCCGCCGGAGAGCGCGGTCATGGGCTGATCCAGGCCGGTGGTCAGGCCGAGCGAGACGGCGACCTCCTCGGCCCGCTCGTCCAGGTCGGCGCCGCCGAGCGCCAGCCAGCGCTCCAGGCTGTCGGCGTACGCGTCGTCGGAGCCCGGGGCCCCGTCGACCAGCGCCTGGGTGGCGGTGTCCATCGTTTCCTGGGCGGCGGCGACCCCGGTGCGGCGGGCCAGGAACGCGCGGATCGTCTCGCCGGGGCGCCGGTCGGGCTCCTGCGGAAGGTGGCCGACGGTGGCGCCGGGCGGGGAGAGCCGCAGCTCGCCCCGTTCGGGGGTGTCGAGCCCGGCGAGCAGGCGGAGCAGGGAGGACTTGCCCGCGCCGTTGGGGCCGACGAGGCCGATGACGTCGCCGGGGGCGACCACCAGGTCGAGTCCGGCGAACAGGGTGCGGTCGCCGTGGCCGGCGGCGAGGTCCTTGGCGACGAGAGTTGCAGTCATGAGGTGACCGATCTTAAGCCGTCGCCGGGCACGCCCCGGCGCCCCCTGGCCTTGCGGGCCCCGCCTCCGACAGGATCAGCCGTGGCACCCGCCCCGGGACCGTTCGACGCCACCGACCGGCCCCGGCCCACCGTCCGACTGACCCGACCGCTTTCCTGGAGGTCCGCACACCATGAACACCGCCGCGTCACCACGCTGGCTCGTCGGCGGGGCGCCGCGCCCCGGCGCCCCCACGGTGTACTGCTTCGCGCACGGGGGCGGCTCGGCCACGGAATACCTGCGCTGGGCCCGTGACCTGCCGGACGCCGACTTGCGGGCCGTGCAGCTGCCGGGCCGCGGTTCGCGTTTCGTCGAGCCGGGGTTCGGCTCGCTTGACGCGCTGGTTGCGGCGTTCCTCGCCGAGGTGCCGCTGAGCGGGACGCCGTACGTCTTCTTCGGGCACAGCCTGGGGGCGCTCATCGCGTACGAGATCACCCGCGCCCTGCGCGCGGCGGGCCGGCCGCTGCCCGCCCGGCTGATCGTGTCCGGTTACCCGGCGCCGCACCGTCGTCACCCGCGGGTCTCGGACCCGCTGCACGGTCTGGCCGACGACGAGCTGATCGAGCGGGTGGCGAGCATCCACGGCGGCATCCCGCGGGAGGTACTGGACTCGGCGGAGCTGCGGGCGCTGGTGGTCGGCCCGCTGCGGGACGACTACCGCGTCCTGGAGACGTACTCCTGGCGACCGCAGGAGCCGCTGGCCGTGCCGCTCACGGTGCTCGGCGGCCGCGACGACACGATCACGTTCGGGGAACTCGACGCATGGCGGGAGCACACCACAATGGATGTGACGGTACGTCAATTTCCTGGCGGGCACTTCTACTTGCGCGATCAACCCGCCCCCGTGCTGAAGGTGATCTCCGAAGCACTGGAAGGCGTCGGCCAACCGGACAACTGATCACCGCCAGGCCGCGCCCACCCCCCTGACGTCGGCGCACCAGCCCCGCCACGGGTGCCGCCATGAGCTACCGTCCCGCTATGAGCAGCGACGTGATCGTGGTGGGCGGCGGGATCATCGGGCTGACGACGGCGATCGTCCTGGCCGAGTCCGGGCACCGGGTTCGGGTCTGGCGCCGGGAGCAGACGCGGGACACGACGTCCGCGACGGCGGGTGGCCTGTGGTGGCCGTACCGCATCGATCCCGAAGTGCGCGTCGGTGCCTGGGCGTTGGCCTCCCTGCGCGTGTACGAGGAGCTGGCCGGACGGCCGGACGAGACCGGCGTGCGACTGGTCGAGGGCCTGCACGAGGGGGCCCGGCTCGCTGATCTCGGGCCGTGGGCGGCCAAGGTGCCCGGCCTGCGGGAGGAGCCCCGGGGGCTCCGAGCCAGGCTTCCGCTGATCGACATGCCGGTCTTTCTTGGCTGGCTGGAGCGGCGGCTGACGGCGGCCGGAGGGACGTTCGAGACACGGGAGGCCGAGCGCCTTCCGGATGCGCCGACCGTGGTCAACTGCACGGGCCTCGACGCCCGGGATCTGGTACCGGACCTCGAAGTCCGGCCGGTACGCGGTCAGTTGGTGGTGGTGGAGAATCCCGGGGTCCACAACTGGTACACCTCGGTGGAGGACGACGGTCCGCAGTCCACGTACTTCTTTCCGCAGCCGTACGGGCTGATCCTCGGCGGCACCGCCGAGGAGGACAGCTGGAACCGGGCGCCCGATCCGGCGACGGCCGAGCGGATCGTCGCCCGCTGTGCGCTGGTGCGCCCCGAAATCGCCGGAGCACGTGTGCTTGCCCACCGCGTGGGACTGCGTCCGGCGCGGACCTCCGGCGTCCGCATCGAGCGTGAAACCACGGCGCACGGCGGGGTGCTGGTCCACAACTACGGGCACGGCGGCGCCGGGGTCACGGTGGCCTGGGGCTGCGCCGAGGAGGCGGCGGCCCTTGCCGCCGCCTCCCCCGCGCCCCGGCCGCCCCGCTGACTCAGCAGCGCTCGACGGGCTCGGCCGCGGTCAGCCGGTACCGGGCGCGCCCGTCGAGCAGCAGCGGCACCAGGGCGCGCAGGGACTGGCGCACGGGCACGAAGGCGCCGCCGTCGGTCGTGCGCCTCAACTGGACTCCGTGCAGGGCGAGTTGGTCATCGACCTGTGCGTACTGCGCGGGGTTGAGGTGGTAGCCGCAGGGCGGACGCACGAGGATCTCGCCGGGGGCCGGGCGGGCGTTGTCCGCACCGCCGAGGTAGACCGGCCCCCGGTCGCGATACCCGGCGACGCGGGCCGCGCCCGTGGCCGCCTCAATGGAGGCCCGGCGCTCCGCCATGAAGGTGAAAAGACCGCGTAGCCCGGCCAGTTGGGAATCCACCCGGCGCCGTTGGTTGACCGCGGGGTCCGCCTTCTCCGCCTCGGTCATCGCATCCGCGCGGCTCTCGATGAGCAGGGCGACCGCGTGCTTGACGCCCGCCGTGTTGCGCAGGATCCGCTCCTGGCCGTCCCCCGCCACCTGTTTGACGGGGGCGCCGGTGTCGGGGTCGGTCCAGATGCCGTAGGTGCCGGTGCGGTAGCCCGCCTCCCGCGCCGTCCGGCGGACGTAGTCGGCGGACAGGTTCCGCGCCTCCTGGTGAACCTTCGGGGCAGTGTTGAGGTTGCGCGGCCAGAGGTCGAAGAGGTCCTTGTCGTAGACCTTGGGCGTGGCCCGGTACTCGTGCAGGTCGTAGATGACGTCGGGGTGCCGGTCGCGCAGGACCGAGGCCACGGCCCGAGCCTCTGCGGTCTTCAGGGCCATGTGGTCGCGGTTGATGTCGGCGCCCTCGGAGTTCTCCCGGGTGTCGGCGGCCCGGCCGTCCGGGTTGGCGGTCGGGATGACCACGACCGTGGTGCGCTCCAGGAAGCGCAGCGTCGTGCGGTCTTTGGTCAGGGCGAGATCACGGATCGTGGTGAGACAGGCTTCGCGTCCTGACGGTTCGTTACCGTGCTGAGTGCATACGAGAAGCACGGTGTCGGTGGTGTGTCCGCCGCCGATGCGTACTTCTTGCAGCGGGCGGCCCTGCCGGGTGGTGCCGATCTTGCGTACCGAGGTCCGCTCGCTGAGCCGGTCCACCTCGGCGAGGAACGTCTGCTCCTGAGACCGGCTGGTCCAGTGAGCCCCGTGGCTGCTCTCGAAGCCGGTCCGGGGCACGGCGGAACCCGCCGCCACGGGCGCGGTGGCCAGGGGGACGGCGAGCGCGGCCGCCGTCACCCCCAGCAGCACCAGGCCCGCTCTCACCGGCGGACGTCCCCGGGCAACCGCTGCGTCAGGCGCGGGACCGGAACACCCCTGGGTGCCACCGAACCGCCCGTTTGGGCCTGCGGACGCGTACCGGAGGTGGCCCGTACGAACGCCCACGGGCCGCCCACGAACGGAACCTTCGCCGCCGTGCGCGCCAGATCCAGGGTGAGGGTCGGCCTGCTGGCCGGCGGGTCGATGAGGTCCTTGTCGGTGCCCGCGACGATCAGCGCAAGCCGGTGGCCGGCCGGGACGACGTGGTCGGTCGCGGCCAGGTCGAGGGTGATCGTGTACGGCTTGCCCGGGGTGAGCGGGACGCCCTTGAGGTCGGAGGCGTAGTTGCCGAGGTCGGCCCAGCCGCGACTGAAGACGGTGTAGCCGACCGCGGTCTTGTCCGCCGAGGTCGTCAGATAGCAGGAGCTGTCACCGGCCGTGCTGGCGCCCCAGCAGGTGCGGTCGGTGCCGGTGACGATACCTTCGTGCGCTCCAGCGTAGTTGCGGATGGTGTCGGGTCCGAGGTCGACGAGGACCGCCGACAGGTAGGCGCTGCTGGTCGTCGGCGTGGCGGTGACGGTCACCTTGGACGAGCCGGACACCCGCAGGTCCCGGGTGAGCGGCTGGGTGACGAAGCCCGACTTGTCCGGCGTCGACTTGTCGATCTGGGCGGCCCAACTCGTCTCGTCCAGAGCCGGGTTGTCTGTGAACGTCGAGGTCGTTCCGGCGGGCGCGGGGCTCAGTGCGAGCCCTCCGACGCCGGGGGCCGGACCGCTCACCGGGTTCACCGCGGTCGTCGCGGTGCCGGCGGGGGGCCAGACGGCATCGGTGCTCCACTGGTCGGGGTGGCGCTCGATGTCGGCCATCGGCCGGTGTTCGATGCCGTTGTCGTAGCCGAGCAGATAGTGGTCGAACCACTGGTGGAGGGTGTCCACCCAGGCACCGCGCCGGTAGTCGAACGGGTCGACGTGGCCGGTCTGCGACAGCCAGATCTTCCGCTCGACCCCGTTGGCGGCGAGCGCGTCCCACCACTGGCCGAAGTTCTTCGTACGGACGTTGAGGTCCTGCATGCCGTGTACAACGAAGACACTGGCCTTCACGTTGCCGGCTTGGCGCACATAGTCCCGTTCGGACCACAGACTGGTCCAGTCGCCGCTGCGCGGGGAGCCGTCGATGAGCTTCTGCTGCTCGGCGGCACAGCGCTTCTGCGCGGCCGGGCTGTCGACGAGGCCGGCCAGATCGGCGGGGCCGCCGTCGTACAGCGGCGCGCCCTTGGCGAAGTAGTAGTCGTACCAGGACGAGATGGCGCTGATCGGCACGATCGTCTTGAGGCCCGCGACGCCGGTGGCGGCCACCCCGTTGGCGATGGTGCCGTCCCAGCTCTTGCCGATCATGCCGGTGCGGCCGTTGCTCCAGCCGGCGGTGGCGCGCTCGGTGCCGGTGCGCGAGGTGTAGGCGCGGGCGCGGCCGTTGAGCCAGTCGATGACGGCCTTGGCGGACTGGACGTCGGAGCGGCCGCCGACGTCCGCGCAGCCGTCCGAGCGGTTGGTTCCGGCCAGGTCCACGCCGACGAAGGCGTAGCCGCGCGGCACGAAGTAGTTGTCGTAATAGAGCGGCATCTGCACGATGGCGCCGTTCGCGTCGTACGTCTTCAACTGGCTCTCGTTGCCGCGGCCGCAGCACGAGTAGTAGGGGCTCGCGTCCATGATGACCGGTATCTTGCGGCCCTGCTGCGCGGGCTCGCGCGGCCGGACGATGTCGACCGCCACCCGGTCGGTCTTCCCGTCCCCGTCGCCGTCCAGACCGGTGTCCACCCACACGGCCTCGCGGATGGCGTTCTCGTACGAATAGACCGGCTGGCTCTCCCGGAGGTGGGCCGCCTGTGCGCCCGCCGGGGCGATCAGCACCGCGGCCAGGGCGGCCACGGCCGCGAAGACGAATGATCTGGGGGACCGTGATCCGGGGGGCCTGAAGGATCGTGTCCTCAGGCGGCTACCCATGCGTATCGACATGGACGGACGGTACTCCGGTCAACTCCCGTACAAAAGAGGGCAGTCGAGGAATCAAAGCGGCCGAAGACGCACAAGTCAACATGTCGGCCGAATGGCGATCGTGTGACATGAGGGGCCATGGACATGACCGGAGCGGCCGGGGCTGAATAGGGTCCGAAGAGATCGTTCACCCCACGACGACCCCTACTTCCTGGAGCTCTCGTGTACCGCAGAATCATCGCCCCGAGCGTCCTCGCCGCCTCCCTGCTGCTGGTGATCCCGGCGTCGGCCGCGGACTTCACTCCGGGCGCCCCGGGCATCGGCGACCCCTACTACCCGGCCAGCGGCAACGGCGGATACGACGTCTCGCACTACGACCTGAAGCTCAGGTACCAGCCCGCTACGGACCTGTTGGAGGGCACGGCCACGCTGCTGGCCACCACCCAGCAGGACCTTTCCCGCTTCAACCTGGACTTCGGTCTCGCGGTGAGCGAGGTGCGGGTGAACGGCGCCAAGGCGGCCTTCGCCAAGTCAGGCAGCCACGAGTTGGAGATCACGCCCGCCTCCCCGCTGCCGAAGGGCCGCTCCATCACCGTGGTGGTGAAGTACGCGGGCAAGCCCTCCGAGTTGAAGGTCGACGGCTGGACCGCGTGGCAGCGCACCCCGGACGGCGGGGTGGCGGCCCAGGAGCCGGATTCCGCGGTGTGGTGGTTCCCGTCCAACGACCACCCGCTGGACAAGGCCACCTATGACGTGTCGGTCAAGGTGCCGGACGGCACCCAGGCCATCAGCAACGGCGTTCTGCAGAGCCAGAGTTCGAAGCTGGGCTGGACAACGTACAACTGGCGCTCCAACAAGCCGCAGGCGTCCTACCTGACCACGCTCGCCGTCGGCAAGTTCGACATCACGACCGACAAGACCGCGAGCGGGCTCCCGGTCCTCAACGCCTACAGCAAGGACCTCGGCGACAACGAGGGTGCCGTGCGCGCCAGCGTCGAGCGCACCAAGGACGTCGCCGAGTGGCTGGAGAGCATCTTCGGCAAGTATCCCTTCAACGCGCTCGGCGGATACGTCCCGAACGTGCCGAGCCACTTCGCGCTGGAGACGCAGACGCGCCCGTTCTACAGCCCCGCGCAGTTCGCGAACGGCGCCAACGTGTCGGTGGTCGTGCACGAGCTGGCGCACCAGTGGTACGGCGACAGCGTCTCGGTCAAGGGATGGAAGGACATCTGGGACAACGAGGGCTTCGCATCGTATGCCCAGTGGCTCTGGTCGGAGAAGGAGGGTGACGGCACCGCGCAGCAGCTGGCGGACTGGGTGTACGCGCAGCACCCCGCCGACGACCCGTTCTGGAAGGTGAAGCCGGGCGACCCGGGCCCGGACAACCAGTTCGACGCGGCCGTCTACGACCGGGGCGCGGTGGCCATCCAGGCACTGCGCAACACGGTCGGCGACGCGTCCTTCTTCAAGATCCTCAAGGGCTGGCCGGCGGAGCACGCCTACGGCAACGCGGCGGTGGGCGACTTCGTTTCGTACGCGGAGAAGATCTCGGGCAAGCCGCTCGCCGCGCTCTTCGACACCTGGCTCTTCCAGCCGGCCAAGCCGTCCCCCTCGGCGGCGGCGAAGGCCAAATTCACGGTCCGGTCCGCGAGCAGCGGGGCCGCGTCCGGCCCGTCGGCCGGGGCGTCCAAGGCCGTCGAGCCGAAGTCGTGGAAGAAGATCTCCGAGTCGCATTCGGCACACGGCGGACGCTGACGCGAGCGCGGCCGGGGGCGGGCGGAGAGCGACCGGACTCTTCCGCCCGCCCCCGGCCGGTCGCGGCCGAGCCATGCGCCGCCCGACGCGGCACGGACCGAACCATGCAGCCACCCCCGCACGATGCGGACGTGGGGCGGGTGCCCGTCCCGCCTGGGCGTGGAAAGGGGAGTCCGTCCGCCTCCTTTGCCCCACGGGTACCCGATACGCTGGCTCGGATCCGCTCTCATGAGGAGAACTCGCCTTGGCCGAGCAGCACTTCGGGACGCGTCCCACGCTCGAAGCCGTCGCGGCGCGCGCCGGGGTGTCCCGGGCGACCGCGTCCCGGGTCGTCAACGGTGGCACGGGCGTACGCGCGCCCCTCGTCGCCAAGGTGCGCCAGGCGGTCGAGGAGCTGGGTTACGTTCCCAACCCGGCGGCGCGGTCACTCGTCACCCGCCGCACCGGCGCGGTCGCCGTGATCGTCGCCGAGCCGGAGACCCGGTTCTTCTCCGACCCCTTCTTCTCCCAGCAGATCCGCGGCATCAGCCAGGAACTCACCGCGCATGACACCCAGTTGGTGCTCCTGCTCGTCGAAGGTGCCGCGGACTACGGGCGGGTGGCCCGCTACCTGACCGGCGGCCATGTCGACGGAGCGCTCGCCTTCTCGCTGCACGACGAGGATCCGCTGCCCGCCATCGCCCGCGGCTCCGGAATGCTGACGGTCTACGGCGGCCGGCCCGGCTGGCCCACGGCCGTGCCCTACGTCGACGCCGACAACCGGGGCGGAGCACGTGAGGCCGTCCGCCATCTGCTCTCGATCGGCCGCAGGCGCATCGCGCACATCGCGGGCCCGCTCGACCAGACGGCATCGATGGACCGCCTCGACGGGTACCGCGACATGCTGCCCGAAGCGGATCCGGCGCTGATGGCCGAGGGGGCGTTCACGCCCGGGAGCGGGGCCCGCGCGATGGCCGAACTGCTCGCGCGCAGACCGGACTTGGACGCCGTGTTCGCCGCCAACGACCTCATGGCCTCGGGTGCGTTGCGGATGCTGAGGGAGCGCGGTCGGCGGGTGCCGGAGGATGTCGCGCTGGTGGGTTTCGACGACATGGCGTCGGTGGCGGAGGCGACCGATCCGCCGCTGACGACCGTACGTCAGGAGATAGTGGAGATGGGTCGCCTGATGGCACGGCTGCTGCTGCGCGGACTCGACCAGCGCGACACCGAGGCGGCTCCACCGGCTTCGGTGATCACCCCGACCACCTTGATCCGACGCGCTTCGGCCTGAGCAGGAGCCCTCAGCCGCCAGCCCTCAGCCCTCAGCCCTCAGCCCTCAGCCCTCAGCCCTCAGCCCTCAGCCCTCAGCCCTCAGCCGGATCATGCGCGGCGGTGCACGGAATGCCGGAACTCCGCCCTGGCCCGGCGGGCGAGCGGCAGGTAGCGCAGCCGCTCCGGCAGTACGGGGACGACGGCCCGCACCACCCGGCCGAAGCGGCGCAGTTTCCGCTCCTGCTCGTCCGTCCAGTCGAGCCCGATCGCCTGGCGTGCGTCCGGCGGCATGAACCCGATGGTGACGAACCGCCTGAAGCGTGCGAGCGGTGGCAGCAGCACCGGCCAGAGCACTCTCAGGGCCAGCCGCAGCGCGAGCGGACCGCGATCGGGGGGCGGGACCGGCCGGTCGGTGGCGACCAGTTCCTCGACCACCACATTGTCGGCGATCTCGTCGGCGAGGACCTTGCGGTAGTAGGGCCAGAACTCCTCGATGGTCTGGGGCATGTCCCGGTCGTGGATGCCCAGGATCCGGCCGACCTGGAGCCACTCCGCGTACAGCTCGCGGTGCTGTGCGTCGGTGAAGGGACGGCCGATGTACTGCTGGGCGTGCGCGAACACGGGGTATCCGGTGGCGTGCACCCACGCGTAGTAGGCGGGCGTGAGCGCGTGGTAGCGGCGGCCTGTGGCGTCCGTGCCCTGGATGACCTTGTGCAGCCGACGCAGCCGGCGCCCCTCCTCGGCGGCCCGCTCGCCCCCGTACACCCAGAGCTGCAAGGAGCGCAGGGAGCGCTCTCCGCGCCCCCACGGGTCGGCGCGGAACACCGAGTGCTGGTCGACGCCCGCGCCCACCGCGGGGTGCGCGACCTGCATCGTGAGTGCGGCGGGCAGGGTGAGCAGCATCCTGACGTCCCCGGCCAGGCTCCACAGCACGCCGCCGGGCGGGGGCGGCACGGGTGCTGCGTCGCGGTGGGTCATGGCCGGGCTCTCTGGGACTGACGGGGCTGTGGTGCATTGCCGGGGCTCTTGGGGATTCCAGTATGCGATCACCCGGACGGCGAAGGCACAGGAGGGCCCGGATCACCGTCCACCCACGATGAGCGGCGATCCCACTCCACACGAAGCCCGCCCCGGCGACGCAGGGGAGCACGCCCTTGGCGATAAAGGGGAGTACGCCCCCGGCGAGGTCAGCCCGCCGGGGGCGTGGTCACGAGTCCGCTCAGCGCCCGGCCGGGGCCGGCAGCGCCTCGCCGAGGATCCGGCCGGCCAGCTCGGTGGCCAGGACGTGGACGTAAGGGCGCAGCTCGGCATCGGCCGCCGCGCGCGCCGCGGCGATGTCCGCGGTACCGGCGGCGAGGATCTCGTCCCGCTCGCGGATGCCCTCGGCGCGGGCCGCTGCTATCGCGGCGGTGCCGTCCTCCTTGGCCTGCTGCCTGATGCGGGCCGCCTCGTGGCGCGCCCCGGCGAGCTCGGCCTCGTACCGCGCGCGCACCTCCGCCGCCTCCGCGAGCACGGCTTCGGCCTCGTGCGTGCGGCCCGTGGTGAGCGCCTCGCGCTCCTCCAGGGTGCGCTTGAGGCGGGGCAGCAGAACGCCCGCGAGCATCCAGAAGCAGAGCGCGAACACCACCAGGCCGAGCAGGAGATCCGGTACCTCGGGATTGAGCGGTCCCACATTGATGGGGAGGAGATTCACGCCTGGCACCTTCTCTCACTCACGCGCCCCGGGCTCCACGGCCCGCGCTGTCGCACTCCTGATCTTATGACAGGGGTACGACAGCGGGACGACTGGGCGACGAGAGCACGAATATGACGATCCATCAGGTATCGCGACGGCCCGTCAGGTGTCGTGCCGCAACGCGACAGAACGGGCGGCACGGGCGGGCCCCGAGGCGGGGTCGCGGGGCGGACGGACCACGCCATCCATTGGCCGGATTAGAACCTTCTTATAGAAACGCGTTCTAGAAATGGCTATGGTGCGCGACAGGTCACGCTGCGTCCGATTGCGGGCGTGGCCGATCGCGGTCCAGTAGCCGGTTCTGCAGGGGGAGGTTTTTTCATGAAGCTCCGTACCAGCGAGATACGGGTCGACAGTGCCGGGGGTGCGCCGTGAAGGCCGGGCGGGGCGGAGGCAGAGGCCTCCCCGCGCTGCTGCGCCTGAAGGCGACGGTCGCCGCGATGGGAACCGCGCTCCTCCTGCTCGCCGCGCCGTCCGCGCACGCCGATGCCCCGGGTCCACCACCGCTCGCCGACGGGTTCGGCCTGACCCAGGTGGGCGCGGCCACCGGCACCGCCACCAACTTCGTGATCACCGTCAAGACGGACCAGGTCGCCGGGGAGCACCACATCCGGATCCTGCTGCCGACCGGCTACGCGGCGAACCCCGCCCAGCGCTACCCGGTCTTCTACTTCCTGCACGGCGCCTCCGACGATCCGGCCAACCCGAACCTGGCCTATCCCGCTCTCACCGCGGCCACCTCGGTGATCACGGTCATCCCGGACGGCGGACTGCGGGGCTGGTACACCGACTGGCTCGACCAGAGCACCGCCGCGGGCGCACAGAACTGGGAGACCTTCCACGTCAAGCAGGTGATCCCCTTCATCGACGCGAACCTGCGCACCCTCGCCACCAAACAGCAGCGGGCCATCGGCGGACTCTCCATGGGCGGCTTCGGCGCCTTGCACTACGCCCAGCGCCATCCTGAGCTGTTCGGCCAGGTCGCCACGTTGTCGGGCGCCGACGACCTCTCGGTGGACCACCTGGTCATGCGCGCCGCCGTCGTCGCCACGCTGACCAACGCCGGTGCGCCGCTGTGCGGTTCCAGCTCCCCCACCTGCTCGCTCAACTTCGGCCCCACGGTGTCCAGCGACGCGATCTTCGGCACGCCGTACCCGGTGTTCAACGGCGACTGGCGCTGGAACGAGGCCGACCCCAGCGCCCACATGAGCCCGCTGGCCGGCATGGGCATCGCGATCTACACCGGTAACGGCAACGGCGATCCCGCGAACATGGAGTTCTGGGCCCAGTCAGCGGCACAGCACGCCAAGGAGCACCTGGACGCCCTCGGATACCCGTACCACTACGTGGACTACGCGAACGGTTCCACCTGGGGAACGCACTGCAACGGCGGCCACGAGTACGGCTGTTGGGCCCAGGACCTCGTGGACTACGTACCGCGCCTGGAAGCCGCGTTCGCCTCCGCCTGACCTCACCATCACCCAACAGACAAGGACCGACCCATGTCATTAGCCACGAACCATCCCCCCAGACACCGCGCCACCGCCCACCTGCGGATGCTGGCCGCCCTCCTGGCGACCTGCTGTGTCGCCCTGGGGATCGCGCTGTCGCCGTCGATGACGGGCACCGCTCACGCCGACGGGACCTGCACCACCCCGGTCCAGTGCGCGAGCTTCACTTCCCTGAGCAACAACCGGGCGCTCGACGTACAGAACGGTTCGACGGGCGACGGTGCCTTCATCGTCACCAACTCGGCGCCCGGCTACCACCAGTCCTGGCGCCTGAGCGTCAATCCGAAGGACTCCTCCTTCACCATCGTGAACAACGCGACGGGCAAGTGCATCGACACCGGCTGGCCGGCCCTGCGCCAGCAGACCTGCCAGGGCCAGTCCAGCCAGCGCTGGTATCTGGAGCCGGTCGCCGGGGCCGCCAACTCGTACCTGATCCGGCACGAGGACGACGACCAGTGTCTCGACCTCACCGCCAGCGCCCAGTACGACGACGCGTGGACCGGTCTGTCCGTCTGCCACGGCGGGCAGAACCAGCAGTGGACCGCACCCACCGGGGCCCGGAACCTGGCCGTCGACCACGCCGCCACCCGCTGCCAGAAGGACACCTCGTCCTGCACCTGGTCGGTGAAGAACGAGGCGCCCGCCGCTCCCCTGCCGACCGTCTGCGCGTCCTCGGTCTGGTTCAACAACACCAGCGGAACCATCTCGCAGGCCTTCTCGGTGACCAACGAAACCGGCTGGTCCAACACGATCGGCGACACGATGTCGGCGAGCTTCGGCACCGGCAACCTGCCCGGAGTGTCGGCGAACGTGACCTCGCAGCTCTCCTTCCAGAGCACCTGGAGCGGATCGACCAGCGTCAACAACAGTGTCACGGTGCCCGTGCCGGCCAAGAACTACGGCTGGGTGACCCTGTCGGTCCTGGCGCGCAAGGTCACCGGCACCTGGACCTTCGACGCGCACGGCTTCCCCTGGACCGCCGACGACACGGTCACCGTCCCGCTGAAGGACGACCCGAGCGGCGGCGCGACGATGTACATCGCGAACACCAGCACCAGCTTCTCGTCCTGCGTCTGAGCCCAGCCCGCGGATGAACCCATCCGGCGCCTGAGCCAACTCGGCCCGGCCCGGCGGCAGTTGCCGCGCGGGTCGGGCCTCCTGGCAGCCCGCCGCGATGGCCCGCCGGTACCCGGCGCACCGCCCGTTCCCGGCCGCCCTCCCCAGGCACTTTCACAACTATGGTGCGACAGCAATACTGTTGCACCGGATCGGCCGCGCCCAGCGGCGGCCGGGAACACCGGGGAAGCGAGGCACGGCCATGGCGACGGAGACCGAGGAACCGACCCTCACGGTCGACGAGCTGGCGGCGCGGGCCGGAGTCACCGTGCGGACGGTCCGCTTCTACAGCACGCGCGGCCTGCTGCCCCCACCCGTGATCGGGCCGCGCCGCGTCGGCCGCTACGGCCGGGCCCACCTGTCCCGGCTCGCGCTCATCGAGGAGCTTCAGCACCACGGGATGACGCTGGCGGCGATCGAGCGCTACCTTCAGCGGCTGCCCGCCGACCTGAGCGCGCACGACCTCGCCATCCACCGCGCCGTGGTGGCCTCCTGGGCACCGGATTCCGCCGACGACGCGACGCGCGCGGAGCTGGAGCGGCGCGCGGGCCGGGCACTGTCGGCCGACGACATCGACCGCCTCGCGGCGATGGACGTGCTGGAGCGCGTTCCCGGCTCGCCCGACGCCTTCCGGGTGGACCCGGGGCTCCTCGCCCTGGGCGTCCAGCTCCTGGACGTACCCATCGCGCACGAGACGATCCTGGCGGCGCGCACGGTGGTCCTCGAACACACCCGGGCGGCGGCGAAGGAGCTGACCCGGCTGTTCCAGGACGAGGTGTGGGGGCCCTACCGGGAGCGGGAGCGCGATCCGGAGGCGGTCGAGGCCATGAAGTCGCTCTCGGCCCACATGCAGCCGATGGTGGTGCAGGCGCTGGTGACCGCGTTCCAGCGCTCCCTCAAGGAGGAACTGCGCACCCGGTACGCCGACGAGTCCTGACCCGGCCCGAGTGGGGCGGGGCGGCCAATGCCTCCGCCCCACCCGCACCTCACGCGTCGCCGAACCTCACGCGTCCGTGAACTTCTCCCCCTTCCGCGCCTTCTCGACCAGCAGCGCCGGCGGCTGGAAGCGCTCGCCGTAGCGCTCCGCCAGTTCGCGGGCGCGGGCCACGAAGCCCGGCAGGCCGCCCTCGTAGCCGTTGATGTACTGGATGACGCCGCCGGTCCAGGCGGGGAAGCCGATGCCCATGATGGAGCCGATGTTGGCGTCGGCGACCGAGGTGAGGACGCCTTCCTCGAAGAGGCGAACGGTGTCCAGGGACTCCGAGAAGAGCATCCGCTCCTTCATGTCCTCGAACGGGATCTCGTACCCCGGCTTGCCGAAGTGCTCGCGCAGGCCCGGCCACAGCCGCCCCCGCTTGCCGTCCTCGCCGTACTCGTAGAACCCCGCGCCGCCGCTTCGGCCGGTGCGGCCGAACTCGTCCACCATCTTGTCGATGACCGCGTCCGAGGGGTGGCCGGGCCAGACGCCGCCCGCTTCCTCGACGGCGCGCTTCGTCTCGTTGCGGATCTTGCGCGGCAGGGTCAGCGTCAGCTCGTCCATGAGGGACAGGACCTTGGCCGGGTAGCCGGCCTGGCCCGCGGCCTGCTCGATGGACGCGGGCTCGATGCCCTCGCCGACCATGGCGACGCCCTCGTTGATGAAGTGGCCGATGACCCGCGAGGTGAAGAAGCCCCGCGAGTCGTTCACGACGATCGGCGTCTTGTTGATCTGGCGCACCAGGTCGAAGGCGCGGGCCAGCGCCTCGTCGCCGGTGCGGCCACCCTTGATGATCTCGACCAGCGGCATCTTGTCCACGGGCGAGAAGAAGTGCAGGCCAATGAAGTCGGTCGGCCGCGAGACGCCCTCGGCGAGTGAAGTGATCGGCAGCGTCGAGGTGTTGGAGCACAGCAGCGCGTCGGGCTCGACGAGGTCCTGGATCTCCTGAAACACCTTGTGCTTGAGCGCGGTGTCCTCGAAGACCGCCTCGATGACGGCGTCGCAGCCCGCCACCGCCTGCGGGTCGGCGGCCGGCGTGATGCGGGCGAGCAGCTCGTCGCGCTTCGCCTGCGTCGTACGGCCACGGGAGAGCGCCTTGGCGAGGAGCTTCTCGGAGTACGCCTTGCCCTTCTGGGCGGCTTCGAGCGACACGTCCTTCAGGACGACCTCGATACCGGCCCGCGCGCAGGAGTACGCGATGCCCGCGCCCATCATCCCGGCGCCGAGGACCGCGACCTTGCGGACGGGGCGCGGCTCGACCCCCCGCGGACGGCTGGCACCGGAGTTGACGGCCTGGAGGTCGAAGAAGAACGCCTGGATCATGTTCTTCGAGGTCTGCCCTGTGACCAGCTCGGTGAAGTAGCGGGCCTCGATGGTCAGCGCCGTCTCGAAGTCGACCTGGGAGCCCTCGACGGCGGCCGCCAGGATGTTGCGCGGTGCCGGGTAGGGCGCGCCCTGGAGCTGCTTCTTCAAGTTGGCGGGGAACGCAGGCAGGTTGGCGGCGAACCGGGGGTTCGAGGGCGTACCGCCGGGGATCTTGTAGCCCTTGACGTCCCAGGGCTGCTGAGATTCGGGGTGGGCGTCGATGAAGGCGCGCGCCTTGGCCAGCATCTCCTCGGGCGTGGCGGCGACCTCGTGGACGAGGCCGTTCTCCAGGGCGCGCCGCGGGGAGTACTGGGTGCCCTGGAGCAGCACCTTGAGCAGGGCGTCCGTGATGCCCATGAGGCGTACGGTGCGGGTGACTCCGCCACCGGCCGGGAGCAGGCCGAGCGTGACCTCGGGAAGGCCGATCTTGGAGCCGGGGGCGTCGAGGGCGACGCGGTGGTGCGAGGCGAGCGCGATCTCGTAACCGCCGCCCAGGGCCGCGCCGTTGATGGCGGCGACGACCGGCTTGCCCAGGGTCTCGATGCGGCGCAGCGAGTTCTTGATGGCGGTGCCGGTGTCGAAGGCCTGCTGGGCGAGCTCGGGGCCGACCTGGATCATGTCCTTGAGGTCGCCGCCCGCGAAGAAGGTCTTCTTGGCGGAGGTGTAGATGATGCCGCGGATGGAGTCCTTCTCGGCCACGGCGCGGTCCGCGATGGCGGCGATGGAGTCCTTGAAGGCCTGGTTCATGGTGTTGGCGGACTGATTGGGGTCGTCCAGTACGAGGGTGACGACGCCGGTCTCGTCCTGTTCCCAGCGGATGGTGGTGCTCTCGGTCATGGCTCGGATTCTCCGTATGAGGGTGGCCGGGAAGGACGGTCAGAGACGCTCGATGACGGTGGCGATGCCCATGCCGCCGCCGACGCAGAGGGTGGCGAGGCCGTAGCGCAGGTCGCGGCGCTCCAGCTCGTCCACGAGGGTGCCGAGGATCATCGCGCCGGTCGCGCCGAGCGGGTGTCCCATGGCGATGGCGCCGCCGTTGACGTTGACCTTGTCGAGGCTGAGGCCCATGTCCTTGACGAAGCGGAGCACGACCGCGGCGAAGGCCTCGTTGATCTCCACGAGGTCGATGTCACCGATGGTGAGACCGGCCTTGGCGAGCGCCTTGCGGGTGGCGGGCGCGGGGCCGGTCAGCATGATGGTGGGCTCGGAGCCGGAGACGGCCGCGGAGACGATGCGGGCCCGCGGGGTCATGCCGTAGCGCTCGCCGACCGCCTTGGAGCCGATGGCGACGAGGGCCGAACCGTCCACGATTCCGGAGGAGTTGCCCGCGTGGTGGACGTGGTTGATCTCCTCGACCCAGTGGTACTTCTGGAGGGCGACCGCGTCGAAGCCGCCCATCTCGCCGATGCCGGCGAACGACGGCTTGAGGGAGGCGAGCGAGTCGGCGGTGGTGCCGGGGCGCATGTGCTCGTCGTGGTCGAGGACGACGAGGCCGTTGCGGTCCTTGACCGGCACGACGGAGCGCGCGAACCGGCCGTCCTTCCAGGCCTCGGCGGCCCGCTCCTGGGAGAGCGCGGCGAACTCGTCCACATCGCGGCGCGAGTAGCCCTCGACGGTGGCGATGAGGTCGGCGCCGATGCCCTGCGGGGCGAAGTTGGTGTCGAAGTTGGTCATCGGGTCGGCGAACCAGGCGCCGCCGTCGGAGGCCATCGGAACGCGCGACATGGACTCGACGCCGCCCGCGAGGACGAGGTCCTCCCAGCCCGAACGGACCTTCATGGCGGCCATGTTGACCGCTTCGAGGCCGGAGGCACAGAAGCGGTTCTCCTGGACGCCGGCGACCGTGTCGGGCAGTCCGGCGGCGATCGCCGCGATGCGGGCGATGTCGGAGCCCTGGTCTCCGACGGGGCCGACGACACCGAGCACGATGTCGTCGATGGCGGCCGGATCCAGGCCCGGGAAACGCGCCTGGATCTCGTGGATCAGGCCGACGACGAGGTCGATCGGCTTGGTGCCGTGCAGGGCGCCGTTGGCCTTGCCGCGTCCGCGCGGGGTGCGGATCGCGTCGTACACATACGCTTCGGTGCTCAACGTCAGCAGCCTTTCCAATGAGGGTGGTTCGTGAGGTCTCAGCCGAGCAGGGAACGGCCGATGATCTCCTTCATGATCTCGGTCGTGCCGCCGTAGATCGTCTGGATCCGGCCGTCCGTGAAGGCCCTGGCGACCCGGTACTCGTTCATGTAGCCGTATCCGCCGTGCAGTTGGAGGCAGCGGTCGGCGACGCGCTTTTGCAGTTCGGTGGCCCACCACTTGGCCATCGAGGCGTGCACGGCGTCGAGCTCGCCGTTGGAGTGGTCCACGATGCAGCGGTCGAGGAAGGCGCGGGTGACGGCGCACTCGGTGGCCATCTCGGCGATCTCGAACCGGATGTGCTGGAGCTTGGACAGCGGCCGCCCGAAGGCCTCGCGCTCCTTGACGTAACTCGTGGTGATCTCCAGGAGGTGTTCGGCGGCGGCGATCCCGGCGACCGCGATGCCCATCCGCTCCTGCGCGAGGTTGGTCATCAGGTGGATGAAGGCGCCGTTGAGCTCGCCGAGGAGATTGTCCTTCGGGACGCGTACGTCGTGGAAGAACAGCTCGGCCGTGTCCTGCGACTTCTGGCCGATCTTGTCGAGGTTGCGGCCGCGCTCGAAGCCGTCGGCGCCGCGCTCGACCACCAGGAGCGACAGGCCCTTCGAGCCGCCCTCGGGGGTGGTCTTGGCGACCACGACCACGAGGTCGGCGAGGATGCCGTTGGAGATGAACGTCTTGGACCCGTTCAGGAGCCAGTGGTCGCCCCTGTCCTCGGCGGTGGTGCGGATGCCCTGGAGGTCGGAGCCCGCGCCGGGTTCCGTCATGGCGATCGCGGTGATCAGCGATCCGTCGCAGAAGCCGGGCAGCCAGCGGCGCTTCTGCTCCTCGGTGGCGAGCCCGGTCAGATAGGGGCCGATGATGTCGTTGTGCAGACCGAGCGCGAGCCCGGGGGCCCCGGCCCGGGTGAACTCCTCCGCGAGCACCGCGCTGTAGCGGAAGTCGGCCTGGCCGCCGCCCCCGTACTCCTCGGGCACGGCGAGCCCGAGCAGCCCCTGCCGCCCGGCCGCGAGCCAGGCCTCGCGCGAGACGATGCCGTCCTTCTCCCACTGCTCGTAGTGCGGCAGCACCTCCTTGGCGAGGAAGGTGCGGACGGTCTCGCGGAACGCCTCGTGCTCGGCGGTGAAGATCTGCCGTTTCAACTCAAGCCTCCTGTACGGGAGTTGCCGGATGGTCGGCCAGGGCCGGTACGTCCCAGTCGCGGGCCACCTCCGCCGTGTGGGCGCCCGGCATCGCGGGGGGACGGTGGACGGAGCCGGGCGTGGCGGAGAAGCGGGGCGCGGGTGCGGGCTGGGTGATGCCGCCGTGGTCGGTGAAGGTGCCCCGGGCCGCCAGGTGCGGGTGGTGGGGCGCTTCGGCCAGGGACAGCACGGGCGCGACACAGGCGTCCGACCCCTCGAACACCGCCGTCCACTCGGCGCGGGTGCGGGTACGGAACCGTTCGGCGATGGCGGTACGCAGTTCGGCCCAGCGCGCGATGTCCTTGCGGGCCGGGGCGGCGTCCTCGATGCCGAGGAGTCGGATGAACTCGTCGTAGAACTGCTGCTCCAGGGAGCCGACCGCCATGTACTGGCCGTCGGAGGTCTCGTACGTGCCGTAGAAGGGACAGCCCCCGTCGAGGAGGTTGGCGCCGCGCCGGTCCTGCCAGCCCCCGGCCGCGAGCATGCCGTGGATCATCGTGGCGAGGTGGGCGCTCCCGTCGACGATCGCGGCATCCACGACCTGCCCCGCTCCGCCGCCACGCGCGTGCTGGAGGGCGGCGAGCACGCCGATGACGAGGTAGAGCGAGCCGCCCGCGTAGTCGCCGACGAGGTTGGCGGGGACGGTGGGGCCTTCGTCGGGCTTGCCGATCATGTTGAGGGTGCCGGTGATGGCGATGTACGCGATGTCGTGCCCGGCCCGCTGGGCCAGCGGGCCCTGCTGGCCCCAGCCGGTCATCCGCCCGTAGACGAGCCGCGGGTTGCGGGCGAGGCAGTCCGTGGGACCGACGCCGAGGCGTTCGGCGACGCCGGGCCGGTAGCCCTCGATGAGGACGTCCGCTCGCTGGACCAGGTCCAGGACGCGGGCCGGACCGCCGTCCGCCTTCAGGTCGATGATCACGGAGCGCTTGTTGCGGTTGGTGAGGTCGTACGCCGGATCGATGGCGAGCCCGGCGCCGCCGGGGCGGTCCACGCGCACCACGTCGGCGCCGAGGTCGGCGAGGAGCATGGCGGCGAACGGGCCCGGCCCGATGCCCGCCAGTTCGACCACGCGCACCCCGGCCAGCGGGCCGGTTCCTGTCGCTGTCATCAAGCCCCCAGCACTGTGACACAACTGATGTAACATCAGTGATGCTAAGAACACGTTCCACTCCGCACAAGCCCCAACGAGCAAGCGCTTAGTGCGATGGAGCGCCATTCGGGTGCCGGTTGCCCCGATACGCCCGGCTCGACCACCCTCCTCCCCCGCCCTCGGCCGCGCCAGCGGCATGCCCCGGGCTGCCCCGACGGCCAACGCGCGCTAGCCTCGGCACCCGGCATCAGCCGACGTCAAACACCAGGCAGCAGAACTGCGGAGGCACACGGGTGGAACGGTCGAAGCGGGAATACGACATCGTGCTGTTCGGCGCGACGGGTTTCGTCGGGGCACTGACCGCCGAATACCTCGCGGCCCACGCGCCCGCCGACTGCCGCTGGGCGATCGCCGGCCGCAGCCGCGCCAAGCTGGAACGGCTGCGCGAGCGGCTCACCGAGATCAACCCGGCGTGCGCCACGCTCCCCCTGGTCACCGCCGACTCGACCGACGCGGCCTCGTTGCGCGCGCTCGCCGGGTCGGCTCGGGTCGTCGCCAGCACGGTCGGCCCCTACATCTGGTACGGCGAGGGCCTGGTCGCGGCCTGCACCGAGGCCGGCACCGACTACCTCGACCTGACCGGCGAGCCGGAGTTCGTGGACACGATGTACGTGCGCCACGACGCGCGAGCCCGGGAGACCGGAGCCCGCCTGGTGCACTCCTGCGGTTTCGACTCGGCGCCGCACGACCTCGGGGTGCTCTTCACCGTGCAGCAGCTGCCGACGGGGGTGCCGCTGCGCATCGACGGCTTCGTACGGTCGAACGCGACGTTCTCCGGCGGTACGCTGGCCTCGGCGCTCACCGCGCTCGGCCGCGGCGTGCAGACAGCGCGGGCCGCCCGGGAGCGCAAGCTGCACGAGCCGCGCCTGGTGGGCCGACGGGCCCGCGCCCCGATCGGCGCGCCGCACTTCAGCAGGGAGACCGGTGCGTGGGCGCTGCCGCTTCCCACCATCGACCCGCAGGTGATCGCCCGTTCCGCGGCGGCCGACGAGCGGTACGGGCCCGACTTCCGCTACCGGCACTTCGCCGCGGTGAAGCACCTTCCGGTGGCCATCGGCGGGGTCGCCGCGGCGGGCGCCGTCGCCGCCGCCACTCAACTTCCGCCCGCCCGCGCGTGGTTGATGAGCCGCTACGAGGCGGGACAGGGCCCGGATGAGGCGCGGCGGCAGCGCAGCTGGTTCACGGTCCGGTTCGTCGGCGAGGGCGGCGGGCGGCGGGTCTTCACGGAGGTGTCCGGGGGTGACCCCGGCTACGACGAGACGGCGAAGATCCTCGCCGAGGCCTCGCTCAGCCTGGCCTTCGACAAACTCCCCGAGCTGGCGGGGCAGTTGACCCCGGCCATGGCCATGGGCGACACCCTGATCGAGCGGCTTCGGGCCGCCGGAATGCGCTTCCGGGTGGCCGACATCCGCTGATCCGCGCCCTCGCGTTGACGGTTCAGGTTCCCCAACTCCTCATGAATCAGGGTGAGTTGGCCTCGATCTTCAGGGCGCGGCGGCACAGGGCGTCGGCGTGCCGGGTGGACTCGGGAAGGCGGTAGCGCCGGGCCAGAGCGAGGGTGTGCGCGCAGGCGTTGTCCAGGCTCACCCGGTGGCCGACCGAGACGAAGACGGGCTTGACGTCGTCCTGGGTGCGCAGGGCGCGGCCGACCTCGCTCCCGTCGTCGGCGAGCAGCGCGGCGCTGTCGCCGCGGCGGACCCCCGGCTGCTCGTAGTCGAAGGTGAACGGATTCTTGGCGACGCCAATGGTGGGCAGCCCCGTGAGCACGCCGAGATGGCTGGCGAGTCCGAAACGGCGCGGGTGCGCGAGCCCGTATCCGTCGCAAACGACCGTTCCGGGGCCGCGGTTGAGCCGATCGAGGACGGCGAGCACGGTGGGGATCTCGCGGAAGGCCAGCAGTCCGGGGACGTAGGGGAAGGCCACCCGGCCGACGGCGGTGGCCTCCTCGACCACCTCAAGGGTGGCCGCGTCCAGCACGACCGCGGCGGCGACCACCACGTCCCGCTCGTCGTCGTACGCCACGTCGACCCCGGTGACCAGCCCGACGCCGGGCGGCGGTCCGGGCTCGTCGAGCACGACGCGGCCGCGCAGGTCGTCCTGCACGGCGAGAGCGGCCTCCTCATCGGTCGGCCAGCCGTCCGGAATCCCCGTGATCATCTCCATGCCGCCACCCTAAGCGCTCCGCGGAAAGCACCATGGGCCGGATGTTGACCGGCCGTGGTCGCGCCGTTGGCCGCGCCCTTCAGAGCGCGCACCGCCCGAGGCCTCCCCGGGACCGAGTGGAGGGGCCCGGTGAAGCCGGTCCGGGCCGGGGGCTGCGGACGGGTCCCGAGTAGCCTTGTGATCATGTTCGTACTGGAGTTGACCTACACCGCCCCTCTTGAGCGCGTCGACGAGCTGCTCGAACCCCATGTCGCCTGGCTCACCACGCACTACGCGGCCGGCACCTTCATCGCCTCGGGGCGCAAGGAGCCCCGCGACGGCGGGATCATCCTCGCCGTCGGGGACGACCGTGCGGCGATCGAGCGGCTGACGGCGACCGACCCCTTCGTCGTCAACGGCGCCTGCGCGTACCGGATCACGGAGTTTCTCGCCACCAAGGTGGCACCCGAACTCACCGCGTACCGGCAGGAGTTGCCCAGCTAGGCGCGTCGCGGGAAGCGCCGTTCGCCGCGGACCGCGCCCTTCGGGGCGCGGTACCGCACCGGATCCCCTACTCGGCCAGCCGGGCCACCCGGCCCTGCTCGCCGGACGCCCAGCAGGCCCCCTCCGGGGTGCAGTCGACGGTGTCGTACGAGCCGGTGTCGACGGTCCGCCAGGTGCGGCCACCGTCGCGGGTCAGATCGGTGCCGGTCGGCCCGACGGCGAGCGCGGCCGACCGGGAGTGCGGCAGCCAGGCGACGCCTGAGCGGTAGGCGGCGACGGGCGTCGCGGCCTGCCGCCAGCCGCGTCCGCCGTCGCCGGTGACGGCCGCGGCCAGCGGTGAGCTCTGGCCCGCCCGGTAGTCGCCGCCGACGGCGAGCCCGTGCGTACGGTCACGGAAGGCGAGCCCGAAGACCCCGCGCGCCGGGTCGCCGGCCGGGATGGTGGATTCGGCCGCCGTCCAGGTGAGCCCGCGGTCCGAGGAGTGCAGGACGCGACCGGTGGCGCCGCCGCCCGTCGCGAGCCAGACGTCGCGCGGCCCCGAGCTCACCAGGCACTGGCCGCTCGCGGCGAAGGCCGCCTCGCCGCTCTGGGCGGCCGGCATCCCGGTGTTCGGCAGGACCGTCCAGGACCGGCCGCCGTCCGTGGTGGACAGGACGCGGTACTTGCCGTCGACCGGATCGCTCACCGCCAGCCCGTACCGCGCGTCCAGGAACGTCATGCAGTCGTAGAACGCCTTCGGGTCGGTGTTGCGGAACGACTCGCTCCAGCTGGCCCCGCCGTCCTCGGTGCGGTAGACGCGGGACGCCTCGCCCTCGCCGATGGCCAGCACGACGGCGTGCCGCCCGTCGAAGGCCTCCACGTCCCGGAACTCCAGACCGGCCGCGCCGGGGGGCGACACGTTCTTCCAGTCGCGGCCGCCGTCGGAGGTCCGAAGGACCGTGCCCTTGGAACCCGCGACCCACGCGGTCGACCGGCTCACCGCGGCCAGCCCACGAAAGCGCGCGTCGGTCTTCGTGTCCTTCACGTCCCACTTCGGTGCGTCGTGTCCGTGCCCGTGCGCCTGGGCCGGCGCGGTCATCGCCGCCGCCAACGCCACCCCGCCCAGCCCCACCGACAGCATCCGTCTCGTCTTCCCCATGGCCCTCATGGCGTCGGAAGCTAGCCGAGCGGGCCGGACCCGTCCAGAGCGCGCCCGCGCGACCGGGCGCCGACGCGCAGCGGACTTCGGCCTTCCGCTACCGGCCGAAAGCGGTGGGGTGATAGAGCTAGTGACACAGGTCACGTGAACCGCCGGTGCACGGAATCATGAATTCAGCCGTCTTTCCGGGCGGCAGGAGAACCCCGAGGCTGAGGGAGCAGGGCTTTGTCCACCGTCATCGAGCAGCCCGTCCAGGTACGCCTGATCGCGTCCGCGCCCCGCATGGAAACCGTGCCCGCGACACTTCGCTACGACCGCGACGACCCCTTCGCCGTGCAGATGGCCTTCCCTGCTCCGGCCACCCTCGAAGGCGCCGAGGTCGCCTGGGAGTTCGCCCGCGAGCTGCTCGAAGTGGGGATCGAGGCGCCCGCCGGGGTCGGTGACGTGCGGGTGCGGCCCTACGGTTACGACCGCACGGTGCTGGAGTTCCACGCCCGCGAGGGTGTCGCCATGGTGCACATCCGCACCTCGGAAGTGCGCCGCTTCCTCAAGCGGGCACACCTCATGGTGCCCCTCGGCGGCGAACACCAGTACCTCGACATGGACGGGGACCTCGCCGCGCTGCTGCGCGACGCCTGCTGACCTCCTCGCAGCCCCCCGCCTCCCCTTCCCCCCCCCCCCCGCCCCCCGCGCCGTCTCCGCTCCTGCCCGATCGCGACGGTGCGCGCCTCCCCCGATCAGGCGGACGCGTGGGCCGCGGCGCGCGCACTCGCCACGGCGCGGACCCCGGTTCGGCGACCAACTCAGGCGTTAATTCGTTTGCGGGCCGCGCGGGTGCGGCGTACGTTCGTGACTGGCCCTGTTGTCGTCGAACGGAGAAGGACGTTGCTCGTCTGAGGACCTGAGACACCGTTTCGCGCGCTCCCTTCCGTGTCGCGCGCCCGGTGTGACCTCTGCCTCCGAGCCATGTCCTCCACGACCAGGGCCTTCTTCGCGCCCTGAGCGGTGTCTCAGAACCCCCGTTGCCCTCAGAGCCCCGGCCTCTTCACGCCCCGGCTCTCCTTCCTTCCCCGCAACCGGGAGACCCGTATGTCAACCTTCCCCCTTCAGATCAGCTCGTCCGCGCTGTCCTTCGCGTGGCCGGACGGAACCCCCGTCTTCGAGGACTTCCAGCTGGCCGTCGGCCCCGGCCGAACCGGACTCGTCGGCCTCAACGGCTCAGGAAAGTCAACCCTGTTGAAGCTGATCGCCGGTGATCTGACGCCGACCGAAGGCCATGTCAAGGCCGTCGGCGAGATCGGCTACCTGCCGCAGAACCTGGTGCTCGACACCGCCCTGCGGGTGGACCAGGCCCTCGGCATCGACGCGGTCCGCGCCGCACTGCACGCCATCGAGGGCGGCGACGCGAACGCGCGGCACTTCGAGACCGTCGGCGACGACTGGGACGTGGAGGAGCGGGCCCGCGCCACACTCGACCAGCTCGGCCTCGGCGGCATCGGCCTGGACCGCACGATCGGCGAGGTCTCGGGCGGCGAGTCGGTGCTGCTGCGCCTGGCCGCGCTGCTCCTGCGGCGCCCGGACGTCCTGCTGCTCGACGAGCCGACGAACAACCTGGACCTGCACGCGCGGCAGCGGCTCTACGGCGCGGTCGACGCCTGGAACGGCGTTCTGCTGGTGGTCAGCCACGACCACGAACTCCTGGACCGCGTCGACCGGATCGCCGATCTGCGCGAGGGCCAACTCACCTGGTACGGCGGCAACTTCACGGCGTACGAGAGTGCGCTGCGCGCCGAGCAGGAGGCGGCCGAGCGGATGGTGCGGGTCGCCGAGGCCGACGTACAGCGCCAGAAGCGCGAACTGTCCGACGCCAACGTCAAGTTGGCACGGCGCAAGCGGTACGGGCAGAAGAGTTTCGAGAACAAGGTGGTGCCGAAGATCGTGGCCAACAACCGCAGGAGGGAGGCGCAGGTGTCGGCGGGCAAGCACCGCATCCTGCACACCGAACGCCTCGACCAGGCGCGGGAGCGGCTCGACGAGGCGGTGGAGGCGGTGCGGGACGACGAGGAGATCCGTATCGAGCTGCCGTACACCAAGGTGCATCCGGGGCGCGCCGTGCTGACCCTGCGGGACCTCCAACTCCCTTACGGGGCACGCGTAAAGGGAGAGCTTGAGGTACGCGGGCCGGAGCGGATCGCACTCGTGGGACGCAACGGGTCGGGCAAGACGACGTTGCTCAGGACGCTCGCCGGGCAGCTGGCGCCGGTCGCGGGCGAGGCGGCCGCGCATGTTCCGCTGCGGTTCCTGCCGCAACGGCTCGATGTGCTCGACGACGCGCTGAGCGTGGTGGAGAACGTGGCCCGGTACGCGCCCGGCGCCACGGACAACGCCATCCGGGCGCGCCTCGCGCGCTTCCTGTTCAAGGGACCCCGGGCCGCCCGGCCGGCCGGGACGCTCTCGGGCGGTGAGCGGTTCCGGGCCGCGCTCGCGGCGCTGCTGCTCGCGGAGCCCGCACCGCAGCTCCTCATGCTGGACGAGCCCACGAACAACCTGGACATGGCGAGCGTGCGGGCCCTGACGGCCGCGCTCGACGCCTACGAGGGCGCGCTGATCGTGGCGAGTCACGATGTGCCGTTCCTGGAGTCGATCGGGGTCACGCGGTGGCTGCTGCTCGACGGCGGGCTCACCGACACCACGGCCGAAGCGGTGCGGGACGGGGCCGCCGCGGGCTCCAGAGGGGCGGGCGACTAGTGACTTGTCTCTCGGGTCCACGGTGACGACCTGCACCTATAACAGAACGTAAACGGACGAAGGGGAGGGTGGGCTTGGCCTGGGGCTTACGGCCGCCTTAACCTACGGTCTCGTAACCTACGAATGCGTAGGTATGCCTACCGTCCCCGTTCCCGTCCCCCTGGAGCAACCCCGTGACGATCACTTCTCCCCACCTCGGCAGTTCGGACGCGTGGACCGACGCCCGACTGCTGTTCGCGCTGGAAGAGGTAGTCGAAAAGGAGCTCAACCGGCACCTCAAGGTCGCCAAGGACTGGATGCCGCACGAGTACGTGCCGTGGTCGGACGCCCGCAACTTCCCCGGCCTCTTCGAGGACGGCGAAGCGTGGGTGCCGCAGCAGTCCAAGGTCACGGACATCGGCAAGATCGCCCTGGTGGTCAATCTGCTCACCGAGGACAACCTGCCCAGCTACCACCACGAGATCGCGTCGCTGTTCGGCCGGGACGGCGCCTGGGGCACCTGGGTGCACCGCTGGACCGCCGAGGAGGGCCGCCACGGCATCGTGATGCGGGACTACCTGCTCGCCTCGCGGGCGGTGGACCCGGACAAGCTGGAACAGTTCCGGATGGCGCACATGAGCGAGGGCTTCGAGTCGGACAACCGGCACTCGATGCTGCACTCGGTCGCCTACGTCGCCTTCCAGGAGCTGGCGACCCGCGTCTCGCACCGCAACACCGGCCACCAGTCGGGCGACCCGGTCTGTGACCGGATGCTCGCGCGGATCGCGACCGACGAGAACCTGCACATGGTCTTCTACCGCAACCTGCTCGGCGCGGCCTTCGAAATCGCCCCGGACCTGACCATGCAGTCGGTCCGCGATGTCGTCGTGGACTTCCGGATGCCCGGTCACGGCATGCCGGGCTTCGAGCGCGCGGCCGCCCAGATGGCGATCGGCGAGATCTACAACATGCGGATCCACCACGACGACGTCCTGCAGCCGGTGCTGCGCTTCCTCAAGGTCCTGGAGATCGACGGGCTCGGCCCGGAGGGTCTCAAGGCGCAGGAGGAGCTCGGCATGTACATGGGCGGGCTCAACGCCGAGGCGACCAAGTTCGACGAGAAGCTGGCCGCACGCAAGGCGCGGATGGCCGCGCGCGGCTGAGCCCCTTTCGTCCCTCTGGAGGTGAGCGGCTCCCGGCCGCGCAGCGGGAAGCGGCCCACGTTGGCGAGCGAGTCCGCGCCGGTGAGGCTGACCGGCGCCGGGCGGGCCGGCATGGACCGCCCGGCGCCGCGCCGCCGGTGGACCTCGCCGGTCGGGAGCGGTCAGCGCTGCCGGGTGCGCTGGAGGCGGAGCCGCTCCTTCTCGGAGAGGCCGCCCCACACGCCGAACCGCTCGTCGTTGGCCAGCGCGTACTCCAGGCAGGCCAGCCGCTCGTCGCAGGCTCCGCAGAGCTGCTTGGCCTCGCGCGTCGAGCTGCCTGGGGCGGGGAAGAAGAACTCGGCTCCCGCCTGGGCGCACAACGCGCTCTCCTGCCAGGCGAGTTCGGGCCCGGTGGTGATCGTGTCGTTCAGCATGTGTTCCACAGTGCCCGAAGCTGATCAACGTCCGGTCAACGAACGTTGAACGCCGCCTGGGCCGGGCCGGCGCTCACCGTCCTCGCGGTCCCCGGGACTCGGCGCCTCCGGGCTGCCGCGGTGACCGGCATCCGCTACGACGACGCCATCGAGCTCTTGATGACGGCGAAGCGGGCGCCGTGCGGGTCGGCGAGTTTGGCGAGCCGGCCCACGCCCTCCACATCCGTCGGCGCCATGCGGACCGTTCCGCCGAGCTCCTGGGCCCTGGCGGTGATCGCGTCGGTGTCGGCCACTTCGAAGTAGGGCATCCAGTACGCCCCGGCCTCGACCTCCAGCGGGTCGCTGTCGAGCGGGACGACACCGCCGAACATCGAGTCGGGCCCGGCGCCCGAGGGGTTCACCGTCGTGTAGGTGCCGCCGGGGAAGGGTACGTCCGTGGTTTCCCAGCCGAACACCGTGTGGTAGAACGCGGTGGCCGCCTGGACGTCCGGCGTGTACAGCTCGATCCAGCCCAGCATGTTCTCCTCGTTGGTGGATTCCATACCGGCCATCTGGCCGGGCTGCCACGCCGAGAAGCCGACGCCGGCCGGATCGCGGAAGGACGCGCTGCGGCCGAGCTCCATGACGTCCACGGGTTCGTGGGTGACGCTGCCGCCGCCCTGTTCGACGGACTTGGCCGTGGCATCGGCGTCCGGGGTCCGGAAGTACACGTTCCAGGCCGGCGCGCTCTGCTCGGGGGGCACCGTCATGCCGCCCGCGATGGTCTTGCCGGCGGCCTGGAAAGTGCCGTATCCGCCGACTTCGGGCCCGCCGGGCCGCATGGTCCAGCCGAAGAGGCCGGTGTAGAACGCGGCTGCGGCGTCGAGGTCCGGGGTGGCCAGATCGATCCAGCTGGGAGAACCCGTGACATAACGGGTGGTGAGCATGGTGAGCTCCTTCGTGTGTCCCGTTGTCCTGCGTTTCCGAGTCTTGCACCGGGCACTGACAACGCGGCGCGAGCGCCCTCGCGGGCATGCGGAAGCGGGGCCCGCTATTTCTCCTTCGCGGCCCGGCTCGGCTGAACGCGTTTGGGCTCGCCCGGCATCTTGGGGTAGTCCGGCGGATAGGGCATGTCGCCCAGTTCGTGGTCGTGCTCGTCCCGTTCGGCGAGTTCCAGCAGCGGTTCAAGACCGAAGGCGTGGTCGTCCATGTCCGCGTGGAGGTCGCCGAGTTCGGCGTACCGCGCGGGCATCGTCCGCAGGTCGAAGTCCTTGGGGTGTACGTCGTCCAGTTCGTCCCAGCGCAGTGGAGCCGAGACCGGGGCGTGCGGCTTGGGTCGCACCGAGTAGGCGGAGGCGATGGTGCGGTCGCGGGCGGTCTGGTTGTAGTCCACGAAGATCCGCTCGCCGCGCTCCTCCTTCCACCAGGCGGTGGTGACCCGGCCCGCCATGCGCCGCTCCAGCTCACGGCCGATCGCGATGGCGCAGCGGCGCACCTCGGTGAACGTCCAGCGGGGTTCGATCGGGACGAAGACGTGGATGCCGCGCCCGCCGGAGGTCTTGGGCCATCCCGTGATGCCCAACTCGCCCAGCAGCGCCCGCAGTTCGTGGGCGACCGGCACCGCGTCATCAAAGTCGGTGCCGGGCTGCGGGTCCAGGTCGATGCGGAGTTCGTCGGGATGGTCGGTGTCCTCGCGCCGCACCGGCCAGGGGTGGAAGGTCAGGCAGCCGAGCTGCGCCGCCCACAGGACGGCGGCGGGCTCGGTGGGGCAGATCTCGTCCGCGTGCCGGCCGCTGGGGAAGGCGATCCGTGCCGTGGGGATCCAGTCGGGGACGTTCTTGGGGGCCCGCTTCTGGAAGAACGACTCGCCGTCGATGCCGTCGGGGTAGCGCTCCAGCGTGGTGGGACGGTCGCGCAAGGCGCGCGTGATGCCGTCCGCGACGGCCAGGTAGTAGTTCGCCACGTCCAGCTTGGTGTAGCCGGAGCCGGGAAAGTACACCTTGTCCGGATTGGAGAGCCGGACGGTTCGCCCGCCCACCTCCAGCTCGATAGCCTCGCCCTTGCCCATGCAGGCCACGGTAGGCGGAGGGCATCAATGCCGCATATCGGTGAGAATCGATTGTATGGATCTCCCGGTGATGCCACCCGTGAAGCCGATGCTCGCCAAGTCCGTGGCGAGGATTCCGCCCGGCATGCAGTACGAGGCGAAGTGGGACGGGTTCAGGGCGATCGTGCACCGAGACGGTCCGGAAATCGTCATCGGCAGCCGCAACGGCAAGCCGCTGACCCGCTACTTTCCCGAACTGGCCGAGGCTCTCGTGGAGCGCCTGCCCAGGCGCTGCGTCGTGGACGGCGAGATCGTCATCGCCCATGAGGGACGGCTCGACTTCGACCGGCTCACCGAGCGCATCCATCCCGCGGCCTCCCGGGTGAAGCTGCTCGCAGAACGGACCCCGGCGAGTTTCATCGCCTTCGACCTGCTGGCCCTCGGCGACGCCTCGCTCCTGGACACCCCGCAGGCCGAGCGGCGGTCGGCGCTCGAAAAGGCCCTGGACGGGGTCACCGCGCCGGTACACCTGGCGCCCGCGACGACGGACGTGGAGGTGGCCCGGATGTGGTTCGACCAGTACGAGGGCGCCGGACTCGACGGCGTGGTCGCCAAGCCGCTCGACCTCCCCTACCGGCCCGACGCCCGCCTCATGTACAAGATCAAACACGAGCGCACGGCGGATGTCGTGGTGGCCGGATACCGCCACCACAAGAGCGGCCCGGTGGTCGGCTCGCTCCTGCTCGGCCTGTACGACACGACGGGCAGCCTCCAGCACGTCGGGGTGTGCGCCGCCTTCCCGATGAAGCGGCGCGCCGAGCTCATCGAGGAGCTGGCTCCGCTGCTCATGGACGACCCGGTGGCCCAGGGCCATCCCTGGGCGGCCTGGGCCGAGGAAGCGGCGCACGAGAGCGCCCGGCTGCCCGGTGCGACGAGCCGCTGGACCGGCAAGAAGGACCTGTCGTGGGTGGCGGTGCGGCCGGACCTGGTGGCGGAGGTCGCGTACGACCACATGGAGGGCGACCGGTTCCGGCACACCGCGCAGTTCCGGCGCTGGCGCCCGGACCGCACCCCGGCGAGCTGCACCTACGCCCAGCTGGAGGAGCCGGTCCGCTACGACCTGGCGGAGGTCTTGTCAGGGGGTGGGTGAGGGGCAGGCCGGACCCGCCGGCGTTCCGGTGGGGGTGGGCGTCGCCGTCGCGGTCGGGGACGCGCCGGGACAGGCCGGCAGCCCGGGGCTGCCCGACGGCGAGGGCCCCGGGCTCCCCGAAGGACCAGGGCTCGCGGACGGCGAAGGAGACGGACCCGGGCTCTGGGACGGCGACGGCGGCAGCGACGCCGAGGCACTGGCCGCGGGCGGCGTCGGGACCGGGGCCGAGGGGTGGTCGCTGGGCTGCGGCCCGATGACGATGCCGCCGCCCTGCCCGGCGCCCTTGTCCGCGCCGAGCTGCCCGGCGCTGCCCGCGCCCGGCGTGGTCGGCAGTACCCCCTTCCCGTCCGGCACGGCATGGGTGCCCCGACGGTAGAAGTCCAGCCACGACAGGACGGTCCGCAGATAGTCGGCGGAGTTGTTGTAGCTGAGCACCGCACGGTTCAGGTCCGCCGAAACCGCCACGTCACGCGAGTCCGCGCACAGATAGACCCCCGCGGCCAGCGCCGAGTCGAAGACGTTGTTGGGATCTTTCACACCGTCACCATTGCCGTCCTGGCCCCAGGTTGCCCAGGTCGACGGGATGAACTGCATGGGCCCGACCGCGCGGTCGTAGCGCGTGTCACCGTCCAGTGTGCCGTGGTCGGTATCGGCGATGGCGGCGAAGCCCGAACCGTTGAGCACGGGGCCCAGGATCGGGCTGAGGGTCCTGCCGTGCGCGTCGACGCGTCCGCCGCCCGCGTGTCCCGATTCAACCTTGCCGATGGCGGCGAGCAGCTGCCAGGGAAGGTGACAGCGGGGCCGGGTCACCCGCAGCCCCGACTGCGCCTGCTGGTACGCGGCGAGCACGGTGGCCGGGATGCCCTCCTGCGTCCACACCGGATCGATCACCCCCACGGTCGGCGGCGCGCTCGGGGGCCGCGAAGACGAGACCGGCGGCGGCAGTTCGGTGTGGTACGAGCCGTCGGACGGGGGCTGTTCGGCCACGGGGACGGGCCCGCCTACCGCGGGCTTGTCCTGGTGCGGCGGCGCGGCGGCGTGCAGCAGCCCCGGGGCCTGCGAGGCGGTGAGCGCGGCCAGCACGGCGGCCGCGACCGTGGTGGCGGCCAGCCCGCGCCGCAACCGCTGCCCGCCGGGCAGCGCGCGCCCTGCACACCCGTTGCCGCTCAAGTACTCCAGCGCCTTCATGAGCCCTGCCCGAAGGTGTCGATGGCGGAGATCTGCCAGGTGCCGCTTCGTTCATGCACCACGTCAACGGCGAACATCGCTGCTGCGTACGTCGTTTCGGGCTTCTTGCCCGCGGTGCGCGTACTGCTCTGGTCGGCGTAGACGAGGACCCGGGCACGCGAGCCGTCGATCATCTCCACCCCGCTCTCCGTCACGGTCGTCGTCAGGACGAGTTTTTGGTCCTTGGCCTGTGCGCGCACGGTGGCGAGCATGTCGCGATGCTGCTGAACCGCCTTGCCGGTGAGGAGAGTTGAGGCCGCCTTGTCGGCAGGGGCGGTGTCCGCGTAGTTGTACGAGAACAGCGCGGCGACGGCTTTGGCGGTCTGGCCCTTGATCTCGCTGGTACGGGCGAGATCGGTGAGGGCGGCGTTCCGCACGGCCGGGTCGGACCGCAGGGCGTCGGCCCGGGTGGCGGCGAGCGCGCCGAACGCGCCGAGCAGGACGATGAGCGCGCACAGGACGGCGGGCAGCCGGATGGAAGGCAGACGGTCGAGGGACCTCCGGACGGCGGACGACCGCGGTGCGGGGTGCGGCGGCGAGGGCGCGCGAGCGGCCTTTCGGGATTCGTAACCACCCCGCGACTTGGGCGAGTTGGCAAGCACACTCGTCCGCTCCGGCGGCGGCTCGGTGACGGTGCGGGCGACACTGGCGTTCGCCAGACGGCGCCGGCGGTTGACCAGGTGGCGGGTCGTCGACATGGGCGGGGGCTCCTGTTCTGGCGGAAGGGCTGCGGAGGGGGCGAAAGGTGGGGATGGCCGCGGACGAGCCGGAAGAAGGAGGGGCTCAGTTGGGCGCGTTGCTGCCGACCGGGGCCTGGCCGAGGGCGCTCAGCTTCCAGCCGGCGGGCGTACGGGTGAGTTCGCCGAGCATCCGGCTGTCCTTGGCGGCGGGCTGCTGCTTGGGCGCCTGCACGGTGATCCGCAGTGACACCATCACCCTGGCCTTGCCCGCCCGGTCGTCCAGCTCGGTGACCGCGCCGTCCAGCACCTTGGCGGTGGTGACGGTCTGAGCCTGCCGCACCTGCTTCTCGAACTCGCCTCGTCCATCGGACAGTTGCTGGTGCAGATCACCGGTCGTGGAGGCCTGCCACAGATCGAGGCCGTGCGCCACGTCCTTGTGGTCGAGGGTGGAGAGGTTCTGCACGGCCTGCTCGCCGACCGCGAGGACCTCGTCACGGGAGGCGGCGTAGGCGACCGTGTCGTCGTGCGCCGCGCTGTACCAGGACCAGCTCGCCCATACCGCGAAGCCGCCCACGAGCAGGGTGAGCGACATCGCGGCGACGAGCAGTGGCTGGGCGGTGATGCGTGCCATGTTGGTTCTCATCCCTCTCGCAGGATCCGTGCGACGGCGGGCGGTTCGGTCGCGGCCCGTTCGGGGCGGTTCGGTTACGGAACGGTTCGTTGCGGGCGGTTCGGCTGCGGGCGCTGCGGTTGCGGGCGCTGCGGTTGAGGTCTAGCGGGCCTGGATATCCGTGATCTGCCAGTTCCCGCCGGTGAGTTGGGCGGTGATGGACAGCTGCGCGGCGGCGGTGGTGGCGGGCTTGCCCGCGCGCTGCGCCCGCTGGTCGAGGAAGACCAGGAGCTCCGCCCGGTCACGGGTGAGCCGGGTGACCCCCGCGCGTACGACATGAGTGGTCAGCGTCAGCTTCTGCTCGGCGACGCGCTGCCTCAGTTCGCCGAACAGTGCCGCATATTGACCGGCGGCCCTGCCCCCGAGCAGCTCGCGCCCGGCGTCCTGCGTCGAGCTGGTGTCCTGCGGGGCGTACGAGAACACCTTGCCGAGCGTGTTGCTGACGTCGCCGATGACACGCGTGGTGGCACCCGTGTCGGAGAGCGCGTGGTTCGCCAGGCCTGGGCTGTCCTCCAACTGCCGTGCCGCGAAGAGGAGTCCGCCTGCGGCCAGGAGGAGGGCGCTGGTCGCGACGAGGCCCAGCACACGGCGGGCGCGACGGCGACGCGGCTCGGGGTCGGAGGCGTTTTCCTGAGGGGCCTGGTCGTCGGCCGCACCCTCGGAAGCCGTGAAGTCGTCGTTGCCCGCGGGCCCGGGGGGCGCGGCGCCGCTACCGGTCGGCTCGCAAAACCCTGACGGTGACGGATCGACCGGCTCCTTCTCGGGCCGCCCCTTCACGGGGTGCGGTTTCGTTGTGCGCACGCGGTTTCTCCCTACCGGTCGGGGGTCAGGGCGCGGTGACCGGGACCGCGCTGAGTGCCTTCAACTTCCAGCCGGAGCCGGTGCGTTCCAGCGTGGCTTCCAGGCGTTTGCGGTCCGTGCCGGCCGCGCCCGTGGCCGCGGTGAGCTGGACTTGGACGGTCGCGATGACCTTCGCCGTGCCGGAGCGGTCGTCGAGTTCGGTGACGGCGGCGTCCGTGACGGTGCCGCGCGCCGACGCGGCCGGTCTGCCCGTACCGGCCCGGCTCAGTTCCTCGTGGAGCGGTCCGGTCGAGGAGTCGAGCCAGCCGCGCAGCGCCGCGTCGGGGTGGGCGGCATCCAGCGTGGACAGCGCGGCGATCTGCGTCCGCCCCGCCTTCAGCGCCGCGTCGCGCGATGCGGCGTACGCGACCGAGGAGTCGTCCCGGGCCTGCGCGTAGGTCAAGCCCGCGTAGGCGCAGAACGCGGCCGAGACCGTCAGGGCGGCGGCCATGAGGACGCGGCGCGGCCGGCCGGTCCTACCGAGGCCGTTCTCACGCTCGTCCCCCGTCACGGACGTCCCCCCTGTTCGCCGTTGCCGGCCGTCATGCCGAGGAGGCCCGCGAGGTCCGACGGGCCGCCGGCGGGGAGGGCAGGCAGGGCCAGCGCTCCGGGGAGCGGTGTCGACGGGGTCGCGGTGGCGGGCCTCGGGGGCAGCGAACCCGGGGTCGCCGGGGCCGGGACCGGACCTCCGCCGGGGGCGTGCGCCGAGCCGCGGACGTCCATGCCGCTGCTCGCGGGCGCGGCGCACCTGGCCTTGGTGTTGAGGTTCGGGGTGTCGAGCGTTTCGAGGCCGTTGCGGTACGTCGTGCCGCCGTATCCGTCGGTGCAGGGCAGCGGCGCGAAGAAGGTGACCGCCATGCCGAGGTTGGCCCCCTTGCCGTCGATGGCGGTGGCACCGGCGGCGGCCAACGGGGGCAGTTTCACCAGGAGTTCCTCGATTCCGCGCTGCCGGGTGACGGCCACGTCCGCCGTGGTCAGTAGGTTGGCGAGCACCACGCCGAGCTGCGGATCCAGGTCCCGCAGCAGTCCGCTGATCTGCCCGGCCGCATCCGGCGCGGCGGCGATCAAACGGCGCAGATCGGTGTCGGATCCCTTCAGCGTGGCCGCGAGCTGCTGTGCCCCCGACGCGAACGTCTTGATGGCCCGGCCCTCCTCGGCCTGAGTGCGCAGCACGGTTTCGCCGTCCGCGAGCAGCGTCGTGGTGGTGGGCAGCGCCTTGTCGGCCGCCTTCACGAAGTCGCCTCCGTTGTCGAGCAGCACTTGGAGGTCGTCGCCCCGCCCCTCGAAGGCCTTGCCGAACTCGTCGACGACGGTGCGCAGCGAGTCCAACGGCACTGACGCGGCGAGGTCGTTGACGCCGGTGAGCACGGTGGTGACGGGCGCCGGGGTCCGCGTCGCGTACTGGGCGATCTCCGCGCCGTCTCCGAGGTAGGGCGCCCCCGTGGACGTCGGCCGCAAGTCGATGTACTGCTCGCCGACTGCGGACAGGTTGGCCACGACGGCCTCCAGGGCGCTGGGTATGGGCGGCGCCGAGTTGTCGATGCGCAGCTCGGCGACCACCCCGTCGTCGGTGAGGTCGATGGGCCCGACGCGGCCCACCGACACGCCCCGGTAGGTCACGTTGGAGTGGGTGAACAGGCCGCCGGTCTCGGCGAGATGGACCTTCACCGTGTAGTAGTCGCGGATGCCGACGTAATGGCCGACATCGGCGTACGTGAACCCGGTGTAGCCGAGCACCAGCACCCCGATGACGAGGAACGCGAGGTTCTTGAGCCTGGTGGCGAGGGTCAGCATCAGCGCGTTCCCCCCGTGCCACCGACGGCAGGCAGGCCGAGCGGCGCCTTGGCCGCGGGCGGTGAAGTGATCGGCGGGATGATGCGGGTGCCGGGTACGGCCGCCACATCGAGATAGACGTTCAGGTAGTCGCCCTTGATGCCGCGCAGCACCTCGTCCGTGAACGGGTAGGTGAGCAGCACTTGAAGCGAGTCCGGCAGGTCCTTGCCGGAGTCCGCCAGCGCCTTGAGGCTGGGTGCGATCGCCTTCAGATCGGCCACCATGTCGTCCTTGCTCTTGTTGATCGTGGAGACGGCGACCGTGGAGAGGGTGTCGAGGGACTTCAGCATCGTGAGCAGTGAACCCCTTTGGTCCTCAAGGACTTTGAGGCCCGGGGACAGCCCGGTCAGGACGGTGCCGACCTGCTGCTTGCGGGTGGCGAGGGTCGTGGAGAGCCGGTTGACGCCGTCGAGCGCGTCGGTGATGTCGCCGCGGTGCCCGTCGAGATCGGTGACCAGGGTGTCGACGCGCCGGAGCATCGAGCGGACCTCCGGCTCACGGCCGCCGATCGCCTTGTTGAGCTCGGTGGTGATCGTCTTGAGCTGGTTGACACCGCCCCCGTTGAGCAGCATCGAGAGCGCCCCCAGCACCTCCTCCACCTCGGGGTTGCGGTTGGTGCGCGCGAGGGGGATGGCGGCACCGGGTCCGAGGCTGCCCCGCGCGGTCTCCTTGGTCTCCTTCGCGGGCGCGGAGAGCTGGACGAACTTCTCGCCGAGGAGGCTGGACTGTTCCAGCTGGGCATAGGCGTTGGCGGGGAGCTTCACGTCTCCCCTGATCCGCATGGTGACGTTCGCGGACCAGCCGTCCGGCGCGAGCGACACCTCGGTGACCCGCCCGACGGCGACGTCGTTCACCTTCACCGCGACCTGCGGCACCAGGCTCAGGACATCGGCGAAGTCGGCGGTGATGTCGTAGGGGTGGGCGCCGAGGTCGGCGCCGCCGGGCAGTGGCAGTTGGTCGATGCCGGAGAACGACGGCACCGAGCAACCGCCGAGGGTGAGGGCCAGGGCGACGAGCGCCGCGACGCCCGCGCCAAGGCCCGCGACGGCCCGCCTGCTGACCCTCCGGCCGCTCAGCGCCTGACGGGCGGACCGTATCCGGCGGGTGGCCATCGCTCTCATCCCCGGCCCCCGCCCGTGGCCGCGGCATCGGCCGCGCTCCCGTACACCGTCCCGACGGCGGGCAGCGGCAGCGCCGGGAGCGCCTTCAGGCGGGCTTGCGGCACCGGTAGGAGTGCCGCGCTGCCCGCTGTCGCGGGGTGGGGCGGGAAGACGATGTCACCGCCCATGCTGATCTCGTTGATGTCGCCCCGGCCGTCGAGGGTGCGGTGCGCCGGGTCGTAGGCGTTGAGCGCGTTGCCGGCGGCCAGGGGTGCGGTGTCCAGGGCTTCGGCGAGCGAGGCCCGCTGGTCGACCAGGATCTGGGTGAGCGGGACGAGCTTGTCGACCTCGGCCTTGAGGCTGCCGCGGTTGTCCTGGATGAACGTCTTCACCTCGCCCAGCGCCGTACCGAGCTCCTTGAGCGCGCCCGCCAGGTTGTCCTTGTTGTCGGCGAAGAACGAGGTGACGTCGGCGAGTTGGTTCTGGGCGTCGCGTACCGCGCCGTCCTTGTCCTTCAGCATGGTGGTGAACGTCTGTAGATGGGAGAGCGTGGCGAAGAGGTGCTCGCTGCTGCCGTCCAGGGTTTTGGCCGCCTTGCCGAACTGCTCGACGAAGTCCCCGATCGCGGCCCCGTTTCCGTCCAGGTTCTTCGCCCCGGTGTCGAGCAGGCCCGAGAGTGCTCCCGTCGCGTTCGCCCCGTTGGGGCCGAGGGACTTGCTGAGCTGGGTGATGGACGCGTACAGCTGGTCGACCTCCACGGGCGTGGCGTTGCGGGAGGCGGGCAGCTCTGCCCGGTCGGAGAGCTCAGGTCCCCCGGTGTAGGCGGGGGCGAGCTGGACGTACCGGTCGGCGACGACGCTGGGTGAGACGATCGCGGCCCGGACGTCCTTGGGCACCCGTACACCCCGGTCGAGTGTCACGACGACCTTGACCTGTTTGCCCTGCGGGGTCACCGAGTCGACCTCGCCCACTTTCACGCCGAGGATCCGCAGATCGGAACCGGGGTAGATCCCGACGGCGTGGTCGAAGTAGGCGGTGATGCGCTTCCCGCCGGAGTCGGCGAACACGCGCAGACCGCCGAGCACCACCGCGATGATCACCGCGAGGGCCGCGACGACCGTGAGGGCGCGTCGCCGGGTCATGAGTAGCCTCCGTTCTTCGGCGGCATGCAGCCGGCTTTCGGGAGGGAGCCCGCGGGGAGGTAGTTCCCCGGGACGAGCCCACAGAGGTAGGTGTCGAACCAGCGGCCGTTGCCGAGGGTGTTACCGACGAGCCGGTAGTAGGGGCCGGCGAGGGCCAGCGTGCGGTCGAGTCCCTGCTGGTTCTTGACGAGGACGTCGGTGACGCGGCCCAACGCCGCGAGCGTGGGACTCAGTTGGGCCGAGTTGTCCTTCACGAGACCGGTGAGCTGGGTGCCGAGGCCCCGGGTGCCGGTGAGCAGTGCCTGGATGGCGTCGCGGCGCTGCTTGAGTTCGCCGAGCAGCAGCCCGCCGTCGTCGATGAGGGTCTCGAAGCTGCTCTTCTTGTTGGCGAGGGTCTTGGTCAACTGCTCGCTGCCCTTGAGGAGTTGGGCGAGCTGGGTGTCACGCTGGGAGACGGTCTTCGAAAGCGCCGAGAGCCCGGACACGGCGGTGCGCACATCGGGCGGCGAGTCCTTGAAGGTCTCGGAGATGGTCTCGAAGCTCTTGGCGAGCTGGGCGGTGTCGATGTCGCCGATCGTGTTGCTGAGCCCCTCGAAGGCCTGGGTGACGTCGTACGGCGATGTGGTGCGGGCCAGCGGGATGCGGCTGGCGGGGTTCTGCCTGCCGCTGCCGAGCGGGTCGATCGCCAGGTACTTCTCGCCGAGCAGGGTCTTGATGGCGATCGCCGCCGTGGAAGCGTCGCCGATCCAGACGTCCTTCACCTTGAAGGTGACCTTCACCTTGGCGCCGTCCAGCAGGACATCGCGGACCTCGCCGACCTTCACCCCGGCGATCCGCACCTCGTCGCCGCCGCGCAGGCCGGCCGACTCGGAGAAGTCGGCGCTGTAGGTCGTGCCGCCGCCGATGAACGGCAACGAGCCCGCGTTGTACGCCGCGACGCCGACCAGGGCCAGGAGCAGCAGACCGACCAGGCTGACCGTGACGGGATTGCGCTCCTTCATCGGCTTCATGCGCCGCGGGCGCGGCAGGCCCAGGCGGCGCGGGCGCGGCGGACCGGAGCGGGCGAGCCGGGGGCGCACCGGTATGGGGAGTCTCATCCCTGGCACCTCGATTCGCTGACCGGGATGCCGGTGGGCGGGGCGCTGCCGTCCTCGGTGTTCACGCCGGACACCTTGGCTTCGCAGAGGTAGAGGTTGAGCCAGGATCCGTAGCTGGCGATGCGGGTGACGGCGCGCATCTTGTCGGGCGTCCTCTTCAGGAAGTTCTCGATCTGGGGCGCGCTGTCGGCGAGGTTCGCGGACAGTCGGCCGAGCTGTTTGACGTCCTCCTTCAGCGGCTCTCTGCCGTCCTGGAACAGCCCGGCGGTGACCGTCGTCAGATCGCCCATCGCGGCGATCGCCTCGCCGAGCGGCTTGCGGTCCCCCGCGAACCCCGATACGAGTTGCTGGAGCGTCACCACCAGGTCGTTGAAGCCCGCCTCGCGGTCGTTGACGGTGGTCAGGACGGTGTTGAGGTTGGTGATGACCTCGCCGATCACCTTGTCCTTGGCGGCGACGGTCGTGGTGAGCGAACCGATGTGCCGCAGCAGGCTGTCGACGGTGCCGCCCTCGCCCTGGAGGACCTGCACGATGGAGCCGGCGAGTTCGTTGACGTCCTTGGGCGAGAGCCCTTCGAACAGGGGCTGGAAACCGTTGAAGAGCTCGGTGAGGTCGAGGGCGGGGGTGGTGCGCTCGACCGGGATCGTCGCGCCGGGCGCCAGTGTCGCGCCCACCGCGCCGGCCCCCCGGCCCAGTTCGACGTACCGCTGGCCCACCATGTTGAGGTACTTGATGGCGGCGGTGGCCGTGCCCGGCAGGATCCGGCTGCGCTGCACGGAGAACGTGACCTGCGCGAGCCGCCGGTCGACGACCTCGACGCCGTCCACCTGGCCGACCTTCACTCCGGCGATGCGGACGCTGTCGCCCTCGATCAGACCGGTCGCATCGGTGAACCGGGCCCGGTACGTCGTGGTGTCGCCGACCCCGGTGTTGGCGATGGACAGCGCCAGGACGGTGGTGGTGAGTGCCGTCACCAGGACGAAGACCAGTGACTTGACGAGCGGACCCGTGATGCTGCGGCGGTTCACTTGATGGTCACCTCGCTCCCCCGCAGGACGGGTCCGACGAGCAGGCTGCTCCAGTTGGGCAGGGACTGCGGGGCCCGCTTCATGTCGGGGGCGAGCAGTTCGTTCACCAGTTGGTTCTCCTGCGGGGAGTTGGGCAGCCCGAGACCGGCGTCGCCGACCGCCGCCGTCCTGGCGGGAGCGCTCGCGGCGGGGAGCGGGACGCCGAGGTAGGGCACCGGGTAGCAGTGCGGGCCGTCGCCGGCCGGGTATGCGGGGGTGTCGCGCCCGGGGACGTACTTGCCGAGGGAGGGCACTGCCTTCACGGTGACGTGGAGTCCCGGCTCGTCCGTGCCCTTGCCCAAGGCCTTGTCCATGGCGGGGACGAAGCCGGAGAGGGTGCGCAGGGTGCAGGGGAAGGAGGCGGAGTACTCGGCGAGCAGTCGCAGCGTCGGGCGGCTCACCGCGCTGAGCCGGATGATGTTGTCCTTGTTCTGCTGGAGGAAGGCCGTGAGGTCCTGTGCGGTCGTGGTCGTACGGCCGTAGACGTCCAGGAGCCGGCTCTGCTGGTCGACGAGGGTGTTGGTGGTGGTCGTGGCGTCCGTGAGCGCTTTGAGGATGTCGGGGGCGGCGTCGCTGTAGGCCCGGGTGACCTGGACGAGCTGTTTCAGATCGGCGTTGAGGGCGGGCAGGTCCGGGTTGAACTTCTTCAGATGGGCATCCAGGGTGACGAGGGTGTCGCCGAGCTGGGTGCCGCGCCCGCGCAGCGCCTGGGCGACGGCGGACAGCGTGACCGACAGCTTCTCCGGCTTCACCGCGGTGAGCATCGGCAGCACGTGGTCGAGGACTTGCCCCAGTTCGATGGCGTCGCGGGAGCGGTCCTGCGGGATGACCGCATCGGCCGGGAGCGTGCTCGTGGACGGGTGCGACGGCGGTACGAGCGCCACGAACCGCTCGCCGAACAGGGTGGTCGGCAGCATCTGCGCGGTCACGTCGGAGGGCACGCGGCTGAGGCTGCCGGGCTGGAGGGCGAGGGTCAGCTTCGCTCCGTCGCCGTCGGCGCTGATGCCGCGGACCTCGCCGATGACGACGCCGCGCAGTTTCACCTCGGCGCCCGGGTGCATCTCGTTGCCGACGCTTCCGGTCTCGACGGTCACGGTGTCCGAGCGGGTGAAGTCCTTGTCGTACACGGCGATCGAGAGCCATATCAGCAGTGCCGGGACCAGCAGGAAGACGACTCCGGCGAGGCGTTGGCGTACGGTCCGCGCGTTCATCCGGCCACCTTCACGGTCGTGGTGGCACCCCAGATGGCGAGCGACAGGAAGAAGTCGGTGACGGCGATCAGCACGATCGCGTTGCGCACCGAGCGCCCCACGGCGACGCCGACACCGGCCGGTCCGCCGGTGGCGCGGAAGCCGTAGTAGCAGTGGGCCAGGATCACCAGCACGCTGAAGATGAGCACCTTGAGCACGGAGAGCAGGACGTCCGTCGGGGACAGGAAGAGGGAGAAGTAGTGGTCGAAGGTGCCGCGTGACTGGCCCTTGAAGACGACCGTGGTCATCCGGGACGCGAAGTAGGAGCTGAGCAGGCCGATCGCGTACAGCGGGACGATCGCGACGACGCCGGCGATGATTCGGGTGGTGACCAGATAGGGCAGGCTGCGTACGCCCATGCCTTCGAGGGCGTCGACCTCCTCGTTGATGCGCATGGCGCCGAGCTGGGCGGTGAAGCCCGCGCCGACGGTGGCGGACAGGGCGAGACCGGCGACCAGCGGGGCGATCTCGCGGGTGTTGAAGTAAGCGGAGACGAACCCGGTGAAGGCGGCGGTGCCGATCTGGTTGAGCGCGGCGTAGCCCTGGAGGCCCACCACGGTGCCGGTGAACAGGGTCATGGCGATCATCACGCCGATGGTTCCGCCGATGACGCCGAGGCCGCCGCTGCCGAAGGCGACCTCGGCGAGCAGGCGCTGGACCTCCTTGAGGTAGCGCCGCAGGGTGCGCGGGATCCACAGCAACGCCTTGACGTAGAAGGTGAGTTGGTCGCCCGACCGGTCGAGGAGGCTGAAGAGG
Source organism: Streptomyces sp. NBC_01431 (assembly GCF_036231355.1). Lineage (NCBI taxonomy): Bacteria > Bacillati > Actinomycetota > Actinomycetes > Kitasatosporales > Streptomycetaceae > Streptomyces > Streptomyces sp. NBC_01431. The sequence goes on from NZ_CP109496.1 coordinate 1,287,593, forward strand.
CCCATCGTTCAGCCGCCCTTCGGGGGGACGATCTGGAGATAGATCCCGGTGAGGACCATGTTCACGAAGAAGAGCAACAGGAAGGTGATGACGACGGACTGGTTGACGGCGTCGCCGACGCCTTTGGGGCCGCCGCGCGGGTTGAGTCCCCGGTACGCGGCGACGATGCCCGCGATGAAACCGAAGATCAGCGCCTTGAACTCGCTGATGTACAGGTCGGGGAGCTGCGCGAGTGCGGAGAAGCTGGAGAGGTAGGCACCGGGGGTGCCGCCCTGAAGGATGACGTTGAAGAAGTAGCCGCCGAGCGTGCCGACGACGGAGACCATGCCGTTGAGCAGTACGGCCACGAACATGGTGGCCAACACCCGCGGTACGACGAGGCGTTGGACGGGTGAGACGCCCATGACCTCCATGGCGTCCAGCTCTTCGCGGATGGCGCGGGAGCCCAGGTCGGCGCAGATCGCCGAGCCTCCGGCGCCCGCGATGAGCAGGGCCACGATGAGCGGGCTGGCCTGCTGGATGACCGCGAGGACGCTGGCGCCGCCAGTGAAGGACTGGGCGCCGAGCTGCTGGGTGAGCGAGCCGACCTGGAGCGCGATGACGGCGCCGAACGGGATGGAGACGAGGGCCGCGGGCAGGATGGTGACGCTGGCGATGAACCAGAACTGCTCGATGAATTCCCGTAGTTGGAAGGGCCGGCGGAAGGTGGCTCCGACCACGGCGACGGCCAGCGAGAAGAGCCGGCCGGTCTGGCGGAGCGCGCCGAGGCCGGGAAGCGGGCGGCGCGGCACGGCGGGCGGTGGAGTGGGCGGGACCGGTGGGGTTCTCTCTGCCTCCGTCGTCATGACGTCGCCCCGCGGGCGGGCGCCATGCCGTCCTCGATGGCCCGCCGGGCCGCGGGCGGCAGCTGGTCGAGCATGCCGAGGACGCGCCGCTTGCGCCGCAGTACCGCACCGCGGGCGGGCAGTCCCGGCGAGGGTTCCAGTTGCGGCACCAGCGGGCGGGGTGGACTCGCCGGATTCCGGGCGCTGTTGAGCTCCTCCTTGGCGAGCGTCGCGGCGTCCTTCTCCTCGGACATCCCGATGGGGCCTTCGCGGCGGCCGCTGAGGAACTGGGCGACGACCGGCTCCTGGCTGGTCAGCAGCACCTCCCGGGGCCCGAAGGTGACGAGGTTGCGGCGGAAGAGCATCCCCATGTTGTCGGGGACGGTGGCGGCGATGTCCAGGTTGTGGGTGACGATCAGCATCGTCGCGTCGATCTGGGCGTTCAGGTCGATGAGGAGCTGCGAGATGAAGGCGGTGCGGACCGGGTCGAGTCCGGAGTCCGGCTCGTCGCAGAGGATGATCTGGGGGTCGAGCACCAGGGCACGGGCGAGTCCGGCGCGCTTGCGCATCCCGCCGGAGATCTCGCCGGGCAGCTTCTCCTCCGAGCCGAGCAGGCCGACCATGTCGACCCGCTCCATGACGATGCGGCGGATCTCCGACTCCTTCTTGCGGGTGTGCTCGCGCAGCGGGAAGGCGATGTTGTCGAAAAGGGACATCGAGCCGAAGAGCGCGCCGTCCTGGAACATGAGGCCGAAGAGCTTCCGGGTCTCGTAGATGTCGCGCTCGGGGCTGCTCACCATGTCGACGCCATTTATCAGGACCCGCCCGCGCTCCGGTTTGAGGAGCCCGATGATCGATTTGAGGAATACCGTCTTTCCAGTGCCGGAGGGACCAAGAAGGACGCTGACCTCACCCGCGGGCAGGGTGAGAGTGATGTCCTGCCAGATGTTCTGCTTGCCGAAGGACTTGGTCAGGCCCTCGACCACGACTTCAATTCCCATCCCACCTCCAGCAGGCCCGCACGAAGTGACACGAGTGCACCGAGAGGCGCACGGTAAGTTGACCAGTACCGCCGAAACAAGAACCCGGACCGTCACATCGGCGAAATCCCTTTTCCTTGTCACGCGTTGACAAGTTCCGGAGCCGGCCTCGCGGACGGCTGAGCAGAAAGTGAGCAGAAGCGGTGGTGCGCGAGGGCGGGGTGCCACGACCGAAGGGAGCTCGGCCGCGGCACCCCGGGGCAGCACCCTGGCCGGTAGGAGGGCCGGCCGGGAGCTTTGCCCGTGCGGATCCCGGCCGTTGGGGGGGCGGCGCCGGGAACGTGGACAAGCAGCGGATACGGGCCCGGACGAGCCGCCCCGGGCCGACCGCACATCGGACGCTACGGCCGGGTAACGTGGCTCGGCAATACCAGTTCCAGAAGTTTCCGCGAGCCCGGGTCCGGCCCTCGGCAACTTGTCACCGAAGTAGTAACTCCCTTCGCCAACTTGTCACCGATTGATGGGTTTCACCTGTCACCGCACACCGGGGCAGGGTTTATGCGCCAGGAACCGGAAGCCTGAGCAGGAATGCGGCGGTTCGCGACCTGGCAGTACGCACCGAACGACAAGAAAAACCGGCCGATTACTCAGCTGCGACACAAGGAACTCCCCTGCTCGGCACAATCTTGAACGGCGGGATTGTGCGCCGATGTTTCTCGCAAGTAACGTCCGCATCGTCACGGATCGTACGTGGCCGAATCCGTACCCGTAGCTGGTGAAATCGGAGGAAATTGCTGTGCGAAGCCCTCTTGGAAAGCTCGCTCTGGTATGCGGCGCCGCGACGGCCGCATTCGCCCTGGCGACCGCGCCCGCCATGGCCGCCTCGCCCACGAACTGGGTCGTCGGCCCCAACTCGCCCGAGAGTTTCACCGCCACGTCCACCAACGTGGTGCTCTCGATCAACGGCATCGACATGACGTGCACCTACGCGGACGCCGGGGGAACGCTCCAGAGCGCCACCGGGAACCCGGCCGCGGTCGGCAGCATCGACCCCGCGCACTTCGGCAGGTCCGGTGAGCCGTGCACCAGCTTCCTCGGCGCGGTGGACACCGTCGCGAACACGCCGTGGACGCTGGACGTGACCGACTACGACGCGGGCACCGGCGTCTCGCAGGGCTACATCTCAGGCGTCAACGCCCGTGTGTCCGTGGCGACTTGCGCCTTCACCGTGACCGGCACCGCGCACGGCACCTACACCAACTCGACCGGCGATCTGGCGATCGCGGCCAATCCGACCGAACTGACCGTCTCCGACCCGACGGCCGGCTGTTCGGGCGTGGTGGGCGCCGGTGACCACCCGTCGTTCCAAGGCGACTACTACGCGGTGGTCAGCGGGACCAGCACGCACCCCACCATCACCGGCTCGTAATGCCGCCTCACACCTCGCGCATGCCCGGGGCCGCCCGGTCCGGCCAACGGCCGGCCGGGCGGCCCACGGAATGCGGTGCGGGCACCGGCCGCCGTCCGGGCGAAGGGAGCTGAACGCCACGTGAAAGGAGCCCGGGGCTCGGCCGCGTGGCAGCCGGGAGTGCGCGCGCGCAGGTCCGTCGCGGCGGCCGTCGTGGTCCTGGCCGGTGTCGTGCCCGGCACGGGGGTGGCCCACGGCGATCAGCGGATCACCACCGAACTCACCTACAGCTGCGCGTTTCCGGCCGGGGCGCAGCCGGTGAAGGTCACGGTCGGCGCCAGGTTCCCGGACCGAGCCGCACCCGGCGTGCCCATCCGCGCCGCCGAGGTCAGCACGGCGCTCACCCTGCCCGATGCCGCCGTCGCCCAGCTCACCGCGCTCCATGCGACGACGACGGGCGCCACCACCCGGCTGACGACGCGGGTGACCCAGAACGGCGCTTTCGCCGACGCGTCCTGGCAGGGCACGGCGCCCTCCGTGCCGCTCGGCTCCCCCGACGGCGCGGTCCTCACCGCAACCGGCGAGGTTCCCACGGTCACCGCGAACAGTCCGGGCGACCTCACAGTGACGGCGACGACGCTGGCGATCGACTTCGCGCCGCGCACCGCGCAGGGCGCCGCCACCGACCCGGTCACCGTCCCGGTGTCCTGCACACCCGCCCCTGGAGCGGACGGCCTCCTCGCCAAGGTGCCCATAGCCGGGGCGTCGTCCTCGCCCACGCCGTCCCCCGGCTCCTCCGCGTCGTCGAAGCCCTCGCCCGACAAGGCGGCCGGCGCCTCGGCCGCCCCGCCCGAGATCGCCGCGCCCAAGGCGCAGGGGACGCCGTCCGCCACCGCGCCGGAGTGCCGCGGTGACACCACCCAGCCGCTCGCGCTCTCGGCGTACGCCACCGGGTACTCCAACGTCACCAAGCTGGGCGGCGCCTCGCTGATCCCGGTCTACTGCGCCAAGATCGTCCAGGGGCCCAACCAGCTCAAGCGCATCGAGGTCAGGCCCGGCGTCTTCGAACTCCATCTGCTCCAGCAGTCGCTCGGGCAGCTCGAATACCAGGGGCGCCGCGAGACACCACCCGCCCCCGCGACCTTCCTGACCTTCGGGTTCATGCCCACCACCGCCACGATGACACTGGAGCAGAGCGGGCCGATGACCATCGACTCGGATCTCAACAACACGGCGGGGCACGGCGAGACGTACATCAGGATTCCGTTGGTGCTGCACCTGGGCGATGTCAGGGTCAACGGGACACCGCTCGACGTCGGCCCCAACTGCCGTACCACCGGGCCGGTTTACTCCGCCGATCCGGATCCTGCGAAGAACACCAAGGACCACATGGTCCTGCTCGGGGTGCTGAAGAAGGGCACGGACACGGTCTGGCGCGGCTACTCGCTCTCCCGCGGCGGCCCGCTGGCCGGCTCCGTGACGATTCCGCCGTTCACCGGCTGCGGGGTGGGCGAGGACCTCAGCCCGCTGTTCACCGCCTCGGTGTCCGGGCCCGCCAACGCGGTCAAGCAGAACCAGGGAGCGCCGTGCGCCTCCGGCATCCCGGACGACCCCGCGAAGCTCTGCACCCCCGACAAGCAGCCGACGACCGTTCCGCCGCCGCTGCGCTGATTTCTGGCCAACTCAGCTGTACGTAGCGGCCGTTGACGCGGCCGATCACACATCCAGACGTCGCGAGCCGGGACGTCAGAGGGGACCGACCTCATGAGACCCGTATCCACTCGCCTGCGGGCGGGACTGCTGGCCGCAGGCACCGCCCTGACCCTTCTCCCGACGGCGGGGCCGGCCGCGGCGGACTCCGCTCCGGCGGCCCAACTGAACGGCAGCTGGGCCCCGTTCAGCCGTTGCCCGGTCGACGATCCGGCGATGCTGGCCGCCGACGGGCGCATCGACATCGTGCAGTGCATCGCCTCCCACTCGGCCGACGGCTCCATCAGACTGGGCAGCACCGAGGTCGTCACCGGCGCCAGCGACCTTCAGCTCGGCGTGGTGCAGCACGCCTCCGGCGCGCCCACCCTGATCGCCCCGGCGGGCGGCGCGCTCATCGCCGACCCGGCCGACATCCCCGGCGGGCTGCTCGGCCTGATGTGTCCCAGCGACATCCCCGTCATCAGCGACATCTGCCGGCAGATCACCAACAGCACCCTCAACCGGGTCACCGCGACCGTCGAATCGGCGGGCACCCCCAGTGACTTCAACCTCACGGCGGGCGCCACCACCGGTCGGCCGATCGTCGCGATACCCATCCGCATCCACCTCCAGAACCCGCTCCTCGGCGGCTCCTGCTACCTCGGCTCCGCCGCCCAACCCATCGTGCTGCGTCCGCAGAACCTCAACGCTCCGGCCCTCGGCATCCAGCGCTTCGACGCCGACGGCACGGTCGATGCGACCGGCGTCATGAACCGGCTCAGCCTGACCGGAGCGAACCAGGGCGACGCCACCTTCGCGGTGCCCGGCGCGAACGGCTGCGGTCTCGCCGGCCTGCTCGACTGGGCGGTCAACCTGAAGACCGGGCTGCCCTCGGCGGCCGGCCACAACAGCGTCGTACTGAACAGCGCGGCCACCTACCTGGCCGGACTGCACGCCCCCGGCACGGTCGTCCCCGACAACGGCAAGCTACTGGCGCAGTACTGGCACTCGGCGCTCCGCTAGCCCGCCCCCGCGCCCGGCCGGAGGCAGCGCGTCACCGGCCGGCCCGCGCGGAAACGGCCGACAACCGATCCCCCAAGAAGCTGACGGATCGCCAAGTGTTGTACCTCACACGGGAGTTGTTCTAGGTTCAGCAGTCCGCGAAGGTACGCACCTGTCGGCCGGTGAGAGCGCTTTGGCCGGCCTGTCTCCACCGGGCGCCGTAGTGCAAGGGAAGTGACATGCCCGCAGCCGCGCAATCGCCGGACATCCAGGACCCGTTGGGACCGCTCCCACAGGAGTTCGCCGCGATCCTGCGGCCCGAACTGCCGGGACTGCTCAAGGAGATCGGCGCGGAAGTCACCCGCGCCTACCCCGAGTACGCCCGGCTCCTCGAAGGGCCCTACGGCGAGGCGATCCGGGTCGGCGTGGAGCAGAACCTCACCGTCTTCGTCGACCAGGTCGCCTCGCCCAGCGCGCCCTCCACGCTCCGCGACGAGATGTGCCGCCGGTTCGGCCGGTTCGAGGCGTACGAGGGCCGGAGCCTGGAGACCCTCCAGGGCGCCTACCGCCTGGGCGCGCGGGTGGCGCTGCGCCGGGCCAAGAAGATCGGCCGCCGCTACAACCTCTCACCCGCCCTGATGCTCAGCTTCGCCGACGCCCTCTTCACCTATGTCGAAGAACTGGAAGCGCTCTCCCGCGAGGGCTATCTGGAGGTCACCTCCTTCTCCGGGGAGCGCTCCGACGCCCTGCGCAGACGGCTGTTGCACCTGATCCTCGCCGGGTCCCCGGTGCCGCGCGCGGCGATCGCGGAGCTCGCCGACCGCGCCTCCTGGACTCTTCCGGAACGGGTCACACTGATCGCGCTCCGCTCCGCGGCGGGGCTGACCCGCGCGGCGCTGGACAACGATGTCCTGGCCGACCCGGGCGAGCCGCTGCCGTACCTCCTGGTGCCGGGCACGGTCGACGAAGTACGAAGACGGATGCTGGACGCGGCCCTGCACGGCTGTCCTGCCGTAGTCGGTCTTGAGGTTCCCATCGGCGATGCGTCCGATTCCCTGCGCTGGGCCCGCCAGGTCCTCGAACTCGCCGAATCCGGCGTCATCGAGAGCCATGCGGCCACCCTTTTCTGCGAGGACCACCTCGTCACGCTGTGGCTGCGCTCCGACCCGGCACTCCTCGACCACCTCGCCCGGCGTGAACTCGCGCCGCTGGAAACCCTGACGCCGGGCCGGCGCGACCGGCTCATCGAAACCCTGCGGACCTGGCTCGCCACCCGCGGCACCGCCGCCCACATGGGCGAACTCCTCGACGTGCACCCGCAGACCGTTCGCTACCGGATGCGCACCCTGGAGTCCGTCTTCGGCGACCGGCTCACCGACCCCGAACACCGGTTCGCCACCGAACTAGTGCTACGCGCCAGAGATCTCGGACACCGCGATCGGGGCTGAACTTGCCCCGGTCGGCGCCATAATCATCCGAATCACTTCGAAAACAACGGATAAATCTCGTCAAGTCCCAAGGCCGCGGCGAACCCGCCGCCGGATATGCCCGTCTGGAAGGGCGGACGTCCGAAGGATGTCCGTACCACCCGCACTACGCCAGAGGCATACCGAATGTCTTCGCATCTGCCGGCCGTCTACCGCGGCGCCAGCGCCCCGCGCCCCCGCACCCTGCTCGACGTACTGGACGCGACGGCGGCCGCCCATCCGGGCGCGCTCGCACTCGACGCGGGCGGCGAGAGGCTCACCTACCAGGACCTGTGCGACCGGATCACCGAACGCGCCGTGCGGCTGACCCGCCACGGCATCGGCCCCGGCGACCGGGTCGGCGTCCGCATCCCGTCGGGCACCTGTGACCTGTACCTCGCCATTCTGGCGGTCCTGCTCTGCGGCGCGGCGTACGTGCCGGTCGACGCCGACGACCCCGAGGAGCGCGCGGCGACCGTCTTCCGCGAGGCCGGGGTGTGCGCCGTCCTCGAAGCCGACGGACGGATACTGCCGGGGCCGGTGGCGCCCATCGGGGCGCGCTGGCGCCCCGCGCTGCCCAGCGACGACGCATGGATCATCTTCACGTCCGGTTCGACGGGACTGCCCAAGGGCGTCGCGGTCACCCACCGCTCGGCCGCCGCCTTCGTCGACGCCGAGGCCCAACTCTTCCTGAACGAGAGCCCGTTGGGGCCCGGCGACCGGGTGCTCGCCGGCCTTTCGGTCGCCTTCGACGCGTCGTGCGAGGAGATGTGGCTGGCCTGGCGGCACGGCGGCTGCCTGGTGCCCGCGCCCCGCTCCCTGGTGCGCGCGGGCCACGAACTGGGCCCCTGGCTGATCGACCGCGGCATCACGGTGGTCTCCACCGTGCCCACCCTCGCGGCGCTCTGGCCGGACGAGGCCCTCGAACAGGTCCGGCTCCTGATCGTCGGCGGCGAGGCCTGCCCCGGCGCCCTTGCGGACCGCTTCGCGGTCAAGGGCCGCGAGATGTGGAACACCTACGGCCCGACCGAGACGACGGTGGTCGCGACCGCCGCCCGGATGCGGCCCGGCGAGCCGGTACGCATCGGACTCCCCCTGGACGGCTGGGAGTTGGCGGTCCTGGACGCCTCCGGGCAGCCCGTGCCCTACGGCGCCGAGGGCGAACTGGTCATCGCCGGGGCGGGCACCGCCCGTTACCTCGACGCCGCCAAGGACGCCGAGCGGTACCGGCCGCTCGCACTGCTCGACACCCAGCGCGCCTATCGGACCGGCGATCTCGTACGCGCCGACGCCGACGGCCTCGTCCACCTCGGACGGGCCGACGACCAGGTGAAGGTGGGCGGACGGCGCATCGAACTCGGTGAGATCGACGCCATGTTGCGCGCCCTGCCCGGCGTGCGCGCCGCGGCTGGCGCGGTGCGCGGCACACCGGCGGGCGGCCAGATCCTGGTCGGCTATGTGGTGCCCGACCAGGGCGGCTTCCACGCCGGCCAGGCGCGCGGGTTCCTCGCCGAGCGCCTTCCGGCCGCGCTCGTACCGCTGCTCGTGGAGGTCACCGAGCTTCCGACGCGCACCTCGGGCAAGGTGGACCGGGACGCGCTGCCCTGGCCGCTGCCCGCACAGCGCGGCTCCGCCGTCGGCCTCGGACAGGACGACGGCTCCACCTCGGCCCGCCTCGCCGGCGCATGGGAACGGATGCTGGGGGTACACCCCGAGCCGGACAGCGACTTCTTCGCCCTGGGCGGCTCCAGCCTCAGCGCCGCACGGCTCGCCTCCGAACTGCGCCGGCACTATCCGGGCCTCTCCGTCGCCGACCTCTATCGCCGCCCCGTGCTGCGGGACATGGCCCAGCACCTCGAATCCCTCGCGGGCCCCACCACCGACGCCCGGCCCGTCCAGCCGGTGCCGCGCAGCGCCGGGGTGGTCCAACTCCTCGTACAGAGCGCCCTGTTCGGCATCGCCGGGCTGCGCGGCCTGATCGGCCTGGCCACCGCCGACAATGCGCTCGGGCTGCTCGCACCGCACGCGTGGGCGCCGCACACCTCGTGGTGGTTCGTGATCATCGGCACCGTCGTCCTGATGAGCGCACCGGCGCGCTTCGCGATCGGCGCCGGCGCGGCGCGGCTGCTGACCCGGGGTATGACGGCGGGGGCGTATCCGCGTGGCGGCCGGGTCCACCTGCGGCTGTGGACGGCGGAGCGCTTCGTCGCCGCCTTCGGCGTCCCCTCTCTCCTGGGAACGCCCTGGGCCCGGCTGTACGCGCGCTCGCTCGGCTGCCGGGTCGGGCCCGGCGTCGCCCTGCACGCCATGCCGCCGGTGACCGGTCTCGCGACGATCGGCCACGGTGCGAGCGTGGAGCCGGAGGCGGACATCAGCGGCTGGTGGCTGGACGGCGCGACCCTGCACATCGGTACGGTCCACATCGGCGACGGCGCCCGGGTCGGCCACCGCAGCACCCTGATGCCCGGCGCCATCCTCGGCGCGGACGCCGAACTGGATCCCGGCGCCTGCCTGGACGGGCAGATCCCGCCGGGCCGGCGCTGGCTCGGCTCGCCGGCCCGCCCGGCCGAATCGTACGAACGCATCGCGGGCAACGGCTGGCCCGCGCCCCGCCCGCACCGCTCGCGCCGCTGGGCCGCCGCGTACGCGCTCTCCCTGGGCGGTCTGCCACTGATCGCGCTGCTTTCCACCGCCCCCGCGCTGGTCGGCGTCTACTACCTGGTCCGCTCCTGCGACACGCTCTCGCAGGTCGCCGTGCGCCTGCTGCTCGCCGCGCCGCCGATCGCGCTGGCCACCACACTGGTCTCGATGCTGGTGCTCGCCGCTCTCGTGCGGATCCTCGGCCGGGGTCTGCGGCCCGGCTTCCATCCGGTGTGCGGCGGTGTCGCCTGGCGCGCCTGGCTGGTGACCCGGCTCCTGAGCGGAGCCCGCTCCAGTCTCTTCCCGCTGTACGCGAGCCTCGCGACCCCGGTGTGGCTGCGGCTGCTCGGAGCCCGGGTGGGACGGCGCGCCGAGATCTCGACGGTACTGCCGCTCCCCTCGCTCCTCACGGTCGAGGACGGGGCGTTCCTCGCCGACGACACACTGGTGGCACCCTTCGAAATCCGCGGCGGCTGGCTGCGGTTGGGCACGGCGACCATCGGCCGCAAGGCCTTCGTCGGCAACTCGGGGATCGTCGGCCCGGACCGCCGGGTGCCGGACGGCGCGCTCATCGGGGTGCTGTGCGACGCCCCCGCGCAGAGCGAGCCGGGCAGTTCGTGGCTCGGCCGGCCGGCGTTGCCGCTGCCGCGGGTCCCGGCCGCCGCCGACCCCGGCCGCACCTTCGAACCGCCGCGCAAGCTCGTTCTCGCCCGGTCCGCGGTCGAGCTGTGCCGGGTGCTGCCGCTGGTGTGCTCGGTGCTGCTCGCCGAGGCCGTGCTGATCGGCGAACAGAGCGTTCTCAACCGGGGCGGCCTGGGGTCGGCCGCGCTGGCCGGGACCGTGCTGCTGCTCGCCGCGGCCCTGGTGGCGGGGCTGACCGCGACCGTCGCGAAGTGGGTCCTGGTCGGCCGGTTCACGCCGGGCGAGCATCCGCTGTGGTCGTCGTTCGTGTGGCGCAACGAGCTGTACGACACCTTCGTGGAGTCGCTCGCGGTGCCGTGGATGGCGGGCTCCTTCACCGGGACGCCGGTCCTCAACTGGTGGCTGCGCAGCCTCGGGGCGCGTATCGGGCGTGGGGTGTGGCTGGAGACGTACTGGCTGCCGGAGACCGATCTGATCACGCTGGGGGACGGGGCGAGTGTGAACCGCGGGTGCGTACTGCAGACCCATCTCTTCCACGACCGGATCATGCGCCTGGACACGGTGCGGCTCGCCGATGGCGCTTCGCTCGGCCCGCACAGCATCGCGCTGCCCGGCACCGATGTCGGCGCCCGCGCTTCGGTGGGTGCTGCCTCGCTCGTGATGCGCGGCGAGAGCGTACCGCGGGACACCCGGTGGGCGGGCAACCCGATCGCGGGCGAGCAGCCCAGCCTCCGGGCATCCCAACTCCCCCAGGATCAAGTGGTGATGACGGCACGTCAGGGTTCGGAACGGGAAGGGAGTGCCGCATGACCCGGTGCAGCCGGCGGTCCCTGGTGCGGGCCGCCGCCCTGTCCGCGATCGGCACCCTGGCCGTGGCCGACGACGAGGCGACCGGTCCCCGGGAGCGCTATTTTCCGCAGCACGGCTCGTACGGCCACGACACCCTCGCGTACGACCTGCGGATCGCCTACGACTCGGCCAGCGGCCGGCTCGCCGGCACCGCCCTCATCCAGGCCGTCGCCCTGCGGCCGCTTGAGCGGATCGAACTCGACCTGGCCCGGCTCAACGCGTACGCGGCGAAGATCGACGGCAAGCCCGCCCGGGTGCGCCAGCGCCAGGGCAAGCTGTATGTGACGCCCAGTCAACTGGTGTCGGCCGGCGAGGTGTTCACCGCCAAGGTGCAGTACGGCGGGCGACCCGGTCCGATCCGTTCGCCGTTCGGAAGCATCGGCTGGGACCGTACCGGTGACAGCCACGACGGGACCCTGGTCGCCTCCCAGCCCTTGGGGGCACCGTCCTGGTTCCCGTGCAACGACCGGCCCGACGACAAGGCGGCGTACACCTTCCGGGTCACCGTGCCGCGCGACCGGCAGGCGCTCGCCAACGGGACGCTCACCGAGTGCCGCAGCGAAGGCGCCACCGATGTGTGGACCTATCACCACCCCGGGCCGATGGCCACCTATCTGGCCGCGCTCTACACCGGTCGCTTCCAGCACGACAGCGTGCTCTCCCACGGGTCGGCAGGTGGTCCCGCGATCCCGGTGCACAACGCCTACCCGTCCCGGCTCGCCGAGGCGGCGCGGCACGACCTGGGCCGCCAGCCCGACATGCTGAGGCACTTCTCGGAGCTGTTCGGCCCGTACCCGTTCGAGGCGTACGGGGCGGTGGTGGTGGACGCCGACCTCGGCGCGCCCGTCGAGAACCAGACGCGTTCGGTGTTCGGCCGCAACCACATCGACGGGCGGCGCGGCTGGGAGACGCTGGTCGCCCACGAGTTGGCGCACCAGTGGTTCGGCAACAGTGTGGGCATCCGCGAGTGGCGGCACATCTGGCTCAACGAGGGCTTCGCGACGTATGCCGAGTGGCTGTGGTCGGAACACATCGGCGAGGACGACGCGGACGAGATCGCGCGGCGCGAGTGGCGGAGCCTGGCGCGGCGCGGCCAGAACCTGCGGCTCGCCGAGCCGGGTCCGCGCCGCATCTTCGACGACCGGCTCTACACCCGCGGCGCCTGCACCCTGCACGCGCTGCGCACCACGGTGGGCGACGACCGGTTCTTCGCGGTGCTGCGCGGCTGGCACGCGGCGCGGCGTGGCCGGATCGGCGACACCGCCTCGTTCATCGCCCACGCGGAGGCCACGGCCGGACCGGTGGTGCGCCCGCTGCTCAAGTCCTGGCTCTACGACAAGAAGCTCCCGGATCTGCCTGTCGAACGGGCCACCTGAGGCGTCCGTCGTATACGGAATTTCTCAACCGAGCTCCGTTCTGCCCGCTTTATCCGTCCTGCGGGCGGTATGAATCGCTTGCCCGGTCCCATATGGCACCCCTTACAGTGCACTCGGCCATTACCGGCCGATTTCGCGGGTGTTAGGGGGAGGGTCTCGTGCGCGTGCGGCGTACCGGGCGGGGGTGGCTGTTCGCGGTGCACGTACTGCGCGGCCAGGCCCAGGTGGACTTCATGCCCAGTGCGGTGACCGGCGCGATCTTCACGCTCGCGCTGTTCACCGCCGGCTGGCAGTACGGCCTGTACGGGCTGATCGGCACCGCGATCGGCACCGGCACCGCGCAACTGCTCGGCGTCGAGGGCGGCAGGGTGTCGGCCGGGCTCGAAGGCTTCAACGCCTGCCTCGTCGCGGTCGGTTTCGCCGTGTTCCTGGGCCCCGCCCGTCCGGCCACGATGGTCCTCGCGGCGGGCGGCTGTGCGATCGTCACCGTCGTGACCGCGGCCGCCACGACACTGCTGCGCGGCTGGGGACTGCCGACCCTGACCCTGCCGTTCTGTCTGATGGCGAGCGCCATGACGATCGCGGCGCCCGCCTTCGGACGGGTCCGGCACGGCGGCCGGGTCCCGGTCGCCTCGGGCCGGGCCGCCGAGGATGCCGTCGCCCTGGCCCTCGCCGATGTACCGCGCGCGTTCTTCGCGAACATCGCGCAGATCTTCCTCATGCCGCAGTGGTACGTCGGACTGATCTTCCTCGTCGGCATCTTCGCGGCCAGCCGGACCGCTGGGGCGATGGCCTGTGTCGGCAGCGCCGTGGGCGTCCTGACCGCCTGGGCGCTCGGCGCTCCCGCCGCCCGGATCGCGGACGGCACCATGGGCTACAACGCGGTGCTCGTCGCGATGGCGCTGTGCGGCGTGCTCCTCGCGGCCGATCGCTGGAGCCTCGGCTTCGCGGTGACGGGAGCGGCGGCGGCCACGGTGCTCGGGCCCGCGCTCAACGCCCTGGTCGCACCGGCCGGCGGGCACGCCTTCACCTGGCCGTTCGTTCTCACCACCCTGGTCTTCCTCGCCTCCGTACCGGCTCTGCCGAGGCTGCGCCGGGCCGGTGCGCCGAGCCTGCCGGCCCCGGCGGGGCGGACCGGTCCCAACGTGCCGCAGGGCGTCTGAGACCGCCCGTCCGCGGCCGCTCGGCCAGGCCCGTTCGCCCCACCCGCCCGGCCTACACGGCATGCGTGCCACCTGCGGCGGTGTGAGGCTGCCAGGGTGACCACCGCCAGCGATACAGCACCCGCTTCCGCGCCGCCCGTGCTCGATGTCCGGCAGCGGAACATCGTCTTCGCAACCATCATGCTCGGCATGCTGCTGGCCGCGCTCGACCAGACGATCGTGGGCACCGCGCTGCCCACGATCGTCTCGGACCTGGGCGGCGCGGCCCACATGTCATGGGTGGTCACCTCCTACCTGCTGGCCGAGACCGTCGCGACGGCGCTGGTCGGCAAGTTCGGCGACCAGTTCGGCCGCAAGCTCGTCTTCCAGGTGTCCGCGATCCTCTTCATCACCGGCTCGTTCCTGTGCGGTCTCGCCACCAACATGTCGTTGCTCATCGCCTGGCGCGCGCTCCAGGGCATTGGCGCGGGCGGCCTCATGGTGACCGCGATGGCACTGATCGCGGATGTGATCCCGCTGCGGGAACGCGGCAAGTACCAGGGGGCGATCGGCGCCGTGTTCGGCGTCGCGACCGTCATCGGACCACTGCTCGGCGGGCTGTTCACCGACCATCTGAGCTGGCGCTGGGCGTTCTACGTGAACGTACCCATCGCGATCCTCGTGGTGATCGCGGCGGCCCGGAACATCCCCTCGGTCCGGTCCGTCGCCAAGCCGGTCATCGACTATCTCGGCATCGGCCTGGTCGCGGCCGGGGCCAGCGCCCTGATCCTGGCGACGAGTTGGGGCGGCAACGAGTTCGCCTGGGGTTCGGCGACCATCATCGCCCTGTACGCGGGCGGTGTGATCGCGCTCGCCCTGTTCTGCTGGGTGGAGACCCGGGCCGTCGAACCGATGCTGCCGATGCGGCTGTTCCGCAATCCCGTCTTCACGGTGTGCTCGGTCCTCAGCTTCATCGTCGGCTTCGCGATGCTCGGCGCGATGATCTTCCTGCCGACGTATCTCCAGTACGTCGACGGCGATTCGGCGACCATCTCCGGGGTCCGCACCCTGCCCATGGTCATCGGTCTGCTCATCGCGTCGATCTTCAGCGGCAACGTGGTGAGCAGGACCGGCCAGTACCGGATCTTCCCCATCGTCGGCTCGCTCGTGATGGGGGTGGGCCTCTATCTCCTGTCGCTGATGGGGCCCGCCGTCGGCGCGGGGCTGGAATCGCTCTACATGTTCGTGCTCGGTCTCGGCATCGGGCTGTGCATGCAGGTGCTCACCATCGCCGTGCAGAACACCGTCGACTACGCGGACCTGGGCACGGCGACCTCGGGCGTCACCTTCTTCCGCACGCTGGGCAGCTCGTTCGGCACCGCGGTCTTCGGCACCATCTACACCAACACCCTCAAGCCGAACCTCCAGGACGGGGTGAGCGCCGCCGCGAAGCTCGGCGGCACGACCCCGGCCCAGCTGGCAAGGGCCGCGCAGTCCCCGGCCGAGCTGCACCGGCTGCCCCCGGCGGTGTCCGCCCCGATCGTGCAGGCCTACGCCGACAGCCTGCACACCGTCTTCCTGTGGACCGTGCCGGTGGCCGCGGTGGGCTTCCTGGTGGCGCTCTTCCTCAAGCAGGTCGAACTGCGCGACACCGCCCGGTCCGCCTCCACCGACATGGGCGAAGGGTTCGCGCGGCCGGGCACGGGCGACTCCGCCAAGGAGCTCGAACTCGCCGTCGGCACGATCGTCCGCGGTACGGACATGACCACCGCGCGCCGCATCGTCGCGGCCTCCGACACCCGGCTCGACGTGGCGGGCGCTTGGGCGGTCATGCAGGTCGAGCAGCACACGCGCATGGTCGGGCACGCGAGCCTCGGCCTGATCGCCTCCCGCCGCCATGTGCCGCCGGAGGTGCTGGTGCCGGTGTTCCAGCGGATGGTCGAGGAGGGGTTCCTGACCCACGAGGGCAACTATTTCTCGCACACGCCGTCCGGTGAGCGCGAGGTCGAGGCCATCACGCACTCCTGGGCGACCTGGCTCAACGAGCAGTTGGAGACGGACCGCGGCCGGCCGCGCAGCGCCGAACTGCGCGCGGCGGCGGACGCCATCGCCAAGCGTCTGATGGCGGAGGACCTGGCGAACGGCATGCCTTCGGTGCGCGAGAAGGTGACCGCGGCCGGCCGCGTCTGAGCTCGCGGACAACGCCCCCACAAGGCCTGATACGGTCGGCAACCGGCAGGTCAGGGACTTCACAGCAAGGGGTGGTGGCGCGATGTCCGCTCGTCGGAGCAGCGGTGCGGACCGGCCCACCTTCACCGAGCAGGCCCGCCACCAACAGCTGATCGAGGCCACCATCGACTCGATCGCCACCCGCGGCTACCCGGCCACCTCGCTGGCCGCCATCGCCGAGCAGGCCGGCGTCTCCAAGGCGGCCGTCCTCTACCACTACGCCTCCAAGGACAAGCTGACCGAGGCGACCCTGGCGCACGTCCTCGACCGGTTCATGGCGTACGTGAGCGAACGCGTCGAGCGCGAGGACGACCCCAGGGGCGCCCTCGTCGCCTATGTGCGGGCGATGATCGGCTACCAGCAGGCCAACCGGCGCCATGTACGGGTGATCGTCGAGATGCTGCTCGACGACCAGGGCGGCACGAAGCTGAAGATGCCGGGCTCTCACGACACCGGTGGCCGCTGGCAGGGGCTCGCGGCGTTGTTGACGGCTGGTCAGGAAGCGGGCGCCTTCCGGGAGTTCGACACCCGCACGGTGGCGCTGGCCATCGGCGGGGCGATCGACGGGGTCATCGCGCACTGGCTGGTCCACCCCGAGCTCGGCCTGGACGCCGCCTCGGAGGAGCTGGTGGCCTTCACGCTGCTCGCCGTGGAGCGCTGAGCCCCGGCGCCGCATGTCCAGCCCAACTAGCCTTGTCTGCGGGCGAATTGGGGGGCGCGCTCGGGCCGTACGCCGATACCGCCCAGGTACGCGGTGAGGCCGCGCAGGGCCGGGACACGGCGGACCAGACGCAAGGGCAACGGGAGCCGGTCATCGCTCAGCGTTCCGTCGAGTGCGGGCTTCAGCAGCATGTCGTGCTCGCCGCGCTGCTGCTTCTGCACCACGGTCACGGGCAGCTCGCGACGGCGCTGGACGCGCCCCAACTCCCGTACGGTGACGGCTTGTTGGCGCAGCGGGGTGGCGAGGATGCGGGCGGCGGCGACCGCGTCCTGGACGGCCAGATTGACGCCCACGCCACCCACCGGGGACATGGTGTGCGCCGCGTCGCCGATGCACAGCAGGCCCTCGCGGTACCAGCGGGGCAGTCGCCCCATCGTCACGTCGAGCAGTTTCACATCGTCCCAGGAGCCGATGGCGGCGGTCACTTCGGCGTCCCAGCCGAAGAGCTGGCCCAGGCGGTCGCGCAGCCACTGGATGTCATGGGTGCGCAGGGCCGCGTCCTGGCCCTTGGGGATCAGATAGGAGGTCTGGTAGTAGTCGCCCCGGTCCATGGTGACAGCCGCCTGGCCACCGCCGAAGCGGGCGAACACCCGGCCCTCCTTGACGCCGCCCCGGGGCGCGGGCACCTTCACCTGCCAGACGTCCATCGGCACCTCGAACGCGTCCTGGAGCAGCCCGGCTTCGCGCGCCACGACCGAGTCCCGGCCGTCACAGGCGACGGTGAGGTCCGCGGCCAGCTCGCCGGGCCTGCCGTGTTCGTCCACGTACCGGACACCGGTGATGCGGCCGCCCTCGGTGCGCAGTGCGGTCACCGCGGTGTGCATGCGCAGCGTGAACGGCGGCTCTTCGGCGGCCGCTTCGGCGAGCAGACCGAGGAAGTCCCATTGCGGAACCATCGCGATGTACTTGTGCCGTCCGGGGATGCGGCGGAAGTCGGCCATGACGACGGTCGTCCCGCCGATCTCCATGCGCATCTCCTCCAGCCTGCGCGCGGGCAGCGCCGCGAAGCGCCCGCCGAGACCAAGTTCGTCCAGGAGGCGCAGGGTCGAGGGGTGGACGGTGTCGCCCCTGAAATCGCGCAGGAAGTCCCGGTGCTTCTCCAGCACCGTCACCTCGATGCCGGCTCTGGCCAGCAAGAGCCCCAGCATCATCCCGGCCGGCCCCCCGCCGACGATGCAGCAGGTCGTGCGCTGTACCGGCGCCGCAGCCCCCACGTTCATCACTCCCCTCGTCGCGACTGGGCTCGACTCTAACCGATCGGTCAGCATTCTGACCGATCGGTAAGCGACGTTCGACTTCGGCGTGGGGGTCAGTCGGTGGGGGTCAGTCGGCGAAGACCGCGTCCAGGTAGACCCAGGCGCCGTCCACGCGGGAGAACCGGCTCTGCTCGTGCAGGGATCCCGCCTCGCCGCCGTGGGTGTAGTGCGCCCGGAAGGTGACCGTCGCCGTGGAGTGGAAGGCGCTGCCGTCGGTGGTGTCCAGGATCTCCAGGCGGGTCCAGCGCATGCCGGGGTCGAAGTCGATGCGCTCGGGCCGGGTGTCGGGGTGCCAGGTGCGCAGCAGGTAGGGCCCGTCCTGGACGGCGAAGGCACTGAACCGCGAACGCATCAGGGCCTCGGCGGTGGGGGCGGCGGCCGGGCCCGCGTGGTAGCGGCCGCAGCACTCGGCGTAAGGGGCGGGCAACCCGCAGGGGCAGGACGTCGGGACGGCGGGGCGTGCGGGGCGCTTGGTGCGACGGGACATGCCTCCATCTGATCACAGCCGCCCGCCTCCGCCCCGCCGTCAGCCCCACCGGGCGGCCGGGACGGGCCCGGCCGTGACGGCAGCGGCCTGGCCGTCCCGCCGTGACCGTGGCGCCAGAGGCCCGGCCCGGCCCGCCGTGACCGCAGCGAGAGGAGCCCGCACAGCCGTCCAGCAGGGCGGTGCACCACCCTCCCCGGCACCCGGCCCCGTCCCGCGGATACGCGGCGCGGCGACGGCAGGGCCCACTGTCCGAGCGCTCCCGATCTCACTACGATGCGCTCATGAGCGGGCCGCCCGCACGCATCTCCTCGGCGCCCTCGCCCGTGGCCTGCCGCCCGTCATCGGCCCACCCACGATCCGCCCGCGAACGCCCCTGACCACCGACGCCTTGACAGGGAATGCGACATGTCCACAGCACGGGACCTGCTGATTGTCAGCATGGACGTCACCGCCGCCGTCCGCCCCGTCGAGCAGGGCGAGCTCTCACTGGCCCTCGCCGGAGCCGAACTGCTCGACCTCGCCGACGCCGACACCCTCGCCCTGGACGGCGACCGCATCGTCCCCGGCACCCCTTGCGACCTCGGCGACCGACAGCTGACCGAAGCCGCCTCGGCCCTCACGCGCCAGGCCCCGTACGAGTCCGTGGAGGACTGGCTGTGGCGCCGGGGCCGCGGACTGCACGCGGCCTACCTCGCCACTCTGGAGACGGACGGGACCCTCACCCGGGCCCCCAGCCGCTGGATGCCGCTGCGTTCCGGCCGGGCGGAGGTGGCCGACTCGGCGGTCCGGCGCGACGCGATGGCCCGCTGGACATCGGGCGAGCCTGTCCTCGCCGGTCTCGCGGCCGCCGCCCGGCTGCGCGACGAGGCACCCGAGGACCTCGCGGACCGCACCGGCGAGGCGGTCGCGACCGTACTGGCCGCCGTGGACGACGCGGTGACGGAACTGGTCGCGGTACGGCAGCGGCGCAGCATCGAGGAGGCGGCCTTCGACAACCTCTGGCGGGGCCAGTGACACGGGGGCGCGCCCCGCACCTCGACTCCCTTTCGCGACAACGGCGTTCCCGACGCGGCGGTCCACCATCCGATATCGGCCATACGTGGAGTTACCGCGGTTAACCCTGTGCCACGACCCCTACGGTGATCCAGACGCGCCGCGAGCGCGGCAACGCGAGTCAGTGGGCAGGGAGTTGAGGCATGAAGCGCAGGTTGAGCATCCTGGTCGCGGTCGGTGTGGTGACGCTGGGGACGGCGGGCGCCGGGAACGCCCAGGCCGGTCCGGCGACACACGGCTGCCCGACGGCGGAGATCTTCGCCACCGACAACACGGCGATCATCACCGATCCGGCCGACCCGCGGCTCAAGACCCGCCTGACCCGCTTCGAGCACGACGTACGCAGGATCATCCACGCCCATGGCGCGCGGCCCGATGCCTCGAAGCTGCTCGACGGCGTCTTCTGGTCCGGCGACCTGAAGCAGGCCACCTATGAGCGCTCGCGCGAGTTCGACGTCAACAGGGTTGGCCCGGAAGGGCTGCACCACATCGCCGCCGTGATCGCCAAGCAGTACCACCAGGAGTCGGTACTGACCTTCCGCTGCCTGGCGCGCAACTCGCCGGAGGCCGACGCGGTGGAGATCCAGGCGCCGGGCGTCTCCGCGACGAAGCTGCACGACGCGCTGCTCGCGAACCCCGCGGCCCGCGACGGACTCGGCGGCGGCTCGGTCACGCCGGACGGCCGCCTCGTCCTGGTCGCCCCGATCGCCGATCTGCCGCTGGCCCAGAAGTTCACGAACGCCCTCGGCGTCGACTGGAAGACGGCTCAAGTCCGTTACGGGGACGAGGAGTTCGTCTCGTAATCGCCGGTAGGTGTGCGCCTGGTCCGTCTTGCCGGTCACGGAGGCGGGCGTATGCACTCGACAGCGGGAGGGCCCTGTCGCACCCGCGCCGGACCGGACCGTCACCACCGGCGACGGGGTCGGTCCGGCGGCCTCAGGCCTTGCGGGCCACGCCCGCGTAGACGGGAATCGTCGCGTCGCCCTCGGCCGCCGCCTCGCCGAGCTCCGGGTGCCAGGCGGCGGCCAGGCCGACGCCCGGGGCTACCAGCTCACGCCCGTCGAAGAACCGGGCGAACTCGGCCTTGGTGCGCGGTCGCAGGGTGACACCGCCCGACTTGTAGAGCTCGACGGCACGGGCCGCGCTCTCCGGGTCGAAGTCGCCGGTGATCTGCGACAGGACCAGATGGCTGCCCGGGGCCAGGACGTCGAGGAGCCGGTCCACGATCCCGTACACGTCGTCGGCGTCGCCGATGAAGTGGGTCAGGGCGATCAGCGAGAGCGCGACGGGCCGCTCGAAGTCCAGGGTGTTCCGGGCGAGTTCGAGGATGCGGTCGACTTCACGCAGGTCCGCCTGGATGTACTCGGTGACGCCCTCGGGGGCGGAGCGCAGCAGGGCCTCCGCGTGCCGCAGCACAATCGGATCGTTGTCCGCGTACACGATCCGGGCGTCGGGCGCGGTGCGCTGGGCGACCTGGTGGAGGTTGGGCTCGGTGGGGATGCCGGTGCCGATGTCCAGGAACTGGCGTACGCCCTGCTCGGCGAGCCAGCGCGTCGCGCGGTGCATGAACGCCCGGTTGACCCGCGCGATGTCCCGGCCGCGCGAGTCGACCGCGAGCAGCTGCTTGGCCAGCGCCTCGTCGACCGGGTAGTTGTCCTTCCCGCCGAGGAACCAGTCGTACACCCGGGCCGGATGGGGCTTGCTGGTGTCGAGCTGTACGGCGGTGCGGTCTTGCCCGGTCATGTGCGCTCCATGGGGGATGAACGTCAGTGAACAGGTACTGATTTCAAGGCAGTTGGGGGATCACCTGAGCAGGAAGTCGGCCTGGCCCGACTTCGCGCCCTGGATGAAGGCGGCGATCTCACCGGGGGTGTAGATCAGCGCGGGGCCTTCCGGATCGGCGGACTGGCGCACCGCGACCCGGCCGTCGGCCAGCTTCATGGCTTCGAAGCAGTTGCCGCCGTTCCCGCCGCTCCACGGTTTGTGCCAGCCCTCGGCGCCGAGTTCGGCGGCGGGCATGCCGTTGTAGATGCGCCCGTCCGCCGGCCCGCCGTCGTATATGTGATCCATTCACAGCTCCTCGCGGAGATCCCTGAGGATCTCCTTCGTGCGTTGTGCAGTCGCGGCCTGAGCCGCCATGCGGTCCATGACCTCCAGATGGGTGGCCACCTCGGGGCGCGCGTCCAGGTAGACCGCGCCGGTCAGGTACTCGCTGTAGACCATGTCCGGCAGTTCGGGCACGGCGAAGCGGAAGAGGACGAACGGGCCGTACGTGCCCGGATGGTGCCCGGAGGCGAACTCAGCCAGCTGCACGGTGACGTTGGGCAGCGCGGACGCCTCCAGGAGGCGGTCGATCTGGTCCCGCATCACCTGCGGCGAGCCGACCGGGCGGCGCAGCACCGTCTCGTCCATGACGACCCACAGGCGCGGCGCGTCGTCGCGGGTGAGCAGCGACTGGCGCTCCATGCGCAGCGCAACGTGCCGGTCGGTGTCGGCCTCGCTGGTGGCGCCGAGCGCCCCGCTGCGCATCACGCCGCGGGCGTACTCCTCGGTCTGGAGCAGGCCGGGCACGAAGTGCGGCTCGTAGGACCTGATCAGCGAGGCGGCGCCCTCCAGGCTGACGTACATGCTGAACCAGTCCGGCAGGATGTCGTGGAACCGCTGCCACCAGCCCGGTTTGTTGGCCTCTTCGGCCAGGGCGACGAAACCTTCCGCCTCGTCGTCGCCGATGCCGTACGCCTTCAGCAGCAGCACCACGTAGGGGATCTTGAGGGAAACCTCGGCCATCTCCATGCGCCGGATGGTGGCCGGGGCCACCCGCAGCACCTTGGCCGCCTCCTCGCGCCTGAGTCCGGCCCGCTCGCGCAGGTCCTGGAGGCGCCTGCCCAGCACGACCTGGCCCACGGTCGGGGCGGACCGGGGTTCACTCACTGCAGACCTCCCCATGTGCTGTTGCGAGCAGTGTGCCACGTCGTTGCAGATAGGAGAACGGCACTCTGCAATTTTCACAGTGCCCCTTGCCAAGTGTCCGTCGCGGGTACAAGGTAGGTCGGTGAAGGTGAACCAGTTCACACGCGGTCGTCATCCGCTGCCTTGGGGGAGGCGGCGCTCGGCTCCGCCTCCCCCATCGTGAGGATTACGGTCGTGGCTCCTGGTAACGCGCTCATCCCCCAGCTGACTGGCGCATGCTCCGGGATCTCTGTCCGGCGGCACACCTTCGACCTGGCGGCCCGTACCGAATCCGTCGCCGTCGCCCGGCGGCGCAGCAGGGACCTGCTGACCGGCTGGGGACACCACGAGGAGCTCCACGAGACCGCCGAACTGGTGATCTCCGAGCTCGTCACCAACGCCGTCGTGCACACCGCCGGCGACTACATACTGTGCGAACTCACCGACCACCAGAGCCTGTTGCGCATAGCGGTCCGGGATCTGGGGTGCGGGACGGCGGGGCCGAGGCTGTGCCACTCCGCCGATGAGGAGGAACGCGGACGCGGGCTGCTGCTCGTGGACGCGGTGAGCAGCTCGTGGGGCACGCACGACGCCCCGTACGGGCCCGGCCGGATCGTCTGGGCCGAGCTCGCGCACTGCGGCCCGCGCCAGGCGGGCCGTCCGTGCTGAGAGAAAGACTTCCCTGGGGACCCCGGTCCGGGCGGCAGGGCCCGCGACCCGAGGGGTCCGGAACCGCCGGGCCCGGTGGCCCCGTGCGCAGTGGGGGTGCGCACGGCGAGCTCGGGCCCGGCGGCTCCGCCGCGGTCACCGGCGGCACTCTGCTGCCGCCGGTGCTTCCCGCGACATTGGGCCGGGACGCGGTGGGCGTACCGGCCCTGCACGGTTTCCGGCTGCTGTCCCGGCTGCCCCGGTCCGGCTGCGTCTTCGCTTCCGCGGACTGGTGGTGGTGGATCGTTCCTGCGGGCTCGGACCATGAGCTTCCCTGGCCGCGACCGGTGCGGTACGCGCCCGGCGCCCTGGTCCCCGACGCGGACCGACCCCGCCTGATCAACTTCCCCGAGGGCTCGACGCCCTACACCCCGCCGATCCCCCTGTACCTGGTGGTCTGCCAGCTGACCGGGACGGCTCCGGCCTGGGCCTGAGCGCCACCAGGCTCCACCCGGCGGGCACGGCGCTCAGTCCACCGGCAGGTCGCGCGCCGCCTCTGCCAGGGCTTCCAGGACCGGGCGGAACAGGGGGTGGCGTTCGGCCCCTCGGCGTACCGCGGCGAACACCCGGCGGGTTGCCGCCGGGCCCGCCACCGGGCGTACCACCGTGTCCTTCTGCTCCATGCCGCGCAGTGCCGAACGCGGCACGAGCGCCACGCCCGCGCCCGCCCCGGCCAGCGCGACCACCGCCCGGAAGTCGTCCGAGGAGTGCACCAACTTGGGCTGGAATCCGGCGAGTTCGCAGGCGAGCAGCATGACGTCGTGGCAAGGGTTGCCCGGGTAGGGCCCGATCCAGTCGTCCTCGGCGAGTGCCGAGAGCGGCACGTCCGGCGACTGGGCCAGCGGGTGGGTGGCGTGCAGCACGGCGTCGAAGGGCTCGGCGTACAGCGGGACGCGGGAGAGCCTGCTGTCGTCCTCGCGGGGCGCGCCCCGGTATTCCACGGCGAGGGCCAGATCCGCCTCGCCGTCCAGGACCAGGGGAAGTGCCTCGTCGCCCTCGGCGTCGCGCACCCTGACCCGGATCGCGGGGTGCGTCTCGCGCAGCCGCGTGATGGCGGGTGCGAGCACCTCCGCGATGCCCGTCGCGAAGGCCGCCACGGTGACCTCACCGGCCACGCCGCCCGCATAGTCGGCCAGCTCCGCCTCCGCCCGCTCCAGCTGGGCCAGGACCGCGTTGGCGTGCTCCAGGAGGATCTCGCCCGCGGCCGTCAGCCGCACCCCCTTGCCGCTGCGGGTCAGCAGGGTGTGCCCGGTCTCCTGCTCCAGCGCGGCGAGCTGCTGGGAGACGGCCGAGGGAGTCAGATACAGCGCTGCTGCCGCGGCGGTCACCGTACGGTGGTCCGCCGCGGCACGCAGGATGCGGAGCCGGCGGGGGTCGATCACCCAGCCATTGTCCCGCTCGTCAGCCCTTCATCGACGCGCGGGCCTGGTCCCCGCGCCGCACCGGCACTCGGGCGTCAGCCCTTCATCACCGCCCGCGCGTCGACGAACGCGGCGACGGTCTTCTCGATGTCTCCGGTGGAGTGCGCGGCCGAGAGCTGGACGCGGATGCGGGCCGCGCCCATCGGGACCACCGGGTAGGAGAAGCCGATCACGTACACCCCGCGCTCCAGGAGCAGCTCGGCCATGCGGCCCGCCTCGGCGGCGTCGCCGATCATGACGGGGGCGATGGGGTGCTCGCCGGGCAGGATCTCGAAGCCCGCCTCGGTCATCTTCGTACGGAAGAGAGCGGTGTTCGCGGCGAGCTTCTCGCGCAGGTCACCGGCCGATTCGAGCAGGTCGAGGACCTTGAGGGAGGCAGCCGCGATGACGGGGGCGAGCGAGTTCGAGAACAGGTACGGGCGGGAGCGCTGGCGCAGCAGGGCGACGATCTCGGCGCGGGCCGCCACATAGCCGCCGGAGGCGCCGCCCAGCGCCTTGCCGAGGGTGCCGGTGATGATGTCGACGCGGTCGCTCACCCCGTGCAGGGCCGGTGTGCCGGCGCCGCCGGGGCCGGTGAAGCCGACGGCGTGCGAGTCGTCGACCATGACCATGGCGTCGTACCGGTCGGCGAGGTCGCAGATCTCCTGGAGCGGCGCGATGTAGCCGTCCATGGAGAACACGCCGTCGGTGACGATCAGGCGGCGGCGGGCGCCGGACGCCTCCTTGAGCTTGGCCTCCAGGTCGGCCATGTCGCGGTTGGCGTAGCGGAACCGGGCGGCCTTGGACAGCCGGATGCCGTCGATGATCGAGGCGTGGTTGAGGGCGTCGGAGATCACCGCGTCCTCGGCGTCGAGCAGGGTCTCGAAGACGCCGCCGTTGGCGTCGAAGCAGGACGAGTAGAGGATCGTGTCCTCCTGGCCGAGGAACGCCGACAGGCGGGCCTCCAGCTCCTTGTGGACGTCCTGGGTGCCGCAGATGAAGCGGACCGAGGCCATGCCGTAGCCCCAGCGGTCCAGGGCGTCCTTGGCGGCGGCGACGACTTCGGGGTGGTCGGCGAGGCCGAGGTAGTTGTTGGCGCAGAAGTTCAGTACGTCGCCCGACGGCACGGAGACGGAGGCGCTCTGCGGGGTGGAGATCACGCGCTCGGGCTTGAAGAGACCGGCTTCCTTGATCTCGTCAAGGGTCTTCTGGAGGTCGTCGCGGACGTTCGCGTACATGCTCGGGGCTCCTAGGGGTGTCCGGTGGGTCCGGCGGGGACTCAGACGGTCCAGTCGAGGATGATCTTGCCGCTGCGGGCGGTGGCGGCCTCGTCGAAGGCCGCGTCGAAGTCCTGGTAGCCGTACGAGCCGGTGATCACGGGGCTGAGGTCGAGGCCGCCCTCCAGGAGGACGGTCATCGCGTACCACGTCTCGAACATCTCGCGGCCGTAGATCCCCTTGACGGTGATCATCGAGGTGACGATCTTCGCCCAGTCGACGGCGAACTCCTGCGACGGCAGGCCGAGCATCGCGATGCGGCCGCCGTGCGTCATGTTGGCGACCATGTCGCGCATGGCCTCGGGGCGGCCCGACATCTCCAGGCCGATGTCGAAGCCCTCCTTGAGGCCGAGCTGCTTCTGGGCGTCGGCGATGGTGTGCTCGGCGACGTTGAGCGCGAGGGTGGCTCCGGCCTTGCGGGCGATCTCCAGGCGGGACTCGCTGACGTCGGTGATCACGACGCTGCGGGCACCGGCGTGCTTGGCAACGGCGGCGGCCATGATGCCGATCGGGCCCGCGCCGGTGATCAGCACGTCCTCGCCGACGAGCGGGAAGGACAGCGCGGTGTGCACGGCGTTGCCGAACGGGTCGAAGATCGCGGCGACGTCCAGGTCGACCTGGGTGCGGTGCACCCACACGTTGGAGGCGGGCAGCGCCACGTACTCGGCGAACGCGCCGTTACGGCCGACGCCCAGGCCGATGGTGGAGCGGCACAGGTGGCGGCGTCCGGCCAGACAGTTGCGGCACTTCCCGCACACGAGGTGACCCTCGCCGCTGACCAGGTCGCCCACCGCGATGTCCTGGACGTCCGCGCCGATCGCGGCGACCTCGCCGACGAACTCGTGGCCCAGGATCAGCGGCGTCTTGACGGCGCCCTGCGCCCAGCCGTCCCAGGAGCGGATGTGCAGGTCGGTACCGCAGATGCCGGTGCGAAGGACCTTGATCAGCACGTCGCCGGGCCCCGTCTCCGGCTCGGGCACGTCCATGAGCCACAGTCCGGGTTCGGCGTGCTGCTTGACAAGGGCCTTCATGGGCGCGGCTCCCGGCGTACGGAGAGGGGCGAACGGTCACGGATCGCGACCGGACGGTTATGGAGTGGCTGCCGGATCGGGACCTGACGGATCTGGCTGATCACCAATCTGCCGAGACCGGGCCGCCGAGTCCATCGAGGATTTCTTAAGCGGGCCAACAGTCGAGCTTCACGCGCGCCCCTCGCGTCACATCGGCGACCCCCGCGGATCGCCCGTACGGCCCGGACGTCGGCCGTCCGCGGGTGCCCGCTGTGACGGTGATGGCCGGAACGTGAGGCGCTCGCCCGCGAGAACGAGGAACAGCCGGATGGAGCAGCCCAGTCACCGCCGGTCCGGGCCGAGGGGCCGGGTGGCTCGGCCGAGAGACGAGGGGCTCCGGGCGAGGGACGGGGGGGCTCACGCCGCCGGACGGGAGGCTCAGCCTGAGGGACGGGCGGCTCAGGTCGCGGGATAGGCGGTTCACGCCGACGTACGGCGGCACAGGGCGAAGAACCGGCGGCTCAGACTGAGGGACAGGTGGCTGAGGTCGGGGGATGGACGACGGCGGCACAGGGCGAAGAACCGGCGGCTCAGACTGAGGGACGGGTGGCTGAGGTCGGGGGATGGACGACGGCCGCACAGGGCGAAGGGACGGGCGGCTCACGCCGCAGCCGCGGTCACACCAGGGCCGCGGCCTCGCGCACGTCGAGTTCCGCGCCTTCCGCGTGGGCGCGTTCGTAGGACGCCGTGTCGAGGACCGCGCGCACGGCCTCCTCCGCGTCCCGCCGGGTCTCGGACTCGGCGGGCAGCGGGCGGAAACCGAAGCTCACGCGACCGGTGGAGTTCCGGTCGTACGCGCCGAGCAGCCGGGCACCGTCCCGTGCGGCGCCGAGTCCGGCCTTCGCCCATGCGGCGGCGAGGAACTGACTGATGATCAGGTTCGGGGCGACCAGATGGGCCTGGGCTTCCAGCTGACGTACCGCGTCCTGGATGCGGTCCTGCGCGTCGGCGTACTTTCCGTCCAGACAGTCCAGCCAGCCGTGCATGCCCGCGATGAGCCCACGGAAGAGATCGGGCGTCGAGCGGCTGAACTCCCCTTCGATCGACCGGAGTTGCTCGCGGGCCGCGTCGGGGCGGCCGGTACGGCCACAGTGCTGGGCAAGGAGCAGGCGGACGGCGGAGATGCCGTTCCCCGGAAAGCGCCGCGACTGCGCGTCGGCTTCCCTGAGCAACCGTTCCGCCGCGTCGCGCTCGGCCGGAGTGCGGGCCGTCTCCAGTCTGACGGCGGCCAACCGCGCGGTGAACTCCGGCACTTGGACGTGCGGGCCCGTGCCGGTGATGCTTTCCAGGGCCCGCTCGAAGACGGCGGCGGCCTCCTCGTACCGGCCTTCCCGCTCGTACGACTCGCCTTGCCCGGAGAGGGCTTCCGCGATGGCCCACGGGTCGCCGAGCCGCTCGAAGAGCGCGAGTGCCTCGTCGGCGTCGCGGCCGCCGAGGAGCTTCGCACGGAGCAGGAGGGTGAAGGCGAGGTCCCAGGGGTCGCCGTGCGTCCGGGCGTCGGCGACCATCGCGTCGACGGCCTGGTCGAATCCGCTGAATCCGCCGGTCAGCAGGCGGGCGAAGTACCAGACGGAGCCGGGTTGCCGAGTGTTCTGCGCAAGACCCGTGCCGTACGCGGAGACCACCCGGCGCAGATACGCCACGGTCTCGGGGCTGTTGAACGCGGCGGCGTCACCGCCGGCCGCGAACACCATGAGCTCCACACCGCGCCGTGCCTCCCAGAGCTGTTCTTCGGACCACGGCGGCGGACGGTCCGTGCAGCGGTCGGCGAGCGGGACGGCGGGCCGTACGGGTTCGGCGAAGGGGTCGGGACCGAGCGCGGCGACGGCCCGGGACCAGCCGCGCGCCTCCGCATGGTGGCCACGCAGCTGCCAGAACCAGGCCATGGCGAGGGTGAGGCACAGCGCGTCCTGCTCACACCGTCGGTCAACTGCCGTGCGCAGAGCGGCTCTTACGTTGTCGTGCTCGACCTCGAAGCGCTCCATGACCTCGTGCTGACGCGGGCCGCGCAGCACGGGCTCCCCGGTGCGGACGAGTTCGCGGTACGCGGCGAGATGCCGCAGCTCGGCCGCCGCCCGCTCCCCCGCCTCCTCCAGCCGCTCGAAGGCGTACTCCGCCACGGTCTCCAGCAACCGGTACCGCATGGCGTCGTCGCCTCCGGGCGCCGCGATGACGAGCGACTTGTCGACAAGGGAGCCGAGCAGGTCCAGGACGTCGGTTTCGGCGACCGCGGATCGCACACCGCCGGGCGACGGGGCGAGCGCGCTCTCGCCTTCCGGGACGGGATCCGCGCAGACGGTCTCCGCCTGGGCCAGGGCGAAGCCTCCCGCGAAGACGGCCAGCCGCCGCAGGACGGCCCGCTCCGGAGTGTCGAGCAGTTCCCAGGACCAGTCGACCACCGCACGGAGCGTCTGCTGTCTCGGTTGCAGGGTCCTGCTGGTGCGGGGGCCGGTGTTGAGCAGCCGGAACCGGTCGTCGAGCCGGTCCGCGATCTGGCGCGGGGTGAGCATGCGCAGCCGGGCGGCGGCGAGTTCGAGGGCGAGGGGCAGCCCGTCCAGGCGCCGGCAGATCTCGGCGACAGCGTCCGGATCGTCATCGGTCCTGAAGTCCGTCCGGGCCGCGGCGCCGCGCTGCCCGAACAGCCTCAGAGCGCTCTCGTGCGGCAACGGGCCGACCGCCCTCACCCGCTCCCCCGGCACGCCGAGCGGTTCGCGGCTGGTCGCGAGGACGGTGACACCCGGGCAGCCGGTCAGCAGTTCCTGCACCAACTCGGCCGCAGCGCCGATGACTTGCTCGCAGTTGTCGAGCACGATCAGCACGCGGAGGCGGGCGCAGTGGGCCAGCAACTGGGTGACCGGATCGCGGGGCGCCGTCTCGGTGGGGCCGCCGAGCCGCGTCTCCCGGGCACCCAGCGCGGTGAGTACGGCCTCGGGCAGGCTCTCCGCGTCCCGTACGGGTGCGAGCTCGGCCAGCCACACCCCGTCGTCCCACTGCCCGGCCAGGCCGTCGGCCGCCTCCACCGCCAGCCGCGTCTTACCGGCGCCGCCCGGCCCGGTGAGCGTGACCAGGCGCGCCCGGGTCAGATCGCTGTGCAGCGCCCGCACCTCGGACTCCCGCCCGACGAAGGAGGTGAGCCGCGACCGGAGGTTCCCGGCGGGCCGCCGGGGCGGCGTGCGCGGCTCGGCCGCGCTTCCTCGTCCGGGGAGCCCGGCATTGGCAGGGGAGACTGTGCGAGAGGGGTCCGTGCGGGTCCGGCCCGCGAGAGCGCTGTCGGCATGCCGCTCGGGGTTCAGCAATTCCGTGTGGAGGGCCAGCAGCTGCGGCCCCGGGCCGGTACCCAGGCGGTCCGCGAGCGCGCTCCGTACGGATTCGTAGGCGGCCAGGGCCTCTGCCGGGCGGCCCGCTGCCCGCAAGGCGCGGATGTGGAGCGCCTGGAGGGGCTCGTCGAGCGGGGCGGTCGCGGCCAGCGCGGACAGCTCGCCCAGAGCGCTCTCTGCGTGCCCCAGCTCCACCTGCGCCGCGAGCCGGTGGCGGCGTGCGTCGGCACGGTGCCGCTCGGCCCGCACCACGGCCGGATCGCCGTCCCGGGCGGGGAGGTCGGCAAGTACGGGCCCCTGCCACAACGCGAGGGCGTCGTGCAGCAGCCCCGAGGCCCTCAGCGGGTCCCCGGCGGCCAGCGCCGCCACGCCCTCCTGTGCGAGCCGCTCGAAGTGGAAGAGGTCGATCTCCTCGGCCCGCGCGGCGAGCCGGTACCCGCCCGGCACGGACTCCACCGCGTCCCGCCCCAGTGCCCGTCGCAGCCGTCCCACCAGCGCCTGAACCGCCGCGATCTCGTCGGCGGGCAGCGCGTTCCCCTCGCCCCACACCTGCGCGACCAGCACGGACTGCGGCACCGCGCGCCCCGCGCCCGCCGCCAGCGCGGCCAGCAGCGCTCTCAGCCGGGCTCCGCCGAGCGGCACTTGGCTGCCGTCCGGGTGCCGGGCACGCGTCGGTCCGAGTACGTGGTAGCGGATCATCACCCGCCCATTCTCCCCGCGCGCCGGCCCCGTCCTGAACCGGCTCGTGGGAAGAGCCGGGCCCGCGGCGGGCGAACCCCGCTCTCCCGCGGAGCGCTCAGCGTGGGGGGACCACGCTGAGGTGGGCGCGGGCGCGCCGGGCGGCGGGCTCGGTGTCGCGCAGTACCAGGGTCAGCCGTCGCATCCCCAACCGGCGTAGCGTACGCGGGGATTCGACGACCAGTCGGCAGCTGGTGCGGCCGCGTTCGGGGTCCGGGTGGCGCACGTGCCGCAGCGCGCCGTCGTGGTGCACGGCGGCGTCGCCGACCGCCCTGACCCAGTACGGAAGGCCGAGGCGGAACGCGGCGTCCATGATCGGGTCACCGGCGATCTCGCTGCGGATGTCGCTCAGCCCGGGAGCGCTCTCGTTCCCGGCGTACGCCTCGGCGAACTGGGCCAGCATCGGCAGGCACCAGGCGGTCTCGTGCTCGGCGAGCACGTCGGCCGCGTCCGGGTGGAAGAGCACGAAGCGCAGGAAGTTGTGGCCCGGCATGGCGGTGGGGTGCGGTCCGACACCGCCGAAGAGCGCGTCGTAGGAGGCGTTGGCGTGGGTCACGCCCCACCCCTGGTCGAGGACCACGGAAGGG
Organism: Streptomyces sp. NBC_01431; assembly: GCF_036231355.1. Taxonomy (NCBI): domain Bacteria; kingdom Bacillati; phylum Actinomycetota; class Actinomycetes; order Kitasatosporales; family Streptomycetaceae; genus Streptomyces; species Streptomyces sp. NBC_01431. The sequence goes on from NZ_CP109496.1 coordinate 1,319,403, forward strand.
AAGGGCAGGGCGTCCGTCATCGCGAAGTAGTCGTGGAGATAAGCCCTGAGTTCGGGATCGTCCGGGAGTCCGGGGGCGCCGGTTCTCGCGGTCGTCGTGTTGTCGGCGGCTCGCTCCCCCGCGGCCGTCTGCTGTTCGGCGGGCTCCGGGACCAGCGCGAACGGGCGCCCCACCACCAGGGCGTGCACTGCCGGAACCTTCGTCACCGAATCCTTCGCCACCGATTCTTCCGCCATCGAGTACGCGACTCCTCTTGCTGGCCCGCGAGTGCGGCGGCCGGCCTTCGGGCCCGCCCTCGGGGCTCGGAGGGCGATCTTCACCCCGCGTTGCGATCCTGATACCGCTACCCCGATGATGTCAAGCATTGTGGCATTCCAGCCCCCCTAAGCTTCAATTGCGCCACAACTGTGGCAAGTTCTGGTTGTTGTTGCCGGGACCCGCTAGCCTCCGGAGCATCCACTGTTGTGCCCACCGACCACGCATGATCTAGGAGAACTACTGGTGACGGACGGCTTCCTGGTTCCGGGACCGGCGGCCACGGGCCCCCTCGCGGCCGTCGTCGCCCGTGTGGCCGAGCTCGCCGGAAAGCTCGGAATGAGTCATGCGGAGGTCTTCGACATCCACCGGCTCTCCGAGGCTTCGGGCGTTCCCGCCGAGGTGGTGGGCGCGCTGCTCGAAGGGCGGCCGGCCGGTGAACCCGACCTCCAGGCCCGCTTCTTGCAGCGCTTCAGCCTGCTGCGCAGCACGCGGCGCAAGCCCAACGGGCGCCCGCACACCCAGCAGGAGATCGCCGACGGCGCGGGCATGTCGCGCCAGCAGGCGGGCGCGCTGATCAACGGCGACCGGCGCCCGACGATGGAGCACTGCGACGCGATCCAGCGGTTCTTCGGCGTCCACGCCGGCTTCCTGACCGCGGACGACACCGACGCGCTCGGCGGCGCGCTGCTGCGCACCGAGCAGGAGCTCCTCCAGCAACTCGCGGGCCGCGAGCGCGAGGTGACGCTCACCGGCACGCCCGGCGGCGACGCGCTGGAGCGGCTGCTCCAGGACCACGGGGTACGGGGCATCGCCTGGCGCGCCGCCCAACTCCCCACCGACAAGCACCGCGACAAGGTCACCGAGTGGCTCGACATGCTCCTGGAGAGCGTCAAGCGGTCGGAGTCCTGACATGCCTCTCACCTCGGCGCGGCGGCGCTCCGCCGCGTCTTCAAGCAGGTCCGGCCGTCGTCGCCCGTTCGTTTTCGGCCTGAGAATGATGCCGGGTTCAACGAACTCCGGCTCAATGTTGACTGGATCAATCGCGTGCGGCTCGGCAGGCTGCACAATGACGGGCTGCTCGACGAAGTGCTGCTCCATGAACGGCTGGCGGGGAGAACGGTGGGCATAGGCAAGGACATGCGCCGGCTGTGCGGCGAGCTGATCGCGGGCATCACGGTCCCCGCCCCGGCGGAGCCGACCGCTCTGTACGCCGCCCTGTGCGAGGGCATGAGCCGGCGCCGGGGCCGCCCCGTCGAGTTCCGCACCGCCGCGTTCCCGCCCGGCACCGCCAGCGGGCTCTGGCTCGACATGGCGGACCGGGACCTGGTGGTCCTGGAGGAGCGCACCGCACCCGACCACCAACTGGTCATCCTGGGCCACGAGTTGTGGCACATGAACGCGGGGCACGGCAGCCACCACGTCGACGGCGGCACTGTCGCGGCCCGGCTGCTGTCCGAGGAGGGCGACCTCGGCGCCGCCGTACGCAAGGTGGCCGCCCGCACCCGTTCCCACCTGGCCGAGGAAATGGAGGCGGAAAGCTTCGGCCTGCTCCTGGGCAGCAAGTGCCGGCCCTGGCTGGAAGCCTCCGGCGCTCGGGGGCCCGACCGCGACCTGCTCGCCGGCCGCATCGAGGCCTCACTGGGCTATCGCTGGCCACAAGGCTGATGCGTGAAGGACCCTGAGTTCTATCTGCCGGCCATCCTGCTGGTCACGGCCTTCGCTTGCCGGTTCCCGGGGATGCGGCAGACTTGGCGCGACCCGCTGCTGCGGACGGTCAACGCCCTGCTGGCCGTGGCCAGCTCGGTGTTCTTCTTCGCCGCACCCACCACCATCGCGGCGGTCAACAAAATCACCGGGGTACCGAACTTCTCGGCTCCGCTGGTGTATTCGATCCTCACCGCCTTCAGCGCCTCCTGCCTGGTGCTCATCATCAACTGGCGGGGCGGGCCCCCAGAGGCCGCGCGCCGGGCGACGTTGCGGTGCATCACCGCCTACTCGGTGGTGATCGTCGCCCTGTTCACTCTGTTCGCGCTCGCCCACGCCCCGGTTGAGCGGCTCCGCGACCTGGACACGTACTACGCCAACACGCCGTACATGCGCGAGATGATCGTTCTGTATCTGGTGGCGCACACCGTCGCGGCGCTGGTCACCACCTGGCTGTGCTGGGGGTGGTCGGTGAAGGTGCACGGCTGGCTGCGCGCCGGTCTCGTCCTCATCGTCATCGGCTACCTGCTCAACCTCGTCTTCGATGCGGTCAAGTACACGGCGGTCGCGGCGCGTTGGTGCGGGCGGGACCTGGACTTCCTCAGCACCGGTGCGGCCCCGCCCGTGGCGTCGATGTCCGCTGTGCTCATCGGCTCGGGGTTCATCATCCCGTTGGTCGGGCCCCGCTTCTCGGACACCTGGCGGTCTTGGTCGGCATATCGCAAGCTCGGGCCATTGTGGCGCGCCCTGCACGGCGCGCCGGCCTCACCGGGTGCCGCGATCAAAATGGCCTGGTGGTCACCGGTTGAGCTGCGGCTGACGCAGCGCGAGTCCGGCATCCTCGACGGATTCCTCACGCTCGCCCCGTACTTCGACCGGTCGCTGCACTCCAAGGCCAGGGGTGCCGCCAGCCGCTCGGGAGCCGATCCGAAGCAGGCCGAAGCGGTCGCGGACGCTGCCATGATCGCCGCCGCCCTCACCGCCAGGGCCAGGGATCCCGAGGGCAGGGCCTTGGAGTCCACCGGCCAGGACGCCGCCCCCTCCATCGAGCGCGCTCGCGATCTGATAGGTGTCTCCCAGGCGTACCGCCGTTCAGCCATTGTCGAAGCAGTCCGCCGCAACGCGGCACGGTCGGAGAACACGTACTCATGAGCGCATCGGACGAAACGCCGTCGGAACCGTCCCACAGAGGCAGAGCGGTGGTCATCGGCGGCGGGCTCGCCGGCATGCTGGCCGCCGCCGCGCTCAGTGGCTCGGTCGGCGAGATCACCGTGATCGAGCAGGACGCCCTTCCCGCGGGCCCCGAGCCGCGCAGGAACCTTCCGCAGGCTCGGCACGCCCACGTACTGTGGTCCGGCGGGGCGGAGGCGATGGAACAGTTGCTGCCCGGCGTGACGAGGGGCTGGCTCGCCGCCGGCGCCCACCGTATCCCGCTCACGTCCGGCATGGTCGCGCTCTCTCCCCAGGGCTGGTACCGGCGTTGGCGCGACTCCCACTATCTGATCTCCTGCGGCCGGGATCTCCTGGACGCCACGGTCCGCGACCTGGTCCTCGCCCTTCCCAGCGTCACGCTTCTCGACTCCACCCGGGTGCTCTCACTCGAAGGCGACGCGAGCCGGGTCACGGGCGCCCGAGTGCGGACGGCGGACGGCACGGAACGGGTGCTGCAGGCCGACTTGACGGTGGACGCGAGCGGCCGCGGCACGCACACCCGGCAATGGCTCGACGTCCTGGGGGTGCCCGCCGCGCGGGAAGAGGTCGTCGACCCCGGCGTGGTCTATGCGAGCCGGGTCTTCCGTTCGCCCGCCGGGGACCAGCCGTTCCCGGTGGTCAACGTGCAGGCGAACCCGCGCATGATGGAGCCCGGCAGGACCGCCGTGGTGCTGCCCATCGAGGCCGGCCAGTGGCTGGTCACGCTCTCGGGCACCCGCGGTGTCCGGCCCACCAGCGCCCCGGACGCGTTCGGGCCGTTCGCCCTCCAAGCCCGGCACCCGGTCGTGGGCGACCTCATCGCCGACGCCGAACCCCTCGGCGAGGTGGCCACGTTCGCCAACAACGCCAGTCGGCGGCACTTCTTCGAGAAGGTCAAACAGTGGCCGGAGGGGTACGTCGCACTCGGCGACTCGGTCGCGGTGTACAACCCGGTGTACGGCCATGGCATGTCGGTGGCGGCGCAGGGTGCGCTCGCGCTGCGCGAGACGCTGGCCGAGCATGGTGTCACCGCCCAGGGGCTCGCACGGCGGGTCCAGCTTGCCGTGGCCCGCCCGGTGGGCACGGCATGGATGCTCGCGGGCCAGGACATCTTCTATCCTGGCGCCACCGCCAGGCGCCCCCGCCTGACCGAACGGGTCCTCGGCCGTTGCGTCGACCGGCTCATGCGCACGTCGACCAGCAGCTACACCGTCGCCACCGCGCTGACGGACGTCATGACGCTTTCGACTCCCGTCACCAGGCTGGTGCGGCCCAGGGTGCTGCTCGCGACGCTGGCCGGGCCCAGACGGCCGCAACTGATGGACCCTCCCCTGACGGGACGTGAACTCGCGCTGGCGAAAGGCGCCCAGAAGACCCCTTAGGCCGCGCCCAAGCGCCTGCCGTGCCAGTGGATTTGGGGGCCGGATCCGATCTTCCATAAGATCCGGCGATGATCACCAGAAAACGGCTGGCGGCCGGAGTGTGCGCGCTGGTCGCCACCTTCGCCACCGGCATCCTCCCGGCCGTGGACACGGCCCCGGCTTACGCGGCCGCCCGGCCCGACGGGCAGTCCGCCGAGAAGCCGGCGCCCAAGGTCGACCTCGTCCTCGACGTCTCCGGCTCGATGCGGACCGCCGACATCGACGGCAAGTCCCGGATGGCCGCCGCCAAGCAGGCGTTCAACGAGGTCCTCGACGCGGTCCCGCCGGAGGTCCAGCTCGGCATACGGACCCTGGGGGCCAACTACCCGGGCGAGGACCGCAAGGTGGGCTGCAAGGACACCCGCGCGCTCTACCCGGTCGGCCCGCTGGACCGTACCGAGGCGAAGACCGCCGTCGCCACCCTCGCACCCACCGGCTGGACGCCCATCGGCCCGGCCTTGCAGGGCGCGGCCCAGGACCTCAAGGGCGGGGACGCCACCCGCCGGATCGTGCTCATCACCGACGGAGAGGACACCTGCCAGCCCCTCGACCCGTGCGAGGTGGCCCGCGACATCGCCGCCCAGGGTCTCCACCTCACCATCGACACGCTCGGCCTGATCCCGGACGCCAAGACCCGCGAGCAGCTCACCTGCATCGCGGAGGCCACCGGCGGCACCTACACGTCGGTGCAGCACACCGACCAACTCTCCGGCAAAGTGAAGCAGTTGGTGGACCGGGCGGCCGATCCCGTCGCCGTGCCCGTCGCCACCAGCGGCACCGCGAGCTGCCAGGACGCCCCGCAGCTCAAGCCCGGCCTGTACACCGACCGCGAGAAGTTCGCCGAGCACCGCGCCTACAAGGTGGACGTGCTGCCCGGCCAGGAGCTGCGCGCGTCCGTGAGCGTCGGCGTCGACCGGCAGACCAACCCCGACTACGGCGTCCTGCTGCGGGCGGTGACCGCGCACGGCCGCGAGATCGTGCGAGGCGCGGAGGCGGGCGACGGTCGTACGGACCTCATCTCCACGGGTCTGCGCTACCCGAAGGCCCCCGCCGACGACTCGGCCGACAAGTCGACCCCGGAGTCCGTGTGCCTCCAGGTCTCCAACTCCTTCTCCGCGCCGCCCGGCGTCAAGACGGACCCGGGTCTGCCGGTCGAGCTCGCCATCGACGTGGTGAACGGACCGGACAGAGCCTCGGACGTCGCCTCCTTCGGCCTCGGCCGGGGCTGGTGGCTGCTCGGCGCGCTCGCTCTGACGGGCCTGGTCGCCGGTCTGGTGTGGGGCTGGGTCTCGCGCTGGCGCATCGCGGTCTGGCGGACCCGCTGATGCCGAAGACCACCTCTCGCCCTGGGGGCCAACTGATGCGTACCGTACGGATGTTGACCGCGGCCGCGCTGATGGGCGCGGCGCTTTTCGGGGGCGCGGGTCCCGCGCTCGCCGATTCGCCCTCCCCCAGTCCCTCCGCCTCGAAGAGCGGTGCGGCGCCCACCGAGGCGGGCACGGCGTTCCGTACCGCGGTCGCCGTCGGGCAGGGCCAGAAGGCGACCGCGTCCGGGTCGACCGGCGACTACCTGTACTGGATGTTCCCCGCCGACGCCGGGCAGCGCCCGACGGTCACGGCCAAGGTCACGCTCCCGGACGCGGCGACCCGGCACGGCTCCGCCACCTGGCGCATCGACGTGTACGACGGGCTGCGCCGCCGCCAGCCCTGCATGTACGGGACGCAGTCCCGCGCGGCGGCGCCGGACGCGGCCGCCGTCGAGCTCTCCTGCACGCTGCGGCCGACCGTGGCCTGGGCCGACACGTGGTCGAACGACCCGCTGCCGGGCAGCTACTACATCCGGCTGACGGCCGTCTCGCTGCCCGAGACCGACCGGGGTCTGCCGTTCAAGACGGAGGTCGTGCCGACGGTCCTGGACACCGGGGGCGCGCACGCCGTGGACGGCAAGCTCGCCGCTCCGCTCGGTGCGAAGTCCGCGGTCGAGCCGGACGGCGGCTGGGCGTCGGGCTGGTGGACGGACCGCTGGGTGTGGACCGCCGCGGGAGGCCTGCTGGCCGCGCTCGCGGGCGTGGGCGGCTACAGCCTGACCCGCGGCCGGGGCCGCCCCTCGCACGTGCCGCGCGGGATGTGAGGGCGCTCTCACACCGCTTCCCTGCCCATCGCCCCACCCAGGGGCGGTGGGCAGCCGCATGTCCGGGAGCCCTCTCGGACGCGGCCCCGGCGCCGCGGTCGCAATGCCCCCGGTCATCACACCGCGGGTTTTCCCGTGTCCGGGACCGCTCTCGGACACGGCCCCGGCGCCGCGGTCGCAGCGCCCCGGTCATCACGCCGCCGCTTTTCCCGGCGCGGCACTGCACCCCCGTACCACCCCATCCGTACGAGACTCGGACGTACGCGACCGAGCACCACCAGCCGTGAAGGAGTTCCTCGTGTCCTCAGCTTCGAGTGCCCCCACCGTCGCCGTACTCGGCACCGGCCTCATGGGCTCCGGCATGGCCCGCAGTCTGCTGCGGGCCGGACTGCCCGTGCGGGTCTGGAACCGGACCCCGGCCAAGGCGCAGGCGCTGGCCGGCGACGGAGCCGTGGTGCACCCGGGCGCCGACGAGGCGGTGCGCGGCGCCGACGTCGTGCTGACCGCCCTCAACGACGGCCCGGCCGTCGAGGCCACCCTCGACGCCGCCGCTCGCGGCCTGCGCCCCGGCCAGCTGTGGCTCCAGACCTCCACCGTGGGACCGGACGCCACACGCGAACTGGCCGCGCGGGCGGCCGAGTTGGGGGTGGTCTACTACGACTGTCCCGTCCTGGGGACCCGGCAGCCGGCCGAGGACGGCAAGCTGACCGTCTTCGTCTCCGGTCCTCCCGAGGCGCGCGAACGCCTCGCGCCGGTCCTCGACGCGATCGGGCAGCGGACCGTCTGGGTGAGCCACGAGCCGGGCGGGGCGTCCCGGCTGAAGCTGGTCGCCAACACCTGGGTGATCAATCTGGTCGGCGCCGTGGCCGAGTGCCTCGGTCTCGCCGAGGGGCTGCACGTGGACCCCCGCCTGTTCCTGGACGCGATCGCCGGCGGCCCGCTGGACACCGCCTATCTGCACACCAAGGCAGCCGCCGTCCTCACCGGCGACCTGACGCCCAGCTTCGCGGTGTCCACCGCCCTCAAGGACACCCGCCTGATCCTCGAAGCGGCTCAACAGGCGGGCGTACGACTCGACTTGACGGCGGCGTCGGCCGAGCGGTTCAGCCGGGCCGAGGCGTCCGGACACGGCGACGAGGACATGATCGCGACCTATTTCGCGGGCCACGCCCAGTAGGCGGACCACCGCCGGTATGCGGGCGGCGCCGCTCTCGCCGGGGCCCGCAAACTCCGGCGAGAACGGCTCGGGGGGTTCGATAGCATGGCCCGGTCCACCGGGCGGGGCGTCACCAGGCGTGATCCTCTCCTGCGGGGCCTCCCGACCTGGGTTCGCCGCGGCCTCGCCGCGGTGCCGTACGCACGAAAAAGAGGAGCATCCGAGGATGTCTCGACACCTGATCACCAGCGCGCTGCCGTACATCAACGGAATCAAGCACCTGGGCAACATGGTCGGGTCGATGCTTCCCGCGGACGTGTACTCCCGCTACCTGCGCCAGCGCGGGCACGACGTCCTCTACATCTGTGCCACCGACGAGCACGGCACCCCCGCCGAGCTGGCCGCCAAGGAGGCCGGTCTTTCCGTCGCCGAGTTCTGCGCGCAGGCGCACGACACCCAGAAGGCGATCTACGACGGCTTCCACCTCGCCTTCGACTACTTCGGCCGCAGCTCCTCGCAGCAGAACGTGGAGATCACCCAGCACTTCGCCCGGAAGCTGAAGGAGAACGGGTTCATCGAGGAGCGGGCCATCCGCCAGGTCTTCTCGATCGCCGACGACCGCTTCCTGCCGGACCGCTACATCGTCGGCACCTGCCCGCACTGCGGCTACGACAAGGCGCGCGGCGACCAGTGCGAGAACTGCACCCGCGTCCTGGACCCCACCGACCTGCTCGACGCCCGCTCCGCCATCAGCGGCAGCAGCGACCTGGAGGTCCGCGAGACCCGGCACCTGTTCCTGCTCCAGTCCAAGCTCCAGAGCGAGGTCGAGGAGTGGATCGACCGGGTCGGCGGGGAGTGGCCGCAGCTCGCGTCGTCCATCGCCCGCAAGTGGCTCACCGAGGGGCTGCACGACCGCGCCATCACCCGTGACCTGGAGTGGGGCGTGCCGGTCCCGGCCGACACGTGGCCGGAGCTGGCGGCCGAGGGCAAGGTCTTCTACGTCTGGTTCGACGCCCCGATCGAGTACATCGGCGCGACGAAGGAGTGGTCGGACCTGGACCCGGCGAACCGCGACTGGAAGTCGTGGTGGTACGAGCCCGAGGGCGCGGCCGACGTGCGCTACACCGAGTTCATGGGCAAGGACAACGTCCCGTTCCACACCGTGATGTTCCCGGCCACCGAGCTGGGTGTGCGCGAGCCGTGGAAGAAGGTCGACTACGTCAAGGCCTTCAACTGGCTCAACTACTACGGCGGCAAGTTCTCCACCTCGCAGCGCCGTGGTGTCTTCACGCACGACGCGCTGGAGATCCTGCCCGCCGACTACTGGCGCTATTTCATGATGGCGAACGCCCCCGAGTCCGACGACACGTCGTTCACCTGGGAGCACTTCACCGCGACGGTCAACAAGGACCTCGCGGACACCCTCGGCAACTTCGTGAACCGGGTGCTGTCCTTCTCGCGCAAGCGCTTCGGCGACGACGTCCCGGCGGGCTCCGCGGCCGGCGCTGCGGAGGCGAAGCTGGGCGAGGAGATCGCCGGGCTGCTCGCCGAGTACGAGGGCCACATGGAGGCGCTCCAGTTCCGCAAGGCGGCCGCCTCGCTGCGGGCGCTGTGGTCGGCGGGCAACTCCTACCTGGAGGAGAAGGCCCCCTGGCTGGAGATCAAGACCGACCCGGAGGCCGCCGCGCTGACGCTGCGCACCGCGATGAACCTGATCCACCTGTACTCGGTGGTCTCCGAGCCGTTCATCCCGTCCTCGGCGAAGGCCATGCGCTCGGCGTTCGCGCTGGCCGACGACACGTCGACCTGGGTGACACCGGAGCAGGCCAGGGCGCTGGAGGCGGTTCCCGCCGGGACGGCCTTCACGGTGCCGCCGGTCCTCTTCGCGAAGATCACGGAGGAGGACCTGGAGTCCTACCGCGAGCGCTTCGGCGGAGCCGACGAGGCGTGACGGGCAACTGAGCCGCATATCCGAGGGCCCTGCCGGACATCGTCCGGCAGGGCCCTCGGCTGCTGCCCTCAGGCCGTGATCAGCGCCGGGTCGCTCACGCCGGTCGCGCCCGTCTCGACGTGTCCGGCGAAGCGGCGCAGGAAGGTGGTGTCGGCGCCGGAGGTCACCGACACGTCGTACCACCTCTTGCTGGCGCGCAGGTTCACCGTGTGCCTGACGGTCGCGCCGGCGGCCACGGTGAAGGTGTGCGCCGTGCCTCCGTAGGCGCTCGCGTTCGCGACCTTGAGGTGGACGGCGGTCTTGCCCGCGTTGGTCATGGTCAGATCGAGGTTCCCGGTGGCCGCGTTGTGGCGGGCGGTCACCTCGGGGCCGGCGGTCTTGCCGGGGCCCGTGAAGGTGCGCAGGAAGCCGTTCGGCCCGAACACGCTGAGGTTGGTGACCCCGCTCGAATAGGCCGTGTTCCAGGTGTCGGAGAGCGTCTTGCCCGCCTCGGTCGTGTACGTCCACGGGCCGTCGGTGCGGTTGGCCGAGGTCACCAGGAACTGCGCGCCGGACGAGGCGCCGCTACCGAAGGTGAGCGTGAACTTGCCGGTGCTCACGTTCGCCGCGCCGTCCACGAACGGCGCGTAGCGCAGCGGCCGGGTGCGCCGGGAGCCCCGCTCCTGCTTGGGCAGGGTGCCGGTCGCGGGCGGGGTCGGCACGAAGTCGGGGTGGCGGTTGTGGTCCGGCGGAATGTACGCGGTGGTCGAAGGCAGCGCCGGGGCCGAGGAGTTGGTGCGACTGAAGTCGAAGGCCGAGGTGAGGTCGCCGCAGATGGCGCGCCGCCAGGGCGAGATGTTCGGCTCGTGCACACCGAAGCGGCGCTCCATGAACCGGATGATCGAGGTGTGGTCGAAGGTCTCCGAGCAGGTGTAGCCGCCGGTGCTCCACGGCGAGATGACGAGCATCGGCACGCGCTGGCCGAGCCCGTACGGTCCGGCCGCGTAACTCGCGTTGCCCGGGAAGTAGTCGGGTCCGGTCTCGACCGTGGACAGGCCCTGGTCCGCGCTGGAGGGCACGAACGGCGGGACGACGTGGTCGAAGAAGCCGTCGTTCTCGTCGTAGGTGATGAACAGCGCCGTCTTGGCCCACACCGCCGGGTTGGAGGTGAGCGCGTCCAGTACCTGCGAGATGTACCAAGCACCGTAGTTCGCGGGCCAGTTGGGGTGCTCGGTGAAGGCCTCGGGGGCCGCGATCCAGGAGACCTTGGGCAGGGTGCCCGCCTTGACGTCGGCCTTGAGGATGTCGAAGAAGCCGTCGCCGTTCTTGGCGTTGGTGCCGGTACGGGCCTTGTCGTACAGCGGATCACCGGGCTTGGCGTTGCGGTAGTTGTTGAAGTACAGCAGCGAGTTGTCGCCGTAGTTGCCCCGGTAGGCGTCGTTGATCCAGCCCCAGCCGCCGGTGGCATCGAGGCCGTCGCCCATGTCCTGGTAGATCTTCCAGGACACCCCGGCCTGCTCCAGGCGTTCGGGGTAGGTGGTCCAGCCGTACCCCTTCTCGTCGTTGCCGAGGACCGGGCCGCCGCCGGTGTTGTCGTTGCCCGTGTAGCCCGTCCACATGTAGTAGCGGTTCGGGTCGGTGGAGCCGATGAACGAACAGTGATAGGCGTCGCAGATGGTGAACGTGTCGGCGAGCGCGTAGTGGAACGGGATGTCCTCGCGGGTGAGGTAGGCCATCGTGGTGGCCGTCTTCGCGGGGACCCACTGGTCGTACTTGCCGTGGTTGAACGCCGCGTGGCTGCCGGTCCAGTCGTGGTTGAGGTCCTGGATGAACTGCAGGCCCAGGTTGTCCGCCTTGGGCCGGAACGGCAGCACCTCCTTGCCGCCACCGCTCTGGTGGAACACGGACTTGCCGCTGGGCAGGGTGACGGGTCGCGGGTCGCCGTAGCCGCGTACGCCCTTCAGGGAACCGAAGTAGTGGTCGAAGGACCGGTTCTCCTGCATCAGGACGACGATGTGCTCGACGTCCTGGATGGTGCCGGTGCTGCCCGCGGCCGGGATGGCGGCGGCGCGCGCGATGCTCTGCGACAGCGCGGCGAAGGCGGCGGTGCCGCCGGCGAGCTGTATGAACCGGCGCCGGTTGAGTTCAGCCATGAGTAGGGGCCTCTGCAAGGGTGAGGGAACAGGGGGGCGAAAGGGGTGTATCAAGAACACCGAGGTCCGCGAAAGCCCCCATGTCGTCACTGTGACACTGCGGGGTACGGCAAACGAACAAACGAACAGAACCCCTGGTGGCCGAGGGGCTGGTTCAAGCCGTACGCCGGCCGGTGCCGGCTACGCCATCCAGAAGAAGACCGCGGTCATCCGCTTATCGTCGATGGTGCTGCCGCAGTAACCGGTGGCGCTGTGCATCGTGTTGGCGGTGTAGAGCAGCAGCCGGTTGTAGCGGTGGGCGACCCGCACGTCCTCGGTGAAGGAGTCCGGCGGCACGAAACGGGTGCCGAGCGCCTCCACGAGGTTGTTGTGCGGCGCGGTGACCATGTTGCCGCCCAGCACGCCACCGGGCAGGCTCTGCCGGAAGAAGCTGGTCCCGCAGTCCTTGGGTGCCTGAGGGTTGAGGTAGAGCACCGCGGCGTAGCGGCACAGCGCACGCGAATCGGTGTGCGGGCGCGGCTCGCTCTCGCCGGCGCCGACGACCTGGATGCAGTTGTGGTTGAGGGTCGCGCCCCCGGGGGCGGTGGCCTGCCACAGCTCCTTGGCACCGGTGTGCTGCTTGACCAGGCGTTCCACCCGGGCCAGTTCGGCGGGCGCGAGACCCGGCATGGTGCGCAGGCCCGGCCATGACTCGGGCTTGTGCGGGTAGCCCTCCACCCAGTCGTCCTTCGCCAGACAACGCGCCCTGACGTCATCCACGTTGGGCAGTACGTCGTCCAACACCCAGTAGTCGCGGCCGAGTTTGGGCTTGCGATAGGGAAGGACCGGCAGCACCGGACGGTTGGGGGGCATGCGGCCGACCATACTGGCGCCTCGTGTCGCCACTCTCCAATGAACGGGTCAACCTTTGATCAACAGAGCGGAATCGCCCCTGGCCACCGAGGGCGGCCACCCGCTCGGGGGGCGGCCCTCACCCCGGTCTCGCCGGGCTGCTCCGATGACCTGTTCGGCGCGTGCGGCGGGGCTCCGGCCAAGCCCGCCACGCAGCCCGGCACAGGGGCACAATGCAGCCATTCACGCCCTTTCGCACACTTGTCGGCGACAATGCCGTACCGCAGTCTTGACGGGCTCGCTCAACAGACGGGACGGACGCGGCACATGACCGAAACCGAAGCGGATCTCAGGACGCCGAAGGCGCTCGCGGCGGCGTTCCGGCTGCGCGAGATGGTGGTCCGCGAGCTCGAAGCGCGCTGGCCGGCCGGGACGACCCCGGTCGAAGAGGCCTGTCGGCACGCGCTGCTGCCCACCGGAAAGATGTTCCGCCCCTGTCTGCTGCTCGCGAGCGCGCAGGCGGTCGGCGGTGATCCGGTGACTGTGCTGCCGGCGGCGGTCGCCGCGGAGTGCGGGCACGTCGGCAGTCTGATCCACGACGACATCATCGACGCGGACACGGTGCGCCGCGGCCGCCCCGCCGCGCACCGCAAGTACGGCGTCAACGAGGCCATCGTCGCGGGCGACCTGCTGTTCTTCCGGCTCTTCGAGTGCCTGACGGAGTGCCGCGACCGGGGGGTGCCGGCCGACCGTGTGGTGACGGCGGTCGCCGCGATCGCACGGGCCGGGACGGACCTGTGCCGGGGCCAGAGCCTGGAGTCTCAGCTCACCGGGGGCCGGGTGTTCGAGGTCGGCCCCTATCTCGAAATGGTCCGGCTGAAGACGGCGGCCCTGTTCCGGGCGGCCTGCGAAGTGGGCGGCATTCTGGGCGGGGGTACCCCCGACGACCTCGCTGCCCTGGTCTCTTACGCGAACCATCTGGGCACCGCCTTCCAGGTCCATGACGATCTGCTCGCCTACACCAGCGACGCGGACAGCATGGGCAAGCCCCCGACGAGTGACATCAGGAACGGGCGGCTCGTCCTGCCGGTCGTCCTCGCCCATCGCGGCGCCTGCGGGCCCACCCGGCGCGACATCGAGGCGTGCCTGACGGGTCACGCGGAACCGGCTCAGGCGCTGGCCGCGCTGACCGCGATCCTGCGTGACTCGGGCGCGATCGATGAGGCACTCGCGCTGGCGGACGACAACGCCCGCTCGGCGATCGAGGCACTGGACGCGCTGGGGCCCGGCGAAGCACGGGACCTGCTGGCCGAGTTCGTGACGCGGGCTCTGGCCGCACTGGCCGGCGCACCGAGCGCGGCGACGGGCACCGGAACGCCTGCGTGCTGAGGTGCCCAACTCCCCTTGTCCACTTGCGACTTGACGCGGTTCGTCCGCCCCGGCTCCCCGTCAGCCCGCAGGGACCTCGTCGGCGGTCGGGTAGGACTGCTGCGCGCCCCGCCGGGTGACGGCGGCCGCGCCGACCCGTACCGCGAACGCGGCGGCCCCGGCGAGCTGCTCCCCCAGGCCCAGGCGCCAGGCCAGTGCCGCGGTGAAGGCGTCACCGGCGCCGGTGGTGTCGACCGCCTCGACCCGCGGGCTCGGCACCCATACGCAGCCGTCGTCCCGCCCGTCGGCGACGAGGGCTCCGGCCGCCCCCAGTGTGACGACCACCGACCGCGGCCCGAGCGCGAGCAGTGCCCGCGCCCAGTCCTCGGGGGTGTCCCCCGCCGCCTCGCCGAGCAGGAACCGCGCCTCGTGCTCGTTGACGATCAACGGGTCGCAGACCGTGAGCACCCCGGCGGGCAGCGGCGCGGGCGGCGAGGGGTTCAGCACGAGCCGGGCGCCGGGCGCCAGGCCGCGCGCCACTTCGGCGACGGTCTCCAGGGGGATCTCCAGCTGCACCGAGACGACGGGCGCGCGGGCGAACAGGTCCCGGGCGGCGCGGATGTCGTCGGGGGTCAGGTGTGAGTTGGCGCCCGGGGACACGACGATGCTGTTGTCGCCCGAGGCATCCACGGTGATCAGCGCGACTCCGGTGGGCGCTTCGCCCACGAGGACGGCGGCGGTGTCGACACCGGCCGCCCGCAGTGAGGCGCGCAGCAGGCGCCCGTGGTCGTCGTCGCCGACCTTGGCGAGCAGGGCCGTACGGGCTCCGAGGCGGGCGGCGGCGACCGCCTGGTTCGCGCCCTTGCCGCCCGGGTGAACGGCGAGGTCGGAGCCCATCACGGTCTCGCCGGGCGCGGGCCGTCGTTCGACACCGACGACCAGATCGGCGTTGGCCGACCCGACGACGAGGAGGCCGTAGTCGTGCATGGGGATGCCCCTGCTTTCTTTCCTTGCGATGGCCATTTACTGACGAAACGTCAGATATTGACGTTTCGTCAGAATGCGGCGACGTTCTTGCGGGTGACGACCTTGACCGGCACCTTCACCATGCTGTCGGCCTTCTTGCCGCGGGCCGCCCGGACCGCGTTCTGCACGGCCATCCGGCCGAGCTCCTTGGGCTGCTGGGCCACCGACGCGTAGAGCGTCCCGGCCTCAACCGCCTTGAATCCATCGGGAGTTCCGTCGAATCCGACGACAGAGACGGAGCTGCCCGCCCGGCCGCCGAGTGCCTTGACGGCGCCGAGCGCCATCTCGTCGTTCTCGGCGAAGACACCGGTGACGTCGGGGTGGGACTGGAGGAGGTTGGTCATCACGTCCAGGCCCTTGGTGCGGTCGAAGTCCGCGGGCTGGCGGGCGACCACCTCGATGCCCGGGTACGCCTTGAGGCCTTCGGCGAAGCCCGCGCCGCGCTCCCGGCTGGCGGAGGTGCCGGCGGTGCCCTGGAGGACCGCGATCTTCCCCTTGCCTCCGAGCTTTTCGGCGAGGGTCTGCGCGGCGAGCTTGCCGCCCGCCACGTTGTCGGAGGCGACCAGGGTGGCGATGTCGGCCTTGTTGACCCCCCGGTCCGCGGCCACCACCGGGATGCCTGCCTTGTCGGCGGCGCGCACGGCGGGCCCCACCGCGTCCGAGTCCACCGGATTGACGATGATCGACTTCATGCCGGTCCCGGTGAAGTTCTGTATCTGGTTGGCCTGTTGGGAGGCGTCGTTCTGGGCGTCCGTGACGGTGAGGTCGATGCCCTCGGCCTTGGCCTCCGCCTGTGCGCCCTCCTTCATCTGCACGAAGAAGGGGTTGTTGAGGGTCGAGAGCGAGAGGCCCATCTTGGTGGTGCTACTGGAGGAACCGGGGTTCAGGAGCGCCACGCCGCCCACGACGGCCGCCACGCACACCGCGGCGACGGCGAGTTTCACCGCTCCGGGACCGCCGCCCCGGGACCCGGCCGTACCCGAGGGAGCTCCGGGGGTGGCCCCGGCGCGGCGGCGCAGGGTGTCGAGGAGGACGGCGAGCGCGATGACGACGCCGATGACGACCTGCTGCCAGAACGCCGACACGGAAAGAAGGTTGAGCCCGTTGCGCAGCACGGCCAGGATCAGCGCGCCGATCAGGGTGCCGGACGCCTTGCCGACCCCGCCCGACAGACTGGCCCCGCCGATGACGACCGCGGCGATCGCGTCGAGCTCGTACCCCTGCGCGGCCTGCGGCTGCGCGGAGACCAGACGGGCGGCGAGCACGATGCCCGCGACGGCGGCGAAAAGGCCCGACAGGGCGTAGATGGCGAGCTTCTGCCGCTTCACCCGCAGCCCGGAGAGCCGGGCCGCCTCCTCGTTGCCCCCGATCGCGTACATCGAGCGGCCGAGGTAGGTACGGGACAGCACGAGCGCGGTGACGAGCCCCGCCGCGATCATCACCAGGACCGGCGCGGGCAGCCAGCCGCCGAGCGTGTCGCCGAGGACGGATACGGGGTCGGGGAAGGCGATGGGGCTGCCCTGGGAGATCACCAGGGACAGGCCGCGGCCGACCGACAGCATGGCCAACGTCGCGATGAACGGCGGCAGTTTGCCGTACGAGACGAGCACGCCGTTGACGAGCCCGCAGGCGGCGCCGGTGGCGACAGCCATCAGGACGGCGAGCCAGACCGGGACGCCCTCGGACGTCGCCGACCAGGCGAGCACGGTCGCCGAGAGCGCGGCCACCGAACCCACCGACAGGTCGATGCCCGCCGAGACGATGACGAAGGTGACGCCGAACGCGAGGATCGCGGTGACCGCGGCCTGCACGCCGACGTTCAGCAGGTTCTGGGTGGTCAGGAAGTCGCCGGACAGCAGCGCCATCGCCACGACGAGGACCACCAGGGCGCTGAGCGCGCCGTTGTCGAGCAGCAGGCGGCGCACGACCGCGGCCCCGCTCGCGCCCGTACGGTTGTTGAGCGTGTCAGTGGCCACGGGAGCCCTCCGCTTCGTCTTCTGTGTTCGGTGTGGCGACGGCGAGCGCCATCACGGCGTCCTGAGTGGCAACGCGGGCGGGGAGTTCTCCCACGATGCGGCCCTGGGCCATCACGAGGACCCGGTCGCTCATGCCGAGCACTTCGGGCAGATCGCTGGAGATCATCAGGACCGCGCGGCCGGAGGCCGTCAGCTCGTTGATGAGCTGGTAGATCTCGACCTTGGCGCCGACGTCGATGCCGCGGGTCGGCTCGTCGAGGATCAGGACCTGGGTGTCGGCGAGCAGCCACTTGCCGATGACGACCTTCTGCTGGTTGCCGCCGGACAGGGTGCGGACCCGCTGGTCGAGTCCGGCCATGCGGACGCCGAGCTGCCCGGCGACGCGGGTGGCGTCCGCGCGCTGCCCCTTCAGGTCCACGAGGCCCGCACGGGTGGCGGAGCGCAGGGTGACCAGACCGAGGTTCTCCTGCACGGAGGCGTCGAGAACCAGGCCCTGCCCCTTGCGGTCCTCGGGCACGAGCCCGACCCCGGCCCCCATGGCGGCGTTCACATCGCCCCTGGCCACACTCTCGCCCCGCACGTCGACGGTGCCCGCGTCGTAGGGGTCGGCGCCGAACACCGCGCGGGCGACCTCGGTGCGGCCCGCGCCGACGAGCCCGGCCAGGCCGACCACCTCACCGGCCCGCACCTCGAAGCTGACGTCGTGGAAGGCACCGTGCCGGGTCAGCCCGCGCACGCTGAGCAACGGCCGCCCGGGATCGGGCCGTTCGCGCGGGTACTGCTGCTCGATGCTTCGGCCCACCATCAACCGTACGAGCTCGTCCTCGGGGGTGGCGGCGGGCACCTGGCCGACGCTGCGGCCGTCGCGCAGCACGGTGACCCGGTCACCGAGCGCCGCGATCTCTTCGAGGTGGTGGGTGATGAAGACGGTACCCACCCCGTCGTCCCGCAGGTCGCGCACGATCCGGAAGAGCCTGTCGACCTCCTCGGAGGTGAGCACGGCGGTCGGCTCGTCCATGATCAGTACCCGCGCGTCCAGGCTGAGCGCCTTGGCTATCTCCACCATCTGGAGCCGCGCGATGCCGAGTTCGCGCACCTTGACCCGCGGTGAGACGTCGAGACCGACCCGCTGGAGCAGGGCCTGCGCGTCCGCCTCCATCCGCCGGCGGTCGATCATCCCGAACCGCCGGGGCTGGCGGCCGAGGAAGATGTTCTCGGCGACCGTCAGCTCGGGCACCAGGTTGAACTCCTGGTGGATCGTGGCGATTCCCAGGCGTTCGGCGTCCTGCGCGCCGTGGATGCGCACCTCGCGCCCCGCGGCCAGGATCCGGCCGCCGTCCGGCCGGTGGGCGCCGGAGAGCACCTTGATGAGCGTGCTCTTGCCCGCGCCGTTCTCGCCGAGCAGGACGTGCACTTCGCCGCGGCGCAGATCGAAGTCGACGCCGTCGAGGGCGACCACTCCGGGGAAGGACTTGCGGATGCCTTCGACGCGCAGCAACTCCTCGGCGGCGCTCACCTGTTGCTCCTCGGGTCGGGCGCGTCCTCGCCGCAGGAACTGCGCACGACGAGTTGGGCGGCCAGGGTGACGGACTCGGGGCGCCTGCCCTCGATGAGGTCGGCGAGCGCGTGCACGGCGGCCCGGCCGAGTTCGCCGGTGGGCTGGGCGATGGCGGTGACGGGCGGGTCGGTGTGCACGAACCACGGGATGTCGTCGAAGGCGGCGAGCGCGATGTCCTGCCCGATGCGCAGGCCACGGGCGCGCAGGGCGTCCATCGCGCCGAGCGTCATCAGGTTGTCGGCGGCGAACACGGCGTCGGGCGGCTCGGGCAGGGCCAGGAACCGTTCGGTGGCCCGGCGTCCGCTGTCCGCCTGGAAGTCGCCCTGGCCCACGTAGTGGCCGGGGAGCCCGATTCCGTACGCGGCGAGCGCCGCGCGGAACGCCTCGACGCGCTCGCTGCCGGTCGTGGTGGCCGCCGGGCCCGCGATGATGGCGAGCCGGCGGCGGCCGAGCTGGTGCAGATGGGCGACCAGGTCACCGATGGCGGCCCGTCCGTCGGCGCGCACCACGGGTACGTCGATGCCGGGGATCCACCGGTCGACGAAGACCATGGGGGTGCCGCCGCGCGCGGCCTCCAGCATGAGCGGCGAGCCTCCGTCGGTGGGCGAGACGAGCAGCCCGTCGATCCGGCGGTCGAGCAGCGTGCGCACATGGTGGTCCTGGAGTTCGGGCCGTTCGTCGGCGTTGCCGATGATGACGCTGTAGCCGAGCGCACGGGCCGCTTCCTCCACGGAGCGCGCGAGTTCGGTGAAGTACGGGTTCATCACATCGCTGATGACCAGGCCCAGCGTGCGCGTCTGGTCCGTGCGCAGCGAGCGGGCCACGGCGTTGGGGCGGTAGCCGAGCGCCTCGACGGCCGCCAGCACCCGGGCGCGCGCCGCCGCGCTGACCGACGGATGACCGTTGAGCACCCGCGACACCGTGGCGACGGACACCCCCGCCTCGGCCGCGACATCCTTGATGCCCGCCATCACCGGACCACCTCCTCGTGGAACCTCGAACGCCGATTCCCGCGGGCCGGACCGGCACGTGGAATCGATTACACGCAGGCATTGGAATCGATTACACGGCGATAGGCAAGACCTGGCCGCAGGAGCGAGACCGGATCGTGACGCAGAGGTGGCGCCCGCCCCTGCCCCGCCCCCTCGGCAGGGGCGGGGCAGGCCGGGCACCCCGGCGGCTACCGGCCCAGCAACGCGTCAGCCGCCGCCGGCGGTACCGGGGCCAGCGGCGCCGGGCGGGTCGTGAAGGTGCCACGGCCCTGGGTGCGGCCGCGCAGCCGGGACGCGTACCCGAAGAACTCGGCCAGCGGAACGGCCGCCGTGATCACCGCGGTCCCGGCGTGCGCCGTGGACCCCGAGACCCGGCCGCGGCGGGCCGCGAGATCGCCGAGCACTCCCCCAACTCCCTCCTCCGGTACGGTCGCCGTGACCTCGACGACCGGTTCGAGCAGCGCCATCGTGCTCGCCCGCAGCGCCTCGCGGAGCGCGAACCGGCCCGCCGTGCGGAACGCCAACTCCGATGAGTCCTTGGAGTGGGTCGCCCCGTCGGTGAGCGTGACGCGCAGACCGGTCACCGGGTAGCCGCCGAGCGGGCCCTCCTCCAGCGCGTCACGGCACCCCGCCTCCACGGCACGCGCGTACTCCTGGGGGACACGACCGCCGACGACCGTCGAGCGGAACTCGAAGCCCGGCTCGTCCAGCGGCTCGACATCGAGGACCACATGGGCGAACTGCCCGGCGCCGCCGTCCTGTTTGACATGCCGGTGGATCAGCCCGGTCACGCCCGTGACGACGGTCTCCCGGTAGGAGACCTGCGGGCGGCCGACGGCGACCTCCACCCCGTGACCGCGGCGGATCTTCTCCACCGCGACCTCCAGGTGGAGCTCGCCCATCCCCGACAGAACGGTCTGGCCGGTCTCCGCGTCGGACCGCACCACCAACGACGGGTCCTCCTCGACCAGCCGCGCCAGCGCCGCCGAGAGCCGCCCGGTGTCGGTGGCGCGGCGGGCCTCGACCGCCACCGACACCACCGGCTCGGCCACCGACGGGGGTTCCAGGACCACCGGCGCCTCCGGCGCGCACAGCGTCGTACCCGCGCGGGCACCCTTCAGCCCGACCACGGCAACGATGTCCCCGGCCACCGCCTCCTCCTGTTCCTCGTGGCGATCGGCCTGCACCCGCACGATCCGGCCGACCCGCTCGGTGCGGCCCGTGGCCGGATCGCGTACCCGGTCGCCCTTGCGCAGGGTGCCCGAGTAGACCCGCACATAGGTGAGGCGCCCGCTCGCCGTGACCGACACCTTGAAGGCGAGCGCGGCGAACGGCTCCGCCGGATCGGGGGCGCGCTCCTGCTCCGCGCCGTCCGTCGTCCCGCGCACCGCCGGCATGTCGGCGGGCGACGGCAGATACGCCACCACCGCGTCCAGGAGCGGCTCGATGCCCCGGTTGCGGTACGCCGATCCGCACAGCACCACCACGGCGTCCCCGCTGAGCGTCAGCTCCCGCAGAGCGCGGACCAGGGTCCGCTCGGTCAGGGCCGATGTCGCGCAGAACTCGTCCAGCGCGTCGGCGTGCAGTGCCGCCACCGCCTCTTCGAGCGCCCGCCGGCGCCGGTCCGCCTCCTGACGCAGCGACTCGGGCACCGGCCCCCGCTCGTACGTGTCGGAGTCGGGGTGCCAGAGCAGCGAGCGCATCGCGAGCAGGTCGACGACGCCGGTGAAGCCCTCTTCCCGTCCGATGGGCAGCTGGACCACGAGCGGCAGGGCTCCCAGCCGCTCCCGGATCGAGGCGACGGCCGCGTCGAGGTCGGCGCCGGCCCGGTCCAGTTTGTTGACGAACGCGATCCGCGGCACCCCGTGGCGGTCGGCCTGCCGCCACACCGACTCGCTCTGCGGCTCCACTCCGGCGACCGCGTCGAACACGGCGACCGCCCCGTCCAGCACTCGCAGGGAGCGCTCGACCTCATCCGCGAAGTCGACGTGGCCCGGTGTGTCGATCAGGTTGACGCGATGTCCGCTCCAGGCGCAGCTGACGGCCGCGGCGAAGATCGTGATGCCGCGGTCGCGTTCCTGAGGGTCGAAGTCGGTGACGGTCGTACCGTCGTGGACCTCGCCGCGCTTGTGTACGGTGCCGGTCGCGAACAGGATCCGCTCGGTGAGCGTGGTCTTGCCCGCGTCCACGTGGGCGAGGATGCCGAGGTTGCGGACCGCGGTGGGTGTGGTGACGGCGTGGGGTTGCCTGATGGCGCGCATGGCCCGAGGCCTTTCGGATACGGAGGAGAAGGTCAGCGCGATTCCCGAACGCGGGGGTCCCTCTTCTCCGCACGCCGACGCCCCTGTTCCCTTGAGGGGTGGAGCTTTTCCGCGGGAGCGGGCGATCAGCGGGAGCTGGTGAAGGACTACAGATGCGTCACGGGCATACGGTGGCGGCCGCGCAGCCGGCACCGCGCGCCACCAGACACCAAAATCACGTCGTACCGGGACGGGGAAGCGGGGGCCGCGCTGCGGTGCGTACGCATGGCCCAACTCCCCTTCTCTTGGCTCGACTTGAGGCGCACGCCGCTCGCTCGTCGGCAGCGCGTCGCAGGGTGAGTCTAGGGAGCGGGACGAGCGCGGGGCACGTGGTTTTCCGGCGCGGGACCCGCCGCCTCCTCTTCGCCGAGTCCGGCTTTCCCGGCCGGTCGACACGGCCGCCGGAAAGGGCCGCGCCGTCTTGTACGGGACACGTAAGGCGCTCAGACTCGTTTCTTCGATGGTTCACCTGGTTCGTTGGGCGACGCGTCTGATTCGGGGGAGCACGATGGAACGATTAACGACGGCCGACCCGGCGGCAGTCGGGCGGTATCGCACGATCGCGGAGCTGGGCCGGGGCGGAATGGGCCGGGTTCTGTTGAGCAGCGCTCCCGACGGACAGTTGGTGGCGCTGAAGCAGGTGCGTACGCAGTTCGTGGAGGACGACGGTTTCCGGGCCCGGTTTCGCCGTGAGGTGGAAGCCTCCCGCAAGGTTTCCGGCGCTCACACCTCCGCGGTCATCGACGCCGACTCGGACGCGGCCGAACCGTGGCTGACATCGGAGTTCGTGCCCGGCCCCTCACTGCAACAGGCCGTGGACGCCCTCGGCGTACTACCGGAGGAAGCGGTCCTGCGGCTGGGGGCGGGGCTGGCCCGCGCCCTGGTCGACATCCATCGGGCGGGCCTGGTGCACCGGGATCTGAAGCCGTCCAACGTCCTGCTCTCCGACGACGGCCCCCGGGTCATCGACTTCGGGATCGCCCGAGCGACCGACAGCGAAGGCGGCAGCGAGCTCACCCACTCGGGCTGGCTGGTCGGGTCCCCCGGTTTCATGTCCCCGGAGCAGGCCGAAGGGTTGTCGCCGGACACCGCCAGCGATGTGTTCTCGCTGGGGACCGTGCTGGTCATGGCGTGCACCGGCAGGTGTCCGTTCGCCGGTCCCGGCACGCCGCAGACCTTGTACAACGTGGTGCACAAAGAGCCGGATCTCAGCGTGCTCCCGGCGAGGATCCGGCCCATCGTCGCCCAATGCCTGGCCAAGGACCCGGGCGCGCGGCCCAGTCCGGCCCAGTTGCTGGAAGCCATCGGCCGTCTCACGCCCGCGGCGCGGTCCTGGCCGACCGAGGTGCACGAACTCATCGCGGCACAGCAGGCCGAAATCGAGCGGCTCAAGGGCGAGTTGGAGGAACAGGCGAGCGTCCAGGAGGACGAGTCGGCGGTCTCCGTCGAGCAACTCCCCGCGGATCCCGTCCCACCGGCTGGCCCGGTCTCATCGCCCACGTCAACGCGTACCGGCGCCGTCATCGCCGCGGTCATCGCCGTCTGCATGGTGATCACCGCAGCCGTCCTCGCCGTGACAGCCGGGCACGGCGGCGGCACGTCCACCACCGCCGACCCCACCCAGACCGACGCGACGGTTCAGGAAGCGAGTGAAGACCCGGTCGGCACCACACTCGACAGATCGACCGAGGACCCGGCCACCTCCGATCCCGAACCGTCCACCGCCACCGAGCCCTCCTCCCAAGCCCCGACGCCCCAGGACACCGAACCGAGCAGGCAGCCGGCCACGATCTTCAGCTGCGGCGGCCTGCCCCTGGACGAGCCCTCGTCCCTGCTGATCGCCTGCGGCGACGGGGAGGACACGCTCAAGGAACTGACCTGGACGGACTGGGGAACGCCCACCGCTTACGCCACGGGGGTGAGGTACCAGGTGTCCTGTGTCCCCAGCTGCGCGACCGGCAGGGAATTGCGCTTCCCTGCCACGGTGTACCTCACCGGTCTGGTCGAGGGGAGCTACACGGCCATGCAGGTCCGCTCCCCGCAGTCACCCATCAGCCCCGTCAGCGACTACCGGCTCGACTCGCACGGCCCGGTGGACACGGGCTGAACGCGCACCGAGGCCGCGGCTCACGCTCCCCACACGGTGAACGCGCCCCAGTGGACGGGAGAGGCGAAAGGACGCTCGTCCGTCGGCGCCGGCTGAAGAGCGTACCGCTCGGTGAGGGCCGCCAGATGCCGGTGCGCGGCCGTGTACCGCGCGAGGTCCTCCCCCGTGAGGCGGCGCAGCCACCTGCGTGTTTGCCGCAGTGCCGCCACCGGGTCGTGGGTGTGGTCGAGCACTTCGTACAAGCGGGTCATCAGCAGCGCGGTCACCGCGTCGTTCACCGGCCACAAGCTGGTCACCACGCAGGCGGCGCCCGCCTGGAGGAAGCCGGCCGGCAGCCCGAGGAACTGGTCGGGATTGCTGACGACGGCGTAGTGGCCGGATTGGCAGGCGCTGGCCACCGCCATTCTGCACAGGGGCAGTTGATGCCGTACGAGGGTGTCCATGTCCAGGCGGCCGTCCGCGAGCGCCAGCGAGCCGCCCCTGCCGATGTCGGCGCTGCCGTGGCAGCTCAGGTGGAGGTGGGACGCCTCGGCGAGGTGGTCGAGCAGCCACTCCACCGTGGCGTCGGGCCCCACCGCACAGCTGGACTCGCCGCCGTGCCCGAACAGCGTTTGGATCTCGGCGAGTTCGCTTCGACTGCCGGGGAGCGAACCGTCGGGGTCGGTGATCGCGACCAGGCGCGGCACTGTTTCCGAGGGCCGCCCGGCTCTGGTGCGGGACGCCGCGTAGGCCGCCGCGGACGGGACGACCGTCAAGGTGCCGATGTCGTCGACCACTTCGTCCGACGCCGAGCCGGTCGGCACGGCGTGGAGGGGAACCATGCCCAGAAGGCCGGTAGGGACGACGACCGCCGCGCGCCCGGGGCTGCCCGTGAGGAGAGTCGCGACGGGGCGCAGGAGCGGTTCGAGAACGCTCAGGCGCCGCATGACGACGGGAAGCTCGCGCCGGCGGCGAAGTGCCCCCGCCGCCTGGACGAGGAGGAGGCCCGCGCGGCCCGGTTCCTCCTCTCCGTCACCCGTCTCCATGACGAGGAGGCCCAGGACGGTGATGCTGCTCACCGCGGGGACGGGGACGGCCAGTACCCGTGGCATCGCGTCCTCCGTCCCGGCTTCCCCGGAGGCGATCGACGTGCCGGGCAGAGTGAGGACGTAGCCGCCCCATGGCGCGGTCACCAGGTAGGCGAGCGGCATCCCACCGCAGGCCCGGAAGATGTCCGCGATCTCGGCCGTGCGCAGGAAGCGTTCGAAGCCCGGAATCGCCCGGATCTCCTCAACCACGGAACGCAACTCCCGTTCGGAGGCCGCTTGTTGATCCGTCACGTGGGCGGGCCCGTCGGACCTCGCCGAGGGCGGTTGCGCGACGGAGGACCGGTAGCGGGCATGCGCCCGGCGGTAGCGGCGGGCCGTGGCAGGGTCGATTCGCTCAAGCTCTGCCAGATCCACCGCTCCTCGCCCGGTCACGACCGAGAGCTCGCAGGCCAGTCCCCGTTCGATCGCCTCCACGGCGCGTTCCGGACGGCCCGCTCGGGCGAGCAGGTAGGCGGCCCAGCGGGCGAGGCGGTCCAGCTGTACGAGCACGCTTCGACGGCCGGCGGCGGTGACCTGGGCGTCGAAGAGCGCGTTCACCGCGGTCAGCATGTCCGTCGCCACGTCCGCGGCCTCGATCCAGCGCTCCGACGACGCATGGGTGTGCAGCAACTCCCGGGCCATGCTGATGTGCAGCGATGGTGAGACCTCGGGCGGTGCGGCGGCCAGCGCCGCTCCGTACAGCCGGCGGCTCGCGACGCTGTCGGGCCCTTCCAGCCGGGCGGTGGCGCGGGCCAGCACCCACGTGAGGCGTGCCGTGTCGAAGGTGTAGGAGCGTGCCGCGCGCAGGTCGAGCGCCGAGGTCGCCGCCCGGATGGCGCCGCGGACGTCCGCGGGATCGCGGGCCAGCAGGACATCGGCGAGATTGCACTGCAGTTGCGACCAGAGCGCGGGATCGTCGTCGGCGTCGAGATGCCCCAGGGCCTGTCGGTAGCACTCTTCGGCTTGCGAGCGATGATCCGACCCGGCACCTCGGTGGAGGCATTGGAGGAGCAGGCCGAGGTTGAGCATGGAGTACGCCCAGTTCACCCTGTCGCGTTCCGGGCTTCGCTCCTCAAGACCGGCCTTGATGCGGGCGATGCCGAGAGCGAGGTCCTCGGGGCCGCCACCGGGACGCTCCGCCAGCAGCAGCCCGTAGTTGGTCTGGATCCGTGCCCAGATCTCGGGGTGTTCCCGGCGGTCCAGCGCGGCCGCCCGGGACAGCAGGTCACAGGCGGTAGCCCAGATCTCCATCCGGTCGCCGTCATCGCGTTCGTGGTGTGCGGCGGCGAGGTTGCCCGCCACCTCCGCCCACCGCAGACTGCCTTCGGGCAGTCGGCCCAACGCGAGTTCGAGCACCCGCAGCGCCTCGGACAGGTCCGCGTCGAGTCCGGCGCGCACCGCGTCCACGAGCAGCCTGCCGAGCCGCGCGGCGAGTTCGGTCTCGATCCGCTCCTCGCCGATTTGGGCGGCGAGGGTCAACGCGTCGCGGACGAGCGGGATACCCGCGGGCCCGCTGACACTCCGGGCCTCGCGGTACATCGCGTACAGCCGTTCCCGCAGGCCTGCGCCAAAGCTGTTCAGCGACTCGAAGTAGTTCCGTATCGCCGCTTCTTGGGGCGTCCGGCCGTCGCACAGCTCGTCCAGGAGCCGTTGGCGCATGCGCAGCACGGCTTCGAGCGGGGCTCCCTCGGCGGCCCGCAACTCCTCGCGCCCTGCGTCGCGCACTCGGGTGTCGCCGGTCAACTGCGGGTACACCACGACGAGTTGCGCGAGTTGGTCCGGGGCGGTCGTCGTCACCAGGCGCAGCAGGGACCTCACCGCGGCGTGGTCGGTGTCTTCCGTCAAGTGCTCCAGGAAGATCCGGTAGTTGGCGACGGTCGGCGCACCTTCGGGCCGTAACTGGCGGCACGCCTCCTCGGGGTCCGTCAGGTCGCGCTCGACGTCCCGGGTCAGCGCGAACGGAAGCAGCCGACGGGGCAGCGGGATCACCTGTCCGAAGAAGCCCCCGCCCCGGAAGGCCCCGGCTCGCTCGGCCTCCTCCAGCAGCGGGGGCGCTGACGGCGGCGCGCCGCCCTGGAGTTCCGCGACGGAGACGGCGAGCAGCATCGGGGCCACCGCACCGGGGCGCAGGACCAGGAGCGGCGCCTCGATGTGCTCCCTCGTCCCGCAGATGGGGCAGTCCAGCCAGGACACGCCAGGGTCGGGCGCCACCAGAACGTCAGCGCGTTCACGGGCGTCGACGATGCGCCAGACCGGAGCGTGCCGCTCCTGGCCGCATCGCTCGCAGTCCCACGTGTAGGCCGCCCGCACCGAGATCGTCACGTCGTCGCTCCGCCCTTGGGCCGACGGTTACTCACCGCCGGTGATCCGTGAGAGCAGGCCCGTCAGCACCTTTCCGAGAGTCGAGTTCCGCAGGGCCCGCTTATGGATGGTGAGGCTCCACTTGCCGTGCCGGTCCCGCTTCACGATGACCTCGGTCTGGAGGATCGCGATGACGAGCGCGGTGACCGGGAGGCCGACGGGATCGAAGCGGTCCATCGGCGATCGTGCGTACGCCACAGCCTCGCCGACCGTACCGGCCAGGTCATCGCTCCGAGCGGCGTACTCCAGCACGGCACGCGCCAACTCGCCCTCGGATACGGTCAGTTGTGCTCCATCGGGCAGATAGGCCTCCAGGTCCGCGGCATCCACTCCGGCCGCCAACTCGGCCGCTCTGGAGGCAAGTTCACTGGCCTCGGTGAGCACGCCGCGCTCCTCCGCCACGGCCATGAGCGCGCGCACAGCCGCTTCGTCGGAGAGTCCTTGTATGCCCTGCTCCAGCTCGCCTCGCCTCGCCATCTCCCCATTCTGACCATCCCGCCGGCCGCTCGGGCACGATCGGGCAAGTTGACAGGCAACAGGCCGGGGTGGAGGCGGACCCGTTCCATGACACGGACCCGTTCAATGTCATGTGGTGAATCCGGCGTGGCAGTGTCGGCACCGGGCCCGCCCCTCCCTGCTCCTGTCCGGCGACCGGGGCCTCGTTGTGTTCGGTGTCCTGGTCGGCGTCGGGGCGGCGGTGTCCTCCGTGCTGTAGCGGCAGGAGTACGTCTCGACGTGGTGCGCGCTCGCGGCGGTGTGCTCGGTGGTCCTGTTGCTCTGGGTGAGAAGGCGTCGGCCGCCGATCGCACAGCGCTCGGACCGCCTCGGACCCTGAAGAAAGGGACGGAGGTCCGATCGGGCTCTGTGCTCACGCACGTGCTTGCGGTGGGTTCGGGAGCGAGCGCGGCGTGACCTTGATCGGTGCGGCCGCGGTTCGTACCCTCGCCCGATGGGACATGACGACGGCCTTGCGACCCTCGAACTCGCCTTCCCGGGTCCAGAACGTGACCGTGGCGTGGCGGCGATCCTGAGCGGCCGGAAGACCGCGCTCACGGGCCTCCTGGAGAGCTACGAGCACGCCGAAGAGGCAGTACCGGTGGCCGGTCAGCGGTTCGCCGTGCTCGACTCCGACGGCCGTCCGGCTGTCACCATCGAGCTCGTCGACGTACGCGTCGTTCCCATGAAGGAGATCGACGACGACTTCGCGCGAGCCGAGGGACGCGGCTACTCCGGCGTGGCCGAGTGGCGCGCAGCCCACGAGGAGTTCTTCCGGAGCGAGGGCGTGAGCGGGTACCTGCGACGCACCCCAGTCATTGACGGCGACACTCTCGTCGTCGCGCAACGCTTCCGAGTGGTCGAACCCGATGACGCGGGTGGTCGGTGACGCGCCTGCGACTCCACGGTCCCGAAGGCGCGGCGGGACAGGTCCTGTGGGTGCGGGGACGGCCGCTGGCCACGGCGCGGCTCTGGTGATGGGCCGGTACGCGGTCGGCGATCGCGGGACCGGTTGGCCGGTGCGATCGCGCCCCGCTCACCCACACCCGCGTCATCGCCCGATCGAGCCGTCGATCTGCTCGCGCAGGATGTCCGCGTGCCCCGCGTGCCGGGCGGTCTCCTCGATCATGTGGACCAGCACCCAGCGCATCGACGGCGGCGGGGTCTCGCGCAGCGAGCGGGCGCCGGGGCGGTCCAGGTCGGTGCAGGCGAGAGCGACCTCGTTGGCTCGGGCGATCGCCTCGCGATAGGCGTCGGCCAACCCCGAGGCGGTGTCGTCGGCGCAGACCGCGGCCTCGTCCTCCCAGGTCTGGCGGTCGGCGCCGGCATAGGCCCAGACGAACCAGTTGAGCTCGACGGCCGTCAGATGCTTGAGCAGTTGGAGCAGGCTGGTCCCGGAAGGGACGCCGGCCGTGCGGACCGTCGGCTCCGGGACGCCCTCCGCCTTCGCGAGGACGGACTCGCGCAGGTAGTCCAGAAAGGTCAGCAGCGTGGTCTTCTCGTCGGCGTTCAGGCCGGGTGGCCGGAGATCGAGCCGGGGTTCCGAAGTCGTCATGGCGAAACCGTAGATGACCGATCCACGTCGTCAGCGAGCGCTACCCAGTCGATCGGAACACGACACCCGCCTCCCGCGCGGCCGAACGACCTCTTCCAGCCCGGCGAAGACGAACGGGCGATGAACCACCACACGGCAGCACCATCTCTCACCTGTGACGATGCTCCAGGGGCATCACACGATGCGGACATCGTGCTTGTTCACGTCATGAGCCTGAGTGAGGATCCTGGTGAGCGGCAGGAAACACGCCTGATACACGGGGGAGGCGTTCCGAGGCGTTCTGTTCTGCCTGGGCGAAATTCGCGGCTCCCCCGTTTGGGCTCTCCACCCTTATTCCCACGGGGGAAGCATGCCTCACCAGCCCTATGCGTATCAACGCAAGGAATTGACCGAACCCGACTGGCACCGAATACCCGGATGGCGCCGGACAACCCCACAGCAATGGCGTGACCCGCAGTGGCAGCGCGTGCACTGCGTCAAGAACGTGCGGCAACTGAAGGCGGTCTACGGCGACCTGCTCTCCGAGAGCTTCTACCACGATCTGGAGCGGGATCAGGCGGAGCGGGCCACGATGTCCCTGCTCCTGCCGCCCTATGTGCTGAGCATGATGGTGCCGGACACCGTGCCGACCACCGAGGCCATGTATGCCGACCCGGTACGCCGCCACATGTTGCCGGTCTTCTCCGACCGCGACGCCGAGTGGCCGTCCCATCCGTATGCCTCCCGGGACTCGCTCCATGAGGCCGAGATGTGGGCCGCGGAGGGCCTGACTCATCGTTACCCGACCAAGGTGCTCGCCGAATTGGTGTCCACCTGCCCCCAGTACTGCGGACACTGCACCCGCATGGACCTGGTCGGCAATTCCACTCCGCAGGTCTCGAAGGTCAAGTTCTCGGCGAAACAGCCGGACCGCTACGAGGCGATGCTCGACTACCTTCGCCGTACCACCACGGTGCGCGATGTCGTGGTCTCCGGCGGGGACGTGGCCAACGTCCCCTGGCCGCGCCTGAAGTCCTTCGTCTCGGCGCTTTTCGAACTGGACCACATACGGGATGTCCGGCTGGCCTCGAAGGCGTTGATGGACCTTCCGCAGCACTGGCTCTCCGACGAGGCGCGCCGCACCGTGGGCGGCCTCGCCGAGACCGCGCGGAAGCGGGAGGTGAGCCTGGCCGTGCACACCCACGTCAATGCCGCCCAGCAGGTCACCCAGCTCAACGCCGATGCGGCCCGCACGCTGTTCGACCTGGGTGTGCGCGACGTCCGCAACCAGGGCGTGCTGATGCGCGGAGTGAACGACACCCCGCACCAACTGCTCGACCTGTGCTTCGCGCTGCTCGACGGCGCCGGGATCATCCCGTACTACTTCTACCTCTGCGACATGATCCCGAACGCCGAGCACTGGCGCGTCTCGCTGGGCGAGGCCCAGGAACTCCAGCAGGCGATCATGGGATACCTGCCCGGCTTCGCGACGCCGCGTCTGGTGTGCGACGTGCCCTTCGTCGGCAAGCGCTGGGTCCACCAGGTCGACCACTACGACCGCGTGCGCGGCCTCTCGTACTGGACGAAGAACTACCTCACCTCGATCGAGCGCGACGACCCGTACGCGCTCGCGAAGACCCACGAGTACTACGACCCCATCCAGACGCTCAAGCCGGAAGGACAGGAGTGGTGGCGCCGGCACGGCCGGCTTGCGGAGAAGTCCGGGGACGCGGCCACCCCTTCCGTCACCATCACCCAGGGGGAGACAGCGTGACCGACAACAGTCCCATCGCACCGTTGCCCGTACGCGAGAAGTTCATGACCGAACCGGGCCTCGGTGCCGGCAACTTCCTTCAGTACGCCCTGAGGCACAACCCCAACCTCGACGCGCCTCTGGTCTACGACCATCGTCTCGACGAGCGCGGCCATGTCGCGCTGCGCGGCTACAGCCTGCGCGAACTGGCGGAGATCCGCGACCAGTACGCCCGCTGGTACTGGTCCAACGGCGTCCGGCCCGGCGAGCCGGTGGCGTTGTACATCGCCGAAGGGCTCCAGCCGATCCTGCACTTCCTGGCGCTCACCGCGCTCGGTGCCATCCCCACGCTGGTCAACGACGCGATGCCGGTCACGACGGCCCGGCGCTACCTCGACCACGTCGGGGTGGCGGGGGTGGTGGCGGACGACCCGCGGTTGATCAGCGCCACTTACCGCCCGGGACAACAGCGCCCGCGCTTCATCGTCCCCAGTTCCGAGATCCGCGCCCACGACCCGGAGTCCGGCGCGCTGCCCGAGCAGTACCCGTACCGCCACACCGCCGACGAGGTGGTCGCGCTCATCCACTCCTCGGGCACCACCGGCACCCCCAAGTCCACGCAGGTGGCACACCATCAGTTCTGGGTCGGCAAGGAGACCCGGATGGTCCGCTTCCCCGCGGAACCGGGCGACCGGCTGCTGTCCCTGATGCCGCACACCCATGCCGGTGGCCTCAGCTATCTACTGACCACGATCCTGCTCGGCCTGCCCACCCTGACCATGGGCGACTGGCGGCGCAGCGCCGTGGAGCCGGTGATGGAGGCGTTCCAGCCGACCATGGTCGCCTCCTTCCCGCGCACCTTCGTCCAACTGGCCACCGGTGGGCTGCCGGTGAAGGCGGCCGCGAAGGTGCACACCTGGTTCAACACCGGGGACGGGGCGCACTACGGGCACATCCGACGCCTGGTCGGCCTCGGTGAGCGGCCGGTCGGGCTGATCCAGCCGTGGCTGCTGCCGAAGGGCGAGGCCGGGACCGGGGCCCTGCCCGGCTCCCGGTTCATCGACGGCCTCGGCTCGTCCGAGATGGGCATGGCGCTGTTCGGCCAGGTCACCACCCCGGAGTCGGAACGCGACGACCGCTGTGTCGGGCTGCCCGTCGAAGTGGTGGAGAAGGCCGCGGTCCTGGACGACGAGGGCAACGAGGTGCCGGACGGGACGGTGGGCTACCTGGCGGTGAAGACGCCGACCCGCACCCCGGGCTACTGGAACGACCCCGCTCTCACCAAGAGCTTCGAGCTGGCCGGCTACTGGCTGACCGGCGACGTGGCGCTGCGCAAGCCCGACGGCCGCTTCTACCACCTGGACCGGACGGCCGACGTCATCCACACCGCCGACGGGCCCGTGTACAGCCTGCCTGTTGAGGAGGTGCTGATCGCCGACTGTGCCGAGCTGGTCCAGGACTGCGCGGTGGTCGCGGTGCCCGGACCGTCGGGCGACGGGCACCTGCCGGTCGCCGTCATCAGGCCGCAGACCAACAGCCCGCTGAGCGACCCCAAGGAGATCCTCGACGTGGCCAACCGGCAGCTTGAGGCCGCTGAACTGCGTTCTCTGGCCGCGGTGTTCATCGCCGAGAGCGAGAGCGACTACCCGACCGGCCCGACCGGCAAGGTCCTCAAGCGCGAGCTTCGAACACGGTACGCCTCCGCCCTCACCGGCGGCTCGGCCCGCTGAAGAAGGCGTTCGGGGGACGGGAGAGCAGTGGAATTCGACAAACGGCCCACAACCGGCGGCGTGCTCGGGGCGGTACCGCGCGGGCTCCGCGTGGACGAGCGCCGGTACGCGAGGGGCGCGGCGTCGTCCGGGCGGCGGAGCGCGGTCCACGTGGCGAGCCCGTACCTCACGGCCCGTGTACTGACCCGCCAGGCACCGGAGGAAACCCCATGAGCCCCACGTCCCCACGCCCCGGGCTCTCCCGAGGCTTCTCCTTCTGGCTGATCGCCACGGTCCAGTGCCTGTTGCTGTTCGCGTCGAGCGCGCCCTCGCCGCTGTACGGCGTGTACCAGGCCGAGTGGGGGTTCTCGGCCGGCACGCTGACCGCGATCTTCGCGATGTACGCGGTCGCGCTGCTCGTGGCGCTGCTGGTGGTGGGCAAGCTCTCCGACCACATCGGCCGCCGCAAGGTCCTGGGGGCGGCCCTGGTGGTCGAGGTGGTGAGCATGCTCTTGTTCATCACCGCCGGCGGCGTCGGCCCGCTCCTCGCGGCGCGCGCCGCACAAGGCCTCGCGACGGGCGCCGCCACCGGGGCGACCAGCTCCGCCCTCCTCGACCTCCAGCCCCCGGACCGGCCCCGGCTCGGGCCGCTGGTCAACAGTCTGGCGCCCATCGTCGGCCTGGCCCTGGGCGCCCTGGGCTCCGGGCTCCTCGTCCAGTACGCGCCCGCGCCGAAAACGCTGGTCTACGCGCTGCTCCTGGCGGCGTTCGTGCTCGCGGCGCTCGTCGTACCGCTGCTGCCGGAGACCTCCCCCGGACGGCCCGGCGCGGCAGCGTCGCTGGTACCGCGCATGGCGGTGCCGCAGCGGATCCGCCCGCTGTTCCTCACCGTGGCGCCCTCCTTGTTCGCGGTCTGGGCGGTCGGCGGGCTTTACATGTCGCTCGGCCCGTCCATCGCGGCTCGTACGCTCCACCTCGGTGGCCATCTCGTCGGCGGGCTCGTCATCTTCGCCCAGACGGGATCGGGCGCCCTCGGCTCGCTGCTGCGCCGCAACCAGCCGCCGCGGCGCACCATGACGCTCGGCTTCGTGGCCTTCCTCGTCGGCATCGCCACCACGCTCGGCGCCCTCGCGCTCCCCTCCGCGGCGCTCTTCTTCGTCGGCATCGTCATCGCCGGTTACGGATTCGGCACCGGCTTCCTCGGCGCCTTCCAGACGATCGCGCCGCTGGCCCGGCCCGACGAGCGCGCCGGACTCATGGCCGGCATGTACGTCGTGTGCTACCTGGGCTTCAGTGTGCCGGCGGTGATCGCGGGCCTCGCCGTGCAGAAGTTCGGGCTCGGCCCGACCACCACCGTCTACAGCGTCTCGGTCATGGTGCTGGCCGTCGTGGCCTGCGCCGGACTGCTCCGCCAGGAACGCCAGGAGAAGCGAGCGGTCACCACCGGGCCGTTCGAGCCGCGTTACGCCCCGCCGACCGCCCGCGCCGCCGACGCCGATCAGCATTGACCACCGGAGACTCGCCATGCCCGAAAACGCCCCGGACGTCCTCCAGCTCTTCCTGCGCACCGCCGAGCGGCACCCGGACACCGTCGCCGTGATCGACGGGAGCGGCTCCTGGACCTACGGCCAACTGCGCGCCCGCGTCCACCGTGTGGCCGCCGCGCTCGGCCCGCGGCCGGGCACCGTTGGCGTGCTCACCGACCGCAGCGCGAACACCGTCGCCGCGCTCCTCGGCGTTTTCGCCGCCGGCGGCGCCTACTGCCCCATCGACCCGTGCTTCTCAGCCGATCGCAAGAAGATCCTGGCCGATACGGCGGGGTGCCGGACCGTGCTGGCCGTGCGGCCGGACCCGGAGCGGTTCGGCCCGCCCGTCCTCGGCCCCGAACTCCCGGACAACCGCGACGCGTTGGAGCGGGAAGGTCTCCTCGTACAGCCGCGGCCGGACGATCCCGCCTACGTCCTGTTCACCTCCGGCTCGACCGGAAGGCCGAAGCCGGTGGTGACTCCTCGCGGGGCCATCGCCGCCGCGGTCGACTCCCTGGCCGGGCTGCTGGACGTCCGCCCCGGCGAGCGAGTGCTCCAGTTCGCCTCGCTGAACTGGGACACCTCGTTCGAGGAGATCCTGCCCACCCTCACCCATGGGGCGACCCTCGTCTTCGACGACGACGCCTACGCGGGCTCCATGCCGCGGTTCCTGCGCATGCTCGACCGCCTCGGTGTCAGCGTGCTCGACCTGCCCACGGCCTTCTGGCACGAGCTCGTCCACCACATGGTGGAGGCGGCCGGCCTCGCGCTGCCCGAGAGCGTCCGTACGGTCGTCATCGGCGGCGAGGCGACGAGCAGGGCCCGGCTTGACGACTGGCGCGGCCTGCCCGGCACCGACCGGATCCGGCTCGTCAACACCTACGGCTGCACGGAGACCACCCTGGTCACGCACGCCGCCGACCTGCACGGTCCGCGCGCGCGGCCGCGCGGTGACGGCTCCGCCCCGATCGGCCGGGCCCTGCCGCACGTACGGGAGCTGATCGCGGAAGAGGGCGAACTCCTCGTCGGCGGGCCCGCCCTGGCGCTCGGCTACCTGGATCTCCCGGAGGCCACCGAGGATCGCTTCACCGTCCTCGCGTCCGGGCGGTACTTCCGCACCGGCGACCGGGTCCGGCGCGCGGCCGACGGCGAACTGCACCACGAAGGGCGGCTCGACGACCAGATCAAGGTCCGCGGGATTCGCGTCGACCCGGCCGAGGTGGAGGCCCAGCTCTGCGCTCACGCGTCCGTCGCGTCCGCCGCCGCCACCGGCGTGCCCGCCGGTGATCACACGATCGTGGTCGCCTACGTGACGGCGAGCCGGCAAGCGGACGGCAGCGACCTCGTGGCCGAACTCCGCGCACATCTGCGTCAGCACAGCCCCAGCCACCTGAGGCCGAACCGCATCACCGTGGTGCCGGAGCTGGTCCACACCGCGAGCGGCAAGGTCGACCGTCGCCGCACCCACCACCGCTACACCACCGGCGCTTGAGCCGGCGAACCCGAGGAGAACGCCACATGTCCGCCGCAGAGCCCAGCACGATCGAACGGGTCACCGAGATCTACCGGCGCGTCTTGGACACGGACGCCGTACAGGCCGAGTCCGACTTCTTCGACCTGGGCGGGGACTCCCTGCTCGCCACCCGGGTGATCAGTGCCATCGCCCGCGACCTCGGCACCGAGCTGACCATCACCGACTTCCTGAAGGCCCCCACGCCACGGAGCATGGCCGAGCTGATTGCGAGCGTGACCGCGTGACCACCCTCATCGTCGGGGCGGGGCTCGCCGGGCTCACCGCCGCCACCGCACTGGCCGCCGCGGGACGGCAGGTGACGGTGTTGGAGGCCCGCGACCGGGTGGGCGGACGTACGCACGGCATCGAGGTGGCCCCGGGCCAGTGGGCGGACGCGGGCGCCGCCTACCTCGGCTCCCGTCACACCGAACTGAAGTCCGTCATGGCCCGGCTGGGCCTGGGCACGACGCCCACCACCACCGACGGCCGGAGCAGGTTCTCCCTCGGCGGCAGCCCGCAGGGCAGCGAAGGCCGGTTCCCACCCCTGAGCGCCGTCGCCCTCGGCCAGTTGTTCGATGCTCTGGACGAGGTGACCGGGCCGGTCCGCGCCGACGCTCCGTGGCTCACTCCGGACGCCGAGCGCCTGGACCGGATCAGCGCGGCGGATTGGATCGGGCAGCACGTCGACCA
Organism: Streptomyces sp. NBC_01431; assembly: GCF_036231355.1. NCBI lineage: Bacteria > Bacillati > Actinomycetota > Actinomycetes > Kitasatosporales > Streptomycetaceae > Streptomyces > Streptomyces sp. NBC_01431. The sequence continues at coordinate 1,356,153 of NZ_CP109496.1, forward strand.
CGCCGATGCCCGGCTGTTCTTCCCGCTGTTCCTGGGCGAGATGATGGCCGCCGACCCGGCCGACGTGTCCGTCCTGCACATGGCCTTCTATCTGAAGTCCGGCGGCGGCATCCGCTATCTCAACGCGTTCGCGGGCGGCGCGCAGGAGGACCGGGTGGACGGCGGCGCCCATCAGCTGAGCGAGTTGCTCGCCGCCGAGCTGGCGGGCCGGGTCCTGCTCGGGGAGCCCGCGCGCGTGGTCGAGGAGCACGGCTCCACGGTGCGCGTGCACACCGACCGGGGTGTCCACGAGGCCGACTCCCTCATCGTCGCCGTGCCCCCACTGCTCTCCGACGCCATCGAGTACCGTCCGGGGCTGCCCTTTCGCCGCTCCGGTTCCGCCACCGTCCCGGGCTGCGCCGTCAAGGTGCACCTCGTCTACCCGCGCCCGCTCTGGCGCGATCACGGGCTCTCCGGCTGGTCGGTGAGTGCCGAGGGCCCGCTGCTGTCCACGGTGGACGACTCCCCGCCCGGCGACGGCGTCGGCATCCTGACCGGCTTCGTCACCGGACGTGAGGCGCGCCAGTACGCGGCTCTGCCCCCCAAGGAACAGCGGGACGCGGCCGTCTCCCAGGCCCGGCGGCTCTTCCCGGAAGTGCCCGAGCCGATCGCCCACCACGTCACGGACTGGATCAACGAGGAGTACAGCAGGGGCTGCTACGCCGCACTGTTCGGCCTCGGGGACTGGGTCTCCTTCGGTCCGCACCTGGCCGCGCCGCACGGCCGTATCCACTGGGCCGGCACGGAGACCAGCACCGAGTTCTTCGGCCTCATGGAGGGTGCCATCCGTTCCGGACAGCGCGCCGCGGCCGAGGTCCTTCAGGCATACGATCACTGATGTCACGTCAATTCCCGTTGGAGGGGAGGCAGATGAAGGAGACACCGCAGAGCCGGGCGGACGCCATGTACAGCGCGGACCGGACCTGTCAGGAGCTCGGCATCAAGATCGACGGCATCGCGGAGGGCCGCGCCACCGCCCGCCTGTGCCTGTCGCCCGCGATGGTCAACGGCCACGGCACGGCCCACGGCGGCTATCTGTTCCTGCTCGCCGACGTGGCCTTCGCCTATGCCTGCAACACGCGGGGCGCGACCACCGTGGCGCAGGCGGCGCAAGTGGTGTTCCTGCGGCCGGCCTCGGCCGGTGACGAACTCGTCGCCGAGGCCGTCGAGCGCTCCCGGTTCGGTGCGAACGGCATCTACGACGTCACCGTCCGCCGATCCGACGGCACGGCGATCGCCGAGTTCCGGGGCCAGAGCCGTTCCCTGCCCAAGTGACCCGTACACGAGATGAGTGTGATGACTGACATCCGTCCCTTCGACCGCCGGGCGCTGGAGATCACGGAAGCGATCGTCGAGCAGGTCAAGCCCGAGCACCTGGGCCTGCCGACGCCCTGCGCGCAATGGTCGCTCCGGCAGCTGCTGGCCCATATGGCGGGCCAGAACCACGGGTTCGCGGCCGCCGCCGACGGGGAGGTCACCGACGCCTCCGTCTGGGCGGACCGCGTCGTGGACGACGATCCGGCAGGGGTCTTCCGGGCCTCCTGCGCGCGGGTCACCGCCGCGTTCGCCCGGGAGGGCGTGCTCGACGGCGAGTTCTGGCTGCCGGAGGTGCGCGGCGGGCAGATGTTCCCGGCCCGCACCGCCATCGGCTTCCACTTCGTGGACTACGTCGTGCACGGCTGGGACGTCGCCGCCACGCTGGGAGTTCCCGCCCCCTTCGACGACGAGACGCTCGCCGCCGTCCTGCCGTACGCGCGGGAAGTGCCGGACGGGGCCAACCGGCGCGAGCCGGGCGCGTCCTTCAGGCCCGGCCTCCCCGCGCCGGCCGGCGGCCCCCTCCTGGGCGGCATCCTGGCCATGCTGGGGCGCTCGCCGAAATGGCCCGCGTAACTGACGACGGTGTGGCTGAACCGGCGGACGAAACCCCTTCCGCCGGTTCAGCCACGAGGCCTGGTCAGCTCCTTCGGGGCCGGCTTCCAGGCCAACACGCTGTCCGGGACGCCCTGTTCGCCGCCGATCTGGCGGCCGCAGTAGGCGAGGGCACGAATACGCGCGTTCTCCTCGGCGGTGCGCCAGATCAGGGCGACCGACGTGGCCGGCAGATCCCGGATGGGAACGAAGGCGACATCCGGCTGCGCGTAGTAGCGCGCCACCGACTCGGCCAGTGGAGCGACGCCCTGGCCCGCCGCCGTCAGGGAGAGGATCTCCTGGCAGGTCTGCACTTCCTGGCCGAGCCGCATGGTGCGGCCGGCCGGGGTCACCCGCGGCACCTGGTGGTCCTGCCAGTAGCCGGGCGCCGTGCTGGCGAGCCGGAAGATGGTCTCGTCGGCGATGTCCTCGATACGGACGAAGCTCCGCTGCGCCAGTGGATGGTCGAGTGCGACGGCCAGCACCCGACGTTCCGTGCCGAGCACCGGACCGACCGTCAAGTCCGCCTCGTTCAAGGGGAGTCGGGCCACCAGTACGTCCACCTCGCCGCGGCGCAGTGGCCCCAGGAAGTCGCCGCACGGCACCTCTCGCAGCACGACCTGACACTCAGGGGCGCATATGCGCGCGGTCCGGATCAGCCTGGCCGCGTACCCTCCGCCCGCGGCACCGGTGAACCCGAGCCGCGCGGTGCCCGCAGTGCCGCGCGAGAGGGCGACGGCATCGGCGTACGCCTCGTTCAACTCCTCGTACAGCGGCCGCAGTCTGTCTATCAGCAGCTTCCCCAGGGCCGTCATCCGCACATGCCGGCTGCTGCGGTCGAAGAGCTGGCCACCGACCTTCTGCTCGGCATCCCGCAGCATGCGGCTGACCCGCGACTGCGAGATGCGCAGTTTGCCGCCCGTCCGCCCGAAGTGGAGCTGCTCGCTGAGGGTGATGAGGCACTCTATTTCACGCAGTTCGAGCACGGTTGCCCCTTGCCGGTGGGACCGAGCGGACCAGCAGAACGGGTGTGAGTAAGTCGGGTACGTCACGGACGCCGTCTTGGACGCGGCGTAAGCGAACGTCGCGGAAACACCGGTCGGCAGGGCTGTTGTCCGCTAAAGCAAGTGCAGTCCAAGCCGAACTCTTTGTCATCGCTGCTCCGTTGCTGGCGAGGGGTCCTGCGATACCCCCCACATGCAATCACGTCGCCGCGAGGGCCCCCGGCTCCGCCGTGAGCGCGGTCTCCGAAACCGGCCTATCCGTTGATCGCTCCGGGATCGTCGCGGGGCCCGCGGCGAGTTTGCCGTCCCGTACAGGATCCGGAGTTGATGCCCGCAGGCTTTGCGGGTACGGGGCGGCCACGCCGCGGATGCCGGATCGCTTGAGCGGAAGAGGGAAGCGGGGTCACATCAGTTGGCGCAATTTTTACCGCTCCATCGAATTCAGCCCCCGATAGAAAATTCACAAACCATTTTGATTCATGGAGAATCGGGCGAAAAACTTTGGCCTGAACCCGATGATTTTCGATGGCTTATCCGCACGGCTGGGCCGGGGCGGCTTGATTCACTGCCGCTCGTCAGCACGAGTATGCCGGATAGGACCGCACAGCCCTGCATGGCCCGCGAGTTGCCGGTTCCCTGTCCGTGAGTGGCCCCGCGCGTTGCGGCACGAGAGCCTTCACAGACCGCTGGGGCAGCCCAGGACGCCGGCCGACACCGGTGCGGCTCGGGATGGCCGAATCCCAGGACGTTGTGATCCACGAGCACCACAATGGCCGTAACGGTCCGCTGTCGCCATGGCGGTCGCCACAACTGCTCGTCCAGGACGCCTCGCGGGTGAGCGTGAAGAAAGGGAAAGACGTGAGTGAGAGCCAGTACCCGTCAGGTGCGTCGGGCAGGCTGAACACCGGGGTCGCGCACAACGCACGGGTATGGAACTACTGGATCGGCGGCAAGGACAACTACGAGGTCGACCAGCAGGTTGGTGACCGGGTCGCCTCGATGTTCCCGGTGATCCGGGACGTGGCCCGCGCGGACCGCGCCTTCCTCGGCCGCGCGGTCCGGTTCCTGACCGCCGACCGTGCGGTGCGGCAGTTCCTGGACATCGGCACCGGACTGCCCACCCTGGACAACACCCATGAGATCGCCCAACGGATCGCACCCGAGTCCCGGGTCGTCTACGTCGACAACGACCCCATCGTGCTCGTCCACGCCCGCAGCCTGCTGACCGGCGCTCCCCAGGGAGCCACCGATTACATCGACGCCGACGTCCACCACCCCGACAGCGTCATCGAGGGCGCCTCGGCGACCCTCGACCTTGAGCGGCCCGTCGCGGTCATGATGCTGGGCATCCTCAACTTCGTCCTCGACACGGACCAGGCACAGGACATCGTGCGCCGCATCATGGCCTCGGTCCCCTCCGGCAGCTATCTCGTCCTCACCCACCCCACCACCGACACCGACCTCGGCGGCGAGGGCAACATCGAGGCCATGAAGTTCTGGAACGAAAACGCGACACCGCCGATCACCGCCCGCACCCGCGCGGAGGTCAGCGCCTTCTTCGACGGCCTGGACCTGCTCGCTCCCGGTCTCGTGTCGTGCTCGCAATGGCGCGCCGAGTCCAGCTCAGCCGCCGCACTCCCCCAGTTCGGCGCGGTCGCCGTAAAGCCCTGACGGACACCGGCCTGTGCACGCTACAACGCGGCGCAGGGCCCGGAGGCGGCCGCCTCGCAGGTCGGCGCGAGGACGTCTCCGCCACGGAGGGGGCCGGTCGGTGGCGTCGGCCGCACCACGGCCCGTGCCGGTTCTGGACGTGGTGCGGGAGGTCAGGGGCCCGCCATCCAGGAGGTCGCGGGCACGTGAGCCTTCCAGGACCGGTCCCAGTACGCTCTGGACGTCCTGCGTTCCAGTTCGGCCCGCTGTTCGGCTGTCACCCCGGCAAGCGCACTCAGGACGACGGTGAGGGCCGCGATGTCGATGGCGCTGGGATGACCACGGTGTATGTGCAGGTGATGGGGCATCCCTTCACGTTGCTCCGACCGGCGCGGCGGCTCATCTCCAGTTCCGCCGTCCGGTCCAATCCGGCACACCCATGGGAGTAGATCGCGCTCCTGCGGCTTGCGCGATCCCCAGGACCGTGCGTGCCACGGCCGGGCGGGTCCGCGCGCGCCGCTTTTGTGGACGTACCCCCGTCGCCTCCCCACACGGCCGCAGCCCCGGCCGACGCAGGGTTGCTGCGCGGCGGGGGCTGCGGACGGATCTGGCAGTTGAACGCGGTCAGAGCAGCTTCGACGGGGCCTGGAACTGGTTGACGGGCGCGACGTTGCACGCCGGCTTGATGCCGCCGAGCAGGTGGCCGCCGATGCCCTCACCCTCGGGCAGCGGCACCCCGCAACGGCCATCGGCGCTGGCGAGCGGGGCGCCGTGACTGTTGAGGATGCCGCCCGATTCGCCGGTGATGACGGAGCTACCGTTGCGGGTCCCGAACTGGGTGGCACCGGTGCCGCCCGCGGTCGCGCCGTCGGCGAGACGGGTGTTGAGGATGCTGTCGAGCGCGTTGGTAGGGGTGTTCTGGGCCTTAGGAGTGGCGGTGTGCGCCGACGCCGACGCGGGCGCGGCGATGGCCATCGTCGCGGCAGTGGCAAAAACGGCGCCGGCCAGAACGTGCTTGATCACGGTGGTGTCCCTGTTCGATGGAGGCTTGCGGTGGCAAGGCCTCGCCGTGATGAGGCCTTCGCGGACCAAACAAGGCAGACGCGGCGTTGGTTGCGGTATATGACCCATTCAGTCCAACGGTGGGGCGTGCCACTGCTCCACATGTGTACGGAGCCGGTCTCCATGACGCCGGGCGAGAACGCGGCCACGACCGGGTTGCCGGAGCTCGCCGAAGGCCGGGCCGCGAGGCGCGCGGCCCGGCGGCGCCGGGTCAGGCGCGCGGGTCCGTGGGCCGCTGTCCGCGCCTGCGGTCCACGACCGCCGGCAGTTTGCCACTCGTCGGCGTGCGGAACAGCGCGGCGCCGTCGACCGTCTCGATGGTGAAGTCGAGCAGCTTCTCCGCGACTGCCGAGCGCACCTCCGGGTAACCGGCGAGGAAGGCTTCGCGCGCCGTGTCCGGGTCGGGGGCGTGGGACCGTTCCATCCGCAGGGTAAGGCCCTCGCGGACGCCCCCGCTGGTCAGGACGGCCTGCATCTCGCCGCTGTAGCACAGCTGTTCCGCCGCGATGGCGACGAAGCGGCGGTAGTTGAGGAAGTACGTCGCCACGCGCATCACCTCGCCCAGCCGGCCGAGCAGTTCGAAGCGCGGGGCGTGGCTGCCACACGGGCAGCGTCCGGGCAGGGCCCGTCCGAGGTCGCCGATGACGTAGCGGTCGAGGTGTTGGCCGCGGCGGGCACGGGTGGTGAAGACGAGCCGGCCGGTCTCTCCCGGTGCCACCGGGCGGTCCGCGTCGACCTCGACGACCTCCAGGGTGTGGAGGTCGGCGTGCAGGTGGTGGACGCCTCCGGTGCTGCGGGTGCACTGGTAGCCGAGGGGGCCGAGGTCGGTACTGCCGTAGGTGATGGAGTGGACGACCTCGATGCCGAACGTCTCGGTGAGGACGCGGCGTTGTTCGTCGGTGAAGTGCTCACCGCCGTAGTAGATCTTGCGGATTCCGCCGTAGGAGCGCAGCAGGTCGCCTTCCTCGTGCAGGAGCTGCCAGAGGTAGGAGGGCATCCCGAAGAGGGTGTCCACCTCGTACGCGACGATCATCTCCGCGGTGGCCCGGTGGTCGGGGCCGGCGGCCATCGGCATCTGGACGCCGCCCAGGCGCTCCAGGATGGAGAAGAAGCTGATGAATCCGCCGTACATGCCGCCGCAGTAGAAGAGGTTGGCGGTGCGGTCGCGTGCCGGGTCGTAGCCGGCGGCGAGCAGGCCGCGCGCGGCGGCCCGCATCTGCGTGTCGTAGTCCTCGTACGTGAAGAGGGACAGGGCGGGCGTGCCGGTGCTGCCTCCGCTGCGGAAGTACAGCTCCGCGTCGCCCCGCTCGACGCCGCGGTTGAGGTCCTGGACGGCGGCCTTGTCCAGCAGTGGCCCGGTGGGGCGCGGGAAGGCGGCCGGGCGGGCGAGGTCGTCGAGGCAGGCGGTGGTGGCGAAGCGTTCGTCGGCCTGGACGGCGACGCGGCGGCTGTAGCGCTGGAGCGCGTAGACGCCGTCGTGCGGTTCGCCGCAGTAGCCGGCGGTCATGGCGCCGACGGGTGTGACCCGGGTGGCTCCGGCGGCCAGGACCAGGGTGGAGAGCTCGGCGATGTCGGTACGGCTGCCCGCGAGGCCCGCCGTCTGGAGGTAGCGGCGCATGGGTCGCAGCGTCGCCATGAGGTTTTCGCGGGGCAGCGGCTTGACCCACACGGTGCGGTGCAGCGGAGAGGCGGTGAGGGCCGGGCGGATGTCGGCCATCACGCGCCACGTGCGGTCGGGGGCGGCGAGGACGCGGGTGAGGCCGAGGTGTTCCTCCAGGCGGGCGAGGTGTTCGGTCGTGGTCAGTTCCGCGTACTCGGCCGGGTCGAGCTCCTGCGCCGCGGGCGCCGGCCGGGCGGCGAGTGCCGCGGCGAGCCGGTCGCAGAACGCGTGGAGTTCGCCGGTGTCCTCGGTGTCGAGGTAGACGACCTGGGGGCTGGAGCAGGCCTGCTGCTCGAAGAGGCAGACGTCCTCGGCCAGGGCGTTCAGGGTCGCCTCGTCGGCCCAGGCGTCCCGGGTGAGATAGGCGAAGGAGATCTTGTGTCCCCACTCCACGAGGCGGCAGCCGGCCGGGACGTGGGCGGCGACGCCCGCCACGGCCGCCTCGCCGCCCCAGACCGCGACGGCGTCGGCGGGTGCGCACATCAGACGCAGCCAGTCCTGGCGGGAGGAGGGGAAGCGCAGCACGATGACGCGCTCGGCGAGGGCACCGGTCGGGTCCTGCGCGACGAGTTCGGCGAGGAGGTGTGCGGCGAGGAGGGTGTCGGAGCTGCTGGTCTTGAGGACGTTCACGTTGCCGGCGAGAAGTCCCTCGATCAGGCTGAGCGGGGCAACGGTGGCGGCGTTGCCGGGGGCTATGTGGGCGACCAGGCCGACGGGCGCCCAGGCCTCGTAGACCGTCTCCGTGGCATCGGGTCGGTTCAGCCGCTGCGGAGCGGTGCCGCCCAGTTCGCGGCGGAGTTTGCGGGTGAGGGCGCCCCGGTCGAGGAAGGCGGCGAGTTCGGCGTACAGCTCCTCGGCGTCGTCCGCGGGCAGGTGCAGGGCCAGCCGGCCCCGGACGGCGTGGCCCGGATCGCGCAGGGCTTGCGCGAGGGCGTCGCAGGCCGCCAGGACGGTCTCGGTGTCGAGCGGCACGGCGAGCGCGGCCCCGACGGCTGCGGGCAGCGCGGCCAGTCGGTCGGCGGCCTCGTCGTCACCGATGAAGGCGCCCTGCCAGTAGTGGTGGTTGATGGTGTCGGTCATGACATTCCCTTCATCAGTTCGGCGGCGGCCACGGCACAGCTGCGGTTGCGGCTGACTCCGGCGCGACCGTGGATGGTGAACCACGGGGTGGTCAGCTCACAGCCGCACTCCGCGCCCGGGTGGAGCGAGGCGAGGTCGCCCATGACGACGCTCTGCGCCGGTACGGAGGTGATGTACGGGGACACCAGGTGGAGGTAGCCGCGTTCGCCGTACGCGAGGGGTTCGAGGGTGCGGGTGGAACGGATGAAGACGCGGGACCACACGGGGGCGTGGAGGTTGTGGTGCGAGCACTCGATGTACGGGACGCAGTGCTCGACGGAGCCGAAGGTGTCGCGGATCCGCTCGGACGGCACGCCCAGTTGTTCGGTGACGCGGGCGTACAACTCGTGCTTGCCGATGCGGCGGTCGGCATGGCCCTTCCAGCCACCGCCGAGGACGATCAGGGAGCCCTCGGGCAGGCGCAGTGGTGGCAGGCCCATGGCGCGCATCCGTTCCAGGGTGAACCAGAGGAACGCGGGGAAGCCGAGGATGCGGACCGGCACGTCGTCCTCGGCGAAGCGGCGCAGCGCGGCGACGCAGCCGAAGGGGTCGAATTCGTGCCCGTTGCCGGTGTTGCGCAGGGCGTACTCGACCTGCCGGGCCGGGGCGAAGTCGCACAGGTAGTTGTCGGTGAACGAGGTGCCCAGGTTGAGGTCGCGGGCGGGTTCGTAGCTGTAGAGGAGGTAGTTGACCGGCTGGTCGGGAGTGATCCAGCCGTAGTGGTCGAAGATGCGGGCGACCATGCGCTGGGCGGAGCGGATCGTCCACTCGTCGAAGAACATCTGCGACTTCTGCCCCGTGGTACCTGAGGAGGTCAGGTGCAGGTGGATGTCGTCCGGGGGGATGGAGAGGACCTCGTGGCGCTTGAAGAAGTTCGCGTGCACCAGGGGTGCTTCGTACGGGACGCCGGGGAGGCCGGCGTCGCGCCGGTCGGCGTCCTGGAGGTCGCGGAAGAACGGCGACCGGTCCCGGTGCCAGGCGTTGATCTCCGCCATGGCCCCGCTGAACAGTTCCTCCTCCGCGGGACCGCAGGTGTAGGGATCGCTCAGGTCGCAGAGCTGTTGCAGCCGGGCGAGGGCGGCGGCGTCGGGGACGTCGACGGGGGCGAGATGGGGGTTGGGGTACGTCATGGGGCGACCTCACGTGAGGGCAGATGCGCCGACGCCCAGGCCGACACATAGGAATCGAGGAAGGGCTGGAGCGGCGGGTCGACGACCACGCCGCGGAAGTCGATGTGCTCGGTGGTGCGGGACATCACCACGTAGTCGTGGAAGCCGTCCTGGTCCCGGCGCATGGCCGGATAAACGGCCCCGGCGATGAAGCCCTGGGCGGCGAAGGCGGACAGCGCGGCGTGGTGTTCGAGGGGGACGAGCGCCTCGACGTAGCCGGCGCCGGCGCGGGTGAGGGTACGGGTGACCGGCTCCAGCCACCCCGCGGCGGCCGCCGGGTCGGGGTGGGCGGCGACCAGGGCGCAGTAGCCCCCGGTGCGGTTGAGGTAGGCGTACACCTCGAAGCCGCCTCCGTCGGCGGGGGTGAGGAGGATGTTCGGGGTGTGCAGGGGGTAGAACCAGCGGCCGCCGTCGGGGAAGTGGGCGTGGAAGCGGCGGCGGACGAAGGCCGGCGCCTCGATCACTTCCAGTGGCGCGGCCCCGGGCCCGGCGGGCAGCGGCGGCGGCGCCGTGGGCCGGGCCTCCGCATAGCTGATGCCGAGGCTCGCCCCGGCGGTGCGCAGGAGCGGTGCCAGGAGGGCGGGCACCTCGGCGACGGGCACCCGGCGCTCCAGCACCCCGGGTGAGTGGCGCGCGTAGAGCGCCAGGCTCTCCCGGCTGCCCAGGTCGACCGCGTTGGGCAGGATGCCCAACGGGCGGAAGCCGTGGCGGGCCACGACCCGCTGGGGGCCGGCGCTGACCGTCCGGACGGTGGCGTACACCGAGTCGAGGGTCCCGGCGTCGAGGGTGGCGGAGCACAGCGCCTCGGTCAGCCGTCCGGCGAGCCCCGATCCACGCTGGTCCGGGTGGACGGCGAGTCCTTCGAGGCGGCCTATGCGGGTGCCGGCCTCGCCGTGGATCGCGGCCGAACCGGCGAGGGCCCCGGTACGGGGGCAGCGGGCGACGAGCCAGAGGGTGTGCGGGTCGCGGATGAGCCGGGACATCTCGGCCGGGTCGGTGCCCAGTGCTGTGGGGTAGTGGGGTCCGTAGACGGCGTAGTACAGCTGGCGGAGGTCGGCGATGTCCGTGGGCGCGGCCTGTTCGATCACGGCGGTCATCGGGTGCCTCCGTCGGCGGGCGCGGGGGCGGAAACCGGCGCCGGGCGCGCCACGGTTTCGCCGGCGGGCTCGGGTGCGGAAACCGGCGCCGGATGCGCTGCGGTTTCGTCGTCGGGCTCAGGTGCGGAAACCGGCGCCGGGTGCGCCGCGGCTTCGTCGGCGGGCTCGGGGGCGGGTGCGTCCGCCGTACCGGAACGCCCGGGTAGCAGAAGCAGGGCGAGGGCGGCGGGCACCAGGCCGGCCGCCTGGATCAGGCACAGCGTCCGGGCGGAGAGATGGTCGCCCAGCAGCCCGAACAGCAGGGATGCGACCGGGAACGTCGCTCCCAGCACGGCCTGCATGACGGCGAAGAAGGCGGGCTTGTCGGAGGCCGGGACCAGGCGCTGGAACAGGGCCACGAAGCGGACGCCGATCACTCCGACGCACCAGCCCGTCACCAGGAGGGCGCCGGCGATGACGGGCCGGGCGGCGATCAGACCGGGTACGGCGAGGGCGACGGCCATCGCGCCGAGGCAGGCGGAGCCGACCACCGGGGGACGGCCGGGTACCCGGGCGCCCGTGAAGGAGCCGATGAGCGTGCCCAGGCCGAGGGACGCCTCCAGGAGGGACACGGTGGCGCCGTCGCCGTGCAGGACGGTGGCCGTGTACAGCGGCATGACGACGAAGACGGCGGTGGTGAAGAGGTTCGCCGCGGTGAAGCAGAGCAGGATGGCACGGACGTACGGCAGCGCGCCCAGGATCTGACGGAGCGTCCGCCGCGGGGCGGGCTCGGCCGGGTCGGCGCAGGGCGCGGTGCCGTCGGACGGGGCTCGGAAGCGGACGGTCGTGATGAGCACCGCGGCCGTGCCGTAGGCGACGGCGCAGCCCGCTGCGAGGCCGGCCACTTGGGCCGCGTCCACGACGAGGGCGCCGAGCAGGGCTCCGCCCAGGCTCGCGAGCGACTGGGTGGACAGTTCGAAGCCGGTGGCCGCTTCGATGTCCTCGTCGTCCACGAGTTGGGGCACGGAGGTGGTCAGGCACGGGTCGAAGAAGGCCTGGCAGGTCGCCAGGGCCAGGGCAGCCGCATAGACCGCGACGACCGGCAGGTCGCTCGCGGCGGCCCAGACGCTGAGTGCCGCGGCGGCCGTTCCCGCGCCCGCGGCCGCGGCACGCAGCAGCGCGCGGTGGGAGCAGCGGGCGATGGCACGGGCGACGAGCGGGGCCAGGGCCACGGCGGGCAGGGTGCTGACGGCCATGAGCAACCCGGCCGCGAGACCGCCGTCGCCGGAGGCCGCGTAGCCGATGAGCCACCAGGAGGCGCCCACCTGGAACATCCGCGTCCCGGCCTGGGTGAGCACCTGGCCCAGCCATACCGTCCCGAAGGCGCGGTTGCGCAGGACGAGCGGGAGCCGGCGGCCCGGGGCCTTGGTGAGGGCGCTCATGCGGTCGGCCTCTCGTCGAGGACGCGGACGAGCTTGCCGGAGCGGGAGTTGACGACGAGGTCGCGGTGGCGGGTCCACTCGACGCCGAGAGGGTGGACGAACCCCGTCGCGACGCTGTCGGGGTAGAGCGGCCGGGCCGTGTTCAGTCCGCTGACGACCGCCTTGGCCAGGACGTCCAATGCGCCCGGGTCGTGCCCGGGGGCGGTGGCAAGACGCAATATGAGGCCGTCGCGACCCGCCCAGCGGCGTACGACGAGTTGCGTGCCGGTGACGATGCCGTCGGTATCGGCTTCGGCGACAGCGCTCATGGCGTCGTCCCAGTACAGCGAGACGGGCCCGACGCGTACGCCTTCCTCGGCGCGGCCCAGGATGCGGAACGCCCCGCCTTCGGTGTCCGTCCACTCGGCGCGGTCACCGGCCGGGTAGCGGATGACGGGCATGAGGCTGCGGAAGAGCTGGGTGACGACGACCCGTCCGGGGCGGCCCGCCTCGCGAATCGGTTCGCCGGTCGTCTCGTCGAGGATCTCCACGACGGTGTGCGGGGCGAACGGCCGGTGCGTGCGTGTGTCGGGCCCTGCGACGGGCCTGCCGAGCAGGCCGCCGTCGACGCTGGCGTAGCCGAGCGAACGCGGTACGGCGTTGGGGAAGGCGCCCGCGAGAAGGCGACGCTGGTCGCAGAAGAGCGCCTCGCCACCGAAGAACAGCAGCTCGACCTGCGGGAGTTGGCGGCCGGTCGACGTCAGGTGCTCGGCGAGCCGGCACAGGGTGGTCGGCGTACCGGCGACGACGTGGGCGCCGAAGTCCTGGAGGGCCGAGACGGTCGACTCCAGGGGGGCTCCGCCGCCGATGGGCAGGCGTACGTTGGCCACGGGAGCGTGTGCGAGCGAGTCCAGGACGAACAGGAAGCTCGCGTACAGCTCACCGGCGTAGAACAGATCGGCCACCCGGTGACCGGGCCGCAGGCCCGCGTCGACAAGGCCGGCGCCGAACGCCGTGACGAACTCGCGCCACTCCTCGCGGGTGTAGCACGAGAAGCGCGGCGTGCCGGTGGTGCCGCCCGTCTTGAACACGACGGCCTCCGCCAAGGGGGCGGTCAGGACGCGGTTGTCGTGCAGGGTATTGGCGGCCCAGAACGCGTTCTGATCCACCACGGGCAGATCGGGGAGCCTGTTCACCTCGGGCGGCAGGTCGGCGTAGAGGTCGGCGTAGAAAGGGGAGCAGTCTCGGGCGAAACGCACGAGGTCTGAAATCCGCTGGACGGGCATGCTGCCTTTACCTGGAAGATGAAAGTTGAAAGGGAAAGGAAACAGGCGGCAGCCACGACACGCCGGTCCCCCGACTTATCTGTTGACCAATCAACAACGCATGCGCGCCCTGCACTTCGCAGGTGTGGGCCACGCCTGATCCCCACTCACATGATGGGACACCAGGAACGCACCACCAAATCGAAGGCAGATACCAGCCGGGCCGGGGAGCGGACTTTCGGCCCGCCTGACCGAAATCGCGACGCCGGGAAGATGACGTCGAGGCTGGCCGGAGAGCCGTTCCGGCGCCTTTTGAACGCGTGAATGAAGGGCCGCGACCATGAGGCAAATCACGGCGCCGTTCTCACGGGAGGAGAACGGCGGCGGGGGTGAATGGGCCGATATCAACGCGGCGCGGCACTTCCTCACGTCCGCGCCGCCATGGCGTGAACCAGCCGCCAACGCCCCCGAGGCATCGACCCCTCCCAACCGCGGGCCGCCGAGCGGGCCGAGGCGCGGCTCTGCCCGGCTCGGGGTATCGGGTCGACGGGCCTGGATCTCCGCCCGGCTCTGGGTGCCGGGCGACGGGCCTGGGTCTCCGCCCGTCCGGACGGGTCGCTATCGTCCCGGCATGACACACGAGTTCGACCTGCTCCGGACCCTCTCAACTGGCATTGCGGACCGAACGGGCGCCTGGGATTTCATCCGTGGTTTCGCGGCGCACTGGGCGACTCCGCTGGGCGAGGGGGACGGCTGGGGCGAGGCCGAACTGGTTGCCGTCGAGGAGCGGCTGGGCGTTCGACTACCGCTTGCACTCCGCGAGGCGTACCAGTTGTTCGGCCGGCGCCGGGACCTCAGCAGCAATCACGATGTCCTGCTCGACCCGGCCCAGTTGTACGTGGATCCCGCGCGGGAGGCACTGGTCTTCCGGCATGAGAACCAGGGCGCCGCTTCCTGGGGCATCCGGCTCGCCGATCTCGACCAGGACGATCCCGCCGTCGTCATCCGGGCGGATCTGGCGGACAAGAGTGCCGAGAAGTGGGAGAGCCGGCTGGACCGGCTCTCGCTGACCTGCGTGGAAATCGTCCTCTCGGAATCCCTGCATGCTCCCGAGGGACTCTGCGACTTCCTGAGCGATCTCGGCCAAGACGGCATCGACGTGCTGGAGCAGGGTTGCACTCGCTTGCCGTTTCCGGCCTGTCCGGTCGGCGAGGAGGAGCCCGGTGTCCGCTGGTTCCTGGGAACCGATGTCCTGCTGCGGAACGACGATGACGAGGTGCTGCTCGTCCGCGCGCGCACCGAAAGCGCCCTGGAGCGTGTACGTGAACTGATCCCTGGTGACTGGCTCAACGACTATTGGCAGGCCGACAGCCCGGCCGCCCGATCCTGCGAACAGTAAGGACGTGGTCCCGCGAGCAGTGAAGTCGTGGTCCCGCTGTTTGGGGACGTACGCAGACCCGTCGAAGGCTCCGCCTCCGCCCAAGAGGCCCGGCGAGCTACCCCTCAGGCAAGAGCTTGCCTGAGGGGGCTCGTGCCGGTATCTGCTACACCCTGTTCCCGACGGACGGCCGGAATGCCCGGCGTCGTGGTGATTGGCGTTGTGGTGATTGGCCCTGATGGGGGGCACGGTGTACGGCGGGCTGTGATGGTCCACCTTGGCCTGCGTCAGCCCGCCTTGGCCTAGTTGACCCGCCTTGGCCGGTCGCGTCCCGCGGGCCGGACGACGGGCCTGCGGGCCGGACGACGGGCCTGAGCAACCGTGCCCCTCTCCGGGTCCGCTAGCGAACGGTGACGTTGAAGACGGCGGAGGCCGTGGTGCCACTGATGATGCGCAGGTCGTTCTTGCCCTTCAGGCCGAGCTTGACGCCGAGCGAGTAGGAGCCGTTGCGGGATATGGGCGCGGAGGCGGGAAGGGTGACCCACTTGCCGTTCTGCTTCTGCTGGAGCGTGACGGTGCTGCCCGCCTTGAGACCGGTGGTGTTGCCGGTCACGCGGAACAGCTGCCAGGCGCGGACCGAGGACGCCGACGGCTTGGCGGTGATGCCGGCCTTGACGGCCGCGGCCTGGTGGGCGGCCGGGGTGGGCGTGGTGTGTGTGGCGGGGGTGGCGGCCATCGCGGTGCCGGCCAGGGCGACGCAGGCAGCGCTGAGGGCGCCGACGGCGACGATGCGAAGTGAGTGCCGCTTGGTGACGATCATGGTTTTATCCCTCTCGACATAGAACATCCGGCTGTGCGCCACAAGCGAGGTAAGTGCTCTTGGCGCGGTCTCACCAGGAATGACGGCTCTTCACACACATGCGTTGTCGGTGCGTTGTCACCGTCTCGTAACAGCCGTACCGGTCCCTGCGTACGGGCCCTGGACCGCGGAACCTACGCCGACTCCCCCAGGCGTACCCACGGCCACCGCGATGCGTCCGCCATGATGCGCCGCACCGGGGCACACTGCCGGGCATCCCCAACAGGCCCGCAGAATCGGCTAGTTCACACCATGATCCCGGGCCGCCATCCGGGCCGGCGGCCATGTGCGGCACCAGCTGACCACGCCCGATGTGCCCCCGCGGCTGCCCCTTCGGCCCTCGCGGGTGCCGGGCCAAGGCCCTAGTCTCGGGCGCTTGGGGCCGAACAGCGACCTGGAGGCTGGGCAGCGTGCGAGAGACAGGGACACCCGTGGTGCCGCCGATGCCTGAGGCGGCACCACGGAAGCCGGCACAGGACGCGTCCTCCGAGCGCGCCGCCGGACAGGCGCCGCACCCCACCAGGCTCGCAGCCCTCCAGCGGACCGCGGGCAACGGAGCCGTGACGCACTGGCTTCAGCGCACGGGAGAACCCGGGGTCAGGGAGCAGGCGCGGCAGCACGCCGCCGATCCCACGACGCACGGCGAGTGGGGCACGTTCCGCGACATGATGGCTCGGGCCGGCTTCTCCAACGACGTCACCGACGCCGCCTGGCAGCTCGTCCTCGGCGGCATCGCCGAACAGGGACAGCTCAACGACGAGGCCATGGCGAAGTTCTCCGAACGCCAGGAACAGCGCGACCACCGCGCGTCGAACAGTTGGTACCAGGAGCTGGTGAAGCTCATCGGCGACCACTTGGAGATCGACACGCCCACGCTGGCTCTCTGGTCGGGCGGTAGGGAGGTCAGTGACTACGCCCGCGCCAACGGCCACACCCCTCTGGAGTCCACCGCCTTCGGCGGCGTGGTCGACAAACTGACCCTGTCCTCGGACTGGATGCTCAAGACGCCGATGTGGAACGTCCTTTCCAAGGCATTCGTGAACCGCGCCCGCGGCCCCGTCCACATCTTCCTGCGGGCGTACAACCCCGAGAGTGTCCTCATCGCACAGGAGATCCCGCAGCTGCGCGTGGTCATGGCGCTCAACCCGGCGGTGCGGCTCATCTGGCACCCGGTGTACACCGCGGCCGACGGGAGGCTGATGGAGATCACCAACGACCTTGAACTGGCCCGCGACGCGTCCTATCCCACCCGGGACAAGTGCGTGCAGGTCCTCTACGACTACCTCCGGCTCATCCACGACCCGGCCAACGCCCGCTCCGAGCGCGCTTACACGGAGATGAGCGCCCGCCTCGCCGCCAACGGCAACCCGCAGTAGCGCCGCCGGCCCCACACCGGCACGGTC
Organism: Streptomyces sp. NBC_01431; assembly: GCF_036231355.1. Classification (NCBI taxonomy): domain Bacteria; kingdom Bacillati; phylum Actinomycetota; class Actinomycetes; order Kitasatosporales; family Streptomycetaceae; genus Streptomyces; species Streptomyces sp. NBC_01431. The sequence continues at coordinate 1,373,166 of NZ_CP109496.1, forward strand.
CGGTCCGACCGCCCGCGTATGCGAGCCGGACAACTCCGCGGCAGATCGACGCACACCGTGTGCCGCGAACTCGACGAGGAGATCGAGAACCTGGCGGTGCCCCGCGAATCACCGCTCGCCCTTCCGACGACCACACCGGAGACATACCGGAGGCTGCCTGGCTTGACCGCCGGCGTCAGCCCAGGAGGCCGATGTCCTCAAGGAGGCCGCCGACGTGGCTGTCGCTGCCGAGGAGGCTGATGGGCTCGTCGGGTTCGACCGGGGCTGCCATTGCGGTGGTGGCAGTGAGCCCAAAGATGCAGGCAGCTCCGAGGAGGACTGCGGCGATACGGCGCATGAGGAATTCCCTTTACTGTCCAGGCAAGCGAGGCTTGGCCCAGCGGATGTTCGAGTCCTCGCATGGTTGCCCGATCGAGCGGACAGAAATACGCTAATCACCCGAACGGCACGAACAGGGACACCGCCCCCTGCGTTTGGACCCCTGCGCGGCTCCCGTCACGTCACGGCCCGGCCGACCGCCCGACCCACGGCGCGCCCGGGGTCCGTGCTTCCCTGGGCCGTTGGCCACGCGGCCGATCACACCACTGCCCCGGAAAAGCAGAAAACCCCACGTAAGTGGGTCTCAGTTGGTGCCCGAGGCCGACACAGGGCATAGGCACACACCGCTGGGCAGTGGCGAAACTGAGCTTCTACAGCCCGCAGTGATCGTCGACCAGTGTGTCAACGGCGACCGTATCGGGGCCTCCGCGGCTGGGCCGGTACGTGTCCTTCACGATCTGCTTGTTGTCCTCTTCGCTGAACATCCGGTGGCCGCCGACCTGACGACAGGGAACGCGCCAGCTTGCGCCGACCATCACCTCTCAGGTGCCGGTGGGGGAACGCCGGGCGTCGTCGGTCCGGTACGTGATGTGTGCGGAGACGGAGACCACGCCGTCGACGCTCTGGCACAGCCGCTCGATGATGGGGATCAGGCTCTTGTACTCGACGGACCCGCTGAGGGTGACCTGCCCCGCGCGTACCTCGGCCGTCACCTCTGAGAGAGCGAGGCCCAACGTCCGCTCCAGCATGTCTCGGGTGATCTCGTCGCGGATGGCGTCGTCCCTGCGCAGGAAAATCCGCAGCAGGTCACCACGGCTGACGATGCCACGTAGTGTGTCCGTCTCGTCCACGACCGGCAGCCGCTTGACGTTGTGGACCTCCATCAGACGTGCCGCCTCGACCACGGTCCACTCCGGGCGTGCGCAGACCGCGGGAGCCGACATCAACTCCTCGGCCCTGGCGCCCTCGGCCTTGGCCCGCTCCCACGCCTCCAGATGGGGAATCGGTGTCCGGCCGGACGGGTCGGCCTGGTCTGCGCACTTGCGCAGCAGATCGGCCTCCGAGACCAAGCCCATCGGGCGGTCCAGGTCGTCCACCACGGGTACGGCGGTGACGTCGTTGTCCGCCAAGAGCTTGACGATGTCCTTGAACGGCGTGTCGCGCCGCGCCCGGACGACCTGCCTGGTCATGAGGTCTGCGACCGTTCGGTGCTGCATGTCGCCTTCCCTTCCGGGTCATGTTGGCCAGTCGTGGTCAGGTGTCCAGTTCCGTCGGGAACCACCCCGTGCGGCGGCACTTGGTACGTGGCACGTTGGATACAGCAGAATCTTGCGGAAACGGCGGCAATCATGCGAGCTCACCTCGGCGATCAACTCGTCATCGAAAGCGTGACGACCGGCGCTGCCAAGCGCGACGGCGAAATCGTGGGACTCCGCCATCCGGATGGCACACCGCCCTACGAGGTGCGGTGGTCGGACACGGACGAGGTGACTCTCGTCTTCCCCGGACCCGACGCGCATATCCGTCACACCGAGCACGCGTCCGGGACAGCCCACGAGTCTTCCCGGCAGGGCACGGACGAGGCGAACGCCACGTCCGACGCGACCCCGCCCGGTGGGGCCGCCAACCCTGGTGACATCGGCCGCCGCGTGTACGCCGAACGCACACGACAGGGCCTGACCCGCGAGGAAACGGCCCGCCGCGCCCGAATGGCGCCGAATTACCTGGCGTACCTGGAGGAACGGCCGGCCGACCCGAGTCTGGCGACGCTCATCAGTCTGGCCGCGACACTGGGAACCAGCACGGCGGCCCTGCGGGGGGCCGGTATCGATCTGCCACCCGGTCAGGGCCAGGCGCTTGCGCACCCCCAGCTGCGGGACCTCTCGGACGACGAATGCCGTGCCCTGCTCTCCACGCACGGTGTGGGGCGCATCGCGGTTTCGACACCCGACGGCCCGGCCGTCGTCCCGGTGAACTACGACGTCATCGACGACGCGATCGCCTTCCGGACCGCGCCGGAGTCGGTGCCCGCGGCGGCCGTGGAAGGGGAGGTCGCCTTCGAGGTCGACCACGTGGACGAGGCGATGAGCCAGGGCTGGAGCGTGCTCGCCGTCGGCCCTGCGCAGGTTGTCACTGAGCCCGCCATGGTGCAGCGGCTGGTCGAGCAGGCGCACACCGAGCCGTGGGCCGGAGGCGACCGCGAGATGTGGGTGTCGATTCAGCCCACGCGCCTGACGGGCCGTCGCATCGGCCCGGCCGATCGGTAGACGGCCACGGACTGGTGCTCGCCTGGTCATTCCACGACCACGGTTCAGCGACGACCCGGCCCGTCTGGATGGGCCCCTCGGCTCGCGAAGGGAGGCTGCGGTGAGCCAACTGCCACTCCCTGAAGAACATCTCCTTGAACGGCGCGTCGCGTCCGACCGCCACCACCGTCACGCTCATCACATCACTCACGATGTGCGGGGTCTCAGGTACTTCGGACCTCCTCCCGGCCTATGACCCCACCCTCGTCGCAATCCGGTGCGATGCGACCCGGGCCGACGTTTCGCTCGCGAAGGACCGGTCCGCATGTCGCGGTGGCACCGGGGCGGTGCGACGGTAATCACAGGGGATCCTCGCAGTGGCCGGGACGGAAGGCGGTGGGGACGATGGAACTCCCGCTGGTCGTGGGTGTCGACGGATCGGATTCCAGTCTGGACGCGGTGGACTGGGCGGTGGACGAGGCAGCACGGCACGGGCTGCCACTGCGGCTGGTCTACGCGTCGTTGTGGGAGCGTTACGAGGGCGGGCGTCCGTCCTTCAGCGCCGCTCGACCCGCCGAAGAGGTCATGGCCGAGCACATCACGGCGTCCTGCGCGGAACGCGCCCGGCTTCGCAACCCAGCGGTGGCGGTCTCGGCCGAGGTGCTACCCGAAGATGCGGTGTCCGCGCTGCTGCGGGAGGGACATGAGGCCGCCGCCCTGGTGACGGGCTCCCGGGGCCGGGGTCAGCTCGCCGGGATGCTGCTGGGGTCGGTGGGTCTCACCGTGGCGGCCCGCGCCGTGTGCCCCGTCATCGTGGTGCGTGGCGGGGAACACAACCAGCAGGGCGCCTTCGGACGAGTGGTGGTGGGGGTCGGCGACATCGCCGAGAGCATGGGCGCCGTACGGTTCGCCTGCCGCGAGGCCAAGGCGCGCGGCTGCGCGATGGATGCCGTGCGGGCCTGGCGCTGCCCGGCCCATGAGCATGTGGACCACCCGCTGATCGCGGATGACGCGTCGCAGGTTCATGAGGAACGGGCCTCGACGCTCCTCGCCGACGCGCTGCGCGAGCCCGTACGAGATCATCCTGGCGTCGTTGTCCGCCAACGGCCCGTCGAAGGCCCCGCCCACAGGGTGCTTGTGGACGCATCGGCCGATGCCGACCTGGTGGTCGTCGGCGCCTTGAGGCGGCCCGGCCACTTCGGACTGCAGCTCGGCAGGATCGCCCACGCCCTGCTGCATCACTCCCAGTGCCCGGTCGCGGTCATCCCGCAGCGAACCTGAATCCGGCGGCGCGAGCGGGTTCCCGGGCGTCTTACGGCGCGGCCACGCGTACCGCCGTGACCTTGTATTCGGGGCAGGACGTGACAATGTCCGCGTGACCGGAGGTGAGGCGGTTCACCCCGCTCGCGGGGAAGTGGAAGGAGCAGAAGACCTGACCGGGGGCTGTCTGCTCGCTGATCCGGGCGACGAGCCGGGCCCGGCCGTGCCGGCTCTCCACGCTGACTCGCGCGCCGTCCTGCACGTCGTAACGGGCGGCGTCGTCGGGGTGGAGGTCGAGGAAGTCGACCGGATCGAGGGCGAGGTTGCCGCTACGCCGGGTCATGCTGCCGGAGTTGTAGTGCGCCCAGCGGCGCCCGGTGACCAGGACCAGCGGATAGTCGTCGTCGGGCTGTTCACCCGGGGGGAGGTAGGGGGCCGCAGCAAGGTGGGCCCGCCCGTCGGGCGTGGCGAACCGTTCCTCGTACAGCTTGGCCTGGCCGGGGCGGCTGGGGTCCGGGCAGGGCCATGGCACCGCTCCCTCCCGGTCCAGCCGGGCGTGGGAGAGACCGGCGAAGACGGGTGCGACCCTTCCGCACTCGGCCAGGGCCTCGGCCGGAGTAGCGCAGCCTAGGTCGACTCCCATGACCGCGGCGAGGGCATGTACGGCATCGAAGTCGCTGCGCGCCTCACCCGGTGGGGGTACTGCGGGCCGGACCCGCTGGAAGCGGCGGTCGAAGTTGACGAACGTGCCGTCCTTCTCCAGCCAGGACGCGACCGGCAGCACGATGTCAGCGTGGCGGGCGGTCTCGGACAGGAACAGTTCGTTGCACACCACGAGCGGGCACGTGTCCAGGGCGCGGGCAACCTGGTTCGTGTCGGGATCCGTGGCGCAGACGTCCTCGCCGATGATCCACAGCGCCCGCAGGTCCCCGGCCCGCGCGGCGGCGAACACGTCCGGGAGCCGCATACCGGGGCGCTCCGGCACCGATACGCCCCACACGGCTTCGGCCCGGGATCGCGCGGCAGGGTCGGTCACCTGTCCGTAGCCGGGCAGGAGGTCGGGCAGCGCGCCCATGTCGGAGGCACCTTGGACGTTGTTCTGGCCGCGCAGCGGGTTGACCCCGTGGCCGTGGTCGGTGCCCACGGCGCCGCGCAGGATCGCCAGGTTGGCCAGGGCCCGCACCCCGTCGGTGCCATGCAGGTGCTCGGTGACGCCCAAGCCGTAGACGATCGCGGGCCGTCGGGCCCGGCCGTACAGCCGGGCGGCCGCGATCAGGTCCGCGGCGGGTACCCCGGTGATCTCCGCGACCCGATGGGGCGGGTAGTCGTCGAGCAGTCCGGTGAGTTCCGGCAGGCCGGTGGCCCGCTCCCGCAGAAACCCCTCGTCGACCAGTCCTTCGCCGAGCAGGACGTGGGCGAGCCCGTGGAAGAGCGCGACGTTGGTACCGGGGCGGGGGCGCAGATGCACGTCGGCATGCAGGGCGAGACCTACGGCACGGGGATCGGCGACGACCAGCTTGGCCCCTCGCAGCACGCGCCGGAGCAGCCGCGCGCCGGCCACCGGATGGGCCTCGACAGGGTTGGCCCCGACCACCAGCAGGCAGTCGGACCGCTCCACGCCTTCAAAGCTGTCGGTGCCCCCGGAGAGCCCGAAGGAGGCGGTCAGGCCGGCGGCGGACGGGGAGTGGCAGAGGCGGGAGCAGTTGTCGACGTTGTTCGTGCCGATGACGACCCGCATGAACTTCTGTACGAGGTAGTTCTCCTCATTGGTTGCGCGGGCCGAGGAGATCGCCGCCACGGCGTCCGCGCCGCCCGCCGCGACGGCCTCCCGCAGCCCCCTGGCGATATGGTCGAGCGCCTCGTCCCAACTCGCCGGTTCCAGGCGGCCGTCGCGTCGCAGCAGCGGCCGGGTGAGCCGTTCGGCCGAGGTGAGATAGCCGTGGGCGAAGCGCCCCTTGACACAGGCGTGCCCCTGGTTGACCGGGCCGTCCCGGGCAGGCAGCACCGCCGTGATCCCGCCGTCGCCGGTGACGACCTCCAGTGCGCAGCCGACACCGCAGTAGCCGCAGGTGGTGCGCGTCCGGGCTGCCGTCCGGCGGCTCGCGGAGGTGAGCCCGCGGCCTGGGCCCGGCTCTGCGATCGCGCCGGTGGGGCAGGTGTCGACGCAGCCGCCGCAGGCCACGCAGTCCGACTCGGCCCAGGGCCCGCCGGTGCCGGGGGCGACCACGGTGTCGGCGCCCCGTCCGGTCAGGGTGAGAGCGAAAGTGCCCTGCACCTCGGCACACATGCGAACGCACCGGCCGCAGGCGATGCACAGGTCCCGGTCCAGGTGGACGTACGGGTGGGAGTCGTCTCCGCCGCGACCTCCGGCGCCCCGTGCCGCCTCCGGTCCGATGTCCATCGACCGACAGACCTGTGCCAGCTCGCTGGGACCGTCGTCCGCGAGCGCGCGGGGCGGCAAGGCGGAGACGATGAGCTCCACCGCGTTCCGGCGCAGCCGCCGAAGGTCATCCGTCGCGGTTTCGACGCGGACGCCAGGAGCGGCCGGGGTCACGCATGCCGCGGCGATCCGCCCGTCGGCCCATACCAGGCAGGTGCGGCACGAGCCCGCGGGGCTGAGCCGGTCATCGGAGCAGAGTGAGGGCAGCTCGATCCCGGCCGCCCGGACAGCCGCGAGCAGCGAACTGCCCTCGGGCACCTCGACGCCCGCGCAATCCACCTGGATCTCGATCCCGGTCATGGGGCCCATCCCCCCAGTCGGTCACCGTAGGCGCGGGCGAGGCTGTACACGGCGGGCGGGATCCGTCGTCCGAAGGCGCACAGACTCGCCTCAGCCAGAACGCGCGCCAGCGAACCCCACTCAGGACCGGGTGGAGTGCCGACGGACGCCAGTTCCAGGCCCCGGCGCGAGCCCACCCGGCACGGAGAGCAGGCACCGCAGCTCTCGGCGGCGGCGAACTGCCAGATGTGTCGCAGTACTTCCTCAGGTGTCACATGGCGGTCGAAGGCGACCAGTCCGGCGTGGCCGAGGGCGGCGCCGCGCGCCGCAAGGTCTTCGGTGGTCAGCGGCACGTCCAACGCGTCGGGGGCGAGGAAACCGCCCAGCGGTCCGCCGACCTGGAGAACGGTCAGCTCGCAACCGTCCTTGAGACCCCCGCCCAGTTCGGTGACGATCCGCCTCAGCGGGGCGCCCAGCTCGACCTCGTACACCCCTGGCCTGGCGAACCGCTCCGACAGGCAGACCAGCTTCGTGCCGGTCTCGCCCCGAGCCCCGCGCCGGGCGTACGCGCCGCCGCCACGGGAGACGATCCAGGGCACGGCTGCCAATGTCTCGACGTTGTTCACCACGGTCGGCGCATCCCACAACCCGTGCCGGGTCGGGTAGGGCGGGCGCGGCCGGGCACAGCCCCGATCGCCTTCCAGGCCGGCGATCAGGGCGGTCTCCTCACCCGCGACGTACGATCCGGCACCCTCTGCCACTGCCACGTCCAGGGCCCGCCCCGTCCCGTGAACGGACGGGCCGAAGTGCCCATCGGCGTACGCCCGCCTGACCGCCTCCCGTATCCGCGCCAGAGCGCGCGGATACTCCGAGCGTACGAGCACCACGCCCCGGTGCGCCCCGCATGCGAAGCAGGCCAGCGCCAAGCCCTCCAGCACCCGCTCAGGGTCTGCCTCCATCAGCAGCCGATCGGCATAGGAGCCGGGATCTCCCTCGTCTCCGTTGACCACCAGCACGGTGTCGGGTGCCCGGCCGGCCGCCTCCCACTTCGCGGCCACACCGAACCCCGCGCCGCCGCGTCCTCGCAGCCCGGACGCGGCCACTTCCCGCAGGACCTCGTCAGGAGTTCCTTCTGCCACCGTCGTCGGCCACACCTGCCACGCGGCCTCACCGGCCATCACACCGCCCAGCAGAACGGGGTCACCGGTGTCGTCGGCCGCCGGGATCTCCGGCGCCCGAGCAGGCTCGCGCCCCGCGAGCTGATCGGCCAGCGTCGGTCCGGTGCAGGGCGTGTCACCGTCGAGCGCCGCAGGAGCCGCGTAGCAGTACCCCACACAGCGGACAACCTGCACAGACGTCTCTCGGTCGGGCGACGTCGTGCCCGCGGTGACCCCCAACTCGTGCTCCGCATCGGCGAGATGCCGTCCAGCCTGTGCGGCGAAGCACGCGGTCGCCGTGCAGACCCGGACGTGACGGCGGCCGTGCGGGGCGGCGAGGTCCGCGTAGTAACTGGCCGGTCCGAGCGCGGCGGCCGCGGGAAGACCGATATCCGCGGCGACGGCCGGAGCCCAGGTCTCCGGGCTGTCCGCCGTTCCCGCCCTGGCCTCGGCCAGCGACTCCATCAGCCGGTCTCCCGGCCGCCCACGCCGGTCGGCCAGGGCTCGAAACGCATCGAAACGATCCGCACGTCCCACGGCACACATGACCTCATCGTGGGGGCGGTCGGACACGGCCGCAATTCCGACTCGGCGTCCGCCTGCCCCCGTGCTTGCGGCCGGCCCGAAGCAGTGGCTGCTGCGCGTGCGTGAGTCGAACGGCGCCCCGGTCGCGCCTGCGCCATCGGCCGTCTTGTGAAGGGGTCGACACACCGCGTCGGCATGCCCTCCCCCTACGGCCGCCCTCCCTGGCGGGCCGGCGGGGAGGGGCGCAACCTGGAAGTGACGGGAGCGGACGAGCGAGGTCACCAACAGAGCCAAGAAGGAGGTCGTACGTATGGACAGGGATGCCACGGGACCGCGGGTCGTGGTGGGTGTCGACGGTTCGCCGTCCTCGCACGAGGCATTGCGTTGGGCCGTCCGGTACGGCGGCCTTGTCGGGGCGACGGTGGAGGCCGTGGCCACGTGGGAGCTGCCGGGTGGGCGTGCCTGGTCGGCTCCGGCCATCGACACCACCTTCGACGAGGAGAGCGCCCTTCAAGGACTGGTCCAGGAGCTGAGGGAGGTACTCGGCGACGAGGGCGCCAAAGCCGTCCGGGCGCTCCTGGTGCACGGCAACCCCGTCGACGTGCTCCTCAAGGCGGCCGAGGGCGCCGAGGCCCTGGTCGTGGGCAGTCATGGGCGGGGCGGCTTCGCCCGGGCGCTGCTGGGGTCCGTCAGCCAGCACATCGCGCAGCACGGGGCCTGCCCCGTCGTGATCGTCCGCCCGGGAAAGTCCGGAGCCGGACACTGACCGGCCCGTCACGGGACGGGACGGGAAAGCGCATGCCCGTCCCCGCAGGCACGACGGTCGGCCGGGTTGTATCGGCAGCGGCGACGTTGGCGTGGTGGGGCGCTGGGCGGCGGGACCAGCGGCCTCCACCCGGCTTCCCAGGCTTGATGGTCTGCTGTCGAAGTCCTTCGGAGGCTGACTCCGGAGCCGATGTTGTGCATGGTGTCTTCTCAGGTGCTGGTGCCCTTTCAGGGGGCGGGTGGGTCAGGCGGTGCGGTGGTAGTAGGTGATGGAGACCTTGACCGGGCCGTCGTTCGTGGCGGTGGTGAGCGCGTGGACGACGGCGATGTCCTGGCCGCCGGGCGAGCGGACGCAGAAGCTGCGGTCGGCGTTCAAGGTGGTGAAGGGCAGGGTGGAGGTGGGGCGGGTGTCGATGCCCTTGAGGCAGTTGGGGAGGGTGAGGGGTCCGGCCGGCGGGATGTAGGCGTCGGTGTCTTCGGGGATGTCGAAGGCGCCGGACTTGCGGGCCAGGTACCAGGCGGGGTGTCCTGGGTCACCTTCCCGGCCTTGAGGTCGAACTCGGGGTCGAGGTCGGGGGAGGTGAGTTCGACGTTGGTGTAGACGGCGGTGTAGCCGGTGACCGCGGTCGGACGCGGGGGCGTTGAGGGGGAGGACCGGGGGTGGCGGGCGGGGAGGGGCTGGCGGTCGCGGTGTTCTGCTCGACGGAGTCGTCGAAATAGTCGGAGTAATCGAGCAGGAGGAAGGTCGCCGCGGCTCCGACGAGGAGGGCGGCGGCCGTCAGGAGCGCGGTGCGGGCGCCTCGGCGCGCGGTGGTTGCGGCCCTTCGCCTGGTGGTGGGGGCAGGCTCCGGGCCAGTGGGTGCCGGGGCGGGCAGGGCAGGTGCGGTCGGGGCGTCGGCCGGAGCCGGGTCGAGGACGGTGGCGGGCGGGGCCGGCGTGGTCGGCAGGTGGGTGTGGCGATGGAGTTCGCTGCTTACCTGCTGCGGCAGCCAGCCGTCGGAGAAGCGGAGTTCGCCGCCGGTGGCGGGATGGTGGCGGGCGGCCTCGATCAGCCAGGCGGCGCCCGGCCGGTCCTCGGGGTTCTTGGCCAAGCAGTACCGGACCAGCTCGTGCAGGCTGAGCGGAAGGCGGGAGAGGTCGGGTTCCTCGTGGACCGCCGGGTAAAGGGAGATGGGCTCGGGGCCGGAGCCGAAGGGCGGCATGCCGGAGCCTGTGCAGGCGATCAGGGCGCCCAGGGCGAAGACGTCGGTGGCCGGCGTGGCGGGCAGTCCGAGGGCCTGTTCGGGAGCCATGAAGCCCGGCGAGCCAATGCGCACGCCGGTGCCGGGCGGGCAGCCAGCCGCGTCGAGGACGTCGCGTCGCAGTACGCCACGAGGGCGGCCAGAGCCAGAGCCAGGGCCACCAGCAGCCCTGAATCTGCGGCACCGGCCGCCGGCTCGAAAGCGGCGAAGATCCCGGTCCCGATCATCGACCCCAGGCCGATCATCACCGCCGTCATGCCGCCGTCGCGGTCTGGTGGGCCGCGGCGAGCCAGGCGACTGTCTGGTTGACGTCGGCGAAGGAGACGATGCCGGCCAAATCCCGCGTGCCAGGGGCGGAGAGGACCAGGGCGTGGTGCAGCGGATGGGCTTCGAGGCGCGGCAGCAAGGCGGCGACGCGCTCGGTGGGGGTGGTGGTGAGAGTGTCGGCGAGGGGACACATCACGTCGCCGAGATGCGTGAGCGCGCGGCGATGTACGGGGGTGCGGTTGATGTGCGCGACGGTGATCAGGCCCGCGACCCGGCCGTCCGGGCCCGTCACCGGGTAGCCCGCCTGGCGGTGGCGGGCGTACCGGCTGGCGGAGAGGAGGGCGTCGACGGTGATGGCGGCCGGAAGGGTGACCGGATCGCGGATCATGACCTCGCTCACCGGCAGGTCGCCCAGGACCTCTCGGATCTGCGCATTCCGGCCCTCGTACGTCGCGGCGGTGATCACGAACCAGCCCAGCAGCATCGCCCACAGTCCGGAGAACGCGGCCCCGGTCAGCACGGTGGCCCCTCCGCTGAGCACCAGGAACCAGCCCAGCAGCCGTCCGGCATCGGCCGAGCGGCGAGCGGCCCGGAGCCGGTCGCCGCCGCGATGCCACAGGAAGGCGTGCAGCAGGCGTCCGCCGTCCAGGGGTGCGGCGGGCAGGAGATTGAACGCGGCGAGGAGGAAGTTGATCGTTGCCAGCCAGCTGGCTGCCGACACCGTCAGCGGCGGCGCGCGCAAGGCGCCGAGGCCGAGCGTCAGGCCGGTGAAGACGGCCCCGGCCAAGGCACTGGCCAGTGGTCCGGCCCCGGAAATGCGCAGTTCCACGGCGGGAGTCGAGGGCTCACCGCGCAGGCGGGCGACGCCGCCGAGCATCCACAGGGTGATCCCGTCGACCTCGATACCGTGGTGGGTGGCGACAACGGAGTGGGCCAGCTCGTGAGCGAGCAGGCAGCCGAGGAACAGAACCGAAGTGATCAGCGCGAGCGACCAGCGGGCCCAGGCCGGCTGCCCCGGCTGGGCGGCGGGGAACGCACTCCGGGCCAGAAGGAACGTGACCAGAGCCAGAACGGCCAGCACACTCCAGTGGACGCCGACCCGGATTCCGGCGATCCGACCCAGCGACAGCGACTCCTTCACCGTGCCCTGCCTTCCGGCGTCGGCCCCGGAACCCTGACCTGTGCCACCGCCCCCGGGCCGCGCCCCTCTCGGGTGGTTCTCTGGTGGGCCGACCGCTCCCTCGAACGTATCCCCCTTTACTTCAGCATGCCGCGCCACAGGCCGGGCGTCATGGGGCCACCCGGCTCTCGGTACCCGGCAACCGGCCTCGACAGCAGTCGATTCCAGCCCGCCCGGGAGGCGTCGGACGCACGGCCCGACAATCCCTGGTGCCCGACCCGGGCCGGGTCTGGTCTGGTCTGGTCTCCTTGAGTGCTGCCCCCCGGCCCCCGGCAGCAACCACGCTCGTACGGCGCGCAGAGGGACGCCGAACTGGCCCCACCCCTCTGCCGTCCCGCGACACGCCCGTTGCATACGGGAAGGTGTTCCATGGAACGCACTGTCACCCTGGTCGGCCTGCCGCGGATCAGTCCGGGGCCCTTCGGGCACAGCCCGATGACCTGCACGTGCAGGCTGGGGCTGCCCGGGAAGCCAAGGGGTAACGGAGAAGCTGATCGGCGTGCTCCAAGCGACAGTGTGCGGCCCCCTCGGACGGCTCCCTCACCAGACTCCTGTGCGGGCTCACAGCCCAAACATCAAGCGGCGTCGGCGGGCAGCCCCTGCACCGATTTTCACGCCCTGCGGGATCCTGCTGGCCAAATGTCGTGTCCTGGGGTGTGGGGGCGTGGTTGGCAGTGTGGTGGCCGGTCTTGTCGTTCCCGGCCGCTGGGGTGGGAGTCATGTCGTTGCGGCCGGAGGAATGGCCTGAGGTCCCCGAGCTCACGGCGCGGGTTGCACGGGCTGCGGCCGCGCGTGGGGCGCCGCCGTTGGCGATGCGGGTGCGGGATGAGCTCGGCGCGCTGTTCGCGGATGCGGAGTTCGCCGTGGCGTTCGGCCGCCGGGGTCGGCGCGGATGGTCGCCGGGGCGCCTCGCGATGGTGACCGTGCTGCAGATGGCGGAGAACCTGACCGACCGCGCCGCCGTTCAGCGGGTCCGGTTCGACCTGTCGTGGAAGTACTGTCTGGGCCTGGAGCTGGAGGACGTGGGCTTCGATGCCTCGGTGCTCTCGGAGTTCCGCACCCGGGTGGTCGAGCACGGCCTGGAGGAGCGGGTGCTGGATCTCCTCGTGGTGGCACTCAAGGAGAAGGGCCTGGTCAAGGCCGGTGGCAAACAGCGTACCGATTCCACTCGTGTACTCGCGGCAGTGCGGGAGTTGAACCGGTTGGAGCTGGCCGGGGAGAGTGTGCGGGCTGCGCTGGAGGCGCTGTCCGCCGCGGATCCCACCTGGGTGGCTCAGGCGCTGGAGGTCCGTGAGTGGAACCGGCGTTACGGGCGGCGCATCGATGCGTCCTGGCGCCCGCCCGGCTCCCAGGCTCAGCGGGACGAACTCGCCCTGGACTACGGCCGCGACGCGGTGGCTCTCCTGAAGGCGGTCTATCGCCCATCCACACCGATGTGGCTGCGGGAGCTGCCCGCGGTCCAGGTGCTGCGGCAGATCACTGTGCAGAACTACCTGATCGCCACGGACAGCGGCGGGTCGGAGGTGGTCAAGCGGCGGGAGGCGGACAAGGACGGTCTCCCGCCCGGCAGATTGCGTCTGACTTCGCCCTATGACCTCGACGCCCGTTACGGCACCAAGCGAGATCTGCACTGGACCGGGTACAAACTGCACATCAGCGAGGTCTGTCACCCGGCCCGGCCCGATGACCAGACGTCGCACACTGGACGGCGGGCACGTCCTCCGGTCCCCAACATGATCACCCACGTCGCGACCACCGATGCGACCGTGCCGGATGTGAAGCTCGTCGAGCCCGTCCACCAGGCCCTTGCCGCCCGGGGCCTGCTGCCCGCCGAGCACTACCTCGACTCCGGCTACGCGAGCGCCGAACTCATCGTCGGCGCTCACACCACCTTCGGCATCACCCTGGTCACACCACTGCTGACCGGGACCTCCCGCCTCCACCAGGAGAACACTGCCTACCAGCGCGAAGCCTTCACCATCGACTGGGACGTCCGCCGGGCCACCTGCCCCCAGGGTGCCACCAGCCGCTTCTGGAGCCCGACCCAGCACAAGGGCCGCGACATGGCCGTGGTCCGCTTTGACCAGGCCGACTGCGGCCCCTGCCCGGCCAGGGCTCTCTGCACCAAAGCCACCCGCTGGGGCCGTCAACTCACCCTGAGGCCACGCCCCTTGCAGGAACTCGTCGAGGCCAATCACACCGCCCAGGAAACTCTTGAATGGCAGGCGAAATACGCCCTGCGGGCCGGCGTCGAGGACACCATTCGCCAGGCCATGGCGGTCACCGGCAGCCGCCGAGCCCGCTACCGCAGCCTCGGCAAGACCCATCTCGAACACGTCTACTCCGCCATCGCCCTCAACCTGATCCGCCTCGACGCCTGGTGGAACGGTCAGCCCCTCGACCACACCCGCACCAGCCACCTCGCCCGCCTCGACCTCACCCTCGCCGCATAACCCCACATTTGGCCAGCAGGATCCTGCGGGGCGTCACCGCAGGCGAACGGTCGACTCCTATGAAGCGGATCGAAGAGTCCGCCTGCTTCACTCACGCTGACCGCGCGCCATCGGTCGGGGGCCGTACCGCGAGCCGTCCGGTACGGCCCCTGCGCGCGTGCGCGGGCGGGGGTGTCCTGTTCGGCTTCGGCGAACGCGCGGTACAGCGAGGCCGCCGACGGCGAGGTGCCCGCGTTCTTGCCGGACTTGAGCATCGTGACCGTCTCCACAAGAAGGCACCTCGGGTAGGCGATTACCAGAGGGCCGGTCGTGGGTGACTCAGGGCCTGTCGGCCCCTACTGGGCGCAGTGCGGGCGACGCAGACTTGCTGCGAGGCCGGGAAGCGGTCTCGCGTTCCCCCGGTGTCCCCGCCGCGGCGACGCTTTCCCGGACCTGGTGACCTGTTGCCGCGGTCCATCCCCTGAGGAGCGAAACATGGCCGCCTTGATCACCATCCTGGTGGTGCTCGCAATCCTTGTCCTGATCGGGCTGGCGACGGCGATCCGTATCGTCCGGCAGTACGAGCAGGGCGTCCTGTTCCGGTTCGGCCGGCTGGTCGGACGGCGCGATCCGGGGCTGCGGTTCATCATCCCCTTCGTCGATGTCCTGCACCGCGTCTCGCTGCGCGTCGTGACCATGCCGATCCAGTCCCAGGGCATCATCACCCGCGACAACGTCAGCGTCGACGTGTCCGCCGTGGCGTACTTCCGCGTGGTCGACGCGGTCAAGTCGGTCATCGCGATCGAGAACGTGAACGCCGCGATCAACCAGATCGCGCAGACCACCCTGCGCAAGGTCGTCGGCCAGCACACCCTGGACGAGACCCTGTCCGAGACCGACCGCATCAACCTGGACATCCGTCAGATCCTGGACGTCACCACGGGCGAGTGGGGCGTGCAGGTCACTCTGGTCGAACTCAAGGACATCCAGCTGCCCGAGTCCATGAAACGCGCGATGGCCAGGCAGGCCGAGGCCGAGCGCGAGAAGAGGGCAAAGATCATCAACGCCGAGGGAGAGTCCCTGGCAGCTGCCGCCCTGGGCGACGCCTCCGACACGATGATGGCTCATCCGCTCGCCCTGCAGCTGCGCAACCTGCAGAGCCTGGTCGAGATCGGCGTGGACAAGAACACCACGGTTGTCTTCCCCGCGCCGTTGATGAGCACCATCGGAGAACTCGGATCCTTCCTCGCCCGCGAAGCAACCGCGGCCGCCGCCCCGGCGCCGCCGTCCGCCATGCCTATACCGGCCCTGGGCCTGACCAAGTCCGCTCGCGTGCCGGCACCGAACGGGGTGGCCGAGCCGGTGTAAGCGGCCCTGTCAGCGCGAGGTTGCGGTGGCCCACGGCGCATATCCGCCGGCTGGGGCCACCGCATCGCGGTGCGTCTGTGCCCCGTTCCCCGGTTCCGCCGCTCGCGGCACGGCTCACGGTCCCCATCACGGCGGTCCGCCCGCCGGGGTGGGGCGGGGTCCTGCGGTGCTGAAGCGGGCGGCACGGCGCCGCAGGTGACGGTGGCCGGCGTAGTGCCGGGGAACCGGAGGTGCCGGGACTGCGGCCCCGTAGAAGAGCCGTTTGGCGATCTCGACGAGGGCCAGGTAGGCGAGGATCATGCCGACCAGCGTGGCGAAGAAACCCCCGGGAAGCGGCTGGAAGCCCAGAGCGGGGGCGAGTGGAGTGGCCGGCAGCACGGCGCCGGTCGTGACGACGCCGAGCGCGGCGAGAGTCAGCGGCAGGCTGGGGTGGCTGCGGAAGAACGGGATGCGTCGGGTGCGGATGGCGAAGATCACCAAAGTCTGGGTGGCCAGCGATTCGACGAACCAGCCGGAGCGGAACTGGGCCGGTCCGGAGTGGAAGACCCAGAGCATGACTGCGAAGGTGACGAAGTCGAACGCCGAGCTGAGCGGTCCGAAGGAGATCATGAAACGGCGGATGAAGGCGATGTCCCAGTGCGCGGGCTTCCGCAGCTGGTCCTCGTCCACGTTGTCCGTCGGGATGGCCAGCTGACTGCTGTCGTAGAGAAGGTTGTTCAGCAGAATCTGTGAGGGCAGCATCGGCAGGAAGGGCAGGAACAGCGAGGCGCCCGCGGCGGAGGCCATGTTGCCGAAGTTGCTCGAGGTGCCCATCAACACGTACTTGATGGTGTTGGCGAAGATCCGGCGGCCCTCAGCCACACCGTCTGCGAGGACGTTGAGGTCTTTCTCCAGCAAGATGACGTCGGCCGCGTCCTTGGCGACGTCGGTGGCCGAGTCGACGGAGATGCCCACATCGGCCGCGTGCAGAGCCAGTGCGTCATTGACCCCGTCGCCCAGGAAGGCCACGCCCCCGTGGCTGCGCCGTCGCACGTGCACGATACGCGCCTTGGCCTCGGGACTCACTCGCGCGAAAACGGTGGTCCGGGAGATCGCCTCGGCCAGTTGTGCGTCGTCCAGGGCGTCGACCTCACTGCCGGTCATCGCGCCCGCGTCGGTGAGCCCCAGGTCACGGCAGACCTTTGCGGCGACCACGGCGTTGTCGCCAGTGACGACCTTCACCGCGATGCCGAGGCCGGAGAGTCTGCGCAGCGCTGCGGCGGCGTCCGGCTTGGGCGGGTCGAGGAACACCAGCAGCCCGGCCAGGATCAGCTCCTGCTCGTCCTCCGGGCCGACGGCCTGTGTTCCGGGGGCGACGGGCCGGGTGGCGACGGCGACCACCCGGTTCCCCGCGGCGAACTCCGCCGCCAGCGCCGCACGGACTTCGGGTGGGACGTCGACGCAGCGGTCCAGGACAGTCTCCGGAGCGCCCTTGGTGACCAGGCTCGAACAGCCCTCCCTGTCCCGCACCAGGACCGAGATCATGCGCCGTTCGTGATCGAAAGGCAGCACCGCGACCTGTGTGTACCCCTCCAGGGAGGCGCGCTCGCCCGCGGCGGCCGGAGACCGCCACAGGGCCTGGTCCAGCGGGTTCCCGCCGACGTCCTGCGCATCCCGCGTCGCGTTCTCCGTGCCGAGCAGTCCCCACCGCACCACCGCCTCACTGCCCTGGCGGCCGGCGGGAACGGCGCGCATGTACTCGATGCGGCCCATGGTGAGCGTGCCGGTCTTGTCGGTGAACAGGACATCGACATCGCCCAGGTCCTCGATGCAGACCAACCGCTTGACCAGCACCTTGCGCCGGCTCATCCGGCGCGAGCCGGCGGCCAGGCTCGTCGAGACGACGGCGGGCAGCAGCTGCGGGGTGATACCGACCGCGATGGCCAGTGAGAACAGCAGAGCGTCGATGATCGGCTTGTGCAGGGCTACGTTGATCACGAAGATCGAGGTGGTCAACGCGCCCGCGACGTAGACCAGCAGCAGCGAGAAGCGCCGCAGGCCGACCTGGAACTCGGTGTCGAGCGGATGCGTGTCAAGCCCCGCGGCGATCTTGCCGAACTCGGTGTGTGCCCCGGTAGCGACGACTACCCCGCGGGCAGCGCCGGTCCGGACGACCGTGCCCATCAGAGCGCACCCGGACAGTTCGGCCAACGGGGTCCCGGCCGCGACCGCGGCGAGGCTCTTGTCCATCGGCAACGACTCGCCGGTCAGCACCGACTCGTCGCACTCCAATCCGGTGACCTCCAGCAGCCGCAGGTCCGCCGGCACGATGTCCCCCAGACGCAGTTCGACCAGATCACCGGGGACCAGCGCCGTAACGTCCACGAGCGTGTCCCGACCGTCGCGCAACACCACGGTCTCGTGGTGGATCTGCGAGTGCAGCGCCTCAGCCGCCTTCTCGGCCCGGTACTCGTTGACGAAGCCCAGCGCGACGGACACACTCACGATCAGCCCGATGATCACCGCATCGCTTTGCTCTCCCACCAGGAAGGACGCGACAGCGGCCGCCACCAGCAGCCCCAGCAGCGGCGAACGGAGCTGGTGCCACAGCACAGGGAACAGCCGGGCACGGTGCGTAGCGACCGCGTTGGGGCCGAACCGCGCCTGGCGTCGCAAGACCTCCTCGCCACCCAGGCCCACGCCGGCGACGACACCGACCTCGCGAAGGACATCGTCCACCGGCAAGGTGGCCGCCAACGCCACCCCGGGCGCGAGCACCGGTGGCTGAGCCGGAGCGGAGACGCTCACCCGGCCCCGCCCCCCGCAGGCGGGGACACCGTCTCTCGGTGCGGTGCACCGGCTGGACTCCCACAATTTCGGCACTGCTGCTCGGTCATACGATCGCCGCCCTGGGGTCGTCACGCCCGATGGGGATGCGGGGTCCAAAAAGACCGGGCGCGCTCCGGGGATCCAGCATCGCACGCTCATCGCGGTTCAACGCCCGGCACGGGCCGGTGTCCCACGAGACCAGGCGGGTCCCGGCCACCCATTCCGTGCGGGGCGACCCGCCAGGGAAGGGACCGCGCAACAGGCCGGTCGGGACCAGAGTGTGCCCAGTCGGCCCTCTCCGCGAGACCCCGGAAGGCGTATCCATGACGAAGACCCCAGCGGTGCTCCGCAGGAGCTCGGGACGCTCCCGGCAGCACCCAGCCCGCTGGACGCCCCTGAGCACGTTCTGGGGCGGCAGAGCCTTCTTTGGGGAGCAGGCGTCTGTGTGTCCCTGGGCAGGCACTCAAAACGCCTGGCCAGGGACATTCCAGCGCCCGTGGGCCCCGAGCGTGCACGATTTCGGCGAGTTCGCCGGGAGTGGGCTCGCGGAGGGCATCGCGTGTGCCGATGCCGCCCCTCCCCCGTCGGGCGCCACCTGGGGTCGGCTACTGCGCATGTGCTGGCGAACTCCCTGGCGAAGCCGAAGGCAGGCTCGCTCCGTCGTCGCTCGGCATCAGGCGGCTCTACCTTTTTGTTCGGGTTGGTCCCCCCGTTCGTAGGGTGAGGGCACCCAGGGGAGGCGGGTGTGGCTTTCAGGCGGCTGCCGTTTGTGGCTCGCGAGGCTTGGCCGCCCGCCTCCCCACGACGACTCGGCCGCCGACTGGGAAGTGCGAATGTGTCGCTGTGCAGAGCAAAGTCATCTGTTGCCGTGTGGGGCGGATGGGCGAGGCGCTTCCCCTGTAGTGCATCCCCCAGGGCGTTGGAACCGGAGTCGGACATGGGCGTAGACGCTGGCGGTGACGCCGAGCGTGCCCGAGGAGTTCCTTGATCACGACGAGGACGACACCTAGTTCCAGGAGCAGAGTGGCGGTCGAGTGGCGGAGGTCGTGGAAGCTGCGGCGGAGTCCGGCCCGGTTGAGGAAGCTGCGGAAGCGGCGGGGACGGGGGTGGTGCAGGGCGACATCAAGGCGCCCGGGGTAGGTCAGGAGGGGGTCGAGCCAGCCGGGGACGACTTCGGCCGGATAGCCGGTCACCACCAGCTCCCCCAGGCAGCCGGGCGCGAACCGGCCTGCAGCCACCGTGACCGATCGGGTGCCGGTCGTCAGCGCGGGCGGCAGGACAGAATGAACGGGCAACGAAGCTCCTTGCGATACGAGCTGTCTTGGACGACTGCCCGTACCAACGAGCTCCGTTGTGCTACGTCAGGAGATCTTCAACTCCCTTGCACGACCTGCGGAAACGCTAACTACCCGGCTGGGCAAACCCCCACAGAACAGCTGGCTCTTACCTCCGTTCGGCATGGCCGGGTTGTCCGGGCGCAGGCGTCGGTCAGTTGGGTGCCACGCTCCAACGCCTCGCCGTCGCAGACGTGTTGGGCGGTGCGGGTGGCCGATGTGGCCGGCGCAGGCCGCATCGCGTGCGCGTGAGGGGGGGCGGCCGAAAGGCCCTGGGTCGGCAGGCGCAGCGTCCCCGCCCCGTTCGCCATCGTCTGAGCGCACAGGGGGGTAGCCCCACCTGGAGCCGGCCGGGTAGCGGGATCGCCCCAGGCTGCCGCACCCGAACATGCTGGGACCGGCACATACCGCTGGTTTCCGATCGATTCCACAGGAGTTGGCTCGTGCGTGAACAGACATGGCAGAGGTTCCGTTCTCCCAGGCGGCGGAGCGGCCGGCGCAGCGCCGTGTCGGCCGCGGCCGCGGTGGCCGTGGGCGTCATGACGATGGGCGTCCTGGCGCCTCCCGCGGCGTCCGCCGCCGCCCGGCCGGACACTGTCAAGGAGGGGCTGAACGCCTTGCTGCGTTCCGATGGCCTGCCCGCCGCGCTGGCGAGCGTCAAGGACCGCAAGGGCCACGACCGTACCTACACGGCAGGGGTGGGCGACCTGGCCACCGGCTCGAAGGTGCCCAGGGACGGTCAGGTGCGAGTCGGCAGCAATACCAAGACGTTCACCGCGGTGGTCGTGCTGCAGTTGGTCGCCGAGGGGAAGGTCCGCCTCGACACCCCGGTCGACACCTATCTGCCGGGCCTCGTACGAGGGGAGGGGATCGACGGACGCCACATCACCGTCCGTCAGCTCCTGCAGCAGACCAGCGGGCTCCCCAACTACAGCAACTACCTCGGTGAAGAAGTCCGTTACTTCGAACCCCGCGAGCTCCTCGGCATCGCTCTCCAGCACAAGGCCGATTTCGCCCCCGGGGCGAAATGGGCGTACAGCAACACGAATTACGTGCTCGCCGGCCTGATCGTCGAGAAGGTCACCGGCCGACCGCTCGCCAAGGAGATGGACCAACGCATCATCAAGCGCATCGGGCTGCGCCACACCTACTTTCCCGCCCCCGGTGACGCGACCATCCGAGAAGCCCATCCCAAGGGCTACTACCAGGATTCGGCAGGCGCGCCGCTGCGCGACGTCACGGAGACGGACCCCTCCTGGGGCTGGGCGGCAGGTCAGATGATCTCCACCAACTCCGACCTCAACCGGTTCTTCGGCGCGCTCGTGTCCGGCCGCCTCCTCCCGGCGGACCAGCTCGCCCAGATGCGCACCACCGTCCCCGCTGAAGGCACCTTCGGCTCCGGCGCCCGCTACGGACTGGGGCTCGTGAGCAAGCCGCTGCCGTGCGGCGGCCTCTACTGGGGCCACGGCGGAAGCTTCCCCGGATACGAGACCCGGGGCGGAGTCACCGACGACGGCCGCGCCGCCAATGTCGCGGTGACCATTCAACTGACCGACGAGGCAGCCAGGAAGCGCGTCGACAATGTCGTGGACGCGGCCTTGTGCCGCTGAATCGCGCCTCCCGGGGTCTGTCCGGCGGCTCATGTGCGAAGCCGGAGGCGAAGGGCTGCAACAGTCACGGCGCTTGACCTAACGGCGGCGCAGGTAACGGCGGTTGCGGTGGGAGGAGTGCGCGCCGCTCCATGGATCTCGGTGGTGAGCCCGCTATCCGGTGTGCCCGTCGCCGGCCGGGTGTTCGGCTGCTGTCCGGGCGGCGACCAGTCCGGATTCGTAGGCCGCGATGACCGCCTGGGCGCGGTCGCGGACGTGGAGCTTGTCGAAGATGCTCGTGATGTAGTTCTTCACCGTGGAGAGGCTGATGTCCAGGGTGCGGGAGATCTCCGTGTTGTCGAGGCCGGTGGCCATCAGATGCCACACCTCGACCTCGCGGGGGGTGAGTTCACCCCGGCCGGTGAGGTCCGGCCGCGCACCGCGAGGTGCCCGTACGTAGGTCGATATCAGCCGGGTGAGCAGGCGCGGCGCGACGACCGCCTCGCCGGCGTGGACGGTGCGGATCGCCGCGCTCAGGTCCTCCGGGGAGCTGTCCTTGGGCAGGAACCCGTAGGCGCCGGCGCGCAGGGCGCCCACCACGTACTCGTCCAGATCGAAGGTGCTGAGGGCCAGGACCCGGCAGCCCGGCAGAGTGGCGGCGAGTTCCCCGGTCGCGCCGACCCCGTCGAGCACGGGCATCCGGATGTCCATCACCACGACGTCGGGGCGCAGTTGGCCGGCGAGGGTGACGGCCTGCGCGCCGTTCTCGGCCTCTCCCACCACCTCGAAGGACGGGTCGGGGGAGAGGATCAGCGACAGGCCCCGCCTGACCAGCGGCTGGTCGTCCGCGATCAGCACCTTGATCCTCTCCGGCGTCGGCCCGGTCTCCGTCATCGGAGTGCCCCCTCGTGCTGGACGGCAGCCTCGTCCGCCTCGTCCGTGGCCAGCGGCAGGTCGACCACCACTGCGAACCCGCCACCGGCCTGCGGGCCGGCGGTGAGGGTGCCGCCGTGCAGGGCGACGCGCTCGCGCATGCCGATGAGGCCGTAACCGCCTGAGCCCGCCGCCGACGCCCCCTCCTGCGGTGGTGCGCCCCCGCCGCCGTCCCGCACCTCGACGGTGACCCGCTCCTGGCGGTACGTCAGCCGTACGGACGCGTGCGCGGTCCCCGCCGCGTACTTGCGGGTGTTGGTGAGGGCCTCCTGGACGATCCTGAACACCGTGAGGCCGACGGTCGGCGGCAGCGGTACCCGCTGACCGTGGACGCTGAACTCGGTCGGCAGTCCGGCAAGGCGGGAATCGGCCACCAGGCGGTCGAGACCGTCGACGCCGGGCTGGGGCAGCGACGGCGCGGTCTCCGGTTCGTCTCCAGCCCGCAGCACATCAAGGAGCTGGCGCATCTCGCGCAGCGCGAGCCGCCCGGAGGACTCCAGGGTGACCAGGGCGTCCCGGACCACCTCCGGTTGGGCGAGGTTGGCCCGGGCCCCGCCGGCCATCAGCTGCATGGTGGTGATGTGGTGGGCCACGATGTCGTGCAACTCCCGTGCGATACGGCGGCGTTCGTCGGCCACCGCGCGATCGGCGAGGAGCCTGCGGTTGGCGGCCACCTCCTGCTGCCAGCGGCTGACCGCCAGGGCGGTGCCGACCACGATCAGGACGCTCAGCGGCGTGGCGAAGGCGTTCTGGTAGCTCGGTATCCGGCCGCCGCTCTGGCTCACCAGCGTCACCACCCCCGTCACGATGGCCATGGCCGCCGCCACCCGGCCGCGGCACGTCCGGGCGACCTCGTACAGGGCAACCACCAATACGGCACCGAAGTGGGTGGACAGCGGCACGGTCACGGTGGCCGTCGCGTCGAGGACCAGGACGGCGGCGAGTACCGCCACGGGGTGGCGGCGCCGGGCCAGCAGCGGCAGGGCCGCCACCGCGACGAGGAGGAACCCGGCGACGCTCACCTCTTGCTGCCCGTCGGGGGCCTCCGCGAACAGGTAACTGAGCACGTTCAGCACACAGGCCCCGCCGGCCACGAGCGCGTCGTTGCGGGACCACAGCGGCTCGGCGCTATCGAGGCGCAGCGGCCCGCGGCTGCCGCCGGTCCCTGTGCGATCACTCATGGGCATGTCCGTTCTCCCTGCGCTCCGGCCTCCCGGCCCCGCCACAGCGTTGCACAGCCGTCGTGCCCGCGGCACCGGCGGCGGCCGTTCTCACCCTTCTGACCTGGCCGGGACCAGGACCAGGGTCCTGGTCCCGGCCCCGGCGGGGCCCCAGGGCCCCGGTCCGGATCATCCGCTGCCACGACGCTCGCGGCCCCTTCCCAGTGATGGTCTGGAGACCTGCCGGGAGAGCTCGCGGCAGACGTCCGCACACACACCACGAACCCGTCCGCGGAGGACAAATGATCCGCGCCCTGACCGGCTACTCCACCCGACATCCCTGGAAAGTCATCGCCCTGTGGGCGGTGCTGGGTCTCACCCTGAGCGCCCTGGCCCCGATCTTGATCGCGCGGGTGACCCAGAGCCAGACCGGGGACTTCCTGCCCCGCAGCTACGACTCGGCCGCCGCGCTGCACATCGCCCGGGAACAGTTCGGGGAGGACCCTGACGCCACCACGGTCACGGTGCTCGTGGCCCGGTCCGACGGCAAGGAACTGAGCGCCGCCGACCACAAGCGCGTCGAGGCCGAGGCGGCGAAGCTGGGCCAGCGCCGAGTGGTCATGCCCAGGCGGGACGACATGCCGGAGTTCCTGGTCCAGGACCGCTCCCAGACGCCCAGGATCGCCCCGGCGATGACCGCGCCCGACCGGAGCTTCCAGTTGCTCACCGTGCAGCTGACCGGCAATCCCACGGACATAGGGGTCCAGGACGTCTACCGGACCTTCCGGGACGCCGCCCGGACGCAGTTCGCCGAGGCGGGCATGCGCACCGGCTTCACCGGGAGTCTCGCCGACACCGTCGACACCACTGACGCCCACGACACCGCCGCGAAGGTGGGGAGCGCCCTCGTGATGGCGTTCATCGTCCTGCTCAACGTACTGGCGTTCCGCAGTGTGCTCGCGGCCCTGCTGCCGCTGCTCGCGGTCGCCCTGATCGGCGGGGTGGCTGGCGGAGCCGTCGCGGGGGCCGCGCTGCTCACCGGACACAAGCTCGACGCGAGCACCCCGAGCCTGATCCAGGTGGTGCTGCTCGGCATCGGCATCGACTACCTGCTGTTCCTGCTGTTCCGCTTCCGCGAGCACCTGCGCGGTCGGCCCGAACAGTCGGCCCGCGAGGCGGCTCAGCAGGTGTCCGGCCGGGTGGGCACCGCGATCACCTCGGCGGCACTGACCATCGTGGCCGCGTTCTCCACCCTGGGCCTGGCGACCTTCGGGCAGTTCCGCTCCCTTGGCCCCGCGATCGCTGTCGCGGTCCTGGTCATGCTGCTCGGCAGCCTCACCCTGATGCCGGCGCTGCTCGCGGCCGCCGGGCGCAAGATGTTCTGGCCCTCCAAGACCCTGCGCCACAAGCCGCGCGAAGGCCGTGCCGCCCGCCTCGGGGTGCTGGTCGCGCGCCGTCCGCTGACGATGCTGGCGGCGTCCGTCGCCCTGCTCGCCGCGCTGGCCGCCGGTTTGATCGGCATGCGCATGGACTACGGCCAGGGCGACTCCGGCGACACGACCCCCGCCGCGGCCACCGCGGCCGAGATCTCCCGCGCGCTGCCGGCCGGGGTCTCCGACCCGACAACTGTCTTCGTCACCGCCAAGGACGGCGGCACCCTCACCGCCGACCGGCTGGGCGGCCTCTCCCGAGGGCTCGCCCAGGTCAAGGGCGTGGGCCAGGTCGCACCGACCGTCCTGAACGAGGATCGCCGCGCCGCCAGGATCGACCTCTACCCGACCGCCGACCCGCAGAGCCAGCAGGCCCGCGACCTCGTCTCAGGGCCGATCCGGGACGCGGTCGCCCGGCACACGCCCGCCGGGACGACGGCACACGTGGGCGGAACGGCGGCGATCTTCGCCGACATCTCCACCGCAGTCGACCACGACCTGAGGATCGTGTTCCCCGTCGCGGCCGCGCTGATCGCGCTGATCCTCCTGTTGCTCCTGCGCAGCCTGCTCGCACCGGTGGTCCTGATGCTCTCCGTCGGGCTCGGCTTCGCCGCCACCCTCGGCGCCGCCACGCTGCTGTTCCAGCATGGCCTCGGCAAGCCGGGCGTCAGCTTCACCCTGCCCCTGGTGCTGTTCCTGTTCGTCGTGGCACTGGGCACCGACTACAACATCCTGATCTCCGACCGGATCCGGGAGGAGATGCAGCAACCGGGCCCGGCCCGCGCCGCCGTGGCCCGCGCGGTACGGCACACGACGCCGGCCATCGCGACGGCCGGGCTGGTCCTCGCCGGCTCCTTCGCCACGCTCGCCACGACCCCGGGGAGTGAACAGGTCGCCTTCGCGATGGCACTCGGCATCATGCTCTCCGCGCTCGTCCTCTCCCTGGTGCTCGTCCCCGCCCTCGCCGCACTCCTCGGCCGGACCCTCTGGTGGCCGGTCCGCCCCAGGCCCACCACGGGCGGCCACCCGCAGCACCGTACGACCGCACCTGTCCGGCTACCCGACCAGGTCACGACGTACTGAGTGGTTTGGCGTTGCCTCTCCAGGGCGAGGACGACCTTGGCGACTGACGTCATGCGGTTGTGGCTGATCCGGGATCTTCGAAAGATTCGCCAGGATTTGTGATGCTATGCCCCGTTCAACGGGCGCTCAGGACGTGGCCAGCGCTCGATTGACGGTCTGCTGGGTGGGGGGCAGCTGCCCACCCGGCGGCCGTCTGCGCCCGGTGACCCAGGCGCCGGCGCTTGGTAGGCGCGGTCGGCCAGGACAGGGACGCCTAGACGTTTCGCAGATCCGGATGATCCGGTGAGCGCGGGCCGCGGTCAGGTCGTGGCACCGGCCTGGCGAGGCCCCTGGGATCCACAGCACCTGCCCGGCCGGATCGGTCACGACCTGCACGTTCACGCCGTGGCGACGGTGTTTTATGCGAGTAGTTGGCCCTGCCATCGCCCACGCGGTCGCACTCGGCACGAATCCCGTCGGGCAGGACGTACTCCGGTTCGTGCTCACGCAGGACCTTGAGCAGGCTGGTGCCCTGGCGGCCAGGAGGTCGATCACAGCCGCGGTGTATGCGTGGGCGGTGCCGACCGAGATGCCGAAGCCAGCCGCTATCTGAGCCAGGGTGTCGTGCTTGCGCAGGTACACCCGACCGACGAGCGCGCGTTGATGCGGCGGGAGCTTGCAGCGGCTGTCACCCTCACGGGGTGACGATGAGCATGGTGACCCCCTCGACCAGCGCATGAAGCAGGTCAAGTGCGGCAGGAAGGAAGACCAACGAGGCACCCACGCCGATGAGTTGAGACGTTGAACACCTCCCTCAACGGCACGGGTGCCTTGTGCGTTGCGCCCACACTGCCGTCACCCCATCGGTGGCAACTCTGAAAATGCGCAGTGATTCGCCGAGGGTCGAATGGTGAGGCGGCAGCCTCGACCACGGGTAGGTGCCCGGCGTGCCTGGCCGTAGACCTGGCTCACGCCCCGAGTGCTGCCACCCGCCTCACAGGGCAAGCCAGTTCAGATGTCACCCGATCATGCGGCAGACCCCTACCGCGAAGGACAAGCGCAGCGACTACGCGCCGCAGGAATCAGTGTTCTTTTGAGTTGACGCTACTCATCCGCCGGTCCCGGCCCTGGTAGTCGCGGGGAACGGAGGTGTCCGTGACGCCTTCTGCGCCGCTGGGTGGCCATCCGGCGGCAGCCGCGGTCACAGGAGCGCGCTTGGGGCGGGCTGCGTTGTCAGTGGCGGGTGCGCGTACAACCCGGCAAGGCATGCCCAGACCTGGGTGGAGACTTTTACCGAGCAGATTGACGATTTGCATCGCGTAGTCATTGTTGACGTCCGGAACGCGGATCAAGCGGCGATCGACAGCATCAAGGGCATTGTTGAAAGCCACGGTTGGGGAGATCATGTCATCTGGTGCCCGTAAGACATGGGAGCCGAAGACGCTCCCGACTGACTCTGAGGCGACGCGCCAGTTGCAGGAATGGTTGACTGAGGAGGGTTCCAGCCTTTTCGGTATCGAGCACGACTTCCGAGGTGCGGACCTGTCGGGCGGAGACTTCACGAGCTCGTGGTTCACCCAGGCGGTCTTGGCGGGTGTGCGGCTAGAGGGAGCGAGTTTCTACCGCGCCGACCTTCAGTCAGCGGATCTCACCGGTGCGGATCTCACCGGCGCGGACCTCGTCAGGGCGAATCTTGACGAGGCTGTGCTCCGTTCGGCGCGGCTCGACGGCGCCGACATGGTCAAGGCCTCGCTGCACGGGGTCGATGCGTCGGGAGCGAGCTTCAGAGGAACAAGGATCATGGGGGCTTCGCTCTTCCGCGTCGATCTTAGGGGAGCGGACCTGACCGACGCAGTCTTGTTCCACAACAGCTTCAGGGTCAAAGTCGACGACGCTACGGTGGTGCGTGGCCTGACAGGCACCGTTTTCGGGCCGATCACGCTCTTCAGTGGCGAATCCTCCCGAGAGCTGGCCGGCGCGGAGCTCGAGGCGTGGATCGGTGAGCGGGGTGGGCGGGTTGAAGTGATCGCTCCGGGCAGCCCGCAGCAGTAGGGCGGGCGTGCCCCTCCCGGATTCCGCGACTTTCACGGCGGGGCCCGGCTCCAACGGGCAACGAAGCGGGGAAGCCGGCCCAGCAAAGTCCAGGGGCTTCGGGGCTAACACACCGAGGACAGTGCGGTCGGAGCTCGCTACGTCTGGCTAGCTTTCGCTTGTGCCCTCTGGAAGGACTCGGCGTGCAACAGCGGTGGGAGCGCCGCATCCTGGACGCATGGGCTCCCCGATCGTGGTGCACCCTCCGCTGGGTACGGGTGGGCGGCGCGTCGTCGTGCGGAACCAGATCGTCGGTATCGCCTATGACGACCGAGAGCTCATTGAACTGCTCCGCCGGACTGGCTTGGAGCTGGCTGAGGCATTGGTGGACAGTGATTCCCCGATGATGGAATGGCGGGGCGGGCAGCCCCACGACTACGGATGGGGACCCAGCGAGCCAGGCCATCGGCCTGCCCCAGCGCGCTGAGCACTTCGCGACTGTGTTCCATCTTGAGTGCCTGTCATCGAGCCTTGAACGAGGGCTTGAGTCCGGGATATCGCCCGTAACGCCCACACCGCACATAATGCGCACGCACAAAACTGCAGGTCAGGAGCCCTTTGCCGCCGGTTCGAGGATGGCAACTCACTCCACATGTTGCGTCCTACGGAACAGCTCGAGCCGGAGCTGGTGAAGGAGAGCCACAGGTCAGGGACTTGTGAACCGGGCTTCCCGGCGTGAGTGGTGTGCTCCATGGGCACTGTGTACGGAAGCGCGACGCTGGCTCGCAGCGGCCCTCCCTGCCTCGTTGGACAAGGCAGCCTGCAGACACCGCCGGACCGGCATATCCGCCCCAGCGGGCGCCCTGGCCCAACTCCGCCTACGCGCCTCGCTCTGGCCGCTACGTGTCCCCCCAGTCACCATGTCCGTGTGGGGAGTTCTCAACGTACTCACCCGCCTGGCGTCCCGCGTAGCGTCTGACCAAGCTGTCCAGGTATCGGGGGCCGAACCCGAAATCGGCTACTTCGGGGACTAGAGCCCACATGCGCTGGTTGGAGATGCACAGGGTCTCGGGCGGCACATCCAGAAAGGTCCGGTTCGCGGATCGGCCCATCTCCGTCTCAAGGGCCGTGACGATCTGGTCGACAGGAAAAGCCACCCCGGAAGCCACATTGACCGTACGGTCGCGCACACCCAGAGCGAGCAACCGGTCGAGGACCGTGGCGAAATGATGCACGCCCATCAAGTCTCGGCGGGCCCCACGGTGCACCATGACTGTGCCCGAGTGGACCTGGCGGACAAGGGAGGGGAACAACTGCGCCGGGTTTTGGCGCGGGCCGACAACGTGGCTGAGCCTGAGCGTCAGCCAGTGCGCCCCGGAGTTGGCCACGAGCCGCTCCATGGCCAACTTGTGCTGCCCGTACGGGGAGACAGGAGCCACCCGGGAGTCTTCACGGCCCTCACCCTCCCTTCCATAGAGCCCGGTGGCCGCAGAGGAGAGGAACACCAGCAGCCGACCACTCTCTCTGCACCGCGCTGCGGTCTCGGACACCATCGCGGCCTCGCGGCGGAACCGCTCCGGTGATGTCTCCGAGGTGTCCGAGACGCCGGCGGCCAGGATGGTCGCCGACACGTCTGAGGGGAGGTGCTGACGGAGGTACTCCGCGAGGAAACCCCGGCCGATGACTTCCCTCATCCTGCCGCCGACAAGAGCCGCCGTACGACGGCGTCGGCCGCGGCCCCCGCTCCGCTTAGGCTCCGGATCTCGTCGCGCATCGCGCGCACCCGGCGGCGTACGCCGCCATGGGCATGCACGGCGAGCACGGACCTGCGCAGGAGATCGGCCGTAACCGACCGGAGGGGGATCGCCGTGCCGAGCCCGAGCTCCCGCACCCGCCTGGCGGTGTCGGCCTGCTCCCGGAGCCGCGGAACGACCAGAGACGGCACGCCGTGGTGCAGGCTCTCCATCGTCGTGGCCATTCCCCCGTGGTGGATGACCAACGAGGCGTGCGCCATGACGGCTCGCAGCGGAACCCAGCGGTGCGCTTCCACGTTCGGGGGCAGCGGGGAGAGCGCGGCGGGGTCGGTGCGGTCGCCGATCGCCATAACCAGGTGCCAGTCGAGACCGGCGAACGCCTCCGCCGCAGTGGCGAAGAACTCCGGGTGGCCGTGGTCGAGGGAGCCCAGGGTGACCAGTGCGACCGGGGCACCATCCGCGGGCGGTGCCCACCGCGAGGAGTCCGGTGCGGGCGGGAGGGCCGGCCCAGCGAAGGTGTACGACTCGCCGAAGCCGTCACCGCCCGGCTGGAAGGAGCGCGGGACCAGGACGAGCCCTCCCGCGAGGGCCGCGTCCAGGTGTGCCCTCGCCTCGGTCCGGATGCCCTCTTCGGTCAGGAACGAGGCGAGCCCGGACAGGAACTCCCCGGCGACGGGGTTGGCGCCGGGCGCATCCGGTGCGGCGAGGGACCAGTGCCGGCGGGTGGCGAGGTATGTCCACACCTGCATCGACGGGATGCCCCACTTCGCAGCGAGCACGCTCCCGGCGCCCGCCGGATCCTCGGTGAGGACGAGATCGGGGCGGTCGCCGCCGAAGTGCGCTTCCAGAACGGGCAGTACCGCCCGGGCGTCGGCGAGGTAGAGGAGCGGCAACCGCCGGACGTCGGTCGGCCAATGGGCCGGGTCCGAGGGCAGCGACGACCGGAAGACCACGGCCGTGGCCCCCGCCGCCTCCACGAGCGGTGCGAACCGCTCCGTGGTGGCGTAGCTGACCCGAACGCCCCGGCGCACCAGCTCGGAGACCGTGCCCAGGAGCGGGCTGATGTGGCTGTGGGCAGCGGCAGTGACGATCGCCACGTGCCGGTCACCGCCCGGTTGGCGCCCGGCCGCCGCGCGCTCGTCAGGCCACGCCGTCACCGCTCACCGCCCCGGCGTCCTCTCGCGGCCGCTCGTGCCCCGCGGCGCGTCGTGCGCGCAGCTCTTCGAGACTCCGCAGGAGGGTGGGGAGCGTCGCGGGCTGGTTCCCGTCGTTACGGCCCGTCGTCATGCTGAGCCCGGTGACCGGCGGCTGGAGCACGACGTTCTCACGGTCCGCCAGCCGGGCCCGGTGATCGCGCATCGCGGCGCTCTCCCAGCCGCCGGGCGGCAGCGCCGCGGCGAGTGCGATGGGGGCCTGCGTGCACTGGAGCGCCATGGTCGCGGGGGTGTCCGCGAGGCCTTGCGCCAGTCGCGCGATGAAATGCATTCCGGCCGGATAGACGGCGATTGCGTCCGGCCAGGCGGCCAACTCCACATGGAGTTTGCGCGACTGCGGCTCTTCGGACCAGGAATCCTCGAACACAAGTCGATTAGTCAGGACAGAAAGTCCTTCACGCGTCACGAACCGCTGTGCGGACCGAGTGAGAACAATGCGCATTTCCACGTCTGGGTAACTGACCTGAAACCAGTTCACCCAGAGAGGCAGGAACGCGACATTGGACGATCCTGTTCCGATCAGGAGAAGTCGCTTCATCCCGACGGAGGGAACCTTCATCGAGGGCATTCCCCAGTTTTCTTCATTTGCCATGTCGCACTCCGACCTCGTTGCACCTCCCGGGAGGCCGATGCCTCCCGGGAGACGTCCATCAGACCGATGCTCAGCAACCGCACCAGGAGCAGCAGCAAGCACACAGGACAGCCTGGGCTTCCTTGTCGTCGGCCTCAACGAGGAGGTCGTCCTCGGTCAGGGCGTCCAGCTCGAGAAGGTCATCGGCGAGCAGCTCGGCGACAGGCATGGGAGCCTCCTTGAATAGTGAATTAATTCTGCCGGTCCGAAGAACCAGCAGGACCGCCACGGAACCGAACGGCCGACGCCATCGTGTCGGAGGGACGTCGTCGAATTCTTCCGCCCGCCAACTGGTTTTCCAGCCACCCTGCCGGTATGAGCCGGCCACCTCATCTCACACTCGGGTTCGAGGTGCGGCCTCATCCACCGGCGAATTCCTGTTTTTGCCCCCCGTCATGTACCGGACGGGCGGGGCTGTTTGCTACGGTGCGCTTCCGATCACATTTCTGCCCGTCTGGAAAAGCGGTGGCTCGATGTCCCATATCGCCTTCTTCAATATTCCTGGCACCGGCCATGTCAATCCGACGGCGGGAATCGTCGCGGAACTCGTGGCTCGTGGTCACCGCGTCAGCTACGCGGTGACCACGAGCCAGGGCGCCGAGGTCGAGAAGGCCGGTGCCACGCTCGTTCCCTACGAGTCCGTGATGGGCGCGTTCCGGTCCACCATGACGGACCTGGAGAACAACGACCGTTTCACGACGGGCGACTTCGTCCAGGTCCTCCGCGGCCTGGTGCAGGAGACCGCGGCGCTCTACCCGCAGTTGCGACGGGCCTTCGCCGACGACCGTCCCGACGTCCTGATCTATGACGGTCTCTCCGGTTGGACGGGCCGGCTCCTCGCGGAGAACTGGGGGATACCCGCCGTGCGCAGCATCCCCACGCTGGCGGCGAACGAGCACTGGTCCCTCGGCTCGGACGGCGAGTACGCGGAGTTCGAGCCCGGTCACCCGGGGCTCAACGCCGTGTACGGGGAGATCGGCGCGATGCTGGCGGACATCGGAGTGGGGTACTCCGCCCAAGAGTTCTTCGGGAGCAGCGAGTCGGGCCCAGCCCTGGTCTACATTCCGCGCGCGTTCCAGTTCAAGGGCGAGACGTTCGGGGAGGACGTCCACTTCGTCGGGCCGTGCTGGTCGGAGCGCCAGTTCGACGGCGAGTGGGTTCGCGGGAGTGACGCGACGGGCGAGCGCCCCCTGGTCCTGGTCTCCCTCGGCACCATCCACAACGACAACGCCGCCTTCTTCCAGACGTGCATCGACGCCTTCGCCGAACTCCCCTGGGACATCGTCATGGCCGTCGGCAACCAGATCACCCCCACCACCCTCACCAACGTCCCCGACCACATCGACATACGCCCCCACGTACCCCAGCTCCAGATCCTGCGACAAGCAGACCTCTTCATCACCCACGCCGGCATGGGCAGCGTCATGGAAGCCCTCTCCTTCGGAGTGCCCATGGTCGCCATCCCCCAGATGAGCGAACAACGCGCCAACGCCGACCGCCTCACCCAACTCGGCCTCGGCCAACTCCTCCACCGCGACCAGACCACCCCCCAAACCCTCCGCGACACCGCCCGCCACGTCCTCACCGACCCCACCTACCGCACAAACACCCACACCATGCGCCACCACATCACCAACGCAGGCGGCGCAACCACCGCCGCGGACGTCGTGGAGGCGCTGCTCACGGACGCGCGGGGGCAGCGGTGAACGGCGTCGGCACGGCACACATCGCGTTCTTCGCGCTGCCGGGGCACGGACACGTGAATCCGGCCCTCGGAGTCGTGGAAGAGCTGACCGCGCGCGGTCACCGGGTCAGCTTCGCGACGACCGACCGTTTCGCGCCCGTGGTCGCCGAGGCCGGAGCGGTGCCAGTGCGGTACGAGTCGACCATGGACGGCCTGCCCGCCAGGGACAGCGCGGTGGACCGCGCCGACCGCTTCGGCAGCGGCGACCTCGCCGTGGTCCTGCGGGACCTGCTGCGCGAGACGCTGGCCGCCCTCGCCCCGCTGGATCGCGCCTTCGCCGCGGACCGTCCCGATCTGGTGGTGTACGACGATCCGTCCGGGTGGGCGGCACGGCTGATCGCGGCGCGCCGCGGCATTCCCGCCGTGCCGTACCGGACCACCTTCGCCGCGAGTTCCGAGTGGTCCCTCGCCGCTCACCAGACAGACGTCGATCCGCTCGACCCCGAGATCGTGCGCGTGTTCCACGGCATCGCGAACCTCCTGGACCGGCTGAAGGTTCCCCTGAGCCCGAAAGCCCTGATGACCGGCAGCGAGTCGGGCCCAGCCCTCGTCTTCGTACCGCGCGCGTTCCAGTTCAAGGGCGAGACGTTCGGGGAGGACGTCCACTTCGCGGGCCCCTGCCTCGCGCGACGGGCCTCCGAGGGCGGGTGGGTTCGCGGGAGTGACGCGACGGGCGAGCGCCCCCTGGTCCTGGTCTCCCTCGGCACCATCCACAACGACAACGCCGCCTTCTTCCAGACGTGCATCGACGCCTTCGCCGAACTCCCCTGGGACATCGTCATGGCCGTCGGCAACCAGATCACCCCCACCACCCTCACCAACGTCCCCGACCACATCGACATACGCCCCCACGTACCCCAGCTCCAGATCCTGCGACAAGCAGACCTCTTCATCACCCACGCCGGCATGGGCAGCGTCATGGAAGCCCTCTCCTTCGGAGTGCCCATGGTCGCCATCCCCCAGATGAGCGAACAACGCGCCAACGCCGACCGCCTCACCCAACTCGGCCTCGGCCAACTCCTCCACCGCGACCAGACCACCCCCCAAACCCTCCGCGACACCGCCCGCCACGTCCTCACCGACCCCACCTACCGCACAAACACCCACACCATGCGCCACCACATCACCAACGCAGGCGGCGCAACCACCGCCGCGGACTTCCTCGAATCCCTGCTGGGCCCGGCGTCCGCCGCCAAGGAAGTCCGCGGGTGACGGGGCCCACGACCGCGCCCGCCGGGATCGACGACCCGTCCTTCCTCGCGGACCAGCACAGGCACTACGCGCGGCTTCGGCAGTCGCCGGGGCCCCGCCGGGTGCGCAACCCCCAGGGGCTCGAGTACTGGCTGGTCACACGGCACGACGAGGCCCGGACGGTGCTGCTCGACACCAGGTTCTCCAAAGATCCGCAGCGCGCGTCGGACGCCCTGAGCGCCGCCGGGTACGGGGTCTCCGGCGCGGGCAGCTTCTTCCTGCCCCTGGTGAACAGCGATCCGCCCGACCACACACGGCTGCGGCGGCTCGTCGCGGGAGCGTTCACTCCGCGCCGGGTCGCGGCCCTCGCGCCCGCGGTCGAGCGCCTCACCCACGAGCTCCTCGACGCGATGGCGGAGCCGGACGCGGGCCCGGCGGCGGACGGCGGACCCGTCGACCTCATGACGGCCCTCGCCTTCCCCCTGCCGGTCCTGGTGATCAGCGAACTCATTGGTGTTCCTCACGGCAACCGCGGGGCACTGCTGACCTGGGCCGCACGGATGCTCACGGTCACGGGATCGGGAGCCACACCGGGCCCGGCGGAGCGCACCCGCAGACTCCACCGGTGGTTCGCCGCCCTGGTGGCTGCCAAGCGGCCCCGGGTACGCACCGACGTACCCGCGGACGAGCAACCGGACCTGCTGTCGGCGCTCGTGGCGGCCCAGGCGCGTGAGCAAGGGCTCGGCGACGACGAACTCATAAGCCTCCTGGTCCTATTGCTCCTGGCGGGGCACGAGACGACCACGGGGATGGTGGGCAACGCCGTCGACACCCTGCTCCGGCATCCCGACCAGCTCGCGCTGCTGCGCCGCCGGCCCGAGCTGACCGCGTCGGCGGTCGATGAACTGCTGCGCTACGAGACCTCCTTGGCGCGGACCACGCTGAGGGTCGCGACGCAGGACGTCGAACTCGCGGGAGTAGTCATCCCGGCAGGAGCCATCGTGAGCGTGGCGCTCGCCGCGGCCAACCGGGACCCGGAGGTCTTCCCCCGGCCGGACCGGCTCGACATCACCCGAGCGCGCGGCCCCCATCTCGCCTTCGGCCACGGCATCCACTTCTGCCTCGGCGCACCACTGGCCCGGTTGCAGACGGAGACGGTGCTCACCACCCTGTTCGGCCGCCATCCGCACCTCGCGCACGCCGACCCGGACCAGCCGCAGGCGTGGCGCCCGATCGGTGACATGCGGAGCCTGCTCACGCTCCCCGTACGTCTCGGGCCCCGGCCACCGACGCGGCCCGGCTCCGGCCGCCCGGCCGCGCACCCGGCAGATCGGGCATGAGCGTGCCGCGCCGTCCCGACCACCCCCATCCGGCAGGAGAGGAATCCGTGCTCCCCTACACCACCGGCAGCCGACCGTCCGAGGCGGCGATCGAAGTCCGCGGCCTGCGCAAGCTGTTCGGGACGACGACCGCCCTGGACGGCGTCGACCTGACCGTCGCACCCGGCACCGTCTGCGGTCTGCTCGGCCCCAACGGAGCGGGCAAGACCACCCTGGTACGGATCCTGGCGACGCTGTCGCTGCCGAACGGCGGGCACGCCCGGGTGGCCGGGCTGGATGTCACCCGCGACCCCGCCCGGGTACGCGCCGCCATCTCGCTGACCGGCCAGTACGCCTCGGTGGACGAGCTGATCACCGGCCGCGAGAACCTGGAGATGTTCGCCCGGCTGCACCGGATGCGCGGTCCCGCCGTCCGGCGTCGCGCCGAGGAACTCCTGGAGCGGTTCGGCCTCCAGGACGCCGCCGGGCGCGCCGTTCGCACGTACTCCGGCGGCATGCGCCGCAAACTGGACCTCGCCGTGAGCCTGGTGGTCCCCCCTGCGGTGATCTTCCTCGACGAGCCGACGACCGGCCTCGACCCGCAGAGCCGGTACGGACTCTGGGACAGCGTGCGCGAGCTCGTCCGGGGCGGCACCACCATCCTGCTCACCTCCCAGTACCTGGACGAGGCCGACCACCTCTCCGACCGGATCGCCGTACTCGGCAACCCGGACGGCACCGGGGGCCGGGTGATCGCCGAGGGCACCTCCTCAGCCCTCAAGTCCTCGCTCGGGCGCGGGTACATCGACCTCACCGTGCGCCATGCCGATCAGCTGGCACGCGCCGCCGAGGCCCTGGTCCGCACAGCCGCCGGGCCGGTCGAGGTCCACCACGAGCTGCGCAGGGTCACCCTGGCCGCCGGTCGCTCCACCGGTCCCGGCACCGCCGTGCTCACCGCCGCGCTGAGTGAACTGGAGGCCTCGGGCGTCGCGGTGGAGGATCTCGCGCTGCGCCGTCCGACGCTGGACGAGGTGTTCATCAGCCTGATGGCCGCACCCGGCACCACCGAGAAGGCCGCGTGAACCACCGACCGACCATTCAAGAGGCACCGGCGACGACCAGCGGAGACGGGGCACCGCCCGCTCGTACGCGCCGGACCGAGCCCCTGCTCGCAAAGCTGCGTTGGGGCGCCGGTGACGCGGCGACCATCACCCGCCGCTACCTGATCCATCTGCGCGCCGCCCCCGAGCGAGCGGTCATGGCCCTGCTGCTCCCGCTCGTCTTCACCCTGCTGTTCGTCTACGTGCTCGGCAGCAACATGCGCGTCCCGGAAGGCGACTCGTACGTCGACTTCCTGATCCCTGGGATGCTGGCCCAGATGACGGTCTTCGGCATCGCGGCGAGCGCCTCGGCCGTCGCCGACGACCGGGACAAGGGGATCACCGACCGACTCCGCTCCCTGCCGATGAGCAGGACCGGGGTACCCGTCGGGCAGTCGTTGGCCGAGAGCTTCGGCGGCCTGATCACCCTCCTGGTCATGGCGGGTTGCGGGCTCCTGGTCGGCTGGCGTCCGGGCGCGTCCGTGACACATGTCGTGGCGGGGCTCGCCCTGCTGCTGTTCGCCCGGTACGCATTCAGTTGGCTCGGCATGTGGCTCGGCCTGGTCCTTCCGTCCCGGTCGGCCACGGACCTCATCGGCATGCTGACCTTCCCGCTGACGATGGTCTCCAACATCTTCGTGCCGTCCGATGGTCTGCCGGCGGGCCTGCGCCTGGCCGCCGAGTGGAACCCCGTGAGCGCGGTGGTGTCCGCGGTTCGGGAACTCTTCGGCAACCCCGTCGGCACGTCCGCCGACGCGGCGTGGCCGATCGTGCACCCGGTGGCCGCGACGCTCGGGTGGTCGTTCCTCCTGCTCGCCGTCTTCGGTCCCCTCGCCGTGTCGGCCTACCGCTCGCCGAAGCACTGACCACTGGAGAGATGTCATGAAAGCCCTTGTTCTGGCGGGTGGTTCGGGCACGCGGCTGCGGCCCATCACCAACACCTCCGCCAAGCAGCTCGTCCCCATCGCCAACAAACCCGTCCTCTACTACGGGCTGGAAGCGATAGCCGACGCCGGGATCAAGGACGTCGGCGTCATCGTCGGTGAGACGGCCGCCGAGATCGAGCGCGCCGTCGGTGACGGTTCCGCCTTCGGGCTGAAGGTGACCTACATAGCGCAGCCCCAGCCGCTGGGGCTCGCCCATGCGGTGCTCATCGCCGGCGAGTTCCTGGAGGACGACGACTTCCTCCTCTACCTCGGTGACAACTTCATCCTGGGCGGGATCACCTCGCTCGTCGACGAGTTCCGCGCGAACCGCCCGGACGTGCAGCTGATGCTGACCCGGGTCGCGAATCCCGGCGCCTACGGCGTCGCCACCCTCACAGACACGGGCAGGGTTGCTGCCCTGGAGGAGAAGCCGGAGCGGCCCCATAGCGACCTGGCGGTCGTCGGCGCGTACCTCTTCACGCAGGCCGTCCACGAGGCGGTCCGCGCCATCGCTCCCTCGGAACGGGGCGAGCTGGAGATCACCGACGCCCTCCAGTGGATGCTCGACCAGGGCCGGGACGTGCGGCCGACGGTGATCACCGGCTACTGGAAGGACACGGGCAACGTCACGGACATGCTTGAGGCGAACCGGTGCGTGCTCGAGGTCCTGGAGCCGGCCGTGGAAGGCACCGTCAGCGCCGACAGCGAACTGATCGGCAGGGTCAGGGTGTGCGCGGGCGCCGAAGTCCGCGGTTCGCGCATCGTCGGCCCCGCCCTCATCGGCGCGGGGTCGTCCGTCGTCGACTCCTACGTGGGCCCGTCGACCTCGATCGCCGAGCACTGCCGGATCACGGACAGCGAGATCGAGTTCTCGATCGTCCTGGACCACGCCTCCATCACCGGCGTCCGCCGGATCGACGCGTCACTCATCGGCTGTCACGTCGAGGTCGCCCCGGCGCCCCGCGTACCGATGTCGCACCGCTTCGTCCTGGGCGACCACAGCAAGATACGGATCTCCTCATGAGCAGCGGGCACTTCCTCATCACGGGCGCCGCCGGGTTCATCGGCTCGCACTTCGTCGACGACCTGCTGGGCCCCGGATCACCGCCGGACCTCGCGGTCACCGTCCTGGACGCGCTCACCTACGCGGGCGATCCCGCGCACCTCGCCCCGCTCTCCGGCGACCCCCGACTCCGGTTCGTCCGGGGGGATATCACCGACGCCCCGCTCATCCGCTCCCTGATGGAGCCCGGATGCGTAGTGGTCAACTTCGCCGCCGAGAGCCACGTGGACCGCTCCATCGCGGACTCAGGAGCCTTCGTCCGCACCAATGTCACGGGGGTGCACGTGCTCCTCGACGCGGCGCTCGCCGCAGGGGCCGGTTGCTTCCTCCAGGTCTCCACCGACGAGGTATACGGATCCATCGACCAGGGTGCGTGGACCGAGGAATCGCCCCTCTCCCCGAACTCCCCCTACGCGGCCACCAAGGCCTCCGCCGACCTGCTGGCGCTCTCGTACGCCCGGACCCACGGCCTCGACGTGCGGATCACGCGCTGCAGCAACAACTACGGCCCGCGCCAGCACCCGGAGAAGCTGATCCCGCTGTTCGTCACCACCCTGCTGGCGGGCGGAACGGTGCCGCTGTACGGCGACGGCGGGAACGTGCGCGACTGGCTGCACGTCTCCGACCACTGCCGTGGCATCCGGCTCGTGCTGGATCGCGGCCACGCCGGCGAGGTGTACAACATCGGGGGCGGCACCGGGCTGACCAACCGCGAGCTGACCGGGATGCTCCTGGACGCCTGCGGGGCCAACTGGACGGCGGTCCGCACCGTCGAGGACCGCAAGGGACACGACCGCCGCTACTGCGTCGACGACGGAAAGCTGCGGCGCCTGGGATACCGGCCCCTGGTCCCCCTCGCGGAAGGCCTGGCCGAGACCGTCGGCTGGTACGCGGCCGCGCCCGCCCACCGCTGACGACACGGCACATGCGCCGACGGTCCACTCCCTCCACCACTCAGTCACCGCAGCCGGGCTCCGCGTTCAGGGCTCGCAGTTCCAGAAGGATTCTCCGTGCGCGTCCTGTTCGCCGTCTTCCCTGCGACATCCCACACCCTCCCCGTCATACCGCTCGCCTGGGCGCTGCAGAACGCGGGGCACGAGGTCCGGATCGTCACCCACCCCGACAGCACGGGGCCGGTGACGCGGGCGGGGCTCGCCGCCGTGCCCGTCGGCGGATCGACGGATCTTCGCGAACTCGCCGACTTCAGGCACAACCCCGCTTTGCTCGGCCACGCCGGCGGGGACCTTTCCGTCGCCTCCCCTGACTGCCCCGACTGGGGTCCGAAGTGGTTCCGGATGACACGCGTCTTCGCCGGTATGCGCCCCCTGCTGGAGGAGCTCACCGGGATCGCCGTGCGCTGGCGCCCCGATCTGGTCCTGTGGGACCCCTTCTGTCTCCCGGCCGCCGTCGCGGCCCGGCTGAGCGGAGCCGCGCACGCCAGGGTGCTGTGGGGCCGCGACAACGTCGCCTGGCTCCGGCAGCGGTCCCTGCGGTACCTGGCACAAGCCCAGGGCGGGAGCTGGCCGGACCCCCTGGAGGAGGTCATGCAGCAGCTGCTCGAACCGTACGGGCTGACCTACGAGGAGGAACTACTCCTCGGCCAGTGGACGATCGACCCCCTGCCCCCCGGAGTCCGGCTGCCCGCTCCGGACGTCCGGTACGAGAGCATGCGGTGGGCGACGTACAGCGGAGGCGGCCGCGTACCCGACTGGCTGCACTCGAAGCCCGTCCGCCCGCGCGTCTGCCTGGCATGGGAAACCGGTGAGCCGGGTGCGCTGCCGCAGCCGGGAGCCGGAGCATCCCTCTCCGAGGTACTCGCTTCCCTCGCGGAACTCGACGTGGAGCTGGTCTCGACGGGCGACCCCGCGGCGCCGGGCTCCGACGTACCGGGCCGGGTACGCCTGCTGGACCGGCTTCCGCTCAACCAGCTGCTCCCGGGCTGCTCCGCGATCGTTCACCGGGGCGGCAGCGCGGTGTTCTCCGCCGCGGCACACGGCGTACCCCAACTGGTGGTCCCCACGCCGTTCTGGGACGAGGAAGGGACCGCCGGGTACCTCGAGCACAGGAACGCGGGACGCGTGCTGGACCGCGCCCGGTGTGATCCCACGACCCTGCGCGACGCGCTGTCGGCCCTGCTGGCGGACCACCGCATCCACCAGCGGGCCGGGTTCCTGCGCGACGAACTCGCGCTGCTGCCGGGGCCCTCCGAGCTGGTCCCCGTGCTGGAGCGGCTGACCAGCCTCCACCAGCGGATCTGAGGCGGGGGACCCCACTCCAGTCGTAGTCCGGCCCCACCCGCGGGCCCGTGGCGGAGACAAGAAAGCAGTCCCGGGACGGACGACCGCACACCGGGATCGCTGACACGATCGACCTCACGATTCGACGCGGGCACGACCTTCACGACCAGCCGAACGCGGAGCCCTCCACCATGCACAGCACCATCGCGGCCATGTATCCGCGGATGAGAACCGGGATCTTCTTCACCCCCACCACCGAAGGTGACGGTGTCCTCCTAACCAACGGCAGTGAGGTCGTCTCCTTCCTGGGCGCCTCCACTTACGCCTGGCTGGACAGACTCTCCCCGCACCTCGACGGCTCGCACAGCGTGGCCGATCTGACGGCCAGCCTGCCGCCCGCGCCCCGGCAGATGGTGGAGAAACTCGTCGGCGCCCTTCACGAGGCCGGTCTGGTCCGTGACGTGAGCCAGGACCGGGCCCATTCCCTCACCGCGGACGAACTGGAGCTCTACGCCACCGAGATCGCGTTCGTCGAGGCCTTCCACACCTCCCCCGCCCTTCGCTTCCAGCGCTATCGCGAGACCCGGGTCGCGGTCATCGGGTCGGGCGCAGTCTTCGCCGCGGCCGTCGAGGGCGCACTGCTGACGGGAGTCGCCCGGCTGTCCGCGCGGCCCACCCCCGAGCGGGGCTCCGAGGACCGTGTACGGGAGCGCCTCGTCGAACTCACCGTCGAGGCGGGGCGGCGCGATCCCGGTCAGCGGCTGGAGACCGCGGCGCTCGATCCGGCCGATCCGGTGGCGCTGCGCGACGCGGTCGAGGCCGCCGATCTGGTCCTCTACGCGGCTGACCGCACCGACCCCGGCGCGCTGCGCGCACTCGACGGGATCTGTGCCGACCTCGGGCGGACCCTCATCCCCGTCACCCTGTACCGGGACGAGGCGTGGGTGGGGCCGACGTGTGCCGCGGACCGGCCGGAGACGCGGTGGGAGAGCCTATGGCTCCGGCTGGGCGAGCGGCCCGAAGCCGAACGGGACCGGCCCCGGTTCCTCACCGGCCCGGTGCCCGGCATCGTCGCCAACCACCTGATCTTCCGCGCGTTCGAGCACCTCACTGGAGGCGCGGACGCGTCCGCGCCGGACGAGGACGGCCCCGGCCGGGCGTCGGGCACCGTACGCCTCGATCTGGAGACCCTCCAGACCTCGGCCCACGAACTGGCACCGCATCCGCTGGTGCGCCGGGGCGACCGGAGCACCGACGGGCGACGGATCCGGGAACTCGCCGACGGAGCGGCCGTGGATGCGTCCGAACTCGCCGCGCGCGTCGTCCCCCTGACCGACGACCGGCTCGGCATCCTCGGCCCCGTGTCGGAGGCGCACCTCGAACAGTTCCCGCTGCGCGTGGTCCGCCTCGCAGTGACGGATCCGCACCGGCCGGGAACGCCGTTCACCGTATGGGGCGCCGGATCCGATTTCCCTCGGTCCCAGGACGCCGCCCTGCGCCACGGGCTCGCCGCCCATGCCGTCCGCTCCGCCGCCGCGA
Organism: Streptomyces sp. NBC_01431; assembly: GCF_036231355.1. NCBI lineage: Bacteria > Bacillati > Actinomycetota > Actinomycetes > Kitasatosporales > Streptomycetaceae > Streptomyces > Streptomyces sp. NBC_01431. The sequence continues at coordinate 1,415,709 of NZ_CP109496.1, forward strand.
CGACGCTCACCGACGGCGTGACCGGCGTCCGCCTCGTGGACGGCGCCAACCTAACGGTGCCGGCGGCGCAGGTCTTCGTCCCGGCAGGCGACGCCGAGGCCGGCGTCCTTCCGGTCGGTACGGCCGGGGCGGCTACCTGGGCAGCCGCTGTCGAACAGGGCCTGCTCGACCACGTCCTGCGCGGCGCGCCCGCCGGGGCTGCCCGGAAGTCGGCGGACCGCCGAACCACGGCACAGCTCGATCTGACCGCCGGGTCACAGCGGTTCCTGGAGCTGCTCGCGGCATCGGGCAAGGCCCTCACCGCGTACGCCGTGGACGCACCCGCAGGAGTGCACCTGTACGCCTTCCAGCTCGGCGCCGACCCGGCAGCCCTTGTCGAGCACGGCGCAGGGTTCACGGCGGCCGAAGCCGTCGAGGCGGGGCTCGGCCGGCTCCTGCTGGCCTGGCAGGCCGACAACGCGGGGCAGCCCGAGTACGCGCCCGCTCCCGCGGTGAACCTGCGGACGTCTGCGGCCGACACACGCGCGGACGCGTTGCGCCACGCCCCGTTCGTCGAGGCCCTGCACACTGCCGGTGCCGTGGCGGTGGCGGTTCCGCTCGACGGCGACCCGGCCGTGCAAGCCGTACTTCCCTACCTGGTCAGGGTGGTGCTGCTCGATGCCTGAGGAGACTCGGAACCCCGTTCCCGCCCGTACGGTCGCCGTCGTCGGTGACGGCGGCTTGCTTGAGGCGGCCGTCACCCGGGCCGCGTCCCGCGGCTTCCGTGTGCTGCGCCCTGGAGACGCGGCGGACGCCGACGCACTGCGCTCCTGTGCGGCCGTCCTGGTCGCGAGTGACAGCGCGAGCACCGCCTGGCACCCCGACGTACGCGGCGCCGCTGAAACCGTCGGCATCCCCTGGATCCCGGTCGGCACCGACACGGACGCCATCCATGTGGGACCGGTGGCCGCGGGCATCGGGCAGGCCTGTCCGACCTGCGCGGACTGGCGCCGCCGTCTCGCGCGGGACCAAGCGGGGCACCACGAGACCCTCCGCGCCCGCCACGGCGCCGCGTTGGCGGCGCTGCCCTCCCGGCTCCGTACCCGCCCGGCCGCCGCCGTGGCCGCGGAACTCGCAGTCTCCCTGCTGGAATCCGCCCTGTCCGGGGTAGCTCCCCATGACACCGTGACCGGCACGGACGGCATGGCCGTCCGCCGTCCGGGCGACGTGTTCCTGCGGGTCGAGTTGGACTCACTCGCCACCAGTTCCCACCGCTACCTGCCCTACTCCCTCTGCGAGGACTGCGGAGGCCTGCCCGACGACGACGCCGGGCCAGCGCACATCGTTCCCGCCTCCCGTCCCAAGCCCGCGCCCGATGTCTTCCGCGTGCAGAACGTGGTGGCCCGCGAGCAGGAGCTGTACGACCTGTACGTCGACGGAACCGCCGGTGTGGTCCCCACGGTGAAGGACGAACGCGGCGGCCCCCTGCCACGTGCCATGGCCCCGCTGAGCTCGCTGCGCGGCAACAACTCCCAGAACGGCTGGGGCCGTACGACCGACTACCGGTCCTCCCGCATCACCGCCGTCCTGGAGGCCCTGGAGCGCTTCGGCGGCGAGGAGCCCCGCGGCCGTCGTACGTCGGTCACGGCCAGCCGCCGCGAGCTGGGTACGCGCGCCGTCGACCCGCGCGCCTTCGGCCTCTATCCGGACGAGCGCCACGAACTGCCGAACTTCCCCTACACCCGGTACGACGAGGATCTGGTGATGCCCTGGGTGTGGGGCTACTCGTTCGCCCGGGGCGAGGCGGTACTGGTGCCGGAGCGGTACGCCTACTACGCCGCCCACAGCCACGAGGATCCCCGGTTCGTGTACGAGATCTCCAACGGCTGCGCCATGGGCGGCTGTCTGGAGGAGGCCGTCCTGTGCGGTCTGCTGGAAGTCGCCGAACGGGACGCCTTCCTGATGACCTGGTACGGACAGATGCCCATCCCCCGGGTCGACCCCGCCAGCGCACGGGACCGCTCCATCCCGATGATGATCGAGCACCTGCGTCACCGGACCGGGTACGAGATCCAGCTCTACTCGGCCACGCTGGAGCAGGGCGTCCCGTGCTTCTGGGCGGTGGGGCTCGACACCCTCGGCGATCCGGGGAGGCCCCGGATCCTGTGCGCGGGCGGCTCCGCGCTCCAGCCCGAGAAGGCCGTGGTCAACGTCCTGCACGAGATGGGGCACCTGCTGGAGCACGCGAAGCTCTACGACTCCGCGGAGCAGGACCGCGCCGCCCGCATGGTGGCGGACCCGTCGCTGGTCAAGGTGATGGGCGACCACTCGGTGCTCTACAGCCACCGGGACGCGTTCGACCGGTTCGACTTCCTGTTGTCGGAGCGCGAGGCACGGCCGTTCGCCGACTTCGAGGAACAGTGGCGGTGGCCCGTCCACACCGATCTGCGGTCCGACCTGGACGAGATGGTGCGCCGCTACCTGGACCGCGGCCTGGACGTCCTCGTCGTCGACCAGACGACGCCGGAGCACCGGGCTGGCGGATTCGCCTGCGCGAAGGTGATGGTGCCCGGCACCCTGCCGATGACCTTCGGGCACCGGAACAGGCGTGTCGACGGGCTGCCGCGGCTCTTGAGCGTTCCGTACGAACTGGGGTACCGCGACCGGGTCCTGACTCCCGGGGACATCAATCCCCATCCCCACCCCTTCCCCTGAGGACTGCACGGATGACGGCCATCGAACAGCGGGACGGGCACACCGCGTCGCCAGGCGCCCGGTACTGGCACCGGTCCCTGCACGACTACGCCGCCATGACGGCGGGGGCTCCGGGGGGCCGCGAGGGCGGCCCCGGGGAGCCCGCGAGGTTCACCCGGTTCGGCGCGCTGCCGCGGTACCCGCTGCCGGCGCCCGTGGGGGAACTCGCCCCGCTCCCCGTGACCGCCCCGGACGCCGCCTTCCACTCGGCGCTGCTCCACTACTCCTGCGGTGTGCTGCGGACCGAGTTCGGTCCGACGGCCCGCTGGCCCTATCACCGGGCAACGCCCTCCGCCCGGTGCTTCGCCCCCGTCGAGACGTACCTCTGGACCCCCGGGCACGAGGGGCTCCCGGCCGGTGTCTACGCCTATGACCCGGCGCACCACGCGCTGGTGCCGGTGCGCTCCGGAGACCATCAGGCCGTCCTGAGCGGGGCATTGGGCGCGGACCTCGACGACGCCGTGGGGGCGCTGCTGCTCTCGACGGTCTTCTGGCGGACGGCCTTCCGCTACGGCGACTACGCCTACCGGCTGTGCGCGCAGGAGACCGGACTGGTCGCGGGGAACGTCATGATGGTCGCGGATGCCCTCGGCACGCAGGCGCACCTGCACCACCAGTTCCTCGACGGAACCCTGGAGCGGCTCGTCGGAGCCACCCGCCCGCAGGAGAGCATGGCCGCGGTCCTGCCCCTGTACCCCCGGCGGGACACGGGCCACAGGCCGGTCCTGCAAAGCGGAGCGGCGTATACGGAGAAGGCGCTGTCCGCTCTCCTCAAGCCCGCGGTCGGCCGGCCGGCGTCGCCCTCGACCGGGATCGGCACGCTGGTCGAGCTGACCGGGATCGACGCGGCTGCCCGGCTCACGGACACGGCGTCCTTCTCCCGGCTGCCCGCCGGTCCGGCTCCCGCACGGCGAACGGGCGATGCGGAGGCCCGTGCCGTCGATCTGGCGCACTGCCTGCGGCAGCGCACCTCGGGCAGCCCCGCCTTCAACCCGGCCCGCCGGCCTGTCCCCTTGGACGGGATCCGCCGCGTGCTCGGTCCGCTGTTCGACCCCTGGCCGTCCGATGCGGTGCCGGACGGCGCGGCGCCGCCCGTCACCGCCCATCTCTGGGCGGTCAACGTCAGCGGGCTCGCCGACGGAGTGCACTGGGTGGCACCGGGCGGACTCCACCGGCTCGGGTCCGCCGCCCCCCTCCTCGCCCGGGACATCGGCATGGAGGCGGCCAACGTCAACTACCGAGCCGTCGCGGCCGTGGTGTTCCTCTCGGCCCCGCGCGCGGTCGCCCAGGAAGTCTTCGGTGACCGGGCGTTCCGCGTCCTGCACCACGAGGCCGGAGCCGTCGCGCAGCGGCTGTGCGTACGGAGCGCCGCCGAGGGGCTCGCCGCCAGGATCCACAACGGCTACGCGGCGCGGACGTTGTCAGGCGTACTGGAGCTGCCGCCGGGGCACGAGCCGCTGTTCCAGATAGCGCTCGGCGTCCCTGGGCCCGACGAACGCTATCTGATGCCGGTCTCCCGGCTCTCGACGACCGCTCAGCGGCCCGGACACCCCGGCGGGCCCACCTCTGCCGCACCGGCACGGAACGAGGTACAGATCGCATGACCGCACACGCTCCGTCCGCCGGCGCGACGGCACTGGGATTCCTCGGCTCCGGCCATCAGCCACCGGACGCCCTGCCCGCGGCGGACCCGGCCCGTCTCCCGCCAGTCCACAAGCGCTACCCGTCCGCCCCCTGGGTGCCCCTCCCGTCCGGCGACGAGCCGTCGGTGGACGCCCTGCTCCCGCGCCTGTCCTGGCTGCTGCGGCAGACCGCCGGGCTCACCAGGATGCGCTGGATGAGCGGTCTCATGCCGCTCGGTCTGAGCGGCTCCGGTACGCCGCGGGACCGGCGGGTGCTGCTCTCCCCCGGCCGGACAGGGGCGGCGTCCGGCTCGCGCTACCCCGTGGAGGTCTACGTCGCGCACGGCGCGTCGGACGGTGTCCCGGCCGGGCTCGCCCACTACGACCCCGTGCACCACGTACTGGAACGCTTGCGGGACGGTGACGGCCGGGGCCGGCTGCTCGGCCTGCTGAGCACTCCGCCGGAGCGGGAGCCCGAGCTGGTACTGCTCCTGACAAGCGTGCTGTGGCGCAACGCGGCCAAGTACGGCGTGTTCGGCTATCGGTTGCAGAGCCTGGATGTCGGGGTCGTGGCCGCCCAGGCGGTGGCCGCCGCGGAGGCGACGGGGCTGATGGCCACCATCCACCTGCACTACGACGACACGGCCCTGGACGAGGTCCTCAGCCTGTCCCCCTTTGCCGAGAGCGTCTTCGCGGTGGTCACCCTGCACCGGGCGGAGGACCGGCCCGCACCCCGCGCGGAGCGGAACGCCCCGTGGTACGGCCCCGTACCCGAGGCCGTACCCGGCCCGGCATCGATCTCCGCGGTCCCCGAGATGGCGGAGGCGGCCGCCCTGCACTCCGCGATCCGCGCCGCGGCGCCCGGTTCCCGGGGGTGGCTCCCGGCGTGGTCACCGGAGGCCGGTGCGCTCCCGCACGCGCTGCCGACGGCGGACCTGAAGCTTGCCGACGGCTTCGCCGGACGGCGTACCGTCTACGGCTACCGGCCCGCTCCGGTGCCGGAGCACACGCTCGCGGCTCTGCTCGCCGCGGCCGCCGCGCCCCTCCCCACGGACACTCCGGACAGGGCGGACGCACTGGCCCTGCGGCTCGCCGGGGTGGTGCAGCGCGTCCACGCGGTGGCGACGGGCGCCCATGTCTACGACCCCGTCGGGCATGCGCTGATCCCCACCCGACCGGCGGAGGCCGTGCGGGCGATGATCGGCGCGGCCAAGAGCCCCATGCTGGCCGACGAGTGCCGCACCGCCACCGCGACCCTGGCGCCCTGCGGTGATCTGCGGGCGGGCATCGAGCGGTTCGGCGACCGCTGGTACCGGACGCAGAACATCGCGGCAGGAGCCCTCGCCCAGCGCGTCGCACTGGCTGCGGCCGCGGTCGGGCTGGAAAGCCACGTGCACTGCGACTTCGACCCGGACCGCGCCGCCTCGGCCCTCGGCCTCGGCCCTGGTCCCGGATCGCTCCAGCCGCTGGTGGTGGTGACCGTGGGGCCCCCGTCCCCGCAGCACTCGGACCCGCAGCTGCCGCTCCGGGACCGGGCATGAGAACCCCACCCGCACCCCTGCCCGGCAGACGGAAGGACACCAGCTGATGGATCTCTACGATGTCGTGGTCGTTGGCGCGCGGAGCGCGGGAGCCTCCACCGCGATGCTCTTCGCACGCGCCGGCTACCGGGTCCTCCTCCTGGACCGGATGCGCTTCCCCAGCGACACCCTCTCCACGCAGCACATCCACCGGCCCGGCCTGCGGCTGCTCAAACGGTGGGGCCTGCTGGGGCGGCTGGCCGACACCGGCTGCCCGCCGGTGCGTCGGATCTCCTACACCCTGGGAGACCTCAGGCTCGAGGGGGCTGTACCGGTGGAGGAAGGTATCGACGCGGTCTACGCGCCGCGCCGGTTCGTCCTCGACAGCCTCCTGATCGACGGGGCGGTTGAGTCCGGCGTGAAGTTCCACGAGGGGTGCACCGTGACCGGCGTGCTGTCCGACGACGGCAGGGTGTCCGGTGTGGAGTGGCGCACGGCCGCGGGGTCCACGGGCCGGGCGCACGCCCGGCTGGTGGTTGGCGCGGACGGGATGCGCTCGACCATGGCCAAGCACGTCGGCGCCCGTACGGTGCAGGAGGACGCTCCGCGCACCTGCGTCTACTACGGCTACTGGGAGGGCCTGCCTGCGGAATTCGAGGTGTACGAGCGGACCGGCAGGCTGATCGGTGTCGTCGCCACGCATGACGAACTGACCCTGGTGGCTGCCTACTTCCCGCAGGAGGAGTTCCCCGGGATACGACGGGACCCCGCCGGGGCGTACCTGGAGACGCTCCGCACGACCGCCCCGGAACTGGCCGAACGTGCCGCGTCGGCGCGCCGGGTGGAGCACCTGCGGGGCACGGGGAGCCAGCTCAACTTCTTCCGCGAGACCACGGGGCCAGGCTGGGCCCTGGTCGGCGACGCCTCGTGCCACAAGGATTCGATCACGGGAACCGGTATCAGTGACGCCTTCGAGCAGGCGTCACTGCTTGCCGGATCGGTCGGCAGTTCCCTTCACGACGACCGGGCGACGGCCGTCGCGCTGGAGCGGTACGCAGCCAGCCATCAGCGGCTCCTGGAGCCGCGCTACGAGACGGCGCTCCAGAGCGCACGGCTCGAAGTGTCCCGGGAACGAATGGAGTTCACCCGCTGGATCTCCGGCGACCCGGCGTCCACCGAAGCGTTCCTGTCGGTGGCGGTGAGCCACATCGATCCCTCGCTGCTGGTCCCCGCCGCGGGGTGAGGGGGTCCCCGACGGTCTCGGCTGACCGGACCGGAAACCCCCCTACCCGGTCACGCCGCGGAGGCCCTGACCAGCCCCGTCTCGTAGGCGAGGATCACCGCTTGGGTCCGGTCGCGCAGCCCGAGCTTCTGACACAGGTGGTAGAGGTGCGATTTGACCGTGGCTTCGCTGAGCGACAGCATCTTGGCGATCACCAGGTTGGAGTGGCCGTTGGCGACGAGCGCCAAGACGTCACGCTCACGGCTGGTGAGCAACGAGAGCTGTGAGGCGGTCGCGGGAGCCATCTCCGGCGCCCGGTTGAGCAGCAGCCGAATCATCTGGACCGCAGGCGGCGACTTCAGCACCATCGCGCCGTCGGCGATGTCACGGATGGCTGCGGGGAGCGACTGCGGGTCGCAATTACCGGGCAGCAGCCCCTGTACCCCGCCCCGTAGCGCCGCGAGCATTTCGCTGTCCTCCGTGGCGGAGCTGAGCATGAGGACCCCGGGCGCGGCAGCCCAGCCCAACCTCCTCAGAATCATTGCAATCGCGATGCCATCCATGACATCCGGATCGTGGCTGATCAACGCGACATGAGGTCGCAACTCGCGAACGGCCGCCTCCACCTCATGTGTGTGCAGCGCCTCACCGACAACTGTCATGTCGGGCTCGCGTTCCAGAACGCTGGCCAGGCCCACGCGCATCAGATGGTTCGGGTCACACAGAAGGACCCGGATACAGTCACCCTCAATATCATTCGCCACAGCGCGAATTACCCCCGTAAATGCATGAACTCCTGCCGAGATCGCCTAAGAGTTGGCGATTCGACTGGTCTGGACCATTACAGAGACTACCGACATGTCGGTGCGAGGGCCAGCAGGTTGCACTCCGGTTTGCATCACACGCGAGCCCAAAGGGTGAGACGGGCTCCCGACTCAACCCGCAGGCGGGGAAACAAGATTGGCTGACGGGCGGACGACATCGTTCCTCGCCGGTGTCAGGGTGGTCCCCGTCAGCCAGTTCTGGGGGTACAGGTGCAAATACCGGCGGAAGCAGCTCCGTTGCTCGACTTCAGCCCCTACCGGCTGCTCACGGAACCGGAGGCCGTCCACCGCAGTATGCGTGCGGAGCCGCCGGTGCGCTACGTACGCGAGGAGAGCGGGTTCTCGTACTGGCTGATCTCCCGCTACGCCGAGGCCCGTGAGGCACTCGGCGCGCCGGGGCTCTCGAACGACCCGCGTCGCCTGGGGCACGCGGTCGACGCCCACAACGCCTACTCCCCCATGGCGAACAACGACCCGCCGGACCACACCCGGCTGCGTGGGCTCGTCTCCCACGGGTTCACCCGGCGCCGGGTGGCCGCTCTGGAGCCCGAGGTTGACCACATCGTCGACGAACTGCTCGGCGCCGTCGGACCGTCCGGTCACACCGACGTGATCGCGGACCTCGCATTCCCCTTGCCCGTCCTGGTCATCTGCGCGCTGCTCGGGGTACCGGGCCAGGACCGCGCGGCCCTGCGCACCTGGGCGGAGTACACCCTCTCGACGGCGGTGGGCCCGCGGACCCGGGAGGAACGTTCCCGCCGGCTGCGCACGTACTTCACTCGGCTGATCGCGGCCAAGCGCGACACCGTGCCGGCCGCCGTGCCGCCCGACGAACAGCCGGACCTGCTCAGCGCCCTCATCGCCGCACAGGAACAGGACAACAGCCTCACGGACGACGAACTCGTCGGTCTGGCCGTTCTGTTGCTGGTCGCCGGGCACGAGACGACGACCAACCTGATCGGCAACGGGCTGCTGACCCTGCTGCTCCACCCGGCGCAGCTGCGACTCCTCCAAGAGGAACCGCGCCTGCTGCCCACCGCGGTGGAGGAACTGCTCAGGTACGAAGGCTCCGCCGGGCAGTCCTCCTTGCGCGTGGCGGTCGAAGACACCCTCATAGGGGGAACCCTGATTCCCCGGGGGTCCGTCGTCAACATCGGCCTGTCCCTCGCCAACCGGGACCCCGGCGTCTTCCCGGAATCCGACACCCTCGACCTCCGGCGGGAGTCCAATCCCCACCTGGCGTTCGGGCACGGCATCCACTTCTGCCTCGGCGCGCCCCTGGCCCGCATGCTCGCGACCGCTGCCCTCGGCGCCCTGCTGGAGCGGTTCCGCGGCCTCGCGCTGACCGTGTCGCGCGACGAGCTGCGCTGGCGACAGATCAGCATCCTGTGCGGCCTCACCGCACTTCCCATCTCCTTTGATCCCGTTTTTCGTGAAACGAGTCGTACGTGACGATCCCCGACCCCACGGCGGCGGCCCATCTCTACCGCCTTGCCTTCGGTTTCATACCCGCCCAGATGATCCATGCCGCCGCCAGGCTCCGCCTCCCCGATCTGCTGGCCGAGCGGAGCCTGACCACCGAGGATTTGGCGGACCTGACCGGTACCCACGCCCCCTCGCTGCGTCGGCTGCTGCGCGGCCTCGCCTCGATCGGCCTGGTAGAGGAGGACGAGGGGGGTGCCTTCGGGCTGACCCCGGCCGGTACACCTCTCCGGTCCGACGTGCCCGGCTCCGTCCGCCCCATGGTGATGCCGTACTTCGACGAGGGCATCTGGGCTTCGTGGGGACGGTTCGTGGAGTCCGTGCGCACGGGCCGACCCGCGGTGGAGTCGGTCACCGGAGGTTCGGTGTTCGCCCACTTCGCGGCCGACCCGGAGCTGGCCGCCGAGTTCAACGCTGCCATGGCGGTGAGCGGCGGCGCAGAGGCCTGGAGCCTGGCCAAGTCGCTCGACTTCACCGGCGTGCGGACCGTCGTGGACATCGGTGGCGGATCGGGCGCGCTCCTGGCAGTGCTCCTGGGACACCATCCCGAACTGCGCGGCATCCTGGTCGACACCCCCGCGGGAGTGTCCGGCGCCCCGGCCACCTTCGCCGAGGCGGGCGTGGCGGACCGCTGCGAGATCACCGCCGGGGACTTCTTCACGTCGGTGCCCGGGGGCGGCGACCTCTACGTGATCAAGAGTGTCCTGCACGACTGGGACGACGAGGAGTGCGTCCGCATCCTGCGCAACTGCCGCCGGGCCATGGACGACACGGCCCGCGTCCTGATCGTCGAGGTCATCGCGCCCGCCGTCGTCGACCGTACGACCGATCCGTTCCTCACGGCGAGCGACCTCAACCTGCTGGTCCTCACCCGCGGCCGCGAACGGACGCAGGAGGAGTTCGCACATCTCCTGGAGGAGGCCGGTCTCCGGTTGACGGGCGTCGGCGATCCGGTGGGCTTCAACGGGTACCGGACGATCGAAGCGCGTCCGGCGGCCACGGAAGGCGATGCGGCGTGAAGACGACCGAGGGATCCCGGGCAGCGTGCCCCGTCGAGGACTCCCACGAGAACGTGGGACCCGGCACGCTCCGCCGGCTCGCCGCCGCCTGGCCCAGGCGGGCCACTGTGCGCACCGACATGGACAAGGTCACCGGTACCGAGACGTACAACCCCGAGCTGCTCGACTACCCGGTCTCCCTGATGCCGTTCGGTGAACACCCCGACTTCCAGGGCGCCTCCGAGGAGATGCGCCGTACGGTGAACACCCTCGGCTGGATCGCGTACAACGAACGTGTCGTCGCGGCCGAGGAGTACGTGGTCAACCCGACCTTCGAGAAGCTCGGCCATGCGGTGTTCCCCGGCGTGGACCGGTTCGAGGTCAAGGAGATCGTGCGGCAGTCCCACATCGACGAGGTGTGGCACACGTACATGCACATGCTGGGCATGCAGCGCACCCGAGAGGCCCGGCAGGTCATGGCGGAACCCGCGGCCACGCACCCGGTGACGAACCGTCTGCTGTACGAGGCGCAGACCGAGGCGGGCGAGCGCTGGCAGACGGACCTCCTCTACCTGCTGTGGACCACGGTCGGCGAGGTCAGCGTCAACGCCTTCCTGGACCTAATGGCCCGGGACACCACCGTCCAGCCGATGCACTCCCTGATCGCACGGCTCCACGCGCGGGACGAGTCGGCGCACGGCCCGGTCATGATCGAGATCATGAGGGACGTCTACACCCATCTGAGCAGGAAGCAGCAGGACTTCTTCATCGCGTCCCTGCCCTTGGGCATCACCGCTTTCTGCGCGGAGGACTTCGACTGGTGGCTGAAGGTGCTGGAGTTCGCGGGAGTGCCCAAGGCCAGAGACATCATCGAGGAGTCCAGGAGCGTCGGCGGCGGCCGCCACGGCAACCTGCTCGTCAACGACTTCTCCGGTGTGCGGCGCCTGTGTCGCGAGCTCGGCATCGAAGACCGGGTGGCATTCGACTTCGCGGCCGACGACGCCGCCCGGCTGAGGAGTGCCGCATGATTCTCACCGGTCCCGAGATCACCGACGCGGCGGCGGACGGACGCATCGTCATTTCCCCCTTCCGGCCGGACCAGGTCAACCCCAACAGCTACAACATCTGTCTCGGAGACAGGCTGTTGACGTACACCGACGAGGTCATCGACCCTTACCGCCCCAATCCGACCCGTGAGATCACCATCGGCGAGGAGGGCTACGTTCTGCAGCCGGGCCGTCTCTACCTCGGGCACACCGTGGAGCGCGTCGGCTCCGACCTCTACGTACCGCTGTTGTTCGGGCGCTCCTCGGTCGGCCGGCTCGGGCTGTTCGTCGAGATCACCGCGCCGATCGGCGACATCGGTTTCCACGGCCAGTGGACGCTGATGCTCTCTCCGGTCATGCCCCTGCGGGTCTACCCCGGGATGAAGATCGGCCAGATCATGTTCTTCGTATCGCTCGGCCAGGTCGACCTCTACGAGGGCAAGTACCAGTCCTCGGCGGGCCCGCAGGAGTCCCGCTACTGGAGAGACGTGGCGGTACCGGCGACATGATCCTCACCCGTGAAGCCATCACGACCGCCGTGGAGCACGGCGACATCGTCATCGAGCCCTTCGCCCCGGAGCGCGTCTCCCCGAACGCCTACGACTGGCACTTGGGCGACCGGATCCGCGTCTGCGAGGGCGACGAGCTGGACGCGGCGGCCGCCACCCGGGTCACCGAACACGTGATCCCCGCGGAGGGCATGGTCCTCCGGCCGGGGCGGCTCTACCTCGGAGTCACCCACGAGCGCACGCACTCGGAGCGCTACGCCCAGATGATCAACGGAGACCGCAGCCTGGGCGCGCTGGGGATCTGGGTGCACGTCTCGGCTCCGCTGGGACACGTCGGCCACGCCATCCGCTGGACCCTGGAGATCCGCGTCGCACAGCCCGTCAAGGTCTACCCGCTGATGCCCTTCGGGAAGATCGTCTTCTTGTCCACGGCCGGAGCGACTGCCAGCTACCAACACCTGGGGCACAAGTACACGCGGACGAGCGGGATCGACATCTCACGGCTGTACGAAGAACTCCGGTGAGCGCGCCGAAAGTACTGACGGGGCTCGACCTGCCCTGGGGCAGCCCCGGCGGCAGCGTGGAGCTGCTCAAGGACCTCTACCTGGGGCCGCGCGCACCCCTGGCCGCCAACGCGTTCATGCTGGGTACGGACGCGTCCACGTCGGGTAGGGACGCGGCGCCCGCCTCCTGCGAGAAGGGGCTGCCCGCGCTGCTCGACGTACCGGGCAAGCAGCTGAGCGGCGAGGGGTTCTGGTCCTACGTCGACGGGCTCACCCACGCGATCACGACGCGCTTCCCGCCCGTGGAGCAGGACGTGCTCCACCTCCAGCACCTCGCCTTCGGTGCCACTCCGGCGCTGCTGCGCGGCTATCCGAAGCACCCGGGGATCGCGCTCGTACACGGCACGGACCTTCTCTTCGCCGAGGAGTTCCCCACGCAGCACGACGTGCTCCACGAGGCGGCGGCCGCCGCCCGGGCCATCGTGGTGCCGTCGGCGGCGATGGCCGACCGGCTGCGCATGCTGACCCCTGCCGAGTCCGACCGTATCGTCCACATCCCCTGGGGCGTCCCCGACTACCTGCTGGCCCGGCCGCCGGCGCGGACCGCCTCCCGCGACGGGGACCTCCGCGTCCTGTACGCCGGTCGCCTGACCGCGGAGAAGGGCGCCGCTGAACTGGTCGCCGCCGTCTCCGGGGCGGTCGGCGTTCAACTGAGCATGGCGGCACCCGCCGACGAGTTCCGACGGCTGTCAAAGGTCATGGACCTCTCCACGACCCGCTACCTCGGCTGGCTGAGCCGCCCGGACCTGTGGACGGCCTTCGCGGAGCACGATCTCCTGGTGATTCCGTCGGCCAGGCTGGAGGCCTTCGGCCTGGTGGCCATCGAGGCGCAGGCCTGCGGTCTTCCGGTGGCCTACCAGCCGGTGCCGGGACTGACCGATGTACTGGGCGACTCCGCCCTGCCGCTGGACCTCTTCGCCGACGCCGGGCGGACGCGCGACGTCCTGGTCCGGCTGACCACGGACCGCAGTGCCCTGGAACACCTGCGCGCCGCGGGCCACCGGAACGCGGCGCGGTTCCCGCTGTCCAGGACCGCGGACGAACTGGCCGCGCTCACATGCCAGGTTCGCTGAACGCCACGCTCACCTCCCCGGTTCCCTGAAGCCGCGCCCGCCCTCCCGCCGATACAGAAGGACTCCCACATGTACGCTGCCGCACTCTTCGACCTGGACGGCACGCTGATCGACACCGAGCCACGCAGTCGGGAGGCCTGGGCGCGGCTGTTCCGCAGCCACGCCGTCCCGTACGACGACGCCACCATCAGGAGCTTCGCCGGTCGCCCCGCGAGGGAAGCCCTGGGCGACCACGTCCACCGGTTCTCCGGCCGCACGGTCGACGAGCTCTTCACCGAGGCGATCCACTACACGACGCTCGCCGACATGCCCGCCGTCGCCACCGTTCCGGGTGCCCTGGAGCTGGTCTCCCGGCTCCACGCCTCGGGCGTACCGGTGGGCCTGGTCACGTCGGGCACGAGGGAATATGCCCGCCACGAGCTCGGCGCGCTGGGAGCTTTGCACCTCTTCGACGTCATGGTCACGGCCGACGACGTGACGAAGGGGAAGCCCGATCCACAGGGCTACCTCGCCGGCTGCGCCGCCCTGGGTATCGAGCCCTCGGCTACGGTGGTGTTCGAGGACGCGCCGGCCGGAGTGGCCGCGGCCAAGGCTGCGGGCGCCCGTTGCATCGCGATCTCCGCCGGGCAGCCGCCCGAGGCACTCGCCGCGGCAGACCTGATCGTTCCCGACCTCACCGACATCGCCTGGCCCCCGCGGTTCGGGCCGGTGGCCGCCGTCGCGGGTTCGGAGGGCTGAGGATCATGACGGAACCCATCCTGGAAGTAGTCGTCACCTCAGCGCAAGAGGCCATGGACGCCGTGGCAGGCGGCGCCAACCGCCTGGAACTGGCCACGGACATGGCCTCCGACGGCCTGACCCCCTCATTGTCCGACTTCCTCCGCGTCCGCGAGGCCGTCACCGTCCCCCTGCGGATCATGCTGAGGGAGAGCAACGGATTCCAGTCGGCAGACCTGGACCGGCTCGGCGAAGCGGCCTCGGGGCTCCGGGCGGCGGGTGCCGATGCCTTCGTACTCGGCTTCCTCACCCCGGAGGGAACTCTGGACCTGCCCTCGGTCAACGCCCTCCTCGCGTCGGTGCCGGGCTGTCGCTGGACGTTCCACCGCGCCCTGGACCACGCGCGCGACCGTGACGCCCTGCGCCGTGCCCTCCACGGGCTGCCGGGCCTGGACACCGTACTGACGGCGGGCTGCGTCCCCGGCGTCGAGCACGGACTGGACGTCCTGACCGCGGAAGCCCGCCGGCGGGGCGAGCGCGGCTACACGGTGGACCTCATGGCCGGTGGCGGCCTGATGACTCGCCACGTACCGATCCTGCGCGCCCACGGCCTCGGCACCTTCCACGTCGGCACATCCGTGCGCCATGGCGGCTGGGACACACCGATCGACCGGGCCGCCGTGCGGCGGTGGCGGAAGCTCATCGAGACGGACCCGGGACAGCCTGACCGCGATGACCTCTGAGACGACCTGCGAGTTCTGCGCCATCGTCACCGGCCTTCTGCACGCGGAGATTTTGTTCGAGGACGAGTCGACCGTCGCCTTCCTCGACAATACGGCGGTGATGGAAGGGCACACCCTCGTCATCCCCAAGGTCCACGCCACCGACATCTGGGCTATTTCCGAGGACGACGCAGCGGCGGTGATGCGCACCGCGCACCGCATGGCCGCGCTCCTCGACGGGGTGTTCACCCCGGACGGGATGACACTGTTCCAGGCCAACCGTCCGGCGGGCTGGCAGGACGTCTTCCACCTCCACGTCCACCTCGTTCCCCGGCGCGAGTCCGACCACTTGCACCGGCCCTGGCACGCGAAACGCGCCCACCCCGCCGCTCTGGCGCGGACCCGCCGACGCGTGCTGAGGCAGACCGGCGACGACACGCCCGTATGACGCAGCCCACCCCGAGTGAGGAAGAATCGTGACCATGGAACACCCCCACCTGCCGACCACCGAGGCCGCCGTCACCGCGATACGCACGATCGCGGACGACTACCGCCTGGCGATGACCGTCACCGACGATATCGGCGCCGACCAGACGTCACGCCGCACCTCGGCGGGCGTCTTCGCAACCCTCGACCCCGACGGGTCACTGCCGCACGAGGCATTCGTCGAACTGGCCGGCTCCCCCGCCGTGAGCGTCCGGGTCTTCCCCGAGGGCGATGCGAAAATCACCGTGGATCGCGTCGAGTTCCACGACGTACCCCGGGACTCCGTCCCGGCGTTCCTCCGCTCCGTGTACGGCGGACTCGCCCACACGAAGGGCCGGTTCTTCCCCCCGGGCCAGTGGCTCATCGTCCCTCTCCCTGGCGACGAGACCTACAAGGAACTGATCGCGGACACCACTCTCACTCCCTGGCTTGCACGCAGCACGCGTGGCTCATGACAACCCGCAAGTGTCCGGCCCATGGACGGCCCCGCTCCGCACGTTGGGCAGTTGCAGGCCCGACACCCGCTCCGCACTGGCCTTCGCCCAGCGCCCAATCCAACGCGCTTCCCGAAGCAGGTCCTACCTGTACTACAGCCGGAGATCTTGAGGGTCGGTGATGGGTGGGATCGGCCGGTGGTGGGCCCAGGCTCGGAGGCGGTCGGGGAGTGGGTCTCCGCGACGGCGGTAGTGGCTGACCGTGGCGCGGGGCTGGTGGAGCCGACGCCATAACTCGCAGGTCAGCACGGTCTCCACGGGGTGGCGGGGGTTGAGGCGGGCGGCGGAGAGGCAGTGCCGGATGGTGTGAGCTGAGGGCCGCAGGAGCGGGCCGGGGAACAGCCAGTTCCCTCGCTCTCCTCGATGACCTGGTCTTTCCCCGGGTCTGGGGCCTGTTCCTTGTGGAAGGAGGTGGTATCGAGTCCGCCCGTCGCAGCGAACAGCAGGTGGCTGATAACGAACCGGGCTGCCTCCTCCAGGCCGTCGGCCTCCGCCCGCCGACTGGCCTCCTGGCGAATCTCCGGCGTCGATGCCACGGGCCTCGGACGTGGCGCCGGTGACGGCGCGCGTGAGGATGAAGGCACGCGTCCTGCGAACCCACCTGCCCGGCAGCTCGCGCCGAACCTGTGGCAGTGGCGTGGATATGGGCTGAACTGGGCGTCGCGGTCCGGATGGCGGGCACCTTCGGCAGACTTGGCGGTGCCTTGCAAGCTGTAGCCCTGGCTGTGCAGCAAACGCCCGACGGTTGTGGCGGGGACAGGGAGCCCCTGCTGGGAGAGATCCCGGGCCAGGCTGCGTAGCGACAGCGTGGCCAGCCCAGCGGAGAGACAGCAGGGTCACCACGCGTGTGCGGCGCGACCAGCGCCTCCGGCGCCGGCACCAGGCCGGGGTCGGTGGCCTGCAACGCCCTGCGCTCGCTCCGGGAACCCCGATGCGGCGGGTCGGCAAGGGGCGCTTCGCCAGCTCTGCGATGCCGCGCGCGATAGTGGCAGTGCTCCCACCATAGGCAGCGGTCATGCTCCTGCCAGCCGCCACCCGCAGATGTCGGGAGGACGGGTACGAATAGGCGCGACATCAGCCACAACGCACACCAAGGGGGCGTCGCAGGCTCGGAGTCCCGCCCCCACGCGCCCGGGAACGGGACTCCGCACAACGCCCGACGAGTCCGACGAGTCGATCAGCCGATCTGCGCCCCCGTGGCGGACAGCGCCGCGGTGACGGGCTGGAAGAACGTCTCCCCGCCGGAGGTGCAGTTACCGCTGCCACCGGAGGTCAGCCCGATGGCGTTACTCCCCGAGAACAGCGAACCACCGCTGTCACCGGGCTCGGCGCACACATTGGTCTGGATGAGCCCGTTGACCGTGCCCTCGGAGTAGTTGACCGTGGCGTTCAGCCCGGTGACCGTACCGTCGTGCACGTGGGTCGTGGAACCGCTGCGGGTGACCTTCATTCCCACAGTCGCGTCGGCGGCTCCCGTGATCTTCTGGCTGGAACCGTTGTACAGGTCGACCTCGCTCGGGTGGTCGACGCTCGCCGTGTACTTCACCAGCCCGAAGTCGGTTCCCGGGAAGTGGGACTCGGCGTTCTGCCCTATCTCCTGGCCGCTGGAGTCCGACCAGGTGGAGATGGCCGCGGTGCAGTGCCCGGCGGTCAGGATGTACGGCTGCCCGCCCTTGACCACGTTGAACCCGAGCGAGCAGCGCCCACCCGAGCCGCTGATCGCGTCGCCGCCGGCGATGAAGGGCTTGAACTCCCCCTTCGACCGTTTCAGTTCGGCCTTGGCGCCGAGCTTGTCGACAACCGTGCTCAGCTTGGCCCACTCGGCCCCGGACACGGTCTTGTCGGCGGTAACGACGACCTTGTTGCTGACCGGGTCGGTCGCCCACGACGTACCGGCGATGGTCGCGTCCTTCTTCAACACGGTCCGCGCGCCGTCGAGTTCGGCGAGCGAGTTGGTGACGACTCTGGCCTTGACGCCGGCCGCCTCGACGGTCTTCACCGCGCCCTGGTCGAGCACGTTGACGACGAGGTTCCGAGCCTGGGCGTCGTAGTAGCCGCCGGCAGCGTCGGAGCCAAGGCTCTTCAGCAGCGTCGAGGCGAGATTTTCAGCCGCCGGAGCGGACAGAACTCGCGCTTCTGGAGCGGACTTCACTGGTTCACTGGCGTTCGCATTCTGCAAGGTGAGACCTGCGGCGACCAGTGCGGCGATCCCCGCGCCGGCCACGGCAGCCCGCCGCCTGGGTATGCGTCGGTGCTTCAACTCACGTCCTCCTGTGGGGGGTCGGCCCGGGAGCTGTGGGGACTCGGCAGGCCGGAAGGCTGGTTGACGAGCGTCTACTCTCCCGAACAGCACAGGGAGCACACAAGGTCGACTTCAGGACGCACACGGAGAGGGCTTCAAGTACGCCTCCCGGCTTGACCGTTCACGGTCACACCAGGGGATTCGCACCGCAAACACCACGCGCAATCAGCCCACAGCGGAACGCGACGACGGCGCGTGGCTTGTTCTCGCCCCCTCCGGACAAGAAAGAGCCCCCGCACACACCTCGTGTGCGGGGGCTGAAGAAAGCCGAAGCCGCTGAGGCAGCGTGACCCCGAAATAGCTCAACACCTCGGTCACGGAGGGGCTGTGAGGAGTCCGGAGCCGACGTAGCCCAGATCGCCCCTGCCCTCGCGTTCGGCGAAGGCCTTGGGGAAGCCGGAGTGGCGCCAGGCGTGCATGTCGTGGCGGGAGCCCGGCACGGGGTCGGAGACCGCGAACAGGTCCCCGGCGAGAGGGGCGGCGACTTGCAGGGTGAACCCGGTGTCGCGGTGCTTGCCGGAGAACATCGTGGTGCCCTCGCTCGCCCAGTCCCAGGTCGTGACCAGGGTCGTTCCGTCGATCAGGACGACGGCCGGCCGACGCCTCGGCGGGATCGGGAAGGTGAGCGGCCAGGACCTTCTCCACCACCGGCAGCAGGGCCGCCCGCCGCCAGGAGACAGCCGCCTGGAAGACGCCGAACAGATCGGCGGCCGCCTCCTGGACCAGGTTCTGCCGCAGCAGGAACAGCATCAGCACCACCGGCTTGTCCAGCCCCATCGCCCGCATCCGCCTCGGCACCACGGGAGGGTCTGGATCCCCCACGCGCACTTGATGGACCCGTATGACCAGCCCATCAGGTGATCAGCGTCCAGCCGTGTCGTAACGTTCCAGCTCAACGACCTTGCTCCGGTGCTTCACTGACGCTCCCGCAAACGTCACGCTACCGAGCAGGGC
The DNA here is from genome assembly GCF_036231355.1 of Streptomyces sp. NBC_01431. NCBI lineage: Bacteria > Bacillati > Actinomycetota > Actinomycetes > Kitasatosporales > Streptomycetaceae > Streptomyces > Streptomyces sp. NBC_01431. The sequence goes on from NZ_CP109496.1 coordinate 1,434,976, forward strand.
CGCCTTCGTGATCAAGAACAGTGAGCCGAAAACCTCCGTGAATCGGGCTCCCGGTCCGTGCGGCTCGGCATTAGTCGCGCACAAGCGGCATCCATTCGTGCGGCAGACCCCTCAGCGTGCGGGCGGCTTGTTGAGGGGAGTACCCGAACGAACGCAAGACGGGCGTCCACGGCCCGAATCCTCGACGTGGCTCTGTGGGGTTGGGGCGTCCTACGCACAGGCGTGCCGATGTGCTGGCTTGCTTCCCGTTCGAGACGAATGTGTCCGTCGATCGCCGGTTTCGAGGCAGCCGACCAGCAACGTCGTTAAACGGTGCTTTGCCTGGCTGTGTTCATGCTTCCGCCGAGCAGGTGCCGGTCCGGGTCACCTCACGCAGCCGGACTTCGGCGTACGCATGGAAGTCAGCGCGGACGTCAATCCCGATCGCCCGGCGGCCCAGGCGCAGGGCGGCTTCAAGCGTGGTGCCTGAGCCGCTGAATGGATCGAGCGTGATGGCGCGGGGTGGGCAGCCGGCAGCGACGCATCGCAGGGCGAGGTCGAGGGGGAAGGCGGCTGTGTGCAAGTGACGGGTGGGTCTGGTCGGGATGGTCCAGACCGTACCCGGGTTACGGCCGTTGCACTGGCGGGCTTCCGGCGGGGGCCAGGTGCCGCGGGCGGTGTTGGGTTTGTTGGCGCTGTGGTGGGCGCGGCGGGACAGGGCACGGTCGCCGGTGTAGGGCTGGCGGATGATGTCGAGGTCGAAGTGGTAGCGGCCAGTCTTCGTGAGGAGAAAGACCTGCTCGTGTCGGCGAGCGAGGCGGTCGCGGCAGGACTCCGGGATTGCATTCGGTTTGGCCCACACCACCTCGTTGCGGATCAGCCAGCCGTCCTCCTGGAGGGCGAGCATGAGTCTCCAGGGCAGCCCCAGCAGCGATTTGACCGCGACCGGCGGCTGTCCCAGGACGGTGATGCGGCGTGCTGCGGGGCCGGTGGCGTACACGTCGGCGATGTTGACGAAGCAGGTGCCGTCGTCGCGCAGCACGCGGTGAACTTCATGGAAGACCGTGCGCAGGGCGTCGAGGTAGGCGGCGGGGGTGTCCTCCTGGCCGATCTGGCCCGCGCCCCAGTCGCGAGTCGCGTAGTACGGCGGGGACGTGACGACGCAGTCGACGCTGTTCTTCGGGAGCGTGGCGAGGACGGTGGCAGCGTCGCCGAGCAGCAGGGCGACGCGGTCGTCCTGGTACCACGGGGGCAGGTTCATCGTCCGGCCTCCGCGCGATGTGGTGCCTGGGATTCGGTGACGGGTTTGGCCGGGGCGGGCGCGGTTGGCCGTCGTGCGACCAGAGCGTCCTCATGCGTGATCACCGCGAGTGGGGTACCGGTGTGGCGGGCGTCGCGGATGTTCTTCATCTGGAAGAAGGAGGGGCGGGCGATGAGCTGTCCGTCGCGGATGCCTGCGAGAAGGGCGATGTTCCGCTCGGCGGGGACGAGCCCCGCCGTCTCGGCGGCGGCCAGCACGGCGGAGGGCAGGTCGATGAGTTCGCCGCGGGTCCGCCAGGGCCGGGCGGTGATCACCGCGTGGCCGCCGGGACGGAGCAGGTGGCGGCACTGGGTGAGGATGTCGGTGAACGCTTGAAGGAGAGTGTCGAGGCCGACGTGGGCCAGATTGCTGGGGTCGTGGCTGTAGCGGTAGTGCTTCTTGGTCACGCCGCGTTCGCCGCTCTCGCGGGTGGAGCGGACCTGGCCGTGGACGCTCGCGCCGTACGGGGGCGAGGTGACCACCAGGTCAACCAGGCCGTGAAAGGCAGCGGGCACGAGAGCAGTGAGTTCGCGGGCATCGCCGCAGTAGACGGCTCCCGTGCCGGTGGCACCCTGGGCGTCGGCGCGGCGCAGGTTCCGCTCCGCCACGTGGGCCCATTGAGGCTCGTACTCGGTGCCCAGCGCGTGGCGGCCAAGATGAACGGCCTCGACGAGGGTGGTGCCAATGCCGCACATCGGATCCAGGACCAGGTCGCCGGGCCGGGTGTAGGTGCGGATCGCATGCGCGGCGATCTGCGGGAGCATCTTGGCGGGGTGGGCGGCCGAGCCAGGCACGTAGCGGTCGGCACGCTGAGCGGGTGCGGAGGTCGGCGCGGTGTTCCACACCGAGTCACAGATGTGCACGTCGGACTCCTCTTTACGCGGTGTGGATGGCGGACAACACGAGCAGGTCAGAGTGGATAAGCCCGGGCGGCGCGCCTTCAGGTGGGGCGGGCACGATCCGGTCGTCGACCGCATGGCCGTGAACGACCACGATGTGCTGGAGATAGTGGAACCCCGCGGTGCGGGCGGTGGCGATGAGCAGGCCGAGCGGATCGGTCAGCTGCCCGGTGTCACGACGCTGGCCCGTGGCCAGCAGCAAGAGGCCACCTGTGCGCAGGAGACGGTGGGCGCGGTGGAAGAAGCCGGGCCAGCCGTCATCGATCGCGCCTTGCTCGTCACTGCCATAACCGCTGTGCGGCGCGGCGGTGGGAAGCGTGTCGGGGTGAAGCTCCGCAAGGATCACCGGCGTACGGCGTTCGTTGCCGACACCACGAATGCGGTCCACCGTGCAGGGCGTACGGGCGTCCATGGCGCCATCGGTGTCGCCAATGGCCAGGCGCCACAGCGGGGCATATTCACCGCCCGGCCGGTCCGTGAACTCGGTACGGATCCTGTTGATGGCCCAGTCGGGCAGGACCGCGGGGAAGATGGGCGAGGGGTTCACGTCGTGACGGCCGGGGAGCCAAATGGTGGTGGGCAGGGGTGACGGGCGTGTGTTCGTACGGGAGTTGGTCACGAGTAGGCACGCTGAGCGGGCCGGGCGTCGAAGAGTGCTGACACCCATCTAAGGAGAATTTCCGGGGACGATCGTGCCAGCCAGCCGCGCAAAGGTGACCGCAGGGTAGCGGCCAACGCCGGTATGGGAATCGCCAGGTGCTGGCGCCCTGGCCGTCGCAAGCTCGCCGCTGCTCTCATGCGCGAGTTTCGTAGTGGCCAGCGCTACAAGCGCGGTTCCTGAAGACCGATCGTTCCGGGCCGGTGACGTTCGTCGTCACCGGCGACGCAGGCCAGGCCGCTGAGGACCTGGCCTGCGCTGAGTGTATCGGTCGGCATCTCGCCGGAGGCGATGTCGAGGTGGTCCCGTATCTCCACTGCGCGAGGGCCTCCCGAGCAGCCACCGACCTGCGTTGCCGACGGGGGCGACGCGGATACCAGGGTGTTCATCCCGATGATGTCGACCTCTGCCTGGAGGTCGACACGTTCCCCTTCTCGATCGTCGCCCGCCAGGAAGACTCTCTGACGTCCGGGCTCCTCGGCTGGGCGCGTGGCAACGGCCATGTAATGCTGTCAGTTGGCCTTGTCGTAGGCCTCGCGGACTTCAGCCGGCACCCGACCGCGGCTATTGATCTCGTAGCCGTTCTCCTTCGCCCAGGCCCTGATCGCCGCCGTGTCGGTACGGCCTCCAGAGGCCTTCTGGGCGGTCCTTAGGTGGCCTGCCTTGATGCGACGTCCTGCCTTGGTGAAGGGGGCGACGGCTTCAAGCAGCTTGTCGTAGCTGTCCGGGCCAAGGTCGATCTCGTATCCCACGCCATCGACGACGAGGGTGTGCGTTGCGGCCTCCTGGGTCTCTTCGCCAGTGAGGTCATCGGTGTAGATGGTTACGATCTTCTGAGCCATGAGCGGAGTCTATGGCTGATTGAGGTTTTGAATATCCCGTGCTTTGGACCTTGGCCCTGCTAGATCCGCTGCCACCTTCGGGTCATCGATCTGAGGTCTGCCCACGGAGTCGATGTTCCACTCTCGCCGACTCATACCCTTCGGTCGACGCTGACCGATGGCTGCGGCGCGGACGTCGTCGAGGAACGACTTCGGAACGTCGAACGCGACGATCTGACTTTCCGAGCCGCGGAATGCCTCGGTGTGCTCGATGTTGCCGCTCATATTGACATGGATCATCGCATCACCGCTCGCCGAAACGTTCCCGTCGGCATCAATGTGTATCCGCTCACTATGCCCCCCGGCGCGCTGGGCCCGGTAGACCGTAACGTTGCAATTGTGCACGAGGATCGGGGTGGCGCCTGCGAGCACATAGTACGTGTGCTAAGCGACCCCTCTCTATCTGCGTATTCGCAGATCAGCGGCGGTTTCGGGTTCCGCTGGTGTCCGTGGTTGTGCGGGGAAATCCGTGGGTGTTGCCGTCGCTACTGCCGTCAGGAGCGCGGGGCGCATGGTGCTGCCACTGGTGGGGTGGGCGCAAGGGGACTTTACTGCCAGGCTCCGGGCTCGGCTCGGAGTAGGGCTCGGATGGTCTGCTCGTAGTCCTGGTGACCGGTCTGGGCGCAGTGTCCGGCGATCCAGCGCGTCAGATCGTCCGGGGTGTGCAGGGTGCCGGATGCGGCACCGCAGTTGTGTTCCTCGCCGGTGACGCAGACCGCTGCGAAGGCCGGCAGGGCCAGGGGGTCGGGGACAGTGGTCACGTGGTAGTCGCGGAATCGGTAGCGCCCCCGTGCGGAGTCGCGGACCGGTGCGTCGGTGTCCGCAGAGTCAGGCACTCTCGTCCGCCTCTTCCTCTTCCGGGTCCGGGAGGCGCTGCCCGCGCGAGTCGGCTACGCGGAGCGCGTCCGCCAAAGCCTCGGCCAACCGGCAAGCCAGCCAACGATATTCGGTCGCCGACAGGGTTTTCGCGCCGGGCGCCGAGGCGGCGCGGGCGTACTCCAACACCTCGTGGCCCATGCTGAGCTGTACCGTCTCAATGCTGTCGGCGAGGGCGGACAGGTAGCCCCGGCCATCGGTGCTCAGGTAGCAGGGCTTCCCCTCCGGGCTGGTCCACGGCAGTAAGCGGGGACCTCCCCCACCCGACGCGGCGTCGTGCAACTCTCTGCGACGCATGCGGTCGGCATCGCTCCTGGGCTGGCTCACTGGGCACCCCCGGCCTGGGTTACTGATCGTTGACACAGTGACCGTAGGCACTGACTGATCGTCACCCCAAGCTGTAGCCATGGCAGTTCACGACCCTTGGTTCACGAACTGCCACGCTGTGTGGCAGCTACCCGACAACGCCCAGGTAGTCCGCCATTTCGCGCATCTCCGTTGTGAGGATGCGCTTGCGCTTGCCCAGGATCTCCTGCATGGTCCCGGCGGCCCCGTTCTGGTGCCGCAGCCACTGCGGGGCGGCTTCCCTGGCACGGGTCAACTCGTCCATGACGGCGGACAAGTCGCCGGTCCGGGTGTGGGCGCGCGCCACATCGAGGGTGAAGCGGTTCCCGTCGTTGGTGTTGGGCCTGCCCAAGCGCTTCCACGCCTTGGGCGACAACTCCTCCTGCTCGCCTGCCTTGCGCACCACCGCGCGGGCGTCGCCGATGACCAGGGAGTCTTCGAGTGCCTTGACCGCGACGGTGACCGGCCCGAAGACGGACCAGTGCCGGGAGACATTGCGATGCGCCGTCCCGACTGCGGTTGCCGCGACCCGGGCGGCTTGACGGTACTCCTTCGCCTCGTCGGGACGGTTGTTCCTCGCGGCTGCGGCCGCGGCCTCCATCGCCAGGCCGCCCCACACCGCGTAGTGGTCCGGCTCGGCCCCGGTGATCTTAGGCTCCACCGCATCCATGCTCTGGGCGGCGACCAGTTCCGCCTCGTCCAACCGGCCCTGACGCACCAGCAGCCAGCACATGCAGCCGACGCCGGAGCCCGCCGCGAGCATGTCTCCGGCCTGGCGGGCGTCCATGATGGCGCCGCGCACAGCGGCGTACGCGATGTCCTACTGCCGCACCTGGGTGAGGTAGGTGCTGGCCAGACGCAGCGCCTCGGCGCGGGCCAACAGTGCCTGCCGGTGCTCGTCCCCGCTGTCGTAGTAGGCGACAGCTTGTGCGGCATCGCGCAGCAGGCCCGGCAGTTGAGCCGCGACGCTCTTGTAGCTGTCGGAGAAGTACAGCACCCGTGCGTCTTGCAGCGTCCGCCGGAAGGTGCGCAGGTTCGGTTCCTCGCCACGGCTTCGGCGTCCCGGTCCACAAGCCCGACGGCTGGGGTGAGGGCGGCGCGGAGCTGGATCAGGTTGACGCGGTTCGACTCCTCGGTCCGCCCGACGGGCTCCGGGGCATCGGACGCCATCAACGCGGCGGTGGTCACCCCCAGCGCGGGCGAGCGTATGCAAGGTCTCCATCCGGAGAGTGCCGCCCGGCTCGACCTTGCGTCGCCATCAAGGAGCTGCTGGGCCACGTCCACATCGGCGATACCGCCACGGTGTACGCCAACACGTCCGACTCCGCATCCAACGCGACGCTATCGACCTCCTAGGCAACGCGCTCCGCTACCCGGACACGGGGTCGGCTACCCGTGGCGACGGCGACGACCCACCGAGAAGTGGGATCTTGCTCCCCAGCCGGTGACGTCAACAGGTGACGTCAAACGATCGAGGACCGGGGGCCCGTCGGCCCGGGCAGCGAGGGTGACCTCCTGCCAGAAACCGGCGACAGCGGGGCGTGAGACGACCTGTGAAGGGTCCTCGTACTCCTCCGCCTCGGGCGATCCACCCCACGTGCAGCCCCAGCCGCTCGACGGCGTCGAGGGCCTTCGACGGCCTCTGGCTGGATCTCCGCCGACAGGTGGAAGTCGGTCTCGACCCCCACCCGCTGGGCTGCTCCGCGCTCCAGGACGCACGAGATCCGACTTTCCCGGAGCACTCCGGACCAGCCGCAGAGCGGTCCCCAGGTCGACCGTGCGACCTTCGTGCACGTCGCCCGCCCAGCTCGGTGCCGGCTCATTGAGGATGACGTTCCGCAGCTCGAACGAGCCGGCGCCGACCGCGTGCGAGAGCAACTCCAGGGCCCGGACGTACAGATCCTCTGTCGAACGGTACTCCTCGGCCGTCAGGACCTTGCCGTCGAACGACCTACCGATGTCGTCGAAGGAGGTCCAGGCGTCCAGCTCGCCGGCCCGCGTCGCACTTGGAGTTGAGATAGCAGACGGTCAATCTCGGATCTATTTCAGCACGGGCCTGACACTGAGGGCCCCGCATGGAGTGCGGGGCCCTCAGGCATTCTGCGGCCAAGGGTGCGGCTAGTCGACCACAACCCTGCGGAGACGGCCGTCCCAGCCACCCGGAGTCGCAAGGGTCGGGGACACTTGCTTCACTTCGATTCTCATCTCCATCATCGACTCGTCGGCTTCCACGAGTCGGACAGAGAATTGCCGCTCCGGGAATGCGTCGATAAGTCGCGCATGCCAGGACTTGACGAGAATAGACCCGAGTTCGCGGTGCAGTGAGTCGAAATCCTCACTGTGCACGGGCACCGCGCTGAACAGATGGCCCAGCTCGAACAGGTTGAAACTGTCAACCACCTCCACCCAGGGGATTTCCTCCCTGTCGGGGATCGCACAGCCGGTAGTGGCGGACAGCCTCTCCCGGATCTCCTCCTCGTCATTCCCGCTCAGGCCGAGGAAAACCGCGCCATGGATCTCGGCGAGGCGGGGCCAGTACAGGAACGAGTACATGAGGGCGTTGACCGTGTCGCCCGCCTCGCTCAGATACGAGACTGGGTCATCTGTCTCGACATCCGGAAAGAATCGACGAAGGTAATTGATCAGCATGTGACTACCGTCCTGCCTGCTTGGCCATTTCGAGCTCGTAGCCGAGCGGAATTTCCTCTGGGACCTCGAATCCCTCGAACGCCTTGCCCTTGCCCTTGGGGTACCAGAGCGGAGGGCTCATGTTGTAGTGAATTCCTCCGGTTCCCCTGAAGCGGGGACCCTGCACCCAACCGCCCGGGGCCCGCTCGTTCACCTTGTACGTCTGGTAGCGCGTCACTTTTCCACTGGCGTCACGTTCGAACACCGTGTGATCTCCGGTCGCACTTTCGTCCTTCGGCAGGTCCTGCCCACGCGAACGCTTCGCAGGTGCGGCGTCTGCGCCCGTCTCGGGGCAGTTGTGCACGAGGACCGGCGTGGACCCGGCCAGCACATAGTACGTGTGGAGTTGGTTGACGGTCAGGTTGTGGGTGGTGACGGCGTACTGGTAGTTGCGGACTGCTGCGACCGTGAGGGAGGTTCCGTCGGGCTGGCGGAGGCGTTCGCCAACCTGGAGTTCGCCGGCGTCGATCCACTGGTGGCGGGTTTCGCTCCAGTAGGGGTGGTGGTGGGTGGAGGTGATCTTCGCGGGCGGGCCGCGGGGGTTCGCGTCGTTAGTGAGGGTGAGGTCGGTGAAGTCCTTGTCCTCGGGGGTGGTGATGGTGGCCGTGATGGCTTCAGGTCGAGTTTCGCCGGTTTGCGGGTCGGTGGCCATCACCTTGTCGCCAGAGTGGAGATCTTCCAGCGCCTTGGTCGTGCCGTCTGCCATCAGCACCCGGGTGCCGGTGGGGAAGCTGTTGCATTTGGTGGGAGCGGATTCGCTCTCCTTGCCAGCGCCCTTGGTTTCCGCGTCGTCCGCAGCCTTCGCGGACTTTGACTCCGTACTTGCCGCGTCGCTGGCTGTCTCCTTGGCTGCCTTCTCTTCCGCCGCCTTGGCTGCCGCCTTCTCGGCGGCCTTCGCCTCTTCAGCTGCCCTCTTGGCGCGGGTTACCGCTTCGGCTGCTCTGGCAGCGATGCGTTCGCCCTCACGGATGGCGTCGTAGGCTTTGTCTATTTCCTTGTAGATCTTGAAGGCCTTGATGCCGATCTTGATGGCTTTGAAGATCTTGCCCCAGGGCACGGAGCCGAGAGCTGTGTTGATGCAGGCCATGACGTCGCCCTTGGTGAAGCAGTCGCGGGCGTCGTTGTAGCCGATCAGGTCCCCGATCATGTCGATGACCTGGTGCTTGATGTCGTCGCGCTTCTCTTTGGCCCGAGTGACGGTGGTGGTGGCCTGGTCCAGGGCGGTCTCGGCAGTGGTCACCGCCGCATCCGGTGTCGACGCCTTGTTCTTGTCCGCGTAGTACTGGTTGACCTCATCGCATTCGACAGCGCTGTCGCAGCCCATGCGAAGGCCGTTGGCGTCGGTGCGGTTGACCGGGCTGTTGTCGGCGTAGGCGTACGCGTTCCACTGCTGCGGATCCGAGCCGTCGAGGATGGGGTCGGGGCTGATGAAGCGTGCCGTCTTCGGGTCGTATTCGCGCGCCCCGAGGAGGGTGAGGCCGGTGGCCTTCTCCTTGGTGCCGCCGACGAAGCCCTTGTCGCCCGCCCAGGCGCCATCCGCCGGCTGTGTGCCGCGTTCGTTGCCGAACGGGTCGGTGGGGCGGCGGACCTGGGACAGATCGTAAGCATTGAACTGGACACCGTTGGTGCCGTGCGGGTCGGAGGCCTGGTAGGCGAGGGCCGACTTGCCGTCGGCGATCGTGCGAGTGATGGAGAGGCCGCCTGGGGCCGCGTAGGTGCGGACATCGGTGACCTTGCCGGTGGCGGTGTCCAGAGTCAGCTGGTCGGGGCCGAGGTTGAGGGTGGTCTTGCCCGGGTCGCGGCGGATGAGTTGGTTGCCGCCCGTGTCGTACAGGTAGCTGGTGCCCGCGCTTTCACCGGTGCCGGTGATCTTATCGAGCTTGCCCTGGCCGTTCCAGGTCAAGGTCTTGGTGCCCGGAGTGCTGGTGATCGACGCGGTGTTGCCGGTCGCGTCGTAGGTATAAGAGGTCACCTGCGTACCGGACGGACCGGTCTCGGTCGACGACATCAAGGCGTGCGGGCCGCCGGTGCCGCCACCTGTCTTCGGGTCGGAGGAAGGAGTGTTGAGGCCGGTGCCGAAGGTCTGGTTGACCGTCACGTCCTTGGACGCGTCACCAGTGACATCCTTCTTCACCAACTGCGTGCGGTTGCCGAGCTTGTCGTAGCTGTACTTCTGCCAGTACGGGGCGGGGCCGCCAACGCTCGGCTTGCCCGCGCCGTCGACCGCTGGACCGTCGGTGTTCGTGCAGGTACCGACACCGCGGACGCTCGGTTGCAGAGCGGTGGTCTGGCTACCGGTGTCGGTCCAGGCCTGAGTGAGGCGGCCGAGGTAATCGTGGGTGAAGCACTGCAGGTCGGAAGCCACGCCGTCCTGGGCGTCACGGACGGAGGTGACCTGGCCGAGCGGGTTGTAGGTGTAGTCACTGACGTCGACGCTGGCGGTCGGCGCGTTCTGCTTGTCGAGCGTGGAGCGAATGACCCGGCCGGTGGAGTTGTCGTAGTCCTGGGTGGAAACGATCTGGGCGCCGGTGGTACCGACCGTGGTGCGGATGGCACGCCCGTAGGGGTCATAGCGCAGGTCGACGACGTACGGCGTGCGGGTGAGGCCAGTCTTGCCGTCCAGGGACGTCATGTTGCCGCCGACGTCGACTCCGTAGTACAGAGTTTCGGCCGCCATACCCGCCACCGGCGGCAACTTGGTCGTCTGCAGGTGACCGAGCGCGTCGTAGGTGTTGCTGGTCTCGTAGGTGTTGGCGAGGCCCTTTTCGGAGGTGGGGATGGTGGTCTTGCTGCCGAGCGGACGGTATCCGCCGTCGTACCCCGTCACCTGCGAGACATACGCATCTCCGCTGGCTCCGCCGACGAACCGTGTGGTGGAGGACGGTTTGCCAAGAGCCAGCGTGTCGTAGGTAGTCGCGCCGACCTGCTTGGCCGGGTCGACCGCGTTGCCCTCGTAGGTCGCGGTGGTGCGGCCCAGCAGGTCGACGACGCTGGTAGCGCTCTTGCCCCGGGCATCGGTTGCCGTGACGAGGTTCTTCGTGTCGTCGTATGCGGTCGTGGACGTACCGGCATCCGGATCGGTCGACTTCACCATGCGGCCGAGCAGGTCGTAGGCGAACGTCCATTGATTGCCCGCGGAGTCCTTGCGCCACAGCTCCTTGCCCTGGGCGTTGTGGCCGTAGGTCGTCTCGTCGTAGGCGCCGGTGGGGGTGTTGGACTGGTACTGGCGCAGCGCGACCGTCTGGCCAGTACCGTCGGTGATGGACGCGCTCGCGTAGCCGCCCTTGGGCGGGGTTGAGCGGGTCTCGTCCGCGCCCGGGTATTCGGTCTTCGAGCGCCACTGCTCGACGCCGTAGGACTGGAAGACGGTGTCGGTGGCGCGCCCCAGGCCGTCGTAGACCTGGACGGTCTGGGCCGGGATCTTGCTGTCGGGGTTGACTCCGCCGTTGGGCAGGAACAGCTGCCCGGACGGCGCTGCTTCGTTGTTGTAGTAGGCCGCGCTGGTCTTGGTCTGCCAGCCGTGCGAGTCGAACAGTGCATCGGTGATGGTGCGGCCATACGCACCCGAGGGGGCAGTGGCCTGGGTCTGGCGGATGCGGCCAAGACCGTCATAGATCGTGAAGGTCGAGGTGTAGGTGGGTGCGTCGGCCGTGAGGGCTTGACTCAGCACGGTGGACGGGGCGTTGGTGCCGTTCATCGCGTACGAGAACTTGCGCGTGGCCGCTGCGCCCGCCGCGCGGTTGGCACCGGGCTGCCACACGGCGGTGACTCGGCCGAGTGCGTCGTAGTCCTGCTCGGCGACGTGGTTGTTCTCGTCGGTTTGCTTGACCGGGAGGGCACGGCCGATGTCGAGTGTGGTGGCCGCTTTCCAGCCCAGCGGGTTGGTGTGGACGACCTGGTTCGGGAGCGCTCCAGCGGCCGGGGTGTAGTCGGTCGTGGTGGTCGCACCGTTGGGGTGGCTGGCGTCGGTGCGGGTCGGGTCAGTGGTGCTGGTGACCCGGCCGTAGTCGTCGAAGGTGGCGGTGGCGTTCTTCCGGTATACCGGCTTGCCGTCGGCGTCGTAACGCTCCAGGACATCGGTTGCCGTCTGCTCAGCGGTCGCGCCGGCTTCGCCGAGAGGCTTGTTGTCGAAGTAGGAGTGAGTGTCGGCCACAGTGTTGGCGGCGTTCGGCGTCTGGTCGCAGGCGCCTGAGAGCGTGAGGGTGTGCGAGGCCAGTTCGGTGACGGCGCCACCGGGCCCATTGGCGTAAGTGAACGCGGTGCACAGGCGCTGCTCGGGATGGTCCAGATCGCTCTGGTCATCGACCTGGACCGGGCGGGCGGCGAGGGTCGTGTCGTAGCTGGAGGTGCGCTCGGCGGTGCGCCAGTCGCCGCTGGCCAGCTTGGAGTAGGTGGTGACCTTGCCGGTATTGATGGCCCGGGCGGTGATGGCGGGCATGCCGCCGGACTGGGCACGGGTAGCGGTCACCGCGCCCTGCCACGGGGTGGTGATCTCGCTGCTGACCAGGTCGCCGCCATCACGGTCGTAGGTCTGGGTCTGGCGGACGAAGCCGGACAGCACGTTGTCGTCGGTGATGCTCTGGACCTTGGCTGTGGTTCCCGGTGGAGCCACATTGACGGTGACGCTGCGCTTGGAGCCGTTGGCGATGATGTCGCCGTCCATGCCGCGCAGGTAGGTGCTGACACTCTTGGTGCGCGGGGCCTCGGTCAGGTTGCCGTTGCCGGTGCGGGTGGTGACGGTGGCGTAGCCGCGGAACTGGTCCCAGGTGCGGGTCTTGGCGTCGGTGAGCTCGGAGTCGTTGCGGTGCCAGGCGATACCGCCGCCGTACTCGTAGTCGGTGACCTTGGTGGTCGCGGTGCCGAACGTGTCCTGTTCGGTGACGCTCTGGACGATGGTCTTGTTGAACCAGTCGTCGACCGGATCGGGGTAGGACTGGCCCGGCAGGTACCACTTGACCGGCATGCACGCCATCGTGTTGGTGTCCGCGGAGGACGGCATCGTCTTGTTCGTGCGGGAGCACTCGGCCGGCCGGTAGATCACGTTGATCTTGCCGCCGGTCTCAGTGGTGATGGTCTGGATGCGCGGACGCCGGTAGTCGGGCGCCGAGGCCTCGGTGCCATCCGGGCGCACCACGTTGCCGTCGACCCGGTTCGCGATCTGAAGGGGCTGGAAGGTGACCGCCGGCAGGGTGACCGGGGTCTTGCCGTTGGTACCGGTGCGCTGGATGGAGTCCAGCCACAGGGACGGCGACGTGCCGTCCTTGGGATCCTGGAAGGACTGGTTGAGAGCGAACGAGTCGACGCCACGGTAGTCAGTACCGTCGAGGACCTCGGTGTCGATCCGGGTGAGTTGCTTGGTGGTCCAGAACGTCGGTGACAGATTGAGGCACTGCCCGGTGGCTCCGCAGTTCTGGTCGAGGGGGCTGTCGGGCCAGTACGTCTTGTTGGCCTTGGTGCGCTGGTCATCAGCACACGTGACGCTGCCGCTGGGTACGCAGCGCTCCTTGGTGCGGAACCATACCTGCGCGGCGGGCTTCGCCGCGCCCTTCGCCTTGATCTGGTCGGGCAGGCGCTGGCCGTAGCCGACCCACATCGGGTAGCTGCCGCGCTGGTAGACGGTGGGCGTGCCGTTGCCGTTGTTCTGGCCGCCGCCCTTTCCGTAGTAGTTGTCCTCCTGCGCGTAGCGGTAGGTGATCAGGTTCTGGTGGGCGTCAACGACGTAGTCGAGGTTCCACTGCCAGCCCATCTGCGACCAGGAACCCTTTGCCGGAGAGCCGGAGCCCAGGCAGTTGTCGGCGTCACCGGGCCAGTAGACGGGCACGGTGGAGACGGAGTTGGCGGCCGGGTCGCTGCCGTCGCCTCCGGGCAGGTGGTTGGCACCGAAGTAGAACTGGCTGCCATCGGTGGTGGTGACCTTGAAGCCCTCACCGCTCCAGGCCCCGTTGACCTGGCCGGTCAGTCGCTCGACCCTGGTGCCGTCCTCACCCTGCAGGTGCCACTCACACGACTTGTCGTCGCGTACGAGCTGGCCCGCGTGGCCGGCGAGCGAGAGGTTGAGCAGGTCACCGCCCCAGCACTCGTCACCCGAGTCCTTCACACCGGCACTGTCGCAGCTCTTGTACGTACGGGAGATGGAGCCGGGGTGGTAGTCCCAGCCGTCGCCGATCCAGCTGGCCTGGGCGTTGGTGGAGGCGGTCTTGCCGTCCACGGAGGAGGAGTCGTAGCCGAGCGAGATGCTCGGGGCGGGCCCGGCGATCGCGGAGGGGACCTCGACGGTGTAGCCGTAGGTGAAGTTGCCCGCGTTCGCACCAGCCTGCCAGGACGCTGACGGGTTCAGCGGAGAGGCCTTGTAGTCACCTGTTGAGCCGGACGGCCCCGGCTCGACAGCCAGCACCACACTCTGCGGTGCCGAAACCGCCATCGCCATCGGCGACTTGGCGGTGCCACGCGCCATGCTGAACGGGACCTCCACATCGGCCGTCAACCGGCCAGAGGCATCCCGGTGCGAAGCCACCGGCGTGCGCGTCCTACAACCGGCCGCCTGCGGCGTGGCCAGCGCACAAGCAGGAAGCTGCACGACCCGTGCCCGGTCTCCCCAGTTGGCACCTGCGGTCTTGGCCCAGGCAGAGATGTCCAGGGCGACCTGGACCTTGCCAGGAGCCGAACCGGAGCCGGTGTCACTCAGCGAGACGAGGGCGCCGTAGACGCCGGTGGCTGCGGCCTTGCCCGTGTCCGCCACCTCGACGCGCAGCTTGGCATCAGTCGTGGCCACGGACGTGGAACTTGATGCGAGGCCCGTTCGATTCGGGGCGTGGCTGGGGGCGATCCAGACCGGGAGGCTGCCGGCCTGGGTGGGAGTGGTGGATGTTTTCGACCGGGCAGCAGGTGTATCGACCAGTGGTGCGGTCACCGTGCCTGACGGTGTGTTCGCGCCGGTCGGCGGCGCCCATTTGCTTCCCGTGTCCGCTCTTTTGGCCTGCGGCTTGAGACTGCTGCCCTTGACCGGCGGTGCGTCCGGCAGGGGGGTGTTCGGTGGCGTCCAGACTTTGGGTGGCGCCTCCTTCGCCTCGACGGCCGGGAGCCCAGCCCCGGCGAACAGCACCGAGAGCGCGGCGATCACAGCAATCCGTGATCGCCCGGCACCCGAGCGCATGGCAAACCCACCCCGACGAGACAACTGGATCCCCCCACAGGACACAGAAAAACGAAGAACGCCGGGCCGGTGATCGACCCAGACCCACGGACCCTATGGAGCACACGTTCGATCCGTACAGCAAATTCTGAGAATTTCCTTAAGTGACCAATGTCACTCAGGGTGCGCGCGTCAACACAAGCGACAAATGGGTTGTTCGGCTCAAGAACTTCCTTGACAGTCACGATGACGTGAAGGAAATGTGCGCGTGGTCTCTGTCTGTTCACAGTTCACAGCGAGGACCTCCACCTTGAGGCCATCAACTTCCCTTTCGCGGATACCGAGGCCGGGGGCCTCGCGAAGCCGACGCACCTTCAGATCGTGGTTGCGGCCCGTCGCCGGAGCCGCCGTACTGTCCATGGGGCTCGGCTTCCTGGCCGTGCCGACAGCGGCGGCGGACAGCGGCGGCCACGACTTCGGCCCTGCTGACGCCAGTTGGGCGCCCAGCCCGGTCAAGACGCCCACCGGGAACGAGAAGGCACTTCAGGCTGCACGGGCGCAGGCGAAGAACAGCGGCACACCGGTCGTCGTGGACTACATGACGACAGCTAGTTCGCAGACGGTCGCCAACCCCGACGGCACCCTCACCACGGACAACTCTTCCGCTCCCCAGCGTGTGCGGCGGACCGACGGTTCCTGGCAAAACGTCGACCCCACGCTGCATGCCAATACGGACGGCACGATCACCCCGGTCGCCGTGCCCTCCAGCCTCCAGTTCTCAGGGGGCGGTGACGCCCCGATGGCCACCATGACCACTGCGGACGGCAAGAAGCTCGCCCTCAAGGCGCCCTTCCCCCTGCCCAAACCGGTCCTCGACGGAGACAGCGCTCTCTACAAGGGCGTACTACCCGACGTAGACCTGGAGTTGACTGCCACCGCACTGGGCGGCTGGCGTCAGGTCCTGATCGTGCGTACCGCCCAGGCCGCCGCGAACCCGGCAGTCAAGAAGCTTCACCTCGACGTAGTGGCCGACGGCCTGACGGTGACCGCCGATGCGGCGGGCAACCTCAAGGCCGCCGATGCGGACGGCAAGGCACGCTTCACCGCGCCCAGCCCGGTCATGTGGGACTCGGCCACCACTGCCGCACCTTCCGCACAGCCTAAGCAGCAGAAGGCGTTCAGCAGCCTCGCTGCACAAGCCAGCCCCACCGACGTGCCCGTGATCGGAACCTCCAGCACTGATGGGCCCGGTGCGAGCGCCACGGTTACGAAGGTCGCCGCCACCACCACCGCCCAAGGCATAGATCTCGTTCCCGACAGCAAGGTGCTCGGCCAGGGCCAAGGGCCGTGGTTCATCGACCCGGGCTGGAATCCGCCGTCGACGGACAGCAACGGCGTGCAGGCCTGGGCCCAGGTCCAGGAGGCCTACCCCGATACGAACGAATACAACGGCACGCAGTACGGCCAGGACACCCCTGCCACCGGCTACTGCGGCTACGTGGACACCGAGCATCCTTGCAGTCCTGAGGGGCGCACCCGCGCCTACTTCCAGGTCGGCATCGGCGGCTTCCTCCACAACCAGGGTGCCTACATCATTGAGGCTCGGCTGAAGGCCAGCGTCATCGCCGCTTCCAGCCCTTCCACGAAGACGCCGATGAGCCTGTACAACACGGGCACGATCAGCAATCCGACCAGCTGGAACCAGCAGCCATGCGGCACCAGCTCGGTCATGGCAGGCTGCAAGAACATTGGCACCGTGTGGATGTCGGGATCGGGCGACATCGACTACGGCGTCCGCGACACGATCAGAAGTGCTGTTGCCAATGCCTGGCCCAACTTCACCTTCGGCTTCGCCCCGGACGACGAGTACAACAAGTACTACCGTCAGCGGTTCAGCTCGAAAGCCGGGCAGGCGCCCCACCTCGTCATCACGTACGACATCAAGCCCACCGTCAGCAACCCGCGGACCGGCCCGACACCCGGGTTCGCCAGCACCAGCTCGTACTCCGCGTGCAACTCCTCCTGGGACAACGCCGGCTGGATCGGCGCCAATACCGACACCATGCTGACCATCGGCACCAACTCTCCCACCGGGGCGACTCTCAGCACCAAGTTCAAGCTCTGGGACAACGACAACGGCAACAGCACCACGAACTTCGCCACGGGCTGGGCTTCCGGCGGCGATGCGACCGTCAGCGCCGGCGCCTTGGTCGACGGCCACCGATACGGCTGGCAGGCTCTGACCACGGACGACACCCTCACCAGTGATGTCAGCGGAGCCTGCTACTTCCTGGTCGACCGCACGCCGCCCACCGCCACCGTCACCTCCACCGACTTCCCCGCCTCCGGCACCCTCAACGCTCAGCCGAAGTACGCCGGCCAGCCAGGTGTCTTCACCCTGACCGGCACCGACCCGGTACCCGTATCCGGCGGCCGTAGCTCCGGCCTGGCGTGTGCCCGCTGGACGACCGACCCGGTCAAGGCCGCGGCCACTGGATGGAAGTGCACCGACACCACCGCGGGGATCGTGAAACTCTCGGGCGGCAAGGCCGACGTCACGATCACGCCGCCGCACTGGGGTACCAACTTCGTCTACCTGCAGACCCAGGACGACGCGGGCAACATGTCCCAGCCCGCCGTCTACAGCTACTACGCACCGGTCAATCCGAACGACCCAGTCAAGCCCGTCTTCGGCGATGTCAACGGCGACAAGGTCCCGGACGTCCTGCTGCCCGACTCCGCCGGCGACCTGCGCCGCATCGGTGGCGGGACCGACCCCAACACAGCGCCCAACGCACCGTTCAAGACCGCCGACGACACCGACCCCCGGGCCGGCTTCCACGCTTCGCCCAACGGCAACGGCTGGAAGAACACCCAGACCACCCACCGCGGCAGCCTGGGCTACAAGACTGTCGACGACCTGATCGCCCACCAGCCTGGCGACAACAATCTCTACCTCTACCCCAACGACACGGCAAGCAGCCGCTTCGACGCCCAATTCAAGATCATCATGGCCAAGCCCACCAGCTGCGCCAAGTCCGACGCCTCCACCAGCATTTCCTGCGCCGACTACGGCTACAGCAGCGACTGGTCGAAGGTCACCCAGATTGCGGCGTTCGGCTCCCTGGCGGGCGACTCTGCCCGCCAACTGCCCGGCACCAACCAATACACGCTCAACCAAACCGCGCTGCTCTTCGTGGAAAACGGGCGGCTGTGGCTGGGACCGCCGGGGTCCATCAATCAGGTGGACTCCCCAGCCATCCTGATCTCCGGCAACGACCAGCAGTGGGACAACTATGATCTGATCACCCCGGGCCGGGCCAAGGGCAGCGACCTGCCCACTCTCTGGGCCCGGTCCAAGTCCGACGGCACTATCCGTGCCTTCCCCGTCAAGGGGACCACCGACGCGCCCGACCTGAGCGGATTCACCGCCCCCGGCCTGGGCACAGTCCTCGGCACCGTCGACCCTGCCCGCTACCCGCGCATCGGCTCCGACGGCGACCTCACTGGCGACGGCATCCCGGACCTGTGGGCCGTCGACACCAACCAGCAGCTCGTCTCGTGGAACGGCACCGGCACTGCGCCGACCACCCAAAACCCGCACCCGGACGTCACTGGCCTCTCCCCGGACCTGACGCCGCAGGGCAACCTCAACAGGCCTACAGCGGCCTGGAACCTGACCGGCCCGGCCGCCGACGGCACCGTCCCCAGCAGCACCGGCAGCTACCCCGTCACCCCGGCCAACATCAGCTGGCCGACCGGCATCATCGACGGCCGGCGCACTGACTACGCCGCGTTCAACGGGCCCCAATCGACGATCAGCACCAGCGCCTCCGTCATCGACACCCGCAACAGCTTCACCATCAGCGCCTGGGCGAAGGCCTCTGGCGCCGGCGGCGTGATTGTCAGCCAGGACAACCCTGCGGCCCAGCAGAGTGACTTCCTCCTCTACCCGGACCCCGACGGCAGCACCTGGCGCTTCGCCCTCAGCAACCGCACGAAAATCACGTCCAACTGGCAGTACGACAACACCGACACCGTCAACGCCCAGGCCCGCATCAACCCCAATGTCTGGACCCGGCTCACCGCCGTCTACAACGCGGACACCGGCCGGATGAGCCTGTACGCCAACGCCGTACTCGTGGGCTCCGGCAATCACAACAAGGCCAACAGTCCCGCGCCCACCGGCCCGCTCGTCTTCGGCCGCTACCAGGCCAAGGGCGCGCCCAACTCCATGAGCACAGGGCTGTACGGAGGCGTCAGCAACCTCGCGATCTACCCGTACGCCGCCTCACTCACCACCCCCGACGCCCGCGGCCCCGTCACCGTCACCAGCTCTGCCGCCACCTGCATCGACACCGACGGCGGGCAGAGCACCGACGGCACAAAGGTTCAGATCTACACCTGCAACCAAACTGCCGCCCAGCAGCTCGAGCTCCGCGACGACGGCTCACTGCGCGTCCAGGGAAAGTGCGTCGAGACCGTCAACAGCGGCACCGCCAACGGCACCCTGATCCAGCTCATGACCTGCAAGGGCACCGCGAACCAGCAGTGGCAGGCCCGTGCCGACGGCAGCTACCTCAATGTCAACGCCCAGCGCTGCATCGACCGGAACAACAACACCCTCGCCAACAAAACGCAGCTGCAGCTGTGGGACTGCAAGGGCATCGACTCCCAGACCTGGACCACCCCCAGCCTTGGCACCGCTGCCCTGCCCGCCCCCGCACCGCTGCCCGACAACGGCAAGGCGCCCACGCTGCCGGACAGCGGACTGCTCCACAACGCCAACAGCCGCTCCTGCCTGGAGATCAACAACTCCAGCAAGGACGATGGAGAGGCCGCCCAGCAGTGGGCGTGCAACGGACAGGCCGGCGCCAACTGGCAGTTCCACCCCACCGCCACCGCGGGTGTTTACGAGATCGTCAACGCCAATAGCGGCAAGTGCCTGGAAATCGGCAACGCCAACACGGCCAACGGCGCCCACGCCCAGCAATGGACCTGCGTCCACAACGCCGCACAACAGTGGACCATCCAGCCCATCGACAACACAGGCAACTGGAACATCACCAACCTCAACAGCGGCAAAGCCCTGGAAATCGACAGCTCCAGCAAGGCCGACGGAGCCCCCGCCCAGCAATGGACCCACACCGCCGACCCCAACCAGCCCAACCAGAGCTGGTACCTGTAGCCAGCACCAACTGACATAGCGTCACAGCACCACCTGCACCACCAACGGCCGGCCGCCTACCTCGCCACGGGGAAGGCGGCCGGCCGTCAGTCTGTCGAGCCCCTCCCCCAGGGCACTCCGATCGAGCAAACGGGATGCCGGGTGATCCGGCGGGATGTCAACGTCCATCTTCGGCGCGTCCGCGATGGTAGCGAGGAGCAGGACGCTTCATCAGTACCGCCGCCGCGGGAACGGCCACGACAGCGAGTTGTCGCAACCCAACGGCCCGCCAGAGGGCCAAGCGACGTACCCCGAACCTGCTGGTAGGGCAAACGGCGGACCGTGGCCCTCGCTCTCCAGCCCAAACTGTCCGCCGCTGGGAATCCCATCGTCCGCTCCGGCGCAGCAGGTGCCACGCACAGGAGACGGCGCTGGTCAGGGCCCGATCCGCCAGCAGCAAGCCCACCATACGAAGCAGGGCAGTGACTCGGCGGACACAACTCACTCACGGACACGCCCGCGCAGAACGTCGGCAAGTCCAGGGGGCCTTCTTAAAAATCTTCAGCGAGCTTTCGCGGACTGGGGTGAGAGAAAAAGTGCTGGTCAGCGCCCGATTCGCCCAGGGCTTGGCCGACACACGGCAGGGCTACAGCTCCCTGGCAGCAGACCGGTAGCGACCTGGAGGCAAGGCTGTGACGGGGGCGGCTGGCGCGATGGGCGGCGACCCCATCCGCCGCATCGAGGCTAGGAGCCGCCATGCGCCCCACGTCCCTTCGTCCCCACCGCCCGCTCTCGTTGGTGTCACCCCTGGACCAGGTCGAGTCCGCGTTCCTCTCGCTGGCCGCAGGGGCCAGCCCGCTCTGCGTGCCGGTGGCGCTGTCCGCCGACTCAGACACCGTCAGCTCGCTGTCCGTCGCCCGGGTCCGTGCGCAGATGGTGCACCCCAGCTGCACCGAGCGGGCCCGTGCCGCGGTGTGGAGTGAAATCCTGCGCCGACGGGCGCTGTTCGGGGAGCCGTGGGGCACCGTCGCCGTCGGCCTCACCATCCCCGCGCTGCGGCGCACCTTGTCCCGGCTGCCGCGACTGGTGGAAGTGGAGGCATGTGAGCTGGAGCAGGAGGTCCTGGCGGCGGTCATCGCCGAACTCGCCGTCCTGACCATGGATGAGCCGCAGGCCGGGCTGCGGCTGGTGCGGGCCGGTGACCGGGCCGCGCACCGTCTGCTGTACGCCGCGCAGCGCACACGGCGCATCGAGGCCCTGCCGCTCGATGAGAACGCGGTGCCGCAGCCCCTGGCCGCCCGAGGCATGGCGGAGGTGTTCGCCGTGCTCCTGCGGGCCGTCCGTGCCGGGGTCCTCACCGAGAGGGAGGCTGAACTCATCGCACAGACCAGGCTGGAGCGCCAGGTGATGGCCAAGGCGGCGAGCACGGTGGGTATGAGTGTGCGCGCCGCCTTCCGCCACCGGGGCGCCGCCGAGCGGCGCCTGGCAGGCGCGCTGGCTGCGCAGGAGTTCTGAGGCCCCGGTGGCACGATCGGGCCCCGCTTTTCTCCTTAAGAGAGTGAGAGCACCTACGGAACCCCCAGTGTCGTAGCCACTCTCATCTCCCTCTCGTCCCTGGGAGTTCGGGCACGGCGTCTCGTGCTGACACCCCGAACCCGCCCCTCCCGCATCCAGCGGCTCACCTTGCCTGCAAGGAGGTGAAGCGCTGTCGCGGGCCAGCCTGGACTCCCAGGGACGGAACTCTCATCGCCCCTCTCCTCCTTTCTCGCTCACCTGCTGCCTGCGCCTTCACGAGGAGGTGTGTGTCCGTGCCCGTACTTCTGCGCCCGCTGCGGGCAAGGACCCGCCGACTGACGTGGCGCCAACTGGGCCGTATCGCTGTCCGGGTCCTGTTCATGACGGCATGCGCGCTCGCCGCCCTGCTGGCGCATCCACGGAGCTCGTGGGCCGTCGCGGACGTCCCCACAGTGATCAACAATCTGCGGAACTGGATCCTGGGGCTGCTGACCGGACTGGCCACGCTGTTCCTCACCTTCGGCGGGCTGCGCTACCTGATGGCCGGAGGTGACCCGGGCGAAGTCGAGGCGGCCAAACGGGCCTTGAAGGCCGCGGCCATCGGCTACGGCCTGGCCATCCTCGCCCCCGTCCTGGTCACCGTCCTGCAGAGCATCGTCGGAGCCGGAACATGACGGCCCGCCGCATCCTCGCCTCCGTTGTGGTGACAACCGCGCTGCTGCTTGGCGCGACGGCCCTGGTCTCGCCGCCTGCGCACGCCACTTCGGTCTCCGCCCCGGCCGGGATCCGGTTGGCGCCTGCTGAGCCCGAACCTGTCCCGGCAGCCGCACCTGCGCCGCAACTCACACCGGCCCCAGCGCCCACACCCGGCCCGACCCCGCAACCGACCCCCGCTCCCGCACCGGGGCCGCTCCCGACACCCGGCCCTTCCACACCGCGCCCCCAGCCGTCTCGCCCGCCGGAGCCCGCACCGGGCTTGGTCCCGCCCGCCTGCGAGGTGGCCGGGATCCCCTGTGACAAGGGCAGCACCGGCTTCGGCAGCCTCCTCGATGTCCCCGCCGTGATCGTCAATGCGATCACGGCATTCCTCGGGACACTCGTCGACCAGATCATGAAGCCGCTGCGGGAACTCCTCGGCGCCACCCTGCTGTCCACGCCCGATGTCACCGAGCAGGCCGACATCAAACGCCTGTGGACCGGTTCCCTCGGACTCGCGGGCGGGATCTACGTGCTGTTCGTGACCGCGGGCGGGCTCACGGTCATGGCGCACGAGACCCTGCAGAGCCGCTACGCGCTCAAGCAGATCGCGCCGCGCCTGCTGATCGGGATCATCGCCGCTGCGATCTCGCTGACCGCGACGGGCAAGGCCATCTCCCTGGCCAACGCTCTCTCCCACGCTCTCATGGGTACCGACGCCTCCGACGCCGGCAAGGGACTGATCGAACGGGTCATCCCGTTCGCTCTGTTCGGTGGCCAGGGCTTGGCCCTGTACGTGTTGTTGATCGCGATCCTCATGATCCTTCTGATCCTGGCCGTCCTCGTCGGCTACATCGTCCGGGTCGCGGTCATCGCGGTGATCGCCGTCTCGGGGCCGCTCGCCCTGTCCTGCTACGCGCACCCGGTCACCGACCAGGTGGCCCGGATGTGGTGGCGCGCGCTGGCCGGGTGTCTGACGATCCAGGTCGCCCAGTCCGTCACGCTGATCGTCGCGCTGAAGGTGTTCTTCGCCCCGGGGGCCACCCTGCTCGGCTTCCCCAAGCCGAACCAGCTCGGGACTCTGCTGGCCGGGCTCGCCCTGTTCTGGATCCTGTTCAAGATCCCGGGCTGGTGTGCGCGAGTCGTCTTCCGTTCCACTCCCCTGCACCCCCAACTCCCCGCTCCGCTGCGGATGTTGCAGTCGGTTGCCTTGTGGCGACTGATCAACCGGTACGTTCCCGGCGCCGCGGTGCTGCGCCGTCGCGCCGGGGGTGGCGGTGGTGGGCGGCCTGGCGGACCGGGTGGGCGCGGTAGACCGTCGGGCGGCCCGCGCGGTGGTGGTAGCCGTCCCGGCCGTGCACCGGGCGGTGGGGGTGGTGGCCGGCTCCCGGTGCCGGGCGGCCTCGCCGGACTCGCCCTGCGCCGGGGCAGGGCCCTGGTCGCGAGAGCCCGCTCGCGCGCCAGCAGTCGTGCGCCCGCTGCCACAGCGGCAACCGGAGGCCACGTCGCCACCCCCACCGGCTTGCGCACGGCTCGGCGCGGTGGCGCACCGCCCGGCCCAGCGCGCGGGACCGCAGGCCCCCGCTCGGTCATCCATCCCTCGCAGGCCCGTCGCACCCGGCAGTTGACGCTGCCCATTCCTGCCAAGCGCGTCCCGGCCCGTCCCGGGCGGCCAATCCAGCTGAGCCTGCCGGTCACCGCTCAGCGAGTGCCGCGCAACGCCCGCACCACCTCCAACCCCCTGGCAGGCGCGCCCCCGGCGGCGCCCCGGCCAGCCGCCGTACCGGCGCCGGTACGGCGTGTGCGACAGATGGCGCTCCCGGTACCCGCCGCCCGCGTCCGCACCCGCCCGGTCCGGCCTGTGCAGTTGCGTCTGCCCCTTGAACCACCCGCTCCCCCGTCCCCTTCCCGGAGGTGAACCGCGATGACCGCCGACCTGGACGACGAGCACGTGACCTCGGCCCGGATCCCCGCCGATGTGTCCAAGGCCGACCGCATTCTTGGCCCGTTGACCGCACGTCAGACCGCGATCCTGGCCGTCGCCGGGCTGATGCTGTACGGCGGGTACTGGGCATCTCGCCCGTTCATGCATCCCCTCGCCTATGCGGCGCTGACCGCGCCGGTCGCGGTGGTCGTGACGGTCATCGCGGTGGGGCGGCGGGACGGCATCGGCCTGGACCGTCTCCTGCTCGCCGCCGTCCACTACCACCGCACGCCCAAACGGCGCGTTCCCGCTGCCGAAGGCGTCCAGCCACTCCCGGAGTTCGTTCCCGCAGAGTGGCGGACGCAGGTCGGCCCAGCCCCAGCCGTGCTCGACCTGCCATGCCGGGAGGTATCCGAGACCGGTGTGCTGGGCCTCGCGAGGGATGGGCACAGTGCGCTCGCGGTGTGCTCCACGGTCAATTTCCACCTGCGCACCGGCGGGGAACAGCAGGCGCTGACCGAAGCGTTCGCCCGCTGGCTCAACTCGCTGACCGGTCCGACCCAGGTCCTGGTGCGCGCCCACCGCCTCGACGTCACCCCCCTCGTCGACGAGCTAACCCAGCTCGCACCTACGCTGACGCACCCCGCGCTGGAGCGGGCCGCGCGCGCTCATGGCGGCTTCCTCACCGGGCTCGCCGCGGAACGGGACCTGCTCACCCGCCAGGTCCTGCTGGTGACCCGCGAGCCCGCAGCTTCCAGCGGGGCGCGGGCGAGCCATCGCCTCACCGAAGCCGCGCGCGCTCTGGAAGCCGCCGAGATCACCGTCACACCGCTGGACACGGAGGCAGCCACCGACATGGTCCGTCCCGCCGCCGACCCCGACGCGCTCCCCCTGGCAGGCCTGTGATGCTCCACCGACTCCTTGACCACCGAACTCGTAACTCCAGCCGGGTGGTTGATGCGAGCGCTGAGCTGGCCTTCCTGGGACCGGACGCGATTGAAGTCCATTCCCGCACCCTGGCGGTGGGTAGTCATCTCGCCGCCACGCTGATCGTGACCGGCTATCCGGCCGAGGTCGTTCCCGGCTGGCTTGATCCGCTGCTGACCTACCCCGGCCGCCTCGACATCGCCCTGCACATCGAACCGACTCCCAGCCCTTTGGCCGCGCAGCAGCTCAAGAAGCAGCGGGCCCGCCTGGAATCCTCGCGCCGCACCGACTGGGGCCACGGGCGCCTGGACGACCCGGACACCGAGGCAGCCGCCCAGGACGCAGCCGACCTCGCGTACCGCATCGCCCGCGGCGAGGGGAAACTCTTCCAGCTCGGCCTGTACATGACCGTCTACGGCCAGGACGAGGAGCACCTGGCGGACGAGGTGGCACAGGTCCGTGCGATCGCCGAGTCCCTGCTGGTGTCGACCGCGCCTGCCACCTACCGGGCGTTGCCCGGCTGGCTGGCCACCCTCCCCTTCGGCCTGGACACGCTGAAGGTGCGGCGCACCTTCGACACCGAGGCGCTGGCCGCCTGTTTCCCCTTCGCCTCTCCCGACCTGCCCGCGAGCGCCGCGATGTCGCCGGGCGGTGTGCTGTACGGGGTCAATACGGCCAGTGGGTCGCTGGTGTTGTGGGACCGCTTCGCCCAGGACAACTACAACTCGATCCTGTTGGCGCGGTCCGGGGCCGGCAAGTCGTATCTGACGAAGCTGGAGCTGCTGCGGCTGCTGTTCACCGGTACCGAGGCGATGGTCATCGACCCCGAGGACGAGTACGTACGCCTGGCCGAGGCGGTCGGTGGCAGCGTCATCCGCCTCGGTGACCCCGATGTGCGGCTCAACCCCTTCGACCTGCCCCCGAGGGGTGAGGAGGGCGAGGATGTCCTGACCCGGCGGGTGCTGTTCCTGCACACCTTCCTGGCCGTCCTGCTCGGCAGTGAACTCTCCGCCACCGAACGGGCCGTGCTGGACAAGGCGGTGCTGGCCACCTACCGCGCGGCCGGGATCACTGCCGATCCGGCCACGTGGACGCGCCCGGCGCCGCGGCTGGGCGATCTCGCCGCCCAGCTGACGGCCTTGCCGGATCCGGCAGCGGGCACCCTGGCCGCGCGTCTGGACCCGTACGTGGCCGGTTCGCACCGGCAGTTGTTCGCGGGTCCCACCACGACCCGGCCCGCCGGGCACCTGGTCGTCTTCTCCCTTCGGGAGATCCCCGAGGAGCTGAAGAGTGCGGGCATGCTGCTGGCTCTTGATGCGATCTGGCAGCAGGTGGCCCACACCGGTGCGCGCCGCAGGCGTCTGATCGTGGTCGACGAGGCGTGGCTCTTGATGCGGGACGGCCACGGGGCACGGTTCCTGTTCAAGATGGCCAAGGCGGCGCGCAAGTACTGGACGGGCCTTGCGGTGGTCACCCAGGACGCCGACGACGTCCTGGCGTCCGATCTCGGGAGGGCGATTGTCAGCAACGCGGCCACCCAGCTGCTGATGCGTCAGGCCCCGCAGGCCATCGACCAGATCGGAGGCGCCTTCCGTCTCTCCCGGGGCGAGCGTCATCATCTGCTGTCTGCGCCCCGGGGCTGTGCTCTCCTGCTGTCGGGCCGTACGAAGATCTCGTTCAGCCCTCTCGCCTCCCCCGACGAACACGACCTCATCACCACGGACCCGGTCGAGCTCCAGGCCCGCGAGCAGGATCCGCAGGACGAGGCGGACGACCCGTACGGGCTGCCGGACCTGACAGGCCTCGAACCATGAGCGCCCAGGGTCCGGGCGGACTGCTCGGCGACTTCCTGACCGACCCCAACCGCCTGGTCCCTGCGCTGATTGACGCCAGTGTTGGCTATCTCGCGGGCTCCTGGCCGTGGCTGGCTCCGATCGCCGTGCTGGCGGCCGCCGCCACAGTCGCCGGGCGCACCACACTCCTGCGGCGGCGCCAGCGGGTGCTCGGCGACGGGGCGCGCCTGGTGACCGTGCTCGCCCCGCCCACCGTGCCCGCTGGGGGCGGCGAAGTGCTCTGGGCCCAGCTGTCGGGCCTGCTCAGACCCTGGTACCAGCGCCTGCTGCACGGTCAGCCGCACGTCGGCTTCGAATACGCCTGGAGCAGCGGCGGGTTGTCCGTGCGGCTGTGGCTGCCCGGCAGTATCGCCACCGCGCTCGTGCGCCGCGCTGTCGAGGCCGCCTGGCCCGGCGCCCACACCACCCTCACCGATGCCACCGCCCCGTTCCCCGCGACGCACGAGTGCACGGCTGGGCGTCTACGGCTGGCCCGCCCGGAGATCCTGCCGCTCCGCACCGACCACAAGAGTGATCCGCTGCGCGCGCTGCTCCAGGCCGCGACCGGTATGGCCGACGGCGAACACGCCCTCGTGCAGGTGCTGGCCCGCCCCGCGACCGGAGCCCGGCTGCGCCGCGCCCAACGCCAGGCCCGCCGCCTGAAAGCCGGCCGCACCGCACCCCGCCCATCGTCGGTCTTCCGGCTGTTCGCCCACACCCCGCAGCGCACCACCCCGGCCGCCACCGACCCCTCCCACGGCACCGAGGTACGCCAGAGCGTCAATAAACTCACCGGCCCCCAGTGGGAGGTCCAACTCCGCTACGCCGCAGCCCTCCCCTCCACAACCGCCTCTCCCGACGACCTCCGGGCCCGACTGCGCGGCCGGGCCCACGCCCTCGCCTCCGCGTTCTCGCTGTACGCGGCCCGCAACTGGCTCTCCCGCCACCGCCTGCCCGCCCCGCACCCGGCCTTGAGCAGCCGCCACTTCCTGGGGCGCGGCGATTTGCTGTCGGTGCCCGAACTCGCCGCCCTCGCCCACCTTCCCGTCGACGCCGACGCCCCCGGCCTGGCCCGCGCGGGCGCCCGCTCCATCGCACCGCCCCCGACCGTCCCCCGCCCCGGGCCTGGCATCAGACCGCTCGGCTGCGCGGACACCGGCAATCGCCGCGCCGTCGGGCTCACGGTGCCCGATGCCCGCCATCACCTCCACCTCATGGGCGCCACCGGCTCCGGGAAATCCACGCTGGTCGGCAACCTCGTCCTCGACGACGTCGACGCGGGCCGCGGCGCGATCGTCATCGACCCCAAGGGCGACCTCGTCGCCGACCTCCTGCACCGCCTACCGAACTCGTGCGCCGAGCGGCTCGTGGTGATCGACCCCGACGATGTCCACGTCCCGCCCTGCCTGAACGTGCTGGACGGCACGGACATCGACGTCGTCGTCGACAACATCACCGGCATCTTCCGCCGCATCTTCTCCGCGTTCTGGGGCCCGCGGACCGACGACATCATGCGGGCGGCCTGCCTCACCCTGCTGCGCCACGCGGCGGCCACCCAGCGTCTGGTCACCCTCGCCGACATCCCGCGCCTGCTCGGCGAACCCGCCTACCGCCTCCGCATGGTCCCCACCGTCAAGGACCCCGTCCTCAAAGGGTTCTGGATGTGGTACGAGTCGCTATCCGAGCCCTCCCGCGCAGCGGTGGTCGGACCGGTGATGAACAAACTCCGCGCGTTCCTGCTGCGCTCCTTCGCCCGAGCGGCCATCGCCTCCGGAGAGTCCACCTTCCACCTGCCCGACGTCCTGGACGGCGGCATCCTCCTGGCCCGCCTCCCCAAAGGCGCCCTGGGGGAGGAAACCTGCCGGCTGCTCGGCTCCTTCATCGTCGCCAAGACCTGGCAGGCCGCCGCCGCCCGCGCCCGCACCCCCGAAACCGACCGCATCGACGCCTCCCTCTACATCGACGAGGCCCACAACTTCCTCACCCTCCCCTACCCGCTGGAGGACATGCTCGCCGAGGCCCGCGGCTACCGGCTGTCCATGGTCCTGGCCCACCAGCACCTCGCCCAGCTCCCCCGCGACCTGCGCGAAGGGATCTCCGCCAACGCCCGCAACAAGATCTTCTTCAACACCTCCCCCGAAGACGCTGCCCAGCTGGAGCGGCACACCCTGCCCACCCTTGGCGCCCACGACCTGGCCCACCTCGGCCCCTACCAGGCCGCCGCCCACCTCCTGGCCGGCGGCGCCAAAGCCGCAGCGTTCACCCTCACCACCCGCCCCCTGACCCCGGCCGTGCCCGGGCGCTCGGCCGAACTGCGGGCCGCAGCCGCCCGCCGGGTCGGCGGCACCACCAGCCGCTCGCCCCACCTGCCCCTCTAGGCCCCCTACCGCAGGAGAAGGTCATGCCCACGACCAGCCCGAACCCCGGCTACGTCCCCCGCGCCGCGTCCCGTCGACGCCGCCCCGCCCAACCAGCCCGGACCCGAACCGACTTGGCTCATCTGGCCACCCGCCTCACCAGCCGCGATGTATGGCTCATCGAGATGCTCCACGAGCACAGGGTCCTCACCTCCCACCACATCACCGCCCTCGCCTTCACCGGGCACCGCACCGCCAACCGCCGCCTGCGCGAGCTGTACTTCCTCGGTGTCCTCGACTCCTTCCGCCCCTTGCGTCAGACCGGCTCCGCCCCCGAGCACTACACCCTCGGCAAGGCCGGGGCCGAACTCCTCGCCGCCCGCGCCGGCACCGACCTCCCAGCCACCGGCTGGCGCAAAGACACCTGCGCCCGCATCGCCTTCTCCCCCACCCTGGAACACACCCTCGGCGTCAACACCCTCCTCGTCCACTTCGCCGCCACCGGACAACTGCCGGTGTGGCTGTCCGAACGCTCCGCCACCCGGCTGTGGGGCGACTGGATCCACCCCGACGCCTACGCCCACCAAACAGTCGCCACCGGTCAACTCCTGCCGTTCTTCCTGGAGTACGACACCGGCTCCTACAACCTCGCCCGACTCGAAGCAAAACTCCCCGGCTACGCGGCACTGGCCACCACCACCGCCACCCGCACCCCACTGCTCATCCACACCGCCACCGCAGCCCGCGAAGCCGCCCTGCGCCGCCGCCTCACCGACACCGCCGACCGCCTCGACCTGCCCGTCGCCACCGCCAACGCCCAGCTCGCCGAACCGACCGGCGCCGCCTGGCTGCCCCTGGGCCCCACCCCAGGCAAGAGGCTCATGCCCGCCGAACTCGCCACCCACTGGCATGACCTCATCCCCGCACTCACCCCGGAAACAGCGATGCCGCAGCCCGCCCGTCACACCACCCTGCCGTGGCACCCCGTCCCACCCCAGCCCCCAACAGCGGGTGCGTGAGCGTGAGCGCGCTCGCCAAGACCGCGGGCGGGGTGGGCTGCACCATCCTCGCCCTCCCCCTCCTCGCCGCCCTCACCATCGCCGCGCTACTCAACTCACTCGCCCCCGGCGGCGGCGCGGCCGCCGCGCCCAGCAGCCGCGCACTCAGGGACATTCCCCCGACCATGCTGGCCCTCTATCAGCGGGCAGCCCCCGCATGCCCGGGCCTGTCCTGGACCATCCTGGCCGCCATCGGCAAGGTCGAGACCGACCACGCCCGCCACCCCACCATGATCTCCACGGCAGGTGCCGTCGGACCGATGCAATTCCTCCCGACCACCTTCGCGGCATACGCCTACCCGGTCCCGCCCGGCGGGGAGAACCCGCCCACCCCCTGGGACCCGGTCGACGCCGTCTACGCCGCCGCCCGCATGCTGTGCGCCAACGGAGCTCGCGGCGGCACCAACCTGCACCGGGCTGTACTCGCCTACAATCACTCCGAGCAGTACGTAGCCGAAGTCCTGCGCATCGCCGGTCAGTACGCAGTCACTGTTCCGGCTCCCAGCGGGGCCGCAGCCACCGCGGTGTCCTTTGCGCGCCGCCAGATCGGCGCCCCGTACGTGTGGGGCGGCAACGGACCCGCCGACGGCGGCTTCGACTGCTCCGGACTGACCCAAGCCGCCTACCACGCCGCCGGCCTCACCATCCCCCGCGTGGCACAAGCCCAGTACAGCGCCGGACCCCGCATCCCCGCCAACTCCCCACTCGCGCCAGGTGACTTGCTGTTCTTCGGCACCAGCCCCAGCAACATCACCCACGTCGGCATCTACAGTCAGCCCGGCCTCATGATCGACGCACCCCACCCCGGAGCAGTAGTCCGCGAACGCCCCATCGACATCAGCCGCCGGACCGACTTCCAAGGTGCCACCCGGCCCGCCAGCCACGGCAGTACCCGATGACACCTCCCACCCCGGCCGAGGCCCATTCCCTGCTGACCGCGCTGACTCGGGCCCTGGCCACCGTCGGCGTCCTCGCACTCATCTTCACCGCCGTCAACGTCACCCTGTTCGCTACCAGCCGCGGCGTGGCCCCCGCCATCGCCCTCCTGCTCGACCCCATGGTCGCCCTCGCACTCGCCGCGATCCTCTACGCCGATGCCCGCCTCGCCGCCTGGGGCATCCGCCCACCACCCTGGTCAGCAACGCTGCGCTGGTTCACCGCCATCACCGCCACCCTGATGAACACCTGGGACTCGATCTGGCCCGCCCCACAGATCGGCACACCGATCCACCCCGATCCGGCCAGCGTTGTCCTGCACGGCGTCCCGACCATCCTGCTGATCCTGCTCACTGAGACCATCGCCGCCTACCGGCGCACCATCACCCCGCTCCTGAAACCGATCGACCCCGCCGATCCCACCCCCGAACCACCCAAGCCGGAAGAACGACCCGACAGACCCGACCGATCCCGTGAATCGGCAACACACCCAACCGGGTTGAAGCCGCTGCCCATCCACCAGCACCAAGTCATCGCCGGTGCCGGGCCCCACGTCGCCGACAGTCCGCCCCTCAGATCGCCCCGGGCACCCACAGACCCCGGCGGCGCGGTGGGCGCAGCAACCGTCGCCCAGTGGGCCCACGCAACGGCCCTTGACGACGCCGTACGCGCCACGACCGGACGGCCGGCCAGCGTATGGCGACTACGCACCGAGCTGCGCCTCGGCCCCGACC
Organism: Streptomyces sp. NBC_01431; assembly: GCF_036231355.1. Taxonomy (NCBI): domain Bacteria; kingdom Bacillati; phylum Actinomycetota; class Actinomycetes; order Kitasatosporales; family Streptomycetaceae; genus Streptomyces; species Streptomyces sp. NBC_01431. The sequence continues at coordinate 1,466,880 of NZ_CP109496.1, forward strand.
GGGCCCAGCAGATCCACGCCCAGCTCCTCCAGCGCCGCCCCCACGGCGCGCCACCATCCTCGTGAACAGCGCGGATCGGCACCCGATCGGCGCTCTTCGCCATCGGCCCGAACAGCAGCATGAGCAGCTTGACTTCAGCGGCGAGCGGAGCGTCCATGGTGGTCCGCCCCGATGCGCTTGGGATCACAGATCCCCAAGCCCGACGGGCGGACCGGCGGGACAGCTCCGCGCTGCGCACGCGGCCCGCCGAACCCGCAACCGCCCAGCGGTCGCACCCCGGCCGGGGACCTCACCCAACCATCGCCATCGTGGAACGAGGCCCCACCATGTCCAACGACTCCGACACCACCACCCACACACGAACGCTGCACACCGCCTCCGAGCCCGAACCGCTCACCGGTCTCACCGGCGCCCCCGCCGCCGTCTACACCGAACTCGTCGCCCTCACGGAACCGGCCACCGCCGCCGAACTCGCCCTCGCCGCAGGCCTCGGCCGCTCCACCACCAGCAAAGCCCTCACCGCCCTCGAACAGCACGGACTGGCCCTCCGCGAACCCGGCGGACACGACGGACCCCGCCGCACCCCCGACCGCTGGCACTGCATCCACACCGTCCCCACCCCCGTCCCTGACGTCGAGGACACGGTGAACGTGGAGCCCGTGAACGACAGCCCAGACCTGGCGCAGGACACGACGGACACCACCCCGGAGGCAGCCCCGCACGCCGCCGCCCCCACGGCCGACACGCCCGCCACCGACACCGTTGCCTCCCCGGCGCCCAGCATGAGCGACACAGCCGAAGGATCCCCGGAGAGTGATACACCGGCGGATGGGACGGCCATGCCCCCGGCAAAACAGCCCACTCCCGCCTTGGGCCAGAAGGTACGGCTCGCACCGGGCGGACTGCGGCAGATGGTCATCGCCCACCTGACAGCCCACCCGGACGAGGCCTTCACGGCGACCCGCATCAGCCGGGCCATCGAGAAGAGCTCGGGCGCTATCGCCAACTGCCTGGCCACCCTGGTCAAGCAGCAGATCGCCCAGCAGGTGAGCGGGACACCTCGCACCTATCAGCTCACCACCCCGGCCCCTGACAGCAAGTAGCGTCTGCACGACGGCAGTCGGGCCGCCCCTTCCCGGAGCGGCCCGACTGCCGTCGTGCGAACATGCAGCTGGTCACGGCCCGGTTTTGGTCAGTTCCTCTTTGCCCCAGGCCACCAGCGACGAGTGCACGTATCCCGTCACACCGGTGCGCTTCATCGTGCCCCTCACCCACACGCCGTCGCCGTTTGCCCAGCCGTGCGCCACACACGAATCCCCCTGCTCCGCGGTCCCCAGAGCTGTCGCCTGCCGACGGGGCTCGGCACGGACCGTCGCCGACGAGCCAGTGATCCGGCAGAAGTCCGCACTGGCCACAGACGCGCTGGCGGTATGCCGCGGCGCAGCGCCAACCGCGGGAGCGGACATCGCCATCAGCGGAACAGCAAGCATGCCCGGGGGCAAGCAGTAGAACGTGGCGGCGGGTCAACCGGAGCTCCTTGCAGAGAGGTTCAGCCCGCTAAGGGCTGGAGATGCCGCCAGCCTGTCCCCTGCCACACCTCCCCGCTCCTCTTCCGACCAGTTTCCACCGTCGGGTGATCCTGCCTCGTGTGCAGCATGTCCGGCGTGCCCGCCAGAGCGATTCTGGCTGCGGCCTTGAGCTCGGCCCCGCCGGTGTTGAGAAGAAGTTCATTGCCGCTCTCGAAGACTTCCTGAAGAACCCGGAGAACGTTCAGGTCGCTGGCGACTACCGCGGCACTCCTGCCAGGCACTACGTGAACCTCAGGACCGGGCAACATGTTTCGATGGATCTGGCGGAGATGCTGGCTTCGTTCAAGAGCGATCCCATCAAGGACCGGGATCAGCTCTGGTATCTAGCCATGCATGGAAAGCTCTGAGACGCCGCACATAGAAAAGCCCTAGCGGTCGGCTGCCGCTAAAGGGACGGCAGAACGGGTGGGGCCTGACGGATGTGAGGCCCCACCCGAAGCGAACGGAAATGCTGATGGAAGATAACAAGAACACTCAGTACATCGAGATCCGCCTCACAGTCGACGAGGCTCTGGTCCTGTCAGACTGGCTGGAGCGACTTCAAATGACCGACCTTTCGCGGATCGTGGACGAAGACGACAGGGCGCTATGGGCTCCAATCCACAAGATTGCCGGGAAACTCGACAAGTCCCTCCCAGGAATCTTTGCTTCCAACTATGCAGAACTCCTGGAAGCAGCAAAGAAGCGCCTGCGGCCGGTCGACCTGAGCGACGAGGAATAGAGGCGGGCGACAGTTGGGCGCAGCTTCAAACCCGCACCGCCCGCAGCGAGAACGGGTGCAAGTAGGGCTTGGTAGTCGGATGGCGGTGCGGGCGTGCGCTTCACCCCGGTAGGGGCCCTCACTGCCTTTCACGCCGCAGATGAGGACGGGTACGAGGGCTCCGCCCGCGCGCAGACACCCTTCCCTGCCCACCGCCGTACTCCTACCGGGTGGGTGGGGACCGGACGGTGCCTGGCGTGCGGCGGGGCGGGCGCGTTCGGCCGGTCGGTGGCGGGACCGCTCCTCACCGCGCTCTCCTGCGCCGCGCTCATCGCCACCACCGGGCCCCGCCCGGAGGTGGTGGTCTGGCTGTTCTTGCGTTCTTCGCCCCCCGGTACCAGCAACGGCCGGAGCGATCAACGGGCACGTCGCGCACCTCCGCGGTTCCGCCCAAGGTCGCTGCTCCGACGGCTCCACCGGGGTAACAACGGCAGCGTTGACCCTCGTCCGCTCGATCTGCCCCTTCGCGTTGGTGCTACTCATCCCGGCACCGGTTCGGGGAATCGCCGGGAGGTCGTCCGTGGCGCCTTCTGCGCTGCTTACCGATACCCGCCCGAGCCCGCCTCCTTCTGCAGGAGCATCCTGGAGGAGGAAGCGTTGTCAGTGGCGGGTGCCAGACTGCAGTCATGACTGACACCGTGAAGGGCCCGGCCAGCTATTTTCCGTCGATCGAGGCGAAGTACGGCCGGTCGATAGCCGAGTGGAACGAGCTCATCCGTACGTCGCCGTTGACCAAGCACATGGAGCTGGTCGGCTGGCTCAAGTCCGAACACGGCCTGGGGCACGGCCACGCGAATGCCCTCGTCGCCCACACCCTCGCGCAGACCGGCAGTAAGTAGACACTGGGGGCCAGATCCGACGTCAGCCCTGGATCCGCATCAGTATGCGGCGAGGTGGATGACGGCCTGAGAAGCAATGGCCGGTTTATCGGGGCACATAGCGAGGCAGCGCTCCTGCCGCTTGGGCTGCTGGAAGATCAGTGCGCCAAGGAAGCGGTGGTCGTGATGACTACCAGCCGTGGGCGCCTCGTTCACGACCCCCGGCAGGGGGACATGGCTCAACTTCGTGGCCTTGGCTCGGAACCGCGTTGCGTCTGCAACGCCCGTTCGATAGAAAGTGACCTGGTCCGGTGGGGCGTATGAGGCGCAGGGGACAGCTCATGGAAGCCCGGCCCGCTGGAGATGACTACAGGGGTGTGTGCGTGAAGTTCGACATGGGGTCCACGACTCTGTCCGATCTGGGGAAGAGCACGGACGGTTCGAGTTCTGATCTAGGCGCGCTGATCCGTCAGTTGGTGGCGGCGGCGGAGCCGCTGGAGGGGAAGTTCAACGGGGCGGGGAAGTCCGCGTTCGACACGTTCAAGGCGCACGCGGATGAGATCACCAATGACCTGAACGGGTCGTTGCAGGACATTCTGGGCGGGCAGTCCGGGATGGACTCCGCGTTCGGGACCGGTGATCACGAGCAGGAATCCAACGCGCACCAGAACATGTCGTCGGCGAACTTCGACGCCGCTCGCTTCGGCGCGCGCCACTAACGACGGGGGGGAGCACAGATCATGGGTCAGAACCAGGACCGGCGTAGTTACGACACCGGCGCTTCGACCGAGGTGCAGGGTGGTCTCGCGGGGATCATCGGGCATCTTGAGCGGGTTCTCAACGACCGTGACCGTGCGGTGAAGGCCGCGATGGCCGAGTTCACCGCCGACGGTGTTTCGGATGAGTACCACGGCAAGGAACTGCGCTGGAACAAGGCCGCGAACGAGGTCCGGGACATCATCCGGCTCGTGCGCGGGACGCTGGAGCTCAATGACGGCACCGCGCATTCGACGCTGTCGAAGGCGAAGGCCGCGGTCGACGCGATCGGCTGAGGCGGCACCAACGTATGTGCAGATAGGACGGGCCTTTCGGGGCGCGGGGGTTGGGACAACGGGGCGTGGGGAGTTTGCGGTGACGGGGTGGGACGTGAGTCCGTCCGGCGTTCAGGGTGCGTTGAAGAAGACGGCGGTGTCGGCTGGGGAGTTGTCGACGGCGGGGACGAATCTGAGTGACACGTTGCCGCGGACGGCGACGGCTGCGGGCACGGTCGCGTCCGGGTATACCGGGCCGGCGCTGGCGACGGGTCCGGTGGCGGCGGCGCTGGGTGAGTTCATGCAGCACTGGCAGAAGGACCTGCGCTACGTCGTGGAACGCACGGGCAAGTCGTTGACCGGGGCAGCCGATGCGACGAATGAGTACGTCAAGGGTGATCTGACCATGGCCGCGCAGGCGCAGCATGCGGCAGTCCAGGAGCCGATACCGGCGCCGCCGGGGTTCTCGGGCAGGCGGCCCGTCAGTGAGTGAGCCCGAATCGATCGTGCCGTCGGGTATCCCCCAGTTCACCGGTGACCTGGACAGCCTCGACCATGACACCGCGCTCCTGACCACGGAAGCCGGCTCATTCCGTGATGCCGGTGCGGGTATCCACTCCAACTTCCAGGGCGTGGCGGCTTTTTACAAGGCGCCGGAGGCGGAGCAGTTGTTCGCCACGACCGCGCCGGTGGCCGCGAAGACCGCCACGTTCGCGGACAACCTGGAGAAGGTGTCCGCTGCTCTGAGCACCTACAGCCAGGAAGTGCGGCCGCTGGCGAAGAAGCTCGAAGACCTGCAACGCCAGGCGTTCGCGTTCACCGCGAGCATTGCGGGCGATGACCACTGGCAGCGTGACGAGAAGAAGCGGGACCGCAACGACGGCCTGAAGAACGAGGTCCAGGCCACGTTGCAGGCGTTCTACGAGGCGGAGATCGCCTGCCACAACAAGATCACCGCGCTGGTCGGCGGAACCACCCTGGTCCTGGGCAGCTACGGCGAGCAGAAGATCGTGCGCATGGGCACGGTGGAGTACGGGGCCAGGGCAGAAGACCTCAGCCACATGGACAAGTTGCCCTGGGGCAACTACGCGGAACCCGAATACACCGGCCTCAACTGGTGGTGGCACCAGGGCAAGAGTCTCGTGTGGGACGGCTTCATCGTCGACGGCATCTGGGGCACCGTCACCGGCATCGACATCCTGCTCGGCTGTGATGGCTGGGACTCGGCCTGGGGGGCCTGGAAGGGCCTGGCCAAGGTCGCCACCGGCCTGGCCATCATGATCACCCCGGGCGCCAACGGCATGTTCCTGGCCACACCCGCCAGCATGATGCCCAAGTGGTTCCGCGAGTCACGCACCGCGCTCAAGGAAACCGGCAAAGCCCTGATCGCCTACGACCAGTGGGGCAAGAACCCGGCACGCGCCGCCGGCGGGGTCACCTTCAACGTCCTGACCACCATCTTCACCGGCGGCGCCGGCACCGCGGCCAAGGGCGGCGCGGTCGCCAAAACCGTCTCCGTCCTGGGCAAAGTCGGACGCGCCGTCGACCCCATGACCTACGTCTTCAAGGCGGGCAAATTCGGCGTCGGGAAGGTTGGTGACCTGTTCGCCACCCTCAAGAGCCTCAACTCCGGCGCCTCCACGGACATCCTCTCCAGCGCCGGACACCTCCAGACCGACGGCACCTACGTCAAATTCGCCGACGACGTACCCGTCATCAAGGGCGACACGCTCGAATGGCCCGGCGGCGCCCGCCTGAACCTCAAAGAGGGCACAGTCACCCTCGCCGACGGCACGAAGTCCGCAGCCCACATCGAACTCTCGGCCGCCGATCGGGCTGCGCTGGAGAACTCTCTGCCGCACGCGGCAGAGGCCTCCCTCCCCGGTACCAAAGCGCCCGTGCTCGTTGCCGCTGCCGAACGGGCCGGCCACGGAACGCTGGACAACGCCACCCGCGACTCGATCGCGGGCCCAACCGCAGCGCATGAGCCACCTGCGGGCCGCGGAGGCGACAGCCTCGCTACCCACGACAACGGCGGCGGGGGCCGCTCCTCCCATACGGCCCATCCCGCCAGTGCCGACGGAATGACCTCCGGCTCTGGGACAGGCCGAGGACATTCGCCCAGCGGCCACGGTTCAGGCAGCGGCAGCCATGGAACCGGCGGCACCGGGCACGACGGGAGCGGCGGCGAACGGGAGTTGAGCACCGCCGAGCGCAAGGCCATTCAAGATGAGCACGTCCGCAAGGCCAACGAAGATCCTGCCTGGTACGCGAAGCACTACGACATCATCGGCAGGCGGAGAAAACACATCGGGAAGGTAGATGGAGTTGACCTCCCCCAGCTCGCGAAGGATGCTCAGGGCGACTGGATCGCCAAGCACGACATGCCGAGCGGCCCATCTGAAACCCGGTTCGGCGCGAAGCCGCTCGGACGAGAGACCGCACCGGATCACGTGCTGCCGACGCTCGACAGGTCAACAGCGGATCGTCAGGCCTATCGAGAGCTCATGAATGCACAGTCAGCATTCGAGAAGACACCCTCCGTTCCTCATCAGGAGGCCCTCGACGCTGCCCAAAAGGCCTACACTAAGCAGCTTGTTGACGTACCGCCCAACAGTAAGATTTCCGAGAAGTTGGGAGAACTTGCATCCCAGCTTCACGTGATTCCTCATGAGTTCACCATCCGTGAGGCAATTGACCTCCCGAAGACGACCAACGGCGCCCACACGTTCGACGGGGCCTACAGAATCAATAAGGATGAAATCCTGATCGCCGAGGACAAGGCGCCCGGGAACGATCTCGACTGGCGCCAGGGGCGCGCCGACCCTGAGGACCCTAAAAATCCGCACCTGGGCGACAATGGCGGAGCTGCGGGCATGAGGGTGAAGCAGGGAACGCCGCCATACCTCCGAACCATTTTCGCGGAGATGACAAGGCGTGGCGGTCGTGATGCTGAGCTTGCGCGCGAGTTCCGGAATGCATACAAGGCCGGAAAGCTGAAGTATGTCCTGGTCAAAGTGATAGAGCCCGACGGTAACCGCTATGCTGGAGCCGTGCTGGAACACATGAAAATCTACTCAGAGGGTGGGCCACATGGTCGTCCGAATTCCCCGTCATGACTTCCCTGTGAACAACGCGGCTGAGGCCATGGCGCCGATCATTGAGAGCACTGAAGAGGCGCTGGCTGAACTTGAGACCTCGGAGTTCGACCGCTACGACGCCCTGGACTATGCACTCACTGTTGCCAAGTGGAATTGCCTGACGGATCCGGCGGCGAAAGAGTTCTCGACGTGGGAAGCGTGGGTCACTGCGATGCAGGTCGGCTCAGGCCTGTTTATCTCGGCGGCATCTCCGGAGGGAACTGTGCCGTGCCATATCGGGAGCAAGGGCGAGATCAAGAATCTCCCCGCGACTGGACCGCAAGAGTACCTGCATGCGGGTAACTGGCTCGTCGCCTACTACCTGGCGGTGATCTGCCGAGAGAACGAGCGGCTTGACCAACTAGCCCGAGTGCCAGTCTCATTTCTTCGCGCGTCCGGTGCAGAGTTTGACGACTACATCTACGCATGGGTGGAGACCCTGCAGAATGCCTGGTTCGGTCGCCAGGAGACCTGGGACACACTAGTCACAGCTATTAACGGGACGGATCCCGCAGCTCCCCATATTGCTAGTGCTGAGCTCATGCTGAAGATCCTCTATCCGCCGCTGGAAGTGTTTCATCGCTACCAGCGGCAAGAGCCGGACCGGTTCAACGACGCTCTAGCGGAATCTCTCACCTGGCACCGCGAGTACTGGACTGGCAATGAGGCACGATCCAAGAGCAGTGAGGGGCTGGTGGCCCTCGGTGCTCTGGCTATCGCCTGCATGGCCTTCGACGCCGACCTCCCAGTCGAGGTGGAGTCCGAATACCTGCCCAAGCACCTCTTGGAGCGCACATGGGTCGGTGAGTACGAGACGTGACCGACGCGCGGTGTCATGGCAGCCAGGGCTACGGTGCCTGACCCACCAGGTCCGACAGCAACCCGCGCCTGCGCAGGAGATATAACGGTAACAATCAGCCGCCACTCTCTGGTCTCAGAGGAGGCCACTCGCGATTTCCTGGAGAGGCTGTCAGGCCTTGCGCAGGAAATGCTTGATCGGATTGAAGCATCCGATTTTGAGCGTTTCGATGTGCTGGCTTTTCATTTGGCGGTTGCGAAGGCTCGCTGCGGTATCGACCCCAAAGTCTCCGATTTTTGGACCTGGGAGCCCTGGGTCAAGGCGACGCAGCTCGGCTCGGCGCTGCTCTCTGCCGGTGTAGCTCCCCAGGGGGAGTCGGTGCATTTCCGTGTCGGGAGGGAGGAGAAGACACTGCCCGCCCTCGGCCCACGCGACTACCTCACCGCAGAAAACTGGCTGGACGCCTTCTACCTGACGGCCATCTGCCGAGAGAGCGACCGGCTTCGATCCCCATGCCGTTCCTGCGCGCGGAGGAAGCCGGCGTCAAGGAATACCTCTTCTTGTGGGTGGAGGCATTGCGAATCGGCATCCACAAGGATAGCGAGAAAATGTGGAATTCTCTGCTCGCCGCCGCTAGGCAAAGTGCGCCCGAAGGGCTTCCCGAGGCTGAACGCACAAAAGCTCTGGAGCTCTTCTCCCCGCTGGTTGAGATGTTCCGGTACCTCATGGAGCGGGATGCCAACGGGTTCAACTCTGCCCTGGAGAAGGCTCTCAACTGGCACAAGGCGTACTGGTCGGAGAACGATCCAGCGAGTGTCGATGGTCTCGTCGCTTTGGCTCCACTCGCGCTCGCCTGCATCGCTCACGACGCCGGCATGGACATTGAGGTCGAGTCAGAATATATGCCGCAAGGCCTGCTGATCCCGGAATGGGTCGGCGAGAGGAACACCGGGCGGCACAGGCCGTCGTCGGCGTCGAACAGGGACAGCTGGGCGCCGGATGCGGGCGTTCACGCCGCACGATGATCCGGGTGCTGGCCAGATCGGCCAGATCGATCATGCCGGGCAGCTCGGCGACCTCGGCTCCATCGCACAGGCTGCTGTCCTGGTCTAGGGCCGGATGCCAGAGCCGGTTGGGAACGGTGCGAATCGCCCGGCAAATCGGCTCGGTGACCGCATGGCCGACGGAGAAGAACGTACGGATCCCGCGCTCACGCGGGCTGCGGGTATCAGCGAGGAACAACTTCGCGGAGCCCGCACTGTCGGTGCGAACGAGCCTGGCGAGTTGCTCGTGCAGCCTTGCTGCGGGCGGTTCAGGTGGGGCTGCCGCGAGACGGGTGGAGAGCCCAGCGAGCAGCAGCTGGGCTGCGGGCTGTAATCGTGGATCCATGGGTCATTCCTCCTGATTGGAGTGCGGCGCTTGGGATGGGCGCTTGGGCCGTCCATCCGGAGGCGGGCGGCCCAATGTTGTGGGTCAGGTGGTTTCGCCGAAGCGGCAGGTGTTCGTGTGGCCGGGGTCGTGGGCGAAGGTTTCGGGGATGGGGCTGTTGCCGTGCAGGGTTGGGCCGGTGGCGAGGTGGGTGCCGAGGTCGGCGAGGTGGCGGATCTCGGCGAGGGGTACGGTGCCGGCGCATTCGGGGCAGGGGCCCAGGAGTTCGAACGGCTCATCGTCGTAGATGGGGTGGCGGGCGAGGAAGATGAACTTTTCGGCGGTGTCGGGGCAGGTGGCGGTGGCCAGGACGGGCTCGCCGGGGGTGGTGCGCCGTCGCAGCCAGTCCGGGACGGTGGTGATCTGGTCGAGGCCGAGTCCGAGGGCGGCGGACAGGCGGATGGCGGTGCGGGCGTGTTCTTCGCCCCGGTAGGGGCCGTGCTGGCTGATGGCTGTGTGGTGGCGGATGTACACGGCGGCGGCGTGAGCGCGTTCAGCGAGCGATGCCATGGGAATTCGGTCTCCTTCACTCAGGGGTGTGCACGGGGTGCCGCCCCGGACTGGACCGGGGCGGTGTGTGGTCACAGGTGGTGGGTGGTGGCCAGGGCTGCGGTGGCGGCCTGGCCGATTGCGGTGGCGGCCTGGGCGGGGTCGGCGAGCTCGATCAGGGTGGTGCCGGGCAGGGGTCGGGGGTCGGGGGCGAAGGCGAGCCACAACACCGCGCAGCCTTCCGTGCGCAGGGCAGTGACGCGCTGGCTTGCTCGAGCGGCTTCGTCGGGGCGGTAGTAGCCGTCCGAGGCGATCACCAGTAGGCGGCCTGCCCCCGAGCGGTCCAGGCCGAGCGCGCCGGTCAGGGCGTCGATGGTCTCGGCGAGGCTGTGGCCCCCGCCCCTGGCTTCAAACTGCGTCACCCGCCCTGGCGGACGGCCGGGTGTGGTGATGGCGGTCACCGATCGGTCGTAGGCCACGGTGGCGCTGTGCGAGTCGGGGTCGGTGAGCGCGGTGGCTTTGGCCATGATCCAGGCGGCCGAGGCGATGGGCGCTGTGGCGATGTCCATGGAGCCCGAGACATCCACCGCGATCCCCACGCGCAGTGGCGGGGTGGGGCTGGGCCGGTAGGTGGTGCGGGTAAAGGGGGTGGCGGTCGGGGTTGCGCCTGCGGCGAGCTGTGCTTCCCGGACGAGGGCCTGACGCATGTTCAGGCGTCCGGGCGGGGCCGCCGACGCGGTCACAGTCGGGGTGCGTTCGCGGTAGGCGGCGGCTCGTAGCGCCCTCGCCAAATGCCCGGCTGCCGCCTTCTCCGCCGGGGTGGCCGGCCGGGTTCCGGACACCGGGGAGCGGCGGCGGCCCGGGGCCGCTTGATTCGGGGTGTAGGGGCGGCCGCCCGGTGCGAAGACCTTCTCGGCCAGTCGCGCGGCTTGGCGTTGCCGGGCTGCGCCGGTGGCCCGGGCTCCGGCTCGCGCCTCGCGGGCGGCATCCACCCGGGCCTGAGCTGCGGCCTGCGCGGCCTCGTTGCTCCGCACCCGGTCCAGGACCGTACCGATCGCCGTGGCCAACTCGTCAGGGGCCATACCGGGTTGGGACTCCGAGGCGGGTTCAGCGGCTGCCGAGTTGGCGCTGAGTGCCTGGCACCAGGCCTCGGCGTGGTTGAGCATGGCTTGTTCGTCGGTGTCGCCGGTGGTGTGGGCGGCGGTCCAAATGGCAGTGAGGGTGGCCAGGAGGTCGGGGCCGAGGATCTGGGTGACGCTGTCGTGGACGGGTTCGGTTTCGTCGGGGTCGAGGATTCCGGCGTCCCGGCGGGCGAGGATCAGAGCGGCTGCCGTGGCGGCCTGCCAGTGGTCGCTGACGCTCTGGGCGGTGCAGTCGGCCAGGATCAGGGTGTGGGCGGCACTGCGCAGGAAGCGACGGTCGCCGGGGCGGCGGTTGAGGTGGGCGTGTTCGGCGCGGGATTCCTCCAGCAACTGGGCTGCCGCGTCCAGGGCTGTGCCGCGAAGCTCGGGTGGGGTGGTCCAGCGGCTGTGGGCGGCGTGCGCGGCCTCGTGGGTGAAGGCGCCCCAGGCCACTGGGTAGTTGTCCTCGTCGCCGGGCTGGGCGGGGTCGATGGTGTGCGGTTGCCGGGGGGCGAAGAGTGCCCGGTCGATTTCCAGCCGGGCCAGGGCTGGGTAGAAGGCGGCCGGGGCGCCGGAACAGGTGGTTTGCTCGCAGGTGACGAGTACGTCCTCGCGTTCTGCGAGTTCGGGGAGCCGGTCGGTCAGGGCGGCGGCGATGCGCAGCCAGTGTCCGGCTTGCGGCCCGGGGGGTGCCTCGTAGATGGGGCCGCCGTCGTCCTCCCAGCGGGCGTGGGCCCATTCGGCCTCGGTCAGGGCAGGCGGGGCGTGCTGGACGTGGGCTTGGGTGTGTGCGGGCATGACGGATCGGATCCCTTCCAAGGGGTGGTGGGTGGCGGTGTTGGCCGAAGGGCCGAAGGGGGTTGAGGCGGGTCAGAGTTGGCGGCCGAGGGCCAGGGCGGTGACCGGGCGGCCGAGGGCTTTGGTGACGATCTCGGCGACCGTGTCGCGGTCTTCCAGGGGCGCGATGCCGACCAGGTTGGCGAAGGCCGTCTCGGCACCGAGGACATCGGCGATCTTCTGGAAGGCGATCAGTTCGCGTAGTTGTGGAGCCCAGCCGACCTCGCCCGCGAGCTGGCTGGTGGCGAGGTGGCGGGCGATCCGCACCGCCGTCCGGTTGATCTTCAAGGCGGCGGCCAGGTCGTAGTCGGAGCCCACCTGGATCTGCACCGAAAACCGGGACGCGAGGGCCTCGGTCAACACCGCGCCGTGGACGCCGGGGTTGTGTCCGGCGATCACGTAGAACCCGTCGGCGGCACAGATCGGCTCGCCCTTGTGGGCCTTGACCTGGATCTGCCTGCGCCCGTCCATCGCCGGATACAGGGCGGCCAGCACCTTCGGGGAGATCAGCGTGGCATCGTCCAGGAGCAGGGCCTTGCCCTCCTGCATGGCGGTGACCAGCGGGCCGTAGATGAACTGGTAGCCGCCGTTCTGGTCCTGGGTGTACTCGCCTACGAGGTCGCCGACCGTGGTGTCGCCGTCCCCGGCGACTGTGATCAGGTCCGGGAAGGCCGCCTCGATCAGTGAGGTCTTGCCCGTGCCCGGCGGCCCGTACAGCAACACCGCCACCTGCGCCTCGCGCAGCCGCCGCAGCGCCTCCACATCCGGCAGCTGGGCCAGCAACCTGGGGTGATACTGCTGCCCGTTCGGCCGGGTGACCGGCTCTGGACGCCCGCCCGGCGGCATGGCAGCCGCCGGGGCGCCCGTGCGCTGGGCCGGTAGCGCCGGGCCCGGTCCGGGCGGCGAGACGGCGCGCTGTGCTGCGGCGCCGGTCTTGGAAGTAGCCCGGTACATGCGCGGGTTGGAGCCGACCCGCTCGGCCTCACCCCGGCACGCCAGCGTCTCGCAGGCGTTGCCGACCGCCCCGCCCGAATGTCCGAGGAGCTTGGCCAGTTCGGTCACGCTGAACTGCACCGTCACATTCGCGGCTAACAGCCCCGCGACCCTCGCCCGCAGCTCGCCCGGCCGGGCCTTGCCACCCACCCCGGACGGCGAACCGGCAGACACCGCTGGAGAGTTCGGCGCGCTGGAGGCGGATGGTCGCGGTGCGCTGGAGGCAGATGGCGGCGATGCGGGGCCGGGAGCTGAGGAGGCGGGCGGGGCGTTACTGGTCATCGCGCAACCTTTCATCGGTCACCGGGGTGGGCGCGGCGCTCTTCGAATTCGAAAGCCTGTTTTTGGCGCACTTCACCCGTTGCCAATATTCGAGTGACTCCCTCGACCGAAATCCACCCGGCCTTTTCGGGAACAATTTAAATATAGCTCGACCAGCGCCCGACCTGAAGTCGGAATTGGGCTTGATAATGCTGGACTTCTCGGGAATTCACGACAGGAATTCAGGAGAATCCCGGAATGCGCGACGCCTTGTGTCGCCTCCGACCGGTTTCGCGACGCGATCGCAGGCGGCCTGCCGGCGCCAACACCCCACCTTCGAGCGCGTGCGCGAATCGGCGGCACGGCCCTGGCGGCACGGCCCTGGCGGCACGGCCCTGGCGGCACGGCCCTGGCGGCACGGCCCTGGCGGCACGGCCCTGGCGGCACGGCCCTGGCGGCACGGCCCTGGCGGCACGGCCCTGGCGGCACGGCCCTGGCGGCACGGCCCTGGCGGCACGGCCCTGGCGGCACGGCCCTGGCGGCACGGCCCTGGCGGCACGGCCCTGGCGGCACGGCCCTGGCGGCACGGCCCTGGCGGCACGGCCCTGGCGGCACGGCCCTGGCGGCACGGCCCTGGCGGCACGGCCCTGGCGGCACGGCCCTGGCGGCACGGCCCTGGCGGCACGGCCCTGGCGGCACGGCGGGCGCCCTCGGCTGCGCCTGGGCACCCGCCTCGCCATGGGGCGCCGGCCAACTGCACTCAAGCAGGGAAAGAGCGAAGGGAGAGAGGAAGAAGGAAGGAGGTGATGAGGCAAGGAGTGACAGCGGGCGAGAGCAGTCAGCTGTACGGAGAGGAGTGTTGGGGCGGGCCGCCGGTGTCAGCAGATCGGGACAGGTGCTTGTACCGATATGCAGGCTGGCCCGGTCCGCGGTGGCGGATCGGGCCGTGGCCTGCGTGTATGGCTGGTGTGGGTGCTCCCGTGCAAGCGGGACTGCGGGGTGGATCCCCGTGACAGGACGCCAGTGGGGACGGGTGGGAGGACTTCAGCGTCGGATCGCGGTGCGGCGTGAGGGAGCCCTGGTGTGGGGCGGGACCTGTCCGAGCAGGGCGAGGATCGCAGGCTCAGGTTCGGCGTCGATACGGGCGAGGCGTTCGGTGAGCAGGGCGAGGGTGCGCTGGGCGGCGTCGTCGCGGCCGAGGGCGAGCTGGAGCTCGATGATGCGTCGGTAGACGCGCTCGTTCTCGGGGTCGAGGTCGGCGGCGCGGTTGAGCAGGGCGAGGGCGGGTTCTGGGTCGGCGGAGCGCTGTCCGGTGTGTTCGGCGAGCAGTATCAGGGCGTCCACGGCGCTGCGGTGCAGCTGGGTGCGCAGGCTGTGGGCCCAGAGGTAATCGGCGCCGTCACACAGCGGTCCGGTGTAGATGTCGGTTGCCTGGCCGAGGATGGCTGCGCGGGTGTAGGGGGAGTCGGCCGTAGCGATCTGTTTGAGGATGCCGGTGAAGCCGGCGATGTCGGTGGAGATGTACTGACGGTCGAGGCGGTGGACCTGGCCGCTGAGGACGACGAAGGCGACCTGCTTCTTTCCCGTGGCGTCGCGGAACACGCGGCGGGCAGCGCGGCGCAGGTTCTCAATGTCGCCTTTCGCCTCAGCCGGGTCGTCGACCAGCTGCATTTTCTCGGCGATTTCCTCGCCGCGCAGACCGTCCGGGTGGGCGGCGAGCAGCGCGATGAATTCCCGGGTCGCTTCTTTCCTGGTGTCGGCAAGTGTGCATTCCTTGCCGTTCACCACCAGTTTGAATCCGCCGAAGAGGCGAATGTGCACCGCCCGGGAGGGTGCCCCATCCGCTCGCGGTTCCTTGGCCGGGGAACTCGTCGCGGCGGGCGGGCTCGCATGCTTCGGCGCCGGGCTGGGGGTGGCTTCGGGTTCGGGGTCTTCTGTCTCGTCGCTCGGGTCCGGACTCGGGCGCCGTCCGTGGGCGGCATACAGGGTGTGCAGGATCTCGGTGGCCGCCGAGGGGGCGAGCAGGAACATCGAGCACTTCTGCAAGGGAGCAAGGGTGCCGGCAGCGGTGCCGTCGGTAGCGACGGTGAGCTGGTGGCGCGTGAAGTCGGCGTGGGCTCCGAGGGTGATCACGGCGAGTTGGCCGGGGGTGGCCCGGGTGGCGAGGGCTGCCAGGCGGGTGGAAACATCGCCGCTCTGATCCAGGAGCAGGACGTGCAGGGCGGGCATGCCGTCTTCCAACGGCCCGGCGTCCAGGTGCTGTTCGTGGCAGGTGTGCTCCAGCAGGGCGTGCTCGGCGGCCTGAAGGGCTGCTGTGGGGGTGTCGGTGACCGTCCAGGCGGGCACGGGCCGGTGGGCGTGGGGAAGCAGGCGGTTCAGGGTGGCCTGGTCGGTGATCAGTTGTACGCGTGGCGGGTTGGGGCGCAGGCGCTGTGCGGCGCAGGCGATGGCGATGGCCAGGTGGCGGGCTGTGTCCTCGGCGCCCGGGCCGGTCAGCTGCACTCCACCGGCTTGGGCGAGGGTGTCGATGCGTACTTCGCGGCCGGCCTGTTCGGCGATGGTGACGGTGCCTGGCTGTCCGGGTTCGGCCGGGGCGGTGCGTCGGGGCAGGGTCTCGGGGTCGTGCTGGCGGGCGGCGCGGGCTTTCAGGTGGGCTTGGTTGCTGCGGCTCAGGGCCTCGCCGAGCTGGCCGTCGTTGTCTTCCAGGGGTGCGGTGAGCGTGTCGAGTGAGGGGGTGCGGCGGCGGGCTGCGTGCCAGCGGGCGAAGCCGAGGGCTGCCGCGATGCCCGCCGCCGTGGTGATCCCGATCGCGGAGGCAGTGCCGAGGGAGATCGTTACCGGGCGAGGCCGCGGTCGGGGCGCAGGCCTTTGCTGCGGAGCCTGGCCGTGTTCGCGGTGGTCTGCCTGTTGCTGCTCGTCGCTGTGGCTGGCGTGCTGCGAAGGCGGCGGCTGGTGGGGCACGGCGGTCGGCGCGGGTGTCCGCGAAGGCGGCGCGGGGGCGGGTGGGGGTGGCGTGTGGGCGGCAGGCGGGTTCGAGGCGGTCAGGTGCAGGCGCCAGCCGGGCAGGATCAGGTCCGGGTCGGAGAGCAGGCCTCCGTCGGATTGCCGGATGGTGCAGGAGAGTTGGTAGATCTGCGGCCACTTGAGCGGGTCGCCGAGATGCCGTTCGGCGATGTCCCACAGAGTGTCGCCCGGCTTCACCGTGTAGGTGATGTGGGTGGGCGCGGGGGTCCGGGCGGACGGCACGTGCTGGGGCGCGGTTGCGGCAACCACCACCGGGGCCGAGGGAGTGGCCGGCGACATGGCGGCGTGCGCGGCGGGCAGGCGCCACATGCCGACCATAGCCAGGAGCAGGGTGCCGACCAGGAGGGCTGCGGCGGCCCGGTGGGCAGGCAGTATCTGGGTGCGCTGGCGAAGGACCGTCGCATCGCGGACGAGGGCGGGCAGACGGGCAAGCAGCCAGAGTGTCTCGCGCGCCAGCACGGCCATGAAGTACGTCCAGCAGGCCCAGCCCGCCAGCGCAATCACCTTGAGTACGAAGGGGTCGCTGACAGGCTGGGCGAGCCGGTTTTCCAAGTCGTTGAGCGAGGTGACCTGCTCGGGCCAGGGCACGCCGATGGTGACGGTCAGGACGTACGGAATGCCGGCCACAGCGACCATGAGCACGCTCACCAGGGTGAGGATGCGCACAGCGGCCGCCAGCCGGTGGACCGGGCGGCGCGCGGGAGGGAGTGTCGCCATCAGGAGCCGCTCTTCTCGTCATCCCAGGGTGTGGTGGCGCCGCGTTCGATGTGTGCGGTGGCGGACGCCGTGGTCGTGAGCGAGCCGAGGCCGACCAGAGACAGGACCTGGGTGTGCTGGACATGGGTGACGGTGACCTGTGTCTGGTCGTCATGCACTTCTACGCGGGCCCGGTCTCCGGCGGCGGCCACCTGGGCACGGGCCGCGGCGCCGGCGGCGCTTACGTCGAGGCGCATGTGGTGGGTGGCGCGCAGATAAGGCAGGTCGACGTGCTGGCAAGCGGCTCGCGCAGCCTCCTGTGCGGTGTCGGCGGCTCGTACCTTGCCGGCCAGGGCGAGTCCGCCGTCGATGACGAGCCCGGCGAACAGGAACAGCCCGGCCAGCGAGACCACCACGACCGCGGTGACCTGCCCCTCATCGCCGCGTAGTGCGCGCCGCCGAGTCTTACGTTGTGCATGTCTCATGACTCGACTCCTCGGTAGAAGTCCACGACGGAGGCAGCCGATGCCGTGACGTCCACGCCGTGCAATCCGGGCACATCCAGGGTGGCGCGGCAGGTAACCGTCACCCGCACCGTGCCGCCGGGATCGAAGCCGCCGAGATTCGGCGCTACTCGGGGGCTGGTGCAGGAGGATCCTGCCTCGGCCAGGCTGCGCTGTGCTGCCGCTTCGGCGTCGGTCCGCGCCTGGCCAGGGGTGCGGGCCAGGGAGGCGGCGCGGGCTGCCTGGTGGGCGGCTTCGTCGGCGTCCAGGCGGGCGCCGGCGAGCTTGCCGAAGGCTACGGCGACCAGGGCCAGCAGAATTAACAGCGGTGTGACCAGGACGAGTTCGGTCGTGGCCGCCCCGCCATCCGCCGAGCCGTGACGGAAGCGGAGCAGCCGCTTGGTCACCGTGTCCATCGCTCACTCGGCCCCGCGGCATGCCCGGCCACGCTCAGGTGCAGGCCGGGCACAACCATCAGGACGCCGCCGTGCACCTCGACCGCGACACTCCTCGCACCGCGTGCGACGTTCACGGTGGGCTGGGTGAGAACCCGGCCGCCCAGCAGATGCAGGGTGGCTGCTGCTCGCGCGTGACCGGCCGCGGCGCTGCCGTCCTGCGCGCGAGCAGCAGCCAGTGCGCGTGAGGCGGCGGTCTGCGCGATGTGCTGGGCATGGGCCGCGAGCGCGAACTGCACGATGCACAGCAGCAGGACCATCAGCAGCGGCACCACCAGGACCAGTTCGGCGGTGGCGGCGCCCCGGTCCGTCCACCGTCTCCGCAACCGGCTAGCCAAGGTCGATTCCCTTTGCCTTGCTCAGGACCTTGGAGGCGATGACGCCGACGACCGCGATGCCCATGAGAACAAGCAGGGCGGTGACGATGACGGCCTCCGTGGAGTACCCGCCATCCTGGGTCATCCCTCGTGTGACGCGCCCGGCCCAGGCGCGGGTGCGGGCGGTGATCGAGCGGACGTGTACGTGCACGGCAAGCTCCCTTCCGTAGCAGGGGGTTGGTGGGATCTACAGTCCGGCGAGGACGTTCTGCAGCGCCGGGTAGCCGATGAAGACGAGAAAGCCCGCGAAGAAGACGACGACGGGCAGGGACATCCGTTCGGTCGCGGACTGCGCGGCGCCGTCAGCCTCGGCCAGGCTGCGGCTGCGCATCGCGGCGGCCTTGGCCTCCAGCGAGATACGGATCTTGGCGCCCTCGCTGCCGGCAAGCGAGACGGTCGCCGCGAGTTCGGCCAGCTCCCGCACCCCGGTGCGGGCGCCCAGAGCGCCCAGCTCATGCCAGACGTTCCTGCGGCCCACTTCGGCGGCGGTCAGGGCGCGGCGCAGTTGGGCCGCGCCCCATCCTTGCGGGCCTGCCCCGGCGTCCGTGAGGGCCTGGTGGATGCCGGCGCCGCCGGCCAGGGCGATGACGACCAGGTTCAGGAAGACCGACAGGGTGTGTCGCAGTTCCTTGCGGCGCAGCTTCGCGGTGGAGCGTACCGAGAGGTCTGGGGCGAAGAACAGCGCCATCCCCACCGCGAGCGAGCCCAGGGCTGTCAGTTGTACGTCCAGTTCGTTGCCGGTCAGTGCCCACCACAGCAGCGAGGCGATACTCGGTGCGAGGAGCCCGGCCAGGAAAGCCGTGGCCTTCTCTGCCAGGAAGCGCTCGACGGGCACCTCGGCAACGTTCAGGTCCCGGCGCAGGCCAGCGGTGGGCAGCCCGAGCACCGTCAGGGCGGGTACGGCGTGCCGCCCGATCCGCGCCGCCCAGCCCTCATGTCCATCGGCCCCGGCGGGCTGTGCCGCCACGGCCGCCGCCACCGGCGGCTTGCTGATCTTGGCCAGGGTGTCGGCGAGGGAGGCTCGGGGCGGATGGATGCCGTAGAGCATCAGCGCCAGGAAGCCTCCGAGACCGAGCCCGAGGAGGATCGCCGTCATCGGGCCGTCACCTCCCCCAGGGTGAGGGGTGCGGCTTTGAGTACGCGGGGCTCTTCCTCCATCGTGGCGATCTTCATCAGCCACCAGTAGGCGAGCGCGAACAGGGCACCCACCAGGGCCAGGACGAGCTGTCCCTCAGCGCTCGTGTAGGGGTCCAGGTAAGGGCGGTTGAGGACGACCAGGCCGGCGGCCATGCCCAGGGTCGTGCACGTGATGACGCGGACCGATGTGCGCACCCGGCCGCGTCCGGCCTCGGTCTTCAGCCGCATGGTTACCTGCTCCCGGGTCGCTGCCGCCAACTGGCCGAGCAGAGGGGCGAGTTGGCGGGCCTGGCGTTCGGCGGCCATCACCAGCGCGGCGGTGACCATGTCACAGGTCGCCTCGTCCACTTCGTCGGCGAAGGCACGCAACGCGCCACCCAGCGGCTGCCCCTCGGCGATACGGGCCGCCAGGCGGGCGGTCTCCGCATGCAGGGCGGGCGGGGCGACGGGTGCCGTGGCCAGGATCGCCTGCTCCAGGCCGGCCGCCGCCGACAGGGTGTCGCGCAGCATCTCCGCCCACACCGCGACAGCTTCCAGCCTGGCGGTCCGGGCTGCGGCCTGGCGGTCCGGGCCCAGCAGCCGGGGCAGGGTCAGGACGGCAACCAGGGTGAGCAGTCCTGCCACCGGCCAGCCGGTGACCGCACCGGTCAGGACTGCGGCCACGACAGCCGTCAGCCACTTCCGCCCGCTGGCCTGCACGGGCAACCTCCACCGCCGCCAGGCAAGTTGACCGTCCTGCGGGCGCGACACAGCTCCGTAGGCGATGAGCGCCACGCAAGATGTGAACCCAGCGCCCAGCATCAGGCCGGTGAGTGCGCTGTGGGTCATGAGCTCCCCCATCGGCCGCCGCGCATCAGCGCCACATCGAGGCCCGCCGCGATGAGTTCCTCGAAGGTCTCGGTGCGCAGCGGCGCACTGGGTGCGGCCCGCCCGTCGGGGCCGGGTTTGTAGACCTCGTTGGAGATGATCTGGGCCCCGTCCGCGTCGACGACTTCGCGGATGGAGTCGATCGCCCGCCGCCCCTGGGCGTCCCAGCCCACATGGACCACGAAGTGCACGGCGGAGGCGACCAGCAGGTTCGTGGCCTCCAGGGAGAGCCGCTCGGGTGACTGGGCGGCGTAGGCGGCGAGTTTGGTGAACACCCCGCGCGAGGTGGAGGCATGGATGGTGGAGAGCGAGCCGTCGTTGCCCTGGGACATGGCGTTGCACATCGGCACCACCTCGGGCCCCCGGATCTCCCCGACGATCACCCGGTCCGGTGACATGCGCAGCCCCCAGCGCACCAACTCCGCCTGATCGACGGCGCCTTCGCCTTCCAGGTTGGCCTCGCGGGCCTGCAGGGCCATCACATTGGGGTGTGCCGCAGTGTCTTCGTGCAGGCCGAGCTCGAAGGTGTCCTCGATCGTGACCAGCCGTTCCTGCGGTGCGATCACTGAGGCCAGGCCGCGGGCCAGGGTGGTCTTGCCGACATTGGTGCCCCCGCCGACGATGATGTTCTTGCGGGCCCGCACCAGTGCGGTCAAGAACGCGGCCAGGCCCCGGTCGCAGACCCCGAGACGGTCCACCAGGTCGTCCATCGTCACGCGCTTGAAGCGGTGCCGGCGGATCGTCAGACCCACCCGGTGCGAGAGCGCCATCACCGCAAACAGACGCGAGCCGTCGGGCAGGCAGATGTTCAGGCTGGGCGAGCCCCGGTCGAAGCGGCGCTCCTCCAGACCGGAGCGGGCCGCGATCTGCCGTACCAGATCAACGAGTGCACCGTCGGATGCGGCCACCGGTGCGCGCTGTTCCTCGGTGCCGTCGGCGTAGCGGACGAAGACCTGGTCCGCGCCGTTGATCTGGATGTTCTCGATCCGCTCGTCCTCCAGCAATTCCTGGAGCGAGCCCAGACCGAACAGCGCCTCCATCACCTGCCGTTCGATCCCCTCGCGCTCACCACCGCTCAACGCGGGCCGGCCCGACTGAAGCCGCCCCTGGTTATGGGAGGCGACCTCGTCCGCGAGCAGCCTCTTAGCCAGCGTGCGCCGCTCCCCGCTGCTCTGGACCGGCAGTCCGGCCTCGCTGCGGGAATGCGCGAACCCGGTCAGGGCAGCCGCGATGTTCTCCCGGAACTTCTCAGCGGCCGACGGCTCCACGACCGTGTACTCCGTCACCGGGAACCTCCCTCCCCGGCCGGTCCCAGCGCCGGGTGGGGCACGACCCGTGGGACAAGCTGCGCCAGCTCACCGACCAGACCCGCGCGCTCCCGGCTGTCATCGGCGCCGGACAGATACCGGGCCAGCCGGGAAGCGGAGTGGGCCAGCGGTGAGCGCCGCCACCGCCGCTCCCCCAGCCGCCGTTCACCACCCAGCGCGGCACCGGCCGACGGGTCCCACGGCACCCTGTGGATCCGGCCCTCATCCACCCGCAGAGCCTTGGCGATCTCGGAGGCGGCATAGCGGCACTCGCCCACCACGACCAGCTCCCACCAGACGCCGTCCAGCCACTCGGGCCGCGCCGCAACATGCGCCAGAGCGTCCATGCCGCCCCGGGCCACCAGCACCAGCCGGTCCGACGCCCGCGCCAGCTCCCGCGACGCCACACCCCCCAGCTGCCCAAGATCGAGCAGCACCGCCCCCGTACTCCGGCCGCCGCGCAGGACGGACGGGCACGCCGCGATCTCAGCGACACACGGTGCGGCCTGGACCGCCCCCGTCGGCCCCACTACCACGCGCACGTCCCCGGCCGCCTGCTGCACGCATCCGTCCAGGGCCGCACCGTCACCGCCGGGCCGCGCCCCGGCCGCCAGGGCAAGCAACCCTGCCATGTCGGAGAGTCCGAACCGGACCGCGAGATCGCCACCCGAGGCGTCCGCCTCCACCACCACCGGCCGCACCTCACCCACACAGGGCCAGGCAGCAGCCAGGGCCAGAGCAAGCGTGCTCACCCCGGGCGCCCCCTTGAGCGAACCCAAAGCCACGACCTGCCGCATCACGACACCTCCTTCACCGACGCTCCCAAGACCGCGATCCGCGGATCACTCATCTGCGCCGCCCGGCGGACCGCCGCCGCATCCACCAGCACGGTCACCGCTCCCTTGCCGGACGCCGACTCCGGACCGTTCACCGCGCTCACCACACCCAGCACCGGATCCGGCGTCTTCGACTCCGTCTCACTCCCCGCACGCCCGCCCGGCGCGATACCCGGCACCACCGCGATGCGCTGCCCGGCCGCCAGCCCCACAGGCAACATCCCCGCCTCCACACCGACCACGACCAGCGCCCGCCCCTGAGGAGGAAACTCCGCCGCATCCCCCACCTGCCCAGGTGCCAGCAACTGCCCGGCCAGCAACGGCACTACGGCCCGCCGCCCCACCACCGCGGCCCGCTCCCGAGCCGGGACGATCTGCGTCGCGTCATCAACGCCCAGCCGCACCACACCTACATCCCGCGCCTCGATCACCTCACCGGCAGCGACCGGCCGCACCACCGACAACACCGGCTCACGCTTCCCAGCGCTGCCCACCGTCCACGCCACCCCGCCCGCGCACGCAATCGCCCCGGCCACACCGAGCGCGACCAGCCCCGGACGCCACCGCCGCCGCGCTCCCACCGGCCCGCCACCCACCAGCGGATCCTCAGCCGACTGCCGCGGCGGTCGCAGCCGCCCACCGTTCACACCCGTCGTCTTCGAAGAAGACATGGGGATACCCACACTCCACCTCACTCGATCAAGAAGAAGCCGGTGCCATGCCCGGCACCCGACAGCCCGCCCGCGCAGCGGGTCAGGACACGACCAGCGCCTGCGCCTCCGCCACCCGCAGCGGCACCTGCGCCCGCGTCACCAGCCCCGGGACAACACCCCGCCGGCCACCGCCATGCCACTCCACATCCCACGTAACACTCACCGAGACGGTGTACGCCTCACCCGGCAGCCCCGCCGACGAACGCAGATACGTGTGCCCGCAGTCCGGGGAAGCCGAATCCGCCGCGTAGGTAGCCACATACGGTGTCCCGGCACCCGCACACACCACCGTCGCACCGTCACCCATGACCCACGCCGCCGTCCGCGGTATCGCCGTGGCCGTCACCGACACCCCCGGCACCGACACGGTCTTCGACACCGGCTGCCACATCCCCCGGTCAAGCCACATCCACGTCGGCACCCGCACCAACTGCGCATGCCCCTGATCCGGATTCATCCGAATCACCGGATCCGGCAGCACCAACTCCTGCACCGCCTGCTGCGCCACCACCGCCGGCGCCGGACCAGCGTCACCGCCCTTCCCCGGTACCTCACCCGCAGGTTCGGGAAAATCCTGCATCGGTAGCGGAACACCACGAGGGCCGTACATCTGACCTGGCTGACGGTCCCAGTCCATGACGCTCCCGGAACCTGAACCCCTGCCCGTAGAGATCTCTCGTGAGGTCGTAACTCCCGGCCGCCCACCGCCCGACGGTCTCGCTTCACTGCGCGCACCGACATCGCACCGCCCGGGCTGGCTGCACTTCACTCCGGCGACGACGCCCATGGCCGAGCCTCCATCATCCGCCTGGCTCGGACCAGCCAGAGGCCCGAGCACTGACAGGGCAGCAGAGAGGACGACAACACCACACCTGGTGGAATGGCGTGGCATCAGTTCATGCATGAACCGGCCTCCCCCCAAGAGAGCTCGGAAACCTTCCACTTGCCGGAGGAGAGGACTACGGATGCCTCCGTGCGGTAGTGCCCGCCTGGGGTGCCGTCAGAGGGGTGGTCCGGCTTGACCTGCACCCACTTGGATCCGTCGACACAGTCCCGCAGTTCGACCTTGTTCTTGGTCGACTTCACAACGGTCGGCGCGACACTCGCCTCGCCCCTGCTCGTAGCCCCCTTGTCACGGATCTGCTCCATCATGTACTGGAGCAGCCCCAGCGCACCGCCCTCCGCATGGTCCGCCAGTCTGGGAGACTTCGGATCTGACGTGAGGGAAGCTTCTGCTGCGTCCTTCCACATCGCCCGGTACACCGCAATCGCCTCGCCGTCCACGCCAGTAGGCGAAGCAGACAGCGAAGCTGACGCGTTCGAAGTCGGCAAAGCCTTCGCACCCTCTGCGCGGGAGGCATTCTGCGTGCAGGCACCTAACCCGAGCCCCAGCACAACAACCGTAGTAAGAGCCGCAGCCCCTCGCACTCCATTCACTCTCACGACTCTCCCACTCTCATCAGCCACCCATCACGCAGCGTGCTCGAACCGTCACTAGTGCATCGCTGATGCCCCAGGGTTCTGGCGAGATAAACCCCATGCGGAGGGCTTGCCTCCCTTTCACCCTTACGGTGCGAATATCGTCAAGCCCGCACCAGGCAGCGTCACTTCAACTCACCTGAATGAGTGCAGAGTTCTCGGTGTCAGAGGCCCCCCGTCGGGAATAGGGGCTCATCTCCAGCGCAGCGGACGTCCCCCGCCTGCAGCGCAACGCGCCTCATAGTCCGGAGGCAGCCAGCCGGGCCGCGGTGCAGGGTTTGATCAAGTTCCCTGTGCGTCGGGCTTGGGTGTGATGCCCAGGATGGGGAGTGTTCGTTCTGGTTTGTCGCGGATGGCGCGGGTGGTCTTGGCGATGTTGGTGGCTCCTCGGGTTTTCAGGGCGCCGATCGCAAGGTTGCGGAAGGCGGCCATGACGCGGAGTGCGTTGCCGGTGTGGACGGTGGAGGCGTCCTCGGCGAAGACACGGTCCCGGATGTGGTGCTGCGCCTCCACGGTCCAGTGTCCGCGCAGGTGGGAGGAGAGCTCGGCGGATTTCGTCTGGTGGGCGTCGAGGCTGGTGACGGCGTAGACGCTCTCGCGGGTCTCCTTCGCGCCGGCCGTCTTGCGGCGGCGGTGGACGCGGATGGCGAGTTTCGCGTAGGGGAAGGCGATGCCGCCGAGGTTGTCGGCGATGGCCAGGGTCTTGATCGAGCGGGACTCGCGGCGGCCGTGTCCCTTGTTCGAGGCGGTGTGCTGGACCTTCACGGCGTTCCAGTCCAGTGCGTCCAACTGGGCCCATGCTGTGGGCTGGTTGGGCTTGACCACGGCGACGTAGTGCGCCTTCTTCGTCTCCACCAGCCAGGTGACGTTGGCCTTCACCGAGTGCAGCGCGTCGAAGGTGACCACGCCGCCTTCCAGATCGAGGGGTGAGAGCAAGGACTGGAAGTGCCGGGTCTCGTTCGTCTTGGACCCGACCTCGGCCTGGGCCAGGGTGACCGCGAGGCCGTGGGTGACGGCGGACAGCAGGTGCCGGCGGGGCCGGTCCAGGCGGGCGGAGCCGCGCAGTGCCTTGCCGTCCACGGCGATCACCCGCCGCCCGCCCTCGCCAGGCGCGGTCGCGGCGGTATGGCGCTGGGCGAGCCAGGCGCCCACAGCCGCGTCGAGCGCGTCGGCATCGAGACGCTCCAGGACCCGCCCGATCGCCGAGCGGGACGGCGCGTGCCGCCATCGCAGAAGGTGACGGCGCACTCCAAGGACGGCGAGGAGCCCGGCGTCTGCGCGGGCGCCCCACTCGGCGAGCTCGTCGATGGTCCTCGCGCCCGAGACCGCGGCAGCCGCGCAGACCAGCAGGATCGAGGCCAGCGAGTACCAGCGCCCCCGCCGAGAGCGCGGATCGGGAACCGCTTCCAGGAAGACGCGCAGGTCAGCCACATCGTCCGGGTTGACGGGACCCAGCTTGGCCAACACGGCAGGGATCGGGGAAGATGAGACAGCGGACACGGGAACCTTCTTGATCACTCGGCGTAGACACCTGAATGATCACGGATCCCGTGTCCGTTCTGTCATCCACCCCAACCCGCGCCATCCCCAGGCCAGTTGGGCGATCCCGGGAACTTGCGCAAGCCCTGGCCGCGGTGGGGACCTGCGGGCCATCCCCAGGCGATCCCCCCTCCTTCCAACCAGCTCGTTGGTCCCCTGACAGGTGTAGAGCAGGCACTCATCCAACGCCGGCCAGGCAAGCGGCTGCCCGACGTACGGGCGCACCGCGTACGGGTCAGCGTTCATAAACCCCTGGCGCCCAACGCCAGCACCCCACATGGCAGGGACGCTCACTCAGTGAACCTCCGCCATCTTGATTTCGGCTGGTCACGGCCGCTGGCGTGAAGGCGTGCGGGGCTGCTCGGGGTGGTGGTGAGGCAGTGTCCAGCGTGTAGATCGTCGGGCACGGCGGTTCCTGTGTTCCGGCCCGCTGTCTCGTTCCCTTCACTACGATCCGCCGCATGGTGGATCCCAAGGTGACCGAGCGGATCGCGGTACGCCGCGCGGAATTGGACGATCTGGAAGAACAGCTGGCCAAACAGCTGACGGAGGTGCGAGGCGAGCGCGATGAACTCGCCGCGGCCGAGCGGGTCCTGGCCCGAATGGGCGAGCAGATCGCCGCCGAGCGGGCCGCAACGGCGCCCGCTGCCGCGCAGGTGGGCGGGAAAGCGGTGCTGCTGATCCCGCACCGCGCGCCGGAGGTCACCGAGACCGCGCTTCCGCCGGAGTACCAGCGCATTCTCGCCGCAGTGCGTGACGCGGGCGGGCCCGTCACAGTCCGTCACAATCGCTGAAGCGCTCGGGCTGGATACCGGGGTGCGGGGCAAGCTGGAGCCGCTGCGCGGGAAACTGACCAAGCTGGCCGATCGGGGTTGGCTGCAAAAGCGTCCCGACGGACGGTTCACCGCCCGCCCGTGAAATGCGAGCCGATGGTGGCGGACGTAACTGCGGTGCCCCCGGAGCTCGTTGGGAATGTGTGAGCAAAACCGAAGAGCACGCCGGGGACACCGTGTCCCTTGTCTACCAGTGCCGTCTGCCGCTGTCCACGAGCACCGTCAACCACCTCGCCGACCTGCTGCGCCGTCACCTGAAATCGATAGGTTCCCGCTGGCGGTCCCTGCCACCGGGGAAGATCGCAGTGATCGTCCTGGCCGTGCTCCGCCACGACCAGCGCCTGGCCGACATGGCCGGTGGCAACAACGTCGCCGAATCCACCGTCCGCCGCTGGCGCGACGAAATGATCCACCTGCTCGCCGCGAAGGCCCCGCGTCTGGGCCGGGCCCTGAAGAAGATCGCGAAACGGGGCGGGGAAGTCGTCCTGATCAACGGCACCCTCATCCCCACCCAACGCCGCACCGGACGCGACGATCGGAAGAACTTCTCCGGCAAACATCACCGCCACGGCCTGCACTTCCTCGCCCTGACCGACGAGAAGGGACGGCTACTCTGGATCTCCGCCGCCCGGCCCGGCCGCACCCACGACGCCACCGCCGCCCGCCACGACCACCTCGTCGAACACCTGAAAGCGGCCGGCCTCGGCGCGCTCCCCGACCTGAGCTTCCTCGGCGTGGACAAGCCCGACGACCTGGTCATCGTCACCGGCTTCAAGGCCACCCGCTACCGCAAGCTAACCGCTGGGCAGAAGGAAGCGAACCGTGTGCTGGCCGCCGGACGCGCCCCGTCGAACACGGCTTCGCCCACCTGAAGAACTGGCGGATCCTCACCAAGCTCCGCACCGACCCCGGCCGCGCCACAGCCCTCCTGCGCGCCCTGCTCGTCCTGACCAACCTCGAGGTCAGCCGCTGACGGACATCGCCGGGGCCTCGTCAGATCGAGCCAGGATCCGGCATGGTCGGCAGCAACACGATTCCGGCCTGGGCGTAGGCACCCTGCGGATCAGGCCGCCGCTGACGGAATCCGAGCGCCGTCAGACGGCAGTCTTCTTCCTTGGTAATCCACGCCAGTCGCAGGCTCTCAGAGATCAGGACTACGACATCACCCGCGCACTCCGCTGCACCCAGGCGGGACACGATCTCCCCGACCGGGTTCATGTGCTCGTAGTGGAACACCGCGCGCCCGGGGTCGAACTTCGGCTGGGAATGCCACGTTTCGCGGCGCAGGTCAACTCCGAGCCCCGCGGCCAACTCGGCTGCGGCGGTGCTCACCTCGGGTATCCGGGCATCGGGGCATCGGGGCATCGGGGATGTCGCAGAGCTTGCGCACGTCGACGGAGACGGACTCGCGAAGCCGGGCCCGCTGGTGCTGGTTGAGGTCGAGCTCGATCAGTGCGCGAGCCTTGTCGAGCAGTCCCTGGGCGAAGGGACGGCAGAGGTACTCGAAGCGAGCTGTGGCCATGTAGATCCCGTTCAGGTGTTCCAACGGTCGGCGGCGTCGATCCTCGTCGCCGCGAGAGGATACCGTCCAACAAGGTCGCCGAGGAACCGCCCGCTCACCGCTGCCACCTGTTGCTTCGAGAACCTTCTCGGCTTGGACGACGGCCCACGATTCGCCGGTCTGGTCCCAGCGGCGGTCCCAGGCGCGCGTGAACTCTGCGGTGAAGTCGGTCGCCGACGATCCCCGCTGCGGCGCACAGGGCGCCGCAGACGGCGAAAACATCGGGATGCCGTCTCGGCCTGCAGTGCGCGCCACCGCGCCAGCGAGGAGCAGCAGCGCCCCGATGGCAGCGAAGCCGCCGTAGGCGGCCTTGAGCCCGAGACGCGGAGGAACGGGCGAAACCGCCCCACCCCGTCAAACGATCAAGACCGCAGACTACCGCCCACGACCAGCACGAGGACGCCAGTCAACCGCCACGCCAAACCCTCCGACCAGCACGTTCGAAGATGGCGAAGGCTCAGTCACCGCGCTTGGTCGCAACCACTGCCATCCGGCCGTCGAATGGCTATCGGACGTGACCGCCGGGCGTCAGAGGAATGGCCAACCACGCCGCCTTCGACCTCGCCTCTCGGCGGAACCCCCATGCGCCTTTGGTGAGTTCATTGACGATGAGCAAGCCGCGTCCTCGCTCGGACAGCAGTGCACATAGTGCATCGAGCCCGCCCCCACGGCCCTCCTCCACCGGGGCGAACGGAGCGGCAGCCGGAAAGGCCGGGAGCTCGGGAACGCGGGGGTCGCAGTCCCAGATCTCACAGATGACCTCTGCCGCCGTGCTCCGAAGACGCATCTCGTACGGACCCACTGCGTGCTCGGTGGCATTTGCGACGAGCTCCGAAACAGCCAGCACGGCATCGCTGATCACTTCGCCTTCATAGCCGAGTTGATCCAGTGCGCACCGCAGAGCCGCGCGTGCCCGAGTTGTCGGGCTGGGGGTGCAGTTGGTCCAGCGCCACACGACGTGGATGGTGTCCCGAGGCGGACGGGCGGGGCTCATCGGCTTCCCCCCTGCGTACGGGCTGCGTGTCGGCCACGGCGAACGCGGCGGTGGCGCCCGGTCCCTCGGCGGGCACACGCCTGTGCCTCGGTGAGCATGAGCGGGCCGGTCGACACCGCGAAAGGTGCCAGCAGTAGGGCAGTGAACAGGAACGGAGCCATCACAGGACCTCCACGGCATTGATCACGCTAGGACGCGACCACAACACCGTGGAGTGGCTGAAGAGCGGAACCGCTCTCGACGAAGTACTTTCAACGGCGGACATCTCGACGTGTGGGCCGGCGGCTGGACCACACAACGTCGACAAGCTCCCAGTGCCCGTTCGGATATGAGGAGCGGCCTGGTCGACCTCGGGCCTACGACCGCTTCGAGCACGTGCAGTGTTCCAGACACTCTATGGTCCCGCTCGCCCTGGCCACCGCCGCGCCGGGGATCTAGGTCTCATCGGCGCGGAGGGGCCACCGATCCATGGATTCTGCATGGATGGCCCGATCCATGGCCCTGCTGGCCGCTACCGCCCAGCGGCATGGGCGGGCTCGCTATCCGTTGTGCTTGAACCAGGGAATGGCCGTCGGCGACTACGGCTTCGAATCTGTAGCTCAGCCGGGCTCCATAGCCAGGCGCCCGGGCCCCGGGACCCCCGGCGCAAACCTCAGACGCTGCCCAAAGTGCGCCCTCACGCCATAGGCGTAAGGGCGCACTCTTTCGTCATCTCCCCTTCCTCGAAGGGGAGTAGCGTTCTGAGTGTCTAGGTCAGAACGGAGTTCAGTATGCCCAATCCGAACGACACCGAGCCCGAGACAACGTCGACCTTCGCCCAGCGCGTACGCCGCGCACGGGAGCACAAGGGTATGACGCGCGTTGCGGCAGCTGCACGAGTGGGCCGCTCCTACGAATGGTGGAAAGCCATCGAGACAGGCCGCCTGCGTATGCCTCGGCTGCCCATGCTCCTGAGGATGGCCGATGTCCTCGACGCTGCTTCACTCGCTGCTCTAACAGGCGATGACCGTGTCACCGCGTCCACGTACAGCAATCTCGCCCATCCCTCGCTGCAGCGAGTAAAGGACTCCCTCACCTCGTACACGCTCGGCACCAGCAACGAGGAGCCGCAGAGCCCCAAAGCGCTGGCGGCCCGCGTCCGGCAGGCGTGGCAGCTCTGGCATGGCATCGGCGACCACCGCACGCATGTCGCTGACGTGCTGCCCGGCCTGCTTGCAGACCTTCAGCACTCCGCCCGGGCCTGGGACGGGGTGCAGCGGCGGCATGCCCTCGTCGACCTGGCCCAGGTCTATCACCTCGCGCAGCTCTACCTGTCGTTCCAGCCTGCTCCCGAGCTGGTGATGCTGACCGGGGACCGGGCCATGGCGGCCGCGCAAGACGCGGACAGCCCGCACGCCATCGCCGCCGCCGCTTGGTACATGAACCACGTGTATCGGGACGCCGGAGAGGCACATGAAGCGCGTGTGGAACTGGCCATGCAGGCATCGGAGTTGCTCCAGAGGGACCGTAGCGACGAGGACCTGGCCTGCTGGGGACTGCTGCACCTCGCAGCCGCCCTCTCGTACGCGAAGATCGGCCAGGCGGGGAGCGCGGACTACCACTGGGACAAGGCCGATGACGCGGCCAAGGCCCTCGGAGCCCCGTACTCCCATCCTTGGCTGATCTTCGGGCGGGGCATGGTCGATGCCTACCGGTTGACCATGAACATCGACCTTCCTCGGCGCGGGCCCGCGGTGGATGCGGCTGCCGGCCTGAGCTTGGAGGCAATGCCGTCAGCGACCCGGCGGGGGTTCCACTCGATCGAGCAGGCGCGCGCTTACTCGCTGGCCGGGGAGGACATCGCGACCGTGCACTTCCTAGAAGCGGCGAACCGGCTCAGTCCGGAGACGGCACGGTTCAACCTCTTCGCTCGAAGCTCGGTGGCGGACCTGATGGAGTCGGGTGCGGCCTCGATCCGCCCTGGTGCGCGTGCACTGGCTCGGGAGTGGGACGTACAGGCCGCGTAGGTACAGGCCGTACCCATAATTGAGGGGGCATCGCGCGTACCCATGAACTGAGTCACACCCTCCTACGGTCGGTGGAAGAACAACCACCGACCGAGGGGTTCTCGTGGATACCACGATCGACGGACAGAGAGCAGCCGTCGCCGCATGGCTCGCCAGCAGCCTCAAAAGGCCCAGTAACGCCGGTCAGGAGTGGACTGACGTTGGCATCGCTGTCCTCGCGCTGGGGCGCCGCTTCTCGGCTGTCCGCATCGCGGAAGAGCTGGTGTACGCCGTCACCGCCGACACGAACCACGCCACGCTGGCCCACCTCCTGCGCGACATCCTGCACGGACCCGTCATCCACGACCCGCGGGGGCAACGGTTCTACGCACTTGTGCCCCCTTCACCATCCAACGGGAGCCTAGGCCGGTACGCGACGTACCTCGGCCTCGGTCACTACGTAGGCGTCCCCAGGGTCGAACGCACCGGGCCTCACGAGTCCCTCGCAAGCTACTGGGCCGTACCCATGATCCGGCCCAACGACCTGTGTGACCCGATCCGGCTGGATGGCATGCTCACGGTCGGCTCGGCCGAGCTGGCCAGTCAAGGCGAGACGTGACACCGACACAGAGCCCGAGCACCTACGTGACCCCCGAGTGCCGAGAGGCTCGAAAACTCCGCTGGGAGGCGGGACACCTTCACTGCCCTGGGCCACTCGAAGTACGGCAGCCGTCGGGCACTGTGGCCCTCGAACTACTCAAGTGCGCATGCCTCTGCCACCAGAAGAAGCCCGAAGTCGCACCGACCAAGTCGGTCTGGGCGACCTTCGAGATGGCACAGCCGACCAGCACTTGATCCCTGGCTTCAATTCGATGTAGAGCGACAGCAGTTCAGTCCGCTCCGCCGGCGGGCGGGTTCGTACGGCTCGCCCACCGGCACGAACGACATGCAGCCCGGAGAACCTTCCGGTGGGGCGCACGACCTCAGGCGGTACTGCTGTTGACTCGGTAGACGATCTTGCCGTCGAACTCTGCGAACCCAAGGTCTTGGTAGAAGGAGCGAGCGGCGGGGTTGTCGCGGTCCGTGGTCCACTCGACCCGGCTGCATCCCGGGCGGCCGTCCGCGATGGCGCGGAGCTCGTTCATGAGGCGGGCGCCGATACCCTGCCGGCGGAGGGTGTCGCGGACGTAGAGCTCTTTTAGGTAGAGCGAGTGGGTCGACCCTGCCGAGGGCCAGAGGTAGGAATAGGCGGCAAGGCCGACGATGTCGCCCGCCTCGTCCTCTACCAGTAGTGCGGAGGCCAGCGGCGGAGCCCCGAACAGGGCCTCCTCCACCTGCGCCTGTCGCTCGTCGAAGGGCTGGATCTCTGTCGAACCGTAGAATCGCTCGATCTCTTCGATCAGTTGGGCCACGGCCCGGACATCGCTTTTCTCGGCAGGTCGGATCGTCACGCTCATCGGCGTCTCCTATTGTTCGTCGTTCGCACGCACCAGTGGGGTCTCCCATCCTCGCAGCGCAGAGGGACTCGCGGTCGGCCAAGGGAATCAGGAGGCTGGTGCGCCCAGCTTCCAGTCGTGCCGCCGGAGCGAGTCCTGAATGTGCCGTATGAGGTACTCCAGGTCTGCGCAGTAGACGGAAGGGTTGCGGTATCCGCGGGCCGCGCTGAAGCGGTGCGGGAGGTAGCCGCCTCCGCATACTTCCACCAGCGGACAGCTCTGGCACTGCTCGGCCAGTGCGCTCTTGCCGTGCTGCCGGTGCAGGAGTTTGGGGTGGTGAATGGCTTCGTCAAGGGACTCGTTGTAGACATCGAGCCCGAGCCAGGAGGCGCCTTCCTCAACGGAGCGCAGAGTGTCCACGCCCTCGATCGAGCCGTCGGACTCGATCACGATGCTGGTCGGCGGTGCCAGCCCGAGGGATTCCACCGCACTGTGCACGCCGGAGCTGAGGGCCACGATGTCCTCCAGCATCCGGACGCTGTGCCGGCACTGGGGGCGAGCGAGCCAGGCGTCATAGACGCGGCTCATCCAGAGTCCGTATTCGGGGAGCGCGGGATCGTTCCGATGTGGTGGTTCGTCGTGTGTCCCGTGCGGCAGGCCGAAGTCGATCGTCGGAGGCTCAAAGGATGCCAGGTAGTCGTGGACCTCTACCGGGTCGTTGGCCAGGTCCACGACGGCGAGCAACCCGGCGAACAGATGCGGCCGGCTGCGCAGCAGCTCGATACCTCGAACCGCCGAAGCCGCGCTGGAGCGGGAGGCATGCGTCAGGCGGTGCCGGTCATTCGCGGCGGGCGGTCCATCGAGGCTGACACCGACGGAGACTTCGTACTGCTCAAAGAGATCGAGCCAGGCCGCCGAGAGGAGCGTGCCGTTGGTCTGAAGCTCGAAGCGAACCTCGGTGTCCGGTGGGATTCCCTCCCGGAGCGCACGGAGGAGGTCCTCCAGGTGCCGAGGGCCGGCGAGCAGCGGCTCGCCGCCGTGGAGCACAACATGCACGGTCCGCAGGCCGTACTTCGTTGTGTGCTCGGCGATTCTGCGGGCCGCCGCACGGGCCACGTCCACGCTCATACGCGCTGGGAGGGTCCGCCACGCCTGATCTTGCGAGTTGAAGACGTAGCAGTAGTCGCAGTCGATGTTGCAGCGATTCGCGACCTTGAGGATGAATGACCGGAAGGGCGTATGAGGCGGCGTCATTTTAGCGAGAACAGTCAGACAGGAAAGGGCCAGATGATCGAGGCCATGTGTGCGCCTTCACCGACCTTGTTCGAGGCGGCCTGTTCCGCTGCCAGGCGCTGGTGGACTCGGGCAGCGACCCGGTCCAGGACCACGTTGCCGAGCGGCACTTCCATGGCCTCGGCGGGGGACAGCCCGGGAACAGTCGTAGGTGACGGCATGCAACGCTCCTCGTGGTGTGCGCCAGCGATCGGGAAGGATCATAAAGCAGCGCGGTACAAAGGCAGTTGGGGCTGACTGATCAGCTGGCAACGTAGCAGCGGGCGGGGCGCACTGGCATACAAAATTCAGCCACATGACCTTGCTGTTGGCATGGCCGCGACCAAGGCCAAACCGAGCACGCACGAGAGGGGCTGTCTACCGCGCCTGTGTGGCCAGCAGACGCTCGACCTCATCAACTGCCCGGGTTGAGCCCAAGCGTCCGTATATGGCCAGTGCTTCGCGTAGCGATTCCCCTGCGAGGTCGGCTGCGCCCGTCGCCAGCCCGCAGCGGCCGATTCCCTCCAACGCCCGAGCTTCCTCAAGCGGGCACTTGATGTCCCGAGCGAGGCTCAGCGCACGGCTAGAGCGCTCTCGGGCTTCAGCCGCTTCGCCGGAGGTACACAGCAACAGTGCCTGGTGGTTCAGCACCTCTGCTTCGCCGCACCGATCACCCAATTCACGCAGAATCGCCAGGCTCTGTCCGAACGCGTCCGCAGCGCCCGCCCTGTCTCCTGCGACTCCTCGCGCCGCGCCCAGTTCGCTCAAAGCGGCGGCCTCGCCGCCCCGGCTTCCCAGGTCGCGATAGAGGCCAAGCGCTTCTTCCTGCGCGCGCATCGCGTCCGTCGGCCGCTCGGCAAGTCGCTCCAGGACTCCCAGGTACCGGATGCTGTTTGCCCGGCCGAACTGGTCACCGAGGTCCGTGAAGTTCTCGAGTGCATGCGTGTGCGCTTCCCGCGAACCGGCCAGATCGCCAGTCAGCCGATGCACCACACCGAGCTCGTTCAGTGCATAGCCCTGGTGGACCCGGTCGTTGAGCTCCCTATAGATGTCGTACGCCTCGCCATGCCGCTGAGCAGCCAGGTCGTACTCACCCATCAAGCAGTGGACAACACCAAGGTCACGCAGCGAGTTCGCCTCCCCATACCGATCAGTCAGCTCTCGGTAGATGGACAGCGCCTCGGACTGCGTCACGACGGCCTCGTCGAACTTGCTGGTCTGGCGGCGCACCATGCCGAGATCCGCGAGAGCGTTGGCCTGCCCAAGTCGGTCTCCCAGGTCTCGGTAGATCGTCAGGGCTTCTGTCTGCGCTTGGGCGGATGCCTCGTTGTCTGCCGTCAGGTACCAGACGATACCCACCTGGTTGAGCGCGTTGGCCTTCCCTCGTAGATCACCGACTGTGTTGTAGTGCGACACCGCCTCGTTCAGCGCCTCAGCCGCCTTGGCGTAGTCCGCCGTGAACCGGCGGATGACACCGAGTTCGGCCAACGCATCAGCCAAGGCCTGCTCGTCTCCTGTGCGTTGGGCCGCGTCGGCAGCAGTGCGGTGGAGGCTGACGGCTTGATCCCACGGTCCCGCCTGCCGCAGGAAGGGAGCCATGGCCCCGGCCAGTCGGATGACCGTGGAGTGCAGGGCGAGGTTGCTCGCCTGCTCGATACAGGCCAATACATTCGGGCGCTCGTTCTCCAACCAGCCCAGAGCAGCCTCCCGCGTTCCCAGGTCGGGAATCTGCACACTCGGTGGCACCTCAGGGTCAGGCCCAGACCGGGAAACGGCTCCGGCCCGAACGAGATGCCGGTTCACGCTGGCCAGAGTGGCCAGGTAATACGTGCACACCCGCTGAACTGCCTGAACTCGGTCCATACTGTCCCCCTCGTCAGCGAGGCTTCGGGCATAGTCACGGAGCAGGTCATGGAGGCGGTACCGGCTCACCGGGTTCTCGTCGATCAGATGGTCCTCGTAGAGCGCGTCGAAGTGCCGGCGCGCCTCCGCCACCGATACCGAGTCAAGCGCAGCGCCGACGTAGGCGTCGATATCCGCGCCCGGATAGAAGCCCAGCCGACGGAAGAACCGCTGTCGCTCCGCCGGAAGATCCGCGTAGGAGAGATCGAACGCCGCCGCCACCGCACGCTCACCGGCACGCATCTCACCCAGTCGCCCCTGTGCGGCCGACAACCGGTCACGCAGGTCCTCGGCACTCCAAGCCGGGTGGTGCCGCAGTCGGGCCGCCAGGAGAGAAACGCCCAGCGGCAACGAGCCGCACAACCGGACCAGGTCCTCCAGCACAGCCCGGTCAAGACTCTCCGGAGGCCGTCCACTGAGCTGCGTGAACAGGGCCATGGCGTGGTCAGACGGCAGAGCCTCGACCGCCAACACCACCTCCTCGTGCACAGCCAGCCGCTTGCGACTGGTCACGAGTACGAGGCAGCCACCACCGGCGGGGAGGAGCGGTTCCAACTGCCCATAACTGGCCGCGTTGTCGAGGATGAGCAAGGCCTTCTTGCCGGCAAGGCGACTGCGCCACATGGCGGCACGGGCCTCGCTGACCGCGCCCACGTCGTCGCCGACGGGGATGCGCTGTGTGGGCACCCCGGTAGCCGTCAGCAGGGACGCCAGCGCCTCGGTGGCCTGGACCGGAGTTCGGCCCGGGGTGTGCCCGTTCAGGTTCACGAAGAGCTGGCCGTCCGGAAATCGCTCCGCCAACGCATGCCCGGCATGCACAACGAAAGCGGTCTTCCCAACGCCCGGCATGCCGTCGATCACGTGAACCGGCAGCGGCTCCCCGCTGTCCTGAGAAATCTCCACCAGGTCGGTCAACCGCTCAAGCTCCGCAGACCGGTCGGTGAACGCGGCCGTGTCTCTCGGCAGAGCCCGCAGCACCAAAGCGGCCCCCGGCGGCTCCACCCCGTCGTCCGGGCGGACGAGGGGGTTCGGCGCACCGTCAGGGGCGCCGCTGTCCGAAAGGACCGCGAGCAGTGCCGTCAGTCCAATCAGTACCGCCCCCAGCACTCCCAATGACAGCCATCCATGCTGCTGCACCACACCGAGCGCACCAGGCCAATGCGCCTGCGCCGACACCGCGTTCGTGACCAGCCCGACCAACATCGTCATCAGAGCCCCACCGCCGGCGAGGGCGATGACCAGGACTGTCCGTCGTGGCCTCATGAGCCCACCGCCCCAAGGCGTGTAAGCCGCTCCGCGACCGCTCCCGGATCAGTGCCCAGATAGCCACAAGTCGCAGTGCGCGGCTTTGCCAGGCGTTCTGGATGCCCTCCCCGTACGCTGAACCCCGATGGTCCCGTCGGAGTTTTGCCCTTCGTGTCGACCGCCAGACAGGTAGGGCGGTCCACCGCCCTCCCTTCCCGGTCGTCGGACCGGAACGGTGCGCACCCACCTGGTTTGGACACCTAGAAAGCCCCCGAGATCGACTGCCCAATCGTCACAGCGCATCAGGTCCCCCAGCAGTGGGTCAAGGGCTCCACAGGCCAACATCCGCAGTAGCTTCCATGCCAGAAGCAAGCAGCCAGCAGCACCTCCCAGGTCACAAATCATCCTCTGCAAGGTTCGACGGTCATCGGTGATCGATCCCGGCAGGACTTGCGCAACCATGACGCTTGGCCGCCGCCGCGGCGAAGGCGGTCAGAACTTTGCGTTCGACGGCGGGGGTGGGCGCCGTGGAGGTGAGCGGTTCGCGCTCGGACACCACCCCGCCCGGCCGGTCCTGGGCGCCAGCCGGGCAGACCCCGACCGTGAAGGTCAGCGCCCGCCGGTTCCGCGTGAACATCATGTCCGCGATCGCCTCCCGCGGCTCGCTCTGGTTCACCGTGTTCACCGGGAAGTTCACCGCGAAGGTCTTCATCACCTTCCTCGACCGGCTCGCCCGCCAGGCCGGACGGAAGGTCCACGTCATCGCCGACCGGCACCCCGTCCACGGCGCCAAGGCCGTGACCGCCTGGCTCGCCGACAACACGGACTGCGTCGAGCTGCACCCGATGCCCGGATACAGCCCCGAACTCAACCCCGACGGGCTCCTCAACGCGGACATCAAGCGGAACGTCCACGCCGCACGCGCCGCCTCCGCCGACAATCTCGCCCACGAGACCCGCCGCTTCCTCCACCGACGCCAGCACCAACCCCACCACGTCCGCGGCTACTTCCACGCCCACCACGTCCGATACACCCTCGAATAGGCAACCAGACAGTTTCGGCTCAATAAGTCAAACCCTGGAGTTCACGCCCAGTGTCTCCGCACTTCGTCGGGTCGCCCAGCAGAACGGCCTTCGGTTGATCGCCGAGGCCGACGGTGAGCAGCAGACCACGATGCTCACCCAGCCTTCGGTGCAAGAGACCCTGACCACCGTGGTGGCAAAGGCCGACGTCGGCGAGGGCGCGGAGTTGTACCTGAAGGTCGGCCGGAAGGTCGCACGCGTAGAACGCTGAGAACCGGTTCGGGGAGGTGTGCGCACGCCTCCCCGAGCCGGTCGGCGCAGTGTTACTCGGCCGTCTCCGCTTGAGTGGAGCGCCGAGTGAGCAAGGACCGCACGCGCTTCAGGTTCGCGATCGCGCACTAGGGCCTACGAGCGCTGTCTCGCCGACCCCGCGGCTGGGCCCAACGAACCCCGTGGGGTCATTTTGAAGGGCCCGGGAGGGTCAAGGTTGAGTGAGCGGTGCCACGGTCGGCTGCTCGAGAAATAGCGGATGAGCGGTGGCGGCGTACACGAGTTGCGCGAGGGTGCAGTCCTCTGGCGTTGGGGACCTTGGACCGTCTCCTCAGCGCGAGTAGTCCGCGAGGGTGAGTAGCAGGTGTGCCGACTCATCGCGCACGTGATCGGAATGGGCACCTGCCGGATTGAGGTGGCGCCCGCGAACATACACGTCGGAGGCGTCGACGTTGACGAAACGGTGGTCGAGCGCGGAGTGCGGATACCGCTCGTCGAGTGGCAACAGGGTTGTGGTGAACATGGGCGCGGGGGCCGGACCAATTCCGGAGTGCCCGATGCCGGGTTGCTGCTCGGCCCGCAGGTGCCAGAACCCTGTCGCCCGGTCGTGACGGGAGTAAGTGGCGACGACAGGCCCCCTCAGCGGAGCGCCATCATGCGCCTCGCTCGGCAGGATGTTCGGAAAGAGCGAGAGGAACGCGTCCCGGCGTGCGGCCATCTGGAATAGCAGCATGCTGTCGGCGGTGAACGGGCGGGATGGCGAGTGGTCTGTCACGCTCCAGCCGAGTGTGTCATCGAGGCGGGCGTCTGCCGACCATTGGACCGCCTCGCACAGGAAGCGGCAGCCGAAGGAGTGCCCGACGAGGTGGAGGTACTGCCCGTCTCGGTTGGCGAGCACGGGCGCTGCTTCAGGGTCGGCGCGCTCGGCGTCCAGATAGCCGAGGAGTCGGCCCAGGATGTGGGCGGCGTGGCCTCCTCCTTCGCGTGCGCCCATAGCGTGCGCCCGGTCCCGGATCCTGCGGTAGCCGGTGGGGGTGACCAGGCTGGATGATGGCCAGCGCACGACGACACACCATGGGCTGAAGCCCTGGGCCGCTAGGGTCGGATACCGGGCCGGGGCTGTCACAAAGACGTCTTGCATCAGAGACAACAGCCGCTCAGCGGTGTGGTAGGCGGAGTCGGGCGAGGTCTGCCAACCATGGACATAGACGAGTATGTCCGTCGCCCAGACAGGCGGGGCGAGGCGCTCCGCGAAGTAATGGCGCAGCCAGGCCTCAGGCACAGGCTCACCCGTGTCAGCGTCGAGCAGCCAGCCCGTCGCGTCCAGGTCAACGACCTCCACCGTGCCGACACGGCTCACGCCTCGCCTCCACTTGTCCGATCCAGGCGAGCATCCATGCCGCAGTGCAGACCATAGGCGAACCCCAGGGGATTTCGGTATCGGGCGGCGAACTCCCGGGCCAACTCATGAGTGATCTGGCCAGCGCTCGCCGCCCCGCGCAGGTAGCGGGTGACGAACTCGAGCGCGTAC
This sequence comes from Streptomyces sp. NBC_01431, assembly GCF_036231355.1. Lineage (NCBI taxonomy): Bacteria > Bacillati > Actinomycetota > Actinomycetes > Kitasatosporales > Streptomycetaceae > Streptomyces > Streptomyces sp. NBC_01431. Next base: position 1,507,130 of record NZ_CP109496.1, read on the forward strand.
TCGGCGGCAAACGCCTGCGGCATCGCGATCTGCGGCCCGAGCACGCCTTGCGCGCCGTGCTCGATGAGCATGCTCCCAAGGAACGCTCGGTCCGCGCTCGCCGCGGAGACTCCAGTGTGGCAGGCGTTGAGTAGCACAAACGGTCGGAAACAACCGTGCCGATAGTTTGCCCTTAGCTCGCGTATGGTGTGGCCGTCGAAGGGCCTGCCGTCGGTGAGCTTGATGACCAGGGTCGGGGGTTCGGGAACGTTGCCGACGAACTCTCCGTGGCACCAGAAGTACATCAACTGCTCGTCCAGCTCGGGCTTCCCCAGATCGCGGACGAGTTCCTCATAGGTCGTTCGTACGGTGTACTCCGTGCCCGTCGTCAGTGCCTTCGTGACTTCATCCGCACGGGTGGCGCTGCCCACGCGGACGTCGTGGTTCAGGCTGACCGTGGGCCGCTCGTGGGCTGCTCCGGGCGGACCAATCCACGCGTATGCATCACCGGTGTGCTCGATCTGATGCCGATGGCCGAGGAAGCGAGTGAAGAGAACCTCCAAGGTTGCAGGCTCGGTGGAATCATCGGTTGTACAGAGCAATGGCCAGGGTAGATGGAGATCAGAGTCGAACCGTACCCGCAGCCCCTCCTGGGACAAGGCCGAACGCAGGGAGTTGCGGAATATCTTGGTCGGTTCGTCGTCACCGCGCAGCAGAGTGCCAAACAGCAGTGATTCCCCGCTTCGTGCCAGATCGGCCACTATCCAGCGCAGCTTCTCCTCAGGTTCGGTGCTGAGGTCCGCGGACGTTGCGTACGGGCGCCGTCGACTCTGTAGAAACCGACCCTGGTCGTCGACCGGCTGGAAATCAACGAACTCCGATTTCCATCGGGCACGAAGCCTGGCCGCCGTCCCATGGACCTCATCGGGCCGGGCATGCAGGTCAACCTTATGCTCGGTGCCGTGGAGTGCCGGAACGGCCGATCCTGACATCCGTGCCCGGATCCGGCCTCCGCCGAGGACGTCAAAGCTGACGAGGAGGTCGGGAGCCTCCGTCGTCAGGTGCGGCAGGAAGCGGAAGCCGTCGCTGGGGTCCTGGACAATGCGGGTGGTCAATTCACGGGGCATCGGTCAGGCCCTCCCCGTGCGTGGCCACGGCTGTCTATTCCCCGACCCACTGGGCTTCGTCTCCGTGATGGACAGGTCGGACTCCACCTGCTGCAAGACGGTGCCTGTGTCGTGATGCACCAGGGTGAACCGGATCCGGTGTGTGCCGGGCTCCAGGGCCGTGAAGCGGAACTGTTCGGATTCGGCGTCTCCAGGGCGGTACGCCATCGTGGCTGGTGCAACCTCCGCGCCACTCAAGGGCACGGCCACGATGTCCAGCGCGGGCCGCTCACCCGGGCGCGCCCATGGATGCTGGGGCTCAGCGATCAGCTTCAGTGTCACGTGTACTGGAGTCCCCACACTGGGGTTGTCGTCCAAGAGCGTCAGATGCGCTCGGCAGCGTGGCGGTGCCCAAAGCGCCGGAGGAACCACGTCAACATCAACCACGCTGCCGGCGACTGCGTAGGGGGCGACCGCTGCTTCGTAGAAGGCATCCGCGAGGGCAACGATGATCGAGTTGATCGCCGGCCCGTCGGTGAAGAAGTAGTTAGCCATCGTGTTGTGAGCGTCCTGGTTTTCTGCGACTGCCTCCGTAACGGCGGCTTGGAAGTCCTGCGACTCCAGGAACTGCTTCTTAGAGTTCACCTTGGTTTGCTGGACCAGGTTCGGGTCGGCGAGCAGCCGCTGCACGAGACCATGCACGAACTCCCTGACCTGGGAGGCAGCGAACGTTTCGGCGCCGAAGAGGTCGTTCATCTTGTCTATGACGACCTGAAGCGCAACGTACTTCGGATCCTTCTTCGCACCGGTACCGGCGGCGCTGATGCCCTTCAGCTGCCCGTCGCCCACGAGCGAGATGTCGACCGGGTTCGCCTTGGTGTGCTTGACCCCGACCAGCACCACATCGGAGAGGTCCACGTCGGCTGCCCAAGCGGACTCGGCGATCACCTTCTCTAGCAGGCGCAGGAAGATCGAGAGCATCTCCATGTAGGGGTCGCCGTAGTCGACGATCTGGGACATGAAGTCGTAGAGCCGTACGTAGGTGGAGACGTCCTTGCGGAACAGGTCGAGCTCCTGGAGCTTTACCTGGTCTTCCTCCTCGATCGCCCGCGCGTAGCGGCGCCGGAAGTCGTGCTGTGCCGGGCTGATCGCTGCCGAGAGAGCGTTGTTGCCCTTCCGTGTCACCCACAGTTCGGCGACCTTGCGGACGTCGTCCTCGGTGTAGATCCCGGCCTGGGCAAGCTTGTTGGCCAGGTGGACGACAACGTACGGGTCGGTCTCGGTCTCCAGAGTCGCGTTCTTGAAGTACGGCTCGAAGGCCGCCTTGATGTCCTCGGGCTTGTTGGCGAAGTCGATGACGAACGTCTTGCGCTTCTGCTCCCCGCCTGCGGTGCGATGGGTGCGGTTGAGCCGCGAGAGCGTCTGCACCGCGGTGACCCCCGACAGCTTCCTGTCGACGTACATCGCCGAGAGCAAGGGCTGGTCGAAGCCGGTTTGGAACTTGTTGGCGACCAGCATGATCTTGTAAGTGTCGCCCCTAAACGCGGCCGCCAGATCAGCCCCGGCGCCGGGGTTCATGTTGGCCTCGGTGAACTCGTCGTCCTTCGATGGCTGCGGGCCCCAGTCGCTGTGCCAGGTCTCATCCTCGGGCATCGTCACCCCGCCAGAAAAGGCGACCAGGGTGCGGTAGTTGTACGAGGCGTCCTCAGCGCGGCGCTTGGCGATGTAGGCATCTATCGCAAGCTTGTACTTCACCGCGGACTTGCGCGAGTCGGTCACCACCATGGCCTTCGCCTTGCCTTCGAGGAGGTAGGCGACGTTGGCGTGAAAGTGCTCGACGACGATCTGCACCTTCTGGCTGACGTTCGTCGGGTGAAGCTGAACCCATCTCATCAGCCCCTTGCGGGCGGCGGCCTCCTCGACCTCGCCTCCGTCACCGGCCTCGGCCTTGCCGGCGATCTGCAGCGCGGTGTCGTAGGACTGGTAGCCCTTGAGGACGTCGAGGATGTAGCCCTCCTCGATCGCCTGCTTCATCGAGTACAGGTGGAACTCGCGCGGCTTGCCGTCGGGGCCTTTGCGGCCGAACAGTTCGAGGGTCTTGTTCTTCGGCGTCGCGGTGAAGGCGAAGTAGGAGATGTTCTCCGACTCGGCACGCTCGGTCATCTCCGAGGCCAGCACCGACTCCACATCGACCTCGCCGCCCTCCTCGATCTCCTTGAGCTCCTCGGCCGTCAGTACCTGCTTCAGCTTCGAGGAGATCTGCCCCGACTGGGACGAGTGCGCCTCATCAGCGATCACGGCGAATCGCTTGCCCTTCAGGCCGGCGTCGGTCCGGATCTCTTCCAGCGCATGCGGGAAAGTCTGCACCGTCACCGCGATGATGAGCTCGCCGTTTTTCAACGCCTGTGCCAGCAGACCCGACTTCGACTTCGCGCCGGCCTTGCGGACGTCCTCAGGGCTGATCGTCGCGACAATCTTCTTGTTCCCGTCGATCTGCCGGATCGCATCCTGTAGCTGGGAATCGAGCACGGTTCGGTCCACAACCACGATGACGGAGTCGAAGACCTTCTTGTCTTCGGCATCATGCAGTCGGGCCAGCCCGTGAGCTGTCCAGGCAATGGTGTTCGTCTTTCCTGACCCGGCCGAGTGCTCGATCAAGTACCGGTGCCCGACACCCTCCTCCTTCACTGCGGCGACGATGCTCGTGACAGCCTCCCACTGGTGGAAGCGCGGGAAGAGCATGCTCGTACGTCGCACTGAGGTGCCGGTGGTGACGTCCCACTCCTCCTTGATCTGCACGATCATCAGCCGCCCGATGACGTTCAGCCAAGCGTGCTTCTCCCAGACTCGTTCCCATAGGTACGTCGTCGCCGACCCGTCGTCCGCGCCAGGCGGGTTGCCGGCACCACTGTCGAAGCCGATGTTGAACGGAAGGAAGTGGGTCTTGTCCCCCTCCAGCTTCGTGGTCATGGCTGCTAGGCCGTTGGAGACCGCGAAGTGCACCAGCGCCCGGTGACCGAACGAAAGCAGCGGCTCCAGGCGCCCGTTCGTCAGCGGGTTGCGGTCGTGCTTGTACTGGTTGATCGCCTCGTCCAGCGACTGGGTAAAGTCGGTCTTCAGCTCCACCGTGGCCACCGGGAGCCCGTTGACGAAGAACACCAGATCGATGGTGCGCTGATCGGCAGTCGAGAAATGCACCTGCCGCACCACCCGCACCCGCATCGCCTCGTAATGCGACACGGTGGTCGCGTTGAGAGTGGTTTCGGGGCGGAACTGCGCCATCTTCAACCTGCCGCCACCGATGTACTGGACCCCGTTGCGCAGGATGTTCAGTGTCCCGCCGCCATGTTCCAGGGGCTTGTCCAACGCTGCGGTCAGCACGTCAAGGAACTTTGCCTGCGACCCCGCCGCCTTCAGCGCCTTCTCGTACGCCGTCTTCTGCGTCGCTTCCAGCCACGCGAACAGATCCGCCGGGAACAGCGCTCGCTCGCGGTCGTACTCGCCTCCGTCGTGGTCATTCACCGAGTACAGCCAGCCGCGGGTCTCGAGGTACTCGCAGATCTCCTTCTCGAAGATCGCCTCGTTGTGGTCGGCCATCACGCCACCTCGTGTACGTCGATCTGTCCCGTCACTGCCGCCGTGATCAACGCTGACCGTCGCTCTCTAGAGAGCTCAATGAAACGATCTGACTCGGCGATGAGTCTGTCGATCTTCGTGGACTCTTGGTCCAGCATGGCGGCTACGCGCCGTTGCTCCTGAGGCTGCACCACGGGAATACGCATCGCTCGCAACTTTTCAGCCGTTAGATGCGGAATGGTCGACTTGTTGCACACGATGTCGATCACTCCCACGTCTCGATAGGTCCGCAGCACGTAACCCAGCCAGGAAGATGACCAGTTATTCAGCGGCCGGAGTCGATTGACGGTCTTCTGGAAGGACCATCCGGGCATGTCGCGATCGACAACCACATTCGTCCCGACTGCGCCGCCCTCGACAACGAGCAAGTCGCCCTTGAGCAGGTTGAGACTTACTGCCTCGGTGACTGAGTAGGGCATTTTCTTGACATCGCTAAGCCGCAGCCCGGAATCTTGGATGTTCCCGGCCCTGATGTACGGGAGCATCAGATCCCCGGCGCGGGTCTCTTTACTTCCGTCCAGCATCTTCCCCAGCGTTACCGAGAAGTGATATCCGATGGCGGTGAAAGCGACATCCGGCGGGGGCGAGAACGGATTGATCGCACCGAGGACCGCGTCCCGGATAAGGTCCTGTCGACGCTCACGGAGCATCTCGATCAAACGCTGCTGTTCCTCGATGAGGGTGTCAAGGCGAGCCGTTTCACGGTCGAGGTAGTCGGCGATGGCGCGCTGTTCTTCCAGCGGCGGCACTGGGATCGCCATGCTGAGGAAGACGTCAGGGTAGATCCGAAGGCGCGACGACCAGATGCCGCGGGAGAGGCGAGTCATCTCCATCACGTACGGCGTCGATCGGTAGAGGTAGTCGTAAAACCCAGGACAGAAGGCTGCGTTCGGACGCGGCCTGTACACACCGTACGCAGGGCTCACGATGCCAGCCTGCTTCGAGACGCCGAGCGCCCCCATCCACGCCCACATCGTATTAATGACGAGATCGCCCGCCTCCACGAGGCGGTAGCCATCGAGGCTCTCCGCTGCAGTCATCGTCACGGTCTTCTCTGACCTCGGGGTGATCCCGGTCAGATGCGACACGCTGAGGAGTTCCTCTGTACCTTCGGGTGAGACAGACAGCGACTCTGCCAGGAGTTCTTTGTTTCTACTCCAGCGCCAGTGGGATGGGACGTTGCCGGCCCATGCCTGCTCAAGATCAAACTGGGCTTGTGTCATCCCTCAACCTCCCGCAGCAGATCGAGGATCTTGGCAACCTGCTTCTCCAGGTCGGCGTCGATCTCCGCGAGCGGACGAGGCGGAACATACTTGTAAAAGTGCCGCGCGAAGGGGATCTCGTAACCCGTCTTGGTCTTGGCCCAGTCGATCCAGGCGTCGGGAACGTGCGGCTTCACCTCCGCATCGAAGTACGCCTGGATGACTTCGCGCTCCGCCGCCGCGCCGGCGGTCGAGCCGCCGTAGGTGAAGGGCACGTTCTCCGTGTCGCGCTTCTTCGAATCGGGCTTCGGTTCGCCCTTGCGGTTGACGACAGGGTTCCCGCCCTCGTCCAGCAGGGGGCGCTCGACGGTGACCGTCCAGTAGCCGAACTCGTCGTTGCGCAGCACCTTGGAGAGCTCGGGATCGGCGTCCTCGAAGTCGTCGTACAGCCGCAGGACCTCGGCGCGGTCGGCGTCGCTGATCTCGCGTCCCTTGGCACCGAGGTTCTTGCGCATCTTGGTCCAGAACGACGTGCCGTCGATCAGCTGCACCTTGCCCTGGCGGTCGGCGTGCTTGGTGTTGTCCAGAATCCAGATGTAGGTGGCAATGCCGGTGTTGAAGAACATGTTGGTCGGCAGGGCCACGATCGCCTCGACCAGGTCGTTCTCCAGCAGCCACCGGCGGATGTTGGAAGGGCCGGATTCAGCTCCGCCGTTGAAGAGCGGAGAGCCGTTCATGACGATGCCGACGCGGCCGCCGCCGTCCTCGGGTGCGCGCATCTTGTGGGCTAGGTGAAGCAGGAAGAGCATCTGCCCGTCGGAAGTCGCGGGGAGGCCCGGTGCGAAGCGGCCGTAGGGGCCGGCGGAGTCTCGCTCCTCCTTGACCGCCTTGGCGTACTGCTTCCAGTCCACGCCGTAGGGCGGATTGGACATGCAGTAGTCGAACTGGCGGCCCTTGAAGGCGTCGTCGGTGAGCGTGTTGCCGAAGGCGATGTTGGTCGCGTCGTGGCCCTTGGCGAGCAGGTCGGACTTGCAGATGGCGTACGACTGCGGGTTGTACTCCTGGCCGTACAGGCCCAGCTTCGCGTCGGGGTTCCCTGCGAGCAGGTGCTCCTCTGCCAGGGAGAGCATGCCGCCGGTGCCGGCGGTGGGGTCGTACAGCGATCGGATGATGCCGCCTTCGGTGAGGTCGACATCCTTCTCCGCGAAGAGCAAGTCGACCAGCAGTCGGATCGCGTCGCGTGGCGTGTAGTGGTCGCCGGACGTCTCGTTCGCTGCCTCGTTGAACTTGCGGATGATGTATTCGAAGGCGTCGCCCATGTCGGAGTTCGACACCACATCAGGGTGGAGGTCGACCTTGCCGAAGGACTTAACGATCTCGCGTAGGAGCCCGGCCTTCTCCAGAGCCAAGATCTCCTTCTTGAAGTCGAAGTACTCGAACACGTCCACGTCGCCGGAGAACCGGTCGATGTAGTCGGCCAGGTTGTCCGCCAGCCCGTCCGCGTCGGCCAGCAGGTTCGCGAACGAGTAGTTGGAGGTGTTGTAGAAGGTCCGTCCTGTAGCCTTCTTGACCTCGACCTTGAGCCGGTTCGGGTTCTCGAACTTCGCTGCTAGCTCTCGCACCGTCGCGTGATCGGGTTCAAGGATGCAGTCGAGCCGCCGCAGGATCGTGAACGGGAGCACCACTGTCCCGTACTGGTTGGGGCGATATGGGCCCCGAAGCTGGTCAGCGATGGACCAGATGAAGCTACCGAGCGTGCTCACAAGTTCCTCACGAGAATCGTCTAGCAGTGCCAATCACTTTGCCAGAGTCAGCAGCCACCGTCCCACGGTTCAGCCACTCACCGGTGTGGATCCCAGCACCGGTAGGACATCCACGTCCCAGCCCAATCCCAGCACGGTACGGATGACCAGGGATGACGACAGGTGACGATGGGTCAGCTATCCCAGCACCATCCAAGCACGGGAAAACGCAAAGGACCCGACCCCGAAGAGCCGGACCCATCTGACCTGCATGTTTGCCATATCAGTGACGTGGTGATAAGTCACCCGCTATACCCGGGTCGGCTTCCAACTGTCGAGCCCTGGAAGCCGATGGCCGAAATTCACTGACGGGCCGCCAGCCGACCCCGTGGCGCATTTCATGGTCCAAATTCTCCTTAGAGGGTAGCCGCGCACGCCCCTTGGAGATCACCGTGGACCAGCCGACGCACCCCTGCACTCCGAGACAGACCAATCGGCAAGAACAACCTGCTGACCGCTGCTGCGATCGTCAGCCTGCTGCAGGGAAGCACGCCGATGGCTGTCCGTCCTCCACCACATCGGACCGGCCTCAGCTCCGCTGCCCAGCCACGGACCATACAGGCCGCCTCGAAGCGGTACTCCCGCACGAGCCTCCCGCTCTCACGCCCGCGACGGCGGCCGCACTCCTGCGGATCCTCCTGTCCACGTACGAAACACAGGTCCGGAAGGCCCCCCGGCTGCCCTGAGTCACGCCCTGGGTTCCAGCAGCCCCCAACTGGACCTTCTCGTCGATCAGAGGTACCACGGACGACCACCGGCCGCCGGTCGCACCACAATCTCTGCAGGAGTACGACGTGACCCGATTCGCTTTCGCCGGACGCTGCTCGACCGAAGACCTCCAAGACCCGGAGGCGTCAAAGAACTGGCAACTCCTCCGGGCCAAAGGGCTGATCGAACCGGCCGGCGGCCGGATCGTGGCCGAGTACTTCGACTCCGGCCACTCACGCGCCCTGCCATGGAAGCGCCGGCCCCAAGCCGCAGCCCTCCTCCAGGACTTGCGCAACCCCGAGCGGGGGTTCGACGCCGTTGTCATCGGAGAGCCCCAGCGCACCTTCTACGGCAACCAGTTCGGCAACACCTTCCCCCTCTTCGTCCACTTCCACGTCCCCCTGTGGGTCCCCGAAGTCGGCGGACCGATCGACCCCGACAACGAAGCCCACGACCTCGTCATGTCCGTCTTCGGCGGCATGAGCAAAGGCGAACGCAACCGCATCAAAATCCGGGTGCGCACCGCCATGGCCTCCCAGGCCCAGCTCGAAGGCCGCTTCCTCGGCGGACGACCGCCCTACGGCTACACGCTCGAAGACGCGGGCCCGCACCCCAACCCCGCCAAAGCCGCCGACGGCAAACGCCTGCACCGACTCGTACCCGACCACGCCGTCGCGGCAGGCGTCGTGCAGCGGATCTTCGCCGAGTACCTGCACGGCATGGGCTACCTGGCCATCGCCATCCGGCTCACCGACGACGGCATCCCCTGCCCATCCGCCCACGACCGAGCCCGCAACCCCCACCGCTCCGGCCTCGCCTGGTCGAAAAGCGCCGTCGCCACCATCCTCGCCAACCCCCGCTACACCGGCCATGAGGTGTGGAACAAACAGCGCAAGGACGAGGTCCTGCTCGACATCGACGACATCACACTCGGCCACCACACCAAACAATCCTGGAACAAGCCCGACCAGTGGATCTGGTCCGCGCAACCGGTCCACGAACCACTCGTCAGCCTCGAGGACTTCAAAGCCGCCCAGGCGCAGCGCACCTCACGGCACGAGCGGCGCGACCACCCGCGGCCACCGCGCACCACCACGCACCCCTACCTGCTGCGCGGGCGCATGCGCTGCTCCATCTGCCGCCGCAAGATGCAAGGCAGCTTCAACAACGGCCACCCCCACTACCGTTGCCGCTACACCGCCGAGTACGCCCGCACCACAGCCCTCGATCACCCGCCGACCATCTACGTCCGCGAGGACGCCGTACTCCCCCCGCTCGACGCATGGATCGCCCAGTCCTTCGCCCCCGCCCGGCTCGACCGGACCCTCCACGAACTCCAACGCAGCCAGGAGATCACGCTCACCACTGCCCCCGCGCTCGAAGTCGCCCGCATCACCATCGCCGACTGCGACCGCCGCATCGCCCACTACCGCGCAGCCCTCGACCGCGGCACCGACCCCGAACTCATCACCCGCTGGATCACCCAGACCCAAGCCGAGAAAGCAGCCGCCCAACGACAGCTCCACGAGACCGACCAGGCGCAGCGCACCGTGCTCACCGAGGACCAGATCCGCGAGCTGATCGAACAACTCGGCAACATTCACGCCGCCCTCGCCGCTCCCGCACCCGAAGACAAACGGCAGCTCTACCTGGCCCTCGGGCTCCAGCTGACCTATTACGCAAAAGAGCGGATCGTGACCGTTGAGTCACAACCCGCTCTTCTATGTGCACAAACTCTGTGTCCGAGGGGGGACTTGAACCCCCACGCCCGATAAAGGGCACTAGCACCTCAAGCTAGCGCGTCTGCCATTCCGCCACCCGGACAAGGTGTTGTCTTCGCGGGGCGTTCCCCGCGGCGACATAGAGAACTCTACCAGGGGTTCGAGGTGCCGTTCACCTGCATATTGCGTGGTCAGGCGAGCGTCACCCCTTGTTGGCGGCGGTCCAGTCCTCGTTCGCCTGCCACGCGTACAGAGTGTCCCCGTCCATGTACGCGTAGTACAGGTCGCAGCGGGCGGTGGTGCGGGCCTCGGCGTGCTTGGGGAACCAGGGCGGCTTGATCGCCGGGGGTCGCGGGGGCGTGGCCGGCTGGTGGGGTTTGCAGGTGGCGGGAAGGGCGGCTGAGCGCAGGGTGGCCTTCAGGAGGCGGTCGCCGCCGGTCGTCTTCATCGCGTACTCGATGTGCCTCGCCTCGTCCGGAAGCCAGCGCGGTACGGACGCCCGGTCGTGCTTCGCCTCCTTGCCGGAGTGGTAGGAGGAGGCCTCGTCGTGGCGGTTCTGGTACCAGTCCTTCGCGGCCGGTACGGCCACGAAGGCCGCGAAGCCCAGAGCCACCGCGACCGAGGCGACGGCGAGGACAAGGGTCCGGGTCTTGGGGCGGGCGGCGGTCATGGGGCTCCTCGGCTCGGCAGGTCGTCGTCAGCGGGATGTTTTCCATTCTTCGGGCGCCGGTGTGCCGATTCGTACGCCGTGAGGACCAATGTGTGTACGACTGTGGGACCACACGGCGGCGCGGAGAGCTGCGAGCCGGAGCCCGGCTCTAGCCTTCGCCGGGTGGACACGGGCAAGGGATACCGGCGGCCGCGGGCGTTGTCGCCGCTGCGGGAGCATCTGCGCGACACCTTCTGGTTCGCGCCGACCGCGGCGATGGTGCTGACCTTCGCACTGTGGACCGGCGTGTCCGAGGCCGACGCGGCCATCATTCGGATGCTCCAGGACCGTCAGGCCTACGACGAGGTCACCGAGCTCATCCGGCTCGTCGACGACGCCAAGACCGTGATCACCACGGTCAGCTCGGCGATGATGACCTTCATCGGAGTCGTGTTCAGCATTTCGCTGGTCGCCGTCCAGATGGCCAGTGGGCAGTCGCCGCGGGTCGTGCGGATCTTCGTGCGGTCCCGCATCACCAAGCTGACCTTCGCCGTCTTCCTGGCCACTTTCACGCTGACGCTGCTCGTGCTCACCTCGTTCGACAGCGAGACCGACCCCCGTCTGGTGACCAGCGTTCCGTTTCTGCAGAGCGCTTTCACGCTCCTGATGGTCGCGCTGAGCCTGTTTCTCTTCATCGCGTACGTGAACTCGACGCTCCGGCTCATGCGGGTCGGGCATGTGGTCGACCGGATCACCGGAGAGGCGTTGCGCGTGGTGGACAAGATGCCGCGCGGCGATGTCGGCGGGCTGCCCTTCGGGCCGGAGACGGCCCGGATCGGGTACAGCGGGCGCGGCGGGGTGCTGCGGGACGTGAACATCGCCCGGCTCGTCCGGGCAGCCCGGCGCCATGGCGTGGTGCTCCGGCTGATCCCCCGGATCGGGGACTTCGTGGTGGCGGGCACTCCGCTGCTCGCGGTGCACGGGGGTGAGAAGGCTCCCTCGCTCCGCGGGCTGCGGTACACGGTGTCGGTGGGTGTGGAGCGTACGTTCCACCAGGATCTGGGGTTCGGGCTGCGGCAGCTCGGCGACATCGCGCTGCGGGCCCTGTCGCCCGCCATCAACGACCCGACCACCGCCGTGCAGTGCCTGGACCGGATCGTCCAGCTCCTGACGGCGCTGGTGAACCGGCCGCTCGGGGCGGTGGGACACCGGGACGGCAAGGGAGAGGTGCGGCTCGTTCAGAACGTGCCGGACTGGGCCGATCTCGTTGATCTGAGCTTCTCCGAGATCCGGCTCTGCGCGGTCGGAAGTCCCCAGGTCACCCGGCGGATCGCGGCCGGGCTCGACGATCTGCTGCGGATCGCGCCCGAGGCCCGGCGCGCGCCCCTGTTGCGGCACCGGGCGCTGCTCGGGCAGGCCGTGACGCTCGCGGTGCCTCAATCCTCGGAGTGTGCCTTCGCGCTGGAGCCGGACCGGCAGGGGATCGGATGACACTCCCCGGCCGGTCCGAAACGGAGAAGGCGAAGGTGGCGCAAGACCTGCCCCGGCCCCGCTCCCCCGCCGGTCGGGGGCTGCGTGCCTCGGGCGCCAACCCCCGTTACGGGATCAGCCGGTAGTCGGGGAAGTTGCCCGGGCCCCGCTCCCCCGCCGGTCAGGGGCTGCCTGCCTCGGGCCCCAACCCCCCTTACGGGATCAGCCGGTAGTCGGGGAAGTTGCCCGGGGCCCGCTCCCCCGCCGGGCCCTCGGTCACGGCCCGTACCAGGAGGTCCCCGCCGACGAAGGCGCCTCGCCAGGACGCTCCGTATCCGCCGAACAGTTCCTCCCGGTCGCCCCGTGAACGGGGTTTGCCACGGCCCACCTTGAACGCCCGTATCTGCGGGGCCAGTCGGTCGTAGGTGTCCGGATCGTCGGTTGACAGGGTGGCCACCAGTGCTCCGTTGGACGCGTTCATGGCGGCGAGCAGTTCGGCCTCGGTGTCGACCAGGACGATCGTGTCGACCGGGCCGAACGGTTCCGCGTGGAACAGCGGCGAGGACGGCGGCGGGTTGAGCAGGGTGACCGGCGCCAGATAGGCGCTGGTGTCCTGGCCGGGCAGGAATCGGCCATCGGACAGGGACGCCCGGTGCAGCGGGACGGCGCCCCGGTCGACGGCCTCGGCCACCTGGTCGCTCAGCTCCTTGGCCTTGGCCGCGTTGATGAGCGGGCCGAAGTCCAGTTCCGGCAGGGGGTCTTGGGGGTCATCCACGGCCAGGGGGTGCCCGGCGCGTACGGAGCGTACGGCCGGCAGGTAGGCGGCCAGGAACTGATCGAACAGGGTGCGCTGGACGACGAACCGGGGGTAGGCGGTGCAGCGCTGCTTGCCGTAGTCGAAGAGCTTGGGGATGACACAGGCGAGCCCGGCCCAGTCGGTGAAGTTCCAGATGCCCCAGGTGTTCAGGCCCTCCTGTTCCGGGATGTGCGGTTTGCCGAGGTCGGCCACGGCGGTGGCGATGCGGGCGCCGGTGTCGCGGCCGCCGACGAAGGAGACGCAGCCGATCTCCGGGGAGCGGACGAGTGCCTCGGAGAGCTCGCCTCCGCTGCCGCTCACCAGGGTGACCGGAATGCCCTCGCGCACGGCGAGCGCACTGGCCAGGGTGAGGCAGGCGACGCCGCCGTCGGTCGGGGTCTTCGCGATCACGGCGTTACCCGCGAGCGCTTGGACCAGCATCGCGTGAACGAGTACCGACATCGGGTAGTTCCAGCTCGCGATGTTGGACACCGGGCCGGGCAGCGGGGTCCGGCCCGCCAGCATCACGTCGATGTTCTCGACGTACCAACGCACCCCGTCGATGGCGCGGTCGACGTCCGCCGTGGCCAGCCGCCAGGGTTTGCCGATCTCCCACACGAGGAGCAGGGCGAGCAGCTCGCGGTGTCCGGTCAGCGCGTCGAGCGTGGCGCCGACGCGGGCACGGCGCTCGGCGAGCGGGACGTGCCGCCAGGCGCGGTGCTGGTCGAGTGCGGCCCGTACGGCCTGTTGCGCGGCGGGTCCGTCGAGACGGGGCGGGCCGACGATGGGGCTCGCGTCGAGAGGGCTGGTGGCGGCCAGGACGCGACCATCGGCGTGCCACCGGCCGTCCCAGAGGTTCAGGACTCGGTCGTCCCTGAAGGCCTCGGGGGCGGCGGCGAGGCTGCGCCGCCAGGCATCCTGCCAAGCGGTGCCGGGCTTGAGGGTGAGGGGGGCGGGGGTGGGTGCCATGTCTGGATCTCCGCTCTCGGTGCACGGTCGGGGCGGGGTGTGCGATGGCGCTGTTACCGGACGGTAGTGAGCCGGACGGGCGTTGGCACGCACGCGGCGTGAAGTATGAGTGACGTCACGTGATCACGGGCGGGGGTGCGGATGAGGGTGAGGGTGAGGGCTTGGGTGCGAGCTCGCGCTCGGGCACGGGTGAGGCGGGGGCTCGGGTGAGGCGCGGGCTCGGGCTCATGGCGGGCGCGGGCACGCACTCATGGCGGGCGCGGGCACGTGCTCATAACGGGCGCGGGCACAGGCTCGCCCACCCCTCGGCCGTGCCCCAACAAGCTTGCTGCGAAGTAGGGTTGCTGCCCGGCGCGCCCTTCCGGCGAGCGCTAAGCCCCTTCCCTCCGCGACCCGGACGAGCGAGTTGACCGAGGCACGACCGCATCCCCATCGGCGCGACCGCCAGGAAGACCCGGGCCGAGCAGCCAGGACGCGTTGGGCGTACAACTCCACTCCAGAATTGGCCAGTTGAGCCGACGCCGCCTTCCGGAAGACGTGGCCCTTGCCTCCCTGCCGGTGAACCTGGCATGCCGTCAGTTCAGCGGCTGCCGAGGCCGCAGCGGGTTTCACTCCGCACGCTTGCCGCGACCGCGTGCCTTCACCTGGCAACACCCTCGCCGCAACCCTCGGCTTCGGCGCCGTAGGCCCGACACATCGTGGCCCCAATCCCAGACCCAGCACCGGGAGTTGGCGTAAGCCCACATGTGCGCGGCTCCACCCCGGAACCGAGACGGGCCGGGGCCACTGTCGCGCGCTCGGCTAGGGTGTCGGCCGCACATCCGTACGACATGCCTGCTGGGGGAACGTATGTCTGCCGTCGACGGCATGACGGCGGGGGCCGGGAGCGCCGCCGGGCGCCGGGTCTCCACCTTGGAGCTCTTCTTCGACCTCGTCTTCGTCTTCACGATCACACAGCTGACCGTGCTGCTCACGCACGACCTCTCGTTCGCCCAGGCGGGCCGGGTGCTGCTGATCTTCGCCGTCCTGTTCTGGATGTACGGGGCCTACGCCTACCTCACCAACCAGGTGCCGCCGGAGACCAACGCCCGCCGCATTCCGCTGATCCTCGGCATGTGCGGCTTCTTGACCTGCGCCCTGGCCATACCTGGCGTGTTTACCACCAACGGCGTCGCGTTCGGGCTCGGCTTCCTCCTGGTCACCGTCGTGCACAGCGCGCTCTACGCGCTGCTGCACGGGCGGTACGTCCTCAGTTTCGCGCTGACCAATGTGCTCGCGGCGCTGTGCGTGACGGCGGCGGGCACCGTCAGCGGGCGGGCGGCCGAGGGGCTGTGGCTGGCCGCGCTGGTGCTTCAGAACATCACTCCCATCCTGTCCAGCCGCATCAGCGCCGACGTGAACGGCGAGCGTGTGCCCGTCACGGGGCGGGTCGGCGGCCTCGACCCGGCGCACTTCGTGGAGCGGCACGGGCTGCTCCTGATCGTCGCGTTCGGCGAGTCCGTCATCGCCATCGGCGTCGGTTCCGGCGAACTCAAGCTGGACTGGGGGATGTTCGGCGGGGTGGCTCTCGCGCTCGCCCTGGCTACGGCACTGTGGTGGACGTACTTCATCCGGGACGAGGAGGCCGCCGAGGCGGCGCTGCGGGCCGCGTCCGGGCTCAGCCGGTTCCGGCTGACGATGCTCGCCTACTACTACAGCTTCGTGCCGATGCTGCTCGGTGTCGCGGTGCTCGCGGCCGGGGTCAAGAAGTCCATCGGGCAGCTGCCCGAGCACCTGCCGACCGCGCCTGCCGTCGCCCTGGCCGGCGGGGTGGCGCTGTTCCTCGCGGGCAATGCCGCCTTCCGTGCGACGCTGCGCATCACACCGCTGCGTTTCCGCGCCGGCGCCGCGGTGGTCGCGCTCGCCACCGTGCCGCTCGGCACGCACGTCTCCTCCCTCGCCGAACTGGTCGCCCTGGTGCTCGCACTGGTCATGATGCTGCTCGCTGAAGCACGATGGGCGCCTTGCACCCATGACGAGAGGGGAAGCGCATGATCCTGGTGACCGGGGCGACGGGGAACGTCGGGTCCGAACTGGTCCGGATTCTGGGCGAGTTGCTCGGCGGTACCGGCGAGGAGGTACATGCGCTCAGCCGTTCCGGAAGCCCGGCGGGCCTGCCCGCGAACGCGCGGGCGGTGGCCGGTGACCTCAACCGGCCCGAGTCCTTCGCCGCCTCCCTCGCCGAGGCACGCGCACTGTTCCTGCTGCCCGGCTACGAGAACATGGCGGCGACGCTGGCCGCCGCCCGCGCGGGCGCGGCCGAACGCGTGGTGCTGCTCTCCGGCGGCTCGGCGGGCGGCGGCGACCTCACGAACGCGGTGTCCCGCTACATGATCGAGTCCGAAACGGCGGTACGGGAGTCGGGACTGCCGTGGACGATCCTGCGCCCCCGGATGTTCATGTCCAACTCCCTTGAATGGACTGAGCGGTTGAGACAGGGCGATGTGGTGCGGGCGCCCTTCGCGGACGTACGGGCCGCGGTGGTCGACCCGTACGACATCGCCGCGTGCGCGGCCGTGGCGCTCAACGGCGCGGACCACGAGGGGCGGATCCACACCCTCTCCGGTCCCGAGTCACTGCTGCCCGCCGACCGGGCGCGCATTCTCGGCGAGGTACTCGGCCGCGAGCTCCACCTCGAGGGCGTCCCCGACGACGAGGCGTACAAGGAGATGTCGGCGCGGATGCCGGTGCCGTACGTCGACGCGTTCTTCAGCTTCTACGTGGACGGCACGCTCGACGAGTCGGGTGTGGTGGACACGGTGCGCGAGGTCACGGGACGCGAGCCGCGCACGTTCCGGCAGTGGGCCGAGGCGCACGCCGACGCGTTCCGGTAGGCCCCGGGCCCAACAGCCCGCCGCGCGCACGGCGCCCGCGCCGGAGCTGACGCATGGCCACCGGGACGCCCCGTCCGGCCGGGTCAGCCCGGCCGGACGGTCCGCAGACGGCCCCGGGGAACCGCCCGGGAAGGCTCCGGGACGCCTGGCCCACCGGGCGCCCCGGCCCGGGTCGGCTGGTCGGAACGGTCCGCGCACAGCCCGGTGCCGCGATCCCGGCCAGTACGAGGCAACGGTGAGCCGGCTGTGCGGCTTCGAGTCGGCCAGGGGCACGGCGGGCGTGACCAGGGGGATGGCATCAACGCCGCATCCGGGCAAGGGAGTTGGCCATGCCAACAGCGTGCGCCTCTTCGACGGCGACAACTTCTGGGTCAACGTGACCCTCCCGCCGGCCAACTCCCCGGCAGCCATGGGGCCGCTCGTCCAGTGCCCGTAACACCAGCCCGGTGGCGTAAATCCCGAGGGGGCAGCGAAAATGCTGTCCCCTCCCGGCGCACAGGAGCCCCGCCATGAGCAGTCTCATCCATCGCGTCAACGAACCCCAGCTGTTCATCGACGCCAACACCCTCGACCTGCTCGACCCCGAGACCATGGAAACCGGCGTCCTCGACCACACCGGCAACGGCCTCGTCGCCGTCACCGACCAAGGCGCCGCAGCCATCGCCACCGCCACCGAGTCCGGCCACATCCACGTCACCGCCGAACTCTGGGACGGCGCCCCGCCGCTGCGCCTCGACGGCTGGCAAGACGCAGCCGAAATCTCGATCAGCTGGACCGGACAGCGCATGGAGCTCGGCTGCGACCCCGACGACGCACCCCACCTCGACCTGCCTCCCGGCAGCTACCGCCTCCTCGCCCACGGACGCGGGCGTGACAGCGGCGACGTCGAAGGCGGCGACCCGCCGGAAACCTATCTCCTGCAACTGTGGCCGGCGCCGGCGCAAAAGCCGGTGGTACACAAGGCCACCAGCCATTACGGCGCGAGCATCCGCAGCCCCGACACCACCCCGAAGGGCTGGCCCGCTTGGATGACCCCGGACGAAATCGCCGCCATCCGCGCCGCACGAGGCCAGTAGAAACGCGCGCTTCGACGGGCTCCGATGCGGCCGCGCAGAAGCCAAGCTTGAGCCACCCGATGCGGCCGCGCAGAAACCAGGCTTGAGCCCACCATGTGCAGCCCCGCATGAGCCGGGATCGGGCAGGCCTATGCGGACATGCAGGAACCAGGATTAGGCAGGCCCGGCGCAGCCGTGCAGGAACCAGGATTAGGCAGGCCCGGCGCGGGATGCGCACGGGCCGGGTCTCTCACGGGCAGCGGATGACCTGGCCCGCGTACGAGAGGTTGCCGCCGAAGCCGAAGAGCAGGACCGGGTCCCCGGTGCGGATCTCGCCGCGTTCGACCAGCTTCGACAGCGCCAGCGGGATGCTGGCCGCCGAGGTGTTCCCGGAGTCGACCACATCGCGGGCGATCACCGCGTTGACGGCGCCGATCTTGCGCGCGACGGGTTCGATGATGCGCAGATTGGCCTGGTGCAGGACGACCGCCGCGAGGTCCTCGGGGGTGAGTCCGGCGCGCTCGCACACCTGGCGGGCGATCGGCGGCAGCTGGGTGGTGGCCCAGCGGTAGACGGACTGGCCCTCCTGCGCGAACACCGGCGGGGTTCCTTCGATGCGTACCGCATGACCCATCTCGGGCACCGAGCCCCACAGCACCGGGCCGATCAGCTCCTGTTCACTCGCCTCGACAACCGCCGCCCCGGCGCCGTCGCCAACCAGGACGCAGGTGGTGCGGTCGGTCCAGTCGGTCACCGCCGTCATCTTGTCCGCGCCGATGACCAGCGCGCGGGTGGCGGTTCCGGTGCGCACCAGGCTGTCGGCGGTGGCCAGGGCGTGGGTGAACCCGGCGCAGACGACGTTGAGGTCGAGGACCGCGGGCGAGCCCATGCCGAGGCGGGCGGCGACCCGGGCGGCGGTGTTCGGCGAACGGTCGGCCGCGGTGGACGTCGCCACCAGGACCAGGTCGATGTCGGCGGGGGTCAGACCGGCACTGGCCAGGGCCTTCGCCCCGGCGTGCGCTGCCAGCTCGTCGACGGGTTCGTCGGGGCCCGCGACATGGCGGGTGCGGATGCCGACCCGGCTGCTGATCCATTCGTCGCTGGTATCGACCAGCTCGGCGAGGTCGCCATTGGTGAGCACCTTGGCGGGCTGGTAGTGCCCGACTGCGACAACGCGCGAGCCTCGCATGCCGGTCATGACGGATCCCCTCGATACGAGCGTTCTGCTGACATCCGGAGCCATCCAGTCTTCGTGGCTACTGATGGGTACAGGGGCGCGAGATCCAACAGGATTCACTGCCGCACCTTTGGAGCCTTGTGTCAGCGTTTCGTCCCCGCGGGTGGTTACGGCGCGCGTCGGACACCCTGACCGGACATCCTTGACCCTCCGATGACCGGCCGATGACCGTCCTAAAAGGCATTCTGTACACATATCCGTCGGCGTTACCGTCACCCCGGGCGGCCCGGACACGCTGATCGCCGCCCGTCCGGCATCGGGCGACGCCCGTCGGCATCGGCTGCAACCGCACCCTCCCCGTGCAGGACAATGAGATCGTCAAGGTCACCGCGCCGCACGACAACCCGGTGACCCACGGCAACCCGTGCGACAAGGGGCGCTTCGGCTTCCAGCGCGTACGAACCGAGACCGACCAGAGCGACCGAGGGACTGAGCACATGGGACGGGTCACCGAACGCCGCCGCGTCATCCGCATCCGGGACGGGGCGGTCTCGACCCGCCCGGACACCCTGGTCGCCGAGGAGCCCCTGGAGATCCGGCTGGGCGGAAAGCCACTCGCGATCACGATGCGTACGCCCGGCGACGACTTCGCGCTCGCCGCGGGGTTCCTGGTCAGCGAGGGGGTGCTCGGGAGCGCCGCCGAACTCCAGTCGATCGTGTACTGCGCGGGCGCCACGGCCGACGGTTCCAACACGTACAACGTGGTCGACGTGAAGCTGGCGCCGGGCGTCGCGCTGCCCGACATCACCCTCGAACGGAACGTGTACACGACGTCCTCGTGCGGTCTGTGCGGCAAGGCCAGCCTGGACGCGGTCCGTACGCAGGCCCGCTTCCCGATCGCCGACACTCCCCCGGTCCGGGTGGAGCCCGAACTGCTCGCGAGCCTCCCCGACCGGCTGCGCGCGGCGCAGCGGGTCTTCGACCGGACGGGAGGCCTGCACGCGGCGGCGCTGTTCTCGCCGGAGGGCGAACTGCTCGACATACGCGAGGACGTGGGCCGCCACAACGCGGTCGACAAGCTGGTGGGGCGCGCTCTTCAGGACGACCGGCTGCCGCTGTCGCGCTGCATTCTGCTGGTGTCGGGGCGGGCCTCCTTCGAGCTCGCCCAGAAGGCGGTCATGGCGGGCATCCCGGTCCTCGCGGCGGTTTCCGCGCCGTCCTCGCTCGCCGTCGACCTGGCCGTCGAATCGGGCCTCACCCTGGTCGGCTTCCTGCGCGGCAGCTCCATGAACGTGTACGCGGGGGACGAGCGCATCGCGCTGCGCTCGGGCGTCTGACACCGCCCGGAACCGGCCCGGTGAGCGGGAAGCGCCCCGTGTGGGGACAACCCCGCCCTGCGCCACGCCCACGCCCACACCCGCCCTCTCGAACCTGCGCTCCAAGCGGCGTGCGGGAGCAACCGGCGTACCGTTGAGATCGCGGGAACCGCACCGCGCCGAGCGGCGGTGACCAGATACGAGCGCACCGAGTTCCGGAGTCCCCATGGCACCCCGAACGCAGAACGGTCGCAGTGACCGGCCGAGCTGGGACGAGCGGCTGTCCAACCGCAGAAGGTGGCCGGCCACCGCGGTCCTGTGCGGGCTGGTGGTCGTGGTGGCCGCCATCGACCTCGCGACCGGCGAGGGGTCCCAGACCATTCAGGTGTCCGGACTGGCGGCGCTCGTGGCGGCGATGCTCTGCACCACCGGGCAGGTCGTGGTGGTGGGGATGTTCTACACCGCCGCGGTGGCTGTCGTTTACACCAGTGAGCTGGCCGCCTCGGGCGCCCCCACCATGATCGCGTCGACCGGGGGCTCGATCGTGGCCGGCATCGCCTGCGTTCTGCTGTGCCAGTCCCGGTGGGAACGCGAGAAACTGCTTGCCCGGGTCCGGTTCACGGCCGAGGCCGCCCAGCGGACCCTGTTGCGCGAACTGCCGCTCCACACCAACGACGCGGTGGTGGACGGGCTGTACATGTCGTCCGCACGGGACGCGCTGATCGGTGGTGACATCTACGAGGTCCTGCCCACTCCGTATGGCACCCGTGTGCTCATCGGGGACGTACGCGGCAAAGGGCTCCCCGCCATCCATGCCGGGGCCGCCGTGCTCACCTCGTTCCGGGAAGGCGCCTACCACCAGGCCTCGTTGCTCGGCGTGTGCACCCAGATGGAACAGGCGCTGCTGCGGCACAACCACTACGCCCAGGACACGGGGGACGGCGAGCGGTTCGTCACGGCGCTGGTATTGCAACTGGAGCCGGGGGGCCGGGCGGAGCTCGTCGGGTGCGGGCACACCACCCCGTTCAGTCTCGATGGCGGCAAGGCGGCGGAGATCTGGCTCGCCGACCCCGGACTCCCGCTCGGGCTGGGCGACTTGGCGGGGCAGGCGCGCACGACACAGGAGTTGCGCTTCCCCGCCGGGGAACGGATGGTGCTGTGCACGGACGGGGTGACCGAGGCCCGCGACGCGAAGGGGGACTTCTACCCCCTCGCCGAGCGCCTCAGCACATGGGCCGACCTGCCCTCGCCCGAACTGGTGGAGCAGCTGCGGCTCGACCTGATGCGGCACACCGGCGACCGGCAGAGCGACGACGCCGCCATCCTCGTCGTGCGCCGCAACGGCCCCTTCGACGCCGGGAAGCCGGACCGGGGGCCCGTGCCCGACGGCCGGCCGTCGACCGGCGGCCGGATCTGAGACCGGCCCGGCTACCGCGCGCGCCTGCGCGCCTCGGACGGAGCCGGGATCATCTGGAGTGCGAGCGTGGCCGGGGGTTCGGCCAGACCCGGGCCGCCCTGCTCGGCCCAGGACACGATGTCGTCGGTGGCGTCGTCGTCCAGGACCCAGCCGATCCAGGCCGCGCGGGCGCCCCGCGCGCGGGCACTGCCCGACGGCTGGACCACCATCACGTTGGCCTGGCCGCAGGGCCCGAGGCAGTCGGTGGTGCGCACCGCGATCCGGCCGCCCGACGCGGCGGCCGCCGCCCGCAGCCGGGCCAGCTGGCGGGCGTGGTCGGTGCCGGGGTTCTTGCGGGCGTCGCCGCAGCAGCAGCCGCGGCAGACGACGAGGGTGCAGGGACGTGAACCGGCCGCGGATATCGTGAACTTGGGCATGTGCTCAGCCGAACCCGATCATGGATGCGGTCACGACCGTGCCGAGGCGCGGGAAGTTCAGCCGGACCGCCGCCCGGTGCTCGTCCTCGGTCAGCGCGGCCATGGCGTCCTCGGCGAACAGCAGCTGGTAGCCGTGGTCGGCAGCGGCGCGGGCCGTCGACTCGACCCCGAGGTTGGTGGCGATGCCGCCGAAGACGAGCGTGTCGACACCCCGTTGCGCGAGGAGTTGGTGCAGGCCGGTCCCGTGGAAGCCGCCGATGGTGCGCTTCACCACGATCAGGTCCCCGTCGGCCGCGAGCCCCTCGACGAGCCCGCTGCCCGGCGGCTGGGTCTCCACGCCGGGCCGCTCCACCCGCACGAGCACCACGGTCGCACCCGCCGCGCGAGAGGCTCGCGCCAACTCCTTTGACACGGCGACGACTTGATCGCCGGTACGGGGAGCCAGCGGCAGCGCCGCGATCCGGTCCATCAGGTCGACGAGGACGAGCGCGGTGCGCGCGGGGTCGAGGGTGGCGGGCGCGCCTGGGAAAGCGGTCATGGCTGGCACCGTACCGGCCTCGATGATCTAGACCGTACGGCGGGGACCGGTTCAGGCCACGGGGGGCGCCCGATGCGGTCCACTAGGCCTCGTGCAGCCGCGTGAGCAGTGCCATCAGCTGTCGCGCCTCGGCGGGGGCGAGAGGTGCGAGGAGCTGGGCGTTGGCCGCTTCGGCCGCCGTCGCGCAGCTTCGCAGGACGTCCCGGCCTGCCGGAGTGACGGTGACCGCGTTCTTGCGGCGGTCCCTGGGGTCGGGTTCGCGGACGGTGAGGCCGTCGGCCTGGAGGTCGTTGAGGATGCCGACCAGGTCCTTCGGGTCGATGGCGAGCCTGCGGCCGAGATCGGCCTGGGCGACCGGGCCGAGTTCGCAGACCGCGGCGAGCACCGCGTGGTGCAGCATCTTGACGCCCTCGCGCGCGAGGGCGTCGGCGACCAGGCCCCGCCCGCGTGCGGCGACCCGGCCGATCAGCCAGCTCGGCAGCGCCTGGATGCGCTGGAGTGCGGGCAGCGGGGCGCCCGCGCTCCGCTCGGTCGCGTCATGCCTCGCGGCCGCGTCGAGAGCGTCTTGTTCCGTCATGCCGGAAGCCTATCGCCAATTCATTGGACACCCCAACGGTTCCCCTCTACTGTCATCCCAGTTGTTGGAACTCCCAACGAATTGACTGTCCCGGAGGTGCCATGCGTCGCGTTCGCTATGAGGTCAACGGCGGCCCCGAAGTCCTGTTCACCGAGGATGTCGCCGCACCCGAGCCCGGCCCGGGTGAGCTGTTGGTACGCACCGAGGCGATCGGAGTCACCCTGCCCGTCGTCCGCAAGGTCCGCGAGGGCGCCGAGCCCATGCCGCTCGGCGGCGAGGTCGCGGGCACCGTGATCGCACTCGGCGAAGGTGTCGGCCAGTTCGCGCCGGGCGACCGGGTGACGGGGCTCTGCTTCACCCACGGCTACGCCGAACTGGCCGTCCTGCACTCGGCGATGACCTCCCACGTTCCCGCCCACGCCACCGCGGTGGATGCCATCGCGCTGGTGCGCAGCGGGCTGGTGGCGCGCGGCGCGTATGAGGCCGGCCGCGCCGAACGCGGCGAGTCCGTCCTCGTGACCGCCGCCGCGAGCGCGATCGGCACGCTGGCCCTGCAGTTCGCGAAGTCAGGCGGTGCGCGGCGCGTCGTCGCCGCCGTCAGCTCACCCGAAAAGGAGGCCTTCGTACGGGAGTTGGGGGCCGATGAGGTCGTCCTGTACGGGGACGATTCGTGGGGCGAGTCGGTCGACGTGGTCATCGACGGAGTCGGCGGCGAGCTGCTCACCCCGGCGGTGCGAGCACTCGCGCCCGGCGGGCGACTCGTCGCGTTCAGCTCCGTCGGCGGCACCTTCGAAGCGTATGACCTGCTCGTGGGCGGCAAGTCCGTCATCGGCTTCCAGATGGCCCTGATCGCCCGCAACAAGCCTGCTCTGTATGCCAGTTGGCGGGACGAGCTGTGGGAACTGCACGCCGCCGGGAAGCTGCGGACCTCCGTCGCCGCGGTGCTGCCGCTTACCGAAGCCGCCGCGGCCCATGAGCTGATCGAGTCCCGCCGCAACCTGGGCAAGGTGGTCCTCGTCACCGGGCAGGGCTGACGACTGGCCCGCCCCATGCCGCTCACCGGGCGGAGCCGACGACCCGCTCGTCCCAGTCGATCCGGTGCGTGTACTGCCAGGCCGCCCGCTTTTCCGGCTTGAGCAGCTTCATCATCGGCGGCATCACGAGGTCCCGCACCACCCGGCCGACCGGCCCGGCCGCCTTGTCGTTGTTGATGCGGGCCGTCTCGGCGATGATCCGCTCGACCCGGGGCCGGCGCAGCTCCTCGTACGCCGCGAAAGCCTGCCCGTACGGCAAGTCCCGCAGACAGCGCGCGAGTTGGACCGCGCTTTCGGCCGCCAGCGAGGCGCCCTGACCGGAGCTGGGCGAGGCGGCGTGCGCCGCGTCCCCGATGAGCACCATCCGGCCCCGGCTCCAGTGCGGCACCCTGAGCATGGCTTCGACGGGCCCGGTGAGCGCGAGGTCCGCGGGGTCGGTACGGGCCAGCAGCTCCCGGGCGGGCGTGCGGTCACCGGCCACCAGAGCGCTGAGTTCGCTCAGCCACTGATCCGCGCCGCGCTCCGCCGCGCGGGCCGCGGAGACCGGTTCCGCGCTGGGCAGGTTGACGAACCAGGCCCCCGAGGCGTCGTCGAAGACCTGGTAGCCGAAGAACACCCGGCGGCCGTACGTCATGTGCATCTTGCCGCCGCTGGAGGCGAGTTTGCTGTCCCGAACACCGGCCCCGATGCCGATCAGTCCCGCGTAGGTGGGACCGGGGGCGGCCGGGTCGATCAGGGTGCGGACGGTGGAGCGTATGCCGTCGGCGCCGACGAGGATGTCGGCGGTGGCCGTGGACCCGTCGGCGAAGTGCGCGGTGACCGCGTCGCCGGACTCCTCGGCGCCGACGAGCCGCTTGCCGTGGTGGACCCGCACGCCGCGCCGGGCCGCCTCGTCGTAGAGCGAGGCGTAGAGCTCGGCACGCCACACGAACTGGCTCGGGTGCGCGCCGGTGCCGAACTCGGCGAGCTTCCTGCCGTTCCAGCTGTGGACGACGATCGCGTGCACCGGGGTGCCGACGGAGCGGACGATGTCACCGGCTCCGATCGCGTCCAGCGCGGCGATGCCGTTGGGAGCGATGCTCATGGCGGCCCCCACGCCGTCCGACCTGCTGTCGTACGCCTCGTACACCTCTGCGTCGAAGCCTGCCCGACGCAGGGCCATCGCGGCGATCGGGCCGGCGATGCCACCGCCGACGACCAGGGCGCTGCGGGTGCGGGGTGTGGTGGTCATGAGGTCTGCTCCTTCTTGGCCTCGTGGGCGCGGCGCATCGTCCGCAGGTGGGCGCGGTCGGTCATCGCGGCCAGGATCGCGATGCCGCCGCGGTTGACCCGGATCTCGCCGACGCCGACACAACCGGTCAGCGTGATGCGGCGGTTGGGGGTGGCGCCGGTCGAACGCGAAGGGCCCTGCGCGTCCTTGACCTTGCCGCGACCGGTCCAGTTCAGGTCCCAG
Source organism: Streptomyces sp. NBC_01431 (assembly GCF_036231355.1). Lineage (NCBI taxonomy): Bacteria > Bacillati > Actinomycetota > Actinomycetes > Kitasatosporales > Streptomycetaceae > Streptomyces > Streptomyces sp. NBC_01431. Next base: position 1,533,024 of record NZ_CP109496.1, read on the forward strand.
TGCTCGATGACGGCGTCGTCGTCGACGAGCAGCTTGACCGTCGCACGGCTGAGGTCGAGGTGGATCTCGATCTCCTCGGGGAGCCGCTCGGAGCGGAGGTCGAGGACAACGAGCCCGGACCGGGCGCGAACCTCGAAACGGCCGGCGGCGGTCCAGTCGCCGATGCGCTTCACGAGCGCGTGGTCTGCGTGGATGCGCTCGACGGGCCCGGGGGCCTTGGTGACTGCCTCGGTGAGTGTGGTGGTGGTCATGGCTGTGGCCTTCCTTCCGGTGACATGGAGGCGGGCCCTCGTTTTGGAGGTGCTCCCTCATTCCGACCCCTCGATAGTTGCACTGCAACTAGTCTCAGGTCAACTAGTTCTGTCGGGAGTATTATCCGGATCATGGCCTCGCTCCCCCGCAGCTCCCCGCTCGCCCTGACAGTGCTGGCACTGCTCCACTACAAGCCGCTGCACCCGTACGGGATCCAGCGGCTGATCAAGGAGTGGGGGAAGGAGCAGGTGGTCAACGTCGGCCAGCGCGCGAGCCTCTACCGCACCATCGAGCGGCTGCTTGAGGCGGGCCTCATCACCGTCCGCGAGACGGAGCGCGACCAGCAGTACCCGGAGCGGACCGTGTACGAGGTGACCGAGGCCGGGCGCGAGGTCACCAGGAGCTGGCTCGACGAGATGCTGGCGGTGCCGAAGGCGGAGTTCCCGCAGTTCCCGGCCGCGCTGTCACACGCGCTGATGCTGGCACCGCACGAACTCCTCGACGCACTGGAACGCCGGCTGACCTCGGTGAGCGCGACGCTGGAGGCCCTCGACGCGGGCCTCGCCGCGGAGTCCGCGTCCGGCCTGCCCCGGGTCGCCTCGCTGGAGAGCGAGTACCTGCGGGCGATCACCGCCGCCGAGGTGACATGGCTGCGCGCGGTCACCGACGACCTGCGCGAGGGACGGCTTCCCTGGTCCGCGGCCGACCTGATGGCGTTCGCCGCACAGCAGGAGGGCGGGACGGCGATCCGCAAGGGCAACGCCTGACAGGTTTGAAGGGGCGACGAGCACGAAGAGGGGGGCCGAGCACGAAGAGGACGTCCACGGGCCCGGGTTGCGAGGCCTGCGCCCCTTAGGTCCCGCGGGACATCCAAACCGGCTTGTGGAAGTCCGGTACGGCAACGCGCTCCGAGCGGCCGCGGGGAACCGCGCGGCCGGCCGCGGCGGACCCGCAGCCGACGAACGCCACTTCCCGCGGCGCGCTCAGCGGGCCGCCCGTGCGGTCCCGCCGCGGCCGACGTCGTGCTGGGCCGGGCGCGTTTCGGGCGCGGGCAGCGGGTCGCGGGCCCGGCGTCTGGCGATCACCGCGCAGACCATCAGCTGCATCTGGTGGAAGAGCATCAGCGGCAGCACCGCCAGCGAGGCCTGCGCGCCGAACAGCACGCTCGCCATCGGGAGCCCCGAGGCCAGGCTCTTCTTCGATCCGGCGAACTGGATCGCGATCCGGTCGCCCCGGTCGAAGCCGAGCCGTTTCGCGCCGTACCAGGTGGCCCCGAGCATCGCGGCGAGCAGTACGGCCTCGACGGCCAGCAGGGCGCCGAGCCTGGCCGCGCTCACCTGGTGCCAGACACCGCGGACCACGCCCTCGCTGAACGCGCTGTACACGACGAGCAGGATGGAGCCACGATCGACGTAGCCGAGCACCCTCTTGTTGCGGGTGAGGAAGCCGCCGACCCAGCGCCTCAGGAACTGCCCGGCCACGAACGGCACAAGAAGCTGGAGCACGATCTTCAGGAGCGAGTCCGCCGAGAAGCCGCCCCCGCTGTTGCCGAGCAGCCCGGCCGCGAGCAACGGCGTGACCACGATCCCCGCGACGCTGGAGAAGGATCCCGCGCAGATCGCGGCGGGCACATTGCCGCGGGCGATCGAGGTGAAGGCGATGGACGACTGGATCGTCGAGGGCACCAGGCAGAGGAAGAGCAGACCGTTGTGGAGCTCCGGTGTCAGGACGAACGGGACCAGGCCCTTCGCCGCCAGACCGAGCAGCGGGAAGACCACGAACGTGCAGACCAGGACGGTGACGTGGAGCCGCCAGTGGCGCAGGCCTTCCATCGCCTCGCTGGTCGACAGCCGGGCCCCGTACAGGAAGAACAGCAGGGCCACGGCCCCGGTGGAGGCACCGCCGGCCACCGTCGCGGCCGCCCCGGACGCCGGGAGCAGCGCGGCGAGCGCCACCGTGCCGATCAGCGCCAGGATGTACGGGTCGACCGGCAACCAGGACGGCAGCTTCGGGGTGCGGCGGCTCATGTGCTCCACTTACGTGCTCGGGCGTTCCGCTCGCGGCGGTCCTGCGGGCGTGCGGTCTGCGGTGGTGGGCGGTCTGCGGTCGTGCCATCTGCGGTCTGCGGTCGTCTGCGGTCTGCGGTCTGCGGTCGTGCCATCTGCGGTCACGCGCTGGGCCCGGACCGTGCGCTCTCGATGCTGCCCCTTCCCCGAGCGATCGGGAATCCCGTACACCGCTCTCACTGTCATCACGCTTCGCGATGACCGGCGTACCGTGGACGGCATGTACGACGCGAACCAGCTGCGGACGTTCCTCGCCGTCGCTCAGACGCTGAACTTCACACAGGCCGCGCGGCGCCTGGGGCTGCGGCAGTCCACGGTGAGCCAGCACGTGCGGCGTCTGGAGGACGCGGCCGGGCGGCCGCTGTTCAGCCGGGACACGCACAGCGTGCGGCTGACCGAGGACGGTGAGGCCATGTTGGGTTTCGCCCGGACGATCCTGACCGCACACGAGCGGGCCGCCAACTACTTCACGGGGACGCGGCTGCGCGGCCGGCTGCGGTTCGGCGCCTCCGAGGACTTCGTGCTCACCCGGCTGCCGGAGATCCTCCAGTCGTTCCGCCGCGACCACCCCGAGGTCGACCTGGAGCTGACGGTCGAGCTCTCCGGGACCCTCCACCGGCGCCTGGAAGCGGGCCGGCTCGACCTGGTGCTCGCCAAGCGGCGCCCTGGTGACAGCCACGGCGAGCTGGTCTGGACGGACGAGCTGTGCTGGATCGGCGCACCCGGCCTCCGGCTCGACGCGGAGCGCCCGGTACCGCTGATCCTCTTCCCGGCGCCCGGAATCACCCGGGCGCGGGCGCTCGAAGTGCTGGAGGAGCACGGGCGCCCGTGGCGCATCGCCTGTACGAGCGGAAGCCTGAGCGGGCTGATCGCGGCGGCCCGCGCCGGGCTCGGTGTGATGGCCCACACCCGTGGCCTGATTCCGCCCGGCCTCGACCCGCTGCCGGGCCGGGCGGTCCTGCCGGATCTGGGCGGCGTCGACTTCGTCCTGCTGCACAACCGACGCGCCTCGGCGGCCCAGGAAGCGGCCGGCGCCCTGGCCTCAGCGATCCTGGCCGGCGGCGACCGGCTCCACCCGGGTCGCCGGACCGGATAGGGCTACGGACGGACGCGGGTGTCCCGCCCCCGCGGTTCCGGCCAAATCCCGCACACCCCGTGGGGCGAGGGTGACTGGAGCGTACAGATTCCGTGGAGATTGCCTTCCGCAGAACCTTCCTCTGAGTTAGCAATGTGCCCGAGGACACCCCATGTGGGCCCCTTTCGGGCCCTGACCTGTGAAGATGGCGTACGTCTCGACTTGGGGAAGTCCCCTGCCGCCGGAAGTGGGCGTGGGGTACGGTCACCGCGCTGTGCGGAGCGCCACCGGGGGTGGCCACCCCGGAGGGAGGCAGGTCATTGCGCGAGTTCACGGTCCCACCCATGGCGACGGCGCCTCAGGTCGGTGGGCTGGCGGACGCCGTCTTCGACCACGCCCTGGACGACCCTCAGCGCGTGGCCCTCTGCCGCAAGGACGAGTCGGGCCGCTGGCGGGACGTGACCGCCGCCGGATTCAGGGACGAAGTGTTCGCGCTGGCCAAGGGGCTGATCGCGGACGGGGTGCGGTTCGGGGACCGAGTCGCCATCATGGCGCGCACCCGCTACGAGTGGACGCTGTTCGACTTCGCACTGTGGACCATCGGGGCCCAGTCGGTACCGATCTATCCGACGTCCTCCGCCGAGCAGGTCTTCTGGATGCTGCACGACTCCGAGGTCACCGCCTGCGTGGTGGAGCACGAGGACCACGCGATGACGATCGGCTCGGTCATCGACCGCCTCCCGCACCTCAAACGGCTGTGGCAGCTCGACGTCGGGGCGCTGGAGGCGCTGCTTGGGGCCGGGGAGTTCATCGACGACGAGGTGGTGCACCGGCACCGGCGGGCGGTGACGCCCGAGTCGGTGGCGACCGTCATCTACACCTCGGGGACCACGGGCCGTCCCAAGGGCTGTGTGATCACACACGCCAACTTCATGTTCGAGACGGACATGCTGATCTCGCGCTGGGAGCCGGTGTTCCACTCCCGGCCCGGTGACGAGGCGTCCACCCTGCTGTTCCTGCCGCTGGCTCACGTGTTCGGACGGATGGTGGAGATCGCCGCGATCCGGGGGCGGGTGAAGCTCGGCCACCAGCCCACGCTCTCGGCCTCCGCGCTGCTGCCCGACCTCCAGTCGTTCCGGCCGACGTTCATCCTCGCGGTCCCGTACATCTTCGAGAAGGTCTTCAACGCGGCCCGCCGCCGGGCCGAGGCCGAGGGGAAGACGGGACCGTTCGACAAGGCGGTCGACATCGCGGTGAAGTACGCGCAGGCCGTCGAGCAGAAGGCCTTCGGCCTGGGCCCCGGCCCGTCGGCGGGGCTGCGGATGCAGCACCAGTTCTTCGAGAAGACGGTGTACGGCAAGGTCCGCGACGCGATGGGCGGCCGGGTGCGGCACGCCATGTCGGGCGGCTCCAGCATGGGCCGCCAGCTCGGCCTGTTCTTCGAGGGCGCGGGCGTCACGGTCTACGAGGGGTACGGCCTGACGGAGTCGACCGCCGCCGCGACCGCCAACCCGCCCGAACGCACCCGGTACGGCACGGTGGGGCAGCCGATTCCCGGCACGACCATCCACATCGCGGACGATGGCGAGGTGTGGATCCACGGCGGGCAGGTGTTCTCCGGCTACCTCAACGAGCCCAAGGCCACCGAGGCGGTCCTCAGGGACGGCTGGCTGGCGACCGGGGACATCGGGGCGCTGGACGAGGACGGCTATCTGACCATCACCGGGCGCAAGAAGGAGATCCTGGTGACCTCGGGCGGCAAGAGTGTGTCGCCGGCCGGCCTGGAGGAACGGGTGCGGGCGCATCCGCTGGTCGCGCAGTGCATCGTGGTCGGCAACGACCGGCCGTACATCGCGGCCCTGGTCACCCTCGACCAGGAGGGCATCGACCACTGGCTCGCGATGCGCGGCAAGCCCTCGCTCACCCCGTCCGAACTGGTCCGCGACCCGGACCTGGAGACCGAGGTGCGGCGTGCCGTGGTCGCCGCCAACACCCTTGTCTCACAAGCCGAATCGATCCGCACCTTCCGCATCCTGGCCTACCAGTTCACCGAGGAGCACGGTCTGTTGACCCCCTCCCTGAAACTGAAGCGCCGCGCCATCGAGGAGGCGTACGAGGTCGAGGTGGACGCGCTCTACAGGTGAGGGCGCGCGGTGGTCACCGGCACCGGACGGTGACCACCGCGGCCTCGCCGCCCCTCAACCCGCGTACTGCGCGACGATTTTGGTGAAGGCGTACGGCGACTGGCCGACCCCGCCGCACGAGTCGCCGGCACCACCGGAGGAGCACTGCCGGTCGCGGTTGACGGCCCAGAAGGTGAAGCGCGCGAGGTGGTGCTGCCTGGCGTAGCCCAGGATGGTCTGGAAGTCGCCGGTGCTGACGGCCTCGTCGGCCTCGTCGGTCTTGCCGTTCATGGAGGAGACGCCTGTGTGGCGGTAGGCCGCGTCGTCGCTGTAGCCGTAGGCACTCTTCACCGCCGCCTTCAGGCCTTCGAGAGCGCTCACCGTGGCCGCCCCCATGGAGCCGCTGTGGCTGCCGAAGTCGAACGGCATGATCGTCCAGCCGTCGTTGGCGAGACCGGCGGCAGCGCCCTTCTTGATGAGGTCCTTGCCGTTGGCGTCGGGGCCGTTCGGGGTCGTACCCATGGTCACGTAGGTAACGAGCCCGGGGTTGTTGGTCTTGACGATCTTCAGCGCGCCGACCACCCGCTGCCGGACGGTGGCGTTCGAGAACTCGGTGGCCTCGATGTCGATGTCGAGCGCTTTCAGGTGGTACGCGCTGATCACCTTCTGGTAGGCGCCCGCGAGCGCCGAGGAGCTGGTGCACTTCTCACCGAGTTTGTTGCCGCTCCAGCCGCCCACCGACACGACGACGTCTCCGCCGGCGCCGCGGATGGACTTGATCGCGCTCTCGTCGGAGCCGCCGGTCAGCGCGCGGGAGCCGTCCCACTTCGGGTTGCAGCCGCCGTCGGAGAGGACGAAGGCCAGGGTGAACCACTTGACGCCGGTCGCCGCCATCACGTCGGTCGGCTTCTGGGGGTTGCCCCAGCCGAGGTACTCGTACGGGGCTGCCGCCATCGCGCCGGACGCGGCGGGGGCGGCCGGGGCGGCGTCCGTGGCAGTGGCCGCCCCGGCCTTCGGCGCCGAGGCGATCAGGGGCAGCAGCAGACAGCCGAGCCCGGCGAGGACCGGGGCGAGACGGCGCGGGGGTGCGGCAGTGAACACGGGAGTTCCTCTCGTGGGGCTTTCGCGGGATGCGGGGATGCGGGGACCTGTCGAGGGGGATGCCGGGGAATCACTCACGGAGCGTTAGGAAAGCTTCCTAACCATCACTGCCTAGATCAGCCCCTGGAGCGCCTGTTGTCAATGACTCGCGTGAGACCAAATCCCTTGCGGCATACACGAGTTGAGGCGATATCGGTCAGCGCCGGGCCGTCGAGGCGCGGGTCTCCGAACCGTGCCCCGTCGATCCGCAGCCGCTCCTGGCGGGTTGTTTCGGTCGCGGCGGCGCGGGTGCCCGTCACCGCCGGACGGGCGCGCGGGGTGGAGACGGTCGGCGGGTCGATGAAGCAGACGCCTCGCGCACTGGCAGCGTGCCGAGCCTCACCGCGCTCCCCCACGTGGGAATGCGTCGCTCGTGGGAATGCGTCGCTCCGCCCGTTCGTTGACCATGGGAGTACCAACCGACGACGTAAGGATCGACCGCTCGTGAGCAAGGTCCCCTCCATCACCCTCAACAACGGCGTCGAGATGCCGCAGCTCGGTTTCGGTGTCTGGCAGGTGCCGGACGACGAGGCCGCGAAGGCGGTCAGCACGGCCATCGAGTCCGGGTACCGGAGTATCGACACCGCCGCGATCTACGAGAACGAGACGGGTACCGGCAAGGCCGTCGCCGCCTCGGGGGTCGCCCGCGAAGAGCTCTTCGTCACGACGAAGCTGTGGAACTCGGAGCAGGGGTACGACTCCACCCTGCGGGCCTTCGACGCCTCGCTCGACAAGCTCGGTCTCGACTACGTCGACCTGTACCTCATCCACTGGCCGGTGCCGGCCAAGGACGCGTACGTCGACACCTACCGCGCCTTCGAGAAGATCTACGCGGACGGCCGCGCCAAGGCGATCGGCGTCTCCAACTTCCAGCCGGTCCACCTGGAGCGGCTGCTCGGCGAGACTTCGGTGGTCCCGGCGGTCAACCAGATCGAGCTGCACCCGCAGTTCGCCCAGGCCGAGTCGCGCGCCCTGCACGCCAAGCACTCCATCGCGACCGAGGCCTGGTCGCCGCTCGGTCAGGGGCGCGGCCTGCTTGAGGTGCCGACCGTCGTTGCGATCGCACAGAAGCACGGTCGCACCCCGGCGCAGGTCGTGCTGCGCTGGCACCTTCAGCTCGGCAACGTCGTGATCCCGAAGTCCGTGACGCCGTCGCGGATCAAGGAGAACATCGACGTCTTCGGCTTCGAGCTCGACAGCGACGACCTGGCGGCGCTCGCCGCGCTGGACGAGGGCAAGCGCCTGGGGCCGAACCCGGCGGAGTTCAACCCCGGGGCCTGACCACCACGTCAGCACCTGACCTTCTGAGCACCACGTAAAGGGGTGTCGTCCGGCCAGACCGGACGACACCCCTTTCGTCCGTTTTCTTCCGCTGATTGGCACAGGTTGGTCAGGGAGCAATCAAGAATGTTCATTCAAGTGCGTTGTCCAGGCAAAGCGTTCGACATCAAGCGCTAAATCCTCTTGTCCTGCGCATGACCTTCCCGATGGGATCTCGAAGACCGCCTCGCGCGGCTTCCACCCCACTCAGGGAGCATTCATGCGCATAGCCCGCCCCCGGACTCGTTCCGCAGCAGCGACAGTTGGGGCCACCGCCCTCGCCGCTGCCGCGGTGATAGCCACCCCGCTGACCGGGTCCGCCACCGCCGCGCCTGCCACACCGCAGGTGAAGCCCGTACCGGCGATCGCCGGGCACCAGCTCGCCCACTCGACCAGCGGCCCGCTCAGCACCGAGCAGTGCCAGGCCAAGTGGAAGATCGCCTGCTACGGCCCGCTCCAGTACCGCCAGGCGTACAACCTCAACCCGCTCTACAAGGCGGGCATCACCGGCAAGGGCCGCACGATCGTGATCGTGGACTCCTTCGGCTCGCCGACCATCCAGCACGACCTGGACGTCTACAGCAAGCAGTACGGCATTCCCAGTAGCAAGGTCGACGTGGTCAAGTGGGGCAACGTACCCAAGTGGGACCCGAAGAACAAGGACATGACCGGCTGGGCCGGTGAGTCCACGCTCGACGTCGAGATGGCTCACGCCGTGGCGCCGGACGCGAAGATCGTCCTGGTCGAGACCGCGGTCGCGGAGACCGAGGGCGTCACCGGTCTGCCCGAGATGATGGACGCCGAGAAGTACCTGATCGACCACGGCGTCGGCGATGTCATCACGCAGAGCTTCGGCGCCACGGAGAACACCTTCCCGGGCTTCGACAAGGGCGACTTCTCCAGCATCAAGAACCTGCGGTACGCGTTCAAGGACGCGGCCGCGCACGGTGTGACCGTGCTCGCCTCCTCCGGTGACGGCGGCGCCACCGACAACACCGCGGACGGCAGCGGCTACTACAAGGAGCGCGTGAATTCCTGGCCGTCCTCGGACCCGCTGGTCACCTCGATCGGCGGCACCCAGCTGCACCTGGACGACAAGGGCAACCGGCTCAGCCCGGAGAGCGTGTACAACGACAACGGAGCGGGCGGCGGCGGCCAGTCGCACGTCTTCGAGCGCCCGTCGTACCAGAACGGCGTGCGTTCGGCCACCGGCAACCGCCGCGGCACCCCGGACATCTCGATGGCCGCAGCGGTCAACGGTGGCGCCTGGGTCTACTCCAGCTACGACCCGACCGCCGTGGGCTGGGACGTCTCCGGCGGCACCAGCGAGGCGAGCCCGCTGTTCTCCGGCATCGTCGCCCTCGCCGACCAGGCCGCCGGGCACCGCCTCGGCAACATCAACGACGCGCTGTACTCGCTGTACAAGCACCAGGGCTACAAGCCGAGCAGCGGTCTCGTGGACGTCAACGACGGTACGAACAACAGCTACCAGGGCGTCACCGGCTACACCGCGGTGAACGGCTACGACATGGCGACCGGCGTCGGCACCATCGACGCCGCCCGTTTCGTGCCCGCGCTGGCCCGCGAGAGCCGCCACCACTGACGGCACCGCACCCTCGCATGATGACGCCGCCGCCCGGACCCCGGGCGGCGGCTTCGTCGTGAGGCACTTGTTCGCGGAACCCCGGGGCCGCCCCCCGCGTCAAGCGGGTTGGCACGGCCGCGTGGGCCGCGCCGGAAGAAGAGGTACGAGCGTGATTCAGCGGAACGGCCCGACACGGCGGACGATGCTGATGGGTCTGGCACTGGCCGCGCCGGTCGTGGCAGCGGGCTGCGGCACGAGCCATGACGCGCCTTCCGCGTCCAGGAGTCCGGCGGCGCCGCCCGACGCCGGCCACGACACCACCATCATGATCATTCGGCACGGCGAGAAGCCGGGCTCCGGCGATCCGGGGTTCGACGAGGCCGGCAAGCAGGACAAGAAGTCGTTGACGCGGCGCGGCTGGGAGCGCGCGCATGCGCTGCCCGCGCTGTTCGCGGCCGGGGCGGCCGGCGCGAGCGGAGCCCCCGCCTCCGGATCGTCCGCCTTCCCCCGACCCGCGGCCCTCTACGCCGCGGCGGACCAGGGCCCGCACGCGGGGGCCCACCGGATGCGGCAGACCGTGACGCCACTTGGCGCGGCCCTCCACCTGCGGGTGAACACCGATTTCGCGGAGGGCGAGGAGAAGGAGCTGGCCGCCGCCGCTCTCGCGGCGACGGCCCCCGTGCTCATCTGCTGGGAGCACTCCCGGATCCCGCCCATCGTCGACGCGCTGGGCGCCTCGCGGGCCGCCGGGGTGCCGAAGGTGTGGCCCGACCGCTTCGACCTGGTATGGGTGTTCACGCGCCGGGCCGGGGTGTGGACGTTCCGGTCGGCGCCGGAGCACCTGCTGACCGGCGACGCCTCGTGACGTTCTGTGCCGCTCGGCTCCAGCGGCACAGAACGTCCGACCGGGACGGCCCCGGGCTCAGCCGATCTGCGCGCCGTACGCCTGGAGCGCGTCCGGCACGGGCTGGAAGAACGTCTCGCCGCCCGAGCTGCAGTCGCCGCTGCCGCCGGAGGTGAGACCCAGCGCCGTACCGCCGTCGAAGAGCGAACCTCCGCTGTCGCCGGGTTCCGCACAGACGGTGGTGTCGATCAGGCCGTTCACCTGGCCTTCCTGGTACGTCACGGTGGCGTCCAGGCCGGTGACCTGACCGCCGTTGACGCCAGTGGTGGATCCACTGCGCTGGACCTGCTCGCCGACGGTGGCGTTTCCGGCGCCAGTGATCTGCTGCGCGGAGCCGTTGTACAGGTCCACCGCGCTCGGATGGTCGATGTCGCTGGTGTAGCGCACCAGGGCGTAGTCGTGGCCGGGGAACGTGGACGCCTCGGTGACGGCGATCTCCGAACCGCCCTGCTGGTCGGACCAGCTGGAGACCGCGTTGCCGCAGTGCCCGGCGGTCAGGAAGTACGGTTGGCCGCCCACGGTGACGTTGAAGCCGAGCGAGCAGCGGGCGCTGCTGCCCCAGATCGCGTCGCCGCCCGCGATGAGCGGCTGGAAGCGTCCGGCCGTTCGCTTCAGGGTGACCGTGTCGCCGAGGCCGCGGACCACTGTGTTGAGCTTCGCGAGCCGGTCACCGGTGACGGTGCGGTCGGCCTTGACGACCAGCTTGTTGCTCACCGGGTCCATCGACCACGCGGTTCCCGGTATGGACGCCTTGGCCTTCAACTCCTGGCGCGCTGCCTTGAGTTGGGCCATCGAGTGTGTGACGGTACGGGGTTCGCCGCCCGCCTTGCGCACGCTGTCGGCGGCCGCGGCGTCGACCACGTTCACCACGAGCTTCTTGCTCCGGGCGTCGTAGTACGAGCCCGCCGTGCGGCCCGCGAGAGTGGTGTCGATCCGGTGGGCCAGCTGTCCGGCCGAGCTGGCGGACTGCGTATCGGCGGTTGGTGCGGGGGTGGCGGCGGCGTTCTGCATCGTCAGCGTCGCGCCGAGCGCCAGGGCTCCCGCCGCGGCGGTGGCCGCGCGTCTGCCAGAGATCCATCGCTGCTTCAACTCGAAACCTCCTGTGGGGGGTTGAGCCCGGACGCGGGTGTTCGCCGGGCCCGTCCGATGCGTCGGCCTGCCCACGCGTCGACCGGGATCCCCGGGACTTATCGCGTGCATGCCAACTCAACGGGTCGAGTATCCCACCCTTGCAGCCTTGCGCAAGTAATGAACTCGCGTGCTATGTGAGGGAGTTGGGCCCACTTGCGGCAAGAGTGGGGCGACACACGGAGGAGCTGTGCCTGCCGGTGACGTAACTCTGTTGAACCGCACGGGAGTTGGCCCGAAACGCGAGAGACGCCTCGGGCGCCGGTTACCGCTTCACGAGGGCGATGTGGACGGACTTGGCCGTCAGCATGAAGACATCGGGGCGGTTCGCGAGGCCCTGGGGGTCGGCCGGGTCGAGCAGCCGGTCGAGCGTGGCCAGATCCTCCTTGGACAACCCGTCGGCCAGTGACTCCCGGCGCCGGGCGAACCCGGCGATCACGAAGTCCCGTACGGACGTGTCGACGGGCGCAGGGTGGTCGGCCAGGTAGGAACGCGCGCCGGTGGGCTCAAGGCCGGCGGCGGTGAACAGCGCGGCCCAGTCCTCCGTCTCGTGCTTCACGCCCGGCAGTCCGGCGCGCATGCTCGCGAACCCCTCCTCGGCGGCGACCTCCATCCTCGCCTCAAGTCCCGGCCGCCCGATGCCGAGGTCGCGCGGCAGGTGGCGGGCCTGAAGGCCGCCCTCGACGAGCAGCAGCGCGCCGCCGGGCCGCAGCAGTTCCCCGACAGCCGTCAGGGCCGCGCGCTGATCGCCCATATGGTGCAGCGAATTACCCATCCAGATCAGGTCGGCCCGCCCCAACTCGCCCAACTGGTCGGGCACTTGCGCCTCCAGGGTATGGACCCGTGCGGCCAGTCCGAGTCGCTCGGCGCGCATGCGGGCGCGCGCCAGGAGTGCGGGCGTCGAATCGACGGCCACCACGTCCGCCGCCGGGAACGCCTCGGCCAGCAGACAGCTGACCACTCCGGGCCCGCTGCCGATGTCGATGATGCGCCGGATCCCGGCGGCGGGGCGCAGTTCGGCGAGGCGGGCGGCGGCCTGTTCGTAGACGGGCCGGAGCACTTCCGCCTCGTTTTCGAGGAGGGGAGCCAGGCGCTCCCAGTCGATGTCGGCCCCATCCGCGCCGTGGCCGTGGTGCGGGGCGTGCGACTGCGGTGGGGCAGACGACTGTGGAGCGGGTGAGTGCTGTGGGGCAGGCGAGTGCCGCTGGTCGCGAGAGCGCTTCATGCCGCCACAGTCACGTATTCCTCGCCAAAACCGGAAGCTCATTTGCTGTTTTCGCAAAGATCCCCGTGTTTTGCGGGAGGATTCGGCCTACTTGGATTCGACGCGACCCAGGGCGGCCGGTCCGGTGGTCAGCCTGTCGCGCTCCGTCTGCCAGGCGGCGTCCCCGGGGTAGAGCTCGGTGCGGAGGTAGGCCAAGGTGAGGCGCTGGACAGCGGATACGCGCTCGGGGTTCTCGTCCGTGGTCTCGGCGACGTCGTACCCCGAGATCCCGCCGAGGCCGTGTTCGGCGTCGAACAGGGTGAGCAGGGACTTGGGCCCCGGGGAGAGCACATACGGGTCGGCGTGCCAGTCGGGGCCGCGGACCGTCAGGTGGGCGGAGGCGTCCTTGTCACCGGCGACCACCAGGGCGGGCGCCGTCATCGTGGAGAAGTCCGGGGTCAGCAAGAAGGGGAAGTGCTCCGCCATGGGCCGGGTGAGGGCGTCGCCTCCGGCGCCCGGGGCGGCGAGCAGTACACCCGCCTTGATGCGCGGCTCGGTCAGGTTCACTTCCCTGCCGTCGTCAGGATCGGTGAGGCGGGCGCCCAGCAGGAGACTCGCCGTGTGGCCGCCCATCGAGTGCCCGGCCACCACGACCCTGCCGTGGTCCAGACGGCCGCGGAGCGTCGGGACGGCGGCTTCGATCGCGTCGAGCCGGTCGAGGATGTGGCACATGTCCTCGGCGCGCGATCGCCAGTACATGGGCGCCCCCGGGGTGGCGGGGTCCAGCTTCAGTTCCGTGGAGCTGAGATGGGTGGGCTGGATCACGGCGAAGCCGTGTGCCGCCCAGAAGTTGACGAGGGGGGCGTAGCCGTTCAGCGAGGAGAGGTGGTGGGAGTGGCCCTGGCCGTGCGAGAGGAGGATGACGGGCAGATCGCTCCCGGTCAGGGGCGCGGAGACGCGTACCTCCAGATCCACGGCTCGGCCGGGAACGGACAGGACCACCGGACTGACCGAGAGGACCGGCCTCGGCTCCTTGAAGGTGTCGATCCGGGAGGCTGTTTCACTCATGACGTGCGGTTCCCTTCGAAGACCACTGCTCCGCCGCCGGTTTCGGATCGGTGGCAGGCATGGCGATGAGGATCGGCTACGCTGGAAAATGAAGCGGAGCGCTGTTCCGTTTAATATACGGAGCGCTGTTCCGTTTAGTCAACGACTGTCGGAAGGAGAGCGCGGTGTCCCCTGCGAGCCAGCCCGGGGAGGTACCGGCCCGGGGCAAACGGGCCGATGCGCTGCGGAACCAGCAGACGCTGCTCGACGCCGCCGCCCGGGTGTTCGTCACCTCGGGCATCGACGCGCCGATCCGTGAGATCGCGGCGAGCGCGGGGGTCGGGATGGGGACGATCTACCGCCACTTCCCGACCCGGGCGGACCTCGTCGTCGCCGTCTACCGTCATCAGGTGGAGGCATGCGCCGAGGCGGGCCCGAGCCTGCTGAGCAGTGCCGACTCTCCCCTCGCGGCACTGCGCCAGTGGGTCGACCTCTTCGTCGACTTCCTGGTCACCAAACACGGACTCGCCAACGCGATGCAGTCGGACAGCAGCGGCTTCGACGCGCTGCACGCCTACTTCCTCGACCGGTTGGTGCCCGTGTGCGAGCGGCTGCTCGACGCCGCGGTCGGCGCCGAGGAGATCAGGCCCGGTACGCACGCCTACGAACTGATGCGGGGCATCGGCAACCTCTGCATCGGGCGTGACAGCGATCCCCGCTACGACCCCCGCCGACTGGTCGAACTGCTCCTTCAGGGACTACAGCGGTCGCAGCCTTCCTGACGGCGAGCCGCATCCTTCCGGACGGCGAGTCGCAGTGCTGCTGACGGCGGGTCCTTCCTGAGGGGTAGTCGCAGCCTTCCTGACGGCGACGGGCGCATCGAGGCGAGGTCGCCGGGCAGGCCCGTCCGCAGGCAGGCGCCCGCTTCCCTCAAGCCGCTTTCCGTAGCGCCAGCAACCGGTATTCCGGGTCCGCGCGAGGGAGTTCCGGGTCCGGCAGTGCGGCCAGGGAGGCGGCCAGCTGCTCGGCGGGCCGACCGGTCAGGGACAGCCAGGACTCGAAGCGGCCGCGCCGGACCGCGTCCGCGGCGGCGAGCGGGGTGCGCCCCTGGCCGTGGCCGGGGAAGCGGGCCTCAGCCACCGGGACGAGACCGTGCCGGGCGGCGTAGGACGTGATGAGGTCGGCGCGGTCGGAGGGGGTGCCGGTGCGGTGCGGGGTGAGCAGCCCGTCGATGTCGGAGCCGACGTCGTGGCCGGCGTCCTTGTCGACGGTCGTGACGAACACTCCGCCGGGCCTCAGTACACGTGCCGCCTCGGCCACGACGGCGTGGGAGGCGATCCGGGCCAGGTGCAGCAGCCACACCGCGCTCACCGCGTCCAACGACTCGTCCCGGAAAGGGAGTTGAGCGACGTCGGCGCGTACGATCGTGGGCCCGACCCGGGAGGCCGCGATGCGCGCCATGCCGGACGAGGCGTCGGCCCCGTGGACGCGCAGGCCGGACCGGTTCAGACGCTGGGTGACCAGGCCGGTGCCACAGCCGATGTCGAGCAGGGTGCGGGCGGTCTCGGGGACGAGCCCGAGAACGGCCGCGGCGGCGGCGTCGGCTCGGGGCACGCCGCCGCGCGTGGCATCGTAGTGGGCCGCTTCCACGTCGTAGTCCGGCATGCGGCTCACCATACGAGCAAGGTCATCCGGCGCCGTGGCCGGGGGCGATCTCCTCTACGCGGTGGGCGAGTTGGAAGTCCCGCTCGGTGAGTGCGCCGCCCGCGGAATGGGTGTTCACGGACAGGGCGATCGTGTTGTAGCCGAGGGTGAGGTCGGAATGGTGGCCGAGCTCCTCCTGGATCTGGGCGACGTGGACGACCATGGCGGTCGCGGCGAAGTGGTCGGCCAGGCGGTAGGTGCGCGAGATCCGGTCGTGGTCGTCCGACAGCGACCAGCCGGGAAGCTCGCGCAGCCGGTCCTCGACGTCCTTCTGCGACAGCGGCTCAAGGGACATGTCCGAAGACTCCTTACGGGGCGGTGACATGACGGAGTGGAGTGGTGACCGGAAGACTCCACATGCGTAGCGTCTCCCCTATGCGTGTACTTGTCACGGGAGGCGCGGGCTTCATCGGCTCGCACATTGTCACAGCGCTGGCCGCACACGGCCACGAGCCGCTCGTCCTGGACCGGGCGGTCCGGGCCGGGGACGACGTCCGCGATCCGGAATCCGTCGCGCGGGCGCTGCGCGGGGTGGACGCGGTGTGCCACCAGGCCGCGATGGTGGGCCTCGGCACCGGGTTCGGCGACGCGCCCTCGTATGTGAGCTGCAACGACTTCGGCACGGCGGTGCTCCTCACGGCAATGGCCGACGCCGGGGTCCGGGAGCTGGTCCTCGCGGGGTCGATGGTGGTCTACGGGGAGGGCCGCTACGAGTGCGCCGAGCACGGTGTCGTACGCCCCGGCCCCCGGCCGGCCGAGTGGCTCGACGCGGGGCGCTTCGAACCCCAATGCCCGTACTGTGAGGCGGAGTTGAGCCCGGGTCTGGTCGCGGAGGACGCGCCCGTCGATCCGCGCAACGTGTACGCCACCACCAAGCTGGCGCAGGAGCACCTGGCCGCGGCCTGGGCGCGGGCGACCGGGGGGCGGGCGGTGTCGCTGCGCTACCACAACGTGTACGGGCCGGGGATGCCCCGCGACACGCCCTATGCGGGGGTGGCCTCCTTCTTCCGTTCGGCGCTGGCCCGGGGCGAGGCGCCACGGGTCTTCGAGGACGGCCGCCAGCGTCGCGACTTCGTGCACGTACGCGATGTGGCGGAGGCGAACGTGGTGGCCCTCGAAGCGCTGACGGGCCGCCCGCCCGGCGCACTCACCGCGTACAACACGGGCAGCGGGACCCCGCACACCGTGGGCGAGATGGCCTCGGCCCTGGCCCGCGCGCACGGCGGCCCGGCCCCGGTGGTGACGGGCGAGTACCGGCTCGGCGACGTACGGCACATCACCGCGGACTCGGCGCGGCTGCGGCGCGAGCTGGGGTGGAAGCCGGTGGTCGGATTCGAGGAGGGGATGGCGGAGTTCGCAGCGGCGGAAGCGTAAGGGGTGGGGAGCCCACCGAGGGCGGGGCCGGGGGGCGCGCCCCGGGCCCCGTCGGCGTCGGCGTCGGCGTCGGCTGCTGATGGCCCGGTGCTGCCGGGACGTCAGCTCGGGGCCGGAGCCGGGGCGCACGCCCGACCCCGGGCCCGTCGGGTACTGATGAGCCGGTGCCGCCAAGACGCCAGCTCAAAGACGAAGCCGGGCACACCCCGGCCCCGGCCCCGTCGCCGTCCGCTACTGATGGGCCGGTGCTGCCGGGAGGGTCAGTTCGAAGCGGCAGCCGCCTGCCACATTGCGTACCTCTGCGCGCCCGGCGTGCGCTTCCACGATGCCGCGGACGATCGCGAGGCCGAGGCCCGCGCCACCGGGCGGGGTGCGGGCCGCGGTGCCGCGCCAGCCGGTGTCGAAGACCCGGGGCAGGTCGTCCTCGGAGATGCCGCCGCAGCCGTCGGTGACGGAGAGGGTGACCGCGCTCCCCCGGTCCTCTGCCGCGACCGCGACGGTGCCGTCGGCCGGGGTGTGGCGGATGGCGTTGACCAGGAGGTTCGCGAGGACGCGGGTCATCTCCTTGCCGTCGACCTCGACCGGCACGACGTCGACGCGCTCTCCGACGAGGCGCACCCCGTGCTCGCGGGCCAGCGGGTCCGCGCCGGCCAGTGCGTCGCCGATCAGGTCGTGGACGGACATCCGGGCCGGGTTGAGCGAGAGCGCTCCGGCGTGGATGCGGGAGAGTTCGAAGAGGTCGCCGACCATCGAGTTGAGGCGTTCGACCTCGGTTCTGATCTGCCGGAAGTAGCGGTCCGGGTCCTTGGCCATACCGTCTTCGAGGGCCTCGGCCATGGCGCGGAGACCGGCGAGCGGCGTCCGCAGGTCGTGCGAGATCCAGGCGACGAGTTCGCGCCGCGAGGTTTCCAGGGCCCGCTCCCGTTCGCGTGACTCCGTCAGCTTCGCACTGGTCACCGCCAACTCCCGGCTGAGGGCGGCCAGTTCGGCGGTCGCCGGTCCGGCGGGGGCGTCGAACCGGCCGCCGTCGCCGAACGAGCGGGTGGCGAGCGCGAGGCGGCGGCTGCTCGCGACGACCCGACGCCCGAGGAGCAGCGCGGTGGCCAGGGACGCGACCGCGGCCATGGCGACGACCACGGTCACCACCGTCAGGTCGTGGGAGTTCAGAAGCATCGCCCAGGCGACGGCGAGCGTGCCGGCGAGCATCGCGAGGACGGCGACAGCGGCGACCACCGCCACGGACGCGGTGAGCGAGCGATGGCGCAGCAGCCGCAGGGCCAGCGCCCCGCCGAGCCCGGCGGCGGCCGCGCCGAGGAAGGCGTACAGGGCGATGAGCAGGACGTCACTCATGGCCGACCCCCTGGCGTACGGCAGCGTCCGCCCCGGCGCGGTCGGGCTCGGCCCGGCGCATACCGGGCGGAGCCACCCCGAGATCGTGCCGCGCGGCTGCGTGCGGGTCGACCATGTGGTCCGCAGACGTGTGCGGCTCGCCCCCGCGGGGCTCAACCATGTGGTCCGCAGGTACGTGCGGCTCAACCATGTGGTCCCCAGGTACGTGCGGCTCGACCATATGCGGCTCGACCATGTGGTCCACAGGTACGTGCGGCCCACCCGCGGGCGGCTCGACCATGTGCTCCGCCGACTCGTCCCCGCCCGCCGCGACTCCACTCTCACCGGGCTCCGCCTCGAAGCGGTACCCCACCCCCCACACCGTGCGGATCAGGGCGGGTTTTGCCGGGTCGGATTCGATCTTGCCGCGCAGGCGGCGGACGTGGACGGTCACTGTGGACAGGTCACCGAACTCCCAGCCCCACACCTCGTGCATCAGCCGCTCCCGGGAGATCGCCTCGCCGGGGCGGGCGAGGAGGTAGGCCAGGAGGTCGAACTCCCGCAGGGTCAGGGCCAGTTCGCGTCCGTTCTTGGACGCCGTGCGGGCGGCCGGGTCGAGCGCGATGCCGGAGCGGGACACGCGCGGGCCGGGACGGACGGTGGCGGTGCGGGCCCTGCGCAGTACGGATTCGACGCGGAGCACCAGCTCGCGCGGGCTGAAGGGCTTCGTCACGTAGTCGTCGGCGCCTATCTCCAGGCCGAGGATGCGGTCGTCCTCGTCGCCCCGCGCGGTCAGCATGATCACCGGCACCGGGGCGTCAGCGCGCAGCCTGCGGCAGACCTCCAGACCGTCCATGCCGGGCAGCATCAGGTCGAGCACCACCAGGTCGGGCCGGTGCTGGGCCGCCGCCTGGAGGGCGGCTGAGCCGTCGCAGGCGAGGACGACGGTGTGGCCGGCGCGTTCCAGGTACCCGGTGACGACCTCGGCGACGGTCGGGTCGTCGTCGACGACCAGGATGCGGCTCTCGGTGCTGTGCATGCCGCCCAGCCTCGCACCACTCGGCTGCGCCCGTCTGCGCCGGGCGGGCCCCAGGCGGGCGACGTCCGCGTTTCGTAAGAACCGGAAATCCGCTTTGCCCGGTTTGGATTCGTACGGTAAGGGCGTGACTGAATCCCCTTCCGCACAGTGTGCGGCGACCGTGGACGTCGTGTTGCCCTGCCTGGACGAGGCCGAGGCGCTGCCCTGGGTGCTCTCCCGGATCCCGGACGGCTGGCGGGCCGTCGTGGTCGACAACGGCTCGACGGACGGTTCGCCCGAGGTGGCGCGCGCGCTCGGCGCGCGGGTCGTGCACGAGCCGCGCCGGGGTTTCGGCGCGGCCTGCCACGCCGGGCTGCTCGCCGCCGAGGCCGAGTACGTCTGCTTCTGCGACTGCGACGCCTCCCTCGATCCCGCCGAGCTCGTCCCCTATGTGAGAGAGGTCGCGTCCGGCGACGCCGACCTGGTGCTCGGTCGGCGGCGGCCGCAGGGGCGCGGCGCCTGGCCACTGCACGCGCGGGCCGGGAACCTGGCGCTCGCACGGATGCTGCGACGGCGCACCGGGCTGCGGCTGCACGACCTCGGGCCGCTGCGGGCCGCGCGTCGCGAGGCGCTGCTCGGGCTCGGCCTCACCGACCGGCGCAGCGGCTATCCGCTCCAGATGGTGGTGCGCGCGGCGGACGCCGGGTGGCGGGTGAGCGAGCGCGAGGTGCCGTACCGGCCGCGCGCGGGGAAGTCGAAGGTCACGGGCACCTGGCGGGGTACGTGGCAGGCGGTGCACGACATGCGCCAAGTCCTTGCCGAGCCGCCTGTGATCGCCCGCGCGTCGGCAGGTGCCCGATGAGGGAGCCTGGTTGCCCGGCCGGGTCGGACACGACGCTGCTCGTCCTCGCGAAGGCGCCGGTACCGGGCCGGGTCAAGACGCGGCTCACTCCGCCGTACACCCCGCAGGAGGCGGCTCGGATCGCCGAGGCGTCGCTCGCCGACACGCTCGACGCGGTGCTCGCCGCTCCCGTACGCCGAAGGGTCCTGGTGCTCGACGGCGAGCCGGGGCCGTGGCTGCCGGAGGGCATCGAGGTGGTGCCGCAGTGTGCGGGCGGGCTTGACGAGCGGATCGCGGCGGCGTTCGCGGCGTGCACCGGACCCGCGCTGCTCATCGGCATGGACACCCCGCAGGTGAGCCCTGCCCTGCTCGCGCCGGCGCTGGCGGAGTCGGGGCCGCGCGACGCGTGGTTCGGGCCGGCCGAGGACGGCGGGTTCTGGGCCCTGGGCCTCACCGAGCCCGACCCTTCGTTGCTGCGCGGGGTTCCGATGTCGGTGTCCGAGACCGGGCGCGTGCAGCGGCAGCGGTTGGTGGAGGCGGGGCTCGTGGTGCGTGAGCTGGCGCTGCTGCGGGACGTGGACACCGCGCGGGACGCCCACCTGGTGGCGGCCGAGGCGCCGCACGGCCGCTTCGCCCGGTCGGTGCGGGGCGACGCGCCGTTCGCCGGTGAGGCGTTCTTCGCCGGGACGCTCCCAACGGCAGGTCGCCCTCCCGGGGCCGACGCGCCATCCGTGGCGAGGGCACTCCCAACGGCAAGCCGACCTCCCGGAGCCGACGCCCCACCCAACGCGAGGGTGCTCTCAACAGCGCCTCAATCCCGCACAGTTCGGACGCGCCCATGATGAGAGCGCTCACCGCCACCGCGCCCGTGGCCTGGCATGCCGACCCCTACACGGACGCGCTGCGCTCAGGACGCGGGCCGCTGTTTCTGCGCAGGCCCGACGGCTGGCTGCTTCCGCTTGAGGTCGAACGCTGGTGCGCGGAGCCGGACTTGGCGGACCGAACCGTGCTGCGTCGCTGCCGGGGCACGGTCCTGGACATCGGGTGCGGGCCGGGTCGGCTGGTCGCCGCGCTCGCCGCCGAGGGCGTCGCCGCACTCGGGGTCGATGTGAGCCCGGAGGCGGTCCGGCGCACCCGCGCCCTGGGTGGCAGCGCGCTGTGCCGTTCGGTCTTCGACCAGCTGCCCGGCGAGGGGCGGTGGGACACCGCTCTGCTCCTCGACGGCAATGTGGGCATCGGTGGCGACCCGGCCGCACTGCTGGGCCGGGCCGCCCAACTCCTGGCCCCCGGCGGGCTGTTGCTCGCCGAGGCGGCACCGTACGAGATCGACGAGCGCCTTCTGGTGCGGATCGCCGACGCGCGGGGTGCCATGGGTAGGGACTTCCCCTGGGCGCGGCTCGGCACGAACGCGCTGCTGGCCTGCGCCCGCCCCTTGGGGCTGCGTCCGGCCGGGCGGTGGACCGCTGCGGGCCGCCCCTTCGTGGCGCTGCGGCGCGGGTGAGCTCCCATGTGCCGGGGGAGGGCGGGACGGGGAACCTCCCCCGCCCCGCCCTCCCCCTGTTCGACCCTGCTCGGGTCAGCGGATCAGCTCACGTTGACCGCGGTGTCGTCGATGACGAACGACGTGGCCAGGCTGCTGTCCTCCACACCGTTGAACTTGATGGTCACCGTCTGCCCCGCGAACGAGGAGAGGTCGAAGGACTTCTGGGCGAAGCCGGTGTTCTTGTTGAGGTTGGAGTAGCTCGCCAGGTTGGTCGAACCGGCCGTCACCGTCAGCTTGTCGTAGGCGGTGGAGCCGGTCGTCTCCTGGGTGTCGATGTGCAGGTAGTAGGTGAGGGTGGCGTGGCAGCCGGCCGGGATGGTCACCGACTGGGAGAGCGTGTCGGTGTGGCTGGTGCCGTAGCCGTCGAGCCAGGCCTTCCAGGAGCCGGAGTGCGCAGCCTCACCACTGGAGTTGTCGATGACGCCCGCGGTCGCCGACCAGGGTGCGGCACTGCCGGTCTCGAAGCCGGGGTTGCCGAGCAGCTGGGTCGCGGTGCAGCCGCCGCCCGCGGTGGTGACGTTCCAGGTGAAGGACGTCGAGCCACTGGCGTTGGTGGAGTCCTTGGCGGTGACCGTGACGTTGGAGGATCCGGCGGTGGTCGGGGTGCCGGAGATCAGACCGGTCGAGGCGTTGATGGACAGTCCGGCCGGAAGCCCGGTGGCGCTGTAGGTCAGCGACTGGCTGCTGTCGGAGTCGGTGGCCTTCATCTGGAGCGAGGCCGCGGTGTTGACCTGCGTCGACTGGTTGCCGGGGTTGGCCACCGAGACGGTGTTACCGGTGCTGGTGCCGCCGGTGAAGGCCGCGGTGCCGTTCGGGGTGCCGAGGCCGGTCGGTCCGTCGTAGCCCGCGCCCGCCGTGCACAGGTAGGCGGGGCTGCAACTGCCGTTGGCGCCGGAGGTGACGTCGTTCAGCGAACCGGGGTGGGCGTAGGGGTAGGACGCCGGGGCGGTACCCGCGGCCGGGGTGCCGGCCAGGGCGTACACGCTCGCGATGATCGGCGAGGAGGCGCTGGTGCCGCCGTACACGTTCCAGCCGGAGGCCTGGTAACTGTCGTACACGGCAAGGCCGGTGGCGGGGTCGGCGACCGCGGAGACGTCGGCGACGGCGCGCTTGGCGCAGCCGGTGTCCTTCTGCCAGGACGGCTTGGGGTCGTAGGCCGAGCAGCCCGAGCCCGCGCCCTGGCCGCCGGAGCTGGTGCCCCAGACCGACTCGGACCAGCCGCGTGAGTTGCTGGCGCGGCTGAGCGACGTACCGCCGACCGCGGTGACGTACTGGGAGGCGGCCGGGTATTCGACGCCGTAGCCGCTGTCACCGGAGGAGACGGTGATGGCGACGCCCGGGTGGTTGAAGTAGGAGGAGTCCGACGTCGGGTCGGTGGAGTCCTCGCTGCCGCCGTAGCTGTTGGAGACGTACTTGGCGCCCATGGTGACGGCGCGGTTCACGGCGGTGCCGAGGTCGTCCATGGTCGCGGACGTCGCCTCGACGAGCAGGATGTGGCACTGCGGGCAGACGGCGCTGACCATGTCGACGTCGAGGGAGATCTCACCGGCCCAGCCCGAGTCGGCGGTCGGGTAGCTGGTGCCGCCGTTCTGGTCGACCTTCTTGAAGCAGCCGTTGGCGGTGGTGCAGGCGGGCAGTCCGTACTGCGAGCGGTAGGTGGCCAGGTCCGACTCGGCGTTGGGGTCGTCCTGGGCGTCGACGATCGCCACGGTCGCGCCGGATCCCGCGCTCGCCGACAGGGCATAGGCGCTCTGCAGGTCGGTGGGGCCGTAGCCGGAGGGGGCGGCGGCCGGGGATATGCCGAGGTGGTGCTGGACATCCGTGCGGGCCAGGGCCAGGCAGGACATCATGCCGGCCTTGGCGGGCTGGGCGCACAGCCGCTGGGTGTGGGCGGGCTGGCTGCCGGAGTCGGTGGCGGCTGCGACGGACGGGGCCACGGCGATGAGTCCGCCGGTGACGAGGGCCGCGGCGGACAGGGCGGCGGTGGTGGCGCGTCCGGTCAGCCTGGGGAGGCCGAAGGGTCTCTTCAAGTTCAAGGAACTGCCCTCCATGGGGGGTTGGTTCGCCGGATCGGAGCATGCGGAACTGCCGGGTTCTGTGGGTGTCGGTGGGACGGATCCGGCGCGTGCGGCAGTACGTGTGATGCGATCAGCGGTGCGTGCGGTCCGATCGCCGGTGGGTGCGATGCGTTGCGATCGGCGGTGCGTTGCGGTGCGATCAGCGGTGCGTTGCGGTGCGATCAGCGGTGCGGGTGCGCCGCGAACGGCGGTGCGTGTGCGGTGGCGCTTGATCAGCACGTGCGGCTCTGCATGATCTGTGCATGACAGGCACATCGCGAGAATGCCACCCGGTTCAGTGGTGGCAAGTTTGAAGGTAGCGACGGCTGTCGGGGCCGACAACAGCCCTTTGGCAAGCCGCAGGCAAAGCCTTTCCCTCGAAAGGGGATGGATCACCTGGCGAATGGACCGGGAAGTCAAAAGGATCTAGGAGGTACTCGGGGCCGGGTGTACGTGTATACCGTGGCGGCACCGAGCCGAGGAGGATGTGCATGGAGGCTGACGAGGGGTCGGTCAACGACCTGGTGGAGCTGGGCCTTTCGCGCTACGAGGCGCGGGTCTACGTCGCCCTGGTCAGACGCGACTCGTACACCGCGGCGCAGGTGGCCCGGGAGGCCGAGGTGCCCCGGCAGCGCATCTACGACGTCCTCGACGGGCTGGTCCGCGCCCAGTTGGCGGTGGCCCACCGGGGCCGCGTCGCCACGTTCACCGCGGTCGCCCCGGAGCTCGCACTGACGCGTCTGATGCACCGTCAGCGAGAGTCGCTGGAACGGATGGAGAAGCTTTCGGCGGGGTTGACCTCACTGCTGTTGCCACTGTGGGCGGACGGCCGGGCCCATACCGATCCGCTCGACTACATCGAGGTGCTGCGCGACCAGCGGCAGATCGCCGAGCGCTTCGCGGACATCCAGGAGCAGGCCGGCTCCGAACTCCTCACCTTCTGCATGCCCCCGTTCGTGGCGCCCGCCGCGAACACCTCGGGCATCAAGGCGACCCGGCGGCTGCGCCGCGCCAAGGGCACGGTGCGCGCCGTGTACACGCACGACGCGCTGGACGACGAGGAGGTTCTGGAGAACGTGCGGCGTTTCGCCGAGGCCGGGGAGGAGGCCCGCTTCACGGAGCGCCTCCCGCTCAAACTGGTCATCGCAGACGCCTCGTTGGTGCTGTGCGACATGCCGGATCCGGTGGCCGGAACCGGCTCCACCACCGCCCTGTACATCGAGCATCCGGCGCTCGCCGCCTGTCTCCGGCTGGCGTTCCAGAGCGTGTGGGAGGCGGCGGCGCCGATGCGAGTGGCTTCGCGGAGCGCGGGCTGAGGGGAACTGCCCCCTCAGCGCCGGCCATCGCGCGGTCCGCGCGCCGCCCGCCGCTCCTTGGTCCAGCGCGCCACCCCGAGCAGCACCGCGACAGCCGCCACCACCGCGAGCGAGACCAGCAGGCCGCTTACGTAATCCAGCGGCAG
The DNA here is from genome assembly GCF_036231355.1 of Streptomyces sp. NBC_01431. Classification (NCBI taxonomy): domain Bacteria; kingdom Bacillati; phylum Actinomycetota; class Actinomycetes; order Kitasatosporales; family Streptomycetaceae; genus Streptomyces; species Streptomyces sp. NBC_01431. Next base: position 1,558,196 of record NZ_CP109496.1, read on the forward strand.
GACAGTGGAGTTGGCGGTCGGAAGCGGCCGGAGCAGGACCGGCAGGGCGACCAGGATGAGGCAGCCCGCGGTCATCAGGGCGCCGCGGACCAGACCGCGGATCCGCGGGTCGCGGTTCGCCGGGTCGTAGTTCGTCAGACCGGGGATCCCTGGCTCTCGGTTCGCCGGGTCGTGGTTCGTCGGGTCGAGGACCCGGCCGCGGCGCTTCAGACCGCGGATCCGCAGCTCGTCGTTCGCCGGGTCGTCGCGGTTCGCCGGGTCGAGGGCCGGGCCGCGGCGCCTCGGAACGCCGAGCAGCAGTCCCGCCCCGAGGACGAGCGGGGCGATCAGCGCGTCGTGCAGGGCGACCGCCCCGGCCAGCCAGACCAGGACGTCCCAGTGCGTCGTCTGCTCCCACACGAGCAGACCGCCCAGCGCCATCAGGCCAACTCCCGCCGCTCCCAGCACCGTGCGCATCACAGCACCTCCAGCCGGGTGACCCACTTGGTCTGGAGCACGCCGGGACGGTTCGGCGCGATGATCCGTGCCGGGTAGCCGTGGTCCGGGTCGAGCGTCTGCCCGTTGAGTTTCAGGGCGAGCAGGGTGAGCGGGTCATGGGCGTACTCCCGGCCCATCTCCATCACCCGGTACGAGCCGTACTTCTCAAGGGAGACCACGCGGATCCGCGCGTCGGGCGGCGCCCCGGCCCGGCGCAGCAGGTCGGTCACGCGCACGCCCGTCCAGTGGGCGGACTTGCTCCAGCCCTCGACGCAGGCGATGGGCAGGACGGACTCGTACTGGGTGAGCGCGGCCAGTTCGGCGAGGGTCAGGGTGTAGGGGCGCGGGCCGGCCACCGTCAACCGGTAGGCCGCGCTGTCGACTTGCGCGACCCCGGCCGCCGCCGCGGTGCGGTTGACGGGGAGGCCCATCGGGCCGTGGTCGGGGTGGCGCGGCGCGAGTACGTCGAAGGCTTTCAGGGGGGTGAAGGACTGGCCGACGGTGGTCAGGGTGACCGCGCCGGTCGCGGCCGCCACCCCGGTCAGGAAGGAGCGCCGGTCGGGGCCGTCGACGGCGGGGAGGGCGACAGTGCCGGGCGATTTCCGAGTCCAATGGCCCTTTATCTGTGGGTACTTGACGACAATGTGGAGCAGCAGCGCGCCTGCGAGGAGCCAGGCCACCGCGAAATGCACCGGCACGAAGGAGAACGGCCAGGGATACCACTGCACCGTGTTCAGGAGCCCGGTGAGCAGTTCGAAGACCGCGCCCGCGACCAGGACCGCCACCGAGAGCCGTTCCAGCGCGTGGCGCACCGAACGCAGCGGCGGCCACTCGAAGAGCTTCGGGTACACCGCCCACAGCTTGGCGAGCAGGAGCGGGACGGCCGCGATGCCCGCGGCCACGTGCAGACCCTGGGTGAACCGATACCCCCAGACGGGCCTGCTGGGCAAGACGTCTGCCAGCCATCCTGGCGGCTGCTGAAGGTAGTGGCTGATCAGCCCGGTGCCGAAGCAGAGAGCGATCGCGACCCCCAGCCAGCGGCCGATCGAGGTCGCCGTGCGCGCGTCGTGCAGTCGGCCCCTGAAGACGGGCGGGCGCACTGCGGGAAGTCGTGGCGTCATGGCTCCATCCCACCCCGGCCGACCGCGTTTCCGGGGGGCTGGACACCTTACGGTTCTCGAACGCCGCCGCCCTGCGGGGAAAAGCGCTGTCGCGATTATTACCGTGACAGCGGCGCCGGACTGTGGTTAGGATCTTCGGGCAGCATCGCGTGTCGGTCACCGGCCGGGTGAGACATGGAGGTGTCTGTGAGATGCCTGTTGGAGGCATTCCACCGTGTCAGTACAGTTGAATCACACGATCATCCACTCCCGCGACAAGCGGGTCTCCGCCGAATTCCTGGCAGAGGTTCTGGGCCTTGCGGTCGGCAAGGAATGGGGACCGTTCATCCCCGTCTCGACCAGCAACGGAGTCACTCTCGATTTCGCGACGGCTCCCGCGGACACCCCGATTACGGCGCAGCATTACGCATTCCTCGTGTCCGAAGAGGAATTCGATGCGGCATTCGGGCGGATCAAGGCGATGAACCTTCCCTACTGGGCAGATCCGTTCCAGCAGCGCCCCAACGAAATCAATAACAACGATGGTGGTCGCGGGGTCTATTTCCCGGACCCGTCCGGACACGGGATGGAAATCCTGACCGTTCCGTACGGCGGCTGGCAGTAGCAGCCCGCGCCGCAAGAGGGGGGTCCGGCGGATCATGGCCGGGCCCCCCGTCCGCCGCCCCCGCACGTCCGGCCGGACCTTACGGTTCGCGGACGGCGGGGGCGGCCTGCCGTACGGAGCGGCTTCGAGCTGCGAGGCTCGCGGGGTGACCCACGGACGTACCGTACGAACCATCGCCCTGCTCGCCGCGCTCATCGCGGTGCTCGTCTGCACCGTCCGCCGCGACGGCCATGCCGCCGATCCCGGCGGGCTCTCCTGGTGGTACGCGGCGGCCTGGCTCCTGTTCGCTGCGGCCGCCTGGTCGGTGCGCGGGGTGCCGGTCCGTCACTGTGCCGCGCTGATCGTCGCGGGCGGGGTCGCCGTCGCCGCGACCGGTCTCCTCGCTCCCCCGCGCACCAGCAGCGACGCCTACCGCTATGCGTGGGACGGCCGGGTGCAGGCGGCCGGGATCTCCCCCTACGACCATGCCCCGGCCGACCGCGAGGTGGCCGGGCTGCGGGACGACTGGTTGTTCCCGACGGACCCGGCACAGTGCTCGCTGCCCGAACGGTCCCCGGTCGACGGCGGCTGCACCCTGCTCAACAGGCCGTCCGTACACACCATTTACCCACCCGTGGCGGAGGCGTACTACCTGCTGGTGGACGAGGTCTCGCCGCGTTCCGCCCGCCTGGTACCACTCCAGATCGGCGGCGCGCTGTTCGCCGTCGCCACCACGCTCGGGTTGCTGCGCGTGCTGCGGCGCCGTCGCGGGCCGGACGGGCCGCCGGGTCCGGTGCCGGCCGCCGCGTACTGGGCGTGGTGCCCGGCCGTGCCGCTGGAAGCGGTCAACAACGCCCATGTCGACGTGCTGGCCGTGCTGTTGACGGTCGCCGGACTCGGCGTACTGACGGGCCGGGGCGGGCGGGCGACCGGACGGCTGCGTGCCGCGGCGGGAGGGGCGCTGCTCGGTGCGGGTGTCGCCGTGAAGCTGCTGCCCGCCGTGGTGCTGCCCGCGGTGCTGCGACGGCGGCCGGTGGCCGTGCTGCTTTCGGCATGCGGCGCGGTCGCGCTGTCCTACGTCCCGTACGTGCTGGCCTCGCACTCCTCGGTGTTCGGCTACCTCGGCGGCTACACCCAGGAGGAGGGGTACGACGATCCGTCGACGCGGGGCCGGTTCGCGCTGCTGCGCCTGGCCCTGCCCGACAGCTGGTCCCTGCCGGTCACGGCGGCCGTGCTGCTCGTGGTGACCGGCTGGGTGCAGCGCCGCGGCGATGCCGAACGCCCTTGGTCCGGCGGGTTGTTGCTGCTCGGCTGCTCCTTCCTGCTCCTGACGCCGGGCTACTCCTGGTACGCGCTGCTCCTGGTCGCGCTGGCGGCGCTCGACGGGCGTTGGGAGTGGCTCACCGTCGCCGCGGCGGCCGCGGCGGCCTATGTGACGGCGCCGACCGTGCCGGACTTTCCGGTACCGACGACGGCGTACGCGGTCGCCGCCTGCGCGGTCCTCGCGGGCTGGGTGGTCCGGCACCGCGCCGGTCGGACGGCTGAGCAGCCGGAGGCGTTGTCACAGGGGCGGGTTAGTGTCTGACGTATGACAACTGCCGCACTCGAAACCGGAGTAGGGCCGATGCTGCGCGGGTGGCGCGAGCAGCGCCGCATCAGCCAGTTGGAACTCGCGCTGCGCGCCGACTCCTCGGCCCGGCACATCAGCTTCATCGAGACCGGCAGGTCCCGCCCGAGCGAGGACATGGTCCTGCGTCTGGCCGAGCACCTGGACGTACCGGTGCGCGAGCGCAACGCCCTGCTCCTGGCGGCGGGTTACGCCCCGCACTATGCGCAGACCCCGCTCGACGACCCGTCGATGAGTTCGCTGCGCGAGGGCATGGAGCGGCTTCTTCAGGCGTACGAGCCGTATCCGGCGCTGATGGTCGACGCGACGTACACGGTGCTCGCCGCCAACCGCGGCATCGAGATGCTGCTGGAAGGCGTGGCGGGACATCTGCTCACGCCGCCGGTGAACGCGATGCGGCTGACGCTCCACCCGGAGGGCCTCGCCCCTCGCATCCGCAATCTGCCGGAGTGGCGCGGCCACCTCCTCGACCAGATGGAGCGGCAGATCGCGCTGATGCGCAGCGACGCGCTGCGCGAACTGTACGAGGAGGTGGCGGCCCACCCCGTGCCGGCCGGCCGCACGGAGCCCGATCCGGGAAGCCGTCCCGTGTTCCCCTTCGCGCTGCCGCTGCGCATCGAACACGGGGGCACGGTGCTGTCCTTCATATCGACCATCGCCACGTTCAACACGCCGATGGACGTCACCGTCTCCGAGCTGGCCATCGAGACGTTCCTGCCGGCCGACCCGGAGACGGCGAAGTACCTTCAGTCGCTCATGCCGTAGGCGGTACGCGGTCCAGGAACCCGGCGACGGAGCGGATCCGGCCGTCCTCGGCGAGGGTGATCACGTCGAACCCGGCGACCGGCGCCGATCCGTCGGCGAGCGACACCAGCTCCCAGCCGAAGCGGGCGATGTCGTGGTTGCCGTCGACGGGGCCGAGCGCGCGGAACTCGAAGCCGGGGAACTGGGTGTGCGCCGCACCGATCACGGCGGCGATCCCTTCGTGCCCGGCGACCTGGGCGAGCGGGTCGGTGTAGGAACCGTCCTCGGTCCACGCGACGGCGACGGCCTTGGCGACCTCCTCGGCGCTACCCGCGTTCCAGGCCTCGAAGTAGCGGGCGACGGCGGTCTCGTAGCGGTTCTCGGACATGGGAATCAGCCTCCGTTGGGTACGTCGTTACTGGTCATCACTGGTCAAAGGCTCGGAACCCGACCGGAGTGCGCCGCCCGGGTCCCGATGTCCTCAACTCTGCCGGGCGGCGGCGGACGGGTCGATTACTGGAGAGGTAATGCGAGGGGGCCGCGCCGGTGATCGGGGTCGCATCCCGAAGAGTCGAGCTGAAGGTGCCGCGCCGGTGATCCGGGTTGCATCGCGAGGAGGCGGGCGGCGGGCGCGGGGCGCCGGGTCTCCGTACACGCCCGTTCGCCCGTTCGGCCCCGGATGCGGTCAGGTGGCGGGCCAGTGGTGACAGGATCTGCCGCATCGCTGGGTCGGCATCCCTGGAGTCCCATGTCCGGCAGGTCACGTTCCCGTATGTGCCGCGCTCTCGCGGCGCTCGCCTTCGTCCTCTCGCTCGGGTGCGCCGTGCCGCGGTCCCTGCCCGGCGACGCGTATCCCGGCCCCTACTGGGTGAACCCGAAGACGTCGGCCGCGGACCAGGTTGCGCAGTGGCGTCAGGCCGGCCGCTCGGCGGACGCGGCGCTGATGGAGCGGATCTCGCTGCGGCCGCAGGCGGAGTGGCCGCTCCCCGAGAGGGTCGAGCAGGAGGTGCGGGACCTCACCGGCGCGGCCGCCCTCGCCGGACGGGTGCCGGTGCTCGTCGCGTACAACATTCCCCATCGCGACTGCGACGGCCTCTCGCAGGGCGGCGCCGATGACGCGGACGAATACCGGCTCTGGGTCGATGCCTTCGCGCGCGGCATCGGGCAGCGCCCCGCCGTCGTGATCGTCGAGCCGGACGCGATCGCACACCTTCTGGGCGGCTGCGACGCGGCCCCCTCCGAGGAGCGCCTGGATCTCCTCGCCTACGCCGTCGGGCAGTTGAAGCGCGGGCCCGCGACGAAGGTGTACCTCGACGCGGGACACTCCGGGTGGATCAACGACATGGACCAGTTGTCGCAAGCGCTGCGGGAGGTGGGCGTGGGGCAGGCCGACGGGTTCTCGCTCAATGTGTCCGCGTTCCAGACGAACGCGGCCAGCGCCGAGTACGGCCACCGGCTCTCGGCGGAGCTCGGCGGCAAGCACTTCGTCGTCGACACCAGCCGCAACGGCAACGGCCCCTACTCCGGCGCCGATTCCTGGTGCAATCCCCCCGGCCGGGCGCTCGGCACCCCGCCGACGGCGAGCACCGGGGACCCGCTGATCGACGCCTATCTGTGGATCAAGCGTCCCGGCCATTCGGACGGGACCTGCCGCGGCGGCCCGGCGGCGGGCAACTGGTGGCCCGAGTACGCCCTGGAACTGGCCCGCGCGGCGAAGGAGTGAGGGCGCTCCCCTAGCCGGGCGGGCGCTCGCCGCGCCCTTACGCCTGCTGCTTGCGGCCCGCCATCCACGCGTACACGAGGACGCCCGCGAAGAGGAACAGCACGCCCTGGTAGACCGCCTCGTAGCCCGAGCCCGCGACGAGCCACATCGAGAAGCCGAAGGCCCCCGTCGCCAGGACCGCGTCGCGGACCAGGCGGGAGCGGTGTACGCGCTCGGACTGGCCGGATGCCAGGAAGTAGATCTGGGCGGCGGTCGACAGGAGGTAGGGCACGGTGGCGGTGAACGTCGTCACCAGGACCAGGGTCTCGAAGACGCCCTTGGATCCGGCGATGTAGTTGTAGACCGTGAGGAACGAGGCGAGGACCGCCGTGACCAGCACGCCGACCGTCGGCACGCCGCGCTTCTTCTGCGCGAACACCTTCGGGAAGAGGCCGTCCTTGGCGGCGGCGTACGGGGTCTGGGCGCTGAGCAGGGTCCAGCCGTTGAGCGCGCCGACCATGGAGACGAGGGCGGCCAGCGCGACCGCGGTGCCGCCCCAGGAGCCGCCGAACATGGAGTTCACGGCGTCGGTGAAGGGGGCGGTGGAGGCGGTGAGCTTGTCGTGCGGGACCGTACCGAAGACGGAGAGCGTGCCCAGGAGGTAGATCACGGCGGCGCCCAGGGTGCCGAGGATCGTGGCGCGGCCGACGTTGCGGCGCGGGTCGCGGACCTCGCCGGCGCTGACGGCGGCCGATTCGACGCCGAGGTAGCTGAAGAGGAGGATCGCGGCCGAGGCGGATATCGCGCCGAACCCGGACTGGCCACCGGCCTGGAAGGGCCCGAGGTTGGCGGGGTCGAAGAAGAACAGTCCGCCGACGGCGACCAGGAGCAGCGGGGCGAACTTCAGTACCGTGGAGACGAGTTGGACCGCCCCCACGTACCGGGTGCCCGCGAGGTTGGCGAGCGCCGGGAGCCACTGGAGCAGCAGGGCCGCGGTGATGGTGGCGGTCTTGGAGTGCTGCACGGGTATGAGCACGTCGAGGTAGCCGACGGCGGCCACGGCGAGGGCCGCGTTCGAGACCCAGGTGGTGATCCAGTACGACCAGGCGGCGAGGAACCCGGCGAAGTCGCCGAAGGCCTCGCGGGCGTAGACGTAGGGGCCGCCGGTCTGCGGGTGGCGCTCGGCGAGCCGCCCGAAGACCAGCGCGAGCGCGATGGCGCCGATGGTCAGTACACCGAAGGCGACCAGGCTGATCGTCCCGAACGGTGCGACGGAGGCGGGCAGCAGGAAGATTCCGCCGCCGATGATGTTGCCCATGACCAGAGCGGTCGCGATCGGCAGGCCGAATTGCCGTGCGTGCTTGCTCTGGGTTTCTTGCGTGGTCATGGTGGGGTTGCGCGCCTCTCGTACGGGACAAACCTGACCATGGTCGGGTACCGGGGGCACCCCGCCAAATCAGCTGGTTTTGTCCTGCCGGGCGCCCCCCACAACCGGAAAAGGTCCTTCCGCTTGGGCTGTTGGCGGTGAATTCTCCGCGCCGACCAGGCAGGTGCGGCCCACCGGGTACTGCGCCCCTGCCCTTCGTTCGGCCAGCGGCGCAGTACGCGGTGCACCTGCTCGGCGCCCACCAGCTCCGCGCCGTCCGGGGCGGGGTCGGACAGGTCCAGCAGGGAGAGCAAGTTTCCCCTGCCCCCCTGCCATAAGGGCGCAAACGGTCACCGGCGGTGCGACGCGGCGCGGGCGGTCAGCAGCCGTCGTATCCGGCGGTGGGCATCGACAGGCGCCGGTGGATGTACGCCTTCTGCGTGGCGTCGTAGGCGGGCTCGTCCAGGCCCGCCGTCTCCAGGCGCACGCCGCGCCGCTCGCACTCGGCCAAGAACTCCGGCACGGACGTCAACGCCCGTGCCAGGACACGCTCGTTGGGCGCCACGAACACGTCGACGAGACCCGCCTCGACATCCGCCCAGAGGCCGACGTGGTCCGGACGCAGCCCGTAGAAGAGCAGCTGCCGGGTAACGACGTAGCCGCGGCCGGCGGCCCAGCGCGCGCACATCTCGTGCTGGCTGCGGGTGTCCACCAGGAAGGGATCCAGGTCGAGTTCTTCCAGCGGGGTCAGGCTGGCGATCGCCGCCACCCGTACGTCGTCCATGGCCGTCCCCCTGTGTGAGCCGTCGTGGGGGCGACCCTACTCCGACTTCACGGAGGGGCGGAGTAGCCGCAGGAGTGGCAGATCTTCCAGCCGTCCTGGCTCACCGCCAGGACTCCCCCGCAGCGTGGGCACTGCTCCGAGTGCGTCGTCACGGCGCACCTCCCCTCTGGTGCCGCAATGCCTACCCCTCGCTCCCCGGCTTTGCGCGCGCGGTGCGGCGGCGGCCGTCTTCGGTGCGCGCTCCACGGGCTCGGGGCCCGCGATCCAGGCTCGTCAGCGACGACGTCAAGCGATGGAGGAGGGCCACGTGCCGGTGGAGGTCATCTGGCGGGGTCATGCCACCTGCACGATCGAGGACGGCGGCGTACGGCTGCTGACCGATCCGCTCTTCGCCCGCCGTCTCGCGCATCTGCGCCGGGGCCGGGGTGCGCTGCCGCCGCCCCGGGCCGCGGTGGCCGACGCCGTGCTCGTCCCGCATCTGCACGCCGACCATCTGCACGTGCCCTCGCTCGCACGGCTCGCGCCCGGCACGCCGCTGGTCGTTCCGGCGGGGACGGCGCGTTCGGTGCCGCGGCTGCGACGGCTGGGCCTGCGGATCACCGAGGTCCGAGCCGGTGACACGGTCGAGGTCGCGGGCCTGCGGGTACGTGCCGTACCCGCGCGCCACGACGGACGCAGGCCGCCGGTGGGGCCGCACCGCTCCCCCGCGCTCGGTCACGTGATCGAGGGCGAGGCCCGCACGTACTTCGCCGGGGACACCGGGCTTTTCGAGGGCATGGCGCGCGCCGTCGGCCCGGTGGACGTGGCGCTGCTTCCGGTCGGCGGCTGGGGCCCCGACCTGGGGCACGACCACCTGGACGCGGCACGGGCGGCCGAGGCACTGGCCCGCCTTGGAGCGCTCTCGGCGGTGCCGGTGCACTACGGCACGTACTGGCCGATCGGCATGGACGGGGTGCGGCCGCACGAGTTCCACGCCCCGGCGAGGACTTCGTACGGCATGCCGCGCGGCGCGCGCCGAAGGCGGCGGTGCACCGGCTCGGGCACGGCGAGAGCGTGCGTCTGGGGCCGCGCGTCGATCGCGGAACAAGCTCTCGGGCTGGCGGACCGGGTGCCGCCGGAGACGACCAGCAGGCCACTCCGACAGGTCTTCCCCCGGATGGCCCGCTCTTTTCATCGGGGCGCCTTGGTTCGGCTCATCGAGGCGCCTTGGTTCGGCGGCGGCTCGCGGGTCGGGGGCGGCTCGCGGGTCGGAGGCGGCTCGCGGGTCGGAGGCGGTGAGGGCGGTGCCTTCGCCTCGCGGTGCGGCTCGCGCGCCGGGCGCGGGCGGCGGCGCGTCGGTCCCAGGCGGTGCGGGCGGTCACGGGCGGCGCAGGCGGTGCGGGCAGCGCGGCTTGCGCGTCGGTCACAGCCGGCGCGGGCGGTCACGGGTCGCGCAGTTCCGCCAGGGCCGCCGCGAGTCTGCTCAACGCCTCGCGTACGTGCGGCAGTTGCAGCGGGTCCGTCGCGTCGAGGGACGCGAGACGCCGGGTTCGAGTTGCGCCGAGCAGCGGGCCGGTGGCGAGGCGGACGCGCAGCGCGCCGAGTTCGTCGCCGAAGCGGTGGCCGCCGGGGGTGGGGGTGGCCAGGCGAGCCGTGAGGTAGTCCTCCAGGTCCATGGAGTCGGTGACCCCGCGCTCGGCGAGCCGGGTGCGGAACGGGCCGAGGTCGGCATAGAGATGGCACCCGGTCTGCGGGGGCCGGGCCAGAGCTCCGGCGTCGAGGACCGCGTGGTGGGCGGCGGCCGCGACGCGGGCGTGCAGCTGGGCCGCCCGCCTGGTCCGTTCGGCGACGGGTGGGGGTTCGGTCAGGGCGAGCGCTGCGGCCGCGGCGACCGGCGCCGCGACGACGGCGCCAAGGGCGGTGAGGATGTCCAGGGTGCGGGCGAGGCGGGGGCTTGGGGGCGCAGCGCCGGGAAAGCGGGCGATGGCGGCGGGCCAGCCGGGCGGGGTGAACGCGCCGCCGAGATCGGCAAGGACGGTCACGTCGTCGGGGCACATCTCGGCGGGGCTGAGCACCATCGTCTCGTGCGGGCGGTGGACGGTGTCCCGCCACGTCTCGTCGCTGATGATGTGCAGCCCTTCACCGACGGCGGCCTCGCAGGCCTCCCGCAGGATCTCGGGCGGCGCGACGGTCGCGGTCGGGTCGTCGGCGACGGAGAGCAGCAGGAGCCGGGGCCTGCCGCCTTCGGCGCGGACCCGGCGAATGGTTTCGAGCAGGGCGTACGGGTCGGGTACGCCACCGCATTCGGCCGGGGTCGGCACGTGGTAGGCGGGCCGGCCGAGCAGCCGGGCCTGCGGGGTCCACCAGGCCGGGCACGGGCGCGGCATCAGCACGTCGCCGCCGTACGCGCCGAGCAGAGCGGTCAGGAGGGGCTGGGCACCGGGGGCGGCGACGACGTGGTGCGGTGCGGTGGGCAGTCCGCGCCGCAGCCAGTAGCCGGCGGCGGCCTCGCGCAGTCCGGGTCCGCCGCCGGGCGGCTCGGGTTCGATGCGGTCCGCGCCGGCCGTGAGCCGCTCGGTGAGTTCCGTGAGCACGGGCAGTCCGGGGCCGGGCGCGGGCGGCCCGTAGCGGACCGGGCCGTGGCCTTCGGCGACCGTCCCCTGCATCCTGCTCCCTCCTTGGGCCCTGTCGGTATCAGCCATGCCTTCCAGAGCCTTTATACGGAGGTTTGGACCGGTCCGCCGCTTGTGCGACCGTGCGCGGCGGGACCCTCCGACCGGTGCGCGGGCGCCGCGGGCGGGGTCAGTCGGCGGATGCGGCCAGCGCGGACAGTTCGGATTCCAGGCCGCGGCCCTTGGCACGGACGACGGCTTCCGCCACGTCGGCGAGTTTGCGGTTGGTGCGCTGGGAGATGGTGCGCAGGACGGCGAAGGCGGCGGCGGACTCGCAGGCCAGGACGTGCATCACGATGCCGCTGGCCTGGTCGATGACCGGGCGCGAGCGCAGTGCCGTCTCCAGGTGCTCGACCTCGGCCAGCGCCGCGCGGTAGCGGCGGTCGCGGGCCAGTGCGGTGGTGGTCTCGCCGGCCAGGGCGCTCACCGGCCCGCACACACTGGGCTGAAGGGAGTGGGGGCGGTACCCGTAGAGGCTGACCGTGACCTCGATCCCGGAGCGGCGGAAGGGGAGGGTGACGCAGGATCGTACGCCCGCCGCGAGGGCGAGTGCGCGGTATCCGGGCCAGCGGTCCTCCGTCAACAGGTCGTCGGTGTCCACGGGTTCACCGGCGTCGAGCGCGCTCGGGATCGGTCCGTCGTTGCGGGCGAGCTGGACGGAGGCGAGCGGCGCGAGGTCGGGGTGGGTGGCGCTCACGCGCCGTTCGGGCCCGTTGCCACTGATGGTGGCGACCGCTCCGCAGCAGGCCGGTGCGCAGCGCATGGACTGTTCGGCGAGCAACGAGAGCCGTCGCGCGGTGGACGTCGTCCCGGATTCCTGGTGTTCCGGCTCGGGCAGCATCGGAAAACCTCCTCATGCTGCGGGTTCCCGGACGATGACGCCCGAAACGGCACGCTCCCGCGCACCGGCCCAAAGGGGTTAGCTTGCTGCCATGACGCAGACGGCGGACGACTTCGGCGAGGAACTGGCGGACTTCGTCAGACGCGTGGGCGAGCTGCGCACTGCGCGAAGCCGCCCGGCCGGTGAGCAGTTGACAGTGCTGGACGCGGCCTTGTTCGAACTCCAGCACGTGGTGGACCAGTTGTGGCCCCGCTACGAGCAGATCCTGGCCGGGTCGGGGGCCGCCCCGCCCGTCGAGCGCCAGGAACGGCAGCTCCTGAAGGCCCTGTTCCAGCGGATGCCCCTGCCGGTCGTGCTGATCGACCGGGAGACCGTCGTACGGCGGCTGAACTCCGCGGCGACCGGGCTCACCGGCGCGCGTGCCGGGTACGCCACAGGTCGGCCGCTCGCGGCGCTGCTCACTCCGGGCGACCGCGCGGCGTTCCGTTCGCAGGCTGCCGCGGTCGCCCGGGGCGAGGGCGACCGGGGGCTCACCGTCCATCTCCAGCAACGGCCCGCGGAACCACTGCTGGCCACGCTGACCGCGCTGCGGCCGCCGGACGAGCCGCATCCCGCGGTCCTCGTGGTGTTCCAGGCGGGCCGCGCCCGGGGCTCGGCGGCCGCTCCCTCGCCGCCCGAGGTCCCGGACCTCGTCGAGTCGACCCGGCACGCCGAGCTGATGGATCTGGTCGACCTCATGACGACCGCCTTGCTCCAACTGCCCGCCGTGGACGCGGAGTCAGTGCTCGTCGGGGCGGCCGGGGTGCTGTGCGGCCGGTTCGCCGGCTGGGTCGTGGCCGATCTGGTGGACGGCGGCCTCCGGCGCGCGGTCGCGCTCGGCCCCCCGGATCCGGCGACGGCCGGGCTGCTGCACGAGGTGGCCGGCCAGGACCCGGCGCGCTGCCCCCTGGTGGTGGAGGCGGCGCGCGCCGGGAACGGGGCGCTCCAGGTGCAGCCCGAGGACATCGACGGCTTCGGCCACGACGCGTCGGGCACCGCGATGCTGGTCCGCGCGGAGGTGTCCTCGCTGATGTGCGTGCCGTTGGGTGCGCCGGGGCGGGTGGCCGGGGTGCTGACCCTGTTCCGCACGGGCCCGGCCCGGCCGTTCTCGATGGCGGAGGGCCAGACCATGGATGTGATGGCCCGTCATATCGCGCTGGCTATGCGGCGTCCGAGGCCGGCGGGAGCGGAAGGTCCCGCACGGACCGCAGCGGTTGACCCTGACGCTGAGGCATGCGCGTCCGCCTCGCCCGCGCAGCGGTCGTCCGAGACGCCGCCCGGGGACCCTCGGCCCGCGCCGGGTTCGCGTCCGCCCCGGCCGCGGCCGCCGGACGGGCCGGGGCGTCCGCGTCCCGGTCAAGGAGCGCCTGGTCCCGCAGACGGGTGCAGCAGCGCGTGATCAGCCGGGACACGTGCATCTGCGAGATGCCAAGGTCCTCGGCGATCCGGCTCTGGGTCATGTCCCGGAAGAACCGCATGTAGAGGATCTTCCGCTCACGCTCGGGAAGGCAGCGCAGGCCGGGCTTGACGGACTCGCGGTCGACCACGATGTCGAGGGCCGCGTCGGTTGCGCCCAGGGAGTCGCTCAGGGTGTATCCGTCGTCGCCGCCCGGCAGTTCGGCGTCCAGGGACAGCGCACTGAAACTGTCGATGGCCTCAAGACCTGCCCGCACTTCGTCCTCGGTCATTCCGGTGTGCTCGGCGAGTTCCGCAACGGTCGGCTGACCGCTGCCCGCGGTGGCCGCGAGTTCCTGCCGCGCGGCCCGGACACGACCCCTCAAGTCCTGTACGCGACGCGGCACATGGAGCGTCCACATGTGGTCGCGGAAGTGCCGCTTGATCTCGCCCGTGATGGTGGGCACGGCAAAGCTCTCGAACGCGGCACCGCGCTCCGGGTCGTAGCGGTCGACAGCCTTGACCAAGCCGAGCGCGGCGACCTGGCGAAGATCCTCCAAAGCCTCGCCCCGGTTGCGGAACCGACCGGCGAGCCGCTCGGACATGGGCAGCCAGGCATTGACGAGTTCCTGGCGCAGAGCATCTCGTTCGGGCCCCTCGGGGAGGGTCGCCAGCCGTGCGAAGGCGGCTGCGGTCTTGGGTGCGTCGTCGTGCGGATGCTTGTGCTTCGCCGTGGTGTTGGTACGCATATGCGGTCCAGCTCCCTGAAACGGTGCGGCGGATGGTTGTCACCGCGGAAGCACCGACCGGGCAGCGGAGCACGCCCGGAGCGGACAGCCGCTCCCACGGACGTGCCTCCGGTCCGAAGCACGAGATGCGCCTGCCCGGGGCCCCCGGGGGCAAACGTGCCGATCGAGGAATCTGGCTGGAAAGTGTGTTTCCCCGCCTCGGGTTCCGGTACCCGGTGGCTCGGGGAACGGCCCTGGCGGGGGCGGCTCGCCCGGTTCTCTGTCCGTACGGGCCCTCAAGTACGGGGCGTACGGCCGTGGCTCGTTTCGTGGGGGGAGTGCTGACTGCGGATCCCCGCCGCGCGCATCACCGTCGAAGGCGTCGGCGGTCTCCGCGCCGGGCGCCGCCGTGGGCGGACTACGCGCGCCAAGTGCCCGGTTGGGCGGGGTGGCGGCGGGTACCCGCCGCGCATGACCCACTCTGCTTGGTACAACCGGCTCGGCGCCCGCGACCGGGCGCTCTTCGACTTCGCGGCCGCCAGACACTGGCCGGCCGCCGAGGCGGTGCTGCCGCGGCTGAGCCGGGCCGCGAATCACGGCACGCTCTGGTTCGGGGCGGCGACCGCGATGGCCGCGACCCGCTCACCGCGCGCCCGCCGGGCCGCCGTGCGCGGCGTCGCCTCACTGGCGCTGGCGTCCCTGACGGTGAACACGGTGGCCAAACGGACGGTGCGCCGGACCCGCCCGCTTCTCGACGCGGTGCCGCTGGTGCGCCAGTTGGAGCGCCGGCCGATAACCACTTCCTTCCCCTCGGGCCATGCCGCGTCGGCCGCGGCCTTCGTGGCCGGGGTCGCCCTGGAGTCCCGGGCCTGGGGCGCGGCGCTCGCCCCGGTCGGCTTCTCGGTGGCGGCCTCCCGTGTGTACACGGGAGTGCACTACCCGGGAGATGTCGTGGCGGGCGCGGCGCTGGGCGTGGGCGCCGCTCTGGCCGTACGCGGCCTCGTGCCGACCCGGACCCAACTCCCGCCGCCGGGCCGCCCGCACGCCGAGGCACCCGCACTGCCACACGGCCGGGACCTGGTGGTCGTGGCCAACCGGTCGTCCGGCACCGCCCTGGCCAAGGCCGCGCTCGTGCGCGACGCCCTGCCGCTGGCCGAGGTGATCGAGTGCGATCCGGACGATGTGCGGCCCACGCTGGAGAAGGCGGCCCGCCGTGGACAGGCGCTCGGGGTGTGCGGCGGCGACGGCACCGTCAACCAGGCCGCGGTGGTCGCCGCGCGCCTCGGTGTGCCGCTCGCCGTGTTTCCCGGCGGCACCCTGAACCACTTCGCCCTGGACCTCGGCATCGAGGAGGTCCAGGACACCTGCCGTGCGCTGGCGTCGGGCGACGCTGTGAAGGTGGACCTCGGCCGGTTCACGCCCGGCCCGGACGGCGCGGACGCGGGCTACTTCCTCAACACGTTCAGCCTGGGTGTCTATCCGGAGCTGGTGCGCGAACGAGAGCGGTGGTCGCCGCGGATCGGCGGCTGGGCCGCGGGCATCGTGGGCTCGCTCGAAGTGCTGCGCGGGGAACGGCCGTTGCGGGGGGACCCGAAGGGCGACAGGCCCGATCTGTGGCTCCTGTTCGCGGGCAACTGCGTCTACCAGCGCCTCGGCCCGGCCCCGGCCCGCCGCTTCGACTTGGCGGACGGCCTCCTGGACGTGCGCACGGTGCGCGGCGGACGGCTGCCCGGCCTCCGGCTGCTGGCCGCGGCCCTGGCTGGCCCGCTGAGCCGCTCCCCCGTCCATGCCTCGCGCCGGATGCGCCGACTGAGGGTCGCAGGTCTCGCGCCGGGCACCTCGCTGGCGTACGACGGTGAAGTGGCTTTGGCGCCCGAGGAGTTGACCCTCGACAAGCTTCCGGAAGCCCTTGTCGTCTACCGTCCGCCGGTCCGGCCCTGAGCCGTGTTCCGGGCCGGCGGAATTGCCCCGTGGCCCGGACCGCGTCAATTCATTGCTTAGCACGCCCATTCGGGGGCACTCGGATTCCAGGAGGTACACATCATGGTCCCGATTCTGCTGGTTCTGCTTCTCGCTCTTCTTCTGTTCGGCCTCGGCTTCGCGGTCAAGGTTCTCTGGTGGATCGCGATTCTGGTGCTCATTGTGTGGCTGCTCGGATTCCTGGTGCGGTCCACCACGGCGTCCGGCCGGTCGCGCTGGTACCGGTGGTAGCCACCGGCTAGTGTCTCGTGATCCCGTTTGTGTCACTTGGAGTTGTTTGCGACGAGCTTCTTGATGCTGGTCTGGACGAGTCGGACCTTCGTGAGGATCTCGTCGGTGGTTGCGGTCCAAGTGAAGGGTTTGGCCTCGGAGTTCCAGGAGTCGATGTAGTCGCGGATCTGCTTGATCAGGACGTTCACGCTGGAGAATGTGCCGCGGCGGATCGACTGGCGGGTCAGGATTCCGAACCAGGTCTCGATCTGGTTGATCCAGGAAGAGCCGACGGGGGTGAAGTGGAAGTGGACGTGCTGATTGTTGGTCAGCCATGCCTTCACCTCCGGCGTGGTGTGCGTGGAGAGGTTGTCCAGGACGACATGAATCTCCTTGTCCGCATGCGGTTTCACCACCTTCTTGAGGAAGGCCAGGAAGTTCACGGCGTTCCGGCTCGGCCTGCACTCGCCGGTCACTTCGCCCGTGGCGACGTTGAGTGCGGCGAACAGGTTCGTGGTGCCGTGCCGGACATAGTCGTGGGTGCGCTTCTCGGTGGCTGCGAAGGTCACCGGCAGCACCGGCTGGGTCCGGTCCAGCGCCTGGATCTGCGTCTTCTCATCCACCGAGAGCACCACCGCGCCACCGGGCGGAGCCAGGTAGAGGCCGACGACATCAGCGACCTTGTCCGCGAACGCGGGATCCTTCGAAATCTTGAAGGTGCCCTTGCGATGCGGTTTGAGGTTCTCCTCGCGCCAGACCTTTGCGATGTAGTGCCAGGACACGGTGACGTTCTCGGTCCGCTTCAGATACTTCGCCAACTCCCGCGTCGACCAATGCGAAAGACCGGTGCCGACCGGCGGCGTCATGCGCGTCAATGCGATCACCCGCGCCCGGACCCGCGTCGGCACCTGCTCGCGCGCCCCGCCCGGACAGTCGCCCTCCAGGCCGGCGAGCCCGCGCTCGGCGTAACGGGTCCTCCAGCGATCCACGGTCGGCAATGACACCCCGAGCAGTTCGGCAATGTCCTTGCGCCGGCGCCCCTCACCGGACCACAGCACGATCCGGGCCCGGGTGGCCACATCGGCGGGCACGTCCCGACTGTTCGCCAACTCCCGCAACTCGGCGGCCTGTTCCACGGAAAGCTCCATGCCAGGAGCAACGAGCCACACAAGATCAAGTAATGCCGACGGAATCACGAGACACTAGTCGCTCTCTGAATTCCCTCGCGGCAGCAGGGGGCCGAGCGGGCCGAGGTCGATGTTGAGATCTTCCGGGCGCAGCCCGAACTTCGACCTCAGCTCGCTCATCCTGCTGTCCAGGAGCATCAGCGTGAGCCCGATCCGCTCTTCCTGGTCCTCGCTGAGCTCGCCGGTCTCGACGCGGCGCAGCGCCTGGCGTTCCATGAGCTGCCGCAGCAGTTCCACCACCGTCAGGACGAGCCGGGCGAGATCGCGTTCGACCGTGTCGGGGTCGAGTTCCACCCGGCGGCGCGGCGCGGCGGTTCCGTTGGCGCGCGGACGACTCGTCGTCATGTCAGCTCCTCGAAGGCTTCGGGCTTCCCGGATCGCTCGCGGACCGCGAACGCCTCGAACTCCCCGCCGTCCTCGAACTCTTCAAAGGGGGAAGGGACTTGGGAGCTGACCGAGCTCACGAGCGCGTTCAGGTCGATGCGTACGAGGTCCACGTCCGCGATCCGCAGCGTGAGGTCGCCGGTGATGACCACGCCGCCGGCGAGCAGCCGGTCGAGCAGGTCGACCAGGGCGATCTCGCGCTGCGCGAGGGCTCCGGTGCTGTCGTTCACGCCGTCTCCTCCTGGCCGCCGTCCGGCCCGGCAAAGGAGTACGGCGCCCAGGGCCCGGTCAGTTCCACCCGTACGCCCTCGACCCGCGGAATGCCGTCCCGCACCGCCGCGACGAACTCCTCACTCCGTCCACGCGGCACCAGGTAGGCCGCGTTGAGCACGTTCTCGCCGGGTTCGCCGGACAGCCGCGCGCTCTGCGGCCGGTGCAGCCGTCCGGCCTCGGCGCGCTCGCAGAGCTCCGCGTGCAGGGCGCGCGAGAGCAGCCCGGCCCGCCGCCAGACGTCGTCGCGGGACTGCCGCTGGCCGAGCCTGCGGCGCAGGTAGTCCCGGCCGGTGACGGCCTGCGGCTGGGGAGCCGGGTCGGGCGGCCCGGCCTGCGCGTACACCTTGACGCCCCACTCGATGCGACCGTCGAGGCGCTCGATGGCCGCCGTGAAGCGGGCGTGCCCGGAGTCGAGCAGCCGCCGCACGCCGTCCTTGTCCCGGCAGACGGTGGCGAGCCGGAGCGGCACGGGGCAGGTGATCGTGGCGAGCGCCGCGACGACCGTCTCGTGGGTGCGCGCGCTCGCGGCGAGCCAGTCCATGTCCTCCAGGTGGGCACGGAGCGGGATGGCGTTGAAGTCCTCGGCCGGGACACGGCTCACCGCGGCACACAGGCCGCGGTGCTCGATCAGTTCGGGCGGCTCCCCGTCGAAGCCCCGCACCCCTTCGGGGAGTCCTCGGTCCAGGGGTCGCGTCACGGCGTACACGTACAGCAGCTCGTCCCGCGGGTCATGCTCGTCAGTCATCGAAATGCGCCTTCTTTTCTTCCGTCCCGCTCGCCGTGGCTCCGGCGCCCCGCGCCGATTCCAGTTCGGCGATCCTTTCTTTCAACTCCGCGTTTTCCCTGGCGATTTCGCGGCGCCGGGCGCCACTGGAGAGCGCCGGGTCGTCCTCCCACCAGTCGATGCCCATTTCCTTCGCCTTGTCGATGGAGGCGACGATGAGCCGCAATTTGATGGTGAGGAGTTCGATGTCGAGGAGGTTGATGCGAATGTCCCCGGCTATGACGATTCCCTTGTCCAGGACGCGTTCGAGAATGTCGGCGAGGTTGGCGCCGGACCCCTCGGAGGGGTAGGCGTCGGGGAATCGTGCCGGGGTGCTCATCAACGGCTCCGGGGGTCGGATGCGGTACGGGTCTGGTGTTCCAGCCGGTCCAGGAGCAGGTCCTCGCGGCGGTCGAACTCCGCTTCGTCTATCTGACTGTCCGTCAGTTGCTGGTCCAGGGCGGCGAGTTCACGGCGTACGGTCGCGGGGTCGTAGTACTGGCGCTCGGCCTCCGCGGTCACCTGGGCGAGCACCCAGAAGGTGCCGCGCACGGGCGCCGCGGGAAGCAGCAGGAGTTCTTTCAGAAGACCCATGCTGATCACTCCGTGAAGCTGTAGGGAGGCAGCGGGCCGTGCACCTGGACGACCAGGTGCGGCGCGCGGGCGCGCAGGGCGTCCACGGCGGCGATGAAATCGGCCGTGTCCTCGCGCGGCACGAGGAAGGACAGGTTGGCCAGCCAGCCGGTGGACTGCGGCCCGGGGCACCGGGTCTCGGCCGCGCCGTCCAGTGCGCGTTGCACCAGGGCCGCGTCCGCCGCCTCGCGCCGCCGCACGGCGGCGGCGATGCGCTCGCCGAGCCTCAGCTTCTGCTCGTAGGTGCCCCCGCCGGCCTTCCGGTTCGCCTCGCTCATGGCGCGCAACTCGGGGTACTCGGACAGGACTTGGTGCAGGACGGCCTGTTCGTCGTGGGTGGCCTTCACGTTGTACTCGACCTTGCCGTCGAGCGCTTCGAGCCGCGCCAGGTAGCGCTGCTCGTGTTCGGCCAGGACGGCGCGTACGGCGTCGTCGTCGGGCGAGACGCCGCCGAACCGCATGGGCAGCACGGCGCCCCCCGCGCCCGCCTCGGCGAGCACGCTCTGGTGGGCTAGCAGGTCGCGGCGCTTGGGCCTGAGTTCCTGGGGCGCGTCGCTCACCAGGGCCACCAGGTCGCCCTGTTCGACCGTGCGGACGGGGCACGGCGGGTCACCGATACCGGCCATGCGTCCCGGCAGCCGGTCGTGGGTGCGGCGGGCGATTGCGTAGACGTACGTGGTCATCGCTGCTCCTCCTTCCGGCGCGGGGAGGCGCGCCGGGTGCGCGGCTCGGACTGGGGCACCCGGCGCGCCTCACGGGCCTGCCTGTTTCCCGCAGGTCTCGCGGAAGGCGTCGCCGGGCGGTCGTCACGGTTTGCGGTCGGCCCGGCCCCGCTCGTACCTGTGCAGCCGCCGGTAGCCGGTGAGTTCGCCCCGCGGGTCGAGTTCGACCTCGTACGAGGCGAGCAGGCTCATCGTGTCGGGGACCCGGGCGAGTTCGAGGACCTCCACCCGCAACAGCCAGCCCTGGTCGGTCCGTTCGAAGGACGACACGGATTCGGCGGTCATGCCGGTGAGTTCGGACAGCTGGGCGCGGGCGGCGCGCAGCACGTCCACGGCGCCCGGGAGGCGGTCGTCGTCGGCCTTCGCCGCCGCCCTGGGTGGCGTCTTCGATGGGTTCTCGGATGTGTTCGCCATGTCTCCTCGCGTGGTAGGCCTTACGGGTTGCCACAGCGGGACGGATCAAACCAGGGCGGGGCGGACGAGCGGTTACAGCGTGAAGGATCCGCCGGGCTTGAGCAGGTGCAGCTTCTCGCCGAGCCCGGCCGCGGCGAATGCCTCGACGAGGGTGTCCGGGCCCTGGCTGAAGTGCGCCCAGTGCTCGAAGTGCAGCGGCACGACGTGCCGCGCGCCCAGGATCGCAGCGGCCTCCGCGGCTTCCGCGCTGGTCAGCGTGAGCTCGGCGTCGAGCACCGGAGTGCGGGCGGCGCCCGCGAAGAGAACGGCCACGTCCACCGGTCCGAAGCGGTCCGCGATGGCGCGCACATGACCGAGGGAGGCGTTGTCGCCGCTGACGTACACCGTGGGCAGGCCGTCCCCGTGCAGGACGAATCCCGTGACCTCGCCGACGACGGGTTCGCAGCCGTCGGGGCCGTGCAGCGCGGGCACGCCGGTGATCCTCAGCTGTCCGCTGCGGTACGTCTCCCAGTTCGGCAGCACCGTGACGAGATCCCCGAGTCTGCTGTGCGCGGCTGCCGTGGACAGCACGACTCGGGCCCGGTCGAGGTAGTCGCGGCCGGACCGGTCGAGGTTGTCGGGGTGCTGGTCGTGCGAGAGCAGCACCAGGTCGGGGGCTTCGATGTCGTCGGCCGCGATGCCGGGACCGGCGTTCTTGACCAGCGTGCGCTGCCCGATCGGATATTCGCCGGGGGCGTCGAAGGTGGGGTCGGTGACCAGCCGCAGGCCGCCGATCTCGATGACGGCGGTGGGGCCGCCCACGTACTGGATGGCGAGAACGCTCATGATTTCCTCCCGAGTTGATCACTGCTTGGTGGGAGGGCAACGATCTCCTCGGCCGGCTTGTTCCCCTAGCGATCCGTGCGCGGGGAGCCGTCCAGCGGGTTGGACGGGGGCATCGGCGGGATGACCGGGGCGCCGGGCGGCACGCCGGGTTCCAGCGGCGGGGCGGCCGGGGCGCCGGAGCCGTGCCGGGCGCCCTGTTTCAGCAGCACGGCGGCCCCGAGCAACAGGACCGCCACGATCAGTGCGGCGGCCCAGTAGGGCAGCACTATCGCGAGGGCGAGCAGCAGGAACGCGGCGAGCGCGGCTCCTGCGTAGAGCCCCGCCGCGCCGGCTCCCGCGTACATCCGCGCGGCTCGGCGCTGCTTCTTGGTCTGTTCGCGCAGCTCGTCCCTGATCGCGTCCCGGACGACCTGGGAGAGCTGCTCCGGCAGGTTCGGCAGGTTCGTTTCCATGCGGGCCCGAGTACCCGAACTCCCCGGCGGCAGTCCTGTCGCGGGCCTCAAGCTTGTCCATATTGCAAGACGTGCATCTCATTATCCGGCCGG
This sequence comes from Streptomyces sp. NBC_01431, assembly GCF_036231355.1. Classification (NCBI taxonomy): domain Bacteria; kingdom Bacillati; phylum Actinomycetota; class Actinomycetes; order Kitasatosporales; family Streptomycetaceae; genus Streptomyces; species Streptomyces sp. NBC_01431. Next base: position 1,580,190 of record NZ_CP109496.1, read on the forward strand.
TCGTTCTAAAGTGTCCTCATCACCAGGGCAGTTCACCGAAAGGGAGTCCGGTCATGTCGCGACAGACGCCTCGGGCAGCGGCGGGCGAGAGCGCCGTCTACACCCACGGCCACCACGAGTCCGTACTGCGCTCGCACACCTGGCGCACCGCCGCGAACTCGGCCGCGTACCTCATCGGTGAACTGCGGCCGCACATGCGGGTCCTGGACATCGGCTGCGGCCCCGGCACCATCTCGGCGGATCTGGCGGCGCTGGTGCCGAGCGGCCATGTGACGGCGGTCGACCACGCGCCGGGCATCGTCGAGCGGGCCCGCGCACACGCCACCGAACGCGGCCTGGAGAACATGTCGTTCGCCGTCGCCGACGTCCACGCGCTGGACTTCCCGGACGACAGCTTCTGCGTCGTGCACGCGCATCAGGTGCTCCAGCACGTCGGCGACCCCGTTCAGGCGCTGCGCGAGATGCGCCGGGTCACCCGGCCGGGCGGGATCGTCGCGGTCCGCGACAGCGACTACGGCGCGTTCACCTGGTTCCCCGAGGTGCCCGCGCTGGACGGCTGGCTGGAGCTGTACCACCGGGTGGCCCGCGCCAACGGCGGCGAACCGGACGCCGGGCGGCGCCTGAAGTCCTGGGCGCTGGCGGCCGGTTACACCGACATCACCGCCACCGCGAGCGCCTGGTGCTTCGCCACCGAGGAGGAGCGGGCCTGGTGGAGCGGGCTGTGGGCGGACCGCACGGTCGCCTCCGCGTACGCGGGCCTGGCGGTGGACGGCGGTCACGCCTCGGCGGCCGACCTGGCCGCGATCTCCGATGCGTGGCGCGCCTGGGGCGCGCGGGACGACGCCTGGTTCATGGTGCCGCACGGCGAGATCCTCTGCCGCGTCTGACGAACGCCGGGTGAGGCGCCGCGCCCGCCGGAGCCCGCGTCCGGTTCGGCTGCCGCGGCCGATCTCCGCCAACTAGGCTTCGGGGCATGGACATCCTGGGAACCACGCTGCGCATCTGCGTCGACGACCTGGACAGCGCGATCGTCTTCTACGAGCGCATCACCGGCACGCGCGCGCTCCGCTTCGAGCGGGGCGGCGTCTCCGTCGCCGCCGTCGGCGCCTTCCTGCTGATGAGCGGGCCCGAGGCGGAGATCGAAGTGCTGCGGAAGGTGGCGGCCACGGTGGCGGTCGAGGACGTGGACGACGCCCACACCACCCTCACCGGGGCCGGGGCCCACGTCATCGCGGGCCCGGTCCCGACCCCGGTGGGCCGCAACCTGATCGCCGTCCACCCGGACGGCTCGGTCTTCGAGTACGTGGACCGCAAACAGGTCCAGTGATCGCAAGAGGTCCAGCTGTCGGAACGGGTCCCGGGAGCGGAACAGGTACAACTGCCGCAACGGGTCCGGTGGCCGGCGCCGGATGCGGCCCGGCTCAGTCCCGGTCGGGCCGCATCCGGTAGTCGTAGCGATCAGGTAGTGGCTCGTCCGTGAGATGGGCCCACACCTCGTTCAGGGTCTCTTCCCCTTCGCGCAGGTCGGCGACTTCGAAGCCCCCGTCGAACAGGGCGCGGGCGGCCGCGGGTTCGTCCTCGGCGAGCAGGAGCTGCGCCTCGATGAGCCGGAACCGGCCGCGGTCGCGGACCGCGGGGCGCAGCCGGTCCCATACCGCGCGGGCAGCCGCGGCGCGGTGCTCGGAGAGCAGTGCCCCGATGGCCTCGCGGCCCAGCGCGGCGGATGCGGCCGTCCACTGGGCGCCGTCCCTGCGCTCCTCGCAGAAGTCGTCGAAGGCCTCCGCGTAGTGGTCGGCGGCTCGGCCGGCGTTGCCGGCCAGCTGGTCGGCGACCGCGAGGCAGCGGAGCAACGGCCAGCGGGACGGGGCGAGTTGAAGGCCCCGCTCCCAGCTGCGTACGGCCTGTGCGCGGTCCCCCGCGTGCCATTGTGCGATGCCCAGGTGGTATTCGGTGAGCGGGTCCGCGGGGGCCGTCTCCAACATGTCGCGCCAGTGCGGGGCGACCAGGGTGGGGCCGGGCGGCGTCACCCTGCGCGGCTCCGGAAGGACCCCGGTGCGCAGCAACTCAAGCCAGGGCTGCTGTTCCTGAGTGAGTGTCAGCTCAGGAAACGGAGTGCCGGGCAGTTTCATTCCCGTACGCAGGACTTCGAGGGCGCCCCAGCCCGACCCGCCGGCGAGGCTCTCGCCGGGTTCGGCATCGGCGTACGGACGCCATGCGGCGTACGCCCGCTCCACCGTCTCGCGTGGCAGGGCCTGCTCAAGGCGGTCCGCCACCTCGGCGCGGGCGGCCCTCCAGTCGTCGCCGTGCACCGCTCGCCCGTCCGCCTCCAGCGGTCCGTACGCCTCCAGCCAGGCGAACTCGCCGCCCGGGTCGAGCGGGACGTGCTCCAGTTGCGTACGGGCGAGGCCCGCCTGCATCTCCGCGTACCCGGCGGTGCCCGGTTCGGTCAGCCACCGCTGCCAGCGCCGGCCGCCGCGCCCCGCCCCCCACAGGAAGAGCTTGCGGCCGCGCAGGGTGTCGGTGGAGGTCTGGACGAGCCCCTGGCCGCTTTCGTCGAGCGAGGCGATCCAGCGGCGGGCGCCGTCGGGGACTTCGTAGAAGTAGTCGGCCGGGTGCTCGCCGCGCAGCGGGTACGTGCGGTCCGCGCCGTCCCACCCGGGGACGGGCACGCGCCGCAGGGTGTGGTCGTACCCGAAGTGCCAGGCCTCCTCGGCCGGGGCGACGACCCGGGTGCGCTCGCCCTCCTCGACCGCGATGTTGGACCACCAGTAGACGGGCGCCGTCTTCTCGTGCGGGTTGCGGATGCGGATGCCCACGTACAGGAAGTCGGAGTCGTCGGGGAGCCACAGGTCCACCTGGAAGGGGAGGTCGCGCAGCCGCTCCCATTCCCACAGGCGGACCATCTCGCCGCCGTCCGGGGCCGGGACGAGAGCCGCGTGCAGGGGGGCGCAGGACAGGGTGGTGTGACCGGTGGCGCCGATGTTCCACTCGATGCCGCCGGAGAACCAGGCTCCGTTGAGCGCGAAGTCGGCGGGCTGGAACACCGGATTGGTGTAGAGCAGTTCACGGCCGCTCGGCTTGTGGAACAGGGAGTGGACGCGGCCGCCGAGACCCGGCAGCACGGTGGCGCGCAGCCGGTCGTTCTCGATCACGATCGTGTCGAGCTCGACCGGGCCGCGCTCGCGCCCGTAACCGTCCAGCACGCGCACCGGCAGCAGGGTCTCCAGCGGCTCGTACCCGATCTGGCGGGCCATGTCCCGGGGCAGCCCCTCGCGCGCCCTGTCGTCGAGGACATGCGTCTCGGCGCGCGGGCGCAGCGCGGGCAGGGGGTTGGGCTCCCCCAACGGCGCGCCGGGCAGGGTCAGTACGGCACGTCGCACAGTGGTGGCCAAGGCAACCTCACTCCCTCGCGCGGGACCCGGCAGCCCTTTCGGCCGCCCCCCGATGACCATGGAACACCGCGCCACTGACAACGACCAGAGGACCTCCCGGTCAGGATTGCGCAAAGGCCCGTGGAACACCGGCGCTCCATGGGCCGTGCGCGGCCGGTGGAATATCGCTCGACACCCTTGCGCCGGGTCCGCGACGATCTCCGTGCAAGGGACGTGCGGGACGGAAGGACGCAACGGGACATGAGTGAGCGGCACACCTACCGGGTCATCGTGCGCGGCGTGTGGGACGGCCTGGGTGCGGCGTCGCGTGCGCGGCTGCTCGCCGAGGTCGACGACCACGGTCTGACCTCAATGACCTTCACCGAGGAGGGCTCGCTCACCTACGACCGGGCGCTGAAGCACTTCTCGTGGCGGTTCACCGTCGTCTCGGAGGCCGCCGACGGCGAGGAGATGGCCGCGGCGATCGCCGAGGACCGGGCGGAGTCCGCGCTGACGGCGCTCGGTCACGGCTTCCGTGATCTGCGCTGCACCGTGACGGACCTGGACACGATGAAGGTCAACCACAAGGGTGGCCGCCGCTAGCCCGCGGCGGTCCGGCGCTCGGTCATCTCGCGGGTGATGGCCCATCGCTCGTGGTCGCGCCAGGCCCCGTCCACGAAGAGGAAGTCCGGCGAGTAGCCCTCCAGGCGGAATCCGGCCCGGCGCACCAGCTTGGTCGAGGCCTGGTTGGCGGGCTGGATGTTCGCTTCGAGGCGGTGCAGGCCGAGCGGGCCGAAGGCGTGCCGCAGGACGAGGCCGAGGCCCTCGCTCATCAGGCCGCGCCCGGCGGCGGGAGCGAAGGCCCCGTATCCGATCGCTCCGCTCAGGAAGGCGCCCTGGACCACGTTGTTGATGTTGATGAATCCGGCGATGCGGCCGCCGTCCCGCTCACACACCAGGAAGCCGTACCGGTCCGGATCGGTGATGAGCCGGTCCGCGTACGTGGCGTAGGACTCCGCGTCGACGGGCGGGTGGAGCCAGGGGGCGTGCAGCGGGCGGCTCGCCGCGGCGAGAGCGGTGAACTCCTCGGAGTCCTGGCGGGTGAAGGCCCGCAGGCCCACGCGGGGGCCCACGGCGAGAAAGCCTGCCTGAGTGCGCATCGGGTCAGCCTACTGGCCGTCCCCCGGGAGCAGTTGGGTCCTCGGGGCGGTGCGCCCCGTCGCCCGACGCCCCGCTCCGGGATGACCGGGTGGGGTGGCGCCGTCGTCGTTCCGCCCCGGTGCTCGGGTCCGCCCCCGCAGCGGTCCGGGGCCGTCGCGCCGGGGGCCCGCTTGTCAGACAAGTGGGTACGGGCCATGCTGGCCCTTCGGTACCTGGAGGGTGGCTTCATGACAGTGAGCGGACAGCAGCGCAGGCCGGTCGTCGCGCTGTACGAGCGGATCGCGGACGCGATCCACGACGGCACCTATCCCCCGGGCTCCACCCTGCCCTCCGAGCCGAAGCTCGCCGGCGAGCTCGGCGTGAGCCGCCCCGCGCTGCGCGAGGCGCTGCTCCTGCTCCAGGAGGACGGGCTCCTTTCGGTACGGCGCGGGGTGGGACGGACCGTCAACGACCGGCCGCCCCAGCGCGGCTTCGAACAGCTCCAGCCGCTCGACGGCCTGCTCGGCCCGGTCCGGGTGCGGGCGCTGCTGCGCAGCCGGGAGGAGCCCACCGACTTCACCACCCAGCATCTGCTCGCGCCCGCCGGATGCGAGCTGCGGTTCTGGGAGTCCGTCCTGGTGGGAGAGGCTCTGGCGGTCGCCCTGAGCCACGAGTGGGCGGCGCCGGAGGGCGTCCTTGAGCGGCTGCACCCGAGCTTCGGCGAGGCTCTGTCCGCCGAGCCCGCGACCTCGATGCTCACCGTCCTCGCGGAGGCCTCCCGGGGCGTCCCACTCACCGCGCACAGCGCGATCAGCGCGACGCTGCTCGGCCGGCGCAGGGGCGAACAGCTGGACCGCCCGGCGGACACCCCGGCCGTGCTGATCACCCAGGTCGTACGCATCGACGGCACCCCGGTCATGGCCGCCAAGCACATGCTGCCGACGGGCGCCCCCGCGCTGGCGGTCCTCCAGTCCTGCTGAGCGGTCGTGGTGAAGGCCGCCGCCGGCGTACGCGCCCCGAAAAGGGGCGCGGACAACGCGCGACCTGCCCGCAGTGGACGCCCTCCACATCCCGTGGAGCGCGGAGCACCCCGCAGGACTGCGCCACGACACGCTGTACACTCCCGCCTCATGCACTTGTCAGACAACTCTGCCGCCGCCTCTTCGGTCTCTCCCGCGGACTGGATCCGCCGCGCCCCGAAGGCCGTCCTCCACGACCACCTCGACGGCGGGCTGCGCCCGGCCACCATCGTCGAGCTGGCCCGCGCCTGCGGATACGCGGGCCTGCCCACCGAGGATCCGGCCGAGCTGGCGCTCTGGTTCCGCGACGCCGCGGACTCCGGCTCCCTGGAGCGCTACCTGGAGACCTTCGCCCACACCTGCGCGGTGATGCAGACCCGCGAGGCGCTGCACCGCATCGCGGCCGAGTGCGCCGAGGACCTGGCGGCCGACGGGGTGGTCTACGCGGAGGTGCGCTACGCCCCCGAGCAGCACCTGGAGCGCGGCCTGACCCTGGACGAGGTCGTGGACGCCGTCAACGAGGGCTTCCGCGAGGGCGAGCGCCGCACCGACGGACGGATCACCGTCCGCGCGCTGCTCACCGGCATGCGGCACACCCGGCGCTCCCTGGAGATAGCCGAGCTCACCGTCGCCCACCGCGACCGGGGTGTGGCGGGCTTCGACATCGCGGGCGGCGAGATCGGCAACCCGCCGGCCGAGCACCTGCCCGCCTTCCAGCACCTGAAGCGGGCCAACTGCCACTTCACCATCCACGCGGGTGAGGCCGTGGGCGCCGAGTCGGTGCACGAGGCGGTCCAGGTGTGCGGCGCCGAGCGCATCGGGCACGGCGTGCGGATCACCGACGACATCGACGCGAACGGCACGCTCGGCCACCTGGCCGCGTACGTCCGGGACAACAAGATCGCGCTGGAGGTCTGCCCCACCTCCAACCTCCAGACCGGCGCGGCCGTTTCGTACGAGAAGCACCCGATCGACGAGCTGCGCAGGCTCGGCTTCACGGTCACCCTCAACACCGACAACCGCCTGGTGTCCGGCACGACGATGAGCGAGGAGTTCCAGCACATGGCGGACGCCTTCGGCTACGGCCCGGAGGTCTTCGAGGAGTTCACCGTCGCCGCGGTCGAGGCGGCGTTCCTGCCACTGCCGGAACGCCGTCGCATCATTGACGAGATCGTGCGCCCCGGTTACGCGGCCGTCAGTTCAACCTCCCACTGACGACGGGCAGTTGGAGCGTTCCCGTGTCGCCGGGGGCGCTCACGACCGTCACCGGCTTGACGCCCTTGTTGCCGAGGTAGGCATCGTCGCTGGCGGCGATCGCGAACTCGATGCGATGCCCGGCCTCGTAGCGGTGCGCGATACCGGGCAGGGCGACGGTGAACGGCCGGGTGACGTCCGGCACCCGCACCGGCGCGACCAGCCGGCGGACCAGCGTCTTGGTGCCGTCGGGCGCCACATCGTACAGCTTGGCGAAGAGGACCAGCTTGTCGGCGGCGTTGCCGGAGTTCTGCACCTTCTCGGTCTGCGGCGAGACGACCTTGAGGGTGGCCTTCGCCGAGCCCACCACGTCGACGGGGGCCTTGAACGGGTCGGTGTCCCAGCCGAGGTAGGTGCCCCGGGTGTCGTACGGCTGGGGGTCGGGCAGGCCGATCGTGCCGGCCAGCGAACTCTCCGAATGGCTGGTGGGGACCAGCCAGTTGGTGTATTCACGGCTGCCGCGCACCACCTTGGCGCGGTTGTCGACGAGCTTGCCGTCGCCGGAGAGGTAGACCTTCTGCGAGAGCGGGGGCACCGCCGCGGCCTCGCCGTAGCCGCTCCGCCAGTCGCGGTAGTAGGCGAAGGCCGGGCCGGTGTCGGTGTGCTTCTGCTTGCGGAGGTAGCGGTCGAACCAGGCGAGGATGCGCTGTCCGGTGTAGCTGGTCTCCAAGTTGCTCTGCGTGAGGTTGAGTTCGCCGGGCGCCTGGCCACCGCTGTGTCCCCAGGACTGCCAGATCATCTTGGTGGGGGTGCCCTGCTCCTTGAGCGTGTGGTAGGTCGCCGTGGCCTCGTTGAGGTTGAACAGGCTATCGGTCTGCCCCTGGATGAGCAGGGTGGGAGCCTCGACGCGGTCGAGGTAGCCGGCCGGGGAGACGCTGCGGGCGTAGCGCCGCATCGCGGCGGTGGCGGCGGCCGGGTAGCTGCCCGAGTTGAGCAGCCCGATCGTCTTGCAGGCGTCCGGCACGAAGTGCACGCAGCCCAGCGAGCCCCAGCGGGACGGGTCGAGGTTGGGCAGCGTGATGGGCTGGCTCTCGCCGATGAGGTAGAACCCGTTGGTCCACTGCCACTTGAAGGCGCCGGGCACCGTGCGGTCGCCCGCGTTGTTGGGGTCGAGCGCGTACGTCAGGTCGTTCCAGGTGATGAGCGGGACGAGGGCGTCGACGCGGTGGTCGACGGCGGCGGTGGCCATCTGGACGGCGCCGCCGTAGGAGCCGCCGATCATGCCGACGCGCGGGTCGCCCGGCCCGTCCTTGGTGACGAAGCCGATGCGCGTTCCGTCGTCGGCGGCGCGCGTTCCGGCCAGGAAGTCGATGAGGCGGGACGCCGCGCGGCCGTCGATGCCGGGGTCGTCAAGGGAGATCAGGCATCCCGACGCGCCGAAGCCGAGGCCCGAGTAGGCGAGGGCGACGTAGCCGCGGTCGGCGAACGCCCTGGCCGTGGCGTCGGTCGTGCCGTCCGACTTGCTGCCGCCGAAGCCGTTGGTGGTCAGCACGGCAGGGGCGGGGTGTGCCGTGTCGACGCGGGCCGGGCGGTAGAGGTCGGCGTCGATGGCGCAGGTCCGGCCGCCGGCCTGAACGGTGAACTTCAGTGCGGTGACGGTGGCTTGGCTCCCTGCGGCGCCCGGCGACGCGGCGGCGGGGGCGGCCGCGAGCAGGGGCACGGCGAGCGCCGCGCCGAGGGTGGCCGCCAGCGGCTTGCGGGTTCTGGGCACGGTACGACGACGGGTCACGGCGTCCTCCACAGCGAGGCGGCCCTACCAGCCGGTAGGGCCGGGCGACCTCATGCTGTGACACGTGAAACTCCGCGTCAACGCCTGCGACACAACCTCTTTGACGTGTCGTCGGTCGCCGGCGGGCGCGGCGGCGGCCGCGCGCCCGCCGCTCCCCCGCCCGCCCCCACCGCGATTCGGCACATCCGCTCGGCAGCGCGTGATGTCACGCCAGCGCGGGCGTTTCCAGCGTGAGCGTGCCGCCGTCCGCGTCCAGCACCGCGGGCACGCCCAGCGGCATGGTCAGCGCGGCGCCACAGTGCCCGAACCCGAGCCGCTCCACCACCGGAACACCGAGCCGGCTCAGGCGTTCGTACAGCACCGGGCGCACCTTCTCCTCGTACGGGCCGCACTCCTGCCAGGAGCCGAGCGCGACGCCGGTGACGCCCTCCAGCCAGCCGGAGCGCAGGAGTTGGGTCAGGGTGCGGTCCAGGCGGTAGTCCTCCTCGCCGACGTCTTCGAGGAGCAGCAGCCCGCCCGCCGCCGAGGGCCGGGCGTGCGGGGTGGCGAGGTCCGTGGCCAGCAGGGAGAGGCAGCCACCGAGGGTGGTGCCGCGGGCCCGGCCGGGCACCAGGGGCCGGGCGCCGGGCAGGCCGAGGGTCATCGCGGCCTCCGGCTCGAACAGCGTCGTGCGCAGGGACTCCTGGGTGGCGGCGTCCTGGAGGAAGGTGGCGGCGGAGGCCATCGGGCCGTACAGGGTGGCAAGACCCGTGCGCACCGCGAACGCCTCGTGCAGGGCGGTCACGTCGCTGTAGCCGATGAGCACCTTCGGGCCGGCCGCCCGCAGCGCGTCCCAGTCGAGGAGGTCGACCATGCGCTGGGCGCCGTAGCCGCCGCGGGCGCACATCACCGCGTCGACAGCGGAGTCGCACCAGGCCTCCTGGAAGTCGCGCGCCCGCTTCTCGTCCTCTCCGGCGAGGTATCCGAACTGCGGGTGTCTTTCGGTGACTTGGGGGGTGGTGACCGTTTCGAGGCCCCAGCCGCGCAGCACGTCGAGCCCGGCCAGCAGCCGCTCTTCGACGACGGGGCCGCTGGGGGCGACGACGGCGATCCTGGCGCCGGGGGCGAGGCGGGCCGGGCGGGTGAGGGGCAGGGCGGTCACTTGGTGAGCTCCAGAGGGGGGATGTCGTTCCGGTCGAGGGCGAACACCTGGGCGTACAGGGAGAGTTCGGCTTCCAGCGCGCGGATCAAGGTCTCCTCGCGGCGGAATCCGTGGCCCTCGCCCTCGAAGGTGAGGTAGGCGTGCGGGAGGCCGCGGCCCGCCATCTTCTCCAGGAGGCGTTCGCACTGTGCGGGCGGGCAGATCACGTCGTCCAGGCCCTGTAGGAGCAGGAAGGGCGCGGTGATGCGGTCCGCGTGCAGGGCGGGCGAGCGTTCCCGGTAGCGTCCCGGCAGTTCGGCGAACGGCCCGATCAGGCTCTCCAGGTACTGCGACTCGAAGTCGTGGGTGCCTCCGCCGGCCCAGTCGGTGAGGTCCAGGACGGGGTAGGCGATGGTGGCGCAGGCGTACACGTCGGTGGTGGCGAGGGAGGCCGCCGCGGTCCAGCCGCCCGCGCTGCCGCCGCGGATCGCGAGGCGGTGTGCGTCGGCGGTGCCTTCCTCGGCGAGCGCCCGCGCCACGGCTGCGCAGTCCTCCACGTCGACCACGCCCCACTGTTCGCGCAGCCGGTTGCGGTAGGCGCGCCCATATCCCGTGGACCCGCCGTAGTTGACCTCGGCGACGCCGATGCCGCGGGAGGTGAAGTAGGCGATCGTCAGGTCGAGTACGAGAGAGAAGTGGCCGGTGGGGCCGCCGTGCGCCCAGATGACGTAGGGCGGCAGCTCGTCGGCGGGAGCCGCCCGGTCGGGGTTGTGCGGCGGGTACAGGTGGGCGTGGATCTCCCGGCCGCCCGGCCCGGTGAAGGTGCGGATCAGGGGCTCCGGGTAGTACGCGGGAGCCACCGCGTCCCGGTGGCCGCAGCCGATCACGCGGGCGCGGCCGGTGGCGGTGTCCAGTTCCACGACCTCGTGCGCCGAGCGCGGACTCGCGGCGACGCCGATGACGCGGCTGCCGTGGGCGGCCAGCGTCGGCGTCCATTCGGTCCAGGGCCCGGCGGCGTCCACGACTTCGCCGCTCTCCGGATCGAGTATGCCGAGCGCGGTCGCGCCCCGGCCGTGGACGACGGCGATCAGTCCGCTCTCCAGCGGCTGGAACCAGCGCCGCCCGGCCTGCCACAGCGGCCCCGCGAACTCCTCCTCGCGCGGGCACAGCGCGCGTACTTCACCGTCGACCGGGTCGGCGCGGTACAGGTTCCACCAGCCGTCGCGGTCGGAGGCGAAGAGCAGCCGCCCGTCGGCGGCCCAGTCGGCCTGGGCGATGGACTCCTGCGGCCCGCCGGCGAAGACGCGGGCCCGGCGCAGGTCACCGTCCTCGCCGACGTCCGCGAGCATCAGTTCGGTGCCGTCCCACGGCATACGAGGGTGGTCCCAGCCGATCCAGGCGGCCCGGCGGCCGTCCGGCGAGAGCCGGGGCCCGGTGACGAACCGGTGCCGCCCGTCACTCAACTCCCTTACGGACGCGCGGACTTCGGCGGCCGATCCGTCCAGTGGCACGGCCACGATCATCCGGCGCAGATCGGTGGGCGCCTCGCCGGTGAACTCCTCCAGGACGCACCACACCTCGCCCCGGTCGAGGTCGATGCGGGGATCGACCCAGCGCCGTCCGCCGCCCACCGCGCCCAGTGGCGTGAGCGGCCACGGCTCCCCGGTGCCGTCCGGCTCGTACGCGTACAGCCGCTGGTCGGGAAAGTGCGCGAAGACGACGAGCGGCCCCCGGGCGCCGCGGTCGGCGCCGTCCCAGGGCCGACCGCCGTACTCCATGACGCGGCTGCGCACGTCCCAGGGTGCGGGCAGCACTGGCCGGGCCCTTCCGTCGGGGCCGCGGCGCACCAGGACGCGCCTGCCGCCCTCGGCGGGGCGCGGTTCGATCCACCACAGGTCGTCGCCGACCACACCGACGTACTCGGCGTGTCCGTCGTTCGCGGCCGCGAGCGCCGCGTCGATCGGCGACGGCCAGCTTCCGTAGGGCCCGGTGGGCACCATCTCTCCAACTCCCCCTATGCGGTCCGCAGATAGTGGTCGAGAACCCGCACACCGAAGTGCAGCGCGGCCACGGGTACCCGTTCGTCGACGCCGTGGAACAGCGCCTGGTAGTCGAGTCCGGCGGGCATCCGCAGCGGTGCGAAGCCGTAGCCGGTGATGCCCAGGCGCGAGAACTGCTTGGCGTCCGTGCCGCCCGACATGGAGTACGGCACCACGTGCCCCTCCGGCGCGAACCGCTCCACGGCTGCCCTCAGCTTCCGGTACGTCGGCGAGTCCACCGGTGCCTGGAGGGCGACCTCGCCGTGGTGGAAGTCCCAGTCGACGTCGGGCCCGGTCAGCATGTCCATGGTGGTGCGGAACTCGGCCTCGCCGCCGGGCACGATCCGCCCGTCGACGTAGGCGGTCGCGCTGCCCGGAATGACGTTGACCTTGTAACCGGCCTCCAGCATCGTCGGGTTGGCGCTGCTGCGGATCACCGGCTCGATGAGGGCGGCGGCGGGGCCCAGCTTGCCGAGGAGTTCGTCGGCGTCGAACCCCTCGGCGTCCGGGTCGGCGTCGATGCCGTGCAGGGCGGCCAGTTCGACCAGGCTCGCCCGAACGGTCGGGGTGATCCGCACGGGCCACTCGTGCTCGCCGATGCGGACGATCGCGGCGGCGAGCCGGCTGACCGCGTTGGCCCGGTTGATCTTGGAGCCATGGCCGGCCCGGCCACGCGCGGTGAGCTTGAGCCAGGCGGTGCCGCGCTCGCCCGCCCCGATGGGGTAGATCTCCATGCCCTGACCGGCGTGGAAGGTGACGGCGCCCGATTCGCTGATGCCCTCGGTGCACCCCTCGAACAGCTCCGAGTGCCGGTCGGCCAGGAAGCCCGCGCCGTCGACCGCGCTGGCTTCCTCGTCGGCGGTGTACGCGATGACGATGTCCCGCCGGGGCCGCACCCCGTGCCGGGCCCAGGCGCGGACGACCGCGAGGACCATCGCGTCCATGTTCTTCATGTCGATGGCGCCCCGGCCCCAGACCACGCCGTCCTGGACCTCTCCCGAGAAGGGGTGCACGCTCCAGTCGGCGGCCTCGGCGGGCACCACGTCGAGGTGGCCGTGGACGAGGAGGGCGTCGGCGGACGGGTCGGTGCCCTCGATCCTGGCGACCACGTTGGTACGGCCCTTGGTGCGCTCCAGCATCCGGGGCTCCAGGCCCGCGGCGGCGAGCCGCTCGGCGACGTACTCGGCGGCGGGGCGCTCGCGGCAGTCGCCGCCGCCCCGGTTGCTCGTGTCGATCCGGATCAGCTCGGAGGTGAAGGCGACCACCTCGTCGAGGGCCGTCCGGTCCGCCGTTTCCACCTCAGCCATACTGCTCCTCCACCGCGGACGAGACGATCGTGGTGACCGCCTTGAATGTGCGAATGCCCTCGTACATCGTGGAACTGGTGTAAGCGACGCGCCGTTCACCCGAATGCGCCACGCCCGGCACCACGGTGGCCGCGGCGGACAGGTGCTCGGCGTCGAACTCCAGCTCCACGGTGAAGGGCCCGCCGTCCACGGGTGCGGCCCGGCGGGCCAGCGACGCTGCCTGCCTCGCCGCGGCTTGGATGTCCTTGGCCGTACGCGCCGGGGTGCGGCACACCGCCGCGTACCGCGAGACGTAGTCCTTGACCGCCACCTTGTGGGCGTTCGGCGCGTAGCCCCCGGCGTCGGTGCAGGTGAGGTCGTCGCCGGTCACCAGGACCACCGGCACCCCGTACTCGGCGGCGACATGGGCGTTGAGCAGGCCCTCGCTGGCGCGAACGCCGTTCAGCCAGACGCCGGTGATGGAGTTGGCGAGGTAGGTGTGCGCGAGCACGCCTTCGGTGCCGGCGCCGGTGTGGTAGCCGACGAAGGCGATGCCGTCGACGTCGCCGTGCTGGATCCCCTCCACCATGGACAGCGACTTGTGTTTTCCGGTGAGCATCTGGGCCCGCTCGTCGAGGCGTTCGAGGAGCAGGTTGCGCATCGACCAGTGCGCCTCGTTGATGAGCACCTCGTCGGCGCCGCCCTCGAAGAAACCGAGTACGGCCGCGTTCACGTCGGAGGTGAACATCGCCCGGCAGCGCTCCCACTGCGGTGTGCCCGGCAGCACATCGGCCGGCCAGGTGACTCCGGTGGCGCCTTCCATGTCCGCACTGATGAGGATCTTCATGAGGAACAGTCCCGTCGCAGGTCAAAGGCCCGTCGGTCGGCGCGTGACAGCAGTTGCCGATGTCACACGGGAGTGACCGAGATCTTCATGCTGCGTCACGTTACGCATCGACGCGGAAACGTGCCACCAAGAGGTGGGAGTTCGGCCGCATCGGCGCCCTGGACCCCGTGTGCGCGGCGGGACCGGCTCCGGGTGGCCGCCCCGGCTCACACCGTGGGGCGCCGCGCGGTGACGGTGAAGTAGTCGAGGGTGCCTTCGTCGAAGGCCCGCAGGAAGTTGCGGGGCCAGGTGCCGGGCTCCCACATGGGGGCCAGCCAGCGGTCCCAGCCGGGCCACACCGACGCCCCGATCGAGGCGACCTGGATCCCGGTCAGTCCAGACCGTTCGAGACTGGTGGTCAGCGCGGGGACGGTGTGCGCCACGTCCAGGCCGGTGGCGAAGGTGTCGAGCAGTTCCGCCAGCCGCGCCGCCCGGGACGGGTCGGCGTCGGGGACGAAGAAACTGGCGATGACGGCGCGGCCGCCGGGCCGCAGCACGCGCGCGCTCTCCCGGGCGAACGCGTCGAGGTCGCGGAAGTGCTGGGCGGCTTCGACGCTGTACAGACAGTCGAACTCGCCATCGCCGAAGGGCATGTCCTCGGCCGCGCCGTGTGCGAAGCGCAGCTGTTCCGGGCGGCGGGACAGGAGATCGGAGTTGGCCTGCTCGGCCCGCTTGAGCTGCTCCGGATGGATGTCCACGCCGGTGACGTGCGCGAAGCCGCACTCCGCGAGTGCCACCGCGGCTCCGGCCCCCAGACCGGAGCCGACCTCCACGGCCCGCAGCCCCTCAGCGGGTGCCAGTGTGCCGAGCACATGGCGGTACATGGCCCGCTGGCTGCTGATCCGGTCGTGCTCGGTCAGCGGCCGGTCCAGGTCGATGCCCTGCCAGTGGCCGAAATTGATGAACCCCCCGCCGAACAGGGGCATCGAACCGAGATCGGCCGGGCCGTACGCCTCCTGGACCACGGGCGGGATCGGGTGCTGCGGCGCCCCGGAACACTGCGTCATCTGGCCACCTCCGTGCTGAAGTGCGCTCCGCCGCGCCGTTCCACGCGCACCGCACAACGCTCAACTCGCTTGCCGGGTGCGGCCGTCGGGGCCGTCCCCCTCCCATTCATAGCCGTTCTCGCGGCGTGCGGTCGGCGCATCGCCCGACTCGCCGTGAACCCGCGCTCCGATGCCCGTTCCGGCCGGGCCGGGCGCGTTTGTATCCGGCGCGTATCAGGGAGCGCTTGGTTGCCCATCGGTCCCGGCCGCGCGCCGTATGACGCGGGGGTCGCGCCCGGTCTCTCCCGTATCGTTCCCCCTCGGGTCGCCGGCCCGCCCGAGTCGTGAGTGCGGCCGGGACCACTGACCTTTGGACCGTCCGAACAGGAGTCATCCGCCCGTGTCCCCGTCCACCCCGGCCGCGCCCTCCCCACGCCCCGTTCGCGTGCTGCTGGTGGAGGACGACGACCTGATGCGCCGCTCCTTCACCGTCGCTCTGGAGCGCTACGGCTACCACATGGTGGCCGCGGCCGACGGACTCGAAGGCCTTGAGCTCTTCCGCGAGGAGAGCTTCGACCTGC
The DNA here is from genome assembly GCF_036231355.1 of Streptomyces sp. NBC_01431. NCBI lineage: Bacteria > Bacillati > Actinomycetota > Actinomycetes > Kitasatosporales > Streptomycetaceae > Streptomyces > Streptomyces sp. NBC_01431. The sequence goes on from NZ_CP109496.1 coordinate 1,595,601, forward strand.
TGGTCCTGGACGTGATGCTGCCCGGTCTGGACGGGATCGGCCTGTGCCGCCGGGTCCGGGAGACCAGTTTGGTGCCGGTCCTGATGATGTCCGCGCGCGGCGACGGGCTCGATGTCGTCGCGGGTCTGGAGGCCGGGGCGGACGACTACGTGGTCAAGCCGGTCGACACCTACGTCCTGGTGGCGCGCATCCGCTCGCTGCTGCGGCGGGCGACCTACGCGCCCGTTCCGGGACCCGAACGGGCCGCGGGCGAGGGGCCGCCACCGCCCGAGGACGCGGTACTGGTCTTCGGGGACCTGGCCATCGACACGGCGGGCCTTGAGGTGTCCGTCGCCGGGCGCCCGGTGGCGCTGACCCCGACCGAACTGAAGCTGCTGCTCGAATTCGCCGCCCACCCGGGCGTCGTCCTGGAACGGCACACCCTGCTGCGCAACGTCTGGGAGTACGGCTGGGACGGCGACAGCCGGGTCGTGGACCTGTGTGTGCAGCGGCTGCGCGGCAAGCTGGGCCGGGACCGGATCGAGACGGTCCGCGGCTTCGGCTACAAGCTCAGGCGCTGAATCCGGTGCGCCCCGGCAACCTGCTGCGTCCGGCCCGCGCGTCCCTCCGCTGGAAGATCGCGGGGCTCGCCGCGGCCACGGCCTGCCTGGTCGCGGCGGCGGTCGGCGTGCTCGTCCACGTGTGGACCGCGCGCGATGTCCGCGACCAGGCCAGGGCTCAGGCCCTCAACAGCCTGTACGCGGCCGTGGACGTCTACCGGCGCACCGGTGCGCTGACGGACGGCGCCGAACTCGACCCGGCCGAACTGCCCGCCGAACTGCGCCATCCCGCCGACGGCGACCGGCACGCGGCGTACGACGGGCGTGTCGAGGGGAACCTGGGGCCGAGCGTCTGGGCGGCCCAGCGGATCGGCGGGCCGGGCAGCCGGGTGCTGGCCGTCCAGATCAACATGGGTCCGGGTCTCTCCACCCTGCGACGGCTCGACGTGAGCATGGCGGTGGCCTCGCTGCTCGCGCTCGCGGCGGCCGTTCCGCTGGCCGTTTACGGGGCCGGGCTGCTCGGACGCAGGCTGCGGCGGGTCTCCGAGACCGCCGCCCGGATCTCCGCCGGCGACCTCGACGCGCGGACCGGGCCGACCAAGGGCAGTGACGAGGTGGCCGACATCGCCGCCACCGTCGACCTCATGGCCGACAGTCTCAGCCGACGGCTGCGCACCGAGCGCCGGTTCACCGCGGACGTGGCGCACGAGCTGCGCACCCCCGTCGGCGGCCTGCTGGCCGCGGCCGATCTGCTGCCGCCCGGCGAGACGGAGGACCTGCTCCGGGGCCGGGTTCGCGATCTGCGCGGCCTGGTCGAAGACCTCCTGGAGATCTCCCGGCTCGACGCCGGCGCCGAACAGCCGGTCCGCGCCCGGGTGCCGCTGGGTGCCGTCGTGTCCGAGGCCGTGACGCGCACCGGTCTCGACACCGAGGTAACCGTCGCCGACGCGGCGGGCGAAGAGGCGGCGCAGACCGTGGAGACCGACCCGCGCCGCCTCGAACGGATCGTCAGCAACCTCGTCGTCAACGCCCACCGGCACGGGAGCACTCCGGTGCGGGTCACCGTCGAGGGCCCTACGGTCGTCGTACGCGACCACGGCTCCGGCTTCCCCGCCGATCTGCTGCTCGACGGCCCGCGCCGGTTCCACACAGGCGCGGCTGAGCGGGGCTCGGGCCACGGGCTCGGCCTGACCATCGCGCTGGGGCAGGCCCGGGTCCTCGGCGCCGAACTGCGCCTGGCCAACGCCCCGGACGGCGGCGCCGTCGCCACCCTGCGCCTGCCGGCCTGACCGCGCGGCCCCGTACACAAGCCCCGTAACACGCCCACTACAAGCGGCTCCCGCGGAACTGGTACATGGTGGAGCGGAGGCCGATACACGGCGGTCCAGGTCTCGATACGTTGCCCGGACACCCTTCGGAGTGCACCTTTCCGCACCCGAAGAGGAGTCCCCCGTGACCGCCGACCCCCTTGCCCCGCACACGCTGCTCACGTCGAGCGGGTTCGCGGCCGCGACCACCGAACTGTCGAAGGTCTACGGCAGCGGCGACGCCCGTGTCGTCGCCCTGGACCGGGTCAGCATCGCCTTCCGGGAGGGCGAGTTCACCGCGATCATGGGTCCCTCCGGCTGCGGCAAATCGACCCTGATGCACTGCGCCGCCGGGCTCGACTCGTTCACGTCCGGCTCCGTCCGCATCGGCACCACCGAGCTGAGCACGCTCAACGACCGGCAGCTCACCCAGCTGCGCCGGGACCGGATCGGCTTCATCTTCCAGGCGTTCAACCTGCTGCCGACGCTGACCGCGCTGGAGAACATCACGCTGCCGCTGACCATCTCCGGGCGCCGGCCCGACCAGCAGTGGCTGGAGCGCGTGGTGTCCATGGTCGGTCTGTCCCAGCGTCTGGGGCACCGGCCGGGGCAGCTCTCCGGCGGGCAGCAGCAGCGCGTCGCGGTGGCCCGCGCCCTGGTCTCTCGGCCCGCGATCGTCTTCGGCGACGAGCCCACCGGCAACCTCGACTCCCGCGCCGGGGCCGAAGTCCTCGGCTTCCTGCGGGACTCGGTGCGCGAGCTCGGCCAGACGGTGGTCGTGGTGACCCACGACCCGGTCGCCGCCGCCCATGCCGACCGCGTGGTGTTCCTCGCCGACGGGTGCCTGGTCGACGAGATGGTGCGCCCCACCGCTGACCGGGTCCTGGACCGCATGAAGGAATTCGGCGCCGGCCCGCGCACCAGCTGACACGTCCCTCGCCCCTCCCACACCCCGAAAGCCGCTCATGCTGAGAACAGCCCTGCGCAATCTCCTGGCGCACAAAGCCCGTCTGGCCATGACCGTCCTCGCGGTCTGTCTGGGGGTCGCGTTCGTCTGCGGCACCCTCGTCTTCGCCGATTCCTCCGCCGCGGCCTACCGCGCCGCCGCGTCGAAGAGCTTCGCGGACATCGCGGTCACCGTGACCCCGAAGGACCCCCCGCCGGGGACAGCCGCCAACCAGCGCTCGGGCGGGCTCGACGACGCGCTCGCCCGCAAGCTCGCCACGGTCCCCGGGGTCGCCGCCGTACGCCCGTCGGTGGACGGCTCGGCCGTCCTGAACGCGGCGGACGGCGCTCCGCTGCGGGCCGGCAAGGCCTGGGCGAATCCGGCCGCCGCCTACGTGCCGGGCGCCGACGGCAAGGACAGCCGCTATCCGCTGGTCAAGGGCCGCGCCCCGGCGAGCGGCGACGAGACCGCGGTGGACACGGGCACCGCGGCCGCCGGCCGGTTCGTTCTCGGCGACACGATCACGCTGGCCACCGACGGCCCGGTCATGACCAAGCGGCTGGTCGGCATCGTCAGTACCAAGGACAGCCGGGTGACCGCCGGCGGCACCCTCGCCCTGTTCGACAAGGCGACCGCCCAGCACCTGTTCTCAACACCGGGCCACTACACCGGGATCGACCTGTCCGCCGCGCCCGGCGTCGACGCGTTCGAACTCTCCCGCCGGGTCGGCGACCTGCTCCCGGCCGACCGGGCCGAGGCCATCACCGGCAGCGCCCAGGCCGGCCAGCAGGCCATCCTCGTGGACACCCTGACGCGCGGGTACACGAAGCTCCCGATGGTCTTCGCCGGAGTCTCGCTGTTCATCGGCTCATTCCTCGTCGTCAACACGTTCACCATGGTGGTGACGCGGCGCACCCGGGAGATCGCGCTGCTGCGGGCGATCGGCGCCGACCGCCGCCAAGTCGTGCGCTCCGTCCTCGTGGAGGCCTTCCTGCTCGGCCTGGTCGCGTCAGCGGCCGGTTTCCTGCTCGGCCTCGGCATCGCCGCGGCGCTGCCCGACGTACTGAGCACCGGTGCGGACACCCTGCCGCGCGGGCCTCTGGTGGTCGGCCCGCGCGCCGTCGTGGCAGCGCTCGTCGTGGGCGTCGGCGTCACCGTGCTCGCCGCCTGGCTGCCGTCCCGCCGGGCGGCGAAGGTCGCGCCCATCGAGGCGCTGCACTCGGCCGAACAGCCTCCCTCCGCCGCCCGGTCCTGGGTCCGCGCCGCGGTGGGGACGGCCCTGCTCGTCCTCGGCGCCGGCCTGTTGATCTCGCTCTCGGGGGCGAAGGACGCCTCGGAGGCGAATCTGCGGAGCGCGATGCTCGGCTGCGCCGTCCTCGTCGTCGCCGTGATCGTCCTCGCGCCCCTGCTCGCCGCTCCCTTGATCCGGGCGGCCGGACGTCTGACCACGCGCTTCGGGGTCACCGGCCTTCTCGCGCGCGAGAACGCGCTGCGCGACCCGCGGCGCACCGCGGCCACCGCCGTCACCCTGATGATCACTACCGCCCTCGTCGCCGGGCTCGCCGTCATCGGCGACTCCACCGGCCAGGCCCTCGACCGCCAGGCCGCGGCCGGCCTCGGCGCCGACTACGTGATCAGCACCCCCACCTCCACGACCGGCATCGACCCGGCGGCCGCGCGGCGCGTGGCCGCTACCGCCGGGGTGCGCGGCGCGGTCGAAGTCGCGGACTCCACCCTGTTCACCGGCGGCCATGTCCGGCAGATCTCCGGAGTGGACCCGCATTCCGTGGACGGCGCCCTGAAGCTCGACTTCGTCAGCGGTTCCCTGGCGGACCTCGGGCCGGGCCGGATCGCGGTCTCAAGCACCACCGCGCGGGAGCAGGGCGTCAGCACGGGCGGCACGATCAACGCGGGCCTCGGCCGCGGCCAGGACCCCAAGCCGTACACCATCGTGGGCGTCTACCAGGACAACCCGATCGCCCACGACGCGCTGGGCACCCGCGGCGAGGTGCAGCAGAACAGCTACAAGCCCGGTTCCGTACAACGCATCCTCGTGCGGACCGACGGCGGCGCCGTCTCGAAGAGCACCGAGGACCGGCTGCGCACCGCCGTGGGGAACAACCCACTGCTGAAGGTGCAGGACCGCAAGGAGCTCGTCCGTGAGGCCGCCGGCGCCATGGGCAACCTGCTCACGCTGATGTACGGGCTGCTCGCCATCGGCGTCCTGATCTCCTCGCTCGGCATCGTGAACACCCTGGCCATGTCGGTCGCGGAACGCACCCGCGAGATCGGCGTCCTGCGCGCCATCGGCATGGACCGGGCGGGCGTGCGCCGGATGATCCGCCTGGAAGCGGTGACGGTCGCCGCGTTCGGCACCCTCCTCGGCCTGGCGGTGGGACTGTTCGGCGCCTGGGCGGTCGGAGCGCTGGCCAACGGGGCGATGTCCCAGTACTCCCTGGCGCTGCCCTGGGGGACGCTGCTCCTGGTGTGTCTGCTGTCCCTCACCATCGGCGCGCTCGCGGCGGCCCTCCCGGCCCGGCGGGCCGCCGCCCTGGGCCCGCTGGAGGCCGTCGCGCGGACGTGAGGCGGGCCCCCGCCGGGCAGAGCCGCGTCCGCGTCTCAGCCGCGGCTCTGCCCGTCCGCCGCCGCGAAGCCGGTGCCGCCGGACCGGCCCGATGGTGAGTGGGGCACACTCGGCCCGTATGCGGGATCAGCCGCGTACGGTACGCGCGGACGGGAACGCGGGGACCCTCAAGTGTGCGCCCCTCAAATCCCGTGCCGCACATGTCAGTTGAGAAGATCCGGACCGGATCGCCGCACGCATCACATCCCGAGGACCGGACCACCATGCCCCGCAGCCACGCCCATAGCCTCCCCTACGCCGCGCAGCAAACAGCCGCGCCCCAACTCCTCGACGTACACAGGTCCCTGGCGGGTGCCGGGCCGGCGCCGGTCGTGCTGCTGTGGCACGGCACCGGCCCCGACGAGCGGTTCGTCCTCGCGCCACTTGCACACGAGGTGGCCTCGCACGGAGTGACCGTGTTCGTTCCCGACTGGCGCCCCGACGCCCCCGACGGCGGCCGCGCGCACCTCACCGCCTCACTGCGTTACGTACAGGAGAACGCGGGTGCCTTCGGCGGCGACCCGCGTCGCGTCGTCGTCGCGGGCTGGTCGGCCGGGGCGGGTGCGGCGATCGGCACGGCGCTGCGGCCGGACCTCGTGGGCACCCCGCCACCCCGGGCGGTCGTCGGCATCGCGGGACTGTACGGGCGCCCGGCCCGCAGCACGGGTTCCGTCCCGCTGGAGGACCTGGCCGCGGGACCGGCGACCGGGGTGCCGGTCATCCTGGTGCACGGCGCGCGGGACACGGTGGTGGACCGCTGCCACTCCCGCGACTTCCTGGCCGCTCTCGGCGAGCACCAGTGGCCGGCGAGCCTGCACGAGACTGAGGGCGATCACGCGGGCGTCATCATGACCGAGTACGACCCGGTGGCGGGCCACTGCGCGCCCACCACCAGCGCGGAGGCCCTGCGGGCCGGCCGGGAGACGGCCCGCCTGATCGCGGGCGCGGCCCTCGGCTGACGAGGCGGTGCGGCGTCCGCTTCGCGTGGCCGGCAGCGGCCGGCGCGCCCATGCTTGAGGCGTGATGACCGTGCTGCTGGTAGCCACCGACGAGGAAGCCGCGGTACTGCGCGAGCGGATCCACCGCGATCCCCACTTCCGCGTCATCGCGCACACCCCGAGCCCCCGGCTGGCCCTGTCGCAGGCCCACGTCCTGCTGCCCGACATCGCCGTCCTCGACCCGAGCATGGACGGGGACAGCGATCCCGTCGCCCTGTTCACGGGGCTGCGCTCCCTGACTCCGCCCAGCGCCGTCGTCCTGCGGACGACCCCCGCGACCGCCCCGCTCCCCGAGCTGCGGGCGGTCCTGGAGGAAGGGGCCGTCCACACGGCGGACCGGGACGACCATGACGCCCTCATGCTCGCTCTGCGCACGATCGGCCGGCGACGGGCGAGCTGCGACCCGGACCGCCGACCCGACTACTACGAGGAGTAGCCGGATGAGTACAGTGCGCACCGAGCCCCGGCGTGCGGCGCCGGGCCCGGCGCGCGATACTTGACATGACTATGTGCCGGTATGCCGAAATTCCTGAAAGCGAGGGTTTTCGTGACACCGTCACCGAACGACGCAGAGACCGGGGCGGCCGCCCACGCCACGCGCGCTTCGAGCGCGGAGGCCTTCGGCGCGCCCTGCTGGGTGAGCCTGATGGCCCGGGACCTCGATTCGGCGCTCGACTTCTACGGCTCGGTGATGGGCTGGACGTTCCGGCCCGGGTCCCTGGGCGAGGAGTTCCGCATCGCCTTGGCGGACGGGGTCCCCGTCGCCGGAATCGGAGCGCTCGCCCCCGCGCTGCAAGTGGCCGTCGCCTGGACTCCGTACTTCGCGGTCGCGGACGCGGACGAGACGGCCGCCCGCATCCGTGAGCGCGGTGCCACCGTGGCGGTCGGGCCGGTGGCGTTGCACACCGGGCGCGGCGCGCTCGCCGCCGACCGCGACGGTGCCGTCTTCGGCATCTGGCAGGGCTCGCTCATCACCAACTGGGAGTCCTGGCTGAACACCTCCCCCGCCTGGACCCGGCTGCACACCCGCAACGCCTTCGAAGCCGCGATCTTCTACGGCGAGGTCCTGGACTGGGCCTGCGAGCGGCCGGGCTGCTGCGACGTCCAGTACGAGCACGAGGAAGTGGTCCTGCGCCACCGTGGCCACGTCGTCGCGCGCCTGACCTCCGGCGCGGTCGAGGCCGCCCCCGATCCGTCCCTGCGACCGCACTGGCACACCCACTTCGCCGTCAAGGACCCCGAGGACCAGGCCGACCGGGCCCAGGCGTACGGCGCGACGATCCTGGCCTCCGGCGCCTCCCCCACGGGTTCCTGGGTCCGCCTGAGCGACCCCGACGGCGCGACGTTCACCCTGAACGACCACGCGGCCTGACTCAACGGGCCGTCTGTTGAGGGTAGTTGGGCCGCAGTCGGCTCAGCCGGATTGCGCCCGGCCCACCACCAGCCATCGGGACGGCAGCTCGATACGCCGGCCGGTGCCGGTGAACTCCGTTGTGATCAACGGGAGTTCACCTTCGGCGAAGATGGCGAGCCCGGCGCTTTTGAACATGGCCACCACTGCGTCGTCTGTGACCTCGCCGGGCACGATGCCGTGCGCGAAGACCGGGCGGAGTTTCGGCGGCGGGCCCGCCGGGCCCGCGGCGAGCCCCATGAGGACCGGCTTCGCGGCTTCGGCGAGCTCCACCACGAACGCCCGGCCCTCGGCGCCGGTCAACACCGCGATGGCGTCCGCCACGGACCGGCGGTCGGCGGCTTCGCACTGGTGCAGGACACCGCGTACGTACACGTTGGCGTCGCCGAGCCGGGTGTGCAGTTCCTCGACGGCCCGGAGATCGGTGGCGTCGAGCTCGGCGAACTCGGCCTGACACTCGGGGTCCTGGTGGCGGGCGTAGGCGACGGCGGTGGGCGACAGGTCGAGGCCGGTGGTCATCTTCGGATAGCGCTCGGCGAGGTAACGGGTCTGGGTGCCGTTGCCGCAGCCGAGGTCGACCATGGGCAGCTCGGGACGGTCGATTCGGGGCGCGAAATGGGCCAGGTGGCGGGCGGCGGTCAGGGCCGGTTCCGAGTCCCAGAAGACCGCGCCCGGCTCGTTCGGCGCCTCGCGCCAGAAGCCCTCCCAGGCCTCCCTGTACCTATTCGTCACGCTCATGACCGACTCCCCGGAACAGCCTGCACAGTGTCAAGATCGGTCTACCGCGCCGGGGCGCACACGGACAAGCACCGGGCGCATTCCTTCACCACCCGTTCGAGGAGGGGGAGTTGAGGAGCGCTCCGCGAGGGGCGACGCAGGTCAGCGGGGCCTGCGCGTCGTACGGGGAAGCGCCACGTCGAACCACACGGTCTTGCCGTCGCCGGTGCGGCTGGCACCCCACTCCCCGGCCAGCGCGCTGACCACCCGCAGCCCGCGGCCCGCCTCGTCGCGCGGGCCCGCGCTCAGCAGTGTCGGCAGCGTGTGGCCCTCGTCGGCCACTTCGCACAAGAGCGCCTCGGCGCGGACCAGACGGAGCTCCACCCGGCGGCCGTTGGCATGCCGGATGCCATTGGTGACGACCTCGCTGACCAGCAGCTCGACCGTCTCGGTGAGTTCCGACAGGCCCCACAGGGCGAGCTGTCGGCGGACCAGGCGGCGGGCCCGGCCCACCTCTCGCGGATCGGTGGCGAGCCGCCACTCGGCGACGTCGTCGCGGCTGATGCCGTTGAGCCGGGCCATGAGCAGCGCCACGTCGTCCTTGCGGCCGCCGCGGGTGTTGAGGGCGCGGATGATCGCGTCGCAGGCGTCGTCCATGGAGGCGGCGGGGTGCGCCGCGTACTCGCAGAGCGTGGCGAGGCCCACGCCTATGTCCTCGCCGCGCACTTCGACCAGACCGTCCGTGCACATGACGAGCCGGTCGCCGGGCGCGACCTGGATGCGGGCCGTCTCGAAGGGCACCCCGCCGACGCCGATCGGGGCGCCGGTGGGCAGTTCGAGGAGCTCGCTGCGGCCGTCGGCGGACCGCACGATCACCGGCGGCACGTGGCCGGCGTTGGCCATGAGCAGCTCGCCCCTGATGGGGTCGTACACGGCGTACAGGCAGGTCGCGAGGTAGTGCTCGCCCAGGCGCTGCGCCAAGTCGTCAAGGTTGCGCAGGAGTTGGTCGGGCGGCAGGTCGAGCGCAGCCATGGTCTGCACGGCGGTACGCAACTGGCCCATCATCGCGGCCGAGTTGAGGCCGTGGCCCATGACGTCGCCGACCACCAGGGCGGTGCGCGAGCCGGGCAGCTTGATGGAGTCGAACCAGTCGCCGCCGACCCGGCCGAGCAGGGTGCCCGGCAGATAGCGGGTCGCGGTGTCGCAGCCCGTCATGCGCGGGGTGACCTGCGGCAGCATCGAGTCCTGGAGCGTCTCCGCGACGCTCTCCTGGTAGGTGTACATGCGGGCGTTGTCGAGGACGAGCCCGGCGCGCGCGGCGAGTTCGGCGCCGGTCACCCGGTCCATGTCGTTGAACTCGGCCCGTTCGGCATGCCGCAGCAGGATCATGAAGCCGAGGACGACGTTGCGCGCCTTGAGCGGGACGACCAGCATCGAACGGCCGTTGATGAGCGGGCGGATGTCGCGCTTTTCGAACTGCGAGGCGATGGCGGTGCCCATCTGCTCGCTGATCCGGGGCACCAGGACGGGCTCGCCGGAGGTCATGCACTGGAAGAACGGAGTGTGGGCGGGGAACGGCATGGACTCGCCGACCGGTACCACGTCGTCCCAGCGGCCCGGCTCCTCGACGTGTTCGAGCGCGACGCGATGCCACAGGGTCCGCTCGTCGGGCGGTCCGTCGGGGAAGCCCTCGCCCGCGATGACCTGCTCGCGCAGATACGTGCCGGCGACATCGGTGAAGCGCGGCACGACGGCGGCGCTGACTTCCTGGATCGTGCGGGACAGGTCGAGCGAGGAGCCGATGCGTCCGCTGACCTCGTTGAGGAATTCAAGGCGCTCGCGCACCGCCGCGTATTCGAGGTCCGCGGCGAATTCCGGCGACGGCGGCAGCGCTCGCGACACCGGTTGCAGGGGGTGCAGCCGCCGCGACTGGCGCTGTTCGGCGCGCCGGGGCACTCCCCAGTCCGGCGTCACGGGCACCCGGTCGTGCTGGCTGAACTCCAGGACGGGATAGCCCAGTTCGAGGACCTGGGCGACGATGCGGGAGCCCTCGCCGACGCTCATGCTGGGCAGGATCTCCGGCAGCCGCCGGGCCAGTTCGTCGGCTCCTGGGAAGTCGGTGTGCAGGGCGAAGCCGGGCGCTATGCGCTCCACGGGGCCGCCGTCGAGTCCGGTCTCGTCGTGGAGTTGCGCGGCGTCTGCGGCGAGCACCAGGAGGCGCTCGGGCCCGGGGCCGATCAGCGGGTACGCCCACCACAGCACGTCGGCGCGGTCTCGACCGGGCTCGGACAGCGCCGCGCGGCCCGCACTCGGGTAGGCGGTGCGGCCGGTGAGGGGACCGTCGAGGCCGGGGCCGAACTCCTCGAACACCTCGTAGTCGTCGAACCTCTGCTCCAGCGCCCCGGAGACCGGGAGCAGATCGATGGCGGGCCTGCCGACAGCCTCTTCTTTGGCGGGGCCGAACAGCTTGCGCGCACCGGATGACCAGTGCGACACCAGGCCGTCGCCGTCCACGACGATCACGGCAAGCGGAATCCGCCCGGACACGGCGAACGGCTGCGGCGGTGTCGGCGGAGTGCCACTGTCCATGGGTGGAAGGCTCCTTCCCCGCCGCAGGAATGCACGGCGGCAGGACCACCGTAGAGCCATCGGGCCCGCGCGCGCGGGGTAACCCGACAATAGGCGCACGCCCGCGCGGACCGGCGGCCGCGATTGGCGAAAGGTCAGTCCTCGTGGCTCAGTTGGAGGTCCCGCTCGGTGCGTCCGCCGCCCGCGACCTGGAGGACGGTGGCCACCGGCGGATAGCCCGCCGCGATCACCGTGTACTCGCCGGAGGACAGGTCGACGAACCGGAAGGTGCCGTCGGGGCCCGTGGTGAGGGTGTCCACGACATTGCCCGCGGCATCGAGCAGGGTCACCCGAGCGTCCTGAACGGGCCGCCCGCCGCCGGCCCGCACGGTGCCGCGCAGCACGGCGCCGCCGGCCAGTTCGATGTCCTGCCGGGTCTCGCGCGACGCCTGCACGCTCACCGGCAGCGCCGCGGGCCGAAAGGCGGGCGCGCCGGCGGCCAGGGTGTACTCCCCCGCCACCAACTCCGAGATCACATAGCCGCCTTCGCGCCCGCTGCGGGTGGAGGCGACCACTTCTCCGCGTACGTCGGTGAGGGTGACGGCGGCGTCCCGCACGGGGCTGCCGTCGGCGGTGACGACGGTGCCGGCGAGCCGCCCCGCGCCGCCAAGCACCACGTCGAGCTCGACCGGCCGTTCGCCGACGGTCACGGCGACGGCCTGCGGCTGGTGTCCGCCGGCCGCGGCGATCAGGACGTACGAACCGGCGCCGGGCACGCTCAGCGCGTACCGCCCGTCCGCGCCGCTGGCCCCGCGCCCGACCTGCTGACCCCGTACGTCGACGAGGGTGAGGGCGGCGCGCGGCACGATGGAGCCGTCGTGGTGCTGGACGCTGCCGCACACCGGAACGCCGCTGCGGTAGCCGGAGTTGGCGGTGCGTGCGTGGGGCAGGGGTGCGGTCTCGGCCACGGGGGCGTTCTGGGACACCAGCGGTTTCTCCTTGAGGAAGAAGGCGAGGACGAAGCCGAGCACGAGCACCGGCACGAGGTAGAGGAAGATGCGCGGCATGGCCTCGGCGTACGCCCGGATGTAGCCGTCGCGCAGGGCGGGCGGCATGGCGTGGACCAGTTGCGGGGTGATCGACTCCGGGTCGGGCAGCCGGGCCCCGTAGGGGAGTTGCTGCGTGAGGGCGTGGCTGAGTCGGTTGGTGAAGAGGGTGCCGAAGACGGCGGCGCCGACGCTGCCGCCGATCTGCCGGAAGTAGTTGTTGGCGCTGGTGGCGGTGCCGAGGTCGGCGGGGTCGACGGCGTTCTGCACGGCCAGGACGAGCACCGGCATGACGAGGCCGATACCGGCGCCGAGCACGGCCATCCAGATGCTGTAGTGCAGCCGCGGGGTGTCCGTGCCGAGCCGGGAGAGCAGCCACATGCCCACGGCCGAGACCGCGCCGCCGAGGATCGGGTAGGCCTTGTAGTGGCCGGTGCGGCTGATGAGTTGACCGGAGATGATCGAGGCGCCGACGATGCCGCCCATCATGGGCAGCACGAGGAGGCCGGATTCGGTGGCGCTGGCGCCGTCGACCATCTGCAAGAACGTCGGCAGATAGCTGGCGGCGCCGAAGAGAGCGACACCGATGACCGCCCCGACGAGTCCCGAGACGTTGAAGATCGAGTCGCGGAACAGCCTTGGCGGGATGACCGGTTCGGCCGCGTAGTTCTCGACGACCAGGAAGAGCAGGGTCGTTCCGGCCGCCCCGGCGGCGAGGCCGAGGATCGTGCGCGATCCCCAGGCGTACTCGGTGCCGCCCCAACTGGTGAGCAGCACCAGGCAGGTTGACGCGGTGGCGAGCAGCAGCATGCCGAGCACGTCGAGGCGGGGGCGCGCGTCGGGCTTCGGCAGTTTCAGTACGACGGTGATGACGGCCAGGGTGACCAGGCCGAACGGGACGTTGATGTAGAAACACCAGCGCCAGGAGGCGTGGTCGGTGAAGAAGCCGCCGAGCAGCGGCCCCGCCACCGAGGCGAGCCCGAAGACGGCGCCGATCAGGCCCATGAACCGGCCGCGCCGCCGGGGCGGCACGATGTCCGCGATGATCGCCTGCACGCCGATCATGAGTCCGCCGCCGCCGACGCCCTGGACGGCCCGGAAGGCGATGAGCTGGTCCATCGTGCGCGACCAGCCGGCCAGCGCGGAGCCGGCGACAAACACCAGGATCGCGAACTGGAAGACGGGTTTGCGGCCGAAGAGGTCGCCGAGTTTGCCGTAGATCGGCAGGCCGATGGTGGAGGCGAGGAGATAGGCGGTGACGGCCCAGGACACCTTGTCGAGGCCGCGCAGATCACCGACGATCTTCGGCAGCGCAGTCGCGACGATCATCTGGTCGAGCGCGGCGAGCAGCAGGGTGAGCATCAGGCCGAAGAAGATCGTGCGCACCCTGCGCGGGGTCAACGGCTGCTGTGGCGGCGGGAGTTGACACACCACCGGCTGATCCGCCGGGGCCGCGGCGGCCCGCTCGTCCTTCACCAGAGTGATCCCGCCCACGTAACTCTCCCCTCGTCGCGCTTGCGCCGACCATTTCTCGCATTGGGCGACAACCGGGGCAAGCGAGACGGGTGGGGCGGGAGGCGTGCGCCGGGGGCTTAAGCCCTGGCGGGAACCCCTACGGCGCACAACGGGCCGGTACGGAAAACCACCCGAACCGGTGACCGGGCGGGTGGCTCCCGCAGGCTACTTCGCCACCTCGGCGGCCAGCTTGTCGAGCATGGCGTCGTAGATGCGGCCAAGTCCCTTGGGGGCAAAGGCCCTTTCGAAGAATCCGCCGATGCCGCCGGCGCCGTTCCACACGGAGGAGACGACGACCTTGGAGCGGCCCTCGCCCGCCGGCGTGACCGTCCAGGTGGTGACCATGGAGGAATTGCGGTCCTTTTCGACCAGCTGCCCGTCGGTCGGCTCGGTGACCTCCAGGAGGCAGTCGCGCACGCGCTTGCTGGTGGCCTGGAGCTTCCAGTGGACCAGGGTGCCCTCGCCGTCGCCGCCCTCGCGCACCTGGTACTCGCTGAAGTGCTCCGGCAGGAGCTTCGGGCGGCCGTCCTTGTAGTCGGCGAGCGTGTCGAACACGGTCTCCGGATCCGCCGCGATGATCCGCTCCGTCGTGGCCTCGACCTGCGCCATGGCACTTCCTCCAGCACTTGTGTTTCCGGGGTTTTCGGGGTGCGCCAAGCCAACCACCTCGGGGTCTGCCGTCACAATCCGGGTTGCGATCAAGAAGGGAACGTGTGTTCTATTTAGAGGTGGGAGTGACCGAATGGCCCCGAGGAACCGGAGGAGGCGTTCATGCGCTGGGAGAATCTCGCCGATGACGACACCCCGGCCGACCGGGCCGGCGCGGCCGCCCTGTTCGCTGCGGACGCGGTGACCACCCGCACGTTCGACACCCCCGAGTTCCGCGGGATCACCTTCCACGAGATCCGGGCGCGTTCGATCGTCAACCGGGTGCCGGGCGCCTCCCGCATGCCGTTCGAGTGGACCGTCAACCCGTACCGTGGGTGCTCGCACGCATGCGTGTACTTCGCGTGACCCTCTTGAGCCCGGGAGGGCCGATGCTCAGCACTCCGAACGCGGACAAGGCCTGGAAAGGCATGACGAGGTCATTCCCGACCCCGGAAGCGCCAGACCGGTATGCCGCCCCGAGCAAGGCGGAGAGGACGGCTTACGCCGTGCTGCTGCGTGGACCGGCTGCGCGCTCAGGCGGCGCCGACGCGAGTCAGTGAGGTCTTTCAGCGGGGCCACTGAACGGGTGACGGAGTCGATGCCCGCAACGCACGAGGCTCCCGTGCCGTTGGGGGAGGTGTTCGAAGTCTCAACCCACAGGCACAGCAGCCACGTTGGTTCCGTACTCTGCCGCACTCGATCTGCCTCACGGCCTGGTCGAGTGGGTAACCATGCTCATCGTCACCCGCGAGGGTGACCGCCGCTGCAAGCTCCCGCCGCATCAGCGTGCGCTGGTCGGTCTGGTGCACCTGCGGCAGCACGACATCTCGCCCAGCGTGCTGCCGGGTTCGGCATCTCCGTGGGCACCGCTCATGCCTGCACGACAGCCATCATCGCCCTGCTCACGGACCGCGCACCCGGGCTCCTGCGGACGCTCGTGAAGCCGACCCCGACTACGTCCTGGTGGACGGCACCCTCGCGGAGTGCGACCGAGTCGGCGACAGCTGGGCTGACTTTCCCCACAAACACCGCCGACACGGGGTAAACGTTCAGGTGGTGACCAACCCGGCCGGACAGTTGCTGTGGATGTCGCCTGCCGTGCCTGGCCGCGCGCACGACCTCACCGCGGCCCGCACCGGATCATCCGGAGCTGCGAGCGCCAAGGCGTTCCCGGCCTCGCCCACCGCGCGTACATGGGGGCCGGCCCCTGGGTGACTTTGCAACAGTCCTGCCCTACTGGACGGCCGCTTTCTTCGGAAGGGGCCCTCTGGCGTATGTCCGTGTGTCATGGCTGACTAAAACTGGTGTGTGCAGTCACGGAGGAGGAACTGGCCGCGGTCCGGCGGGATATCTGCGACCGGGCCTTACTACGGGCCGTGGCACCGGGCAGACGGCTTCCTCTTGAAGGTGGCTCTTGCCGAGGAAATATACGGAACTCCTATCCCTGCCCACGCATGAGTTGCTCGGCTGATTGCTAGGATCAACTCATGCATGATCAAGGGGTAGTTGTCTCGGTCAATGTCACACCGTCGCTCGTCGCCGCATGGTTCCACCGGCTGTTCACTCATCCCGTAATCGAGATCGACGGGCAGGAACAAGCCACGCGATGGGGCACTACGGAAGTAACGGTCGCGCCGGGTGAGCACCTGATAAGCGTGTTCTTCCGATATCGCTGGCAGCAACATACGCGCCTCGCCGAGAGCACCCAGGAATTCTCCACGGAGACGGGCGTACGGCGCGTGGACATCACCGCGAGGCTCGGCCCTCGCAATGGAAGCAGGTTCCGCATCGGTACACCGTCGGTGCACCGGTAAAGGCGAAAACGCCCGTCCCAACCGACGGGCGTTTTCACGTACCTACCGCCATCACGGGACGGCGGCGACCGTGGGCAGGGCACCGCATTCCGCGCAGTGCCGCACCTTCGGCTCGGCCGGTGGTGCGTCCGACGCCCGCTCCGGCCGACCCCGTTCCGGCGTCGCGCAGACGATCGCGGAGCCGATCATCACCACCGCGAAGCTCCACAGGCCCATCGTGAGGATGATCGAACCGTGCAAGACGATGTCCATCACCATCCCGGCCTTGCGCCAGCGGTCGGATGCCAGCACACACACGCCGATGGCGATCTCGATGACCAGCGCACCCCAGGTCAGGGCGGTAACGGCCGTAGCGCTCCTGGACATCCACAGAAACAGCGAGTCCCACGGCTGTCCCACGCCGAACATGTTGTCGCGCAGGAAGTAGTACTCGGCGGTGCCGTTGGCCCAGTCAGCCACGCCGAACTTGCTGACGGCGCTGTCGAGATACAGGTAGGCGATCTGCACCCGTATCGCCAGAAACGCAACGAAGGACACCGTCCGCCATGAAGGCGTCTGCTTCCGGACCGGCCGCTGCCAGTGCCACGTACGGCCGTCGGCCAGCGCGATGGGAATCATCAGCAGGCTCATGATCATGCCTATCGACTCGCCGCCGTCGGGCACCGCGATGCTGACCGCGACCGAGTACGAGGCCCACGCATGGGGAACGGCCGTCCAGCGAGGGCGGTAGCCACTGGCGACCACCACCAAGATGGCGATCAACAGCCACCGTCTCGGCTCCATGCCCAGCGCGTCACCGCCGAGGCACAGTGCCGACGCACCGCGGACGGAATCGCAGCGCGGGTATTCCCCCATGGCGACGACCGGCACGAGCAGTGCCTTGACCGGAGTCAGCAACAGCACGCTCAACTGGGCCAGCGCGATGACGGTGCGCCCCACACCGAACCAGCGGGACCGCAGATCGTGCCGCGCGGTGCGCCTGGCCAACCGGTCGGCCATTTCCTGTACGGAATTCCTTACGACGGGCATCACTTGCATCGGACGTCCAGGTGCACGATCCGCAGCACGCGTTTTTCGTAGGAAACCTGGTTGCGGAAGCTCCACGGCACCGTCTTCTCCTGGGTGAGGTACGAATCACCGCACACGGTCGGCACCGGACTGGTGTTGTCCACCTTCACCGCCGGTTTCCTGGACGCCTCCTTCATGCAGTCGTCCAGATAGCCCCCGCAGTCGGACCAGTGCCCGGTCGCCGCCGCGTTGAAGAAACCCAGCTCGGGCCCTTGTGCGCGCTGCGTACGCGACAGCCCGAACATGTTCGAGGGATTGCCCTGCGGCGTGTGCAACAGGTTCCGGGGAGAGCCGTCGGCGCCCAGCGCGTAGGCGCCGGTCTGCTCGGACTGGGGATTCCGGGTGAAGAACGCCCAGTTCTCCGGAGTCAGGATGTTCAGGGCCGACCGGGCGCCCTTGGAGTGCCGGCTGCTCAGCGCATTGCTCGGCAGTGTGTAGAAGAGCGCGGCGGCCAGGTAGCCGAAGACCACCAGGCAGGCGACGGAGAACAGGGCAAGTTGGCGCATCGATCCGGTCCGGGGCTCCCCCGGTCTCGAATGCGTGTCGGTGGACGTGCTGGCCATATGGGCGCGATCCCTATGCGGTGCGGAAAGGTGTCGGATGCGTCACCGGAGGCTCTGCCGCGCCGCTCCGGTAGCGAATACGGCGCGGCAGAGCGGTCGTTGTCAGAGGGCCGCCGCCACGGCGGAGACCATGTTGTCGGCGTCCAGGCTGTTGGGCTGGCTCATGTCGAAGCCGTAGCTCACGGCGGCCGGGACCACCACGAGCGTGACGACGGCCTCGGTCGCCCCGGCCACGTTCGCGTAACCGATGGCGTTGATGGCGCCCACGGCGTTGATCTCGATCGCGATGTAGGCGTCGTGCCAGAACCAGCCGTTGGCGCGGTTCGGGCTCTTCATGGCCGGCGACTTGTGCTGGGTCATGAAGGTCTTGAGGTCATCGTTGAGCCGCTCCATGCCGGCCTTGGCCTGGAACGGGTCGTTGATCTGGACCGCGACTGTCACCTTGTCGTGGAAGTCCTTGTCGACCGCCTTGAGGTCCTTGGTGAACACCGCGATCTGCTCAAGCGTCACCTGGCTGGTCTGGGGGGACCGGCGCGACCGGATCTGCTTGGCCAGGTCCGGGTGCTCGTCCGCCGCCTTGCCCTTGGCGAAGACGAGGAGACCGACGATGTCCTCGTCGGAGTACTTGACGTGGTGCGCGGCCGGCTTGACCGCGGTGCGGATGGCCACCGGGGCGGCGGACGCGGACGCGGAACCGTAGGCGACGCCGACGGTCAGCACCGCTGCCACGCAGGCGAGCGCACCGGTCTTCTTCAGATTCATGTGGGGTACCTTCGAATAGTCGTTGTGTGCGTGCTCTGCCGTTTCCGGGCAGGCGACATCCACGCTCCGGTCACGGGCAGTGCGAGGGAGCGACGATCGGCTTCGGTGAATGGCGCCGGGCCACGGGCACCGAACGGGCCACCCGATCAACGGTGTTGGAGCCCGGTGGCGGAGATCCCCTCCGCCACCGGAGCGGGTGGGGCGGGCTCAGACCGGCCGGTGACGCTCGCGGCGGGCCGCGGAATTGGCCGCGGCGGCGGACGAGGTGGCGATCGCCAAGTCAAGGGCGCCACTCACCGCCACAATCACCGCGAACCCCCAGAACGGGCCTTCGGCAAGGGCATTGATCAGCGAAGCGATCGCGGCCCCGGCCAGCACCGGTACGAGGCGCACATAGCGCCGTCGGGCCTCGCGCTGACCGGCTTTCCAGGCGGCGTCGTCGCCGAGCGTTTCCCTCGTCCGTACACCCACGAGCGGATTCCTGGCGAGCGTGCCGTTGCGGCTCTTGCGGGCGATGGTCAATACGCCCACGGATACCGCCACATAGATGACGGCGAGAACGGTCCCCACCACGAGATGGGTATTCATAGCGTTGAACTCATTTCCCCCGGCTGAGCCCACTGATGCTGTTACTTGAGCATCCTTGCACCCCAGTTCGAGACGGACAACGCCGAGTTGATCGATTTAACGGCTCCCTAACCGCACCCCTTTCCGCCCTGAACGGCGCGGCCAGCAATCGCCGACAAGGTTGTCGGCGAGCTGGTTCCCCTTGGTCGCGCCGACAACCAGGACGATTTCGCTGACCCGGTGCGGGCGGCCGGTTCTCGTGAAACAAAGCCACCCCCTGGACAAGCTCGTCGCGGTCACCGGCGCCATGGTTGAGCGGCCGCGTCGGCTCTGGGGTACGCAGTTACGAGGTCGCCGTCTCCGACGGATCGGCCGGCACCGGCGGGCGGTCGTTCGCCTTCTGGAGGGTGAGGACCATCGTCATGCCGCCGCCGGGGGTGTCCTCGGCTGCCAGCGTGCCGCCCATCGCTTCGGCGAAGCCGCGGGCGACGGCGAGGCCGAGTCCGACTCCGGCGCCGCGCGGGGCGTCCCCGTAGCGCTGGAACGGGGCGAAGATGCGGGACTTTGCCTCGTCGGGGACGCCGGGGCCTTGGTCGGCGACCCGTACTTCCACCCGGTCGGCGATCGCGCTGGCCGCCACCAGGACCCGTTCACCCTCGGGGCTGTATTTCACGGCGTTCTCGACGACGTTGGCCACGGCCCGCTCCAGCAGGCCCGGGTCCACCGCGACCATCGGAAGGTCCTCGGGGATGTCGAGTACGACGCTGTCCTCGGGGACGCCGCCCAGTGCCATCGGGATGACCTCGTCGAGGTCTATCTCTCTGATGATCGGGGTGACTGTGCCGGTCTGGAGGCGGGACATGTCCAGGAGGTTGCCGACCAGGTGGTCGAGGCGGTCCGCCCCCAGCTCGATGCCCTCCAGGAGCTCCGCCTCGTCTGCCTCGGACCACTCCACGTCGTCCGAGCGCAGTGAGGTGACCGATGCCTTGATGGAGGCGAGTGGGGTGCGCAGGTCGTGGCTGACGGCGGCGAGCAGGGCGGTGCGGATGCGGTCGCCCTCCGCGTAAAGCCTCGCCTGGTCGGCCTCTTCCTGGAGCCTGCGGCGGTCGAGCACGACGGCGGCCTGGGCGGCGAAGGCGCCGAGTACGCGTCGGTCCTCGGCGGGCAGCACCCGGCCGGTGAGTGCGAGAGCCATGTGGTCGCCGACCGGCATGTCCACGTCGGCGTCCTCGGGGCGGGGCACGGGTGAGGGGCCGACGCTGCCCGCGCAGCTCCACGGTTCGGTGTCGGCTGCTCGCTCCAGGAGGGCGACGGACTCCATGGCGAAGGTCTCGCGGACGCGTTCCAGCAGGGCGTCGAGGCTGGTTTCGCCACGCAGCACGCTGCCCGCGAGGAAGGAGAGGATCTCCGATTCGGCGCGCAGCCGGGCGGCCTGCTGGGTGCGGCGGGCCGCGAGGTCGACCACGGAGGCCACCGACACCGCAACCAGCACGAAGATGACGATGGCGACGATGTTCTTGGGGTCGTAGATCGTCAGCTCGTGGACGGGCGGGCTGAAGTACCAGTTGATGAGCAGCGACCCGACCAGGGCCGAGGCCACGGCGGGCAGGAATCCGCCGAGCAGCGCGGCCGCCACGGTCAACGACAGGTAGAGCAGCATGTCGTTGGCGATGCCGAGGTCGGTGGTGAGGTTGGTCAGCAGCAGGGTCAGCAGGAGTGGACCGACGACACCGGCCAGCCAGCCCCACACGGTTCTGGTGCGGCCGAGCCGGGCGCCGCGTCCCGTCGGGAGGCCCCGGCCCTTGGCTGCCTCTTCGTGGGTGACGATGTGGACGTCGAGGTCGGGCCCGGAGTCGCGGGCCACGGTGGCGCCGACGCCGGGGCCGAACATGTACTGCCATGTCTTGCGGCGGCTGGTGCCCAGGACGATCTGGGTGGCGTTGACGCCGCGCGAGAAGTCGAGCAGGGACTGCGGGACGTCGTCGCCCACGACGTGGTGGAAGCTTCCGCCGACGTCCTCGACCAGGGTGCGCTGGACGGCCAGTTCCTTCGGCGAGGCGGATGTCAGGCCGTCGCTCCGCGACACGTACACGGCCAACACCTCGCCGCCGGCGCCCTTTTCGGCGAGCCGGGCGGCGCGGCGGATGAGCGTACGTCCTTCCCGGCCCCCGGTGAGGCCGACGACGATGCGTTCGCGCGAGCCCCAGATCGTGGAGACGCTGTGCTCGCTACGGTATTCCTGGAGGTATTCGTCGACCCGGTCGGCGACCCAGAGCAGTGCCAACTCGCGCAGGGCGGTGAGGTTTCCGGGCCGGAAGTAGTTGGCGAGGGCGGCGTCCAGCTTGTCGGGCTTGTAGATGTTGCCGTGTGCCATGCGGCGGCGCAGCGCCTGGGGTGACATGTCGACGAGCTCGACCTGGTCGGCCCGGCGCACCACTTCGTCGGGCACCGTCTCCTGCTGCCGGATGCCCGTTATCGACTCGACGACGTCACCGAGGGATTCCAGGTGCTGGATGTTCACGGCCGAGACGACACTGATGCCCGCGGCGAGGAGTTCCTCGACGTCCTGCCAGCGCTTGGTGTTGCGCGAGCCGGGGATATTGGTGTGGGCCAGTTCGTCGACCAGGACCACCGACGGACGGCGCTCCAGGACGGCGTCCACGTCCATCTCCTGGAAGACGGTGCCGCGGTATTCGACCTCACGGCGCTCGACCTGTTCCAGGCCGTGCAGCATCACTTCCGTGCGCGGTCTGCTGTGGTGTTCGACGAAGCCGATCACGCAGTCGGTGCCGCGTTCGACGCGCCGGTGTGCCTCGGAGAGCATCGAGTAGGTCTTGCCGACGCCGGGCGCCGCGCCGAGATAGATGCGGAGCTTGCCGCGTGCCATGGCCACGATTCTCTGTGTCGGGGAAGGGGAGGTCGAGGGTCGAGGGGCTTCCTGATGGGGATGCCGCGGCTCAGTTCTCGAACCGGTATCCCATGCCGGGAGCGGTGATCAGATGCTTGGGGTGGGACGGGTCCGCTTCGAGTTTGCGCCTCAACTGGGCCATGTAGACGCGGAGATAGTTGCTCTGCGTACGGTAGCCGGGTCCCCAGACCTCCTCAAGGAGTTGCCTTTGGGTGACGAGACGGCCCCGGTTACGGATCAGGACTTCGACCAGATGCCATTCGGTCGGAGTGAGCCGGATGTCCTTGCCGGCCCGCTTCGCCTTCTTCGCGGGCAGGTCGATCGTGAAGCCCTTGGTCGTGACGATGCCCGTTTCCCCGGACTCTGCCACGGGTTCGATCCTGCGGGTCGCGACCCGCAGGCGGGCCAGGAGTTCGTCCATGCTGAACGGCTTGGTGATGTAGTCGTCCGCCCCCGAGTCGAGGGCCTCGACCTTCTCGTCGGAGGTGTTGCGTGCGGAGACCACCAGGATCGGCGCCCGGCACCAGCTCCGCAGCCGGCGCATCACCTCGATGCCGTCGATGTCGGGCAGCCCGAGGTCGAGCAGCACCGCGTCCGGCGGGTTCGCGGAGGCGAGCTTCAGGGCGGTCTCACCGTCGGGTGCGGAGTCCACTTCGTATTTCCGTGCCCTGAGGTTGATTTCAAGAGCCCGTACGAGCTGTGGTTCGTCCTCGACCACCAGCACCCGGGTCATCGGCGTGCCGCCTTTCTTTCGTGCTGTGCGTCGTGCCGGAGCCGGCAAGGGAGTGCGGTCTCACAAGGGGGCGGGAGCCGGTGGCGGGAAGAACCCCGTCCACTGGCTCCCGCCCGCCGTCGTAAGTGGCTCACTTCGAAGTGATTTCCTTGAGTGCGATGTTCAGCTTGAGGACGTTGACGCCGGGCTCGCCCATGAAGCCGAGGATCCGGCCGCTGGTGTTGTCGGTGACGAGCTTCTCGACCTGCTTGACGTCGAGGTGGTTCTGCTCGGCCACCCGGTGGACCTGGAGCTTGGCGTACTCGGGGGAGATCTGCGGGTCGAGGCCCGAGCCGGAGGAGGTGACCGCGTCGGCGGGCACATCGGCCGGGTTCACCTTGTAGTCGGCCGTGGAGTTGTCCTTGACGACCGCGTCCTTGGCGTCCTTGACCTGCTTGATCAGCTTGTCGTTGTCGCCGGACAGGTTGGTCGCGCCGGACACCAGCAGGTTGTACTGCGTGTTGATGCCGTTGGTGACGTTGGAGCCGAGTCCGTTGGAGGGGCGGGGCTGGAACCACTTCAGGTCCGGCTGCGCGGCCTCGTCGGCGTTGTTCGGATCCTTCTTCGGGAGGTTGTAGGTCTGCCCGATGAGCTCGGAGCCGACCACCTTGCCGCCGGACTTGATCTCGGAACCGTTGGCCTTGTTACTGAAGGCCACCTGGGCGATGCCGGTCACCACGAGCGGGTAGATCACGCCGCAGATCACGGTGAGAACCAGGAGTGCGCGCAGGCCCGCACCGATCAACCGGGCTGTGTTTCCAAGGGAGTTGTTCATGGCAGGTCAGCCGATTCCGGGGATGAGGGAGATGAGCAGGTCGATGATCTTGATGCCGATGAACGGGGCGATCAGACCGCCCAGGCCGTAGATGCCGAGGTTGCGGCGCAGCATCTTGTCCGCGCTGGTCGGCTTGTACTGCACGCCCTTCAGGGCCAGCGGTACGAGGGCGATGATGATGAGCGCGTTGAAGATGACCGCGGACAGGATCGCCGACTCGGGGCTGTGCAGGCTCATGATGTTGAGCTTGTCCAGGCCGGGGTAGACGACCGCGAACATCGCCGGGATGATCGCGAAGTACTTCGCGACGTCGTTGGCGATCGAGAAGGTGGTCAACGCGCCCCGGGTGATGAGGAGTTGCTTGCCAATCTCGACGATCTCGATGAGCTTGGTCGGGTTCGAGTCGAGGTCGACCATGTTGCCGGCCTCCTTCGCGGCCGACGTACCCGTGTTCATCGCCACGCCTACGTCCGCCTGCGCCAGGGCCGGGGCGTCGTTGGTGCCGTCACCGGTCATCGCGACCAGCTTGCCGCCCGCCTGCTCCCGCTTGATCAGCGCCATCTTGTCCTCGGGAGTGGCCTCCGCGAGGAAGTCGTCCACGCCCGCCTCTTCGGCGATCGCCTTGGCGGTCAGCGGGTTGTCACCCGTGATCATGACCGTCTTGATGCCCATCCGGCGCAGCTCGTCGAACCGCTCCCTCATGCCCTCCTTGACGACATCCTTCAGGTGGATGACACCCAGAATCCGGGGGCCCTGCTCGTCCTCGACTGCGACCAGGAGCGGTGTACCGCCCGCTTCGGAGATCTTGTTGGCCAGCGTGTCGGCGTCGGGCGCGACCTGCCCGCCCTGCTCCTTGACCCAGTTGATGACCGAACCGGCCGCGCCCTTGCGGACCTTGCGTCCGTCCACGTCCACGCCCGACATACGGGTCTGGGCGGTGAACGCGATCCACTCGGCCCCCACGAGCTCACCCTGGTGACGCTCGCGCAGGCCGTACTTCTCCTTCGCGAGGACCACGATCGAGCGGCCCTCGGGCGTCTCGTCCGACAGCGAGGAGAGCTGCGCGGCGTCCGCGACCTCGGCCTCCGTGGTACCGCCGACCGGCACGAACTCGGACGCCTGACGGTTGCCGAGGGTGATGGTGCCGGTCTTGTCGAGGAGCAGCGTGGAGACGTCACCGGCGGCCTCGACCGCGCGGCCCGACATGGCCAGGACGTTGCGTTGCACCAGGCGGTCCATGCCCGCGATACCGATCGCCGAGAGCAGCGCCCCGATCGTGGTCGGGATCAGGCAGACCAGGAGCGCGGCCAGCACGATCATGGACTGCTCGGCCTTCGCGTACATCGCGAAGGGCTGGAGGGTGACGACGGCCAGCAGGAAGACGATCGTGAGGGACGCCAGCAAGATGTTGAGGGCGATCTCGTTCGGGGTCTTCTGCCTCGCCGCGCCCTCGACCAGGTTGATCATCCGGTCGATGAACGTCTCGCCCGGCTTCGTCGTGATCTTGATGACCACCCGGTCGGACAGCACCTTCGTACCGCCGGTCACCGCGCTGCGGTCGCCGCCGGACTCCCGGATGACCGGGGCGGACTCACCGGTGATCGCCGACTCGTCGACGGATGCGACACCCTCGACCACGTCACCGTCGCCGGGAATGATGTCGCCCGCCTCGCAGACGACCAGGTCGCCGATCCTCAGCTCGGTGCCGGGAACCTGCTCCTCGGACTTCCCGTCGGCCGTCAGGCGGCGGGCGACGGTGTCGGTCTTGGCCTTGCGCAGAGTGTCCGCCTGGGCCTTGCCTCGGCCCTCGGCGACGGCCTCCGCCAGGTTGGCGAAAATGGTGGTCAGCCACAACCACGCCGTGATCGCCCAGCCGAACCAGTCCCCCGGGCTCTTGATCGCCAGGACCGTGGTCAGGACCGACCCGATCTCCACCACGAACATCACCGGAGACTTGATCATCGTCTTCGGGTTGAGCTTCCTGACCGCGTCCGGGAAGGACTTGACCAGCGCCTTGGGGTCGAACATGCCGCCCCCGACCTTGCCCTGGTCCTTGTGCCCGCTGGGCACATCGCTGTGCGGCGCCCGGGTGGGAGTGGCAGTGGACATCTCGTCCTCGTGCTTCAGATTGGTGGTCATGACGCCAGCCCTTCCGCCAGCGGGCCGAGAGCCAGGGCCGGGAAGTAGGTCAGACCCGCGACGATCATCACGGTGCCGACCAGCAGGCCGGTGAACAGCGGCTTGTTGGTGCGCAGGGTGCCCGCCGTCTCCGGGATCGGCTTCTGCTCGGCGAGCGAACCAGCCAGGGCCAGGACGAACACCATCGGGACGAACCGGCCCAGCAGCATGGCGAGCCCGATGCTCGTGTTGAACCACGGCGTATTCGCGTTCAGACCCGCGAACGCGGAGCCGTTGTTGTTCGCGCCGGAGGAGTACGCGTACAGGACCTCGGAGAAGCCGTGCGCGCCCGAGTTCGTCATCGAGGTCAGCGTCGACGGCATCGCCATCGCGATGGCCGTGAAGATCAGGACGAGCGCCGGGGTGACCAGGATGTAGCAGGCCGCGAACTTGATCTCGCGGGTGCCGATCTTCTTGCCCAGGTACTCGGGCGTGCGCCCCACCATCAGGCCCGCGATGAACACCGCGATGATCGCCATGATCAGCATGCCGTACAGGCCGGATCCGGTACCGCCCGGCGCGATCTCGCCGAGCTGCATGCCCAGGAGCTGGATGCCGCCGCCGAAGCCTGTGAAGGAGGAGTGGAAGGAGTTGACCGCGCCGGTCGAGGTGAGCGTGGTCGCCACCGAGAAGATCGAGGACGCGCCAATACCGAAGCGGGTCTCCTTGCCCTCCATCGCGCCGCCCGCGATGTCGAACGCCGGTCCGTGGTGGGCGAACTCGGTCCACATCATCAGGGCGGTGAACCCGACCCAGATGGTGACCATGGTGGCGAGGATCGCGTAACCCTGCTTGACCGATCCCACCATCTTGCCGAAGGTGCGGGTCAGCGCGAACGGGATCACCAGGATCAGGAAGATCTCGAACAGGCTGGAGAAGCCGTTGGGGTTCTCGAAGGGGTGGGCCGAGTTGGCGTTGAAGTAACCGCCGCCGTTCGTGCCCAGCTCCTTGATCGCCTCCTGCGAGGCCACCGCACCGCCGTTCCACTGCTGCGAGCCGCCCATGAACTGGCCGACCTCGTGGATACCGGAGAAGTTCTGGATCGCACCGCACGCCACCAGCACGACCGCGCCGAGCGCGGCGATCGGCAGCAGGATGCGGACCACGCCGCGCACCAGGTCGGCCCAGAAGTTGCCCAGCTCACCGGTGCGCGAGCGGGCGAAGCCCCGTACCAGCGCGACGGCGACGGCGATACCGACGGCGGCGGAGACGAAGTTCTGCACCGCCAGGCCACCGGTCTGCACGACGTGGCCCATGGACTGCTCGCCCGAGTACGACTGCCAGTTCGTGTTGGACACGAAGGAGGCGGCCGTATTGAACGCCTGGTCGGCCGGGATCGAGACGAACCCGAGCGAGCCGGGCAACGAACCCTGCAGGCGCTGCATCAGGTAGAGGAAGAGCACGCTCACCGCAGAGAAGACCAGGACACCGCGCAGATAGGCGGGCCAGCGCATCTCGGTGGACGGATTGGCGCCGATGGCCTTGTAGATCCACTTCTCGACGCGCAAGTGCTTGTCGGAGGAGTAGACCCGGGCCATGTAGTCACCGAGGGGGCGATAGGCCAGCCCCAGCGCCACGAAGAGGGCCAGGAACTGGAGTACGCCGGCGAAGACAGGAGACATGTCGGTGCTCAGAACCTCTCCGGCTTGACGAGCGCGAGGACGAGGTAACCCAGCAGAGCGACGGCCACGATCAGACCGACAATGTTCTCGGCAGTCACAGCTTCGCCACCCCCCTGGCGATGAGCGCCACCAGCGCGAAGACCGCGACCGTGGTGACGACGAAGGCCACGTCGGCCATCGTGAACTCCTGAAAGAGGTTCGAAAGAAACGGACACCACGAGGAAACCCCCTCCGGAACCGTTCACGCGCCCCGTTGACGGGTCCCTTACGGCCATTGGCGCGACTTTGACGAGACCCATACGCAGGCGGCGTCATATGCCCGCCGAGCAGTGGAAATGCCGGTTCCCACTACTCCGTCCGGGGCGCCGGAGCACAGCCGTTGCCGCTCTTATCAGCCAGGTTCGGCCAGAGCTCGCCAAGCCCGGTGCCACGGCGGTTCACCGTGCCCACTTCCTCCATCCGTGCCGCGCCGGTGAACCGCCGCATCGCCTTGCCGAGAATTCATGACGTGCCTCCTGCTACGCCCGTTCTCAAGCACCATCAGAGAGGCGTAAATACTCCGTGTAACGGCCCCAACACGGGTCAATCGTGACCTAGATTCCTGTGCTACCGCTCAAACCGTCGCGAACGCCCCTGGCCGGCGGTCCCCGACCAGGGTGCGTAGGCATGCGGCGCCATCACTTCGCGTCGCGCCCGCCCGACTACTGTCGGTGACGGGCCCCGGGACCGAAACGGGGCCCGCTCCCCAGTCTCATCGAGCCCAAGCCGGGTCGGTCGTCTTGTCCGCATAGAGGCGGGGCCGGCACCCCCACCAGAAGGTCATTCCACGATGTCTCCCGCCGCTCAGCAGCAGACCCACACCATCCCCGCCCCCGCCGGTCCACCGCCGAGGAATCCCCAGCCGCCCCGGGCCCGTCACAACCGCCGGACGGCCGGCTTTTTCGAGCCCGTCCAGCTGGTGAAGTCGTTCCCGGACGCCGTACGCAAGTTGCACCCTCGCGCCCTGATCCGTACGCCCGTCCTGTTCGTGGTGTCGGCGGGCGCGGTGCTCACCACGCTCTCGGCGCTGATCCATCCGTCCGTCTTCACGTGGGTGATCAGTGTCTGGCTGTGGCTGACGGTGATCTTCGCCAATCTCGCCGAGGCGGTGGCCGAGGGCCGGGGCAAGGCACAGGCCGAGTCTTTGCGCAGGGCCCGTACGGACACGGTGGCGCTCAGGCTGCGCGACAACTGGCGGGTGGGCACCGATGTGCGGCACTCCCGGACCGAGGCGGTCGCGGCCACCGATCTCAAGCCGTTCGACTTCGTGCTGGTGGAGGCCGGAGAGCTGATCCCGGCGGACGGTGATGTGGTGGACGGGGTCGCGGCCGTGGACGAGTCAGCGGTGACCGGCGAGTCCGCGCCGGTCATCCGGGAGTCGGGCGGTGACCGTTCGGGGGTGACCGGCGGCACGACAGTGCTGTCAGACCGGATCGTGATGCGGGTGACCTCACGGCCGGGGCATTCCTTCCTGGACCGGATGATCGCGCTGGTGGAGGGCGCGGCCCGGCAGAAGACGCCGAACGAGATCGCCCTGAACATCCTGCTGTCGGCGCTCACCATCGTGTTCGTCCTGGTGGTGGTCACGCTTCAGCCGATGGCCGAGTACGCGACCGCCGCCCAGTCCACCACCGTGCTCGTGGCGCTGCTGGTGACGCTGATCCCTACCACTATCGGCGCGCTGCTCTCGGCGATCGGGATCGCGGGCATGGACCGGCTGGTGCAGCGCAATGTGCTGGCGATGTCGGGACGGGCGGTGGAGGCGGCCGGGGACGTTAACACGCTGCTGCTCGACAAGACCGGCACCATCACCCTCGGCAATCGTGAAGCGACCGCGTTCATCGCCATGCCCGGGATCCGCGAGCCGCATCTCGCGGACGCGGCGCAGCTGGCCTCGCTGGCCGACGAGACCCCCGAGGGCCGCTCGGTCGTGGTCCTCGCCAAGGAACGGTACGGGCTGCGCGAGCCGAACGAGGGCGATCTGCACGGTTCACGGTTCGTGGAGTTCAGCGCGCAGACCCGGATGAGCGGCGTGGACCTGCGCTGGGAGAACGGCGCCGTCTCCCACATCCGCAAGGGCGCGGCCGCCCAGGTCATCGAGTGGGTCCAGATGTACGGCGGCCAAGTGCAGCCCGAGGCAGCGCAGTTCACGGATGCTGTCTCGGCATCCGGCGGCACGCCGCTCCTGGTTGCCGTGCACGACTGGAACGGGCCTCGGATCCTCGGCGTCATCCACCTCAAGGATGTGGTCAAGGACGGCATCGCCGAGCGGTTCGCCGAGCTGCGCCGGATGGGCATCCGCACCGTCATGATCACGGGGGACAATCCGCTGACCGCTCGGGCCATCGCCCAGGAGGCGGGCGTGGACGACTATTTGGCGGAGGCGACCCCCGAGGACAAGCTCGCCCTCATCAAGCAGGAACAGGCGGGCGGCAAGCTTGTCGCGATGACTGGTGACGGCACCAACGACGCTCCCGCCCTCGCGCAGGCCGACGTCGGGGTGGCGATGAACACCGGTACCTCGGCCGCCAAGGAGGCCGGGAACATGGTCGACCTCGACTCGAACCCGACCAAGCTCATCGACATCGTCGAGATCGGCAAACAACTCCTCATCACCCGGGGCGCGTTGACCACCTTCTCCATCACCAACGACGTCGCCAAGTATTTCGCGATCATCCCCGCCATGTTCGCCGGCACCTACCCCGGCCTCGAAGCGCTCAACGTCATGGGCCTGCACAGTCCGACGTCCGCCATCACATCGGCCATCATCTTCAACGCCCTGATCATCGTGGCGCTGATCCCGCTCGCGTTGCGGGGCGTCCGCTATACCCCGGCCTCCGCCCACGACCTGCTCCGCCGCAACCTCGGCGTCTACGGTCTCGGTGGGCTCGTCCTGCCCTTCGTCGGCATCAAGCTCATCGACCTCTTCGTCTCGACGATCCCCGGCCTGGGCTGACGAACGCGACGGAATCGGTCGGTATCAGAGGGCCGTCAAGGACCGGCCGATTCCCTTGAGGCCCTGAGCGTGCGGGCGTTGTATGGATGCTGTGAACAGCAGTCCGCGCTATGAAGACCGGCCACCGAATCCGGTGGCTCCGGCTACGCGTGCTGTTCCCGCGCCGACTCCCTGAGTCGCGCCCTTCCACGCCGTACGCCGCCCTCGCCCCCATGCCGGGCGGCGTACGCGCGCCTTCGTTCCCGCATGTCCTACCGCCCCGATCAGGGACGGCCTCGGCATGCCCGCATCCAGGAAAGCCACCATGACATCCGCATCGCTTGCCAGCAGCACCGTATTGATTACCGGAGCGACCGCCGGTATCGGCTTCGAAGCCGCGCGCCGACTCGCCCAGCACGGCGCCACCATCCTCGTCCACGGCCGCACCATCGAGGAGGCGCGGGCCGCGGCCGACGCGCTGGTCGCCACGACCGCCGGCGTCGAAGGGACCCAGCTCTGCCCGATCGCCGCGGACTTCACCCGTCTCGACGAGGTCGAAGCCATGGCCCGCCGGGTCATCGAGACGCACCCCCATCTGGACGTCCTCGTCAACAACGCGGGCATCGCCGCGCCCGAGCGGCACACCATCACGGCCGACGGCAACGAGATCGCGTTCCAGGTCAACTTCCTCGCCCACTACCTGCTGACCTGCCTCCTGGAACCGGCACTCACCAGCGACCCGGGCGGCCGCGTCGTCAACGTGTCCTCCTCGCTGCACCGCACGGGCAACATCCAGTGGAGCGACCCCAACCGCACCAAGCGCTACTCCCAGCTCGCCGCATACGCACAGTCCCAGCTCGCCCTGACCGTCTTCGCCGCCGACCCGCGTGTGACCGCCGTCTCCGTCCACCCCGGCGTCTGCGACACCGCCCTCCTCCCGCTGTACGCACACGAAGGTGTGAGCGCCGCCGAGGGTGCCGCCCACGTCGCACGCCTCTGTGACCCGGCCGTCGAGATCGTCAACGGCGCCTACTACGACCGCGACCGGCGCGTCGACCCGGCGCCCGCCGCCACCGAGGACCGCAGCGTCAAGCGCCTCAACAAACTCGCCGCCCTGCTCGTCGGCCATGACGCCTGAAGAAATCCCCCGCCAGCAGCCCTTGAAGGAGGACGGAACCATGTCCAAGCGAGCGCGCAAGAAGAAGGACCGCCGCAAGAAGAAGGCCAACCACGGCAGCAAGGCCGCGACCTAGCCCTACTCCCGGTGAGGGGCGGACCGGCCCCGCGGGCAGTCCGCCCCTCACCCATTGCCCCGCTCCCCGAATCAGGTGAACTACCGTGATCGAGCTACCACTAGACCAACTGGCCACCCACATCGACTGGTTCCCCCGCGCCACATCGGGTCCGACCTCACTCGCCGAACATGTCCTGGCCACCCGGGCCGGCCGCTTGTGGGCCGACCGTGCCGTCCGGCCCCGTACCGTGGCCGTCGCCGGCGCGGGACACGTGCTGCTGTGCGGCGATCCCGGTGCCCTCGACCCGGCCGCCCTCGCTCCGCTCGCCAACCGCTACGTCCTCGCCCCCGCGCGTTTCCTGCCGGTGCTCGGTGCCGCCTTCGACCGGGTCGTGCCGTGGGAGCGGATGGTGTACGTACACCGTGAAGCGCCCGCCGAACCACGCGCGCCGCGCGGGGTGACCGTGCGCCGGATCACCACCGCGGACGCTCCCGCGCTGGCCACCATCGAGCCGGAATCCCGCTGGATCCACACCAGTTGGGGCGGCCCCGCCGGGCTCGCGAAGTCCGGGCACGCCTGGGGCGCCTTCCACCGGGGGCGCCTGCTCGTGGTCGCCTGCACGTACTTCCTGGGCAGCCGCTACGAGGACATCGCGGTGGTCACCGTGCCCGACCAGCGCCGCCGACAGCTCGCGCTGAGCTGCGTAGTGGCGCTGTGCGCCGATGTCGAGGACCGGGGCCGGAGCGCCACCTGGACCTGCTCCCGCTACAACCGTCCCAGTCGCCTGCTCGCGTGGACGGCGGGCTTCCGCCTGGAACGCGAATACGTCCATTACGCGACCGGCACCGCTCGCTCGCAAGCGATCAGCGGCAGGCAGCTGTCCGCGCACCGCTGACCCTGTCAGGGCGGACATGGGCGATCGGCATGGGAGGGACTGCGGTGCGAGTGCGGGCCGAGGCACTGGCCGTGCGCGCGGCCGACTGTTATGTGATCGGGGGCCTGGTCATCGGAGCCTCCTTCATGCCCGGACAGGGAACCAGCCGAGGGGTGGGGTCTTGCCTACTCACTCGGCACGCCCGTTGCCGTCGACCTGTTTGGCTCCTGCGACATCCGCAGCGTCCGCACGAGCAGCAAGGTGGGCAAAGCCGTCGCCAAGTGCCAAGGCGCCCGGTGGACTCTGGACGGCGCGCCCCGTTCGGGACCCTCTACAGCTACGGCAGCGACATCAGCGGGAACCTCGGGGCGGCACCCGTCTTCACGGTGAGGCGCGGGCATTCCGGGGCCGGGCGTATGGCAGGCCCGGAGACCTGGACTTCGTCATGGGCTTCGCCGTTGCCGTTGTCGCCGTGGCCCTGCCTGATTGGATGCGTCGCCTTCGCGGTGGCCGCGCATCGGGCGCGGCAGGCTTGACCCGGCCGCCCTGGCCCGTACCTCGGACGGGACGCCCGCGCGATGCCGCGCAAGGGCCTCGAAGCCGCCGAGCGCCCTGCGCCCGAAGCACCCGGCGATGCGCTGCCCAAGGTGCGGGGGCTGGCTCCTCGGCCCCCGCACCCTCACCGCGACTCAGACGAATTCGGCAAGCCTCGCACGCAGTCCCAGCACGAGAAGCAGGCCCGCCAGGAGCAGGGCGCCACCGGCGATCGGCGTCTTGATGCCGATGGCGTCCCGGCCGGTGGCGATGGCCTGGTCGTGGTGGGCACTGTTGATGGCGGTCACCTGATCCAGAGCCTTCATCCACTGTCCGAAGTGGGCGTTGGAGGTGTCGGAGGCCCAGCCGATGCAGAAGACCGTGGCCTCCTGCACCTTCCCCTCGGCGATCAGCTGCCGGAAGGTGCGGTCGTCCTTCTGGTAGACGGCGTACGCCGCGACCGTCTTCTCTGCCGCCTCCCGCTCGCCGGGGAAGGTGATGTTGTCGAGCTCGCGCCGGTATTCGCCGGTGAACTGCCGGTCGGTGTGGTCGCGTTGATAGGCGTCCCAGGTCGTGGCGAGCCTGTCGTCGTATGTGGCGAGGGTGGCGTCCTTCAGCCCGTACAGCTGCTGCGACTTGTCGAGGAAGGACTTCTCCAAGGCGTCCCGGCGCGTCGCATCCAGCAGGAACCGGCTCTCGTCGGCGTTGGCGTCGTAGCCGATGGCCTTGGAGCGGGACAGAGCCACCACCGAGTCGAACGAATCATGGCGGGCAATCGTCAATTGGTCGGCGGAGGTGGACAGGAGCTGTCCGCCGCACACGAGGGCGACCAGCGCGCACAGCGTCGCCGCGAACAGCGCCGGGTTGAAGATCCGCCGGAAGCTGCGGGCGAGGTGAACC
This sequence comes from Streptomyces sp. NBC_01431, assembly GCF_036231355.1. Classification (NCBI taxonomy): domain Bacteria; kingdom Bacillati; phylum Actinomycetota; class Actinomycetes; order Kitasatosporales; family Streptomycetaceae; genus Streptomyces; species Streptomyces sp. NBC_01431. The sequence goes on from NZ_CP109496.1 coordinate 1,629,465, forward strand.
TGCAGCACGACGAGCGCGGCGAGCAACAGCGTCCCGAGCACGGCCTCCGCGGTGATCTGGATGATCAGGTCGGAGTGCGCCGCGTCGTACTCGCCCTCGTACACCGCGTCGTTGGCGTCGACCAGTTGCCGCGCCTGCGGCAGCAGCCGTTGCGCGAGCAGGTCGGTGGCGCGGCGGTAGTCGGCGCGGGCCGGGTCCTTGCCGCCGGGGTGCTCGTCGTTCTCCAACGCGCGGCCGACCAGCTCCTGGTACTGCGCGAAGTCGTCGGTGAGCGCGACGACGGTGTCCTCGGTGACCTTGTCCCCTTCGGAGGCGGCACCCAGGGTGCGCAGGGAGCTGCTGATGGTCTCCTGCGCCTGCTTGTAGATGCGGTTGGCGTTGGTGTGCGACTCGCCGAGCCGCCCCTTGCCCGTGCCCGAATCCCCGCTGGAGAGAAGGATGTTGGCGGCCTGCGCGTCCATGTCGTTCAGCGCCAGGTTCAGCTGGGTGGCGGCTACCGTGCGGGGCGCGTCGCGATGCTGGATCGCATCCCATGTTCCGGAGAGTCCGGTGGCGGTGACCGTCAGCAGGGCCAGGAGTCCGGCACCGAGCAGCAGACACGCCATGCGGGCAAGACGCAGCCGACCCGGGGTGGTCTCCCGATAGCGATGTCGCAGGGTGCGGACGAGCCGGGCGACGGCGATGGGAGACCGTCGCCTCGGCCGTCCTTGCCCCGGGCCCCCTCTGGCCCGCGGCGACGGGATCCCCCCGTGACGAACGGCCGGCGCGGGGTCTGGTTCAGCAGTCGTTGTCGGGGCCCCCGCTCCCTGACGCTGCCCGGCACCGGCGGTGATCGCCACTCGCCCTCCAACCTCGCGCCACGAGCCGCTCGTACGAACCCGTGCGGAGATCAGCATGGCGGCCAGGAGTTCGACTGATCGATCACGTTGACGCTCCCCTGACGGTCAAGGCCCCCGGATTGACGCGGCCTTGACGCCGGTGCCTTTCAGCCACGACGCAATGGCTTCAGCTCTCCGGGTCCGGGCCCGCCCTCGCATCGGCCAACGCCGCGCCCACCTGGTCGGCGAGGGTTACAGCCACCAGACGGGTCTGCAGCGGTACGACGTCGGCACGCCCCGGCCGCAGCATGAACCGGCCGTAGTAGTGCCCGTTGCCGAACACTCGCAGCTCTGTCTCCCCCGGCGGTTCCTGGAGTTCTCCGAGAAGTGGGACACGAAGTATCCGGCCGTGATCAAACTGGGGCCCGACGCCCGGGCCGAGATGGTGCCCTCCTCTCCTTCGACGTCGAGATCCGCAAGGTGATCTGTTCGACGTACGCGATTGAGAGCGTGAACGCCCGCATCCGCAAGGCCGTTCGCGACTGCGCCCACTTCCCCTCGGAGGCCGCCGCGTTGAAGTGCGTCTGCATGGCACTGATGAGTCTGGGCCCGACCGGCAAGGGACGGCGCTGGTGGACGATGCGTTGGAAAGCCCCGCTGAACGCCTTCCAGATCGCCTTCGAAGGCCGCCTCACTCCCTCCATTGAGATGCCCAGGTGAGTGGTCCTTGGACTGGCCACTGTCATGCGAGCGGGGGCTGCCTGCAGGGCGGCGTACGAGTGTCGGGGCCACTGAGTAGGCTCGCGGAATCGGCGGTGGCAGGGGGATGCATGACAGTGGCACGGGCGGGGGCCCGGCGCCTGATGGCGCGGTACTGGGGAGAGTTCTGCCGGCAGTTGGAGGGCTCACGCACGCTGTTGTTCTTCTGCATGCTCACCGGCGGCGGCCTCGGCATCGGGGGCAGCGGCTTGCTGCACTGGTGGCGGATCACGATGAGCCTGGTCGCGCTCGCTGTCGGGATCTTCGGACTCCTGGGCGTCGTCGGCTGGTTCGTACGGCTCGGGGAAATCGAACGGGAGCGCGCGGCACAGCGGCGTCGCTAAACCGGCTGCCGGGAGCGGGCAGCCGTTGGCCCCAACAACGCGAAGGACGCCGTGCCACTGGTGCATGTCACAGCAGCGATCACTGTCGCCGCCGTGCCCTCGGCGGGCAGCACCACCTGAGCCCGCCGCCGGACGACCGCCCGATCTCCTCAGTCCTGACGCCCCTCTACGGGTGCCTTCAACAGTCGCTCCAGCTCGTTCCTGGCCTCGTCGTACCCGGCGTCGGCGATCCGTTGCAGCTCGCGCAGATCGCCGGTCGCGGCCGCGCGTCGAGTGAGCAGGAACCCCGCGTGCAGGGACCCTTCGTCCAGCAGCTCACTCAGTTCCCCGAGGTCCCCGGCCGCGTCGGCCAGATCGGCCAGCCGGTCCAGGGCGGTCTCGTTGCCCTCGTCGGCCAGCTCGCGCAGGGTGTCCCGATCGATGTTCGTGTTCGTCATGACGCCATGCTGCAACCCTGCCCCTGGGGAAGGGTCAAGTGGCACGATGGCCGGGTGATCACCATCGGGCAGCTGGCCGGATACATCGGTGTATCGATCAAGACCATCCGGGTCTACCACGACAAAGGGCTGCTCCCCGAGCCCGACCGTGATGCGTCCGGCTACCGGCGGTACGGCGCGAACGACGCCATCGCCCTGGTCAAGATCCGCACTCTCGCCGAAGCAGGCGTTCCCCTGGCCCGTATCCGGGACCTGCGATCGGCGACCGCCGAGGAGTTCCAGCAGGCCCTGCGCGAGATCGACGACGAACTAACCGACCGCATTCGGAGGCTGCGGGCAACGCAGGGGCGCCTGCGCCAACTCGCCACCGGGCAGTTGGCAGCACTGCCCACCGAGGTCGGCGCCCATCTGAAGCACCTGGCCCGCTGGGGATTCACCCCTCGCTGGTTGGACCTGCAACGCGACCTGTGGATCCTCGTGTTCGCCACCCACCCGGACCACGCGATCGCCCTGTTCCACGACCAGGCCGAGACCCTGGCCGACCCTGCACTGCGCCAGCTCTTCCTCGACTACGACCACGCGCACGACCTCGCTGCCGACGATCCCCGCATCGACGACCTCGCCCGCCGGATCGTCAAGGCGACCCGACAACGCTACGGCCCCGCCGCACCACCTGAGCTGGAAGCAACCTCCGAGATCCCAGCCCTCATCCAGGGCACGGTCAACGCATCCTCCCCAGCATGGCGGCGCCTCGATACCCTCATCCGCGCACAACTGGACGCGTGACCCGACGCATCCGGGCACGGGCCCGGTTGCCTGCCGAAATCAGTCCGCCTGCGCCACAAGATCCTCCCCGGGGTACGCCTAGTCCCCCAGGCCGGCCGCAGGCAGGGACAGCACCATCGTCAGGCCGCCGCCCGGGGTGTCCTCGGGGGTGAGCGTGCCGGACATCGCTTCCGTGAGTCCGCGAGCGAGCGCGAGGCCGAGGCCCACGCCCGTGGTGTTGTCCAAGTCACCGAGCCGCTGGAACGGCACGAACGCGCGCTCGCGGTCTTCGGCGGGCAGCCCTGGGCCGCGGTCGATGACCCGTACCTCGACCCGGTCGTCAAGGCTGCTCGCGGTGAGCAGGACGGTCTCGCCCCGCGGGGTGTGGCGGGCCGCGTTGCTCAGGAGGTTGGCGACGACCCGTTCGAGGAGGGGTGGGTCGGCCAGTACGGCAGGGACGGTGTCCAGGCACTGGATGTCTGTCGCGGGTGACTCGGGCGGGAGTGAGTCCAGGGCCAGCGGCAGCACCTCCTCCAGGGCGGTGGCTCGCAGGCTCAGGTTCAGCGCCCCGGCTTGCAGGCGGCTCATGTCGAGGAGGTTGTCGATGAGTCGGGCCAGGCGAGCCATCGACTCGTCGGCGGTGGCGAGGAGTTCGTCCCGGTCCTCGTCGCTGAAGTCGACGTCGCGGCTGCGCAGGGAGGCGATGGCGGCCCATCCGGCGGCGAGCGGGGTGCGCAGGTCGTGGCCGACGGCGGCGAGCAAGGCGGTACGCATGCGGTCGGCGGCCCTGACCGGTTCGATCTCGGCGGCGGCCTCGGCCAGTTGGGCCCGCTCGACGGCGACGGTGACGTGCGCGGCGAACGCGGTCAGGACCTTGCGTTCGGAGGAGGGCAGGGGGCGGCCGCGCAGCACGAGGTGCGCCCGCTCGCCGACCGGGACCTGGACGACCGAGCCGTCGTCCGGCACGGGTTCGTCGCAGAGTTCGGCGGCGTCCATGCCGAAGGTCTCCCTGGTCCGCTCCAGCAGGGCCGGGATCGCCTGGTCGCCCCGGACGATCGACCCGGCGAGCGAGGAGAGGGTCTCGGCCTCGGCGGTGGCGCGGGCCGAGCGGCGCGAGAGCCGCAGCGAGCGGTCCACGACGGCCGCGACCGTTCCCGCGACCACCGCGAACACCACCGTGGCGAGCACGCTGTTGAGGCTGGTCAGGGTGAACTGGCCGACCGGCGGGATGAACCAGTAGTTCAGGAGCAGCGAGGCGGTGACGGAGGCGACTACGGCGGACACCACGCCACCCACGCAGGCCACCGCGACGACGGCGAGCAGGAAGAGCAGGGCTTCGCTGGTGAGGTTGAGGGCGCCTCGGGTGTGGTCGAGCAGGAAGGTGAGGGCCACCGGCAGGATCAGGCCGACGACCGGCCCCGCGATGAGCCGGCGCGTCGACAGGGTGCGTCTGCGGGAGGGCAACAGCCTTCCCCTGCCCGCCCGTTCGTGGGTGACCATGTGCACGTCGATGTCCCCGGACAGCGCGACGATCGTCTCTCCTATACCGCGCCCGGTCACGAACCGTTCCAGGCGGCCGCGGCTGCTGGTGCCCAGGACGAGCTGGGTGGCGTTCTCGGCGCGGGCGAATTCGAGGAGCGCGGTGGGGATGTCGTCGCCGACAACGGAGTGGTAGCTGCCGCCCAGGTTCTCGACCAGGGTCCGCTGCCGGGCGAGGGCAGCCGGTGAGGCCCCGCCGGCCAGGCCGTCGCTGCGCACTATGTGCACGGCGAGCAGGTCGCCGCCCACCGACCGGTCGGCGATCCGGGCCGCCCGCCGGATCAGGGTCTCACCCTCCGGGCCGCCGGTCAGGGCGACGACCACCCGCTCCCGGGTCTCCCACACCCGGTCGATGCCATGCTCGAAGCGGTACTTCTGCAACGCATCGTCCACACTGTCCGCCACCCACAGCAACGCCAGCTCCCGCAGTGCGGTGAGGTTTCCGACCCGGAAGTAGTTGGCGAGGGCGGCGTCCACCTTCTCGGGGGAGTAGATGTTGCCGTGAGCCATGCGGCGGCGCAGCGCCGGGGCGGGCATGTCCACCAGCTCGATCTCGTGGGCGCGCCGCACCACCTCGTCGGGGACGTTCTCCTGCTGCGGCACCCTGGTGATCTTCTCGACCACGTCCTTCAGGGACTCCAGGTGCTGGATGTTCACGGCGGTCACGACGTCGATCCCGGCAGCGAGCAACTCTTCGATGTCCTGCCACCGCTTGGCGTTGCGCCCGCCCGGCACATTCGAGTGCGCGAACTCGTCGACGAGCGCCACCTGGGGCCGGCGCTCCAGCACCGCGTCGAGGTCCATTTCCTCGAACTCACCGCCCCGGTAGGTGCGTTGGGTGCGGGGCAGCACCTCCAGACCAGCGAGTTTGGCCAGGGTGTGCGGGCGCTTGTGGCACTCGACGTACGCCACCACAACATCGGTGCCGCGGTCCGTGCGCCGCCGGGCCTCGTCCAGCATCCGGTAGGTCTTGCCCACCCCGGGGGCGGCCCCGAGAAAGACTTTCAGCCGACCCGGCCTGCCGGATTCCTGCCCTCCGGGAGGAATCTCGGGCTCCACCACCACAGCACACGCCTCCTCACGCCATACGCGCGCCCCGGCCTCCCGGGGAGACCGGGGGCGCCGGGGCGCGATGTGTGCTTCCGATCATCGCCGGAAATGGTTCGGCAAGGGCGGCGGACCTGCGGACATTGATGCATCTCTGACCCAAGTGCCGTCACATGAACGGGTGTTGGCCGACCGTGCGCGCCGGACGGACACGACCCGGACCCCATCGAGACGACCGCCCCCGGGCCCCTCAGAACCGATCCGGAAAGATCAACGCCGCGATCAGATAGCCCAGCAGACACACGGCGATGCACAGTCCGACGACATTCTCGACGCTCACAAGCGTTCAGCTCCCTGGCCAGGCGGTGCATGCGGTCCGTGAAGTCACATGGGGCGACTGCGACGGAAGCCGCCGGACCCGCCCCACTCAACGAAACTCCCCCTCTCCCCCTTCGGGACATGAGCCTTGACGCTTCTCTGTCGAGGAAGGGCATTTCGTTGACGAGGTCTTGATGACTCACCTGTCGGTAGGGTGAAGGCGGTGTGCCGGGAAGTCTGGTCGGCGTTCGGGCCCGACGGGCCCGAGTCATTGGGTACGGGTTCCCGGGGGCGGCATGCGCAGCGTCGGTACGGTCTTGTTTCTCGTGGTGCTCGCCAGCCTGGTGGCCACCGGCGCCCGGCGCTGGCGCATTCCCGCGCCGTCGCTCCTGGTCGTCGCGGGCCTCACGGTGGCCCTGCTGCCGGGCGCCCCGGAAATCCACGTCACACCCGAGATCATCGGCCTCGTGGTGCTCCCGCCGCTCCTGTACGCGAGCGCCGAGGAGATCTCCTGGCGTGAACTGCGCGTGGTGTGGAAGCCGGTCGGCATCCTCGCCATCGGCCTCGTCCTGGCCTCGGCGGCGATCGTCGGCTTCGTCGCCTCGGTCGTCACCCCGCTGTCCTGGCAGATGGCCCTGGTGCTCGGCGCGGTCCTGGCCAGCACCGACCCGGTGGCAGTGACCGCGCTCGGCCGACGCCTCGCGCTGCCGCCCAAGGTCCAGGTCCTCGTCCAGGCCGAGAGCCTGTTCAACGACGCCACCTCGCTCGTCCTGTTCAAGGTCGCGGTCGGCGTCGCCGTGGCCGCCTCCGCCGTCTCCTGGGGTGGTGCGGGCGGCGAGTTCGCGCTCCTCGCCGGCGGCGGCACTCTGATCGGCGCGGCCGTCGCCGGGGTGGTGGCGCTGATCCGCCGCAGAACCGAGGATCCGGTCCTGGAGACGGTCATCGCCCTGGTCACACCGTACGCGGCGTACGTGCTCGCCGAAGGCGCCCACACCTCCGGCGTGACCTCGGTCGTCGTGGCGGGCGTACTCCTCGGCGGCCGCTCCGACCGCCTGACCAGCGCCCGCATCCGCCTCCAGCTCGACGCCGTGTACGGCACGGTCGTCTTCCTGCTCGAAAGCGTGGTCTTCAGCCTCATCGGCCTCTCACTGCCCGGCCTCATACGCGAACTCGGCGACGGCGCCCGGCTGTGGCCGCTGTACGCCCTCGCCCTGGCCGCAACGCTGATCGCGGTCCGCATGCTGTGGGTCTTTCCCATGTCCGCGCTGCTCCAGCGACAGGCAGGCCGCCGCAGGACCAACTGGCGGATCCCGGCGGTCCTCTCCTGGGCCGGCACCCGGGGTGTCATGCCCCTGGCCGCCGCACTGTCCATCCCCGTCGCCACGGCGAGCGGCGCCGCGCTCCCCGGCCGCCCCCTAGTCCTCGTCCTCACCAGCTCCGTGGTGGTCGTGACCCTGGTCGTCCAGGGCTTCACACTGGCCACGGTCGTACGCCGCTCCGGCATCGCCCTCGAACCCGACCACACCGAACGCGAAGAAGCCCACGCACGTCTCAGCCTCGCCGACGCCGGAATGCGCCGCCTGGAGGAGATATCCGAACTCGAAGCCGTCCCCGACGTCGTCACCGACCGACTGCGCCGCGCCCTGCACGCCCGCCAGGAACACGCCCGCGAACGCCTCGATGACAGCGACGGCCGAACCGAGTCCGCCGATCACGTCTACCGCCAGCTGCGCCGCGACCTCATCCTCGTGGAATCCGCCGAGCTCCAGCGGCTCTACGACGACCATCGCATAAGCGACACCACCCGGCGCCGCCTCCAGCGCTCCCTCGACCTGGAAGAGGCCCGGCTCGCAGATGCCTGACCCGATCCGCGTCAGAGAGTCGTCAGGCCCGCATCAAGACTGGCCGCGGCGTGATGCGGCTCCGTCCCCGCGGGCTTACGGTCCGGCCATGGGACGAAGGACGACCAGTGACACGGCGAGGAACCGGGCGATGCCGCCCCAGCCGGTCGCGTACGACATCACCTGGGCGGGCGAGGCCCGCTCGGCCGTGGGCTACGGCACGCTGCTCTTCGCCCTGCTGGCAGCTGTCGACGAGGTGGCGGGCACGCTCACCGATGTGCGCGTCGCACTGTGGCTGGTCCTGGGCGCCCTGCTGTTCGCGGTGCTCTGGCCGGCCCGGGTATCGGCCGCCCCCGGCCTCCTCGTCTCGCGGGGCCTGTGGCGCCAGTCGGGGGTCCGCACCGACCGGCTGGTCTCGGTGCGCTGGTCCAACGGTGTCGCGCAGCGCTTGGTGCTGCGGGACGCCGACGGCAACCGGGCCGAGATCGACCCACGGGTACTGATCGCCAATCCCCCGCTGTGGGCCGTGGTCGACACCGACGCCCGCACCAGCATCGAGCGCGGCACCCTGCGCTGCGGCGAGACCGCCCTGCGGCAGATGGCGGCCCGGGTGGACCGGGAATCCGCCCGCATTGTGTTCAAGCTCTCCGGCTTGAAGTAGGCATTTCATGCTGTTTTGTGATAATTTCCTGAAACCTTGACGGGCTCTTAACGGCCAACCCGCTGTCCCGTTTCCTACGCTCACGCCGTGTTCAACGTGACCGGCGTCCTCAAGCGCCTCGTGATCGGCCGTGCCATGCGCAGCGAGGAGCTGGGTGAGACGCTGCTCTCCAAGCGGCTCGCGCTGCCGATCTTCGCCTCCGACCCGCTGTCCTCCGTGGCCTACGCGACGCAGGAGATCCTGCTCGTCCTGACCCTCGGCGGGCTGGCCTACCTCCATTTCACGCCGTGGATCGCGGCCGGGGTGGTCGCGCTGATGGCGGTGGTGGTGCTCTCCTACCGGCAGGTCGTGCACGCCTATCCGAGCGGTGGCGGCTCCTACGAGGTGGTGTCCACCAACCTCGGCCCCTCAGCTGGACTGGTGGTTGCGGCATCGCTGCTGGTCGACTACGTCATGACGGTCGCAGTGTCGGTCGCCTCCGGGGTCGACAACATCATCTCGGCCATCCCCTCGCTGGCCGAGCACCGCGTGCTCCTGGCGCTCGCTTTCGTCGCAATCCTCACGGCGATGAACCTGCGCGGCGTCCGCGAGTCGGGCCGCACCTTCGCCGCCCCGACCTACCTCTTCATCGGCGGCGTGATCATCATGGTCGCCACCGGCCTCATCCGGTACGTGCTCGGGGACGCGCCGGTCGCAGAGTCGGCCGCGTACGGCATCCAACCGGAGGCGTCCAGCGCCCATCTGACCGGGCTCGCCCTGCTGATGCTGGTGCTGCGCGCCTTCTCCAGCGGCTGTACGGCACTGACGGGCGTGGAAGCGATCTCCAACGGAGTGCCCGCCTTCCGCAAACCGAAGTCGAAGAACGCGGCGTCCACCATGGCGGCGATGGGCATCATCGCTGTGGTGATGTTCGTAGGTGTCACCACCCTCGCCATCGTCGCCAAGGTCCACATCACCCAAAACTCCTGCCAGTTGACCGGCATCGGCGGCAACTGCGAGACCTTCACGCAGAAGACAGTGATCGCCCAGCTCGCCTCTGCGGTCTTCGGCGGCGACAACTCCATCGGCTTCTTCTTCATCCAGGCCGCCACCGCCCTGGTCCTGATCCTGGCCGCGAACACCGCCTTCAACGGCTTCCCGCTGCTCTCCTCGATCCTGGCCCAGCACCGCTACCTGCCCCGCCAGCTGCACAACCGGGGCGACCGGCTCGCCTTCTCCAACGGCATCCTGGCCCTCGCCGTCGTCGCGGGCGCCCTGCTGTGGGCGTACAAGGCGGACGTCACCAGCCTCATCCACCTCTACATCCTCGGCGTGTTCACCTCCTTCACGCTCTCGCAGCTCGGCATGGTGCGGCACTGGAACCGCGCCCTGCGCACCGAACCCGACCCGGCCGCACGGCGCCGCCACCAGTCGGCGCGGGTGATCAACTCGCTGGGTGCCGTGGTCACCGCCCTGGTGCTGGTGATCGTGCTGATCACGAAGTTCACCCAGGGCGCCTGGCTCGCCGTGGTCGCCGCAGTGATCCTGTGGGTGATGATGCGGGGCATCCGGCGCCACTACGACCGCACCGCCACCGAGCTGGCCGTGGCCGACCCCCGTGACGAACTCGTCCCCCCGTCAAGGGTGTTGGGGGTCGTCCTCGTCTCGACCATCCACAAGCCGACCCTGCGAGCCCTCGCCTACGCCCGCGCCTTCAAGCCGTACCGGCTCGAAGCGCTGACGGTCGCCGTGGACAGGACCGAGACCGGCGACCTGCAGCAGCGCTGGGCCGAACTCGACATCGACATCCCCCTGAAGGTCCTGGCTTCCCCCTACCGGGAAATCACCAAGCCGGTCGTCGAATACGTCCGCACCATGCGCCGCGAGAGCCCCCGCGACGTGGTCGCCGTCTTCATCCCCGAATACGTCGTCGGCCACTGGTGGGAGAACCTCCTGCACAACCAGTCCGCCCTCTGGCTCAAGAGCCGCCTGCTCTTCACCCCGGGCGTCATGGTCACCAGCGTCCCCTGGCAGCTCACCTCCGCCGCCCACGCCGACCACCCCGCCGCCCGCGCCCCCGGCTCCGTCCGCCGCGGCGAACCAACCGCCCCCCACCACGGGAACCCGCCCGCCCGCCGCAACTGATCCCGCCCAACTGCCGTGCCTGCTGTGCGATCACGCGAACCCGTTCCCCATCCTGACCAAGGGCACGCTGGTCCTGCGCGATCTGGAGCTGTTCAAGGAAGCGGCCGCGGTGACCGATGTCGGCATCTCGGTCTCGGTCGGCTTCGTCGACCGGGAGCTGTGGCGCACGGTCGAGCCGGGCACGCCCGCCCCCGAGCGCCGTCTGGACGTCGTGCGCACCCTCACCGAGCACGGCCTGGGCTGCGGGGTCCTGATGGCCCCCGTGATCCCGTTCCTCGGCGATCATCCGGACCAGCTGCGCGCCACCGTCCGCGCGATCGCCGCCGCGGGCGCGAGCTCCGTGACCCCGCTCGTCCTCCACCTGCGGCCCAGCGCCCCCGAGTGGTTCATGGCCTGGCTCGGCCGGCACCATCCGCATCTGGTGCGCAGGTACGAACGGCTGTACGCGCAGGGCGCCTACGCACCGAAGTGGTACCAGCGCCGGATCACCGGGCAAGTCCACGAACTGGCCACGGAGTTCGGCATCGGACCGGCCCGGCGCGGCGCCTCCCGCCGCATCCCGCCTCCCCCGGCCGAGGCCGCCCTGCCGGAGCCGACGCAGCTCACGCTGCTCTGACCCGGGCGGGGGCGTCGGCCGGGCGGAGCTAGGAGCGGCCCCGGCTCGCCTCGATGCGACGCAGCGCCCAGGCCGCCGACCGGGCGAGGCGAGGCTGGGCCAGGGCCTCGGTCAGGACGTCCACCGCCCTCTTGTCACCGAGTTCGCCGAGCCCCTCGATGCAGGCGAGGGCCACCCGCCCGTAGGGAGTGTGCGGCGAGAGCAGCGGCCGCAGGGTCTTGACGAGGGCCGGTACGGACTCGGGGGCGCGCAGTGCGGTGAGCAGACGGACCGGGTGCAGGGCGTAGGCGGTGCGCAGTTCATTGGTCGCCAGGGCCGCCGCCGCGCGCGCCGTGCGCGGGTCGCCGAGCCGGGCGAGCGCGTGCGCGGCGCTCACGCACCGTTCCGGATCGCGGTGGTTGAGCAGCAGTACCAGCGATTCGAAGGCCCTGCGGTCGCCCGCGACGCCGAGCCGGAACGCGGCTATCTCCCGTGCCCAGAGCGGGCGTTGGGGCTCGGTGAGCACCGCCGCGAGCTCGCCGTGGTCGACGGTGGCGATCAGCCGCTCGAACGCCGTGGACCCGCCGCTCTCGCTCCGCACCCGGTCCACGAGCGACCGAAACTCCTCATCCATGTCCAAAACCCTATTGACCTCCGCCTCCCCGCACTGGGGCACAGGGGATTCTCTGTCCGCCGGTGAACCTGTCGCGTTGCGGCCACCCGCTCCGGGTGGCTCTCCTGTTTTCCTCCCCACCGGGGTGGGGGTCGTACGCGCGCTGCCCGGCACGGGTCCTGCCGGACGGGAACGGCACCCGCTAGCCGCACGGCTGGGGCGAGCCAGATCACATCGACTCCGGGCGTCGGGGGGCTGGCGCGCTCGTTACTCGCCAGTTAACCTCAAGTGAGCGGGTAACCCCCGCAGACTCCGGTGGCCTGGTGACGCAGCCACCGCGAGTGTTCGTCGGTTCGGCAGTTCTGTACGACGCGCCCCGGGACAGGGTCGTCGGCCCCTTGCACCACGACACAACTCCCGCACGCCGTGCGCCCGTTGGCGTATTCGAGCGCCCCCTGATGCCGGTCGCGTGCGCCCTCTCTCAGTCGTCACTCATCCCTGGAGTCCCGTGATGGACATCCCCCTGAACACTGTCGCCGTCGTCGGCCTCGGCACCATGGGCACCGGCATCGCCGAGGTCCTGGCCCGTGCGGGCCGCGAGGTCATCGGCATCGACATCAGCGAGCGCGCCGCCCGCCAGGCCGTCGTCTCGCTGGAGGCTTCCACGGCCCGTGCGGTGGCCCGCGAGCGGATCACCGAGCGGGAGCGCGGCGACATCCTCGCCCGGTTCCGCACCTTCACCGACCTCCAGGCCGCCGCCGAGGCCGAACTCGTCATCGAGGTCGTGCCCGAGTCGTACGAACTGAAGCAGCAGGTCTTCCACGCGCTCGACACCATCATCGCGCCCACCGCGATCCTGGCGACCGGCACCAACGCGCTCTCGGTTACCCGGCTCGCCGCCGACTCCGCACACCCCGAGCGCGTCCTCGGCCTGCACTTCTTCAACCCGGCACCCGCGATGAAGCTCGTCGAGATCGTCTCGTCCGTGCTCACCGCTCCCCCGGCCGTCGACGCGGTCACCGCGCTCGCCCTCGACCTCGGCAAGGAGCCCGTCGCGGTCGGCGACCGCCCCGGCTTCGTCGCCGACGGGCTGCTCTTCGGCTACCTCAACCAGGCCGCCGCGATGTACGAGTCCAAGTACGCCTCGCGCGAGGACATCGACGCCGCGATGAAGCTGGGCTGCGGGCTGCCGATGGGCCCGCTCGAACTGCTCGACCTGATCGGCATCGACACCGCCCGCACCGTCCTGGAGGCGATGTACTCCGCCTCGCACGACCGGCTGCACGCGCCCGCGCCGATCCTCGGCCAGCTCACCGAGGCCGGGCTCACCGGCCGCAAGAGGGGCCGCGGCTTCTACACGTACGAGGCCGAGGGCAGCTCGGTCGTGGTGGCGGACGCCCAGACTCCCGCGGGCATCGCGGGCGCGGGCGGCGGCCGCACCATCCGCTCGGTCGGCGTGGCCGGCTCGGGGACGATGGCGTCCGGTATCGCGGAGGTCTTCGCCAAGGCCGGGTACGACGTGGTGCTCGCCGCGCGCAGCCTGGAGAAGGCGGAGACCGCCAAGTCCCGTATCGCCAAGTCGCTTTCGCGCTCCGTCGAGAAGGGCCGGCTCACCGAGGAAGCCCGTGAGGAGACCCTGAACCGGATCTCGGCCGCCGGCGCCCTGGAGTCGTTCGCCGAGGTCGACCTCGCGGTCGAGGCGGTGGCCGAGGACCTGGAGGTCAAGCAGCAGCTCTTCGCCACCCTCGACAAGATCTGCAAGCCGGGCGCGGTGCTCGCCACCACCACCTCCTCGCTGCCCGTCGTCGCCTGCGCCCGCGCCACCTCGCGCCCGCAGGACGTCATAGGGATGCACTTCTTCAACCCGGCACCCGCGATGAAGCTGGTCGAGGTGGTCCGTACGGTGCTCACCTCCGACGAGGTCCACGCCACCGTCCGCGAGGTCACCGCGAAGATCAAGAAGCACCCGGTGGACTGCGGCGACCGCGCCGGGTTCATCGTCAACGCGCTGCTCTTCCCGTACCTCAACAACGCGATCAAGATGGTGCAGGAGCACTACGCGACGCTGGACGACATCGACGCCGCGATGAGGCTGGGCGGCGGTTACCCGATGGGCCCGTTCGAGCTTCTGGACGTGGTCGGTCTCGATGTCTCGCTGGCCATCGAGAAGGTGCTGCACGCCGAGTTCCGCGACCCGGGCCTGGCGCCCGCGCCGCTGCTCGAACACCTCGTCGCGGCGGGCTGCCTGGGCCGCAAGACGGGCCGCGGATTCCGCGAGTATGCCCGGCGCTGATCCCGACGCGGGCTGGGGCGGGCTGCTGCAACCTCCGGGCAGCCCGCCCCCTGGGACGCGACTTCCTGCACATATGCAGTACGTTCGGTCCATGCCCCAGCCAGCCAGGTCCTCCCGTACACATGCTGTGCCCGACGCCCCGGAAAGTGCCGCGGGCAGCCGGGCGGCCGCCCAGCGCCTCAAAATGCGCCGGGAGCTGGCGGCCGCGGCGATGGAGCTGTTCTCCGCGAAGGGCTACGAAGCCACCACCGTCGACGAGATCGCGGCCCGCGCCGGGGTGGCCCGGCGCACCTTCTTCCGCCACTTCCGCTCCAAGGAAGAGGCGATCTTCCCGGACCACGACGACACCCTGGTGCGGGCCGAGGCGGTGCTCAACGCCGCGCCGCCGCACGAGCATCCGCTGGACACCGTGTGCCGGGGCATCAAGGAAGTCATGCGGATGTACGCGGCCTCCCCCGCGGTCTCGGTGGCGCGCTACAAGCTGACCCGCGAGGTGCCGACCCTGCGCGAGGCCGAGATCGCCTCGGTCGCCCGCTACGAGCGCCTCTTCACCCGCTATCTGCTCGGCCACTTCGACGAGCACGACCACCAGCCGGGGAACGACGACCCGCTGCTCGCCGAGGTCGCCGCGTCCGCCGTCGTCACCGCGCACAACCACGTACTGCGCCGCTGGCTGCGGGCCGGCGGCCAGGGCGATGTGGAGACCCAGCTCGACCACGCCTTCGCCATCGTCCGCGACACCTTCGGGTCGGGGATAGGAGCGGGCCGCACGGCCGAGCCGAAGCCCGCCGCGGCCACCGTGTCGACCAGTGACGAGGTGCTGGTCGCGGTGGCCCGCACGGACGCTCCGCTGGAGGAGATCATGCAGAGCATCAAGCAGGCCCTGAAAAACCGGTAGCCGGCGTTCCGCCCCGATGGCCGCATCCCTCACCGAGGGATGCGGCCATCGGCGTATCCGCTGACCTGCAACGATCGATCATCGCTCATCTGCGCAGGTCATTACGCAACTGAGAGAAATTGTTGGCACGCAGTGCCTTGTCAGTTGGCACGGGGTGTCATACGTTGATGTTGTCCGGGCGGCCGGCGTGCAGAGATCTCTCGTACGTCGGCTGTCCCCACAAGCCATCACAGGCGCGTGCGCCCGGACGCCTGCGTCACAGGCAACCCTCCCGCGCCCACCCGGCGCTGCCGTACTTGCACCACACCGCCGAACCGACGGCACACCTCCACAGCACCACCCCCGAAGACCCTCAACGCCCCCTACGGGCGCTTCGACGGAGGCAACACCGTGAAGGAAATCCTGGACGCGATCCAGTCGCCGGAGTCCACCTCCGCCGACTTCGCCGCTCTGCCGCTCCCCGAGTCGTACCGCGCGATCACCGTGCACAAGGACGAGACGGAGATGTTCGCCGGGCTCAGCACCCGCGACAAGGACCCCCGCAAGTCCCTGCACCTGGACGAGGTGCCGATCCCCGAACTCGGGCCGGGCGAGGCCCTGGTGGCCGTCATGGCCTCCTCGGTCAACTACAACTCGGTCTGGACGTCGATCTTCGAGCCGGTGTCCACCTTCAGTTTCCTGGAGCGCTACGGCAAGCTCAGCGAGCTCACCAAGCGCCATGACCTGCCGCACCACATCATCGGCTCCGACCTCGCGGGCGTCGTGCTGCGCACCGGCCCCGGCGTCAACGCCTGGCAGCCGGGCGACGAGGTCGTGGCGCACTGCCTGTCGGTCGAGCTGGAGTCCTCCGACGGCCACAACGACACGATGCTCGACCCCGAGCAGCGCATCTGGGGCTTCGAGACCAACTTCGGCGGCCTCGCCGAGATCGCCCTCGTCAAGTCCAACCAGCTCATGCCCAAGCCGCGGCACTTGAGCTGGGAGGAGGCGGCGGCTCCCGGTCTGGTCAACTCGACCGCGTACCGCCAACTGGTCTCCCGCAACGGCGCCGGCATGAAGCAGGGCGACAACGTCCTGATCTGGGGCGCCAGCGGCGGACTCGGCTCCTACGCCACGCAGTTCGCGCTCGCGGGCGGCGCCAACCCGATCTGTGTGGTGTCCTCGCCGCAGAAGGCGGACATCTGCCGCTCCATGGGCGCCGAGGCGATCATCGACCGCAACGCCGAGGGCTATAAGTTCTGGAAGGACGAGCGGACCCAGGACCCGAAGGAGTGGAAGCGCTTCGGTAAGCGCATCCGCGAATTCACCGGCGGCGAGGACATCGACATCGTCTTCGAGCACCCCGGCCGCGAGACCTTCGGCGCGAGCGTCTACGTCACGCGCAAGGGCGGCACCATCACCACCTGCGCCTCCACCTCGGGCTACATGCACGAGTACGACAACCGCTACCTGTGGATGTCCCTGAAGCGCATCATCGGCTCGCACTTCGCCAACTACCGCGAGGCCTGGGAGGCCAACCGCCTGGTGGCCAAGGGCAAGATCCACCCGACCCTCTCCAAGGTGTACTCCCTGGAGGACACCGGGCAGGCCGCCTACGACGTGCACCGCAACCTGCACCAGGGCAAGGTCGGCGTGCTCGCGCTCGCCCCCCGCGAGGGCCTCGGCGTCAGCGACCCCGAACTGCGCGCGCAGCACATCGACGCCATCAACCGCTTCCGCAACATCTGAGGCGGGGAAGTCTCATGACAGAGCGTCAGAAGGATCGGCCGTGGCTCATGCGGACGTACGCGGGTCACTCGACCGCCGAGGCGTCCAACGAGCTCTACCGCCGCAACCTCGCCAAGGGTCAGACGGGTCTGTCGGTCGCGTTCGACCTTCCGACGCAGACCGGATACGACCCCGACCACATCCTCGCCCGCGGCGAGGTCGGCCGGGTCGGGGTCCCGGTGTCCCATCTCGGTGACATGCGGCGGCTGTTCCAGGACATCCCGCTGGAGCAGATGAACACCTCCATGACGATCAACGCCACCGCGATGTGGCTGCTCGCCATGTACCAGGTGGTCGCCGAGGAGCAGGGCGCGGACATCACCAAGCTCCAGGGCACCACCCAGAACGACATCGTGAAGGAGTACCTCTCGCGCGGGACGCACGTCTTCCCGCCGGGGCCTTCGCTGCGCCTGACGACGGACATGATCTGCTACACCGTCAACAACATCCCCAAGTGGAACCCCATCAACATCTGCAGCTACCACCTGCAGGAGGCGGGAGCCACCCCGGTCCAGGAGATCGCGTACGCGATGTCCACCGCGATCGCCGTGCTCGACTCGGTGTTCGCCTCCGGGCAGATCCCCGAGGACCGCAAGGGCGATGTGGTCGCCCGCATCTCCTTCTTCGTGAACGCGGGCGTCCGCTTCGTCGAGGAGATGTGCAAGATGCGCGCCTTCGGCCGCATCTGGGACAAGATCACGCGGGAGCGGTACGGCATCGAGGACGCCAAGCAGCGCCGCTTCCGCTATGGCGTGCAGGTCAACTCGCTCGGCCTGACCGAGGCGCAGCCGGAGAACAACGTCCAGCGGATCGTGCTCGAAATGCTGGCCGTGACCCTCTCGAAGGACGCCCGCGCCCGCGCCGTCCAACTCCCCGCCTGGAACGAGGCGTTGGGCCTGCCGCGCCCCTGGGACCAGCAGTGGTCGCTGCGCATCCAGCAGGTCCTGGCCCACGAGAGCGACCTGCTGGAGTACGAGGACATCTTCGAGGGCTCGCACGTCATCGAGGCCAAGGTGAGCGCCCTGGTCGAGGAGTGCCTCGCCGAGATCGGCCGGATCCAGGAGATGGGCGGGGCGCTCGCCGCCGTCGAGTCGGGCTACCTCAAGTCGCAGCTCGTCTCCTCGCACGCCGAACGCCGGGCCCGCATCGAGTCGGGCGAGGAGAAGATCGTCGGCGTCAACTGCTACGAGTCGACCGAACCCAACCCGCTCACCGCCGACCTGGACGCCGCGATCATGACGGTCGACCCGGCGGTCGAGGCCCGTGTCGTCGCCGCGCTCCAGGACTGGCGCGAGACCCGCTACCAGCCGCCCTTCAACCACCCGCGCCCCTGCAAGGCGCTGGAGAAGCTGAAGGAGGCGGCCCAGGGCACCGGCAACCTCATGGAGGCGACCTTGGAGTGCGTGCGCTCGGGGGTCACCACCGGCGAGTGGTCCGAGGCGCTGCGGGAGGTGTTCGGCGAGTTCCGGGCGCCGACCGGCGTCTCCTCCGCCCCGGTGGCGGTCACCGCCGAGGCAGGCACGCCGCTCGCCGTGGTCCGCGAGAAGGTGGCGCGGACCGCCTCGGAGCTCGGCTCGGGGCGGCTGCGCCTGCTGGTCGGCAAGCCGGGCCTGGACGGGCACTCCAACGGCGCCGAGCAGATCGCGGTGCGCGCGCGGGACGCCGGCTTCGAGGTGGTCTACCAGGGCATCCGGCTGACCCCCGAGCAGATCGTGAGCGCCGCCCTCGCCGAGGACGTGCACTGCGTCGGTCTGTCCATCCTGTCCGGCTCGCACGCCGCGCTGGTCCCGGACGTCCTGGTACGTCTGCGGGACGCGGGCGCGGCCGACATCCCGGTGATCGCGGGCGGGATCATTCCGCCGGCGGACGCGGAAGACCTGCGCGCGGCGGGCGTCGCCGCCGTCTTCACCCCCAAGGACTTCGGAATCACGGAGATCATCGGCCGTATCGTCGACGAGATCCGGAAAGCGAACAAGCTCGACCCGTTGGAGGTCCCCGCATGAGCACCCCTGTCACCCCCGTCAACCGGCTCCGCCCTCGCCGCTCCTGCCTCGCGGTCCCCGGGTCGAACCCGCGCTTCCTGGAGAAGGCCCAGGGTCTGCCGGCCGACCAGGTCTTCCTCGACCTGGAGGACGCGTGCGCCCCGCTCGCCAAGCCGGAGGCGCGGCACACCATCGTCAAGTTCCTCAACGAGGGCGACTGGACGGGCAAGACTCGTGTGGTGCGCGTCAACGACTGGACGACCGAGTGGACGTACCGCGATGTCGTCACGGTGGTGGAGGGCGCCGGGCAGAACCTGGACTGCATCATGCTGCCGAAGGTCCAGGACGCCCAGCAGGTCGTGGCCCTGGACCTGTTGCTGACCCAGATCGAGAAGACGATGGGCTTCGAGGTCGGCAAGATCGGCATCGAGGCGCAGATCGAGAACGCCAAGGGCCTGAACAACGTCAACGCGATCGCCGAGGCCTCGCCGCGTACCGAGACGATCATCTTCGGGCCGGCCGACTTCATGGCGTCCATCAACATGAAGACGCTGGTCGTGGGCGAGCAGCCGCCCGGGTACGGCGCGGACGCCTACCACTACATCCTGATGAAGATCCTGATGGCCGCGCGCGCCAACGACCTCCAGGCGATCGACGGCCCCTACCTCCAGATCCGCAACGTGGACGGCTACCGCGAGGTCGCCAAGCGTGCCGCGGCGCTCGGCTTCGACGGCAAGTGGGTGCTGCACCCGGGCCAGGTCGAGGCGTCGAACGAGATCTTCTCGCCCTCGCAGGAGGACTTCGACCACGCCGAGCTCATCCTGGACGCGTACGAGTACTGCACGTCCGAGGCGGGCGGCAAGAAGGGCTCGGCGATGCTGGGCGACGAGATGATCGACGAGGCCAGCCGCAAGATGGCCCTGGTCATCTCCGGCAAGGGGCGGGCTGCGGGCATGCGGCGCACGTCGAAGTTCGAGATCCCGGAGGCGTGAGCACCATGCAGTTTGGCCGCACCTATGAAGAGTTCGAAGTCGGCGCCGTCTACAAGCACTGGCCCGGAAAGACGGTCACCGAGTACGACGACCACCTCTTCTGTCTGCTCACCATGAACCACCACCCGCTCCACATGGACTCCAACTATGCGGAGAAGACGACCGACTTCAAGAAGAACGTCGTCGTGGGCAACTACATCTACTCGCTGCTGCTCGGCATGAGCGTGCCGGACGTGTCCGGCAAGGCGATCGCCAACCTGGAGGTCGAGTCGCTCAAGCACGTGGCGCCCACCTTCCACGGCGACACGATCTACGGCGAGACGACGGTGCTCGACAAAACCCCGTCCAAGTCCAAGAGCGACCGCGGGATCGTCTATGTCGAGACCAAGGGCTACAAGCAGGACGGCACTTTGGTCTGCGTCTTCCGGCGCAAGGTGATGGTGCCGACCGAGACGTACATCAAGGAGCGCGGCGGCGAGCAGCCCGGCCGCCCCGAGCTCATTGAGCCCGCCAAGAAGACGGAGAAGTAGCCATGGCCCGTCTCGCGCAGACCGCCGGTCTGACCGACGTCCAGCAGGAAATCCTGGCCACCGTACGGGACTTCGTCGACAAGGAGATCATTCCGGTCGCGACCCAGCTGGAGCACAAGGACGAGTACCCGACGCAGATCGTCGAGGGGCTCAAGGAGTTGGGCCTGTTCGGCCTGATGATCCCCGAGGAGTACGGGGGCCTGGGTGAGTCGCTGCTCACCTACGCACTGTGCGTCGAGGAGATCGCGCGTGGCTGGATGTCGGTGTCCGGCATCATCAACACGCACTTCATCGTGGCGTACATGCTCAAGCAGCACGGCACCCAGGAGCAGAAGGACACCTTCCTGCCGCGGATGGCGCTCGGCGAGGTGCGCGGCGCGTTCTCGATGTCCGAGCCGGCGCTCGGCTCGGACGTGTCGGCGATCACGTCCAAGGGTGTCAAGGACGGCGAGGAGTACGTCCTCAACGGCCAGAAGATGTGGCTGACCAACGGCGGAACGTCGTCCTTGGTGGCCGTTCTGTGCCGGAGTGACGAAGGACACCCCGAGGGGACCGCGCCCCACAAGTCGATGACGACCTTCCTCGTGGAGAAGGAGCCGGGTTTCGGAGAGGTCCGCCCCGGTCTGACCATTCCCGGCAAGATCGACAAAATGGGATACAAGGGCGTCGACACCACCGAGCTGATCATGGACGGCCTGCGGGTTCCGGCCAATCGCGTGCTCGGCGGGGTCACCGGCCGAGGGTTTTACCAAATGATGGACGGCGTCGAAGTCGGCCGCGTCAACGTCGCGGCACGTGGTTGCGGAGTCGCTCAGCGTGCATTTGAGCTCGGTGTCTCCTATGCCCAGCAACGTCACACTTTCGGCAAGCCGATCGCCCAGCACCAGGCCATTCAGTTCAAGCTCGCCGAGATGGCTACCAAGGTCGAAGCCGCCCATGCAATGATGGTCAACGCAGCACGCAAAAAGGACTCCGGGGAGCGAAACGACCTCGAAGCAGGGATGGCGAAGTACCTCGCCTCCGAGTACTGCAAGGAGGTGGTGGAAGACGCCTTCCGTATCCACGGCGGCTACGGCTTCTCCAAGGAGTACGAGATCGAGCGCCTGTACCGCGAGGCGCCGATGTTGCTCATCGGTGAGGGTACCGCCGAGATCCAGAAAATGATCATCGGTCGCCGGCTTCTCGAGGAGTACCGGTTCCAGGGTTGATTGCCGCTTTTAGGTCGGTTTGGCCGCGAAGAAGATCACACCCTGTCATCGCCTTCCGGCCGCCGACTCGGCTTCTGGCTTGCCCAGTTGCGGCTCGCAACCGATACCATCGCCGGTAAACCAGCCGCCGTCCCCCGTTGCCAGCGCGGCATCATCCGCTACGAAGGTCATCCATGCCCCACAGCCAAACCTCTGCACCACGCGACGGCTTCCTCAAGGGACGCCTTGCTCGCGGAGCCTCGCCGTGGCTTCTGCCGACCGTCGCCACCGCTGCCATCAGCCTGGCCCGATCCCGCCGCTCCAAGGGCGCCGCGATCGTCGCCGTGCCCACCACCGTCCTCGCGGCGGGCATGCTGTGGTTCTTCCGCGACCCCGAGCGTGAGATCACGCAGGGGCGGGTCATCTCTCCCGCCGACGGTGTGGTGCAGAGCATCATGCCGTGGAAGGACGGACGCACCCGCGTCGCGATCTTCATGAGCCCGCTGAACGTCCACGTCAACCGCGCGCCCCTCGCGGGCACGGTGACGTCCGTGGAGCACATCCCCGGTGGCTTCGTTCCGGCGTTCAACAAGGAGAGCGAGAACAACGAGCGCGTTGTCTGGCACTTCGACACCGAGCTCGGCGACATCGAGATGGTGCAGATCGCCGGTGCGGTCGCGCGCCGCATCGTGCCGTACATCCCCCAGGGCACCAAGGTGGAGCAGGGCGAGCGCATCGGCCTCATCCGCTTCGGCTCGCGGGTCGACATCTACCTCCCCGAGGGTGTCGAGGTCGCGGTCGAGGTCGGTCAGGCGACCACGGCGGGGGTGACTCGAATTGACCGTGATTGATCCCGAGACACAGGCCGGCTGGGTCCCCGAGGCGGAGTCCGAGGACGACGTCGAGGAGATGCCCCTGTCGCTGCGGCTGTCGATAGCGGACACCCTCACACTGGGCAACGCCACGTGCGGATTCATGGCGGTGTACTTCACCACCACGGGCATCCTCATCCCGCACCTGTCCGGCAGCCAGGAGACGGGCATGGCGCGGCACTCCGCCGCGACCGCCGTGATCCTGATGCTGCTCGCGGCGATCTTCGATCTCTGCGACGGTCTCGTCGCCCGCAAGCTGCGCAGCTCCCCGATGGGTGCCGAGCTGGACAACCTCTCCGACCTGATCAGCTTCGGGCTCGCCCCGGCCTACTTCGTGCTCGTTTACGGAATGGTCGCGGACGACGCCCACCAGCGGGTCGCCGCGGTCGCCGCGATCACGGTGCTGCTCGCCGTGGTGCTCAGACTCGCGCGCTTCTCGTGCGTGACGATGAAGGACGGCATGTTCCAGGGCATGCCGAGCCCGTTCGGCGCGCTCACGGTCGTCTCGATCGTCCTGCTTGAGCTGCCGTTCGTCCCGACGCTGCTCGCCGTGATCGGCGTCGCCTGGCTGATGGTGAGCCGGGTCGAGTACCCCAAGCCGCGGGGCGTCCTCGCGGTGGCGATGCTCAGCTGGATCATCGGTGCGATGGGGCTGCTCGCGGCGTGGGCGTTCGACGCCCCCGGCGGTCAGATGCTGCTCCAGACCGGCTGTGCGCTCCAGATCGTCCTGGCCGCCACCATCCCCCTCTTCGCGACGGCCCGGCGGGTGAACAGCTTCCGCGACAACCGCCGTGAGGCGCGGGCGGCGCAGCTGCCGTAGGCGCTCACACTGCTCGGCAAAGGGGCCCAGGGTTCTTCGACCCGGGGCCCCTTTCGTGTGCCCGCTTCGGTGGGCACAGCCGTGTTCGGCCCTCGAACGCCGGGCGGGCTTGATCCGGTCAGTGGGCGTGTTCCGTGGGGCGGAGGTCCCTCGGGATCTTCGCCCAGGCCAGTACGGCGGCGGCCAGCGGAAGCACCGCGGCGAGCAGGAACGTCGGCGTCATGCCCGCTGTGAAGGCCTCGGCGACCTTGCCGAGGAGCGCCGAACCCGCGGGGCCGCCGATCCCGGAGGCCACGTGCGCGGCCTCCCCGACGGAGTCGCGCACGGCCTGGTCGGCCGGGCCGTCGATGCCCAGGTCGGGCAGGTGCGCCCGGTACAGGGCCGTCGCCACGCTGCCGAGTACGGCCACGCCCATGGCCGCGCCCAGCTCGTAGCAGGTCTCCTCGACGGCGGCCGCGCCGCTGACGTCCTTCGCGGGCGCGGAGGCCATCAGCGTGACCGAGGCGGCCGTGGTGGCGATACCGACGCCGCAGCCGATCACGGCGAGGGCGAGGGCCATCGCCGGGTATCCGAGGGCTCCGGACCGGCCCAGGAACCAGGGCAGCGCGAGCCCGGCGGTCATGAGCAGCAAGCCGCCGCCGAGCACGTACCGGATGGAGAACCGGTGCATCAGCGCCGGGGTCGTCATCGAGGTGGCCATCAGACCGAGCGGCGCCGGCAGCAGCCGCACGCCCGCTTCCAGCGGGGTGTACCCCTGCCCGTACTGGAACCACTGCGTGACCAGGAACAGCGCGGAGCCCAGCGCGATCATGCCGAGGAAGATCGAGACCGCGGCGATGGTGAACGAGCGGTTGGCGAACAGCCTTACCTGGAGCAGCGGTTGGGGCAGTTTCAGCTGACGTCGGACGAATATCGTCAGCGTCACAGCGGCCAGCACCAGCAGCGCCCAGGCGAGCGGGTCGGCCGGGCCGCCCTTGCCGAGCTGTTTGATGCCGCCCGCCAGCGCGAGCATGCCGACGACCGACTGGGCCACACCCCACCAGTCCCAGCGCCCGGCACGGGGCTGGCGGGACTCGGGGATCAGCCGCGCGCCCAGCGCGATGACGACCAGGGCCACCGGGATGTTGATCAGGAACGCGGAGTGCCAGCCCTGCTGCTCGACGAGCAGTCCCCCGACGACCGGGCCCAGTGCCATGCCGCCGCCCAACACCGCGGCCCACACCGCGTAGGCGAAGGCCCGCTCACGGGCGTCGGTGAAGACATGGCGCAGGATCGACAGGGTGGCGGGCATGATCGCGGCACCGCCGACGCCGAGCAGCGCCCGCGCGGCGATGACGTGCCAGGCGTCCGTGGCGAAGACGGCCATCAGCGAGGCGGCCGCGAAGATGCCGAACCCCATGAGCAGCAGGCGCTTGCGGCCCCAGCGATCGCCGAGCGCACCGGCCGTGACCAGCAGGCCGGAGAGCGCGAGGGCGTAGATGTCGATGATCCAAAGCTGCTGTACGGAGCTGGGACGCAGGTCGCCGACCAGGGAGGGGAAGGCGACGTTGAGGATCGTGGTGTCCATGGCGATGAGCAGCAGGCTGCCCGACAGAATTGCGAGGACGGCCCAGCGCCGGGGGTCGAGGTGCGCAGTCATGGAACACTCCCGTATCGAATGAGACATTAGTGTCTCATAGCTTGGCAGAGGGGTGCTCCTGCTATGTCCGGTGCGGGCGCGGAGGCGGCGGGGTGTGCGGGCAGGGAGACGAACGGCCCCCTACGCGATCGCTCGCGTAGGGGGCCGTTTCTCGTGCCGAGGTACCAGCGGTACGGGCAGTCCCGGTGGGGACTACCGCAGGAAGTCCTCCGCGATGGTCTGAGCGACGCGCTCCAGGAGCGGGCCCGCGTTGGCCATGCACTTCGCGGGGTCCGGCTCAAGGGCGGTCAGTGCGTAGGCGCGACGGATGCCCGCGTCGCCGAGCTGCTTGGGCTGGAGAGCGAGGCGGCCGCAGACCGCGACGACCTCGATTCCGGCGGCGCGCGCAGCGGCGGCCACACCGGCCGGCGCCTTGCCGTGCAGGGTCTGCTCGTCGAGGGAGCCCTCGCCGGTGATCACCAGGGTGGCGCCGGCCAGCGCCGGCGCGAAGCCGAGCACATCCAGCATGACCTCGATGCCGGGCCGGAACGTGGCGTCGAGCGCAACCAGTGCGCCGTAGCCGATGCCGCCGGCCGCACCGGCGCCCGGGGCGAGCGCCGCCTCGGCGGCCTTCGCACCGAGGGTGGCTTCGAGGACCTTGGCGTAGTGGGCCAGGGCCGCGTCCAGGATCGCCACGTCCTCGGGCGAGGCGCCCTTCTGCGGACCGTAGACCGCGGGGGCTCCCTTCGGACCGGTCAGCGGATTGTCGACATCGCTGGCGAGGACGAGTTCCACGCCCTCGAAGCGGGCGTCCAGGCCCGAGAAGTCCGCCGACGCGAGCTGCGCGAGGGCGCCACCGCCGGGACCGACCGGCTCACCCGAGGCGTCCAGGAAAACAGCGCCGAGCGCGGCCAGCATGCCCGCGCCGCCGTCGGTCGTCGCACTGCCGCCCACGCCGAACACGATGGTCCGCGCGCCCGCGTCGAGCGCTGCGAGCAGCAGCTCACCGGAGCCGTATGTGGTGGCGGTGAGCGCCGCGAAGACGCCCGCGGGAAGATGCTGGAGCCCGGAGGCCTCCGCCATCTCGACCACGGCCACACCGTCGCGGACGGCGTACGCGGCGGTCACCGGAGTACCGAGCGGCCCGGTTACCCGCACCTCGCGCCGCTCGAATCCGGCCGCCACCGCGGCCGCCACCGTGCCGTCGCCGCCGTCGGCGACCGGCAGGGTCTCCACCCGCAGATCCGGGACGACCCGCCGCAGCCCGGCCGTCACCCGCTCCGCGACCTGTACGGCCGTGAGCGAGCCCTTGAACTTGTCCGCCGCCACGAGTACGCGGGCGGTCTCCAAAACTGCGCCGTCCGTCACCTTGCTATCCCTTGCTTTCGAACAGGCAGTCGCGCCGCTTCAGACCCTATCCGCCCGGTGCGCGCCTGCCCATAGCTGGCAGCCTCCACGAACGCCATGGCACCCCACAAAATCAGAACATTCCACACCATAGTGGGGCGCCATGAGCAGGGATTCGATCGATCATTTCGCCTGGAGGCACCCCGCCCGGACGGCCCAACCCCGCCGACCGAACCGCCCCGACTCCACATCACCGCGAACGTCGGCGACTCGCAGACCACGCGCACGCAGCTCGTCATCATCGGCTGGCTCTCGGCGGCTTTCGTACTCCGCCCTCTCGGGACTCGAATCCACCGGGAGCGGCCGGCCTCGCGGGCGCGGTGCACCGGAGCGGCCGCACCGCATGGGCGTCGCGCTACGGGCGATCGTCGGCGACGCCATCACCGCGCGAGCCTCGGCCCTGAACCACCGGTTGCGCCGGACCACCAAGTCCCGTATGGGTGAAGACAGTTCGGGCCCTGGTCAGCCCTGACAAGGGCGGGCCCGCCATACCGCCCGGCCTCCCCTGCCAGGCGCCCTACCCTGCTCACCATGACCGACAACGACTACGTCACTTACATCGCGGGCCTGCCCCGCGTCCTCGCCGGGGCCGCCGCGCTGTTCCGGGATGCCGGGGGCCGGGTGCTGCTCGTCGAGCCCAACTACCGGGAGGGCTGGGGGCTGCCCGGCGGGACCATCGAGTCCGACACCGACGAGACCCCGCGCGGGGCGGCCCGCCGTGAGACGTTCGAGGAGATCGGCCTCGACGTGGAGCTGGGCAGGCTGCTCGCGGTGGATTGGGCGCACGGCCCCGCGCGGCCGCCGATCGTCGCCTACATCTTCGACGGCGGGGTGCTCGACGACGAGCGCCTGAAGACGATCCGCCTCCAGGAGGAGGAACTGCTCTCCTGGCGCCTGGTCCCCCGCGAGGACCTGCCCGACCACCTGCCGGCCACCCTGTGCCACCGCGTAGTGGCCGCGCTCGACGCCGTGACGAAGAACCACGGCGCCGTCGAGCTGGAGAACGGGCGCCCGGCGGTGAGGTGAGGGGCCTGCGTGCGCCCGCGGTACGGCCTCGCCCAGAAACCGTTCGCCGTCCGCCGCGGTGCCGCCTACGCTCCCCGCATGGGCAAGCCACTCGTCGCGATTCTCTCCGGGGCCGGGATCTCCACGGACTCCGGGATCCCCGACTACCGCGGGCCGAACGGCCTGTGGCGGCGCGATCCGGAGGCCGAGAAGCTGGTCACGTACGCCTCCTACATGGCCGATCCGGAGATCCGGCGCCGGTCGTGGCTGATGCGCCGCGACAGCCCCGCCCTCAAGGCCGAGCCCAACGCGGCCCACCGGGCCGTCGCCGAGTTCGAGAGGTCCGGGGCGCCGGTGCGGGTGATCACCCAGAACGTCGACGGGCTGCAACAGCGCGCGGGCTTCCCCGACCGCAAGATCCTCGAACTCCACGGCACCGCACGGGCGGTGACCTGCACCCGCTGCCATGCGCGGTCCTCGATGGCCGAGGCGCTGGCGCGGGTCACGGCGGGCGAGGCCGACCCGCCGTGCACGGTCTGCGGGGGCATCCTCAAGTCGGCGACGGTCATGTTCGGTGAACGCCTCGCCCCGGAGGTGCTCGCCCAGGCGATGGCCATCGCCAAGGCCTGCGAGGTGTTCATCGCGGTCGGTACGACTCTTCAGGTGCAGCCGGCCGCCTCACTCGCCGGGATCGCGGCGGACGGCGGTGCCCGGCTGGTCATCGTGAACGCCGATCCGACCCCGTACGACGCGCTCGCGGACGAGATCGTGAGGGAGCCGATCGGCACGGCGCTGCCCCAGCTCCTGGGCGAGCTCCGGTAGGGCGGCCGATGGAGCCCGAGAAGAACGGCTGACGGCTGAGGCTCGGGGCCCGCACCGCGCGGGACCCGGCCACGCCGCGCGGGACCCGGATTTCAGAAGAGCGCGTCCTCCGTTTCTCCCCGCTCGAACGCCAGCAGCCGCTGCTTGCGGTCCAGGCCACCGCCGTAGCCGGTGAGGCTGCCGTTGGCGCCGATGACGCGGTGGCAGGGCACGATGATGCCGACCGGGTTCTTGCCGTTGGCCAGGCCCACCGCGCGGGAGGCGTTCGGGTTGCCGAGGGCCTCGGCGAGCTCGCTGTAGGAGCGGGTCTCGCCGTACGGGATCTGCTGGAGCCGCTCCCAGACGCGCTGCTGGAACGGGGTGCCCCGGAGGTCCAAGTCCAGTGTGAATTCCGTGAGTTCACCGGCGAAGTACGCCCGAAGCTGTCGGACGACTTCCGGGAAGGGACCTTCGGTATCGGGTTCGCCGAAGGTCTCGTCGGACGGACGGTGGCGCTGGCCGACCATGTGGAGACGGCTGAGGACGCCGTCGCTGGCGACGAGGGTGAGCGGAC
The DNA here is from genome assembly GCF_036231355.1 of Streptomyces sp. NBC_01431. Classification (NCBI taxonomy): domain Bacteria; kingdom Bacillati; phylum Actinomycetota; class Actinomycetes; order Kitasatosporales; family Streptomycetaceae; genus Streptomyces; species Streptomyces sp. NBC_01431. Next base: position 1,658,072 of record NZ_CP109496.1, read on the forward strand.
CGTACGGGCTGTCGACGACCGTGTGGGTGATGCTGGTCATGACTGAACTCCCTTATGCAGGAAGGCGGTTGATGGCATGGTCCTCGGTCGCCCAGAGGTACTGGACTGCGTAGGCGCGCCAGGGTCGCCAAGCGGCGGCGCGCGCGGTGAGCGCTGCGGGGGTGGAGGGCAGTCCGAGGTTCCCGGCCGCCCGGCGCATGCCGAGGTCGGAGGGCAGGAAGGCGTCCGGGTCGCCGAGCGCCCGCATCGCGATCACCTCGACGGTCCAGGGGCCGAAGCCGGGCATGTCCATGAGCTGGGCCCGCGCCAGGTTCCAGTCGCTGTCGAGGCCGAGCTTCAGCGTGCCGTCGGCGAGGGCCGCGATCAGCGTGGTGAGCGTGGTGCGGCGGCTGCGCGGCAGCGCGAGCCGCGCCGGGTCGATCTCGGCGAGCTGGGCGGGGGCGGGGAAGAGGTGGGTGAGCCCGCCCGCCGGGTCATCGACCGCCTGGCCGTGCGCGACGACCAGCCGGGCGGCGTGGGTGCGGGCGGCGGCCGTCGAGACCTGCTGGCCGAGCACCGCCCGCACCGCGAACTCGGCGGCGTCCACCGTGCGCGGCACCCGGCGGCCCGGTGCCTTGTCGACCAGCGGCGCGAACAGCGGATCGGCGCGCAGCCGGTCGTCCACGGCCACCGGGTCGGCGTCGAGGTCGAGCATCCAGCGGCAGCGGCTGATGGCGATGGTGAGGTCACGCAGATCGGTGAGGCGCAGTACGCATCCGATGTGCTCGGGCTGCGGGGTGAGTTCGGCGATGCCGTGGCCGTGGGGCAGGGAGAGGGTCCGGCGAAACGAGCCGTCGCGCCACTCCTCGACACCGGGAACACCGGTAGCGGCGAGGTGGCCGAAGAGGTTGTCGGGGGTGAGCGGGGCCCGGAAGGGCAGCCGCAGGGTGATGGCGCCCGGCGTCTGGTGGGCGATGCCCCGGGCGGCACGGGCGCGCAGCTCGGTCGGGGCGAGCGCGAAAACTTCGCGGACGGTGTCGTTGAAGGTGCGGATCGAGGAGAACCCGGCGGCGAAGGCGACCTCGGCCATGGGCAGCGGGGTGGTCTCGATGAGCAGCCGGGCGGTCTGCGCGCGCTGCGCCCTGGCCAGGGCGAGGGGTCCGGCGCCGAGCTCGGCGAGCAGCTGGCGTTCGATCTGGCGGGCGCTGTAGCCGAGGCGGGAGGCGAGGCCGGGCACACCGTCGCGGTCGACGACTCCGTCCCGGATGAGGCGCATGGCGCGGGCGACCGTGTCGGCGCGGGCGTTCCACTCGGGCGAGCCGGGCGTGGTGTCGGGGCGGCAGCGCTTGCAGGCCCGGAATCCGGCCTGCTGGCAGGCGGCCGCGCTCGGGTAGAAGGTCATGTTCTCGACCTTCGGCGGCACGACCGGGCAGCTGGGGCGGCAGTAGATGCGGGTGGTCAGGACGGCCGTGAAGAACCAGCCGTCGAAACGCGCGTCCTTGGACTGGACCGCGCGTACGCAACGCTCGGTGTCGGTGTGCATCGGGGCGGCAGCGGCGGGGTGCATGCGTCAAGCATCGGGCACGGACGCCCGCCTCGGCTGGCGAGAATCCGACATCGACCTTGCGGGGCCAGGGGTTCCTCGGGGCCAGGGGTTCCTCGGTCTTGCCCGGCCCGGGACTCAGTCGTCCAGGGCCCGCGCGAAGGCCTGGTATGCCGTTTCGTCGAACAGGACGAAGCGGATTTCCGTGAGCGGCGGGCCGCCGTGCTCGCGGGCGGCTTGGATCGCGATCCGCGCCCCGCTGTCGATGGGCCACCCGAAGATGCCGGTCGAGATCGCGGGGAAGGCGATGGTCGTCGCACCCAGCTCCCGCGCGAGCGTGAGGGACTCCCGGTAGCAGGAGGCGAGCAGCACGGTGCGGTCCTCGTCCTTCGACCAGACCGGGCCGACGGTGTGGATCACATGGCGGGCGTCGAGCAGCCCGGCCGTGGTGGCGACCGCCCGGCCGGTCGGCAGTCCCTTGCCGTACCGCGAGGCGCGCAGCCTGCGGCAGTCGTCGAGGATGGCGGGGCCGCCGCGCCGGTGGATCGCGCCGTCGACCCCGCCGCCGCCCAGCAGCGACGAATTGGCGGCGTTGACGATGACGTCCACGGACTGCTCGGTGATGTCGCCGCGCACCAGCACGATGTCCGCGTGGGGGGAACTCATCGCTGATCGGCCTTCCGCAGGCCGCGCCACACGGCCTTCGCCGCGTTGTGGCCGGACATTCCGTGCACGCCGGGGCCCGGCCACGCGGCCGATGAGCACAGGAACACCGACGGGTGCCGTGTCGTGTACGGGAACAGGGAGATCTTCGGGCGGAGCAGCAGCTGGAGGCCGCGGGCCGCGCCGCAGGCGATGTCGCCGCCGACGTAGTTGGCGTTGCGCGCGGCGAGCTGGGGCGGACCGGCGGTCGCGCGGGCCAGGACGCGGTCGCGGAAGCCGGGTGCGAACCGCTCGATCTGCCGCTCCATGGCGTCTGTGAGGTCGCCCTCCCATCCGTTGGGGACGTGCCCGTAGGCCCAGAACACGTGCTTGCCCTCGGGCGCGCGGGACGGGTCGACCAGGCTGGGCTGGGCGGTGATCAGGAAGGGCGTCTGGGGGGCCGTGCCGCCGGAGGCCTGGTTCAGAGCGGTGCCGATGTCGCGGCTGGAGGGACCGATCTGGACGGTACCGGCGAGCCGGGCTTCCTTCGCCGTCCACGGAACGGGTCCGTCCAGGGCGTAATCGATCTTGAAGACGGCGGCGCCGTACTTGTAGTGCTCGTACGCCCTGCCCAGGCCCGCGATCCGGGCGAGCGCGGTGGGCGAGGTGTCGAAGACGTAGGCGCGGGCTGGCGGCAGGTCATCGAGGCGCTTGACCTCGAAGCCGGTGTTGATCACGCCGCCCAGGTCGCGCAGATACGCGGCGAGGGCGTCGGAGATCGACTGGGAGCCGCCGCGCGGCAGCGGCCAGCCGTTCTCGTGCGCGGCCAGCGCGAAGAGCATGCCGACGCCGCCGGTGGCCAGACCGCCCAGCGGGGCGATGACATGGGCGACGAGTCCGGCCATCAGGGCGCGCGCCCGGTCGTCCTTGAAGCGCCGCATCAGCCAGCTGTACGGCGGCAGCCCGACGGTCCCGAACCGGGCGAGCCCAACGGGGTCACGCGGCAGCGCGGTCAGCGGCAGCGACATGAAGTCCCGCGCCAGGACGTCCCACTTGCCGAGGAAGGGTGCGAGCAGCCGGCGGTAGGTACCGGCGTCGCGCGGTCCGAAGGACGCGGCGGTCTCGGAGACCGAGCGGGACAGCACGGCGGCCGTACCGTCGTCGAAGGGGTGCGCCATCGGCAGCTCCGGGTGCAGCCATTCAAGGCCGTACCGGTCGAGCGGCATGTTCCGGAAGGCGGGCGAGCCGATGCCCAGGGGGTGGACGGCGGAGCACGGATCGTGGCGGAAGCCGGGCAGGGTGAGCTCTTCGGTTCTCGCCCCGCCGCCCACGGTGTCCTTGGCCTCGAAGACCTCAACGCGCAGGCCCCTCCTGGCCAGTTCGACCGCGGCGGTCAGTCCATTGGGCCCCGCCCCCACGACGACGGCATCGATCATCGACGGCACCTCGGACTCCTCACGCCACACCGGCCAGGACCCCCAGGATATTCCGGCGCACCGACAATCCGGCCCGGGGTGCCGTCCGGCCGGTGAACTCGCCGAAAGTCCAGCCCCGAGGTACCCCGCTCACTCCCCCGCGAGCAGCCCGCGCACCAGCTCCGCGGTCGCCGCGTCGCGGGCCGCGGTGAACGGGAGCGCGTTGCCCCCGGTGATCCGGAACGGCTCGCCGGTGATCGTGGTCTGGGCGCCGCCCGCCTCAATCACCAGGAGCAGGCCCGCCGCGTGGTCCCAGGCGTACTCCCAGGAGAACGCGAGGGCGTCCAGCTCGCCGCGGGCTATCGCGAGGTATTCGAGACCGGCCGAGCCGCACGGGCGGGGCTGAACGCCGTCGGTGCGCAGGCCGAGCAGGGCCCGCTTCTGCTCGGGGGTCGTGTAGTCCGGGTGGGAGGTGGCGACCTCGATGACCGCGCCGGGCGCGGGCGAACCCGCGTGCAGCGGCTCGCCGTTGACGGTGGCGCCGCGACCCCGGACGGCGACGGCCATCTCGTCAAGCGCCGGCGCGTACGTCCAGGAGGCCAGCAGTTCGCCTTGGTGGGCGAGCGCGACCAGGGTGCAGAATCCGGCTTCGCCGTGGACGAACTGGCGGGTGCCGTCCACCGGGTCGACGATCCACACCGGCGCGTCGCCCAGCAGCGCCTCGTACACCGCCGGGTCGGCGTGCACGGCCTCCTCGCCGACCACCACCGAGCCGGGAAGTATCGCCGTGAGCGCGGCGGTCAGATGCTCTTCCGCGAGCCGGTCGGCGACCGTCACGAGGTCGTGCGGGCCGTTCTTCTCAAGCACCTCGTGCGAAGCGAGCTGCCGGAAGCGCGGCATGATCTCGACGGCGGCCGCCTTGCGGACCGCCTCTTCGACCGCTGCCGTACCACCGGTGAGAAAGCCTTCGTCGATCATGTGTCCAGCAAAGCACGCGGCACTGACAATCGGCGAGCCCCATCCGACGAACCGGCCAACACCACAGGACTTCGAGGTGAACGGGCCGCGCAGACCGCCGGTGCGTCCGGGCCCGTGCTCCGGCGCCCGGGGCCGGAATACGACGCGCCCCATTACCGTTGAGCCCGCTCGGAACAGATGGAGGCAAACCGGTGCACGGCGAATACAAGGTCCCCGGCGGCAAGCTCGTCGTGGTCGATCTGGACACCCGCGACGGAGTCCTGCGGGACGTGGCGGTCGCGGGCGACTTCTTCCTTGAGCCCGACGAGGCGATCCTGGCGATCAACCGGTCCCTGGAGGGCGCACCGGCCGACACCGACGCGGCGGCCCTCGCGGCCCGCATCGATGCCGCTCTGCCACCGGGCACCACCATGTACGGCCTGACGTCGGAGGGCGTCGCGGTCGCCGTACGCCGGGCCCTCGCCCACGCCACCGACTGGAACGACTACGACTGGCAGCTCATCCACGAGGCCCCGCAATCCCCCGCGCTCCACATGGCACTTGACGAGGTCATCACCGCCGAGGTCGCATCGGGCCGCCGCCCGCCCACCCTGCGCGTGTGGGAGTGGGGCGCCCCCGCCGTTGTCATCGGCAGCTTCCAGTCGCTGCGCAACGAGGTCGACCCGGCGGGCGCCGAACGCCACGGCATCACGGTGGTGCGGCGGATCAGCGGCGGCGGCGCCATGTTCATCGAGCCGGGCAACACGATCACGTACTCGCTGTCCGTGCCCGACGCCCTGGTTCAGGGCCTGTCCTTCGCGGACAGCTACGCCTATCTGGACGACTGGGTGCTCGGCGCGCTCGGTGACATGGGCGTCAAGGCCTGGTACCAGCCCCTCAACGACATCGCGACCGAGGCCGGGAAGATCGCGGGCGCCGCGCAGAAGCGCGTGGTGGCCGACGACGGCGCGGTGCTGCACCACGTGACGATGGCGTACGACATCGACGCGGACAAGATGCTCGACGTGCTGCGCATCGGCCGGGAGAAGCTGTCCGACAAGGGCACGAAGAGCGCGAAGAAGCGGGTCGACCCGCTGCGGCGGCAGACCGGTCTGCCGCGCGAGGCCGTCATCGAGCGGATGGTCGCGTCCTTCCGCTCCCGGTACGGTCTGACCGAAGGCCGGGTCACGGACCAGGAGTTGGCCCGCGCCCAGGAGTTGGCGGCAACGAAGTTCGCCACCGAGGAGTGGACGGCGCGCGTGCCGTGATCCGGGCGGCGAGGGCCAGGGGGACGCGGGCGGTCGACGCCTACGCGCCGGGCTGGGAGGCGGGGCTCACGGATTGACGGTGCCGGTCGGGAGTCCCGGCGGACAGCAGGGCGTACAGCACCAGCGCCGAACCGAGGCCCACCGCCCAGCCGTAGTCCGCGAGGGGTTTCAGCAAGGGGATCAGGCCGTCCGTCGGGAACGGGCCCAGCTTGGCTCCCTTGGCGTCCACGGTGGAGTACGAGCCGCCCACCGCCAGCACACCGCCCACCAGGAACGCGGCCACCGCCCGCCAGTTCCAGCCCGCCGTGTACCAGTAGCGGCCGCCCGGCCGGTAGAGGTCGGCGACGTCGAGGACGGTGCGCCGGACGATCCAGTAGTCGGCGATCAGGATCCCGGCGACCGTGCCGAGCAGGCCGCCCACGACGCCGAGCCAGGTGAAGATGTACAGCTCGGGAGTGGAGGTCAGTTTCCACGGGAGGATCACGACCCCGATCACGCCCGTGAGGAGCGCTCCCCTGCGGAAGTTGATGGTTTTGGGGGCGAGGTTCGCGAGGTCGTACGCGGGCGAGACCACGTTCGCCGCCACGTTCACGGAGACCGTGGCGACCAGCACGGTGACCAGCGCGAAGAGCAGGCCGAAGACGTTGTCGGTCTTGGCCACCAGGTCGACCGGGTTCCAGATCGGCGTCCCGTACACGGCCTGGGAACCGGACGTGACCAGGACCGACAGGAGCGCGAACGCCGTCATGGTCGTGGGCAGTCCGAGCGTCTGCCCCCAGACCTGGGCGCGCTGGCCCTTGCCGAAGCGGGTGAAGTCCGGGATGTTCAGCGACAGCGTGGCCCAGAAGCCGATCATGCCCATGAGGGACGGGAAGAAGACCGGCCAGAAGTCCGGGCCCCAGCCGTGCCGGGAGGGCTGGTCCAGGAGCGGGCCGAAGCCGCCCGCCTTGTGCGCGATCCAGACCAGCAGCACCAGCGCCCCGACCAGGACGAAGGGTGCCGCCCAGTTCTCGAAGCGGCGCAGGGTGTCCATTCCCCGGTAGATCAGGGCCAGTTCGAGCGCCCAGAAGGCCAGGAAGCAGAGCCACAGCGTCCACGGCTGGCCGCCGATGTGCGCCACCTCGCTCCAGCCGCCGAAGATCTTGCCGAGCAGGACGAAGACGCCCTGTCCGCCGATCCAGGTCTGGATGCCGAACCAGCAACAGGCGACGGCGGCGCGGATCAGCGCGGGCAGGTTGGCGCCGCGCAGCCCGAAGGAGGCGCGGGCCAGCACGGGGAACGGGATGCCGTATTTGGGGCCCGCGTGCCCGGTCAGGAGCATCGGGACCAGGACGATCAGGTTGGCGAGCGCGATGGTGAAGACCGCCTGCTTCCAGTCCATGCCGAGGGCGACCAGACCGGAAGCGAGCGTCCAGGAGGGGATGTTGTGCGCCATGCCGACCCACAGGGCGGCGAAGTTGTACGTCGTCCACCGGCGCTCCCCGGGCGGTACCGGTCGCAGGTCCGCATTGGCGAACCGGCCGTCCGGGGCGTCGGCGGCGGTGGGTATGGCGGTGGTGTCGGTCATGGGCAGGCCATTCGTTCGGGGAAACGCCGTTGGAGGCGAACGGGCCGTGCGGGTGCGGCAGTTGGCGGAACTCAGCGCAGGGCGGGGATGATGCTCCGGCCGTACGCGTCGATGACGGCCTCGCGGGCGTCGTGCATCGCGTACACCGCGAACTGGTCGACGCCCAGATCGCGCAGCGCCTTCAGTTTCTCGATGTGCGCCTCGGCCGGGCCGAGCAGGCAGAAGCGGTCGACGATCTCGTCGGGCACGAAGGCGGTGTCCGGGTTCCCGGTGCGGCCGTGGTGGCTGTAGTCGTAGCCCTGACGGGACTTGATGTACTCGGTGAGTGCGTCGGGGACCAGTCCGGAGTGCTCGCCGTAGCGGGCCACCAGGTCGGCCACGTGGTTGCCGACCATGCCGCCGAACCAGCGGCACTGTTCGCGGGCGTGGGCCAGGTCGTCGCCGACGTAGGCGGGTGCGGCGACGCAGATCGTGATCGACTCGGGGTCTCGGCCGGCGTCGGCGGCCGCCTTGCGCACCGCCTTCACCATCCATTCGGTCAGGAACGGGTCGGCGAGCTGGAGGATGAAGCCGTCGGCCTTCTCGCCCGCCAGGGCGAGCGCCTTCGGGCCGTACGCCGCCATCCAGACGGGCAGCCTGCCGTCCTTGACCCAGGGCAGACGCAGCCGCTGGCCGTCGACCTCGGCCTCGCGGCCCTCGGCGAGGTCGCGGATGACGCCGATGGCCTCGCCGAGCCGGGCCAGGGTGTTGGGTTTGCGTCCGGCCACCCGCATCGCGGAGTCGCCGCGCCCAATGCCGCAGACGGTCCGGTTGCCGTACATGTCGTTGAGGGTGGCGAAGGTGGAGGCGGTGACCTCCCAGGTACGGGTGCCCGGGTTGGTCACCATGGGGCCGATGGTGAGGCGCTGGGTGTTCGCCAGGATCTGGCTGTAGATGACGAAGGGTTCCTGCCACAGCACGGCCGAGTCGAAGGTCCAGCCGTAGTGGAAGCCGTTGCGCTCGGCCCGCTTCATCAGGCTGACGACCTGGGCGGCGGGCGGATCGGTCTGCAGGACGAGTCCGAAGTCCATGGTGTGGTGCTCCTAGCCGAGGTACTGACAGGTGGCGCGCGGAACATAGCTGCCGTGTCCGGCCCGTCCGGTGAACTGCCGCTCGTGGACAACGAGTTCGCCCCGCGACAGCACCGTCTCGACCCGGCCGGTGATCCGCCTGCCCTCGTACGCCGAGTAGTCCACGTTCATGTGGTGGGTCTCGGCGGAGATGGTCTGCTCCGCGTGCGGGTCGTAGATGACGACGTCGGCGTCGGCGCCCGGGGCGATCGTGCCCTTCTTCGGGTAGAGCCCGAACATCCGGGCCGGGCTCGCGCAGGCGATCTCGATCCAGCGGCGGCGCGTGATGTGCCCGTCGAGGACGGCCTGGTGGAGGAGGTCCATGCGGTTCTCGACGCCGGGCAGCCCGTTGGGGATCTTGGAGAAGTCGCCGCGGCCCAGTTCCTTCTGCCCGGTGAAACAGAACGGACAGTGGTCGGTGGACACCACCTGGAGGTCGTTGGTGCGCAGCCCGCGCCAGAGCGCCGCCTGATGTTCCCTGGGACGCAGGGGAGTTGAGCAGACGTACTTGGCGCCCTCGAAGTCCGGCTCCGCGAGGTTGTCGGTGGACAGGAACAGGTACTGCGGGCAGGTCTCGCCGAAGACCGGGAGTCCCTTGTCCCGGGCGGAGGCGAGTTCGGCCAGGGCCTCTTCGGCCGATACGTGCACGACGTACAGCGGGGCTCCGGCGACCCGGGCGAGCTGGATCGCCCGGTGGGTGGCCTCGGCCTCCAGGAGAGCCTTGCGCACCTCGCCGTGGTATCGGGGATCGGTGTCGCCGCGGGCCAGCGCCTGCTCGACCAGGACGTCGATGGCGATGCCGTTCTCGGCGTGCATCATGATCAGCCCGCCGTTGTCGGCGGAGCGCTGCATCGCGCGCAGGATCTGTCCGTCGTCGCTGTAGAAGACGCCGGGGTACGCCATGAAGAGCTTGAAGGAGGTGATGCCCTCCTCGACCAGCAGGTCCATCTCCTTCAGGGAGGACTCGTTGACGTCGGAGAGGATCATGTGGAAGGCGTAGTCGATGGCACAGTTGCCGTCGGCCTTGGCGTACCAGGCGTCGAGCCCGGCCCGCAGGGACTGGCCCTGTGACTGGACGGCGAAGTCGACGATGGTGGTGGTGCCGCCCCAGGCCGCGGCCCGGGTGCCGGTCTCGAAGGTGTCGGAGGCGGAGGTGCCGCCGAAGGGCAGTTCCATGTGGGTGTGGGCGTCGACGCCGCCCGGGATGACGTACTTGTCGGTGGCGTCTATGACACGGTCCGCGGTCCAGCTCTCCGAGACGGCCGAGGCGTGCGCCGCCAGGGCCGCGATCCGGCCGTCCTCGATCAGTACATCGGCATGCATCTCGTCGGTGGCGGTGATGACGAGTCCGCCGCGGACGAGGGTGCGGGTACTCATGGGTGGAGCTCCCTTTCATACACGTACACGTACACGTACTTGAAATGCTCGAAGCGCTACGTGAACTACACGGCGTGCAGGGCGCGTTCGAGGATCGCCGCGCCTTCCTCGGCCTCCGCGACGGTGAGGGTGAGCGGCGGGGCGATGCGCAGCACGCTGGTGTCGTGGCCGCCGCCCTTGCCGATGAGGAGGCCGCCTTCACGAGCCGCTTCGAGCACCGCGGCCGCCGCTTCCGGATTGGCCTTGTCGGTGCCGGGCTCGACCAGTTCGATGCCGGCCATCAGACCCCGGCCGCGTACTTCGCGGACGACCGGGAGCTGGGCGGCGATGGCGCGCAGCCGCTCGATGAGCAGTCCGCCGACGCGGCGGGCGTTGCCCTGGAGGTCGTGTTCGAGGAGGTAGGTGAGGTTGGCGAGGCCTGCGGCCATGGTGACCGGGGAGCCGCCGAAGGTCGAAATGGAGTTGGAGTCAAGGCAGTTCATGACCTCGGCGCGGGCCACGACACCACCGATGGACATGCCGTTGCCGATGCCCTTGGCGAAGGTGAGGAGGTCCGGCGGGCCGCTCTGGGCGTGCGCCTGCCAGCCCCAGAAGTGGTCGCCGGTGCGGCCCCAGCCGGTCTGCACCTCGTCGCTGATCCACAGGATGCCGTGCCGGTCCAGGACCTCGCGGAACGCGGCGTACAGGCCGTCGGGCGGCGAGGTGAACCCGCCGACGCCCTGGATGGGTTCGGCGATCAGCGCGGCCGCGCCGCGGGTCTGGCCGAGGAGGTCTTCGAGGTCGGCGACGCAGGCCTTGATGAACTGGCTGTCGCTGAGGTGGGCGTAGGGGCCGCGGGCGCGGACGCCGCCGTGCACGTACAGCGTCTGGAGGGGCGAGAGGCTGGTGGGCGACCAGCCGTGGTTGCCGGTGATGCCCACGGCGCTGAAGGAGCGGCCGTGGTAGCTGTTGCGCATCGCGAGGATCTGGTTGGAACGCCGGTACGCGGTGGCGAGCAGCAGAGCGGTGTCGTTGGCCTCGGTGCCGGAGGTGGTGAAGAAGACCCGGGCGTCGGGGATGCCGGACAACTGGGCCACCCGCTCGGCCAGTTCGATCATCGGGCGGTCGAGGTAGAGCGTCGAGGAATGGATGATCCGGCCGGCCTGCTCGGCGACGGCCTTGGTGACCTCGGGCAGGGCGTGGGCGGTCATCGTGGTGAGGATGCCGCCGAAGAAGTCGAGGTACTTGTTGCCGTCGGCGTCCCAGACGTGGCGGCCCTCGCCGTGGGTGATCTCGATGGGCTGCCTGTAGTAGAGCGCGAGCCAGTCGGGCAGGACGGCCTTGTGGCGGTCGTGGAGGTGGCGGGTCACGGCTTCACCAGGCCTTCGTAGGCGTCGGGACGGCGGTCGCGGTAGAAGGCCCACTGCTGGCGCACTTCCTCGATGAGGCCGAAGTCGAGGTCCCTGACGAGGAGTTCCTCCTCCTTGTCGCTGGCGGTCTCGCCGACGAACTGGCCGCGCGGGTCCACGAAGTAGCTGGTTCCGTAGAAGTCGTTGTCGCCGTACTCCTCGCGGCCGACGCGGTTGATGGCCGCGATGAAGTACTCGTTGGCGACGGCGGATGCGGGTTGTTCCAACTGCCAGAGGTATCCGGAGAGGCCGCGCGAGGTGGCCGACGGGTTGTAGACCAACTGGGCTCCGTTGAGGCCGAGTTGGCGCCACCCCTCGGGGAAGTGGCGGTCGTAGCAGATGTAGACGCCGACCTTGCCGACGGCCGTGTCGAAGACGGGCCAGCCGAGGTTGCCCGGCTTGAAGTAGTACTTCTCCCAGAAGCCCTTGACCTGGGGGATGTGGTGCTTGCGGTATTTGCCGAGGTAGCTGCCGTCGGCGTCGATGACGGCCGCGGTGTTGTAGTAGAAGCCCTCCCCCTCGATCTCGAAGACGGGGACCACGATGACCATGCCGGTCTCGCGGGCGAGTTCCTGCATCCGGGTGACGGTGGGGCCGTCCGGGACGGGTTCGGCCCAGCGGTAGTGCTCGGCCTCCTGCACCTGGCAGAAGTAGGGGGCGTTGAAGACCTCCTGGAAGCCGATGATCTTCGCCCCCTGCCGGGCGGCTTCCCGGGCGTGCTCCTCATGCTTGGCGATCATGGATTCGGTGTCGCCGGTCCAGGTCGCCTGAACCAGTGCGGCGCGCACGACATTGGCCATGAGCTGCTCCTTCGACGGGTCGTCAGCCAGCCAAATCCACACGCGTAGATCCGCGTGTGGATGAGACCGTAAGGCGCGTCACGCACCGTGGCAAGACCATCGCGGTTTCGGCGAGGCTAATTCCCCCCGCCACAGGTCAGCCGGGCGCGGTGGGCTCGACGGCGGATCGGCGCGCCCGGCTTCAGGCGGCGTTCGTACGCGCCCGGGGCAGCTGGAGCCTCGTCACCGGCGCGGGGCGGGGGCCGGGAGGTGGTTCCAGTTGCCCCGGCGGGCGTGGCGGAGCAGCACCGGGTCGTCGCCGACCACCACGGGGTGTCCGACCTCGGCGAGCAGCGGCAGGTCCGCCGCCTCGTCCGCGTAGGCGTAGGAGCGCGCGGCCAGGATGCCGTGCGAGCGCAGCAGGTCGCGGGCCGCGTAGGCCTTGCCCTGGCCGCGCATGGGGGCCCGCGGCCGGGAGCAGAGCACGGCGTCGGGGCCGAGGTGGCGGGCGACCGGTTCGAGTTCGGCGGCGCTCGCGCCGGAGACCAGCACGACGAGGTGCCCACGGGCGGCGTGCTCGTGGAGCGCCGCGAGGACAGGCGGGTGCCACAGGAGGCCGAGCGGCTCGGCGACGGCGGCGAGGTCGCTCGCGGCGAGCAGCGTCCCCTCGACGTCGAAGAAGGCAGCGGCGGACGGCCGCTGGGCGCGGGCCCCGGGCTGGTTGCGGGTGTTCATGTCCATTGATACGGACCATGCCCAACCGCCCGCTCAGCCCAACCCAAAGTATTCAACGTTCTGTTGAACGTCCGGAAACATGTGGTGCGCGCCGTAGGTCCCGATGAACCGGGCGCGCGGCACGGCTCAGGGGTTCTGGGTGTACGTCAGCGTCTGCCGGGCGAGGAAGAGGAAGTCCGGCCGCGGCTCACGCGGCGACCGCGGGCGGCGGCTCGCAGGCGGCCGCGATCGCGTCCATCGACAGGCCGAGGACGGCGGCCAGCGCCGACACCGTGAAGAACGCGGGGGTCGGGGCGCGGCCCGTCTCGATCTTGCGGAGGGTCTCGGCGGACAGGCCCGCCGCCAGAGCGATCTGCGTCATGCTGCGGTCGCCTCGCGCCGAGCGGAGCAACCGGCCGAGCCGCTCGCCGCGTTCACGCTCTTCGGGGGTGAGGGGGGTGCGGACCATGGGGGCGATTCTAGACCCGGCGTCCAGTGGCTCCCTGATCACCAAGGGACGCCGGGCATACATGAGGTCCACCAGTCGCGAGCCGTCCGTGGCTGGTCGCGCAGTTCCCCGCGCCCGCGCAGGGTCGCGGCTCAGCGGGCTTCCGAACTCACTCGGGCCCGTGCTCCGACCACCCCGCCACCTCGAACCGTACGGTCACGTCCCTGCGGTGGACCTCCTCGCCGCAGTCGCGGCACGTCACCGCCGGGTCGAGGTCGGCGCCGCACTTGTGGCGCCACACCGTCGGCGGCACCTCGGCCAGGTGACGGTCGCCCCAGTTCATCGACATCAGCAGGACCGGACGCAGCTCCCGGCCGGCCGGGGTCGCGCGGTACTCGTAGCGGGGCGGGCGTTCGCTGTAGAGGGTGCGCTCCAGGACGCCCGCGTCGACCAGGCCGCGCAGTCGGGTGGTCAGGATGTCGCGCGGGGCGCCGGTGTTGCGGGCGATCGCGTCGAAGCGGTGGACACCGAAGAAGACCTCGCGCAGGACGAGCAGGGAGTACTTCTCGCCGACCACCGAGAGGGCGTCGGCGATCGAGCACGGGCGCGGGTTCTTGCCCCGAGGGCCCCCGAGGCGCGACGGCGCCTCCGCGGTCCTCATCACCTCCAGCGAGACGGCGGCCCGCCTCGGACTGCGCCCGCTCGCCCGGCTGCACAGCTTCGCGGTGACCGGTTCCGGCCCGGTCCTGATGCTGACCGGGGTCATCCCGGCGACCGAGCGGGTGCTGCGCAGAGCGGGACTGAGCCTCGGCGACATCGACCTCTTCGAGGTCAACGAGGCGTTCGCGAGCGTGGTCCTCGCCTGGCAGCAGGAGACCGGCGCCGACCCGGCGAAGGTGAACGTGCACGGCGGCGCGATCGCGCTCGGCCATCCCCTCGGCGCGAGCGGCACGCGGCTGATGACGACCCTGGTCCACGCCATGCGCGTACGCGGGGCCCGCTATGCGCTCCAGACGATGTGCGAGGCGGGCGGGCTCGCCAACGCCACGATCCTGGAGGCCGTTTGACGACACACCGGTTCCGGCCGCCTCGCGCGGAGCGGCGGCCGGGCACGGTCACCACCCGCCCGATTGCTAGTTGTTCGCCACGAACCGCCGGGCCAGTCGGTTGCCCAGCCTCACCGCCGCGCCATGGCTCTCGATCGGATGGACCTCGGAGCCCTTGAACAGGATGTACGTCACGCCGGAATCGGCTCCGCCCGTCTTCGGGTCGGGATCCATGCCAAGTGCCTTGGCGGTGGCATACGAGGCCTCTCCTGTGATCCCGCTCGGCCCGGTGTCGCCGACGACCGCGTACACGACCTTGTTGCGGTAGATGACGGCGGCCACCGAGCCGCCCTTGATGCCGGACGAAGCGTAGTTCCAGATGGGGCCGGGGCTCGGCACCACCACGAAGGGCAACTTCTCCGCGCTCAGCGGTTGGTCGTCGGACTGGTGGAAGCTGGTGTCGGGCTGGAACCAGGGGTCCGTCTTCCTGTTGCAGGCCCGGCTGGTCCGGCCGTCGCAGACGATGTCCAGATCCGCCTTCCAGAAGACGGCGCCGTTCTTGCCGCAGACCGGAACGGTCGCCGCGGCCTGGGCGTCCGTGCGGTACTTGCCCTGTGAGATCTGAGAACAGCCTTCCACCTTGCCCAGGAGGTCGGCCGCACTGACCGGGCCCTCCGCTGACAGAGCGGGCGCCACCGAACGACGGGCGTCCCGCGCGGTGGCGGGGAGCGCCGCCACGGCGAGCAGGGCGGCACCGGAGGCGGCGGCGAAGGCGAACGTTCTTGTACGCAACGGGAGCCTTTCTGTCGGGAAATGTTCCTTACCCGTTGCGTGACATTCCGCTGCCTCGTCATGCCCGCGACAATCCGCGCCCGTGCCAAGAGGCCCGTGGCTCCCGTCCGTTCAGGACGGGGCCACGGGCCTCACCGGCAACGTCGGCCGGGGCTACTGCTTTCCACTCGGATGGACCACCATCGCCGAGCCGCCGCCGCGCCGCACCTTCTCGGCCGCGGCCAGCCAGCGTCCGTCGGGCAGGCGCTGCACCCCGGTCGCCGCGCCGATCTCCGGGTTCAGCGAGAACGAGTGCCCCAGCGCCTCCAACTGGGCGCGCAGCGGACTGCCGTAGAGGGCGGGTTCGAGTTCGGTCTTCGCCGCGTTGCGCTGGCTGGCACGCGGCGCGGCGATCGCGTCGACCAGCGGCATGCCCCGGTCGAGGTGGTTGATGAGCGTTTGCAGGACGGTGGTGATGATGGTCGCGCCGCCCGGCGAGCCGAGCGCGAGCACCGGCCTGCCGTGCTGGTCGAGGACGATCGTCGGCGAGATGGAGGAGCGCGGCCGCTTCCCCGGGCCCGGCAGGTTCGGGTCGTGGACGGCGGGGCTCGCGGGGGCGAAGGAGAAGTCGGTCAGCTCGTTGTTGAGCAGGAAGCCCCGGCCTGGCACGGTGATGCCGCTACCGCCGGTCTGTTCGATGGTGAGCGTGTACGCGACGATGTTGCCCCACTTGTCGGCGACCGTCAGGTGCGTGGTGTTCTCACCCTCGTACGTGGTCGGGGCCGCGGCGCCCGACGTTCCGCACGCCGTGGGATGGCGGGGGTCGCCGGGCGCGAGCGGACTGGTGAGGACCGCGTTGTCCTTGATCAGGCAGGCCCGCGAGTCGGCGAACCGCTGGGACAGCAGTTCCTTGGTGGGCACGTTCTCGAAGGACGGGTCGCCCACCCAGCGGCCCCGGTCCGCGAACGCGATCCGGCTCGCCTCGATGTAGTGGTGGAGGTACTGGACGTCCGAGGCCTTGGAGAGGTCGGTGTGCTCCAGGATGTTGAGCGCCTCACCGACCGAGGTGCCGCCCGACGACGACGGCGCCATGCCGTAGACGTCCAGGCCCCGGTAGTCGACCTTGCTGGGGGCCCGGAACTTCGCCGCGTAGCCGCGCAGGTCCTTCTCGGTCAGGTCGCCGCTGCGTACCTTGCGGTTCGCCTTGGGATCGACCGGCGGTTTGCGGACGGTCCGCACGATGTCCTCGCCGAGGTCGCCCCGGTAGACCGCGTCGACGCCCTTGCGGCCCAACTCCTCGTAGGTGCGCGCCAGATCGGGGTTCTTGAAGGTGGATCCGACCGCCGGGAGCTGCCCGTTCGGCAGGAACAGCCGGGCCGTGTCGGGGAAGTCGGCGAACCGGGCCTGGTTGGCCGCGGTCTGCTGGCGGAAGGTGGCGTCGACGGTGAAGCCGTCGCGCGCGATCCGCTCCGCGGGCTTCAGGAGCGTGCGCAGCGACTTGCTGCCCCAGCTGTCGAGCGCCTTGTCCCAGGTGGCGGGGGTGCCGGGAGTGCCGACGCTCAGCCCGCTGGTCACCGCGTCCGCGAACGGCAGCGGCTGCCCGTTCTCCAGGAAGAGCGACGACGTCGCGGAAGCGGGGGCGGTTTCCCGGCCGTCGACGGTGTGCACGGAGCGGCTCGCCGCGTCGTAGTAGACGAAGTAGCCGCCACCACCGATGCCCGAGGAGTACGGCTCGGTGACGCCGAGCGCCGCGGCGGTGGCGACGGCCGCGTCCACCGCGTTGCCGCCGTTCTTCAGGACCTCAAGGCCGGCCGCAGACGCGTCGGCGTCGACACTCGACACCACTCCCCCGTAGCCGACCGCCTCGGGCACCTTCGCCGGGGTCCGGGCGGGCGGCGCGGCCGTCGTGGGCGGAGCGGCGGCCACCGAGGCGGCCACGGCGGCGGCGACGGCGAGCAGGGACAGACTCCGAGCAGCGGGGCGACGCATACATACCTCCCGAAGGCGAACGTCCGCGCAGCGTAACGCCGCCGCAGGGGCCACGTCAGGACCGCGCTCGAACAGGGGGACGAACTCCCGCTAGCATGCCCGCCCATGAACGACGACGTACGCAACATCGTCCTTGGGGTAGTGGCGGCGGGCATCAGCGCCGCGCTCGGCTGGCTGACCCGCACCTACCTCTGGAAGCGGAAGCTCCGCCGCAGGCAAGCCTTCTTCGGGCTGCCCGACAACTCCGAGTGCCTGCTGGTCGTCAACCGCGACGCGGGGCACGACGGCGCGGTGCACCGCTTCGACGTGTTCGCCCTCCTCGAACTCGCCTCCCTCATCAAGGACTGCGGGGCGCACGCCCAGATCATTCAGGGCGACCTGGCGCAGCAGGGCTTCGGGGAGCGCACCGAGTTCTGCCTCGGGGGCCCGTATTCGAATCGCCGGACCGGGGCGCACCTCGGCTCCCTGCTGCCCGGCGTGAAGATCAACGTGGACGCCGATCCGGGGCCCGACCGCCAGTCGTTCCAGATCGGCTCGGAGCGCTACCGCATGGAGCAAGGCGTCACCGAGTACGTGATCCTGGCCCGGATCACGGCCGGCCAGGACGCCCGGCCGGTGTTCCTCTTCTGCGGCCAGCGCGCCATCACCAACCAGGCCGCCACCCGCTATCTCGCCCGCAATGCCGACAAGCTCGCCCGCAAGCACGGCCACCGTTCGTTCTGCCTGCTCCTGAAGGTCGTCAACTCCCATGCGTACGGGCCCGATGTGGTGGAGCTCGTCGCCGATGTGACCCGGGCCGCCCAGGAACCGGCTCCGGCGATCCGCACCTCGCACCGGGCGACCGGCTAACTCATGCTCAGCGGCAGGGACTTGACGCCGTTGATGAAGTTGGAGACGAGCCGGCGGGGCGGTGCGGCCAGTTCGGTTCGGGGCAGGATGCGCAGCGCCTCCTCGTGCAGCACCCTCAGTTGCAGCCGCGCGAAGTGCGCGCCGAGGCAGACGTGCGGACCGTCACCGAAGGAGACGTGCGGGTTCGGCGCGCGGCCGAGGTCCAGGCGGTCAGGGTCGGCGAAGACCCGCTCGTCGCGGTTGGCCGAGGCGTGGAAAACGACGACCTTGTCCCCGGCGGCGACGGCCTGTCCGGCGATGGCGGTGTCGCACGCCGCGGTGCGCCGGAAGCTCAGCACGGGCGGATGCCAGCGCAGTAGCTCCTCAACGGCGGTGTCCACCACTACCTGACGATTCATCAATACCGCTTGCTGATCAGGGTGTTCGGCGAGAGCGAGGAATCCTCCCGGCGCCGCGCTGCGCACCGTGTCGTTGCCCGCGACCGTCAGCAGGAAGAAGAACATCTCCAGCTCGGCGTCGGCGAGCTCCGAGTGGGCGAGCGAGGTCATGACGTCGTCACCGGGCCGCTCGCGCTTGTACGCCGCGAGCTGCTGAGCGTACGCGAACATCTCCGCCAGCATCGCGGGCGAGCGCGGGTTGACCGGTCGCCCGTCCGGGCCGAGCACGGGCGACTCGTCCGGGTCCTGGTAGGCGATGACCCGCTCGGTCCACTCAAGGAGCAGCCCCCGGTCGCCCGGCGGCACCCCGAGCAGATCGGTGAGGTTGAGCAGCGCGTAGTCGTCGGTGACGTCGGCCACCAGGTCGAACACGCCGTCCTCGGCGCCGTCGCGGGCCCCGCTCAGCAGCGCGCGGGCCCGCTCGCGCACCAGCGCCTCGAAACGCTCGATGCGGCCCGGCGTGAAAGCGCGGCTCACCAGGCGGCGCAGCGTGCCGTGGTCATGGGGGGCTCCTCCCCCGCCCGAACGGCGCCGGGAGCCCGGACCGGGGTCCTGGTTGAGCATCATGCGGCGGATGAACGGCAGGTCGGCCGGGGCGGGGTCGCGGATCTGGGTGGCGCCGAGCGCCGAGGAGAAGGTGCCGCTCTCCTTCAGGACCCGTACGACGTCCGCGTGCCGGGTGACCGCCCAGAAGCCGGGCCCGGCCGGCCAGCCCAGCACCTCGGGCTCGGCCTGGCGGGCGACCGGGTGGTGATCGCGCAGCTCGCGGTAGGCGGCGTACGGCGGTCCGGCCGCGTAGCGGCGGGGATCGAAGACGTCGGGGACACCGTCGCCCGGGTCAGCCATGGGACCCCCGCCGCTCGGCTCGGCCACGGGGAGCGCGCTCAGACACTGTCCGCCCGCAGGAAGTCCTCGACGGTGCGGATCAGGTCGAGCGGGGCCTCGTCCATGGCGTAGTGGCCGGCGAGGGGCAGTTCGACCAGTTGCCCCGCCGGGTACCAGCGCAGCCAACTGTCGTGCAGAAAGCGGGCGTTGATCGCCGGATCGAGCGCTCCGCACACCGCGAGGGCGGGTATCGGCGAGCCCTCGGTCTCCTCGTGGAAGTCCTCGCCGGCCCAGGAGTCGAGCCAGGCGCGGAAGGCTTTGGGGTCGCTACGCTCGACGGAGCGCCGGGTCATCCGGTCGAGCCAGGCGTCGGGCCGGTTGCCGCCGGTGGTGAAGTCGATGATGGCCCGCCGTTTGGCGCGGTCCTCGGCGGCGGCCGTGAACAGCTCGCGGGTCGCCTCGTCCATCGGCATGCCACTCGCCGGGACCGGCGATATGCCGACCATGCGCCGCACCCGGTTGGGGGCGGCGGCCAGCACGCGCTGGACGACGGAGCCGCCCATCGAGTGCCCGATCAGCGAGAAGCGGTGCCAGTCGAGCCGGTCGGTGAGCGCGAGGAGGTCGGCCGCGCCCTCGCTGGTGGTGAACGCCCCGTGGGCGTCCCTGGCCTCGCCGTAGCCGCGCAGGTCGACGAAGGCGTAGGTGAAGGCGGCCGGGTCGAGGTCGGGCAGCACGGGCGCGTAGGCGCCGCGGTCGGCCAGCCAACCGTGTACGGCGACGACCCGGTGCGGGCCGTCGCCGTGGAGGGTGTGGGGCAGGGTGAATCCGGCCATGGTGCACTCCGATTCCGGGCAGCGGTCGTCATACGGGCACGGCCTCGCGAAGTGGAGCTGTCGGCGCGCGAGACGTACGCGTACACGGTGGCGGTCGCCCCGGCGCGAGGCAAGAAGCCGGTCAGAACTCCCAGGGGCTCTCGGCCGGTTGCACCGTGCGATTCTCGACGGTGACCTCACCGGGCGCGAACCGCCGTACGGGATCGAGCACGCCGGCCGCGTCGAAATCGAAGATCTGCTCCTCGAAGCACAGCCCGTGCGCCCCGGTCGCGCGGCCGAGGACCGGCGCCAGCCGGCGGTACATCGACCTCGGGCGGCTGATGTAGGGAAGCGAGGGAGAGCGCAGGTCCACGACGAGGAAGCGGCGCACCGTGGCGCCGGTGCGCACGGCGACCGCGGACACCGCGACGACCTCGTCCCAGTCGATGCGGCCGGCCAGCCAGGTCGGCAGCCGCACGGTCAGCGCGTCGGCGTCCACCTCCAGGCGCAGCGGGCGCACCAGGTAGCCCGCGAAGGTGGCCGCGGCGGCCAGGACGGCCGCGCCTGACACGGCCATCACGGGGCCCGCGAAGCCGCCGTTCGGGCCGTCGAAGACGGAGGCGGCGGCGATGCACCAGATCACGGCCACGGCGATGGCGGCGAGCGGGACCCAGATCAGGGTGCGCCGCAGCCGCAGGACGACCGGGGCGGCCCCGGGCTGCGTTGCGCTGGCTGAATTCTCCACACGCAGAGCTTGGTCCGTCGGCGGCCCGGACGCCAGAGTGTTACCCATGGGTTTACTGAATTGAAGTCAATAGCCCGGGGATCATTTCGGCACTTTCCGGGCGTTCCACCTTCTCGAATCCGCCGCCCTCCCGGATCGGGCGCGTTCTCGAATCGGGCGCGTTCTCGAATCCGCCGCCCTCTCGAATCCGCCACCTTCTCGGATCGGGCGCCCTCTCGGATCCGGCGCCCTCTCAGGTCTCGCAGCCGAGCGGGCTGAGGGAGCTCGGGGCTCCGGTGCCGAGGATCGTGACCCGCACGGTCCCGCCCCGCGCCACCGCCTGCACGACGGTGCAGGCGATCTGCCGCTGGGCGAGCGGAGTGAGCCCCGAGACGTCCTGGCCGAGCCCGACCGTCACCATGCCATCGGCCAGGCTCATCTTCAACCCGCCCTGGACCGGGGGCAGTTCGGTGCGCATCCCGGCCGCCTTCTCGTTCTTGTCCGGGCCCGCGAAGAGCAGCGGAAGGGACGGCCGGACGCCGGGCCGGACCACCGGCATCAGCCCGTCGGGGCCCACGAAGTAGAGCACGGTGGAGTCCACGCGGGGTGGCAGCGCCTGCGCGCTCGCGGGCCCGCCCACCGCGATGACGTCGGTGGACTGGATGCCGCAGCCACCCGCGAGGAGTCCGGCCGGAAGCAGGGCGAGCGCGGCCAGCGCACGGGGCCGGATGGTCCTGGGCCTCATCGCGCCGCCGCCACGGGTGCGGCCGTAAGAAGTCCGGTGGGCAGCTCGACCCTGAAGACGGCGCCGCCGTCCGGCCCGTTCGCCGCGCTCACCGTGCCGCCGTGCAGCCGTACGTTCTCCAGGGTGATCGCGAGGCCGAGGCCGCTGCCCGCCGAGCGGGTACGGGCCGCGTCCGCCTTGAAGAAGCGGTCGAAGATGTGCGGCAGCACGGCCGGGTCGATGCCGGGCCCGCGGTCGGCGACCTCCACCACCAGCGGACCGTCGCCCGAGCCGGGACGCAGCCGTACGGTCACCGGGTCCGCGCCGTGCCGCAGCGCGTTGCCGACGAGGTTCGCCACCACGATGTCGAAGCGCCGGGGATCGATCATCGCCCGTACTCCGTCCGGGAGTTCGGTGGCGACGCGGTCCTGCCAGTGCCGGTGCTGGAGGGTCTTGCGGATCGTCTCGGCGATGTCGACCTCGTCGGCGTTGAGCTCGGCGGCCTTCGCGTCGAAGCGGGAGATCTCCATCAAGTCCTCGACGAGCGTGGCGAGTTTGCCGGTCTCGGCGGAGATGAGGCGGACGGCGCGCGCTGTGTCGGGGTCGAGCCCGTCGGCGTCCTCGTCGAGCACTTCGGTCACGGCGAGCATGCCCGCCAGCGGGGTGCGCAGCTCGTGCGAGACGTCGGAGGCGAAGCGCCTGGCCCGCGCCTCGGCCTTCTGAAGCTCCTCGACCGAGCGCTCCAGTTCCTCCGCGGACTCGTTGAACGTCCAGGCCAGATCGGCGAGTTCGTCGGAGCCCTTCACCTCGATACGGGTGTCGAGCCTGCCCTTGCCCATACTGCTGGCGGCCCGGCGCAGATCACGCACCGGACGCAGCACGCTGCGCGCGGCGAGCAGCGCGGGCACCACGGCGACGGCGAGGGCGGGCAGCGCGCCGTTCTTGGCCGCCGAGACCATGGCCTGGATGGTGATGCTCTCCGTCTTGAGGTCCATCACGGCGTACAGGTAGAGCCCGCTGCGCTGCTGACCGCCGCTGCGGTCGAACATCACCGGCATGCCGATGGTCAGGTACGGGGTGCCGTCCTGGACGACACGCTGGAACGAGCCGTGCGCGTTCGCGTGGGTCTGCCTGCGCAGCTCGTCGGTGATCACGGTGGAGACGGGCCGGGAGGTGGAGGACGCGCGCAGGCTGCCGTACTCGGCGAACACGATCCAGGGGCGCGGTTTGCCCGCCCCGGCCAGTTCCTGGCAGATGGTCTTCATCGCCGTGGTGGAGGGTGGCAACGCGAAGAACTGGTTGGCTATCTGCTCGCGGAACTGGTCGACGGCCTGGTCCTGGGCCTGCTTGAGGATGGCCGAGCGGGCCGACTGGTAGGTGAGGGCGGCGGTGGTGAGCGCGCTGATCGCGGCCACCAGAAGGAAGGCGGCGATCAGCCGGCCGCGCAGTCCCAGGCGCAGGTTGCGGCGCGCCGGGAACCTCACAGCGGCCCGAAGCGGTAGCCGAAGCCGCGCACGGTCTGGATGTAGCGGGGGGCGCCGTCGGGGCCATCGGTGTCGCCGAGCTTCTGGCGCAGCCGCCGGACGCAGGCGTCGACCAGTCGGGCATCACCGTGGTAGCTGTGCTCCCACACCGATTCCAGGAGCTGCTGGCGGCTGAAGACCTGCTCGGGCGAGGCGGCGAGGTGGAGCAGGAGTTTCAGTTCGGAGGGGGCCAGCGGCAGCCGCTCGCCGTTGCGGGCGGCGGTGAGCCCGGCCCGGTCCAGGGCGAGTTCGCCGTGGAACTCCGGGCCGGGGCGGGCGCCGGGGTCGGCGAGACGGCGCAGCACGGCCCGGATCCGCGCCTCGATGACCTCGGTGCGGGCGGGCTTGACTATGTAGTCGTCGGCGCCGGCTTCGAGGCCCACCACCACGTCGAAGTCGTCGCCGCGGGCGGTGAGCATGATGATCGGCAGCTGGCTGGTCTCGCGTATACGGCGGCAGACCTGGACGCCGTTCATGCCGGGCAGCATCAGGTCGAGCAGCACCAGTTCGGGCTGGAAGGCCTTGAGCGAGGCGAGCCCCGCCTCACCGCTCTCGGCCGCCCGCACCTCGTGGCCGCGCCGGCGCAGCCCGAGTTCGACCCCTTCGCGCACGGAGGGGTCGTCTTCTATGAGGAGCACGCGTGGCATAGGTGTCAGTATCCCCAGGGTCTCAGTGGTCCCGGTGGCGGCCCCGGCGCCGGGAGCCGCGCGCCTTGTCGAGCACGGCGGTGATGTCGCTGAGGCCGAGCGGCCGGGCGAGCAGGGCGAGGACGGCGACGAGGACGGCCGCGCCCGCTGCGGCCGCCGCGACGTTGCCGAGGGGGTCGGCCGCGCGGGCCGCCGCGCGGGCGAGCGCCGCCGCGGGCACGCCCGCGAGCACCAGCCGCAGCTGAGCGAGCAGCGCCGGGGAACGAAGGAGCGGGCCCCCGCCGAGCCTGCGGTTGAGGGTGTACGCGGTGGCCGTGAGCCCGGCGAAGAGCGCCACCGAGTAGGCTCCGGCGATCCCGGTCACCGCCCAGCGGGCGGGCAGCACGAGGTAGGCGACGGCGGTGAGCGCGGCGTTCGCCCCGGCGATGACGAGGTTGAGCAGGAACGGGGTGCGGGTGTCGCCGAGCGCGTAGAAGCCGCGCGACAGGACGTACTGCCCGGACAGCGCGATCAGGCCGGGTGCGAAGGCCATCAGCATCCCTGCCATCACCGTGATGTCGGCGGCGCCCGTCCTTCCGTACTCGAAGACCGACCCCAGGATCCAGGGCGCGAGCGCCAACAGCGCGCAGGCCGCGGGGACGATCACCGCGGCGCAGGTCCGCAGCGCGTAGGAGAGGTCACGCCGGACCGCCGCGAGGTCGCCGTCCGCCGACGCCCGGCTCATCCGCGGCATCAGCGCGGTGACCAGGGACACGGTGACGATGCCATGTGGAACCATCCAGAGCACGTACGCATTGGTGTACGGGGTGTATCCCGCGCCCCCGACAACGCCGTCGCGCACGGCCTCGGTGCCGGCAGTGGTGGAGAGCCGGGTCACCACCCAGTACGCGAGTTGGTTGGAGACGACCAGCAGCACCGCCCAGCCCGCCGATCTCAGCGGCCGGCCGAGACCGCTGCCGCGCCAGTCGAACCGGGGCCGCCAGCGGAACCCGGCCGAGCGCAGCGAGGGGACCAGGGCCAGGGCCTGGACGACGATGCCCGCGGTGGTGCCGTAGCCGAGCAACCGGGTGTCGGTGGCGTCCAGCGTGCCGCCGCTGCCCGAGGCCAGCGCCAAGTAGAGCCCGAACACCCCGATGACGACGAGGTTGTTGAGCACCGGGGTCCACATCATGGCGCCGAACCGGCCGCGCGCGTTGAGGACCTGGCCGAACAGGGTGAACAGGCCGTAGAAGAAGATCTGCGGCAGGCAGTAGCGGGCCAGCGCGATCGTGAGGTCGGCCTGGGCGCCGGTGTAGTCGGTGTAGGCGCCGACGATCAAGGGCGCGGCGAACACGGCGACGGCGGTGACCACGACCAGCGCGGTGGCGCAGGCGGTCATCAGCCGGTCGGTGTAGGCGGCGCCCCCGTCGGCGTGCTCCTTGGCGGCGCGCACCAGCTCGGGCACGAACACCGCGTTGAGGGTGCCGCCGATGAGGAGCATGTAGAGGATATTGGGCACGTTGTTGGCGACCGCGTAGCCGTCGCCGAGCAGGCCCACACCGAGGGCCGCCGCGATCACCGCGGAGCGTACGAAGCCGGTCGCGCGCGAGACGACGGAGCCCGCCGCCATCAGCGCGCTGCTGCGCAGCAGCCCCGAGCTCCGGCCGCCGGCGCGCTCCGCCTCGGCGGCGGTCACCGTCGCCGTCACCGGCGGGCCAAGTAGGCCTGGAAGGCGCGGTACAGCGTGTTGTTGGCGGTGCCGCCCATGGATGTCTCCCACTCCCCCAGCGTCTCGACGACCTGGCCGCCGGTGCCGAGCTTCCAGCGCAGCAGTCCGAAGGGCCGGTCCCGCGGATCAAGTGTGGAGGGTACCCCGCGCATGTCGTACACCTCGGCGCCCAGCGCATGGGCGTCCTGGATCATCTGCCACTGGAGCGCGTTGCTGGGGCGGACCTCGCGGCGGTGGTCGGCGGAGGCTCCGGTCTGGTACCAGACCCGCTTCCCCGCCGTGATCATGGTGTGCGCGGCCAGCAGCTCGCCCTGGTGGACGGCGAGGTAGAGCCGCATCCGGCCGGGCTGTTCGGCGTTGAGGGCTTCGTACTGGCGCCGGTAGTACGCGAGGGAGCGGCCGAGCCGGAATCCGTCGCGCTTCTCGGTTATTCCGAGCAGCCGGTAGAACTCGGGGAGGTCCTCGGGGCCACCGGCCAGGACCCGCACCCCGGCCTTGCGGGCGGTGCGGACGTTGCGCCGCCACTCCTGGTTGAGCCCGCGCCACAGCTCGTCCGTGGTGCGGCCGCCCAGCGGCAGCCGGAAGACGTAGCGGGGCTGGGCGTCCGCGTCGCCTTCGTCGCCGCCGCAGCGCTTCCAGCCGCGCGCTCGCAGCCGTTCGGCGACGGCCGAGCCGAGCGGGTCGACCTCGGTGGCCAGTACGTCGCCGATCCTGCGGCCCGCTCCCGTGGCCGCCTTCAGCCGGGCGGCGTCCCAGCGCCGGTAGGCGGGGCCGGGTCCGATCCGTACGGCGAAGGCGCCCGCCCGTCTGAGATGACGCAGCAACGGGCCGAGCCAGCGGTCGATTCCCGGGTCGGCCCAGTCGGCCACCGGGCCTTCCGGAAGATAGGCGAAGTATTTCCGGGTGCCCGGGAATTGCCGGTAGAGCACCTGGGCGACACCAGCCAATTCATCGTTGTCAAGGGACCATCCGACCCTTTCCGCGAACCATTGGTCCTTCACGTCGGCCCACGCCGGGTATTGCAGGAAACTCGCGTCGCCGCGGCGCGCGAGAAAGGAGCGGTACTCGGGGATGCCGAGGGAGCGTACTCCGGCATCCTGGTCGCGGTCACCGGTCACCAGCAGTGCGGACACGTCCGTGGCCTCCCAACTGCGCCCCGCCGTCGGCTCGTCGGGGGATGCACAGGATGATCACAGCGGCCCGTGACGGGTCCGGGCGCCGTATGTGACGGGACGGTGACCGTTCCTCTGCGGTCCTTGTCACAGAGCGAATTCCTGGTTTTCGGGCGTGTTCCGCAACCTAAAGTCCAGCTGGTGACTCTCACCTACGGAAGAGCATGTGCAACGGAGGATTCCAGATGAGCCGCATATACCGCACCACGTCGCCCCGCCGCCCGGTCCGTCTCGCCGCGATAGCGGCGACGGCCGTCCTCGCCGCCGCTCTGTCCGCCTGCGGAGGCGGAGATTCTTCTTCCGACGGCTCGAAATCCGATCTCAAGGCCGACAAGAAGACCGAGATATCGGTGAACCTGACGGGCAAGCAGGCGAAGGCCGGTGAGCCGGTGAAGGTGACGCTGGCCGACGGCAGACTCCAGACGGTCACGGTCACCGACACCAAGGGCGGCAGACTCGACGGGAAGGTGTCCGCCGACGGCAAGACCTGGACCTCGGACCGCTCGGCCGCGCCCGGCACCTCGTACAGCGTCGAGGCGAAGGACGACAAGGGCGGCAGCGCGAAGGCCGACTTCGCGACGGCGGCGCCCGACAAGGTCAACAAGGTGAGCATGGTGCCGGGCAAGGACACGACGGTCGGCGTCGGGCAGCCGGTCTCGATCGTGTTCGACCACCCGGTGAAGAACCGGGCCGAGGTCGAGAAGCACCTGAAGGTGACGACGTCCGACAACACCGAGGGCTCCTGGGGCTGGATGGAGGACTACTCGGGCAAGGACCGGGTGGACTGGCGGCCCAAGGACTACTGGAAGCCGGGCACCAAGGTGACCTTGGAGGCCGACCTCAACGGCGTGGACTCCGGTACCGCGGGCGGCTGGTTCGTGAAGGACTACAAGACGAACTTCACGATCGGCAGGAACCAGCTCGCCAAGGCCGACCTCGAAAGCCACCGTCTGAAGCTGTACCGCGACGGCCAGCTGGTGAAGGACATCCCGATGTCGGCCGGTACTCCCGGCGGCGACAAGGCGTCCTGGAAGGGCAAGACCGTACTGATGGCCAAGGAGGGGACGATCAACATGAACTCGGAGACCGTCGGCCTCGGCAGCTCGTACAACAAGATGGTCGACTACTCGATGCGGCTCACCTGGTCGGGCATGTACGCGCACGCGGCGCCCTGGAACAACGCCTACTTCGGCTCCGCCAACAAGAGTTCGGGCTGCATCGGCATGAGCGACGCCGACGCCAAGTTCGTCTACGACTGGGTGCAGGTCGGCGACCCGTTCGAGATCACCGGCGACGACGCCAAGGGCACCCAGGCCCTCAACAACGGCTACGGCGAATGGAACCTGACCTACGACGCCTGGAAGGCCAAGAGCGCGCTCGCGGGCAACAACGGCACCCCCAGTAACTGACGCGCCGTCGAATAGTGCACCGCATCGGCCGCGGCGGCCACCGCCGCCCTCACGCCACCAAGGAGAGCGGCACCCCCGTCGCACACCTCCACGACGTGGGCCCGCTCTACATCGAGCACAACCCGCTCGGCGCGCAGCTGACCTTCTCCTCGCCCGCGTCGGATCCGTCATGTCTGACGGTGCCGCTCCGCGAGAAGTGATCACCGGCTGCCGCCGGGCGGGCCATTGCCCCTGAGCTACTGCACTCCCCCCGGGCCTCAAGGGCCCGGGAGGGGCCCTCTCGGCAGCAGCGTCCCTGGTTCGGCCGGTGCGACGTCCACGGCCTCCGTCTTGGGATTGCGCTTCTGTCTCCTGGCCATCCAGGTGGCGAACCAGGAGAGCAGCATGCACATCCCGATGTAGATCGGCGAGATCACCATCACCACGGGGATGAACGGCAAATCGTAGTCGAGATTCGACGCGATGAGCTTCCCCGCGTGCAGGAGCTCTTCATAGGTGATCAGGTAGCCGAGCGAGGTGTCCTTCAGGGCGACCACCAGCTGGCTGATGATGGTCGGCAGCATCGCCCGGATCCCCTGCGGGGCCAGCACGTACGTCATGACCTGCGTCTTGCGCATGCCGAGTGAGAATGCCGCCTCCTTCTGGCCGCGTTCCACGGAGTTGACGCCGGTTCTGAAGACCTCGGCGAGCACCGAGCCGTTGTAGAGCGTGAGACCGGCCACCAGGGCGGGCAGCGGCTGCACCTTCAGCGCCACGAAGATGAAGAAGATCATCACGAGCACGGGCATCGCGCGGAAGAACTCGACGAGCAGCGTCGCGATCCAGCGCAGCGGCCGGTGTTCGGAGAGCCGGCCGGTGGCGAGTACCGAGCCGAGCACCAGCGAGAACACCGACGCGAAGGCGAAGGCCTTGAGGGTGTTGCCGAGCCCGGTGAGCAGCAGCTCCTGGATGCCCTTGTACTCGAAGGGCGTCCACTTGGTGGCGGTGAACTGGTTCGTGTCGAAGAGGAGATAGACGATCCAGCCGAACAGGGCGAGGATCAGCGCCGTGGAGATGACCCCGTAGACGAGGTGGCGCTGCTGGGTCTTGGGCCCGGGGACGTCGTAGAGGGCGCTGGACTGGGTGGACAGCGGCGCGGTCATCGGGCGACTCCCCAGCGCTTTTCGAGGATGTTGAAGACGGCGCTGATGAAGAGGGTGATGATCAGGTAGCCGACGGCGATCCAGACGAAGGTCCAGATGATGTCGTATCCGAGCTCGCTCAACGTCTTGTACGTGCCGAGGAGTTCGGTGACGCCGAACGCTCCGGCGATCGCGGAGTTCTTCGCGAGCGCGATGAGCGTGGAGCCGACCGGCGGGATCACGGACCGGAACGCCTGCGGCAGCACGACCCCGGAGAGGGTCTGGCCGAACGTCATGCCGAGACTGCGGGCCGCCTCGCCCTGGCCCTTGGGCACGGTGTTGATGCCGGAGCGCAGCGCCTCGCAGATGAAGGACGAGGTGTAGCAGCCGAGCGCGATCACCGCGAAGAGCTGGACGGGCAGCACCAGGCCGAAGCGCGGCAGGCCCAGCAGCACGGCGAAGAACAGCAGGGTCAGCGGGGTGTTGCGCAGCACGGTCACCCACACCGTGCCGAGCACCCGGAAGGAGCCCACCGGCGACACCCGGCAGGACGCCATGACGAAGCCGAGCACCAGCGCGACGGCGGAGCCGTAGACGGTCAGTTCGACGGTGCCGAGGAATCCCTCGCCGTACACCGACAAGTTCTTGGTGAGTACGTCCATGGTGCGGGGCCTCAGCTCGCCGGGTAGCGGTCGATGGGAGGGGCGGGCGCGGCGGGACGTCCGGACAGGCCGAGCGTGGCGGCGTACGCCTTCTTCCAGTCGCCGTTCTTCTCGTGGACCTCGATGGCGTCGTCGAGCGCGAACCGCAGCGTGTTGTCGCTGCGGGGCACGCCGATGCCGTACGGCTCCTTGGAGAACGGCTTGCCGACGACCTTGAGTTGATCGGGCACCTTGGCCGCGTAGCCGCTCAGGATGGTGTCGTCGGTGGTGACGGCCGCGACCTGGAAGGTGAGCAGGTTGTCCACGCAGACCGAGTACGTGTCGTAGGCGACCATGTCGACCTTCGGGTAGTCCTTCTCCATCCGCTGGTACGGGGTCGATCCGGCGGCCGAGCAGACCCGCTTGCCGTCGAAGTCCTGGGGCCCGCTCACGTTCTTCTCGTCCGTGCGCACCAGCAGGCCCTGGCCGGCCTGGTAGTACGGGCCCGCGAAGCCGACCAGCTTCTTGCGGTTGTCGTTGATGGTGTAGGTGCCGACGTAGTAGTCGATCTGGCCGTTCTGCAGGGCGGTTTCGCGGTTCGCCGACGCGATGGTCTTGAAGACGATGGTCTTGGGGTCGAAGCCGAGGGAGGCCGACATCATTTTGGCGATCTCGATGTCGAAGCCGGTGTAGACGCCGGTGGCCGGGTCCTTCTCGCCCAGGTAGGGCTGGTCCTCCTTGGCGCCGACGACCAGGTGGCCGCGGTTCTTCGCCCGCCGCCACACCGGGGAGCCGGGGAGGCTGAAGCCCTGGGCGACCGTGTAGTGCGGCAGCAGTTCGACCTTCGGGCCCTTCACCGGTGGGCTGCCCGGCTTGCCGCAGCCGGCCAGGGCCAGCGCGAGCAGCAGCACGGCGAGCGCGCGTCGTTTGGCCGTCATCGTTGCGTACACCCCCCGTTCAGTGCTTGAGGATCTTGGAGAGGAAGTCCTTTGCCCGGTCGCTGTGTGGGTTGGTGAAGAAGTCGTCGGGGGCGCGGTCCTCGATGATGCGGCCGTCGGCCATGAACACGACGCGGTTGGCGGCGGAGCGGGCGAAGCCCATCTCGTGGGTGACGACGACCATCGTCATGCCGTCCCGGGCGAGCTGCTGCATGACTTCGAGGACTTCGTTGATCATCTCCGGGTCGAGCGCGGAGGTGGGCTCGTCGAAGAGCATGACCTTGGGGTCCATGGCCAGGGCGCGGGCGATCGCCACGCGCTGCTGCTGGCCGCCGGAGAGCTGGGCGGGGAGCTTCTCCGCCTGGGTGGCGAGGCCCACCCGGTCGAGGAGTTCGCGGGAACGCCGGTCGGCCTCTTCCTTCTTTCGGCCCCGGACCTTGATCTGGGCCAGCGACACATTGGCGAGAACGGTCTTGTGCGCGAAGAGGTTGAACGACTGGAAGACCATGCCCACTTCGGCCCGGAGCGCCGCGAGGCTCTTGCCCTCTGCCGGAAGCGGTCTGCCGTCGATCGCGATCGAGCCCGATTCGATCGTCTCCAGGCGGTTCATCGTCCGGCAGAGCGTCGACTTGCCCGAGCCGGACGGGCCGATGACCACCACCACCTCGCCGCGGTCGACGGTGAGGTTGATGCCCTGGAGGACGTGCAGGTTCCCGTAGTACTTGTTGACGTCACGCAGCTCGATCAACGGATCGACGGCCATACACTGTCCTGCCCACTCATCGCTGTGTCGAGGTCAGCGCAAACTATCCAGCCCGGTAAGGCACTTCACTTCGACACGCACGAATAGGGCATAAACCGTATTTTGACCCCAGGGGCCGCTGGCGGCAGGCCGGACGCTCAGGCCTCCGAGGCCTCGGCGTACACCTGGAACAGTTCGGGGGCGCCGGTCGCCGCCCAGGTGAGGCCCGCGTCCACCACGTCGATCTCGCGTCCGGAGGCGAGCCGCACCACGGGCTGGCCGCCGGGCCACACGTCCCAGCTCGCGCCCGCGACGGTGCGGACGATCACGGTGCCCAGGTAGAGACCGGCGTCGTTGCCGAGCCAGGGCAGTTCCTCCGGGTCCTCGCGCCAGCGCGGGGTCAACTGGTCGAGGGCGTCCAACGAGGCAGGGCTGTCGTCGAGTTCGAGACGGCTCTGCCAGGCTCGGGTGCGCAGCAGCTCACACTCGGCGAACAGCTTCGCGACGCCCTCCGGGTCTTCCCTGACGGCGTCGTAGACCGCCACTCCGCGGGCCGGTGCGTGCCGCTTTCGCCAGTTCTGGAGGAAGTTCATACGATCCAGACTCCCACTCGAACGCCAGGTTGCACTACAGGCACGCGGAATGCCGCACCGCCCCGGCCGCGCCCCGGGTCAGACCTCCAGGTCCACGACGACCGGGGCGTGGTCGGAGGCACCCTTGCCCTTGCGCTCCTCGCGGTCGACGTAGCTGTCCTTGACGGCCTTGGCGAACGGCTCGTTGCCATAGACCAGGTCGATGCGCATGCCCCGGTTCTTCGGGAACGCCAGCTGGCGGTAGTCCCAGTAGGTGTACGGACGGTCGTACTTGAGCGGGCGGGGCACCACGTCCGACAGGCCCGCCTCGCGCAGCGCGGCGAGCGCGGCCCGCTCCGCGGGGGTGACGTGGGTCAGGCCCTCGAAGACCTTCGGGTCGAAGACGTCCTCGTCGGTGGGGGCCACGTTGAAGTCGCCGAGCACCGCGAAGGGCCGCGCTCCCGCGGCGTCCTCGGCAACGGCCGCCTTCAGGGCCTCGAACCAGCTCAGCTTGTACGTGTAGTGGTCGTGCTCGACTTCGCGGCCGTTGGGCACATAGACCGACCAGAGGCGGACCCCGCCGCAGGTCGCCGAAATCGCGCGCGGCTCCTGCACGCCCTCGTAGTCCGGGCCGCCGGGCAGCCCGAGCACGACGTCGTCGAGGCCGACGCGGGAGACCAGGGCCACTCCGTTCCACCGGCCGGTGGCGTTGACCGCGCTCTCGTAGCCGAGCTCGCGCAGCTCGGCGGCGGGGAAGCCCTCGGCGGTGGTCTTGGTCTCCTGGACGCACAGCACGTCCGTGCCGGTGGCCTCCAGCCAGGCCAGCAGTCGGGGCAGCCGGGCGGTGATCGAGTTGACGTTCCAGGTGGCGATGCGCATGGATCCCAACCTACCGCCCGGCTCCGACAGTCACAGTTCGGTCGAGTCCCCGGGCGTCAGACGAGCGTGCTCGGCACCGCCGAGGGAGCCGATCTGGGAGTCGTAGATCGGCCGGGCGAGGTCGGTGAGCAGGGCGTCGTGGATGTCGATGGCCCGGCGCGGCTTGACCTCGCGTACGTAGTCGATGACCTCGGAGATCTTGTTCCAGGGAGCCATCACCGGAAGCATCAGGGTGTCGACGGCGTGGTCGGGGACGGTCAGCGCGTCGCCCGGGTGGAAGACCGAACCGTCCACCAGGAAGCCGACGTTGGTGATGCGCGGGATGTCGGGGTGGATCACGGCGTGCAGCTCGCCGTGCACCTGGATGTCGAACCCGGCCGCACTGAAGGCGTCGCCGTGGCCGACCGTGTGGACGCGGCCGGGGAAGGCCGCCGAGATCTTCTCCGCGACGCTGCGCAGGGTCCAGATCTCGGCGGCCGGGTTGGCTTCGAGGCCGGTCCGCAGCCGCTCCTCGTTGAAGTGGTCGAGGTGCTCGTGGGTGACCAGGACCGCGTCGGCGCCGAGCGCCGCGTCCTGTTCGCTGAACGTGCCGGGGTCGATGACGAGGGTCCGGCCGTCCTTCTCCAGCTGGACGCAGGCGTGGGTCTTCTTGGTCAGCTTCAGGCTCATGACCCCCATCCTGCCCCCGTCGGCGCCGCCGGGCACAAGATCAAGTCAGCCCCGGGGCGTCGTCTCCTCCCGCACGACGGCGCCCGCCACCCGGAACGCGGCACTGGCCTGCGGGACACCGCAGTACACGCCGGTCTGGATCAGTACTTCCCCGATCTCGTCCGGGGTGAGCCCGGAGCGCAGCGCGGCCCGGGTGTGCGCCGCGAGCTCGTCCAGGTGGCCGCCGGTCGCGAGCGCGGCCAGCGCCACCGCGGCCCGGGTCCGCCGGTCGAGCCCCTCCCGGGACCACACCTCGCCCCAGGCGTAGCGGGTGGCGAGCTCCTGGAAGTCGGTGCCGAACACGTCGGCTCCGGCCGTCTCGGCGTCCACATGGGCATCGCCGAGGACCTCGCGCCGGATCTTCATGCCGAGCTCGTACGGTTCAGGGCTCGCGGCGGACTCGATCGCGGCCGGGGGCGCGGCCTCCGCCGGTATCACGGGCGCGGCGGGTGCTGCCTGGAGCGCCACGACGTGGGCCGCGGGCATCGCGATGTGCCCCGTACCGGAATCGGGCACAGCCTGCCAGGCCGTCGAGAAGTGGCGTACCAGAAGGTCGGTGACGGCGGCGGGCTGCTCGACCGGGGCGAGGTGGGAGGCGCCGGGCACCACGGCGAGGCCGGCGCCGGGGATGCCCGCGACCAGAGTGCGCGCGTCTCCGGGCCCGGTCACCCGGTCCTCGGCGCCGACCAGGGCGAGCGTGGGGGCGGTGATCCGGCCGAGATCGGCGCGGATGTCGAAGGCGGCGAGCGCCTCGCAGGCCGCGATGTAGCAGCCGGGGTCGGTGGTGCGGACCATCTGCACGGCCCACTCCACGATCGCGGGCTGGGCGGCCGCGTAGGTGGCGGTGAACCAGCGCTCGGGCGCGGAGCGCGCCATCGGGTCCATGCCGTTGGTGCGGACGATCACGCCGCGCTGGCGGAACTCGTCGGCGGTGCCGAACCGCGGCGAGGCGGCCACCAGGGCCAGCGAGGCGACCCGGTGCGGGTGGCGCAGGGCCAGGTCGGCGCCGATCGCGCCGCCGATGGAGCAGCCGGCGTAACCGAAGCGCTGGATGCCGAGTCCGTCAAGGGTGGCGATCAGGCGGTCGCCGAGCTCGGCGACGGAGTCGGCAGGCTGGGCGGGGGCCCCGCCGTGGCCCGGCAGATCGAACCGGACGACCCGCCACTGTCCCGCCAGCTCGGGTATCTGGCGGTCCCACATGTGCCAGGTGGTACCCAGTGAGGGACCCAGGACCAGGACCGGGGCGTCTTCTGGCCCGTCAGAGCGGAATTGCAGGGTGTTCATCGGTGTCTCACTCACCCGCCCGACCCTCTCATCAGTCACCAAAAGTCACATCTCCGGGGTCGACATACAGGTCTCGGCTCTCTCGTGACCGCGGGTCCGGCACCGCCGGAACACCCGAGACGTGTTGCGGCGATGCTCGGCGGGACCACCTCGAGACCTTCCGAAATCTCGCCCACCAACAGCTTGACCACCCCACGGTGGACAAGATCCGTCTTCCCCCGATGGAAGACTTGGTCAGGGCCGGATGGATCCCCCGGTTTCTGCTACCGATCCACAGTCGGCAGCCGGGCTCCGCATCCACCTCAATCCCACTGACCACGGGGCGGAGAACATCGCTCGGCTGTGGACCACGAGGATCATGCTTGCTCCCCCGCCGCCACCCCGTGCAGGCCCGTGCAGGCCCTCCCATGCGGTGGCGGCTCCGCGAAGATCCTCCACGTCCGGCTTGACGTACCACCGCTTGGTCGTCTTGACATTCTTATGCCCGGCCCATCGCGCGAGGATGTGGTCGTGTACACCGCGGTTGGCCAGATAGG
This sequence comes from Streptomyces sp. NBC_01431, assembly GCF_036231355.1. Lineage (NCBI taxonomy): Bacteria > Bacillati > Actinomycetota > Actinomycetes > Kitasatosporales > Streptomycetaceae > Streptomyces > Streptomyces sp. NBC_01431. The sequence continues at coordinate 1,693,315 of NZ_CP109496.1, forward strand.
TGAAGCACGCCGCGCGTGCGAGGTAGAGCCTGACGCGACGGAGCCCGAGGAGCTCCATGAGCCGGTACGCGCGCCGACGGATCTGCTTGATCGTGAAGGCGACTCCCGTCTCGTGCACCAGCACGTAGCCGGATACCACGTACGCCTCCCCCAGAGCGAGCCTCTCCTCGGCCTGGAGGGCCCGGAACGCCTTGAGGGCATCTAGTACCGGAGTCGGCAGGGGCAGAGCCCGCTCACCCGCAAGAGACTTGGTGTCCTTCTCCACCACGTAACCGTTGCCTATCATCGTGCGCGTGTTGGCAATGTCGATCGTGGCGTTCTCCAGATCGACGTCTTCCCACCGGAGGCCGCAGACTTCAGCCGGGCGGAGCCCCATCAATGATAGGAGCAACGCAGCGTAGAGACGCTCCCCTCTATTGATCCGAAACGGTAGGTGTTCTGGGTCGTTGATCCCTGCGTGAGTGAACTGGTGGGGGACGCACGGCAGTTGTCGCCGTCGGCGCAGGAGGCCCTTCGGCTGCGGGCGGTGGCCGCGTTGGTGGCGGGCCGGACTCGCGAGGATGTCGCGGCGGTGTTCCAGGTCTCGCTCAAGGCCGTGGACAACTGGTGGGCGAAGTGGCTGGCCGGCGGACGTGAGGCGCTCGTGGCCCAGCCGCGTGGGCGCCGGGTCGGGGAACATTCTCGACGCGGTCGAGCAGCAGGCGGTGCGGCAGGCCGTGCTGGATCACCGTCCCTGTGACCTGGGGCTGGCCGGGCAGCTGTGGACGCGTGCCGGTGTGGGGGATCTGATCGCGAAGCTGTATCGGGTGCGGCTGACGGAGCAGGGGGTGGGCAAGTACCTGCGCCGGTGGGGTCTGTCGTTCCAGCGCCCGGACAAGCGGGCCGTCGAGCAGAACCCGGAGGCGGTGCGCGTCTGGCGGGAGGAGACCTGGCCGGCGATCCGCGCGAAGGCGAAGGCCGAGGGCGGAGAGGTGCTCTTCGCCGACCAGGTCGGCATCCGCTCCGACCAGGTCACCGGCCGCACCTGGGGCGCCAAGGGGTGCACCCCCATCGTGCGCCGCTCGGGCAACCGGTTCTCGGTGAACGCGATGTCCGCGATCAGCACGAAGGGCCGGATGCACTTCATGGTGTTCACCGAGACCTTCGACGCCGACGTGATGTGCCGCTTCCTCGACCGGCTCGCAGGCCACTTCGACCACAAGGTCCACCTCATCGTGGACGGCCACTGTGCGCACCGCTCCCGCAAGGTCCGCACCTGGCTCGCCGATCACCCCGACCGGATCGAGCTGCACTTCCTGCCGTCGTACTCGCCGGAGCTGAACCCCGACGAGCTGGTCAACGCCGACCTCAAACGGAGCCTGCCGATGCACAGCCGGGCCCGCGACCAGGCCCAACTCGCAGCCGAAACCCGCCGGTTCTTCCACCGACGCCAACGCCAGCCACACATCGTCCGCGGCTACTTCGGCGGCCCGCACCTCCGCTACATCCTCGAATAGAACCCTTTGAGTTTCGGATCAATAATGCTATGAATAAACTTCTGAACCTCCTCAACGTTCCAGGGCGGCACCTCCTCTTTAGTCTTGCGCTCTTCTTTTCGCGCCCTCCGGGGAATGGTCACATTTTCAGCGACATTGATGTACACCAATCGCCGGGTAACGGCTCTCCCCAGAGCTTCCTTCAGTCGAGCAAGGCTCATATCCACGCTTGTGACACTGAGTGGCGTCCCTGCCCTTTTTCCGCGCACCCGACCATGCGCCAGCGCCCAGTCCCTCCATTCCTCCACGTGCTCTTCGGTAAGATCTTGGAGGCGGATCTTGCCGAGTCCCCCACGAACTCGATCCAGGATAGTTGTAGATGGTGGTTTCTTCAAGATCATCAGATTTCATGGCCAGCCATCGGTCAAGCCACTCGTTAACGGTGATCTTGTTGGGCGGCACCATTGAACCCTGGTTTCGCCGGTTAGATATGTTCGCGTACTCAGCCTTCGCCTCCTTCAGCGAATCGAAGGTGCGCCGCATCTGCTTACGCTTCCCTGTTTCGGGGTCGATCCCCACGTCAACAATAAACTGATATCTGACCTTCCCCTTCGAGTTCAGCGGAAGTTTCTTGATGGGATCGGACAGAATGCTCACTCTCCTCGAATGCGCGGAAATGTCTACACCAGGCCGTCACTGCGGGCTAGTCAAATGGGCTACACCGTCCGCTCCGACTCCACCGCCAAGCACAGCCGAAGACGAACAGCCCCAATGGTCCGGACGATCCCCGGTTTCGGTAACCGGGGATCACCTGCTATGTATCGCCCAGCAGGACGCGCTCCGGGCCTTCGAAGACGATTTGGCGCCCGTCAGGAAGCCAGCCGGTAGGACCGCAGTGCGGGAGTCGCGCCGCCAGTGACGAGCACAAGCAGCCCCTCGTCGGTGAGGCGGTCGAGGTTTCGGGCGACGACGCGCTTGGGGGCTCCGACGGCTCGAGCCACATGGCGAGTCGCCACTCCGGTGTGTGCCGCGACGTGCGCGAGGACCGCGCGATCACGGCGATAGCCGCGTTGCAGCAGGTCCTCACCGAAAAGCCCGGCCGCGCAGAGGCACAGGCACAGGGCCGTGGACAAGGAGCCGTAGTCCTCATTTTGTTGGGCCGTCCACACAATCATGGCACCAAGCACCAAGAGGGCGGGGGCGGTGAAGCGGGCAGATCGGTTCGCGGCGTACGACAGGTGGGACTCCGTGAGGTCGGGGCGCTCGACGGCGCGGCTGAGGGACGAGGGTGGTGGGCTCTCGCGGGGCTGACTGGCGCGCCGACCGGCGGGAACCACACACCTTCGCTGACCTGGTGTTTTCCGGGACGTTGTACGTTGACATGGTCCCGGCGGAGGTTCCAGTCCCTTGGGGCTCTTTCTCGTCTGCCGTGGGCGAATGTCCTTGGACAGTGCAGCCAGTCGCCCTGTCATCCAATCGAGGCGCTTGACAGCGAACTCAGTCGTGCGGGCTTCCCACACCGCCACGCCCGAGGAGGTCGGCGGGAACGTCGCGATGCGGGTCTCTTGTCAGTGGCACCTCATACACTCCGCAGATGCGACAGGCCAGGATGATGAGCTGCCTGGCCGTGGCCCTCCAGGGCTCATGGGCATGGCGTCTGCCAGGCGCCTGCATGTCCTGCAGGTCGCCGACACCACGCGTCAGCAGAGCTTTCACGAGGCGTGACGGTCTCCGGTGCGGATGTCGGAGAGAGTTCCATTGCCGTCCTTGTCCAACAGGGGGATTAGAGCTGTGCCTTCCGCTACTGGCTTGACCGACCTGCGCGAGCAGTGGATCCAGAAGATCTGCGCGGGTATTGCCACCTCCGTCGGTAGCCACCACCCGTTGCTGGATACGGCGCGGATCGTCGGTAACCCGAGCGATCTGGATCTATTGCGTGCCCTCCTGATCCTGCGGATCGCCGTCTTGGACGCGCGTGGCCTGTCCGCCGCGCACATCACCGGACTGCTGGCAAAGCACCCGATCTTCGCCGATCCCAAGCCTGACATCGATCAACTGACCAGCCTGGTCGAGCATGTCCGCCGGCACATGGAGCGCGACGGCCTTGTCGGTTCCGTCCTGCTGTTCGGCGTCGGACTGCGTGCTGAGAATCCAGAGAGCACGTATGCCCTGCTCCTGGACCACTGGTCCCGTCGGTTGGCCCGCGCGGCCACCGCCGCCCAGGTGGCCAGGGAACTGGCACGGCACTGGGGCGTAGAGGCTCCCGCCGAAGAGGCTTTGATGCCTCTCTCAGCCGTATCTCTTGATGCGTACTCCGACACCATCTGGTCCAGACTGGAAGCGGAACGCGACGCTCGTGTCCGGCATGCCATCTCTGTTGCCTTGCTCAAGAACGGCAGCGAGGCTCATCGTCTGTGGCTGCAGCAGTTCCCCGCCCACGAGGCCATGCATCTATGGAAGTTGGGCGCAGATGTGGCCTGCTACACCGCGGCCGAGGGGCGCCTTCGAGAAGAAAGCCGACAGATCCGGAAGAGTCATGCTCTGCGGCCAGTGATCGCCCGAGCCTTGGAGCTGGTCAACGAGCAGCTAGAGACACTCGGCGAGGCGATCGGGTGTCTGAGCGACACAGAGCGCGACATGCTGCAGGCGCGCACACATCAGGAGCGCTTCCAGGACGCCTGCATTTTGACCTTCCTGAACCAGTCCCTTGACGTCCGGCAGTCGTACCCCGGCAGTTCCTGTGTTCCTGATGCCGAGGCGGTACACGGCACTTTCGGCCCTCTGCCCTGGTGGAACATCATCGTCCGAACCGAAGCAGAGGCGGAGGCTGCCCTCGCCGCATTCACAGAGGGGGTGCTACCCCTCGGTTTCGAGCGGGATCCCGAACATCGGAATCGCCTTCTACTCATCTGCCGTAAGCCCAGGACGGAGTCCCCGGGCATACAGGCCCACTTCGCCTTCGACCTGGACAACCCAGGCCACGCCTGCGAGCTGCTCCTCATCGCGAAGCGTTCCGGCGTCCCCATCGACCTCTACGCCCAAGCACACAACGAGTACGACGAAATCGAGTCCACCCACCTGGGCACTGTCTACGCACACATCGGCCCGGAGCTCGCCAGTCTGATCACGGAAGCCGCCTCCGATGCACTGGCCCGGTCCCTGCCTGACTTCCGCGACGGCGACCACGACGAAGTTGAGGGGATCGAACCGCTCGAAGCAGCGTTGCGCTGTCTGTCCCGCGCTCAGGTGGAGCACTTCTCCTCGGGACGCCGCATCACCGCCTCGTCCCATCACAGCCTCGAAGGTGGGGTCGAAGTGCTGTCGGCCGACCCGCCAGTCACGCTCTCCGGATTCTCCAGGGGCATCAAGAGGCGCCAGAAATCCGGCAGCTCCCGGAAGGCGGGCACCGGGACTCCTCTGCCCCCTCCTCGGACGACTGGGTTCGTGTACGTCCAGCGGAACCCTGCCTTCCCGAACATGCTCAAGATCGGCTACACAGACCTGCTCGCGGAGGACCGAGCCAAGGACCTGTCAGGGACATCGGTCCCCTTCCCTTTCGACGTGCTCTTCAGGGCCCACACTTCCCGGCCCAAAGACGTCGAACAGGCTGTCCACCGCCTCCTCACCGCCCAACGGGTCAGTGCAGGCAAGGAGTTTTTCCGTGTCTCCCTGGAGACGGCCATCGAGGCGATCCACCGATGCCAGAGGGAGGTAACCGGTATCACCAGCTGGGAGCCGATCCCTGCAATTCATCGCCTGCGGGCGAATGACCGAGTCGTCCTGCCCCTGAGGGCGGGGCAGTTGTTCGCACTCACCGCCTACCCCCATCTGCTCAGCTCATCCGCTGAGGTTCTCGACATCTGGATGGCCCACGCGGACGGCGACCTCCTGGAGATCCACTCCACGCATGCCCCCGGGCACGTGGCAGGAATCAGCGACAACGATCCCGGCGCATACGAAGACCCCGTTCCCTTCCTCGACAGAGACGGAACCGTGCGGAACAGCATGCTCCATGGCAGGGAGCGCCTGGTAGCCGGCGACCGGCTGGTCTGGTTCTCGGACGAGGAGGGGCCGACCGACGCCCGCGGCGTCGCCTTTGAAGCGAACGCATTCTGCCAGGTCACCTACCGAACATCTGTCCCCCGACGGGGCCCGCTGGGTATACCTCTCCTGCTGAACGACCTTGACCGTGACCTTCCTGATGCCATGGGGGCCCTCGTCATGGATGTCCTCGCACAGGGCCCACCGCGCACCTGGGCTCCCCGGAACCCTCAAGAAGAAGACGGCTGGGCGGTAGCAGCCACAGATCCCCAGCCGCCCAAGCACTGGCTCCCTCAACTCGAACGACGTCGCAAGGACGTGCGCCGGGACCGACCCTGAGCACCGTGCGGTACAGGGGCCATCTCGACGAGTTCATGTCCAGCGCCAGGACTGAAGCCCCAGTCAGATCACAAGCCAGCCCGGAGATTCTTCGTCAACCGACCCCAGTCGGTGCGGGCCAGGCACGGGTCTGGTGCAAGTTTGGGTGACAGGTTCGGTCACGCGGCCGGGAGGGCCGGTGTGGTCATGACGGTCTCGAATTCGATGGGGGTCAGCCGGCCGAGGGAGGCTTGTCTGCGGCGTCGGTGGTAGAGGTCCGCTCGATCCAGGTCACGATCGCGATCCGCAGTTCCTGGCGGGTGGCCCACTTCCGTCGGTCGAGGACATTCTTCTGCAGCAGGCTGAAGAAGGACTCCATGGCTGCGTTGTCGCCTGCCGCCCCGACCCGCCCTATCGAGCCGACGATCCTGTGCCGGCCGAGCGCCCGGACGAACTTCCCCGACCGAAACTGCGACCCGCGATCGCTGTGCAGAACGCAACCGGCGACGTTCTCGCGTCGGGCAACAGCATTGTTCAGGGCTGCGACAGCCAGACGGGACTTCATCCGCGAGTCGATGGAATAGCCCACGATCCGCTTGCTGAAGACATCCTTGACCGCGCAGAGATACAACTTCCCTTCTCCCGTGGCGTGTTCGGTGATGTCGGTGAGCCACAGCCGGTTCGGTCCGTCGGCGCTGAAGTCCCGGCGGACGAGGTCGTCGTGCACCGGCGGGCCGGCCTTCTTCCCCCTGCCACGCTTCTTGCCGAACACGCTCCACCAGCGGTTGTCCCGGCAGATCCGCCAGGCGGTCCGGTCAGCCATGCAGACTCCCATGCTGCGGGCCTCGTCGGCCAGGAAGCGGTAACCGAACTCCGGGTCCTCGCGGTGGGCGTCGAACAACGCGTTCGCCCGAGCGGCCTGCTCGAGCTCGGCATCGGCCACCGGCCGTTCGAGCCAGCGGTAGTAGGGCTGGCGGGCGAGCTTGAGGACCCGGCACGTGACCGCGACGGGAATCCCGCCCGTGGCCAGCTCTTTCACGAGCGGGTAGATCCTTTTCCCGGCAGATGCGCCTGCGACAGGTAGGCCGCGGCCCGGCGCAGGACCTCGTTCTCCTGCTCCAGCAGCTTGATCTGCCGATGTGCTTCCCGTAGCTCCGCGCTCTCCTGGCTGGTCGTCCCGGGCTTTGCCCCGTCGTCGACGTCCGCCCGGCGCATCCACTTCCACAGTGTCATCGCGTGCACTCCGAAGTCAGCGGCCACCTGCTCCACCGTCACGCCCGGGCCGCGGTTCCTCGCGACCCGCACGACGTCCTCGCGGAACTCTTCCGGATAAGGCTTGGGCACAGCGACATCCTTCCCACCCGCCCCACAGGGCAAGCCAGTTCAGATGTCACCCGATCGTGCGGCAGACCCCCCATGCGTGCTGGCAGGATCGTGACTCATGTCGAAACATCCACTGCTGGACGTTGCCTCTGTCGAACGGCTGGAGCCGTACCTGGAAGGAGTAGGTCACATCTTCCGGGCATTCCGGGAGCAGGACTCCGGCTGCGTGTCGTATGGAGTCGCGGTCGGGGGCGAGCGGTGGTTCGTAAAGAGTGCAACTACAGCTGCGGGAGCAGCTTCGTTGGGGCGTGCTCTGGGTGTGCATGGTGCGATGCAGCATCCGGCGATCGTGCCCCTGCGTCACCATTTCAAGATCCAGGGTGGCCTGGCGCTGATCTATCCGTGGGTCGACGGAGAGGTCTTGTACCACCCCACCGTCTCCCGCCATGGTGGCCGGTCGGACCCGACGAGTCCGATGGCTCGGTTCCGGAAGCTCCCTGTCGCTGAGATTCTGCAGTCCCTGGACGCGATTCTCGACGCGCACCTGACCGTGGAGCGGGCCGGGTTCGTCGCGGTCGACCTGTACGACGGGTGCCTCCTCTACGACTTCGAGGCGCAGCGCATGACCCTGTGCGATTTGGACGAGTACAGGCCGGGGCCGTTCATCCTGGAGGATGAACGGCTGCCAGGCTCGCGGCGTTTCATGGCGCCGGAGGAGTTTTGCAAGGGCTCGACCATCGGTATCCGAACGACCGTGTTCGTGCTCGGCCGGGTTCTGCGTCTGTTGTTGGATGCGGGCGATGACGAGCGGAAGTGGCGCGGTTCGCCGTCACAGTTGAGGGTCATCGAGTGTGCCACTGCCAGCGATCCTGCTGACCGGTACGCCTCGGTTGAAGCTCTGGCACGAGCGTGGCGTGGCGCATGCGGTGGGCGCTGTTGATCTCTCTACTGTCGTGGGACCTGCAGCGCCTGCGCGAGAGATCTCGAACGCGATCAACGGTCACAGGAGGCAACGGACAACAGCTCGCCCTCACAGGTGCAGTCGATAGACCAACGGCCATCCATAGTCTGTGGATAGCTTCGGCGGACGCCCCGTACGCACATCGGGCCTTGCATACGACGCTCATCCGAGCGGTTGAACAAACGACATGCGTGACGCGCCCTGGATACCGATAGTGGCTGCATGGAGCGCAGGACGACCTCGCCGCTCCAGGTTTGGTGTTGGCGGAGGAGGCCGTGCCCCGTGAGGACCGTCTCGCACAGCGGAATGGTGGAGGCGGCGAACGACGGGGCCTCCGAGCGTTCGGCGGCGTGCTGGATTTCGGTGAGGCCGGCACGGAGCACCACGGTGTGTGGATGGTCAAGGGCGAGGTGGTGGATGGTGTTGATGCGCTGGGCGTACAGCAGAAGGAGCAGCCGCGCACAGGAGCTGGGTGCGGCGCGGCGGCCACGCGGTGGCCAACTTGACTATTTTCAGCGGCAGTTGATGCAGGAGGGACGGTTGTGAACGTTTATCGAAACCACTGTCGGACATGAGGTAGGTCCCTATCCTCGAATGGTGAATCGACCGGCAGACGTCTTCAGCCCGCACCTCACCCGCCGCAGGGCTCTGCGGTGGGGCCTTGGCGCCGCAGCCGGAGTCGGCCTTACCACTGCCGGATGCGATAGCGCCGACGATCACGTCGGCGACAGTCGCGGTGGCGGGCGCCCTAGCGGCGAGGTCGCCGCCCCACCCAGTCCATGGCGCCGGACCATCGGCACGTGGATTCAGTCGTCGCCCACGGTGGTCGAGGGAGTGCTCTTCATCGGCGGCGACGGACACGGCGAGAACGTGTACGCCCTGGACGCAGCCACCGGCGCCACGAAGTGGGCTTTCACAGCGGGCGATCGGGTCCATTCGTCGCCCGCCGTGGTTAACGGAGTGGTGTACGTCGGCAGCGACGACAAGAACGTGTACGCCCTGGACGCCGTCACTGGGGCCAAGAAGTGGGCCTTCAGCGCCGGCGCTTGGGTCAAGTCGTCGCCCGCGGTCGTCGGCGGGGTGGTGTATGTCGGCTGCTACAACGGAGTCGTATACGCCCTGGACGCGGTCACCGGAGCGAAGAAGTGGGGCGTCGCCACCGGCGGCTGGCTCAGTTCGTCGGCGACTGTGGCCGACGGTGTCGTGTACATCGGTGGCTTCACCCATAAGGTGTATGCCCTGGACGCGGCGACCGGCGCGAGGAAATGGGCCTATGCCACCGGCGGCGAGATCCTCAATTCAAGACCGGCGATCACCAACGGTCTGGTGTACGTCGGCAGCCATGACGGAAAAGTCTACGCACTGGACGCTGCCACGGGCTCCAAGAGATGGGCCTTCAACATGGGCGGCGTGGTGACCGCGTCGCCGACTGTGGCCGACGGGGTGGTCTACATCGGCTCCGGGAGGATCTACGCCCTGGACGCGGCGACCGGCGCCAGGAAGTGGTCCTTCGCCACGGGTGGCGAAATCCTCTTCTCGTCGGCGGCGGTGGCCAAAGGAGTGGTGTACGTCGGCAGCGACGACAAGAACGTGTACGCCCTGGACGCGGCAACCGGCGCGAAGAAGTGGGCCTTCACCACTGGCGCCGAGGTCCGGTCGTCACCCGCGCTGGCAGGCGGGATGTTGTACGTGGGCAGTAACGACGGAAGCGTGTACGCCCTGAACGCGACGACGGGGGCGGGCCCACAGATCCCGGCATCGCCCTCACCCCCCGGTGTAGCACCCACGGGCACGGCGACGTAACAGGCAGGCCATACGACCAGACCTCAATCATACCGACGACCGGGGGAATTCCATGGCTACAACTCCACCCACCCCTCCGCCGCCATCAAGCTCGGGCAGCCCATCTGACCCGGGCGAGGGCGCCCCAATCCCCGTGCCTCCGCCCGCCACCCCGGACCGGATCCACAACGGCGTCCCCGAACCTGATCCCTCGCCACGGCGTGTGGACTCGACCGCCTGGCGCGTCCTTGCCGACGAACGCCTGCCTGGTCTTCGCAGGCTTTCGCCGAGACACCGGGTGCTGTACCTGACAGTTGCGGCGGTACTGGTCGTGGGCGGTCTCCTCCTCGCCTACTTCACAAACTACGCGCTTGACCAGAGCACCGCCGTCGACCGAGCCCGCTCGGACAAGAACGCGCAGGAAAGCCTCGACGGCGAACAGCCTGCCTTCGTCTCCACCGTCACCCCACGCGACTACATGCAGGACATGCCTAGGTCCATCGCCGTGCTCCTCGACCGGCCACTGACCGCGAGCGAACAGGCGGGCCTCAAAGCGAAGAAGGGCAACGCGCAGGTCTGGGCGTTCCTAAAGCCTCTCGGCGGACGCGTCGTCGAGTACACGACGCCGCCCCTGAAGCCTTTGGAAGACGGTCGTCAGAACTCAATCGGCATGGCGCAGACGTTCAACCTGAACCTGAACAGCGACCGCAACGCCGGACTCACCATCAACAACATGACCGCAGTGAAGGACGCGTGCAGCGCGCCCACCACGCCGACCGTAGTCGATATTCCGCCGGCGGGATCCGAACCCCGCCAGGGACTCATGTGGGACCTGACCGGCAAGCAGACAGACAAGCCACACGGGCCGTACGTCCTGGACGAGGGCGAGTCCCAGGGGCAACTCTACTTCCGCCGCAACGCCGTCGACTTGGGGAACGGCCAGTCGAACATGGCCCTGCGCATCCAGCCCGAAGTGTCCACACAGACGTGCCACTGGCATATCGATGCCTCCTACACCGACACGTCCGGCTCCCACACGCAGCGCATCCCGCGCGGCACCGGCACCCTCACCACCGAGGCCATCCCGAAACAGCCCGCCCAGTACTTCGCCTGGATCCCGAGGACCGGCTGGGGCTGTGTCGGCGCGGCGAGCCAGGAGGGCTGCCCGGGCAGCGAGTCGCTCAGGACGGCGGAGCCCTGGCGGTTCGAAGGACAGCTTGACTGAGCAGTACCGATCGAAACTGATTGCCGTCAAGAAGGTAGAGCCGTGTGACGGTGACAGGCCGTGCCCCCGCATCAATTTCGATCAGTTACGTCAGTGACCTGCGCACTGCATCAACCAGCGATAGCGCACGCGCATCGTCGGGGCCGCTGATGATGTGGTTCATGACGTAGCCGAAGGCGATGCCGTGTTCGGGGTCGGCGAAGCCGAGTGAGCCGCCTCGGCCAGTGTGGCCGAAGGCGTTCGGGCCGGTCATGTGGTTGTCGTCGGTGGGCAGCATGTATCCGGAGCTGAACCGGCTCGGTGCTACCAGCACTTGGTCGGTGCCGGTGGCCTGCTCTTTGGTCGCCGATGCGAGGGTTTCCGGGGTGAGCAGGCGCACGCCGTCCACCTCGCCGATCAGCGCCGCGTACATGCACGCAAGTCCGCGTGCGGTGGCGATGCCGTTGGAGGCCGGGAGTTCCGCGGCCTGCACTTCTGGGGAGTTGAAGTCGATCTCGGCTGGATCGGTGACGGTGTATGCCCTGTTGCTGAAGGAGTTCGGGTCGCGCCAGGCGGCGACCTGTTCGCGGAGTTCCTCCGGGATCGACTCTGGGGGCAGGGTGGTGAAGTCGATGTCCGGCTTCCGATGCACCATGCGGCTGACCCGGTCACGTTCGATTGCTGGCAGCCCGATGAAGAAGTCCAGCCCCAGGGGGGCGGCGATTTCGTCGGCGAAGAAGCGCCCCGGTGTGCGGCCGGACACCCGGCGGATTACCTCGCCGGCCAGCCAGCCCCAGGTCCGGCCGTGATAGCCGTGTGCGGTACCTGGCGTCCACACGGGATGTTGAGCTGCCAGTGCGGCTGCCATCGGGTGCCAGGTCAACGCCTCAGCCAGCGCCACTGGTTGGTCCAGCGTGACCAGGCCGGCCTGGTGGGACAAGAGCCAGCGCACGGGGATGTCCGCCTTGCCGTTCGCGGCGAACTCCGGCCAGTATTTGGCCACCGGAGCGTCCAAGTCCAACTCACCACGCTGAACCAGCAGATGCGCTGCGCTCGCGGTCGCCCCCTTCGTCGCCGAGTAGACCAGTTGCAGCGTGTCGCGCTGCCACGGACGATTGACATTGGGGTCGGCGAGTGCCCCATAGGTCCACCACCGGTCGGCCGTCCTGGTACACGCACACCGCCGCGCCGATGTCCCCGTGCTGCGCGAAGTTCGCCGCGAACGCCTCGCGTACAGCCTCGAATCCGGCCGCGACCAATCCGTCGATCGTCGTCATGCCGCCATCGTGGCACCTGGGTTGCCCAGTCTGAGAAGCGGGCTCGCTCTCGCTGCATTCGACGTTCCTGGTCAGGCGGTGTCGGGCAGTGCGTGCAGGCGCTCGCGGAACTCGCGGGTGGCTGGTACTGACTTGTGTGGTTCGAGGCGTGCGGAGAATTCCTTGAGGCGGTCCAGGGCCCGCGCTGAGCTGACCTTGTCTTCGAGGAGGCCCGCGCCGTAGTTCGCGGCGTCGAGCGCCCCTTCCAGGTCACCACTGGCGAGCCGGGCCTCGGCCAGACGGCTGGACCGTACTGCCTTGTCCCGCGGGGCCGCCTGCTTGATGGAGACTTCCAGGGAGGTCGTAGCGCGCTCCACTTGGCCCGAGCGCAGCAGAACCTTCCCTTCGGTCGACTTCAGTTGTGCCTCACCGAACCAGTCGAGCCACTCCGGGTTTTCCTCCACCGTGTGGCGCTCCCAGAGGGAAACGGCGCGGTTCAATGCCGTGCCGGCTTTCTGGTGATCGCCGTCGCGGGAGAGGACTTCGGCCTTGTGCAGGTAGAGGAAGGACCGGGAGTCGGGCGTCAGCGTTCGAGGGGCGTTGTCGAGTGCGGTCGAGATGAGGTCGACTCGCTCGGCGGTCCGGCCGGCCTCGGAGACGTGCACTCCCATCTCTGCCAGGATGAAGGCGCCGAAGGCGTCGTCTCCGGCGGTACGGGCGCTGCGCAGAGCCCCGATGTAGTACCGCTGCCCGGCGGACCGCAGTCCCGCGTCGTAGGCCATCCAGCCGGACAGGTGCGACACTCGAGCCGCCAGTGCATACAGGCGGACGCGGATCCTGTCCGTGTACCAGCCCGCGCTGAGGCGACCAGCGATCAAGTCGAGGTCGCCGCGGGCCTGTTCCAGAAGCCGGGCGCCTCCGAGCTGGTCATCGAGTGTGCGGAGTGTGCTGATCCGCTGCTCGATCGTCGAGACCATCTTGTCGGTGACGCGATCCCCGTTGAGGGCTGAGGCGAACGCGGACGGCGCCTCGACCCAGCTCGCGGCCAGCCCCTGTCAGCGCGGCGACGGTGATGGTGAGAAATCCTCGACGATCCAACCGGCCACTGCCCACCAGATCGGCCAGTGCCTCGACGGTTCCGGCCTCGGTCCACGGGGCGGTAAGCCCTGTCACTTCCCATACGGGGAGCCATTGCGGCCATCGCTGCGCCTGGACCTGCACGTACGGGATGCGAAGAAGGTCGGCGAGCACATGCTGAGCATCGGCATCCGGTGCTTGCCCCTGCTCCCGCTTCCACACCGTCGTCCGGTTGGTTGCCAGAGGAATACCGAGCAACGCCCGTGTGTCTTCATGAGCCGGGCGAACTCGGCCTTCCCCCATCCGTGCGACTGGCGCACGAAGGTCAGTGGGTGCACTGCTAACGGCTCACCGGGCACGTCATCACTCCCCTCATCCCCCTCACGGCGTGGTTGGGAGGCTACTGCGCGCACAGGCCCGCGGAAGGACGTCCCCAAGAGAAACCCCCAAGAAACGTTCCGGGCCTGCGCACCACGGCAGTTGACTGTGACAGCTGCACCGGAGCTGCGAAAGGCGCCGCTCCCGTACGGCCACCCAACGGCGGCTCCATCACCGTCCCCCGTCGGAGATGGAGCCGCTCCCCACCCATCCGGAGGCGTCCGCCATGCCAACGCTCGTCACGCGCTTTGCCATCGCCGGAGTGGAAGAAGATGTATCTCCCGCTCGGCGCAAGGTCGTTGAGAGCGCACGGACATGGGGCGTCCCTGTGGATGACGAAACAGCTGACGCGATCCGGCTGGTCGCTTCCGAGCTCATCAGCAATTCGGTGATCCACGGAGCTGGGCCCGTCACCGTCGTGCTCTACCACCGCCCCGGCAAGCTGGTGATCGTCGTGTCTGACCGTGACCAGACGGCCCCGGTGGCACGTTGTGCGGGGGTTAGCGACGAGAACGGGCGTGGGCTCGCCTTGGTTGACCACTTCGCGGTGGACTCCGGCTGGGAGCTCCTCACGCACGGCAAGCGCGTGTGGGCGGAGATCGAACTTCCACAGCCACCGCCGGCCATGAGGGCGGCGGTTCTCCGCAGGTTCTTCGCGCTCCGCTCGCGCTGTGAGGCTGGCCCCACGATCCAGCCACTGGCTCTGGCGGCCGCCTGAACAGCGCCCTACCCACAACGTCCAGACCTGCCCAGCCCGGAGCGGAGCCGTCGGCGTCTGCCTGTTGCATGACGCGCCGCGCCTCAGCTTCTGGCTGCCCACTGACCGCCGCCCCCACGGGCACCCACATCTCCCACGGACGTGGGGGCGGTTCTTGAACCCTCGCCGGAGCCCTGGCGAGGGAACCAAAGAGGAAGGAGCACGAGGTGGCCGAGACCACAGCACCACCTCCTACCCGGAGCGGCCTCCTGGTAGCGGTGGAGGAGCTGACCGCCGTCCATGACCGGTACGACGGCCTCCGGTCCGACAACCAGGGCAGTTCCGGAGATGCCCCGTGGCCGGGCGGTGACGGCAACTTGACCGACGTCGCCTAGCACCAGGCGGCAGGGACGAGCGCGACGCTTTTGTGCTCGCCCCTGCCGCGCCTGCACCACATGGTCGAACTCATGAGGAGGCAGTAATGGAACATCAGTTGATCAACGCTATCGAGACGGCACTCGGGTGGGACGGCCCGGGCGAACTCGGCAAGGGATTCGCCCGAGGAAGCATGAGCGACCCCGCGCTCGCCGCCCGCATCCTCACCCCGAACCGCCTGCTCGACATCGCGATGCGCAGGAGCCTGAACCGCCCGCAGTTCCGGTGCTTCCAGAAGGGCGAGGAAGTCCACCCGGCCATCTACTACACCGACGTCGTCAGCCCCCGTGGCCAGAGCATCCCCACGGTCAACATGCGAAGTCTGGCCCGGCATCGAGATGACCAACCAGCTCATCGACCGCTACCAGGCCGAGCCGTGGCAGATGAGCGCCACCGACTACCTCGTCGGCTCCCGCACCGGCGCAGAGCAAACGCCACTCAACGGACGCCCCCAGACCACCGGCTGGGACCCCGAACTCGCCGCGGCCATGCAGCGGGAAGACCGCGTCGTCTATGAAGAGGCAGTCGCAGACAGCCTGCTGAAGTCCATGTCCGTCACCACGATCTGCCCCCAGGGACGAGCAGATCGCTCCGCGGACCAACGATCCGTCGCGGCGAGTACCCCGGTGATAAACCGCTCGCCCCGACAACTCTTCTGACGGCGCACCAACGCCCCCTCCGTCCCCACCGCCGATCTCCGCGAACAGCCAGTCGACGGCGTACTCGCATGCGTCGAGGGGCTGTTGGATACTCAGATCGACCGCTCCACAGTGGTACGCAAGCGTCGCACCGTGGGAGCCCGGACCGACCGGGACACATGGGTCCGCATCGAGCGGCGCGAGGCCGCGAAGATCCGCGCCCAGGGCTGGAACGGCAGCGAGTGCGCCGCCCAGCTGACCGGGATCGCCCAGCCGACCTGGCATGCCGGCGTCGTGTGGCGAGAAGCCAACGCGAGTGTGTTCTGGCGAGCAGACGAGACGGATCTCCTACCCGGCGTCCCCGTCGGATCCAGCGTCGTGGCCGAAGACCCGAAACTCCCCGATGCCTGGTGGCACAGCCTGAATGTGTCGCTCGACACACTCGCAGCACAGCACACCCGCCGCATCGCCACACGCAACACCGAGGCCATCACCCAAGACCTCGATACCACCATCGTCCGCGCCGCCTTCCCTGAAGTCCTCAACACCACAGTGAACCAATGGCGGCCCGCGCACGCGGACCTGAACTGGGCGAACGTAACCCTGCCGAAGTTCTCACTCTTCGGCTGGGAGGACTGGGGCATAGCGCCTCGGGGCCTGGACTCCGCGACGCTGTGGGCCAGTTCCCTCGCAGTCCCCACCTTGGCCGACCGCGTCCTGTCCGAGCGGCGACATGACTTCGAAACACGGGATGGCCAGCTCATGACCCTCTTCGTCTGCGCCAAGCTGCTCGGGCCGCATTCCCATCCCCATGACCCACGCCTCGGACCCGCGCACGCCACGGCGAGCAAAGTGATCAAGAGCCTCAGTTCTCCTTGATGCCTCCGCTTCGACCGCTGTGCCCGCCCGTAAGCCGACAACACGGGCGGTCACAGCTCTTCGTCGTGCCAGAGGCCCGAGAGGTACAGGGCCCTCCCGCTCACGAACTGGGGCCCCTGTGTCAACGGCCCTTGATCGTGGCCGCTGTCCGCTCACAATTCTTGACGTTCGGGTGGAGAGGCTGCGGGCACAAGAGGTGCTGACGAACCAGATGCCCAGGACTAGGGAGTTGCGGGCGGCGGCGCGGCTGACCGAGGCGCTTGGAGACCCGTTGCCGCGTTGCAGGCCGTTAGCCTGTCGGTATGTCAGAGCGTGTCATGCCCGGTCGCACGGACGGCCTGATCACCCTGGGTGCCGCGGACGCTCTGTGGGCCGATTTGACGGCCGACAGTGCTGTGCCGACGGGTGCTGGGGCATTCACCTGCCCTCCTGCCAGTACCCGGGCAGGGTACGTCCTGCTCGGCGGCTATGTGGTGGCGACGGTGCGGGCGAGCAGCGGTCAGTGGAGTGTCCGCGAGGTCGAGGTGCGCCAGGCGGCCGCGGAACTGAACGCGGTGGGGATGGATCGCCAAGACCTGGTCCGCGTCGGTCCGTCCCGCCGGGCGCCGAGGCAGGAGTGCCACGAGAACACGCCCCTGCGTTGGCGTCAACGCATCATTGGGGAACTGCAGGAGCTGGGCGGCCCCGAGCGGGCAGCACGACGTGAAGCCGGCCAGCCCTACCATCTGGCGGGGATCGACTGGCGACAGATACTCGTGGAGCAGACCCGCGACGGGACGCAGCGGACGTGGTGGCTGCCGCGCGCTGTGGTCAGGCTGCTGGATGCGGCCGAGCACACCGAAACGCAGTGGGTGCACGCCGCGCGGACCCTCCAGGCAAGCGCAGCCGTCACCAAGCCGCCCACCCACCCCCGCGAGGCCCGAGACGCCGACGGTCGGCAGACGACGAGCCCCCAGGGCCCCACCGCCTCACTGCGCCCGTACAACAGAGAGCTGGAAGGCCAGCTGTACTCGGTGCTCAGCAAGAAGCCCGGTACCTCCCGCAGGGTGGCCGGGTGGGCGTGCGCCGTCTGCCGCACCGCGCCTGCCACCGTCCTCGACCACTGCCATGAACACGGCTATGTCCGCGCCCCGGTCTGCCAGTCGTGCAACACCCAGGAACGCCCCGACCATCTGTACAGCAACGACATCCGCGTGGCCGGCCGCTACACACGTCTCTTCCACACCGCCGCCGAGGACTGGCTCCATCACTGGCACCGCTGCCCCGGCTGCCGCGCACGCACCACCCTCCCATTGCCGCACCTCGCCGCCTGGACCGCCCATGTGGCCTGCCACTCCCTGCGCCCCGCCCACCGCGCCGCCGGCGGGCGCAAGCCCTGCGGCATGCTGCGCGTGTCCTGGACAGGCAGTCACCACGCGCCTCGTTCCTGTCTCCTCACGGTCTCCGTCGACTTCTGTCCCTTGGGCGAGCACCGTGTCCTGGCACAAGTCCCCTACCGGGACGCCGCCGAGCAATTCCGCACCTGGCTGGCCGAGACGGCCCCTGCCGTGGCCGCCGAGGCCGGCCCCGACCGCCTGGACGGCCTCCCCGACCAGCCCCGGCCCGTCATCGCGGACACCAACGGCGAGGGCCTGGCACTGTTCTGAGTGAGCACCGGAAGACCGAACACCCCTACGCCACCCGGCAGTTCCTGGCCCCCGACACAGTCACTCCGTACACCCCAGCGACATGCGCAGCAGCGATACCCTGGATCATGCTGCGCAATTACAGGACGTAGCCGGCGCGCACGACGGGAGGTGCCCCTTGACACCCAGGCACCCGCTTTCGATCGGCTGAGGCCGCGCAGGCCCCCTGATATGGTTCTCAGGCGCGCATGGCCAGTGGAAACTCCAGGTCAGACGGGCATCGGGACGTGGCGCAGCTTGGTAGCGCACTTGACTGGGGGTCAAGGGGTCGCAGGTTCAAATCCTGTCGTCCCGACCAACGCTTCACGCGTGGTCGAAGGCCGTATCCGCAGAGGGGAGAAGACGACCTTCAGCATTCTCCTGGGCAGGATGCCCGCAACGTGATCATCCTCCATCCGCGTCCGTGATCCTCGACATCTCCGTCGAAGACGACCCACCCCACGCCCCGAGCGGAACTCCACCGACCGGCCAGGGGCAAGAGGGCCATTCACGAGCAAGCCGGGCCCTGCCGTTGCCCTTGGACGAGGCGGTAGACCTCCCGGGCCACATACCGTTTCAGGCAGCGGATGATCTCCCGGCGGGGCTTCCCTTCCGCCACACGCCGCTCGTAGTACGCCTGGGTCCGCGGGTCCCAGCGCAGCCGCGTCAGCACGATGCGATGCAAGGCAGCATTGGCCTGCCGGTTGCCGCCACGGTTGAGCCGGCGATGGCGTCTACTGCCCGAGGAGTACTCAACCGGGCTTGCCCCGTACAGCGCGGCGAACGATGCTTCGCCGCGCATTCGTTGAGCGTTGTCCCCGATGGTGATCAAGAGAACGGCGGCGCTTCCGGGCCTACCTCTATGGCGTCAAGCAGTTCGGGGTAGTGCCGCTCTATCAATGCGGAGAGGCGCTGCTGCAGCCCCTGGGCCTGCACGAGAATTTGCTCGATGCGCTGGGCCAAGGTACACAGCGTGAACCGCGTGGCCTGCAGCACCGGATCTGCTGCTCCGTCGTCCTCGCTGAGCCGGGCGCAGGCGCGAATGAGCGCACGACGCTTCAGACTCATCAGCTCTTCCCGCAGTGCCGGGTCGGCGGTGACCAAGATCGTCTTCAGCTGGTTCGTGGCCTGGGTAGAGGCTTTGACGGCAGAGTCCCGGGCCGTCTTGTACATCCGGGCGATCTCTATCGGGCCGTTACCCGCCTTGCGGCAGGAACGCGCACGGCCGCTGAGCACGGCACGGGCGTCGGCCTCTGCATCGCGGCGATCGGACTTGCCATGCCGGCGACGCGCCGCACGGCCAGGTCCAGGAGCCTCGTACACGAGGATGCCCCGCGACAGCAGATACCGGGTCAGGGCCGCCCCGTAGCTCCCCGCCCCCTCCACTCCGGCCCGGCGGACAACACCTAGCTCACCTACCCATTGGACGAGTTGCCGATATCCGGCCGCCGTGGCCGGGAAACTCCGCGCAGCAAGAACCTGGCCTGCCGTGGAGACAGCGGCGGCCACATGAGCATCTCGGTGCGTGTCAATGCCAAGAACCACTTCCTCCGGGTCCATCGGGAGATCCGGCTGGGCAGCAGGAGCGCCTGTATGACCGATCACCATCACCGCCTTCGCTGCGACGTATGCGCGGTCACTGGCCCGGAGGAGCGGTCATCGGTGACAGAGTGCATATTCCTCACGCAACACGATCCTCCGGACACACACTCCGGGGCAGTGCCCTTACACACCGCCCCGCCCCGAGGAACGACAGGGGGATCGAAGGACACATCCGTTCAGAGAAGTCAGGAGTCAAATCCCGCGGCAGGGCAGTCCTGATGCCATTCTCCCCGCCGGACCCCGCACGTAGTCAGCTGTCCCACCACAAGTGCGGGCCAACGGAAGTCACCCCGTACCCAGGCGCCCGGAGTGCTGCGCCGGTGCGCAACGGTGCGCACACCCCTCGCAGCAGCCCCACGCTACGAGGCGATATCCAACCGGGTGACGTCCGGCGTGCCGAACAGACCGTCGAAGTGGCGCCTGGAGGGTGATGACGGCTGCGGCGTGGACGTCCTTGTGGGTGTCGACGCCGAGCAGGACTTCCTCGGCGGCACCGGCCGGGACGTGACGTGGGGCGGTGGGCTGCGTGATGCTGGGCAAGGTCGCCTGCCTCCTGATCGCCTCGGGCGCTGGTGGCCGTCGCCGGGCCGGGGCGGTCAAAACTGTGACGGTGCCTGTCGCGAAGGCCCCTATCGGGACGCGTCCCCTGCCCGGCGGCAGTGAGTACCGCTCCCGGCAGTGGCCGACAGATCAACGCCAAGGCAACAACGCCAGTCGAAACACGGGTCAAGCCACCGCCCGAAGCGGCACCTGATCATCCTCACAGTCGAAGCATGAACCGGTTCGGCCGGTGCTTTGCCGGACGTCCAACTCGGCCAATGTGTCGCGGAATTGGCGAGAGGTGTTTGGACAAGTTCAACCGGTCGGTGTGGAAGATCGCGTTGCCGGCCGTGTGTCCGCCGGCATGGGCCATTCGGATGGCGTCATCGACCAGCTGGGTGCGCATATGGTCGGCCATGGACCAGCCGACGGCCTCGCGCGTGCGCAGGTCGATCACCGTGGCGAGGTAAAGCCATCCCTCGGCGGTGGGCAGGCAGGTGATGTCACCGACAAGTTTCAGGCCCGGCATCGGCGCGGTGAAGTCCCGCTGGACGAGGTCGGGTGCGGGCGGTGCCGTACGGTCAGCCTTTGTCAGGGACCGTGATTTCCGGCGGGTTATTCCGGCGATCTGACGTTCCCGCATGACCCGGGCGACGCGTTTGCGATTCACGACCTGCCCCTGCTGGCGCAAGGTACGAGTGATCCGCAGAGCGCCGTAGGCGCCCCGGGACTCGGTGTGGATGCACCGGATCCGGCGGACAAGTTCCTCTTCCTGATCCGCCCTTTGCTGCCGTGCCTCCTTGTTCTTGTGCCAGGTGTAATAGCCGGAGCGGTCCCAGCCCAGGACGTCGCACATCCGCTTCACGCCATGGGCGTTCCGGTGCTCGTCGACGAAACGGAAGCGGATCACCGTGTCGTCTCCCGTGCGAAATAGGCGGCGGCCTTCCGGAGGATCTCGTTGTCCTCCTCCAGCCGGGCGTTCTCCCGCCGCAGGCGCCTGAGTTCCTCTTGCTCGCCCGAGGTCATGTCGGCATCAGCCTCGTCGGCACTCGTGTGGGCGCGACAGGCGGCGTCCTCTCGGACCCACTTCCGCAACGTTTCCAGATGGATGCCAAGACCCCGGGCGATGTCGGTAAGGGGGCGGTCTTCGAGGACCGCACAAGGTCCACTGCGTCCCGTTTGAACTCGTCCGGGAAATTCCTCCGTTTTGCCACCATGGATCACTTCCCCTGGATGACGAAACATCCAGCGTCCAGATGTCGGAATCTCGGGGGTCACTCCACGCCGGCCTCGCACCGCCGACGGCGACACACCCTCGTACGTCACTGCGGGAGTCGTCCCTACCGGCCCGCCGGTGTGCCAGTCCGCCTGTGGGCGGCTCGTCAGCTGTGGCTCTGCGCCATTGGAACGACCGCGCAGGCCCGTGAAGACTGTCGGAGCAGTGCCGTGGATCAATCGCACACGGATATTCGGGGGCTTGCGCCTGCGGTCAGCAGGCGCGGAGTGCGTTCAGGTTCCGCCCGGACTCCGTCATGTGGTCCCGACCTGCACCCGTGACATTCGACATCCGAACGGAACCCTCAATGACCAACACCGTCTCCACGAGACCCGCTTCGCACAAAACCACGCGTCACAGGTGGAGCTGGACCTGGGTCATGCTGTCCTCACTGGCGATAGCCGGTTACTTCGTCGGCCAGTACGGCGAAGGTACGCTCGCCGAACTCGCCCACAGCAATGTCGGACTGGCCACCACGTATGCGGATCGGGGCTGGCCGGTCCAGGTGGCCTTCTACGTCCACATCGTCAGTTCCGGGCTCGCGCTGGCACTTGGGCCCTGGCAGTTCTCCAAGCGCCTGCGCACCCGGCGCCCGCGCGTACACCGGTGGATCGGGCGGACCTACATGATCACGCTCGGCCTCGGGTCGGTGGCAGCGTTCATCATGTCGATGTTCAACTCGGTTGGCATCAGTGGGTTCTTCGGCTTTGCGGCTCTGGCGGTGCTCTGGGGATGGACAGCCCTGCGGGGCTACAAGGCCGCGCGTGCCCGACGATTCCGTGAGCACGAGGCATGGATGATCCGCAACTTCGCTCTCACCTACGCCGCTGTGACACTCCGGCTGTGGCTGGGCGTGCTGATATTCGTGCAGTTGCCGTTCTCCGACGGCCGCGAATTCACGGACATCTTCAATCAGGCATACGGCCCGCTTCCCTACCTGTGCTGGATACCCAACATCGTGGTGGCCGAGTTCATGGTGCGGCGCCGGAACCTCCCCTCCCTGCACATGACCACCTCCACGCCCGACCCCCGGCTCACCCTATGACCCACCTATCGCCGCTGTGAGCCATCCCACCACCGTGGTTGCACACGCCCGGCGGTGGCCCGCCCGCTGGACAACCTGTCCACCGGGAATCCGGGTCGCCGCCGGGCACACTCATGCGGGGGGGCGGGGGCGGCCAAACCCCGCCGTCCCGGGCCCCTCCCTGTCCGGCCGACACCAAGCTGGAAGACCCATCGGCCACCGAACTCGCTGAGACCGCGCCACTATCCCGTTTCGCCACCGGCCCCACGGCACCGTAGGTTTCAGCGGATGACGCCGCGCGGATGACGCGTCCCCGGGGCCCCGCGGGTTCCATGGTGCCCCGCACACGCCGCGGCTGCCCTGTCCTCTGCGCGCCCAGGCCGTCCACCCGCCGATGAGCGGCACTTTGGGGTGCCTGGATCACCGGCTCTCCTTGGAGTCCCGCGCTGCTGACGACGTCACGCCCGATCATCAGCACACGTGGGAGCGGATCGTGTGCTCCCCGCGGCGACGCCGCTCGTTCAGGCCCGTTGTGCGTCCGGTGCCCCACCCTCCGGTTCCAAACGGATGAGCGGGGCGCACGGGCCGGCGCCGGAGCAACGGAGCGAGCCGTCTGGCGCGCGACCGGTTCAGGACGGCACAACCGACCAGGAGACGTACCTGTTGAGGGGCCGTTCGTACGGCGGGGCTTCGAGCACACGACTACGGCCGTCGCCGCGACACCGCTACAGGGATGTCGCCACGACGGCCGTGTTCGTCCGCCTCACCAGACGTCTCGGGATGGTTGCGGGCCCCGCCATCCGATACGGCGGGCCCCACACGGTCACTCGTCCGGCAGCCAGTTGCCGTGGAACCCGAACGGGACACGACGGGGCAGGTGAATCGTGGCCACCGGCGGTGCCACAACGTCCTGAGCGTCCAGGATCACCAGGTCACTCTTGTCGGTGCTCGCGTCGTACACGAAGCTCAGGAGCCATCCCGGGCCACCAGGTGTGCCATCGGCCGCAGCGAACGACGCCTCGTTGGCAATCCGGCCCGCGGGGAGCTCGTGGCGCATCGCGTTACCCGTCTGCAGGTCGTAGCGGATCAGGTAGGAGTGGGAGAGCCCGGTGCCGATGTTCGGGGTGTCCGACACCGTGACGTGTCCGAAACGGGAGTCCAGACCGGCGAGGCGATCGTCCACACGCGGGAACTCGCAGGGCGTGTCGTCAAGCTGGGTTTCGACGACCTTGCCCGAGTTGAGGTCGAGTTCCCAACGCCACAGAGTGGCATGGGTCTCGCTGTAGACGGGGTATCGGGCTACGTACATGATGATCCGACCGCTGTCCGGCCCCTCGTCGTACGCGTTCATCGGGTGGAACACGTAGCACGGTTCGATGGGCAGCCAACGGACCGCGCCGAACGGGTCGTTGCGCCGCAGCACACCGAGCCGGGCCCCGTAGGTCGGGCGCCACTTGTACGGAAGGGCATCCCCGCGGCGAGCCGTCTCCTGGTCGAAAACGACCGGCAGGTCCATGAAGACGACGTAGTTGGTGGTCAGATGGAAGTCGTGCATCATCGTGTGCGCCGGCACGTCGATGGGGCGGCTGACCGTGAGGGCACCTGAGGCGTCCGCACGGTGGTAGGTCAGGAAGGGGGGCTTGAAGCCGCCGTACCCGAAGAAGTGAAGCTCACCGGTGATCGGGCAGACCTTGGGATGGGCGGTCATGGCGGTGTTCAGACGCCCACCGAAGTCGTAGGGCCCGATCGTGTCGAATTCTCGGCCGGGACGGAGGTCGAGTTCATATGGGAGGGACGACTCCACCAGGGCGAATGTGCGCCCGGCGTGCCGAACCACGTGGGTGTTGGCGGAGCCGGCAGTCAGGTCTTCGGTCCCGTCGTCACCGTAGGTCGTCCTACCGTCCGTGAACTTGGTGGTGCGGACCCAGCGGTTGCGGTACGAGGTCGCTCGGCCGCCTTCCAGACGGACACCGTGCACCATGCCGTCACCGAAGAACCAGTGGGCGGAATCGACGTCCTGGGGATTGGGACCGTTCCGCACGTACCAGCCGGTGAGCTCCGGGGGGATCGCCCCGGTGACCTCCAGGTCCTGGACGCTCATCTCATCCATCACCGGCGCGTAGTTCTTGGCGAGGTGCGGGACGGGTGGGTTGTTCATCATGTCAAACTCCTTGATTCATGGGCGCGTTCATTCGTGCCTGAACACGCTTCGGGTATTGCACTGTGATGATGGCCGGAATGATGAGCCCCGCGGCCTGGAAGAAGACCCTGAATCCGACGTTCAGATGAGCGACGACGACCAGGCCCAGGGTGAATGTGCTGATCGAGAAGGCGATGGCCCAGACCCTGGTCAGGATCAGGTTGACCCGGTTGAAGCCGGGGTCATTCCACATCTCGCGCGGCACGTCCCGCTTCGCGATGCCGGTGGTGAACGGGTGACCGACGATGATCGACCCCCACGCCGTGGCGGCCAGCCAGGCCATGGACACCGGGCCGTCCATGTGTGAGGCCGGACTGCTCGTGTCAGCGAAGGCCAGCATGGTCCAGAGCGCGAAGAACATCGTGTTGCTGTATTCCAGAACGAGAGCTTCGGCCTTGAACCCCCCCTTCACTCCCATGAGCAGGATCCAAGCACTGACGACGAGGGCACCCAGAGATGCCCACTGCCATCCAAAAGCGGACATCCCACCAAAAGCCACCCAGGGAAGAAATCCCTTAGCGAATTGCATTTCATTCCTTATTTGTTCAAGAGAGCCGATGACGTTTCTGCTCCGGCGAACGGAGATCTGCTGCCGAGGTGGGCGATCCTGACCCACCGCCGTTCCGCATCTCCTGAACGAAGTCGGCCAGCTGTTCATCGTGGGCTTCGAATGTCACATCACCTTTGTTGCACGGTGCGGCACGGCCGATCCCGCCACCGAAGCGCGTAACCGCTGGGTTCATCCGGACTGCGGTCCCGGGATGAGGAGACCACTCGCCGCCACGGCCGCCCGGGGTTCCCGGCGACCGTCACCGTTTCCGGCCGAACATGAAAGTTCAATGCCACCCGTGGCGGAAATCAGAATACGATCCCGAAAGCAGCGAGTGCCGAAAGAACAGCGGACTCCCCGAGTGGCGATACCGTTTGCCGAAACTGATCTGACGCCGGAACAACAATAGACCGATCGACGGAAGAGTCGCGCCACCCTTGGGCCTTTCGGCCTCTCTTATATGCCCTTTGGTGCATCCATGCACATGTTCTCCAATTCTTCTCCGCGCTATGGGCCGGAGAAAGGGATACGACCCCCGCCCGCCCTTCTCGCGCATGGGTGTCCGCAGCGGTCCAAGCGGTCGTATGAGGCGTCGAGAGCACCGCCTCGGGGGTGGGCCGGAGCGCGGAGATTCGGCGCGGTGATCGTGACGTGAGGCGGCCTGAAGGCGATGGGGCGTTCCAGGTGGTGGCGCGCGTAGCGGGTGGTCGCGATCCGATCCCCGGAACCCGCCCTGGAGAAGAAACGGTTGATGTGGGTCTTCACGGTGTTCGCGCTCAACTACCGCTCGCCGACGAGGAATCGAAGGCTGCGAGTCCAGCCGCAGCGCTGTGCGGCACGCGCGCGATACGCAACTGGTCGGCGTCCTGAGGGCTGTCCCGTAATCCTTGGTGGATCAGCGCCCACCAGGGATTACGGAGCAGCCGGCCCTGAGGCCAGACAGGCGCGCGCACCGGCAGGCAGCGTCCGAAGAACCGAAGCGTCATCGGCATACGTAGTACGCACCACCACCAGCGCATCCGGATGCTCCGCAACCCGCCGCCTCGTGGCCTCGACCCCGTCCGTCACCGGCATGTCAGATCCAGCAAGATCGCATCCGGCCCATGCTCGGCGACCATGGCGTTTTCCTCGGGTCAGGGGTGCCGTGAATGTCCGTCAACGAGACCTCACGCGCCGCGTGGTGAGGGTGCCGGCCTCACCATCGCCGTCCTCATCGCCAGTCGTTGTACCTGCGTGCCCGGCGCTGCTGCCTGCGGCTGCGAAGAGAGTCCAGTCCGTCGCCCTGTGGGTAACGGGTGTACGGCGGCGGCTGGTCGGCGCCGTACACCCGCCCGGGAGGCTGATTGTCCAGCGGCGGAGGGGTGAATCGCTGCGCCATCTGATCCGGGAACGTCCGACCGTCCCGCTCCGGGGCGAACTCCATGCCGGAGGACAGCAGGCGTGGGACGAGAACGGCGGCCTGGCCGAGCCGGTTGATACCAAGTGCCAGGAAGATGGTCGCCGAGGACGCCGCCACCTTCGCGTCGAGTGTGTGCGCGATGGCTGTTAGGCCCAGGCGCGTGACCACCAGCAGCGCCCACAACCACAGCCCGGCGGCAGGCATGCGGGCCCACGTCACACCGCCCCGCGGTTCCAGCCGGGTCATCGCACCCTGCCCTGCTCCGATGCCCGCGGCAAGCAATCCGCCGGCGACGAGGCACGTGACGTCGGTGGAGGTCGGATGCTCATGCCTCAGCAGAGCGAGGCCGATCACCGTCAGGACGACCGGCAGCACCATCAGTCGCCGGCCCGTGAGCGCTTCTCCCCGCAACTGACGTGCGATGACGGCTACGACGATGACTATCGCCACCAGGATCACGATGTAGCTCATACTTCTTCCTGTCCGTGGGTTGGAATTGGTGTCACCGAGGGCGGACCGGACCCCGAGGAGCGGGCTGACCAGTGGCGGGCGTCCACGGCCAACCGGAAGGGCGATTCGGCCGGTGTGCTCGGATGCGACGCCGCGCCGGCACCGGCAGCCTCACTTCGGGCGGTGACTCCTGGTGCCGGGCGTGGTGCCATCGGGGCCCGCGTAGGCCGCCCGCTCACACCCGATGTCGCCCGTTCCACTGCCTGGAGGTCGTCGCCACCCTCGCGGGACTGCTGCTCGGCTTGCCGACGGCGGGACAGACGACGGTGTACGACAGGCCGCACACCGGCCGGCCCGTCAGCCGGGCCGAGTGGGCCTACGCGTTCCTGTGGATCGTCGCGGTGGGGGCCCGTGCTGCGTTCTCCTACGGCTCCGTCCACTGGTTCCACGATGAGCTGGAACGGTGCATGGTCGACAACTGCGTGGCCGCAGCCGGCATCGCCGACTCTCTGCTGCTGATGGCTGTGGCCATGACACTCACCCGCACCGTCAGTCTCCCGGGCCGCGTCTCCGCTGTCCGCCACCGCGCTTTCGGACACCCTGTGGCGTGCCGGGGTACCAGCCTGTCTCCCGAGCAACGACGGTCGGCCGCAGCGGCGTTCCACATGTCTGGCCGACGGAACGTCATCCTCGGCGAAGACCGCCTTCGAACTGATTCGAGCCAGCCCGACGCCCGCATCAGAGAGCGCCAGATCGCATCGCGTAAGCGATGGCGTGGGCACGGTTGCGCAACCCCAGGCGGTCCATCATTCCCGCCAGGACGTTCTTGATGGTGCGGTCCGAGTAATTCAAGGCGTCCGCCACCTCCGCGGTGTCGAGGCCCTCGGCGAGCAGTTTCAGGACCACCACCTCGCGTTCCTTCAGCCGAGCCATGCAGAGGCCTTGCGACTCCTGAGGCCCGTCCCGGAGGGTTCTGATCTGATCCATCAACGACCGTACGAGCACGTCGGGCGGCTCGGCCCGTCTCTTCCGGCTGTCCAGCACGGCCTGAAGCACGCTCTCCATGCCGGCCTGCGAGCGCGGCACGAAGCCCACCAGTCCGTACCGCACAGCCCGCAGCATCCTGGCCTCGCTGATGCCGTCAGCACTGAGCACGATCCACGTCCGCGACCTCGATGGCGCGGCCGACAACCGCCGCATCGACATGAGTGTTTCGTCTGTGACCTGAGTGGCGAACATCGCGACCACTTCGGCCTCTGAGGGACGACCGGACGCGACAAGTCTCACCTGGCCGCACGCTTGGAAGTACGCCTGGGCCCCTTCACAAGTGATCGGGTCGCTGGCAAGCACCGCCAAGGGCATTCCAGCCATGGTGTCCCCCCTACGTGGCGCTGCGCATTCCCTCAAGCCTCCGCCACGCACTACACCCTGGATCACGTTCAAACTCCTTGGCCGCTTCATCCATGCCGACGGATTCGACTGCCACGGGACCGGGCAGCACCTGCATCACATCCATAGCCGGAAGCCTACATGTAAGTTTCGACAGGTGAAGTATGGCACTTCTCGAGACATCTTCGGGACCCGTGGCGCGGCACCACGACCGGCGGTCCCCGACGGGCGGAACGGGCGGCGGACTGCCCCGACGCAACCTTGAGCACCTCTCGACCAGAGTCCACGCACTCGCGGCCCCCGCCTCCCGGCATGGCAGGCATCGATCACCCCCGAACCGGCTCCCGGTGCCGTTCCACAGCCGCGAAGACGCCGACCGCCGAACTCCTGACACCCCGATTGGGAGAATCTCCGCAACTTCATCACGAAACACGCTACGAAATTGACATGTCGAGACCGACAAGTGCAAAGTCCCTTCGAGCGACGGCCAGAACGACCCCGAGCGACCACGCTTCGGGCCGTACGCCGCGCTTTCCCTGCACCGAGGCAAGGCCCTCATGGGCTGAGCACGGAGAAGAACGAGGAGCCCTGCCAGTGAGACCTCTGCACGGAATCGACGTCGAGCGGGTACGAGCGTTCGCCGACGCCGTCTTCGCCATTGCCATCACGCTCCTCGCGCTGGAAATAAGCGTCCCGGAGGACCTGCCTTCCGCCGAACTGGGGCATGCCCTCAAGGAAACACTCCCGTCCGTCGCCGGCTACCTGCTGAGTTTCGCCGTCGTCGGGGCGCTGTGGATCTCCCATCACCGCCTGTTCCGGGCAGCGGAACAGTTGGACGGCCCGCTGATGTACCTCGACCTGGCGCTGATGGCCCTCGTCGCCGCACTGCCGTTTCCCACGAAGCTCATCACCAGGTACCACAGCAACCCGTTCGCAACCTCGCTGTACGCCGGCACGATCGCCTTGTCCGCTCTGCTCATCACGGTGATGGCGCTGTGGCTCCGCAGGCACCCGGCATTGCGCAGCCCCGAGGCCCCGCACGAACTGATCACCAAGCCGCTCCACAGCGCGGTGGGTGTCACAGTCATCTTCGGAAGTTCACTGCCGGTGGCCCTGATCTCGCCCGACGCGGCGGAGTACTGGTGGGTCGGGCTGGCCATCCCCGTCCGACTCTGTCTCGCATGGCGCCACAGCAGGACGGCCAAGCACGCGGCGGCGATGCCGCCCTTCCGCCCCAACGGCTGACTACTGGCGCGACTGGGCCCGGCCGGCCACAGCCGTGACCTCCACGGGCCCATTCCGCCGACGTCCGACCAGGAAGAGGATGCCGAGGGACGCAGACGGAGGTCACACGACAGCCCCCGAAGCCGCCGAAAACCCCTCCGGACGCCGGGGTGACAAGGGCTGGGCGGACTTTCGTCGTGCTCGTGCAACGAGCGTCGCGGCAGGTCGCACTTCGCGACGCATCAGATCACACCGGCTCGCATCGCGTACACGATGGCCTGGGTCCGATTGCGCAGGCCGAGGCGGAACAGAAGCCCGGCCAGGATGTTCTTGATGGTGCGCTGCGAGTAGTTCAGCTGCCGTGCGACTGTCGCGGTGTCCATCCCCTCGGCCAGAAGCCTGAGAACCTCGATCTCCCGGTCCTTGAAACCGGCTATGTTCAGGCCGCACGGTTCCAGAATGTCCTCCTGCAATCTCCTCACCTGGTCGATCAAGGACTTGACGAGTACGTCCGGGAACTGGACCCCTCCCTCCCGACTCCTCAGTACGGCCCGGAGAACCTGGTCCATACACCCCTGCGAGCGAGGCACGAAGCCGACGAGGCCGAATCGGACGGCACGTATCAGCTCCACCTCACTGATGTGGTCCGCGACCAGCACGAACTTCATCACCGGCTTCGCCGCCTGTTCCACAAGGTGACGCATGGCCGCCAAGGTGTCCTCGGCCACCTGATGGGCGAAGAGAACAGTGACATCGGCATCAGCCACTACACCGGGCGGGAGCAGTCTCACCAAGCCGCTCGCACGGAACCAGGAACACACTCCGTCGCGCGTGACCGGGTCACTGGCAACGACAGTCAGCGCTGGTGGCGGCACGGCTTCTCCCCTTGTCCGGTTCCATGCCGTTCCACGGGACCGTGCTTGCGATCCCGTCCGCTCCGGAAGCGCCGGCATGGCTGCTCACTGCCTGAACGGTATGCGGCATCAGAGCCAGGCATCATGTCGCCGACGCACAGAAGTCAGGCCAGTCGGTGTCAAGTCCCCACCGACCAGACCCCATAGAGGGCGTGAAGGCATGCCTCCACGGAACGACAAGCCGGGTCGGCCCACGGTGTCCCGGCCCCATGGAGACAAAGCACCTGGACCAGGCTCTACCGGCTCAGACCCTCGCACGCCAGCCCGGCTTTGCATCAGGGACGACTGAATTGACTCATCCAGAGGAATATTAATATTCTATTTTCAACATGTCGGCTCAATAGTATTGGATATGAGGTGTCGACGGTGGGCGCGTGCGCTGACGCAGAGTTGCTCAAGGAAGCATGCGGACCGAAGGTGGCGCCCGGTACGCGGGACTTCGGGATCACCTGGATCGATCGGCTCTGCAACGAGATCACCAGCGAGATCACCAAGGACGTGTTTCCTACCCGACAGGGCAGCGTGCCGTTCCACAACGGGCTCAGGCGTTTCGTCCGGACGAACGTGCTGTCGGTCGCGAAGGCCCACAACGTCGCGTCCCCTCCCATGGAGGATGTCACGAGCCAGGTCCGCGACTTCGGCGTATGGGTCGCCGAGCAGGGGTTTTCCGTGGTCTGCATACGGCAGGCCTACTGGACCGGCACGCGCGAACTCATCGACCGGTGGGGCAGGATGGGCTGGCCCGGGCTTGCACCGGACCCTGCCGCCAACGGCGGGCGCATCGCGGTGTCGGGCGAGATGGTCTCGCGGGTGGCATTCTGCGCCTTCGACTTTGCCGAGCGCGCCATGCGCGAGTCGGTGCTCGCCCACCAGGAGGCCACGGCTGGCCTCCCCCTCGGTGGGGATCTACGCCGACGTGACGTGATCACCACGATCCTCGCCACCGACGACGGGCGCGTGAACCCGGCCTGGGACGCCACGCTCGGCTACCGGTTGGGCGGCACCCACATCGGCCTGCTCATCAATGCGACCGACCGCGCACACGCCGAGAAGGTCCTTCAGCGCGCGAAGACCGCCACCTCGGCACGCGAGCACCTGTTGCTGCCGCCGTTCGCGACCCACTGGACCGCCTGGCTGGGATACCGGAAAGCAGTCTCGGTGGGCGTCTTGGACACCCTACGCCGGACGCTGCTGGGGTCGGATACGCAGACGGCGATGGGCAGGCCCCGACCGGGGGTCGCGGGATTTCGCGCGAGCCATCGTGAAGCCGTGCGAGCCGAGGACATCCGCGAGAAGTTCAATGACGCACCCCGCTGTCTGTCCTTCCACGACCTCTCGCTGGAGGACCTGTTGTTGCACGATCCGCCTTCCGCCGCCGTGTTCGTCCGGGACGAGCTGGGCCCACTCGCGGACCGTACCAATCGAGCGGCTCGCATGCGGGAGACCCTCTCCGTCTGGTTGTCCTGCGGCACGCACACGGCGACGGCGGCCAGACTCAGCATCCACGAGAACACCGTCCGGCTGCGGCTGAACACGGTCACCGAAATGCTGGGTGCCGGGTACCTCGAACGGAAGGCGGAACTGCTCGTCGCCCTCCGCCTCTGCGATGTGTTGACCGCTCCACGACCGTGACCTGCGCGCCACGCCGAATACCGACGCGTCCCTCTGTGCAGCAGGCTGCCCCGACCGGCCAGCCACTCCGCCTTGCAGCGGTGCCTGCGAGGTGTCAGCTCCCGCGTGCTGCGCCCTTCGCATGCAAGGAAAGCCGGTGCCCGAAGCCAGGAGGCATCTCCCTTGGACGGGCGCCACCGGGTCCGGAGTGCGCGGTCCCTGACGACGGCCGTGCTGGGCTTCGTCAGCCGACTCCGGCAGTCGGGCAGGTACCGGAAGGTGTCTGGTGCTCGTTGTCCTGGCAGCATGTGATCGACATGCTCTCGGGGCTTGGCCGACTCCTCCGACCGACAGCCCGGGCCCCCGCAGGTGTCACAGCCGCCGCAGGGCGGCCCTCCGAGAGCTGCCGGCCTGTCCCTCATCGCTGCCGCGAGGGAATCACGCGAGGGTTCGGTCGCCGTCGCCGCCAGGCATACCAGCGAGGAATCCCAGCACCTTTGACGATTGCCAGCAGCGCGGGCACGCGCATGCGTTCACCCAAGGGTGCCTCCTTTCCCGGGGCGTGCGTCCTTCCCTCTCACAGCCTCGGCAACGTTCTCGTGTCGAGCGGACACTGACAGCGCGCCACCGCAGATCGTTGCCTCGCTGTCGGTGCGGGTCCTCCTTGCGGAGTGTCCTGTCGCCAGGAAGATCCGCCCACTCGGGCTTTCCGAGTGTGCCCTGTGCGAGAGCTGGGCGAGATCATCAGGCCGAACGAGCCGTGCGGCGCCGGTTCAGGTGATCGAGGGCCCACAGCGCCCAGTCGTACATAGCCTGGTACTGCCGCAGGCCAAACTCAGCCGCCAACTGCCCCAGCACCTCACGGCCGTCGGGCGGCTCGGCCTCCCGCCTGGATCGGTGTTCCCGAAGTGCGGAGACATTCTGTTCGGCATACTCGATGACGCCGCGCAGCGCGGTGGCCGCCTCCTCCGGCTCCAGCGCCTCCAGGAGGAACATGCGCAAAACCTGCTCGTTGCGTACGACTCCCTGTCCCCAGGGCGCCTGTAGCCACGCTCGCAGTTCCTCGCGCCCCTTGGCTGTCACCTCGTATGTCTTTCGCCGGCGAGGGCCTTCTTGAGCGACTTCGACAAGGCCGCGTTCAGCCATGCGAACGAGCTCCGGATACACACTCGGGTGTGCAGCCTGCCAGGCCCACCGCCCGATGTCCCCCTCGAACTCCTTCGTCAGCTCGTACCCGCTGGCGGGCTCCACCGCCAGCAGCCCCAGTAGTGCCTGTGTGAGTGACATGTCATTACTTTACATGTCACTCTCGAAGTCTCCACGGCCGCCTCGTCGCAGAGGTCGGGATCCCACCGAAGGCTGAGGCTTCGCGAAACAGGCATGGCGCCGGGCGCGGACCATGTCTACCAGGCGCTCAGACCGCAAAGTCCCGCCCGGAGAAACCGGCAGCCACACCTGCGGCCGGGACGGACGAAGGGCTCAGCTCCTCGACAGGCAATCACTGACATGTCAATAGCTGTAGAACATCACGAACGCCCGTACCGGACCGGTGCGCGGCACAGGAAGTCCCCAGACCGGCGGCCACACCCGTCCCGTGCCCGGCCGGCCTCGGGACCCCACCCCACAGCGGCCTCATGCACCGTGTCGGCCGAGTTTTCCGTACCCGATGCGCGCCCAGCGCTGCGTACGCACGACGCGCCGTCACGTCGATCAGGCCGCCGGAGTCCGGGACCGGCGCTCGCACTCACTGGAGCCGTCCGCCGTTCCGGCCGGGCCGCCGACCTGCGCGACGGCCCGGAGCGCCCAGCCCTCCTCCATGGCGCGCAACCGCAGCCCGTACTCCAGGGCAAGCCGACCACCGGCACTGAACGGGGCGCCGTCGTCCCAGTCGATCGACGCTTCGATGTCGACAAGTGCCGCACGCTGCTTGGCGGCGATCTCGGCTTGCCGAGCGAGGCGTTGGACGACCTGTTCCCGTGGGAGCAGCCCGAAGAAGACCTTCAGGAGCATCTCGTGGCGTGTTTCGGGAATCCCGTCTGCTCGTCGAACTCGCCATCGATGGCGGTGTCCTGCCGAACGCCACCGCCAGCCTCGACCCGGGGCGGGCCAAGTGGGCGCTTATCGCGTTACTATACTGGCAACATGTAGACTGCGACATACGCTAGAGGTGTGACCCTCAGATATGCAGTGATGGGCCTGCTCATGGACCATCCCGGCAGTGGTTACGACCTGATGAAGCGCTTCCGGCGCTCGCTCGGCAACGTCCGGGTCGCTTCACAGGGCCAGGTCTACGGCGAGCTGAATCGCCTTGCCGATGCCGGGGTGATTGAGGCCACTTCGGAAGGTCCCCGCGGTCGCCAGGAGTACGCCCTCACCTCGCCGGGCGAGGCGGACCTGCTGAGATGGCTCGCCCGTACGGAAGGCAGAAAGCCGCAAGCACGGTTCTTCCACCGCCCGCCCGCCCCGGTCGGCGGTCAGGGTCACACCACGCCGACAACCAGCAGGCGCCTTCCAAGTCACTGCCGTTGAGGCCGGCCCGGTCGAGCGAGACCCCGATCACGGATAGCACCCCCTCGCACTCCCACGCGCGCAACCTTCCCACACAAGTAAGTATTGACATGTAGAAGTCGACATGTGCAGGATCAGGGCGACGACGGAGCGGCGCATGCCTGCCAACCGCCGCATGGGGCACGGGGATACGGGCCAGGAGCCTTCCCATCGCCACCCACCCCCGAACAACTCACGTGCACAAGAGAACACACACCGCAGAAGGAGAAACCCATGGCGATGCCCCGGGGCCTGACACGGCCCACGCTGACAGGCAAACCACGCAAGGCGGCCGTCGCGGCCCTGCTGACGGCCCTCGCCGTCCTGGGCCCCATGGGCATGCAGCCGGCAGCCGCGACCGAGGGCGACTGGCAGCTCTTCGGCGACCCCCACGCGCGAACGCCCGACACGCCCGCCGGGGCCGACACCGCCTCCGTGATGCGGGGCGAGGACAACAGGATCTGGTGGTCGCCGGGCGGGGCCAACCCCGCGCGGCCCATTCCCGGCGATTGGCGGACGAGCGACGCACCCGCCGCAGTCATACACGACAGCCGGCTGTTCGTCTTCATCCGCGGCAACGACCACCGCCTGTACTACGCCCAACTGACCGACACAGGCCGGAATCTGTGGACCAGTTGGACTGCAGTTCCGCAGTCAAACGCCCTCGGCACTCCCTCGGTAGTCAGCACCGGCGACCAGTTGTCGGTGTTCTACACGAACAGCAACCACCAAATCGTGTGGAGCCTGTACCACTCGTCGGCACCGACGGGCTGGGAATTCCTCAACCGTGCCGTGCCGGGGAATGCGACGACCGACTCCTCTCCGGCGGCCGTGGCCTACTCTCCGGGCCAGGAGAACCTCGCCGTCTTCCACCGTGGCACCGACAACCACATCTACCGGCAGAACTACTA
Source organism: Streptomyces sp. NBC_01431 (assembly GCF_036231355.1). NCBI lineage: Bacteria > Bacillati > Actinomycetota > Actinomycetes > Kitasatosporales > Streptomycetaceae > Streptomyces > Streptomyces sp. NBC_01431. The sequence goes on from NZ_CP109496.1 coordinate 1,729,080, forward strand.
CGGGGCCAGCGAGCTGTGGGACAACCGCTGGACGCGCGTCGGCGGCGCCATCACCCACTCGCAGCCCGCTGCCGCCGTCAGCGGAACCCTGTCCGACACCATCGTGCTCGCGGTGCGGGGTGACGACAACTATCCCTGGGTGACGACGATCGAGGCCGGCCGGACCACATACGACTGGCACCCGCTCCACGGCGCGCAGCTCACCCCCCACGCGCCCTCCCTGTGGCCATCGCTCGCCCGGACCTACATCTACCTTGCCATCTCGGCCGCCACGCAGATCGGCCATGACATCCCGCTGTACAAGCGAGTGAACTAGGGCGCGTATCGAGTTCCTCCGGTTGGCGGTGTAGTCCCTCTACTCCGAGATGACTGCCTTGCTTCCGCGTTTGCGCAGATGGGCCCGGTTACCGGGGGACGATTAGGCATCGTCCCCGGCGACCGCGTCCGGCCAGGTGCGGGGCGGCCGACGGGCCCGCGGACCCGTACCTTCTTGAGCACGGGGGATGAATTGCGGTCCGTCCGCGGTCTGTCGCACAGTCAGGACGGACACCAACGGGCGACGCTTCCGGTCGGCGGCCGAGTGCGCCTTGCTGGTCTGCCCGCCCCTGGAGCGTCCGAGGAGGGCAGCCTTCAGCCGAAGTTCGCGTCGACGCCGGATGTGTCGTCACTCTTTCCGCCGGACGGTTCGCGGAACGCCTATACAGAAGACCCTGACCAGGGGCTCCGTTTCCGTCGGCCGGTGTTCCGTTGCGGGATCCCCTTACGGAACACCTCGGCAGGTCGATTGTCGGCGCTGTCATTGAGCGGGCAGTCGCCATGCCCCCCACGCACGAACGGTAAGCAGCAGCCAGCTCGCCTCTCACCTCTGAATGGATTTGGGTAGCCCCGACCAGGCAGGCTCAACCGGGGATTGGTGGAGGATTGAGCTTTAAGGTCACTCAAGAGCCCTCAGTTCATCTGCTGCGTTGCGCGGCGAGGTAAGCGCCCTTACTCACTGTGGGCCGCAATCGACTTCGACCGCGCCCTCATCACCGTTTCGACGAGAGCCCCGTCAGTGCACCGTCTCAACCATTTAGGACTTCAAGCCTCCGGCCCGCGCGGCCGGACCTCAACCATTGCCAAGCCTGGAGCATCACTCATGACCTCCGTTCTGTTCGTCGTCACCGGCGCCACCCACTGGACCCTGGCCGACGGCACCGCGCACCCCACCGGCTTCTGGGCCGAGGAACTCGCCGAGCCGCACCGGATCTTCAGCGAGGCGGGCTACCTGATCACCGTCGCCACCCCCGGCGGTGTCGCTGCCCCGGTCGACCAGGGCAGCCTGAGCTCCACCGTCAACGGCGGCCAGCCCCGGGCCGACCGCCTCGCCACCTACCTGGAGAGCATCGGCGAGGTGCTGACACATCCGGCCGTGCTGGCGGAGGTCGACCCGGACGACTACGACCTGGTGTTCTACCCGGGCGGCCACGGCCCGATGGAGGACCTGGCGGTGGACGAGGACTCCGGCCGGATCCTCACCCGCACCCTGGAGTCGGGTCGGCCGGTGGGCGTGGTCTGTCACGCACTCGCCTCGCTGCTCACCGCCCGCCACGAGGACGGCACTTGGCTGTTCGCCGGCTACCGGATGACCGCCTTCAGCAACGCCGAGGAGACCGCGGTCGGCCTCGCCGAGAAGGCCCGCTGGCTGCTCCAGGACCGCCTGGTCGAGCTCGGCGCCGACTTCGTGGCAGGCGCGCCGTTCACCCCGCACACCGTCGTCGACCGCAACCTCTACACCGGCCAGAACCCCGGCTCCTCTGCCGAGCTGGCCCGGCTGCTGGTCCGGGCCGCCGCCACAGACCCGGCTGACGTGGTGGCGCGGCTGCGCGGCGCCTTCGACACCGGGCGGACCAGGCCGCCGGCCTGGCGACTGGCCCAGCTGGGCGCCCTGCGTACGCTGCTCACCGAGCAGTCCACGGAGTTCATGGCCGCGCTCCACGCCGACCTGGGCAAGGGCGATACCCAGGCGTACGGCGAGGTCAGCTTCCTGCTGAACGAGGTGGACCACACGGTGGCGCACCTGGAGGAGTGGCTGGCCCCGCGCCCCGCCGCCGTCCCGGCCGCCTTCCAGCCCGCCGAGGCCCGGGTGGTCCGCGACCCGCTCGGCGTGGTGCTGCTCATCGCGCCGTGGAACTACCCGCTGCACCTCGCCCTGGCCCCGATGGTAGGCGCCCTGGCGGCCGGCAACACCGTGCTGCTCAAGCCCAGCGAGATGGCCCCGGCGACCTCGGCAGCACTGGCCCGGCTGCTGCCGCGCTACCTCGACCGGGAGGCCGTCGCTGTGGTCGAGGGCGCCGTGCCGGAGACCACGGCGCTGCTGGAACAGCGATTCGACCACATCTTCTACACCGGCAACGGCGCCGTCGGACGGATCGTCATGGCGGCCGCCGCCAAGCACCTCACCCCGGTCACCCTCGAACTCGGCGGCAAGAGCCCCGCGGTGGTCGAGCCGGGCGCCGACCTTGCGGTCACCTCGGAGCGGATCGCCCGCGGCAAGTTCCAGAACGCCGGCCAGACCTGTGTGGCCCCCGACTACATCCTCGCGATCGGCGACACAGCCGCCGCGCTGGAAACGGAACTGACCGCCGCCGTCCAGACGTTGTACGGCCCGGACCCGGCGGCCAGCTCCGAGTACGGCCAGGTCATCAACGAGCGCCACCACGACCGGCTCACCGCGCTGATAAGCGACGGCCGCCTGGTCACCGGCGGCGCGCACGACCGGGCCACGCGCTACATCGAGCCGACCGTCCTCGCCGACGTCCCCCCCGAGGCACCGGTGATGCGGGAGGAGATCTTCGGGCCGGTTCTGCCGATCATCTCCGTGCCCGACCTCGACGCAGCGATCGCCTTCATCAACGAGCGGGACAAGCCGCTCGCGCTGTACGCCTTCACCACCTCAGAGCAGACCAAGCAGCGGCTGACTCGGGAGACTTCCTCCGGCGGCCTCGTTTTCGGCCTGACCATCTCCCACCTGTCCGTCCCCGAGCTGCCGTTCGGCGGCGTGGGTGAGAGCGGCATCGGCCGCTACCACGGTGAGTACTCCGTCGAAACGTTCAGCCACCTCAAGGCGGTACTGGACAAGCCGCTGACCAGCACTAAATAGACCACCACCCGCGGCGGCAGCCGATTACGCCGCCCCCCCCGCCCGCACTGGGCAACCACCCGGTCCACCGACTCCGGCGGAAACGTACGCGTCAACAGCCCGACCGTGATCCGGTCCCACAACCGCTCATCCGTCGCCGGCTCGGCCTGCCCAGGGCGTGGCGCCCAAGCGCCTCCTGGACGCCCCGCTGCCAGCCGAGCTCCTGCTGTCACTGGTATTGAGGCCAAGTGGCCGGCTCCGGAAGTACTTCGAGGATTGACTCTAAGTCAGCTCCCGAACAACGGACAGGGGGCACCCATGCCGCATGAGTCCGTGCGGGTTCAACTCAGCAGCAGGCTTCGCAGATACCCTTGAGCCAGTCACGGATTACGCCTCTCCACTCCGGTGTGAACGCAGCTTCCGATTCGGCTTCACAGCGGTCGACTGCGATGCGGGTTTCCAGGCGTGCCCGCCCGGATTCGGTGACATGAATCTGGTGACCGCGCCGATCGGTCGGATTCGGGCGCCGCTCGATCACGCCCTCCAGTTCGAGACTACCGAGCATCTCATTGGCGGCTCGCCGAGAGCTTGCTACTTCCCGGACGACGTCCGAGGCCGACAGCCCAGGCTGTGCCTCGCCAATAGCAGGGTGGCGTACTGCGGGGTCGACAGCTCAAATGCCTTGAGTTCTGCGGCAACTGCAGACCGCATGTTCAGCCAGACCTTGCGGACCATGAAGGTCAGCGACCCGACCGCATCCTGAATGGGGATCCGACGCCCAGCCTTCGTCAGGGATCGTCAAGAGCCTGACGAGTACGCCATGACCCAATCGTCAGGTTCTTGACGATCGAATCGAAAGTTCCCATGACGACGCCTCCGACGTTGCCGAAGTCCAGGCAGCAGTTGATCCTCGCCGTACTCCTGTTGTCCTCGCTGCTGATCTGGCTGGACAACACCATCCTCACCACCGCCTTCGAGACCCTCGCCGATCCGGTCCGCGGACTGGGCGCCAGCCCCGCCCAGTTGCAGTGGGCCACCGGCTCGTACACCTTGGTCTTCGCCACCTTGATGTTCACCTCTGGCGCCCTGGGCGATCGCTTCGGACACCGGAACGTGCTCGTCACCGGGATGGCGGTCTTCGCCGGCGCCTCGGTGTGGGCGGCGTACGCGGGCGACGCGGACCAACTGATTGCCGCTCGGGCCGCGATGGGCGTGGGGAGCGCGCTGATCATGCCCGCGCAGATGGCCATCCTCATGTGGACCTTCAGCGGTCCCGCCCGGGCGACCGCGATCGGCATCTCCTCGGCGTCCGCCGGTGTCGGAGTCGCCGCGGGGCCGCTGCTGGCCGGCGTCCTCCTCGGCCACTTCTGGTGGGGCTCGATCTTCCTGGTCAACATCCCGATCGCGGTGCTGTCGCTGATCGGAATCGCCACGCTGGTCCCGAACTTCCACAGCCCCACCCCGCGTCCGCTGGACCCGGCCGGGCTGCTGCTGTCGATCAGCGGGCTCGCCTTCCTGGCCTACGGGCTGATCCACGCGGGGCAGGTGGTCTCCTGGAACTCGGTGTCGATCTGGGGCACGATCGCCGTCGGAGTGGTCCTGCTGGCCGGCTTCGTGCTCGCCGAACTGCGCCACCGGCAGCCCAGCTTCGACCCCCGGCTGCTCGCCCAGCGCATGTTCGGCCTCGCCAACGCGGCGCTCGGGCTACTGCTGTTTGCCATGACCGCCGCCAGCTTCTACAGCGCCTTCTACCTGCAGGGCGCACGCGACTTCTCGCCGCTGCAAGCGGGCCTGGCGTTCGCCCCGAGCGCGCTCGGGACGATTGCCGGGGCGCCGCTCGGCGTCCGGCTGGCCCGCCGCTGGACGCTCCGCGTGGTCACCGCGACGGCGCTGACCACGGCGGGGCTGGCAATGGGCTGCAACATGCTCTTCAGGCTGCACACCCCGCTGATCTTCAACGAGATCGCCTACAGTATCCAGGGCCTGTCGATCGGCATGGTGATCGGCCCGGTGACGGGGGGACTCATGAGCGCCCTGCCGTTGGAACGGGCCGGCGCCGGGTCGGCCGTCATCAACACCGCGCGACAGGCTGGCAGCCTGCTCGGAATCGCGATAGGTGGCACGATCATGTCGATCGCTTACCGGCACGCGATCGAAGGCTCCCTGCATGAGTACGCCGGCCCGGTGCAGGATCAGGCGCGGGTATCCGCGGAACAGGCCCGGCGCACTGCCACGGCGATCCACCAGCCCGCCTTGGCGCACGCCGCCGATGACGCGTTCATCCACGCCATGCACGTCAGCGCGTTCTGGACCATGCTGATCGCACTCTCCGGAGCGGTCCTGCTGGCGACCGCCTTGCGTCCTACCAGAAAGCCCACCGCGGTGCCCCCGGAGTGTGGAAGATTGCCGGACATGGCCGCCGGTGGGCAGTAGGGAGCCCTCATGGCGGTCGCTACCGGCATGATAGAAGGCGAAACCGCATCTGCTGAGGGTCCGTCGTAACGCAGACGCGTCAGCTCTACCACCTCTCGGCTGGCCAGTTCTCCTCCACATGGGCGACGCCCCTACGGTGGCGGATGTCCAGCCATCCGGGAGCAGCGGGACAGGGCATTGCGCAGCGCGGGATCCCAGGCCGCCGACCAGCCGGAGATGACCAGATTGTAGTCGGCGAAGATGCGGCCCAGGATCTCGTCGACCGCCGGATCGTACGGGCTGAGTCCTTCCGGGGTGTTGAGCATGCCGGTGGGGTGGAGGTCCAGGCCGGGTAATTGGCGTTTACACAGGTCACGCAAGGCGTGTTGACGGGTTCTCGACGTGGGTTAACGGAACACGTTGGTCCAGGCAGTCATCCAGGACAGCTTGTCCCGCAAGGGGCTCCGTTGCTTGTTCATTGTGTCTCGCCGTCGCCGCTGACGGCCGTCACCCGTGCGGTGACTGAGGCCGCGGGCCGGTTCGCTCCCGGACATCTGGGAGAACCGACGCCGATCATGCCGTTGGAGCAAAACGGCGAGCGTCGAGGATGCCGCCCAGGCGTTCGGCTTGTCGAGGTGGAAAAGCTGCGACCTTGTCCGCCGTGACGAATTCCCATGCCGCGCGCTCTGTCGATGGGCTGCAGCGCCCGCGTCGTCACGTCTCGCTCCTCCGCGTACTCGAGCGCGGCAAGCCAGAGTACAACAGAGCCCCGATCGTCATGCCCCACTGCACAACGACGCCCCATCGGAGCCGGCGGGGCGTCGCCCATCAGGTCTACGCCTACGCGGGACACCCGCCGGAGCATGCCGACAGAGGTCCTCACGTGTCACGAGCGATCACAGACGCCCCTATAACGGGGGGTCGGTCGAGACCGTCCTGACCAGGTTGAAGACCTCGCGGGCGGCATATCGCTTGAGGCATCGGATGATCTCACGCCGAGTCTTGCCCTCCCGGGTGCGGCGTTCGTAGTACGCCTGGGTGCGCGGGTCGTGGCGCAGCCGGGTGAACACGATGCGGTGCAGAGCGGCATTCGCCTGCCGGTCGCCACCATGGTTGAGCCGCCGCGAGCTCCGACCACCCGAGGAGTACTCGATGGGGCTCACTCCGCACAGCGCGGCGAAAGACGCCTCAGTGCTCAGCCGCTCGGGATTGTCGCCCATGGTGATCAGGAGCGTGGCAGCGGAGTCCGGGCCGATACCCACCGGCGCGAGCAGCTGCGGGGCATGGCGCTCAACGAGCCCGGTCAATCGCTGATTCAGCTCATCGATCTGCCCGGTGAGCTGCTCGATGCGCTGAGCCAGCATGCTCAGCGTCATGAGAGTGGCCTCAGCTACAGGGTCCTCATCGCTCTCGCCGGCCTCGCCCTCGCGCGGGCTGAGGCGTGCGCAGGTGCGGAACAGTTCGCGGTTGCCCAAGCCGGACAGCCGTTCCCGCAGGGCTGGGTCGGCTACGACCAGGACGGCCTTGAGCTGGTTGATCGCCTGAGTGCGGGCCTTGACCGCAGAATCCTTGGCGATTTTGAACATCCGGGCGCTCTGCACCGGGCCGTCGCCGGTCTTGGCGCGGGCCCTGGCGCGACCGCTGAGCACGGCCCGCGCGGCGGCCTGTGCGTCGAGCGGGTCCGACTTCCCGAGCAGTCGACGAGCCGAGCGGTCGGGCCGGTTCACCTCGAACACCACGACCTGCTGTGCCAGCAGGTAGCGGGACAATCCCGCGCCGAAGGTACCGGTGCCCTCCACCCCGACCCGCCGCACCGTCCCTAACTTGCGAGCCCAGGCGAGCAGCCGACGGTAGCCGACCGCCGTGGCCGGAAAGGACTTGATGCCCAGGATCTGACCCAGTGGGCCGACCACCGCGGCGACATGAACCTCGCCGTGCGTGTCCACACCCAGGACAACCTCGCCCCGAGCGGGCGGGCCCGTGCTGGTGGAAGAGGTGCTGCGCTGTCTGGTCGTCATGCTGGTCCGCCTCCCGCGTGGTGATGTGCTGGGTGGCTGGCACCTGCCGGGTCGGGCGGTCTGAACCGTGATGGCGCCTGAAAGACAGCAAGGCCCCTATGGGGACACGCCCTGTGGCTCGGTGACAGCAAGCACCATCCGCAACGGCAGTCGACATGCCTGTGACAAGACACTTCGGTCAAAAAAGTCATGAGTCAGCCCCCCCCGAACGGTGCTACGCAACCGTCCCACTGCCCCCGGCACAACCGCATGCCCCGACCGCTCCCGGGAGACTTCGTCCGAACCGGCACCGAACCTGCTCTGGACGGGATAACGATGAGTTGACTCCTCGTCCGCCCGTGATTGGCATTGACGGACTGCCCAGTGGCTCGCCCTACCGGCTGACCCTCGCCCGGCTTCCTCCCGCTCTTCCACCGTCGCGACCGTGCGCGCCGGGCGGCTCTGTCCTTCCGAGCGGATCAGCTCGACGCCATAGACGATCGCGCCTTCGAGGAGGCGCTGCGCGACCTGATGATCCGTGATGGCTGGCGCGCGCGGCGGGTTGGAGGAGGTGGCGACCAGGCCGCCGACGTGATAGCCGAGCACCCGCTTCTTGGACGTGCGGTGCTCCAGGCCAAGCACACCCGCACCGGGGCCAAGGTCGGCGCTCCCGCCCTGTACGCGGTCAACGGTACCGCCGGGCCCGTTCACGGCGCACAGCATGCGGTGGTCGTGACCAACGGGGACTTCACCCGCGACGCGCGTGCCTGGGGTGCGCGCCACCACATCCATCTGGTCGACCGCGAACGGCTGCACCAGTGGGCCCAGGACGGTGCCGCGCTGCACGAACTGCTCTCCCTGCCTACCCGTACGCGCCGCACGCCTCGCCGCGCCGCCTGATCCCACAGCCTCGTTTCGGCTCTTCAACTCGCCCCGGAGGGTGGTCGTGTTCGACGCGGACGGCCGTCTCGACCGTTTCTCAAAACACTGCTCTGCGGCGTCTTCGCCCTCGCACTCGGCAAAATGCTGTGGGCGTGGCTGACCGGCACAGCCGTGGTGTGGATACTCAACGGACCCTGGGCATGGCTCACCGGCCATCCATGGTGGGCCGCCCTCATCGGCGCCAGCGCGCTGGTGATACTCGTAGGCGCGGCTAATAGGACTCCGTTAGGTCTGTCTTGATCTTGGTGTGTATGGCTTGCGGGGCAGTGGGTGGTGGCAGGTTGTGCGGATACCGGCCCAATATCTCAGTACGTCCTGGAGGAGATCGAGGACGCGGTAGAGCGTGAGGTCGGCGTGGGCGCTTTCGGGGAGAGCCTTTGTTCTGTCAGGAGGCGTGGGTGGCGGTCACCAGGGAGACGTGGTGGTGCCAGCCCGGCCAGGAACGCCCCTCGAAGTGGTCCAGTCCCAGGCCGTGTTTGAGTTCTCGGTAGTGGTGTTCGATGCGCCGGCGTAGTTTCGCCCGGCCGACCAGGTCCTGCAACGGAGTGTCGGTCGGCAGGTTGGAGAACCAGTACTCGGTGGGTGCTTGTGCATCTCGGGGCCACTCGGTCAGCAGTCACAGGTCCGGCAGGACGCCGTCCCACCAGCCCTGTCCGACCGAGGCTCGGGCCCGCAGGGGCCGCGGGCTATGGAGTTGCCCGCCGGGCGAACCCGCAGCGCCGCGAACTGCGAGCGCATCAGGCCGCGGGAGTCCTGGCCAGGTGATGTCGGTGAAGGCGTCGTGTCCCAGGCCGGTGGCGTGGGCGACCACGGACGGCGGGGTCTGACGGAAGGGGGCTGGGACCAGCAGGCGTTGCTTGCCTTGCGGGCAGGGGCCTCGGGTGCCGAGCCGAACGGATGGGCGGTGACGTCGGCGCGGATGGAGAGCACATAGCCCGGGCCACGCTCAGAAAGCGCCGTCCGCAGATTCGCGTTGGTCCCGGAGGCGGCGTCGGCGAGCCCGACACGGGGCGGTTAGGCCCCAGAGGGTGAGGTCGTCGAGGATGTCCAGGGCAAGCCGCCGCTTCTCGCGGTGCCCGATGTCGGCCGGTACTTTGCATGCCGTACGGCGCTCGGCATCGTCGGCCCGCACACTCAACATGCTCCCGAACCCGTCCAGCCAGGAAGACCTCACGGAGTCTTACCAATACGGAATTCCTCCCCCTGCTGGCGTATGAGTTGCCGGGCTGATTGCTAGGATCAACTCATGCATGATCAAGGGGCAGTTGTCTCGGTCAATGTCACACCGTCGCTCGTCGCCATGTGGTTTCACCGGCTGTTCACCCATCCCGTGGTCGAGATCGACGGGCAGGAACAGGCCACGCGATGGGGCACCACGGAAATAACGGTCGCGCCGGGCGAGCAACGCATGAGCGTGTTCTTCCGCTATCGCAGGCAGCACCATACGCGTCTCGCCGAGACCACCCGGGAATTCTCCACCGATTCGGACGTAAGGCGTGTGGACATCACCGCGAGGCTCGGCCCGCGCAATGGGAGCAGGTTCTGCATAGGCACACCGGCGGTGCACCGGTAAAGGTGAAAACGCCCGTCCCAACCGACGGGCGTTTTCACGTACTTGGCAACGTCACGGGACGGCGGCGACCGTGGGCCGCGCACCGCATGTCGCGCACTGCGGCACTTCCGGCTCGGCCGGTGGTACGCCCGGCGCCCGCTCCGGCCGGGCCCACTCCGGCGTCGCGCAGACGATCGCGGAGCCGATCATCACCACCGCGAAGCTCCACAGGCCCATCGTGAGGATGATCGAACCGTGCAAGACGATGTCCATCACCATTCCGGCCTTGCGTCGGCGGTCGGATGACAGCACACACACGCCGATGGCGATCTCGATGAGCAGCGCACCCCAGGTCAGGGCGGTAACGACGGGGGCGCTTCTGGACATCCACAGAAACAGCGAGTCCCACGGCTGTCCCACGCCGAACATGTTGTCGCGCAGGAAGTAGTACTCGGCGGTGCCGTTGGCCCAGTCAGCCACGCCGAACTTGCTGACGGCGCTGTCGAGGTACAGGTAGGCGATCTGCACCCGTATGGCCAGGAAGGCGACGAAGGACACCGTCCGCCATGAAGGTGTCTGTTCCTGGACCGGCTGCTGCCAGTGCCAGGTACGGCCGTCGGCCAGAGCGATGGGAATCATCAGCAGGCTCATGATCATGCCTATCGACTCGCCGCCGTCGGGCACTGCGATGCTGACCGCGACCGAGTACGAGGCCCACGCATGGGGAATGGCCGTCCAGCGAGGGCGGTAGCCACTGGCGACCACCACCAAGATGGCGATCAACAGCCACCGTCTCGGCTCCATGCCCAGCGCGTCACCGCCGAGGCACAGTGCCGACGCACCGCGGACGGAATCGCAGCGGGGGTATTCCCCCATGGCGACGACCGGCACGAGCAGTGCCTTGACCGGAGTCAGCAACAGCACGCTCAACTGGGCCAGCGCGATGACGGTGCGCCCCACACCGAACCAGCGGGACCGCAGATCGTGCCGCGCGGTGCGCCTGGCCAACCGGTCGGCCATTTCCTGTACGGAATTCCTTACGGCGGGCATCACTTGCATCGGACGTCCAGGTGCACGATCCGCAGCACGCGTTTTTCGTAGGAAACCTGGTTGCGGAAGCTCCACGGCACCGTCTTCTCCTGGGTGAGGTACGAATCACCGCACACGGTCGGCACCGGACTGGTGTTGTCCACCTTCACCGCCAGTTTCCTGGACGCCTCCTTCATGCAGTCGTCCAGATAGCCCCCGCAGTCGGACCAGTGCCCGGTCGCCGCCGCGTTGAAGAAACCCAGCTCGGGCCCTTGTGCGCGCTGCGTACGCGACAGCCCGAACACGTTCGAGGGATTGCCCTGCGGCGTGTGCAACAGGTTCCGGGGAGAGCCGTCGGCGCCCAGCGCGTAGGCGCCGGTCTGCTCGGACTGGGGATTCCGGGTGAAGAACGCCCAGTTCTCCGGAGTCAGGATGTTCAGGGCCGACCGGGCGCCCTTGGAGTGCCGGCTGCTCAGCGCATTGCTCGGCAGGGTGTAGAAGAGCGCGGCGGCCAGGTAGCCGAAGACCACCAGGCAGGCGACGGAGAACAGGGCAAGTTGGCGCATCGATCCGGTCCGGGGCTCCCCCGGTCTCGAATGCGTGTCGGTGGACGTGCTGGCCATATGGGCGCGATCCCTATGCGGTGCGGAAAGGTGTCGGATGCGTCACCGGAGGCTCTGCCGCGCCGCTCCGGTAGCGAATACGGCGCGGCAGAGCGGTCGTTGTCAGAGGGCCGCCGCCACGGCGGAGACCATGTTGTCGGCGTCCAGGCTGTTGGGCTGGCTCATGTCGAAGCCGTAGCTCACGGCGGCCGGGACCACCACGAGCGTGACGACGGCCTCGGTCGCCCCGGCCACGTTCGCGTAACCGATGGCGTTGATGGCGCCCACGGCGTTGATCTCGATCGCGATGTAGGCGTCGTGCCAGAACCAGCCGTTGGCGCGGTTCGGGCTCTTCATGGCCGGCGACTTGTGCTGGGTCATGAAGGTCTTGAGGTCATCGTTGAGCCGCTCCATGCCGGCCTTGGCCTGGAACGGGTCGTTGATCTGGACCGCGACTGTCACCTTGTCGTGGAAGTCCTTGTCGACCGCCTTGAGGTCCTTGGTGAACACCGCGATCTGCTCAAGCGTCACCTGGCTGGTCTGGGGGGACCGGCGCGACCGGATCTGCTTGGCCAGGTCCGGGTGCTCGTCCGCCGCCTTGCCCTTGGCGAAGACGAGGAGACCGACGATGTCGTCGTCGGAGTACTTGACGTGGTGCGCAGCCGGCTTGACCGCGGTGCGGACGGCCACCGGGGCGGCGGAGGCGGACGCGGAACCGTAGGCGACGCCGACGGTCAGCACCGCTGCCACGCAGGCGAGCGCACCGGTCTTCTTCAGATTCATGGGGAGTACCTTCGAATAGTCGTTGTATGCGTGCTCTGCCGTTTCCGGGCAGGCGACATCCACGCTCCGGTCACGGCAAGCCAGACGGAGCGCGGTCGGCTTGAGTGATGGCGGCGGGGCCGCAGGAGCCGAACGGGCACCCCCGGCAGCGGCGTTGGAGCCCGGTGGCGGAGATCCTCACCGCCACCGGAGCAGGTGGGGCGGGCTCAGACCGGCCGGTGACGCTCGCGGCGGGCCGCGGAATTGGCCGCGGCGGCGGACGAGGTGGCGATCGCCAAGTCAAGGGCGCCACTCACCGCCACAATCACCGCGAACCCCCAGAACGGCCCTTCGGCAAGGGCATTGACCAGCGAAGCGATCGCGGCCCCGGCCAGCACCGGTACGAGGCGCACATAGCGCCGTCGGGCCTCGCGCTGACCGGCCCTCCAGGACGAGTCGTCGCCGAGCGTTTCCCTCGTCCGTACACCCACGAACGGATTCCTGGGGAGCGTGCCGTTGCGGCTCTTGCGGGCGATGGTCAATACGCCCACGGATACCGCCACATAGATGACGGCGAGAACGGTCCCCACCACGAGATGGGTATTCATAAGCGTCGAACTCATTTCCCCCGGCTGAGCCCACTGGTGCTGTTACTTGAGCATCCTTGCACCCCAGTTCGAGGCGGACAACGCCGAGTTGATCGATTTAACGGCGCCCTAACCTCTCCCCCTTTTCCGCCCTGAGCGGCACGGCCAGCGATCGCCGGCAAGATTGTCGGCGAGCTGGCTCTCCTTGGCGGCGCCGACAACCAGGACGATCGGGCCGGTCACACCGCACAGGGTCCGGCTGGTACGGCCCGCTGCAGACGACGTCCGTTCGCGCTCTCAGCATCGTGGCCGGCTCGACACTGGAGTCGGCCGGTGCGCAACAAGCCCCCGCGCAGGGGAGATCCTCGAAACCGCACAGGAGGTGCCAGGCGTGCGAGACCTACGACGTGGTGATCGGCGACAGGTCCGGGCTCACGCGCGACTGGTCGGCCGTCTGTTGCAGTGTGATGACCATGGTCATGCCGCCGCCCGGGGTGTCCTCGGCGGTCAGCGTGCCGCCCATCGCTTCGGCGAAGCCGCGGGCCACCGCGAGGCCGAGGCCGACTCCGGCGCCGCGCGGGGCGTCACCGTAGCGCTGGAACGGCGCGAAGATGCGGTCCTTGGCCTCGTCGGGGACGCCAGGGCCCTGGTCAGCGACGCGGACTTCGACCCGGTCGGCCATGGCGCTCGCGGACACCAACACCCGCTCGCCGAGCGGGCTGTACTTGACCGCGTTCTCCACGACGTTGGCCACCGCGCGCTCCAGCAGCCCCGCGTCGACCGCCACCATCGGGAGATCCTCCGGGATGTCGAGGACCACGCTGTCCTCGGGGACGCCGCCCAGTGCCATCGGGATGACCTCGTCGAGGTCTGTCTCGCGAATGATCGGTGTGACCGTTCCGGTCTGGAGGCGGGACATGTCGAGAAGGTTGCCCACCAGGTGGTCGAGGCGGTCCGCGCCCAGCTCAATGCCCGCCAGGAGTTCGGCCTCGTCCTCCTGCGACCAGTCGACGTCGTCGGAGCGGAGGGACGTCACGGACGCCTTGATGGAGGCCAGCGGGGTGCGCAGGTCATGGCTGACAGCGGCGAGCAGCGCGGTGCGGATGCGGTCGCCCTCGGCATAAAGGCGTGCCTGGTCGGCCTCCTCCTGGAGCCGCCGGCGGTCGAGGACGACGACGGCCTGCGCGGCGAACGCGCCCAGGACGCGGCGGTCCTCGGCAGGCAGTACGCGTCCGGAGAGGGCGAGGGCCATGTGGTCGCCGACCGGCATGTCCACATCGGCGTCCTCGGGGCGGGGCACGGGGTGGGGCCCGACGCTGCCCGCGCAGTTCCACGGGCCGGTGTCGTTCTCCCGCTCCAGGAGGGCGACGGACTCCATGGCGAAGGTTTCACGGACGCGTTCCAGGAGGGCGTCCAGGCTGGTCTCGCCGCGCAGCACGCTGCCCGCCAGGAACGAAAGGATCTCCGACTCCGCGCGCAGCCGGGCCGCCTGCTGCGTGCGCCGGGCAGCGACGTCGACCACCGAGGCCACCGACACCGCCACGAGCACGAAGATGACGATGGCGACGATGTTCTTCGGGTCGTAGACCGTCAACTCGTGCACAGGCGGGGTGAAGTACCAGTTGATGAGCAGCGACCCGACCGCGCCCTCGACCTGGCTGGCAGTCGCCCCGCACGGACATCGGTCACTGTTCTCACTTTTCCAGCCATTCGAGACCATTCCGAGTTCGAACTAACACTCGAATCAGGTAGATCTTGCTCCCTACTTGGCGTCCAGAATCCACGGGCGTCATCTGAAGGGGGTACGTCATGCCTGCAAGAACCCTGCGGCGTCACACTGTTCGAATACGGGCCGTGGCGCTGCTGGTCGCCGCCGTTTTGATCCCACTGGCTGTTCCGGCGGCCGCAGCCGATGGCACTCCGGATCTGACCACGGCCACCCTGGTGCTGCCACCTGGCGCCGCGGCGCCCACCATCGCCGATCTCCAGGATGCGTCCGCCCGCAAGCGGCTGGAGCGCGCCGCGCAGGCTGCCCAGCAGTCGCAGACCGCTCGGGAGACGACCGGGCCGGCCGCCAGGGGCGCCGCGGTCGCCGACACGCCCTCGGCCGTAGCCCCGCCGCCGTCGGCGCGCCGTTCGGTGAGAGCGATGGCGGTCCAGTACCCGGAACCGGCGCGCACGATGACGATGGCCGAGTGCAAGGGCCAACTGGGCGGGGACACGCAGTTCTATCTCAAGTCCCGGTTCGCCGTGTGCAGCGGGAAGCAGGTCACGGTCATTTGGAAGCGCAAGAACTCCAACGCGCCTGTCGGGGCCAGCACGTTCAAGCTGTATGTGGTCGGCACGGTTCCGCAGGAGGCTGATCGCAGCATCCACTTCGACTACTACTTCACCGACTTCGCCAAGAGCGGGACGACGGAGACCAGCGGGCAGGTCCATCTGGTGAAGGGAGATCTCCCGCAGATCTGGCCGGCCGCCGCGCAGCCGATGTTCGGAGGCAACCTGCCGACTACCTATATGAGTTGGGACCAGCTTTCTCAGGGCGGTGGCGCCACGTTCCAGCACACCGTGCGTTTCGCGCCGGGCCAGGGCACTGGAGCGGGTGCTGCCGACGTGGTGTTCGCGGTGTACCAGCCAGTGCTCACCTCACTGCTCCCTCAGGGATGGGACAACGGCAGGGGCGGCCAGGACCTTCCCGATGTCAAACCGTTCATGCTGGCCCCGCGCTGGGACTCGGCCTCCTATCTCCGTAACTCAACCGGCTCCGGCAACCCCGCGAACAAGGGCGGAGCAGCCTTCAGCTACCTGGCCACGCTGAACTACAGCGCCCAGGCCGGAGCGCCCGAGCAGGCCGTGGCCCAGCACATCCAGTTGGCGTTCACCAACCCGACGGCGACCAAGCCCCTCAACGCGCTGAAGAAGATCCCCGGCAACAGTGCCGACCACTCGCTGCATCGGCTCTACCTCGATCAGAAGCGCCGGGACCGCAACCGTGCAGTGGCCGTGCGCGAATGCACCCGCTACTGGGGGCCCAACTACACCGATGGCGGCAAGGAATGCGACGAGTTCCCCTTCGCCACCACCTACGAAGGCTCCGCATTGGAGGAGTACGACGTACACGCCGAGAAGCTGAACTACTCGGCCATGCCGCTGGACGGCACCCAGAACGGCGCCGCTGGCAACCTGCTGAGCGGCTTCTACACCAGTAACCGCATCATCGACGGCCTGGAAGACGGCTTCACGGTCAGCATCACCGGCAGCGCAGCGGAGCGCCGCGGCCTGCTGACCAATCAGAACAGCAACAAGTGCCTGGAAATCGATGGCTCCAGCGCCGCCAATGGGGCTCGCGCTCAGCAGTGGGACTGCAACGGCCAGCCGGGCGCTGTGTGGGTGACGAAACCGACCTCCGACGGCTCCTACGTGAACCTCGTCAACGCCAGCAGCGGGAAATGCCTGGAGGTGGCCGACTCCCGCAAGGACAACGGCGCCCCCGTTCAGCAGTGGGACTGCGCCGGTGTCACCACCCAGGAGTGGGAGCTGCAAGGCACCCCGGACAGCCGCATCCTGAGGAATGTCAACAGCGGCAAGATCCTCGAAATCGACAACTCCAGCACCGCGAACGGCGCGCGGGTCCAGCAGTGGGACAACGTGGGCCAGCCGTCCGGCAAGTGGCGCGAGAGCTGACCGCAAGCCCCTCACCCCACGGAAGCGACTAACGGCGCAGGCTTCCCAGGGCCTAAGCGTCGGTGCGGCCCGCAGCAATCGGGCCGCACCGGCACTCCTCAGATTTCTTGGGGCCAGAACTCCACCAGGTATCGCTCCACCCCGTGGGCAACACCCTCGGTCCGCGTGATCCGTTCCACCTCGGCACGGCCCGAGCAGGAAACCCTCACCCGCCACCGTCCTCCCCCTTCGGCAAGGGTGATCACGTCCTTGGCGCGCCCCAGGGTCAGCGTCCAGACGGCGACTTCGCCTGTTGTGGTCTCGAAGTCGACCTCACCCTGCTCATCCCACACGCTGCCGTCGTCCAAAGGCGGCTCCGCGTCCCAGACCTTCACCGAGACGGCGGCCGTGTGCGTGTGACCGGCGCTGAACAGATCGAAGCGCCGAACATGGGGGTTGAGGAACACCCCCCACTCGTGACCGTCATTGAACGGGACAGGCACCGCGCTGTCGTCGGACTCCTGAAAGCAGAACCCGCGGTACGCGACTTCAACATCAAGGGCCTGCTGTCGCACCAGGTTTGCCACGCTCACGCCTCCGTACAGAATTTCGCAGGACTGCTCGATCCTATGCCGCAACTGCGAGCCGTCGCGGAGCAGATCGCCCCCGCCGCGGCCGTAGCCCGCATCGCATCAAGTTCTGCCCTGCCTGATGTGCGGTCAGAGCAATTCGTGGAGTCGGTCAAGGAGGAAACGGACGATGCCGGAAGCCAGGCCGCGGACGGCCGCGCTGAGCAGGATCTCGCGCAGCCGTATGTGTCGGGCCTCTGAAGTGGATTGGGGCATGGTGATGTCCTGACGTCGAGTCGGGCGGGACAGCCGGCCGGCTTGGGTATCACCTTCAGGGCCCCGGGGTGCCTCCCACTGAGTTGCGATGGATGTCGAATGCTCGCTGTGGTTTCCGCAGTCCAGAGACGCATCACGAACGAGGCGGGCACGATAGTGCGATGAGACGCGACGGGAGAGTAGGGGTCCGGGTGGTGGGGGGATGACGACAGCCAAGCGACTTATTCCTCGACCGGTACTGCCGCCCGGCCCGCTGCGGACGCTGAAGACGTTGCTCTATGAGGCGTACGTCGCCGCCGGGGCACCGACCCTGGACGAGATAGCAAGAGCTGTGGCCGCGGATGACCGGCTGACCGGTAATCCGTCCCGGGACACGGTCAACCGGCTGATCGGCGAGGCGACGGTTCCCCCTAAGCAGGCGGACGTAGTCGCCCTTGTCACAGTGCTTACCGGGATGAGCGGTGGCGACGCCGAGCAAGCAGGCCGCGACGCGGCCGCACTCTGGACGCGAATACAGCTGACCGAGCGTCTGGGCAGGCCCATCAAGGGGCTCGATGCGTATGACCTAGAGGTACATCACGCCATCACGGTGGACGGCGCCACAGGGCTCCCCACCTATGTGGAGCGCATACACGACATCGAGCTGCGCCGTCTGGCCGCTGAAGCCGCTGCCGGAGCGAGCCGTTTGGCGATGTTGGTCGGTACATCATCGACCGGCAAGACCCGTGCCTGCTTCGAAGTCATCCAGCGCCTGCCAGACGACTGGCGACTGTGGCACCCCATCGACCCGGAACGCCCTCAGGCAGCACTCGCCGATCTCCCCAGGGTCGGCCCGAAGACAGTGGTCTGGCTCAACGAGGCTCACCACTATCTTTTGCATCCGCAGCACGGGGAACCCATTGCTGCGGGCATTCGTACGCTGCTCAGCGATGCAAGCCGGGCTCCCGTCCTGATCCTGGGGACCATTTGGCCGGGTGCCGGCTACTACGAAGATCTTCGGATCACACCGCCACCCGGCTCACCAGATCCGCATGCGCAGGCTCGTGTGCTGTTGACGGGGCGGGTGCTCAACGTTCCATCCTCGTTCGCCCCTTCCGAGGTCTCAGGGCTACAGAAATTGGGGGACCCGCGTCTCGCCGCCGCTGCGGCTTCCGCAGAAGACGGGCAGATCACCCAATACTTGGCGGCCGGCTTCGAGCTGATGGATATGTACGCGGCAGCACCCCCGGGGCCCAGGGCGCTACTCGACGCGGGAATGGATGCCCGGAGGATCGGTCATCCCATCAATCTACCTGTCGCGTTTCTCGCTCTGGCCGCCGAGGCGTATCTAACCGATAGCGAGTGGGATCTCCTACCAGACAATTGGCTTGAGCTGACTTTGGCTCAGCTGACAAAGCCGGTGAAGGGTGCTCGTGGGCCCCTGCATCCCCAACGGCGTCGTCGAGGTGCTTCCATTGCCACGAATGGTCAGGCGTATCGGCTCGCGGACTTTCTTGAGGCGCACGGGCGCATTTCACGCCGCCTCGCCCCCATCCCTGAGCTCTTTTGGCAAGCGGCACTACACAGCTGCGAGGGTGAAGCTGCTCAAGCGCTCGCCAGAGCAGCAGAAGATCGCAGCCTCATGGAGGTGGCTTGCCATCTGTGGGCGAAGTCTGGGGCTTTGGCCGAAGTCGGCAGGATTCTAGAGGAGGAGCTTGATCGCAAAGAGGAGGCACGGGTCTGGTTCGATCGGGCGGCCGAGGAGGGGGACCCTCAGGGTTGTGTGCACCGAGGAAGCCGTTTGGCCATGGAGGGGCACGTACAAGAAGCCATTAGCTGGTACGAGCGGGCCCTTCCAACAGCACGCCCATATCTCCTGCTGAGCTTTGGCGATCGACTCGCGCAGGAGGGCCACATAGACGCGGCCCTTCAGTGGTTCGAGCGACTCGCCGCATCGGGCCGCGCCGAAGCCGTTCTCATCGCAGCAGACTGGCTAGTGTCTCGTGATTCCGTCGGCATTACTTGATCTTGTGTGGCTCGTTGCTCCTGGCATGGAGCTTTCCGTGGAACAGGCCGCCGAGTTGCGGGAGTTGGCGAACAGTCGGGACGTGCCCGCCGATGTGGCCACCCGGGCCCGGATCGTGCTGTGGTCCGGTGAGGGGCGCCGGCGCAAGGACATTGCCGAACTGCTCGGGGTGTCATTGCCGACCGTGGATCGCTGGAGGACCCGTTACGCCGAGCGCGGGCTCGCCGGCCTGGAGGGCGACTGTCCGGGCGGGGCGCGCGAGCAGGTGCCGACGCGGGTCCGGGCGCGGGTGATCGCATTGACGCGCATGACGCCGCCGGTCGGCACCGGTCTTTCGCATTGGTCGACGCGGGAGTTGGCGAAGTATCTGAAGCGGACCGAGAACGTCACCGTGTCCTGGCACTACATCGCAAAGGTCTGGCGCGAGGAGAACCTCAAACCGCATCGCAAGGGCACCTTCAAGATTTCGAAGGATCCCGCGTTCGCGGACAAGGTCGCTGATGTCGTCGGCCTCTACCTGGCTCCGCCCGGTGGCGCGGTGGTGCTCTCGGTGGATGAGAAGACGCAGATCCAGGCGCTGGACCGGACCCAGCCGGTGCTGCCGGTGACCTTCGCAGCCACCGAGAAGCGCACCCACGACTATGTCCGGCACGGCACCACGAACCTGTTCGCCGCACTCAACGTCGCCACGGGCGAAGTGACCGGCGAGTGCAGGCCGAGCCGGAACGCCGTGAACTTCCTGGCCTTCCTCAAGAAGGTGGTGAAACCGCATGCGGACAAGGAGATTCATGTCGTCCTGGACAACCTCTCCACGCACACCACGCCGGAGGTGAAGGCATGGCTGACCAACAATCAGCACGTCCACTTCCACTTCACCCCCGTCGGCTCTTCCTGGATCAACCAGATCGAGACCTGGTTCGGAATCCTGACCCGCCAGTCGATCCGCCGCGGCACATTCTCCAGCGTGAACGTCCTGATCAAGCAGATCCGCGACTACATCGACTCCTGGAACTCCGAGGCCAAACCCTTCACTTGGACCGCAACCACCGACGAGATCCTCACGAAGGTCCGACTCGTCCAGACCAGCATCAAGAAGCTCGTCGCAAACAACTCCAAGTGACACAAACGGGATCACGAGACACTAGCCTCGGCGCGGCGGCACGATGAAGCACTGGCATGGTACGAACGCGCCAGACTTTCTGAAGATCCGCTGGCGGCCGCGAAGGCAGAAGACTTGGCCGCCCAAATTCGCCGGGACCGATTGGCCCAACGACGCCAGCGCGGGAAGCCGCGCATCCAGCACCTCGAAGATGCACTTTCACGTCACCTGAAGGTCATGTCGCGCGAAGCCCTAATGCGACAGGGCGCCGAACTCGCACGCACCGGCCAAGTAGAGGAAGCCCTGGCTTTCTTCGAGAGTGCGACCAAGCCTGGTGAGCCGAGCAGCCAAACGGAAGTGGGCAAAGTGCTGGCCGACGCTGGGCACCTGGAAGAAAGCCTCGTTTGGTTCGAACGTGCCGCCCAGACCGGCGACCAGCACGCACTCCGGGCAGCAGGCACCTATCTCGCGGATGCGAAACGTCTGGATGACGCCCTGGCATGGTTCGACCGCGCCGCCGCGTCCAACGACACCCGAGCACTTCGATCAGCTGGTGAAGCCCTCGCTGCTGCCGGCCGCTTAGATGACGCCTTGGTGTGGTTCGACCGCGCCGCCGCACGCGGGGATGCACTGTCTACCGTCATGGCCGCAGATTGGTTGCAAGCAGCCGGACGCACGACACAGGCGCTGGCCAGCCTTGAGTCCAGCGATTCGGGCCAAGACCACTACGCGGCACGGGCGATCGCGCGGCAACTGGCC
This sequence comes from Streptomyces sp. NBC_01431, assembly GCF_036231355.1. Lineage (NCBI taxonomy): Bacteria > Bacillati > Actinomycetota > Actinomycetes > Kitasatosporales > Streptomycetaceae > Streptomyces > Streptomyces sp. NBC_01431. Next base: position 1,750,455 of record NZ_CP109496.1, read on the forward strand.
GATGCCGGACGAATCGACGAGGCTCTTCCATGGTTCGACCGCGCTGCCGCCCTCGGAGATGCAACAGCTTTGCGCACGGCCGCGCTTCGCTTGGTCAGTGCCGGACGATCGGATGAGGCGGTTGCATGGTTGGAACGCGCTGCAGATTCGGGAGACGCTGACGCCCTCGGCGAGCTGATCGAGCTACTGCTACGAGACAACCGTATGGACGAAGCCTGGCCATGGGCCGATCGAGCTGTCTCAGCAGGCCGCGCACGAGTCCTGAACGATATTGCACACCAGTTGGTTGTTCTTGGTCGGGAAGAAGAAGCACTCGCTTGGTTCAAGCGTGCCATTGCTGGCGGTGACGTCCACGGCTTCAGGCAGACTGCGGAGCGGCTGTCGGGTCATAACCGCCTGAACGAGTCGCTTCTCTGGTACGAACGTGCGGCCTGCCACGGCGATGTCGAGGCGCTGACCAGGGCCGGCTCGGCACTCGACCTTGCGGGCCGACCAAGTGAGGCGCTCGACTGGCTACAGCGTGGTGCTGTTGCTGGACACGACGACCGCGGTGCCGCAGTGGCGGCACTCCTCAGGATGGGGCAGACACACCGGGCAAATCAGCTACGACTCTTTGGACGAGGCTTCGACGGTCAACCTGCCGCGCCCTGGCGACTCGACAGCGGTTCGGATGCCATGCCCTGACAGCATCGACTCACCGCACAGGAAGCAGCAGCCATTTCGCATCCAACCGTCGTACCCCGATCCATATGGGGCAGCGGAGCACGCTGTTGTATGGGCTCGACCGATAGGGGAGGTACGGGGCTCGAAACCCCCGCGAGGGACGTCGGAACCGAAGTTCCGCATATGCGGCCGCCGAGGCAGTCCCTACAGAGGAAGAGACGGTGTGGGGGGCCAGTAGCCAAGGCAAGGTCAGCAACTGACCGCCACGGGTTGCAGCGCACCGCGCAACGTTGACCCCCGCCGAGACGAGCCGACGGGGGTCCACATCAGTCACAGCGATCACACGAATGTCACGAACAGCGTCGACGCACCTGAACCACAAGGCCCCAATCAGGGCAAACACTCCCGCCCTGGACCACGTAGACGCCATAATACGCCTTCTCCCACCTGATTGCGAGTGGGACCAATCGTGACGGAAGTCCAGGAATCTACGTAAATGAAGTCATCCCCAATATGATCTACAGTCCTAAATTTAATTACTGGAGGAATGTCGGGCTGGCTTCGAAGAATGGTTTGCCTGAACCCACTGCAGGTATGGGATAATGTCGCATTAGGGGCCTTCTCGTGGCCGGGCCCAAGCGCCCCTGATGTGATGTCTCCATGGAACCGTGAATCGAGGGTTTGACGTGAATTCAGTCAGTGACGAGCTGGAGCGAGTGCTCGTGGCGCGCCCTCAGTCGGGTGACATGCTCGACTGGGCAGAGATTAAAGCAAACTATGGCACCGATTTCCCTACTGACTACAAGGAGTTTGTCTCCTCGTACGGTAGCGGTACGATCGATGAGAGCCTGACCGTTCGGATCCCCGGGGGAAGGGCCCCGAGCGCGCCGCAAGGGGGTTGGAAATATGTCGGACGCTTCCCCGAGCGAACGGTTAGAAATCCGGCCATGCAGGAGTGGCGATATGCTGCGCCAGCAGATCGATACCCGCTTGATCGAATGCTGATTTGGGGAGAGACTTCATCAGCCGACATTCTATGTTGGGTGGCAGTTGATGTGAATCCTGACCGGTGGCCGGTTGCGGTGTGGGCGCGTCATGTCGGTGGCTGGTCAACGTATGAATGCGGAATGGTGCAATTCTTGACAGGGATTCTTACTGCGAGGCTCCCGGAATGCCCAGTAAGTGACGATGCATTGTGGGGTGCCGCTCCTGCGCGCTTTCTTCATGCGCGTGAGGAGATGCGGCTCAGGGAGGCGGGCCTCGACCCGGACACGGGGGAGCCTGATCCGTATGCGGGCGAAGTGTTTGATTAGCGGGCCCGTGCTGTAGTTTCAAGCTGTCCAATGGCCCTTCAAGATTACTATGGAGTCGGGTTTCCCGCTGATTACAGGGAGTTCACGGAATCTTTTGGAGAAGGGCCGTTCAACGAGGACGGAATCATGGTGCCGATTCCTCGGAGCAACCTGGCCAGCAATGGCGGAATCATCGGCTCCCAGATGACACCGTAGCTTCTCCCGATATGCACAACTGGGCACGAGCGGAACTCGCTGGAACCAGCGCCTGAAAGTGGCATCTCCGGGCTGCTCGCCTGCCGGGAGAATGCGCCCACTGGTGGGGCGCCCTCGGCCAGCACCGCTCGCTGGTCGGCCACGGGTTAGCCGACGCGGCTGGAGCAGGTGTATCTGGCCGTGAACTGGCGAATCGTTCATGCGACGCAGGGGAGGCCGGGTTCGGGCGGCTCCGACGACGTCACAGTCAGGCGAGGGAGGAGCCTTCGGCTCGGAGTGCTTGTTCGGCAGTGGCAGCGATGCGCTTGACGTGCTCGCGTAGTCGGTGGAGTTCCGCGGCCTGCTGCCGGCTCCGCAGAGTTTGGGCGAGGGCGGCGAGGACGGTCTCCTGCCCCGAGTGCGCGTGCCGCGCGGTGAAGCAAGGCGATGTCCAGCTCGAAGGAGCATATCGCCTCCGTGACGACCGCCGGCGGGGGCGTGGGACGGGGGCGGGGTGGGCGGCGGCGTGCCGGCGCATCCCTGGGTGCCGGTAGGGAAGCAACAGTCGGCGGGGATTCCGGTGTGACCGTGTCGAGGAGCCGAGTACTACAGCCGGAGATCTTGAGGGTCGGTGATCGGTGGGGTCGGCTGGTGGTGGGCCCAGGCACGTAGGTGGGGTGGGAGAGGATCGCCGCGGCGTCGGTAGTGGCTGACCATGGCGCGGGTCTGGTGGAGGCGGCGCCAGAACTGGCGGTCGTGCTCTGGGCTTTTCCGGGACGGGATCCGCTTCCGGCTCCGGCTCGGAGAAATCCGCGCGTTGGACGGCGAGGAAGGCGGTAGCGAGCATGCAGGCGGTGACGTGCCGGTGCCAGGGGGTCCACTTGCGGACCTGGTACTGCGCGAGCCCGACGAGCTGCTTGTTGATCTCGTTGTCCTCCTCGATCTGCCAGCGGCCTCCGGCCCGGGCGATGATCTCGGAGACGGTGGTGTCGGCGGGCGCGTGGACCAGGAAGTAGGCGATCTCACGGTGGAGTTCACCGTCCTTCCCGCGGCGGTTGGGATGCAGGGATCTGCGCAGGACGAGCCAGTGGGCGAAGCCCTCGGCGGGCTTCTCTTCTTTGACCTCGATGGCGAACGCGGTCCAGTCGTAGAGCCGTTCACCCTTGGATCCGAAACCGCAGGAGCGGCGTTCCCACTGGTCACGGGCCTTGGCGTAGTGGAGCAGGTCGTCGGCGCGCTTCACCGCCGGGTGGCGGGGTTTGCCCGGCGGGCCGTCCAGCGGGAGATCGACGGGGACGCCGAGGACGTAGGGCAGGGCCCGCTCGTGGCAGAAGGCCCGCAGCTGCGGGTCGCGTCCGTATCCGGCGTCAGCCAGGATCCAGGCGAAGGGGACAGCGGCGGCCAGGGCGTCAGTGAGCATGGCGATGGCCAGCTCAGGCTTGGTGGACAATGCGACCTCGTCGGGGATGCCGGCCGCCCGGCACCGCTCGCGGTCGGACGTCCATTCCTCGGGCACGTACAGGCGGCGGTCGATGAAGGCGTGTCCGGCGTCGGTGGCGTAGGTGAGCATGACCATGGTCTGGCAGTTGCGGACATCCCCGGTCAGGCCGCAGTGCTGGAAGGCCACCCCCACCGACTTGGTGCCCTTCTTCTGGGCCTGGGTGTCGTCGATGACCAGCGAGGAATCCGCGTCACCGAGGTGGTCCACGACGTAGCCGCGCACCACGTCCCGCAGCAGGCCAGTGCCCCACACCGACCCGTTGAGCAGCCACTGCATCCGGTCCGCTGTCGCATGCCCGGCCCGCTTCGAAAGCGTCCAGCCGTTCTTCTTCGGCAACTCCGCCAGCAGACCGTCGATGAACTGCGCGAACACCACCCGCGGCTCCGGCCGGTTGAACAAATACCCCAACGAGCCGGTCAGCACCGTCAGTTCGTCACGCCACTCGGCTATCACCTCAGCCGTCACATCCTGCATCATGCCCGGTCAACGACAACCCCCAGGCAACGTCACAAGATTTCCGGCTGTAGTACTTGGGGGTGGAGGCGCTCAACGGATCCTCCTGCTCGGTGGACTTCTTCTCGCGCGATGGCACGCGGTGGGCGGCTCCTTCCACAAGTCATTATCCGTGAACGAGGTTTGAAGTGTCTCGCGAGCGTTGTACCGTACCGGCGACCCACTGTTTTTCTGATTTGCTTGAACCGGGGCGGGGCGAAGTTGTCGACTATCGGTCTGGCCGCAGCTATCGAGGAGCTGCGGCAGGAGCTGTACGAGGCGCAGCGGCTAGGCGCCAACCAGCAGTTTGCCTTCGGCGTCGAAGAGGCGGCGCTGGAGCTGCAGCTCGAACTGTGCAAGTCCGCCAAGGGAGACGGCAAGCTTTCCTTCGGCGTGGTTGCGGTCGGCGCAGGGGGCGAACAATCCACCGTCCGTACCCACAAGCTGGTGCTGAAGCTATCGGTCAAGGACCGGGCCCTCGGAGGCGCGCGCCCTGAGATCGGCGACGATGAGTTCGGGTCGCTGGACGAGGAGTGACATGGATCCGCGCAGACTAGCGCTGATCCGCAGCGGGGACACCGGCGAGGGGCGCCTCACCGTCGGCTCCGGCTATCTGATCGCCCCGCGGCTCGTGCTGACCGCCCGCCATGTGCTGGAGGACCGCGACACGGGAACGCTATGGCCAGTCATCACCGTACGGGTAGGCCACCACCTCGACGGCGAAAGGACGCGCGTGGACGCGGAGCTGCTCTGGGCCCACCCGGACGGACTGGACGTCGCGCTGCTGTGCCTTGACCGCGAGATCGATCCGCCCGGCTCCGTCCGCTGGGGCTGCCCCGCGGGCACCGCGCCGCTGCCGTACGAGGGCCTCGGCTATCCCTGGGCAGCCAAAGGGGAGATCCGGGCGCCGGAGCACCTGCGCGGTGTCCTGCCGGTCCTCTCCGGAGGCAAGGATCGCTACGTCCTCGACCAAGGACCGGCCCCCACCGCCCGCACCGATGGCGGGAACGCCTGGGGCGGGGCCTCGGGCGCGGCGATCTTCTGCGGCGGCCACCTCGTCGGCGTCGTGACCGAGGAGGACCACGCCTACGGAGCCCGCCGGCTGATCGCCCTGCCGGTGTCCTCCTTCGCTGGTGACGTCGGGTTCGTGTCCCACATCGAGGAGCAAACCGGTCGGTCTCCCGAGCTGAGTGCGATCGGCGCGTCCCTGCCCGAGGCCAGGCCCGCCGCCGAGCGCACGCCCGCTGAGCGCGAACTGGAGAAGCTGCTCGCACCGTTGTTCTCGCACCCCGGCGTCCGTGTCGATCACGCCCGGGCCCTGGCGCGCGAACTGGGCTACGAGGCCGAGGGCTACGAGCCCACCGCTGCCGACCTCGTGGCACTCCTCATGACGCATCCCCGGGCGCTCGCGTCTCTCGGCGAAGCCCTCGCGAGCAGCGCGCAAGGGACGACCCGCGCCGCTCTGACTCATCTGTTCTCGTGGGCCAGGACACTCGACTGCGGGTCGCTGCTCTCCGTGAACGAGTACGACGCCCTGATCGGCCTGCTGCGCCGGGTCTGCGAGAAGCAGCCAGCGCTGCTGCCCCGAACAGCCGCTGAGGCGCTGCGGTACGTCGTTCTTCCAGAGATCCTCACCCGTCCGCAGCTCGGCGAGGACGACGTTTGCGGCGTGGTCGAGGGCTTGGAGGATCTGTCCGACGGTGTGAGCGGCCCCGAGGGCGCCCCGCCGGTGCCAGCGTTGCTGCGGCTCGTCGAGTACGTGGCGGCGGCCGCAGCTTACGGTCTGAGCGACGACCTACGCGCGTGGTCGGGGACGACTGCCCGGCGGCTCGGTATCCACGCAGGGGCCCTGGGCGAGCGGCGTGCGGATGCCGCCCAGTGGGCGAAGCGCGGAGTGTCGCCGGTGTCGCGGGTTGTGGTGGAGCTGGCACACGACCCCGCCGCGTCGGATGACCGGTATTGGGTCCGGATTCTGCTTGTTCGCAACGATGGTTCGTACCGCGTGCTCAAGGAGGCAGAGTCGGAGCCCAAGACCCCGGAGGAGGCAGCGAGCAGCCTGAGCGAGGCGGTCTTCACTGCGGCCCAGGAGCCGGGGCAGGGTGACCATGTGCCGTGGGTGACCGTCGTGGTTGACCGGGCGGGGCTCGACTTGGCCGTCGACGAATGGGAGCCCGGAGCGCTCGACGACATCCTTCCGGCGTGGCCGATCGGAGCGGACTACCGCGTCTCCCTGAGCTGCCCGGAACTCAGTGACCGGAGGCCGGAACGCGAAGGCGATCAGGAACGCCGGTGGAAGAACGGACGCGCGTCGGTGCTCGTCACCAGCCGGACCTCCGGCGACGCCAGGCAGCTCGTGAATCTGCTGAAGACCAAGCATCGTGATACCGCGCGGGTGGTCCTCCACGGCCCCGCTGACGAGCGCCGGTCCTGGTTGCTGACATGTCTCGTCCTCGGCGTTCCGGTTGTGCTGTGGGACCGTGAGGCCATCGACTACGAAGACGCAGGAAGACTGGAGATCCTAGCTCCCACCGGCGACCTGGAGGGGCTTCCCGAGCGGGTCCGAGACTTCCGAAGCGACTCGGCGGCTTGCCCGGCTGAGCGGCAGGCACGGCCCTCCCTCGTGTGGGAACCGGAAGGCCGTCTCCCGCGGACTGAGTCGCTTCAACTGAGTGACCCTTGGAGAGGATCGCACGCGTCATGACCATCTCAGAGCCCCTGGCTGGTACAAACCCTCAGCGTTCATCCTCCGACAGCGGAGGCGACGACTGGTGGCTGTTCCGCGGTGACGGCGAGCGCCGTGAGGTACCGTTCCCCGCTGCACCCCCGTGGCGCCGGTTCGACCGGCAGGAGACCGTCACCGGTGACAGGGTTCCGTACCCGCGGCCCTACCTCATCGGCTCCGACGAGGTGGAGGTGGTGAACGCGGCGCTCCACCTGCGCCGGCCCCTCCTGGTGACCGGGCAGCCCGGTACGGGCAAGTCCTCACTGGCTCACGCCATCGCTCACGAACTCGCGCTCGGCCGCGTCCTGCAGTGGCCAGTGAACAGCCGCTCAACTCTTCAGGACGCCCTATACCACTACGACGCCGTTGGTCGGCTGCGCGAGGCGACCCTGCGGCGCGACGCGGACGGCACGGAACCAGACATCGGCCATTACATTCGGCTCGGCCCTCTGGGCAACGCGCTTGTGCCCCGGGAGCGCCCCCGCGCGCTGCTCATCGACGAGCTTGACAAGGGTGACGTCGACCTGCCCAACGACCTGCTGACCGTCTTCGAGGAGGGTGAGTTCGCCATCTCCGAACTCACCCGGCTGCCCGCGACCGACGCACCGGTACACGTTCGGACCGACGACCCGGATGAGACCGCCCCGGTCACGCGCGGCCGCGTGCGCTGCGGTGAGTTCCCGGTCGTGGTCATTACCAGCAACGGCGAAAGGGAATTCCCGCCCGCCTTCCTGCGGCGCTGCGTCCGCCTCGATCTCCCCGAGCCTGACGAGCGGCGGCTTCGGGAGATCGTCGCCGCGCACCTCGGTCCCGACGCCCTCGACGACACCGACGACCTGCTTCGGGAGTTCCTCGAACGCCGCGCCGAGGGCGAACTGGCCACCGATCAGCTACTCAACGCCGTCTTCCTCCGCAAGGGTGGCGTGAACCTTGACGCGGCTTCCCTCCTCCAAGGCGTCCTGCACCGTCTCGGCGGAGCCGTGTGACGCCGTGATCTCGCGCGTGACGAAGGTTTTGGCCGAGAGCGGGGCGGAACTCTCCCACGAGGAACTCCTCGACGCCATGTGGCTCGCCGGGAAGCTACCTCGGGACTCCGGGCCCCTGGCGCGCTCCGCCGGCGCGGCCGCTGCGACCTCGGAGCGGCACGGCGAGCCCCACCACGACGGGCCGACTGTGCCAGCAGCCGAGACCGCGGAGCCCGCACCAAAGCCGACCGCTGCGGAGTCTACGAGGAAGCGATCCGCGCGCCCGCTCCTGGCCTCGGCGCAGCCCAGTCTCGACGGCGACGTGCAGGCGCCCGCCGGCCTGTCACCGGCGGTCGCCGTGCGCGCCCCGGACAGCAGTACCCTCGGCGTCGGGCAGCTCCGGCTTGGCAAATCCCTCCGGCCGCTGCGGCAGCGCTTCCCTGAGCGGCGCCAGCAGGAACTCGACGTCACACGGACCGTCGCTGCCATCGCTGACACAGGCGTGCCCGAGACCGTCACCCGTGCGGTGCGCACCCGCTGGCTGTCCCTGGCCCTCGTAGTTGACGACGGCGTCTCCATGGTCCTCTGGCAGCGGCTCGCCGCCGACGTCCGGGCGCTGATGGAACGTGCCGGGGCTTTCCGAGACGTGCGTGTGTACGGACTCGACACGCGCAGCGGCACTCCGTCCCTGCGGACCAGCCCGTACCGTCACCGCGGTCGGCTCTTGACGCCGGAGGCTCTGTGCGACCCGACTGGCAACACCCTGGTCCTAGTCGTCAGCGACGGTGTGGGCGAAGCCTGGCGGGACGGCGGGATGCGCCAGGCGACGGACCGCTGGGGACGTTGCGGTCCCACCGCGATCATCCAGGCACTGCCGTCCCGGCTCTGGGCGAGCACCGGCATCGGCGCACGGCGCTGGCAGGTCACCACCCATCGCCGCGGCGGCCCCACCCGCGCCTGGCACGTCACCGACCCTGACCTGCCGCCGGACCTCGTCCGCTTCGACTCCGTACCCATCCCGGTCCTCGCGCCGACCCCTGCGGCCGTCGCCGACTGGGCGCGGCTCGTCGCCTCACCCGGCAGCACAGCGCTCCTGCCGCTGTGGGACGCCAGCCATCCCGATTCCAACCGGACCGTGGCTGACGCCCGGGACGGCGACGCCGACGAAGCGGTACTCCGCTTCAGGGAGGCCGCGTCCGCCAACGCGTATCGGCTCGCGGCCCACGTGGCGGCCGTCGTCCCCGCCACACCGCCCGTGATGCGCCTGGTGCAGACCGCCCTCGGGCCACCGACAGACATCGGCCACCTCATGGAGGTGTTCCTGGGGGGCTTGATGCACGAGCTCGACGCCGACGGGGCGGATCGTCTGCCGCACCACCGACGGTTCGACTTCACGGACGACGCCCGGCAGGTTCTCCTCAGCGCCGTCTCCCCGAGGGAACTGCTGCGCACCGCCGAGGCCGTGACGCGGCGCATTGAGGCCGCCGTCGGCCGCGCCCCGGTCTTCCCGGCATGGGTCGGGCACCCGGACGGCCCGGCCGCCATCGACGACACCGGGCGCTCCTTCGGCTGGCTTCGCGAGCAGGTGCTAACGCGGCTCGGCATCCCGTCCGCCGATACCGGGCCGGAGCGGCTCCGTGTCCCCGGGGGTGAGACCGAGGATTCCGCCGGGTCCCGGGACGCAGCAGCTGCCTGGGCTGACGAGGCGTACAACGACGCCCCGGGTGAGACCCTGCCAGTCGGCTGGGTGGAGCTCCTGCTGGAGGACCCGGTACGGCTCGGTCGGTTCCGGCTCCGTGCACGCAGTGCCCACGGTTGGCCCCACCTGACGATGTACCTGGCCGAGGACGAGGACGGCACCATCGCCACGGTCCGGGCGCCAGTCATGCTGTATACCCGCGAGCCGGGAACCGCGCTGGACCTCGTCCGGACGGAAGCCGAATGCCTGACGCGCATGCAGGGCACGCACGTCCCCGCACTCCTCGGCGCGGCGGCGAACACCACAGAGGAGCTGCCGTGGGTCGCGGCGAGCTGCGTCCACTGCCGCGCAGACGCCCCGTCCTCACCGCCCGCACCAAACTTGCGCACCGTCCTCGACGAACACGGGGGAACGGTCCCGGAGGAGCTTTTCTTGCGGATCGGGCTGGGCCTGACGCAAGGCGTTGCCCTCGCCCACTCCCGGGGGCTCGTGCACGGCTCGCTCTCGCCCCTGGCCGTTCTCGTGACCGACCGCGACGTCCGGCTGGTCGGCTGGGCGACGGCGACGGTCGACGGAGTCGACAGCGCTCACCGCGACGTGCTGCCCCTCAGCGACACCTACCTGGAGGCGGACGACGGCGGGCGGTCGCTCACGCCGCAGAGCGATGTGTACGCCGTCGGGGCGCTGCTGCTGGCCCTTCTCTCGGGACGGTGGAGCGACCCGAAGGCCGACAACTCGGAACATGGCCCCTTGACCAACTCCGGGATCAGCCCGGCGCTCCTGCGGTCTCTTTGGCGTTGTCTAGAATACGACCCCACCCGCAGACCCTCCGCCGCCGATCTGGCCGAGGCGTTCGCCCTTGGCTCCGGAGGTCCGACGGCCGACCGAGCGTCGGCAGGGGAGTTCCCCGTCGCGGTGCCGGGCGAGAACACCGCGGGGGTAAGCCGACCGCACGGGGAGCCCTTGGCCGTGGTTTCCGAGGAGCCCGGACGGAAGCTAAGCCGTGATCCGGGCATCCCCGCCGACGAGGTGGGAATGTTGGTCGAGGGACGCTACCGGCTGACCCGGCGGCGGCACGTCGGAACGACGTCAACCACTTGGCGGGCGACGGATGAGCTACAGGGCCGGGCGGTCGCTCTCAAGCTCTTCGACGCACCTAGGCCGGGCACGGGGTCCGGAGAAGAGGATTTCCTCGCCGCTGCGGAGCGGCTGGCCGCGCTCGACATTCAGGGAATGGTGCAGGTCAGCGGCTACGGGTTGCACGATGGTCGTCCGTACTTTGTGACGGATGCTGTTGACGGCGAGGACTTGGGGCAACTGCTGAACTTTGCACCTGGCGCTCTGCCCTTAGAAAAGATTAGAGAAATTGGCGGGCAGATCGCGGGGATGCTCGCCGAGCTCCATCGTAACGAGCTGCTTCACCTGGACCTCAGCCCCTCAGCCGTAATGTTGCGCCGTGACGGGCGGGTACTTGTGACCGATCCCGGTCTGTGTGTCCGCCGCCTGCCGCGCATCGACCTGGGTAGGCACATACGGCCCACCCCCAGTCCCTTCCGGCTCCTGCCTCCCTACCGGTCGTACGAGGAGTTCATCGAGAACGTCGCCGTCGACCACCGAAGCGACCTGTACTCACTGGGCTGTCTGCTACACGCCATGGCCACCGGCGCCGCGCCCGCTGTGGCCGTGCTCACCAGACGCGAAGCAGAGGTCCACCGGCGCTCGCATCCCCAACCGGAACTGCCCTCTGGCTTCCCTCCCGAGCTCGAAGCGCTAGTCAGGGACCTTCTAGCGATCAACCCCGAGGATCGGCCGGCCAACGCGGCCGAGGTGCTGGAAAGGCTCACGAGTGCGGGTGCAGACGATGAGGAGCTCATCGCGGCCTACCGTGCAGTGCGGGATGTGGACCTGGCCGGTACACGTATGGGGCGGGTCCTGCGGGATGCCATCGACGAGGTGCTGAACGGTGAGGTGACGGGTCGATACGACTTGAAGCACCTGACCAGGGCAGAGCAGGCGCACCTCGGAAGCCTGGTAAACATTGCGATCCAGCGTGAGTTTGTCTTCGCGGACGGTCATGCGATGGACTTCAGCATCGCCGGCGTCGATGTTGACTGCCGTTTCAGCCTCACATTCGGCGGCTGGACGCTCCCTCACGGGACGCTGGGTCACATCTGCCTTCTAGTCTGGGCTGACGACCATCTGAGCCGGTGGAGTGTCGGCCTGCTCCGCGTCAAAGAGGAGTGGCTCAACACTGGGCGCAACCGGGACCTGAGAGCCACGCTCAAATCCGGGCACCGCGACAAGATTCTCTGGCTCTGGCGGGACGCCGAGCTCTCGGAGAACATCCTGCTGCACATGGCCAGCACCGACCTCGAGGCAGTTTTCGGGAATAGGTCCGGTCAGGGGCGACTCAACGAACTGTTCCGGCGCGCCCAGGGGCGCCGAATCGGACGCAACGCGGTCCGCACCGTGGTTCAGCAGAAGGACTATATGAAGCGCATCCGCGGGAACGGCGGATCCCGCTCAGCACTTCGGGAGGAGGGAATCATCATCATGGGCGACTACGATGCACACCGACACATCGCCCGTCAGCTCGGCCTTCCCGCCCCCCGGGAAGGAGAGTTCGTCAGCGCGCGGGTCGTACCGGCTCTGCCTGGGATCGGCAAGCCTCTCGCGGAGATGGATGGCCGGCTGTGGTCTCTGGCCTCTCCGGAAGACCCTGTGCACCACGCGCCGGCGCTTCCTTCACATTCGGCAGCAAGCAGTGATCATGTGGACGGGCCCCGCCGGAGGTGATGTGGGCCTCATCGCCCTACCGCCGTACAGCCGGGGGCGCACGGCAGTCGTCGCGAAGTCCACGCTGCTGCCGAGGACGACGCTGGTCGTGAGTGACGCCAGCGAGCACGAACGACGGGTGCGCGACCTGCCGGGACCGAGACACGGATCGAACGTGGCTCGATCCGTCCAGTCCAGAACCAATTGGTCTACGGCAGGCAGATACCCATGCTTTCGCCACTGCCCTGGGGACTATTTGGGGACCACACGGTGCTCGCGACCCTGAACAGCACGCGCGGGGACGCACCTTCTGCACCCTGTTTCTGCCCGATGTATGCAGGTAGTTCCCATGGTCCTCACTCCTGGGGTCAAGGGGGTCGCACGTTCAAATCCTGTCGTCCCGACAACGTTTCATGCAGGTCGGATGCAGTGTGCTCAGAAGCGAGAGGACGGCCCGCGACGTTCTCCGTGGCCGGGTGGTCGAAGCGCGATCACTCTCCATCGTGAAAGGCACACATGCCTATAGTGCTTGGTCAAGTTCGTTCGGCGGTGGCGTGTCTTCTTGATCGGTCGTGTCGTTGATCGTGTGTGCTGGGTGGGGAGTTGGCCGCGGTCCGGTGTGATCTGGAGGACTTCGCGGCGGAGATGTTCGAACCGTTCGGGCGGGTGGATCAGCGCCGGTGGGGTGCCGTCTATCTGCGAGGGCTGCTGCTGGAGGGCGGGCGCAAGTCGGTGGAACCGATGGCCGCCCGCCTGGGCGAGGACGGCAACCGGCAGGGGGTCTGTCCAGTCAACGGCTGATCTTGGTTGTTGAGGTTCAGGCAGTGTCACGGGGCACCTTCACCTCGACAGGCCCGACGTCGGTCAACACCGTCTTCGAACGGGTGTCGTTACGGGAGTTGCCGCTGTTCCGGCCTGCTGCGTCGTACTTGTCATAGCCGACGTGATCGGTGATCTCGCCCTCCAGGGCGGACTCGAGCACCCGCTTGGTCAGCTGCTGCAACAGCCCTCCCTCACCGGTCAACTGCAGCCCGTCCGTCCGGGCGCGGTCGACCAGCATCGAGATCAACTGCTCGTCCGACACGGCCTCCGCGGCCGACTCAACGACCGACTCCTCCACGGCCTCGTGCTCGGTGATGCTCTCGCTCATATCAGGCGTCTCCTTGATCATCGGATCCGCCGTCTATTGGACACTCCCGTTCCAGGCCTGGTCACGAGCGGGCTGGCCGTGGTAGCTCCCGCCGGCCCCGTGGTCGACCGGCGCGAAGCACTCCGTGACCGTCTCCGATTCCTCGGCCTCGATGCTGCCCCTCTCCGTATCAGCGGTCTGCGCGTGGTCCTCACCGACCGCTGCAACATGGCCTGCACGTACTGCTTCGTCGATACGAACTCCGGCAAGCCGACATGACGAAGGTGGAACTGGCCGCGGGGCTGGAGTTCCTGTTCGAGCAGAACGCCGGGCAGGATGAGGTGTCCATCCAGTGGTTCGGCGGCGAGCCGACCATCCGCTTCGACGCGCGGAGTGAACCATGGCAGCAACCCGCCGTACGCGCTGCGTGCTCAGAATCCACTTCCACCTGGCCGAACAAGGAGCAGGCGAGGCCGTGTTCGCGCAGCTGCTGACACTGGGCGAGGACATCACCCCGCGCTACCAGCCGCACCCCCAGACATCGTCGACGCCGAACTGACCGGTTAGGTCCAGCTTCAGGATGTGTCTCATTCTGTCCGAACGGCGGGGAGTTGGCGTGTTCAGCCTGGTAGGCTCCGCGCCCTCGATGTGAGTCGGGGGACGCTCATGGACTAATTCTTCACGGCGGCGGACAAGGTTCGCCGCCACCTGCCAGCCGTGCCCGGCATCGACCCGGATGTGGTCGACCTGGTGACGCGGCCCGGTGCGCTGCCGGAGGGGACTCCGTTCTTCCTCGGGCCAGACATGCGCCCCAGAGAGCCGCTGACGTCGTACTTCTTCGATCTGTCGAAGTACGTCGGGGCGGTGAGCCTGCGCGACTACGCGTACGACCTCATGGCGCTCGAGGACTTTCTGGGGCGGGTGCTTGATCCGCCGACCGATCTGCTCTTGGCGACGGAGGAGGATCTGGTCGGCTTCCGCCGCTACCGCACGGCGTTGCAGCCGTCGCCGGCCCCGCGACGTGGAAGCGGAACCACGTCGCTGCCGATCTCCCCAGCCCGATCCTCGCCGACGTGACCGAGACGCACCGCCACACCGCACTCCGCTGGGTCGTCGCCTACGCCCGACGCGACTGGGCCGAGTAACTCGCAGCCCGAGCCGCGGACAAGGCTCACGAACGGCACAAGAAGGGAGACAGCGCATGGTCGGAATAACCCCCTGCCGCCAGGCATGCGCGAGCCGTGAAGTGGTAGTCCCCTCGTCAGCAACGCTTCCAGGAGCCGATTCCCTTGACACAGACGCAGTCCCCGCTGATCCACCTGGTGGCCTCGATCGAGACCAACCCCATGTTCGCGATGTCGCTGGGCGGCAAGGAGCTGTTCGACAGCAACCTGCTGGCTTGGTTCGTTCAACACCATCCGGAAGCGGCCGACGCGCTGCTGCAGACATGGACTGATACTGCAGCGCGGAGCCCAGTCACGGTCGTGCGCGAATGGAAGAACACAGACCTCGTCCTGCGCTCCGACGATTGCATGCTGGTCATCGAGAACAAGGCATTCGCTCTGCCCGATGAGAGCCAGCTGGATCGCTACGCCACCAAGTTGACCAACGACATGGGCGACGCATCCGCTTTGGTTCTGCTGAGCCTGACCGCTCCGACTTGGCCGACACACACGTACACCACTCCCACCGGCCACATGTGGACGTGGCGCAGCTACCTCGATCTTGCAGCCGTGCTGAGGAGTGCACAGCCTGCCGTTACCCGCCGCGACCCCTACGCCGGAGCCACGTTGGAACGCTGGCTGGGTCTGCTCGGCGATCTAGGGGCACTCGTGTCCACTGTCGGCTGCCCCAGCCCGGAAGAACCGCTGATGCTTCCCAAGGAGCAGCGCTCGTTGCTGACTACGGCTCGGCTCGACGCTCCCGTTCAGAAGATGCGGTGTCAGGCAGTGGCCGCCCTGCTACGCGCGCGTGGCGTCGCGGCCGAAGCCAAACTGACGAACGGCACGGGACTCGTGGAGTGGTTCACGCCGGGCCCGGGGCTGCGGCTGGGATGGCAACTCCAGGGCGAACAGTTCAGGCTGGCCGCCATTGTGCCCCAAGAGCACCCGGGGTTTGGACGAAACGCCGCGGCCCGCCTAGCCCGTCAGGATGCAGCACACGAGTACCTCCGTTTCTTCCGCTTCGACGCTCTACCGACCTCGGAGCCCGTCCGGCCGGCTGACGGTGGGTGGCTGAGGTTCGACCCGAGCTTTGTCTATCGCTACGTGCCGATGTCCGGCGTGACCATGGATCAGATAGTGACGGCCGGTACTGAACTCACCCGCCAGGCCCAGCTCGCCTTGGCGGCTGCCTGACACCTTCTGGATCCATGTTCCCCCGAGGAGCAAGGAAGCCGCAGGGGAGAATAGTGCACGGTCGGAATAACCCTCTCCCGCCAGTAGTCCAAGAGCTCCAGCGCGGTGCGCTCGCCGAACACTTCGGCACACCAGCGGTCCGGTCCCTGAAGCACAAGGGCGAGGCGGCGCCCGCCGAGAGGCTGTGGTGGATCACCGAGCCTGTCGCCCAGGCGATCGCCGTGCTGGAGGCGCTCTCCTGGCACCCCACCCACCTGTTCGCCATCGCCTGCCTTCCCCCACGCCACACCGGCCGGCAGCCCGCGGGCCGACGGGGAATCCGCGCGGAGGAGCGCCTCGACTTCTTCATCGCCCACGTCAACGCCCACCGCCACAACACCGGCCTCACGGAGATCCCGCCCGATACGGCCCATCGGGGTGAGCGGAAGTGAGCGGCGGCGGCCGACTCACTCAACCTGTCACCGGATCTGGTGAAGGGTGACAATAGCCTTCCGGCACTCGAACCGGGGCGAGGGACCCGTACATTAGCCGCGCGTGAGACGCGGGTCGAGGGATCCCTCCGCGTTGCTCGTGTGGGCGTAGGGGCGCAGAGTTGTAAGTGTGGGTCGAAGCACCGGTTGGCGTCTGTCGATCACCCGCCACGTCCTCGCCGACGGCCCGCGTGCCGCTGGAGCCATGGTTGGTCTGTTCGCCTGGCCCATGGGATGGGAGATGGGCGACCCCTGACGGGGGTTGGGATGACCTCGGAATCGAAGTTGCGGCCTGCGCCTCTCACTCTCGCGCTCCTCGTCGCCGCGGGCCTTGGCCTGGTAGCGGTTCAGCTTCTTGGGCGGAGTCTGCAGGAGGGCAGTGCTGCTCTCCTTGCCCTCGGGACTGATGGCCGCCGCCACAGGGGTCGCGGCCAGCGGTTATGCGGTGTATCAGGGCGGGTTGGCGCCTCGGCCCAACGACCTTCGGGCCTCCGGAAGGGCGTGATCTTCGGAGTACTTGCGGATTTCTCGGAGGTCGGCCTCGTCTGGCTCGCAGTCGTCTTCGCTGTCGACGGCCGACCAGGACCGGCGTGGCTCGCGGGAGGGTTGGCGCTGGTGGTCCTGGTGATCTGGACAGCCCTGGTCATCCGGGACAACAGGATGAACGCTCAAGAGAGAGTCGTCGTCGTGGTCGGGGTCGCTCTGTCAAGCGCCGCCTTCGGCTGGCTGTTTGTCCGCCTGGCCGGAAATGACCAGCCCCTGCCGCCGGGCTCACGGCCGGGCCAGCGACCCTCGCCGTGATCACGCTCACCTACCGCTTGCGCAGTGAGGACGACCTGGACGGATTGCCCGACTGGGGGCTCACCTTGCTCTTCACGGCAGGTCTGGGCGCGGCCGCGGCCGTCCTCGCTGTTGACGGTCGTTCCGTCTCAGCTCCTGGCCAAGGTCACCGCCGCCTGCCCCGAGATAACTCAACTGGCCACCAATGTCCGGGACTTCGACTCACTCCTTACGCCGCACGCCGGCAACGCCGACGCGCTTGTGAGCTGGATCGCCCAGGTCCGAGCGGCCGACCTGCCCCAGCTGCATGCCTTTACCCGGGGCCTGGACCGGGACATCGACGCCGTGATCGCCGGACTCACGCTTCCGTACAGCAACGGCCCCACCGAGGGCGTCAACACCAAGACCAAACGGATCGCGCGCCAGATGCACGGGCGAGCCGGCTTCACGCTCCTCCGGCATCGCATCCTCCTCGGATGACAGCGCTCTCCGTCACCACCGGAAGTGAGACAGGGCCGTTTAATTGACACTCCCCACCCCCCGCGCTCTCGGAGGCATGGGGGCGATGTGTGGGAAGTGTGTGGAGGCTCTTATGCTCTGGGGCGTTCAGGTAGGCCGTAGCTCCTCCTGGCTGGTGGGCGCTCGTGAAGCCCCGGTACATGTCTCAGGCGGAGGTTTCAGCGTGCTCGACCATGATGTCCCAGCGATAGCCGCGCGGCGGGCGCAGGCGGGACACCGAAGGCGGCCCCCAAGCGCGTCTGGGCCGGCTCGTTCGGGGCGGGTGTTCGCCTTGGACGGACTGCGGCTGATGGCGGCGTTGTCGGTGTTGGCGTACCACTACACGGCGCGGGTCGGCAGCTGGCCCAAGAAGCCCGAGGCGGTCTTCCCTGCGGTGTTCCCGGTCACGGCTTACGGCTGGCTCGGGGTGCATCTGTTCTTCCTGATCAGCGGCTTTGTGATCTGTATGAGCTGCTGGGGTAAGCCGCTGCGGGACTTCTTCGTCTCACGCGTGGTGCGCCTGTATCCGGCGTACTGGTTCGGGGTGCTTGCCACCACGGTGACTCTGGCGGTGTTCCCGAAGGGGAACCGACACCTGCCGTGGACCGATGTCCTCACCAACCTGACCATGCTGCAGGAGCCGCTCGGGGTGCCGTCGGCGGACGGGGCGTACTGGTCGCTCTTCGCCGAACTCCGCTTCTACCTGCTGTTCGCGGTGGTCGCCTGGTGGGGGCTGACCTACCGCAGGGTGCTGGCCTTCTGCTGCCTGTGGGCGACCGCCAGCATGCTGTTCGCCAAGGCCGGGCCGGGGCCGCTGCGGCTGTTGGTGATGCCCGAGTACAGCTGGTACTTCATCGCGGGCATCGCCTTCTACCTGATGTACCACTTCCGCCCGAACCTGATGCTCACTGGCATCGTGCTGCTCTGCTTCGGAGCGGGCCTGCCCGCCACCCTGAAGATGTGGCGCAGCACCGAGGCCTACGTCGGCCGCCTCGTACCCGCCTGGCCCGTCGTCCTCATCCTCGCGGCGTCCTTCGCGCTGCTCGCCCTCGTCGCGACGGGACGGTTGTCGTGGGTTCGGTGGCGCTGGCTGACCTATGCGGGCGCTGTCACCTACCCGCTCTACCTCATGCACCAGATGATCGGCTGGGAACTCTTCCATACCTTCTCGCCCGGCGTCCCGACCTACCCACTCCTCGCTCTGGTCACCACAGGCCTGGTTCTGCTGGCGTGGCTGGTGCACCGGTTCGTCGAGCGTCCCCTCAGCCGGAGGCTGAAGCAGGGGCTCGCGCAGGTCTGAATTTGATGCACCGTCGCAAGGCCCGGGCTCGGCCTCGCTTCGACGGGTGCGGCGGTCTTTCGCAGGACTTGATCCTCTTACGCCGATGGCCTCGTGCGGAGCAGGTGCTCCGCACGAGGCCATCGGCTTTAGCTGGGCTGGTTAGTTGTAGGGGCGGATGACGTTGGCTTCGTTGAGGTTCCAGCCGGTGGGGGTGGTCCAGCTGCCGACGCCGGCGTTGAAGGTGCCGCTGTTGTCGGTCTTGGCTGTGAAGGTGAACATGCGGACGCTGCCGTCGGGATAGCCGTAGAGGGAGGCGAGGTCGTCGCGGCCGTCGCCGTCGAAGTCTCCGGTGACGAGCTTGCTCCGGTTCACGTCCCACCATCCGGCGGGCATGTTCAGCGCGGGTATGGGTTTGGCGAATTCGCCGGTGTGGCTGCCGCTGGCGATCATGGTGTGGAGGCCGTCGTGGCCGTCGGCGTAGTCGTACCAGGCGACCACGTCGTCGATGCCGTCGCCGTTGAAGTCGCCGGCCTGGATGGTGGTGCGGTTCCAGTCGCCCCAGCCGGTGGCGGTGTCGCCCCAGGACTGGATGCTGGCCTGGAAGGCGCCGGTGGGCGTGGCGGCGAAGGTGTGCATCTTCACCGAGCCATCCGGATACCCGTACAGGGCAGCGATGTCGTCACGCCCGTCACCGTTGAAGTCACCGGTGACCAGCTTGCTCTTGTTGATGTCCCAGTTGCCAGCGTTCATGTAGTACGAGTCGAAGGGCGGATTGAAGCCGCCACGCACGTCGGCGGTGAAGGTGAACAGCCGGTCGCTGCCGTCGGCATAGGAGTACCAGGCGGCCAGGTCATCTCGCCCGTCTCCGTTGAAGTCACCCGACTCCAGCTTGAGGTCGTTGGCCCACCAGCCACTCGGGCTCGACCACGACTCGATGAGCGGGGTCTGGTAGGTGCCGTCGGGCTTGCTGAGCGCGGTGAACAGCTTCACCTATGCCGTCGCCGTTGAAGTCGCCGGCCTGGATGGTGGTGCGGTTCCAGTCGCCCCAGCCGGTGGCGGTGTCGCCCCAGGACTGGATGCTGGCCTGGAAGGCGCCGGTGGGCGTGGCGGCGAAGGTGTGCATCTTCACCGAGCCATCCGGATACCCGTACAGGGCAGCGATGTCGTCACGCCCGTCACCGTTGAAGTCACCGGTGACCAGCTTGCTCTTGTTGATGTCCCAGTTGCCAGCGTTCATGTAGTACGAGTCGAAGGGCGGATTGAAGCCGCCACGCACGTCGGCGGTGAAGGTGAACAGCCGGTCGCTGCCGTCGGCATAGGAGTACCAGGCGGCCAGGTCATCTCGCCCGTCTCCGTTGAAGTCACCCGACTCCAGCTTGAGGTCGTTGGCCCACCAGCCACTCGGGCTCGACCACGACTCGATGAGCGGGGTCTGGTAGGTGCCGTCGGGCTTGCTGAGCGCGGTGAACAGCTTCACCTTGCCGCCGCCGTAGTCGTACAGGAACGCCACGTCGCCGCGGCCGTCGCCGTTGTAGTCGCCGGTCGCGAACCGCGCCTTGGTGGCGTCGAAGTACCCGTTGGGGAAGACGGCACCCTCGAACGGGGCCTTGAACGTGCCGTCCGAGTTGGTGAGCAGGGCGTGGAGGGCATCGTGGCCGTCGGCGTAGTTGTACCAGTCGGCGACGTCACTGCGCCCGTCGCCGTTGTAATCGTGCCGGATGGCGGTACCGCTGGACCACAGCGCCTGGCCCTTGGCGTTGTAGATGACGAGGTTGCCACGGTCCTGGAGCATGGCGTAGCCATCGGACAGGTGTTCCGGCTTTAGTGCTTGGTCAAGTTCGTTCGGCGGTGGCGTGTCTTCTTGATCGGTCGTGTCGTTGATCGTGTGTGCTGGGTGGGGAGTTGGCCGCGGTCCGGTGTGATCTGGAGGACTTCGCGGCGGAGATGTTCGAACCGTTCGGGCGGGTGGATCAGCGCCGGTGGGGTGCCGTCTACCTGCGAGGGCTGCTGCTGGAGGGCGGGCGCAAGTCGGTGGAACCGATGGCCGCCCGCCTGGGCGAGGACGGCAACCGGCAGGCGCTGGCCCACTTCATCACGTCCAGCCCGTGGGACGCGGCGCACGTGCGGGCCCGGCTCGCGTGGCGGATGCAGCCGGTCGTCAGACCGACGGTGCTGGTCATCGACGACACCGGGTTCCTCAAGGACGGGGACGCGTCCGCGTGTGTGTCTCGGCAGTACACGGGGACGGCGGGCAAGGTCACCAACTGCCAGGCGGGAGTGTCGCTGCACCTGGCGTCCGACAACGCGTCGGCGGCGGTGAACTGGCGTCTGTTCCTGCCCGAGAGCTGGGATCCGGCGTCGCCGAAGGCCAATGCGGCCAAGGTGGCCCGGCGTGGCAGGTGCGGTATCCCGGCCGGAGTGGGGCATGTCGAAAAGTGGCAGCTGGCCCTCGACATGGTCGACGAGACGCGGTCCTGGGGTCTTGATGTCCCCCTGGTCATCGCGGACGGCGGCTATGGGGATACCGCCGCCTTCCGCCTCGGCCTGGAGGGCCGCGGGCTCGACTACGTGGTGGGCATCTCGACCACGACCACCGCGCAGCCTGGGGACGCACAGCTGTGCATCCCGGCCTGTTCCGGCCGGGGCCGACGAGCGGGGCCGGCCTACCCAGAAGCGGCGAAGACGGTGAAGAGTCTGGTCCTTGCGGCGGGGAAACGGGCTGCGCGGCCGGTGCAGTGGCGCGAGGGCTCGCGGCCCGGGACCGGCCGCAGCGGGCACAAACGTATGTACTCCCGCTTCGTGGCCCTGCGGATCCGGCCCGCCGGACGTGAGATCCGCAAAGCCACGGCCGGGGGCGAGTTTGCCGGTGCGCTGGCTGCTGGCCGAATGGCCGGCCGACCAGGACGAACCAGTGCAGTTCTGGCTGTCCAACCTGCCCGAGACCACCCCACTGGCCACCCTCGTCCGCACCGCGAAGCTCCGCTGGCGCATCGAGAACGACTACCGCGAGATGAAACAGGCCCTGGGCCTGGCCCACTTCGAGGGCCGCACCTGGCCCGGCTGGCACCACCACGTCACCCTCGTCTCCGTCGCCCACGCCTTCTGCACCCTCCAGCGACTGACCCGGTCCCCAAAAGAGACGGCGTCGGCCTGAGCCTCTACCGAGTCGTCCGCGAACTGCAGTTACTCCTCGCAGCCTGGACCGGCGCCTGCCCCACCTGTCACCGCAACATCCCCGACCCCGCACCAACCTGACCAAGCACTACTAGTCGCTTGGTTGGTGCTCCACAGGGACGTTGAGTCATCACCCGGCTTGTTGACGGTGATGTTGCCGTCGCTCTGGATGAGGGCGGTGGCTCCTGCGTTTCCGCTGGTGTTGGTGGACCAGATCACCTTGTTGGCGTTGGAGGTGATGGTGAGGTTTCCGTCGGCCTGCATGGTCAGCTTGGCCGAATTGGAGGTGATCGACTGTCCTGAGGTGAGGCGGGTGCCGGGAGTGATGCGCCGGCCGCCTACAGAGCCGTCGATGGTGAACGGCTGACTGAACCGGTGAAGTCATTGCCGGTGGCCTGGCCGGGCCATCCGGTTACGGTGTTGTCCGCCTTCCGGCCCCACAGGTCGGCGATGCCGTCACCGGGATTGCTTCCCTTCGCGTTCCCGTCTCCGTCGAAGTCGCCGGAGGATCCGATGACGGGGTAGTCGCTCTTCTTGAGGGTGAGCCCAGTAAGTTTGGTGCGGTGTGAGGCGATACCCCAGGTGGCCGCGTTGAGAACGCCATTGGGATCGTCTTCGCCGTAGGCGCGATAGAGGTCGCCGGTGTCGTCCTTGCGCATGAGTAGATCGGGCAGGCCGTCCTTGTTGAGGTCGCCGGGGCTGACGAGGGTGAACTGGTCCCAGTCGGTGCCACCCACCAGCACAGGGTGGCTGCGGCCGTGCGTCAGCAGGTCTGATCGGTCGCCGAAGTAAAGCCAAAGCTGATTGCCTTCCTTGACGAGGACATCGGGCTTGCTGTCACTGTTGAAGTCGCCGGTGAGGATCTGGTCGGCATCCGACCAGTGGTCATCGGTGACTCCCTTGCAGAGGCCCGATGTTGTGGGCGTCGGGCACGTGACCTTGAGGTCGAAGGAGCTGTACCCGTCCCGATTGATGAGACCTCGGCCGCTGTTGGGATAGACCCGCAGAACGTTTCGCTGAGCGACATCGCTGTGCTCGAGCGAGATTAGGTCATTCTTGCCGTCCTGCCCCCAGCCGCCGCTGGCTGCGACTTGCTGGCCTGGGAAGGCGCCGCCGCCCATTCGGCGGCTATTGCGCAGAGGGAAACGTCTGTTTCGCTCTGGGGGGAGACGCCTCTAGAATAGAGTTCACCAAGGCCTACCAGGTCAAGGGATCTTCCGATCAATTGAAACTGGGGCATAATCCGGTGTGCGTCAGGTGTCAAGAAGACTACGCCCCCTTCCGCTCGTTCTTCGAAGAAGGCACCAAGATGCAAGAGGGCGGACAGATGGCCGACTAAATGAAGATCCCCACGTACGCGGGGCTGCTGGCACATATTGCGAGCAGCCCCGCATCAGCCACTATTCACAGGAGTCGAATATGCCTAACGACCGATTGATTCGATCGGTGATTTCCGCGAGCGGAATCTCGCAGATCCGGTGCGAGTGTGGTCGCTGGGCAGACCACGCTGTGGAAGAATTTCTCAACATGCTGGGACAGGATCCAGATAGCCTCCTGCGGAAGAACTGGATGGAGGGACACGTACTCATTAGTGCATTCTTCATGCCATCCGCGCCCGCGGTAGCCAAGATCATGATGGCCGCTCTAGCTGGCGAACACGACACACTACGGCGCGAGATCCTGCTGGACTCCATCCTGGGTCTTTCGGATAGCGATTCTCCGGAGTATCTTCAGGAATGCCAGAGCATTATTTCCCGTGGCGTCTGGATCTTCATCGAAGAGGCCTCTTCCGGCCGTTCCCGAGCCTGCGCTTCTTACGCTTTCGAGATTCTTCAGTGCCTCGAAGAGAGCGAGTGGGTGCAGATGCTGCAAAATGATTACAGCGACGATATTCCCATGCGCAGCTAAAATCGCCGCCGCTAGGGAAGCATTAGATCCCAGACAGATTCTACCGATGCGTACTCATTCCACAGGTGCTTATACCGTGGGGGGGGCTCGCATAGCCGAGCGGAGCCAACCCCGGGGCAGACAACCCTCGGCCGGGAGAGGCCGAAGGCCCCCGCCTTGAAGCGGGGGCCTTCTTCCATGCCGAGGTCCAGCACCTCCCTACACCCTCAGGGCTTCGGCGTTGTCGCGTGACGCCCTGCCCAGGAACCGACCTGCGCGCGAGCGACATCGAACGCGCCGCGTCCTCAGCTCTCGACGCGCTGCGCCAGCTCGGCTACCTCCCCGACCTGCCTCAACCACCCGGCATCACTGGGCCGTTCGAATTGGTCACCTTCTGGATGCCGCCCGCACCGGGCAACCAGTGCGTCCCCATGATCCTGCGCGCCCGCCCCCGGGATCCCGCCCACCGCACAGCTCATGCCCACCCGCGCCAGCAGCTACGAACCCGAAATCCCCTTCACCCAGCTGCCCGAGGCCCTCACTGCCCAACGTGGCCGCATCAACGCCTACCGTGATCGCCCCGCGCTCGTCGACTTCCTCCGCCAGGCGCTCGCCCCGGATACCACCACCGACCGGATCTTCCTCGCCCGGTCCGCCGCCCTGCGCCAGCGCGACATCTGGCCCTGGCTCCAGGACACCTACCTCACCCCCGCAGCGGTCCATGCACCCCGCACCCGCCTGGGCCATCTCGAAACCGCCCCCGCCCCGCGCAAGCCCAAAGACCTGCCCGGCCTGCGCATCATCCGGCTGCGCGAGGCAGCCGACCGAAACGCCGTCGCCCACCTGTTCGGTGTCCCCTTCGACGAAGAGACCCAGCAACGCACCCCCGGCAACGGACGCTTCAGCGGACTCGTCCAGCTCAGCGACACCGTCTTCTACGGGCTCAACCCGCGCCCGGACCAGAACCAGACCCCGCTCAAGATCACCAAACTCGACCCCTCACAGCCCCAGAACGCCACCTGGTCCGTACACAACCCTCGCCCCCTGGAGATCGTCACGGCATTCCTTCAAGACGGAGACGACCCGGCCGAACTCGCCATGTACGTACAGGTCCTGAGGCGCTCCGTCCTGCATGCCGCCAACGACACGGTCTGGCCGTGGCTCATTCACTGCGCCGACCTCATGACCGAGTACCTCGTCTAGCGCCTCCGCAGACCGATCACCGCGGCCGTTCGCTTCACAGGCAAGACGCAGGCAGCGGTGCCACGCCACCGACCCTTCCATCACGCGTCAATGAACACGCATCGCAGTCTCGGCCGCTGAGCGGCCGGGACTGCCGGACAGCGCCTACACGTTGGATGCCACCTTCATGAGGGTAAGGCGTCGGCAGTTGAGCCCGCTCAATGTCCCCTATCGGCTGATGGTGATCAATCGATAGATCTCACGGGCGACGTACCGCTTCAAGCAGCGGATGATCTCGCGCCGGGTCTTGCCCTCCGCCACACGTCGCTCGTAGTACGCCTGGGTACGCGAATCCCAGCGCAGCCGAGTGAGCACAATGCGGTGCAGGGCAGCATTCGCCTGCCGGTTTCCGCCGCGGTTTAGCCGACGGTGCTGCCGGCTGCCCGACGAATATTCGACAGGGCTTGCCCCGCACAACGCCGCGAACGAAGCCTCGCCTCGCATGCGCTCGCTGTTGTCACCCAGGGCCGTCAACAACACCGCCGCACTGTGAGGGCCGACTCCAACAGAGTCCAGGAGGCGGGGGTAGTGCGCCCCGATCAAGTTCGCCAGGCGCTGCTCCAACACTCGCGCTTGTACACCGAGCTGCTCGATGCGCTCGGCCAGCACCCGCACCGTGAACCTCGTCGCCCGCACCACCGGATCCGTTTCTTCACCGCCTTCGGGCAACTGCAGGCAAGCGAGGATCAGCCCGCGGCGCGAAAGGCTCCTCAACTCGTCCCGGAGGGCTGGGTCGGCCGTGACCAAGAGGGCCTTGAGCTGGTTCACGGCCTGCCGTTTGGCACTCACCGCGGAATCCTTCGCCATCAGGTACAAGCGGGCAATCTCGACCCGGCCGCTCCCAGACTTCACCGGGGACTGCGCACGGCCACTGAGTACAGAGCGGGCAGCAGTCACTGCATCGCCCTCGTCCGACTTGCTCCGTCGGCGCCTAGTGTCTCGTGATCCCGTTTGTGTCACTTGGAGTTGTTTGCGACGAGCTTCTTGATGCTGGTCTGGACGAGTCGGACCTTCGTGAGGATCTCGTCGGTGGTTGCGGTCCAAGTGAAGGGTTTGGCCTCGGAGTTCCAGGAGTCGATGTAGTCGCGGATCTGCTTGATCAGGACGTTCACGCTGGAGAATGTGCCGCGGCGGATCGACTGGCGGGTCAGGATTCCGAACCAGGTCTCGATCTGGTTGATCCAGGAAGAGCCGACGGGGGTGAAGTGGAAGTGGACGTGCTGATTGTTGGTCAGCCATGCCTTCACCTCCGGCGTGGTGTGCGTGGAGAGGTTGTCCAGGACGACATGAATCTCCTTGTCCGCATGCGGTTTCACCACCTTCTTGAGGAAGGCCAGGAAGTTCACGGCGTTCCGGCTCGGCCTGCACTCGCCGGTCACTTCGCCCGTGGCGACGTTGAGTGCGGCGAACAGGTTCGTGGTGCCGTGCCGGACATAGTCGTGGGTGCGCTTCTCGGTGGCTGCGAAGGTCACCGGCAGCACCGGCTGGGTCCGGTCCAGCGCCTGGATCTGCGTCTTCTCATCCACCGAGAGCACCACCGCGCCACCGGGCGGAGCCAGGTAGAGGCCGACGACATCAGCGACCTTGTCCGCGAACGCGGGATCCTTCGAAATCTTGAAGGTGCCCTTGCGATGCGGTTTGAGGTTCTCCTCGCGCCAGACCTTTGCGATGTAGTGCCAGGACACGGTGACGTTCTCGGTCCGCTTCAGATACTTCGCCAACTCCCGCGTCGACCAATGCGAAAGACCGGTGCCGACCGGCGGCGTCATGCGCGTCAATGCGATCACCCGCGCCCGGACCCGCGTCGGCACCTGCTCGCGCGCCCCGCCCGGACAGTCGCCCTCCAGGCCGGCGAGCCCGCGCTCGGCGTAACGGGTCCTCCAGCGATCCACGGTCGGCAATGACACCCCGAGCAGTTCGGCAATGTCCTTGCGCCGGCGCCCCTCACCGGACCACAGCACGATCCGGGCCCGGGTGGCCACATCGGCGGGCACGTCCCGACTGTTCGCCAACTCCCGCAACTCGGCGGCCTGTTCCACGGAAAGCTCCATGCCAGGAGCAACGAGCCACACAAGATCAAGTAATGCCGACGGAATCACGAGACACTAGCTGCACGGCCAGGTCCGGGAGCCTCCACGACCGCAATGCCTACAGAGAGCAGAAATCGAGACAGCGCCGCTCCGTAGTTGCCCGAGCTTTCCACCCCGGCCCGCCGCACCGCACCGTGACCCCGGGCCCACTCGGCGAGGTCTCGATAGCCAATCGCTGTGGTCGGGAAGCGTTCAACTGCCAAGACCTGCCCCACCGTCGACACCACAGCCGCCACGTGGACATCACGATGCGAGTCGACCCCGAGCACCACCTCATCCGCACGCACAGAGGGGTACACCGCCGGGTGGAAATTTCGCGAACCAATCGTTCATCCACCTCCCACGGCAGCCAATCCTCAGCCTCACCGCCGGCCCGGAGAGCGGTCACAAGTGACACGGTGCAGAAAACGCCCGCATTGCAATGCTCTAGACACGCTCGCCCGGTCCAGCGTCTGAGCACACTGCCTCGCCCCGCGTCGACACAGGATGGTTAGGACACGTCGGTCAGAGAAGTCAAGAGCCAGTCCACGGTGCAGCAGCAGTGTCGGACGTCATGCTGTTCAACGGCGGGACGCTCTATTCCTTCGTGCCACCACGCGCCGCAGCGGACACGTCAGCGCATTCCAATGCGCCCCGCGTGAACGCCGGCTGAGCCCCGATTGTCAGAACCTCCCCGTAGCGTTGTGAGTCCTACTCGTGGCAGCTGTGGGGAGCACCCATGGACGACGACCTCCAGATCGACAGCGACGAAGAGCTCTTCCGTAACCCCGTCTACTACGAACCGGCCGGCCGCAACCTCGACTTGGACCGCCCCGACCTCGGTGTCCCGCAAGGCGAAGACCTCCTGAAGGTGCTCCTGCGCATGCGAGGACGCGTCCCCGTCGAAAAGCGCGGACTGATCTGCCCCGACTGCCGGGACATTCGCGGCCGACGTGTCGCCATGTACCTCGTCCAGCGTGACGGCGTATGGCTCGCCTCCCACTACCGCAAACCCGGAGACAAGCCCATCAGCCACGAGTCCGACGAGCACCTCGCGCGCAAGGAACGCGTTGCGAAGGATTCCGAAGATCACGGCTTCCACGCCGATATCGAGTCGCAGACCGCCGACGGACACGCCCGCCTCGACGTACGCATCAATGGCGCCAACGGCATCGTCCTGGGCTACGAGCCTCAGCTGAGCGCCCAGACAGCCCGCGGAATGCGTGCACGGGAGGGGTTCCGGCGCCGCAGCGGTGTTCAGTCGGTCTGGGACTTCGCCGACCCTGACCACGCAGGCATCGGCACCGTCCCGTACGTCCGCACACCCAATCTGCCGGCCTCCGTCATCCGTGTACAGAAGAACCCCATCGCGGTCCAAGACGGCAACTTCGTCCTGGAGGAAGGCCAGTGCAGCCAAAACGGCGCGCTCACCCGGTGTCCTGAGAAACCCTACGACCCGGAGAACCCCACCGATACCGGGTACTGCGGGGGCTGGCACCGCGTCCTCATGCCCGCCCATCAGTCGGGCACCTTCACCGGCGAAGGTGGCCTGACCCTCACTCGTTTCATCGTGGAAGCGGCGGCCGGTGAGCGGATCCCGTTCCAACGGAGCGGTCACCACGGTTGGCTCCCCGCACAGCAGTGGCAGCAATACATCGAGGCGAACGGGACCACCCTGGACTCCAAGGAGCTCCAGCCATCCATACGACGAAGAGACCGTCGCGACAGGTGCACCGAGGACCGGCCCGCCTCCGAAGCACGGGCTGAACCGAAGCAAAGACGCGGCAGCCGCTCGATCATCCTCGAGTCCCGCCCCCGGGAAACCGAGGCCGTCAGGGTTCCACGCGACGCGATGGGCCAAGTGATCCCGCTCTGCCGCTTCGGCTGCGGCCAACCCGCAAGCCTTCCAGGACCAGAAGGACTGCCCGAGCACTTCTCGTGCCGCAGGAAGAATGAGGCGTGATCGACAGCAAACGACTGACTGAGCAACGTACGTCAGCGCGTGCCAGATGATGGCGAACGTCGAACCATGCCAGATCCCGCCGCTCATCGATCATTGGCGCTAAGGATCACGTCATCTCGGCCCCACAACGAAGACCCCCGTCGATACAGCCGACGGGGGTCAATGTCAGTCACAGCAATCACAGCCGTGTCACCAACACCGTTGACGCGCCCGGACAGCAAGATCCCAACTCGGTCAAACACTCCCAACCTGGACCACATGGACGCCACAAGACGCCTTCGCCCACCTGTGCCATGTTGTCGCGAGGGAGGGGCCCAGAACCAGAACTGGAGCGTCTTCTGGCCCGTCAACGCGGTATTGCAAGGTATTCGCAGTCGTCTCACTCACCCGACCACGCTCCCACGTCTCACATTTCTCTCACGACAGGGGTCGGGAGACCGGTCAGACCGCTCCAGGCATCCGCCGCCGAGCGGAGGTCTTCCACGTCCGGCTTCACGTACCAGCGCTTCGTCATCCTGACGTCAGCGTGCCCCGCCCAGCGGGCGAGAAGGTGGTCAGGAACCCCACGGTTCGCCAGGTAGGTGAAGCAACTCGCGCGGGCGTCGTACAAACGAACCCGCCGCAGCGCGTTACCGGCCATGACCTTGTACGCCTGCTCGCGCAACTGCCGCACGTCGAGCGGTGCCCCGAACTCGTCCACCAGCACATACCCGCTGGTCTCATATACCCGCCCCGCCGCCAGCTTCTCCGCCGCCTGAGCGGCCTTGAAGCCCCTCAGGGCTTCTCAATGACGGGATCAGGCAGCGGAAGGCTCCGCTCGCCGGCGAGCGACTTCGCGTCCTTCTCCACCACGATCTTGTTCCCCATCAATGTGCGGGTGTTGGCAACGACCAGGGTGGCTTGGTCCAGATCCAGATCGGCCCAACGCATGCCGCACACCTCTGCCGGGCGCAGACCCATCAACGACAGGAGGAAAGGGGCGTACAGCCGGTGGCCCTTCACGGCGAGCACGAAGGCATGGACCTCCGCGACACCCCAGGTGGCACCTCGGCCTTGGCCTGGCGCTCGGCCTTACGCACCTTCCGGGGGATAGTAATTTCCTGGGCGACATTCACCGCGACCAGGCGCCGTGTCACGGCCCGGTTGAGTGCCTCCTTCAGCCGCGTGAGGGACATCTCCACCGAGGTGACCCCCAGCCCAGGCCCGGCCTTCGTAGCGCGTACCCGGCCCTCACGAAGCGCCCACAGCATCCACGCCTCGACATCGTCCTCGGTGAGCTCTTGAAGCCGAATGTGCCCAAGCCTGCCCCGGACACGGTCCAGGGTCACCCTGTAGGCGGAGATCGTTGACTCTTCCAGGTCCTCCGCCTTCTTCGCGAGCCACTGATCGAGCCACTCGTTCACGGTCATCTTGTGGCGTGGCACCAGCGCCCCTTCGTGACGCCGCACCGTGATACGCGCATACTCGGCCTTCGCCTCCCTGAGCGTCCCGAAGGTACGGGTCAACTGCTTGCGCTTCCCCGTGGCCGGATGGGTCCCGACGTCGACCACAAATCGGTACCGGATCTGCCCCTTCGCGTTCGGCGGCAGCTTCTTGATCGGATCAGACAGGATCACTCACTCTCCTTGGGGGCGTGGAAACTCCACATCAGCGAAAGCATCCGCTGTATTTCAGCGAGCGCCGCGATCACCAGGGCAGCAGACAACGCTGTCCTCCCCGTCCGGGGTTTACGGCGCTGTCCGCTTCGTCCACCACGGCTCCGCTGCCAAGCACAGCCGAGTGCGAACACCCTCAATAGTCGGGACGATCCCCGGTTTCGGTAACCGGGGATCGTCTGCTATGTAGCGCCTCGCAAGGCGAGAGCTCGTCCGTCACGGCTACACCGACTGCCCTCGGGGGCCACCCTGTCGAACCGAGGTCAGGGGCACTCGACGAGCGACAATGATCACCGGCGAGCTGGTCGGAAGTGCAGGTCCTCGACACATTCCAGAACACCGACAATGCGGGCGACAGTCCGCGTTGCCGCTCCGCAATGCAACGCTCAACCTCACCCACGCGTGTACTTCAGCGCGGTTGCACTGCTACGCGCTCAGCGATCCGACCGTGATCGTCTCGCGACTGCCGACACTTTCGTGAAGCGCGGCTGTCTCCCTCCTGCGCACCGATGGGGCTGGGCTCCCAACAACAGCAACTTGACGGGGCTGATCGGTGGACTCCTCGCCCATCATGGAGGGGTTGGGCCGCCAAACGACGTCGCACGCCAGTAGCGCTCGTACGGCTGGGGTACGGCTGGCGCTCGCGGGGGTGGTGCAAGGTGATCGGCAAATGGGTGCCGGGGTTCGGTGTCAGGTCGCTACGGTCGCCTTGTGGGGTGTCGTTCAGCCTTCGGATGCCATGGCTGCCGTGGCCGCGGCCAGGATGCGGTGCAGGACGGGGACTGGGATGGCCGGGTCGGTGACTGCAGTGGCTGCCGTGTCGCGGTTGTGCAGCAGCCCGGCCAGGACGCGGGCCGGCAGCCGCGGACTGCGTATCGCGGTCCCGCGGACGTAGGCCGCCGGGTCGTTCAGCAGGCGCGCTGCGTCGGCCGGTGACAGCCGGGGGTCCTCGGCCGCGCGGCCACGCACCTCGGCCTCAGGGTCGCGGGCCAGGCGCGCGACGTCGGCCGGGGTGGACTCCGGATCGTCCAGAGCCAGGCGGCGCATCCGCCCGCTGCGGTCGTCGGCGTAGCGCAGCAAGCCCGTGCAGGGGAAGTTGGGGTGGCTGCGGGGGCGGTGGGGGTGGCTGAGGCTGCCGTTCCACCAGCGCCAGACCTCCAGCAGCAGGTCGGCCGGCGCGTCGTCGCATGATTCGGCGAGGAACAGGCGGACCACCCGTCCTGCTCCCGCGCCAGACACTCCACGACGTCCGGTGGGAGATGTTGGGCGCGGGCCACGCTGCGGCGGATGAGCGGATGGGACGACGCGGCCAGGCGGCGCATCGCGTCGGGGTCGCCGTGCAGGTCCGCGACCCAGGGCAGGGTGTGCGACGCCAACGTCGGGTCGAAGTCGTAGCGCACTGCAGCTCGTTGCTCCTCGGTGAGGTCGGGGCGGAGCGCCACCGTGGAGCGGATGTCGCCCAGTGAGCCTCCGCCAACCTGAAGAAGCAGGTCAGAGGTCTGGTGTGACTGGTCCTCGGCATACTCCGGCTGGTCGTGGGTGGCAGTCTGCGGCGTAGATCGTCTGTCAGCGGTTGACTTCGAGGTTCGTCAACACGAGCAGCGCCCTCAGGAGGTGGGTGGCACGGGCAGGATCGGTACGGAGTTTGGTGAGGACCCGCCAGTTCTTCAGGTGGGCGAATCCGTGTTCGACCGGTGCGCGTCCCGTGGCGAGGACCTGATTGGCGTCCTTCTGGCCGGAAGTGAGCTTGTGGGTGCGGCTGGCCATGAAGCCGGTGACGATCACAGGGTCGAGCACGTCGTTGTCCAGTCCGCGGAATCCGAGGTCCGCGAGGGCACCGAGGCCGGCGGCTCGCAGGTGGGCCACGACGTGGTCGTGGCGGGCGGCGGTGATGTCGTGAGTGCGGCCGGGGCGGGCGGCGGATATCCAGATCAGGCGGCCTCCCTCGTCGGTCAGGGCGAGGAAGTGCAGGCCGTGGTTACGGTGTTTGCCGGAGTAGTTCCGCCGGTCTGCCTTGCCGGTGCGACGCTGGGTGCGGATGAGGGTGCCGTCGATCAGGACAACCTCCCCACCCCGATTAACGACCTTCTTCAGGGCGCGGTCCAGTCGTGGGGCCTGCGCTGCGAGCAGGGTGATCAGTTCGTCGCGCCAGCGGCGGACGGTGGACTCGGACACGTCGTTGCCGCCAGCCATGTCGGCCAAACGCTGGTCGTGCCGCAGCACGGCCAAGACGATCACCGCGATCCTTCCGGGCGGCAGGATCCGCCACCTGGACCGGATCACCTTCAGATGGCGTCGTAGTAGCCCGGCGAGGAGGCTGACGGTGCGCGTGGACAGCGGTAGACGACACTGGTAAGTGAGTGCGCAGGATTTGTCGGCAGGCTCTTCGGTTTTCGTCACACAGCCTCAACGGCATCCGGAGGGCTCCCAGTTACGCCACATCTCGCCGGCCCCGACGTGGGAGAGTGACCTTTGGTGTGGAGGCGTGAGTGAAGGGCCCTGATATGTCCCGCGATGCTCGTCTGGCCGCCCACGGCGCCGTTTCCACCTCGCTGGCGCTGCGCAGTGACCACGGTCTGCGCGAGTTCGTCGACGCCGGCGCACCGCTGGGGTCAGGCATCGGCGGGAAGACGGTTCTGCTGGAGGTCGAGGGAAGCCAGGTCTTCGTCAAGCAGGTACGGCTGACCGATCTGGAGCGACGGCCGGAGCATGTCCACTCCACCGCGAATCTGTTCGGACTCCCGACCTTCTGCCACTACGGCATCGGTACCATCGGCGCCCCGGGGTTCGGGGCCTGGCGGGAGCTGGCCGCACACACCATGACGACGAACTGGGTGATCGCCGGAGACCACGAGGGCTTTCCCCTGATGTACCACTGGCGGGTGCTCCCCGACTCTGGCCAGCCGCTTCCCGAGGAACTAGCCGATGTGGACCGAGCTGTCGCCTACTGGGGAGGCGGACCAGCGGTACGCCGACGGATCGAAGCCCTCCAGCAGTCCACGGCAAGCCTCGTGCTGTTCCTGGAGTACATCCCGCAGAACCTGCACGGCTGGCTGGGCGTCCAGATGGGGGCTGGCGACGAGGCGGTCGAGCGGGCCTGCGCCATGGTCGATGACGAGCTGAAAGCCGGAATCGCGTTCATGAACGACCGCGGGCTTCTGCACTTCGATGCCCACTTCGAGAACATCCTCACCGACGGCCACCGGCTCTTCTTCACCGACTACGGCCTCGCGGTCTCCTCACGCTTCGACCTCACACGGGACGAGGCCGTCTTCTTCGACCAGCACCGCACCTACGACCAGTGCTACGCCGTCACCCACCTGGTGAACTGGCTGGCCGTCGCTCTCTACGGGTACACACCGGAAGAACGCAAGGCGTTTGTGAATACGTGCGCCCAAGGGATGCCCCCGCAGGGGGTTCCCGCGTCGATCGCGTCGCTCCTTGTCCGTTACGCACCGGTCGCCGCGGTGATGGGGAACTTCTATCGCGAGTTTCAGCAGGAGAGCCGAGCAGCTCCCCATCCGCTGGCAACGATCTGTCGGATGGAGCGAAGTACGTGATCACCTGCACCCGGTCACAGACGGGTGGCGAACCGGCCGTCGGGTAGTTTCCGCAGCCAGCCGCGGTCGACGAGTCTGACCAGCTTCCCGCGCAGCGGTTCCAGCCTGGCCCGGACGCTGACGTCCACTCCCAGCAACTCGCCGACCTGCCGAGCCATGACCGGTCCCGCGGCCTGCCGCACGGTGGCGAGAATGCGCTGGTAGTCCGGCGGGAGCAGGCTCTCCTCCACATCGGAGGTGCGGTGTGGGATCAGCATGACCGCCCGTCCGCCCACCTGCGCGGGCACCGGCGAGGCCGAGACGCGCTCATCAGCGATCTGTTCGCTCACCCGCTCAAGGACCCGTTCGGCGACGGCGAGTTCGTCTCGCTCGGCCCGTACCTCCGTCAGCTGCTTGGCCAGCCGTTCTTCGAGTTGGTCCAGTTCCGCGCGTCGCGCGGTGATCCGTTCCAGCAGCTCGGGATCCATGCACGGATCGTAAATGGCCGCCTGACCCCAGCGAGCAGAAACCAGCGAAACGTCCGGCTCCGTCAGATGATCTACTCCGCAGACAGCCGCCCACGACCAGCGTGAGCACTTCGAGAGCCGGTCACACCAGACCGCTGACCTGGGACTTCAAGTTGGCGGAGGCTCAGTGGGTCCTGTGCCAGGACGGCGACGGTGTGCGCGCCCAGCCCCGGGTTGGCGGCCAGCGCCCGGCGCACGTCCGCATCGCTGTCCCGGACCAACTCCGCCTCCAACTCGGGCTCGAAGCCGCACCGTTCGAGTGCATGCCGCTGGGCGAGCAGCGCGGCGAAGACCTCGCGGGGCATGGGGGTGCCGGTGTGGTGGGCGAGCAGCGCCGCCGCTGGCACCGCGTTGTCGGTGTCGGCCAGCAGCCGCCCCTGCAGCGGCGCGGTGAGGTCCTCCCACCAGGTGCAGGCTGCCGTCCGTACCCGGGCATCGGCGTCGGCCGCGAGGCTGGGGAGGTGAAGTGCGGGGAGCCTCGGGAGTTCGGCGGCCAGGGCGCGGGACGGCCCGGCGAGGAGGTCGTCGTGCAGATCCGCGGGAAGGTCGGCGCCCCAGGCGCAGGCATGCTCCGCCCACAGCGCACGCCGCCTCGGCGACGGTTCGGCGCGGACCAGGCGTACCCACTGCTCGGACGTGACCTTGGGCCGAAAGGTATCGGCGGGCCTGGAACGTACCCGCGGATCGGGATGCGCCATGGCGGCGTCGAGGACGGCGGGCCGATCGCAACCGTGCAGGAACCCCTCGTACACATCCAACAGCCGGATCAGCAATTCGTCCGGTGCGGCCGGATTGGACCCGATCCCCTCCGCCCAGTGCAGAGGCCACGCAGGCTGGCTGGGCACCGCCGCCCATACCGCGCCGCGCTCGACCTCCGTCTCGCGCCCGGCCGCCACGGCGGCCGCCTCCAGCCGCTCCGACAGGCGGTCAAGGGCCGTCACCCGAGTCCCGTCCGCACATGGCACCTCCGCCAGCAACACCTGCCCGTCGAGGGGGAGCGCCACGAACCCGGGGTCACCGGTCAGCCCCGGCACGCCACCGACGACGTGGCGGAACCCGGGTCCACCAGGAGTCGTTACCGCCGATCCGATGACCCAGGATGGCCACCAGGAACTCGCCGTCAGCATCGCAAAGGCGGCGCCACCACGCGGCGTCGAGCCCTTCTCGGGTTGCGCTGTCCGGCGCCGCAATCCCCCGTGCGTTTCGCCAGGCGGCCTCCGGCGGGAACAGGCTGCCCGGGTGCACATCCTCGACGACCATGAGTCCGGCGCGGACGAGTAGTTCCTGGAGTCCCTTTCGGTGCTGCACCCGTTCATGATCCCCGCCGGCTCGCGGCGGGACAAGGCCCTCAGCCCGCATCGACGCCCATGCCGGGGTCAGCTCGGTCTCGAACACGCGCGCCTAATAGGCCAGGCATGACAGCATCCGTTGCCGACCTGCAAGTGGAGTCCGGGCAGCGCACGTCTTCGCCCTCAACGCCTCGGCCCTCACCACCAACCGCCTGCTGTTGGCCATCCTTGAGCAGCGCCAGCAGACCGACGGCACGGTCGCCCGTCACGGAGGCGCTGCGGTGCCAGGATGCGGCCGCGGGACTCATCGCCTGAGGCCCGAGGTCACCTCCCGCTCCTGGATCTACCGCTCCTAGTTGTCGACAACGTAGACCTTCTCTCCGACCATCAGCGGCGCATCGGCCGGCCCCTTGATGTACGGACCGCGCCAGATCACACGGTGCTCCTGAGCGCTGGGATACCACTGCCGCACCTTGTGCATCCGCACCGGCCAGCGGTGGTGGTACACCCGTGCTCGGGCAGCCTCTGTCTGCTCTCCAGTGCGTGGAGCCGGAACTTGTCGGGCCAGGCGGATCACCCGCACTTCCGGGTCGTAGGGCTCACCGACCTGGCCGATCCCAGCCGAAGACTCGGTGGGGTGAGTGACCGTCACCCCCTGCACGGACAACCGCCAGAACGCGAACATGTACCGGCAGGCGAAGTCGTCGTAGTGTCTACGATCTGCTCTCCACCGCCCCACTCACCCACCTCGGGAACCGGTTCAGTGTTCGGATCACCGCCCGACCGAGCACTCCAGGACTCGACCGTCGACGGTTCCCCGCGAGCACATGGCCTCGGGCCACCGCGGCCAGGGACAGTGCAATCGTCGGCGTTCCGTCGACCGCAAGGTCCATGCGCCATCGCAGCGAGCCGTCGTCGGCATCCAGTGCCACCAGGGCTCCGGAGTTATCGGCCACGTAGACCGTGTCCTCATCGGTGTCCAGGGCGGTGGCGGGGTGATCGGTGCGGTACTCCCATTGCACAGCGCCGCTCAGGGATCGCCGTATGACATAGGCGCCACCCGGTTGAAGCCCGTAGATGTCGTGGACTGTGCCGGCGCAGACCAGGGACTGCCCCAACTCGACTGCCGGACCGCCGAAATGATGTTCCTCCGGCACCCAAGAGTGTGGAAAGAGCCGGCGCAGCGTCCCGTCAGCCCCCAGAGCGGTGACCCACTTGTCCCGGTGAGACTTGGCTGGGTCAGTGCCTACCAAGGCGTGGGGGCGGCTCGCGCGCCGGACCGTGAACGGGTGGTTGAACACGTCGAAGGGGCCGACCTCCGCTCCGGGCACCGGGCCGTCGAGATCGAACAGCAGCAGGCGTGCGGGACGCTTCCGGCGATCACCCAGCGGCCTCAGGACCATCGTGTCTGCACCCGGGACGAGAACCGCGAACACGTCCGGGCTCAGGGTCTACCAGCACCTGCCCGGTATCGGTCGCGATCCGCGCGATGCGCGGTGCGGGAGTCTCCCAGCGTCTTCCCGACCAGCTACTGCGGCGTTCGCCATTGACCCACACCGATGCGCCGTCGGGAGACAGGACCAACTGCCGGCCGTCTTCCTCCTCCTCGACCGCCCACTGCCGCCCTGAGGCGGTGCACGACCGACCGCCGTCCCGGGGCGAGGGACGGCCGCAGCCCATGATCCCCCCAAGCGACGGCGCACCCCATGGATTTCCTGCCCCCCTCAGCCGGACCCGCCTCGCAGGCGAGCCAGTTCAGGTGTGACCCGATCGTGCGGCAGACCCATCCGGCTCCCGACGCCTACGCCCTGCCCGGCCGCCCCGGAACCCCTGGGTCGGTGGTGGTCACCCGTGGCATGCTCCGCGCGCTGCCCGCCGACAAACGGCAGGTACTGCTCGCCCGCGCCCGCGCGCCCACCTGACCCACCGCCACCACCACACCAGCGCCCTCCAACTGGCCGCCGCTGCTACCCGCTCCTCGCCCGGCTGCGCGACGAGGCGGCCTTCCAGATGGAACGCTGGGCCGACGAAAGCGTCGCCCACGCGGTCAACAACCGCCCGCTGCCAGCCCGTTCCCTGGCCCGCGCCGCCCTCGCCGCCGCCCACGCCGCCCGCGCTCAAGGATCAAGCGTCGCCCTCGCCTACCTGTGGCACAAGGTCACCGCCCGACGTCGGTGACATCGCCATACTCACCGCGGCCCATCCCCGGATCACAGCCGAGAAGGTATGACCGGTAGCGCCCTTTACGGCGCGGCGGCCGTCCGCGTCTTCCCTTCGGGACGGCTGTAGCGTGCCCGTGTGCCTGAGTGGACGGCGACCACGGCACCGGACTCTATGGCTCGGACCGCGAGGACGACGGGGCGCCGCACCGATGCCGTCCGTGCTCCCGACGCGCTGAAAGCCGAGCAGTCGACGCGCCTGCCGGGGCCATCATCTGCCGCCTGGGGCGCCGGGAACAGACGGAGCCGACCGGCGCCGACCGGGGGGCCAAGAGCAGCCGCATCTCACTCGGCTTCCTGGCGCGCAGGCGTCAGGCCGGCCGTCCACTTCTCCTCGATGCGGCCCAGCTTCCACACCATCATGGCAACGAGCCACGTCGCGAAGAAGAGGCCGACGATGACGAACCCGATGACGTTGAGGTCGAGCCCGCCGATCCAGTTCCAGAACGCGCCGTGCAGGTCGAGCTTGTCGGCGAGCAGGCCTAGGAGTTCGACGGTGCCGATGATGAGGGCGACGGCCACCGACAGGCCGGTGATGGTGAGGTTGTAGTAGACCTTGCGGACCGGCTTGGAGAAGGCCCAGCCGTACGCGAAGTTCATGAACGAGCCGTCGATGGTGTCGAGCAGCGACATCCCGGCGGCGAACAGGACCGGCAGGCACAGGATCGCGTACCAGGGGAGCCCGGACGCGGCGCCCGAGCCCGCGAGCACCAGCAGCGCGATCTCCGTGGCGGTGTCGAAGCCGAGGCCGAAGAGCAGCCCCATCGGATACATCTTCCAGGGCTTGTCGACCGACTTCATCAGTCGGCCGAGCAGCCGGTTCATGAAACCTCGGTTGTTCAGCTGCTCCTCCAGCGCCGCCTCGTCGAAGTCCCCGGCGCGCATCTTGCGGAAGACCTTCCAAATACCCACCAGGATCAGAAGGTTGATGCCCGCGATGAGGTAGAGGAAGACCCCGGACACGGTGGTGCCGATCAGGCCCGTGACGTTGTGCAGCTGCGAGTTGTCGTCGCGGACCGGGTCGGCGAGGGCTTTGACACTGAGGGACAGCAGGAAGGCCAGGCCGAAGACGACCGAGGAGTGGCCGAGCGAGAACCAGAAGCCCACCGACAGCGGACGTCGTCCCTCGTTCATGAGTTTGCGGGTGGTGTTGTCGATGGCCGCGATGTGGTCGGCGTCGAAGGCGTGGCGCATGCCGAGCGTGTAGGCGGTGACCCCGATGCCGACACCGAACGACTTCGTCCCGATGCTGTAGTGCTCCGGCGCGACGATCGCCACCAGCGTGAACCAGCCGATGACGTGCAACGCCAGGATGAACGCGCCCATCCCGCCGAGCCGGGCCCATTCCTGGCGCGTCATGGACGCCCGCAGACGGCGCAGCCGGGGTCGGGACACAGGCGGTGCGGACGTGGGGGTGACGGTCATGCTGGTGCTGCTCTCTGCTGTGCGGACGGGCCGGATCCAGCCAATTGCACACATGCCGCAACTGCAACCATCCGGCAGTAAAGCCGGGTCAAGGGTCGACCTTGGCGCCAGGCGTCTCACCTGCCCCGGGACCACTGCGGGTGACCACGCACAGTCCACTTGCCTATGTAATGTTATTGCAACTCATACGCAATAAGAAGGCGTGGTCCGCGTGGACGGTTCCGTAATGCTGCTGGGCAGCGAGTCCTCGTCCGACGAGACGTGCACCGAGCTCGTCACTGACGAGCGGCGGCACGTGGCCGCCGACACCCTGGAGCACGGCCCGCTGCCCGATCCGTGCAGGGGCCTGATCGTGTCCGGCGGGCACACCTCGCTGCTTCTCGTACGCAACCTGACGCGCGACCCGATCGTCCACCTTGGC
Organism: Streptomyces sp. NBC_01431; assembly: GCF_036231355.1. Classification (NCBI taxonomy): domain Bacteria; kingdom Bacillati; phylum Actinomycetota; class Actinomycetes; order Kitasatosporales; family Streptomycetaceae; genus Streptomyces; species Streptomyces sp. NBC_01431. The sequence continues at coordinate 1,790,685 of NZ_CP109496.1, forward strand.
GATGCTTTGGACGACGCGGCCGACGCGTGCCTCGACAACGTCGCCCGTGTCTACAGGCCGCCCCACCCGTACCCCAGGGGCGCCGAGGGGTCGATGGACGCCGCCGCCCAAGACGCGTAATGGCACTGCTCGTCCGCCCGGCACCGGGTGAGCTGCTGTCGTTCGCCGACGGGTTACGCCAGGTGTACACCGAGGCGTTCACAGCGCACCCCTGGCAGGAGGACGAGGCGGGGGCCGATCTCTACCTGGCGCGGCTGGCCCGCGACATCGTACGTCCCGGGTTCACCGCGGCGCTCGCTCTCGACGGGGACACTGTGCTGGGCTTCGCCACCGCCTGGACGACTCCCGACACCTTCCCGTCCGACCGCTGCTATCCGCAGGTCTCGGCGGCTCTCGGCCCGGACCGCACCGCCGACTGGCTGTGCGGCAGCCGCGAAGTCGACGAACTCGCCGTCGCCGGACGGGCACGCGGCATCGGTCTGGGAGCGCGACTGCTCGACACCGTCACCATCGACAGACCCGACGGCCAGTGCTGGCTCCTGACTTCCGTCCACGCCGAGGCCGCCATGCGCTTCTACCGCGGCCTCGGATGGACCCAGGCCACCCACCCCGCGCCCGGCGGAGCCGGGATCGCCGCCTTCCTCGGCCCCCGCCACCCGGCCCGCACCGCCGCCACCCCCGCACTCTGAACGCCTGGCTGGCACGGCGCGGGCGGCCCGGCTGAGGCCGGGCCGCCCGCGCCTCGTCGCTCCGTCAGGCCGCGACACCCACCAGGGCGGGCCGCTCGGCGTCTCGCAGTCGCTCGATCAGTGCCGCGCGGGCCCGGTTGACCCGTGAACGGACCGTCCCCACCGGGCAGTTGCTCATCTGCGCCGCGTCGGCGTAGGGCAGCCCGAGCAGTTGGGTGAGGACGAAGGCTTCGCGGCGCTCGTCGGGCAGGGCGGCCAGGAGGTCGGCGAGGACGATGCCGTCGTCGAAGCCGGGCAGGCCCTGGGGCTGGGCGCGTTCGACGGCCGACTGCCAGTCGTCCGTGTCGGAGAGCCGGGGCCGCGCCGCGGCGTACCGGAGGCTGTCGACCACCGTACGGCGGGCGATGGACAGCAGCCAGGTGCGGGCCGAGGAACGGCCCTCGAATCGGTGCAGGCTGCCGAGCGCCCGCAGGAACGTGTCCTGCGTCAGGTCGTCGGCGGCCTGCGGATCGGCGCCGAGGTACGTGACGTACCGGCGTACGTCGCGTTGGAGCGCGCGGATGAAGTGCTCGACGGCTTCGGGGTCGCCGCCACGGGCGGCGAGCGCCCAGGCCGTTATCGACTCGTCGCGCGAGCAAGGCAGGGCAGGAGTGGTCACCTGGTGTCCTTCTCGGGATTCCGGGATCCGGACCGGCCGTTGCGTCGGCGGGTCCGGTGAGGGGGTACGGCCGCGCGGAAGAATGCGCGGGCGATGCCCGAGGGCGCCGGGAGGACTGACTTGTCCGTCACGCGGCCTCGGGAAACCAGCTGTCGTCAGATGACAGCGGTCCCCACGGGCGGACCCCGAGAAGTGATGGCGTGCGCGAGGAAGAGCTGGCGCAGGACGTCCGCGGTGCGGCGACGGCGGGAGGGTGTGCGCGGCTGCTGGGGCGGCGCCGGAACGACGAGTACGAGCCGGAGCGGGGCGACGAACCAGCCGGCCAGCGCCCGCAGGATACGGAAGGCGGCGCGCTCGCCGTAGGCGAGCCACAGCCCGCTGAGCAGCGCGGCCAGCAGGTGGGCGGCCAGCATGCCGATCGATGACATGCCCGCCATGTCGTGGCCCATGGACCCCATCGACCCCATGTGGCCCAGACCCATGTGAGACATGTGGTCCATGGGAGCCGTGGAATCCATTGCTCCCATGCCGTGAGCCATCGAGGCCGCCGACATGTGCGTGGACGACATAGATGACATGGACATGTGGTCCATGTCCGGCGGCGCCGAATGAAGTCGGCTGCCGAGCCCGGCGTCGGTGACCATCCGCACCGCGTCGGCCTCGGGCAGTGGACCGGCGCTCGACGAGCCGCAGAGCAGGTACTGCGCCCACTGCTGGGCGAAGGACGCCCCACCCGGCAGCGCGGGCCGCACCATGGCCTGGGCCAGGGCGAAGGAAGAGTGCAGGACGGCCTGCGCGGCCACGGTCGCCGACATGACCAGGGCGAACCCGCGTTCCCTCCCGGCCAGGCACCACCCCGTGCCTCCGGTGGCGAGGGCTCCGGCGGTCAGGGCCCACCAGGGCACCGAAGTGCCGGACATCAACGCGTGCCCCATGACCGCGAGCAGCACGCAGACGGCCGCGAACATCGCGGCCCGAATCGTGCGGCAATACCCTCCGGCAGTCATGGCGGGCTCATCTTTGCACCCGCGTCTTGAGCTTCACCCCCGGGTGCGCAAATTGAGCAGCGACCTCCGCCGATCCGCCCGCTGTGATCCAGGGCACATCAACGGGCCGGAACCCGCTGAGCGTTCGGGCCGACTTCTGAGGGAGCTTCGGCGGCGGACGCATTACGACGGGACGGGACGAGGGGTCAGTGATGGCGGCTGTTGGTGGGGGCGTGGGAGGGAACGAGGGCATTCGGGGCCCGGGGGCGGCGACCGGCGCCATGACCGCGTTGCTGACGTCGGCGATGGCGTTCTCCATGCTCCAACTGTTCCTGCTCGGCGCGCTCGGCCCCCGCCTCACGAACGAACTGCATGTCTCGCCCACCGTGCTCGGCCTGACGACGACCGTCGGCTTCGCCGCCGCCGCCGTCCTGTCCCCGCTCGGCGGACGCGTGGTGGACCGGGTGGGCCCACGCCGCTGCCTCGTCGCCCTCCTGCTCGCGTCCGCCGCGGCACTGGCGCTGATCGGATCAGCTCCGAGTACAGGGTTCCTACTCGTGGCGGTCACCCTCGGCGGGCTGCCGCAGGCCCTGGCCAACCCCGCCACCAACAAGGCGATCCTCGCCGCCGTACCGCCCGCCCGGCGCGGGTCGGTGACCGGTATGAAGCAGTCGGGAGTACAGCTCGGCGCCTTCGCGGCGGGGCTGCCGCTCGCGGCGCTCGCCGGGGTCGCCGGATGGCGGGGCGCGGTATGGACGGCGGCCGTTGCCGCGCTGGTCGCGGCGGCGTGGGCTTCCCGCACGCTGCCCGCCGATCCGCCTGCGAAGTCCACGCCCGCCGTGTGGATTCCGAGGGGCACCATCGCCTGGCTGTCGGCGTTCTCGCTGCTCCTCGGGTGCGGGATCGCCTCGGTGAACACCTACCTGTCACTGTACGGCGCGCGGCGGCTCGGCCTCGGGCCCACGGCCGCCGGCACGCTGGTGGCGGTCCTCGGCATCGCCGGGATCGCGGGCCGGATCGGCTGGTCGAAGGTGGCGGGACGGCCCGGCCGCGCCGTGTGGCTGCCGGGCGGACTGGCAGCCGGAGCGGTCGCGGCCGCCCTGCTGCTCTCGGCTTCGCGGTACGCGCACCCGCTGGTCTGGGCAGGGGCGGTGGCCGTGGGCGTGTTCGCGGTGGCCGCCAACGCGGTGTCGATGGTCCTCGTCCTGCAGCGCGCGGAGCCGGGCCGGGCCGGACAGGACTCGGCGCTCGTCTCGGCCGGGTTCTTCACGGGGTTTGCGATCGGGCCGACGGCCTTCGGGCTGCTGGCGGAAGCCGGACGGTACGGATCGGGCTGGCTCCTGGTGGCCGCCGAGTTCGCCGGGGCCGCTGCCGTCGCCCTGGTGTGGGCGGTCCGCGAGCACCGGCCGGCGGAGGATCGGGACGGGTCGGAGGTACGACCTTGACGGCACTGGCGCTCTCGCCCGATCCGCCCGGGGCACGAGGTTGACGTCCATTTCCCTCGATCCGCCGGAGGCACGCGATGTCCGCCCTCTCCAATCCGTTCGGAGTACGCAGATGACAGCCCTGGCCGTCGATCCGTCCGAGGTACGACCGTGACCCCACTCCCCCTCGGCCCGCCACGCACCCCGGCCTGGGCCAGCCCCGCGCTGGACGCGCTCCTCGATCGGGTCGCCGTCACCCGTACCGAAGCCGGCGACCGCTTCCCGCTGTTCGCCGACCCGGACAGCGGCGTGTGGACGACGACCGGGCGCGGCTCGTGGACCGGCGGGTTCTGGGCCGGGCTGCTGTGGCTGCGCGCCAAGCGCTCGGGAGGGATCGCCGATCTGGCGTCCGCTCGGGCCTGCACGCAGCGGCTCACGCGCTGGTCAGGTGCCGATACCGCCGCCCGCGGGCTGATCCTCTGGTACGGCACGGTCTGCGCGGAGCCGGAACAGCGGGACGCGATCCGTGCCGAGGCGGCCCGCGCCTGTCTCGGCTCCTTCGAGCGGGAGTTGGGAATCGTGCCATGGGGCTCCGCCTTCGGCGGGCCACGCCTGGTGGCCCGGGTGGATGGGGTACCCGGCATGGTGCCCCTGCTCGCGACCATGGACCCCGACGCGGCGCGCTGCCACCTCCGCACCCACCTCCGGCTCTGCCTCGACGACAGGCCACCGCACTGGTCGTGGCAGCACATCCCGGGGACCGGCTGGACCGCCCTCACCGATCCGCACTCCGGCTGGAGCCGGGGCCCGGCCTGGCTGCTGCTCGCGGCCGCCGAGGCCGTACGCCATGCAGACGAGCCCGAACTCGGCTATCTGGTGGCCGAGTTGACCAACGAGCGTCTGGTCCCGTTGGCGGATGCGGCACAGGCCCACGGGCCCGTCGACACGTCCGCGGCGGCGATCACGGCGCTTGCGCTGCTCACCCTCGGCCGGACCGAACGCGCCCTGCCCATCCTTGAGCGGCTGGTCGAGGAGCACCTCACGGTCACCGGCCGCCTGCTCGACGGCTGTTACGACCTCCAGGGCGGAACAGCCGTCCGGCACGAGCTGGTCTGGGGGACCTTCTTCCTGACGTACGCGCTCGCGCTGCTCACCGGCCTGGCCGGGCCCGAGGACCTCTAGCCCCGATGGTCCGGGCCGGTGCGCAGTACCCGCCGGGCGACGGACGTGATGTGCAGTTCGTCGGGGCCGTCGAGGATGCGGGCCGCGCGTCCGGTGCGGAACAGCGAGGGCAGCGGCGTGTCGGGGCCGAGTCCCTCGGCCCCGTACACCTGGATCGCCGAGTCGGTGACCTGCTGGAGCATGCGGGCCGCGGCCACCTTGGCCAGGCCGACCTCCACGTGGGCGCCGAGTCCGGCGTCGAGGCGGGCCACAGCGTCGTGGACGAGCGGGCGGGTGGTGCGCAGGGCCAGCAGCGCCTCGAAGACGTGGAGCTGGACGAGTTGGAGGTCGCCGAGCCTTCCTCGGGAGGTGGTGCGGGTGCGGGCCCGCTGCCGCAGGAGCTCGAAGGCGCGCTGCGCCTGGCCGAGCCAGCGAAGACATCGCAGGGTGCGGCCCAGTTGAAGGCGTTCGCCGGCGACCGCGAGGGCGGTGCCGGGCGTGCCGATCACGTGGTCGGCGTCGACCACCACCTCATCGAGCTCGATCTCCCACTGGCCGCCGGCGCCGAGGACGGGCAGTTCCCGTACGAGGCGGAAGCCGGGCGAGGTGGTGGGGACGAGGAAGAGGGACAGTCCGGCGCGATCGCCCGGCGCGCCGTCCGTGCGGGCGAGCACGGTGACGAGGTCCGCGTCGGCGGCGCCGCTGGTGAACCACTTGCGGCCGCTGACCCGCCAGGTGCCGCCGTCCCCGGGCCTGGCCCGGGTTGCGGTGAGGGAGGGGTCGCTTCCGGGGACGTCGGGTTCGGTCATGGCGTAGCAGGCCCGGAGTTCTCCGGCGACCAGTCGTTTGGGGTGCAGGGTTCGCACCCTCGGGCTGCCGTGGCGCCACAGCATTCCCACGTCGAGGAGCGGTGCGGAGCCCAGGGCCGACGGGCCGTGGTCGCTGGCGCCTTCGGCCTCGGCGATGTGGGCGTAGTGGCGCAGTGGGAGCCCTTGGCCGCCTAGTTCCACGGGCAGCGGCAGAGCCCACAGACCTGCCTCCTTGGCCGCCTGGTGAAGCGTGCCCAGGACAGCGGCGGCATCCGGTCCGCCGCCGTCGAGCACCGCCTCGTGCGGGACCACCCGGTCCCGTATGAACGCGGCCACACGATCCATCAACTCCCTTATATCCATAGGCGCTTCGGGCCGTCCGTACAGTTCTGTCACTCTGCTCTCCGCCACTTTTCTCCACGCTCCCGGGAACCCGTACGAACGGCCGTCCGACTGCCTCTCCGTGGAACAGGTCGGGGGCGATCGCCTTCGGGTTCCCGCGCGTGAGGAAACGCGTCTGGAAAGGAGAGGCATGGCGACACCAGCCATCCAACGGACGACCGGGCCGCTCGACGGGCTGCGCCTGGAGACTTCCGGGCCGCCGGGGCCTGCCGATCAGCTCGTCGCGGACCATCTGCGGCTCCTCGGCGCCGAGGGCCCGGACGGTCCTGGCGCTGGCCTCACCCTGACCGGCGGCGACTTCGCTCCCCTTACCGCGCGCACGGCATGGGGCACCGCGCCCGGTGTCACCGACGAGGCCACCGCGCAGGCCGCCACCGGCATCATGGCGGTGCACGGCCGCCGCGACGGGGCCCCGCGCGGGCTCGCCGTGGACTACGCGGCCACCGCGACCGGCCTGCTCGCCGTCCAGGGGCTCCTCGCCGGGCTGCTCGCGCAAACCCGGGGCGGGTCGTTCACCACGGTGGACGTCACGGCCGAGCGGGCCGGGCTACTCGCCGTTTCCCAGTACCTGGCCGCCGACGGAGCAGAGGAAGGCGAAGCAGTCGAACTCGGCCCGGGCGGGCCTCCGTTCACCGCCGCCGACGGCACGCTCTTCGAGCTGGAAACCCTCGACCCCGGCGCGTGGGCGGCGTTCTGGCGGGCGCTCGGCGCGCCCGAGGAGGCGATACGCAGAGGGTGGCGGCCGTTCCAGTTCCGGTACGCCACGGCCTGCGCGCCCTTTCCACCCGCACTGCACGACGTGACGCGTGCCAGTTCCTGGGAGCGCATCGCGTACGCCGCCGACTCCTCCGGCGCCGAGGTGTGCCCGCTACGGTCCCTGGCAGCGCGGGCCCGCGAGTACGACGGGGCGGCGCCCTGGCAGCTCACACCGTACGAGGTCGCGCACTCCTCCAGCGCGCAGGCGCGCAAGGCGCCGCTTTCCGGGCTGACGGTCCTGGAGGCCGGGCGCCGCATCCAGGCCCCGCTCGCCGCGCACCTGCTCGGCCTGCTCGGCGCGGACGTCGTCCGCATCGAGCCGCCGGGCGGCGACCCGCTGCGGGGCATGCCGCCCGCGTGTTCCGGGGTCTCGGCCCGGTGGCTAGCCCTCAACCGGGGGAAGGCGGCCGTAGAGCTGGACATCAAGTCCACCGGGGACCGGGAGCGGCTGCGCGCCATGGCGGCCGAGGCCGATGTGTTCCTGCACAACTGGGCGCCCGGAAAGGCCGACCAACTCGGGCTGGAACGGGAACAGTTGGCCGCCGCCAATCCCTCGCTCGTCTACGCGTACACGAGCGGCTGGGCCGATCGGCTACCGGGGGCGCCGATGGGGACCGACTTCATGGTCCAGGCCCGCGCGGGAGTCGGCGAGGCGGCGCGGCCCGCCGGAGAGCCGCCCGCGCCGTCCCTGATGACGCTCCTCGACGTGCTCGGCGGGCTGCTCGGCGCCGAGGCGGTGCTGGCGGGCCTGTTGCTGCGCGAACGCACCGGACAGGGCGTGCGGGTGGACTCGTCGCTACTCGGTGCCGCCGATGTCCTCACGGCGCCCGCCCGGGACCGGATCGCCCGGGGGCTTGATCCGCGCCGCCCGGCCGGATTCCGCCGCCCTCTGGCGACCCGCGACGGCTGGGTCGCGCCCGCCGACGCCTGCGCCGCCGAGGCGAGCACGTACGACCTGCGCGAACTGCCCACGGCGGACGCCCTGGAGCTGCTGCGCAGGCACGGCCTGGCCGCGACCGCCGTCACCACCGATCTCTCCGAGCTGCACCACGACCCGCGCTTCGCCGGCTCGATCAGCCGGGACACCCACGGCGCCCCGGCCGTTCCCGACCCCTGGAGATTCGCATGACCGTCCTTCTGCACGATCTACTGCCCGCCGAACTGCGCCGCTCCTGGGCCGTCGACGGCACCTGCCCCGACCTCGACCTCTACAGCCTGTACCGGTCCCACCAGATCGCCGACCCGCACCGCACGTCCGTCATCGACGCCAAGGGCGCGCTCTGTTACACCGCACTGGACCGCAAGGTGCGATGTCTGGCCGCCGGGCTTTCCGGGCTCGGCATACGCCCCGGCGATGTGGTCGGCGTACAGCTGCCCAACGGTCGGAACACGGTGATCGCCGAGCTCGGGCTGGCCGCGCTCGGCGCGATCGCGCTGCCCTTCCCGACAGGGCGCGGAGACCGCGAGGCCGTCTCGCTGCTCGCCCGGTCCGAGGCCGTCGCGGTCATCGCCGCGGCCGATCACCGCGGCAACCACCACGCGGCCGACCTGCTCGCCCGTGCCGGAGAACTCCCCCACCTGCTTACGGTGGTCGCCGTCGGACCGGGTGCCATACCCGAAGGAGCCGTGCCCTGGGCCGAGTTGCTGCGGTCCGACCCCACGGCGTACGTACCGGCCCGCCCCGACCCCGATGCCGCCGCGCGGATCCTGGTCTCGTCCGGGTCCGAGGCTGAGCCCAAGATGGTGGCGTACTCGCACAACGCCCTGGCCGGCGGGCGCGGCAACTTCCTCGCGTCGCTGATGAAGGACGGGGAGCCGCCGCGCTGTCTGTTCCTGGTGCCGCTGGGCTCCGCGTTCGGCAGCAGCGGCACGGCGGTCGCGCTGGCCCGGCACGGCGGCACGCTCGTGCTGCTCGACCACTTCACGCCCGAAGGCGCGCTGGATGCGCTCGTCGCTCACCGGCCAACGCACGTCTTGGGCGTACCGACCATGATCCGGATGATGCTCGACCGGCTCGCCGAGCGCGGGCGGTGGGAGTTCACCGCCCCCACGGCGCTGGTCGTCGGCGGCTCGCCGCTGGACGAGGCCACCGCCGAAGAGGCGCGCCGCGCGTTCGGCTGCCCCGTGGTGAACCTCTACGGGTCGGCCGACGGCGTCAACTGCCATACGGGGCTGGTGAACGAGCCGGTACGGGGCGAGGGACCCGGCGTGCTCGCGGGCCGTCCGGACCGGCGGGTCGCCGACATCCGCATCGCGGTTCCCGGCAGGGACGGGGACGGCATGCAGGAGGCTCCGCGGGGCTCGGTCGGCGAGATCGTCGCCCGTGGCCCGATGACCCCGCTGTGCTACGTCGCCGCGCCCGAGCTCGATGCCCGCTATCGCACGGCCGACGGCTGGGTGCGCACCGGGGACCTCGGACGGATGGAGGAGGACGGCACCCTGCGGATCGTCGGACGGCTCAAGGACGTGGTGATCCGGGGCGGCGCCAACATCAGTCCCGCCGAGGTGGAGCTCGAACTCGCCACGCATCCGGACGTACGGGACGTGGTGTGCGTCGGCGTGCCCGATCCGCTGATGGGCGAGCGGCTCGCGGCCTGCGTGGTGCCGCGCGGCGGGAAGCGGCCCGCTCTCGGCGAACTGTCCGCGCACCTCGACGCACGCGGCCTGGAGCGCCGCAAGCACCCCGAACTCCTGCTACTGGTGGATGAGTTGCCTCTGACTCCGGCGGGAAAGCCCGACCGGAACGCGTTGCGGGAGCGATGCGCGGCGACCGAGCCTTTGGCCGTGTGACAGATGTGGCGGGGCCGTCCGATAAGGATTCGGACGGCCCCCGCCATGGTCGGCGTCCGGGTCAGGAGCCGGACATCCCCTTCTTCACGACGGCCGCCGCGTCCTTGTAGACGGCCAGCAGGTTGAGGTCCTTGTCCGGGTAGTTGACGACCTCGATCTGCTTGGCGCCGGAGTCCGGGAGCACAGTGCCGGTTGTCATGTGGACGTTGTCCAGGACCAGGGCGGGCTTCTTCCTCGACAGCTCGGCCAGCTGCTGCGCCGTCACCGCGTCGGGCCCGTACGTGCCGACGACCTGCGCGCCCGCCATCTTCGCCGACCAGGTGGAGAACACCTGGGCCACGACTACGGGCGCCTTGCCGCCGGGCCACGCGGCCTTCAAGTCCTTCTGGAGTGTGCCGTATTCGGCGTCGAAGGAGGTCTTCCACCGGGCGGCGGCGTCCTGCGTGCCGAAGAGCTTGCCGAGACGCGCGACCTCCGCCGTCGCCTTGCCAGTGTCGTTGTCGAGGTTCACCTCGACCAGCTTCGCCTTCGAACCGGCGGCTTCCTTGATCTTCGCGGCGTACGGTTCGAACGGCGCGTACAGCACGAAGTCGGCGGCCGCGACGGCCGCGAGGTCGGACGGCTTCGGGTCGTAGTCGGGTGCGTGGTGCACCGACTGCGGGACGATGACCTTGACGTCCTTTGCGCCAGCGGCCTTGGCAAAGGCGCCTTCCCAGGTAGTGGTGGCGACCACGACCGGCGCGCTCGTCTGCTTGCCGTCGGACGACGGGGCGGCGCTCTTGCCGGAGTCGCCGCTTGAGCCGCATCCGGCGGTGGCCAGGACGAGGGCCGCGCCGAGGCTCAGTGCGAGGAGGGAAGGGATACGGACGCGCGGGTGCGCCATGAGCTGATTCTCCGTTCGGGGACGAGGTGGACGGCGAGGACCAGGGCCCCCGCGGTCAGGACGAGCACGGGGCCGGGCGGCAGGTCGAGGCGGAGCGCGACGAGGAAGCCGGTCGCGTTCACGACGAAGCCGATGCCGACCGCCCAGGCGGTGATGGACGTGAGGGAGGCGCCCAGGCGGCGGGCGGCGAGTGCGGGCAGTAGGGTCAGCGCGTCGACGAGCAGGGCGCCGGTGAGTTTGATGGCTCCGGCGACCGCCACGGCGACCAAGACCAGGAGCAGCAGGGTCAGCCGGTCGACCCGTACGCCGGAACTGATGGCGAGTTCCCGGTCGTACAGGAGCAGTCCGAGATCCCGGCGCCGCCACCAGAACAGGCCCGGTACGGCGACGGCCAGGCTGCCGAGCACCCACAGGTCGGGGTTGCCCACCGACAGGATCGAGCCCCACAACAGGGCGAAGGCGCCTGAGGCGTTGACCCCGGAGACCGCCAGGACCAGGAGCGCGGCCGCGATGGCCAGACTCATCAGCAGACCCATCGCGCCCGATAGGCCGTCCGGGGTGCGCGCGAGCGGGGCCACCGCCCCTCCCGCGAGGGCGCAGGCGACCAGGGCGCAGAGCATCGGGTCAAGGCCGGTCAGCAGGCCGACGGCGATGCCGAGCAGCGCGACGTGCATCATGGCGAACCGCACCGGCATGATGTCGAGTCCGACGATCACCACGCCGACAACGGGCAGGCCGACGGCCGCCAACAGCAGTGCGGCACCGGCCCGTTGGACGGGCAGGAGCTGAAGGAGCTGACCGAGGTCGGCAGCGGCGAGGTTCACAGGTCCTCACCTTCGTCGCGCCTGGGGCCGGTGGCGACCGGAGCCTGCCACGGCAGAGGTGCCGCGATCTGGGGCAGGGCCCGGATCACCGGACACCACCTGCCCCGCCCATCGGCCCGCTGGGGACCGGAGCCTCCCGCAGCAGAAGTGCTGCCCTCTCGGGCATGGCTGGGATCACCGGACATCACCCGCCCCGGTCCTGGGCCCGGTGGCGGCCGGTGCCTCCCGCAATCGCCCCGCGGCCATCTCAAGAACGCGGTCGCAGCGGTCGGCGAGCGCCCGGTCGTGCGTCACCACGACGACGGTCACCGGCAGGGAGAGCAGCACGTCGGCCGCCTCCTCTTGGCCGGAGAAGTCGAGGGCGGCCGTGGGTTCGTCGGCGAGGACCACCCCTGCCCCGGCCGCGACGCAGCCGACCGCGCGGGCCAGGTACATGCGCTGGAGCTGGCCGCCGGACAGGGTGTGCAGCGGCCGGTCCGCGAGCGGGCCGACCCCCAGATTGTGTGCCGCCTCGCCGGCCTCGGTGGCGGCCCCGCTGCTCGCGAGCAACTCCCGGGCCAGGAGCGGGAACCGGCCGGCGGCGGGCTTCTGCGGCACCCAGGCGCAGGCCCGCCGCCGCCAGGCCCACTCCGCCGCGCTGCGGGTGTCCCGGCCGCCGACCAGGATCCGGCCTACCGCCTGGCGGTGCAGGCCGAGCACGGCCCGGATCAGCGTGGTCTTGCCCGACCCGTTGGTGCCGGTGATCGCGACCCGTTCGCCCGCCGCGATGTCGAGGTCCACGTCGCACACGGCGTCCACCCGGCCATGACGGCACGCGACCCCACGCAGCCGTACGTCCAACCCGTCCATCCCCACCTCCTTGTTCTCGACAGGAGTCGGGCGGAAGGTGCGAATAGTTCCCACGGGTTGGCAGCAAACGCTCTAACGTGCGGCGTCGGCGAGTAGTTTCAGAGCCAGCTTCTGGAGTTCCTCCCCGGCCTTCTCCGGGCTGCCGGTGTCGTACGGCGGGTCGGGGTCGTACTCGACGGCGAGCTGCATCGCCTGCGCCACCTCTTCGCCGGACAGGCGGGCTGCGAGATGCAGGCCCATGTCGAGCCCCGCGGAGACACCGGCCGCCGTAATGATCTTCCCGGCCTCGACGAAGCGGCCTGGCGCATAGATCGCACCGGCGTCCTTGAGGAACGGGCGTGATGCCCAGTACGTGGTGGCCGGCAGGCCCCGCAGCAGTCCGGCGGCGCCCAGGATCAGCGAGCCGGTACACACGGATGTGGTCCACGTGGTGTGCTGGTGGATGCGGCGGATCCAGTCGTGGACCGCGGTGTCCCTCATCATCGCCACCGTCCCGCGGTTGCCGCCGCCGGGCACCAACAGCACGTCGGCACGCCGGACTTCGTCCAGGGCGCGTTCGGCCACGAGGGTCAGCTGCCCGGTATCGGTACGGACCGGGCCGGACTGCTTGGCCACCATCGTCACGCGGGTTCTCGGCAGCCTGCACAGCACCTCGTACGGCCCCACCGCGTCCAGCGCGGTGAACCCGTCGTAGAGCAGCACGGCGACACTCAACACTCCATGTTCCGCGGCCCGGGCCTGGCCGCCTGCTCCGACGGTGGCCGCAAGCCCCAGCCCTCCGGCCACCGCGGTCCGCAACACCCCTCGACGACCCTGCCCCTGCCCATCGCCCATCGCTCAACTCCCCTTGTTGTCACGGACGTTACGGTCGACGTCACTCCTCAGCAGTCGGATTAAGCTCCGCGACGGTTCCCAGCGGGGAGGGGGTCAGCCGGGTGCCGGGGCTGATCACCACGGCCTCGACCGTGATGCTTGCGCCGCGTTCGAAGTGCAGGACGAACGGCACCCGGTCGCCCGCGCGCCACCGCGCGTCCCCTCGCACCATGACGTCCGTGCCGCCGGGTGCCATGTCCAGTGCCGCACCGGCCGGGAGGGTGACCGAGTCCAGCACGGCCATGGACCCTGCCCGGCCGTCTGCCGTGCGGCGCTCGCGCGCGAGCATGCCGGCGCCCGCCACCGAGGAAGTGACCTTGGTCAACCGGTCGGCGGAGCCTCCCTTGTTGGAGATCCGGAAGAAGACGGCCGTCTCGCGCGTCTGGCCGTTCGGGAGGAAGACGCGCCCGTCCGACACCTCGATGCGGGCCGGGGTTCCGGCAAGACTCGCGCCGGTCCAGGAGGTGAGGCCGCCCAGAGCGAGTGCGCAGGCCGCCACGGGTACGAGGGCGGCGGCGACACCGTCGGCGAGCGCGGGCCGCCACGGGCGGGCGGTCATCGCCTGCCTCCCCTCGGGGCCCGCCGCGGCTGCCAGGTACGCAGGCGCAGGCTGTTGCCGACCACGAGGAGCGAACTGGCCGACATCGCGACGGCGGCCACCATGGGATCGAGCAGGCCGACGGCCGCGAGCGGCAGGGTGACGGCGTTGTAGCCGAAGGCCCAGACGAGGTTGACGCGGATGGTGCCCAGCGTCCGCCGGGCCAGCAGGACAGCGTCCGCGACCGCCTCGATGCCACCGCGCACCAGCGTCACATCGGCAGCCCCGATGGCCACGTCCGTACCGCCCCCCATGGCGACGCCGAGGTCGGCGCCGGCCAGCGCGGCGGCGTCGTTCACGCCGTCACCGATGACCGCCACCCGATGTCCGCCCTCTCTCAACTCCCTTACCAGATCGGCCTTCTGCTCCGGAGAGCACCGGGCACGTACGTCGCTGATACCGAGGTGGTCCGCGACAGCGCGGGCGGTCGCTTCCCGGTCGCCCGTGGCCAGGACCGGGCGCACACCGAGCCGCCGGAGCCGGTCGACGGCCCGGTAGCTGCCGGGCCGCACCAGGTCACCGGCCTCGATGACGGCCTCGGGTACGCCGTCGACCTTGACCAGGACGGCGGTGTGCGCGGCGGCCTCGGCCTCGGCGAGCGCGACACCCAGCGGGCCGCCCAACTCCTCTGGTGGCGTGCTGACGTCGACCCGCCGCCCCTCGACCCGCCCACTGACGCCGCGCCCCACCATGGCCTGGAAGTCGGCCACCTCGGGCAAGAGCCGCTCCGGCAGCGCGCGTTGGGCATGTTGGGTGATCGCTCTGCCCAAGGGGTGTTCCGAGCCCTGCTCGACGGCTCCGGCGAGCCGCAGCGCAGCCTCCTTGCCGATGCCGTCCGGTGCCGCCGTGACCCGGGCGACCATCATGTGGCCGGAAGTGAGCGTGCCGGTCTTGTCCAGGACGACGGTGTCGATGTGCCGCAGCGCCTCCAGCGCCTGCGGCCCGCTGACCAGCACGCCGAGCTGGGCGCCGCGCCCGGTGGCCGCCATCAGCGCGGTGGGGGTGGCAAGTCCGAGGGCGCAGGGGCAGGCGACGACCAGGACCGCCACGCTCGCGGTGATCGCCGCCTGGGGGTCCGCTCCCGCGCCGAGCCAGAAGCCGAGCACGGTCACGACCAGCGCGAGGACCGCCGGCACGAAGACCCCGGCGACCGTGTCGGCGAGGCGCTGAGCGCGGGCCTTGCCCGCCTGCGCCTCGGTGACGAGGCGGGTGATCCGTGCGAGTTGGGTACCGGCGCCGACGGCGGTGGCCCTGACGAGCAGCAGCCCGCCCGCGTTGACCGCGCCGCCGACCACCGCCGAGCCGGGCCCGACCTCGACCGGCTCGCTCTCACCCGTCACCAGCGACAGGTCCATGGCGGAGCTGCCCTCCACGACCACCCCGTCGGTCGCGGCCCTCTCCCCCGGCCGCACCACAAATTCCTGACTAACCGTCAACTGTGAGATGGGGATGAGGCGTTCACGACCCCACTCCCGCACCGAGACGTCGTTGGCGGCGAGGTTGGCGAGGGAGCGCAGGGCGGCTCCGGTGCCATACCTGGCGCGCGCCTCCAGGAACCGTCCGGTCAGCACGAACAGCGGAACGCCGACGGCGGCCTCCAAGTACAGGTGCGTCGTGCCGTCGTCGGCGGAGGGCACCAGGCTGAACGCCATGCGCATGCCCGGCGCGCCCGCGCCGCCTAGGAAGAGCGCGTACGCCGACCAGCCGAAGGACGCGACCACGCCGAGGGAGACGAGGGTGTCCATGGTCGCGGCGGAATGCCGCAGCCCACGCAGGGCGCGGACGTGGAAGGGCCATGCTCCCCACACCGCGACCGGCGCGGCGAGCATGAAGCAGAGCCACTGCCAGTTGCGGAACTGCGCTGCGGGCACCATCGAGAGCACGAGGACGGGCAGCGCGAGCACCGCGCCCACCACGAGCCGGTCCCGCTCCACATGCGCCCGCACGGCCTCGGACCGCTCCTCTTCCGGTGCGGGCGGAGCCGGGACCTCGGCTGTGTATCCCGCCCCCTCGACGGCCGCGACCAGTTCGTCGGCGGCAACTCCCGGCGGGTGGCTGACCCGCGCCCGCCCGGTGGCCAGGTTCACGGTCGCACTCACGCCGTCGATCCGACCGAGCCGCTTCTCGATACGCTTCACGCAGGCCGCGCAGGTCATGCCGCCGATGACCAGGTCAGTGGCCACGGATTCGCCGGAGGCTTCGGGGGCGCCGAAGGCACCGGATCCGCCGGAGGTTTCCGGGGTCATCGTCCGCCACCTCCGTGCATGCCACCCATGCCACCCATGTCCCTCATGCCACCGCCCTCGCGCTGCGGCGCCGGGCTGTCGCCGGAGCCGGTCCCGCTGTGGCGCATGCCGGGTGCGACCGGGCCGACCGCGCCCCCGATCTCGTACGAAACCCAGAAGATCAGCGCGAGCAGAAGCAGGAATCCGCACAGCGCGGGCGGCGGCGCGAAACGACGCGACACAGGCAGGGCGCGGGGACGAGGCTGTTGTGGTTGTGCCATCACCGTTCTCCCGAAGTCGTGCGGTGGCGGCGGTGCTCCGGCACCGCGCACCGTTCGAGCAGTCGGCCCGTCGGGGGCGCGGGTTCCGGGCCGCCCGGGTGGTGTGGGTCACAGGAGCGCGGTGGTCCGCCCCGTCACCGGTTCTCCGGGACGGGGCGGACCACCGTCGGGTCAGACCTGTGGCGACCGGCGTCCGCGACGGATCGCGATCACGGCGGCGGCCAGGCCCAGCACGCCGACGACCAGGCCCGCGATGCCCAGCCCCCGGGCCGTGCCGTCACTGGACGACGCAGTGGCTGCCTTGGGGGCGGCGGGCGAGACGCTCGGGGATGCGGCCGCCTCTCCGCTGTCTCCGGTCGTCGCCTTGGTGAGGCTCAGGACCGGCGCCGGGTTCGCCGGTTCGGGCTGGCCCTGCTTCGCCTCGTCGATCCAGCGGACCGTCTTGCCGTCGGAGTAGGTCTGCAGGGTCTTGAAGGACAACTGGTCGGTGTCGTCGGGCAGCTGGCCGAACGCGACGTTGAAGTCCTGGTACTGCCCGGGATCGATCTTGCCGCCGGTCCAGGTGATCTCCGAGGCGGCCTCGGTGATGGTGCCGTCGTCGGTCTTGACGGGAGTCTTGAGCTTGGCGGTTGTCACCTGGGCGGTCCAGCCCGGCGTCTGAGTGACCAGGACTCCCAGCATGGGGTGGTCGGTGGGCACGAAGACCTGGACCTTCGTGGTACTCGCGTTGTCCTCCTCGTTCGGGACGCGGAAGGTCAGGACGCCGTCCGTGGCGCCCTTCGCGTAGCTGCCGGGGTGGACGGTCACGTGCGCGAAGGCCACACCGGCGGCGGCCAGGACGCCAGCCGAGGCCAGCGCGGCCGCGAGTCCGGTCCGGCGCAGGGCACGCCGAAGGAAGGTGCGTATGGGGATCATGAGCGGAGCTCCGAAGGGGAGAAGTCGGGTTGGGGTCAGCGCGTGTACGACAGCGCCGCCGGCGGCCCCCGACGGGACACGGCGTACCGGAGCAGCACCTGCCTCAGCGCCTGCGGGCCCGCCCCCGAGCCTCGTATCGGCCCACGGCGCGCGGGGGCCGGCAGCACATCCGTCCCGGCCCGCCACCAAGCCGCGAGGCCGGGTACCAACGTCACGGCCCTGCGCAGCAGGGACCAGACGGCCGCTTCCCCACGCCGCAGCCACCAGGACGCCACCAGCGCCGCCGCCGTATGGGCCGCGACAGCATGGGGCGTCACCGCATGGGCGTGCGCCATCCGCATGCCGTGCATGGCCATCGCGGTACGGGGCCGGGTCGCCTCGTAGGCGAAGTGCAGGCCCGCCTGGGCGGCGAGGGTCGCGCTCCCGATCCCCGCCAGTGAACGCTCCCGGCCCCCGAGCAGGAAGCCGAGGACGAAGATCCCGAGGAATCCGATACCGTCCGCCCACAGCGGCGGCAGCTCCCCCATCGCCAGGCCATGCCCCCCGACGGCAAGCAGCACGCACATCGCGGCGAACACCGCCGCGCGCACGCCTCGTACCGTCACGGAGACACTCATAGTGGCCGCATCCTCCCACGCACTACCGGCAACCAGGCCCCTCAGTCGGCGTCCGCCTCCACGACGCCGTAACCGGCCTCCGCGATCGCGGCACACACCTTCGCATCGTCGACATCGGCCCCTTCCACAGCGTCGACCACGACCGTACGGGTCGCCAGGTCCACAGCGACCTCACGGACGCCCGCCACCGCGGAGACCTTGTCCGTTACGCCTCCGGCGCAGTGACCGCAGCTCATTCCCGTGACGGTGTAGCTCTTACGACCCATCGAGTCAGCTCCTCGTGCAGGTGGGGCATCCGATCCGTTACGGGATGGAGTACGCAACGGCAGACGGCCCGGTTCACCGCCGACAAGCGTGGACTCGGGTGCGATTTTGGCGTGGGGTCTTGATCGTGAGGCCGCAGGCCCGTGCCTGGAGCACGAGGAGACCGACGGGTACGGCGACGGCTGGAAGGCCCTTGAGGTCGAGCCTCTGTCGATCGCAGCGACGGCAAGAGCGTGCTCTTCGCCGCGGTCCCGCCTCCGCGGATGGAGCTCCTAGTAGGGCTTGGTCAGGTTGGTGCAGCGTCGGGGATGTTGCGGTGACAGGTGGGGCAGGCGCCGGTCCAGAGTGCGAGGAGTAACTGCAGTTCGCGGACGACTCGGTAGAGGCTCAGGCCGACGCCGTCTCTTTTGGGGACCGGGTCAGCCGCTGGAGGGTGCAGAAGGCATGGGCGACCGAGACGAGGGTGACGTGGTGGTGCCAGCCTGGCCAGGTGCCGCCCTCGAAGTGGGCCAGGCCCAATGTCTGTTTCATCTCGCGGTAGTCGTTCTCGATGTGCCAGCCGAGCTTCGCGGTGCGGACCCGGACCGGCAGCGGCGTGTTCTCGGGCAGGTTGGACAACCAGAACTGCACGGGCTCGTCTGAGGTGGCGGGCCATTCGGCCAGCAGCCGGCGCACCGGCAGTTCGGCACCGGCCGCGGCTTTGCGGATCTCGCGTCCGGCGGGCCGGATCCGTAGGGCCACGAAGCGGGAGTACATGCGCTTCAGTCCGCTGCGGCCGCTGCCGGGCCGCGAGCCCTCCCTCCGCTGTACCGGCCGCGCGGCCTGCCTGCCGGCCGCGATGACCAGGCTCTTCACCGTCTTCGCCGACTCCAGGTAGGCCGGCTCCGGCCGGCGGCCCCGACCGGTGTAAGCCGGGGTGCACGTCCGGGCGTCCTCGGGCTGGGCAGTCTGTGTGACGAGGACGGCCATGTGGCCGAGCAGATCAACGGCGCACTGGAAATGGACGGAGCCCAGTATCTCGTGGAAATCAAGTGGCGGGGTGAACCCGTCGAGATCAACGCAATGGGTCGCCACCTCGTTCGGGTCTACGGACGTTCGGAAGTTCGTGCGTTGTTTCATATCGGCCTCCGGGTTCACCGGGCCGGCGATCAAGGAAAGCGAGCGGGCACTGAACCAGCGAGTGATCGTTCTCGGTGAACTACGAGAACTCGTCCTCCTACTCGAACAGGAAGGTGAAGTCGCACACTGGCTGCGCGAGAAGGTCCGCATCGCTCAGCTCGACCGGCGCCCCCTCATCGTGCTGGGCACCGGCTTCTGAATCACCGCTTACCCGAAACTAATACTTCACGTGCGTGTGCGTCCGGTCGCTGCGCCAGCCACCGTCGGTGCGGGGCGCGGACCTCAGCCGCTATGACACCTGGCCGTCCGGGGCTGACCTACAGCTGACCAGGCCGGGAGCAGTCCCGATTGGGCAGACGGGCACACCTGAACGCCTAAGCGGCACGAGCCCCCGGGAGGGAGTCGAGCAGGTGATCTGGGGCAACGCCCGACCACAGGAAGCAAGGCAAAGCGAACTCGCCAGGATCCGGGCCGAGCCTATCGAGCGGCTGGCTCACTGGCCCAGGCCGACCACGAAGGACCCCGCGAGAACAAGCCGACGGGGTCCACAGCAGTCACAGCGATCACACGCGTGTCACCAACAGCGCCGACGCACCTGAAACACAGGGCCCTGACCAGGCCAAACACTCCCGACCTAGACCACGTAGACGCCAGAAGACGGCTTCGCCCACCTGTGCCAGGTGGTACCCAGTGAGGGACCCAGGACCAGGACCGGGGCGTCTTCTGGCCCGTCAGAGCGGTATTGCAGGGTGTTCGGTGGTGTCTCACTCACGCCCCAGACCCTCTCACGTCTCACGAGATCTCACACGGCCCGGGGAATCCGGCGGGTCTCGCCCCCTCCTGGCTCGCATGCCCTCCCAGTCACTGCGCCGCGGAGGATCCCTTTTCGGCACGACTTCCAGGTAGTCCGGTTCTCCGGTCCTCCCTGCCGCGCATGTCGCGTTCCCATGCCGGAGAAGGAAACGGGAAACAGCATCGATCGCCTTGTCCGCCCCGGCCCGACTGCCGCACGCTTTCGTGCAGCGCCGACTCTGCCGAAGGCGGGAGGAGTTGGAGGTTTCCGTGCCACAGCCGTCCACCGGGTTCGGCGAGGAGTTGAGGAAGCGGCGTCTGGAGGCAGGGCTCAGCCTCACCGCCCTGTCCGGCTCCGTGCACTACAGCAAGGCGCAGTTGAGCAAGGTGGAGCGGGGCCTGAAGGCCCCCAGCCGTGACCTCGCCCGCCTGTGCGACGCCACCCTCGGAGCCGGTGGGGCCCTGCTGGCCCTGCTCGCACCAGAGACCACCGACCCACCCGTCGATCCGGCGCCGGGCCATGTCTACGAGGAGGACTGGATCATGCACTTGTCGCCGGACGGACCGAACACCTTCCAGCCCTTGAGCCGACGGGAAGTCATGGGCGCCGGTGCAGCTTCACTGATGGCGTGGCGGTCCGACAGCGCGGGCCCGGCCTCGCCGGCCGCGGGCGCGGAAATGCTGGAAGCCTCCCGCTCGCTGTTCACCCACTACCGCAGACTCGGCCAGACGGTGGCGCCCGGTCTGCTCCTGCCCGTTCTGATCGCACAGACCCATACCCTGCGGGAACTGTCCGCCCACTGTGACAGCGGCACCCGTCGCCACCTGCTGGCCCTCGGCTCCCGGTACGCCGAATACGTCGGCTGGCTGGTGCAGGAGACCGGAGACGAGCGGGCGGCTCTGTGGTGGACGCAGCGCGCGGTCGATCTGGCGGCCGCCGGCGGCGACCGGGCACTGG
This sequence comes from Streptomyces sp. NBC_01431, assembly GCF_036231355.1. Classification (NCBI taxonomy): domain Bacteria; kingdom Bacillati; phylum Actinomycetota; class Actinomycetes; order Kitasatosporales; family Streptomycetaceae; genus Streptomyces; species Streptomyces sp. NBC_01431. The sequence continues at coordinate 1,811,558 of NZ_CP109496.1, forward strand.
CGGGTTACGCGCTGGTCCGCCGAGCCCTGATCACGCTGTACCGGGACGACGCCGAGCAGACGGTCGCTCTGGCCCGTCGCGCGCAGAGCAGGGCCCTGCCCCCGCGGATCCGTGGGCTCGCCGCACAGCGCGAAGCCCAGGGCCACGCCCTTGCGGGTGACCACCGGGCCTGTCTGGACGCCCTGGACCGCGCGCGTGCACTTCTTTCTCTCCAGGACGAAGGGACCGACGAGCCGGTGATCGGCACCATGCACCTTCCCGATCCGGTCGGCATGGTCACCGGCTGGTGCCTGGTCGATCTCGGGCGGCCGCGCGAGGCGAGCGAGGAACTGGACCGACAACTCGCCCTGGTCGGCGGGAACGCGGTCCGCACCCAGGTCAGGTACGGCGTCCGCCGCGCACTCGCCTACGCGTCGGCCGGCGAGATCGACCACGCCTGCGACCTGGCGGCGCCCCTGCTCGACGGGGTGGAGGCCGTGGGTTCCGCCACGGTCACGACCGACCTGAGGCGGCTCGCCCGCGCCCTGGCGCGCCACGCGAACCATTCCTCCGTACGCCGACTGGGACCGCGACTCGGCACGTTGTCGCGCCCGTCCACCATCTGAAGGAGTCACTGGCATGCCCCATGTGTTCATCAACTACCGCACCGGCGACGGCGAGCGGACCGCTGCCCTCCTCGACCAGGAGCTGTCACGTCGCTTCGGCCAGGACCGCGTCTTCCGCGCGTCCAGGTCCATCGCCCCAGGGCACGCCTACCCCGAAGTTCTCCTGACCGCGTTACGCCACAGCTCCGTGCTGCTGGCCATCGTAGGACCGGACTGGACGAACTTCCGCAGGCGGCTTCAGGATCCCGACGACTGGGTGCGCAAGGAGATCGAGGCCGCGTTCGAGTGCGGGCTCATCGTCGTTCCCGTTCTGGACGGCCGCAAGACCGATCGGCTGAGCAAAGCGGCCCTGCCCCCGGAGCTGGCGCGGCTCGCCGATCTGCAGTCCGTACCGTTCGACAGCACCCACGACACCGAGGCCGGCGTCCGGCGTATCGGTGATCTGATCGCCGAGCTGGTGCCCGAGCTGCGGGACCTGATCGAGCCCGGCGAGCCGTCGCCGGCGTCGACCACCGTGCACAACTCGATCGGGGATGTGAGCGGAACGTCCGTCCAAGCGGGCGACTTCAGCGGTGACGTCGGCGGCACGATCGTGAAGAACTCCCACGGCACGGTCCACACGGGAAGCGGCAGCGTCTACAACAACTCACGCCATGTGTCGGGCGACCGCTACATCTCGGGCACCGGGACGACGTACACCGAGGGCGACCACCAAGGGGACGTCCACCAGCGGTTCGGGGAGCCGGAGCGGCCCCAGGACGACCGACGGTGAGCGCAGAACACACCACCCGGGTCGAGAGCACACGGGGCGTCACGCACACGGGCGACGGCCACATCTACGTCAACCTCGGCGCCGCTGCCCACGAACCCCGAAAGCCGGTCTTCCGGCAGCTTCCCGATGACCAACTGCGCTGGATGCGAAGGGTGTTGGTCGCTCCGGTCAACATGGGAAGGGCCCGCACGACGCTTGAGGAGACGGGCACCGTCATCCTCGACGGTGCTCCCGGCAGCGGCCGCTCGGCCACGGCTCGCGTACTGTTGCGCGAACACCACCGTCCCGGCGGGGCCTTCCGCGAACTCCTGCAAGACGAGCGGGACGAGCTGCCGCTGCACGACCCGGCTTTCGTCGACCCAGGCGACCGGCTGCTGCTCGACCTGTCCACCGCGAAGGCCGGTCTGTGGCATGCGGCGCGGGGCAACCTGCCCGCCCTGCGCCAGACGGTGCACGAGCGGCGGGCTCATCTCGTCGTCGTCATGCCGCACGACGGGGCCCTCGATCCCGACCTCCAGCACTACCGTGTCGAGATCGGACCACCGACCTTCCCCATGGAGGTTCTCAGACGCCACCTGCGCGCCCACGGCGTGCCGTGCGAGCAGTTTCTACGGAACGACGTCACCGTCGACGAGTTCCTGAGCGAACGCAAACCCATGCGGGAGATCGCCGACTTCGCCGACCGCATACGCCGGGCCCGCGAAACGGCCGGGCCCGGCGAGGGGTTCCCTGAGTGGTGCGCGGCCGCGAAACGTGCGCGCGCCGGGCGCCGCGCCGAAGTCGCAGACCGCGTCGCCGGTTTGCCCGACGCCTCCCAACGCGCCCTGATGATCGCCGTGTCCATGCTCCACGGCGCGCACGCCGACGTCGTCCACCGGGCGGCCGCGCTTCTGCTGAGCACGGTCGGGGCCCCCGAGGAGGGGACTCCGCTCCTCCAGCGCAAGGACCTCGCCCAGCGGCTGTCGGAGATCTCGGCCCGCTCCTGGCCGGACGGTCGCGTGCGATTCACCGAGCTGGACTACGACTCCGCCGTTCGCGCCCACTTCTGGGACCACATGCCCGACCTGCGGCCCCACCTCGGCGCGTGGGCCGCGCGGGTCATCGAGTCGAGCGACCCGCATCTCGTGCCGGACGTCCGCGACGGACTGGTGGCCCGGCTGGCGGGTGAGTACCTGCGGACCGGGCGGGCGGACGCGCTCGCCGCCCTCGCCGAACGGTGGAGCGCGCAGGGAGCGGGCAGAGCCCGGTCGGAGGCCGCGGTCCAGGCGCTCACCTGCGGTCTCGCGGACCCCGCTCATGGCAGGGACTTCCGCGAACGGATCTACCAGTGGTGCGCGTACCGCCGGCTGACCGGTGAGTTCGCCCAGGTGCTGGTCCAGGTCTGCGCCGACGTCCTCGCGCTGGACCATCCGGACCACGCCCTCATCCGGCTGCACCATCTCGCCCGGCGTGAACGCGGCACGGCCCATGCGCTGCAGCCCCTGTGCGACCTGGTGGCCGGCAGCCGACGGCTGCGCCGAAGGCTGCTCGACCGGCTGGCACGCGGCGACCTCGCACCGACCGACCTGGCCATCTTTCTGCGCGTCAGCGATCCAGAGCCGCTCACGGACCGCTCCGCCACCACCCGCGCGCTGGTCGACGAGGACGGGGTGCGACGCTCACTGATCACGTGCTGGCGCGCCGTGCTGATCCACGCGGTGTCGCGGCCGGAAGGACGACGCGTGGCACCACGGGCAGAGATACAGAGCTGGCTGCACTGGGCGGCCGAGGGCGCCGGTGACAGGGGGGAGGTCCTCCTCGACCTGCTGGTCGCTGCCGCCGACCGATGCGGGGAGGACCGGGGCGCGGCGTTCGCCGCGTTGTACGCGTCCGCGCGCCAGGCGGAGTGCGCTTCTCCGGGCGCCGGTGCCCACTCCGCCGAGACGACCGACCTGTTGCTCCACAAGATCGGCGTGGCACAGAACCTCGGTCCTGCCACCCCGTCGGCATCGGCCAGAGGGGGTCGATCATGACGACCGCACGCAAGACGACGACCGTGTTCCTCACTATTCTGTGCGGCCTGCTGCTGACCATCGTCGGCCTGGTGCAGCGATGGCCCGGCTGGACCTGGCCTACGCTGGCCGCGCTTCTTCTCGTGCTGCCCGCGGTAACCTTCCGGGTGGCCTCGCAGCGCCGCGGCCCGGTGCCGGTCAGCTTCGAGGAGCAGCTCACGGCCGCCCCGGTGGAGCGGACCGAGTACCGCGTCAACCGAGTCGCGCTCCCGAGCCTCTGGGACGACTACCACTTCGTCTTCTCGGCGACCGTGCGGTGGTGCTTCCCCGACGGTCCGGGGCGCGGCACGGTCGTCAACCCGGCCGGCCTCGCCGTCGATGCGGTCCTCAGCCGGGCCCGCGCGATTGCCGAGAAGCGGGAACCCGGCGACACCTCGCTCCTTGAGCACGAACTCGGCGGCGCCCTCAGCCGCATGTGCCCGGATTCCACGGGCCACCTCCGGGCGATGGCGGAGGACATCAGCCTCACGTTGCCCGACGAGGACCAGGAGCGTCTGGACCGACTCGCCGACGTACGCAAGGACGAGGCGGTCTGGGAGCACCAGCGCAAGTACGAGCAGAGCAGGCGCCGGTATCTGGGCGAGGATGTCCTCAAGGACACCGGCAGCGCCGTCGTGTGGTGGCTCACCAAGAACGACGAGCACGTGGCGAAGACCGTGGCCGACCTCCCCTTGCTGGCGCAACTGACCTCCGCTGCCAACGACACCGACATCCCCGAGCGCCTGCTTGAGATGCTGCCGAACCGGCCGGGAGGACCCGGGAGGCCGGACATCGGCACGGAGTCTGCCGATCTCCCGGCCCGTGAGCCCTCGGCTGCGGACCACCTGTCGGGGTTCTTCGAGGCTATGGGCTTCACGGAGGACGACGACCGGCGGGCGATGCTGGCCCGACAGTTCTCGCAGCTCATCGAGCAGCACAACCGCCACGAGACAGCAGAGGACCTCCTACGCCGATTTGATCCGCCGAGGCCTCCCGCCCCCGAGACCGGAGCGGAACCGGCCCCCGGCCCCGGGCCGCCGGCCGAGACGGCTTGACCGCCGACCGGGACATTTCATTCCTGCGCATCCAGGAGGACACGATGGACGCCGAACTGGCCGCAATGGCGGCATCGGGAGCCACCACCCTGGTCTCCCTCATGGTCACTGATTCCTGGACTCACGCCCGCGCACTGATGGGCCGGTTCCTGGCACGTGCGGGCGCGGACACCACCGCGATCACCGGTCTGGACGACGCGCGTGCGCGGCTACTCCTCACCGGCACCGCGGCGGACGAGCGCGCCGCGTCCGGCATCGCGGCCGAGTGGCAGATCCGTCTCTGCGGGCTGGTGGAAACCGGGGCGCTCACCGGCGAGGACCTGAGTGCTCTCGGAGCGTCGCTGCGCCGACTGACGGCCTCCGCAGCGGGCCGCCCGGCAACGGTGCACAACACCGTCTCCGGCGGCACCCAGCACGGTCCGATCGTCCAGGCCGGCACCGTCACCGGCCTGGCCTTCCCGCCCGGTCCGTCCCCGCGCGGGGAACAGGGCTGAAGACCGGCCCGGGTGTCCTGTCGACGCCGGGCTCCCAACCTCTTACGCCGCCTGCCGTCCTTCACTGGTGGTCGGTCCGCGAACGGACGGGCCTGCCGCGGGACCCCTCCCATCGCCGAAGGCGGCTACCTGGGCACCGGCCTGCTCATCCGGCACCCAGACGACGGGGCCGGACCCACCTCAGCCGCAACGGGAAGCCGAGAACTCCACCCACTGCCGGGTGCGAGCGTCTCACACCGCCGGGGTGGAGCTGGCCGGCCTCGTCCCGCTCCGACGGCGGGTCCCCCGCCGCCGGAACCCGCGGGCCGGCGGCGGGCGCACGCCCCGGCCCCGGAGCCTCCACGACGCCGCTGCCCTGCGACGGCAGATACCGGAACGGCCCCGCCCCCGCAGGCGCCGGAGCCTACTGCTCCGGCATACCGAATAGCGTCCAACTTGGCTGCCTGGTAAGCGAGTTGGTGACACCCCGTCGCCGTGGCCGGGAAGCGCTCGATGCCCGGAGTCCCGGCCACGCCGCGAAGCCGTACGGTGCCGGCGCCGTCCGCTACGCGTCCTCCACCACGACGATGTCCAGCGTCCTGGGCCCGTGCACGCCCTCGACGCGGTCCAGTTCGATGTCGCTGGTGGCCGAGGGGCCGGAGACCAGGGTGAGCGGCCGGTTCGGATCGAGCAGGCGCAGTGCCTCGGGTACGTCGGGAGCGATCTGGTCCGCCCGAACCACGCAGATGTGCTGGTCCGGAAGCAGGGTCAGGACCCGCCGGCCCTGGCCCGGACCGTGGTCGAGGGCCACGGTGCCGGTGACGGCGACGGCGGTGGCGACGGTGGTGACCACGGCGTCCGCCGCGTCGAGTTGTCCGACGGTCAGCGGCGGGACATCCGCCAGCAGGGACCAGGGTCCCGCCGGGACCAGGTCCTCGGGAAAACCCGGCGGCACCACCAGGGAGCGTGTTCCGGTGCGGGCCAGCGCGCGGGCGACGGCCGCCGCGGCACCGGCCGACGGAACCCGGACCACCGTGGCGCGGTACTCGGCGGCACGCCGCGCGAACAACCCGACGACATCCGGTCCCGCGTGGTCGACACGACGACCGTGCGAAAGGGGCGAGGCGTCGGGGCTCTCGGAACCGGGAACGCCGGACAGCGCTCCCCGAATCGCGCTCAGGACAGAATCACGGTCGTTCATCGCCGTCCCTTCCCCTCCGCCGTCGTACGGCTGTCCCCGTTCGTGGGTGTTCTCGTACGGAGCCACCAGGCGCGCAGGGACTCGCGGGCCGGTACCGGGGTGTCCCGAGTGGCGGACCAGCGGGCGAACGGGCCGGGCAGGGCACCGATCCGGCCGTCCCGGGCCACCAGCCGGGACCCGAAGGCGGCCAGTCGCTGTACGGCGGCCAGCCGCCGCGGTGAGTTCAGCACGGCAGCCGCGGCCTTCATGACGATCGCCTCGGATGTGGGGAGCAGCCGGTCACGGCGCTCGGCCTCCACGGCCTCGGCGCGCAGATGGACCAGCACCTCAGGGATGTTGATCTTCACGGGGCAGGCGTCGTAGCAGGCGCCGCACAGGGTCGAGGCGAAGGGAAGCGAGGCCGCGTTCTCGACGCCGACGAGCTGCGGGGTCAGAACGGCGCCGATTGGCCCGGGGTAGACGGAACCGTAGGCGTGGCCTCCCGTGCGCTCGTACACCGGGCAGACGTTGAGGCACGCCGAGCAGCGGATGCAGGCGAGGGCCTGGCGGCCCACCTCGTCGGCGAGAGTGGCGGTGCGGCCGTTGTCGAGCAGCACCAGGTGGAAGTTCCGGGGGCCGTCGCCGTCGGTGATGCCCGTCCACAGCGAGGTGTACGGGTTCATCCGCTCGCCGGTCGACGAGCGGGGCAGGAGCTGGAGGAACACGTCCAGGTCGGCGAAGGACGGCAGGACCTTCTCGATGCCCATGACGGTGATCAGGGTCTCCGGCAGGGTCAGGCACATCCGTCCGTTGCCCTCCGACTCCACGACCACGACCGTTCCGGTGTCGGCCGTCGCGAAGTTGGCGCCGGAGACGGCGACTTTGGCCCGCAGGAACTTCTCCCGCAGGTGGAGCCGGGCCGCCTCGGCGAGGTCGCGGGGCTCGGTGGTGAGTCCTTCGGGAGCCGGCGCGCCCCACTCGCCCATCTCCCGCCGGAAGATCTCGCGGATCTCGGAGCGATTGCGGTGGATGGCGGGCACCAGGATGTGCGACGGCCGGTCGCCGCCCAACTGCACGATGAGTTCGGCGAGATCGGTCTCGTAGGCGCGGATGCCCGCGTCCGCGAGCGCCTCGTTGAGACCGATCTCCTGGGTCGCCATCGACTTGACCTTGACGACCTCGCTCTCGCCGGTCGCCTTCACCAGGCAAGTGACGATGCGGTTGGCCTCGGCGGCGTCCGCCGCCCAGTGCACGACTCCGCCCGCGGCCGTGACCGCCTTCTCCAGCCGCAGCAGATGGTGGTCGAGGTGGCGCAGGGTGTGGCGCTTGATCGTTGCCGCCGTCTCCCGCAGTTCCTCCCAGTCCTCCAGTTCGGCGGCGACCGCCAGCCGCCTGTCCCGGATGGTGGCGGTCGCACGGCGCAGGTTCGCTCGCAGCTGGGGGTCGGCGAGCGCGGTGCGCGCCGCCTCGGGGAAGGCCGGTGTGCCCAGCCATACGACGTTGTCCGCACCGCTCATCGCACGTCCCCTTCCGTGGCCGCCAGGATCTCGGCCAGGTGCATCGTGCCGACGCCGGTACGGAGCCGGGACAGGCCGCCGCCGATGTGCGTGAGGCAGGAGTTGTCGCCCGCGCACAGGAACTCGGCGCCGGTGTCCTGCACATGGCGCATCTTGTCGGCGAGCATGGCGTTGGACACGTCGGAGTTCTTCAGCGCGAAGGTGCCGCCGAAGCCGCAACAGGACTCGGCGTCGGGCAGCTCGACCAGGTCGATGCCCTTCACCGCGCGCAGCAGTCTGAGCGGCCGGTCGCCGACGCGGAGCATGCGCAGCGAGTGGCAGGTCGGATGGTAGGTGACGCGGTGGGGAAAGTGCGCGCCCACATCGGTGACGCCGAGGACGTCGACCAGGAGTTCCGACAGCTCGTACACCGTCGGCACCACCTGCTCGACCGCCTCGGCGAGGGCGGCGTCGCCGTACTGGGCCGCCACCACTCGGTGGTGGTCGCGCACCATGCCGACGCAGGACCCGGAGGGCGCGACGACGGCGTCGTAGCCCGCGAAGGTCTCGGCGAAACGGCGGACCATGGGCAGGGGCTCGGGGCGGTAGCCGGTGTTGAAGTGCAGCTGGCCGCAGCAGGTCTGCCCGGTCGGGAACTCCACCGTGTGGCCGAGGCGTTCCAGCAGTGTGGTCACGGCGCGACCGGTGCCGGGGAACATCGTGTCGTTGAAGCAGGTGATGAAGAGGGCTATGCGCATGGGGGTTCCTGAGGCAGGGCCGGGCCTGCGGTGACGGCCAGGTCGTAGGTCCGCACGGCCGTGCCGGTGAAGAGGTCGTGACGCTCGGCGGGGCCGAGTCCGGCTGTCAGTTCGTGTGCGACGGCGATCACCTCGGAGTACGTGGCGGCGAGCTTGCAGACGGGCCAGTCGGAGCCGAACATCAGCCGCCCGGGGCCGAAGGCGTCGAGCACCGTGTCGGCGTAAGGTGCGAGGTCCTCGATCGTCCAGGAGCCCCAGTCGGCTTCGGTGACCATGCCGGAGAGTTTGCAGACGGTATTGGGCAGGGCGGCCAGGCGCCGGATCCGCTCGGCCCAGGGGGCGAGTTCACCGGACACGATGGGGGGCTTGCCGAGGTGGTCGAGGACGAAGGTGAGGCCCGGCAGGCGCTGTGCCGCCTCGACGGCGGACGCCAGCTGGTGCGGCTTCACCACCAGGTCGTAGACGAGCCCCGCATCGGCGAGCGCGGAAAGGCCGCGCAGTACCTCGGGGCGTACGAGCCAGCGCGGGTCCGGCTCGCTCTGCACCTGGTGGCGCATACCCACCAGGCGCTCCCCTCCAGGACCCGCGCGCAGCCCCGCGAGGGTCTCGGCGATGTCGGGGGCGCTCAGGTCGGTCCAGCCGACGACCCCGGCGACCAGGTCGCTGTCGGCGGCCAGGGCCAGGAACTCCGGTGTCTCCTGCGCCACGGTGACCGTCTGCACCAGCACGGTGGCGGTGACCCCGGCCGCGCGGGCCTCGGGCGCCAGGTCGTCGAGGGTGAAGTCGCGTCGCAGCTGGGCGAGTTCGGCTCCGCTGATCCAGTCCTGGTCGCGGACGGACAGGTCCCACACATGGTGGTGGGCGTCCACGATGCCGAGCCCGCTCTCCGCTCCGGTCACAGTTCCCACGCCACCGGCAGCGAGGCTTCCGCGCCCTGCTCGGAGTAGTCGTGGGCGACGTCGAGCAGGGCGGCCATCCGGGCCTGCCAGGCGATGTTGACGGGCAGCTTGTCGAGTTCGGCGATCATCGCCTGGTAATCCTCGACCTCCAGCACGTGGAACAGGTCCGTGCCGCTGCGCCAGATCGTCCACGAACTCACCCCGGCGGCGCGGATGGCGGCGGTGAGTTCCTCGGGCACCTCCCGGTGCGCGGCCTCGTACTCCTCGATGCGGTCGGCGCGGACCTTGGTGTGCAGGGCGACCTTCATGACGGCTCCTTCGACGGCATGGCCTCCCCGATCGGTGTGGCCGCGGGGACGGGGGTGTCCGGGTTCAGCAGGCCCTCGGCGCGCAGTTCGTCCCACAGGGTGTCCGGAATCGGACGCCGCAACTGCTCCACCGTGTCGCGCACCTCGTGAGGCGAACGCGCGCCGGTCAGGACGCTCGCGACCGCGCGATGGCCGAACGGGAAGCGCAGTGCGGCGGCCCGCAACGGCACCCCGTGACGTTCGCACACCGCCCGCAGCCGCAGTGCCCGGTCGAGCACCGGACGCGGAGCCGGTGCGTAGTCGTACGTGGCGCCGGGCCGGGGGGCCGTCAGCAACCCGGAGTTGAACACGCCACCGATGATCACGCTCCGGCCCCGGGCGGCCGCCTCCGGGAGCAGTTCGGTGAGCGAGTCCTGTTCCAGGAGGGTGTAGCGGCCGGCCAGCAGCACCGTGTCGATGTCGGTCTCGCGCAGGAAGCGGGCGGGCAGGGCGGACTGGTTCATCCCGACGCCGATCGCCCCGATCACGCCTTCGGCGCGCAGCCGCTCCAGCGCCGGGTACGCCTCGCGCAACGCTTGGTCGGCATGGTCGTCCGGGTCGTGCAGCAGGACGATGTCGATCCGGTCGAGGCCGAGGCGTTCCAGGCTGGCCTCCAGGGAGCGCAGCACTCCGTCGGCGCTGAAGTCCCAGACGCGGCGGTGCGTGGCGGGGACGGCGAAGCCGTTCGCGAGGTCGTCGTGGGCGCCGCCCTGCGGGTCCGGTACGAGAAGTCGGCCCACCTTGCTGGAGAGGGTGTAGCTGTCGCGGGGCCGGTCGCGCAGCGCGGCGCCGAGCCGCCGTTCCGACAGGCCGAGACCGTAGTGGGGTGCGGTGTCGAAAGTGCGGATGCCGACGGTCCAGGCAGCCTCCACCGTGGCGTGGGCGGCCTCGTCGGTGACCGGGTGGAAGAGGTTGCCGAGGGCGGCGCAGCCCAGCGCCAGTGCCGAGACCGGTACCGCGCTGCCACCCAGCGTGGTGGTCCTCACGACCGGTCCACCGGCCGCAGCCGCAGTCCCTGCATGCCGCCGTCCACCGCGAGCGCGGTGCCGGTGACGGACGCCGCGGCCGGACTCGCCAGGTAGACGATGGCGGCGGCGACCTCGTCGGCGGTGACCAGGCGCCCCAGGGGCTGGCGAGCGTTGAGGGCCGCGCGCTCCGCCTCGGGATCGTCGGCCGCGTCCAGCAGCCGGGTGACCCATGGGGTGTCGGCGGTGCCGGGGTTGACGCAGTTGACGCGGATGCCCTCGCGGATGTGGTCGGCTGCCATGGCGAGAGTCAGCGAGAGGACCGCGCCCTTGCTGGCGCAGTACAGGGCGCGCTGCGGCAGGCCCGCGGTGGCGCCGATGGAGCAGGTGTTGACGATGGCCGCGTGGGGCGAGCGCCGCAGGTGGGGCAGGGCGGCACGGGTCGTGCGCACCATGCCGAGGACGTTGACGTCCATGACCCGGTGCCACTGCTCGTCCGGGTTGTCCTCGACGGTGCCCACCGCGCCGATGCCCGCGTTGTTCACGAGGATGTCCAGGCCGCCGAGCCGCTCGGCGGCCTCTTCCAGCGCGGCGCGCACGGATACGTCGTCGCTGACGTCGGCCCTCAGGCCGATCAGGGGTGCGCTGACGCCGCCCGGATCGAGGTCGAGCACGGCGACCGTCGCGCCCCGCGCCACCAGTGCGCGGGCCGTGGCGAGCCCGATGCCGGACGCGCCCCCGGTGACGACGGCCCTGAGCCCGGTCAGATCGGTCATGCCAACTCCTCCTGTCCAGCGAGGTCGGCGGCCCAGAAGGCGCCGTCCGGGTAGCGGTATTCGGCGAGCGACTCGGGGTACATGGTGGCGGAGAAGCCCGAGGCCATGGGCGCCGTGTAGTGACCATCGCGTATCACCACGGGCGCGGTGAAGTGCTCATGGAGGTGGTCGACGAACTCGATGACGCGGTCCTCGGTCGTGCCGGACAGCGCCAGGTAGTCGAACATCGACAGGTGCTGCACCAGCTCGCACAGACCCACTCCGCCGGCGTGCGGGCACACCGGCACCCCGAACTTCGCGGCGAGCAGGAGGATCGCGAGGTTCTCGTTGACGCCGCCGACCCTGGCCGCGTCGATCTGGAGGATGTCGATGGCGCCGGCCTGGAGGAGCTGCTTGAACACGACGCGGTTCTGCACGTGTTCGCCGGTGGCGACCTTCGCGGGGTGGACGCCCCGGCGGACGGCGGCGTGGCCGAGGATGTCGTCGGGGCTCGTGGGCTCCTCGATCCAGTACGGGTCGAACTCGGCGAGTGCGTTGGTCCATTCGACCGCCTCATCGACGTTCCAGCGCTGGTTGGCGTCGATGGCGATGCGGATCTCCTCGCCGACGGCGGCGCGGGCGGTGCGCATGCGGCGGACATCGTCGGCGAGGTCGGCGCCGACCTTGAGCTTGATCTGGGTGAAGCCGTCGGCGACGGCCTGCTTGGCCAGCCGGGTGAGTTTCTCGTCGGAGTAGCCGAGCCAGCCCGGCGAGGTGGTGTAGCCGGGGTAGCCGCGCTCCAGCAGCACGACTTCGCGCTCCGCGAGCCCGGTGCGGCCCTCGCGCAGCAGCCGCAGCGCTTCCTCGGGGGTGAGGGCGTCGGCGATGTAGCGGAAGTCGACCTGGGAGACCAGCCATTCGGGCTCGGCGTGGGCGAGCAGCCGCCACAGGGGCTGCCCGGCGCACTTGGCGGCGAGATCCCACACGGCGTTGACGACGGCCCCGATGGCCATGTGCATCACGCCCTTCTCGGGGCCGAGCCAGCGCAGTTGGCTGTCCCCGATCAGGTCGCGGCTCAGCGTGCCCGGGTCGGCGCACAGATCCGCGACGAGACGGCCCACCACGTGGGGCCGCAGGGCGTTGATCGCGGCGACCTGGATGTCGTTGCCGCGGCCGATGGTGAAGGTGAAACCGTGCCCTTCGATGCCGTCTGCGGCGTCGGTGCGCAGCACGACGTAGGCGGCGGAGTAGTCGGGGTCCGGGTTCATCGCGTCCGAGCCGTCCAGCTCCCGCGAGGTGGGGAACCGGACGTCGTAGGTGTCAACGGCGGTGATCCGGGCGGAGGTTGTAGTCAAGGAGTGCTGCCTTTCACGCTCGGGCGAAGCTCTGGCGCTGGCTGCCGAGTCCGTCGACGGAGAGCTCGACGGTGTCGCCGGGGCGCAGGAAGGGAGTGCCGGGAAGGCCCAGAGCCACGCCCGCGGGCGTCCCGGTGTTGATCACGTCGCCCGGTTCAAGGACCATGTACTGGCTCAGGTACGACACGATGTGGTCGACCGGGAAGATCATGTCGGCGGTGTGGCCGTCCTGCCGCTTCACGCCGTTGACGCTCAGGCGCAGACCCAGGTTCTGGGGGTCGCCGACCTCGTCGGCGGTGACCAGCCACGGACCCATCGGGTTGAAGGTCTCGCAGGACTTGCCCAGGTCCCACTGCGAGGAGTACTCCAGCTGGAACTCGCGCTCCGAGACGTCATGGCTGATCGCATAGCCCGCGATCACGGCCCGCGCGGCCTCGGGACCGTCGAGATAGCGGGCCCGCCGTCCGATGACGACCGCCAGCTCGACCTCCCAGTCGGTTTTGACCGAGCCGCGCGGGATGAGCACCTCGTCGAACGGGCCGACGACCGTGCCCGGGTCCTTCATGAACACCACCGGACGCGGAGGGATCGCCGCGCCGGTCTCGGCGGCGTGGTCGCGGTAGTTCAGCCCGACGCAGACGATCTTGCCGGGGCGTGTGACGGGGGCGCCGATCCGCAGGCCATGGGCGTCGAGTTCGGGCAGTCCGCCTGCCTCGACGGCCGCGCGGGCCCGGTCCATTCCCCCGGAGGCAAGGAAGGCGCCGTCGATGTCCCGGGTCACAGAGGACAGGTCCAGCAGTCGGCCATCGTCGGTACGGACGGCGGGCCGCTCCTCACCGGGGGCGCCGACTCGTAGCAGTTTCACTGGGGGCTCCCTTGCCATGCGGATTTCGTCTGAGTGGGGGTCAGCCGTGGGGCTGAGTCGCCGGCGGTACGCCGGGCCGGACCCCTGTCGGCAGCTTCGCTCATCCTCAACACAGTCATCGGATGTATGGCGGCACAGTGACTTTAGATGCGGGGATCGCACCTGACAATGGATTCCTCGGATGAATTTCCTCAACCTGCCCCGGCATAACGCCCACATAGGCGCATTCGCCGCTGCCATGCCAGACCACGAGGTCTACCCACGACCCACCATCCGATGAATCCAAGAAAAACCTCAGCGCCGACTCCCCAGGTGAGAGCGAATGCTGACGGGGATTCACCGACCGTCCGCAGGGCTGCGGCTCCCGCCGGGACCCGCCCCTTGCGCCTGCACCCACCCGCCCACGCGGCCTCGTTGCCGAATCGTGAGCTGCCGCGGCGCATCATCCGTCACGTATCGGGACCACAACTTTGCAGGTCGTACGGGTGTCGGCGCGGAGTTCCGAGGCCGGAGGCGCCACGACGCCCCATCGGCACGAGGTCCCGTAAATCTGTGGCGGCGACCCCTTGTCAATGTCGGCAACGTCGCCGTAACGTCCTCGACGTCCGGGATACATCGGAGGAATGGTTTGACCGTCCAGTGCGCTCATTCGGCTCACATCCGTGCGGTCACTCCTCCTCCGCACCCCGGTCCCCGGCTGACCCTCATATCCGACCCTCAGGGCACGGTCCACGCGTCGCTTCGCGCCGGATCGGCAGCTGCCCGTCCAGCGACCTCGCCCTTCCCATCAGGCAGGTACGCCCTCCCACCGTCGCCCTGTGGCCCTGTGCCCCTGGTAAGGAGAGATCCCGGCCATGAAGCTCGCTCGCACCCACTCCACCGTCGCAGCCGCCACCGCCGTCCTCGCGGTACTGGCCCTCGCCACCGCGTGCAACCGCGAAAGCACCGGCTCGGGCGCCGGCAAGCCCACCATCGGTATCGACCTGCCGCGCTCCGACTCCGACTTCTGGAACTCCTACGCGCAATACATCGACAAGGACGTCAGGTCCGGCGGCATCAAGGCCCTGCCGGTCAGCGACTCCCAGAACGACGTCACCAAGCTGGTCGCCAACGTGCAGGTGTTCCAGAACATGGGCGCCAAGGCCGTCGTCATGGCCCCGCAGGACACCGGGGCCATCGCCTCCACCCTCGACACCCTCGCCTCCAAGAAGATCCCCGTCATCAGCGTCGACACCCGGCCCGACAAGGGCGACGTCTACATGGTGGTCCGCGCCGACAACCGGGCGTACGGCACTCAGGCCTGCGAGTTCCTCGGCAAGCAGCTGGGCGGCGAGGGCAAGGTCGCCGAGTTCGAGGGGGCGCTGGACTCCATCAACGGACGTGACCGCTCCGAGGCGTTCGCCGCCTGCATGAAGGCCAAGTTCCCGAAGATCCAGGTGTTCGAGCTGCCCACCGACTGGAAGGGCGATGTCGCCTCCGCCAAGCTACAGAGCCTGCTCGCCCAGCACCCCGACCTGAACGGCATCTACATGCAGGCGGGCGGTGTCTTCCTACAGCCGACCCTGGCGCTGCTTGAGCAGAAGGGCCTTCTCAAGCCGGCCGGCCAGAAGGGGCACATCTCCATCGTCTCCAACGACGGCATCCCGCAGGAGTTCGACGCCATCCGCAAGGGCCAGATCGACGCCACCCTCTCGCAACCCGCCGACCTCTACGCCAAGTACGCGCTGTACTACGCCAAGGCCGCGGCCGAGGGCAAGACCTTCCAGCCGGGCAAGACCGACCACAACTCCACCATCATCAAGCTCCCCAACGGCCTGGAGGACCAGCTGCCCGCCCCGCTGGTCACCAAGGACAACGTCAACGACAAGACCCTGTGGGGCAACAACGTCGGCTGACGACCGGCAGTTCCCGTCCGCCGCGTCGGCTGACGACCTGGCAGTTCCCGTCCGCCGCGTCGGGGAGGTCAGTCCCCCGCCGGGTGCGCGTGCCGCCTCCGCTCGAAGCGGCGCCCGCACCCGGGGGCGGCCCCGACGCCCCCCCCCCGCCCGCCCGGGTGCGCGCCCGCACCCTTCGGCCCCAACCTCCGTACACGAAGGACGGTATCCACCATGGCGGACACCGCGACCGCCCCAGCGACCGGTATCGGCACTCCGGCCCCGGTGGCCGAGGCGACCGGTATCAGCAAACGATTCGGCGCGACCGTCGCGCTGCGCGACGCACGCATCACCATCGCTCCGGGCGAGTCGCACGCCCTGGTCGGCCGCAACGGCGCCGGCAAGTCGACGCTCGTGTCCATCCTCACCGGCCTCCAGCAACCCGACACCGGCACCCTGCGCTTCTCCGGCGAACCGGCGCCCGCCGTCGGCGACATCGACGCCTGGCGCTCCCGGGTCGCCTGCGTCTACCAGCACTCCAACATCATCGGCGACCTGACCGTCGCCGAGAACCTGTTCCTGAACCGGCAGAGCGCGGGCGCCGTGCAGCCCATCCGCTGGAAACAACTGCGGCTGCGCGCCCAGGAGTTGCTCGGTGAGTACGACGTGGCCGTCGACCCCGCCGCGCGGGCGAAGGACCTGACCGTCGAGCAGCGGCAGTTCGTGGAGATCGCACGGGCCCTGTCGTTCGGCGCCCGCTTCATCATCCTCGACGAGCCGACAGCGAAGCTCGACGCCCGCGGCATCGGCCGCCTCTTCGACAAGCTCCGCGACCTCCAGCGGCAGGGTGTCGCCTTCCTCTTCATCTCCCACCACCTTCAGGAGGTGTACGACCTCTGCACCACGGTCACGGTCTACCGCGACGCGGGCCACATCCTCACCGCACCCGTCGCCGAACTCGGCCACCAGGCACTGGTGGAGGCCATGACCGGTGAGTCCGCCGCCGCGGTCACCGCGACCACCGGCGGGCCGTTGGTCTCGCCGTCCGACTCCATGGAGCTTCTGACGATCGACGGCCTGACACTGCCCGGCGCCTGCGAGGACGTCTCCCTCTCGGTCCGCTCCGGCGAACTCGTCGGGCTGGCCGGCGCCACGGCCAGCGGCAATGTGCAGGTGGGCGAGGCGATCGCCGGTCTGCACCGCGCCAGGGACGGGCGGATCAGGGTCGGTGACAAGGCCGTGCGCACCGGCAGTGTGCCGTCCGCGCTCGCCGCCGGAGTCGGTCTGGTCCCCGAGGACCGTCACCTCCAGGGCCTGGTCCGCAACCGCAGCGTGGCGGAGAACGCGACGCTGACCGTCACCGACCAGCTCGGCCCGTTCGGCACGGTACTGCCCGGCCGCATCAGGGAGTTCGCCGGGCGCATGATCCGGGACCTCGACATCAAGACCCCCGGAGCCGCCACCCCGGTCTCCGCCCTGTCCGGCGGAAACCAGCAGAAGGTCGTCGTCGCCCGAGCCCTGGCCACCGATCCGCACGTCCTGGTGGCCATCCGCCCGACCAACGGAGTGGACGTCAAGTCCAAGGAGTTCCTCCTCGGCAGGATCCGGCAGGTCGCGGACGGCGGCAAAGCCGCACTGATCGTCTCCGACGAGCTGGACGACCTGAAAATCTGTGACCGGGTCGTCGTCATGTTCCACGGGCGGGTGGTCGCCGAGTTCGAGCACGGCTGGAAGGACGAGGCCGTCGTCGCCGCCATCGAGGGCGTCGCCCGCGACGGGGCCCCCGCCACCGCATCCCCCACATCTGCCGCATCCGCCTCATCCGGCGCAGACGAGCACGGAAGGTAGTCATGTCCGCCACCACAGATCTCACCGAGCCCGCAGCGAACACGGCTGACCCGGCCGCCGCGGACGCCACGCGCCGCCCGGTCGCCCTCGGGCGCTTGCGTGAACTGTCCCTGGTCCCGGCGATCCTCGTCCTGGGCCTGATCGGGTTCATCGTCTCGCCGGCCTTCCTCACCGCCGACAACCTGATCGGTGTGGCTCAACAGTCCACAGAGCTCAGCCTGTTGGTGCTCGCCACGACCTTCATCCTGGTCGCCGGACGGATGGACCTGTCGCTGGAGTCCACCATCGGTGTGGCTCCCGTCATCGCGGTGTGGCTCGTGTTGCCGAGCAGCGGCGGCCGGTTCCACGGGCTCGGCCTCTTCCCCGAGTGGACGGCGGTGCCCCTCTGTCTGCTGGTCGGCGCGCTGATCGGTGCCGTCAACGGCTTCCTCATCCTCAAACTGCGCCTCAACGGTTTCATCGTCACGCTCGGCGCCCTGACCATGCTCCGCGGCCTGCAAGTCGCCCTCTCCGACGGCCAGTCCATCGTCGAACTGCCCTCCTCCTTCACCTACTTGGGAAGGGCGTCCTGGCTGGGCGTGCCCGCCGCCATCTGGGTGTGCGCGCTGCTCTTCGCCATCGGTGGGAGTGCGCTGGCCTGGCTCCGGCACGGCCGGGCGCTGTACGCGATCGGTGGCAACGCCGAGGCGGCGCGTACCGCGGGCATCCGCGTCGAACGCATCGTGTGGGCCGTCCTCATCCTCGGCAGCGTGCTCGCCGCGTTCGCCGGCATCCTCTACAGCGGTCACTACGGATCCATCTCCGCCACTCAGGGCAGCGGCTGGATCTTCCAGGTCTTCGCCGCGACCGTCATCGGCGGCGTCAGCCTGAACGGTGGCAAGGGCTCCGTGTTCGGCGCCCTGACCGGCGTCCTCACCCTCCAACTGGTCGTGAACGTCATGACACTGGCGGGCGTACCACCGCTGTGGAACCAGTTCCTCAACGGCGCGATCATCATCGTCGCCCTGGTCATCTCCCGCTTCGCCTCCGGCGAGAAGCAGGAATAGCCACGCGCCGCAAGCGGCTCCGTCGGCCCCGGGTCAGGTCCGGCGGAGCCGTCGCCCGGCACATCCCTGACTCAGAGAGGCACCCTCGTGGCACTGACCGACGATGCGATCGACAAGATCAAGGCAATGATCGTCGACGGCGAACTCGCGCCCGGCTCACGACTGCCCAAAGAAGAGACCCTCGCCGGGCAGCTCGGCCTGTCCCGGAACTCCCTGCGCGAGGCCGTCCGGGCGCTGACGGCGATGCGGATCCTGATCACCCGTCAGGGCGACGGTACGTACGTCTCCAGCCTGGAGCCCCATCTCCTGCTGGAAAGCCTCTCCTTCGCCGCCGACGTCTCCCAGGGCCACGCCGCTCTGCAACTGCTCCAGGTACGCCGGCTCCTTGAGCCGCAGGCGACCGGACTGGCCACCGCCCTGCTGAAGCCGGAGGACCTCCAGGAACTGCGCGACATCCTCGACCGGTCCCGGAGCGCCAGCACAGCCGAGGAGTTCGTCGCCCACGACATCGCCTTCCACCTCAGGATCGTCGAAGCGGTCGGCAACCCCGTACTGTCGATGCTGCTGGAAGTGCTCTCCACCCGCACGCAGCGGGTACGCATCGTCCGCGGCAGCCAGACCAGTCACGCCCTGAACAACGCTCACGACGACCACGAGCAGATCCTCAGCGCGCTCCGGTCACGCGACGCCCTGCTCGCCGTCTCCGCGGCGAACGTCCACATCACGGCGGTGGAGCAGTGGCTGGCCACCAGCCTGACCGACGCCCCGTTACGAACGGCCGAGGGCTGACCGCCCAGGCGCCGCGACCCACGGCGCTTCGTCAGCCCTGCGCGGTGTCGCCCGCGGCGGCGGTCGGCGCCCAGCTGGGACGGCCGCGGCGACCTGCGGGTGGCCGATCGGAGCCGAGCCGATTCGTCAGCTCTGTGCGGTGTCGTCGCCCGTCTGCCCGGCGCCCTCGGCTCCGCCAGTCTTCTCGCGCATCTTGCGCACCAGCTCCGCCTTCTGGTCGGCGGCACCCTGGCGGTCGAGGTTGCGGTGCGGACCGTTGTTCTGCCGTTCGGCGCGGGACAGCCTCTTGCGCTGGCCGCCGCCCATGCCCACGGGGTTGTTGATGTTCTTGCTCACGGTCACGGGTGCTCCGGTAATGATGCGAAGTGATCTACGGATTCATCGGTGGGGACGGGCACGGCGACATCGAAGGACGTCCGCAGGGGCCCATCACGCTCTCACTCGTGAATCGACGTCTGGAAGAGCATGACAAAGACGTTACCCCGTTCCGTCGGCCCCGCACGCCACGGAACCCGCCGGAGGGAGCCGAGCCAGCGGGGGCGCTGCATCGCCATTCCTGTCACGTCCCCATCACGAACCCCACGGATGCCCCCATAACGGGGCTGCTCCTATGACGCGGGGCGGCCCCCATGACGGCGGGCGGTGCACACCGTCCTGACCAGGTTGAAGACCTCGCGGGCGGCATATCCCCCGCCGGCCCGCGCTTCTCCCACAGGCTCTTCCTGGTCCTGGTCCTGCCCGACGGCACCCGACCCACCGCCGGACCGACCACCGCCGAAACGTCTCCTTCATGCAGGAAGTATTTAGGTGTAACGCCCACTGCCTACGGTCCCTCCAGTCCCCAACCCGCAGCAAGGAGGGCGTGGCGTGAGCACCGAACCAGGATTGGCAGAAGTCACCGCTCAGGAAACCGCGCAGGAAACCGCGCAGAAGCCGGAGTCCGCCGCAGCCGACCAGGCGGTCAAGGAGACGCTGGAGGACTACACCCTCCGTTTCGCGCCCCGCAGCTATCGCCGCTGGACCCCCCTGGTCGTCGCCACAACCGCCCTCGGCGGTATCGCCTACATGGCCGACTTCTCCATCGGCGCCGGCATCGGCCTGGCCCACGGCACCGGCAACGCACTGCTCGCCATCGCCGTGGCGGCCGTCGTCATCTTCATCACCGGATTCCCGCTCGCGTATTACGGCGCCCGCTACAACATCGACCTGGACCTGATCACCAGGGGTTCCGGCTTCGGCTACTACGGATCGGTGCTGACCAGCGTCATCTTCGCCAGCTTCACCTTCATCTTCTTCGCCCTCGAAGGCTCGATCATGGCCCAGGGACTGAAACTGGGCCTCGGACTACCGCTCTGGCTGGGCTACCTCGTCTCCACCCTCATGGTCATCCCGCTCGTCATCTACGGCATGAAGGCGCTCAGCAAGCTCCAGGTGTGGACCACCCCGATCTGGCTGCTGCTGATGGTCGGCCCGCTGGTCTACCTCGTCTCCACCGACCCCGGCACCGTCGACCACTTCCTCGCCTACGCGGGCACCGACGGCGACGGCGGCGTCAACACCGCCTCCGTGCTGCTCGGCGCCGGCGTGTGCCTGTCGTTGATCGCCCAGATCGGTGAGCAGATCGACTACCTGCGCTTCATGCCGCCCAAGACCGAGGCCAACAAGCGCACTTGGTGGACCGCCGTCATCATGGCGGGGCCCGGCTGGGTGGTACTCGGCGCGCTCAAGCAGGCCATCGGCGTCTTCCTCGCCGTCTACATCCTGGCCGAGGCCGGCCCCTCCGTAGCACCCGAGCCGATCCAGCAGTTCAAAGGCGCCTTCGACGCGATGATGCCGTCCTGGCTGGTGATCCCGCTGGCCGTCGCCCTCGTCGTGATCAGCCAGATCAAGATCAATGTGACGAACGCCTACTCCGGCTCCCTCGCCTGGACCAACTCCTTCACCCGGATCACCAAGCACTACCCCGGCCGGATGGTCTTCGTCCTGGTCAACCTCGGCTTCGCCCTGGCCCTGATGGAAGCCGACATGTTCAGCTTCCTCAACAGCATCCTGGGCTTCTACTCCAACTGCGCCATCGCCTGGGTCGTCACCGTCGCCACCGACATCGGCGTCAACAAGTACCTGCTGAAGCTCTCTCCCCACGCCCCCGAGTTCCGCCGGGGCATGCTCTACGCCGTCAACCCGGTGGGCGTGGTCGCCTTCGTCGCAGCCTCCGGCCTGTCCATCGCCATGTACTTCCACGCCCTCGGCGACACCCTCCAGCCGTACTCCCCCGTAGCGGCCGCCGCCATCGCCTTGGTCCTCACCCCGCTGATGGCGATCGCCACCAAGGGCAAGTACTACCTTCGCCGTACCGACGACGGCATGGACGAGCCGATGCTCGACGCCGACGGCAACCCCAGCGCCGCGACCTACGACTGCCACGTCTGCCACCAGCCCTACGAGCGCCCCGACCTGGCGGCCTGCGCCACGCACGACGCGGTGGTCTGCTCGCTGTGCCTGAGCACCGACACGGTCGGCGACCACGTACTACCCGCCGCACCTGCCATCCCGTAGCCCCCTCGATTTCAGCGACTGCTCCTGGGACCGGCATGTGAACTGTTCTGCATCATCACCCAACTACTCGGCGCGGGTGGGCAGTTGCGCCAATGGGGTGCAGCGTGGTGAGCAAGCTGAGCAGGCCGAAGGCCACCCCGATGCTCGACCTCGCGCCGGCGGTGGAATGGCGTACGCCCGCCGACGGCACGAGACGCGGGCGCGCGCCCCGAACGCAGGGTTCGGGGCGCGCGCCGTTCGGACCGGGGCCTCGGTCAGAGGATGTCCAGCAGGTTGTGCTCGTGGTAACCCCAGTGAGGGTGGTACCAGAAACCGTCGTCGTGGTCGTCGGCCGCTACGCGGGGCGCGGCCTGCGGGGCCGCCTGTGCGGACGCGGCGGCGGGGATGATGACGGTGGCGGAAAGCGCGACCACAACGGCGGCGCGTCGTATGAGGCTCACGATGAACTCCACAAGTCGGCGGACAGACCTGACAATCCAGACGCTAGCTCGAACGTGGCGCACTGTCGCGCTGAGTGGCCTAACGACTACTCCACGGGTGGAGCGGTCGTTCCCCACTCTGCGACTGTCCGGGATCTTCGGGGATGTTCGGGATGTCCGCCTGCTGCCCGCGATCTCGCGCGGCTCCCGCGAACCCCGGCCCCCATACGCGCTGATCACCCTGCCCGCCGCACCCGAACCGTGAGCGGTCCGAGGACCTGAGGGGACCGGAACCAGGAGAACCGGCGCGGCGGCCATGCCTCCCATGTGGTTGAGCCACTTCGAACGGACCGCAACGCGTCTCCTACGGCAGGCAACGGGTGAGCCACACCATGTCGAGTCCGCGCGGCGAGTGGCGCCGGAGGGGAGCCGCGTCAGATCGCCCGGCGAGCCTGGGTGTCGGACCAGCCCAGCGGGTACAGCGAGGCCTCGTCCGGGGCCATCGGCTCACCGCCCGCCTCGGCGAACGCCGTCAGGGCGTCCACCAGAGCGGACTGCTGGTCGGGGGCGAGGCGTTCCACGATGGCGGCGATGTCCGCGCGGCGCCGGGCGGTGACCTCTTCCACGAGGCGGCGGCCGTCGTCGGTGAGGCGGAGCAGCGTCTCGCGCCGGTTGTCCGGGTTGACCTGACGGTCGGCGAGGCCCGCCGCGATGAGGCGGTCCATCATGCGCATCGCGGTCGAGGGATTCACCCCGAGCAGGTCGGCGAGGACCACGAGTTTGGCGGTGCCGTGCGTCGACAGGACGACCAGCAACCGGAACTGCGGCAGCGTCACCCGGTCCTCGACCGCGGCGAGGGAACGGGCCGACACGGCCACCAGTACCCGGGACGCGGTGAGTACGGCGCGGGTCACCGCGTCGACATCGGCCAAGCCTTGAGGGGACTGCGCGTGCTCGGTCATAACCCCCTTTCTACCCTGTGCCGACTTCAGCATCGGCAGACCGGGACGGCCGACCCCGAGGGCGAAGCCGAGCGGCTTCATGCGCCGGATGACCATCTGAACCAGCCCCGTGGCCACGGGTGACGCTTCCTCTGTCCTGCCGTTAAGCCGTCATGAACATTCGACGCTCTGCCCCTGGCCTCGGCGCCCTCGCTGTAATCGCGCTGCTGGCGGTGTCCGCCGTCTCCGCGCAGGCCGACCCCGGACCCGAGTACAGCAGGATCGCCCGGGTCGGGGGCATCTGGGACGACTCCTCCGGCCGTTGCGTCAAGAGCTCCCAGTACCTGACGAAGGACGAGGCGCAGACACTGGGCAGGGAGATGGCCTACGTGGCCTGGACCTCAGCCGACCTTCCCAACACCCCCGGGAAGCGCGGGTGTTTGCTGGGCCAGGGCACGTGACGCCGGTGGCCGGTGGACCCGAAAGGTCGTTGCCACACGTAGGTGTCTGATCAGATCGCGAACAACTTGAGCGGGCCCTCGGCCGGGGATTCCCAGCCGAGGGCCTGCTCGACTACCCCCCGGCTCCTCCGAGAGGCGGCCACTCCCCCGACTCCTCCGAGAGGCGGCCGCTCCCTACCGTCCTGGGCGCTGCCGTACGAGCACCGACGGGTTCACCTCAGTCTTTGGACAGCAGTTCGCGCAGCACCGTGCCCAGGGCGATGGGTTCGCGGCCGAGCAGGGTGGCCAGTGTCGGGTCCACGGTGGCGAACTCGCCGACTCGGCTGGCGGCGAAGATGCCGAGCAACTGGCCCGCTATCTCCTCGGGGACGCCTTGGCCGGTCAACTGCTCCCGGAACTCGTCGTCGGGGGCGGTGGCCCTCGTCATGGTGCGGCCCGTGAGCTCGGTGGCGATTGCGGCGATGTCGTCGAAGGTGAGCGCCTGGCTGCCCGTGAGCGGCGGCGTGGGGCCGTCGAAGCGGCCTTCGTCGGCCAGGATGGCGGCGGTCGCCTCGGCGAGGTCGGCGTGCGCGGTCCAGGCGACCGGGCCGTCCGCGGGGAGTACGAGCCGCCCGGACGTTGTCGCGGGGTCGAGGAAGTGCGCCGCGCTGGTGGCGTAGAAGCCGTTGCGCAGCGAGGTGAACGGCACGCCACAGGCGCGCAGTGTCTCCTCCGTGGCGGCATGGTCGCGGCACGCCTGGAAATGCGATGTCGCGCCGGCCCCCATCTGGCTGGTGTAGAGGATGCGACGCGCGCCTGCCGCGACGGCCGCTTCTATCGCGGTGCGGTGCTGCCTGACGCACTCTTCGCCCATTTTGTCGACGGAGACGATGAGCACCTGCGAGGCGCCCTCGAAGGCGTGGGCCAGGCCCGCGGCGTCGGTGAAGCTGCCCTGCCGTACCCGTACTCCCTGGTGGGCGAGCGCCTGCGCCTTCTGCGGGTCGCGGACACTGACACCGACTCGGGCCGCCGGCACGCGCGTGAGCAGCCTTTCGACGATCTGACGCCCCAGTTGTCCAGTGGCTCCGGTCACGATGATCACGATGCGCTCCAATACTGCGACGGCATGGTTTCGATGGAAACACCTACACGGTATCACCGATATTAACGGCGGAACCATCATTGCGGTACCATCGATTCATGGCATCACGTTCACGCGGTGAGGACGGCACCACCGCCGTCAAGCCCGACACCCCCTCTCCGGGCCGGGAGCAGACACGGCAGCGGGTCATCGAGGCCGCCATCGATCTGCTGACGCGCGGGGGTCGCGACGCGGTCACCACCCGTGCGGTCGCTGATGCGGCGGGTCTGCAACCACCGGCCATCTACCGGCTGTTCGGCGACAAGGACGGGCTGCTCGACGCGGTGGCCGAGCACGGTTTCGCCGCGTTCATCGCCACCAAGCACATCGACCCCGCCCCGCAGGACCCCATCGAGGACCTGCGAGCAGGCTGGGACGTCGCGATCGAGTTCGGTCTGGCCAACCCCGCGCTGTTCACGCTGATGTACGCCGAACCCAGCAGGACCAAGTACTCGGCCGCCTTCAAGACCGGCATGGAGATCCTGATGGGCCGCGTCCGGCGCCTCGCCGCCGGCGGCTGGCTCCGCGTGGACGAGGAACTCGCGGCCCAGGTCATCCACGCCACGGCACGCGGCGCGGTGCTCACCTGGCTGTCCCTGCCCCAGGACCGGCGCAACCCAGCCCTGTTGACCACCCTGCGGGAATCCATGGTCGCCACGGTCACCAACCAGCAGCCGGCCGTGCGGGACTCAGGCCCGGCCGGCGCCGCCCGCGCACTGCGCGCCGCGCTGCCCGAACAGACGAACCTCAGCAGCGCAGAGCAACACCTGCTGACGGAGTGGCTGAACCGCCTCGCCGCGGACGGTTGATCGCCGACGGCCCGTGCGTTCTCGGTTGGGTGAGGCGCCGGTTCAGGCGGTCGTGTGGGACTGAGGGGCTGGCCACGCTCCAGCGTTCGGCGGGGCGGGCGTGGCGCGAGCGGCCCGTCCTCGGGCCCGTCAGTCGGTGATACCCGGGACCACCAGGCGGACTCCTACGCGATCACCGCGTGGGTCCGGTTCCGCGTGCCGAGCCCACGGCTTCGGCTCCGGCGCCCTGGCGAGCGGGTCAGGGAGTTGCCGTGGAGACGATGAAAACGACCGGCTTGTCCGGGTCCGTCTCGTCGACGGTGATGTTCTGGGTCGGCAGCGGGTCCTTCTGGGCGTGGACGGTGGCCGCCCAGTCGTGGCCCGCGGGGAAGGTCCAGCCGACCTTCTGGGCTTCCTCGGGGGTGACCGTCACGGCACCGGGCCTAAGGGCCGCCGTACTGGTGCCGCTGTCCTTCATGAACTCGGCGAGACCCGCCGCACTCGTCTTGAACTGGACGTAGAGCTTGCTGACCTTCCAGCTGTTCGTCTCGTAATAGGCGACCGCGACCGCGTCGGAGGGAACCGGCACGTCGTAGATGCGCCGCTGGGTCTTGGACGGCCAGTCGTCCTGGAGGCCGTGGGCCGCGGCCTCGGACTCGTTGTCGCGACCGCTGGTGCGGCTCTGCTCGGCGGAGATCGCCAGATAACCCGCGGGCACGCCGATGAGCAGCACGATGATCACCGCCGTGATCCAGCGCCGCCGGATCATCTGCCGCCGGGTCTCCGGCGGCTTCTCGTCCGGCGGCGAGGACTGGCGCGGCACTGCGGGGCGGTCGGACGGTGTCATCAGTCGGATTCCTGGGTGGTGCGGGTGGTGCCCGTCCTGCGGACGGCTTCGGCGACCTTGGCGTACCGCTCGTACCGCTCGACGCGGCGGCGGTTGGCACGGCGGAAGCGGCGGGCCACCAGCCGGGCGAGGTCGGCGGCGCCGACCATACCCGCCTCGGGGCCGAGCTGCGCCTTCGCGATCCTCGCCTCGGGGCGGTATCCGCGGCCGGTGAGGTGACGCCGGAAGGCGTCCCGTGCCGGCCCGATCAGGAGGTCGTCGGCGGCGCTGACACCGCCGCCGATCACGAAGCAGGACGGGTCGAGGGCGGCCGCCAGGTTGGCGATGCCGACGCCCAGCCACTGCCCGATGTCCTGGAGCAGCTCGACGCACATCGCGTCGCCCTCGCGGGCCAGTTCGGTGATGAGCGGGCCGGTGATCTCCGGGATGTTCCCGCCGACGCGTTCGATGATGTTGTACGCCACCGGAGAGTCGGCGGTCGCCAGTTCGCGGGCCTCCCGGACCAGGGCGTTGCCGGAGCTGTACTGCTCCCAGCAGCCGCGGTTTCCGCAGGCACAGCGGTGTCCGCCGGGCACGACCTGCATGTGGCCGAACTCACCGGCGACCCCGTACTTGCCGCGCTTGACCTGCCCGTCCTCCAGGATCGCGCCGCCGATACCGGTGCCCAGCGTGATCATCACCAGGTGGTCCTCGCCGCGTCCGGCGCCGAAGCGCCATTCGGCCCAGGCGGCCGTGTTGGCGTCGTTGTCGACCATCACGGGGACCGCGAGGCGGGCCTGGAGCGCGTCGCGCAGCGGCTCGTTGCGCCAGGCGAGGTGCGGGGCGAACAGGATGGTGGACCGGTCGGCGTCGACCCAGCCGGCCGCGCCGATGCCGACCGCGTGCACGTCGTGCCGGTCGGAGAGGTCGAGGACGAGCTCGGTGATGGTGTCCTCGACGACCTTGGGGCTCTTGGACTTGTCCGGAGTCTCCGTGCGGAGCTTCTCCAGGATGTTGCCGTCCGCGTCCACAACGCCGGCCATCACCTTCGTGCCGCCGATGTCGATGCCGACGGTGGGGACCCGGGGGGCCGTCAGGTGCGAGCGGCGTTCCCGGGTGCCTACGGTGCGCAGCACGGTGGCTCGGGCGGAACCCCGGTGGGCTAGGGCGAAGTCGCGGTACGTGGTCATCGGGCCCGATTCTGCCACCCCGCCCGAACAGAGACCTCGCACGGAGGGGCCGCCCCGGTGGCCCGGGGCGGCCGGCTCACTCGCCGTCGGTGGGTCCGGCGGGGTCGGCGGGCCCGGTGTCACGCTGGAGTTCGTGGCTGAGTTCTTCTAGTTCGCTGCCGCCCGCCATCTGGCGGGTGAGTTCGTCCAGGGTGATGTCGGCGCGCAGATGGCTGCCGGTCATCGCACCGCGCTTGAGCAGTACGAAGCGGTCCCCGACCAGGTAGGCGTGGTGCGGGTTGTGGGTGATGAGCACCACACCGAGCCCAGCGTCCCGGGCGGCCGCCACGTACTTCAGGACCACCCCGGACTGCTTCACGCCGAGCGCGGCGGTCGGCTCGTCGAGCACGAGGACCTTCGCACCGAAGTACACGGCCCGCGCGATCGCGACGCACTGGCGCTCGCCGCCGGACAGGGTGCCGATCGGCTGGTCCACGTCCCGCAGGTCGATGCCCATGCGCAGGAGCTCGGCGCGGGTGGTGGTCCGCATCTTCTCCACGTCGAGCCGTTTGAAGGGGCCCTTGCCCTTGGTGGGCTCGGAGCCGAGGAAGAAGTTGCGCCACACCGGCATCAGCGCGACCACCGCGAGGTCCTGGTAGACCGTCGCGATCCCCAGGTCCAGCGCCTCGCGCGGATTGCTCAGCGAGACGTCCTCGCCATCGATGCGGAATGCACCGCCGTCGTGCTGGTGCAGGCCCGCGATGATCTTGATGAGGGTGGACTTCCCCGCACCGTTGTCCCCCAGTACGCAGCTGATCTCTCCCGCGTGGACCTGGAGGGAGACCCCTTCGAGGGCGCGGATGTTGCCGTAGTACTTACTGACGTCGTCCAGCTCGACGAGCGCCGTACCCGTGGCCGCGGCTTCGGTGAGGGTGTTCGGGGTGTCGGTCATGCTGTCGCCTCCGCCCGCTTGCGCACCCACGCGTTCAGCAGGGTGGCCAGCAGGAGCATCGCTCCGAGGAAGAACTTGAACCAGTCCGGGTTCCACTCCGCGTAGACGATGCCCTTGCTCGTCATGCCGAAGATGAACGCGCCGACGGCCGATCCGATCGCCGAGCCGTAGCCGCCCGTGATCAGACAGCCGCCGATGACGGCCGCGATGATGTAGATCAGCTCGTTGCCGACCCCCTCACCGGACTGCACCACGTCGAACGAGAACAGCAGGTGCTGGCCCGACACCCACGCCGCGAACGCGACGCCCATATAGAGGCCGATCTTCGTCCTGAACACCGGGACGCCCACCGCGCGGGCCGCGTCCGCCTCACCCCCGACCGCGAAGATCCAGTTCCCGAACCGGGTCCGCAGCAGGATCCACGTCGCCACCGCCACCAGAACCAGCCACCACAGGATGGTGACCTTCAGGTCGACCGAGCCGATCGTCAACTGGGAGGCGAACAGCTTCTTCGCCGAGGAGAAACCCTCCATGTCCGCGATCGACTTCGTGGACACCGTCCCGCTGATCAGCTTGGTGAAACCGAGGTTGAGGCCCGTCAGCATCAGGAACGTACCGAGGGTGATGATGAAGCTCGGCAGCTTCGTGCGGGTCAGCATGAACCCGTTGAAGGCACCGAGGGCCAGGGTGACGAGGAGGGAGACTCCCACTCCCACCCAGACGTTGGCCGTCATCTGGTAGCTGAACATCGACGAGACGAGAGCCGATGTCGTCACCATGACACCGGCCGACAGATCGAACTCGCCGCCGATCATCAGCAGCGCCACCGGCACCGCCATGATCCCGATCGTGGACGCCGCGTACAGGACGGTCGACAGACTGGAGGGCTGCAGAAAGCTTCCGGCGGCGACCGAGAAGAACAGGAACACCGCCGCCGCGCCGACCACCGAGCCCAGCTCCGGCCGGCCCAGCATCTTGCGCCACACCGATCGGCGCAACAACCGCTCGTCCCCGACGATGTCCGTCGCCGTCATCGCGTCCCCCGCTCCGTGTACGCCTTCAGCTGGGCGGCCTGGTCCTTGGTGATGATCTGCGGCCCGGTCAGCACCGGAAGACCGCCGCCGAGCACGTCGGCGTTGTACTTGTACAGCCACAGCAGGTCCACCGCCTCGTACCCCTGGAGGTAGGGCTGCTGGTCGACGGCGAAGCCGAGGGTGCCGGCCTGAAGGGCCGTGGCCACCTTGGCGTTCAGGTCGAAGGTGTCGATCTCGGCGGAGCTGCCCGCCGACTGCTTCGCCTTGTACGCCGTGTCCGCGAAGGGCGCGCCCAGCGTGACCACGGAGTCGATGGAGGGGTCGGCCTGGAGCTTGGCCTCGATGGAGGACTGGACGTCGGGCATGTTGGTGCCGGTGACGTAGAGGTTCTGGACCTCACCGTTGAAGGTCTTCTTCGTTCCCGCGCAGCGCTGCTCGTGGCCTACGTTGCCCTGTTCGTGCAGGACGCAGAGCGCCTTCTTCTTGCCGCGCTTGTTGAGTTCCTCGCCGACGGCCTCGCCCGCGATGGTCTCGTCCTGGCCGATGTGGGTGAGCGCGCCGAACTCCTTGGACTTCTCCGAGCCCGAGTTCACCGTGATCACCGGGATCCCGGCCTTCTCGGCCTTGGCGACGACGTCCTTCATCGCGTCCGGCTTCGCCAGCGTGACGATGATGCCGTCGACCTTCTGGTCGATGGCCGCCTGCACGAACTGTGCCTGCTGCTGGCCCTGGTCGCTGTGCGAGTACAGGAAGTCGATGTTGTCCTTGACGGCTGCCTGCTTGGCGCCGTTCTGGACGATGTCCCAGAAGGTGTCGCCGTCGCCCGAGTGGGTGATCATCGCGATCTTCCAGCGTGGGGTGTTCACCGCGGCCCTGCCCTGGGCCTGCGCGGACTTCCGCGCGTCCTCGGCGCGCTTGCCGCCCGTGCTGCTGCACCCCGCCAAGGAGGCTCCGAGCACCGCTGCCAGCACCGCGCCCATGACGCGTACCCCTGTCCCAACCCTTGCCACGACGCCGTGCCCTTCTTGCTGTACCACCGGGTGCCACCGGGGCTGGTTCAGACCTGCCCCGGCCGCCCAAGTATGGGTCACGCGAGGTCGGCGGGGGATCATCGGGTGCCGCGGGCGGTGTACTTCTCCAGCGCCGGGACGTCCTTCTCAGTGACGATCGCCGGTCCGGTCAGCACCGGCTTCCCGCCGCCGATCACATCCCCGTTGGTCTTGTTCAGCCAGAGCTCGTCGACCGCCAAATAGCCCTGGAGATAAGGCTGTTGATCGACGGCGAAGCCGATCTGCTTCGCCTTGAACTGGCTGACCACGGCCGCGTTCAGGTCGAACGTGTCGATCTCGGCCGAGCTGGCCGCGTCACCCTTGGCCTTCACCGCGGCCGCCGCAATCGGCGCGCCGAGCGTCACCACCGCGTCGATGTCCTTGGCCGACTGGAGCTTCGCCTCGATGGACGAGGTCGACGCGGGCGTGTTGGTGCCGTCCACGTTCAGGTTCTCGACACTGCCCCCGAAGGTCTTCTTCACCCCCGCACAGCGCTGTTCGAGGGAGACGTTGCCCTGCTCGTGGATGACGCAGAGCACCTTCTTCTTGCCGCGCTTGTCGAGCTCCTCACCGACCGCCTCGCCCGCCACGCCCTCGTCCTGGCCTATGTGGCTCAACGCGCCGACCGCCTTGGACACCTCCGCACCCGAGTTGATCGTCACCACCGGGATCCCCGCGTCGACGGCCTTCTTCACGACGTCCTTCAGAGCCTCCGGCTTGGCGAGAGTGACCACGATCCCGTCGACCTTCTGGTCGATGGCCGCCTGCACCAACTGCGCCTGCTGCTGACCCTGATCACTGTGCGAGTACAGGAAGTCCACGTTGTCCTTCGCGGCCGCCTGCTTCGCACCGCTCTGCACGATGTCCCAGAAGGTGTCGCCGTCGCCCGAATGCGTCACCATCGCGATCTTCAGGCGTGGTGTGTTCACCGCCTTGCCGCCGGTCGCGGCCCCGGAGCCGGCGTTCTCGGAGGCCTTCCCCCCGGAGCTGCTGCAGCCGCCGACCGTGAGTGCCAGTGCGGCGGCGACCACGGCCGCCGTGGTCGCCGTGCGGGGTGTGCGCATGGGTTCCGCCTTCTGTCCCGGCCGCCCGGTTGCGGCACGTGAGTTCTAGCGGCGGTTCCGCCACACGGTCAATACTTTGTCCGAACATTCTTACTCAAAGACGTGCTGCTGGCGTCCCGCTTGCGCCCCACCCGCATCCTGCCCTCACGGGCGCACCAGCAGCTGGAACTCGAAGGAGTACCGCGAGGCCCGGTAGATGTGCGAGCCGAACTCGACCGCCCGGCCCGTGTCGTCGAAGGTGGTGCGCTGCATGGTCAGCAGCGGCGCCCCCTCGGTCTCGGTCAGCAGGTCGGCCTCCTGCGCGGTGGCCGCCCGCGCACCGACGGTCTGCCGGGCACTGTGCAGCGTGATGCCCGCACCCCGCATCAGCCGGTAGAGCCCGGTGCCCTCCAGATAGTCGGTGTCCAGCGGGAGCAGCCCGGTCGGCAGGTGGTTGCGCAGCCGCGCCATGGGCTCGCCGTGCGCGTACCGCAGCCGCTCCACCAGGTGTACGTCGCTGCCCTGGGGCACGCCGAGGGCGGCGGCGACCTCGGCGGTGGCCGGCTCGAAGGTGTTGCGAAGGACGGTGGTGGCGGGCTTCTGGCCGGCCGCCTCCAGGTCGTCGAAGAGGCTGCTCAGTTCCAGCGGGCGCTTGACCTGGCTGTGCACGACCTGGGTGCCCACCCCGCGGCGGCGGACCAGGAGCCCCTTGTCGACCAGCGCCTGGATCGCCTGGCGGACGGTGGGTCGGGACAGGCCGAGCCGGTTGGCGAGGTCGATCTCGTTGCCGAGGAGGCTGCCGGGCGTGAGGATTCCCTTCTCGATGGCCGCCTCCAGCTGCTGCGACAGCTGGAAGTAGAGCGGGACCGGGCTGGTGCGGTCCACGCTGAGCTGGAGCGGCTTCGGAAAGTCCACCACGGGTCTGGGCTGCTTGGGCACGAAGCGAGCGTAGTGCGCCGGGGATGTTGACGGGAAGTCGTGAAGTTCGATTGTCAGGACAAACTCTTGACATGATGACGGGCTCCGGCCACGGTGTGCCCATGCGTATCGGACTGATCGGAACTGGACGGATCGGCGCCTTCCACGCGGGAGTACTCGCCCGCCATCCACAGGTCGAGCACCTGGTGGTCGCGGACGCCGACGCCGCGCGGGCCGCCGAGGTGGCCGCGCTGACCGGCGCGAACGCCGTGGACACGGTGGCGGACGCCTTCGCCGGGGTCGACGCGGTGGTGATCGCCTCGGCGACCGCGGCGCACGCCGAGCACATCGCGACGGCCGCCCGCGCCGGGCTGCCCGCCTTCTGCGAGAAACCCGTGTCCCTGGACGTGCCGGGCACGCTGCGGGCGCTGCGGGCGGTCGAGGCCGCGGGCACCGAGCTCCAGCTCGGCTTCATGCGCCGCTTCGACGCGGGCTATGTGCGGGCCCGCGAGCTGGTGCGCTCGGGGCGGCTCGGCCGGCTGCACACCGTGCGGGCCGTCACCTCCGACCCCGCGCCGCCGCCCGCCGCCTATCTGCCGCTGTCCGGCGGGCTCTACCGCGACTGTCTGGTCCACGACTTCGACATCGTGCGCTGGGTGACCGGCCGGGAGGTGACCGAGGTGTACGCGGCGGGCTCCGACGCGGGGCCCGCGATGTTCCGCGCGGCCGGTGACATCGACACGGCGGCCGTCGTCCTCACCCTGGACGACGCCACCCTGGCCACGGCCACGGCCACCCGCTGCAATGGCGCGGGCTACGACGTACGTCTCGAACTGGCCGGTGAGAGCGACCAGTTCGCGGTCGGTCTTGACGACCGCACGCCGCTGACCTCGACCGAGCCGCAGGGTCCGGGCCGTCCCGACAAGCCGTGGACCGGCTTCCTGGAGCGCTTCGCCCCCGCGTACGAGGCCGAGCTCGATGCCTTCGTCCGGCTCGTACGTGGTGAGGCGGACAACCCCTGTGACGGCCGGGACGCGCTGCACGCGCTGCGCATCGCCGAGGCCTGCGAGATCTCGCGCCGCGAACGCCGTCCGGTACGGGTGGCCGAGGTCCCCACCGGCTGAGACCGAACCGGCAGGTGGCGCCCCATGCGCGGTGTCCGGTCCCCGCCCGGTGCGATGAGATCGACAATGTCAACGTCATCGCTGGCCGACGCGGGCCCTTTCCGGACCGTCGGCGGACACGACCCGGGGCGCTTCGGTGCAAACCGAGCGCGTCCACGGTCAGTCAACAGGGTTCGGCGGACGGCGACTTGACGGTGGCCGTGCGCCGCCGGGTTCCGCAAGCCGCCTCGGGAACTGGTCGCGCCACGCCGTCCATCTGTCGTGGAGCGACCGGGCTCCCCCTGGCTCTCCCGTAGCTTAGGGGCCTTCTACGCTGGTCACAGCGAGGGGAGGCAAGGTGCTGAAGCGGTGGTGGTTCCTGGAGGCGCTGCGCCCCGCCGTGCCCGCGCAGCGGTCGCGGGAGATGTCGAAGGAGGCGCAGCAGCGGATCCTGGACGAGTGGGAGGCGGCCCGCGAGCGGCTCGACCGGCTGGTGTCGGCACGGGTGACGGCCGTCGGTGACGTCCTGCGCACCACCGAACTGCCGCTGACCGACGGCCTCATGGCGTCTTCCGTACCCGATCCGCTCGCCCAGGGCGACTGCGCCTGGGCCTTCGACGCGTTTCAGGCGGCGGGCAAGCTCCTCGACGAGGCGGCCGATCTGCCGGATCTCGCGGCGGCGGCGGTTCTCGCCGACCGTGCCCTGGAACGGTTCGCGGCGGTGCACGCGCGGGCGGCCGGGCAGCCGGTGGCCAAGCCCGCCCGCCGGTGTTTCTACAACCCGCTGCACACGACGGCCGAGGAAGGCCACTCCCCCGTGCGCAAACAGCACCGCCGGCAGGCCCGGCGGCGGACCGGGCCGCGGGAGGCGGCGGCCGACCGGCGGCCGGCCTGCCCGGCCTGCCGCAAGGCGATCCTGGCCGGCCAGGCGCCGGACGTCCTGCCCGCGTTGGTGCCGGTGAAGCTGTCGCGGCTGCGGACGGCCCGGGTGCTCGTGCCGTACTACTCGGTGCCGCAGCAGTGGTCGCTGTGGTCGGTCTGCGCCTGCGGGGCGTACGGGGACGAGTGGCCCTCGCTCGTGCTGCGCGGCGAGCACCGCAAGCGGGCGGCGGCTGCGCGCAAGGCGTGAGTCACCAGCGGACCGGCAGGTGGCGTACGCCCCGGATGAGCATGCCGGGCAGCCACTCCAACTGCGCTGGTTCCGCTGCCAGTTGGAGGTCTGGGGTGCGTTCGAGCAGGGTGCGGAGCGCGGTCGCGCCCTCCAGGCGGGCGAGCGGGGCGCCGAGGCAGAAGTGGATGCCATGGCCGAAGGCGAGGTGACCCTGTGGGGGGCGCCGGATGTCGAAGCGGTCCGGGTCGGGGTAGCGGTCCGGGTCGCGGCCGGCCGAGGCGAGGGCGACCAGGACGGGGGCGCCCGCCGGGATGAGGGCGTCGCCGACGAGGACGGGTTCGCGGGCGAAGCGGTAGGTGGCGGTCCCGACGGGTCCTTCGTAGCGGAGCAGTTCTTCGATCGCAGCGTCGATGAGGGTGAAGTCGGCGCGCAGTGCGGCCAGTTGATCGGGGTGGCCGAGCAGGACGCGTACCCCGTTGGAGATGAGGTTGACGGTCGTCTCGTGGCCGGCGACGAGCAGAAGGAAGGCCATGCCGATGAGTTCGTCCTGCGACAGCTGGTCGCCGTCGTCGTGGCGGGCGCGGATCAGGGCGCTCAGCAGGTCGTCGGCGGGGCGGGTGCAGCGTTTGTCCTCGATCAGCCCGACCAGGTACTTGCCGATCTCGCGCACCGCGGTGTTGTCGTTCACGGTCGGGGCGACCGCCTCGTTGGACAGGACGCGGAAGGCCTCCTGGTCGAGGTCGGGCACGCCGAGCAGTTCGCAGATCACGGTCATCGGCAGGGGGAAGGCGAGCGAGTCGACCAGGTCGGCGGTGCGGTCGGGGGCGGCCAGCATGGTGGTGACGAGCTGGTCGGTGATCTCCTGCACGCGGGGGCGCAGCGCTTCGATGCGGCGCGGGGTGAACTCCCGCGCCACCAGTTTGCGCAGCCGGGTGTGCTGCGGCGGGTCGGTTTCCAGCATGTTGGCGCTGACCGGCAGTTCGACGTAGCCCTCTTCCGCGATGGCTCGCCAGTCCTTGGAGAGACGGGGGTCGCCGAGCGCGGACCGCGCCTCCTCGTGCCCGACGATCAGCCAGACGTCGCCTCCGGCCGGAGTGCGGACCAGATGCGCGGGCCCGGCCGCACGCAGCTTGGCGTAGACCGGGTACGGATCGGCGTTGAACTGCTCGGCGTGTTCGCTCAGGTCGATGACGGGCATGGTCCGCCTTCCCTCGGTTCGCTTCAGCCTACGTCGTCGCCGCTCTCGTCGAGCAGACCGGCGTCATGCACCAACAGGGCGATCTGCACACGGTTGTTGAGGCGCAGCTTGGCCAGGACACGGGACACGTGGGTCTTCACGGTGGGCACGCTGAGATACAGCCGGGCGGAGATCTCGGCGTTCGACTGGCCGCGTCCGACGGCCACGGCGACCTCCCGTTCGCGCTCGGCGAGCAGCGCGAGGCGGCTGCGGGCCCGCGCCGTCCGGTCGCCGGGTGCGACGGCGCCGCCCGACACCTGGGTCATCAACTGCCGGGTGACGGCGGGCGAGAGCACGGGGTCTCCGGCGAAGACGCGGCGTACGGCCGCGACGATCTCGGCGGGCGGGGTGTCCTTGAGGACGAATCCGGCGGCTCCGGCCCGCAGCGCCCGCAGCACCTGCTCGTCGGCGTGGAAGGTGGTCAGGACGATCACCTCGGGCGCGTCGGGGCGGGCCCGCAGCGTCTCGGTGGCGGTGAGGCCGTCGACGTGGGGCATGCGGATGTCCATGAGCACGACGTCCGGTCTTAGTTCCAGGGCGAGTTGCTCGATTCCGGAGCCGTCGGCGGCCTCGCCGACGATCTCGATGTCCTCGGCGCCGCCGAGCATGAGGGTGAGTCCCGCGCGGACCAGGGGGTCGTCGTCGACGAGGAGCAGCCGGATGGTCATGAGGGCCACGGTAGCCAGGCCTCCACCGCGAAGGAGCCGTCGGGCGCGCGCCCGTGGCAGAGCCGGCCGCCGGCCAGGGTGGCGCGTTCGGTGAGGCCGATGAGGCCCTGCCCCGATCCCGGCACCTCGGGTACGGTGCCGACGGGTGCGGGGTTGCGTACCTCGACGGCGAGCCCCTCGCCCGGCCGGCCCGTCACGGTGACGGTGACCTCGGCGCCCGGCGCGTGCTTGCGGGCATTGGTGAGGGCTTCCTGGGCGATGCGGTAGGCGTTGCGGCCGGTGGCGACCGGTACGTCGGCGGCGTCCGGGATGCGGCGGTCCAGGACGACCTTCATCCCGGCCGCGCGGGACTCCGCGACCAGGGCGTCGAGGGTGGCGAGGGTGGGCTGCGGCCGGTCGTCGGCGCCCTCGCCGGGGCTGCGCAGTACGCCGATGATCTGCCGCAGGTCCTGGAGCGCCTCGTGTGCGCTGTCCCGGATGATCCCGGCCGCTCGGGCGACCTCGGCGGGCGGCGCGTCGGGCCGGAATTCGAGGGCGCCCGCGTGGACCGAGAGCAGGGTGAGGCGGTGGGCGAGCACGTCGTGCATCTCACGGGCGATGGCCTCGCGGGCGAGCCGCTGGGCGTTCTCGGCCCGCAACGCGGCCTCGGTCTCGGCGCGGGTCGCCCGCTCGCGCAGGGCCAGGACGAGCTGACGCCGGGAGCGTACGAGCATGCCCCAGGCGGTGACCAGCAGGATGAACACCGTGCCCGCGATGGCGTTGGTGAGCAGACTGGTGGTGGGGTCGGGGCGCAGCACGGGCTGGAACACCGAGGTCACCACGGCGAGGCTGCTGACGGCGAGCACGACGGGCTTGAACGGCCGGTGCACGGCGAGACTGAACAGGGCGACCAGGACGGCCCCGGAGGCGACGGGCGCGCCGAGCGACACGAAGACGAGCACCACGGCGAGCCCCACCGGCCAGCGCCGCCGCAGCCACACCGCGCAGCAGGCCAGCGCGCCCACCAGCTGGTCGAGCGCCATGACGGTGTCGGAGTACCCGGGCGTGGAGTGCATCGCGTCGGCGGCGAGCATCCCGATCAGGGCGGCGCCGAGGAAGGCGCACAGGTCGACGGCCCAGTCGCGCACGGTGCGCCGCGGCCGGGCCCGGTCGCCGGGCAGCTCGGGGTCGGCCACCGCCGAGGGCAGCAGCCAGCGGAACTCGGGTCCGGCTCGTGTCATGTCGACAAAGTTACGCAGCGCGGCGGCCGAGCGGCGGGTGGCGGGCGCGGGACGCTACCAAAGTCGCTCGGTCGCAGACTTTGGACGCGCCTGCGGTGTCCCGATGGCCGACGCGACGGCCCGGCCGGTCGGCGCAGGCTCGGCCCATGAGGAAATTCCTGGAGGTCGCCGGGGTCGTTCTGCTGGTCCAGGGCGTGGGCGGCCTGCTCCACGAGTGGACCGGCTGGTTCGGTCTGTGGACGGTGGTGCACCGGCCCAACGCTCTGGCGGGCCATGAGATCTTCGCGAGTGTCGTGCTCGCGGTGGCGGGTGTGGCGGTGCTGATCGCGGCGGAGCGGGGTGTGAAGAGGTAGCCACGGCCGGTGCGCCCGGGGCAGGAGGAAGGGGCTGCGGGCCTCCCCTGTTGCCCGAGGCGTGAGGGAGTGGTCAGGCTCCCGCGGCCCGGCGCCCCAGGGCCGTGCCCGCGAGGACGAGGACCGCGCCCAACAGGCCGAGGGCGCCCAGGCGTTCGCCGCCCAGGGCGATGCCGGCCGCCGCCGCCCAGAGGGGCTCGGTGCCCAGCAGCAGGCTGACGCGGGACGGGGAGGTGCGACGGACGGCCCACATCTGCACGAAGAACGCGAAGAGCGTGCAGAACACGGACAGGAAGAGCAGCCCCGTCCACTCGCGCACGCCGAAGTCCGCGGCCACGGTCCAGGGCGCGCCTCCCGTGCCGGGCACGGCGGCGAGCACGGCGAACACCCCGACTGCGCCGCCGAGTTGGACGGTGGTCAAGGAGAGCGAGTCGGCGTCCTGGACCGCCTTGATGCGGGCCATGAACAGGACGTGCGCGGTACGGGCCAGCGCGGCGAGCAGCATCAGGAGGTCGCCCGCCGAGGGGGCGGTGAAGCCGCCGCCCTGGGTCAGCAGGACCACGCCCGCCACCGAGAGGGCCGCAGCGCCGAGGAAGGCCCGCGGCGGCCGGGTGGGGGTCCCCCCTGCTCGAGCGAAGCCGAGAGCTTGGGGGCGCGTGACGGCCGCCTCGGCGAGCGGAGTGAAGATCATGGTGAGGCTGATGATGAGCCCGGCGTTGGTCGCCGAGGTGTGCACGACGCCGTACGTCTCCAGGAGGAAGATCCCGCTCAGTACGAGGCCGAGCAGTCCCGCGCCGCGCCACTGGGCGGCGGTCAGCGAGCGCAGCCCACGCCACCCGGCGACCGCGAGGACCGGCAGTACGAGCGCGAAGCGCAGCACCAGGACGGCGACCACGGTCCGGGCGGTGGTGATGTCCTTCGCGGCGAGGTAGCTGGCGCCCCAGACGACGGCCACCAGGAGAACGGGCAGGTCGGTGAGCCAGGCGCGGCGCGGGGCGAATGTGGCGGAGGGTACGGCGAGCGACGACACGGGTCCGGTCTCCAGACGGCCTGAGGCGTGGAGACGACGGCGGCTCGCACGGGGAACGATCACCGTACCCGGGCGGGACCAGGGCGGGAAAGGCCGTTTCACCGGCCGCCCACCAGGGGTCATCGGTCGCCCACCGGCACTCACCGGACCGGCCGCTCACCGGCACTCACCCGGCCGTCCGCCGGGATTCACCGGACCGGCCGCCCACCGGGATTCACCCGCCGCCCGCCGCGATTCACTGGTCCAGTTCGAAGCTCCCGTGCCGGGGCCGGCCCGCCGGGCGGTAGTTGTTGACCGAGACCCCGGTGCTGGAGGTGCGGGAGTCGGTGAGCTCGAAGGAGGTGGGCAGGGCACCGTCGGCGAACAGCCGCCGTCCCTGGCCGAGGACCACCGGGAAGGTCCACAGCCGGTACTCGTCGATGAGTTCGTGCCGCATCAGGAACTGGGCGAGGACGCCGCTGCCGTGCACCTGGAGCTCGCCGCCCGGCCGGTCCTTGAGCGCCTGGATCCCCTTGACCACGCCGTCCTCGTTCCCGCAGACGACGGTGGTGTTCTGCCAGGCGGGGTGGTCGAGCGTGTTGGAGACGACGTACTTGGGGAGGTGGTTGAGGCTGCGCGCGACGGGGTCGTCCGGGTCGGTGACGCGCGGCCAGTGCGCGGAGAAGATGTCGTACGTGCGCCGGCCGAGCAGGAAGGCGTCCGCGCGGCCGATCCATTCGGTCACGTACCGCCCCAGGTCCTCGTCCGCGAAGGGGACCAGCCAGCCGCCGTGTTCGAAGACCCCGCTGCGGTCCTCGGAGGGACCCCCGGGTGCCTGCATGACCCCGTCGAGGGTGAGGAAGGTGGTGATGGTGAGCTTCATGGCCCGATCCTTTCGCCGGGTCCGGATCCGGCGTGGGGCGCCACGCCGCTGTCACCGACTGAGACCCGGCGCCCCGGCCGAACTCATCGGCGCGGCCGCGACCGTCACCCCGCGTGGGTGGAGAAGAGCCCGCCGGTGGGACCCTGCTTGTCGCCGCCCTGGGCCTTCTTGAGGGCGTTCGCCAGGCCTTCGATGGTCAGGGACTGGAGTATGACGCGGCCGTTGCCCTCCAGGGTGGCGAGCGAGAGGCCCTCGCCGCCGAAGACGGCGTTCATGAGGCCCTGGCGGTTGAGGCCGCCGATGCGCTGCACCCCGTACTCGATGCCTTCCTCGAAGGCGACGATGCAGCCCGTGTCGACCTCGATGCGGCCACCGAAGTCGGCCGGATTGAGGTCGATGAAGTTGCCCGCACCGCAGATGATCACGGTGCCGGTGCCGGTGAACTTCTCCAGGATGAAGCCCTCGCCGCCGCTCATGCCGGTGCGGCCGCCCTGGAAGGCGATGCCGAAGTCGACGGTGGACTCGGCGGCCACGAAGGCGTCCTTCTCGGCGAACCAGGCGCGGTTTCCGGTGAGTTCGAGGGCGCGCATCTCGCCGGGCAGCACGCCGGCGAAGCCGACGGTGCCCTCGCCGCCGGTGGAGGTGAAGTACTGGAAGGCGAGCGATTCACCGGCGAGCGCGCGCTGGCCGACCTGCATGGCGGTGCCCATGGCCTGGCGCAGCATGCCCCCCATGCCGCCGCCCTGGTCCGCTTGGCCGCTGCGGCCGCGGTCGGGTCCGGACAGGCGCGTCTCCATGCTGACGTTGGCCGTCTTGAACAGGAACTTGCCCGCCTCGCAGTACACGGTCTGGCCGGGGGTGAGGTTCACGACGGCCATCTGCATGGCGTTGCCGACGATCTCTTGCTGAAGGGTCACGGCCGGGTCTCCTGAGTGCGCGGGGTGCTTGCCGCTGGTCAACGTACGACACGAAGTGCCGGGTTCCGAGAGCCGGGCCTCGGCGTCCGATGACCGCCAGCGCGGGGGTGCGGAGGCCGCTTTCCTTGAACCCGCAACCACTACTGGTCACCGGCCGAACGGCCGACGGGGAAGGACCCATCATGAACGCGCTCAACGGCAAGAAGGCCCTGGTCACGGGCGGCAGCCGGGGCATCGGGGCAGCCATCGCGGTGCGGCTCGCCCAGGAGGGCGCCGATGTCGCCGTCACCTACGTACAGGGCGAGGAGGGCGCCCGGGAGGTCGTCGCGAAGATTGAGGCGATGGGGCGGCGCGGGGTCGCGCTGCGCGCGGACCTGGCGCTGGCCGAGGACGCGGTGGCCTCGGTCGAGCGGGCCGAACAGGCCCTCGGCGGTCTCGACGTCCTGGTCAACAACGCGGGGGTCGGGGTGCTCGGGCCGCTCGGCGACATCACGCTCGGCGATGTCGACCGGGTGCTCGCGGTGAACGTGCGCGGCGTCTTCCTCGCCTCCCGGACGGCGGCGGCCCGCATGCCGCACGGCGGCCGGATCGTCACGATCGGCAGCTGCATGGCCCAGCGGGTACCGGGCCCCGGCGGCACGCTGTACGCGATGAGCAAGGCGGCGCTCATCGGGCTCACGAAGGCGCTGGCGCGGGAGCTGGGGGGCCGCGGCATCAACGCGACCCTGGTGCACCCGGGCCCCATCGACACCGACATGAACCCGGCGGACGGACCGACGGCACCGGCGCAGAGCGCACTGACGTCGCTCGGGCGGTACGGGGTGGCGCAGGAGGTCGCCTCGATGGTGGCGTACCTCGCCGGGGCGGAGGCGTCGTACGTGACGGGCGCCGAGCTGACGGTGGACGGCGGGTACGCGGCGTAACGCCCGCCGGCCTCCACCCGGGCCCGTGGCAGCGGCAAAATCGTGCGGCCCCCGCCCTTCGGGCCTCGGTGCGTCGAGGGACGGAGCCCCGGGGCCTGGGGCCGGTGGGAGAAACAACGCGAGGCACCCCGGTGCTGTCGGGTCGGGGTGCCTCGCGTCGGCGGGCGGGTGTCGTGCCGCCCTGTCATGGGGGAACGGACAGGCTCAGCCGCCCAGTTCCTGGTGGCGGGCGGTCAGCCGCGCCGCGCCCTCGGCCGTGAGCGAGCCGAACAGCCGCAGGCGCGAGATGCCGCCGTCGGGGAAGATGTCGATGCGGACGTGGCTGCCCACCGCGGGGGTGTCGAGCACGAAGCGGTGGTTCGTGTCGGGCTGCAACCGGGTGCGCGGCAGGACTTCGGTCCACTCGCCCGAACCGTCGGAGACCGAAAGCGCCGCCCAGCCCGCCGAGTTGCCCTTGAGGTACGCCGTGTCGATCTCGACCGCGCGGATCTCGGACCGCGCGACGAGCTGGTAGCGGATCCAGTCGTTGCCCTTGTCGCGGCGCCGCCGGGTCTCCCAGCCGTCGTCCATCTTGCGGGAGCGGCCCGGCTGGATGGTGTTGGTGGCGGGCGAGTAGAAGCGGTCGGAGGCGTCCTCGACCCGGCCGCCGTTCTCCAGCGCGACGAGGTCGAAGGTGCCGAGCACCCCGAGCCACTTGGGGTCGGGCGCGACCTCGCCGTACACGCGCAGGCGGGCCACACCGCCGTCCGGGTGCTGGTTGAGCCTGAGGTGGGTGAAGCGCTGCTCCACGTCCACCGCGAAGCCGTTGGCCGCGTGCCCGCCAACTGCCGTACGGGGTACGAGAGTTACCCACTTCACGTCGCCGGACAGGAGGTCCTCGGGCGATGGGGAGCCGGGCACCGAGGCCGCCTCGACCGACACCGCCTGCGGGTAGTTGCCGCGGAAGTGCGCGGTGTCGACGACGATGCCGCGGATGACGCCGGGCGCGCCCAGGCGGATGAGCGCCCAGTCGTGGTCCTCGTCGGTGGGGTGCGGCCGGTCGGCCGAGACACCGCGGCGACGGCGGGTCTCCCAGCCGTCCATGATCTTGCCCTTGTGCCCGAAGTGCTCGGGGTCGAACTCGGCGGGCTCGGGCTTGAGCAGGTTCTCGCGCTCGGCGAAGAACTCGTCGTTCGCGGCGATCACGCCCGCGCCCAGGCGCCGGTCGGCGAGGTCGGCGTACTGAGTGAAGCCGAAGTCGGCGGTGCGGTAGTCCGCGTACGGGTCGCCGCCGCCGAAGGGGCTGGCGTCACCGGTGAAGGAAGGCGGGGTGCTCACGGTGTCAGTTGTTCCTTTCGAGCAGGCGGCCGGTGGGCTCGGCGATGACGCCGTCGTGCTGGATGCGCTCGCCGCGCAGCCAGGTCGACTTGACGACACCGTGCAGCGTCTTGCCGGCGTAGGCGGTGACGTGGTTGCGGTGCTGGAGTTCGGCGGGGTCCACGGTGAAGGTCTCGTCGGGGGCGAGCACCGCGAAGTCTGCGTCGCGCCCGGATTCGATGGCGCCCTTCTGCGACAGGCCCACCAGGTCGGCGGTCGCGGTGGACATCCAGCGGACCACGTCCTCCAGGCTGTGGCCGCGCCTGCGGGCCTCGGTCCAGATCGCGGGCAGGCTGAGCTGGAGACCGGAGATGCCGCCCCAGGCGGTGGCGAAGTCGTCGGTCTTCAGCTCGACGGTGGACGGCGAGTGGTCGGTGACGATGCAGTCGATCGTGCCGTCGGCCAGCGCCTGCCACAGCAGGTCCTGGTTGGCGGCCTCGCGAATCGGCGGGCAGCACTTGAACTCGCTTGCCCCGTCCGGGACTTCCTCTGCCGTCAGGGTGAGGTAGTGCGGACAGGTCTCCACGGTGAGCTTGACGCCCGCGCGCTTGGCGGCGGCGATCAGCGGCAGGGCGTCCGAGGACGACAGGTGCAGGATGTGCACGCGGGTGCCGATCCGCCTGGCCGCGGCGATGAGGCCCTCGATCGCGGCGTTCTCGGAGACCTTCGGCCGGGTGGCGAGGTAGTCGGCGTACTTGGGGCCGGTCAGGTGCGGGGCGGCGTCGAGCTCGTGCGGGTCCTCGGCGTGGATGATCATCAACCCGTCGAACCCGGCGATCTCGGCCAGCGAGCGCTCCAGCTGCTCCTGGTTCAGCTCGGGGAACTCCTCGACCCCGGACGGTGACAGGAACGCCTTGAAGCCGAAGACGCCCGCCTCGTGCAGGGCCTTGAGGTCCTTGACGTTGTCGGGCAGCGCGCCGCCCCAGAAGCCGGTGTCGATGTGCGCCTTGCTCGCGGCGACCTCCTGCTTGACGCGCAGGTTCTCGACCGTGGTGGTGGGCGGCAGCGAGTTGAGGGGCATGTCGATGAGGGTGGTGATGCCACCGGCGGCGGCCGCGCGGGTGGCGGTCCAAAAGCCCTCCCACTCGGTGCGGCCGGGGTCGTTCACGTGCACATGGGTGTCGACGATGCCGGGCAGCAGCACGTCGTCACCGAAGTCCTCCAGGCGTGCACCGGCCGGGACGTCGGCCTCGTACGGCAGTACGTCGGCGATCTTCCCGTCGGCGACGGCGACAGACGCCGGGCGCGTCCCCTCGGGGGTGATGACGCGTGTCGAGCGCAGTACCAGGTTGACTTCGGACACCCGAGCCCCTCACTTCCAGCGGAATCTTTCCGTACCCCGGAATTTCAACGATCTGTTGAAGGAGTTTGCGCGCTCGCCGACGAAACCGTCAAGAGTGGCCGAGAGGTGACCACCGACACGGACGCGAGACTTGGAGGTTTCCACAGAATGGAATTAGAATTTCACCAAGCAGAATGTAGGTATCGCCACGGGGTGCGGTGAACGAACGGACAAACCCGCTCCGACCGGCCTGGACGCCCGACCTCTCCAGGGTAGGACGGACAACCGCCCGATAGGCTGCTCCCTCGCCTGCCAGTACCGAAAGGAACGCGCCGTGCCGACGTCAAGCGCCAGCACCACCGACGCCTCCAA
Source organism: Streptomyces sp. NBC_01431 (assembly GCF_036231355.1). NCBI lineage: Bacteria > Bacillati > Actinomycetota > Actinomycetes > Kitasatosporales > Streptomycetaceae > Streptomyces > Streptomyces sp. NBC_01431. The sequence continues at coordinate 1,856,380 of NZ_CP109496.1, forward strand.
GCCATCCGCCACCGGCGGAGGCGTCCAGTCCCTCGAGCGCGCCTTCGACCTTCTTGAGCGGATGGCCGACGCCGGGGGCGAGGTCGGCCTCAGCGAGCTCTCCGCGAGCAGCGGCCTACCCCTGCCGACCATCCACCGTCTGATGCGTACGCTCGTGGCCTGCGGCTACGTACGCCAGCAGGCCAACCGGCGCTATGCGCTCGGTCCGCGCCTCATCCGCCTCGGCGAGTCGGCGTCCCGGCTGCTCGGTACCTGGGCCCGGCCGTATCTCACCCGGCTCGTGGAGGAGACCGGCGAGACCGCGAACATGGCGCTGCTCGACGGCGACGAGATCGTGTACGTGGCGCAGGTGCCCTCGAAGCACTCGATGCGGATGTTCACCGAGGTCGGCCGCCGGGTGCTGCCGCACTCCACGGGCGTGGGCAAGGCGCTGCTCGCGCACACTCCGCCGGAGGAGGTCCGCGCGCTGCTCGCCCGCACCGGCATGCCGGCCGCGACCGAGAAGACGATCACGACTGCGGACGGCTTCCTCGACGCCCTTGAGCAGGTGCGCCGGGCCGGGTACGCGGTGGACGACAACGAGCAGGAGATAGGGGTGCGCTGCCTCGCGGTGTCGGTGCCCAACTCCCCCACCGCGGCGGCCATTTCGATCTCGGGCCCGGCCGGCCGGGTCACCGAGGCGGCCACCGACAGGATCGTCCCGATCCTCCAGGGCATCGCCCAGGAGCTCTCGACGGCGCTGGCGAACACGGGCGCCCAGGCCTGAGTCCCGATCCCCGAAACCCCCGGCGGTGCTGAGCACCGCCGGGGGTTTCTGGTGCCGGGGCCCGGGTCAGCGGACCGGCAGCACGCGGGTGTGTTCGCGGCGTACGGCCTGGAGGTCCTGCGGGTCCAGGCCGAGCAGCGCCAGGATGGTGGGCGCGATCTGGGTGGTGCGGACGCGGTGCGCGTCGCGCACTCCGGCCGGGGTGCCCGCGCCGGAGACCACCAGCGGGACGTCGAGGTCGTCGGCGTTGGCACCGCCGTGCTCGGCGATCTTCTTGGTGCCGCCGGTGTAGACGACGCCGTCGCGGGCGATGCCGAAGAGGTCGGGGACCCGGGCGTCACCGGTCGGCACCCCGAAGTACCGGGCCGCTTCCCTGCCCGCGTACACCTTGGTGAGACCGCTCGCGGTGAAGGGCTTCGGCTTGGCGTCGATGTCGGTGCCGTTGCCGTTCTGGGCGAGCAGGTACGCCTTCGCGAAGTCGGCGGCGCCCTGCGTGTGGTCGTTCAGCCACAGCAGCACGCCGTCGTCGTCCGCGGAGTGTGCGACGAGGTCGCCGGCACCCGGGTGGGCCTTCTTCCAGGCCGCGTTCAGACCGGCGAGCAGCGGCGCGTCGTCGATGCGGGTCAGCGCGGCCGGGTCGGTCGGCGACTGGCCGTGCTTGGCGGACAGCACGACGGTCGTGCTGCCGTCGAGGTGGCGGGCCTTCAACTCGGCGACCAGTGAGCCGACTTCGGCGTCCACGAAGCCGATGCTCTGCTCGACCAGCGGTCCGGGCACGCCCTTGGTCGCGTAGCCGCCCTTGAGGCCGTCGGACGCGGGCAGCTTCTGCGCGGTCGAAACCGACTGGAAGTTCAGGCCGAACACCGCCGGGGTGCCGGTGCGGTGGGCGCGGCTGTGGTCGTATCCGTCGATCTCGTTGCGGACGGCCTGGACCTTGTAGTGGTCGTACTGCTGCGTCGCCTTGTTGTCCTTGGTCCAGTCGGCGCCCTTGGCGTAGCCGATGGCGTCGGAGTTGATCTCGGGCGTGAAGAGATCCTGGATGCCGTTGCCCGAGGGCCCGTCGAGGATGTCGTACGCGGCGTGCTTGTCCGACCAGGCGGTCCGCAGACCTGCCTGGCGGGCCACGTCGAAGACGGTGTTGACGCGCAGGTAGGAGTGCGGGGCGACCGGCTTGCAGGTCTTCGGGTCGACGGGCAGCGCGGCCGGGTTCAGCAGCGTCTGCGGGTGGCCGGTCATCTTCAGGATGCTGCCGGGCAGCCCGGTCAGGCCCTGGCCGGCGTCGAGGGCCGACTTGTCCTTGTCGAGGTCCTCGGTGAGGTCGACCTCGGCGCCCGGCTTGGCGCTCTCGCAGTCCGTGGTGCCGGCCGGGAGCAGGGTGCGGTCGTAGGAGTCGTCGTAGTAGACCCCGGTGGTACCCGGGCCGCCGCCGGTGACCTGGGCGGTCATGCCGGGGAAGGAGTCCGAGGGAGTGGTGGTGCTCGCGTGCGTGTACTGCACGCCGCCGTGCACGAGCCGGGCGAGCGGGGACTGCGGGTGCTGGGCGGTGTAGCGGTCGAGGTCGGCCTGGTGTAGTCCGTCGACGGAGATGAGCAGGACGTGCTGGGCGGCGGCTCGGTGCTGGCGCGCCGGGGTGGCGTCGGCGTGCAGCACGGTCGTTCCGGCGAGCGCGCCGGCCGCGCCGAACGTGGCGGCCAGCCTCAGGAGCGAGCGGTTCACAGGTATCCCCTGACATTGGTGGAACCGGGGTTTGGGGGGTGCGCGCTCATGAGTAGTGGCGGCTCGTGTACCACCGGCCGCTCGGGGGTGAACGTCCGGCGCACGGGGGGTATGGAGCGCCCCATGCGCCGTCCAATGTTGTGCCGGGCGGATCCGCGGCCTTCAGCTCGCGACCGCCCGCGCCTGGCTCAGATGACCGTCGGCCATGGTCACCACGGCGTCCATCCGCTCCAGGTGGGCGCGGTCGTGGGTGACCAGGACGGTGGCCGTGCCGCGTTCGCGGGTGAGCGTGACGAGCAGGTCGAGTACCGCGGCACCCCGATCGTGGTCGAGGGCGCTTGTGGGCTCGTCGACCAGGAGCACGGCGGGGTCGTTCATGAGGGCGCGGGCGATGTTGACGCGCTGGCGCTGACCGCCGGAGAGCTGGTGCGGGCGGCGGTGGGCCTCGGCGGTGAGGCCGACGGCGGCGAGGAGTTCCAGGGCGCGCCCCCGTGCCTCGCGCGGCCTGCGGCCCGCGAGGTGGGCCATCACCTGGAGCTGTTCGGCGGCCGTGAGCGAGGGCAGCAGGTTCGGCTGCTGGAAGACGATGCCGATGGTGTCGCGGCGCAGCGCCGCCTTCTCGGCCGGGCCGAGCGCGCCGGTTTCGGTGCCGGCCACGACGACGCGTCCGCGGTCCGGGGTGACCAGCGTCGCGGCGACCGCGAGCAGGCTGGACTTGCCGGATCCCGAGGGGCCGACGCAGGCCGTCACGGTGCCCGCCTCGACGGAAACCGACACACAGTCGAGCGCGGTGAGGCGGTCTTCGCCGTCGGGATAGGTCAGGGTGATGCCGTCGAGCAGGAGGGGCGGGGTCGAAGCGGGGTTCATCGGGCACTCCCGAGCGCGGTCAGCGGGTCGACGGCGGTGATGCGCCGGATGGACAGGGCGGCGCCGATCACGCCGAGGACGATCAGGACGGCGGCCGGCGTGAGCGTGGTGGCGAGGTCGAGGACGAAGGGCACCGCGTCGCCGACCAGGCCCCCGGCGAGCGAGGCGAGCCCGGTGCCGACGAGCGTTCCCGCGACGAGCATCAGCACGGCCTGCCCGAGCGCGTCCTTCAAGAGGTACGGCGTCGAGGCGCCGAGCGCCTTCAGTACGGCGATGTCTCCGCTGCGCTGGATCGTCCACACGGTGAAGAACGCGCCGACGACGAGCGCCGAGATGACGAAGAGGAAACCGCGCATCAACTGAAGCGAGCCGTTCTCGGCCTGGTAGGACGGCAGCGCGGAGAGCGCGCCGGAGAGCGTCAGGCTCGTCGTGCCGAATTCCTTGTCGAGGGCGGCGAGGTCGGCGCCGGCACCGAGGGTGAGCGCGACGACCGTCGCGGGGGCGTCCTCCGCCAGCGCCGTCCATACGACAGGGGTGTGGCTGTAGGAGTCCTCGCCCGTCACCGCCGCCACGGTCAGCGCCCGGCCGCCCAGCGTCACGGTGTCGCCCGCCTTCGCGGCCAGGGCCTCGGCCGCGCCCTCGGAGAGGACGACGGATCCGGGGCGCACCGCCGAGGACGCGGGGGTCGAGCCGGGCGCGAGGTTTGATCCCGGTGTGACGGCGAAGGACGAGACGGCCGCCGTGCGGTCGCCCGCCTTCGCGTTCAGGGTGGAGATGGCGAGCGGCTGGGCGTCGCGCACCCCGGGAGCCTGCCGCCACTTGTGCCAAGTACCGCTTGGCACAACGGAGTTGGTGAAGGACGCCGACTGTCCGGACGGTGGGGCGGCGAACGCGAGCCGGTCGGCGGGCAGCGCGCTGACGGCCGAGGTGTTGTCCCTTGCCAGCCCGGCGGTGAGCCCGGAAAGCAGCCCCACCAGCAGGGTGATGAGCACCACGACCGTACCCATCAGCGCGAACCGGCCCTTGGCGAACCGGAGGTCTCTCCATGCGACGAACATGGGGCCAAGCCTTCCGGCCGGAGCCCGCCGCCACATCGCGCGGCGGGATGCACGGGCGGTATCGAAGGATGCATCCGCACATCAAACTTTCGGTTGACCGGGACCGCCCGCCTCCCCCGTACGCTGGAAGGCCTATGGATTCCGCACGCCCCCACACCCCCGTCGCCGCTCTGCTGCGCCTGTGTCTGCACGCGCTGCTCGGCGGGCTGCTCGCGCTCGCCGCGGTGCGGGCCCTGAGCGAGGGGACACAGCACGCGACGGCCGTCGTGGTGGCGGTGGCCGTGATGGCGGCGGTGTACGCGGCGGGCGTGGCCGTCCCCGCGGTGCGGCCGCAGACCGCGGCGGCCGCCGTATGGCTCGCGGCGCTCGGCGCCTGTTGGCTCGCGCTGCTCGCCTTCTCCCCCGACGCGCTGTGGGCGGCCTTCCCGCTCTACTTCCTGCTGCTGCACCTGCTGGCGATGCGCTGGGCACTGCCGGCCGTCCTGGCCACGGCGGGCGCGGCCATCGCGAGTTTCCTGCTGCACGGACAGCAGGTCACGCCGGGCACGTTCATAGGGCCGCTGCTCGGCGCGGCGGTCGCCGTCGCGACGGTGCTGGGCTACGACGCGCTGTACCGGGAGAGCGAGCGGCGCCGCGAACTGATCGACGAGCTGGTCGCGACACGGGCCGAACTCGCGGACGCCGAGCGCGCGGCGGGCACCCTCGCCGAGCGCGAGCGGCTCGCCCGCGAGATCCACGACACGCTCGCCCAGGGCCTCTCCTCGATTCAGCTGCTGCTGCGCGCCGCGGAGCGCGCGCTGCCCGCCGACGACCCGGCTCGCGAACACGTCGAGCAGGCTCGCCGCGCCGCCCAGGACAACCTGGCCGAGGCCCGCCGGTTCGTCCGGGCCCTGACGCCCCCGGATCTGGAACACGGCTCGCTGTCGGGCGCGCTTGAGCGGCTGTGCGCGGCGACGCCGGGCCCCGCCGTGCAGTTCGGCGTGAGCGGCACGCCGGTAGAGCTGCCGACGCCGTACGAGGTGGCCCTGCTGCGCATCGCGCAGTCGGCGCTCGCCAACACCGTGCAGCACGCGGCCGCCGGGCGCGCGGAGATCACCCTCAGCTTCATGGACACCTCGGTGGCCCTGGATGTCGTGGACGACGGGCGCGGATTCGACCCGGCCGAGCGGCGACCGAAGGACACCAGTGGCTTCGGTCTTCCCGCGATGCGCTCGCGGGCCCAGTCGCTCGGCGGCACGCTGAGCGTGGAGACGGCACCGGGCCAGGGCACCGCCGTCGCGATCACGCTGCCGCTGCCCGTGGCGGGTGCCCGGTGAGCGCGGCGCCGATCCGGCTGCTGCTGGCCGACGACCACCCGATCGTGCGGGCCGGTCTGCGCGCGGTCCTCGACACCGAGCCCGGCTTCGCGGTGACCGGCGAGGCCGCCACCGCCGAGCGGGCGGTGGAGCTGGCCGCGTCCGGTGCCTACGACGTCGTGCTGATGGACCTCCAGTTCGGGTCCGGGATGCACGGCGCCGAGGCGACCGCCGCGATCACCGGGCGACCGGGCGCTCCGCGCGTCCTCGTCCTCACGACGTACGACACCGACGCGGACATCCTCGCCGCGGTCGAGGCGGGCGCGGCGGGCTACCTCCTCAAGGACGCCCCGCCGGAGGAGCTGGCGGCGGCGGTCCGCACCGCCGCCTCGGGGCAGTCGGCGCTCGCGCCCGCGGTGGCGCACCGGCTGATGGACCGGATGCGCACCCCCGCGGAGGCCCTGACCCGGCGCGAGCTGGAGGTGCTGCAACTGGTGGGGGACGGCCTGTCCAACCAGCAGATCAGCAAGCAACTGTTCCTCAGCCAGGCAACGGTCAAGTCCCATCTGGTCCATATTTACGCGAAGTTGGGCGTGGACTCGCGCACCTCGGCGGTCGCGGCGGCGAGCGCACGCCGCCTGATCCGCCAGCCGGGCTGAGCGCGTGCACCCGCACGGCGGGCCGGACTGAACGCGTCCGCTCGCGCGGTGGGCCGGACTGAGCCCGTCCACTCGCACGGCGGGCCGGGCTGAACGCGTCTACCCGCGCGGTGGGCCGGACTGAGCACATGCACCCGCACGGCGGGCCGGACTGAGTACGTCCACTCGCACGGTGGGGGGGCCGCGACCGCCCCTGTTCGGCCCGGCCCCCGGCTCTCGTCACCCTTGCAGCGCGCAGTCCTCGGCATCGGCGTGCCGCAGGGCGCGCAGTGTGCGCTTCGGCAGGCGGGGCGCCGGAACCATCAGGACGGCGCACCATGCGCGCCGGTGCAGGTGGCGGCGTACCGGAGCCCGGCGCGCCCGCGCGCGCCGACGACCAGCAGATCCTGCGGCCGGTCCGCCACCGTGCACAGCACCGGCCCCGCCTTGCCGAGCAGGACCAGCTTCCGCACCGCGATGTCCTTCGGGGATCCGCCGAGTGCCTCCTGCACAGCCCTGTCGAGCAGGTCGCGCGCTCGGCCCTCGTGGTAAGCGGCCCAGGCGGCGTCGGGGTTGCGCGCGTACAGCGCCTCCCCTTCCGGCGGCTCCCACGCGGTCACCGCCACCAGCACGCGGCCGCCCGCGCGGGCATCGTCCACCGCCGCCCGCAGCGCGGCCAGGCTGCCCAACGAGCCGCCGACCCCCACCACCACGCGCCCCCGGTCACTTCGCACGCTCCTTGCGCTGCCGCAGCCCGCGCAGCCAGACCAACGCGATTCCCCTCGGCCGCTCCTCGTGGCGCCGCTGCAACTCCCGCTCGAACCGGTCCGTGACTGCCACATCGCGTTCCATGACAACTCACCCTTCTCGGCCACATCGTCCAGGCCAATATGCTGACGGAACCCGATTCTGTAGGCTGATTGGACTGGAAAGCATGGCCAATTCACGGAGGTTGGTATGGCAGGCGTGCGAGTGGTCCGGTCCGTGGACACCGGGAGCGGCACCGCGAGGACGCTCGGCAGTCGCCAGCTCGCCGCCCACGTCACCGCCCTCGCCGGCCCGCACCCCGGCTACCGCGCCCTCGCCCAGGGTGTGCGCACGCTGCTGCTGGACGGCCGGATCCCGCTGCACACACGGCTGCCCGCCGAGCGCGAGCTCGCCACCGCCCTGGCCGTCAGCCGGGCCACCATCACGGCCGCGTACGACCTCCTGCGCGAGGGCGGCTATGCGCTCAGCCGCCGGGGCTCCGGAACCTGGACCGCGCTTCCCGAAGGCGAGACACCGGCCAATGTGGCCCGCTACCAGGCCGCCGACGGAGTCATCGACCTGGCGATGGCCGCGCCGAGCGCCCCGGCCGCCGAACTGGCCGCCGCGTTCGAACTCGCCGGTCCCGAACTGGCCTGCCACGCGGCCTCCAACGGGTACCACCCGCTCGGTCTGCCGGAGCTGCGCGCCGCGGTCGCCGAGCGCTACACCCGGCGCGGCCTGCCCACCCTGCCCGAGCAGATCCTGATCACCACCGGCGCCCAGTCCGCGGTGTCCCTCGTGGTCGGCCTCCTCGGCAGGCCCGGCGACCGGGCGCTGGTCGAGAGCCCCTCGTATCCCAACGCCCTCGACGCGGTGCGCCACGCGGGGCTGCGGATCACCCCGGTGCCGGTCACGGAGGACGGCTGGGACATCGAGCTCCTCGAATGCACCCTGCGCCAGACCGCTCCCCGGCTCGCCTATCTCATCCCGGACTTCCAGAACCCGACCGGCGCCCTGATGAGCACCGAGCAGCGGACCCGGCTGCTGCGCGCGGCGCGGGCGACCGGCACCTGGCTGCTCATCGACGAGACGATGGCCGAGATGACGCTGTCGGCGCCCGCGCCGGCACCGTTCGCCTCGCTGGCCCACCAGGGCGAGTCGGAGCAGATCATCACGGTCGGCTCGCTGAGCAAGACCCACTGGGGCGGGCTGCGCACCGGCTGGGTGCGGGCGGGCTCCCGGCTCATCAACGAACTGGCCGCGCTGCGCATCCACGTGGACCTGGCGCCCTCGCTCCTCGACCAGGTGCTCGCCAAGACGCTGCTGCCGGGCATGGACGACGTGCTGCGCGAGCGGCTGCCTCGGCTGCGCGAGCGGCGCGACGCGCTGGCCGCGTCCCTGGCCCGCCATCTGCCCGAATGGCGATGGCAGTTGCCGTCCGGCGGGCTCTCGCTGTGGGTCGATCTCGGCCGCCCGGTCGCGGGCGCGCTGGCCCAGGCGGCGCCGGCCCACGGCGTGAACATCCAGCCGGGTTCCCGCTTCGCCGCCGACGCGGGCACCCACGAACACCGGCTGCGGATCCCGTTCGTACACGACCCGGAAACCGCGGAGGAGGCGGTCCGCCGACTGGCCGCGACCCTGGACGCGGGGTTGCCCGCGTTCGCCGGCGAGCAGAACCGTCCGCACTGGGTGGCGTGAAGGGGCGGCGCCCCCGGCCCGCGCCGTCGGCGGGCCGCCTCAAGGCCCGTGCCGTGGACCCGGCCCCGGCCTTCCGCACTGGCGTGCATGAAGGCGTATTGGGCGCCCGGCCCGCGCCCGTGACGGGCCGCCTCAAGGCCCCGCGTCATGGGGCCGGCCCCGGCCTTCCGCGCCGACGGCCCGCACCGCGTCTCCCAGCCGCTCGGGCCCCGTCGGGGCTGGAGCACTGCGCCGAGGGTCGTATGGGGGTTTGCCCTCGGAGGGCGGGGTACGCGGGCGGGCCGTGTGCGATCTGTACCGGGTGCGGGAGTTACTACCGACCCGGCGACCTGCCGGGCCTGCGCCAGAAGCCGGAGCTCCCGCCCGGCGAATCACCGGACCTGGGCCGGAAACCAGACTTCCTACCTGCCAGGCGGCTCACCGAATAACTCGACCGCTTTCCGTACGTCCGTGACCGCGCCCGCCAGCGCGCTGACCGAGCCGATCGAGCCCGCGATCAGCAGCAGCGACCGGCGCAGCCGCGGAACCTCCGGAACACCACTGATGGCCATCGCGGCCAGCGCCGCCAACTCGTCCTCGGCGACGGCCCGATCGGGGAACTCCGCCGGATGACCGGCCAGCTCCCGGCGCAGCCGGGCGACAGCCGTCCGCAGCTCGCTCACCCTAGGGTCCTCACCGCTGCCTGCCACGGGCCTCTGCTCCACGCCTCGCAACAAAAGTCCTCCCCCACGCACGTCCTTGTGCAGGTGTCCAAAACCCGTACAGCAAAGGTCAACTGCCGGGATGCGCGGGCCAGTTAACGCCATCCGGTGTGCCGTGCGCCACTGCGCGGACGGAATTCGGCAGAAGCGTTGGATATATCTGGGGCCATGACGCGACCAATGACAAACGAGGCCCCTGTGACAGGACTGCTGCTAGCGGCGGGCGGTGGCAGACGCCTCGGCGGCCGCCCGAAGGCGCTGCTCCTGCACCGCGGCCGCCCACTCGTAGAGCACGCGGCCCGGGTGCTGCGCGAGGGTGGCTGCGATCAGGTGTACGTGGTCCTCGGCGCGGCGGCCGACGAGGTACGGGTCCGGGCCGACCTGCCGGGCTGCGTACTGGTCGACAATCCGGACTGGGCCGAGGGCATGGGGTCCTCGCTACGGGCGGGGCTGGACGCGCTCGCCACGGCCGAGGGGCGGCCGAGCGCGGCCCTGGTCTGCCTGGTCGACCAGCCGGGCATCGGCGCCGAGGCCGTGGCGCGGGTGCTCGCCGCCCACCGTTCGGGCGATGCGCTGGTGGCGGCCTCGTACGACGGGAAGCGGGGGCATCCGGTGCTTTTCGGGGCGGACCGCTGGGCCGACATCGCGGCCGGCGCGACGGGTGACCGGGGGGCCCGCGCCTATCTGAAGGCTCACGAGATGGAGGTCACTCTGGTCGAGTGCGGGGATGTGGCCGACCCGTACGACATCGACACCGAGGCGGACCTGGCTCGGCTGGAGTAGACAGGGAGGGGTGGAAACGTGGAGTGAACGGGGTGGCACCCAGCGCCATGGTCTGTCGACCCGGAGAATCTCGACATCAACAAACCATTGAACTTCCACCATGAGGAAACTAGTATCCACTGTTCAGAAGCGCCCGATAGATCAGACGGCGCCCACAGTCGTATCTCGGAGCCCTGGCACTGAGTGCCAGTCTTGGCGACCCGGCGGCCGTCAGGGCACCGCCCGCGAAGGAGTGACAGCTCATGTCCGCACCAGCGCCGTCCCCGCTGGCCATCGTCGATGCCGAGCCCCTGCCCCGGCAGGATGAGGTACTCACCGACGCGGCTCTCGCCTTCGTGGCCGAGTTGCACCGGAACTTCACGGCCCGCCGTGACGAGCTGCTCACCCGCCGCAAGGACCGTCGCGCCGAGATCGCCCGCACCTCCACGCTGGACTTCCGCCCCGAGACCGCCGAGATCCGCGCCGCCGACTGGAAGGTCGCGCCGGCCCCGGCCGCACTGAACGACCGCCGCGTGGAGATCACCGGTCCGACCGACCGCAAGATGACCATCAACGCGCTGAACTCGGGCGCGAAGGTCTGGCTCGCCGACTTCGAGGACGCCTCGGCTCCCACCTGGGAGAACGTCGTCCTGGGCCAGCTCAACCTGACCGACGCGTACGAGCGCCGCATCGACTTCACCGACCCGAAGTCGGGCAAGTCGTACGCCCTGAAGGACGCCGCCGAGCTCGCGACCGTCGTGATGCGCCCGCGCGGCTGGCACCTGGAGGAGCGCCACCTCCAGTTCGACGGCCGCCCGGTGCCCGGCGCGCTGGTGGACTTCGGCCTGTACTTCTTCCACAACGCGCAGCGCCTGATCGACCTCGGCAAGGGCCCGTACTTCTACCTCCCGAAGACGGAGTCGTACCTTGAGGCGCGCCTGTGGAACGACATCTTCGTCTTCGCGCAGGACTACGTCGGCATCCCGCAGGGCACGGTCCGCGCGACGGTCCTGATCGAGACGATCACGGCGGCGTACGAGATGGAGGAGATCCTTTACGAGCTCCGCGACCACGCCGCGGGGCTGAACGCGGGCCGCTGGGACTACCTCTTCTCGATCGTCAAGAACTTCCGCGACGGCGGCGAGAAGTTCGTCCTCCCGGACCGCAACGCGGTCACGATGACGGCGCCCTTCATGCGGGCGTACACCGAACTCCTGGTCCGCACCTGCCACAAGCGCGGCGCGCACGCGATCGGCGGCATGGCGGCGTTCATCCCGTCCCGCAGGGACGCCGAGGTCAACAAGGTCGCCTTCGAGAAGGTCAAGGCCGACAAGGACCGCGAGGCCGGCGACGGCTTCGACGGCTCCTGGGTGGCCCACCCCGACCTGGTGCCGATCGCGATGGCGTCGTTCGACGCGGTGCTCGGCGACAAGCCGAACCAGAAGGACCGGCTGCGCGAGGACGTCTCCGTCGCCCCCGGCGACCTGATCGCCATCGACTCCCTCGACGCCAAGCCCACCTACCAGGGCCTGGTCAGCGCGGTCCAGGTCGGCATCCGCTACATCGAGGCGTGGCTGCGGGGTCTGGGCGCGGTCGCCATCTTCAACCTGATGGAGGACGCGGCCACCGCGGAGATCTCGCGCTCGCAGATCTGGCAGTGGATCAACGCGGGTGTCGTCTTCGAGAACGGCGAGACGGCCACCGCGGAGCTCGCCCGCAAGGTCGCGGCGCAGGAACTGGCCGCGATCCGCGCGGAGATCGGCGAGGAGGCCTTCGCGGCAGGCAAGTGGCAGCAGGCCCACGACCTCCTCCTGAAGGTCTCCCTGGACACGGACTACGCCGACTTCCTGACCCTCCCGGCCTACGAACAACTCGTAGGCTGACCCGCCCCCCTGACAAGCCCCCATCGCCCCGCCCCCGGTTCCGCACAGCACCGGGGGCGGGGTTGTTTTCAAACTCTGCCGACGATGCACCCCGTCACCAGAACCACCCGCTTCAGGAAGCGCCGCACGATGGCGCGCCGCCCGGGGAGATTCCGGGGGCCCGGTGACGCGACGCCGGGCGCGGACGGGTTCGGCGTTGGGCAGGGCGCCCATGCCCGCCCCCGAGCTCACGCGCTCGGTGATCCTGCCGGTCACGACCAAGCGGTCGTGGTTGCTGCGACAATCCGCCGGGGGCGTCCGTCGGGTCTGTGCCCGGCACCCCGTCTGACGAGGACTGCGAGGACACTGGGCATGCGTGGAGGGCGAGTTGCCGTCGTGGGCGGGAGCGTCGCGGGGTGTGCCGCGGCACTCGCCGCGCACCGCGGTGGTGCCGAGGAGATCACGGTGTACGAGCGGGCCGCGGGGCAGTTGGCCGACCGCGGCGTGGGGCTCGCGATGCACAACGACCGGTACGGGGAACTGGAGGCGGCCGGCTATGTGGACGCCGGGATGCCGTGGATACAGCTCAGCAGGCGATGCTGGTACGTGCGCGACGGCTCGGCCCCACTGGGTCGTCAGGTCGGCGTGCTGCCGTTCCCGTTCCGCACGTACAACTGGGGACCACTCTGGCGCGAACTGCGGGGCCGGGTACCGAAGTCGGTGGACTTCCGAGCGGGTACGGCGATCGAGGATCTCCAAGTAGTCGCCGACGAAGTGGAGTTGAGCACGTCCGAGGGGAGTTCCGAACGCTTCGACTTCGTCGTGGGCGCCGACGGCTACCGCTCGGTGGTCCGCACGGCCGCCTACGCCGACGTGCGGCCGCGGTACGCGGGCTACCTCGCCTGGCGCGGCGCCTTCCCCGCCGAACGGCTTCCCGATCCCGGGCGGTGGCCCGTGGAGGACTGCGTGTACGCCGTCTTCCCGGGCGGCCACGCGATCATCTACCGCATACCGGACGGCCGGGGCGGTCAGCGCGTCAACTGGGTTCTCTACACGGCACCGCCCCCGGACCACGGGCTGCCCCTCGACTCCCCCACCAGCCTGCCGCCCGGCACCCTCTCCGACGCGCTGCGCGGGGTCGCCATCGAAGTGGCCGACACTCAACTCCCGCCGTACTGGGGCCAGTTGATGCACCTGACCGCGCCCGAGGACACCTTCATCCAGCCCATGTACGACTTCACCGCACCGCGGTACGCGGCCGGGCGGCTCGCACTGACCGGGGACGCGGCCACGGTGGCCCGGCCGCACACCGGCGGGGGCGCGGTGAAGGCGCTCCAGGACGCGACCGCCCTGCAGACCGCGCTGGCGTCGGCGACGGACTGGCCCGAGGCGCTGGCCGCCTATGACGCCGTACGGTCCCCGGTCGGCCGCAGCATGGTCGACCTCGGTCGCCGCCTCGGGCTCGGGCTCGTACAGGAGACCCCCGACTGGTCCGCGATGGACCAGCCCGGTCTGGAGAAGTGGTGGCAACAGGCGGACGGATCCGGCGCGTTCGGCGGCCGCCGGCTGGCGTGACCCTCACGCTCGGGGGACGGCTACCGCCGGCTGGCCGAGAAGTCGCCCCGCCTCCCGTCCGGCACCGTGGCGCGGATCTTCACGCCGTGGCGGGTGCCGGGCGGATCGGTGGCGGTGAAACCGGTGGCGGTGAAGGGGTACGAGGTCAGGGATTGGACGAGCGCGCACGGCGGTGTCCGCGGGGCCGGGGGAATTCGGCCTCCCACCGAGCGATGAGTTTTCCGCTGCCGCGCCGTCTCCCCTGTATGAGCAGCGACACGAATTCCCATGCCTCCCTTCCCGACCTCAGTGCGGCGGCGGGCGAAGTGACTCGTCTCCTCGAAGGCGTCCGCGATGATCAGCTGGATGCCCCGACGCCGTGCCCCAAGTACCCGGTACGTGACCTCATCTCCCACGTCTGGGGGCTCAGTGGCGCCTTCCAGGACACGGCGCGCAAGGACTTCGGCCCCTCGACCAGCACTCCTCCCGGCAGCGTTCCGCCACCCGAGCTGCCCGCCGACTGGCGCGACACGCTGCCCGCCCGCCTGGCCGCGATGGCCGAGGCCTGGCGGGACCCGGCGGCCTGGGAGGGCGACACCCGGGCGGGCGGTGTCACCCTCCCGGCGGCGGTCATGGGCCGGGTCGGCCTCGACGAGCTGGTCGTCCACGGCTGGGACCTGGCGAAGGCCACCGGCCAGGCCTACCGGCCCGCGCAGTGCGACCTGGAGGAGTCCTATGCGCTCCTCGCGCCGTCGCAGAACGACCCGAGCGCGCGCAGCGAGGCCTTCGGCCCGGCCATCGCCGTACCTGAGGGGGCGCCGCTCCTCGACCGCGTGATCGGAATGAGCGGGCGGGACCCGGCCTGGACGCCGTAGTTGCCTGGGCCACCCGACCACGTGATCGGAACGAGCGGGCGGGACCCGGCCCGGACGCCGTAGTCGCCTGGGCCACCCCACCACGCGATCGGAATGAGCGGGCGGAACCCGACCCGGACATCGTGTTCCCGAGGCCACCCCACCACGTCCGGCATCACCGGGCGGGACGGCCTGACCCCACCCCCCAAGACCACCCACGCTCATGATCGGCGTCAGCGGGCGGGACCCGGCCCGGGTGGCCCGGCCCGGGTGGCCCGGCCTGGGTGCCCTCGTTTCTGGGCTCGCTACCAGTGCGCGGGGCGCGTCAGCGACGGTGGGATCTTTGTCGTCGCGTCGCCCTTCGCGGCGTTCAGCTGGGCCTGGGTGAGGAAGAACGCCTCGGTCAGATCGGCGCCGGACAGCCGCGCGTCGCGGAAGTCGGCGCCGATGAGATCAGCGCCGCGCAGATCCGCGCCGCGCAGGTCTGCGGCGATCAAGAACGCCCCGCGCAGGTTGGCACCGCGCAGGTCTACGCCCTTCAGCTGCGCGCCCATCAGGTCGGCGCCGCGACGGTCCTTTTTCTTGCCCTTGAAGTCGGCTCTGGCCAGCTCGCTCGCCTTCAGGAGAAGCTGGTTTACCTTGCCGCGGTGGGCGGCCACGTCCAGGTCCCGCAGGGCCTCGGGGGCCAGGTCCGTGAACGCCTCGGTCTCCTCAAGGGCGGCGCGCAGCTCCGCGTGGACGGGCCGCGCCTTCGGCAGCGCGAGCGCCTCGGTGACGTACCAGAGGAGCTCGTGCAGCTGCCGCATCACGGGGAAGACCTCGAACATCGGGGCGGCGGCGCCCGGCTCGGCGCGCCAGTCGCGGCCCTCGAAGGTCTGCTGGGAGACCTTCTGTCCGGCGCCGAAGCAGTCGTACACGGTGCAGCCCCGAAACCCGCTCTGGCGCAGGTCCCGGTGGATTCCGCAGCGGAAGTCCTGCTGGAGGTTGGGGCAGGGCTTCCCGGCGGGCTTGTTGATCGCGAAGTCCGCGGAGGCGGAGTAGGCCAGCGCCACGCAGCACAGGCCGAAGCAGTTGCCGCAGTCCGACACGAGGGCGAGGCGGGTGGCCCCCGGAGAGGGGACGGCTGCGCCGGGGTTCTCGGACAACGTGCGGGGCTCCTCTGACGTGCGGGGACGACAGCCGTCCAGTTTAGAGGTGTGCGGGCCGCCGGGCCCCATCGTAGGCGGCCCGCGCACCGGTGATCGCGCTCAGGACGCGGCGACCCACCCCTCCCCCAGCGGGTTGATCCGGTCCGGCATCGCCCTCGAAGGCGAACAGCAAGCCGGCCATCGTGCAGGCGCCGGGCCGTGGCCGGACAGGCCATTCCCGCCGGACAGGTCGTTCGGGCCGTTCCGGTCGGGGCCCGTGCAGGCCGAGGGTCCGAAGTGCCCCGTCCTGCCCCCGTACACCCCGCCCGACCAGGTCCGGACGGACCGGTCACAGGTCCGGTTGACGGCGGTTCGTTGCGCCGGTCTGGGCGGGAAAGCAACTCCCCGTCCCGTACGACGCGTTCAGTACGGGAACGGCTCCACTTGGCTCCCCGCTTCCTCAACTTCCTTGTGCCGCAGGGGTGTACGGGTCCTCCAGGGCAATGGTAGGAAAGTTTCCTAACAGAACACCGGAGCGACGAACTCCTCTTGGAGGTCCAGGTGCACACCCCCCACCGAAAGACCACCGCACGTCGTACCAAGCTCGCCGTAGGGGCCCTGCTCGGCACCGCGCTCCTCGCGGTTCCGGTCACGGCGTACGCCGCCGAGAACCCGGCCACCGCGACAGCGGACAATGCGACGGTGATCAATGCCGCCGCGACCGGGCTCGACGACCCGGCGAAGAAGGAAATAGCCATGCAGCTCGTCTCCAGCGCGGAGAACTCCTCGCTGGACTGGAAGGCGCAGTACAAGTACATCGAGGACATCAAGGACGGGCGCGGCTACACCGCCGGGATCATCGGGTTCTGTTCCGGAACCGGTGACATGCTCGACCTGGTCAAGCTCTACACGGCCCGCAACCCCGGCAACGTCCTCGCGAAGTACCTGCCGGCCCTGGAGAAGGTCAACGGGACCGACTCACACAAGGGCCTGGACCCGAACTTCACCAAGGACTGGAAGACCGCGGCCTCGGAGACGGCCTTCAAGGACGCCCAGAACGACGAGCGGGACCGGGTGTACTTCGACCCGGCCGTCAAGCAGGGCAAGTCCGACGGGGTCGGCACGCTCGGGCAGTTCATCTACTACGACGCCATCGTGATGCACGGCGACGGAAGCGACCCGACCAGCTTCAGCTCCATCCGCAAGAGGGCCCTCGCCAAGGCCAAGCCCCCGGCGCAGGGCGGAAACGAGACGACGTACCTCAACGCCTTCCTGGACGCCCGGGTCTGGGCGATGAAGCAGGAGGAGGCGCACAGCGACACCAGCCGCGTCGACACCGAGCAGCGGGTCTTCCTGAAGAAGGGGAACCTGAACCTGAACACGCCGCTCGACTGGAAGGTGTACGGCGACCCGTACCACATCGGCTGACGCCCACCGCGAAGGCGGCTACGGCAGCGCACTGCTGCCGTAGCCGCCTTCAAGTGCGTTCCGGGACGGCCGAGTTGCTCAATTCAGCTTTACGGACCCTTTGCGAGTCGTATTCTCTTCTTCACCAGATCATCACAGGCGTCTGATCGTCGGAGAGAGCCAGCCGCATGCGCATATCCAGCCTCGCCGTCCGCACCCTGCTCGTCTCCGGCGTGCTCGGCGCGCTCGCCCTCACCACGACCGGCTGTCAGAGCGACGAACCCGCCAAGCCGAAGGCGCCGGTGGCCAGCACCCCGGCCTCCTCCCCCTCCGCCACCACGTCGCCCTCGATCGGCGCGACACCGAGCCCGAGCGCCACGCCGACCTCGCCTCCCCCCGCTTCGAAGGTCCCGGCGAAGCCGAAGCCGACGGAACCCAGCCTTCCGCCCCTGATGGACGACGGCGGAAGCGGCAAGGGCGGTGGCGACAGCGTCTACTACAAGAACTGCGCCGCCGCCCGTGCGGCCGGTGTGGCTCCCCTTCACCGCGGCGACCCCGGCTACGACTCCCATCTGGACCGCGACGGCGACGGCATCGCCTGCGAGCGCTGAGCGCTCCGCTGGAAGCGCGGTCAGGCGGGCTGTCGGCCGAGGGGCGCCCACTCGAACCGAGTCGAGGGCTTGGCGAAGCTGGTCGCGCGGCTGCCCGTGCCCCTTACGGGGCGCGGGTACCGCATCGGCTTTCCCGGCTCGGTCAGAGCAAGGCGACCGCGGCTCGGTCAGTGCACGGCGACCGCCGTTTCGGCCGTGACGAGGGCCTCCCCCTCGGGCTCGGCGCGGTTGTGACCGAAGTGGTTGAAGGCCAGGTTCAGGACGATGGCCACCACGCAGCCCGTGGAGATCCCGGAGTCGAGGACGACAAGGAGCTTGTCCGGGAAGGCGTGGTAGAAGTCCGGCTTGGCGATGGGGATGATGCCGATGCCGACCGAGGCGGCCACGATCAGCGCGTTCTCGCCCTTCTCCAGGGCCGCACTCGCCAGCGTCTGGATGCCGCTGGCGGCCACCGAGCCGAACAGCACGATGCCCGCGCCGCCGAGCACCGGCAGCGGTACGAGGGAGATCACGGAGGCCGCGACCGGACTCAGGCCGAGCAGGATCAGGATGCCGCCACCGGTGGCGACGACGAAGCGGCTGCGCACCTTCGTCATCGCGACCAGGCCGATGTTCTGGGCGAAGGCGCTGGCCATGAAGCCGTTGAAGAGGGTGCTGAGCACCGAGCCGAGGGTGTCGGCGCGCAGGCCGCCCGCGATGGTGTCCTGGTCGGCCGGTCGCTCCACGATCTTGCCGAGCGCCAGCATGTCGGCGGTGGACTCGGTCATGCAGACCAGCATCACGATGCACATCGAGACGATGGCGGCGATGTCGAACTGCGGGGCGCCGAAGTGGAACGGCGTCGGAAAGCCGACGACGTCCGCGTTCTTGATGGCACCCAGGCTGGTCTTGCCCATCGGGATCGCGATGAGGGAACCGGCCACCAGGCCGAGCAGGATCGCGATCTGCTGCATGAAGCCGCGCAGGAGTTTGCGCAGTACGAGCACGATGAGCAGGGTGATCCCGGCGAGAGCCAGGTTGGAGAGCGAACCGTAGTCGGAGGCCGTGGCGTTGCCGCCGGACGACCAGTTGAAGGCCACCGGGAGCAGCGAGACGCCGATCAGGGTGATCACGGTGCCGGTGACGACCGGCGGGAAGAAGCGGACGAGCTTGCCGAAGTAGGGGGCGGCTATGAAGCCGAGCAGTCCGGCGACGATGACCGCGCCGAAGATGACGGGGATCGCGTTCGCCCCGTGCTCCTTGCCGATGGCGATCATCGGGGTGACCCCGGCGAACGAAACACCGTTCACGAAGGGCAACTTGGCGCCGATCTTCCAGATCCCGAGGGTCTGGAGAAGGGTGGCGAGGCCCGCGGTGAACAGGCTCGCGGCGACCAGAAAAGCGGTCTCCTTGGCGTCGAGTCCCACGGCGGGGCCGACGATCATGGGCGGGGCCACCACGCCCGCGTACATCGCGGCGACGTGCTGGAGGCCGCTGGTGAACATCTTCAGCGGGGGGAGCGTTTCATCGACCGGATGCTTCTCGGCGGTCTGGTCGGGGCTGACTGCGGCAGTGCGAACCCTGGGCTGTGCGGCCACGGCGGTTCCTCCGGTCGGTTTACACGTCGGCGGTGGACGCGGGTGTCATGGAGGTGGTGCGTTGTGGTGCGTTGTGGTGCGTTGAGCAGCTGGAACAGCTGGTGCGGAGCAGTGCGAACAGCGCGGCTCACGCTGTTTCGTACGGTCGGCGCGTTCGGGGCGGGTGATCCCGGACGGCGCGGGGCGGCGTGGGTGAACGCCTGATGGTGCGTCAACTATTGTTCTCAACAAGAAAATTGGACGGATCACCGGTCCGGGGGGTGCGTACGTCCTTGTAGTACGCACCCCCCGGTCCAGCTGCCGCGGACCCCGCTCGGGTCCACGGCGACCGGCCGAGGGCCGTCCCCCTCGGCCGGACTCCTGGGGAGGTCAGGCCTGCGCGGCGATCCGGGCGAGGCGCTGGGCCTCTTCGCGGGTCGCCACCGCGATGGCGTCCTCGTCCACCGTGGTGAGGCGGCTGTTCTCGACGATCTGCCTGCCGTTCACGAACGAGGCCGTGACCGGGGCCGCCGCGCCGAAGACCAGCGCGGTCACCGGGTCGGCGATGGAGGCGTGGGCGAGCGTGTCCATCTTCCACAGCACGAAGTCGGCGAGCTTGCCCGCCTCAAGGGAGCCGATCTGGTCGGCGCGGCCGAGCACCTGGGCGCCGCCGTAGGTGCCAAGGCGCAGGGCCTGGCGGGCGTTGAGCGCGCGCTCGCGGTGCTGGGCGTTGAGGCGGTTGATGAGCAGCGCGTTGCGCAGCTCGGTGTGCAGCTCCCCCGACTCGTTGGACGCCGTACCGTCGACGCCGAGGCCGACCGGGACGCCGGCCGCCAGCATGTCCGGGACGCGGGCGATGCCCGCGGCCAGGCGCGCGTTGGAGGACGGGCAGTGGGCGACGCCGGTGCCGGTGCGGGCGAAGGCGGCGATGTCGGAGTCGTTCATGTGGACGCAGTGCGCCATCCACACGTCGCGGCCGAGCCAGCCGGTCGACTCGAAGTAGTCGGTGGGGCCCATGCCGAACAGCTCCTTGCAGAACTGCTCCTCCTCCACGGTCTCCGAGCCGTGGGTGTGCAGCCGTACGCCCTTGGCGCGGGCCAACTCGGCGCCCTGCTTCATGAGTTCGGTGGAGACCGAGAACGGCGAGCAGGGGGCGACGGCGACCTGGGTCATCGAGTCGAAGGAGGCGTCGTGGAAGCGGTCCACGGTCTCGGCCGTCGCGGCGAGCGCGCCGTCGAGGCTCTCGACCGCGAAGTCCGGCGGCAGGCCGCCGTCCTTCTCACTGCGGTCCATGGAGCCGCGGGCCAGTGTGAAGCGCACGCCCATCTCGGAGGCGGCACCGATGATCGCGCCGGACAGGTCGCCCGCGTTCCGGGGGTAGACGTAGTGGTGGTCCATCGCGGTGGTGACACCACCGCGTGCCATCATCGCGAGCGAGCCCTGGGCCGCGACGCGCCCCATCTGCTCGTCGATGCGCGCCCACGTCGGGTAGAGCGCGACCAGCCAGTTGAAGAGGTTGTGGTCGGTGGCCAGACCACGCGTGATCCACTGGTAGAAGTGGTGGTGCGTGTTGATCAGGCCGGGGGTGACCAGGTGGCCGGTGCCGTCGATGCGGCGGACCACGCCCGGAAGGCCCTTCGGGGCCTGACCGGCTCCGATCGACTCGATCTTGTTGTCGGCGACGACCAGGTAGCCGGAGGCGTACTCGGTGTCATTCGCGTCCACGGTTGCGATCGCACAGTTCTCGATGACGATGCGCTGGGGAGCTGCCGAAGGTGCCATGGTGCTTCCTTCCTTACTCTGCGGCGGTTGTGACTGGGGCACGGCAGGACCCTACGAGGATTTGAGTGCCGGGGCGGCGACGGTGCTCCGGGTGCCGAGATGGTGGAAGAAAAGGTTCAGCAGGACCGCGGCGAGCGCTCCCGCGCTGATGCCGGACCCGAGCACGGTCTGCGCCCAGGCGGGGAATCCGGCGTAGAAGGTGGGTGCCGCGAGGGGCACGATGCCCGCTCCGAGCGCCACTGCCACCAGGATGATGTTGGAGCTGTCGTCGAGCCCGGCCTCGGAGAGGGTGCGGATACCGCTGACCGCGATCGAGCCGAACAGGACGATGCCGGCGCCGCCGAGGACGGGCATCGGCACCGTGGAGACGACCGCGCCGAGCACCGGGAAGGCGCCGAGCACGAGCAGAGCGGCGCCCGCGACCGCGACAACGTACCTGCTGCGGACGCGAGTCAGTGAGACCACGCCCACGTTCTGGGCGAACGCGCTGGTCGGGAAGCCGCCGAAGACGGGGCCGAGCAGCGTCGCGATGCCGTCGGTGCGCAGGCCGCGGGCGATGGTGCGTCCGTCGGTGCGGCGCTCGCAGATCTCGCCGATCGCCAGCATTCCGGCGCTGGACTCGGTCATCAGGACCAGCATCACGATGCACAGGGACAGGATGGCCGCGGGCTGGAACTCGGGGGCGCCGAAGGAGAACGGTGTGGGCAGCGCCGCCACCGGCGCGGACCTCAGGGCGGAGAAGTCGGCCATCCCGAAGGGGATCGCGGCGAGCGTTCCGATCAACAGACCGAGCAGCAGGGCGACTTGATGCAGGAAGCCGCGGGCGAAGCGCTGGAAGAGCAGGATCACGGCGAGCGTGAAGGCGGCGAGCGCCAGGTTCTTCATGGATCCGAAGTCGGCGGCGTTCTTGTCGCCGCCCTGGGCCCAGGAGACCGGCACGGGCATGAGCGTGACGCCGATGAGCGTGATCACGACACCGGTCACCAGCGGCGGGAAGAAACGCAGCAGCCGGCCGAAGAAGGGGCCGACCAGGAGGCAGAAGACTCCGGCGACCATCACCGCGCCGTAGATGGCGGGGAGTTGGTGGCCCCTGGCGCTGGTTTCGGCGATCGCGAGCATGGGCGCGATGCCGGCCGAGGAGGCGGCATTCACGAACGGGAGCCGGTTGCCCGCGAAGTTCGCGATGCCGAGGGTCTGCAGGACGGTGGCGAGCCCGGCGATGAGCAGGCTTGCCGCGATCAGCCGGGTCTGTCCCGCGGTGTCCAGGCCGACGGCCTGGCCGATGATGAGCGGAGGGGTGACGACGCCCGCGTACATGGCGGCGATGTGCTGGAGCGCGGCGGGGACGAGCCGCGCGGCCGGAAGCTTTTCGTCCACCGGGTGCACGGCACCTTCAGGTGGGGTGGGACAGGGGCCGTCGGCTGGTGCCGGCCCCATTGCGGGCTGTGCCATGGGATTTCCCTCCGGTCTGGCCGGCCCCCGCCCGACGGCGGGCGGGGGACGGCTCAGTGCCGCGTCAGAGGTTGGTCATGTCGACCGGGATCTGCGGCTCGACGCCGTCGCGCAGGACGGTCGCCTCGATGAGCCCGTACGGACGGTCCGCCGCGAAGTAGACCTCGTTGTCGTTCTTGAGCCCGAACGGTTCGAGGTCCACCAGGAAGTGGTGCTTGTTCGGCAGCGAGAAGCGAACCTCGTCGATCTCGGACCGGCTGTTGATGATGCGCGAACCCATCTGGTACAGGGTCTGCTGGAGCGAGAGCGAGTACGTCTCGGCGAAGGCCTGGAGCATGTGCTTGCGCACCTGCTCGTAGGACTTCTCCCAGTTGGGCGCCTTCTGCTCGTCGTCGGTCCAGTTGAACCGCCAGCGGGCCGAGACCTGGGTCGCCAGGATGCGGTCGTAGGCCTCCTGGAGCGTCGTGTACTTGTCCTTGACGTAGCCCCAGAACTCGGAGTTCGTCGAGTTCATCACGACCAGGTCCTTGAGGCCGGAGATGACCTCCCACTTCTCACCGTCGTAGGTGATCTGGGTGACCCGGGTCTCCTGGCCCTTGCGGACGAAGGAGTGCTTGACCTCGTCCGAGCCGATGAACTTCGAGTTGGCGTCGGAGGTCTCGATGCGCTCCCACGAGTACTCCTCGATGCGGATCCGCGCGATCTTGATCGGCTCCTGCGAGGTCACGAAGTGCCGCGCGAGGTGGATGCCGAACTGCTCGGCGGACTCGATGCCGTACTCCTTGGCGAACGCGTACACCGTGTTCTTGGTGGTGTCGGTCGGCAGGCAGTTGGCGTTCGAGCCGGAGTAGTGCACGTCCGCCATGTCGCCGGACAGGGCGACGGAGACGTTGAGGTCCTTGATGTGGTGCGTGTCGCCGTCCCGCGTGATCTTGACGACGCGGTTCTCTGCTTTGCCGTACTGGTTCTGGCCGAGAATCGTGGGCATGTCTGCTAGCTCCCTCGGTAAACGGAGTAGCCGAACGGGTTGAGCAGCAGCGGTACGTGATAGTGCTCGCCCGGCTTGACGGCGAAAGTGATCGCCACCTCCGGGAAGAACGCACCGCTGTCCCTTACGCGGGGGGCGTCCTGCTGCGCCTCGGCTTGCTTCTTGTCGTTCTTGCTGAAGTACCCCTCGACCTCGAAGTCGAGTCGTACGTGGGTGGTGCCTTCCGGCAGGGCCGGCAGGTCCTTGCAGCGGCCGTCCGCGTCGGTCGCGGAGCCGCCGAGCGCGATCCACTCGGCGTCGGAGCCCGAGCGGGCCGCGAGCGAGATGGCGACGCCTTCGGCGGGGCGTCCGATGCTGGTGTCCAGGATGTGCGTGGACACCGAGGCGGTGGTCGCGGTGCTCATCAGTCCTTGTCCCCTTCTTCTGCTGTTTCTACGAGACGGGTCAGCCGGATTCGGTTGATCTTCCCGAGTTCGGTGCGCACGATCTCGCGCTCCTCCTCGGCGGTGTTGCCGATCCGGGTCTTCACGGCGTCGCGCATCTGCTCACCGGTGGCGCCGGTGGCGCAGATCAGGAAGACATGGCCGAACTTCTCCTGGTAGGCCAGGTTCAGTTCGAGCAGCTCGGCCTTGAGGGCCTCGGAGGCCCCGGCCATGCCGCGCTGTTCGCGGGCGGACGTGGGGTCGCCGGGCTTCGGCCGACCGATCGGCGGGTGCCCGGCCATCGCCTCTTCGAGGTCCTGCACGGTCAGCTCGGCCAGAGCGGCGTCACTGGCTGTGAAGAGATCCTCTGCGGTGGCGTACGGGCGCCGGGCGAGCAGTTTGCTCCCCCACGCCGAACTGGCGCACACCTCGTGGAGTGCGGCCAGAGCCGCACTGTCCTGGGAGGTGTTGAACCGGGTGAGGCCCGGTGTCGGAGTCGAAGTCACGGCGGCCTCCGTGGCCTTGGTGCTGAACGGGCTGCGGCTAGCTAACGCCCTCCGAAACATCCCGTCAACACTTTGTTGAAAACTTGGGGTTACAAAAACCGCCGCCCGGTGTCCGGACGGCGGCTCGTCGCGCGAAGGGTGCCTGAGCGGGCACCGAGGGTGCTCGTTCAGTCGCCCTTGGGGCCGTTTCCCCTGTTCAGATCCCTGTTCAGGTAGTTGTACACGGTGAAGCGGCTGACCCCGAGCGCGGCGGCGACCGTCTCCACACCGTGTCGCACCGAGAACGCGCCGCGCGCCTCCAGAGTCCGGACGACCGACTGCTTGGCCTTGCGGTCCAGGCCCGCGAGCGGCATGCCGTACCGGCGCTCCATGGCGGCCAGGATGTGATCGAGGGAGTCGGACAGCTGCGGGAGGCGCACCGCCACCACGTCCTCACCCTCCCAGGCGAGCACCACGTCGTCGGGGTCGGCGTGTCCGGGGGCCAATATCTCGGCACCCATGGCATCGACCAGCGGCTTGACCGCCTGGATCAGAGGGTGGTCCGCGGGCTCGGTCGCCCGCGTAAAGGACTGGTCCGCCGATTCGGTCACTTCTCACCCTCCCCGATCACATTGACCTGGAGCGAGACGCGGGTCGCGCCCGCCGCCAGGGCCTTGCGCAGCAGCGCGTCCACGGCGGTCAGCACGTCGTCGGCACCGCCTTCCGCGGTGTTGCCGAACGGACCGACGTCCACGGCGTCCAGCTGGGCCGCCTGGATGACGTCGCGGGCGACCACGGCATGCGGGGGCGCCTCGTCCAGGTCGAAGGGCTCGGTCGTGAACTCCACTCTCAATCGCACGGGCTCAACCTACTGCGCGGCCGACGAAATCCGGGAGGCCCACTTGACAAGCCCGCCGGTCCCACTGCAACCTTCCATCAAGCAGAAAATAACTTCCGCGATACGGAAGGAGCGCACACCCCTCATGGGATACACGGACCAGCGCTTCGATGTGAACCTCTCGATCCTCTTCACGGAACTCCCGCTCCTGGAGCGCCCCGCGGCCGCCGCCGCGGCGGGCTTCACGGCGGTCGAGCTGTGGTGGCCCTGGATCGAAACCCCCACCCCCGAGCAGGCCGAGCTCGACGCCCTGAAAAAGGCGCTCGATGACGCCGGCACCCAGCTCGTGGGCCTGAACTTCTACACCGGCGCGCTGCCCGGCCCGGACCGCGGCGCCCTTTCGGTACCCGGCGAGGAGTCGGACCGCTTCCGCGCCAACATCGAGGTGGCGGCCGACTTCGCCGCCTCGGTGGGCTGCAAGGCGCTCAACGCGCTGTACGGCAACCGCGTCGAGGGCGCAGACCCGCAGGTGCAGGACACCCTCGCCCTGGAGAACCTCGTCCTGGCGGCCCGCGCGGCCGACCGGGTCGGCGCGATCCTCCTGGTCGAGACCCTCAACAAGCCGGAGTCGCCGCTCTACCCGCTGGTGAGCGCGCCCTCCGCCATCGAGGTCATCGACAAGGTGAACGCGGCGACAGGCCTTGGCAACGCCAAGTTCCTGCTCGACATCTACCACCTGTCGATGAACGGCGAGAACGTCCGCGAGGTCATCGAGGCGTACGCGGACAAGACCGGCCACGTGCAGATCGCCGACAACCCGGGCCGCGGCGCGCCGGGCACCGGCTCGCTGCCGCTGGAGGAGCTGCTCGACCAGCTCAAGAAGGCGGGCTACGCCGGCTGGGTCGGCCTGGAGTACAAGGCCCCCGACGCCGCCGCCTCCTTCGATTGGCTCCCCGCCGAGGCCCGCGCGGCGAGCTGACCGCGCACCCGAACTTCTTGACGTACCACCGCAGTTAGAGAGGCACCCTCATGAGCAACCTCCCCAAGATCGCATGGGTCGGCCTCGGAATCATGGGCTCCCCCATGTCCGAGAACCTGATCAAGGCCGGCTACTCGGTCACCGGGTTCACCCTGGAGCAGGACAAGCTGGACCGCCTCGCGGCGGCCGGCGGCACCGTGGCGGGCTCGATCGCCGAGGCGGTCAAGGACGCCGACGTCATCATCACGATGGTCCCGGCATCCCCGCAGGTGGAGGCCATCTCGTACGGTGAGGCCGGCATCCTGGCCAACGCCGGGCGGGGCGCGCTGATCATCGACATGTCGTCGATCACCCCGCAGACCTCGGTCGACCTCGCGAAGAACGCCGCCGAGAAGGGCATCCGCGTTCTGGACGCCCCCGTCTCCGGCGGCGAGGCCGGCGCGATCGAGGCCGTCCTGTCGATCATGGTGGGTGGCGAGCAGGCCGACTTCGACGAGGCGCTGCCGATCCTTCAGGCCCTCGGCAAGACCATCGTCCTGTGCGGCCCGCACGGCTCCGGCCAGACGGTGAAGGCCGCCAACCAGCTCATCGTCGCGGTCAACATCCAGGCCTGCGCCGAGGCGGTCGTCTTCCTGGAGAAGTCGGGCGTGAACCTGACGGCCGCCCTGGACGTCCTGAACGGCGGCCTGGCCGGCTCCACGGTCCTGACCCGCAAGAAGGACAACTTCCTGAACCGCGACTTCAAGCCCGGCTTCCGGATCGACCTGCACCACAAGGACATGGGCATCGTCACCGACGCCGCCCGCAACGTGGGCGCGGCCCTTCCGGTCGGCGCGGTCGTCGCCCAGCTGGTCGCCTCGCTGCGCGCCCAGGGCGACGGCGGTCTGGACCACTCCGCCCTGCTGCGCGCCGTCGAGCGCCTCTCGGGCTCGCAGGTCTGACCCGCTGAAACACCCCTTTGGGGGTCCCCAGATTTCCGGTCGGCGGCGGCGCTGACACCTGTCCTGTCGCGCCCAGGCGTCGCCGCCGTCCGGAAGCTCACTCCATCATTTTCAACAAACTGTTGACGTTCCGTTCCAGGCCTCCTTACGCTCCAGGAACCGCCGAACAGTCAGCGGTGCAGCTCCAGTACGGAAGGTCACGATGTCGAAGCGCGTGCTTACGACCGAGTCCGGCGCCCCCGTCGCCGACAACCAGAACTCCGCCACCGCCGGCGTCGGTGGCCCCATCCTGCTCCAGGACCAGCACCTCCTTGAGAAGCTCGCGCGCTTCAACCGTGAGCGCATCCCGGAGCGCGTGGTGCACGCCCGCGGCTCCGGCGCGTACGGCTACTTCGA
Organism: Streptomyces sp. NBC_01431; assembly: GCF_036231355.1. Lineage (NCBI taxonomy): Bacteria > Bacillati > Actinomycetota > Actinomycetes > Kitasatosporales > Streptomycetaceae > Streptomyces > Streptomyces sp. NBC_01431. The sequence goes on from NZ_CP109496.1 coordinate 1,883,882, forward strand.
GGTGACGGATGACGTCACCGGCTTCACGAAGGCCAACTTCCTCGGCGAGGTGGGCAAGCGGACCGAGACGTTCATCCGCTTCTCCACCGTGGCCGACTCGCTCGGCGGCGCGGACGCGGTGCGCGACCCGCGCGGCTTCGCCCTGAAGTTCTACACCGAAGAGGGCAACTACGACCTCGTCGGCAACAACACCCCGGTGTTCTTCATCAAGGACCCGATCAAGTTCCCCGACTTCATCCACTCCCAGAAGCGCGACCCCTTCACGGGCAAGCAGGAGCCGGACAACGTCTGGGACTTCTGGGCGCACGCCCCCGAGGCCACCCACCAGATCACCTGGCTCATGGGCGACCGCGGCATCCCGGCCTCGTACCGTCACATGAACGGCTACGGCTCGCACACCTACCAGTGGACGAACGCGCAGGGCGAGGCCTTCTTCGTCAAGTACCACTTCAAGACCAACCAGGGCATCCGCTCGCTCTCCGCCGAGCAGGCTGCCGAGACGGTCGGCAAGGACGCCAACAGCCACCAGACGGACCTGCTCCAGGCCATCGAGCGCGGCGTGAACCCGTCCTGGACGCTGTACGTCCAGATCATGCCCGCCGCCGAGGCCGCGGACTACCGCTTCAACCCGTTCGACCTCACCAAGGTGTGGCCGCACAGCGACTACCCGCTGCAGCGCGTGGGCCGTCTGGTCCTGGACCGCAACCCCGACAACGTCTTCGCCGAGGTCGAGCAGGCCGCCTTCTCCCCGAACAACTTCGTTCCGGGCATCGGCCCCTCGCCCGACAAGATGCTCCAGGGCCGCCTGTTCGCCTACGCCGACGCGCACCGCTACCGCCTGGGCGTCAACCACACCCAGCTCCCGGTCAACGCACCGAAGGCTGTTTCTGGGGGGAGTGCCGACAACTACGGCCGCGACGGGCTGATGGCGACCCGCAACGGCCGCCGTACCGACAAGAACTACGAGCCCAACTCGTACGCGGGTCCCGCCCAGACCGACGCGGCCCTGTCGGCCCCGCTCGCGATCCACGGCTACACGGGCACGCACGCCGCCCCGGCCCACGTGAAGGACGACGACTTCTTCCAGGCGGGCGAGCTCTACCGCCTGATGTCGGACGACGAGAAGGCCCGTCTCATCGCGAACATCGCCGGCGGCCTCTCGCAGGTCACCCGCGACGACGTCATCGAGAAGAACCTGGCCCACTTCCACGCCGCCGACGCCGACTACGGCAAGCGCGTCGAGGAGGCCGTCCGCGCCCTGCGCGAGGACTAGCGGCCGGTTCAACACCAAGACCGTGCAAGGGAATTGACGGGAGGTCAAATTCCTTGCACCGTTCGGTCCGCCGACCCGGATGAGGGGTGGTCGGCGGCTCCGGACAACCTGAGGATCGCGGCGGTTCGGCGATGCCAGTGCGGTGGTCAAGGTGTGCGCGCCTCCCTTCCTGACCTGAGGGAAGGGTTTCGGCGCGCACTCCAATCGCCGCCGCCGCGATCCCGGTCATCTCCCCCGCGAACTCCGTCCGGCGGTACGAACGTCCTGTCGCGCCAGCCTCGTACCGCCGGGCGGTCCCAACTTCCCGACCAGGACGCTGGGTTCGGTTTACGGTCCCGAACCGAGCGTCCGATGATCAAGGCCTCACCTGCATTTATGGGTGAGGCCTTGATCTTTGTAGGGGGCTTGGGAACATCACGGGAACACGATCAAGGAAGATGGTCCTATCGTCCCCTCATGGCGAGCATCGTGGACCGCCCGAAGAAGGACGGCTCAGTCACCTATCAGGTGAAGTGGTGTCAAGGCGGAAGCTGGCAGACAGAGAACTTCGGCAACCCGGACGGCGCCAAGCAATTCAAGGGCTTGGTCGAGGCCCACGGGCATCGAGGACAACACGCGCGACGGGTACGAGGGAGGTGACGACGACCACAACCCTGCCCGGACGCACGTCCGCGTGATCGGGAGGGAGTGAACGAGTCATGATCCGACTCCTGTTGGCCGCGCTCGGCTTCGACTACTGCCAGCATCACGGCCGCGACGATCCACGCCGGCCACCAAGCTGCGCGCCGACGGCACCCCTCGGTGGCCGGCGCCCGACGACACCTCCCAGCGTGCGCACCGCTGGTACGGGAAGACCGTTAGTCAGGAGCTGAAACAACAGCACGCGTATGGCCAGTGAGTGAACGCCATCAGCCCAACGACGGCGTCGGCCGCTTACTCGTCCTCGTGCTTGCCTGGCTCCACGATCTCGTCAAGCACGGCCCTCACAGCGTTGAGGACGCGCGTCTGATCTTGCAGCAAGAGCTTGTCCCTCGCGTCCTCTGCCGCTTCCGCCCTGGCTCGGCATTTGTCCTCATGGGCCAAGGCCCAATCCCTGGCGCGGCGTCCGACGCGCACGCAAGGACGCAGCGATCGAGCCCGTCACCCGGCTCATCGAGACCGAGTCCGCCGAGCTCGACGAGCTGTACGCCCGCGCCCTGGCCATCCTCGACCAGCACCACATCACCGTGCAGCAAGGCCGCGTGGTCATGATGCTCGACGCCGACACCGGCAAAGAGGTCCCGATCCCGGACGAGGGCCCGAAGCTCCAGGCCCTCCAAGTCGCCCTGAAGATATGCGAGTCGTACCGCAAGCTCCACGGCCTCGACGCCGAGAAGAAGGTCAACATCAGCGGCGGCGTCCGGTACGAGATCGTCGGCATCGACCCCGCCGACCTCACATGACCACCGCCGTCGACGCCCCAACCGTCGTCGGCTACGAACCCCGAGGCGCAGCCGCCGCGTTGTTCAAGGCGCGGGAGTCCGAGGTCGTCATCGCGGGGCCGACCGGTACCGGCAAGAGCCTCGCCGCGCGCGGCTGGGACGGGTCGACACTGGCCCCTCGGTGACCTTGACGAAGGCGAACGACAGGCCAATCGCTGCCGATGGCACCCCTGTCCGAGAGCCTCGCGAGCTGATCTATGCCCCGGCCGTCCTCAACCTGTGCGAACGGTTCGGCTGCCTTCCCTCTCAACTCCTCGCAGAAGAAGACGCGGAGTTGGGCCGCCTGCTGAGTCCAGGGACAGATCGCCATCGGTCGAGGGCTGCGCCAAAGGGGCCGAGATCCCCTTCGTCGCGTTGCGCACAGCGTTGCCCCCAGCCCGGCTTAAGGACAGCGCGATTCGCAATCTGCCGCAATTGCCGGGCACGAGCACGCCGTTCGCCGCATTCTGGTTCCCCAACCAGCGGAGGACAACATGACGCTCAGGTTCATCGGCACCACCAGCGACGACGGCGACTGCCCCACGCTGTACGAAGTCGAGGGGACCGGAGACATCCTCGTACAAGGCGAGCGAGTCACCGACCCCGAGCACCTGGTCCAGCTGCGCGACGTGAAGGAATCGGAGACCTTCGTCACCGTGCCTCGTGACCTACTCACTCGGTTCGCTCCCCGCGCGGTGACGAATGACATGATCCCGTTCCCCCAAGTGGCCCACATGTTCACCGACTTCAAGCACACGGCCTGGCGCTTGGAGACGCGAAGCGGCTACGCCTCCGACCGCAGGGGCGAAAAGTGGCAGCGCTGGCAGGCCGGCGAACGCATCGCCGATGAGCCCTTCGACGCCTGGCGCACCAACGTGCGCAAGCAGACGGAGCAGGGGAAACGCTTCGAGCGCGTCCGGCTCGTCGACGAGCCGGCCACCGAGGGGCAGCAGTACCTCCTGGCCTCCGGACTCGGGAACGTCGCAGCCGGCGAGGACATCCGCAACCTGCCCCGGTCGGAAGCCAGTCGCCTCGGACTGCCCGACTGGGACTTCTGGCTCTTCGATTCCCGCACTCTGGTCCGTTTCGTCTTCGACGACGAGGACAACACCCTCGGCGTGATCATTAGCGAAGATCCCGCCGAGGTCCTTGCCGCCTGCCAGACGCGCGACAAGGCATGGCACTACGCGACCCGTACCGAGGAGTTCCAGAGGCAGGTACGTTCCATCGTGTGACGACGGACTTCCAGAACGCGAGGATCGCCTTGGGTGCGCGGCTACGTGAGCTGCGCACTGCGGCTGGCCTCGACGGGAAAGGCATCGCGGAACAGCTCGGCTGGCAGCGCTCCAAGGTGTCCCGCCTGGAGTTAGGGAAGCAGACCCCTACTCCAGGTGATCTCGGTGCTTGGGCGCAGGCCGTCGGCCGGCCGGAGCTGACGGGCGAGCTGACCGGACGCCTGTCGGGGGTGGAGACGAAGTACCGGTCATGGCGCCGACAACTGGCAACCGGGCACCGCGCCAGGCAGGAGCTGGCCATCGCGGAGACGGCGGACACCAAGGCCATCCGCGGCCTGGAAGTCGCCCGTATCCCGGGCCTGTTCCAGACACCGGACTACGCTCGCGCCACCTTCGCGGCGAACTCCCGGTTCCGGCAGGTCGTCAAGGACATCGACGACGCCGTGCGGACGCGGATGCGCCGCCAGCAGGCCCTGTACGAACCGGGCAAGAGCTTTCGCTTCCTCGTGTGGGAGGCCGCCTTGTACGTGCGGATGTGCTCGCGCGAGATTCACGCAGCTCAACTGGACCGGCTCGTCAGCCTCATCGGCCTCGACACCATCGAGCTCGGCATCGTGCCGCTCGGCGCACAGCTGCGGCGCACCCCTGCGCACGGATTCTGGATCTACGACCGGCGTCTCGTGATCGTCGAGACGATCGACACAGAGATGTGGCTCGACGACGAGGACTCGATTCGCCTGTACGAGCGCGCGTGGGACTGGCTGGCCGAGTCTGCCGTGTACGGCCCACAGGCGCACCGCGTCATCGCGCGCGCCAGGGCATCTCTCGACACCACCTGAGCAATCTCGGCGAACCCGGCGCCCTGCGCAAGCAATTGCGCGCAATCGCCGAGCGGGTCCGCCTCCTGCCTCCTTACTTTGCTGGTCACGACGGCGCTCCGCGCCGCTTCGAGCAGCCGACGGCGGAGGCACCCATGAACACCGTTGACACCCCACTTGTCCATCCCCTCACCGAGTCCGAGCGAGAGGCGATCCACGACTGGCTCGCGGGCAGTTTCAGGCGTCCTCAGGTAGCGAAGGATCTGTGGCGGAAAGGAGGGATCGCCACGCTCGCCCTCGGCCGCCGCTTCTCAGCGGTCCGCCTCACCGAGCCGCTCGTGTACGCCGTCACCGCCAGCACGCTCCCCGAGACCGTGACTCGCGTCCTGGCGGCCGCCCTGCACGGCCCCGTCATCCACGACCCCCAGGGGCGCAGGTTCTACGCCCTCACGCCGCCGGCCGAACCGACGTGGGGGCTCGGCCAGCACGCCGAGTACCTCGGCAGCGACACGTACCTGGGCGTGCCCCCCATCGAGTTCACCCACCCCGCCGACGGGCTGGACTGCTACTGGGCCGTCCCGATGACCCGCCCTGGACATCTCTGCGACCCGATCCGGCTGGCAGCCCTCGTCACGGCCGGAACACTGGAACTGCGGGGAGCCCAGTCGTGAAGAAGTGGGACTACGTGGTCCACGACGGCCGTACCGGGCTCATCACGATGGACCTGAACGACATGAAGCGGGTCGCCTTCCTCCCGCCGGAGCGCCCCGGCCAACTGCGCGAGGCGACCTTCCGGAACCGGGAACTCCAGCCCGCCACCCCGGAGCAGGCGGCCGCGGCCCAATCGGCAGGACTCACCCGGGAGACACAGCGGAGCTTCCTCCCGCCCCGCCACTGAACTCCGCTCCCTGCCGCCGCCGATCGGCAGGGAGCGGCTCCCCACGTCCCCCGTCCCGGCCGACCAATTCCCTGGCAGGACCACGGCCGGGACGGGGGCACGCACCTCCACTCAACGAACGGCGGCACCACATGAGCACCACCCAGCTCGACCCGCAGGCCCTACGAGCGGCCCTCCCGGTCCTGCCCCCCAGGCGGCTGGGAGTGGCCAGCGGTGCCCCCGTCTTGGCGGGGGCACGGCCTTGTTCCCGTGGCGCGAACAGGGCGTTTTGCACTCATGCCGTGCGCCGCCTGGGGAACCCCGGTCTGGCTCTGTTCCCGCGGGAACACCGACCGGAATCGAGGAGCATGGGACGGCACTGAGCGACATCGAAGTACATCAAAATGTCCCGGTTTAGGGCATCGCCGCAGGTCACGATGGGGTCAAAAATCGAGTTACGGTCCCGAACCGTGCGCCCCGATGATCAAGGCCCTATCCGTTGGCTCGGGTGGGGCCTTGATCTTTTCCGCGCACCACAGCATGGGCGCGGCCATGTGAGAAAGACAGGGAAAGCTCGATCCCACCGGGAGAAGTATCGAGAAATTCAGGTGGCTTGGAGAACCCAGTCGCCCCTACCGTCCAGGTCATGGCAACGCAGGGCGACGACACGGCCCCCAACGCGGCAACCGAGCAATTACGTGCCGCACTGACCCGCGCAGGGATCGTCTTCCTGTCGCTGGGCACGGACTACGGATCATCCCTGGGGCTAGTCAACTTGGGACGCGTCCACCCCGCCGTGGCGGTCCGGCTGGCCACTCGTCTCGAACAAGGCGCAGGACGCATCGCTTATGTCCGGCAAGGCCCTGTCACCACCACTACGGACCCGTCATCCACGACCCGCGCGGCCACCGGTTCTACGTGCTGGTGCCGTCCTCCCCGCCCGCCCAGAACCTCGGCCCGTACGCGGATCGCCTCGGCCTCGGCAACTACCTGGGCGTACCCCACGTCGGGGACAACGAGCCGGGCGAGAACCATGCCGGCTACTGGGCCGTGCCCCTGAAAGCGCCGGCGCCCTGTGCGACCCGATGCCGCTCACCGGGCTCATCAGGATGGGTACGGCCGCGCTCATGGGTACGGCCGCGCTCACCAGCCAGGCTGACTCATGACCGCAACGCAGGCCCCGAGCTCCTACGAGATCCCGAGTGCCGCGAGGCCCCCACCCTCCATTGGGAGGCCAGCCACCTGCACTGCCCCGGTCGCTCGAAGTTCGGCAGCCCTGGGGGCCAGCGGTTCTCGAAGCCCTCAAGTGCTCATGCCGCTGCCACTACTTGGCTCGCTGACTCCGCCTCTCGGCCTACGAACTCCATGGCAGGACCGCAGCCGGGACGTGGCCCTGCACCACCGTCCGTCGAACGGAGGCACCTAATGCACCCGGTCCAGCGCCGACTGGCTCTCGGGGTCCGCGGCGCGGTAGATCACCAACCTCTGATCCGGGTCCTGAAGTGGCACAAGCACCTCGAAATCCACTGCGATGACACCGAGGTCGGGATGCCGCAGCACCTTGCGCCCGCGGCCGTTGACCTTGATGTCGCGCTCGGCCCACAATCGGGCGAACTCCTCGTCAGCAGTGGCGAATTCAGCGATGCGGTCGGTCAACGCCTGATCCTGCGGATGTGCGGCCCACGCGGCGCGAAGGTGGGCGATCCCCTCACGTACGACCCGTTCGCGGTCCACGTAGAACTCACGTATCTCCGGATGCATCAGGCACAGCCACATCGCATTGCGCTGCGACGGCGGCAGGGTGCCGAAATCCAGTAGCAGCCTGGTCATTTCGCTGTTCCAGGCCAGGATGTCGTAGCGGTGGTTCATCAGCATGGCCGGCAGCGGCGACAGGTCGGTGACCAGCCGGGCCAGCTGCGGCGCCGCGGTGGTGGCGGCCTTGCCCGCGTTGCGGGGGCGCTGCTGGGCCAGGTTGAAGAGGTAGGCGCGTTCGTCGGGGGCCAGGCGCAGCGCTCGGGCCAGCGCCTCCACCACGTCCGCCGAGGGCCGCAACCCTCGGCCCTGTTCCAGCCGTACGACGTAGTCGGTGCTGACACCGGCCAGTTCGGCGACCTCTTCGCGGCGCAATCCCGGGGTCCGCCGGGCCTGCCGCCGCGATGGCAGACCGAAATCGCGCGGGTCCAAACGTTCGCGCCGGGTCCGCAGGAACGCGGCCAGCTCCTGTGTCGTATCGACGGTGCGGGTCGTCATGTTCGGTCCAACACTCAGGGTAGGACTGGCGTTCCCAGGAACTTCCCTCCCTTACCGCCGACTTGTGACGGTCACAGACTTGCTTTCGGCAACGGATCGCAAGCACAGGAGGACACGATGTCGCTCACCCTCGACAGCTATCGACTGCTCGGCCGCTCCGGACTGCGGGTCTCACCGCTGGCGCTGGGCGCGGCGACCTTCGGCACCGAGTGGGGCTGGGGCGCCGAGCGGGACGAGGCGCGCAAGCTGTTCGACCTCTATGTCGAGCGCGGCGGCAACTTCATCGACACCGCCGTTACGTACACCAAGGGGAGTTCCGAGCGCCTGCTGGGCGAATTCACCCGCGACAACCGCGAGAGCCTGGTCCTTGCGACGAAATACACGACGCTGCGTCGGCCAGGGGATCCGAATTCCGGGGGACCTCACCGCAAGAACCTGATCGCTTCGGTGGAAGCCAGTCTGCGACAGCTGAATACGGACTACATCGATCTGCTCTATCTGCACATGTGGGATTTCACGACGCCGGTCGAGGAGATCCTGCGCGGCATGGACGATCTGGTCCGGCAGGGCAAGGTCTTGTACTTGGCGATGTCCAACGTCCCGGCCTGGCAGGTGTCGCGCATGCAGGCAATCACCGACCTGCGCGGCTGGTCGCCGCTGGTCGCGCTACAGATCGAGTACAGCCTGATCGAGCGTACCGGAGACCGTGACCTGATCCCCATGGCACGCGAGATGGGGCTGGGGGTGACGCCGTACTCACCGCTGGGCGGCGGCATACTCACCGGCAAGTACAGCCGCGACGACCTGACCACGACGAACGCCGCATCCGCCGACGGCACCCGCAAGAACGTCACCATCGCCGGCGGCGCGCTCACCGAACGCAACTTCGCCATCGTGGACGTCGTGAAGGAACTCGCCACGGAACTGGGCCGTACACCCGCCCAGGTCGCTCTGGCCTGGACCCTGCGGAATCCGGCTGTGACGGCACCGATCATCGGTGCCCGCACCCTCACGCAGCTGGAGGACAATCTGGGCGCCCTGGAGGTCGACCTCACCGCCTCCCAGCTGGCCCGCCTCGACGCGGCCAGCGCCATCGGACTCGGCGTCCCGCACGACCTGCTCGGCGGCGACTTCGGCCGCACACTGACCCGCGGCGACCTGAAGGTCGAAACCCGCCGCTGACACCCTGTCGAGCGCCGGTCCGCGCCGACCGGCTGGCGCGTGCCGCATCCGGCCGCCGGGGAGGGCGGTTCCGTACGGCTCGTGGACTCGTCCGACCGCCGGGGAGGGGCGGTTCCGTACGGCTCGTGGACTCGTCCGGCCGCCGGGGAGGGCGGTTCCGTACGGCTCGTGGACTCGTCCGACCGCCGCCTGCGGCGATCTCGTACGGCTCGGGGGCGCGGTCTACGGAGGCGGCGACGTGGGGCGCTCCGAAGCCGGGCGAGAGGACGATCAGGGGCGACGGCCACGGGCGGGCGGTGCCGCCGAGCCCACTGTGGGGCGGCAGACCGTGGCCGCGCGGGAGATTCCGCTCAGTCCCGTAACGCTGGGTGAGCGAACCATCCGCGCGCGTCGGGCCTCGGTCGCGGTTGAGGGCTGGTTTGTCCCTAGCTGGAGGTGGAGACCTTCGAGCGGGCAGGAGGGGCAGCGGGCGTCGCCCACAGGTGTGCTGACCCACCCGCGCGGGCCGAGGGAGCGGAGCCGGGCTTGCACGCCCCACCCCGCCCCGGGCCGCGGCTGCGGTCCGGACCGGGGTTCACCTCGCGGCGAGCGTGTTTAGAGCTTGTCCATGCGGGTGTACGGGCTGACAATACGGGCCTGGCGGGAGCCGAAGTCGACGAGCATCGCCACGCCGTCCTCGACCCCGATGATGGTGCCCAGGCCGAACTGGTCGTGTGTGACCCGATCTCCCAGGAGGAAGTGCTTGGCCGCCGGGGCATCCGGGGCTTTGAAGGGGCTGGTGGGCAGGTGGCGCCGGGGCGCGGATGGCTTCGTCATCGTCACCCCAGTATGCGCCGCCGAACGGCCCGAAGGGCAGGCCCGACGGGTGACGATGGGGAATCGATCCGGTATCTCCCTGGATCGCGCCCGGAACGAGTGGGAAAATTGTCACGAATTGACACGCAACTCCAAGGTTCCCGGTACTGAAGCCGGAGGCGGGCGTGGCCGACGTTTTCCGGGCCCCCGGCGGCGATGGTCACGGCCCGGCCGCGGGAGCTCAGCGGGCGGACCCCGGGGACTGGCTGCCCCAGCGCCCGGCTCAGCCGCGACAGGCGGTCCGCAGGAACCCCGCGATGCCCGACGGGGCCGTCCGGCCCGCCCAGTGCGGCGGCGCGGCCACGAGAACCCGCTCCCCGGTCCGGCACCCGTGCACGAACCGTCCGTCGCCCGTCGCGGACGGCTCGGTGGTCGCGCGGAGGGGCCCGCGGCTCGGCACGAGTGCGCGGACGGAAGCGGGTACATGGCCCGGACAGGCCCGGACGCGCGGCTCGGGCGCGGGCACACGGACAGGCTCAGGCCCGCGCAGCTCAGCACGAGTGCGGTGCGCAACGGCCGCGGACGCGCGGAAGGGTGCGGATGCACGAGAGGGTGCGCACGCGCGGATGGGCGCGTACGAACACGTCCGGCCGAGCACCTCGGCCGGGGCGACGCAGAGTTTGGAGGAACTCCCCATGGATCAGCCCGAGTTCGGGTACTCGATCTACATCCGGACCACACCCGAACGGCTCTACGAGGCCCTGACCGACGCCGAGTTCGCTCAGCTGTACTTCGGCGGCTGGGGGCCCAGGTCCGACTGGCGGCCGGGCTCTTCGGTGCTGTGGAAGATGGGGCCGGACGGCGCGTACGAGGATCTCGGCCAGACGGTGACCGAGGCGGTGCCGGGCCGACGGCTCGCGTACACCTGGCACCGGATTCTTCCGATGCACCGTCAACTCTTCGATACGGACGAGGAGTTCGAGGCAGCACGGGCGGAGCAGTCGCGGGTCGCCTTCGACATCGAACCGGCCGCCCCCGCCTCGCTCGGGGTGAAACTGACGGTCACTCACGACGGCTTCGACAGCCCGGACAGCGAGATGCTGAACGGTGTCAGCGAAGGCTGGGTGATGATCCTCTCCTCACTCAAGACGCTGCTCGAACAAGAGGACCGCATCCCCTAAGCGGGTGAAAGCGTGCGACTGAAGGCGTGCGGATGAAGGCGTGCACGTGAAGGCGTCCGGCCCCCGCTCCCCAGTGCGGGGGAACGGGGGCCGGACCGTCTTCGGGCGGCGCCACGGGCCCCGGCTCAGCGGCCGGTACCCGGGGCACCGGGATCAGGAAGCCGTCAGTGGACGGATCGCCGTCGGGGCGTGGCCCGGCTCGGTGGCCAGCTCCTCGAACTCGCTGATGTCGCTGATGTCGTTGGTGCGGCTCATCGAGATGTTGGTGACCCGCTCCAGGATCGCCTCGACGACGACCGGGACGCGGAACTCCGCGGCCAGCTTCTTGGCCTCCTCGAACGCGGGCAGCAGCTGGTCCGGCTCGGTGACACGGATCGCCTTGCAGCCCAGGCCCTCGACGACCTTGATGTGGTCGACGCCGTAGACGCCCAGCTCCGGGGAGTTGATGTTCTCGAACTCCAGGTTGACCTGGAAGTTGATGTCCAGGCCGATCTGCGCCTGACGGATCAGGCCCAGGTAGGCGTTGTTCACGAGAACATGGACGTACGGGATCTTGTGCTGAGCGCCGACCGCCAGCTCCTCCAGCATGAACTGGAAGTCGTAGTCGCCAGAGAGGGCGACGACGGGGGTCTCCGGGTCGGCGGTGGCGGCACCGAGCGCGGCCGGGATGGTCCAGCCGAGCGGGCCCGCCTGGCCGCAGTTGATCCAGTTGCGCGGCTTGTAGACGTGCAGCATCTGCGCGCCGGCGATCTGGGAGAGGCCGATGGTGGTGACGTAGCGCGTCTCCGGGCCGAAGGCCCTGTTCATCTCCTCGTAGACCCGCTGCGGCTTCATCGGCACGTTGTCGAAGTGCGTACGGCGCTGGAGCGTGGACTTGCGCTCCAGGTGGGAGGCGACCCAGGCGGAGCGGTCGGGGAGCTTGCCCGCGGTCTTCAGCTCCTTGGCGACCTCCACGAACAGCTCCAGGGCGGCCTTCGCGTCGGAGGCGATGCCGTAGTCCGGGGCGAAGATCTTGCCGATCTGGGTGGGCTCGATGTCGACGTGGACGAACTTGCGGTCCTTGGTGTAGACGTCGAGCTTGTAGCCGGTGTGGCGGTTGGCCCAGCGGTTGCCGATGCCGAGGACGAAGTCCGACTCCAGGAACGTCGCGTTGCCGTAGCGGTGCGAGGTCTGCAGGCCGACCATGCCCGCGTTCAGCTCGTGGTCGTCCGCGATGGTGCCCCAGCCCATGAGGGTGGGGATGACGGGCGTGTTGGTGATCTCGGCGAACTCGACCAGGAGGTCGGAGGCGTCCGCGTTGATGATGCCGCCACCGGCGACGATCAGCGGGCGCTCGGACTCCAGGAGGAAGGAGATGGCCTTCTCGATCTGGGCCCGGGTCGCGGCCGGCTTGTAGACCGGCAGCGGCTGGTAGGTGTCCGGGTCGAAGTCGATCTCGGTGAGCTGGACGTCGATCGGCAGGTCGATGAGGACCGGGCCGGGACGGCCGGAGCGCATCAGATGGAAGGCCTGCTGGAAGACGCCGGGGACCTGGGCGGCCTCCAGGACGGTCGTCGCGGCCTTCGTGACCGGCTTCGCGATCGAGGCGATGTCGACGGCCTGGAAGTCCTCCTTGTGGATCACCGCGACCGGAGCCTGGCCGGTGATGCACAGGATCGGGATCGAGTCGCCGATCGCGGAGTAGAGCCCGGTGATCATGTCGGTGCCCGCGGGGCCCGACGTACCGATGCAGACACCGATGTTGCCCGGGTTGGAGCGCGTGTACCCCTCCGCCATGTGGGAGGCGCCTTCGACGTGGCGGGCGAGCGTGTGGTCGATGCCACCGCCCTCCTTGAGCGCCCGGTAGAAGGGGTTGATCGCCGCGCCCGGCACGCCGAAGGCGTGGCTGACGCCTTCGAGCTTGAGGATCTCAACTGCCGCTCGGGCAGCGGTCATACGAGGCATGGAGTGCTCCTGCTTCAGCCAGGGCGGAGTCGGGCTCTGTCGCGCCACCTGGTCGCGCAACCTTCGAACCTGATTCCGTAATGCGGAAGTTTAGTTCTGCTATGTGGAAGCAATGTAGGACGGGTTCGCTGGCGCGTCAAGGGACGTCCGGGGATGCGCGAATCGGCCACACGGCGGTCCCGGTTGATGGACCATGGACGGCGGAGCCTCCCGGCCGCGCCGGTGGGGTGTTCCACTCGGCGTGGGACGGAGCCCGCGGGGCAGCGTCGTCAGGGGAGGCGGATCCCGTTCGGGCCGTGTCGTCAGGGAGGTGGGGGCGGATGAACCGCGAGGGTGTTCCGGTGCGCTGTCCGACCTGTCGGCGCGACCACCTCTATCTGCCGCCGGCCTACCCGTGTGTCTGCGGCGCCCCGCTCGCGCCGCCCATCCAGCGCGGTGCCGCGCCCTCGCCGATCACCCACCGCACCTGGACGGACGCCTGGGTCACGGTCCGGTGCCGGGCCTGCGGGCGGCAGAGCCAGTGGCCGCATCCCGAGCTCGGCTGCACGTGCGGGGCGGTCCTCAGGGTCCCGGTGCGCCCGGTGACGGCGCCGTCGGCGCGCGTGCCGGTCCCGCCGACGGCTGCGGCGCGGCCCCGCACGGCGTTCCGGCCACTCACGATCCGTACCGCGCGGGACGCGGTGACCGCGGCCGCGCTCTATCTGAACTGGCTGGGCTTCGGTGGCATACACCAGGCCGAGCCGCGCCCGGCCTCCGGCATCGACCTGCGCGGCCCCGGCCTCGTCGCCCAGGTGGACCCGACGACGCGGCCGTCCTCGGTGCGGGCGGTCGAGTGCCTGTGGCTGCACGGCATGACCACGTCCGCGCGCAGCGTCCACTTCTCGCTCGCCGGGTACGCGACGGACGCCCGGGAGCGCGCGGACGAGCTGGGGGTGCCGCTGTTCGTGCTGGATCTGACGGGCACGCCCCAGCCGGTGAACGGCGCGGCTCGCGAACTGGTCTCGACCGGCCCCTGAGCCCGGCGGGCGCGGTCCCCCTCGGGGTCAGCCCGGCGGACACACACGCCCCCGCGGCGCCGGGCCTCGCCTCGACGGCCCTCAGGCCATGCCCGGAGCGCGCCCCGGGGGTCAGGCGTCGCCGTACGTCTCTCGCAGCTCTACCTTGCGCACCTTGCCGCTGACCGTCATGGGAAAGGCCTCAAGGATCCGCAGATGGCGCGGAATCTTGAAGTGCGCGAGCTGCTCGCGGCAGTACGCGGTCACCTCGTCCAGGGTGGGCGGATCGGCCGGGTCGCGCGGGATGACGCAGGCCAGGATCTCCTCGCCGTACTTCTCGTCGGGGATGCCAACCACCTGGACGTCCGCGATCTTGGGGTGTCCGTACAGGAACTCCTCGATCTCGCGCGGGTACACGTTCTCGCCGCCGCGGATGATCATGTCCTTGATGCGGCCGACGATCTCGACGTACCCGTCCTCGCGCATCACCGCGAGGTCGCCGGTGTGCATCCAGCGCCCCGCGTCGATCGTCTCGGCGGTACGCTCCGGCTCGTCCCAGTAGCCCAGCATCACGCTGTAGCCGCGGGTGCACAGCTCGCCCGGCTCACCGCGCGGGACGGTGACGCCGGTCGTGGGGTCGACGACCTTCACCTCGACGTGCGGCATGACCCGGCCGACGGTGCCGGTGCGCCGCTCCAGGTCGTCGTCCGTGCGGGTCTGGGTGGAGACCGGCGACGTCTCGGTCATGCCGTAGCAGATGGACACCTCGGCCATGTGCATCTCGGCGACCACCCGCTTCATCACTTCCGCGGGGCACGGCGAGCCCGCCATGATCCCGGTACGCAGCGAGGAGAGGTCGTACGAGGCGAAGCCGGGGAGGTTCAGCTCCGCGATGAACATCGTCGGCACCCCGTACAGCGAGGTGCAACGCTCCTGCTCCACGGCGCGCAGCGTCGAGGCGGGCTCGAAGGACGGCGCCGGGATCACCACGCAGGAGCCGTGCGTAAGGGCCGCCAGATTGCAGAGCACCATGCCGAAACAGTGGTAGAAGGGGACCGGGACACAGATCCGGTCGGCCTCGGTGTAGCGGAGCAACTCACCAATGAAATAACCGTTGTTGAGGATGTTGTGGTGCGAGAGGGTGGCACCCTTCGGGAAGCCGGTGGTGCCCGAGGTGTACTGGATGTTGACCGGGTCGTCGCAGGACAGTTCCGCCTCGCGCGCCTCAAGTCCCTTACCGGGATGGGTGGTTCCGGTCGCCATCAGGGTGTCCCAGCCGGGGTCGCCGATGAAGACCGTCCGGCGCAGCGCCGGGCACTCGCCCCGGACCTGCTCCACCATCGCCCGATAGTCGCTCGTCTTGTGGGACAGCGACGCGAAGAGCACCGAGACCGCGGACTGACGCAGTACGTACGCCAACTCGTGGACCCGGTACGCGGGGTTGATGTTCACCAGGACGGCGCCGATCCGCGCGGTCGCGAACTGGAGCAGGATCCACTCCGGGCAGTTCACCGCCCAGATGCCCACCCGGTCGCCCTTCGCGACCCCGCTCACGAGCAGCGCGCACGCCAACTGGCTCACGTCCGCGCCGAATTGGCCGTACGTCCAGCGCCGCCCGGAGGGTACGTCGACCAGCGCCTCGTGCGCGCCGTGCGCCTCGATCACCCGGTCCAGGTGGGCGCCGATCGTCTCGCCGAGCAGGGGGGTGTCGCTCACACCGTGGGCGTAGGACAGGGTCGTCATCGCTGCTCACCTTCCACGTACTCAGCCGCCGAACCCTCCGCCGTCGCCTCCTTCAGCTCGACCCGGCGGATCTTGCCGGAGACCGTCTTGGGCAGCTCGCCGAACTCGATGACGCGCACACGCTTGTACGGGGCGAGGACGGCCCGCGAGTGCGCGAAGAGCAGTTTCGCCGTGTCGGAGCCCGGCTCCCAGCCTTCGGCGAGCACGATGTACGCCTTCGGCACGGCGAGGCGTACCGGGTCGGGCGCCGGGACCACCGCGGCCTCGGCGACCGCCTCGTGTTCGAGGAGTGCGCTCTCCAGCTCGAAGGGGGAGATTTTGTAGTCGGAGGCCTTGAAGACGTCGTCGGCCCGGCCGATGTAGGTGATGTAGCCGTCGGCGTCACGCGCACCGATGTCGCCGGTGCGGTAGTAGCCGCCGGCCATCGCCTCCGCGGTGCGTTCCAGGTCGCCGTGGTAGCCGGTCATCAGGCCCACCGGCTCGGCGGACAGGTCGAGCGCGATCTCGCCCTCGGTGCCCGGCTCGCCGGTGACCGGGTCGAGCAGCACCACGCGGTAGCCGGGGCAGGGTCGCCCCATCGAGCCTTCCTTGAGCAACTGCCCTGGTGTGTTGGCGACTTGGACGGCGGTCTCGGTCTGTCCGAAGCCGTCCCGGATGACCACGCCCCATGCGCGGCGCACGGTCTCGATGACCTCGGGGTTGAGCGGTTCGCCCGCCGCGACCACTTCGCGCGGCGGCGTGCGCAGCGCGCCGAGGTCGGCCTGGATCAGCATCCGCCACACCGTGGGCGGCGCGCAGAAGCTGGTGACCCGCGCCGCGTCCATCTCGGCCATCAGCCGGGCCGCGTCGAAGCGGCTGTAGTTGAAGATGAAGACGGTGGCCTCGGCGTTCCACGGCGCGAACAGGTTCGACCAGGCGTGCTTGGCCCAGCCCGGCGAGGAGATGTTGAGGTGTACGTCGCCGGGCTTGAGCCCGATCCAGTACATCGTCGACAAGTGCCCTACGGGGTACGACACATGGGTGTGCTCGACCAGCTTGGGGCGGGCGGTGGTGCCGGAGGTGAAGTACAGCATCAGCGGGTCGTCGGCGCAGGTGGCGCCGTCCGGCTCGAAGGGCTCGGGGACGGTGAGCGAGTCCTCGTAGGCGAGCCAGCCCTCGGTGCGCGCACCGACGGCGATCCGGGTGTAGTCGCCGGGCACCTCGGCGAACTTCGCCGCGTCCGCGCTCCGCACGATCACATGCCGCACCCGGCCGCGGGCCACCCGGTCGCGCAGGTCGGCGGGGCCGAGCAGCGGGGTCGCGGGGATGACGACGGCGCGCAGCTTCATCGCGGCGAGCGCGGTCTCCCACAGCTCGACCTGGTTGCCGAGCATCACCAGGATGCGGTCCCCGGCCCGCACGCCCTGCGCGCGCAACCAGTTCGCGGCCTGGCCGGACCGCGCCGAAAGCCCGGCGAACGAGCGGGTCAGCCGGGAACCGTCCTCCTCGACGATGTGCAGCGCGGTCCGCTCGTTGCCCTCGGCGATGACGTCGAACCAGTCGAGCGCCCAGTTGAACCGCTCGGGCCGGGGCCAGGCGAAGCCCTCGTACGCCACGGCGTAGTCCTCCCGGTGCTGGAGCAGGAAGTCCCGGGCGGCCCGGAAACTCTGCGTCGCGCCGACTTCGTTCATGTGTCCTCCTCGTTGCCCGACCGCTCGCCATCATCGTGGTGCGAGTGACCCACGTCTCACTACCCCCGGATGGGGGTGGCGCGCACGTCTCCCCGAAACGGCCTCGTCCGCGGCCGCCCGCGAAATCCGGCCGCCAACTCCGCCCGGCCGGTTCCGTCCGGGCCCCCGGAGGTGATGATGTGGTCCCGAACGTCGGATCAGGGGCAAGGGGCAGCGGGTGACGGTGCGGGCCGAGGCTGTGGAGATGCGGGCGGCGCTGCTGCGGATGCGGCGCGCCACGGGGCTGCCGGTCGCGTTCGGCGGGCTGCTCGCGGGCCCGCGCCAGTTCCGCATCGCCGAACTCAGCGGCACGGCGACCGCCGCGCTGCGCGGCCTGGTCATCTCGGCGGGCAGCGGGCTCGGCGGCAAGTCGGTGGCGCTCGCCCGGCCCTGCGCGGTCACCAACTACCGCGAGTCGCGGCACATCTCGCACGAGTACGACGCGGTGGTCGCCGCCGAGGGCCTGCGCTCGGTGGTCGCGGTGCCGGTGGTAGTGGGCCGGCGGGTGCGTGGGGTGCTGTACGCGGCGCTGCGCGAAGCCCTGCCGATCGGCGACCGGCTGTTCGGTGCGGCCGTCGACGCGGCGCGCGACGTGGAACAGGCCCTGGCCGTACGGGACGAGACCGAGCGACTGCTTGCGACGGCCGGGGAGCGGGCCGCGGACGCCGGGTCGGGGGCCGGGGCGTGGGAGGAGGTCAGGCAGGCGCACGGTGAACTGCGCGCGCTGGCCCCGCGGGTCGCCGATCCGGAGCTGCGTGCCGCGCTGCTCGGTGTGTGCGGCAGGCTGGCCGGGGCGGCCGGGCCGCCCGCCGCGCGGCCGGTGGCACTGACCCCGCGCGAGCTGGACGTCCTCGCGTGCGTGGCGTCCGGCACCACCAACGCGGCCGCCGGGGAACGGCTCGGGCTGCGCCCCGAGACGGTGAAGGGCTATCTGCGCTCGGCGATGCGGAAGCTGGGCGCGCACACCCGGCTCGAAGCGGTCGTGGCGGCCCGCCGGGCGGGGCTGCTGCCGTGAAGCTCACGCCTCGGTGAGCGCCCGCAGGCCCTCGTGCGCCGCCGGGTCGTCGGGCAGGTAGGCCAGGAAGTGGTGGCCTGGTTCCTCGACGGCGGCGAGTTTGACCGAGCGCAGCCGCAGGTCGCCCACGACCGGGTGGCGGAAGTGCTTGACGGCGGGGCGGAAGGCCGCGGTCTCCCGCTGGTCGAGCCACCGCGCGGCGCATGGGTCCGCGCCGATCTCCTCGATGATCTCGGCGTACCGCGGATCGTCCGGGTGGTGTGCGGCCCGCGCCCTGAACTGGCCCAGCAGACAACGGGCTTCGGCCTCCCAGTCGGCGAGCAGCGCGCGGCACGGCGGCCAGCGGAACACCAGCCAGAGCATGTTGCGCCGCTTGGCAGGCAGCCGTGCGAGGTCGGTGAGCAGCGCGGCGTACGAGGTGTTCCAGGCGAGCAGGTCCCAGTGCGGGTCGACGACCATCGCCGGATGCGGCAGCATCGCGTCGACCAGCGAGCGCAGGTTGGGCGAGACCCAGCTCGCCGGGGCGCCGCGCGGCGGGGCATCCCGCGCGGGGTGTTTCGCGAAGGACAGCACGTGCGCGGTCTCGGCCGGATCGAGGCGCAGCGCCCGCGCCACCGCCCGCAGCACCTGCTCCGACGTGCGCACCCGGCCCTGCTCCAGCCAGGCATACCAGGAGGCGCTGATTCCGGCGGCCTCGGCGACCTCGGCGCGGCGCAGCCCGGGGGTGCGGCGGCGGGGCGCGACAGGCAGCCCCAGCGCGCCCGGGGCGAGGCGCTCGCGGCGCGAGCGCAGGAACGCGCCGAGTTCCGCGCGGGGCTGTGGTGAGGTGCTCACGGTGTCAGTGATGGTAATCGGCTGAGCGAACACGGACCTCAATCCCTCTGCTGAGCTGGGCACATGACCAGTTCACCGACACCTGCTCCTGCTCCTGCTCCTGCTCCTGCTCCTGCTGCGGCACGGCTCCTCGGCGCGGCGGGGTTCGTCAGCAACTTCGACCGCTTCTCGATCGCACCGATGCTGGTGCTGATCGGCTCCGCCCTCAATGTGCCGCTCGGCACGGCCGCGCTCGCCGCGAGCGCGTACACCCTCTGCTACGGCGTTGCCCAGCCGGCCTGGGGTCTGGCGAGCGACCGGTTCGGCCGCGTGAGGGTGATGCGCTGGTCGCTGGCGGCGTCCGCCGCCGGAGCGCTCACCTCGGCGCTCGCGCCCGGAGCCGTGGTGCTGATCGGGGCGCGGGCGGTCACGGGGGCCTGCTTCGCCGCCGCCATCGCGGGCTCGCTGACCTATGTGGGCGACACGGTCGCGCCGTCCGGGCGGCAGCGGGCGCTGGGCTCCTTGATGACGGCGTTCGCGCTCGGAACCGCGCTGTCCACCGTCGTCGCCGGAGCGCTGGCGCACTGGCTGAGCTGGCGCCTGGTCTTCGCCCTGCCGGGCCTGCTCGCCGGGTGTCTGGCACTCGCCCTGCGCCAACTGCCCGAGCCGGTGCGCGAACCCCGCGCGGGCGGTGAGCTGCGCACCGTCCTGCGCTCGCGCCACCAGTGGTACGTGATGGGGGTGGCCCTCCTCGAAGGGGGCGTGCTGCTCGGCTGCTTCACCTATCTGCCGTCCGCCCTCGAATCCCTCGGCGCGGCTCCGGCGACCGCTGGCGCGGTGGCGGCCCTGTACGGGGTCGCGGCGATGGGCGGCGCGCAGGCCGTGCGGCGCCTGGCCGGGCGCCTCGGACCGGTCACGCTGATCGTGACTGGCGGGATCCAGCTGACGCTGGCGTACGCCGCCGCCGCGCTGCACCCGTCCCTGGCGACTCTGACGCTGACCGCGCTGCTGCTCGGCGGCGGCTGGGCGTTCCTGCACTCGACGGTGCAGGCGTGGGCGACCCAGGTGGTCCCGGGCGCCCGCGCCACGGGGGTCGCCTTCTTCGGGGTCGCCCTGTACCTGGGCAGCGCGCTGGGCACGGGACTCGGCTCGGCCGCGGCCCAACGAGGCGCGTTCCAGGGCCTGTTCGGGATCGCGGCCGTACTCTCGGTACCGCTCACGGTGCTCGCGGCGTACGGCCGCCACCGCTACGGTTCCGCCTCGCGCCGGGAACGCTCCCGGCGCGAGGCGGAACCGGGCCCGTCCGACCCCCGTACGGACGGCGCCCCACACCGGGGGTGAGACGGTCGGCTTGGACAACCCGGCGCCAACTGCCCCTCCCCCAGGCCTACTTGTCGGCGGTCAGCGTGCCGGCCGCGCCCCAGCTGTCCTTGGGGACCTCGTGGATCCACACCTGGACCGTCTCGGCCGGAATCTTGTACGCGTCGACGAACGCGTCGGTCACGCGCTTGACCAGCTCGCGCTTGAGCTCGATGTCGCGGGGGCCCTGCTGAATGGTGACGATGGGCATGATCGGCTCCTCTGTCGGCGGCGGCTTCCCGGCCTTTCCGGGTCGCTCAGCGGCGTGACCTCAGTCCATCGGATCCGTGCCGTGCCACCAAGAAGCAGATCGCGAGCGCAGCGATCAGCTTTCGTGATCGTTACTGGTCAGCGGCTTTGAGCAGGCACTCAGGAGGAGGTCGAGGGCCGGGGTCCGGCGCTCGGCGGCCACCGCCAGGCAGGTCGGCAGGACGAGGCCCGGGGCACGGAAGGGGCGAAAGGCGACGCGGGGGCTGTGCAGCACGCGCGCGTGGGCCGCGTACACCACCGTCCACTGCGGGCTGAGCCCGATGGTGGCCAGGGTGTCCTGGAGGGAGCCGCTGACCGGGCCGGGTACGGGTTCGAAACCCGCCGCGTGACAGGCACCGACGACCAGGTCCACGAGGGCGGGGTTGGTGCGGCGGGCGGTGATGCACAGCGGCAGGTCCGCGAGGTCGGCCAGGGCTATCTCGTCCTGGCGGGCGAGCGGATGCCCTGCGGGGACCGCCGCGACCAGGGGGTCCTCCCAGAGCGACAGGATGCGCAGGCCCGGCGCGGGCTGCCGGGAGCGGACGAACGCGGCATCGAGGCGGCCGTCGGCGACCTGCGCCAGGCGGTCGCGGGTGGGTGCGGAGACCAGCTCGACCGCGGTGTCCGGGGCGAGCCCGGCGAACGCCCCGAGCACCCGGTCGAGGTGCTCGCCAAGGCCGGTGCTGGTGCCGAGCCGCAGCGTGGCGCGCTCCCGAACGGCGGCCCGCGCCCGCTCGGCGGCGGCAAGCACCGCGCGGGCCTCCGGCAGCAGCCGCTCCCCCGCCGCGGTGAGCCGCACGTGCCGCGGCGACCGGTCGAAGAGCTCGGCCCCCAACTCCCTTTCCAGACGCCGCACTTGCTGACTGACGGCCGACTGAACAATATGCAACCGCCCGGCGGCCCGCCCGAAGTGCAGTTCCTCGGCAACGGTGACGAAGTAGCTGAGCTGCCGCAGTTCCATGCGGTGACTTTAACCAGGGGGCCTGGGGACTCCGGCGGGGCCGGGGGCCATGCGGCGACGTACCCAGGCGCCCCGGCCGAGCCGACGGCCATACGACGACGTTATCCAGGCAGGCCGGGGGGCTCCGACCGGGCCGATGGCCCAGCGGGCCCACGCGCCCCGCACCCCTGGGCGCGCGGCACACGGGTGGGGTTGAATGGCGGCCATGGTGTCGACCGACCGCATTCTCGCCTTCGCGGCGATGTCCCTGTTGGTGATCGTGATCCCCGGGCCGAGCGTGCTGTTCGTGATCGGCCGGGCCCTCGCGCACGGCCGCCGGACCGCGCTCGCCACCGTCCTGGGCAACGTCGTGGGTTCGTACGGCCTGGTCTGCGCCGTGGCGCTCGGCATCGGTGCGCTGGTGGAGCGCTCGGCGGCCGTCTTCATGGCGGTGAAACTGGCGGGCGCCGCGTACCTGGTCCTGCTCGGGGTGCAGGCGTACCGGCACCGCAAGGACATGCGGCTGGGGGTGGACGCCATCGGAGAGACGGCGGCCGCGGTCCGGCCCGCCCGCGGCGATCTGCGGACGGTCGCGGACGGCATCCTGGTGGGCGTCACCAACCCCAAGGGCATCGTGTTCTTCGCCGCGGTGCTGCCGCAGTTCGTGGACCACTCGGCCGGGCACCTGCCCGCCCAGATGCTGCTCCTCGGCCTGGTCCCCATCACCATCGGGCTGGTGACGGACACGCTGTGGGGACTGGGTGCGGCGGCTGCCCGCAACTGGTTCGCCCGCTCCGAGCGGCGCCTCTCGCTGATCGGCGGCGCGGGCGGCTTCGCGATGATCGGGCTCGGCGTGACGGTCGCGGCGACGGGCCGGGCGGACTGAACCCCGGCCGGTCGCGGCGACGGGCGGGCGGACTGAACCCGGGTACGGCGGCGAGCTCCGCCACCCAGTGGGCCCGCGCGGCGTGAGCGCCGCATCCTCATGGGCCGGGCCGGTCCTGATACGGATGCCCGCCGCCCGGACGGCACGGCACGGCAGCCCGGCGGCCTGCCCCGCCACCCGGTGGGGTGAACGCGGCGCGCGGGCGCCCGCGCCCCGGCACTCCGGCCCGCCCGCACGGACCTGCGCCAAGCGCACGTCAAAATCGGGCGCACCGGGGTCAACGCCGCGTCATGGCGTGAGTCCGGGCCGCCCGTGCGGGCATAACTTCGCAACGTACGGGCGCACGAGCGCGTACGGCATCCGAACTCCCGCACCGGAGGACACCATGCTCAGCCTCACGATCGAGGACGCCGACCCCGAGGAACGCCGCCCGGCAGGGCCGCTGTACGTGCCGGTTCGGCTCGGCTCTGCCGGAGGGCACCAACTGCGCTTCCTGCGCGACGAGTTGGGGGTGCGCACTGCCGTCGGGTTCACCAGCCCGGACCGGCTGAACGCCGTTCTGGGCGGCGACCAGGCCTGGATCCGGCTCGCCGAGCCCGCCCTGAAGGCACTTTCGGCCCCGCTCGGGGTGACCCGCGTGACGGTCGACCCGCTGCTCTCGCCACCGGCCGCGCAAAGGCGGCGCGGCCAGACCGCATCCGCACCCGCGTCCGCCTGCGCGCGCCGCGACCACGCACTGAGCCTCTAGGTCCCGGGCTGTCCGGCGGGCCACGGGGCCGGACAGCCTAGTGGCCCGCGAACTCGCCGAACCGTACGTCGCAGGAGGTGGCCGAGGTCATGTCGGCGAGCAGCCGCGCGCCCTCCTCGGCCACCTCTGTGCGCCGCGCCTTGCCGAGTGCGCCGAACGGCTGGACGGTGAGCACGGCGGCACCGCCCTTCGCCTCCTCGATGCGCCAGATCCCGGCGAGGAACCCGTCGAGGAGCAGCGTGCGGTGGGCCTGGTTGCCGTTCCAGCTGCGGCCGCGGTACTCGGCCGGGACCACCCGGGCGCGGTCGGCGTGCGAGAGCAGCAGGTTGTCGAACTCGGGGAGGAAGCGCGGCGGCGCGGGAACGTCCTCGGGCGGCCGCGCCGCGTCCGGCAGATCGAAGAGTTCGACGCCGTTCTCGTCCTGGAAGACGGCGAGAGCGGGCCGCAGGCGTTCGAAGGAAGCGGCGAGCCGGGTGAGCCCCGACCAGGCCTGCATGTCCTTCACGGAGGCCGGCCCGAAGGCGCCCAGATAACGCAGTACGGTCTCGTCGGGTTCGGGCACGGGCGCGGGTGACCGGCCGAGCCAGTGCTCGACGGTCGTGAGCGCGACCTGTCCGCTGCGGCCCCACAGCCCGCGCGGGGTGACCTGGATCAGCGGGAGCACACAGCGGGCGGCCACGGACAGCGCGAACGGATCGGCGTCCGGCCACACCTTCAGGAGCACCTCGCGCAGTTCCTTCATCGTGTACGGCCGTTCTTCGACCAGCGTGCGCACGGTTGCGCCGAGCCGGTCCCGGTCGACCCCGGCGAGCCCCGCACGGAAGCTGTTCAACTCGCGGTCCCGCGCGGCCTGCACCAACGGGCGCAGGGTGAGTGCGTCGTCCGCGGTGTGCAGGTGGATGGTGGAGCGCAGGGTGACGATGCGCACCACGTCACGCGCCTCCATCAGCTCCGAGAGCGCTTCCGGGCGGAACCCGGCGAGGCGCGACCAGAGCGCGAAGTACGGCGGCTTCACGTTCTGCGCCTGGAGGCCGAGGAGGTGCGCGACGGCGTCCAGGGGCGAGAGCACGTCACTGCGCCGCAGCAGGAGTTGCCGGTCGAGCGTGGCGCGGTTCAGCGCGCGGGCCGAGAGCACGGGGTGGGATGCGGCCCGGGTACGCCGCGGTCGGGTGCTGCCGGTCTTGGAGGCCATGCCCCGCACGCTACCGACCGGCCGTCGCGGGCGGGTACGAGATACCGATCCGGGCATGGCCCGCGGTCTCATGTGCTGGAGACGCCTCAAGAAGAGCGGATCGTGATCGCGTTACGAGCTCACGGAAAAGCCTTTGAGCGAGGCCGCGCCTCGCTGCTACTTTCGTGGCGGATCGTGAAGTCGTCGTAGGGAGGTGAGCCCCGTGAACACAGTTACCCATGGGTGCTCCCCCAACCCGTCACGGTCCGGCGGCTGACGTTCGGTGTCGCCAGGAGCGCCTGAGGTAGAGGCACTCCTGGAAGGACACTCCGATGAACCCAAAGCCTTTCACATCTGGCCTGAGCAAGAACGCGGTGCTGATCACCCGCGTCGCGGACAGGCAATGGCATGCACTGGATGACGACCTCGTGGTCGGCCGCGGATACGCGGAGCACCGGCCCGACGGGCGCTTGTTCGTCAGCATCGACGCCTGGCACGCTGCCACCTTCGACCGGCTCGCCGAGGCGTTGCTGGCGGAACTGCGGGCGCCGCTGTACACGGTAGTTGACGAAGCCGACGCCGAGCTGACGGCCGGCTGGCGGCGGGCCGGTTTCACGATCCGGCGCCGCGAGTGGGAGTACGTCGTGCCGACCGGCCCGCGGGTCACGGGGCTCGAAGCGGTCCTGCCGCCTTCGGGAGTGACGATCGTGCCCGCCGGGCAGGCGGACGAGAGACTGCTACGGGCGGTGGACCGCGCGATCCGTGATGAAGTCGGGGCGACCGTCGGGTGGCAGTCGATGCCCGCGGAGGTAATTCCGCGTCCCGAAGGCGACACCATCGTCGACCCGTCGAAGTACGCGGTGGCCGCGGCGCCGGACCGCTACCTGGGTCTGATCCGGGTGGTGACGGCGAACCGGCCGCGCATCGGACTGGTCGCGGTCCGGGCCGGCGATCAGCGCCGCGGCATCGCGCGGGCACTGCTGGCCCACGCCCTTGGGACGCTGCACCGCTCCGGTTTCGCGACGGCCCACGCCGAAGTCCACCAGTCCAACCAAGCGGCATCGGCGCTGTTCGAGGGCATCGGCGCCCGGCCGATGAGCAGCAACCTGGAGCTGGTGCGATGACGAAGAACAGGAATGTCATCGAAGTCGAGGGCAAGGTTGTCGAGTGCCTGCGCAGCGCCATGTTCACCGTGGAACTCGACAACGGCCACCAGGTGCTCGCCCACATCAGCGGGAAGATCCGCAAGAACTACATCAAGATCGTGCTGGAAGACCGGGTGCTGGTGGAGCTCCCGCCGTACGACCTGACGCGCGGCCGGATCGTGTTCCGGTACCGGAACTAGCGGCAGTCGGCACCTGCCGCAGTCGCTGATCCCGGGCCCCGGTCACGGTGTTTCCGTGCCCGGGGCCCGGATGATGGCTCGCCCGGCCACGGCGCCCGCGCCTCCAGCCGCCGCCGACAAGCCCGACCCGAGCCGAACCCGCGCTCCTGGGGCAGCAGTTGCATCAACCAACCCCCACAACTCCACAGCCCCGCAGTCGGCTTGCATCATCACACGCACCACTGACACACCTCGGCCTCCACAACTACCAGGCGGTCCATTGCACATGCAATGCGGATCAAGCCAAGTGCGGAGTGCTTCCCGACCTGCTGCTGGAGGCCGAAGCGCTGCTCGCGCGGACCTTGTCGCACTCGTGGCACGCAAAGGCGGTCTACCTGGTCAGGCCTCGAAACGCAGGCCGACCCGCAGACCGATCACGACGCGATACGCGCCTCAGCGCACGGCTCCGGCCGCGCGCACTTCGGCCAGCGCTTGCCGTGCCAGTGGGCCGAAGCCCTCACTGTTGTCGGTGTCGATCCATTGGTCGTAGGCGATCTGCCAGGCGAGTGTGCCCAGTTGCGCGGCCACGCGCGCGGTGAGGCTGGGGACGCCGCGGTGGTTGAGGGCCTCGATCATCGCGGCGGTGAGGTCGATTCTCTTCAGGGCTTCGCGTTCGCGCAGTTCCGTATGGGCGTTCAGCACGGCCTGGCGCCGGCTGCTGAACTCGCGGCGCTCCACGGTGAAGAACGTCCGGCCGAGCGCCTCCAGGGCCTCCGCCACCGCGTCGAGCGGCCCGGACGACGGCGGCGCGGCGGCGATCGCTTCGACGAGCAGGCCGGCCACCGTTCCCCCGCCGAAGAGCACCTCGCGCTTGTCCTTGAAGTACCGGAAGAACGTGCTCTTCGTGAGCCCCGCGCGCTCCGCGATCTCGATCACGGTCGTGTTCTCGTAGCCGTGCTCCTCGAAGAGGTCGAGCGCGGCGGCCGCGAGTCGTTCTGGTGCGTCGGGTTGCCAGCGAGCCATGCGAGCAGTGTACGGGACTTGGTCCCATCACTACTGTAGGGTCGATGAGACCAAGTCCCATCACTGGCCAGGAGAGGTCACCGATGAGTAAAGCTGTGCGTTACCGGCGATTTGGCGGACCGGAAGTACTCGAACTGCAGGAGATACCCGAGCCGCACGCCGCTCCGGGCGAGGTTCGCGTCCGGGTCACGGCCGCCGGGCTGAATCCGATGGATTGGCAGATCACCACGCGGCCCGAGATGGCGGCGCGGTTCGGCATCACCTTGCCGGCCGGGTTCGGCAGCGACTTCGCCGGAGTGGTGGACGAGGTGGGCGCCGATGCCAGGGGATTCGCGACCGGCGACCGGGTGTACGGGGCTGCGATTGGCCGGTCCGTCGCCGATTTCGTGCTGGCCAAGACACCTGAGGCAACGCTGTGGCACACACCGGAGGGTATCGGCGACGCGGTGGCGAGCACGCTTCCGGTGTCCGGACTGACAGCCTCCGCCGCGCTCGCCGCGATCGGGCTCCGCACCGGGGACACCGTCCTGATCGGCGGAGCGGCGGGTGGCGTGGGGATCTTCGCCGTGCAGCTGGCGAAGCTCGCGGGTGCCCGGGTGCTCGGCACCGCCTCCGAGGGCACGTTCGGATTCCTGCGCGGGCTCGGCGCCGAACCCGTGTCGTACGGCCCCGGCCTGGCGGACCGGGTGCGGGCCCTGGCGCCCGAGGGGATCACCGCCGCGACCGACCTGTTCGGAAGGGAGGCGGCCGAGACCGCGCTCGAACTCGGCGTGGCACCCGAGCGGATCTCCGTCGTGGCCGACGGCCCCGCCCCGCCGCCCGGCGTGCGCACGGCGGGCGCACTCGACGCGGCTCCGGGCGACCTGGAACGGATCGCCGCCGCGATCCATTCCGGCGAGATCACGGTACCGATCGCGGCGACCTTCCCGGTCGAGCAGATCCGCGAAGCCGTGACGACGCAGGCCGAGAGGCATGTTCACGGCAAAATCGTGGTCGCCCTGTGAACCGGCCCAAGGTGGACTCGGCGACCAGGATGGGAGCGCGTATCGCGCAGTGACCGTTCTGTGTGGATCAAAGCCCTCACTTGAGCTGTCCGCTCCTCGCGACTCGATACGCGCCCCAAGTCCTAGCTGTGGCCGAGGAGGCTGATGGGATTGACGATGCTCACGGCGCCTCCGATGGCCGTGGCGCTGACGGCGACGTTTTTGGCGATTGCGCTGAGTTTGTCGGGGACTTCGTGGTTGCTGAGGTCGATCACCTGGTTGACGTTGACTGGGGCGGTCTCGGAGGCCGGGGCCAGCGCGATGCTTCCCAGCGAGAGAAGGGCGCCTGCAGCGATAGCGGTGATGACCCGGCGAACAGTGCTTACGCCACGGCTCCCTTGTACGGGCATATCGGGTGATCCGACGGGCAGCATGCCCAACCCGCAGCTCCGTGCACCGTCCGCGCAGGGGCGCCCGGAAGCCTCCCACGGAGGGCGCATGGGACTAGCCCGGCGCCGCGCGCCGCGCCTGGCGGACCAGCAACGGACTCATCGGACAGGCCCCAGGCCTCCCGCCGGGTCAAACGCCCATCACGCCTCGAACCGATACCCCATCCCCCGCGCCGTGATCAGGTGGCGAGGGTGGGACCGGTCCGGCCCCCCCTGGCGACGAGCGCCACCAGCGCGAAGACCGCGACCGTGGTGACGACGAAGGCCACGTCGGCCATCGTGAACTCCTGAAAGAGGCTCGGAAAACAACAGGCCTGATGAGGAAATCTCCTCATCAGGCCGTTTTCGCCACCGTTGACGCGCCTCTTACGGTCAGCCCCGCGCCCTTGACGCCTCTCTTACGCCGCCGGGTTCCGCCATCGCCCCGGCCCCGCTGGCTCGCCCCGGGCCGGCCGGTTATGCGGCCCGGCGGACCCGCGCGGCCTTGCGGGCCTCGGCGAGTTCACGGGACTCTCCGGCGCGGCGCGAGGTGGCGCGGCCGGACTGGCCGCGGGCGGTGCCCCGACCAAGGAAGGGGGCCTGGCCGCGCTGGGGGCGGTCCGCGGGGGGTGCGGAGGGGCCGATCGGGATGCCGGAGGGGGCCTTGGCGCCCGTGATGCGGCTCAGCTCGGCCTCGCCGGAGCGGACCTGGGTGATGGTCGGGGTGATCCCGGCGGCCACCATCAGGCGGCTCATCTCGCGGCGCTGGTTGGGCAGGACCAGCGTGACGACGCTGCCGGACTCGCCGGCGCGGGCGGTGCGACCACCGCGGTGCAGGTAGTCCTTGTGGTCGGTCGGCGGGTCGACGTTCACCACGAGGTCGAGGTTGTCGACGTGGATGCCGCGCGCGGCGACGTTCGTGGCCACCAGGACCGACACGGCGCCGGTCTTGAACTGGGCCAGCGTCCGGGTGCGCTGCGGCTGGGACTTGCCGCCGTGCAGAGCCGCGGCGCGCACCCCGCTCTGGAGCAGGTGCTTGGTGAGCTGGTCCACGGCGTGCTTGGTGTCCAGGAACATGATGACCCGGCCGTCGCGGGCCGCGATCTCGGTCGTCGTGGCGTACTTGTCGGCGCTCTGCACGTGCAGTACGTGGTGCTCCATCGTGGTGACCGCGCCGGCCGACGGGTCGACGGAGTGGACCACCGGGTCGTGCAGGTAGCGCCGGACCAGCAGGTCGACGTTGCGGTCCAGGGTCGCCGAGAACAGCATCCGCTGGCCGTCCGGGCGCACCTGGTCTAGCAGTTCGGTGACCTGCGGCATGAAGCCCATGTCGGCCATCTGGTCGGCCTCGTCGAGGACGGTGATGGCGACCCGGTCCAGACGGCAGTCGCGGCGCTCGATGAGGTCCTTGAGGCGGCCCGGCGTGGCGACGACGACCTCGGCGCCGGAGCGCAGCGCGCTCGCCTGGCGGCCGATCGACATGCCGCCGACGACGGTGGCCATCCGCAGCTTGAGGGCGCGGGCGTACGGGGTGAGGGCGTCGGTGACCTGCTGGGCCAGCTCGCGGGTGGGCACCAGGACCAGGGCGAGCGGCTGCTTGGAGTCGGCGCGCCGGCCCGCGGTACGGGCGAGCAGCGCGAGGCCGAAGGCCAGGGTCTTGCCCGAGCCGGTACGGCCGCGGCCCAGGACATCGCGGCCCGCGAGGGAGTTCGGCAGGGTGGCCGCCTGGATGGGGAACGGCTCGTTCATGCCCAGGCTGGTGAGCAGGTCGAGCACCTCGGCGGGCAGATCGAGATCGGCGAAGCCCGCGACGGGGGGCAGTGCCGGGGTGATGGTGACGGGCAGGGCGAACTCGCCCTGGACCGCGGCGGGCCTGCGGGCGCCGCCGGAGCGGCCCGCGCCCTGCGGACGAAAGCGGGCCCCGCGGTCGGCGCCCGAGGAGCCGCCCTTGCGGGAGCCGGAGTAGCGGTCGTTCGTACGAGCTGAACGGTTCAAGGAGAACCTTCCTCGATATGGCACGTATCGAGGGACTCCCGGCGGAATTGTGCGGCCGGGACATCGCAAGAACGAGCCGAAACAGAAGTCGAATTCTGATCCGGCCGCACGCGGGCGCGGGAATTCCCCGCCCGGTGTCGGAATGCCGGTGCATCCGCCGCCTCGGAAGGCGGACGGGCCGGATCAGGACAGCGGGCTGAGCCGCGCCGGGCCGGGGCCACGGGCGGTCGTCCGCTGGGTGGCGGGACGCTCCGGGCGGTGCCCGGTGTCCCGCGGGTCGTGGAAAGAACGCCGTCGTGGTGGGACGGCCGACCCGGTGAAACAGCAACGAGCTGGGGCCCGCACCGCAAGGTGCGAGCCCCAGCCGCGTTCAGAAACGCCTCAGCGTCAGGCAGGCGTGATGTTCTCGGCCTGCGGGCCCTTCTGGCCCTGCGTGACGTCGAAGTTCACCTTCTGGCCTTCCTGAAGCTCACGGAAGCCCTGGGCGGCGATGTTCGAGTAGTGGGCGAACACGTCCGGACCGCCACCCTCCTGCTCAATGAAGCCGAAGCCCTTTTCCGCGTTGAACCACTTCACGGTGCCAGTAGCCATGTCATATCTCCTTCGGGGCATGCCCGGGGGTCCGCACTGTGCTGACCCCGTTGTTACTGTGATGATTGCCCCGTCCGGAAATTCACCGGAAATACAAAAGCGCCCGACGGCATAAAACCATCAAGGCACTTGAAGTCTTTGGGAACCACAACTGCAACTGGGAGCAACCGTAGCACGGATCCGCCGGGGCAGCACGGCAAATACTACTATTTCGGCTGAGCCATCAGAAACCCTTGCCGTACCGCACATGAATTTCTGTGGTCGCGGCGACAAATATTTTCTCCGGAAGCGGCCGGGCCGACCTCAACAGGGCGTCAGGACCGGCCAGTTGGCGACCGGACGGGCACCCTCGCACTTGATCTTCGGCGGCCACCCCGAACACTGGTGGGGGCGCGGAGACCGTGCGCGAAACCCGTCTGCGGAGAAATGAGAGCCCCACGTGACAACTGTTCTGATCACTGGCGCGACCTCGGGCATCGGCGCCGCGTTCACCCACCGGTTCGCCGGTCTCGGCTGCGGCCTGGTCCTGGTCGCCCGGGACGAGGAGCGGCTGCGGCGGACGGCGAAGGAGATGCGGGCCCGTTACGGCGTCCCCGTCGAGGTGCTGGCTGCCGACCTGGTCGATCCGCTGGAGTGCCGCCGGGTCGAGGAGCGGCTCGGCTCGGCCGGGGACCCGGTGGACGTCCTCGTCAACAATGCGGGTTTCGGCCTTTCCGCGCCGTTCCCGCACAGCCCGGTCGACGACGAGGAGCGGATGCTCAATCTGCTGGTGCGGGCGCCGCTGCGGCTCACGCACGCGGCCGCGCCGGGCATGACCGCCCGGCGGCGCGGCGTCATCCTCAATGTCTCGTCGGTGGCGGGCCTGCTGCCCACCGGCACGTACGGCGCCGCGAAGGCGTGGCTCACCGCCTTCAGCGAGTCCCTGCGAGTCGACCTCGCCCCGCAGGGTGTGCGCGTCCTGGCGCTCGTGCCCGGTTTCACCCGTACGGAGTTCCAGCAGCGGGCCGGGATGGACGTGACGTCGCTTCCCGCCTGGGCGTGGCTGGACGCCGAGAAGGTGGTGGAGCAGGCCCTGAAGGATCTGCGCCGCCGCCGGCCGGTCAGCATCACGGGGCTCCAGTACAAGGCGTACGCCTTCGCGGTACGTCACGTACCGCGCACTGTCGCGGCGCGCATGGCCCGTTCCCGTACGCCCGCGAAGTGACCGGTCGGGGGCGGCTCGGTCCCCTCGTGCGGGCCGCCCCGAGCGGCGTCAGACCTTCGGGAAGCTGAAGACGTATCCCTGCTGCGCCAGCCAGGGAAGCACCTGTTTCAGGGCGGCGACCGTCTGGGCGCGGTCGCCGCCGCCGTCGTGGAACAGCACGATCGGGCCGTTCTTGAGTTCCTGTTTCACGGTCTGGACGATCTGCGCGGTGCCGGGCTGCTTCCAGTCCTTGGTGTCGACGTTCCAGCCGAGCGGCCGCATGCCATGGGTGGCGGCGATGTGGCGGTTGTCGGGGGTGAAGGCGCCGCCGGGGGCGCGGAAGTACTGGACCTTGGCGCCGCCCGCCGCGTCCTCGATCATCTTCTGGGCGTCGAGGACCTGCGCGCTCTGGTAGGGCACGGGCTTCTTGTTCATCTGCTCGTCGTGGCTGACCGTGTGGTCGCACAGCCGGTGGCCGTCCGCCACGACCTCCTTGACCAGGGCGGGATTGGCCTGGGCCTGCGGGCCGATCATGCAGAAGGTGGCCTTGACGCCGTACTGCTTCAGGACGGCGAGGATCTTCGGCGTCCAGACCGCACTCGGCCCGTCGTCGATGGTGATGGAGACGGACTTGCCGCCGCTCTCCGTGGCGTGGTCTATCGACTCCGCTATTCCGGCGCCGGAGGGCGCCGCGGGGTCGGTCGAGCCGGCGGAGCCGTCCGTTCCGTCCGGTGCGCTGTCGCCGCCTCCCGCGCCCGACGCCGCGCCGGAGCCCGAAGCATGGGCGCCCGGCTTGTTGTCGGACTTGCCCGGAGTCTTCGAGGAGTGCGCGAGTGCCGGGCCCGGACCGTCGGAGGAGGTGTCGTGGCCCAGGAACACGGCGGCGGCCACCCCGCCGGTCAGCACCACGGCCGTAGCTGCGGCCATCACGATGCGGCGTGTGTGGACAGTCGGGCGCGCCATGGATTCCCCATCCCCTCGGTACGTGCCGGTGTGGCAGCGAAGCTTCACCAGCCCGCCACGATCGCACGATCGCGCTCGAATCCCGAAATGTGAATTCTCCCGGCGGGTATGGAGGGAAAATACCCGATTCCCGGCAACCTCCTTGCGGCGCATGGTGGTTGACGCGACTTCAGTGGTGCGAGGGGTTCGGTTCAGCTGCCGCACGCCGGGACTTTCGTCCCTAACGCGCAGGCAAAGACCCCGCCAACGGGGGTTCTGGTACCCGGTCCCAGCGGGGGATTCGCCACAGGACCATCGGCCCTGGGCCGCTCGCCGCGGGACGAGAGACACATCACTCGCGCGGGGGGGATTTCTCGGCCCAGCCCTGGGCGGGTCAGAACTCGTCGGCGGTGTGCGGGAGTTCCGCGGTGCGCAGCGCCGCGTCGAGGGCCGCCGCGGCGCCCGGGGTGTGCTCGGCCACCAGGCCCGCGAGGACGAGGCGGCGGGCCTCGGTGCCGCCGAGGTAGCAGGCGGCCAGGTCGCGCACGTCGAGGCTGAGGTCCGGTGCGGCCGCCGTCGCCTCGTAGGTGCACGTGTGCGGGGACGCGGCGAGGCGGAAGCGGCCCGCGTTGGCCGGGACGCGGTCGTCGCGCACCTCCAGGACGAGGAAGGCCTCGGCCGCCCAGGAGCGCGCGGTGAGCGCGGCGCGCACGTCCACGAGGCGGAGCCACAGCGCCGGGAACTCGGCGACGGTCTTGACCTGGTCGCGGTCGGCGGCGAAGAGCAGCAGCGGGTCGTCCGGCGCGAGGCCCCAGGCGCGTACGGTGCCGGTCAGGTCGATGCCCGCGAGGTAGTTCCACAGCGCGGCCTCACCGGCGGCGGTGTCGGCCTCCAACTCGGCGACCTGGACGGTGCCGGACTTGGCGGGATCGTCCTCGCGCCGGGTGCGGTAGATGGCGTACCCCGCGAGCGGTTCGTCGATGGCGCCCAGACCGACGATGCGGGGCGGGCCGAGTTCCTCGTCGTCCTCGTCGGTTTCGGGCAGCCACTCGCCGCGCCAGCGGGCGCTGTCGCGGGCGATCCGGCCGGCCCGCCGGGTGCGGGTCGCCTCGTAGTAGGGGCCGAGTTCGGCGGGCGCGTCGTCGGCGTCGATCAGGCGCAGGGGGCGCCGGTCGGGGTCGACGCGCAGGGCGAGCGGGCGGGTGGAGTCGATCTCGACGGACGTGCCGTAGGTGCCCGCACCGAAACCGAAACGGCCGTAGATGGCGGCCTCGGACGCCCAGAGCGCGACGACGGGACGGGCGTGGTCGGCGCAGCGGCGGAACAGTTCGGCGATCATGCCGGAGAGCACGCCGCGGCGTCGGTGGGTGGGCGCTACCGAGACGAACGTGAGCCCGGGGCAAGGGAGTTCACCCCCCGGGATGGAGAGCGTGAAGCGGTGGGCGACGAGGAACCCGACGAGCGCGTCGCCGTCGTACGCTCCGACCCGGTCGCAGCGCAGCACCATCGCGCGGTGGTACTCGCGCTTCTCCTTCTCGTCCGGCCGGTCGTGGAAGACGAGCCACCAGAGTTCCAGGGCTCGGTCGACGTCGGACTCGGGCACGTCACGGAACTGGAGCTCGTTCATACGGCGACCCTAACTCGTGCAAAATGGGGCATCGCCTGCATATCGCCTGGGTCGTGGCGCCCCGTGGCGCCGGGGCTCCGGTCGGCGCGACCGC
Organism: Streptomyces sp. NBC_01431; assembly: GCF_036231355.1. Classification (NCBI taxonomy): domain Bacteria; kingdom Bacillati; phylum Actinomycetota; class Actinomycetes; order Kitasatosporales; family Streptomycetaceae; genus Streptomyces; species Streptomyces sp. NBC_01431. The sequence continues at coordinate 1,918,715 of NZ_CP109496.1, forward strand.
CGGGAGCATTCGGCGGGGGCCGCCGCACTCAGGGGGACGCGCAGGTGAGCGGCCGGGCCGCGGGGCGGGCTACGCCACCCGGCCTATGCGCCCGAGCGGTGTGTCCGAGCGGTCGTGGTGGATCGGGGTGTGGGCGCCGGTCAGCGAGGTGCCGCTGCCGCCTCGCCGGCTGGCGACGATCTCCGCGGCGATCGACAGCGCGGTCTCCTCGGGCGTACGGGCGCCGAGGTCGAGGCCAATCGGGGAGCGCAGGCGGTTCAGTTCGAGCTCGGTGACGCCCACGGCGCGCAGCCGCTCGTTGCGATCCAGGTGGGTGCGGCGCGAACCCATCGCACCCACGTAGGCGACGGGGAGCTTCAGGGCTCTCGCCAGGAGCGGGATGTCGAACTTGGCGTCGTGGGTGAGGACGCACAGGACCGTACGGGAGTCGGTCGTGGTGCGTTCCAGGTACTCGTGCGGCCACTCCACGACGATCTCGTCGGCCTCGGGGAAGCGGGTCCTCGTCGCGAAGACGGGCCGGGCGTCGCACACGGTGACGTGGTAACCCAGGAACTTGCCGACCTTGACCAGGGCGGAAGCGAAGTCGATGGCGCCGAAGACGATCATCCGGGGGGCCGGGACGCTCGATTCGACAAGGACGGTCAGCGGCTCGCCGCACAGCCGGCCGTCCGCGCCGAGGGAGACGGTGCCGGTTCGGCCCGCGTCCAGCATGGCGGCGGCCTCGTAGGCGACCGCGCGATCCAGCTCGGGGTGGCCGCCGAGCACACCCTCGTACCGCCCGTCGGGACGGACGAGCAGCGCCCGGCCCATCAAGTCTGCGGGGCCGTCGGTGATCCGGGCGACGGCCGCGGCCTCGCCGCGTACGGCGGCGGCCAGGGCCGCGGCGAACACCGGGCGGACGGGCGCGTTCGCGCCGACCGGGGTGACGAGTATGTCGATGACGCCACCGCAGGTCAGGCCGACCGCGAAGGCGTCCTCGTCGCTGTAGCCGAAGCGCTCCACGACACTGTGGCCGTCGTCGAGCGCCTGTCGGCACAGCTCGTAAACCGCGCCCTCCACACATCCACCGGAGACCGAGCCGATGGCCGTGCCGTCGCTGTCGACGGCGAGGGCGGCACCCGGCTGCCGGGGCGCGCTGCCGCCGACGGCCACCACGGTGGCCACGGCGAACTCGTGTCCCTGCTCGACCCACCGGTTGAGCTCTTCGGCGATGTCCAGCATGGTCGGTCTCCTTACGGATGTGTGGAGGGCGTCAGCGGCGCGGCCGCTACTTGACGCCGAGCCAGCTCTCGATGGGATGCAGCGCGAAGTAGATGGTGAAGACGGCTGTCAGGGCCCACATGAACCCGCCGATCTCCCGCCACTTGCCCTGCGCCGCCTTGATCACCGTGTAGGCGACGACGCCCGCTCCGACACCGGCGGTGATGTTGTAGGTGAACGGCATCAGCGCGACGGTGAGGAACACCGGGATGGAGACCGAGCGGTCGCTCCAGTCGACGTGCTTGGCCGCGCTCATCATCATCGAGCCGATGACGACCAGGGCCGCGGAGGCGACCTGGGCCGGGACCAGCTGGGTGACCGGGGTGAAGAAGAGGCAGGCCGCGAAGAACAGGCCGGTGACGACCGAGGAGAGCCCGGTACGGGCACCCTCACCGGCGCCGGACGCGGACTCGATGAACACAGTCTGGCCGGAGGCGCCCGCGACGCCGCCGATCGCGCCGCCCGCACCGTCGATGAACAGGGCCTTGGACAGGCCCGGCATGCGGCCCTGGTCGTCGGCGAGCTTGGCCTCCTGGCCGACGCCGATGATGGTGGCCATCGCGTCGAAGAAGCCGGCCAGCACCAGGGTGAAGACGATCATGCCGACGCTGATGGCGCCGATGGACCCCCAGCCGCCGAGCTCGACGTGGCCGAAGAGGCCGAAGTCGGGCATGGAGACCGCGCTGCCGCTGAGACCGGGGGCGGTGCCGCCCCAGTCCGCGTCGGTCAGGCCGGCGGCCTTGGTGACCACGAAGGCCAGGACGCTGCCCGAGACGATGCCGATCAGGATCGCGCCGGGCACCTTGCGGGCCTGGAGGGCGAAGATCAGCAGCAGGGTGACCGCGAAGAAGAAGACGGGCCAGCCGACGAGCTGACCGGTGGCTCCGAGGGTGACCGGCGGTCCGTGCTCGGGGCCCTTGCCGACGAATCCGGCCTTCACCAGGCCGAGCAGGGCGACGAACATGCCGATGCCCATGGTGATGGCGTGCTTGAGCGCCAGCGGGATGGCGTTCATGATCATCTCGCGGAGGCCGGTGACGACCAGGAGCATGATCACGACGCCGTACATGACGCACATGCCCATAGCCTGCGGCCAGGTCATGTTGGGGACCACCTGGGTGGTCAGAGCCGCGGAGACGTTGAGTCCCGCGGCCAGTGCGAGCGGAACCTTGCCGATGAAGCCCATCAGCAGCGTGCTGACCGCGGCCGCGAGTGCGGTGGCGGTCACCAGACCGGCGTGGCCCAGAGTGTGCTTGTCGACGTCGGGCGTCGAGAGGATCAGAGGGTTGAGCAGGAGGATGTAACACATCGCCATGAAGGTGGTGATGCCGCCGCGCACTTCCTGCGCGAACGTGGATCCCCGCTCGGATATGTGAAAGTACCGGTCGAGCCAGGATCTGCCGGCGGAGGGACGAGAGCCGGAGCCCGCGTCCTCAGCGGTGGTCCTGGGCTCCACAGACTGCTGGGTCATGGTGCCTACTCCCAAGGTTCACAGGGGCACCCGCATAAGACTTGAGTCCTCAGGTCAGACAAGCTGCGGGATTTGGGATGGTGCGTGGGCTGCACGACCCGGGGGACGGCCCGAGACGAACGGTGTCTGCTTCCTGCGGGGGTACCGGAACCGGTACCGCAGTGCAGATGGCTACGGGGTGTTGCTGGTGTTTCGGGTACTGCATGTGGTGCTGGGTACTGCATGTGGTGCTGGGTACTGCTGTGAAGCGAAGACCGCGAGCGGTGCGGCTGCTTGTTTACTCCGGGCGGTGCGGGCGTCGGAAGTGTGACGTTCCTGGGAGGCACACACCGCCCGGAGGGCTTGTGGGAGGGGAGGGGCCCGGCGGCGCGAGTCCGCCGGACACCCCCCTGGGCAGGGTCTACGTGCCGGTGAGGTGTTCGGGGCGGACCGGGGTCTTGTTGAGTTCGAGCCCGGTCGCCGCCCGGATGGCCGCGAGGACGGCCGGGGTGGACGAGAGGGTCGGGGCCTCGCCGAGACCGCGCAGACCGTACGGCGCGTTGGGGTCGGCGAGCTCCAGGACGTCGACCGGCATGGTCGGGGTGTCGAGGATGGTGGGGATCAGGTAGTCCGTGAAGGAGGGGTTGCGCACCTTCGCGGTCTTCGGGTCCACGATGATCTCTTCCATCACCGCGACGCCGAGGCCCTGGGTGGTACCACCCTGGATCTGGCCGACGACGGAGAGCATGTTGAGCGCCTTGCCGACGTCCTGGGCGGTGGCCAGCTCGACGACTTTGACGAGGCCGAGCTCGGTGTCCACCTCGACCACCGCGCGGTGCGCGGCGAACGTGTACTGGACGTGGCCGTTGCCCTGGCCGGTGACGAGGTCGAAGGCCTGGGTCGGGCGGTGCCGGAACTCCAGCTCGACGTCGATCTCCTCGCCCTCCAGGACGTCCGCCAGGTCGGCGAGTACCTCACCGCCGTCGGTGACGACCGTGCCGCCTTCGAGCAGCAGCTCGGCGGTGGCCCAGGCGGGGTGGTAGGAGCCGAACTTGCGGCGGCCGATCTCAAGCGCCTTGGCGCGGACGGCCTCGCAGGTGTTCTTCACCGCGCCACCGGTCATGTACGTCTGCCGGGAGGCGGACGTCGAACCGGCGGAGCCGACCTGGGTGTCGGCCGGGTGGATGGTCACCTGCGTGACGCCCAGCTCCGTACGGGCGATCTGGGCGTGCACGGTGACACCGCCCTGACCGACCTCCGCCATGGCCGTGTGGACCATCGCGACGGGCTCGCCGTTGATGACCTCAAGACGCACCCGGGCGGTCGAGTAGTCGTCGAAGCCCTCGGAGAAGCCGACGTTCTTGATGCCGACCGCGTAGCCGACACCCCGTACGACACCCTCGCCGTGCGTGGTGTTGGACAGGCCGCCGGGCAGGGCGCGGACGTCCGCCTCCTCGCCGGCCACCAGCCACTGCTGCTCGGGCGGCATCGGACGGGCCTTGACCCGGCGAAGGAGCTCGGCGACCGGGGCCGGCGAGTCGACGACCTGGCCGGTCGGCATGATCGAGCCCTGCTCCATGGCGTTGAGCTGGCGGAACTCGACCGGGTCCATGCCCAGCTTCGCCGCGACCTTGTCCATCTGGGCCTCGTAGGCGAAGCAGGCCTGGACCGCGCCGAAGCCGCGCATCGCGCCACAGGGCGGGTTGTTCGTGTAGAGCGCGATCGCCTCGATGTCGACGTCGTCGACGACGTACGGGCCGACGGAGAGCGAGGAGGCGTTGCCGACGACCGCCGGGGAGGCCGACGCGTAGGCGCCGCCGTCCAGGACGATCTTGCACTTCATGTGCGTGAGCTTGCCGTCCCTGGTGGCGCCGTGCTCGTAGGAGAGCTTCGCCGGGTGGCGGTGCACATGGCCGAAGAAGGACTCGAACCGGTTGTAGACGATCTTGACCGGCTTGCCCGTGCGCAGCGCCAGGAGGCAGGCGTGGATCTGCATCGAGATGTCCTCGCGGCCACCGAAGGCGCCGCCGACGCCGGAGAGCGTCATGCGGACCTTCTCCGGCGGCAGGCCCAGGACCGGGGCGATCTGCTGGAGGTCCGAGTGCAGCCACTGGGTCGCGACGTAGAGGTCGACGCCGCCGTCCTCGGCGGGCACGGCGAGGCCGGACTCCGGGCCGAGGAAGGCCTGGTCCTGCATGCCGAAGGTGTACTCGCCCCTGACGATCACGTCGGCGCGCTTGGCGGCCTCGTCCGCGTTGCCGCGGATGATCGGCTGGCGGTGCACGATGTTCGGGTGCGGGACGTGACCGGCGTGGTGGTCGTCGCGGCCCTCGTGGATCAGCGGCGCGTCGGGGGCGAGGGCGGAGGCCTCGTCCGTGACGACCGGCAGCTCCCTGTAGTCGATCTTGATCTTGGCGGCCGCGCGGCGGGCGGTCTCCGGGTGGTCGGCGGCCACCAGGGCGACCGGCTCACCGTGGTGGCGGACCCGGCCGTGGGCCAGGACCGGGGTGTCCTGGATTTCGAGGCCGTAGTTCTTCGTCTTGGCCGGCAGGTCGTCGTAGGTGAGCACGGCGTACACACCGGGCATCGCGACGGCCTCGGAGATGTCGATGTTCTCGATCTCGGCGTGCGCCACCGTGGAGCGGAGCGTCTGGCCCCAGAGCATGTCCTCGTGCCACATGTCCGAGGAGTAGGCGAACTCACCGGTGACCTTGAGGGTGCCGTCCGGGCGGAGCGTGGACTCGCCGATGCCGCCCTTGGTGTGCTTCTGGGTGACGTTGGTCGGTGTACCGGCGGGTGCGGTGCGGGTTTTCTGCGCCATGATCAGACCGCCTCTTCCTGACGGGCGGCCGCGAGGCGGACCGCGTCGAGGATCTTCTCGTAGCCGGTGCAGCGGCACAGGTTGCCGGAGAGCGCCTCGCGGATGTCCGCGTCGGACGGCTCGGGGTTGCGCTCCAGGAGCTCGTCCGCGGCGACCAGGAGACCCGGGGTGCAGAAACCGCACTGCACGGCGCCGGCGTCGATGAACGCCTGCTGGATCGGGGCGAGCCCGCCCGCTTCACCAGTCTGGCTGCCCTGCGCCCGCGGGCGCAGCCCGCTGTTGGACGGCAGCGCCTGCCACTGCTTGGCGGCGTCCAGGCTGGTGCCGCAGGCGCCGGAGGCGCAGCCGGCGCCGGGGTGGGCGTCGGTGCGGTGGGCGGCGTAGTCGGCCAGCCCCTCGACCGTGACGACCTCGCGACCCTCGACCTGACCGGCCGCGACGAGGCAGGAACACACCGGAACACCGTCGAGACGGACCGTGCAGGAACCGCACTCGCCCTGTTCACAGGCGTTCTTCGAACCCGGAAGACCCATGCGCTCGCGCAGGACGTAGAGGAGGCTCTCGCCCTCCCAGACGTCGTCGGCTTCCTGCTTGCGGCCATTGACCGTGAAATTGACGCGCATGGTTATGCCGCCCCTTCAAGCGTGCGGCCGTTGCCGCGGTACGACTCCCAGGTCCACATCAGCGTGCGGCGGGCCATGACGCCCACCGCGTGCCGGCGGTAGTTCGCGGTGCCGCGGACGTCGTCGATCGGGTTGCAGGCGCCGGACGCGAGGGTGGCGAACTCCTTGGCGACCGACGGGGTGATGATCTTGCCGTTGTCCCAGAAGCCACCCTCTTCGAGCGCCGCGTTCAGGAATTCCTCGGCCGCCTTGGCCCGAATGGGGGTCGGCGCGGCCGAGCCGATGCCGGTGCGCACCGTGCGGGTCTCGGGGTGCAGCGCCAGGCCGAACGCGCAGACCGCGATGACCATGGCGTTGCGGGTGCCGACCTTGGAGAACTGCTGAGGACCGTCCGCCTTGGGGATGCGGACGGCCTTGATCAGCTCGTCCGCCTGAAGGGCGTTGCGCTTCACACCCGTGTAGAACTCGTCGATCGGGATGAGCCGGACACCGCGCGCCTGCGACTCGACCTCGACGTCCGCGCCGGACGACAGCAGCGCCGGGTGGGCGTCGCCGGCCGGGGAGGCGCAGCCGAGGTTGCCGCCGACGCCACCGCGGTTACGGATCTGCGGGGAGGCGACGGTGTGCGAGGCGAGCGCCAGACCCGGCAGCTCGGCACGCAGGTTCTCCATGATCTGGGTGTACGAGACGGAGGGGCCGAGCCGGACGGTGTCCTCACCGATCTCCCACTGGCTCAACGCACCGATGCGGTTCAGGTCCAGGAGGTACTCCGGCCGGCGGTGGTCGAAGTTGATCTCGACCATGACGTCGGTACCGCCCGCGATGGGCACGGCGGTGGGGTGCTCCGCCTTGGCGGCGAGCGCCTCCTCCCAGCTGGAAGGGCGAAGGAAGTCCATGAGTAGCTCTCCTCTCTCATCAATCGTGGTGGTTGGCGCGGGTCCCCGGGGAGGCGAGCCCTCGACATCTCGGTCGTTCATCTGCTGTTAACGCGTCGTGAAATCAGTACACAAGCCGGACTGCCACGGGTGCAGTCACCGAAACCATGAAGGAGTTGGCTGGTCTCCGCTCACGTCTTGTAGATTCGTATGAAAGGCGGTGCTCCGTTACCTCACCGCTTTCCAACGGCAACATCAAGACAGATCGGCGGCGACACGCGATGCGGCTGCGCGCACTTCTGGAGACCGAGGCGCTGGGGCTGCGGCTGCTCGGCGGCGAGGACGAGCTGGACCGCACGGTACGTGGGGTGATGACCACTGACCTGCGGGATCCCAGCCGCTACCTGGCGGGCGGCGAGCTCGTTCTGACGGGCCTCGCCTGGCGGCGGGACGCCGAAGATTCCGAGCCATTCGTACGCATCCTCGCGGGTGCCGGGGTGGCGGGCCTGGCGGCCGGCGAAGCCGAGCTGAGCGCGATCCCGGACGATCTCGTGATGGCTTGTTCTCGCCATCGCCTTCCGCTGTTCGCGGTCAACGAGTCGGTCGCGTTCGCAACGATCACCGAGCACGTGGTGCGCCAGGTGTCCGGCGAGCGGGCGGGCGACCTCGCCGCGGTCGTGGACCGCCACCGCAGGCTCATGACGTCCGGCCCGGCGGGCGGCGGCCCCGAGGTGGTCCTCGACCTGCTCGGCTCCGACCTGGACCTGCGAGCCTGGGTGCTTTCCCCCACCGGCCGCCAGATCGCGGGCGTGGGCGACCCGCTCACCCCGGAGATCGGCGCCGCGCTCGCCGCCGAGCACCTGGGCGCGACCCGCACCGGCCGCCGGGGCCCGCACCGGGCCACGGTCGGCGGCGTGGCCTACTCGCTGTTCCCGATCCGCAACAACGGGCGCGGCGCCGCGCCCGCCGCCCGCGATGTACGCGAGACGGTGCTTTCGGACTGGCTGCTGGCCGTCGAGGCGGACGCGAGCGACTGGCCCGCCGCCCGGCTCGACCTGCTCCAGGGCGTCACCCAGCTGATCGCCGTGGAGCGCGACCGGCGCGACGCCGCCCGCGCGGTGCGCCGCAGGCTCGCCCAGGAGGTTCTGGAGCTGGTGCAGACCGGCGCCGCGCCCGCCGAGATCGCGGCCCGCCTCAGGGTCGCCGCCCCGGTGCTGCTGCCCGGCCTCGGCACCGCGCCGCACTGGCAGGTCGTGGTGGCCCGGGTGGACTGGGAACGCGACGGCGGCGCGGAGATCGAGGCCGGGCCGGTCGCCCAGTCGCTCCTGGAGGAGATCCTGGTCGACCCCGCGGTGGTCGGCACCGAGTCCTCGGACCGGATCGCGGTGGCCCACGCCGGTGACGAGGCGATCGCCCTGGTGCCGCTGCCCGCGCCCGCCCCCGAGGCCCCGGAGTCCGGCCTGCACGCCGACGCGCTGCTGGCCTCCGTACGCTCGCCGCTCTCGGCGGGCCTCGCCGACGACGGCCGCCTGACACTGGGTGTCAGCGCCGCGGTGCACTCCGCGGAGGGGCTGCGCGGCGCCCTGGAGGAGGCCCGGCACGCCCGCCGGGTCGCGGCCGCCCGCCCCGGCCGGGTGTGCGCGGCCGGCCACCACGAGCTGGCCTCGCACGTGCTGCTGCTGCCGTTCGTGCCGGACGACGTGCGCCGCGCCTTCACGGCCCGCCTCCTCGACCCGCTGCGCGACTACGACCGCAGGCACCGGGCCGAGCTCATCCCGACCCTGGAGGCCTTCCTGGACTGCGACGGGTCGTGGACGCGATGTGCGACGCGGCTGCACCTCCACGTCAACACCCTGCGCTACCGGGTGGGCAGGATCGAGCAGTTGACGGGCCGTGACCTGTCCCGCCTTGAGGACAAGCTGGACTTCTTCCTGGCGCTTCGTATGAGCTGACAGTCGATTCCGGCCGGTGTCGGACGATTGTGAACTCATTCACGCACCCCCCTTGGCCCGGCGTGCCATTCCGTGTTGAGATGCGGACTTGACTCAGCAGCTCGATGGCGCGCTCGGGGAGGGCAACGTGGCGCACACCGCCATGTCTGGTTCCGGAACGACTGCAGATGACGGGGATCCGCTCCAGACCGCGGTATGGCGGCTGCGCTCGCGCGGCTGCTGGACGGACGCCGCCGCCCTGCTCGAACCGCACGCCGCCGCACCGGCCGGCGCACTCCAGCGCACCGCCCTGCTCACCGAGCGCTGCGTGTACACCGAGTCCGGCTGGGCGGAGGCGGACGAGGCGCTGCGCGCCGCCGAAGCCGTCGCCCGCAGCGACGAGGAGCGCGGCGCCGCCGCCAGCGAGCGCGGCTATCTCGCCTACGCCTCAACGCTGTTCGGGGTGCGTGACCGGGCCGACGAGGCCCGCTCGGCGCTCGGCCGGGCCGCCGCCCTGACCGCCCCCACGGGACGCGGCCGGGCGCTCCTCGACTTCCGGCGCGGGCTACTGGCCGAGAACGTGGCCGACGCGCCCCAGGCCGCCCTCGCCGCCTACCGCCGCGCCCACGAGGGCGCCGCCGCGCACGGCGACACCCTGCTGCTCTCCTTCACCTGGCGCCATCTGGCCGGACTCGCCCTGCGCGAGGGCGAGTTGACGCAGGCGCGGCACGGCTTCACCGAGTCCCTGCGCATCCGCGAGGAGCTCGGCTACCTGATCGGTACGGCTCCCGCCCTGGCCGCGCTCGCCGACACCGAGGAGGAGCCGGCCGCGACCCGTCTGCGCACGGAGGCGGCCCGCCTCGTACGCCTGCTCAAAGTACCGACGTGGCTGGCGGCCCGCCTGGAGACACCTCCCGCCACTGCGGTCTGACGGTCTCTCAGGTGGGCTGAACCGGCTCCTGCCGCAAGGGAGTTGATTCGACCGATCGACGATCGGCGCCGGAGGTTCGGGCCCCGCCGCTCAGAGCGCGGACCCCGTGAAGTGCTCCCGTACCAGCGACTGGACGACGGTGAGGTCCCGGGCGCACAGCGCGTCGAGCAGGGCCAGGTGTTCGGCCGCGTCGGCGATCAGGTCGGCGCGGCGGGCGGCCGGCGCCGCCGTCAGCGGCCACTGCGAGCGCCGGTGCAGGTCGTCGGCGACCTGGACGAGCTGCTCGTTGCCCGCGAGGGCGAGGACCGCGCGGTGGAAGGCCCGGTCGCACTCCGCGTAGCCGGCCCGGTCGCCGGTCGCGGCGGCCGCGGTGGTGGCGTCGGCGAGCGGCCGCAGTTCGGCCCAGCGGCTCGCGGGAACGGTCCGGGCGAGCCGCAGCATCACCGGGACCTCGATCATGGCCCGTACCTCGGCGAGCTCCGCCAGTTCGCGCGGGCTGCGTTCGGTGACCCGGAAGCCCCGGTTCGGCACGACCTCGACGGCGCCCTCGATGCTCAGCTGCTGCATCGCCTCACGCACGGGCGTCGCCGAGACTCCGAGCCGCTCGGCGAGCACCGGCGCCGAGTACACCTCACCGGGCGCGAGTTCGCCGTCGACCAGGGCGGTGCGCAGCGCGGCCAGGACCTGGCCGCGCACCGAATGGCGGTGGACGGTGCGCGGCGGGGGCGGCTCGCTGCGGGTGTGCTCGCCACAGCCGTCGCCGGCTCTGGCCTGTTCCGGGATGCGGGGTGCCCCGAACGGAGCCACCACCGCCTCGCGCACTCTGCTCTGCTGCACCCCTGCCTCCTACGGCCGCGTCCGCCCCCCACAGACCATAGGCGGACAAAGCAGGAGTTCAAACATCGCCAACCTCCGCTAAGGTAAGGCTTACCTGTTAACGATCGTGATTCGGTGGTCCCGCATGACCGTCACCGCCCTGGTGCCCAGTCCCGCGCCGAGCCCCGTTCAGGGCTCCTATGCCCGCCTCGCCGAGGTGTTCCCCGCGCTGCGAATCAGGGAGCTGGCACCGGCGGAGCAGGCGCCGACGGGTGCGGGCTGGGTCGGGGCCGCTGAGCTCGCGGCGGGCGGCGCGGCCCTGGACGCCTTCCTGGCCTGGGACGACGCCCAGGTCCTGCGGGACTACGGACACCGGGCCCGCCCGGACGTCATCGCCTCCTTCGGCTTCCACCGCTACGCCTGGCCCGCCTGCCTCCTCGTGACGGCGCCGTGGTTTCTGGAGCGCCGGGTGCCGCGGGTGCCCGTCGCCGATGTGGCGTTCCAGCGGGCACGCGGCCGGATGGCCGTACGGGTGCGGGAGTTCGCCTGCCTGCCGGACGATCCGGCGGCCGGGCTGGCGGGTGCCCGCGTCGTACCGGACGAGGAAGCGCTGCGGGGCGAGGTGCGGGCCGCGGTGGCCGAGCACCTCGGGCCGGTGCTCGACGGCTTCGGTCCGCGCATGCGGCGCGGCAAGCGGGCGCTGTGGGGCATGGCGACGGACGAGATCGTCGAAGGACTCTGGTACGTCGGCGCCCTGCTCGGCGAGGAGGCGCGCGCGATGGCCGCACTCGACGCCCTGCTGCCCGGCACCGCCAAGCCGTACGTGGGCACGCCCGGCTTCCGGGAGCTGGCCGGGCCCGACGGGCGCCCGCTGCCGACCCGGGACCGGGCCAGCTGCTGCCTCTTCTACACCGTGCGTCCCGAGGACACCTGTGTCACGTGTCCGCGCACTTGTGACGCCGATCGCGTGGCGAAGCTCAGCGCCGCCTCCTGACTCGCGCGCCGCCCATCCGGGTGAATGCCGGTCGAACTCAACTCGCTTACTGGGCACGGCAGTTCGAGGAAATCACCCCTATCCGACTGCCCTGGGCCTGTGTTGACGCCCTCTTGCCGCGAAAGCCCCCTGCCGTCCCGTACGACTGGAGCAGTATGGCGGCCGATACGCCCTAAGCGATTCAAGGGACTGACACGGCATGCGACTGACCGACATATCGCTGGACTGGCTGCTTCCGGGCGGCGTGATGATCGTGGGGGTCGTCGTGGCTTTGGTGGTGCTCGCGCGCGGCAAGCGCGCCGGTGACAACGCCTCTGGCGACGACTCCTGGGAGCGCAGCGAGGAGCGGCGCAGAAGGAAAGAGGCGGTGTACGGCTCCGCCTCCTATGTGCTCCTGTTCTGCTGTGCGGCGGTGGCCGCCGCGCTCTCCTTCCACGGCCTGGTCGGCTTCGGCCGACAGAACCTCAATCTGACGGACGGCTGGGAGTACCTGGTTCCGTTCGGCCTCGACGGCGCGGCCATGTTCTGTTCCGTCCTCGCGGTGCGCGAAGCCAGCCACGGCGACGCGGCGCTCGGTTCGCGCCTGCTGGTGTGGACGTTCGCGGGCGCCGCGGCCTGGTTCAACTGGGTGCACGCGCCGCGCGGCATCGACCACGCAGGCGCCCCCCAGTTCTTCGCCGGGATGTCCCTTTCGGCGGCGGTGCTCTTCGACCGCGCGCTGAAGCAGACCCGCCGCGCGGCCCTGCGCGAACAAGGCCTGGTGCCCAGGCCGCTGCCGCAGATCCGGATCGTACGGTGGCTGCGTGCTCCCAGGGAGACGTTCGGCGCCTGGTCGCTGATGCTCCTGGAGGGTGTGCGCACGCTGGACGAGGCGGTCGACGAGGTGCGCGAGGACCGGCGGGCCAAGGAGGAGAACAAGCTCCGCAGGCGCGACCAGGAGAAGCTGGACCGGGCCCACTTCAAGGCGCTCAGCCGGCAGAACCGGACCTGGGGGCGCGGCAGGGGCGGCGGCCGCCAGGTGGACGTCCCGGGAATCGGACCGGCCAACGGCTCCGCGCAGCCCAAAGCTGTCGCGGAGCCGGCCATATCCGAGCCGGGACAGCTGCCGTTGCGAAGCCGGCCCTCCCTCCTGGCCGTCGGGACCACTGAGTCCTCGGCGACCAGGACCGTGGACCTCACCGCCGAGGACGACACCCAGGCGCTCCCGCGGCTCGACTCCCTGGAGCGCAAGCTGAAGGACCTTGAGCAGCAATTCGGATAGCGCCCCGCACGGGGCGCGCGGAGGGTTAGGGCGTCGCGTCCTTGCCCAGCTCGAACCACACGACCTTCCCCATGCCGTGTTCGTGTACGCCCCAGGCGTCCGCGAGTGCCTGGACGAGCAGCAGACCCCTGCCGTGCGTGCCGTCGTCGGCGGACGGTGCGTACGGTGTGGGCAGCGCGGCCACGAAGTCCCGTACCTCCACCCGCAGCCCGGCTTCTCCCACGGTGGCCGTCACCACCGCTCCGTGATCGGTGTGGATGAGCGCGTTGGTCACCAGTTCACTGGTGAGCAGCTCCGCGACGTCGACCGCCCCCGAATGCCGCGACTGCTTGAGAAGTTCCCGTAGCTCGCGACGTATCTCGTGCACCGCGCTCAGATCCGCGCGCCCCACTCTCCTGCGCAGCAGACGCTGGTCCGTCTGCGGCGCATCAGGTGTACGGACGAGCCCGCCCCCCGCGGGGCCGAGTCCTGCCTGATGCCCTGTCATAACCCCCACCTGCACGTTGTGACGACCTTCCTCGCTCGAACATGCACACGGGATGCATGCCCCGACCCGGCGCCGTCACGCATGGTGATTCCTCAATGACCGAAAGGGAAACCCTTGGAGGGAGAACCGAGGAGTCGCGAATGCATGACGACCGATCGCTGGTGGAGGGCCGCCTGGAGCGGGCCCTGCGGCAGTTCGTCCGGCCGGCGCAGTACGCCGCCCGGGTACCGCTCGCCCTGGCCGTCTGGCACGCGCCGGGCGAGCCGGTACCCGTCGACCGGGCGTTGACCGCGGCATACGAGCCGTTCGAGACCGGTACGGAGTGGGGCCGGCCCTGGTCGACCAGCTGGTTCCGGATCGAAGGGCGGGTGCCCGAGACCTGGGCCGGACGCAGGGTGGAGGCGGTCCTCGACCCCGGTTTCACCGGAGCGGGTCCGGGTTTCCAGGCGGAGGGGCTGGTGTACGACGCCTTCGGGGTCCCGCTGAAGGGCATCCATCCCCGCAACCGGCATATTCCGGTGGCGGCGCCCGCGGCGGGCGGCGAGGAGGTCTCGCTGCTCCTTGAGGCGGCCGCCAATCCGGAGGTGCTGCACGACTTCGAACCGACCCCGCTCGGGGACGTTCGGACCGCCGGGCATCGGCCGATGTACCGATTCGCGACTGCCGATCTCGCCGTACTCGACCACGAGGTGTGGCATCTGGTGCTGGACGTGGAGGTGTTGTCGGAGCTGATGCGCGAACTGCCCGCCGACCGCTCGCGGCGGCACGAGATCCTGCGGGCCCTCGAACGCATGCTGGACGCCCTCGACCTGCACGATGTGGCGGGCACCGCGGCCGCCGCCCGCGCCGAGCTGGCCCCTGCGCTGTCCCGTCCGGCGGTGCCCAGTGCCCACCGGGTCTCGGCGACGGGCCATGCCCACATCGACTCGGCGTGGCTGTGGCCGCTGCGCGAGACGGTCCGCAAGGCCTCCCGCACCTTCGCCAATGTGACGGCGCTCGCCGCCGACTACCCCGAGCTGGTCTTCGCCTGCTCCCAGGCCCAGCAGTACGCCTGGGTGCGCGACCACCAGCCACACATCTGGCGTCGCATCAAAAAGGCTGTGGAGCAGGGGAATTGGGCTCCAGTCGGCTCGATGTGGGTGGAGTCGGACGCCAACATGCCGGGCGGCGAGGCGCTGGCCCGCCAGATCGTGCACGGCAAGCGGTTCTTCCTCGCGGAGTTCGGTGTGGAGACGCAGGAGATCTGGCTGCCCGACTCCTTCGGCTACACCGCGGCGTTCCCGCAGCTCGCGAAGCTGGCCGGGGTGAAGTGGTTCCTCAGCCAGAAGCTCTCCTGGAACCAGACGAACCGGATGCCGCACCACACCTTCTGGTGGGAGGGCATCGACGGCACCCGCGTCTTCACGCACTTCCCGCCCGTGGACACCTACAACTCCCAGCTGCACGGCGCCGAACTCGCCCATGCGGAACGGAACTTCAGCGAGAAGGGCCTCGCCACCCGCTCGCTCGTCCCGTTCGGCTGGGGCGACGGCGGGGGCGGCCCGACCAGGGAGATGCTGGAGAAGGCTCGCCGGCTGCGCGATCTGGAGGGCTCGCCGCGGGTCACTGTCGAGAAGCCGTCGGCGTTCTTCGCGGCCGCCGAGGCCGAGTACGGGTCGCAGGCCCCGGTGTGGTCAGGTGAGCTGTATCTGGAGCTGCACCGGGCGACCTACACCACCCAGGCGAAGACCAAGCAGGGCAACCGGCGCAGTGAACACCTGTTGCGTGAGGCCGAGTTGTGGGTGACGGCCGCGGCGCTGCACTCCCCCGGGTACAACGTCCCCTACGACAATCTCGACCGGTTGTGGAAGACGGTGCTGCTGCATCAGTTCCACGACATCCTGCCCGGTTCGTCCATCGCCTGGGTCCACCGCGAGGCCCGGGATACGTACGCCCGGGTGTGCGAGGAGCTGGAAGCGATCATCGCGGGCGCGGTCGCGGCGCTGGGCGGCGAAGGGCGCACGGCGGTCCTCAACGCCTCACCGTACGAGCGGCGCGAGGTGGTCGAGACCGCGGCCGAGAACGCCCCCGAAGGCCAACCGCTGGCCGCGGGCCGAGCCCTGCTCGCCGTCCGCGCCCGCCCGCTCTCGGCGACGAGGACGACGGACGCGACTCCACCGACGACGCAAGTGACGGTCCGTCAGATCAGCTCAACGATCGTCCTGTCCAACGGAATGGTCGAGGTCACCGTCGACCGGGAGGACGGGCTCCTCACCTCGGTGCGTGATCTCGTCGCCGACCGGGAAGTCCTCGCCCCCGGCAGCCGGGGCAACCTCCTCCAGTTGCATCCCGATCACCCCAACCAGTGGGACGCCTGGGACATCGACCGGCACTACCGGCGGCGGCACACCGACCTCACCGCCGCGGACGCGGTCGACCTCGTGGAGCGGGGTCCGCTGCGCGCGGCCGTGCGGGTGGTGCGGAGCTTCGGGAGTTCGCGGATCGTGCAGGAGATCCGGCTGGCCTCGGGCAGCGGGCGCGTCGACATCGTGACCGACGTCGACTGGCGGGAGTCCGAGAAGGTGCTGAAAGCGGCCTTCCCGCTCGATGTGCACGCCGAACGGTCCACGGCCGAGATCCAGTTCGGGCACGTGCACCGCGCCACCCACGTCAACACCGGCTGGGACGCGGCCCGGTTCGAGATCTGCGCGCACCGCTGGCTGCGGGTGGCCGAGCCGTCGTACGGGGTGGCCGTGCTCAACGACTCGACGTACGGGCACGACGTGACCCGGGAGCCGCACGCCGCCGGGCTCGGCACCACCGTACGGCTGACGCTGCTCAGGGCGCCGCACAGCCCTGACCCGGCGACCGATGTCGACCGGCACCGCTTCACCTACGCGCTGCTGCCGGGGGCGCGGGTGAGCGATGCGGTCGCGCAGGGGCTCGCGCTGAACCTGCCGTTGCGGCTCGCCGCGGCGGCCGAGGTCGCCCCGCTGGTCGAGGTGGATTCGCCGGCGGTGACGATCGAGGCGGTGAAGCTCGCGGAGGATCGCGGGGGCGATGTGGTGGTGCGGCTGTACGAATCGGCCGGCGGACGGGTCCGGGCGACGCTGCGGCCCGGGTTCCCCTGTGTGCGGGCGCACGTCACCGACCTGCTGGAACGGCCGCTGGACGAAGCCCCACTCTCGGCGGACGGAATCGCCCTGGCCCTGCGGCCGTTCCAGATCGTGACGCTCAGGCTGCACAGGGGCTGAGGAGGGGAACCGGCCCGCAGGGCGATGCTCAGTAGGGCACGGTGCCGCACCAGGTCTCGGCCCAGGCCGAGGGGCCGTACTTGTTGGCCGCTCGCACCGCGACGCAGATCTCGTCGCCGGAGAAGGGACCGTTGATCGTGTAGCTGGTGCCGCCGGTGGAATAGACGGTGTCGACGTTCTTCTTCGTGAAGTTGCTGCCCTTGTTGGTGTAGTGGACGTCGTAGCTGGTCGCTCCGGAGACGGTCGACCAGCTCACCGTGAGGGGCATGGAACACGCGCCGACACAGGAGTTGTTGTACATGACCTTGTAGCCCTTCATGTCGGCCGGCGGGGAGCCCGCGGACGAGCCGGTGGACCCGGACGAGCCCGAACCACCGGACGCTCCCGCCGATCCGGCCGGACCCGAGGAGCCGGAGCCGCCGCCGACGCCGCCACCGGCGCCCCGGGTGGAACCGCCACCACCGGGCGAGCTCCCCGCGCCACCGCCCGGGGAAGCCGAACTCCCGCCGCTGGGCTGGCCGTTCTGCCCCGCCGTGTCGCCCTTGCCCTTGTCGCTGGCTCCCGGGGACGGCGAACTGCTCGCCGCGCTCGGTGAGTTGCTCACGGCGGGTGCGGCGGGGGCACTGGCGCCCGCGCTGGCGCCGGCACTGCTGCTCGGCGGTTTGGCGTGCGCTTCGCCGCCGCCGTCACTCGCCCAGGGCTGGAGCACGGCGAACGTGCCGCCACCGACCGTGAGCACGGCGATGACGGGCAGCACGATGATCCTGCGCCGGCGGTGGGGCCGTGGGTGGGGTTCGCGTGTCGCGACGACGCCGTCCATCACGACGCCTTCGGGGGGCCCGGCCTGCGGCCGCAGGCCGATGGTCGCCCGGTCCACCGGCTCCTCCCGCAGGGGCGCCGCCTCGGCGTCGAGCAGCCGCGCGGACTGCTGGGCGAGGCGCGCCACCACGCGGGCGGGCAGCCAAGGGCCGCGCGAGGTGCTCGGTCGGGTCCGTTGCGGGTCCGCCAACAGCTCCTCGACGCCGGGGCGTTGGTCGATGTCCTTGGTCAGACACCGGGTGATGAGCGCGCGCAGCGAGTCGTCCTCTACGCCCGCCAGATCGGGCTCGCCCTCCACGATCTGGAACATCACGGCGTGCTGGTTGCTTGCCCCGTGCCCGAACGGCAGCTGCCCGGTCGCCGCATAGGTCAGCACGCACCCGAGCGTGAACACGTCGCTCTTGACCCCGGCGCTCTGGCCGCGCACCTGCTCCGGCGACATGAAGCCGGGAGAGCCGACGGCCATCCCCGTACTGGTCAGCAAGGATTCGACGGACGTCTCAAGGGCCCGAGCGATCCCGAAGTCGATGACCTTCGTGCCGTCCACGGTGAGCATCACGTTGGAGGGCTTCAGGTCGCGGTGCACGATCCCCGCCCCGTGAATGTCCTTGAGCGCCTTCAACAGGCCCTCGGCGAGGGCGTGCAGGGACTCGGCCGGCAGCGGTCCGTACCGCCGCACGATCTGTTCGAGCGAGAGTCCGGGAACGTAGCCCGTGGCCACCCACGGCGGCTCGTCACCCGGGCCCGCGTCGAGCACCGGCGCCGTGTACCGCTCGCCGACCTTGCGCGCCGCCTCGATCTCCCGCCGGAACCGCGCCCTGAACTGCTCGTCGGACACGTGCTCCTCGTGCACGACCTTCACCGCGACGGTGCGGCCGCTGTCCGAACGCGCGAGGAACACCCGCCCCATACCGCCGGCGCCGAGCCGCCCCAGCAGCAGATACGGTCCGATGCGCGCGGGGTCACTGGCCGCGAGCGGCTTGATACCCCCGTCGACGTAATCGTCCTTCTCGCCGCGTCCGTCCCCGTTCGTATCGCTCATGATGGTGTGGCTCCCCCGGCCCTTCTCGCCTGGTCATCGGCGTAACCCGGTTGAGCGTAGTCGCTGTTGGGACGCCGAGTGAAGGTGAGGACGCACGGGGCGCGCGGGATGGTTCTGAGCGGTCCGGTGAAGGGGTGGTGTGCCTTTCGCGACCGTCCCGGACGGCGCCGGGACCGTGGTTCTCATGGCCTGGGCACGTTGCGGAGGTTGGAGCGGGCCATCTGGAGCATGCGGCCCACCCCTCCGTCCAGGACCATCTTGCTGGCGGACAGGGCGAAGCCCGACACCATCTCGGCGCTGATCTTCGGCGGGATCGAGAGCGCGTTGGGGTCGGTGACGATGTCGACGAGCGCCGGATCCTTGTGCCTGAAGGCGTCCTTGAGGGCGCCCGCGAGCTGCTTGGGCTTCTCCACCCGCACCCCGTAGGCCCCCGCCGCGCGGGCGATCGCCGCGAAGTCGGTCTTGCGGTTGGTCGTGCCGTACGAGGGCAGACCCGCGACCAGCATCTCCAACTCCACCATTCCCAAAGAGGAGTTGTTGAACAGCACGATCTTCACGGGCAGCTCGTACTGCACCAGGGTGAGGAAGTCGCCCATCAGCATGGAGAACCCGCCGTCGCCGGACATCGAGATCACCTGGCGCCGACGGTCGATGAACTGGGCCCCGATGGCCTGCGGCAGGGCGTTGGCCATCGAGCCGTGACTGAACGATCCAATGATCCGGCGCCTGCCGTTGGGCGAGATGTAGCGGGCCGCCCAGACATTGCACATGCCGGTGTCGACGGTGAACACCGCGTCGTCGTCGGCCAGTTCGTCCAGGACGGAGGCGACATACTCGGGGTGGATCGGGACGTGCTTGTCCACCTTGCGGGTGTACGCCTTGACG
This sequence comes from Streptomyces sp. NBC_01431, assembly GCF_036231355.1. NCBI lineage: Bacteria > Bacillati > Actinomycetota > Actinomycetes > Kitasatosporales > Streptomycetaceae > Streptomyces > Streptomyces sp. NBC_01431. The sequence continues at coordinate 1,938,143 of NZ_CP109496.1, forward strand.
ACGCCCTCCAGCGCGTCCGCGTGCTTCTTCAGCATCTTGTCCAAAAACCGCCGGTCGGTCTTGGCCCGCACGCGCGGTGTCAGACAGCGCAGGGTCTCCTTCACGTCGCCCCACACCGCGAGGTCCAGCTTCGAGCGGCGGCCCAGGTGTTCGGGACGCACGTCGACCTGAACGATCTTGACGTCGTCGGGCAGGAAGGCGTTGTAGGGGAAGTCGGTGCCGAGCAGGATCAGCAGGTCGCACTCGTGGGTCGCCTCGTAGGCGGCGCCGTACCCGAGAAGGCCGCTCATCCCGACGTCGAACTTGTTGTCGTACTGAATCCATTCCTTGCCGCGCAGGGCGTGTCCGACGGGCGACTTGATCCGCTCGGCGAACGCCATCACCTCGGCGTGCGCCCCGGCGGTGCCGCTGCCGCAGAACAGGGTGACCCGCTTCGCGTGGTCGATGAGGGCCGCGAGCTTGTCGATCTCGCTGTCGCCGGGGCGCACCGAGGGCAGGGAGGTGACCAGGGCGTGGTCGATCGCCTTGTCGGGGGCGGCTTCGGATGCGATGTCGCCGGGCAGCGTGAGGACGCTGACGCCGCCGCGGCCGATCGCGTGCTGGATCGCCGTCTGGAGCACGCGGGGCATCTGCTTGGGGCTGGAGATCAGCTCGCTGTAGTGGGAGCACTCGCGGAACAGCTGGTCGGGGTGGGTCTCCTGGAAGTAGCCGAGGCCGATCTCCGAGGACGGGATGTGGGAGGCGAGGGCGAGGACGGGGGCCATCGAGCGGTGGGCGTCGTACAGGCCGTTGATGAGGTGGAGGTTGCCCGGCCCGCAGGACCCGGCGCACGCCGCCAGCTTCCCGGTGAGCTGGGCCTCCGCGCCGGCCGCGAAGGCGGCGACCTCCTCGTGCCTGACCTGGATCCAGTCGATGGCGGAGTTGCGGCGGATGGCGTCGACGACGGGATTCAGGCTGTCGCCGACGACCCCGTACAGCCGCTTCACGCCCGCGCGGGTGAGGATGTCGACGAACTGCTCTGCAACGTTCTGCTTGGCCATGGGGCCATCAACCCACGGCCCCCGCGGTTACGCCTCCCAGACTGCGACAGCCGTACGGTCGTCGGCGTACCCCTTCACCCTGAGCTGTACGTCGGCGAGGAACGAGGCGAGGCCCGGCGGCTCGGGGCGGGCCCAGCGCTCCGCCAGTTCCTTGGCGAGGGCGGGCTCGCCGAGCAGGGGTTCTGCGAGGCCGCCGCTGCACAGCAGGAGAGTGTCACCGGGGCGCGCCACCGAGGCCCGGAAGCGGAACGGTTCGCCCGGCGGCGGGGGCGGGTCGATGTAGGGGCGTGCGGGCTCGACGGTACCCAGGTCCATGGTCAGGTGGTCGCCCCGCGGGGTCTGGGCGGGGGGCGAGCCGAAGCCGACGACGGGCTCCCCCGACACGGCTCCCGGCTCGGGCACGGCGGGCTCGATGTCCTGCCAGACGCCGTCGCGCAGCCGGAAGAGTCCGCCGTGCCCGACGCCGAAGAACACCCGGGTGCGGCAGCCGGGGTCGGCGGAGAGCAGCAGGCAGCGCAGGTCCGCGGTGTACTCCTCGGGCTCGGCGCCGAGCTCGGCGGCGCGGGCCCGCAGCATGCCGTAACTGCGGTCGGTGAGGCGGTGAAGGCCGGACTTGAGGTCGCCTCTGCGGGCCGCCCTGATGTCCTCGGCGAGCCGGTGGTGGCTGCGGCCGATGGCGCCGCCGATCCAGCGGCAGGCGTCGGCGGCGGCGAGGTGTGCGGCGTGGGTGGCTCGGGCGCCGCTGGCGACGGCCACCAGGACAAGGGCGTTGTCGCCGGTGCCGAACCGGGCGGTGAGCAGGGCGTCGCGGCGCGGTTCGCCGCGGTAGCGGGCGGAGTCGCCCCGACAGGAGGCCGCCCGCAGCACGTACGAGCCGTAGCGGGCGCCGTCCAGGACGGTGTCGGCCACGAGGTCGTCGAGGGTGTGGGGGTGGGCGGTGGGGAGTGCGGTGGGTTCGGCGTCGTAGGTGGGCGGGCCGTCGCCCACATGGCCCGTGCGGGGCCCGGGGAGGGGGGTGAAGGTCTCGTCGGGGGCGGTTTCCGGTTCCGCGGGGGCAGGCGGAGCGGTGACCGGACCCGTGGCCGACGGGGTTCGTGGTGCCCGCCCTCCCCCGAGGTCTCGGCCCGCCTCCACCGGCGAAGACCCCGATCGCCCGGCGGAACGTTCGCCCACCGCGTGGGGGGTTTCCCGCTCCTCGGTCCAGCCCTCCAAAAGCGCTGGGGCGGTGGGCGGGGGTGGAGCGTCCGGCACGGATTCCCACCAGGCCCTGGGGGCACGTGGTTCGGGTGGGGCATCAGGTGGCGGCCCGCTCTCCGGAACGTTCGAACTCACCGTGTGCGACGCCGAGTTGAAGCGGTCGTCGAGGCTTTCGCCCGAACCGCCGGGACCGGCGTCCGGTGCCGACTCGTCGTACAGCCGGCTCCACCAGTCGTCGCCCGAAGGCGGCCTCTCCCCCTGCTGGCTCATGCCCTTATTGTCCACCTCCCGGGGCGTACGAAAACGGGGCATCGGGAAAATCTGGTCAACGCGCACAGGTGGCAAGGGCATCCGGAAGTCCGCCGGGCGACCCGGCCCCCAGGGGAAGGAAACCCGGCTGTTCCCTGAGGCTGTTGGTGCTGCGGTGGCTCGGCGTTGGCAGAGCGACGGGAGATACGACGATGATGTCGGGAGGCGGTTTGCGCCGGGGCGGTTTCTCGCCACCGGATGGTTGAGGGGGGCGGTTCGGGGTGCTGAGAGCGATAGGTCTCGACGAGACGCGGGAGTCGGCGTACCGCGCCCTGGTCGCGGTGGGCGCGGCCGACGTGGCGGACCTCGCGCACCGGCTCTCGCTGCCCGAGAGCGAGACCGAGCGCGCGCTGCGCGGCCTGGAGCGGCAGGGCCTGGCCGCCCGGTCCTCGGCACGCGGCGGGCGCTGGGTGGCGGCCCCGCCCCGGGTGGCGCTGGGCGCGCTGCTCACCCAGCAGCGCCACGAGCTGGAGCAGGCGGAGCTGGCGGCGGCCCTGCTCGCCGAGGAGTACCGGGCCGAGGCCGCCGAGCCGGCCGTGCACGACCTGGTCGAGGTGGTGACCGGCGCGAGCGCGGTCGCGCAGCGCTTCCACCAGTTGCGCCTGAGCGCCACCGATGAGGTGTGCGCCCTGGTCACCGGCGGGCCCGGGGCGGTGACCGGCATGGACGACGAGGCCGAGGAGCGGGCCTCGATCCGCGGGGTGAGCCACCGGATGGTGATCGAGCGCGAGGTGCTCTCGCTGCCAGCCGGAATCGCCGAGCTGTCCGCCGCGCTGCGCCGGGACGAGCGGGTGCGGACGGTGGAGCGGGTGCCGACCGAGCTCGTCATCGCGGACCGCAGCCTCGCGATGGTGCCGCTGACCGGGCCGGACACCGAACCGGCGGCGCTGGTGGTGCACGCGAGCGGGCTGCTCGAATCCCTGATGGCCCTGTTCGAGACGGTGTGGAAGGACGCGCTGCCGCTGCGGCTCGGCGGCGGGGGCCGGGGCATCGTCGAGGAGGGACTGGGGCCGGACGGGACCGACCTGGAGATCCTGTCGCTGCTGCTCGCCGGGATGACGGACGCCAGCGTCGCCAAACAGCTGGAACTGGGGCTGCGGACCGTGCAGCGCCGGGTCAAGGGCCTGATGGGGCTGACCGGCGTGACGACCCGGCTCCAGCTCGGCTGGCACGCCTACGAGCGCGGCTGGGTGGCCCGCCGACCGGGCCGGTAACCGCCCGGAACTGCGGAAACGAGCCGTTTACCGCACCCTTGACAGATGGGCGTGTGGCAGCTGCTCGGGGTCGCCGCGGTGATGCTGATGGGCCTGGGCGGGGTGCTGGTCCCCGGCGTCCCCGGCCCGGCGATCGTGTGGGCCGCCGTCGCGTGGTGGGCCCTGGCCGACACCACGGGCCTGGCCTGGGGCGTCCTGGCCGGCGCCACCGGCGTGCTCCTGCTGAGCCAGGCCCTCAAGGCGCTGCTGCCGCCGCGCCGCTTCAAGGAGGCCGGGGTGGCCAGAAGGTCGGTGCTGACCGCGGGAATCGCCGCGGTCGCCGGGTTCTTCCTGCTGCCGGTGGTGGGCGGCATCGTGGGGTTCGTCGGTGGCCTCTACGGCGCGGAACGGCTCCGTCTCGGCAGCCACGGCGACGGCTGGGCCTCGGCCCGTACGGTGCTGCGGGCGGGCGGCTACTCGGTGATGGCCGAGCTCTTCGCCTGCCTCCTGGTGGTGGGGGCGTGGGCGGGCGCGATGATCTGGGGCTGAACTCCGCTGCCCGCCGACCGAAGTCCTCGGTCAATTTCCCGATGACGGTGCGGTGGCGGGCGTGTGAGGGTGGCCCCATGACCGAATTCAGCGAGGCCGAGCGCGCGTACCTCAAGAGCCAGCGGCTCGGCCGGCTGGCCACCGTTGACGCCAAGGGCCAGCCGCAGGCCAACCCCGTCGGGTTCTTCCCGCAGGACGACGGGACGATCCTCATCGGCGGCCACGCGCTCGGCACCACGAAGAAGTGGCGCAACCTCCAGGGCAACCCGAGGGCCGCCCTGGTGGTCGACGACGTGGTGAGCGTGCAGCCGTGGAAGGTGCGGGGTGTCGAAATCCGCGGCGAGGCCGAACTCCTCACCGGGCCCCACGAGTTGGGCCCGCACTTCAGCGAGGAGCTGATCCGCGTCCACCCGCGCAAGATCCACAGCTGGGGTCTTGAGTAGCCCCTACGCCAGTTTCACCTCCGGCTTGTACAGGTCCAGCCAGATCGCCAGGTCCAGCGCGCGCTCCAGACCGCGCCGCGAGGCCTGGTGGATCTGCGGGGCGCTCACCTCGGCGGCCCGGCGCAGGCCGTCGCGGTCGATGAGGTCGAAGACCGGGTGGGAGGGCCGGGCCAGCAGGTCCTTGGCGTGGCCCTGGAGGGCGACGGCGTACTTCGGGTCCTGGGTGGACGGGTAGGGGCTCTTCACCCGGTCGTACACGGACTGCGGGATGACGTCCTTGGCCGCCTCGCGCAGCAGGCTCTTCTCACGGCCGTCGAAGGACTTCACCGACCAGGGCGCGTTGTACACGTACTCGACGAGCCGGTGGTCGCAGAACGGTACCCGCACTTCGAGCCCGACGGCCATGCTCGCGCGGTCCTTGCGGTCGAGCAGGACGCGGACGAAGCGGGTGAGGTGGAGGTGGCTGATCCTGCGCATCCGGTACTCGAAGTCGCTCTCGCCGTCGAGGCGTTGGATCGCGGCGACCGCGGTGTCGTACGAGTCCTTGATGTAGGCGGGAACGTTCAGCGCGGCCGCGAGGTCGGGGCGCAGCAGGCCGGAGTCGTCGCCGAACTGCTCGGCGAACTTGACGAGCCAGGGGAAGGTGTCGGCGCTCCGGGCCTCCTCGTCGAAGAACTGCTTGTAGCCGCCGAACACCTCGTCCGCGGACTCGCCGGACAGGGCGACCGTGGAGTGTTCGCGGATCGCCTTGAACAGCAGGTAGAGCGAGGCGTCCATGTCGCCGAAGCCCATGGGGGTGTCGCGGGCCCGGATGACCTTGGCCCGCACCTCGGGGTCGGCGAGCGACTGGGCGTCCAGGACGATGTCCTGGTGGACGGTGCCCGAGCCGCGGGCCACGTCGTGGACGTAGGGGGTGTCGGGGGTGGCGCGCAGCTCGTCGGCGACGAAGTTCTCGGTCTGACCGACGAAGTCCACGGCGAAGCTGCGTACTTGCTCGCCCACCTCGCCGAGCTGGCGGGCGGCGAGCGCGGTCAGCGCCGAGGAGTCGAGGCCGCCGGAGAGCAGCATGCAGCGCGGCACGTCGGCGACGAGCTGGCGCCGGACGATGTCGTCGAGCAGTTCGCGGACGTGGGCGATGCTGGTTTCGCGGTCGTCGGGGTGGGGGCGGGTTTCCAGGGTCCAGTAGGTGTGGGTGCGCAGGCCGCCCCGGTCAAGGGTGACGACGGTGCCGGGCTCGACCTCCTTCATTCCGTCCCACACGGCGTGGCCGGGCGTCTTGACCAGGGTGAACAGCTCGCGCAGGCCGTCGAGCGAGACGGAGCGGCGGGCCAGCGGGTTGGCGAGGATCGCCTTGGGCTCGGAGCCGAAGAGCACGCCGTCGGCGGTCTCGTAGTAGTAGAAGGGCTTGATGCCCATGCGGTCGCGGATCATGACCAGGCGCTGGACGCGCTCGTCCCATATCGCGAAGGCGTACATGCCGTTGAGGCGCTCGGCGACGGACTCGCCCCATTCGAGGTAGCCGTGCAGGACGACCTCGGTGTCGGAGTCGGTGGTGAACCGGTGGCCCCGGGCGGCCAGTTCGGCCCGGAGCTCGGTGAAGTTGTAGGCCTCGCCCGAGTAGACGAGGGCGACGGTCTTGCCGCCGGCCTCGACGGTCATGGGCTGGCGGCCGCCGGGAAGGTCGATGATCGCGAGCCTGCGGTGGCCGAGAGCGGCCGGTCCGACGGCCCAGACGCCCCGGTCGTCGGGGCCCCGGCAATCCATCGTCTCGGTCATCGCGTCCAAGGTGTCCCGCTCGGCGCGCAGGTCACGGTCGAAGGAGATCCAGCCGGTGATGCCACACATGGTTCCTCCTGCTTTCGCCTCCGGCCGGAGGGGGGACGTGCCGCCGACCGAATCAGATGTATCGAGCACCTACCTTTGGATCGTGTGACGCGCGGGGCGGTCCGTCAACACGGCTGTAACGCGGCTGACTTGAAAGCGCCGCCTACTCGGCCGGGAACGTATGCCGGGGGCGGGCCGCTACGGGCTGACCGCGAGCACGATGTACGCGGCGAACAGCGAGAGGTGCACACCGCCCTGCATCAGGGTGGCGCGGCCCGGCACGACGGTGAGGATGCCGACCGCGACGGTCAGCGCGAGCAGCACCATGTGGCTCGCGCCGAGGCCGAGCACCAGTGGCCCCGAAAGCCAGACGGACGCGAGGGAGACCACGGGGATGGTCAGGCCGATGCTGGCCATGGCCGAGCCGAGTGCGAGGTTCAGGCTGGTCTGTACACGGTCTCGGCGGGCGGCCCGTACCGCGGCGATGGTCTCGGGCAGCAGCACGAGCAGAGCGATCACGACGCCCACCACGGAGACGGGCAGCCCGGCCGCGACGACCCCGCTCTCGATGGTCGGCGAGACGCCTTTGGCGAGGCCCACCACGGCGACGAGCGCGACGCCGAGCAGGGCGACGCCGGTCCAGGCGGTGCGCGCGGAGGGCGGGTTGGCGTGCTTGTCGTCCCGCATCACCTCGCCCAGCTGGGTGACCGGCAGGAAGTAGTCGCGGTGGCGCACGGTCTGGGTGGCGACGAAGAGCCCGTACAGGAACACCGAGGCGATCGCGGCGAAGATCAGCTGCGCCGGCGAGAACTCGGGGCCTGGCTTGCTGGTCGTGAAGGTCGGCAGGGCGAGGCTGAGGCCGGCGAGCGTGGTGACCGTAGCGAAGGCGGTGACGGTGCCCTCGGCGTTGAACACGGCGAGCCTGCGGCGCAGGGCGCCGATCAGTAGGCACAGCCCGACGATGCCGTTGCAGGTGATCATCACGGCGGCGAAGACGGTGTCGCGGGCGAGGGTGGCGCTCTTGACGCCGCCGCCCGACATCAGGGTGACGATCAGCGCGACCTCGATGACCGTCACCGCTACCGCGAGCACGAGCGAGCCGAACGGCTCGCCCACCCGGTGCGCGACCACCTCCGCGTGGTGCACCGCGGCGAGCACCGAACCGGCCAGGAAGCAGGCGACGAGCGCGACGAGTACGGCGGGCAGCGAACGCCCCCAGGTCAGCGCGAGCAGCACCACGGCCAGCAGGGGCACAAGCGCCGACCAGCGGTCCAGGGGGAGGCGCGCGAGACGGATCATGCCTCCGACGCTCCCAGAACCGGCCCGGCCCCGCCCGTCGGACAGAGCCTCACGGGGCCACCGGGCAAGCCGCCGCGAGGACGCGGCCCACCGCGCGCCAGGTCCTCGGCGTCCGGACCTCGCCCGCCGCCTGGTCGGACCGCTCCTAGGACCTTCGGTGCAGCTGGCGGTGGGCGTACGAGCGCCACGGCCGCCAGGCGTCCTCACCCGGCTCGCCCGAGCCCACGTCCGGGTCACCGAGTGCTCGCCTGCGGATCAGCGCGACGGTGTCCTCGGTCATGCCAGGCAGCGTACGGAGCACCCGTGCGGCTTCCTCCCGGTCGGCTCCGGCATCCAGGCGCAGCGCGCCGTCGGCGAGGGCGGTCGCGAGCGCGGCCAGCGCGGGATCGGGGTGGTCGGCGAGCAGCGCGGGCTCGGGGAAGAGGTGGGTGAGCGTGCCGCACGGCACGTCCAGACGTTTCCCGTACGCCTCGATCAGCGCGGCGGCGCGGACCCGCCCGATCAGCGCCCGCACCGCGCACTCGTCGGGATCCGCGGCGCCCGGCGAGCGCAGCCCCGGGGTCCCCGCGACCAGCGGGGCAAGGCGCGGGTCGGCGCCGAGCCGCTCGTCGACGGCGTACGGGTCGGCGTCCAGGTCGAACAGGCGGCGAAGGCGCTGCACGGCGGTGGTGAGGTCGCGCAGGTCGGTGAGGTGGATCCGGGCGTCCAGCCAGCCCTGGCTGGCCGCGGCGGGCGCGGGGCCCGCCTCGTCCACGGCCGCGATGCCAGTGCCGTGGGGCAGCCGCAGGGTGCGGCGGTAGGTGCGGGCGCCCGACGCGCCGACGACCTCCTCGACGTGTTCCACCGCCTCGGCCGCCAGCAGGTCGAACGTCTCCTTCGTCGCGTACGCGCCCCGGTGAGCGAGCCGGAGCGGAATCCCGGCCGCCGCCGCGACGGCGGGCTTCGTGGCCCGGGTGCCCGTCTCCTCGCGCAGGGCGCTGGGAGTGCGGGCGTAGATCTGCCGGATGGTGTCGTTGAACTGCCGCACGCTCGCGAAGCCGGCGGCGAACGCGATCTCGGTGACCGGGAGCCCGGTGGTCTGGAGCAGCACCCGGGCCGTGTGGGCGCGCTGGGCCCTGGCCAGGGCGACCGGGCCCGCGCCCACCTCGGCGGTCAGCTGGCGCTGCACCTGGCGGGTGCTGTAGCCGAGCCGGGTCGCGAGGCCCGGTACGCCCTCCCGGTCCACCACGCCGTCGCCGATCATGCGCATGGCCCGGCCCACGACGTCGGCCCGCGCGTTCCACTCGGCGGAGCCGGGCACGGCGTCCGGTCGGCAGCGCCGGCAGGCCCGGAAGCCGTGGCCCTGCGCGGCGGCCGCGCTGGGGAAGAAGCGGACGTTCTTGCGCCGCGGGGTGACGGCGGGGCAGCTGGGCCGACAGTAGATGCCGGTCGTCGCCACGGCGAAGAAGAACTCCCCGTCGAATCGGGCGTCCCTGCTGCTGACGGCCTCGTACCGCGTGTCCTCGTCCATCACCCCTCCAGTGTGCGGTGCCCCGTGCGGGGTGGCTGGCGGGTTTCGGACGGGGAGGTCCTCCCCCGAGGCCCGCCCCGGGGGTGCCCGGGGCTGCCCCCGGCCTCCGCTCGATGCCGGCGTTCGGCACCGGACCGTGCGGGGCCGCTCGCGCAGTTCCCCGCACCCCCGAACCCCGCCTCCGACCCCAGGCCGCGCATCACTGCACGCGCCTCAACCCCGGCGTTCGGCACCGGACCGTGCGGGGCCGCTCGCGCAGTTCCCCGCACCCCCGAACCCCGGACCGCAGACCGAGCATCACTGCGTGGCCGGTCACGCAGCTTCCCCCGCCCCCGGCGGCGCCGAGTACGGGCGGGATTCGGCGCGCGGGCCGGTCAGCGTAGGTGGCCGCGCTTCAGTGCTGCGTTCGCACGGCCCTCGGCCCCCTTCGCTTTCCAGTCTCGTCGAATCTCCGCCCGAACCCGCGCGTCCGTCTTCGCCACGATGCGCTGGTTCTCGCGCGTCAGCTTGCGGTAGCTGTCGAGGCGGCGCTGCGCGAGCGAGCCGTCCTCGATCGCGATGAGCACCGCGCATCCCGGCTCCGCCTCGTGCCCGCAGTCGTGGAAGCGGCAGTCGGCGGCCAGTTCCTCGATCTCGGCGAAGACCTGGCCGACGCCGGTCTCCGCGTCGTAGAGGCCCACCCCGCGCAGGCCGGGCGTGTCGATGAGGACGCCACCACCGGGCAGCACCAGGAGGTTGCGGGTGGTCGTGGTGTGGCGGCCCTTGCCGTCGACTTCGCGGGACGCCTGGACCGCCATCACGTCCTCCCCGAGCAGCGCGTTGGCGAGCGTGGACTTGCCCGCGCCGGACTGTCCGAGCAGCACACTCGTACCGCCCGCGACGAGCGCGCCGAGAACGTCGACGCCCTCGCCTGTCGCCGAGCTGAGCGGTAGCACCCGCACCCCGGGCGCGGTGGTCTCCACGTCCTGGACGAGGTAGGAGAGGCCGACGGGGTCGGGGACCAGGTCCGCCTTGGTGAGGACGACCAGCGGCTGGGCGCCCGACTCCCAGGCCAGGGCCAGGAAGCGTTCGACGCGTCCGAGGTCCAGCTCGACCGCGAGCGACACCGCGATGATCGCGTGGTCGACGTTGGCCGCGAGGATCTGCCCCTCGGACCGCTTGGAGGAGGTGCTGCGCACGAACGCGGTCCTGCGCGGCAGGTACGCCCGTACGAAACGGGGGTCGCCGGCCGGTTCGACGGCGGCCCAGTCGCCGGTGCAGATGACGCGCATCGGGTCGTGCGGGGTGACGAAGGCGGTGTCGGCGCGCAGCGTGCCGTCGGCGGTCACCACGTCGCACTGACCGCGGTCGACCCGGACGACCCGGCCGGGCACCAGGCCTTGTTCGGCGTAGGGGGTGAACTCCGCGGCCCAGCCGTCGTCCCAGCCGTATGCGGCGAGCGGGCGCGACGAGGTGGAGGTGTTGAACGCGGGGAGGAACGAGGAAGACAAGGGGAACCCTTCACAAGGGTGGCCCCGGCGCCACGCGCACAGGCGTGGAGGAAGAGGTCGGTCAGCCGGAGACCACGGGGATGCGATTGATGAACTTCTGGATGCGGGCAGCGCCCATCGCAGTGACAGTCATCGGTCACACCCCCCTGGTGGGTTCACGGTTCGACACCGGCGGCACACGCGGCCGGTGGACGACGCCCACCATAGAACTCCCGCCCGCGGGCGCGCCATTCATTTTTTCGCGCTGCCCGTTCGCGTGGTTCCCGAACTGGCCGCCGCGAGGCTTCCGTTCGTCCTCCGGCCCGCCCGGCGTGCCCGGCGCGAGGGCGGACGGCCGCCCACCCTTATTTGCGTATTAGCGCAATAAACGGCAGACTGCACGAGTCGCAGGAAACCGCATCACCGAAAGGGGGCAGTCATGGACGCCGATCCTCCCAGTCCGCGCTGCCCCGCCGGCAGCCTCTGACACCCCCCGCCCCGAACGCGGGGCGGTGCGGCGCTGCTGCCGCGGTGCGACCGGATCCCCGGGGCCCCCGGCCCTGCATCCCCCTTTTTCTTTCTCACCACGTCGGGCTCCGCCGCGCCCGGGTGCGCCCTCGCGCCCCGCGGTCCGCCGGGCCCCCGGCGTGGTTGGAGGTTTCTTGTGATGTCGCTTCGCACGAGCCGTCCCGCGTCGCGGGTCCCTTCCCGGAAATGGGGTCTCCCCTGCTTGAGCAGGGTCGAGAGCTCGGGGAAGGGCCGCCTGGCCCGGCTCAGCTGGGTCGACGCGGTGGTCGCCGCGGCCGTGCTCGTCCTCTTCTACGTCATGCTCCAGGTCGGCCACGGGACCACGGTCCGCTTCTCCACCGACCAGTCCCTCAAGGTCGACACCGATCCCGCCCAACTGCCGTACGACGCCGCGCGCTCGCTGCTCCGCATGTTCATCGCGCTGGCCGCATCGATCGTCTTCACCTTCGGCTACGCATTGGCCGCCGCCAAGAGCCGGCGCCTGGAACGCATCCTGATCCCGGCGCTCGACATCCTCCAGTCGGTGCCGGTGCTCGGCTTCCTCACGGTCGCCGTGACCGGGTTCATCGCCCTGTTCCCCGGCTCCATGCTGGGCCTCGAATGCGCCTCGATCTTCGCGATCTTCACCTCGCAGGCGTGGAACATGACGTTCGGCTTCTACCATTCGCTCACCTCCCTGCCGCGCGAACTCGACGAGCTGTCACGGTCGTTCAGGTTCAGCCGGTGGATGCGGTTCTGGAAGGTCGAGCTGCCGTCCGGCATGATCAGCCTGGTCTGGAACGGCATGCTGAGCTTCGGCGGCGGCTGGTTCTTCCTCGTCGCCTCCGAGGCGATCAGCGTCAAGAACAAGGACTACGCGCTGCCCGGCGTCGGCTCGTACGCGGGCGCCGCCATCGCCGACGGCGACCTCGGCAAGGTCGGCTGGGCCATCCTCACCATGGCCGTCATGGTCATCGGCGTGAACTTCCTCTTCTGGCGGCCGCTGACCGCCTGGGCCGAGAAGTTCAAGAACGAGCAGTCCGAGGCGAGCGAGACCCAGCGCTCGGTGGTCCTCGACTTCCTGCGCCGCTCCACCTGGCCGCAACTGCTCGGCAAGGCGTTCCGCCCGGTGGGGCGGGCGCTGGGCCGCGCGGGCCGCGTCTTCGGCACCGACGACCGGCCGCTGAGCGTCGACCCGGGCCGCCGGCGCACCGGCGACATCACCTTCACCGTGGTGGCGGGAGCCCTGATCCTGTGGGGTCTGTTCGACCTCGGCCGCTATCTCCACGACGAGACCGGCCTCGGCGTCTTCGGCGAACCCCTCCTCCTCGGCCTCGCGACGCTGGCCCGGGTCGTGGTCCTGGTGGCCGCGGCCACCGTGATCTGGGTGCCGATCGGCGTGAAGATCGGCTTCTCACCGCGGCTGACCCGGATCGCGCAGCCGGTCGTGCAGGTACTCGCGAGCTTCCCCGCCAACTTCCTCTTCCCGCTGGCCGTCTGGTTCTTCCTCAAGACGGGTCTGTCCATCGACATCGGCGGCATCCTGCTGATGGCGCTGGGCGCCCAGTGGTACATCCTCTTCAACACCATCGCGGGTGCCATGTCGATCCCCAGCGACCTGCGCGAAGCAATGAACGACCTGGGCGTACGCGGCTGGCAGCGCTGGAAGCGGCTGATCCTGCCCGGCATCTTCCCCTCGTACGTCACCGGCGGCATCACCGCGTCCGGCGGCGCCTGGAACGCCTCGATCGTCGCGGAAGTCGTCACCTTCGGCGGCACCACGCTGACCGCCACCGGCCTCGGCGCCTACATCGCCAGGGCGACCGCCTCCGGCGACTTCCCGCACCTGATCGCGGGCGTGGCGGTGATGAGCCTGTACGTCGTCGGCCTCAACCGCCTTGTGTGGCGCCGCCTGTACCGGCTCGCCGACACCCGCTTCGCCCTCTGACATCCCTGAACTCCTCTGGAGCCCCTCATGGTTCTGAACACCTTCCGCACCCTGCGCAACGCACGGCGCGCCCTCGTCGAGAACGCGCCCCGCCCCGCCGACGGCGAGCTCCTGCTCGAAACGGTCGGCCTGACCAAGGCGTACGCGGGCGCCGACGGCGAGCTGCCCGTCCTCGGCGGCATCGACCTCCAGGTGCGCGCCGGCGAAGTCGTGGCGCTGCTCGGCAAGTCCGGCTCCGGCAAGTCGACGCTGCTGCGCTGCCTGGCCGGCCTCGTGCCGCCGAGCTCCGGCACGGTGTCCTACCGGGGCGCCCCGCTGACCGGCGCCAATCCCGGAACCGCGATGGTGTTCCAGACCTTCGCGCTGCTGCCCTGGCTCACCGTCCAGCAGAACGTCGAACTGGGCCTGGAGGCACGGGGCATACCGGCCGACGAGCGGGCCGGGGCGGCGGGTCAGGCCATCGACCTGATCGGCCTGGACGGCTTCGAGTCGGCGTACCCCAAGGAGCTGTCGGGCGGCATGCGCCAGCGCGTCGGGTTCGCGCGGGCGCTGGTCGTCGAACCGGACGTGCTGATGATGGACGAACCGTTCTCGGCGCTCGACGTGCTGACCGCGGAGAACCTGCGCGGCGAGCTGATGGAGCTGTGGGAGTCGGGTCAGTTCCCGACCCGGGCGATCGTCCTGGTGACCCACAACATCGAGGAGGCCGTCCTGATGGCGGACCGGATCGTGGTGCTCGGCTCGCGGCCCTACGGCACGATCCGCGAGACGTTCGAGGTCGCTCTGGAGCGGCCGCGCGACCGCGACTCACCCGACTTCGCGGAGCTCATCGACCGGGTGTACCGCACGATGACGGGCCGTACGAAGGAGACGCTCCCCCCGGTCCTCAACTCCGTTCGAGCAGGCGAGGTCCCGGTCGCGGGCCGCGCCGAGGGCGTTGAACCGGACCGCCGCACCCCCGCGAACACCCCGCTGCCCGGCGCCGGGGTCGACGGCCTGTCGGGCCTGGCGGAGATGGTCGCCCACCGGGGCGGGGACTGCGACCTGGCGGACCTCGCCGACGACCTCGGCCTGGAGATCGACGACGTACTGCCGCTGGTGGACGCGCTCGAACTGCTCGGCTTCGCGGCCGTCAGCGGCGGCGACCTGGTCCTGACCGACCGGGGCAGCACGTTCGCCGGCGCCGACGTCCAGCGCTCCAAGCGGATCTTCGCCGAGGCGGGCTTGGACGTCCCCCTCGTCCGCCTGATCACCACCAGCCTGCGCCAGAGCCCCGACGGCACCCTGCGAGCGGGCTTCTTCCGCGACGTACTGGCCCACCACTACACGAGCGAGCAGGTCACCCGGCAACTGGAGACGGCCACGGACTGGGGGCGCTACGGGGAGCTGTACGGGTATGACGCGGAGCGGCGGGAGTACCGCCTGGACGATGGGGCGGCGGCGTGAAGGCGCCCCGCCCGCCGGGGGTTCGCGGGCCGGTGCTATTCGGTGACGGGGCGCGGGACCCTCGCCCTGCGGGTCGCGCGGGCCGGGGCCTCAGCGGTGGCAGGGGCACTGGCGGCGTCCTGCGGCGACACGCCCAGTGCCACTACCGACGCCTCCTCCAACAGGCCCCGCACGCCCGGCCCCGCCGCCCGGTAGTAGATCCGGGTGCCCTCCCGCCGGGAGGTGACGAGCCCGGCCGAACGGAGTTTGGACAGGTGCTGGGAGGTCGCGGCGACATGCGCGCCGATGAGCTCCGCGAGCGCGCTCACCGGCAGTTCGGCGCCGCTCAGCGCCCACAGCAGCCGGTATCGCGAGGGGTCCGCCACCGCCTTCAGGACGGTGACCGCCCGGTCGGCCCGTTCCGCGTCCCAGCTCTCCATTTGCGCTCCCATGCAAATAGCGTAGCGGAGCCCGGTCCGGCCGGTCCGGGCTCCGCTCCGTCCCACCGCCCGGCCAACCGCTCCCCCGCGGGCGGCCAAACCTCGTCAAAACCCGCCTTCTTCACGTAACCGGAATCCCGCCGCGTCCGGTTGCGCCGTGCGTGAGTCTGCTGCGCAAGATCCGCGGTACCGGACGGGTGGCCAAGGACGCGCCGCCCCGCCCGACTCCCGACGCCTTCCCCGCACTCGCCGGATCAGCACAGGTCCGCTGCGTGGACGCCGGATCGTGCAATGGCTGCGAGATCGAGATCGCCTCGGCGTTCGGGCCGCTGTACGACGCCGAGCGGTACGGCGCCCGCCTCGTAAGAGCGTGTCCGTTTCGTACAAGACCCGCGCGCGATGCGCTGCCTACGGTGGGGCCATGACTCCACGACTCGACGCCTTCGGCCTGGTAGTGGCCGACATGGCGGCATCTCTGGCCTTCTACCGCCGTCTCGGCCTGGAATTCCCCGCCGACGCGGACACCCAGCCGCATGTGGAGTGCACGCTCCCCGGCGGCACCAGGGTCCTGTGGGACACCGAGGACACCATCCGCTCCTTCGACCCCACCTGGACGCGGCCCACCGGCGGCACCCGTACGGAACTGGCCTTCGAGTGCGCCTCGCCCGCCGAGGTCGACACGGTGTACGAGGAGCTGGTGGGGGCCGGATATCGGGGCCACCTCAAACCGTGGGACGCGTTCTGGGGCCAGCGCTACGCCACTGTCCACGACCCGGACGGCATGGCCGTGTCGCTGTTCGCGGCGCTCACGTAATCGGTCAGCGTCATCTGGGCGAGCGAGCGCATCTCCCGGGCGAGATGCGCCTGGTCGCTACAGCCCGCGGTGACGGCGGCCTCGGCGTACGGCATGCCCCGCCGTACCAGAGCGAGGGCGCGCTGGAGCCGCAGGACGCGGGCCAGCGTCTTGGGCCCGTAGCCGAAGGCGTCGAGGGAACGCCGGTGCAGTCGGCGGGCGCCGAGACCGGCCTCGGCGGCCGTCGCGGTGACGCTCCATCCGGCGGCGAGGCGCTCGGCCACCGCCCGCATCAACGGGTCCGGGGCCGGGGTTCTGGCCAGGGCCACGGCTTCGAGGGCGGCGGCCGGATCGGCGGCCTCGCCGATGCGTTCGGCGAGCCCGCGCACCTCGGCGCCGGGCCAGATCAGGTCGAGCGGCACTCGCTCGTCGCGCAGTTCGTGCGCCGGGACGCCGAGGACGGCGGGGCCGTCGCCGGGCGCGAAACGGACCCCGGCCCAGCGCGTGCCGGAGCCGGGCGCGTACGCGTGGGTGTCGGGGCCGGCCACCAGGAGCCGTCCCCCGGACCAGAGCAGGTCCATGCAGCCGTCCGGCAGGACGGGCCGCACCGCGCCGGTACCGGACTCGGCACGGGTCCAGACCACCGCGCCGGGCACCTGGGAGGGCCGCTCTCGGTACATGCCTTCGAGGGTAGTGCGAGGTGTGCCGCCCGGTCAGTCGCGTTCCCGCGGGGGCTTCTCCTCGGGCTTCTTCGGGGTGTGCAGCCGGGACTTCACGTCGTCCGGGGGCAGGAACCTCGACCAGCGTTCGGGGAACTCGGACGGCATCCCGGGGTCGTTCGCGTCGTCGGGGTCGTCGTCGGCGTCGTCGTCGGGGTCGTCGTCGGGGTCGAAGAGCGTCTGCTGGCCGGGCTGGGCGCGGGCGACGAGCTGCGCCGCCTGGGCGGTGCGCACCCGGTCGCTGGCGGCGCGGGCGGCGGCCGTGGCGACGGACGGCCAGACCCGGTCGATGGCGGCGTTGACGGCCGCGCCGACCAGCACCGCGAACGCGGAGATGCCGATCCACAGGAGCACCGCGATGGGGGCGGCGAGCGAGCCGTAGATGGTGGGGCCCTCGACGGTGCTGGTCAGGTAGATCCGCAGCAGGAAGGAACCGAGCACCCACATCGCGAGCGCCACCAGGGCGCCCGGCACGTCCTCGATCCACGGCGAGCGGACCGGCACCGAGACATGGAACAGCGTGGTCAGGAAGGCGATGGACAGCAGGATCATGGTGGGCCAGTACAGGAAGCTGATCACGTCCGTGCCCCACGGGACCAGCTCCACCACGCGGTCCGGGCCGACCACCGCGAGCGGCAAAACGACCGCGCCGATCAGCAGCGCCACGATGTACAGGAGCAGCGAGAGCATCCGGGTCTTGACGATGCCGCGGTGCCCGTCGAGTCCGTACATCACGGTGATGGTGTCGATGAAGACGTTCACCGCGCGCGAGCCCGACCACAGGGCGATGGCGAAGCCGATCGAGACGATGTCGGGGCGCTTGCCCTTGGTGACGTCCTCCAGGAGCGGCTGGGCGAACTCGTGCACGCCCCGGTCGGACAGGACCGTGCCCGCCGCGTTGAGGATGTTCTGCTCGATGCTGGCGACGGTGTGGGTGCTGGTCCAGCCGTCCACGTAACCGAGCAGCGCGATCACACTGAGCAGCAGTGGAGGCAGCGAGAGGAGCGTGAAGAACGCTGCCTCGGCGGCCAGGCCCAGGATGCGGTACTCGACACACGAGTTGATGGTGTCCTTCAGGAGCAGCCAGCCCAATTTCCGCTTGGAGACGTTGCGGTAGAGGACGCGGGCCCGATGAAGGCGGCCGGATGTCCGCTCGGGTGTTTCATTTGCTGGCTGCACGTCCTTACCGTATCGGCATGGCAGCCACCACCCACACAGTGACCAACCAGGCTTCGCCCCTGGTGGGGTACGACGTCTTCACCGCCGACCGGGCCCTCAGCGAGGCCGTCGAGCGGCACACAGCGCCGGAACTCCTCGACGGCGTACGAGAGGAACTCACGGAGCTGGGACACAGCGCGGGATCGGCCCAGGCCCAGCAGTGGGGTGCCCAGGCCAACGAGAACCCGCCGAAACTGCGCACCCACGACAGGTACGGCAACCGGATCGACGAGGTCGAATTCCACCCCAGCTGGCACCGGCTGCTCGGGCACGCCGTGACGGCCGGGCTCACCGACGCCTGGGGACGGCCTGCCGGCCACGTGCGGCGCGCGGCCGGGTTCCTGGTGTGGACCCAGGCGGAGGGCGGGCACGGATGTCCGGTTTCCATGACGCACGCGGCGGTGCCCGCGCTGCGCACCGACCCCGCGCTCGCCGCCGAGTGGGAGCCCCGGCTCACCTCGCACGTGTACGAGGAGGGGCTGCGGCCCGCTTCGCGCAAGGGCGGGGTGCTCTTCGGGATGGGCATGACGGAGAAGCAGGGCGGCAGTGACGTCCGGGCGAACACCACGTCGGCCGTGCCGCTGTCGGCCGACGGCGAGTACCTGCTCACCGGGCACAAGTGGTTCTGCTCGGCGCCGATGAGCGACGGCTTCCTGGTGCTCGCGCAGGCGCCGGGCGGGCTCACCTGCTTCCTGGTGCCGCGCGTGCTGGAGGACGAGACGCGCAACGCGTTCGCGATCCAGCGGCTGAAGGACAAGCTCGGCAACAGGTCGAACGCGTCGAGCGAGGTCGAGTTCGACGGGACGTGGGCGCGCCGGGTCGGCGAGGAGGGGCGCGGGGTGCGCACCATCATCGAGATGGTGGCGGCGACCCGGCTCGACTGCGTGATCGGCTCGGCGGCCATCATGCGCCAGGCCGTCGCGCAGGCCGTCCACCACGCCTCGTACCGCAGCGCGTTCGGCGGGCTGCTCGTCGACAAGCCGCTGATGCGCAACGTGCTGGCCGATCTGGCGCTGGAGTCGGAGGCCGCGACGACGCTGGCGCTGCGCCTCGCGGCCGCCTACGACGTCGACACCGAGCAGGAGCGGGCGTTCTTGCGCCTGGCGGTCCCGGCGGCCAAGTACTGGGTCACCAAGCGGTGTACGCCGGTGGCGGGCGAGGCGCTCGAATGTCTGGGCGGCAACGGGTACGTGGAGGAGTCCGGGATGCCGCGGCTGCTGCGCGAGGCGCCGCTGAACTCGATCTGGGAGGGCTCGGGCAACGTCCAGGCCCTCGACGTGCTGCGGGCGCTCCAGCGCGAGCCGCAGGCGCTCAACGCCTTCCTCCAGGAGGTCGGCAGGGCGCGCGGCGCCGACCACCGCCTGGACGGTGCGATCAAGGACCTGCTGACCGAACTCGCCGACCTGGACGGCATCGAGGCGCGGGCGCGGCGCCTGGTGGAGCGCATGGCGCTGGTGCTCCAGGGGTCGCTGCTCGTGCGCTGGGCACCGCCCGAGGTCGCGGACGCGTTCTGCGCCTCACGGCTCGGCGGTGACTGGGGTGCGGCCTTCGGCACGCTGCCGCACTCGCTCGATCTGGCGTCGGTGGTGGAGCGGGCCCGCGCCGAGGTGTGAGCGAGCGGCCGTGCGAGCGGCCGGAAATGGATGCCCGCGACGCGACCGTCGGGGGTGGTGCTGCGCCGACACGGCACCACCCCCGCACTCTCATGCGTCCGAGGAGGAGCATGACGACCGGACATCCGGTGCGCGCTCACCTTCGTACACGCACACGGCTGTTCGCGAGAGTTGCAAAGGGTTGCACCCATGTGCGGCATATCCCCGCGCCCGAACCGCCGGGCAGGCACGATGAATTCAGGACATCGGGGCCGCTCCTGCCGGGGGCGCCGGTGTCGACAGCGGGAGGACCCTGTGCACACCACGACGCTCGATGCCGCCCGGCTCGCCGCGATGGGAGCCGATGAGGCCGCCCGCGTCCTGAAGGGCATGCGCGCGGCCGCCCTGGAGGGCAGACGGTCACGGGTCCTGCCGCGTACGGAGATCGAGGAGTCCTGGCGGCGGATGCTGAGCCGCGGGCTCGACCCCGACCAACACCACCACGCCGCGCTGCTCTCGCTCGGCGAGGTCGAACGGCGCCGGCACCAGTCGCCGTTGAGGGAGGTCCTGCCGGTCCTGAGGGACGCGCTGGTGGCGGTGGCGGACGCGGCCCAGCACATCATGGTCGTCTCGGACGCCGAGGGGCGGCTGCTGTGGCGCGAGGGCCACGCCTCCGTCCTGAAGCGGGCCGACGCGCTCGGCTTCGAGGTGGGAGCGGACTGGAGCGAGGCGGCCGTCGGCACCAACGGGGTGGGCACCCCGCTCGTCACCGGCCGGCCCATGCAGGTCTTCTCCGCCGAGCACTTCGTCGCCGCCCACCACGCCTGGACGTGCGCGGGCGCGCCCATCGTCGATCCGCGGGACGGGCAGTTGCTCGGCGTGGTCGACATCAGCGGGCCGCTGAGCACCATGCACCCGGCCACGCTGTCCTTCGTGACCTCGGTGACCCGGCTCGCCGAGGCGGAGCTGCGGGGCCGGCACACCGCGGCTCTCGACCGGCTGCGCTCGGCGGCGGCCCCCGTGCTCAGCCGGATCGGCGGGCGCGCCCTGGCCGTCGACTCCAACGGCTGGGTGGCCGCGGTGACCGGCATGCCTCCGGTCGACCGGCTCGCGCTGCCGAAGTCGTTCCGCGCCGGCCGCAGCTGGCTTCCCCCGCTCGGGATGTGCACGATCGAGCCACTGCCGGGCGGGCTGCTCGTCCAGGTCTGCGACGAGAGCGGCGGCGCCGGCACGAGGACGCGCCGGGTCGTGCTGGATCTGAGCCGTTCGCGGCGCTGCTGCGTGACGGTGTCGGGGGAGACGGGCAGCTGGACGCAGGAGCTCAGCCCGCGCCACGCGGAGCTGCTCTTCGTGCTCGCGCTGAACCGGGAGGGCCGCAGCGCGGCTCAGCTGGCCGAGGACATCTTCGAGGACCCGACGCGCAGGGTGACCGTACGGGCCGAGATGTCGCGGCTGCGCCGCCATCTCGCGGAGGTGCTCGCCCACCGCCCCTACCGCTTCAGCGAGGACGTTCGGGTGGAGGTGGTGCGGCCGGACCGCCCGGCGGACCTGCTCCCGCAGTCCTCCTCCCCGGCGGTCCGGCTGGCCCGGGGCCCACACCCCTGACCTGCGTTGGCCGGCGGGAAGGGGCCGTGATTTTCTGGCGCCCATGAGTATCACCGTGACCACCTGGTCCCTTGAGCAGACCTCGCCCGACGATCTGCGCCCGGCCGCCGAACCGTCGGGCGACGTCACGATCGTGCGCGCCGAGGTCCCCTCGCCGGAGTTCAGCCGCTTCCTCTATACGGCGGTCGGCGGCGACATCAAGTGGATCGACCGCCTTGGCATGACGTACGCGGAGTGGGAGCGGGCGCTGGCGAAGCCGGGCACGGAGACATGGGTGGCCTACGAGCGGGGCACGCCCGCGGGCTATGTCGAGCTGGAGGCGCAGCCGGGCGGCTCGGTCGAGATCGTCTACTTCGGTCTCGTCCCGGCCTTCCGCGGCCGGCGGATCGGCGGCCACCTCCTGTCGTACGGGATACGGCGGGCCTGGGACCTGGCCGAGCGCTGGCCCGAGCTGCCCGCCACCGAGCGGGTGTGGCTGCACACTTGCTCGCTGGACGGGGAGCACGCCATGGACAACTACCTGCGCCGCGGCTTCAAGCTCTTCGATACCAGGGAGGAGCAGGCCGAAGAGGTGGCGGCGCCGGGTCCGTGGCCGGGGGCGTACTGACCCGCCGGGCAGTGACCCGGAACACAATGTCCCATGATGTGGGACATCTTTGTCCACATTCTGGATAGTGGTGGACTGGGCCGAAAGTCCCGTGACACGCTTCCGTCATGTCTGGAACTGGAATTGCCTTGGTGAGTCGGCGGCACGTCGACCTCGGCCGCATGTCCAGCGCCATCTGTCCGGCACGCTGACGCTCCCAGCGAAGCCGCGATCCCCTTCCCTTTGTCCTGACTGCGCACGATTGCGTCCTGAGCGCGAGTGTGCAGGTCAGAGCCGCCCTCCTGCAGTCCCGAAGGACGTATGCCATGGCCGCCAGCCCAGAGAACCCTGCCGCCGCCACGCCCCGCCGCAAGCCGGGGCGCCACCGTGGTGAAGGCCAGTGGGCCGTCGGTCACTTCACGCCCCTCAATGGGAACGAGCAGCTGAAGAAGGACGATGACGGTCTCAATGTGCGGACACGCATTGAGACGATCTACTCGAAGCGCGGATTCGACGCGATCGACCCCGGCGACCTGCGCGGCCGGATGCGCTGGTGGGGTCTGTACACCCAGCGCAGGCAGGGCATCGACGGCGGCAAGACGGCGATCCTGGAGCCGGAGGAGCTGGACGACGAGTTCTTCATGCTGCGGGTCCGCATCGACGGCGGCCGGCTGAGCACCGAGCAGCTGCGGGTGATCGGCGAGATCTCGCAGGAGTTCGCGCGCGGCACCGCCGACATCACCGACCGGCAGAACATCCAGTTCCACTGGATCCGCATCGAGGACGTCCCGGAGATCTGGAACCGTCTCGAAGCGGTCGGCCTGTCCACCACCGAGGCCTGCGGTGACACGCCCCGCACCATCCTCGGCTCGCCCGTCGCCGGCATCGCCCAGGACGAGATCATCGACGGCACCCCGGCCGTGGACGAGATCCACCGCCGCTTCATCGGCAACCCGGCCTTCTCCAACCTGCCGCGCAAGTTCAAGACGGCCATCTCGGGCTCCCCCCAGCTGGACGTCGCGCACGAGATCAACGACATCGCCTTTGTCGGCGTCGTCCACCCCGAGCACGGCCCCGGCTTCGACCTGTGGGTCGGCGGCGGGCTGTCCACCAACCCCAAACTCGGCGTGCGGCTGGGCGCCTGGGTGCCGCTCGACGAGGTGCCGGACGTCTTCGAGGGCGTCATCTCGATCTTCCGCGACTACGGCTACCGGCGGCTGCGCACCCGCGCCCGGCTGAAGTTCCTGGTCGCGGACTGGGGCGCGGAGAAGTTCCGCCAGGTGCTCCAGGACGAGTACCTCAAGCGCGAACTGGTCGACGGGCCGGCGCCCGAGCAGCCCAAGGACGTCTGGCGCGACCACCTCGGTGTGCACCGCCAGAACGACGGACGCTTCTACGTCGGCTTCGCGCCCCGGGTGGGCCGCGTGGACGGCACGACGCTGAGCAAGATCGCCGAGCTGGCGGAGTCGCACGGCTCGGGCCGGCTGCGTACCACCGCCGAGCAGAAGATGATCGTGCTCGACGTCGAGGAGGCGCAGGTCGACTCGCTCGTCTCCGGACTTGAGGCACTCGACCTCAAGGTGAACGCCTCGCCGTTCAGGCGCGGCACGATGGCCTGCACGGGCATCGAGTTCTGCAAGCTGGCCATCGTCGAGACCAAGGCGCGCGGCGCCGCGCTCATCGACGAACTGGAGCGCCGCATCCCGGAGTTCGACGAGCCGATCACCATCAACATCAACGGCTGCCCCAACGCCTGCGCCCGCATCCAGGTCGCGGACATCGGCCTCAAGGGTCAGCTCGTCCTGGACGCCGCGGGCAACCAGGTGGAGGGCTTCCAGGTGCACCTGGGCGGCGCGCTCGGCCTGGAGGCCGGCTTCGGCCGCAAGGTCCGCGGCCTGAAGGTCACCTCCGCCGAGCTGCCCGACTACGTCGAGCGGGTCCTGACACGCTTCCAGGCCGAGCGCGCCGAGGGCGAGCGGTTCGCCGCCTGGGCGTCGCGCGCGAGCGAAGAGGCGCTGTCGTGAGCGAGCGTGCGGCCCCCTTCCACTGCCCGTACTGCGGGGACGAGGACCTCCGTCCGAATGAAACCGGACACGGCGCCTGGGAATGCGCGGCGTGCAACCGGGCCTTCCAGTTGAAGTTCCTCGGGCTGCTCGCCCGGGGTGTTCAGCGCAACAACGTGGGAGGGGAAGAGATATGACGGCCACTCAGGCAGGCACTCGGACCAGCACTCAGGTCAACGCCCAGACCGGCACTCAGGCCGACACTCGCACTGCCGAGGACCTCAAGGCGCTCGCCGAGCAGGCGGGCCGCGACCTCGAAGGGGCCACGGCACTGGAGATCCTCCAGTGGGCCGCCGACACCTTCGGCAAGCGGTTCTGCGTCACCTCCTCCATGGAGGACGCGGTGGTGGCCCACCTCGCCTCGCGCGCGATGCCCGGCGTGGACGTGGTGTTCCTCGACACCGGCTACCACTTCCCCGAGACCATCGGCACCCGCGACGCGGTCGCCGAGGTGATGGACGTCAACGTCATCACCCTGACCCCGCGTCAGACCGTCGCCGAGCAGGACGCCGAGTACGGCCCCAAACTGCACGACCGCGACCCCGACCTGTGCTGCGCACTGCGCAAGCTCAAGCCCCTTGAGGACGGCCTCGGTTCGTACGCCGCCTGGGCGACCGGGCTGCGCCGCGACGAGTCGCCGACCCGGGCGAACACCCCGGTCGTCGGCTGGGACGAGAAGCGGCAGAAGGTCAAGGTGTCGCCGATCGCCCGCTGGACGCAGGACGACGTGGACGCCTACATCGCCGAGCACGGCGTGATCACCAACCTGCTCCTGATGGACGGCTACCCCTCGATCGGCTGCGCCCCCTGCACCCGCCGGGTCGCCGAGGGCGAGGACGCGCGCTCCGGACGCTGGGCCGGACGCAACAAGACCGAGTGCGGACTGCACTGATGACGGACCGTCAGAACAACCAGGAGACTTCGATGAGCGTGACGGAGGCGGGAGCCACCATCTGGCTGACCGGTCTGCCGAGCGCCGGCAAGACCACCATCGCCCACGAACTCGCGGGCAGGCTGCGCGCGGACGGGCACCGGGTGGAGGTGCTCGACGGCGACGAGATCCGCGAGTTCCTCTCGGCGGGCCTCGGCTTCAGCCGCGAGGACCGGCACACCAACGTCCAGCGGATCGGCTTCGTCGCCGAACTGCTCGCCGCCAACGGCGTGAAGGCCCTGGTCCCGGTGATCGCGCCGTACGCCGACAGCCGTGAGGCTGTGCGGGGGCGCCACCGCAGCGAGGGCACCGCCTATCTGGAGGTGCACGTCGCGACGCCGGTGGAGGTCTGCTCCGTACGGGACGTGAAGGGTCTGTACGCCAAGCAGGCGGCGGGCGAGATCAGCGGACTGACCGGTGTCGACGACCCGTACGAGGCGCCCGGGGCGCCGGATCTGCGGATCGAGTCGCACACCCAGACCGTGCAGGAGTCCGCGACCGCGCTTCTTGCGCTGCTCACCGAGAGGGGCCTGGCATGACGTCGGCAATCACAGTGAGCGAGGGCGTCGACAGCCCCTACGCGCTCAGCCACCTGGACGCTCTGGAGTCCGAGGCGGTGCACATCTTCCGCGAGGTGGCGGGTGAGTTCGAGCGGCCGGTGATCCTGTTCTCCGGCGGCAAGGACTCCATCGTCATGCTGCACCTGGCGCTCAAGGCGTTCGCGCCCGCCTCGATCCCCTTCTCCCTGCTGCACGTCGACACCGGCCACAACTTCCCCGAGGTCCTCGCCTACCGCGACCGGGTGGTGGCCGAGCACGGGCTGCGCCTGCACGTCGCCTCGGTGCAGGAGTACATCGACGCGGGCAAGCTGCGCGAACGGCCCGACGGGGTGCGCAACCCGCTCCAGACGGTGCCGCTGACCGAGGCGATCCAGCAGCACCGCTTCGACGCGGTGTTCGGCGGCGGCCGCCGGGACGAGGAGAAGGCCCGCGCCAAGGAGCGCGTGTTCTCGCTGCGCGACGAGTTCTCGCAGTGGGACCCACGCCGCCAGCGCCCCGAGCTGTGGCAGCTCTACAACGGCCGGCACGCCCCCGGCGAGCACGTCCGCGTCTTCCCGCTGTCCAACTGGACCGAGCTCGACGTGTGGCAGTACATCGCCCGCGAGGACATCGACCTGCCGCAGATCTACTTCGCCCATGAGCGCGAGGTGTTCAAGCGGTCCGGCATGTGGCTGACGGCGGGCGAGTGGGGCGGACCGAAGGCCGAGGAGAGCGTGGAGAGCCGGCTGGTGCGCTACCGCACCGTCGGCGACATGTCCTGCACCGGCGCCGTCGATTCCGACGCGACGACGCTGGACGCCGTCATCACGGAGATCGCCGCGTCCCGGCTGACCGAGCGGGGCGCCACCCGCGCCGACGACAAGATGTCCGAGGCCGCGATGGAAGACCGCAAGCGCGAGGGGTACTTCTAAAATGAGCACGACCGCCGAGAATGTTGCGCAGTTGACCGACCCGTCGGCGACCACGCTCCTTCGCTTCGCGACCGCCGGGTCCGTCGACGACGGCAAGTCCACCCTGGTGGGCCGCCTGCTGCACGACTCCAAGTCGGTCCTCACCGACCAGTTGGAGGCCGTCGAGGCCGCGTCGCTCAAGCGCGGTCAGGAGGCGCCGGACCTGGCGCTGCTGACCGACGGCCTGCGGGCCGAGCGCGAGCAGGGCATCACCATCGACGTGGCCTACCGCTACTTCGCGACCCCGCGGCGCCGGTTCATCCTGGCCGACACCCCCGGGCACGTGCAGTACACCCGCAACATGGTGACCGGCGCCTCCACCGCCGACCTCGCCGTCGTCCTGGTCGACGCCCGCAACGGCGTCATCGAGCAGACCCGCCGGCACGCCGCGGTCGCCGCCCTCCTTCGCGTTCCGCACGTGGTGCTCGCCGTCAACAAGATGGACCTGGTGGCGTACGAGGAGAAGGTCTTCGCGGCGATCGCCGAGGAATTCACCGCGTACGCAAGCGAGTTGGGCGTCCCGGGCTGGGGGTCTGGGGGGAGCCCCCAGGAAAACTGGTGTACCGCGATCCCGATCTCGGCGCTCGCCGGGGACAACGTCGTGGAGCCCAGCGCCAACATGGACTGGTACGGCGGCCCCACCGTCCTTGAGCACCTGGAGACGGTGCCGGTCAGCCACGACCTCACCGGCTGCCACGCCCGGCTGCCCGTGCAGTACGTGATCCGCCCGCAGACCGCCGAGCACCCCGACTACCGGGGCTACGCCGGCCAGATCGCGGCCGGCACCTTCCGGGTCGGCGAGGCCGTGACCGTGCTCCCCTCGGGACGTACCAGCAAGGTCTCGGGGATCGACCTGCTCGGCGAGTCCGTCGACATCGCCTGGACGCCGCAGTCCGTCACCCTCCTCCTGGAGGACGACATCGACATCTCGCGCGGCGATCTGATCGTGCCGAGCGGGGACGCGCCCGCCACCACCCAGGACGTCGAGGCGACGGTCTGCCACGTGGCCGACCAGCCCCTGACGGTGGGTCAGCGGGTGCTGCTCAAGCACACCACCCGCACGGTCAAGGCGATCGTCAAGGAGATCCCGTCCCGGCTGACCCTGGACGACCTCTCCCAGCACCCGGACCCCGGACAGCTGGTCGCCAACGACATCGGCCGCGTCAAGGTGCGCACCGCCGAGCCGCTGGCGCTCGACTCCTACGCCGACTCGCGGCGCACCGGGTCCTTCCTGCTGATCGACCCGGCCGACGGCACCACCCTCGCGGCCGGCATGGCGGGCGAGTCCTTCGCCACCCACAAGGCCGTCACCACCGTCGCGGACGAAGAGGGCTGGGACTTCTGATGCACCAGGACGTCTACGCGACCTTCGCGAAGGAGGGCGGCCGCATCGGCAGCGGCGCCCTCGGCAGCGGTCAGGGCGGGGTGGGCCGATGTGCGCGATGACGTACGCGCACCGCTCGCGCGCCCGAACGCACCACCCTCCCCCGCACCGAAGACCCGCCGACTCCCCGGCCGCGTCCCGGAGTTGAGACTCCACCGGACGTAAGCACCGGGCCTCCGAGAGGAAATCCTCCCGTGCCTGCCAGCTCCACTTTGCGCCGCAGCCTCCTCGCCGCCGCCACCCTGCCGCTCCTGTTCGGGGCGCTCGCCGCCTGCGGCTACGGCTCCCAGGCGGACAAGGAGAACGCCGGGAACGCCGCGCCCGCCCCGGGGGCGAAGAAACTCTCCGCCGACACCGTGAAGATCGGGTACTTCCCCAATCTGACCCACGCCACCGCGCTGGTCGGCGTGCAGGAGGGCCTGTTCCAGAAGGAGCTGGGCGGCACCGCCGTCAAGACGGCCACCTTCAACGCCGGGCCGTCCGAGATCGAGGCGCTCAACGCGGGCTCGATCGACATCGGCTGGATCGGCCCCTCGCCGGCGATCAACGGGTTCACCAAGTCCAAGGGCCAGAGCCTGCGCATCATCGGCGGCTCCGCGTCCGGCGGGGTGAAGCTGGTGGTCAACCCGGCGAAGATCAAGTCCGTGGACGAGCTCAAGGGCAAGAACATCGCGACCCCGCAGCTCGGCAACACCCAGGACGTGGCGTTCCTCAACTGGATCGCCGAAAAGGGCTGGAAGGTCGACCCGCAGAGCGGCAAGGGCGACGTCAACGTGGTCCGCACCGACAACAAGATCACCCCGGACGCCTACAAGTCCGGTTCCGTCGACGGGGCCTGGGTGCCCGAGCCGACGGCGTCCAAGCTGGTCCAGGAGGGCGGCAAGGTGCTCCTGGACGAGTCCGACCTGTGGCCGGACCACCAGTTCGTGATCACCAACATCGTCGTGTCGCAGAAGTTCCTCAAGGCGCACCCCGATGTGGTGGAGGCGGTCCTGCGCGGCTCGGTGAAGACCAACGAGTGGATCGCGACCCACCCCGACCAGGCGAAGGCCTCGGTGAACGCGGCGCTCAAGAAGCTCTCCGGCAAGGAGCTGCCGGCGAACGTCATCGACCCGGCGTGGAAGTCCATCCAGACCCTGGACGACCCGCTGGCCGCATCGCTTCAGGCGCAGGCCGACCATGCGGTGAAGGCCGGCCTCCTGAAGAAGCCCGACCTCAAGGGCATCTACGACCTGGACCCGCTCAACAAGGTCCTCAAGTCCCTGGGCCGTCCCGAGGTCGGCGACGCCGGTCTCGGCGCCAACTAGTCCCCGCACCAAGCCGGTTCAACAGGTTTCCCAGGAGGTGACGACCATGGCCACTGCCCTCGCCAAGGCCGCGGACCGCACGGCGGCCGAGCACGACTACGCCGCCCGGATCGGGCATGTCTCCAAGTCCTTCGCCGGCCGTGGCGGAGCGCAGCTCGTCCTCGACGACATCACCCTCGATGTCGCGCCGGGCGAATTCGTCACCCTCCTGGGCGCCTCCGGCTGCGGGAAGTCGACGCTCCTGAACCTGGTGGCGGGCCTGGACGCGCCGACCGCGGGCACCATCGAGACACCCGGCGGCCGCCCCGCCCTGATGTTCCAGGAGCACGCCCTGTTCCCGTGGCTGACCGCGGGCAAGAACATCGAACTCGCCCTGCGGCTGCGCGGCGTCCCCAAGAACGAGCGGCGCACCCGGGCCGAGGAACTCCTCGAACTGGTCCGGCTGCACGGTGCGTACGGCAAGCGGGTGCACGAGCTGTCCGGCGGCATGCGCCAGCGCGTCGCGATGGCGCGGGCCATCGCGCAGGACTCCCAGCTGCTCCTGATGGACGAGCCGTTCGCGGCGCTCGACGCGATCACCCGCGATGTGCTGCACGACGAGCTGACCCGCATCTGGCGCGAGACGAACCTGTCGGTGCTGTTCGTGACGCACAACGTGCGCGAGGCGGTCCGGCTCGCCCAGCGCGTGGTGCTCCTCTCTTCGCGGCCGGGCCGGGTGGCTCACGAGTGGACCGTGGACATCGACCACCCGCGCCGCATCGAGGACGCCGAAGTGGCGGAGCTCTCCGTCGAGATCACCGAACAACTGCGTGGGGAGATCCGCCGACATGGCCAGCACTGAGACGACTCCGGTCAAGGAACCCCACGATCTGGGCAGCCTCGAAGCGGGCCTCGACGCGCTCGAAACCGTCCAGGCCCACCGCACCCCCGTCCGCGAGGTGCTCGTCAAGAAGGTCCTGCCGCCGCTGACCGCGGTCGCCCTGGTCCTGGTGGTCTGGCAGGCCCTCGTCTCGGCGAAGGTCACCGACTCCTACAAGCTGCCCGCGCCGTCCGCGGTGTGGTCGAGCCTGACCGACATGTGGCTCCAGGGCACCCTGCTCGACGTCGTGTGGACCAGCGTGTCGCGCGGTCTGCTCGGCTTCCTGCTGGCCCTGGCCATCGGCACCCCGCTCGGCCTGCTCGTGGCCCGGGTGAAGTTCGTGCGGGCCGCGATCGGCCCGATCCTCTCCGGCCTCCAGTCGCTGCCGTCGGTGGCCTGGGTCCCGCCGGCCGTGCTGTGGCTCGGCCTGAACGACTCGATGATGTACGCGGTGATCCTGCTCGGCGCGGTCCCCTCGATCGCCAACGGCCTGGTCTCCGGCGTCGACCAGGTGCCGCCGCTGTACCTGCGGGCGGGCCGCACGCTGGGCGCGACCGGCGTGCGGGGCGCCTGGCACATCCTGATGCCGGCCGCGCTGCCCGGCTATCTGGCGGGTCTGAAGCAGGGCTGGGCGTTCTCCTGGCGCTCGCTGATGGCCGCCGAGATCATCGCTTCCTCGCCCGATCTCGGCCTGGGGCTCGGCCAGTTGCTGGAGAACGGCCGCAACAACTCCGACATGCCCGGGATCTTCCTCGCGATCATCCTGATCCTGGTCGTGGGCATCGCCATCGACCTGCTGATCTTCAGTCCGCTGGAGCGCCGCGTGCTGCGCGGCCGCGGCCTGCTCGTGAGGGGCTGAGCCGCGTGCACCGCCCGGTCCTGCTCGTCATAGCCCACGGCAGCCGCGATCCGCGACACGCGGCGACCGTCCACGCCCTGGTGCGGCGGGTGCGGGGGCTTCGGCCCGGGGTGCGCGTGGAGACGGGCTTCCTCGACTTCAACGCGCCCTCGGTCCCCCAGGTCCTGGACCGGCTCGCGCTCGAAGGCGTACGGGATGTGGTGGCACTCCCCCTCCTGCTGACCCGCGCCTTCCACGCGAAGGCCGACATCCCGGCCGTGCTCGACCGGGCACCGGCGCGCCTGAACATCACGCTCGCCGATGTCCTCGGCCCCTCGCCGCTGCTCCTGGACACCTTGGAGCGGCGGCTGTACGAGGCGGGCCTCACGCCCGCCGACAAGCGCTCGACCGGGGTCGTACTGGCCTCGGCGGGCTCCACAGACCCGGAGGCGATCGCAGTGATCGCTGAAATCGCGCGGGAGCTGCGGCACACCGGTTGGTGCGCCGTGCGGCCTGCGTTCGCCTCCGCGGCCCTGCCCCGTACGGAGGACGCCGTACGGGAGCTTCGCGCCCTGGGCGTCCGGCGGGTGGCCGTCGCCCCGTACGTCATCGCGCCGGGCTTCCTGCCCGACCGGATCGCCCGTGGCGCGGCCAAGGCGCACGTCCTGGCCGAAGTACTGGGCCCCGCACCGGAGTTGGCCCGGCTGCTGCTGACCCGCTACGACGAGGCCAAAACCCGCCCCCGAGCCGCCGCGCTAACGGCTTGAGCCCCTCCCCTCCACCCGACGACGGCACCCGCGGGGCTCCGGCTGAGAGCGGCGGGCGGGGTGAGCCCGGCGGGGGTGCAGGGGCGGGAGCATCGGCTCACTCCCTCCCATTTCCCACCCCCGCCCCCGGCTCAGGGAAGGGGCGAGGTGGGGGCTGACGTGGCCCCCGGGCCGACACCCGCCGCCGTGATCGCCGCGACCGTGAAGGTGTACGTCTTCCCCGGCACCAGACCCCCCACCACCCGGAACATCCCCTTCGCCGTCGGCTGGGTGACGAGCGCGTCGCGGCCCGCGGCCTCGATGACGCGGCCGTCCGAGACGGTGATCCGGTAGCCGATGACCTTGGCGTCGCCCATGGCCGCGGGCGGCGTCCACGCGACCGTGACCGCTCTGGCGCCGACCCGCGCCCTGACGCCGGTCGGCGCGCCGGGCAGCACGACGGCCGCGGTCGGCTCAAGCGCCGCGGAGGCGAGCGAGGGCGCGCTCTCGCCGTGCGCGTTGCGTGCGGTGACCGTCACCCTGAACGGGCCGTCGGAGGGCCGGAGTTGGCCGATGCGGACGTACGCCTGCCGTTTGAAGTCGGCGGCCGTGATGCTCGCCGAGGCGGCTTCGGTGCCGTCGGGGCGCAGGGCGTGTGCGGTGTATCCGGTCAGCGCTGAACCGCCGTCCACGTAGCTCGGGTTGAAGGTGACGTACAGTCCGTCCGCCCCCGCCGTGCTGGTGCCCACCCGCGCCGGGGCCTCGGGGACCGAGACGGCCGCCGTCGTGCGGTCGAGGATGCCCCGGTAGGCGGGCTCGATGCCCGCGTTGGCGAGGATGTCGGCGGGCGCGTCGGTGGGGGCCGCCATGAGGTGGTTGCCCGTGGTGACCAGGCCCTTGTCGTCGCCGTCGGCGGCGCCCTCCTCCCACCAGTTGTCCTTGACCAGCGTCGGGTCGTTGTTTCCGAGTTTGTCGCGGTAGTCGGTGTGGCGGCTGGCGACGTTGGCGTACGCGGCCCCGTACAGGACGTTGCCCTGGACGGTCTCGTAGGTGCAGCCGTTGTCGGTGTAGACGCTCTTGCCCAGGCCCCACTGGTCGTGGATGACGTTCCCGGTGACCTTTTCGCCGTCGGCCATCGAACTGCCGGTCAAACCCTGGGTGTAGACGCCTCCCCCGTCGTCGAGGAGCTGCATGTAGTCGAAGACGAGGTTGTCGCGCACCGTGTTGTCGTGGCTCGGGTTGGGGGTCGCGGGTGAGCCGATCTTGTCGGGCCAGCCGCCCCAGCCCATGGAGATCGCGCTGTAGCCGAGGTGGTCGAGCTGGTTGTGCGCGATGGTGTTGTGCTGGGTGTAGCCGTTGAGGATGCCGACCGAGCCGTGGAATTCGCGTGGCAGCGCGTAGAGGTGATTGTCCGTGACCTCGATCCGGGCGGCCGGTGGCTGGCCGTCCACGCCGCCCAGCTCCAGCCCGTTGCCGGAGATGTCCGTGAACACGCTGGCGCGCACGGCGGCGTCGGTGGTCCCGGCTCCGAGTTCGAGCCCGGCGGCACCCAGGTGCGCGAACGTGCTGTCACTGATGTCGATGCCCC
The DNA here is from genome assembly GCF_036231355.1 of Streptomyces sp. NBC_01431. Taxonomy (NCBI): domain Bacteria; kingdom Bacillati; phylum Actinomycetota; class Actinomycetes; order Kitasatosporales; family Streptomycetaceae; genus Streptomyces; species Streptomyces sp. NBC_01431. The sequence goes on from NZ_CP109496.1 coordinate 1,971,035, forward strand.
GCGCGTACGCGAAGGAGACGTTGCCCGGCATCTTCGTCCACGACGCGAAGGGACAGGTCCCGCCCGGGGTGAAGCCGCACAGGCCTTGGGTCGCCCAGCCCTTGGCGCCGGTGAGGGTGTAGCCGGCCTGGATCTCGGAGAAGCCTTCGGGGCTGGAGGGCGTCAGCCAGGTCGCGTAACTGAAGTCCAGTCCCTGGAAGGAGACGTCGTGCAGCGGCGCGGCGGCCGTGCCGCGGCCGTCGACCAGTTTTTCGGCGGAGGCCGCCTCGATGTCGGCGCTGCGCGGATCCTCCCCCTGGCGCGGCAGGTAGTAGACGGTGTGCGCGGTTCGGTCGAGGTACCACTCGCCGGGCTGGTCGAGTAGTTCGAAGGCGTTCTCGACGTAGGACGCCTTGCCGTTGTTGGTGAGCTTGCCGGGGCCGACCATGCTGACCGTGCGGCCGGGCCGGTCGGGGAATTCGACGCGCTTGTTGGAGTTGTCCCAGCACGGCTGGGCCATGGTGATGGTGTTGCCCTGGGCCGCGGCGATCCGGCAGCGTGGCTCGGTCCACTGTCCGAGTCCGTCACGCTCGGTATTCCAGAGCGACTCCCCGCTGGTGTACACGAACTCGGCGTCCGAGGGGTGGCGCCAGTGCGCGATGGCGTCGGAGGTCACCGTGTAGCCGGTGGATGTGACCGTGAGCCCGACCGGCACCTCGCCCCGCGCGCGCTGCCCGCGCACCCCGTCGACGTACAACTGCCGTGTGTCGGTGAGTCCTTGGGGCGCCGGCGCGGACCAGAGTCCGGGCCGTCCGGACACCGGCTGCCAGCCCTCTACCTTGCGGCCGCCGCTGATGACCGTGGCCCCCGCGCCCGCGCCCTGCCAGACGATGCGGTGGCCACCGTGGCCCGAGTCGCGGGCGTCGAGTGCGAGCGGGCGGTCCATGCGGTAGGTGCCGGCCGCCAGGTGGATCGTGAGGTCGCCGTCCTGGCGCGCGGCCCTGACGCGCGCCAGATCGCGGGCGCGGATCAGGCTGCTCACGGGATGTTGGGGGCTGCCGTCCGCCGAATCGCGGCCGGCCGGGGACACGTACACATCGTCCGGGGCCGCGCGCGGCGCCTGCGCCGTGGCGGTCGGCAGGACACCGGGCGTCCCCAGGACCAGGGCCACAGCGGCGGCGAGCGGGGCGATCAGGGCGGCTCTTCGCGGCGCCGTCCGTGGCGCGCTGCGGGATACAGGCATGTTCCCTCCCCTGGGGCTCACGGGATCGGCCCCATGAACCCCTGGAAAGGTAGGAGCATTGACACGCCACGGTCAACACATCCGCCCGGATCAACTCATCAGAACCGCCAACTCCCCCCATTCATCGGATCACTTGAGGCTCCATGCCGACTGCGGGCTCACGCGGTCCACTGTGGGTCGCGGCCCGATGCGGCCAGAGCCAGCTCCAAGGTGGTGGCGGTGGCCGGCCGGTCCACGGGGTCGGCGAAGCCCTGGTACTGGCGGTAGATCTCGGCGTTCGACTCGACCGCCCCCAGCACGAACGCGGCGGACTCCTGCGAGAGGCGTACCTCCTGGCCGGTGGCGCGCGCCACGTCCCAGCCGTGCAGCACCAGCTCTTCGATGAGCATGAGGGCGATCTCCTTTGCGGGCATCGCGGACCCGCCCAGATCGATCTCGCCCTCCCATGCGGCCGGGTCGGCCCAGGCGGCCACGGCCCGGTCGAGCTGGGCGGCGTACTGCTCGGCCCAGTCGGCGTCGGCGGTGAAGTCGCAGGCCGTGAGCTCGTCGGGGAGCGGTTTGCGCAGGGCGCGGTGCTCCAGGCCGTGGGAGCTGTAGAGCACCCAGTGGTTCACCAGGCCCCGCAGGTCCCACTCCGCGCAGGGAGTGGGACCTGCGAGTCGGCCGGGGTCGACGCCGCGCGCGATACGGGCGGCTTCTGCTGCACATTCGGTCATGGCACGGTGTTCGTTCTTCATGGCACCACCCTGTCGTGGCGCACCCGGCCGGGTATTGAAAAAACGCGACAGCGTTCCTGGTCGGGGCGCTCGGGACGGGGGCTTCTCAGTCGAAGCTGAGGGAGCCCGTCCGGGTCCGCTTGAGTTCGAAGAAGTCGGGATAGGCGGCGATGGTGCGCACGCTGTCGAAGAGCCGGGCCGCCTCCTCGCCGCGCGGGATGGACCCGAGCACGGGGCCGAAGTAGACCCTGCCGTCGAAGTGCATCGTCGGGGTCCCGACGTAGCCGTCCTCGGCCGGGTCCTTGCCCGCGTCATGACTGCGTTGTACGGCTTCGTCGTACGCGGTGTCGTGCGCGGCACCGGCGAGCGCGGCGGGAAGGCCCAGCTCGGCGAGGGACTGGGCGATCACCTCGTCAAAGTCCTCGTTCTTGTCCTGGTGTATGCGGGTGCCGAGCGCCGTGTACAACTCTCGCAGCACCCCGTCCCCGTGCGCCTGGGCCGCCGCGACGGCGACCCGGACGGGGCCGATCGACTTGTCGACCAACTTCCGGTACCAGTCGGGCAGTTCATTGCCGACGTTGTGGAGGTAGAGGCTCATCGCGCGGAACCGGAGATCGATGTCGCGGTGCCGCTCGACCTCCAGCATCCAGCGGGAGGTGATCCAGGCGAAGGGGCAGGCGGGGTCGAAGTAGAAGTCGACGGTGGTGCGCTGTGCGGGGCCGGTCGTCAGGTGCGTCATACGTAGACCGTAGCCCGACAATGGCCCCCGCTTCTGGGCCATTGCCCTTTGTCAGGAGTGGGCCACTTCGGGAGCGGGCGGAGGCACTGGCCGTGCTGCTGCCCGACGCCCGGGACCGCTTCGCTCGCGCATCTGGACGAGAACCTGGACGCGGGCCGGATCCGGATGTTGGAAGCCGAGTTGAGTGAGCTGGACGCCCTTCAGACGTCCTGAGCACCTTCGCCGACCGTCGGCCCCGTGAACGGTGTCGCCTGGTGGAAGTAGAGCAGCCAGCCGTCCTCCGTCTGTCGCCACAGGGAACTGCGGTGCGCCAGAAGCCCGTTGTTGTCGGAGTCGAAGGTGAGGTGGACGAGGTCGGGGGCAAGCTGCACCGCCGTCATCCGCGAGGCGGTGATCGGCCGCACGGCGCGGGTGTCCTCCGCGGTCAGGGCCGCGATGATGGCAGCCCGGTCCCAGCGCCGCCCCGACCGGCCGAACTCGATGTACTCGGGGTGCAGCAACGACCCCAACTCCTGGACACAACTTCGGACTTCGGGGTCGAGCAGGCGCAGCTCGTTCTCCATGGCGGCCTCCACGGCGGGCCGGCCGATGTCAGCCATCGACGGATTCCGTCATCCGCACCAGCGCCTTGACCGTGTTCCAGTTCCGGGAGGTCACGTCGACCCCCTTGAGCAGGCCGGGCCTGGACAGGGCGGCGGCGAGCGGCGACGTACCGAGGCCGCCGGGCGCGTACAGGTAGAGCACCTGGTCGCCGAGGCGGAACTCCTCGGGAAGGAAGGCGGCCGGGTCGATCCCCGCGAACCGGTCGGCGGTGACCGGCGGGCCCGAGAAGAACGTGGCGTGCAGTTGCTTGCCCGCCAGTTCGTCGGCCGGGAAGGGGCAGGCGTCGAGCACGGCCCGCAGATACGGCCCGCTGCGCACCATGCAGGCGACGTGGAAGCCGAAGTGCTTCTCGATGGCGGCCTCCAGCTGCGCGGCGAGCGCGTCCGGGTCGCCGGAGGTGGTACTGAAGACGGCGTTGCCGCTGTTGAGATACGTCTTCACATCGCCGTGGCCCAGCTCGTTGAGAATCTTCCGGAGCTCGGCCATGGGAACTTTTCTGTTCCCGCCCACATTGATGCCGCGCAGCAGAGCGGCGTACGTCGTCGTCATGCGCACACCCTAAGGCGGCCCCCGTGCCCCGTGGGGGAAGAGCACGGGGGCCGCCGTTCAGCGCTGCCGGGGGGGCTACTCGACTATCTTCAGCAGCTTGTTCGGGGTGCCCTGGCTTGCGTTGGAGATCTTGTCGGGCGTGGCTCCGTTGGTGAGGGCGTCCGACACCTGCGCGGGGGTGGCGTCCTTGTGTCCGGCCAGGTAGACGGCCGCGGCGCCGACGACGTGCGGGGTCGCCATGGACGTACCGGAAATGGTGTTGGTGGCGGTGTCGCTGGTGTTCCAGTCGGACGTGATGTCCGAGCCGGGGGCGTACAGGTCGACCACCGGACCGAAGTTGGAGAAGCTGGACTGCTCGTCGTTCTTGGTCGACGAGGCCACGGTGATGGCCTCCTTGACGTGGGCCGGCGAGCTGTTGCCCGCGTCCGCGGACTCGTTGCCCGCGGCCACGCCGAAGGTGACGCCGGAGGCGATCGCCTTCTGGACGGCTTCGTCAAGGGCCGGGTCGGCGGTGCCGCCGAGACTCAGGTTGGCGACCGAGGGGCCCTTGTGGTTCTTGGTCACCCAGTCGATGCCCGCGACGACCTGCTCGGTACTGCCCGAGCCGTTGTTGTCGAGGACCCGCACCGCGACGATCTTCGCCTTCTTGGCCACGCCGTGCGCGGTTCCGGCGATGGTGCCCGCCACGTGCGTGCCGTGGCCGTTGCCGTCGTCCGCCTTGTCGTTGTTGTCGACCGCGTTGAAGCCGTAGGAGGCGCGCCCCCCGAAGTCCTTGTGGGAGATGCGGACTCCGGTGTCGATCACATACGCGGTGACGCCGTCCCCGGCGCTGTCCGGGTAGCTGTACTTGCCGTCACCCGCGGTCTCGGCCTGGTCGATCCGGTCGAGGCCCCAGGACGGCGGGCCCGACTGGGTGGCGTTGATGTGGAACTTCTTGTTCTGTACGACCTTGCCGACGGACGGGTCAGCGGCCAGGCGCTTGGCCTCGGTCTCGGAAAGTCCGCTCGCGGAGAAGCCGTTGAGGGTGGAGGAGTAGTCGCGCTGGAGCGTGCCGCCGTACTCCTCGGCGAGCTTGCGCTTGGCGTCGGCGGAGGCCGACTTGTCGAGCAGGACGATGTAGCTTCCGTCGACCGCGCCCTGGGCGTTCAGTCCGAACACCGGGCCTTCGGCGGGAGCCGCTCCGGCGAACGGGGAGTTCAGTGCGGTCACTGCGGCCGCCGCCACGGCGGCGGTTATGGCCGCGGTGAGCTTGATCCGGCTCGTGCGCTTGTGAGTTGCCATGAAGAGGGGTCTCCTCGGTCACTCTGTGTGGGGGGCTGGCCTACCGGAAGGAAACTTTCCGGAGGCTTTTCGAAACCCTTGCCGATTGACGCGCGCAGATCAAGGCCTTCATGCAGCTGTGACTTAGCCAACAAGGTTTCGTAATAAGAAACCGGCCAACAGGGGGCAACTCGGGCTCCATGGAGGGATGGTGAACACTCTGTGTGAACCCGACGGCCTTCCCTTCCACCCCAACTCCCTTTACGGATAAGGGAATTTGGCACGCATACCGCCGGGATGCCCCAACTCGTATGAAGCTCAGCGCTGATAGCGGGCGAGTACCAGGTTCCCGTCCTTGGCCAGTCGCCTGTCCAGTTCGGCCGCGTCGATCGCACCGCTGCAGTACTCCCGCAGTGCGGGGGTGGCCACCTTGTCCTGCCACTCCGGGTAACCGCGCACGGACTGCGTGGGCGCCGGCCGGAGGTAGGGGCGAGTGCGGCGCCGGTCTGCCAGCCGTTCCGCGCGGTGTGCAGGGCCGGGTTCTTCAGCGCCTCGGTCCCCGTCGGCAGCATCCAGTCACCCTTGGCCAGCCGGACCATGTTCGCCGGGCCGAGCGTGAAGTCCCCGCGCCATCGACGGCGGCCACCTCCTCCAACTCCACGAAGACGGCGAAGACGACCTGCGTGAATGCGAGACTTGACCGGTACGCAGCGATCACCGGGAGACGACGATGGACGAGGCACGGGCCCGCGCCCTACTGGCCGCGGCAGCGCTGACCGGGCCCGGCGGGCTCGGCGGAGCCGCGGACGCCGAACTGCTCGCTCTCGGCGAGAACGCGGTCTTCGCGCTGCCCGGCACCGGACGCACCCCCGGCGGTGGTCTGGTGGTCAAGGTCGGCCGGGACGCGACGCACCACCCGGAGCTGCTCGAACGCGCCGAGCGCGAAGTGGCCGTGGCCGGCTGGCTCGCCGAGGCCGGAGTACCCGCGGTACGGCCGGCCGAACCGAAGCCCCGGCTGGTCGACGGCCACCCGGTGACGGTGTGGCACCGCCTGCCCGCCGCCGTAGGCCCGGCCGGGCCGGCCGATCTGGCCGAACTGCTCCGGTTCGTCCACGCCCTGCCGGCTCCCGGCTTCGAACTGCCCCGCCGCGAACTCCTCGGCGGTGTCGAGCGCTGGCTACAACTGGCCGGCGCGGCGATCGACCCGGCCGACGCCGCCTATCTGCGCGCCCGGCGCGACGGTTTCGCGGCGGCGGCCGCGGCACTCACTCCTCAGCTGCCCCCGGGTCCCATCCATGGCGACGCCCTCCCCCGCAATGTGTACCTCGGCCCCCAAGGGCCGTTCCTGGTCGATCTGGAGACCTTCTCCGCCGACTTCCGTGAACACGACCTGGTCGTGATGGCGCTGTCCCGCGACCGGTACGGCCTGCCCGCGGAGCAGTACGACGCGTTCGTCACCGCTTACGGCTGGGACGTATGTGAATGGGAGGGATGCGCGGTGCTGCGCGGCGCCCGCGAGACGGCCAGCTGCGCCTGGGTCGCCCAGCACGCTCCCACCAACCCGAAGGCACTCGCCGAGTTCCGCCGCCGTGTCGCCTCGCTGCGGGACGACGACCCCGAGGTGCGCTGGTATCCGTTCTGACCCCGCCCGCGCGGGGCCTCAGCCGCGGGCCGGGGCCAGTTCGCGCAGGGGCCAGGCGCCGTCTATCACCGCGTCGGCGGTGCCGTTCTTCCGCAGGAACTGCTGGAAGTCGGCCGCCCATTGCGCATGCCACTGGATCTGGCGTTCGTGCAGCCGGGCCGGTTCGAGCCGCGCCACCTGGGGGTGGCGCTCGGCTATCGCCAAGGCCACCCGGACCGCGGCCAACGCGTCGGCGCCCGCGTCGTGCGCCGCCTCCAGGACGACTCCGTACTCGACGCAGACCGCTTCCAGGGTTCGCTTGCCCTTGCGGTACCGGTCCACGGAGCGGTCGATCGTATAGGGATCGATGACGGGGCCGATCATCGCGCCGCCCAGCCGGTCGCTGAGCGAGGGCAGTTGGTGGCGCTGGAGCTCGGCGGCGAGCAGCGTCAGGTCGAAGGCCGCGTTGTAGGCGACCACCGGCACGCCCTGGCGCCAGTAGCCGGTCAGGGTCCCGGCGATCTCGTCCGCCACCGCGGCGGCGGGGCGGCCCTCCGCCGCGGCTCGTTCCGTGCTGATGCCGTGGATCGCGGAGGCCTGGGCCGGAATCCGTATCCCCGGGTCCGCCAGCCAGTTCCGCTGCCGGACCACGTCCGTCCCCCGCACCGCGACGATCGCGGCCGACACGATGCGCTCTTCGAGCGGCTCGGTGCCGGTCGTCTCCAGGTCGAAGCCGACCAGCGGCTCCAGGTGCCAGCTCATGCTGCTGCCCCTCCTTCGTGGTGCTTTCCCCCAGTTGACGACCACCCTCGCACGCGCCACTGACAATCGGCCGCGCGGCGGGAATCCGCCGGAGAAAACCGCCCTGAATCAGGACACTGGGCGCGAATCCATCCAGACCGACTCGAACTCCTCGCGGTAGGTCTCGAAGAGCCCGTGCTCCACGTCCTGGCCGGGCCGCACCACACCCCGTCGGCCGCCCCCGCGCAGCACGAGCACCGGCGCCTCCATGCCCCTGGCCCGGCGCAGGTACGACTGGACGACGGCGATGCCGTCCGCGCCGTCGCCGTCCACCAGGTAGGCAGTGAAGCGCGGGGTCTCGTCGAACACCTGGATCTCGAAGGCTCCCGGGTCGCGCAGCCTGGCCCGCACCCGCCGCATGTGCAGGATGTTCATTTCCACCGAGCGGCTCAACTCGCCTTTTTTCAGGCCAAGTTCGCGCTCGCGGCGCTTGACGGAACTGCTCGCCGGATTGAGGAAGAGCAGCCGGATGCGGCACCCGGATTCGGCGAGCCGCACCAGCCGCCGCCCCGAGTAGTTCTGCACCAGGAGGTTGAGGCCGATGCCTATCGCGTCGAGGCGGCGGGCTCCGCCGAAGAGGTCCTCGGCGGGCAGCTGGCGCTGTAGGCGCACCCGGTCGGAATGGACGGAGACGACATCGGCGTACCGGTCGCCGACCAGGTCCTCCACGGCGTCGATGGGCAGGCGGTGCGCGGCCGGGGCCCCACCGGCTCCGCCGAGGACGTCCAGGAGCCGCGCCGAGGCCCGCTCCGCCTGGGCGAGCACCGCCTCGTTCAGCGCCCGGTTGCGGGAGACGACGTTGCGGGCCACCTCCAGCTCGTCCAGCGCCAGTTCGACGTCGCGGCGGTCGTCCACGTACGGCTCGAAGCAGGGCCAGTGCTGCACCATCAGTTCGCGCAGCTGAGGCAGGGTGAGGAAGCTGAGCACGTTGTCGTCGGCGGGGTCGAGCAGATAGCCCTTGCGGCGCGAGACCTCGCGCACCGCGACGGCCCGCTGCACCCACTCCTGGCCGGCCGGACCGGCCGCCGCGACCACCCAGTCGTCGCCGTGGACCGGTTCGTAGATCGGGCGGAGCACGGCGGCCACCACGGCGCGCAGCCGCTGTTCCACCAGGTTCAGCCAGATGTAGGCCCGCCCGGCCCGCTGCGCACGGGTACGCACCTCGCTCCAGGCGTCCGCGCCCCAGTCCAGCTCCGCCCCGATCTCCATCGGACGCGCGAGGGATACCGCTCCGGGCGGGGTGTCGCCGGCCTCCCCCTCATGACCCGTGTCACCAGGGGGCAGCTCAAGACCTCCCGAGCTCACCCACGCACCGCCTTCCGCCCCCCGGCAAACCCTGCGAGTCCCACGCGTACCGCTCGCCTTCAACGATCAAGGAAGGGTACTCCGGGAGCAGGAGGCGATGCAGCCGGATGGCGAGTCGAGTTTGCCAACTCGCATGAGGATACGGTCTGTTCTGCTGGGCACTATCTGTCGGAGTGAGCGGATTCATAGCCCTTGGCCGCTCCGGCCGGGTCCGGGTCACCCGTTGGCGCATGCGCACGTCCTGGGTGACGGTCGTCTTTTCGGGGAGGATCTGGCCCAAGAGACCCTCAGTATCCCGAGCGGAAGTGGAAGAGTCTTGCCCATGCAGGTGTGGCCGGGACAGGCTTACCCACTCGGCGCCACGTACGACGGCGCCGGGACCAATTTCGCGGTCTTCTCCGAGGCCGCCCGGCGGATCGAGTTGTGTCTGCTGCACGACGACGGCTCGGAGACGGCCGTCGAGCTGCGTGAGTCCGACGCGTTCGTACGCCATGCCTATCTGCCCGGCGTCCTGCCGGGCCAGCGGTACGGCTTTAGGGTGCACGGACCGTACGAGCCGCAGAAGGGGCATCGCTGCAACTCGGCGAAGCTGCTGCTCGACCCGTACGCGCGCGCCATAAGCGGCCAGGTGGAGTGGAGCGAGGCGGTCTACGGCTACCACTTCGGCCGCCCCGACAGCCGCAACGACCTGGATTCGGCGCCGCACACCATGACGTCGGTGGTGGTCAATCCCTTCTTCGACTGGGGCGACGACCGGCTGCCCCGCACGGACTACCACCACACCGTGGTCTACGAGGCCCACGTCAAGGGCCTGACGATGCTGCACCCGGAGCTTCCCCCGGAACAGCGCGGCACCTACGCGGCGCTCGCCCATCCGGCCGTCATCGAGCACCTCACCCAACTCGGCGTGACCGCACTGGAGTTGATGCCGGTGCACCAGTTCGTCCATGACCACCGGCTCGCGGACTCCGGAATGTCGAACTACTGGGGCTACAACACCATCGGCTTCTTCGCCCCGCACAACGCCTACGCGTCCTGGGGCGACCGCGGCCAGCAGGTGCTTGAGTTCAAGCAGGCCGTGCGGGCGCTGCACGAGGCGGGCATCGAGGTGATCCTCGATGTCGTGTACAACCACACGGCGGAGGGCAACCACCTCGGGCCGACCCTCTCCTTCCGCGGCCTGGACAACGCGCAGTACTACCGGCTCGCCGACGACCTGCGGTACTACGAGGACACCACCGGAACCGGCAACAGCCTCCTGATGCGGTCCCCGCACGTGCTCCAGCTGATCATGGATTCGCTGCGGTACTGGGTGACCGAGATGCACGTGGACGGCTTCCGCTTCGACCTCGCCGCCACGCTGGCCCGCCAGTTCCACGACGTGGACCGGCTGTCGTCCTTCTTCGACCTGGTCCAGCAGGATCCGGTGGTCAGCCAGGTGAAGCTGATCGCCGAGCCCTGGGACGTGGGCGAGGGCGGCTACCAGGTGGGCAACTTCCCGCCGCTGTGGACGGAGTGGAACGGCAAGTACCGCGACACCGTGCGGGACTTGTGGCGCGGCGAGCCCCGTACGCTCGCCGAGTTCGCCGGCCGGCTCACCGGGTCGTCCGACCTGTACCAGGACGACGGCAGGCGGCCGCTCGCCTCCATCAACTTCCACACCTGCCACGACGGCTTCACCCTCAACGACCTCGTCTCGTACAACGACAAGCACAACGAGGCGAACGGCGAGGGCAACCGGGACGGCGAGAGCCACAACCGGTCCTGGAACTGCGGGGCGGAGGGCCCCACCGAGGACCCCGAGGTGACCGAGCTCCGCGCCCGCCAGATGCGGAACTTCGTCGCCACCCTGATGCTGTCGCAGGGCGTGCCGATGCTCAGCCACGGCGACGAGTTCGCCCGCTCCCAGAGCGGCAACAACAACGCGTACTGCCAGGACAACGAGCTGTCCTGGGTGCACTGGCCGGACCCCGGCGACGACCCGCAGGGGTCCCTGCTCGCCTTCACCCGCGCCATGGTGTGGCTGCGCCGCGACCATCCGGTCTTCCGGCGCCGGCGCTTCTTCCACGGCCGTCCGGTGCAGGGCACCCACGACGAACTCTCGGACATCGCCTGGTTCACCCCTGAGGGTGAAGAAATGGCCGACCGGGATTGGCAGTCGGCGAGCGCGAAGGCGCTGTCGGTCTTCCTCAACGGCAACGCGATCTCCGAGCCGGGTCCGCGCGGCGAGCGGATCGGCGACGACTCGTTCCTGCTGATGTTCAACGCGAGTGCGGAGGAGATCGACTTCGTGGTGCCGGTCAACCACGGCCGACAGTGGCAGGTGGTCGTGGACACCGCGCGGCCGGAGGGCGTGCCGCCCGGCGAGGGCCCGAAGGTGGCGGCCGGCGAACACGTCACGCTGATCGGCCGGAGCCTGACCGTGCTACGCCGGCCGGCGTAAGCGGTCTTCGGGAGGGTGCGTTCGAGGGCGCGGCCCCATGGGTGTCCGCCTGCCCGAACGGGGTCGGGAGACCGGGCGCGCACGCGCCCCTGGGCGGTGCGCGTGCGCGCCCGGCGGGATCCGGTCGTCAGGCGATGCCGACGCGCCCGACCGGGGCATCCGCTGCGGCCGAAGGCACAGATACCGCCCAACGGGGGTACTTACCTTGGCATGACCCCGCCCACCGCGACTTACCGGCTCCAGCTCCAGCCCGCGTTCCCTTTCGCCGCCGCCGAACAGGCGGTGCCGTACCTGGCCGGGCTCGGCGTCTCACACCTCCACCTGTCGCCGGTCCTGGAGGCCGTGCCCGGCTCGACGCACGGGTACGACGTCACGGACCACTCGAAAGTACGCGAGGAACTGGGCGGCGAGTCCGCACTGCGCTCGCTCGCGTCGACGGCGCGCGACGCCGGGCTCGGCCTGATCCTCGACATCGTGCCGAACCACATGTCCGCCTCCGCCCGCCACAACCGTCAGCTGTGGGACGTGCTGCGTGCGGGGCCGTCCTCGCCGTACGCGCCGTGGTTCGACATCGACTGGGCGGGGGGCGGCGGGCGGGTCCTGCTGCCGGTGCTGGCCGGGCCGCTGGGCGCGGAGCTGGACCGCCTGACGGTGGCCGGGGATGTCCTGCGCTACGGCGAGGAGCGCTTCCCCCTGCGGGTGGGCACGGCGGAGCTGCCGCTGCCCGAGCTGCTCGACGCCCAGTGGTACCGGCTCGGCTGGTGGCGGCTTGCCAGGACCGAGCTCAACTACCGTCGCTTCTTCACCATTTCGGACCTGATCGGCGTGCGGGTGGAGGACGAGGAGGTGTTCGCGGCGACGCACGCCAAGGTCCTCGAACTGGTCCGGGACGGTGTGGTGGACGGACTGCGGATCGACCATCCGGACGGCCTCGCGGACCCGGAGGCCTATCTGCACCGCCTGAACGGGGCGACGGGCGGCCAGTGGACGGTCGTCGAGAAGATCCTCACGGGCGACGAGCGGCTGCCCGCGCGGTGGGAGGTCGCGGGGACGACCGGCTATGACGCGCTGCGGCACATCGACGGCCTGTTCACCGACTCGGCGGGCGCCGGTCAACTCGCCGCACAGTACGTACGGTTCACGGGTGCGGCCGTCGATCTGGGGGGCCGGTGGCAGCCGACGGCGCGCCGGGCCGCCTACCAGGTGCTCGACCACGAGCTGGTGGCCGAGACGGAGCACCTGGTGCGGCTGGCCGGGCGGATCTGCGCGGCGGGCGGCCCCGAGTTGCGTGACCACGCGCCCTGGGCGCTGCGGCTGGCCCTGCGCGAGCTCCTGGTCCGGGTCCCGGTCTACCGTCCCTACCGGCTCGGGGCCGAGCTGGCGCTGTCCGGCCAGGACGCCCTGGAGGCGAAGGCCGCCTTCCCGGTACCCGAGGAGTCGGCCGCGGTGGACACGGTGCGGGACCTGGCGCTCGGCCGTCTCGGCGACGCGCCGGAGCGGGCGGCGTTCCGGGCGCGCTTCGCGCAGACCTCGTCGGCGCTGCACGCCAAGTCGGTCGAGGACACGGCCTTCTACCGCCATGCGCCGCTGCTCTCGGTCAACGAGGTGGGCGGGGATCCCGGGCGGCCTTCGGTGGAACCCGGCGAATTCCATGCGTTCTGCGTCCGCCTCGCCCGTGACTGGCCGGCCACCGGGACCGTCCTGTCCACCCACGACACCAAGCGCAGCGCACAGGTGCGGGCCCGGATCGCGGTCCTTTCGGAGTGCCCCGGGCGGTGGGCCGCGCTGCTCGACCGGCTCGCGGGCGCGCGGGCGCCGGACCAGCAGCTGGCCTGGATGGCCTGGCAGACGTCGGTGGGGCTCGGGGGCCTGCCGGAGACGGAGCGGCTCACGGCGGCACTCCTCAAGGCGGTGCGCGAGGCCGGTCTCCGTACGACATGGACGGAACAGGACCCGGAGTACGAGAAGGCGGTGGCCGATTTCGTGGCGGCCGGACCCGGTGGCGAACCAGCCCTAGCCGTAAGGGAGTTCGCCGAGGAGACCCGGGCGGCCGTGCGGGCCAACAGCCTGGGCGCGGCGCTGCTGCATCTGACCATGCCGGGCGTGCCCGACCTCTACCAGGGGACGGAGGAGGAGTACACCGCGCTGGTGGATCCGGACAACCGCCGCCTGGTCCGGTTCGAGCGGGCCGCGCTCGCCGACCCCGGCGAGAAGCTCGGGGTGACCATGGCGGCCTTGCGTCTACGCCGTGAACTCCCCCATGTCTTCGGCGAGTCGGGGACGTACGCCGCCCTGTCCGCGCGGGGCGACCGGGCCGGTCACTGCGTGGCGTTCTGCCGCTCGGGCGAGGCGGTCACGGCGGTGACGCGGCTCTCGCTTCAGCTGGCGGAGGCGGGGGGCTGGGCGGGCACGGAGCTGCATTTGCCGGACGGCCGGTGGGTCGATGTCCTTGTTCCGGGGCGGGAGTTCACGGGCCCGGTGGCCCTTGACGACCTCTTCTCGGGGCTCCCGGTGGCGCTGCTCAGGAGGGCCGTATGAGCAGGAGGCGAGGGGCTCGGGTGAGCAGTCCGCATTCGACCGCCTCGAAGCCGTCGGCCGGGCGCAGGCCCGGCATGGCGGTGAGCAGGGCGTTCACCGCGCAATCCGCCTGGAGTTCGGCGACCCGGGCGGCCGGGCAGTCGGCGGGCCCGAACGCGAGCCCGCCGGGGTTCGCGCGGTGCAGGTCGAAGGTGTCGGGGTCGGCGAACCGGTCGGGGTCCCGGCTCGCGGCGCCCACGAGCAGGGCGACGGCGGCTCCCGCCGGGATGGTGGCGCCGGATATCGCCACGTCGCGAATGACGCGGCGCAGCACCACGTGCACGGGCGGGTTGCGCCTCAGCGATTCGTCCCAGGCTTGCCCGATCAGCGCCGGAACCGCCTTCACCAGCTCCAACTGCTCTGGGTTTTCCAGCAGGTTGGCCATGAGCGAGGCGATGGCCTGACCGGTGAGCGCGGCCTGGTCGGCGCAGCGCGCGGCGAGCAGGGCGACTCCGGTGCCGCCCCGGCGCCGTCCGAGGTCCGTGGCGCAGGGGGCCGCCGCCCGGCTGCGAGCCGGGCCGCCGTAGGGACGGCCCATCACGGCTCCGTAGGAGAGCCCGGTGGCGGCGGCGATCGTGCCGGTCGGCAGCCAGCGGCAGAACTCCTCGACCAGATCGGCCTCCTGGCGTCCCGCGATGCGGCGGGCCAGCACATAGGCGGTGCGTGCGCACACTTCCCGCAGCAGGTCGAAGGCGCTCTCGGGCGCCGAGTACTCCTGGACGCAGTGCACCGTCCCCGGCCCGCAGCACGTTCCTCGGCGCGGGCCGAGGAGGCGGGGGTCGCCGAGCGCGGGGACGACATCGGCGTATCGGCTGACCAGCCAGGCTTCCAGTCTGTCGTCCCACAGCAGCGGGTGTTCCTCGCGCAGGGTCCGGTAGAAGGCGTACGGGTCGTTGCGGGCGGCGGGCCCGAGCAGCGAACGCTCCGGTGGCGCGGGGGCCGCGGGCGTCGGGCCCGCCCCGGGTGGCTCGACGGTGGTCATGGCGCGCCTCCCCGGTCGGCGCCCGGCGGGGCGCGGTCGTACCGGATCTCCGGCGGCTGTGCGGACCGCCGCCGGGCCCGGTGGGTGTTCCCAGCGGACCACTTCCACCGGAAGGCCGCGATCGGCGTTCGGCCGTACGGGTGAGAGTCGCCGCTGCCGGATGGCGCTGACCTGCGCGTACAGCTCGGCGAAGGCGTACGTGCGGTGCCGGGAGGGGTGTGAAGTCGGCCCACCGACACACGGCCGGGGTGAGGCCCCGGCCGGGCGCGCGGGGATCGGCTGGTGCGGGTCAGTGGGTGGCGAGGCGGAAGGCCATCCGGCCGAAGGTCACCTGGTCGCCGTCCGCCACGAACACCGCACCCGTCACGCGGCGGCCGTTGACGCAGGTCCCGTTGGTGGAGCCGAGGTCGCGCAGCAGCCACTTCCCGGACTGGAAGGTGAGTTCGGCGTGTACGCGGGAGACCGTGTCATGGCTCAGTCGGAGCCCGTTGGCCGGATCGCGGCCGATCCTCAGCGGATACGGGCCCGGCACGGGGAAGAGGAGTTTGGGCAGCCGCTCCGACTGCCACGCCCTGCGCAGCGAGACCGAGAACTCCGACACCTTGCCGACCGCGCCGAACACCGCCTTGGCCCAGCGGTTGCCGCGCTCCAAGTCGGCGGTCAGCACCGCCAGTTCATCGGCCTTGCGGGCGGCGAGTGCCAGTTCCATGCGGCGCAGGAACGTGTCGTGCGACAACTTCCCCTCGGCGGCGCCCTCCCGCAGCACATCCAGCACCCGGTCGCGCTCCGCGTCGGAGAGCCGGGCGGGCGCCGCGGAGGTGTGGAATTCGAAGGAGGACGTCACACGACGATTGTCCTTCCAGAAGGCCGGAAGTGTCCAGCAGACCGGCGCCCCGCGGGCGCGGGCCCCTGACCATGCCGCCCCACCTGACCTGCGACGCAGCCAGACCGTCCGGTCAACTCCCTTGGCGGGCGCACCCGGTGCGTTGGTGGGGTCGGCCGACTTCCCCGCGCTTGGAGCCCCGGAGGCCACGCTCGTGACGACTTTCCCGCCGGACATCACCATCCGCCCGGCCACCGACCGCGACGCGGGCTGCCCGAGACGAAGCGGCCCGCATCCGTGCCCCCACGGACCTGGCCGACGTCCCCATGGCGCACGCGTTCGCCCATGCGGGCTACGTCGCCTTCGAGCGCGCGATCAACATGGTCCGGAAGTAGTCACGAATTGCGGGCGTGTCCCCCTCCGCTGTCGCACCATGGTCGCAACCGGCAACGACAGGGGGACACCCAGTGCTGTTCGAAGTGTGGGCGCCGAACGCCGAACGGGCCGCCCTTCTCCTGGAAGGCGTCACCCGTCCCATGAGCCGCCACCCCCTGCGGGCGGGCTGGTGGCAGACCGAGGCCGAGGGCCATCCGGACGACCGCTACGGATACGTCCTGGACGACGGGCCGGTGCTGCCGGACCCGCGATCGCGACGCCAGCCCGACGGACCCGACGGCCTCAGTGCCGTCGTCGTCCACGAAACCTTCGACTGGCAGCACCCCTGGGCGGGCCGCCCGCTGCCACGCGCCGTCCTGTACGAGCTGCACATCGGCACCTTCACCCCGGAAGGCACCCTCGACGCGGCGATCCAACACCTCTCGCATCTGGCCGAGTTGGGGATCACCCACATCGAGCTGATGCCGGTGTGCCCGTTCCCGGGGCAGCACGGCTGGGGGTACGAGGGCGTCTCGCTGTGGGCGGTGCACGAGCCGTACGGCGGACCCGAGGCGCTGAAGCGGTTTGTCGACTCCGCGCATTCCCATGGGCTCGGCGTGGTCCTGGACGTCGTACACAACCACCTGGGCCCGTCCGGCAACTACCTGCCGGCCTTCGGCCCGTACTTCACCGACACCCATCACACGCCCTGGGGCGCGGCCGTCAACCTGGACGCCCCCGGCTCCAACGAGGTCCGCGAGTACCTCCTGGAGAGCGCACTGGCCTGGCTGCGCGACTACCGTCTCGACGGGCTGCGCCTGGACGCGGTGCACGCGCTGGCCGACACCCGTGCGTACCCCTTCCTCGAAGAGCTCTCGACCGCCGTCGACGTGCTCGCCGTCGACGTCGACCGACCGCTCTTCCTCATCGCCGAGTCCGATGCCTGCGACCCGCGCACGACCACCCCGCGCGGTGAGGGCGGCCTGGGCCTGCACGCGCAGTGGAACGACGACTTCCACCATGCGCTGCACACCGCGCTCACCGGCGAGTCCCAGGGCTACTACGCCGACTTCGCCCGCGCCCCGCTGTCCGCGCTCGCCAAGACGCTGACCCGCGTCTTCTTTCACGACGGTACGTATTCGAGCTTCCGCGGCCGCACGCACGGCCGCCCGGTCGACCGGCACCGCACCCCCGCACATCGCTTCGTGGGCTACGCACAGACCCACGACCAGATCGGCAACCGGGCCCAGGGCGACCGGCTCTCGGCCACACTGACCCCCGGCCTGCTGGCCTGCGCGGCGACCCTGACCCTGACGAGCCCGTACCCGCCGATGCTGTTCATGGGCGAGGAGTGGGGCGCCCGCACGCCCTGGCAGTTCTTCACCGACCACACCGACCCCGAGCTCGCCCGAGCCGTACGGGACGGCAGGCGGCGGGAGTTCGCGGCGCACGGCTGGGCCGCCGAGGACATCCCGGACCCGCAGGACCCGGCGACCCGGCGGCGTTCGTGCCTCGACTGGAGCGAACCGGACAACCAACCGCACGCGAGGCTGCTCGCCTGGCACCGCGAGCTGATCGCGCTGCGCCACAAGCGGGCGGACCTCACCGATCCCGACCTGGCGGCCGTCAAGGTGGCGTACGACGAGGAGGCGCGCTGGCTGACCTACCGGCGCGGTGACCTGCGGGTCGCGGTCAACCTCGGCAAGGAGCCGGCCAGGATCAGGCTCGGGGACGGCGGCCGGGTCCTCGCATCGTGGGAGCCGCTCGGGGCACCGGGCGCGGACGGCCTGCTGCTGATGCCGCCCCAGTCGTGCGCGGTCCTCGGCCCCTGAAGCCACTCCCCTCAACAGCCGTACCGAGGAAGGGAGTTACTCGACGATCGCCATGGCGTGGTCCGTGTTGTTCAAACGCCGACAACCGTCATCCGTAACGGTGACGATGTCCTCGATGCGGACACCGAAGCGGCCGGGCAGATAGATGCCCGGCTCGATGGAGAAGCACATACCGGGCACCAACGGCTGTTCCTCGCCCTCGATCATGTACGGCGGCTCGTGCGTGGTCACCCCGATGCCGTGGCCGGTGCGGTGGATGAAGTACTCGCCGTATCCGGCCTCTTCGATGACCGCGCGCGCCGCACGGTCGATGTCCTGGCAGGCGACACCGGGCTTGACCGCCTCGAAGCCGGCCTGCTGGGCGGCGCGCACCACGTCGTGGACCCGCTGCTCCTCGGAGCTGGGCTTGCCGACGTGCACGGTGCGTGTCGTATCGGAGCCGTAGCCGTACTTGAGGCCGCCGAAGTCGAGGACCACCATGTCGCCGCGCTCGATCGTGCGGTCGCCCGCCTCGTGGTGCGGATTAGCGCCGTTGGGCCCGGAACCGACGACGGTGAAGTCGACCTGTGAATGGCCGTACCGCAGCAGGAGGGCGGCGAGATCGGCGGCGACCTCAGTCTCCTTCCGGCCCTCGAAACGTACTCCCACGATCTCCTGGTACGCCTCGTCCGCCGCCGCCCCCGCGGACTCCAGGCGGGCCAGCTCGTGCTCGTCCTTGACGGCGCGCAGCATCGGCAGCGCCTGGGTCAGCGAGACGTAGGACGTGCCGGGCAGTTCCCGCTGGAATCCGAGCAGATGCATCGCCCAGGCGTTGTCGCTCACGCCGAAGCGGCCGTCGACGTCGAGCAGTGGGGCAGTCACGGCGTACGGATCCTTGCCGTCGGTCCAGGCGCGCAGCGTCAGCGCCCCGGCCCCGGCGGCTTGCGCCGCGTCGGGCGCCTCCAAGGTGGGCACGACGAGGAACGGCTCCTGACCGGCCGCGAGCACCAGGGTGGTGAGCCGCTCGGTGATCGCCGTCGGCTGATAGCCGGTGAGGTACACGAGGTCGGGTCCGGGCGCGACGAGCACGCCGGCCAGACCGGCGTCGGCGGCCGTCTGGGCCGCGCGGGCCATCCGGGCCCGGTAGTCGTCGGCGGTGAAGGGCGCGGGGGCAGGCATCGTGGACATGGCCTCATCCTGCCGGTACGCCCGTTGACGCGCGAGTGCGAATGCGGCGCGGGTGACGGGGTCCTTACAACCCTGGCGAGTGCGCGTACGGCGCGGGTGACGGGGTCCTTACAACCCCTCCGTCTCCTCGCCCACCAGGCGTTCGAGCAGCTCGCCGAAGTCCTCCCCGACCACGATGCGCAGCCCGTCGCCGTCCCGGTCGCTGAGCTGAGTGAGCGTGCCGCCGCGCCACCAGTAGACGTACGGGCTGATCGAACCGGGTGTGTCCTCGAAGCCGGAAGCGGCGAACGACGCCATGGCGTTGAGGGCGAGCACCATGCCGGAGTCGCGAATGACGTGGAAGGCGAGCTGATGGCGGAAAGGCATCGCGACGAGCGCGCCCTCCGGAGGCAGCTCACGGCCGGTGACCTGACGGACCACGGCTTCCAGGGCGAGCACGCGACTCGCCGTGTAGAAGGAGTCGCCGACGACGAGATCGAAGCGCATCCCATCGTCGCCCTTCACCGTCTCATGGCCCTCGACGGGCAGCTCCCGCAGATTGCGCAGGGCCTGTTCCCGCAGGTCAGGGACCTTACCGAGAGGTTCGAGGGCCTCGTCGGTCAGCATCATGACGCTCTCGGGCAGGTCGAGAGCGAGGATCTCGTACAGCCCCGGCGCGACACTGCGGGCATAGCCGAAGCTCTGCGGGTCGAGGCCGTCGCGGCTGATCACGCGCGGGTAGAGCTGGGCGCGGATCTGATCCGGCGAGAGGGTTTCGAGTGCCGAAGGCGCGTCCATGGTGCGCAGCACCATCCCGACGTGTTTGCGGATGAGTTCCGGCCACATGCGCGGACCGCGCGGATCGTTGTGGCAGACGGCGGCGAGATTGCTCAGGCCGAACTGGCGGCCCGAGCTGTCCTTCACCAGGTCCGCGTAGACGGTGACCTCCAGGCCCAGCTCGGCGAACGCCTCCCTGACCTGAGCGCGGAAGCGGGTGCCCTCGCCGTCCGAGAAGAAGCCGAACTCGGGGTCCCGCGGGACATCGCTCGCATCCCGCTTGGGCCCTCGCCGGAATATCCCCACGTCTGCTGCCTTTCCGTCGCACCGTCGCCGGAGCTGCGAGCCTACCCAGTGAGCGCCCCGGTGATGACAAGATCCGCCCGCTCCCGGCCGGACGCCACGAGACGCGCGTTGACCTCGTCGGACTCCCGGACCCACCGCTCCGCATACGGCCTGGGCTTCCCGTGCCGCACATGCCGCTCCACCAGCCCGCGCACCCGCAGCTCCTCATCGGCGTGCAGGTACCAGATCTCGTCGACGAGGTCCCTGACCTGCGCCCAGGCCCCTTCGTCGTGCAGCAGATAATTTCCTTCGGTCACCACGAGCGGCACATCCGGCGCAACCGGAACGCTCCCGGCCAGCGCCTCCTCCAGCGACCGGTCGAATTCCGGCGCGTATACGACCGCGCCCGGCTTCGGTGAGCGCAGCCGGGCGAGCAGCGCGACGTATCCGTCGGCGTCGAAGGTGTCGGGCGCGCCCTTGCGTTCGGTACGTCCCAGCCGGCGCAGCTCCGCGTTGGCGAGATGGAAGCCGTCCATCGGAACGAGCACGGCCTGACCGTCGAGACGCCGCACCAACTCCACGGCGAGCGTGGACTTCCCGGCACCCGGCGGCCCGGCGATCCCGAGAACGCGGCGGCGACCGGGAACTATGAGGCTGCGGGCACGGGAGACGAGCCGGGCCAGATCTGGATCCATGACCGCATTGTTCCACCGCCGCCGCTGGTCCAGTGGTACGTATAACCTTAGGCGCATGCCGCACATCGCACTGATTACGCTCGTCGTGCGCGACTACGACGAGGCCATCGACTTCTACACCCGCGCACTCGGTTTCGAACTGGCCGAGGACACCGATCGGGGGGACGGTTCGCGCTGGGTGGTGGTACGCCCGCCCGGCTCGGCGAACGGGGCAGTCTCGCTCCTCCTGGCCCGCGCCAAGGACGACGCCCAACTGGCGAGCGTGGGCGCGCAGACCGGCGGCCGGGTCGGATTCTTCCTGCACACCGAGAACTTCGCGCGCGACCACTCCCGGATGCTGGCCGCCGGAGTCCGTTTCCTGGAGGAACCGCGGCACGAGCCGTACGGTTCGGTCGCGGTGTTCGAGGACCTCTACGGAAATCGCTGGGACCTGTTGCAGCCGGCTTAACGGAATTCGGGACGGAGGCCCGGCCCTTAAACGCAGAAAAGCCCCGCACCGTGATCCCGAAGGAATCATGATGCGGGGCTTTCCCCAAAAATTGTTCGGCGGCGTCCTACTCTCCCACAGGGTCCCCCCTGCAGTACCATCGGCGCTGAAAGGCTTAGCTTCCGGGTTCGGAATGTAACCGGGCGTTTCCCTAACGCTATGACCACCGAAACACTATGAAGTTGAACACCGGAACCCCAAGCAGGGGCTCTGACAGCTGTTCATTGCTTCAGAACAAACACAGTGGACGCGAGCAACTGAGGACAAGCCCTCGGCCTATTAGTACCAGTCAGCTCCACCCCTTACGAGGCTTCCACATCTGGCCTATCAACCCAGTCGTCTACTGGGAGCCTTACCCTCTCAAGGAGGTGGGAACACTCATCTCGAAGCAGGCTTCCCGCTTAGATGCTTTCAGCGGTTATCCTTTCCGAACGTAGCCAACCAGCCATGCCCTTGGCAGGACAACTGGCACACCAGAGGTTCGTCCGTCCCGGTCCTCTCGTACTAGGGACAGCCCTTCTCAATGTTCCTGCGCGCGCAGCGGATAGGGACCGAACTGTCTCACGACGTTCTAAACCCAGCTCGCGTACCGCTTTAATGGGCGAACAGCCCAACCCTTGGGACCGACTCCAGCCCCAGGATGCGACGAGCCGACATCGAGGTGCCAAACCATCCCGTCGATATGGACTCTTGGGGAAGATCAGCCTGTTATCCCCGGGGTACCTTTTATCCGTTGAGCGACGGCGCTTCCACAAGCCACCGCCGGATCACTAGTCCCGACTTTCGTCCCTGCTCGACCCGTCGGTCTCACAGTCAAGCTCCCTTGTGCACTTACACTCAACACCTGATTGCCAACCAGGCTGAGGGAACCTTTGGGCGCCTCCGTTACTCTTTAGGAGGCAACCGCCCCAGTTAAACTACCCATCAGACACTGTCCCTGATCCGGATCACGGACCGAGGTTAGACATCCAGCACGACCAGAGTGGTATTTCAACGACGACTCCACAACCACTGGCGTGGCCGCTTCACAGTCTCCCACCTATCCTACACAAGCCGAACCGAACACCAATATCAAACTGTAGTAAAGGTCCCGGGGTCTTTCCGTCCTGCTGCGCGAAACGAGCATCTTTACTCGTAGTGCAATTTCACCGGGCCTATGGTTGAGACAGTCGAGAAGTCGTTACGCCATTCGTGCAGGTCGGAACTTACCCGACAAGGAATTTCGCTACCTTAGGATGGTTATAGTTACCACCGCCGTTTACTGGCGCTTAAGTTCTCAGCTTCGCAACCCCGAAAGATCACTAACCGGTCCCCTTAACGTTCCAGCACCGGGCAGGCGTCAGTCCGTATACATCGCCTTACGGCTTCGCACGGACCTGTGTTTTTAGTAAACAGTCGCTTCTCGCTGGTCTCTGCGGCCACCCCCAGCTCACCGAGTAAATCGGATCACCAGTGATGGCCCCCCTTCTCCCGAAGTTACGGGGGCATTTTGCCGAGTTCCTTAACCATAGTTCACCCGAACGCCTCGGTATTCTCTACCTGACCACCTGAGTCGGTTTAGGGTACGGGCCGCCATGAAACTCGCTAGAGGCTTTTCTCGACAGCATAGGATCATCCACTTCACCACAATCGGCTCGGCATCAGGTCTCAGACTATGTGTTGTCCGGATTTGCCTAGACAACGTCCTACACCCTTACCCCGGGACAACCACCGCCCGGGCTGGACTACCTTCCTGCGTCACCCCATCGCTTACCTACTACAGATCCGGGTCACCGGCTCCACCACTCCCCTCAACTCCGAAGAGATCAGGGCGGCTTCACGGGCTTAGCATCGTCTGATTCGATATTGGGCGTTTCAAAGCGGGTACCGGAATATCAACCGGTTGTCCATCGACTACGCCTGTCGGCCTCGCCTTAGGTCCCGACTTACCCTGGGCAGATCAGCTTGACCCAGGAACCCTTAGTCAATCGGCGCACACGTTTCTCACGTGTGTATCGCTACTCATGCCTGCATTCTCACTCGTGAACCGTCCACCACTAGCTTCCGCTGCAGCTTCACCCGGCACACGACGCTCCCCTACCCATCCATACAGGCGTTGGCCCTATACGTATGAATGACACGACTTCGGCGGTACGCTTGAGCCCCGCTACATTGTCGGCGCGGAATCACTTGACCAGTGAGCTATTACGCACTCTTTCAAGGGTGGCTGCTTCTAAGCCAACCTCCTGGTTGTCTCTGCGACTCCACATCCTTTCCCACTTAGCGTACGCTTAGGGGCCTTAGTCGATGCTCTGGGCTGTTTCCCTCTCGACCATGGAGCTTATCCCCCACAGTCTCACTGCCGCGCTCTCACTTACCGGCATTCGGAGTTTGGCTAAGGTCAGTAACCCGGTAGGGCCCATCGCCTATCCAGTGCTCTACCTCCGGCAAGAAACACACGACGCTGCACCTAAATGCATTTCGGGGAGAACCAGCTATCACGGAGTTTGATTGGCCTTTCACCCCTAACCACAGGTCATCCCCCAGGTTTTCAACCCTGGTGGGTTCGGTCCTCCACGACCTCTTACAGCCGCTTCAACCTGCCCATGGCTAGATCACTCCGCTTCGGGTCTAGAGCGTGCAACTCAAACGCCCTATTCGGACTCGCTTTCGCTACGGCTTCCCCACACGGGTTAACCTCGCTACACACCGCTAACTCGCAGGCTCATTCTTCAAAAGGCACGCAGTCACGACTGTATGTGCAAGCACATACAGCGACGCTCCCACGGCTTGTAGGCACACGGTTTCAGGTACTATTTCACTCCGCTCCCGCGGTACTTTTCACCATTCCCTCACGGTACTATCCGCTATCGGTCACCAGGGAATATTTAGGCTTAGCGGGTGGTCCCGCCAGATTCACACGGGATTTCTCGGGCCCCGTGCTACTTGGGTGTCTCTCAAACGAGCCGTTGATGTTTCAGCTACGGGGGTCTTACCCTCTACGCCGGACCTTTCGCATGTCCTTCGCCTACACCAACGGTTTCTGACTCGTCCTGTCGCCGGCAGACGACAGAAGAGAGATCCCACAACCCCGCATGCGCAACCCCTGCCGGGTATCACACGCATACGGTTTGGCCTCATCCGGTTTCGCTCGCCACTACTCCCGGAATCACGGTTGTTTTCTCTTCCTGAGGGTACTGAGATGTTTCACTTCCCCTCGTTCCCTCCACATACCCTATGTGTTCAGGTATGGGTGACAGCCCATGACGACTGCCGGGTTTCCCCATTCGGAAACCCCCGGATCAAAGCCTGGTTGACGGCTCCCCGGGGACTATCGTGGCCTCCCACGTCCTTCATCGGTTCCTGGTGCCAAGGCATCCACCGTGCGCCCTTAAAAACTTGGCCACAGATGCTCGCGTCCACTGTGCAGTTCTCAAACAACGACCAGCCACCCATCACCCCGAACCAACCGGTTCGAGTGCACTGGGGCCGGCGACCGAAGACCAACAGGCAAAGCCCGTGCCTTCAGATACCCAACAGCGTGCCCGGCCCTCTCCATCGCCTCGTTCCGTGTTCCACGCTCCGAAGAGCAGTACTAGCGGCCCGAGTTGACCAAGAGCGCCGAATAGTCAACGTTCCACCCATGAGCTGACCGTGCAGAACATTTGTCTGCAGACGGTGCTGTGCTCCTTAGAAAGGAGGTGATCCAGCCGCACCTTCCGGTACGGCTACCTTGTTACGACTTCGTCCCAATCGCCAGTCCCACCTTCGACAGCTCCCTCCCACAAGGGGTTGGGCCACCGGCTTCGGGTGTTACCGACTTTCGTGACGTGACGGGCGGTGTGTACAAGGCCCGGGAACGTATTCACCGCAGCAATGCTGATCTGCGATTACTAGCAACTCCGACTTCATGGGGTCGAGTTGCAGACCCCAATCCGAACTGAGACCGGCTTTTTGAGATTCGCTCCGCCTCACGGCATCGCAGCTCTTTGTACCGGCCATTGTAGCACGTGTGCAGCCCAAGACATAAGGGGCATGATGACTTGACGTCGTCCCCACCTTCCTCCGAGTTGACCCCGGCAGTCTCCTGTGAGTCCCCATCACCCCGAAGGGCATGCTGGCAACACAGAACAAGGGTTGCGCTCGTTGCGGGACTTAACCCAACATCTCACGACACGAGCTGACGACAGCCATGCACCACCTGTATACCGACCACAAGGGGGCGACTATCTCTAGCCGTTTCCGGTATATGTCAAGCCTTGGTAAGGTTCTTCGCGTTGCGTCGAATTAAGCCACATGCTCCGCTGCTTGTGCGGGCCCCCGTCAATTCCTTTGAGTTTTAGCCTTGCGGCCGTACTCCCCAGGCGGGGAACTTAATGCGTTAGCTGCGGCACCGACGACGTGGAATGTCGCCAACACCTAGTTCCCAACGTTTACGGCGTGGACTACCAGGGTATCTAATCCTGTTCGCTCCCCACGCTTTCGCTCCTCAGCGTCAGTAATGGCCCAGAGATCCGCCTTCGCCACCGGTGTTCCTCCTGATATCTGCGCATTTCACCGCTACACCAGGAATTCCGATCTCCCCTACCACACTCTAGCTAGCCCGTATCGAATGCAGACCCGGGGTTAAGCCCCGGGCTTTCACATCCGACGTGACAAGCCGCCTACGAGCTCTTTACGCCCAATAATTCCGGACAACGCTTGCGCCCTACGTATTACCGCGGCTGCTGGCACGTAGTTAGCCGGCGCTTCTTCTGCAGGTACCGTCACTTTCGCTTCTTCCCTGCTGAAAGAGGTTTACAACCCGAAGGCCGTCATCCCTCACGCGGCGTCGCTGCATCAGGCTTTCGCCCATTGTGCAATATTCCCCACTGCTGCCTCCCGTAGGAGTCTGGGCCGTGTCTCAGTCCCAGTGTGGCCGGTCGCCCTCTCAGGCCGGCTACCCGTCGTCGCCTTGGTAGGCCATCACCCCACCAACAAGCTGATAGGCCGCGGGCTCATCCTTCACCGCCGGAGCTTTTAACCCCCCAAGATGCCCTGAGGAGTGTTATCCGGTATTAGACCCCGTTTCCAGGGCTTGTCCCAGAGTGAAGGGCAGATTGCCCACGTGTTACTCACCCGTTCGCCACTAATCCACCCCGAAGGGCTTCATCGTTCGACTTGCATGTGTTAAGCACGCCGCCAGCGTTCGTCCTGAGCCAGGATCAAACTCTCCATGAATGTTTACCCGTTATCGGGTGCACACATCACGTAAGAGCGGGACGACCATGCCGGAATAAGGCCGGTCGTCCACAGCGTCCTCGCTGTGTTGTTGCCTGCCCACCACAAGAGCGGAACAGGACTTTTCAAAGGAACCTCGATCCGCCGAAACGGATACGGGGTTGTCAATCTGGCGTTGACTTTTGGCACGCTGTTGAGTTCTCAAGGAACGGACGCTTCCTTTGTACTCACCCTCTCGGGCTTTCCTCCGGGCGCTTCCCTTCGGTATTTCGTATTCCCGACTCTATCAGACGCTTTCGTGTCCGATTCCCCGTCGGAGGGGGTTGTCTTCCCGGCCCTCGGGCCGTTCCGACGTCCCGAACTCTAGCGGATTTCCCCGGCCGATTCATAATCGAGTCTTCCGGTTCGGCCGAGAATAGAATTCGGGCACGCCGAATTCGTCCCGGCCGGGAGATCGTGCTGAGTTGGGTGCCGCAGAACCTGCGGCGGGCGGCGGTCGCAGAACCGTTCCGGCTCCGTGACAGCTCGCAGGACCTTACGGGTCCGCTCATGCCACGTCAAATTGAGCGTCAACTCCCTGTCGTACGGGGCTGTAGCGTTCCCCCGTGACCTTGATCCTCGAACCCGGTACCACCGTCGCGCACGCCTGGTGGTGGCGTACTGGAGACGGCCCGATAGACCCGGCCGACCTGGCTCTGCTCAGCAAGGCGGAGCGCGACCGAGCCGCACGGTTCGTACACGTGGGCACGGCGGTCGGCTTCGTCGCCGGACGTGCCGCGAGCCGGCGGATCCTGTCGGACCTCCTCGACGTGCCCCCCGCGGAGATATGCCTCGGGCGCAGGCCGTGCCCCGGATGCGGCGATCCCCTGCACGGTCCGCCCGCCGTGCTCCACCCTGTCTCTCCCCTGTGGATCAGCATTTCGCACACCGACGGGTGCGGCATGCTCGGCGTGGCCCGTGTTCCGGTGGGGGTGGACGTCGAAGTCGTACGAGAGTTCCCCATTGACGAGCTCGCGCCGGCCGCCCTGACCGAATCCGAGCGCCGGGTCGTGTTCGACGCCGCCGACGGAGATCCCCGGACGCGAGCCTTCCTTCGCTGCTGGACGCGTAAGGAAGCGGTGCTGAAGGCGGTCGGCGTCGGCATCACCACCGATCTGCGCACGGTGGAGACCCGGCCGGAACTCTCCGGTCCGGCGGTGGTGGCCGCTGGAGTGCCAGGCACGCCCGCGTCCTGGACCGTGACAGACCTCGCCGTGCCCGGCGCGTGGGCGGCGGCCGTCTCCGTGCCCGCCGACACGGACGGCAGTCGAGCCGAGGTCCGACTCCACGAGCACGTGTAGAAGTCGGCACGCGACCGGGCCGCATAAAGGGGGGAAAGCCGTCGCCCGCTTCGGTCACCCCTCGGGCAATCGGTCTCCCTCGCCCGTCACCCCCCGGGGAAGCGGTCCCCCTCTCCGGTCACCCCCCGGGAAGCGGTCTCTCTCCCGTCACCCCTCGTGGAGCTTGCGCAGACATTCGTATGCCGTCGGCAGCGTGTCCAGGAGGTTGCGCTGCTGGCGTTCGATGGTGGTGAATAGCTGGTCCGCCGCCGCCACCGGTTCCGGACGGTGGGCCAGGGTCGGCAAGGCGGTGCGCGGCTCCGTACCGAGGCCGGCCAGGACGCTGTAGTAGTGGCCGTCGGTCCAGATGTTGTGGAGCTCGGCTTCGGCGTTGCCGTGCGAGCCGTAGTAGGCGGCCTCGTCCGTGACCATCGGGTTGACGGGCAGGCCGGCCCGGTAGACGTCGGCCTTGCGGCGCAGCCCGGCGGGGAGCTCGCGTTCCTTGCCCGCGCGCCAGAACGTGGTGTCGGTGCGGGGGGCGAACGCCATGTGGGCCTGCACGAAGTCACGGGAGTCCGCGAAGATCTCGTCGGTCTCGCGGTTGTAGCTCTCGGCCAGCGCCGGGTCGAAGTCGCGGTCCGGGAAGTGTGTGACGAGCCGGTGCAGTGCGGCGATCAGGAAGTGGCTGCCGGTCGACTGGAGCGGTCCGAGCGAGCCGGCCGAACGGCCCACGGCGATGACGTTGTCGACCCATGCGCGCCGGGTGCGGCCGACCCGTAGGTCCACGGTGTCGAATGCGGTATGCCCCGCGTCCAGGCCCCACAGCGTGCTCAGCTCCGCCTGTGCTTCGTCCACCGTGGTGAGCGAGCTGTGGTGGACGTGGCCGGTGGAGAAGCTGCCGCGCAGCGGGATCTTCCAGGCCCAGCCGGACGGCACGGCTATGGCGGAGGTGTACGGGTCGACGCCTTCGGCACGGTCGTTGTGGGGGATTCGGGCGACCACGGCACGGTCGCAGAGCAGTTCGCCGGAGAGGTCCTCGAAGGGTTCCGCCAGGACGCCGTTGATGAGGGCTCCGTCGAAGCCAGAGCAGTCGATGAACAGGTCCGCTTCGAGAACGCTTCCCTCTGTGGTGCGCAGGGCCGTGAGGTGGCCGTGCTCGTCGCGGTCGGCGCCGGCGAGTTCGCCCACCACCACGTGGGTGTCGTGCTTGGCCGTGGCGAAGCGGCGCAGGTAGTCGGCGAGCAGGGCCGTGTCGAGGTGCCAGGCGTAGCGGGTCGCGGCGCGGCCGTCGAGCCAGCGCGGTGCGAGCTTGGCGTCGAGGAGCGGGGGTTCGCGGAAGCAGGCGTAGTCGAAGGGTTCCTGGGTGCGGCCGTCGTGCTTGCGCTTGAACCAGTAGTGGGAGAGCGGGAGTCCTTCGCAGTCCGGCAGCAGACCGGTGGAATGGTAGAAGTGGTCGCTGGAACCGCTGGGCAGTTGCCTGGGTTCGGCCGAACCGGGGCCCTCGGTACGCCAGTTGACGAACCGGATGGCCGTTTTGAAGCCCGCGCCGCACTCTCGCATCCACTCGTCCTCGTTGATGCCGAGCGGGTCGAAGAAGCACCGGTGGAGGTGGGGCAGGGTGCCGGCGCCCGAGGCGATGGGCGGGGCCGTGTCGTGCGGCGATTCCAGGACGGTGAGGTCCACGGTGCCCTGGAGTGCCTTGCCGAGGTGGGCTGCGGTCATCCAGCCTTCGGCTCCGCCGCCCAGGATGACGGCCCTGCGGATGCGTCGACTGTTCATGCGGGTGCACTCCTGGCGGTGAGCTGGGGGGTCTCAGGAGAACCACCCTCGACCAGCGTCCTATACGACGGCTATAGATGCGGTGAGAGCGGTGTACAGGAATTTCATAGATCCCGACAGGGTCCCCGGGTGAGCCTGGCTGCTCCGACCGGGTAACCGTCCTTAGGGAGTTCCGATGAAGCGCCCGTTCCGTACGAAGACCGCGGTGTATGTCATGGCGGCCGTGGTGTCCGGGGGGCTCGTCTCCGGCTGCATGGGTAAGACGAGCACCGACTCCGCTTCGTACACCGTCGATTCGAAGATCACCTCGCTGAAGGTCAAGACGTCCGGGGGCGCCATCGACGTGGTGGCCGGCGGCGGCGACGCGGTGCGGGTGACCGAGTCGCTCAAGTACGACGGCGACAAGCCGAAGACCCAGCACCTCACCCAGGGCGGGGAGTTGACGCTGACCGCGCCGTCGGACTGCGGCGGGGGCCTCGGGGGCTCGACATGTGAGGTCAGCTACCGGGTGGAGGTGCCCAAGGCGCTGGCCGCGACGCTGGAGAGCGACGGCGGGAACATCTCGGTGGACAAGGCAGTGGCGGGCCGGTTGACCGCGCGTTCCGACGGCGGCAAGGTGACGGCCGGTTTCACCGAGGCGCCGGAGTCCGTGGACATCAGCAGTTCCGGCGGCAATGTCACGATCCGGGTGCCGGACGGGGCGTACGCGGTGGACGCGGCGACCGGGGGCGGCAGTCAGAGCGTGAAGGTGCGCACCGATCCCGGGTCCGCCCGCAAGATCCGGGCCCGCTCCGACGGCGGCGGGATCTCCGTGCTCCCGCTGGCCTGAGCCCGTACCGCGGTGGCCCCCTCCTGGGAAGGTGGGGGCCACCGTCGTGTGCGTACGGGGTCAGGAGGCGAGGAAGTCGTCCACGCGGATGCCTCGGCCGGACTGCTCGGCCTGCTCGCGTACGTACTCGGCGAGCGCGATGTCGAGGACGCCCAGGCCGAACGGCGAGTACACGACGGGGCGGGCGGGGTCGCGGTCGAGGGCCGCGGTGCCACGCAGGAGGGCGCCGATGGGGGCGGTGACGAAGTCGCGGTTGCCGGTGCGTTGTTCGGCCAGGTGCAGCGAGGTGCGCTCGCGGCAGACGTGGTCCGCGTCGTCGACGATGTTGACGGATCCGAGGACGGTGTCGACGGTGAGGTCGCGCAGCGAGATGTGGAGCACGGTGGTGCCGGGGGCGCAGGCCGACAGGTCCGTGTGGGGCTCGCCCGCGGTGGTGGCGAACGAGATGAGCGGGTGGGCGGCGAGGGCCTCGCGCAGGCCGGCCACCGGGTACGCCTTCACCGAGGGGACCTCGGCGGAGCAGGTCCTGGCGAAGTCCTCGGCGCGGGCGGTGTCCATGTCGTACAGCGCGGCCTCACGCAGGTTCGGCAGGGCCGCTGCCAGGAAGCGCAGGATCTCCAGGTTGATCACTCCGCAGCCGATGAGGGCGACGGTGGTGGGCGGGTCCTGTTCGGTGAGGACGCGGGCGGCGAGTGCCGCGCTCGCGGCGGTGCGTTTGGCGGAGATGACGGAGCCTTCGAGGAAGGCGGAAGGCCGACCGTTTTCGAGGGAGTTGAGGGTGATGCTGGCGCTCGCCCGCTCAAGGCCCGCTGCGACGTTGCCGGGGAACGAGGCGATCCACTTCATTCCGGCGACCGGTGCCGCGCCGCCGCGGTAGGCGGGCAGTCCGATGATGCGGTCCCGGGCGTGCCGATCCTCGGGAAAGCGCAGGAAGGTCGAGTGTGGCAGTGCCGTCGCGCCCTCGTCGTGCAGCCGGTAGGCGTCGGCGACAAGGTCGATGATCTCCAACTCCCGGCCCGCCAGGGCGTCCGCCACGTCGGTGCGCCGAAGGATCAGCATTGCGGTTCCTTTCGATGGTCGAGTGCTGCGGTGACCCTGCGGCGGGTCTCTATACCTCTTCTCTAATAGAACGCGCATAGGGCGGCTGTTCACCGTGGTCTCCGGAAAGCCACGACAGAGGGAAGGGCAGCCGCATGAGCCGTCCCGTACTCAAAGGGATTCTGGACACCATCGGGAATACCCCGCTGGTCGAACTCCGCAATGTCTTCCCGGGGTTGAGATCCCGGGTTTTCGCGAAGATGGAGAGGTTCAATCCGGGGGGAAGCATCAAGGACCGGTCCGCGCTCGGCATGCTGCTGAACCGGATCCACGAGGGCCAGCTGGTTCCCGGGCGCTCGGTGGTCGTCGAGTCGAGTTCGGGGAATCTGGCCATCGGCATCGCGCAGATCTGCAAGTACTTCGGGATCGACTTCATCTGTGTCGTCGACGCGAAGACCACCGCGCAGAACCTGGCGCTGTTGTCCGCCTACGGGGCGCGGGTCGAGGTCGTCCGGACCCCGGACCCCGAGACCGGGGAGTTCCTCGGGGCCCGGCTGGACCGGGTGCGGGAGCTGGTCGACACCGTGCCGGGGGCGTACTGGCCCAATCAGTACGCCAATCCGCTCAACCCGCTCGCGCACCACGAGACGATGCGGGAGATAGCCGAGGCGCTGGACGGGCGGGTCGACTACCTGTTCTCGCCGGTGTCCACGTTCGGCACGCTGCTCGGCTGCGCGACGTACGTCGAACAGCACGCATTGGCGACCACGGTCGTCGCGGTGGACGCGGTGGGCAGCGCGATCTTCGGCCAGCCGCAGAGCCGCCGGCTCATTCCGGGGCACGGCGCCTCGGTGCCGCCGGCGCTGTTCGACCCGGCGGTGGCCGACGAGGTGGTGCACGTGGGCGATCTCGACTGTGTGGTCGCCTGCCGGCGGATGGTGCATCGCGAGGGAATTCTGGCCGGTGGTTCCTCCGGTGCGGCCGTGGCCGCCCTGGAGAAATTCAGCGACCGAATTCCCGCGGGGTCGAACGTCGTCCTCATCTTCCCGGACGGCGGCGACCGGTATCTCAACACCATCTATTCGGATGCCTGGGTCGGCGAGCACTTCGGGGAGGTCTCGCATTTGTGGAAGCGCGCCCTGACGGCTCCCGGCAGGCTCCGGCTGACGACGGCCACCGCCACCGGAGCCTGATCCCTCATGGATCGGGCCCGACGAGAAAAGGGGTGACACCCATGAGCGCCGAGGACTTCTCGGATGTCTTCGACGCCGATGTGACGCACGTGTGGTGGGGGACGGTCGCCGAACCGCTCGGCCCGGACGCCATCGCCGTGCTGTCCGCGGCCGAACGGGACTCGGCACGCGCGATGACCGCCGAGGCGGGCCTGTACTACGCCGGTGCCCACGTGGCGGTACGCCGCGTACTCGCCGGCTATCTCGGGGCCCGTCCGGCCGACTTGCGGCTCGGGCGGCTGCGCTGCCCGGAGTGCGGCGACAGCGACCACGGTGCGCCGTGCGTCGAGTGGCCGCCGACCGAACTGAGCTACAGCCTGTCCCGCTCGGGACCGCACTGGCTGCTCGGGGTCACGGGCGGCGGCCACCGGATCGGCGTCGACCTGGAGCAGGTGCTGGGGTTCGACACCGCCGCGGTGGCGCCCTCGGTCCTGTCGGACCGGGAGCTCGCACATCTGCGTCAGGAATCGGAACCGGCGGCCCAGCTGGCGGTCTTCCTCCGCTACTGGACCAGGAAGGAGGCCGTGCTGAAGGCGAGCGGGGTCGGTCTGATGACCGATGTCCGGGCGGTGGACGTGCACGCTCCGCCGGGTGGCGGCCCGCTCGTCGTGGCCCATGCGGCGGCGACCGGGCCGGACAGCTGGGTGGTGGAGGACCTCGCGGTCGGTCCGGGCCGGTACGCGGCCATCGCCCGCGAGGCCGCCGCCGCCGGACCGCTGAGGCTGATCGGGAAGCCGCCGCCCACCGTCCGCGGGGCCGGGAGCGCCGAGCCGTCCGGGGCCGCACGGATCGCGTTCCTTGACGAACCGTCCGACACCGATGAGCAAAGGAGCACACCGTGGCCGTCCGCCACCTCATCTCTCTCGATGACCTGACCGACGACGAGTTGCACGGGGTCGTCGCCCGGGGAGCGGAGTTCTCCTCGGGACAGTCCTCGCCCGGCGGGCTGCTGGCCGGGGCGGTCGCCGGGATCTACTTCCGGAAGACCTCCACCCGTACGCGTACCGCGTTCTCGGCGGGTGCGCTGCGGCTCGGCGCGCAGATCGTCACCTTCAACGGCGCCGATCTGCAGACCAACACGGGCGAGACCAGCGAGGACACCGGCCGGGTCTTCTCGCGGATGCTGGACGTGCTGGTCGCGCGGACCTCCGGTGACCCGGCCGAACTGCGGTCCTGGGCGAGCCAGTCCAGGATGTCGGTGGTCAACGCCATGACCGCCGACGAGCATCCGACGCAGGGCCTCACCGATCTGACCACGCTGCTGCGGCAGTTCGGGCGGATCGAGGGGCTGCGGGTGCTGTACCTCGGCGAGGGCAACAACACGGCCGCCGCGCTCACCCTCGGTCTTTCGCGGTACGCCGGGACCGAACTGGAGCTGCGCACGCCCGCGGGTTACGGCCTGACGGCGGACGTGCTCGGGCGGGCCGGGGCGTCCGCCGCGGCGCACGGCTCCTCGGTCGTCGAACGGCACGACGTCGAGGAGCTTCCCGTCGATGTCGATGTGGTCTACACCAGCCGCTGGCAGACCACGGGCACCAGTAAGGAGGACCCCGACTGGCGAGAGCGGTTCGTACCGTTCCGGATCAACGAGGCGCTCTGGGAGTACAGCCCGAAGGCCGTGTTCATGCACGACCTGCCCGCCCACCGCGGTGAGGAGGTGAGCGCCCGGGTGCTCGACGGCCCCCGCAGCATCGCCTTCGACCAGGCCGAGAACAAGATGCACAGCGCGATGGCCGTGCTCGAATGGTGCCGCACGGGCGGTGGCGGAGCATGAGCCTGCTCGATGAGGCGGCGCCCGAAGCGCGCGCCGCGCCCGGACCGCTGCGCCGCAACCGGGACTTCCTGCTGCTGTGGACCGGAGCCGGTCTGTCGGCGCTCGGGCTGCGGGCCAGTGTGGTCGCGTACCCGCTGCTGATGATCTTCTTCGGGGACAGTCCCACCGGGGCGGGAGTGGTCGGATTCGCCGCCCTGCTCCCACAGTTGGTGGTCCAGCTGCCCGCCGGGGCGCTCATCGACCGATGGGACCGGCGCAGGCTGCTCGTGCTGTGCGACCTCGCCGGCCTGATCGCCATGGCGGGGGTCACCGCGATGCTGCTCGCGGGCCGGCTGTGGCTGCCCGTGGTGGCCGCGGCGGCCTTCGTCGACGGCACCGCGGGCCTTTTCTACCGGCTGGGCGAGCGCGCGGCGATCAGCCACGTCGTGCACCCGGCGCAGCTGAACGCCGCGCTCGGCCAGAACGAGGCGCGCGGGCAGGCGGCGGGTCTGCTGGGCCAGCCGGCCGGCAGCGGGCTCTTCCAGTTCGGCCGGTGGCTGCCGTTCGCGTTCACCGCGGTGACGCACCTCGTGGCGCTCTGCACGCTGCTCCTGATCCGGCGCGATCTCCAGGGCGAACGGAGCGCGCCCGCCTCCTCGTTGCGTACGGAGGTCGGCGAGGGGCTGCGCTGGGTGTGGGGGCGGCGCTTCATGCGGGCCGCCGTGGGGTTGCTCGCCGGGAGCAATCTGCTCTTCCAGATCCTCACCCTCACCCTGGCCCTCGTCATCAAGGAGAACGGCGGCTCACCGGTGCAGATCGGCATGATCGGTCTGGTCGCGGGGGTCGGCGGGGTCGCGGGTGCGCTGGCCGGATCGCGCGCCGCGGGCCGGGCGGCGCCCCGCGCCGTGCTCGCCGGGGCGCTCACCCTGTGGGCCGCGCTGATGGCGCCGGTCGCCTTCGTGTCGAACCCGTACGTCCTGGGCACGCTGCTCGGCGGGATGAGCTTCGCCGGGGCGCTGATGAACGTCGTGGCGGGCGTGCACCAGGTGCGGATCACCCCGGAGGCCCTTCAGGGCCGGGTGACCAGTGTGTTCGCGCTCCTTGGATCCGGTATGGCGTCGGCCGGCGCGCTGGCGGGCGGGGTGCTGCTCGCCTCGTTCGGTACGCATCGCACGGCGCTCGCCATCGCCGCCGCGATGGGGCTCCTGGCGCTGGTGTCGCTGGTCTCCCCGGCGTTGCGGGAGTCGGCCGACGCCGGCCCCGTCGTCCCGGATATGGCCCGTAGCGAAGAAATATAGGCCCGCCTCCGAGGGTGGGTTCACGGGGGCGCGCCCCTGTCGGTCGGGGTCAACTCCCCCGATTGGCGGGCGAGTTCCCTTCCCGGAAGGAGAGAACACGGATGGAGAACGTGGCGAACGGCGGCCTCTGGGCGCCGGCCGAAATCACCCCCGCACAGACCGGCACGGAGCCCAGTGCCCGCGGTCTGGCGGCACACCTCGGCTCGCTGGACGACCTCGGTGCTCTGCTGGCCCACGAGAAGGCCTTGGTCTTCCGGGGGTTCGGCATCGAGCCGGGCGAACTGGAGGAGGTGATGGACCTGCTGCTGCCGAACCGGCTCGCGTACGTCCACGGCAACTCGCCCCGCACCAAGGTCGGTTCCAACGTCTACACCTCGACGGAGTACCCGGCCGAGTACAGCATCTCGATGCACAACGAGATGAGTTACGCCCACCAGTGGCCGGCCAGGCTGCTGTTCTACTGCGAGACGGCTCCGGGCACGGGGGGCGCCACCCCGGTGATCGACGGCACCCGCTGGCTCGACTGCCTCGACGACGAGGTGCGCGAGGCCTTCGCGGGCGGCGTCCGCTACAGCCAGAACCTGCACGGTGGCATGGGCCTCGGCAAGAGCTGGCAGGACACCTTCGAGACGGCGGAGCGCGGGCGGGTCGAGGAGTTCCTCGGCGATTCGGGCGCGGACTGGAAGTGGCGGCCGGACGGTTCGCTGCACGTCACCCAGCTGCGACCCGCGATCACCACCCACCCGGTGACCGGCGACGAGGTGTGGTTCAACCAGGCCGACCAGTGGCATCCCGCCTCGCTCGGCGACGACACCGCCAAGGCCCTCGCGTCGATCATGCCCGCGGACGAGCTCCCCCAGTCCGTCAGCTTCGCCGACGGGTCCCCCATCCCGGACGCCTACGTCGTCCAGATCCGCGACCGGGGCCTGGCCAACGCCGTGGACGTCGACTGGCGGCGCGGGGACCTGCTGCTCATCGACAACGTCCTGGTGGGCCACGGCCGCCGGCCGTTCACCGGACCGCGCCGCGTCCTCGTCGCGATGTCCGACTGACCGACTCACCGACTCACCGACTCACCGACTCACCGACTCACCGACTCACCGACAGGCTGGCCGACTGGCCGACCTCAACTGCCTTCCACGTACGGCCAATTCACCCCTTGATCCAACGAACAGGAGACCACCGTGTCCACCGAGACCAACTCCGAGCAGACCCAGGCGCCCACTCACCGCGTGGTGCTGAACACCGAGGAGCAGTACTCGATCTGGTGGGCCGACCGGGCGCTGCCCGCGGGCTGGCGCGCCGAGGGTACCGAGGGCAGCCGCGAGGAGTGCCTGGCCCACATCGGCGAGGTGTGGACGGACATGCGTCCGCTGAGCCTGCGCCGCCGCATGGACACCACCGCGGTCTGACTCCGCGGCCATCACACCGATCACGCCGATCATCAACGAGGAGCTTCAGAGACATGAATCCCGAGTCGCGTACGGGCGCCTCCCCCAGCGAGCCCCTCCTGGCTCATGAACTCGTAGCGAGCCGCGCGGCCAAGACTCCGGATGCGGTCGCCGTGGTCGATGGCGCACGGGAAATCAGCTACGCCGAGCTCGACACCCGCGCCGACCGCCTGGCCCGCCGACTGCGCGGCCTGGGCGTGGGGCCGGGTTCGGTGGTCGGGGTGTGCCTGCCCCGCTCCGCCGACCTGGTCGCCACGCTGCTCGCGGTCTGGCGGGCGGGAGCCGGATATCTGCCGCTCGACCCGGCCCAGCCCGCCGCGCGCTCCTCGTGGATGCTCAAGGCGGCCGGGGCGAAGTACGTCGTCACCGGCTCCGAATGGGCCCCGGTGGCGAATGGATCGGGCGCCGAGGCGCTCGTACTGTCCGAACTTGACTACGGACAGGACGAGTTGGAGCAGTCGGTGCACCGCGCCGGTCCACTCGACATCGCGTACGTGATCTACACCTCGGGCTCGACCGGCACCCCCAAGGGCGTCGTCATCAGCCACCAGGGCATAGCCAACCGCATCGCCTGGGCCACCGGCACGCACGGGCTGTCACCTGCCGACCGGGTGCTGCACAAGACCGCGATCACCTTCGACGCCCATGTGTGGGAGGTGTTCGCGCCGCTGGTGAGCGGCGGCACTCTGGTGCTCGCCCCCGCGGGTGCCGAGCGGGACCCGGCCGCCCTGCTGCGGACGGTCGCGGAGCAGCGGGTCACCGTGCTCCAGGTGGTGCCGTCGGTGCTGCGGCTGCTCGCCGAGGAGGACGGCTGGGAGCGGTGCGAGGCGCTGCGGCTGCTGTTCTCGGCCGGCGAGCCGCTCCAGGCGGAGCTGGCCCAGCGGGTGCTGCGGCGCACCGGTGACCTGGAGATCTGGAACACCTACGGGCCCACCGAGTGCGCGATCGACGTGA
This sequence comes from Streptomyces sp. NBC_01431, assembly GCF_036231355.1. Classification (NCBI taxonomy): domain Bacteria; kingdom Bacillati; phylum Actinomycetota; class Actinomycetes; order Kitasatosporales; family Streptomycetaceae; genus Streptomyces; species Streptomyces sp. NBC_01431. Next base: position 2,009,125 of record NZ_CP109496.1, read on the forward strand.
CGGCGCACCGCTTCGAGCCCGCGCAGACCTCGGGCGCCGTGCCGATCGGCCGGCCCATCGGCGGTATGCGGGTGCTGGTCGCGGACGCCGAGGGCAGGCCGGTCGCGGTCGGCACGCCCGGCGAGCTGTACGCGGGTGGCGTCGGCGTGGCCCGCGGGTATCTCGGCAGCCCGGAGCAGACGGCGGACCGGTTCGTGCCGGATCCGTTCGCCAAGGACGGCTCGCGGCTCTACCGCACGGGCGACCAGGTGCGCTGGCGTGCGGACGGCGTGCTCGAATACCTGGGCCGCATCGACCACCAGGTGAAGATCAACGGCGTACGGATCGAGCCGGGCGAGGTGGAGAGCGCGCTGAGCGCGCACCCCCGGGTGGGCGGCGCGGTGGTCCTCGCGTTCACGGGGCCCGACGGCGCCAAGCGACTGGCCGCGTACGTGCTGTCCGACTCGGACGAGATCGTCACCGGGCTGCGCGCCTTCCTCCAGGAGCGGCTGCCCGACACGCACATCCCCGCGGTGTTCCTGCGCCTGGACGCCTTCCCGCTCACCGTCAACGGCAAGGTCGACCGGGCCGCGCTGCCCAGCCCCGAACTCGGCGCGGCGCAAGGACGCCCGGTCCGCCGCGAACCGGGCACCGAGGCGGAGAAGCTGGTCGCGCGGACCTGGCGGGAGCTCCTGAAGACCGAGAGCGTCGGGCTCGACGACGACTTCTTCGCGCTCGGCGGAACTTCGCTCCAACTCGCACGGCTCGCCAGCCAGTTGCGTGCCGCGTCCGGGCAGAAGCTCCAGCTGCGCGGACTGTTCGCCGCGACCACCGTCGAGGCGCAGGCCCGACTGCTCGCTCCGGTCGAGGCGTCGCGGCCCGTCGAGCCGCCCATCGCCGCCGTGCCGCGCGACGGCGGCCCGCTGCCGCTCTCGTTCGGGCAGCGGCGGCTCTGGTTCCTGGACCGGATGAACCCGGGCAGCCACGAATGGGTGGCCGGGATGTTCCTCAAGGTGCCCGTCGGCACCCATGTCGCCCATGTCCAGCGGGCCCTGAACGCCCTGGTGGAGCGGCACGAGGCGCTGCGCACCCGGTACTCGGTGGTGGACGGCGAGTCGGTGCAGTTCATCGCGGAGCCGCACCGGGTCGATCTGCGCCACCTGCACGCGGACCGCGCGGAGTTCACCGCGCTCCTCAAGGAGGAGTTCGGGCGGGGCTTCGACCTGGAGAACGGGCCGCTGCTGCGTGCCATGCTCGTGCGGCTGCGCGCCGGCGACCACATCGTGACGGTGGCGATGCACCACATCACCACCGACGGCTGGTCCTCGACCGTCCTGGAGCGGGAGTTTCACCAGTTGCTCGCCGCCTACCGCGACCACCGCAATGACGCGGGCCTGCCGGTACGCGCCATCGACTACGCCGACTACGCGGCCTGGCAGCGCTCCCGCCTCACCGACGAGGTGATCGCCGAGGGGCTGCGCCACTGGCGCGGGGTGCTGGCGGGGTCCACTCCGCTGGAGCTGCCCACCGACCGGCCGCGCGCGGCGGTCCGGGACGGGCGCGGCTCCGTCGTCCACTTCTCGGTGCCCGAGCCGGTCGTCACGGCGCTCACCGAACTCGGCAGGCAGCACGGCGCCACCCCCTTCACCACGCTGCTGACCGCGTACGCGACGCTGCTCGCGGCGCACGGCGGCCAGTGGGACGTGCCGGTCGGAACGCCGGTGGCCGGGCGGGAGCGGGCCGAGACGGAGGGTGTGGTCGGGTTCTTCCTCAACAGCCTCGTCATGCGCTGCGCGCTGGAGGGGCGGCTCACCTTCCGCGAGGCCCTGGAGCGGGTCAAGGAGACGACCCGGGAGGCCTTCGCGCATCAGGAACTCCCGTTCGAGCGCCTGGTGGAGGAGCTCGCCCCGGAGCGCGACCTGTCGCGCACCCCGCTGTACCAGGTGGCGTTCGATCTGCACGACGAGTCGTTCAACGGCGCGGTCGAAGGGGCCGAGGACATCGGGACCCTGAAGGAGATGTGGGGCGTAGCGCACACCGACCTGACGCTGTACATGCGCCGGCACGCCGACGGTTCGATGTTCGCGAGCCTGGAGTTCGCGACCGCGCTGTACGACGCGGCCACCGTCGAGCGACTCTCGGAGCGGTTCCAGCGCCTGCTCGCCGCGGTCGCCGCCGACCCCGGGGTGCGCCTGGACGAGGTGGCGCTGCTGCCCGCGGCCGAGCTGGAGCGGCTGACGTCCACCTGGGCGACGGCTCCGGCCGAGCCCGTCACGGCCGCCGTGCACGAGGTGTTCGCGCGGCAGGCCGCGGCGACGCCGGACGCGGTCGCGGTACAGGAGGACGGCGGATCCGTCAGCTACGCCGAGCTGGACGCCCGGTCCAGTCAACTCGCCTATCATCTGCGGTCGTTGGGGGTCGTGCCCGAGACGCCCGTCGGGGTGCTGCTCGACCGGGGCGCCGAGCTGATCGCCACGCTGCTCGCGGTGTGGAAGGCGGGCGGCGCCTACATTCCGATGGACCCGGCGTGGCCGGCCGAGCGGGTCTCGGCGATGGCGGCCGACGCGGGCGCCCCGGTGGTGCTGACCGCCGCCCGGTACGGGGAGCGGTTCGCGGGGTTCGCGGGCGAGCTGGTGCTCACCGATGCCGACGCGGACGCCAGGGCGCTCGCCGCGCTCCCGGTCACCGCACCCGAGGTCCCCGCCGACCTGGACCGCCTCGCCTACCTCATCTACACATCGGGTTCCACCGGTCGCCCCAAAGGTGTCGCCGTGGAGCACCGGGGGCTCGCCAACCACCTCCGGTGGGCGGTCGCCGAACTGGTGTCGCGGGGAAGCGGCGGCAGCGCGGTGTTCTCGTCCACCGCCTTCGACCTGGCGGTACCCAATGTGTGGGCGCCGCTGCTCGCCGGCCAGCGGGTGGTGATGCTGCCCCAGGACATGGACCTCAGCGAGCTGGGCGAGCGTCTCGCCGCCCGGGGACCGTACAGCTTCCTGAAGCTGACGCCCGGCCATCTCGACATCCTGGCGCACCAGTTGACCCCCGAGCAGTCCGCTCAACTGGCGGGAGTGGTGGTGGCGGCGGGCGAGGCGCTGCCCGGTCCGCTCGCCCGCGCCTGGGTGGAGCGGCTCGGGGCGGGGCGGCTCATCAACGAGTACGGGCCGACCGAGGCCTCCGTCGGAACCTGCGTCCATCCGGTGCCGGACGGCGAGCAGGCTCCGGTGGTGCCGATCGGCCGCCCGCTGCCCGGGATGGCGATGTACGTCCTGGACGAGACGCTGAGGCCGGTGCCCACCGGATCGGTCGGCGAGCTGTACGTGGGCGGTACGGGCGTGGCCCGCGGCTATGCGGACCGGCCGGAGCTGACCGCCGAGAAGTTCGTGCCGGACCCCTTCGCGGGCGACGGCCGACGGCTGTACCGCACCGGGGACCTGGTGCGCTGGCTGCCGGGCGGGCACGTCGAGTTCCTCGGCCGCACCGACCACCAGGTCAAGATCCGGGGATATCGGGTCGAGCCCGGCGAGGCGCAGGCCGTGCTCGCCGAGCACCCCGGGGTGCGCGAGGCGGTGGTGATCGCCCGGACCGACGGCGCCGGCACGGTGCGGCTCGCCGGGTACTTCGTACCGGCCTACAACCCGGTCGGCGCGGACGAACTCGCCGCCTTCTGTGGCGAGTTGCTGCCGGACTACCTGCTGCCGTCCTCGTTCACCGCGCTGGACGCGATCCCGCTGAACGCCAACGGAAAGCTCGACCGGGCCGCGCTGCCGGACCCGGCGCCCGACGGGGACGCGCCGCGAGAAGCCGCGGCCAGTCCGCTCCAGGAGCGCATCGCCACCATCTGGGCGGAGCTCCTCGGTGCCCGGATCGGGGTGCACGACAACTTCTTCCGCTCGGGCGGCAATTCGATCCTCGCGATCCGGCTGATCGCGGCGATCCAGACCGAGTTCGAGATCGCCCTGCCGGTGCGGGAGATCTTCGAGTATCCGACCGTCGCCGGCCTGGCCGACGCCGTCGAGTCCCGTATCCGCGCCGAGATCGAGCAGTTGTCCGACGCCGAGCTGTTGGAGGAGCAGAGAGCATGAGCATCCAGGAGTCAACTCCCGTACAGCAGGACGCGCGTCAGCGTGACCGGTCGGTCGCCGAGCTCCGCGCGGAGCTCCTTCGCGCCAGGCTCGCGGGCCGTCGCGGCGCTCCCGCGGCCGTCGCCGCCCCGCCCCGAATACCCCGCGCCGACCGCGGGGCGCCGCTGCCCCTGTCCGCCGGACAGCAGCAGATGTGGTTCCTGAACCGTCTGGAGCCCACGAGTGCCGAATATCTGGTGCCGATGGTGCTCCGCCTGCGCGGCACCATCGACGCGGCGGCGCTCGGCGGGGCCTTGCAGACGGTGATCGACCGCCACGAGATCCTGCGCACCCGCTACGCCCTGTCGGGCCTGGAGCCCGTGCAGCTGATCGACGCCCCGGCGCCCGTCGCGCTGCCGCTCACCGATCTGAGCGGCGAGCGGACCGCGGACCGGGAGGCGCTGGCCGCCGAACTCGTCGAGCGGGAGGTCACCACGCCCTTCGACCTGGCGGCCCAGTGGCCCGTACGGGCCCGGCTGGTCAGGCTGGCCGAGGACGAGCACATCCTGGCCGTGGTCTTCCACCACATCGCCTGCGACGCGTGGTCGACGCGGGTCTTCGCCGGTGAACTCTCCACCCTGTACGCCACCTTGGCCCAGGGCGGCGAACCGGCACTCGCACCGCTCGACGTCCAGTACGCCGACTACGCGGCCTGGCAGCGCGAGCAGCTCTCCGGACCGCGGCTCGAACAAGAGCTGGCGCACTGGCGGGAGCGGCTGGCCGGGGCGCTTCCCGCCGAGCTGCCCACCGACCGGCCGCGCCCGGCGGTCCGCGACACGACGGGCGCCGATGTACGCTTCGCCTTCCCCGAGGCGCTGGCCGGGCGGGTCCGCGAGCTGGCCGGCGCCCACGGCACCACGCCGTTCGCCGTGCTGCTCACCGCGTTCCAGGTCCTGGTGGCGCGCTACACCGGACAGAGCGACGTCTCGGTCGGCACCGTCGTGTCGGGCCGCTCCCGCCCCGAGCTCCAGCCGCTCATCGGCTATGGCATCAACACCCTTGTCATGCGTGGCAGTTGGGCGGATGATCCGGGCTTCGGCGAGCTGCTCGGCCGGACCAGGGGCGCGGTGCTCGACGCGTTCGACCACCAGGAGGTGCCCTTCGCCCGCCTGGTGGACGAGCTCCAGCCGGAGCGCGACATGTCGCGCACTCCGCTCCACCAGGTCGCGTTCACCATGCACGAGCAGCGCATAGACGCGTTCGCGCTGCCCGGTCTGTCCGTCGAGCAGTACGAGCGGACGGACCCGATCGCCAAGTTCGAGCTGACCCTCCAGATCGAGGAAGGCACCGACGGCTCGCTCGGCGGCGCCCTCAACTACGCGGCGGCCCTGTTCAACCACGCCACGGTCAAGCGGATGACCGGGCACTTCCTGCGCCTCCTGGAGGAGGCGACCGCCGATCCGGCGCTCCCCGTCTCCCGGCTCCGCATCCTGGACGACATCGAACTCGCCGTCACCACCGGAGCGTTGAGCGGCCACCGTCCCGTCGTACCCGACCGCTGTGTGCACCAGGTCTTCGAAGAGCAGGCCGCGGCCACCCCCGACGCGCTCGCCGTGACCGCGGCGGGCACCTCGCTCACGTACCGGGAACTGAACGAGCGGGCCAACCGGATCGCCCACCATCTGCGCGCGCTCGGCGCGGGCCCCGAACGGCTCGTCGGGCTGTGCCTGGAGCGCGGCATCGAGCTGCTGCCCGCGCTGCTCGGCATCCTCAAGTCCGGGGCCGGCTACCTGCCGCTCGACCCCGCGAACCCGGCCGACCGGCTCGCCTACGTGCTGTCCGACGCGGGCGCCCGCATCGTCGTCGCGTCACAGGCGACCGCCGCCGCGCTGCGGGACGCCGAGGACGCCGAACTGGTCCTCCTCGACCGGGACTCGGCGCTCATCGAGGCCCGTCCGCCGACCGATCCCGAGCCGCTCGCCGGGCCCGGCTCGACCATCTACGTCATCTACACCTCCGGCTCCACCGGCCGCCCCAAGGGCGTCGTCCTGGAGCACGGCAACGTGCTGCGCCTGCTGACCACCGCCCACGAGCACTACGCGTTCACCCCGGGCGACGTGTGGACCATGTTCCACTCGTACGCCTTCGACGTGTCCGTGTTCGAGATGTGGGGTGCGCTGCTGTACGGCGGCCGGCTCGTCGTGGTCGGCCAGGACGTCACGCGCTCGCCGTCCGACTTCCTCGACCTGCTGGTCGCCGAGCGGGTGAGCGTCCTCTCGCAGACCCCGACCGCCTTCCGCTCCCTGGTCGCCGCGGCCGGATCCGGGGATCCACGGATCGACCGACTCGCCCTGCGGGCCGTCGTGTTCGCCGGGGAGAAGCTTGAGGTTCCGGAGCTGCGGCCGTGGCTGGACCGCGTCGGCCCGCACGGCCCCGCCCTCGTCAACATGTACGGCATCACCGAGACCACCGTGCACACGACGTACTACCGGATTGGGGAGGATGACTTTGAGCCGCTTGCGGGCAATCGGGTGGGGCATCCGCTCAGCGACCTTTCGGTGTATCTCCTTGACGCCGCCGGAAATCCGGCGCCCATCGGTGTTCCGGGCGAGATCCACGTCGGCGGTCCGGGAGTCGCCCGCGGCTACCTGGGCCGGCCCGAGCTGACCGCGGAGCGTTTCGTGCCCGACCCGTTCGGGCCGCCCGGCGCGCGCCTGTACCGCAGCGGCGACGCGGCGCGCCGACTGCCCGACGGCAGCCTGGAGTTCATCGGGCGCATCGACAACCAGGTCAAGATCCGCGGCTACCGCGTCGAGCTCGGCGAGATCGCGCACGCCCTGCTCGAACACCCAGGGGTCGGCGAGGCCGTGGTCCAGGTGCGGGGTGACTCGGGCGAGAAGCAGCTCGTCGGCTACCTGGTCGAGGGCGCGCCGGGCAGCCTGCCCGAGCCCGGCGAACTGCGCACGCTGCTGCGCAGGACGCTGCCGGAGTACATGCTGCCCGCCGCCTTCGTCACCCTCGACGCGATCCCGCTGACCGTCAACGGCAAGCTCGACCAGCGTGCGCTGCCCGCCCCCGACACCACGGCGCTGCGCGGCGGCTCCGCCTACACCGCGCCCCGTACGCCCGTGGAGGAGCGGGTCGCCGCCGTGTGGACCGAGGTGCTCGGCGTGGACCGGGTCGGCGTCGACGACTCCTTCTTCGACCTCGGCGGCGATTCGATCCGGGCGATCGCGATGGTCGGCGCGCTGCGCTCGGCCGGGTACGACGTCGCGGTCCGCGACGTGTTCGACTTCCGCAGTGTGGCGCAGCTCTGCGAGTCGATCACCGGGCGGCCCGCGCTCGCCCCCGGCACCGAGACCGTCGAGCCGTTCGCGCTGCTCGACGAGGCGGACCGGGCGGCGCTGCCGACCGGGGTCACCGACGCCTACCCGCTGTCGCAGATGCAGCTCGGCATGGTGGTCGAGATGCTGGCCGACACCCATCGCAACCTGTACCACAACGTATCCACGTTCAAGATCCGCGACGAGGAGCCCTTCGACCCCGAGGCGTTCCACGCGGCGGGCCGGCTCGTCACCGCCCGCCACGAGGTGCTGCGCACCTCCATCGATCTGACCGGCTACTCGCGGCCCCTTCAGCTGGTGCACGCCGAGGCGGAAATGCCGCTGGGCTGGCAGGACTTGGGCGGTCTGGACGCCGCCGCCGTGGACCGCGCGCTGCGGGCGTTCACGGTCCGCGAGCGGGCAGATGTCTTCGACCTCGCGGTGCCCTCGCTCATGCGGTTCCACGCGCATCTGACGGACGACACGACCGGCTGGTGGATCTCGGTCACCGAATGCCATCCGATCCTGGAGGGCTGGGGCCACCACTCGCTCCTGATGGAGCTCATCGAGTGCTACCGGGCACTGCGCGACGGACGCGAGCCCGAGCCGTTCGAGGCGCCCGCCGTGCGCTTCGCCGACTTCGTCGCCGGGGAGCTGACGGCGCTCGAATCGGCCGAGGACCGGGCGTACTGGCAGTCGGTGGTCGAGGAGCACGCCCCGCTGCGGCTGCCGGAGAGCTGGGGCGACAGTGCCGAGCTGCCCCGCGAGACCGTGCAGGCCGCGATCGTGTGGACCGATCTGGAGGACGGGCTGCGCCGGCTCGCCGCCCGCGCCAGGACCTCGCTCAAGAGCGTCATGGTGGCCACCCATCTGGCCGTGATGAGCCGCCTCACCGACGAGGAGGCCTTCCACACCGGTCTCGTGTGCGACGCGCGCCCCGAACTGCTGGGCGCGGACCGGGTGTTGGGGATGTACCTCAACACGCTGCCGTTCGCCCACGACCGGTCGGCCCGTACCTGGACCGAGCTCGTCCAGCAGGTCTTCGACCGCGAGGTCGGTCTGTGGGGCCACCGCCGCTATCCGATGGCCGCGATCCAGCGGGCGTGGGGCGGCTCGCGCCGACTGCTCGACGTGTACTTCAACTACCAGGACTTCCGGCAGGTGGACGCCGGTCTGGTGGACCACGAGGGCGGCATCGACGACAGCCCGTCCGAGTTCCCGCTCACCGTGTCCTCGCGGGTCGGCCACATCATCGTGACCGCCGACTCGCATGTGGTGAACCAGGAGAACGCCGAGCGCCTGGTGGCGATGTACCGCCGGGTCCTGGAGGCGATGGCCGCGGACCCCGACGGTGACGCGACGCTCGATCTGCTCGGCGAGGCGGAGCGCGACCGGCTGCTGCACGACTGGAACACCACGTCCGTCGCCCGGAGCGACCGCCCCGCGCACGCCCTGTTCGCGGCGCGGGCCGCCGCCGCGCCGGACGCGGTCGCGCTGTCGTGGGCCGGGCGGGACTTCACGTACGGCTGGTTGCAGAATCGTTCCGATGCCTACGCCTCCCGGCTCGCCGCGCTGGGCGCGGGTCCGGAGTCCGTCGTCGGGATGCTCCTCGACCGCACCCCCGAGCTGGTCGCCGCGATGCTCGGCGTCTGGAAGACCGGCGCCTCCTACGTGCCGCTCGACCCGGCGTTTCCCGCCGACCGGATCGGCTACGTGCTCGACGACGCGGGCGCCGGACCGGTAGTGACCGCGGCCGCGTACGCCACCGTCCTGGACGGCGTGCACGACGGGCCGCGTCTGGTCCACGACCTGCCGTGGCCCGAGCCCGCCCAGGCGCCCGCGCCGGTGCCGGGCGAGGCGGACAACCTGGCCTACACGATCTACACCTCGGGCTCCACCGGCCGCCCCAAGGGCGTCGGCATCGCCCACGCCGCGCTCGCCAATCTGCTGCTCGCGATGGCAGAGGAGCTCGGCTCCAGTGAGGCCGACACCTGGCTCTCCCTCACCTCGGTCTCCTTCGACATCTCGGGACTCGAACTGTTCCTGCCGCTCGTCACCGGCGGCCGGCTCGTCCTCGCCGACAACCTGGAGACCAAGGACGGCGCGGCGCTGGCCCGCTTGGTGGAGAGCCACGGCATCACCCACGTCCAGGCCACCCCGTCCGGCTGGAACCTGCTGCTCCGCTCGGGTTTCGAGCGGGCCCCCGTCACGGCGCTGACCGGCGGCGAGGCGCTGACCTCGGAGCTGGCCGGCGAACTGCGGGCACGGGTCGACCGGTTGGTGAACGTGTACGGGCCCACCGAGACGACCATCTGGTCCACGAGCTGGGAGGTTCCCAGCGAGCCCGACCGCGTGTCGATCGGCCGGCCGATCGCCAACAACACGGTGTACGTACTGGACGCGCTGCTGCGGCCGGTGCAGGTCGGGGTGCCGGGTGAGCTGTACATCGGCGGCTCGGGCCTGGCCCGCGGATACCGCGGTCTGCCCGAGCGCACGGCGGCGTCCTTCGTACCCGACCCGTTCGGGGCCGAGCCGGGCGCGCGGCTCTACCGCACCGGCGACGTCGTGCGGATGCGGCCCGACGGCACGCTCGTCTACGTGGGCCGGGCCGACAACCAGGTCAAGATCCGCGGCGTGCGCATCGAGCCCGGCGAGATCGAGGCGGCCCTGACCGGCCTCGACGGGGTCGCCCACACCGCCGTCACCGTCCGCGAGGACACTCCCGGCGACAAGCGCCTGGTCGCCTATGTCGTACCGGCGGGCGAGGAATCGCCCGAACCGGGCGAGCTGCGGCGGCGGTTGAGCGAGCTGCTTCCCGAGGCGCTGCTGCCCTCGGCGTTCGTCATCCTGGACGCGCTGCCGCTGAACGCGGCGGGCAAGGTCGACCGGCGGGCCCTGCCCGCGCCCGAGCAGGACGCGCTGGCCGCCGGCGACTACGTGGCGCCGCGCACCCCGGCCGAGGAGCGCGTCGCCGCCCTGTGGGCCGAGGTGCTCGGGGTCGACCGGGTGGGGGTCGAGGACTCCTTCTTCGACCTCGGCGGCGACTCGCTGCGCGCCATCAAACTGGTCGGCACGCTCCGGGCCGCCGGGTACGACATCGCGGTCCGCGACGTGTTCGAGCACCGTACGGTCGCCGGACTCACCGCGGCCGTCGCGGGACGCCCCGCGCTGGCGGACGGCATCATGGCCGTCGCGCCGTTCGCGCTGATCGACGCCGACGACCGGGCACTCCTGCCGGCCCGCCTCCACGACGCCTATCCGGCCTCTCAGCTCCAGCTCGGCATGCTGGTGGAAATGCTCGCCGACACCAGCGGCGCCACCTACCACCAGTGCGTCTCGATCCGGGTCACCGATGACCGGCCCTTCGACGAGGCGGCGCTGCGGTCGGCCGTCGAGCGGGTCACGGCCCGCCACGATGTGCTGCGGACCTCGTTCGACCTGGTCGGATTCTCGGTGCCGATGCAGCTCGTGCACGACCGGGTCGAGGTGCCGGTGCGCGTCCTCGACCTGCGCGAAGACGACGCGGCGGCACAGGAGTTGGCCCTCGCGGCCTTCCTCGCGGCGGAACGGCGCGACCGCTTCGATGTGGCTCGGGCGCCGCTGCTGCGGATCGCGGCCCATCTGGAGAGCGACACCGCGTGGCGGATCACCTTCAGCCAGCCGCATGCGATGACCCAGGGCTGGGGCCAGTTCGCCCTGCTCACCGAGCTGGTCGACTGCTACCGCGAGATCCGCGACGCCGTGCGCGAGCGCGAGCCCTACGTCGCTCCCGTGGTGCGGTACGCCGACTTCGTGGCGGGCGAGCTGGAGTCGCTGAACTCCGGGGAGGACAGCGCCTACTGGAAGGATGTGACCGGCAACTACGCCCCGCTGCGGCTGCCGGCCGGCTGGGGCGAGGAGGGCGAGCGGCGCACCCATGTGGTGCCGGTCTCGCTCACCGATCTGGAGCAGCCGCTGCGCGCCTTCGCCTCGCGCAGCCGGGTCTCCCTGAAGAGCGTGCTGCTCGCGGCGCATCTGAAGGTGATGAGCCAGCTCACCCAGGAGGCGTCCTTCCACACCGGCCTGGTCGTGGACGCACGTCCCGAAGCCCTCGGCGCGGAACGGGTGTTGGGCATGTACCTCAATACGCTGCCCTTCGCCTTCGACCGTACCGCCCGCACCTGGGACGAGCTGGTGCAGCAGGTCTTCGCCCGCGAGGTGGACCTGTGGGCCCACCGGCGCTATCCGATGGCCGCGATCCAGCGGGAGGCGCCCGGCGCCGAGCGGCAGATCGACGTGCTGTTCAACTACCACGATCTGCGGATCTTCAACAGCGAGCGGATCGACGCCGCCTCCAGCGTCGGCGAGACCACCACCGAGTTCGCCCTGAGCGTGGCGACCGGCGGCCAGGGGCTCAACCTCACGGCCGACTCGAGGGTGTTGAGCCGGGCGCAAGGGGAGCGGATCGCCGGAATGTACCGGGCGGTGCTGGCCTCGATGGCCGCGTCCCCGCTCGGCGACCCTCGGCTGACTTATCTGGACGAGCAGGACCAGGAGCTGCTGAACGCCTGGACCGAAACCGGGCGGGCGCCCGAGTGGGTCGCCGTGGAGGAGCAGCTCGACCGGTTCGCCGCCGAGCATCCGCAGCGGGTGGCGCTCACCGCCGACGGGGTTTCGCTCAGCTACGCGGAGGCCGCCGCCGCGTCGAACCGGCTCGCCCACCATCTGCGGTCGCTCGGGGTCGGCCCCGACGCGGTCGTGGCGATCCACGCCGACCGCTCCCCCGCCACGGTCCTCGCCGTGCTCGCGGTCCTCAAGGCGGGCGGTGCCTACCTGCCGCTGGACCCCGAGCTTCCCGCCGAACGCCTCGCGTACATGGCCAAGGACGCGGGTGCGAGTGTCGTGCTCACCGAACGCGGCCTGTACGGCGCGGAGTTGACGAGCGTGCGGCTGGACGAGCCCGAGGCCTGGGCGGACCGACCTGCCACCACTCCCTTGCCGCTCGCCGAGCCCGACCATCTCGCGTACGTCATCTACACCTCGGGTTCCACCGGACTCCCCAAGGGCGTGCAGGTCACCCGGCGGGGCATGGCCAACCATCTGCTCGCCAAGGTGGAGGACCTGGCGCTGACGGAGGCCGACCGCGTCGTCCAGAACGCCTCGATGGCGTTCGACATCTCGGTGTGGCAGATGCTGTCGGCGTTCGTGGTCGGCGGCCGCACCCGGGTCGTCGGGGCGGCCGCGGCCGTGGACCCGGACGCCTTGTTCCGGCGGACCACCGAGGAGCGGCTCACCGTCCTGGAGGTCGTACCGTCGCTGCTGCGGGCCGCGCTCGACGCGTGGGACGCGGGGCTCATCGACCTCGAGCTGCCGGATCTGCGGTGGCTGGTGGTGACGGGTGAGGCGCTGCCGCCGGACCTGTGCCGCCGCTGGTTCGCCCGCTTCCCCGCCATCGCGATGGTCAACGCGTACGGGCCGACGGAGTGCTCGGACGACGTCACGCACGCCGTGATCCGGGCCGGCGATCCGGTCGGCGAGGCCAGGGTCACCATCGGCCGGCCGGTGCGCAACACCCGCCTGTACATCCTGGACGCCGACATGGCGCCGGTGCCGGTGGGCGTGCCCGGGGAGCTGTACGCGGGCGGCCTCGGGGTCTCGCGCGGCTACGGCGGGCGCGCCGCGCTCACCGCCGAGCGGTTCCTGCCCGACCCGTTCGGGCCCGCCGGATCCCGGCTCTACCGGACCGGCGACGTGGCGGCCTGGAACAGGGAAGGCTCCATCGAGTTCCTCGGCCGCGTCGACCACCAAGTGAAGGTCAGGGGCGTCCGCATCGAACTCGGCGAGATCGAGGCCGCGTTGGCGGCGCTGGACGTCGTGGCCGACGCGGCGGTCGCGGTCAAGCGGGGACCGTTGGGGCACGAGCAGCTCATCGGGTACGTGGTGGCCGCCGACGGCACGGCCCCCGACCCGGCCGCGCTGCGCGAGCGGCTCGCCCGCGTCCTGCCCGAGGCGATGATCCCGGCGGGCTACGTGACACTGCCCGCACTGCCGTTGACGCCGAACGGCAAGGTGGACCGCAAGGCGCTGCCGGAGCCCGCCATGTGGTCGGGCGAGGACCGGCCCCACAGCGCCCCGCGCACCGAAACCGAGCGGCGCATCGCGGCGATCTGGTCGGCGGTCCTCGGCATCTCGGGGATCGGCCGCGAGGACGGGTTCTTCAAGCTCGGCGGCGATTCCATTCTGGTGATCCAGGTGATCGCGGCCGCCCGCCGGGCGGGCCTCGCCGTCTCGCTCTTCCTGCTGTACCAGCACGACACGCTGGCCGCGCTCGCGGCGGCCGTCGACGCCGCGCGGGTACCGGTCACTGCTGAGCCGGACCGTACGGTCGATCCCGAAGCCGTGCTCGCCGCGCTCGCGGCGAGCGGGGTGCCCGGCGCGAGCCTCGCCGTGATCGAGGGCGGCGAGCTGGTCGCCCTTGAGGGCATCGGAACGCTCAGCGCGGACTCCGCCGAGCCCGTCACGCCGGACACGCTGTTCCAGGCCGGCTCCTGGGGCAAGCACGTCACGGCCTTCGCCGTCATGCGCCTGGTCGACAAGGGCGTACTCGACCTGGACGCGGAGGCCAACGCCTACCTGCGGACCTGGCGACTGCCTCAGGCTGAACGGCCGATCACCGTACGGCACTTGCTCAGTCATCTGGCCGGGCTCGCCGAGACTCCGCGCCAGGCGGTACGCAAGGGCCGGCCGGCGCCGGAGCTGCTCACGCTGCTGCGGGAAAGGGCCGTTCCGGAGCTGGCGCCGGGCTCCGAGTTCCGCAAGTCCAACGCGCACTATTCGGTCCTGGAGCAGCTTCTGGTGGACGTCACCGGTGAGCTGTTCGAGGCGCTGATGCGAGCCCTCGTGTTCGACCCGCTCGCGATGGGGGGCTCCAGCTTCGACCAGGCGTTCCCCGAGCGTTCGGGACGTGCGGTGGCGCTCGGCCACGACGAGCGCGGGGTGCCCCTGGAAGGCGGCTGGCTGATCCATCCGGAGCGGGCGGCGGCCGGGCTGTGGACCACGGCCGCCGACATGGCCAGGTTCGAACTGGAGCTGCGACGCGGCTACTTGGGCCGCCCGCTGGCCCTGCTCTCCCCCGGCGGCGCCAGGGAACTGCTCACGCCGCACAGCGACAGCTTCTACGGACTGGGCACCATCGTCGACGGCGACGGCACCGAGATCGAGTACGGACACGGCGGCTCGCCCGGCGGCTACCAGGCGGTCTCCATGTGCCGGCTGCACCGTGGCAGCGGGCTCGTGGTGCTCACCAACGGCGAGTTCAACGACCGCGTCCTGAAGGCGGTGGGCGCCGACCGGAAGTAGCCCCGCAAGACCTCGTATCGAAGATGTATAGCCCCCGGCCGGAGAGTGATCCGGCCGGGGGTTCTTCATGCGCCCGCGGAAGACGGCCCCACCCCCAGATACCAGGGAGACACCGATGACCGCAGAGACACTTGCGTTCGTCCTGGAGCGCGAGCCCGGCAGCCCCGGCGTCACCGAGCTGATCGGCAAGGAGTCCACGCTGCTGCGCGAGAAGCTGGGCACGCATGGCGCGGTGCTGCTGCGCGGCTTCGACATCGGCGGCGTGGACGGTTTCGCCGCCGTGGTGCGGGCGCTGTCCGGCGAGCCCCTGAAGTACTCCGAGCGCTCCTCGCCGCGCTCCACCATCAAAGGCAACGTCTACACCTCGACGGACTACCCGCCGGCCGAGGAGATCTTCCTGCACACCGAGAACTCCTACCAGGCGTCCTGGCCCAAGCTCCTCTACTTCCACTGCGTCGCCGAACCGGAGACCCTCGGCGCGACCCCGCTCGCCGACACCCGCGCCGTGTACCGGCTGATCGACCCGGCGGTCCGCGAGGAGTTCGAGCGGCGCGGCTGGATGGTCGTGCGCAACTTCCACGACGGCTTCGGCGTCGACTGGCGGCAGGTCTTCAACACCGAGGACCGGGCCGAGGTCGAGGCCAACTGCCGGGCCAAGCAGCTCGGGTTCGAGTGGAGCGCCGACGGCGGTCTGCGCACCCGGGGGGTCCGCCGGGCCGTGCACGTGCACCCCACAACCGGTGAGCGGGTCTGGTTCAACCACATCGCGTTCTTCCACCACACCACGCTCGCCGCCGACGTACGCGAGGGCCTGCTCGAACTGTTCGGGGAGGAGGACCTGCCCAGCAACACCTTCTACGGCGACGGCGGAGCCATCCCCGAGGAGGTGACCGAGCACCTGCGCGCCTGCTACCGGGCCGCGTCCACCCGCTTCGACTGGCGCGCCGACGACGTGCTCGTCGTCGACAACATGCTGACCGCGCACGGCAGGGAGCCCTTCACCGGTCCGCGCCGGATCGCCGTCGCGATGGCCGAGCCGTACGCGCCCGCCGAGCCCTTCACCGCCCGGACGGTGACGGCATGAGCGCCTGGTTCCGCACCTTCGCGCCGCGCCCCTCGGCCGAGCTGAGGCTGATCTGCTTCCCGCACGCGGGCGGCGCCGCGAGCGCGTTCCGCGGCTGGTCCGAACTGCTGCCGCCGTCCGTCGAGGTGACCGCGGTCCAGTACCCCGGCCGCCAGGACCGCATCATGTCCGACCCGGCGCCCGACATGGACACCCTGGTGGGCGACATCACCGCCGAGATCGCCCCGCTGCTCGACCGCCCGGTGGCGTTCTTCGGCCACAGCATGGGCGCCACCGTCGCCTACGAGGTGGCCCGCGCGCTGCCCGGCGCCCTGCGGCCCGCGCTCACCCGGCTCATCGCCTCGGCCCGCAAGGCGCCGCACGCCTGCGAGCCGCTCGGCCCCGAGTACCGCGGCGACGAGGGACTCCTGCGCTACGTCGCCGGGCTCGGCGGCACCGGGGCCTCGCTGCTCGCCCACGAGGAGCTGCGCGAGCTGGCCCTGTTCGTGCTGCGCGGCGACTTCCACCTCATCGACACCTACCGCTACCGCCCCGGGGCCCCGCTGACCTGCCCGGTGACCGCGATCGTGGGTGCGCACGACGCGAATTGCACGCGCGCCGACGCCGAGGGCTGGGAGCGGTACACCACCGCGTCGTACGACCTCCAGGAGATACCCGGCGGCCACTTCTACCTGGAGACCGCGACCAGGGAGCTGATGGCCGCGCTCACCGCCCGCCTCGCCCCCGTGCCGGCCATCCGCTGACGCCCACCACACCTCAAGGAGCTTCCCCATGGCGAACAATCCCTTCGACGACCAGGACGGCACCTTCCACGTCCTGGTCAACGGCGAGGAGCAGCACTCCCTCTGGCCGGCGTTCGCCGAGGTTCCCGAGGGCTGGACGGTCGCGCTCCACGGGGCGGGGCGTGCCGAGTGCGTGGCGTACATCAACGAACGGTGGACGGACCTGCGTCCGCTGAGCCTGCGCGCGCCGATGGCGGGGCCCTCCCATGTCTGACCGCGCCCCGGGCCCGGCCCGGCTGCCCCTGTCCGCCGCGCAGCGCGGCATCTGGTTCGCGCACGATCTCGACCCGACGGGCCGCCGCTACAACGTGGCCGAGTACAAGGAGATCCACGGCCCCGTCGATGCCGCGCTGCTCGCCGCCGCCTGGTACCAACTGGCCTGCGAGGCCGATGTGTTGAGGGTTTCGCTGATCGAGCACGACGAGTTCGGGCTGTGGCAGCTCCTCGACGCGGAGCCGGGCGCGCGCGCCCTGCACTTCTTCGACGTGAGCGGTGCGGCCGACCCGGAGGGCACCGCCCGGGGGTGGATGGACGACGACCTGGCGACGCCCGTGGACCTGTCTTCGGGCGCCCTCTACACGGTGGCGCTGTTCAAGGTCGCCGAGGACCGCTTCCGCTTCTACCAGCGCTACCACCACATCGTGATGGACGGCATGGGCGCGGCCCTGCTCGACGCCCGCTTCGCCGAACTGTACGAGCGGGCACTGGCCGGCGAGGAGTGGGGTCCGAGCCCCTTCGGCAGCCTGCCCGAGCTACTCCGCGAGGACGCCGAGTACCGGGTCTCCGAGGAGGCGGCCGACGACAGCGCGTACTGGGCGTCGCAGCTGGCCGGGCTGGCGGACCCGCCGCGGATCGCCGAGGGCCGCAGTCAGGACCCGGAACTCGCCGACACCCCGTTCGTGCGCCGCAGCGTGCGCCTGTCCGCGGAGACCGCCGAGCGGGTGCGCACGGTGGCGCGGTCCGCGCGGGCGCCCTGGACGATGCTGATGATCTCGCTGGTCGCCGCCTACGTACACCGGGTGTCCGGCAGGGACGAGATGGTGCTCGGGCTGCCGGTCACCGGCCGCACCACCGAGCTGACGCGCCGCACCCCCGGCATGTCGTCCAACATCGTGCCGCTGCGCCTCGGCGTGCGGCCGATGATGCGCCTGCCCGAGCTTGTGGGCGGGGTGCGCGACCAGGTGCGGGCGAGCCTCAAGCGCCAGCTGCCGCGGTACGAGGACCTGTGCCGCGGGGTGTCCGGCGGGGACTCGGAGCACCGGATCGCGGGGCCGATGGTCAACATCATGGCGTTCGCGCCCGGCCTGGCCTTCGGCGGACATCTCACCGTCCAGCACAACCTGAGCAACGGCCCGGTGGACGACCTCGCCATCGGCATCTACGACCTCGGCCAGGGGCAGGGGCTGCGCATCGACTTCGACGCGGCGCCCGGCTCCTGCGACATCGAGGCCGCCGCCGTCCACCAGGACCGCCTCCTCACCTTCCTGCACGCCGCCCTGGACCAGCCCGAACTACCGCTGGGCCAGTTGGAGTTGGTGAGCGCCGAGGAACGTCACCGGCTGCTCGTGGAGCGGAACGCGCCGGACGCCGAGGTCCCGGCCGAGGAGCGCACGCTCGCCGCGCTCTTCGAGGAGCAGGCCATGCTGCACCCCGACCGGGTGGCCGTCACCGACGGCGCCATCTCGCTGACGTACGCGCAGCTCGACGAGCGGGCCAACCGCCTCGCCCGGTTGCTCAGGTCCCACGGCGCCGGTCCCGAAGGCTATGTCGCGGTCGCCCTGGAGCGCTCCGCCGATCTGGTGACCGCGCTGCTCGCGGTCGTCAAGTCCGGTGCCGGGTATGTGCCGTTGGACCCCCACTACCCGGTGGACCGGCTCGCCTACATGCTCCGGAACGCCACCCCCGCACTGGTGATCACCACCGAGGCGGCCCGGCCGGGCCTGCCCGCAACCGAGGTCCCGCTGCTCGTCCTCGACGCGCCCGCGACCGTCCGGGAACTCGCCGCGGCCGACCCCGCGCGGCTCGCCGACGCCGACCGCACCACGCCGCTGTCCGCGGACAACCCGGCGTACGTCATCTACACCTCGGGCTCCACCGGCCGCCCCAAGGGCGTGGTGATCCCGCACCGCAATGTGGTGCGCCTGTTCACCGCCACCCGGCACTGGTTCGGCTTCGGACCCGACGACGTGTGGACGCTGTTCCACTCGTACGCCTTCGACTTCTCCGTGTGGGAGCTGTGGGGCCCACTGCTGCACGGCGGCCGGCTCGTCGTCGTCCCGCACGCCGTGAGCCGCGCCCCCGAGGAGTTCCTGGCGCTGCTCGCCGCCGAGCGGGTCACCGTCCTCAACCAGACGCCGTCCGCGTTCTACCAGCTCATGCAGGCCGACGCGGAGAAGCCGGTGGGTGAACTGGCCCTGCGGCGCGTGGTGTTCGGCGGCGAGGCGCTCGACCTCGGCCGTCTCGCGCCCTGGCAGCGCGCCCACCCGGAGGCTGTGCTGGTCAACATGTACGGCATCACCGAGACCACCGTGCACGTGAGTCATCTCGTGCTCGGCACCCATGACACGGCGGGCCAGACCCGCAGTCTCATCGGCCGGGCCATCCCCGATCTGCGGATCTACGTCCTGGACTCGGCGCTGCGGCCGGTCCCGGTGGGCGAGCGCGGCGAGATGTACGTGGCGGGCGCCGGTCTCGCCCGCGGCTATCTCGGCCGCCCCGACCTGTCGGCGGACCGGTTCGTCGCCGACCCGTTCGGCGATCCCGGCACGCGCATGTACCGCACCGGCGACCTCGCCCGGTGGCAGCCCACCGGCGGTCTCGAATACCTGGGGCGTGCCGACCACCAGGTGAAGATCCGTGGCTTCCGCATCGAACTCGGCGAGATCGAGAGCGTGCTGCTCGCGCTGGCCGAGGTGGCGAGCGGCGCCGTGGTGGTCCGCGAGGACCGTCCGGGAGACAAGCGCCTGGTGGCGTACGTCGTCCCGGCGGCCGGCGCCGGGCTCAGCGACCGTGAGCTGCGCGGCGCGCTCGGCGAGGCGCTGCCCAGCCATATGGTGCCCTCCGCGTTCGTGACGCTCGACGCGCTGCCGCTGACGGCGAACGGCAAGCTCGACACCAAGGCGCTGCCCGCGCCCGTCCACCTCGGCTCGACCAACGGCCGTGCGCCGCGAACCGAACGCGAGGAAGCGCTGTGTGCGCTGTTCGCCCAGGTGCTCGGGGTGGGGCGGGTCGGTGTGGAGGACTCCTTCTTCGATCTCGGCGGCGACAGCATCATGTCGATCCAGCTGGTGTCGCAGGCCCGCCGGGCCGGGCTCGGCCTCAGCTCGCGCGAGGTGTTCCGGCTCAGGACCCCGGCCGCGCTCGCCGAGACGGCGACGGCCTTGGACGAGCGGCCGGCGGAGGAGCCGGACGCGGGGCTCGGGGCCCTCCCGTTCACCCCGGTGATGCGCTGGGCGGACGAGCACGGCGGTCTGCTGGACGGCTACAACCAGTCGATGGTCCTGCGCGTACCGGCCGGCCTGACGCTCCCTCACCTCAGTGCCGTCCTTCAGGCACTGCTCGACCACCACGACGCGCTGCGCGCCCGGCGCACCGGCGACACCCTCTTCGTGGGACCCGCGGGTTCGGTCGCCGCCGCCGGGTGTGTGCGCCGGGTGGACGCGGCCGGTCTCGACGAGAGCGCGCTCGACGCGCTCGCGGGCGCCGAAGGCCGGGCCGCGCTCGGGTCGCTTGCGCCGGACGCGACCGGCGGCATGGTGCGCGCCGTGTGGTGCGACCGGGGTCCGGCGCAATCCGGGCTGCTCGTCCTGGTCATCCACCACCTGGTGGTCGACGGGGTGTCCTGGCGGGTGCTCGCCCCGGATCTGGCCCAGGCCTCGGCCGCCGTGTCGCAGGGCCGCACCCCGCAGCTCCAGCCGGTGGGCAGCTCGCTGCGGACCTGGTCCCGGCGGCTGGCCGAGTCCGCCACCTCGCCCGAACGCGAGGCCGAACTCCCTTACTGGACCGAGGTGTTGGCGAGCCCGGCCCAACCACTCGGCAGCCGGCCACTGGACCCGGCAGTCGACGTACTCGGCACGGCCGGGCGCCTCACGCTGAGGCTGCCCGTCGAGGTCACCCGCACCCTGCTCACCACCGTGCCCGCCGCCTTCCACGCGGAGGTCAACGACGTACTGCTCGCCGCGTTCGCGCTGGCACACCGCACCTGGCGGGGCGGCACCGAGCCGGTCCTGGTCGATCTGGAGGGCCACGGCCGCGAGGAGTCCGCGCTGCCGGGCACCGACCTCTCCCGTACGGTCGGCTGGTTCACCAGTCTGCATCCGGTGCGCCTCGACGCCGGCGGCGGCGACGACCTCGGGGCGGCGCTCAAGGCGGTCAAGGAGCAGCTGCGCGCGGTGCCCGACAAGGGCATCGGCTACGGCCTGCTCCGTCACCTCAACCCCGCGACCGCCCGGCACCTCGCCCCGCTCGGACAGGCGCAGATCGGCTTCAACTACCTGGGCCGGTTCGCCGCGCCCGGCACGCGAAGCGACTGGGCTGTCGTACCGCGGATCGCGGACGGCATTCCCGGTGGCACCCACGCCCGGCCGCTCGGGCACCCCCTCACCCTCGACGCCCTCACCCAGGACGGCCCCAACGGACCTGAACTGGTGGCGAGTTGGACCTGGGCATCGGGCATCCTGGACGAGCGCGAGGTGGCCGCCCTGGCCGCCGCCTGGTTCGACGCGCTGCGGGCCCTGGCCCACCACGGCTCGCTTCCGGGGGCCGGAGGACGCACCCCCTCGGACGTCGCTCCGGCCGGGCTCTCCCAGCGCGAGATCGAACTCCTGGAACGGCGCAGGCCCCGGCCCGCCGACCTGCTGCCGCTCGCACCGCTCCAGGAAGGGCTGCTCTTCCACAGCCTCCAGGCGGGCGACGGCGACGTCTACACCGCGCAGCTCAGGCTCGACCTGACCGGCCCGCTCGACCCCGACCGGCTGCGGTCGGCCACCCGCACCCTCCTGGACCGGCATCCGCACCTGGGCGCCGAGTTCCACCACGAGGGCCTGGCCCGGCCCGTCCAGCTGGTGCCCGGAGAGCTCGAACTGCCCTGGTACCAGGTCGACTTGACCGATCTGCCCGAGAGCGAGCGGGAGGAGGGCGCCGACGCGCTGGCCGCCGCCGAGCGGGCACTGGGCTTCGAGCCCGACCGGGCTCCGCTGTTCCGCTTCACCCTCGTACGGCTCGGCGACGACAGTCACCGACTGCTCCTCACCAACCACCACCTGCTGCTCGACGGCTGGTCCATGCCGGTCCTGATCCGCGAGCTCCTCACCCTGTACGCGGCCGGCGCCGACCCGTCCGGGCTCCCCCGGCCGCGCCCCTACCGGGACTTCCTGACCCATCTGGCCGCCGCCGACCGGCAGGCCGCGCGGGCCGCCTGGCGCGAGGCGCTCGCCGGTCTCGAAGAGCCCACCCTGGTACGGCAGTCGGACCGCGACCGCACCCCACAGGTGCCCGAACGGATCGAGTTCGCGCTGCCCGCGCCGGTGGCCGGCGCGCTCACCGAGCGGGCCAGGGATGCCGGGCTCACCCTGAACACGGTGTTGCAGGGCGCCTGGGCGCTGGTTCTGGCCCGGCTCACCGGCCGGGACGACGTGGTGTTCGGTGCGACGGTCTCGGGCCGGCCCCCCGAGCTGCCCGATGTCGAGTCGATGGTGGGTCTGTTCATCAACACCCTGCCGGTGCGGCTGCGCCTGGACCCCGCCGAGTCGCTCACCGCACTCCTGGACCGCATGCAGCAGGAACAGTCCGCGCTCCTGGGCCACCAGTACCTCGGGCTCGCCGAGATCCAGCAACTCGGCGGCGTGGGTGCCCTGTTCGACACGGCGATGGTCTTCGAGAACTATCCCCTCGACGTGTCGGCGCTGGCCGCCGCCACCGCCGGAACGGGGCTCTCGCTGGCCTCGGTGAGCGGTCACGACGCGGTGCACTACACCCTGGGTCTGGTCGCGCAGCCGGACGGCGACGGCGGGCTGCGCTTCCGCCTCGACCACCAGAGCGATCTGCTGGACGCGGCGCAGGCGGGCGCGGTCGCCGAGCGCCTGCTGCGCGTGCTCGTCACCATCGCCGAGGCGCCCGGCACACCGGTGGGCCGGATCGACGTACTTCCGTCGGCCGAACGCGCCCAGCTCCTCTCCGGCTGGAACGACAGCGACGTCCCCTCCGCCGGACGGCACTTCACCATCCCGGGGCTCTTCGAGGCCCAGGTGGCCCGCACCCCGGACGCCGTCGCCCTGGTGCACGGGACCACCGAGCTCAGTTACCGCGAGCTCAACACCCGGGCCAACCGGCTCGCCAGGCTGCTCGCCCGGCGCGGAGCCGCCCCCGAGCGGTTCGTGGCCATCGCCCTGCACCGGTCGGTGGACCTGGTGGTGGCGCAACTGGCCGTACTGAAGACGGGCGCGGCCTTCGTGCCGCTCGACCCCGGCTACCCGGCCGACCGGATCGCCTACATGCTCCGGGACGCCGACCCCGCCCTGGTCATCACCAGCAGCGCGGTGGCGGCGGACGGCCTTGTGGACACCGGGGCGCCGCGACTGCTCATCGACCGCACCGACTACCGGAGTTACTCGGGCAAGGGCCTGACCGCGCTGCGCGACGCCGCCCAGGCGGCCTACGTCATCTACACCTCGGGCTCCACGGGCCGCCCCAAGGGCGTCGTCGTCACCCATGCGGGCATCGCCTCCATGGTGGCCGGGCAGACGACGGGTCTGGCCGTCACTCCCGCGAGCCGGGTGCTGCTCTTCGCCTCGCCGAGCTTCGACGCGGCGGTGTGGGAGCTGTGCATGGCGCTGCTCACCGGCGCGCGTGCGGTGCTCGGCGACGCCGACCAGCTGCTACCGGGACCGGCGCTCGCCGCGCTCATCGCCGGGCACGGCGTCACGCACGCGACACTGCCGCCGTCCGCACTGCCCGTCCTGCCCGAGGACGCCCTGCCGCCCGGCGCCACGCTCGTGGTGGCCGGCGAGGCCACCGCGCCCGATCTGGTGGACCGCTGGTCGCGGGGCCGGCGCATGGTCAACGCGTACGGCCCGACCGAGTCGACGGTCTGCGCGAGCATGAGCGGCCCGCTGGCGGGTCAGGTGCTCGCCCCGATCGGCCGCCCGATCGCCAACACCCGTCTCTACGTGCTGGATCCACACCTCCAGCCGGTACCGGTCGGCACTCCCGGCGAGCTGTACATCGCCGGATCGGGCCTGGCCCGCGGCTACCTGGGCCGGCCCGACCTGACGGCCGACCGGTTCGTGGCCAACCCCTTCGGAGAGGCCGGCTCGCGCATGTACCGCACGGGCGACCTCGCACAGTGGCGCCCCGACGGCAACCTCGACTACCTCGGGCGCGCGGACCACCAGGTGAAGATCCGCGGCTTCCGCGTCGAGCCCGGCGAGATCGAGTCGGCACTCACCGCCCACCCGGGCGTCGAGCAGGCCGTCGTCCTGGTCCGCGAGGACCAGCCGGGCGCCAGGCGTCTGGTGGCGTACGTCGTCGGCGAGGACACCGCCGGCCCGAAGCTGCGTACCTTCCTCGGGGCGGCGCTGCCCGACTACATGGTGCCGGCGGCGTTCGTGCCGCTGACCGCGCTGCCGCTGACCGCCAACGGCAAGGTCGACCGCAAGGCGCTGCCCGCGCCCGAGCTGGGCTCCAACGGCGGGCGCGCGCCGGCGACCCGGCGCGAGGCCGTGTTGTGCTCCCTGTTCACCGAGGTGCTCGGGGTCGGCTCGGCCGGGGCCGACGACTCGTTCTTCGACCTGGGCGGAGACAGCATCATGGCCATCCAGCTGGTGTCCCGGGCCCGCGAGGCCGGGCTCGCCCTCTCGGTGCGCCAGGTGTTCACCCACCGCACGGTCGCGGCGCTCGCCTCGGCGGCCGAAGCAGTCCCCACCGAGGGCGAGTCGGCGACGGCGCCGGGGGCCGAAGGTCCCTTCCCGGGGCTTGAGGAGGAGACGGCTCTGCTGCTGCGCTCAGAACCCGACCTCATCGACGTACTGCCGCTCACCCCGCTCCAGGAGGGCTTCCTCTTCCACGCGCTGCTGAGCGACGACGACGGCGACGGGCCCGACGCGTACACCACCCAGCTCACCCTGGAGCTGGCGGGCCCGCTGGACGCGGACGCCCTGCGCACCGCCGCCGAGCGGCTGCTGGCCCGCCAGCCCGCGCTGCGGGCCGGGTTCCGTCACGAGGACACCGGACGAGCCGTCCAGGTCGTGCACGGCAAGGTGCCGCTGCCGTGGCAGTACAAGAAGGCGGACGAGGACGACGAGGTCCGCCGACTCGCCTTCGAGGAGCGGCGGTTCACCTTCGAGCTGGCGAGTCCGCCGCTGCTGCGGATGCTCCTGATCGAGCTGCCCGGCGAGCGTCACCGCCTGATTCTGACGGCCCATCACATTCTATGGGACGGGTGGTCGGTGCCGGTGCTGATCGAGGAGCTGTTCACGCTGTACGCCCAGCGGGACGCGGCCACGTCGCTGCCCGAACCTCCGCCGCTGCGCGGCTACTTCGCCTGGCTCGCCGGCCAGGAACCCACCGGCGCGGAAGCGGCCTGGGCCGGGGCCCTGGCGGGAGTCTCGCCCACGCTGGTCGCCCCGGGCTTCGAGCAGGCGAAGCAGCGGGCGCAGGAGTCGGTCCGCACCGAACTCCCCGCACAGCTCACGGCGCGGCTCCAGGAGAGGCTGCGCGGCGCCGGGCTCACCCTCAACACCGCGGTCCAGGGCGCCTGGGGGGTGGTGCTCGCCGGACTCACCGGCCGCACCGACGTGGTGTTCGGCTCGACCGTCTCCGGGCGCCCCGCCGAGGTCCCCGGCATCGAGCGGATGGTCGGCAACTTCATCAACACCCTGCCGGTGCGCGTCCGCATCTCCGCCGACGAATCGCTCGGCACCCTGCTCGCCCGGCTCCAGGAGGAGCAGACAGCGCTGCTGCTCCATCACCACCTGGGGCTCGGTGACGTCCAGCGGCTCGCGGGCAGCGGCCCCCTGTTCGACACGACCACGGTCGTCAAGAACACGCCACTGGAGGCGAGTTCACTGCTGGGACGGGCCGAGGGACTCGACGGGCTCCAGCTGACCGGCGGGGACAGCGAGGACGCCACCCACTACCCGCTGCGCATGCAGGCGGTTCCGGGACTCGACACCACCACCCTCGGCCTCCACCTCGGATACCTCCCCGATCTCTACCGGCGGGAAGAGGCGCGGGGGCTGCTCGACACGATGGTGCGGGTCCTTGAAGCCCTCGCGGAGGGTGGCGACACCCCGGTCGGACAACTGCGCGACCAGTCCCCGCAGCCCCAGGAAGACCTTCTGGCCCAGTGGGGCGGGTACTGAACTGTCCTGATCCATCCGCGAGTTCGTCCGGCCAGTACGACATCACTTGATAGGCGTTGAAGCATGGAAAACGACCAGGCAGTCAGGCTCGAACAAGTCAGCAGGTGCTACGCGTCCGGATCGTCGGCGGCGGTGCGCGCCCTAGACGGCATCACCGTCGGTTTCGACCGCACGACCTTCACCGCGATCATGGGGCCCTCGGGTTCCGGGAAGAGCACCCTGTTGCAGTGCGCGGCCGGCCTCGACCGGCCCGACGCGGGACGGGTGGTCGTGGACGGGGTCGATCTGGGCCCGCTCGGCGAGAAGGCGCTCACCGAGTTGCGCCGGGACCGGATCGGCTTCATCTTCCAGGCGTTCAACCTGCTGGGCGCGTTGAGCGCCGAGCAGAACGTGGGGCTGCCGCTGCGGCTCGCGGGGCGCCGCCCCCAGGCGGCCGAGGTGCGGGCCGCGCTCGCCCAGGTGGGTCTGGGCGAGCGCGGCGGACATCTGCCCTCGCAGATGTCCGGCGGCCAGCAGCAGCGGGTGGCGATCGCCCGCGCGCTGATCACCCGGCCGAAGGTGCTGTTCGCCGACGAGCCGACCGGCGCCCTGGACAGCAGTTCAAGCCGTACGGTCCTGGAACTGCTGCGCACGCTGGTGGACGAGCAGGGCCAGACGACGATCATGGTGACGCACGACCCGGTCGCCGCCTCCTACGCGGACCGGGTGGTCTTCCTGGTCGACGGCCGGCTCACCGACGAGATGCACCGGCCTACGGCCCAGCGGGTCGCCGAGCACATGGCGCAGCTGGAAGCCGGCGCGGAGCCGGTGGCCACGGACGGGGGCCGGTGATGGGCAAGTTCAGCCTGCTGCTTCCGGTGGCGGTCGCCACCCTGCGCAAACGGTGGCTCGGTTTCATCGGCTCGTTCGTCGCGCTCACCCTGGGCGTGGCTCTGATCGCCGCGTCGGGGCTGCTGGTCAGCACCTCGGCGGGGCTGGAGAACAACGACCCGTCGGCCCCCTCCCTGAAGAAGCTGCTCACCTTCATGGCGGGGATGTCGGGCTTCGTGTCCGTCTTCGTCGTGGCGTCCACGTTCGCGTTCGCGGTCGCCGGACGCCGCCGCGAGACCGCGCTGCTGCGGGCGGTGGGTGCAACGCCCCGCCAGATCCGGTTACTCGTGCTCGGTGAGGCGGTCGTCGTCTCGCTGGTCGCCTCGGTCTGCGGGGCGCTGCTCGGCCTCGCGGTGGCGCCCCTGTTCGCACGCTGGCTGGTGTCGAGGGGCGCCGCCCCCGAGGGCTTCACCGTGGACGCGGGGGCCGTTCCCCTGCTCATCGCCGCCTGCGTCGAGATCGCCGTAGCGGTGCTCGGCGCCTACGCGGCGGCCCGCCGGGCCGGGCGGGTGCGGCCCGTGGAGGCGCTCGGCGACGCGGCGGTGGACGGCCGGGTGATGACGCTCGGCCGCTGGCTGTGGGCCGTCGGCTACCTCGCGGTCTTCGCCACCGTCCTGCTCCTGTTCACGACCATGCCGGCCGCGATGCAGCACGATCCGCAGCTGCGCGATCCGCAGAACATGCCGGTGTGGTCGCTCTTGATCGACGTCATGGCGATCATGGCGATCGCCCTGTTCGCTCCGCTGCTCGTACCGCCGCTGGTACGGCTGCTCACCCTGCCGGTGCCGCTCGCATCCGGCGCGGTGGGCCTGCTGGCCCGGCAGAACGCCCTCAAGGCGGTACGCCGCACCGTCTCCACCGCGACCCCCATGTTCCTCGTCATCGGTCTCACCGGCACGGTGGTCGGCTCCACACTGACCTTCGGCGACGCCCGGAGCCTGCAGTCCCGTGCGGCGCTCAGCGCCCAGTACGTCGTGGAACCCACGAGCGGTGCGACCCTTCCGGCGGCGGCGGTGCGGCAGCTGCGCGCGCTGCCCGGCTCCCGCACCACCACGGTCCGCAGCACGCTCCTCACCGGCCTCGACGGCGGCGACTCCACGTCGTCCACGGCCACCGCGGGCACCATCTCGGCGACCGCGATCGACGGCGACGCGGCCACCACGTGGAAGCTGCCCACCCCCTCCGGCTCCCTCGACCGCCTCAGCGGGGCCACCGTGGCCGTGTCCGCGGCGCTCGCCCAGTCCAACGGCTGGCAGGTGGGCGACCGCCTCACGGCGTCGCTCGCCGACGGCACCCCGGCCACGCTGAAGCTGGTCGCGCTGGTCAAGACGCCACTGAGTCTCTCCGAAGTCCTCATCCCGTACTCCGTGGTGGCCGGCCACCTCGCCGGTGACCCGCAGCCCACCGCCGCCTATGTCTCCACCCGGCAGGGCTCGGCGCCCGTGGCCACGGGCACCAAGGTCACCGCGGCCGCCCAGTGGGGCAGCGGCGACAACGACCCGCGGGCCCGGTCCGACTGGATCGCGATGATCGCGATCCTGGGTCCCGCGCTGCTGTACGCACTGATCGCGATCGTCAACACGATGATGATGTCCACCGGCGACCGGCTGCGCGACTTCGCCACCCTGCGTCTGACCGGCGGCAACGATCGCCAGGTCCTCTCCATGGTGGGCCTGGAGGCGGTGCTCACCGCGGCGACCGCCACCGTGCTCGCACTGCTCGTCACCACGGGCACCCAGGCCGCCACCCTGAT
Organism: Streptomyces sp. NBC_01431; assembly: GCF_036231355.1. NCBI lineage: Bacteria > Bacillati > Actinomycetota > Actinomycetes > Kitasatosporales > Streptomycetaceae > Streptomyces > Streptomyces sp. NBC_01431. The sequence continues at coordinate 2,037,674 of NZ_CP109496.1, forward strand.
GCTCATCAACCGCCGCATCCTGGACGCCGGTTCACCGCTCACGCTCGGCCTGCCCTGGCCCGCGATCGGCGCGGCCGCGGCCGCCGGGCTCGCCCTCGCGCTCGTCTCCAGTCTCGTGCCGGCCAGGCTCGCGCTGCGCACCCGCGCGCTCGACCTCGCCGGATCCCGCCAGTGAACCGCATCCGCACAGCCGCGGAGCCACACCCGCACAGCCGCCTCCGCAGAGCCACCTCCGTAGCGCCACACCAGAGAGAAGGCCGATCATGAGCTTCGCCACGCTCGTCCCCCTTGCCGGGTCAGTACCGGCAACTCCCGTGAACAGACCGGTGGTTCTGCTGGCCGAGGAGCTGTCCCCCGCCACTGTCGACGCCCTCGGTACGGAAGTGGAGGTGCGCCGCTGCGACGGCAGTGACCGCGGTGAGCTGCTCGCCGCGCTCGCCGACGCGAACGCGGTGCTGATCCGCTCGGCGACGGCCATGGACGCCGAGGCCATCGCCGCGGCACCGCACCTGAAGGTCATCGCGCGGGCGGGCATCGGCCTCGACAACGTGGCGGTGGCCGAGGCCACCGCCACCGGGGTCCTGGTCGTGAACGCGCCCACGTCCAACATCGTCAGCGCCGCCGAACACGCCATCGCGCTGCTGCTGGCGGTGGCCAGGAACGTGGCCCCGGCGGACGCCGCGTTGCGGGCCGGCCGCTGGCAGCGGGCGCGCTACACCGGCGTCGAGCTGTCCGGCAAGGTGCTCGGCATCGTCGGACTCGGCCGGATCGGCTCGCTCGTCGCCCACCGGATGGCCGCGTTCGACATGCGGGTCATCGCCTACGACCCCTACGCGGACGCCGAGTCCGCCGAGCGTGCCGGAGCCCGCCTCGTACCCCTGGACGAACTGCTCGCCCACTCCGACTTCATCACCGTGCACCTTCCGAAGACCCCCGAGACGCTCGGCCTGATCGGTGCGGGCGCGTTCGCCGGGATGAAGCCGGGAGTGCGGATCGTGAACGCCGCGCGCGGCGGCATCGTCGACGAGGACGCGCTGTACGCCGCGTTGCGGGAGGGCCAGGTCGCGGGGGCGGGTCTCGACGTCTTCGCCACCGAGCCCTGCACGAAGTCGCCGCTGTTCGCCCTGGAGAACGTGGTGGCGACCCCGCACCTGGGCGCGGGCACCGCCGAGGCCCAGGAGAAGGCGGGCACGTCGGTCGCCGCCTCCGTCCTGCTCGCCCTGTCCGGTGCCCCGGTTCCGGACGCCGTCAACGGCTGAGGACCCGGCTCCCGCGGCCTGCCCAGCGCCCTCGCGGGCTCGCCGTCCCGCACGTCAACCGCCCAGCCGCACAAGGAGAGCGCCATGACCCAGCAGACCCTGTCAGGCACCGGCCCGGCCGTCGCCGAGGCCGCGATCGCGAACCTCAGGAGCTCCATCGACGCACTGGACGCCGAGATCCTCACGCTCCTGGAGCGGCGCCGCGAGCTGTCCGAGGGCGTCCAGCGGGCCCGGATGTCCACGGGCGGGCGCCGCACCGAGTTCAGCCGCGAGAACGTGATCATCAAGCGGTACGCCGACCTGTTCGGGCGGCCGGGAGGAGCCATCGCCATGACGATTCTGGAGATTTGCCGGGGCTCGACATCAACGCGAGCCAGTAGCATCCGGCGCTGACCACGAGAAGGTCCAGGCTCAGCGCCATCGCCACGGCGCCCAGGAGCACGAGGAGCGGAGCGAGCAATCCGCCGGCCGTTTTGACGGGTCGGCGGATGGCCGCTGTCATGAGCAGGGCCAGCAGACCCACGTAGAACAACAGCGGCCCGACGGTGTACACGGCGGGGGTGACGGCGGGATGCGCCTTGACGGCGAGGAACAGCGCGTCCATCCCGCCCCGGTCGGCCGCCCGGAACCCGACCACGAGGTCGATGACCGCCTGCACGATCCCGGCGGCAAGCCCCGTCAGGGCGACCGCGGCCGCCGCGGTGGCGGCCGGGTGTAAGTGCCGCCGGCGCAGTCCCCGTACGACGGGTACGAACAGGGCGAGCGAGCCGAGCAGCAGCAGATGCCCCGTCGTCCATGCAGCGCCGGGGCCCTCGGCGTCGCCGGACAGCCGGACGATGCCGTACGCGGCGAGGAGGGCGGGGGCTGCCGTGCCGTACCGGTGAAAGGTCATGCGCCGATCGTCGCGTGCGGGGACCGCCGGGCCATCGGGAAGGACCCGGGCACCAACCCTCCCCCGACCCCTACGGGTTGGGGCCGGACATGGCTGAACCCCGGCCCGTCCGGGCCGGGGTTCGGTGGGCCTGCTCAGCCCGCCTGGGCCAGGGCGACCCGTACGGGTCGGTGCACGGGCAGGGACTGTACGTACAGCAGGACGAGCCGGTGGAAGCGGAAGTGGAAGGTGGCGGTGTCGGGGCCGCCGGCCTCGCCGAGGGGGCGAACGGTCTCCAGGAGCGCGCCCTCGGCCAGCCGCTCCACGAGGTCCTCGGCCCGCCGGTCGGGCAGCCCGAGCACGGTCGCGGCCGACGCGGCGGAGAACGGCCGCTCGCCGAGCACCGAGAGGCGGGCGAGCAGCTCGCGGCTCTCCTCGTCGGTGCGCTCCAGCCAGCTCGCCAGCGATGCGGTCAACTCCAGCTCTCCGAAGGAGAGTTCACCGAGCCGGGCGTCGGGTTCGGCGAGCCGGCGGGCGAGCCGGGCGACCGACCAGTGGGGCCGGGCGGCCAGCCGGGCCCCCGCGATGCGCAGCGCGAGCGGCAGTCCCGCGCAGTGGTCGGCGATCAACCGGGCGGCCCCGGGCTCGGCGGCGGTGCGGGCCTTGCCCGCCGTCGCGCTGAGCAGCCCGAGGGACTCCTCGGGACTCATGGGTTCGAGCGGGAGGGTGAAGGGCCCCGCGGTGACGGCGAGATGGGCGTGGCCGGTGACCAGTGCGGCCGCGGTCGGACCGGCCGGCAGGAGCGGGGCGAGCCGGCGGCCGTCCACCGCGTTGTCGAGCAGCACCAGGATCCGGCGCCCCGCGGTGCTGGTGCGATAGACCCGTACGAGTTCGTCGAGGTCGTGCGGGGCCGGGCCGGGCGGCTGCTCGCCGAGCGCGTGCAGCAGGTGGACCAGAACGTCGCGGGGGTCCTTGGGGGCGCCGTCCGGACCGGTCAGGTCGGCGTACAGCTGACCGTCGGGGAAGTGCTCGCGGCTCTGGTGCGCGGCGTGCACGGCCAGCGCGGTCTTGCCGACGCCGGCCATTCCGGTGATCAGGCAGCGGCGCGTCGTCGGCTGTCCGCCGGGGGCGAGCAGGCGGCGCAGGGCCGCGAGTTCACGGCCGCGACCGGTGAATCCGGCGGTGTCGGGCGGCAGCATGGCGGGCGCACGGACGGAAGCCGGCGCGGGGCGGGTGTGCGACACGGCCGGCTCGGGTTCCAAGGTGCGGACGGCGGCCACGGACAGCGGCTGCCGCTCCACGGACTCGGGTTCGAGGTCCAGGATTCCACGCAGCACCGCTTGATGAGTATCCGTCAGGTCGGTGCCGGGGTCGACTCCCAGTTCCTCGGCGAGCACCGCGCGGCCCTCATGGAAGGCGTGCAGGGCGTCGGCCTGACGGCCGCAGCGGTACAGGGCCGTCATCAACTGGGCGCGCATCCGCTCGCGCAGCGGGAAGTCCGCCACCAATCGGGTCAGTTCGGCGACGATCTGGTGGTGCCGGCCGAGCGCGAGATCGGCTTCCATCCGATTTTCCAGCGTGGCCGCCCGGCCCTCCTCCCATTGCGGAATTTCTTCCTCCGCGAGAAATTCCGTGACATTCACCAACATGGGGCCCTGCCAGAGTTCCAGCGCATTGCGCAGCAGACTTCCCGCGTCCTCATATCGGTGTTCCTGGAGCGCTTGGCGGCCGAGCCGGTCGAAGCGCTCGTATTCCACGACGTCCACCAGACTGTCGCCGGTCTTGATCGCATAGCCGGGCGAGCGGCGCTCCAGGGTGGCCTCGGGCTCCAGGAGCTTGCGCAGCCGCGACACGTAGGTGTAGATCTGCGCGCTCATCGTCGCGGGCGGGTTGGCGCCCCACAGGAGCCGGCTCAGCCGGGAGTCGGGCACCACACGGCCCCGGGCCAGCAGCAGGGCCGCGAGAAGCGTGTGCATCTTCGTACCCGACAGAGCGATCCGCAGGTCCTCGCGTCTGGCCTCGACCGGGCCTAGCAGGTGGAAGTCCATGGTTCCCCGTTCAACGATGGGCGTGGTGGCGACTGTGTGCCCCACCTTGTCCAACCGCTGTGTCCCACCGATTTTGAATCGATTTCATCACCCGGAGAGCTGTTCATCCGGCGACGAAATCGAAATGATAAGGCGCCAACAGAACAGCTCCCTAGCGTCCTTCTCGGATCGCAGCCAAGGCGGCGGCGAACGAAACGAGGAGCATTCAGATGAGCTTCATCCGCAGCACGACGGGCGTCATCGTGGCCGGCATCTTCGCGGCGGGTCTCCTCACCGCCGGCGCCGCCGGAATCGCCCAGGCGGACGAGTCGACCACCACGCCCACCACAGTCACCGCCCCCGCCGCCTCACCGGCGCCGACCACCTCGGTCACCCCCGGCGAGAACCCCTGGAACTGACCCCGCGTTCGCCCCCCGGCAGCACCGGGCAGTTGCTCAGCCGTCGAGCAGCCCGGTCAGTTGCCCGGTCGGCACCGGGACGCCCGGTGCGGCCGACTCGACCAGCGCGATCAGCCGGTCGGCACGCTCCAGCCAGTTCTTGGCGGCAACCGTCGTGAACGCCTCGCGGGCCCGCTCGAAACGGTCCACCGCCCCGGCCCGGCCCGCCATCGCGTCCATGCAGCCGAGATCGATCTCGATCCGCCCGCGCAGCAGGTCGTCGGACAGCTCGTCCGCGATGCCGAGGGCCGGCTGCAAAGCCTCCTGAGCCTCGGTCAACTCCCCCTGGCGCCACATGGTTTCGCCCATCAGGCGCAGTGCGTACATCTCCCCGACCCGGTCCCCGCCCGCCCGGGTCAGCGCGATCACCTGCCGGCTCGCCCGGCACGCCTCGTCGGTCCTGCCGTCGCGCAGCAGCGTCCCGGCGAGCCAATACAGGCTCTGCGCCTCGGCCCGCCAGAAACCGCCCTCGCGGCTCCTGGCCACCGCCTGCTCGGTCAGTTCGACGGCGCGGGCGAGGTTGCCGCGCTGCGTCTCGATCTGGGCGAGCAGGCCCATCGAGTGCACCGCGCTGCGGACCTCCCCGATCCGCAGCAGCACCTCCATCGCCGCCTCGCAGTGCTCGGCGGCGCTGTCCATGTCGCCCTCGAAGTGGGCGCAGATCCCCAGCAGTCGGCGCACCCGGGCGGCGCCCGACTCGTCACCGGTCTCCTCGCACAGCCGCAGTGCGGGTACCAGGCGTTCCTGCGCGCCCTCGTAGCGCCGCTGGTTGATGGCGAGCGAACCGAGGGAACGCAGCATCATCGCCTCGCCCGCCCGATCACCGCCGCGCCGCGCCGCGGCCAGCGACTGCTCGGCGCAGGACTGCCAGTCCTCCAGGCAGTGCCGGGTCTCGAACAGGGCGGTGGCCGCGGCGGTGAGCAGCCAGCTGACGGCGGGTTTCGGCGACTGCGCAGCCTGCCCGATGACCCCGACCATGGCCGAGCGCTCCGCCTCGAACCACTGCATGGGGTCGGCGAGGAGTTCCTCGACCAGTGACTCCGGCAGCGCGGGCCGGTCGGCCCGGCGACCGAGTCCGCCGTGGCCCTCGACCCTGCGGTGGGCCTCCTCGGCGATCGAGAGCCAGTCGCCGAACGCCCTGTCCAGGGCCGCGGTCCGCTCCTCCTCGCTGTCCTCGGCGAGCGCGAGCTCCCAGGCGTACAACCGCAGCAGGTCCTGGAAGCGGTAGCGGGCCGGCGCCCCCGGCGGCCCCGAGACCACTTCGAGGAGCTGGGCGTCCACGAGCTGCTCGATCAGGTCCTCGGCCTCCCACAGATCGGTGTCCACCACGGAGGCCCCGACCCAGGCCGCGAAGTCGGGGGCGTTGAGCAGGCCGAGTCTTCGGTACATGCGGGCGGCGGCCGGATCCAGGTCGCGGTAGCTGAGCCAGAGCCCCGCGCGCACTCCGCCCTGCCCCGGGCTGAGTTCGTCGAGCCTGCGCCGCTGATCCTCCAGACGGCCGACCAGGGAGCGCAGCGACCAGTGCGGGCGGGCGGCGAGGCGGGCCCCCGCGATGCGCAGGGCGAGCGGCAGCCGGTCGCAGAGCTCGCTGAGCCGGGCCGCGGCCACCGGATCGGCGTTGAACCGGTCGGGTCCGGCCACCTGCGCGAGCAGCTCGGTGGCCTCGCCCTGGGCGAGGGTGGGCAGGGCGAGGCGCAGCACGTCGTAGTCGCCGGTCAGGTCGTCGATGGCGTCCCTGCTGGTGATCAGTACACAGCAGCGGCCGGCGCCGGGCAGCAGGGAGCGCACCTGCTCGAAGGAGCGGGCGTTGTCGAGCAGGATCAGCATCCGCTTGTTGTCGAGCACGCTGCGGTAGAGGGCGGCCCGGTCCGTGGGGTCGGACGGGATCTGCGGGCCGGGCACACCCAGCGAGCGCAGCAGCCGGTCGAGGGCGGCGCCGGGCGAGACGGGGTCGTCCTTCTCGTCGTATCCGCGCAGGTCTATGAAGAGCCGGCCGTCGGGAAAGCGGGCGGCGACCTGGTTGGCCCAGTGCACCGCGAGGGCGGTCTTGCCGACTCCGGCGACTCCGGCGACGACACCGACGGCCAGGGGGCGCGAGCCGTAGTTGTCGTCCAGCATCCGGTCGAGACCGGCGAGTTCGTCCATCCGCCCGGTGAACGCCGCTATGTTCGCGGGGAGTTGGGAGGGCACCGTGGTGATCAGCGCCGGCGCGGCGTCGACCGCGGGCTGCGCCAGGTCCGGCGAGTCCTGGAGCACGAGGTCGTGCAGCGACTGGAGCGCGGGGCCGGGCTCGATGCCGAGCTGGTCGACCAGGATGTCGCGCCCCTCCCGGAAGATCTCCAGGGCCTTGGCGCGGCGCCCGGAGCGGTACTCGGCCAGCATGAGGAAGGCACGCGCCTGCTCGCGGAGCGGGTTCTCCCGTACCAACGCGGACAGTTCGCCGATCAGCGCCCGGTGCCGGCCGAGCTGGAGCTGGAGCCCGGCCCGCTCCTCGCGCAAGTCGAGCCGGAGTTCCTCAAGGCGGGCCGCGGCCGATTCGGCGACCTCGCTGTCGATCCCCTCAAGGGCACGGCCGCGCCACAGGCTGAGCGCCTCCTCCACCAGGGTGCCGGCCTCGGCCGCCTGCCCACGCCGGGCGGCGTCCCGGGCGCGACTGGCCCACTCCTCGAACTCCCTGACGTCCACACGGTGTTCACCGGTGGACAGGATGTATCCCGGGTGGGAGGTGACGATCAGGTCGTCAACCCCTGCGGCCTCCTTGAAGATCTTGCGGAGCGCCCCGACGCAGATGGCGATCTGGTTGCGTGCCGTGGTGGGCTCTCTGCCCTGCCAGACCGCCTCGATCAGGCTGTCCACGGAGACCACCCTGTTCGGCGCGAGCAGCAGCGTCGTCAGGACGATCCGCTGCCGGGCACTGCCGAGCGCGACCCGCTCGCCGTCCACCTGTACGTCCAACGTGCCGAGCAGTCTGAACACGATCTTGCGCACAAGTCTGATTCCCCCAGTCCCGGCGTCCCCCAAGGTCATTTGACCATCCCGCGCAGCCCCGCCGGGCGGCTCCGCGAGGATCAAGCATTGAATTCAGCCATCCTGGACCTTCGCATAAGAGACCCCACGCCCCCGTCGGGGGATCCCCCACACCTCTTGCAGGCCTTGTCGGAAAAGGACTTCCGCGCCGAATCGGCCCCCGCACACCCGCTCTCTCGTTCGAAACGATCAGGCCGGACGCGACACGAGCCACATCGGTCCACACGGGGCGGCATCCGGCCCGGCACTTTTCGGGCGGCAGCGCCTCGCGGTCGGCCCACCGAACGACCGGTCGCCGTCCGCCGCGCCGATCCTGGCCGATTGTCGGACCGAATCAGGCCGTAAATCGCCTCTGCCGGACGCCAGGCGTCCGGCAGGAGGCTCATTCCACCGGCATAGGCCTCACGCCGGCGGCGTCAGCTTCAGCGAAATACTGTTGATGCAGTACCGCTGGTCCGTGGGCGTCGGATACCCCTCACCCTCGAAGACGTGGCCGAGGTGCGAGCCGCACCGGGCGCAGCGGACCTCGGTGCGGAGCATGCCGTGGGAGCGGTCCTCGATCAGTTCGACCGCTTCGGTGTCCTTCGGGTCGTAGAAGCTCGGCCAGCCGCAGTGCGACTCGAACTTCTCGGTGGAGGTGAAGAGTTCGGCCCCGCAGGCGCGGCACGAGTACACCCCCTGCGTCTTGGTGTCGGTGTACTCACCGACGAAGGCGGGCTCGGTACCGGCCTGGCGCAGCACCTGGTACTCGGCGGGGCTCAGTTCCGCGCGCCACTGCTCGTCCGGCTTTTCGACGTCGTACGCCATGGGGTGCTCCTCGGTCGGATCAGTTCGACAGGCGGGCCAGGATGGCCGGGCCGAGGTCCGTCACGTCGCCCGCGCCCATGGTCAGAACGAGATCGCCCGGGGCTGCCATTCCCGCGATGACGTCCGGGACGGTGTCCTTGTCGTGGACGGCGGTGACCTGGGCCCCGGCCGTCTTCGCGGCGTCGATGATCAGCGCGCTGGTGACCCCGGGCAGGGGGTCCTCGCGGGCCGGGTAGATGTCCAGGACGACGGAGGAGTCGGCGAGCGCCAGGGCCTGCCCCATCTCCTTGCCCAGTTCCTGGGTGCGGGAGAAGAGGTGGGGCTGGAAGACCACGAGGAGGCGGGAGTCGCTGGCCGCGCCCCGCATCGCTTCGAGGTCGGCCGTCATCTCGGTGGGGTGGTGCGCGTAGGAGTCGATGACCTGGACGCCCTTCGCCTCGCCCTTGAGCTGGAGGCGGCGCTTGACTCCGGTGTACTTGCCGAGCGCGGAGGCCAGGTTGTGCGCCGGGATGCCGAGCGCCACACCGGCCGCGAGGGCGGCGACGGCGTTGTGGGCGTAGTGGCGGCCGGGAACGGAGACGGTGAAGGTCAGGTACTTGCCGTTGAGGACGACCGTGACCTCGGAGGTGAGCCCGCGGGGCGTCACCTTGTGGACGCGTACGTCCGCCGTCTGCGACTCGCCGTACGTCACGACCTTCAGCGACGACAGGTCGCGGACGCGCCGGGTCAGCTCGACCGCGCCGGGCTGGTCGGCGGCGATCACCAGGGTGCCGCCGGGGACGACCTTGCCCACGAACGTCTCGAAGGAGTCGTAGATCTCGTCCATCGAGGCGTAGTTGGCGTGGTGGTCGAGTTCGACGTTGAGGACGATGGCGACCTCGGGGTCGTACTTCTGGAAGCTGCGGTCGCTCTCGTCGGCTTCGGCCACGAAGATGTCGCCCTCGCCGTGCCGGGCGTTGGTGCCGGGTCCTTCGAGGTCGCCGCCGATCGCGTACGAGGGGTCCAGGCCCAGCTCGGTCAGGGCGACGGCCAGCATGGAGGTGGTGGTCGTCTTGCCGTGGGTGCCCGCCACGGCGATGGCGCGCAGGCCCCCCATCAGCGAGGCGAGCGCGTCGGAGCGGTGCACGACGGGCACGGAGAGCTCGGCGGCGCGGGCGAGCTCCGGGTTGTCGGCGCGGATCGCGCTGGAGACGACCACGCAGGTGGCGTCGTCGGCGAGGTGGCCGGCGGCGTGCCCGATGTGCACGGTGGCGCCGAGCGCCCGCAGCGCCTGGGCGGTGGCGGATTCCTTCGCGTCGCTGCCCGCGACCTTGGCTCCGCGCTGGGCCAGGATCTTCGCGATGCCCGACATGCCGGCACCGCCGATGCCGATGAAGTGCGGCCGTTCCATGGCGGTGGGAATGGCGGATGCCATGCGGTTCTCTCCCCGGGTGCGACGTACAGAAGGAGCCCCCACCCTAGTTCCTGCGGGGGCTCCGGCCGCGACGCGGCTTCTGGCCGGAGCCGGGCCGCTACTCGCTGTGCGCGAACAGCTTCAGGACCGGCACGCCCACCTTGTGGCGGGCCCGGGAGGCCCAGTCCCGGTGGAAGAACTCCTCCACGTAGTGCGGTGCGGTCAGGACGATCACCTCGTCGGCCCGCACCTCGTCGACCACGCCCTTCAGCTGGTTCAGGGGGTGGTCGTCGACGATCTGGCCCACGGCGGCACTGCCCGCGGCCCGCAGTGAGTTGAGCGAGTGCTGCAACGCCAGTTCGGCGGGGCCCTGCGCCGCCGAGCCCTCCGGCTCCTCCCCCTCGTGGACGGCTTCGTCCAGTTCCCCCAGTGCCACGTCGTCGATCGCGCGCAGCAGCCGGTCCTGGTCGCCCCTGGGCTGCATGAGCACGACGAAGGAGACCGGCTCGTCCCCGTGCAGAGTGGTGACGAATTCCACGTCGACGGAGGTCAAGGGCTTCTCGATCATCAGTACGCTCGTGAACACGACAGGCGCCCTTCTTTTCTCTCCACGGCCGCGACCACCGCCGAGGTGGCGGATGCGGCCCCTGCGGAAACCATCCTTCCCCGTGCCCGCACGGGGTCTGCGTGAGTTAAGTGTGCCCAGCGCGAGATAACCGGAACGACAAATTCCGCAGGTTGTCAGATCCGACGGTAACGCGTGTAGAGGAACCCGGCGTCTTCGAGCAGTGACGTCAGCGCGAACCGCTGGGGCACCTGCACCGGGGGGCCGCCGGCGATCCGCTGCGCATCGCCCGCCGTCAGCGTCGGGGAGACCGTCAGGCACAACTCGTCCAGCACGCTGGCGGCCACGAACTGGCCGAGCAGCCGCGGCCCGCCCTCCGTCAGGAGGCGCCGGAAACCGCGCTCGGCCAGCGCCCGCACCGCCCGCTCGGGCTCGACGCCGGGACCGTCACCGGCGACCACCACCTCGGCGCCGCCCCGCTCGGCCTCGCGGATCCGCTCCGGATCCGCGGCGGCGCCGGTCAGGACCAGGGTGGGGACGAGCGGCGAGGCGAACAGGGGGAGCGAGAAGTCGAGGTCCAGGCTGGCCGTGACCACGGCGATCGCGGCCACGGGGCCCTGCCCCGCGGCCTCGCGGCGGGCCGCGAACTCGGCCCGCGCCCTGGCCGGCCGGTAACCCTCCAGGCGTACCGTTTCCGCGCCGACCACGATCACGTCGGCCAGCGCCCGCAGGGTGCCGAAGACCCGCATGTCCGTCTCCGAGGACAACGGCTGCGAGCGGCCTTCGTGCTGGCCGGCCCCGTCGAGCGAGGACACCATGTTGGCCCGCAGCCAAGGGCCGTCCGTGCGCGGGTAGGCGTAGGCGTCGGCCAGCTCGTGGAGCGACCACTGGGTGTCTTTCGCGGCCTCGGCGTCCGGTGTCTGGTCGGTCACAGGGAACAGTTGTCGCATGCCGTGCAGTCTGGCACGACCCTTACAGTGGGGAACTGTGTCGACCAGCCCCATAACCCAAGCGGCCCCGGTGTCGCTCTGCGCCCGTGCGCCGCATGTCCCCGCCGACCGTCTGGTCGCCGAGATGGTCCCGCCGCCGCGGTTCGACTCGGTCCGCTTCGAGACGTACGTACCGGATCCGAACCAGCCGAGCCAGGCGGAGGCGGTCACCGTCCTCTCCTCGTTCGCGGCCGGGCTCGGCGGAGCGCACGCCGTCGGCGGCAAGCGGCGCTGGTTCGCGAAGAAGCCGGCCGCCGCCACCGGGCCGCGCGGGGTGTACCTCGACGGCGGTTACGGCGTCGGCAAGACCCATCTGCTCGCCTCGCTGTGGCACGCGACTCCGGCCGAGCCCGCGCTGAAGGCCTTCGGTACCTTCGTGGAGCTGACGAACCTTGTGGGCGCGCTCGGCTTCCAGCAGACCGTGCGGACGCTGAGCGGCCACCGGCTTTTGTGCATCGACGAGTTCGAGCTGGACGACCCGGGCGACACCGTGCTCGTCTCCTCGCTCCTTGCCCGTCTGGTCGAGCAGGGCGTGGCGCTCGCGGCGACCTCCAACACGCTGCCCGGCAAGCTCGGCGAGGGCCGGTTCGCGGCCGTCGACTTCCTGCGCGAGATCCAGGGCCTGTCGGCGCACTTCCATCCGCTGCGGATCGACGGCGAGGACTTCCGCCACCGGGGTCTGCCCGAGGCGCCGGCCCCGTACTCCGACGAGCAGGTCACCAAGACGGCGTACGCCACCGAGGGCGCAGCGCTCGACGACTTCCCGCAGCTGCTCGACCACCTCTCGCGCGTCCACCCCAGCCGGTACGGGGCGCTGACGGACGGGGTGCGCGCGGTCTGCCTGACCGATGTGCGTCCGGTGCCCGACCAGTCGACGGCGCTGCGTCTGGTGGTGCTCGCCGACCGGCTGTACGACCGCGAGGTGCCGGTCCTCGCCTCGGGCGTCCCCTTCGACCGGCTGTTCAGTGACGAGATGCTGAACGGCGGATACCGCAAGAAGTACTTCCGGGCGATCTCCCGCCTGACCGCGCTGGCCCGCGACGCGAAGGGCCTTGTGGCGCAGTAGGTTTGGGGCCGAGGGGGCTCCTGCTGCATCCGTCCACCGCCCCCTCGGCCACAGAAGGGAATCATCATGGCCACCACGCGCACGGCGCACACGGTCTGGGAAGGCGAGCTCATCAAGGGCTCCGGCACCGTCACGTTCGACTCCTCGGGCATCGCGTCCCAGGCGGTCTCCTGGCCGTCCCGCGCCGAGCAGGCCAACGGCAGGACCAGCCCCGAGGAGCTCATCGCGGGCGCCCACTCCAGCTGCTTCTCGATGGCGCTCTCGCACGGTCTGACCGGCGCGGGCACCCCGCCCACCCGCCTGGAGACCAAGGCCGACGTCACCTTCCAGCCCGGCGAGGGCATCACCGGTATCCACCTCACCGTGCGCGGCGAGGTCCCCGGCCTCGACGAGGAGGGCTTCCAGTCGGCCGCCGAGGACGCCAAGAAGAACTGCCCGGTGAGCCAGGCCCTTTCGGGGACCACCATCACGCTCACCGCCGAGCTCGCCTGACCCTGCCGCCAGCGGTAGCGCCGGACGCCGTTCCATCGCACGATCGAGGGAACGTACCGGGACCGGAAGGGGTGCGCAGTGGCCGGAAAGGGCGAGAAGAAGCGGCCCGAGCAGAACCTCCGCGAACTGCTGCGCATCCCCGAGGGCGAGCGCGTCGACCTCTCCTCGTACGCGGCCGACGCCATCCCCGCCGGACCGCGCGACAAGGCGGCAGGCCTGGCCGACACCGCCCGGATGGGTGAACGCCTCGCCGCTCTTCAGGAGCGCCTGTACGCGGCGAGCACCGCGGGCGACCGGCGGCGCGTCCTGCTCGTGCTCCAGGGGATGGACACCAGCGGCAAGGGCGGCACCGTCAAGCACGTCATCGGCCAGTTCAACCCTTCCGGCTGCCGCATCAGGGCCTTCAAGACGCCGACCCGCGAAGAGCTGAACCACCCCTTCCTGTGGCGGATCGCCAGGGCGCTTCCGCAGCCCGGCGAGATCGGCATCTTCGACCGCTCGCACTACGAGGACGTGCTGATCGCCCGGGTGCGCCGCCTCGTCCCGCGCTCCCGGCTGGGCCGTCGCTACGGCCAGATCAACCGCTTCGAACAAGCGCTGGCCGAGGACGGCGTGCTGGTGGTGAAGGTGTTCCTGCACCTCAGCCGCGAGCAGCAGCGGCGCCGCCTGCTGCGGCGCCTCGACGACCCCGACAAGCACTGGAAGTTCAACCCCGCGGACATCGACGAGCGGGCGCTGTGGCCCGACTACCAGCGGGCGTACGAGATCGCGCTTGAGCGCTGCTCGACCGGCGCCGCGCCCTGGTTCCTCGTCCCGGCCGACCGCAAGTGGTACCGGAACTGGGCGGTCAGCAAGCTGCTCCTGGAGCATCTGGAGGCGCTCGATCCGCGGTACCCGAAGGCGGGTTTCGACGTCGAGGAGTGCAGGCGGCGACTCCTGGAGGAGCCCAACTAGGCGTGGTACACGTCCCGTTCAGGCAGAGCGACTCACCAGGGCCGAGATGTCGATGGTCTGGGCGGCGGTGGGGGTGGCGGTGGGCACCGGCTTGTCGAAGCCGTCGAAGCGCACGGTCGCATCGGGGGCCGCGCCTTTCTGTCCGGCCGTGATCCGCACCGGGTAGGGCTTGCCGGTCGCCGAGACGTCGACCGTCAGGGTGCGGCCCTGCCGGGTGGTGGTGAGGGGGATGACGGAGGTCGCGTCGACCTTGGTCGGCTTGCCCTTGGTGAGCCCGGTTGACGGCAGCTTGGCCGCGTTGTCCAGGTACTTCTGGAAAGCGTCGAGGTCGCACACCCCGGCGGTGGCGCGCAGCACCGGGTCGTTGGTGGTGCCCCGCAGATACCGGTTGCCGACGAGCGAGGCCATCGCGCTGCCGTTGCCCGGCACCTCGTTCTTCCAGAACGCCGCGTCCGGTTTCATCCACACGTCGGCGCCCCGCTTCACGATCTCGACGGACCCCTGCGGCCCAAGACTCACCGAGCCCCGGCAGTTCCCGGACCGGTCGAGCGTGAGGTCGAAGGAGGTCGGGGCGCCGGGCACGCCCAGATCGCCCTTGGCGGTGACGTGGAGCGATGTGGCGCCGTGGAGGGCGTCGCGGGACTGCTGGGCGATCTGATCGGCGGAGAGCGAACCGAGGTCGTCGGTGCGGGCGGTCGCCGTACCCGCGAGTGCGAGTAGGGCGGCGGCCGAGCAGACCGCCGAACACGCGGCCGTACGAGATCCGGACACGTCGCCTCCCTGAGGCCGTGAGGGCCGCGCCCGGCCTGCGAAGGGGCTCGACCGGACCCTGCTCCGTATGGAACGAGCCTAGTCCCCGTGGACGGATCGGGCGCGTTGCGGCCGGGGCGCCTGGGGACGCGGGCCGCGTGCGCGGGCCGTGCGGCATTGGCCGGAATCTCCGAAGGCCCGGGAGTGCCGCAAACCTCCGTTCGCTAATGATCAGATACTTTCCGTTCGTGACCATTTCTGCACGAAAACTGCTAGCGGTTGCCGCGCTCGGAGCGACCCTCGCGGGCTGCGGCTCCGACCCCGCCGCTCACAAGGCGGCGGACAAGCCCGCTCCCTCCGCGTCGGCACGACCGTCGGGTGCCGCCGCGCCGTCGCCCGCGGACGTCGCCAAGAACGCTCCGACGATGGCACCCGGCCCCGGCGGAATCACCCCGGTCTTCGAGCGGGCGCCCAAGAACCCCAAGGCCGAGAAGGTCGTCGCGCTCACCTTCGACGCCGACATGACGGCCGATCAGGGGCCCCGCGCGGCGGGCGGCGAGCACTTCGACAACCCCGCGCTCATCGCCGACCTGCGGCGCCTGAAGGTACCGGCCACGGTCTTCATGACCGGGCGCTGGGCCGAGGAGTACCCGGACCAGGCCCGCTCCATCGGCACCGACCCCAACTTCGAGATCGGCAACCACTCCTACAGCCACTACGCGTTCAAGTCCGACTGCTACGGGCTGCCCGTGGTCGACAAGGGCGGGATGCGGGCCGACGTGGAGAAGGCGACGGCCATGTTCGCCAAGGCCGGGGTACGCAACGCCGTGCCGTACTTCCGCTTCCCCGGCGGCTGTTACGACAACGAGGTGCTGCGCAGGCTGGCGCCGCTGAAGATGACCGCCGTCCAGTGGGACGTGGTGAGCGGGGACGCCTTCGCCAAGGACGCGAACGCGGTGGCCGAGCAGGTCCTGGCCGGCGTGCGGCCCGGTTCGCTGGTGGTCATGCACTGCACGCGCAGTGCCGCGCCGGTCACCGACACGGCGCTCCAGCGCATCGTCCCGGAGCTGCGCAAGCGCGGCTACCGCTTCGTGAAGGTCTCCGACCTGATCCGCGGCGCGCAGCACTGAGCCGCGGCAGTCGGCGCGTCAGCCCGAGCAGGCCGTCCGCTGGGCCTCCTGCCACTCACAGACGGGGCAGAGCGTGATGCCCCTGGTCGACTCCGGGTACTCGGTGGGCGCGCGGCACAGCACGCACTCGGCGAACGGGCCCTCCACCGGGCCGCCGGGTTCCGCGGGCGCGGCGGTGGGCCCGCTCGCGCAGTACGCCGCGTCGGCGCGGGTCTCGTTCCGGTCCGCCGGATCCTCGTGCGTCGTGTCCATGCGGACGAGCCTAATCGGGTCCCTCGGATACCGGGCCTGGTCAGCGGCGTCGTGAGCTGAGCGCGCAGACCGCCGCCGCGGCCGCCCCCGCGAGCACGGCGGCGGCCGCGAGCGGCACCAGCGCCACGTGCACGGTCCCGGTTTGCGAGCCGGTGACCAGGTCGTGGACGGCGTACTGCGCGGGCGACGGGGCAAGGACCAGGGTGAGCAGCGCGGCCAGCGCGGTGAGCGTGAGGGACCAGCCGCGGCCGTGCAGCACCGGGCGACTGCCCAGCGCGCCGACCGCCGCGCCGGTCAGTACGCACACCCCGGCGGCCACCAGCCCCGCCACGATCGCGGAGCCCAACGGCACCGCCACCTTGTGGTCCCCGCTGGCTGGATCGCTCGCGACGGCCACGTACGCCGTGCCCGCCAGCGCCGGCACGGCCGCGGCGCCCACCGCGGCCAGCAGGGACGCGAGATGCACCCGGGCCGGGCCCACCGCCGCGGCGGCACAGGCACGGGCGGCGTCCGGCTCCTGGGTGACGCAGACGCGGACCAGCCAGGCCGCCACCGGGAGCAGACCCGCCGCCGCGTAGCCCATCGAGTCGAGGACCGGCTCCCCCGCCTGCACCCCGATGCCCAGGAAGGCGACGTACACCAGGACGGGCGCGAGCCAGCGCTGGGAGCGCAGCAGCAGGGCGGTCTGGTAGCGGACGAGCGGCTTCACGGGCGACGCACTCCTCGTATGTGCCAGGGCGGACGGGCGGCGAGCAGGGCGCGCAGCAGGTCGTCGGAGTGGGCGGCCGCCACGGTCAACACGTGCGATCCGTCGGGGCCGGGCCCGAGCGCGGGTGCGCCGGGCAGGTCGGCGGGGCTCGGGGCGGGTCCCACGACGTCGATGTGGACGAGGTTACCGACGACTTCGAGCGGCGTCGGGAAAGCGCCGGGCAGGTCCGCGCCGAGTCGCTCAGGAAGGCCGGGGTGCGAGGCGGCTCCGAGTGGCTTCAGCGATCCCTCGCACAGGGCGTACCGCTCGTCCTCGCTACCGGCGAGCCGCTTCGGGTCGTGGTCGACGAACACGACGGTGGTGCCGGCCGCCACGCGTTCCTTCACCGCGCCGTCCAGTTCCGCGCGGGCATCGGTGTCGAGACCGGTCCATGCCTCGTCCAGGACGAGGAGTTCCGGTGCGGCGAGCAGAGCCTGGGCCACGGCGACCTTCTGGCTGGTGCCCTTGGAGAGTTCGGCGAGCGGGGTACTGGCATGCTCGGCCGCGCCGAATCGCTCCAGCCACCGCTCGGCCCGTTCCTTGGCCGTCCGGCCCGGCAGGCCGTGGACGCGGCCGAGGTGCACCAGGTAGCCGGCCGCGGTGAACGGCAACGCCGCGGGGAAGCGTTCGGGGACGTAGGCGGTGCGCGGGCGACCGGCGACGCGGCCCTCGCTCGGTGCGTCGATCCCGGCGACGAGCCTCAACAGCGTTGACTTTCCAGTGCCGTTGGTGCCTGCGATCCGAACCAGGGTGCCGGTGCGCAGGTCCAGGTCGATCCCGCGCAGGATCCATGGACCGCCGATGCCGTACCGGCGGCCCACTCCCCGCAGTGCGCGTGCGGTGCTCAGTGCTGCTGCGCCTTCTGCGGCGTCGCCTCGCTCGGGCGGACGATGACGTAGCCCTCGCCCTGGAGCATCAGCTGGACGGCCTCGCCGGAGCCGCCGCGCAGCATCGAGCCGATGGACTGCGAACGGTGCAGGGAGGTCTGGAGGTTCGCACTCCAGCCGACCACCGCGTCGGTGTCCACGTACACCGGCAGCTGCGGGGAGACCGGGATGACCAGCGGGTTGCCCTCGCAGACCAGGCCGAGGCGGCCGTAGCCGGTGAAGACGCTGTTGAAGAGGCCGCCGCCGGCGATGCCGGAGCCCTTGACCGTCTTGATCTCGTAGCTGAGCGAGGAGTCGAAGCAGAGCACGTTGCGGCCGTTGATGGTGAGGGCGTCGCCCTGTTCTATGTCAACGATGAAACAGTTCTGGGCCTCGTGCGCGAACCAGGCCTCGCCCTGGCCGGTGACCGCCATCAGGGGCAGGCCCTCGCCGGTCACCGCGCGCTTGAGCATGCCGCCGATGCCCTGACCCCGGCGCTCGAACTGGAGGGTGCCGCGGTAGGCGATCATCGCGCCCTGGCGCGCGAGCATCTCGCCGTTGACGGCGTACTTGATCGACTTGGCGTTCTCCAGGGTCATACCGGCGGCGGTCGCCGGCTGGGCCATGTTGTCTTTGGCAAAAAGGTCGCTCTTCATGCGCGCATCCTGTCCCGGAACAATTCATTCCGCCAAGAATCACCGGTTCGGCGGCTGGCAGACTGGTGCCGTGAGCACCCAGGACACCTCTTCCGACAGCCCGTTCCACAACCAATCCCCGCGCGACGAGGCGCCGCAGTACGTGCTGCCGCTCGTCGTCCGCATCGAGAAGGCCGAACCCCCGGCCCGTACCGATGCGCTGGAGACGGCGGCCCGCGCGGTGCTGGTGATCCTCTCCGACGAGCGGTCGCTCGGCGAAGGTGCGGGCGAGGGCGAGTGGGCGCAGGTGATGCGTGACTGGCAGGACGCGCGGATCCGCAAGGTGGTGCGGCGGGCCCGCGGCGCGGAGTGGCGCAAGGCTTCGGCGCTGGACGGCATCACGGTGACCGGCAAGTCCGCCGAGGTACGCGTCTTCCCGCCCATCCCCCTGGACGGCTGGCCCAAGGAGCTGGCCAAGCTCCAGGTGTCGGGCACGGAGCTGGACGACCCTGCGGTTGTGGACGCCCCGGACCCGCTCGCGCCGGTGCTCTGGGTCAACCCGGACCTCGACATGTCGGCGGGCAAGACCATGGCTCAGGTCGGGCACGCCGCCCAACTCGCCTGGTGGGAGCTGTCGGACGCGGACCGCGAGGCCTGGCGCGCGGCGGGCTTCCCGCTCTCGGTGCGCACCGCACAGCCGGCCGCATGGCGCGAACTGACGCTCAGCGGGCTGCCGTTGGTGCGCGACGCGGGCTTCACCGAGATCGCGCCGGGGCTGACCGTCGCGGCCCAGGGCGGCAGTCTCTTCTGCACGCTGCCGTCCGGACGCCGGCCGTAGCGGCCGCTCCGGCGTCGAACGCACCCTGCGCCGATGCCCCCCGGCTCCAAGGAGGCAGGAGGCATCGGCGTCGCGGACCGCCGGGGCGGTCAGGTGCTGACGGTGGCCACGGGGTCGAGGCCGTAGGTGCGCGCGTAACCGTTCTCGGTGCCGACGAGGAGCTCGACGACCTCGAAGTAGCGGTCCCAGAACGGGGTTTCCCGCAGCACGTCGATGAGGAGCTGGTAGGCGGTGTGGTCGTCGGCCTCCCAGACCCAGACGTCGGTGACGCGGGTGGAGTAGAACTCCGTGTCGTAGAAGCGTGACCGTACGCCGGTGGTCTTGGCCTTGATCGCGGGGATGACCTGGGTGGCGAAGGCGCTCGCCCGTTCCTCGGGGGTCATGGCGAGCCACTCGGGCAGGGTCTTGATGAGCATGAACGCGGTGACCGGCGGTGTGGTTTGCTCAGCGGGCATGACGGATGTCTCCGGGATGGCAGATGGTGGTGGCGAGTTGGGCGACTCGGGCACCGGTGACGGAATGGCGCGTCTCCAGAACTCGCCTTCCAAGGGCGGACTGGCGCGTCTCCAGGACTCGCCTTCCAAGGGCGGACTGGCGCGTCTCCAGGACTCGCCTTCCAAGGGCGGACTGGCGCGTCTCCAGGACTCGCCTTCCAGGGGCGGAACGGCACGCCTTCAGGACTCGGGTGCCGCGGGCCGAGCGGCGGGCCGTCAGGAGAGGACAGCGGGCTTGAGGGTCAGGGCGCACCACTGCTCGAAGCTGGTGGGGGACGCCGCGTCCGGAGTGCGGGCGACACCGGCGTCCAAGCCCTCGTTCTTGGCCCGCTTCATGTCGACGATGCCTTGGACGAACGCCTCGTTGAGGCCGTAGCCGAGGAGGGTGGCGTGCAGCTCGCCGAGCGGCTGGCGTTCGTAGCGGACGGGGCGGCCGAGCTGCTCGGTCATGATGCGGGCCAGGTCGTTGTAGGACAGGTCCCGCGGCCCGAGCACCGGGACGCTGTCGCTGCCGGTCCACGAACGGTCGGTCAGCAGGCGGGCGGCGACGGCCGCGATGTCGGCGACGGCGACGAGGGGGGCCTTGCGGTCGGCGTCGACGGCGTCGGTGAAGACCCCCTTCGCGCGGATCGAATCGGCCTCCTCCAGGATGTTCTCGAAGAACGACGGGTTGGCCAGGGCCCGGTACGCGACACCGGTGCCGGCGATGAGGTCGTCCATGGCGAGGGAAGCGGTGACGAGTCCCGCGCGGTGGGCGAGCGGGGATACGCGGCCGAGCGCGGAGACCCCGACGACGTGACCGACGCCGTGCGCGGCGAGCGCCTTCGCCGCGGGGCGGGTGAAGCCGCAGTAGGCGTCGTCGGGGGTCAGCGAGGCGTCCGGAGGGACGAGCCAGAACACGGCGTCCGCGCCCTCGAAGGCCCGGTCGACAACCTCGGCGTCGCCGTGCGAGCCGGTGATCACCTCGACGCGTTCGCGCACCGCCTCGGAGAGCCGGGCGGGGTCGCGCACGACCACGCGCAATCCCTCGCCGTGGGCGGGGGCGGACTCCAGGAGCAGCGGCAGCAGGTGGCGGCCGATGTTTCCGGTGGGAGCGGTAATGACGATCATGAAAACCTCAGGGGGTCGTGCCGGATCGGTACGTCCCTCATCCTGCGGAGCCCCCGGTGTTGCCACAATGGGAACTTCAGCACTGGATCATTGCCTGAAATGGAATTACGCCTATGAGCAGCAGTCCAGAGCCGGTCATCGACGCCCAGCTGGCCGTCGCGTTGGACGCTCTGCTGGCGGAGCAGAGCGTCACCCGCGCCGCCGCCCGTCTGCATACCTCCCCCGCCGCCATGAGCCGCACGCTCGCCCGACTGCGGCGCGTCCTTCAGGACCCCCTCCTGGTCCGGGCCGGCCAGGCCATGGTCCCCACCCCCCGCGCCGAGGCGCTGCGGGATGAGGCCGCCGCGGTGGTGCGCCGGCTGGGTGCGCTGCTCGCCCCCGGCGCCGGCGTCGACCCCGCCGCCCTGCGCGCCACCTTCACCCTCCAGACTGCCGACGTGGTCGTCGCGGCGCTGGCCCCCGGGCTGCTGCGACTGGCCGGCCGGGAGGCGCCGGGGGTTTCGTTCCGCTTCCGCGCCGAGGACCTGGAAGCCGGTCCGGCCCTGCGCGACGGCCGGATCGACCTGGAGATCGGCTCCATCGACCACGCCGACCCCGAGGCCCAGGTCGAGGAACTGGTCACCCTGCGGCTGGTGGCGGCCGTCCGGCCCGGCCACCCCCTCACCGAAGGGCCGCTGACCGCGGTCCGGCTCGCGGCCGCCGAACACGTCGGAGTCAGCCGCCGGGGACGGTTCACCGGCCCGCTGGACACCGCCCTGGCCGAGCGGAACCTCCACCGGCGGGTCGCTGTCGTCCTGCCCAGCCACCTGGCCGCGATGACCCTCGCCGCCGGCAGCGACGCCGTCTGCCTCGTCCCCACCGCGCTCCCCGGCGCCGGACCCTCCCCCCTGACCGACACCGCCACCGCCCTCGGCCTGTGTCTCCTCGACATCCCGCTACCGCTGCCACCCCTGACCATCGGCATGGCATGGCATCCCCGCCATGCGGCCGACGGAGGCCACCACTGGCTGCGCGACGCCGTCCGGCGCGCCCTTCGCGCACCCGGGAGCCCGGCCGCCTGAACCTTGTGGGCGCCGCCGTGCGGCAACCTCAAATCAAGCTCTGAACGTGTCGCGCGAGGGATTCGGTGCCGAGGTGGCGGGCCATGACCTGTCCATGAAGCATTTGGGCATCGGCATCGGCTGGCGGCCTGAGATCGCGGACGCCATTGAAGGGCTGTCCGGCATCGAGTGGGTCGAGGCGGTCGCGGAGAACCTCTGCCCCGGTCACCTCCCCGACTCGCTGGTGCGCCTGCGCGAGCGCGGCGTCACCGTGGTGCCGCACGGCGTTTCACTGGGACTGGGCGGCGCCGACCGTCCCGACACCGGCCGGCTCGCCGACCTCGCGGCCCGCGCCCAGGCGCTGGGTGCCCCGCTCGTCACCGAACACATCGCGTTCGTACGGGCGGGCGGCCCCCTCACCGCCTCCCCGCGCCTGGAAGCCGGCCATCTCCTGCCGGTGCCGCGCACCCGGGACGCCCTCCGGGTCCTGTGCGAGAACGTGCGCATCGCCCAGGACGCGCTGCCGGTTCCGCTCGCGCTGGAGAACATAGCGGCCCTGATCAACTGGCCCGACGAGGAGTTGACGGAGGGTCAGTTCCTGGCGGAACTGGTGGAGCGGACGGGGGTGGGGCTGCTGATCGACGTGGCCAACCTGCACACGAACCGCGTCAACCGCGGCGAGGACCCGGCTCGGGCGCTGGCCGGGCTTCCGCTTGAGGCGATCGCCTACGTGCACGTCGCGGGCGGGGTCGAGCGGGACGGGGTGTGGCACGACACACATGCGCATCCCGTGCCGGAGGCGGTGCTCGACATCCTGGGCGACCTGGCCGCGCGGGTTTCGCCGCCCGGGGTGCTGCTTGAGCGGGACGACGCGTTTCCGCCCGCGGCGGAGCTGAAGGGTGAACTGGACGCCATCGGGGGCGTACTGGGGGCCGCGAAGCCCACCGCCCCGCCCCTTTCCGGTGTGACGTCGTGCGGCTTTGCCGCGCCGCGGGAGCCGACCCCGGGCCCCCGCTCCTCGCACGCCCCAGGGGCTGACCTCGACCGCCCTGGATCGCGAGACCGCCTCGCTCTCGCCCAGGCCGCGCTGCTGTCCTGTCTCACCGCCGGGACCCCCGTGCCCGCCGGGTTCGACGGGCCGCGGTTGCGGGTGCAGGCGCGGGCGCTGGTCGACAAGCGAGCGGATGTCGTGGGCAAGGTGGCGCCCGAGTTGCCCCGAATCCTCGGGTCCGGGTACCGGCCGGCTTTCCTCGCGTACGCCAAGTACCGCCCTCTGCGGGCTGGTTACCGGCAGGACGCGCTCGACTTCGCCCGGTTCCTGCTCCGTGCCGGGTGGGTCGAGGACGCCGATGCCCGTCGCCGGCTGACGCGGTGGTGGAAGGAGCGGGCCACCGCCAGGCCGCCGGGGCGGGCCGTGCGGCTGCTGCGTACGCTGGTCCGGGCGGCCTGAGACCAACCCGTCAACGTACCCTCTGCGCAGATGAGTTGAGCGGCACTCCCTCATCACGTGACGACCCCCACACCACCCGCTCACCTATTTCACCGAACCGCCTTCGGGATCAGGCGTATCCGCACTACCGTGCGGCACCGCACCAGGAGGCATCCATGCGTCGCTTGTTGTCCGGTACGGGACTGGTCGTCACCGCGTTGGCGGCGACCTTCGTCGCGTTGCTCTTTCCGGTCTGGTCGTACGCCGACCGCTCCGGCACCCCGCTCGCCGATCTCAACGCGGGCACCGTGTCCACCCGCTGGGGCCCGCTCTCCGCCGCCGACCGCGACTTCGTGGTCCGGGTGCGGCTCGCCGGGCTCTGGGAGGGACCCGCGGGGCAGCAGGCCATCGAGCGGGCTCCCAGCGCCGCGATCAAGGCGGCGGGTCAGCACCTCGTGGACGGGCACGCCTTCCTCGACGCCCGGGTCCGCGAGGTCGCGGCGCAGCTCGGCATGGCTCTGCCCGACCAGCCCAACGCCCAGCAGCAGTCCTGGCTGCGCACCCTGACGGCCGCGCGCGGCAGCACGTACGAGTGGGACTTCGCGAACCTGCTGCGGTCCGCGCACGGCAAGGTCTTCGGGCTCGTCGCACAGATCCGCGCCACCACCCGCAACTCGCTGGTGCGGTCGCTCGCCGAGGACGCCAACACGACGGTCCTGGACCACATCAAGATGCTGGAGGCGACCGGGCTCGTCGACTTCGACGCGCTCGCGCGCGACGGGGCCGCGACGGCGACCGCGAGTCCCACCGGACCGCCGCCGCCCACGCCGGGAGCCGGCCTGCCGAGCCCGGCCCCCCTGACGTCCCTGCCGGACGACGGCACTTCGCCGTCGTTCTCACTGCCGCCCGCCGCGTCCCGCCCGAAGGACGAGGCGTCACCCGCTCCCGACACCCACAGTCCGTAACGAAGAGATAACCCGACGTCCAAATTGTGGACAGGTCATGGCGGTGAAGCCTCAACTTCGCATAGAAATCGGCCATGTTCTGGGTCCTCTTCCTTCTGCTGGCGATCGCCGCGGCCGGGTTCTCCTGCGGCCGCCTGTGCCTGGCGTCCGTCGCCGCGGCGCGTCCCGTACCGCTGACGGACCGGGAAAGGAGCCTGTCCTGCTACGAGGCCGCGTTCCTGGCGGGCGGCCCCGACCGGGTCGCCGACCTCACGCTCGTCTCCATGCACCGGGCCCGCAGGCTGCTGCTCGCGCACACCGGCTGGGCCACCGTCGTCGACCCCGAGGGCCGCGACGACCTGGAGCGGTCCGTCCTGACGGCGATCGGTCCCGGCGGCCAGGAGCGGATAGCGGCGATACGGTCCGGCGCGGCCGCCGCCGACGCGGTGCACGCGCTGGCCGAGCGGCTCGCCGCGGCCGGTCTCGCCGTTCCCGACGCCATCCGGTCCGGGGTCGGCACCTCGGTACGGGCGGTCCGCGGAGCCACCCTCTTCATCGCGGCGCTCGCGGTCACCGCACTGCTCATGCCGGGTGAAACGGGCACCGGGCGGGGGGAGATGGCGGCCTGGTTCGCCCTCCCGCTGGTCCTCACCCTCGGCTGCCTGGCCATCGCCCGGGTGGAGATCCGTCCCCACACCCGCTGGGCCTCGCCGGACGGCCAGCGGCTGCTCGGCGGGCTCGACCCGGAGGGCGATCCGCTCACCGCGGTGGCCGTGCGCGGGATCAGGGCGGTGGACGATCCCCAGCTGCGCAGCGCCCTGGCCGGGGGCCGCTTCGCGCATCGGGGTCAATGACCGCGGCCGTCGCGGCCCCGCTGCTTTACTTCACCCCTTTCAAAGTATCCCCTTTTGATCTGTATGTACTTCCGTAGTACCGCAGCACGAAAGGGATGTACCGGCGATGAGAGCAGTAGCGCTGTACGGAGCCCTCGGTTCCCTCGTCCTGACCGCGCTCGCCGCCGCCCCCGCCGGCAGCGCGGACTCGCTCACCGCCGAGGCGCGGGGGGTGGCCGTCGCCGCCGGGCGCGCGGCCGCCGACCCGATCGTCTTCGGCCGCTGCCCCCAGGCGGAGATGCTGCCCGTGACGGTCCAGTGCGGCACCGTCAAGGTGCCGCTCGACTACGCGCAGCCCACGGGCCGTCAGATCGCCCTCACCGTCAGCCGGTCCAGGGCGCGGGGCAAGGCACGCCAGGGCGCACTCGTGTACAACCCGGGCGGCCCCGGCGCCTCCAGCACGTACTTCCCGATGGCCGCCGGACTCCCCGAGTGGAAACGGATCGCCGGTGCCTACGACCTCGTCGGCTACGCGCCGCGCGGGGTGGCCCGCTCGGCCCCGCTCTCCTGCCAGGACCCGCGCGACTTCACCAAGGCCCCCACCCAGTCGCCCACGGACCCCTCGCCCTCGTACAAGCAGGAGCGGATCGCGCAGGCGCAGGCGTACGCCGAGGGGTGCGCGCGCAACGCGGGGGACGCGCTGAGCCACTACACCAGCATCAACAACGCCCGCGACCTGGACGTACTGCGGGCCGCGCTCGGCGAGAAGAAGCTGACCTTCATGGGCGCCTCGTACGGCACCTACTTCGGCGCGGTCTACGCCACGCTCTTCCCCTCCCACGTCCGCCGGATGGTCTTCGACTCGGCGGTCGACCCGGCCCCCGAGCAGATCTGGTACCGCAACAACCTCGACCAGTCACGGGCCTTCGAGGGCCGCTGGGCGGACTTCCGCACCTGGGTCGCCAAGCATGACGACGTCTACCACCTGGGCAAAACGGCCGACGAGGTCCTGGAGAGCTACGAGAAGGTGCGGGCCAAGCTGACCCGGGAGCCGGCCGGCGGCACGGTGGGCCCCGGCCAGTTGCAGGCCGCGTTCCTCAAGGCGGGTTACTACGACGACTACTGGGCGAGCCGGGCCACCGCGCTGTCCGAGTACCTGAAGGGCAATCAGCAACCGCTGCTCGAACAGGCGGCGCCCAAGGCGGAGTCGGCGGCGGACGACGAGAACGGCAACGCGGTCTACACGGCGGTCGAGTGCAACGACGCCGCCTGGCCAAGGGACTTCACGACGTGGGACCGCGACAACAGCGCGCTCGCGAAGACCGCGCCGTTCGAGACGTGGGACAACGCGTGGATGAACCTGCCGTGCGCCTACTGGCCGGCCCCGCAGCAGAAGCCGGTGGATGTCGGGGTCAAGGAGGGGGCGCTGCCGGCGACGCTGATCCTGGCGGCCGAGCGGGACGCGGCGACGCCTTACCCGGGCGCGCTGGAACTCCAGCGGCGGCTGCCGGGCTCCGTGCTAGTCACGGAGAAGGACGCCGGTACGCACGGCATCGCGGGCGGCGCCAACAAGTGCGTCAACGGCTATCTGGAGGACTACCTGGTGAACGGTCGGACGCCGGTGCGGCGCGCTGCGTGCGCGCCGCACCCGGAGCCGAACCCGGTGTCGCTGGACGAGCGCGTGGCCGACAGGCCGGGGCGTGCGCCGCGCGCTCTCTGATCTTCCGGGTCAGGGGTGACCGGGGTCCGCTCGCGTGGCGCGAACCCCGGTCACCTGGTCTTGCTAGGCCAGTGAGGCCACGAGGTCGGCGACGCTCTTGCGGCGGCCCGTGTAGAACGGGACCTCCTCGCGGACGTGCATGCGGGCCTCGGAGGCGCGCAGATGGCGCATGAGATCCACGATGCGGTAAAGCTCGTCGGCCTCGAAGGCGAGCAGCCACTCGTAGTCGCCGAGCGAGAACGAGGCGACCGTGTTGGCGCGGACGTCCGGGTAGCCGCGGGCCATCTTCCCGTGGTCGGCGAGCATGCGGCGACGGTCCTCGTCCGGCAGCAGGTACCAGTCGTAGGAGCGCACGAACGGGTACACCGACACGTAGTCGCGCGGGTTCTCGTCGGCGAGGAACGCCGGGATGTGCGCCTTGTTGAACTCGGCGGGCCGGTGCAGTGCCATGTTCGACCACACCGGTTCGAGCGCGCGGCCCAGCTTGGTGCGGCGGAACAGGTTGTAGGCGCCCTGGAGCTCGTCGGAGGTCTCCGCGTGCCACCAGATCATGATGTCGGCGTCGGCGCGCAGACCCGACAGGTCGTAGGTGCCGCGGACGGTGACGTCCTTGGCGGCGAGCTGGTCGAACAGCTCCTGGACCTCGTCGGCGTAACCGGCGCGATCCTCAGGAAGTACGTCGCGCAGCTTGAAGACAGACCACAGGGTGTAGCGGATGACCTCGTTGAGGTCCTTCGCCTTCTTCCCCGCGTTGGGAATCTTTTCCGGAGCAGCACTCATGTGGCTATTGTCCCGCGTCGCTCTGGGTGTTCTGCGCCAGGGTCGACGTGGCGATGATCTCGTCCGCGGCCCGCTGGGCGCTCGCGACGCACGCGGGGATGCCCACACCGTCGTACGCGGCCCCGCAGACCCGCAGGCCGGGCAGCTTGGCGAGCTCCGCGCGGACGCGGGCGACCTTGGCGAGGTGGCCCACCGGGTACTGCGGAAGTCCGCCGATCCAGCGGGTCACTTGGGTGGCGACGGGCCGCGCGGCGAGGCCGACGGCGTCGCCGAGGTCGCCGAGCGACACGTCGACGAGGTCGGCGTCGTCCCAGTCCAGGTGGCGCTCCTCGCCGTAGCGCCCGATCGAGGTGCGCAGCACGAAGAGGTCCGGGGAGCGGTCGGTGACCCACTGCCATTTGTACGAGGAGAACGTGGCGGCCTTGATGGTGCGGCCGTCGACCGGCGGCACCAGGAAGCCCGAGCGCTCGTCGAGCCCGGCCAGATCGCCGCGCCGGAAGGCGAGCGTGACCAGCGCCATCGAGGCGTACTCGATCTCGGAGAGCTCGGCGGCGGCGACCGGCGACTCGGCGGCGAGCAGCGCGGAGGAGGCCCAGGCGGGGGTGGACAGGACCACGCCGTCGGCGGCGAGCAGTTCGGTGTCGGTACGGATCTGCCAGCCTTCGGCGGTCCTGGTCAGATCGAGCACCGGGGTGTCCATGCGGATCTCGCCGCCCGCGGCCCGTACGGCGTCGGCGACCGCGCCCGGCAGGGTGCCGATGCCGCCGTCGAGGCCCGCGAAGACCGGCCCGGTCTGCTGCTTGGCGGCGGCCTTCGCCTGGATGTCCTGGACGCCGTCGAGGAGCGAGCCGTGGCTGCGGGCCGCCTCGAAGAGCTGGGGGACGGCGGCCCGCATCGAGATCTTGTAGGCGTCTCCGGCGTACACGCCGCCGAGCAGCGGCTCCACCAGGCGGTCGACGACCTCGCGGCCGACCCGCCGGGCGACGAACTCGCCGACGCCGATGTCCTCGCCGACCTCGGTCGGGGCGAGTTCGCGATCCTGCGCGATACGAGCCAGTCCCTCGGCGGACACGATGTCGTGCAGCGCGGCGGGGTCCGCGGGGACACCCATCACATGGCCCTTGGGCATCGGCCGCAGGGTGCCCCGCGTCCACAGCGAGGCGTTGGCGGTCGCGGGCGCCTGGATCCGGTCGCCGAGGCCGACGGCGCGGGCCAGCTCGACGCCCTCGGGGCGGCGGGCCAGCATCGACTCGGCGCCGAAGTCGACGGGCGCGCCCGCGATCTCCCCGGCGAGCAGCTTGCCGCCGAGCGTCGTGGTGGCTTCGAGCAGGGTCACGCGGGCGCCGGCCCCGAGCAGCCGGTGGGCCGCGGCGAGTCCGGAGACACCGCCGCCGACGACGACGATGTGCGGGGCGCTGGTGACGGCGTTTTCCATGCCCCCACTGTCTCAGACCGCCTCATCGCGGTGATCCGCGCCCACCTCCGAGTCCGCGAACGGGAATTCCCCGCTGCCCCGGTGCGTATCTTCCCCAGAAGGCACAACCCGAGTAGGGCTCAGCGGACTTCAGGGATGGAGGCACCCCCCATGGCGGCGGAGCGACTGGTGGTCATCGGCGGCGATGCGGCGGGCATGTCCGCCGCATCGCAGGCGCGCAGGCTCAAGGGCCCCGAGGAGCTGGAGATCGTGGCCTTCGAGCGATCGGGCTTCACCTCGTACTCGGCCTGCGGGATTCCGTACTGGGTGGGCGGCGACGTACCGGGTCACGAGGACCTGATCGCCCGCACCCCCGAGGAGCACCGGGCGCGCGGGATCGACCTGCGGATGCGTACGGAGGTGACGGAGCTGGACGTCGCCGGCCGCCGGGTGCGGGCCCGGGACCTGGAATCCGGCGCCGAGGCGTGGACGTCGTACGACAAGCTCGTGATCGCGACCGGGGCGAGCCCGGTGCGGCCCGCGCTGCCGGGGATCGACGCGCCGGGGGTGCACGGGGTGCACACCATCGACGACGGCGGGGCGCTGCTGGACAGTCTGGCCGCCGCCGGTGGCCGCCGCGCGGTGGTGGTGGGCGGCGGCTACATCGGCATCGAGATGGCGGAGGCGCTGCTCAGCCTGAACTTCGAGGTGACACTCCTGACCCGGGGCGCCGAGCCCATGCACTCGCTCGACCCGGACATGGGGCGCCTGGTCACTCGGGCGATGGAGGAGTCCGGGATCCGGGTGGTCACCGGCGCCGAGGTCACCAAGGTGCTGACCGCAGGGTCGGGGCGGGTGAGGGCGGTGGCGACGGAGTCGGCCGAGTATCCGGCGGACGTGGTGGTCCTCGGTCTGGGCGTGGCACCCAACACGGCCCTGGCCCGCGGGGCCGGTCTGCCGCTCGGCGAGTCGGGCGGTCTGCTCACGGACACCTCGATGCGGGTGCGCGGCCACGAGAACATCTGGGCGGGCGGCGACTGCGTGGAGGTCCTGGACCTGGTGTCGGGCCGCCTGCGTCACATCGCGCTCGGTACGCACGCCAACAAGCACGGCCAGGTCATCGGCTCCAACGCGGGCGGCGGCTATGCCACGTTCCCGGGTGTCGTCGGCACGGCCGTCACCAAGGTCTGCCAGACGGAGATCGCCCGCACCGGCCTGCTGGAGAGGGAGGCCCGCGCGGAGGGCCTCCAGTACATCACCGCCACCATCGAGTCGACCAACACCGCCGGGTACTACCCGGGCGCGGCCTCGATGGCGGTGAAGATGCTGGCCGAGCGGCGCACGGGGCGGCTGCTCGGGGTGCAGATCGTGGGCCGCGAAGGCGCGGCGAAGCGGATCGACGTGGCGGCCGTCGCCCTGACCGCCAGGATGACGGTGGACGAGCTCACCGCCCTGGACCTCGGGTACGCCCCGCCGTTCTCACCGGTGTGGGACCCGATCCTGGTGGCGGCGCGCAAGGCGGTGTCCGCCGTGCGGTGACGCTCCGCCCCGAACGCGGGCATTCGGCCGTGGGCCGCCGGTGGCCCATCGCGCGGTGCCCCGCGCCCCTTGGAGCGCGGGGACGCCTACCGCTCAGCGGGCGGTCTGCTCGTGGACGTACGCGACGAGCCGCGTCAGCGCGTCCGGGTCCATCGACGGCAGCACCCCGTGGCCCAGGTTGAAGACGTGGCCTTCGAGACCGGCGGCCGCGTCGAGCACCTCGCGGGTCTTGGCCTCGACGGCCGCGGTCGGGGCGAACAGGACCGCCGGGTCGAGGTTGCCCTGAAGCGCCTTGCCGGGACCGACCCGGCGGGCCGCCTCGTCCAGCGGGACGCGCCAGTCGACGCCGACGACGTCAGCGCCGGCCTCGCCCATCAGACCGAGCAGTTCGCCCGTGCCGACACCGAAGTGGATGCGGGGCACGCCGTAGGAGGCGACTGCGTCGAAGACCTTCGCGGAGGCGGGCAGCACCGAGCGCCGGTAGTCGGCGGGGGCGAGCGCGCCCACCCAGGAGTCGAAGAGCTGGACGGCCGAGGCGCCCGCCTCGATCTGGACCTTGAGGAAGGCGGCGGTGATGTCGGCGAGGCGGTCGAGCAGGTCGGCCCACAGCTCCGGGTCGCCGTACATCATGGCCTTGGTGTTCTCGTGGTTGCGGGACGGGCCGCCCTCCACGAGGTAGCTGGCGAGCGTGAAGGGGGCGCCCGCGAAGCCGATGAGCGGCGTCGAGCCGAGCTCGCCGGTCAGCATGCCGATCGCCTCGGTGACGTAGTGGACGTCCTCGGGGGTGAGATCGCGCAGCTGCGCCAGGTCGGCCCGGGTGCGGATCGGGGCGGCGACGACCGGGCCGACGCCCGGCTTGATGTCCAGGTCGACGCCGATGGCCTTGAGCGGGACCACGATGTCGCTGAAGTAGATCGCCGCGTCGACCTTGTGCCGGCGCACCGGCTGGAGCGTGATCTCCGTGACGAGCTCCGGCCGCATGCACGACTCCAGCATGCCGACGCCCTCGCGCACCTTGAGGTACTCCGGCAGCGAGCGCCCCGCCTGGCGCATGAACCAGACCGGCGTGTGCGGCACGGCTTCGCGCCTGCACGCCTTGAGGAACGCGGAATCGTGCGTCTTGCTGTTCGGCTGGCCCACAGGGCGGTCGTTGGCGCTCACGCCCAGAATCTTCGCATGTACCGGGAAGCGGCCGACCCGGGCCGGGTGTCCCTACCAGCGCCGGGCGCCCGTTCCGCCTAGTCTTCCCCGCATGGCTGCCGCTCAGGGACGAACTTCGGATGGCGCTGACGGCGTGGAAGCCGCGGACGGGAACACCGTTCCGTTCGCCTTCCGTCAGGCCGTCGACGCACTGCGGACGGCGCGGCTGCGCCCCGAGATCGAGGTGGACGAGACGCGCCCGCCGCAGCGCCTGGCTCCCCACGCCTACGCCGTGGAGGCGGCGGTCGTCGACGGCGAGGACGACCTGGCCGACGGGCGGCTCGTCCTGCTGCACGACCCCGCGGGGCACGACGCCTGGCAGGGCACCTTCCGCCTGGTCACCCTCGTACGGGCCGAGCTGGAACCGGAGATGGCGGCCGACCCGCTGCTGCCCGAGGTCTGCTGGTCGTGGCTGACCGGCGCCCTTGAGGCGCGCGGCCTGTCGTACGGGGAGGCGAGCGGCACCGTCACCCGCGCCGGTTCGCACTACTTCGGCGGGCTCGCCGAGCGGCTGCCGGCCACCCAGATCGAGATCCGGGCGTCCTGGACGCCGCGCGAGGGGCGCGCCGGGGTACCGGACACCGCGGGCCACCTCGCCGCCTGGTGCGATCTGCTGTGCCAGGTGGCGGGCCTGCCACCGGTTTCGGGACCGACCGAGGGGGGCAGCGGCGTGGTCACGCTGCCGCAGCGCCGCGACCCCCGCTGACGGTCCGTCGGACCGCGCACGCCCCCCTGCGGCCCCGCCCGTGGCGGGGCGCGGCGCGGCCGTGCGGGCCCCCCGCCCGGACGGGCGCGCCCGCTGGGCACTCGACGTTCGCTCACCCGTCCGAATTGCCCTAAATGTTTCTCACCAAATCGTGATCATTCTCTAAAGGCCGAGGGGTTTGATGCCGAAGAGGTTTGTGACCCTAACTGCACGGTTCGCCCCGGCTTCATCCCCGAGCCGGCTACGTCCCGCACCTTTCCAGGAGGCCTGGTGTCCGTTCTTCTTGAGCAGCCCGCAAGCCTGGTCGCCTACCGCCCGAACAAGCCGACGGCCATGGTCGTCGTTGCCGACCCCCGAGTCCGCTCCACCGTGACCCGTCACCTGTGGGCGCTCGGAGTACGTGACGTCATCGAGGCGTCGTCCATCGCGGAGGCCCGTCCCCGCGTCGGCAATCCGCGCGACATCTGCGTTGCCGACGTCCACCTGCCCGACGGTTCCGGGCTGACCCTGCTGTCCGAGACCCGCGCGGCGGGCTGGCCCAACGGCCTGGCCCTGTCCGCGGCCGATGACATCGGCGCCGTGCGCAACGCCCTCGCGGGCGGCGTGAAGGGCTATGTCGTCACCGGCACCCGCACCAACGTCGGGCACCCCAGCCGCCCCGGCGCCGCCCCCATCGGCGCCGCGGCCGCCCGTATGCACCGCCGCCCCCCGGGTGCCCCGAGCCACCCGGGCGGCTACCGCGAGCTCTCCGGCCGAGAGGTCGAGGTGCTCCGACTGGTCGCGGAAGGCCAGTCCAACAAGGCCATCGGCGTGTCGATGGGCCTGTCCGCACTGACCGTCAAGTCCCATCTCGCCCGGATCGCACGCAAGCTCGGCACGGGTGACCGCGCCGGGATGGTGGCCGTCGCGCTGCGTACCGGAATCATCCACTGACTGGTTTACGACCCCCGCGCGCCCGTCGACGGAACGTTCCGTCGACGGGCGCCGCGCATACACAGATACCCTTGACCGGTGACCGACGCCCATAAGACCGCAGCAGAGACAGCACTGCGAACCACCGGGGGCGCTCCCCCGGACGACGTCGACAAGGCGCCGATTCCCTTGCTGGAGCCCCGAGAGGGCATTCCGCCCGTCGTTGCCACCGACGAAGCGCTGGCCGAAGTGGTCGCCGCCTTCGCGGCCGGCACCGGCCCCGTCGCCGTGGACGCCGAGCGCGCGTCCGGCTACCGCTACGGGCAGCGCGCCTATCTGGTGCAGCTGCGCCGCGAGGGCGCGGGCACCGCCCTCGTCGACCCGGTCGGCTGTCCCGATCTCTCCACGCTCGGAGAGGTACTTTCGGACACCGAGTGGATCCTGCACGCCGCGACCCAGGACCTTCCTTGTCTGCGCGAAATAGGCATGGTTCCCTCCCGGCTCTTCGACACCGAGCTCGCCGGGCGACTCGCGGGCTTCCCGCGCGTCGGCCTCGGCGCGATGGTCGAGAGCGTGCTCGGGTACGCGCTGGAGAAGGGCCACTCGGCGGTCGACTGGTCGACCCGGCCGCTCCCCGAACCGTGGCTGCGCTACGCGGCGCTGGACGTGGAGCTGCTCGTCGACCTGCGCGACGCCCTGGAGGAGGAGCTCGACCGGCAGGGCAAGCTGGAGTGGGCCCGTGAGGAGTTCGACGCGATCGCCTCGGCGCCGCCCGCGCCGCCCCGTAAGGATCCCTGGCGCCGCACCTCGGGCATGCACAAGGTGCGCAGGCGCCGCCAGATGGCCGCCGTGCGGGAGCTGTGGACGGCCCGGGACCGGATCGCACAGCGGCGTGACGTCTCACCGGGCAAGGTGCTGAGCGACTCCGCGATCATCGAGGCCTCGCTCGCGCTCCCGGTCAACGTGAACGCGCTGACCGCCCTGCCCGGCTTCGGCCACCGCATGGGCCGGCGCCAGCTGGAGCAGTGGCAGGCCGCCGTCGACCGGGCGAAGGAGCTCTCGGACGCCGAACTGCCGCAGCCCGGCCAGCCGTTGCAGGGTCCGCCGCCGCCGCGGTCCTGGGCGGACAAGGACCCGGCCGCCGCGGCCCGGCTCTCGGCGGCCCGCGCCGCGGTCTCGGAACTCGCCGAGCAGCTGGGCATGCCGCAGGAGAACCTGATCACCCCGGACACCGTGCGCCGGGTCTGCTGGGAGCCGCCGGGCGATCGCTCGCAGGCCGCGGTGGCCGAAACCCTCGCCTCGTACGGGGCCAGGCGCTGGCAGATCGAGCAGGTGACGCCGCTGCTCGCGGCCGCGCTCACGGACACCCAGGCCAAATCCTGACCGGCTGAACTCACGGGCACCCAGGCCAAGCCCTGACCGGCTGAACTCACGGACACCCAGGCCAAGCCCTGACCGGTGAGCGAATCGGGCCCGCGGCGCGTCGACATGCCGCCGCGGGCCAAAATTCCCCAAGACCGGACCATTTCCAACAGCCTCAAACAGCTTTAGGCTGTGCGCCGCATCAGATTCTTTCAGTACTCCGCACTACGGAAGGAATGACATGCGCACGCCAACAAGACGCGCGGTTCTCGCGGTCACCACCGCGCTGGCTCTGGGCGCGGCCGCGCTCACGACCGCCGCGCCCGCCGCACAGGCCCGCCCGCACCCTCCTGCCGCCGCGACCCCCACCACCTCCCACACGGTTGGCCACGACGACCACGCCTTCACCATCGACGGCAAACCGCTGTCCATCTGGTCGGGCGAGTTCCACTACTGGCGGCTGCCCAGCCCCGACGCCTGGCGGGACGTCCTGCAGAAGATGAAGGCGGGCGGCTTCAACGCGGCCTCCATCTACTTCGACTGGGACTTCCACTCCCCCAAGCCGGGCGTGTACGACTTCACCGGCGTGCGGGACGTCGACAAGCTGCTCGACATCGCCCGCGAGGTGGGGATCTACGTCATCGCCCGCCCCGGCCCCTACATCAACGCCGAGACCGACGGCGGCGGCTTTCCCGGCTGGCTGGTCACCCAGCGGGGCAAGGCCCGTACCACCGCGCCCGACTATCTGGCGGCCGCCGACGAGTGGCTCTCGAAGATCGACCCGATCCTCGCCCGCCACCAGCTCACCAACGGCACCGGCACTGTCATCGCCTACCAGGTCGAGAACGAGTACTACCAGGACACCGCCGACGGCCACGCCTACATCAAGCACCTGGTCGACAAGGCGCACGCCGACGGCATCACGGTCCCGCTCACCGGCAACCACAACGGCGTGTTCGCCAAGGAACTCGACATCGACGGGAGCGACTCCTACCCGCAGGGCTTCAACTGCTCAAGCCCCGACGCCTGGCACGGGCTGCCCGATCTGTCCGGTGCGAAGAAGCCCGGCCAACCGCTGTTTCTGGCCGAATTCCAGGGCGGCTCCTTCGACCCGTGGGGCGGCCCCGGTTTCGACAAGTGCCGCCAGCTCACGAACGGCGACTTCGAGAAGGCCGCGTACGAGAACAACATCGCCTCGGGCGCCACCATGCAGAACTTCTACATGGCCTACGGCGGCACCTCCTGGGGCTGGCTGCCCTCGCCGGGCGCGGTCTACAGCTCCTACGACTACGGAGCTCCGATCCGCGAGGACCGGCAGCTGAGCGAGAAGTACCTGGTCGACAAGCGGCTCGGCTACCTCGTGCAGTCGGTGGCGCCGCTGACGAAGACGGAGAGCGTCACCCAGGGCGCGCCCGACAACACCTCCGTACTGCGCCGCGACCGGCGCAATCCCGACAACGGCACCGAATTCACCGTCGTCCGCCACAAGGACGTCAACAACAAGGCGAAGGACACCACGCACCTCGCGCTGGGCGGCTATCCGTCGGTGCCGCAGAAGCCCGGCACGGCGCTCACCGTCGACGGCCGGGATTCGAAGCTGCTGGTCTCCGACTACGCCATGGACCATCAGCAGTTGAGGTATTCGACGTCCGAGATCATGACGCACGGCACGTTCGGAGCGCGGGACGTGGCGCTGCTGTACGGGCGGCACGGCCAGGACGGCGAGACCGTACTGCGGTACGGTGCCCGGCCCGGAGTGAAGGTGCTCAGCGGGCAGGCGGAACAGACCTGGGACCCGGCGAGCGGCGATCTGCGCCTCAACTACAACCACAACGGCTTGACGCAGGTTCTCGTGACCCCCGCCGATGGTTCAACCCCCCTTCTTCTGCTACTTGCTGACGACGCGTCAGCAGACTCCTACTGGCGGCTCGACACTCCGCAGGGGCCGGTCCTGGCGAGCGGTCCCGAACTGCTGAGGACCGCCTCGTACGACCAGGGCGTACTGAAGCTCACCGGGGACACCGACAAGTCGGCCTCACTGCACGTCCTGACCGGCGCGCCGGCGACCTCCGTCAGCTGGAACGGGCGGCCCGCGCCGGGCGCGCTCGACACGACGGGAAGCACGCTCGGCGGCCCGAAGGCGGTCTCCCTTCCGGCGCTGGGCAGTTGGAAGGTCCAGCGGGAGACGCCGGAGGCGGCGGCCGGGTTCGACGACGCCGCGTGGCGGGCGGTCGACAAGCCGGCGCTGTCGGCCGACGACTACGGCTTCCACGCCGGATCCATCTGGTACCGGGGCCACTTCACGGCCGCCGGGGCGGAGGCCGGGATCCAGGTCAACGCCAGTACGGGCAAGGGCGGTTCGTACCTGGTGTGGCTGAACGGCACCTATCTGGGCAGCTCTGCCGACGCGACGCATCTGTTCGCGGTGCCGGGCGGCGTGCTGAAGGCCGGCAAGGACAACGTCCTCGCGGTGCTCGCCGCCGACATGGCGCACGAGCAGGACTGGTCGGCGAACGACAGCCACAAGCAGCCGCGCGGTCTGACCGCGGTACGCCTGGTGGGCTCGGCACGGCAGATCGGCTGGCGCATCCAGGGCGCGCGCGGCGGGGAGGATCTCGCCGACCCGGTGCGCGGACCGCTGAACACCGGTGGCCTGTACGGGGAACGGCAGGGCATGCACCTGCCGGGCTACCCGGACGGCGGCTGGTCCAGCACGTCGCTGCCGGACACCCGGCCGAACTCCGCCGGGGTCTCCTGGTACCGCACCGGCTTCGATCTCGATCTGCCGCAGGGCCAGGACGTACCGCTCGGGCTGACGTTCTCGGACGACAAGACGAAGCACTACCGGGCGCTGGTGTACGTCAACGGCTGGATGACCGGGCTCTACGTGAACGCCCTCGGCCCGCAGACGTCGTTCCCCGTGCAGCCCGGCATGCTGCGCACCCACGGCCACAACACCGTCGCCATCGCCGTGATCGGCGAGGACGCGGCCGGGGACGGTCTCGGCAAGGTGACCCTCGACGCGCGCGGAAACCACACGACGCCGCTGCGGTACGCGGACATCGCCTCGCCGGGCTGGTCGGCGGCCGACCGCGACCCCAGGGCGACCGCCGATGTGCGGATCACGGCGCCGGATTCGATCGCGCGGGGCGCGGCGGGCGAGGTGACGGCGACCTTCGCACCGCGCCGGGCCACGGCCCGGGACGCCTCGCTCACGATGCGGCTGCCCGACGGATGGACGGCCGCCGCACCGCTCACCCAGCCGCTCGGGGACGTACCGGCCGGGCGCACGGTGACACGTACCTGGAAGGTGACCGCGGCGGGCGGTTCGGGACCCTGGTCGGCGGTGCTCTCGGCGACGGCCGGCTACCGGGGCGGGACGGCGTCCGCCGCGGCGGGGGTCGCCTCCCCTCCTCCGGCGCCGGGGGCCGGCTCGCACGCCCTCTCCGACCTCGACTTCACCGCGACGAACGGATGGGGTCCGGTGGAGCGCGACACGTCCAACGGGGAGGACGCGGCCGGTGACGGGCGCCCGATGTCCATCGCGGGCGTGCCCTACGCCAAGGGGCTCGGGGTCCACGCCGACGGCGACGTGACGGTGTTCCTGGGCGGGGCGTGCTCGCGGTTCACGGCGTCGGTGGGCGTGGACGACGAGACGGGCGGCGGCGGTTCGGTCGCCTTCTCGGTCCTGGCGGACGGCAAGGCGGTCGCGACCACGCCGGTGCTCCATGGCAAGCAGTCGGCGATCGCGCTCGACGCGGACGTACGGGGTGCGCAGGTGCTGGAACTGGTCGTGTCGGACGGCGGCGACGGAAACGGGCTGGACCACGCGGACTGGGCTGACGCCCGGCTGACCTGCGCCTAACCCGGCAGAGCACGCTGGGCTCCGGCCCAGACCCCTTTGGGCCCCTCCCGCCCCTTCCCTAGACCCTCCGGGGGTGGGGTGTAGCTGCGGACCGTGTTTCCCCGGGGGCTCCGCCCGCGGCCCCCCGTTCGCGCCTTAAGGGCGCTCGTCCTCAAACGCCGCACGGGCTGGGAATGCCTGCATGGCCACCCTGCTAAGGGTGACCCTGCCAGGGGCGCGGGGAACTGCGCGACCAGCCACGCACGGTCCGCAGCGACCCACCCACCCCCGGAGGCCACGCGGCGGAGCCGCAGAGTGTCACAGCGGGAAGGGGTGGGGTGAGGGCCCTCGCGGGGTCTGGGGCGGAGCCCCAGCAGGGCACCCCGAGTGTGACGTTCGCCGCTCCCGCGCTCGGGACTGGGCAGTTTGGTTACTCGTAAGTAGCATGGGCCGGGTGAGCGCGCGCTCAGTCGCGTGCGCAGCAGTGCAGTGCCACCCCGCACCCTGGAGGAGAGCCATCGTGCCTCGTACCGTCAGGGACGTCGTCTTCGTCGAC
Organism: Streptomyces sp. NBC_01431; assembly: GCF_036231355.1. Lineage (NCBI taxonomy): Bacteria > Bacillati > Actinomycetota > Actinomycetes > Kitasatosporales > Streptomycetaceae > Streptomyces > Streptomyces sp. NBC_01431. The sequence goes on from NZ_CP109496.1 coordinate 2,076,684, forward strand.
GGCGTCCGCACCCCGTTCGGCAAGGCGGGCCCGAAGGGCATCTACCACGAGACCCGGGCCGACGATCTGGTCGTCAAGGCGATCCGGGAGCTGCTGCGCCGCAACCCGGCCCTCGACCCCGCGAAGATCGACGAGGTGGCCATCGCCGCCACCACGCAGATCGGTGACCAGGGCCTGACCCTGGGCCGCACCGCCGGCATCCTCGCGGGCCTCCCGCAGTCCGTCCCCGGTTACTCCATCGACCGCATGTGCGCGGGTGCGCTCACGGCCGTCACCACCGCCGCCGGCTCCGTCGCCTTCGGCGCGTACGACGCCGTGATCGCCGGTGGCGTCGAGCACATGGGCCGCCACCCCATGGGCGAGGGCGTCGACCCGAACCCGCGGTTCGTCAGCGAGAAGCTCGTCGACGAGTCGGCCCTGTTCATGGGCATGACCGCCGAGAACCTGCACGACCGCTACCCGCACATCACCAAGCAGCGCACCGACGAGTACGCGGTGCGCTCACAGGAGAAGGCCGCCAAGGCGTACGCCGACGGCAAGATCCAGCAGGACCTGGTGCCGATCTCGGTGCGCAACACCAACGCCGAGGTGGGCGAGACCGGTTGGGGTCTGGTCACCGCCGACGAGCCGATGCGTCCGGGCACCACCCTGGAGAGCCTCGCGGGCCTGAAGACGCCGTTCCGCGTGCACGGCAACGTGACCGCGGGCAACGCGGCGGGCCTCAACGACGGCGCCACCGCGTCGATCATCGCGTCCGAGGAGTTCGCGCGCGAGAACGGCCTCCCGGTCAAGATGCGCCTCGTCTCGTACGCCTTCGCCGGCGTCGAGCCGGAGGTCATGGGCTACGGCCCGATCCCCGCGACCGAGAAGGCCCTCGCCAAGGCGGGCCTGACGATCGAGGACATCAACCTCTTCGAGATCAACGAGGCGTTCGCCGTCCAGGTCCTCGCGTTCCTGGACCACTACGGCATCGCCGACGACGACGCGCGCGTCAACCAGTACGGCGGCGCCATCGCCTTCGGCCACCCACTCGCCTCCTCCGGCGTACGCCTGATGACGCAGCTGGCGCGGCAGTTCGAGGAGCAGCCGGAGGTCCGCTACGGCCTCACCACCATGTGCGTCGGCTTCGGCATGGGCGCCACGGTCATCTGGGAGAACCCGCACCACAAGGACGCCGGAGGCAGCAAGTGAGCACCACCACCGCTGAGCTTCTCAAGGGCGCGGCCGAGCTGTTCCCGGACGAGGTCGTGACGTCCGCGCACGTACGCCACCTCGAACTGCCCTACGGCGCCGGCCGCTTCGCGCTCATCACGCTCGACAACGGCTTCGACCACACCAAGCCGACCACCTTCGGTCCCGGCTCGCTGGCGAACCTCAACGCCGCCATCGACCAGGTCGAGAAGGAGGCCGCCGAGGGCTCCATCGTCGGCGCCGGTGTCACGGGCAAGCCGTTCATCTTCGCGGTCGGCGCCGACCTCAAGGGCGTCGAGATCCTCAAGCGCCACGAGGACGCGCTCGCCATCGGCAAGAGCGGCCACGAGGTCTTCAAGCGCCTTTCCGCGCTGGCCGTGCCGACCTTCGCGTACTACAACGGTGCCGCGATGGGCGGCGGTGTCGAGGTCGGTCTGCACTGCACCTACCGCACCGTCTCCAAGGCGCTGCCCGCGTTCTCGCTGCCCGAGGTCTTCCTCGGTCTGGTCCCGGGCTGGGGCGGCTGCACGCTGCTCCCCAACCTGATCGGCGCCGACAGGGCCGTCTCGGTGATCATCGAGAACTCGCTGAACCAGAACCGCCAGCTCAAGGGCGCGCAGGTCTTCGAACTCGGCATCGCCGACGCCCTCTTCGAGGGTGCCGACTTCCTGGAGCAGTCCCTCATCTGGACCGCGAACGTCCTGAAGGGCGACGTCACCGTCGAGCGCCCCGAGGTCGACCGCGGCGAGGCCTGGGACCAGGCCGTCGCCAAGGGCCGCTTCATCGCGGACTCCAAGGTGCACGGCGCCGCCCCGGCCGCCTACCGCGCCCTGGACATCATCGCGGCGTCGAAGGACGGCGACCTCCAGGCCGGTTTCGACGCCGAGGACACCGCACTCGCCGACCTGATCATGGGTGGCGAACTGCGGTCCGGCATCTACGCGTTCAACCTGGTCCAGAAGCGCGCCAAGCGCCCGGCCGGTGCGCCGGACAAGAACCTGGCGCGCCCGGTCACCAAGGTCGGCGTCGTGGGCGCGGGCCTGATGGCCTCGCAGCTCGCCCTGCTGTTCCTGCGCCGCCTGGAGGTGCCGGTCGTCCTGACCGACATCGACCAGGAGCGCGTCGACAAGGGTGTGGGCTACGTCCACGCCGAGATCGACAAGCTGCTCTCGAAGTCCCGGATCAACCAGGACAAGGCCAACCGCCTCAAGGGCCTGGTCTCCGGCGTCCTCGACAAGGCCGAGGGCTTCTCGGACGCCGACTTCATCATCGAGGCCGTCTTCGAGGAGATCGGCGTCAAGCAGCAGGTGTTCGCGGAGGTCGAGGCGGTCGCCCCGGCGCACGCGATCCTCGCCACCAACACCTCCTCGCTGTCGGTCACCGAGATGGCGTCGAAGCTCAAGCACCCCGAGCGGGTCGTCGGCTTCCACTTCTTCAACCCGGTCGCGATCCTGCCGCTCCTGGAGATCGTGCGCGGCGAGCAGACCGACGACGCCTCGCTGGCCACGGCCTTCGGCGTCGCGCGCAAGCTGAAGAAGACCGCGGTGCTGGTGAAGGACGCCCCGGCGTTCGTCGTCAACCGCATCCTGACCCGCTTCATGGGCGAGATCCAGAACGTCATCGACGAGGGCACTCCGGTCGCCGTCGCCGAGAAGGCCGTCGAGCCGCTCGGTCTGCCGATGTCGCCGCTGGTCCTGCTTGAGCTGGTCGGCCCGGCCATCGGTCTGCATGTGTCGGAGACCCTCAACCGCGCCTTCCCGGACCGCTTCACGGTCTCCGAGAACCTGGCCGCGGTGGTCAAGGCCGGCAAGCGCGGCTTCTACAAGTACGACTCCGGCAAGCCGGAGCTGGACCCCGAGGTCGCGGCCCTCCTCAAGCAGGGCGATGTCGCGCTGACCGAGGAGCAGACCCGCGACCGCGTCCTGGACGCGGTGGCGCAGGAGATCGGTCTGATGCTGGCGGAGGGCGTCGTCGCCGAGGCCCAGGACATCGACCTCTGCCTGATCACGGGCGCCGGCTGGCCCTTCCACCTGGGTGGCATCACGCCGTACCTGGACCGCGAAGGCGTCTCGGAGCGCGTCAACGGCAAGAAGTTCCTGGCGCAGGGCGTCGCGAGCGTCCCGGCGTAACACTGCCCCACCACAACGGCCCCGCACTTCGGTGCGGGGCCGTTGTCGTGCCGAAGTCCCGCCTGAGGCAAGGATGTTGACGGTACGTCATAGATGCGGGAAAGGCCCGGGACCAATGGTCCCGGGCCTCTGCGTACGCGGTGTGCGCGGTGCGCGCGGTGCGTCAGACCTGCTGCCAGGGCTCCAGGGCGAGGCCCGGCTCGCCGGTGCGCTGGCGGGTGATCCGCAGTCCGCCGTCGGGCGTGAACACGCCGAGCACGATGCGCCCGTCGGCGTCCAGGGTCAACGCCGGGGCACCCGCGCAGACCTCGCCGGTCGCGGTCCAGGTGATGCCGGCCGCCTCCTGCTCGGTCGGGTAGGCGGCTATCGCCGGACGGCCGTCGCGGTCGCGCTGGGCGAGCACCGTGCAGTCGACGCCGTCGATCTCCTTGCGCAGCAGCGCGACCGGGCCCGAACCCGCGCCACCGAGCGGCTCGGTGGGTCCGTCACCGCGCCAGGCGCGCAGCTCGCCGGACTTGGCGTCGCGCAGGAAGAACGTGATGCGGCCGCCCTCGCCGGTCGGGAGGCCGTCGATGGTGCCGGTCTCCGGGTCCGCCGCAAGCTTGCCGAGCTCCTGGAACTCGGCGTCGGCGGCGGCCCGCTCGAAGCGCATGACGCCGGTGTCGGACGGGGCGTGGATGACCATCCGGCCGCCCTCGGAGGCGACGACGGATATCGAGCGGTCGGCGCCGTTGCCGTTGAGGTCGGCCCAGCCCGCCCACTTGCCCGACGGCTCATGGCCGCGCGCGGAGACCCCGCCGAAGGCGTTGCGCACCACGATCTGCGCGTTGCCCGCCGAGTCCACGCCGATGGAAGGGTGGCCCATCTTCAGACCGCGCTGCCAGTCGCGCCGCGGGTACGGGGAGCCGACCACGGCCCAGGTCTTGACCGGTCGGCCCGTCTGGTACTGGATGGCGTGCACGAGCTCCGCCCAGGTGCCGCCGTCCTCCAGCGGGGTGTGCCGCAGCGCCACCATGTGCACATAGCCGTCGGCGCCCTGTGCGATCGCAAGGTGCGACTGGAGTCCGGTGCCCGGTGCGACCAGCTCGGGGCCCGTCCACGCGCCGCCCGGCCGGGTCTCCGTCCAGCGGGCGACGCCGCCGCGGGCAGGTGCGTACGCCGAGAGCCGGCCGTCCTTGCCGAGCCGCAGCCAGCCGGTGACCGTGGGCCGTCCGTCCTCGGTCACCACGACCGGGGTGGCGGGCCGGGGTGCGGTGACGATGCCACCGGTCCGGGCGGGCTCCCCCTGCGATGCCTGTCGAGACCTCAGTGCCATGGTCCACGACCACCTTTCCCCGCCGGACCCGCGCGACGCGGCCGGGTCCGGCAAACCAGCGACTTTCTGTGACCATAACACTGGTCACCACCCCCGATTTCCCCGGGAATTCCGTCCCGACGTGCGGCCTTTCGTCACCCGGCGGAACGAGTGGGGGCGCGGGTACGTGCCCCGCATACGGCCGTACGGGTGAGGCGGTCAGCCGGTGCGCACGTAGAAGACCGCTCCGTCCACGACCGCGCTCCGCTCGTACCGCGCCCCGAGCAGCCGGCGCAGGGTGGGGAGGCGGTCCGGGGCGAAGGGCTTGCCCCGGGAGTCGTCCACGATCAGCGCCGGCGGGCGGTCGGCGAGCTCGGCGCGGAAGGTGGGCCAGGCGCCCGCGACGCCGTACTTCTCCCCCACCTGGGGGCCGTCCCGGCCGCCGCTGTAGTTGGTGAGCAGTCCGGCGGTCAGAAAGCGGCTGGCGGGGGCGCGCCCGGCCAGCCAGTACGTCTCGGGGTGTATGCCCCAGACCAGCACGCGGTCGGCGGATCCGGTGCGGGCGGCGACCGCGCCGGCCAGCCGCTCGGTGTGCACGAGGTCGGGGCGGGGTGCGAGCAGCCCCCACAGCAGGAAGAGGGCGCAGGCGCAGGCGGAGGTGAGCAGCGCGCTGGAGAGCCGGTAGGGCGGCAGGATCTGGAGCGCACCGGTGGCGAGCAGCACCAGCGGCGGGATGAGCTGGAGGTAGTAGTGGCCGAAGAAGTGGAAGCCGAGCAGGACCGCCCCCGCCGACGCGATGAGCCAGAGCCAGAGGTCGGCGGCGCCGGTCCTGGCGATGCGCAGGACCCGTACCACTGGCGGGAGCAGGCCCGCGCAGCTCGCGGCGAGCAGGGCGGTGTTGGCCAACCCCCGCATGAGTACGTGGAGTTCGGACCCGGCGAACGTGGCGTAGGCACCCGATCCGGTGACCGTCCAGAACAGGAAGCGGGACGGCCCGGTGAGCAGGGCCGCCACCGCGATGGGGGTGACGACGCCGACTGACGTACGCAGCAAGGAGATTCGCCGCTTGCCCGGCTGCTGCCACAGCAGCCACAGGACGGGGGCCAGCGCGGCGCCGCCGGTCTGTTTGGTGAGGCAGGCACCGGCGACCGCGAGGCCGGCCCGGGTCCAGTTGCCGCGGTCGGCGCAGCAGACGGCCGCCGCCGTGAAGGGCAGCATGAAGACCTCGAAGGTGGCGGCCTGGGCGTCCTCCGGGTTGAGCCCGACGGAGACCAGCAGATGAAGGACGCCGGCGGCGCGGCCCGCGCGGTCGCCCCAGCGGCGCCGGGCGGTCGCGGCGAGCGCGAGCGCGGTGAGCAGCTGGGCCGCGACCGCGGCGAGCCGGAGCGGTCCGAGCGAGCCGTCGCCGCACAGCGCGAAGGCGGCCTCGTACAGCCAGGGCAGCAGGGGCGGTTTGCGGTCCACAACGGTGGCGTACAGCTCTCCCCCGCCCGCCAGGAGCTTCGCCTGGACGGCGAGATAGCCCTCGTCCGGATTCCACAGCGGGTGCCGGAAGGAGGGGATGCGGGTGAGGAGGGCGAGAGTGGCGAGGACCGGGAGGAGCCGCCGCCAGTAGCGCTCGGAGGGGGCGGGTGGGTCCGCGGGGCGGCGGCGCTGGTCCGGCAGCACGCTCTTGGTCACGGTTCGTAGCGGGGACGGCGGCTCGGCGAGCATGCGGGCCACCCTATGCGGCCCCGTACGCCCTGCTGAGGAGGGACATACGAGGCCACGGCGGAATCAGCCACTGATTACCGGGAGTTGTGATCAGGGCGGGGTACGACGCGGCTGTGCCGGCGGCCGTAGGCGAAGTAGATGACGATGCCGATCACCATCCAGATCCCGAACCGGATCCAGGTCTCGGCGGGCAGGTTGAGCATCAGCCACAGCGAGGCGGCCACCGCGGCCGCGGGCACCCAGGGCACCAGCGGGGTGCGGAAGGCGCGCGGCAGGTCGGGGCGGGTGCGGCGCAGGATGACGACGCTCACCGCGACGACGACGAATGCGAACAGGGTGCCGATGTTGACCAGTTCGGCGAGTTCGCTGAGGCTGGTGAAGCCCGCGACGATCGCGATGATCCCGCCGAGCAGGATGGTGGGCCGGTGCGGGGTGCGAAAGCGCGGGTGGACGTGGGAGAAGAACCGGGGCAGCAGCCCGTCCCGGCTCATCGCGAAGAAGACCCGGGTCTGGCCGAGCAGAAGGATCATGCACACCGTGGTGAGGCCCACCGCGGCGCCGAAACTGATGACCCCCGCGTAGAAGGGGTGGCCGGTGGCCTTGAAGGCGTCGGCGAGCGGCGCGTCCACCGAGAGGTCGGTGTAGTGCTGCATGCCCGTGACGACGATGGAGACGGCCACGTACAGAATCGTGCAGATGAGCAGGGAGCCGAGGATTCCGCGTGGCATGTCCCGCTGCGGGTTCCTGGTCTCCTCGGCGGCGGTGGCCACGATGTCGAAGCCGATGAAGGCGAAGAAGACGACGGAGGCGGCGGTGAAGATGCCCATCACACCGAAGTTGGTGGGGGCGTAGCCGGACATCAGCTCGATGAGCGGGGCCTTGAGGTTGCCGCCGGCGGTCTGCGGCTGCGCGGTGGGGATGAACGGCGAGTAGTTGGCGGACTTGATGAAGAACGCGCCCGCGATGATCACGATCAGCACGACGGTCACCTTGATGGCGACGACGACCGAGGTGACCCGGGCCGACAGCTTCATGCCGAGGACGAGGATGCCGGTGAGCACCAGGACCAGGGCGGCGGCGAGGATGTCGAAGCCGAAGCCGTGGGCGCCGTCGCGTCCGCTGAGCGCCCCGGGCAGGTGCCAGCCCGCGTTGTCGAGCAGCGAGCGCACGTAGCCGGACCAGCCGACGGCCACCACGGCGGTGCCCAGGGCGAATTCGAGCACCAGGTCCCAGCCGATGATCCAGGCGGGCAGCTCGCCGAGCGAGGCGTAGGAGAAGGTGTACGCCGATCCCGCGACCGGGACCGTGGAGGCGAACTCCGCGTAGCAGAGCGCGGCCAGCGCGCAGACGATGCCGGCCACCACGAACGCGAGCGAGACGGAGGGGCCGGCGTTCTCCTTGGCGACCTTGCCGGTGAGGACGAAGATGCCGGTTCCGATGATGACTCCGACCCCGAAAACGGTGAGGTCGAGAGCGGACAAAGACTTTTTGAGCGCGTGTTCTGGCTCCTCTGTGTCCTGGATTGACTGCTCGATCGATTTGGTCCGGAACAGACCGGTACTGGCCACCCGTACACCTCCGCTAGCTCATCGTCCTCGCCATGATCGGGAGGAGTGGCGCTACGGGTACCGGGCTGGCCGCGTTATTCACGCGAACGGGCCGGACCGATCACCCGTAAGGGAGATCGGTCCGGCCCGTTGACCAAGCGGTCACATCATCAGTCGCGCGCGGGTTCCACCTCGGCGCCGCTCTCCTCGAAGCGTCCGTCCAGCTTGGACACCAGACCGGTGACCTGACGCGCGATGTCCGGCGCGGTCAGACCGATCTCCGCCATGACCTCGCCGCGCGAGGCGTGGTCGAGGAAGCGCGGCGGAATCCCGAAGTCGCGCAGCGGCACGTCCACACCCGCGTCACGCAGCGCCTGGCTCACGGCCGAACCGACGCCGCCCACCCGGCTGTTGTCCTCGACGGTGACGACGACGCGGTGCTTCTCGGCGAGCGGCGCCATGGCCTCGTCGACCGGCTTGACCCAGCGCGGGTCGACCACGGTCGTCGAGATGCCCTGGGCGTCGAGCAGATCGGCGATCTCCAGACACATCGGCGCGAGCGCGCCCACGGAGACGAGAAGGACGTCCGGACGCACGGTGGTCCCGGACGGCTCGCGCAGCACGTCCATGCCGCCGACGCGCCCGACGGCCTTGACGGCCGGGCCGACCGCTCCCTTGGAGAAGCGCACGACGGTCGGGGCGTCCTCGACCTCGACGGCCTCGCGCAGTTGGGCGCGCACCTGGTCGGCGTCGCGCGGGGCCGCGATCCTGAGGCCGGGTACGACCTGGAGGATCGACATGTCCCACATGCCGTTGTGCGAGGCGCCGTCGGTGCCGGTGACGCCCGCCCGGTCGAGTACGAAGGTCACGCCGCACTTGTGCAGCGCGACGTCCATCAGCACCTGGTCGAAGGCGCGGTTGAGGAACGTGGCGTACACCGCGAAGACGGGGTGCAGGCCGCCGGTGGCCAGGCCCGCCGCGGAGACCGCCGCGTGCTGCTCGGCGATGCCGACGTCGTACACGCGCTCGGGGAAGGCCTTGGCGAACTTGTCGAGGCCGACCGGCTGGAGCATGGCCGCGGTGATCGCGACGATGTCCTCGCGCTCCTTGCCGAGCTTGACCATCTCCTCGCCGAAGACCGAGGTCCAGTCGAGGCCGGAGGTCGAGACGGGCAGGCCGGTGTCCGGGTGGATCTTGCCGACGGCGTGGAAGCGGTCGGCCTCGTCCGCCAGGGCCGGCTGGTAGCCGCGGCCCTTCTCGGTGAGGCAGTGCACGATGACCGGTCCGCCGAAGCGCTTGGCGCGCTGCAGGGCCGACTCCAGGGCGTCGATGTCGTGGCCGTCGATGGGGCCGACGTACTTGAGGCCCAGGTCCTCGAACATGCCCTGCGGGGCGATGAAGTCCTTGAGGCCCTTCTTGGCGCCGTGCAGCGTCTCGTACAGGGGCCTGCCGACGACCGGGGTGCGCTCCAGGAGGTCCTTGCCCTTGGCCAGGAAGCGCTCGTAGCCGTCGGTGGTGCGCAGGGTGGCGAGGTGGTTGGCCAGGCCGCCGATGGTCGGCGCGTAGGAACGCTCGTTGTCGTTCACCACGATCACCAGGGGTCGGTCCTTGGCGGCCGCGATGTTGTTCAGCGCCTCCCAGGCCATGCCGCCGGTGAGCGCGCCGTCGCCGATGACCGCGACCACGTGGTCCTGCTTGCCGAGCACCTCGTTCGCCTTGGCGAGGCCGTCGGCCCAGCCGAGGACCGTGGAGGCGTGGCTGTTCTCGATGACGTCGTGCTCGGACTCCGCACGCGCGGGGTAGCCGGACAGGCCGCCCTTCATCTTGAGCTTGGCGAAGTCCTGGCGCCCGGTGAGCAGTTTGTGGACGTAGCTCTGGTGTCCGGTGTCCCACAGGACCTTGTCCTTGGGGGATTCGAAAACGCGGTGCAGAGCGATGGTCAGCTCCACCACACCGAGGTTCGGACCGAGGTGGCCGCCGGTCTTGGAGACCGCCTCCACCAGGAAGGTCCGGATCTCTGCCGCCAGCTGGTCGAGCTGCTCCGGGCTGAGCCGGTCAAGATCGCGCGGTCCCCTGATACGGGTAAGCAGCGGCACCCGTGCCTCCTTGCATCCGTGCTGGTCGAGCATGCCGATCCGTTGAGTCTAATGTTCCGGCCGCGACGGCGGTCGCGGGGCGGTGCCTTCCGCGTCACCCGTACGGGTCAAGCATGGCGCCGCGCACGGACGTGCCCGGTGCCTTGGCGGCACCGGGCACGTCGGGAAGTGCGGAGGTCAGGCGCGACCCGCGGACTTCTGGGTCTTCCGGGTGACGGCGTCGATGATCACGGTGATCAGAAGCACACCGCCGGTGATCATCTGCTGGATCGCCGCGGCCACGCCCTCCAGGGCGAGACCGTACTGGATCGAGGTGATGACCAGGACACCGAGGAGCGCGTTCCAGGTGCGGCCGCGGCCACCGAAGAGGCTGGTGCCGCCGATGACGGCCGCCGCGATGGCGTTCATCAGGAGGTCGCCGCTGCCGGCGCCCTGGTTGGCCGCGCTGATCTTGGAGGCGAGGAAGAGGCCACCGATCGCGGCGAAGGTGCCGGAGATCGCGTAGACCGAGGTGCGGACCATGACGATGTTGATACCGGCCCGGCGGGAGGCCTCGACGCTGCCGCCGAGCGCGAAGATCATGCGGCCGTACGAGGTGCGGCGGAGCACGAAGTCCGTGATGATCAGCACCGCGAGGAAGATCACCACGGCCAGCGGCAGACCCTTGTTCTGGTTGAACATGTACGCGGCCGCGAAGGCCACCACCGCGATCAGCGCCGTGCGCAGCACGATCTCGTTGAGCGGACGCGAGGGGATGCCCACGGCCTCGCGGCGACGGCTGTCGAAGAACGCCGACAGGAAGAACGCGGCGACGGCCACGGCGGCGGCGCCGTAGGCCACCGCGATGTCGCTGAAGAAGTAGTTGGACAGGTTGTAGAAGACGCCCGAGTCGTGGGTGTTGATCGTGCCGTTCTCGCCGAGGATCTTCAGCATGAAGCCGTTCCAGAACAGCAGACCGGCCAGCGTGACGGCGAAGGCGGGGACACCGATCTTCGCGAAGATGAAGCCGTGGATGGCGCCCGCGACCGCACCCGTGAGGATGGAGAGGACCAGGGCGAGCCACTCCGTCATGCCGTGGCTGACGCTCAGCACCGCGAAGGCGGCGCCGGCGACACCGCTGACCGAGCCGACCGACAGGTCGATCTCGCCGAGCAGCAGCACGAAGACGATGCCCACCGCGATCATGCCCGTGCCAACCATGGCGACGGAGATGTCGGACAGGTTGCCCGCGGTGAGGAAGTTCGAGTTCAGGCTCTGGAAGACGATGCAGATGATGACCAGGCCGACGATGACGGGCAGCGCGCCCAGGTCACCGGCCCGCACCTTGCGCTTGAACTCGGCGAGGTAGCCGCCGAGACCCTGCTCGCGCACCAGCAGCCGGGGGTCGACCGCGGTGGAGGCGGCGTCCGCGGCGGGCGGCGCGTCGACGGGGGCCGCGTGCGGCTTGCCGAGATCGGTCGGGGAGGTCTTGTCGGTGTTCACTTCTGAACCTCCGCGTTGCGCGCCGCACGGCGGGTCACGGCGTTGTCCGTGGCTCCGGTGATGGCGGAGATGATCTCTTCCTGCGAGGTGGTCTTCACATCGAAGACACCGTTGTTCCGGCCGAGCCGGAGCACCGCGACCTTGTCGGCGACGGCCTTCACATCAGCCATGTTGTGGCTGATGAGGACGACCGCGTGGCCGCGCTCGCGCAGCCGCTCCACCAGGTCGAGGACCTGCGCGGTCTGCTCGACGCCGAGCGCCGCGGTCGGCTCGTCGAGGATGACGAGCTTGGGCTCGCCGAGCATCGAGCGGGCGATGGCGACGGTCTGGCGCTGACCGCCGGAGAGCGAGGCGATCGGGATGCGGACGCTCGGTATACGGATCGACAGCGTGGTCAACAGCTCACGCGAGCGGCGCTCCATCTCGACCTCGTCGAGGACGCCCCGCTTCTTCAGCTCGCGGCCGAGGTACAGGTTGCCTACGACGTCGATGTTGTCGCACAGCGCGAGGTCCTGGTAGACGGTCGCGATGCCCAGGTTCTGGGCGTCGTGCGGCTTGTCGATCTGGACGGCCTTGCCTTCCCACTCGATGACTCCGTCATCGATGGGGTGCACGCCGGCGATCGTCTTGACCAGCGTGGACTTTCCGGCGCCGTTGTCGCCCACCAGGGCGACCACTTCACCGGCGTGGACCTCAAGCTCTACGTCGGTGAGCGCCTGAACGGCACCGAACCGCTTGGAGACCCCGCGCAACGCCAACACGGGCGTAGCGGACACGTGAACCATCTCCTTCGCCGCCTGACCGGCGGGGATGCCGCGCCCCAAGGGGTGGGGGCGCGGAGGTTGAGCAGAAGAGAACGAAGAGAACAGAGCGAATGGGACACCGAGGGGAAACGTTCCGTCCGGTGCCCGCGCCCCGGCGGGGGCCGAAAGAAAGGGCGCGGGCTCCGGAGGAACTTTCCGGGCACTCAAGTCCCTTGTGTTGCAGGGGACTTGGCAGTTGCGGCGGGAGGAAATCCGCCTGTGACTACTTGAGGCCGAGGGTGTCGCAGGCGGACGTGTAGGCGCCGGTGCAGATGTCGGCGATCGTGTAGATCTTGTCCTTGATGACCGTGTCCTTGATGTTGTCCTTGGTCAGCGAGACGACCGGGACGATCGAGGACGGGACGCCCTTGGTGGTCGGGGAGTCCACCTTCGTCGGGGCGAGCGAGCCGAGGTCCTGGCCCTTGGCGAGCTTGACCGCCATCTCGGCGGCGATGGCGTCCTCCTGCGGGTAGGACTTGTAGACGCTCATGTACTGCTCGCCCGTGAGGATCCGCTGCACACCCGCGAGCTCGGCGTCCTGGCCGGTGACCGGCGGGAGCTTGGAGAGACCGGCCGCCTTGAGGGCGGTGATGATGCCGCCGGCCATGCCGTCGTTCGCAGAGTAGACGCCGATGATCTTGTCCTTGCCCAGGGCGGAGATCGCGCCTTCCATGTTGGCGTTGGCGTTCTCGGGCTTCCACTCCTTGGTGTCGTACTCCTTCCCGATGTTCACCTTGCCGTCGAGCTCGGCGTGGGCGCCCTTCTTGAAGAGGGCGGCGTTCGGGTCGGTGACGGCGCCGTTCATCATCACGATGTCGCCGGACTTGGCGTTGCCACCCAGGGCCTGGAGAAGGGCCTTGCCCTGCACGTGGCCGACTTCCTCGTTGTCGAAGGACACGTAGGAGTCGATGGGGCCCTGGGCCAGGCGGTCGAAGGCGACGACGGGTATGCCGGCGTCCTTGGCCTTCTTGACCGAACTCGCGATGGCGGCGGAGTCGACCGAGTCCACGATGAGGGCGTCCACCTTGTTGGTGATCATCGTGTCGGCCTGCTGGTTCTGGGTGGTCGCGTCCTGCTTGGCGTTCGCGTAGATGATCTGACCCTTGCCGTTGGTCAGTTCCTTGACCTTGGCCTCGATCAGCGGCTTGTCGAACTTCTCGTAGCGAGCCGTCTGGTTCTCCGGCAGCAGCAGGCCGATCTTGAGGTCGTCGCCCTTCTTGGCACTGCTTCCGGTGGAAGCCTTGGTGCCGCCGCCGGACTCCTTGGCACTGCCACAGGCGGCCAGCGAGACGGCCATCGCGGTGGCGGTAACGGCTACAGCGGCACGACGCATGTTCGTGTTCACTTCAGAAACCTCCCTGACGAGGCCGCGACGTTGCGGCCGAGGTGGCTGGAAGTCAACTCGGCGTTAAGCCCACCGTCAAGGAGTAAATCCTTAACGAGATGACAACGGTGCCATCCGTTATCTAAGTGAAGGCAGGCGCCGAGGCGGGCAGGGCACTCTCCAACAGGGTCGAATCGCCCATTTCACTCAGGACCAGAGCGAGCGCGCCCAGCACTTCGGCGCGGCCGCCGAGCGCCCCGGGAAGCACGGACAACTGCCGTGCCGCACTGGGGATCGCGTACCGCGACACGGAGTCCCGGATGGGCCCAAGGACGAGCTCACCGGCCTCCGCGAGATCGCCGCCGAGGACCACCCGGCTGGGGTTCAGGAGGTTGCACAGGTTGGCCACACCGCTGCCGATGTGGCGCCCGACGTCCGCCACGACACGGCGGCAGCCGGGGTCGCCCTCGCGAGCCAGCTGGACGACGCGCTCCATGGTCAGATCGGCTCCGTGGCTGGATTGCAACAGCGGGAGCACATAGCGGGCCGCGGTGAAGGTCTCCAGGCAGCCGCGGTTGCCGCAGCGGCAGACCGGGCCCGACTCGTCCAGGGTGATGTGCCCGATCTCGCCCGCGGTGCCGCCCGGCCCCCGGTAGATCTGCCCGTCGATCACCAGACCGGCGCCGACACCGCTGGCCACCTTGATGTACGCCAGGTCCTTGACCCCGCGCCCGCTGCCCCAGACCAGTTCGCCGAGGGCGCCGAGGTTGGCGTCGTTGTCGACGTACACCGGGACGCCCAGGCGTCCGGCGAGCTCCTCCCTGGGGTTGATGCCGGTCCAGCCCGGAAGGATCGAGGTGGAGCCCAGCGTGCCGGACTCCACGTCGATGGGTCCCGGCACACCGAGACCGACCCCGATGACCTTGTCCTGGCCTATGCCGGTGGCCGCGATCAGCCGCTTGACCAGCTCTTCCGCCCGGCCGAAGCCCTGCGCGGACGAGGCGTCGACGTCCAGCGGCTCGGCCTCCTCGGCGAGCACCTGGTGGGCCAGGTTGCCGACGGCCACCCTCAGGTGCGTATGGCCGAAATCGACTCCGATGACGATGCCGGCCGAACCGCTGAGCGAGACGCTGCGGGCCCGGCGGCCGCCCGCCGAGGTGGGGGTGACCTCGACCGTCCCGCCGTCCTTCAGTTCCCGCACGATGTTGGAGACCGTGGCCGCGGACAGGCCGGTCGTCCTGGCGATCTCGGCCTGGGTGAGCGAGCCCGCCATGCGCACGGCGCGTACGACCCGCTCAAGGTTGGCCCGGTGCAGTGACGTCTGCGACCCCGGAGTCTCCATCGACTCATCCACTCCCGCCGTAGGCGGACGGCACGACGGCCGCCCCCGCACGGAGCCGCAGCATTGAGGCCCCGTCTTTTCTCCAACATGTGAACCCTAAGCTCAGCCTTCTGGGTGGTCTCCCGTCAAGACCTGAGCAGATGCGGAGCGGATCGGGAACGCACGACCGCCCGCGGGCACGGGGCCCGCGGGCGGTCGGGAGAAGAAGGCGTGGCCGGGTCAGCGGGCTACTTGAGCGCTCCCGCCGTCAGGCCCGCCTGGACCTGCTTCTGAAAGACGATGTACACCGCGAGCACCGGCAGCATGGCGATCGTCAGGCCCGCGAAGAGCGCCCCCCAGTCGCCCTGGTAGCCCTGCTGCACGGCGAGGTCCGCGAGTCCCTGGGTGAGCACCCAGTTCTTGGTGTCGCCCTGGTTGAGCACCAGCGGAAGCAGGTACTGGTTCCACTGGCCGAGCACGTTGAAGATGCCGATGCTGATGATGCCGGGCTTGGCCATCGGCAGCATGATCTGGAAGAAGGTCCGGGTGTGCGAGGCCCCGTCGATCAGCGCGGCCTCGGCGACCGTGGTCGGCAGCGTCCGGAAGAACGCCGTCATGAAGAAGACCGTGAACGGCAGCGAGTACGCGATGTAGATGAGGATCAGACCGGGCAGCGTGTTGAGGATGCCCAGGTTCTTGGTGACGAAGAAGAGCGGTACGAGGACCATCACCACGGGGAACGCCATGCCGCCGACGAACAGGAAGTAGATGAACCGGTTGCCGGGGAACTCGAACCGGGCCAGCACGTAGGCGGCCATCGACCCGAGCAGCATCGTGCCGAGGGTCGAAAGCCCCACCACGAAGGCCGTGTTGAGGAAGTACCGCCCGATGTTGGCCTTGCTCCAGGCCCGTGCCCAGTTGTCGAACTGGAAATGGGTGGGCAGCGACCAGGGGTGGGTGAGGATGTCGCCGGAGGTCTTGAACGAACTCCACAGCGCCCACAGCAGGGGCACGCCCACCATGAGCGCCCAGACGAGGAGGAAGACGTGGGAGAAGGCGTTGAGCACGCCCCCCTCGCTGCTGCGCCACTTCCAGCGGGCAGCGCTGGCGGCGGGTGCGGACGACTGCTCGCCGTCCACCTTCATCGTTTCGGTCGTCATCGCGCCACCCCTAGAATTCGATGCGCTCGCGGCGCGACAGCCGCATGCTGAGAATGGCGAACACCAAGGTCACGATGAGCATCGCGACACCCATGGCGGCGGCCATTCCGTACTGGCTGTTGTCCCGGAACGCCGTCTTGTAGAGGAGCAGCGGGACCACGTCGGTGGATTCGTCGGGGCCGCCGGCATTGACGGACATCAACTGCACGTAGATGAAGGCGTCCATCGCGATGATGCCCATGTAGACCCAGGCGGTGGCCACCGTGTCGCGCAGCAGCGGCAGGGTGATCCGGAAGAACGTCTTGACCCGGGAGGCGCCGTCGAGCAGCGCCGCCTCGTAGATCTCGCCCGGGATGGAGGCCATTCCGGCGGAGAAGAGAACGACGTAGAAACCGACGTTCGCCCACACCATGACGACCATGATGCACAGCAGGGCGATACTGGAATCGCCGAGCCAGGACTGCTGGAGCGAACTCAGACCGATGCTCGCCAGCAGGGAGTTGAGCATCCCGTTCTTGGTGTCGGGATTGTAGATCTGCTGCCAGAGGATCGCGATGATCGTGATGGAGAGGACCTGCGGGAAGAAGAAGATCACCTTGTAGAGGCCGGAGCCCCGCACGCCGGCGACCCCCGCAGATCCCCTGCGGCGGCCGCCGACATTCAGCATGAAGGCGAAGAAGAGACCGAAAGCCAGGGTGACGACCGGAACACACAGGAGCAGAACGACGTTGTGCCACAACGCCTTCCAGAACAGGTCGTTGTGAATGAGCTTCTGGTAGTTGTCCAGCCCGATGAAGTTCTTCTCGGGCGTCAATCCGCTCCAGCTCGTCATCGAAATCTGGAAGTCCTGGATGAACGGCGAGATCACGAGGACCCCGTAGAGCGCCAGGGGAATTGCCAGGAATCCGATGATGAACCGGTACTTGCCGTGTCGCATGTCTCCGGTCGCTCTCGTCTCAGCCAGTGGTGGCCATCGGCCTCGTCAGAGGTGCTTGAACTTCGGGACGGAGGAGTCCTTCTTGGTGTCGTCGCAGGCCTTCTGAGCCCGGTCCATCCACTCGGGCGCCTTGATCTTGCCGACGAGCAGGTCGAGCGTGGCGTTGCCGATGGTCTCCTGGTTCAGTTTCTTGTACCAGTCCTGCAAACGGGAGTTGAGCACGTTGGTCCCGGCCGCCTTGAGGGCGGCGTTGCCCGAGACGAGACCCGGGGTCATTCCGCTCAGCCCGTCGGCGGCACCCGCGACACACGTCAGCGACTTGATGGCGTTGGTGAAATTGGTGGTCTGCTTCTTGCTGAGCATGATGCGCAGCAGTTCCATGCCACCGGTGGGGTTCTTGCCGTCCTTGGCGACGATGAAGGGCTCGCCGGCCGCGGCGTACAGCGCGCCGAAGGGCAGCTTGTCGCTCGTGCCGCCGCCGATGAGGGAGCCGACCGCGAGGTCGAAGTCCTTCGGCATGGTCGGCGCGGCCTCGTTCTCCACCCAGGACCCGTCGGCGACCATCGCGGCCCGGCCCTGCGTCCAGGCCGTCTGCATCTGGATGTGGGTCATGCCCTCGGAGCCCTGGAGGAAGTAACCCTGGCCCGCGAGCTCCTCGTAGTACGTGATGACTTCCTTGACCGCGTCGGTCTTGAAGGCACCGTCGTCGAGGTTGTCGATCGCGTTGAGCGCTTCCTTGCCGCCGACCTTGCCGATCTGGTGCAGCAGGTCGAAGTGCACGTAGTACGGGTACTTGCCCGGGTAGGTGAAGGGGGCGATGCCCGCGGCCTTGATCTTCTTGCAGAGCGCCAGCATGTCCGAGAAGGTCTGCGGATATGTCCAGCCCTTCTCCTTGAACAGCTTGTTGGAGTAGAAGCTGCCGTAGACCGTGAAGGCGTAGTTGAGCGCGTACATCGTCTGGGAGCCGAACTGGCCCTGCTCGATGGTGCCGGCGATCAGGACGTCGCGGACCTTCTTCGTCGGGTCGTCGATGGTGGGCGCGTCGAGCAGCGGGGTGAGGTCCTGGAGCTTGCCGGTCTTGGCGAGCGCGGCGGTGTCGAGGTTGTCGGCGCCGGAGTTGTCCATGAAGTCCGGCGGGTTGCCGCCGGCGAAGCGCGGCTGCAGTTTCGGGCCGATCGCCTGGGTGCCGGTGTGCTTGGCCGTGGTGCCGTACTTGCTGTTGTAGTCCGTCTCGGCGGCCTTGATGTAGTCGTCGCCGAGACCGCCCTTGAAGACGAAGGCCTCCAGCGGCGTGCCCTTGTTGACCCCGAGCGGATTGTCCGCCGACTTGGTGCCCTGGGAACTCGGCTTCTTGGTGTCACCGCTGTCGGAACTGGCACACGCGCTCAGCAGTGAAGTCGCCGGCACAGCCAGCAGGCCGATTGCCATGGCCCGCTTGAGTGCGTCACGGCGGTTGATCTCGGATCCCATGCTCAAGTCCTCGCCTTCTCCAGGACTCATGCGGTGCAGCGGAATCCGCCGTCGCCCGCGAACAGTTGAAGCGTGAGTGGTGCCGTACATCCATCGCGGAGAGCTGCCCGGAGCCCGAGCCTAAACGGCCCGACGCACTCCCCCCGCCCGCGTTCAGCGGGTTGCTCGGACGCCGACAGGTATAGTCCACTTCCCGTCAACTGAGCAAGATCGAAAGCAGGGTTGGCCGACAGTCTTTCCCGAGTTGAGACCTCGCGGATATATCCCTTGGTACGTACCAATGTGGACGAGGCTGCTCCTTTTGACGCGCATTACACACCTTGACGCCCGCATTGCCCCGCGGGAATCAGGCCATCCATTCCGGCCCGACACCCCCCAACACCCTTGACACCGGAGCGCACTTGACGCGCTACTGGACCTTGCGTTTTCGCTCTGACAACGTTGTCCAGTTCGCACCTGCCGGCTCGTACCGGCTTTGCGCCGAAGGAAAGGGCCCTCATGCTGCCCAGATCCCGGTACCGACGAGGACCGGGGGCCGCCCTGGTGGCGGCCTCGTTCCTGCTCGTAGTGACGGCGCAATCCGCCGTCGGGGCGCCGTCGGCGACCGCCCAGCCACCCGGGAACGGCGGGCGGTTCAGCACCTCGTTCGAGACCGGCCAGCCCCAGCCGGACTGGGTCGACACCGTCGACACCGACCGCGCGGGCGCCAAGCGCTCCTCGGGTGTCGACGGCGGCTTCACCAGCGGCATACCGGGCAATGTGACGGACAAGGTCACCGACGTCCGGGCCAGTGCCGAGAACACCGACGGCGGCGAGGTCAAGGAGAACCTGGTCGACGGGCAGCCCAGCACCAAATGGCTCGCCTTCCAACCCACGGCTTGGCTCGAATTCGACCTCTCCGAACCGGTGAAGACGCTCACCTACGCGTTGACGTCGGCGAACGACGCCTCCGAGCGCGATCCCAAGGACTGGACGCTCAAGGGCTCGGCGGACGGCAAGGACTGGAAGACCCTGGACAGCCGCAGCGGCGAGAGCTTCAAGGACCGCTTCCAGACCAAGACGTACGACTTCGCGAACACCACGGCGTACGCCCACTACCGCCTGGAGATCACCGCCAACGGCGGCGCCCCCATCACCCAGCTCGCCGACATCCAGTTCTCCAACGGCGACACCAGCACCCCCATCCCGCCGGACATGCGCACCACCCCGGACCGGGGCCCCGGCGGCTCCCCCACCGCCAAGGCCAACGCGGGCTTCACCGGGAAGCGCGCGCTGCGCTACGCCGGCACCCACAAGGCCAAGGGCCGGGCCTACTCATACAACAAGGTCCTCGATGTCAACACCCCGGTCGGCAGGGACACCGAACTCGACTACAAGATCTTCCCGTCGATGACGGAGACCGACCTCACCTACCCCGCCACGAACGTGTCCGTGGACCTCGCCTTCACCGACGGCACCTATCTGAGTGACCTGAAGGCGCTCGACTCGCACGGCGGGGTGCTCAGCCCGCAGGGCCAGGGCGCCGCCAAGACGCTCTACGTCAACCAGTGGAACCAGGTCTCCTCGCGGATCGGCACGGTGGCCGCGGGCAAGACGGTGGACCGGATCCTGCTGGCGTACGACTCGGCCCAGGGGCCCGCGAAGTTCCAGGGCTGGATCGACGACCTGTCGATCGCACCGGCGAAGCCCGAGAAGCCGCTCGCGCACCTGTCGGACTACGCGCTCACCACCCGCGGCACCAACTCCAGCGGCTCGTTCTCGCGCGGCAACAACTTCCCGGCGACCGCGGTCCCCAACGGGTTCAACTTCTGGACCCCGGTCACCAACGCCGGATCGCAGGACTGGCTGTACGACTACGCCCGGCGCAACAACGCGGACAACCTGCCGACGCTCCAGGCGTTCAGCGCCAGTCACGAACCGAGCCCGTGGATGGGTGACCGGCAGACCTTCCAGGTGATGCCGTCGGCCTCGGCCGGCACGCCCGACGCCTCACGGACCGCCCGCGCGCTCCCCTTCCGGCACGAGAACGAGACGGCGAAGCCGTACTACTACGGCGTCACCTTCGAGAACGGCCTCAAGACGGAGATCGCGCCGACCGACCACGCGGCGATGATGCGGTTCACCTATCCCGGTGACGACGCGAGCCTGATCCTCGACAACGTCACCAACCAGGGCGGCCTCACCCTCGACGCGGCGACGAATTCCTTCACCGGCTACTCGGACGTGAAGAGCGGCCTGTCGACCGGCGCCGGGCGGCTGTTCGTGTACGGGGTCTTCGACGCCCCGGTGACCGCGAGCGGGAAGCTGCCGGGCGGCGGGGGCGCCGACGTCACCGGCTACGCGCGGTTCAAGCCCGGCAAGAACCGCACGGTGACCCTGCGTCTGGCCACCTCCCTCATCAGCGTGGACCAGGCGAAGGCGAACCTGGCCGCCGAAATCCCCGCGAAGGCCGGCTTCGACAAGGTCAAGGACCAGGCGCGCAGGGCCTGGGACCAGATCCTGGGCCGCATCGAGGTCGAAGGCGCCTCGCACGACCAGCTGACCACCCTGTACTCCTCCCTCTACCGGCTGTACCTCTACCCCAACTCCGGCTTCGAGAAGGTCGGTTCGAAGAACCAGTACGCCAGCCCCTTCTCCCCCAAGGCCGGCGAGGACACCCCCACGCACACCGGGGCGAAGGTCGTCGACGGCACGGTGTACGTGAACAACGGGTTCTGGGACACCTACCGCACGACCTGGCCCGCCTATTCGCTGCTCACCCCGAAGAAGGCCGGGGAGATGGTCGACGGCTTCGTGCAGCAGTACAAGGACGGCGGCTGGATCTCCCGCTGGTCCTCACCCGGCTACGCGGACCTGATGACCGGCACCAGCTCGGACGTGGCCTTCGCCGACGCCTATGTGAAGGGCGTGAAGTTCGACGCCGAGGCGGCGTACGAGGCGGCCCTGAAGAACGCCACGGTCGCCCCGCCCTCCTCGGGCGTGGGCCGCAAGGGCATGGACACCTCCCCCTTCCTCGGCTACGCCCCGACCTCGACCCCCGAGGGCCTGTCCTGGTCGATGGAGGGTTACGTCAACGACTACGGCCTCGCGAAGATGGGCCAGGCGCTGTACGAGAAGACGAAGAAGCCCCGTTACAAGGAGGAGTCGGCGTACTTCATGGGCCGCGCCCAGAACTACGTGAAGCTCTTCGACGCCAAGGCGGGCTTCTTCCAGGGCAAGGACAAGGACGGCAACTGGCGGGTGGCGAGCAGCTCGTACGACCCGCGGATCTGGGGCTACGACTACACGGAGACCGACGGCTGGGGCTACGCCTTCACCGCCCCGCAGGACTCCCGGGGTCTCGCCAACCTCTACGGCGGCCAGGCGGGCCTCGCCAAGAAGCTGGACGCCTACTTCTCGACGCCGGAGACCGCCTCGCCCGAGTTCGCCGGTTCGTACGGCAGCGTCATCCACGAGATGACCGAGGCGCGTGACGTACGGATGGGCCAGTACGGCCACTCCAACCAGGTCGCCCACCACGTGACGTACATGTACGACGCGGCGGGTCAGCCCTACAAGGCGCAGGAGAAGATCCGCGAGGTCCTGCGGCGCCTGTACAACGGCAGCGAGATCGGGCAGGGCTACCTCGGCGACGAGGACAACGGCGAGCAGTCGGCCTGGTACGTCTTCTCCGCGCTCGGCTTCTACCCGCTGGTGATGGGCAGCGGCGAGTACGCGATCGGCTCGCCCCTGTTCACCAAGGCGACCGTCCATCTGGAGAACGGCCGCGACCTCGTGGTGAAGGCCCCGCACAACAGCGCGCAGAACGTGTACGTCCAGTCCCTGAAGGTCGACGGGAAGGCGTGGAACTCGACGGCGCTCCCGCACGACCTGCTCGCACGCGGCGGCACGCTCGACTTCACCATGGGCGCGCACCCGTCGACGTGGGGCACCGGCAAGAACGCGGCGCCGGTCTCCATCACCAAGGACGACAAGGTGCCCACTCCGGTGAGCGACGCGATCACCGGCGCGGGACCGCTGTTCGACAACTCCTCGGCGACGTCGGGGCAGTTCGGTCCGACGGACCTCCCGGTCGCCGGGCCCACCCGGGCGGTGCGGTACACGCTGACGTCGGCGACGGCCGCGAACGCGCCGTCCGCCTGGACGCTCGAAGGATCACAAGACGGTACGAAGTGGACCGAGTTGGACAGGCGCAGCGGTGAATCCTTCACCTGGGACCGGCAGACGCGGGCCTTCTCCGTCCATTCGCCCGGTTCCTACGCGCATTACCGAATCGTCCCCATCGGGACGGCCACCCTGGCCGAAATGGAGCTACTCGCCCCCTCCGCAAAATAGTTGACATGCAAAGATCCCGTGGAAGGATCCAAAAGATCTCGCGTCGCGCCTCGATCCGGCGCAGCGCGTCTCTTCCTCGACATGGAGAAATACGTGGCCATACTTTCCGGCCGTAAGGGCGGTCGCGCCCTGTCCCGCATCGCCGTCGCGGCGATCGCCGCGGCTCTCGTCGGCACGACCGCGGGTGCGGCCTCGGCCGACAGCGCGCCGTCCACGAACGTGGCTAAGGCAGCGCAGAAGTACGCCCAGACCAAGGGCAAGCAGTCTGCCGCCGGCTCCCAGCGTGCCTTTGCCGCGGGCGACGAGATCCCGGCCGCAGAAACGTTCCCGCTCATCGCGGCGGACGGATCGGGCACCGTCTACCTGTACCCGCCGAACGGCTCGGGCGGTTTCGGCGACCGCACCACCCTGGGCGATGGCTGGAACGCGATCAGCCAGGCGACCCAGGTCGACAACAACAAGGACGGCAACCCCGACGCCTGGTACACGCTGGGCACCGACGGCCACCTGTACTACACGCCGCTGGTGGAGAACGCCGTCGCCAAGGACCTGGGAGCGGGCTGGAACGCCTACGACCGCGTCTTCTCGGCGGGCAACCTCGGCGGGGCTCCGACCGACGACCTGCTCGCCCGTGACAAGTCCGGCGTGCTGTGGCTCTATACCGCCAACGCCGACGGCACCTTCGCGCCCCGCGTCAGGCTGGGTGCGGGCTGGGGCGTCATGACCAAGATCGCCGGTCGTGGCGACCTGAACGGCGACGGCAAGGCCGACATCATCGCCGTCGACGGCTCCGGCATCGGGTGGCTGTACCCGGGCACGGGCAACTGGGCGGCGCCGTTCGGCAACCGCGTCAAGCTCGGTGCCGGCTGGAACACGTACAACAACCTGGTCGCCATCGGTGACCTGAACTTCGACGGCAAGGCCGACCTCGTCGGCCGCGACGCCTCCGGAGGCCTCTGGTTCTACGCGGGCACCGGCACCACCGCCGCCGCCCCGTTCAAGGACCGCGTGAAGGTCGGCACCGGCTGGAACGGCATGCGCCTGATGTTCTGATCCATCAGCCGCAGACGGGCAAGGCCCGCACCCCGGTCGGGGTGCGGGCCTTGCCCGTTGGTGCTTCGGTGCGACTACTTGCGGATCAGGCTGCGCAGCACGTACTGCATGATGCCGCCGTTGCGGTAGTAGTCCGCCTCGCCGGGCGTGTCGATGCGGACGACCGCGTCGAACTCGACGCCCGTGTCGGTGGTCACCTTGACCGTGCGCGGGGTGGTGCCGTTGTTCAGCTCCTCGACGCCGGTGAAGGAGAAGGTCTCCTCGCCGGTCAGGCCGAGCGAGGAAGCGGTCGCGCCCTCCGGGAACTGGAGCGGGAGGACGCCCATGCCGATGAGGTTCGAGCGGTGGATGCGCTCGTACGACTCGGCGATGACGGCCTTGACGCCGAGCAGCGCGGTGCCCTTGGCGGCCCAGTCGCGGGACGAGCCCGAGCCGTACTCCTTGCCCGCCAGGATGGCCAGCGGGATGCCGGCGGCCTGGTAGTTCTGCGAGGCGTCGTAGATGAACGACACCGGAGCGTCCGCCTGGGTGAAGTCGCGGGTGAAGCCGCCCTCGGTGCCCGGCGCGATCTGGTTGCGCAGGCGGATGTTCGCGAACGTGCCGCGGATCATGACCTCGTGGTTGCCACGGCGCGAGCCGTAGGAGTTGAAGTCGCGGCGCTCGACGCCGTGCTCGTTGAGGTACTTGCCGGCCGGGGTGTCGGCCTTGATCGCACCGGCCGGGGAGATGTGGTCGGTGGTGACCGAGTCGCCCAGCTTCGCCAGGACGCGGGCGCCGGCGATGTCGGAGACCGGGGTGGTCTCCATCGTCATGCCCTCGAAGTAAGGGGGCTTGCGCACGTAGGTCGACTCGGCGTCCCACTCGAAGGTGTTGCCGGTCGGGATCGGCAGCGCCTGCCACTGCGCGTCACCCGCGAAGACGTCCTGGTAGGACTTGTTGAACATGTCCTCGCCGATGGCGTTCGCCACGACTTCGTTGACCTCGGCCTCGGTGGGCCAGATGTCCTTGAGGAAGACCGGGTTGCCCTCGGTGTCGGTGCCGATCGCCTCGGTGGTGATGTCGACCTTCATCGAACCGGCGATGGCGTACGCGACGACCAGCGGCGGCGACGCCAGGTAGTTCATCTTGACGTCGGGGTTGATCCGGCCCTCGAAGTTGCGGTTGCCGGAGAGCACCGAGGTGACCGCGAGGTCGTGCTCGTTGATCGCCTTCGAGATCTCCTCGTCCAGCGGACCGGAGTTGCCGATGCAGGTGGTGCAGCCGTACCCGACGAGGTTGAAGCCCATCTTGTCGAGGTACGGGGTGAGGCCGGCCTTGTCGAAGTAGTCGGTGACGACCTTCGAGCCCGGGGCGAGCGTGGTCTTGACCCACGGCTTGCGGGTCAGGCCCTTGTCCACGGCCTTCTTCGCGACGAGGGCCGCGGCGACCATGACGTACGGGTTCGAGGTGTTGGTGCACGAGGTGATCGCGGCGACGGTGACGGCGCCGTGGTCGATCTCGAAGGAGGAGCCGTCGGCCAGGGTGACCAGCGTCGGGCGGCTCGGCACGCCGTTGGCGGAGGCCGGGGCGTCGGAGGCCGGGAAGGACTCCTTGCCCGCCTCGTCGTCGTCCTCGACGTAGTTGCGGACGTCAAGCGCGAACTGCTGGGCGGCGTTGGCGAGCACGATGCGGTCCTGCGGACGCTTCGGGCCGGCGATGGAGGGGACGACCGTGGAGAGGTCGAGCTCCAGCTTCTCGGAGAAGTCGGGCTCGGCGGCCGGGTCCAGCCAGAGACCCTGCTCCTTGGCGTACGCCTCGACGAGAGCGACCTGCTGGGCGTCGCGGCCGGTCAGGCGCAGGTACTTCAGCGTCTCGTCGTCGATCGGGAAGATCGCGGCGGTGGAGCCGAACTCCGGCGACATGTTGCCGATGGTGGCGCGGTTGGCGAGGCTGGTCGCCGCCACGCCCTCGCCGTAGAACTCCACGAACTTGCCGACCACGCCGTGCTTGCGCAGCATCTCGGTGATGGTCAGCACCAGGTCGGTGGCGGTGGTGCCCGGGTTCAGCTCGCCGGTCAGCTTGAAGCCGACGACGCGCGGGATGAGCATCGAGACCGGCTGGCCCAGCATCGCGGCCTCGGCCTCGATGCCGCCGACGCCCCAGCCGAGCACGCCGAGGCCGTTGACCATCGTGGTGTGCGAGTCGGTGCCGACCAGGGTGTCGGGGTAGGCCTGGCCATTACGGACCATGACCGTACGAGCGAGGTGCTCGATGTTGACCTGGTGGACGATGCCGGTGCCCGGGGGGACGACCTTGAAGTCGTCGAAGGCGGTCTGGCCCCAGCGCAGGAACTGGTAGCGCTCCTTGTTGCGGCCGTACTCCAGTTCCACGTTCTGGGCGAACGCGTCCTTGGTGCCGAACTTGTCGGCGATGACGGAGTGGTCGATGACCAGCTCGGCCGGGGAGAGCGGGTTGACCTTCGCCGGGTCGCCGCCGAGCTCCTTGACGGCCTCACGCATGGTGGCGAGGTCCACGACACAGGGCACACCGGTGAAGTCCTGCATGATCACGCGGGCCGGGGTGAACTGGATCTCCTGGCTCGGCTGAGCCTGCGAGTCCCAGCCGCCGAGCGCACGGATGTGGTCGGCGGTGATGTTCGCGCCGTCCTCGGTGCGGAGCAGGTTCTCCAGGAGAACCTTCAGGCTGTAAGGGAGGCGCGCGGAGCCCTCGACCTTGTCCAGCTTGAAGATCTCGTACGACTCGTCGCCCACGCGCAGCGTGCTGCGGGCGTCGAAGCTGTTCGCCGACACGACAGTCTCCTTCATTGATGTGCGCGTTCCACCACAATCCTGCCGCCACGACGTGTTGTCGATCAGCTGAGGTAAGGCTAAGTTAGGTAACCCTTACCGAGCCTCGGCTGCGGTGCGCCTCGTAGATATCTCGATGTCGAGATAACTCTAGTACATGGCCGCGCCGTGGTCATGCACGGGCGGCGTGTCCCGTTGCGCACCCCCGCTCACGGCGCGGGCGCCTCAGGGCACGCCCGCCTGCATGCCGTCGCCGCGCGACCACGCTCCACGCGACCGGTCGGACCCCTCCCGTTTGCCGCCAACGGGCCGGACCCGCACCATCGAATTGACGGTCCCTCACCCTGACGGCCCACCACAACGCGAGCCTCATCTCATATGTGAGATAACCTGCCCCTATGGCAGACGACTACCTCGTACGCATCGGCAAGCTCATCCGTGACGCCCGGCAGCACCGGGGCTGGACACAGACGCAGTTGGCCGAGGCTCTGGGCACCAGCCAGAGCGCCGTGAACCGCATCGAGCGCGGGAACCAGAACATCAGCCTTGAGATGATCGCGCGCATCGGGGAAGCGCTCGACAGTGAAATCGTCTCGCTCGGGTATGCGGGCCCCATGCACCTGCGCGTGGTGGGAGGCCGCCGCCTCTCGGGCTCCATCGACGTCAAGACGAGCAAGAACGCCTGCGTCGCGCTGCTCTGCGGCTCGCTGCTCAACAAGGGCCGCACCGTACTGCGCCGGGTGGCCCGCATCGAGGAGGTCTACCGGCTCCTCGAAGTCCTCAACTCCATTGGCGTGCGCACCCGTTGGATCAACGACGGCGTCGACCTGGAGATCGTGCCGCCCGCCGAGCTCGACCTCGACGCCATGGACGCGGAGGCCGCCCGCCGCACCCGGTCCATCATCATGTTCCTCGGCCCGCTGCTGCACCGCATGGACCACTTCCGGCTCCCGTACGCCGGCGGCTGCGACCTCGGCACCCGCACCATCGAACCGCACATGATCGCGCTGCGCCGGTTCGGCCTGGACATCACGGCCACCGAGGGGATCTACCACGCCGCGGTGGTGCGCACCGCGCCCGACCGCCCGATCGTGCTGACCGAACGCGGCGACACGGTGACCGAGAACGCGCTGCTCGCCGCGGCCCGCAACGACGGCGTCACCGTCATCCGCAACGCCTCCTCCAACTACATGGTCCAGGACCTGTGCTTCTTCCTGGAGGCGCTCGGCGTACGCGTCGACGGCATCGGCACCACCACGCTGACCGTGCACGGCATGGCCGACATCGACGTCGACGTCGACTACTCGCCCTCCGAGGACCCGGTCGAGGCGATGAGCCTGCTGGCCGCGGCCCTCGTCACCGAGTCCGAACTGACGATCCGCCGGGTCCCGGTGGAGTTCATGGAGATCGAGCTCGCGGTGCTTGAGGAGATGGGCCTCGACCACGACCGCACGGCCGAGTACGCCGCCGACAACGGCCGCACCCGGCTGATCGACCTCACCGTGCGGCCCTCCAAGCTGGAGGCGCCCATCGACAAGATCCACCCGATGCCGTTCCCCGGCCTCAACATCGACAACGTGCCGTTCTTCGCGGCGATCGCGGCGGCGGCCCAGGGCAAGACCCTCATCCACGACTGGGTCTACGACAACCGCGCGATCTACCTCACCGACCTCAACCGCCTCGGCGGCCGCCTCCAACTCCTCGACCCGCACCGGGTCCTGGTGGAGGGCCCCACCCGCTGGCGCGCCGCCGAAATGATGTGCCCCCCGGCACTGCGCCCGGCCGTGGTGGTCCTGCTCGCCATGATGGCGGCCGAGGGCACGTCCGTGCTGCGCAACGTGTACGTCATCAACCGCGGTTACGAGGACCTGGCGGAGCGGCTGAACTCGGTCGGCGCGCAGATCGAGATCTTTCGGGACATCTGAGTAGTAAAGCCATCCGCCCCCTTGCGACCCGCGCCGATGCGGGTCCGCAGGGGGGCGGCTGTCGCTGGGCGGGGGGGCCTGCTCGGGGGTCAGAGGGCGGCGAGCAGACCGGTGAGCGGGGCGGGTGCGCGGTCGGGGTCGAGGGCCTCGACGAGGACGCGGCCGTAGTGGATCTTGCGCCCC
Organism: Streptomyces sp. NBC_01431; assembly: GCF_036231355.1. Lineage (NCBI taxonomy): Bacteria > Bacillati > Actinomycetota > Actinomycetes > Kitasatosporales > Streptomycetaceae > Streptomyces > Streptomyces sp. NBC_01431. The sequence goes on from NZ_CP109496.1 coordinate 2,105,433, forward strand.
TTCTTCGTGCCGAAGAAGCGCCGCAGTTGCTGCCTTGCGATGCGGCCGCGCTGCGCGGGCTGGCGAAGGAAGGTCTCCAGGGGGCGCAGGTCGCCCTCCGCCCGGACGAGCTCCACCACCCGCGGCACGCCCAGCGCGCGGATGAGCTCGTCCTCCAGGTCCGCCGCGCAGACGAAGAACCCCTCGCGCGGCGCACCGGCCCGCTCCAGGCCGCGGGTGTAGAAGCCGCGCTCCCCTTCGTCGCACAGCCCCGCCAGGCGAAGGCCCAGGCCGGGCGGCCCGAGGCGGTCGGCGAAGCGCCCGATGCTCATCGCGCCGCCCATCGCCAGGACGCAGACTCCCTCGTCCGCGAGGTTGCGGCCGCGGCTCGCGGCCAGCGCGTCGACCGCCGCGACGTCACTGGGTCCTTCGAGCAGCACGGCCGCCCGGACGGACAGCCGCGCGGCCAGTTCGCGCGCGGGCTCGCCGGGGCCCCCGGCAGCCCACGCGGTGACCGCGTCCCGGAACGACCCCATGTCAGCCATGCGACGAGTCTGCGCCCTGTCCGGCCGACCCGGTAGGCATTTTCCGACGACCGCAGACGGGTGGTGAGCGGGCATCCCCTACCGGATACCGGCTACTTGCTTCGGGCTACGGGCCACCTGCTACCTGCTACCTGCTACCGCCCAGGATCCGCTTAGGTCGGGGCTCGACCGGTTCGTCCCGGGCCCTGGCCCACAGCGAGCGGACGTGGCCCAAGTGGCGGGCCATGCACGCTTCGGCGGCCGCGCGGTCGCCGGAGCGCATCAGGTCCAGGAGCTCGATGTGTTCCTGCGCGGAGGAGATCAGCTCACCGCGCTCGTCCAGCCTGGTCAGTCCGTACAGGCGGGAGCGCTTGCGCAGTTCACCGACCGTCTCGACCAGTCGCTCGTTGCCCGCCAGGCCCAGGAGCTGGAGGTGGAAGCGGCGGTCGGCGTCGAGGTAGCCGATCAGGTCGTGCGCGCGGGCCCGCTCGACTATCTCCTCGGCGATGGGCCGCAACGCCTCCAGCTGTTCGGCGGTCGCGGCGTCGGTGACCTTGCCGACGGTCGGCACCTCGATGAGCGCGCGCAGTTCGGTGTACTGGTCCAGGTCGCGCTCGCTGACCTCGGTGATCCTGAAGCCCTTGTTGCGTACCGGCTCGACCAGGCCTTCGCGGGCCAGATCGAGCATCGCCTCGCGGACCGGCGTCGCGGAGATCCCGAAGTCGGCGGCGAGGCCGGGCGCGGAGTAGATGGCGCCGGGGCGGAGCTCGCCCGCGACCAGTGCGGCGCGCAGGGCGTGGGCGACCTGGTCGCGCAGCCGTTCCTGGGCAACGATGAGATGGCCCTGTTTCAGGTCGCCCATGGCTCTTCCTCCGTGAATCCGCGGAGGCTCAGCGTACAATCCTCCCCTTCCTGGCAGGGCTTCCCGGTCCAACTGCCGTTTCCCGTACGGTGGTCGAGGCCCGTAGCAGCGCCGCCGCCACGGCCAGGTCCTCCCAGGCCATGCCCACGCTCTTGAACAGCCGCGGCCGGTCGGAGGGGATCCTCCCCCCGCCCCGCACCAGTTCGGCCAGGTTGCCCGCGATGTGGTCCTCGGCGATGACTTTCTCGGCCAGCGGGATCAGCAGATCGCCGGCCTCGCGCAGGGCCGCCGCCCGCGCCTCCACCCAGACCGAGGAGCGCCGTACCAGTTCCGAGTCCGTCTCCCGTACGGCCGTCTGGTGGGAGCCGACCGCGACCACGGCGGCACGGCCGGGGACGAGCCGCCCGTCGAAGAGCGGCTCGCGCGCGGTGGTGCAGCAGATGACGAGATCGGCGCCGGACACCTCCGACGGCGTTCCGGTGTGCGCTCGCAGGCCGAGCCCTCGCGCATACGCGACCAGGGACTCGGCCGGCTCCGGGGTGCGCGAAACGACCGACAGATGAGTCAACTTCCTTATCTTGAGGGCCGCTTCGAGATGGGCGTAGGCCTGGGGGCCCGCTCCGAAGAGGACCAGGCGCGTCGCGTCCGGTGCGGCGAGCGCGTCGATCGCCAGGGCCGATACCGCCGCGGTGCGCACGGTGGTCAGCGCCGCGGCGTCGAGGAGGGCGACGGGCAGCAGTGTCGGGCCGTCGAGCAGAAGGAAGCTACCGGTGATGCGGGGCAGCCCACGGCCCGGGTTGGCGGGCGCGACCCCGGCGATCTTCACTCCCGCGTACGTCGCGGAGGCCGCCGGCATGATCAGCAGCTCCCCCGCCGGAACAGGGATGCCGGAGCGCGCCGGGCACGACTCCGGGTCGAGCCCGTCCCGCAGGGCCGCCCCCACGGCTTCGGCCGCCGCGGCCGGGGTCAGCAGGGCCGCGATGTCGTCGGCGCCGAGGTGGATCACAGCAGGAATCCCGTCGCCAGCTCGTCGTAGGGGTCGAGTACGAAGGTGTGCTCGCCGGTGCGGTGGGTGGCGCCGGTGACTTCGGTGACGGTGCCCCGCGCCGAACGGGACAGGACGCGTCCGGTGAACACCGTGCCGGTCACCGACTCGTGGCGCAGCTCGTCGCCGGGGCCGATGGCACCGTCCTCGGCCAGCAGGGCCAGTCGCGCGGCGGTGCCCGAGCCGCACGGGGAGCGGTCGATCTGGCCGTCGGCGAACACGGTGACGCTGCGCTGGTTCGGCCCGGCCGAGGTGTCCGCGAGCGCCTCGTGGAAGATCACCCCGTACACCCCCGCGAGGAGGGGGATCGCCGGGTCGACGGTGGCGCGGTGACCGGTGAGCTCTTCGCGTATCTCCCGTGCGAGATCGGTGAGTTGGGGCAGCGAGGTGCGGCTGACGTCCAGGTCGAGTTCCGCCGCCGCCAGCGAGACGTAGCAGGCTCCCGCGTGCGCCACCGACACCTCGGCCGCGCCGCGCGAGGTGGTCACGGGCAGCTTGCGGGCGGTGACGCGGGCCGGGACGCCCCGGAAGGTGACCGCGGTGGTGCGGGCGCCCGCACGGTGCACCCGGGCCGTGACCCGGCCCGACGGCACGTCGATCCTGACCTCGGCGGTGCCGTCGTCCGGTGCGAGGACGCGACCCGTGGCCACCGCCCAGGCGCCGAGGGCGATGGTGCCGTGGCCACAGGCGGTGGAGTATCCGTCCTTGTGCCAGAACAGCACCCCGAAGTGGGCCCCGTCGTCGTCGGGCGGAACGACGAACCCGCCGTACATGCCGGCGTGGCCACGCGGTTCCTGGACGAGCAGCCGCCGGACGTCGTCGAGGGGGCCGGGTCTCGGCGCGTTGGGGGCGCCGCCCGCGCCGATCACGGTGGCCCAGCGCTCCGCGACCGTGTCCCCGGGGGCGGGCGGGAGCCCGTCCGCAACGATGCGGAAGGGCTCGCCCGCGGTGTGGAAGTCGACGGCGCGCACCACCACGGGCGCCTTCACAGCAGGAAGCCTTGCGGAAACGGGTCGGACGGATCGAGGAAGTACTGGGCGGTTCCGGTGATCCAGGCCCGTCCGGTGACGGTGGGCACGACCGCCGGGAGTCCGCCGACCGTGGTCTCGCCGACGAGCCGGCCGGTGAACTCGGTACCGATGAAGGACTCGTTGGTGAAGTCGCGGTGCAGGGGGAGCTCACCGCGGGCGTGCAGCTGGGCCATCCGAGCGGAGGTTCCGGTGCCGCACGGGGAGCGGTCGAACCAGCCCGGGTGGATGGCCATGGCGTGCCGCGAGCGCGTCGCGTCGGAGCCCGGGGCCGCGAGGTAGACGTGCTTGACCCCGCTGATCTCCGGGTGCTCGGGGTGCGCCGGGCGGTCGCTCGCGTTGATGGCGTCCATGAGGGCGAGCCCGGCGGCGAGCAGATCGTCCTTGCGAGCCCGGTCGAAGGGCAGGCCGAGGGCATCGAGGTCGACGAAGGCGTAGAAGTTGCCGCCGTAGGCGATGTCGTAGGTGACCGTGCCGAAGCCGGGGACCGTCACCTTCCGCTCCAGTGCGAGGCAGAACGCGGGGACGTTGGTCAGCGTGACGGACTTCGCCTCACCGTCCTCGACCCGGACGTCCACGCTGACCAGACCGGCCGGAGTGTCCAGTCGTACGGTGGTGACGGGCTCGGTGACCGCCACCATCCCCGTCTCCACCAGCACGGTGGCCACCCCGATGGTGCCGTGGCCGCACATCGGCAGGAGTCCGGAGACCTCGATGTAGAGGACTCCGTAGTCCGCGTCGGGGCGGGTGGGCGGCTGGAGGATCGCGCCGCTCATCGCGGCGTGGCCGCGCGGCTCGTACATCAGGAGCGTACGGATGTGGTCGAGGTGCTCCATGAAGTGCAGCCGCCGCTCGGCCATGGTGGCGCCGGGGATGACGCCGAGCCCGCCGGTGATGACACGGGTCGGCATGCCTTCGGTGTGCGAGTCGACCGCGTGGTAGACGTGTCGGGTCCGCATGGATTCGCCTTTCTGGCGGGCTACTTGTGGCCTTCGGCGAGCGCCTTCTCGGTGGCGGCGCGCACCACGGCCTCCTGTTCGGCGGTGAGCGGGTGGCGGGGCGGCCTGGTGGGTCCGCCGGTTCGGCCCGCGAGGTCCATGGAGAGCTTGATCGCCTGGACGAACTCGGTCTTGGAGTCCCAGCGCAGCAGCGGGTGCAGCGCCCGGTAGAGGGGACGTGCGGTGGCGAGGTCGCCGTCGATGGCGGCGCGGTAGAGCTGGGCGCAGGAGGCGGGCAGCGCGTTGGGGTATCCGGCGATCCAGCCGACCGCACCGGCCAGCGCCAGCTCCAGCAGGACGTCATCGGCCCCGATCAACAAGTCCAGTTCCGGGGCCAGTTCGGCGATCTCGTAGGCCCGGCGCACATCGCCGCTGAACTCCTTCACGGCGACGATGCTGCCGTCCGCGTACAGCTGGGCGAGCAGCGCGGGCGTCAGGTCGACCTTGGTGTCGTACGGGTTGTTGTAGGCGACGACGGGCAGGCCCGCCTTCGCGACCTCGGCGTAGTGGGCGCGTACGGCCGCCTCGTCGGCGCGGTAGGCGTTCGGCGGCAGCAGCAGGACGGAGCCCGCTCCCGCCTCGCGCGCCTGCTCGGCCCAGCGGCGGGACTCGGCGCTGCCGTAGGCGGCGACGCCCACCATCACGCGGTCGCCGTCGCCCGCCGCCTCGACGGCGGTCCGCACGACATGGGCGCGCTCCTCGTCGGACAGGGTCTGGTATTCGCCGAGCGAGCCGTTCGGCACGACGCCGTCGCTGCCGTTGTCGATCAGCCAGCGCACGTGCTCGGCATAGGAGTCGAAGTCGACGGAGAGATCGGCGCGCAGGGGAAGTGCGGTCGCGACGAGGATTCCGTGCCAGGGCCGGAGTCGCTGAGGTGTTGCAGACGTCATGGTCGGTCTCCCTAGTGTGGTGTGTGACATTTTACTGACCGTTGCGGGGTGCCCACAAGAGCCGTACGTGACCGAGATCGCTCGCCCGCCCAAAGGGGGCTGGGGGCATCGAACCCCCAAGCACCAGGGGGAACTTGATCCCCTGACGACCCGGCGAGGCGGCTGTAACATAGTAATGTGAAATTGCACTGCTAAGTCCCGCACCCCCCTCCTCACCCCTGGGAGCCCAGATGGCCGAGCGCCCCGCGCGCCTCAACACCGGCAGCCACGACCTTCCCGTCGGTCTCGAACTCGCCGCCTTCATGACCACCGACTGGGCCCCGACCCCGCTGCCCGGGGACCTCCGGGTGCCGGGGCATGAGGTCATGGCGGGACGCCGGGCGCGGCTTTCGGCCCGTTTCCCCGGTGAGCGACTCCTCGTGCCCGCAGGGGAGTTGAAGGTCCGCAGCAACGACTGCGACCACCGCTTCCGCCCGCACAGCGCCTATGCCTGGCTGACCGGCCTGACCGGCGAGGACCAGCCCGGCCACGTGCTCGTCATGGAGCCGTCCGGTTCCGGACACGAGGCGGTGCTGTACGTGCGGCCGCGCTCGCCGCGCGCCGACGGCGGCGACGAGTTCTACCGCGACCGCCGGTACGGCGAGTTCTGGGTGGGACGCCGGCCCGACCTCGCGGAGGCGGAGCGGCTGACCGGCATCCGCTGCCTCCACGTGGACGGCCTCGACGCGCTGCCGCCCGGCCGCGACGCGTCGAGCGATGCCGAACTGGCTCAAGTCCTCTCGGAGTTGAGACTGGTGAAGGACGCGTGGGAGGTGGCCCAGCTCCAGCTGGCCGTCGACCACACCACCACGGGTTTCGAGGACGTCGTGCGCTCCCTGCCCCGCGCGCTGGCCCATCCGCGGGGCGAGCGCGTACTCGAAGGCGTTTTCGGGCTGCGCGCCCGCGCCGAGGGCAACGGCACGGGGTACGAGACGATCGCCGCCTCCGGCGCGCACGCCTGTGTACTGCACTGGATCCGCAACGACGGGCGGCTCGACCCGCGGGAACTGCTGCTCCTGGACGCGGGCGTGGAGACCGAAACGCTCTACACCTCCGACATCACCCGCACCCTCCCACTCTCCGGCCGCTTCTCCCCCGTCCAGCGCCAGGTGTACGAACTCGTCCTGGCCGCGCAGGAGGCGGGCATCGCGGCGCTGCGGCCGGGCGCCGCCTACCGCGACTTCCACCGGGCCGCCATGCAGGTCATCGCGGAGGGCCTCGCGGACTGGGGCGTCCTCAAGAGCGCCTCGGGCGAACTGCACCGCCGCTACACGCTGTGCGGCAGCGGGCACATGCTGGGCCTGGACGTCCACGACTGCGCGAAGGCCCGCGCCGAGACGTACCTGGACGGCGTCCTGGAGCCGGGCCACGTCCTCACGGTCGAGCCCGGCCTGTACTTGCAGCCGGACGACGAGACCCTGCCGCCCGAACTGCGCGGCATCGGCGTCCGCATCGAGGACGACCTGGTCATCACCGACACCGGCGCCCACCTGCTGTCGGGGGCGCTGCCGAGGTCGGTCGAGGGCGTTGAGGAGTGGATGGGGCACCTGCTGGAGGGGTGAGCGGCCTCGATTCGATCCCCCACCCGCCCCTTCCCTGAACCCTCCGGGGCTGGGGGCGGGTGGGAGCCCTTCCCTGAACCCTTCGGGGCTGGGGGCGGGTGGGAGTAGCTAGTCCAGGACCGCGAAGCCGTCCAGTTCGACCAGGGCCTGCTCGTCCCAGAGGCGGACCACCCCGATCACCGCCATCGCCGGATAGTCGCGGCCTGCCAACTCGCGCCAGATCGACCCGAGTTCGCGGGCCCGCAGCCGGTACTCCGCGACGTCCGTGGCGTACACGGTGACCCGCGCGAGGTCGCCCGGGGTGCCCCCGGCCGCTGCCAGTGCCGTCAGGAGGTTGGTGGTCGCGGTGCGGAACTGCTCGGGCAGCGTGGTGCCCACCACCTCGCCGTCCCCGTCCAGCGCGGTCTGCCCGGCGAGGAAGACGAGGCGGCTGCCGACGGCGACCACCGCGTGGCTGAAGCCGGTCGGCGGGGACAGTTCGGCCGGGTTCAGTCGCTCCAGGCTCATCGGTACAGCTCCTTCGCGATGATCGTGCGCTGCACTTCGCTCGCCCCCTCGTAGATGCGGGGCGCCCGCACCTCACGGTAGAGGTGTTCGAGCAGGTGCCCGCGTTGCAGCGCGCGAGCGCCGTGGAGCTGGACCGCCGTGTCGACGACGTACTGCGCCGTCTCGGTGGCCAGCAGTTTGGCCATCGCCGAACCGCGGGCGATGCCCGCGTCGCGCCGGTCATAGGCACAGGCCGCCGCGTACACCAACAGGCGCGCCGCCTGGGTGCGGGTCGCCATGTCGGCGAGCTTGTGGGACACCGCCTGGAGGTCCTTCAACGGGCCGCCGAACGCGGTGCGTTCGCCGGCGTGCGCGACGGTGGCGTCCAGAGCCGCCTGCGCCATCCCGACGGCGAAGGCTCCGACGCTCGGCCGGAACAGATTGAGGGTGTTCATCGCGACCCCGAAGCCCCCGTCGACATCGCCGAGCACGTCGTCGGCGCTCACCGGTACACCGTCGAAGTCGAGGCGCCCGATGGCGTGCGGCGACAGCATGTCGAGGGCGGCGCCACTCAGGCCGGGCCGGTCGGCGGGGACCAGGAAGGCCGTCACACCGCGCGCCCCAGCGCCCGGCGTCGTCCGCGCGAAAACGGTGTAGAAGTCGGCCTCGGGGGCGTTGGAGATCCAGCACTTCTCGCCGGTGAGCCGCCAACCATCGTTGTCCTGAGCCGCGTTGAGGCCGAGCGCCGCGGCGTCCGAGCCCGCGTCCGGCTCGCTGAGCGCGAAGGCCGCGACCGCGCGGCCCGCCGTCACCGCGGGCATCCACCGCTCGCGCTGCGCGGCCGATCCGTACGCGGCGACCGGATGCGCGCCCAGGCCCTGGAGGGCGAGCGCGGTCTCCGCCTCCGTGCACGCGTACGCCAGCGACTCGCGCATCAGGCACAGGTCGAGCGCGCCCGAGCCGAAGAGCCGGGCCAGCAGCCCGTGCTCCCCGAGTGCCTCGACAAGTGGCCGGTTGACGCGCCCTGGCTCACCCTTGTCCGCAAGGGGGCGCAGCCGCGCCCCGGCAAGCACCCGCAGCTCCCCGCACCATTCCAGCTGGTCCGGCTCCAGCGCGAATCCGGGCATGGCCACCCCTTTCCACTCGGGTCCGACAGCCTGGCAGCCGCTCTATCGCGGACTGTTGACTGTCGTCATTCAAACGATACGCTCCAGAGGCGACAAGGGGGCGATCCCGTATGGAGCTGAAGACCTCAGCGCACGCCGACACCTTTCCCCGCGACCACCTGCCGCCGAGCGAGCAGTGGCCCGAGCTGATCCTCGACCTGCCCGGTCTCGACTACCCCGAGCGGCTCAACTGCGGCCATGAGCTCCTCGACACCACCATCGCGCGCTTCGGCCCGGACCGCCCCGCCTTCCGCACCGGCGACGGCACGGTCTGGACGTACGCCCAGCTGCGCGAGAGGGTCGACCGCATCGCCCACGTCCTGACGGCCGAGCTGGGCGTGGTGCCCGGCAACCGAGTGCTGCTGCGCGGGCCGACCACCCCGTGGCTGGCCGCGTGCTGGCTGGCGGTGATGAAGGCGGGTGCGGTCGCCGTGACGGTCCTCGCCCAGCAGCGCACCCACGAACTGGCCGTGATCTGCGACATCGCGCGGATCAGCCACGCCCTGTGCGACGCCCGCGTGGTGGACGACCTGGAAAAGGCCGAGGTGCCCGGCCTGCGCGTCACGGCGTACGGGGGCGGCGCACCCGGCGACCTGCTGCACCTGGCCGAACGGGCCCCGGCCGGGCCGTTCGCCGCTGTGGACACGTCGGCCGACGACGTCGCCCTGATCGCCTTCACCTCGGGCACCACGGGACGCCCCAAGGGCTGTATGCACTTCCACCGCGATGTGCTCGCCATCGCCGACACCTTCGCCCGGCACGTCCTGAAGCCGACACCCGACGACGTCTTCGCGGGCAGCCCGCCGCTCGGCTTCACCTTCGGGCTCGGCGGCCTGGTCGTCTTTCCGATGCGGGCCGGCGCCTCGTCGCTGCTGCTCGAACAGGCGGGCCCCAAGCAGCTGTTGCCGGCGCTCGCCGAGCACCGCGTGTCGGTCCTGTTCACCGCGCCGACCGCCTACCGGGCGATGCTGGAGGAGCTCGACGGGTACGACCTGAGCGCCCTGCGGCGCTGCGTGTCGGCCGGCGAGAACCTTCCGGCCGCGACGTGGCGGGCCTGGCAGCAGCGGACCGGGCTCCGCATCATCAACGGCATCGGCGCCACCGAACTGCTGCACATCTTCGTCTCGGCCGCGGACGGCGACATCCGGCCCGGCACCACCGGCCGCCCCGTGCCCGGCTGGCAGGCCCGCATCGTCGACGCCGGGGGAGCGCCGGTCCCGGACGGCGAACCCGGGCTGCTCGCGGTGCGCGGCCCCGTCGGCTGCCGCTACCTGGCGGACGAACGGCAGCGGGAGTACGTGCGCAACGGCTGGAACGTCACGGGCGACACCTATGTGCGCGAGGCCGACGGCTTGTTCCGGTACGTCGCCCGCGCCGACGACATGATCATCTCGGCCGGGTTCAACATAGCGGGCCCCGAGGTCGAGGACGCGCTGCTGCGCCATCCGGACGTCACCGAGGCCGCGGTGGTGGGGCGCCCCGACGAGACCCGCGGCCACATCGCGGTCGCGTACTGCGTGCTGAGGCCGGGCGTGCCGCGCGGCGAGGCCACGGTGGCGCTCCTTCGCGACTTCGTGAAGGCCGAGCTCGTCCCGTACAAGTGCCCGCGCGCGATCGTCTTCCTTGACGCGCTCCCGCGCACGCCCACGGGCAAGCTCCAGCGCTTCCGACTGCGGGAACTAGAGTGATCGCGTGGCCGAGCAGCACACCCCCCGATCCTTGATCGTCACCCTGTACGGCGCCTACGGGCGCCAGACCTCCGGCTCGCTGGCGGTGGCCGAACTGATCCGGCTGCTCGCGGCGGTCGACGTGGACGCGCCGTCCGTACGCTCGTCGGTGTCCCGGCTCAAACGGCGGGGGCTGCTCGTGGCACAGCCCACGGCGCAGGGCGCGGCCGGCTACGCGCTGTCGGCCGACGCCCGCCAGCTCCTGGACGACGGCGACCGGCGCATCTACGCCCATCCCTCGCCCCGGGCCGCCGACGGCTGGGTCCTCGCGGTGTTCTCCGTCCCGGAGCCGGAACGCAGCAAGCGCCACGTCCTGCGCTCGCGCCTGGCCGGACTCGGCTTCGGCGCGGCGGCACCCGGGGTGTGGCTGGCCCCGGCCCGGCTGTACGACGAGACCCGGCACACCCTGGATCGCCTCCAACTCGCCCCGTACGTCGAGCTGTTCCGCGGCGAGCACCTCGGCTTCTCGCCCACCGCGGAGGCGGTCGCCCGCTGGTGGGACCTGCCGGCCATCGCCAAGGAGCACGAGGACTTCCTCGACCGGCACGAACCGGTGCTGCGGGCCTGGCAGTCGCGGGACCACCCGGGCTCCGGCGCCCCGGCACAGGCCGAGGCCGCCTACCGCGACTACCTCCTCGCCCTGGACTCCTGGCGCAGGCTCCCGTACGTGGACCCGGGGCTGCCCGCCGACCTGCTGCCCCACAACTGGCCGGGCGCCCGCTCGGCCGAGGTGTTCGGCCGACTGCACCAGCTGCTGCGGGAGGCGGGCGCGGCGTTCGTCCGGAGCGTCCTGTCGTGACGTGGCAAGGCGCCGGGCGACGACGGCACGAGGACGGGCCTCGGGCACCGGGTCGGCCGGCACCCGGCAGCCTTTGACAACTCCCGCCCCACCCCCGTCAGTTCAGGCTGAGGCGCGGTCTGGGGGCATCGGTGCGGCCGGTCGGCGGTGTGCGGCTGCCCGCGCGGTACGGGAGCGGCCAGCTGGCACCCGGGCCGGCGTAACCCTGCTCGGCCGCGGCGTGCAGCGTCCAGTGGGGGTCGTACAGGTGCGGGCGGGCCAGCGCGCACAGGTCGGCGCGGCCCGCGAGCAGCAGGGAGTTGACGTCGTCCCAGGACGAGATGGCGCCGACCGCGACGACGGGGATGCCGAGCTCGTTGCGGATCCGGTCGGCGTACGGAGTCTGGTAGGAGCGCCCGAATTCCGGGCGTTCGCCGGGGACGACCTGGCCGGTGGAGACGTCGATGGCGTCGGCGCCGTGCGCGGCGAAGGCCCGCGCGATCTCCACGGCGTCCTCGGCGGTGGTGCCGCCCTCGGCCCAGTCGGTGGCGGAGATCCGGACCGTCATGGGACGGTCGTCGGGCCAGTCGGCGCGGACCGCGTCGAAGACTTCGAGGGGGAAGCGGAGGCGGTTCGCGAGGGAACCGCCGTAGCCGTCCGTCCGTTGGTTGGTGAGAGGGGAAAGGAATCCGGAGAGCAAGTAGCCGTGGGCGCAGTGCAGTTCGAGGAGGTCGAAACCGCAGTCGGCCGCCCGCCGGGTGGCGGCCCTGAACTGTTCGCGGATGTCGGTGAGCCCCGCGCGGTCCAGCGCGTGCGGGACTTGGTTGACTCCCGGCCGGTAGGGCAGCGGTGAGGCGGCGGCGAGGGGCCAGTTGCCGGTGTCGAGCGGCTGGTCCATGCCGTCCCACATGAGCCGGGTCGAGCCCTTGCGCCCGGAGTGGCCGAGCTGGATGCCGAGGGCGGTGCCGGGTGACTGCCCGTGCACGAAATCCGCGATCCGCCGCCAGGCGCTGGCCTGTTCGGTGGTGTAGAGGCCCGCGCAGCCGGGGGTGATCCGGCCTTGCGGGCTGACACACACCATCTCGGTCATGACCAGTCCCGCGCCGCCGAGCGCTCGGGCGCCGAGGTGGACGAGGTGGAAGTCGCCGGGGAGGCCGTCCACGGCGGAGTACATGTCCATGGGAGAGACGACCACGCGGTTCTTCAGTTCGAGGCCGCGCAGCCGGAAGGGGGTGAACATGGGCGGGGTGCCCGGCGGGCAGCCGAACTCCCGCTCCACGGTGTCGGTGAAGCCGGGGTCGCGCAGCCGCAGGTTGCCGTGGGTGACCCGGCGGCTGCGGGTGAGCAGGTTGAAGGCGAACTGCCGGGCGGGCTGGTCGAGATGGCGCTCCAGCTCCTCGAACCAGCGCAGGCTGGCCGCCGCGGCTCGCTGTGTCGACTCCACGACGGGCCGGCGTTCGCTCTCGTACGCACTGAGCGCCGAGGGCAGATCGGGCTGCTCCTCGATGCAGGCGGCGAGCGCGAGGGCGTCCTCGACGGCGAGTTTGGTGCCGGACCCGATGGAGAAGTGGGCGGTGTGCGCCGCGTCGCCGAGGAGCACCGTATTGCCGTACGACCAGCGGTCGTTGACGACCGTGCGGAAGGCCGCCCAGGAGGACTTGTTCCCGCGCAGGGGCCGTCCGCCGAGCGCCTCGGTGAAGATTTTGGCGCACTGGTCGGCGGAGGCGTCCGCGTCGAGCACGTCGAAACCGGCGCGCGCCCACACTTCCTCGCGCATCTCGATGATGACCGTGGAGGAGGCGGCGGCGTAGGGGTATCCGTGCAGCTGCATCACGCCGTGTTCGGTCTCGGCGATCTCGAACCGGAAGGCGTCGAAGGCGAAGTCGGCGGCGAGCCAGATGTAGCGGCAGCGGTGGCTGGTGATGTCGGGCCCGAAGTGGTCGGCGTGCGCCTGGCGGGTGAGGCTGTGCACGCCGTCGGCGGCGACCACCAGGTCGTAGGCGGCGGCGAGTTGGGCCGAGGGCGGCGCCTCGGTACCAAAACGCAGATCGACCCCGAGCGAGTGGCAGCGCTCGTGCAGGATCTCCAGAAGCCTGCGCCGCCCCAGGGCGGCGAAGCCGTGCCCGCCGGAGGTGAGGGTGCGGCCCCGGTGCACGATGTCGATGTCGTCCCACCGTACGAACTCGGCGCGCATCGCCCGGTACACGGCCGGGTCGGCGTGCTCGATCCCGCCGAGGGTCTCGTCGGACAGGACGACCCCGAAGCCGAAGGTGTCGTCGGGGGCGTTGCGCTCCCAGACCGTGATCTCCCGCTCGGGCCCGAGCCGCTTGAGCAGGGCGGCCGCGTAGAGCCCGCCGGGACCGCCGCCGATCACGGCGATCCGCAGGGGGGTGCTGGGCAGGGACTCGGCGGCGTCAGGTCCTAGGTCCGGCATCGTTAGCGCCCCTGCCATTTCGGGGGCCGCTTCTCGGTGAAGGACGCGTGGAACTCGGCGTAGTCCTCGCCGGTCATCAGCAGGGCCTGGGTGGCCGCGTCCATTTCGACGGCGGCGGCGAGCGGCATGTCGAGCTCGGCGGTGAGCAGCGCCTTGGTCTGGGCGTAGGCGAGGGCGGGCCCGTCGGCGAGGCGGCGGGCGAGGTCGGCGGCGCGCTCGTCCGCGCACCCCTCGTCGGTCAACTCGCTGAGCAGGCCGATCCGTTCGGCCTCCGGGGCGCGCACCGGTTCGCCGAGCATGAGCAGGCGGGTCGCGTGGCCGAGGCCGACCACCCTCGGCAGCAGATACGCCGCACCCATGTCGCCGCCCGACAGCCCCACTTTGGTGAAGAGGAAGGCGAACCGGGCCGTCGGGTCCGCGATGCGGAAGTCGGCGGCCAGCGCGAGGACGGCGCCCGCTCCGGCTGCGACACCGTGGATCGCGGCGATCACGGGGAAGGGGCATTCGCGGATCGCCCGGACGACCTGCCCGGTCATCCGGTTGAAGTCGAGGAGCTCGGCGGTGTTCATGGACAGGGTGGCGCCGATGATGTCGTCCACGTCACCTCCGGAACAGAACCCCCGCCCCTCCCCCGCCAGGATCAGGGCGCGTACGGAGCGCTGCCTGGACAGTTCGGCGAGCAGGTCCCGGAGGTCGGCGTAGGCGCCGAAGGTCAGGGCATTGAGCTTCTCCGGCCGGGCGAGGGTGACCGTCGCGACTCCGTCGGCCACCGAGAGTCGCAGATGGCGCCAGTTCTCGGTGGGAGAAGCGGAGCTGGGAAAGGGGCTCATCGGAGTGCGGCCTCCCTCGGCGGGGCGACGGTGCCGCCCCTTGCTTCTGCTGCCAGTGCTTTCCGCGCCGCTTCTGCGCTGGCGCGGCGCTGGTTCTGCGGCCTGCCTTCTGCCTTCCAGTTTTCGTCCACGACGGTATCACTCATATGTGACTGTCGTCATGAGTGCGCGATAACGCCGTCCGGCAGGACAGTGCCCAAAGTCCCCACTCCCGGTGCCACACGTCCCCGACGCGTCCGGGCGGGGTCCCCTGTTCGCGACGCACAGCGACTTCGTAAAGTTGAAAGCAGGACGAACCCCACCCCATCCGAACGGAACCCCTTCGCTGTGCCCTCCGAGCCCCCCGGCCCCACCCCGGAACACGGTGCCGCACCGTCCGCCTGGCGCATACCGCTCCCCCACACCACGGCCGCCGTACCGATCGCGCGGGCCCTGGTCCGTACCGCGCTGGCCGAGATCGACGTGCCCACCGACTGCGACACGGCCGAGCTGCTCACCGCGGAACTCGTCGCCAACGCAGTCGAGCACACCGCGGGCGGGGCGCCGATCGAGCTGGTGGTGGAACTGCTCGCGTCCGGCTGCCAGGTGGAGGTGCACGACGGTTCCCCGATACCGCCGGGCGATCTCACCGCTCCCGGAACGGCACCGGACCCCTGGCAGGAGCACGGCCGCGGCCTGCTCCTCATCCGCACCCTGAGCTCGGCGTGTGGCCACCGCCCGACCGCGCACGGCAAGGCGGTGTGGTTCACGCTGCAGGGGCACCGGGACTGAGGCGGGGCGGGGCCGGGGCCGCAGCAACCACATCTGGGGTTGAGGCCCGGCGAGCCCCGTTCCCGCGCACTTGTCTGACGCGTCCGGCGGCACCGATTCCTACGCACTTGCCCGGCGGGCCTGATTCCGGCGTACTCGTCCGACGCGCTCGGCGGCTCTGATTCCCGCGCGTACGCCTTGGGGCGCCGGGCGCGCCGGGATCGCCGGACAGGTAAAGCGCGGCGCGTCTGATCACCCCGCGCGGCTACTGCGCCTGGCCACCCGGGCCGCGTACGCGCTCAGCGCTCCTGACCGGCCAGAGTCGCGACCATGACCGCCTTGATGGTGTGCATGCGGTTCTCCGCCTCGTCGAAGACGACCGAGTGCGCCGACTCGAAGACTTCGTCGCTCACTTCGAGTTCGCTCAGGCCGTACCGCTCGTGGATCCCGCGGCCGACCTGCGTGCCGAGGTCGTGGAAGGCGGGCAGGCAGTGCAGGAACTTCACCGCCGGATTGCCGGTGGCGCGCAGCACTTCCATGGTCACCGCGTACGACGCGAGGGCCTTGATTCGCTCGGCCCAGACCTCCGGGGGCTCGCCCATCGAGACCCAGACGTCGGTGGCCACGAAGTCCGCTCCCGCGACGCCCTCTTCGACGGACTCGGTGAGGGTGATCCGGGCGCCGCTCGCTCCGGCCGCCTCGCGCGCCCGCGCGATGATCTCCTCGGCCGGCCAGTAGGCCCTGGGAGCCACGATCCGCACGTCCATGCCAAGCAGGGCGCCGGTGACCAGGTAGGAATTGCCCATGTTGAAGCGGGCATCGCCCAGATAGGCGAAACCGACCTCACCCAGCGGCTTGTCGGTGTGCTCGGTTACGGTGAGGATGTCGGCGAGCATCTGGGTGGGGTGCCAGTCGTCGGTCAGACCGTTGTAGACCGGGACGCCGGCGTGTTCGGCGAGCGTCTCGACGGTCTGCTGAGCATCACCCCGGAACTCGATCGCGTCGAACATCCGGCCAAGCACGCGGGCGGTGTCGCGCGCGGACTCCTTCTTGCCGATGTGCGAGCCGAGCGGGTCGATGTACGTCGTCGACGCGCCCTGGTCGGCGGCGGCCACCTCGAAGGAGCAGCGGGTACGGGTCGAGGCCTTCTCGAAGATCAGCGCGATGTTCCGGCCGCGCAGGCGCTGGACCTCGGCGCCCGCCTTCTTGGCCGCCTTGAGTTCGGCCGCGAGCGCGACGAGCCCGAGGAACTCCTCGGCCGTGAAGTCCAGCTCCTTGAGGAAGTGGCGGCCTGCGAGGTCTATCGCCATGGTGGCTGCTCCTGGGGGACGGATAGGGGGCGACAACAGAGACAGTGGAACTATATACGTTTGAGTGCATCACTATACGGCATCGCGTTCAACCGGACAGCTCATGCAGCGCGGACCGCCCCTGCCCCGCCCCAGTTCACTGCCCGGAATCTCGATGACCTCGATGCCCTCCTTGCGCAGATGCGTATTGGTCGTCACGTTGCGCTCGTACGCCACCACCACGCCCGGCTCCACGGCGAGCACGTTGCAGCCGTCGTCCCACTGTTCCCGCTCCGCCGAATGGACGTCCTGGGTCGCCGTCAGCACCCTGATCCGGTCCAGGCCCAGCGCCGCCGCGATCGCCCGGTGCATGTGCTCCGGCGAATGATCGGTGACCTTGAGTTCCCGCTCGCCCGCGCCCGGCTCGATCGTGTACGAGCGGAGCATCCCCAGGCCCGCGTACTGAATGAAGGTTTCCCCGTCCACCATCGTCATCACCGTGTCGAGATGCATGAACGCCCGCCGCTTCGGCATGTCGAGCGCCACGATGGTCCGTGCGGAGCCCGCCGCGAACAGACCGCGGGCCAGCATCTCCACGGCCTGCGGAGTGGTCCGCTCGCTCATCCCGATCAGCACGGCACCGTTCCCGATCACCAGGACGTCCCCGCCCTCGATGGTCGACGGATAGTCGCTCTGCCCCCGCGACCAGATGTTGAACGGCCCCGCCTCGGGCCCCTTGAACAGCGGGTGGTGGCGGTAAATCGCCTCGAAGTGGACGGTCTCGCGCTGCCGGGCCGGCCAGCGCATCGCATTGATGGACACCCCGTCGTAGATCCACGCCGAGGTGTCGCGGGTGAACAGGTGGTTCGGCAGCGGGCCCAGCAGGAAGTCGTCCAGATCCATGGCGTGGAAGCGCACCGACGTCGGCTCGGGATGGCCCTCCAGGAACTCCCGTTTGGTCATCCCTCCGACCAGAGCCTCCGCGAGATCGGCGGTCGGCAGCTCCTCGAACGCCGCCCGCAGATGCCCGGTGGCCAGCGGGCCGTACTCCTTCTCGTCGAAGACCCGGTCCAGGACGAGCGCCCGCGCCTGCTCGATCTCCAGCGACTCGCACAGCAGATCGCCGAAGAGGTGCACCTCGACCCCGCGGTCCCTGAGCACGTCCGCGAAACCGTCGTGCTCCGCTCTGGCACGACGCACCCACAGCACATCGTCGAAGAGCAACGCGTCCTTGTTGCTGGGCGTGAGCCGCTTCAGCTCCAGGTCTGGCCGGTGGAGTATGACGCGGCGCAGCCGCCCGGTCTCGGAATCGACATGGAATCCCATGCCCCCATCCTGTCCCGCGGCGCCCCCGCTCACCCGGCGAACAGCCCCGCTGCCCCAGCCGGTGGGCCGTCGAGCGGCCCACCGGCGGCCACCGGCCGCTCACAGCCGCGGGTCGACCGGCTCCGACTCCAGGGCGAGGACCGCGAAGACCGCCTCGTGGACCCGCCACAGCAGCTCGCCGTCGGCCAGCCGGTCGAGCGCCGCCAGACCAAGGGCGTACTCCCGCAGCGCGAGCGACCGCTTGTGCCCCAGGAAGCGCTGCCGCAGCCGGTCGCCCACGCCACCAACCCGGCCGTCACCCCCCTCGCAGACCACCCCCGCGCCCGCGCCCCCAACCGGGCCCCGCACCGACCACCCTCTCGCCCGCCCCAGCGCCCGCCAACTGCGCGGCCCCCTACGCCCGCCACCCTCCGAGCTGGGCTGCCAACCGGGCGATCTCGGCCGGTCCGACCCGGCAGCATCCGCCGACCAGCCTCGCACCGGCCGCCTGCCAGTCCCGCAGTCGCCCGGCATCGAAGGTCCCCGCTCCCACCCAGCCGCGCCGCTCCGCATCCCACCGCTCGCCGCTGTTCGGGTAGACCACCACCGGCTTGCCCGTGACCGACGCCGCGAGCGGCACCGCCCGGTCGGCATCCGCGGGAGCGCAGCAGTTCACCCCGACCGCGATCACCTGGTCGTTCCCCACCGCGAGCCCGAACGCCGCCGCCAGATCCTGACCAGCGCGGGTACGCCCGCCCTCAATGCTGAACGAGAGCCACACCGGCACCCCGCACCCCTCGACCGCCCGCAGCAGCGCCTCCGCCTCGTCTGCATCCGGCACCGTCTCCAGAGCGAGCACATCGGGTCCGGCCGCGACCAAGGCCTCGATCCGCGGCCGGTGAAACCGCTCCAGCTCCCGGACACTCAAGCCGTATCGCCCTCGGTACTCACTGCCGTCCGCGAGGAAGGCGCCGTAGGGGCCGACGGAGGCTGCGACCCAGGTTTCGGGGTAGCCGGCGGGGGCGCTTCGGGGGGCTCCCCCCTCCCCCCGCCCCACCCCGCCCTCCGGCCCCCGCTCCCCCGCCCCACCCCCACCCGCACCCGCACCCGCACCCGCACCCGCACCCGCACCACCGTCGCCGCCACCGCCACCGCCACCGCCACCGCCACCGCCACCGCCACCGCTCAACTCTCCAGCAGCACGCGCCAGTTGAACGCTTCTGGCCAGCAGAACTTCCGCCTCGTGATGGCTCAGTCCACGATGTGCGAAGCCTTCGAAGGTGGCTTGGTAGCTGGCGGTGGTCAGAACCTGGGCGCCCGCCCACACATATGCCGTGTGCGCGGCCTGGATCTGTCGCGGGTCGTCCGCGAGCAGCCGGGCCGACCACAGTTCGTCGGTCAAGTCGCAGCCCTGAGCCTCCAGTTGGTTGGACAGGCCGCCGTCGAGGACGACCATTCCCTGCGCGAGGGCCGCTGCGAGTGTCCGGGCGGGGCTCACGGTCAGGCGCCGTTCAGTTGCGACAGCACCTGCGAGGAGATCAGTTCCAGGTGGTCGAGGTCGTTCAGGTCGAGCAGTTGGAGATAGACCCGCGAGGATCCGATCGCCTCGTACTCGCCGATCTTCTCGACGACCTCGTCGGGCGAGCCTGCGAGTCCGTTGGCCTTGAGTTCCTCCACCTCCCGTCCGATGGCGGCGGCCCTGCGTGCCACCTCGGCGTCGTTCTTGCCCACACAGACCACCAGTGCGTTGGAGTACACGAGGTCGTCCGCCTTGCGTCCGGCGGCTTCGGCGGCCGCCTTCACCCTGGTGAACTGCCGCTCGCTGTCCTCGATGGAGGCGAACGGGATGTTGAATTCGTCGGCGTACCGCGCCGCCAGCCTCGGCGTGCGGGTTGCGCCGTGGCCGCCGATCAGGACGGGCACCTTGGTCTGGGCGGGCTTGGGCAGCGCCGGCGAGTCGCTGAGCTGGTAGTAGGTGCCGTGGTGGTCGAAGGTGCGGCCCACTTCGGTGGCCCACAGTCCGGTGATGATGGCCAGCTGCTCCTCCAGCCGGGCGAACTTCTCCTTGGGGAAGGGGATGCCGTACGCCTTGTGCTCGTCTTCGAACCAGCCTGCCCCCAGGCCGAGTTCGACCCGGCCGCCCGACATCTGGTCGACCTGGGCGACCTGGATGGCGAGCACGCCCGGCAGCCGGAAGGTGCCCGCCGTCATCAGGGTGCCGAGCCGGATCCGCTTGGTCTCGCGGGCGAGTCCGGCCAGGGTGATCCACGCGTCGGTGGGCCCGGGGAGCCCGTCGCCGGATCCCATGCTCAGGTAGTGGTCCGAGCGGAAGAAGGCGTCGAAGCCGAGGTCTTCAGTGGCCTTGGCGACGGTCAGGAGGGTGTCGTAGCCGGCGCCCTGCTGGGGTTCGGTGAAGATTCGAAGATCCATGCCTCCATCCTGCACCGTGGGGCCACCGTCAACCCCGTCTGCACCACTCCTCCCACGGATGCCCGGTCGGGTGAATATTCGTCGGCCCGGCGGGGCGCGCCCGGCCTGGCCGGTGACGTCCACGCCGAGTGGTCGTTGGCCCGGGGGGAGCCGGACCGTCCGGCCCGCGTGTCGGCGGCCTTGGCCGGTGCGTCGATCGATTTTCCGCCCTGCCTTGCCTGCGGGAGGGCTTGGGCCGAGGAGGCCGCGATGTCCCAGGAGCCCGAGCCCGAACAGAGCGTGTGGCCGCAGTCGGCGCCCGAGCAGAAGGGTGCGCCGAAGGGGCTGTTGCGGCAGATGGAAGAGCTCATGGCGGCGCTGAACACCGATCTGACGCAGCTCGACACGGATCCGCGGTCCCCCGAGGACCGCACGACGGCCGACGGCGACCCGAGGCAGCCGGTTCCGCCGGTCGAGTCGGCCCAGTCGGGCGAGGCCCAGCAGACGTACGGCCGTGGCGAGTCCGAGCAGGCGGCCGAAGGTGACGTACGCGAGTAGTGCGAGGACCGATGGGCGCGACGGGGGTTGCCGGTTCGTCATCCGGGCTCGTCGCGGGGGCCACGCGTTCGTGCTCCGGCGGGTGCTGTTCATGGCGGTCCTGCCGTCGAGTCGCGGACCATGTCGCTCGGTCTTTGCTGCCTTTCCTGTTCTCGTATCGTGAGGCGGCGCAGCATTCCGCGTACCCGGTCGCTGGACTCGTCGGCGACATCGATGGCTTCCATGCACTGCCAGTAGAGTCCCTCCTCTTCTGTGGCGCAGGCCACGGAGACGAGGGCCATGGCGACATCGCCTAGCAGTCGGCCCAGGGCTGTCAACGCCCCTGCCGGGTCGCTCACTTCGGAGAGCTGGGTGGCGCGGATGCCGCCGATTCGCATGCCGGGGTGGGCGAGGATGGCGCAGCCCCGGCTGCCGGCTTCGCTGAGGCCGCGTGCTTCTCCTCTCAGGTCCGGCGGGCCGGTGGCCGCCAGGTGGCTGCCGATCGCCTGGGCGAGGGCTTGTGCCTGCCAGGCTTCGGCCACGATGTCGAGCGCCGACCGGCTCTGGGTCAGTGCGTGTTGGCCGGCTTTCACGAGCCTTACTGCATCCATCCGATGCCCCCGCTCCTGTGATGGAGTTGCACTTCGCGTCCACTACCTAGCGTGAGCGTGAGTGGCCAGGAAAGCCAGAGGAAATCGGAATTTTGTGCACAGCAAGCTGTTTGTGAATATCTCGGTCACTCAGATGAGTGACTCTCCGTGTTCATAGGGGGGTTGTGGGGGGTCTTCGGCAGTTCCGGGACGGGGAAGCGGAGTTCGTTGCGGTCGATCTTGGCGGCGAGGGCCGCGAGGGCGTCGATGCCGAGTACGTCGCAGAGTTGGAGCAGATAGGCGAGTACGTCGGCGACCTCGTCGGTGACGCGGTGGGCCTGGTCGGGGTCGGTCATCACCCGGCCGGACTGCTCGGGGGTGAGCCACTGGAAGATTTCGAGGAGTTCGGACGCCTCGACGCTGAGGGCGGCGGCGAGGTTCTTGGGGGTGTGGTAAGGCTCCCAGTGGCGGGCGGCGGCGAATGCGGCGAGTCTGCGCTGCAGGGCCGGTACGTCGAGTTGGTTCACGGCTCCAGGTCTACCACCGTCGCTCCGTGGACCTCGTGGGCGCGGGTGCTGTCGCCCACGGCGGCGAGCAGCCGGATGTGGCCGCGGGCGCACATCTCCTGGGCGAGGGTGAGGAGTTCGCGGGTCTGGCCGTGGTCGAGGGCGCGGTCGAGGCCGTCGGCGAGCACGGCGAGGGTCTGCAGGGCCGCGGGTACTTCGGCCACGGTGTCGACGGCGAGGACACCGGGGCCGGTGAGCAGGACGAGGGCGAGGGCGAGGTAGCGGAGTTCGCCTTCGCCGAGGCGGCCGACGGGGGTTCCGTGCCGGGTGCCGCCGCGGGCGAGGACGGCTCGTAACGTACCGTCGGCGAGTTCTTCGGTGGCGAGGCCGGTGACGGGTCCGACGCAGCCGGCGCGGGCCGCGGTGACGAGCAGGCCGTGCCGGATGCCGCATTCGGTGCGGGTGCGCCGGAGGACTTCGGCGAGGTTGTCGCAGCCGCGCCGGAGCCGGCCGCCGGTGTGTCCCTGGCCGGGGACGGCGGGTTCGCGCATCCGCTGGGGCTGGGGGTCGCAGGCGAACACCGAGCGGAGCGCGACGACGACTTGTTCGGCGGCGGCCAGAACGCGCCGTTGTCCTTCTGTCTTGCCGGCGACGCGCAGGGGCAGCAGCGCGGTGCCGAGCAGGTCGTCGGGGAGCGGGGCTCGGGTGACCGGGACCGCGCCCGCGGTGTGCCAGGCGGCCTGGACGGTGGAGCGGCCGGGGTCGCGCAGCGCGGTGCTGAGGAGGGTCTGTCCTTCGCTGGTCAAACGTTCGCCGACGACGCGGAGTTCCGGTTCGGCCTGGACGGCGAGGTCGAGGCGGACGGGTCCGGCGGGGCCGTCGACGGTGCAGCCGATGCGGAATCCGCGGCGTCCTTGGGCGTCGGCTCCCGCGCCTTCGGGTACGCAGCCCGCGGGGTCGCGGAACACCGAGTCGAGTGGGGCGCCCGAGCCGAGTCGGGCGAGGGCTTCGAATGCTTCGAGGATGGTCGTCTTGCCGCTGCCGCTGGGCCCGGTGAGCAGGGTCAGGGGGCCCAGCGGGATGGTCGCGCCGCGGTGTTTCCGGAAGGCCGAGAGCCGCAGTTCGGTGACGGTGGGTCGATCGGGTCGGCCGGCTCGGTCACTGATGGTGGTCATGGCTGGGACGGTACGCAGCCCGAAAACTGACGAACCGTTCCGCCGCGGTGCCCTTCCTACGAATGAGGGACGGCACGGCGCTGCGGGACGGTTCTTGGGGCGTGCGGGCGTTCCAGGGGGTGTGGGGATGGCGGTTCGAGCCGTGTCAGGGGTGCGGGACGGCTGCCGCGGCGATGCCTTCCACTTCGGTGCCGACCGGGGCCAGCAGGAAGACGTTGCGGTCGACGCGGTGCATTCCGCTGCCGAGGCCGAAGACGACGCCGGTGCTGAAGTCGAGGATCCGCTTGGCGACTTCGGGGTCGGCGCCGGTCAGGTCGAGGAGTACCGGGATCTGCGCCATGAGGTACTCGGCCACTTCGCGGGCGTCGGCGAAGATCTGTACGCGCAGGACGACGAAGCGCCGCTGTTCGACGGTGGCGTAGTCGCCGGGGATGGTGGTGTGGTCGGCCCGGGAGGGCCATTCGTTGCGGCTGCGCAGCGGAACGACCTGGGCGAGCCCCTCCCACTGTTCGTCGGTGACGTCGTACCTGCTCACCGGACCACCTCACCCATGTGCTGTATCTGCATCCGGCCATGATGACGCCGCTCACCCGTTCAGCCCAACTTCAACACGGCTGTGGGGGTGTCGGCTATGACTCATCTTCGGATGGGGCCCGGTGTGCTGACACATGTGGACCGGCCCTGCGTGTCCGTGTGCGTAGGGGTGGCAGGGCTCCATGTGCCGGTCATACGGCTCCCTGCGCGCTCCCCCGGGGCACCGTGTGGGCTGCCCATGTGGCCGGGATTTTGACCGGCGCTCAGCTCAGGGACTTGTGCGACGGTACGACGACGCCGTAGAGGTCGGCGATCGTGGCGAGGGCGCTGTCGTGGATCTGTGCGGCGGCGAGTTCGGTGTCCAGCGACCGCAGGGGGCGGGTCGCGCAGGCGTCGGCGACCACGGTGGGCCGGTTTCCCCGCAGGAACGCGCCTTCCGTGGTGAACAGCACGCACATGTGGGTCATGAACCCCACGACTATGACGTTCTGGTGTCCCGCGGCGTCGACGTGCTGTCCGAGGTCGGTGTCGACGAAGGCGTTCGGGGCCTGCTTGACGACGACGGGCTCGCCCTCGACGGGCGCCACGCTCGGGTGGATCCGGCCGATCTCGGCCCGGATGTCGTACGGGGTGCCGACGCCGCCGTCGTTGATGACGTGGACGACCTTCGCGCCGGCCTCCCGGGCCCTGCCCAGCAGCGCGGCGGCGGAGTCGAGTGCGGTCTGCCAGCCTTCCAGTTCCATCACGCCGCCGACGTAGGTGTTCTGGTAGTCGACCAGGATCAGCGTCGCGTCGGCGAGCGACGCGGGCGTCTCGTCGAGGCCGCTGAGTTCGCGCAGGGTGGTCGTAGCCATGGGAGTACCGCCTAAGGGTTGGAGAGCGGGCTTTGCGCGGCTCACCTTCGGGGTGGGCCGCCTTGTGAAAGCTATGGCCCGCCAGAGCGTGTCGGCAATGTCGTCTAACATGCAGATCCGGACATGGCGGCCGGGCGCCCCGGCCGGACTTCGCTCGGGCCCACCGAGCCCGTGCCATCGTGGGGGAGACGCCATGAGCACCGTCGAACGACTCGTCGTGATCGTCCTCTTCGACCGCGTGGACCTGCTCGATGTCACCGGGCCACCCGAGGTGTTCTCGCTCCTGCGGCACGAGATCGGCGACACGGCGGCGGCCTACCGGGTCGTCCTCGCGGCCGAGACCATGGACCCCGTCACCACCTCCGCCGGCGTGCGCATCCTCCCCGACACCACCTTCCACGAGGTGTCCGCCCAGTGCATCGACACGCTCCTGGTACCCGGGGCGGTGGAGGCCGACGGTCACGGGCGCGTGCGCGCCCTGGCCGATCCCGCCGTGGTCGACCGGGTGAAGACGCTCGCCGCCAGGACGCGCCGCATCACCTCCGTCTGTGTCGGAGCGCACATCCTCGCCGCCGCCGGGCTGTTGGACGGCAAGCGCGCCACCACCCACTGGTCGACCGCGCGGCAGCTCGCCGAGGATCACCCCGAGGTCGAGGTCGACGCGGACCCGATCTTCATCCGCTCGGGCGAGGTGTGGACCGGGGCCGGCATCAGTGCGTGCCTGGATCTGTCACTGGCCCTCGTCGCCGAGGACTTCGGCGAGAGCGTCGCGCTGCGCGTCGCCCGGCAGCTCGTGATGTACGTGAAACGGCCGAGCGGCCAGAGTCAGTTCAGTGTTCCCCTGGAACCCGTGTCCATGACACGGCGCACCGAAGACCTAAGGCACCACATCCTGCGCACCATCGGCGATCAGCTCACCGTCGCCGACCTCGCCGCGTACGCCCATGTCGGCGAGCGGCAGCTCACCCGGATCTTCAAGGCCGAACTCGGCATGACGCCGGCCGCGTACATCGAGTCGGTCCGCGTCGAACTGGCCCGCAACCAGCTCGAATCCACCGACGCCACCCTTGAACGCATCGTGTCCACCTGCGGGTTCGGCACGACCGACACCCTTATCCGGGCGTTTCGCCGCAAGCTCGACACGACGCCCACGGAGTACCGGCGCCGGTTCAGGGCGGGCCCCGGCTGACATCGTGCGGGCCGCGGACCGCGACCCGTCGCCGTCGGCTAGGCGCAGGAGGGGCACAGCCCGCGGTAGGTGATCTCGACTGCGGACAGGGTGAAGCCGAACCGGGCCTCCGCCGGGAGGCCGGCCAGTGGATCTCCGGTCGGGTGGACGTCGCGGATGGTGCCACAGGCGGAGCACACCAGGTGCTGGTGCGGGTGATGGGCATTGGGGTCGTAGCGCTTGGCGCGGCCTTGGGTGGAGAGCTCCATGACCTCGCCGAGCGAGACCAGCTCGCCCAGGGTGTTGTAGACGGTCGCCCTGGAGATCTCGGGCAGCCGCCGCGCCGCGCGCACGTGCACCTCGTCGGCCGTCAGATGCGTGTGGTCGCCGTCCAGGACCTCCGCGACCACGCGCCGCTGGGACGTCATCCGCCAGCCACGCCCGCGCAGCCGCTTGAGCAGGTCACTCATATCGGTTCACCTGTTCAGGTCCGGTGGACACGCGCAGCGCCGATGGGCATGGCGGTCCGATGGGATATGGGTTTGGCGTACTTCTTGACTTGGATTGTGTCCATCATAGGATCGATGCCGCCGACAGCCTAGACACAGCAGGACTCCAACACACCAGGAGACGGGGACGTCATGGGTGATCGCCGCCGCAAGGACGCGGGGGGCCGGCCCGCGGATGCCGGTCGCCGGCGCCGCGCCGCCGGGGACCGCCCGATCCGGCGACCGCCTCGCCACGGCCGCGATCGCTTCCGGGGCGTGTGATCGCGTGGGCCGTATTCTCCTTCCACGTCGTACGTGCGGCCCGCTGTCTGCCCACCCCCTCGTGTGCGGGTCGTGCCGCGTCGCGGCCGATGTCGACTGCCCGTCCGGGCGCGGCTCCCGACCGGCCGCGTCCGCCGGCCGCTGCTTCGCTGTCACCGAGGCCGGGGCCGTCCCCCCGGGGCCCGCGCCCCGGTCGTTTTCACCGCCCGCAGTTCCTGAGCACCGTGATCCACCGAGTCAAGAAGGATTGCCATGTCCGAGAACCCCGATGCAATCGTCACCGACGCCAAGACGGAGGGCACAGGTGGCTGCCCGGTCGCGCACGAGCGCGCCCCGCATCCGACGCAGGGCGGCGGAAACCGCCAGTGGTGGCCGGAGCGGCTCAATCTGAAGATCCTCGCCAAGAACCCCGCGGTGGCCAATCCGCTCGGCGAGGAGTTCGACTACGCCGAGGCGTTCAAGGCCCTCGACCTCCCGGCGGTGAAGCGGGACATCGCGGAGCTCCTCACGACGTCGCAGGACTGGTGGCCCGCCGACTTCGGCAACTACGGCCCGCTGATGATCCGCATGGCCTGGCACAGCGCGGGCACCTACCGGATCAGCGACGGCCGCGGCGGCGCGGGGGCCGGCCAGCAGCGCTTCGCTCCCCTCAACAGCTGGCCGGACAACGTGAGCCTCGACAAGGCCCGCCGACTGCTGTGGCCCGTCAAGAAGAAGTACGGCAAGAGCATCTCCTGGGCCGACCTCATGATCCTCACGGGCAACGTCGCCCTGGAGTCGATGGGCTTCAAGACCTTCGGCTTCGGCGGCGGGCGTGCCGATGTGTGGGAGCCCGACGAGGACGTGTACTGGGGTCCCGAGATCAACTGGCTGGACGACAACCGCTACACCGGCGACCGTGAGCTGGAGAACCCGCTCGGCGCGGTCCAGATGGGCCTCATCTACGTCAACCCCGAGGGCCCCAACGGCAACCCGGACCCCATCGCCGCCGCCCGGGACATTCGCGAAACATTCCGCCGGATGGCGATGAACGACGAGGAGACCGTCGCCCTGATCGCGGGCGGCCACACCTTCGGCAAGACGCACGGCGCGGGCCCCTCCGAAGCCGTCGGTGACGACCCCGAGGCCGCCTCGCTGGAGCAGCAGGGCCTGGGCTGGAAGAACAGCCACGGCACCGGTAAGGGCGGTGACACGATCACCAGCGGCCTTGAGGGCATCTGGACGAACACCCCGACCGCCTGGGACAACAGCTTCTTCGAGATCCTCTTCGGCCACGAGTGGGAGCTGTTCAAGAGCCCCGCGGGCGCCCACCAGTGGCGGCCGAAGGACGGCGCCGGGGCGGGCACCGTACCGGACGCGCACGACCCGTCGAAGAGCCACGCTCCGACGATGCTGACGACCGACCTCTCGCTGCGGTTCGACCCGGCGTACGAGCAGATCTCGCGGCGCTTCCTGGCGGACCCCGAGGCGTTCGCGGACGCGTTCGCCCGCGCCTGGTTCAAGCTGACCCACCGCGACATGGGCCCGGTCGTGCGCTACCTCGGCCCGGAGGTCCCGGCCGAGGAACTGCTGTGGCAGGACCCGCTGCCCGCGCGGACGTACGACCTCATCGACGCCGGGGACATCGCCTCCCTCAAGGAGCAGGTCCTGGCCTCGGGCCTGACGGTGTCCCAGCTGGTGTCCACCGCGTGGGCCTCGGCGTCGTCCTTCCGCGGCAGCGACAAGCGCGGCGGAGCCAACGGCGCGCGCATCCGCCTCCAGCCGCAGAGCGGCTGGGAGGTCAACGAGCCCGACGAGCTGGCGACGGTGCTGCGCACCCTGGAGGGCGTCCGGTCGTCCTTCAACTCCGCCCAGTCCGGCTCCAAGCAGGTGTCGCTGGCCGATCTGATCGTGCTGGCGGGTGCCGCGGGTGTCGAGCAGGCCGCGAAGGACGGCGGCGTCGCCGTCCAGGTCCCCTTCACGCCGGGCCGCGTGGACGCCTCGCAGGAGCAGACGGACGTGGAGTCGTTCGCCGCGCTTGAGCCGACGGCCGACGGGTTCCGCAACTACCTCGGCAAGGGCAACCGACTGCCGGGCGAGTACCTGCTGCTCGACAAGGCGAACCTGCTGACGCTGAGCGCCCCCGAACTGACGGTCCTCGTCGGCGGCCTCCGCGTCCTGGGAGCGAACCACAAGCAGTCGCAGCACGGCGTCTTCACGTCGACCCCCGGCTCGCTCACCAACGACTTCTTCGTCAATCTGCTCGACCTCGGTACGACGTGGAAGGCGACGTCCGCGGACGAGAACACGTTCGAGGGCCGCGACGCGTCGGGCGAGGTCAAGTGGACCGGCACCCGCGCCGACCTGGTCTTCGGCTCCAACTCGGAGCTGCGCGCCGTCGCGGAGGTCTACGCGAGTGACGACGCGAAGGAGAAGTTCGTGAAGGACTTCGTCGCGGCGTGGAACAAGGTGATGAACCTGGACCGGTTCGACCTGGCCTGACCGTGACACCCCGGGCCGACCCCTGGGTCGGCCCGGGTCCCCAGTCAGCGGGTCCGCGCCGCGGAGCACCAAGGCGCAGCGGGGGCACCACCACCACCGCACCGGCGTGCAGGCGTGCAGGCAGCGACGTACGCGATGAGGAAACCGGGGGCTTGCTTCGCGCGGCGACCCCGGAGCGGGGAAGCGATCCGCCGGGCCGCCAAATGCCTTTCTGCATACGTCAGTTGACGTTCCGAGCCCGGGTCGGCCGGTTCGACGTGCGCGACCGGGTGGGGATGTGCGGCGCAACATCGGACACGACGTCAGACACGACGTGGGACACGGGGTCGGACACGGCGTCAGATCGCGTGGAGGCGTTCGAGGGTCTGCTTCAGCTCTTCGCGCAAGGTGTGTCCGGCGGATTCGGCGTCCGAGCGGGCGATGGCCGCCACGAGCAGGGCGTGGCCGTCGTCGCCGTGGTTCGGGTCCCCGGAGCGCAGGTCGAGCAGCTCCACCAGGTCGATCAGCCCCTGCCGCAGTACGGGCACGAACTCGGCGAACAGGCCGGTGAGTACGGGGTTGTGTGCTGCGGCGACCACGGCCGCGTGCAGGGCGATGTCGGCATCGACGAACTCGGCGTCGCCCGCCTCCGCTGCGTCGCGGCGCTTGGCCAGCGCCTCGTTCAGGGCGACGAGGTCGTCGTCGGTGCGGCGCTGCGCGGCCATCTGCGCGGCTTCGACCTCGATGAGCATGCGGACTTCGTACACGTCGGTGACGGCCGCGCGCCGCAGGTGGGTGGACCAGTCCTCCTGGGGCTTGGTGGCGATGACGAAGACCCCGGCACCCTGGCGCGCCTGCACGAGGCCAGCGCCGGCCAGTGCGCGCAGGGCCTCGCGTACGGTCGAGCGCCCAACGCCGAGCGTCTGGGCGAGTGAGTTCTCACCGGGGAGTTTCGTTCCGACGCTCCACTCGCCCTGGATGATCTGCTCGCGCAGTCGCTCAGTGGCCTGCTCAACCAAGGGAGTTGGCCGCAGTGCGCCCAGTGGCATCCGACGTTCACCTTCACTTTCACTTCTCAGGTTGTCTGAGGTGTTGGGTTTTGGTTACGGTACCCGACATGTCGCTGTGCGAGCTCCTTCTTCTCGGTTGCCGCTGCGGGGCCTGATCTGACCGGCACCCCGCAGCGGGTGTCGAGACGCGCCGGTCACCAGATGGCTGACTGAAAGTGATTCCGTCTCATGGCTTCACCGCAGATACAGGCTTTCCCCACGCTGCGCACCCCGTGCGGACCCGTTCCCGCGGACGCGCCGGCGTGGAACCCGCAGCGGCCGAGCGCGATGCCGCACGAGCGGTACCGGCCCGCGCACGACCGGGTCGCGCTGCCGCTGGAGGAGCGGACCTGGCCGTCGCGCCGGCTGGAGCGGGCCCCGCTGTGGGTGCCCGTCGATCTGCGCGACGGCAACCAGGCGCTGGCCGAACCCATGGACACCGAGCGCAAGCGCCGGATGTTCGACCTGATGGTCACGATGGGCTACAAGGAGATCGAGGTCGGCTACCCCTCCGCCAGCCGGACCGACTTCGACTTCGTACGCCACCTGGCCAGCAGCGGCGCCGTACCCGAGGACGTGACCGTCTCCGTCTTCACGGCGGCCCGCAACGACCTGATCGACCGCACCATCGCCTCCATCGAGGGGCTCCCCCGCGCCGTCGTGCACCTCTACACCGCCACCGCGCCGACCTGGCGCGACGTGGTCCTGGGCCGCTCCCGCACCGAGCTCCACGCGATGATCCTGGATGCCGCCGGCCATCTGATGCGGCGCGCCGAGGCGCAGCCGGGTGCCGACATCCGGTTCGAGTTCTCCCCCGAGGTCTTCAACCTCACCGAACCGGACTTCGTCCTGGAGGTCTGCAACAGCGTCACCGAGCTGTGGGACGCCTCCCCGGACCGGCCGGTGATCCACAACCTCCCGGCCACGGTGGAGATCGCCACCCCCAACGTGTACGCGGACCAGATCGAGTACATGGACCGCCATCTGGCGCGGCGCGACTCCGTGATCCTCTCCGTGCACCCCCACAACGACCGCGGCACAGGCGTCGCCTGTGCCGAACTCGCCGTGCTGGCAGGGGCGCAGCGGGTGGAGGGCTGCCTGTTCGGCAACGGCGAGCGGACCGGCAACGTCGACCTGGTCACGCTGGCGCTGAACCTGTACGCACAGGGCGTGAACCCCATGGTCGACTTCTCCGACATCGACGCCGTGCGCGAGGTGGTGGAGCACTGCAACCGGCTGCCCGTCCACCCGCGCCACCCCTATGTCGGCGAGCTCGTCCACACCGCCTTCTCCGGGACCCACCAGGACGCCATCTCCAAGGGCATGGCCCACCACGCCAAGCGAGCCGCGGAGCAGGGCATCGCCCCCGATGAGGCGCCCTGGGAGGTTCCGTACCTGCCGATCGACCCGGGCGACATAGGGCGTACGTACGAGGAGGTCATCCGCATCAACTCCCAGTCCGGCAAGGGCGGCATCGCCCATCTGCTCCACACCCACCACGGTCTGGACCTGCCCAAGGCGATGCGTCCGGACTTCTCGGGCGCGGTGCAGCGGGCCACCGACGCAAGCGGACAGGAGCTCTCGCACAAGGACCTGTGGGACCTGTTCCACGCGCGCTACATCAGCCCGGCCGAGAACGGTCCGGTCACCCTGAGCTCATGGAGCACCGCCCAAACCGGGCCCGGCGAACACCGGTTCAGCTGCGTCCTGAGCGCGGACGGCCAAGAACGCCCCTACCAGGGCACCGGCAACGGGCCGCTGTCCGCCCTGACCCAGGCCCTCGGTAGCGCCGGCATCACCGTCGACATCCTCAATTACGCCGAGCACGCCACCAGTGTGGGGCCCGGCAGCCCTGCCGCGGCGTACGCCGAGTGCCGGGTGGACGGGACCACGTGCTGGGGCGCCGGGTGGGACACCTCCATCCTCGCCGCGTCGGTGCAGGCCGTGCTCGCCGCCGTCAACCGGGCCGGGCAGGCCGGACGGTGACCGACTCCCGCGCCTCCGCCGCTCCCCCCGTCCTGCGCGTGGACGGTGTCGATCTGGTCCGCGACGGCAATCGGATCCTCCACGACGTGTCCCTGACGGTACGGCCCGGCGAGCACTGGGCGTTGCTCGGTGCCAACGGCGCCGGCAAGAGCACCCTGCTCGGCCTCCTGGGCGCGCTCACCCACCCGACCCGGGGCACGGTCGAAGTCCTGGGCCACCGGCTGGGCCGGGTCGACATGCGCCAACTCCGGTCGTACGTCGGTCATGTGGACCCGCGCCACGGACTGCGCACACCCCTGCGGGTCCGGGACGTCGTACTGACCGGACTGACCAACACCGTCGAACGCGTGCCCCGCTGGAACCCGACGCCCGAGCAGACCGCCCAGGCCGAGCGCCTCATCGACCTGCTCGGGCTGGGCGAACGGCACGCCGCGCGCTGGCCCACCCTGTCCCAGGGCGAGCGGGGCAGGACCCTGATCGCCCGCGCGCTCATGCCAAGTCCGCGGCTGCTGTTGCTGGATGAGCCCGCGACGGGCCTGGACGTCGCGGGACGGGAACAGCTCATCGAACGGATCGACACACTCCAGCAAACCCACCCCGAGCTGTCGTCGGTGCTGGTCACCCACCACTTGGAGGAGCTCCCTCCCGGCACGACGCACGCCATGCTGCTGCGGGACGGCCGCTGCCTGGCCTCCGGTCCGGTGGCCGAGGCCCTGACCAGCGATCAGCTCAGCAAATGCTTCGACCACCCCATCCACCTCACCCGCACCGACGGCCGCTGGAACGTACGAGCCCGCCGCGCATCCAGGCCATAACCCCGGGGGTTGGCCGTCCGGCCGGTGGTACGCGCTGGGCGCCGTACCACCGGCGGGACGAATAGGGCGTCGGGCGGTCGTGCGGATACGCGGTCACGCAGACAGAACAACGTCTCCTCGACCCGTTGGACGGCAATCCCGCCCGGCAAGGCGGCGCCGAAGCGCCCGGACCGCTTGAGGTGAAGCGGCGCCGGTCTAGGGGGTACCAAGGCCACGCGAGGTCGCGCATCCGGAAAGAGGGTTCGTGAAGCGGGCGTCACACGCGTCGCTTGCGGTCAAGGTATCGCCCGTAACACCCACAACGCACACAATGCACACCTGAAGAGACAGAAGCTCAGGCGTCCTTCCCCACAGGCTCCAGAATCGCCACGCACTCCACGTGATGGGTCATCGGGAACAAATCAAACGCCCGCAGCGTCCGCGGCTTGTAGCCGCCCTCGTGGAAATAGGCCAGGTCGCGCGCCAGCGCGGCCGGGTCGCAGGCCACGTAGGCGATGCGGCGGGCGCCGAGGGCTGACAGGTACTTCACCGTCTGCTTGCCGGCGCCCGCGCGGGGCGGGTCCAGGACGATCAGGTCCGCTTCGGTGATCTTGGTGCGGGGCAGCACCTGTTCGACCTTGCCCTGTTCCACGCGGACGCGGGGCAGGTCGGCCAGGTTGTGGCGGGCGTCCTCCACCGCGCGCTTGGACGACTCGATGCCCAGCACCGCGCCCGTCTCGCCGACGCGCTCGGCGATCGCTCCGGCGAACAGGCCGACGCCGCAGTACAGGTCGAGGGCCATCTCGCCCTTGCGTGGCATCAGGCCCTGCATCACGGCCTTCACCAGGGTGTCGGGGGCCTGCGGGTGGACCTGCCAGAAGCCGCCCATGCCGACCCGGTACGTGCGGCCGTCCGCGCGCTCGCGGACGAAGGCGCGGCCGTGGACGCGGTGGACGCCGCCGTCCTTCTCCTCGACCCGCAGGACCGAGACCGGCTTGTCGAGTTCGACCAGCGGGAGGCGGCCGCCCGGCTTCGGGGTCAGGACGACCTGGCGGTCGTGCGAGCCGGAGGCGGCGATCGCCTCGATGGACGCCAGCGTCGGCCACTCGCGCTTCTCGATGCCCAGTTCCGTGACGCCCGGCGACGCGATCATGCAGTGGTCGATGACCTCGACATCGTGCGAGCGGTGCTTGCGCAGGCCCGCCCGGCCCTCGTCGTCCGTGGCGTACTGGACGCGGCTGCGCCACGCCGGGACCTGGCCCGCGGGGAGCTTGTCGCCCTCGGCGGGCATGACCGTGCCGTCCCAGCCCGCCTCCTCGGGGGTGAGGCCCGCAAGCCGCTGGAGCTGCTCGGTGATCACCTCGCCCTTGAGGCGGCGCTGCGCGCCCGGCTTGGCATGCTGCCAGTCGCAGCCGCCGCACTTGCCGGGGCCCGCGTACTTGCAGGGCGCCTCGACCCGGTCCTTGGACGCCTCGACGATGCGCACCGCGTCCGCGCGCAGGAAGCGGGAGTCGCTCTCGCCCTCGGTGACACGGGCGACGATCTTCTCGCCGGGCAGGGCGTGGCGTACGAACAGGACGCGGCCCTCGGCGGTGCGGGCGATGCAGTGGCCACCGTGCGCGACGGGGCCGACCTCGACCTCGTACTCCTCCCCGACCAGCGACGACAGCGACGACTCGGGTGCGTTGTGCTGCATGGGTGGGTGACTCCAGGGATGTGGGGGAACAGCGGGGCGGCCGGGCGACCAGCCCACCAGTCTACGTGGGTGTCGCACGGCCGCCCGCCACAGGCACCGCTCAGCTCTTGTTGCTGGGCTCCTTGGGCCGGGCCACCGGCCCGCGGCGCACCGAACCCGGCGCGTCCCAGTCCGCCCGCCTGCGGGCCCGCTTCTTCGCGGCCTCGGAGGACTCCAGCTGGTAGGGCACGGAGGTCACCATGACGCCCGGGGTGAACAGCAGACGGCCCTTGAGCCGCAGGGCGCTCTGGTTGTGGAGCAGGTGCTCGTACCAGTGGCCGACCACGTATTCGGGGATGAACACGCTGACCGCGTCGCGCGGGCTCTCGCGGCGCAGGCCCTTGACGTACTCGATGATCGGCCGGGTGATCTCGCGGTACGGGGAGTCGAGGATCTTCAGCGGTACGTTGATGCCGCGCCGCTCCCACTCCGCCTGGAGGGCCTTCGTCTCGGCCGGGTCGACCGAGATCGACAGCGCTTCCAGCTGGTCCGAGCGCATCAGCTTGGCGTAGGCGAGCGCGCGCAGGGTGGGACGGTGGACCTTGGAGACCAGGACGATCGAGTGGACCCGGGAAGGCCGCAGGCTGTCGTCGGAGGGCTCGTCGGGAGCCGCGATCTCCTCGGAGACCCGGTCATAGTGCTTGCGGATCGCGGTCATCGTTCCGTAGAAGATCACCATGCCGAGCAGCGCGACCCAGGCGCCGTGGGTGAACTTCGTCGCCAGGACGACCACGAGCACCAGGCCCGTGAAGAACGCGCCGAAGGCGTTGATCGCCCGCGAGCGGATCATGCGGCGGCGCTTGGCCGGGTCGCTCTCGGTGGCCAGGTGGCGGTTCCAGTGACGGACCATGCCGGTCTGGCTGAGCGTGAACGAGACGAAGACGCCGACGATGTACAGCTGGATCAGCCGGGTCGAGTCCGCGCCGTAGATCACGACGAGCAGGACCGCGGCGCCGGCGAGCAGCACGATGCCGTTGGAGAAGGCGAGGCGGTCGCCGCGGGTGTGCAGCTGGCGGGGCAGGTAGCGGTCCTGGGCGAGGATCGAGCCGAGCAGCGGGAAGCCGTTGTACGCGGTGTTCGCGGCCAGGAAGAGGACCAGCGCGGTGGCCGCGGCGAGCACGATGAACAGGAAGCTGCCGTTGCCGAACACGGCTTCGGCGACCTGCGAGATGACCGGGTTCTGGACGTATCCCGAGCCGAGCGGCGTGCCGTTGTGCAGCAGGTCCTCGCCGGGCTTCTCGGCCATCCGCACGTGGGTGGTCATGGCGAGCGCGATGATGCCGCAGAACATGGTGACGGCGAGGCCGCCCATGAGGGCCAGGGTGCTGGCGGCGTTCTTGGACTTGGGCTTGCGGAAGGCGGGGACACCATTGCTGATGGCCTCGACGCCGGTGAGCGCCGCGCAGCCGGAGGAGAACGCGCGCAGCAGGAGGAAGACGAGGGCGAAGCCGGCCAGGCCCTGGTGCTCGGCCTTGACCGTGTAGTCGGCGGTGGGGGCCTTCATGGTGTCGCCCATGACGAGGCCGCGGTAGGCGCCCCAGGCGATCATGATGAAGACGCCCGCGACGAAGACGTACGTCGGGATCGCGAAGAGCTTGCCCGACTCCTTGACGCCCCGCAGGTTCATCAGGGTGAGCAGCACGATCACCGCGACGGCGCAGAGCACCTTGTGCTCGACCACGAAGGGGATCGCGGAGCCGAGGTTCTCGATGCCGGAGGCGATGGACACGGCCACGGTCAGCACGTAGTCGACCAGCAGGGCGCTCGCGACGGTGAGTCCGGCCTTGGGGCCGAGGTTGGTGGTGGCGACCTCGTAGTCACCGCCGCCGCTCGGGTAGGCGTGCACGTTCTGCCGGTAGGAGGCGACCACGGTGAACATCAGCACCACGACCGCGACCGCGATCCAGGGGCTGAAGTGGTACGCCGACACACCCGCCACGGAGAGCACCAGGAGTACTTCTCCGGGTGCGTACGCAACGGACGAGAGCGGGTCGGAGGCAAAGACGGGGAGTGCGATGCGCTTGGGGAGGAGCGTTTCTCCCAGCTTGTCGCTGCGCAGCGCCCGGCCGATCAGGATCCGTTTGGGCACGTCGGTCAGTTTGGACACGCAGAGGATCGTAAGCGTTCTGTATGGGGAAGGCCCACCCGGCTCCCGTGGCTGTCCGCACACAGGGGGCGCACTGGTGAGTGCATCCGGCGGCGGGCCGCATAAGCTCGTCAGGCGGCAACGTGGATATCTGTTGTCACGCTGTTGCCCGGCTAGCCGAGAAGGAAGTAGTGAGCAGGGTGTTTTCGCAGGTCATCGGGGCGACCAGGAGTGCGGGGTAAAGGGCACGTGCACATCGTCATCATGGGCTGCGGGCGAGTGGGAGCCGCTCTCGCGCAGACCCTGGAACAGCAGGGGCACACGGTCGCGGTGATCGACCAGGACCCCACGGCCTTCCGTCGGCTGGGTTCCGGCTTCGGCGGGCGCCGGGTCACGGGTGTCGGCTTCGACCAGGACACCCTGCGCGAGGCGGGCATCGAGGAGGCCGGCGCGTTCGCGGCGGTCTCCAGCGGCGACAACTCCAACATCATCGCGGCCCGGGTGGCCCGCGAGATGTTCGGCATCGAGAACGTGGCGGCGCGGATCTACGACCCGCGCCGTGCCGAGGTGTACCAGCGTCTGGGCATCCCGACGGTCGCCACGGTCAGCTGGACCGCCGACCAGATGCTGCGGCGGCTGCTGCCGTCCGGGGCGGAGCCGCTGTGGCGCGACCCGAGCGGTGGCGTGCAGCTGGCCGAGGTGCACACCTCGACGGCCTGGGTCGGCCACAAGATCAGCAAGTTGCAGGAGGAGACCGGCGTGCGTGTCGCGTTCCTCACCCGGCTGGGCGAAGCGGTGCTGCCGACGTCCCGGACGGTGTTGCAGGAGGGCGACCTGGTGCACGTGATGATGCGTACCGACGAGGTCGAAAAGGTCGAGGCGGCGTTCGCCCAGGGCCCCGAGGAAGGCGGTCACTGATGCGTGTGGCTATTGCCGGGGCCGGCGCGGTGGGCCGTTCCATCGCGGGCGAGCTCCTGGAGAACGGGCACGAGGTGCTCCTCGTCGACAAGGCGCCCACCGCCATCTCGGTGGAGCGGGTGCCGCTCGCCGAGTGGCTGCTCGCCGACGCCTGCGAGATCACCTCGCTGGACGAGGCCGCGCTCCAGCGCTGCAACGTGGTCATCGCGGCCACCGGTGACGACAAGGTGAACCTGGTCGTCTCGCTGCTCGCGAAGACCGAGTACGGGGTGCCGAGGGTGGTGGCCCGGGTCAACAACCCGAAGAACGAGTGGCTGTTCAACGAGTCGTGGGGCGTGGACGTCGCCGTCTCGACGCCGCGTCTGATGTCGGCGCTCGTCGAGGAGGCGGTGAGCGTCGGCGACCTCGTTCGGCTGCTGCGCTTCAGCCACGGCGACGCCAACCTGGTCGAGCTGACGCTGCCGCCGGAGTCGGCGCTCGCGGGCACGCAGGTCAGCGCCGTGGCGTGGCCGGAGGACACCTCGCTGGTCACGATCATCCGGGGCACGCGGGTACTCACGCCGAGCCAGGAGGAGACCCTGGAGGCGGGCGACGAGCTCCTGTTCGTGGCCGCGCAGGCCCGTGAGGAGCAGCTGGAGGACCTGCTGTCGGTCCGCAAGGAAGCCTGACCCGCCGCGAAGGCGCATGGCCGAAGGGCCCGGAACCGCTACGGTTCCGGGCCCTTCGGGCATGTATGCGTGAGGGTTACTGCGCTCCGGCTTGTCCGCGGGCCGCGGCCTTGCGGGCCTTCTCGGCCGCTTCCTCCGCCTCCATCTCCGCGAAGACGTCGATCGGCGCCGGGGCCTTCGCGAGGAAGACCCAGGTGAGCCAGACCGCGAGGAGGAACGGCGGGATCTTCAGGGCGATGAGCACCCAGCCGAGCTGGGAGGTGTTGGCCCACCAGTACAGCGGGAAGAGGATCGCGCACTTGGCGAGCAGGATGAGCCCCCAGGCCCAACTGGCCTTCGCGTACGCCGTCTTGCGGCCCGGGTTGCGGGTGCGCCAGGACAGGTTCTCCTTGAAGACCGGGCCGAGGATCAGGCCGATCAGCGGTACGCCGCACACGGTGGTCACGATGTACGCGAGCGCCAGGCCCAGGGTGTAGAGCATGCCCGGCAGGTAGAAGTCCTTGGCGTTGCCGGTCATCATCGCGAAGACCACGCCGAAGGCCACTCCGAAGACGCCGCTGAAGGCGTGCTTCATGGTGTCCCTGCGCACCAGGCGGACCACGACGAGCAGCAGCGACACCACGAGGGCCGCGATCGCCGAGGTGTGCAGGTCCTTGTTGACCGTGAAGATCGTGACGAAGAGCAGCCCGGGGAGGACCGTCTCGACCATGCCGCGCACTCCGCCGAACGCCTCGAAGAGCGCGGCCTCGGTCACGGCCTTCGCGTCAGCGGCGGGCGGGGTGTGCGTGGGGGTGGTGGTCGGCTTGTCGACTGACGTCACCGGCTACTCCTGTCCGAGCGGTCGGAGTTCGTATTTGGGGTTGAACAGCACCCGTCGGCCGTGACTCATCGAGATCCGGCCCGAAGCGATGAGCTTGCGGCCCGGTTCGATGCCCACGATCGAGCGCCGTCCCAGCCACACCACGTCCAGTGGGGCGGTGCCGTCGAAGAGCTCGGCCTCCAGCGCCGGCACGCCCGCCCGCGGACGCAGGGTGACCGTCCGCAAGGTACCAGTGACTTTGACTATCTGGCGGTCACTGCACTCGGAGATGCGGGTGCACCCCGTGGCCTGCGCGTCCTCCTGCAGTTCCGCGGAGTGCAGGTCCTCCTGCGAGGTGGACAGCCGGTCGAGCATCCGGCGGAAGCGCCCCGCGGGCTTCTCGGTACGAAGGTCAGCACTCATACAGAAAGCGTAACCGGCCCGACCTCCACCGGATCAAAGCGTGTGGTCAGCACCGATCGGCGGATCAGCGTTCGAAGCGGTATCCCATGCCCGGCTCGGTGATGAAGTGGCGCGGGTGCGAGGGGTCGAGCTCCAGCTTGCGGCGCAGTTGGGCCATGTAGACCCGCAGGTAGTTGGTCTCGGTGCCGTAGGAGGGCCCCCAGACCTCCTGGAGCAGCTGCTTCTGGCTGACCAGGCGGCCGGTGTTGCGCACGAGGACTTCGAGCAGGTGCCACTCGGTCGGCGTCAGTCGTACGTCGCGGCCGTCCCGGTTGACCTTCTTGGCGGCCAGGTCGACGGTGAAGCCCGCCGTCTCGACGACCACGACGTCGTCGGCACCGTCCGCGCCGCCGGCCGGCTCGGCCCGGCGGACGGCGGCGCGCAGCCGGGCGAGCAGCTCGTCCATGCCGAAGGGCTTGGTGACGTAGTCGTCGGCGCCGGCGTCCAGCGCCTCGACCTTCTCGTCGGAGGTGTGGCGGGCGGAGAGCACCAGGATCGGGACCCGGGTCCAGCCGCGCAGCCCCTTGATGACCTCGACGCCGTCCATGTCGGGCAGGCCGAGGTCGAGCACGACCACGTCGGGGTGGCGGGCGGCGGCGAGCTGGAGGGCGGTGGCGCCGTCGGGGGCCGCGTCCACCTCGTACTTGCGTGCCTTGAGGTTGATCACGAGCGCGCGCACGATCTGCGGCTCGTCCTCGACCACGAGCACCCGGGTCATCTGGAATACCTGCCTTCTGCGGTGACTGGCTGAGCGGTTCGGTTCATGAGGTGACCTGGGCGGAGAGGCCGGCCTGGGGCCGGTCGGGGCCGGGGGCGGCGCGCACGGTGAGAACCATGGTGAGGCCGCCGCCGGGGGTGTCCTCGGCGGCGAGAGTGCCTCCCATGGCTTCGGCGAAGCCCCGGGCGACGGCGAGGCCGAGGCCGACCCCGGCGCCGCGGGGGGCGTCGCCGTAGCGCTGGAAGGGCGCGAAGATGCGGTCCTTGGCGGTGTCGGGGACGCCGGGTCCGCGGTCGGTGACCCGTATCTCGACGCGCTGGGCCATGCCGCTGGCGGCGACGGTGACGGGGGTGGCGGGCGGGCTGTACTTGACCGCGTTCTCCACGATGTTGGCGACGGCCCGCTCCAGGAGGCCCGGGTCGACCTCGACCATGGGCAGCGTCTCGGGGATGTCGAGGACGACGCTGTCCTCGGGGACGCCGCCGAGCGCCATCGGCACGACCTCGTCGAGGTCGATCTCGCGGATGAGCGGGGTGACGGTGCCGGTCTGGAGGCGGGACATGTCGAGGAGGTTGCCGACCAGGTGGTCGAGGCGGTCGGCGCCGCTCTCGATGCCTTCGAGGAGTTCGGCGCGGTCCTGTTCGGACCATTCGACGTCGTCGGAGCGCAGGGACGTCACTGCTGCCTTGATGGAGGCGAGCGGGGTGCGCAGGTCGTGGCTGACGGCGGCGAGCAGGGCGGTGCGGATCCGGTTGCCCTCGGCCAGCTTGCGGGCCTCCTCGGCCTCCCCCACCAGGCGCTGGCGGTCCAGGACGACGGCTGCCTGGGCGGCGAAGGCGCCGAGCACGCGGCGGTCCTCGGCGGGCAGGACACGGCCGGACAGGGCGAGCGCCATGTGGTCGCCGACCGGCATGTCGACGTCCGCGTCCTCGGGGCGGCCGACGGGGCGCGGCCCGACGCTGCCCGCCCGGGTCCAGGGCGCCACGTCGCTCTCGCGCTCCAGGAGGGCGACGGATTCCATGGCGAAGGTCTCGCGGACCCGTTCCAGGAGGGCGTCCAGGCTGGTCTCGCCGCGCAGCACGCTGCCCGCCAGGAAGGAGAGAATCTCCGATTCGGCGCGCAGCCGGGCGGCCTGGTGGGTGCGGCGGGCCGCGACGTCCACGACGGAGGCCACCGACACCGCCACGAGCACGAAGATCACGATGGCGACGATGTTCTTCGGGTCGGCGATCGTGATCTTGTGGACGGGCGGGGTGAAGTAGTAGTTCAGCAGGAACGAGCCGAAGGCCGCCGAGGCCAGCGCGGGCAGCAGGCCGCCGAACAGGGCCGCGGCCACGGTCAGCGTCAGGAACAGCAGCATGTCGTTGGCGAGCCCGAGGTCCGCGTCGACATTGGTGAGCAGCACGGTCAGCAGGGCGGGCCCGATCACGCCCGCCGCCCAGCCCCACACGATGCGGGCGCGTCCCAGCCGGGCCCCGCGCGCCACCGGAAGGCCGCGGCCCTTGGCGACCTCCTCGTGGGTGACGATGTGGACGTCGAGGTCGGGCCCGGAGTCGCGGGCGACGGTCTGCCCGACGCCGGGGCCGAGGATGTACTGCCAGGCCTTGCGGCGGCTGGAGCCGAGGACGATCTGGGTGGCGTTGACGCCGCGTGCGAAGGCGAGCAGCGAGGCGGGGATGTCGTCGCCTATGACGTGGTGGAAGGTGCCGCCGAGGTCCTCCACGAGGGTGCGCTGGACGGCGAGTTCCTTGGGCGAGGCGGAGGTGAGGCCGTCGCTCCTGGCCACGTACACGGCGAGGATCTCGCTGCCCGAGCCCTTGGCGGCCATGCGGGCGGCGCGGCGGATGAGGGTGCGGCCCTCGGGTCCGCCGGTCAGGCCGACCACGATCCGCTCGCGGGCCTGCCAGGTGGACTTGATGTCGTGTTCGCCGCGGTACTGCTGGAGGTATTCGTCCACCCGGTCGGCGACCCACAGCAGCGCCAGTTCGCGCAGCGCGGTGAGGTTGCCGGGCCGGAAGTAGTTCGACAGGGCCGCGTCGACCTTGTCGGACTTGTAGATGTTGCCGTGCGCCATGCGGCGGCGCAGCGCCTGGGGCGACATGTCGACCAGTTCGATCTGGTCGGCGCGGCGCACCACCTCGTCGGGCACCGTTTCGCGCTGGCGCACGCCGGTGATCGACTCCACGACGTCGCCGAGGGACTCCAGGTGCTGGATGTTGACGGTGGACACGACGTCGATACCGGCCGCGAGGAGTTCCGCGACGTCCTGCCAGCG
This sequence comes from Streptomyces sp. NBC_01431, assembly GCF_036231355.1. Taxonomy (NCBI): domain Bacteria; kingdom Bacillati; phylum Actinomycetota; class Actinomycetes; order Kitasatosporales; family Streptomycetaceae; genus Streptomyces; species Streptomyces sp. NBC_01431. The sequence goes on from NZ_CP109496.1 coordinate 2,147,618, forward strand.
TTTGGTGTTGCGGGAGCCGGGGACATTGGTGTGGGCCAGTTCGTCCACCAGGGCGACGGCGGGGCGCCGCTCCAGGACGGCGTCGACGTCCATCTCGGTGAACACGGTGCCGCGGTATTCGATCTCGCGGCGCTGGATCTGCTCCAGGCCGTGCAGCATCACCTCGGTGCGCGGCCGACCGTGGTGCTCGACGAAGGCGACGACGCAGTCGGTGCCGCGCTCCACCCGGCGGTGGGCCTCGGAGAGCATCGCGTACGTCTTGCCGACGCCCGGTGCCGCGCCGAGGTAGATCCGTAGCTTGCCGCGTGCCATGGCCCCATTGTCTTTCAGAATTCAGCTGTGTACGCAGCGTCGACCTTACGGCCAATAATTCCGGCAAATGGGGTGAGGGTACGGATCGGCTCACGTATTGACGCGATTCTGATGCTCCGCGGAAGGCGGCTCCTGAGGCTCCGCACCAGGTGGCGAAGGCGGCTCGGCGAAAGGCCCGGCGCAATGCGACGGCCCGCGGCGGTTGATTATCGTTGATCAACTACCGCGGGCCGTAAGCCAATTGACCCGGCGCTCAGGACGCCGGCCGAGTCAGCGGACCTCGGTGATTTCGGGGCCGCGCTGGAGCTGGCCCATGCCGCCGGAGAACCGGGAGCCCTCCTGGTCCTCCTGCTGGACGCCCTCGGGCACCATCTGTGCGTCGTTGGGCAGCTTGAGGACGATCGGGTCGCGGGGCGCCATGGGGCCCTCGCCACGGACCACGACGGTGTCGCGGAAGATCGTCTCAAGCAGCCCGGCGGCCTGCGGCTGCACCGCGCCCTGGCCGGAGATGACACCGCGCAGGAACCAGCGCGGGCCGTCCACGCCCACGAAGCGGACCAGCTGGACACCGCCCGTGCCGTCCGGCAGCTGTACGGGGACCTGCGCGCGCAGCTCCCAGCCCAGCGGGCCCTCGACCTCGTCGATGATGCCGCCCTGCTGGGTGATGCCGGAGGCGATCTCCTCGCGGACCTCGCCCCAGATGCCTTCCTTCTTCGGTGCCGCGAAGGCCTGCAGCTGGACCGCACTGTCGTTCAGCACGACCGTGGCCGCGACGATCGCGTCGCCGGCGACCTCGACCCGCAGCTCCATGCCCTCGACCCCGGGGACGAAGAGTCCGCCGAGGTCAACGCGGCCCTCTCCGGGCTCGGTGACCTCTTCGAGGTCCCAGGGGCCGTCCGGACGGGGCGCCGGGGGCAGGTTCACCCTGCGCACCTCGCTCGCGTCCGCGGCCTCGATGTCATCGTCGATGCCGTCGACGACCTGCTCGGCCTCGCCCGCCGCGTCGGCCGCGCCGTCCGCGGATCCACTCTTCTTGCGACGTCCGAACACGTCACTGTCCTTCCCGGTCGGATACGACCGAAGCGTATCGATTCCCACCCGTAGTACCGCCACTGGCGGTCGAACCGTCCACGGCGGCATGACCGCCGGTGGACCCGAAGCCCCCCTCGGCCCGCGCCGAGCCGGGAAGCTCCGCCACCTCGTGGAAGCGCACCTTCTCGACCTGCTGGACGACCAGTTGGGCAATGCGGTCGAAACGCTCGAACCGCACGCTCTCGCGCGGGTCGAGATTGACCACGATCACCTTGATCTCTCCACGGTACCCGGCATCCACCGTCCCCGGGGCATTCACCAGGGCGACACCGCACCGGGCGGCGAGGCCCGAACGGGGGTGCACGAAGGCCGCGTAGCCGTCGGGCAGCGCGATGGAGACGCCGGTCGGCAGGACGGTCCGCTCGCCCGGGGCGAGTTCGGCGGCCTCGGTGGTGACCAGATCGGCACCGGCGTCGCCGGGGTGGCCGTACGCCGGGATCGGCACCTCCGGGTCGACACGGCGGATGAGGACGTCTACGGGTTCACGCGTCACGGGTTCACCTCGAAGGCGCGAGCGCGCCTGAGCTGGTCGGGGTCGGACATGGCGGCCTGGATCTCTGCCGGGCGCCCGTTGTCGATGAAGTGGTCCACCTTCACCTCGATGAACAGGGCCTGGGCCCGGACCGCCACGGGCCCCTCGGGGCCCCCGATGCGGCCGGTGGCCCGCGAGTAGATCTTGCGGCCGGCCACGGCGGTGACTTCCGCCGCCAGGTGCAGGACCGTGCCGACCGGGACCGGGCGGGCAAAATCTGTCTCAAGACGGCCGGTCACCGCGATCACCCGCAGGAGCCAGTTCAGCGAACCGAGCGTCTCGTCGAGCGCGGTGGCCAGCACCCCGCCGTGGGCGAGCCCCGGCGCGCCCTGATGGGCCTCGCGCACGGTGAACTCGGCGGTGACGGTCACGCCCTCGCCCGCTCGCGCCGCCAGGTGCAGACCGTGGGGCTGCCCGTCGCCGCAGCCGAAGCAGTGCCCGTAGTGCGCACCAAGCAGCTCGCCGGGTGCGGGCGCCTCGGGGTGCCGCACCGGCGCTATGGCGTCGGCCGGGGGCGTCAGGGACGCAGATGTAGCAGTCACAGCCGCAGACCTTACCCGCGGTCCAAGGCGCAGGTCGCGCCGTGCCAAGCTTGGTTTCATGCAGCCCAACGCCCCGCAGTACGCAGAACGCCTCACCGCGCCCCGCTCCTGGTGGTTCATCTCCGGCCTGGTCGGCTTCGCCTGCGCACTGATGCTGCTGCCGGTGGGCACCCTGCCGATGCTGGCCGGCCTGGTGGGCGGCACGGCGGTGTCCTGGGTCGTGGTGAGTTCCTACGGATCGGTGCGGATCCGGGTGCTCGCGGACACGCTGGTCGCCGGGGAGGCCCGGATTCCGGTGCGGGCGCTGGGCGAGGCCGAGGTGCTCGACGCCGAGGAGGCTCGTGCCTGGCGGCTGCACAAGGCCGATCCGCGCGCGTTCATGCTGCTGCGGGCGTACATCCCGACGGCGGTCAAGGTGGAGATCACGGACCCGGCGGACCCGACTCCGTACGTCTACCTCTCGACCCGCGACCCCGAGGCGCTGAAGACGGCGCTGAACGCGGTCCGCGCGGCCTGACCGCCCAGCACGGGCCGGCCGTCAGCGGCCGAGTTCCCCGAGGTGCTTTCCCTCGGGCAGCAGATTGTCCGGCTGTTCCAGGGCGGGGAGATCGGGCAGCGCGTCCCAGGGCACCTGGCGGCTGCGCAGGTCGTTCCTGATGTGCGCGGCGAGCTTCTTGGTGTCGTGGCGGTTCATCACGGCACCGACGGCCGCGCCGATCATGAACGGCGTCAGGTTCGGCAGGTTGCGGACCATGCGCTTCGTGATCTGCTGGCGCAGCTCGCGCTTCATCTGGCCGCCGAGCGCGACGTTGAGCGTCGTCGGCTTGGTGACATCGATGCCGCGTTCCTCGGTCCAGGTCGCCAGATACGCCATGGAGCGCTGCGTGAGCGGGCCCGGCGGCCGCATCCCGTAGACCTCGTACAGCTCGGCGATGAGCTTCAGCTCGATCGCGGCGACCCCGGTGATCTCGGCGGCCATTTCCGCGGGCAGCGCGGACGGTACGGGCAGCATCGCGGCCGCGCCGATGCCCGCACCGACCGTGGAGGTGCCGTTGGCCGCGCCCGCGATCAGTTTGTCGGCGATCTCCTCCGGGCCGAGGCCCGGGAAGTGCGCGCGCAGCGTCGCCAGGTCCCGCACGGGAACGCGGGGGGCGATGTAGATGATCCGGTCGGCAAGGTGGCCGAGCGAGGCCTTCACGCCTTCGCCGCCCTTGCGTACGCCCTTCTTGAGCACCGGAACGCTCTTCCTGAGGGCGGGAATGCCCTTGTCGAGAGCGCCCCTGCGCAGGGCGTCCAGGCGTCGGGCCCCGGCCGCGGGCCCCGCCTCTTCTTCCCCCGTATCCGCTGCCGTGACGGCTGCTTCGAGCGAGGCCGACCGGCCCCGCCCGGCGTCACGTGCACCGTCGGCAGCGCTCACCGCGGGGAGGCGGTTCGGCTCGGCACCGGCGTCAACGCCTTCTGCCGGGCCTGTGCCGCCCTCGGGTGCCTCGGTGGAACCCGGGGCACCCTTCCTCCGGAACGGTCGCTTCCGGGGCGGTTCAGCGCTTGCCACGCCGGCCTGCTCAGTCGCAGTCGCGGCAGATGGGCTGGCCGTTCTTCTCCCGGGCCAGCTGGCTGCGGTGGTGCACGAGGAAGCAGCTCATGCAGGTGAACTCGTCGGCCTGCTTGGGCAGGACGCGAACGGCGAGTTCTTCGTTGGAGAGGTCCGCGCCGGGCAGTTCCATGCCTTCGGCGGCCTCGTACTCGTCCACGTCGACAGTCGAGGTGGACTTGTCGTTACGCCGGGCCTTCAGCTCTTCAAGGCTGTCGGAATCGACGTCGTCATCGGTCTTGCGTGGGGTGTCGTAGTCCGTTGCCATGTCGCTCTCCCCCTCTGGGTGGTTGCGGTGTCTCAGCGCACGTAACGCGTGAGAGGCCGGACTTGTGCCCGACCTGAGGCGGAGATTTTGCCTCACATCAAGGTCTGTTACTCAATCGACACCCAACCGCACTCCTCAAGAGTGATCGTCTTGGATGGCGATCGGGACCGTACACGGTCCTCAGGTCGCACTTCACGAGTGCCACCCCGTGTACTTCCCGTGATCTCACCCCCTGGAAACCCGTACTTTTCCCGGGTTTCCAGGGGATTCAACGATCACGGAGAGTAGGTGGTCGGAAGTTTGCCTTTGTGACTGAACACACACGAAACTCTTGGGAACGGGTCCCGAAAATTCCGCGCAAAGCGAACTGCCGAAACAGCTTCGAGCAGCGTCTCAGACCGGCAGGGTGACACGCATCACGAGGCCGCCGCCTTCGCGGGGCTCCGCGATGATACGGCCTCCGTGAGCCCGCGCGACCGACCGGGCGATGGAGAGGCCCAGACCGACCCCCTTGTCGCTGCCGGTGCGCTCGGTGCGCAGCCGCCGGAACGGCTCGAAGATGTTGTCGATCTCATACGCGGGGACCACTGGCCCCGTGTTCGACACCAGCAGCGTCGCATGGCCGTCCTTGAGCTCGGTGACCACTTCGACCCAGCCGCCTTCGGGGATGTTGTAGCGGACCGCGTTCTGGACCAGGTTCAGCGCGATGCGCTCCAGCAGCACGCCGTTGCCCTGAACGACCGCGAGGGCCCGCTCGCCCTTGATCTCCACACTCTTGGCCTCGGCCTCGCTCCGCACCTGGTCGATGGCGCGGGAGGCGACCTCGGCGAGGTCCACCGGCTTGCGGTCGATGATCTCGTTGTCGCTGCGGGCGAGCAGCAGCAGGCCCTCGACGAGCTGCTCGCTGCGCTCGTTGGTGGCCAGCAGCGTCTTGCCGAGCTGCTGGAGCTCGACCGGGGCGCCGGGGTCGGAGAGGTGCACTTCGAGCAGCGTGCGGTTGATCGCCAGCGGGGTGCGCAGCTCGTGCGAGGCGTTGGCCACGAACCGCTGCTGCGCGGTGAAGGCCCGCTCCAGGCGGTCCAGCATCTCGTCGAAGGTGTCGGAGAGTTCCTTGAGTTCGTCGTCGGGACCGTCCAGCTCGATCCGCCGGCTCAGGTCCGTGCCTGCCACCCGGCGGGCGGTGCGGGTGATCCGGCCGAGCGGCGAGAGCACCCGTCCGGCCATCGCGTACCCGAAGGCGAAGGCGATGACGCTGAGGCCGACCAGGGCGAGCAGGGAGCGGCTCAGGAGGTTGTCCAGGGCCTGCTGCCGCTGCTGGGCCATGCAGGTGCTGATCGCGTCGTTGAACTCCGCGACCGTGCCGCTCCTGGGGAGCTGGCAGTTGCTGGAGGACAGCGTGAGGTTCTGGGCCCCCACGATCTTGAAGGGGGTGCTGCCCGCGTGCAGGGCCTGGGCGGCGAGCAGGTAGATGATCGACAGGAGCAGTATCCCGGCAATCATGAACATGCCGCCGTAGAGCAGCGTGAGGCGTATCCGGATGGTGGGGCGCAGCCAGGGGAACGGTGGTTCGGCGCTCTTGGGGGCCCAGGTCGGTTTGGGAGGCGCCGTGGGCGGCGCGGGACTCGCGGCCATCGCCGTCAGATCCGGTATCCCGAGCCGGGCACGGTGACGATCACCGGGGGCTCGCCGAGCTTGCGCCGCAGCGTCATGACGGTCACGCGCACCACGTTGGTGAACGGGTCGGTGTTCTCGTCCCAGGCCTTCTCCAGGAGCTGTTCGGCCGAGACCACGGCTCCTTCGCTGCGCATGAGGACCTCAAGAACCGCGAACTCCTTCGGCGCGAGCTGGATCTCCCTGCCCTCGCGGAAGACCTCCCGGCGGTTGGGGTCCAGCTTGATGCCGGCGCGCTCCAGGATGGGCGGCAGCGGCACGGTGGTGCGCCGGCCGAGCGCACGCACGCGGGCGGTCAGCTCGGTGAAGGCGAAGGGCTTGGGCAGGTAGTCGTCCGCGCCGATCTCCAGGCCCTCCACGCGGTCGCTGACGTCTCCGGCCGCGGTCAGCATCAGGACCCGGGTGGGCATGCCCAGCTCGACGATCTTGCGGCAGACGTCGTCGCCGTGGACGAGCGGGAGGTCACGGTCGAGGACGACGACGTCGTAGTCGTTCACGCCGATCCGCTCCAGGGCCGCGGCGCCGTCGTACACGACGTCGACGGCCATGGCCTCCCGGCGCAGTCCGGTGGCCACCGCATCGGCGAGCAGTTGCTCGTCCTCGACGACGAGTACGCGCACGGCGCATTTCCTTCCCTAGGGACCCGCGTCGTCCGCGGGCAGATCTCTGCACTGAACCAGTGACTGTGAGCATCCATCCTGCCCCGTACGCCCATAAACCGGCGGTAAGACGGTGCGAGGCTCCCAGCGGCGGCCACCTGCGGTTTCCAGCCACGCAGGCGGGCTTCAGCGGGAATAGACAGGATTACCGCGGCAGTTGAGGTTTCTTTGAGAGTGGGTGTGGGGAGGACGACTGCACACCCCGCGATCACGCCCTGTATGTGGCATGCCACATCTTGATGTCGTGGTCGCAACCCACCGTCGGCACACCCCTGTGCCACCGACCCACGACGAGGGGGCGCACCATGGACGCTTTCACCGCAGGGCTGCTGCAGCGCATAAGGACCACGGAAACCGACCTCACACGGGCGCGCGAGACCGGCGACGACTTCCTCGTCGACGTGGAGCAGGCCGAGCTGGACGATCTGCATCGTCTGGCCGCCGAGCACGGCGTCGAGGTAGCCGTAGCGCACTGACCCCACCCACCAGGAAACCCCGGCGCCACGGGACGGCGCCGGGGTTTCGTCATGCCCGGGGGTTGCGGCGCTCAGTCGTGCCAGGCGCCGTGCTCCTCCAGGAGCGCCTGGAGCGGGCCGAAGAGCTGCGGGGAGGCGGCGATCGCCAGCTCCCCGGAGGCCGGTGTGCCGGGTCGGCCGCCGGTGAGCGCGCCGGCCTCGCGAGCGATGAGGTCACCGGCCGCCAGGTCCCAGGGGTTCAGACCGCGCTCGTAGTACCCGTCGAGGCGGCCCGCGGCCACGTCGCACAGGTCGATGGCCGCCGAACCACCGCGGCGGATGTCGCGGAACCGCGGGATCAGCCGCTGGGCCACGTCCGCCTGGTGGGCGCGTACGGACTGGACGTAGGCGAATCCGGTCGCCACCAGGGACTGGGACAGCGGGGCCGGCGGGCGGCAGCGCAGCGGGCGCTCGCCCTCGAAGGCGCCGCCGCCGAGGACGGCGTGGTAGGTCTCGCCGCGCATCGGGGCCGCGACGACGCCCGCCACCCGCCGGCCGTCCTGTTCGGCGGCGATGGAGACGGCCCAAGTGGGCAGCCCGTACAGGTAGTTGACGGTTCCGTCGAGCGGGTCGATGACCCAGCGGACGCCGCTGGTGCCCTCGCTGGACGCGCCCTCCTCACCGAGGAAGCCGTCGTGTGGGCGTCGCTCACCGAGGTAGCCGGTGATCAGCTTTTCGGCGGCGATGTCCATCTCGGTCACCACGTCGATGGGGCTGGTCTTGGTGGCGGCGACGGCGAGGTCGGCCGGGCGGCCGTCGCGCAGCAGCTCGCCGGCCCGCCGCGCGGCCTCCAGCGCGAGGCCGAGCAGTTCGCGGTGCAGGGGGTCGGTCATGGTCGCTCCTTGGGGCGGGGGTGGGACCAGGCCTTCACGCGTACGGGCTGTCGGCGCCGGCCGCCGCCGGCTTGGCGGCGCCGCGGGCGGCCGGGCAGCAGCCGACGGCGCACAGATCGTGCGAGGGGCCGAGCGCGCCCAGGGCGCACCGCTCGGCGGGCAGTCCGCGCTCACTCGCGGCCCGCTCCAGGACGAGGTCGCGCACGGCCGCGGCGAACCGCGGGTCGGCGCCGACGGTGGCGGAGCGGGCGACGGGCAGGCCGAGCTCGGCCGCCTTGGCGGTGGCCTCCGTGTCGAGGTCGTACAGCACTTCCATGTGGTCGGAGACGAAGCCGATGGGGACCATGACGACGGCCGGGGCGCCCGCGCCGTGCAGCGCCTCCAGGTGGTCGCAGATGTCGGGTTCCAGCCAGGGGATGTGCGGGGCGCCGGAGCGGGACTGGTAGACGAGCTGCCAGGGCCGCTCGACACCGGTGCGCTCACGGACGGCGTCGGCGACGACCTGCGCCACGTCGAGGTGTTCGCGGACGTAGGCACCGCCGTCACCGTGCTCGTCGACGGGTCCCGAGGTGTCGGCGGCCGCCTGCGGGATGGAGTGCGTGGTGAAGGCGAGGTGGGCGCCCGCACGGACGCCCTCGGGCAGTTCCGCGAGCGAGGCGAGGACGCCGTCGATCACGGGGCGCACGAAACCGGGGTGGTTGAAATAGTGCCGCAGCTTGTCGACCCTCGGCACCTTGAGGCCCTCGGCCTCCAGGGTGGCCAGGGCCTCCGCGAGGTTCTCGCGGTACTGGCGGCAGCCCGAGTACGAGGCGTACGCGCTGGTGGTGAGGACGGCGATGCGGCGGTGGCCGTCGGCGGTCATCTCGCGCAGGGTGTCGGTCAGATAGGGCGCCCAGTTGCGGTTGCCCCAGTAGACCGGCAGGTCCACGCTGTTGTCGGCGAAGTCCTTGCGCAGCGCGTCGAGCAGCGCGCGGTTCTGCTCGTTGATGGGGCTCACCCCGCCGAACAGGAAGTAGTGCTGCCCCACCTCCTTGAGCCGCTCCTTGGGGATGCCGCGGCCGCGCGTCACGTTCTCCAGGAACGGGACCACGTCGTCGGGGCCTTCGGGGCCCCCGAAGGAGAGCAGCAGCAGGGCGTCGTACGGAGCGGCGGCCGCGGCTGCTCCGGGAGCTGGATCGCGCAGTTCGGACATGGTTCCGATCCTGCCATCCGCCTCTGACAAGCGGTGAGCCGAGCCGGGGGTGGGCCCCGGAAAAGGCGGTGCGCCAGTCGACTTCAGCATCGTACGCTTTAGGAATTAATTACACGCGTCACGCCGGATACCGGAGTCCCCGTTGCCCAGTCCCTATCGCGCGATCTTCGCCGCCCCCGGCAGCAAGGGGTTCTCCGCAGCCGGCCTGCTCGGCCGGATGCCGCTGTCGATGATGGGCATCGGCATCGTGACCATGGTCTCCCAGCTCACCGGCCGCTACGGCCTGGCCGGGGCGCTCTCCGCGACGCTCGCCATGTCGGCCGCCGTGCTCGGCCCCCAGATATCCCGGCTCGTGGACCGGCACGGCCAGCGCCGCGTACTGCGCCCGGCCACCATCGTCGCCGTCGCCGCCGTCGCGGGACTCCTCGTCTGCGCCCAGCAGGGCGCCCCGGACTGGACCCTGTTCGTCTTCGCGGCGGGCGCCGGCTGCGTGCCGAGCGTCGGCTCGATGGTCCGGGCCCGCTGGGCCGAGATATACCGGGGCGACGCGCAGAACCTGCACACGGCGTACTCGTGGGAGTCGATCGTCGACGAGCTGTGCTTCATCGTGGGGCCGATCCTCTCCATCGGGCTCTCCACCGCGTGGTTCGCCGAGGCGGGCCCGCTGATCGCGGCCTGCTTCCTGGTGGCCGGCGTGTTCTGGCTGACCGCCCAGCGCGCCACCGAACCCGTGCCGCATCCGCGCGAACACCACACCGGCCGCTCCGCGCTCGACTCGCGCGGACTACAGGTCCTGGTCGCCACCTTCGTCGCCACCGGCGCCATCTTCGGCTCGGTCGACGTCGTCACCGTGGCCTTCGCCGACGAACGCGGCCACAAGGCGATGGCCAGCCTGGTGCTCGCCGTGTACGCGCTGGGCTCCTGCATGGCGGGAGCGGTGTTCGGGCTGCTGCGCCTCAAGGGCGCGGCGTCGACCAGGTGGCTGGTGGGTGTCTGTGCGATGGCGGTGAGTATGATCCCGCTCCAACTGGCCGGGAACCTGCCGTTCCTTGCCGTGGCGCTCTTTGTCGCGGGCCTGTCCATCGCGCCGACGATGGTGACGACGATGGCCCTCGTCGAACAGCACGTACCGCGCAGCAGGCTCACCGAGGGCATGACCTGGACCAGTACCGGGCTCGCGGTGGGTGTGGCGCTCGGCTCCTCCGCCGCGGGTTGGGTGGTGGACGCCTCGGGCGCCGAGGCGGGGTACCTGGTGTCCGTCGTGGCGGGAACGCTCGCGGCCGCGGTGGCGTTCCTGGGGTACCGCCGGCTTCGCAGGCCGGTGCCGCATCGGGAGGGGCTCGAAGCAGATGAGCGGAGCGAACGGCAGCAGCACCTGGCGTAACTGGGCGGGGAACGTCACCGCCCGCCCGGCGAGGGAAGTCTCCCCGGCCTCGGCGGCCGAGCTCGCGGACGTTGTGCGCCGGGCGGCCGAGGACGGGCTGAAGGTGAAGGCGGTCGGCACCGGCCACTCCTTCACCGCGGTGGCGGCCACCGACGGCGTGCTCATACGCCCCGATCTGCTGACGGGCATCCGCGGCATCGACCGGACGGCGCTGACCGTCACCGTGGAGGCCGGCACGCCGCTGAAGCGGCTGAACGCGGCGCTGGCCAGGGAGGGCCTGTCGCTCACGAACATGGGCGACATCATGGAGCAGACGGTGGCGGGCGCCACCAGCACCGGAACACACGGCACCGGCCGCGATTCGGCCTCGATCTCCGCCCAGATCAAGGGACTTGAGCTGGTGACGGCGGACGGCTCACTGCTGACCTGCTCCGAGAAGGAGAACCCCGACGTCTTCGCGGCGGCCCGGATCGGTCTCGGCGCCCTCGGCGTGGTCACCGCGATCACCTTCGCCGTCGAGCCGGTCTTCCTGCTCACCGCCCGCGAGGAGCCGATGACCTTCGACAAGGTCACCTCCGATTTCGGGGAACTCTTCGCGGAGAACGAGCATTTCGAGTTCTACTGGTTCCCGCACACCGGCAACTGCAACACCAAGCGCAACAATCGCAGCGCCGGCCCCGCCGCTCCGCCCGGCAGGCTGAGCGGCTGGATCGAGGACGAGTTCATGTCCAACGGGCTCTTCCAGGTGGTGTGTTCACTGGGCCGCGCGGTGCCCGCGACGATCCCGTCGATCGCGAAGCTGTCCAGCCGGGCGCTCTCCGCCCGCACGTACACCGACATTCCGTACAAGGTCTTCACAAGCCCGCGCCGCGTGCGGTTCACGGAGATGGAGTACGCACTGCCCCGCGAGGCGGTGGTGGGAGCGCTGCGCGAGGTGAAGGCGCTGGTGGAGCGTTCACCGCTGCGGGTGAGCTTCCCGGTGGAGGTGCGCACCGCCCCCGCCGACGACATCGCGCTCTCCACCGCCTCGGGCCGCGAGAGCGCGTACATAGCCGTGCACATGTACAAGGGCACTCCGTACCAGGCGTACTTCACCGCGGTCGAGCGGATCATGACCGCGCACGCGGGGCGGCCGCACTGGGGCAAGGTGCATACGCGCGACGCCGGTTACTTCTCCGAGGTCTACCCGCGCTTCGCCGAGTTCACCGCCCTGCGTGACCGGCTCGACCCGGAGCGCCGGTTCGCCAACGACTACCTGCGGCGCGTCCTCGGCGACTGACCGGCCTACGGGGTGGGAGTGCTCCCGGACCGGCTCTCCGGGGTGCCCGGCCCGCCGGAACTCCCGGTTCCGGTGGCGGATCCGTTCGTCGCGGAGCCCGTCGGCTGCGACGGGGTGGGCGTCGGAGTCGTACCGCCGGAGCCGGACCCGGATCCGGAGGTCGAACCTGAGCCCGCGTCATGGGACTTCGAGGGGGACGGCGAGGACGAGGGGTCGGGCTTGGCCGAGTCGCCTCCGGGCGTCGCCCCGTCGCCGGCACCCGGCGACGACGAACCACCGCTGCCGGGCGAGGGCTTGCGCCCGTCCTCGGCATCCGACGGCGCGTTGTCCGGTGGCGTCCGCTTCTCGCCGCCGCCGGTGAGCACGGATTGCAGGGTGGTGCCGGAGCCGTGGCCGCCGACCTCACTGCCGGAGACCAGCTCGTACGCGGTGATGCCGCCCATCGACACCCCGAAGACGACGGCGGCCGCGAGCAGGGGCCGCTTCCACCCGCGCAGCCGGGTGCCGTGCACGGTCGCGTCGTTGAACTCCCGGGCCGGGCGGGCGCCGGACCGTGGCAGCTGGGTCTCGTCGACGGACTTGAGCAGTTGGGTGCGGTCCGCGTCGGCCCGCGGCAGCACGGTGGTCTCGTCCTGGACTGCCTTCTTGTAGGGGGAGACCACAGGCACGTGGCGGGAGCCGACCTTGGCCTGCACGGTCACCTCGCGCAGCTGCTCGCCGGTCCGCCTGAAGAAGTGCTGGAAGACGGTGCCGCCACATGTGGCGACCACGCTCACCACGCCGGCACCGATGAACGTCCCGTACACGCCCAGCGTGGAGGCCAGCACCGCGGCGGTGACCGCGGCGAGTGCGCTGCCCGCCACCTGAGGCACGCTCAGGTCGATGCGCTTGTTGTCTTCTGTCCCGGTGCCCTGCTTGTCACCCATCCCCAGCCTCTGTTCGCCCTTCTCGTCCGTCTTGCACAGAGAAGGGACATTTGAGCGAAGCGAATAGTTCCACTTTCGGGGATTGTGTGAAGCAAGACACGTGGAGGGCAGGTGGGGACGCGGGGCGGCGACCCCAACTCCCGTACCCCGCGAGAACTTCGGCGGCGCGCCGGTCCACCCAGGTGGCCCGAATGGAGTACTGTGGCGAGCCCTGGGCCCCGGGTCCCACACGGGTATCCGGGACTACGGGAGGGGGCCGAAAGCGGCACTCGAACCGGCGGCGCCGCGGCACCGCACGGGCGCCTGCTGCACAGAGTGACCAGACCGGTCACTCTGCGTTGCGAAAAGGTAACCGTGCCATAACGGCGTTCCAGGGCCCATGCCCGACACGCCGGGCAACTCGGCAATGTTGTGGCAGGCTGCACCCGGGCAGGCCACACTCGACTAGCGGAAGCAGCGACGCACGTGACGTCGGCAGGCACCACCCGGGAGGTCCCCATGCCCGAACTGCGTGTCGTGGCCGTCTCCAACGACGGCACACGACTGGTGCTCAAGGCTGCGGACAGCACGGAGTACACGCTTCCGATCGACGAGCGGCTCCGCGCCGCTGTGCGCAACGACCGGGCCCGCCTCGGACAGATCGAGATCGAGGTGGAGAGCCACCTCCGGCCGCGCGACATCCAGGCGCGGATACGAGCCGGTGCCTCCGCCGAGGAGGTCGCCCAGTTCGCCGGTATTCCGGTCGACCGCGTGCGCCGGTTCGAAGGCCCCGTCCTCGCGGAGCGCGCCTTCATGGCGGAGCGGGCACGGAAGACCCCCGTGCGGCGTCCGGGCGAGAACACCGGCCCCCAGCTCGGTGAGGCGGTGCAGGAGCGGCTGCTGCTGCGCGGCGCCGACAAGGAGAGCGTCCAGTGGGATTCCTGGCGCCGCGACGACGGCACCTGGGAAGTCCTGCTCGTGTACCTGGTCGCGGGCGAGCCGCACTCGGCGAGCTGGACCTACGACCCGCCGCGCAGGCTCGTGCAGGCCGTCGACGACGAGGCCCGTTCGCTGATCGGCGAGTCCGACGACACCATCACCACGGTTCCCGAGCCCAGCTTCCCGTTCGTGCCGAGGATCGCGCGGCTGCCCCGGGACCGGCCACTGGACCGCGCCCTGGACCGGCAGTTGGAGCGGCCCGCGCCGCCGCCGGAACCGGTCGCGGACGAGAGCGACTCGCTGACCAGCCTGCTCGAAGCCGTACCGAGCTTCCGCGGCGACATGGTCGTACCCGAGCGTCCCTCGACGCCGCCCGAGCCGCCGGAGGCCGAACCGGTCGCCGAGCCGGAGGCCGAGGAGCCACCCGCGCCGGCCGCTTCGGCGGGAGCGGGGTCGGCGTACGCGGACGTGCTGATGCCGCGCACCGTGGCCGGTCACCGCGACCGGCTCACCGGCACCACCGACCGCCAGGCCGAGGCGGACGGCGTCCGTCCGGGGCGCCGGGCCGCGGTGCCGAGCTGGGACGAGATCGTGTTCGGGACCCGCAGGAAGAAGCAGGACTGAACAGGGGGAGGTGGCCGGCGGACACCTCCCCCACTTCAGCGAATTCGGTTCGGCGCCGGGGTCCGCACGCACACCGCGTGCGGACCCCGGCAACCTTGCGACTACTGCGGTTCGGGGCCCGTCGCCACCGGCCGGGACTCGTCCGACGACCACTCGGACCACGAACCGGCGTACAGCGCCGCCGGGATGCCCGCTACCGCAAGCGCCAGCACCTCATGAGCGCCGGAGACACCGGAGCCGCAGTAGACGCCAACCTCGCTGTCCGCGGCGCCGAGTGCCTTGAAGCGGGCGGCGAGTTCGTCGGCGGGCAGGAAGCAGCCGTCGGGGCCCACGTTCTCGGTGGTGGGGGCGGATACCGCGCCCGGGATGTGCCCGCCGATCCGGTCGATCGGCTCCACGTCGCCTCGGTAGCGCTCCCCCGCGCGGGCGTCGAGAAGCAGTCCGGAGCGGGCGAGGTCCGCCGCGGCGTCCGCGTCGAGGAGCTTGACCGCGCCCGGGGCGGGCCGGAAGTCGCCTTCGGCGGGCGTGGGGATCTCGGTGGACAGCCCGCCCGTCCAGGCCGCGAGCCCGCCGTCGAGGACCCGTACGTCCGGGTGGCCGGCCCAGCGCAGCAGCCACCAGGCGCGGGCGGCGGCCCAGCCCTGCCCGCCGTCGTAGACGACGACCGGCGTCCCGGCCGACACGCCCGCCCGCCGCATGACCGCACCGAATTCGGCCACATCCGGGAGCGGGTGGCGCCCGCCGGTTCCGGGCGGTCCGGCGAGTTCCGCGTCGAGGTCCACGAACACGGCGCCGGGGATGTGCCCGGCCGCGTACTCGGCGCGGCCGTCGAACGGGGCGGCCCCCGCCGCCTTCGCCAGGCTCAACTGCCAGCGGATGTCGAGCAGGACCGGGGGCCGGGGCCCCGCCGCCTCGGCGGCGAGTTCGGATGCAGTGATGGTGGCGTTCATGGGGGCCATCTTCGCGCAGGAGCCGCTCGTAACGTAACGGTCGCGAAACGGATGAGAGCCCTCAAAGCGGGCATCCTCCTGCGGGAACGCGCCAAAAGCGGCGCGGCCGGGGCGCGGTGGGGCCCCGGTGGTGGAAGCATCGGCCCGGGTGCGCGGTTCGCCGAAGGGCACCCCCGAGCAGCACGATGGCGACGGCCGAGGAGAGAGTGACGATGACCCAGTCGGAGACCCGGCGCACACCTGGCACGCCCTGCTGGGTGAGTCTCATGGTGCACGGTCTGGCCGCGACCCAGGAGTTCTACGGAGCGCTGTTCGGCTGGGAGTTCCGGCCGGGACCGCAGCAGCTCGGCCCGTACGTCCGCGCGTTGCTCGACGGCAGGGAGATCGCCGGTATCGGTCAACTGCCGCCCGACCGGCATCTGCCGATCGCCTGGACGACGTATCTGGCCACCGACGACGCGGACGAGACGGCCGAGACGATCCGCCACTGCGGCGGGACCGTCGGGGTCGGGCCGCTGGACGCCGGGGTGGCGGGCCGGCTCGCGATCGCCTCGGACCCGGCGGGCGCGGTGTTCGGGATCTGGCAGGCCGGTGCGCACGTGGGCACGGCGATCGCCGGCGCACCCGGCACCCCCACCTGGAACGAGCTGGTCACGCGCGAGACCGCGTCGGTCGGCAAGTTCTACCAGGCGGTGTTCGGCTACGACCTGGACGCGGTCGTCTCGGCCGACTTCGACTATGTGACGCTGCGTCTGGCGGGCCGCCCGGTGGCCTCGCTGCACGGTGTGGGCCATGCGCTGGCGCGCGACAAGGGCGCGCACTGGATGACGTACTTCGAGGCGGCGGACGTGGACGAGGCGGCGCTACGGGTCACCAACCTCGGCGGGCAGGTGCTTCAGCAGCCGCACGAGGGGTCGAGCGGACGGGTGGCGACGGTCGCCGATCCGGAGGGTGCCGTCTTCACTCTCGTACGGTCCAACGAGTGAGCCCAAGTCCCTTGTCGCGCACGCCGGTTGAGGACGAGTGAGCCTGGGACGCACTCGGGTGGCCCAGGCGCGAGCCTCGGAGGGTCAGGCTCGTACGGCCGGCGCGCCGGACTCGGCGTCGATCGGGAGGACGTCCGGGGAGAGGGCGGCGGCGCGGGCCGCGGCGGACGTCATCCGACGGCGGTGGTGGCGCCGGCACAGCACCTCGTAACCGATCTCGTCGGCTGACTGGTTGACGTCGCCGACGACGACCTGAGCGCCCTCGACCACCATCTCGCCGCCTATGGTGCGGGCGTTGTGGGTGGCGCGGGCGCCGCACCAGCACAGCGCTTCGACCTGCAACACCTCGACGCGGTCGGCGAGTTCGACCAGGCGCTGCGAGCCGGGGAACAGCTTGGAGCGGAAGTCGGTGGTGATCCCGAAGGCGAACACGTCGAGTTCGAGGTCGTCCACGACCCGCGCGAGCTGGTCGATCTGTCCGGGCGCGAGGAACTGGGCCTCGTCGGCGATGACGTAGTCGCAGCGGCCGCCCTGGGAGAGGTGGGCGACGAGGTAGCCGTAGAAGTCGAAGCCGTCGGCGGCCTCGACCGCGTCGGTGACCAGACCGAGCCGGGAGGACAGCTTGCCCTCGCCCGCGCGGTCGTCCCGCGTGAAGATCATGCCCTGGAGGCCGCGCGCGGAGCGGTTGTGCTCGATCTGAAGAGCGAGGGTGCTCTTTCCGCAGTCCATCGTTCCGGAGAAGAACACCAGCTCGGGCATGGGAAGTTGACGGCCTTTCAGGTCTATGGAGGGGGGTTGCTACGAGCGCACTTCGAGGAGCGGCACGAGCTGCTCCACCTCGGTCATCGAGCCGTGCATGCCGACCATGGCGGACTCGTGGGGCTCGCGGCGCGAGGCGGTGATGACCACGTCGTCGCGGGCGGCGGCGACCACGTCGCCGATCCGGCCGTGAACGCGCTCGTCGATACGCGGGCCGAACCAGCCCGCCGCGACGGCCTCCTCGCGGCTCGCGACCCAGAACTGCTCGCCGAGCACCTCGCGCCAGCAGGTCAGCACGTCGGCCTGGGCACCCGGCACCGCGTACACATGGCGGGCCCGGCCCTCGCCGCCGAGCAGGGCGACCCCCGCGCGCAGCTCCCAGTCCTCGTCGAAGTCGATGCGGGACTGCTCGTCGAAGGGGATGTCGATCATGCCGTGGTCGGCGGTGACGTAGAGGGCCGCGCGGGGTGGGAGCTGTTCGGCGAGGCGCTGAACGAGCCGGTCGACGTACATCAGCTGGCCGCGCCAGGCGTCGGAGTCGACGCCGAAGCGGTGGCCCTTGCCGTCGACGTCGGAGTAGTACGTGTAGACCAACGACCGGTCACCGGCGGCGAGTTGGTCGGCGGCGAGGTCCATGCGGTCCTCGCCGGAGAGCCTCCCGAGGAAGCTGCCGCCACTGAGGGCGATCTTGGTGAGCGGGGTGTGCTCGAACGTCGGCGACGACACCTGGGCGGTGTGCACGCCGTCCCGGTCGGCGAGCTGGAAGACGGTCGGGTACGGCTGCCAGGCGTGTGGGTCGGTCCAGGGCTTCCAGCGGAGCTGGTTCATCAGCTCGCCGGTGTCCGGGTTGCGCGCGGTGTACCCGGGCAGGCCGTGCTCGCCAGGGGGCAGGCCCGTACCGACCGAGGCCAGCGAGGTGGCGGTGGTGGCGGGGAACCCGGCCGTTATGGGACGGCCGGTGTTGCCGCGGGAGGTGCCGAGCAGGGAGTGGAGATAGGGGGCCTCGTCGGGGTGGGCCTTGATCTGCTCCCAGCCGAGGCCGTCGATCAGGAAGACGCAGTTGCGGTCGGCGGGCGCGAGCCCGGCGATGCGCTGCTCGAACCCGGGCACGCCCTGGCCCGCCACGAGCGTGGGCAGCAGATCGGCGAGGGATCCGGTGCCGTACTCGGGGACGGGCGCGGTGTCGAGGGCGAGGGGTTCGGGATCGTCCTGCCAGGCGGGCTGTGCCATCAGCGGCCGGTCGCCGCGGTCGCCTCGGACAGCGCCTGGGCGAAGGCCAAGGTCTGGCGGACCGTGTCGGGGCCGTCGCCGGCCTCGCTGACCCTGAGGCTCAGGTCGTCGGCGGTGGAGTTGCCGGTGTAGCCGTGGTCGGCGTCGCAGTTCGGGTCGCCGCACGCGGCGGGCTCCAGGTCGAGCCGGGAGACCGCGCCCCAGCCGATGGTGAGGACGACCTCGCGGGGCAGGGTGCCCGGGGTGTACGACTCGGGGTTGGCGACGACGCGGCTCACCACGACCGACGAGATCCGCCCGAGCTTCACGGACTCCGTGGAGGTGGTGGCGTACGGCGTCGGGGAGCTGGTGTCGGCGTTCTGCTCGTCGGTGTGGCTGACGATGAACCGGTTGTCCGTGAGTACCAGGACCGTCACATGGCGGCGCACTTCGTTCGCGTCGAAGGTGGTCTCCTGGTGCACCAGGTACGAGGCGATGGGCTCGCCGCCGACGGCGGCCTCCACCGCCTCGGCCACAAGGGCCGGGTAATAGCCGCTGCGCTCGATCGCCGCGCGGAGCCCCTGGGTCGTCGTACCGGTCTTCGCCATGGGGTCCATCTTAAGCTGCCGCAGGCGGCCCACGGCCCTCAGTAGCTGGGGAGCCGTCGTGGGCCCAGGTCGTTGCGGGGCGGGGGCGGGGCGAGACGGACCGTCGCGCCGAGCACCGCCAGGCCGTGCTGGGCGACGATCACGGGCTCCAGTGCGACGGCGACCACCTCGGGATGGTCGTCGACCAGCCGCGACACCCTCAGGAGCAGTTCTTCGAGGGCCGGGGTGTCCACCGGCGCGGAGCCCCGCCAGCCGAACAGGAGCGGGGCCGTCCGGATCGACCGCAGCAGCTCGGCGGCGTCCCGGTCGGTGGCCGGAATGAGGCGGTGTGCCGTGTCGCCGAGCAGTTCGGACGCGGCCCCGGCCAGCCCGAAGGAGAGCACGGCACCGACCGCGGAGTCGATCGAGGCGCGCACGACGGTGTCCACGCCGCGCGCGACCATGGCCTGCACCACCGGCTTGAGCTCCTCGGGCTTGCCGAGGCTCGCCGTCAACTCGGCGTATGCGCGGGCCAGTTGGTGCTCGTCCGCGAGATCGAGGCGTACGCCGCCGAGGTCGGGGCGGTGGCGCAGGTGCGGGGCGGTGGTCTTGAGGGCGACCGGGTAGCCCAGGCGGCGGGCCGCCTCGACGGCGTGGGGGGCGTCGGGGGCGGGCAGGGTCGGGTGCGCGGCGATTCCGTACCGGGCGAGCAGGTCCTCGGCGTCCGCCGCGGCCAGGGTGGTGCCGCGGGGGTCGGGGGCGGGTCCGAGGAGGCGCTCGATGAGCGCGGCGGTGCCGGGTTCGTCGATGTCGTCGTACTCGCCTACCTTGCCGGGGTCGGCGGCCTGTCTGCGCCACTGCGCGTACCGGACCGCCTCGGCCAGGGCGCGGACGGCCCGCTCGGCGGCGGGGTAGGCGGGAATGCGGGTGGCCTCGCGGTTCGGGGGTGAATTGCGTGTCGGCCCACCGTCGGCGGGAGTGCTGCCCCCGGCCCCCCGCTCCTCAGCCGGGGTGGGGGTGCTGCCCCCGATCCCCCGCTCCTCGGTCGCCGCAGGGGCTGGACGGGGCTGGAGTGGAGGAGCTGGATTCGTGCCGGGGAGGGACTGACTTCGACCGGGTGCGGTGGCGGACGGGGCCGGGGCACCCGCGGTCGGGCGCACTGTGCGGGCTGCCGCCGACAGGGCTTCGGCCAGGCCACCGATTTCCACGTGCACCACCGCCACCGGCTTCGCCGGGGACGCCGTCGCGGCTTCGCGCAGGGCGTCCGCCAGGACCTGCCCGTCGCCGGATTCCATGGCTCCGTTCTCGCCGACCCAGGGAATGGCCGTCACGACCACCGCGTCGCACTTCTCGTCCGCGAGCGCGGCCGCCAGGGCCGCGCGGAAGTCGGCCGGGGTCGCGCCCGTCGTCAGGTCGAGGGGCTTGAGCGGGCGCAGTCCCTCGCTCAGACAGGCGTCGTACGTGAGGAGGCCGAGGGATTCGGAGTTGCCGAGGATCGCCACCCGGGGGCCCGCGGGCAGCGGCTGGCCGGCCAGGAGCAGGCCCGCGTCGACTAGTTCGGTGACCGTGCCGACCAGGATGACACCCGCCTGGCGCAGCAGCGCGGAGACCGTCGCGTCCGGTACCCGGGTCACCGGGACCGCGTGGCCCGGCGGCATCGACCCGCTGTGCCGGGCGCCCTTCACCACCACGACGGGCTTCGCGGCGGCCGTACGGCGGGCGAGCCGGGTGAACTTCCGCGGGTTGCCGATGGATTCGAGGTAGAGCAGGACCACATCGGTGTCGGGGTCCTCGTACCAGTACTGGAGGAAGTCGTTGCCGGAGAGGTCGGCGCGGTTGCCGGAGGAGATGAACGTCGACAGGCCCGCGCCGCGCCGGTACAGGCCGGACAGAAGGGCGATGCCGATCGCGCCGGACTGGGTGAACAGGCCGATCCGGCCCGCGGGCGGGGACTCGGGCGCCAGCGAAGCGTTCAGCCGCACGTCCGCCGCGGTGTTGATGATCCCGAAGGCGTTGGGGCCGATGAGCCGCATCCCGTACGAGCGGGCCTGGCGCAGCAGTTCGCGCTGGCGCTCCCTGCCCCGCGGGCCGCTCTCCGCGTAACCGGCCGAGAGTACGACCAGGCCCTGGACGCCGTGTTCGCCGCACTCGGCGATGGCTTGGGGGACCTGTTCGGCGGGCACCGCGACGATCGCCAGGTCCACCGGTTCGCCGATCAAGCCGACGGAGCCGAAGGCGGGCACCCCTTCGATCTCCCGCCGCTCGGCGCCGAGCGCCCGGTTCACCGCGTACACGCGTCCGGTGAAGCCGGCGTCCAGGAGGTTGCGCAGGACCGCACGGCCGACCCCGCCCGGGGCGCGGCCGGCGCCGATGACCGCGACCGAACCGGGCGCGAGGAGCCGGCGCACCGATCTGGCCTCGGCGCGGTACTCCCGGGCGCGCTGGACCGCGAGGGATTCGGCGGTGGGTTCCAGGTCGAGGGTGAGGCGGACCGAGCCGTCCTCGAAGGACCGCTTCTGCTGGTACCCGGCGTCCGTGAACACCTTGATCATCTTGTTGTTGGCGGGCAGCACCTCGGCCGCGAACCGCCGGATCCCGCGTTCGCGGGCGACCGCGGCGATATGTTCGAGCAGCGTGGAGGCGACACCCCGCCCCTGGTGGGCGTCCTGCACCAGGAAGGCGACCTCGGCCTCGTCGGCGGGGGCGGAGGCGGGCCGGCCCTGGGCGTTGATGCGGTCGAAGCGGACGGTCGCGATGAACTCGCCGCCGACGGTCGCCGCGAGTCCGACCCGGTCCACGTAGTCGTGATGGGTGAAGCGGTGGACGTCCTTGGCGGAGAGCCGGGGGTAGGGCGCGAAGAAGCGGTAGTACTTCGACTCGTCCGACACCTGCTCGTAGAAGGAGACGAGGCGCTCGGCGTCCTCGGTGGTGATGGGCCGGATGCGCGCGGTGCCGCCGTCGCGGAGCACCACGTCGGCCTCCCAGTGAGCCGGGTACGCGGGGTCGGACGCCGTCGTCATACCGAAAGCGTACGGGTCGCGGGGCCGTACGGGGCTGGGGCGAGGTGGCAGGGACCGGTCGGCGGGGGAAGGGGCCTAAGGTCGGTAGGAGCACCGCGCACCACATGAGAGACTGGTCTAGACAACCGTCAGAGATTTCGAAGGGCAACACCATGGCTGAGCGCCGCGTCAACGTCGGCTGGGCCGAGGGCCTGCACGCCCGCCCCGCGTCCATCTTCGTCCGTGCCGCCACGGCTGCCGGAGTCCCCATGACGATCGCCAAGGCCGACGGCAACCCGGTCAACGCCGCGTCCATGCTCGCGGTGCTCGGTCTGGGCGCGCAGGGCGGCGAGGAGATCGTGCTGGCCTCCGACGGCGAGGGCGCCGAGGCCGCTCTCGACCGGCTGGCCAAGCTGGTCGCCGAGGGTCTTGAGGAGCTCCCCGAGACCGTCTGACCCGATCGACGTCACGGCGAAGGGCCGCTGATCCCGCACGCGGGGTTGGCGGCTCTTTCCGTATTTCCCGGTACGCGTTTTTCCAGGTACCCATTACGGCCCGGATTCGCGCCCGATTTCGGGCAGCGTGAATTCGGTGTCGCGTCGCGCTTTCTTTGTATACGGCCCCGCTGTTAAGCGCGGCTGCTCGCCGTGTGTACGGCAGGTTGCGAAGTCCTCACCGTGGCGGGGCGCCGCAGCCGATGGGCGGAAAACGATCGCTCGGCATGAAGGGCGGTGAGGGAACGGGCGCGTTCGGCGTCGCCCCGGGCCACCGCGTCGGTGATCGCACCGAGTTCGGCCCAGGTCTCACCGGGCCGGGCCGACTGCTCGACCGCGTACATCCAGGCGATCTTGTGCCTCAACTGCGTGAGCAGGGCTATCAGTCCGGGGCTGACGGAGGCCTGGGCCAGGGTCTCGTGGAACCAGCCGTCCAGCGAGCGCAGATCTTCGCCCTGGCCGCGTCGGGCCCGGTCCTGACCGAGCCTCACCAGGCCGCGCAGCACTTTGAGATGGGCCTCCGAGCGGCGCGAAGCGGCCCGCGCGGCGGCCAACGGCTCAAGCAGCACGCGCAGTTCGAGGAGGTCGGCGGCCTCCACATCGGTGGGCTCGGCCACCCAGGCACCGGCATGTCTGCGGGTGGTCACGAATCCCTCGGACTCCAGGGTGCGCAGGGCTTCGCGCACCGGGACGCGCGAGACGCCGTAACGGCGGGCGAGTACCTCCTCGGTGAGCCGGCTGCCCCGCCCCAGGACGCCCGAGACGATGTCGTCGCGGATCGCCGTGCATACCGAATGCGCCGGAATGTGCATGGCCGAACCTCCGCATTGATACCCGCGAAACGCGGTCGGAAGACGTCGGCCCATGACTGCCGACGCCTGCCGATGTCTGTTACGCGACTCTATTCCAGGCTCTGTTAATTCCCGGTGACGTGCCAAAACCAAGGGATATCTTTTGGCCAATGCGAAAGGCCCCCGGCGGCATGCCGGGGGCCTTCGGTGAGCGTGGGTCGCCTCAGACGGAGACGCCGTGCGAGCGGAGGTAGGCGACCGGATCGATGTCCGAACCGTAGGTCGCGGCGGTGCGGGCCTCGAAGTGGAGGTGCGGGCCCGTGGTGTTGCCGGTGTTCCCCGACAGCGCGATCTGCTGGCCCGGCTCGACCGTCTGGCCGACGGAGACCTGGATGACCGAGAGGTGGCCGTACTGGGTGTACGAGCCGTCGTTCATCTTGATCACTATGTTGTTGCCGTACGCACCGCCCCAGCCGGCCTCGACGACGGTGCCGAGACCCACCGCGTGCACCGAAGTGCCGCTGTCCGCGTGGAAGTCGATGCCGGTATGGGCGCCGGAGGACCACAGGGATCCGCCGGTCTTGTAGCCGGTGGACACGTAGCTGTTCGCTATGGGAGCGACGAAGGTGTTGAGGCGCTTGCGCTCGGCCTCGCGAGCGGCGCGCTCCTTGGCCTCGCGGTCCGCCGTGGCCCGTTCCTCGGCCTTGCGCTTGGCGGCCGCCTCGGCCTCGGCCTTCGCCTTGGCCTTCGCGGCCGCCTGCTTCTGGGCGTCGGCCTGGGCGCCGAGCTGGCCGGCGAGGGAGTCGCCGATGACGATGGCCTGGGTGAGGCCGGTGTCGGCGACGCTCGGGGCGGCGGTGGCCGGGGAGGCGAGGGTGCCTACGACTCCGGCGGTGGCGAGGGTGGCGATGCCCGCGATGTTCGCGCTGCGGCGCGTCATACGGCTGGGCGCGCGATGCTTCCCGGTGGCACGGGTGAACGCCATGGAGTGGCGGTGTCCTTTCCTTCCATCTCGCCTACCGGGTTAGCTGACGGGTTCGGAGCAGGAAGGTCTCCTACGGGCCCCTCCGCGGGCGGAGGCGTCCGATTCACCCCAGGGACTGAATGGGTCCCCGGCTCCCCTGGCTCGCGCCGTACGGGGACTCGGCGATCACTGTCCGGTGCCGCGGGCGCGACGGGTGGTGACGGACAGCGGGACTGACGCTAGACGGCTCATCTTTCAATCACCAAACAGACACCGGGTTTTGTAGCGCACGCCACATGACAGAGGGGCAACCTCCCAACAAACCGGACAAACCCCTAGATACAGGAGACCCCGGAGGCGCATCCGCCTCCGGGGTCTCCTGTGTGCTCGGTTGCCGAGTGCCTCAATCAGCCTGCGACGACGGTCACTTCACCGATGCCGAGGGCGCGTACCGGCTCCTCGATCGTGGCCGCGTCACCGACGAGGACGGTGACCAGCCGGTCGGCCGGGAAGGCGCTGACGACGGCCGCCGTCGCCTCCACGGTGCCGGTCGCGGCCAGCATCGCGTACAGCTGCGCCTGGTAGTCGTCCGGCAGGAACTGCTCGACCTGGTCGGCCAGCGTCCCGGCGACGGCCGCCGCGGTCTCGTACTTGAGCGGCGCGACGCCCACCAGGTTGTGCACGGCGGCCTCGCGCTCGTCGTCCGTCAGACCCTCCGCGGCCAGCGTGCGCAGCACCTTCCACAGGTCCTCAAGCGCCGGACCGGTGTTGGGGGTGTCCACCGAGCCGCTGATGGCGAGCATCGCCGCGCCGCCTTCGGGACCCGAGCGCAGCACCTGGCCGAAGGCCCGCACCCCGTAGGTGTAGCCCTTCTCCTCGCGCAGCACACGGTCGAGCCGGGAGGTGAGGGTGCCGCCCAGACAGTACGTGCCGAGCACCTGGGCCGCCCAGACCCGGTCGTGGCGGTCCGGTCCGATGCGGCCGATGAGCAGCTGGGTCTGGACCGCGCCGGGGCGGTCCACGATGACGACCCGGCCGGTGTCGTCGGCGGTGATCGGCGGGACGGGGCGCGGCTCGGCACGGTCGCCGGTCCAGTCGCCCAGCGTGTCCGCGAGGACCGCGTCGAGGTCGGTGCCCGAGAGGTCGCCGACGATGACGGTGACGGCCGTCGAGGGGCGGACGTACGTCTCGTAGAAGGCGCGCACGGCCGCCGCGTCGATCGCGGCGACGGTCTCCTCGGTGCCCTGACGCGGGCGCGACATACGCGCGGCGGCCGGGAACAGCTCCTTGGAGAGCTGCTTGGCGGCCCGCCGGGCCGGGTTGGCCTGCTCGTGCGGGATCTCGTCCAGGCGGTTGCGGACGAGCCGCTCGACCTCGGAGTCGGCGAAGGCGGGTGCCCGCAGCGCCTCGGCGAGCAGCGAGAGCGCCTTGGGGAGCCGGGAGACCGGCACTTCGAGGGAGACCCGGACGCCGGGGTGGTCGGCGTGCGCGTCGATGGTGGCGCCGCACCGCTCCAGTTCGGCGGCGAACTCCTCGGCGGAGTGCTTGTCGGTGCCCTCGGTCAGGGCGCGCGCCATGATCGTGGCAACGCCGTCGAGGCCCTCGGGCTCGGCCTCCAGGGGGGCCGCGAGGAACATCTCCACGGCGACGACCTGCTGGCCGGGGCGGTGGCAGCGCAGCACGGTCAGGCCGTTGGGGAGCGTGCCCCGCTCGGGGGCCGGGAAGGCCCACGGCTTGGCAGTGCCGGCGGCCGGCTGCGGGTGGAACTCCATGGTCACGACAGCGTCCGTCACTGGCCCGCCTCTGCTTCCTCTTCGTTGCTTGCCTCGGGGGCGATGGGCTCGTACACCAGGACGGCCCGGTTGTCGGGGCGCAGTTTCGCGGCGGCGACCGCCTTGACCTCCTCGGCGGTGATGTCGAGGACCCGGTCGACAGCGGTCAGGGCGAGCTGCGGGTCGCCGAACAGCACGGCGTACCGGCACAGTTCGTCGGCGCGGCCGGCGACCGTGCCGAGCCGGTCGAGCCACTCGCGCTCCAACTGGGCCTGGGCGCGCTCCATCTCCTCCGCGGTGGGGCCCTCGGCGGCGAACCGCGCGAGCTCCTCGTCGACCGCGGCCTCGATGTCGGGGACCTCGACACCGCCGGAGGTCTTGACGTCGAGCCAGCCGAGCGAGGGGGCGCCGGCCAGGCGCAGCAGCCCGAATCCGGCGGCGACCGCGGTCTGGTCGCGGCGGACCAGGCGGTTGTGCAGCCGGGAGGACTCGCCGCCGCCGAGGACGGTCAGCGCCAGGTCGGCGGCGTCGGCCTCGCGGGTGCCGTCGTGCGGCAGCCGGTAGGCGGCCATCAGCGCGCGGGCCGGGACGTCCTCCTTGACGACCTCGCGCAGCTGCCCGCCGATGGTGTCGGGCAGCACTCCGTCGCGCGGCGGTTGCTTGCCGTCGTGGGTGGGGATGGAGCCGAAGTACTTCTCCACCCAGGCCAGCGTCTGCTCGGGGTCGATGTCGCCGACCACCGCGAGGACCGCGTTGTTGGGCGCGTAGTACGTCCGGAAGAAGTCGCGGGCGTCTTCGAGGGTCGCCGCGTCCAGGTCGGCCATGGAGCCGATCGGGGTGTGGTGGTAGGGGTGGCCCTCGGGGTAGGCGAGCGCGGTCAGCTTCTCGAAGGCGGTGCCGTAGGGCACGTTGTCGTAGCGCTGGCGGCGCTCGTTCTTGACGACGTCGCGCTGGTTCTCCATCGACTCCTCGTCGAGGGCGGCGAGGAGGGAGCCCATGCGGTCGGCCTCCAGCCAGAGCGCGAGCTCCACCTGGTGGGCGGGCATGGTCTCGAAGTAGTTGGTGCGCTCGAAGCTGGTGGTGCCGTTCAGCGAACCGCCGGCCCCCTGCACCAGCTCGAAGTGGCCGTTGCCGTGCACCTGGTGGGAGCCCTGGAACATGAGGTGCTCGAAGAGGTGGGCGAGGCCGGTGCGGCCCTTGACCTCGTGGCGCGAGCCGACGTCGTACCAGAGGCACACCGCGGCGACCGGGGTCAGGTGGTCCTCGGAGAGCACCACGCGCAGGCCGTTGGCCAGCCGGTGCTCAGTGGCTGTCAGACCGCCGGAGGCGGCCTGCGCTGTGGCCGTGTGACCCATGGGCATGTACGTCCCTTCGTTCGCGATGTGCAGTACTGCGATGCGGAGTACTGGCGGGGAACTCCTGGTTTGAGAAGTCCTGCCACTGTATGCAAGCGCGCGGGCACCTGGCGAAGTTCCCGGGTCGCGGTCGGCGTTGTCAGTGGGACGGTCCACAATGGTCGGCAATAGCCCCGATCCGGTACGTGAAGGAGCAGCAGCCGCGATGGCCCGCCGCAGCACGAAGACCCCGCCGCCGCCCGACGACTTCGAGGAGCGGATCCTCGACATCGACGTCGTCGACGAGATGCAGGGCTCCTTCCTTGAGTACGCGTACTCCGTGATCTACTCGCGGGCCCTGCCGGACGCCCGCGACGGAATGAAGCCCGTCCAGCGCCGCATCGTCTACCAGATGAACGAGATGGGCCTGCGCCCCGACCGCGGCCACGTCAAGTGCGCCCGCGTCGTCGGCGAGGTGATGGGCAAGCTGCACCCGCACGGCGACGCGTCGATCTACGACGCGCTGGTGCGCATGGCGCAGCCGTTCTCCATGCGGCTGCCGCTGGTCAACGGCCACGGCAACTTCGGCTCGCTCGGCAACGACGACCCGCCGGCCGCGATGCGGTACACCGAGTGCAAGATGGCCGACGCCACCTCGCTGATGACGGAGTCGATCGACGAGGACACGGTCGACTTCACCTCGAACTACGACGGCCAGGAGCGGGAGCCGGTCGCCCTACCGGCCGCTTACCCGAACCTGCTGGTCAACGGCTCGTCCGGGATCGCGGTCGGCATGGCGACCAATATGCCGCCGCACAACCTGGGCGAGGTCATCGCCGCCGCCCGCCATCTGATCAGGCACCCCGACGCGGACCTGGAGGCGCTGATGCGCTTCGTCCCGGGTCCCGACCTGCCGACCGGCGGACGGATCGTGGGCCTGGGCGGCATCAAGGACGCCTACGAGTCGGGCCGCGGCACCTTCAAGATCCGCGCCACGGCGTCGGTGGAGAACGTGACGGCCCGCCGCAAGGGCCTGGTCGTGACCGAACTGCCCTTCACCGTCGGCCCGGAGAAGGTGATCTCCAAGATCAAGGACCTGGTCGGCTCGAAGAAGCTCCAGGGCATCGCCGATGTGAAGGACCTCACCGACCGCGCGCACGGCCTGCGTCTGGTCATCGAGATCAAGAACGGCTTCGTTCCCGAGGCCGTCCTTGAGCAGCTCTACAAGCTGACGCCGATGGAGGAGTCCTTCGGCATCAACAACGTGGCGCTGGTGGACGGGCAGCCGCTCACCCTGGGTCTCAAGGAGCTCCTGGAGGTCTACCTCGACCACCGCTTCGACGTCGTACGCCGCCGCAGCGAGTTCCGCCGCACCAAGCGCCGCGACCGGCTGCACCTGGTGGAGGGCCTGCTCGTCGCGCTGGTCGACATCGACGAGGTCATCAGGATCATCCGGTCGAGTGACAACTCGGCGCAGGCGAAGGAGCGCCTCATCGAGCGCTTCTCGCTGAGCGAGATCCAGACGCAGTACATCCTGGACACCCCGCTGCGCCGACTCACCAAGTTCGACCGGATCGAGCTGGAGAGCGAGCGCGACCGGCTGACCGGCGAGATCGACGAGCTGACCGGGATCCTGGACTCGGACAGCGAGCTGCGCAAGCTGGTGTCGGCCGAACTGGCCTCGGTGGCCAAGAAGTTCAGCACCGACCGGCGCACGGTGCTGCTCGAATCGGCGGGTGCCCCGGTGGCCGCAGTGGCCCTGGAGGTCGCGGACGACCCGTGCCGGGTGCTGCTCTCCTCGACGGGTCTGCTCGCGCGCACGGCGGGGGCCGAGGAGTTCACGACCGGGGAGGACGACAAGCGCGTCAAGCACGATGTCATCGTCTCGGCCGTGCCCGCGACGCAGCGCGGTGACGTGGGCGTGGTGACGTCGACCGGACGGCTGCTGCGGCTGGCGGTGATCGATCTGCCGCAGCTTCCGGACACGGCGGCCGCGCCGAACCTGTCGGGCGGGGCCCCGATCTCGGAGTTCCTGTCCTCGCTGGAGCCGGACGAGACGGTGGTCTGTCTGACCACGCTCGACGAGTCGTCGCCGGGGCTCGCGATCGGCACCGAACAGGGCGTCGTCAAGCGGGTGGTGCCCGACTATCCGGCGAACAAGGACGAGTTGGAGGTCATCACCCTCAAGGACGGAGACCGGATCGTGGGCGCGGCCGAGCTCCGCACCGGCGAGGAGGACCTGGTCTTCATCACCGACGACGCCCAGCTCCTGCGCTACCAGGCGAGCCAGGTGCGCCCCCAGGGCCGTCCCGCGGGCGGCATGGCCGGCATCAAACTGGCCGACGGCGCCAAGGTCATCTCGTTCACGGTGGTCGACCCCGCCGGAGACGCGTCGGTGTTCTCGGTTGCCGGTTCGCAGGGCACGCTGCTCGGCGACACGGCGGTGTCGGCGAAGCTGACGCCGTTCGACCAGTATCCGCGCAAGGGCCGCGCCACCGGTGGGGTGCGCTGCCAGCGCTTCCTGAAGGGTGAGGACAAGCTGCTGTTCGCCTGGGCGGGCCCGGCCCCGGCCCGCGCGGCCCAGGCCAACGGCGCCCCGGCCCAGCTTCCCGAGCCCGACCCGCGCCGCGACGGCTCGGGCACACCGCTGGCCTCGCCGGTCGCGGTGGTGGCGGGCCCGGCGTCGTAGCGTCGAGGCCCGGCGTCAACTAGCGGACGGCTCCGGGGAGTTCATCGAATTCCCCGGGCCCGTCGGGCTCCTGGAGTTCTTCGCGCTCGTGGAGTTCCTCGGGCTCCAGGAGTTCTTCGCGCTCGTGGAGTTCCTCGGGCTCCTGGAGTTCTTCGCGCTCCAGGAGTTCTTCGTGCTCCTGGTCCTCCTGGTGCTCCTGCGGCGGTTCGGGGACGTAGCGCAGGACCCCCCACATGGCGCGCTCGTCCGGGGTGGCCCCCGGGCCGGACGTTACGCACTCGGCGAGTCGGCGGTGCAGCGCGGGCGCGTCGATGCCGGAACCGATGAGGACGAGCTGGGTGAGGCGCTCCCGCGCGCGCCCCCAGGGCTCGGGGTAGAAGCGCAGGAACCTGCCGACGGCGTGCACGGTGTACCTGTTGCGCGGGTCGTCGGCGCCGAAGTCGACAAACCCCTTGATGCGGTAGAGGCCCTCGGGCCGGGTGTCGAGGAAGGCCATCAGACGGCGCGGGTCCATCGGCACGTCCGAGGTGAACGCGACGGACTCGTACCCGGCATGCAGATGGCCGCCGCGCCCACGCCCCGGGCCGACTCGGTGGCTGTGCCCCTGACCGTGGCCGCCATCGCAGCACGCCCCGTGGCCGTGACCGCCCCCACAGCTGCCGCCTTCTCCGCCTTCTCCGCCTTCTCCGCCTTCTCCGCCGCTACAGTCGCAGCCGTGCCCGTCCCCTGCGCACGCTCCGTCTCCACAGCCCTCCCCCGCGCAGGCGCAGGCGCCGTCGCCGTCGCCGTCGCCGGGCAGGTCGTCCAGGAGGTCGTCGAAGGCGAGTTGGCCCACCCGTTCCGTGACGGGTCTGCGGTCGAAGAACAGCTCCGGGTCGACCCTGCCGTACTCGGCCTCGACCACCGCGGCCGCTCCCCCGAGCGCCGTGCGCAGCCGGGCCAGGTCCGCTGCGTCCACCCGGTCCGTCTTGTTGAGCACGACCAGGTCGGCGATGGCCAAGTGCCGTTCGATCTCGGGGTGCTTGTCGCGGGTGGTGTCATACTCCGCCGCGTCGACCACCTCGACCAGGCCCCCGTACACGATCCGCGGGTTCTCGCTGGCGAGCAGCATCTTCACGAGTTCCTGGGGTTCGGCGAGGCCGCTCGCCTCGATGACGATGACGTCGAGGCGGGCGGCGGGCCGGGTGAGCCGGTCCAGGTAGAGATCGAGTTCGCTCGCGTCCACGGCGCAGCACAGGCAGCCGTTGCCGAGCGAGACGGTCGAGTCGCCGAGTTGCCCGGCCACCGTCATCGCGTCGATCTCGATGGAGCCGAAGTCGTTGACGATGGCCCCGATCCGGGTGCCGCGGCCGGCTCTGAGCAGATGGTTGAGCAAGGTGGTCTTGCCCGATCCGAGGAAGCCCGCGAGGACGATGACGGGGATCTGCTGGCTCGGGTTCGGGCTGCTCACCAGGGGCCTTCCTCAGAGTGTGGGTCCGATCGGACGGGGGTTCGCTCCCAGGCTCTCAGACCGCGGGTGCGGTCCACGGCGTGGGCCGGGCGCCGGGCTCATGGCTCCGCCCGGCACCCCCCGGCCGACCCACACGCGAGGCGGGAGTGTGGCGATCCACACACCGCCCCGCGCTCCGGCAGGCGCGAAGACACACACCGGCATTCGCGGACTCGAATTCTCCAGCCGACCACGGCACCGACCGGAATGGAATTGCGGACCGGTCGCGCCCGGCTTCGGCCGGACCGGAGCATCTGAATTCCGTTACGGTCAACGGTCGGAAAGCGGGAAATCGCAGCCGTGCGCGAGAGCCCCATTGACTGTTCCGCGGCCGATGCGGCCGGGCGCCTTCCGCTTGCCGTGCGGGAGGGATCGCAGGGCAGCACGGTATGCGAAGTGCCGCCGCGGCTGACAGCGGTCCCGGGACATTCGCGGTGGAGCCGGGAGCATCCGCCGCGCGTCATCGGTTCGGCGGAGCGGCCGGGGCGCACGGTCGCATGGGGTTTCCCGGGACGTCCCTGGGACGCCTCCCAAAGCCGTGAAGTGGCGCAACCAAGCCTTGCCGGGACGGCGTCGCCGCGCTCGGTCCCCCGTCCCACCAGCACTGCCACCGATACCCCGCCCTCGTCGGAGCCCCTCACGTGGCATCAACCCAGCACCAGGCCGCTGCCCACAGCAGGCAGTTCCGACGAATTCGCCGACCTCAACTGCCGTATCACACCCGCCATTTGGGCCATTGCCGCCGAGCTGAATTCCGCACGAAGGGTGCGGTGACCAACTACCTTGTTCACCGACGAATCAGGACGAGAAGGAAGACCGCATAGGGGAAGTGACGGACGAGAAACGGCACATGACGTATGGGCGAGACAACCAGACCTCATGCCGAATTTCCATACAGTCCCGGCGATATCGCAGTACGCCGATGTGCCCGGAGTTCTCGTCTCCGCGCCGCTGTCGACACGGCTCCCCGCATGCCCGGAAAACGTTCAAGGGGGCGGTTACTCTGTGGTCCGCGCGACGGCCAGGGGAGAGTTGCCGTCCGCCGCGAGTGATGACGGGGGAAGCATGTCGGACCAGACCGATGCACCTGTGGGCATGCAGGAACAGCTCTTTGAGGAATTGCGCCGCATCAAGCAGGCGTCCGGGTTCAGCTACGGACAGCTGGCCGACAAGACCCACTACAGCCGCTCCTCCTGGGAGCGGTTCCTGAACGGGAAACAACTGCCCTCCAAGGTCGCGGTCGAGCAGTTCGCCGCCGCCACCGGAGCCGACCCGCACCCGCTGCTCGCCCTGCTCGTACCGGGGGCGCAGACACAGCCCCAGTCACAGCCGCAGTCCCAGTCCCAGTCACAGCCGTCGGGCCAGGAACAGGAACAGGAACCGGCCGCCGCCGATGAGGTGGACGTGCCGCAGTCCCCGGAGCCTGTCCTCGCGGCCCCGAAGGCGCTGGAACCGGCACCCCGTGCCGTGAAGCCCGCGCGCCTCGGGCCCCGCCTTCCCGAATGGGTCCCTCCGCTGCTCGCCCGGCGCCGGGCCGACGGTCGTCGCCCCTGGCGGCGCAGGCTGGGTGCCGTGGGCTACATCGCCTCCGGCGCGGTCATGGGTACGGTCGCCACCGTGCTGGTCATGGGCGCCGGGTCCGGCCAGCCCGGCGGATCCGGCAGTACTCCAGGTGCCCAGGCGCCGAGTACCGGGGCCGGCAAGACGGCGCCGGTCCCCGCGGCCGGGAAGGTCGCGGTGCGCTGTTCCGGGGACACCTGTCATCGCCGCGATCCGCAGGCCATGGACTGCCAGTGGGATGCGACCACCGCGCACGACACATGGCTGCGCGGCATGCACATAGAGCTGCGCTACAGCCCTTCCTGCCATGCGGTGTGGGGGCGCATCGAGGCCGGTGCCGTCGGGGACGTCGTAACGATCAAGGACCGGACCGGCCTTGAGCAGGAGGCCACGATCCTGACCGACCGCGACACCTACACCCAGATGCTCGCGGTCACCGACGAGGCACCGCCGAGCACCGTGACGATCTGCGGCGCCATACCGAGCCAGAAGCAGCAGGAGTGCTCGCCGAGCGCCAAGGTCCAGCCGTAGCGGGCGTTTCCGCCCTCTCCCCCCGGCCCGGCGGCCGCCCCGATCGACCCACCAACCGCCAGCCAAGGCCCACCCCCGTCAGGCCGTGACCCAACGCGCGGCGTCCGTACCCGTCAGGCCGTGACCCAACGCGCGGCGTCCGTACCCCAAAGACCGGGCGGACGCGGCCAGTTGAGCGGGCCACCGGCGTAGGAGACCGGCGGCAGGGCGTGCCGCAGCCTGCCCATGGCGCTGTCCGTCTCCGTCAGCCACCGCTCCTGCTCGTACGGCGCGTCGGCGCGGGCGGCCGCCGGTGCCGTGAGGCCGTCCGTGAGCCAGGCGGCGGTCTGCGTCAGCGCCAGCCGGATCAGCCGGGCGCCACCGGAGTCGCGCTGTCCGGTCAGCGCGCGCAGGACCGCGGCGGCCAGCAGATAGCCGGTGCCGTGGTCGAGGGCCTGCGCGGGCAGGGCGCCCGGAGCGTCGGGAGTGCCCTCCAGGGCGGCGATCCCGGTGGCGACCTGGACCAGGCTGTCGAAACCGCGGCGCTCGTGCCACGGCCCGTACCGTCCCCACGCCGACAGCTGGGCGATCACCAGCTCCGGCCGGCGCTCGGCCAGCGCCTCGGGGGTGAGGCCGTGGTGCTCCAGGGCTCCGGGCCGGTAGCCGGTGACCACGACGTCGGCGGTGTCGAGCAGTTCGTCGAAGGTGCGGCGGTCGGCGCGGTCGCCGAGGTCGAGCCTGGTCGAACGCTTCCCCATGCCCGTGTCGTTGTGGGCCTCCTGGCTCTCGGGCAGCTGCGGCGCGTCGATCCGCAGGACGTCGGCGCCAAGGAGCGCGAGCGTGCGGGTGGCGACGGGGCCCGCGAGGACCCGGGTGAGGTCGAGCACCCTCAGTCCCGCGGCGGGCAGCAGCGGATCTCCGTCCAGCCCGCGCGGCACGCGGGGCGGTCGACTGCCGATGCGCTCCGTCGTCAACAGGGGCAGAGTCGCGGCCAGCGCACCCTGCTCGTGGGCGGCCCACTCCTTCGGACTGCGCAGTGCCACGGCGAGGCCGCCCGCCGCGTAGACCGTCGACTCGACGTCTTGTGCCGGGCGGGAGCCGATCGCGTCCGCCACCGCGGGCACCTCCGCGTCGGCGGGCAGACCGAGGGCCGACAGCAATCGCGCGCGGTGGTGGGGATAGTTGGCGTGGGTACGGACCCAGCCGTCGGCGGCGCGCCAGAAGCGTGAGAGCGGCGCGAAGGTCGTCGGCGCCACGCCGTCCACGCGGACCAGGCGATCGCTGAGGAACGCGGTGGTCACCGCGCCGTCGTGCACGCGCACGGCGGGCACCTCGCGGCCGGTGCGGGCGGCGGTGAGCTCGGCGGCGGCGAGCGCGCAGACCGCCACCGTGGAGCGTGCCAGATCCATGACGGGCAGGCGCGAGGGCAGCGCCCCGGCGCCCTCGAAGACGATATGGCGCAGAAGTCCGGGATCGCCGTCCAATGCCGCCCACGCCTGTGCCGTGCCCAACTGATGCGAGTGATCCATCTCCGCACTATGGCACTGAGTGCCACCCCGGCGGAAGGCACCTGATAGGCGGCGAAGCCCCGCCGATCCCTGTCCGCTCCAGAATCGTCGAGCCGTGCGGAGCGCATGTGCGCGCGTTTCAGAACACGGCGGTTGACGGCCTCCGCCGCGCTTGGCGGCCTCCGCGGAAACCGAGGTCCGCGGTGGGGAAGCCGAGGTCCGCGGTGAGCGACCGCGGGAAGGCGGTGGCGGGGCTCGCGCGGTAGCCGGTCAGGCCCCGTCGACCACCTTGGCCGCGACGTAGGCGTGGGTATGCGAGCTCTCGGTGAACTGGCAGACCCGGGCGGCCCCGGGCGGCCCCGGGCGGCTCCGGGCGGCTCCGGGCGGCCCCGGGCGGCTCCGGGCGAGCCTTCGCCTGGTCGATGGGCTGTTCACGGAGACCGCACTGTGACCAGGAGGGGATTTCGGGAAGCTGCCACGGCCGTCTAACGTGCCTGGACATGACCGCCCCACCGACAGCCGCCGCCCCGCGACGCCTGCGGTTCGGCTGGCCGCAGCGCGTCTTCTCCCAGGTGCTGCTCATGCAGCTGGCCATCGCCGCCGGGGTCGCCGTCCTTGCCACCGGGCTCTTCCTCGCCCCGCTCAGCGCCCAGCTGGACGACCAGGCGATGCGGCGCGCGCTCGCCATCGCGGCGGCGACCGCCGCCCAGCCGTCCATCGCCGACGACCTGGTGGCCTCCCGGCCGGGCGTCGGCGGACCCGTACAGGTGGAGGCCGAGCGGATCAGGCGGGCGACGGGCGCCGAGTACGTGGTGATCATGGACACCCGGGGGGTGCGCTGGTCGCACCCCGATCCCGGGAAGGTCGGCCGGGTCGTCTCCACCGACCCGGACGACGTCCTGGCGGGCCGCGACGTCATGGAGATCGACAGCGGCACGCTCGGGCGCTCGGCCCGGGGCAAGGTGCCGCTGCGGGAAGCGAACGGCACGATCGTCGGCGCGGTGTCGGTGGGCATCGAGTACGACAGTGTGCGGGCCCGGCTCCTGAACGCCATCCCCGGCCTGCTCGCCTACGCCGGCGGCGCCCTCGCGGTGGGCGCGCTCGCCGCCTACATCATCGCCCGGCGCATCCAGAAGCAGACCCGTGACCTGGCTTTCTCCGATATCTCGGGGCTGCTCGCGGAGCGCGAGGCCATGCTGCACTCCATCCGTGAGGGTGTGGTCGCGCTCGACCGGAGCGGCCGTGTCCGGCTGCTCAACGACGAGGCGCAGCGACTGCTCGGCGTCGGGCCCGAGGCCCGGGGCCGGGCGCTTGACGAGGTGCTCGGGGCGGGGCGTACGACCGATGTGCTGGCCGGCCGGGTCGAAGGCACCGACCTCCTGACCGTACGCGGCCACCGCGTTCTGGTCGCCAACCGGATGCCCACCGATGACGGGGGCGCCGTCGCCACGCTCCGCGACCGCACGGAACTGGAGCGCCTGGGCCGCGAGCTGGACTCGACGCGCGGCCTGATCGACGCCCTGCGCGCCCAGGACCACGAGCACGCCAACCGGCTGCACACCTTGCTCGGTCTGCTCGAACTTGAGCTGCACGAGGAGGCCGCCGAGTTCATCACCGAGGTCGTCGGAGTGCACCGGACCACCGCGGAACAGGTCACCGAGAAGGTCAGGGACCCGCTGCTCGCGGCGGTCCTGGTCGGCAAGGCGACGGTCGCCGCCGAGCGCGCGGTCGCGCTCAGCCTGTCCCCCGCCACGCTGCTGCCGGACCGGCTCGTCGATCCGCGCGGCCTGGTCACGGTCGCCGGCAACCTGGTCGACAACGCGCTGGACGCGACGGCCGGCTCGCCTGGTGCCGCGGTCGAGGTGGAACTCCGCGCCGAGGGCCGCACGGTCGTCCTGCGCGTCCGCGACACCGGACCCGGAATCCCCATGGAGCAGCGCGAGTTGGTCTTCACCGAGGGCTGGTCGACCAAGGAGGCGCCCGCGCACGGCAAGCGGGGCCTCGGCCTCGCACTGGTCCGCCGGTTCGCGGAACGGATGGGCGGCTGCGCGACGGTCGACGCGGGGCCGGGCGGCGGCGCCGAGTTCACGGTGATCCTGCCGGACGCGCTGAGCGAGGCACTGGCCGAACTGCCGGGCGTGGACGTGCCCCCGGCTCAAGAGGCTGGCGTGCGGGAGGGGCCGGGTCGCGAACCGGGCATGAACGCAGCACCGGGTCACGACCCGGGCGTGAGTGCAGCGCCGACTCACGAACCGGGCATGAACGAGGCACGAGGTCGTGAACCGGGCGTGCGCGACGCACCTGGTCGCGAACCAAGCGTGAGCGACGCGCCGCCTCCCCAACCCGGCATGAACGAAGCACCAGATCACGAACCCGATGTGAGCGACGCGCACGCTCAGGAGACCGCAGCGGAGGGGACACGATGATCGACGTACTCGTCGTGGACGACGATTCGCGGGTCGCCGACATCAATGCGGCGTACACCCGGAAAGTTCCCGGATTCCGGGTGGTGGCCCAGGCGCATTCGGCCGCCGAAGCGCTCGCGCGGGTCGCCGAGCAGCCGGTGGACCTTGTACTGCTCGACCACTATCTGCCGGACGAGAACGGGCTCGCGTTCGTACGGGAACTGCGCAGACTCGGCCACCACACCGACGTGATCATGGTGACCGCGGCGCGGGATGTGGCCACCGTCCAGGCGGCGATGCGTCAGGGAGCGCTCCAGTACCTGGTGAAACCGTTCACCTTCGTTGGGCTGCGCACCAAACTTGAGGCGTACGCCGCACTGCGCCGCACCCTGGACGGCGGCGGGGAGGCCGAACAGGCGGAGGTGGACCGGATCTTCGGCGCGCTGTCGGTGCCGACCGAGTCCGACCTCCCCAAGGGCCACTCCCCCACCACCGCCGACCTGCTGCGCAAGGTGCTGAAGGCGGCCGAAGGCCCGCTCTCGGCGCAGGAGATCGCGGAGCGGGCCGGGGTGAGCCGTCAGACGGCCCAGCGGTATCTGAAACTGCTCGAACGGGCGGGTCGGGTGCGGCTCGGCCTCCGCTACGGAGAGACCGGCCGCCCCGAGCACCGCTACGCGTGGACCACCTCGCCGTGAGGGCCACGGCCCCCGGACGGGGTGCAGCTACGGGGCGTTGGGCTAGAGGCTCGGGGCGAGAGGATTCCGGGTTCGGAGTTCGGGGCGACGGGGTGCGGGGCTAAGAGGCCTTCTTCACGAACTCCGTCGTGTAGGTCTGGGACAGATCGACCTTGGCTGACTTGAGGTTCGGATTGAACGCCTTAAGTACCTTCTCGACCGTTTCGGGGCCGTTTTCCGGCATGACGCCATCCTTGGTGAACATCGGCAGCGTGCTCTTGATCGACTGCGTGTACAGCGCCTTGCCGCCCTTCGCGTAGTCCGCGGGCATCTTCGCCGCGATCTCGTCCGCGCCGTGCGTGGACATCCACTTCAGCGTCTTCACGAAGGCGTTGACCAGTTTCTGCACCGTCTGCTGGTGGCTCTTCACCCAGTCCGTGTTCATGTAGAGGCTGGAGGAGGGGTAGGGGCCGCCGAGCGCCTGCTGCGAGCCCTCGGGCGTCCGCATGTCGATCAGGACCTTGCCGAGCTTCTGGTCCAGGATTCCGGCGACCGTCGGGTCGGTGGTCATGCCGCCCTGGATGGACCCCTGCTTCAGCGCGGCGATGAACGTCTGCCCCGCGCCCACCGCGACCGGAGTGAACTCACTCGTCTTCACACCGTCCCGCACCGCGAGGTACTTGGTGAGGAAGTCCGTCGAGGAGCCGAGCCCGGTGACCCCCAGCTTCTTGCCCTTGAAGTCCTTGGGCGAACCGATGCTGCCCGCGGCCTGGTTGGAGACGATCTCCACCTCGCCGGGCGCGTGCGAGAACTGCACCACCGACTCCACCTTCTTGCCCTTGACCTGGAGATCGAGCGTGTGGTCGTAGAAGCCGACGGCACCCTGGACATCGCCGGAGATCAGCGCGGTCTCGGCCTGCACCCCGGCGGGCTCGGTGAGCAACTCCACGTCCAGGCCCTCGGCCTTGAAGTAGCCGAGCTGCTGGGTCAGCATCGCGGGCAGGTAGATCACCTTGTCGAGGCCGCCGACCATCACCTTGACCTTGGCCTGCCCGGACGCGCTCTTGGCGTCCCCGGCGGAGCCGCCGCCGCACGCGGAGAGCGTCATGAGCAGGGCGACACAAAGCCCGCCCGCGAAGAAGGCCGACGGCGCACCGCGGAGGCTGCGCGTGGTGAGGTGACGGTAACTGGTCTGTGATATACGGGAGTTGTGGTTGCTGCGCATGATCATCACGTCCCTGTGATCAATGGTCTGGTACGGGGATGGGGCGCGCGGCGCCGTCAGCGCTCGGGCCGCGCAGCGCCCGGCCCGTCCGTGCTCGGGGCCGCCGACGCACGGGTTGGGCAACGCTCGGGTTCGTCAGCGCCCGGCTTCGTCAGCGGCGCTCGGGCTCGTCAGCCCCCGGGTTCGGCAACGCACGGGCTCGTCGGCGCTCGGGCTCGGCAACGCACGGGCTCGTCGGCGCTCGGGTTCGGCAACGCACGGGCTCGTCGGCGCTCGGGCTCGAAGGCGCTCGGGCTCGTCAGCGCTCGGAGCCGGGCTCGGCGGGGCGCCAGCGGAACAGCCGTCGTTCGGCGAAGGTGAGCAGTCCCTCGGTGAGCAGGGCGACGACCGCGAGGATGGCCATCGCGGCATACACCCCGGCGGCGTTGAAGGTGCCCTGCGAGGCGGCGACCAGCAGGCCCAGGCCCTTGGTCGCGCCGATGTACTCGCCGACGATGGCTCCGATCAGCGCGAAGCCGAAGCTGACGTGGAGACTGGTGAAGATCCACGAGGTGGCGGAGGGGATGACCACCTGGAGGGTGACCCGCCGGTTGCTCGCGCCCAGGATGCGGGCGTTGTTCACCAGGTTGCGATCGACCTCGCGCGCGCCCTGGAAGGCGTTGAAGAAGACCGGGAAGAAGACCAGGACGACGGCAGAGGCGACCTTCGAGGCCGGGCCGAGTCCGAACCAGATCAGGAAGATCGGCGCGAGGACGATGCGCGGGATGGCGTTGAGGACCTTGATGTACGGGCCGAGGACATCGGCGAGGAAACGGATCCGGCCCAGTGTGATGCCGAGGACCACACCCGCGGCCACGCCCACGACCCAGCCGAGCAGCGCCTCGTAGAGCGTGTACCAGATCTGTTCCCAGAGCGATCCCTGCGCGGTGCCGTGCACGGCCCACTCCCGGATCTGGTCCCAAATCGCGGAAGGCATCGAGAAGTTGAACGGGTCGATGACCTGGGCGCGGGCCAGGATCTCCCAGAGTCCGACGACCAGGGCCAGGAGCAGGACCCGGGTGCCGTGGACGAGAAACCGGCGGTTGCGGGCGGCCCGCGCGCGGGCCTGGGTCCGCAGGCCGGGCTTGAGCGACGGCACGGCGATCGTGTCAGGCGACATCGGCGGCACCCCGCTCCCGGGTGATGCGGACCTCTTCGCCGAGGGTTTCCCAGATCTCCCGGTAGATCTCGATGAACCGGGGCTCCAGGCGCACCGATTCGACCTTGCGGGGGCGCGGCAGATCGATGTCGAAGATCCGCTTCACGGTGGCGGGCCCCGCCGTCATCACGACGACCCGGTCGGCCAGGGCGATGGACTCCTCCAGGTCGTGGGTGACGAACACGACGGAGGCTCCGGTACCGGACCACAGGTCGAGGAGTTCGTCCGACATCAGGGCCCTGGTCTGCACGTCGAGAGCCGAGAACGGCTCGTCCATCAGCAGGATCCGGGGGTCGTTGACGAAGGTGGCGGCCAGCGCGACGCGCTTGCGCTGCCCGCCCGAGAGCTGGTGCGGATAGCGGTCCTCGAAGGCCGCCAGGCCCACCCGGGCCAGCCATGCACGGGCCTGCTCCTTCGCCTCGGCCTTCGGTACGCCGCGAAAGCGCGGGCCGGCCATGACGTTGGAGAGCACCGTGCGCCAAGGAAAGACGGCATCCTGCTGAAAGACGAAACCGACCTTGTCGCCGATACCGTCGACAGGCTCCCCGGCCACCAGGACCTCGCCCTCGGTGGGCTCCTCCAGGCCGCTGACCAGGGTCAGGGTGGTCGATTTCCCGCAGCCCGTGGGGCCGACCACGGCCACGAACTCGCCCTGCCCTACGGTCAGATCGAGGTCTCGTACTGCGGTGTGCAACGCCCCCGACGGCGTACGGAACGCCTTACCGGCGCCCCTCAGCTCGATGGCTGCGATGGTGTCTGTATCCATGGAGCGGGACCGTAGATGTGACCCGCGCCATGGCGTCAGCCTTGTGGGCTCAAGACGCACTTCTGCGCGCAAACCCCTGTTGTGCTCGTTTTGCGCGCGATACAACTGCGGAGGTTCAGCGGGAAGGAAGCACCTTGAAGGAAGCGCCTTGATTGACGTCCTGGTCGTGGACGACGACTTCCGTGTCGCCGAGATCAACGCGGCATACGTCGGGAAGGTTCCCGGCTTCCGGGTCGCGGCGCGTGCGCACAGCGCTGCCCAGGCGCTGGCCACACTGGAACGCCACCGGATCGATCTCGTCCTGCTCGACCACTTCCTGCCCGACGAGACCGGGCTGTGCCTGGTCCGCCGGATGCGTCAGCTCGGCCACCACACCGATGTGATCATGGTGACGTCGGCGAGCGATGTCGCCACCGTCCAGGCCGCGATGCGCCATGGCGCCCTGCACTACCTGGTCAAGCCCTTCACCTTCGCCGGGCTGCGGGCCAAGCTCGACTCGTACGCGACGCTGCGCCGCACGGTGGACCGGGCCGCCGGAGCGGCCGGTGAGGAATCCGCCGGCCAGAACCAGGACCAGGTCGACCGGATCTTCGCGGCGCTGCGTACCGAGTTGCCCAGCCGCCACTCGGTGCCGACGGCGGAGCTGATCCGCGATGTGCTGCACGAGGCGGACCACCCCCTCTCGGCGCATGAGGTCGCTGACCGTACGGGTCTGAGCCGCTCCACGGCCCAGCGCTATCTACGCCTCCTCGAACAGTCCGGCCGCCTCCGCCTGACCCTGCGCTACGGCGAGACGGGCCGACCGGAACACCGGTACGCGTGGGCAGTGTGAACCCAGATGGTCGGCGGGCTGGGAAGTGAGGACTGAGGCTGGGCCGGGTTGAGCTGGGGCTGGGGACTGGGCCGGGCCGGGCCGCTATACCGCTCCCGCGCCCGTCAGTGCCCGCACCTCCGTCTCCGCGTGCTTGGCCTCGTCGGGGGCTTCGTGCGAGGTCACCGTGCCGAGCCAGCCCGCGAGAAAGCCCAGCGGGATGGAGACGAGGCCCGGGTTCTGCAGCGGGAAGAACTGGAAGTCCACCCTGGGGAACAGGGAGTCGGGGCTACCGGAGACCACGGGCGAGACCAGCACCAGGAACAGCGCCGGTACGAGCCCCCCGTACACCGACCACACCGCGCCCCGCGTCGTGAAGTTCCGCCAGAACAGGGAGTAGAGGAGCACCGGCAGGTTCGCGGAGGCGGCCACCGCGAAGGCCAGGCCGACCAGGAAGGCCACGTTGAGGTCGCGCGCCAGCAGCCCCAGGGCGATGGCTACCGCACCGATCCCCACCGCGGCGACCCGCGCGACCGCCACCTCGCTGCGCTGCTTGGCATGGCGGCGCCGCAGGGAGGCGTACAGATCGTGGGCCACGGACGCAGAGGATGCGAGGGTGATGCCCGCGACGACGGCAAGGATCGTGGCGAAGGCGATGGCGGCGACCACGGCGAAGAGAACCGTCCCGCCCGTCGAGCCCACACCGCCTCCCAGGTTGTAGGCGAGCAGAGCAACAGCCGTGTTCCCGGCGGGGTTTGACGCCTTCACCTCGGCCGAACCGACCACGGCCGCTGCGCCGAAGCCGAGCACGATGGTCATGAGGTAGAAACCGCCGATGAGAGCGATGGACCAGATGACCGAGCGGCGGGCGGCCCGCGCGGTCGGCACGGTGTAGAAGCGCGAGAGGATGTGCGGCAGTCCGGCCGTGCCGAGGACCAGGGCGAGCCCCAGGCTGATGAAGTCGAACCGCGCCGTCCAGTCCCCGCCGTACTTGAGGCCGGGTGAGAGGAACTCCTTTCCGTGGCCGCTGTGTTCGGCCGCCGTGTTCAGCAGCAGGTTGATGTCGCCGTGGAAGCGCAGCAGCACCATGACGACGAGGGCGATCGTTCCGGCCGTGAGCAGGACGGCCTTCACGATCTGGATCCAGGTGGTGGCCCGCATCCCGCCGAGCGACACATAGACCACCATCAGGGCACCGACCCCGATGACCGTCCAGCTCCGCGCGGCGTCGCTGGTGCCGCCCAGGAGCAGGGCGACCAGGCTGCCCGCGCCGACCATTTGTGCCACCAGATAGAGAACGGAAACGGTGACCGAAGAAGTTCCCGCCGCGATCCGCACCGGCCGCTCGTTCATCCGGGCGGCGACGACATCGGCCAGCGTGAACTTCCCGCAGTTGCGGACCAGTTCGGCGACCAGGAGCAGGACGACCAGCCAGGCGACGAGGAAACCGACGGAGTACAGCATTCCGTCGTAGCCGAAGAGGGCGATCAGTCCGGAGATGCCGAGGAAGGAGGCGGCCGACATGTAGTCGCCCGCGATGGCAAAACCATTCTCCAGGGGGGAGAAGAGCCGCC
This sequence comes from Streptomyces sp. NBC_01431, assembly GCF_036231355.1. Classification (NCBI taxonomy): domain Bacteria; kingdom Bacillati; phylum Actinomycetota; class Actinomycetes; order Kitasatosporales; family Streptomycetaceae; genus Streptomyces; species Streptomyces sp. NBC_01431. The sequence goes on from NZ_CP109496.1 coordinate 2,191,210, forward strand.
CGCCCGCATAGAACTCCTCGGCCGAGCCACGCCGGTTGCGGCTCACCCAGGTGGTGATGGCGAGTGTCGCCGCCACGAACGCGCTGAACAGCAGCAGCGCCAGAGTCTGTTGGTCTCCGCCGACGATCACTTGTTGGTCCCCCGTATCGTTCTCTGTCCGTTGATGCGCGAGGCTCGGCGGCCCCGCGCGGCCCGCCCGCTCTGCAGGGTCTGGGGCTGGGGCTGGGTCTGCAGGCCTTGTTGGTTCTGTTGGTTCTGTTGGTTCTGCTCGAATACGACCCAGCGCAGTTCCAGTGCGGCCCGGTCCCGCCGCAGCCGGGCATGGCGCGCGTAGGCCCAGGTCAGCAGGAAGGTGGAGAGGAACTGGGCGAGTCCGGCGACCATCGCCACATTGACCGCACCGGCCACGGGGCGGGCCATGAGGCCTGGGGCGGTGACCGCGGTGATCACATAGGCGAGGTACCAGGCGAAGAAGGCGAGAGCGGCCGGGACGACGAAGCTGCGGTAGCGGCGGCGCACCTCCTGGAAGGCGGCACTGCGGTGCACTTGGAGATAGATCTCGGCCGCGCTGAGAGGTCTGTCCTCCTCGTCGGCGGAATGCTGAACGGGAAAGGCGGCGGGCGCCGTCTCCCCGTCCGCCTCGCCCCACCCGGAGGCGAGGGCGTCATACCAGGGGTCGTGGATCCGCGCCGCCGCGGGATCACACCCTTCCTGCTTCTCCACCGAACAGTTCTCCTTGCCCACGGCCCCGTTCGGCCGCGTGCCCAAGGATGGGCAGGAGGAACTGGCAGCGGACTCCCCTACGCCCGCGCTTCACCCCATTAGGTGATGGAGCTTCCCGGTGGCTGAGCCAGCCCGTGGCGATAGGCATAGCGCATGGCCTGGGCCCGGTCGCGTACCCCGGTCTTGCCGAAGATGTTGTTGATGTGGGTTTTCACGGTGGCGGTGGAGATGTGCAGGGCCCGGGAGATCTCGGGGTTGGACATCCCCTCCGCGACCAGAGCGAGCACCTCGCTCTCGCGCGAGGTGAGCCCGTCGGGCGGCTCGGCCGGTGCGACGACGGAGGGCGGCGCGGTGACCCGCTCCAGAAGGCGCCGCTGCACGGAGGGGGCAAGGCCCGCCTGCCCGGCCAGCACGTCCTGTATCGCCTTGATGATCTCTTCGCCCCCGGCGTCCTTGGTGAGGTAGCCCCGGGCTCCGGCTCGCAGAGCTGCGAAGAGCGAGTCGTCGTCGGCGTAGGTCGTCAGGACCACCACCTCGGTGCCGGGGTGATCGGCGCGGATGCGGCGGGTGGCCTCAACACCGTCGCACCGCGGCATCCTCAGGTCCATCAGCACGATGTCCGGAGCCAGTTCGGCAGTGCGGGCGACGGCCTCCTCACCGTCGCGCGCGGACCCGACGACGTCGACGCCCGGCAGCAGCCCGAGCAGCATCACGATTCCTTCGCGCACCACGGACTGGTCGTCGGCGACGACCACCCTGATGTTCCCCTGTGCTCCGCTTGTGTTCCCCGTCATGCGGGCACCCTCAGTCTCACCACGAAGCCCTCCTCGTCCGGCCCGGCCTCCAGGGTGCCGCCGAGCAGTTCGGCGCGCTCCCTCATCCCCATCAGACCGTATCCGGAGCCACTGACAGCGAGTTCCTCGGCGGAGCCCCGGCCGCCCGAGTCCCGTACTTCCAAGGCCACTTCATGGGGCAGGTACTCAAGCCGTACCGCCACGGCCGCGCCCGGCGCGTGTTTGCGCACATTGGTCAGCGCCTCCTGCGCCACCCGTCGCACGGTCTGCGAGGCCTCCGCCGGCAGCGCCCGGCGCTCTCCCTCCACCTGGACCCGGGCGGCACAGGCAGCCCCGCTCCCGCCGCCCGGCCCCTCGACCAGGGTGTGCAGGAAGTCCTCGACCGGTGTCATCTCGCCGCGCAGCGCGGAGAGCGCCTGGCGGGTCTCGGCGAGCCCGTCCCTCGCCATGCCCCGGGCGGCCACGACCCGTTCCAGGATGCGGTCGCGGAACTCCCCGGCCGGCTCCCTCTCGATCAGCAGCCTGGCCGCTTCCAGGTGCACCAGTTGTGCCGAGAGGCTGTGGGCCAGCACGTCATGGATCTCGCGGGCGATCCTGGCCCGCTCTCCCAGCGCCGCCGACTGCGCCTCGGCGGCCCGCGCGGCCCTCTCCTGGGCGAGGAGGCGCAAGGCGGTGCCGCGTGCCTCGGCGTCGAGCCGCAGCACATATCCGGCGAGCCCGAGCCCTGCTGTGGTCACCACCGTGGTCAGCCAATTGTCGTGGTTGACCAGCGCGTACGCGCCGAGGGCCGCGACCGTGCATGGCACCGCGGCCGCCAGCGGAAGCCGTTCGAGCGCCGTCACCGCGCAACCGCACCACAAGATCAGCGCGAGCACGCCCCACCCCGTCGCCTTGGCGCCGGCGGCCGCGCCCATCACCAGCAGGAGGCTGAGCAGCGACGGCCAGAGCCGGTGCGCGTAGGTGAGACGGAAGAAGGTGCGGGCCAGCAGGGCGCAGCCCACCACGACGGCCACGCCCGCCGCCACGGTCCAGCCCCCGGCGCCCGTCCTGCCGGCGAAGGTGGACCACAGCAGCGCTCCGAACACCACCGCCCTGATGGACCGGGCGAGATTGCGTCTGGCAGGGGTCAGGTCCGCGCGCGAGAGGGCCTCACGCGAGGGCCAGCTGAGCCAGGCCTCCTGGTTCACACGCGGTCCTTCCACACCTGCGGGGCAGCGCCTTCGGCAGCAACACCGTACGACGCAAGGGCCGGCTGGGCCCGCCACATCAGGACGCCGCCGCGGACGAGGAGGGATGCGGCGAGGGCGACCAGGATGGCGCCGGTGCCCATGTGGATGCCGATCGCCGCGCCGAGGCCGGCGAGCCCCAGGCGAAGGGCGATGCCCGCGACCCAGACCCCGGCGGTGGCCTTGGTGCCCCGGCTCCACACCGTGCCGTCGGACTCGGTCCATATCCTCGTGGTCCAGGCCCAGCCGAGGCCCATGAGTACACCGGTCACGACTTCCGCGCCGAGCAGGGTGATGGACGCGGTGTGGTGGTGCGGGTCGATCAGTCCGCCGTCCTTCACCGCGAGGAACCCGAGCACGGCGGGAATGACCCACCAGCGCGAGCCCGTGAGCTGCTGCGGCTTGAACTGGCGGAACAGAACGAGTGCCGCCACCGCGACTGCGATCAGCACGTTGAAAAGCGCGGACATCGGGGCCTCCGGACGACGGGATCGAACTGCCTTGACGTCTTCGAAGGTACGGAAAAGGCCTGGTCGGACACATCGGCGCAGGGGTGGACCCCAGGTGGAGGTTCCCTCTCCACCCGTGGGTGGAGACGCCGAACGCCGGTCCGTGGAAGTCCGCGGACCGGCGTTCGGCGATGCTGGATCAGGCGTCGATGCGCGACCGGTCCAAGGTGGCCGCGGAGCTCGTGATGAACTCCTTGCGCGGCGCGACCTCGTTGCCCATCAACAGGTCGAAGACCTGCTCGGAAGCCTCCAGATCACCGATGTTGATCCGCCGCAGAGTGCGGTGACGCGGATCCATCGTGGTCTCCGCGAGCTGATCGGCATCCATCTCACCGAGGCCCTTGTAACGCTGGATGGCATCCTTGTAGCGCACCCCCTTGCGCTGGAACTCCAGCAGCGTGGTGCGCAGTTCGTTGTCTGAGTACGTGTACACGTACTTGTCCTGGCCCTTCTTGGGCTGGACCAGCTCGATCCGGTGCAGCGGCGGAACCGCGGCGAAGACCCGGCCAGCCTCCACCATCGGCCGCATGTAGCGCTGGAACAGGGTCAGCAGCAGAATGCGGATGTGCGCGCCGTCGACATCGGCGTCCACCAGCAGCACGATCTTTCCGTAGCGGGCCGCATCGATGTCGAAGGTCCGCCCCGAGCCCGCCCCTATGACCTGGATGATCGCGCCGCACTCGGCGTTCTTCAGCATGTCGGAGACCGACGCCTTCTGAACGTTGAGGATCTTTCCGCGGATCGGCAGCAACGCCTGGAACTCCGAATTGCGCGCGAGCTTGGCCGTGCCCAGCGCGGAGTCCCCCTCCACGATGAACAACTCGCTGCGCTCGACGTCGTCGCTGCGGCAGTCGGCCAGCTTGGCCGGCAGCGACGAGGACTCCAGCGCCGTCTTACGCCGCTGCGCCTCCTTGTGCTGACGCGCCGCGATACGGGTGCGGGCGGCCGCGACGATCTTCTCCATCACGGCGCGGGCCTGCTGCTTGTCGTCCCGCTTGGTGGACGTCAAAAAGGCCTTGAGCTCCCTGGCGACAACACCGGCGACGATCCGGTTGGCCGCGGACGTCCCCAGCACCTCCTTGGTCTGGCCCTCGAACTGCGGCTCCGCAAGACGGACCGTGACCACCGCGGTCAGCCCCTCCAGCGCGTCGTCCTTGACCACGTCGTCCTCGGCCACCCGCAGCAGCTTCGCCGAGCGCAGTACCTCGTTGACGGTCTTGGTCACCGAACGCTCGAAGCCCGACACGTGGGTGCCGCCCTTGGGGGTGGCGATGATGTTCACGAACGACTTGAGGTTGGTCTCGTACCCGGTGCCCCAGCGCAGCGCGATGTCCACGCCCAGCTCTCGGGTGACCTCGGTCGGCGTCATGTGACCCCGGTCGTCGAGGACCGGCACGGTCTCCTTGAACGTGCCCGAGCCGGACAGGCGCAGCACGTCGTTGACGGCCTTGTCCTGCGCCAGGTACTCGCAGAACTCGCTGATCCCGCCGTCGAACCGGAACGTCTCCTCGGTCTTGCCCTCACCGTCCAGACCACGCTCGTCCCGCACCACGATCGTGAGCCCCGGCACCAAAAACGCCGTCTGACGGGCACGCTGATGGAGATTCTCCAGGGAGAGCTTCGCGTCCTTCAGGAAGATCTGCCGATCGGCCCAGTAGCGGATGCGCGTGCCGGTGCGGTTCTTCGGCACCCGCTTGCCCTTGAGCAGCCCGCTCGACGGGTCAAAGGGGGCGTCGGGGCCCTGCTCGGTGAACATGCCCGGCGTGCCGCGGCGGAAGCTGATCGCATGCGTCGCGCTGTTGCGGTCGACCTCGACGTCGAGGCGGGCCGAGAGCGCGTTCACCACGGAGGCGCCCACACCGTGGAGGCCACCGGACGCGGCGTAGGAGCCGCCGCCGAACTTTCCGCCGGCGTGCAGTTTGGTCATGACGACCTCGACGCCCGAGAGCCCGGTCTTGGGCTCGACGTCGACCGGGATGCCCCGGCCGTTGTCACGGACCTCGACGGAGGCGTCATCGTGAAGGATCACTTCGATGTGGTCGCAGTAGCCGCCCAGGGCCTCGTCGACCGAGTTGTCGATGATTTCCCAGAGGCAGTGCATCAGGCCGCGGCTGTCCGTGGACCCGATGTACATGCCGGGCCGCTTGCGGACCGCTTCGAGGCCTTCGAGTACGAGCAGATGCCGAGCGGTGTAGTTGGAGCCGTCGCGGTCTGCCCCGCTCAGCAGCGCAGTGGACGGAACGGACGTCTCGGCGGTCACGCAGTTCGCTCCTCGCTGAATTTCAATTGCGCCCCTGGTGGGTAAGGGGTCGGCGTCGGTCGCCGGTCAGAGGGTACCGAGGCCTGGTAGAGCCGTTGTAACGCCACCCTCGCGAATCCTCATGCTAGTCCAGCATCGCAAACCTGTTCGATCCCTCGATGGGGTGATGCGGATATCACGTTCCCATCCGGGCATGAACCATTTAGGCTCCGGGCACGTCCTCATGAACAACCGGCAACCCCGCCGGGAGGGCCAACCAAGACAAGCAACGCGAAACCCGTAAAGCGAAGCAATACGGCTCATTCGCCGCCAACCGGCAGCAGACAGCCACCTTGACCAAGAAGTTTCGAGGAAAAGCCACGAGCGGGAACGTTTTCGGCCTGGTTGGATGTTGACCCTGGTACGACAGCTCGTCGAGCTAGAGAAGAGGCGACGTGACTACTGTTCTGACCCCCGCGAGCCCCCTGACGGCCGCCGATCGTTGCGACCGTTGCGGCGCACAGGCCTACCTTCGCGTAGTCCTGACCAGCGGCGGCGAGTTGCTCTTCTGCGCTCACCACGGACGCAAGTTCGAGCCGGAGCTGAAGAAGATCGCCGCTGACATACAGGACGAGACGGACCGCCTCACGGCGGTGCCCGAGTCCGCAGGCGACGAGGATCGCTGACACCTCGCATCACGACGAGCCAGGGCCGGTCCAGGACCGGCGACGGGCGGCACTCCCCGTGCAGGGGGAGCGCCGCCCGTTCTCATGTCCGGTCGGGCCCTGCCGCCGCCTTGCTCAGGCGGCCGTGCCGGTCTGCCAGGGAACGGCGGACACCCGCGTGTAGACCCCGGGGTTCTCGGCCTGTCCGCAGCCGATCCCCCAGGACACCAGACCGATGAGCCGGCCACCGGCCACCAGCGGCCCGCCGCTGTCGCCCTGACAGGCATCGTGGCCGCCCTCAGGATCGCCCGCGCACAGCATGGTGGACCGGACGTACGTACCGTCCGAGTTCGGCGGGTAGGCGCGCTCACAGACCCCGTCGTCCAAGACCGAGACATGACTCGCGCGCAGCGCCGTCGGGTAGCTGCCGCGGCCGGTCGTGTCACCCCAGCCATAAACGGTGGCCCTGGTGCCCGCCTGGTACTCCGGGGCACCGGAGGGGGCCGGGGTGATGGCGTATCCGGCGGGCAACGGCGCGGCCAGCGTCAGCACCGCCAGATCGCCCGCGTTGGTCACCGGGTCGTAGCCCGGGTTGACCCAGGTGGCGCTCACCGCGACCTCCTGGCCGGCGGTCGAACGCAGCTCGGTGCGGCCCGCGATCACCTTGAGATCCCGCAGCTGCGCGACGTCCACGCCCAGCACGTCGCGACGCAGACAGTGCGCGGCCGTCAGCACCTTGGTGGGCGAGACGACCGCTCCCCCGCAGAACTGGCCCGCACGCGTACCTCCGAACCGGTCACGGCTGGAGACCGCCACAATCCAGGGACTGTCGGCGATCCGGACCGGTTGCCCGCCGATGACGACGCTGTCGGCGGCCGCAGGCGGAGGTGTCCCCAGGGCCGCGACCGCAAGGACGGCCGCCCCCGTGGCGGCTTGGGCGATGGGACGGCGCATACGGGTCTCCTGACTCTCGGTGACACGGGCACACCCAGCGTCATTCATCCCGTCACGCGCCGCACCCGCGCACATACGCGCGAGGGCCCGGCCTCCCTGGGGAGACCGGGCCCTCGTTGACGTACGAGCGCGACCTAGTCGAGGTAGTCGCGCAGCACCTGCGAACGCGACGGGTGGCGCAGCTTCGACATGGTCTTGGACTCGATCTGGCGGATCCGCTCACGGGTCACGCCGTAGACCTTGCCGATCTCGTCCAGGGTCTTCGGCTGACCGTCGGTGAGGCCGAAGCGCATGGAGACCACGCCCGCCTCGCGCTCGGAAAGGGTGTCGAGCACCGAGTGCAGCTGCTCCTGGAGGAGCGTGAAGCTCACCGCGTCGGCCGGAACGACCGCCTCGGAGTCCTCGATGAGGTCACCGAACTCGCTGTCGCCGTCCTCACCCAGAGGGGTGTGCAGCGAGATCGGCTCACGGCCGTACTTCTGGACCTCGATGACCTTCTCGGGGGTCATGTCGAGTTCCTTGGCCAGCTCCTCCGGGGTGGGCTCGCGGCCCAGGTCCTGGAGCATCTGGCGCTGAACGCGCGCGAGCTTGTTGATGACCTCGACCATGTGCACCGGGATACGGATGGTGCGGGCCTGGTCGGCCATGGCGCGGGTGATCGCCTGACGGATCCACCACGTGGCGTACGTGGAGAACTTGTAGCCCTTGGTGTAGTCGAACTTCTCGACCGCGCGGATCAGACCGAGGTTGCCCTCCTGGATGAGGTCCAGGAAGAGCATGCCGCGGCCGGTGTAGCGCTTGGCCAGCGAGACCACCAGACGGAGGTTGGCCTCCAGGAGGTGGTTCTTGGCGCGGCGGCCGTCCTCGGCGATGATCTCCAGCTCGCGCTTGAGCTTCGGCGCCAGCTTGTCGGCGTTCGCCAGCTTGTCCTCGGCGAACAGGCCGGCCTCGATGCGCTTGGCGAGCTCGACCTCCTGCTCGGCGTTGAGGAGGGGGACCTTGCCGATCTGCTTCAGGTAGTCCTTGACCGGGTCGGCGGTGGCACCGGCGACGGCGACCTGCTGGGCCGGAGCGTCGTCCTCGTCCTCGTCGGACAGGACGAAGCCCTTGCTCTCGCCCTCGGGCTCCTCGTCGTCACCCTTGCCGGGCGCGGCGTCCTCGAGGAGCTCGTCGCCCTCGACGATTTCCTCGTCGTCGCCCTTCTTGGCGGCGGTCTTCTTCGCCGCGGTCTTCTTGGCCACCGTCTTCTTGGCGGCGGTCTTCTTCACGGCCGCCTTCTTGGCGACGGCCTTCTTGGGGGCGTCCCCGGCCTCGTCGGCCGGCACGTCCACGGTCTCGGCCGGAGCCGCGGAAGCGGCGACGGTCCTGGTAGTGGTCACGGCGGTCTTGGCCGCGACCGTCTTGGTGGCGGTGCGCTTCGCCGGGCTCTTCGCTGCGACGCTCTTGCGTGTGCGCTTCGGTGATTCCGCGGCACTGACCATCAGCGTCACACCCTCTTCCTCGAGGATCTGGTTGAGGCTGCGCAGAACATTCTTCCACTGGGTCGGCGGAATCTGGTCGGCTTCGAAGGCCCGACGCACGTCATCGCCGGCGATCTGTCCATCAGCCTTTCCCCGCTCGATGAGCGCCATCACAGACTCGGACTCGGCGATCTCCGGCGGGAGCGTACGGGATGTGCTGGCCGACACGAACAACCTCTCGAAACGATGGAAAACGGCTTCCGGCCCCGCCCAGGATCGGGCCGGAGCCGACGACCACCGGCTGGGGATGTGCCGGGGGCGCGGGCTGAACCTCGGAGCTGCACAGCGCCACACCTGGCCGCTGTATTCCCTCCTCGGCTGTTACCTCTTAAGTCATCGCCTGATTCCGAGGAGTGTTACGCGCAATCTTCGTGGCCCGAGTCACACCCCAAAGGAGACTTAGGGACCACAAGGGGCAGATACCCAGTTATCGAGTGCGCCGGACCCCCTCGGGGGGATCCGGCGGCTCAGCCCGTCCGCCGGGAGCCCGCTCAGTGCTCGCGCGGTGCGGGAACGACCCGCTCCACCTCCGGGTGGACGGTGAGCAGTTGACGCATGGCCGCCTCGGCAGCGGCGGCATCGCCGTTGGCCAGAGCGTCCACGATCCGTCCGTGGTGGGCGAGGGAGCCGTCCGTGGGGCGGTCACAGCCGGTGACCGGGCTGCCGGAGACCTGGAGTGCCGAGGAGACGATGCCGGAGAGGTGCTCCAGCATCCGGTTGCCCGCGAGCTGGATCAGCAGGGAGTGGAACTCGGCATCGGCCCGCGAGAAGGTGATCGCGTCCCCCTGGGTGAGCGCGTGGCCCATGATCTCCACCATGTCGCCGAGGCGCTGCTGCACGTCCTCGCGGCCGTGACCGGCGGCCAGCCGGGCGGCCAGCGGCTCGATGGTCCAGCGCAGCTCGGCCAGCTCGCGGCGCTGGTCGTCGCGCTGGGGGCCGAAAGCGCGCCACTCGATGATGTCGGGGTCCAGCAGGTTCCAGTCGCTGACCGGGCGGACCCTGGTGCCGACGTTGGGGCGGGCGCTGACCAGGCCCTTGGCCTCCAGGACGCGCAGGGACTCGCGGACGACCGTACGGGAGACCTCGAAGCGCTGGCCGATCTCCTCGGGGACGAGCGGGCGGTCCGCGCCGAGGTCGCCGGAGACGATCATCTGACCGAGCTGCTGGACGAGTTGACCGTGCAGGCCCCTGCCCCGGCTACCTGCCGCGCGCCGGCCCATCCGGCCAAGATCTGCGTCGCCGCCGTCCCAGGACGGGGCGCCGACCCGATCTGACGGGCGCGCCTCCGCGTAGGGGTAGCGGTCGAGTTCGCCCGGAGCCGCGAGGCCGGCGTCGACGGTGCGGGCGGTCATCATGCTGTGCGCAAGGGTGCTCATGCACCCTTTGTCGGCGGGACTCCGGCGACCCTTGAGGTCTTTGGTGAAAAGCACACGAAAGGGTGATCACCGCCGTCGCCGCAATTGACGCTTTATCGGAAAGAAGCGGGCATCTCCAAGGGAGTTGTGGCCAGATCCTCCCGCTGGGGTCATGAGGGGCTCACCAACGGGCCCTGGCGCGAAGGCCGGTGAGCAGATAAGCGCAGACCAGGATGGACAGCGACAGCGCCAGTGCGGCTCCGACCGGCTCGGCGACCAGATGCAGGACACCGATGAGCCAGTGGTCCAGGCCGTGCGGCCACCGCACCCAGGCCAGGTCGCGCAACCGGTCCGGGAGCCCGGCGACGGAACGCGCCGAAGGACCGTCCAGGGCCTTCTTCAGGAGCGGTACGACGATGACGGGCACGGCGAGCACCGCGGCCAGACCCGCCGTGGTGGCCCGGAAGATCCCGGCGGCGAGCAGCCCGGCCCAGGCGCAGCCGACGGTGAGGCCCGCCCAACTGGCGCCCAGCGCGGGCCACCCCGGCGGCAGCGCCGCCAGGTCGCCCCCGTACACCAGGTGCAGCACCTGGTGGTCCAGGGCGACCGCGAGGGTGGCGAGCAGGAGTGCCGCCGCCGCGGTCACGACGAGCTTGGCGGCGAGCAGGCCGAGGCGGCGCGGGACGGTGCCGCGGTCGGCGGCGAGCGCCGGGTAACGGTATTCGTCGCCGAAGGCGAGCGCGCCGAACAGGCCCGCGCCGAGCGCGGCGGGCGGCAGGGGGAGCAGTCCCGGCCAGGCGGCGAGGAGCCTGGGCAGCGGCTCGTGCCCGCCTCGGGCGAGCAGCACGGCAAGGGCCGCCGACACGGCGAGAACGGCCCCCGCCAGCAGGAAGGTTGTCCGTACGCCCAGGAGCCTGCGCAGTTCGTAGCGCAGGGGGCGCAGCGGGGCACGGGCCGGCCGCGGGGCAATGGGCAGCGGGTGGGAACTCCGGGGGGCGGCGGGGCGTTCCTGGGGTGGGACGGAGACGCTCGGGCCGGTGTCGCCGATCTCGTCGGCAAGTTGATGGAGCAGCACGCCGTTGCGGAAGGCCGTCTCCCCGACCTCCGCGCAGCTGCTGCCGTACACGGACAGGTGCGTTCCGTCCTCCGCGACCACCTCGACCGAGCGCTGGGCGGCACGAGCCTCGCGGCTGACCAGGTCACCTAGGCGGGCGGCGTGGGGGGTGGCGACGGCGACCCGGGGACGCAGCCGGGTGCGGGCGAACTCGGCGGCGTGCTGGTCGGCGACGAGGCGACCGCCGTCGATGGTGACGACCCGGTCGGCGACCCGGGCCGCTTCCTTCGGATCGGCGAAGGTGCACAGGACGGTGCCGCCTTGGTCGGCGTGGCCGCGCAACAGTCCGTACAGCCAGGCGTTCTCGCGGGGCGAGAGGCCTTCGGCGGGCTCGTCGAGGAGGAGGGTGTGCGGGTCGCCGAGCAGGGCGGCCGCCAGGCCGAGCCGACGGTCCATGCCGAGCGAGAGGGCGCCGAGGCGGTGCTCGGCGAGGCCGGAGAGCCCGACGACCTCGAGCATCTCGTCGGCGCGCGAGACCGGCACTCCGGCGACGGTGCACATCAGCTTGAGCTGGCCTCTGGTCGTTCGGGCGGGATGGCCGGGCACGTCGCCGAGGAGGGTGCCGACCTCGCGGGCGGGGTGGGCGAGTTCGTGCAGGGGGCGGCCGCGGAAGTAGGTGACTCCTCGCCCCGGTTCGAGTTCGAGCATCAGGCGCAGGGCCATCGTCCGGCCGGAGCCGGGCGGGCCCAGGAGGGCGGTGAGCTGCCCGGGTCTCGCCTCGAAGGTGAGGTCGTCCACGAGGAGCGGCAGGTCTCGCCGGGGGGCGCTGGTGAGTCCGATCGCCTGGAGCATCGCTTCTCTCGCGGTAGGTGAGACGGCTCGGCGGCAAGCCGGGGGTACCCCAGCAAGATAACGCGACATTTCGGACTTTTGGCGCAGGGTTGGGTCAGGGCGCCCCCGAATGTCAGGCCTTTGGGCGTGGGTTGGGGCAGAGGGCCCCTCGCGCCGACCGTCCGCGAAGCCCGGCGTCAGACCTCGGGCCGCAGCATCGGGGGGTTCAGCAATGTCGCACCGCCGGCCCGGAACAACTGGGCCGGGCGCCCGCCCTGCCGTGTCGTGGTGCCGCCGGCCGGAACCAGGAAGCCGGGCGTACCGGTCACCTTGCGGTGGAAGTTACGCGGATCCAGGGCGACGCCCCACACCGCCTCATACACCCGGCGCAACTCGCCGACAGTGAACTCGGCAGGACAGAAGGCGGTGGCGAGCGAGGAGTATTCGATCTTCGACCGGGCGCGTTCCACCCCGTCGGCCAGGATCTGGGCGTGGTCGAAGGCGAGCGGCGCGGGCTGTTCGCCGTCGCGGCCGAAGCCGTCGTCCTGGTTGAGCAGGTCCTCGACGGGGGCCCAGCGCGCGCTGTGCGCGTCGCCGCCCGCGCGCGGCGCCGGCAGGTCGGGGGCGAGGGCGAGGTGAGCCACGCTGACCACCCGCATCCGGGGGTCGCGCTTGGGATCGCCGTAGGTCGCGAGCTGTTCGAGGTGGGCGCCGTTGACGGGAGCCGGGCCCGACGGGGCCGAGGCACACAGCCCGGTCTCCTCGCCGAGTTCTCTCGCTGCCGCCGCGGAGAGGTCCTCGTCGCCGCGGACGAATCCGCCGGGCAGCGCCCAGCGCCCCTGGAACGGTGGCTCCCCGCGGCGCACCACGAGCGCGCAGAGCGCATGACGGCGCACGGTCAGCACGACCAGGTCGACGGTCACGGCGAAGGGCGGGAAGGCCGACGGGTCGTAGGGCGACATGCCGTGATCATAGTCGTCTGCCTGACGATAAACACTCCCCTCGACACCCCTGGGCACTTCTTCTCCCGCCTCTTCTCCGATGGCGCTCACGCCTCTCAGCCTCCCAACTGGAGCCATGCGGCGGCCTGCTCGACCATGCCGACGCCGAGCCTGCTGATCCGTACGGTGAACGGCTCACCCGCCACGTTCAGCCCCGCGAGCCGGATCGCGCCGAGCGGGGCGGACCGTACGGGGGCGAGTGCGACCGATCCGGCCGGGGCGTCCGGGCGGATCCCGGCGAGGGCGGTGAGCAGGTGAATGCCGGCGGCCGCGGCCACCGCCGCCGGGCGGCAGGCGGCCGGGTGCGGCGCCGGGGCGGAGTCCGCGGTGCGCTGCTCCCCCGCGTACATTTCGGGCAGGCGGTGCCCGAACGCCTCGGCGGCGTCCAGGACTCCGCGCAACAGGGCGCCGGCCTCCTTCTCGTATCCGGCGGCCGCGAGGCCCGCGACGGCGATGGCGCTCTCGTGGACCCGCACCGCACCTGCGCGGTGGCCGAAGGGGTTGTATCCCGGCTCCTTCGCGGAGAGCCCGCGCAGTCCCCAGCCCGAGTCCATCGCGGGGCTGCCCAGCAGCCGGGCCAGTTGTTCGGTCTGCACCTTGTCGAGCAGCCCCGGCGCGAGTCGGCCACCGCCGAGCAGTCCGGTGTCCAGCAAATGGGCGGCGCCCGCTCCGAGCAGCGGAACAGGACGGCCCTCGGCGGTCCTGGCTGCCACGGGACGCCCCCCGCTGAGATCGTCCAGCCAGAACTCCGCCCGGAACCGGCCCCGGAGCGCCCCGGCCCGCGCGAGCCACTCGTCGGCCCCGGGGCGCCCGCACTCCCGAAGCAGTTCCGCACCGAGCACCGCGGCCCGGTGGACGTGTGCCTGGGTCTCGGCGCGGACAAATCCGGCGACCCCGGGACGGGTCTCGGCCAGGTAACCGCCGTCTCCCAGGGCAGCGGCCAGCCAGTGCAGACAGCGCTCCGCCGCGGGCAGCAGCTCGGCCACCTCCGGCTCGGGCAAGCCCCAGCGGCGCGCCTCCGCGAGCACCACCGGGAAAGCCAGGGTCGCCTCCACACCCGTGCAGCCCGGTGGCAGATACGGTCCCGCGTCCCTGTACGGCCCCGGAATGAGCCCCAACTCTCGCACGGTGCCCGTGAGTTGGGTCCTGGCCAGCGTGCGCAAGGTGGCTGCCGCCAGCCGGGTGGACAGCGGCAGCGCCATGCGGGCCGCCCAGAGCGCCTCGGCCGGCGCCGCCCCGCACCGCCAGGGGACACCGGCCGCGGCGTACAGGTCCGCCGGGCGCGCCGGATCACGGATCAGCAGGGCCCGCAGGTCGTCCACGCTGCGGTGCAGCAGCGGCCCGACCCGCTGATCGTCCCCCTCGGCCCTCGCGTCCTGGGGCGAGGGCAGCGGGCTCGCGGTGCGGCCGGGCGGTCGCACGGGCCGGTCGGTCCTGATGGCCAGCTGGATCGTGTACGAGCCGCCCGGCGGCAGTTCCATGGTCCAGCGCAGTACCCCGGCGGAGGCCAGCGCGTCGGTCGGCGGCGGCTGCGCACTCACCGTCGAGCGGACGCCGCCTGCGGTCCAGCGCATCCCCGAGTCGTGGACGCTGGCGGGCAGTTCGGGCCCGGCACGCCCGGCGGCGACCGCTCCGAGCTCGGCGAGGTCGGTCCCGAGGGCGATCTCCACCGGGAGTCGCAGCGGCCGGGCCGAGGAACTGCGCAGGGTGATCCGTTCGGCGCCGTCCGCCTGGCGGAGCCGTTCGACGGTGACCTCGGGGTCGGGGCCGGTGTCCGCCGCCGTGCGGACCACGGCGAGGAACCGCGCCCGATCGGCCGATATGGATCTGCCCTGAACCGCGATCGGCTCCCGCCCCGCCACCCTCAACTGGCAGCGGGAAAGCAACCGTCGGCCGTGCTGATAGAAGCCTTCGAGACCGCGCCCGGTCAGCTGTCCGTGCTCCGGCGACACCACGAGGCCGGGCAGGGCCACACAGATGACGGCAGCGTGCACGGCCGGAAGCTCCCCGGGCGCCCCGCCGGCCTTCGCCGGAGCCGCACCCGGCGGGTTCCCGACGGCGGGGCCGGAGCCGGTTCTTGGCCCGGGACCGGATCCGGTTCCTGGTCCGGAGCGGGGAGCCGGGACGGGGGCGGGGGCGCGGCCGGAGCCACCGCCGAGGCCGGAGCCGGTTCCTGGTACGGAGCCGGGGACGGGGGCGGGGCCGGGGCCGACGCCCTCGCCAGGTCCGGTAGCAGTTCCGGAGCCGGAGCCACGGCCGCTTCCGGAGCCGGGGACGGGGCCACGGCCGCTTCCGGAGCCGGGGACGGGGGCACGGCCGGGGCCGGAGTCGAGGCCGGGGCCCTCGCCAGGACTGAGACCAGTTCCGAAGCCAGGACCACGGCCGCTTGCGGAGCCAGAGCCGCAGCCGGGATGGCGGCTAGGGCCAGGGCCAGCATCGAGGCCGGGGTTGGGGCCGGTATCGGTGCCGGAACCTCGACCGGCGCTGGAGCCGACGCCAGGCACAAGGCCGATGCCAGGGTCGATGGTTCGGGGAGGTTCGGTGGGCGCCATGCGTACCCCTCTGCGCGTTGCGGACCACGAAGGCGGACCAAGCGGATCCGGTCGCTCGTGCAGCACGGCGGCCAGTGCCGCAGTGCCATCTGGGTGAACGCCGCGAGGTACGACCGGGTCACGGACGGGCACCCCGCTCTCGCCGCCCCAGGGTCGCCGACGAGCCCCAGCCCGCACGGTTCCGAGCTGTTGCTGGGGCTACACCCCTTCAATCACTCCTCCCCCCTTTCCCTCTGAACTCGCACCCCGGCCCGCCGACGAGTGCGCTCGCGCACCTTGTCCGACTTGGGGCGCGTCGGTTCACGTCGTGCCGAACTCCCCTTTTCCATACGGCTGTTGGGACGGTCCCCCGCCGACGATGCTGGTTCGCGAGGGGGCTTGGCGCGGGGTGCCCTGCGTGCGGCGGGCTCCGGCGGCACGGACGGCTTCGGCGGCGTGGTCGGCTCAGTCGACTCGACCCCTCTGGTGGGCTCCGGTAGCTCCACCGCCTGCGACCCCATCTCCGATGCCTCCGCCGATCCCTCCGGCTCTTCCTCCGACACCCCAGATTCCGACATCCTCGATGCCGACTCCTCCGCTACCGCCCCCTCAAGCGTCTCGGCCACCTCCAGCGGCTCCCCCTCGTTCCCGAACGCGGCAGCGACAGAGGCCAGCCTCGCCGCTCGCTCCTGCCTCAGACAGATGCGGAGTTCCTCGGGATCAAGACCCTGGTTGCAGGCCCGGTGGAGCAAGTCGGCGAATCGGTAATCGGGGTCCGCGCGCATCGCCATGCTCAGGGCCACCCTGGCGTTCGGGTCGTCGCCGGTCGACCAGGAGACCCATCCCGCCAGGGTGAGCAGCGCAGCGGCATGCTCTCCGTACGGCCCGACGCAGCGGCGGGCCAGCGCCCGCCACAGGCGCAGCGCGGGCTGGGCGTCGGGCCCCTCCATCCACTCGGCGGCCCAGTCCCGGGTCGTGCGGTCCTGAACGCCGAGGATCACGGCCGCGGCCTCGTCATGGGCGATGAGCCCATCGTCCAGGTCGTCCGCCGCGTTCCGGCCGAGGAGCA
The DNA here is from genome assembly GCF_036231355.1 of Streptomyces sp. NBC_01431. Classification (NCBI taxonomy): domain Bacteria; kingdom Bacillati; phylum Actinomycetota; class Actinomycetes; order Kitasatosporales; family Streptomycetaceae; genus Streptomyces; species Streptomyces sp. NBC_01431. The sequence continues at coordinate 2,207,681 of NZ_CP109496.1, forward strand.
GAGTGGCACCCCGGCCACCCGTCGGGAACGAGCATGTGCCGCGGGCCGGAGGCGGGGGTGCGTCGGCGATGCGCCGCATGAGCCGCGCCGCCAGGTCGAGCGTCTCGTCGGCCACGCCACGTCGGCCGCCCTCGCTGAGGATGCGGGGGAACAACTGGCCGGCCGCGGCGTCAAGCGCTCGCTCCTGCTCTGCCACCGCTCCCGTGCGCCACGGCGAAAGCCGCTCCTCCATCTCCCTTAGGGATCCCCGCACTTGAATGCCCGCGTAGGTCGCCGCAGCCGCCATGACTGAGGTACCAGGCAGGGCCAGCACGTTTCCCTCCAGTGGGCAGCAGCGGGTATCGGGGCAGCAGTACGACCAGTAGCGGCCGTCGGAAATGCAGAGCGCTTCGAGGACGGGAACGTCCAGGCTTCCGCAGGCCGTGCGCAGGCGTTGGGCCAGCGGCCGCAGCCGCTCCATGACGTCGCGCCCGGTGCCGTCCGCGGTCGGATCCTGGCAGAGGAAGACGACGATCCCGTCGGGCCGCGTTCCGCGTCGCTCGCTGCCCGTGACCAGACAGTCGGCGAGTTGGGCGGCGATGTCGGGCCACTCCTGCGGCGACGCCGGCAGCCCCACCCTGACCCGGCCGCCGAATCGGCCGTTCTCGCCGTGCAGCGCGACAAGGACGGCAGAGTCGGTGGGGTGGAAACCCAGCAAGTACGGCAGAGCATCGGCGAGTTCGGCCGGGCCGCGCAGAGTGATCCGGGGCTCGGCCACCGTATCGGGGGATTCGGACTTCTGGCGTTCCAATCCCTGGGACTGGGATCCCTGGGGCTGGGGTTCGTAGGACTCGGATTCGTGGTGTTCGCTCGTGTCTCGCATGTCTCGACGGTCCCGCGATCACCGAACTCCCACCACCCCTGTGGATAACCTTGTCCACAGGGCATCGCCCCTGGTCATACAAATCGCGACGGCCGAGTCCGGTGGCGGCAGGGCGGGTCTCCAGATGCCGCACGCGCCATCGCCCAGGCTTCGAACCCGTGCCCGCCCCGTTCGACTCGTCACGGCCTGCCCACCGCGGCCGTGACTGGCCGCCGACGCCCATAACGCGACCCTGCGCTTCTCGCCGACCCGGTGCGGGATTTGGCGCTGCAGTGGTGTCGTTCAGGCATCGGCTCCATACCCAGATTCCGCGCGGGGCGGCCCACAGGTTCGGATGTCTGCGGCTCACCGTGACGGAGGACTCATCAAAACCGGCCGCCGTTTCCGGCCGCTGGAGATAGTCACCCGGCGGCACCGGTCACCTGGCGATCCCGCCTTGGCCAGCCCTCCGCAGAAATCAGAGGGATGGAACCGAATTTATTCGATACGCCGTCCCTGAGTCCGGCCACACGAAAGTTCCCACCTTCACCTGGAGTTGAAATCCGTCACGGTTCACCGCGAGTACGGAACCTGCGTACCAAAATCGTTCCTCGCCGGTCACTTCCATTGGCTCTGGAATAGCAATTCGGATTTCCTGAGATACAGGAACCGGAGAATCAGCGGACGGCGGGCCCGGCCTACCGCGCGGCAGACCGGCGCCGGTGAACCGGATCGCCCGCCGTCCGCTCACTTGGCGGTTCGCCGACCGATGTAGGCGACTGCAAGGACGGCGCCCGCCCCGAGGGCCGCCGCGGCCACCGAGAGGGCGACCTTGGTACCGCCGTCGCCGGGCGATGCCTGGAGGAACGAGCCGAGTACGGCGACACCGGCCACGGCGCCGGTCTGGCGGGCCGAGTTGAGGGCGCCGGATGCGATGCCCGCCTGTTCCTTGGGTACTGAGGACACCAACGTGGTGACCAAAGATGGGATGGCGAATGAGACGCCGAAGCCGAACACCAGTAGGCCGACGGCGGTCGGCGCGTAGCGCTCGGCTCCCGTGGCGCCCACGAAGAGCAGTTGGATGAGCGCGCCCGCGGTCATCAGCGAGAAGCCGAGGATCAAGGGGCCGCGCGGGCCCTTCTTGGCCACCAGGCACCCGGTGTAGACCGGGTTGAACGCGGTGGGCAGGGTCAGCGGCAGGAAGGCGAGGCCCGCTGCCATGGCTGTGTAGCCGAGCCCCTGTTGGAAGTGGAGGGACATCACGAACAGGACGCCGGAGAGGCCGAAGTTGACGAGCAGGCCATTGAGTAGACCGACGGAGAAGGCAGGGTTGCGGAACAGTTCGAGCGGCAGCATCGGACCGCGCACTCCGGGCTCACGGCGCTCCACCGCGATGAAGCCGATGGCGGCGGCTGTGCCGATGGCCAGCGCGATGATCACGGGCGCCGAGGTCCAGCCCTCGGGCTCGCTCTGGATGACGCCGAACGTCAAACCTGCCAGGGTGAGTACGGCCAAAAATTGTCCGGGCAGGTCGATGGCGCGGTGCGGATTGGGTGGCACCTGCGGCGCGAGGGCGCGGGTGATGAGCACGCTGAGCAGGGCGAACGGCACATTGATGACGAAGATGAAGCGCCAGCCGAGAGCGTCGGTGAGGACGCCGCCCACGACCGGGCCCGCGGCGAGTGCGACACCGGTGATGGCCGCCCAGGCGCCGAGCGCGCGAGCCCGCCGGGCGGGGTCGGTGTAGGCGGTCGCGATGACGGCCATGGAGGCCGGGAGGAGCGCGGCGCCCGCGACGCCGAGGACCCCGCGCATGCCGATGAGGACGCCCAAATCGGGTGCCGCGGCGGTGAGTCCGGAGGCGATCAGGAAGGCCCAGGTGCCGGTGAGGAAGACCCGGCGGGCGCCGAAGCGGTCGGAAAGCGCGCCCATGGTGAGCAGCAGCGCGGCGAAGGTGAGGGTGTATCCGTTGACCACCCACTGGAGCCCGGAGAGGCCGCCGCCGATATCATCGCGGATGGCGGGCAGCGCCACGTTCACTACGCTGGTGTCGAGCAACACCATGAAATAGCCGAGCGAAAGACCCAGGAGCAGAAGCCCCTTGCGCCGGATCCCGGCCTCGGGTTTGACTCCCGCCGCAGCACTCCCTCTTTGTGTGGCCGTCACCGTCGATGGCTGCGAGGACATGGTTGTTCCCTTCTCAATTACCGATTCGGAGACGCGCATTCGATGTGGCCGCAGTCGTGAACCTGCGACTGTTACAGCCTGGAGGGAGTCCGGGCGAAGGGGAAACGGGAAATTCCGATGGCGCCATCGGAAACGCCGATGGTTCGGGGGAGGCCGAGAGATGCAGCTCCGTCAGCTGAACACGTTCCGCACCGTTGCCGAAACACTCAACATCACGCGGGCAGCAGAGCGACTGAATTATGCGCAGTCCAGTGTCACCGAACAGATCCAGTCGCTCGAAGCGGATCTGGGGGTGGCGGTGTTCGATCGTTCCGGCCGCCGTCTTCGGCTCACCCCCGCAGGCAACCGCCTGGTCGGATACGCCGAGCGGATGCTCCAGCTCGCCGAGGAAGCGAGGGCGGCGGTCGCGGGCATGGAGGACCCGGTCGGCGAACTCGCCATCGGGGCGCCGGAGACGCTCTGCGTGTACCGGCTGCCGGCACTGCTGACCCGGTTCCGCGAGACCCATCCGAACGTCCGGGTCCTGCTGCGGCCGGGCAACCGGTCGCAGTCGCGCGCCGGGGTGCGCGAAGGAACCCTGGACCTCTGCTTCACGTTCGGACCGCCTCCCACGGAGCCGGAGTTCGAGAGCATGGCGCTGACCCCCGAGGCCGTCGTGGTGGTGGCGCCGCCCGGACACCCGCTGACCCGGATGAAGGAAGTGAGCACGGCCCAACTGGCGGGCGCGGACTTCCTGGTGACGGAGCCGGGCTGCAGCTACCGCCGGATGTACGACGAAACGCTGGGCACCGTCCATGGGCCCCGGCCGACCGTGGTCGCCGAGGTGACCAGCATCGGCGCGCTGCGCAGTTGCGTCGCCGAGGGGATGGGGTGCGCGCTGCTTCCGCAGATCGCGGTGGCGGCGGACCTGGCACGCGGCGCGCTGGAGGCCGTCCCGTGGACCGACGCCCGCCGCGAGACCCAGGTGCACGTCTCCTGGCATGCGCAGGGCAACCCGTCACCCGGCCTGCGCCCATTCCTGGACACCGCGCGCGAACTCCTCGGAAGCCCGGCGATGTAGGGCCGAGCCCGGTGGCAAGTCGCCCTCAAGCCGGATCATGCGGGCGATGCGGGCGATCCGCCAGTGTCGCGGACCATGGCGGATCGCCCTGACCAGCGAAGACGGCTGATGAGGAACTGATCGTTCCGCGATTGTCGGACCCGTCCTGTTGTATGGGGGCATGGAGCACACCAGCAACGCGGATCTGCGCACCGAGGCCGACGCCGTCCTCGCCCGTCTCGTCGGGGACCCCACCGGCACCGCGCGGCTGCGCGAGGACCAGTGGCGGGCGATCGAGGCGCTGGTCGCCGACAAACGGCGGGCGCTCGTCGTGCAGCGCACCGGCTGGGGCAAGTCCGCGGTGTACTTCGTGGCGACCGCCCTGCTGCGGGCCGCCGGCGCGGGCCCGACCGTGATCGTCTCCCCGCTGCTCGCGCTGATGCGCAACCAGGTCGAGGCCGCGGCCAGGGCGGGCATCACCGCCCGGACGATCAACTCCGCCAATCCGGAGGAGTGGGACACCATCCAGGCCGAGGTCGCGGCGGGCGCGGTGGACGTCCTGCTCGTATCGCCCGAGCGCCTCAACAACCCGGATTTCAGGGACAACGTGCTGCCCAAGCTGTCCGCCGCCACCGGTCTGCTGGTGGTGGACGAGGCGCACTGCATCTCCGACTGGGGGCACGACTTCCGCCCCGACTACCGCAGGCTGCGCACCATGCTGGCCGAACTGCCGCCGGGCGTACCGGTCCTTGCCACCACGGCCACCGCCAACGCCCGGGTGACGGCGGACGTGGCCGAGCAGCTCGGCACCGGCGGCGGCTCGGACGCGCTGGTGCTGCGCGGCCCCCTCGACCGCGAGAGTCTGAGCCTGAACGTCCTGTCCCTGCCCGACGCCGCCCACCGCCTCGCCTGGCTCGCCGACCACCTCGACGACCTGCCGGGCTCCGGGATCATCTACACCCTGACGGTCGCGACGGCCGAGGAGATCACCGCGTATCTGCGCCAGCGCGGGCACACCGTCGCCTCGTACACCGGCAAGACCGAGAACGCGGATCGCCAGCAGGCCGAGGACGACCTGCTCGCCAACCGGGTCAAGGCTCTGGTCGCCACGTCCGCGCTCGGCATGGGCTTCGACAAGCCGGACCTGGGTTTCGTGGTCCACCTGGGCTCGCCCTCCTCACCCATCGCCTATTACCAGCAGGTGGGCCGCGCGGGCCGCGGGGTGGCTCATGCGGAGGTGCTGCTGCTGCCGGGCCGCGAGGACGAGGCGATCTGGAAATACTTCGCGTCGGTGGCCTTCCCGCCCGAGGAGCAGGTCCGGCGCACCCTGGACGTGCTGGCGCAGGCGGACCGCCCACTGTCGCTGCCCGCCCTGGAACCGCTCGTGGAGCTGCGGCGTACCCGCCTGGAGACCATGCTCAAGGTGCTTGACGTGGACGGTGCGGTGCGCCGGGTCAAGGGCGGCTGGACCACCACGGGTCAGCCCTGGGCGTACGACACCGAGCGGTACGCCTGGGTCGCCCGGCAGCGTTCGGCCGAGCAACAGGCGATGCGCGACTACGCCTCGGCCACCGGCTGCCGGATGGAGTTCCTGCGCCGCCAGCTGGACGACGAACAGGCGGCGCCGTGCGGGCGCTGCGACAACTGCGCGGGCGCCCGCTTCACGGCGGACGTGTCGGATACGGCACTCGACGCCGCGCGCGGCGAACTGACCAGGCCCGGCGTGGAGGTGGAGCCCCGCAAGATGTGGCCCACGGGTCTGCCCGCGATCGGCATCGAGCTGAAGGGGCGCATTCCGGCGGGCGAACTGGCCTTCCCCGGAAGGGCCTTGGGAAGACTTTCGGACATCGGCTGGGGCAACCGGCTGCGCCCGATGCTCGCGCCGGGCGCCCCGGACGGGCCGGTGCCGGACGATGTGGTGCAGGCGGTGGTGAGCGTCCTGGCCGACTGGGCGAAGGGTCCGGGCGGCTGGGCCTCGGGCGAGGCCGGCGCGCCGGCGCGGCCCGCCGGAGTGGTGACCGTGCCCTCGCGCACCCGGCCGGCACTGGTCGCGTCGCTGGGCGCGCGGATCGCGGAGATCGGCCGGATGCCGCTGCTCGGCTCACTCGCCTACGCCGAGGGTCCGGCGGGTGAGCGGGTCCCCCAGTCCAACAGCGCCCAGCGGGTGCGTGCCCTGCACGACGCGTTCACGGTCCCGGACGAGCTGGCTGCCGCGCTGGCCGGATCGGCGGGCCCGGTACTGCTCGTCGACGACGCCTGCGACACGGGTTGGACACTGGCGGTGGCGGCCAGGCTGCTGCGCCGCTCCGGAGCCGAGGGGGTGTTCCCACTGGTCCTGGCCAGCCAGTCGTAGCGGCAGGGATGACCCCGGCCGGGGCGGGGCAGGGATATGAGTGCCATACCCGCTGATTCGGGTCAGCCTCACCAATTGCTCGTTGCCGCCCGACCGTACGGCAGCGAGAATTGGAGCCGCCCCCGCACGGTCCCCCTGTGGTCCGACAGGGCTGTGCCGTGGTGCGCCGTCACCCGACCCTGCCCGCACCGTGGGCGCGTATCCGGAAGGGAGGACCGTGACTTTCGGATTCGCTCCGTCCGCAGCCTCGGCAGCGGCGTCCGTTCCCATACCGGCCGACTCCGCGCACCGCTTGGCCAGGGTCCTGGAGCCCGCCGAGTGGGCGGCGGCGGGGATCCCGCTGCTGCGCAATCCCCGCGAGGTCGTCAGCGGACTCCACGCCCGGCACCTGCCGACGCCGACGACCGCCGTCGTCGCGGTGCTCGACCACGAGGAACGGCTCGCCGCCAGCGCGTCGTTCACCCGGCGCGCCACACCGGCCGACGGCTGGGAGTTCCGCAACGCGCTGCTCGCGCATCTGCGCCGGGTGATCCCGCACGATCTGCGCCGCCGCACTCCGGTGCGCACCGCCGTGCTGCTCTACTGCCGCGACGGCGACGAGCGGTGGACGGAGGAGGACGGCGCCTGGATGTGGGGGCTGCGGGACGCCTGCACCCTGCACGGCCTGCGGTGTGGTGCGTACATCACGCTCACCCGGGCCGGCTGGCAGGTGCTCGGCGAGGGCCGGGGCGGCCGCCGCCCCAGCACCACGGCCGGGCCCGGCTCGCTGGCGGACGCGGAGAGTGAACTGGCCGCGCCGCTGTCGCTGCGCTCGGCAACCGGCGCGGTGGAGATGCTGCGCAGGACGGCAGCGCGCTGAACCGTTCCGGCACGCCCTGTGCAGTGCTGAGCCCGACGGCGACGGAGCCCGAGCGGGGCACGGCGGAACGGCCGCCGCGCTGCGGAGCGCCCACCCCGGGCTCCCGGGCCGGGCCCGTGAGGACCCGGGCCCGCGAGGAGCCGAGACCGCGGGCAACTCCGCACCCGGTCCGGGAGTTCAGACCCCGGCGCCGAGGGCCGCGTTGATGCGCTGCGGGTCGCCGCAGACAATGAGCAGCGCCTCGGCACGGCCCAGTGCGAGTGGCAGCGCGGCGGCGGCCGCATCGTCGTCGGCGTTGACGGCGACGACCACGACCGGCCGGGCCGAAGCCCGTCCCACCGCGCCGGCACCGGCGTAGAAGACGTCGTCACGTGCGTCGTGCTGGGCCCAGTACGCGTCCTCACCGAAGGACAACTCGTGAGCCGCCCACGGGTGGAGCTCACCGGTGGTCAGGACCAGGATGTCGCCCGGCGCGCGGCCGGAGTCGAGCAACAGGTCCACCGCTTCGCCCGCGGCGTCGAGCGCGCCGTCGGCCGGAGCCGGGATCAGCTGGATCTGCGGCCCGGTGGACGGTTTCGACCGGGTCGCCGGGGTCTGCGCGGCGGGGCTGTGCGTCCGCTGCGCGGGGGGCGTGGGCCGGGCCGGGCCGGGGCCCGGACGACCGGGACGCGGTGCGGCCGCGGGACGCGGACCGGGTACGGGGCGAGGGGTCTGCGCGGTGCGGCCGGCGGCCGGGGTGACGCGGGGACCCTGGGCACTCTCGTGAATCTGAGGCTCCTCGGGGATGAGAGGCATGAGTGGATGTCTATCAAATGCCGGTGAAAGCGCCACCGGCGGGTGGGGCACAAAGGTGCGATCGGGGCGGAGTCTCCCCGCAACTGGGCGTGAAAGTCCAGGGATTTCGGGCAGTGGCGCCGGACTTTCCGGACGTCCGCGAAGCGGATCGGAGGACTCCGGCAACCGGACCCGACGGCGGGGGAAACGGACCGAGAACCTCCGGGACTCGGCCGGAATCCGGGTCAGAAGTCGAAGCCGAGCTGTCCCCCGCTTTCGAGTGCGGCCGCCTCCACGGAAAGCCGCGTCTTCTTCAGGTGCCGCCACTGCGGCAGCCCGTCCAGATACGACCACGACAGCCGGTGGTACGGGGTCGGGCCCCGCTCCTCCAGCGCCACCTTGTGCACGGGCGAGGGGTAGCCGGCGTTGTCGGCGAACCCGAATCCCGCGTACTCCCCCTGCACGCCCGCCAGTTCGGCCATCATCGCGTCCCTGCGCACCTTGGCGATCACCGAGGCGGCCGCCACGGCGACGCAGGACTGGTCCCCCTTGATCACCGTACGGACCCGCCAGGGCAGTCCGAGGTAGTCGTGCTTTCCGTCGAGGATCACCGCGTCCGGCCGCACCGGCAGCGCTTCCAGGGCGCGCACGGCGGCCAGCCGCAGGGCCGCGGTCATGCCCAGCTCGTCGATCTCCTCCGGCGAGGAGTCGCCGAGCGCGTAGGCGGTGACCCAGCCTTCGAGCACCGCGGCGAGTTCCGTGCGGCGTTTGGGGCTGATCAACTTGGAGTCGGTGAGCCCGGCGGGCGGGCGTCGCAGTCCGGTGACGGCGGCGCACACCGTGACGGGACCGGCCCACGCCCCGCGTCCGACTTCGTCGACACCGGCGACGATCTTGGCGCCGGTGGTGGCGCGAATCGAGCGCTCGACGCTGTGGGTGGGTGGTTCGTACGGCATGACGCTGCAAGGTTACGCCGCCGGGGGCCGCGCCCGACACCCAGGTCACCAAGCAGCGCGGGCCGGCTCGCTACCGGCAACCGAAGTGGCCGCACCAAGGCTGGGCTCAGGCGGGACGTGGGTGCAGGCGGTATGCCGGTGCGGGCGACATGCCGGCGCGGGCGGCATACGGTGCAGGGAAGCATGCCGGTGCAGGCGGTATGCCGTTCAGCAACTACCGGGGCGCAGCAGCGGCACCATCACCTGATCGATCATCGCGGCGATCTCCTCGTCCCGCCATTCGCTTCCGCACACCTTGGAACGGAACATCATCAGCCCCGGGATCACGTCGAAGACCAGCTCTCCGGTGGCATCCGGGCGCACGTCGCCCCTCTCGATTCCCCGCTGCACCACTTCCCGGAAGAGCAGGTTGGCGGGCTCGATCACCCGGCGAAGGATCAGAGTGTGGAACCGGTCGGCCGCGGTGTGGTCACACTCGTAAAGAACCGAACGCAGCGCGTGACCGGACCGCGAGTACATCGTCCCGCGGATCCGTCGGCACAGCTGGTAGAGGTCCTCGCGCACCGAACCGTGGTCCTCGACCGTGTCGAGATCGGGGAGTCCGGACCGTAGCGCGTCCTCGACCAGATCTCCCTTGGTGGGCCAGCGGCGGTAGATCGCGGCCTTGCCGGTCTGGGCACCGGCGGCCACTCCCTCCATGGTGAGGCCGCTCCAGCCCACCGTGCTCAGCTGCTCAAGCGCGGCGTCAAGGATCGCCTGCTCCAGAACGGAGCCACGGCGGCGCAGCGAGACGGGCTGCGCCGCCGTGGCCGTGGCCGTGGCGGTGGCGCGCGAAGTAGCCATGTTCTTCTCTCCGTTGGGGACTCCGCGGGGAACGGATACCCCCTGTTGGGAACAGGCGCCCCCACCATTCGGGCCGAGATTTCGGCCAGCGGGGCCGGGGTTCGAACCATTGGGGGCGGGGCTGGAAACCCTTGGGGAGGGGTGTCGCAGCCAGTGCGGGACGAGGGTTGCAGCCGGTTTGCGGGACGGGGGTTGCAGCGTACGTGCGTGATGGCGCTCCGTGCTCCATGGTGGCCCAGCGTCACCCCGATGTTCCAGACGCCGTCCGCCCCCGCTGAAGCCCAACTCGCAAGGAAAAGGCTTGTGTTCGGTCTCGGCCACTCACTATCGTCACCCATTAGTGAACGGAAGCGTTCACTATGGATTCCAGGGGGACCCGTGACGCCCAACCCGATCGACACCGCCCGACCAACCGAAGCCCGCCCCGGCCGCAAGGACCGGCCGCCCCGACCCGGCATAGCCCTGACCGTCATCGCTGCCTGCCAGCTGATGGTGGTGCTCGACGCCACCATCGTGAACATCGCTCTGCCCCACATCCAGACCGCCCTCGGCTTCTCCACCAATGACCTCACCTGGGTCATCAACGCCTATGCCCTGACCTTCGGCGGTCTGCTGCTGCTCGGCGGCCGGGCCGGTGACCTGATGGGCCGGCGCCGGATGTTCATCACCGGCATCCTGCTCTTCACGCTCGCCTCACTGCTCGGCGGATTCGCCCAGGAGCCCTGGCAGTTGCTCGCCGCACGCGCGCTCCAGGGCATCGGCGGAGCGATCGCCTCGCCCACGTCGCTGGCTCTGATCGCGACGACGTTCCCGGAGGGCCCGGAGCGAAACCGCGCGTTCGGGGTGTTCGCGGCCGTCTCGGCCGGCGGCGGCGCGATCGGCCTGCTCGCGGGCGGCATGCTCACCGACTGGCTGAACTGGCGCTCGGTGCTGTTCGTCAACGTACCCATCGGTGTCTTCATCGCCTTCCTCGCACCCCGGTTCATCAAGGAGTCGGAACGCCATCCGGGCCGCTTCGACCTCGCCGGCGCGCTCGCCTCCACGACGGGCATGGCGGCGCTGGTCTACGGGTTCATCCGGGCGTCGACGGACGGCTGGAGCGATCCGCTCACGCTCGGCTCGTTCGGCGCCGCCGTGGTGCTGCTGTTCGCTTTCATCACGGTGGAGCGCCGGTCGGCCCAGCCCATCACGCCATTGCGGATGTTCGCCGACCGCAACCGTTCCGGTACGTACGTGATGATGCTCAGCCTCGCCGCGGCGATGTTCGGCATGTTCTTCTTCATCGTGCTGTTCGTGCAGAACGTGCTGCACTACAGCCCGATCAAGGCAGGCCTTGCCTTCCTTCCCGTGACGGTCGCGATCGTCACCGGCGCGGGTCTCTCCTCCAACCTTCTGCCGAAGCTCGGCCCCAAACCTTTCATGGTGACCGGTACCACCCTCACGGGGCTCGGCATGGCATGGCTCACCCGGATCGACCCCGGCAGTTCGTACGCCGGCGGGATCCTCGGTCCGATGCTGATGTTCGGATTCGGCATGGGCCTCAACTTCGTGACGCTCACCCTGACTGCCGTCTCCGGCGTCGCCGACCGGGAATCCGGCGCCGCCTCCGGGCTGTTGAACGCCACCCAGCAGGTCGGCGGCGCGCTCGGCCTCTCCATCCTGACCACCGTGTTCGGCACCGCGAGCCGCCACGAAGCCACCACCGAGGTCAAGGACTTCCTGGCGAACGGCTCGCCCGAGCAGAAGGCGGCCTTCGTCAAGTCCCGCCAGTTGCCCGCCCCTTGGAGCGACGCGGTCCTCGCCCACGGCATCGGCACCGCGTTCATCGCCGCCGTCGCCCTGGTCGCCCTGGCGGTCCTCACCGCCGTGTTCGTCATCCAAGTCCGCAAGAGCGACCTGGAAGCTCTGAGCGGCGCACCGGGCGGCGCGCCCCTGTAGGCCCCTTGGGTCCCCGGGGCTCCTCGCGCCCCGGCCCGAAACCTCGGACGCACGCGATCGACGCGGCCACCCCCCCTCCGCGATCTGGCGGGCGGGGCCGCAGGGCGTAACGCGGCTGCGGATCGACACCGCCTCGCCGGGGGATTTCCCAGCTCCGCCCCGGCAAGCCTGGGCGCTAGCTGGGGCGCTAGCCGGCCGGGGTCACCCGGGCCCAGTCCGGCAGGTCCTCGGTTCGTTCCAGCCAGGCCGCGGGAGGCGCCCCGGCCCGGTCGGCCGCCACCACCCCGCCCACGATCGCGCAGGTCGTGTCGACATCGCCGCCCACCTGCGCGGTCGTCCAGAACGCCCGCTGGTAGTCGCCGAGCCCGCGCGCCGCCGACCACAGTGCGAACGGCACGGTGTCGTGCGCACTGGTACGCCGCCCCGAGCCGAGCACGGCGGCCACCGTCCCCGCATCGTCGTAGTCAAGCATGTCCCGCGCCCGCCGCAGCCCGGCGCCGACGGCACTGCGCGGCACCAGGGCGATCACCCCGTCGAGCAGTTCGCCCGGCTCGGGCGGCCCCGCCGGGGCGGCGACGAGTGCCGAGGCCGCCGCGACGGCCATGGCGCCCACCACCGCCTCACGGTGCTGGTGCGTCGTGTAGGACGAGATCTCCGCCTGATGCGTGGCCTGTTCCGGGTCGTCGGCGTACCAGGCGCCGAGCGGCGCGATCCGCATGGCGGAACCGTTGCCCCAGGATCCCTGCCCGTTGAACAGCGCGGAGGCCAGCTCCCGCCAGTCCCCGCCCTCCCTGATCAGCCGGAGCATCCGGTTGACCGCGGGCCCGTAGCCCCGGTCGAAGTCGTGGTGGTCGGCGAAGGACCGGGCCAGCGCGTCCTGGTCGATCCGGCCCTTGGCGGCCAGCACGGCCAGCACCGAACACGCCATCTCGGTGTCGTCGGTCCACTGCCAGGGGCCGTCGGGCAGTTCCCGGTTTTTCAGGCGGGGATAGTTGGCGGGCACAAAGAACTGGGAACCCAGCGCGTCGCCGACGGACAGCCCCCGCAGGCTGCCCAGCGCGCGTTCGAAGCGCGGGTCGAGTGATTCGGTCGAGGAGTCAGCGGTCATCGCACAGCCACTCTATCCGGTGATCCCGTACGGCTCCGGGGCGCGCCACCGCTCGAACGGCCGGTCCAGCGAGTAACGGCCGTCCGCCCCGAGCAGCAGCGTCCTGGTCTCGGCGTTCCCCGGATTGGACAGCGACTCGAAGTCCGCCACGCTCCAGTGGAACCACCGCATGCAGAACAGCCTCATGGTGAGCCCGTGCGTGACGAGCAGCACGTTGGGCGGATGGTCCGGTGCCTCGAAGCTGCGGTAGAGGCTCTCCAGGAACGCCCCCACCCGGTCGTACACGTCGGCCCCCGATTCACCCTGCGCGAACCGGTAGAAGAAGTGGCCGTACGCGTCCCGGTACGCCTTCTGCAGTTTCACGTCGTCCCGGTCCTGCCAGTTCCCCCAGTCCTGCTCGCGGAGCCGCGGCTCCTCCCTGATCCGTACCTGCTCCGGGTCCAGGCCCAGTGCCCGGAACGTCTCGTGGGTTCGCCGGTAGGGCGAGACGTAGACGCTGACCCGCTCGCTCCCGAACACCGCGCGCAGCCGCTCCCCGGTCGCCTCTGCCTGCCGTCTGCCCGCCTCGGTGAGCCTCAGCGCATGGTCGGGCTCGCGCTCGTACACGGTGTCGTCGGCATTGCCCTCCGACTCGCCGTGCCGGACCAGAACGATGCGCCGCGGTCTTGCCATGCCCAAACTCTAGATCGTCCGCTCGCCAGTCGAGCAGTTGTCCGGCCTCCATCCGGCGTACCCGCCCCTCGAAGCGCTGCCGCGGCCTCCGATCGTGGGAGACGATCATGACCGACCCGACATCGGGTTCCACCAGGCCCATCAGCTCCTTGAGCAAAGTCGACCCGCCCACCCCGTCGCCCCGCGGACCAACACCTTCTCGCCGGCCGACTCCGCCATCTCGGGCACGGTCAGCCGATCCCCGATCCATCCCCGCCCTCGCCTCGATCAGCCGTCCGCCCCGCTGTGCGCCCACGTCTCAGCTGCCATGCCCAGACGGGCGCCGAGGTGACGGATTCGTTCACCGACGCCGCCTCGGCCGCCGCCCCCATCGCGTTGATCGCCGCCGCCCGGACAGACGCGTTCGTGAAGTCCCCTATGGACACGGGGAGTTGATCAGACCGTCCAGTCCGCGTCGAGCTGGACGACGTCGCCGGACAGGGCCGCCAGATCGGTCTCGGTCTGCGCTCGCAGCGAGAGCCGCTCGACCCGCTCGGCCCGGTACTTTCCGTGCTCGGCCGTCGACTGCCACATGGAAAGCACGAGGAACTCATGGCCGGGCGCCTCGGCGAACACGCCGCGCAGCATGCCCGGCGAGCCGGCCATCGCGGGGTTCCAGACCTTCTCCTGCATCAGCGCGAAGTGCTCGACCCGTTCCTCATGCACCTTGCAGTGCGCCACCCGGACCACGTCCGCGTCGGTGAAGCGTGGTTCGAAGCCGGTCTTCACATCGAAGCGATGGTCGAAGAGCTTCGCTTCGATGTCCTTGTACGTGCCGGACTGCCCCGCTGCGAGCCGGTCGTGCGCCCGCGCCATGAAGGAGTCGTAGAACGCACGGCTCTCCCAGAAACCGAAGACATGCGCCACATCCGGCCGTCTCCGGCTCCAGCCGCCGCCCTGCCCCCGGAAACCGGGCTCGCCCAGTAACCCCGCCCATTTCCGCTGCCCCCGCTCGAAACCGCGGCGGTCCACCACGGTGCAGCGAATCCACTTGACCAGCACCGCGCCATCGTACGGCGCTACACCATGCCCCCGTCATGCTCCGGCGGAGTACGTCCGCAGCAATATGCCGCGCCGCCCGAAACCCAGTTCAACGCCGAACACGGGGCCGAGAATCCCGGTCACTCAACCCACCCCCAATGCACCCAGTTGTACGAGATCCGACTGCTCCATCACGATAGCGAAGACCTCTGACAACACCCGGCCGAGCTCGTTCGCGGGCACTCTGCGCCGCTCCACCGTTCCGTCCGTACGCACCGTGGTCAGCTCATCCCTGACCAGGCCCCACCGCACTCCGGGCGACGTCCGCTGTGCCACGACCTGGCCCACGAAGCGGGACTGGGGGTGCGAGGAGCTGTAGTGGTTCATGACCGTGAAGTCGGCGGGGTAGAGCGTCTGCGGGGCGAAGGCGTAGAGGTCGACCCAGCCTTCGGGCCGCAGGGACCGCAGCACCTGGGTTCCATCGGCTTCGGTGCTGATCCCGAAGGTCCAGCCGCCCTGCTCCACCACCGCGCCGTCCCGCAGCGGCACCGGTTCGAGCGGCCCTTGACTCCCGAACCCCGTGTCGCACAGCCATGGTTCGCCATCGACGGTGACCACCAGCAGCGCATGGGTCACCGGTGGCAGCACGGTGCCGCGGGACCGGTTGCGGGCCCCACGCCCGCCGACCTCGAAGCCGAGGCGCTCCAGTACGGCGGCGAACAGCGAGTTCTGCTCGTAGCAGTAGCCTCCGCGCGCCTGCCCAACGAGCTTGCTCAGCAGGCTCTTGACGTCCAGTGGCACACCGCGGCCGAGCGCCACGTCCAGGTTCTCGAACGGTATGGCCAGCACATGCGCACGGTGCAGCTCCCGCAGGGTACGAAGCGTGGGCGACGCGTCACCGTCGTAGCCGATCCGCCCGAAGTACGCCTCCACATCGATGTCTTGACCGTTCCACATCGCGATCCCCCGAAGGTCCCGGCGGCCCTGTCGGCCCCCACCCCGCACAATGATCACCGCACCCCGCGCCGCGCACCAACCCATTGTTCGAGGTCGGCGTCCACAGGTCGGATTCCTCCCTGAACGTGTCAGCATGGGAAGCACGCGGGGCTGCGGCTAAGGCTCGGGGAGGGGTTTGGATGAGCGGCATAAGCAAAGGGCTCTCAATGGTCGAGGTGGCGCTCCGATGGGACCCCAGCCCGCTCGGCTCGCCCGCCCACGACCTCGATGTGGTCGCGGGCGTCTATCCGGCACTCGCCCCCTACGGATCGCCCGCCTACGTGGTGTACTTCGGCAGCCGTTCACCGGACGGCACGATCGAACTGAACCGGGACAGCCAGACCGGCCAGGGACTCGGCTACGACGAGGTCATGACCCTGGACCTCGCCCGTATGGCCGCCGACCAAGCACGTGTGGTGGTCGGCGTGGTCATCCAACAGCGGGCGGGGCGCCTTGTGTTCGGCGAAGTCGCCAACCCGGGCGTCCGCGTCCGTGACGGACATGCCGAACTGTCGAACCACGACTTCCGCGAGGTGGGCGACGCCAGAGCCACAACGGTGGCGGAGTTCGTCCGCGCCGAGTCCGGCTCCTGGGAATTCCGGGAGAACATCCACGGGTTCGACCTTGACCCGGATGCCTTCATCGCCGCTATGGGGGCCGCCGTCGCCTGACGTGGAGGACGGCGTCGCTCCACCGTGTCGCGCGCCCTGCGCCGAGGCCAACGGCCCGGCCCCGTTCGTTCGGGCGCATTCCAAAGGCGGCCGCCGGGAGGCCCGGTGGGTCGTCAGGCGCGGCAGCGCGGGTCATCCGCCACGGACACGACGAAGGGGACCGGCCCTTGGACCGGTCCCCTTCGTGAGCTGCTGGTCAGCTACCCGCGCGGACTACGTCGGACGGTGTGTCCGACGCGATCGTGCCCGTTTCAGCTGCAACCGCTGGTCGAGCCGCAGCCCTCGCAGATGTAGCAGGAGCCCGCCCGCTGCATCTTCGTACCGCAGGAGAAGCAGAGCGGCGCGTCCGCGCTGATGCCGAGCTGCATCTCCACCAGCTCCGCGGAGGTGTGCGCGACCTTCGGGGCCTCGACCGCGACCGGCGTCGGGGACGAGACGGCCTTCAGGGTCTCCGTCTGGCGCGGCGCGGACTGGGCCAGGCCCTCGACGTCCATCTCGTCGTCCTCGAAGCTCGGCTCGTACGAACCGGTCTCCAGGTGGCGCTGACGCTCTTCGGCGGAGTGGATGCCGAGCGCCGAGCGGGTCTCGAACGGCAGGAAGTCCAGCGCCAGGCGGCGGAAGATGTAGTCGACGATCGACTGCGCCATCCGCACGTCCGGGTCGTCCGTCATGCCGGCCGGCTCGAAGCGCATGTTGGTGAACTTCGAGACGTACGTCTCCAGCGGCACGCCGTACTGGAGGCCGACGGAGACGGCGATGGAGAAGGCGTCCATCATGCCCGCGAGGGTGGAGCCCTGCTTGGACATCTTGAGGAAGACCTCGCCCAGGCCGTCGTCCGGGTAGGAGTTGGCGGTCATGTAGCCCTCGGCGCCACCGACCGTGAAGGAGGTGGTGATCCCCGGGCGGCCCTTGGGGAGGCGCTTGCGGACCGGACGGTACTCGACGACCTTCTCGACCGCGGCACGGATGGTGTCCTCGGCCTTGGCGGTGACCGCCTCCTTCTCCTTCTCCTTCTCCTTGGTCTTCGCGGAGAGGGGCTGGCCGACCTTGCAGTTGTCGCGGTAGATGGCGAGCGCCTTGACGCCCATCTTCCACGCCTCGAAGTAGACCTCTTCGACGTCCTCGACCGTGGCGGTCTCGGGCAGGTTGACCGTCTTGGACAAGGCGCCCGAGATCCACGGCTGGATGGCCGCCATCATGCGGACGTGGCCCATCGCGGAGATGGAACGCTCACCCATGGCGCAGTCGAAGACCTCGTAGTGCTCGGTCTTCAGGCCCGGGGCGTCGATGACGTTCCCGTTCTCGGCGATGTGGGCGACGATCGCCTCGATCGCCTCCTCCTGGTAGCCGAGGCGGCGCAGCGCCTGCGGCACCGTGCCGTTCACGATCTGCATCGAGCCGCCGCCGACCAGCTTCTTGAACTTGACCAGGGCGAGGTCGGGCTCAAGACCGGTGGTGTCGCAGGACATCGCGAGACCGATGGTGCCGGTGGGCGCGATGACCGAGGCCTGCGCGTTGCGGAAACCGTTCTTCGCACCGAGGTGAATGACGTCCTGCCAGGCCTCCGTGGCAGCGGCCCAGATCGGGTTGTCCAGGTCGTCCACGTGCACGGCCACGGCGTTGGCGTCGGCGTGCTGCTTCATGACGCGCTGGTGCGGCTCGGCGTTGCGGGCGTAACCGTCGTACGGGCCGACGACCGCGGCGAGCTCGGCGGAGCGCTTGTACGAGGTGCCCGTCATCAGCGAGGTGATGGCGCCGGCGAGCGCGCGGCCGCCGTCCGAGTCGTAGGCGTGACCCGTGGCCATCAGCAGGGCGCCGAGGTTGGCGTAGCCGATGCCCAGCTGGCGGTAGGCGCGGGTGTTCTCGCCGATCTTCTGGGTCGGGAAGTCCGCGAAGCAGATGGAGATGTCCATCGCGGTGATGACCAGCTCGACGACCTTGGCGAAGCGCTCGACCTCGAAGGACTGGTGGCCCTTGCCGTCGTCCTTGAGGAACTTCATCAGGTTCAGGGACGCGAGGTTGCAGGACGTGTTGTCCAGGTGCATGTACTCGCTGCACGGGTTCGAGCCGTTGATGCGGCCGGACTCGGGGCAGGTGTGCCAGTGGTTGATGGTGTCGTCGTACTGGATGCCGGGGTCGGCGCAGGCCCACGCGGCCTCGGCCATCTTGCGGAAGAGCGACTTGGCGTCGACCTCTTCGATGACGTCACCGGTCATGCGGGCACGCAGGCCGAACTTGCCGCCGGCCTCGACGGCCTTCATGAACTCGTCGTTCACACGGACCGAGTTGTTGGCGTTCTGGTACTGGACGGACGTGATGTCGTCGCCGCCCAGGTCCATGTCGAAGCCCGCGTCGCGCAGGGCGCGGATCTTCTCCTCTTCCTTCACCTTGGTCTCGATGAAGTTCTCGATGTCGGGGTGGTCGACGTCGAGGATGACCATCTTGGCCGCGCGGCGCGTGGCGCCACCGGACTTGATGGTTCCGGCGGAGGCGTCGGCACCGCGCATGAAGGAGACCGGGCCGGAGGCGTTGCCGCCGGAGGACAGCAGCTCCTTGGAGGAGCGGATGCGGGAGAGGTTCAGGCCGGCACCGGAGCCGCCCTTGAAGATCATGCCCTCTTCCTTGTACCAGTCGAGGATCGACTCCATGGAGTCGTCGACGGCCAGGATGAAGCAGGCCGAGACCTGCTGCGGCTGGGGCGTTCCGACGTTGAACCACACCGGGGAGTTGAAGCTGAAGATCTGGTGCAGGAGGGCGTACGCCAGCTCGTGCTCGAAGATCTCGGCGTCGGCGGGGGAGGCGAAGTAGCTGTAGTCCTCACCGGCCTTGCGGTAGGTCTTGACGATCCGGTCGATCAGCTGCTTGAGGCCGGTCTCGCGCTGCGGGGTGCCGACGGCCCCGCGGAAGTACTTGCTGGTGACGATGTTGACCGCGTTCACCGACCAGAAGTCGGGGAACTCGACGCCACGCTGCTCGAAGTTGACCGAGCCGTCGCGCCAATTGGTCATGACGACGTCACGGCGCTCCCAGGCCACCTCGTCGTACGGATGCACGCCGGGGGTGGTGTGGATGCGCTCGATACGCAGACCCTTGGTGGCCTTGGAACCCTTGGCTCGGGAACCTCGTGCCGGGCCGCTCGCCGTCTCTGTCATTGCCGCCTCCCATACGCGGGCAAAAACGCCCAAAAGTGCCTGAATGTTCCCAAGGCACGGTGTTTGTCTGTTGCCACGGGCGCAGCAGAAGCGCACCCCTGGCAGGTCCTGGATTGCCGCCGATCGGCGACCGCGGGCCGGTACGGCCCCGTGGTCAGTCGGCAGCGGTGGCGGGCACGGGGACCTCGGGGGTCGCGCCGGCCACGCACTCGTCTGATCGGTCTGTGGGGGGCCGCCGCTCGCGGAGTTCCACGATGGCGGCCTCGAAGTCTTCGAGCGTGTCGAAAGCTCGGTAAACGGACGCGAAGCGCAGGTACGCGACGAGGTCGAGCTCCTGCAACGGGCCGAGTATGGCGAGCCCCACGTCATGAGTGGTCAGCTCGGCGCTGCCGGTGGCGCGCACCGCCTCTTCGACCCGCTGGCCGAGTTTGGCGAGCGCGTCTTCGGTGACGGGCCGCCCCTGGCATGCCTTGCGGACGCCGGAGATGACCTTGGTGCGCGAGAAGGGTTCAGTGACGCCCGACCTCTTGATCACCATCAGTGAGGCCGTCTCCACCGTCGTGAAGCGACGGGAGCAGTCGGGGCACTGACGACGCCGGCGGATCGACGTGCCGTCGTCGGTCGTACGACTGTCGACGACACGGCTGTCGGGGTGCCTGCAGAAGGGGCAGTGCATGGTTCCCAACCCTCCTTCACAGCACGACTGAATAGCCTCACCGGGCCCGAAACCCCACCCGCGAAGCGACCACAAGCATAGGCGATGGCCGGGGTCTTGAAGGACCATGGACCACAACTTCTGGGCGGCTACACCAATCCAACCACTAGATCTAGGGTTTTGCCGCCTGCCACGCCCTACCGCATGTCACTGGATCCCGCCCGCGACCCGGCACTTTCCGGCCGTCCACGAGATTACGGGAAGCGCGTGGCAGCCGTGGATCGAGGGGTGCCGGATGACAGACTGTGCGTCGCTGCACCGCCGTCGCAAGCGACGCGCGGCAGCCGCTGGAAAGGTCCCTGAGGGGAGGTCGCCAAGCGTCCGCCCCGGCGATGAAGGGTACCGTAATCGACCGAATTGCCGTTCGACGGGCCCCTAGTCCGGGACTCGCACATACACCCACCCGCAAGGCCACGTAACGCGTTCTGTATTTTTTCACTCGAACGTGTGTTTGGCGCAACCTTTCGAAAGCAACTACCGTTGTCCAGCTAGGGAGACCAATCGAGAGGGGCCGACGTGACCACCACCGCAGACAGTGCCACCATCACTGCCCAGGACCGCTCCCAGACCCGACTTGAGCCGGTGCATGCCATGAATGACGCAGTCACGAACCAGGGAGCGGAGGCCTCACGGCCTGCCCGCTCGCTGCCCGGCCGACCTCCAGGGATCAGGGCGGACAGCTCTGGGCTCACCGACCGGCAGCGGCGGGTCATCGAAGTCATCCGGGACTCCGTGCAGCGGCGCGGTTACCCGCCGTCGATGCGGGAGATCGGTCAAGCAGTCGGCCTCTCCAGCACCTCGTCCGTCGCCCACCAGCTGATGGCCCTGGAGCGCAAGGGCTTCCTGCGTCGCGACCCGCACCGGCCGCGCGCGTACGAGGTACGCGGCTCCGACCAGCCGAGCAGTCAGCCCACCGACACCACCGGCAAGCCCGCCGCCTCATATGTGCCGCTCGTCGGACGCATCGCGGCCGGTGGCCCGATCCTCGCCGAGGAATCGGTCGAGGACGTCTTCCCCCTCCCCCGCCAGCTGGTCGGGGACGGCGAGCTGTTCGTCCTGAAGGTCGTCGGAGACTCGATGATCGAAGCCGCCATCTGTGACGGCGACTGGGTCACGGTTCGCCGCCAGCCCGTAGCCGAGAACGGTGACATCGTCGCCGCGATGCTGGACGGCGAGGCCACGGTGAAGCGCTTCAAGCGCGAGGACAACCACATCTGGCTGCTTCCGCACAACGCCGCCTACCAGCCGATCCCCGGCGACGATGCGACCATTCTCGGCAAGGTCGTGGCGGTGCTCCGGCGGGTCTGACGACCACCGCCGGCTCTGACCGGGCCCCGGGACCTCCTGCGCCGGTCCCGGGGCCCTGCTCTGTCCTTGGGAGGGCCCCGCGAGCACGCCTGGGCGGGCTGGTGGTCCGGCCCAGGCTCCAGGCCTTACGAGCGGGACCTGCCGCACTACGAGCGAGGGCAGGGCCAGTCGGCCCCTACTTGCCGTCGGCCTTGGCCGCCGCGTCGATCGCGGCGAGCGAGCGTCGCGCCTGGTTACGGTCCGTGGTGTACCAGAAGTCGGGCAGTGAGGCCCGCAGATAGCTGCCGTAGCGGGCGTTGGCCAGCCGTGGGTCGAGCACCGCGACGACGCCCCGGTCTCCGGTCGCCCGGACCAGACGCCCCGCGCCCTGTGCCATGAGCAGTGCGGCGTGGGTGGCCGCGACAGCCATGAAGCCATTGCCGCCGCCCTGCTCCACCGCCTTCTGGCGGGCGCTCATCAATGGATCGTCGGGGCGCGGGAACGGGATCCGGTCCATGATCACCAGTTGGCAACTCGGCCCGGGGACGTCCACGCCCTGCCAGAGGGACAGCGTGCCGAACAGACAGGTCTTCGGGTCGGCGGCGAAGGACTTGATCAGCTCGCCCAGGGTCTCCTCGCCCTGGAGCAGGATCGGATTCTCCAGCCGCCCGCGCAGTTCCTCGGCGGCCGCCTGGGCGGCTCGCATCGAGGAGAACAGGCCGAGGGTCCGGCCTCCGGCCGCCTCGACCAGTTCGGCCAGTTCATCCATCATGTCGGCGCGTGAGCCCTCACGGCCCGGCGTGGCCAGGTGCTTAGCGACGTACAGGATCCCCTGCCTGGGATAGTCGAAGGGCGAGCCGACATCGAGGCCCTTCCACTGCGGCACGTCCTCGCCGCCGGTGCCCTCGGGAGCGAGGCCGAGCGAGGCGCCCACCCCGTTGAAGTCGCCACCCAGCTTGAGCGTGGCCGAGGTCAGCACGACCGACCGGTCCGCGAAGAGCTTCTCCCTCAGCAGGCCGGACACCGAGAGCGGGGCGACCCGCAGCGAGGCACCGAAGCGATCGTGGCGCTCGTACCAGACGACGTCGTACTCGGAGCCATTGGTGATGCGCTCCGCGACGTTGTGCACGCTCTCCACCATGGCGAGGGCCTGCTTGCGCACGGCGTCCTCGTCCTGGACGGACTTGTCGCGGGTGGATCCGATCGCGGAGATCACCGTGCGAGCGGCGTCGCGCAGCGCCATCAGCGCATAGCCCAGGTCCTCCGGAATCTCCTCCAGGCGGCCCGGCAGGGCGAGCTCCATCAACCGCTCGAAGCCCTCGGCCGCGGTCTGGAGCTGATCGGCCGCCTTCTCGTTGACCAGCTTGGCACTACGTCGCACGGCCCGGTTGACCTGACCCGGAGTGAGCTCGCCGGTAGCGACGCCGGTGACCCGCGAGACCAGCTCATGGGCCTCGTCGACGATCAACACCTCGTGCTGCGGGAGCACCGGAGCGCCCTCGATCGCGTCGATGGCGAGCAGCGCGTGGTTGGTGACGACGACGTCGGAGAGTTTGGCGCGCTCGCGAGCCATCTCGGCGAAGCACTCCGCCCCGTACGCGCACTTCGTCGCGCCCAGGCACTCGCGGGAGGACACCGAGACCTGGCCCCATGCCTTGTCCGATACGCCCGGCGTCAGGTCGTCACGGTCGCCCGTCTCGGTCTCGTCCGCCCAGTCCCGCATTCTGAGCAGGTCCTGGCCGAGCTTGCTGGTGGGCGCGGCCGACTCGAACTGGTCGAAGAGCCCCTCGTCCTCGTCCTGCGGCGCGCCCTCGTGGAGGCGGTGCAGGCACAGGTAGTTGGAGCGGCCCTTCAGCATGGCGAACTGCGGGCGGCGCCGCAGCAGCGGGTGCAGCGCGTCCACCGTGCGCGGCAGGTCGCGCTCCACGAGCTGCCGCTGGAGCGCCAGCGTCGCCGTGGCGATCACGACGCGCTCCCCGTGCGCCAGGGCCGGCACCAGATAGCCGAGGGACTTTCCGGTGCCCGTCCCGGCCTGGACCAGCAGGTGGGAGCTGTCGTCGACGGCGTCGGCGACAGCCGTGGCCATGGTGACCTGGCCAGGCCGCTCCACACCGCCGACGGCGGTGACGGCGGCGTGCAGGAGCTCGGGGAGTGAAGGCTTTGTCATAGCCAGTCCACCCTAAGGCTCGCCACTGACAATCCGATCACTCCGGCGGAGCGAGCGGGTTCGCGACCGTGCCGTGGACCGTGGCGTGCGGCCTCTCGGGGCGGTCCCGGTAGCCGTCGGTGTACAGACGGTTCCGGTTGAGGCAGAGCCGCTCGATCCGGGGGGCCAACAGGTCGAAGGCTTCGTGCCGGTCCTTGTCGTGCGGGAATCGCGCCTGGTGGCGCAGGATCTCGTCGCGCACGAGGGCCCAGAAGTCGGCCTCGGGGACGCCCAGTTGGTCCTCGCACAGGGGAGCCAGGAACCGGAAGACTCCCACGAAGAGCCCCGAATGAATGAATTGCGTGAGGAAGGAGGGCGCCTCGGTGAGCAAGATCCTCCGGACGTCTTCGGGCATCGAATCGTGTTCGGGCAGATGCTCGGCGCTCACATTGATGTCGTCCACGAAGTCCTTGATCGCCAGGCGCACGGGCACGTCCTGGTCGTCGAAGACGACGATGGCGTTTTCGCCGTGCGGCGAGAAGACCGTTCCGTAGCGGTAGAGGAAATGAAGGAGTGGCGGCAATAAGGCACCGAACAGGCGGCGCAGCCACACGTGGGGCGCGAGGCCGGAACGGCTGACGAGCTCGGCCGTGAAGGCGCGGCCCGCGGGGTCGGTGTGGAGCAGCGCGGCCAGCGTCCGGGCCCGCTCCCCCGGCGCCAGCCTCGGCTGCAACGGCTCGCGCCAGATCGCCCCGAGCAACTCCTTGTACTGGTAGGGGACTTCCCCGATGCGGTCGTACAGCGGATGCTCGACGGCGATCGAGGCCACCTCGCCGAGCAGGATCACCCGGCATTCGTCGCGCAGGAACGCGTCCGCCACGCACAGTCCCTGCACCCAGGTGGTGACTGCCGGGGCGGCGATGGTCCGTTCCGTGGGGAGCCCGCGCCAGACCAGGGTGTTGAGGATGGACAGCGGCAGTTTCACGGTGTGGCGATCGGGGCGCGCGAGGTTGAGGAAGGTGCGGATGGACTGTTGCGGCAGCCGTACGTCACCGTCGGTGGGGAGGGGCACGATGGCGTTGTCGGCGACAGCGGCGGCGAAGAGCGGAAGGATCATCTCGGTCCACTGCCAGGGGTGCACGGGCAGATAGAGGTACGAAGCCGGGTCGAGGCCCCGGGCCCGGAGCGCGTCGGCGAACGCGACCTGGACGGGTTCGTCGAGTTCGCGCGCGTAGAGCCGTTCCGGGGTGGCGAGCGCCTCGACGCCGCGGTAGGTCGCGATGTCCCTGCGGACCGCGATCCAGGGCAGCCGGCCCGGAATGCGGGCCTCCGGGTTCCAGCGGGCGGCGTCGTCGCCGGAGAAGCCGAGCCTGCCCTTGTTGAGTACGAGCCAGGGGTGCCCGGTCTGGTGGCCTTCCAGTTCCGCGTAGCCGAGGTCGGCGAGCTGGGCGGCCGACAGGGCGGTGGCTTGGAGTCGGCAGTCCGCGGAGAGCGTGGCGGAGAGTTCCCTGACGAGGTGGCCGAATGTGGCGCCGTCGATGCCGAGGGTTCGGCGGGCGAGGGCGAGGAAGCGGATCGGGTCACCGAGGGCCTCGCCGTCCGGGTGGGACCGGTCGTCGGGACCTTGCTCGCCCGGCTCTGCGCTGCGGCCGATCAGCCGGACCGAATCGGGGTCCACCTGCCAGCCGCCGTACGCGCCGCGCCCGGCCCAGAAGGACAACGTGCTGCCGTCGTCGAGGGAGAACCCGTACTGACCTGCTGTTTTCCCAGCCGGACCGGCGTTGTCAGTGGTGGGCCCTACCGTTGGTGTCACGATTTCCTCGTACGCGAAGGCACCGATCATCTTCGCGAGGAGGAGGCGGCCGGCGCGGTCCCAGGACGCGCGGTTCAGCTCGGGTGGGGCCAGCAGACCGGGCTGGGCTTCGGGGTCGAGGGGGCCGGCGGAGTCATGGGGAGAGGGAGGTTTCGGCACGGAGAGTCCTCGGGGTGGAACCGATGCGGGGCTGGTGGTGTATGCGGAGCGGCGAGGCGTTCACAGCAGGTTCCGCAGCGCGCGGTCGCGGACCATCAGGGCGGCTCGCTTGTCGGGAAGGTCGACTTCCGCGTGGAAGCGGAAGCCGGCACTGAGAAACGCGGAGACGGAGGGGGTGTTGCGCAGATCGGGTTCGGCGATCACGCGGGGACAGTGCGGGCGGTTGTCGATGATCAGGTCGGCGACGGCCCGGAGCAGGGTGGTTCCCACACCCCGGCCGCGGTCGGCGACACCGCCGATGAGCAGATGGACGCCGGTGTCGTGAGGCCTGGCCGGGTAGTGGCGGGCCAACGGGTCCAGATCCGCGCGGTAGATCTCCCAATAACTCATGGGAGTTGTGCCGAGGACGCCCAAGCAGGGCACGCTGCGACCGTCGCCGTCCAGCTGGGCACGCAGATGGGCGGCGGTGACGGACGCCTGCCCTGCGAGGTCCCAAAAGGCCGCCACGGCAGGGTCGTTCATCCACTGGGTGAGAAGGGGGAGGTCGCGTTCGAGACGTACGGGTACGAGATGGAACACGCCGACCGATGTGGTGGCCGGTGCCCAGTCGCCGGGGGAATCGAGCAGATCCTGCACGACGGGGTGCACGGTGGCCCGGCGGTGAGCACCGCCTGACAGCGGCCCGGGGGCGCTGCCAAGGCGAGCGCTGTCGGCGGCGAGAGGTTGGGCTGCGGCGGGATCCGCCGTGGCCGGCCGGGCGGCACCCGGGCTGCCGACGGGGCCGGACCCGCGGGGCTTGCCCGGCCCGGCCGGGGGCGAGCTGTCCGGTCCGGTGTCCGTGTCGCCGAACAGAGCGACCAGCTCGTCGGGCAGGTGCAGGTCCAGGGTGTCGTCGGCCGTCTCCCCTGCTGTGGGGGTCGGGCCTGCGCCGGCGTCGGTGCTCGCATCGGTGGGAGGCACGGCGACGCTCCTCTCTCAGCAATTCGTACGGGTCATGTTCCGGGGGTGTGAAGGGGGTTGGTGATGGTGACGTAGACCGACTGCGTGTCGACGGGGCCGACGAGTTCGTCCAGGCCGTGCAGCCGGGTCAGCAGGTTGGCCTTGCAGCGCAGGGTCGGGCTGTCCAGCAGGTGGGCGGGCAGGGGCGAGCCGAGGGCGGTGGCCCGGGTGAGGAACTGGCGCAGGGCGGCGAGCAGGACGCGCTCGTCGGCGAGGTGCTGGACGCCGAAGGCTCCGATGAGGCCGAGGACGTTGTTGATGCCGAGGTAGTAGGCGAAGCGCTCGTCGGTGACGGCGTCGGGGACGAAGGTGTCACTGACGGCGCCGATGCCGGGCAGCCGGTGCTCCAGGGCAGCGCGGTGGGACTCGCGGAAGTAGTAGCCCTGGTTGTCGCGGTATCGGCCGCCGATGGGCCAGCCGTTGGGGTCGAGCAGGACGATGGTGTTCTGCTGGTGGGCTTCGAGGGCGACGCCCGCGGTGCCGTCCAGCCAGAGCACGGGGCGTACGACCTGGTCGAGGTAGCGCAGGAACCACTCGGCGGAGACGGCCGTGGTGGGCCGGCCGGTGCGGGCGGCGAGCCGCCGCACGATGTCGGCGAGGCGCGAGGGCGTCCCGGGACGGCCCGGCATGGGGCGAGGCGCGGTGAGCCCGGCGATGCAGACGGCGTCGTCACCGGGGCCGAAGGGGTTGTGGCGGACCATGACGTCGAGCCCCGGGACCGGTTCGCCGTCCGGGGTGTCGACGGCGAGCCAGGCGGGATCGCGGACGATGTCGAAGCGGGGGTGGACGGACTGCCACTCCTCGGCGAGACCGGCCCGCAGCAGTCGGTGGACCTCCACCCCCCGGTGGAGTTCCTTACGGAGGTTCTCACGGCGGGAGTTGGTGATGCGTACACCCAGCGACAGCTTGAGCATGGCCTCGCCGCCCGGCCGGTGGACGGTGCGGACGGAGGAGGTGGGGTACCAGTCCCCGCCGTGCGGACCCAGGTCGTGCAGGAGTCCCGCATCGAGCAGTGCCGCGACGGCGGGGCGCTGCACGAGGTCGCGGGCCTGCCAGGGGTGCAGGGGCAACGGGGTTGTCCCGGGCGGGAGTTGGAGGCCGTCCGCGAGCCGGTGGGCCAGCTCCGGGGCGGCGATGGTGCGGCCGCCTTCCGCCCAGGCCGAGTCGGCGGCCAGGACGGAGGCGTCGACGGCCATCCAGCGCAGCGGGAAGGAGCCGTACAACTCGGGTGAATAGCGGCGCACTTCGGCCTCGGACAGGCCCTCGCGGCTCTTGGGGGTGGGGTGCAGCGGGTGGCCGAGAAGGAGGGACTGTTCGGCGGTGAGGAAGAGGTCGGCTGCTTCGTGGGGGCCGGGGCGGGTGCGTCGATCGGCGATGAAGTCGGCGGTGCGGCGTACGGAATCGGCGACCCGGCCCACCAGATCGGCGCCTTCGCTCTGGCCCGCCTCGCGTCCCAGGAGGGCGGCTACCGTGACGGCGTCGGCGGGCGGGGCACCGTGGCGGCCGCCCTCCAGGGACGGCCTGGCGAACCGGTGCCAGCCGGTGGCGGACCAGTACGGCACGGGCACCAGCAGGGCGGTGCCGCTGGCGGGCAGGGGAATGCGCAGCGCCGTCCCCTGGGGCGCGGCGGTGTCGTTCTCCCGCACCCAGCAGCGCAGCAGGTTCTCCACGGCGGCCGTTTCGGCGGCGGCCTGCGGATCGGGGGCGTCGAGCGGGTCGGCGGAGGTGAGCCCGGAATCGTCGGGGGCGGTCAGACGTTCGCCGTGGATCCCCGCCTTCTGGTGCGGCACCGTAGTCGGCTCGGCCACCAGCGGGCCGCAGTGGGCGATGGGGTGGCCCTCGGCCTCGTGCGCGTCGGGCACGGGAGTGGGATTCACGGAGGTCTTCCTTGGGAGCTCGTGTGGTGGTCCAGGGTCAGTGGGACGGTCCGGCCTCGGCCCGTTGGCGCGCGACGGCCCTCGCGTGCGGGGAGCCCGCGGCGGCGGCCAAGGCATCGGCGAGCCGGTCGAGGACGGCCGTGGCCTGTTCGTCGGTGAGCGTGAGCGGCGGCAGCAGGCGTACCACGCTGGAGTGGCGGCCGCCGAGTTCGACGATGAGCCCGCGCCGCAGGCACTCCTGCTGGACCGCGGCGGCGAAGGCCGGTGCGGGTGGCGGCGGGTTGCCGGAGCTGAGGTCCTCGCGCTCCGGGTCTACGAGCTCGACGCCGATCATCAGGCCGCGGCCCCGTACGTCGCCGATACAGGGGTGGTCGGCGGCGAGCCCTTCCAAGTGGCCCAGCATCCGGGCGCCGAGGACGGCGGCCCGGTCGGCGAGCCGGTTCGCGCGAACGTACGCGAGCGTCGCCGTGCCGGCCGCCATGGCCAGCTGGTTGCCGCGGAACGTTCCGGCGTGCGCGCCCGGCCGCCAGGCGTCGAGGCCGTCCCGGTACACGATCACCGCGAGGGGCAGCGAGCCGCCGATGGCCTTGGAGAGCACCATCACGTCGGGCACCACCCCGCTGTGGTCGACGGCCCAGAAGGTGCCGGTGCGCCCGACTCCGGTCTGCACCTCGTCGGCGATCAGCGGGATGGATCGGCTCGCGGTGATCTCGCGCATCCGGCGCATCCAGACGTCGGGGGCCGGGATCACCCCGCCCTCCCCCTGCACCGGTTCGAGGATCATCCCGGCCGGTGCGGGCACCCCGCCCTTGG
This sequence comes from Streptomyces sp. NBC_01431, assembly GCF_036231355.1. Taxonomy (NCBI): domain Bacteria; kingdom Bacillati; phylum Actinomycetota; class Actinomycetes; order Kitasatosporales; family Streptomycetaceae; genus Streptomyces; species Streptomyces sp. NBC_01431. Next base: position 2,236,899 of record NZ_CP109496.1, read on the forward strand.
GGTCGTCGAGGAGGTTCTCGGTCCAGCGGGCGGCGATTTCGGCCCCGCGCTCGCCGCCGATCCCGTACGGGCAGCGGTAGTTCTGCGGATAGGGCAGCCGCGTCACCCGTACGTCCGGGGCGCCGCCGGAGACGGCGAGGGCGCCGGCGGTCATGCCGTGGTAGGCGCCGGCGAACGCGAGCATCCCGGTACGGCCGGTGGCGGTGCGGACCAGTTTCAGGGCGGCTTCCACCGCGTCCGTGCCGGCCGGTCCGCAGAACTGGATGCGGCCGTTCTCGGCGAGTGGGCGCGGCAGGGTGGCGAACAGTTCCGTGGTGAAGGCGTCCTTGACCGGTGTCGCGAGATCCAGGATGTGCAGCGGCGCGCCCGAGTCGAGGACCTTGCGGATGGCTTCGAGCACCACGGGGTGGTTGTGCCCGAGCGCCAGCGTCCCGGCTCCGGAGAGGCAGTCGAGATAGCGCCGGCCGTCCGCGCCCTCGATCGTCAGCCCGCGGGCCCGCACCGGCACGATGGGCAGCGAGCGGGCATAGGTGCGGGCCGCCGACTCCCGGAGGGACTGCCGTCGCAGGATGCCCTCCTGGGTGGTGGGCAGCGCCGTCGGAGCTGGTTGGGTCACGGACACGGCTGCTGGTCCTCCCGCTGTGACGGTTCCGTTTCGCGTCCGTTGCGTGGCGCGTACGCCCAGGCTGAACGCTGTCCTGATGTCCCCCGTACGTACCAACGACGCCGCCATCGGAGGATCACGGCCTGACGGGAAGTTCCTTGCCCCGGGGCAAGGTTCGCCTTACCGGGGCGCCCGAAGGTCCGGCGGGAGGGAACCGCGGCCCTGCCGCGTACCGTCCCCTCCGGCACCGGCATAGTGGGGGCGGCACTGAGGCACCGTCCTGCGGTGCCGCTGTTTCGAGTTCAGAAGACGAAGACGCTGTGATGACGAAGTCCCAGGGGGAATACGACATGCGACCGACACGCCCGACACCCGCCGTGCGTACGGGGAGGGGAGCGCGTCGCGGGGGCACGCCCGTGCTGGCAGCACTCGGCTTGGCGGCAGCCCTCGCGCTGACGGCCACCGCGTGCGGGCCCGGCAACTCCGTCGCCGACAGCAAGCCGTCGGCGTCGGCGGCCGCGAGCGGCAACGACAAGCTCCAGATACCGGACGATGTCAAGGACCAGCTCAAGAAGCACGGGATCGACCTGGACAAGTGGAAGAACGGCGAGTGGAAGAACTGGGACAAGGACACGTGGCTTCGTGAGGCGAAGGACTATGTCAACCCGGTGATCGCCGGCCTGTGGGACCCGGACCGGATGCGCAAGGCGGACAAGCCCCCGGAGAAGGCCGTCCCCAATGACATCTCGGGCGACAAGGGCGTGACGGACCCGACGCCGGCTCCCGTCAAGGCCGCCGGTGTGAAGGCTCCGTACCACCAGAGCCTTCCGGAGCTGGGCAAGCTGTTCTTCGACAGCCCCGAAGGCTCCATGGTCTGCTCCGCGACCGTCGTGAAGGACCCGGCGCACCCCGGCAAGTCCAACATGGTGTGGACCGCGGGCCATTGTGTGCACGCGGGCGCCAAGGGCGGCTGGTACCGCAACATCGCCTTCGTCCCCTCTTACAACAGCTCCGACCTGCCGATGGCTCAGCTGCAGAAGGCCACCAAGCAGCAGATCGCTCCGTACGGTGTCTTCTGGGCCGACTGGGCGCAGACGTCGCAGCAGTGGATCGAGGGCGGCGGCCCGACCGGCGGCCAGGGTGCTCCCTACGACTTCGCGGTGCTGCACGTGACGCCGGAGAAGGGCTCGAACGGCAAGTCCCTTGAGGAGACCGTCGGCGGCGCGCTTGCGGTGGACTTCAACGCCCAGGCCGTACCGAAGATCGGCGCCATGACGGCCAACGGCTACCCGGCCGCGCCCCCGTACGACGGCCAGAAGCTGTACCAGTGCAAGGACCAGCCCGGCCGGCTCTCGCTGGATGCGAGCCTGCCGACGATGTACCGCATCGGCTGCACCATGACCGGCGGTTCTTCCGGCGGCGGCTGGATCGCCACGGGCTCGGACGGCAAGCCGTCGCTCGTCTCGAACACCTCCATCGGCCCGGTCACGGCGGGCTGGCTGGCCGGCCCGCGCCTGGGCAAGGAGGCCAAGGGTGTTTACGACTCCGTGAGCACCAAGTACGCGGGTCAGTAGACGTTGCGGGGGTCCTGTGAACGCCTGGACCCCCGTTCGTCCTCCCTGTGCCGAGCAGGCATAGTAGGGGGCTGCGCGGTGGGCGGCCGTGCACACGTCCGCCCACCGCAATGACAAGTTCATGGCAAAACCTGTCCTCGTCGGGCAGGCTCATCAGGGGGAATCGTTCTCATGCGATCCATACGTCCGTTGCTGGCCGCTTCCGGCCTCGCCGCGGCTCTCGCGCTCACCGCCACCGCATGTGGCCCCGGTGGCGACAACGCGGACAGCAAGCCGTCCGCCTCGGGCTCCGCCCAGGCCAAGGGCGACGCAGCCTCTCCGGCCGACCTGGCCGACACCCTCAAGAAGCACGGGGTCGACCTCTCCAAGTGGAAGGACGGCGGCTGGAAGAACTGGGACAAGGACAAGTGGCTTCGTGACGCGAAGGACTTCGTCAACCCGGTGATCGCCGGCCTGTGGAAGCCGGAGCGGATGAAGTCCGCCAAGGACCCGCAAAAGACGATGGCGGCCGGTGACGTCAACGGCGGTACGGGCATCTCCGACCCCGAGCCCGCGCCCGTCAAGGCCGTCCAGGAGAAGCTGCCCTACCACGACTTCGCAGCCCCGGTCGGCAAGGTCTTCTTCGACTCCCCCGAGGGCCCCATGGTGTGCTCGGGCACCGTCGTGAAGGACCCGGCCCACCCGGGCAAGTCCAACATGGTGTGGACCGCGGGCCACTGCGTCCACCAGGGCGGCACCGGCGGCTGGTACCGCAACATCGCCTTCGTCCCCTCGTACAACGACCAGGGCAAGTCGGCCGCGGCGCTCAACAACGCGCAGCCGCAGGAGATCGCCCCCTACGGCGTGTACTGGGCCGACTGGGCCTCGACGTCGAATGAGTGGATCAACGACGGCGGCCCGACGGGCGGCACGGGCGCACCGTACGACTACGCGGTTCTGCACGTGAAGCCGGAGAACGGCGGCAAGTCTCTGGAGGAGACGGTCGGCAACGCGCTGACGGTCAACTTCTCCGCCCCGCGGGCCAAGTCCGTGGCGACCATGGGCGCTTGGGGCTACCCGGCGGCGCCGCCGTACGACGGTCTCCAGATGTTCAAGTGTCTCGACCGTCCCGGCCAGCTCTCCATCAGTCCGGGCACGCCCGCCATGTACCGCATCGGCTGCACCATGACGGGCGGCTCCTCCGGCGGCGGCTGGTTCATGAACGGCCCCGACGGCAAGGCGCAGCTGGTGTCCAACACGTCCATCGGCCCGGTCACTTCGGGCTGGCTGGCCGGCCCGCAGCTCGGCGCCGGCGCCAAGGCGCTCTTCGACTCGATGAGCTCGAAGTACGGCGGTCAGTAACACCCGGCCCCGGATACGGCTCCGGATACGACGCGAGGCCCGCTCCCTCCTTCGAGGGGGCGGGCCTTGCGTCGTACACACCTTGCGCCGTGCGGTCCCGCGTCAGCGGAGCCGGCCGCGTGCGGCCTGCCGCTCGGTCGACGCTCGTCCTTCAGTGCGCGGCCGGCACATAGGGGGCCAGCTCGGCGGCGAGCACCTCGTGCACCCGCGCCTTGAGCAGGGTGCCCTCCGCGGTGTGCTCCTCGGAGATCACGTCGCCCTCGGCGTGCGCCCGCGCGACCAGCTGCCCCTCGGTGTAGGGCACCAGGGCCTCGATCTCGATCTCAGGGCGCGGCAGTTCGGAGTCGATGAGCGCGAGCAGTTCCGCCATGCCTTCGCCCGTGCGGGCCGAGACCGCGATGGAGTGCCGCTCGATCCGCAGCAGCCGCTGGAGCACGACCGGGTCCGCCGCGTCCGCCTTGTTGATCACCACGATCTCGGGCACGTTGACGGCGCCCACATCGCGGATCACCTCACGCACGGCGGCGAGCTGCTCCTCCGGCGCCGGATGCGAGCCGTCCACGACATGCAGGATCAGGTCCGAATCCCCGACCTCCTCCATGGTGGAGCGGAACGCCTCGACGAGGTGGTGCGGCAGGTGCCGTACGAATCCGACGGTGTCCGCCAGCGTGTACAGCCGCCCGCTGGGCGTCTCGGCCCGGCGCACCGTCGGGTCGAGGGTGGCGAACAGCGCGTTCTCCACCAGCACGCCCGCGCCCGTGAGGCGGTTGAGCAGCGAGGACTTTCCGGCGTTGGTGTAACCGGCGATGGCGACCGAAGGCACCTTGTTGCGGCGCCGCTCCTGGCGCTTGATCTCGCGGCCGGTCTTCATCTCCGCGATCTCACGGCGCATCTTCGCCATCTTCTCGCGGATCCGCCGACGGTCCGTCTCGATCTTGGTCTCACCGGGACCACGGGTGGCCATACCGCCGCCACCGCTCGACCCGCCGCCGCCCATCTGCCGGGACAGCGACTGACCCCAGCCACGCAGCCGCGGCAGCATGTACTGCATCTGTGCCAGCGAGACCTGCGCCTTGCCCTCACGGGACTTGGCGTGCTGGGCGAAGATGTCGAGGATCAGCGCGGTCCGGTCGACCACCTTCACCTTGACGATGTCTTCCAGGTGGATCAGCTGGCCCGGACTGAGCTCACCGTCGCAGACCACCGTGTCCGCGCCGGATTCGAGCACGATGTCCCGCAGCTCCTGCGCCTTGCCGGAGCCGATGTAGGTGGCTGGGTCGGGCTTGTCGCGGCGCTGATAGACGCCGTCGAGCACCAGGGCCCCCGCCGTCTCGGCGAGGGCCGCGAGCTCCGCGAGCGAGTTCTCCGCGTCCAGGAGCGTCCCCGTGGTCCATACGCCGACCAGCACCACGCGCTCCAGGCGCAGCTGCCGGTACTCGACCTCGGTGACGTCTTCGAGCTCGGTGGAGAGGCCCGCCACGCGCCGCAGCGCGGCACGCTCGGAGCGGTCCAGCTGGTCGCCGTCCCGCGCTCCGTCGATCTCGTGGCTCCAGGCGACGTCCTCTTCCATCAGGGCATCGGCCCGAAGGCTCTCCGTGCGGTGTGTGTCCGCGAAGCTCTGCTCGTCCTGGGAAGGGGATGAAGAGGAGGTCATTGGATCCTTTACGTCGTTGGAATTCCGGACCGGAGTCCCCCGCGGGAAATCCGGCTTCGTCGGTCACAACGCGTAATGGACCCGAATGATTCCCGAACGGAATCCGGCCCCGGCGGCGCCGCCGACGTGAACGATGGTCGCACGGTGTCTCCGGGGCCGTCACCCCGGTTTTCCGGTCCCCGCGCGGTCAGGCGTGCTTCGGCGCCTGGCTGTGCCAGTCGGGGTGCCCCGGCATGGGCGGAGTCTTGGCCCCGTACAGCCATGCCTTGAAGAAGCCGGACAGGTCACGCCCCGCGATCTGCGAGGCCAGCGCGGAGAAGTCGGCGGTCGTGGCGGTCGAGTCCCGGTGGTCGCGCACCCAGCGGCGTTCGAGGCGGTCGAAGGCCTGCGTCCCGATCTCCTGGCGAAGGGCGTAGAGGACCAGCGCACTGCCGTCGTAGACGATCGGCCGGAAGATGCCGATCTTCTGTCCGGGCGCGGCGCGCCGCGGCTCCGCCGGCGGTCCGCCCGCCGCGCGCCAGCCGTCGGACTGGGCGTAGGCGTCCCGCATCCGCTTCTCCATGGACCACTTTCCGTGCTCCTCCGCGTACCGCGCCTCGTACCAGGTGGCGTGGCCCTCGTTCAGCCAGAGGTCCGACCAGGCGCGGGGCGAGACGCTGTCGCCGAACCAGTGGTGCGCCAGCTCGTGCACCATCACCGAGTCGACGTACCACTCGGGGAACTCGGGCCGCAGGAACAGTGACCGCTCGAACAGCGTCAGCGTCTGCGTCTCCAGCTCGAACCCGGTGTCCGCCCCGGCGATCAGCACCCCGTACGTCTCGAACGGGTACCTGCCGACCTGGCGCTCCATCCAGTTGATGTGCGCGGGCGTCTTCTTCAGCCAGCGTTCCAGCTTCGTCTTGTCCGCGGCGGGAACCACATCGCGGATGGGCAGCCCGTGCGGCCCCTCGCGGTGCAGCACCGCCGAGTGGCCGATCGAGACCTGGGCGAGTTCGGTCGCCATCGGGTGCCTGCTGCGGTACGTCGACACGATCTGGCCGCCGTGCCGCTCGCGCCCGCTCGGCACCCCGTTGGCGACGACCGTCACGTCCGGTGGGGCGCTCACGTGGAACGTGAAGAGAGCCTTGTCGGAGGGGTGGTCGTTGCACGGGAACACCCGGTGCGCGGCGTCGGCCTGATTGGCCATCACCAGGCCGTCGGTGGTCCGCACCCAGCCGCCGTCACGCGCCCCGTTGGGGTCGCTGGTGTGCCGCACGGTGATCCGCAGCGGTTCACCCGGGTACACCGGGCGCTGCGGGGTGACCACCAGATCCTCGTCGGCGGTCGCGAACTCGGCCGGCCGGCCGTTCACTTCGACGCCGTGCACCGTGCCCCGGGCGAAGTCGAGGTTGATCCGGTCGAGCCCGTCCGTCGCGACGGCGTCGATGGTCGTGACGGCCTCCAACGGCTTCTTGTTGTCCCCGAGATAGGTGAACCCGATGTCGTACGCGAGCACGTCGTACCCGGGGTTGCCCAGGTTGGGGAAGAGCGGATCGCCGATGCCCAGTGGCATGGGGGCGGGCAGGGCTGCGGCCACGACGGACGCTGCGGCGGCGACCAGCAGCACGGCACGCAGCAGGCGGGGGTGGCGGGGGCGCGGGGTGGGCGGCATGCACTACCGCTACCAGGGCGACGGCCGGCCGCCACGGCAACTCGCGTCGGGCCACTCGAACGAGGGGGCAGCGGGCGGAGTACGCGGGGAGGGGCAGGCGGATGTCAGTTCAGGGTGGCGGCCGGCCATGCCGGGCGCCCGGCCCCTGTCATCCCGCGGCCGCCGGATGCTGCGCCCGGCTCACGTCGTACACCCCCGGCACGTCGCGCATGGCCCGCATGAGGGCGGGCAGACCGGCGGCGTCCGGGAGTTGGAGGGTGTAGGTGTGCCGGACCCGTTGCTCGCTGGGAGGCTCCACGGTCGCCGAGACGACGGCCGCGTCCGCGGTGGCGATGGCCTCCGTGAGGTCGGCCAAAAGGCGCGGGCGGCCGAAGGCCTCGGCGACCAGGGTCACCCTGCATTCCGCCGCGTCCCCCCACCGGACCTCCACGGGCGCCCGTCCCACCGACTTCATGCGCGCGACGGCCGGACACTCCTGGCGGTGGACGGTCACCGCCGACCCGCGCACGGAGAATCCGGTGACCGCGTCCGGCGGTACGGGCGTGCAGCAACCCGCGAGCCGTACCCGCACATCCGGAAGGTCGGTCATCGCGTTGGCCGCCGTCCGCCGGTCGGCGGGCACGTTGACCTGCGGCCGGGGCGCGGCGGCCGGAACCGTGGCGCCCTCCGGGTGGGCGGCCAGCCAGCCGCTGATCGCGATCCGCGCGGCCGGGGTCCTGGCGTGGTCGAGCCAGTCGGACGACGGCCCCGACGACGCGTCCTGCGCGAGCAGCAGCTGCACGGTGTCGCCGTCGCTCAGCACCGTACTCAGCGTCGCCAGGCGGCCGTTGACACGGGCCCCGATGCAGCCGTGGGCCTCCTCCCCGTACTGCGCGTAGGCGGCGTCGACACAGCTCGCACCGGCCGGCAGACCGAGGGTGCGGCCGTCGGCGCCGTAGACGGTGATCTCGCTGTCCTCGGCCAGCTCTTCGCGCAGGGAGGACCAGAACGTGTCGGGGTCGGGCGCGTTCTGCTGCCAGTCGAGGAGACGGGAGAGCCAGCCGGGCCGGGTCGGGTCCTCGCGTTCGTCCCCGTTCTGCTGCGGCCCGTCGCCGGGGGCCGCCGTATAGGGGTTGCCGAGTGCGACGACTCCGGCCTCGGCGACCTTGTGCATCTGGTGCGTACGGATGAGGACTTCGGCGACGGCGCCGTCCGGGCCGACGACGGCGGTGTGCAGCGACTGGTACAGGTTGAACTTCGGGGCCGCGATGAAGTCCTTGAACTCCGAGATGACCGGCGTGAAACAGGTGTGCAGCTCGCCCAGGACCGCATAGCAGTCGGCGTCCTCGGCGACCAGGACGAGGAGGCGGCCGAAGTCGGTGCCGCGCAGTTCCCCGCGTTTGAGCTGCACCCGGTGCACGGAGACGAAGTGGCGTGGCCTGATGAGGACTTCGGCGTTGATGCCGGCCTCGCGCAGCACCGCGCGGACGCTGTCGGCGATCGCGGTGAGCGGGTCGACGGTGCCGGAGTTGGCCGCGATCAGGGCGCGGGTTCGTTCGTACTCCTCGGGGTGCAGGATCGCGAAGACCAGGTCCTCCAGCTCGGACTTGAGGGCCTGCACCCCGAGGCGTTCGGCGAGCGGGATGAGAACGTCCCTGGTCACCTTGGCGATCCGGGCCTGCTTCTCAGGGCGCATCACGCCCAGGGTGCGCATGTTGTGCAGCCGGTCGGCGAGTTTGATCGACATCACGCGTACGTCGTCGCCGGTGGCGACCAGCATCTTGCGGAAGGTCTCCGGCTCGGCGGCCGCGCCGTAGTCGACCTTCTCCAACTTGGTGACGCCGTCGACCAGATAGGTGACTTCCTCGCCGAACTCGGCCCGTACCTGGTCGAGCGTCACTTCGGTGTCCTCGACGGTGTCGTGGAGGAGGGAGGCGGTCAACGTCGTTGTCTCGGCGCCGAGTTCGGCGAGGATCAGCGTCACTGCGAGAGGATGCGTGATGTACGGCTCGCCGCTCTTGCGGAACTGCCCGCGATGGGACGTTTCGGCAAGGACGTACGCACGGTGCAGCACGGCCAGGTCGGCGTCGGGGTGGTGGGCGCGGTGCGCGTCGGCCACGTGGCCGATGGCATCGGGCAGCCGGTCCCGGGGAACGGGTCCCAGCAGCGCTGCGCGGCCCAGTCTGCGGAGGTCGATCCGGGGGCGGCCGCGTCTGCGACTGTGAGCACCAGGATTCGTGGCCTCTGCACTCATGGGGCACCTCCGGCAGCATCGACCGGTGGTGGAGGGACCGGCGTGCCCCTCCGGACCGGTGCTTGATGCTACCGAGCCCACCACGTGGCGCAGTCCCGCTCTCGCTCAGCGTGAAACGGATCACCCATTCGAGCGAAGATGCACGACACGACTGTTTCGATCCTGAACCGGAACGATCAGGATGCGGCGGGCTGCTCGGGCAGGCCGGTGGGGGGCGGCCGGTCAGCCGGTCAGGAGCGACGGTTCGATGACCCCTTCGGCGACGATCACCGCGGGTCCGGTCATCTCGATCTGACCGTCCGGGTACTCGGTGATGACCAGGGTGCCGCCCGGCAGGTCCACCGTGTACGTAGCCGGGGTGCCGGTGACCGCGGGGTCGACGCCGTCCCGGCGCGCGGCGGCGACGGCGACCGCGCAGGCACCGGTGCCGCAGGAGCGGGTCTCCCCCGCGCCGCGCTCGTGGACCCGCATGGCCACGTGCCCAGGGCCGCGGTCCACGACGAACTCGATGTTCACGCCGTCCGGATACACATCCGAGGGGGCGAAGGGCGGCACCGAGCGCAGCTCTCCCGCGTGATCCAGGTCGGCCACGAAGGCGACGGCGTGCGGATTGCCCATGTTCACGTTGCGCGCGGGCCAGCTGCGGCCGTCCACCGTGACCGTGACGCTCTCCTCGGGGAGCAGGGCGCGACCCATGGAGACGGTGACCTCTCCGCCCTTGGCGAGGTGCACCTTCTTGACGCCGCCGCGGGTGGCGACGGCGAGGTCGCCCGGTTCCACGAGCCCCGCGCGCTGCAGGTAGGCGGCGAAGACGCGGACTCCGTTGCCGCACATCTCGGCGATCGAGCCGTCGCTGTTGCGGTAGTCCATGAACCACTCGGCCTCGCCGGCCATGTCCTTGGCCTCCGGATGTGCGGCGCTGCGCACCGCATGGAGCACTCCGTCGCCACCGATACCGGCCCGGCGGTCGCAGAGCCTGGCGACGGCGGAGGCGGGCAGGTCGATGACGTTGTCCGGGTCCGGGACGATCACGAAGTCGTTCTCGGTCCCGTGGCCCTTGAGGAAGGCGAGCGGCGAGGTGTTCACGCGTCAATCGTACGGGGGCGCACTGACACTCGGCCGGACGGCTGTCCCGGGCCGTGATCCAAAAGCTCTGACTGCTGGTCGCCCGCTCAGCGGAGCCGGGCGACGCGCCAGACGGCGAGCGCGACGAGCGCGCAGCCGACGCCCACGTACACGGCGACGACCCGCCAGTCGGGGCGGTCGCCGGACCCTCTGCCGGGCAGCCCCGGCCAGGTGTGGCCGACCCGGCGGGCCGCCATCATGCCCCAGCCCGCGGCGCAGCAGCTGATGAGGAGGCCCAGCATGGCCACGACCGGTCCGCCGTCGCCGAACTCGAAGGCCAGGGGGAAGGCGAACATGAGCGAGCCGAGTGCCGCGAGCATCACGATCGGAGCGAGCTGCCAGATCCTCAGGCGGCGCTGGGGCCGCAGTTCGACCTCGACCTCACCGCCGTCGGAGAGGGCTCCCACAGAGCCGTCCTCCGGTCCGTCCGGACTGAGCCCGGACGTGCCGAGCACGGTGGGCCCCAGCGTGGCGGAGGGCGCCTCCCCGGAGCGTCCGGCATCGGAGGTGCCTTCTGCGGCTTCCACTTCGGAAACCTCCGGGGACGGTGAACCGGGTTCCGTCGAGCGCGGGAGCGCGGCGTCCTCCCGCGCTCCTTGCTCTGTGTCGCGAGGGCCGGCCTCCATCGCCACGCGCCCTCCCAACTCGGACTCCACTGGTCGATCGAAGTTTGATGATGGCACGCGCGACAGGGCCGCAATGACCGGCGGAGCGTCCCGATGCCATCACGTGATCAGGCTGTGACCGCTCGTTCGACCAACGCCAGCGCCTGCTGCGGGAGTTCCCCTCGATGCTCCGCGGCACCGCTCAACCAGTGGACGCGAGGATCGCGCCGAAACCACGAGTCCTGGCGGCGCGCGAAGCGTTTGGTGGCGCGTACGGTTTCGGCGCGCGCCTCGTCGTCGGTGCACTCGCCGGCGAACGCCGCGAGAACCTGCTGGTAGCCGAGTGCACGTGACGCCGTACGCCCGTCGCGCAGCCCGCGCTCCTCCAGTGCCCGCACCTCGTCGAGCAGGCCCGCCTCCCACATCCGGTCGACGCGCACGCTGATCCGCTCGTCGAGCTCGGGCCGGCCGACGTCCACGCCGATCTGCACCGTGTCGTACAACGACTCGTGCCCGGGGAGATTGGCCGTGAACGGCTGCCCGGTGATCTCGATCACTTCGAGCGCGCGCACGATCCGGCGGCCGTTGCTGGCGAGGATCGCGCGCGCCGCTTCGGGGTCGGCGGCCGCCAGTCGTGCGTGCAGGGCGCCGGAGCCCCGTTCGTCCAGTTCGCGCTCCAGGCGGGCGCGAACCGCGGGGTCGGTGCCGGGGAATTCGAGGACGTCGATCGCCGCGCGCACGTACAGCCCGGAACCGCCGACCAGGACGGGGGTGCGTCCCTCCGCGAGCAGCCGATCGATCTCGGTGCGGGCGAGCTTCTGATAGGCGGCGACGTTCGCCGGTTCCGTGACGTCCCAGATGTCGAGGAGGTGGTGCGGGACGTCGCCGCGTTCTTCGGGCGTCAGCTTGGCGGTACCGATGTCCATCCCTCGGTAGAGCTGCATGGAGTCGGCGTTGACGACCTCGCCGCCGAGCTGCTGGGCGAGGAAGACACCCAGATCGGACTTTCCGGCCGCGGTCGGACCGACGACGGCGATGACCCGCGGGGCGGGAGCTGCACTTCTCACCGTCACAGTCTCGCAAACCTCCGGGCCCCTCCTCGAACGAGCTACGTGACGGGGAACGGCTGGGTTCGTTGGCTGTTGCGAGGTTCCGAACGCCGGTTTGTTGACCGGTGCCGCCGGGCGACGCAATGAGGCGCTCCGGTTGGCACGGGATTTCGCCTACACGAGTACGCTATGGAGTAGATATGGGCGTTTTTTCAAGGTTTCGCCGCAAGGCCGCCGAGGCTGTCGCGGAGTCGACCGAGGAAGTCAAGGCTGCCACTCTGACGGCAGACCCGGAGGCCGAGGTCGATGCCGACACACCGGCGGATTCTCCGGCGGCCGAGGCTTCCGCGGCCTCCGAGGAGGTTTCGGAGAGCGAAGCGGCGGAACCCGCCGAGTCCGCGGCCGCGGAGGGGGTCGAGATCCCCAAGCAGCAGTCGGCCGAGGAAGCGGCGGACAACGAGGCCGGCGAGAGCGCCCACAAGTAGTGCCCACGAGGGAAGGTGCCCCATGGGTTTCCTGGACAATCTGAAAACCAAGCTGGCCCCGGCCAAGGACAAGGTCTCGGACCTCGCGCAACAGCACGGGGACAAGATCGACCACGGCTTGGAGAAGGCCGCCAGGCTGGTTGATGAAAAGACCAAGGGCAAGTACAGCGACAAGATCCAGTCGGGTACGGGCAAGGCCAAGGAAGCCCTGGACCGCATCTCCCACAAGGACGGCGGCGGTACGCCGCCCCCGTCCACTTCCTGAACCACCCGCGCCGGAGGGCCGTGGAGCTGCCCGCTCCACGGCCCTCCGGCGTGTTCGGGACGTGTCCGGGTTTCAGGACCAGACGCCGACGAAGTAGCCGACTCCGTACGGAGCGTCCTCGTAGAGCAGTCGTCCGGCGAGCTCCGCGCCCCGCGCCGCGCCCGCGAGCACCTGCCAGGGCGCGCGCCCGGCCACTTTCAGCTCGTACGCGAGGCGATCGTCAAGACCCAGCAAGGTGTGGGTGTCGGCGGTCCCCAGGGCCGCGGAGGCGACCTGGTCGAAGCTCGCGGCACGCTCGTCGAGGTAGCCGGGCGCCTTGAGGGTGCGACAGGCACTGCCGTCGCCCATGACGAGCAGGGCGACCCGGGCGGCCCGTGCGGCGAGCTCCCCGCCCGCGTCGGCACAGAGCCGCGGCGCCAACTCCTCGGCGACGGCAAGGCCCTCCACGGGCGCGTCCGTCCACCCCGCGCGCTCCAGGAGCCAGGCACCGACCGCCAGGGACGGCGGAAGCTCCTGCGGTGCGCGCCCGCCGGGCTCCGCGGGTTCGCCCGGCCCGAGGCGTACCGAAAGGTCCACGCCGAATCCGGCGAACGAACCCACCGCCCCCTGCCGGTAGACGCATGGGTTCTCGGCCGGTCCGACGACCACCAGGAGGTCGGGCCGACAGGCGGCAAGGACGCCGACGGCATCGGCGCAGGCGTCGCGCGCCGCGCCGAGTTCCGGCGCGGCACCGGCGGCGACCTCGGGCACGAGGAGGGGCGGGCAGGGGCAGACGGCGGCGGCTACGAGCATGATCCGCAGCCTAGTCCGGTTCCGGCACCCGAGCCCGGCCGCCGCCCGGCCGGGCGGTCTCCGCGGGCCCCTACAGCGCCGAGCAGCCGCCCGTGGGCTCCGGCAGCGGCGCCGGCGTGCCGATCGAGGGGAGGCCCAGCATCACACCGGCGGCCTTCTGGGCGGGAGCCGCGTTCCGCTTCTGCCAGGCGTCGCCGGCCCGGGTGCGGCGCACACCGGTCGTCGGTCCCTCGGCGAGCAGGTGGTGCGGGGCCGCGTAGGTGATCTCGACGGTCACCACGTCACCCGGGCGCACCTCCTCGTCCGGCTTGGTGAAGTGGACCAGGCGGTTGTCGGGGGCGCGGCCGGAGAGGCGCTGGGTGGAGCCGTCCTTACGGCCCTCGCCCTCGGCGACCATGACCTCCAGAACGCGGCCGACCTGCTTTTTGTTCTCCTCCCAGGAGATCTCTTCCTGGAGGGCGGACAGGCGCATGTAGCGCTCCTGCACGACTTCCTTGGGGATCTGTCCGTCCATGGTCGCCGCCGGGGTTCCGGGGCGCTTGGAGTACTGGAAGGTGAAGGCGCTCGCGAAGCGGGCCTCGCGGACCGTGTGCATGGTCTGCTCGAAGTCCTCCTCGGTCTCGCCGGGGAAGCCCACGATGATGTCTGTGGAGATGGCGGCGTGCGGAATGGCCGCGCGCACCTTCTCGATGATCCCGAGGAAGCGCTCCTGCCGGTAGGAGCGGCGCATCGCCTTGAGGACCGTGTCCGAACCGGACTGCAGCGGCATGTGGAGCTGCGGCATCACGTTCGGCGTCTCGGCCATGGCGGCGATCACGTCGTCCGTGAAGTCGCGCGGGTGCGGCGAGGTGAACCGGACCCGCTCCAGGCCCTCGATGGTGCCGCAGGCACGCAGCAGCTTGCTGAAGGCCTCGCGGTCACCGATGTCCGAGCCGTACGCGTTGACGTTCTGTCCGAGCAGGGTGATCTCGCAGACGCCCTCGGCGACCAGTGCCTCGATCTCGGCGAGGATGTCGCCGGGACGGCGGTCCTTCTCCTTGCCGCGCAGCGCCGGAACGATGCAGAAGGTGCACGTGTTGTTGCAGCCCACCGAGATGGAGACCCACGCCGCGTACGCCGACTCGCGCCGGGTGGGCAGCGTGGAGGGGAACGCCTCCAGGGATTCGGCGATCTCGACCTGCGCCTCCTCCTGGATGCGGGCGCGCTCCAGCAGCACCGGCAGCTTGCCGATGTTGTGCGTGCCGAAGACGACATCGACCCAGGGAGCCCGCTGCACGATGGTGTCGCGGTCCTTCTGGGCGAGGCAGCCACCGACGGCGATCTGCATGCCGGGCCGCTTCGTCTTCATCGGGGCGAGCCTGCCGAGATTGCCGTACAGCTTGTTGTCGGCGTTCTCCCGCACCGCACAGGTGTTGAAGACGACGACGTCGGCATCACCGTCGGCGCCCTCGGGCGCGCGGACGTACCCGGCCCCCTCCAGGAGACCGGACAGCCGCTCGGAGTCGTGGACGTTCATCTGGCACCCGTAGGTGCGCACCTCGTAAGTCTTCGCGCTCATCTCGTACACCAGGGTACGGGCCCCGCCGACCCCTGGTCCTCACGGGCGGGGAACTGGCAGGATCCAGCCATGCTCCCCGCCCTCTCCCGACTCGGCCGCAACCGCGCCGCCCAAGGCATCGCGGCGGCCGTGGTCGCGTTCGGGCTGCTGATGTGGTGGCTGTTTCCGTTCGGCAGCCCGTCGCCCTCAGGCACCCTCGACTTCAGTACGGGCGTGCGCACCGGCGTCTACCAGCGTTACGGCGAACTGCTCAAGCAGGCGCTCGCCAGTGACCTGCCGGACGTCCGGGTCGGTCTGCGCACCAGCCAGGGTTCGCAGCAGAACCTCCAGCGGCTGGCCGACGGCACCGCCGACTTCACCATCGCCACGGCGGACTCGGTCGACAAGTTCCGCAAGGACAACCCGGCGGGCGGGGACCGGCTGCGCGGTTGCGCCCGGCTCTACGACGACTACGTACAACTGGTGGTGCCCAGGGACTCCCCGGTGCACTCGGTCGCGGATCTGCGGGGCAAGCGGGTCGCCGTCGGGCAGGAGGGTTCCGGGGTGCGGCTGCTCGCCGGGCGGTTGCTCACGGCCGCGGGACTGGACCCGCGGAAGGACATCACGCCCCTTCCCGCGGGCATCGACACCATGCCCGGCCTCCTGCGGGGCAAGCAGATCGACGCCTTCTTCTGGTCCGGCGGGCTGCCGACCACGGCGGTTCTCAAACTGTCGGAGGAGTACCCGATCCGGCTGGTCCCCCTCGCCGACCTGGTGTCGGCCCTGCACAAGGCGGACCGCAGCACCGGCTACTACCGGGCGGCCACCATGCCCGCCGACGCGTACCCCAAGGCGCAGCAGGGCGTGGCCGTGCCGACGATCGCCGTGGCGAACCTGCTCGTCACCACGGACCGGGCGAACGCGGCTCTGACCGAGGGATTCACCCGCACGGTGATAGACAGCCGCGACCGCATCGGGCGCGAGGTGCACGCGGCCCAACTCGTCGACCTGCGGACGGCCATCTATACGGATCCGCTGCCGCTGCACGACGGGGCACGCGACTACTACCTGTCGGTCAAGCCGTGAGCTGAACGGCCGCACGGGTCAGGCATGCGGCCTCACGCGCCGGGCTGGGTGCGCGGCACGGTCACCGTCACTCGCAGTCCCTGCGGCTCGTGATGGTCGAACCCGATCGTTCCGCCACCGGCCGCGAGCAGAGCGCGCGAGATGGAGAGGCCGAGGCCTGAGCCCTTGACGTTCTGGTGGCGGCCCGCCCGCCAGAAGCGGTCGCCGATCCGGGCCAGCTCCTCGTCCGAGAGGCCTGGTCCGTGGTCGGTCACGGTCACCGTGGTCTTAGGGCCGTCGGCGGCGACGGCGACGCGGACCTCCTCGCCTTCGGGCGTGAACTTCAGCGCGTTGTCAATGACGGCGTCCAACGCGCTGGAGAGCGCCACCGGGTCCGCCCAGCCGGTGGCGGCGGCCGAGCCGTCCGCGACCAGCAGGACGCCCTTGTCCTCGGCGAGCGGTCGCCACGCCGCGACCCGCTCGCCCGCGAGCGCGCCGATGTCGGTCAACTGGAGGTCGGCGTCGGCGTGTTCGGCCAGAGCCAGGCCCAGGAGGTCGTCCAGGACCTGGGCCAGGCGCTTGCCCTCGGTGCGTACGGAGGCGATCTCCTCGTTACCGTCGGGGAGTTCGAGCGCGAGGAGCTCGATGCGCAGGAGCAGGGCGGACAGCGGGTTGCGCAGTTGGTGCGAGGCGTCGGCGACGAAGGCGCGCTGCTGCTCCAGCACGTTTTCGACGTTGTCCGCCATCTCGTTGAACGAGTGGGCCAGCCTTCTGAGTTCCGCAGGGCCGCCGGCGGCCGCGACGCGGGACTTCATGCGCCCCGTGGCGATGTCGTGGGTGACGGCGTCCAGGACGCGTACGGGCCGGAGCACCCAGCCGGTCAGCCGGAACGCCGCGCCGACCGCGAGGAGCATCGCGGCGAGCTCGCCGGCCACGATCAGGAGCCAGCCGTGCAGGGTCGCCGACCGCATGCGGCCGGTGGGCGAGTCGGTGACCACGACCGCGATCACATCGCCTTCGCGCACGACGGGAGAGGCCACGACCAGGCGTCCCCGCTGCCATGGATACACCTGGGCCGGGTCGTGGCTGCGGCGTCCGGCGAGGGCTTCCTGGAAGGCCATGGCCCCCTCCCCCTTGGCGGGCACGTGCCAGCCGCGGGGTGCGCTCGCCATGGCGCTGCCGTCGCGGAAGAAGACGCCCGCGTTGATTCCGTACAGCGTCGAATAGCGGGTGAGCTCCTCCTCCAGGGTGGTGAGCCGTTCCGCGCTGTTGGTCTCGTTGCCGTCGGGGGCGGAGACGAACTGGGCGAGCGCGGCGAAGCGCGCCGTGTCGTCGATCCGGTCGACGACCACCCTCTGCTGCTGTGCGCCGGCCACGCTCAGGGCGAGCGGAAACCCGAACGCGACCAGGACGAGCGCGAGCAGGAAGATGAGGAGCGGGAGAAGTCGGGTGCGCACCGGCTGTTCTCGGGACTCAGAGCGCGGCCGGCGCGACGAGTCGGTAGCCGACGCCCCGCACGGTCTCGATCAGCGCGGGCATCCGCAGTTTGGACCGCAGGGACGCCACGTGGACTTCGAGCGTGCGGCCCGTGCCTTCCCAACTGGTGCGCCACACCTCGCTGATGATCTGCTCCCGGCGGAAGACGACCCCGGGGCGCTGGGCCAGCAGCGCGAGCAGATCGAACTCCTTGCGGGTGAGCTGCACGCTCTCGCCGTCGACACTGACCCGGCGCGTGGGCAGCTCGATCTGTACGCGTCCAAGCCGCAGCTCGCTGTCGCCGGAGTCCTGCTGCGCGCCCGGCGGCGGGCGCCGGATGACGGCGTGGATGCGGGCGATGAGTTCGCCGGTGTCGTACGGCTTGACCACGTAGTCGTCGGCGCCCAGGTTCAGCCCGTGGATGCGCGAGCGCACGTCGGCACGCGCCGTCACCATGATCACCGGGATGGCGGTCCGCTTGCGGATCTTGCCGCAGACCTCGTACCCGTCCTGATCCGGCAGCCCGAGGTCGAGCAGGACCACCCCGAAGGGTGGTTTGGCGCAGCGGTCATCCGGAAGCAGCGCCTGGAGCGCCTCTTCTCCGTTGCGCGCGTGCTTCACCTCGAAGCCGTGCTTGGCGAGCACGGCCGACAGGGCGGCGGCGACGTGGTCGTCGTCCTCGACGAGCAGCAGTCTCATGAGCCCCCTCCCTGTGAATTCATCGGCCGCATCACGGCATGTCCCCCCGAATCCATGCCCATGGTCCCCACTTCGGTCAAGGGGGCGCTCGTCCTTGCGCATCATCCGTTACGGAGCCGGTATTCCGCCCGGGGTGCGCACTCACCCAGAGTGCCACCGCGAAGCCGGATCGTTATCCTCAATTTCCGCTCAGATGTAATGACGCTGGTCGTAGCTCCCCACTACGGTCCTCCCCAACCGAGGAGGACGGAGCAAGAAGCCGATGAGCGGAGTATCAGTGGCCAAGGGGACCGAGGGCGCCGTACCCGCGTCGGGTGACCTGGTCGTGCTGAACAACGTCAACAAGCACTTCGGCGCGCTGCATGTGCTCCAGGACATCGATCTGACCATCGCCCGTGGCGAGGTCGTCGTCGTCATCGGGCCCTCCGGGTCCGGGAAGTCCACGCTGTGCCGCACCATCAACCGCCTGGAGACGATCGATTCCGGGGCGATCTCGATCGACGGCAGGCCGCTGCCCCAGGAGGGCAGGGAACTGGCGCGACTGCGGGCCGATGTCGGCATGGTCTTCCAGTCGTTCAACCTCTTCGCACACAAGACGGTGCTCGAGAACGTCATGCTGGGCCAGGTGAAGGTCCGCAAGACCGAGAAGCAGGCCGCCGAGCAGAAGGCCCGCGACCTGCTCGACCGGGTCGGCGTCGGCACCCAGGCCGACAAGTACCCGGCGCAGCTCTCAGGCGGCCAGCAGCAGCGCGTGGCGATCGCACGGGCGTTGGCGATGGACCCGAAGGTGATGCTCTTCGACGAGCCCACCTCGGCGCTCGACCCGGAGATGATCAACGAGGTCCTGGAAGTCATGCAGCAGCTGGCGCGCGACGGGATGACGATGATCGTCGTCACCCACGAGATGGGCTTCGCCCGCTCCGCCGCCAACCGCGTCGTGTTCATGGCCGACGGAAAGATCGTCGAAGAGGCCGCGCCGGACCAGTTCTTCAGCAACCCGCGCAGCGACCGGGCCAAGGACTTCCTGTCGAAGATCCTTCACCACTGACGACAGTCGGCCGTCGGCGACAATCGGCCGCTGACACCTGACGGATAGCAGATACCGGATGACAGGCGGCCCGCCGCCGATGTCAACTTGCCGTCGGCGCCCGGCAATTGTCCGGCTGCCCCACGACGACCAACGACCAACGACGCAAGGAATGCTCGCCATGATGCTCCGCAAGTCCGCCGCCGTCGCGGCGATCGCCGTGCTCGCCCTGACCGCGACCGCCTGTGGCGGAAAGTCCGGCTCGGCCGGCGACAAGCAGTCCGCCCAGCCCGGCTCCAGCGGCGCACCCCAGCTGCCGACGTACGCCGTCGCCTCCAACGTCACCCTTGACTCGCCGACCTTCAAGGCTGCGAAGGCGCGCGGCAAGCTGATCATCGGTTCCAAGGCCGACCAGCCCTACCTCGGCTTCGAGGACCAGTCGACCAAGGAGCGTTCCGGCTTCGACGTCGAGATCGCCAAGATGATCGCCGCCGACCTGGGCTTCAAGCCCGACCAGATCGAGTGGAAGACCGTCGACTCCGGGGTGCGCGAGACCGCGATCTCCAAGGGCCAGGTCGACTACTACGTCGGCACCTACACGATCAACGACAAGCGCAAGAAGCTCGTCGGCTTCGCCGGTCCGTACTACAAGGCCGGCGCCGACCTGCTCGTCCGCAAGGACGACAACTCGATCACCGGCAAGGACTCCGTCAAGGGCAAGAAGGTCTGCTCCATCGTCGGCTCCACGCCGCTCCAGGAGATCAAGAAGCCCGAGTACGGCGCCTCCGTCGTCGAGCTGGCCAAGTACTCGGACTGCGTCCAGCAGCTCCTGTCCAAGCAGGTGGACGCGGTGACCACCGACGACGCGATCCTCAAGGGCTACGCCGCCAAGAACTCCGGCAAGCTCCACGTCGTCGGCAAGCCGTTCACCGAGGAGCCGTACGGCGTCGGCATGAACAAGGACGACAAGGCGCTGCGCGACTTCATCAACTCCTCGCTGGAGAAGCACGAGCAGGACGGCACCTACAAGAAGATCTACGACGCGACGCTCGGCCTGTCCGGCTCCACCTACCAGGCCCCGCCGACCGTCGTCCGCTACTGATCGACGCGCTTCGCCGCTTGACGCGCCCCGTACGCGGTACGGGGCGCCACGGCCCTGCCCCCGCCCGATGACCCAGCCGCTGCCCGCCGACGCGGAGACCTCATGAACGTACTGCTCGACCATTTCGCGGAATTCCGTGACGGCTTCATAGGCACCGTGGAGATCACCGCCGTCAGCTCGGTCATCGCCCTGGTGCTCGGACTGCTGCTCGCCGGATTCCGGGTCTCCCCCGTGCCGCCGCTGCGCTTCTTCGGGACCGCCTGGGTGACGCTGCTGCGCAACACCCCGCTGACGCTGCTCTTCCTGGTCTCGTTCTTCGTCGTACCGGAGATCTTCTTCCCCGGGATGAGCCCGTTCCTGCTCGGTTCGCTCGCGCTCGGCTTCTACACCGCCTCGTTCGTCTGCGAGGCCGTCAGGTCCGGCATCGGCACGGTTCCGCTGGGCCAGGCCGAGGCCGCCCGCTCGATCGGCATGAGCTTCACGCAGACCCTGCGGCTGATCGTGCTGCCCCAGGCGACCCGGACGGTGATCCCGCCGCTGAGTTCCATCTTCATCGCGCTCACCAAGAACTCGGCGATCGCCGGCGCCTTCAGCGTCACCGAACTGTTCGGCTGGCAGAAGCTGATGAGCGAGGACGGGTACGACATCGTCCCCGTGTTCATCTGGGTCGCCCTCGGCTATCTGATCGTCACCTTCGCGATCAGCGGTCTCTTCCGTCTCCTTGAGCGCCGTATGGAGGTCGCCCGATGAGTGCCAGCGTTCTCTACGACGCCCCCGGCCCCAAGGCCGTCGTACGCAACCGGATCTACGCCGTCATCGGCTCGGTCGCGCTGCTCGCCCTGGTGGTCGTCGCGATCGTCCGGCTGTCGGACAAGGGCGACCTCGCCTACGGCATGTGGGACATCTTCAATTACTCGGGCATCCGGCAGAACATCGCCGACGCCGTGCTCGCCACCCTCAAGGCCTTCGGCCTCGCCGCGGTCGGTTCGCTGGTGCTCGGCGTGGCGCTGGCCGTCGCCCGGATGTCCGACCACAAGCCGGTCCGCTGGGCGGCCACCGCCTTCATCGAGCTGTTCCGTTCCATCCCGCTGCTGATCACGATCTACGCGGTCTGGGTCGGCTTCCTCACCGACTACTCGATGTGGGCGCTGGCGCTCGGCCTGTCGATCTACAACGGCTGCGTCCAGGCGGAGGTGCTGCGGGCCGGCGTCAACTCCGTGCCCAAGGGCCAGCGCGAGGCGGCCTACGCCCTCGGCATGAGCAAGACGCAGGTGATGACCAGCGTCCTGATGCCGCAGGCGGTCCGGGCGATGCTGCCGACGATCATCAGCCAACTTGTCGTGACCCTCAAGGACACCTCGCTCGGCTTCATCATCCTGTACCCGGAGCTGCTCCAGACCGCCCGTCTGATCGCGAGCAACACCCAGGTCAACGGCCAGTACCCGTACGTCTCGACCATCGTCGTCATCGGCACCATCTATGTGGCGATGTGCCTCGTGCTCTCCGCGCTCGCCACCTGGATCGAGAAGCGCGGGCGCCGGGCGAAGACCGGCATCTCGATGGGCGCGGCCGCCGCCCCGGTCACCGCAGCGGGTCCGGCCGCCGTCATGGCCGCCGAGGGGACCATCGGGGCCGATGGGACGCCTGGCACGACGAACTGACGGCATATGAGGCAGTGACGTTCGCGTCGCTGCCGCCGTCACTTGACGCAAGCACCCGCAGTGGGTTGCATACGTTCTGTGATCGTGCACCGGGTTCCCAGCGCCACCTGCAAGCCGTCCCGACCCGTGTCGGGAGTCGCGCCGTGGACCCGGTGATCATCGTCGGCGCCGGCCCTGTGGGACTGGCGCTCGCACTCTCGCTCGCCGCCCAGGGCGTGCCTTCGGTCGTACTCGACGAGGGGCCGGGCAAGGACGAACCCCGCCCGGTCCGCACGGCCGTCCTGCGCCCGGACACCGCCGCGTTCGTGGCGGGCCTGGGCTGTGCGACACTGCGCGACGAGGGTGCCCGCTGGGTCGCCTGGCGGTCCATGAGGCGCGGTCAGCTGCTGCGCCACGTCGCGTTCGGCGAGGACGGCGACGGCGGCCCGTCCCCGGTCCACCTGCCGCAACACGCCCTGACGCGCGGTCTGCGCGACGCCATCGCCGCGTCCGGTCTCGTGCGGGTGGTCACGCAGAGCCGCCTCGACGTACTGGAACAGGACGCCGAGGGCGTCTCCATCCACACCTCGGGACCCGGCGGAACGTGGTGGCGCGGCAGTTACGCGGTCGGCTGCGACGGCGCCCGCTCCACGGTGCGCAAACTCCTCGACATCCGTTTCGCCGGCCGAACGGCGGTGGAGCGCCAGGCTGTTGTGGCCCTGCGCACCGAACTCCCATGGCCCGGCGAGGCGTTGCTGCACCGGATGCCGCCCTGGCGCGCCGCCGGCGACGAAGTGACGGCGCGCCCCCTTCAGGACGGCGTCTGGCGCCTGGACTGGCTGCTGCCGCCGCGCGCCGAACTCGTCACGCCCGACGCCCTGGTGGGCCGCATCCGCGACACCCTGGCGGGCTGGTGCGGCGAGACGCCGTCGTACGAACTCCTCGACACCGGCGTCCACACCGTGCACCACCGCCTCGCCCGCCGCTGGCGGGTGCGCCGCACCTTCCTCGCCGGTGACGCCGCGCACCTGCTGGGAGCGCTGGGCACGCAGTGCCTGGACGAGGGCCTGCGGGACGTCCAGAACCTCGCCTGGAAGCTGGCCGACGCCTGGCACCACGGCGCCTGCGAGGTCCTCCTGGACAGCTATCAGACGGAACGCCGGCCGGCGGTCGCCGCCCGGCTGCGAGCGGCCGACCAGTCGCTGCCGGTCCTGCGCGGCGGCGCGGGGCTGCGCGGCTGGATCCCGGGCAGCACGCGCGGTCACGACGCCCTCGTGACCGACGGCCACCTGGGGCGCGGCCCGCTCGGCGCGCCCCCCGCGTACCCCCACTCCCCTCTCGCACCCCAATCCGCCGAGTCACACGTTCCCGTGCAGACCCAGCCGGGCGCACCGGTCACCGACATCCCCATCACCGCCCCCGACGGCTCGACCGCGGCCCTGCGCGACCGTCTCGGCCGGGGCAGGCTCCTCGTCGTCCTGGTCGCACCGGGCACCGGCGTATGGGACCGCCGCCACTGGCTCACCGCCGGGGTCATGCCCCGCCTGGCCGACGCGGTGACGGCCTTGCCCATGGATGCCGAACTGCTGGTCGCCGAGGACTACCCCGGCGCCCCGGCCCACACCGTCCTCCTGGTACGCCCCGACGGCCACCTGGTCGCCGCCTTCAACGGCGTACAGCCCCAAGAGCTGTACGCCGCGGCCGCCACGGTGCGCGGGAGGCCGGGGCCGGGCGAAGGGGGCGCGCCGGGGGGCGGCGTGGAGGCGGAGCGCCCGGTGCCCGAAGAGCGAACTGCCGACGTGAACTGACAACTGGGACCTGGCATGCGGTCCGGCGCCCGGTGCGGGGTGTCCGAGGTGGGTCGTCTGAGGTGGGGCGTCCGAGGTGGGACGCTCGGTGCGGGGTATCCGGCACGGGGCGATGGGGGCGGACCGTCCGGCACGGGTAACCGGCACAGGCCGAATGGGGGCGGGGCATCCGGTGCGGCGGGGCATTCCGCGGTCGACGGCTGATGTTCGTCTTCCGCGATCCGAACGCCGATTGACCCGCGCGGGCGCCCATGGTCTACTCCGGAACGTGACCGACACCTATACGCGCCTGTGGCGGAGGGTCCATATGGACCTCGTCCGCTATGCGGGCTGCGTGTGTCGTCCGTCCCGCTGATTCGCCCTTCCCTTCGCGCCTTCCGCCGCTGTGCACGCCTCTGTGCCGCCGTCGGCCGTACGCGCGTCTTCGCGAACTCCCCAGGACGGTCTGCCGTGTCGCTCTCCGCAAGTACCCCTGTATCCGCTCCCGCCTCCACGCCCGGTCCCGGCCCCGCGCCGACCGAGGCGGAACTACTCGACTTCGCCCGCCGTACGGCGCAGGACGCGGCGCTGGTCGCGTCGTTGCCCCTTGATACCGAGGGGCGCACCTGGATCCGACTGGACGGGCCGGGCGGCAGTGAGGCCTGGCTGATCGGGTGGCCGCCCGGCACCGGCACCGGCTGGCACGACCACGGCGGCTCCCACGGGGCCTTCGCCTCCGCCTCCGGTGCCCTGCGCGAGGACTCCCTCGCGGTCCGGCTGCCCACCGAGGGCTGGCGGACCCTGGAACTCGCCGAAGGCGTCGACCGTTCAAGGGAATTGGGGGCGGGCAGCGGTCGCGCGTTCGGGCCGCATCATGTGCACGAGGTCAGGAACGAGTCGGAGACCGAGCACGCGATCTCGGTGCACGCCTACTACCCCCCGCTGCCGCTCATCCGGCGTTACAGCCGGGCGGGCGCGGTGCTCCGCATCGAGCAGGTCGAGCGTCCGGAGGACTGGCAGTGAGTTCGCAGCGGACACCACCGGTGGGAATCGACGAGCTCCTCGACCGGGTCAGGGCGGACCTGGACCGGCTGACGGCGGCAGAGGCCTTTGCCGAGGCCACCGAGGGAGCCCTCTTGGTGGACATCCGGTACGCGGCGCTGCGCGACCGGGACGGGCTGATTCCCGGTGCCCTGATCGTCGAGCGCAATGAACTGGAGTGGCGGCTCGATCCACAGGGCAGCCACCGGGCGGCGGAGGCGACGAGCCATGACCTGCGGGTGGTGGTGATCTGCAACGAGGGCTACGCCTCGTCCCTCGCGGCGGTGTCGCTCCGGCAGCTGGGGCTGCACCGGGCGACCGATCTCATCGGCGGCTTCCAGGCCTGGCGCAGGGAGGGGCTGCCGGTCACACCCGCCACCGAGTGACGAGTAGTCCGTCCGCCCGGGTATCGAGCGGCCCGTCGGCGCGCGGCTGGTGACGCGGCTCCCTGGTGCACGAACCGGTGCACGGAGCATTGCAGTGCACGGAGAGCGGTGCGGTGCCGCCCGAACAGACCGCGGCACCCCTGCCCGAAGAGCCGATGGCGCCAAGTCCCGTACAGATCAAGGCCGTTCAGGCGCTGCGCCGCGTATCCCTGCGCCGCACCACCTCGAGCCGTATCACCCCGGGCCACACAACCCCGGGGTGCGACTCACGGCCGCACAGCCCCGGACCGTGCGCCTCACAGCCGCACGAGTCACGACCGCACAACTCACGCCTATAAGACTCACAGCCGCACGGCTCACGCCCGTATGAGTCACAGCGGCACGGCTCACGCCCGCAAGACTCACGCCCGCAAGACTCACAGCGGCACGGCTCGCACCCGCACACCCCCACGCCTCACGACCACACGCCTCACATCTCGTACAGATCGTCCGCGTTTTCGCCCTCCTGCTCCAGGGCCTGGCGGACCACTCTCAAGGCCATGCCTTCCGGGTAGCCCTTGCGGGCGAGCATGCCCGCGAGGCGACGGATACGGCGGTCACGGTCAAGGCCTCGGGTGGAACGGAGCTTGCGCGCCACCAGTTCGCGCGCGGTCTCCTCCTCCTGGTCGGAGTCGAGCTGGGCGACGGCCTCGTCGATGACCGACGTGTCGACGCCCTTGGTGCGCAGTTCGCGGGCGAGCGCACGACGGGCGAGCCCCCGGCCGTGGTGGCGGGACTCCACCCAGGCGTCGGCGAACGCCGCGTCATTGATCAGCCCGACCTCTTCGAAGCGGGAGAGAACCTCCTCGGAGACCTCGTCGGGGATCTCCCGCTTCTTCAGGGCGTCGGCGAGTTGCTTGCGGGTCCGGGGAGTCCCGGTGAGCAGGCGCAGGCAGATCGCCCGCGCCCGCTCAGCCGGGTCCTGCGGCGGCGGCTCCTTCTCGGCCCTCGACGAGTCGGTGCCGTCGCCCGCTCCATCCGGGCCGGCCCGTCGGGAGCCGGCCCGCTTCGGGCCGGGCTCCTCGGGTTCGGCCCACTCGGTCCTGCGGGTCACCGCTAGCTCTTGGCAGCGGCGGCCTTGGCCGTCTTCGCCTTGGTGGCCGGGGCCGACACCGCGGTCGCGTCAGCCGCCGGGGCGGTGGCCGCGGCGTCCTTGCCGGGCTCGGTGGTCGGCTCCTCCGGACGGACACCGACGCCCAGCTTCTCGAGGATCTTCTTCTCGATCTCGTTGGCGAGGTCGGGGTTGTCCTTCAGGAAGTTGCGGGCGTTCTCCTTGCCCTGGCCGAGCTGGTCGCCCTCGTACGTGTACCAGGCGCCAGCCTTGCGGACGAAGCCGTGCTCGACGCCCATGTCGATCAGGCCACCCTCGCGGCTGATGCCCTGGCCGTAAAGGATGTCGAACTCGGCCTGCTTGAAGGGCGGCGCGACCTTGTTCTTGACCACCTTGACGCGGGTGCGGTTGCCGACCGCGTCGGTGCCGTCCTTGAGCGTCTCGATCCGGCGGATGTCGAGCCGCACGGAGGCGTAGAACTTCAGCGCCCGGCCACCGGTCGTGGTCTCCGGGGAGCCGAACATCACACCGATCTTCTCGCGGAGCTGGTTAATGAAGATCGCGGTGGTCTTCGACTGGTTGAGCGCGCTGGTGATCTTTCGGAGCGCCTGGCTCATCAGACGGGCCTGGAGACCCACGTGCGAGTCACCCATCTCGCCCTCGATCTCCGCGCGCGGCACCAGGGCCGCCACGGAGTCGATGACGATCAGGTCGAGCGCGCCGGAGCGGACCAGCATGTCGACGATTTCCAGCGCCTGCTCACCGTTGTCCGGCTGCGACAGGATCAGGTTGTCGATGTCGACGCCGAGCTTCTTCGCGTACTCGGGGTCGAGGGCGTGCTCGGCGTCGATGAAGGCCACCGAGCCGCCGAGCTTCTGCGCGTTCGCCACCGCGTGCAGGGTCAGGGTCGTCTTGCCGGAGGACTCCGGGCCGTAGACCTCCACCACTCGGCCGCGCGGCAGACCGCCGACGCCGAGCGCCACGTCGAGCGCGGTCGACCCGGTGGGGATGACCTCGATGGGCTCATTCGGCCGCTCGCCCAGGCGCATCACCGCGCCCTTGCCGAATTGCCGTTCAATCTGTGCGAGCGCGGCGTCGAGCGCCTTCTCGCGGTCAGTTCCTGCCATGGGTTCCACCCGATTTGCTTGAGTCGATCGCTTCACGTCAAAGACGCTAACCCCTGCCACTGACAATGGGCCCCGACGTCCTTCCAGCCTGTGGATAACTCCACCGGAATCGCGGTGGAACCCGTGCGAACACAGGGCCGGAACTCCATAAGAATGGATGTTCGATTTTAGTGTCAAGCTCACCACGCGACCTGGGCCGGCGGGGACCGCATCGCGACAAACGGGATATTTCATGCCATCCGGCCAGCGAGCCGGACGGTCAGGGGGCGTCCGGGCCGGTCCGGCAGGGGGCGGCGCCCACCGGGGCGGGCTCCGCGGCCCCGGAGGCCTCGGGAGTCGTGCCGCGTGGCTGGTGTCTGCCGTGCATCCGCGGGTCGTCCGTCACGTCGTAGCGCTTCACATAGGCGCCGAGGAACGCCTGCAGTGTGGCGACCGCCGGGATCGCGATGAGCGCGCCGACCGCGCCCATGAGCGCCGTACCCGCGATCACCGAGCCGAAGGCCACCGCCGGATGGATGTCGACGGTCTTCGCGGTCAGCTTGGGTTGCAGCATGTAGTTCTCGAACTGCTGGTAGACCACCACGAATCCGAGCACCCACACCGCGTACCAGGGGGCGACCGTGAAGGCGATCAGCATGGGCAGCGCGCCCGCCAGGTAGGTACCGATGGTGGGGATGAACTGGGAGACCAGGCCCACCCAGACCGCGAGCGCCGGGGCGTACGGCACCCCCAGGATCTGGAGCAGGACGTAGTGCGCGATGCCGGAGATGAGCGCCATCAGGCCGCGCGAGTAGAGGTAGCCACCGGTCTTGTCGACCGCGATCTCCCAGGCCCGCAGCACCTCGGCCTGTCGGACCGGCGGCAGCACGGAGCAGATCGCGCGGCGCAGCCGGGGCCCGTCGGCGGCGAAGTAGAACGCGAACAGGAAGATCGTCAACAGCCGGAAGAGTCCGCCCAGTACGGTCGCGGAGACGTCGAGCACGCCGGTCGCGCTGTTCTGGACGTACTTCTTCAGCCATGCGGAGTGGAGCAGGCTGTCCTGCACTTCGACGCGGGAGAGCTCCGTGTGGAAGGTGTGGTTGCCCCAGTTGATGACCGCGTCGAGATATTTCGGGAACTGCTCGACCATGTCGACGATCTGGCCCGCCAGCATCGAGCCGAGCAACAGCACGAAGCCGATGGTGGCGACCATCAGGGCGAGGAACACCAGGAAGGTGGCCAGGCCCCGGCGCATACCGCGGGCCGCCATCCGGCCGACGGCCGGCTCCATGGCGAGCGCTATGAAGAACGCGATCAGGATGTTGATCAACAGGCCGATGAGCTGGTGGAAGGCCCAACTGCCCAGCTGGAAACAGGCGTAGAGGGCGAGCGCGAGCACCAGGGCGCGCGGCAGCCAGCGGGGCATGCGCGCGGGGCCGCCGGTCCACGGCAGGCCGGCCCGGGGCGCGCCGGGGGCGGGTGCGCCGCCGGCGCGGCCGTCCGCCCGGTCGGCTGCGCGGTCGTCAGTGCTGGTCTCATCAGTCGGTGCCACGCAGCAAGTCTCGCCCATGCCTACGACAGCGGGCCGCCGGACCTGTTCCGGCCACCGGGAGCGGGGCGTCTGCCGCCCGGAGCCGCGCCCTTCATACAGAGGCGGCCGCCCCGGCGGGAGCCTCCCCCGGAGGGGCCGTCGTCAGCGCCTGTCGGCGGGCACGTCCATGGCGGCGCAGACCGCCCGCCAGACGTCCTTCGCCTCCCAGCCGGCGTCGAGCGCCTCGTGCACGGTACGTCCGCCCAGTTCCGTCATCACGTGGTCCCGCGCGAAGGAATCGGCGTACCCCGCGCCGAAGTGGTCGGCCATCCGCTCCCAGAAAATCGTCAACCGCATGACGCCAGTATCCCGCTCCTGAGAGTGCAGCCCCGGCCATCGGGCTTGCCCGCGACTCCGTGGGGCCTACCGTCTGGAACATGGCTGGTTCCGGAGCATCCCCGCACTCCCCCGACTCCCCTCTGGCGCGTGCCGAGCACTTCATCTGGCTGACGGCCCGGGTGCTTGAGCAGCGCCGGTTCGCCCATCACTTCCTCGGCAAGGACGCCGACGCCGTCGAGGCGGCGCTCTCCGCCTACGAGGGCGAGGACGGCGGCTACGGTCACGCCCTCGAACCCGATCTGCGCGGCCCCGTCAGCCAGCCCCTGCACACCGCGCACGCGCTGCGGGTCCTGGACTCGATCGGTCGGCTCGGCGGCCGGCGAGTGGAGCGGATGTGCCGTTATCTGACGGAGGTCTCCACCAAGGACGGCGCGCTACCCGCGCTCCACCCCTCGCAGCGCGGCTATCCGGCGGCACCCTTCATCCCGGTCGTCGACGACCCGCCCAGCGCCCTGCTGACCACCGGCCCCGTGGTCGGGCTGATGCACCGCAACCGGGTGTGGCACGCGTGGCTGTTCCGGGCCACCGACTTCTGCTGGGCCGCGGTCGACGCCCTGGAGACGTCACACCCGTACGAGGTCGAGGCCGCGGTCGCCTTCCTGGACGGCGCCCCCGACCGGTCCCGGGCCGAGGCGGCAGCGGACCGGCTCGGCCGCCTCGTCAGGGAACAGGAGCTCGCGGTGCTCGATCCCGCGCGGATCGCCGACTTCCCCGTCTCCGACGGATACGCCCCGGGCGAGCACCACTTTCCGCACGACTACGCGCGCGTGCCCGAGTCGCTGGCCCGGCGGTGGTT
The DNA here is from genome assembly GCF_036231355.1 of Streptomyces sp. NBC_01431. Taxonomy (NCBI): domain Bacteria; kingdom Bacillati; phylum Actinomycetota; class Actinomycetes; order Kitasatosporales; family Streptomycetaceae; genus Streptomyces; species Streptomyces sp. NBC_01431. The sequence continues at coordinate 2,266,959 of NZ_CP109496.1, forward strand.
CACCGACGAGGAGATGAAGCGCTCGCTCGACCATCTTCAGGCGGCGCAGCAGGAGGACGGCGGGTGGCCGATCCCATGGCGCGCGTGGGCACCCGGCACGTCCCTGGAGGGGCGGCCCATCGTCACCATCGAGGCGCTGCGGACGCTGCGCGCCCACGGCCGCGCCATCGGGTGAGGGCCGCGGTCGGGCGGTAGCTGTCAGGCGGCGCGCAGCAGCGGCGCCGCCTCACCGCGCCCACTGGGTCGAGCGGCCGGATCCCCGAGGGCGATGAACGGCGCGGGCACCTCAGAGGCGGGCGAGCAGGGCGTGCCCGGACGACGGCATACCGTCGAGAAGCCGCGCACCAGGGACGCCTTCTCGGCGCATGGTCCTCCGCGCCCACCGCGCCGGGCGCCCGCCTCACCCGCCCAGCGCCCGTACCCCCGCCGTGACCAGTACGGCGGCCCCGACGATCACCAGGAAGGGGGCCCGCAACACCAATGCCGCGGCCGCCGCCGCGAGCCCCGCTCCGCGGGCGTCGAGGAGTACGTGATGGCCGGTGCTGAAGGTCTGCTGCGCGGTGAGCGCGGCCAGCAGCGCCACCGGCAGCAGTGCGGCCAGCCGCTTGACCAAGGGCCGCTCCAGCGCGCCTGCGGGGACAAGCAGGCCGAGGAGCTTGACGAGGTAGCAGCCGACGGCGGTGGCCGCGATGGCGATCCAGACGTTCAACGCGCTTCCCCCTTCTCGGAGTTCCCGGCTCGGTCATGGGTTGCACGACGGGTCGGGGCGTCCCGGCCCTTGAGGAAGAGCACCACCGGCGCCGCCAGTGCCGCGACCAGGACGGGCGTCCCGGCGGGCAGCACGGGAAGCGCCCCCAGGACGAGTACGACGGCGCAGGCGGCCGTGATCCGCTCGGTGGAGGTCTTGAGCATCGGCGCGAGGAGGGCGAGGAAGACGGCGGGGCTCGCGGCGTCAAGACCCCACGCGTCGGTGTCGCCGAGCGCCTCGGCACCCAGCGCTCCGGCGAGCGTGGTCAGGTTCCACAGCACGTAGAGGGTGAGCCCGGTGACGGTGAAGCCGATGCGCGCGGCCCGCCGCGTCGGCTGGGCGAGGGTGACCGCGGCGGTCTCGTCAATGACCCACTGGGCGGCCAGCGGACGCAACGCCCGGGGCAGCGCGAGCAGTTGGGACAGGCGAAGTCCGTAGAAGGCGTTCCGTACGCCGAGGAAGAAGGCGCCGGCGGCCGCGGTGAACGGGTTCCCCCCGGCCGCGAGCGCGCCGACGAGCGCGAACTGCGAGGCCCCGGTGAAGACGAGCAGGCTGAGCGCGCACGTCTGAAGGACGCCGAGCCCCGATCCGGCCGAGGTCACGCCGAAGGCGAAGCCGGACAGTCCTACGGCGACGCCCACGCCCAGGGCATCACGGACGACTGCCGCGTCTGGTTTGTCCCCGCTCTCGGGGGGCTCGGGGCGTATCTCTGGGAGTGCTGTCTGTTCTGCTGCCACACCCGCAACGTTAAAAGAGGCCGACGCCGTCGTTCTTGTACGTTCTTGCGCGCTCCCGGCGGTAGGCGCCGGGGGTGACGCCGACGATCCGGGTGAAGTGCCGGTTGAGGTGCGGCTGGTCGGTGAAACCAACGGTCACGGCCGCCTCGGCCGGTGGCGTTCCGTCGTCCAGGAGGAGGCGGGCCCGGCGCACACGCTCGCCCGTGAGCCAGGAATGCGGTGGCAGTCCGTACTCGGCCTTGAAGGCGCGCAGGAGCGCGAACGGGCTCGTGCCCAGTTCGCTCGCCAGTTGTTCCAGGGAGGGCGGCGCGGCCAGCCGATCCACCAGGAGGCTCCGCGCGGCGGCCGCGGCGCGGGCGCCCGCCGATCCGGCCCTTCGGGCGGGCAGGGAGCGGCCGTGGCGGCGCAGCAGCCGGGCGACGGCGATGCGGAACACGCTGTCGGCGGCCAAGGCGTTGCCCTGCTCGGCCGCACGGTGCACTTCCTGGATGAGCAGCGCGGTGTCCGGGTCCTCGACGATGGTCTCGGCGAATCCGGCGGTGCCGCGCAGCGTGGTGGTCTCGGCCGCGATGCCGGCGACCAGCCATGTCGAGGGATAGAGGGTCGCGTACGTCCAGCCCTCGGGCACGCCGGCGTGGGCGGCGTGCGGCACTTCGGGGTTGATCATCACGACGGTGCCGGGGCGGGCCCGGACGGTCTCGCCGGGCATCACCACGTCCTCGATCCCGGTGCGCACCGCACCGAGCACGAACCCCTCGTGGGCGTGGCGGACGAAGGAGTGGCGCACGTACCGGGCACGCAGCAGATCGAGGCCGGGCAGCTCCGGGAACTGCCAGTGCCGAGCCCACTCGCCGACGTCCTCCACACCCTCATCCTCGCAGGTCCGGGCCATTGTCAGTGGGTGGGTGCACGATGGGGACCATGGCAAGGACAGCGCTGGAATCCTTCTCCCCCGCCACACGCGGCTGGTTCACGGGGGCCTTCACCGCGCCCACCGCGGCGCAGGAGGGTGCCTGGCGGGCGATCGCGGAGGGCTCGGACGTCCTGGTCGTCGCCCCGACCGGCTCGGGCAAGACCCTCGCCGCTTTTCTGGCCGCGCTCGACCGGCTCGCGGCCACCCCTGCGCCCGCCGAGACGAAGAAGCGCTGCCGGGTTCTTTACGTGTCCCCCCTCAAGGCCCTCGCGGTCGATGTGGAGCGCAATCTGCGGTCCCCGCTGACCGGCATCCGCCAGGAGTCGGTGCGGCTCGGCCTTCCCGAACCGGAGGTCCGGGTCGGTATCCGTTCCGGCGACACCCCGCCCGCGGAGCGGCGGGCCCTCACCACCCGGCCGCCCGACATCCTGATCACCACGCCCGAGTCACTGTTCCTGATGCTGACGTCCGCGGCTCGCGAGGCGCTCGCGGGCATCGAGACCGTGATCCTGGACGAGGTGCACGCGGTCGCGGGCACCAAGCGGGGCGCCCATCTGGCGCTGTCCCTGGAGCGGTTGGACGAGCTGCTGGCGAAACCGGCCCGCCGGATCGGCCTGTCGGCGACGGTACGTCCGGTGGACGAGGTGGCGCGCTACCTCTCGCCACAGCGCAAGGTCGAGATCGTCCAGCCGCCTTCCGCCAAGGAGTTCGACCTCTCGGTGGTCGTACCGGTGGAGGATCTGGCGGAGTTGGCCGGATCGCCGGCGGCCGATGCCCAGGAGGGCGCCGAGAAGCCATCGATCTGGCCCCATGTGGAGGAGCGCATCGTCGACCTGGTGCAGGCCCACCGTTCGACGATCGTGTTCGCCAACTCCCGCCGCCTGGCGGAGCGTCTGTGCAACCGGCTCAACGAGATCGCGTACGAGCGCGCCATGGGCGCCCCGCTCCCGGAGCACCATTCCCCGGCCGATCTCATGGGCGGTTCGGGCGCGGCCACCGGCGCCCCGCCCCTCCTGGCCAAGGCCCACCACGGTTCGGTCTCCAAGGAGCAGCGGGCGCTCGTGGAGGAGGACCTGAAGGCGGGCCGGTTGCCTGCGGTGGTGGCCACCTCCAGTCTTGAGCTGGGCATCGACATGGGCGCGGTGGACCTGGTGGTCCAGGTCGAGTCTCCGCCGTCCGTCGCGTCCGGGCTCCAGCGCGTGGGCCGGGCGGGCCACCAGGTGGGCGCGGTCTCCACCGGGGTGGTCTTCCCCAAGTACCGCGGCGACCTGGTCCAGTCGGCGGTGGTCACCGAGCGGATGCGCACGGGGGCGATCGAGTCGCTGCGCGTCCCGTCCAACCCGCTGGACGTGCTGGCGCAGCAGCTGGTCGCGATGACCGCCCTCGACACCTGGCAGGTGGACGATCTGCTGGCCCTGGTGCGCCGGGCCGCGCCGTTCGCCGCGCTGCCCGAGTCGGCGTTCACGGCGGTCCTGGACATGCTGGCGGGCCGCTATCCGTCCGACGCCTTCGCCGAGTTGCGCCCGCGCGTGGTCTGGGACCGGGTGGCGGGCACGGTCACCGGCCGCCCCGGCGCGCAGCGCCTCGCCGTCACCTCCGGCGGCACCATCCCCGACCGCGGTCTGTTCGGTGTCTTCCTGGCGGGCTCCGATCCCAAGAAGGGCGGCGGCCGGGTCGGCGAGCTCGACGAGGAGATGGTGTACGAGTCCCGGGTGGGCGATGTCTTCACCCTGGGCACCACGTCCTGGCGGATCGAGGACATCACGCGCGACCGCGTGCTGGTCTCGCCGGCGCCGGGGGTGCCCGGAAGGCTGCCCTTCTGGAAGGGAGACCAGCTGGGCCGTCCGCTCGAACTGGGGCGTGCGCTGGGCGCGTTCCTGCGCGAGGTCGGCTCGCTCGGCCCCGACGACGCCCGTCTGCGCCTGCTCGGCGCGGGCCTCGACGCCTGGGCGGCGGACAACCTGATCGGCTACCTCGACGAGCAGCGCCGCGCCTGCGGTCACATCCCGGACGACCGCACGATCCTGGTCGAGCGGTTCCGCGACGAACTCGGCGACTGGCGCGTCGTCATCCACTCCCCCTTCGGCGCCCAGGTGCACGCCCCGTGGGCCCTGGCCCTGGGGGCTCGCCTCGCCGAGCGCTACGGCATGGACGCCCAGGTGATGCACGCCGACGACGGCATCGTGCTGCGGCTGCCCGACGCCGACCTGATGGGTCTCGACCTCCTCGACCAGGACCCCGCGCACCTCGACTCGACGTACGACAGTGACCAGGCCCCCGTGGGCGCCGCCGACACGGTTTTCGACAAGGGCGAGATCGAGCAGATCGTCACCGACCAGGTGGGGAGTTCCGCGCTGTTCGCCTCCCGCTTCCGTGAATGCGCCGCGCGCGCTTTGCTGCTGCCCCGGCGTACGCCGGGCAAGCGCACCCCGCTGTGGCAGCAGCGCCAGCGGGCCGCCCAACTGCTCCAGGTGGCAAGCGAGTTCGGGTCGTTCCCGATCGTCCTCGAAGCCGTCCGCGAGTGCCTCCAGGACGTCTTCGACGTCCCGGGCCTGACCGAGCTGATGGGTGATCTGGAGGCCCGCCGGGTGCGCCTGGTCGAAGTCACCACGCCCGAGCCGTCCCCGTTCGCCCGCTCCCTGCTGTTCGGCTACGTCGCCCAGTTCCTGTACGAGGGCGATTCGCCGCTCGCCGAACGGCGGGCCGCGGCGCTCTCCCTCGACTCCCGGCTCCTGGCCGAGCTGCTCGGCCAGGCCGAACTGCGCGAGCTGCTCGACGCGGATGTCCTGACCGACCTTGAGCATGAGCTCCAGTGGCTCACCGAGGACCGGCGCATCAAGGACAGCGAGGGCGTCGCCGATCTGCTGCGGGTCCTCGGGCCGCTGAGCGACGCCGAGTTGGCCGCGCGCGGCGCCGAGCCCGGCTGGGCCCCGGAGCTGGCGGCGGCGCGCCGCGCCATCCAGGTACGGATCGCCGGCGCCGACCACTGGGCGGCGATCGAGGACGCGGGCCGCCTGCGCGACGCGCTGGGCACGGCGCTCCCGGTCGGCGTGCCCGAGGCGTTCACCGAGCCGGTGAAGGACCCCTTGGGCGATCTGCTGTCCCGGTACGCGCGCACGCACGGCCCGTTCACCTCGGCCACCGCCGCGGCCCGGTTCGGTCTGGGCAGCGCGGTCACGGACGGAGCGCTGCAACGCCTGGCGGCCTCGGGCCGGGTCGTCCAGGGCGAGTTCCATCCGGCGGGCATCGGCCAGGAGTGGTGCGACGCGACGATCCTGCGCCGGCTGCGACGCCGCTCGCTCGCCGCGCTCCGCGAGGAGCTGGAACCGGTGCCGCCCGCAGCGCTCGCCGCCTTCCTCCCTCAGTGGCAGCACCTCGGTGGCAGCGCTCTGCGCGGCATCGACGGACTCGCGCGCGCCGTCGAGCAGTTGCAGGGCGCCGCCGTCCCGGCCTCCGCCCTGGAGAAGCTGATCCTGCCGTCCCGGGTCGCCGACTACAGCCCGGCGCTCCTGGACGAGCTCACCACGACCGGCGAGGTCGTCTGGGCGGGCGCGGGCGCGCTGCCCGGCAAGGACGGCTGGATCTCCCTGTACGTCGCCGACTCGGCCCCACTGCTGCTGCCACCCCCGCACCCACTGGAACTGACCGCGCTGCACGAGTCGGTACTCACCGCGCTGGCCCCTGGCTACGGTCTGTTCTTCCGCCAGCTCGCCGACCAGGTGCGCGCCACCACCCACCCCGAGGCGACCGACCCCCAACTGGCCGACGCCGTATGGGACTTGGCGTGGTCAGGACGGCTCACCAACGACACCCTCGCGCCGCTGCGCTCCCTGCTCGGCTCCGGGCGCACTGCGGGCTCCACCGCTCACCGGGCCCGGCGATCCGTCCCGCGCGGCCGCTACGGCACCCTGACCGCCGCTGCCCGTCCCGCCTCGCGGACCGGCCCGCCCACCGTCTCGGGCCGTTGGTCCTTGCTGCCGCCCGGCGAGCCCGACCCCACCCATCGCGCCCACGCCCTGGCCCGCGCCCTCCTTGACCGGCACGGCGTGGTCACCCGGGGTGCGGTGCAGGCCGAGGGGGTGGAGGGCGGCTTCTCGGCGACGTACCGAATCCTGGCCGCGTTCGAGGACAGCGGGCAGGCGAGGCGCGGATATGTCGTCGAGGGCCTCGGCGCGGCCCAGTTCGCGATGGACGGCGCGGTGGACCGGCTGCGAGCGGCCGCCACGGCCCGGGACCGGGGCGCGGACGCGAACACCGCCCCGCAGGCGGTCGTCCTCGCGGCCGCGGACCCGGCCAATGCGTACGGGGCGGCGCTGCCCTGGCCCGAGCCGCCCACCGGGGCCGGTCACAAGCCGGGCCGCAAGGCGGGCTCCATGGTCGTCCTGGTCGACGGCGAGCTCACGCTGTATCTGGAACGCGGGGGCAAGTCCCTGCTGGCCTGGGCGGCCCAGCCGGACGATCCGGCGCTGACGGCGGCCGCGACGGCGCTCGCGGGGGCGGCGCGGGCCGGTCGGCTCGGCACGGTCACCGTGGAGCGGGCCAACGGCGACCCCGCCCTGACCTCACCACTGGCCCGCGCCCTGGAGACAGCGGGCTTCATCCCGACCCCGAGGGGGCTGCGCCTGAGACCCTGACGCAGCCACGGCCCGCGCCCTGCTCCGGGGCCCGCCGCCCAGACCCCCGCAAAGGCGCCCGCCGGTCACGCACGGTCCCACGCCGGGAGCGCACCCCGCCCCGCGAGGACAGTGGCCCCTGCCCCCACCGCGTGAGCATGACCGGCGCGCCCCGCCACACCCCAACCCCGGGAGGACGGCGGACCCTCACGCCCACGCCCACGCCCACGCCCACGCCCAGCGCACCCCACCACACGAGGACGGCGGACCCACCCCCGCCGGGATCGCGCCGGGCTCACGCACCGCCCACCGAGCACAGCGGATGCCGCCCCTCGCCCCGCGAGCGCGCCCGGCGCGCCCCGCAAGGCGGGCCCCACCCTCGACGCGCGAACATGCCCGTCGCCCCCACCACACCCCACCCCGCGAGGACAGCGGCCCCCAACCCGCCGGGGAGCGCCCCCGGCGCGCCCAGCCACCCTCTCTCCCCCCGGCACACCAGTCCCGCCGCCCCGCCCGTCCGCCCCACCGGCGCCTCCGCGGCAAGCCGTCCGCCCGCGCCCCCTGCAGAATGGCTCCATGCCCGAAGGCGACACGGTTTACCAGGCTGCGCGGCGGCTTGACGCGGCGCTGGCCGGGCGGGTGCTGACTCGGTCCGATCTGCGGGTGCCGCGGTTCGCCACGGCGGATCTGACCGGGCGGAGCGTGCTGGATGTGATCCCGCGCGGAAAGCACCTGCTCACCCGGATCGAGGGCGAACTCACCCTCCACTCCCATCTGAGGATGGACGGATCCTGGCGGATCTACGAGCCAGGCGAGCGCTGGCGCGGCGGGCCCGCGCACCAGATCCGCGCGATCCTCGCAAACGCCGAGCACACGGCCGTCGGCTACCGGCTGCCCGTACTCGAACTGCTCCGTACCCAGGACGAGTCCAAGGCCGTCGGCCATCTGGGCCCCGATCTCCTCGGCGCCGACTGGGACGCCGACTCGGCCTTGCGCAACCTCCTCCAGGATCCGGCGCGAGCCATCGGCGAGGTCCTGCTCGACCAGCGCAATCTCGCGGGCGTCGGCAATGTCTACAAGTCGGAGATCTGCTTCGCGGTCCGCGCCGTGCCCTGGCTGCCGATCGGTGAACTCCCGGCGCCCGAACGCCTCGTGACCGCCGCGAAGCAGCTCCTGGAGGCGAACAAGGATCGCCCGGTCCGTCAGGCGTACGTCTACGGCAGGGCCGGCCGCCCCTGTCCGCGCTGCCGCACCCCGATCCGCACGACCACCCAGCGCGACCCCTCCGGCCGTGAGCGCCCTACCTACTGGTGCCCCAAGTGCCAGCCCGCGCCGCCCCTTTGACACCCGGCATGCTTATTGACGATCCGTCAGATCCGGTCGTACCGTCCCGGCATGGCCCTGATGGCGTACGACCTCACCGACCGCATCGCCTTCATCACCGGAGCGGCCAGCGGGATAGGCCGCGCCAGTGCCGTACTCCTCGCACAGGCCGGTGCCACGGTGCACTGCGCGGACCGCGACGAGCCGGGTCTGGACGAGACCCGGGCACTGATCACCAAGGCGGGCGGCACGGCCCATGTCCACCGCCTCGACGTCTCGGACCGCGCCCAGGTCAAGGCGGCCGTCGAAGCCGCTGGACCGGTCCATGTGCTGGCCGCGATCGCGGGCGTCATGCACACCAGCTCGGTCCTGGACACCGAGGACGCCGACCTCGACCGAGTGCTCTCGGTCAACTTCAAGGGCGTGCTCCACGCCTGCCAGGAGGCGGCCCGCACGATGATCGCCCACGGCATCCGGGGTTCGCTCATCACCATGGCCTCCGGCGCCGTCGACTCCGCCCGGCCGGGCCTGTTCTGCTACAGCGTCTCGAAGGCCGCGGTGGTCCAGCTCACCAGGACGCTCGCCTCGGAGCTGGGCCCGCACGGGATCCGCGTCAACGCGGTGGCTCCCGGCTGGGTCCGCACTCCCATGACCGGCCGGCACGCCGCGGGGCAGCAGGAGCAGTTGGAGGCGGCGATGCGCCGGCTCTCCCCGCTGGGCAAGCTCGGCGATCCAGAGGACATCGCCCACACGGTGCTGCACCTCGCCGCGGACGCCTCGGCGTTCACGACAGGCCAGATCCTCCGTCCGAACGGCGGCGTATCGATGCCCTGGTAGCCCTGGTGCGCACGGTCGACACCGAGGCCACATGGACGGGCAGCAGGCTCAGCCCCCAGCCGCCCGCGACCATCGCACCCTCTACGAACCCCGTCTGACCGGGCACGAGCACGAGCCGCAGCACCGCCCACCACCACAGCGCCGCGACCACGAGCGCGGGCACCCAACGCACCGCCACCGCCATGGACCGCCTCCTCGGGCCGACGCTAGAGGGCCGGGTGGCCCGCCGGGAGGGCGCACCGGATGCGGGCCCCAGCGCGCTCCACGTCCCGCGCGCTTCATTGCGTACGCCCCCGCCTGGCGGCCGTGCGCCCGTACGCGGCGGCGCACGGTCGCGTACCGCGGTTCAGACGGTCTCCGCCTGGAACATCCACGCGTGCTTCTCAAGATCGGCGGTGAGACCGATCAGGATGTCCTGGGTGATCGGGTCGGGGTCGGCGGTCGCCTTGATGCGCTCGCGCATCCGGTCGATCACCGCGCCCAGCGCGGCCACCAGCGTCCGTACGGCTTCGGCGTCCTTGATCCACCCGTCCGGGACGGCGCCGATCGCGCTCGACTTCGCCACGGTCTCCGAGCGCCCGTCCGGGCTGACCCCGACGGCGGAAGCCCGCTCGGCAACGGTGTCCGAGTGCAGCCGCGCGGTGGCGACGACCTCGTCGAGCTGGAGGTGTACGGACCTGAAGCGCGGCCCGACGACGTTCCAGTGGACCTGCTTGGCCACGAGGGACAGGTCCACGAGATCGACCAGGGCGCCCTGCAGGGCGTCGCCCACCACCTTGAGGTCCGGCTCGGACAGCGGGCTCTTGATGTAGGACATGCATGTACTCCATTCCGGACAGGACATCCGCGGCACAAATATGTGCATATGCGGATGTATGCGCGATCTCCCCCTACCCTGCCACAGAAGGGTGAAATGGGGCACGCCGGAAAATGGCTGAGCCCCGGCTGGTCACATGTGACCGGCCGGGGCTCAGTACAAGCCTGGGTGCGCGCCTGGAAGATCAGGCCGCGACGACGTCCACCGCTTCCGCGGGCGCCTTGATCGTCACCCGCTCCGTCGGCACACCAGTCACCGACGTCACGGAGATCGAATTGAGCATCGGACGTACCGGCGCACGCACCGGCACCGGGTCGCTCGCTGCCGCAGACGCAGCGAGTTCGGCGAGTGCCAGCTCGTCGCTCACTTCTCGCATGAGCTCGGACATCCGTACGTCAAGCGCGTCGCAGATCGCGGAGAGCAGCTCGGAGGAAGCCTCCTTCTGCCCCCGTTCCACCTCGGAGAGATAGCCGAGTGAGACTCGGGCGGACGAGGAGACTTCGCGCAGAGTACGGCCCTGGCGCTGGCGCTGCCGACGCAGCACGTCACCCAGCAGGCGACGGAGCAGAATCATCGGTGGCTCCCTCCTCGGACCGCGTAGCCGCATCCTTCTCGCCCCACCGTACCGCCTCGCGCCGCGGCCGTGCGGGGAGCGATGTCGTGTTCACTCAGGGCTGCAAACATCAAATCCCCCCGTTCTGTTCCGTATCCTGTGCCCGCCCAGCCTTGCGGAGTTCACTGGAGAGCAGTTCGAGCACGCTGCGTACACTCTCCCTACGAATTTCCGCCCGGTCACCGTTCAACCGCAATGCCGCGGTTTTCTTGGCGCCGGCCGGGCCAACGGCCGAAACGTATACCGTGCCGACCGGTTGACCGTCCTGCGGATCGGGCCCCGCGACACCCGTGGTCGCGATCCCCCAGCTCGCGCCCATCAGCCGGCGCACGCCGTCCGCCATCTGCGACGCAACCTCATGATCGACCGCCCCGCGCTCGGCCAGGAGAGCCCCGTCCACACCGAGGACGTCCCGCTTCAGCTCCGTCGCGTACGCCGTGACGGAACCGCGGAAAACGCGCGAGGCGCCGGGCACCGCGGTCAGCTCGGCGGCCACCAGGCCGCCTGTCAGCGACTCCGCCACCGCCAGCGTCTGGTCACGCTCGGTGAGGATGCTCAGGAGCCGGGCCGCTTCGTTCACAACACGGATTCCTCGGAGTCCCGCTGAGCGGCAAGTCCCTTGCGCCTCAGCACGATCGCCTGGCGCACGTAGTCCAGCCCCGTGGCCACCGTCAGCACCACCGCGACCGCCATCACCCAAAAGCGCAGGGTGGCCAGCGGCCCCGTCAGCGCCAGGACGTACATCCCGGTCGCGGTGCCCTGGGCCAGTGTCTTGAGCTTGCCGCCACGACTGGCCGGAATAACTCCGTGCCGGATGACCCAGAAACGCATGAGCGTGATGCCGAGTTCCCGGAAGAGGATGATGCCGGTCACCCACCACGGCAGATCGCCGAGCACGGACAGGCAGACCAGCGCCGCGCCCATGATCGCCTTGTCGGCGATCGGATCGGCGATCTTCCCGAAGTCGGTGACCAGGTTGTACGTGCGTGCCAGATGCCCGTCGAACACGTCCGTGATCATGGCGACGGCGAAGGCCGCCCACGCCCAGGCCCGCATCCCCGGGTCGTAGCCGCCGTCCGCGAGCAGCAGCATGACGAAGCCCGGTACGAGCACGAGCCGCAGCATCGTGAGGATGTTGGCGATGTTCCAGAGGCTGGCCTGGTTGACGGCCGCAGCACCCAGCTTGCTGCCGGGCGCCGGCGTTTGGCCGGTACCGCCCGGCGCAGACGCCGGGACTCCGGTCATCTGGCCGCCTCCTCAACCCCACCAAGCAACTCGACCACGAGGTCGACGCCTTCGGTACCGACGACCTTGGCTTCGACCATACTGCCGGGCGCGAGCCCCGCGCTCTGTGTGAAGATCACCTGGCCGTCGGTCTCGGGAGCCTGGTGCTCGGCGCGGCCGATGGCACCGTCCTCGTCGTCCACCGTCTCGACCAGGACCCGTACGGTCTCGCCCAGGCGCTCCTCGGCGCGCTGCGCGGTGAGCTCCTCCGCGAGGCGCGACAGATGGGCGAGCCGCTCGGCGATGGTGTCCGCGTCCAGCTTGCCCTCGTAGCCGACCGCCTCGGTGCCCTCCTCGTCGGAGTAGCCGAAGACGCCGATGGCATCGAGCCGCGCGGCGGTGAGGAAGCGTTCCAGCTCCTTGAAGTCCTCCTCGGTCTCGCCGGGGAAGCCCACGATGAAGTTGGACCGCACACCGGCCGCCGGCGCCTTGGCGCGGATCGTGTCGAGCAGTTCGAGGAACCGCTCGGTGTCACCGAAGCGCCGCATCGCGCGCAGCACGCCGGGCGCCGAGTGCTGGAAAGAGAGGTCGAAGTACGGGACGACCTTGTCGGTGGAGGTCAGGACGTCGATGAGACCCGGGCGCATCTCGGCGGGCTGGAGGTAGCTGACCCGGACCCGCTCGATTCCGTCGAGGGCCGCCAGCTCCGGCAGCAGCGTCTCCAGGAGCCGGATGTCGCCGAGGTCCTTGCCGTAGGAGGTGTTGTTCTCGGAGACCAGCATGATCTCCTTGACGCCCTGCTCAGCCAGCCAGCGGGCCTCGCCCACCACGTCGCTGGGGCGGCGCGAGATGAACGAGCCGCGGAAGGACGGGATGGCGCAGAACGAGCACCGGCGGTCGCAGCCGGAGGCCAGCTTCACGGAGGCGACCGGGCTGGTGTCGAGGCGGCGCCGCAGCGGGGCGCGCGGCCCGGACGCGGGCGCGAGGCCCTCGGGGAGGTCCTCGGGGGCGGTGTCCTGCGCGTGGCCGGGCAGCGCCACATCGGGGGCGGCCTGCCGCTCGGCCGGGCTGATCGGCAGCAGCTTGCGCCGGTCGCGCGGGGTGTGCGAGGCGTGGATGCCGCCGTTGAGGATGGTCTGGAGGCGGTCGGAGATGTCGGCGTAGTCGTCGAATCCGAGCACCCCGTCTGCTTCGGGAAGCGCCTCGGCGAGATCCTTGCCGTACCGCTCGGCCATGCAGCCGACGGCGACGACGGCCTGGGTCCTGCCGTGATCCTTCAGATCGTTGGCTTCGAGGAGGGCGTCGACGGAGTCCTTCTTGGCGGCTTCGACGAATCCACAGGTGTTGACGACGGCGACGTCCGCGTCCGATGCGTCCTCGACGAGCTCCCAGCCGTCCGCTGCCAAGCGGCCTGCGAGCTCCTCCGAGTCCACCTCGTTACGGGCGCAGCCAAGAGTGACAAGGGCGACGGTGCGGCGTTCGGGCATGGACTCAAGACTACTTTGTCCTGGCCCACGCCCCCGCCGCGAGGGTCGCGCGGCCGGCGGCTCAGCCGACCTGCGGGTCTCCCTTGGTGTAGCTCAGCCGCTCGACCTGGCCATCCTCGAATTTGTTCTCGATCTTCTTGCCGTTGACGTAGAGCTCGATCGCCCCAGCGTTGCCGAGGATCAGGTCGACCTTCTGGGCGTCCTGGAACGTCTGGGCCTCGCCCTTTTGGAGGAGACCGTCGAAGAGCATCTGCCCGTTGTGGTCCTTGGCCGAGATCCAGCTCTTGTCGGTAGTGGCCGTGATCTTGACGGTGACCTTGTCGGCCGGGACGGCGGCGATCGCGCTGTCCGACGGGGCCGGCGGCTTGGGCGGGGCGGGCTTGGACGGGGTGGGGCGGGGCGGCGCGCTGGACTTCTGCTGGGAGGGGCCTTCGGCCACCGCCCGGTCGGGCTTACCCTTGTCGCCGCCGCCGAAGGCGGTGAAGCCGACGAAGCCGATGACCACGACGATCGCCGCGACCATGGCGGCGGTCCAGTTGGGCCGGCGCGGATCGGCCCGGATCCGCTCCGCCTCGAACAGTGGTGCCGCGGGGGTGGGTACGGGACGACCGCCGTGATCGTCGTCGTACTGCGCGACCAGCGGGGCCGGATCGAGGCCGACGGCCTGGGCGAACGTACGGATGTGACCGCGTGCGTACACATCGCCGCCGCACCGCGAGAAGTCGTCCTGCTCGATCGCGTGCACGATGGGGATGCGCACCCGCGTGGTGGAACTGACCTCGTCGACCGTCAGTCCGGAGGCGATACGGGCCTGCTGGAGTGCGCGACCGATCGATGGCCCGTCGTCTTCGATCGAAGGCCGGTCGTCTTCGGGAGAGTTGCCGATGGACACGGGGGCGCCTTTCGAGCGTGAGCCACCTGCTGGGTGTTCAGTCTAGGGGGGGTACGAAAGGGTGAGGCAACCGGGAGAGCGGTCTTTGTACGCCATCGGTATGGCCGCACCCCTGGCAACGGGATCGCTGACATCGCACGGTTCCGTCCCTCCCTCAACTTGACGTACGTCCAAGGGAAACGGTTGCTCGGACATCCCGTACGGGTGCTGTTTCGCCCGACCGGCTGTCAGCCAACGGAAACCGTCCGCTGAAATCCCGCTGTCAGACGGCGGATCCTGCCCGGTGACAGCACCCTTCCCCATCTGTTCCCCCGCGCACTCAGGGAGCCTCCCCACGGATCACGGCGAGCACTCCATCGAGTTCGTCCGGCTTGACCAGAACGTCCCGGGCCTTGGAGCCCTCGCTGGGCCCGACGATGTTCCGTGACTCCATCAGGTCCATCAGCCGGCCCGCCTTCGCGAAGCCCACCCGCAGCTTGCGCTGGAGCATCGAGGTCGATCCGAACTGGGTGGAGACCACCAGCTCGGCCGCCTGGCACAGCAGGTCGAGATCGTCGCCGATCTCCTCGTCGATCTCCTTTTTCTGCTTGGTGCCGACGGTGACGTCGTCCCGGAAGACCGGGGCCATCTGGTCCTTGCAGTGCTGGACGACCGCCGCGATCTCGTTCTCGGTGACGAAGGCGCCCTGGAGCCGGACCGGCTTGTTCGCACCCATCGGCAGGAACAGGCCGTCGCCCTTGCCGATCAGCTTCTCGGCACCCGGCTGGTCGAGGATGACCCGGCTGTCGGCCAGCGAGGACGTCGCGAACGCGAGCCGCGAGGGCACGTTCGCCTTGATCAGGCCGGTGACGACGTCGACGGAGGGCCGCTGGGTGGCGAGCACCAGATGGATGCCGGCCGCACGGGCCAGCTGGGTGATCCGGACGATCGCGTCCTCGACGTCGCGCGGCGCGACCATCATCAGGTCCGCGAGCTCGTCGACGATCACCAGCAGGTACGGATACGGCGTCAGCTCGCGCTCACTGCCCTCGGGCAGCTTCACCTTGCCGGTGCGGATCGCCTCGTTGAAGTCGTCGATGTGCCGGAAGCCGAACGCCGCCAGGTCGTCGTAGCGCAGGTCCATCTCGCGCACGACCCACTGGAGTGCCTCGGCGGCCCGCTTGGGGTTGGTGATGATCGGCGTGATGAGGTGCGGAATGCCCTCGTACGCCGTCAGCTCGACGCGCTTGGGGTCGACCAGGACCATCCGCACGTCTTCGGGCGTCGCCCGCACCATCACCGAGGTGATCAGGCAGTTGATGCAGGAGGACTTTCCGGAACCGGTGGCACCGGCGACCAGGACGTGCGGCATCTTGGCGAGGTTGGCCATCACGTAGCCGCCCTCGACGTCCTTGCCGAGCGCGACCAGCATCGGATGGTCGTCCTCGGCCGCGTCCGCGAGCCGCAGCACGTCACCGAGGTTGACCATCTCGCGGTCGGTGTTGGGAATCTCGATACCGACCGCTGATTTCCCCGGAATCGGCGAGATGATCCGCACGTCCGGGCTGGCGACCGCGTACGCGATGTTCTTGGCGAGGGCGGTGATCCGCTCCACCTTCACCGCGGGCCCGAGCTCCACCTCGTAGCGCGTGACGGTCGGACCGCGGGTGAAGCCGGTGACGTTGGCGTCGACCTTGAACTCCATGAAGACGTTCTGCAGCGAGGCGACCACGGCGTCGTTGGCCGCGCTGCGCGTCTTGCCGGGCCCGCCCTTCTCCAGGAGGTCCAGGGAGGGCAGCGCGTAGGTGATGTCCCCGGCGAGCTGGAGCTGTTCGGCGCGCGGGGGCAGCGGCTCGGCCGCGGCGGGCGCCGGCTTCGTCAGATCCATGACAACGGGCTTCGCGCCCGGCGTGGCCTTCGGCGCCGCCGGCGCCTCGGGCTCGGCGGCCCGAGCGGTCGGCAGCGGCGTCGCCTGTTCCCGGTCCCGCTCGACCAGGACGCCCTGCGTGAGGTCGGCGACGACGGGCGAGGGGGGCAGTCCGTTGAGGACCGCTCCGTCCAGGGCCGCGGCCGCGGCGGCTGCCACGTCCACCGGGTCCATCCCGGCGCCGAACGCGGGTTGCACCGAGGACCGCCGGGGCTTGCGGCGCCGCGAGAGCGCCGCCTCCTCGGCGTGGTCGGGGTCCTGCTCGACCGGGGCGGTGGAACGGCGCCGGGTGCGGGGCGCGGGCTCGGCCTCGCGCCACTCGTCGTCGTACGGCTCCTCCTCGCCGCCCTCCACCTCGTGCGGGAGCGGTTCGAGGACGCCGAGCTTGACCCCGAGCAGCCGCAGCCGCTGCGGGATGGCGTTGACCGGGGTCGCGGTGACCACGAGCAGTCCGAAGACGGTGAGCAGCACCAGCATCGGCACGGCCAGCACGTCGCCGAGGGTGAATTCGAGCGGCTTGGACGAGGCCCAGCCGATCAGCCCGCCCGCGTCCTGCATGGCCTCGGTGCCATCGCCCCGGCCCGGCGAACCGCAGGCGATGTGGACCTGGCCCAGGACCCCGAGGACGAGCGCGGAGAGGCCGATCACGATCCGGCCGTTGGCCTCGGGCTTCTCCGGATAGAGGATCAGCCGGATCGCGATGGCGCCGAGCAGCAGCGGCACCACCACGTCGAGCCGGCCGAAGGCGCCGGTCACCAGCATCTGCACGAGGCCGCCGACCGGGCCGCGCAGATTCGACCAGGTGCCGGCGGCGACGATCAGCGCGAGGCCGAGGAGCAGCAGGGCGACGCCGTCCTTGCGGTGCGCCGGGTCGAGTCCCTTGGCGCCGCGTCCTATTCCCCGGAACAGCGCGCCGACCGCGTGGGCCGCCCCGAGCCAGACGGCGCGCACCAGCTTGTACAGGCCGCCCGTCGGCGACGGCGCCGCCTTCGGTGCGGGCCTGGGGGCGGCCGCCTTCTTCACGGGCGCCTTCTTGGGTGCCGTCTTCTTCGCGGGTGCCTTGGGGGCCGCGGCCTTCTTGGCGGGCGCAGCCTTCTTCGCCGGGGTACGGCCGGTGCGCTTCGCGGTGCCCGCCGTGCCCTGGGAACCCTTGCCGGACGTACGTGAGGCCATGGTGCTGAGGTTACCTGGGTCGGCGGCGGTGGACACGTGTGCCTACGGCTTCACCCGTCCGTGTCGTACGGGTGAAGGACGATGACGCCGCCTCAGCCGGACGCGGCGTCAGATCCGGGGCCGTCAGTTCTGCGAGGGAAGGGTGGGCGCGCCACCGGCGCCGGGCTCCAGCGCGTCCAACGCCCGCCGCAGGCCGGTGAGCTTGCGCTCCAGGTGGGCCGCGGTCGCTACCGCGGCGGCGTCCGCCGAGTCGTCGTCGAGCTGCTTGGAGAGCGCCTCCGCCTGCTCCTCAACTGCCGCGAGCCGCGCGGACAGTTCGGCCAGCAGGCCCGCGGACTCCCTGGCCGCGCCGCCGTGCGTGCCCGCGCCGCCTTCCAACTGGAGCCGCAGCAGCGCCGCCTGCTCGCGCAGTTGGCAGTTCTTCATGTACAGCTCGACGAACACCGACACCTTGGCGCGCAGCACCCAGGGGTCGAACGGCTTCGAGATGTAGTCCACCGCACCCGCCGCGTAGCCGCGGAAGGTGTGATGCGGCCCGTGGTTGATGGCCGTGAGGAAGATGATCGGGATGTCCCGCGTCCGCTCGCGCCTCTTGATGTGCGCGGCGGTCTCGAACCCGTCCATCCCCGGCATCTGGACGTCCAGCAGAATGACCGCGAAATCGTCCGTAAGCAGCGCTTTGAGCGCTTCCTCCCCTGACGATGCCCGCACCAGTGTCTGATCGAGCGCAGAGAGGATGGCCTCCAGCGCCAGCAGATTCTCCGGCCGGTCATCGACCAGGAGGATCTTGGCCTTCTGCACCATGGCCCGTCCTCCTCGCCCCGGCAGTGCACCGGGCGCCGCCCCAGGGGACGACTCCCTTGCGTCGCCCGTCCTTGTGCCGGTCATGGTAGCCGCACCCCGCCTGTCGCCACACCCTGTCACCGCGATGTCACTGTGCACGTAGCAGAAACGCGGTGGGAGACCAGAAGGTTCCCCGAATACCGCCGTCTCACACGCCTTCGGCCACACTCAGTCAGCAACCCCTGGTGATGCGGGCGCCCAACGATCATTTTCCGCTCATCCACTGCTCCATGACGGAGAGCAAATGGTCCGGGTCGACCGGCTTCGTCACATAGTCGGAAGCTCCCGACTCGATGGCCTTCTCGCGGTCCCCCTTCATTGCCTTCGCGGTCAGCGCGACGATCGGCAGCCCGGCGAACTGCGGCATCCGGCGAATCGCCGAGGTCGTGGCATAGCCGTCCATCTCGGGCATCATGATGTCCATCAGCACGACGGCGGTGTCCTCGTGCTGTTCCAGGACCTCGATGCCCTCCCGCCCGTTCTCCGCGTACAGCACCGACAGCCCGTGCTGTTCCAGGACGCTGGTGAGCGCGAAGACATTGCGTACGTCGTCGTCGACGATCAGCACCTTCTCGCCGGCGAAGTGGAAGCTCCGCGCGGGCGTCCGCTCAGGTTCGGCCGCCGCCCAGTCGTCGCTTCCGGCGGCGGACTGTCCGCCACTCGACGTCCGGCCGTCCGAGCCCAGTGCCTTGCGCCGCCGCCTGAACAACCCGGCCGTCCCGGGCTGCCCCTCCCCCGGCCCGGCGTGCGGGCCACCGTTGTGCTCGCCCGCGTCGGGGCGTACGCCTTCGAGGGCGAGGGCCGCCGACGGCTCCATGCCGCCGGGGACGAGCTGCGGATAGCCCTGCGGGGACAACTCGCTGAGATGGAACGGGAGATACAGGGTGAAGGTGGAGCCGCGCCCCGGCTCGCTGGCCGCGTGGATCTCACCGCCGAGCAGCCGCGCGATCTCCCGGCTGATGGAGAGGCCGAGGCCGGTACCGCCGTACTTGCGGCTGGTCGTGCCGTCCGCCTGCTTGAACGCCTCGAAGATGACCCGCATCTTGCCGGCCGCGATCCCGATGCCGGTGTCGGTGACCGAGAAAGCGATCAGGTCGGCGTCGGCGTCGCGCAGCGAGCCCGACTCCAGGAGCTGTTCCCTGATGGCGTCGGGGACGTCGGAACCGGCCGGGCGGATGACGAGCTCCACGGCGCCGCTGTCGGTGAACTTCACCGCGTTGGACAGCAGGTTGCGCAGCACCTGCAGGAGGCGCTGCTCGTCGGTGTGCAGCGTCGCGGGCAGCTCGGGCGAGACCCGTACGGAGAAGTCGAGGCCCTTCTCCGCCGTCAGCGGGCGGAAGGTCGCTTCCACATAGTCGACCAGCTGGACCAGCGCGATCCTGGTCGGCGAGACGTCCATCTTGCCGGCCTCGACCTTGGAGAGGTCGAGGATGTCGTTGATCAGCTGGAGCAGGTCGGAGCCCGCCCCGTGGATCGTCTCGGCGAACTCGACCTGCTTGGGCGTGAGGTTCGCGTCCGCGTTGTCGGCGAGCAACTTGGCGAGAATGAGCAGGGAGTTGAGCGGCGTGCGCAGCTCGTGCGACATGTTCGCCAGGAACTCCGACTTGTAGCGCATGGAGACCGCGAGCTGCTCGGCGCGCTCCTCCAGGACCTGCCGGGCCTCCTCGATCTCGGTGTTCTTCACCTCGATGTCGCGGTTCTGCTGGGCGAGCAGCTCGGCCTTCTCCTCCAGTTCGGCGTTGGAGGCCTGAAGCGCCCGCTGCCGGTTCTCCAACTCGGCCGACCGCTCGCGCAGTTGCTCGGTGAGCTCCTGGGACTGCTTGAGCAGCACCTCGGTCTTGGAGTTGACGGAGATGGTGTTGACGCTCGTCGCGATCATCTCGGCGATCTGGTTGAGGAAGTCCTTCTGGATGTGGGTGAACGGCTGGAACGACGCCAGCTCGATCACTCCGAGGACCTTCCCCTCGAAGAGCACCGGCAGCACGATCACATGCGCGGGCGGCGCCTCGCCGAGCCCGGAGGAGATCTTGAGGTAGCCCGGCGGCACGTTCTCGACCAGGATGGTCCGCTTCTCCTCGGCGGCCGTGCCGATCAGCGTCTCACCGGGCCGGAAGGAGGTCGGCATCGAACCGGCGGAGTATCCGTAACTCCCGCGCATCCGCAGCTCGTACGATCCCTCGCCGTCGCCGCTCACCTCGGAGCCACCGCCGGTCGGCAGCGCCAGGAAGAACGCGCCGTGCTGTGCCGAGACGACCGGCGTCAGCTCGCTCATGATCAGCGAAGCCACGTCGTCCAGGTCGCGGCGGCCCTGCATCAGACCGGAGATGCGGGCGAGGTTGCCCTTGAGCCAGTCCTGCTCCTTGTTGGCGACGGTGGTGTCGCGCAGGTTGGCGATCATGGTGTTGATGTTGTCCTGGAGGGCCTGGATCTCGCCCGCCGCGTCCACGTCGATCTTCAGATTGAGGTCGCCGCGCGTCACCGCCGTGGCGACGGCCGCGATGGCGCGCACCTGCCGGGTCAGGTTCCCGGCCATCTCGTTCACCGATTCGGTGAGATCGCGCCAGGTCCCGTCGACGTCGCGCACCCGGGCGTGACCGCCCAACTGACCCTCGGTACCCACCTCGCGAGCGACCCGGGTGACCTCCTGACCGAACGAGGACAGCTGGTCGACCATCGTGTTGATGGTGTTCTTCAGCTCCTGGATCTCGCCGCGCGCATCGATGTCGATCTTCTTGGTCAGATCGCCCTGGGCGATTGCGGTGGTGACGGTGGCGATCTGCCGCACCTGGCCGGTGAGGTTGTCGGCCATGGAGTTCACCGATTCGGTGAGGTCCTTCCACGTACCGGAGACACCGGGCACCCGCGCCTGACCGCCCAGGATGCCGTCCGTGCCCACCTCACGGGCCACCTTGGTGACCTGCTCGGCGAACGAGGACAGCGTCGTCACCATGGTGTTGACGGTGTCGGCGAGCTCGGCGACCTCGCCGCGCGCCTCGACCGTCACCTTCTTGGTGAGGTCACCGTTGGCGACCGCGGCCGAGACGCGGGAGATGTTGCGCACCTGGGTCGTCAGGTTCGCCGCCATCAGGTTGACGTTGTCGCTGAGGTCCTTCCAGATGCCGGTGACCCCGCGCACCCGGGCCTGACCGCCCAGGATGCCCTCGGTGCCCACCTCACGGGCGACTCGGGTGACCTCGTCGGCGAAGTTGGACAGCTGGTCGACCATGGTGTTGACGGTCGTCACCAGCTCCAGGATCTCGCCCTTGGAGTCGACGGTGATCTTCTTGGAGAGGTCGCCCTCGGCGACCGCCGTCGTCACCTCGGCGATGTTGCGCACCTGTGAAGTCAGGTTGTTCGCCATGAAGTTGACGGACTGGGTGAGGTCCTTCCAGGTGCCGGACACGCCCTGCACCTCGGCCTGACCGCCCAGAATTCCCTCCGTGCCCACCTCGCGCGCCACCCGGGTGACCTGCTCGGCGAAGTTGGACAGCTGGTCCACCATCGTGTTGAGGGTGTTCTTCAGTTCCAGGATCTCGCCGCGGGCGTCCACGTCGATCTTCTGCGACAGGTCACCGCGCGCCACCGCCGTGGCGACCTGGGCGATGTTGCGCACCTGCGCCGTGAGGTTGCCGGCCATGCCGTTCACGGAGTCCGTCAGGTCACGCCACACCCCGGCGACGCCGGGCACCTGCGCCTGCCCGCCGAGACGGCCGTCGGTGCCCACCTCGCGGGCGACCCGGGTGACCTGCTCGGCGAAGGCCGAGAGCTGGTCGACCATCGTGTTGATGGTGTTCTTCAACTCCAGCATCTCGCCGCGCGCGTCCACGTCGATCTTCTGCGACAGGTCACCGCGCGCCACCGCCGTCGTCACCTGGGCGATCTGACGCACCTGTGAAGTCAGGTTTCCCGCCATGAAGTTGACGGAGTCGGTGAGTTCCTTCCAGGTGCCGGACACGCCGTCGACCCGCGCCTGGCCGCCGAGGCGGCCCTCGGTGCCCACGTCCCGCGCCATCCGCGTGACCTGGTCGGCGAACGACGACAGCTGCGCCACCATCGTGTTGACGGTGTTCTTCAACTCCAGCATCTCGCCCGCGACATCGACGGTGACCTTCTGCGACAGGTCGCCGTTGGCGACCGCCGTCGTCACCTGGGCGATGTCGCGCACCTGACCGGTGAGGTTACGGAACGCGGTGTTGACGGAATCCGTCAGGTCCTTCCACGTCCCCGCGGCACCGGGTACTTCCGCCTGCCCGCCCAGCCGGCCCTCGATGCCGACCTCGCGCGCCACCCGGGTCACCTCTGAACCGAACGACTGGAGCTGGTCGACCATCGTGTTGACGGTGTTCTTCAGCTCCAGCATCTCGCCGGCCACGTCGACGGTGACCTTCTGGCTCATGTCACCGCTGGCGACCGCCGTCGTCACCTGCGCGATGTCCCGCACCTGGGTCGTCAGATTGCGGAAGACGGTGTTGACGGAATCCGTCAGGTCCTTCCAGGTGCCCGCAGCACCGGGCACCTGCGCCTGCCCACCGAGCAGGCCCTCCGCGCCGACCTCGTTGGCGACCCGGGTGACCTCGTCCGCGAACGTACGCAGCGTCTCGGTCATCTGGTTGATGGTCTCCGCCAGCTGCGCGACCTCGCCGCGCGCGTTGACGGTGACCTTCTGCGACAGGTCGCCGCTGGCCACGGCCGTCGTCACCTGGGCGATCCCGCGCACCTGTGCGGTCAGGTTCGTCGCCATCACGTTGACGGAGTCGGTGAGGTCCTTCCACACCCCGGCCACGCCCGGCACCTGCGCCTGACCGCCCAGCTCACCCTCGGTGCCGACCTCGCGCGCCACGCGGGTCACCTCGGAGGAGAAGGAGGACAGCTGGTCGACCATCGTGTTCACGGTGTTCTTCAGCTGGAGCATCTCGCCGGCCACGTGCACCGTGACCTTGCGCGACAGATCGCCCTTGGCGACCGCCGTCGTAACGAGAGCAATGTCACGTACCTGTGCGGTCAGCCGGTACGCCATGGTGTTGACGGAATCCGTCAGATCTTTCCAGGAACCCGACATACCGCGCACCTGGGCCTGGCCGCCGAGCTTGCCCTCCGTGCCGACCTCAAGGGCGACCCGCGTCACCTCGTCGGTGAAGGCCGACAGCTGGTCGACCAGGTTGTTGACGGTCCGCCCGACCTTGAGGAACTCACCGCGCAGCGGCCGCTCGGCGCCGTCGCTGCCGTGCGAACGCAGGTCCATCCGCTGTTCCAGATCACCCTCGGCAACCGCCGAAAGCACCCGCCCGACCTCCGAGACCGGCCGCGCGAGATCGTCCACCAGCGCGTTCGAGGCGTCGATCGCGGCAGCCCAGGACCCTTCGCAGGCCCCGTTCTCAAGCCGCTCGGTCAGCTTCCCCTCGCGCCCGACCATCCTGCGCACCCGGGCGATCTCGCCGGTCAGATGCAGGTTCCGGTCCGCGACCTCGTTGAAGACGGCGGCGATCTCCGTCATCACGCCGTCGCCGGAGACCGTCAGCCTCTTGCGGAAGTTCCCGTCCCGCATCGACGCCAGCGCCGCGAGCAGCCGCTGCAGTGCAGCGGTGTCCACCTCGGTCGTCCCATTGCCCCCGCGTTGCTTGCCGCTCCGGGCCTGTTGAGTCCGGGACTGCTCGTCCTTCGCGCGCGTGCCTACGCCCCGCGCTGCTGCGCCAGACTCCACCGTGTCCCTCCCGCAAGGGTTGACCGCACTACCCGGGATGCCTCGGGAAGCATGCCCAGTGTTTCACCATGGCCGAACCAGGCCATAACAGTTCGGCAGCTTCGCATATCCGTCCCCGCCCTCGAAGGACGGAAACACTGGTGACCGGCATCCGCTCGGACAGTGAAGGTAAGTAACCTGGCATCCGGCTGTCCAGCCGCCCCGGTCCGCCCGGCGAGGGGGCGGTTTGTCCCCTTTGCTCGGTAGAGCTTGGGGGAGGGCGGCACAAAAGGACGATCGCGGGACACCGGAGGGGGCGGGCCGACATGGGACTGTTGATTCCCGGAGGGCACGTTCCGGAGCCCCGCCAAGGAGATCCGGGCGTCGAGACGCGTACGAGGAGTTCTGTGATCACCGCGCGGGCGGCAGCCAGCTTCGACCCTGTCGGGCGGTCGGTCGCGACCGCCCGCGCCTTCGTCCGGGACACCCTCCAGGGATGGGGGTATGCGGACGTCGTGGACGACGCCGTGGTCCTGACCAGCGAGCTCGTCACCAACGCGGTCGTCCACGCCGGTACCAAGGCGGACGTCCTGTGCCTGCGCTCCGAGGACGGCGTACGCGTAGAAGTGGCCGACCACTACCCCGAACGTGAGATTCCGCTCCTCGGGTCCCCCGCCGACATCGCGGGACCCGACCGCGAGAACGGCCGCGGACTGCTGCTCTGCGCCGCCCTCGCCTCCCGCTGGGGCGTCGAGTACACACCGGCCAGGAAGAACGTCTGGTTCCAACTCGACCTCCCCGAGCGCTCGGTGGGCACCCGCTCCGCGGGCCCGGCCCTCCCCACGGCGCTGCTTCCCGTCACCGACGGCAGGGTCCGCGTCGCGGTCGTCCAGATCGACCGCGCCGGCGCCGTGCGCGCCTGGAACGAGGACGCCGAGGAGCTGTTCGGCTACCCGGCCGACCAGGTCACCGGCAAGGCCCTCACCGACTTCGCCGCCTGGCCGCACACCCCCGGCACCTCCACCGGCATCGTGGAGGCCCTCCAACTCTCGCGCTGGGAAGGCAGTTACGGGATAAGAGGCGCCGACGGCCGTGTGGTCCCCGTGTACGCATCCCACCTGCGCGTGCGCGACGCCGAGGGCGAGCCCTCCACGGTCTGCCTGCTGGTGCGCGACGACGAGCGGGCGGTGCTCCAGACCCCCGTCCGCCAGCCCGCCACCGACCCCGCCGCCCATGGCGACAACCGTAACCTCGACCCGTTCGAGGTCTTCATCGGATCCCCCGCCCCCGAAGACCTCGACGGCCTGCTCCAGCGCACCGTCGAACGCGCCCGCGACATGCTGGACGGCGACTCCGCCTTCCTGCTGCTCGCCACCGACGACGAGACGGAGCTGGAGGTACGGGCCACCACCGGGCTCCCCTCCGCCCGCCAGCGCTTCGCCCGCGTCCCCGTGGAGGCGGGCACCGGACGGTACGGCTCGGCGCGGATGCCCGCCGTCCACGAGGACCTCGCGGCCGTCCCCGGCGCCGTGCCGCTCCTCGAAAGCACCGGCATGCGCTCGGTCGTCACTGTTCCGCTCAAGGTCGAGGGCCGCCTCACCGGCTCGCTCGGTGTGGCCGCGGAGTCCCCCGGCCGCTACTCCAACGAGGAGGCACTGCGCCTCCAGTTCGCCGCCGACCGCATCGCCCTGGCCGTCGAATCGGCTCGCCTGGGCGAGCTGGAACGCCTGCGCAGAGGCTCGTTGAGCTTCCTGGTCGAGGCCTCCGACCTCCTGGCCGGCACCCTGGACCGCGACCAGACGCTGGCCCTCATGGCCCAGATGACGGTCCCGACCCTGGCCACCTGGTGCGCCGTCTACACCATCGCCGACCAGGCCTCCGACCCGTACCTCTCCTACGTCCTGCACGAGGACGAGGAACGCATCGACGGCCTCAAGGCCCTCCTCGCCAAGATCGACCCCCCGGAGCCGGTACCCACCCCGGGCGCCCGGGTCTGGCTCGCGCCCAGCGAGGCCGCGCATCAGGACGCGCTCCGCGTCTCGATGCGCGACCTGGGGCGTTCCGGCAGCCCGCACGTGGGCGGCGGAATCGGCACCACCTTGTCGACCGCGGCCGCCGTCGGCGGGGAAACCGTCGTCCTGCCGCTCGTGGCCCGCAACCGCGTCATCGGCATGCTGACCCTTGGCAAACCGTCGGACGACCATTTCCGTCAGGAGATCCTCGAACTCGCCGAGGACCTCTCCCGCCGGGCCGCCCTCGCGCTCGACAACGCCCGCCTCTACTCCGAGCGCATGGCCATCAGCCGCTCCCTCCAGCGCAGCCTGCTCCCGCCAGGCCTGCCCCAGATCCCGGGCGTCGAGGTCGAGGTGATCTACCGTGCGGCCGGCGAGGGCAACGAGGTGGGCGGTGACTTCTACGACCTCTTCCCCATCCGCGACGGCGCGTACGGCTTCGCCATCGGCGACGTCTGCGGTACGGGCCCGGAGGCCGCCGCGGTCACCGGCCTGGCCCGGCACGCCCTGCGCCTGCTCGCCCGCGAGGGCTTCGGCGGCCCCGCCGTCCTGGAGCGCCTCAACGCGGCGATCCTCGACGAAGGGGCCCGCAGTCGCTTCCTCACCCTTCTCTACGGCGAGTTGTGGCCACAGGAGGACGGCAGCGCCATCCTGAAGATCGTCTGCGCCGGCCATCCGCTGCCGCTGCGCCTGCGCCAGGACGGCACCGTCGAACCGGCCGCCGAACCCCAGCCCCTCCTCGGCGTCATGGAGGACCTGGAGCTGTACGAGCAGACGATCACGCTGGACCCCGGTGACGTCCTGCTGTGCGTGACCGACGGGATCACCGAGCGCCGCGAGGGCACGCGCATGCTCGGCGACGACGGCCTCACCGACGTCCTCGCCACGTGCACGGGCCTCACCGCCGGCGCCGTCGCAGCCCGCGTACTGCGCGCGGTAGAGCGATTCGCCGCCGAACCGGCCTCCGACGACATGGCGATCCTGGCCCTGCGCATCCCGGAACAGGACAAGCGATAACCGCGAGCGGGTACGCGAAAGGCCCCGCCCAATGGGCGGGGCCTTTCGTATTCCTGAGCCCCCATGCGGAATCGAACCGCAGACCTTCTCCTTACCATGGAGACGCTCTACCGACTGAGCTATAGGGGCCTGTTGTTGTTTCGGGGTTTCCCCCCTCACCAACGAGATAAAGCATACCCCGAATCAGACGGTGTTCCGAACCACGATCACCGGTACCGCGCTACGCGGGCTGCAAAAGCCCGCCGAGGGCGTTGCAGACCGAGACCAACCGCCGCAATTCCGGCTCCGAAAGCCCGTCGAGCGCCGGCAGCGCGAGCGTCTCGTCAGCGGCCCGCTCCGTCTCGGCCAGCATCCACCCGTCCCGCCTGAACTCCCGCATCCGGTGTACGGGAATGGGCACGGGCACCTCGCACGCGACCCCGCGCCGCCGCAACAACCGTGCGAACGCGTCCCGGTCCGGCCGTCCGTTGCCGGGAACTCGCACGACGTACTGCTGATAGCGATGCCCCTCGGCTGCCGTGGGCGTCTCCACCCCGACAAGCCGCCGATCCAAGTACCGTGCCCGCGACCGTCGTTGGGCCATCTCCCCATCCGCGACGGTACGGTCTTCCTGCTGTTCCCGCTCCCGCTGCTCCAAGAGCAACACCCCATGTCCGGCGGCCAGTTCGGAGAACGGGGCGACATCGGCCGGATACCCGAAGCGGTGTACGAGTACGACGGCGCACGTCCTGGACGTGAGGGCCGCGCCGACGGCCTGTGGGGCGAGGCAGTAACTGAGCGGATCGATATCGGCGAACACCGGCACGGCCCCGGCCGCGACGATCGAGCGCGCCAACTCACCGGAGTCGAAGGCCGGCACGATCACCTCGTCGCCGGCGGCGACACCGGCGGACTTGAGCACTCCTGTCATCCCCATGACAGCGGATCGTCCTCTTGGCACATGAACGCCAGGTAAGCGGGCACAAAAAAACGCTGGCCCGTGAACCGAAGTTCAGGGGCCAGCGTTGAAAGATTGTTCGGCGGCGTCCTACTCTCCCACAGGGTCCCCCCTGCAGTACCATCGGCGCTGAAAGGCTTAGCTTCCGGGTTCGGAATGTAACCGGGCGTTTCCCTAACGCTATGACCACCGAAACACTATGAAGTTGAACACCGGAACCCCAAGCAGGGGCTCTGACAGCTGTTCATTGCTTCAGAACAAACACAGTGGACGCGAGCAACTGAGGACAAGCCCTCGGCCTATTAGTACCAGTCAGCTCCACCCCTTACGAGGCTTCCACATCTGGCCTATCAACCCAGTCGTCTACTGGGAGCCTTACCCTCTCAAGGAGGTGGGAACACTCATCTCGAAGCAGGCTTCCCGCTTAGATGCTTTCAGCGGTTATCCTTTCCGAACGTAGCCAACCAGCCATGCCCTTGGCAGGACAACTGGCACACCAGAGGTTCGTCCGTCCCGGTCCTCTCGTACTAGGGACAGCCCTTCTCAATGTTCCTGCGCGCGCAGCGGATAGGGACCGAACTGTCTCACGACGTTCTAAACCCAGCTCGCGTACCGCTTTAATGGGCGAACAGCCCAACCCTTGGGACCGACTCCAGCCCCAGGATGCGACGAGCCGACATCGAGGTGCCAAACCATCCCGTCGATATGGACTCTTGGGGAAGATCAGCCTGTTATCCCCGGGGTACCTTTTATCCGTTGAGCGACGGCGCTTCCACAAGCCACCGCCGGATCACTAGTCCCGACTTTCGTCCCTGCTCGACCCGTCGGTCTCACAGTCAAGCTCCCTTGTGCACTTACACTCAACACCTGATTGCCAACCAGGCTGAGGGAACCTTTGGGCGCCTCCGTTACTCTTTAGGAGGCAACCGCCCCAGTTAAACTACCCATCAGACACTGTCCCTGATCCGGATCACGGACCGAGGTTAGACATCCAGCACGACCAGAGTGGTATTTCAACGACGACTCCACAACCACTGGCGTGGCCGCTTCAAAGTCTCCCACCTATCCTACACAAGCCGAACCGAACACCAATATCAAACTGTAGTAAAGGTCCCGGGGTCTTTCCGTCCTGCTGCGCGAAACGAGCATCTTTACTCGTAGTGCAATTTCACCGGGCCTATGGTTGAGACAGTCGAGAAGTCGTTACGCCATTCGTGCAGGTCGGAACTTACCCGACAAGGAATTTCGCTACCTTAGGATGGTTATAGTTACCACCGCCGTTTACTGGCGCTTAAGTTCTCAGCTTCGCAACCCCGAAAGATCACTAACCGGTCCCCTTAACGTTCCAGCACCGGGCAGGCGTCAGTCCGTATACATCGCCTTACGGCTTCGCACGGACCTGTGTTTTTAGTAAACAGTCGCTTCTCGCTGGTCTCTGCGGCCACCCCCAGCTCACCGAGTAAATCGGATCACCAGTGATGGCCCCCCTTCTCCCGAAGTTACGGGGGCATTTTGCCGAGTTCCTTAACCATAGTTCACCCGAACGCCTCGGTATTCTCTACCTGACCACCTGAGTCGGTTTAGGGTACGGGCCGCCATGAAACTCGCTAGAGGCTTTTCTCGACAGCATAGGATCATCCACTTCACCACAATCGGCTCGGCATCAGGTCTCAGACTATGTGTTGTCCGGATTTGCCTAGACAACGTCCTACACCCTTACCCCGGGACAACCACCGCCCGGGCTGGACTACCTTCCTGCGTCACCCCATCGCTTACCTACTACAGATCCGGGTCACCGGCTCCACCACTCCCCTCAACTCCGAAGAGATCAGGGCGGCTTCACGGGCTTAGCATCGTCTGATTCGATATTGGGCGTTTCAAAGCGGGTACCGGAATATCAACCGGTTGTCCATCGACTACGCCTGTCGGCCTCGCCTTAGGTCCCGACTTACCCTGGGCAGATCAGCTTGACCCAGGAACCCTTAGTCAATCGGCGCACACGTTTCTCACGTGTGTATCGCTACTCATGCCTGCATTCTCACTCGTGAACCGTCCACCACTAGCTTCCGCTGCAGCTTCACCCGGCACACGACGCTCCCCTACCCATCCATACAGGCGTTGGCCCTATACGTATGAATGACACGACTTCGGCGGTACGCTTGAGCCCCGCTACATTGTCGGCGCGGAATCACTTGACCAGTGAGCTATTACGCACTCTTTCAAGGGTGGCTGCTTCTAAGCCAACCTCCTGGTTGTCTCTGCGACTCCACATCCTTTCCCACTTAGCGTACGCTTAGGGGCCTTAGTCGATGCTCTGGGCTGTTTCCCTCTCGACCATGGAGCTTATCCCCCACAGTCTCACTGCCGCGCTCTCACTTACCGGCATTCGGAGTTTGGCTAAGGTCAGTAACCCGGTAGGGCCCATCGCCTATCCAGTGCTCTACCTCCGGCAAGAAACACACGACGCTGCACCTAAATGCATTTCGGGGAGAACCAGCTATCACGGAGTTTGATTGGCCTTTCACCCCTAACCACAGGTCATCCCCCAGGTTTTCAACCCTGGTGGGTTCGGTCCTCCACGACCTCTTACAGCCGCTTCAACCTGCCCATGGCTAGATCACTCCGCTTCGGGTCTAGAGCGTGCAACTCAAACGCCCTATTCGGACTCGCTTTCGCTACGGCTTCCCCACACGGGTTAACCTCGCTACACACCGCTAACTCGCAGGCTCATTCTTCAAAAGGCACGCAGTCACGACTGACAGCACAAGTGCTGCCAGCGACGCTCCCACGGCTTGTAGGCACACGGTTTCAGGTACTATTTCACTCCGCTCCCGCGGTACTTTTCACCATTCCCTCACGGTACTATCCGCTATCGGTCACCAGGGAATATTTAGGCTTAGCGGGTGGTCCCGCCAGATTCACACGGGATTTCTCGGGCCCCGTGCTACTTGGGTGTCTCTCAAACGAGCCGTTGATGTTTCAGCTACGGGGGTCTTACCCTCTACGCCGGACCTTTCGCATGTCCTTCGCCTACACCAACGGTTTCTGACTCGCCTCACAGCCGGCAGACTGTGAAAGAGAGATCCCACAACCCCGCATGCGCAACCCCTGCCGGGTATCACACGCATACGGTTTGGCCTCATCCGGTTTCGCTCGCCACTACTCCCGGAATCACGGTTGTTTTCTCTTCCTGAGGGTACTGAGATGTTTCACTTCCCCTCGTTCCCTCCACATACCCTATGTGTTCAGGTATGGGTGACAGCCCATGACGACTGCCGGGTTTCCCCATTCGGAAACCCCCGGATCAAAGCCTGGTTGACGGCTCCCCGGGGACTATCGTGGCCTCCCACGTCCTTCATCGGTTCCTGGTGCCAAGGCATCCACCGTGCGCCCTTAAAAACTTGGCCACAGATGCTCGCGTCCACTGTGCAGTTCTCAAACAACGACCAGCCACCCATCACCCCGAACCAACCGGTTCGAGTGCACTGGGGCCGGCGACCGAAGACCAACAGGCAAAGCCCGTGCCTTCAGATACCCAACAGCGTGCCCGGCCCGACCGATCCATCCCCCACGTTCCACGCCGAAGCAGTACTAGTGAAGAACAACCAATCGTGCCGAATAGTCAACGTTCCACCCATGAGCGAGCCACCGCCGGACGTTTGCCGACGAAATGGCCTCTGACCAGGCGAACCTGGTAAGAAATGCTCCTTAGAAAGGAGGTGATCCAGCCGCACCTTCCGGTACGGCTACCTTGTTACGACTTCGTCCCAATCGCCAGTCCCACCTTCGACAGCTCCCTCCCACAAGGGGTTGGGCCACCGGCTTCGGGTGTTACCGACTTTCGTGACGTGACGGGCGGTGTGTACAAGGCCCGGGAACGTATTCACCGCAGCAATGCTGATCTGCGATTACTAGCAACTCCGACTTCATGGGGTCGAGTTGCAGACCCCAATCCGAACTGAGACCGGCTTTTTGAGATTCGCTCCGCCTCACGGCATCGCAGCTCTTTGTACCGGCCATTGTAGCACGTGTGCAGCCCAAGACATAAGGGGCATGATGACTTGACGTCGTCCCCACCTTCCTCCGAGTTGACCCCGGCAGTCTCCTGTGAGTCCCCATCACCCCGAAGGGCATGCTGGCAACACAGAACAAGGGTTGCGCTCGTTGCGGGACTTAACCCAACATCTCACGACACGAGCTGACGACAGCCATGCACCACCTGTATACCGACCACAAGGGGGCGACTATCTCTAGCCGTTTCCGGTATATGTCAAGCCTTGGTAAGGTTCTTCGCGTTGCGTCGAATTAAGCCACATGCTCCGCTGCTTGTGCGGGCCCCCGTCAATTCCTTTGAGTTTTAGCCTTGCGGCCGTACTCCCCAGGCGGGGAACTTAATGCGTTAGCTGCGGCACCGACGACGTGGAATGTCGCCAACACCTAGTTCCCAACGTTTACGGCGTGGACTACCAGGGTATCTAATCCTGTTCGCTCCCCACGCTTTCGCTCCTCAGCGTCAGTAATGGCCCAGAGATCCGCCTTCGCCACCGGTGTTCCTCCTGATATCTGCGCATTTCACCGCTACACCAGGAATTCCGATCTCCCCTACCACACTCTAGCTAGCCCGTATCGAATGCAGACCCGGGGTTAAGCCCCGGGCTTTCACATCCGACGTGACAAGCCGCCTACGAGCTCTTTACGCCCAATAATTCCGGACAACGCTTGCGCCCTACGTATTACCGCGGCTGCTGGCACGTAGTTAGCCGGCGCTTCTTCTGCAGGTACCGTCACTTTCGCTTCTTCCCTGCTGAAAGAGGTTTACAACCCGAAGGCCGTCATCCCTCACGCGGCGTCGCTGCATCAGGCTTTCGCCCATTGTGCAATATTCCCCACTGCTGCCTCCCGTAGGAGTCTGGGCCGTGTCTCAGTCCCAGTGTGGCCGGTCGCCCTCTCAGGCCGGCTACCCGTCGTCGCCTTGGTAGGCCATCACCCCACCAACAAGCTGATAGGCCGCGGGCTCATCCTTCACCGCCGGAGCTTTTAACCCCCCAAGATGCCCTGAGGAGTGTTATCCGGTATTAGACCCCGTTTCCAGGGCTTGTCCCAGAGTGAAGGGCAGATTGCCCACGTGTTACTCACCCGTTCGCCACTAATCCACCCCGAAGGGCTTCATCGTTCGACTTGCATGTGTTAAGCACGCCGCCAGCGTTCGTCCTGAGCCAGGATCAAACTCTCCATGAATGTTTACCCGATATCGGGTGCACACATCACGTAAGAGCGGGACGACCAAGCCGGAATAAGGCCGGTCGTCCACAGCGTCCTCGCTGTGTTGTTGCCTGCCCACCACAAGAGCGGAACAGGACTTTTCAAAGGAACCTCGATCCGCCGAAACGGATACGGGGTTGTCAATCTGGCGTTGACTTTTGGCACGCTGTTGAGTTCTCAAGGAACGGACGCTTCCTTTGTACTCACCCTCTCGGGCTTTCCTCCGGGCGCTTCCCTTCGGTATTTCGTGTTCCCGACTCTATCAGACGCTTTCGTGTCCGATTCCCCGCCGGAACTGGGGTTTGCTTCGAGTTCTTCGCTTTCGCGTTTCCCTTTCGGCGGACCCGACTTTATCAGAGATTCTGAGTCGGATTTCCCGCCCCGTCCGGGCGTCCCGTACGCACACGAGTGTGCCGGGTTCCCGTTCAGGCGGAGGCATAAACGTACTGGAGCGGGGCGCCCCGATGCAAATCGGGGCGCCCCGCTCCGGGCGTACCACTGCGGTGGGCGTCAGACCTCGACGACCACGGGCAGGATCATCGGGCGCCTGCGGTACGTGTCCGAGACCCACTTGCCCACCGAGCGGCGGATCAGCTGCTGGAGCTGGTGCGGCTCGACCACGCCGTCCTGGGCGGACCGGTTCAGCGCTTCCTCGATCTTCCCGACCACGGGGCCGAACGCCGAATCTTCGATGCCGGAACCGCGCGCCTGGATGTGCGGGCCACTGGTGATCTTGCCGCTGCTGGAGTCAACCACCACGTACACCGAGATGATGCCCTCGTCACCGAGGATGCGGCGGTCCTTCAGGGAGGACTCCGTCACGTCGCCGACCGAGAGGCCGTCGACGTACACGTAGCCCGCCTGGACCTTGCCGACGATCCGCGCGGTGCCGTCGACCAGGTCGACCACCACGCCGTCCTCGGCGATGACGATGTGGTTCTTCGGCACGCCCGTGAGGGCTCCGAGCTCCGCGTTCGCCCGCAGGTGGCGCCATTCGCCGTGGACCGGCATCAGGTTCTTCGGCTTGCAGATGTTGTAGAAGTACAGCAGCTCGCCGGCCGAGGCGTGACCCGAGACGTGCACCTTGGCGTTGCCCTTGTGGACGACGTTGGCGCCCCAGCGGGTCAGGCCGTTGATGACGCGGTAGACCGCGTTCTCGTTGCCCGGGATGAGGGACGACGCGAGGATCACGGTGTCGCCCTGGACGATCCGGATCTGGTGGTCGCGGTTGGCCATCCGGGACAGCGCGGCCATGGGCTCGCCCTGCGAACCCGTGCAGACCAGTACGACCTCGTCGTCCGGCAGGTCGTCCAGCGTCTTGACGTCGACGACGAGGCCGGCCGGGACCTTCAGGTAGCCGAGGTCGCGCGCGATGCCCATGTTGCGGACCATCGAACGGCCGACGAAGGCGACCCGGCGGCCGTACTCGTGCGCTGCGTCCAGGATCTGCTGGATGCGGTGCACGTGGCTGGCGAAGCTGGCCACGATGATGCGCTTGTCGGCGTTGGCGAAGACGGTGCGCAGGACGTTGGAGATGTCCCGCTCCGGCGGCACGAAGCCGGGGACCTCGGCGTTCGTCGAGTCGGAGAGGAGGAGGTCGATGCCCTCCTCGCTCAGCCGCGCGAAGGCGTGCAGGTCGGTGAGACGGCCGTCGAGCGGGAGCTGGTCCATCTTGAAGTCGCCGGTCGCGACGGCCATGCCCGCGGGGGTGCGGATGGCGACCGCGAGGGCGTCCGGGATGGAGTGGTTGACCGCGACGAACTCGCAGTCGAAGGGGCCCAGGCGCTCGCGGTCGCCCTCGGCGACCTCCAGCGTGTACGGGCGGATGCGGTGCTCCTGGAGCTTGGCCTCGATGAGCGCGAGGGTCAGCTTGGAGCCGATCAGCGGGATGTCCGGCTTCTCGCGGAGCAGGTACGGGACGCCGCCGATGTGGTCCTCGTGGCCGTGCGTCAGCACGATGCCCTCGATGTCGTCGAGGCGGTCCCGGATGGAGCTGAAGTCCGGCAGGATCAGGTCGATGCCGGGCTGCTCCTCCTCGGGGAAGAGGACGCCGCAGTCGACGATGAGCAGGCGGCCGCCGAACTCGAAGACGGTCATGTTCCGGCCGATTTCGCCGAGACCGCCGAGCGGTGTGACGCGCAGGCCGTTCTTGGGAAGCTTCGGCGGGGTGCCGAGTTCAGGATGCGGATGACTCAAAAGACTCTCCTCACCACACGCGCCACGTACCTATAGGGCACGTGGCGCGTATGTCATTCGTGCACTTGCTGTTGTGTATGGGTTTCGCGCGTTCGTCTGGCGCGTATTCAGTTGTGAAGTCTGTGGTTAGAGCTGTACCCCACCGGCCGCCAGATCGAGCGCCAGCTGGCGGGATTCTTCCGCCGTGAGCTCGACCAGGGGCAGGCGCAGCGGTCCGGCCGGCAGGCCCTGGAGGCCAAGGGCGGCCTTGGTGGTGATGACGCCCTGGGTGCGGAACATCCCGGTGTAGACCGGGAGCAGCTGCTGGTGGATCTCGGTGGCCTTGCTTACCTCGCCGGCGAGGTACGCGTCGAGCAGGGCGCGCAGTTCGGGGGTGACCAGGTGGCCGACCACGGAGACGAAGCCGCAGGCGCCGACCGAGAGGAGCGGCAGGTTGAGCATGTCGTCGCCGGAGTACCAGGCGAGGCCGGAGCGAGCGATGGCCCAGCTGGCGCGGCCGAGGTCGCCCTTGGCGTCCTTGTTGGCGACGATCCGGGGGTGCTCGGCGAGCCGGACGAGGGTTTCGGTGTCGATCGGTACGCCGCTGCGGCCGGGGATGTCGTACAGCATCACCGGGAGCTCGGTGGCATCGGCGATGGCCGAGAAGTGCCGGAACAGGCCCTCTTGTGGGGGCTTGTTGTAGTACGGCGTCACGGCGAGCAGGCCGTGGGCACCGGAGCGTTCGGCCGTACGGGCGAGTTCGAGGGTGTGGCGCGTGTCGTTGGTGCCGATTCCGGCCACGACGTGGGCCCGGTCTCCGACGGCTTCCAGTACGGCCCGTACGAGCTGGTCTTTCTCCGCGTCGCTGGTGGTCGGGGACTCGCCGGTGGTGCCGTTGACGATCAGCCCGTCGTTGCCTGCGTCGACCAGATGGGCGGCCAGTCGCTGGGCGCCGTCGAGGTCGAGTGCGCCATCCGCCGTGAAGGGCGTGATCATGGCGGTGAGGACCCGCCCGAAGGGGGTCTGCGGAGTGGAGATCGGAGCCATGGGTAACACGCTACTCGCTGCTCAGCGCCGGGTCCCCCCTCGGGGGCAGGTGGCAAAGGGAGCCCGGCACTGCCTGCTCGGGGGTTCAAGCAGTGCCGGGTCCGTTTGATCAGCCTAGATGAACTTCACGAAACGCCGCAATACGGACACTTTGCGCGGGGTAACCGCACATCTGTGCCGGTATGGTCGCGTCCGGCTGTCAATCCACGCGGCTACGGGGCCACCCTGCCGTTGGTGTTGAAGGCCGCGTAGGTGAGGGGCATCAGCCGGGCCCACTCCCGTTCCATCTTCTCGCCGACCATCTCGATCTCCCGCTGCGGGAAGGACGGGACCTTGGCCAGCTCGTGCTGGGTGCGCAGGCCGAGGAAGTGCATCAGCGAACGCGCGTTGCACGTCGCGTACATGGAGGAGAAGAGGCCGACCGGCAACGTGGCGCGGGCGACTTCGCGGGCGACACCGGCCGCCAGCATCTCCTGGTACGCCTCGTAGGAGCGGCGGTAGGAGTCCTCCATCACGCGCTCGGTCAGCTCCTGCTGGGCCGGCGAACCCTCGGTGAACTCGTACTTGCCGGGGCGGCCCTGCTGGACCAGCTTGCGCTCGGGGCCCGGGACGTAGAAGACCGGCTGGAGCTCCCTGTACCGGCCCGACTCCTCGTTGTACGACCAGCCCACGCGGTGCCGCATGAACTCGCGGAAGACGAAGATCGGGGCGCTGATGAAGAAGGTCATCGAGTTGTGCTCGAAGGGGCTGCCGTGCCGGTCCCGCATCAGGTAGTTGATGAGGCCCTTGGAGCGCTCGGGGTCCTTCTGGAGCTCTTCCAGGGACTGCTCACCCGCCGTGGAGACACGGGCGGCCCACAGCACGTCCGAATCGGACGCCGAGTGCTTCACCAGGTCGACGGTGACGTCGCTGCGGAAGCTGGGCTTGAGCTCTGGGGCGGGGGTGTCGGTCACCGGCGGGTCCTTCCGATTGCGTCGCTCGGGCGGCGCCCACTCTACGGGCCGCCACTGACAACTCTGTCCCTGACGGGTCGTCACCACATTCTTCGGCCAATTCGGCGAATTCGGGCACCAATCGGCAGTGCCGCGCGTCTGTACCAGTAAGCAGCAACAAGTTCGACAGCCCCTCGAGTTTCCAAGGAGATGCGCCCCCATGTTCCGCCGGCGTGAGCCCGTTCCGTTCGCATTCGTCGCCGAGGCCGACCGGTACCGCAGCAACGTCGAGCCACCGCCCCGCGAACGCGCGAGCGCAGGTCAGCTCGTCGGCCGGACCCTGGTCGGGCTCACCGTCATAGCCGGGCTCACCGGTGCGCTGCTCTTCGGGCTGCCCGCCATGGCGAGCCCCCAGTCCCCCGCGCAGAGCCAGCAGTCCGAGGCCTCCACCGGACGCTGACGGCCGTGGACCGGCGCCCCGAACGCGCCGACGCGCGCCCGGACCCCGGAGGTGGCCGCACGGTGACCTCCTGGGTAGCCTCACCCCGCACAGCCCAATCGAGCGTGCTTGTGAGTGAGGATCAGTCGTGCCCCTGCCCTTCCTGACGGCCGACCGCGCAGTTGACGCACCCGGTGAGTACTCCGACGACACCGCGCTGCCCTTCGACGACCACGATCGCTGGCGGCGGCCCTACCGGCCCGGCCCATGGCGGGTCGCCGGGGCGGCCGTCCTGCTGCTCCTCGCCTCGTTCGTCCTGCTCGCCGCCGTGATCATCGCCGCCGCCGGGGAGCCCGTGGGCGGTCTTGTCGTGCTGGGCGTCGCCGTGATCGTGATCGCTTCGTCGCTGCGGCTGCTGCGGGTCGGCGCCTGGGTCAGCCGGGCCGGTCTTCGGCGGGTCGCCTTCTTCTCCACCACCACGGTGGCGTGGCAGCAGATCCGGGGAGTACGGACAGTTCAGCAGCCGGTGCGCTGGCTCGGGCTGCCGCGGACCGTCCAGGGGCAGGCGCTGATCGCCGAGCGGCAGGACGGCCAGTTGTCGGCGCCGCTGCTCACCGATCACAGCGCGGACTTCCTGGCACGGAGCGAGGCCTTCGACCGTGCCGCGGACCTGGTGGAGGCCTGGGGCGACGAGTACCGGCACGCCTGACCGGCGGGCCCGGCTGCCGACAGTCCCCGAAAGCCCGGTTCCGACCTCCCAGACCGAAGGCCGGACCCGAAGGCCGGGTCGCGGCTAAGCCCCGGCCGGCTCGCGCTCGCGCAGGGCGATCGCCCGCTGCATGGCCTTGCGGGCCCGCGGGGTGTCGCGGGCGTCCTGGTAGGCGACCGCGAGCCGGAACCAGCAGCGCCAGTCGTTCGGGGCATCCTCCGTCTCCGCCTTGCGCCGGGCGAAGACGGCATCGGCCGAGTCCCGGTCAATGCGGCCGCCCGCCGTGCGGACCAACTCGTCGACGGGCAGGCCGCCTTCGGCGTCCAGCTCGGCCGCGAGCTTGTTGGCCTTGGTGACGAAGCGGGTGTTCGCCCAGAGGAACCAGATGCCGATCAACGGCAGGATCAGCACCGCCACACCCATGGTGACGGTGATCCAGGTGCCCTGTTCGATGAGCATCACGCCACGGCTGCCGGCCAGGACGAAGTAGAAGACCAGGACGGCGGCCGTGATGAGGTAGGTGATTTTCGCGCGCATGGGACCGACGGTGCCGCTCAGTTGAGGTCGAGGAAGTGTTCCAGGCCGAAGGTGAGGCCCGGAGTGGTCACCACGCGGCGGACGCCGAGCAGGATGCCCGGCATGAAGCTGCTGTGGTGCAGGGAGTCGTGGCGCACGGTGAGGGTCTCGCCCTCCGCGCCGAGCAGCACTTCCTGGTGGGCCAGGAGGCCGCGCAGCCGGACGGCGTGCACCGGGATGCCGTCCACGTCGGCGCCCCGGGCCCCGTCGAGGGCGGTGGCCGTGGCGTCCGGCGCGGGGCCCACGCCCGCCTCGGCGCGGGCCGCCGCGATCAGCTGGGCCGTACGCGTCGCGGTACCGGACGGGGCGTCGACCTTGTTGGGGTGGTGCAGCTCGACGACCTCGACCGACTCGAAGTACGGGGCCGCGAGCTGGGCGAACTTCATGGTCAGGACGGCGCCGATGGAGAAGTTCGGGGCGATGAGCACGCCGGTGGACGGGGAGCCGTCCAGCCAGGTGTTCAGCTGCGCGAGGCGGTCCTCGGTCCAGCCCGTGGTGCCGACGACGGCGTGGATGCCGTGGCGTACACAGAATTCCAGGTTGTCCATCACCGAGGCGGGGGTGGTCAGTTCGACCGCGACCTGGGCGCCCGTCTCGGCGAGCGTCTCCAGCTTGTCGCCGCGGCCGAGGGCCGCGACCAGCTCCATGTCGTCGGCGGCTTCCACGGCGCGTACCGCTTCGGAGCCGATCCGGCCCTTCGCGCCGAGGACCGCCACGCGCAGCTTGCTCATTCGCTTGATTCCTTAGGGGTTGCGAGACCGCTTCGGGTTACGAGACCGCTTCGTGGAGGCGGTCGGCCTGCTTGTCCTTCAGCGGGCCGATGACGGACAGCGAGGGACGCTGCCCCAGGACATCACGTGCCACCTCTCGGACGTCGTCCGGGGTGACCTCCGCTATCCGGGCCAGCATGTCGTCGACCGACATCTGGGAGCCCCAGCACAGCTCGCTCTTGCCGATACGGTTCATCAGCGCCCCGGTGTCCTCCAGGCCGAGGACGGTGGAGCCGGAGAGCTGGCCGACCGCGCGGCCGATCTCGTCGTCGGAAAGGCCCTCGTTCGCCACCCGGTCCAGTTCGTCGCGGCAGATCTTCAGGACGTCGTGGACCTGGCTGGGGCGACAGCCCGCGTACACGCCGAACAGGCCGCAGTCCGCGAAGCCCGAGGTGTACGAGTAGACGCTGTAGGCCAGACCGCGCTTTTCGCGGACCTCCTGGAACAGGCGGGACGACATGCCGCCGCCCAGGGCCGTGTTCAGCACTCCGAGCGCCCAGCGGCGCTCGTCGGTGCGGGCCAGGCCCGGCATGCCGAGGACGACATGCGCCTGTTCCGTGCGGCGGTTGAGCAGTTCCACCCGGCCGACGGTCTTCAGGGCGCGGGCACCGCCGCGCGGGGTGACCGGGACCGCGTCCGTGTGCGAAAGCGCGCCGGCCTTCTCGAAGGCCTTGCGGACCTGGCGTACGACGGTGGCGTGGTCGACGTTTCCGGCGGCCGCGACGACCAGGTGACGCGGATCGTAGTGCTTCTTGTAGAAGCGCGAGATCTGCGCCTGGGTGAGCGAGTTGATCGTGTCGACGGTGCCGAGGACCGGACGGCCGAGGGGGGTGTCGCCGAGCATGGTGTGCGCGAACAGGTCGTGCACGCAGTCGCCCGGGTCGTCCTCGGTCATCGCGATCTCTTCGAGGATCACGCCGCGTTCGGCGTCCACGTCCTCGGCAAGTATCAGCGAGTCCGTCAGCATGTCGCACACCACATCGATCGCCAGCGGCAGATCGGTGTCGAGCACCCGCGCGTAGTAGCAGGTGTACTCCTTCGCCGTGAAGGCGTTCATCTCGCCGCCGACCGCGTCCAGGGCGGAGGAGATGTCGAGGGCACTGCGCTTCTTGGTGCCCTTGAAGAGGAGGTGCTCCAGGTAGTGCGTGGCGCCGTTCAGCGTCGGCGTCTCGTCGCGCGAACCCACCTGGACCCAGATGCCGAAGGTCGCGGACCGGACGGAGGGAAGGGTTTCGGTGACGACCCGCAGGCCGCCGGGGAGGGTCGTACGGCGAACGGTGCCGATGCCGTTGTGACCCTTCAGGAGCGTTTGGGTACGGGCGACGGCCCGCCCCTCCGAAGAGGGGCGGGCCGTCGTCGCGGAACTACGGGACGTCACTTGGCGGCGTCGTCCTTCTCAGCCTCGTCGGCCGTCTCGCCCTCGATCACCGGGACAAGCGAGAGCTTGCCGCGGGAGTCGATCTCGGCGATCTCGACCTGGACCTTGGCGCCCACACCGAGAACGTCCTCGACGTTCTCGACGCGCTTGCCACCGGCGAGCTTGCGGATCTGCGAGATGTGCAGCAGACCGTCCTTGCCCGGCATCAGGGACACGAACGCACCGAAGGTGGTGGTCTTGACG
Organism: Streptomyces sp. NBC_01431; assembly: GCF_036231355.1. Lineage (NCBI taxonomy): Bacteria > Bacillati > Actinomycetota > Actinomycetes > Kitasatosporales > Streptomycetaceae > Streptomyces > Streptomyces sp. NBC_01431. Next base: position 2,308,262 of record NZ_CP109496.1, read on the forward strand.
ACCGTACCCAGGTAGCGCTCGCCGACCTCCGGCATGGTCGGGTTGGCGATGCTGTTGATCGTGGCGCGGGCGGCCTCCGCCTGCGAGCCGACCTGGGCACCGATGTAGATGGTGCCGTCGTCCTCGATCGTGATCTCGGCGCCGGTGTCCTCCTGGATCTGGTTGATCATCTTGCCCTTGGGGCCGATGACCTCACCGATCTTGTCCACGGGGATCTTGACGGTGATGATCCGCGGGGCGTTGGGGGACATCTCGTCCGGGGTGTCGATCGCTTCCATCATCACGTCGAGGATGTGGAGGCGGGCGTCGCGGGCCTGCTTGAGGGCCGCGGCCAGGACGGAGGCCGGGATGCCGTCCAGCTTGGTGTCGAGCTGGAGCGCGGTGACGAACTCCTTCGTACCGGCGACCTTGAAGTCCATGTCACCGAACGCGTCCTCGGCACCGAGGATGTCCGTGAGGGCGACGTAGTGCGTCTTGCCGTCGATCTCCTGGGAGATCAGGCCCATGGCGATACCGGCGACGGGGGCCTTGAGCGGCACACCGGCGTTCAGCAGCGACATGGTGGAGGCGCAGACCGAGCCCATGGACGTCGAGCCGTTGGAACCGAGGGCCTCGGACACCTGACGGATCGCGTAGGGGAACTCCTCGCGGGTCGGCAGGACCGGCACGATGGCGCGCTCGGCGAGCGCGCCATGGCCGATCTCGCGGCGCTTGGGCGAACCCACGCGGCCGGTCTCGCCGACCGAGTACGGCGGGAAGTTGTAGTTGTGCATGTAGCGCTTGCGGGTCACCGGCGAAAGGGTGTCCAGCTGCTGCTCCATCCGGAGCATGTTGAGGGTGGTGACGCCCAGGATCTGGGTCTCGCCACGCTCGAACAGCGCGGAACCGTGCACGCGCGGGATGGCCTCGACCTCGGCGGCCAGGGTACGGATGTCCGTGATCCCACGGCCGTCGATGCGGACCTTGTCCTTGATGACGCGCTCGCGGACCAGCTTCTTGGTCAGCGCGCGGTACGCGGCGGAGATCTCCTTCTCGCGGCCCTCGAAGGCCGGGAGCAGCTTCTCGGCGGCGATCTCCTTGACGCGGTCCAGCTCGGCCTCGCGGTCCTGCTTGCCCGCGATGGTCAGCGCCTGCGCGAGCTCGCCCTTGACCGCGGCGGCGAGCGCCTCCAGGACGTCGTCCTGGTAGTCGAGGAAGACCGGGAAGTCGCCGGTCGGCTTCGCGGCCTTGGCGGCGAGGTCGGCCTGGGCCTTGCAGAGGACCTTGATGAAGGGCTTCGCGGCGTCCAGACCGGCCGCGACGACCTCCTCGGTCGGCGCCTCGGCGCCGCCCTGGACCAGCTGGATGGTCTTCTCAGTGGCCTCGGCCTCGACCATCATGATCGCGACGTCGCCGTCCTCAAGGGCGCGACCGGCGACGACCATGTCGAAGACGGCGTCCTCAAGCTCGGTGTGCGTCGGGAACGCCACCCACTGGCCGCGGATCAGCGCGACGCGGACGCCGCCGATCGGGCCGGAGAAGGGCAGGCCGGCCAGCTGCGTGGACGCGGACGCGGCGTTGATCGCGACGACGTCGTACAGGTGGTCGGGGTTGAGCGCCATGATCGTCGCGACGACCTGGATCTCGTTGCGCAGGCCCTTCTTGAAGGACGGGCGCAGCGGGCGGTCGATCAGACGGCAGGTGAGGATCGCGTCCTCGGAGGGCCGGCCCTCGCGGCGGAAGAAGGAGCCGGGGATCTTGCCGGCCGCGTACTGCCGCTCCTCGACGTCCACCGTGAGGGGGAAGAAGTCGAGCTGGTCCTTGGGCTTCTTGGAGGCGGTCGTGGCCGACAGCACCATGGTGTCGTCGTCCAGGTACGCCACGGCGGAGCCGGCGGCCTGCTTGGCCAGGCGGCCCGTCTCGAAGCGGATGGTGCGGGTGCCGAAGGAGCCGTTGTCGATGACGGCCTCGGCGTAGTGGGTCTCGTTCTCCACTAGCGTGTTCTCCATTTTGTTGGATGCAATGTCGTCTTTTCGTCCCCGGGCCCGTGTGGCGCGGGGACGGTGGGTGAGCGGCGGAGAAGCGCTCCTGAGGGCGGGCCGGTCTTCGATCGAAGCACCCGGTTTCCGTGCGTTCCGGGGGCCACTACCGAGGACCGGCGGCGGAGGAGGGCTTCTGCTCGCTCTCGCGCGGTGAAGCGCGTTGTGGTGAAGCGTCTTTCGGTGAAGCTTGTTCTGTTGTGCGTACCAGACTACTGAGCGTTCGGTACGTCTCGCATGTACAGCAAAGGGAGCGGCCCCCTAATAGGTGGGAACCGCTCCCTTCACAGCATGCTTACTTGGCGCCGCCGGCCGCACCGCGGCGGATGCCCAGGCGGTCGACCAGCGCACGGAAGCGCTGGATGTCCTTCTTGGCCAGGTACTGCAGAAGGCGGCGGCGCTGGCCGACGAGGATCAGCAGACCACGACGCGAGTGGTGGTCGTGCTTGTGGGTCTTGAGGTGCTCCGTCAGGTCCGAGATGCGGCGGGAGAGCATGGCGACCTGGACCTCGGGGGATCCGGTGTCGCCCTCCTTCTGACCGAACTCGGACATGATCTGCTTCTTCGTAGCGGCGTCGAGCGGCACGCTTACTCCTCAGTATTGTTCGATGCGCCCACGAGTGCCCCTGGTCTTGATCTCAGGGGAGCTTCCGTAACTCGGAGGCGAAGGTCCGATGAGCGCAGCTTCCAGATGAGCGGGGCTCTTCCGGGAGCGCGTACACAAACGGCCGTCACACAGCGTACCAGTGCCCCGGGTGACGGCTGACCCCGGGCGGCGCGGTCAGCTGGTCAGGGCGCGGGCCCTGGCGTACACGTCGAAGACGGCCAGGGTCAGCGGCAGCAGCGTGAGCAGGACGAATCCCTCGGCGATCTCCAGGAAGCGGCCCCAGAACGGGGTCACTCCGCGGCTGGGCACGATCAACGCGATGGCGGTGACCAGGGCCGCTGCGGCGGCGATCGCGGCGACCAGCCACAGGGTACGGATGTCCAGCGCCGCGGTGTCGCCCTTCAGCGCGTCCGCCATCAGGCCGCGCGGCGCCTTGACGCACAGGCCGAGGCCGAGCAGGACGAGGGCGCCGAGACCGGCGGCCAGGGTGGCGGCGACCTGGGCGGTGTAGCGGAAGAGGTGGGCCCGCATGAGCATGGCCACGCCGGTGGCCAGGGCGAGCAGGCGACCCCAGGTGTTGTCACTGAACCCGAGTACCGCGGCGCCGGCGGCCGCCAGGACGGCGCAGCCACCGACCAGACCGACGAGCAGTTCGTGGCCGCGCCGGGCCTGGGCGGCGATGCGCTCGGCGTCGACGGGCTCCTGCGGGGCGGGGTGGTCGCCGAAGTCGCGCTGGGAGGAGTGCGGGGGCTCGAAGCCGATGGGCAGCCGGGCGAAGCGCATGGAGAGACCGGGCAGGAAAGCGAGCGCGCCGACCGCGAGCTGGGTGCAGACCGCGGCGGTCTCGGTCGGCGTCATTCCGGTCAGGATCGCGGTGAACACGAGGAGCACGCCCACCGCGGAGGCCAGCCCGAACGCCACGAAGGGGCCGTCGCCGCGCGGCGAGAGCAGGGTGAGTACGAGCGAGGCGATCAGGACCGCGGCGCAGGCGAGCAGCGCCTGGAGCCGACCGACGCCGTCGTGGGTGGCGAGCGGCAGCAGGCCGGACCCGGCGACCGCGATGTTGGGCAGCGAGCCGAGGCCGAGCGCGACGGCGGAGAGCTGGTCGTCGTAGATCCGGGCACGTACGGCCGCGAGGGTGAGCAGCAGTACTCCGGCGACGGCGGCGAGGATGCCCGGCGCGCCGTGCATGTCGTGGCGCGGGTCGCCCGTCCAGGCGGCGAAGGCGAGCAGGACGAACAGCACGCCGCCGCCGATGAGGCCCGCGGCGCGGGTCAGCCCGGTGTTCCACAGTGTGCGGTCCTGGGTGACCGCGGAGGCGACGGCCTCGGAGACGTCGTCGAAGACGGCGGGCGGCAGCGACTGAGAGAAGGGGCGCAGGGTGAGCAGCTCACCGTCGAGGATCGCCTGGGCGGCGAAGGAGCGGGCGCTGTCGAGGACGGTGCCGTCGCGGCGCACCAGCGAGTAACCGACCGGGGCGCCCTCTTCCGGGCTCTGCTGGGCGAGCCGCAGGATCTCGGGGTAGATGTCGGCGACCGGGATGTCGTCGGGCAGCGCCACGTCGATGCGGCCGTCCGGCGCGACGATCGTCACCCGGCAGAAGCCGAGGCCCGCGCCGGTTGTCTGGCCGGGCCGGTTCGGTTCGGCGGCCGTCGTCGCGGTGGTCGTCGTGGTCACCTTCGGCTTCCCCTTCGCTGGCTTCACTGGTTGCGCTCGCGGTGCCCGGTCGCCCGGTGCCGGGTCGTTCGCCCGTCGCATCAAATGCCCAGATTGCTTCGCTCTGTTCGCGGGTGCTTACGCGAACAGACGGCACCCTATCGCCAGCCGATCACATCGGATGTCAGTAGGATCCCACCGCGGTCGGCGTTCGCCGGACACGGGGCGGCGGGCTGAACTTCTTCGACTGCCAAGAGAATTGGTGCGTTGTGAGCCAAATCATCGTCAAGCGCCTGCCACGGGCTCTGCCGTCCGAGGTGCCGACGGAGGAGGTCGTTCTCCAGCCCCCGCCGGAGCTGCCACGCGGACAGCAGGAGGGTGCGCTGATGCAACTCCTACCCATGCTGGGCATGGGTGGCTCCGTGGTGTTCTTCTTCATGCCGAATTCGCAGCCGTTCATGAAGGTCATGGGCATGGTGATGGTCGCCTCGACGGTGGCCATGTCGGTGGCGATGATCGTGCGCTACCGCAAGGGGTCCCAGGGTCAGTTGGCGGACCTGCGCCGCGACTACCTGCGCTATCTCGGCCAGACCCGGCGCGCGGCCGCCGCGGCCGCGCACAAGCAGCGCGACGCGCAGTACTACCTGCACCCCTCGCCCGAGCAGCTGTGGGCGCTCGTCGCCGAGGGCAGCCGGGTGTGGGAACGCCGGGCGGGCGACGAGGATTTCGGTCAGGTGCGCATCGGGCTCGGCCCCCAGGCACTCGCCACTCCGCTGGTGCCGCCGCAGACCGCGCCCGTCGACCAGCTGGAGCCGTTGACGGCGGGCGCCATGCAGCGATTTCTGGCCACCCACCAGACGGTGGAGGACCTCCCGATGGCGGTCTCGCTGCGCGCCTTCTACCACCTGACGGTCAGCGGGGAGCCGCAGACGGTACGCGCCACGGTGCGCGCCCTGACCGCCTCGCTCACCTCCCTGCACTCTCCGGAGGACCTGGTGATCGCGGTCGCCGCGTCCCCGTCCGCCTCGGCGCACTGGGAGTGGACCAAGTGGCTGCCGCACACCCAGGCCCCCGGTCTCAGTGACGGCGCGGGCAGTCGGCGCCTGATCAGCCGCAGCGCGGCCGAACTCGAAGAGCTGCTCGCACCCCGCCTCACCGGCCGCCCCCGCTTCCACCCGGAGGGCGCGCCGCTGCCGGAGGAGCCGCACATCGTCGTCGTACTCGACGGGGTGTCGCCGCCCCCGATGTCGGTCCTCGCCTCCGCCGAGGGCCTGCAGGGCGTCACGGTCGTCGAGGTGGTTCCCGGTGAACTCACCGGCGCCCGGGGCGATTTGGCGGTGGTCGTACACCCGCGCACACTCCGCCTGGAGTCGAGCCACGGCCTCGTGTACGAGGGCACGCCCGATCTCCTTTCCTACGAGTCGGCCGACGCGCTGGCCCGTCAGCTCGCCCCGCTGCGCATGGCCTCGGGTGGTGATGACGACGAACCGCTGCTGGCCAACCTGGAGTTCACCGATCTGCTGGGCCTGGGCGACGCGGCGGCGGTGGACACCGCGCTCACCTGGCGGCCCCGTTCCGCCTCCGAGCGGCTGCGGGTACCGATCGGCGTCGGCGAGGACGGCCGCCCCGTGATGCTCGACCTGAAGGAGGCCGCGCAGGACGGCATGGGCCCCCACGGCCTGTGCGTCGGCGCGACCGGCTCGGGCAAGTCGGAGCTGCTTCGCACCCTCGTGCTCGGCCTCGCCGTCACCCACTCCTCCGAGACCCTGAACTTCGTCCTCGCCGACTTCAAGGGCGGCGCGACCTTCGCCGGTATGGCGCAGATGCCGCACGTCGCAGCCGTCATCACCAACCTCGCCGACGACCTCACCCTGGTCGACCGCATGGGCGACTCCATCCGCGGCGAACTCAACCGCCGCCAGGAGATGCTGCGCGACGCGGGCAACTACGCCAACATCCACGACTACGAGCGGGCCCGCGTGGCCGGCGCCGCGCTCCAGCCGGTGCCCTCGCTCGTCCTGGTCATCGACGAGTTCAGCGAACTGCTTACCGCCAAACCGGACTTCATCGAGATGTTCGTGCAGATCGGGCGCATCGGCCGCTCGCTCGGCGTGCATCTGCTGCTCGCATCCCAGCGCCTGGAAGAGGGCAGGCTGCGCGGTCTGGAGACGTACCTCTCCTACCGGATCGGTCTGCGCACCTTCTCGGCCGCCGAGTCGCGCGCGGCCCTCGGCGTCCCCGACGCCTACCACTTGCCGAGTGTGCCCGGCTCGGGCTATCTGAAGTTCGGCACCGACGAGATGACCCGCTTCAAGGCGGCGTACGTCTCCGGTGTGTACCGCTCGGGCGGCTACCGGGCCGCGGGCATCGACGGGCCGGTGCCCGTCGACCGGCGGCCGGTGCTGTTCACCGCCGCCGAGGTTCCGGTGACGTACGCCCCGCAGACCGTGCCGGGCCCCCGCGCCGAGGCCGGGCCGCAGACCGACGACGCGCTCGCCGACACGGTGCTCGACGTCATCGTGCGCCGCCTCGAAGCGCGCGGGCCGGCCGCACACCAGGTGTGGCTGCCGCCGCTGGACAGTCCGCCGGCCCTGGACTCGCTGCTGCCGGGCCTCGCCCCGGTGCCGGGGCGCGGTCTCACTCAGCCCGACTACGAGGGTGCCGGACGGCTGGTCGTGCCGCTGGGCCTCGTCGACAAGCCGTACGAGCAGCGCCGCGACCCACTCTGGTGCGACTTCTCCGGCGCGGCGGGCCATCTTCAGATCCTGGGTGGCCCACAGTCCGGCAAGTCGACACTCGTACGCGCCCTGCTCGCGTCGTTCGCGCTCACCCACACCCCGCAGGAAGTGCAGTTCTACGGGCTCGACTTCGGCGGTGGCGGCATGGCCGCGGTCGCCGGTCTCCCGCACGTCGGCGGCGTCGCCTCACGCCTTGACCCGGAGCGGGTGCGGCGCACCGTCGCCGAGGTGTACGGGGTGCTGACCCGCCGCGAGGAGTACTTCCGCTCGGCGGGCATCGCCTCGATCGCCGACTTCCGGACCCGCCGGGCGCGCGGCACCATCTCCGTCGCCGACCAGCCGTGGGGCGACGTGTTCCTCGTCATCGACGGCTGGGGCAACTTCCGTACCGAGTACGAAGGCCTGGAGCAGGTCGTCCTGGACATCGCGGCCCGGGGGCTCGGCTACGGCATCCACCTGGTGCTGACCGCGTCGCGTTCGATGGAGGTCAGGGCCAACCTCAAGGACCACCTCATGAACCGCCTGGAGCTGCGGCTCGGCGACACCATGGACTCGGAGTTCGACCGCAAGGTCGCGGCCAACGTCCCGGTCGGGGTGCCCGGCCGCGGCCAGTCCCCGCAGAAGCAGCACTTCATGGCGGCCGTGCCGCGCATCGACGGCCTCCAGTCCGACACCGACCTCGCCGACGCCACGGCCGCCCTGGCCACCGAGGTCACCCGGCACTGGACGGCCCCTGGCGCCCCCGCGGTCCGCCTCCTCCCCCGCGAACTCCCGGCGGCCCAACTCCCGCCCGGCCACGCCTTCCCGGACCGCGGCGTGGCCTTCGCGCTGGACGAGAACAACCTGGAGCCGGTCTTCGTCGACTTCGAACAGGACCCGTTCTTCCTCATCTTCGGCGAGAGCGAGTCGGGCAAGTCGAACCTGCTGCGCCTCCTGATCACCCAGCTCACGCAGCGGTACGAGGGTGACGTGTGCAAGCTGTTCGTGGTGGACAACCGGCGGACGCTGCTCGATGTGACCCCGCCCTCGCACCTGGCCGAGTACATCCCCATGTCGAACGCCATGGACCACCACATGGACGCCCTGGCCGACCTCATGCAGCGCCGCGCGCCCAGCGCGGATGTGACCGCGCAGCAGCTGCGCGACCGCAGTTGGTGGCGCGGCCCCACGGTGTACGTCGTGGTGGACGACTACGACCTGGTGTCGACGTCCAGCGGCAACCCGCTCGCCAAACTCACCGAACTGCTGCCGTTCGCCCGCGATGTCGGCGTCCGCTTCATCATCGCCCGCTCCACGGCGGGCGCGGGCCGCGCCGCGTACGAGCCGTTCATGCAGCGCGTGAAGGAGCTGGGCGCCCAGGGCGTGGTCCTGGCCGGCGACCCGGCCGAGGGCGACATCCTGGCGGGCGTCCGCCCCCGCCCGATGCCGACGGGCCGCGGCATGTTCGTCTCCCGCAAGCGGGGGAAGCCGCTGGTGCAGACGGGGTTGATGGAGTAGGGGTGGCGACCGATGAGAACAGCAAGACATTCACCGCCCGCGAGAATCAGCTCCAGAGCCTCGCCCAAGTCTGGATGAACGCCAACCCCAGCCATCAAGGGGCCAATTCCTACACGATCACGTCGGAGATCGACGGGGCAGCATTCGACGGCAATGCGCGGGCGAAGGGACTGGCGGGGCAGCAGTGACCGCGACTCGTTCCACCCCGGCATCACGCACCGGGGCTCCGCGCAGTCCCCGGCCTCCACGAAAGAGCTCCGCCTTGACCATGCACAAACCGATCCGGAAGGCCATGCTGGCCACCGCAGCACTGGCACTAGCGGCGGCGGGCTGCGCGGAGTCGCACGACTACGCCATCCCGAAGGAGGCGTGCGGGGTCCCCATCGATTCGGCCCTCCTATCACCCCTGTTGCCGCCGGGGAAGAAGCTCACCCAGGACAAGTACGACGCGGGGGCGGGGAGCCCTCGCTGTCGCTTGGCGGTCGATACGGATCGTGTCGTCTACTTGAACGGGGACGTCATTTCGACCGATACCGACCCCATCAAGCTGGACCCCCGAGGGATGCAGCGCATGGGCCATCCCTCGGCAGTCAATTTGGGCGACGGCGCCCAGGTCGCCGACTGGGGCGCCATCGCCTTCGCCGACTGCACCCACCAGGGCAAGAAGCAACGCTTCGTCGCTCTGGTCCAGTTGGAGAAGCCCGTCCCCGAGAAGGTCTCCGAGCGCAGGGACGCTCTCGTCTCCTTCCTGCGGGCCTACCTCCCCGCGGCAATGAAGGCACAGGGCTGCACACGTCCGTAAGAGGCCGCCGTCGCCGCTCGTCAGGGGCAGGCGCCCTCAGAAAGTGAGGTCTGGCGTGGTCGTGCCTCGCGCGGTGGTCAAGATCTGTTCGTGGAAGTCGCGCGAAGCGGTCTCGCGGGGGTAGCGGGAGCGAAGTCCCTTGTCCAGCTCGTTGGCGACCAAAAGCAGAGACGGAAGCGACTTGCGATCCACTGCAAGGGCCGTGGTCCCCATGCCTACGGCCTCATCGATGTCGCCGGGGTGTGCGGCAGCGACTTCCAGTGTGAGACGGGCCTCTGCGGCGCGCATGGGAGAGATTTCGGTTCCGTCGGGGCCAGTGCTGATGCCGATGACAGATCGAGCGTGGGAGGCGGCGCGTTCATCGTCTCCGAGTAGCCGATACGCGTCCATCTCGTAGAAGTCCCATTTGTCCGGGTCGATGATGAAGTGGTGCTCGGGGTGGTCCGGTCGGGGCAGACGGTCCAGCCTCGCGCGGCCCGCGTCAAGGGAGTCACGGACCAGGCTGGCGTCCCCCATGCGTGCGGCGGCGCGCCTTGTGCGCGTACAGCTGCACGCCGACGGAGTGCGTCTGGTCGGCGACGTGCCCGGCTTCCACAGCGTGGAGCATGTCCTGCCATCGGCACTGAGTGAGCGAACCACGCCTCGATCTCCCACGCCCAAGCCTTGATCTCTCCGTGTTCGGCCTCGCCACCAATGCGAAGTGCGGCGGCCGTACTGAGGTTCGCGGCCTCGTGCTGTCCCCGGTCGTACTGGACGCATGCATTCAGCAGAAACAGCCATCCGGCGTCCACGAGAAACTCTCGGTGCTGGCGCCCAGAGATGGTGGCTTGTGGCATGGATACGAGAAGAGCGGAGCGGCACGAGCACGTGATGAACGAACTGGACGCGTTCGCCCACTGGTACGTCGAGCCCGACCCGTCCTCAGCCGGGAACCTCTTGCAGCTGACTCTCTTCGCAGAGTTCCCCGACACGCTCCGTGTGGCGCGTGACATGGCGACCACGTTCCTTCAGGGCTCGGTTGCGGATGAGACCGTGGCCGATGTCCGGCTGATCGTCTCCGAACTGGTCGGCAATGTGGTGCATCATGCGGTGCCGGACTGCTGCCTGGCTCGTCCTGGTGGGAGTCGGCGCAACGATGTGACCTTCAAGTTGTGGCCGAAGTGGTTGTTCGTCGGGGTCGCGGATGAGGACTCGACGCCTCCTCTGCTTCCTCTGGGAGACACCTTCTCCCTTTCCCTGGGCCTGCTGGGGGAACTGCCGGAAGCAGTGCTACCGGACAGCGGCCGGGGGCTGCTGCTCGTTCAGCGTGTGGCAGCGGCGGTCTGGTGGATGCCGAAGGAGCCGGGCGGCAAGACAGTGTGGTGTCGGTTCGACCTCGACGGCGAAACAGCAGACAGACGGCCTTGACGGTCTCCGGGCCGCCGCCTCCCAACTATTCCCGTGATCGAGAGCGGGCGGCTGGCTCGGGGCCAGAGCCAGCTCTCCGACCAACGGGGCGCTGCCTCTCGACGTCGCGGGCGCCGATTGCGCTCCGGGGGTGCCCCGTGCGCCAGGCGCGGGCACTCTTGCTGTCGATAGCCGGAGGGTGTCGTGTACCGGCCGGGTCGGCGAGCTGCCAGGGCAGACGGCGCTCAGGCCTGCACCGCCTGTGCGGGATTTTTGCCTCAGCCCCCCATGCACTCGATTCCCGCCCGCTCACCCGCGCGCACCTCACGCCGCCAAGTAGGCTGAGCGGACAGCTGGTTGATGTACCTATCGGCTGCGCTTGGCACGTCCGGGTCGGCACGTCTGGAAGGAATCGCTCCGTCATGGCTGAGGAACAGGACAGGGAACTCCAGGAGCGCAAGGAGCGCGAGAAGAACGAGCTGTACGCCCTCGACATCTCGGGGGTCGAGTGGCACAGCGCCCCGGGCACGTCCGAGGACGAGGAGCGCGTCGAGATCGCCTACCTGCCGGCCGGCGCCGTGGCCATGCGGTCCTCCGTGGACCCGGAGACGGTGCTGCGGTACACCGAGGCGGAGTGGCAGGCGTTCGTACTGGGCGCGCGGGACGGGGAGTTCGACCTGGAGCCGTCGGTGCGCAACGGGGGCATCGAGGCGTAGCAGTCACCGCTCCCGCGGACACAGAACGGGGTGGGCACCTCCCGCGCGTGCCCACCCCGTTCGCCGATTCCCGGCACTCCTCACTGGAAGTAGCCGGCCGCCTTGTGGTCCCCGGCGCGGTAGGTCGGGCCGGCCTCGGCTACGGCGTTGGCGATCTGCATCAGCGAGGTCTGAACGCTCTGGGCGGTGTTGTTCCAGTCCCGCTGCTTGGTGGCGTACACCTCGTGGGCCTGGCCGTGCCAGTTGGCGGCGGCCCTGTCGACCAGCTTGCCGATGTCCTCAAGGTCCTGCTGGAGCTTGCCGGCCTGGTTCTTGATGGCTTCGGCCGCCTGGTCCAGGCTGCCGTAGTGGACTCCGAGGACATCGCCGCTGTTGTCAGGCATGACTTCCCCAATCTCTTTGGTGAATAAGGTGGTTGTGGGCTGACGCCGCGAGGCGGGGCGAACCCGGCGCGACTAGTACGTGCTGAGGTTCGAGGTGATCGCGGTCGTGGCCCCCGCGTCACCGCTGTAACCGTCCACGACGTCGATGCCCATGAGGGCCTTGCGGACCTCCTCGTCGGTGTCGCCCTTGAGGGTGCGGGTCGCCTTCATCGCCTCAAGGAAGTCCAGGAGCAGCCGACCCATGTGGACCATCTGGTTGTTGATGTGGGTCTGCTTCTTGTCGAAGGCGTGGGCGCCGATGCCCTCCCAGGCCCCTTCGAGGCTGTTGATCACGTTCTGGAGTTGGTTGACCTGGCCCTTCACCGATTCGAACCGGTCGAGGATCTGCCCCTCCAACTTGGCCATTTCGCTGTCTGATACCCGCTGGTCCTGCGTCATGCCAGGCCTTCCCTTCGTGGTGGCGATGCTGGTGATAGTGGTGGTGCGGATGGCCGTACGTCAGCCGAGCGCCGCGGTGTGCCGGTGCCGGCGCCCCCGCGCTCAGGCGCCGCGGCGCCGCGTCCTGAGCACGGCGAACACGCCGCCCCCGATGACGACGAGCCCGACGAGGACCCCGCCGACGACCCAGGGCGTGCTTCCGCCGCCCTTGGCCCCGCCCGTACCTTCGCCTTGGCCTTCACCCCTGGCGACAGCCTCGCCCTTCGGGGCCGGCGAGGAGCTGGGCGCGGCCGGGGTGGCCGGGGGCGCGCCACTCCCCCCGTTCTCCTTGGCAAGAGGGTCGACGTCGGCGGGGCCGGGGTTGATGTTCGCCTGCTCCACGACGAGCCGGGGGCGGATCAGCCCGTAGCCGAGGTACTTACTGGGGGTGCTCTTGTCCCAGGACCGCCCGGCGGTGTCGATCATCGTGCGCAGCACTTGGTCGGCGGTCCAGGTGGGGTGAGCGGACCAGATCAGGGCGGCTGAGGCGGAGGCGATGGCGGAGGCGGCGCTGGTGCCGTCGGCAGTGCAATAGGCCTGGAACTCGGCGTTGCACCATCGCGAAACATTCAGGCCTGGCGCTGCCAGATCAACAGAGTCGCCTGAGTGGGAGAACTTTCCAACAGTGCCCTTGGCATCCGCAGCCGCAACGCCTACGACACCGGGCAACGCGGCAGGAAATTCGAGCAGGCCATTGTTCTCCTCGCCGTCATTGCCAGTTCCGGCAAACATCAACTTACCTTTTGACGCTGCATACCTAACTGCGTCCTCCAGGCCAGGATCTTTCGTATGCGCCCCGAAAGACATGTTGATGATCTTGGCATCCGAATCCGCAGCTGCCCGAATCGCCTGCGCCGGAAGTTTCGTAAGCTTCAACTCCGCAGGATCCTTCAACGTACTCAGCACGATCCTGAGAGGGATGATCTTAGCCCCCGGAGCCAACCCTTTGATCCCTCCGCCCTGGCCGGTTCCGGCGATCATCTCCGCCATCGTCGTACCATGGCCGTCATAATCCTTGGTTGCCCCGTATGCAGCAGCTGCCGGGACTTCCTGACTGAGCACTTGCCCCTTCAGGGAAGGTGTGTCCGCATTGACGCCGGTATCCACAACAGCAACTTTGACGCCCTTGCCGGTACTCACCTTCCACAAGTCTTCTGCGTGCATGGCGTCCAGGTACCATTGCTTGAGCGGGGCGTCATCAGCGGTGGCGTGAGGAGCCAATCCCACAGACCCGACAGCCCAGGCAGCGAGCGCTGCGCTAACGGAGACCACCCGTCTTCCAGCGCGCACCCCAAACATCGGGCTGCACTGCTTGCGTCCGCTCATTGGTGGCTTCATGCGCCTAACGTCCTCGCCCTGTCCCTGATCGAATCGGTAGTAGTAAACGCCTCGGCGACCAGAATGGGCGCTTAGTCGTCTCGGTCAATCAGTCCTCGAGTTCAGAGAATTCTTCGTCCTCTGAATCAGAAGGCCGCTCCCGCACCAGGCCTTCGCCACCCTTGGTAAAGGTATTACGCCCTGAACGAGCGCCAGCCGACCGCCCCATCGGGGAGCCGACCACGCCATCCGGCCCACCTGTGAGGCGTCGACCCTTCTGCGCTGCTCCGGAAGCAGTTGGGCCACGCGTTCCAACAACACCACGTGGACCAGGCCCGCCACTTGGCTTGATGTTTCCTGTCGTCGCTTCGCCGCCGACCACAGCACTCCTGCGTGTGTGGGAACCAGCGGAGTTCGGCGCTGCGGCATTCGGTCGCCCACCGACGATTCCGTTGCCCCGCCCTAGGATTCCTGCCGATCCGGCACGTGAAGGACCCGCCCCTGCAGCACGCGGAGTCCCTCCCGAGACACCTCGCCCTATCGGGGATTGTCCCGTTGGGGAGGCTGAACCTCTGCCCACCCCCTGGGCTGTATTGGCAGGACGCCCCACTGGATTCGAAGTTGAGGGCCCCGCACCAGTCGCCCCCGTAACTCCCTGGCGTGCTCCTGCGTGGGACTGCGCTGATTCAGAGATCCCGCCTACCGCTCTAACGGCTCTGGTCACGCTGTCGGCAGGCAGGTTCCAGGAGCCACTCGCAACGGGAGGAACAGACCCAAGACCAGGGTTGGTTGTGCTGGTAGGCGGAGGGGTCGTGGCCACTTGCCCCGCCGATGGCGCCGGAAGTGAAGTGACGCTGTTCAGCTCCGTGCCAGCATTGCGATCAAGGGCGGGGGCCGGGGAAGGTAACGAACCACCCACTAGCTGCCCGTAAGGGTTGAGGTTGGCTTCCAAGTGCCCAGGTGCCGACACTGATTCTGCAACGGCTCGGTGAGAGGTGCTCCCTCCATCTTCCGGGTGGAACCGAGTTGATTGCCCGGGCTCTGCCGCTCTGACCGGGATGATGGGATCGCCGGTGCCAGGCAGCGGCTGAGGCACTCCCACATTGGGCGGAGGCCCAAAAATAGGCGGCTGCTGCGCAGCCAGGGTCTGCTCTGAGACCGAGTAGAAGGACGACAGGCGGTTCATCTGGTTGATCGCCTCTTGGCGGTCCTTCTCCACCTTCACCGCCGCCTCGTACTCCGCGTTCCCCGCGATCCTCTTCGTCGGCGGAATATCTGCGACCTTGACCGGCTCGGTGCGGTGGTCGCGCTGGGGCATGGCCTTGCTCACCGATGCCAGGCCCGAGCCCGCGGCGCTGATCTGAACGGCCGCCACTTCGGCGAAGTCCGCCAACTGGTGTGTATTTCCAAAGAGGTTGTCGCCCCACGTGCGGAACGCGTCGCCCGACTCCCCCTCCCAGTGGACCGCGCCGACGTTCTTCTTGAGCTCGTCGGCTGCCTTCTTCATCGCATCCCGAGCTTTGAAAAGAGCATCACCAGCGTTGGTCAGGTGCGCCGGGTTGGCGTGCTCGACCAGGTCGATCATGTCGTTGAGCTGATGGCCCTCGAAATCGGTCTTTCCGAAGAAGCGGACCGCCCCCCCGAAGGGGAAGAGGCCCGACAGCGCCTGCGCCGCCTCAGTGGTCATGTCGGTGACGCCGACCTGCTCGCTCACGCGCTGCTTGTCCGTCAGCTGCGGAGCCGCAGGCTGTGAGGGCTGAGGCTTCTTGTCCGTCACCGCTACCACCCCGTCCCGGAAGTCTTGTCGTCCGTGCGCTGCGGCTTCGGCTTGCCGTCCTTTTCGCGCTGAGCCTGCTCGGCGTCGTAGTCGGTCGCGGACTTGATCGCCCAGAACCGCTGCCGCATCTCCTCATCCAGATTGTCGAACCCGATATCCGCCCCATGCGCAGCGATCCCCATCGCCTCGATCTGGTGGCCGAGCGATTTCGACAGCGACGTCAGGTGTTCGTGTACGCGGTGGTACTGGGTGAAGAGGCCGTCCGCCTCGGGGAAAGCGGCATTTCCGGAGCTGAAGGACGTGCGGGCGATCTGCTGGTCCGCGATCTTCGTGGAGCTGCCGTGCGAACCCTCGAACTCAGTGAGCATCGCGTCCACCCGCCTCTTAAAGGTCGTCAGCGCCTCCATGCCCTTTTCGAGGTCACCGCTCATCGCCGCCACCTCCGCCCATGTGGGCACAACGCCCCATGACACCCTCCCCGTAAACCAAAACCATTGCCGTTCACCCGCGCCGCGATCCGCCCCATTGACACCGCGTATCGCCCCGCTGTCACTCTAGCCAACGCCTGTCGCCCGCCCAACGGACTATCAGCGCGCCTGAGTTGACCCGGCCACCTCGACACTACGAGGGCTCACCGCACGCCGCATGAGTACGTCTACTCACTTCTGATCAGTTCTTCATCAGCATCGGTCGCCTGCTAGTCCACGGAGGCCAGATCTAGAACGCCCTTGACCCGTTCTGCACGAAGCCCTCGCATTCATTCCGCTCCCCGCAGCCCGGCCACCCTCTGGCTACGCCGCCGCGCATCCCGGGTCGCCACCGCTGCCCCGCTCAGGACCGCAACCAGAACCGCCGCCCCAGCCGCCACGTACGTGGCCAGGCGTTCCGTGCGCTGCTCGTCCGTTTCGCCGAGATGGAGGGCCGCGGGGGTCGGGGCCTTCGCCGGAGTGATGCCCTCGTGGGCCACCGGGGTCTCGATCGGGTGGTCGTCCTCCGTGAGGGCGCGGACCGGGTCGATCACGCCCCAGCCGACCAGGCGGTCGTGGCCGGACACCGAGCGTTCCGCGGTCTGTTCGATCTGGGCGACGACCTCGCGCTGGGTCCACTTGGGGTGCTTGGCCTTGATGAGGGCCGCGACGCCCGCGACGTACGGGGCCGAGAAGCTCGTACCGTTGTCGGCGCAGTGGCCGCCGCCGGGCACCGTGGAGACCATGTCGACGCCTGGCGCGGCCACGCCCACGAACTCGCCGGACTGCGAGAACGCCGCCCGCTCGTTGTTGCGATCCGAGGCCGCGACCGCGAGGACGCCGGGGTACGACGCCGGGTACGTCTGCTTGACGTTGCCGCCCAGACCGTCGTTGCCGGCCGAGGCGACCACCACGATGTTGTTCGCGAGAGCCGTGTCCACGGCCTGCTTCAGGGCGGGCGCCGGTTCCACCGCGTTCGCCGTGTCCTGGGAGATGTTGATGACATCGGCGCCCGCGCTGATCGCGTAGCGGATGGCGTCCGCCAGGGTCTGCGCCGTGCCGTGGCCGTCCGCGTCGTTCTGCTCGATCGGGATGATCGTCGCGTCGGGGGCGAGGCCCACGAAACCCGTTCCCTTGGCGGGGCGGGCCGCGATGATTCCGGCGACCTTCGTGCCGTGGCCGACGGTGTCTGTCGTGCCGTTCTCCGCACCGCGCGGGAGCGGCTGGCCGTTCTGGTCCTTGAGGTCCTTCTGCAGGAGGTTCTTGCCCCTGGACGCGTCCACCGCGCCCTTGAGCTGGGCGTTCTTGATGTCGACGCCCGTGTCGATCACGGCGACCTTCATGCCCCTGCCGGTCGACTGGCGCCACAGTTCGTCCAGAAGCACGCGCTGGAGCGCCCAGGGGCGGCCCGCGTACGCCTTGGACGGGAAGGTGCACTGGTCGCTGCCCCCGTCGTCGGCCGGGGCGGCGGCCGCCGGAGTGCCGCCGAGCACCGTGAGGGCCGCCGCGGCCGACAGGG
Source organism: Streptomyces sp. NBC_01431 (assembly GCF_036231355.1). Classification (NCBI taxonomy): domain Bacteria; kingdom Bacillati; phylum Actinomycetota; class Actinomycetes; order Kitasatosporales; family Streptomycetaceae; genus Streptomyces; species Streptomyces sp. NBC_01431. Next base: position 2,325,622 of record NZ_CP109496.1, read on the forward strand.
CGAGCGCCTTGAGTGCGTACGCCATCGTGGTGCCGCCTCTCAGGAGCCCTGGGGCTGGCGGGCCGCCCCGGTCGACAGGCGAGGGCCGGTCGGCAGGAACGTGGACCAGCTGATCGGGATCGGGGCCGGCTCGGACTTGGCGTAGCCGAGCCGGGTCTGGGCCTGCTGGGCCTCCTGGTCCGCCTGCTTGCGCTGATCGGCGGTCAGGCCCATGGCCGAATCCCCGTCGGCGCTGTCGCTGTTGGACTGCATCGCGTAGCGCAGCCCCGTGTCGGTCACCAGGAAAACGCCGCCCGCCTTGGTTTCGGAGCCCTGGATCTGGCGGAAGAGCTGGCCCGAACCGGGCGTCACGTAAGCGCTGCTCGAACCGGTGGGCAGCGGCGCCGGGAAGTCGGTGCCGGCCCAAGTGCTCATCGTGGTCTCGCCGTTGTCCTTGTTGACATCGCGCAGCACGTTGCACACGGTGTTGCGGCTGCCGTTCCCGGTGCCCGCGTCGTTGACGGCCACCGGCATCTGGCGAGGCCAGTTCTTCTTGGCCTCGAACTCGGTGGCCTCGGGCGTGAACGCGGCCGCGTTGGTTTCCGCCGCGTGGCCGGTCGTCATGAGCCCGCGCAGATCGCGGCTGTAGAGAAGCAGGTTCGCGGTGAAGTCGGAGACCGGCGAGACCTTGCCCTGCTGGACCAGGTAGTACTGGGTGCCCGCGCCGTTGGGCGCCTTGAGGACCATCCCGATCCGGTTCGCCTCGGGGGCCAGGGTCCCCGGAACCTCCGCAGGGCTGCCGATCTTCCCCTCGACCTTGGGGAACGCGACCGGATCACCCGAACGAAGGGTCTCCAGCCACTCCTTGGACACCCGCTCGGGTTCGCGGCCGGCGCCGACCAGGGCGCGCAGCAGGAGTTCTTCGGAGCCGACCTGGTACTTGGTGCCCTGCGCGTCCACGACGTACCGGGTCTTGTTGTCGGGCCCCACGACGTACATCAGCTCGCCGCCGGTCAGCCGCTCGGAGCCGTCCGTCCGGCTCTTGTCGCGGTCGGCGAGGACGAACGCGGCCTTCTGGATGGCGCGGCCGCCGTCGGCGGGGCGTTCACAGACCGCCCAGCGCTTGGCGGACCCGGCCTCCTCGGTAGAGGGCAGCCGGTCGGGCGCGTACGGGATGCCGAGGGTGGCGCCGTGCGGCAGGTGGCCCTTGTCCAGGACGGACTCGTCCACGTTGACGACCTGCCCCTTGGTCGGGTCGAGCAGGAGCTTCGCGGACGCCATGTTGAGGACCGGGTGCAGCTCCTTCTTGCCGTCGGTGGTCAGTACGACGTAGCGGGTCGTGGACTTGCTGGCGATGATCACTTTCTCGCCCGGGGTGTCCCAGCCGGGCGGCGCGGTGGGCTTGAACATCCCCCACGCCCCGAACGCGGCGAGCAGTACCACCGCCGCGATGCTGCCCGGCAGCACGGCGCGCAACGGCCTGGGCGCCCCCTCTTCCGAGCCCGTCGGCGAGGGCTGGATGAACGATGCGAGCGTGCGACGCTTCGCGAAGGTGTACGCGTTGAGCTCGTCCCGGCGAGATGCCATGAGTGTCCGTGTTTCTCCGTTGTCCCCGTGCGGAGCCCCAGGGAGCCCGTCCCCCGCCCGCCGTTGTCAGACCGGCCCCCTACTATGCCTGTTACGTGATCGTACGCCTGGGCCGGGTAGGGTGAACGGGTCCCTCAAGAGCCCTACTGGCCCGGGGATTTCGAGGAGTTCGGGGGGGCAGGGATGGTTTCGTCGACTGGGACACGGTCGCGCTCCCGTGAACGATCCGGCGCGCCGAGCGGCGCGGGCCCCCGTCCCGGAGTGCGTACGGAGTCGTCCCCTCCGATCCGCCGGGCAGCGGCGTCCGTGGCCGTCGGGCCGGTGACGCCCCACCTCAAGTCCCGCTCCGGACGCTTGGGTTCGTTTCATCTGCAACAGCTAATTCTGATCGAGTCGGCAGCCGCCCTGCTACTCGCCGCGTGGGTCGTCGACACGATGGCGCTGGTGCTGGCGGGCGCCGTCGCTCTGGCGCTCGTGCTGCTCGCGGTGGTACGCCGACGGGGGCGCTCGCTGCCCGAATGGCTGGGCACCGCCTGGGCGCTGCGCGCGCGGTTGAGGCGTGCGAGCAACGCCGTCGTGCCGCCGGGCACTCTGCCGGGCCTCGCCCCGGCCGTGGAGTGCGACCCCACGCTGCGGACGTACGGCCACGGCGACCGCGACCGGCGCCCGATAGGAATGGTCGGCGACGGCGGGTTCCTCACCGTCGTCCTCCAGGTGGAGTCGGACGCGACGGCGCTGCGGGCGGACCGGGGTCAACGCCCGTTGCCCATAGGGCTGGTGCGGGACGCCCTTGAGGTTGACGACATCCGGCTCGAATCGGCGCAGATCCTGCTGCACACCCAGCCCGCCCCCGCGCTGCGGCTCCCCCAGCAGTCCCTGGCGGTCACCAACTACGCGCCTCTGCACGCTCAGACGGCCTCCCCCGCGGTCCGCATCACCTGGATCGCGCTGAAGCTGAACCCGGAGCTGTGCCCGGAGGCGGTGGCCGCGCGCGGCGGGGGCATCGGGGGCGCCCAGAAGTGTGCGGCGCGCGCCGCCCTCCATCTGGCAAGCCGACTGACCGGAGCGGGCCTGCACACCACGGTCCTGAACGAGGAGGAGCTGGCAGACGCCGTGGCCACCTCGGCCTGCGCCAACCCGCTGGTGACGGCTCAGGCCAGCCGCACGGAGACGCCGCAGCGGCGCACCGAGGAGTCCAGCCGTTCCTGGCGCTGCGACAACCGCCGCCACACCACGTACTGGATACGGCGCTGGCCCAGGATCGACGCGGGTTCCGGTACCGGCGGGCTGCCGCAGCTCGTGGCGCTGCTGACGGCGGTTCCCGCCCTTGCGACCACGTTCAGTCTCACCATCGCCCGCGCGAGCGCCCAGGAGATCGGCATCAGTGGCCACCTCAGGGTGACGGGCCGCAGCGAGGCCGAACTGAGCACGGCCCGCCAGGCCTTGGAGCGCGCGGCGCGCGAGGCGAAGGCCCAGATCGTGCCGCTGGACCACGAGCAGCTGCCCGGCGTGCTCGCCACGCTGCCCTTGGGAGGTGCGCGCTGATGGCCACGACGACTTCGGGTCCGCGTGGCGAGCCGCGCACCGGCTTCGGCCTCATCGGTCCCCGGCACCGTCGGCACACCCTGTCCGCCGAGCAGTTGGACAGCCTGGCGCTGCCCATCGGCGACGACGGCGTGGTCGTCGGCGTGGACGTCGAGGGGCATCCCGCGGTGCTCGGGGTGAACAGGCCGACGGCGTACGACATCGTGCTCATCGGCGGGCTGTGGACGGCGCAGGTGCTCGCGCTGCGGGCGGCCGCCACCGGTACCCGGGTCGCGGTGGAGACCGGTCGGCCCCAAGCGTGGGCCCAGTTGGTCCACGCGATCGCCAGCCAGAGCGGCATGACCGTGCACGACGTGGGCCGGGTGCCCCCGCTCGGCACCTCCGCCGGTGAGCCGGTGCTCGTGGTGCGGGACTGCGGCATGCGGCCCCCGCGCGGCCGCGTGGTGTCGGCGCCCTGGCAGGCGGTGCTCACCCTGCTCCCCTACCTCAGCCCGGTCGCACCCAGGCTGATCCGGCAGGCACGGCTCGTCGGCGTGCAGCGGGTGTCACCGGACGAGGCGGCGCAGCTGGGCCGCCTCATCAACCTGCCGCGCACCGAGCGGGAAACCCTCTCGACGCTTGCCGACGGGGTGACGCTGTGGTGCAACGAGCGGGACCGCGCCTTCGTGATGACCCAGGCGACCGACACCGAGACCGGATTGTTGGGGAACGCCCGGCGGGTCGACTGACCAACGCCACAGCGGCGCGAGTTGACCCGATCTGACCGTTTCGCCCGGCGCGCTACGCCCCAGGTCGGCCACTTCATCGTCACCCATGGGGCGAGGGTGACGAAAGGGACAGCCGATCGGGGTGGCCGGGCCTGCCGCGTCGGTATTGACGACGATTAGGGTGGGACGGAACGGGGGCAGGGCTCCGCGGCGAGGTGCGTCGTCCACACATCCGGACGCCGCGCCGCTCGCAGCGGCAGGTGTGGGTAGGGCGGGCGGGACGACGCGCTCGATTCTGCGAACACCGCACCAGGGCTTGCCTCGCCCCGGCTCATGGATGCCAATGAAACCCACGGCCTCCACCCGGTCACAGGCGAACGAAAGGAAACCGGTGAACAGCGACCAGGACCAGTTCCGCACCGGCGGGAACGCGCGCGACGAGAATCGGTCCGACGCCGATCCCGAGACCACGGGTGAGTTCACCATCGACTACACCCCGCCCGCCTGGTACACCCAGGGCGCGCAGGACACTCCGGCCCCGGCCGGTCAGCAGAGTGGGGGCGCGGGGGCTCCGCTGCCTCCTCCCCCGCCGCCGGCCGCTACGCCGGTCGACGTGCCCGGACTGCCGTCGGACGCCGGGTTCCAGCCCAACTGGGGCACCACCCCGCCGCCGCCTGGCCCGACCCCGGCTGCCCAGACGCCGCCCGCCCCGCCCTCCTTTCCCACTCCGACACCTCCGCCGCCCGCACCCGAGAGCCGCCTCGCGGACGAGGGCCAGGCCTTCGGCGGCGGCGACATCGAGAGCGGCGCGACGATGCGGTTCTCTCCGTCGGCGCTGAAGCGGGAGTTCGAGCAGCTCGAAGCGGCGGCTGCCGCGGCGCGCGGCGAGTCGGCATCGGCGCCCGTTTCTGACAGCGCGTCAGCCACGCCGCCCGCCACCGACGCGGACTCACCGGCCCCGGCCGAAAAACCCTCCGACGCCGGAGCGGTCGCTGAGACGGCGGAAGCGGGTACTGGTACGGGCCCGGAAACGGGTTCAGGTCCGGAATCAGGTACGGGTCCCGAATCGCGTACAGGTACGGGCGCGGGCGCGGGCGCGCACGAGGGTGCTGCCGATTCCTTCGACTCGGATGACTCGGATGACTCGGCCGATTCGTATGGTTCGGACGGTTCGGACGGTTCCGATGGTTCCGGCGGCTTCCCGGGTGAGCAGGTCGCGGGTACGTCCGCGCCGCGGCCCGGGGCCGACGAAGCTGCCGAGCTCGCGGCCGTCGCGCAGGCATCGTCCGGTGAAGGGGCGGCCGCCCCGGCCGAGGACACCTCGCCGAACGGCTCCGAACCGTCCGACGCCATCCCTTCCGACGCGCTTCCCTCCGACGCGCTTCCGTCCGATGTGCTTCCGTCCGATGCCACCCCTTCGGACGCCATTTCTTCGGATTCCACCCCCTCCGACGGCGCTCGCGCCGATGATCTGAGCGCGGACGCCGAGGACGCCGCCGACGCAGCCACCGACTCCGCCTCCGTTACCGATGCCGCGGCGCCGGACGCGCCTTACGGCGGGCCCGCACCGGCTGCGGTCCCGAGCGCGGAGCCCGCCGACGCGGTTCCGGCGGATGCGGTGCCCGAGGATGCGGTGCCTGAGGATGCCGTGCCCGCCGACGCCGCCACCCCGGAACCCGCGGCACACCCGGACGCACCGCCCGCACCGGTACCTGCCCCCGGGCCCGCGCCCGCCGATCAGCCGTGGGCCGCGGCTGCCGGGGCCCAGCCCGGGTTGCCCCCACTGCCGCCGGCGTTCCAGCCCGCCGCGCCCACCGCCGCGCCGCAGTGGCCGGTGCAGGGGCAGGGGCAGGGGCAGGGGCAGCCGATGCCGAACACGCCCCCGGCGCCTCCCGCGTGGCCGCAGTCGCAGGGGGCCCACGGGTTCCCCCAGCAGGGCGCCGCCTCGTCGCCCGCCCCCAACTCCCCGCTACCGCAGGGCAGTTACGGCTTCCCGCACCAGGGCCCGGCCCAGGCGGGCCCCCCGGCGACGCCGAACGCACCCGCGCCGCAACCCGCTTACGGCTTCCCCCACCCCGCGGCAGCCGCCCCTAACGCCCCGCAGTCCCCCGCCCCGGCCAACACCCCCAATCCGCAGGCCTCGCAAGCGGGCTACGGCTTCCCGCACCCAACGGCAGCCGCCCCTAACGCCCCGCAGGCCCTCTCCCCCGCCGACATGCCCAACCCCCAAGCGGCACAAGCCGGCTACGGCTTCCCGCACCCACCGGCAGCCGCCCCTAACGCCCCGCAGCCCGACGCCCCCGCCAATACCCCCAACCCCCAAGCCGCACAAGCGGGCTACGGCTTCCCGCACCCCGCGGCAGCCACACCCACCGACGCCCCACAGGCCCCCACCCCGGCCAACACCCCCAACCCCCAAGCCGCGCAAGCCGGCTACGGCTTCCCGCACCCACCGGCAGCAGCCAACCCTCCCAACGCCCCACAGGCCCCCGCCCCCACCCCGCAGGCCGCGCAGCCCGCACCGGCGGGCTACGGCTTCCCCCATCCCGCGGCAGCCACCCCTCCCGCAGCCCCGCAGACTCCCGCCCCCACCAACACCCCCAACCCCCAAGCCGCACAGGCCGGCTACGGCTACCCGTACCCCGGGGGCGGGCCCGCGGGCGGGCCTTCCGCCGCGCCCCAGCCCATGCCGGAGGCCGCGCCGCCCGTTGATCCGCGGGCCGGGGCCGCCTGGCCCTCGCCGGTGGCGCACGATCAGCGGGAGCGGTCCATGCCGGGGGCACCGCTCGGCTACACGGCCGCCGTCGAGCTGTCGTCCGACCGGCTGCTGCGCAACAACAAGCCGAAGCCGAAGAGCAGCCGCGGCCCGGCCGCCGGAGCCTCGCGGTTCAAGTTCGGGGCGAAGAAGGAGGAGGCCGAGCGGCAGCAGAAGCTCAACCTCATCCGGACGCCGGTCCTGTCCTGCTACCGCATCGCGGTCATCTCCCTCAAGGGCGGTGTCGGCAAGACGACCACCACGACCGCGCTCGGCGCGACCCTCGCCACCGAGCGACAGGACAAGATCCTGGCGATCGACGCCAACCCGGACGCGGGCACGCTCGGTCGCCGGGTGCGCCGAGAGACCGGGGCCACCATCCGCGACCTGGTCCAGGCGATCCCGTACCTCAACTCGTACATGGACATCCGCCGCTTCACCTCGCAGGCGCCGTCCGGGCTCGAAATCATCGCGAACGACGTCGACCCGGCCGTGTCCACGACCTTCAACGACGAGGACTACCGGCGCGCGATCGACGTCCTGGGCAAGCAGTACCCGATCATTCTCACCGACTCGGGTACGGGGCTGCTCTACTCCGCGATGCGCGGCGTGCTCGACCTCGCCGACCAGTTGATCATCATCTCGACGCCCTCGGTGGACGGCGCGTCCAGCGCCTCGACCACGCTCGACTGGCTCTCGGCCCACGGATACGCCGACCTCGTGCAGCGTTCGCTCACCGTCATCTCCGGGGTCCGCGAGACCGGCAAGATGATCAAGGTGGACGACATCGTGCAGCACTTCCAGACGCGCTGCCGCGGTGTGGTCGTGGTGCCGTTCGACGAGCACCTGTCGGCTGGTGCCGAGGTGGACCTCGACATGATGCGGCCCAAGACCCGGGAGGCGTACTTCAACCTCTCGGCGCTGGTGGCCGAGGACTTCGTACGCGCTCAGCAGCAGCAAGGCCTGTGGACCGGGGACGGTCTCAACCCGCCCCCGCACATGGCCCCGCCGATGCCGGGCCAGCAGGGCGCGCCCGCCCAACAGTTCCCCGGCCAGCCCGGCGCCCAGCCCGCCCAGCCGTTCCCCGGCCAGGCCGCCGGCGCCCAGCCGCGGCCCGATCAGCCCTTCCCGGGCCAGGGTCAGCCCGCGTCCGATCAGCCCTTCCCCGGGCAGGGTCAGCCCGCGTCCGGTCAGCCGTTCCCGGGGCAAAACCAGCCGCAGCCGGGCCAGCACTCCCCCGCACCGGGCCAGCCCTTCCCGGCCCCCGGTCAGCCGCAGCCGGGACAGCCCTTCCCCGCCCAGGCCCAGCCGTTCCCGCACCAGCCGCACCCCGCCCAGGGTCAACCCCAGCCGGGACAGCCGCACCCCGCCGCGCAGGGCCAACCCCAGCCGGGTCAGCCCTTCCCCGCGCAGGGGCAGCCCGCCCCCGGGCAGCCCTACCCGGGGCAGTTGTACGGAGGCCAGCCGGGCCAGCCGGGGCAGCAGCCTCAGCAACCCCAGCCGCCGCAGGGTCAGTTCGCGCCGGGCCAGCCGCAGGGTCAGCCCTACCCCGGCGCACCTCAGCCGCCCGCCGACTGGGAGCTTCAGGCTCCCGCACCCGAGGGCGCGCCGGGCCAGCCGGACGCGCAGGCACCCGTTGCGCCGCCCGGGTGGCCCGGGACCGAGGGCGTTCCGCAGCCTCCGTCAGCCCCTCAGCAGTAAGGCGTCAGAGGACTGGACCAATGAGGGCCCGCACCGTGCGAACGGTGCGGGCCCTCGCGCGTTTCCGCAGACCACCTGCCCTGCGAGGCGCCGTTGACACGTCTAGACCACCGCTGGTAGACCTTCGCCCACACCGGCCGCCACGCCCTGTTCAACCGAGATCAACCCGACGATCAGCCGGCGATCACCGGCGACCGCCCGGCGATCGTCCGCCGCTCACCCTGCGATCAACCCTGCTTTTCCGTGCGAGTGATGACGCGAGGTCACCGTCCCATGGCAAGAACAGTTCCATCGCGCAAGACCCTGCACCGGCCGCGGCCCCGGCGCCTGCTCGCCGCGGGCGCCGCCGCGTTCGCGCTGACGGCCGGGGCCCTGCTCCCCGCCCAGGGCGCGGCGGCCGACGACGCGAAGGGCGGGGACAAGGTGCTCACCGTCGCCGTCTCGCAGAGCGTCGACTCGCTGAGCCCGTTCCTCGCCCAGCGGCTGATCAGCACCAGCGTGCACCGGCTGATGTACGAGTACCTGACGAACTACGACGCCAAGGACGGCCACCCCGTGCCGGGTCTTGCCACCGCCTGGAAGACCTCGTTGGACAAGCTGACCTGGACGTACACCATCCGTACCAATTCGAAGTGGTCGGACGGGCAGCAGGCCACGGCCGAGGACGCAGCGTGGACGTTCAACAAGATGATGACGGACAAGTCCGCGGCGACCGCCAACGGCAGTTTCGTCTCGAACTTCAAGAAGGTGACGGCCCCCGACGCCACCACCCTCGTGGTCGAACTCAAGAAGCCGCAGGCCACCATGACCGCACTGGACGTCCCGATCGTGCCCCGGCACGTGTGGGACAAGGTCACCGACTTCTCGAAGTTCAACAACGACCAGCGGTTCCCCGTGGTCGGCAACGGGCCGTACGTCCTGACCGACTACAAGGTCGACCAGTACATCAAGTTCAGGCCGAACAAGAGCTTCTGGCGGGGTGCGCCCAAGTTCGACGAGCTGGTCTTCAAGTACTACAAGGACAATGACGCGGCGGTCGCGGCGCTCCAGAAGGGCGAGGTGTCCTTCGTGTCCAACTTGAGCCCGGCGCAGGCGAGTTCACTCCGGTCAGCGCCGGACATCAAGGTCAACGACGCCCCCGGCCGGCGTTTCTTCGCGCTCGCCACCAACCCGGGCGCCCAGTCCAAGGATGGCCAGAAGTTCGGCAACGGCAATCCGGCGCTGCTCGACCCGAAGGTGCGTCGGGCACTGTTCGCCGCGGTCGACCGCAAGGCGATCGTCGACAAGGTGTACCAGGGGCACGCCGTCGAAGGTCAGGGCTACATCCCGCCCCGGTTCGCCGACTACTTCTGGAAGCCGGCCGCGGACCAGAAGAACGCGTACGACCCGGCGAAGGCCGCCTCGCTGCTCGATGACGCGGGCTACCGCACGGGCGCCGACGGCAAGCGGCTCGGCAAGGACGGCAAGCCGCTCGGCCTGAGGCTGCTCTGCCACGCCATCGACCCCAACGACAAGGCGGTGAGCAAATACCTCCAGGAGTGGTGGGGCAAGCTCGGCATCGGTCTGACGGTGGACTGCGTCGACAACGTCACCGACCCGTGGACCGCCGGTGAGTACGACCTGGCCCTCGACGGCTACTCGGTGAGCCCCGACCCGGACTACGTGCTGTCCATCCACACCTGCGCCGCGCTGCCCGCCACCCCCAAGGCGACCGGCCAGACCGACAACTTCGTCTGCGACAAGCAGTTCGACGACCTGTATGCGCGGCAGTTGGCCGAGTACGACACCGCCAAGCGGGCGGACCTGGTCAAGCAGATGGAGTCACGGCTGTACGACACCGGGTACATCAACGTCATGGCGTACCCCAACGCGGTCGAGGCGTACCGCACCGACCAGATCAAGTCGATCACGACGATGCCCGAGGCCGCGGGCAACATCTACGGCCAGGACGGCTACTGGAGCTGGTGGTCGGCGGTCCCCGCGGGCGGCTCCGCCAAGGCCTCGGGTGGCGGCTCCTCGGCGATCGTCGTCCTCGGCATCGTGGCGGGCGTGGTCGTGCTGGCCGGGCTCGGCGGATTCCTCGCCCTGCGCCGCCGGGCCGGCGCCGACGACCGTGAGTAGCCGATGACGACGGCGAGCTCGGCCGACACACCCGCGGTGGTCGCCGAGGCGCGCACCGAGGCGCGCCGGCGCCCGGCCGCCACGGGGTCGGCACTGGCGTATCTGCGCTACGTGAGCGGCAAGCTGGCCGGGGCGGTGGTCTCACTGTTCGCCGTCCTCGTCACCAGCTTCTTCCTGTTCCGGATCATCCCGGGCGACCCGGTGCGCACCATGACCCACGGCCGCCAGGTCTCCACCGAGCAACTCGCCCATCTGAGAAGCCAGTTCGGGCTCGACCTGCCGGTCTGGCGGCAGTTCACCGACTACTGCGGCAAGGCGCTCACCGGCGACCTGGGCACCTCGTACCAGTTCCACGCCTCAGTGGGCTCGCTCATCGCTCAGAAGCTGCCCGCGACGCTGCTCCTGACCGGGACGGCCGTCGTGCTCTACTCGACGCTCGGCATCTGGCTCGGCACCCGTTCGGCCTGGCGCCACGGCCGGCTGGGCGACCGGTTCCACACGGGTCTCGCGCTGACCCTGTGGTCGGTGCCCTCGTTCTGGCTGGGGCTGCTGCTCATCATCACGTTCTCGGTGGGCGCGGGCCCGATTCCGGGTCTGTTCCCGACCGGGGGCATGGAGTCGGGCGACACGACGGGCTTCGCCCATGTCCTGGACGTGGCGCACCACATGGTGCTTCCGGTCCTGACGCTGGTCGCGGTGCAGTACGCGCAGACCCTGCTCGTCATGCGTTCCTCGCTGCTCGACGAGATGGGCGGCGACTATCTGACCACGGCCCGCGCGAAGGGCCTGCGCGACGACGCCGTACGCCGTCATCACGCGGTGCCGAACGCGCTGCTGCCGACGGTCACCATGCTGTTCATCAACCTGGGCCATGTGGCGGCCGGTTCGATCCTGGTCGAGACGGTGTTCTCCTGGCCGGGGCTCGGCGGACTGTTCTACCAGGCGCTGAGCGTGCCCGATCTCCCACTGGTGCAGGGCCTGTTCGTGGTCTTCGCGGGCGCCATGATCCTGATGAACCTGCTGGCCGACCTGCTCTATCCGCTGCTCGATCCCAGGGTGGGCCGATGACGACGACCGCAGTTGCCGACAGGCCGGACTCCCTGGCCTGGGCGCGCCGCCGCGATTCGCTGGCGCGGTTCTGGCGCGCCTACCGTGGGCACCGGGCCGGCCTGTACGGTCTGGCCGGCCTCGCCCTGATCGCGCTGATCGCGCTCACCGCGCCGCTCACGGTCGGCCAGGACGTCCAGAGCGTGACCGGTGCGAGCGGCACCGCCCTGGAGGCGCCGAGCGGTCGGTTCCCGCTCGGCACCGACCAGTTCGGGCGCTCGCTGCTCGGGCTGCTGATCTGGGGCGCCCGGGTCTCGCTCGCGGTGGGGCTGCTCGCGGCGGCGCTGAGCGTGGCGATCGGCACGCTGGTCGGAATCGTCGCCGGCCACTACGGCGGCTGGTTCTCGACGGTGCTCATGCGCATCACCGACTGGTTCCTGGTGATGCCGACGCTGGTGCTCGCCATCGTGCTCGCGACCGTGATGTCGCACAGCCTCTGGACGGTGATCCTGGCGGTCGGCGTGACGTCCTGGCCGACGACGGCCCGCCTCGTGCGGGCGCAGACCATCGCGGTCGAGTCGCGCCCCTACATCGAACGCGCCCGCGCGCTGGGCGGCGGCCACGGCCACATCATGTCCCGGCACGTCCTGCCGAACGTCATGCCGCTGGTCCTCGCGCAGACCACACTCGGTATCTCCAACGCCATCCTCACCGAGGCCACCCTCGCCTTCCTCGGCCTGGGCGATCCGACGGTGGTGTCGTGGGGCGGCATGCTCCAGGACGCCCGGGAGGCGGGGGCGGTCTCATCCGGCCACTGGTGGTACCTGGCGCCGCCGGGCATCGCGATCGCCCTGGTCGCCCTCTCCTTCACGCTCTGCGGCCGGGCCGTCGAGGCCGTACTGAACCCGAAGCTGGGGGCCCGGTGAACCTGCTGGAGATCAAGGACCTGTACGTCACGTACGGGACGGGCGCCGCCGCCGTGCGCGGGGTGGACCTGACGATCGCGCCCGGCCGGAAGCTGGGCGTCGCGGGCGAGTCGGGCTGTGGGAAGTCGACCCTGGCGATGGCGCTGCTGCGGCTGCTGCCGGCCTCGGCGAAGCTGACCGGTTCGGTGCTGCTTGACGGCGAGGACGTCCTCACCATGAAGTGGGGGCGGCTGCGGGCGGTCCGCTGGGCAGGCGCGTCGATCGTCTTCCAGGGGGCGATGCACTCGCTCAACGCGGTGCACCGCATCGGCGACCAGATCGCCGAGCCGATCCTGCTGCACGGCCTCGCCACCCCGGCCGCGGCCCGCACCCGCGTCGGCGAACTCCTCGAACAGGTCGGCCTGCCCGGGGCGCGCGCGGACTCCTACCCGCACGAACTGTCCGGCGGCCAGCGTCAGCGCGTGATGATCGCGATGGCCCTGGCGTGCGCCCCCCGGCTCATCGTGGCGGACGAGCCGACCACCGCCCTTGACGTGATGATCCAGGCCCAGATCCTGCGCCTGATCGAGCAGTTGGTGGCCGAGCAGGACATCGGCCTGCTGATGATCAGCCACGATCTGGCAGTCCTCGCCGACACCTGCGACCGGCTCGCCGTGATGTACGCGGGCCGCATCGTGGAGGAGGGCCCGGCCCGCGAGGTGTACGAGGCGGCCCGCCATCCGTACGGGCGGGCGCTGTCCGCCGCCTTCCCCCGCATCGGCGACGCGGCGTCGCGGCGCGCCCCCCGCGGCCTGCCCGGCGACCCGCCGGACCCGTCCGCGCTGCCGCCGGGCTGCACCTTCCACCCCCGCTGTCCGGTCGCCCTCGCCGCATGCGCCTCCGAGGACCAAGCGCTGCGCGCGGCCGGTCCGGGGCGCAGCGCGGCCTGCGTCCTGGTGGGCTGACCCTTCCGATCCCGGGGCCCCGCCCCCGACCCAGGAGCAACCCCATGACCACGACGACCCCCGCTCCCCTCCTCAGCGCCACCGGCTTGCGGGTCACCTTCCCCGGCCGGCGCGGGGCGCCGCCGGCCCGTGCGGTCGACGGCGTCGAACTCACCGTCGGCGCGGGCGAGATCGTCGCGCTGGTCGGCGAATCGGGCTGCGGCAAGACGACGCTGGCCCGCGCCCTGCTCGGTCTGGTCACCCCGACCGGGGGCGGCGTGGCCTTCGACGGCAGCCCGCTCGACCATCATCCGCGCGCGCTCAAGGCGTACCGCAGGCGGGCCCAGCTGGTCCTGCAGGACCCGAGCGGCTCGCTCAACCCCCGGCACACGGTGTACGACGCGGTCGCCGAGGGCCTGCGCATCCACGGCTCGGGCGACGACGAGCGGGAGCGGGTGGCCCAGGCGCTGTCCCGGGCCGGTCTGCGCCCGCCGGAGCGGTTCTTCCTGCGCTATCCACACGAGCTGTCGGGCGGCCAGCGCCAGCGCGTGGTCATCGCGGGCACCCTCGTCCTGAACCCCGAACTGATCGTCGCCGACGAGCCGGTGGCGTCCCTTGACGCCTCGGTACGCGGGGAGATCCTGGCGCTGCTGCTGCGCCTGCGGGACGAACTGGGCCTGTCCGCCCTCGTCGTGACCCACGACCTGGGGCTCGCCTGGAACATCGCGGACCGGGTGGCGGTGATGTACCTGGGCCGCATCGTGGAGACGGGCCCCGTCGAGGACATCCTGACGAACCCTCAACATCCTTACACCCAGGCCCTGTTGTCCGTTCTGCCGGAGTCCGTGGGCGAGCCGGTGGTCCTGACGGGCGAGCCCCCGGACCCGTCCCGCATCCCTTCCGGCTGCCGCTTCCACGCCCGCTGCCAGGTACTGGCCTGTGGTGCGGCGGACCGGGCGGGGGTGGCCGACCGCTGCCGTACCGAGGACCTCCCGGTCCTGGCGGGCGGCCCGGCCGCCCAGGTGGCCTGCCACTGGGCGGCGGCGGTCAGCGACGCGTGAGGGCCGGGCGGGCCCGGCCGCTGTGCGGATTAATGGGGGCGCCCCTAGTCCCGCTGGGCCTCGTACGCCTCGATCAGCTCGGTGGACCGCTTCACGTCGTTGCCGATCGCTTCGAGGAGGTCCTCGATCGAGTCGAACTTGGCCATACCGCGCACATAGGCGAGGAAGTCCACGGCGACGTGCAGGCCGTACAGGTCGAGCCCCACGCGGTCGATGGCGTACGCCTCGACGGTGCGCTCGGTGCCGTCGAACTGCGGGTTGGTGCCGACCGAGATCGCCGCGGGCATCCGCTCGTCGTCCGCCGTGAGCCAGCCCGCGTACACGCCGTCCGCGGGGATCGCGGTGTGCGGCAGGGTCTCGACGTTGGCGGTCGGGTAGCCGAGCTCGCGGCCGCGCTGCGCGCCGCGGACGACGACGCCCTCGACGCGGTGCGGGCGGCCGAGGATCTCGGCGGCCCCCTCGATGTCGCCGGTCGCGATCAGCCTGCGGGTCAGCGTGGAGGAGAACGGCTCGCCGCCACCCGCCTCGCCGCGCACCCGCAGGTCGATGACCTCGACCTCGTAGTCGTAGGTCCGGCCGAGTTCGGCGAGGACCTCGACGTTGCCCGCGGCGCGGTGGCCGAAGCGGAAGTTGGGGCCTTCGACGACGAGCTTGGCGTGCAGCTTGTCGACGAGCACCTTCACCACGAAGTCGGCGGCCGACAGCTTCGAGAACTCGCTGGTGAAGGGGAGGATGAGAATCGCGTCGACGCCGAGCTCCGCCATCAGCTCCGCGCGCCGGTGGTGCGGGGCGAGCAGCGGCGGGTGGCTGCCGGGGCGGACGACCTCGCTGGGGTGCGGGTCGAAGGTGACGACGACGCACGGCACACCGAGTTCGCGGGCGCGCTCCACGGCCCGGCCGATGATCAGCTGGTGTCCGCGGTGCACCCCGTCGTAGGAGCCGATGGTGACGACGCTGCGTCCCCAGTCCTGGGGGATGTCCTCCAAGCCACGCCAGCGCTGCACTGTGACCGCTCCTCGAACCCGTGTACGTCGTTGACCCTTACGCGTCATGCAGGTCTAAGACTGCCATGCCCGGCGCCCCGGGATGGCATCGGTATGGGACTGCCCAGCCTCTCCACCACCCGCCGGGCACTCGGCCCGACCACCGCCGACCACTCCTGCGGCGCCTGGAGCAGCCATCCGGCGACCTGCGCCGCGAAGCCCGGAACCTGCTGGCAGAGCTCGATGAGCCGCCGGTCGAAGGCGGCCGCGCCCTCGGGCGTACGGACCAGCAGGAGCGCGGTGCGGTGCACGAGGTCGCGGGTGCGCGCCTCGGGTCGCCGCCCCGATCCCTCGGCCGCGGCCGTCAGCAACGCGTCCAGCACGACCGGATCGCGCGATTCGTAGCGCTCGCCTTCCAGGAGTACGTCCAGGAGCTCGGCGCGCAGGGAACGAGAGGCGCTGGTGCCGGGTGCCGCGAGGACCGGGGCCAGGGCGCGGCGGACCGGGTGGGCCCGGCCCCGCAGCAGGCTGGTGACCATCGGGAAGAGGACCGCGCGGGCCACCGGACCGTACTCCAGGCGCCGCTCCACGAAAGCGGCCGCGTGCGGCGCGTCGCCGGGGCGGCGTTCCACATGGTCCTGGACGAGGGCCGCGGCCCGGCGGGCCAGTGCCGGGGTGTTGATCGCCGCGAGCGCGTCGATGGCCTCGGCCGCCGCGGCGCCGGACCCCTCAAGGCCGGCCCGGAAGGCGGCGAGGACGGGTTCGGGGTGGGTGGCCAGGGCGGTGACGAGCGCGGAGGCGGGGAGCATCGTGTCTCCGGCCGCGTAGCGCGCGAGGGCCCGGTCCAGATGCGGGCCCCGGGTGAGCGGGTCGCGGACGAGCAGGGCGAGCGCCGCCCCGTGCAGGGGCGCGTCCCCGGGGCGGGCGAGCAGCGCGAGGGCGGCGTAGCGCAGCAGGTCGCGGTCGGCGGGGGTGGCGGCATGGGGGGCTACCCGCACCGCGTAGGTAGCGGCGGCGGCCCGCCGCTCGGGCCGGTCGTCGTGGGCCCAGCGGTCCACGGCCCGGCAGAGCGCGGACGGCTCGTCCTCGGCGAGGGTGGTGAGGAGTTCGTCGGCACCCACGTGGTCGGTGGCGACGAGGGCCTCGGTCAGATCGTCGACGGCCAGCCTCCGCCGCGCGTACAGCAGGGCCTGCGCGGCCCGTGCGACGGTGGGCCGCACATCGCATCCCGGCGGCACGGGCAGCGGCCGCTCGTCGGTGAACCAGCGGCACAGCAGCGGCTGTACGCCGGTGGGATCCACGGCGAGCCGCCGGTCCACGGCGTCCAGGTACCGCGGCCGGCCGGGCGCCGAGCCGGGCACCCCGTCGGCGGGCACCAGGAGGCGGAGCAGTTCCAGTCTGCGGTCATCGCCGAGCCGCAGGCGCAGCCAGAACCAGGGCCCGAACTCCGCGAGCGCGCCCAGGTGCTGCGGCCCGCCGTCCCGTACGGAGCGCTCGCTGATCCGGTCCGCGAGCAACCGGAGCACCTCCAGGTAGGGGCGTACGTCAGGGACCCGCAGCAGGGTCTCGGCGAGCAGCCTGACCGCCCACCAGCGGGCGTCCGCGAGCCGGGCCGGGTCGCCGCCCGGCCAGGGTTCCCGGTCCAGGACCTCCACCAACTCCTTGAGTTTCAGGGCGAGTTGCGTGGAGCCGTGGTGGCTGCCGAGCAGCAGCATCGCCTGGAGCACGGGTCCGATGCGGTGTCGCGGCACCGGCAGGGAGCGCACGGCGGCGGGCCCGGAACCCGGCGCCGACGGCACCTGGCCGCCGGGCCCGGCGCCGACGTCGAGCCGCGCGGGGAGCCGCACCACGTTCCGCGGATCGCTCTCCTCGTACCAGCGGTGCACGAGCGCGTACAGCGCCTCATCGAGATCGAGGTGGGCGGCCTGCACCCAGTCGGCGAGTTCCTCGTGCGCGAAGCGGTAGCCGGAGCCGGCCGGTACGAGCAGCCCTTCGGTCAGCACCGCGGACGCGCATCCCGTGCGCCACGGGAAGATCTCCTCGAATGACTCCCGGTCCAGCTCGCCCTGGCCGGGGCCAAGACAGCGCCGCGCCGCCTCGTGCACCTGCCCGGCGACGTGGGCGGCGAGCCGGCGCACCGCGCCGCCGCGCACCGGCGGGCGGGCACCCGCGGCGATGCGGACCGCGATGCGCAGGCACATCAGGTCCAGATGGGCCGAGAAGACCTCCTCGCGGTCCGGCTTGCCCTCGATCTCGCCGGGCAGTGCCGCCCGCACCTCGGCGAGCAGCCGGAGTGTGAGGGGGTGGAGGGCGTCGCGCTCGGCGAGCGCGCCGTCGGGGATGGCGTAGCGTTCGCGGGCCCGCGCGGCCTCCTTGCGGCCGAGGTCGCCGACGCGCACGCCGTCCGGCAGCCGCGGCAGCCGGGCCGGGTGCAGGACGCCCTGCGGGTAGTGGGCGCCGGCCTGCTCCCAGTGCTCGGGCCGGCAGGCGACGACCATGCGCACCCCGGCCGCCCGGAGCCACCCGGCCGTGCCCGCGCTCCATTCGGCGAGCCGGTGGGCGAGGGCGGGCGGCATCTCCTCGGGTCCGTCGAGCAGCACGACCAGCGGCCGCCCGGCCTCGCGGGCGAGCCGTGCCACCCGGTCGGGGACGGCCGGATCCGGGTCGCCGGGCACCAGCGCGGCGGCGGCGATCCGCCCGGCCTGCCGCAGCGCGCGGGCCACGGCGTCGGCCACCGAGGTGTCGCCGGCGTGCAGGTCGGCGCCGCGCAGCCAGAGGGTGGGCGCGGGCTCGGCGCCGCTCGCCCGGCGCCGGGCGAACGCGGCGAGTTCGGTGGTGCGCCCGGTCCCGGGGTCCCCGACGAGCCCGAGCACCAGCGCCTCACCGGCGCAGAAGGCCGCCAACTCCTTGACCGTGGAACGCCGTTCCACCGGGTCCTGCCACCCGCCGGGCCCGCCGGCCGACCCCACGCAGGTGGCGGTGAGCTGGAGTGCGCCGGCCAGGTTCAGGTCACGGCCGTAGGCGGGCACGGTGGCGGCGTTGCGCCGCAGCAGATCGGCGAGCGGCCCCTGTTCGGCGCGCAGCGGCACCGCGAAACCGGACGCCCGGTGCGCGGCGTGCAGCGCGGTCCCGACCACGCCGAGGACCGCCCCGGTCACGGCGTCGAGAACCGGTCCCCCGCTGGCCTCGCCGCCCAGTCGCATGGCCTCGCTGCCGTCGGTGCCGATCGCCAACTCCAGTACGCCGCCCAGGAGATGGAAGCGGTCGGTGGCGGTGTAGGTGACGTCGGACGTGCCGAGCACCCGCGCCTCGCGCCACCCCCGCGCGGCGACCCGCACATAGGTTCCCGCGGCGATGTCCGCGCGGGCCGCGACGGGCAGCGGCCGCACCCCGAGCCCGTCGGTGCGGACCAGGGCGAGGCCCGCTTCGGGCAGCAGGGTGAGGTCGTCGGCCTCGGCGAGCCAGGTGCGCTCGCGCGGGGCGTGCAGCACCACTCGGGTCAGCCCGTCGACGGCTTCGTGACTGGTGACGACGGTCCCCCGGTCGTCGGCGACGAACCCGGTGCCCCGGGTCCGGCCTGCCAGATCACAGATCCGTACGAGGGTGTCCCGGTCCTCGCCCCCAGCCCCGCTTTCCATGGTCGAAACGGTAGTTCTGGGGTGATCCGCCCGAGAAGAACACCGGACGAAAGCGCCCCCTCGCGCTCCCGTGGTTCACTCCGAGCGCCTGCTCGAAGGGGTGAATCCCCCGGACCGGGCGGATAGACGCCTTGCGAGGGGGATCGTGGAGCGGGCCACCGGCCCGCTCCACGGTGGAGTCGGCACGGCTCAGCCGAAGACGGCGAGACTCTTGGCCTTGCCCTTCTGGTTCTCGACCAGGGCGAGGAAGGTGCCCTCGGGTCCGAACACACCGACCGCCTTCCCGGCCTCGTACTCGTCGGGCATGTCCAGGCGTACGCCGTTGAGGAGCAGCCCCCCGCGGCGCGCGTCGACGTCCCAGCGGGCGAACGCCGCGGCGGCGGCCTCGGCGACCGGCATCACGGTGAGCGACTCCTGGAGCTGGTCCAGGGTGCGGGCCGCGTCGATGCCGTACGGACCGACCCGGGTGCGGCGCAGCGCGGTGAGGTGGCCGCCGACGCCGAGCCCCGCCCCGAGGTCACGGGCGAGCGCGCGGATGTAGGTGCCGGAGGAGCACACCACGGAGACGACCAGGTCGACGACGGCCGTGCCGTCCTCGGCGACCGCCTCGCGGACGTCGTACACGCGGAAGGAGGAGACGGTCACCGGGCGGGCCGGGATCTCGAACTCCTCGCCGCCGCGCACCCGCGCGTAGGAGCGCTTGCCGTCGATCTTGATCGCGGAGACCTTGGACGGCACCTGCATGATGTCGCCGGTCAGCGCGGCGACCCCCGCGTCGATCCCCTCGCGGGTCACCTTGGAGGCGTCGGTGGACGAGATGATCTCGCCCTCGGCGTCGTCCGTGATGGTGTCCTGGCCGAGCCGGATCGTACCGAGGTACTCCTTCTCGGTCAGGGCGAGGTGCCCGAGCAGTTTGGTGGCCCGCTCCACTCCCAGGACGAGCACACCGGTCGCCATCGGGTCGAGGGTGCCCGCGTGGCCCACGCGGCGGGTCCTGGCGATGCCGCGCATCTTGGCCACGACGTCGTGCGAAGTGAAGCCCGACGGCTTGTCGACAATGACCAGGCCGTCGGGCGTCTTTGCTGCGGTGCTCATTCGGTGGCGTCGTCCTCGTCGCCGGGCTTCTTGTACGGGTCGGCGTCACCGGCGAACTTGGCGCCCGAGGACACCTCGCGCACCGCCGCGTCCGAGGCCCGCGCCTTGTCGAGGAGGTCCTCGATGGTCTTGGCGTTCTCGGGGAGCGCGTCCGCGATGAACGTCAGGGTCGGCGTGAACTTGGTACCCGCCGCGGAGCCGACCGCGGAGCGCAGGATGCCCTTGGCGCTCTCCAGGCCGGCCGCGGCCGCCGCCCGCTCCTCGTCGTCCCCGTACACCGTGTAGAAGACCGTGGCCTCCCGCAGGTCACCGGTGACCCGGGTGTCCGTGATGGTGACGTGCGTTCCCAGGCGCGGGTCCTTGACGCCACGCAGCAGCTTCTCGGCCACCACCTCCCGGATGAGGTCCGCCAGCTTCTTCGCCCGCGCGTTGTCGGCCACTGGTCCTTCTCCTTCTCAAGCCTTGCTCGGTGTTCAGTCTTCGTCGCTGTGGAGCCTGCGTCTCACCGAGAGCAGCTCCACCTCGGGCCGGGCGGCCACAAGCCGCTCGCACCGGTCGAGTACGTCTGTGAGGTGCCCCGTGTCCCCGGAGACCACCGCCAGGCCGATCTCGGCCCTGCGGTGCAGGTCCTGGTCGCCGACTTCCGCCACGCTCACCGCGTACTTGCGCTGGAGTTCGGCGACTATCGGCCGGACGACGGAGCGTTTCTCCTTCAACGACCGTACGTCGCCGAGGAGCAGATCGAAGGACAGCGTCCCCACATACATGAATGTCCGGATGTCCCGCCGGTCCGGGTTAGAGGACCCCGCCAAAAGCTTGGCAGGGACATCAGAACCGTACCGGAACGGCCGGGGCCGATCGACGGAAATATCTTCCCGCCGATCGGCCCCGACTGCTGAGGTACGGGTCAGCCTCGCGGACTAGCCGCGCGGCTTCTCGCGCATCTCGTACGTCGCGATGACGTCGTCGATCTTGATGTCGTTGAAGTTTCCGAGGTTGATACCACCCTCGAAGCCCTCGCGGATCTCGGTGACGTCGTCCTTGAAGCGCCGCAGACCGGAGATGTTGAGGTTCTCCGCGATGACCTTGCCATCGCGCAGCAGGCGCGCCTTGGTGTTGCGCTTGACCTCGCCGGAGCGGACCAGCACACCGGCGATGTTGCCCAGCTTGGACGAGCGGAAGATCTCGCGGATCTCCGCCGTGCCGAGCTCGACCTCTTCGTACTCCGGCTTGAGCATGCCCTTGAGGGCCGCTTCGATCTCTTCGATCGCCTGGTAGATGACCGAGTAGTACCGGACATCGACGCCTTCGCGGTCCGCCATCTGTGCCGCGCGGCCCGCAGCGCGGACGTTGAAGCCGATGACGATCGCGTCGGAGCCGGTCGCCAGGTTGATGTCGGACTCGGTGACCGCACCCACACCGCGGTGCAGGACACGGATGTCGACCTCGTCGCCGACGTCGAGCTGGAGCAGCGAGGCCTCCAGGGCCTCCACCGAACCGGACGCGTCGCCCTTGATGATGAGGTTGAGTTCCTGCACCAGACCGGCCTTGAGGGCCTCGTCCAGGTTCTCCAGGGAGAACCGCACACCCTTGCGGGCGAAGCGGACGTTGCGCTCACGGGCGGCACGCTTCTCGGCGATCTGACGGGCCGTACGGTCCTCGTCGACGACCAGGAAGTTGTCGCCGGCGCCCGGGACGTTGGTGAGACCGAGGACGAGGACCGGGGTCGAGGGACCCGCCTCTTCCACGTTCTCGCCCTTGTCGTCGAGCATCGCGCGGACTCGGCCGTACGCGTCGCCGACCACCATGGTGTCACCGACCCGCAGCGTGCCTCGCTGGACCAGGACGGTCGCAACGGCGCCGCGGCCGCGGTCGAGGTGGGACTCGATCGCGATGCCCTGCGCGTCCTGCTCCGGGTTGGCCCGCAGGTCGAGCGAGGCGTCGGCGGTGAGGACGACGGCCTCAAGGAGGGACTCGATGTTGAGGCCCTGCTTGGCGGAGATGTCGACGAACATCGTGTCGCCGCCGTACTCCTCGGCCACCAGACCGAACTCGGTGAGCTGACCGCGCACCTTGGTCGGGTCCGCGCCCTCGACGTCGATCTTGTTGACCGCGACCACGATCGGCACGTCGGCCGCCTTGGCGTGGTTCAGCGCCTCGATCGTCTGGGGCATCACACCGTCGTTCGCCGCCACCACGAGGATCGCGATGTCGGTGGACTTGGCACCACGGGCACGCATGGCGGTGAACGCCTCGTGACCCGGGGTGTCGATGAAGGTGATCCTGCGGTCCTCACCGTTGACCTCGGTGGCGACCTGGTACGCACCGATGTGCTGCGTGATGCCGCCGGCCTCGCCCGCGATGACGTTCGTCTTGCGGATCGCGTCCAGAAGGCGGGTCTTACCGTGGTCGACGTGACCCATGACGGTCACGACCGGCGGACGCGCGACGAGGGACTCCTCGCCGCCCTCGTCCTCGCCGAACTCGATGTCGAAGGACTCGAGCAGCTCGCGGTCCTCCTCCTCGGGGCTGACGATCTCGAGGATGAAGTTCATCTCGTCCGCGAGGAGCTTCAGCGTCTCGTCGGAGACGGACTGCGTGGCGGTGACCATCTCGCCGAGGTTCATCATCACGCCGACGAGCGACGCCGGGTTGGCGCCGATCTTCTCGGCGAAATCGGTCAGCGAGGCACCGCGCGACAGACGGACGGACTGTCCGTTGCCGCGGGGCAGCATGACGCCGCCCACCGACGGGGCCTGCATGGCCTCGTACTCCTGGCGCCTCTGACGCTTCGACTTGCGACCACGACGGGCGGGCCCGCCGGGACGGCCGAAGGCACCCTGCGTGCCACCGCGGCCACCCGGGCCACCGGGACGGCCCTGGAATCCGGGACGACCGCCGAAGCCGCCGCCACCACCGGGAGCGCCGCCACCCGGACGGGGGCCGCCGAAGCCGCCGCCGCCACCGGGACGACCGCCGCCACCGGGACCGGCCGGACGGCCCGCGAAGCCGCCGCCGCCACCGGGACGACCGGCACCGCCGCCGCCACCCGGACGGCCACCGGGGCCGCCGGGGCCACGGCCACCGGGGCCGCCGCCGGGACGCGGGCTCGCAGCGGGACGCTGCGGCATCATGCCGGGGTTGGGACGGTTACCGCCGGGAGCACCGCCAGTCCCTCCGGGACCGGGACGTGCGCCGCCCTGCGGACGGGGCATGCCGCCCGGACTCGGACGGGCGCCGCCCTGACCCTGCGGACGCGGAGCGCCACCGGGGCCACCCTGCGGACGCGGGGCGCCACCGGGGGCACCGGCACCGCCGGGACGGGGCGCGCCGCCGCCGGGACGGGGCGCCTGCGGGCGCGCCATTCCGGTGGAGCCACCCGAGGTGAAGGGGTTGTTGCCGGGGCGCGGACCGGCCGGACGGGCACCGCCCGGACGGGGTGCGCCCTGACCCGCGGGGCGGGCCGGACGGTCGCCACGCTGGCCACCGTCGCGCTGGCCACCCTCACGCTGACCGCCGGCCGGAGCCGGACGGGACGCTGCGGGGCGGGGGCCCGGAGTGGCACCGGCGGGACGCGGGGCCTGGGGCGCCGCGGGCTGGGCCGGGGCCGGAGCCGAGAACTCGGCCACGGGCACCGGGGTGACCGGGGCCGGCTTGGCCGGGGCGGGCTTCGGACCCGGGCGGGGGCCCGAGGCGGCCGGAGCCGGAGTGGAGGGGGTGCTGCTCGCCGGGGCCGGAGTGACCGGGGCGGCGGGCGCGGCGGGGGCCGGCTTGGGGGCCGGGGCGCCGGGCTTGGGGGCAGCGGGACGTGCCGCGGCGGGCGCCGCGGGCATGGGGGCACCTCCCGCGGCTTTACCCGCGGGGGAGGGCGCGGCCTTGCGGGGCGCGCCGGGCTTCGCAGCGGACTTGCCGGCGTTGCCGCCGGGACCCTGCAGTGCGTCTGTCAACTTGCGTACAACCGGCGCCTCGATCGTCGAGGACGCCGAACGGACGAATTCACCGAGTTCTTGGAGCTTGGCCATGACGACCTTGCTCTCCACCCCGAACTCCTTGGCGAGTTCGTATACCCGGACCTTAGCCACTTCGCTCCTTTTAGGTCCGGGTTACCGCCGGACCGTCGCTACTTCATGGGCGTACTCATCGCGTACTCATCGAGTGCTCATCGCAATCTCGACCTACTTCCAACTCGCGAGGTACCTGACCGCACGGGATTCCGTGCCGTACTTCTTCTTACGTTGCTGCCTGCTCGACGTACTCCCGCAGTGCCGCGGTGTCGAGCGCTTCCTTGACCTTGAAGGCCCTGGAGAACGCCCGGCGGCGGACCGCCAGGTCGAGACAGACCGAGGCGGGGTGCACATAAGCACCCCGGCCGGGCAGCGTACCGCGAGGATCGGGGGCGCAAGCACCCTCGACCGCCACGGTGCGCAGCAGATCGCTCTTGGCCGCTCGCTCCCGGCATCCCACGCAGGTTCGCTCAGGGCAGGCGCGGGCGTGCGTCCGGCCAGACACGTTTAAGTCTACCTCCCCGCACCGACCTCACCCCTTGGGGGCAAAAATCGAACGGTTGTTGTCCAGAAAGCTCACCCTCCCCCGAAGAACGGGGTCGGGGCCACTTGTTATTCCCCGGCGTCGTGAGCGGGCTGCTCGGTGTCCGGGCGGATGTCGATGCGCCAGCCGGTGAGGCGGGCGGCGAGCCGGGCGTTCTGCCCTTCCTTGCCGATGGCCAGCGAGAGCTGGTAGTCCGGCACGGTCACCCGGGCGGAACGGGCCCCCAGGTCCACGACCTCGACCTTGGAGACCCGGGCCGGGGACAGCGCGTTGGCCACCATCTCCGCCGGGTCGTCCGACCAGTCGACGATGTCGATCTTCTCGCCGTGCAGCTCGGCCATGACGTTGCGGACCCGGCCGCCCATCGGGCCGATGCAGGCGCCCTTGGCGTTGAGGCCGCTGCGCGTCGAACGCACCGCGATCTTGGTGCGGTGACCGGCCTCGCGGGCGATCGCCGAGATCTCCACCGAACCGTCGGCGATCTCGGGGACCTCCAGGGCGAAGAGCTTCTTCACCAGGTTCGGGTGGGTGCGCGACAGCGTCACGGAGGGACCGCGCACACCCTTCGCCACCCGGACGACGTACGTGCGCAGGCGCAGCCCGTGCGTGTACTCCTCGCCCGGCACCTGCTCCTGCACCGGGAGCATGGCCTCCATCTTGCCGATGTCGACCAGCACGTTCTTCGGGTCCTTGCCCTGCTGGACGACACCGGTGATGACGTCGCCCTCACGCCCGGCGAACTCACCGAAGGTGATGTCGTCCTCGGCGTCGCGCAGCCGCTGCAGGATGACCTGCTTGGCGGTGCTCGCCGCGATGCGGCCGAAGTCGGACGGGGTGTCGTCGAACTCCTTGGCCTCCTGCCCCTCTTCGAGGTCGGCCGGGTCTTCCTTCGCCCACACCGTGACATGACCGTTCTCACGGTCGAGCTTCACGCGCGCACGCCGGAAGCTGCCCTCGGTGCGGTGGTAGGCGATGAGGAGCGCCGACTCGATCGCCTCGACCAGCAGGTCGAAGGAGATCTCCTTCTCCCGGACCAGACCCCGCAGGGCACTCATGTCGATGTCCACGGCTACGCCTCCTCTTCGTTGTCAACGTCGTTCTTGATGTCTTTGTCTTTGCGGTTGAACTCGATCTCGACCCGCGCCTTGGCGATCTCCGAGAACGCGATCCGGCGGGCGGTGGGCTTGCGCCCCTTCACGCCCGGGATCTCGGCGTCGATGCCTTCGTCGTCGGCCTTGAGGATCCGCGCCACCAGCTCGCCGCCGTCGTGCAGGTGCAGCCTGGCCAGGCGTCCGGTGTTGCGTACGTAGTGGCGCGGTTCGGTGAGCGGGCGCTCGGCGCCCGGAGACGTCACTTCGAGGACGTACTCCTCATCACCCATCACATCGCTCTGGTCGAGCAGCTCGGACACGGCCCGGCTCAGCTCGGCGCAGGCGTCGAGTTCCACGCCCTCGTCCGAGTCGACCACGATCCGCAGCACGCGACGGCGGCCCGCCCGGGACACCTCGATCTCCTCGAGGTCGAGGTCCTCCGCGCCGACGAGCGGTTCAAGGAGACCGCGCAGCCTGTCGCTCTGGGTCGTGCTCATCCGGGTGACTCCTCGGCCGCGTCTGCTGTTGTGGGGATCGTCGCGTACGGCGGCCGTCATCGAACCGCCGCCGTCAGGTCAAAGGGTATCCGGTCCCGGGGGGTGTTGCCGTCCACGGCCCGGGGCCCGCGGGTACGCTCGCCTGCGGTGATCACTCGGTCACCGGCTGATCCGTACCCAGGGAGAGATTCGTGCCGCACACGGGGACCACGCGCAGACGTGTGCTGGCCGCGACGGGCGCGGCGGCGGCCGGACTGCTGGCCGGCTGCTCCGGTGGCGCGTCGCACGGTGGTACGCCCACGCCCGGCGTGCGCGAAGCCGCGGCCCGCGCGGAGGCGGCGCTGCGCGCGCGCACCTCGGCCGCGAGCCGGGCGCTCGTCGACCGGTACGACGCGGTCCTCGCGATGCACCCCACGCTCCGGGACCGGCTCGCGCCCCTGCGCGACCAGGCCGTCCAGCACACCACCGCGCTCGGGCCGGCCGCCGCGCCCTCCCCCGCGCCCTCGCCGCCGCCCGCCGTCTCGCCGGTTCCGGCCGACGCCGAGGAGGCCGTCAAACAACTCGCGGACGCCGAACGGCTCACCTCCGACGCCCAGTTGGCGGCGCTCGCCACCGCTCCGCCGGAACTGGCCCGGCTGCTCGCCTCGGTCGCGGCGTCCGGCGCCGGGCACGCTTATCTGCTCGCCGGAGGTGCGCGGTGACCGCTCGGGCACTTGACGCGGCACAGGCCGCGCTGGCCGCCGAACACGCCGCGGTGTACGGGTACGGGGTGCTCGGCGGCCGGCTCGCCGACGCCCGCGCCACCCAGGCCCGCGAGGCCTACGCCGCCCACCGCTCCCGCCGCGACCTGCTCGCCCGTACGGTGCGTGACCTGGGCGGATCGCCGGTGGCGGCGGCCGCCGCCTACGCCCTGCCGTTCGCCGTGCCGGACGCCGCCTCCGCGCTGCGGCTGGCAGCGGAGCTTGAGGACCGCGTCGCCGACGTCTACTCCGATCTCGTGCGGGCCACCGAGGGGGCGCTGCGTCAGGACGCCGCCGCGGCCCTGCGGGAGGCGGCGGTGCGGGCCGTTCGCTGGCGGGGCGGCAGCGTAGCCTTTCCTGGGCTCGCGGAACGCCCGAGCGCACCGGTTCCACCAGCTAGTACCTGAGCAAGGGGCACAACACGCATGGCTTTCGAACCGCCTGAGCGGCTGGTACGCGCGCTCGGCGAGACGTACGGGGAGGAGCTGGCCGGGCCGTGGCTCGGCCGGCTGCCCGAGCTGGCCGAGGAGGCGGCGGCCCGGCGCGGCCTCACCGTCGACCGGGTGCAGGCTCCCGGCGGCCGCTCCAGCCTGGTCGTCCTCGTACACCGTCCGGACGGCACTCCCGCCGCGCTCAAGGTCGCCCCGGACTTCGCCCGCCCGGACCTGGAGGGCGCGGCCCTGGCGCACTGGAACGGCTGGGGCGCGGCGCGGTTGCTCGACGCGCGGGCCGTGGACGGGACGCTGCTCCTGGAGCGGCTGCATCCCGAGGTGTCCCTGCGCTCGCTGCCCGAGGCGAAGGCGCTCCTGGAGGCGGCGGGCACGGTGCGGCGGCTGTGGGTGGAGCCGCCGGGGGGCCACGCCTTCGAGACGGTGGCCGAGCGCACGCGGCGGCAGTCCGTGCCGATGCGGGCGCCGCAGGATCCCGAACTCGCCCCGCTCGTCTCGGCCGCACTCGCGGCGCGCGATGAACTGGCCGCCTCCGCAGGCGAGTTGCTCCTGCTGCACGGCAACTTCCGCCAGAGCAAGGTGCTTTCGGGTGAGCGCGCGCCGTGGCTGACGGTGGGGCCGGAGCCGTTGGTGGGCGAACGGGCCTATGACCTGGCGCGGTTGGTCCGGGACCGGGTGGAGGACCTGATCGCGGCGCCGAGCGGGGCGTCCGCGGCTCGTCGCCGCGTCGGCAAACTGGCCGACTCGCTGGACGTCGACGCCGGGCGGCTGCACGGCTGGACCCTGTTCCGCGCGGTCGAGTCCGGCCTGCGCGCCCGAGCGGCGGGCCGCCACCGGGACGCGGAACTGCTGCTGGAGTTCGCGGGCTGGCTGTGAGCCCTCCCCTCCGCCCCCGGAGCGTGTACCGGGGGCGGAGGAGTGGGAGGGAAGGTCAGGCCGTCAGGCGGGCGATCGCTTCCGCCAGGGGGAGCTCTTCGCGGGTGCCCGTGCGGCGGTCCTTCAGCTCGAAGACGCCTTCCCCGACGCGGCGACCGGCGACCAGGATCTTCGGGACGCCGATCAGCTCCGCGTCGGTGAACTTCACGCCCGGCGACACCCCGGCCCGGTCGTCGACCAGGACCCGCAGCCCGGCCGCGCGCAGCTGCTCCGCCGCGTCGAGCGCGGCCTCGGTCTGGACCGCCTTGCCCGCGGCGACGACGTGCACGTCCGCCGGAGCGATCTCGGCCGGCCAGCACAGCCCCTTGTCATCCGCGCTCTGCTCGGCGAGGGCGGCAACGGCCCGCGAGACGCCGATGCCGTACGAGCCCATCGTGACCCGCACCGGCTTGCCCTCCTTGCCGAGCACGTCGAGCTGGAATGTGTCGGCGTACTTGCGGCCCAGCTGGAAGATGTGGCCGATCTCGATCGCGCGGTCGAGCTTGAGGCCCGCACCGCAGGACGGGCAGGGGTCGCCCTCCTCGACCACGACGACGTCGAGGTAGTCGTCGACCTCGAAGTCACGGCCGCAGACCACGTTGCGCGCGTGGGTGTCCGCCTTGTTGGCGCCGGTGATCCACGCAGTGCCGGGCGCGATGCGCGGGTCGGCGATGTAGCGGACCTTCTCCAGTCCCTGCGGGCCGACGTAGCCGCGTACCAGGTCGGGACGGTCCGCGAAGTCCTCGGCCGTCACGAGCTCCACGACCGCCGGGGCCAGGTGCTCGCCGAGCTTGCCGAGGTCGACCTCGCGGTCGCCGGGCACGCCGACCGCGACGATCTCGCCGTCGACCTTGACCAGGAGGTTCTTCAGGGTCGCCGAGGCCGGCACACCCAGGAGCGCGGCGAGGGTCTCGATGGTGGGGGTGTCGGGGGTGGCCAGCTCCTCGACCGGCCCGTGCGCCGAGCCGTCGACGGGCGCGGCCACGAACGTCACGGCTTCCGTGTTCGCCGCGTACTCGCACGCCGGGCAGTCCACGAACGTGTCCTCGCCCGCCGCGGCCGGCGCCAGGAACTCCTCCGAGGCCGAGCCGCCCATGGCGCCGGACACCGCGGAGACGATGCGGTAGTCCAGGCCGAGCCGCGCGAAGATCTTCTGGTAGGCCGCGCGGTGCAGCGCGTACGACTCGGCGAGGCCCTCGTCGGTGGTGTCGAAGGAGTACGAGTCCTTCATCTGGAACTCGCGGCCGCGCAGCACGCCGGAGCGCGGGCGGGCCTCGTCGCGGTACTTGGTCTGGATCTGGTAGAGCATCACCGGCAGGTCCTTGTAGGACGTGCACTGGTCCTTGACCGTCTGCGTGAAGATCTCTTCGTGCGTCGGGCCGAGCAGGTACTCGCCGCCCTTGCGGTCCTTGAGGCGGAACAGCAGGTCGCCGTACTCCTCCCAGCGGCCGCTCGCCTCGTACGCGTCCTTGGGCAGCAGCGCGGGCAGCAGGACCTCCTGCGCCCCGATGGCGTCCATCTCCTCGCGCACGACGGTGGAGATGTTGTCCAGGACCTTCTTGCCGAGCGGCAGCCAGGTCCAGATGCCGGCGGCGTTGCGGCGCACGTAACCGGCGCGGACCAGGAGCTTGTGGCTGAGCGTCTCGGCGTCCGCCGGGTCGTCGCGCAGTGTCTTGGCCATCAGACGGGACATGCGCTGGACGTGGGCGGCTGCCATGGATTTATCTCCTGTACGTGCACGGGGTGATGCCAGGAGGTTAGCCGGGTGGCCCGAGTGCGCGGAAATCCGTTTACCCGACGGCGTTCATCCGTGGCGCAGCAACGGAAGGTGCGCGCCCATCACCGCGTACGGTCGCGCCGCGCTGGGGAAGTGCACCCGCTCGGCCAGATCGACGTAGCCGAGCCCCCGGTACAGGGCGCGAGCAGGGCTCTCCGTGTCGATCGCGGAGAGGATCGAGCGGGGTTCGGTGGCGGTGTCGGTGATGGTGGTGATGAGCGCCCGGCCCAGGCCCCGGCCCTGAAATTCGGGGTGGACGTGGAGTTCGGTGATGACGAAGGAGTCGTCGAGCCAGTGGTCGGCGCCGTTGTTGCGCAGGTAGGGCTCGACGACGGTGGACCACCAGTGGGCACGGTCGTTGGGCATCCCGTACACGAACCCGGCCAGCCGCCCCTCGGGGGTGGTGGCTCCGAGCGCCCTCGCGCCGGGCTGGGACAGGTGACGCAGCACGATGTGGCGGC
Organism: Streptomyces sp. NBC_01431; assembly: GCF_036231355.1. Lineage (NCBI taxonomy): Bacteria > Bacillati > Actinomycetota > Actinomycetes > Kitasatosporales > Streptomycetaceae > Streptomyces > Streptomyces sp. NBC_01431. The sequence continues at coordinate 2,356,168 of NZ_CP109496.1, forward strand.
GGACCCCGACCTCGTCGGCGCTCAGGCCGAAGGCGACCGCCTGCACGGCGAGCGCTTCGTCCACGCGGGCCGCGAGGTCGAGCGGGCCGACCACTGCGTCAGAGTCAGGAGCCATGGGCGCACCCTAACCTCAGAACAGCACGCTCATGAACGCCCCGGTCTCACGGAATCCGACCCGCCGGTAGCAGGCTCGTGCGGGAGCGTTGAAGTCGTTGACGTACAGGCTCACGACGGGGGCGACGTCGGCGAGGGCGTAGCGCAGGACGGCCGCCATACCGGTGGCGGACAGGCCCCTGCCGCGGTGTTCGGGGGCGACCCAGACGCCCTGGATCTGGCAGGCCTGGGTGGTGGCGGCGCCGATCTCGGCCTTGAAGACGACCTTGCCGTCCTCGATGCGGGCGAACGAGCGCCCGGATCCCACGAGTTCGGCGACGCGGGCCTGGTAGAGCAGACCGCCGTCGCCCGCGAGCGGGGAGACGCCGACCTCCTCGGTGAACATGGCGACGCAGGCCGGCATGATCGCGTCCATCTCGTCCTTGCGGATCCGGCGGACGTACGGGTCGGGCTCGATGTCGTCCGGCATCCGCTCGGTGACCATGAGCGGCTGGTGCGGGCGTACGTCGCGGGCCGGTCCCCAGTGCGGTTCGAGCAGGCGCCACAGCTGGGCGGTGGATTCGGCGGGGCCGACGATCGAGGAGCAGCGGCGGCCGGTGCGGCGGGCGCGGTCGGCGAAGGAACGTACCGCCTCGGGGGTCGCGCAGATCGGTACGAGGTTGGCACCGGAGTAGCAGAGCGAGCGGAGCCGTCCGTCGGCGTACCAGCCCCACATCTCGCCGCCCAGGCGCCAGGGGTCGAGGCCGGCGATCTGCACGCGGGAGGTCACGAAGGCGTTGGCGACCGGGTCGCTCTCCAGGATGGCGAGCGCCGCGCCGAGGTCGCCGGGTTCGAGGACCCGGGTGGTGGTCTGCGTCAACACGAGGGGGCCTCACGGTACGGTCTGCTGATCTCCGCACTGTACCTGCCACCCCGGGGGCGGCGCCCCCATACCCCGCACCACCAAGGCTCCGCCGCCCGGGGCTTCGCGGGGGCGCGGGCCCGGGGGTGGTGCCCCCGGTTGGGAAGGTGCGGGGTGGGGAAGGCGTCAGCCCGCCACCGACACCTGCGGCTCGCCCGAGGCGATGCCGTCCTTCTCCATCTGCTCGGCGATCTTCATCGCCTCGTCGATCAGCGTCTCCACGATCTTCGACTCCGGCACGGTCTTGATGACCTCGCCCTTCACGAAGATCTGGCCCTTGCCGTTGCCCGAGGCCACACCCAGATCCGCCTCACGCGCCTCGCCCGGACCGTTCACCACACAGCCCATGACCGCGACCCTCAGCGGGACCTCCATGCCCTCAAGCCCCGCCGTGACCTCCTCGGCCAGCTTGTACACGTCCACCTGGGCACGACCGCACGACGGGCACGACACGATCTCCAGGCGGCGCTGGCGCAGGTTCAGCGACTCCAGGATCTGGATACCGACCTTGATCTCCTCCGCCGGAGGAGCCGAGAGCGAGACCCGGATCGTGTCGCCGATGCCCTCGGCCAGCAGCGCGCCGAACGCCACCGCCGACTTGATCGTCCCCTGGAACGCCGGACCGGCCTCCGTCACGCCCAGGTGCAGCGGGTAGTCACACTGCGCCGCGAGCTGCCGGTAGGCATTCACCATGACCACCGGGTCGTTGTGCTTCACCGAGATCTTGATGTCCCGGAAGCCGTGCTCCTCGAAGAGGGAGGCCTCCCACAGCGCGGACTCCACCAGCGCCTCGGGCGTCGCCTTCCCGTACTTCTTCAGCAGCCGCGCGTCCAGCGAGCCCGCGTTCACGCCGATCCGGATCGGCGTCCCGGCGTCCTTCGCGGCGAGCGCGATCTCCTTGACCTTGTCGTCGAACTGCTTGATGTTGCCCGGGTTCACCCGCACCGCGGCACACCCGGCATCGATCGCCGCGAAGACGTACTTCGGCTGGAAGTGGATGTCGGCGATCACCGGGATCTGCGACTTCCGCGCGATCGTCGCGAGCGCGTCCGCGTCGTCCTGCGTCGGGCAGGCGACCCGGACGATCTGGCAGCCCGACGCCGTCAGCTCCGCGATCTGTTGCAGCGTCGCCCCGATGTCCGAGGTACGCGTCGTCGTCATGGACTGCACCGAGACGGGTGCGTCCCCGCCGACCGCCACGGAACCGACCTGGATCTGGCGGCTCTTGCGACGCTCGGCCAGCTTGGTCGGTACGGACGGCATTCCCAGTGAAATCGCAGTCATCTGCTGTGCAACCCCAAGGTGTGGATCAAGGTCCCGAGATCGGCGGGCTCCAGCCTTCGAGGTTACGTCACCGCGAGCGCCCCGGGCACACGGTGCCTCGACAGTTCACGCTAAGGGGCGGCACGGGCACGCTGTGCGCCCGAGCCGCCCCCTCGCCCGAAGGAGACCGCGCACGCCGTCCGCGTACGGCGCAGCTGTCCCCCGTGTCCGTCAGGTGATCTTCACCGGATTCACCACGTCGGCCACCAGCACCAGCAGCGTGAAGCAGATGAAGATTCCGGCCACCACGTACGCGACCGGCATCAGCTTCGCCACGTCGAACGGGCCCGGGTCGGGCCGCTTGAGCACGCGGGCGACGTTGCGGCGCAGCGACTCCCACAGGGCTCCGGCGATGTGGCCGCCGTCCAGCGGGAGCAGCGGGAGCATGTTGAAGAGGAACAGCGAGAGGTTGAAGCCGGCCAGCAGGAACAGGAACGTGGCGATGATGTTCGGCGTCGGGGCGTCCAGGTTGAGCACCTCGCCGCTGATGCGGGCCGCGCCGACCACGCCCACCGGGGAGTCGGCCTTGCGCTCGCCGCCGTCGAAGGCCGCGTTCCACAGGTCGGGGATCTTGCCCGGCAGCGCGATGATCGAGTGCACGCCGTTGTCCACCATGTCGCCCATGCGGTTGACGGACTCGCCGAAGCCGAGCGGCTGGATCTCGGTCTTGGCGGCGAAGCCGAGGTAGCCGGCCGGAACGTACTGGTCCGGGACTGCCTGGCCGTCGGAGCCCTTCTTGGCCACCATGTTCTTGGCGAGCGTGGGGTGCAGGACGACCTGCTGACCGCCGCGCTCCACGGTGACCGTGGCCGGGCCGATGGTCTCGCGGATCCGGTCCGAGAGGTCGGACCAGTTCTTCACGGGCTTGCCGTCGAAGGCGACGATCTTGTCACCGGTCTTCATCCCGGCGGCTTCGGCGGGCGACACGGCGTCGCCCGCCTTGCAGGTCTCGCGCTTCTCGCTCTGCGCGATCACGCACTTCTGGACGCCGGCGACCTCGGTGGTCTGGGTCGCGGTGCCGAAGCCCATGAGGACGGCGAGGAAGATCGCGACCGCGAGCACCAGGTTCATGAACGGACCCGCGAACATGACGATGACGCGCTTCCACGGCTTGCGCGTGTAGAAGAGGCGGTCCTCGTCACCCGGCTGGAGCTCTTCGAAGGCCGCCGCCCTGGCGTCCTCGATCATGCTGCGGAAGGGCGAGCTGGAGCGCGCCTGGATGCGACCGTCCTCGCCGGGCGGGAACATGCCGATCATGCGGATGTAGCCGCCGGCCGGAATCGCCTTGATCCCGTACTCGGTATCGCCCTTCTTGCGCGACCAGATGGTGGGGCCGAAGCCGACCATGTACTGGGGTACGCGGATGCCGAAGAGCTTGGCCGTGGAGAGGTGGCCGAGCTCGTGCCAGGCGATGGAGATGAGCAGCCCGACGGCGAACAGCGCTATGCCGAGGACCGTCAACAGGATCGTCATGCGCGTGCCTCCGCTGTTGCCTTCACGGCGAGTTCCCGGGCCCGGGAACGTGCCCAGGTCTCCGCTTCAAGGACGTCCGAGACCGTGAGGGAGGTTCCCGAGGCGGGCCTGCCGTGCTCCGTCACCACGTCGGTGACGGTTTCCATGATGCCGCTGAACGGCAGCCGACCGGCCAGGAACGCGTCCACGCACTCCTCGTTCGCGGCATTGAACACCGCCGGAGCCGTCCCGCCCAGTTCCCCGACGTGCCGGGCGAGTCCCACCGAGGGGAAGGCCTCGTTGTCGAGCGGGAAGAACTCCCAGGTCGAGGCCTTGGACCAGTCGAAGGCGGGCGCCGCGTTCGGGACCCGCTCGGGCCAGCCGAGGCCGATGGCGATCGGTCCGCGCATGTCGGGCGGGGTTGCCTGGGCCAGCGTGGAGCCGTCGGTGAACTCGACCATGGAGTGGACGTAGGACTGGGGGTGGACGACGACCTCGATCCGCTCGAAGGGGATGTCGTACAGCAGGTGGGCCTCGATCACCTCCAGGCCCTTGTTGACCAGGGTCGCCGAGTTGACGGTGATGACGGGGCCCATCGCCCAGGTGGGGTGGGCGAGCGCGTCGGCCGGGGTGACGTCCGCGAGCTCGCTCCTGGTACGCCCCCGGAAGGGCCCGCCGGAGGCGGTCACGACGAGCTTGCGCACATCGGCCCGCTTGCCGGCGGCCAGCGCCTGGAACAGGGCGGCGTGCTCGGAGTCGACCGGGATGATCTGGCCGGGCTTGGCGACGGCCTTCACGAGCGGGCCGCCGACGATCAGCGACTCCTTGTTGGCAAGCGCGAGCGTGCGCCCGGCCCGCAGGGCGGCGAGCGTCGGGGCGAGCCCGATCGAGCCGGTGATCCCGTTGAGCACGGTGTGGCAAGGCGTCGCGGCCAGTTCGGTGGCGGCGTCGGGGCCCGCGAGGATCTCGGGCAGCGGCTCGCCGCCGTACTGTGCGGCGAGTGCCTCGCGCAGCGCGGGCACGGCGTCCTCGCGGGCGACCGCGACCGTACGCACCTTCAGCTGGCGGGCCTGCTCGGCCAGCAGCCCGACCCGGCCGCCGGCCGCGGACAGCGCGGTCACACGGAAGCGGTCGGGGTTGCGCAGGACCAGGTCGATGGCCTGGGTACCGATGGACCCGGTGGATCCGAGGACGACCACATCGCGTCGGCCTTCGGCCGGATCGAAGGCGATATGGGGGTCGGCGAGGGGGGCTGGGCTGTCGCTCATGCCCCCCATTGTTGCCGCATCCGCTGTGCGCCCGGACAGCGCTCCTGGCAATGGGCCCGCAACGAGTGCTGCGGGCCCGCCACAACCGCTGTCCGAGCCGGGCCTCGCCGAGCCGGGCCAGGTATGGATCGACGGTCTCGAAGAGCGCGTCGCAGGGCTGGTTGTCCCGGTCACCGACCGCGCACCGGAGCGGACCTCGGCCGCTCCGGTACCCCAACTGCCCTACGAAATCAGCGGATTGGCCGGTGGACGTTGTCGCGCTTGGCCGGGCCCGGGGTCGCGTCCGCGATCCAGGGGCCGTCGTCGGAGGGGTCGATGACGCCCTCCTCCAGCCAGGTGTAGGCACCGTCGAGCACCCCCTCGACGATCTTGCGGTCGAGGTCGTCGGTGTTGCTCCACAGCCGGGTGAAGAGTTCTTCGACGCGGATGCGGGACTGGCGGCAGAACGTGTCGGCCAGTTGGACCGCCTCGCGCCCGTGGTCGCCGGTGGTGCGCAGGTGCTCGGCCCGCACACAGGCCGCGCTCATCGCGAACAGTTCGGCCCCGATGTCCACGATCCTGCCCAGGAAGCCCTGCTTGGTCTCCATCCGGCCCTGCCAGCGCGACATCGCGTAGAACGTCGAGCGGGCGAGCTTGCGCGCGGCGCGCTCGGCGTACCGAAGATGCTGGGCGAGCGGCCCGAACTCGGCGTACGAGCGCGGGAGTTGACCGGGACCCGTGACCAGCTTGGGCAGCCACTTGGCGTAGAACCCGGCCGCGTTGGCACCCGCCTTCGCCTTGTCCTGGAGGGACTTCTCGGGGTCGATGAGGTCGCCCGCCACCGACAGGTGGGCGTCGACCGCCTCCCGGGCGATCAGCAGGTGCATGATCTCCGTGGAGCCCTCGAAGATCCGGTTGATCCGCATGTCGCGGAGCATCTGCTCGGCGGGGACGGCGCGCTCTCCACGGGCGGCCAGCGAGTCGGCGGTCTCGAAGCCGCGGCCGCCGCGGATCTGGACCAGTTCGTCCGCCATCAGCCAGCCCATCTCGGAGCCGTACAGCTTGGCGAGGGCCGCCTCGATGCGGATGTCGTTGCGGCTCTCGTCCGCCATCTGCGAGGAGAGGTCCGTCATGGCTTCGAGGGCGAAGGTGGTCGCGGCGATGAAGGAGATCTTCGCGCCGACCGCCTCGTGCCGGGCGACCGGCCGGCCCCACTGCTCGCGTACGCCCGACCATTCACGGGCGATCTTCAGGCACCACTTGCCGCTGCCCACGCACATCGCGGGCAGCGAGAGCCGGCCGGTGTTCAGCGTGGTCAGCGCGATCTTGAGGCCGGAGCCCTCGGGGCCGATCCTGTTGGCGGCCGGAACGCGGACCTGGTGGAAGCGCGTGACGCCGTTCTCGATCCCGCGCAGGCCCATGAAGGCGTTGCGGTTCTCGACCGTGACGCCCGGCGACGCCGTCTCGACCACGAAGGCCGTGATGCCGCCCTTGTGGCCCTCGGACTTCGGTACCCGGGCCATCACGACGAGCAGGTCCGCGACGACGCCGTTGGTGGTCCACAGCTTGACCCCGTCCAGGACGTAGTCGTCGCCGTCGGGCACCGCCGAGGTCGCCAGCCGCGCCGGGTCGGAGCCCACGTCGGGCTCGGTGAGCAGGAAGGCCGAGATGTCGGTACGGGCGCAGCGCGGCAGGAAGGTGTCCTTCTGCTCCTGGGTGCCGAACAGTTTCAGCGGCTGCGGTACGCCGATCGACTGGTGCGCGGAGAGCAGCGCCCCTATGGCCGGGCTCGCCGAGCCGGCCAGCGTGAGCGCCCTGTTGTAGTAGACCTGGGTCAGCCCCTGGCCGCCGTACTTCGTGTCGATCTTCATCCCGAAGGCGCCGAGCTCCTTGAGCCCGTTCACCACCTCGTCGGGGATCCGCGACTCGCGCTCGATGAGGCGGCCGTCGACCCGGTTCTCGCAGAAGTCGCGCATCTTGGCGAGGAAGGCCTCGCCGCGCGCCACGTCGTCGGGGGCGGGCTGGGGATGGGGGTGGATCAGGTCGAGGCGCAGGCGTCCGAGGAAGAGTTCCTTCGCGAAGCTGGGCTTGCGCCAGTCCTGCTCGCGGGCGGCCTCGGCGACCTGGCGGGCCTCGCGCTCGGAGACCTTGACGGTGTGCTGTGGTGCGGTCATGAGGGGTTCTCCTCGCCGCGGGCTGATGGCTGCGGGCGGCTGCCCGTTACCGAGTGGTGCTACCCGTCCGTATGTACCCGATTCCCGGCACTTGGACCACCCCTCGCGGGCACCCGGCGTACGACGGCGGCCGGAACCCCCGCACAGTGGGTTCCGGCCGCCGCTCTCGTCGCGCCGTCGGTTACAGCGCGAGGCCCGTCAGGACGAGGACGCGCTCGTAGGTGTAGTCGTCCATGGCGTAGCGGACGCCCTCGCGGCCGACGCCGGAGGCCTTGGCACCGCCGTACGGCATCTGGTCGGCGCGGTAGGACGGGACGTCGCCGATGATCACGCCGCCGACCTCCAGGGCCCGGTGGGCGCGGAAGGCGGTCTGCACGTCGTGCGTGAACACCCCTGCCTGGAGGCCGTACTTGGAGGAGTTGACCGCGGCGAACGCCTCGGCCTCGCCGTCCACCTTCTGCACGGTCAGGACCGGTCCGAAGACCTCCTCGCAGGCGAGGGTGGTGTCGGCGGGCAGCTCGGTGAGCACGGTGGGCGCGTAGGCGGCGCCGTCGCGCTTGCCGCCGGTGAGCAGCTTGGCACCCGCCTGTACGGCCTCGTCGACCCAGGACTCGACGCGCTTGGCGGCGTCCTCGCTGACCAGCGGGCCGACGTCGGTGGCGGAGTCGGACGGGTCACCGGTGACCTGCGCCTCGACGGCGGCGACGACCTTCGGGAGCAGCCGGTCGTACACGGCGGCGTCCGCGATGACGCGCTGTACGGAGATGCAGGACTGGCCGCCCTGGTAGTTGGAGAAGGTGGCGATGCGGGTCGCCGCCCAGTCCAGGTCCTGCTCCGAGGCCCAGTCGCCGAGAACGACGGCCGCGCCGTTGCCGCCGAGTTCCAGGGTGCAGTGCTTGCGCGGCACCGAGTCCATGATCGCGTAACCGACCTTGTCGGAGCCGGTGAAGGAGATGACCGGGAGGCGGTCGTCCTGCACCAGGGCCGGCATCTTGTCGTTGGCGACCGGCAGGACGCTCCACGAGCCGGCGGGCAGCTCGGTCTCGGCGAGCAGCTCGCCGAGGATCAGGCCCGAGAGCGGGGTGGCCGGGGCCGGCTTGAGGATGATGGGGGCGCCCACCGCGATGGCCGGGGCGACCTTGTGGGCGCACAGGTTCAGCGGGAAGTTGAACGGTGCGATGCCGAGCACGACGCCCTTGGGGAAGCGGCGGGTCAGGGCGAGGCGGCCCACGCCGCCGCCGTCGGTGTCCAGGCGCTGGGCCTCGCCGCCGTTGAAGCGCCGGGCCTCCTCGGCGGCGAAGCGGAAGACGGACACCGCGCGGCCGACCTCACCGCGGGCCCACTTGATCGGCTTGCCGTTCTCGGCGGAGATCAGCTGGGCGATCTCCTCGGTGCGCTCGGTGAGCCGCTTGGACACGTGGTCGAGGGCGGCGGCGCGTACGTGTGCGGGGGTCGCCGCGAACTCCTCCACGACGGCGTGGGCAGCGGCCACCGCCTCCTCGACCTGGGTGTCGGTCGGGACCGAGACCGTGCCGACGAGGCGGCCGTCCCAGGGCGAAGTGACGTCGAAGCTGTCGTCGCCGGTGGCCTCGCGGCCGGCGAGCCAGAAGGCGTGGGTAGAAGTCATGCCCTCACGGTAGGCGGGGGCGGCGCGGTGTGTGTTTGTCCGGGGTGGAGTGGTTCAGCCCCGCGGCACGCCGCTTTGTCATCCGTCCGGGGCCGACGTCGCCTTCAGGGCCAGCCACAGCTCCATGCGGACGTCCGGGTCGTCCAGGGAGCGGCCCAGGATCTCCTCCACCCGGCGTATCCGGTAGCGCAGCGTGTGCCGGTGCACCCCCAGGTCCGCCGCCGCCGCGTCCCACTGCCCGTGCCGCGAGAGCCAGGCCCGCAGCGAGGCCACCAGATCCCCCCGCCCCGTGGCGTCGTGCTCGTACAGCGCGCGCAGCATCCCGTCCGCGAAGGCCCGCACCGCGTCGTCGGCGAGCAGCGGCAGCACGGATCCCGCCACCAGGTCCTCGTGCTCGACGAGCGGCTTGCCGCGCCGCCGGGCGACCGACAGCGCCTGCTCGGCCTGCTTGTAGGCGGAGGCCGCGGCGATCGGACCGGCCGGGGCGGAGAGCCCGATGACGAGTTCCTCGCCCTCGGCGCACTCGTGGGCCAGGCAGGCCGCGACCGCCTCACCGCCGTCGGCCGCGAGGACGACGAGCCGCCCGGCCTCCGGCACCGCGAGGACCGCCTCGCCCGCGCGGGACGCGGCCGACTCCATGGTCTCGGCGAGCACCGCGAGCCCGCCGTCGCCCTCGCCCGCGACCTCGGCGATGACCAGGCGGAACGGTGCGTCGAGCAGCCCGCCGTACAGGTCACCGGCGACCGCGCGGGCGTGGTCCTGCTGGCTGGAGAGCAGCATCCGCAGGATCGCGGCGCCCAGGCGCTGCTCGGCGGCCTGGAGGGCGCGGGAGCGTTCGGTGGTGAGGGTGAGCAGGGCGACCGCGGAGTGGACGGCGTAGCGCTCGGCGGTGCCGAGCGGCGCGCCCGTCCCGACGGCGAGCGCGCCGCGCATGCGGCGTCCGGTGCCGAGCCACTGGAGCTCCACACGGTCGCCGGACGCCTCGTCGGCGCCGCCGACCACCGCGCTGGAGGGGGTGGCGCGTTCGCGCAGCCGGGCGACGTCCGCGGTGAGCCGGGCGGCCCGGCGGGCGGCCCATTCGGGGGCGGCGGCGACGACCGCGCCGGAGGCGTCGTACAGCGCGGCCCAGCCGTCGACGTGCGCGGCGAGCCGGGCGATGAGGTCGGCCGGTCCTTCGGAGAGCGCCGCCCGGGTCAGCTCGCGCTGGGCCTCGAACCCGGCGGTGACCGCGCGGTACTGGTCGGCCGAAATGGCTGCCGAGACGGCCTTGGAGATGGCCAGGAACGGCGTGCGCCGCGGGACTTCGAGCAGCGGGAAACCCTCGTCGCGGGCCGCCGCGAGCAGCGCGTCCGGTACCGAGTCGTAGTTCACGCCCACCGCGAAGCCGAGCCCGACCACCCCCGCCTTGGCCAGCCTGCGCACATAGCGGCGCATGGTGTCGGGGTCCTCGGCGTCCAGCGTCATGGCGGTGATGAGCAGCAGTTCGCCGCCCTCCATGTACGGGACGGGGTCGGCCAGTTCGCTGACGTGGGCCCAGCGCACCGGGCGGTCCAGCTGGTCCTCACCCGCGCGCACGGTGAGTTTCAGCGCCGAGTGCTGGACGAGCGAGGCGAGCGTGGGCGGCATGGGACCGGTTTACCTTCGGCAGGGGATTGCTACGTCCCGTATGAACGGAGCACTCCCATTTTGCCAGCTCGGCCAGGTCCCGCGGAGCCCTTCGCCCGCGCGGGACCCGCTCTCAGCCACGCAGGTCCACCAGGAGCGGCGGCGCGTGCTCGCCCTTGACGGTCGTCAGGGAGAGCACGGCGTGCCCTGCGGGCACCTGATGGGCGAGTTCCGAGGCGGACCAGCGTTCCCGCTCGACCTTGCGCACGGTGACCGCGTCCGTGGTGACGGCCTTGCCGGTGACGAGTTTGCGCAGTGCGTGGACCGCGCGGGTGAGCGGCTGGTCGGCGAAGACGGTGTGCTTGGCGACCTCGGTGGTCTCCACCCACTCGGTGCCCCAGGCCTGCGAGAAGAGCCGCCCGTCCCAGGTGGTGACCCCGCAGAACGTCATGTGGCAGCCGACCGAACCGAGCAGCGAGGTGTGCAGCTGTTCCGGTACGTCACCGAGCGCGCGCAGCGTGAGCAGCACTCCGGCGTTGCAGTTCCGCAGCCGCTGGAGGGCCCGTACCGACTCGGCGGTGACGGCGTGGGTGGCATCGTCCACGGCCAGGAAGGCGAAGAGCGAGCGGTCCCTGCGGGCGGCCGCACCGGCGGTGAACTGGGCGAGGACGAGCCGGGTGAGCAGGCGCGCGGCCTCGGGGTGGGAGCGTTCGGGCAGGTCGACGCGGACCCGCAGCGGGTGTTCGAGGGAGCGCAGCGCGAAGGGGCGGGTCTCGCCGGTGGTGTCGAAGAACCCCTCGAAGGCCGGGCGGTCGAGCACCGCGACGCGGGCCGCGAGGGCGAGTCCGGGATCGCCCGGGGTGCCCAACTGCCGTGCGCGGGCGTCGAGTTCGCGATGGTAGGCGCGGTGTCCCTCGGAGTCGAGGCGGGCCCGCAGCTCCTCGATGGCGCCGGGTGACCCGTCCAGCAGCTCGCGCAGCACGGGCACGGAGGGGAAGCGTCCGTGGGCAGCGCGGTAGGGGCCGAGCAGCTGGGCCAGGGCGGTGGCGGCCCGCCGCGAGTCGACCTCGGACAGGTCGCCGGCGAGGGCCTCGGCCAGCAGGGCCGCGGCCTCGTCGGGGTCGGCGGCGGCGCCGTACAGGTCGAGGTCGTACGCCGACGCGGGATCGCCGGGCTTGATCACCACGTCGTAGCCCTCGTCGGCCCCGAGCGGGGTGCCCGCCGCGCACACCGCGACCACGGCGGCCTTTCCGGCGAGGGCCTGGAGCGCGAGCGACTCGACCACGGGGCGCACCAGGTGCCGGGTCTTGCCGGAGCCGAAAGGACCGACCGCGAGCAGCGAGCAGCCGAGCGCGGCCGGGTCGATCGCGGCGCCCGCGCCCCTGCGGCCGGGCGGGGTGCGTTCGGCGTCGGGGTAGCGGCCGATGCGGACCTGCGAGGTGAGCAGGTCGTGGGTGGCCGCGCGGGCGGGCAGATCGCGTTCGCCCGAGGGGTGCAGACAGGCCCGCGCGCCCTGCCCGGCGACCGCTTCGGTGAACGCTCCGAGCCGGGAGGGGTCGGCCTTCACGGTCGCCCAGGCACGCCGGATGCGCACACAGTCGACGTCGTTCATCCGCCCGGCCCGCTCCTCGGCCACGAGCCGGTCGGCGGCGACGTCCTGGCCGGCGGCGCGCAGCTGGGGCCAGTCGGCCGGGGAGGGTGCCGCGGGCGCGAAGGGCGCGGCCTGCGGCGGGGCGTCGGGCCGGTGGCCGCGGGCGCGGCCGCGTACGTACTCCAGCCAGCCCCCGGCTCTGGCGAAGGGCCACAGGACCGCGCCGCCGACCAGGACGTACAGGGCGTAGTTGACGAACGTGGCCACCGCCCGGTCGCCGTTGCCGGTGGTCCACGAGAGCGGGAACAGGCTCCAGACGGTGAAGAAGAACGGGAACAGGCTGGTCCCGATCACCAGCCAGACCGCGACCGCCCCCGCGAGGCCGGTGCGCAGGGTCCGCTCGGGCTGCGGGCAGTCCACGGCGTACCGCCGGAACACCTCCAGCCAGTTGCCCATCCGGCCGAAGACGTAGATCAGCAGGGCGGCGAAGAGGCTGTTGTAGACCTCGATGGCGGTCAGCGCGGCGGGCGGCCGCGGGTATGTCCACCAGCCGGTGGGCGTGAACAGTTCGAGCAGCACCCTGCTGTGCGGGATGTAGCCGTTGGTCCACAGCGACCAGACGAGGGTGGCGGCGAGCAGCGCCACGAGCGCGCCGACGAGCAGCGCCCGGTCCGGCACCCGGTCCGGGTCGGCGTCCGGGCGCGGCTTGTGGCCGTAGCGCCACAGGCCCGGTTCGGCGGGGGCGCGCGGGGTGCGCAGCCAGTCGCCGAGGGCGGGGCCCGCCGCCGGCGCCTCGACGGGCCGGGGCGGGAGCGCCGGGCGCGGCGGCGGCCCTGCCGGGCGCGGGACCGCCCCCGATCGGGTGCCGCGTGCGTCGTGCGTGCCTTCGGTGTCCATCGACCCCTTGCCCCCCTGACCAGCCGGGTCCGTACTGAGCGGTGCGAACGCCAATCTAGTGGCAGCGCGCGGCGGTTCACCGGTACCGCGCGGCACCGGAGCGCGCGGCGGTGCCCGGGACAACTGTCCGCCGAGGACAAGGGACACACCCCCACCACTACCGAACGGCGCATGCCACACCCCGCCCGCGCGCCCTAGCCTGCCAAGAAAGCCAAGGAAGCGTCCGAAATCCCCCAGGAAAACCCCAGGAGCCCCGCATGAGCGCCATCCCGCAGGAGCGCCGCGTCGTCACCGCGATCCCCGGACCGAAGTCGCAGGAGCTGCAGGCCCGCCGTCTGGCGGCGGTCGCCGCCGGTGTGGGCTCCACGCTGCCGGTGTTCACCGCGCGCGCGGGCGGCGGCATCATCGAGGACGTCGACGGCAACCGCCTGATCGACTTCGGTTCCGGCATCGCCGTGACGTCGGTCGGCGCCTCCGCCGAGGCCGTGGTGCGCCGCGCGACCGCCCAGCTCGCCGACTTCACCCACACCTGCTTCATGGTGACGCCGTACGAGGGCTACGTCGCCGTCGCCGAGCAGCTCGCCGAGCTGACCCCGGGCGACCACGCCAAGAAGTCCGCGCTGTTCAACTCGGGCGCCGAGGCCGTCGAGAACGCCGTCAAGATCGCCCGTGCGTACACCAAGCGCCAGGCCGTCGTCGTCTTCGACCACGGCTACCACGGCCGCACCAACCTGACGATGGCGCTGACCGCCAAGAACATGCCGTACAAGAACGGCTTCGGCCCGTTCGCGCCCGAGGTCTACCGGGTGCCGGTCGCCTACGGCTACCGCTGGCTGACCGGCCCGGAGAACGCCGGCGCCGAGGCGTCCGCGCAGGCCATCGACATGATCAACAAGCAGATCGGCGCGGACAACGTCGCCGCGATCATCATCGAGCCGGTGCTCGGCGAGGGCGGCTTCATCGAGCCGGCCAAGGGCTTCCTGCCCGCGATCAGCCAGTTCGCCAAGGACAACGGCATCGTCTTCGTCGCCGACGAGATCCAGTCCGGCTTCTGCCGCACCGGTCAGTGGTTCGCCTGCGAGGACGAGGGCATCGTCCCGGACCTGATCACCACCGCCAAGGGCATCGCGGGCGGCATGCCGCTCGCCGCCGTGACGGGCCGCGCCGAGATCATGGACTCCGCGCACGCGGGCGGCCTCGGCGGCACCTACGGCGGCAACCCGGTGGCCTGCGCCGCCGCGCTCGGCGCGATCGAGACGATGAAGGAGCTCGACCTCAACGGCAAGGCCAAGCGCATCGAGGAGGTCATGAAGGGCCGCCTGGCGACGATGGCCGAGAAGTACGACATCGTCGGCGACATCCGCGGCCGCGGCGCCATGATCGCCATCGAGCTGGTCAAGGACCGCGCGTCCAAGACCCCCAACCCGGAGGCCGCCGCGGCGCTCGCCAAGGCCTGCCACGCGGAGGGGCTGCTCGTCCTCACCTGCGGTACCTACGGCAACGTGCTGCGCTTCCTGCCGCCGCTGGTCATCGGCGAGGACCTCCTGAACGAGGGCCTGGACATCATCGAGCAGGCCTTCACCGGCGTGTGACGCTCCGTAGCGAACTGTGACTGTGAAGAAGGTGTGGGGGGGCGATGGCGGGATGGAGTTCCCGCTGTCGGTCCCCCCACTGTCTGCCGTACGGTTTCTGCAGATGAGAGAAACACCTCGTCCGCAGGGGACTGCGGGCGACTCCAGGGCCGAGCATCCCCAGCCTTGCCCTGGTCGTGCCCTCGCGCACACCACTGGAGCCTCCGGCTCCGGAACTCCTCACCGATCGGATGGCCGTCCGCCCCATACCCCCCGGGGCGCGCGGTTCGCCGGTCAAGGCGGCGGCCCCGGAACCACCCCCCCTGTTCCGGGACCGCCGGCTTTCCTCTTCGCCACGCTGCTCTGCGTGTTCGCGGTCATCACCTGGCAGGTCGCGTCCGGCGGCCCGCTGCGCCGTCTCGACGAGCGCCTCGACCGCACGCTCACCGGCCACGGCCCCGCAGCACTGAGCCAGTTCCTCTCCGACCTCGGCAGCATGCCGGTCGCGCTGCCCGTCCTCGCCCTGGCCATCGGCTACGCCGCGTGGCGCGGCAGCCGTCGCCAGGCGCTGATCGCCGCACTGACGATGGCCCTCGTGCCGCTCCTTGTGGTGCCGCTGAAGGACTGGATCGCCCGGCCGGGTCCACTGGAGGCCGCCACCGGCTACTACCCGTCGGGCCACACCGCGACCGCGATGGTGGCGTACTGCGGCGCGGCCCTGCTGCTCGCCCCGCACGTGCGCCGCAGGTGGCCGCTGTCCGCCGCCGCGGGCGCGCTGACGGCGGCGACGAGCATCGGCCTGGTTCTGCGCGGCTACCACTGGCCGCTGGACGTGATGGCCAGTTGGTGCCTGTGCG
This sequence comes from Streptomyces sp. NBC_01431, assembly GCF_036231355.1. Lineage (NCBI taxonomy): Bacteria > Bacillati > Actinomycetota > Actinomycetes > Kitasatosporales > Streptomycetaceae > Streptomyces > Streptomyces sp. NBC_01431. The sequence goes on from NZ_CP109496.1 coordinate 2,371,527, forward strand.
GGGCGCTCCTGGTGGTCAGCTCCACGGTTATGCGTCGAAGTTCTTCGAGAACTCCCCGCCCTTGAAACGGTCCCCGTTGATGGACCCTCAATCCTCGTTGTGCGGCTTCTCCGGCAGATTCAGGTGCGGCGGGTGATCCGGCTTGCTCCGCTCCCGTGCCATACCGGCCGCCGCTTCGTGCATCGCCAGCTCCAGCAGGGCCGGGTCGGTGAGGGTGCCCGAGCCGTCCGGCAGCACCGCCCAGCGCACCCCGCCGGTCGCGCGGCCGGGGTGCGGCACCACGATCCAGGTGCCGCGGCCCGCGCCGCGCACCCCCGTGCCGAGCCACCGCGTGGCGGTCCCGGGCGGCACGAAGAAGCCGACGCGCTCGTCGCCGGAGTCGGCGAGCACCGGACCCGGCCGGTCCACGAGCCGGGTCAGCACGTCGAGCGTGCCCCGCCCGAGCTCGCCCGGCAGGATCAGTACGTCCCAGCCCCTGCCGGCCGGAAGGAGAGCGACCCCCAGGGGGTTTCGCTCCCATTCCCACCGGCAGGCGTCGGGATCCGGCGCCACCGACGCCAGCCATTCCACCGCGGCCTTCGACCCCGAGGCAGCCATTGCCCTTCCTCCCATCCCAGCCCACTCCGCAGGGCACGGTCAGTGCGTGCACGAGGGAGAGGGGGGCGGGGCCGGACTATGACGCCACTTCGGCCGGTTATCGGTGGTGAACGGGAGCACTCCATGATCAAAAGGAGTGCGCCCCCGGCGTGACCGGGGGCGCACTCGATGATCAAGCCATCAACGGGTCAGCTGTCGAAGCCGAGTCCGACCCGGTCCATGGCCTTGAGCCACAGATTGCGCCGCCCGCCCCTCTCGTCGGCGCGGGCGAGCGACCACTTGGTGAGGCCGATGCCCGCCCAGGCGACCGGTTCGGGCGGGAAGGGCAGCGGCTTGGTGCGCACCATCTCCAGTTCGGTGCGCTCGGTGTGCTCCCCCGCCAGGAGGTCGAGCATCACATCGGCGCCGAAGCGGCTCGCGCCCACCCCGAGCCCGGTGTACCCGGCGGCGTACGCGACCCGTCCCGCGTGGGCGGTGCCGAAGAACGCCGAGAACCGCGAGCAGGTGTCGATCGCCCCGCCCCAGGCATGACTGAAGCTCAGCCCCTCCAGTTGCGGGAAGCAGTGGAAGAACTGCTCGGCCAGCTTGGCGTAGGTCTCGGGCCGGTCGTCGTACTCGGTCCGCACCTTCCCGCCGTACGGGTAGATCGCGTCGTAGCCGCCCCACAGGATGCGGTTGTCGGCGGACAGCCGGAAGTAGTGGAACTGGTTGGCCGAGTCGCCGAGCCCCTGGCGCCGGTGCCAGCCGATCGAGGCGAGCTGGGCGGCGTTCAGCGGCTCGGTCATCAGCGCGTAGTCGTACACCGGCACCGTGAACGGCCGCAGCCGTTTGACCAGCGACGGGAAGACGTTGGTGCCGAGTGCGACGTGCTCGGCGCGGATCTTCCCGTACGGGGTGCGCACCCCCATGCCGGTGCCGACCCGGGCCAGCGAGAGGCCGGGGGTGTGCTCGTAGATCCGTACGCCCAGAGCGAGGCAGACGCGCTTGAGACCCCAGGCGAGCTTGGCCGGGTGGAGCATCGCGACGCCGCGCCGGTCCCAGAGCCCGCCGAGGAAGGTGGGCGAGTCGACCTCGGCCCGCAGGCCCTCCTCGTCGAGGAGTTCGAGGCCGCCGAAGCCGAGCTTGCTCGCCTCCTCGTACATCTCGTGAAGCTCTTCGAGCTGGTGGGGCTCGGTGGCGACATCGATCTCGCCGGTCCGCTCGAAGTCGCAGTCGATGGCGTAGCGGGCGACGGCCGCCTCGATGGCGTCGAGGTTGGCCGCGCCCAGCTCTTCGAGCGTGGCGAGCTCCCCGGGCCAGCGGGCGAGCCCGTTGCCGAGGCCGTGGGTGAGGGAGGCGGCGCAGAAGCCGCCGTTGCGCCCGGAGGCGGCCCAGGCGATCTCCTTGCCCTCGATGAGCACGACGTCGCGGCCGGGCTCGCGCTCCTTGGCGATGAGCGCGGTCCACAGTCCGCTGTAGCCGCCGCCGACGACGAGCAGGTCGCACTTCTCGTCGCCGGTCAGGGCGGGCAGCGCCTCGGGACGGCCGGGGTCCTCCAGCCAGAAGGGAACGGGCTTGGCGCCCGCGAGAGATTTCGTTGCCGCACTGCTCATGGCTCGGGTCACGGCCATGATTTCAACTCCCTCAAGAATTGCGTGGGTTACGCTTTCGCGCTGTTGTTGCGCCGGTTCGCAATGAATTGTCCGGCAGCGACCACCACTACGGCGATGATGAACATGGCCGTACCGATGACGTTGATCTGCACGGGCGTGCCACGCTGCGCCGAGCCCCACACGAACATGGGGAAGGTCACGGTGGAGCCCGCGTTGAAGTTGGTGATGATGAAGTCGTCGAAGGAGAGCGCGAAGGCGAGCAGCGCGCCCGCCGCGATGCCGGGCAAGGCGATCGGCAGCGTCACCCGCAGGAACGTCTGGGCGGGACCCGCGTAGAGGTCGCGCGCGGCTTCCTCAAGGCGCGGGTCCATGGACATCACGCGGGCCTTGACGGCGGTGACGACGAAGCTGAGGCAGAACATGATGTGGGCGATCAGGATCGTCCAGAACCCCAGCTTCGCGCCCATGTTGAGGAAGAGCGTGAGCAGGGACGCGGCCATCACGACCTCGGGCATCGCCATCGGCAGAAAGATCAGCGAGTTGATCGCGCCGCGCGCCCGGAACCGGTAGCGGACCAGGGCGAACGCGATCATCGTGCCGAGCGCGGTCGCGCCGATCGTCGCCCACAGGGCGATCTGGAGCGACAGCGAGAGCGAGCCGCACATGTCGGCGACCCCGCACGGGTCCTTCCAGGCGTCGGTCGAGAACCGCGTCCATGAGTAGTTGAAGCGCCCGTTCGGCTTGTTGAACGAGAACACCATCACGACGACGTTGGGCAGGATGAGATACGCGAGCGTCGCGAGCCCCGCGATCACCACGAGATTGCGGCGCAGCCACTTGAGAAGGGCCATCAGACCAGGTCCTCCGTCCCGGCTCGGCGGATGTAGACGGTGACCATGACCAGGACGATCGCCATCAGGATGAACGAGAGGGCGGCGGCCGTCGGATAGTCCAGGACCCGCAGGAACTGGGACTGGATGACGTTGCCGACCATCTTCTGGTCGGTGGAGCCGAGCAGTTCGGCGTTCACGTAGTCGCCGCTCGCCGGGATGAAGGTGAGCAGGGTCCCGGAGACGACGCCGGGCATCGACAGCGGGAAGGTCACCTTGCGGAAGGTGGTGGCAGGTGTCGCGTACAGGTCGCCGGCCGCCTCATGCAGCCGGGAGTCGATGCGCTCCAGGGAGGTGTAGAGCGGAAGGATCATGAACGGCAGGAAGTTGTACGTGAGTCCGCACACCACCGCCATCGGCGTGGCCAGGACCCGGTTGCCCTCGGTCCAGCCCAGCCAGTTGGTGACGTCCAGGACGTGCAGCGAGCCGAGCGCGTGCACCACCGGACCGCCGTCGGCCAGGATCGTCTTCCAGGCCAGGGTGCGGATCAGGAAGCTGGTGAAGAACGGCGCGATGACCAGGACGAGCACGAGGTTGCGCCAGCGGCCCGCCTTGAACGCGATCAGATAGGCCAGCGGGTAGCCGAGCAGCAGACACAGGACGGTCGCGGTGCCCGCGTAGAGCAGGGAGCGGACGAACTGCGGGTAGTACTCCTTGAAGGCGTCCCAGTACGTCTGGAAGTGCCAGGTGACCTGGAAGCCCTTCTCAAGTGACCCCGTCTGCACGGACGTTGAGGCCTGGTACACCATGGGCAGCGCGAAGAACACGATCAGCCACAGGATGCCGGGCAGCAGCAGCCAGTACGGCACGAGCCGCTTGCGGGCGGACGTCTTGCGCACCGGCAGCTCCGCCGGGGCTTCGGCCAGGGCGGTCACGCGGCGTCCTCGACCTTCTCCACGCCCGCGTCGATCGCCTGGGCCGCGTCGAGGCCGAAGGTGTGCGCCGGGTTCCAGTGCAGGACGACCTCGGCGCCGGGAAGGAGTCCCGCGCGCCTGTCGACGTTCTGCTCGTACACCGAAAGGCCCTGGCCCGCCGGGGAGTCGACGAGGTACTGGGTGGAGACGCCGATGAAGGACGAGTCCACGATGCGGCCGGTGACGCGGTTGCGGCCGTCGGGGACGGCGCCCTCGTCGTCGCGGTGGGCGAGCGAGATCTTCTCGGGGCGCACGCCGACCAGGAGCTTGCCGCCGCTGCTGGTGGGCGCCGAACATCGCCCGCTGGGCAGCCTCAGCTTGGCGCCGCCCGCGGTGACCACTATGTCGTCGCCGCTCTTCTCGGCGACCTCGGCCTCGATGAGGTTGGAGGTGCCGAGGAAGTTCGCGACGAACGTGGTCTGCGGGTTCTCGTACAACTCGGCCGGTGCGCCGAGCTGTTCGACTCGGCCGCCGTTCATCACCGCGACCGTGTCGGCCATCGTCATGGCCTCCTCCTGGTCGTGGGTGACGTGGATGAAGGTGATGCCGACCTCGGTCTGGATGCGCTTGAGCTCAAGCTGCATCTGGCGGCGCAGCTTGAGGTCGAGGGCGCCGAGCGGCTCGTCCAGGAGCAGCACCTGGGGGTGGTTGATGAGCGCGCGGGCTACCGCGACGCGCTGCTGCTGACCGCCGGAGAGCTGGTGCGGCTTGCGGTGGGCGAAGTCGCCGAGCTGGACGAGCTCCAGCATGTCGTCGACCTGCTTCTTCACCGACTTGATGCCCCGCCGGCGCAGGCCGAAGGCGATGTTCTCCGTGACGTTCAGGTGCGGGAAGAGGGCGTACGACTGGAAGACGGTGTTCACCGGCCGCTTGTACGGCGGCAGGTCGGTGACGTCCTTGTCGCCGAGGAAGACCGTGCCGGTGGTCGGCTCCTCCAGGCCCGCGATCATGCGGAGCGTGGTGGTCTTGCCGCAGCCGGACGCGCCGAGCAGGGCGAAGAACGAGCCCTGCGGCACGGTCAGTTCGAGCGGATGGACGGCGGTGAAGGAGCCGTACGTCTTGCTGATCCCGGTGAGGCGAACGTCGCCGCCGGCGGTGCTGTCAGTCATGGGTGGGATCCCAGGGAGTCGAGAGGAAGGGGAGTAGGGGGCTGACGCCTTTGAGGGTGCTGAGGCCGAGCGCCCTGAAGGGGCGCGGGGAACTGCGCGACCGGCCAGAGCGGACCCGCACCTGAAGGACACCCACCCCCGCGGAGCGCTTACGCGCCGATGAGCTTGGAGAACTTCTGCTCGTACGCCGTCTCCTCGGCCTCGCTGAGCGAGCGGAAGGAGTGGGACTTCGCGGTCATCGCCCGGTCCGGCAGGATCAGTTCGTTCTGCGCGAGCGCCGGGTCGATCTTGGCGAGGTCGTCGCGGACCCCGTCGACCGGGCACTGGTAGTTGATGAACGCGGCGAGCTTGGCCGCCACCGGCAGATCGTAGTAGTAGTCGATCAGCTTCTCCGCGTTGCTCTGGTGCCGGGCCTTCGCCGGGACCAGCAGGTTGTCGGTGGACGTCATGTAACCGGCCGCCGGGATCGCGTACTTGATGTCCGGGTTGTCGGCGCGCAGCTGCGTGACGTCGCCGCCCCAGGCGACACAGGCCGCGAGGTCGCCCTTGACCAGGTCGCCGGTGTAGTCGTTGCCGGTGAACCGGCGGATCTGCTTGCTGTCGACGCCCTTCTGGAGCCGGCCGATCGCCGCGTCGAAGTCGGCGTCGGTGAAGTTCCCCGGGTCCTTGCCGAGGTCGAGCAGGGTCATTCCGATCGAGTCGCGCATCTCGGACAGGAAGCCGACGCGGCCCTTGAGGCTCGGGTCGTCGAGCAGCTGGGTGATCGAGTCGACCTTCTTGCCGCCGGTCGCCTTGGCGTTGTAGGCGATGACGGTGGGGATGCCGGTCCAGGGGTAGGAGTAGGCGCGGCCCGGGTCCCAGTCCGGCATGCGGAACTGGGGCGAGAGGTTGGCGTAGGCGTGCGGCAGGTGCGAGGGGTCGAGCTTCTGCGCCCAGCCGAGCCGGATGAGCCGGGCGGCCAGCCAGTCGGTGAGCACGATGAGGTCCCGGCCGGTGTCCTGGCCGCCCGCGAGCTGCGGCTTGATCTTCCCGAAGAACTCGACGTTGTCGTTGATGTCCTCGGTGTACTTGACCTGGATCCCGGTACGGCGGGTGAACTCGTCCAGCGTCGGATGGTGCTTCTTGTCGTCGCTGATGTCCATGTACTGCGTCCAGTTGGAGAAGTTGATCTCCTTCTCCTGGGCGGAGTGGTCCGTGTTGGACGGTCCGGTGCCGTTCTCCTTCGTGGCGGCCGGGATGCCGCAGGCGCTCAGCGTGGCGAGAGAGCCGACGGTGAGCGCGCCGACACCCGAGGCGCGCAGCAGCGACCGGCGGGTCAGGGCGCCCCTGCCGTTGGTGACGCTGCGCCCGATGGCGGCCAGTTGAGCCGCGGAAAGGAAGCCCCTCCCCGCTGTGACGGAGTGGAGAGCGTGGGGGAGGTCGGGCTCGTACTGCTCCATGCGCTGTGTGCCCTTTCGGGTGGGTTCGTCGGCCGCTGGTCGGGCGGCCTCTTCTATCGGTCCCCGAAGATCGTGCGGTGCCAGTCCTTCCTGGCGACCGCTGTGTTGTCGTACATCACGTGCTTGACCTGCGTGTACTCCTCGAAGGAATACGTCGACATGTCCTTTCCGTAGCCGCTCGCCCGGTAGCCGCCGTGCGGCATCTCGCTGATGATCGGGATGTGGTCGTTGACCCAGACGCAGCCCGCCTTGAGCTCGCGGGTGGCCCGGCCCGTGCGGTACACGTCGCGGCTCCAGGCGGAGGCGGCGAGTCCGTAGGGGGTGTCGTTGGCGAGCGCGATGCCCTCGTCGTCGGTGTCGAAGGGCAGCACGACCAGGACCGGGCCGAAGATCTCGGCCTGGACGATCTCGCTGTCCTGTGCGGCGTCCACGACGAGGGTGGGCCGGTAGTACGCGCCGTCGCCCTTGGGGGCCTCGCCGCCGGTGACGATCCGCGCGTAGTCGCGGGCCCGCTCCACGAACTCGGCCACGCGGTCGCGGTGGGCGTGGGAGATCAGCGGGCCGAGGTCGGTGTCCGCGCCGAACGGGTCGCCGAGCCGGACGGTCTCCATGAGGGCCGCGACCTGCTCCACGAAGGCCTCGTAGAGCGGGCGCTGCACGTAGGCGCGGGTGGCGGCGGTGCAGTCCTGGCCGGAGTTGATGAGCGAGGCGGCGACCGCGCCGTGCACGGCGGCCTCCAGGTCGGCGTCGTCGAAGACGAGGAAGGGGGCCTTGCCGCCGAGTTCGAGGTGGAGGCGCTTGACGGTGGCCGTGGCGATCTCGGCGACCCGCTTGCCGACCTGGGTGGATCCGGTGAAGGAGGTCATCACGACGTCCGGGTGGCCCACCAGGTGTTCGCCAGCGTCCTGGCCGGCGCCCGTGACGATGTTGACCACACCGTCCGGAATCCCGGCCTCCTTCGCGGCCTCGGCGAACAGGAGCGAGGTCAGCGGGGTGATCTCGGCGGGCTTGAGGACGATGGTGTTGCCCGCCGCGATCGCCGGCAGGATCTTCCACGCGGCCATCTGGAGCGGGTAGTTCCAGGGCGCGATGGACCCGACGACCCCGATGGGCTCGCGGCGCACGTACGAGGTGTGGTCGCCCGAGTACTCCCCGGCCGACTTGCCCTCCAGGTGCCGGGCGGCGCCCGCGAAGAACGCGGCGTTGTCCACCGTGCCGGGCACGTCGAACTCCCGGGTCAGCTTGATGGGTTTGCCGCACTGGAGGGACTCGGCCTGCGCGAACTCCTCGGCCCGCTCGGCCAGGACACCGGCGAGGCGGTGCAGGGCCGCCGAGCGGTCGCCCGGGGCGGTGGCGGCCCAGCCGGGGAAGGCCTCCTTGGCCGCGGCCACGGCGGCGTCGACGTCGGCGGGCCCCGCGAGCTCGTACGCGTACACCGCTTCGCCCGTGGCCGGGTCGACGACCTCGTGCCGCCGCCCGGAGGTGCCGGGGCGCAGCCGACCGCCGATGTACTGGGCACCGGCCGCGAAGCGGTCCTGGGGCCGGAAGCGATTGCTGTTGCCGTTGTCGGTGTCCATCTCGCCCACGTTCTTCGTAGCTTCAGCTCGATTTGAGTGACGATCCTGGCAGAGGCACACCTGACCAACAAGTGATTCCGTTGTTGCCTTTTGGTTACGCGACGGAATCTGTCGACCATGTGTCGCGTCGGGGCGGGAATGGCCCGACGGAGTGTCAGTGGCGCGTGCCAGACTCGCGTGCATGACAGGGGTCACGGGGAACGAGGACCGCCTGGGCGAGCTGATCGCCCAGGCCAGAAGCGGTGCGCGCATCAAGTTCCTGCACTTTTGGGGACACACGCCGCAGCGGGACGGCTCGCTCGGGCCGAGCTGCTTCAGCCAGTGGTGGCCCTCGCCGTTCACGGTCGAGGGCGTCGAGTACGCGACGGCCGAGCACTGGATGATGGCGTCCAAGGCTCGCCTGTTCAAGGACGCGGACGCCGAGCGGGCGGCGCTCACGGCGGCGAATCCGGCGCTGGCGAAGAAGGCCGGGCGGCTGGTGCGCGGCTTCGACGAGAGCGTGTGGCAGCGGGAGCGGTACGGCATAGTCCTGGCCGGCAGCCTGCACAAGTTCGGCCAGGACGCGGCGCTGCGGGAGTATCTGCTGGCCACCGGGGACCGGGTGCTCGTCGAGGCGAGCCCGATGGACCGGATCTGGGGCATCGGCCTGGCGGCCGATGCGCCGCAGGCGGCGGATCCCGAGCGCTGGCGGGGGCTGAACCTGCTGGGCTTCGCGCTGACGGAGGCCCGCGAGCGGCTGCGCTGAGCCGCGGGTGCACGGCGAAGGGGGCCGCGGTGGGCCCCCTTCGCCCGGGTGACGCTGTTTCCCGGCCGGCTCTGCTCAGCGGGCCGAGGCCGCCAGCGACAAGAAGGTCCCGTAGTCGTCGTAGTTGGTGGTGGTGTGGTGGACGGGGGCGTTGACCACGAGCACGATCATCGCGATCAGGATCAGGACGCCGAGCACGATGCCGATCGCGCCCATGATGATGCCCGCGAGGGCCTGGCCCCGGTTGTTCGCCTCACCTCGGGTGACCCGGCCCTTGCCGAGCAGACCGAAGATCAGGGCCAGCACACCGAGCACGATGCCCGCGACGCCCCAGGTGCACACCATGATCGCCAGAGCGGCGATGCCGAGCACCATCGCCGCGGTGCCGAAGCCGTTCTGCGGGGCGGGCATCCCGGTCCAGCCGGGATAGCCGTAGGAGGGCTGGCCCGGGTAGCCGGGGTAGCCCTGGGCGGGCTGCTGCGGGTAGGCGGGGTAGCCGTAGTTGCCGGGGGCGGGCTGGCCGGGCATCTGCGGCGGTCCCATCGGCATCTGCCGGCCGGAGGCGGGCGGCGGTCCCATGGGTCCTCCGAAGCCGGGACCGGGGGCGTTCTGGCCGGGCGCGGCCGGGTGGGCGCCGGGCGCCGGGGCCTGCGGGGTGGCTCCCTGGGCCGGGGCACCGCTCTGGCCGTCACCGGGGGTTCCGGGTATGGAGAGGACGGTCTGCTGGTCGTGCACCGGCGGCTTGTCCAGCGGGACCTTGCGCTCCGGCGGAGCCCAGGGGTCGCGGGGCTCCGGGCCTCCCGACGGCTGCTGGGTGTTGTCTGACATGGGCCTCCCCCATCGTGGTTCCGTCATGCTACGGCCCCGGTCTGCGGCGGGCCGCCCCCGGCCTACCATGATCCCCGTCCGGCGAAGGCCGACGACGCCGACCGCGCGAGGACCGCCGCGCCAGACCCCATGGAGGACCCCCATGACCGATCTGCACCCCTTCATCGCGGGGCTGCCCAAGGCGGAGCTCCACGTGCACCACGTCGGCTCCGCGTCCCCGCGCATCGTGGCCGAACTCGCCGCCCGTCACGCCGATTCGAAGGTCCCCACCGACCCCGAGGCGCTCGCCGACTACTTCACGTTCACCGACTTCGCGCACTTCATCGACGTCTACCTCTCGGTGGTCGACCTGATCCGCACGCCCGAGGACGTGCGCCTGCTCACCTACGAGGTCGCCCGGGACATGGCCCGGCAGAACATCCGCTACGCCGAGCTGACCATCACGCCGTACTCCTCCACCCGCCGCGGCATCGACGAGCGGGCCTTCATGGCGGCCATCGAGGACGCGCGCAGGGCCGCCGAGGCCGAGTTCGGCACGGTGCTGCGCTGGTGCTTCGACATTCCCGGCGAGGCCGGCCTCGAAGCCGCCGCCGAGACGGCACGCCTGGCCACCGAGGACGGCGTACGCCCCGAGGGCCTGGTGTCCTTCGGGCTCGGCGGCCCGGAGATCGGGGTACCCCGCCCGCAGTTCAAGCCGTACTTCGACCGGGCCATCGCCGCCGGCCTCCACTCCGTTCCGCACTCCGGCGAGTCGACCGGCCCGCAGTCGGTCTGGGACGCGCTGATCGAGCTGCGGGCCGAGCGCATCGGCCACGGCACCAGCGCCACCCAGGATCCGGCGCTCCTGGCGCACCTCGCCGACCACCGGATCGCCCTGGAGGTCTGCCCGACCTCCAACCTGGCGACCCGGGTGGTGCCGGACCTGGACGAGCACCCGATCAAGGAGATGGTGGCCGCGGGCGTCCTGGTGACCATCAACAGCGACGACCCGCCGATGTTCGGCAGCGACCTCAACAACGAGTACGCCGTCGCCGCCCGCCTCCTGGACCTGGACGAGCGGGGCCTCGCCGACCTCGCGAAGAACGCCGTCGAGGCGTCCTTCCTCGACCCGTCGGGCAAGGCGAAGCTCGCCGCCGAGATCGACGACTACACGGGGAAGTGGCTGGGCCGCTGATCTGCCGCCGCCAGGCGCCGACTGGCCGCCGCCTGCGCCCCTCACGACAATGACCCCATGCGCACCGTGACAGTCGTGGGCCACCGCGGCGACCCGTACCGCGTCCGCGAGAACACCCTCGCCTCCATCGCCTCGGCCCTGGAGCGGGGCGCGGACGCGGTCGAGATCGATGTCCGGCCGACCCGGGACGGCGTGCCCGTGCTGCTGCACGACGGGACGCTGAAACGGCTGTGGTACTTCGACCGCCCGCTGGGCGCGCTTCCGTACGAGGAGGTGCGGGAGGTGTCCGGCGGCGGGATTCCCACCCTGCGCGAGGCATTGACGGTGGCCGGCCCGCACCGGCTGATGATCGATCTGCCCGGAGCCACCGAGGAGTCGGTGCGCGAGGTGGTGGGCACCGTTGGCGAGTGCGGTGCGGGCGAGCGCGTCTACTACTGCGCGGGCCCCCTCGCCATGCTGAGGGTCCGCGCCGCCGACCCGGGCGCCGAGATCGCGCTCAGCTGGACCTCCCCGGTCCCGCCGCGGCCGGTGCTGATCGACGCGGTGCGGCCGCGCTGGCTCAACTACCGCTTCGGGCTCGTGAGTTCGGAGCTGGTGGAGCGGATCCACCGGGACGGGATGCTCGTCTCGGCGTGGACCGCGGACACCGGGCGCACCATGCGCCGCCTGATCGAGCGGGGCGTGGACTCGATCACCACCAACCGGGTGGACGCACTGTGCGCCATCCTGTCCCAGCGGTGAACGGCCGCGTTTCGAGGGGGACGTTTCGAGGGGGGACACCGGGTGGGCACGGAACGCCTGACGGCACGGCTGCGGGCGGCGAACGGGTGGGCCGTCGACATCGGGCTCGCCCTGCTGGTGCAGGTGGCGATGTCGATCCCGTTCGTCGTGGCGCGGCCCGACGGGCTGCGCCCGGCCACCTGGGCGGACTACGCCCTGACCTCGCTGGCGGTGCTGCCGCTGGTGTGGCGGCGCCGGGCCCCGGTCGCGGTGACGCTCGCGGTGCTTGCGGCCGGAGCGACGTACAAGCTGACCCTGGACGGGCCCGGTCAGCCGCTGCCCTACCCGGGGCTCGTCGCCCTCTACTCGGTGGCCGCGCTGTCCCCGGTGCGCAAGCGGGTCTCCGTCGCGGTGCTGGTCGCGGTGCTGATCGTGCCCTCGGTGGCGCTCAACACCGAGGACGCCAAGGAGTTGATGTTCTCCTTCTTCGTCTTCGGTGCCGCGTACGTGCTCGGGCGGCTGACCCACACCCGGCAGGCCTACACCGCGGCCGTCGAGGACCGCGCGGCGCAGCTGGAGCGGGCCAACCGGATCGAGGCCGAGCAGGCCACGGCGCGTGAACGGGCCCGGATCGCGCGGGAGATGCACGACATCCTGTCGCACGCCGTCAGCATCATGATCGTGCAGGCGGAGGCGGGCCCGGTCGCAGTGCGGGCGGCGCCGGCGCGGGCGGAGGCGGCGTTCGAGGCGATCTCCGAGACGGGCCGGGACGCGATGGTGCAGCTGCGCCGGATGCTGGGGGTGCTGCGGGAGGAGACCACTCCGGATGCCCCGCGTGACCCGCAGCCGGGCACGGCGGCGCTGCCCGCACTGGTCGAGCGGGTCTCGCTGGGCGGCGGCCCCTCGATCGCGTACGAGACGAAGGGCACGGCCCGCCCGCTCCCCCAGGCCACCGAGACGACCGTGTACCGGATCGTGCAGGAGGCTCTGACGAACGCGGTGAAGCACGCGACGGCCACGGCCGTCTTCATACAACTGAAGTACTCCGCACGGGAGTTGACGATCACGGTCCGGGACGACGGAGGCGGACCCGGCACCACACCCGCGCCCGGCACCGCGCCGGGCCCCGGTACCGGCCACGGCCTGATCGGCATCCGCGAACGCGCGGCGGCGCACGGCGGGACCGCTTCGGCGGGCCTGGGCCCGGACGGCCGGGGGTTCGAGGTCAGGGCCGTGATCCCACTGACCACCACCGCCTCGATAGCCTCCTCGGCGGAGGTGGGGAGATGACGATCCGTGTGGTGGTGGCCGACGACCAGGAGCTGGTGCGCAGCGGCTTCGCCCTGATCCTGGACGTGCAGCCGGACATCGAGGTGGTCGCGGAGGTGGGAGACGGCGCCCAAGCCGTCGACGCCGTACGCCGGTTGGCGCCCGATGTGGCGCTGCTCGACATCCGGATGCCGCACCTGGACGGCATCGAGGCGTGCCGGGTGATCAGCGCGGCGAGCGCCTGCCGCACCGTGATGCTGACGACCTTCGACTCGGACGAGTACGTGTACGAGGCGCTGCACGCCGGGGCGAGCGGCTTCCTCCTCAAGGACGTCCGGCGGGACGATCTGGTGCACGCGGTACGGGTGGTGGCGGCCGGTGACGCGCTGCTCGCGCCGTCGGTGACGCGGCGATTGGTCACCGAGTACACCTCAAGGCCCGCCGCACCGGTCCCCTCCGGCCGCCTCGGCGTCCTGACCGCCCGCGAACGCGAAACGCTGCTCCTGCTCGGCCGGGGCCTGTCCAACGCCGAGATCGCGGGCGAACTGACGGTCTCCGAGCACACGGTGAAGACGCACGTGGGCAATGTGCTGGCGAAGCTGGGCCTGCGCGATCGCGTCCAGGCGGTGATCTGCGCGTACGAGACGGGGCTGATCTCGGCGGGTTCCCCTTCGTGAAGGGCGCCCGCTCCTGAGGGGGAGGCCTCCCCGGAGGCTCTGCCTCGCGAGGGCCGCCTCCCTCCCGGGAGGGAGGCGGCGACCGCCCAACTCCCCCGCGCAGGCGAGGAGTCGCGGTCGGCGGAACCCCCCGCCACGGCGATCCGCGCGAGCCTCGTGATCAGCAGGATGGGATCCATCAGCACGACGGACCGCCTGATCACGGAGACCCCCTCATGAACGCCCGCACCCGCACCACGCTCATGGCCACCACCCTCGTCCTGGGGATGTCGGCAGGCCCGGCCCTCGCCGCCGCCCCGGCACCGACCGCGAGCCGGACCGCCGCCCGCCACATCACCGACACCCTCGACACCGCGGCCGTGCGCGCGGCCATCGCGGGCGTCGGGAAGCCCGGCGCGGACGCGACGGCCGCGCTGGTTCGGATCGGCGGCACCGAAGGCGCCTGGCTCGGCAGCGCCGGGGTGCACGACCTGGCGGGTGGCACCCCGGCGGACCCGGACGGCCGCTTCCGGGCGGGGTCGGTCACCAAGGTCTTCACCGCGGCCATGGTCCTCCAGCTCGCGGGCGAGGGCAGGGTCGACCTGAACCGCCCCGCGCGCACCTACCTGCCCGACCTGATCCCGGCGGCGTACGCGAAGGTGACGGTACGTCAACTCCTGAACCACACCAGCGGCATACCGTCCGTCGGCTCGCCCGACGACTCCCTGGACCACCTGTACGCGCACCGCTTCGACGGCCGCGACCCGGCGGACGTGGTGCGCGAGGCGACCGCCCGGAAGCCGGACTTCGCGCCCGGCACCGCGCAGCACTACGACAACATCGGCTACACCGTGGCGGGCCTGCTCATCGAGCGGGTCACCGGCGACTCCTACGCCCACCAGCTCGCCACCCGCATCACGCGGCCGCTCCACCTCAAGGACACGTATGTCCCCGGCGCCGACCCCACCATCCGCGGCCCGCACAACCACGGCTACCAGGTTTTCGCCGAGCCGGACGGCTCGACCACGCTGCGGGACGTGACGGTGTGGGGCGCCGGTGACACCTTCGCCGCGGGCGATCTGATCTCCACCACGGCCGACCTGGAGCGCTTCACCCGGGCGCTGTTCACCGGCCACGTGGTGCGCGCCGCGCAGCTGAGGGAGATGTTCACGCTGCCCGGCCCGTCGGTGCGCGACGTGAAGACGGGCAAGCCGGCGGCGTACAGCGTGGGTCTGTCGACGATGCGGCTCGGCGGTCACGAGGTGTGGGGCAAGACGGGCGGGCGCTGGGGTTACAACACGGTGATCGCGGCGACGTTGTCGCCCGCCGGGACGCTCACGCGGACCCTTGTCTACAGCGTCAATTCCACGGACGCGAAGGGCTCGGACATGAACCCCACCGCCATGCACGTCATGACCGCCACCTTCGGCACCCCGGACCCCTCCTGACCGTCCCGCCTCACGCCGGTGCGGGCACCCCCATCCCCTCCAGCACCTTGATCTTGCGCCGCACCACGTACAGCGGGATCACGCCGAACACCCCGAAGGACATGTCGATCACCGACCACCAGAAGGGAATGCCCCTGACGGGCCCGCAGATCAGGGCGAGCGGGACGATCCCGGCGCAGGCGATCATCCCGAACTCGACGACCCACACGTTCCGTACGGGATCACGCACCACTCCGTAGAAGGCGACGGCGATGACGAGGTGCGCGAAGGCCAGCCAGTCCGTGCCGTACAGCAGGAACGGATACTCGGCGTCGGCGGAGTCCAGCCCGTCGCGCACCCGGTCGATCCACGCACTCAGCCCCGGCGGCCAGTCGCCCAGCGGGGTGGCCTGCAACAGGGACTGCGTCCAGTGCAGTTCATGGACCAACGGAAAGGCCGTCAGACCGCTCAGCACCAGACAGACGACGAACACGGCCAGCCATGTGCGGATACGCCTCAGCAGGGCGTTTCGCTCGCTCATGATCGCAGCGTACGCCCTGTTGAACACGTTCAAAACCTGGGTCGGCTACAACCCCGCGATCGCGTTCCAGCGCTTCGCGAACTCCACCCGCTCCTGCGAGGTGATGTCCCGCGCGATGGCGAGCCGTCCCCGCATGGCGTCGTCGGGGAAGATCAGCGGGTCCTCGGCGAGTTCGGCTTCGCCCTTGTCCTTGGAGGAGGCGAGGACGTCGCGGGCGGCCGGGACCGGGCAGACGTAGCTGACCGAGGCGGCGAGCTCCGCGGCCACGTGCGGGTCGTAGTAGTAGTCGACCAGCGCCTCCGCGTTGGCCCTGTGGCGGGCCAGGTTGGGGATCATCATCGACTCCGCCCACAGCTCGCCGCCCTCCTCGGGCACCACGAACTCGATGTCGGGGTTGTCCGCCTTCAGCTGGAACACGTCGCCGCTGTAGGCCTGGCAGGCCAGCACATCGCCCTTGTTGAGGTCGCTGGTGTAGTCGTTGCCGGTGAAGCGCCGGATCTGCCTGTTCGCCACCAGCTTCTCGATCTGGTCGCACATCCGGTGGAAGTCGGCCGCGGTCCACTTCGTGATGTCGACGCCGTTGCCCTGCATCAGCAGCGCGAACGACTCGTCCAGGCCGGAGAACAGCGTCACCTTGCCCGCGAGCCGGGGGTCCCACAGATCGCTGACGTGCTTCAGCTCGCGTCCGAGCTTCTTCTTGTTGTACGCGATGCCGGTGATCCCGGACTGCCACGGGACGCTGTGCAGGCGCCCGTTGTCGAAGGCGGGCGTGCGCAGCTGGGGGTCGAGGTACTTGGCCACGTTGGGCTGCTTGGCCCGGTCCATCCGCTGCACCCAGCCGAGCCGCACGAAGCGGGCCGCCATCCAGTCACTGATGACCATCAGGTCCCGGCCGGTCTCCTGATGGTTCATCAGCGCGGGGCTGATCTTCCCGAAGAACTCGTCGTTGTCGTTGATCTCCTCGGTGTACGTCACGGATGTCCCGGTGCTCTTCGTGAACGCGTCCAACGTGGGCCGCCTGGAGGCGTCCTTGTTGTCGACGTCTATGTAGAGCGGCCAGTTGGCGAAGGTGAGGCTCCTGTCGTCCGCCGAGCGGTCGCGCCCCGCCCGCTCACCGGGTTCGACGTACGCCGCGGGGACCCCGCAGCCGGCCAGCGCGGCAAGCGCGGCCCCGCCGCCGAGGGCGCGCAGCAGGTGGCGGCGGGTGAACGGGCGGCTGGCGCGGGGCGCGGTCGGTGGCATTCCCGCAGGATGCCCGCCCGCGCCCACCCGCTTCAATGGACGCTGCGTACAGGCCTGCGCCCCAGGCCGGACACCCTGTCGGGGCGCGGGGGAACACACAAGGGGCGGGGGATCAACTCCCCCGCCCCTTGTGGTCGTTCAGGCCGCGGCTCAGCCCTCGATGGACGTCATCACGTGCTTGATGCGGGTGTAGTCCTCGAAGCCGTACGCGGAGAGGTCCTTGCCGTAGCCGGACTTCTTGAAGCCGCCGTGCGGCATCTCGGCCACCAGCGGGATGTGGGTGTTGATCCACACGCAACCGAAGTCGAGGTTCTTGGACATCCGCATGGCACGCGCGTGGTCCTTGGTCCACACCGAGGAGGCGAGCGCGTACTCGACGCCGTTGGCGAACTCCAGCGCCTGGGCCTCGTCGGTGAAGGACTGGACGGTGATGACCGGTCCGAACACCTCGTTCTGGATGATCTCGTCGTCCTGCTTGAGGCCCGAGACGACGGTCGGGGCGTAGAAGTAGCCCTGCTCGCCGACCCGGTGGCCGCCCGCCTCGACCTTGGCATGGGCCGGGAGGCGGTCGATGAAGCCGGTGACCTGCTTCAGCTGGTTGGCGTTGTTGAGCGGCCCGTACAGCACGTCCGCGTCGTCCGGCCGGCCGGTCTTGGTGTCGGCGGCGGCCTTGGCGAGCGCGGTCACGAACTCGTCGTGGATCGACTCGTGCACGAGCACGCGGGTCGCGGCCGTGCAGTCCTGGCCGGCGTTGAAGTACCCGGCGACCGCGATGTCCTCGACGGCCTTGGCGATGTCGGCGTCCTCGAAGACGACGACCGGCGCCTTGCCGCCCAGTTCCAGGTGGACGCGCTTGACGTCCTTGGAGGCGGACTCGGCGACCTGCATGCCGGCGCGTACCGAACCGGTGATGGAGGCCATCGCCGGGATCTTGTGCTCGACCATCGCGCGGCCGGTGTCCCGGTCGCCGCAGACGACGTTGAAGACGCCCTTGGGGACGATCGCGCCGATGATCTCCGCGATCAGCACGGTCGAGGCCGGGGTGGTGTCCGAGGGCTTGAGGACGACCGTGTTGCCCGCGGCGAGCGCCGGGGCGAACTTCCACACGGCCATCATCATCGGGTAGTTCCACGGTGCGACCTGCGCGCAGACGCCGACCGGTTCGCGGCGGACGATCGAGGTCATGCCCTCCATGTACTCGCCGGCGCTGCGGCCTTCGAGCAGTCGGGCCGCGCCCGCGAAGAAGCGGATCTGGTCCACCATCGGCGGGATCTCTTCGCTGCGGGTGAGCTCGATCGGCTTGCCGGTGTTCTCCGACTCGGCGGCGATCAGCTCCTCGGCGCGCTCCTCGAAGGCGTCCGCGATCTTGAGCAGGACGCGCTGGCGCTCGGCCGGGGTTGTGTCGCGCCAGGCCGGGAAGGCCCTGGCCGCGGCCGCCATGGCGGCGTCGACGTCCTGCTCGCCGGAGAGCGGCGAGGTGGCGTAGGGCCGGCCCGTGGCCGGGTTGACCACCTCGATGGTCCGCCCGTCGGCAGCATCGCGGAACTCTCCGTCGATGTAGTTGCGCAAACGACGCAGTTCGGTGGTCACTTCGCTGGCCTCCCGGTCCGATGTCCGATGGATGAGACAGCCCACCCTAGTCGGTGAGGTGACGCTTTCGACAGACCCGACGCCCGTGAACTTCGGATTCAGTTCCCTGGAGGTCACGGAACAACGAATTTCATCGCTTCAGGGTTGCGGGACGGAGCGAGTCGGGTGCAGAGTGGGCTCCGTGGCCAGCCGAAGCACAGACCCCAGGATCGCGAACGGATCCTCCCCATCGATCGACGCCGTCTCCCTGGCGATCATCGAGCAGCTCCAGGAGGACGGGCGCCGCCCGTACGCCGCGATCGGCAAGGCCGTGGGCCTGTCGGAGGCGGCCGTGCGCCAGCGCGTCCAGAAGCTGCTCGACCAGGGCGTGATGCAGATCGTCGCCGTCACCGACCCGCTCACCGTGGGATTCCGGCGCCAGGCGATGGTCGGCATCCGCGTCGAGGGAGACCTCGACCCCGTGGCGGAAGCACTGACGGCCATGGCCGAATGCGAGTACGTGGTGATGACCGCGGGCTCCTTCGACCTGATGGTGGAAGTCGTCTGCGAGGACGACGACCACCTTCTCGAAGTGATCAACAAGAGGATCCGCGCCCTCCCCGGCGTGCGCTCCACCGAGAGCTTCGTCTACCTCAAGCTGAAGAAGCAGACCTATATGTGGGGAACCCGATAGCCGTGAGCAAGGACCTCAGCCAGACCGCCTACGACCACCTGTGGATGCACTTCACCCGCATGTCGTCGTACGAGAACGCGCCCGTTCCCACCATCGTCCGTGGCGAGGGCACCTACATCTACGACGACAAGGGCAAGAAGTACCTGGACGGCCTGTCGGGCCTGTTCGTCGTCAACGCCGGCCACGGCCGTCACGAGCTCGCCGAGACCGCGTACAAGCAGGCGCAGGAGCTGGCCTTCTTCCCGGTCTGGTCCTACGCCCACCCCAAGGCCGTCGAGCTCGCCGAGCGTCTCGCGAACTACGCGCCGGGCGACCTCAACAAGGTCTTCTTCACCACCGGTGGCGGCGAGGCCGTGGAGACCGCGTGGAAACTGGCGAAGCAGTACCACAAGCTCACCGGCAACCACACGAAGTACAAGGTCATCTCGCGCGCGGTCGCCTACCACGGCACCCCGCAGGGCGCCCTGTCCATCACTGGTCTGCCCGCCCTGAAGGCGCCCTTCGAGCCGCTGGTCCCCGGCGCGCACAAGGTGCCCAACACCAACATCTACCGCGCGCCGAGCCACGCTCACGCCGATGATCCTGTCGCCTTCGGCCGCTGGGCCGCCGACCAGATCGAGCAGGAGATCCTCTTCGAGGGTCCCGAGACCGTCGCCGCCGTCTTCCTGGAGCCGGTGCAGAACGCGGGCGGCTGCTTCCCGCCGCCGCCCGGGTACTTCCAGCGGGTCCGCGAGATCTGCGACAAGTACGACGTGCTGCTCGTCTCCGACGAGGTCATCTGCGCCTTCGGCCGCCTCGGCACGATGTTCGCCTGCGACAAGTTCGACTACGTCCCGGACATGATCACCTGCGCCAAGGGAATGACGTCGGGCTACTCCCCGATCGGCGCCTGCATCATCTCCGACAGGCTCGCCGAGCCGTTCTACAAGGGCGACAACACCTTCCTGCACGGCTACACCTTCGGCGGCCACCCGGTCTCCGCCGCGGTGGGCCTGGCCAACCTCGACATATTCGAGCGCGAGGGCCTCAACCAGCACGTGCTCGACAACGAGGGCGCCTTCTTCGACACCCTCAAGAAGCTGCACGACCTGCCGATCGTCGGTGACGTCCGCGGCAACGGCTTCTTCTACGGCATCGAGCTGGTCAAGGACAAGGCCACCAAGGAGTCCTTCAACGACGAGGAGACCGAGCGCGTCCTGTACGGCTTCCTCTCCAAGGCGCTCTACGACAACGGCCTGTACTGCCGGGCCGACGACCGCGGTGACCCGGTCGTCCAGCTCGCCCCGCCGCTGATCTCCGACCAGGGAACCTTCGACGAGATCGAGGGCGTTCTGCGTCAGGTCCTCACGGAGGCCTGGACGAAGCTCTGACGCTGCGAGCCCACGGCCCGGCCGCGCCCATCCGAGTGAGATGGGGGCGGCCGGGCCGCGTGCTGTTGGGACAGCCACAGCCCACTGCCTAGCGTGCCCAGTGACCGATCGGCCCTGCCTTCGTTCCCCCGTGCGGGGAGCAGGAAATCTGATCCGAACCGAGGTGTGCACCATGGCGGCTCCGCCGGACAACGACGTGCTGTGGGCGCGTTCCCTGCACCACGCCCACAGCGGCTCCCCCGCGCTGAGCGCCGTCAGCGTAGAGGTCCGCGAGGGTGAGATCCTCGCCATCGGCGGCCCGCGCGGCTGCGGCAAGACGACGCTGCTGCGCTGCCTGTCGGGCCAGCTCGTGCCGGACGAGGGCGAGGTGTGGTTCAACAGCAGCCCCGTGCACACCATGGGCCCCGTCGCCCGGGAGCAGCTGCGCCGCGACCGCTTCGGCTGGATCGACCCCGAGGCGAGCCTGGTCCCCGAGCTGAACGCCTGGGAGAACGCGGCCCTGCCGCTGCTGCTGCGCGGCATCGCGCACCGCGCCGCGAAGAAGGCGGCCCTGGAGTGGCTGGAGCGCCTCGACATCGGCACGTGCGCGAAGCGGCGCCCGCACGCCCTGCTCCAGTCGCAGCGCCAGCGCGTGGCGATCGCCCGCGCGCTGGTGACGGCCCCGGCCGTACTGTTCGCCGACGAGCCGACCGCGACGCTGCACCGCGCGGATGGGGCCCAGGTGCTGCGCACCCTGCTCAACGCGGCCCGTTCGCACCGCATCACGACGCTCATCGCCACCCATGACACCGAGGTGGCCGCGCTCGCCGACCGCACGGTGGTGCTGATCGACGGCCGCCGGGTCAACTCCCGTGCAAACATGGGGAGTTCGGATGCGGAGGGCCTTCAGGCGTGCTCGCTCTCCGTCTAGCCCGCGGCACCCATCCCCTGGTCCTGCTGCGCCGCCTGCTGGTGTCCGCGGCTTCGGCAGGGGTCGCCTTCCTCCTGCTGTGCACGCTCGGTTACGCGGTCGACCACCCCTCGGGGGCGCTGCTGCGGCTGATGTGGTGCGTGGTTCCGCTGGCGACCACGGTGCACTTCGCGGTCGCCGTGGCCCGCACCGACCCGAGCACCCGACCGCGCGCCGGACTGTCCGCGGTGGGCCTGGGCCCGGCCCGGCTGACCGCGATCGCCGCCGCGTCCACGGCGGTGGCCTGCACGCTCGGCTCGGTGGTGGCGCTCCTTGTGTATCTGCATCTGCGCGGCGACATCACCGGGCTGCCCTTCGACGGCACGGCCGCCGGTCTGCTCGCCGCCGACCGGCCGATGCCGCTGCCGGGCGCCCTGACGCTGCTGACCGTTCTGCCGGTGTCGGCCTCGGCGGCGGCCGGTCTTGCGCTGCGCCCGCGCACCCGGCGCCCGGCCGAAGTGAGCGATCCGGCACACCCGGAGGAGCCCGCGGCCGCGCCGAGCGGGCTGCCCTGGGGCGTCACGCTCGTCGTGGCGGGCCTCGCCGTCGAAACGTACCTGAGCCGTGGGGCCGGGGGTTCGGCGTTCCCGACGCCGGGCCATCCGCAGGGCAGTCGGGCCGGAGTGCTCGCCGGGTGGGCGCTGACGGCGCTCGGCCTCGCGGTCGCCGGCCCCGGTCTCGCACACTTCAGCGGGCGGCTGCTCCAGCTGGCACGGCCGGGCGCGGCCCGGCTGCTCGCGGGCCGGGTCCTGATGGCGGAGGCCCGCCGCATCGGTCGCCCGCTTGGCGTGGTGAGCGCGGTGGCCTCCGGCGCGATCGCGGCGGCCGCGCTGTACGGCCGGCCGGGCCCGCACCCCTTCGGCCCGCTGACCGGCCTCGGGGCGACCCTGGTGATCAGCTGCACGGTGGCCACCTTGCTGACCGCCACCCTGGAATCCCGGCACGCCCGCGCGAAGACGACGGCCGCGCTACTGAGTCTGGGCACCCCGACGACACTGCTGCGCGCCGCCGCGTCACTCAGGGCACTCGCCCTGCTCGCGGTCTTCGCACCCCCTACCGTGGCGATCGGCGAACTGGCCGCGCTGCCGCTGTGGAACTGAGCGGGGGCGGGAGTCGGAAGCCAGGAACGGGGCCAGGTCCGCGAGGCCCGGTGACGGCCGCACCCGGGGTCTGCCCGTCGAGCGGCGCGCTTAGCATGACGAGATGTCGAACGAAGACGTGCAGTTCCCCGCGGGCAGCGACACCGAGATCGCGTCGCTCGACAAGTTCGACGCGGCCGTCGCCCGCGGCCCGCTGGCCGGGTTCCGGGTGCAGTCCGTCGATCTGACGGCCCGTACGGACGCCCTGCTCGCCACCGGCACGGCCGGCGCGGTCTTCCTCGGCTGCGCGATGGAGCCGGACGCGGCCGCGAAGGTCCGCGCCGACGGCGCCCTGGTCTTCCCGCCCGTCCCGCAGTTGCCCTTCGACCCCTACCGGGGCGGGCTCTACTCCCCCTCCGAGCTCTTCGAGGGGCTCACCGAGGGGTACGAGCGGACGCCCGACGCGCTCGCCTACGCCTGGTTCCAGCGGACCAAGGGGGACGGCGACGTCTTCTCCTCGATGCTGCGCTCCGTCCACGACGACGCGATCTCCGACGCCCTGGACGAACACCTCGCCGGGAAGCGCGTGGTGGGCGTGATGGGCGGCCACGCGATGGCCCGCGGCACGGCCGAGTACGAGGGTGCCGCCGTGCTGGGGCGCACGCTGGCCCGCGCGGGGTTCACGGTGGCGACGGGCGGCGGTCCGGGCGCGATGGAGGCCGCGAACCTCGGCGCGTACGCGGCGCCGTTCAACGACGCGATGCTCGGCTCGGCGCTCGAACTCCTCGCCAAGGAGCCGTCGTTCAGGCCGTCGGTGTCCCACTGGGCGCGGGCCGCCTTCGACGTCCGTACGCGGTGGCCGCACGGCGGCCCCTCGGTGGGCATCCCCACCTGGTTCTACGGTCACGAGCCGCCCAACGCCTTCGCGAACACGATCGCCAAGTACTTCGCCAACGCCATCCGCGAGGACGGCCTGCTGGCCCGTTCCACGGCGGGCGTCGTGTTCCTGCCGGGCGCGGCCGGCACCGTACAGGAGATCTTCGACAACGCGACGCCGAACTACTACGAGTCGCACGGCGGGCCGACGCCGATGGTGCTGGTCAACCGGACGCACTGGACGGAGCGCCTGCCCACGTGGCCGCTGCTTCAGGCGCTGGCCCAGGAGCGTCCGATGGCGGCGCGGATCGCCCTGGTCGACTCGGTGTCCGAGGCGCCCGAGGCGCTCGCCCGCATGTCCGGCGCGGTCTGAGGCGACGGCGCTCCGGGACGACGATCGCGACAGGTCGTCCGAAAAGTTCGGGGCACCAGGCAACTCCCAAAGACCGGTAAACGTCTGGTAAAGCGGAGTGGGGTGAACCGGTTGCCCCCGCCATGAACGGAGTCGCCCGTGCTGCTCGGCCTGCTGACCGCCATCGCCGCCTCGGTCTGTTACGGCACGGGCTCGGTCCTGCAAGCCGTCGGATCCCGCAAGGCCGCCCTGCGCGACGCGGCCGCAAGCGACCGGACCCAGCACGGCGGCCCCAGTCTCTCCTCCACCGCGAAGGCGGCCACGACCTGGGAATTCGTCGTCGGCACGATCCTCGACTTCGTCGGGTTCGGGCTGGGCGCGCTCGCCGCCCGCCTCCTCCCGCTCTTCCTCTCCCAGACGGTGATCAGCGCGAACCTGGTCATCACGGCCGTCCTCAGCGTCAAGCTCCTGGGGATACGGCTGAGCCGCGCGGAGTGGACCTCCATCGGTGTGGTCTGCTCGGCTCTGGTGCTGCTCGCGTCGGCGGCGGGCCACGAGGGCAGCGGGCACACCGAGAGGGCCACGCACTGGTGGCTGCTCGCGGTCTCGCTCGGCCTGATGGCCACGGGCACGGTGGCCGTACGCCTCCTGGGTGCCCGCGCCGCGATCCTCGCGGGACTTCTGTCCGGCCTCGGCTTCGGCGCGCTCGGCGTCGGCGTCCGCATCCTGAGCGGCATCGACCCCTTCGACGCGGGCACCCTGCTCACCGACCCGGCGCTGTACGCGATCCTCGTGGCCGGCGTCGGCGGCATGTATCTGCACACGGTGGCCCTCCAGATCGGCTCGGTGAACGGTGCGACGGCGGCGCTTGTGGTGGGCGAGACGGTGCTGCCGGGCGCGATCGGCGTCCTGTGGCTGGGCGACGCCTCCCGGGCGGGCCTCGCCTGGATGGCGGTCCTGGGCTTCGTCCTCGCGGTGGCGGGCGCGGTGGCGGTGGCATGGTTCGGCTCCCCGGCCTCGCACGGCACGGCGAAGCCGACCCACGAGGAGGAGCTGACACCGGCAGGGTAGAAGGGCCGCGCTGACCCCACCCCAGCAGCGGTCCGGCGTGTGAGGCCGAGCGCGGTTCAGGGGCGGAGCCCCCAACAGGGGGGCAGGGGACGAGACCCCCGCGCGGCCCGGGGCGAAGCCCCAACACGGATACGGGGAACGAAGCCCCCGCGGGGTCCGGGGCGGAGCCCCGTGAAAGACAACCTTCCCCCTACCCCCACCCCCCGGAGGGTTTCGGGAAGGGGCGGGGTGGGGGAAGTCAGCCCACCGGCAGAACCACCACCGCCCCCGCCGCGAAGGCGACCCCCACCGAGTCGCCCACCTCCGGCGCCGCCTCCAGCGCGCACTCCGCCTCCACCAACGGCCCTGCCGCAGGCTGCAGTTGGAGGGTCACATGGTTGCCGCGGAACGTGCGCGCGACCACCGCGCACGGCAACCCGTCCCGCTCCGGCACCAGACGTACGCCCGCCGGGCGGATCAGCAGCCGCCCGGCGCCCTGCGGCGAACCGGAAGGCACCGGCACCTTCCCCCACTCCGTGTCCGCCACCCCCGCCGACACCGTCGCCGCCACCACGTTCTCGAAGCCGAGGAAACGGGCCACGAATTCCGAGGCGGGGCGCTGCCAGACCTCCAGGGGCGTGCCGGTCTGCGCTATGCGGCCGTCCCGCATCACCACCACCCGGTCGGCCAGCGCGAACGCCTCACCCTGGTCGTGCGTGACGGCCAGCACCGTGGTGCCCAACCGGCCGAACAGGGAACGGAGTTCGACCACCAGGCGCTCGCGCAGGGTGCGGTCGAGCTGGCCGAGCGGCTCGTCCAGCATCAGGAGCCGGGGCGAGGGTGCCAGCGCCCTGGCGAGCGCGACGCGCTGCTGCTCGCCGCCGGAGAGCGCGGCCACCGCCCGCTTCTCGGCACCGGGCAGCCCGACCAGGTCCAGCAACTCGCCGACCCGGCGGGTCTGTTCGCCGCGCGGGGCCCGGCGCATCCGCAGCCCGAACGCCACGTTCTGGCCGACGTCGCGCTGCGGGAAGAGCTGGTGGTCCTGGAACATCAGGCCGAGCCCGCGTTTATGGACGGGCACCCCGCCCTGGTCGGCCCCACCGAGCAACACCCGTCCCGCGTGGGCGGGTTGGAGACCGGCCACCACGCGCAGCAGGGTCGACTTGCCGCTGCCGCTGGGTCCGAGCACGCACACCGTCTCGTGCTCGGCGACCTCCAGGTCGATGGCGTCAAGGACGGCCCGGTCCCCGAAACGTACCGTCACACCGTCCAGTTTCAGCATCAGAACTCCCCGCTGTGGTCGGTCCGCAGGCGTTCGAGGACGAGCAGCGACACCGCGCACACCACCATCAAAATCGTGCTGAGGGCCATCGCCTGGCCGTAGTTGAGGTCGCCGGCCCGGCCGAGCAGGCGGGCCACGGCGACGGGCAGCGTCGGGTGGTCGGGCCGCGCGATGAAGACGGTCGCGCCGAACTCGCCGAGCGAGACCGCGAAAGCGAAGCCCGCCGCGATGAGCAGAGCCCGCCGCACCAGCGGCAGGTCCACCTCGCGCCAGGCCCGCAGCGGGGACGCGCCAAGGACGGCAGCCGCCTCGCGCAGCCGGCCGTCCACCGCACGCAGCACCGGAAGCATGATCCGTACGACGAACGGGACGCCCACCAGTGCCTGGGCGAGCGGCACCAGGATCCAGGAGGTGCGCAGGTCGAGCGGCGGATGGTCGAGGGTGATCAGGAAGCCGAAGCCGA
The DNA here is from genome assembly GCF_036231355.1 of Streptomyces sp. NBC_01431. Taxonomy (NCBI): domain Bacteria; kingdom Bacillati; phylum Actinomycetota; class Actinomycetes; order Kitasatosporales; family Streptomycetaceae; genus Streptomyces; species Streptomyces sp. NBC_01431. The sequence goes on from NZ_CP109496.1 coordinate 2,397,931, forward strand.
CGGTGACGGCGGAGACGCCCAGCGGCAGCATCAGCAGCGCGTCGAAGGCCCGCACGAGCCGCCCGCCGCCGCGCCGGGTGAGGGCGGCCGCCGCGAGCGCGCCGATGAGGAGGGCGATGGCGGTGGCGGCGAGGGCGTACTGGAGCGAGTTCCCTATCGCCTCGATGGGCGGCACGAGGAAGCTGCCGTTGTCCCCGGCGTCCTGGAGCGCCCGGTAGTAGCCGAGCCCGTAGCCGTCGGGGGTGTCCAGGGAGCGTTCGATCAGCACGCCGACGGGCAGCAGGATGAGCAGCGCCACGACCGCGAGTACCGAGGCGAGCAGGGTCCACTGGCCCGCTCCGCGCGGGCGGCGGGCGGTGTGGGCGGGGTCGACCAGCTTCAGCGCCGTCTCGCGGCGGCGTACCGTCCAGGCGTGCACGGCCAGGACCAGGCCGACCGCCGCGAACTGGACGATGGTCAGGACCGCCGCTGTGGGCAGGTCCAGGAGTTCGGCGGTCTGCCGGTAGATCTCCACTTCGAGGGTGGAGAAGGTGGGGCCGCCGAGGATCTGGACGACGCCGAAGGAGGTGAAGGTGAACAGGAAGACCATGAGGGCGGCCGCGGCGACCGCGGGGCCGAGCGCGGGCAGGGTGATGGTGCGCCAGGCGGCGAGGCGGGAGGCGCCGAGGACGCGGGCGGCCTCCTCCTGGCGCGGGTCGAGCTGCGACCACAGGCCGCCGACGGTGCGTACGACCACCGCGTAGTTGAAGAAGACGTGCGCGAGCAGGATCGCCCACACCGTCGTGTCCAGCCGGACGCCCCACAGCTGGTCGAGCAGTCCGCCGCGGCCGAGCAGCGCGAGGAACGCGGTGCCCACGACGACCGTCGGCAGGACGAACGGCACGGTGACGATCGCCCGCAGCAGCTGTTTGCCGGGGAAGTCGAAGCGCGCGAAGACGTATGCGCCGGGCAGCGCGATCAGGAGCGTGAGCGCGGTGGAGGCGAGCGCCTGCCAGGTCGTGAACCACAGAACGTGCGCGATGTCCGGGTCGCTCACCACCTCACCGAGGCGGGCGAACTGCCAGACGCCGTCCGCCTTGAGCCCGCGGCCGACGATGGCGGCCACGGGCCAGGCGAAGAACAGGGCGAAGAACGCGGCGGGCAGGGCCATCAGGCCCAGCCGCACCGCGCCGCCCCGCACCTTGGGTCCTACTTCAGGACGAGCGAGGACCACGTCTTGACCCACTGGTCACGGTTCTTGGCTATCTTGTCGGGCGCGACGGAAGCCGAATTGGTGATCTTCGCGCCGAACTTGGTGAACTCGGCCGGCACCGCCGCGTCCTTGGCGACCGGGTCCACGAACATCTGGAGCGGCATGTCCTCCTGGAACTTCTTGGAGATCAGGAAGTCAAGGAGCGCCTTGCCGCCCGCCTCGTTCTTGGCACCGTTGAGCAGGCCCGCGAACTCGGTCTGGCGGAAGCAGGTGCCGGTGGCGACGCCGGTGGGGGCCTCGGTCGGCTTCGGGTCGGCGTAGATCACCTCGGCGGGCGGGCTGGAGGCGTACGAGACGACCAGCGGCCGGTCGCCCTTGGCCTTCTTGCCGCCGGCCGAACCGGAGAAGTCCGTGTTGTAGGCCTGCTCCCAGCCGTCGACCACCTTGACGCCGTTGGCCTTCAGCTTCGTCCAGTAGTCCTGCCAGCCTTCGTCGCCGTACTTGGCGACCGAGCCGAGCATGAAGCCGAGCCCCGGCGAGGACGTCGCCACGTTCTCCGTGACGAGGAGGTCCTTGTACTCGGGCTTGATCAGGTCGTCGAAGGACTGCGGAGGGCTGAGCTTCTTGTCCGCGAAGTACTTCTTGTCGTAGTTGACGCAGATGTCGCCGGTGTCGATGGGCGTCACACGGTGCTTGGCCCGGTCGAGCTGGACATCGGCGGACACCCGGTCCAGGCCCTTGGCCGTGTACGGCGTGAAGATGCCGTTGTCGAGGGCACGCGAGAGCAGCGTGTTGTCGACGCCGAAGAAGACGTCGCCGCGCGGGGAACCCTTGGTGAGGATCTCCTGGTTGAGGGCGGCTCCCGCGTCACCGCTCTTGAGGACCTTCACGGTGTAGCCGGTCTGCGCGGTGAACGCCTTGAGCACCGCGTCCGACGCGGCGAAGGAATCGTGGCTGACCAGCGTCACGGTCTTGTCGCCGGTGGCGCCGGACGCCTTCTTGCCGTCCGAGCCGCCGCAGGCAGCCAGCGTGGCGACGCCGAGGACGGCGGCGAGCGCACCGGCCGCGAGCCTCTTGGTACTGCGCATGTGTTCATTCCTCCTGGAGATGACCAGGAAGAGACGCGGCCCTGCCCGCACGACACCAGGTCGTGCGGGCAGGGCGCAACAGCTTGAGTAATCGCCGAACTTCCTACCCCGAATGACCGGGGCAAGGTTCAGAGGGTCTGCGGGCCGTTCCCTGAAGCGGGCCCCGCACTCTCAGCGCTGTGGCGCTCCCCTGTCGGAATATGCAGATGTTTCCAGCCAGGCTACACGGGGCCCGTGACAGGCCCCCGACCGTTTTACCCTTCGGACTACCGCTCGGAGGCGGCGAGCTGGCCGCAGGCTCCGTCGATCTCCTGGCCCCGGGTGTCGCGGACGGTGACGGGCACCCCGTGGGCCGCGATGGCCTCGACGAACGCCTTCTCGTCCTCGGGCCGCGAAGCCGTCCACTTCGAGCCCGGCGTCGGGTTCAGCGGGATCAGGTTGACGTGCACCCGCTTGCCCTTGAGGAGCCGGCCCAGCAGATCGCCGCGCCACGCCTGGTCGTTGATGTCGCGGATCAGGGCGTACTCGATGGAGATCCGGCGCCCCGACTTCTCGGCGTACTCCCAGGCCGCGTCGAGGACTTCGCGGACCTTCCACCGGGTGTTGACCGGTACGAGGGTGTCGCGCAGCTCGTCGTCGGGGGCGTGCAGGCTCACCGCGAGGCGGCACTTGAAGCCCTCGTCGGCGAAACGGTGCATGGCGGGCACCAGGCCCACCGTGGAGACGGTGATGCCGCGCTGGGACAGGCCCAGGCCGTCGGGCTCGGGGTCGGTCAGGCGGCGGATCGCGCCGACGACACGCTTGTAGTTGGCGAGCGGTTCGCCCATGCCCATGAAAACGATGTTGGACAGGCGGGCGGGCCCGCCGGGGACCTCCCCGTCGCGCAGCGCGCGCATGCCGTCCACGATCTGGTGCACGATCTCGGCGGTCGACAGGTTGCGGTCCAGGCCCGCCTGGCCGGTGGCGCAGAACGGGCAGTTCATGCCGCAGCCGGCCTGCGAGGAGATGCACATGGTCACCCGGTCCGGGTAGCGCATCAGGACGGACTCGACCAGCGTCCCGTCGTGCAGCTTCCACAGCGTCTTGCGGGTGGTGTCGTCATCGCAGGAGATGTGCCGCACGACCGACATCAGGTCGGGCAGCAACTCCTCCTGGAGCCGGGCGCGCGCGCCGAGCGGAATGTCCGTCCACTCGGCCGGGTCGTGGGCGTACCGCGCGAAGTAGTGCTGCGAGAGCTGCTTGGCGCGGAACGGCTTCTCGCCGATCGCGGCGACGGCTTCCTTGCGCTCGGCGGGCGAGAGGTCGGCGAGGTGCCGCGGCGGCTTCTTGGCTCCGCGGGGGGCGACGAAAGTGAGTTCTCCGGGCTTGGGCATGGTTCCTCAAGTGTCTCAGACGTACGGAAAAGGGCTCGCCGTCCTGTGGACGACGAGCCCTCACCGTTCAAAACCCTACGAAAACGCAGGTCAGCTGGTTCCTACGAAGATCGCGAGCAGCAGCCACACCACCGGCGCGGTAGGCAGCAAGGAGTCCAGGCGGTCCATGATGCCGCCGTGGCCCGGCAGCAGCGTGCCCATGTCCTTGATGCCCAGGTCCCGCTTGATCATCGACTCGCCGAGGTCGCCGAGCGTGGCGCTCGCCGCGACCGCGAGGCCCAGCAGCAGGCCCTGCCACCACGAGCCGTCGTCGATCAGGAACTGCATGCACAACGCGCCCGCCACCATCGCGAACGACACCGCGCCGAACAGGCCCTCGCGGGTCTTTCCCGGGCTGATGCGCGGCGCCAGCTTGTGCTTGCCGAAGCGCCAGCCGACCGCGTACGCACCGGTGTCGCTGACCACCGTCAGGAGCAGGAACGTCAGGACCCGCCAGGGACCGTCGGCGGCCGTCAGCAGCATCGCGACGAACGTGGCGAGGAACGGCACGTAGAACGCGGCGAACACACCCGCCGTGACATCCCGCAGGTAACCCTCGGGCGGCTCGGTCATCCGCCACACCAGCACCGCGAGCGAGGTGAGCGCCATGGCGACCCACGCCCCCTCGGCACCGCTGACGTAACCGGCGACGACCATCGCGGCGCCGCCGACCGCAAGCGGAACCAGCGGCGCCTTGATCTGCTTGCGCTCGTCAAGGCGGCTGGTCAGCTCCCACAGGCCGACGACGACGGCCACCGCGATGACGCCGACGAAGACGGCCTTCACGATGAACAGCGACGCCAGGATCACGGCGCCCAGTCCGACGCCGACCCCTATCGCGGCCCGCAGATCGCGGCCTGCCCGCTTCTTCTCCGGCTGCGCGGGCACGGGCGGGGTGGGCGGAGGGCTGGCCATGGGCTCCTGCGGCGTCTCGGCGCGGAACAGGGGACCGCCCGTCCGAGCGGCCCCCGGGTCGCGGTGGTCGCGGTCTTCGGCGTCTGTGCCCGCGTCGGGCACGATGGGCATCTGCTGCGTCCTCGACAACGGCGGGGCGTCATACGCATCGTATGCAGGCCCCGCCGGGAACGCCCCCTGGGAAGGCCCCTCGGGGGTTCCCCAGAATTCGGGTCTCGGCGGAGCCCCCCAGGAAGAGTCGTTCATCAGACCTCGAGCAGCTCTGCTTCCTTGTGCTTGAGCAGCTCGTCGACCTGCGCCACGTACTTGGCGGTGGTGTCGTCGAGCTCCTTCTCCGCACGGCGGACCTCGTCCTCGCCGGACTCCTTGTCCTTGACGAGCTTGTCGAGGGCGTCCTTCGCCTTGCGGCGCACGGCGCGGATCGACACCTTGGAGTCCTCGGCCTTGGTGCGTGCGACCTTGATGTAGTCGCGGCGGCGCTCCTCGGTGAGCTCCGGGAAGTTCACGCGGATGATGCTGCCGTCATTGCTCGGGTTGACGCCCAGGTCCGAGTCGCGGATGGCCTGCTCGATGTTGCGCAGCGCCGTCTTGTCGAACGGGGTCACCACCGCCATGCGCGGCTCCGGCACCGAGAACGAGGCCAGCTGGTTGATCGGCGTCAGAGCGCCGTAGTAGTCCGCCACGATCTTGTTGAACATCGCCGGGTGCGCACGCCCGGTGCGAATCGCGGCGAAGTCCTCCTTGGCCACTACGACGGCCTTCTCCATCTTCTCCTCGGCCTCGAGGAGGGTCTCTTCGATCACGCTTTGCTCCTGCATGTCTTGGGTGGGCCGGGAGTCCTCAGTACGACCTGAGGCCTCGGGCCCTGGATAACCAGCGTCATTTCCCTGCACGGTGTCCGACCGGCGGGGGATTGTCCATCCCCCGGTCAGGCCCGGGTGTTCTGGTCGCTCACGAGCGTGCCGATCTTCTCACCCTTGACGGCGCGCGCGATATTGCCCGCCGTGAGCAGCTCGAAGACGAGGATCGGGAGGTTGTTGTCCCGGCACAGGGTGATGGCGGTCATGTCGGCGACCTTCAGGTCGCGCGTGATGACCTCGCCGTACTCCAGCGCGTCGAACTTCACCGCGTCGGTGTTGACGCGCGGGTCGGAGTCGTAAACCCCGTCCACGCCGTTCTTGCCCATCAGCATGGCCTCGGCGTCGATCTCCAAGGCGCGCTGGGCGGCGGTGGTGTCGGTGGAGAAGTACGGCATGCCCATACCGGCGCCGAAGATGACGACACGGCCCTTCTCCAGGTGGCGCACGGCCCGCAGCGGAATGTACGGCTCGGCGACCTGCCCCATCGTGATGGCGGTCTGGACGCGCGAGTCGATGCCCTCCTTCTCCAGGAAGTCCTGGAGCGCGAGGCAGTTCATGACCGTACCGAGCATGCCCATGTAGTCGGAGCGCGCCCGGTCCATGCCGCGCTGCTGGAGCTCGGCGCCCCGGAAGAAGTTGCCGCCGCCGATCACGACGGCGATCTGCGCGCCGTCCCGGACGACCGCGGCGATCTCGCGGGCGATGTTGTGCACGACGTCGGGGTCGACACCGAGCCCCCCACCGCCGGCGAACGCCTCACCGGAAAGCTTCAGCATGAAGCGCCCGGCGACCTTGTCGTCATCGCGCTTGTTGTCGGCCGAGTGATCGGCCTTGGCGGCGTCCGCGCCCTGATTCATGGGGATCTCCTCGTGCACATACGAAGAAGGCCATTGCCGGTGGGTACTCGTAGTCCCTAGCGGCAATGGCCTCCTCGTCAGATCTGCGGTCGTCCGTCGCGTGCGCGGCCGACGACTGCCTCAGACCCTAGCGGGGTCTAGTGTCGAACGCTGAACAGACTCAGATGCCGACCTTGATGCGCGTGAAGCGCTTCAGGGTGACACCGGCCTCCTTCAGAACCTGCTCGACGGACTTCTTGTTGTCGAGCGCGTACGGCTGGCCAAGGAGCGTGGCCTCCTTGAAGAAGCCGTTGACGCGACCCTCGACGATCTTCGGGAGCGCGGCCTCGGGCTTGCCCTCGGCGCGAGTGGTCTCCTCGGCGACGCGGCGCTCGGTCTCGACGACCTCGGCCGGGACGTCCTCGCGGGACAGGTAGCGCGGCGCGAAGGCGGCGATGTGCTGCGCGATGCCCTTGGCGACCTCGGCGTTGTCCTTGTCGAGCTCGACCAGAACACCGATCTGCGGGGGCAGGTCGGGCATCGTGCGGTGCATGTACGCGGAGACGAAACCGTCGGAGAACTGCGCGAAGCGGTCCAGGACGATCTTCTCGCCGAGGTTGGCGTTGGCCTCGTCGACGTACGCCTGAACCGTCTTGCCGGCCTCGATCTCGGAGGCGAGCAGCGCGGCCAGGTCGGCCGGGGAGGTCGCGGCGACGTGCGCGGCCAGCGCGGCGGCGACGGCCTGGAACTTGTCACCCTTGGCGACGAAGTCCGTCTCGCACTTCAGCTCCAGCAGGACGCCGGAGGTCTTGTCGTCGGCGATGAGGGAGACGACAGCGCCGTTCTCGGCAGAACGGCCCTCGCGCTTGGCGACGCCCTTCTGACCCTTGATGCGCAGGGCCTCGACGGCCTTGTCGACATTGCCGTCGGCCTCGTCGAGGGCCTTCTTGCAGTCCATCATGCCGGCGCCGGTGAGCTCACGGAGCTTCTTGACGTCAGCGGCGGTGTAGTTCGCCATGAGTCTGTGTTTCTCTCTCGGAGTCTAGAAAGATCTACGAAGATCTGCGGGGCTACGGGTTGACGGCGGGGGCTTGTGGCCCCCGCCGTCAACTACCGAACCTGTGGGTCCCGGTGAGGGTCAGGCCTGCTCGGCGTCCGCGGCCGGAGCCTCGGTGGCCTCGGCGGCCGGAGCCTCAGCAGCGGCCTCGGCCGGCTTCTCGGCCTCGGCGGCCGGAGCGGCGTCAGCCGCGGGGGCCTCGGCCTCGTCGGCCTTCTTGTCACCCTCAAGCAGGTCGCGCTCCCACTCGGCGAGCGGCTCGCCGGCCGCCTTCTCGCCCGGCTTCGAGTCACCGGTGGCCGCGCCGGAACGGGCGATGAGGCCCTCGGCGACGGCGTCGGCGATCACGCGGGTGAGCAGGGTGACGGAACGGATCGCGTCGTCGTTGCCCGGGATCTTGTAGTCGACCTCGTCGGGGTCACAGTTCGTGTCGAGGATCGCGACGACCGGGATGTGGAGCTTGCGCGCCTCACCGACGGCGATGTGCTCCTTCTTGGTGTCGACGATCCAGACGGCGCTGGGAACCTTCGACATCTCACGGATACCACCGAGGGTCTTCTCCAGCTTGGCCTTCTCACGCGAGAGGACCAGGAGCTCCTTCTTGGTGAGACCCGAGGCCGCGACGTCCTCGAAGTCGATCTGCTCAAGCTCCTTGAGGCGCTGCAGACGCTTGTAGACAGTGGAGAAGTTGGTCAGCATGCCGCCGAGCCAGCGCTGGTTGACGTAGGGCATGCCCACGCGCGTCGCCTGCTCGGCGATCGCTTCCTGCGCCTGCTTCTTGGTACCGACGAACATGATGGAGCCGCCGTGCGCGACGGTCTCCTTGACGAACTCGTAGGCGCGGTCGATGTACGACAGCGACTGGAGCAGGTCGATGATGTAGATGCCGTTGCGCTCGGTGAAGATGAAGCGCTTCATCTTCGGGTTCCAGCGACGGGTCTGGTGACCGAAGTGGACGCCGCTTTCCAGCAGCTCCCGCATCGTGACGACGGCCATGGCCGTACTCCTTGAGGTACTCGGTTACCGCGGCCGCCGGTCGGCTGCCGCGCCTGACGCCCCGGTGCGCCATGCCCTGAACCCTTGACAGGCGAAGGACCGAGAGGCGCGGCCAGCGATGATCGTGAGACCACTGGCGGGGCGTGCGAAGTCGACCCGGTGACCCGGATCGCCACAAGAAGTGTACGGGACCCGCACAGTGCCGGGTGACGGCGTTGTCCACAACCGCCCAGTACTCCACAGACCAGCGCCAAGATCCACACGCCAGGCCCCGCCAACGAGACCCTGTGCCACATGTACCGAGCACTCCTCGCCCTCGCCCTGACCGCAGCCACCTGGCCAGTCATCCCACCGGCCATCGTCCACCCCTGGGCCCCGCCGGCCACCCCCTACGGCCCCGGCCACCGCGGCATCGACCTCGCCGCACCCCCGGGCACACCCATCCGCGCGACCGCCGCCGGCCGCATCACCTTCGCGGGCCAAGTAGCCGGACAAGGAGTCCTGACCATCACACTCCCCGGCACGACGACCCCACCCCTGAGAACCACCTACGAACCAGTACACCCCCGAGTCACCCAAGGCACCCAAGTAACCGCGGGCGAAGTGGTGGCCAACACCACCGAAGGCCCGTCCCACTGCCCCACCGGCTGCCTGCACTGGGGCCTGCTGAGAGGCCAGACCTATCTGAACCCGCTGCTCCTGCTGCACCGAGCCGCGCCCTCACGGCTGCTGCCAGTGACGGGAGTGGCGGAGGCGGGGTGAGGGGGGAGGGGGCCGGGGGCCGGGGGGGGGGGAGCCCCCCGAAGGTTCAGCCTCTGACGCCGCGCAGGGCCATGGCCACCGCGGCGTCCGCGATGGCGGACGGGGGTTCTGTCGGGCTCTGTTCGATGCGGCGGACCGCTGCGTCGACGATGCCTTGCAGAAGCAGGGCGGCGAGGCGGGGCTGGTCGTGGTCCAGGTCGGCCAAGGCTTCGACGATCATGGCGATGAGGCCACCGTGGGCGGCGCGGATCTTTTCGCGGGCGCCGGCGTCGAGTTCGCTGGCGGAGATGGCGACGACGGCCCGGTGGCGCTGGTCGCCGACCAGGCCGAGCTGGTGGCGTACGTACGCCTCGACTTTGGCTTCGGGGGTGTCGGCCCGCTGCATCGCGCCTTCGATCTCGGCGGCCCAGAGCGGGAAGTCGACGGCGCAGAGTTCCTCGACCACCGCGGCGCGGGAGCGGAAGTATTCGTACACGGATGAGCGGGCGAGGCCGGTGCGCTCGGCGAGGGCGGGGAAGGTCAGCGCTTCCGTGCCGCCTTCGGACAGCAGGGAGCGTGCGGCGTCAAGGAGGGCGTCGCGCTGCATGGTGCGGTGCTCGGCCACGGAGGCCGCTCGGATCCTGGGCACTGCTCCACTTTACGGCCGGGGCGGCGGGGCCATCGGCGGGGGCGATTCACCGGTGCCCCTCATCGCCCGACGTCCGCCAGTTTGGCCCTGAGCTGGAGCACCGACTTGGTGTGGATCTGGCTCACCCTGCTTTCGGTGACGCCGAGCACGTTGCCGATCTCGGCGAGGGTGAGGCCTTCGTAGTAGTAGAGCGTGACGACCGTCTTCTCGCGTTCGGGCAGTGTGTTGATGGCGCGGGCGAGCAGTCGGCGCAGTTCGCGGTCCTCGGCGACTTCGACGGGGTCGTCGGCGGACGTGTCCTGCAGAGTGTCCATGAGGCTGAGTCGATCGCCGCTCTCGCCGCCGACGTGCAGCAGTTCTTCGAGGGCGACGACGTTGGCGAGCGACAACTGGCTGAAGACGGCGTGCAGTTCCTCGACGCCGATGCCCATTTCGGTGGCGACTTCACTCTCGGAGGGGGTGCGTCTCAGCTCCGCTTCGAGGGTGGCGTAGGCACGCTCGACGGCGCGGGCTTTTTGGCGTACGGAGCGCGGGATCCAGTCGAGGGCCCGGAGTTCGTCGATCATCGCGCCGCGGATGCGGGTGATCGCGTACGTCTCGAACTTGATGGCTCGCTCGATGTCGAACTTCTCGATGGCGTCGATGAGCCCGAAGACCCCGGAGGACACGAAGTCGGCCTGTTCGACGTTGGGCGGCAGGCCCACGCTCACGCGTCCCGCGACGTACTTCACCAGCGGTGAGTAGTGCAGGATCAACTGCTCGCGCAGCCGCTCGTCGCCGGTGGCCTTGTACGACCGCCACAGCTCGTCGACGGACGAGGGCGCCGGTGGCCGCACGGTGCCGCTGCCGCGGGCAGCGGGCGGTGCTGCCGTGCGGTCAGACCCGGAGATGTGCTGGGGCATGCGTTGCCTTGAGCCGTTCTGCTGTGACGTGAGCGGGGGGCGTTGCTTCCGGTTGGGGGCCCTCGCGAGCGTAGCGTGACTGAGCCGTCGCGGTGCGCGATGGTCGGATGGTCGGGTGGGGTCGCTCCCGTGGGGGTGGGCACATGTGCAGGTGGGGGCCGCCGTGCTGAATACCGCCCCGAAAGCGCTGCGGTGCGGCCCGCGGTGGACGGCGCGTTTCGGGGCCTGTGGCTCAACCCGACCCGGACCGGCGGCGGCCGACGGGCACGCTCGCACGTACCGGATGCCGCGGGCCGGTCCGGACCGGGTTCAGACTCAGGCTCTCACCCTGTCACCCGAATGCCCCAGGTCAAGCACCGCCTCGCCGTGCGCCCGCGGGGCGCAGCGCTTGGGCCGTCAACCTCCAGTTGTCGCCCGTACGCTCGACGAAGCCGAGCGCGTGGAGTTCGTAGAGCCTGCCGAGTGCTTCGTCGGTGCTGGTGCCGGCGTCGCGGGCGAGGTCGTGGACGGCGGCGGTGCCGCGGGCGGGGAGGGCTTCGAGTACGCGGGCGGCGCCGGGGGCGAGCAGATCGCGGGGCAGCACGGGGCCGCGGCGGGCGGGGGCGAGTTCGCCCATGTCGCCGACGAGTTCGGCGACTTCGGCGGCGTCGGTGACCAGGACGCCCTCGCCGCGTAGTAGTTCGTGCACTCCGGCGGAGAGTCCGCTGGTGGCGGGGCCGGGTACGCCCATGGTGAAGCGGCCGAGTTTCTGGGCGGCGCGGGCGGTGACGAGGGAGCCGCTGCGGTATTCGGCTTCCACGACGACGGTTCCTCTGGTGAGGGCGGCGATGATGCGGTTGCGCAGGATGAATCTGCTGGGTGTGGGGTGACCGCCGGGTGGTAATTCACCGATGAGGAGGCCCTGTTCGGCGATGCGTCCGATCAACTCGGCGTGCCCGCGGGGGTAGACGACGTCGACTCCGCAGGCGAGGACGGCGATGGTGGCTCCCCCGGCGGCTAGGGTGCCGCGGTGGGCGGCGCCGTCGATGCCTGCGGCGGCGCCGGAGACCACGACCCAGCCTTTTTCGGCGAGTCCGGAGCCGAGGACCGCGCCCATGTGGGCTCCGTAGGGCGTGCAGGCTCGGGCGCCGACGACGGCGACCGAGCGCAGCGCCCACATCCGCAGGTCGGGGTGGCCTCGGACCCAGAGTCCGACGGGGCGGGCGTCCGCGAGGTCGTCGAGTTGTCGTGGCCATTCCTGGTCGCCGGGGACGAGGAAGCGGGCGCCTGTCGCGGCGGCGCTTGCCAGGTCGTGTGCGGGGTCGGCCGCGGCGGCCCGGCGGCGGTGGCTGTCGAGTCGTGCGGGACTGGCGCCGGGCAGGTCGTCTTCGGGGCCTTGGGGCGTGGTGAGGCGGCGCATCAGTTCGACGGGGCCATAGGTGCGCAGCCAGCGGCCGACGCGTTCGTCGCCGGGTTCGATGACGCGGGTCAGGGCTGCTCTGGCCAGGCGTTCGGCGCCGGCCGCCGCGGCGTTCACGGAGTGCTCCGGGTCGGCATGCGGGCGCCGCGGGAGATGCCGGTGCGCAGTTCCAGGGCCAGGGCGACGTGGCCCGCGTCGGGGCGGTCGTCTCCGGCGAGGTCGGCGATGGTCCAGGCGACGCGCAGTACGCGGTCGAGGCCGCGGGCGGTGAGCAGGCCGCGTTCCATGTCGCGTTCGGCGCCGGTGAGGGCGCCGGGGGCGGTGAGCCAGCGGGTGCGCAGTTCATGTCCGGGGACTTCGCTGTTGCTGGTCCAGGGGGTGCCGTCGAGGCGGGCGGCGGTGCGTTCGCGGGCGGCCAGGACGCGTCCTGCGACGGCGGAGCTGGGTTCGCGGCGGCCGCCTCCGCCGAGGAGGTCTTCGCGGCGTACGGGTTCGACTTCGACGCGCAGGTCGACGCGGTCGAGGAGTGGGCCGGACAGGCGTGCCTGGTAGCGGCGGATCATGGAGGCGGGGCATTCGCAGCCGGCTCCGTGCAGGGTGTGTCTGCCGCAGGGGCAGGGGTTGGCGGCGAGCACCATCTGGAAGCGGGCGGGGAGTCGGACGACTCCGGCGCTGCGGGCGATGACGACGTGTCCGGATTCGAGTGGCTGGCGCAGGGCGTCGAGGGCTTTGCCGGTGAATTCGGGGGCTTCGTCGAGGAAGAGCACTCCTCGGTGGGCGACGGAGACCGCGCCGGGGCGGGGGAGGCCGTTGCCGCCGCCGACCAGGGATTGCATGGTGGCGGAGTGGTGTGGGGCGCAGTAGGGGGCGCGGCGGACGAGGGGTTCGCCGGGCGGGAGGATGCCGGCGACGGAGTGGACGGCGGTCACTTCGAGGGATTCCTGGCGGGTGAGGGGCGGCAGGATGCCGGGCAGGCGTTCGGCGAGCATGGTTTTTCCGGCGCCCGGGGGGCCGGAGAGGAGCAGGTGGTGGCCGCCTGCGGCGGCGATTTCGAGGGCGGCGCGGGCGGCGTGTTGGCCGGCGACGTCGGTGAGGTCGTGGTCGTGGTCGCCCAGGCCCGCGCTCAGGCCGGTGCCGGCTCCCGCGCCGGGCACCATGAGGCCGGCGAGCATGGCGTCGGGGCGGCCTTCTTCGGCGGGTTCTTCTTCGGGTACGGGTTCGTCGGTGAGGACGGCGACGAGTTGGCGCAGGCTGCGGACGCCGAGGACGGAGATGCCGGGGACGAGGGAGGCTTCTGCGGCGGTTTGTTCGGGCACGACGACGTGTTCGTAGCCCGCTTCGGCGGCGGCGAGTACGGCGGGCAGGATGCCGCGGACGGGCCGTACGCGTCCGTCCAGGCCGAGTTCGCCGATCATGACGAGGTCGGCGAGTTGTCGTGGGTCGATGCGTTCGGCGGCGCCGAGTACGGCGCAGGCGACAGCGAGGTCGAAGCCTGAGCCGCTTTTGGGGACGGAGGCGGGGCTGAGTCCGACGGTGAGTTTCTTCTGGGGCCAGGCGTCGCCGGAGTTCACGACGGCGGCGCGGACGCGGTCGCGGCTTTCGATGAGGCTTTTGTCGGGGAGTCCGACGAGGGTGAAGGCGGCGACGCCGGGTTCGAGGTCGGCCTGGACTTCGACGACGACTCCTTCGACGCCGACCAGGGCGACCGAGCAGGTGCGGGCGAATCCCATGTCAGGCCACCCCTCGCACGTGTTCGGCCTGGGGGGCGCCCTTGCGGGGCAGGACGACGCCGACGAGGTCGATGCGTACGCCGCCGGGCGGTGGTCCTCCGTGGTCGGCGAGCCAGTGGCCGGCGAGGCGTTTGAGCCGGTCGGCCTTGGCGGGGGTGATGGCGGCCATGGGGTGTTCGTAGGCGCCGGATCTGCGGGTCTTGACTTCGCAGAGTACGAGCACGGGTCCGCTGGGGGATGTGTCGTGGGCGACGATGTCGATCTCGCCGGTCCTGCCGCATCGCCAGTTGCGTTCCAGGACTGTCATTCCGGCTGCTTCCAGCAGTCGTACCGCCAGGTCTTCGCCGTATTTTCCGAGTGCTCCGCGAGCGTTCATCCGGCACCACCTCCGGCACCGACTGTCACGCATCGGCCGCCCGGAAGTGGATCTTGGTGGACAACTCCGGTGGTGTGGAAAACCCCGTCACCCGAAGGGGCCGTTCCGCCCCCGCCGCTCCTTGGAGCCCAGCCACTCCCCGGGGTTCAGCCGCTCCTGCGGGTTCAGCCGCCCGGCAGTTCGAGGTCGCTCTTGTTGAGCTCCTCGATGTTCACGTCCTTGAATGTGAGGACGCGTACCTGCTTGACGAACCGTGCCGGGCGGTACATGTCCCACACCCAGGCGTCCGCCATCGACACCTCGAAGAACACCTCACCCTGGACCGAGTGCACCTGCATCTCGTAGTCGTTCGTGAGGTAGAAACGACGCTCGGTCTCGATCACGTATTTGAACAGACCGACGACGTCGCGGTACTCCCGGTAGAGCTTCAGCTCCATCTCGGTCTCGTACTTTTCGAGGTCCTCGGCGCTCATGGCATGTTCCCCTTCAGCCGTGCGTCCCCCTATTGTGCGTCAGTCCCCCGGGCCCCTAGACGATTTCCGGGGCCAGGATCACCGGCGTATGCGGAGGACCGTCGTCGAGCAGCGTGCGCAGCAGCTCGGCGAGCTTGGTCGGGTACACCGTCTCACGCGCCGCCGACAGTTCGGCGGAGGTCCACCACCTCAGGCCCGTGGTACTGCGCAGCTCCAGCTCCGTCAGGTTGGTCGGGGCGGCCTCGGTCTGGGTGGTACGTGCCAGGTAGTACCACTCGTCCTGGTCCCAGCGGCGCCCGTCGAAGGGGAACGAACACTGGCGCTGCCACAGCACCGGGCCGAGTTCGACCTCTGTGATCCCGGTCTCCTCCGCGAGCTCGCGCAGGGCCGCCTCGGCGCGGGTCTCATCGCCCTCAAGACCGCCGCCCGGCGTGAACCACCAGCTGTCGGCGGGGTCTTCCGGCTCGTATCCGTGCATGAGCAGGATGCGGTCCTCAGGGTCCAGCAGTACGACTCGGGCAACCTTGCGCGGCTGGGTCACCGGCTCACCTCCCGGCGGGCACCGCGGCCCGGACCCGGCGACGGCGGGCGAGGGAGGCGATCGGCCCGTAGGCCGCGCCTGCCAGGATCAGCACCGCGCCGGCCACCACGGCGCCCACGACCAGTTTCAGCGGGCCGGGTTGCGAGGTGCCACCCGGCAGCGCCTCGAAGCCCGAGGGGCGCGCCAGCATGCCGCCCATGGGCCAGGCGATGGCGTCGACCCGGGCGGACACGGCGGACAGCGGGACGGAGCCGTGGGCGGCGTCCTCCATGTGGACGCGGGAGTCGAGCGAGACGAGGCGGTCGTCACCGAGGAGGAAGACCTGCCCGGCCGGGACCTTCGCGTCGAAGGGGGTGCCGGAGGCCGGGTTCGTGCCGTGCAGATACGGTTCGTCAACTGGAGTGCCGTTGACGGTCAGGCGGCCGTCCTTGCCGCAGCAGGCGACGCGGTCGCCGCCGATGCCGACGACCCGCTTGACCATGGGCACGTTGCCCCAGGCGTCGTCCTGGAAGACCACGACGTCGCCGCGCCGGACATCGCCCCCGGATATGCGCTGGGCCAGCACCCGGTCCCCGGCCTTGACGGTCGGCGACATGGACTGGGTGGGCACCGTGTACGGCTTGTACTGCACGGCGCCCCAGGCGAAGCCGCCGAGGAAGAGCACACAGCCGACGGCCACGGCCAGCCCCGACAGCACACTGCCGAGTCCGCGGCCGTGGCCGTCGTGGTCCAGTCCGTTACCGCTCATCGCTGCGCTCCCTTTCCGGCAGCGCCCCGGTGCGCGACGCACCCGGGCTCCGGAGATCGACGATCCGGGACCGCACCCTACCCGGCGGTACGGCCGCCGGTCAGCCCTTGGCGACCGGGCTTTCCGCCTTGACCTGGGCTTGAAGGAGCTTGCGGCGGCGCCACAGCACCATCGGCACCGCGCCGACGAGGCCCAGGGCCGCGGGCGCGGCCGTGCCCATGGCGCTCAGGCCCGGCTGGCCGAAGGTGTCGGGAACGCCGAGCCAGTCCATGCGGTTGAGCGGCCAGGCGATGGTGAAGGCGCGGCCGACGACCTCGTTGGTGGAGACCGTGCCGCCGCCGGTCAGTTCCTGGTGGTAGCGGGAGTCGAGCGAGTTCTGGCGGTGGTCGCCCATCACCCAGATCCGCCCGTCCGGCACCTTCAGCGGCCCGAACGGCATGTCGTCGCAGGCGCTGTCGCCGGGGAAGATGTACGGCTCCTTGAGGGCGTGGCCGTTGACCGTGACGGGCCCGCCCTTCTTGCACTCCACGGTGTCGCCGCCGACCGCGATGACGCGCTTGATCAGGTCCTTCTCCTCGGCCGATGGCATGAGGCCGATGAAGCTGAGGAACTTCTGCGCCGCGTTCGGGTTCGGCGTGGGCTCGCCGTCGAGCCAGCCGCCCGGGTCGTGGAAGACGACGACCTCGCCGCGCTGCGGCTCGGCGCCGAACCACGGGGTCAGCTTGTCGACGAGCACCCGGTCGCCGCGCTGCAGGGTGTCCTGCATCGAGTCCGAGGGGATGGAGAAGGCCTGCACCAGGAACGTCTTGATCAGCAGGGCCAGGACCAGGGCGATGCCGATGAGGAGCGGCAATTCCTTCCAGAACGAGCGCGGCGCCCTGGGGGCCCGGCGCTCCCCCTCACCGGTTGTGTCGCCGCCGGATCCACCGCCGCCCGGACCGCTGTCCTGCGTCGGCACCACGGGCGGAGTTCCGTCCGAGGGGCTGCTCGCGGGTGCCGCGACCGGGGCCGGGGAGGGATCGGCGAGCCCGCTCTCCGGCCGCTCCTCCGGCTCTTCGCGTCCGGATCGTGCGCCGACCGCCAAATCCCCCACATCCACTCCTTACTCTGTGCCACCGCCTGGCCCGTACGAGGCTCAGGCCCACCACTCCCATAACGAGCGGGAGTTCCGCAGGGCTCGGGGGCTGGGTCGCTCGGTCCGGCTCCACCGCCGGATCCCGGGACGACACCCTATTCGACGCGGGCAGGGCCGAACCGCCCGCCGCGGCGGGCACCGAGTCGAACGCGGGTGGCTCCTGGAGCCTGCGCCAGTGCGAGAAAGGCCAGGCTATGACCACTGCGCGGCCCACCACGCCCCCCTCCGAGACGGTGCCCTGATGGCCGTCGTCGAGGTGGTACCGGGAGTCCGCTGAGTTGGACCGGTGGTCGCCCATGACGAAGAGCCGGCCCCGGGGAACCTTTACCTCGAATTGGATAACGCCGGGCGGATCGCCGGGCGCCGTAAAGACATAGGGCTCGTCAAGGGGCACGCCGTTGACGCTGACCCTGCCCTTCGCGTCGCAGCACTTCACGGTGTCGCCGCCGACCCCTATGACGCGCTTGATCAGGTCCTGCTCGTCGTTGGAGGGCAGCAGCCCGATGAAGGTCAGCCCCTGTTTGACCTGTTTGACGACGACGGGGTCCTGGCCGGAGGCCGTCTTGTGCTCGTCCTTGAGCCAGCCGCCGGGGTCCTTGAACACCACGACATCGCCCCGCTGCGGCGTGGATCCGAACCAGGGGGTGAGCTTGTCGACGAGCACCCGGTCGCCGATGGTGATCGTCTGCTGCATCGAGCCGGAGGGGATCACGAAAGCCTGCACGAGGAAGGTCTTCAGTACGAGGGCGATGAGCACCGCCACCGTGATCAGGAGCGGTATTTCGCGGACCGCGGATCTGCGTCTGCGCCGCTTGACCTTGCGGGCGAGCCTGCGCCGCTCGGCGCGGCCGGTCTGGCCGCGCCTGCCAGGCGCGGGTGCGGTGCTCGTGGGGCGGGTGCCGGTGGGCAGCGGCTGGTCGGGGGCGGGGGCGCTGGAACGCGACCGCCCGCGGTTACCCATGGCCCCCGACCGGGCCGCGTACGCCTGCGAAGGCGTCGGAGGTGCCCACCGAGGTCCACCGGCCCAGCGGCCAGCCGATCCAGTCGGCGCGCCCGATCACCCGGTCCACCGGCACCATGCCGCCGCCCGGCTCACCGAGGTGGTCGCGGGAGTCGCTGGAGCGGGAGCGGTGGTCGCCGAGGACCCACAGGGTGCCGTCCGGTACCACGATGTCGAAGGGCACCTGAGAGGGGGCGTCGCCGGGGTGCAGATAGGGCTCGTCGACCGGCGTGCCGTTCACCTCGATCCTCCCCCGCTTGTCGCAGCAGACCACCCGGTCCCCGCCGACGCCGACTACGCGTTTGACGTAGTCGGTCTCGGCGGGCTCGGTCAGCCCTAGGGCTGCTCCTGCTGAACGCACGGCACGCCCCAGCGGGTTCCCCTCGTCGCCTTCCTGTACGAAGGAGCCGCGGCCGTCGAAGACGACGACGTCGCCGCGCCGCGGGGTGCCGCCGAGGTGGTAGGCGAGTTTGTTGACCAGGACCCGGTCGCCGACCTGGAGGGTGGGTTCCATGGAGCCGCTGGGGATGAGGAAGGGCTGTACGACGAAGTGGCTGAGCAGCAACAGGAAGACCACGCAGAGCGTGAGCAGCGCCGCCGCTTTGCGCCAGGGCCCTTCGAGGTGGCGGTAAAGGGCGGTCGAACGCGCGAAGCGCGACCTTTCCGCGGGCCCCGGCTGGGGGGTGGCGGAAGGGTCGCGCTCCGTGTGTTGTGCTTCGGTGTCCATCGGGGCCAGAGCTTATCCGGCCGCCGTGGGACCCGTACGCGGGTGTGAGCCGGGGCTCAGCGGTCGCGCTTCTCCTTGATCTTCGCGGCCTTGCCGCGCAGCTCACGGAGGTAGTAGAGCTTGGCGCGACGGACGTCACCGCGGGTCACAACCTCGATCTTCTCGAAGATCGGGGAGTTCACCGGGAAGGTGCGCTCGACGCCGACGGAGAAGGAGACCTTGCGGACCGTGAAGGTCTCGGAGACACCGGCGCCCTGGCGGCGGATGACTACGCCCTTGAACTGCTGGATACGGGAGCGGTTGCCCTCGATCACGCGGACGTGGACGTTGACGGTGTCACCCGGGCGGAAGGACGGGACGTCGCTGCGCAGCGTCGCGGCGTTGACGGAGTCGAGCAGGCTTGCCATGACTGACTACTTCCTCACTGATGCCACAGGTCATCAGCGGAATTCGAGATGAATGGGGTGCTGGGCGCGGAGGGCGGGCGTCGTTCCCCCTGTGGCAGGGGCGCCGGCTGGGCGTACAGCAGCGGCCTATTCTTCCACGGCCTTGGGCCTGCGCCAAAATCGGCCGCCGGGCTCGGGGGCCCAGCCGAGGATGGACAGGGTCTCGCGGTCCTTCTTGTCGAACGCCGAGGCGTCGCAGCGTTCGATCAGGTCCGGCCTGTTGAGGGCAGTGCGCTTGAACGCCTCGTCGCGCCGCCAGCGGGCGATCTTGCCGTGGTGACCGCTGAGGAGGACGTCCGGGATGCCGTGGCCGCGCCACTCGGGGGGCTTGGTGTAGACGGGCCCTTCGAGGAGGTTTGCCATGGCGCCGGGCGCGAAGGAGTCGTCGCGGTGGGACTCGGCGTTGCCGAGGACGCCGGGCAGCAGCCGGGCCACTGCTTCGGTGATCACGAGGACGGCCGCTTCGCCTCCGGCCAGGACGTAGTCGCCGATGGAGACCTCGTACACGGGCAGTCGGGTCGCGTACTCGTCCATGACGCGGCGGTCGATGCCCTCGTAACGGGCGGGCGTGAAGATCAGCCAGGGCCGCTGGGAGAGTTCGACGGCGAGTTCCTGGGTGAAGGGGCGGCCGCTGGGTGTGGGGACGACGAGGACCGGGCCGTGGGCTCCGGCTTCGTATCCGTCCGCGAGTGCGTCGTCCAGGCAGGCGCCCCACGGCTCGGTCTTCATGACCATGCCGGGCCCGCCGCCGTAGGGGGTGTCGTCGACCGTGTTGTGCCGGTCGTACGTCCAGTCCCGCAGGTCGTGAACGTGCACGTCCAACTGGCCGCGGGCCCTGGCCTTGCCGACCAGGGAGACGTTCAGCGGTTCGAGGTACTCGGGGAAGATCGTGACGACGTCGAGCCGCATCAGCCGGCGTCCTCGGCGTCGCGGCCGGAGGCGGTTTCGGCCTCGCCGGTCCCGTCGGCGTCTTCGGTGTCGCGCGCGGAGGCGATCACGGCCTCGCTGTCGTCGATGAGGCCGGGCGGCGGGTCGATGACCGCGCGCTGCTGCTCCAGGTCGATCTCGGTGACGATCTGCCCGACGAAGGGGATCATGACCTCGCTGCCGTCGGGCCGCTCCACGATGAAGAGGTCCTGCGAGGGCAGGTGGGTGATCTCCGTGATGCGGCCGATCTCGGTGCCGTCGGCGAGCACCACGTCGAGGTCCATGAGCTGGTGGTCGTAGTACTCGTCGGGTTCTTCCGGCAGTTCGGCCGGGTCGACGTCGGCGATGAGGAGGGTGTTGCGCAGGGCCTCGGCGGCGGTGCGGTCGCGTACGCCTTCGAAGCGCAGCAGCAGCCTGCCGCTGTGCACCCGGCCGGTCTCGATGGTCAGCGGGCCCGCCGACGCCGGGTCGGTGGTGAGGACGGCGCCGGGGCCGAGCCTCAGCTCCGGCTCGTCGGTGCGCACCTCGACGGTGACCTCGCCCTTGATGCCGTGGGCGCGGCCGATCCGCGCGACTACCAACTGCACGCTTGTTTCTCCTTCAGACAGCTGCGGCCTTGGTTCAACTATGGCCCGGGATACGACTGCGGGCCGGGGAGGGCCACTGGCCCTCCCCGGCCCGAGCCGGCGCATCCAACTAAAACGACCAACTGGTCAGCGGACCTGGTCCACGTCGACGAGGTCGACGCGGATGCCGCGGCCGCCGATGGCGCCCACGACGGTACGCAGGGCGCGGGCGGTGCGGCCACTGCGGCCGATCACCTTGCCGAGGTCGTCGGGGTGGACCCGGACCTCCAGCACGCGCCCCCGGCGCAGGTTGCGCGAGGCGACCTGCACGTCGTCGGGGTTGTCGACGATGCCCTTCACGAGGTGCTCGAGAGCCTCCTCGAGCATGCTCAGGCCTCGGTCGACTCGGCGGCGGCCTCGGCCTCGTCCGCCTTCTTCTCGGTCTTCTTCGCCTTCTGGGTGATGGCCTCGCCCTTGGCGTCGTCGCCCTCAAGAGTCTTGGCGAACGCCTCGAAGGTGGCGCGCTTGTCTTCCTTCGTCTCCGGCTGGAGCAGCGGCGCGGGGGCCGGGAGGCCCTTGTGCGCCTGCCAGTCGCCGGTGAGCTTCAGGATGGCGAGGACGGCCTCGGTCGGCTGGGCGCCGACGGAAAGCCAGTACTGCGCACGCTCGGCGTTGACCTCGATGCGCGAGGGGTTGTACGTCGGGTGGTACAGACCGATTTCCTCGATCGCGCGACCGTCACGGCGAGTGCGGGCGTCGGCGACGACGATGCGGTAGTGCGGCTGGCGAATCTTGCCGAGGCGCTTGAGCTTGATCTTGACTGCCACTGGAGTGGTGTCTCCTGGTCTTGACGTGGTTGGGCACATGAGATGCCACGTGGGGTTGCGGTACTCGGAGTGCCCGATGGACGCGTCAGCCGGAGGCGAGAGGGTTCCTGTGCGGCTGTCGAGTACAGCTAGCCATTGTGCCACACGCCCGGAGTGCGCACGCCGGGGGCCCGTGGGGCGCCCCCGGTGGGCGTCGCTCCCCCCGGGACCTGCGCCACCCCCGTCGGCGGCGGGTCCCGGGGCGGCTACGCCACGGCGACCACTTCCGCCCCCTCCGGGATGCGGAACGGCTTTCCGCAGCCGCCGCAGACGATCGGCGCCTGGGCGAGCACGGAGGGCACGACGCGCACGTTGCGCCCGCAGTCGCAGACGGCCTTGACCCGCACGCCGCCCCCGGAGGAGCCGTGCCGGGCGGCAGGTCCGCGGAAGGAGCGCTTGGTGTCGGCGGCCGTGGCGACCGTGTGCGCCTTGAGCGCGCGGTGCAGCCGTTCGATGGTGGGCCGGTAGCGGCGCCTTGCCTCGGCGTTCAGCGCGACCAGGGAGAAGCCGCTGCTGGGATGCGGTTCCTCCGTATGGTCGAGGCCGAGCTCCTCGGCGATCGCCAGGAATCTCCGGTTGTGGTAGCGGCCGGCGCGGGAGGTGTCGCGGACACCGCGGGCGGCGGCAATGCCGTGGACTGCCTCATGGAGCAGTCGCTCGAAGGAGAGCTCGGCGCCGCAGGCGGACGAGGACTCTCCGATCAGGGACTCGGGCGCGGCTAGGTCCGGCAGCTCGGGGTGGTACCGCTGAATGTCGGCCCACGCCTGTGCCAGCTCTGCGGCGAGAACAGGTGGTGTCGTGCTCACGTCGTGACAACGAGCCGCGGTGCCGCTGTGTTCCTATTCCGGGGCATCCCAAATAATTTGCTCGTACCCGTCAGTTGGCATTGATGCGTGCGGACGAGGGCGGGTGCGCTGATCTGCGGAGAAGGCTCACAGCTCACACCAAGGTATGACGTAGCGGCGCGTACGCCCCGGCGTGTAGAGGAAGTCTGCGCGCCGGGGCTGGTGATGTCAGCGCATGCGCAAGAGGTGTTTCGGCCGACTACGGGTGGCTGGTGCGCCACCTGCGCCGATACGGGATTGCCGTCAGTAGGCGCGGGCCACGATGGCGACCGTACCGGGTGCGTCGTCGGTGTCGGGCACCGACCCGTCCTCGGCGACCAGACACCGTACGGACACGGCCTGTTCGGCGAGCTTGGCCTCGCCCTCGGGGCCGAGCTCGGCCCACGGGATGCGTGCCCAGCCGCCGGCGACGGCCGCCTCGGCCGCTTCGGCGAGGGTGGCGACATCACTCGTACGGGACTCGCGCCGCTCGCGAGACTGCCGAAGGAGCGTCGCCTGGTCCTCTTCGAGGATGGTGGGCAGCAGTTCGGCGAGCGTGGCGGCGTCACTGGACACGGGCTCCTTGCCGCCGGGGATGCGGCGGGCCAGCATCGCGGTGCCGGCCTCCAGGTCGCGCGGGCCGATCTCGATGCGTACCGGTACGCCCTTGAGCTCCCAGTCCACGGCACGGCGGCCGAAGGGGGTGTCCACCCGGTCGTCCACCTGGACGCGCAGACCGGCGGCCTTGAGGCGGTCGCCCAGTTCGCGGACCTTGACGACGGCCTCGTCGCCCTTGATCGCCATGACGACGACCTGGACGGCGGCGAGTCGCGGCGGCACCCGCAGGCCGCTGTCGTCGCCGTGCGACATGATCAGGCCGCCGACCATGCGGGTGGAGACGCCCCAGGAGGTCTGCCAGACGAGTTCCTGCTTGCCGTCCTTGGAGAGGTACTGGGTGTTGAAGGCCTTGGCGAAGTTGGTGCCGAGCTCGTGGCTCGTGCCCATCTGGAGGGCCTTGCCGTCGCCCATCATCCCTTCGAGGGTAAGGGTGTTGATGGCTCCGGCGAAGCGCTCCCTGGCGGTCTTGCGGCCGAGCACCACGTCGATGCCGAGCACGTTGATCATGAAGTCGGCGTAGACGTCGCGGTGGATGCGCGCCGCGTAGTCGCGGGCGTCCTCGTAGGTGGCGTGGGCGGTGTGCCCTTCCTGCCACAGGAATTCGCTCGTACGGAGGAAGACCCGCGGGCGCATCTCCCAACGGACCACGTTGGCCCACTGGTTGATGAGCAGCGGCAGGTCGCGATAGCTCTGGACCCACTTCGAGAAGTAGTCGTTGATGATCGTCTCGGAGGTCGGGCGGACCACGACGGGCTCTTCGAGCTCCTTGCCGCCACCGTGCGTGACCACCGCGAGTTCGGGTGCGAAGCCCTCGACGTGCTGAGCTTCGCGAGTCAGGTAAGACTGGGGGATGAAGAGCGGGAAGTAGGCGTTCTGGGCGCCTGCGTCCTTGATACGTGCATCCATCTCCTGCTGCATCCGTTCCCAGAGGCCGTAGCCGTACGGTCGGATCACCATGGTGCCGCGCACCGGACCGTTGTCCGCGAGTTCGGCCTTGTTGATCAGGTCCTGGTACCAGCGGGGAAAGTCTTCCGCCCGGGGCGTGAGAACGGGTGCCTTAGCCATGGCGCGAATGGTACGGCGCAGGGGTGGCGGAGCGTGAATCGCCTTCCGGCCGCCCCGGTTCCGCATTTGCCATGGTTGCCGCGGTTCGTTTCGTTCCTTGCCTCCGCCCTCTGGACGCGGGGCGGGATGCGGAGTTCCCTGGCATACGGGGGAAGTGCGTACGGACATTCACGGGGGCTGTCAATCAGGGCACAGCTGACCTCTCGGCGGATTGGGGCGCTTTCCATGACACCAACGCTCGTCCGGCATCAGTCCCGTACGGCCTCGGCCCCCTTCGGGGACACGCCCGTGCGCGCGCGGGACTGGGCGGAGATCCAGGAACGGATGCTGGTCCCTCTCTTCGAGGCGGCGTACGAGCGCCTCGACGTGGGGCCGGCCACCCATCTGCTCGGCCTGGGCTGCGGCTCGGGTCTGGCGCTGCTGATGGCCGCCTCGCGCGGGGCCTCGGTGACCGGGGTCGACCGCCCCGAGCGCGCCGCGCGCCTGGCGCTCGCGAGGCAGCGGCTGCTACCCGAGTCCGGCAGGGGCGGTTCTGCGGGGATGGGCGCGAGGCGGCTGGTGGCCGGCGGGCCCGCGGACACCGCCGGGCCGGGCCGGGCCCCGTACGACTTGATCACGGCGTTCGAGCCGGTCGGCTGTGCGGCCGGTGATACGGAGTACCTGGTGTCCTCGCTGGAGTCGGCGAAGGCGCTCGCGGAGCGCGGCAGTGCGGTGGTGCTCGTCGGCTGGGGCCCACCGGAGCGGTGTGCCACGTCGGCGGTGCTGCGGGTGGCGACCCGGTTGACCGGCCGGGTGGGCGACGCGGCGCACTGGCGGCCAAGCGGGCGCGACGATCTGGAGGACGTGGCCGCGCGCGCCGGGCTCAAGCCGGACGGCTCGGGCCGGGTGGCGTGCCCCTTCGGCTACGCGGACCTGGACAGCGCGATGCGTGGTCTGTTGTCGACGGGTGCCTTCGACGCGGCGGCGCGGGCCACCGATCAGGCGCAGGTGGAGAAGGAGCTCGCCGAGGCGCTCCACGCGCATGTCCGCCGGGACGGGACGGTGTGGATGCCGAACGTCTTTCGCTATTTGATCGCCCGCACGCCGTAAACGTCCGTAACAGCGGCCTCTTACACGGTGGTTGAGAGGGTCAACCCCGCCTTTCCCAGGCGGGGGATGCCGGCCGCCCGGTAGACCGCCTCCTCCTCCAGCGTCTCGTTCGCCAGCAGGGCCTTGGCGAGCGCGTCCAGCTTGGCCGGTACGCGTCATTATTCGAGAGCGGCACACAGGGCGGATCCGACGGGTTCTCGCGGAGTCGTGCCCGGGGCCCGTGGGAGGTCGTCGCCGTACTGCCGCCCCATGGGCACACAACGTGTGGGGCGCCTTCCCGCCCGACCGGAAGGCGCCCCACACTGACCGCTGCGCGCGAATCAGCCCATGAACTTCTTGAACTCGTCGGGCAGCTCGAAGTTCTTCTGCTGCTCGGCGGCGGGCAGGCCGAGTGCGCCGCCCTGCGCCTTCGCTTCGGCGGCAGCGGCGGCGGCGGCCTCCTCGGCCTTGCGCTTCATCGGGTTGCCGCTCTTGCGCTTGCCCTTGGCCTGCTTGATCTGCTTCTTCTGCCGACCGGGGCCGCCGCCCATGCCCGGCATCCCCGGCATGCCCGGCATTCCGCCGCCCTGGGCCATCCGGGACATCATCTTGCGGGCGTCGAAGAACCGCTCGACCAGGTTCTTGACCGCGCTGACCTCGACGCCGGAACCCTTGGCGATACGGGCACGGCGCGAGCCGTTGATGATCGTCGGGTCGTGGCGCTCGCCCGGGGTCATCGACTTGATGATGGCCGCGGTGCGGTCCACGTCCCGCTCGTCGATGTTGTTGATCTGGTCCTTGATCTGCCCCATGCCGGGCAGCATCCCGAGCAGCTTGGAGATGGAGCCCATCTTGCGGACCTGCTCCATCTGAGCCAGGAAGTCGTCGAGCGTGAAGTCCTTGCCCTTGCTCGATGCCAGCTTGGAGGCCATCTTCTCGGCCTCTTCTTGGCTGAACGTCTTCTCCGCCTGCTCGATCAGGGTGAGCAGGTCACCCATGTCGAGGATGCGGGACGCCATACGGTCCGGGTGGAACGCGTCGAAGTCTTCCAGCTTCTCGCCGTTGGAGGCGAACATGATCTGCTTGCCGGTGACGTGCGCGATGGACAGCGCCGCGCCGCCGCGGGCGTCGCCGTCGAGCTTGGAGAGCACCACGCCGTCGAAGCCCACGCCGTCGCGGAAGGCTTCGGCGGTGTTGACCGCGTCCTGGCCGATCATCGCGTCGACGACGAAGAGGATCTCGTCGGGGCTGACGGCGTCGCGGATGTCCGCGGCCTGCTGCATCAGCTCCTGGTCGATGCCGAGGCGTCCGGCGGTGTCGACCACGACCACGTCGTACTGCTTGGACCGGGCGAACTCGATGGAGTCCTGGGCGACCTTGACCGGGTCGCCCACGCCGTTGCCCGGCTCGGGCGCGTAGACCGCGACGCCCGCGCGCTCGGCGACGACGCTCAGCTGGTTGACGGCGTTGGGGCGCTGGAGGTCACAGGCCACCAGGAGCGGGGAGTGGCCCTGCCCCTTCAGCCACTTGCCGAGCTTTCCGGCGAGGGTGGTCTTACCGGCACCCTGGAGACCCGCGAGCATGATGACGGTCGGGGGGTTCTTGGCGAACCGCAGACGCCGGGTCTCGCCGCCGAGGATGCCGATGAGCTCCTCGTTGACGATCTTGATGACCTGCTGGGCGGGGTTGAGGGCCTGGGAGACCTCGATGCCGGACGCGCGTTCCTTGACCTGCTTGATGAAGGCGCGGACTACGGGCAGCGCGACGTCGGCCTCGAGCAGCGCGATGCGGATCTCGCGCGCGGTGGCGTCGATGTCCGCCTCGGACAGGCGGCCCTTGCCCCGGAGGTTCTTGAATGTCGCGGCAAGGCGGTCGGAGAGGGTGTCGAACACGGTGGTCGCGGGTCCTCGGCGTCGTGGGGCGGTCGGGTGAACGTCCCCCAGGGTATCCCGGGCGGCGGTGGCGCCGGGGGGTGCCTGCGGGGCTTTCCCCCGCCCGGTCTTTCCCGAACCGGGGCTGCGCCCCGGACCCCGCTCCTACCCCGGCTCCCCCAGTGCCGACTCCAGCCCCCGCGCCACCTCGGCCGCCCGCTCCGGGGACAGCGGGACGCCTTCCGCGTCGGTGACGTAGAACGCGTCCACCGCGTTCGCCCCCAGCGTCGAGACATGGGAACTGCGCACCCGCACCCCGGCGGCCTCCAGGGCACGCCCGATGCGGTGCAGCAATCCCGGCGCGTCCTGGGCCCGGACCTCGATGACCGTGGCGTGGTGGGAGGCCGAGGGCGCGACCGTCACCCGCGGCGGTGGCGCCTGGACGCCCCGGCGCCGGGGGTAGGCGGCCTCGCGTTCGGCGAGGCGGCCCTCGATGTCGAGGGAGCCTTCCAGCGCCCGCACCAGGTCGGCCCGCAGCCGGGCCGCCTGCGGCAGCGAGCCGTACTCCGCGGCCACCCGCCAGTCCAGCAGCAGTACGGACCCGCCGAACGGCTCCGGGAGTTCGACGGCGCGCAGTTCGGCGGCGCGCACGGTGAGGCGGTGCAGCGCGAGGACGCCGGCCGTCGCGGGCAGCACGTGCGGCTGGTCGGGGACGGCGATGAGGAGTTCCACGCCGAGGGGTTCCTGTTCGGCGGATCCGTCGGCCGCCTCGAAGCTTTCGGCGCTGTCGGCGCGGGCGCGCAGGGCGAGGACCGGCCCGCCGGTGCGGTGCGCCTCCACGGCGAGGCGTTCCTGTTCGGCGGTGGTCGCGGCGGGTTCGGGGTCGACGGGCTCGCCCGCGAGGACCGCCGAGGCCCGTTTCACCAGGTCAGCGACGAGCGTGCCGCGCCAGGACGACCATGCGGCGGGCCCGGTGGCCAGCGCGTCCGCCTCGGTGAGGGCGTGCAGCAGTTCGAGGGTGCCGATCGAACCGACGGCCTCGGCGACCGCGCGCACGGTCGCCGGGTCGTCCAGGTCGCGCCGGGTCGCGGTCTCGATGAGCAGCAGGTGGTGGCGTACGAGGGTGGCGATGACGGCCACGTCGTCGGCGGGGAAGCCGATCCGCGTGGCCATGTCGCGGGCGATGGTCTCGCCGGCCACCGAGTGGTCGCCGGGCCAGCCCTTGCCGATGTCGTGCAGGAGGGCGGCGACCAGCAGCAGGTCGGGGCGGCCGACCCGGCGGGTCAGGTACGAGGCGCGCACGGCGGTCTCCACCAGATGGCGGTCGACGGTCCAGGTGTGCACGGCGTTGCGCTGCGGGCGGCAGCGGACCCGTTCCCAGTCGGGCAGCAGCCCGGTGATGAGGCCTTCCGCTTCCAGGGCCTCCCATACGGGGACGGTCGGCTCCCCCGCGCCGAGCAGCGTGACGAGTTGCTCGCGGGCCTCGGCGGGCCAGGGCGAGGGGAGGGGTTGGGCCACGCTCGCCAGGCGTCGTACCGCGTGCCGGGAGACGGGCAGGGCGGACTGGGCGGCCGCGGCGGCGGCGCGCAGTGCGAGCACCGGGTCCTTCTCGGGGCGGGCGGCGAGCGCGAGCACGACCTCGCCGTCCTGTTCCACGACGCCTTCGGCCAGCGGGGTCCGTCCCGGCGGCCCCGAGCGGCCGCCCAGGAGGCCGCGCAGGCGGGGCCGGGCGGACCGGGCCCGCAGCACCCGGCCCACCTCGCGCCAGGTGACGTCGCCCGCGTAGGAGATGACGCGCGCCGACTCCGATACCTGACGGAGCATCACATCTGCGTCCAGGAGCCCGAGTTGGTCGGCGACGGCGTCCTGTTCCTGGAGGGCGAGGCGGTCGGTGGCCCGGCCGGTGCACAGGTGGAGCGCGTCGCGCACGTCCAGGAGCGTGCGCCGGGCCTCGCCGAGTCCTTCCCTGGGCGCGTCCGCCAGCCAGGACGCGGCGACCGCCCGCAGCGCGGTGGCGTCCCGCAGTCCGCCGCGGGCCTCCTTGAGGTCGCCTTCGAGGAGGTACTGCAACTCACCCTGGCGCTCGGCCCGTTCGCGGCACAGCTCGTCGAGTTCCGGGAGCCGTTTGGGGGCGAGGTTGCGCCAGTCGGCGAGGACCGCGCTGCGCAGGGCGGCCGTCATGGCGAGGTCGCCCGCGACATGGCGGGCGTCCAGGAGGCCGAGCTGGACCTTGAGGTCCTCGCCCGCGGTCTTGCGGGCCTGGGCCGGGGTGCGCACGGAGTGGTCGAGGGCGAGGCCCAGGTCCCACACCGGGTACCAGAGCCGGTCGGCGAGGGAGGCGAGGGTCGCGGCGTCCGCGCGCCCGTCGTGCAGGAGAAGCAGGTCAAGGTCGCTGCGCGGGGAGAGTTCGCCGCGCCCGTATCCGCCGACGGCGACCAGGGCCGCGCCGGACACCCCGGCCGCTTCGGCGGCGCCGGCGAACATCCTGGCCAGCCACTCGTCGGTCAGCTCGGCCAGGGCGGCCCGGCGCGGCGGGCCCGGCTGCGCCTTCTCGTTGAGAAGACGCAGCCGGGCCGCCGCGTAGCCGCCGGGCTCCGAGTCGTCGTCAGAGGATTCGGTACTCACGTCAACGCTCGTCACCCAGCAGCTCCTTGCCGTCTCTTCTACAGTGCGTCGGGTCCGCGCTCGCCGGTCCGCACCCGGACCGCCGACTCGACCGGCACGCTCCACACCTTGCCGTCGCCGATCTTTCCGGTGCGGGCGGCCTTGACCACGACGTCGATGAGTTCCTCGGCGTCGTCGTCCTCGACCAGCACCTCTATGCGGATCTTGGGGACGAGGTCGACGGTGTACTCGGCGCCCCGGTAGACCTCGGTGTGGCCGCGCTGGCGCCCGTATCCGCTGGCCTCGGTGACGGTCAGGCCGTGGACACCGAAGGCCTGGAGGGCCTGCTTGATCTCGTCCAGCCGGTGCGGCTTGACCACCGCGGTGATGAGCTTCATGCGTCCACCTTCTTGTTCGCTGCCACTGCGCCCGGTGCCGCCGCGGTGCGGGGCGCCGTGCCGCCGCCCGCGCCGCTGAAGTCGTACGCCGTCTCGGCGTGCTCGACCTGGTCGATGCCCAGGACCTCGTCGTCCTCGGGGACCCGCATGCCGATGGTCTTGTCGAGGGCGAAGGCGAGGACGGCCGAGACGACCAGCGAGTAGCCGAGGACCGCGCCGACGCCGATGGCCTGCTTGCCGAGCTGGTCCAGGCCGCCTCCGTAGAAGAGGCCCTTCGCGGTGGACTGTACGCCGCCGGTGGCGAAGAGGCCGACGAGCAGCGAGCCGGTGATGCCGCCGACCATGTGGACGCCGACCACGTCGAGCGAGTCGTCGAAGCCGAAGCGGTACTTGAGGCCGATGGCCATGGCGCACAGGACGCCCGCGATGAGGCCGATGGCGATCGCGCCGAGCGGGCTGACGCAGCCGCCGGACGGGGTGATGGCGACGAGGCCCGCGACCGCGCCGGAGGCGGCGCCGAGCGTGGTGAAGGAGCCGTGGCGGAGCTTCTCGTACAGCAGCCAGGCGAGCATCGCGGCGGCCGTGGCGACCTGGGTGTTGACGAACATGACGGCGCCCACGCCGTCGTCGTTGCCGAGCCAGGAGCCGGCGTTGAAGCCGAACCAGCCGAACCACAGCAGGCCCGCGCCGAGCATGACGAGCGGCAGGCTGTGCGGCCGCATCGGGTCCTTCTTGAAGCCGACGCGCTTGCCGATGACCAGGATCACGCCGAGGGCGGCCGCGCCCGCGTTGATGTGGACGGCGGTGCCGCCGGCGAAGTCGATGACGCCCTTCTTGAAGAGCCAGCCGTCCGAGGCCCACACCCAGTGCGCGACCGGGAAGTAGACGACGGTGACCCACAGGGCGGTGAACAGCGACCAGGCGGTGAACTTGACACGGTCCGCGAGCGCTCCGCTTATGAGCGCGGGCGTGATGACCGCGAACATCAGCTGGAAGACGGCGAAGACGTAGATCGGGATGGTGTATCCGGGCCAGAGCTGGACCAGGCCGATGCCGCTGAGCCCGAAGTAGGCCTTGCTCCAGCCGATGAAGCCGTTGCTCTCGCCGAAGGTCAGGCTGAATCCGTAGAGCACCCAGAGGATCGTGACGATTCCGAGGCTGATGAAGCTCATCATGAGCATGTTCAGGGTGCTCTTGACGCGGACCATGCCTCCGTAGAAGAAGGCGAGCCCCGGGGTCATGATCATCACCAGCGCTGAGCAGATCAGCATGAATCCGGTGTTGGCGCTGGACAGCTGCGGAGCGTCAGCTGCGAGCGTGATGCCTGGGGGCATCGGCGTCTCCTCGTCGTCGGTACGGCCCGTGCGGGGGCGTTACTCGGGCGGGAACTGGCTGGGAGCCGGTTATGCGCCATGAGGTTGTCCCAGCGCGGTTTCCGTCGATGCCGCTCGATGTTTCGCCGCAGTGACGAAGGAGGCGGGCGTGTTACGCGCCCGTGAACTGCCGGATCAGGAGGGGGTCCGGCGACTACCATCCGCGTACGTTCCCGCACGCCGGACCGACCGCGACGTCACCCGCTCGACCTGGCGTGGGGGAGCCGAGTCGTGCTGAAAGGGGTGCGAAGTCGCGGCCGGGGTTCTGGGGCCGCTGCTCAGACGGCCTCGGCCGTCTCGGGCAGCTCCCTGCTGAGGAGGTCGGTCATCTGGACGACTTCGGCGACGTCCCCGAAGTCGCGGGCCGCGGTGTCGACGGTCTTGCGCAGCCGGGTGTTGACCCGCTCCGAGCGGACCCGCTTGGCGACCCGCAGGGCCTGCTCGGCCAGCACCGTGGACTGCTCGGGCTCGCGTTTGAGCAGGTGCACGGTGGCCATGCCGATCAGGTTGAGCGCATACGACCTCTGGTGCTCCTCATCCTTGCCGAACAGGGCGACGGCCTGTTCCATCACGGGCTCGGCGAGCGAGGCGTAGGTGGGGCTGCGGCCGGCCACGTAGGCGAGGTCGCGGTAGGAGTGGGCGTTCTCGCCGTTGAGCTCCGCCTCGGAGAAGAAGCGGATCCAGTCGGGCTCCGGCTCGCCGTCGAGCCCGGCGTCGCCGAAGGTGTCCTCGGCCATCCGGACGGCGCGTTTGGTCTTGCTGGGCTGGCCCATGTTGGCGTAGGCGCGGGCCTCCATCGCATACAGCATGGCCTGGGTGCGCGGGGTGGCGCAGTCACGGCTGCCGTACTGGGCGAGGTGGATGAGCTCCAGGGCGTCGTCGGGGCGCCCGAGGTGGATCATCTGGCGGCTCATCGAGGACAGGATGTACGAGCCGAGCGGCTTGTCGCCCGCTTCCTTGGAGGCGTGCAGGGCGAGCACGAAGTACTTCTGGGCGGTGGGCTGGAGGCCCACGTCGTAGCTCATCCAGCCGGCCAGCTCGGCGAGTTCGGCCGCGCATTTGAAGAGGCGTTTGGCGGTGGCGGCGGGCTGGGGTTCCTGGAGCAGGTCGGTGACCTCGTGGAGCTGGCCGACCACGGCCTTGCGGCGCAGTCCGCCGCCGCACTGGGCGTCCCACTGGCGGAACATCGCGGTGGTGGATTCGAGGAGTTCCAGTTCGGGCCTCGACAGCCGGGAGGGGCGGCGGGCGCTCGCGGCGGTCTCCGGGGTGCCGGGTTCGCTCGCGGGCGACGGCACCAGCCAGCGCTGCATGGGTTCGATCAGGGAGGGGCCCGCGGCCAGCATCAGCGAGGTGCCGAGGAAGCCGCGCCGGGCGAGCATGAGGTCGCTGCGGGAGAACTCGCTGAGCAGCGAGACCGTTTGAGGCCCGGCCCAGGGCAGGTCGACGCCGGCCACGGACGGTGACTGGTGGGCCTGGCGCAGGCCGAGGTCCTCGATGGCGACGACGCTGCCGAACCGCTCGGAGAACAGCTCGGAGAGGATCCGGGGAATCGGCTCGCGAGGCATTTCGCCGTCGAGCCAGCGCCGCACCCTGGAGGTGTCGGTGCTGATGTGGTGCGCGCCCATCTGGCGTGCCCGCCGGTTCACTTGGCGCGCCAGCTCACCCTTCGACCAGCCGCTGCGCACGAACCACGAACTCAGCTGCTCGTTGGGGCGCTTGCCGGCGCTCGTACCGCTAGCCCCACTGCCGCCCACGGGAACGCCCCCATTCCGTTGAAGCCTGTGTGTGTCGGTCGTGCGTCGATCGCGCGAACCCCTATCAGGATGCCGCTAGTTGGGCCTCCTGTCTTACGGTTGCGCCCGCTCGGGGGGTGAACCGGCTTGCCTCCGGCATACCCGCGAGCGACCTCGACCCCAGGGTTCATCTACCGACGGTAATCCTACGATCACCGGTCCAGCCATGGCGATTCCGCAATCGCCACCATTCGCCACCCCTTCGAATGAACTCGCCTGCCGCCGGGCGCGATTCACTTGACACATGACGATCAGCATCGGATGGAGCGGAGTGAGCCGGGGCGCGCGCGGCGCATCGCACCACCCCCCGCACGACCCCGACCGACCTGGCGGAAACGGAACGTGAGGGGAAGACTCCGCATCGTCACGACCACGTCACCGGCGTCGTAACCACCGGCGCGGCAGACCCGTTGGAGGGGGCATGGGCTTCACGATCGGCGGCGGCCGGGGGATCAAGGAGACCCGGCCCGGCTCCTGGCGCCTGGGCCGTTCGGCGCGCACGACCCGCACGAGCGAGGTCACCGCGGTCGCCGAGTACACCGGCCTGTGGGGCTGGGACGTCGCAGCGGGCACCCGGGAGCTGAACGGGCAGTGCTCCTGCGGCAGTTCGGCGTGCGGCTCGCCGGGCGCGCATCCGCTCGGCTTCGTGCCGGAGGTCCCGGCGGGCGCCACCCTGGACGACGTGACCAAGGCGTGGTCCCAGTGTCCGGGAGCGGCGGTGCTGCTGCCGGTCGGGCGGACCTTCGACGTCCTTGACGTGGCGGCGCCGGTGGGGCGGCGGGCGCTGGTGCGGCTGGAGCGGATGGGACTCCCGCTGGGCCCGGTGTCCACGACCCCGACCGGCCGCACCCACTTCTACGTTGCCCCGGGCGCCTTTGCCGAACTCCCCCGGCTGCTCTACCGGATGGGCTGGGACGACGCCGGACTCGACTTGTGCTGCCCGCCGCGCGGCAGTTACGTACCGGCTCCACCGTCGGGCGAGGTGCACTGGCTGCGCCCGCCGTCCCTGGACACGGCGACCCGTCCGCCCGAGGCCCGGCTGCTGCTCGGCACCCTGGCGTACATCTGCCACCGCTCGGCAGCGTAGCCCGAAAACGGGACCGCCCCGCCGCACCTGTTCCGGTGCGGCGGGGCGGTCGTGCAGGCGGGGGCGGGCTGCGCCCTGAAGAGGTGCGGGGAACCGCGCGACGAGCCACGGACGGCTCGCCTACGGATGCCCGCACCCCCAGCGGAGCGCCTACTCGCCGATGAGGGCGTCCACGAACGCCTCCGGCTCGAACGGGGCGAGGTCGTCCGCGCCCTCGCCGAGCCCGACGAGCTTGACGGGCACGCCCAGTTCACGCTGGACGGCGATGACGATGCCGCCCTTGGCGGTGCCGTCGAGCTTGGTGAGGACGATGCCGGTGATGTCCACGACCTCGGCGAACACCCGGGCCTGGACCAGACCGTTCTGGCCGGTGGTGGCGTCCAGGACGAGCAGGATCTCGTCCAGCGGGCCGTGCTTCTCCACGACCCGCTTGACCTTGCCGAGTTCGTCCATGAGCCCGGTCTTGGTGTGCAGCCGGCCCGCGGTGTCGATGAGGACGACGTCGGCACCCTCGGCGATGCCTTCCTTGACGGCGTCGAACGCGATCGAGGCGGGGTCGCCGCCCTCGGGGCCGCGCACGGTGCGGGCGCCGACCCGCTCGCCCCAGGTCTGCAACTGGTCGGCGGCGGCGGCGCGGAAGGTGTCGGCGGCGCCCAGCACCACGGACTTGCCGTCGGCGACCAGGACGCGGGCGAGCTTGCCGGTGGTGGTGGTCTTGCCGGTGCCGTTGACGCCGACGACCATGACGACGCCGGGCACCGTCTCGCCGCCCTCGGTCTTCACCTCGCGGTCGAAGTCGGGGCCGAGCAGCGCGAGGAGCTCCTCGCGCAGCAGGGTGCGCAGCTCCTCGGGGGTGCGGGTGCCGAGCACCCTGACGCGCTCGCGGAGCCGGTCGACCAGCTCCTGGGTCGGTGCGACGCCGACGTCGGCGGTCAGCAGGGTGTCCTCGATCTCCTCCCAGGTGTCCTCGTCGAGGTGCTCGCGGGAGAGCAGGGTGAGCAGTCCCTTGCCGAGGGCGTTCTGCGAGCGGGCGAGGCGGGCACGCAGCCGGACGAGGCGGCCGGCGGTGGGTTCGGGGACCTCCAGCGCCGGGATCTCGGGTGCGGCCGGCTCCTCGATGACGACCGGCGCGGCGGACGCCTCGGGGAGGCCGACCTCCTCGATGGTGCGGCGCGGTTCCTCAGCCGTCTCCGCGGCGTCCTCACCGACCTGAGGTTCGGCGGGCGGGGCTGTGATGGTCGGCGTGCTCGGCGGGGCGGTGGGCGGCAGCTGCTTCTTCTTGCGGCTGCTGACCACGAGCCCGCTGATCGCGCCGACCGCGACCAGGGCGATGACTACAGCAAGGATGACGAATTCCATAACCGTCCCAGTATCGGGTATGGGCCCGGCCAGGGCCCAGATTGTGGCTTCCTCCGAGAACGGAAGGGAATTATGGGGCAGGTGTCAGATTAAAGTACGATAGAAGTAGACCTATCAACGCGCGTAGAGTCCCCTTCGACCACCCCCCACCGGCTCAGCGCCGAGCCGAGCGAGAGGCACGGAACTCCACCCCCATGAGCACTAGCACCCCTGACGAAGCGCAGAGCGCCCTGGAAACACGCGGCCTGGAGCCGGTGCCGGACGCGGAGCGCACCGCGAGAACCCGCGAACTCTTCCCCACCTGGGTCGCCGCCAACATCAGCGTGCTGCTGCTCACGATGGGCGCGAGTCTCGTCGTCGCGTACAAGCTCAACTTCTGGCAGGCGATCGTGGTCGCCGTGTGCGCCCCGATCGTCTCCTACGGCCTGGTCGGCCTCATCGGCATCGCGGGCAAGCGCGGCGGCGCCCCCGGCATGGCGCTCTCGCGCGCGGTGTTCGGCCAGCGCGGCAACCTGCTGCCCGGTTCGCTGATCTGGGTGGCGCGCTGGGGCTGGGAGACCATCAACGCGGTGACCGGCGCCTATGCGGTGCTGACCGTGCTCGACATCCTCTTCGGCATCAAGAGCAACACGTTCCTGATCATCGTCACGCTCGCCGTCTTCGTGGTCATCACCTTCGCGATATCCGGCCTGGGCATCCACGTCGTGCAGAAGTGCAACAAGTACGCGACGTACCTGTTCGGCGCCTTCTCGGTCCTGGTGCTCGTCTACCTCGTCATGAACACCAACTGGTCCGCGGTCTTCGCCCAGCCGGCCGGCAAGACCTCGCTGATGGTCGCGGGCACCGGCATGATCGCCGCCGGGGGGGTCAGCTGGATCCCGTCCGCCCCCGACTTCGCCCGCTACCTGCCGCGCACCGCCTCCGCCAAGGCGATCGTCGGCAACTCCGTCGGCGGCGCCGGCATCGTCGTGCTGCCGATGGTCCTGATGGGCGCGGTCATGGCGGTCTCCACCCCGGACCTGGCCTCGGCCACCGACCCGGTGTCCTTCCTCGGCGAGATCCTGCCGATGTGGATCGCGGTGCCGTACCTGCTGATCGCGCTGGTCGGCATGCTGCTGATCAACTCGATGTCGATGTACTCGGCGGGCTTCACCGCGCAAACCCTCGGCTTCAAGATCCCGCGCCACTGGGCCGTCTCGGTGAACGCGGTGATCTCGCTGGTCTTCGGCGGTGTCCTGATGCTGGTCGCCACCAGCTTCATGGGCTCGTTCATCGCCTTCCTTTCGCTGCTCGCCGTCGCCTTCTCGGCCTGGGTCGGCGTGTTCGGCGCGGACATGCTGCGCCGCACCGAGTACGACGCCAAGGCGCTGCTCGACACCACCCGCACCAGCGCCTACTGGTACAAGGGCGGCTTCTCCCCCGCCGCGGTCATCGCCTGGGCGGTCGGCCTGCTCGGCGGCCTGATGTTCACCAAGTCCGACTGGTTCACCGGCCCGCTGGCCGCGAACAACCCGGTCGGCGAGTACGGCCTCGGCTGGGTCGCCACCATCGTGATCTCCGGCCTGCTCTACGTGGTGCTGCCCAAGCCCGCCGTGGTGGCCCCGGAGCCGTCCGAGGAAGTCAAGTCGCCCGAGACACTGGCCGTCTGACGTAGCGTCAGCTACCGTCCCCCTTCGCCCGGGGTTCTCCGCAAGCCTCCCGGCCAAGGGGGATTTCCCATGCCGTTCACGGTCGTACGCATGAATCTGGTGGACCCGGCCGCCACCTCGCAGACGCTGTCCGCCCGCTACCGGGCGGCCCTGGAGATGGCGGCGTACGCCGACGACCGGGGCATCGACACCGTCCAGACCGAGGAGCACCACGGCGCGGACAACAACTGGCTCCCGTCGCCCTTCACCTTCGCGGGCGCGGTCTTCGGCGCCACCCGCCGCATCGCGGTGACGGTCTCCGCGATCATCGGCCCGCTCTACGACCCGCTGCGGCTCGCCGAGGACGTCGCGGTCCTCGACCTGGTGAGCGGCGGCCGCCTGGTGACGGTGGCGGGGATCGGCTACCGGCCCGCCGAGTACGAGCAGCAGGGCGTCGAGTGGGGCCGGCGCGGCAGGCTCCAGGACGAGTTGCTCGAGACCCTCCTGAAGGCGTGGACGGGTGAGGAGTTCACCTTCCGGGGGCGCCGGGTCCGGGTCACACCGCGGCCGTTCACCGAGCCGCATCCGATGCTGCTGGTGGGCGGCTCCTCGCGGGCCGCGGCCCGCCGCGCGGCCCGGCTCGGGCTGCCGTTCTTCCCGAGCGCGCATCTGCCGGAGATCGAGGCGTACTACAACGAGAAGCTCGCCGAGTACGGCACCGAGGGCTTCTGCATGATGCCGGCGGCGACGACGACGCTGCTGCACGTCGCCGAGGACCCGGACCGGACGTGGGCCGAGTACGGCGAGCACTTCCTGCACGAGGCGCGGATGT
The DNA here is from genome assembly GCF_036231355.1 of Streptomyces sp. NBC_01431. Taxonomy (NCBI): domain Bacteria; kingdom Bacillati; phylum Actinomycetota; class Actinomycetes; order Kitasatosporales; family Streptomycetaceae; genus Streptomyces; species Streptomyces sp. NBC_01431. The sequence goes on from NZ_CP109496.1 coordinate 2,436,033, forward strand.
ACGCGTCCTGGCAGTCCAAGGACATCCGCTCGGCGGTGAGGTCGGCGGCCACCACCGTGGACGAGCTGCGTGCCGAGGGCGTCTACCGGATCGTGACCCCCGAGCAGTGCGCGGCGCTGGCCGCCGACAGTCTCGTCCTGCATCCGCTGTGCGGCGGGATGCCGGTGGACGAGGGCTGGCGCAGCCTGCACCTGTTCTGCGAACGGGTGCTGCCCGCGCTGTGACGACAGCACACTGCCCCGGCTCGATGGCGAGCCGGGGCAGTGTGCTGTGCGAGGAGCGGGGCAGCGGGGTTTAGCCCATCTCCTCCAGCGCCTTGCCCTTGGTCTCCTTGACGTACCTGAGCACGAAGGGGATCGAGAGCGCGGCGAAGACCGCGTAGATGACGTACGTGCCCGACAGGTTCCAGTCCGCCAGGCTCGGGAAGCTGGCGGTAATGGCCCAGTTGGCGATCCACTGGGCGGCCGCGGCGACGCCGAGGGCGGCGGCGCGGATCTTGTTCGGGAACATCTCGCCGAGGAAGACCCACACCACCACGCCCCACGACAGGGCGAAGAAGAGCACGAAGACGTGGGCGGCGATCAGGGCCACGACGCCCTGGGTGTTGGGGAGCTTGCCGTCGACGAGGTGGGCGGAGAAGGCCCAGGCCTCGACGGCCAGCGCGATCGCCATGCCGATGGATCCGACCAGCGCGAGCGGCTTGCGGCCCACCCGGTCGACCAGGACCATCGCGATCACGGTGCCGATGATGTTGATGATCGACGTGGTGAACGAGTAGAGGAACGAGCTCGACGGGTCGATGCCGACGGACTGCCACAGCGTCGAGGAGTAGTAGAACGCGACGTTGATGCCGACGAGCTGCTGGAAGACCGAGAGGCCGATGCCGACCCAGACGATGGGCAGGAAGCCGAACTTGGAGCCGAGCAGGTCCTTGAAGGTCGACTTGTGCTCGGAGCGCATGGCGTGCTCGATCTCGGCGACGCGGGCGTCCAGGTCGACGTCCTTGCCCTCGACGTCGGCGAGGACCTTCTTGGCGTCGCTGTCGCGGCCGACCGAGATGAGGAAGCGCGGCGACTCGGGGATGGCGAAGGAGAGCAGGCCGTACAGGACGGCCGGGATCACCATGACGCCGAGCATGACCTGCCAGGCCTCGATGCCGATGATCTTGCCGCGCTGGTTGCCGCCGGCAGCGTTGAGGATGCCCCAGTTGACGAGCTGGGAGATCGCGATGCCGATGACGATGGCGGCCTGCTGGAAGGAGCCGAGCCGGCCGCGGTAGGCGGGCGGGGCGACCTCGGCGATGTAGGCGGGGCCGATGACCGAGGCCATGCCGATGGCGAAGCCGCCGATGATCCGCCAGAAGGCCAGGTCCCAGAGCGCGAAGGGCAGCGCGGAGCCGATGGCGCTGATGGTGAACAGCACCGCCGCGATCTGCATGCAGCGGATGCGCCCGATGCGGTCGGCGATCCGGCCCGCGGTGGCGGCGCCGATCGCGCAGCCGATCAGGGCGACGGCGATGACCTGGGCGAGCGTCCCCGAGCCGATGGAGTACCGGTCGCGGATCGCCTCTACGGCGCCGTTGATCACGGAACTGTCGTAGCCGAAGAGGAAGCCGCCCATCGCGGCCGCCGCCGTGATGAAGATGACATGGCCGAGGTGGTCCGGCGCGGTCTTGCCGCCTCCGGACGCCTGCGCCTGCGCGGTAGTGGTCACGTGTACTCCTGGAGCCGCCCCGCAGCGTCGCGGGGCGTGGGGGACTCCTTCAAGTGGCGCATAGCTTCCCGCCACCCACCACTTGAAGGTAAAAGCAACGTTGCAGAGACTATGCCTTCAAGTTTCGAAGTCAATACCTGCTTGGGTGTGAATTTACAGGCACGACATGCCGCCAATTGTTCAAGTCTTGAAGAAGTGCTGTCACGCTCGGCCGTCGTCCCAGGTCAGCGCAGTCGCTGGCTGATGACCTTGGAAACGCCGTCGCCCTGCATCGAGACGCCGTACAGGGCGTCGGCGACCTCCATGGTCCGCTTCTGGTGCGTGATCACGATCAGTTGCGAGGCCTCCTGGAGCTCCTGCATGATCCGGATCAGCCGCTGGAGGTTGGTGTCGTCGAGTGCCGCCTCGACCTCGTCCATCACGTAGAACGGGCTGGGCCTGGCCTTGAAGATGGAGACGAGCAGCGCCACGGCGGTCAGCGAGCGCTCTCCGCCCGACAGCAGCGAGAGCCGCTTGACCTTCTTGCCCGGCGGGCGCGCCTCGACGTCGACGCCGGTGGCGAGCATGTTGCCGGGGTCGGTCAGGATCAGCCGGCCCTCGCCGCCCGGGAAGAGCCGCGAGAACACGCCCTCGAACTCCCTGGCCGTGTCCCGGTAGGCCTCCGTGAAGACCTGCTCGACCCGCTCGTCCACCTCCTTCACGACGTGAAGGAGATCGGTGCGGGTCTTCTTGAGGTCCTCCAGCTGCTCGGAGAGGAACTTGTGGCGCTCCTCAAGCGCCGCGAACTCCTCCAGGGCGAGCGGGTTGACCTTGCCCAGCTGCTGATGGGCCCGTTCGGCGGCCCGCAGCCGCTTCTCCTGCTCGGCGCGCACATAGGGGACCGGCTGGTTGCGCGGGTGATGAGGATCATCCGGCAGTTCCTCTCCCTCGGCGGGCGGCGAGGGGGCCACCAGCTGGTCGGGCCCGTATTCGGCCACGAGTCCGGCCGGCTCGACCCCCAGCTCCTCCAGCGCCCTGGTCTCCAGCTGCTCGATCCGCAGCCGCTTCTCGGCACCGAGTACCTCGCCGCGGTGAACCGAATCCGTCAGCTTGTCGAGTTCCGCCTTGAGATCGCGCCCGGCGAGCCGGGCCGCGGTCAGCTCCTGCTCCCGCCCGGCCTTGGCGGCCTCGGCGCCGGCCCGCTCCCGCTCGGCCCGCGCCAGCGACACCTCGACGTGGGCGAGCAGGGTGCGGGCGCCGGACGCGACGGCCCCGGCCACCGCCGCCTCGTGGCGCAGCCGGGCGCGGCGCTTCTCGGCGCGGGCGCGCGCCTCGCGTTCGGCGCGGGCCCCGCGATCCAGCGCCTCGGCCCGCCCGGCGAGCGCCTTGACCCGCTCCTCGTGGGTACGGGCCTGGAGCCGGGCCTCCATTTCGGTCTGGCGGGCGTTGGCCCCGTCGGCCGCGAGCCGGTCCCGCACCGAGGTGTCGGGCTCCTCCTCGACCGGCATCTCCTGCGCCACGAGCAGCCGCTCGGCCAGTTCCTCGGCCTCCTCGGTGGCCTTCTCCAGGGCTTCCTGGGCGCGGGCGGCGGCCGCTTCGGTGCGCTCGGCCTCGCCGGCCGCGCCCCGGGCCTGCCCCGCGAGCCGCCCGAGCTGCTGGGCGACGGACGACTTCGCCTTCTCGGCGGCGCGCCGCCGCTCCCCCAACTCCTCTACTTGAACGGCCAGTTCACCGCGTCGCTGCTGCGCCGTGCGCTGCGCATCGCCGAGCTCCGCGCACCGCACGGCGAGCTCGGCGAGTTCGGCGGCTGCCTCGTCGACGGAGGCCTGCACCTCCAGGAGGCTGGGCGCCCCGGCCGATCCTCCGTGCGCGAAGTGCGCGCCGAGTACGTCACCGTCGGCGGTGACGGCGATCAGGTGGGGCTGCGCGTAGACGAGGTCCTCGGCGTCCTCCAGCGTGCCGACGACTACGACGCCGCGCAGCAGACGCCGCACGGCGGCCATCAGCTCATCGGGCCCGCGCACGAGATCGGCGGCCCGGGGCGGGGCGTCGCCGCGTCCAGGCACTCTGTCGTCTTCCGGCTCGGGGGCGCCGCTCACGAGGAGTGCGGCGCGGCCCGCGTCCTGTTTGCGGAGCAGGCGGATGGCCTCGGCGGCCGTCGAGGGGCCGCTCACCGCGAGTGCGTCGGCGGCGGCGCCCAGCGCGGCGGCGAGGGGCACCTCGTGGCCGGGGGTCACGGTGAGCAGTTCGGCGGCGGGGCCGAGCAGCCCGGTGAGCGCGTCGCGGGCACCGAGCAGCGCGCCCGTGCCGTCCTTGCGGCGCAGCCCGAGCGCCAGGGCGTCGTGCCGGGCGGCGACGGCGGCACGTTTTTGCTCGGCGGCGGTCGCCTCCTCGCGGGCGGCGCCGAGCGCGGCCTCGGCCTCCGCGAGCCCCCGTTTGGCGGTGTCATGCGCCTCGGCGAGCTCGTGGTCGTCCGCGTCGAGGCCGTCCACCTCGGCCTTGAGTTCCTCGTACTCCTCCTGGGCCAGGGCCGCGCGCTCCCTCGCCTCGTCGCGCGCCGCGGCCAGCCGGTCGATCTCGGCCTGTGCGGAACCCGCCCTGCTCCGCGCCGCGTTGACCTGACCGTGCAGCCGGGCCAGGCCCTCGCGCCGGTCGGCGATGGCCCGTGCCACATCCTTCAAACGGCGTTCCTCGGCGGCGAGTTCCCGCTCCAGGTCGGCGCGGTGGCGGGCGGTGTCCTCCAGGGCGTGCTCGGCCGCTTCGAGCGCGGCCTCCAGCTCGGCCTCCTGCTCGCGGATGCGGGCGGCCTCGCGCTCCATGTCCTCGGGGTCACGACCGCGCCGCTCCTCGGAGGGCTGCGCCCGCGCGCTCGTGACCCGTGCGTCGGCGAGCGAGATCGTGCCCCGTACCCGTTCGGCGAGCTGGGACAGCTCGTACCAGGTCTGCTGGGCCCGCTGGAGCCGGGGCGACAACTGCCGTACCTGGTCCTCCAGTTGGGCCTCGCGGTTCAGCGCCGCCTTGAGGTCGGCCGCCGCGCTCTCCTTGCGGCGCAGCAGCTCGGCCTCGTCGGCGATCTCGGCGCTGAGCGCTTCCCGCATCCGTACGAGATCGTCGGCGAGCAGCCGCAGCCGGGCATCTCGCAGGTCGGCCTGGATGACGGCGGCCCGGCGGGCGACCGCGGCCTGCCGGCCGAGCGGCTTGAGCTGGCGGCGCAGTTCGTCGGTGAGGTCCTGCACGCGGGCGAGGTTCGCCTTCATCGCGTCCAGCTTCCGCAGCGCCTTCTCCTTGCGCTTGCGGTGCTTGAGTACGCCCGCGGCCTCCTCGATGAAGGCCCGGCGCCCCATCGGATCGGCGTGCAGAACGGAGTCGAGCTGGCCCTGGCCGACGATGACGTGCATCTCGCGGCCGATGCCGGAGTCGGAGAGCAGCTCCTGGATGTCGAGCAGCCGGCAGGTGTCGCCGTTGATCTGGTATTCGCTGCCGCCGTTGCGGAACATGATCCGCGTGATGGTGACCTCGGCGTACTCGATGGGCAGTGCGCCGTCGGAGTTGTCGATGGTGAGGGACACTTCGGCGCGGCCGAGCGGCGGGCGGCCGGTGGTCCCGGCGAAGATGACGTCCTCCATCTTGCCGCCGCGCAGCGACTTGGCGCCCTGCTCCCCCATGACCCAGCTCAGCGCGTCCACGACGTTGGACTTGCCGGAGCCGTTGGGGCCCACCACGCAGGTGATGCCCGGCTCGAACTTCAGCGTGGTCGCGGACGCGAACGATTTGAATCCGCGCAGGGTGAGGGCCTTGAGGTGCACGCCGCCGGACTCTACCTCTCGCTTCGCTCCGACCGCCGGACCTCCCCGGCTCGGGCCTGCCACGGGGTTTTCGGCCGGTCACGCGGGGACGGCGCCCCGGAAAGACAAGTCGTTGACGGTTTCACCCAGGAAGGTGCAGGGCACATCAGACGGTGAGGAACGGCGACCGGCCCACGGCCCGCCGGATCGGTGACAAGGCGGAAAGAAAGAAGGGACGCCGGGGGCGTCCCTTGCAATACCTTGCAGGTGTTTGCGGATCTCTCGATCTCGACGAGAGCGACGGAAGCCTCTCTCACCCCGCGATCAGGTGAGTGCGGGTTCCGCCTGCGGGACGTCGATGTCGATGCCTTCGAGCAGCGAATCTCCGCGGTGCGAAGCGGCGGCAGCCGACAGCACGTCGTTCTCGGACTGAATCCGGTTCAGCTCGGACTCAAGGTCCTGGACGCGCTGCTGGAGCCGTCGCATCTCGGCGAGGAGTCGCGGGTCGGAACCGCCGACGTAACCGAGAAGCGCCTTTGCCATGATGGATGGTCCTCCACAATGAGTGACCGACCGAAGCGGTGTGGGTCGTGAGGGAATCGCACCCGCGGTGCTTGGACTTCACTGCGGTTCTCATGCCAAACAGCTAAGGTGCGCGGGGCTTCCAGAGTCTCACCAAAAAGTTTGACGGTCAACACGATCACGCCCCGTATCCATGGGCAATCCGGGGGCGCGCGGCCGCTGGAACGTGCGGCGCTGCCTCTTCTCGGAGCCCTGGGGGCGTGGAGATCATCCTTACCTCCGCAGCCTTCCACGCCGAGCGCGCGTTGGCAACAGGCAGATCGTTCGAGGTCAGCGCGGGGTTGCGAGCCGGACGCGGGGTGTCACCGCGGCCGGCTCCCGTTCGTATACGAGTGAGTGCTCAGCGGATCGCGAAGCTGTCGTAACCGCCCCGCACCGTGTCCCAGATCTCGGTCACACCGTCGACGCGCCCCGGTGTGTCGTCGGAGCGGAGCCACTCCAGCAGACGGTGGCAATTCTCACGCGGGCCCTCCGCGACGACCTGCACGCGCCCGTCGTCCAGATTGAGGGCGAACCCGGTGAGGCCACCGATTTCCAGCGCGTTTGCCCTGGTGAACCAGCGGAAGCCGACTTGTTGCACTTGCCCGCGCACCCAGGCCGTGAGTCGAACATCTCCGTGCGCATCTTCGTTCATAGGTGCACGCTAACCGGCCAATTGCTCACGTAGCACTTCGACCCCATGCGTCATGGCGTACAGTCGCGACGAAATGAGCCTCACCCGAATGGGTTAGTGCGCATTTGATCATCCGGGCCGATCACCGGCCCTCGCATTGCGACCAGGCATTGCCCAGGCATTGAGGAAGGCACAGCAGATGGGACGCCATCGACGCTCCGCCGCCGAACCCGCGCCCGCAGATCTCGCGGAGGGCTCGGACGGCCGGTCCCAGGGTGGATCACGCCGCAAGAAGCGGGCCTTCGTGCCCGTGCGTACCGGGCTGCTCGGCGTCTCCGCCGCGGTGGCGGTGGGCGCCGTGGCCGTCGCCTCGGGGCTGCTGCCCGGTGGCGGTACGTACAAGGTGAGCGGCGACACCATGGCCGGTGGCGAGCTCCACCCGAGCGGTACGCCCAATGTGCAGGCGCAGGGCGGTGAGTCGCAGAAGCCGAGCAGCGCGGCGCCGACGCCCAGCGCGACGGCCAAGGCCGCGCACCTGCCGTCGACCGCCCCCTCCCCCAGCGCTTCGGCCACGCCGCAGGCGCCGTCCTCCGCGCCGCCCGCCCCGCGCAAGCCCTCGACGCCCCCCGCGTCGAAACCGGCCGCCCGGCCCGTCGTGCCGCCGGTCGCGCCCTCGGCCGTCGTCCCCCAGCAGCGCGTGCAGGCGCCGTCGGCCGATGTGCCGTCCGCCGAGGTGCCGTCCGCCGAGGTGTCGGCCGCCGCCACGGTGGTGTCGCTGGTCAACCAGCAGCGGGCGCAGGTCGGCTGCATGCCGGTGCAGGCGGATGCCGCGCTGGCGTCGCTGGCCACCGCGTTCAGCGACGACATGGCGGCCCGCGGGTTCTTCGACCACACCGACCCGGACGGTAAGACGCCGTGGGATCGGGCGGCGAAGGCCGGCATCCAGGGTCTCGGCGGCGAGAACATCGCCCGCGGTCAGGCCGACGCCAAGGCCGTGATGGACGCCTGGATGAACAGTCCGGGCCACCGCGCGAACATCCTCAACTGCGAGTACAAGTCGCTGGGCGTCGGAGTCCACTTCGGCCCCGGCGGCCCCTGGTGGACGCAGGACTTCGGCTTTTGATCATTTGCCCGGACACCGCCCCGTCCGGGTAATCGTTCATTCCTGAACGCATACGCAACACTGCGGAACGCCTTTTGCTCGTACGCGCACGAAAGGGCCCCCTTCGTTACGAACGAAGGGGGCCCTTTCGTATGTGCGGAATCGGATCACGCGGCCGGTCAATCGCCCATCAGGCGCTGACGGCGGCCTTGCCCGCGACGAAAATGCGCGCGGTCTCGGCGATGCGGCGGCCCAGGTGCTCAGCGGTCGCTATGTCGGCCTTGTGGACGGCCTCGGGGCCTTGGTCGGCGTTGGTCTGGGCGCCCGCGCCCGAGAAGAAGCCGAGGCGGTTGAGGTCCTGCTCGGAGGCCGTGCTCGTATTCCAGCCCGGCTTCAGGCCGAGGTTGACCCAGTGCATGCCGTGCTGGGCGGCCAGCGTCTGGAAGAACTGAAGGGTGTGGCCCTTGTCGCCGCTCTTGGCGCCGGAGTTGGTGAAACCGGCAGCCAGCTTGTCCTGCCACGCGTCGCCGAACCAGCGCTTGGAGGTGGCCTCGGCGAAGACGTGGAAGGCGCCGGACGCGGTGCCCATGTAGGTGGGCGAGCCGAACACGACGGCGTCGGAGGCGTCGAGCAGATCCCACTCGGCGTCGGTGATGGTGTCCACAGCGATGACGTGGACGGTGGCGCCGGCCTCGGCGGCACCGTTGCGCACGGCCTCGGCGACGACGGCGGTGTGGCCGTATCCGGAGTGGTAGGCGATCGAGACGACGGGAGTGGTCACGGCAGGAATCTCCTCATGAGGACGGTCAAGCGGCGGGGCAGGCGCGGCGGCCGGTGTTCCGGCCTCGCGGCAGCTGCCCGCTGCGGCGCTGCACCCAGGTAAGCACTAACTTTTGGTTAGCGCAACCCTTGAGCTTGCGCTGTGCGGGAGTATCGTTGCGGCATGGCCGAGAACTCCTGTACCGCCGCTCTCATCGCCGCCGCCGACCTGCCGTTCGACGTGTTCTCCAAGAACTGCCCGTCCCGGGGCACGCTGGAGGACGTCACGGGGCGCTGGGGCAGCCTGACCCTGGGTGCTCTGTACGAGGGGAGCTTCCGGTTCAACGAGCTGCGTCGCCGGATCGACGGCGTGAGCGAGAAGATGCTCTCCCAGACGCTGCACTCCCTGGAGCGCGACGGACTCGTACACCGCGAGGCACAGCCGACGAACCCGCCGCGGGTCGACTACGAACTGACGCCGCTGGGCCAGGAGGTGGCCGAGCGGCTGCTGGCGCTCATCCACTTCGTGCAGGAGCGGATGCCCACGGTCCTCGCGGCGCAGCAGACCTACGACGTGGCACGCGGGACCCTCTGACACTTCGGGCAGAAGTAGCTGGAGCGGTTCATCCAGGGGCGCCTGCGCATCGGGGTCCCGCACCGTCGGCACGGCTCGCCCTCGCGTCCGTACGCGTCGAGTGAGCGCTCGAAGTATCCGGATTCGCCGTTGACGTTGACGTAGAGGCTGTCGAAGCTGGTGCCGCCGACGGCGAGCGCCGCGTTCATCACGTCCCGTGCGTGGCCCAGGAGTTCGGCCGCCTTGGGTCGGGTGAGAGTCGCGGTCGGGCGGTCGTAGTGCAGCCGGGCTCGCCAGAGTGCCTCGTCGGCGTAGATGTTGCCGACGCCGCTGATGAGCGATTGATCGAGCAGTGCTCGTTTGACCGTGGTGCGGCGCAGCCGGAGCGCGGCGAAGAAGAGCTCGTCGTCGAACTCGGGGTCCAGCGGGTCCCGGGCGATGTGCGCGATGACGTCGGGCAGCCCGTCGGGGGTGTTGTCGTGCAGCGAAAGGCCGCCGAATGTCCGCTGGTCGACGAAACGCAGCTCTGTGCCCGCCGCGTCCTGAAACCTGATCCGGATGCGCAGATGCTTCTCGTCGGGGGCGTCCTCCGGCTGGACGAGCAGCTGGCCGCTCATGCCGAGGTGGCCGAGTACGGAGGCGTCGGTGTCGGCGAGGGGCAGCCACAGGTACTTACCGCGCCGCCGCGCGATGCCGATCCGGTGGCCTTTGAGCCGCGCCGCGAAGTCCTCGCCGCCGGCGAGGTGGCGGCGCACGGCGCGCGGGTGCAGCACCTCGACGTCCGCCACGATGCGCCCGGCCACCCAGCGTTCGAGTCCGCGGCGGACCACTTCGACTTCAGGCAGCTCAGGCATGGGCGCAGAATACCCGTCGGCCCAGCGGGAGTTGTCGCGGACCCCGGTCGTGGGGGGGCCACGCCCGGCGGGAAAAGGCTGAGCCCCCGCCCGGCACCGGAGTGCGCTGGGCGGGGGCTCGAAGGAAGGGGGCGTCAGGCCGCCGATCCGCCGGCGGCGGGGGTCGGCGACCCGCCATCGGCCTCGACCACGACGGGGGCCTCGGCCGCCGTCTTGGCCCGCTCGTCGGCGGCGGCCCGAATGGCCCGCCATGCCGACTCCGCGGCCTGCTGCTCCGCTTCCTTCTTGCTGCGGCCGGTGCCGGTGCCGTACGAGACACCACCGACGCGGGCGGCAGCAGTGAAGGTCTTCTCGTGGTCAGGACCGGTTTCGGAGACCAGGTACTCGGGCACGCCGAGCCCTTCGGCCGCCGTCAGCTCCTGGAGACTGGTCTTCCAGTCCAGGCCGGCCCCGAGGTTCGAGGACTTCTCGATCAGGGGGTCGAACAGCTTGTGGACGAGCGCGGACGCCGCCCCAAGACCCTGGTCGAGATAGACCGCGCCGATCACCGCTTCAAGGGTGTCGGCGAGGATGGACGCCTTGTCCCGGCCGCCCGTGCCCTCTTCACCCCGGCCGAGCCGGATGAAGGAGCCGAGTTCGAGCCCGCGGCCCACCTCCGCGAGCGCACGAGAATTGACCACCGCGGCCCGGAGTTTGGCCAGTTGGCCTTCCGGGAGATCGGGGTGGGTGCGGTACAGCGTGTCGGTGACGACCAGACCGAGCACCGAGTCCCCGAGGAACTCGAGCCGCTCATTGGTCGGCAGACCGCCGTTCTCGTACGCGTACGAACGGTGGGTGAGCGCACGCACCAGAAGGGCGGACTCGAGCTGATACCCGAGCCGCCCTTCCAGAAGCGTGTGGGACGAGGCCGTGTTATTGTCCGCCTTTTTGGCGTTGGACTCAGACATCGGGCCTCTCACCAGCCGCTCAGACCTCGAGGACCTGGCGCTTGTTGTAGGTGCCGCAGCTCGGGCACGCGATGTGCTGGAGCTTCGGCTCATGGCAGCGCTCGCACGCAACCAGGGTGGGGACCGCAGCCTTCCACTGCGACCGGCGGTGGCGCGTGTTGCTGCGCGACATCTTCCGCTTCGGAACAGCCACGGCTACTTCTCCTGCTTCTCGGCGGCATCCTGCACGTCAGACGCAGTGCCGCTCATGTTGTCCTTCTCGCCGTCCTGGATGGTCCCGGCGAGTCCCTGCAGTGCCGCCCAACGAATGTCGACGGCGTCGTGGTGGTGGTCCGGGTCGTCCGCCAGGCGCGCTCCGCATTCGGAACACAGCCCGGGGCAGTCCTCCCGGCACACCGGCTGCATCGGCAGTGCGAGCACCACCGCATCACGCAGCAAAGGCTCGAGGTCGAACATGCCGTCCTCAAGCGGAATCATGTCCTCGTCGTCCTCGGCATCGTCGTCCGCGGCTGCCTTGCGGCGGCCCCGGTCGTCGGTGTCGGGGTACGAGAACATTTCCTGGAAGTCCACTTCAACGTCCTGCTGAAGCGGCTCCAGACACCTTACGCACTCCCCCTCGGCCGATGCACGGGCGGTGCCTGTGACAAGCACCCCTTCCATGACCGACTCCAGGCGGAGCTCGATTTCCACGGGCCTACCCTCGGGCACGTGGATGACCTCGGGGATCCCGAGTTCCCTCGGGGCTTCCACGGTGCGGGAGAGCCGCTGGAGCGCACCGGGACGCCGACCCAGCTCGTGTGTGTCGAACACGAGGGGATCGCGGTGGTCAAGGCGCGTGCTCAGGGCTCTTCCTGCTTTCGAGGTCGTGGAGTGGCTGCCACCGGCTTCGCAGAGCGAATCGGGCAGCTTGGATCGCGGACGTACGCGCGACCGAAGAGCCAGGATACTGGACCGGCCGCGATAGGCCCAATCCGGCCCGGATCCCCCCGGCCGCACACCCCCCGGCCGGATCCAGCGCCCGTAGCGCTACGGGCGTCCCTGCCCGTGGTCCTGCTCGTAGGCGCGGAGCTGGTCCAGGTTGATCATGCTGGTGTCGAACAGGCTGGTCTCGTCGAGCGCGGCCTGCTGCGGCTGGTGCTGGGGCTGCGGCGGCGCGTAGTGCTGCTGGGTCTGGTCGTAGGCGTACGGGTCCTGCTGGACGTAGCCGTACTGCTGTTCCTGCTGGGGCTGCTGTTGGTAGGCGTACGGGTCCTGCTGCGGCTGCTGGTAGCCGTACGGGTCGTAGACCTGGGGCTGCTGCTGGGCGGGGATGTGCGGCTCGGCCGCGAGGGCGTGGGCGGCGGCCGGGTCGGGCCCGGCGAGCTCGGCGAGGCCGGCCAGGTAGTCGGCGTCGCTGGTGTGCCGGCCCGGTTCGCCCGCCGCGTCCTGGGCGGCCATGTGGTCGGCGAGGTCGTCGGAGGCGGTCCGGCCGTGCAGCTTCTGGCGGCCGCGGCCGACCGCTTCGAGGGTCTTGGCGAGCACCGCCTCGAAGGCGCCCAGCTTGGCGTCGACGTATTCGTCGGCCCGGTGGATCAGCGTCTGCGGGTCGGAGCTGTACTCGGGGGCGTCCTCGTCCGTGCGGCCCTGCTCGTCCAGGCCGGGGCCGCGACCGAGCAGCTTCTCGCGGCCGCGGTCCACCGAGCCGATGGTCTTGGTGAGGACGACTTCGAAGTTCGCCAGCTTGGAGTCGACGTAGTCGTCGGCCTCGGCGCGGATCTCCTCCGCCTCCCGGCGGGCCTCGCCGAGGATCCGGTCGGCCTCGTCCTGGGACTGGCGGGCGACCGCGGTGTCGGAGATCAGCGTGCCGCGCTGGGCGTGCGCGGACTCGATGATCCGCTCGGCCTCCTGGCGGGCCTGCTCGACCATCTGCTCGCGGCCACCGATCAGCTCCTGGGCCTGGGCGAGCGAGCCGGGCAGGGCCTGGCGCACCTCTTCCAGCATCGCGAGCAGCTCGGCGCGGTTGACCACGCACGAGGCCGACATGGGCATGGACCGGGCGCTGCCGACCACCTCGACGATCTCGTCGAGCTTCTTCTGCACGTCCACCGGTGATCGCCACTCTTCTAACGGATTGGAGACGGACGGGACGACTGTAAGGCCAGTCGGCGCCCGCCCGACACCGGGTGACGGACTGTCAGCGCTTCACTTCTTGGCGAGCCGGGCGACCAGGGCTTCGTGGACGGTGGCGGGCAGCAGGTGGGAGACGTCTCCGCCCCAGGTCGCGACCTCCTTGACCAGCGAGGACGACAGGAAGCTGTACGTCGGGTTGGTGGGGACGAACAGGGTCTCCACGCCTGAGAGCCCGTTGTTCATCTGGGCCATCTGCAGCTCGTAGTCGAAGTCGCTGACGGCGCGCAGCCCCTTCACGATGGCGGGGATGTCGCGCTGCTTGCAGAAGTCCACGAGCAGGCCGTGGAAGGACTCGACCTCCACGTTGCCGAAGTCGGCGGTCACCTCACGGATCATCTCGATCCGCTCCTCGACGGTGAACAGGCCCTGCTTCGACTGGTTGATCATCACCGCGACGTGCACGACGTCGTACAGCCGGGAGGCGCGGGCGATGATGTCGAGATGTCCGTTGGTGATGGGGTCAAAGGACCCCGGACATACGGCGCGGCGCAACTGATGTCCCTCGCTCTCCGGTCCGGTCATGGGGTGTCTCCGGGTGCGTCTTGGCACGTGGAGGCGGCGCGACCGTACCAAAGCGTGCCCTCGCCGTAGCGACGGGCCCGCAGTGCTTCAAATCCTTCGGGCCATCCGAATTCCCCGCCTCTGGTGCTGCGCTCCACGGTGACGAGGCAGTCGTCCGCTAGCCAGCCCCCGCGGCGGAGTGTGAGCAGGATCTCGCGAAGATCGTCGTCGGTGACGGCGTACGGAGGGTCCAGGAACACCACGTCGTACGGGTCGGCCGGCGCCGGGCCTGTCACGATCTGTTCCGCTTTGCCGGTACGCACTTCGGCGCCCGGCAGCTTGAGCGCCGCCACGTTGTCGCGGACGGTGCGGGCCGCGCGGCCGTCGGCCTCGACCAGCAGGGCGTGCGCGGCGCCGCGCGAGAGCGCCTCCAGGCCCACGGCTCCGGAGCCCGCGTACAGATCGGCGATCCGGATGCCGTCGAGCGTGCCGAGCAGCGCCTCCCAGGTGGAGAAGAGGCCTTCGCGCGCCCGGTCGGAGGTGGGGCGGGTGCCGGTGCCCGGCGGTACGGCCAGGCGGCGTCCACCGGCCCGGCCGGCGATCACGCGGGTCATCTCAGTCCTTGTCCGTGTACGTACGTGAGTCTTGCTCCCCTCAGTCTGTCAGCCCTTGTCGAGGTACTGCTCGCGGTCCTTGTCGAGCAGTGCGTCCAGGGCGGTGCGCAGCCCCGGCAGCCGCTCCAGGTCCGGGTCGTCGGCGACGACCGTGACCGCCTCCTCGCGGGCGGCGGCGATGATCTCCTCGTCGTCGATGACGGTGAGCATCCGCAGCGAGGAGCGCACTCCGGACTGGGCCTGGCCGAGCACGTCGCCCTCGCGGCGCTGTTCGAGGTCGATGCGGGAGAGCTCGAAGCCGTCGAGTGTGGAGGCGACGGCGTCGAGCCGGGCGCGGGCGGCGGCCGCCTCCGGCATGTCGGTGACCAGCAGGCACAGGCCCGGCGCCGAGCCGCGGCCGACCCGGCCGCGCAGCTGGTGGAGCTGGGAGACGCCGAACCGGTCGGCGTCCATGATCACCATCGCGGTGGCGTTCGGCACGTTCACGCCGACCTCGATGACGGTGGTGGCGACCAGGACGTCCACCTCGCCCGCCGCGTACCGGCGCATCACGTCGTCCTTGTCGTCGGGCTGCATGCGCCCGTGCAGGATCTCGATGCGCAGGCCCTGGAGGGGGCCCCCGCGCAGCTGGTCGGCGATCTCGGTCACCGCGAGCGGCGGCCGCTTGTCGGCGGTCTCGGCCTCCTCCGCCTTCTTCCTGCCCTTGGCGGTCTTCGCCTCCTCCTCGTCGTCGCCGATGCGCGGGCACACCACGTACGCCTGGTGTCCCTTGTCGACCTCCTCGCGCACCCGCTCCCAGGCGCGGGCCAGGAAGTGGGGCTTGTCCTGGGCGGGGACGACATGGCTGGCGATGGGCGAGCGCCCGGCCGGGAGCTGGTCCAGGACCGAGGTCTCCAGGTCGCCGAAGACGGTCATGGCGACGGTGCGGGGAATGGGCGTGGCCGTCATGACGAGCAGGTGCGGGGGCTGCTTGCCCTTGCCGCGCAGGGCGTCGCGCTGCTCGACGCCGAAGCGGTGCTGCTCGTCCACCACGACCAGGCCCAGGTCGTGGAACTGCACCTTGTCCTCGATCAGGGCGTGCGTGCCGATGACGATGCCGGCCTCGCCGGTCACCAGGTCGAGCAGCGCCTGGCGCCGGGCGGGCATCCCCATGGAGCCGGTGAGCAGCACCACCTTGGTGCCCTGCTCGGACCCGCCGAGCATGCCGCCCTCGGCCAGCTCGCCCATCATCTCGGTGATGGAGCGGTGGTGTTGCTGGGCCAGTACTTCGGTGGGTGCCAGCATCGCGGCCTGCCCGCCCGAGTCGACGACGGCGAGCATCGCGCGCAGCGCGACCATCGTCTTGCCCGAACCGACCTCGCCCTGGAGGAGGCGGTGCATCGGGTGTTCGGTGGCGAGGTCGTCGAAGATCTCCCCGGACACCTTCCGCTGGCCTTCGGTGAGGGTGAAGGGCAGCTTGGCGTCGAAGGAGTCGAGCACGCCGCCGGGGGCCGGTTTCCTTGCCACGGCGGGGAGTTGGGTGTCGGCGAAGCGACGGCGGGCGAGCGCCACCTGGAGGACGAACGCCTCGTCCCACTTGAGTCGCCGGCGCGCGTCCTCGATGTCGGCCTTCGTCTGCGGCCGGTGGACCTTGAGCAGCGCCTCGGGCAGCGGGACGAAGCCGCGGCCTTCACGCAGGGTGGCCGGTAGCGGGTCGATGGCCTCCTGGGCGCTGGGCAGCACCGTGTCGACCGCCTTGGCGATCTTCCAGGACTCAAGTCCCTTGCAGGCGGGGTAGATCGGGATGAGGGCACCCGCCCAGGAGTCGATGTCGCTCTCGTCGTCCGCGTCGGCGCCCAGCTTCGCGTAGGTGGGGTGCGCGAGCTGGAGGCGGCGGTTGAACATCGACACCTTGCCGGCGAACATCGCCCGGCTGCCGGGCAGCAGCTCCTTGTGCGGCTTGTGGATGCCGCGCCCGAAGAACACCAGCTGGAGCCGGCCACTGCCGTCGGTGATGGTGATCTCCAGGCGCTGGCCACGGCCGCCGTTGAAGGTGTGCACCCGGGCGTCGGCGACCTGGGCGACGACGGTGACGTCCTCGTCCAGGGGCAGCTCGGCCAGCTTGGTGAGCTGGCCGCGCTCCTCGTACCGCCGCGGATAGTGGTGCAGCAGGTCACCGACCGTGTGCAGGTCGAGGTGCTCGGCCATCACCTTCGCGGTGGGTCCGCCGAGCAGCTTCTTCAGTGGTTCTTCGAGCGCAGGCACGCGATCCATTGCACACCACCGGACTGACAGCCCGCCAAAACCTGTGGATAACCGCTGGTCACACCCGCGCCGCCGACCCCGCAGCGCCGGTCGCCGGGGCCCGCCGCGCTCGGCCCGTGGCGAAGATGCTGCGCGCCCACCGGCCCGGGCCGGTTCGGCTACTCCACGCCGATCAGCAGTGGCACCGCCTGGTGGCCGCCCTCGTACACCACTGTGTCCACGGCCAGGTGGCTCTCGCGGACGTGGGACTCCAGGGTCGCGGCCAGGCCCGGCGGGGTGTCGGTGGCGAGGACCAGGGTGACGAGTTCGCCGCCCGCCGCGAGCATCCGGTCGAGCACGGTGCGGGCGGTGTGGGCGAGGTCGTGGCCGATGACCGCCACATCGCCGTCGATGAGGCCGAGGACGTCCCCGGCCTGGCAGATGCCGGCCGTCGTCCACGACTGCCGTTCGGCGACGGCGAGTTCGGCGTGCCGGGTGGCGCCGGCCGCCGAGGTCATCGCGACCACGTCCTCGTCGAAGCGCCGCTCGGGTGCGTGCACGGCGAGCGCGGCGATGCCCTGGACGGCGGACCGGGTCGGGATGAGCGCGACCCGGATGCCCTCCGCGCGCGCCTGCTCGACGGCGGCCGCGGCCGTGTGGCGCAACTCGGCGTCGTTCGGCAGCAGCACGACCTCGCGGGCGTGCGCGCGCCTGATCGCTTCGACCAGTTCGCCACTGGCCGGGGCCTCGCCGGGCCGGGCGAGCACGGTCGTCGCACCGGCCTCGGCACAGAGCCCGGCGAGGCCTTCGCCGGGTACGACGGCGACGACGGCCCGCTGGACCTGTTCCCTGGGCGGCGCGACGGTGGCCGGCTGCTCGAAGTGCGTGATCCGGATCCGGTGCGGGCGGCCCGCCTCGACCCCGGCCTCCACGGCCGCGCCCGCGTCGTCGACGTGTACGTGGACGTTCCACAGCCCGTCACCGCCGACCACCACCAGGCTGTCGCCGAGCCGGTCGAGCCGGTCCCGCAGCCGGTCCACGGCGGCGTCGTCCGCGTCCAGGAGGTAGATCACCTCGAAGGCGGGCCCCACCCCCGCAACCTCGGCCGCGCAGTCCTGCACGGGCACCGGCACCCGGGCTTCGTGCCGTACGACCGGGGCCTCGCCGGAGAGGGCCTCCACCAGGGCGCCGAGCACGGTGACCAGGCCGCGCCCGCCCGCGTCGACGACGCCCGCGCGGCCCAGGACGGCGAGCTGGGCGGGCGTCGCGTCCAGGGCGTCCCGGGCACCCGCGTACGCGGCCTGGGCCACCGCGGCTGCGTTCCCGCCGGCGTTCTCGCTCGCGTTCTCGGCGGCCTCGGCGGCCGCGGTGGCCACCGAGAGAACGGTGCCCTCGACGGGGTGGGCGACCGCCAGATAGGCGGCGGAGGCGGCCCTGCGCAGCGCCGGTGCGAGCTCCGCGTCGCCCTTCGCGACGACCTCGGCCATGCCCCGCAGGAGCTGGGCCAGGATCGTCCCCGAGTTCCCGCGGGCGCCGAGCAGCGCGCCGTGCGCCATGGCCCGTACGACGTCGGCGGTGTCCGGGACGCCCGCGTACACGGGGGGCTGGGGGTAGGCGGCGAACACCGCCTCGACCGCCTGGGCCGCAGACTCCATCGTCAGGTAGAGGTTGGTGCCGGTGTCCCCGTCCGCGACCGGATACACGTTGATCGCGTCGATCGCCTCACGGTCCCGGCCCAGCGCCTCGAGCGCCAGTGCGCACCAGCTGCGTACCGCGACGGCATCGAGGGTCTGCGGCACCTGGTGGTCCTCCTTGAGAGCCTGTGTGTGAACCCGCAGGGTAGACCCGGTGTGGGCCGGGGCCCGGGGCGGGGGCGGCCGGGACCGTGGTAGTTTCGTATCTCGGGAGCAGCCGTTGTATGCTGCTTCGGTTGCCCGACGAGAGTCGGGCCGATTCCCCCGGCAAGCCACTTCAGATATCTGATTCCGGTGCGCCGGTTTTCACTGTAAGTGCATTTAATGCATCTGAAGCTTTTGGAGTGACCCGTGGCTGCCAACTGCGACGTCTGCGGCAAGGGGCCGAGCTTCGGCAACAACATTTCGCACTCGCACCGCCGTACGTCTCGTCGCTGGAACCCGAACATCCAGCGCGTGCGTGCCGTGGTCGGTCGGACGCCGAAGCGGCTCAACGTCTGCACCTCGTGCATCAAGGCCGGCAAGGTCTCGCGCTAATTGCGACGTCTGTCGTAGCGCAGCCCCTGCGGTTGCCTTGAAAAGCCGGTCCACCTCGGTGGACCGGCTTTTTGCCGTACCCGCTACCTGAAGCGCCAGCCGTGGTCGACGGGGCCGATGCCCGCGCCCAGCGCGAATCCCGCGGCGATGGCGCCCGTGACGTACTCCTTGGCCGCCCGGACCGCCTCCGGGACCGTGCTGCCAAGCGCGAGGTACGAGGCGACGGCGGAGGCGAGCGTGCAGCCCGTGCCGTGGGTGTGCCGGTTGTCCAGGCGCGGCGCCCGCAGCCAGTGCTCCTCGGCGCCGTCGGTGAGCAGGTCGAGGGCGTCGCCGGGCAGGTGGCCGCCCTTGATGAGCGCCCACCGCGGTCCGAACTCCAAGATCGCCTGCGCGGCCCGCCGCATCCCGTCCTCGTCCTCGACGTGTACGCCGGTGAGCTGGGCCACCTCGTCCAGGTTGGGGGTGGCGACGGTCGCGGTCGGCAGCAGCCTGGTGCGTACGGCGTCGAGGGCTTCGGCGGCGAGCAGCGGGTCGCCGTGCTTGGAGACGCCCACCGGGTCCACGACGACGGGCGCGTCGGTCGCGGCGAGCAGGTCGGCCACGGCCTCCACCAGCGCCGCTGAGGACAACATGCCGGTCTTGACGGCCTGTACGCCGATGTCCTCGGCGACGGCCCGGTACTGGGCCCGCACCGCCTCGACCGGGAGTTCCCAGGCGCCCTGGACGCCGAGCGAGTTCTGGGCGGTCACGGCGGTGATCACGCTCATGCCGTGTACGCCGAGCGCCAGCATCGTCTTGAGGTCGGCCTGGATGCCCGCGCCGCCGCCGGAGTCGGATCCGGCGACGGTCAGCACGCGAGGGATCATGCGGGGTCGTCCCCGAAGTGGTCCCAGCCGCCCTTGCTGGTCCAGGGTGCGCCGTCCACGGTGACGGTGGGCAGCGCGGAGGGGTTGAGGACCTCGCCGATGACCTTCCAGCGGGCGGGCAGCTTCACGTCGGGCGGGAACGTCGCGACGATCGCGTGGTCCTCGCCCCCGGTGAGCACCCATTGCAGCGGGTCGACGCCGACGGCCTGGCCGATGTCGCTCATCTGCGTCGGGATGTCGATGAGGCCGGACCGCAGGTCGATGCGGACCTTGCTCGCCTCGGCGATGTGGCCGAGGTCGGCGACCAGACCGTCGCTGACGTCGGTCATGGCGGTGGCACCGAGCCCGGCGGCGGCGGGGCCCGCGTGGTACGGGGGCTCCGGACGGCGGTGGGCCTCGACGAAGGCGCGCGGTGAGCGGAACCCGCGCGACAGGACCGCGTAGCCCGCCGCCGACCAGCCGAGCCAGCCCGTCACCGCGACCACGTCGCCGGGCTGGGCGCCGGCCCGGGTCACCGGCTCGTGGTTGCGCAGGTCGCCGAGTGCGGTGATGGCGACGGTGATGGTGTCCCCGCGCACGACGTCGCCGCCGACCACGGCCGCGCCCGCGACCTGGCACTCGTCGCGGATGCCGTCCATCAGCTCGGTGGGCCAGGTGACCGGCAGTTCGGCCGGTACGACCAGGCCGAGCAGGATCGCGGTCGGCACGGCGCCCATGGCGGCGATGTCGGCCAGGTTCTGCGCGGCCGCCTTGCGGCCCACGTCGTACGCCGTCGACCAGTCGCGCCGGAAGTGCCGCCCCTCCAGGAGGATGTCCGTGCTGGCGACCACCCTGCGGTCGGGTGCGGTGACGACCGCGGCGTCGTCGCCGGGCCCCAGCCGTACCGCGGGGGTGGAGGTGAGCCGGGAGGTCAGCTCCCTGATGAGCCCGAATTCCCCCAACTCGCCCACAGTGCCTTTCACCGTGTCCCACCTCTCATTTTCGTACCCCCCGGGCCCCGGCCGGCTTGCGGTCGCGAGCGGTCCCGGCCGTGGGTACCGTCAACACATACGTCAACTTCATGTCCGTCTTCGCCTGTCGGTGTGAGCGGCCGGGCGCGCGGGTCTCCCCGTCGCGCGGGGCGACGCGGTACCGTGGCGTCTCTTTCTCTCCCCCACATGATCCTCGTGGCCGCCCTGGAGGTTCCGTGGTACAGGCGTACATCCTCATTCAGACCGAGGTGGGCAAGGCGTCGACAGTCGCCGAGGCCATCGGAAAGCTCACGGGGGTGATCCAGGCCGAAGACGTGACCGGACCGTACGACGTGATCGTGCGGGCGCAGGCCGAGACGGTTGACGAACTCGGTCGCATGGTGGTCGCCAAAGTCCAGCAAGTGGACGGCATCACCCGAACCCTGACCTGCCCGGTCGTTCATCTGTAGCCCCCGCTTACCCTGGGCCGGTGACTTTCTCTCGCCGCCGGCCGCTTCTCGTCCTGTCCGCGGTCGCCGTCCTGGCGGCCGCGGGCTGTTCTTCGTCCGACGCCACCGCGAAGGTGGCGGTTCCCACCCCGTCCGCGAAGGACGCGGCCGCCTGCGCGGCGCTGGACAAGCTTCTGCCCGACACCGTGGCCGGGCAGAAGCGGCACGACCCCACCCCAAAGTCGCCGCTGACGGCCCGGTGGGGGGACGGGGACGCGGAGATCGTACTGCGCTGCGGGATTCCGCGGGGTGACGAGATGAACGACCCCAAGTCCAACGGAGTTCAGGTGAACGGGGTCTGGTGGGTCGTGTTCCCGCGCTCCGAGGGCCCCCGGTTCGTCACCGCCTACCGGGAGCCCTACATCGAGCTCCTGACGGGGACGCGGTACGCGCACGACGCGTCCGTGCTCCAGGCGTTCGGCGCCCCCGTCGTCAAGGCCACCAAGAGCCTCTAGCGCAGCCCCGTCGGCCTGCGCAGCGCCGCCTGGAGGAGGCGGTCGACGAGCTCGGCGTAGTCGACGCCGCTCTCCTGCCACATCCGCGGGTACATCGAGATCGGCGTGAACCCCGGCATCGTGTTGATCTCGTTGATGACGAACTCGCCGTTGTCCTGGAGGAAGAAGTCCGCGCGGACCAGCCCCTCGCAGGACGCCGCCTCGAAGGCCTCGACGGCCAGGCGCCGCACCTCGGCGGTGGCTTCCTCGCCGATCGGGGCGGGCACGATCCCGGCCGCCGAGTCGATGTACTTGGCCTCGAAGTCGTAGAAGTCGTGGGCGGTCACCGGCGGGATCTCGGCGGGCACGCTGGCTCGCGGTCCGTCCTCGAACTCCAGCACCCCGCACTCGATCTCGCGGCCGCGCAGCAGCGACTCGACGAGGAACTTGGGGTCGTGGCGGCGGGCCTCGGCGATCGCCTCGTCCAGGCCGTCGAAGGAGTCCACCTTGGTGATGCCGAACGAGGAGCCGGCCCGGGACGGCTTGATGAACAGCGGCCAGCCGTGCTCGCCTGCGAAGTCCGCGATCCGCTGGCGGGCGCTCTTCTCGTCCTGCTCCCACTCGCGCGGGCGCACCACGAGGTAGGGCCCCACGGGCAGCCCGAAGGAGGTGAAGACGCGCTTCATGTACTCCTTGTCCTGGCCGACGGCCGAGGCGAGCACGCCCGCACCGACGTAGGGGATGCCGGAGAGCTCCAGGAGGCCCTGGAGGGTGCCGTCCTCGCCGTAGGGGCCGTGCAGCACGGGGAAGACCACGTCGACCTCGCCCAGTGCCTTGGGCACCGTTCCGGGCTCGCTGTAGACGACTTCGCGGCTGGCCGGGTCCACGGGGAGGATCACGCCGCCCTCGGAGGACTCGGCGAGGTCCTCGACGCTGGGCGTGCGGCGGTCGGTGATCGCCATCCGCTCGGGTTCGTCGGCGGTGAGCGCCCAGCGGCCGTCCGTCGTGATGCCGATGGGCAGCACGTCGTACTTCGTACGGTCGATGGCGCGCAGCACGGCACCGGCGGTGACGACCGAGATGCCGTGTTCGGAGCTGCGGCCGCCGAACACTACGGCCACCCGCGGCTTGCGGAGCTGCTTCTCAGGGCTCTGGGGGAGGTTCTCGCTGCTCATATCGCGTTGAGAGTACCCGTTCGAAGCCCCGCGGCCACTGCCGCGGGGCCCGGCGCGGTCAGCGCCGCTCGGCCTTGGCGCTGCGCGACATCAGCTCCTTGAGGGCGACGACCGGCGGCTTCCCCTCGTGGACGATGTCGACGACGGTCTCCGTGATGGGCATGTCCACCCCGTGCCTGCGGGCCAGATCCCGTACGGATTCGCAGGACTTGACGCCCTCGGCGGTCTGCTTGGTGACGGCGATCGTCTCCTGCAGGGTCATGCCCTTGCCGAGGTTGGTGCCGAAGGTGTGGTTGCGCGAGAGCGGCGAGGAGCAGGTGGCGACGAGGTCGCCGAGGCCGGCGAGGCCGGAGAACGTCAGCGGGTCCGCGCCCATCGCGAGGCCGAGCCGGGTCGTTTCGGCGAGGCCGCGGGTGATGAGCGAGCCCTTGGCGTTGTCGCCGAGCCCCATGCCGTCGGCGATGCCGACGGCGAGACCGATGACGTTCTTGACGGCGCCGCCCAGTTCGCAGCCCACGACGTCGGTGTTGGTGTACGGGCGGAAGTACGGGGTGTGGCAGGCGGCCTGGAGGCGCTGGGCGACCAACTCGTCGCGGCAGGCGACGACGGCCGCGGCCGGCATCCGCTTGGCGATCTCCTTGGCGAGGTTGGGCCCGGTGACCACCGCGACGCGGTCCTCGGAGACCTTGGCGACCTCGGCGATGACCTCGCTCATCCGCTTGGCGGTGCCGAGTTCCACGCCCTTCATCAGGGAGACGAGCACGGTGTCGGGGGCCAGCAGGGGCGCCCAGGCGGCGAGGTTGTCGCGCAGCGTCTGGGAGGGCACGGCGAGGACGGTGAAGTCGGCGCCGGCCGCGGCCTCGGCCGGATCGGTCGTGGCCCGTACGGACGCGGGCAGTTCGATGCCCGGCAGGTAGTCCGGGTTGGTGCGCGTGGAGTTGACCGCTTCGACGAGCTCGGGCCGGCGGGCCCAGAGGGTCACCTCGCAGCCCGCGTCGGCGAGGACGATGGCGAACGCCGTGCCCCACGAACCGGTCCCGAACACCGCTGCCTTGGTGGTGCCGTGTGTCACTTGGTGCCCTCCCCGGCGGCCTCGCGGCGCTGCCGCGCGCGGACTTCGCGCAGATCGTACGGCTTCTCGGGGGCCTTCTCGCCCCGCAACTCCTCCAGGAGGCCGGTGATCGAGGCCATGATGACCTCGGTGACCTCCTTGAGGACCTCCGGCGTCGGCTCCTTGTCGTAGAACCGGTCCAGGTCCACCGGCGGACCGGCCTTCACCTGGAGCGTCTTGCGCGGGAAGAAGCGGACCTTGTTCTCCTTGGCGTACGGCGGCATCGCCAAGTTGGCGCCCCACTGGGCGATCGGGATGACGGGTGCCCTCGTCATCAGCGCGGCCCGCGCGACTCCGGTCTTCGCGGTCATCGGCCACTGGCCCGGGTCGCGGGTGAGGGTGCCTTCGGGGTAGAAGGCGACGCATTCACCGCGCTCCACGGCGTCAACGGCGGCGCGGAAGGCGCCGACGGCGTTGGTCGACTCGCGGTAGACGGGAATCTGGGCGGTACCGCGCAGCAGGATCCCGACACCCGGCGTCTTGAAAAGCGCGGCCTTCGCCAGGAATCGGGGCACGCGGCCGGTGTTGTATTGGAAATGCCCGTAGGAGAACATGTCCAGATACGAGTTGTGATTGATGGCGGTGATGAATCCGCCGTCGGCCGGAATGTTCTCCATTCCCTGCCAGTCCCGCTTGAACAGAACGACCAGCGGCGGTTTTGAGATGACCGCCGCCAGGCGGTACCAGAAGCCGATTCTGCGGCGGGACACTCGGACACCTTCCTCTGTGGACCCGGCCGGGCCGCTGCGGACCCGGGGGGCGAACTGACCCTGCGCGGCTGCTGGTGGCAAGTGTCGCCCCGGGCCCCTGGTCTGTCGAGAACACCGTACGCCCCGGCCCGGACAGCGGCCCTGCTGGCGGGTGACAATGAAACCCGCCGCCGCCCGGCCCGATCAAGGCGGCGCCCGGACGGAGGGGACGCCACGAACACCGCCACAGCTGCCCGCTGGTCCCTCGTCATACCGCTGAAGCCCTTGGCGCTGGCCAAGAGCAGACTGGCGGCCGCCGTCGGCGGTGAGCTGCGGCCGCGGCTCGCCCTCGCGTTCGCGCTCGACACGGTGGCGGCCGCGCTCGACTGCCCGGTGGTGCGTGATGTGGCGGTCGTCACCAACGACCCGCTGGCCGGGGCGCAACTGGCCGCGCTCGGCGCGCGCGTCGTGCCCGACTCCCCCGGGGCGGGCCTCAACCCCGCGCTGGCGTACGGGGCGTACCGGGTGCGCGCCCGGCGCCCGGCGGCCCCGGTGGCGGCGTTGAACGCGGATCTGCCCGCGCTGCGCCCCGCGGACCTGGGCCGGGTGCTCGCCGCGGCGGCCGCATTTCCGCGGGCATTTCTCGCGGACGCGGCGGGAATCGGCACGACTTTTCTTTCGGCCCTGCCCGGCGTCGATTTGAATCCGTATTTCGGCGGTCCTTCCCGGGCCGCCCATTCGGCGTCGGGGGCCGCGGAAATCCTGCTCGACGGCGTCGATTCGGTGCGCGGTGACGTGGACACCGGCGCGGATCTGCGCGCCGCCCTGGCCCTGGGCGTGGGCCCGGCCACCGCCGCGCTGCGCCAGGCTCTGGCCTCCGTACCGGGGCACTAGGCTGGCGGTATGCAGGCGACCGCGTACACATACGACCCCGAGACCCGCAGCGGCAGTGTGCTGCTCGACGACGGCACCCCGGTGGACTTCGGCGCCCCGGCGTTCGACGCGGGCGGTCTGCGGCTGCTGCGGCCCGGACAGCGGGTCCGCATCGAGACCGAGGCGGGCGGCACCGGGCTGCACATCACTCTGGTGACGTTGCAGACCTTCTGAGGCGGCGGCGCCCTGTGAAACTGGCCGAAAACGGCCGCGGGCCGGGTCTCCCCGAAGGGAGCCCGGCCCGGCGCATGCACCTTGCCGCGTGAGAGCCGCGTACTACTTGCGAGCGGTGGCCTTCTTGGCGGTGGTCTTGCGCGCCGTGGCCTTCTTCGCGGGCGCCTTCTTCGCGACGGCCTTCTTGGCCGGCGCGGTCTTCTTGGCGGTGGCCTTCTTGGCGGTCGTCTTCTTCGCCGCCGTGGTCTTCGCGGCGGTGGCCGTGGTCTTCTTGGCGGTGGCCTTCTTGGCGGTGGTCTTCTTCGCCGCCGTGGTCTTCGCGGCGGTGGTCTTCTTCACCGCGGTGGCCTTCTTGGCGGCCGTCGTCTTCTTGGCGGTGGCCTTCTTGGCCGCGGCCTTCTTGACGGTGGTACGGGTGGAAGCGCCGCCCGAGAGGCTGCCCTTGGGGGCCTTCTTGACGGCCACGTCGTTCTTCGGGAGCTTCTTCGAGCCCGCGACGAGGTCCTTGAAGCCCTGGCCCGCGCGGAAGCGCGGAACCGAGGTCTTCTTGACCCGTACACGCTCACCCGTCTGCGGGTTGCGGGCGTACCGGGCCGGGCGGTCGACCTTCTCGAACGAGCCGAAACCGGTGACCGAGACGCGGTCGCCGGCGACGACTGCGCGGACGATCGCGTCCAGCACCGCGTCAACCGCGTCCGCGGCCTGCTGACGGCCGCCGACCTTGTCGGCAATCGCTTCTACGAGCTGCGCCTTGTTCACGTCTTCCCCTTCGGAGACATTGCCTGAGCGAAAGTGTCCAGGCCTTTTCGCACGTTAGGCAGATATATACCGCAAATCAAACACGAAACGGGCTAATCACCCTAGTGCCGCAACGAAGTCGGCTCTCACCGAGTTCCTTGCGGCTCAGTCGCCTTCGGGGAATCGGCCCTCGTCGAGGTCCTTCATCAACCGGTCCAGACGCCTTGCCGCATCGGCGAGATCGTGTTTGGCCGCCGCCGTGATGACCAGCAGCTTCCGGGACAGCGCCATCCGTACGCCCTCCGGGACTTGCAGTTCGCGCACCCTTGTGTGCGCTTCTTTGAGTTGGTCCGCCACCATCCCGTAGAGCCCGAGTTGGCTGTCGCGTTCCATGCGTCGATTGTGCCATCTGAGGCGAGTTGTCACCTCCGGCGGGGGCAACTGAGCGAATCCAGCGACCACCGGACGTCCGTACGCACCCCCGATCGCGCAAGCGACTATCCAGCCATCTGCCCTGCGCGCAAGGCTAGTTGACGTCACCCCCGGAGCCCAAAACGCGACGCGCCCCCTGCCCGGAAACCAATCCGGAAATCAGGGGGCGCGATGCAGCCGAAGGGGGGTCAATAGGCGGTTCAGGCCTGGATCGTGCTGGGCTTGAAGGAGGGCCGGCGCCCCTCGTAGGTGGCGATGTCGGGCTCGTTCTGGAGCGTGATCGAGATGTCGTCCAGGCCGTTCAGAAGCCGCCAGCGGGCGTTTTCGTCGAGTTCGAAGTCGGCCGTGACGCCTTCCGCGCGAACCTGGCGGTCCTGCAGGTCAACGGTGATTTCGGCGCTCGGGTCGCGCTCGGTCAGCTCCCACAGCGCGTCCACGACTTTCTGGTCGAGAACTACGGTGAGCAGCCCGTTCTTCAGCGAGTTGCCGCGGAAGATGTCGGCGAAGCGGGACGAGATCACGGTTTTGAAGCCGTAGTTCTGCAGCGCCCACACCGCGTGCTCGCGGGAGGAGCCGGTACCGAAGTCCGGTCCGGCCACCAAAACCGTGGCGCCCTTGCGCTCGGGCTTGTTCAGGACGAACTCGGGGTCCTTGCGCCAGGCCTCGAAGAGCCCGTCCTCGAAGCCGTCCCGGGTGACCTTCTTCAGCCAGTGGGCCGGGATGATCTGGTCGGTGTCGACGTTGGAGCGCCGCAGCGGTACCGCCCGGCCGGTGTGCGTGGTGAATGCTTCCATGGCTGATCAGACTCCAGCGGGCGTACGGGCGTCGGAGAGGTCGGCAGGCGAGGCCAGATGGCCGAGAACCGCGGTCGCGGCGGCGACCTGGGGCGAAACCAGGTGGGTGCGGCCGCCCTTGCCCTGCCTGCCCTCGAAGTTGCGGTTGGAGGTGGACGCGGAGCGCTCACCGGGGGCCAGCTGGTCCGGGTTCATGCCCAGGCACATCGAGCAGCCCGCGTGCCGCCATTCGGCGCCGGCGGCCGTGAACACCTTGTCCAGGCCCTCGTCCATGGCTTGCAGGGCGACTCGGACCGAGCCCGGGACGACCAGCATCCGTACGCCGTCGGCGACTTTGCGGCCCTCGATGACGGCGGCCGCGTTGCGCAGGTCCTCGATGCGGCCGTTGGTGCACGAACCTACGAAGACGGTGTCGACGTTGATGTCGCGCAGCGGCTGCCCGGCGGTCAACCCCATGTATTCCAGGGCCTTTTCGGCGGCCAGGCGCTCCGAAGCGTCCTCGTACGAAGCAGGGTCGGGGACCTCGGCCGACAGCGGGGCGCCCTGGCCGGGGTTGGTGCCCCAGGTGACGAACGGCGAGAGCTCGTCGGCCTTGATGACGACCTCGGCGTCGAAGACCGCGTCCTCGTCCGTCTTCAGGGTCTTCCAGTAGGCGACCGCCGCGTCCCAGTCCGCGCCCTTGGGGGCGTGGGCGCGGCCCTCCAGGTAGTCGAACGTGGTGCGGTCCGGGGCGATCATGCCCGCGCGGGCACCGGCCTCGATCGACATGTTGCAGATGGTCATGCGGGCTTCCATCGACAGCTTCTCGATGGCGGAGCCGCGGTACTCCAGGACGTAGCCCTGGCCGCCGCCGGTGCCGATCCGCGCGATGATGGCGAGGATCAGGTCCTTGGCGGTGACGCCGTCGGGCAGTTCGCCGTCGACGGTGATGGCCATCGTCTTGAACGGGGCCAGCGGCAGCGTCTGGGTGGCGAGCACGTGCTCGACCTGCGAGGTGCCGATGCCGAAGGCCAGCGCGCCGAAGGCGCCGTGGGTGGAGGTGTGCGAGTCGCCACAGACCACGGTGGTGCCGGGCTGGGTCAGGCCCAGCTGCGGTCCCACCACGTGGACGACGCCCTGCTCGACATCGCCCAGCGGGTGCAGCCGCACCCCGAACTCGGCGCAGTTCTTGCGCAGCGTCTCCAGCTGGACGCGCGAGACCGGGTCGGCAATCGGCTTGTCGATGTCGATGGTCGGGGTGTTGTGGTCCTCGGTGGCGATGGTGAGGTCGAGCCTGCGCACCTGGCGGCCGTTCTTGCGCAGACCGTCGAAGGCCTGCGGGCTGGTCACCTCGTGCAGCAGGTGGAGATCGATGAAGAGGAGGTCGGGCTCGCCCTCGGCTCGCCTGACGACATGGTCGTCCCAGACCTTCTCCGCGAGTGTCCTACCCATCGCCTTCCCTCCGGCCGGCGTCGTCGCCGGCACTACTAGAGATCGATTGCCCATGCCCGTACCGCACGCCCCGGGCGAAGGCCGGATCCGTTGTACGGATCGCCAGTACAGCTTGACGACTTCCGGAGAAAATTGAACTTGCGTTTCACAGAGTGAGACGCGAATATCGTTGCATGGACAACTCTAGCGGCGTAGGCGTTCTGGACAAGGCTGCCCTTGTCCTGAGCGCTCTGGAGTCCGGTCCGGCCACCCTCGCAGGTCTGGTCGCGGCCACTGGGCTCGCACGACCCACGGCACACCGCCTCGCCGTGGCACTGGAACACCACCGGATGGTGGCTCGGGACATGCAGGGCCGTTTCATTCTCGGCCCCCGGCTCGCGGAGCTCGCGGCAGCGGCGGGCGAGGACCGCCTGCTGGCCACGGCCGGGCCCGTACTGACGCATCTGCGCGATGTGACGGGCGAGAGCGCCCAGCTCTATCGCCGGCAGGGCGACATGCGGATCTGCGTGGCGGCCGCCGAGCGCCTCTCCGGCCTGCGCGACACCGTGCCGGTCGGCTCCACGCTGACGATGAAGGCCGGCTCGTCCGCCCAGATCCTGATGGCCTGGGAGGAGCCGGAGCGCCTGCACCGCGGCCTCCAGGGCGCCCGCTTCACGGCGACGGCCCTCTCCGGCGTGCGCCGCAGGGGCTGGGCCCAGTCGATCGGCGAGCGCGAGCCGGGCGTGGCCTCGGTGTCGGCGCCGGTGCGCGGCCCGTCGAACCGGGTGGTGGCCGCCGTATCGGTCTCCGGCCCCATCGAGCGCCTGACCCGGCACCCGGGCCGGATGCACGCCCAGGCTGTCATCGACGCCGCCGGGCGCCTGTCCGAGGCCCTGCGCCGCAACGGCTGAGTCCCTACTTCCACTTTCCGGCCCACCGCTTCAACGCCGCAGCGGTGGGCCGGAGGTGTGTCCGGGGCCCGCCCCGCTCAACCGACCGCGCACAACCGGTGGTTCGGGGTCGGATTCACCGGCATACGGCACGGTGGTCGGCGCGGTCGGGCGCTGCCCCGGCTCGGATACCCGTGCGCGGTCGAGGACTTGCTGCCCTCCATGCGCAGGCGACCGCCGAACTGGCCGTGACCGAGCGGGAGTTGGTGGAGCGTTACGACTCCCGCGCCGCGCAGGCAGAGAGGTACGGAGACACGAAAAGGCCCTCCGCATGAAGCGGAGGGCCAATTCTCTGTGCGTACCCCCGACCGGATTCGAACCGGCGCTACCGCCTTGAGAGGGCGGCGTGCTAGGCCGCTACACAACGGGGGCCTATCTGCATTTCGGACCTTCGATGAAGATCCAGGATCTTGTAATGACCCGCTGGGCTACCAGGACTCGAACCTAGAATGACGGTACCAGAAACCGTAGTGTTGCCAATTACACCATAGCCCATGGTGGTTTAGACCAGTACCCCCGACCGGATTCGAACCGGCGCTACCGCCTTGAGAGGGCGGCGTGCTAGGCCGCTACACAACGGGGGCCCTAGCGATCCTGCAGCAGGTTCACCGGGTGCGACCCTGGTGATCCCGTGGGAAGGATCTGTACCCCCGACCGGATTCGAACCGGCGCTACCGCCTTGAGAGGGCGGCGTGCTAGGCCGCTACACAACGGGGGCCTTGCAGAAAAGCTCTGCGAGCTGGGCTACCAGGACTCGAACCTAGACTAACGGAACCAGAAACCGTCGTGCTGCCAATTACACCATAGCCCACCAAAGCGCAACTCCCGTACGGGGTTTTGCTCGGCTTGCGCTTTCGGTTCGGGGCTTTTCCCCCCGCTTCCCTCGGCGCAGGAAGAACATTACCCGAAGGTGTCCGGCGCTCCAAAACGGGTATCGCGGCGCAGGAGGTCAGGGAGCTGATCGAGCCCGGTGATGCGGACGAGCTCGGGCCGTCCGCCGGTCCCGGACCGGTCGAGCCAGACCCCCTTGAGCCCCGCCTTGTCAGCCCCGCGTGCGTCGATGTCCGGCTGGTCGCCGACGTATGCGACCTCCGCCGGGGAGAGCCCGAGCGCCTCGCACCCGGCGTGGAAGGCGCCGGCCTCCGGTTTGGCGACGCCCAGTTCGGCGGCGCACAAGAGCGCCTCGAAGCGGTCCCGCACGCCCAGGATCCGCAGCTTCCGGTCCTGGTTGCGCAGGGAGGAGTTGGACAGGACGGCGTGCCGGTAGTCGTCGGCGAGTACGTCGAGAACGGGCAGGGTGTCCGGGAACAGACTCCAGGCCGCTTCGTAGTGCGCCACGTGCCGCTCGAACCAGGCCTCGGCACGCTCGTCGCTCATGGGCTCGTCCAGGAACGACCGGACCCGGTCGCGCCGCTGCCCTTCCCAGTCGGTCTCCCCGGCCGCGAACCGCGCCCAGTGGTACGCGGTGAACTCGTCCCAGCTGTCGAGGGCCTTCTCCAGACAGTCGTACGCGCGGGGCAGGCCTTCGATGTCGAGGTGCGCCCGCATGCCGGAGCGGGAGGCCGTGGCGTAGTCGAAGATCGTGTCGTCGATGTCCCAGAGGACGGCGCGGATGGCCATGCTTCGAGTTTAGGTCGTCGGGCCGGAGCGAGGACGGTGTTCTGGCATATGCGCCCGACGGCGGCGGCGAAGGTCAGTGCACCAGTGCTTCGGCCGGGACGACGAAGAAGTCGGTGACGAAGCAGGTGATCGCGCCGGCCTCGTCGCGGCCTATCCAGGTGGGGTAGGCGCCGTCGCCCCAGCCGGAGGAGAAGGCGATCAGGTTGTGACCGGAGGCGGGGTCGGTGACGGTGTGCGGCCCGGGTGAGGGCGGGACGGTGTCGAAGGCCTCCCAGAGCGGGCCCTCGTCGCCCTCGCAGTCGGGGAAGGACCCGTCGGACCCGGCGTCGTAGAAACACCCGGTGCCCGCGTCCACGCCGTACCCGAAGAACTCGTCGTCATCGAGCTCGGCGAGGTCCTGGCCCGGCTGGAGCGCGAGTTCCCAGGAGACGGCGGGGACGTCCTGGATGACGAGGCGCGCCGCGACCACCCGCAGGTGCGGGGTGTCCGCCTCGGGCTCCCCCGGCCGCACGAGGGTGGCCACCGCGGCGTCCACCCGGTACCGCCCCGGCGCGACGTCGGCCGTGAACGGCTCGGCCTCGCCGGCCCCGAGTGAGACGAACGGGTCGCAGGCGATGACCCGGCCGGTGTGCAGCCACAGCTCCCCGCCGGCCACCACGGACAGCGTGCCGGTGGTGCCGGACTCCTCCACGAAGGTGTGGCCCGGAGTGAAGTGCCAGGAGAAGTCGGGGGCGGGCATGGGCATGAGGGTCTCCCGGTGTGACAGGCGTGGAGGCGGCGACAGTTCGCCTACGGGAAACATAACTCCCCCCACTGACAACGCAGTCCGAGACGGCTCGGGGCCGCAACCCGGCTCCGCGTCCCGGCCCCCAGGACAACTCCCGTACGGCTGGGGCGGGTTGCCGCCTGCGACGACCTGAGGGGCGGCAGCCCGTCGGCTGCCGCCCCTCATCCACACGTCTGTGTGCGCCTACGCCGCCAGCTTCACCAGCGCCGCGTCGATCCGCTTCAGCGTCTTGTCCTTGCCCAGGATTTCCAGGGACTCGAACAGGGGCAGGCCGACCGTGCGGCCGGTCACGGCCACGCGGACCGGGGCCTGCGCCTTGCCCAGCTTGAGGCCGTGCTCCTCGCCCGCCGCCAGGACCGCGTTCTTCAGGGACTCCGGCGACGTCCAGTCCGCCGACTCCAGCTTCTCGCGCGCCGTGCGAAGGAGTGCGTCCGAGCCTTCCTTCATGGCCTTCGCCCAGGACGCCTCGTCCTCGACGGGCTCGGCGCGGAAGAGGAAGTCGACGTTGGCCGTGATGTCCGAGAGGACCGTCACGCGGGTCTGGGCGTGCGGGGCGATCGCCTGCCAGGCCTTCTCGTCGAAGGACTCGGGGTCCCAGTTCGCGTGCGGGGCACGCAGCCACGGCTCGCAGGCCGCCGCGAAGGCCTTCTCGTCCAGCATGCGGATGTGGTCCGCGTTGATCGACTCGGCCTTCTTCAGGTCGAAGCGGGCCGGGTTGGCGTTGACGTCCGCGATGTCGAACTTCGCGACCATGTCCTGGATCGAGAAGACGTCCTGGTCCGCCGAGAACGACCAGCCAAGCAGGGAGAGGTAGTTGAGGAGGCCCTCGGGGAGGAAGCCGCGCTCGCGGTAGACGTTCAAGGACGCCTGCGGGTCGCGCTTGGAGAGCTTCTTGTTGCCCTCGCCCATGACGTACGGCAGGTGGCCGAAGGACGGGATCTCCTTCGCCACGCCCAGCTCGATCAGCGCCTTGTACAGCGCGATCTGGCGCGGCGTGGAGGACAGCAGGTCCTCGCCGCGCAGGACGTGGGTGATCTCCATCAGCGCGTCGTCGACCGGGTTGACCAGCGTGTAGAGCGGGGCGCCGTTCGCGCGGACGATGCCGTAGTCGGTGACGTTCTCCGCCTGGACGGTGATCTCGCCGCGGACCAGGTCCGTGAAGGTGGTCGCCTCGTCCGGCATCCGGAAGCGCACGACGTGGCTGCGGCCCTCGGCCTCGTACGCCTGCTTCTGCGCGTCGCTCAGATCGCGGCAGTGGCCGTCGTAGCCGGACGGCTTGCCGGCGGCGCGGGCGGCCTCGCGACGGGCGTCCAGCTCCTCGGTGGTGCAGTAGCAGTTGTACGCGTAGCCGCCCGCGAGCAGCTTCCCGGCGACGTCCTTGTAGATGTCCATGCGCTGCGACTGGCGGTAGGGCGCGTGCGGGCCGCCGATCTCCGGGCCCTCGTCCCAGGTGAAGCCCAGCCAGCGCATCGAGTCGAGCAGCTGGTTGTACGACTCCTCGGAGTCGCGCGCCGCGTCGGTGTCCTCGATGCGGAAGACGAAGGTGCCGCCGTGGTGCCGGGCGAACGCCCAGTTGAACAGGGCGGTGCGGACCAGGCCCACGTGGGGGTTGCCGGTCGGGGAGGGACAGAAACGGACGCGGACGCTGGCGTCCAGGGGGTTAGCCACGCTTGATCACCCTGTTGGTGAGAGTGCCGATGCCTTCGATGGTGACGGCGACTTCGTCGCCGACGTTGAGGGGGCCGACCCCGGCCGGAGTGCCGGTGAGGATGACGTCGCCCGGGAGCAGCGTCATGGCCTCGGTGATGTGGACGACCAGGTCCTCGATGGAGCGGATCATGTCGGCGGTGCGGCCGAGCTGGCGCTGTTCGCCGTTGACCGTCGCCTGGATGGTGAGGTCCGTGGGGTCGAGGTCCGTCTCCACCCAGGGGCCGAGCGGGCACGAGGTGTCGAAGCCCTTGGCGCGGGCCCACTGCTTCTCGCGCTTCTGGGCGTCGCGCGCGGTGACGTCGTTGGCGCAGGTGTAGCCGAAGATGACGTCCTTGACGCGCTCGCGCGGGACCTCGCGGCACATGCGGCCGATGACGACGGCGAGCTCGGCCTCGTGGTGCAGTTCGTTGGAGAAGGAGGGGTACTCGATGTTGTCGCCGGAGCCGATCACCGAGGTGGTCGGCTTGAAGAAGGCCACCGGCACCTCGGGGACCTCGTTGCCGAGCTCCTTGGCGTGCTCCGCGTAGTTGCGGCCGATGGCCACGACCTTGTTGGGGAGCACGGGCGGCAGGAGGCGGACCTTGCTCAGCGGGACCTTGGTGCCGCTGAGCTCGAAGTCCGCGTACGGGATGCCCTTGATGATGTCGAGTACGAGACCGTCGGGGCCTTCACCCTCGACGGCTCCGAAGGCGACATTGCCGTCGATGGAGAACCTGGCGATGCGCACGAGTGCTGTCGCCCCTCACTTCGCTTAGCTGGTACTGGCTGGAGTCTGACGCTCCAGGCTAACGCGGGCGGGGGCACCGGCTGTGCGATTACTCCGCGGCTCGACCTGCGGCGGGCCGCCGCTCGGGGGGGGCCTCAGTTCGCGGCGCCGACGACGGCGGGCGCTTCCATCAGGATGGTGCGGCGCGGGTTGGCCGTCTGGGCGGGAAGGTCGACGGTGTGCTCCGGCTGAGCGGTCCGCTGCAGCTCCTCGGCGTCCGCGAGGTGCGCGAGGGTGGTGCGGCGCGGGTTGGCTATGTTGCGGATGATCATCGTCGTCTTCATCTCTGCTACAGACCCTGTCATTACGGGCGCGCCAAGGCGCCGGTTGTCGGATTGGCCATCCCTGTAAAGCGTCAGGCTAAACATTCGAATTCCCGGCAAAGGGCCCGAGAGGCGACGATCAATGTGTGAGTTTCCTCACGAATCAGCCCACAAAAGGGATATAACGGTCCGTCAACCGACTACACAGGAACGGACATTCCGGTACTGAACCCTTCATTCCGCTCCTGATCATCGCGACTGGGACACCCCCCACCCGTAAGCGACTCGTAAGCAAAAGTCCCATTTCTCCGCGATCACTTTCTACGTCTTGTGACCCGCTCATCACAATGTGTCACCCAGGTCACAGCCCGGTACGCGGGCCTTGTTGGAGATCCGGCACTGTGCTGGAATTCCACGCACCGCCGCGGGTCACTGACCGGCGCGCAGGGGCGCAACGCAGCGCCGGGTGAGCGGCGGGAGGGGGAGCAGGACAAGCGCCGGTCACTCAGACCACACAGGGGGCGCGCAGTGCCCCCATGACGCCGACACCGTCCCATCCGTCTACGCGGAGGGACGCCTGGTCCAGAGGTTGCGACGCTAGTGCAGGGACGTTTCAAGAGGGATGGCAGCGCTGCGGCGGAGCAGGAGCCGCAGGGCGGGACTGGCCCCAGAACAGCCAGTTCCTCGCCCCAGCACGCCCAGAACCCCCGGGGCCCCGAGAATCCGACCCCCTCGCCGGGCGGCGAGGCGAGCGGCCCGACGGCGCGCACCGGAGGACCGTCGGGTCCCACCGGCGGCGAGGAGCCGAAGGCTGCCCTGAAGCCGACGGGACCCGTCGACACCGGCTCCCGAATAGCCCTGCGCAACTGGCGCATCTCGACCCGTCTGGTCGCCCTGCTCGCGCTCCCCGTGGTCGCCGCGACGACCCTGGGCGGGCTGCGTATCGAGCAGTCCATGAACGACATGCAGCAGCTCGACCACATGCAGCTGCTCACCGACATGACCAAGCAGGCGACCGAGCTCGCCGCCGCGCTCCAGACCGAGCGCGACGACTCGGCGGGCCCGCTCTCCACCCAGACCTCCGACGCCCGCGTGCAGACCGACCGCTCGGCCACCGACCTGGTCAAGAAGTCGTTCATCAACGCGACCCAGGACGTCAGCGGTTCGGAGAACGACGACGCCCTCGAATCGATCCGGCGCAACGTCACCAACATCGCGATCCAGCTCCAGGACCTGGAGAACATCCGCAAGACCGCGTACCGGGACAACTCCACCAACTCCCAGACGGTCGAGTCCTACAGCCGTCTCATCCGCGGTCTGCTCAGCCTCTCCCAGGACATGGCGCAGGCCACCTCCAACCCGGAGATGATCAAGCGGACCCGTGCGCTGGCGGCCTTCTCATCGGCCAAGGAGTACGCCTCGGTCCAGCGCGCGATCATCGCCTCGGCGCTGCCGGCCACCAAGGACAAGCCGGGCAACCTGACGGAGCCCGACCGCCTCTACGCCAAGGCCGCCCAGGACGGCGAGCGCCAGGATCTCGCCTCGTTCCAGAACGTGTACGAGGCCAACGGCGGCAACTCCACCGAGTTGATGGCCCCGCTCGACAAGGGCAACTCGGAGATCACCGCCGCCAACGCGTACTCGCAGCGCGTGCTGAAGAACACCGGCGGCATCAACCAGGAGCAGCGGCGCTCGTACCTCGACTGGTACGACCAGGACTCCAACAAGATCAACCAGATGAAGACCATCGAGCAGACCCTGCTCGGCGAGATGGAGCAGAAGGCGCGCGAGCTGCGCGACTCCTCGCAGCGCGACGCGATCCTCAACGGTGCGCTGATCGTCATCGTCCTCGGTGTCTCGCTGGTCGGCGCCTTCGTCGTGGCCCGCTCCATGATCCGCTCGCTGCGGCGTCTCCAGGACACCGCGACCCGGGTCGCCCAGGACCGGCTGCCCGAGCTCGTCAAGCAGCTCTCGGAGTCGGACCCGCAGGACGTCGACACCTCGGTGGAGTCGGTCGGCGTGCACTCCCGGGACGAGATCGGCCAGGTGGCCGCGGCCTTCGACGACGTGCACCGCGAGGCCGTACGACTCGCCGCCGAGCAGGCGCTGCTGCGAGGAAACGTCAACGCGATGTTCACCAACCTCTCGCGCCGCTCCCAGGGCCTCATCCAGCGTCAGCTCTCGCTCATCTCCGAACTGGAGTCCCGCGAGGCCGACCCGGACCAGCTGTCCTCGCTGTTCAAGCTGGACCACCTCGCGACCCGTATGCGCCGTAACGGTGAGAACCTCCTCGTCCTCGCCGGTGAAGAGCCCGGCCGACGCTGGACCCGCCCGGTCCCGCTGGTCGACGTGCTCCGCGCGGCCGCCTCCGAGGTGGAGCAGTACGAGCGCATCGAACTGGCCGCCGTGCCCGCGACCGAGGTCGCCGGACGCGTGGTCAACGACCTCGTGCACCTGCTCGCCGAGCTCCTGGAGAACGCCACCTCGTTCTCCTCTCCGCAGACCAAGGTCCGCGTCACCGGTCACGCGCTGCCCGACGGCCGCGTCCTGGTCGAGATCCACGACACCGGCATCGGCCTCTCCCCCGAGGACCTCGCCGCGATCAACGAGCGGCTGGCGTCGCCGCCCACCGTGGACGTCTCGGTCTCGCGCCGCATGGGTCTGTTCGTGGTCGGCCGCCTGTCCCTGCGACACGGCATCCGCATCCAGCTGCGCCCCTCCGACTCCGGTGGCACGACCGCCCTGGTCATGCTCCCCGTCGATGTCGCCCAGGGCGGCAAGAAGGTGCCCGGCAAGGCGGGCGGCCAGCAGCCGCAGGCCCCGGCCGGCCAGGGTGGCCGTCCCGGTCTCGCGGGCGGTCCGCCCTCGCGTGCCGGGCTCGCCGCGGGCCCGCTCGGCGGCGGCCCCGGTGCGCCCGGCGGCCGGCTCGCCGCGGGTGCTCCGCGCGGCCAGGTCACCGGTGGCCAGGGACCGCGCGCCGCGCTGCCGCCCCGTGCCGGTGGTCCGCAGCAGGGCCAGCAGGGCGGCCAGCAGTCCGCCTTCGGCAGCACCGCGGCCACTCCCCCGGCCGCCCCGCGCCGCGGCGACCGCCCGATCACCCCGCCGCCCGGCGCCCCGCGCGCCGAGCTGCCCGGCGGCAACCAGCAGCCGGCCCGGCCGCAGGCCGCGAGCTGGGGCAACGACCAGGTGGCGGGGCCGGGTTCGGCCCTGGACGCGCCGCGCGGCCACGAGGAGCCGGAGCAGCACACCGGCCAGTACCCGCGCCCCGCGCTCGACGACCGCCAGGGTCCCGGCTCGACCGCCGAGTTCGCCCGTCCGGACTTCGACGGGCCCCCGCCGGGCAGCCGCCAGGACCAGTCCTCGACGACCGGCGAGTTCGTACGCCCCGACGTGTTCGGCGCGCCGACCGCGCAGGGCCCCTCGGCGACCGGGCAGTTCGAGCGCCCGGGTGGCTACGACGGTTACGGCGACCAGTCCTCGAACACCGGCCAGTTCGCGCGTCCCGGTCAGGACCCGTCCAACACCGGCCAGTACAGCCGTCCCGGCGCCGACGAGCTCCAGGGTCCGGCGGCGACCTCCGGATTCGCCCGCCCGGACTTCAACGCGCCCCGGCCGCCCGCGCCGCAGCCCGCCCAGCCGCAGCAGTACCAGCAGCAGCCTCAGCAGGGCCAGGACTTCGGTTCCGGTGCGCCGCGTCAGCGCGGGGACTTCGGTGCCCCGCGCCGGCCCGCCGCGAGCCTGCCCCCGCAGCAGCAGTCGCAGCCCGATGCGCTGCCGCCGGCCGGTGACGGCGACGGGCGCACCCCGCTGTACGACACGCTGGAGACCAACTGGTTCCAGCAGCAGCAGGGCCAGCAGGGCGGCCAGCCGCAGCAGGGCGCACCGCACGCGCCCCAGGCTCCGCAGCAGCAGGCCCCGCAGGGCCGGACGGCCGAGCCGCGCCAGCAGCCCGCCGAGCGCCGCCCGGCCCGCGAGAGCGGCACCGCGAACGGCACCGGCGCCTCCAACGGCTCCGGCGCCTGGCGCAGTTCACCCAACGACGACCTGGTCCGCCAGGCCGAGCGGGCCCGCAAGCCCGCCGCCGGCGGTATCACGACGTCCGGCCTGCCCAAGCGGGTCCCGCGCGCCAACCTGGTGCCGGGCACCGCACAGCAGCAGAACAACCAGGCAGGACCCCAGGTCTCCCGGGCACCGGACGACGTCCGCGGCCGGCTGACCAATCTCCGCCGGGGCATCCAGCAGGGCCGGCAGGCCGGCAACGGCTCGACCGGCAGCTTCCACGTGGACCCCACTCACCAGCAGGAGCGTTAGTTGAGTCCGATGAGCCAGGCGGCACAGAACCTGAACTGGTTGATCACCAACTTTGTGGACAACACCCCAGGGGTGTCCCACACGGTGGTGGTCTCCGCCGACGGCCTGCTCCTCGCCATGTCCGAGGGGTTCCCGCGCGACCGCGCCGACCAGCTGGCCGCCGTGGCGTCCGGGCTGACCTCGCTGACCGCGGGGGCCTCCCGCATCTTCGAGGGCGGCAGCGTCGCCCAGACCGTGGTGGAGATGGAGCGCGGCTTCCTCTTCCTGATGTCCGTGTCCGACGGTTCCTCCCTGGCCGTGCTCGCGCACCCGGAGTGCGACATCGGCCTGGTGGGCTACGAGATGGCCCTCCTGGTCGACCGCGCGGGCAGCGTCCTCACTCCGGACCTGCGCGCCGAGCTCCAGGGCAGCCTGCTCCACTGACCGCAAACCCCCGGCCGAGCCGCTCGCGAGGCCGGGGTCGGGAGCCCTCGGCGTCGCCCCTCCGACGCCGCTGGCCCCGCACGATGCAGATTCCCGTCCCGGCCGCACCACTGCCCCCACCGGCCCTGTCAGACGGCTTGCAGATGCCTTGCTGTCCCCGCCCGGAGGAACCAATGACCCCGCCACCCGCCTCACACGATTCGTACGGCGCGCTGCACGACGCGGCGTACGACAGTGAAGGCGACCAGCCGCTGGTCCGTCCGTACGCCATGACCGGCGGCCGCACCAGGCCGCGCTACCAGCTCGCCATCGAGGCCCTGGTCAGCACCACGGCCGACCCGGCGCACCTTGCCACTTTGCTGCCGGAGCACCAGCGGATATGCCACCTGTGCCGT
Source organism: Streptomyces sp. NBC_01431 (assembly GCF_036231355.1). NCBI lineage: Bacteria > Bacillati > Actinomycetota > Actinomycetes > Kitasatosporales > Streptomycetaceae > Streptomyces > Streptomyces sp. NBC_01431. Next base: position 2,476,119 of record NZ_CP109496.1, read on the forward strand.
GAGGTCAAGTCGGTGGCCGAGGTGTCCGCGCTGCTCCAGATGCCACTTGGTGTCGCCCGGATCCTCGTCGCCGACCTGGCGGAGGCCGGCATGGTGGCGATCCACCAGCCGGGCAATGGAGAGGCCGGCGGCACGCCGGACGTAACGCTGCTCGAGAGGGTGCTCAGTGGACTTCGCAAGCTCTAGCGGCGGTGCTGCCCGCTCCACTACTTCCGCGAAGATCGTGGTGGCGGGCGGTTTCGGCGTGGGCAAGACCACGTTCGTCGGCGCGGTCTCGGAGATCAACCCGCTGCGCACCGAGGCCGTCATGACCTCGGCGTCCGCGGGCATCGACGACCTCACGCACACGGGCGACAAGACGACCACCACGGTCGCGATGGACTTCGGCCGCATCACGCTCGACCAGGACCTGATCCTGTACCTCTTCGGTACGCCGGGCCAGGACCGCTTCTGGTTCATGTGGGACGACCTCGTACGCGGCGCCATCGGCGCCGTCGTCCTCGTCGACACCCGCCGCCTCGCCGACTGCTTCCCCGCCGTCGACTACTTCGAGAACAGCGGCCTGCCCTTCGTCATCGCACTCAACGGCTTCGACGGCCACCAGCCGTACACCCCCGACGAAGTCCGCGAAGCCCTCCAGATCGGACCGGACGCTCCGATCATCGTCACCGACGCCCGCCACCGCGCGGACGCGAAGAGCGCGCTCATCACGCTGGTCGAGCACGCTCTGATGGCCCGGCTCAAGTAGGAGGTCCGCTACGGCAGTTGTCGTAGAGGAAATGGGGGCGGACTGTGTCCTTTGACACGATCCGCCCCCGTGTTCATAACGTTTCGACAGAGAATTCCGGTGACACCGCAACCCGCCGCGTTCATTTGGTGTCGCTGCGCTCACAACGGCCCCGCCATTTGGCGGGGCTCGCTCTTTATGCCCGTTTTATCTGAGGCGTGGGCCACTCGGAACCTGAGATTCCACACGTTTGGATGGCAGCCGTCTCGCGTGCTGGAATTCGGCGAACTCCCGAGTGGTACGGCTCTGAAACACAAAGCGGCACACACCATCGAGGTGCCGGCTCCGAGAGGTTGTTGGTCGAGTGAAGCGAAGCAAGACGAGCTCCGCGACGCAGCAGGCGCGGGGCAACTTCACCCCGCCGCAGCGTGCGGCGGAAACGCCCGCGCCCCAGACCTCTGCCCCGGATCCCGGCAAGGATGCCCCGGGCAGCACCAGCCGTCTGTCGCCACGCAACTGGCGGGTGGCCACCCGACTGAACGCGATCCTCCTGATCCCCGTACTGGTCGGCCTCGTCATGGGCGGCTTCGAGGTGAAGGCGTCCATAGCCACCTGGCGCGACGCCCGCAACGCCGAGAAGGTCGCGACCATCGTGCGCGCCGCCTCCGACTACGGCCAGGCCCTGCTCAACGAGCGTGACCTCACCGCCGAGCCCCTCCTTCAGAACAAGCGCGACAGCGACATCGTCAGCAAGGCGTACGCCACCTCCGACGCGGCCCGCGCCAAGTTCGACGAATCCGTTCAGGGCATGCCGGACACCCCGAGCCTCAAGCGCCGCCTGGCCAAGGTCCGCGACGCCGAGAAGACCCTGGACGACCTGCGCAAGAGCGCCTACGCCAAGGGCCTCGAAGCCAAGAACCCGGTGCTGACCGAAGAGGGCTACACCGCGATCCCCCACTACCTGAGCACGTTCTCCAACGAGCTCGGCCTGGGCACCGGCAACATCACCAGCTACGGCCGCATGGTGTACGCGGTCGACCTCGCCAAGTCCGCGGGATCGCTCCAGCGCTCCATCGGTCTGCACCTCCTGCTGCGGCCGAGCGACGACCCCAAGACCTTCCAGATGCAGGTCAAGGCGTTCAACTCGTACAACTACCTGGAGTTCATCGCGCTCGGCGAGTTCGACGCCGGTGGTACGGACGCCGACAGCCAGCACCTCAAGGAGGTCATGGCGGCCAAGGACGCCAAGGTCGCCCAGGAGTTCCCCGGAGCCAAGCAGCAGGCCGACGACGGCCCGCACATCGGTGCCGCCCCGGCAGCCGACGGCTCGATCTACAACGGGATGGCCGCCGCGATCGGCGGAGGCCAGAGCGTCAAGCAGCTCAAGGCCGAGGGCATCACCCCCGAGTCCTGGATGGCCGCCTCCACCTCCAAGTTCGACGGCTACAGCGAGGTCGAGAACGACCTGGTCGGCCGGGCCGTGACCGAGGCCGGCCAGATCGCCGACGACGCCAAGACCACCGCGTACATCAACGGCGCCATCGTCGTCGTCGCCCTGCTCGCCGCCTTCATCCTGGCCGGCATGGTGGCCCGCCAGATGAGCCGCTCGATGCGCCGGCTGCGCAACGCCGCCTTCGACGTGGCCGAGCAGCGCCTGCCGATGCTCGTCGACCAGCTCTCGCGCACCGAGCCCGGCCGGGTCGACACCCGGGTCGTGCCGATCCCGATCGACTCCACGGACGAGATCGGCGAGGTGGCCCGCGCCTTCGACCAGGTGCACCGCGAGGCGGTCCGGCTCGCCGCCGAGCAGGCGCTCCTGCGAGGCAACGTCAACGCGATCTTCACCAACCTCTCGCGCCGCAACCAGTCCCTGATCGAGGGCCAGCTGACCCTGATCACCGACCTGGAGAACAACGAGGCCGACCCGGACCAGCTGGAGAGCCTCTTCCGCCTGGACCACCTGGCGACCCGCATGCGCCGCAACGGCGAGAACCTCCTGGTCCTCGCCGGCGAGGAGCCCGGCCGCCGCTGGGACCAGCCGGTCCCGCTGGTCGACGTGCTGCGCGCCGCCTCCTCCGAGGTGGAGTCGTACGAGCGCATCGAGCTGTCCGGTGTTCCGGAGGCCGAGATCCACGGCCGGGCCGTGACCGACCTCGTGCACCTGCTGGCCGAGCTCCTGGAGAACGCCACGACGTTCTCCTCCCCGCAGACCAAGGTCCGCGTCACCGCGACCCGTCTTCCCGACGGCCGCGTGATGGTCGAGATCCACGACAAGGGCATCGGCCTGACCGCCGAGGACTTCGCGGACATCAACCACCGCCTGGCCAACCCGCCGACCGTGGACGCCGCCGTCTCGCAGCGCATGGGCCTGTTCGTGGTCGGCCGGCTCTCCGACCGGCACGGAATCCGCGTCCAGCTGCGCCCCTCGGGCGAGCAGGCCGGCACCACCTCCCTCGTCATGCTCCCGGACGCCATCACCCACGGTGGCGGCGGCGAGAGCGCCCCGCTGGGCGACGACTTCACGGTCTCCTCGATCATCCCCGAGCAGCACCAGCAGCAGCGGTCGGCGTACGACTCCGCGCCCACCCCGATGCGTACGGCCGCCGAGCTCGGCTTCGACGACTCCCGGTACGAGACCGGCGAGCAGTCCGACCCGCGCGAACTCGACCCGGTGAACCGCTCGTTGATGCGCGAGGAGCGCCGGGCAGCCCTGGAGGCCCAGGCGCAGGGCGGCGAACGCCCGCTGTTCCGTGACGAGATCGAGCCCCAGCAGACCCCGTCGTACGACGGCTCCTACGACAACCAGCGGGGCTACGCACAGGAGCAGCCCTACGGCACCGGGTACGAGCCCCAGCAGCAGAACGGCTACGACGGCGCGTACCAGAACCAGCAGTACGCCCCCGAGCACACCGGCGCCTACACGCAGGACTCCTACGCCGCCCGGGACGACTACCGGGACCCCGGCTATCCGGAAGGCTCCTACGAGGAGCCCACGGCCGACCAGAGCCCCTACCAGGCCCCGTACGCCGCCCAGGCGCCGCAAGGCGAGTGGCAGCAGGAGAACGCCTACCAGGAGCCGTACACGGCCCCCTTCCAGCCGGAAGCGGAATCCGCTGCGGAGGCCCCGGGCGTTCCCGGGGGCGCCTCGGAGCGCGTAGGCTTCGACCGTCCGGGCCCGAGCCCGACCACCGCCCACGCGCTGACCGACGCCGGTCTGCCCCGGCGCGGCAGCCAGCAGAGCTGGTCGGCCGAGCCCGAGCAGGAGCAGGAGCAGGCCGAGACGCAGGACGGACCGGCAGGCGACTGGCGCTCGACCAACGACGAGCGGTGGACGAGGGCCGAGAAGCTCCGTGAACCGAAGGCCGGCGGGGTCACTCCCTCCGGTCTCCCCCGGCGGGTGCCCAAGGCCAATCTGGTCGAGGGCGCGGCCGAGCAGACCCCGCAGGGCGGCCCCCAGGTCTCCCGCGCTCCGGAGGACGTGCGCGGCAGGTTGAGCAACCTGCGCCGCGGTGTCCAGCAGGGCCGTAACGCGGGGTCGGACACAAGTAACACCTACAACCAGGAGCGTTAGTGTGAGCCCGATGAGCCAGGCGGCGCAGAATCTGAACTGGTTGATCACCAACTTCGTGGACAACACCCCCGGGGTGTCCCACACGGTGGTGGTCTCCGCCGACGGACTCCTGCTGGCGATGTCCGAAGGCTTCCCCCGGGACCGGGCCGATCAGCTGGCGGCCGTGGCCTCCGGTCTGACGTCCCTCACCGCGGGCGCCTCCCGGATCTTCGAGGGCGGTGCCGTCAACCAGACGGTGGTGGAGATGGAGCGCGGCTTCCTCTTCATCATGTCGGTCTCCGACGGTTCCTCCCTCGCCGTTCTCTCGCACCCGGAGGCCGACATCGGCCTGGTGGGCTACGAGATGGCCCTGCTCGTGGACCGCGCCGGGAGCGTACTGACTCCCGATCTGCGTGCGGAGCTTCAAGGAAGTCTCCTCAACTAGTTAAGGAAGCCTTCTTAATTAGTTACCGATCAGTTCTCAATCAGCAGACAGGCAGTGCGTTTCGCGCCACCGCGCCATAAGGTGCGGTGGCGCGGCCCCAATGGGACGGGCACCGGTAGTCGGAGGAGGAAACGTGACAACACCCCCAGGCGGACACCCCTACAGTGGTGGACAGCAGTCTCCGGGTGAGCACGGCCAGAACCGCTTCAACTACCCCTCCGCGCCGGGCAGACAGGGTCAGCAGCGTCAGGGTCAGTACCAGTCGCCGTACCAGCAGCCGCAGCGCCAGCCGAGCCCGTACGACCAGCCGCCGCAGCCCCGGATCGAACCGGTGCAGCCGAGGCAGAAGACCCAGTCCTCACCGGCGGGCGGCACGCACAACCCCCTTGTGCGTCCGTACGCCATGACCGGCGGCCGCACCCGGCCGCGCTACCAGCTCGCCATCGAGGCGCTGGTGCACACCACGGCGGAACCGGCAAGGCTGCAAGGGCAGTTGCCCGAGCACCAGCGGATCTGCCACCTGTGCCGCGAGATCAAGTCGGTCGCTGAGATCTCGGCACTCCTCACCATTCCCCTCGGCGTTGCCCGGATCCTCGTCGCCGACCTGGCGGAGGCCGGACTTGTCGCCATCCACCAGCCCGGCGGCGGCGACGAGTCCGCCGGCGGACAGCCAGACGTGACACTGCTCGAAAGGGTGCTCAGTGGACTTCGCAAGCTCTAGCGGCGGTGCTGCCCGCTCCACTACTTCCGCGAAGATCGTGGTGGCGGGCGGTTTCGGCGTGGGCAAGACCACGTTCGTCGGCGCGGTCTCGGAGATCAACCCGCTGCGCACCGAGGCCGTCATGACGTCCGCGTCCGCGGGCATCGACGACCTCACGCACACGGGCGACAAGACGACCACCACGGTCGCGATGGACTTCGGCCGCATCACGCTCGACCAGGACCTGATCCTGTACCTCTTCGGTACGCCCGGCCAGGACCGCTTCTGGTTCATGTGGGACGACCTCGTACGCGGCGCCATCGGCGCCGTCGTCCTCGTCGACACCCGCCGCCTCGCCGACTGCTTCCCCGCCGTCGACTACTTCGAGAACAGCGGCCTGCCCTTCGTCATCGCACTCAACGGCTTCGACGGCCACCAGCCGTACACCCCCGACGAAGTCCGCGAAGCCCTCCAGATCGGACCCGACACCCCGATCCTCACGACGGACGCCCGCCACCGCACGGACGCCAAGAGCGCGCTCATCACGCTGGTCGAGCACGCCCTGATGGCCCGGCTGCGGTAGTAGTCGCGTTCGTACGGGAAAGGCCCCGCACTCCTCACGGAGCACGGGGCCTTCGTCGTGTCTCAGCGCAGCGACTCGGCCAGTTTCCGGGCGAATTCGGCGGGGTGGGTGATGACGCCGACGTGGCCGCCGGGGAATTCCGCGAGCTCGGTGCCGTAGCGCTGGGCGAGGTGGGCGGCCGGGCGGTACAGGCGCAGCCCGTCCGAGGCCCAGCCCGCGGCCGGGACCAACTTGCCTGCCTGTGCGTCGAGTTGGGCCAGATCCGGCACATATCCGCTGAACTGGCCGAGAATCCGGGCCAGGAAGAACGCGGTGTTGCCGAGCAACCGCCGGAACGTCTCGGTCATGGCCGGCGGCAGCGCGCCTAGGTCGGGCTTCTCGCCGCGCTCCTCACCGCATCCCGCGCCCAGCTCCGCCATGGCCGCGCCGGCGCCCTCGCGGTGGAAGGTGGCGACCACGGAGTCGAAGAACGCGTGCTGCTCGGCCGCGTCGGGCAGCAGCCCCACGAGCACCGGCTCGTGCGCGACCACCCGCGCCAGCCGTTCGGGGTGCCGGACCAGCAGCTCCACCGCGACGATCGCGCCCGAACTGCTGCCGAAGACGTACGCGGGCGCGCCGTCCGGCGCCACGTGGGCGAGCAACTGGCAGGCGTCATCGGCCTGTTCGCCCACCCGCTGGTCCACGTCCGGTCCGTCGAGCGGGCTGCGCGAGTGGCCGCGCGGATCGTAGGTGACCACCGTGTACCGGTCGGCGAGCGCGTCGGCCACCGGCTCGAAGATCCCGGCGTCCCCGCCGCCCCCCGCTATGAGGAGCAGCACGGGTCCCCTGCCGCGCACCTCGTAGCGCAGCGTCGCACCGGGGACCTTCAGGGTGCCAGTCGTCGGTTCAGTCATCGCTCTCCCCGTTCTCGGGCCAGTGCTCCAGGAGGACGTGCAGGGCCTCGACGCCGCGCTCCCACGACTTCTGCACATCGCGGGGGTGACCGAATCCGCCCGCCGCTTCGAGGCTGATGTAGCCGTGGAAGGTGCTGCGCAGCAGGCGTACGGCGTCGGTCAGGTCGGGCTCGGCGAGGCCGTAGGCGCGGAGCATCCCGTACGTCGTGTCCACGGTGCGCGCCATGACGGTCGAGCCGGCGAGCAGCTCCGGGTCGACCGGGTGCTGGGTGGCCGCGTACCGGCCGGGGTGGGCCAGCGCGTAGGCACGGTAGGCGTCCGCGAAGGCGATCAGGGCGTCCCGTCCCGCGCGGCCCGCGACGGCCGCGCCGATGGCGTCGATGAACTCGCCCGCGGTGTGCAGCGCGACCCGCTGGCGCAGCTCGCGCAGGTTCTTGACGTGCGAGTACAGGCTCGCGTCCTTGACGCCGAAGCGCCGCGCGAGCGCGGACACGGTGATGCTGTCGAACCCCACCTCGTCCGCCAGCTCGGCCGCCGCCACGGTGAGCCGCTCGGGACTCAGCCCCGCTCGCACCATCCAGGCACCCCCACATTCAGAAACCTAGTACCTCTAGGTTGAGGCCTAATATACATAGGCCCAGGGTCCCGGGACAGCGAAAAAGGCCCCCGCCGGTGTCGGCGGGGGCGCTTCAGGTGGTGACTCCGGGCGGGATCAGCCCTGCCAGGAGTGCGGGGCACGGAAGCCGGGGCTGCGCTCCAGACGGCGCCAGCCCGCGGTGGAGCGACCGCGCTTGGGTGCGGGGGCGTCGGACTGGGCGGCGGCGCGGGCGAGCAGCACCGCGGTGATCGCGGCCAGCTCCTCGGGGGCGGCGTCGCCCTTCTCCACGCGGAGCAGGGATTCGGAAGGCGTCGGGCTGTTCAAGTCGGTCTCCTCTACTGAGGGGGGTTGCCGTGCTTGCGGGACGGCAGGTCGGCGTGCTTGTTGCGGAGCATCGCGAGGGAGTCGATGAGGACCTTGCGGGTCTCGGTGGGGTCGATGACGTCGTCGACCAGACCGCGCTCGGCCGCGTAGTAGGGGTGCATCAGCTCGGCCTTGTACTCCTTGACCATGCGCGCCCGCATCGCCTCGGAGTCGTCGGCGTCCGCGATCTGCCGGCGGAAGATGACGTTGGCGGCGCCCTCGGCGCCCATCACGGCGATCTCGTTGGTCGGCCAGGCGTAAGTGAGGTCGGCGCCGATGGACTGGGAGTCCATGACGATGTACGCGCCGCCGTAGGCCTTGCGCAGGATGAGCGAGATCCGCGGCACCGTCGCGTTGCAGTACGCGTACAGCAGCTTCGCTCCGTGGCGGATGATGCCGCCGTGCTCCTGGGAGACGCCCGGCAGGAAGCCCGGCACGTCCAGGAGCGTGATGATCGGGATGTTGAACGCGTCGCACATCTGGACGAAGCGGGCGGCCTTCTCGCTGGCCTCGATGTCCAGGACACCGGCCAGGGACTGCGGCTGGTTGGCCACTATGCCCACGACCTGGCCGTCCAGACGGGCCAGCGCGCAGATGATGTTCCGCGCCCAGCGCTCGTGGACCTCCAGGAAATCGCCGTCGTCGACGAGCTCCTCGATCACCTTGTGCATGTCGTACGGGCGGTTGCCGTCCGCCGGCACCAGGTCGAGCAGCACCTCGGAGCGGCGGTCGGCCGGGTCGTCGCCGGGGTGGACCGGCGGGTTCTCCCGGTTGTTCGACGGCAGCATCGAGATCAGGTAGCGGACCTCGGCCAGGCAGGTCTCCTCGTCGTCGTACGCGAAGTGCGCGACACCGGAGGTCTCGGCGTGGACGTCGGCGCCGCCGAGCCCGTTCTGGGTGATCTCCTCACCGGTCACCGCACGTACGACGTCCGGGCCGGTGATGAACATCTGCGAGGTCTCGCGGACCATGAAGACGAAGTCCGTGAGGGCGGGGCTGTAGGCCGCGCCGCCCGCGCACGGGCCGAGCATGACGCTGATCTGGGGGATCACGCCCGAGGCTCGGGTGTTGCGCTGGAAGATGCCGCCGTACCCGGCGAGCGCGGAGACGCCCTCCTGGATGCGGGCGCCCGCGCCGTCGTTCAGCGAGACCAGCGGGGCACCGGCCGCGATGGCCATGTCCATGATCTTGTGGATCTTCGTGGCGTGGGCCTCGCCCAGGGCGCCGCCGAAGATCCGGAAGTCGTGGGCGTACACGAAGACCGTACGGCCCTCCACCGTGCCCCAGCCGGTGATCACACCGTCCGTGTACGGCTTCTTCGCCTCCAGACCGAAACCCGTCGCCCGGTGCCGGCGCAGCTGCTCCACCTCACGGAACGACTCCGCGTCCAGGAGCAGGTCGATGCGCTCGCGCGCGGTCAGCTTGCCCTTGGCGTGCTGGGCCTCGGTCGCACGGTCGCTCGGCCCGCGCCGGGCTTCCTCGCGCAGGGCGTGCAGCTCGGCTACGCGTCCACGCGTGTCGCTCGGCTCGCCCGGGGTCTCGTCCACAACGGTCATGTACCGACCCTACGAAAGTGGACAAGGTTTTCCTCCGTCGACTCCAAACAGTCTCCGGACCGCTTTCCTAGTGGGGGCTGACAGTAGACCTGCACCAAGCGGCCAACTCGACAGCGGGAGGGGGCCGAGATCTGTTGGGTCTCGACAACGGCCCCGGGCGGGGTTTCCGCGTCAGCCGAGCACGACGTCGGTGCGCACCGTGCCGCAGAAGGTGTCCGGCGTGATGCGCAGGCGCAGGGAGCGGCCGGTGGTGAGCACCTCGACCCGCGGGTCGCGCGACGCCACCGAGCGTACCGGCCGGTCCCAGGTGAGCTCGATGGGCGCCCCGGTGCGCTCGGGCGCGGCGAGCGACAGGGTGGCCGTGCGCCGCGCGGTGCGGACCAGGACGCTCGCGGGGCCGTCGACCGCGAGCCCACCTGCCGCACCCGGCGTCCAGAAGTTCGCGGCGAGCAGACCGAGCCGGGGGGCCGAAATGGCTTGTGCGGACGCCGAGTTGGCGATGACGCGGACCCGGTCGCGGTCGGCGGCGCGGGCGGCGGTCTCCTGCTGCCGGGCGCCGGGCAGCAGGACGTACGCGTACGAGGCGTCGGTGGGGTCGGTGCCGTGGTCGAACCAGAGCGTGAGGTAGCGGCGGGTGACCGGATCGGCGGTGCCGCCGGTGTTGATGGCCTTCCAGGTGCCGGTGCGCTGCTCGCGCAGCGCCCGCACCGCGCCACCGCCGGGGAAGACGTAGCCGCCGTGGCTCGCGAGGTGCGCCCAGTGGGCCCGCGGGAAGGTGTCGTGGCGGCCGGGGGTGGCCGGGATGCCGCGGCCGTCGACGGTGAAGTCGTTGGTGCCGCTCGCGCCGAGGTTGCGGTGCTCGACGACCGACTCGACGGGTACGCCGTCGCGCGCCGTGATCCCGGCGCCGAGACAGACGATCTCGTCGCCCACGAAGAACCACGACTTGCGGGCGGTGAGCGTGGAGGAGAGCCCCTTGAGGTGCTGGCCGACGGCCGCGTACGTACCGTCACTCGCGCCGCCCACCCACTTCACGGCGGGTCGGGCCGCACCCCACGCACCGCCCTCGCCGTCGGCCAGCGGCTTGCGCGAGACCGTGGTGGCGGGCATGCGGTACGGGTCGGCGGTGGGCCAGAACCCGTCGCTGTACTGGTCGCCCGCGAAGCCGTCGCCCCACCAGGCGAGCATCCCGGAGCCGGTGTGCCAGCCGCGCAGGTTCTCGCCGTTGCCGTTCTCGTAGTACGCGATCCGCTCCGACGCCATGCTCAGCGAAGCCGCGAAGCGGGTGCCCCGGTGTACGGCGCGGTCCATCGCGGGGAACAGGCGGGGGCCGGCGGGGGCGGGGGCCGCGGTGGGCGCGGCCTCCACCGCGGCCTTCAGGAGGGCGAGGTTGGCGACGGAGAGCCGCTGGTCGGCGAGGACCGGCACGGTCTGGGCGCGGTCGGTCCAGCCCTTGATCAGCGCGCGCCAGCGGTCGCGCTCGGCGGGCGAGGCACCGAGGGCCAGCATCGCGATGTGGGCCATGATCGTGCGTCCCATGAGCTGGTCGTCGGTGGTCTGCCGGGAGACGGCGCGGCCGTTGACGCAGTCCATCATCAGACCGTCGTGGATGAGGGGCGCGTAGCTGCGCTCCACGGAGTCGAGGATGATCTGCCGGTTGGGGTCGGTGACGGCCCAGGTGGAGCCGGCGAGCAGCGCGAAGAGCCGGGCCAGCCCGTCGATCTGGACCTCGCCGTAGGAACCCGTGTAGGCGATCCAGGTGTGCTGCACGAACGACCCGTCGGCGTACAGCCCGTCGCCCGCGGTGACGTACGGGAAGACGGGCGACAGGGCGTCGCGGGCCAGCGCGATCTTGGCGGCGCTCCTGCCGAGCACGCCGCGGGTGGCGAGCACCCGGCACAGGTCGGTGCGGTTGGCTCCGGTGGAGGTGCCGCTGTAGCTCGCGACCGCGCTGTCCGGCACGAAGTGGTCGATGGCGGCGGTGTAGTGGCCGATCTGCTCGGTGGTGAGGGTGTCGTGGGCGATGACGGCGGTGTCGAGGAGCAGTCGGGAGCTGCCGATCTGCCAGTCCCACCAGTTGCCGAAGGCCTTGGTGTTCTCGTTGTAGATCTCGGTGTAGAGGTGGTCGAGGCCCGTGCCGACGGCGGCGATCAGCGCGGGGTCGCCGGTGGATCCGGTGCCGGGCTGCGCCCAGGCCTGCGCCATGGTGCTGAGCCGACCGTAGCTGCCGCTCATATTGGCGGAGCCGGTGGCGGGGACCTTCAACGGCTGGTCGGGCCAGAGCGAGCCGGTGGCCGGGCGCATGGTGGCGAGCGCGGTGCGGGCCGAAGTGCCCAGCGCCGCCAGCTTGGTGGCGTACGGCTCGGCGGTCGCCTCGAAGCCGGTCCCGAGCGTGAGGTCACGCCACTTCAGCCGGAGGATGTCGAACTCGTCGGTCGGCGCGGGCAGTTGAGCGGTTGCGGCGGCGGGGAGCGTCAGACCGAGCGCGACGGCGGCGCCGGTGGTGGACGCGGCGAGGAAGGTACGCCGTGAACGGCCCTGGGCGGATGGCATGGGCAAAACCTCCGGAGCGGATGCGGGAGGAGCACGGGCGGAGCGGGCGGAGCACCGGGTGGAGCGGGGGGGGCATGGGCTGCGCGGAGCACGAGTGAGGGCGTGCGCAGGGGCTGAGGCGCGATTGAGCGGTTTCTCTCATAACTCCGAAAGAACGCGCAAGAGTTCGCACATCCATCAGATAAATTGATCGTTCGCGCAGAATCGTGCACAAACGATCCGCCGAGGGTTACGCTCCTGGTCAGCGAAGGGCGACGGTCGACCAGAGGGGCGCAATCACGTGCACGCCGAGGACAGGCACCAGGCGATACTGCGGCGGCTGCGGGAGCACGGCTCGCTGCGCGTGACCGACTTCGCCGAGGAGTTGAAGGTGTCCGCGGTGACCGTGCGCCGGGACGTGGAGGCGCTCGCCGAGCGTGGTCTGGTGACGCGGGTGCACGGCGGCGCGCTGCTGCCGAAGACCGCGTCAGCCCCGGCCGCCCCCGCGTTCCCGCCGCCCGGCGGACCCGGCCCGGGGCTGGTCTTCGGCCTGGTCGTGCCCGCGGCCGACTACTACTACCCGGAGATCATCAAGGGCGCGAGGCAGGCCGCCGCGGCCCGGGGCATCCGGCTCGTACTCGGCATCTCGCAGTACCGCCCCGACGAGGAGCGGGCGCAGGTGCGCCAGCTGCTCGCGCACGGCATCGACGGGCTGCTCATCGCCCCGTGCAGCCCGGTCGGGGACCAGGACTGGCTGGCGGCGCTCGGCATACCGTTCGCCCTGGTGGAGCGTCGTTCGGGCAACGACGTGCCGGACGCCGAGCGGGTCGTCACCGACCATGTGCACGGCGCCCGTCTCGCGGTTCGCCATCTCGCGCGCTCGGGCCGCGAGCGGATCGGGCTGCTCATTCGCGCGGACAGCCCGCACAGCGCGCTGGTCCTTCAGGGCTACCTCGGCGAGCTCGACTCCCTGGCGCTCCCGGCGCCCGGTGAACTCCGCTTCACGATCACGGCGCCCGAGACCGATCCGGTCCGGCGGGACACCCAACTGGACGAGTTCACCGGGGCGGTGGCCTCGGGGCTGCTCGACGCGGTCCTGGTCCACAACGACCACGACGCGATCGTGGTGCTGCCGCGGCTGCGGGCGCGGGGGCTCTCGGTGCCGGGCGACCTCGCGATCGTGGCGTACGACGACGAGGTGGCGGCGCTGGCCGACATTCCGCTCACCGCTGTGGCGCCGCCGAAGCGGGCGGTGGGCGTGGCGGCGGTCGACCTCCTCGCCGCCCGCCTCGCCGACCCCGCCCGGCCCCGGCACCACCTGTCGATCCTGCCCGAGCTGAAGGTACGGTCGTCCAGCAGCTGACCAGGACAACCTCAGGGGCTCCGCCCCCGAACCTCAACTCAGCGGCGGACCTCCCAGTCCACGGCGCCCCGCAGACCTGCCGCGATCTCGGGGTCGCGGACCGAGGGGGTCGAGTCGGTGACCCGGACCGTGAGCGCGTGGGAACCCCTGCCGAGGCCGAGCCCCCACACCGGCACCGCCGTACGGCCCGCGAATCGCTTCAGCTCCCTGCCGTCCAGATACCAGCGGACCGTCAACTGCCGGGCACCCGCGAGGCGCGGCACCGTCACCCTCGCGGTGTCGTACGACCGCAGCGTGCGGTCCGTGGACGTGACCGGCGTCGCGATTGACGCATGGCGGTAGAAGCCCGCGATCATCGCCTCCACGCCCGGCAGATTGAACGGCTTGCCCAGAACCCGCATGATCGAGCCGTCGGTGGGCCGGTTCAGACCGGTGACGTAGTAGCCGCCGCCCTCGTAGGCGCCGACCGTCCCCCCGTCCGGCGAGGTCTCGCCGAGCCAGCGGTACCACTTGGTGCGCTGCGCGGTCATCTGGTCGGCGGACAGGACCGAGATGTTCGACTGGGCCGCCTCGGGGCCCGAGTAGTGCTCGTAGCCGGGAGTGCCGGGGTAGGCGTACTCGTCGGCCAGCTTGCCCAGCGAGTGGCCGGTCTCGTGGATGGCGACCTGGCCGGACTTGGCGTTCCCCGCGGACGCGGTGGATATGCCCTCGTAACCGAGCGTCTTGGACGGCTCGTTGTATCCGGCGCCGCCGTACTTGGCGCTGTTGGCGAGGACGATGACCAGATCGGCCTGGGGCGCCTTCGCCACGTACGAGTCGACCTTGTCCTGGTCGACACAGAGCAGCCGCTCCACGCCGTCGCACCAGAAGTACGCCCCGAGCGCGGTGTTCTTCACATCGCCCTGGGCCGGGTCGCCGGAGATGCCGGACTGGGCGGAGACCGCGTCCACCGTCCAGACGTTGAACAGGTTCTGGTACGTGGTGTACGGCTCGACGCCGGTGACCTCGCCCCACTTCTCCTTGGCGTCGGCGTGGAACTGCGCCAGCTGGTCGGCCGTGTATCCGTCGCCGACGATGACGACGTCCAGGCGGTCGGCGGTCGAGCCGTGGTCGATCATCTTGGTGACCTGGCCGTCGGCGGCCACCGCGGCGGGCGCCGAAAGGTGCGGCGCGGGCTTTGCCTGCCCGTTCGACGGGACGAGCGCGTGGCCGGAGCCGGCGAGGGTCTCCCCGGTGTCCGACTCCGGACCGGGTATCTCGACCTGGACCTGCCGGTGCGGCTGGGGTGGTTGCGGGTCGGCGGCGGCCGCGCTGCCGGGTCCGGCGGCGAGCGCGGCCAGGACGGCGGTGGTGGCGAGCGCCGCGGTCACGACGGTTCTGCGCAGGCCTGGGCGCATGGGTGGGCGCACGAAGTCCTCCTCGTGTAACGGAAGTTAAGCATTCTGGTAAACGCGTTGAACGGCCTGCTTAAATTAGGGGGCGCACGGGGCGTGCGCAATGCCTTGGGGCCAAGGGGACGCCATGGATGAACCTGCCGTGATCGGTCGCCGAGTTCAGCGACTGCGCGCCCAACTGGGCCTGACCCAGCGCCAGTTGGCCGAACCCGCCTATACGCCCGCCTACGTCTCGACCCTGGAGTCCGGCAAGGTCCGCCCCTCGGAGGCGGCGCTGCGCCATCTCGCGGGGCGGCTCGGCACGACGTACGAGGAGCTGACCACCGGCCGCCCGGCCGCGCTGGCCACCGAACTCCGGCTCGGCCTGACCGACGCCCAGCGCGCGCTGGCCACCGGCGAGGCCGACGAGGCGGCCGTCCGCTACCGGCACCTGCTCACCGAGGCGGAGCTCCACGGATTCGACGAGGAGCGGGCCGAGGCGCTGCTCGGCCTCGGGGACTGCGCCCTGGAGACCGGCGAACTCACCGACGCCATACGGCACTTCGAGGCGTGCGAGGAGATCCTGGCGGCCGAGCCGCTGCCCCGCCGGGCTCGCGCGATCCGGGGCCGGGCGGTCGCGCACATCCTGGCGGGCGAGCTGCGCTACGCCTGCTACCTCCTGGAGTCGACCATCGACGAGCTCGGTATCAGCGGGCTCGCCGACCCGGAGGCGCTCGTCCTCCTGTACGCCGCGGTCATCGGCCCCTACCTGGACATGGGCGCCCTGGCCCGCGCCGCGCGCGCGGCCGAGCTGGCCCTCGCGCTGGCCTCGCAGGTCTCGGACCCGGCGCTGGTCGCCGGGATGCACCGGCAGGTGGCACGGACCTTCCTCGCCGAGGGGCGCACGGCCGACGCGGACGCCTCGCTGGCCAAGGCCCAGTCGATCTACCGCCAGCTGCGCCTGCGCACCGACCTCGCGCACTGCCACTGGATGCGCGGCTACGTGTACGCCCAGGAAGGCGAACTCGACGCCGCCGAGCGGGAGTTGCGTACGGCGCGTGACATGCTCGCCGCCAAGCGGGCCGCGCTGTTCACCGCGCAGGTCGAGGTGGAGCTGGCGGACGTGCTGCGCCGCCGGGGGCAGCACGCGCAGGCGATGGCGCTGCTCACCCCGCTCACCGAGCTCGGCGATCAGCACGGCGCGGTCCACGCGGGCGGGGCGCACCGGCTGCTCGGGCTGATCTTCGAGGAGCGCGGCGAGCCGGAACAGGCGGAGGAGCACTACGTCACCGCGCTCGGGCTGCTCGAACGCAGCGGGGCGAGCGGGGACGTCGCGGACCTGTGCCGACTGCTCGGCGACCTGCTGCGCCGCACCGGGCGCGTCGAAGCGGCCCTGGACGCCTACCGCACGGGCCTCGGCCACCGCGCCGCCCCGGGCACGACGACTCTGGGGCCCGCCCCCATGCCGCCGCGCGTCTAGGGGCGCCCGGCCTCACCGCCCCCTGGAACAAATCTCCCCGAAGCGAAGTTGTTGAAAACCGAACGGAATGGGTCTACGCTCAATCTCGTTGAACCTTCAACCGCTTCGGCGCAAGACCGCAGCGCGTCCCCAAGGAGCAGTCATGGGTCTCTTCGGCCGCAAGAACAGCAGCACCGCCACCTCCACCATCGAGGTCGACCCGGCGCTGGCCGCGCTGAGCGGCACGTACACCATCGACCCGTCGCACAGCAGCATCGGCTTCACCGTGCGGCACGCCATGGTCACCAACGTGCGCGGCTCCTTCGCCGATCACGAGGGCACCCTCACTCTGGACGGCGCGAACCCGGCCGCCTCCGCCGCCTCCATCGACGTGCGGATCGCAAGCGTCGACACGGGCATCGCGGACCGCGACGACCACCTGCGCGGCGCCGACTTCTTCGACGCCGAGCAGTTCCCCCTGATGAGCTTCCGCTCGACCGAGGCCCAGGAGCTCGGCGGCGACAAGTACCGCATGGTCGGCGACCTGACGATCAAGGGCGTGACCCGGCCGCTCGCCATCGACCTGGAGTTCAACGGCACGGCCACCGACCCCTACGGCAACCAGCGCATCGGCTTCGAGGGCAGCGCCGAGATCCTGCGCTCCGACTGGGGCCTGACCTGGAACGCGGCCCTGGAGACCGGCGGCGTCGTGGTCAGCGACAAGGTGAAGCTGACCTTCGACATCTCCGCCATCAAGGCGGCGTGACAGCGGTCTCGGGACGGCGGCTGCCTCAAGCCCCCAGCGCGAAGACCGCGAGGGCGACGGCGACCATGACGAGGACCACGGCGGCGGCCGTCTTCTCGCGGCGTGTGTACGGCGGGACCGGGGGCAGTGCGGGGAACCCACCGGGCGCCGGGGCCGCCGCGGGAGCCGCCGGTACGCGGTCGCCGGCCCGGCGGCGGGCGCCACGCAGCACCCCGTGGAGCAACGGGAAGAGCGCCGGGCCGGGCAGCGCGGCGAGCGCGGCCCAGGTCGGCAGGTGCAGCGCCGCAACGCCCAGCAGCCAGGCCGCGAACCAGGCCCAGCAGCCGATCCCGGCGGCCAGCGGGGCTCGCACCAGCAGCCGCAGCGGCGCCCGGCCGGGGCGGGCCAGCGCGGTCAGGGACTCGGCGAGAACGGCGATCCGGTCGTCGGTGGGCCGCGCCCGCGCCTGGCCCGCTGCCTGCTGAGCCGCGCCCATCGGATGGCCGATGACGGCGAGGACCAGGCGGGCGTCGTGCCGCTGTTGACGTCCGGGCGAGGTCGCCCCGGCCCCCCGGTCGCCGCGAGGGATGCCCTCGCCGGCCTGCTCGGGGTCCGCCGCGCTCGGGTCCTCGGGGGTCAACTCCCTTGACTGCTCGGCCGGTTCGGGAGTCCGAGGGTGTGCCGCGCGCAGCTTCGCGTACGCGGCGAGCAGGCCGGGATCGTCCGGGAATACGGCGAGGCCCTCGCTGAGGATGGCCTCGGCCCGGTCGGTGTGCTGCTCGTCGGCCTCGGCGGCGTGCGCGCGGCCGAGCAGGGCGTAGAGCCGGGGATCGGGACCGTCGGTGTACAGCGCGGCCCGCGCGGCCTTGCGCGCCTCGCTGTTGCGGCCAGCCCGCAGCAGCGCCTCCGCGTCGGCGCAGACCGATATGACGTCGTCGTGCCCGGCTTGCATGTATCCCCAACCCTGGATGTCCGGTTCGCAACTATCACCCGCTGGAACGGCGCAGGTCAACAGCGGGCCGCAAGGCCTGTCCCGGTCACCAGTCGCCGCCGCCGAAACCGCCCCCGTCGCCGCCGCCCCCGTCGCCCCAGCCACCGCCGAAGTCGGAGGGGTTGAAGTCGGAGCCCGACACGTCGCCGCCGTCGAAACCGGAGCCCGCGTCATAGGAACCGGCGCCGTAGTCGGACGCGTACGCCGGGCTCGACAGCATCGAGCCGAGCATGGTGCCCATCAGGAGGCCGGGCAGCATGCCGCCGCCGAAGTAGCCGCCCGCCCAGGGGCCGTAGGCGGGGCCCGCGTCGTAGTAGGGGCGACGGCCCTGGTCGGTGTCGACCTCGCGGACCATCGGGTCCTGGCCGTCGCGCAGCCGGGTCGCGTCCGCCTGGCAGACCGGCACCTGGCGCGGGGCGCCGCCGGCCGGGGTCCACGTCGCGTCCTCGACGGAGGGGCCGTGGCGCGGGTCGAAGAAGCAGGGGGCGCGGCGCTCGGGCAGCTCTCTGTGCTCGCGGCGGGCGGCGAGGGTGGCCAGCGAGAACCGGCCGTCCTCCAAGGCCTGGGTCACGCCCGTCACGTCTGCGGGCCGCTCGGCCTTGGCCATCAGGGACTTCGCGGTCTCGTACGAGTCGAGGGCGCGCTCGTAGTCGGCGCGCATCGCGTCGTCGGCGCCGGCCTCGGCCGGGTGGAAGTCGAGCCGGTCGAGCTCCTCGCCGAACGCGGTGATGTCCTCGTCGACGACGACCTGGAGGCGCTGGAGCGCGGCCCGCTCCTCCTCGGCCTTCTTCCTGCGGTTGCGCCGGACCAGCGCGTACGCGCCCGCGCCGCCCGCCACGACCACCGCGCCCACCCCGACGAGCGCGCCGGTGTTCACCGAGCCGCCGGAACCGGAGCCGCCGCCCCACGAGGCGGGGGCGTGGCCCTTCATCTGCGGGAGCGCCTTGTCGACGAAGGCGTTGAGCTGGGTCGCGGCGTCGGTGTTGGTGCCGGGCGCGCGGACCGCGCTGTTCAGGTTCTGGACGGCCTGTTTCGACATGACCTTGCGGTCGGCGCCGGAGGTGAACGCGTCGCCGAGCCGGATCGCGTACAAGCCGGTGACACCGGTGTCGGTGCGCAGGTTCTGGAGGATCGTGCTCTTGGGGAAGGCGGCGCTGTTGGGCAGCACGGCCACGAAGAGCGGCTTGTCCGCGTCCTTGATCTTCTTCGCGAGCGCGTCCGCCTGGGCCGCGCTGAGCTGGTTCGCGGCCCCGGGGTCCACGTAGACCGGGCTCTTCTTGAGCTGGTCGGCCACGTCGGACGCGCCGGTGGCCGCCATCGCGGGACCCGCCGTGGCCAGCGCGGCGAGCGCGGCGGCGGAGAGTGCGGAGAAAACCCTGAGCCTCATGGGCCCGACGCTACCCGAGGCCACTGGGAAACGGACATACAGGATGGAGCAGGAGGGGCACGGCCCGCTCCACCCTGGACGGTTCCCCCGCGCCGCCGGGGCGCTCAGCGGGCCGGCCGGGTCCCGGCGCGCAGCAGACCGTAGGTGTACGCGTCCTGGAGCGCTTCCCAGGAGGCGGCGATGACGTTGGGGCCCGCTCCGACGGTCGTCCACTCGGCGGTGCCGTCCGTGGTGGTGATCAGGACGCGGGTGGTGGAGGCGGTGCCGTGGTTGCCCTCCAGGGTGCGCACCTTGTAGTCGACCAGCTCGAACTTGGAGACCTGCGGGTAGAACCGCTCCAGGCCCTGGAGCAGCGCGGAGTCCATCGCGTTGACCGGTCCGTTGCCCTCGGCGGTGACGATGATCCGCTCGTCGCCGACCCAGAACTTCACGGTGGCGCCGTTGGCGTGCGTACCGTCCTTGAGGGTCTCGATGATCGCCTGGTAGGACTCGATGCGGAAGTAGTCGCGGGGCCCGCCCTCGACCTCGTCGCGCAGCAGGAGTTCGAAGGAGGCGTCGGCCGCCTCGTAGGTGTAGCCCGCCAGTTCGCGTTGCTTGACCCGCTCCACGACGCGGGCGACGGTGGCGCGGTCGTCGCCGAGGTCGACGCCGAGTTCCTTGCCCTTGAGCTCGATGGAGGCGCGGCCCGCCATGTCGGACACCAGCATCCGGATGCGGTTGCCGACCAGGCCGGGGTCGATGTGCTGGTACAGGTCGGGGTCGACCTTGATCGCGGAGGCGTGCAGGCCGGCCTTGTGGGCGAAGGCGGAGACGCCCACGTACGGCTGGTGCGTGGAGGGGGTGAGGTTGACCACCTCGGCGATGGCGTGCGAGATGCGGGTCATCTCGGTGAGCGCGCCCTGGGGCAGCACCCGCCTGCCGTACTTCAGCTCCAGAGCCGCGACGACCGGGAACAGGTTGGCGTTGCCGACCCGCTCGCCGTATCCGTTGGCGGTGCACTGGACGTGGGTGGCGCCCGCGTCGACGGCGGCCAGGGTGTTGGCGACCGCGCAACCGGTGTCGTCCTGGGCGTGGATGCCGAGCCGGGCGCCGGTGTCGGCGAGGACGGTGGCGACGACGGCGTGGATCTGGGCGGGCAGCATCCCGCCGTTGGTGTCGCACAGGATGACCACGTCGGCGCCGGACTCGGCGGCGGCCCGCACGACGGCCTTGGCGTACTCGGGGTTCGCCTTGTACCCGTCGAAGAAGTGCTCGCAGTCCAGGAAGACCCGGCGGCCCTGCTCGCGCAGATACGAGACGGTGTCCCGCACCATCTCCAGGTTCTCCTCAAGGGTGGTGCGCAGGGCCAGTTCGACGTGCCGGTCGTGCGACTTGGCGACCAGGGTGATCACCGGGGCACCGGACTCCAGGAGCGCGCGCACCTGCGGGTCCTCGGCGGCCCTGCCGCCCGCGCGGCGGGTCGCGCCGAACGCGACGAGCTGCGCGTTGCGGAAGGTGATCTCCTGGCGCGCCCGTGCGAAGAACTCCGTGTCACGGGGGTTGGCGCCCGGCCAGCCGCCCTCGATGAAACCCACCCCGAACTCGTCCAGGTGCCGGGCGATCGTCAGCTTGTCCGCCACCGTGAGGTTGATCCCCTCACGCTGCGCACCATCACGCAGCGTCGTGTCGAAGACATGGAAGCTGTCGTCGACACGAAGGCCGGCGGGAAGACTCTCCTCGGCGGCTTTGTTCGCCTCGTTGGTCGTCATGCTGATCTGACTCCTGTCGGGTGAGTGGCTCCGAACTCATGGCTCCACTTGCCCCCGCCGCCGCGCTGCTCGCCCCGGCCGTGGTGGGGCCGGTAAACGAAAAGACCCCTCGCGGGTGCGAGAGGTCTGCGCGCGGGTCTGGGGCACGATGGCTGCTGCCGCGGGTGGTTCCACGGTTCAGCGATCACTGCGGACCGGCGCGCTGCTGTCCATAATCATGGTGAAAGCGAGCACGCTCGCAGTTTGCCACACGGGTGCGGGGCCCGGCTGCTGGGTCTCACCATCCGGGCGCCACGACCTGCGCTATTGCGAAGGGACCGGTTCCGCTTCCACTCGCCGGGGTTCGTCCGTGACCCGGTTGAGGTCGATGTCACGCGTCTCGCGCATGCTGAGGTAGACGACCAGGGACACCGCCGCGCACCCGGCGACGTACCAGTAGAAGCCGGACTCGATGCCCGCCTTCTTGAACCAGAGCGCCACGTACTCGGCCGTCCCGCCGAACAGCGCGTTCGCGATGGCGTACGGCAGGGCCACGCCGAGGGCGCGGATGCCGGTCGGGAAGAGCTCGGCCTTCACACAGGCGTTGATCGAGGTGTATCCGGTGACCACGACCAGCGCCAGCAGGGCCAGGCCGAAGGCCGGCCAGAAGGTGCCCGCGTGCTTGAGCATGGTCATGATCGGCACGGTCAGGAAGGTGGAGCCGATGGCGAAGGTGATCAGGAGCGGGCGGCGCCCGATCCGGTCGGAGAGCGCCCCCGCCAGCGGCTGGAGGCACATGAAGACGAACAGCGCGCAGAAGCTGACGAGCGAGGCGGTCGACTTGTCCATGCCCGCGCTCTTGGAGAGGAACTTCGTCAGGTACGTCGTGTACGTGTAGTAGGCGACCGTGCCTCCCATGGTGAGCGCCATGACCAGGAGCGCCTCGCGCTTGTGCCGCCACAGCGCCTTGAGGGTGCCCCGGTCCTCGTCCCGGGCGGCTCCCGACTCCTCGTACACCTCGGTCTCCAGCATGGAGCGCCGCAGGTAGAAGACGACGGCCGCGCCGAGCGCGCCCACGATGAAGGGGATGCGCCAGCCCCAGCTGTGCAGCGCCGCGTCCGAGAGGTTGCGCTGCATGACGATCTGGAGGCCGAGCCCGACGAGCTGGCCGGCGGTCATCGACACGTA
Organism: Streptomyces sp. NBC_01431; assembly: GCF_036231355.1. Classification (NCBI taxonomy): domain Bacteria; kingdom Bacillati; phylum Actinomycetota; class Actinomycetes; order Kitasatosporales; family Streptomycetaceae; genus Streptomyces; species Streptomyces sp. NBC_01431. Next base: position 2,498,299 of record NZ_CP109496.1, read on the forward strand.
CTGGAAGCTGGAGGCGAAGCCGCGCTTGTTGGGGTCGGAGGCTTCGGTGAGGTAGGTAGCGCTCGCCGCGTACTCGCCGCCGACGGAGAGGCCCTGGAGGAGCCGGGCGACCAGGAGCACCGCCACTCCCCCGTAGCCGGCGACCGCGTAGGTCGGGGCGATCGCGATCAGGATCGCGGAGGCCGACATGAGGGTGACGGTCAGCGTGAGGGCGGCCTTGCGGCCCCTGCGGTCGCCGATCCGGCCGAGCAGCCAGCCGCCGACCGGCCGCATGAAGAAGCCGACCGCGAAGATCCCCATGGTGTTCATGAGGTTGGCGGTCTCGTTGCCCTTCGGGAAGAACGCGTCCGCGAAGTACACCGCGAACGTGGCGTACACGAACCAGTCGAACCACTCGACCATGTTGCCGGCCGAACCGACCCAGATCTTCTTCCAGTGCTCTCGTCCCATGGACGATCACGGTGGCGCAGCCGGGCGTGAGCGACAAGGCGTGCGGCCGCAACGATCGGGCCTACTTACGTGCGTTGCGTTCCCGCATCAGTGACTCGTCCACGAACTCCCTTACGTGACCGAGGACTTGGGGCCGTCCGGTGCCGGGGATGCCGACCGCGACGTGCACGCTGAACCCGTCGAGCAGGGCGCGCAGCCGGGCCGCGAAGCGGTCGGCGTCCACCGGGCGGAACTCGCCGCGCGAGACGCCCTCGGCGACTATCGCGACCAGGTCGCGGTGCCAGGCGCCCTCGATGGCGGCCTGCCGGGCGCGGGCAGTGCCGTCGGCGTTCTGCGAGCGGTTCCAGACCTCCAGCCACAGGATCCAGTGCGGATCGCGGGGGCCGTCGGGCACGTACAGGTCGACGTACGCGTCGAGGCGTTCGCGCACCGGGCCCGGCCGCGAGAGCAGTGCGCGCCGTTCGGCGCCGAGCCGCCCCTCGCTCCACTCCAGGGTCTGGAGCAGCAGCTCGTCCTTGGAGTGGAAGTAGTAGAGGAGGTGGCCGCTGGACATGCCGACCTCCCGGCCGAGCCCCGCCATGGTGAGCCCGTCAAGGCCCCGCTCGGCGATGGTGGCCATGGCGGCGGCGAGGACCTCCTCGCGGGGCGGGGCGGTGTTGCGGCGGCGGGGGGCGGGACTGGTCACCCGTATGTTCTACCCGATGCGCGCTCCACCGGGTCGCGGGGTCAGACCTTGGGCTGCTGCTGGGTGATGCAGTGGATGCCGCCGCCGCCCGCGAAGATCGTCCGGGCGTCGACCAGGGTCACCGTCCGCTCGGGGAACAGCCGGCGGAAGATGCCCGCCGCGATCTCGTCGCGCGGGTCGTCGAAGGCGCACAGCACCACGCCGCCGTTGCAGAGGTAGTGGTTGATGTAGGAGTAGTCCACCCAGCCGTGCTCGTCCGTCACGACGGTCGGCGCGGGGACCTCGACCACTTCGAGGGTGCGGCCGCGCGCGTCGGTCTGGGAGCGCAGCAGCGCCACGTTCTCCTTGCACAGCTCGTGGTCGGGGTGGGCCGGGTCGGGCTGGGTGTGGGCGACCACGACGCCGGGGCGGGCGAAGGCGGCCACGATGTCCACGTGCCCCAGGGTGCCGTAGCCGTGCGGAGGGTAGTCGGCGGTCAGGCCGCGCGGCAGCCAGATCGCCTTGCGGGTGCCGAGCATGGCGTGGATCTCCGCCTCGACCTCCGCGCGGCTCCAGCCGGGGTTGCGCTCGGGGCCGAGCTGGACGGTCTCGGTGAGCAGCACCGTGCCCTCGCCGTCGACGTGGATGGCGCCGCCCTCGTTCACCAGGCGCGAGGTGTACGTGCGCGCGCCGGCCAGGTCCGAGACGTGGGCGCCGATCTTCGCGTCGTGCTCCCAGGTCGCCCAGTCCTGGGCGCCCCAGCCGTTGAACGTCCAGTCCACGGCGGCCAGTTGGCCCTTGGCGTCGGTGAGGAAGGTGGGGCCGATGTCCCGCATCCAGGCGTCGTCGAGCTCGCGTTCCACCACCTCGATGTCGTCGCCGAGCAGGGCCCGCGCCTCGGCCCGCCGGCCGGGGCCCGCGATCACGGTGACCGGCTCGAAGCGGCGTACGGCGCGGGCGACCGAGGCCCAGGCGGCGCGGGACGCGGCGAGTTCGGCCTCGTTCGGGAAGGTCACGTTGGGGCCCGGCCACGCCATCCAGGTCCGCTCGTGCGGGGTCCACTCGGCGGGCATGCGGAAGCCGTCGGCGGCAGCAGACATCAGGGGGTCCTTACAGGAAGTAGAGGCGGTTGAGGGAGACGGAGTCGGCCGGCTCGGAGCGCAGCGGGTCGCCGTCGAGGGTGACCAGGCCGGTGCGGCCGTCCACGCCGACGGCTCCGGTACGGGAGTTGAGCAGCAGGTCGGCGGGGCCGATGCCGCGGGTGCCGCGCACCGCGACCCGGCGGCGGCGGGTGGGCAGTTGGTCGCCGCCCTGGTCCAGGGCCGCCTTCGCGACGAAGGCGACGGACAGTTCGGCGGCAGCGCCGCCGTGGGCGCCGAACAGCGGGCCGAGGACGAGTGGTTCGCAGGTGTCGGTGGCGGCGTTGGGGTCGCCGGTGACGCCCCAGGCGGGGAAGCCGGATTTGAGGACCATCTGCGGCTTGGCACCGAAGTAGGCCGGGCGCCACAGCACGATGTCGGCCATCTTGCCGACCTCGATGGAGCCGATCTCGTGCGAGAGGCCGTGCGCGATGGCCGGGTTGATGGTCAGCTTCGCCATGTAGCGCAGGACGCGCGCGTTGTCGTCGCCGTCCCCGTCGCCCTCCAGGGGGCCGAGCTCGGCCTTCATCTTTCCGGCCATGGCGAAGGTGCGCCGCACGGTCTCGCCCGCGCGGCCCATGCCCTGGGCGTCGGAGGAGGTGATGCCGATGGCGCCCAGGTCGTGGAGCACGTCCTCGGCGCCCATCGTCCCGGCCCGGATGCGGTCGCGGGCCATCGCCGCGTCGCCCGGCAGGTCGGTCTTCAGGTCGTGGACGGAGACGATCATGCCGTAGTGCTCGGCGACCGCGTCCCGGCCGAAGGGCAGGGTGGGGTTGGTGGAGGAGCCGATGACGTTCGGGACGCCCGCCATCTTCAGGACGTTGGGTACGTGCCCACCGCCGCAGCCCTCGATGTGGAAGGCGTGGATGGTGCGGCCTTCGAGCACCTTCAGGGTGTCCTCGACGGTGAGGCACTCGTTCAGCCCGTCGCTGTGCAGGGCGACCTGTACGTCGTGTTCCTCGGCGACGCGCAGCGCGGTGTCGAGCGCCCGGGTGTGCGCCCCCATGTCCTCGTGGACCTTGAACCCGCAGGCCCCGCCCTCGGCGAGCGCCTCGACCAGCGGGGCGCCGTTCGAGGACGAACCCCGGCCCAGGAAGCCGATGTTGACGGGCCAGGCGTCGAAGGCGGCGAAGGCGCCCCGCAGCGCCCACGGCGAGTTGACGCCGACGCCCCAGACCGGGCCGAACTCCTGGCCGATGATGGTGGTGACGCCGGAGGCGAGCGAGGCCTCCATGATGCGCGGCGACAGCAGGTGGACGTGGGTGTCGACGGCCCCGGCGGTGGCGATGAGCCCCTCGCCGGAGACGATCGAGGTGCCGGTGCCGACGACGACGTCCACACCGTCGAGGGTGTCGGGGTTCCCGGCCCGGCCGATCGAGCAGATCCGTCCCTCGCGGATGCCGATGGACACCTTGCGGATGCCCTGCACCGCGTCGACCACCACGACGTTGCTGATCACGACGTCGCAGGTCTCGCGGACGGCGGCGGCCTTGAGGTGCAGCCCGTCGCGGGCGGTCTTGCCGAACCCGGCCAGGAACTCATCACCCGGGGCCTGCGAGTCGGACTCGACCCGGACGGTCAGGCCCGAGTCCCCGAGCCGGATGCGGTCGCCGGTGCGCGGGCCGTGCACAGCGGCGTACTCGTACGGGTCCATCACTTGTCTCCCCCGCTCGTGCCGGTTCCCAGGTATCCGCAGGCGGCGGCCCTGCGCAGGGCTTCTTGCTTCGCGCCGGGCGCGTCCAGCGGGCCGTCGACCAGGCCTGCGAAGCCGATGGCGACGCGGTCGCCGCCGATCGGGACTAGGCCGACCTCCGCGCTCTCGCCGGGCCCGAACCGCACGGAGGATCCGGCGGGCACGCAGAGCCGCATGCCATAGGCCGCCGCGCGGTCGAAGTCGAGCCGCGGATTCGCCTCGAAGAAGTGGAAGTGCGAGGTGACCGAGACGGGCACGGTGGCGGTGTTGGTCACCGTGAGCAGCACCGCGGGGGCCGCCTGCGGGTAGCCGCCGCCGGGCAGCAGGGCGCCGGGGGCGTCCTGGCCCGCCGTGCCGCCGATGGGGTCGGACACCACCGCGAGCCGCGAGCCGTCGTCGAAGACGGCTTCCACATGGACCTCGGTGACCACGTCGGACACCCCGGGCAGCACGTCGTCGGGGCCGAGCACGGACCGGGCCGCCTCGATGGCCTCGGCGAGCCGCCGCCCGTCCCGCGCCGCCTCGCAGACGGTGTCCGCGATCAGCGCGGTCGCCTCGGGCACGTTCAGCCGAAGCCCGCGGGCCCTGCGGGCCCTGGCCAGTTCCGCGGCGCCGAACAAAAGCAGTCGGTCACGCTCCGTCGGAGTCAGTCGCACGCCACCACACCTCCTGTTTGAACGCCACTCTAACCAGAGATTTCTCAAGACGGAAGCATTGACGTCACCGCTTGGCGTGAGTCACATTGAGCGCCACTCAAACCCCCCCGAGAGTGAGAGGCGTCGGCATGCCCATAGAACAGCGCGGAGTCGATACGGTCCCGGACGCGGAGCGCACCAGCGGCCCCCGCGATCTCGTATCGATCCTGCTCGGCTCGAACCTGTGCCTCGGAGTGATCATCTTCGGCTGGCTGCCGGTCTCCTTCGGCCTCGGCTGGTGGGCCTCGGTGAGCGCGGTGGTCGCGGGCACCGTGGTGGGCACCCTGCTCACCGCGCCGCTCGCCCTGGTGTCGCTGCGTACCGCGACCAACCTGTCGACCTCATCCGGCGCCCAATTCGGCGTGCGCGGACGGCTGGTGGGCTCGGTGGTGGGCCTGCTGCTGTCGCTCGGCTACACCGCGCTGACGGTGTGGATCGGCGGCGACGCGATGACGGGCGTACTGCACCGCCTGTTCGGCCTGCCGACGGGCGGGCTCTCGTACGGCATCGTGTACGCGCTGCTCGCCGCGGCCACCGTCATCGGCGCGGTCTACGGCTACCGGGTCCTGCTGCGCCTCTCACGCATCCTGGCCGTAGTGATGACGGCCCTGCTCATCCTCGGAATCGCCGCGTACGCACCGCACTTCACCACCGCCGCGCTGCCCGGCGCCGGCGGCTATCTGCTGGGCTCGTTCTGGCCGACCTGGCTGTTCGCGATGGTCGCGGCCGGGCTGAGCGGACCGATCGCCTTCATCACCCTGCTCGGCGACTACACGCGCTACATCTCGCCCGCCCGCCACCGCTCGCGCGCGGTGCTGCACGCGACCTGGCTGGGTCTGACGGCGGGTCTGCTGGTGCCGCAGCTCTTCGGCACGTTCACGGCGTACGCGGCCCGCGCGGCCACCGACTACGCGGGCCCGCTGGTCGCCGCCGCCCCCGGCTGGTACCTGGTCCCGCTGCTGCTCTCGGCCTCGGCGGGCTCGGTGGGCAACGCGGGTCTGATGCTGTACTCGATGGGCCTCGACCTGGACGCGATCCTGCCCCGGGCCTCGCGCACCCAGGCGACGTTCGCGGTGGCCGGCGTCGCCACGGTGTGCGTCTTCGCGGGGCACTTCGCCTGGGACGCGCAGGCCGCGATGACGTCGTTCGTCCTGCTGCTCACCGCGATCGGCACCCCGTGGGCGGTGATCACCCTGATCGGCTTCGTGCGCTGTCGCGGTGTGTACGACGCCGATGCCCTCCAGGTCTTCAACCGCCGCTCGCGGGGCGGCGTTTACTGGTACCGGGCCGGCTGGAACCTGCGCGCGGTGGCCTCCTGGGGTCTCGGTGCGGGCGTCGGCCTGCTCGCCGTCTCGCTGCCCAACTACCAGGGCCCGCTGCTGAGTTGGACCGGCGGGGTGGACTGTAGCTTCCTGCTGTCGGGGGTGGTGGGCGGACTGGCGTACCTGGCGCTGACGGCCCGGTCCCGGACAGCCGAAAGGGCCGCCCCGGACATGGAGTCCGAGACGGCCCTGGTGGAGAGCTAGGCGGAGCTGAGCAGGCGTCCCCCGGGGGCGCGACCGGCCGGAGACGGCCCGCGGTCGAACGACTACCGGCGGTTCGCCCGGCCCAGCGGGTGCATCCACCCGTGCGGGTCGGGGGCAACGCCGGTCTGGAGGTCGAGCAGCGCCTTGCGGAGCTTCATCGTGACCTCGCCGGGCTCACCGTCGCCCTGCGTCCAGTTGGCGCGGGCCGACTTGACCGAGCCGACCGGGGTGATCACCGCGGCCGTGCCACAGGCGAAGACCTCGGTCAGCGAGCCGTTCTCGTTGTCCCGCTTCCAGTCGTCCGTGGAGATGCGGCCCTCGACGGCCTCGTAGCCGAGGTCGCGGGCGATCTTCAGGAGCGAGTCGCGGGTGATGCCGGGCAGCAGCGAACCGGTGAGCTCGGGGGTGACGATCTTGGGCTTTTGACCAGACCCGGCCCCGTACACGAAGTACAGGTTCATGCCGCCCATTTCCTCGATCCAGCGGTGCTCGACCGCGTCCAGCCAGACCACCTGGTCGCAGCCGTGCTGGGCGGCCTCGGCCTGGGCGACCAGGGAGGCCGCGTAGTTGCCGCCGGTCTTGGCCGCGCCGGTGCCGCCCTTGACGGCACGGACGTACTCCTCGGACAGCCACACCGAGACGGGCTTCACGCCGCCGGGGAAGTAGGCGCCGGCCGGGGAGGCGATCACGATGAACAGGTACTCGTTCGCCGGCCGCACACCGAGGCCGACCTCGGTCGCGATCATGAAGGGGCGCAGGTAGAGAGAGGCCTCGCCGGTGGCCGGGACCCACGCCTTGTCCTGCTGGATCAGCGCGTCACAGGCCGCGATGAAGAGGTCCACGGGCACCTCGGGCATCGCGATGCGGCGGGCCGAGTTCTGGAAGCGCTCGGCGTTGGCCTCGGGCCGGAAGGTGGCGACCGTTCCGTCGGGCTGGCGGTACGCCTTCAGGCCCTCGAAGATCGTCTGCGCGTAGTGCAGCGTCATGTTCGCCGGGTCCATGGACAGCGGGGCGTACGGCACGAGCTGGGCGTCGTGCCAGCCGCGGCCCTCGGTCCAGCGGACCGTCACCATGTTGTCGGTGAAGTGGCGGCCGAAACCGGGGCTGGCCAGAATCGCCTCGCGCTCCGCGTCGGACAGCGGGTGCGAGGTGGGCTTGAGCTCGATCGTGGGCGTCGTCATGAGTGCTGTGTCCTTCACCGGTGGATAGTGACGGACCGCGCTCACGCCGCTGCCTGTGCCTGGACGTCCGAGCTGCTCCGCATGTCGCGGCCCAGTCCGATTATCGCTCCAGGTGGGCCTTGGACATAACGGTGTGAGGTGCGGTCCGGTGCTGATGGTGTCACCCGGTGGCCGCATGCCGGAAGCCGCCGGGTGCGAATTGCGACCCGGCGGCTGGTGCGTATGTGCCGTGGGTCAGCCGGCCACCCGTACGGCGAGCGCGTCGCCGATCTCCTCGGTTGTACGGACCGACGTGCCGCGGGCGCCCAGGTCGGCCGAGACGGCGGACTCGATGCGGGCGGCCTCGGCCTCGTATCCGAGGTGGCGCAGCAGCAGGGCGACGGACAGGACGGTGGCCGTCGGGTCGGCCTTGCCCTGGCCCGCGATGTCCGGGGCGGAGCCGTGCACCGGCTCGAACATCGAGGGGAACTCGCCGCTCGGGTTGATGTTGCCGGAGGCCGCGACCCCGATTCCGCCGGAGACGGCCGCGGCGAGGTCGGTGATGATGTCGCCGAAGAGGTTGTCGGTGACGATCACGTCGAAGCGCTCGGGCTGGGTGACGAGGAAGATCGTCGCCGCGTCCACGTGCAGGTAGTCGGTGGTGACGTCGGGGAACTCCTCGGCCACCTTGTTGAAGATGTTGGTCCACAGGTGGCCGGCGTAGGCCAGCACGTTGTTCTTGTGGACCAGAGTCAGCTTCTTGCGGGGGCGGGCCTGGGCGCGGGCGAAGGCGTCCCGGACCACGCGCTCGACACCGAAGGCGGTGTTGACCGACACCTCGGTGGCGACCTCGTGCGGGGTGCCGGTGCGGATCGAGCCGCCGTTGCCGGTGTACGGACCCTCGGTGCCCTCGCGGACCACGATGAAGTCGATCTCCGGCTGACCGGCGAGCGGGGTCGCGACGCCCGGGAGCAGCTTCGACGGCCGCAGGTTGACGTAGTGGTCGAAGAGGAAGCGGAGCTTCAGCAGGAAGCCGCGCTCCAGGACGCCGGACGGGACCGAGGGGTCACCGATCGCGCCGAGCAGGATCGCGTCGTACTGCTTGAGGGCGGCGACGTCGGCGTCGGTGAGGGTCTCACCGGTGGCGTGGTAACGCCGGGCGCCGAAGTCGAACTCCCTGGTCTCCAGCTTCACATCCGAGGGGAGGACGGCGGTCAGGACCTTGAGGCCCTGGGCCACGACCTCCTGGCCGATGCCGTCACCGGGGATCACTGCGAGATTGATGCTGCGAGAACTTGCCGACATGGTGGCACCCTACTCCTCGTCCCACCCCCTGACACGCAGTGTCCAGAGTATGGACTCCTTGAACTGCCTATGCCGGAAACCCGGTCAGCGCATGGGGAGTTGTACGCCCTGTGTTCATCCGTACGTCCATGCTCCGGTGAGAAGCGCTTCGCCTCGAAGGAGGACGTTTTCCGCCATGGACATCCCCAGATTCGGCATCCCCGACCAGCTCGCCGACCGCATGAGCATGGCCGAGCAGCACGAGTACCTGCGCGCCCGGCTGACCCGTCGCAAAGTACTGGGCACCACCGCCGCCACCGCCGCCGTCGCCGGAGCCGGGCTCGCCACGGCCGGCGCGGCCTCGCCCGCCTACGCGGCACCGACCGCGCTCACCTCCAACTCCCGCCACGGGGTGGACGGTTCGCTGGCGGCGCCGTTCGGCCGGCACCTGGCGTACGGCGCGGACCCCAAGACCCAGATGCGGGTCTCCTGGCAGGTCCCCTTCGCCGTGCGGAAGCCGTACATCCGCATCGGCACGACCCCGTGGTCGCTGAGCCGGAAGATCGACGCCGAGGTGCGCCACCTGACCACGCCCGCGCTGAACGGCGGGAAGATCGCGGCCGCCGAGCAGTTCTATGTGCACGCGGGCCTGGACCGGCTGCGGCCGGGTCAGACGTACTACTACGGAGTGGGCCACGACGGGTTCGACCCGGCGGACCGCCGCAACCTCGGCACGCTCGGCACCTTCACCACCGCGCCCGCGCACGCCGAGAACTTCACCTTCACGGCCTTCGGTGACCAGGGCGTCAGCTACCACGCGCTCGGCAACGACCAGGTGATCCTGGGCCAGAACCCGGCTTTCCACCTGCACGCGGGCGACATCTGCTACGCCGACCCGTCGGGCTCGGGCCAGTCCGTGGACCAGTACGACGCGCGCACCTGGGACCAGTTCCTCGCGCAGACCGAATCGGTCGCCAAGACCGTGCCGTGGATGGTGACCACCGGCAACCACGACATGGAGGCGTGGTACTCGCCGCAGGGCTACGGCGGCCAGAACGCCCGCTGGTCGTTGCCCGCCAACGGCCCCGACCCGGTGAACCAGCCCGGCGTGTACTCCTTCGTGCACGGCAACGTGGGCGTCGTGGCGCTTGACGCGAACGACGTCTCGTACGAGATCCCCGCCAACTTCGGGATCAGCGGCGGCAAGCAGACCCGCTGGCTCGACCAGCGGCTCGCCGCGCTGCGCGCCGACCACGCCGTCGACTTCATCGTGGTCTTCTTCCACCACTGCGCGTTCTCGACCACCAGCTCGCACGCCTCCGAGGGCGGGGTGCGCGAGGCGTGGGTGCCGCTCTTCGAGAAGCACCAGGTGGACCTGGTGATCAACGGCCACAACCACGTGTACGAGCGGACCGACGCCATCAAGGGCAACCGGGTGGGCCGCACGGTCGCGATCGGCGAGCGGACCGACCCGACCCGGGACGGCATCGTGTACGTCACGGCCGGTGCGGCGGGCCGTTCGCTGTACAGCTTCCCGGTGCCGGACTCCTACGGGGGCCATGTCGCGGACCGCGAGAGCGTGGACACGTACCACTGGGTCAAGGGCGGCGTGAAGGCCACCGAGACCGTGGAGTGGTCGCGGGTCCGCTACACCAACTACTCGTTCCTCGCGGTGGAGGTCGAAACCGGGCGGCACCCGAGGATGAAGGTCAGCGCACTCGCCGAGACGGGTGAGCGCATCGACCACTTCGAGATCGCGCGGGGGCGGTAAGGGGGACGGGCACTCAGTGGCCGGTGGCGCCGCCGTTGTCCCTGCGGTCCAGCGCACGCTGGAGGGCGGCGGCGGCGTTCTTGCGCTCGGACTCGGTGCTGCGCGACGAGTGGCGGACGCGGCGGACGGGCTGCTTGACCATGGGAATTCGACTCCTCTGCTGGGAGGTCCGGGGCAGGCCCCGGCGGATGCAGTGAGGTGCCGGAAGGGGCGGGAAGCGCTGCCGCAGGGGTTGCCTGCCAAGGGGCAATGCGCTCACGACCGCCATTCGCTGGATCTGCGAGACGTTCGGCTTCTACAAAGCTAAGTGTTGCGGTGGAGTCTGTCTCCACAATTACTCGGACTTCCTACTATCTGAGACGGCCGGGCTCGCCGGGGTGCGCGCAGGTCGCTGCGCGTGCCCGGCGCGTACCGCGTCGCCCGCGCCCCGGTGCAGCCGCAGCGCACCCACCGTGGCGGTCAGGGCGAGCGCCCCGAGCAGGCAGAACGCCACGGCGTAGGCGGCCGACGGGGTGGCGGTGAGCCCGCTCCCCAGGCGCAGGGCGACCGTCGCGACGGCCACCCCGAGTCCGGCCGCGAGCTGGTTGACGGTCGCCGACAGGGCGTTGGCGTCACGTAGCCGCTCGGGCGCCATCTCGCTGAACGCCATGGTGGAGTAGCAGGTCAGGCCCAGCGAGCGGGCGGCGCCGCCGAGCAGCACGAGGGCAGCGGTCACCGCGAGGGGGGTGGCGTCCGTGAGCAGCGCGCAGCCCGCGACGGCGGCGGCCAGGCCCACGGTGGAGACCAACAGCAGCGGACGGAAGCCGAAGCGGTTGAGGAGCGGGGTGGTGGCGGGCTTGATCCCGATGTTGCCGACGAAGACGAAGAGCACGACCGCTCCGGACTTCACCGCACTCCAGCCGAAGACCTCCTGGAAGAGCAGGGGGAGCAGGAACGGCACGGCGCCGACCACGATCCAAAAGAGCGAGCCGCCGGTCACCGAGGCCCGGAACGACGCCACGTCGAGGGTCCGCAGATTCACCAACGGGTGTGCGGTGCGCAGCAGATGACGCCCTGCGGCGCCGAGCGCGAGGACGGCGAGCGCGGCGACGGCACCGGCCGTCGGCCCGCTTTCGCCGGTCTCGGCGACCAGGTGGGCGGCCCAGGTGAGGGCGGCGAGGCCGGTGCAGGTGAGCAGCACGCCGGGCACGTCCAGGGGCGGCAGGGTGGCGGTGGGACCGGCCGCCGGCAGGCGCCGGGCGACGGCGAAAGCGGCCGCGCCGAGCGGGATGTTGACCAGGAACATCCAGTGCCAGCTCGCGTACGTGGTGAGCAGTCCGCCAAGCAGCGGGGCGAGGACGGGCGCCATGAGCCCCGGCCACACGATGTACGCCATGATCTTCGGGATGTCGGTCTTCGCGGCCCCGTCGAGCACGAGGAGCCGGCCGACCGGGACCATCATGGCGCCGCCCGCACCTTGCAGGACGCGCATCGCGACGAGGAGGCCGAGGCTGTCGCTCGCCGCGCAGCCCGCCGAGGCGAGGGTGAACACCGCGATGGCGGTGAGGAAGATCCGCCGGGTGCCGTAGCGGGCGGTGAGCCAGCCGCTGAGCGGTATGAGTACGGCGAGGGTCAGCAGATAGACGGTGATCACCAGACCCACCGAGGCGGGCGTGGTGTCGAGAGAGGCCGCCATCTGCGGGGCGGCGGTGGCCACGATGGTGCCGTCGAGCATCTCCATGAAGAAGCAGCCGGCGACGAGCAGGGCGGTGGCGCGCTGTCGGGTGTCGAGCATGCGCCAAGCCTGTCCGCGCCCATTGCTGCGCACAAGGTCCGGTTGGTTACACGAGGCGTGCGTCGCATGCAGCATTGGGGCAGGATCGGGGAATGCAACGACTGCCGGACATGAACCTGCTCCCCTCACTCGACGCCCTGCTGCGGGCCGGAAGCGTGGCCGGGGCCGCCACCGAGATGCGGATCTCCGCGTCCGCGATGAGCCGGGCCCTGGGGCGGCTGCGCCGGGTGGTGGGTGACGAGCTGCTCGTACCGTCGGGGCGCGGGCTGACGCTGACGCCCCGCGCCCGCGAGCTACAGCCGCGCGTGGAGGCGGCCCTGGCGTCCGCTCTGGCCGCCCTGCGCCCGCAGCCCGAGCTCGAACTGGGCGTCCTGGAAAGGGAGTTCACCCTCCGCACCAACGACGGTGTGGCCGTCATGTTCGGCCCGGCGCTGACCGAGCGGGTACTGCGCGAGGCGCCCGGGGTGCGTCTTCGGCTGCTGCCCGAGGGCGAGGAGAACCCGGCCGACCTGCGGGACCGGATCGATCTGGACGTGGGGCAGATGCACGATCTGCCGCACGACATCCGCACCGGCCGGCTGGGCGAGTACTCCTATGCGGCGGTCGCGCGCGCCGACGGGCCGTACGCCGATGAGCGGTTGACCCCCGAGCGGTTCGCCGCGCTCCCCCACATCACGGTCACCCGGCGCGGCCGGGTGCGCAGCGTGGTCGACGAGCGGCTCGCCGAACTCGGCCTGGCCCGCGACGTGTTGGCCACCGCGCCGACGTACACGGCGGCCTGCTTCTTCGCGCTCCGCTCGGACGCGCTCGCGCTGGTGCCGCGGCGGTTCGCGATCGAGGCGGCCCGAGCCATGCCGCTCGCGGTCCTCGACATCCCGCTCGACCTGCCCGCCTACCCCTTGGTGCAGGCCTGGCACCTGCGGGTGGACACCGATCCGGCACACCGGTGGCTGCGGGGCGCGCTCGCGGAGATCGTGACGGCGCTCGGGCCGACGGGAGGGCCGGCCGGGCAGACCGCACCCGACGCCGTCATCTAGATTGCATTCCTACCTAGGTGGTGGTGGAATACATGCATGGCCGCAGACCGCAGATCCAGCTGGCTCAAGGGCGTCCTTGACCTCCTCGTCCTGTCCTGTCTCACCGGGGGCGAGAGCTACGGGTACGAGATCTCCAAGGCCCTCGCCTCGGCGGGGCTCGGCGAGATCAAGGGCGGGACCCTCTATCCCGTCCTCAATCGCCTTGAGGAGGCGGGCCTCGCCGTCGGCGAGTTCCGGGCCGCCGAGCGCGGGCCGGGGCGCCGCTACTACCGGCTCACGGACGAGGGGCGCAGGGCGCTCGCCGAACAGAGCACCGCGTGGCTGGAGTTCCACTCGGCCGTCAAGACCACACTGACCGGCACACTTCCAGGGGGACCCGCATGACCACGGAGTACTTCACCGAACTCGGCGGCCTGCTGCGCACCGGCGGCATGCCGGAACGGGAGGCCGCCGCCACGGTCGCCGACCTGCGGGGCTACCTCGCGGAAAGCGGATCGGTCGACCCGTACGAGGAGTTCGGGCCCGCCGAGGAGTTCGCCGCACGGCTCACCGGGCGCGACCCCGAGGAGCGGCCCGCGACGGCCGCGGAGACCTGGAAGTGGACCGCCGACATCTACACCGACCGGATCCTGCTCGACGAGTACGGCGAGCAGGGCTGGGAGGTCGAGGGGATCGACCGCTTCGGCCGCTTCGTGTGCCGACGCGACCCGGACACCGCGATGCGCTGGGAGTACCGGCGCGAGACGGCCCACGGCGCCACGGAGCGCGACCGGACGGCGGCCGCGCTCGCGCCCGACGGCTGGGAGCCGTGTGGCCGGTGGCTGTTCATGACGTACTTCAAGCGCCCGGCGTCCGCGAGCGCGGGGCCGGCCGCCGCACTGGAATCGGCCCCGGCCGCGCCCTCGCGCCAGGTGTTCTTCAGCGCCAAGTACCGTGCGCTGCTTATGGTGTTCGCGGTCTCGGTGGTGCTCCTCGTGCTGTCCACGGGTTTCGGCGTGGTGGATCTGAACGACCCGGCGTTCTACTGGCCGATGCTGGCCGCGGCCGCCGTGGGCGGGGGCGCGGGCTGGTACGGAGTCAAGCGCGACGTGACCCGGGGAGCCGAGAGCCGCTGAGCGGCAGGTGTGTCCTGGTGAGGCTCATGGAGTTCAGGGGGCGACCCAAGCCGGGCGCCCGCCGCTTTCAAGTCACCCGCACAGCAGGCCACTTGGACTGGACCAGACCCCGCGGCCAGACTCTTCCCATGCCCACACCCACCGAGCAGCACTGGTCCCCCACCCACGGCGAGGCGTACCGGCCCGTCCCCTACCGGCCGCAGCGGATGCCCACCGCCGAGACCCTCGCGCGGGCCGCGGAGTTGCGTGCGCGCATGGGCGAGCGCCGCACCGTGCGCCACTTCTCCACCGATCCGGTCCCCGAGCAGGCCGTTCGCGACGCGGTCGCCTGCGCCGCGACCGCGCCGTCCGGCGCACACCAGCAACCGTGGACGTTCGTGCTGGTCAAGAACCCGGACGTGCGGCGTCGGATACGCGAGGCGGCCGAGGAGGAGGAGCGGATCTCCTACGACGGGCGGCTCGGCGAGGAGTGGCTCGCGGCGCTGCGGCCGATCGGCACGGACGCCGTGAAGACCCACCTCACCGATGCCCCGGCCCTGCTCGTGGTCTTCCAGCAGCGCTACTGGCTGGCCGACGACGGCACCAAGCACAAGCACTACTACGTCGACGAGTCGGTCGGCATCGCCGTCGGCATGCTGCTCTCCGCCCTCCACCAGTGCGGCCTGGCAGCCCTGGTCCACACGCCGAGCCCCATGCGCTTCCTGTCCGAGGTCCTTGAGCGGCCCACGAACGAGAAGGCGTTCGCGGTGATCCCGGTCGGCTATCCGGCCGACGACTGCGAAGTCCCGGACCTGGTCCGCAAGTCGCTCGACCAGGTCCTGACCGAGGTCTGAGCGCGCGGCGCCGACGCCCGTCCACGACTTCGCGGAATCATGGGAACCTTCGCCGGGCCACGCTCCTCCTGGCGGGATGACGCACCACCATCCGTCCGTCGAAGGGGACCGCATGACCATCAGCGAACGTCCGATGCCGCACCTCGAAGGCGCCGCGCACCGGCATGTGACGGTGCGTGGCGTCCGGCTGCACCTGGCGGAGTTCGGCAGCGGCGATCCCGTCGTGCTGCTGCACGGCTTTCCGCAGCACTGGTACGCCTGGCGCCGCGTCGTACCGCTGCTCGCCGGGGGGCACCGGCTGATCTGTGTCGATCTGCGCGGCTTCGGCTGGTCCGAGCAGAGCCGCAGCGGGTACGACACCGATTCCCTGGCCGCCGACGTCATCGCCCTGCTGGACCAACTCGGCCTGGACCAGGCCGTGTTGGTGGCCCACAACTGGAGCGCCGGTGTCGGCTTCCGGGTCTGCCAGCGGGCCCCGGAGCGCGTCCGCGCCTTCCTCGCCCTCAACATGATGCACCCGTGGACCCGCCACCGCGACATGCTGCCGAACCTGTGGCGGATGTGGTTCACCGCGTTCATCGAGTACCCGGTCCTCGGCCGCCTCGTCCTGCGCCACTGGCCCGCCTTCACCCGCCACCTGATGCGACGGTCGGTGGGCGGCCCCGGGCCGTGGAGCGAGGCGGAGCTGACGGAGTTCACCGAGGCCACCCAGTTCTCGGCGCATGCCTGGCAGTCGCTGTTCTGGCAGTACGTCGTACGGGACATCCCGGCCGGTGTCCGCGGCATCCACCGCAGGACCCGCCTCACCGTGCCGACCCGCGTCCTCGGCGGTGCACTCGACCCGGTGTTCCCTCCGGCGCTGCTGCGCGGCAAGCCGTACGCCGACGATCTGACGGTACGGATCGTGCCGGGCGCGGGGCACCATCTGCCCGAGGAACGACCGGAGTTGGTGGCCGAGGAGCTGCTCAAGCTGATCGCGGCGAACCCGGGCGGCGCGGACGGCGGGTCCCAGCCGGGAGGGGACGCCGGAGCCTGACCCGTCCGGGGCCGGTCACCGCAGCGCGGCCCG
This sequence comes from Streptomyces sp. NBC_01431, assembly GCF_036231355.1. NCBI lineage: Bacteria > Bacillati > Actinomycetota > Actinomycetes > Kitasatosporales > Streptomycetaceae > Streptomyces > Streptomyces sp. NBC_01431. The sequence goes on from NZ_CP109496.1 coordinate 2,514,509, forward strand.
GCGCCCGGCCCGCCCCGGTCACCGCAGCGCGGCCCGGCGCCCGGCCCGCCCCCGGTCACCGCAGCGCGGCCCGGCGCTCCACCTCGCGGAAGAACGCACGAGCCCGGCGTTCGCCGAGCACCCTTCGGTAGACGTGCTGCACGGGGCCGAGGGCGGCGGGCCGGATCGCTCCGCACACCGCGAACCGCGTCCCGTCGTCGCCGTCCGGCTCCGCCGCCATGCCCATGGTCACCAGCCGGGACTGCATCAGACACCAGCCGCGTCCGAGCCGCACCTCGAAGTCCCCGCGCAGCCCCATCACGTCGACGGCCCGCGCCGTCTTGCGCGCACTGTCACCGGGCGCCACCCGGAACTCCCGCACGAAGGGGATGAGGTGGGGCAGTTCGCCCTCCAGATCGGCCACCACCGCCCACACCTGCTCGAAGGGCAGCGCGATCCGGTGCTCGGCATGCAGCGGGGCGCGCAGGCCGGCGCTCAGTACGCGCAACCGCGCCAGGGGGCCGGCGCCGCCAGAGGGAGGTGTCACCACGTCCACGCCTTCCGGAAGGAGGAACGGGCCCTGCTCAGCCGTGACTTCACGGTGCCCTCGGGTACGTCGAGCAGCTCGGCCATGGCGCGCTCGTCCAGCCCCTCCAGCTCGCGCAGCACCAGGACGGTGCGCTGCTGAACGGGCATCCTGGCCAGCAAGTCCCTTATCTCGCAAGAGAGTTGAAGGGTGTCGGCCTGCGGCAGCAGGTCACGCAGCCGGGCCACCTCCGCGGGTTCGGCCGGGCTCTCCCCCGCGCTGCGCCGCGCCACCCGCACGGCCTCCCGCACGGTGAGGGCGCGCACCCAGCCGTAGAACGCGAGCGGGTCCCGCAGCCCGCGCAGGCCCCGGAACACGGCGATCAGCGACTCCTGCACGGCGTCGGCCGTGTCGCCCGGCGCGATGGGCGCGCACAGCCGGGTGACGTACGGCGTGATGAGTCCCAGCAGATCGTCCATGGCCAGCGCGTCACCGCGCTGCGCCGCCCGCACGAGCGGCGCGGCGGCGTCCCAGGGGCGTATGTCGTCGTCCATCGCCGACAAGATAGCGGTCACCCGGAAGTGGAACCGCCCCTGTCCTCGGTTGGGGGACCAAGGACAGGGGCGGGGTTCAAAGGTGACTGCGCGTCAGCCCATGTGCGGGTACGTGTAGTCGGTCGGCGGGACCAGGGTCTCCTTGATGGCGCGGGTCAGCGTCCAGCGCATCAGGTTCTGGGGGGCGCCGGCCTTGTCGTTGGTGCCGGACGCGCGGCCGCCACCGAAGGGCTGCTGGCCGACGACGGCGCCGGTCGACTTGTCGTTGATGTAGAAGTTGCCCGCCGCGTAGCGGAGCTTGTCCATCGTGTACGCCGCCGCCGCACGGTCGTTGGAGATCACGGCGCCGGTCAGCGCGTAGTCGGAGGCCGACTCCATCTGCTCCAGCATCGCGTCGTACTGGTCGTCCTCGTAGACGTGGATCGCCAGGATCGGGCCGAAGTACTCGGTCGTGAAGACCTCGTTCGCCGGGTCGGTGCACTCGATGACGGTCGGGCGGACGAAGTAGCCCACCGAGTCGTCGTAGGTGCCGCCCGCGACGATCGTGCAGGACGGGTCGGCCTTCGCACGGTCGATCGCGGCCTTGTTCTTCGCGAACGAACGCTCGTCGATGACGGCGCCGATGAAGTTCGACAGGTCGGTGACGTCACCCATGGAGATGCCGTCGACCTCGGCCGCGAACTCCTCCTTGAAGCCGGAGTTCCAGATCGAGGCCGGGACGTAGGCGCGCGAGGACGCGGAGCACTTCTGGCCCTGGTACTCGAAGGAACCGCGGGTCAGCGCGGTCTTCAGGACGGCGCGGTCGGCGCTGGGGTGCGCCACCACGAAGTCCTTGCCGCCGGTCTCGCCGACCAGACGCGGGTAGGTGCGGTACTTCTCGATGTTCGTGCCGACGGTCTTCCACAGGTGCTGGAAGGTCTTGGTCGAACCCGTGAAGTGGATGCCCGCCAGGTCGCGGTGGTTCAGCGCGACCTCGGAGACGGCCAGGCCGTCACCGGTGACGAGGTTGATGACGCCCTTGGGCAGGCCCGCCTCCTCCAGGAGCTGCATGAGCAGCACGGCGGCATGGGTCTGCGTCGGGGACGGCTTCCACACGACGACGTTGCCCATCAGGGCCGGCGCGGTCGGCAGGTTGCCCGCGATGGCCGTGAAGTTGAACGGCGTGATCGCGTAGACGAAGCCTTCGAGCGGCCGGTGGTCCATGCGGTTCCACACGCCCGGGGAGTTCGCCGGGGGCTGCTCGGCGAGCAGGTTGCGGGCGTAGTGGACGTTGAAGCGCCAGAAGTCGACGAGCTCGCACGGGGTGTCGATCTCGGCCTGCTGGGCGGTCTTCGACTGACCGAGCATCGTGGAGGCGGCCAGCGTCTCGCGCCAGGGTCCGGCGAGCAGCTCGGCGGCGCGCAGGATGATCGCAGCGCGGTCGTCGAACGACATCGCGCGCCAGGCCGGGGCGGCGGCGAGCGCGGCGTCGATCGCGTCCTGGGCGTCCTGCGTGGTGGCGTTGGCGTACGTGCCGATGACGGCCTTGTGGTTGTGCGGCTGCACGACGTCGAAGCGCTCGCCGCCGCCCATCCGCTTCGCACCGTTGATGGTCATCGGCAGGTCGACGGGGCTCTCGGCCAGCTCCTTGAGCTTGGCTTCCAGACGGGCGCGCTCCGGGGAACCAGGGGCGTAGCCGTGCACCGGCTCGTTGACCGGGGCGGGGACCTGGGTCACAGCGTCCATGATTCCTTGACTCCTTTGTGAGGGGTGTTCGGGTGAACGGAGGCTCGGGGCCTGTCCGAAATCTAGTTCTTGGTGATCATCGAGCGGACGAAGAAGAGCAGGTTGGCCGGCTTCTCCGCCAGGCGCCGCATGAAGTAGCCGTACCAGTCGGTGCCGTACGCCGTGTAGACGCGCATCCGGTGGCCCTCGGCCGCGAGCCGGATGTGCTCCTCGCTGCGGATGCCGTACAGCATCTGGAACTCGTACTCGTCCAGTTTGCGCCCGGCGCGCCGGGCGAGCTCCTGCCCGATGGCTATCAGGCGCGGGTCGTGGGACCCGATCATCGGGTAGCCCGCGCCCTCCATCAGGACTTTCAGGATGCGGACGTACGCCTTGTCGATCTCGCCCTTGTCCTGGTAGGCGACCTCGGCGGGCTCCTTGTAGGCACCCTTCACGATGCGCACCCGGCTGCCCGCCTCGGCAAGCCGCTTGGCGTCGGCCTCGGTGCGGAAGAGGTAGGCCTGGATGACACAGCCGGTCTGCGGGAAGTCCTTCCGCAGCTCCTCGTGGATGGCGAACATCGAGTCGAGGGTGGTGTGGTCCTCGGCGTCCAGGGTGACCGTGGTGCCAATCGCGGCGGCGGCCTCGACGACCGGGCGCACGTTGGCGAGCGCCAGCTCGTGGCCGCCCTCCAGCGCCTGGCCGAACATGGAGAGCTTCACCGACATCTCGGCCTTGGTGCCGTGGCCGAGTTCCTTGAGCCGCTCGATGAGTTCCAGGTAGGCGTCGCGCGCGTGGGCCGCCTGCTCGGGGGTGGTGATGTCCTCGCCCACGACGTCGAGGGTGACCTCAAGGCCCTTGCCGACGGTCTCCTCGATGATCGGGACGACCTGCTCGACGGTCTCGCCGGGGATGAAGCGGTTCACCACGGGCTTGGTCACCGGGGCGGCCGAAACAAGCTTGCGCATCTTGTCGCTGCGCGACGCGGCGAGGATCACGGGACCCAGCACGGGGCACCTCCACGGAAAGAACTAGACGGAGCCGTGACCGGGACCGGAGGGACGAAGGACGTCTTCCGGACGTACCGGTAACGGCACGGAGAACCACCGTGAAACCTAAGGATCTCCCCGATCCTCTGCCATCGACAGCTGTCACGCATCCGTGGCCCAGATCTCATACACATGTCTGAAGCAGGCCGCCGAATGAGCGAGAATGGCCGACGTGAAAGGCGACTACCAGGACCTGGTCGATGAGATCTCGGCGCTGCTCGGCGCCCCCGCGACGCTGGAGAACCGGGATTTCGGGCTGATCGCCTTCGGAGCGCACGACTCGGACAGCGACTTCAGCGAACTGACCCTGGACCCGGTCCGCACCAGTTCGATCCTGACCCGGAAGTCGACGCCCGCCGTGCGGGCCTGGTTCGAGGGCTTCGGCATCGCCCGCGCCACCGGCCCGGTCCGCATCCCGGCCGCCCCCGACGCGGGCGTCTTCCGCGGCCGCGTCTGTCTTCCGGTGCGCCATCGGGGCGTCGCCCTCGGATACGTCTGGCTGCTCGACGCCGAGCCGGGGCCCGCCGAGGACAAGCTCGCCGCGGCGATGGAGGTGGCCGCCCGGATCGGGGTGCTGCTCGCCGACGAGGCGCAGGCCGGCGCGGACCTCTCCCGCGAGTTCCGGGCGGCGCTGACCGCGGAGCGCGGCAGCGGGCGCGACGCGGCGACGGCGGCTCTGGGACGCGCGCTCGGCCCGGACGCGCAGGGCCTGCACGCGCTGGTGTGCGTGGTGCCGTGGCTCGGCGAGGACGCCCCTTCGGTGCGTACGGTGCCGGGGGCGGCGGCGGCGTGCACGGTGCCGGGGCCCGACGCCGGCGCGGGCCGGGGTGGGGGGCTCGTGCTGGCCGCGCTTGTGCGGCTGCGGTCGCCGGACGCGCTCGCGCCGGCCCGGACCGCGGCGGAGCGCCTGCGCGGCGGTGCGGGGGCGGGGTCCGGGGCCGGGATCGCGCACCCCCGCCGCGGTCTCGCCGAACTCGCTCTCGCCCGGCAGGAGGCAACCTCCGCCGCACGTGCGGCAGTTGCCGAGCCCCGGCTCGGGCCGGTGGCCCAATGGTCGGAGATCGGCCCGTACCGGCTCCTGACCGAGCTGTCGGCACACGCCTCCCAGGACCCGGCCGTACGGGCCCTGTTGACGCCCTCGAACACCGAACTGGCCCGCAGCGCCGAGGTGTTCCTCGACTGCGCGGGCCAGGCGGGGCGGGCCGCGGCGACCCTGGGCATCCATCGCCAGACGCTCTACTACCGGCTCTCGCGTATCGAGCACCTCACCGGCCTCGACCTGGACCAGGGCGAGGACCGACTGCTGCTGCACATGGCGCTGAAGGCCGCGCGGCTCTGACGCCGGGTAGGTTCCGCAGTTTCCGGAGCACTTCCACGTGCTCACGAGCACCGATCGAGTATTTCCACGTGCTCACGGGCAGCGGCAACGTTCAGTAGCGGTCAGTTGTAGTGTCACCGGGCCCCGTTCCCGGACGCTGCGGTGCTCATTTATCACGACCCGTTGTCCTAGGCGGCGACTGGGACGGGGTAGTCGGGGAGCTGCCAGTCGCCGCCGCGGTCCTCCTTCGAGAACCGCGCTACCAGGTCGGGGATGCGGAAGAAGCAGGCCAGCGCGGTAGCGCTCTGGAAAGCGCTGATCGCGTGCTGGTTCGTGGGCATGCCCACGCGCAGCAGGCGGGGGTTCACCTCGGCCTGGATCTCGTCGACGAAGGGCCGCAGGACGCGGTCATAGTTTGCCAGTGCGGTGGGCAGGTCGTCGGCGTGCCGGTTGATCTCACCGGCCAGGACGTAGGCGCCGATCAAGCCGCCGGAGATGCCCATGCCGCTGTAGGGAGAGGCGCAGTGCGCGGCGTCGCCGACCAGGACCACGCGGCCCTTGAACCAGGTATCGGTGCGCACCTGGGCGATCTCCTGGGAGTAGAAGAACGGGCTCGTCTTCATGCCCTCGACGAAGCGCTCGGTCTGCCAGCCGGCATCTCGAAAGCGGTCGGCCCAGAACTCCTGCTGCTGCTCAACGGGAGCGCGGTGGATCGCGGAGGCTTCCGCCGACTCCTCACGCATCACGAAGTACACCTGGGTCTCGGTCGCGTTGTGGCTGCGGCGCATGATCTGGCGGCCGCCCGGGACCATGTAGGTGTCGCGGATGTTGCTGTCGGAGGCGATGCGCGGGACGAACCAGTAGGCCGTGTGGATGCCGACGCGCCAGTACGGGTCGACTCCCTGCGGCAGAAGCGCCCGCCGCAGGCGTGAGCCCTGTCCGTCCGCGCCGACCAGCAGGTCGTACCCGCCGGAGGGCCCGTCCGAGAAATGGGCGGTGACGTGGTGCTCGTCCTGGTCGAAGCCGTCGACGCTGCTGCCGAAGACGTATTCGGTGTCGTCCTTGGTCGCGTCGTGGAGGATGCGGACCAGGTCGCCGCGCATGATCTCGTACTCCGAGGTGAGGGTCTGGCGGCCCTTGCCGGAGGTGTTCGCCATGATCGTCGCCTTCGGCTTCCCGCGGGCATCGACGAATGCGACGCCCGCCTCGTCCACCAGCTGACTGCGCACGGCGTTCAGCAGTCCCATGCGTTTGACCGCCTCGATGCCCTGCCCGCGCAGGTCGACCTGCGCGCCCGAGGCGCGCAGCGCCGGGAAACGCTCAGCGACCGTCACCTGGTGACCACCGCGGGTGAGCCAGAAGGCCAGCGCCTGCCCGGCGACGCCACCACCTGCGACGAGGACTCGCAGAGAACGCTTCGTGATCTCGGCCGTCATGACAGCACCCCAAAATCTATCGGCGATTGATTCCTTTGCAGCGTCTTCTATCACCGATAGATTGTCAACGTGACCAAGATGAACCGTGAGACCGTCGTCACCGAGGCGCTGGATCTGCTCGACGAAGTAGGGCTGGAATCCGTCAGCACCAGGCAGCTGGCCAAGCGCCTGGGCGTCGAGCAGCCGTCGCTCTACTACCACTTCCGGACCAAGAAGGACCTCTTGGCGGCCATGGCGGAAGCCGCCATGGCCCCGCACGCCGGCGCGCCGCTCCCGTCACCCGCGGACGACTGGCGCGAATGGTTCCTGGAGAACTCGCGCAGCTTCCGGCGCACCCTGCTGCAGCGCCGTGACGGCGCGCGCCTCCACGCCGGCACCACCCCGACCAGCGACCTCGACCGGATCCGGCGCAAGATGACCTTCCTCGTCACCTCCGGCGTTCCAGAGAAGGAGGCGCAAATGGCCATGCTGGCCGCCGGCCGGTACACGGTCGGCTGCGTGCTGGAGGAGCAGGCGGAAACAGCTCCGACGGAGGATCTGCCGGCCGACGTCCCGGTCCTCGACCATGAAGCGGCATTCGAGGCGGGCCTCGCCCTCATCCTGGGCGGCCTCATGCAGCACACCACCGCGACCAGCTCCACGGTCCACCTGGAACACGAACGCTGACCCCGTCAGACCCACGGCGCCGCCGCGACCAGCAGCCACACCACGACGGCCGTCGCCCGGCAGCCGGCGGCCGCCGGCTGCCCGAATGGGATCTTCCACAAGCGCCACCACTGGCACACTCTCGGCGTTCGCCCCCAGGCAGGGACCGAGGGCAACGCGGACGACGCAGAGCAACCCCAAAAGGCACGTGGCGGGGGCATTCTGCTCATGATCGGCACCCGGAGGCGGTGCTCATCGAGAGCGGAATGCTCGATCTCCGCAGGAGACAGAGCTCACGAAAACGCGGCGCCTACACGCCGGGTGCCTCTCACCTGGACGGGACCGGCTGGAGGGGCGCGGGAGTGCGTTTGGCGGCGCGGCTGACGACGGCCGTCTCGACGTGGGTGATGCCCAGGCCGACCAGGTCGCGGGAGAGGAAGCCGTAGAGGGCGGCCAGGTCGGGGAAGTAGGCGGCCGCGTGCAGGTTCGAGGGGCCCGAGGTTGCGAACGCTCCGTGCACCGAGGGGTGGTCGGCCAGCGCCTGCCCGGCGGCGGCCAGGTGGTCGGGGGCCACGTGCAGCAGGAGTTTGGCCTCGATGGGCAGGGCGAGGCGGCGCGGTTCCACCAGGACCTGGGTGATCAGCCGTCCCTGCGCGGCCAGTTGGGCCAGGCGCCGGCGCACCGTGCTCTCGGGGTGGCCGGTCCGAGCGGCCAGGGCCGCGGCGCTCATGCGCGCGTCGGGAGTGAGGGCGTCGATGAGGGACTGCTCCAGGTCATCGGTGTCGACGCCGTAGGGGCCCGAACCGGAAGCACTCGCCGCGGGGGCCGGCTCGGCCGGGCTCAGCGCCGCCCGTTCGGACGCGGTCAGCACCTGGTGGCGCCACTCCGAGGTCAGCCGGAAAACGTGCAGGATCGTGGCGCTCTCCAGGGACGTCACCGCCTGGGTGGAGGGCAGTTGGCGGAAGACCAGCGGGTCGCGTGAGCCCGGCTCGGTGCGGGCGACGGCGAAGATCTCGTCACCCGCCGTGGTGACGTCGATGAAGGGGATGTCGTCGCGCGCCGCGAGCGCGGCCACGATCGTGTCGAGCTTTCCCCGCAGCACCCGGATGCGCAGGAACAGGGCCCCGGCCGAGCCCCCGTTGCGCGGTCGCGCCACCGGGGAGACCACCACGCGCACGGTGGCGTCGGCGCCGAGCACGTGCAGGCGGCGGCGCACCGTGGCAGGGCTGAGGCCCAGCACCTGGGCGGCCCGCTCGGCGCTCACCCGACCGTCGCACTGCAACGCGGCCACCAGCCGCTGATCCATGAGGCTGAGTACGGAATTCGCCGATGCGCGGGCCATGAAGGCAAGTTTCGCTCATCGGGTCGCCCTGCGGCGCCCGTTTTCGGGACCGCGCCACGAGCATGGAGCCATCCCCGAGAACCCATCCCCGAGAACGACGGATCCACCACGGAGGTCGAAGTGCCCGCGTCCATGCAACGGGAAAAAGTACGCTTCGCCAGCGGCGACACCTCGTGCGCCGCATGGCACTATCCGGGTTCCAACGGCGGCTGCGTGATCATGGCCGGCGGAACCTCGGTGACCAAGGAACCGGCCTCGGACCTGTTCGCCGCACGGTTCAACGACGCCGGTTTCGCCGTCCTCGCCTTCGACCACCGGCGGTTCGGGGAGAGCGGGGGCGCTCCGCGCCAGATCGTCCGCTTCGACGAGCAGATCGCCGACTGGCACGCCGCGATCGACTACGCGGCCACGCTGCCCGACGTCGACCCGGACCGGATCGCGGCCTGGGGCTTCTCGCTCGCGGGCGGCCACCTCTTCCAGGTCGCGGCCGACCACCCGCGACTGGCCTGCGCCATCGCACAGACCCCGCTGGTCGACGGCCGCGCGGTCGCTCCCCACGCGCTGCGCGCCATGACGCCGCTCGCGCTGCTGCGGCTCTTCGGCCGGGGCGTCGCGGACGCGGTCGGGGGCCTGGCCGGACGTCCGCCGCTCCTGGTCCCGACAGCCGGAGTGCGCGGCGCCGTCGCCTCGCTCACCACGCCCGACGCCATGGACGCCGACCGGGCCCTCGATCCCGACCGCCGCCACACCACCTGGGAGCAGACGGTCGCGGCTCGGATCGCCCTGCGGATCGGCGGGTACCGGCCCGGCCGCCATGCCGGTCGGATCCGGTGCCCGCTCCTCGTGGTCGTCTGCGACCAGGACCAGAGCGTGCTGCCCGGTCCCGCCGTCCGCGCGGCCCACGACGCCCCCCGCTCCGAGGTGGTCCACCTGACGGGCCGCCATTACGCCCCGTTCCTCGAATCACACGAGCAGGCCGTCAGCGCGGAGATCTCGTTCCTGCACAGGCATCTGGCTCCCCGCCCCCCGCGATGAGGCGCCAGGAACTCAGCTGTCGCTCCGGCCCCCGTCGATCCCCATGACGATCTTCAGGCCCTCGGTCAGGTCCCGCGCCGACGGCGCCGTTTCGGGGTCGACCATCCACTGGACCATCACCCCGGCGAGCAGCGCCTGACAGAACGTGCCGGCCAGGCGCGCCCGCTCGGCGTCGGCTTCCTGGTCCAGGCCGAGGAACCCCTCGGCAAGCCCCTTGCGGCCCTCCAACTGCGGCCCAGCCAGGGCCTGTTGGAGCTCGGGGTCACTGTCCAGGCGGGAGACGATCTCCATCTGGAGCTTCCACACCGGGCGGCTCTGCTCGTACGAGTCGATGACCTTCGCCCAGGCCCGCTCGAAGCGTTCCAGCGGCGGCAGGTCGGCGGGCGCGCGCTCGCCCGGCTCCTCGGCCACCGCGTCGCCCCACTCCTCGGTCAGCCTGAGGAAGGCCAGGTTGAGCAGGGCCTCCTTGGAACCGTAGTGGTAGCCGATGGAGGCGAGGTTGGTGCCGGACTCGGCGACGATGTCGCGGGCGGTGGTGCGGGCGTAGCCCTTGTCGAGGAGGCAGCGCTTGGCGCCTTCGAGCAGATCCTCACGGTGTCCCATGACAGCAGCGTACCCGGCATCCAGACATTCGTCTAAGACAAACGTCTAGAGGCCGGGTACGGGAGCGCCGGACCGGAAGGTCAGTCGGTGAGGTTCACCGAGCGGGCCGAGGTGGCGCCGATCTCGGCGGCCACCTCGTTCAGCACGTTCTGCGGAATGGTGTCGTCCACGGTCAGCACGGCGAGCGCCTCGCCGCCCTCCTCCGCGCGCGCCACCTGCATGCCCGCGATGTTGAGCCCGGCCTCACCGAGGACCCGGCCGACGGTGCCGACGATGCCGGGACGGTCCTCGTAGCGGAGCACGATCATGTGGTCGGCGAGCGCCAGGTCCACGTCGTACTCGCCGATCGCCACGACCTTCTGGAGGTTCTTGGGGCCGGCCAGGGTGCCGGAGACCGCGACCTCCTCGCCGCCCGAGAGGGTGCCGCGCACGGTGACCACGTTGCGGTGGTCCGGGGACTCGCTGGAGGTGGTCAGCCGGACCTCGACGCCGCGCTCCTGCGCGAACAGCGGGGCGTTCACATAGGAGACCGTCTCGTCGACGACATCCTCGAACACGCCCTTGAGCGCGGAGAGTTCGAGCACCTTGACGTCGTGCTGGGTGATCTCGCCGTACACCTCGACGTCGAGCCGGACCGCGACCTCGCCCGCGAGCGCGGTGAAGATGCGGCCCAGGCGCTCGGCGAGCGGCAGGCCGGGCTTCACGTCCTCGGCGATCACGCCGCCCTGGACGTTGACCGCGTCCGGCACCAACTCGCCCGCCAGCGCCAGGCGTACGGACTTGGCGACGGCGATGCCCGCCTTCTCCTGGGCCTCGTCGGTGGAGGCGCCCAGGTGCGGGGTGCAGACGACCTGGTCGAGCTCGAACAGCGGGGAGTCCGTGCAGGGCTCCTTCGCGTACACGTCCAGACCGGCGCCCGCGACGCGGCCCTCCTTGAGGGCGGAGTACAGCGCGGCCTCGTCCACGATGCCGCCGCGCGCCGCGTTCACGATCCGCACGTGCGGCTGCACCTTGTGCAGCGCCTCGTCGCCGATCAGGCCGAGCGTCTCGGGGGTCTTGGGCAGGTGCACGGTGATGAAGTCGGAGACTTCGAGCAGCTCGTCGAGGCTGAGGAGCTTGACGCCCATCTGGGCCGCGCGGGCGGGCTGCACATAGGGGTCGTACGCGACGATCTTCATGCCGAAGGCCGACATGCGCTGCGCGACCAGGACACCGATGCGGCCGAGGCCCACGACGCCGAGGGTCTTCTCGCTCAGCTCGACGCCGGTGTACTTGCTCCGCTTCCACTCGCCGTTCTTCAGCGCGGTGTTGGCCTGCGGAATGTTGCGAGCGGTGGCGACCAGGAGGCCGCAGGCGAGCTCGGCGGCGGTGACGATGTTGGAGGTCGGGGCGTTCACGACCATCACGCCGGCCTTGGTGGCGGCGGACACGTCCACGTTGTCGAGGCCGACGCCCGCACGGGCGACGACCCGCAGCTTCTTGGCGGCGGCGACGGCCTCCGCGTCGAGCTTGGTGGCCGAGCGGATCAGGATCGCGTCGACATCGGCGATGGCGGGCAGCAGTTCGGCGCGGTCGGCCCCGTTGCAGTGCCGGATCTCGAAGTCCGGCCCGAGGGCGTCGACGGTGGCGGGCGACAGCTCTTCAGCGATGAGTACGACGGGTTTGTGGGTAGTCGCAGTGCTCACGTGGGTCCTCACTGAATCCTTTGCGGACGGCCGTCCCGACGGCCGCAGGCGGTGGAGGGGCTAGCCGCGTGGAAGACGCACGACGCTGTGGGCCTGACGCGTTGGTGTTGCGAGCAGTCTAGTGCCGCTCTCCGGATGATTCTCCGCCATCGCGGAAGGATCACCCGGGGGTGCTTGGACGTGGTGTCCATGAAGCGAGGGGGGCCGGACGGTGCGTCCGGCCCCCCTGGCCCATAAGGCCTAGGCCTCCTCGTTGGCCACCCAGCTCATGAGCTTGCGCAGCTCCTTGCCGGTGGTCTCCAGGAGGTGCTCGGAGTCCTGGGTCTTGTACTCGTTGTACTTCTTCAGACCGCCGTGGTACTCGTCCATCCAGTTCTTGGCGAACGTGCCGTCCTGGATCTCCGCGAGGACCTTCTTCATCTCCGCCTTGGTGTCGGCGGTGATGATCCGCGGACCGGTGACGTAGTCGCCCCACTCCGCGGTCTCCGAGATCGACCAGCGCATCTTCTCCAGGCCGCCCTCGTACATGAGGTCCACGATCAGCTTCAGCTCGTGGAGGCACTCGAAGTACGCGATCTCCGGCTGGTAACCGGCCTCGGTCAGCGTCTCGAAGCCCGCCTTGACCAGCGCCGCGGTACCGCCGCAGAGCACCGCCTGCTCACCGAACAGGTCGGTCTCGGTCTCCTCGGTGAACGTCGTCTTGATGACGCCCGCCCGCGTGCCGCCGATGGCCTTCGCGTACGACAGCGCGAGCGCGAAGCCGCCGCCCGTGGCGTCCTGCTCGACCGCCGCGATACACGGAACGCCGCGGCCCTCCTCGTACTGGCGGCGCACCAGGTGACCCGGGCCCTTCGGGGCGACCATGCAGACGTCGACACCCTCGGGGGCCTTGATGAACCCGAAGCGGATGTTCAGACCGTGGCCGAAGAACAGCGCGTCGCCGTCCTTCAGGTTGTCCTTGATCGACTCCTCGTAGACCTGGGCCTGGATCGGGTCCGGGACCAGGATCATGATGACGTCGGCCTCGGCGGCCGCCTCGGACGGCGTCACCACGCGCAGGCCCTGCTCCTCGGCCTTCGCCTTGGACTTGGAGCCCTCGTGCAGACCGACGCGGACGTCGACACCCGAGTCACGGAGCGACAGCGCGTGGGCGTGGCCCTGGCTGCCGTAACCGATCACCGCGACCTTGCGGCCCTGGATGATGGACAGGTCGGCATCGTCGTCGTAGAACAGCTCGGCCACTGGGATATCTCCTTGGTGTGCTGGTGTTGCGTCCACCGTATCGGTGGGGATGAGTAAGGAATGGGTGAGTCTCGCGATGCGGGCCGGATCACGCCCGTCCGCGCGAGGCTCAGGCGCTGCGGTCCAGGGCGCGCAGCGAGCGGTCCGTGATGGAGCGGGCGCCCCGCCCTATGGCGATCGTGCCGGACTGGACGAGTTCCTTGATGCCGAACTGCTCCAGCATCTTGAGCATCGCCTCCAGCTTGTCCGCGCCGCCGGTCGCCTCGATGGTCACGGCCTCCGGGGAGACGTCGACGGTCTTGGCACGGAACAGCTGGACGATCTCGACGATCTGGGAGCGCGTTTCGTTGTCGGCACGCACCTTCACCAGGACGAGCTCGCGCTGGATCGCAGCGCTGGGCTCGAGTTCGACGATCTTCAGGACGTTGACGAGCTTGTTGAGCTGCTTGGTCACCTGCTCCAGGGGCAGGTCCTCGACACTGACCACGATGGTGATGCGGGAGATGTCGGGGTGTTCGGTGACACCGACGGCGAGCGAGTCGATGTTGAAGCCGCGGCGGGAGAACAGGGCGGCGATCCGGGCCAGGATGCCGGGGGTGTTCTCGACCAGGACCGAGAGCGTGTGCTTGGTGGACATGAGCCTCTTACCTCTTCCTACAGCTCTCAGTCGTCTTCGTTGTCGCCGAAGTCCGGGCGGACTCCGCGGGCGGCCATGACCTCGTCGTTGGAGGTGCCGGCGGCGACCATCGGCCACACCTGGGCGTCCTCGTGGACGATGAAGTCGATCACGACGGGGCGGTCGTTGATGGAGTTGGCCTCCTCGATCGCCTTGTCGAGGTCCTCGGGGCGCTCGCAGCGGATCGCGTAACAGCCCATCGCCTCGGACAACTTGACGAAGTCCGGGACGCGGGTGCCGCCGCTGGGCTTGCCCTGCTCGGCGACGCCGTCCCCCGGGCCGGAGTGCAGCACGGTGTTGGAGTAGCGCTGGTTGTAGAACAGGGTCTGCCACTGGCGGACCATCCCGAGCGCGCCGTTGTTGATGATGGCGACCTTGATCGGGATGTTGTTGAGCGCGCAGGTGGTCAGTTCCTGGTTGGTCATCTGGAAGCAGCCGTCGCCGTCGATCGCCCAGACCATGCGGTCCGGCTGGCCGGCCTTGGCGCCCATCGCGGCCGGGACCGCGTAGCCCATCGTTCCGGCGCCGCCGGAGTTCAGCCAGGTGGCGGGGCGCTCGTAGTTGATGAAGTGGGCGGCCCACATCTGGTGCTGGCCCACCCCCGCCGCGTAGATGGTGTCGGCGTCCGCGAGCTCACCGATGCGCTGGATGACGCGCTGCGGGGACAGCGTTCCGTCGTGCGGCTCGTCGTAGCCCAGCGGGTAGGTCTCGCGCCAGCGGTTGAGGTCCTTCCACCAGGCGGTGTAGTCGCCCTTGTGGCCCTCGGAGTACTCGGCCTGGACGGCCTGCACCAGGTCGGCGATGACCTCGCGGGCGTCGCCCACGATCGGGACGTCGACCTCGCGGTTCTTGCCGATCTCGGCCGGGTCGATATCCGCGTGGATGACCTGGGCGTACGGCGCGAAGCTGTCCAGCTTGCCGGTCACGCGGTCGTCGAAGCGGGTGCCGAGCGCGATGAGCAGGTCCGACTTCTGCAGTGCGGTGACGGCGGTGACCGCACCGTGCATGCCGGGCATTCCCACGTGCAGCGGGTGGCTGTCGGGGAAGGCGCCGAGCGCCATCAGGGTGGTGGTGACGGGCGCTCCGGTCAGCTCCGCGAGAACCTTCAGCTCGGCGGTCGCGCCCGCCTTCAGGACACCGCCGCCGACGTACAGGACCGGACGCTTGGCCCCCACGATCAGCTTGGCGGCCTCGCGGATCTGCTTGGCGTGCGGCTTGGTGACCGGCCGGTAGCCCGGCAGGTCGGTCCCCGGCGGCCACGAGAACGTGGTCTGGGCCTGGAGGGCGTCCTTGGCGATGTCGACCAGGACCGGACCCGGCCGTCCCGTGGAGGCGATGTGGAAGGCCTCGGCGATGGTCCGCGGGATGTCCTCGGCCTTGGTGACCAGGAAGTTGTGCTTGGTGATCGGCATCGTGATGCCGCAGATGTCCGCCTCCTGGAAGGCGTCCGTACCGATCGCCTTGGACGCGACCTGGCCGGTGATCGCGACCAGCGGCACCGAGTCCATGTGGGCGTCCGCGATCGGGGTGACCAGGTTGGTGGCACCCGGACCCGAGGTCGCCATGCACACGCCGACCTTGCCGGTGGCCTGCGCGTAACCGGTGGCCGCGTGACCCGCGCCCTGCTCGTGCCGGACCAGGACGTGACGGACCCGGGTGGAGTCCATCATCGGGTCGTACGCCGGGAGGATGGCGCCGCCGGGGATCCCGAACACGACCTCCGCCCCGACCTCCTCGAGAGAACGGATGAGGGACTTCGCGCCCGTGACGTGCTCAACGGTCGCGGACTGGTGTCCGCCGTTACGGGGCCGCGGCTGCGGATGGTGGGCCCCGGTGGCCTGCTCGGTCATCGGCATTCTCTTCTCGAAGCTGAGGGTTTTTGCGGTGGTTTAGTCGAGATCGCGGTAGTGCTTGAGGGGTGCCAGTGCAACAAAAAACCCCTCGTGCCGTGAGGCAAGCGAGGGGAGCGCGTCGGGTGCGGTCTGCGGAGCCCGCAAGGGCTCCGCTTCAGCCGACGCGCTTTCCAAGTACGAGAATTCGGGTGCGCATGGCATTGACCCTCCCCCCGGCGCGCAGGTGGTGTCAAGTAGGTGGGACGGGCGTCTCAGTATTTGAACCCAACAGGGGCCTGCTCCGGCCACTGAGCACGGGGAGCGCCACCCCGCCGGGGACCGGGAACTCGCCGCGCACCAGAGCGCGCCGCAGCCGGTACTCGTCAAGGGGCCCGGAGAACGCCATGCCCTGCCCATGCGTACACCCCATGGCCCGCAGTGCCAAGACCTGCTCGGGCACGTCCAGGCCGTCGGCCACCGACTGCATGCCGAGATCGCAGGCGATCCGCAGCAGCCCCGCGGTGATCTTGTGCAGCCTGGCCGATTCCACGACGCCCTCGACCAGACCCCTGTCCAGTTTCAGTACGTCGATGGGGAGCCGGCGCAGCGCGTTGATCGCCGCGTAGCCGCTTCCGAAGCCGTCGAGCGCGATCCGTACGCCGAGCCTGCGCAGGCCCACCAGACGTCGCTCCAGCTCGTCGAAGGAGATCCTCGGATCGCTGTCGGCGAGTTCGATGATCAGGGCGCCGGACGGCAGTCCGTGCCTGGTCAGGAGGGCTTCGAGGGAACCGAGCGGCATGGACTTGTCGAGCAGCCGCCGGGCCGAGAGGCGCACCGACACCGGGGCGTCGTGGCCCGCGCGCAGACGTTCGGCGGCCTGCCCGACGGCCTCTTCGAGCAGCCAGCGGCCGAGCTCGGCGGCGCGCTCGCTCTCGTCGGCGACCCGTAGGAATTCGGCCGGGGTGAACAGGATGCCCTGAGCGGATCTCCACCTGGCCTGGGCCGCGACGGCGGACACCTCGCCGGTGGTGAGGTCGACCACCGGCTGGTGCAGAACGGCGAATTCTCCCTCGTTCAGGGCGGTACGCAGCCGGGCCGCGAGCTCCGTTTTATGGACGACCTCGGCCTGCATCTGCGGGGCGTACAGCTCGACCCGGTTCTTGCCGCCCTTCTTGGCGCGGTACATCGCGAGGTCGGCGTTGCGCAGCAGTTCCCCCGCCCCGACACCGGGATCGGCGAAGGCGACCCCGATGGAGGCCGCGACCCGCACCTCGTTGCCGTCGATCTGGTACGGCTGCGACAGGGTCAGGCGCAGCCGGTCGGCGATCTCGCCGACCTGGAACTCGCGGGCGGCGCGGTCGCGGGTGCCGTCGCCGAGGATCAGGGCGGCGAACTCGTCGCCGCCGAGCCGGGCCGCGGTGTCCCCGGCCCGTACGGACTCGTGGAGCCTGCGGGCGGCCTGGATGAGCAGTTCGTCACCGGCCTGGTGGCCGATGGTGTCGTTGACCTGTTTGAAGCCGTCGAGGTCGATGAAGAGCACGGCGGTGCCGGGGTCGGTGGTGCGCCGGCCGCCGAGCGCCTTGCGCACCCGCTTGGTGAACAGGGCGCGGTTGGGCAGGTCGGTGAGCGGGTCGTGCTCGGCGTTGTGCTCCAACTGCGCCTGTAGGCGCACCCGTTCGGTCACGTCGCGGCTGTTGAGGATGAGCCCGCCCTGGTGGCGGTTGACAGTCGACTCCACGTTGAGCCACTCGCCGGTCCCCGACTTGAAGCGGCACTCGATCCGTGTCGTGGGCTCCTCGGCGGGCGGCGCCGCCAGGAATCGGCGTACCTCGTGCACCACCGGGCCCAGATCCTCGGGATGGATGAGGGAGGCCAGCTCGGACCCGACCAGTTCCTCCGCGTCCCGTCCGTAGACGCCCGCGGCGGCCGGACTGACGTACCGCAGTATCCCGGTGGGGGCGGCGATCATGATGACGTCGCTGGAGCCCTGCACCAGGGACCGGAAGTGGTTCTCCTTCTGGGCCAGTTCATGGGTGAGCGCGATGTTGTCGAGCAGCATGATGCCCTGGCGGACCACCAGGGCCAGCACGACGGTGCAACCGGTGAAGACGACCACGCGGTCGACCCGTCGGCCCTCGATGACGTTGTAGAGGATCCCCAGGGTGCAGACGGCCGCCGCGAGGTACGGCGTGAGCGCGGCGAGCGAGCTCGCGAGGGGGCGGGTCACCGGCAGGGCGGGCGAGCGGCCGGCGGCGCCTGGCGGGCGCACGGCCCGCGGCACGGCGACCGGCTGGTGGGGCGGGCCCGCAGGAACCCTGCGGGCGCCCCAGGGCGCGTACGCGAGCAGCAGTGACCCGGCGAACCAGCCCGCGTCCAGGAGTTGCCCCGAGCGGTAGTGCTCGCGCAGCAGCGGGGAGGTGAACAGCGCGTCGCACAGCACGGTCAGGGCGAGCGCCGCGATCGCGGTGTTCACCGCCGACCGGTTGGCCGATGAGCGCCGGAAGTGCAGCGCGAGCACCATGCTGACCAGCACGATGTCGAGCAGTGGGTAGGCGAGCGCCAGCGCGGCGTGCGCGGTGCTCTCGCCCGCGCCCTCCATGTGTGCGGTGTGCGCGAGTGCCAGACTCCAGGACAGCGTGAGCAGCGAGCCGCCGATCAGCCAGGAGTCGAGCGCGAGGCAGACCCAACCCGCCCTGGTCACCGGGCGCTTGGCGAGCACCAGCAGTCCGACGATGGCGGGCGGCGCGAAGCAGAGGAAGAAGAAGTCGGCGAAGGACGGGGTGGGCGGCACGCCGCGCCGGAGCACCACCTCGTACCACCCCCACACGCCGTTGCCGCAGGCGGCCATGGCGGAGGACAGCGAGAACAGCAACCAGGCGGGCCGGAAACTGCTCTCGCTCCGGCCCGCTCCGCCCCGTGCGTACAGGAAGCAGGAGACCGCGGCGATCAGCGCGGCACAGCATAGGCCGAAGTCGCCCATGATCAGGGCGAGTTCATCGGAGCCCCAGCCGAGGAACGCGCCGGTGCCGTATCCGGCGCAGATGAGGGCGAGCACGAGCTGGGACATCATCCCGGCTCCGCTGCCGTCCATCGCAGGCCGGCCGAGGATCGCCCCCGGCGCGCTCACCGGACCGCTCCGTACCACCGGGCCGGTGCCCGGCCCGCGCTCGTGCGGGAGCCGGTGCCACGGGCCCACGGGGCGTACTCCTGGATGGTGTTCACGCCTGCGCCGCTTATCGCTGTGGCGTTCGTCGCTCCACCGCGGTGACATGCTGCGCGATGAGCGCGGCCGGGTTGCCGCAGGCCGCTCCACCGCGTCGGATCGTTCGTCCATTGGCCGTGCATCACCCGTCGCCCCCCTCGCAGTGATCGCTCCCCCGCGCCGCAGACACCCGGCGCAGCCCCCGGTCGGGACGATACACCAGTCTCGTCACTCAGGGACATAGCCCTTCTACGCTCAGTGACGGTCCGGAGCCGACTCGGCACCGCACGCACCCGCGCTGCTCCGGAGCGTTACCGAGGCGTCGTGGCGACGACGTTGGCGAGCGGCTCCCCGGCCACGAAACGAGTCAGCTGAGCGGCGATCAGACGCTGGGCGCGGGGCAGGAAGGCGGACGTCGAACCGCCCACGTGCGGGCTGATGAGGACGTTCGGAGCGTGCCAGAGCGGGTGTCCCGCGGGCAGCGGCTCGGGGTCGGTGACATCGAGCGCGGCCCGGATGCGTCCCGACTCCAGCTCGGTCAGCAGCGCCTTGGTGTCCACGACGGGTCCGCGCGCGACGTTCACCAACAGCGCCCCGTCCTTGAGCCGGGCCAGGAAGGCGCCGTCCACCAGGCCTTTTGTCTGGTCGGTGAGCGGCGTGGAGAGGATGACGACGTCTGCTTGCGGGAGCAGTTCGGGCAGATCGGTCAATGCGTGCACTTCGCCGCGCTCCGTGGTGCGCCAGGAGCGCGCGACGCGCGCCACCCGCGCGCATTCAAAGGCCGCGAGCCGGTCCTCAATGGCTGCCCCGATCGACCCGTACCCCACGATCAGCACGGACTTGTCGGCGAGCGCCGGATAGAAGCCGGACCGCCACTCCTCTTTCTCCTGCCCCCGGACGAACCCGGGGATTCCGCGCAGGGAGGCGAGGACGAGGGTGAGGGCCAGCTCGGCGGTGGAGGCCTCATGGACACCGCGCGCATTGCACAGGCGTACGCCCGCCGGCAGCAGGCCGAGACCGGGCTGTACGTGGTCGATGCCGGCGGTGAGCGTCTGCACGACCTGGACGCCCGTCATCGCGGCGAGCGGGCGGACCGCGATCTCGCTGCGCTTCATGTACGGCACCACGTAGAAGGCGCAGTCGGCGGGGTCGGCCGGGAAGTCGGGGCCGCCGTCCCAGAACCGGTAGTCGAGGGACCCGGGCAGGCCCTGGATCCCGGCGGGCTCGAAGGGAAGCCAAACGTCTGCAGTCATGGTCAGGAGGCTATGCGAAGGGCGGTCGTGGCCAGAGGTTAGTTTGGGGAGCGACGAGGGAGGGGTTCGGGCAGGTGGAGCGCAGGACAATCGGTGCGGGAGCCCTGCGGGCGGGTGCCATCGGGCTCGGCTGCATGCCGATGAGCTGGGGCTACGCCCGCTCGCAGCAGGACCTGGAGCGCTCGCTGCGGGCCGTGCACGCCGCCCTTGACGCCGGCTCGAACCTGCTCGATACGGCGGACATGTACGGGCCGTTCACCAACGAGCTGCTGATCGGGCGGGTGCTGAAGGAGCGGCGCGCCGAGGCGTTCGTCGCCACCAAGTGCGGGCTGCTCGTGGGCGCCGACCGGCATGTGGTCGCCAACGGCCGCCCCGGGTACGTGCGTCGGGCCTGCGACGCCTCGCTGCGGCGGCTGCAGACCGATGTCATCGACCTCTACCTGCTGCACCGCGTCGACCCCGAGGTCCCCGTCGAGGAGACCTGGGGGGCACTGGCCGAACTGGTGACGGCCGGGAAGGTACGCGCGCTGGGGTTCAGCGCTATGGGGGCGCGGGCGGTGCGACGGCCCGGGGCCGGGCCGGGGGTGCACGGGCTGCACGTGAGCCGGTACGAGGAGACGGTCCGGCTGCTCGAACGCGTTCAGCAGGTCTTCCCGGTCGCGGCCGTACAGGCCGAGCTGTCCGTCTGGTCGCGCGAGGCGCTCGACGCGCTGCTGCCCTGGTGCTCGGCCCGGGGGGTCGCGTTCCTCGCCGCGATGCCGCTGGGGAACGGGTTCCTGACCGGCACGCTCACACCCGGCCAGGGGTTCGAGCCGGACGACATACGGGCCCGGCATCCGCGCTTCACGGCGGAGATGATGGCGGCGAACCAGCCCGTGGTGGCGGGGCTGCGGCGGGTCGCCGCGCGGCACGGGGCGACACCGGGGCAGGTGGCGCTGGCGTGGCTGCTGCGGCTGGGGCGACAGGTGATTCCCGTGCCGGGCGCGAAACGCGAGGAGTGGGTCCGCGAAAACGCGCTTGCGGCGGCCCTGGCCCTGACCTCGCGGGACATGGCGGATCTGGCCGCGCTGCCCGCGGCGCGGGACTGAACGGGGTGGTTCCGCAAGGCTCCGGGGCCGCAGCTTCCGCTCCTCGAACGCCCCTTTTCGGCTGGGCTCGCCGGACGACGGCCCGCGGTCCACGGGGGCCGGCGGCGCAGCCCCCAGAATGGGTTCCTGCCCACCCCGTCGAAGGGAACCGCACCGTGCGACGAACCGTCGTCACCGCCCTCGCCGCCGCCACCCTCGTCCTCGCGGCAGGCTGCTCCTCGGGGGGCTCGCAACCCGGCCCCGGGGGCACCCCCGGCTCGACCGCCTCCCCGGCCGCGGCGCCCAGCGCTCAACTCCCGCCCGCCAAGGGCTCCGTGAAGGTGGCCAGGACCGTCACCGACGGGCTGAAGTCGCCCTGGGGGATCGCCCCCCTCCCCGACGGCGGGCTCCTCGTCGGATCCCGCGACGACGGCAGCGTCGTGCGCGTCGACACCGCGACCGGCAAGAAGAGCGCCGTGGGGAGCGTGCCCGGCGTGGACCACCAGGGCGAGGGCGGTCTGCTGGGGCTCGCCCTGTCGCCCACGTACGCCTCGGACCATCTCGTCTACGCCTACTTCACCACCGAGTCCGACAACCGCATCGCCCGGATGATCTACGACCAACAACGCCCGGCAGGAGAGCAGTTGGGGGCGCCGGACACCATCCTGCGCGGCATCCCCAAGGGCAACAACCACAACGGTGGGCGCATCGCGTTCGGGCCGGACAAGATGCTGTACGCCGGGACCGGCGAGACGGGCGACCGAGCGCTGGCCCAGGACAAGAAGTCGCTCGGCGGGAAGATCCTGCGGATGACACCCGACGGGCAGCCCGGATACGGCAATCCGGAGCCGGACTCCGTCGTCTACTCCTACGGCCACCGCAATGTGCAGGGCCTCGCCTGGGACGCCCAGAACCGGCTGTGGGCCTCGGAGTTCGGGCAGGACACCTGGGACGAGCTCAACCTCATCGAGCCGGGTAAGAACTACGGCTGGCCCGTGGTCGAGGGGCAGGGCGGCAAGCCGGGATACGTCGATCCCGTGGCCCAGTGGAAGCCGTCCGAGGCGTCGCCCAGCGGGATCGCGTACGCGGACGGCTCCGTGTGGATGGCCGCGCTCAAGGGCGAGCGGCTGTGGCGCGTCCCGCTCGACGCCACCAAGCCGCTCGCCGCGCCCGAGGCGTTCCTGACCGGCCAGTACGGGCGGCTGCGCACCGTCCTTGCGGCCGGGCCCGGCAAGCTCTGGCTGCTCACCAACAACACCGACTCGCGCGGCACCCCGAAGCCCGGCGACGACCGCATCCTGGAGCTGGACGTCACGTAGGAAGACGGCGTCAGGGAGCCGCCTCGATCGCCTGCCTCGCCGGGAACAGGTTCAGGCGGTGCGCCAGTGCCGCTGCCTCGCCGCGGCCCGAAACCCCCAGCTTGGCAAGGATATTGGAGACGTGGACGCTGGCCGTCTTCGGGGAGATGTAGAGCTCTTCGGCGATCTGGCGGTTGCTGTGTCCCGCCGCGACCAGGCGCAGGACGTCCTGTTCCCGGCTGGTGAGGCCGAGCGCTTCGGCCGGGTCGGCGGGCTCGTCGGGCAGCGCGGCATCCGGGATGGTCAGCGGGACGCGGGCCCGGCGGGCCAGGAGTTCCAGCTGTTCGCTCAGGGGCCGGGCGCCGAGGCGTACGGACTCGGTGCGGGCCTGGCGGAGCAGGGCTGCGATGGTCTCGCGGTCGCCGCCCTCGGCCAGCAGGGCCGCGGCCCAGCGCTGGCAGGCGCGGGCCAGTTCATGGGGGCGGTCCAGGGGCTGGAGGGCGACGACGGCCGTCTCCCAGCGGGCCGCGGAGTCCTTGCCCTCGGCCCGGTCCAGTTCGGCGGCGACGACCAGGGCGTACGCCGCGCACCAGGGCACGGTCGTGGGGAGCCGTTTCGCCGCCGCGCGGATCAGCTCCAGCGTGGCGGCCCGCCCGGCCTCGGCCGAGGGCAGGCCGCGTACGTCGGCCTCCACGGACGCGGCGGCGGCGAGCAGCGGCCAGGCGTAGCGCTGGGTGCCGGGCGGGAAGCCGGGGTCGACGGCGCGGGCGAGTTCGGCTCGGGCGTCGGCGATGCGGCCCTGCGCGGCCGCGATGCCGAGCGCGATCCGGGCCAGCGGGATGGCGTGCTGGGCCATCGGGTCGTAGCTGCCGAACGCCGTGTTGGCCTCGGCGAGAAAGGCGGCCGCGGTCTCCAACTCGCCCCTCAGCAGGGCGAGATCGGCCCGGCGCATCCGGGCGTTGCCGAGCGGCTTGGTGCTCACGGCGGTGCGCTCGACCCGTTCCATGCAGTCGAGGGCCTCGACCCAGCGGCCGAGGTTGAACAGGGACTCGGCGCGGTTGGCCTGCACCCAGGCCTCGTTGTCCAACAGGCCGTACTTCTCGGCCAGTTCGACCCCTTCCTCGGCGATGCGGACCGCGTCGGCGGAGCGGCCGACGGACTCCAGGCTGGAGGCGAGGTTCACATGGCCCCGTCCCGCCTCGGTGACCAGGCCGAGGTCGAGGGAGCGGTCGATGACGTCCCGCATCATGGCGAGGCCTTCGTCGGCCGAGCCGGAGTCGACCATGAGGCCGCCGAGGGTGAGCCGCACATTGAGCTCGATCTCCTCGGCCCGCACCAACCGGGCGTATTCCACCGCCCGTTCGGCCTCGGCCAGGGTGTCCGCGCCGGGTTTGTGCAGCATGCCCCAGCTGGCCGCGGTGGCGAGGACCTCGGCGTGCACGGCCGACGGCGGCAGCCCGCGCACCAGGTCCTGGGCGGTGGCGATCTCCTCCCATCCGTCGCCGCGCCCCAGGTTCTGCACCAGGTGGGAGCGTTGGATCCAGAACCACGCGGCGCGCAGCGGGTCGCTCCCCAAGGGCTCCTCGTTCTCGGCGTCGATGAGCCGCAGGGCCTTCTTGGCGAGCTTCAGGGCGCGTTCGCGGTCGCCGCAGAACCGGGCGGCCTCGACGGCCTCGGCGAGCAGGTCGAGGTAGCGCAACGGTGCCGCGGTCTCGGGGTCGCAGCCGCAGGCGGGGTAGGAGCCCGCGTGGTCCAGGGGCCGCAGCCCCTCGCGTATCTCCTCGGGGACGGCGTCCCACAGCTCCATGGCCCGGGACAGCAGGCGCAGTTGCTCGGCGTAGGCGTGTCTGCGGCGGGCCTCGACGCCGGCGCGCAGCACCACGGGCAGCGCCTTGGCGGCGTCGTGCGCGTGGTACCAGTAGGTGGCGAGCCGGGTGGTCTGCTCGTCGGCCCGGACAAGCGAGGGGTCGGCCTCCAGCGCTTCGGCGTACCGGCGGTTGAGGCGCGAGCACTCGCCGGGCAGCAGGTCGTCGCTGACGGCCTCGCGGACCAGGGAGTGGCGGAAGCGGTAGCCGTCGCCGTCCGGCGCGGGCAGCAGGATGTTGGCGCCGACGGCGGCCCGCAGCGCCTCGATGAGCTTGTCCTCGGGGAGCCGGGCGACCGCGGCGAGCAGGGGGTACTCGACGGTGGAGCCGCCTTCGGCGGCGACCCGCACCACCTTCTGGGCGTCCTCGGGCAGGCTCTCGACCCGGACGAGCAGCAGGTCGCGCAGTGAGTCGCTGAGGTCGGGGCAGCCGCCGTGGGGGTCGCGGCAGACGACGAGTTCCTCGACGAAGAAGGCGTTGCCGTCGGAGCGCTCGAATATCTCGTCCACCAGGCGCTGTTCGGGCTCGGCGGCGAGGATGCCGGTGAGCTGGTGGTGCACCTCGCCGCGGGTGAAGCGGGCGAGCTCGATGCGCCGTACGCTGCGCAGCCGCTCCAGCTCGGCGAGCAGCGGGCGCAGGGGGTGGCGGCGGTGGATGTCGTCGGCACGGTAGGTGGCGATGACCACGAGGCGGCCGCGCCGCAGGGTGCGGAAGAGGTAGGAGAGCAGGTGGCGGGTGGAGGTGTCCGCCCAGTGCAGGTCTTCGAGGACGAGGACGACGGTGCGGTCGGCGGCGATCCGCTCCAGCATCCGCACGGTGAGCTCGAACAGGCGTGCGGTGCCGTCCTCGCGCGGGGTGTGGCGCCCCGCGTCGGCCAGTTCGGGCAGCAGCCGGGCCAGCTCTTCCTCCTGGCCGTCGGCCGCGGCGGCCAGCTCGTCGGGCAACTGGCGGCGCAGGGCGCGCAGCGCGGCCGAGAAGGGGGCGAAGGGCAGCCCGTCGGCGCCGACCTCGACGCAGCCGCCGATGGCGATCACGGCGCCCGCCGCACATGCGGCGCCGGTGAACTCCTCGACGAGCCGGGTCTTGCCGACGCCGGCCTCGCCACCGACGAGCAGCGCCTGGGGCTCACCCGCCTCGGCTCGGGCGAGCGCTTCGTTCAATACCGTCAACTCACCGGCGCGGCCGACGAACACGGGGCTGACTGACCTGGTCTGCACGCTGCCGAGCATCGCACAGGCCTCTGACAACGGGGTAGCGGATACTCCGTCCCCGGCTGGGGAGGCCGCCCCCGAGGAGGTCGGGGCGGCGGCCGGGGACGGAGTCGCGGAGCGGGCGGGGGCGGTCGTCATCGCGGCCGGCCGGGGCGATCAGGCGGCCCGTGCGAACCGGCTCCGCGGTGAACTCACCCGCCCCTCGGGGCCGTTGTCGGCGGTCCGGCCGAAGCGGCGACGTGCGCGGCGGGCCTGGTCCACCAGGCGCTCGCGGTCGGCGCGACGCAGCAGCTCGGCCTCGCGGGACTTGTACATCTCGTACTCGAACATCTCGGCACTCCTGGGTTCTGATCCGGTTGGGGTCTTCCTCGCTCGGGCCCGGTCTTCCGGGCTCCTTGCGATGCCTCAACTCTCGTCTCCCAGGGGCCCCTCGCGCATCGGGCGAGTGCCGCATCCGTACGGGACCGCCGCCTTAGTGGGACCGGGTGGCGGCCCGGTGCCGCCTAAGGCAGGGGGGCGGGTGCCTTAGGCGCGCGAGGGGTCGCCTCAGCCCTTGGCGCTGGGCAGCGCCGCGAACAGGTCGAGGTACATGACCGCGGAGATCACCAGACCCAGGACACCGAGGACGACGCCGGCCAGGGCGACCGCCTTGACCCACACCGGCTGCTCGCCGCTGCCCGGCGTGCCGAACGCGGGCCGGGCCAGGGCGCATCCGCCCACCACCAGGGCCAGCAGCGCGAAGACGCCGTTGACCAGGGCGGTGGTGTGCCAGGAGTTGCCGTAGATCTCCTGGATCTGCTGGGCGGCGGTGCCGGTCTGCGAGGTCTTGATCTGGCCGACCAGGGTGGCCCGCTCGGAGAGCGTCTTGCCCATCCAGGTGCCGCTGAGCGACACCGCGCCGAGCGCGGCGCCCACGACGGCCGCGGCGCCGGTTCCGAGACCGGCCCGGACGGGGGCGGGCGCGTCGTCGGGTTCGTCGTCGAGTTCGTCGGCCGCGGCGGCCTGCGCGTCCTGCTCGTGGGGGCCCTCGGGGGTGTCCGCGGCCTCAGGGGCCGCTTCGACGGCCTCTCCCCCCGGGGTGGACGCGGCCTCGGTCTCGGCCTGGGTCGTGGGCTCGGTCTCGGCGTCGGTCTTCGTCGTAGCGGGGGTGGCGTTCATGCCCGGCACGCTAGGGGCCGTTTCTGAGAGGTTGCTGAGAGCCGCCTTAACGCCCCGCCCGCGAACCCCCCGCCCCCGGGCTACTGCCCTGACGCCCCACGGCGTGCCGTACGCCAGTCGCCGGCGAGCACCGACCAGATCTCACTGTCGTGGCGCACCCCGCGGTAGAGGTAGCTCTCGCGCAGCACCCCGTCCCTGACCATGCCGAGCCGCTTGGCGACGTTGATGCTCGCGGTGTTCTCGGCGGACGCCACCCACTCGACGCGGTGTATGCCGCGTACGTCCACGGCCCAGTCGATCAGCACCCCGATCGCGCGGGTGACCAGGCCGCGGCCGGCGGCGTCCTGCTCCAGCCAGCAGCCGACCTCGCAGGTGCCCCGCGCCGCGTCGAAGATCCGGAAGAGGACGCCGCCCACGAGGGTGCCGTCGGCCCAGAGCCCGTACAGGCGGCCGGTGTCCGCGGCCGCCTTGTCCGCGTACGACTGGAGGTAGGCGCGGGCCGAGTCGAGGTCGGTCACGAGGTCGGGCAGCATGATGTGGGTGGCGATGTAGTCGCGACCGCGGTCCATGTGGGCGAGGAACTCCTCGGCCTGCCACGGCTCAAGGGGGCGCAGTTCGGCCCCGTCCTCACCCAGCGTTTTCGCGAACATCCCGCTCCTCGGCCTGCGTACGTATGCGATGGCTACAGCAGCAGCCGGTCCGCCTCTCCGGCCGCCCGCTGCTCCGGAATCGTCGCACGGCGGCGCTCGGGGGCCTCGATGCTGATCCTGGGGAGCCGCCGGTCGAGCCAGGCCGGCAGCCACCAGTTGGCTTTGCCGAGCAGGTGCATGAGGGCGGGAACGAGGAGGGTGCGCAGGACGAAGGCGTCCAGGGCCACGGCCGCGGCGAGCGCGATGCCGAACATGGCGATCACTCGGTCACCGCTGAGGACGAACGCGAGGAAGACCGAAATCATGATCACGGCCGCGGAGTTGATCACGCGGCTGGTCTCGGCGAGGCCGACCCGGACCGCTCGCCGGTTGTCGCGGGTCTCAAGCCACTCCTCGTACATGCGGCTGACCAGGAACACCTGGTAGTCCATGGACAGCCCGAAGAGCACCGAGACCATGATCACGGGCAGGAACGGCTCGATCGGGCCGGAGCGGCCGAGCCCCATGAGTTCGCTCCCCCAGCCCCACTGGAATATCGCGACGACGATCCCGAACGACGAGGCGACCGCCGCCAGGTTCATCACGGCCGCCTTGAGCGGAATCCCGATCGAACGAAAGGCGATCAGCAGCAGTAGGCAGCCGAGCGCGATCACCACGCCGACGAACAGCGGGAGTTTGCCGACGATGATCGCCGCGAAGTCGTCGTAGCTGGCGGTCACCCCTCCCACGTGCGCCTTCAGGGAGCTGCCGCGTTCGGCGGCCGGGAGCACGTCGTGGCGCAGCCGGTCGACCAGCACGCTGGTGGACTGCGACTGCGGTGCCGAGTCGGGTACGACGGTCAGGACGGCGGTGCTGCCGCTGCCGTTGTACGTCACCGGGCTCACCGAGGCGACGCCCCTGGTGGCGCGCAGCACGTCCGGTAGCCGGTCCATCGCGAGCCGGTCGCCGGGGCCTTCGAGTTCGGCGACCACGGTCAGCGGCCCGTTCACGCCGGGCCCGAAACCGGCCGCGAGCAGGTCGTAGGCCTGGCGCGTGGTCGTCGTGGCGGGGTTGTTGCCCTGGTCGGAGGTGCCCAGGTGCAGGGAGAGCGCGGGCAGCGCGAGGACCAGCATCACCACGGCCGCGACCAGACCGAGCAGCTTGGGGTGCCGCTCCACGAACGCGGCCCAGCGGGCGGCGATGCCGGTCGGCTGCTCGGGCCGGGGGCCGTGTTCGGCGAGCCGGCGCCGCTCGCGGCGGCTCAGCGCGCGCATCCCGATGAAGGACAGCAGCGCGGGCAGCAGGGTGACCGAGGCGGCGACGGTCAGCACGACGGTCAGACAGGCGGCGACGGCGACGCCGTTGAGGAAGCCGAGGCGCAGGGTGAGCATGCCGAGCAGGGCGATGCACACGGTGGCGCCCGCGAAGACGACGGCCCGCCCGGTGGTCTCGACCGCGCCGCGTGCCGCCTCCTCGACGCTGAGCCCGCGGCGCAGTCCGCGCCGGTGTCTGGTCACGATGAACAGGGCGTAGTCGATGCCGACTCCGAGCCCGATGAGCATGCCCAGCATGGGCGCGAAGTCGGCGACGGTCATGGCGTGGCCGAGCAGGCCGATGCCCGCGTACGCGGTGCCGACGCCGACGAGGGCGGTGGCGATCGGGAGCAGGCTGGCGGCGAACGAGCCGAAGGCGAGGAACAGCACGACGGCCGCGACGGCCACCCCGACGACCTCGCTGAGGTGTGCGGACGGCGCCTCGGTGAGCCCGACGGCGCTGCCGCCGAGCTCGACGTCGACGGAGGCGGAGGCGGCGGACGCGGCCGTTTTCACGACGGCTTCGGCCTGCGCCTTGGGGATGTCGTCGGCTTGGCGGTCGAAGGTGACCGTCGCGTAGGCGGTGCGCGAGTCGGCGCTGATCTGCCCGGCGCCGCCGGCTCCGTACGGCCCGGTCACGGATGCGACGCCGGGGAGCTTCGCGATCCGCGCGAGCGTGGCCTCCATCGTCCGCCGTACGCCGCTGTCGCGGACCGAGCCGGACGCGGTGTGCCAGACGACCGAGTCGGTGTCGCCGCCCCGGCCGTGGAAACCGGCGTCCAGCAGGGCGCTCGCGCGGCCGGACTCGGTACCGGGGGCCTCGTAGTCGTTGGAGTACGCGGAACCCGCGACGGCCGCCGCGCTGGTGGTGGCGCCCAGGGCGAGCAGCCAGAGCAGTACGGCGACGAGGCGGTGCCTGACGCACCAGCGCGCGAGGGCGGCCAACGTGAGTGCTCCCGGTTGATTTTGTGGCTCTTTGACCGGGAACAGCCCGCAAAGAACGGAGGCGCGCAGGATGCGCGTCAGCCACTCTGGCAGTCAATAGTGATCGTTTGCCCGTTTCGTGGCCTTACTCACAGCGCGCTTCCCCCTGTTGGGGTCCACGAGCCCCCAATCATCGACCGGCACATCGGGCAGCACGCCGGGGCCTCGCCCTGACGGCCGGGTCAGCCCGAGACGCTCGGCCGCCCGTTCTCGATGTGGCCCATCAGCCTGCGGCGGAACCCGGTGCCGCCGTCCGCGGTCACTTCGAGGTCGTACCAGCCGTGCGCGTCGGCGGCGGAGTGCACCAGGGTGCGGCTGCGTCCCGGCTTCACGGTGACGGTCCGCCTCCAGTCCCGCAGATCCGTTTCGTCGGCGTACCCGAGCGGCCGTACGACGAAGGTGACCGGCTTGCCGCCCCGGTTGCGCAGCGTCAGATGGACATCCCGGTCGTTGTGGTCGAGGTAGGTGGTCACCTCGGCGGCATCCACGGCCGCCGCGCCCTCGAACTCGCGCCGGAACCCGTTTGGCCCGGTGACGGTGAACCTATAGGCGCCGTTCGCCGCGCCGGTAAGGGGCACGCTCCATTGCGCCTTGCCCCTTACGTCCTTGTGCTGCGGCGCGGCGAATTCCTTGGCGTACGGATAGAGCGC
Organism: Streptomyces sp. NBC_01431; assembly: GCF_036231355.1. NCBI lineage: Bacteria > Bacillati > Actinomycetota > Actinomycetes > Kitasatosporales > Streptomycetaceae > Streptomyces > Streptomyces sp. NBC_01431. The sequence goes on from NZ_CP109496.1 coordinate 2,544,765, forward strand.
GAAGTGGGCGCTGGCCGTCCCGTTGTTGCTGAGCTGCACCTGAAGGGCGCCGTCGGCGACGCGGGCGCAGGCGTCCGGCTGGTACGGCAGCGGCCGGGCGGGCCGGGTGCCCTCTTCTTGGACGGGCATGTGCTGCTGAGCGGGCGGCTCGGGACGCCAGCGGCCGGTCAGCGGCGGGATGGGACCGGGGTGGGTCACCGCGGGCTGCGGCCTGCCTCGCTGGAAGTCGAAGGCGGAGGTCAGGTCGCCGGTGACGGTGCGGCGCCACTGGCTGATGTTGGGTTCGCGCACCCCGGTCCACTTCTCCAGGAAGCGGATCACCGAGGTGTGGTCGAAAACCTGGGAGCAGACGTAACCGCCGACGCTCCACGGCGAGACGACGAGCAGTGGCACCCGCGCGCCGAGCCCGGTGGGCTTGCCCTCCCACTGCTCGTCGGCCACCTCGGGCGGGGCGACGGGCGGCGGAACGTGGTCGAAGAAGCCGTCGTTCTCGTCGTAGTTGATGAGCACCACGGTGTGCCGCCACACGTCCGGGTGCCTGCCGAGCGCGTCGAGCACCTTGTAGACGATGGTGGCGCTGTGCACGGGCGAGGAGACGCTGGGGTGCTCGGAGTCGAGCGCCGAGGGCACCAGGTAGGAGACCTCGGGCAGGGTGCCGGCGGCGACGTCCTTGCCGAAGGCGTCGGCGAGCGTGCCGGTGGGCACCCGCCTCAACCCCCGCTCGAACAGGCTGCGTTCGGCCTTGGTGAGGGTGGCGACACCCTGGTCGAGCAGGCCGAGGAGCCGCTCGCGTTCGGCGTTGTCAGTGGTGTCGCGTACAACGGAGTAGAAGGACTCCATGAAGGTGTGCCCACCGGTCTTGGCCAGGGCCTTGCGGGCGATCGCCTTGAAGGTGGTGAAGAACTCGATCTGGTTGTCGGTGAAGTTCTCCCACTCGGTGTACGTCTGCCAGCTGCGCCCGGCTTTTTCGAGCCGCTCGGCATAGGTGCCCCAGCCGTACCCGGGATGGGTGCCCTCGTCGTAGGCGTCGTTGCCCACGGCCCGCTTGCCGTTGGACTCGTAACCGGTCTTCCCGCTCCACAGGTGGTTGCGGTTGGGGCTGGTCGAACTGTGGATGGAGGAGTGGTAGGCGTCGCAGACGGTGAAGGTGTCGGCGAGTTCGTAGTGCAGCGGGATGTCCTGGCGGTCGTAGTACGCCATGGTCGCCGAGGTCTTCGCGGAGACCCAGTTGTCCATCCAGCCGTTGTTCCAGGCCTGGGCGCCGCCGCTCCAGGAGTGGTCGAGGGCGCCTATGTACTGGAGGTCCTTCTTCTGCGCGGCCGCCGCCGCGCGCACGGGGAAGGGCAGCACGGTGGTGCCGAGCGGCCCCGGCTGCTCGAACACGGGCCTCCCACTGGGGAGTTGGACGGCGCTGCGGTCGCCGAAGCCGCGGACGCCGCGCAGGGTGCCGAAGTAGTGGTCGAAGGACCGGTTCTCCTGCATCAGGATCACCACGTGCTTGACCGCGCCCAGCCCACCGGCGGGCGGGCCCGCGGCCATCGCCGTCTGAAGCGAGGGCGGCAACAGCGACCCGGCGGCCGCGACGCCGAGCGCGCCGCCGCCGAGCGCGAACAGGCGTCGCCGTGAGATGTCCGTGATCAAGGGGTCCTCCCGAGCCGTGCGTGTGAGGTGCTACGCGGGGAACGGTAGTGACCCCGGGTGTCCGCCAGAAGGCTCCGCCCCGGCCCCGGGGTGAACGTCCAAGCCCCCACCCCCAAAAGTCCAACCCGCCCGCTTGCCGGGGTGCTTGGCATCTCGGCCGCCGACCGTGCGGGGCTCGCGCAGTTCCCCGCGCCCCTGGCGGGGTCGTGCCGGCCGGCATGGGCATCCTCAGCCCGTCCGGCATTCGAGGACGAGCGCCTTTGGGGCGCGACTGGGGGCCTGGGGGGGCGACGCTCCCAGGGTCCTTCAATCCCCGGAGGGTTTGGGGAAGGGGCGGGGTGGGGCCCTCCGGGGTCTGGGGCAGAGCCCCAGGGGGTTGCATCCCCCGGCATGCCGAAGGGGCGGCCCCCACCGGTCACCTCACCGGCAGGGGCCGCCCCTTGGCAGAGACGGAGGGCTCAGCCCTCCACGCCCAGCCTCTCCAGGATCAGCTGCTTGACGCGGGCCGCGTCGGCCTGGCCCCGCGTGGTCTTCATGACCGCACCGACCAGTGCGCCGACCGCCGCCACCTTGCCACCCCGGATCTTGTCCGCGATCGCCGCGTTGCCCGCGATGGCCTCGTCCACGGCCGCACCCAGCGCACCCTCGTCCGAGACGACCTTCAGGCCGCGCTTCTCGACGACCGCGTCCGGGTCGCCCTCGCCCGCGAGAACACCCTCGATAACCTGGCGAGCCAGCTTGTCGTTCAGGTCACCGGCGGCCACCAGCGCCGCGAGACGGGCGACCTGCGCCGGGGTGACGGGCAGCTCCTCCAGGGATACGCCCTGCTCGTTGGCGTTGCGGGCCAGCTCGCCCATCCACCACTTGCGGGCGGCAGCGGCATCCGCACCGGCCTCGATGGTGGCGACGATCGGATCGACCGCACCGGCGTTGAGCATCGACTGCATGTCGTGCTCGGAGACGCCCCACTCCTCGCGGAGCCGGTTGCGGCGCACCCGCGGCATCTCGGGAAGCCCGGAGCGCAGCTCCTCGACCCACGCGCGGGCGGGAGCCACCGGAACCAGGTCCGGCTCGGGGAAGTACCGGTAGTCCTCGGCGTTGTCCTTGATTCGGCCCGAGGTGGTGGAGCCGTCATCCTCGTGGAAGTGCCGGGTCTCCTGCACGATCGTGCCGCCGGAGGACAGCACGGCCGCGTGCCGCTGGATCTCGAAGCGGGCCGCCCGCTCCACCGACCGGAGCGAGTTGACGTTCTTCGTCTCCGAACGGGTGCCGAACTTCTCGACGCCGTGCGGGCGCAGCGACAGGTTCACGTCGCAGCGCATCTGGCCCTTGTCCATCCGGGCCTCGGAGACGTCGAGCGCCTTGATGACCTCGCGCAGCTCGGCCACGTACGCCTTGGCGACCTCGGGCGCGCGCTCGCCCGCGCCCTCGATCGGCTTGGTGACGATCTCGATGAGCGGGATGCCCGCGCGGTTGTAGTCCAGGAGCGAGTGCGAGGCGCCGTGGATGCGGCCCGTCGCGCCACCGACGTGCAGCGACTTGCCGGTGTCCTCCTCCATGTGGGCCCGCTCGATCTCCACGCGGAAGATCTCGCCGTCCTCCAGCTGGACGTCCAGATAGCCGTTGAAGGCGATCGGCTCGTCGTACTGCGAGGTCTGGAAGTTCTTCGGCATGTCCGGGTAGAAGTAGTTCTTCCGGGCGAAGCGGCACCACTCGGCGATCTCGCAGTTCAGCGCGAGACCGATCTTGACGGCCGACTCGACGCCGATCGCGTTGACGACCGGGAGCGAGCCGGGCAGGCCGAGGCAGGTGGGGCAGGTCTGCGAGTTGGGCTCGGCGCCCAGCTCGGTCGAACAGCCGCAGAACATCTTGGTTTTGGTGCCGAGTTCGACATGGACCTCAAGGCCCATGACGGGGTCGTACGACGCGAGGGCGTCCTCGTACGGGACCAGATCAGTGACGGTCACGGTGAAAAACTTCCCTCTCAGCCCAACAGGACGTCGTCGTCACCGATGCGCTTGAGCTCGCGCAGCAGGATGGCGACACCGGTGGCGATGGCGGCGGCGGAGACGACGGCGTCGATCAGCTTCAGCGTGTCGTTCTCGGTGCGGGCCTTCTTGGCCTGCTTGACGACGCTGATGGCACCGAAGGCGGTGGTGCCGATGGACAGGTACGTACCGGCCTTGGACTTCTTGAAGCCTTTGGCCTTGGTCAGTGCACTCACAGCGACGGAGCCTCCTCAAGCAGCGGATGACCCCACTTTTCCACGAAGGCTGCCTCGACGGCGGCGCCCACCTTGTACAGGCGGTCGTCCTTCATGGCGGGGGCGATGATCTGCAGCCCGACCGGCAGCCCGTCCTCCGGCGCGAGGCCGCAGGGCAGCGACATGGCGGCGTTGCCCGCCATGTTGGTCGGGATGGTGCACAGGTCGGCGAGGTACATCGCCATCGGGTCGTCGGCGCGCTCGCCGATCGGGAAGGCGGTGGTGGGCGTCGTCGGCGAGACGATGACGTCGACCTGCTCGAAGGCCTTCTCGAAGTCCCGGGTGATGAGCGTGCGGACCTTCTGGGCCGAGCCGTAGTACGCGTCGTAGTAGCCGGAGCTCAGGGCGTACGTACCGAGGATGATGCGGCGCTTGACCTCGTCGCCGAAGCCGGCCTCGCGGGTCAGTGCGGTGACGTCCTCGGCGGACTTCGTGCCGTCGTCGCCGACCCGCAGGCCGTAGCGCATGGCGTCGAAGCGGGCCAGGTTGGAGGAGCACTCCGACGGCGCGATCAGGTAGTACGCGGAGAGCGCGAGGTCGAAGGACGGGCAGTCCAGCTCGACGATCTCGGCGCCGAGCGACGTGAGCAGCTCGACCGACTCGTTGAAGCGCTGGACGACGCCGGCCTGGTAGCCCTCGCCGGAGAACTGCTTGACGACGCCGACGCGCATGCCCGCGACCGAGCCGTTGCGGGCGGCCTCGACGACCGGCGGGACCGGCGCGTCGATGGACGTCGAGTCGAGCGGGTCGTGCCCGGCGATGACCTCGTGCAGCAGCGCCGCGTCCAGGACGGTGCGGGCGCAGGGCCCACCCTGGTCGAGGCTGCTGCTGAACGCCACCATGCCGTAGCGGGAGACCGCGCCGTAGGTCGGCTTGACGCCGACGGTGCCGGTGACAGCGGCGGGCTGGCGGATCGAGCCGCCGGTGTCCGTGCCGATGGCGAGCGGCGCCTCGTAGGAAGCGAGGGCGGCGCTGGAACCGCCACCCGAACCGCCCGGAATGCGAGTCAGGTCCCACGGGTTGCCGGTCGGCCCGTACGCGCTGTTCTCTGTGGAGGACCCCATGGCGAACTCGTCCATGTTGGTCTTGCCGAGGATCACGACGTCGGCGTCCTTGAGGCGCTTGGTGAGCGTCGCGTCGTACGGCGGGATCCAGCCTTCGAGGATCTTCGAGCCGACGGTGGTCGGGATGCCCTCGGTGGTGAAGATGTCCTTCAGCGCCAGCGGCACACCGGCCAGCGGGCCGAGCTTCTCGCCCGCCGCGCGCTTGGCGTCGACGGCGCGGGCCTGCGCGAGCGCGCCCTCACGGTCGACGTGCAGGAAGGCGTGGACCTTCTCGTCCACGGCCTCGATGCGGGCCAGGTGGGCCTCGGTGACCTCGACCGCGGTGAGCTCGCCGGCCGCGATCTTGGCGGCGATCTCGGCCGCCGTGAGCTTGATGATGTCCGTCATGGTGATTAGTCCTCCCCCAGGATCTGCGGCACCTTGAAACGCTGCTGCTCCTGGGCCGGGGCGCCGGAGAGCGCCTGCGCGGGGGTGAGCGACGGACGGACCTCGTCCGCGCGCATGACGTTGGTCAGCGGCAGCGGGTGGGAGGTCGGGGGTACGTCTTGGTCGGCGACCTCGGAGACGCGGGCGACCGCGCCGATGATGTCGTCGAGCTGTCCGGCGAAGTGGTCGAGCTCTTCGCCCTTCAGCTCCAGACGCGCCAGCCGGGCGAGGTGGGCGACCTCCTCGCGCGTAATGCCAGGCATGCAGCGATCCTCAGGGGTGAGTGAGTGTGGTTTGGGCCCAATCCTATGGGGCGCGGCACCCACACCACGAAACGGATTACCCGCTCACCCTCGGTCACCGCCCCGGCGCCGGTCCCCCGGCCCCCGTCCGGCGCGCGCCCGGCCCGCGCCGCCGACCCGGCTCATGCCTCGCACCGTGCGTGCTTCCGGGCCCCTCCGGGGTTTGGGGCGCATCCCCCGCCGGACCCCGCGGGGCTCACTGGACGGGCTGGCCGGAGTTGTGGTCGGCCTCGGCTTCCGCCCGCGCCGCCGCGGCGGCCGCTATCTCGGCGGGCCGGTGCCAGCCGGAGTCGCCCCGGGCCAGCAGCCACGCCGTCGCCTCGGCCGGCGGCATCGCCGCGGCCACCAGCCACCCCTGCACCGCATCACAGCCCAGGTCCCGCAGCCGCTCCCACGTCTCGTCGTCCTCGACGCCTTCCGCGACCACCAACAGGCCGAGGGAATGGGCGAGATCGACGGTGCAGCGCACGATTTCCGCGTCCTCGTTGTCGACGGCGAGCCGGGCGACGAACGAGCGGTCGATCTTGAGCTCGCTGACCGGCAGCCGCCGCAGATGCACCAGTGACGAGTACCCCGTACCGAAGTCGTCGAGCGACATCTTCACTCCGTGGGCGGTGAGCCCGGCCAGGGTGTCCGCTGCGCGCTGCGGGTCCTCAAGGAGGACGTGTTCCGTTATCTCCAACTGGAGCGCACCGGCCGGGACGCCGTACCGGGCCAGCCGGGCCGCGACGGACCCCGCGAAGCCCGGCGTGTGGACGTCGCGCGGGGAGACGTTGACGGCGACCGGCACGTTGAGACCCTGCGCGCGCCACCGCGCCACCTGGGCGAGGGCGGTGTCCAGGACGTACTCGGTGAGGTGCGGCATCAGACCGCTGGACTCGGCGATGGCGATGAACTCGTCGGGAGGGACCCGCCCACGCTCCGGGTGCACCCAGCGCACCAGTGCTTCGAGCCCGGCCACCTGGCCATCGAACTGGACCTTCGGCTGGTAGTGCAGCTCCACGTCGCCGGCGTCCAGCGCCCGCCGCAGATCGCCCAACAGGCCCAGACGGTCAGGGGTGTTGGAGTCCCGCTTGGACTCGTACACCTCCACGCCCGTACGGTCCCGCTTGGCCTGGTACATGGCGACGTCGGCCCGGCGCAGTAGCCCCTCGGCGTCCAGCGCGTGGTCGGGAAAGAGCGCGACGCCGGCGCTGGCCTCCAGGACGAGGGTCAGCCCGTCCAGGTCGAGCGGTGAGGACAGCTCCGCGACCAGGCCGCGGGCTATCCGCATGGCGCTGGTCGCGGAGTCGCAGACGGGCAGCAGCACGGCGAACTCGTCGCCGCCGAGCCGGGCCGCCTCGGCTCCGCGCGGCAGCGCGGTCTTGAGCCGTTCGGCTATCTGGAGGAGCAGGCGGTCTCCGGCGAGGTGTCCGAGGGTGTCGTTGACCGAGCGGAAGCGGTCGAGGTCTATCAGGACGAGCGCGGAACGGGTGCCGCCGCTCTCCGCCTCCTCCAGGGCCGTCCAGGTGCGTTCCAGGAGCCACTGGCGGTTGGGGAGACCGGTGAGCGGGTCGCGCAGCTGCTCCTCGGCGCGGGCGCGGGCGATCCACAGCGTCGAGTCGAGGGCGACGAGCGGCACCGCGAACAGCGGCAGCAGCACGGGCACCGACATGGCGACGACGCAGATCAGCGGGGCGATCCCGAGCAGCGCGACGGCCACGAGCCCCTGCCTGAGCAGGGCCGTGCGGGCGACCGTGGGCAGCCCGCCGCCGCGGGGGGCCAGCGCGCACCAGAGCATCATCCTGGTGATGAACAGATAGGTCCCGGCCGCAAGTACGACTTCGGGCACGGTGGTGATGCTCCATTGGGTGGGCCACCAGGGGTGCGCGACCGACGGCAGGACGCCGAACGCGGCCAGCACAAGGCCCGCGGCTCCTATGCCCAGGACGTCCACGGCGCCGTGCAGCAGGCCCTGACGCCAGCGGTTGCGGCGCGCTGCACCCACCAGGACCACCACCGCCAGGCTGACCAGCGCGGCCGGCAGCCAGCCGTACAGCAGCAGCACGGCGATGGTGAGGGCGGCTCCGGAGCCGGTGCCGCCCCACCAGCGCTCCCGGCCGAGCGCCACCAGGTGGCCCACGATCATGCCGGTGAGGACGGCCAGCGACCAGCCCGTGGTCCCGCTCGGGAACAGGGTGCCGCCTTCCTGTATGGCCCGGTAGAGGCCGGTGGCGAGGACTACGCCCGCGAGGCCGGTGACGACGGCCGTCAGCCTGGACGAAAAGCCCGTGAACCCGCGCAGCCTCACGGCCGGGGCGGTGCTCTCGGTCGGTTTCATTCCCGTCCCTCTCACAGCCGGCAGTGCCCGTGCACGCGATGGCCCCGATGTCATGCCACCACGGCTGCGTGCCTTCCCCAACATCTCGACCAGCAGGGGCCATCAGTCGTGCACGACAGGCGCACATCCCAACAGTAGGCCGCAGAAGGCTCTGCCGGGCAGCGGTCTACAGCTCTTGCCCGAATGCGACCCAGCCACCCACATCGGTCTGCTATGCGCCGAACGGGTGACTCCGTGCAGCCTCCAGGCCCCCTGTTACTACCCTCCTTTGTGTCTCATTCCCCCTCTTGGGCGGTGGGCATCGCGGCTTCTCTTGCCGCGTCGGGCCCTTGTTCCAGCAGAATCGCGAAACCGTCCTCGTCCAGAACCGGAACCTTCAGCTGCATCGCCTTGTCGTATTTCGAACCAGGGCTGTCGCCGACGACAACGAACGATGTCTTCTTGGAAACGGAACCGGTGACTTTGGCGCCCCTGCTCTGTAGGGCCTCTTTCGCGCCATCTCTGGTGTGGCGCTCAAGAGTTCCGGTCACCACGACCGTGAGGCCCTCCAGCGGACGCGGTCCCTCGTCCTCGCCGGTGCTCTCGTCCTCCATGCGGACGCCCGCGGCCTTCCACTTGCGCAGGATCTCCTGGTGCCACTCCTCGCCGAACCACTGCTTGAGGGAGGCCGCGATGATTCCGCCGACGCCTTCCACCGCGGCGAGTTCCTCTTCACTGGCCTGTTCAATGCGGTCGATGGAGCGGAACTCGCGGGCCAGCGCCTCGGCCGCGACCGGGCCGACGTGGCGGATGGAGAGTCCGGTGAGGATGCGCGCGAGCGGGCGCTCCTTGGCCGCCGCGATGTTCTCCAGCATGGAAACGGCGTTCTTGCGCGGCTCGCCGTTCATGTTGGCGAAGACCAGAGCGGTCTTCTCCTCGCCCGTCTTGGGATCGCGCTTGGGCAGCCCGCTGTCCTGATCGAGGACGTACGCCCTGATGGGCAGGAGCTGTTCCATGGTGAGGTCGAAGAGGTCGCCCTCGTCGAGCAGCGGCGGCGCGGAGGGCTCCAGCGGCTTGGTGAGGGCGGCTGCCGCGACGTATCCGAAGTTCTCGATGTCGAGGCTCTTGCGTCCCGCGAGGTAGAAGAGGCGCTCGCGCAACTGGGCGGGGCAGGACTGGGCGTTGGGGCAGCGGAGGTCGATGTCGCCCTCCTTCATCGGACGCAGAGCGGTCCCGCATTCCGGGCACTCGGCGGGCATCTCGAAGGGGTACTCGCTGCCGTCCCGCAGGTCGGCTACGGGGCCGAGGATCTCCGGGATGACGTCTCCGGCCTTCCTCAGCACCACGGTGTCGCCAATGAGGACGCCCTTGGCCTTCACCACGTCCTGGTTGTGGAGCGTGGCGAACTCGACCTCGGAGCCGGCGACGGTGACCGGCTCGACCTGTGCGTAGGGGGTGACGCGGCCGGTGCGGCCCACGCCCACGCGGATGTTGACGAGTTTGGTGTTGACCTCTTCGGGCGCGTACTTCCAGGCGATCGCCCAGCGCGGGGCGCGCGCGGTGGAGCCGAGGCGGCCCTGGAGCGGGATCTCGTCCAGCTTGACGACGACGCCGTCGATCTCGTGCTCCACCACCGAGTGGCGGTTCTCGCCCATGTACGCGATGAACTCCCGCACTTCTTCGAGGGAGTTGACCACCTTGTTGTGCTCGGCGGTCGGCAGTCCCCACTCGCGCAGCAGTCCGTACGCCTGCGAAAGGCGGTCGATGTCGAAGCCCTCGCGGGCGCCGATGCCGTGCACCACCATGTGCAGCGGGCGGGTCGCGGTGACCTTGGGGTCCTTCTGGCGCAGTGAACCGGCGGCCGCGTTGCGCGGGTTGGCGAACGGCTTGTCGCCCGCTTCGACCAGTCGTGCGTTGAGACCTTCGAAGGCCTCCATGGGGAAGTAGACCTCGCCGCGGATCTCTACGAGGGCCGGGATGCGGTCGCCCTTGAGGCGGCCCGGAATGTCGGCGATGGTGCGCACGTTGGGCGTGATGTCCTCGCCGGTGCGGCCGTCGCCGCGGGTGGCCGCGCGGGTCAGCCTGCCGTGCTCGTACGTCAGGTTCACGGCGAGGCCGTCGACCTTCAGCTCGCACAGGTAGTGGTAGTCGGCGGTGCCGACGTCCTTGGCGATCCGCTCGGACCAGGCCGCCAGTTCCCCGTCGTCGAAGGCGTTGTCCAGGGACAGCATCCGCTCGCGGTGCTGGACCGAGGCGAAGTCGGTCTCGTAGGCGCCCGCGACCTTCTGGGTGGGCGAGTCGGGCGTGCGCAGCTCGGGGTACTCGTCCTCCAGGGCCTCCAGCGAGCGCAGCAACTTGTCGAAGTCACCGTCGCTGATGACCGGTTGGTCCTTCACGTAGTACCGGAAGCGGTGCTCCTCGACCTGCTCGGCGAGGAGCCCGTGCTTCTCCCGTGCCTGTGCGGGCACCGCTGCGTTCTGTTCGGCAGCCACCGTCATGTCCTCCCGTTTCCCGTCTTCCCCGTCACTCAGGGTTGTCCGCGAGCGATCTCGCCGCCCGGACGCAGTGGGCGAGCGCCGCCCGTGCGTAGGCCGGGGAAGCACCCGCGAGACCGCAGGACGGGGTGATCACCACGGACTCGCCCAGAGTCCCCGGATTCAGCCCCAGCCTGCGCCACAGCGTCCTGACTCCCATGACGCTACCGGCAGGGTCTGACAATGGGCCGTCGGTGGTGGGCACGACTCCGGCGAAGAGCTTGGTGCCGCTCTCGGCAGCTTCACCGAGCTGCTCGTCGTCACGCTCGGTGAGTAGGGAGAAATCGAACGAAACCCCGGCCGCGCCAGCTCTGCGCAGCAGCGCGAACGGTACGTCGGGGGCGCAGGAGTGGACGACGACGGGTCCGTCGTGCACGGCCACGACATCCCTGAGCGCGGCCTCCACGACCTGGCGGTCGACGGCCCGGTGGGTGCGGTATCCGCTGGCGGTACGGATCTGCCCGCGCAGCACCGCGGTCAGCGAGGGCTCGTCCAGCTGGAGCACGATGCGGGCTCCGGGCACCCGGCGGCGTACGTCGGCGAGATGGTCGCGCAGGCCCTCGGCGAGAGAACCGGCGAGGTCGCGGCAGGCCCCGGGGTCGCCGAGGGAGAGCTCGCCGCTCCTGAGTTCCAGGGCGGCGGCCAGCGTCCAGGGCCCGACGGCCTGCACCTTCAGCGGCCCGGTGTAGCCCTGGGCGAACTCCTCCAGGGCGTCCAGGTCCTCGCCGAGCCAGGACCTGGCCCGGCGGGTGTCGCGGCCGGGCCGGTCGCTGACCCGCCAGCCGCTGGGCTCCACGTGTCCGTACATCTCGACGAGCAGGCCGATGGTCCGGCCGATCATGTCGGCGCCGGGCCCCCGCGCGGGCAGCTCGGCGAGGTGGGGGAAGTCGCCGGCCGCCCCGTCGGCGCCGATCAGCGAGCCGGTGACGGTCTTCGCGGCCTCCCGGGCGTCGCCGCCCGGCATGGAACCGACCCCGGTGGCGGGACCCCAGGGGAAAATGCTCTGTTCGCTCACCCCGGAAGCGTACGCAACCGGGCGCGGGGCCCGGCCGGGGCGGCTACTTGCCGGGGCGCACGGTGAGGTCGTTGACCTCGGCGTCGGCCGGCAGGTCGATCGCCATGACGATGGTGGTGGCCACCGACTCGGGGTCGATGAACTTCGCCGGGTCGTACTCCTTGCCCTCCTGCGAGTGCACCTTGGCCTGCATCGGGCTCGCGGTGCGGCCCGGGTAGACCGAGGTCACCCGGACGCCGGCGGCGTGTTCCTCGTGGCGCAGCGAGTCGGCGAGCGCCTTGAGACCGTGCTTGGACGCGGCATACGCACCCCATTCCGCATGGGCGTTGAGGCCGGCGCCGGAGTTCACGAAGACCACGTGGCCGCGCGAGGCCCGCAGTTGGGGCAGCATGTGACGGGTGATCTCGGCGGGCGCGATCAGGTTGACGTTGAGCTGCTGGTGCCAGGTCTTGGGGCGCAGCTCACCGACCGGGCCGAGGTCCACGATGCCCGCGATGTGCAGCAGCGAGTCGAGGTGGTCCGGCATGGGCTGCTTGTCGAAGGCCCAGGACAGGCGGTCGGGGTCGGCGAGGTCGCCGACGAGGGTGCGGGCGCCGGGGTAACGGGCCGCGAGCTCCTTGGCGCGTCCGGCGTCGCGCGCGAGCAGGATGAGCTCGTCACCGCGCTCGTGCAGCCGGCGCGCGACGGCCGCGCCGATGCCGGAACCGGCCCCGGTGATCAGATGAGTAGCCATGCCCGCCATGCTCGCACGGCCTACTGGATGCCGAGGGACTCCTCCAGATAGGCCAGCGCCGCCACGCCGTCCTCGGCGAAGAACACCAGGTCGGTGAGCGGAACGGGCAGAAAGCCCTCTTGCTCCATGCGGTGGAACTGCTGCTTGAGGCCGTCGTAGAAGCCCGCCGTGTTCAGCAGGACGACCGGCTTGGTGGTCTTGCCGTGCTTCTTCAGTTCAAGGATCTCGGTGGCCTCGTCAAGGGTGCCGGTCCCGCCCACCATGATCACTACGGCGTCCGACTTGGCGAGCAGGAGCGCCTTGCGCTCGGCCAGGTCGCCGGCGATGACCATCTCGTCGGCGTTCTCGCGGGCCTTGGCCGCCAAGAAGTCGACGGAGACCCCGACGAGGCGGCCGCCCGCCTCTTGCACTCCGTCGGCGACAACCTTCATGAGGCCGCTCTCGGAGCCGCCCCACACCAGGGTGTGCCCGCCCTTGCCGAGCAGTTCGGCGAACTCGCGCGCGGGGCGGGTGTAGCGCTCGTCAAGATCGGCCGCGGAGAGGAAGACGCAAATGTTCACCCGCCCACAGTAACGAGGGAAGAAGCGCGGCCCGGCGAGCGCTGCACCTCATATGACGACAGGACATCGCATCACCGTGGAACAGGGCACCGAGCACGTACGGGTCGTACGCGACGGGCAGGTGCTCGCCGAGAGCCGGCGTCCGCTGCTGCTGCGCGAGACGGGGCTCCCGGTCCGCTACTACCTTCCGCCCGAGGACGTACGCACCGACCTGCTGACTCCCTCGGACACCCACACCTACTGCCCGTTCAAGGGCACGGCCTCCTACTGGTCGCTGCCGGACGCCCCCGACCTCGTCTGGTACTACCCCGACCCCAAGCCGGATGTGGCCGAGATCAAGGACCACCTCTGTTTCTACGACGTGGAAACGGTCGGCTAGCTTGTCCGGTTCCCCTCACTTGTCAGGATGACGAGTTGGCGGGTCGCCCGGGTCATCGCGACATAGCGGTCGACGGCTCCTTCGATGCCCTCGCCGAACGACTGCGGGTCGACGAGGACGACCAGGTCGAATTCGAGCCCCTTGGCCAGTTGCGGGGACAGCGACCGGACGCGGGGCGTCGCACGGAACGCGGGATCGCCGATGACGCAGGCGATCCCGTCGGCGTGTGCGCCGAGCCAGGTGTCGAGGACCGAGTGGAGATCGGCCGCTGATCCATGGACGACGGGGAGGCCGCCGCCGCGGATGGAGGTCGGCACGTTGGCGTCCGGGAGCACGGCCCGGATGACCGGCTCGGCCTCCGCCATGATCTCTTGCGGCGTACGGTAGTTGACGCTCAGTGAGGCCACGCCGATCCGGTCGAGGCCGACCCGCTCAAGGCGTTCCTGCCACGACTCCGTGAACCCGTGCCGGGCCTGGGCGCGGTCCCCGACGATGGTGAAGCTCCTTGACGGGCACCGCAGCAGCAGCATCTGCCACTCCGCGTCGGTCAGTTCCTGCGCCTCGTCCACGACGATGTGCGCGAACGGGCCCGCGAGCAGGTCCGGTTCGGCGCCGGACAGTCCGCTCTCGTCGATCAGGGTGTCCTGAAGGTCGCGCCCGCGCAGCATCCCCAGCGCGCCCTCGCTCTCGTCGATCTCGACGTTCTGGAGCAGGTCGGAGATGACGTCGGCCCGGCGCGCGCGTTCGGCGGCGACGGCGGCCTCGTTGCGGCGCCTGCGCCGGGAGGCCTCCGGGTCACCGAGCCGCTGCCGTGCCGCGTCCAGGAGCGGCAGGTCGGACACCGTCCAGGCGTGGGCGTCGGCGCGCCGCAACCTGCGCACGTCGTCGGGGCCGAGCCAGGGAGCGCACATCCGCAGATAGGCGGGCACCGACCACAGGTCGCCGACGAGGTCGGCCGCTTCGAGCAGCGGCCACGCGCTGCCGAAGGCCGTGAGCAGCTCCCTGTTGTGCCGCAGTGACGTGCGCAGTTGGTCGTCCGGAGCGTCGCCGTCGTGCTTGTCCATCAGGATCGTCACCAGCTCCTCCAGGATCTGGTCGCGAGCCTCGTTGTGCGGGGTACCGGGCGCCGAGTCGAACGCCACGGCCCAGTCGTCGGCGCCCAGGTGGATGTCGGACCAGGGCGTCGTGACCGTCATCCCCTCGGTGGGCGGCTCCTCGTAGAACCGGACGGCCGTCTCGACCGCCTTCACCAGGTCCGCGGAGGACTTCAGGCGGGCCACCTCCGGGTCGGCCTCGATCGCCGCCGCGGCCCCCTCGGCGACAAGGTCCCGCAGGGTGCAGGTCTGTACGCCCTCCTCGCCGAGGCTGGGCAGGACGTCGGATACGTACGCCAGGTAGGGCTGGTGCGGTCCGACGAACAGCACGCCGCCGCGTCGGTGACCGAGGCGCGGGTCGGAGTGGAGGAGGTAGGCGGAGCGGTGCAGTGCGACGACGGTCTTGCCGGTGCCCGGACCGCCGTCGACGACGAGGGCGCCGCGCGATCCGGCGCGGATGACAGCGTCCTGGTCGGCCTGGATGGTGCCGAGCACGTCGCGCATCCGGGGCGACCGGTCGCTGCCCAGGCTTGCGATGAAGGCGGACTGGTCGTCGAGCGCGGCGTGCCCGGCGAACCCGTCCGCGGTGAACACCTCGTCCCAGTAGTCGCTGACCCGGCCGCGGGTCCAGCGGTACCTGCGTCGGCTCGCCAGACCCATCGGATTGGCATGGGTGGCCCCGAAGAACGGCTCGGCCGCGGGTGAGCGCCAGTCGAGGAGCAGCCTGTGGCCGGTGCTGTCCGTCAGGCCGAACCGTCCGACGTACACGGGCTCGGGGTCGTCCGCGCCGACCATGCGCCCGAGGCACAGGTCCAGACCGAAGCGGCGCAGTGCGCGCAGCCGGGACGTCAGCCGGTGGACCTCCATGTCCCGGTCCATCCCTTGGCGGCCGACGCCGCCGGGCGCCTTGAGTTCGGCGTCGAGGCGGTCGGACAGTTCGGCGATCGTCTGCTCCAGGCACTGCGCGACGGTCGCGAGGTGCTGGTCGTCGGCGGCGATCAGCGCGGGGTCGGCTTTGGGCGAGAGGCGTTCGGGAAGGTCGAACGCGCTGGTGGTCAGGGGGTTCACGGCATCAGCTCCGATGTGCGGCCGGGTACGGCCACGGCACGCGACAAGTGGGTCATGGGCACATGGGCGGGCCCGTGTTGGCGACGCCGACGTGGGTCGCGCCCACATGTGCCCTGGGCCCGGCGCGGGGATCACATAGGGATCGCAACCACACGCACCGGCCCGGGTTCGGCTACGCGGTCGTGGGTCACACCCACATGTGTCGGTCCACCCGCGGCTCGGCGTCGTCCCGCGACCTGAACGTAGACAACAGCACACGCATGTCGCGAACTCCCCCATTTCCGCAGGTTGTGGCCTCGGCCGATGATTCTGCGGCAGGTGGGGGGCCTTGCCGCAAGGCCCCCCGTGCGCTATATGTTGAGAGTGGAAAGGAGCGGGTACTCCCCTTTCCCTTTTTTTGTTTCCTTGTCCGGTCCGCCGAAGGCCGAAGACCTCCCCATACAGCGGTGACCCACCGCGCACATCAGGGCAGCGCGAACTCCGTTGTGAACACGACCAGTTGAGACATGACTGGTTGGGACGTGGCCAGTTGGGAAGGTGGCGCGCGCCAGGGCGCCCATGAGTGAGCGACCGCCGGAGATCTCCGAACAGTCGCCGTCCTGACGGTCGCGGCTAGACCGCTGCCGCGGCCCGCCGCGTCGTCGCGATCGTCGCCGAGCCCACCACGCGCGTGCCGTCGTACAGCACGATCGCCTGGCCGGGAGCCACGCCGCGGACCGGCTCGGCGAAGCGCACCTGGAGTTCGCCGTCGATCAGCTCGGCGGTGACCTCGGTCTCGCCGCCGTGGGCGCGCAGCTGCGCAGTGTACGTGCCGGGGCCGGCCGGGGCCGTGCCGCACCAGCGGGGCTTGATCGCGCCGAGGGCGGTGACGTCGAGGGCCTCGACGGGGCCGACCGTCACCGTGTTGTTGACCGGCGAGATGTCGAGGACGTAGCGGGGCTTGCCGTCGGGCGCCGGGTGACCGATGCGCAGGCCCTTGCGCTGGCCGATGGTGAAGCCGAAGGCGCCCTCGTGGCTGCCGATCCGCGCACCGGACTCGTCGACGATGTCGCCCTCCGCCTTGCCCAGGCGGTCGGCGAGGAAGCCCTGGGTGTCGCCGTCGGCGATGAAGCAGATGTCGTGGCTGTCGGGCTTCTTGGCGACGGCCAGGCCCCGGCGCTCGGCCTCGGCGCGGATCTCGTCCTTGGTGGTGAGGGTGTCACCGAGCGGGAACATCGCGTGGGCGAGCTGGCGCTCGTCCAGGACGCCGAGCACGTACGACTGGTCCTTGGCCATGTCGGAGGCGCGGTGCAGTTCGCGGCTGCCGTCCTCGTTCAGGACGACGGTGGCGTAGTGGCCCGTGCACACCGCGTCGAAGCCGAGCGCGAGGGCCTTGTCGAGCAGCGCCGCGAACTTGATCTTCTCGTTGCAGCGCAGGCACGGGTTCGGGGTGCGGCCCGCCTCGTACTCGGCGATGAAGTCCTCCACGACGTCCTCGCGGAAGCGCTCCGCCAGGTCCCAGACGTAGAAGGGGATGCCGATGACGTCCGCGGCGCGGCGGGCGTCGCGGGAGTCCTCGATGGTGCAGCAGCCGCGGGCTCCGGTGCGGAAGGACTGCGGGTTGGCGGAGAGCGCCAGGTGCACACCGGTGACGTCGTGCCCCGCCTCGGCGGCGCGGGCGGCGGCGACGGCGGAGTCCACGCCGCCGGACATGGCGGCGAGCACCTTGAGCGGGCGCTGGGGGGTCGTCGGCTGCGTCATCGGGGAAGGCGAGGTCTCAGTCATAGCTTCACCAGGGTACGTGGCATCGGGAACCGCGGGCGCGGGAGTATCCGTTGTCATCGTGAGGGGCTTCAAGGGGAGCGGTACGGGGAGCGACGGGGGCGGGGCGGATGGCGGTGAGTCGCAGGGGGTTACTGATCGGCGGCGGGGTGGTGGCGATCGGGACGATCGGCTACCTGAACGCGCCGGCGGCACGGCCGCAACGGCCCCGCAAGGCCGGCGCCGTGGACTACGCGGGCGCCGACTGGGTGGCGGCCGCGTCGGCGAACTGGCGGCGGGCGAACCGGCCGGACGACTTCGCCGTCGACCGGGTGGTGATCCATGTCGTGCAGGGCAATTATCAGACCGCCCTTCAGGTGTTCCAGGACCCGGATCACGGGGCGGCGGCGCACTATGTGGTGCGTAAGGACGGGCACCTGGCGCAGACCGTCCGCGAGCTTGACGTGGCCTTCCACGCGGGCAACCGGAAGTACAACGAGCGCAGTGTCGGCATAGAGCACGAGGGGTTCGTGGACGAGGCGTCGTCCTTCACGGACGCCATGTACGCGTCCTCGGCGCGGCTCACGGCAGCGATATGCGCCCGCTACCGCATGGCCGTGGACCGGACCCACATCATCGGGCACGCGGAGGTGCCCGGGACCGATCACACCGACCCGGGTCCGCACTGGGACTGGGACCGCTACCTGCGCCTGGTCGGAGCGGCCCACGCGACCCCCTGACCGGCCGACCCCGGACTGACGGCCGCGCGGGCGGGGGCCGCGGACTGCGAGCCTGTGGACTGCGGGCACACGGCTTGCGGACTGCGGGTACCCGGGCTTGCGGGCTGCGCCAGCTGCGGCATGCCCACCACCAGATTGCGGACATGCGGGCTGCCCGCGGCGGGCTTGCCGACCGGAGGTTCGGGTTTGCGAGCCGCGACCTACGGACTTGCGGACCGACTGGGACCGGCTGACGACCGACTGCGGGCCGCCGGCTGAGGTCCGCTCAGACCAGGCCTGCGGTGCGGGCGCGTTCGACGGCGGGGCCGATCGCTGCGGCGACCGCTTCGATGTCGGCTTCGGTGGAGGTGTGGCCGAGCGAGAAGCGCAGGGTGCCGCGGGCCAGGTCGGGGTCGGTTCCGGTGGCGAGCAGGACGTGGCTGGGCTGGGCGACGCCCGCGGTGCAGGCCGAGCCGGTGGAGCATTCGATGCCCTGCGCGTCGAGCAGCAGGAGGAGGGAGTCGCCTTCGCAGCCGGGGAAGGTGAAGTGGGCGTTGGCGGGCAGCCGGCCCGCCGGGTTCGGGTCGCCACCGAGGATCGCGTCGGGCACGGCCTTGTGCACGGCCGCAACGAGCCGGTCGCGCAGTGCGCCGATGTCGCGGGCGAAGGCGCCGCGCCGTTCGGCGGCGAGCCGGCCGGCGACCGCGAACGCGGCGATGGCGGGGACGTCGAGGGTGCCGGAGCGCACGTGCCGCTCCTGACCGCCGCCGTGCAGCACGGGTACGGGGGTGTACTCACGGCCGAGGAGCAGCGCGCCGATGCCGTACGGGCCGCCGATCTTGTGGCCGGAGACGGTCATCGCGGCGAGCCCGGAGGCGGCGAAGTCGACGTCGAGCTGACCGAAGGCCTGCACGGCGTCGGCGTGCAGCGGGACGCCGAACTCCCGCGCCACCGCGGCCAGTTCGGCCACCGGCATGATCGTGCCGATCTCGTTGTTGGCCCACATGACGGTGGTCAGCGCGACATCGTCGGGGTTGCGCTCGATGGCTTCACGCAGCGCCTCGGGGTGGACCCTGCCGTACGGGTCGACGGGAAGGTACTCGACCCTCGCGCCCTCGTGCTCGCCGAGCCAGTGCACCGCGTCGAGCACGGCGTGGTGCTCGACGGGGCTGGCGAGCACGCGGACGCGGCGCGGGTCGGCGGCGCGGCGGGCCCAGTACAGGCCCTTGACGGCGAGGTTGTCGGCCTCGGTCCCGCCGGCCGTGAAGACGACCTCGCTGGGTCGGGCGCCGAGGGACTCGGCGAGCTCCTCACGGGCCTCCTCGGCGGTGCGGCGGGCCCGCCGTCCGGCGGCGTGCAGCGAGGACGCGTTGCCGGTGGCGGTCAGCTGGGCGGTCATCGCCCGGACCGCCTCCGGGAGCATCGGGGTGGTAGCGGCGTGGTCGAGGTAAGCCATGGTGGGCCCGATTCTACGAGCCGTGGCGGGCGGGCCGTGCCGCAGTTCCGGCCAGCGACCGAACTGAGGGTTCAGCCGTTGAGGCCCCAGGAGACGGTGTGGTCGGCCATGACCAGCGCGAGGAGCACGGCGAGATCGGCGACGCCGAGCGCGAGGCCCAGCAGGGCGCGCCCGCGGCGCTTGGTCCCGTAGTACAGGGAGAGCGAGGCGAGCACGATGGCGATGGGGCCGAGGACGATGTTCATCACGAGCAGGCCGAGCAGGCCGAGGACGAAGGCCGCGACGGCCATCCCGTCGGCGTCACGGTCCCGGGTGCGGCGGCGGATCACTGCGAGTTCCATGGTCAGGCCTTCCGGTTAGAGAAGCGCTCACGGGCGGCGAAGATCAGGAGCCAGAGGACGATGGCGCCGCCGACGGCAAGGGTGACCGCCACCGGGAGGTGCGCCGCTGAGCCCAGCACGACCCCCAGGAGGAGGAGGGCTGCGACGAGGAAAAGCATGACGTTCCTTTCCCATTGGTCCGACCGCCGGGTCAACCGGCTTTCGGAGTACGACTGTTCACTGACTACGCAGTCTAGTCTTCCCAAGTTCAGCGAACAGATGTTTACTGAGTGGTATGAGCCACACTCTCGGAATCCGGCAGGCCCAGAAGCAGAAGACCCGGCAGGCCCTCATGGACTCGGCGCTCCAGCTCCTGGAACACCAGAGTCTGAGCAGCCTCGGACTGCGCGAGGTCACCCGGGCCGTGGGGGTGGCGCCGGCCGCGTTCTACCGGCACTTCAAGGACACGGCCGACCTCGGGGTCGCGCTGGTCGACGCCGCGCTCGGCAGTCTGCACGACACGATCCGCGCGGTGATCGTCACGACCGGCTCGGGCGAGGAACGCATCGACCGGGCGGTCGCCTTGATCGGCGCCCATGTGCGCACGCACCCGGCGCACGTCCGCTTCATCGCCCGTGAGCGGCACGGCGGGGTGGCCCCGGTCCGCGAGGCCATCGGCGTACAGCTGCGGCGCTTCGCGGACGAGGTGGCCGAGGCGCTCGGCACGGACCCGGAGTCGGCGGGCTGGACGCGGGCGGACCTGCGCATGCTGGCCGGGGTCTACGTCGAC
The DNA here is from genome assembly GCF_036231355.1 of Streptomyces sp. NBC_01431. Lineage (NCBI taxonomy): Bacteria > Bacillati > Actinomycetota > Actinomycetes > Kitasatosporales > Streptomycetaceae > Streptomyces > Streptomyces sp. NBC_01431. Next base: position 2,565,168 of record NZ_CP109496.1, read on the forward strand.
CACATGGTGATGACGGCGTCGGCCCTGCTGGAAGGCAACGAGGAAGGCCATGAAGAGGCCGTCCTCACCACAGCCCGCGCGCAGCTCCGCCTGGTCGCGCTGGGCCGCCGCCACTGGCTGGACTAAGGGGTGACGACTAAGGCGTGACCCCCGGGCCGGCGGCGTACAGCCGGACCAGTTCGGCGGCCGCCTCGGCCATGACCTTCCGGGCGGCGGGCGGCTCAAGGACCTCAAGGCTCTCGCCGAAGCTCAACAGCTGGCGAACGGCGCGCAGTTCGGTGACCGCGAGCTCCACGGTGGCCCACTCCCCCGCCGCATCCGGCTCGGGCCGGGCGGTCAGCTGCGCGCCATGGAGGCGTACGAACATGTCGAGGCGGTCGTCGCGCACCCGGGCGCGCACCAGGACCTCCGCGGGGCGCCGCTCGACCTGGCGGCGCAACTGCTCCCACACATCAACGAGTTCGGCCCCGCGCCTGCGCCGCACCGGCTCGTCGGTCAGCGTGGCGGACCGGACCCGCTCGGCGCGGAACAGCCGGGGCGCGCCGCGGTGGTCGGCGACGAGGTACCAGACACCGGCCTTCACGACGAGTCCGTACGGGTCGACGGTGTACGTGTTGGGCGTCTTCGCCCCGCTGTGCCGGTAGCGCAGCCGCAGGCGGCGGTCGGCGAAGACGGCGGTGTTGAGCACGTCGAGGTCGACCGCGGGGGCGGCCGTACGCATCCATCGCTCGGGGTCGACGAGGATGCGACGGCTGGTCAACTCCGCGGCGGGGCGATGCGGTTCGGGCAGCGCGGCCATGACCTTGCGCAGGGCCGAGCCGAGCGCGTCGTCGAGCCCCAGGGCGGTGTGCGCGCCCTGGGCGGCCAGGACGAACAGGGCGCGGGACTCGTCCGCGGTGAGCCCGGTGACGTCCGTGCGGTAGCCGGGGAGGAGGGCGACGCCGCCGTGGCGGCCGCGCTCGGTGTAGACGGGGACGCCGGAGGCCGAGAGCGCCTCGATGTCGCGGTAGACGGTCCGTACGGAGACGTCGAGGCGGTCGGCGAGTTCGGTGGCGGGGACGAGGCCGCGGGTCTGGAGCAGGAGGAGGATCGAGAGCAGCCGGTCGGATTTCACGGCCCCAGGATGCCCGAGCGGAGATCTTCGCCCGCCCCGAGTTCCCCGTCAGCCCCGGGGCGCCCGCGCCAGTTGGCGGGACTGGGCCACCAGGCGGTCTGCGGTGTCCCAGACTTCGGCGTCCTCCTCCAGGAAGCCGCCTGCCAGGTTCCGCGTCGTGATGGACACCCGCAGCGGGCCCGGTGCCGGCCGGCACCGGATGTGAGTGGTCAGTTCGACCGTGGGCGTCCAGCCCTGCAGCCCGAGCTCGAAGGAGGTCGGCGGCAGCGCGTCCACCGTGAGCAGCAGCGAGAGCGGATCGGCGTCGCGGCCGTCCGCGAGCCCGAACCACCCGCGCATCTCGCCCTTCCCGGACGGCGCGCCCACCGCCCAGCCGAGCGTCGTCGGGTCGAGCTTGAGCATGAGGCGGTCGGTGATCGCGGAGCTGCCGGGGATCGGCGGCCGGCTGCCGTCGGGGGCGTCCGTCGCGCCGATGCAGTGCGAGAGCGGCGGCATCGCGGGGGGCTTCGCCGTGGTGCGCACGTCGTCGGGGAGCGCGTCCAGGTCCCCGTACGAGGCGAGCACCCGGATGCGTTCGACCTCCGCGCCGTTCTCGTCGCGCTGGAAGAGCGAGGCCTGCCCGGTGGAGAGGGTGCGGCCGGCGCGCACCACCTCGGTACGGATGACGGCGGGCCCCGGCACCGACGGCGTGAGGTAGTGCGCGGAGACCGTGAACGGGTCCGGATGCGGCAGGGCGTCGCCGAGGGCGCGGCCGAGCAGTGCGAGGAGATAGCCGCCGTTGACGGCGTGGATGATGGTCCAGCCGGCCGAGAGCTCCGCGTCGTAGACCCCCGCCTCGCGCAGGGTGACGGCGGTGTCGCGGTCGAACTCGCTGTCCCCGATCGCGGCGGGGAGTACTGGTGACGATGCCTGTGCCATGCGCAGCACCGTACACCGATAAATTACTGAGCGGTAGCTTTTTGCGAGCCCGGGTGTCGGGCAGCCCCTACGACTCCTCCAGCGTCGAGCTCCGCCGGTGCCAGGCTCTCGGCGCCCGCCAGTGGTACTTGAGCGCGGCGATCCTCAGCAGGAACGCCGTGACCACCGCGACTCCGCTGGTCCCGGCGTTCAGCACGTCGAAGCGGATGAACAGGACCACCATCGTGGCGCCGACGATCGCGGGCACCGCGTACAGATCGCGGTCCCAGCGCAGCAGCGAGGGGACCTCGTTGGCGAGGACGTCGCGCAGCACGCCGCCGCCCACCGCCGTCGCCAGACCCAGCACCGCCGACGAGGTGAGCCCGAGGCCGTAGTCGTACGCCTTGATCGTGCCCGTCACGCAGAACAGGCCGAGGCCCGCGGCGTCGAAGACGTTGACCGCGTTCTGGGTGCGTTCGACCTCGGGGTGCAGGAAGAAGACGAGGGCGGTGGCGAGCAGCGGGCAGACGAAGTACCCGAGATCATTGAAGGCGGCCGGCGGGACGGCGCCGATGACGATGTCGCGGAACAGCCCCCCGCCCAGCGCGGTGACCTCGGCGAGCACCGCGATGCCGAACACGTCGAAGTTCTTGCGCACGGCGAGCAGGGCGCCCGAAATGGCGAAGACGAAGATTCCGACGAGGTCGAGCCAATGCTGGACGGAGGGACTGAACAGTTCGTGGAGCACCCGCCATTTTTACGCATGGCGGGGCTCGGTCATGCACACGCCGGGCTCAGAGCGCGGGCTTGCCCGTGTCGTGGATCCACTTCTGGAACAGATCGCCGAGCGACTGGCCCGAGACGTGCTCGGCCAGCCGCACGAAGTCGTCGGTGGAGGCGTTGCCGTAGCCGTGCAGCTTGGTCCAGGCCGGCAGGAGCTTGAAGAAGGCCTGGTCGCCGATGCGTTCGCGGAGCGCCTGGAGCATCATCGCGCCGCGCTGGTAGACCGCCTGGGAGAACATCGTGTCCCGCTTCGGGTCGGCCACCTCGATCTTCCAGAAGTCGGAGGTGGCCGCGATCGAGTTGTAGGTGGCGAGGAAGGAGTCGTGCGCCGACCTGGTGCCGCGGTGCTCGGCCCACAGCCACTGGGCGTAGGTCGCGAAGCCCTCGTTGAGCCAGATGTCCTTCCACCGGTGGACCGAGACGTCGTCGCCGAACCACTGGTGGGCGAGCTCGTGGACGATGGTCGACTCGGACCGCACCGCCGAATAGCTCGGCTTGGTCTGGGTCTCCAGCGAGAACCCGGCTTCCGGCATGTCGTCGACGACCGCGCCGGTCTCCTCGAACGGATACGGACCGAAGAGCTTGGACCAGTAGTCGGTGGCCTCCGCCGTCACCGCGTAGACGTCGACCGTGTTCTGGTGGGCGAGCACGGGGTCGATGGCGACGTAGATGGGCGTGCCCCCGGGCGTCCGGCCCGTCTTCACGTCGAACTTGCCTATGGAGGCGGTGGCCAGATAGGTCGCCATCGGCTTGGTCTCGCGCCAGTGGAAGTACGAACGGCCGCCGCGGTCATGGGAGTCGACGAGGGTCCCGTTGGAGACACCGGTCAGGCCCTTCGGCGCGTCGATGCGGATGTCGTACGTCGCCTTGTCGGAGGGGTGGTCGCTGGAGGGGAACCAGGTGGAGGCGGCGTTCGGCTCGCAGGCCACGAAGACGCCGTCCTTGGTCTTCATCCAGCCGTAGTCGGAGCCGAAGACGATCGGGCCGTTCAGCGGCATGGGCACGCCGCCGTAGGCGACGCTCACCTCGAACCGCTCGCCCTTGCGCAGCCGGTGGCGCGGGGTGATGACGATCTCGTCGCGGGTTCTGGTGAAGTCGGCGGGCTTTCCGTTCACCCGGATCGAGTCGACGGTGAGCTTCTGGAGGTCGAGGTCGAAGCTGGAGAGGTTCTGGGTGGCACGGGCGGTGAGGGTGGTGTGCCCGTCCAGCCGCCCGGAACCGGGGTCGTAACTCACCCCGAGGTCGTAGTGCAGGGCGTCGAAACCACCGTTGCCCATATCGGGGAAGTAGGGATCACCAATACCCGGGGCGCCCGGTGAGGCGGCGGGTGCGGCGGCGATGGTGAACCCGGCGGCCACCGCGGTGGCGAGGGCGAGCAGCCGGGAGGGATGACGTGCCGAACGGGAGAGCGCCATGAGTCTGCCCTTCGAACGCGTGCCGAGATAAGGACACGCAGACTCTGCACTCTCCCGTTTCGGCATGAACATGACTTTGCCGAACTGTCATGCCTTACTTGTCGGTTGACTCCTGAACGGTGTCGTCCGGTCCGTCTTCACCGGCCGAAGCCGCCACAGCGTCCGGCTTCTTCGAAGCGGCCGAAGCCTTCGGAGCGTCCGAAGTCTCCGAAGCCTCAGGCTCGACCGCGGCCTTCGGAGCGTCCGAAGTCTCCGAAGCCTCAGGCTCGACCGCGGCCTTCGGAGCGTCCGAAGTCTTCGGAGCGTCCGAAGCCTCAGGCTCGACCGCGGCCTTCGGCGCGTCCGGGGTCTCGACGGCCTCGGCGGCCTCCGTTCCGGCCTCTGCACCGGCCTCCGCGGACTCGTCCGCGGTCGTCGCCTCGACGGGCGTCGCGACCTCGATCGACTCCCTGGCCTGCGCCGGCACCGACTCCCCCGGCGCCTGGTCCGGAGCGTTCTCCGGGTGGTGGCAGGCCACCTGCTGGCCGGGCTTCAGCTCCAGGAGCGGCGGCTCCTGCGTCTTGCAGATCTCCGTCGCCTTCCAGCACCGGGTGTGGAACCGGCAGCCGCTCGGCGGCGAGATCGGCGAGGGGACATCGCCCTTGAGCAGGATGCGGTCGCTCTTCATGCCGCGCCGCTTGGGGTCCGGCACCGGCACCGCGGACATCAGCGCCTTGGTGTACGGGTGCATCGGCGCCGCGTACAGCGACTTGCGGTCGGCCAGCTCCACGATCTTGCCGAGGTACATCACCGCGATCCGGTCCGAGACGTGCCGGATGACCGACAGGTCGTGCGCGATGATCACGTACGTCAGGCCGAGCTCCTGCTGGAGGTCGTCGAGAAGGTTGACCACCTGCGCCTGGATCGACACGTCGAGCGCCGAGACCGGCTCGTCCGCGACGACCAGCTTCGGGTTGAGCGCGAGCGCACGGGCGATGCCGATGCGCTGGCGCTGGCCGCCGGAGAACTCGTGCGGATAGCGGTTGTAGTGCTCGGGGTTGAGGCCCACCAGCTCCATCAGCCGCTGGACCTCCTTCTTCACCCCGCCCTCGGGCGTGACCCCCTGGAGCCGGAAGGGGGTGGAGACGATCCCGCCGATGGTGTGGCGCGGGTTCAGCGAACCGTACGGGTCCTGGAAGATCATCTGGACGTCACGGCGCAGCGGGCGGATCTTCCCCGCCGACATGTGCGTGATGTCCTGCCCTTCGAACTCGACCTTGCCGCCGGTCGGTTCGAGCAGCCGCGTGATGAGCCGCCCCATGGTCGACTTGCCGCAGCCCGACTCACCGACGACGCCGAGGGTCTCCCCGGGGCGCACGTCGAAGGAGAGGCCGTCGACGGCCTTGACCGCGCTGGTCGCCCGGCCGAGCAGCCCCTTCTTGATGGGGAAGTGCTTGACCAGCCCCTCCACCTTCAGGAGCGGTTCCGGCGAGGCCTCCGGCTGCTTCGGGATCGCCTTCTCGGCTGACTTCTTCTCACTCACAGCTTCGGCGCAATCTCTTCGGTCCAGATACGGGTCCGCTCCTCCTGCGACATGTGGCAGGCCGAGAAGTGACCGCTGCCGCCGTCGCCGTCCCACTCCGTGAGCTCGGGGCGCACGGTGCGGGTGACGTTGTCCTTCGGCACGTCCGCGTACGGGCAGCGCGGGTTGAAGGCGCAGCCGGACGGCACGTTGATGAGGGACGGCGGCTGGCCCTTGACCGGGATGAGCCGGTCGGTCTCCTCGCGGTCGATCCGCGGCATGGACCCCAACAGGCCCCAGGTGTAAGGGTGTTGGGGGTTGTAGAAGACCTGCTCGGCCGGACCGCGCTCGATGCAGCGGCCGCCGTACATCACCAGGAGCTTGTCGGCCATCTCGGCGACCACACCCAGGTCGTGGGTGATCATGATGACCGCGGAGCCGAACTCCTTCTGCAGGTCCCGGATCAGGTCCAGGATCTGCGCCTGGACGGTGACGTCCAGGGCGGTGGTGGGTTCGTCGGCGATGAGCAGCTCGGGGTTGTTCACCAGCGACATCGCGATCATCGCGCGCTGGCGCATACCGCCGGAGAACTCGTGCGGGTAGCCGTCGACGCGCTTGGCGGGCTCGGGGATGCCGACTCGGTCGAGCATCTCGATGGCGCGGGTGCGGGCGACCTTCTTGGTGACGTCGTGGTGGACCCGGTAAGCCTCCACGATCTGCTTGCCCACCGTGTAGTACGGGTGCATCGCGGACAGCGGGTCCTGGAAGATCATCGCCATCTTGCGGCCGCGCAGCCGCCGCACGTGGTCGGCCTCGGCCCCGATCAGTTCCTCGCCGTCCAGCCAGACCTCGCCGGAGATCGTGACGTTGGGCGCGGTGCGGTGCAGGCCCATGATGCCGAGCGAGGTCACCGACTTGCCGGAGCCCGACTCACCCACGATGCCGAGGGTTTCACCGGGCTTGATGTCGAAGCTGACACCGTCGACCGACTTGACCACGCCGTCGGGCGTGTCGAAGTGGATGCGCAGGTCCCGTACGGACAGGAACGCGTCGTCGCTGCCCGGCGGACGAGCCGGCTCCGGCTCGCTGACGGTGGCCGTCGCGGTACCGACGGTCTGCTCCTTGGATTCCTCGCTCACGAGAGCCTCACCCTGGGGTCGATCGCGGCGTACACCAGGTCCACCAGCAGATTGCAGACAACGATGAAGAAGGCGGCGACCAGGGTCACGCCCATGACGATCGGCAGGTCGTTGTTCTGGATGCCCTCGATCGCGTACGCGCCGATCCCCTTGAGGGAGAAGACGGTCTCGGTGATGACGGCGCTGCCGATCAGGAGGCCGAAGTCCATGCCGAAGATGGTGACGATCGGGGTGAGCGCGGCCCGCAGACCGTGCTTGACGATGACCTTGTTCTCCTTGAGGCCCTTGGCGCGGGCCGTCCGGATGTAGTCCTCGTTCATGGTCTCCAGCATTCCGGCCCGGGTGAGCCGGGCGTAGAGCGCGGAGTACAGGAAGGCGAGGCTGCACCACGGGATCAGGAGGTTCCAGGCCCACTGGAGGGGATCGTCCGTGAACGGCACGTAGTCGATGCCGTTCCAGATGGGCCACTGGACCGTGAACAGGCCCAGCGCCAGCATGCCGGTGAAGAAGATGGGGAGGGAGACGCCGGCCAGGGCGACACCCATGGAGAGGCGGTCCAGGAAGGAGCCGCGCTTGAGCGCCGACACCACACCCGTGATCACACCGGTGATCAGCCAGATCACCGCGGCACCGATGGCGAGCGAGAAGCTGATCGGGATGCGCGAGGTGAGCTGCGGCCAGATCTCGACGTGAGTCTTGAACGAGTAGCCGAAGCAGGGCGCACTGCAGTGGGAGGCGTCGGGACCGAACTTGTAGTCGGCTCCGACGAAGAGCGCCTTGATGAAGTGCCAGTACTGGGCGTACAGCGGCTGGTCGAAGCCCAGGTTCTTCTTCACTGCGGCGATCGAGGAGGGGTTGGCGTCCTTGCCCACGTACTGCGCTGCCAGTTGGTCTACCGACTGGCCGGCGAGCCGGGGTACCAGGAAGAAGATCGCGAAGGTGACTGCGCTGACGATCAGCAGCAGTAGCACCGCGCCGAAAACGCGTCGAATGAGGTACGCAGCCACAGCTGTCCGGCGCCGGTGCCCGCCCGGCCGGGGGTCTCCCTTGACCCGGCGGGCACCAGCGCCTTCACCTGCCTTTCGTGTTTCTGGTGGACGGGGTCCCGGTTACTTGGCGGAGCCCATCAGCAGGTAGTCGTACATGCCGAGGTAGGCCTGCGTCACCGTCACGTTCGTCGCCGACTCGGGACGGAACAGCAGGTTCTTGCGGTAGATCAGCGGCACGGCGGAGGCGTTGTCCGCGACCATCTTGTCGATGTCGCCCCAGGCCTTCTCACGAGCGCCCTTGTCCGTGTTGCCGATGGCGTCGTTGAGGGCCTTGTTGATCGCCGGGTCGTTCAGTTCCTGGACGTTGTTGCCACCGGACGGCTTGATGGCCGAGCCGTTGACGATCTGGTCCAGGAAGCCGAAGCCGGTCGGCCAGTCGGCACCCCACGCGGTCATCAGCATGCCGAGCTTGTGGTCGTGCACGTACTGCGGGTTGCCGGCGAAGTTGGTGAAGTACTTACCGGCCGGGAAGGACTTGATGTCGGCGATGACGCCGATCTTCTTCAGCGAGGCCTGCACCGCGGTGGCCATGGCCATCTCGGAGGGGCGGTCGGAACGGGCCGTCAGGCTGGTGGCGAAGCCGTTCGGCTGATTGCACTGCTTGAGCTCGTCCCGGGCCTTGGCCTCGTCGCCCTTGTCACCGGGGGTCTGGTACTCGTTGAACTTGGTGTAGCCGTTGACGGTCGGCGGCAGCAGCGTCGAGGCGACGTCACCCTTGGGCGCGCCACCCGCGGCGGCCTGCACGGACGCCTTGTCGATGCCCCACTGGACGGCCTTGCGGCAGTGGATGTTGTCGAACGGCGCGACGTTGACGTTCAGACCGATGTACGAGGTCGCACCGGCGTAGGAGCTGTCCGTGCGCGACTTCAGCTTCTGGTCGGTGAGGACCTTGGGCTGGGTCTGCGGGGCGACACCGGTGCCGCCGACGTCGACGGTCAGGTTGTCGGCCAGCAGGTCGTTGTCGATCGTCACCTGGTTGATCTTGAACTTGGCGACGATCTTGTCCGGCAGCGCGGGCCGGTTCGGGTCGGTCTTCGGGTCCCACTGAGGGTTGCGGACCAGCGTTGCGCCCTTGCCCTCCTCGTACGACTGGAACTTGTACGGGCCCGAGGAGACGATGCTCTGGACGTACGCGGCACCCTTGTCCTTCGCGGCCGGCACGGGGGCCGTCTGCGAGAAGGTCGCCAGGTAGTCGAAGTCCGCGAAGGCGTCCTTCAGCTTGAAGACGATGGTGGTGTCGTCCGGCGTCTCGATGGAGGAGATCCCGTTGGGGTTCTTGTCCTTGTACGGGCCCTGGTACTTGTCGCCGTCTATCAGGTGGGCCTTGAAATACGTCGGACCGTTGGACAGGGCCTCCGGCGCGAAGTTGGAGCGCTCGACGCCGTACTTGACGTCCTTCGAGGTGATCGGCGTGCCGTCGTCGTACTTGAGCCCCTTCTTGAGCTTGTACGTCCACGTCTTGGCGCCGTCGCTGGGCACGCCCAGGCCCTCGGCGAGGTCCGGCACGACCTCCAGGCCGTCCTTGCCGGCGGCCGGCTTGAAGGTGGTGAGCGGACGGCTGTAGAGGCGCGAGAGGTTCTGCACCCAGCCGTAGTAGGTGTTGCCCGGGTCGAGGGAGTCGGGCACGTCGGACATGTCCAGCGTGAGCGTGCCCCCCTTCTTGTCGGACTTGTTCACCACGGAGGTGAGCGCGGCATCGGCGGTGGTCTTGCCACCGGATGCCTTCGAGTCGCCGCCACCGCACGCGGTGGCACCGAACGCCAGAGCCACGGTTGTGGCGATCACAAGGGTCGCTTTACGAGACTTCACCGGAGGAATGCCCCCTCTAGGGATGGTTGCGGCGACTGGGGATGTGGCAGGCCGCGTGCTTACTTGGTGCGCGGGTCGAGGGCGTCGCGCAGCCCGTCGCCCAGCAGGTTGAACGCCAGGACCGTGATGAAGATGGCCACGCCCGGCACGATCATGTACTGCGGGTCGGCCGCGTACAGCTCGGTCGCTGAGGTGAGCATGCCGCCCCACGAGGCCTGCGGCGGCGCGATGCCGACGCCGAGGAAGCTGAGGCCCGCCTCGAAGAGGATGTTCGTGGGGATGAGCAGCGTCGCGTACACGAGGATCGGTGCGACGAGGTTCGGCAGCAGCTCCCGGAAGAGGATGAACCAGCCCCGGGCGCCCAGGCTCCGGGACGCCTCCACGAACTCGCGTTCGCGCAGGCTGAGCGTCTGGGCCCGCACGATACGACCCATGTACGGCCAGCTGAAGAACCCGATCACGAAGATCAGTACGCAGATCCGGAGCGGCAGTCCCGAGAGACCGAACGCGCCGTCCTGCAGGGACGCCGAGATGGAGATGGCGAAGAGCAGCAGCGGGAACGCCAGGAAGACGTCCATGGTGCGGCTGATGAGGGAGTCCGCCCAGCCTCCGTAGAAGCCCGCGGTGACGCCCATGACCACGCCGATGGTGACGGCGAGGAGCGTGGCGCCTCCCGCGACGAGCAGCGAGACCCAGGACCCCTCGATGATGCGGGTCATGATGTCTCGCCCGTACTGCGGGTCCACACCCAGCGGGTGGGACCAACTCATGCCGCCCCAGGCGCCCTTGGGCGCGAGGAGCGCGGGGTCGATCAGATCCTGGTGGAACGCGTTCGGGTCGAGCCCGAACGCCCACTGGATCGGTTTTGCCAGAACCGCGAGGAGGATCAGCAGGATGACGACAACGCCGCCGGCAACCGCCAGTTTGTCGCGCTTGAACCGCGCCCAGGCGATCTGTCCGAGTGAACGGCCCTCGATCTGGCTCTGCTTGGCCCCCGTGAGTACTGCCTCCGGCTGCGCTTGGGCAGCCGAACCGGTGGTCTCGATCGGTGCGGTCACAGTGCCTCTGACCCCTCCCGGCCGGCGGTGGCCGGCCCATACCAGCCGCTGTAGCGGCTTGTTTCATCAGTGGTGCGGTGAATCCGCGCAGGGCGTGAAAAGCCCTGTCGCTCAGCGCGCGAGACCGGGGACCCGGGGGCCGACCAGCCTCATTGCGGGGAGTCTTCATGGGCGTCGTGATCACCCGCCAGACCTGACGGCGAAAGTATGCGCAAACGTGATGCAGTAAGAGGGTTTCCGTTATCCGGACGCGTGTGAACCAGGGGCGGACACGGGGAAGTTGGGGCGCATGCGACGCCTGGGGTCATTGCGGCCTTTTGCCCCACCAGAAGGGACATTCCCCTTGTGCACAGGGGAAGTTGAGGGGGTCTGTGGGGATACGGGCCCTGAGCTCGGGGCGTCAGTACGGGCGCGGCGCGGCCGGCGGGTAGCCGTAGCCGGGCGCCGAGGCGGTCTGCGCCTCGCGGTCGTAGAACGGGCGGGCCTCTGATTTCAGCCACATGGCGACCGGGTCGTACTCGTCGGACATCGCGACGGTGGACACCGCGAGGCCGTCGGGCACCGCGGCGACGGACTGCTGCATCATCGCCCGCACCGACTCCACCGACTGTGGGCCGAGGTCGTACAGGTCGAGGCCGATCGCGAGGTAGGGGGTGCCGAGCGCGGGCTGCACCCAGGCGCGGCACAGCGAACGGACGGCCGGGGTGCGGTGCGCGTTCTGCGTGAGCAGCGCGTAGAACTGCGGGATCTCCACGGCGGGTTCGGAGAGCCTGAGCGGTCCGGCGGGCATCCGGTCGAGGCCGGTGGCGATCCGCCGCAGATCCGTCCAGGGGATGCCGACCCCGCCGCCGGGGGCGTGCGGGTTGAGCCAGATCCCGTAGTGGTCGGGGTAGAGGGAGCGGGCGACGCCGAGGGCGCCGACCACGTCGTGGGCCCGGTTCCACCCGCTGGCGGCGAGTTCCTGCGCGGAGGTGACACAGGGCGCGTACGAGACGCCTTCGACCTCCATGTTTCCGTACTGGGCGTCCGCGGAGCCCGGTGCGCCGTGCCACAGCAGCATCCAGAGGCGGCCGGAGTCGGCGAGGGCGTGCAGCAGCGCCTCGTACGCGTCGTAGCGTCCGGGCGTCACCTGGCGCAGCATGTGCTCGACCTGCCCGGCCGCCGCGGTGCCTTGCGCGCTCACCCTGGGTCCCGCCCCTCTTCGATCCACCGTGCCGACGCCTGCGCCGCCCCGCCACCCCGGGCACACGCGTGCGGCCACGGGGTTGCAAGGGTCATGAAACCAGGTTAAGCCGCCGTACAGGCACCGCCATGACCCGGCGAAGACCTGCCGCGACGGACCTGGTGCGTGCTACTGGGCCCGCTCGTAGAAGGGGCGCACCCGCTCGCGCATCCATTCCGCGACCGGATCCTGTGTCACATCGAGGAGGACCAGGTTGACCGACCAGGCGACGGGGACCCGGCCGAGCGCCCGGCCGAGTGCCTCCATCGGGGCGTTGCGGCCGGCCCCGTCCCAGGTGGCGAACTCCACGCCGATGAACAGCGTCGGCGCCTCGCCCTCGATGGAGGCCAGCGCGCGCCGTGCGGTGCGCACCACCCCGGTCGCCTCGAACTCCTGGCCCGCCGCGGTCAGGAAGTCCACCGGCTCCTCCTGCCAGTCGGGCTCGAAGAGGCGTACCCGGGCTCCGGACGCGGGTCCGTCGAGCGCGGTACGCCCGGTACGGCAGAGTTCGGCCACGGCGGGCGGGGGCAGCGGTACTCCCACCGCGCCCTCGGGGTTGACCGCGATGCCCAGTTGCGGCGGAAGACCGCGGGCGAACTCGACGGCGGGCGCCACGGCGAACGGCATGTGGGAACCGACGCACTGGAGGAACTGCTGCTCGGAGCTGTACACCGGGACATAGGGGGCGCCGCCGAGCTCCAGGGTGGGCAGGTCGAGGTCCGCGCTGTCCTGGCCGCCGCCGTTGGGCAGGGGCACCCATACCGAACTGCGGCCGAGCACCTCTATGAGCCGGGGGCCCGCGTTCGGGTGGCCGAGGGCGGCGGCCAGCGCCTCTTCGAGTTCGTTGCCCGGCCAGCCTCCGCCGCCGTGCGGATGCGCGAACGCCTGCTCCGGAAAGTTCATGTGCCGTCCTTCTCCCCCGACTGCCGTGCCGGCCCTCCACGGCCGTGCCCCGAAACCCTAGCGCCGCGAGCACCGGGCCCGCGTCGCTCCTCGGTGAAGCCGATCCGCCGCACCGCCGAGGCGGACGCCCGGTCCAGCAGGACCGCGGTCGCACAGCCGGTCGGCAGCCGTCCGGACTCCACCTGGGAGATCAGCCGCCGGGCCGCCCCGCGGTGCCGGGCGAAGGCGTACCGGGAGACCCAGCGGCCGCGCCTGGCCTGGCCCTCCAGGGCGGCACCGGGCGGTACGTCAAGGACGACGAGGCGCAGCGCGCGTCCCCTGCGCCGCGCCCCGCGGCCCAGCCAGTGCCGCACCCAGGCCTGCGTACCGCAGTCGTGCACGACGATGCTCTCGCCGGAGCGCAGCGCCCACCAGGTCCTGGCGAAGTGCGCGGTCCGGGTCAGCGGGCGGTAGAGGGCGTACGGAATCCCCGGCAGGCGGCGCTGCCAGGCGAGCCGGGTGTCCTGTGAGTCGATGCGGCGGTCGGTGACGGTGCGGCGCATCAGCGTCGTCTTGCCGCTGCCGGGCAGCCCGGACACCACCACGACGTCGCCCGCGTCGAAGAGCAGCTCCGGCGGCGTCCGGTCGGGCCTGCCGCGCAGGTCCCGCACCCTCTCACTCTCCGCCGGGCGCGCGCCCGGCGCCGCGCCCAGGTCCGGCGCGTCCGCCTCCCGCGCCTCAGCCGTGTTCCGTCCAACCGTCATGGCACTCCCCCCTGTTCGGATCCTGCCGCCCTGCCCCAGAAGTGTAAAGAGACGGTAATAGACCGCGGGCGATTTGCCGCCTCGGGGATGCGTGCGATGATGTGCGCGCCAACTGCATACCGGCCGTTCGAATCCGCGCGGGAGAGTCCTCAGCAGCTGTGAGCTGGGGCGCCGAAGGAGCAAGTTCCTCCCTTGAATCTCTCAGGCCCCGTACCGCGCGGGTGAGGCAGATCTGAAAAGCGGGCCGTCCCCTTGCGGGCGGTCCCACCCAAGGTGCAAGCCGTGCCGCGCCCAGCGCGCCGGTGAACCTCTCAGGTTCCGATGACAGATGGGGAGGATGTCCTCGACCGTCATGCCCCGGGACCTTGGAGCCACATCCATGAGCAACACCCCCCGCCTCACAGCCCTCGATGCCCTGCATCGTTCGCTGGGCGCCACGATGACCGACTTCGCGGGCTGGGACATGCCGCTGCGGTACGGGAGCGAGCGCGACGAGCACAACGCCGTACGCACCCGCGCCGGGCTCTTCGACCTGTCCCACATGGGCGAGATCACGGTCACCGGCCCCGAGGCCGTGAAGGCGCTGAACTACGCGCTGGTCGGCAACATCGCCACCATCGGCCCCGGCCGCGCCCGGTACACGATGATCTGCCAGGAGGACGGCGGGATCGTCGACGACCTGATCGTCTACCGCCTGGGGGAGACCGAGGCCCCCGAGTACATGGTGGTGGCCAACGCGGGCAACGCGCAGATCGTGCTCGACGCGATCAGCGAGCGCGCGGCGGGCTTCGACGCCGAGGTCCGCGACGACCGCGACGCGTACGCGCTGATCGCCGTGCAGGGCCCCGAGTCCCCCGGCATCCTCAAGTCCGTCACCGACGCCGACCTGGACGGGCTGAAGTACTACGCCGGTCTGCCCGGCACCGTCGCCGGCGTTCCCGCGCTGATCGCCCGCACCGGCTACACCGGCGAGGACGGCTTCGAGCTGTTCGTCGCCCCCGAGCACGCCGAGCAGCTGTGGCGCGCGCTGACCGAGGCCGGCCAGGACGCGGGCCTCGTGCCGTGCGGCCTGTCCTGCCGCGACACGCTGCGCCTTGAGGCGGGCATGCCGCTGTACGGGCACGAGCTGACCACCGCGCTCACCCCGTTCGACGCCGGGCTCGGCCGGGTCGTGAAGTTCGAGAAGGAGGGCGACTTCGTGGGCCGTACGGCTCTGGAGGCCGCCGCCGAGAAGGCCGCCGCGAACCCGCCGCGCAAGCTGGTCGGGCTGATCGCCGAGGGTCGTCGGGTGCCGCGCGCCGGCTTCTCGGTCGTGGCCGGCGGCGAGGTCGTCGGCGAGGTCACCTCCGGCGCCCCGTCCCCGACACTTGGCAAGCCGATCGCCATCGCGTACGTGGACGCCGCACACGCCGCGCCCGGCACCGCCGGGGTCGGCATCGACATCCGCGGGACGCACGAGGCGTACGAGGTCGTCGCGCTGCCCTTCTACAAGCGCCAGAAGTGACCCTCGCGTCGCTGCCGCACCACCCTTCTCGTCTCGCTGTCCGAGACACTCGTCGAGACCCCGTCATCAGCACTCCCCCGCGTACAGGAGAATTCAGGTCATGAGCAACCCGCAGCAGCTGCGCTACAGCAAGGAGCACGAGTGGCTGTCGAGCGCCGAGGAAGGCGTGTCGACGGTCGGCATCACGGAGCACGCGGCCAACGCGCTCGGTGACGTCGTGTACGTCCAGCTTCCGGAGGTGGGTGACACGGTGACCGCGGGCGAGACCTGCGGCGAACTGGAGTCCACCAAGTCGGTCAGCGACCTGTACTCCCCGGTCAGCGGCGAGGTCGTCGCCGCCAACCAGGACGTCGTGGACGACCCGTCGCTCGTCAACTCGGCCCCGTTCGAGGGCGGTTGGCTGTTCAAGGTGAAGATCACGGACGAGCCGGGCGACCTGCTCTCCGCCGCCGAGTACACCGACTTCGCCAGCTGACCTCAAGACCACAGGGATACAGGGATCGTCTGATGTCGCTTCTGAACCAGCCCCTCCACGAGCTGGACCCGGACGTCGCCGCCGCCGTCGACGCCGAGCTCCACCGTCAGCAGTCCACCCTCGAAATGATCGCCTCGGAGAACTTCGCTCCGGTCGCGGTCATGGAGGCCCAGGGCTCGGTCCTCACCAACAAGTACGCCGAGGGCTACCCGGGCCGCCGCTACTACGGCGGCTGTGAGCACGTCGACGTGGTCGAGCAGATCGCGATCGACCGCATCAAGGCGCTGTTCGGCGCCGAGGCCGCGAACGTGCAGCCGCACTCCGGCGCCCAGGCGAACGCGGCCGCGATGTTCGCGCTGCTCAAGCCGGGCGACACGATCATGGGTCTCAACCTGGCCCACGGCGGTCACCTGACCCACGGCATGAAGATCAACTTCTCCGGCAAGCTCTACAACGTGGTCCCGTACCACGTGGACGAGACCGGTGAGGTCGACATGGCCGAGGTCGAGCGCCTGGCCAAGGAGTCGAAGCCGCAGCTGATCGTGGCCGGCTGGTCCGCCTACCCGCGCCAGCTGGACTTCGCCGCCTTCCGCCGCATCGCGGACGAGGTCGGCGCGTACCTGATGGTCGACATGGCCCACTTCGCGGGCCTGGTCGCCGCGGGTCTGCACCCCAACCCGGTGCCGCACGCCCACGTCGTGACCACTACCACGCACAAGACCCTCGGCGGTCCGCGCGGCGGTGTCATCCTGTCGACGCAGGAGCTCGCCAAGAAGATCAACTCGGCGGTCTTCCCCGGTCAGCAGGGCGGCCCGCTTGAGCACGTGATCGCGGCCAAGGCGGTGTCCTTCAAGGTCGCCGCGTCCGAGGAGTTCAAGGAGCGCCAGCAGCGCACCCTGGACGGCGCCCGGATCCTGGCCGAGCGCCTGGTCCAGGACGACGTGAAGGCCGTCGGCGTCGACGTCCTGACCGGCGGCACCGATGTGCACCTGGTCCTGGTGGACCTGCGCAACTCCGAGCTGGACGGCCAGCAGGCCGAGGACCGCCTCCACGAGGTCGGCATCACGGTCAACCGGAACGCCATCCCGAACGACCCGCGGCCGCCGATGGTCACCTCGGGCCTGAGGATCGGCACCCCGGCGCTTGCCACCCGTGGCTTCGGCGCCGACGACTTCCGTGAGGTCGCCGACATCATCGCCGAGGCGCTGAAGCCGGAGTTCGACAAGGCCGCACTGTCGGCGCGGGTGTCCGCTCTGGCCGACAAGCACCCGCTGTACCCCGGGCTGAAGTAGTTTCGTACGCTTTCGTTCTCGGTTCATTCCGTACGAAGCCCCGGGGCACCGCGCACACTGGACGTGGGCGCGGTGCCCCATCCCATGCTGTGCCAGCTTTGCTCTGCACCACCTCGGCAGACAACGGCGTCTACCAACCCCCACAAGGAGTCTCCCGTGGCCATCTCGGTCTTCGACCTGTTCTCGATCGGCATCGGCCCGTCCAGCTCCCACACCGTCGGTCCGATGCGCGCGGCCCGCATGTTCGCCGCGCGCCTGAAGAACGAGGGCCTCATCGCCCACACCACCCGGATACGGGCCGAGCTGTACGGCTCGCTCGGCGCCACCGGGCACGGCCACGGCACGCCGAAGGCGGTGCTGCTCGGCCTGGAGGGCGCCTCGCCGCGCACGGTCGACGTCGAGACCGCCGACGAGCAGGTCGAGCGGATCAAGGACTCCGGGCGGCTCAATGTGCTCGGCATGCACGAGATCGACTTCGCCTACGACGACGACCTGGTCCTGCACCGCCGCAAGGCGCTGCCGTACCACGCCAACGGCATGACGGTCTTCGCCTACGACGTCGACGGCGCGCTCGTCCTGGAGAAGACGTACTACTCGGTGGGCGGCGGCTTCGTCGTCGACGAGGACGCAGTCGCGGGCGACAACCCGATCGTGCCGGACGACACGGTCCTCAAGTACCCCTTCCGCACCGGCGACGAGCTGCTGCGGATGGCGTCGGACACCGGGCTCTCCATCTCCGCGATGATGCTGGAGAACGAGAAGGCCTGGCGCACCGAGGACGAGATCCGCTCCGGCCTTCTCGACATCTGGCGGGTCATGCAGGCCTGCGTCTCGCGCGGCATGTCCCGCGAGGGCATCCTGCCCGGCGGCCTCAAGGTCCGCCGCCGCGCCGCCACCACCGCCCGCCAGCTGCGTGCCGAGGGCAACCCCGAGGCGCACGCCATGGAGTGGGCGACGCTGTACGCGATGGCCGTCAACGAGGAGAACGCGGCGGGCGGCCGGGTCGTGACCGCGCCCACCAACGGCGCCGCGGGCATCATCCCGGCGGTGCTGCACTACTACATGAACTTCGTGCCCGGCGCCGACGAAGAGGGCATCGTCCGCTTCCTGCTCGCGGCCGGTGCGATCGGCATGCTGTTCAAGGAGAACGCCTCGATCTCCGGCGCCGAGGTCGGCTGCCAGGGCGAGGTCGGCTCCGCCTGCTCGATGGCGGCGGGCGCGCTCGCCGAGGTCCTCGGCGGCACCCCCGAGCAGGTCGAGAACGCCGCGGAGATCGGCATGGAGCACAACCTGGGTCTGACCTGCGACCCGGTCGGCGGCCTTGTCCAGATCCCCTGCATCGAGCGCAACGGCATGGCCGCCGTGAAGGCCGTCACCGCCGCCAAGATGGCGATGCGCGGCGACGGCAGCCACAAGGTGTCCCTGGACAAGGTCATCAAGACGATGAAGGAGACGGGGGCCGACATGAGCGTCAAGTACAAGGAGACGGCGCGGGGCGGCCTCGCCGTCAACATCATCGAGTGCTGAGCGCTCCGCGGGGGGGGGCGGGGACTATCGGCTGCGGACCGTGGGTGGCCGATCGCGCAGTTCCCCGCGCCCCTTTGGGGCGCTGACCCGCATCGTTGGCGTCTCAGAAGCTGTGTGCTGCCGGACGTTCCTTCGGCGCCGCCGCCAGAGCCTCGGTGATCTCCGCGACGCCGGCCCTCAGCCCGTAGACGGGGGTGGCGGGCTGCTGGCGCCAGGAGTCGTCGATGCCGCCGGCGTCGACGGTGTCGAAGCCCAGCTCGTCGATGAGCTCGCGGACCAGCCGCTTGGCGGCCTCGCCGTCGCCGGCCACCGGCAGCGCGATCCGCTCGGGGTCACCCTGCGGGCGTGGCCGGTCGAGCAGGTCCTGCGCGTACGTACCGTTGAAGGCCTTGATCACCGGGTGGCCGATGTGCTGCTCGGTCCAGCGGCTCTCGGTGAGCCCCTCCTCGATCGCGGCGATCCGGCCGTCGCGCTCCTTGGGGTAGTAGTTCCCGGTGTCGATGACGACGAAGCCGTCGGCCGCGCCGTCGAGGAACCCCTTGGGCAGGTCGGGGACGTTCTTCAACGGGATGGTGACGACCACGATCCGGGCGCCGTCGGCGGCTTCCTCGACGGTGACCGGGGTGGCGCCGGTCTCCTCGGCGAGGGCGGTCAGGGTCTGCGGGCCGCGGGAGTTGGCGACGGCCACCTCGTGGCCGAGCGCGGTGAGGCGGCGGGTGAGGTTGCCGCCGATGTTGCCCGCGCCGATGATGCCGATCTTCATGGAACTACCTTCCGGAGATGGTGCGTTGGCAGTTCAGGCAACCGGCGGGACCACGGGCCTATTCCGGCCCGGCACCGGTGGCGCACCGCGCGAGCGGACCCGCGCCACCGGTACCGCTCGGGTCACTTGTTCAGCGAGGCCCAGAACTCCTCGAAGGAGAGCTTGCCGTCGCCGTTGGCGTCCTTGGCCTTGATGATGGCCTGGGCCACTGTCTCGGTGACGTGGTAGTCGCCCAGCTGCGCCATGACCGCCTTGTACTCGCTCGCCGTGACGCGTCCGTCACCGTCGATGTCGAGCTTCGCGAACGCCTTGCGCGCCTCTTCGATGTCCGCCACTGGGTCCACCCCTTTGTTGGTGCTACTGCTTGGTGCTTTTCTGACGCCGGTCAGATTAGCCGCCCAGGTGCGCGCGCAGCGCGGCGGCCAGCCATTGGAAGGCGGCCGCCGCGCTGGGCGACGGCTCGTACCCGTTGACGATGGCGAGCAGCTGGAAGTAGCGCTCGACGCGCAGGTCGGGGCTGACCCCGAGCCGGTCGAGCAGGGCCGCCCGGTCGGCGCCCTGGCCGAGGAGTTCGCTCAGCAGCGCGTCCGCCTCGGGGCTCTCGGGCGCGATGCCCCGCTCCTGGGCCCCGCCGGCCAGCAGGGCGATCTTCTTCGCGAAGGCCAGGTAGGCCTGTGGTTCGCGCGAACGCTCCCGGAAGCTCTCGGAGTTCGCCTCGGCCATCCGCCGCACCAGCGCCCGGAAGTCGTCGTCCTCGACCAGTTCGGCCAGCTCGATCCAGGCGTCGACCTGTCGCGGGGTCGGATCGTCGGGCAGCTCCGCGGCCACCCCCCTCACCCGGGCGTGGAAGTGCGCGTTGGTGTCGTCGAGACCGGCGAACACGTCGTCGGTGAAGTCGTCGATGATCTGCTTGCGCTCGCGCGCGGAGAGCCGGGCCAACGTGTTCATGAGTGTCATCTCCTCGTGGTCGGACTGCCTCAGTGCGATGGTCGACAGGACGGCGCGGCTCACCCTGAGCGCGCGGATCTGGGCGTCGAGGGCCGCGACGTGGGCCGCGGCGACCTCGGCGACCGTGATCTCGCGGGCGAGCACGCGGCGTACGTCGTCCAGGGACAGCCCCAATTCCCGCAGGGTGCGCACCAGCTCCAGGCGGGCCACGGACCCGGCGTCGTACAGCCGGTAGCCGCCGTGGCTGCGGCCGAGCGGCGGCAGGGCGCCGATGTCGGACCAGTACCGGATGGTGCGCACGGCCATTCCGGTACGGCGGGCGAGCTGCCCGATGGTGAAGGTTTCCGGGCCGTCGTCGATCATGTTGATGAGTGTGCGGTTTCCAGTGGGTGGAGACTCAAGGGCCGCCGGGACGAGAACGGAAATGACATGAGTGAGACGCTCGGCGACATTCTGGCGGCCGCGGCCGGTGGCCGGTTCCCGCCGATGGATGGCGGTACGACCGTGGTGGCGCAGCCGAACCCGCGTGATGCGGGCGTCCTCGCGTTCACCGCGCACTCGGTGGTCTTCCTGGACGAGGACGAGGACTGGATCAGGGCCACCTTGGCCCGGACGGACGCCGACCCGCTCGGCGCCTCGATGAACCCCGGGTTCCTGGCCGCCCTGATGGCCCGCACCGGCCGCTCGATGAACTGCGTCGACCTGCTGACCTGCGCCCCCGCGCTGCCCGGCGAACCCCCGATCGCGCTGACCGAGATCGAGGACCGGGAGCATCCGAGGGTGGCGCGGGCGTGGAAGTTCCGTGACGAGGTGAGGGTCTGGGCGGCGGACGGCGGCGTCCTGGTGCTCGGCCGGGGAGTCGCGGGCCGCTGGGAGGCCGCCGTCGAGCTGGACGAATCCGCCCGCGGCCAGCGACTCGGCGTCCAACTCGCCCTGGCCGCACGGCACTTGGTGCCCGGGCCGGTACTGTGGGCGCAGCAGTCGCCCGGGAACGCGCGCAGCGTGCGGACGTTCCAGGCCGCGGGGTTCAGGCCGATGGGCTCGGAAGCGCTGCTCCTGGCGCACTGAGCGGGCGGCCCGGACGGGCCTGACTGTTCGGCATACACGGAGGAGTGTTTTCCGCCCCACAAAGAGGAATTCGCGCCAAATCCACGTCGCCACTTCCTCACGCTCAGCCACTGACGGATAACTTCATGCTGTCGCCGCCACACCGGGAGCACAGGGCCCCCAGGGACTAGCGGCGCTGGGGCGATACAGCTGTGACCATCACAACTGAAGCATTCACCGTGCAGCCCTTCACGCGAAGTTGCCACCACATATGGGACGAGGGCGATCACGTCCTCATCGGTGTGAGTCCGGGAAACAGCTACTTCAGCGCCGGCCGCATCACCGACCTCGTCCGCTGGGCTTCGGCACGGTTCACCCGCATCGACATCGTGTACGCCGACCTCCACGTCGCCGAGTTGTTCAGCGCGCTCGGGTACGACCAGGACCACGCGGCACGGCGTGCGGCCAAGGAGCTCAAAGCGGTGCGCCGCCGGATCGTGCGCGGCGTCGAGGAGGCGGGGCCGCCAGGGACGCAGGTCGGGGTGCACGGGCTCTCGGAGTTCGCCCGGAACCCGGTGTACGAGCTGCTGCACCGCAGGGTGCGCCACTTCCTGGCGACCGACCCGGCCTTCCGGGCCGGCTGCGAACGGATGGCCGGGCACTTCCTGTCCACCAAGGCCGGCGAACCGGCCGCGAGCGCGGAGCAGCTCGCCGCCTGCCTCGACTACATCGCGGCGGAGCTCCCCTTCTTCCTGGACACCCCGGGCATCCTCGGCGTCCCCTCGTCGGTGTCGTGCTACCACGCGCCGATCCCGCTGACCGAGCTGCTCTACGCGAAGGGCGGCGGACTGCGCGCCTCCCGCAATCAGGCCCACGCCGTCGTGCGTCCGGAAGGAATCGCCGCATGAGCGCCGAGCCCGTACTCGACTTCCCGCTCTCACGCCGGGGTGACGTGCTGCCCGAGGAGTGCGCGTGGCTGCGCGAGAAGCGGCCGGTGGCCCGGGTGCGTACGCTCACCGGCGACGAGGCCTGGCTGGTGAGCAGTCACGCGCTGGCCAAACAGGTCCTGGAGGACGGGCGGTTCAGCCTCAAGGACACCGCGGGCGAGGGCGTCCCGCGCCAGTACGCGCTGACGATCCCGCCCGAGGTCGTCAACAACATGGGCAACATCAACAGCGCGGGGCTGCGCTCCGCCGTGATGAAGTCCCTGAATCCGCGCACGGACGGTCTCGCCGACTGGCTGCGCGCGCGGGCCGGCGAGTTCGTCGACGCGCTGCGCGCCGAGGGCCCGCCCGCGGACCTGCGGGCCGGGTTCGCCGACCCCTTCTCTGCGGCGCTGCACTGCAAGGTCGTCGGGGCGCCGTTCGAGGACTGGCGCCGGCTGATGTCGGGCCTGGACGTGGCCTTCATGACCAGCGCGCACACCTTCGAGGGGGCCGGGCTCAACTGGTACAAGGACCTCGGCTACATGGTGGACCGGCTCAACTCGCCCGACCTCGACCCCGACAGCCTGCTCGGCCGGCTCGCGGCGCTGCGCCAGGACCAGGAGTCCGCCCACCTCACCGACGAGATGCTGGCCACCGTCGCGGTCTCGTTGTTCGGGGCGGGCGCGGTCTCCACCTCCGCGTTCCTGACCCTCGCGATCCTCGCCCTGCTCCAGCACCCGGACCTCGCCGGTTACCTGCGCGAGCATCCGGAGCGCATGGGCCGGGCCGTCGACGAGCTGCTGCGCTGGAACCTCTCCATCGGCGACGGGCTGCCCCGGCTCGCCGTCGAGGACGTCCCGCTGGGCCAAGTCCTCATCAAGAAGGGGGAGTTGGTGCTCGTCCTGGTGGAGGGCGCGAACTTCGACCCGGAGGTCTTCACCGATCCCGAGCGCCTCGACCTGGAGCGGGAGCACAACCCACATCTGTCGTTCGGCGCCGGGCGGCACTTCTGTCCGGCCACGGGGCTTGGCCGGCTGCACGCCGAGACGGCCCTCGCGGTCCTGGTGGACCGGCTTCCCGGGTTGCGCCTGGCGGTCCCGACCGAGCAACTGGTGTGGCGCACGGGCTTCATCAAGCGCCTGCCGGAGCGCCTGCCGGTGCTGTGGTGAGCTGACCGGCCGTGCCCGGGACCGGTCGGGGTCCCGGGCGCGCGGTGGTCAGCGGAAGACGCCGGTGTGGCCGAGCGAGTACCGGCCGGGCTGGGGGTAGACGGCGAGTCCGTGCGGGCCCGAGCCGACGGGGATGCGGGCCAGTTCCTTGCCGGTGGCGGTGTCGATGGCGTACACCTCGGCGTTGTAGCGGCCGGACAGCCAGAGCACCTTGCCGTCGGCGGACACTCCGCCCATGTCGGGGCTGCCGCCCTCCGGCAGCTCCCACTTCTTCGTCAGTTTGTTCTTGGTGAAGTCGAAGATGGAGATGGTGCCCTCGCCGCGGTTGGAGATGTACATCTCCTTGGAGTCGCGGCTGACGTAGAGGCCGTGACAGCCCTTACCGGTGGGCATCAGGGTGGGCTTGTTGAACTTGTCGCCGTCCAGCACCCACATGCCGTGCGCCATCATGTCGGCGATGTAGAAGGTCTTGCCGTCCGGGGACATCTTCACGTCCTGCGGCATCGCCCCTTCGAACGGAAGCTTCTGCTGGCCGACGATCTGCATCTTCTCGGTGTCGACCTTCAGGAGCTCGCCGGAGAACTCGCAGGAGACGATGAAGTACCGGCCGTCCATGGAGAAGTCCGCGTGGTTGACGCCCGCACAGGTCACCGGGACGGTCTTGGCCCGGTTCAGCGTCACCGGATCCCGGAAGACCAGCTCGCGGTCCTTCGAGGCCATCACGACGGCGTACTTGCCGTTGGGCGTGAAGTAGAGGTTGTACGGGTCCGAGACCTGGACGGTGCGCCCGGTCCTGCCGGTGGCCGGGTCGATGGCGGTGAGCGAGTCGCCGAGGTCGTTGTTGACCCAGAGCGTCTTCATGTCCCAGGAGGGCACGACGTGCTGCGGCTGGCGGCCGACCTGGATGGTCTCGATGACCTTGTACGAGGCCGGATCGATGACGGAGACCGTGTTGGAATTGGTGTTGGGCACGTAGACGCGCGGCAGGAAGTTCTTGACCGCCGGCTGGAGGGCGTTGGGGCGGTCGGCCGCGTAGGCGTCCTTGGGGTCGAGTACGGGCGGCATCCCGGGCAGGCCCTGCGGCACGGTCTTCTTGACGACCGCGGGCCGTTCCGCGGGCTTGGTGCCGAGCGCCTCGTCCTTCTTGTCGGCACCCGATCCGCAGCCGGCGAGGGCTGCGAGCAGGACTGCCGAGAGCAGCGCGGTGGTCCTCTTCGATACGGTCGGCATCAGATCAGCAGCTCCGTGGTCGTGACCGCGCGCAGTCGGCGGCGATCCAGTTCGGCGAGTAGGGCGGGTAGCGCGGTGACCGTGTCCGCATAGCCGAAGTGCAGGCTCACCACCGATCCGTTACGGATCTGCCCGGTGACGTTGCGGATCACGGCCGAGGCGCCGGGCGAGGTGAAGTCGAGGGAGTCAACGTCGTACGACAGGACGTGCGGGTACCCCGCCCGCCGGGCCAGCGTCTGCACGAGCGGTGTCGCGTACTGGGCGCGCGAGGGCCTGAACCAGGTCCCGATGGAGCCGGTGAGCCGGCGCAGCCGGTCCGCGCAGCCGGTGATCTCGGCGTAGGCCTGCGCCTCGTCCATGGCGGAGATGTCGATGTGGTGCTGGGTGTGGTTGCCGAGTTCGTGCCCGCCGTCGAGGATGCGGCGGGCCATCGCGGGCTGCTCGTCCAGCCAGCTGCCGACGGCGAGGACGGTGACGCGGGCGCCGGCCTTCTCGGCCTCGGTGAGCAGAGTCGTGGCGATCTTGGGGTCGCCCTGGCCGTGGAAGGTGAGCGCGACCTGGGGGCGGGTGGTGGGTCCACTGCTGATCTGGACCGGCTGTCCGGGGAAGGCGCGGGGAGCCGGGGCCGGCCGGTGGGCTCCGGGTCGGGCGGGAGCGGTGGCCGCGGCGGAGGTGGACGGGGTCGGCTTCGAGGATGCGGGCGGCTGATCGCCGGCCTTGTCGCCGGAACAGCCTGCCGCGAACGCTCCCACGACGGCCGCGCCGGCCCCGGCCCGCAGCGCGCTGCGGCGGTCGACCGCGCGGGGTGATGGATTCAGCACATGGACATTTAAGTGCGCCAAGGGGCCGAAGATAATGATTGACCCGGTTCAGGACGTTTGCGGGTCGCGCCCGCGACAGGCCGGTGCACACACAGCCAGTTCACCGATTCACTCGACTTCCCCCATAGTTGTTCATGGTTTGGAAGGTGCGTGGTCTAGCTCACCTACGATTCACAGCTAAACTATGCAGGTTTGCTGCCATATGTCCCATTGATGACTTTTGATGATGCGCCGCCCATCTGTCATAGTCGGAGCCACGACCCCCATTGACCCGGGCCAGGTCGTCTTCAGTCGTCGTGGATCACACCCCCCCAGATCCACGGCGCTCCACCGAAGCCCCCCGCGGCGCCGCATCCGGCAGCCAGGGGGCTTCTGTGATTCTCCGTACGGCGCCCTCAACGGTCGGCGACGCGCATCTCGAACCAGGTGGTCTTGCCGCGCGGCAGCAGGTCCACGCCCCAGCGGTCGGAGAGCTTGTCGACCAGGAAGAGGCCGCGGCCGCTGATGTCCAGCTCGTGCACCGGCATCAGACAGGGCAGCCCGCGCGAGGGGTCGCGGACCTCGATCCGGATCCAGCCCCGGCGGCGCAGCATGCGCAGGCCGAAGACCCGGGCCCCGGTGTGCCGCACCGCGTTGCCGACCAGTTCCGACACGAGCAGCACCGCGTGCTCGGCGAGCGTCGGCGAAAGCGCCCACTGGCGCAGGACGACGGACTGGGTGATGCGGCGAGCGGTGGCCGCCGACTCCGGACGGGACGGCAGCCGTACCTCTTCCTCCGTCGGGTTGCCGAACAACTCCAGCGCTTTCAGCGCCAGTTCATCATCGGCGGACGGCATGCACCGCGCCGCGGCCGCCGTGCCACGCCGCGCCGGTTGCTCCACACCCTCCAACCCCGCCATGCCACCATCATGGCGGCCCCGGGCGGCCTCCGGGGCCGTTCCGAAGGAATCGCGCCTGCGGAACCTGACGTTCCGGGGGCGCGATTTGGCATATGACGGGGGCAGCGGAGGGGCCTGCACACCTACCCTGACCTGCCATGACGTGATGCGTCCACTTGATCACCAAGCGTTCCGGTGGGGTTTTTCTTAAGGTGTACTTAAGGCTGCGCTAATCCCCCCACAGGGTGTACACACTGCCGCCACATGCACACCGCCCGTTGACCCGTGGCCCCAACTTCCTTCCGCTCAGAGGAACTTGGCCTTGCCCGGCCCCTCCTCGACAAAGCTGCGCATGCCGCGCGCGCGGTCCTCGGTCGCGAACAGGCCAGCGAACCAGTTGCGTTCGATGGCGAGCCCGGTGTCGATGTCCGTTTCCAGACCGGCGTCGATCGACTCCTTGGCGGCGCGCAGCGCGATGGCCGGTCCCTGCGCGAGCCGCGCGGCCCAGGCGACGGCCCGCTCGTACACCTCGGCGGCCGGCACCACCTGGTCCACCAGGCCGATGGCGAGCGCCTCCTCGGCCTTCACCTGCCGGCCCGTGAAGATGAGGTCCTTGGCCTTGGACGGGCCCACCAGACGGGCCAGGCGCTGGGTGCCGCCGGCGCCGGGGATGAGGCCGAGCAGGATCTCGGGCTGGCCCAGCTTGGCGTTGTCACCGGCGATGCGGATGTCGGCGCAGAGCGCCAACTCGCAGCCGCCGCCGAGCGCGTAGCCGGTGACGGCGGCCACGACGGGCTTGGGGATCCTGGCGACGGCGGTGAAGCTGTCCTGCAGCGCCCGGCCGCGTACGACCATCGCCGCGTGGTCCATGGCCTGCATCTCCTTGATGTCCGCGCCCGCCGCGAACAGCTTCTCGCCGCCGTACAGGACCACGGCCCGCACGTCGTCGCGCCGGGCCGCCTCCTCGGCGAGCTCGCGCAGCCGGTCCTGCATCGCGACGTCGAGGGCGTTCATCGGAGGCCGGTTCAGGCGGATGGTGGCGACGCCTTCGGAAACTTCGAGGTTCACAGTCATAGGAGGCAGGTTAACGGTCACTAACGACAGCGGACCCGACGCTGTGAGCAACAGCACCGGGTCCGTCGGACACTCGCGTCAGAGGTCTACTTCGTCCACTCCGACCACGGCAGGTTCCAGCCGTTGAGGCCGTTGTCCGGCTGGATGACCTTGTCCTTGGAGTTCTTCACGACGACCACGTCGCCGATCAGCGAGTTGTTGTAGAACCAGGCCGCCGGGGTGGACGGGTCGCCCGCACCCCGCGCGTCCTCCAGACCGACGCAGCCGTGGCTGGTGTTGGCCGAGCCGAACACCGACGGGTCGCCCCAGTAGTTGCCGTGGATGAAGGTACCCGAGCTCGACAGGCGCATGGCGTGCGGTACGTCCTTGATGTCGTACTCGCCGCCGAAGCCGACGGTGGCGCCGTTCATGCGGGTCACCTCGTACTTCTCACTGATCACCATCTGCCCGTTGTACGTGGTGTTCGCCGGGGAGCCCGCGCTGATCGGGATGGTCTTCAGGGGCTTGCCGTCGCGCTCCACCTTCATGGTGTGGGCGCTCGCGTCGACGGTGGAGACCTGGGAGCGGCCGATGGTGAAGTGGATCGTGCGGGTCTGCTTGCCGTAGACGCCGGGGCGGCCCTCGACGCCGTCCAGGTTGAGCTTGACGGTGACCTTGGTGCCGGGGGCCCAGTAGTTCTCGGGGCGGAAGTCGAGGCGGTCGTTGCCGAACCAGTGGCCCTCGACCGGAACGGACGGCTCGGCCGTCACGGTGATCGCCTTCTTCACCGCGTCCGGGTTGGTGATGCCCCGGCTGAAGTTGATGGAGACCGGCATGCCGACGCCGACGGTGGAACCGTCCTCGGGCACGTACTGGCCGATGAACGTGTTCGTCGGTACGAGCGTGGTGAAGGTCATGTCCTTCGCGGACTCGCGGCCCTTGGCGTCCTTGGCGACGGCGTGGACCTTGTACTGCGTCGCGGAGGCGAGGTGCTGGTCCGGGGTCCAGCCGAGGCCGTCCGCGGATATCTTCCCGCTGACCGCGTTGCCCTTGCTGTCGGCCACCGTGACGGCGGACAGCTTGCCCTTGTCGGCGGATATCTTCAGCGCGCCATTGGTCGCCACGTCCTTGGCGTTGTCCGCCGGCGTGATGGTGACCACGGCCTCGGAGGCCTTGGTGTCCCCGGCGGCCGCGCCGGCGCCGGTCTTGGCCTTGTCGCTGCCCGAGCCGTCACCTCCGCCGCACGCGGTCACCAGCAGCAGCAACGCCCCGAGTACCAGGGCCAGGAGCGCGGTGCCCTGCCGTCCGCGCCGTCCGGCTCCGGCCGGAACCCCCGAAATTGGCTGCCCGTTCACGACTGTTTCTCCCCTCGCACGGCGTGGCCCCGCCACCGCCCGTACTGAACTCACCCCCGCGCGCGTCCTCGCGCACGCACGGCGCTAGATAATCACACCGAACGGACCCCGATCGCCCCTTCAATGTCACCGTTCAGTCCCAACTCGTCCTGGAACTCTCAGGTGAAACACAGGAACCGTTCCCGGTTGGTTAACCGGGAACGGTCAAGGGCCGTGCGTTCAAGCAATCCGGGAAAGCCGGGGAATGCGGGGGATCTCGGAGGTCCGGGAACTCGGGGAATCCGAGAACTCGAAGGGATTGGGAGGTTTCGGGGAAGGGCGTTCAGGAGATCGCGGAGCCGGCCTTCCACCTGTTCCAGTCGAGGTTCCAGCCGCTGAGCCCGTTGTCGGGAGCGACCTCGCGCTCACGGGAGTTGACGACCTGCACCACGTCGCCGATGAGGGTGCGGTCGAAGAACCAGCCCGCCGGGGTGTCGGAGCTGCCGCCCTTCACATCGCGCAGGCCCACACAGCCATGGCTGGTGTTGGTGTTGCCGAACGTGTTGGCCGGCGCCCAGTAGTTGCCGTGCAGGAAGGTGCCCGAGCTGGTGAGCCGGATGGCGTGCGGGACGTCCGGGATGTCGTACTCACCGCCGAAACCGACGGTCCGGCTGTTCATCCGGGTCACGTCGAACATGTCGGTGACGACCATCTTCCCGTTGTACGTGGTGTTCTTCGGCGACCCCGCGGAGATCGGCAGCGTGGACACCAGCTCGCCGTTGCGCCGCACCTCCATGGTGTGCGCCTCCGCGTCGACGAGGGACTCCTGGTCGCGCCCGATGGTGAAGCCGATCGTCTTGTCCTGGATGCCGTAGACGCCGGGTGCGGCCACCACGTCGCGCAGACGCATGTCGACGGTGACCCGGGTGCCGGGCTTCCAGTACTCGCGCGGCCTGAAGTCGATCCGGTCGGAGCCGAACCAGTGGCCCTTCACCTCCACCGGGGGCTGCGCGGTGACCTTGATGGCGCGCTCGACGGCGGCCCGGTCCTTGATCGCCTGGTTGAAGCTGAAGGAAACGATCATGCCGACGCCCACCGTGGAACGGTTCTCCGGCTTGAAGTACCCGATGAAACGGTGTTCGGGCACATAGGTGGTGAAGCTGGTGTGGCGCGCCTGACGGCGGCCGTGGCCGTCGAGCGCCACGCTGTCCACCGTGTACGCGGCCGCCAGTTGGAGCGCCGTGCCGCTCGGGGTCCAGGTCAGCCCGTCCGCGGAGATCTTCCCCGGCACCTCCTCGGGCTGCGCGTCCTCCGTCTTCATCACCTTGACGCGTTCCAGGCGCCCGCTGGGCACCCGCACCTCCAGCTTCCCGTCCGCCTTGACTCCCTTGGCCCCGTCGTCCGGGGTCACCAGGATCGCTTCTTGCGGGGTCAACGCCTTGCCCCCGATGTCGCCGAGGTCCAGGCTGCCGCCCGAGCACCCGGTAAGGCCGGTCACCAGGACCGCCGTCAGTCCTGCCCATGCCAGGGCGGCGGCCGCGCCCGCCCCTGCCCGCTTCAGTACGTCTCTCACGACCGACCCAACGACCGCCCCCCGCCGGGGGAAACGTGAGTACGAGGGCTGTTGCGGGCAGAACAGGTGCAGGAACACGCCTGGGGAGCCGCGGCCGGGACGCCGCGCGCTCGGCCGGGCGCCGAGCCGCGGGAGGCCGTCAGGTGTCGAGCGCAGCCGAGCAGGAGGCAGTGCGGGGTGCCGCGAGGAGCGCGGCCGCCGCGCGGGGACGCGGCCACCGGGGTGAACCGGGGGCCCTGCGCCCACCTGTCTGGCCGGGCGCGCCGACCCCGCTTGGGGCGCGCTTCCGGGTCGGCCCGGACGGCGTGGCGGGCACCAACTTCGCGCTGTGGGCGGGCGGCGCCGAGGCGGTCGAGGTGTGCCTGTTCGACCCGTTGGGCGGCGAAACCCGGCTCGCCCTGACCGAGCTGACCCATGAGATCTGGCACGGCTTCGTCCCCGGGGTGCGGCCGGGCCAGCGGTACGGCTTCAGGGTGCACGGGCGCTGGGACCCCTGGACGGGCGCCCGCTGGAACCCGGCGAAGCTGCTCCTCGACCCGTACGCGCGGGCCGTGGACGGCGACTTCACGCTGCCCCCCGAGGTGTACGGGCACGTCCGCGACTGGCCGCAGCAGCAGGTCGCCGACACCGTACGCGACGACCGCGACTCGGCGCCGCACGTTCCCAAGGGCGTGGTCGTCCAGGACGACGACGACTGGGCGGACGACCACCGCCCCAAGACGCCCTGGTCCGACTCGGTCATCTACGAGCTGCATGTACGCGGCTTCACCCGGTTGCACCCGGAGATCCCCGAGCCACTGCGCGGCACCTACGCCGGCCTCGCGCACCCGGCGGCCCTGGAGCACCTGGTGCGTCTGGGAGTGACGGCGGTCGAGCTGCTCCCGGTGCACCAGTTCGCGCACGAGGACCATTTGCTGCGCCGCGGGCTCCGAAACTACTGGGGCTACAACTCGATCGGGTACTTCGCGCCGCACGCCGCCTATTCGGCGTCCGGGACCTCCGGGCAGCAGGTCGGCGAGTTCAAGCGGATGGTGCGGGCCCTGCACGGCGCCGGCATCGAGGTCATCCTCGACGTGGTCTACAACCACACGGCCGAGGCGGGCGAGCTCGGGCCGACGCTGTCCCTGCGCGGCATCGACAACCGCGGCTACTACCGCCTGCCGTCCGACGCGCGCCGGTACGCCGACTACACGGGCTGCGGCAACACCCTCCATGTGGTCCAGCCCCAGGTGCTGCGGCTCATCACGGATTCACTGCGCTACTGGGTGACCGAGATGGGGGTGGACGGCTTCCGCTTCGACCTGGCCGCGGCCCTCGCCCGCTCCATGCACGACGTGGACATGCTGTCGCCGTTCCTGGCCGTGATCGCCCAGGACCCGGTGCTACGCCGGGTGAAACTGATCGCCGAACCGTGGGACGTCGGTAACGGCGGCTACCAGGTGGGCTCCTTCCCGCCCCTGTGGACCGAGTGGAACGACCGCTACCGGGACGCCGTGCGGGACTTCTGGCGGGGCGCGCTGCCGGACGTGCGCGACCTCGGCTACCGGCTCTCGGGCTCCAGCGACCTGTACGCCTGGGGCGGCCGACGGCCGTACGCGTCGATCAACTTCGTGACCGCGCACGACGGTTTCACGCTGCGCGACCTGGTGTCGTACGAGCGCAAGCACAACGAGGCGAACGGAGAGGGCAACCGCGACGGCACCCACGACAACCGGTCGTGGAACTGCGGGGTGGAGGGCGAGACGGACGACCCCCGGGTCAACGCGCTGCGGCGCAGGCAGCTGCGGAACCTGCTCACCACCCTGCTGGTGTCGACGGGGGTGCCGATGCTGGTCGCGGGCGACGAGATGGGCCGCACTCAGGGCGGCAACAACAACGCGTACTGCCAGGACGGGGAGGTCAGCTGGGTCGACTGGTCGCTCCTGGAGAAGCCGGGGCCGCGCGGGCTGCTTGAACTGGCCACCCGGCTGGTCGAGTTGCGGCACCGCCATCCGGTGCTGCGCCGCAGGGCCTTCTTCTCCGGACGCCCGCAGGCCGCGGACGGGCTGCGGGACCTGGCCTGGTTCACCGCGCGGGGCAAGGAGATGACCGAGCAGGACTGGTACGCGCCGGCCTCGACGCTCGGCCTGTACCTGTCCGGCCGCGACATCCCGGGGCGCGACGCGCGGGGCGCCCCGGTGACCGACGACAGCTTCCTGATCCTGCTGCACTCGGCGGACCGCCCGGCGAGCTGTGTGCTGCCGGGGCCGCCGTGGGCCGGGGCGTACGAGGTCGTCGTGGACACCTCGGAGGAGGAGCAGGGCGCCCCGCCGGGCCGGACCCACCGGGGCGGCGAAACGGTGACGCTACCGGCGCGGGCGATGCTGGTACTGAAGGTGACCGGGTAGGCCGGGGCCGGTTCCCGGCCTGCTGGCTGACGTGCTGGGTGCTCACTTGCCGGGCGCTTGGCGCTGGGTACCGCCCTGATGGTCTGCTCCCCCCTTGCTCCCTCGCCTCCGACCGCGAGCCCGAGCATGGCCTGCGAGGGGGAACCTCCACCCGCCCCTCCACCCGTGGGCCGATCCGCTCCACCCGCCCTGCCTGGGACCGTTGAACGTGCCGAAGCCATCGGGGGTTCACTCTTCGGCGAAGGGAAGTGGTGCGTCATGAGCGGCGACATCGACCTGGCCATCCGGATCACCATGTACGCCTGGCTCGCCTGCGAACTGGTGCTCCAGGTCCGCCAGTTGCTGAGCAGCTCGCCCACCGAGCGCACCGAGTGGCGCAGCCTGCTGCTGTTCGTGGCGCTGACAGGGGCGGCCTCCTGGGCGGCCCACCCGGTCGCCCGTGCCGCGCCCGCGCTCGACTACTCGACCACCTCGCCCGCGGCCCGCGTGGCCGTGCTGCTCTTCGTCTGGGCCGGGATGGGCCTGCGGCTGTGGGCCATCGTCACCCTGGGCCGCTTCTTCCGCGGCACGGTCCACGTCCAGCGGGACCACCAGGTCGTGCGGTCGGGGCCCTACCGCTGGGTGCGCCATCCCGCCTACAGCGGCATCCTGCTTGCGGGCCTCGCCCTCGGGGTCACCTTCGACAACGCGGCGGCCCTCCTCGTCTTCGCGGCGGGCGGCGCGATGGCCGTGGGCTACCGCATCCACGTCGAGGAGAGGTTCCTCTCGCGGGCGCTGGGCAGCGCCTACACGGAGTACGCGGCCGTCACCCGCAGGCTGATACCCGGCGTGTGGTGAGGCGGGGCCGGTGTCCGGCGGCTAGCCGAGGATCTTCCGGTCGTAGGCCACCGCCACCGCGGCGGCCCGGTCCTTGACGCCCAACTTGCCGTAGATATGCGTCAGATGGGTCTTCACCGTCGCCTCGCTGATGAACAGGGCGCGGGCGATCTCCCGGTTGGGGGTGCCCTTGGAGACCAGTTCCAGCACTTCTCGCTCGCGGGCCGAGAGCGGTTCGCCGACGGGGGCGGCGGGGGTGCGGACCGCCGTGACGAGGCGGGAGGCGACCGCCGGGGAGAGCACCGTGCGGCCCGCGGCGGCCGCCCGCACCGCGGTGAACAGCTCCTCGCGCGGGGCGTCCTTGAGGAGGTAGCCGGTGGCACCGGCCTCGATCGCGGGCAGGGTGTCCGAGTCGGTGTCGTACGTGGTGAGGACGAGGACCTTGGAGCGCAGGCCGCGCCGGGTGAGCTCGGCGATCGCGGCCACTCCCCCGCCGCCGGGCATCCGCAGGTCCATCAGGACGACGTCCGGGTCGAGTTGCTGGGCGAGGTCGACGCCCTCGACGCCGTTGGCGGCTTCGCCGAGGACTTCGAAGCCGTCGGCCGAGGCGAACATGCCGCGCAGGCCGTCCCGTACAACGGGGTGGTCGTCGCAGATCAGGAGGGTGATGGTGGCGTCAGTCATGGGGGACCAACGGTACGCGGGCGGAGACGGCGGTGCCATGACCGGGCTCGGATTCCACCGTGACACCGCCGGCGATGCGTTCGGCGCGGGCGCGCATGCCGTCGAGGCCGAAACCTCCGGAGCCGGAGCGCGCCGGAAGGTCCAGCGGGTCGAAGCCCCGGCCGTCGTCGCGGACGTCGAGAGAGACCTCGTCGCCCATGAAGGACAGGGTGACGCCGATCCGGGAGGCGTGGGCGTGGCGGCCCGCGTTGGCGAGGGCCTCCTGGGCGATGCGGAGCAGGGTGGCCTCGATCTCTTCGTGGAGTTGCACGGCGGTGCCGGTCACGGTGAAGTCGGCGCGCACCGCGTGCCGGGTGCCCCATTCGGCGACGGTCTTCTTCAACGCCTCGTGCAGGAGGTCGTGTTCGAGGTCGAGGGGGCTGAGGTTCTGGACCGAGCGACGGGCCTCGCCGAGGCTGTGGCGGGCCAGCGACTGGGCGCTGGCGAGGTGTTCGCGGACGAGGTGGGGGTCGGTGCTGCCGGCGACGACCTGGAGCTGGGCGATGATGCCGGCAAGACCCTGCGCGATGGTGTCGTGGATCTCGGCGGCGAGCCGGCGGCGCTCGTCGGCGACGCCCGCCTCGCGTGCCTGGAGCAGGAGTTGGGCGTGCAGTGCGGCGTTCTCGTCGAGGGCCTGCTGGAGGCGGGCGTTGGTGGTCTCCAGCTCGGCGATGGTCGCGATCTGCACGCGGGTGCGTTCGTCCTCCTGCGCGGCGAGGTGCCCGAACACGGTGAGGAGCACGGCGTTGATGACGAGCACCGCGCCGA
Source organism: Streptomyces sp. NBC_01431 (assembly GCF_036231355.1). Taxonomy (NCBI): domain Bacteria; kingdom Bacillati; phylum Actinomycetota; class Actinomycetes; order Kitasatosporales; family Streptomycetaceae; genus Streptomyces; species Streptomyces sp. NBC_01431. The sequence continues at coordinate 2,600,035 of NZ_CP109496.1, forward strand.
ACACGACCCACCCCATCGAGCCCTTGGGCGGCAGGCCGCCGGACTGGGAGCCCGCCATCGTGACCGCGGTCGCGAACAGGCCGACCTTGACCCAGCGCCGGGGCAGCAGCGCCTGGGCGCCGAAGTAGCCGATGACGGCGTAGAAGGCGAAGAACGGGTTGAGCCAGGTCAGGGCGAAGCCGACGCCCCAGCGCAGGACGTAGTAGACGACCGCGGGGGCGCCCGGTCCGGGGTACCTGCGGCGCAGCCGGCCCCAACAGAGCTGGAGCAGCACGGCGCCGCCGACGAGGGCCAGGGCGGCCCAGCGGTCGGCGGTGCTCATCAGCAGGTCGGCGGTGGCGGCGGCCGCGAGGCCGCCGACGAAGAGGAGACCGTAGGGCCCCCAGCGGTGGAAGACCGCCCAGCGCTCTTCCACCAGGTCCAAATTCGTGGTGCTCACCCCGTCGCTCATGGCCCCAGTCTCGTCCACGAGGAGGCGGCCGGCCGGGCCGCCCCAGGGCGTCGCGCTCATTCCCACCGGAACCAGCGCGTGGCCGCCGCCGACAGGAGCACGGTCCACAGGACGAGGATGCCGAGGTGTCCCCAGCCGGGCCAGTTGCCGGCCGCGGCTTCGTTGAGCGCCTGGGCGGCGGCGCCGAACGGGGCGAGTTCGACGATTCGGCCGAGGGTGTCCGGCATGGCCTGGACGGGCAGCCAGACACCGGCGCTGAACATCATCGGGAAGAACACCGCGGAGCCGATCGCGTTGGCGACCTTCGAGGTGCGCGAAAGGGCCGAGATCAGGGCGCCGAGGGCGAGCGCGCTCAGGACGGCGAGCAGCAGGGCGAGGGCGTACCCGAAGAGCTGGTGCGGCAGCGCCACGTCGAAGGCGAGCCGGCCCACCGTGATCGACAGGGCCGCGGAGAGCACCGCGGCCGCGCCGTGCAGCCCCATCTGGGCGCCGAGCAGGGCCGAGGGGCGCACAGGAGTGACCGACATCCGGCGCAGGATGCCGCGCTCGCGGTACCCGGTGATGACGGGCGGCATCGCCTGCAACCCGGCCATGATCATGGAGAGGAGCACGGCGACGGGGACGTACGCGTCCACGAATCGGATGCCGCCGAGCGCCTTGTCGGGGTCGCGGAAGCCGGGGATCGAACCGAGCACGACGAGCAGGACCGTCGGGAACACCATGATCCAGAAGAGTCCGGCGGGCTCCCGGCGGAAGAGCCGGGTCTCGGTCCTCAGTACGGCCATGGCGGCCGGTCGGGAGGTGCGGGCGCGGTTGGGGCGCGGCGGGGTGAGGGTGGTCGTCATGCCGAGGCCTCCGTCAGGTCCAGGAACGCGTCGTCCAACGTGGCTTCGGAGACGCGGAGTTGGTGGGCGGTGATGTGCTGTCGGGCGAGCAGGGTGATCACGGCGTTGACGGTCTCGTCGCTGCCGTGGATCGTCAGCCGGCCGTTCTTCTCCTCGACCGCGGCGGCCTGCGGCAGCGCGGCCAGGGCCTGCTGGTCGAGCGGGCCGGAGGGGGTGAAGGAGATGACGGTGGAGCCGGCCGCGCGCCGGATCAGTCCGGAGGGTGTGTCGAGGGCCGCGATCCGGCCCTGGTCGATAACGGCGATCCGGTCGCAGAGGCGCTGCGCCTCCTCCATGAAGTGGGTGACGAGCAGAACGGTGACGCCGCCGCGGCGCACCTCCTCGATCAGTTCCCAGGTGTCGCGGCGGGCCCGCGGGTCGAGTCCGGTGGTGAGTTCGTCGAGCACCACGACGCGCGGGTTGCCGATCAGGGCGAGCGCGATGAACAGGCGCTGCTTCTGTCCGCCGGACAGTTTGGCGAAGCGCGTGGTCAGCTTGTCGACCAGACCGAGGCGCTGGGCGAGCGGCTGCCAGTCGGCGGGGTTCGGGTAGAAGGCGGCGTACAGTTCCAGCGCCTCGCGCACGGTGAGTTTGGGCTGGAGCTCGCTCTCCTGGAGCTGGGCGCCCAGGATGCGGGTCACCTTGTCGTGGTCGGCGACGGGGTCGTATCCGGCGACTTTGATCGTGCCCGCGTCCGGGATGCGCAGTCCCTCGATGCACTCGACGGTGGTGGTCTTGCCGGCGCCGTTGGGCCCGAGGATCCCGAAGATCTCCCCCTCCTCGACGGAAAAGCTCACGCCGTCGACAGCGGGCCTGCCACCGTATGTCTTGCGCACTGCGTTGACTTCGATGATTGCCATGGCTTGAGAATCCCGTTCGCGAGGGGTCCGCCACATCGCCCATCGCGCTCGACCCGGCATCAACCGATCGGTTGATGGCGCGGTACGACCTCCCGGCCCCGGGCCGGTTTCCGGGGCGCCCCCCGCCCGCGCGACCGGTCCTAGGACCGGCGGACCAGCGGGGTCCGGTCGAAACTCGGTGGGCACTGTCAGTGCCTCTCCGTAGGCTCGACTCCGATGTCCCAGACACATGCAGCTACCCGAGACCAGTCGGCCACGCGCTCGCTCCTGAGGCTCTGGCCGTATGTACGCCCGGTGCGAATCCGCCTGTTCTGTGCGGCGGTTGTGGCGATCACGGCCTCCTGCCTGGGTTTGGTGATCCCTCTCGTACTGAAGTGGATGGTGGACGGCCCGGTGGCCGCCCACGATCCGGGCGGGGTGTGGCTCGGCGCGCTGTATCTGCTGCTGCTCGGGGCGGCGGAGGCGGTGCTCTTCGGGTTCCGGCGCTGGCTGGTGGCGCGGCCGCTCGCGGGGGTCGAGGCGGCCATGCGAGCCGACCTGTACCGGCATGTGCAACGTCTTCCGGTCGCCTTCCACGACCGCTGGGCCTCGGGACAGCTCCTGTCGCGCGGCACCACGGATCTGATGCTGCTGCGGATGTTCCTGGCGTTCCCGCTGACCTTCCTCCTCGTCAACGGCGTCACGATCCTCGCCGGGTTCGCGATCCTGCTCTCGCAGCAGTGGAGCCTCGGTCTTGTGCTGCTGGTGCCGGTGATCCCGCTGGTGATCCTGTGCTCGCTCTTCGAGACCCGGTACTCGCTGGTCGCGCGGCGTGCGCAGGATCAGGTGGGCGATCTGACGACGGTGGTCGAGGAGAGCGTGCTCGGCATCCGCATCATCAAGGGCTTCGGCCGGCACCACAGCCAGGCGCTCGCCTTCCGCAAACTCTCCCAGCGGCTGCGCCGCACCGAGCTCGCCAAGGCCCGGTTGCTCGCCGGGCTGTGGGGCCTGATCACCACGTTCCCCGAACTCGCCATCGGCGCGGCGCTGGTGCTGGGCACGGTGCAGGTCGCCGACGGGGAGCTGTCGGCCGGGACGCTGGTGGCGTTCCTGTCGACGGCGCTGGCCCTGCGGTGGCCGGTGGAGTCGATCGGGTTCCTGCTTGCGATGAGCCAGGAGTCGGCTACGGCGACGGTGCGGTTCTTCGAGGCCATGGACGCGGCCGAGGAAGCTGAGGCGCCGGGTGCCTCCGCGGGCCACCCCCCGGGGGATGTGCCGCCGTCTTCGTCCGCGGACCGTGCACCGAGGGCTCTGCCCCCGGACCCCCGCTCCTCAAACGCCGGAGGGGCTGCGTTTTTGCCGACCAGCGCCGCGGAGGCCGGGGATTTGCCGGCCCGCGCCAAAGAGGCTGACTTTTCCGGGACCGGCGCCGCAGAAGCCGGAGGATCACCGGCCCGCGCCGATGTTTCGCCGGCCGGGATCCGGTTCGAGGGGGTCTGCTTCCGGTATCCGGATGCCGATGCCGGGACCCCGCCCGTCCTTGCCGGGATCGATCTGCACATACGGGCCGGCGAGACCATGGCGCTCGTTGGCGGGACCGGGTCGGGCAAGACCACGCTCACCGCGCTCGTGCCCCGGCTGTACGAGGTGGGCGGGGGGCGGATCACGCTCGACGGGGAGGACATCGCGCTGATGTCCCGGGAGCGGCTGCGCGGGCTCGTGGCCGTGGCGTTCGAGGAGCCCACGCTGTTCTCGGCCTCCGTCGGGGAGAACGTCCTGATGGGCGGCGGGAGTTCGGCCGATCTGGAGCGCGCCCTCGACATCGCGCAGGCCGGGTTCGTTCACCGGCTGCCGCAGGGCGTCGACACCCAGGTCGGCGAGCAGGGGCTCAGCCTGTCCGGGGGCCAGCGGCAGCGGCTCGCGCTGGCGCGCGCCGTCGTGGGGCGTCCGCGGTTCTTGATCCTCGACGATCCGCTGTCCGCCCTGGACGTCCACACGGAGGCGCTGGTCGAGGCGGCGCTGCGGCGGGTCCTTCGGGACACCACCGCGCTGGTCGTCGCGCACCGCCCGTCGACGGTGCTGCTCGCCGACCGGGTGGCGCTGCTGTCCGGCGGGCGGATAGCCGCGGTCGGCACGCACCAGGAACTGCTGCGCGGCAATGCCGAATACGCCTGGCTGATGTCGGGCGCCGAGGAACACGGCGATGACGAAGGGGAGGGGCGATGACCGCGACGGTCGGGCAGGAAACCGCCGCCGATGACCAGGAGCCACAGCCGCCCGCCGGGGGCGGAGATCTCTTCGACCGGGACGAGCTGCCCGCACCCGCCGGGGCGACCGGTGCGCTGCTGCGGTCCCTGCTGCGGCCACTGCGCCGACGGGTGGTGGTGGCCGCGCTGCTGCTCGTGGTGCAGCAGGCCGCGGTGCAGGCGGGCCCACTGCTCGTCGCGTACGCCATCGACCGCGGCGTGCCCGCGCTGCGGGCGCACGACTACGGCCCGCTGGTGGCCGTCGGAGCCGGGTACCTGCTGTGCGCACTGGCCTCCGGGTTCTTCCAGTACGCGTTCATCCTGAGCTCCGCGCGGGTCAACCAGGACGTGCTGCTCGATCTGCGCGGGCGGATCTTCCGGCACGCGCAGGCGCTCAGTGTGGACTTCCACGAGCGGTACACCTCGGGCCGCCTGATCTCGCGCTCCACCACGGACGTCGAGTCGCTGCGGGAGCTGCTCAGCGAGGGGCTCCAGGAACTGATCGGGGTGATCCTCTCCTCGGTCTACATCTGCGCGATGCTGCTCTGGCTGGACTGGGGCATCGGCGCGCTCGCCGTCGCCTCCTACCTCCCGTTGCACTTCCTGATCCGGACCTACCAGCGCCGGGCCCAGGCCGTGTACGGCGCCCGGTCCACCGCCATCGCCGCCGTGATCGTCAAGTTCGCGGAGACGCTCAACGGGATCCGGCCGGTGCAGGCGTTCCGGCGCGAGCGCGCCAATGACGCCGAGTTCATGGAGCTCAACCGGCGGCACGAGCGGCGCAACGGCGACGCGATCCTGGAGATGGCGCGCTATGTGACCGGCTCCCGCCTCGTCGGCAACACCGCGGTCGCCGCGATGGTGCTGTGGGGTGCGACGCGGGTCGCCGACGGCGGTCTGGCGCTCGGTGTGCTGGCCGCGGCGGTGCTCTACCTGCGCCGCCTGTACGACCCCATCGACCGGCTCGGCATGTTCCTCAACTCCTACCAGTCGGCGGCCGCCTCCCTGGAGAAGATCGCCGGACTGCTCGCCCAGACCCCGTCCGTACCGGAGGCGGCGCACCCCGTTTCGCTGCCCGAGACCACCCGTGAACTGCCGGGCCGACGCGTCGACTTCGAGGGGGTCTCGTTCGGCTACCGGACCGGCGGCGAGGTGCTCCCCCGCTTCGACCTGACCATCGAGGCGGGCCAGACCGTCGCCGTGGTCGGCTCGACGGGCGCCGGCAAGTCCACCCTCGCCAAACTCCTGGCCCGCTTCTACGACCCTTCCCCCAGCTCTCCGACGGGCTCCGAGCAGGACGGACCCCCATGCGGCCGCGTGCTGCTCGACGGTACGGATCTGCGCGAGCTGTCCGTACGGGAGCTGCGGCGCGGGGTCGTCATGGTCACCCAGGAGGCGTTCCTGTTCTCCGGCACGGTCGCCGAGAACATCGCGATCGGCCGCCCGGACGCCACCCGAGAGGACATCGAGCGGGCCGCGAAGGCGATCGGCGCACACGACTTCATCGCGAGTCTGCCGGACGGCTACGACACGGACGTGCGCAAGCGGGGCGGCCGCATCTCGGCGGGCCAGCGCCAACTGGTCGCCTTCGCGAGGGCGCTGCTCGCCGACCCGGCGGTGCTGATCCTGGACGAGGCGACCAGCTCACTCGACATCCCGGGCGAGCGGGCGGTGCAGCGCGCCATGCACACCGTCCTCAAGGGCCGTACCGCCGTGGTCATCGCGCACCGGCTGTCCACGGTCGAGATCGCGGACCGGGTCCTGGTGATGGAGCACGGCCGCATCGTCGAGGACGGCGCCCCTGCCGACCTGATCGCCGGAACGGGCCGCTTCGCCGACCTGCACCGCGCCTGGCGCGACAGCCTGGCCTGAGCCCACGGGCGGCGAGCCGCGGGCGTGCGGCCCGCCCCGGCCTGCGGCTTTCCCGGCACCTGCCGCGCGTGCGCCGGGGGCCGGTTCGTAGGATCGGGGCGTGGCAACGGGGACGAGCACCAACTGGGCGGCACCGACGGAGACGGAGTGGCTGCTGCACACCGCGGGACTGCGCGGGGACGTCGAGGCGCAGTTGCGGGTGCTGGCCCGCGAGGAGGAGCTGTACATCGGCGCGCCGAAGGCGGAGGCCGACGCCCGGCCCGACCTGGTCACCTGGCGTTCCTACCGGGACCCGTCGGGCTGGCAGTGCAAGCCGGTGCTCACTCGCGGGATGCTGCCGCCGTGGCATCCCGAGTGGGTGTTCCACGGAGTCTCCCTGAAGTGGATCGCCGACTTCGGCTGGCGGGACCCGAACCAGCTGCTCGCGGTCAACGCCGGCACCCCGGCCCAGGTCTTCCTGCCGGCCACCCCCGACCACCGGGCGGTGTGGCGCCGGATCCACGAGGAGACCGAGCGCCCGGACGGCGGCCGGCTGATCGCGCTGCGGCACGGCGCGCTGCACGGGCCGCTCGCCTACGGACTCGCCTGCGGCGCGCATCTGTCGGTCAGCAACGGGGTGCCGTGGAACGAGGTCGGCACCGCCTACCGCGACTACACCGAGGAGCGCACGCTCCTCCGCGACCTGTGGGGCATCGCCGAACCCAGCGGCTGGAAACGGCAGTTGGACGCCCTGCTCGACGCGCGCAACAGCCCGGCGGACGCCGACTTCGTACTCCGGGTGCGCGAGGAGCTGCGAGCCGGTCTGGGCGAGCCGCCACCGGCCGAGCTGTGGCGCGAGACGGCCGCCGGGCACGCCCAGGATATCGGGGCGGGCCACGACACCGTCAAGGACATCGAGGAGCTGGTCAGGCGGGTCATCCGGTACGAGGCCCGGTTCCGGGCGGACGGCCTGCTGCCGCCCGACGGCCGCGTCACCACCACCGCCGCCTACGACTACGGGCGCGCGGTGAGCCTGGCCCGCTGGGGGCTCTCGGCCCGGCTGTGCACACCGCACGAGGCCGAGCAGGCGATCGTGTACGCGGGGGCGCTCAGCAAGTCGGCCCACCGCTCCTGGGAGGACTTCTCCGCCTCGTACACGCTGGGCCGGGTGCTGCGCTTCGACAAGGAGTCCTACGGCCGCTTCTACCAGCAGAACGTCGTGGCGCACCGGCTGCTGACCGAGAACGAGGCCAGCCCGTGGCGGAACATACCCTGGCGCTGAGCCGGACCGGGCCCCGCGCTCAGGCGCCCACCGTCCCGTCGACGCCCTCGCGCAGCAGGTCCGCGTGGCCGTTGTGGCGGCCGTACTCCAGGATCATGTGCAGCATGACCATGCGCAGCGACACGTCCTCGCCCCAGCGCGGCTGGTGACCGGCGAGGTCGAGGGAGGCGGCCGCGCGCTCGATCCGCCGGGAGTGCTCGACTTCCGCCTCCCAGGCCGCGAAGGCCTCGGCCCGGGTCGACTCGCTCGCGTCGTACGCCGCCTGGAAGTCGATCTCCTTCGACCACACCATCGGCGCGTCGTTGTCCTCGAACGGCCGCCGGAACCAGGCCCGTTCGACCTCGGCCATGTGCCGTACGAGCCCGAGCAGGGAGAGCGTCGAGGGCGGCATCGACTGCCGGCGCAGCTGCTCGTCGCTGAGCCCTTCGCACTTCATGGCCAGCGTCGCCCGGTGGTAGTCGAGGAAGGCACGCAGCGTCTCGCGCTCGTCGCCGAAGTGGGGTGGGCCTATGCGGTGGTCGTCGGTCATGGGTGAGCTCCCTCGTGGTACGTGCGACCGGGCCGGCCGAACATACCCCCGGCCGTCGTCCCGGGGCGAGGACCACCTTCCGCGACCGGCCTCCCAAGCCCCGGCCGGGGCCCGGTGTGATGGGGTGGCGGGCATGACCGACACAGAGACGATCACGGTCCCGGCCCACCTCCAGGGGTACCCGGGGGTGGCCTTCGGCGGGTATGTGGCGGGGGTGCTGGCAGGTCGCGCGGCCGCGGAGACGGTGCGGGTTGACTTCCGGCGGCCGGTGCCGACCGGGACGCCGGTCCGCCTCGCCCCGACCGTGGACGGCGGCAGTGAACTCACCCACGGCGAGGACCTGTTGGCCGTCGCCGTCCCCGCCGACCAGAGCACCGAGGTGCCCAGCCCCCCGTCCTGGCAGGAGGCGTCGGCGGCGGCGAAGGCGTACCGGGCGGCCCCGCCGGACGGCGTGGTCGACTGCTTCGGCTGCGGACTCGACCGCACCCCCGACACCGGGCTTCGCCAGCACTGCGGCCAGGTCCCGGGCCGCGGCCTGGTGGCGACCGCCTGGCGCCCCGGTACCCAACTCGCCGATTCCAACGGGGAGTTGCCGCCGGAGCTGGTGTGGGGCGCCCTCGACTGCCCCGGGAACGCGGCCGGCCGGCTGCTCGGTCGCCAGCGGCCCGGGGCCGTGACGGCCTCGCTCACCGCGAGGCTGCTGCGGCCGGTCCGGGTGGGCGAGGAGCTGATTTCGTACGCCTGGATCATCGGCGAGGAGGGCCGCAAGCACCGCATGGGGGTGGCGCTCGCCTCGGCTTCGGGTGAACTCCGCGCGGTCGCCTCGTCGTTGTGGATCGACCCGCGCTGAGCCCCCGGGGCCGGGGCGTGCGCTCACGCCGCCGAGGGACCGCTTCGCCGCGCCCTCAGCAGCGTGAGCGCGAGGACCGCCGCCGCCGCCATCAGGACGGCCGCGCCCAGGGCGGCCCAGTCGAGGCCGCGGGTGAAGGCGCCGAAGGCCGCCGTCAGGTCGCGGCCGTGGGCGGTGGCCAGCGCTCCGCCCAGGGTTTCGCGGGCGGCGGCCGGGGCGTTGGCCATGCCGTGGCGGTAGACGGCGGCGCCCACCGAACCGAGGACCGCCATGCCGAGGGCGCCGCCGAGCTCCTGCCCGGACTCCAGGACGGCGGCGGCCGATCCGGCCCGCTCGGGCGGGGCCGCGCCGAGGGCGAGTTCGTTGGCGAGGGCCATCGCCGCGACCAGGCCCGAGGTGTACACCGCGCAGGCGGTGAGGGTGAACCAGAGGGCCGAGTCCGTGCGGACCTGGGTCAGTGCGAGGAAGCCGCAGGCGGAGACGGCGAAGCCGCCGGCCATGACGCTCCCGCGGTCCAGGCGCCGGGCGAGCGCGGCACCGGCCGGAGCGCCCACGAAGGCGCCCGCGGCGGGCACCAGGCTCCACAGCGCCGCCTGGAACGGACTCTTGCCGAGCACGGACTGGAGGTACTGGGTGAGGAACACCGCCATGCCCACGGTCGCCGCGATGGCGAAGAGGTTGGCGAGCACCGCGCCGCCGAAGCTGCGCCGCCGCAGCAGCTCCAGGTCGACCAGGGGGTGGGCGATCCGGGACTGGCGCCGGACGAAGACGTACAGCAGGACGAGTCCGGCCCCGACGGACAGCAGGGGCAGCAACTGGACGCCGTTGCGGGCGAGTTCCTTGACGCCCTGGACCACCGGGAGCAGTCCGGTCAGCGACAGTACGGCGCTCGTCCCGTCGAAGCGGCCGGGTGCGCTCTGCTTCACCTCGGGCAGCAGTAGCGGCGCCAGGATCAGCAGGAGGACCATGGCGGGCAGGTTGATGAGGAACACCGACCCCCACCAGAAGTGTTCGAGCAGGGCGCCGCTGACGACCGGCCCGAAGGAGATGCCGAGGGTCATGACGCCGGTCCACGCGGTGACGGCCTGGGCGCGCTGCTTCTCGTCGTGGAAGAGGTTGCGGATCAGGGCGAGCGTGGAGGGCATCAGGGCGGCGCCGCCCACGCCCAGCAATGCCCGTACGGCGATGAGGAGTTGGGCCGAGTCGGCATAGGCGGCGGCGAGCGAGGCCAGGCCGAACACGCCCGCTCCGGCGAGCACGAGGGTGCGGCGGCCGATCCGGTCGCCGAGCGCGCCCATGGTGATCAGGAGGCCGGCGAGCACGAAGCCGTACATGTCCAGGATCCACAACTGCTGAGTGGAACTGAGCGCCAGGTCCGCGCTGATGAACGGGATGGCGAAGTACAGGACGGAGACGTCCATGGAGACGAGCAGCAGGGGCAGCATGAGGACGGCGAGAGCGGTCCATTCCCGGCGTCCGGCGCGCGGCGGCGCCGGTTGCGTGCGGCCTGCCGAGGGGCCGGTGGTGGTGTCCATGGGGATACCGAAGCAGCACGCCGCGTACGGTGCCACGCCATGCCTAGTACACCCCTAGGGCACCCCTGCAATCAGCGGTCGGGACGCCGTACGGCGCACTAGTACACTGCGCCCGTGACCGCCGAGCCGCCCTACCTCGCCATCGCCGCCGGCATCCGGCACCGGATCGCCTCCGGAGAGCTCGCGCCCGGCGACCGGGTGCCCTCCACGCGGGCCATCGTGCGCGAGTCGGGGGTCGCGATGGCCACCGCGACCAAGGCGCTCGCCGCGCTCGCCCGGGAGGGACTGGTGCGAGCGGTGCCGGGGGTCGGCACGGTGGTCGCCGACGCGGCCCCCGCGCACCCCGGCGGCGGCGCGGCGCCACTGACCCGTGACGGCGTGGTGGCCGCCGCGGTGCGGATCGCGGACGGCGAGGGCCTGGCCGGGCTCTCGATGCGGCGGGTCGCCGCCGAGCTCGGCACGTCCACGATGGCGCTGTACCGGCACGTGCCGAGCAAGCAGGAGCTCGTCCGGCTGATGACGGACGTGGGGTTCGGCGAGTTGCCGCTGGGGCGCCCGTCCGGCGACTGGCGGGCTCAACTCGCACATGCCGCACGGCAGTTGTGGGTGTCGTACCGCAGGCATCCGTGGATGGCGCGGGCGATGGCCTCGTTCATCCGGCCGGAGCCCATGCCGGAGGCGATGAAGTACACCGAGTGGGTGCTGCGGGCCCTGCGCGAGGCGAACCTGGGTGCGCGCCAGGTCATGCACGCGCATCTGCTGCTGATCGCGTACGTCCAAGGCCTGGGCATGGCCATGGAGTTGGAGGCACTGGCCCTCCAGGACACCGGGGTCTCCAACCACGAGTGGATGGACCGGAACGAGCGTCGGTTTGCGGCCATCGTCGCGAGCGGTGGCTACCCCGTACTGGCCTCGGTATTCGAACATGAGCCGTTCGAGCTCGACTTGGACTCGCTGTTTGATTTCGGGCTCGACCGTCTCCTTGACGGCATTGCAGTAATCATCGCCGAAACGTCCGCTTAACGAACGGCGACCTTCGGACAGCGGACGCTTTTCGGCCAACTTCTTGACGCGCTCCTGACAGGCGTTCGTTGGTGCTGGCACTCTCTCCCCATTCCACGCACCACATTTTCACCGCACCCGCTCCGCTTGCTCTCTCCGGCCGACCCACCCAGTCGGCCGGTACCCCCCTCGCAGAAGGAGTTCGCGTGAGATCCACGCACCGTCGTCGTGCCACCGCTACCGGCGCCCTGCTCGCCGCAGCCGCAATGCTCAGTGTCGGCGTCCAGGCCGGTAACGCCAGCGCACGCCCCGACGACTCCGCGGCCACCGCGGCCCTCAAGGCCCAGGCGGTTCGCAACCCGGGCGCCCTGCCCGCCGGCCTCTCCCCGTCCCAGCGTGCCGAGCTCATACGCAAGGCGACCGCCACCACCGCGGCCACCGCCCAGCAGCTCGGCCTCACGGCGCAGGAGAAGCTCGTCGTCCACGATGTGTCCAAGGACCAGGACGGCACCACGCACACCCGCTACGAGCGCACCTACCAGGGCCTGCCGGTCCTCGGCGGCGACCTGATGGTCGACCAGAGCCCGACCGGCGCGACCAAGAACGTCGCCAAGGCGAACAGCGCGGCGCTGAAGGGCATATCCACCACCGCCCCCGCCGACGCCCCGGCCACCGCCACCAACCAGGCCCTCAAGGCTGCCAAGGCCGCCGGTTCCAAGGCCGACAAGGCCGACAGCGCCCGCAAGGTCATCTGGATGGTGAAGGGCGCGCCGACCCTCGCGTACGAGACGATCGTGGGCGGGCTCCAGGACGACGGCACCCCGAACCAGCTGCACGTCATCACGGACGCCAAGACGGGCGCCACGCTGCACCAGTGGCAGGGCATCGAGACCGGTGTCGGCAACACCCACTACAGCGGCCAGGTCACCCTCGGCACCTCGCAGTCCGGTTCGAGCTACACGCTGAACGACACCGGCCGCGGCGGGCACAAGACGTACAACCTCAACCACGGTACGTCCGGCACGGGTTCGCTGTTCACCCAGTCCACCGACACCTGGGGTGACGGCACCAACTCCAACGCCGCGACCGCGGGCGCCGACGCCGCCTACGGCGCCGGGGTCACCTGGGACTTCTACAAGAACGTCTTCGGCCGCAGCGGCATCCGGGGCGACGGCGTCGCCGCGTACTCCCGCGTCCACTACGGCAGTTCCTACGTGAACGCGTTCTGGGACGACAGCTGCTTCTGCATGACGTACGGCGACGGGTCCGGCGACAACGACCCGCTGACCTCGCTCGACGTGGCCGGCCACGAGATGTCGCACGGCGTCACGGCGGCCACCGCGGGCCTCAACTACGCGGACGAGTCCGGCGGTCTGAACGAGGCGACCTCCGACATCATGGGCACCTCGGTGGAGTTCTACGCGAACAACCCCTCCGACCCGGGTGACTACCTCATCGGCGAGAAGATCAACATCAACGGTGACGGCACCCCGCTGCGCTACATGGACAAGCCGAGCAAGGACGGCGGCTCCGCGGACAGCTGGTACTCCGGCGTCGGCAACCTCGACGTCCACTACTCCTCGGGCCCGGCGAACCACTGGTTCTACCTGGCCTCCGAGGGCAGCGGCGCCAAGGTCATCAACGGCGTGAGCTACGACTCGCCGACCTCCGACGGTCTGCCGGTCACCGGCATCGGCCGCGACAAGGCCCAGCTCATCTGGTACAAGGCGCTCACCACCAAGTTCAACTCCTCCACGGACTACGCGGGCGCCCGCGCCGGCACCATCGCCGCGGCGACCGAGCTGTACGGCGCGAACAGCGCCGAGGTCACCAACGTCACCAACGCCTGGGCGGCCATCAACGTCGGCGCCCGCGCCGGCGGCGGCGACCCCGGCGGCAAGGTCTTCGAGAGCACCACTCGGGTGGCCGTCCCGGACTACCCGGGTGCCGCCGTCACCGACCCGGTCACCGTCTCCGGGATCACCGGCAACGCGCCGAGCGCCCTCAAGGTCGGGGTGAAGATCACCCACACCTACATCGGTGACCTCCAGATCGACCTGGTGGCCCCGAACGGCACGTCGTTCCGCCTGCAGAACTCGTCCTCGGACTCGACGGCGAACATGGACAAGACGTTCACCGTCAACGCCTCCAGCGTCGCTGCCAACGGCACCTGGAAGCTGAAGGTCCAGGACAAGGCCCGTCAGGACGTCGGTACCGTCACCGACTTCAAGCTCACTTTCTGAGCCCGCTCCTGATGTCCCGCCCCTGAAGGCTCACCTTCTGACCAGGCGGCTGGCCGGAAAGTGAAGGTGCCCGGAGCCCACGAGGCTCCGGGCACCGCCCATGTCCGGGCACGGCCGGCGACTCAGCGCAGCAGTACGCCCGCGCCCTCCCCCGTCGCCCGGGTCGGGCCCGCCACCAGGCCCAGCTCCGTGTGGGCGGCCAGCCGGCGATGGGCCGGCAGGACCCGGACGGTGTAGCCGAACGGGCCCGTGCGGTCGAGCGCGAGGGGCCCCTCGTAGGTCCAGCGGCCCTCCAGTCCGGGGCCGCCCGCCGGTTTCAGCGGGAAGACGGCCGCGTCGGCGATGGAGTCGGCGGCGTCCACCCGGCCGGCCACCGCCTGCACTTCGACGTCCTCGGGTGTGAGGTCACCGAGCCCGACCCGTACCCGCAGCGTCAGCGTGGAGCCCAGCTCCGCGGTGCCGCCCGGGGCCGCGGCGCCCGGGGCGAGCGCCTCGACGTGATCGACCGCCACCCGCGGCCAGGCGGCCCGCACCCGGGCCTTCCACTGCGCCAACTCCCGTGCGGTGTCGGGATCCAGGGCACGATGGGCGGCGGCGGCCGGGGTGTAGAGACGGGTGACGTACTCCCGCACCATCCGCCCCGCGAGCACCTTCGGGCCCAGGGTCGCCAGGGTCCGGCGGACCATTTCGATCCAGCGGTCGGGCAGCCCGCCGGGGCCCCGGTCGTAGAAGCGCGGGGCGACCTGGTCCTCGATGAGGTCGTACAGCGCGTTCGCCTCCAGCTCGTCGCGCCGGTCCTCGTCGGTCGCCGCGCCGTCCGCGGTCGGGATGGCCCAGCCGAAGTCCGGCTCGAACCACTCGTCCCACCAGCCGTCCAGCACGGACAGGTTGAGGCAGCCGTTCAGGGCCGCCTTCATGCCGCTGGTCCCGCAGGCCTCAAGGGGGCGCAGCGGGTTGTTGAGCCACACGTCGCAGCCCGGGTACAGCTTCTGCGCCATCGCCATGCCGTAGTCGGGCAGGAACACGATCCGGTGGCGCACCCTCGGGTCGTCGGCGAACTTCACCAGCTCCTGGACCAGCCGCTTGCCGCCGTCGTCGGCGGGGTGCGCCTTGCCCGCGACGACGATCTGCACCGGCCGCGTCGGATGCAGCAGCAGCTCCATCAGCCGGTCCCGGTCGCGCAGCATCAGCGTGAGCCGCTTGTACGAGGGGACCCGGCGGGCGAAGCCGATGGTGAGCACGTCGGGGTTCAACACCCCGTCGATCCAGCCGAGTTCGGCCGTTCCCGCGCCGCGCTGGCGCCACGAGGTCCGCAGCCGGTCCCGCACCTCGGTGACGAGCTGTTCGCGCAGCGCCCTGCGCAGCTCCCAGATCTCCGCGTCCGCGATCTCGGCGACCGCGTCCCAGCGCTCCGAGCCGCCCACGGTGAGCGCGTCCTCGGTGCGGCCCACGCCGATCTGGCGGGCGCCGAGCCGGAAGACCTCGGGCGCGACCCAGGTCGGGGCGTGCACGCCGTTGGTGACGGAGGTGATCGGCACCTCGTCCGCGTCGAAGCCGGGCCACAGGCCCGCGAACATCTGCCGGCTGACCGCGCCGTGCAGGGTGGAGACCCCGTTGGCGCGCTGGGCGAGCCGCAGCCCCATCACGGCCATGTTGAAGAGGTTGGGCTCGCCACCGGGGTACGTCTCCATGCCGAGCTGGAGGATCTTCCCCACGTCCACCCCGGGCAGCTCGCCGTCGTCGCCGAGGTGGCGGGCGATGAGCTCGCGGTCGAAGCGGTCGATGCCGGCCGGTACCGGAGTGTGCGTGGTGAACACCGTCCCGGCCCGCACCGCCTCAAGGGCGGCGTCGAACTCAAGCCCCTCACCGGCCAGTTCGCGGATGCGCTCAAGCCCGAGGAACCCGGCGTGGCCCTCGTTGGTGTGGAACACCTCGGGCGCCGGGTGTCCGGTAAGTCGGCAGTACGTCCGCACCGCGCGCACTCCGCCGATGCCGAGCAGCATCTCCTGGAGCAGCCGGTGCTCGCTGCCGCCGCCGTACAGCCGGTCGGTCACATCGCGTTCGCCGGGCCCGTTCTCCTCGACGTCGGAGTCGAGCAGGAGCAGCGGCACCCGGCCGACCCGGGCCTGCCAGATCGTGGCGTGCAGACAGCGCCCGCCGGGCAGCGCGAGGCAGACCCGGGCTGGGGTGCCGTTCTCCTCGCGCAGCAGGGAGACCGGCAGCTCGTTGGGGTCGAGCACCGGGTAGTGCTCCTGCTGCCAGCCCTCGCGCGACAGGGACTGGCGGAAGTAGCCGTGCCGGTACAGGAGGCCGACCCCGATGAGCGGTACGCCGAGGTCGCTGGCGGATTTCAGATGGTCGCCGGCGAGGATGCCGAGGCCGCCGGAGTACTGCGGCAGGGCGGCGGTGATGCCGAACTCGGGTGAGAAGTAGCCGACGGCGGCCGGGAGCTCGCCGGGCTGCTGCTGGTACCAGCGGCGGCCGCGCAGGTAGTCGTCGAGGTCGTCGGCGACGGCGGTGAGTCTGCGCAAAAAGCGGCGGTCCTGGGCGAGCGAGTCGAGCCGGTCGGCGCTGACGGCGCCGAGGAGCCGCACGGGATCCTCACCCGCCGCCCGCCAGCCCTCGGGATCGACGGTCTGGAAGAGTTCTCTGGTCTCGGTGTGCCAGGACCAGCGCAGGTTGCGCGCGAGATCGCTGAGCGGCCGGAGGGCGTCGGGCAGGACGGGACGCACGGTGAATCGACGGATTGCCTTCACGTTTCCACCTTTGCAGGGGATGCACGTATCGGGGTGACGCACCGCGATGTGCGCCCCTCCTTCACACCCGAAGGTAGTGCCGCCGCGCCCCCGCCAGCCACCACGCCCCGCGGATCCGGTACCTCCGGTTCCGGCGCCGAGGCCCCCGCCACTGCATTGATACGGCGTCACATGACTTACGGGTAGGCAAAATTCGCCCCGCCCGCGCCGAAAGCCAGGGCCTCTTCCTTGTCTGAACCGTTACGCGCAGGTAGTTAACAAACTGCCGGAATGCGCACCCGTACACCGTGGAAGGCTCCTCCGGTAACGCATTCCCGCACTCGCCCCGCACCCCATTCGAGTGAACGCGGACAGGAGCGGCCATGCCCGCAGCCGGTCAGCAGTCCATGGAGCAGTTAAAAAGGACAGATTCCCGCAAACGCGGCAAACCATACCTATCGCCGACAGGTGAGCCCGTGAACCCGAACCCGTCAATCGGCCGCATCCCCGTTCTGGACGTACGCCCCGCCGTCGAGTGCGGCAAGAGGCCCGCGAAGGCGGTGACCGGGGAGAGCTTCCAGGTCACCGCCACCGTCTTCCGCGAGGGCCACGACGCGGTGGCCGCCAATGTCGTGCTGCGCGACCCCCGGGGCCGCAGCGGCCCCTGGACCCCGATGCGCGAACTCGCGCCCGGCACCGACCGCTGGGGAGCCGAGGTGAGCGCGGCTACCGAGGGGCTGTGGACGTACAGCGTCGAGGCCTGGAGCGATCCGGTCGCCACCTGGCGTCAGCACGCCCGCATCAAGATCCCGGCCGGCCTGGACACCGAGCTGGTCCTCGCGGAGGGCGCCGCGCTGTACGAGCGGGCCGCGGCCGGCGTCCCCAAGGCCAAGGGGCGCGAGGCCGTGCTGGCCGCGGTGGACGCCCTGCGCGACGGGGGCCGCACCCCCGCGGCCCGGCTCGCCGCCGCCCTCGCCCCGGAGGCGGACGCGGCCCTCGCCGCCCATCCGCTGCGCGAGCTCGTCACCTCCTCGGCCCGGATGCCGCTGCTCGTCGAGCGCGAACGAGCCCTGTTCGGGTCCTGGTACGAGCTGTTCCCGCGCTCGGAGGGCGCCGTGGTCAAGAGCCGCGGCAAGCCGGTCTCCGGCACCTTCCGCACCGCCGCGGAGCGACTGCCCGCGATCGCCGCGATGGGCTTCGACGTGGTCTACCTGCCGCCGGTCCACCCCATCGGCACGACCTACCGCAAGGGCCCCAACAACAGCCTGTCCGCCGGGCGTTGGGACGTCGGAGTGCCCTGGGCGATCGGCTCGCCGGACGGCGGCCACGACGCGGTCCACCCCGGCCTCGGCACCCTCGACGACTTCGACGACTTCGTGGCCGCCGCCCGTGACCTGCGCCTGGAGGTCGCCCTCGACTTCGCCCTCCAGTGCTCGCCCGACCACCCCTGGGTCGACAAGCACCCCGAGTGGTTCCACCACCGGGCCGACGGGACGATCGCGTACGCCGAGAACCCGCCCAAGAAGTACCAGGACATCTACCCGATCGCCTTCGACCAGGACATGCCCGGACTCATCAAGGAGACGGTGCGGATCCTGCGGTTCTGGATGGGGCACGGCGTACGGATCTTCCGCGTCGACAACCCGCACACCAAGCCGGTGGTCTTCTGGGAGAAGGTCATCGCGCAGATCAACGGGACCGACCCGGACGTGATCTTCCTGGCCGAGGCGTTCACCCGGCCCGCGATGATGCACACGCTCGGCAAGATCGGCTTCCAGCAGTCGTACACCTACTTCACCTGGCGCGACACCCGCCAGGAACTCACCGAGTACGTCACCGAGCTCGCGGGCGAGCCCGCCGCCTACATGCGGCCCAACTTCTTCGTGAACACCCCGGACATCCTGCCCGGCTACCTCCAGCGGGGCGGCCGTCCCGCCTTCGAGGTCCGGGCCGTGCTCGCCGCCACCCTCTCGCCTTCCTGGGGCCTCTACGCCGGGTACGAGCTGTGCGAGAACACCCCGGTCAAGGACGGCAGCGAGGAGTACCTGGACTCCGAGAAGTACCAGTTGCGGCCCCGTAACTGGGAGGCCGCCGAGCGGGAGGGCCGCTCCATCGCCCCGCTGATCACCGCGCTCAACCGCATCAGGCGCCGCCACCCGGCGCTGCGGCAGCTGCGGTCGGTCCACTTCCACGACACCGACAACGACGCGGTCATCGCGTACAGCAAACGCTCCGGATCGAACACCGTTGTGGTGGTCGCCAACCTCGACCCCCACCACACCCAGGAGGCCACGGTCTCGTTGGACATGCCGGCTCTCGGCCTCGCATGGCACGAGGCCTTCCCGGTGCGCGACGAGCTCACCGGCGAGACCTACCACTGGGGCAGGGCCAACTACGTGCGTCTGGAGCCGGGCCGAGCGCCCGCGCACATCCTGGTCCTGCGACCGTCCCCGCCGATCGGAGGGTCACCCACACCATGATCGTCAACGAGCCCGTCCACGACACCTTCGAGGACACCCCCGCCAAGGACCGCGATCCCGAGTGGTTCAAGCGAGCGGTGTTCTACGAGGTGCTCGTGCGGTCCTTCCAGGACAGCAACGGCGACGGCGTAGGGGATCTCAAGGGCATCACCGCCAAGCTGGACTACCTCCAGTGGCTGGGCGTCGACTGCCTCTGGCTGCCGCCGTTCTTCAAGTCCCCCCTGCGGGACGGTGGTTACGACGTCTCGGACTACACCGCGGTCCTGCCGGAGTTCGGCGACCTCGCCGACTTCGTGGAGTTCGTGGACGCCGCCCACCAGCGCGGCATGCGCGTGATCATCGACTTCGTGATGAACCACACCAGCGACCAGCACCCGTGGTTCCAGGAGTCACGCAAGGACCCCGACGGCCCCTACGCGGACTACTACGTCTGGGCCGACGACGACAAGCAGTTCCAGGACGCCCGGATCATCTTCGTCGACACCGAGACGTCCAACTGGACCTTCGACCCGGTCCGCAAGCAGTACTACTGGCACCGCTTCTTCTCCCACCAGCCCGACCTCAACTACGAGAACCCGGCCGTGCAGGAGGAGATCGTCTCCGCACTGCGCTTCTGGCTCGACCTCGGCATCGACGGCTTCCGCCTGGACGCCGTGCCGTACCTGTACCAGGAGGAGGGAACCAACTGCGAAAACCTTCCGGCGACGCACGAGTTCCTCAAGCGGGTACGGGCCGAGATCGACGCGAGCTACCCGGACACGGTGCTGCTCGCCGAGGCCAACCAGTGGCCCGAGGACGTCGTGGACTACTTCGGCGACTTCGCCAAGGGCGGCGACGAGTGCCACATGGCGTTCCACTTCCCGGTGATGCCGCGCATCTTCATGGCCGTACGGCGCGAATCGCGCTACCCGGTCTCGGAAATCCTCGCCAAGACCCCGGCGATCCCGAAGAACGCCCAGTGGGGCATCTTCCTGCGCAACCACGACGAGCTCACCCTCGAAATGGTCACGGACGAAGAGCGCGACTACATGTACGCCGAGTACGCCAAGGATCCCCGGATGCGGGCCAACATCGGCATCCGGCGCAGGCTCGCCCCGCTGCTCGACAACGACCGCAACCAGATCGAGCTGTTCACCGCGCTGCTGCTCTCGCTGCCCGGCTCGCCGATCCTGTACTACGGCGACGAGATCGGGATGGGCGACAACATCTGGCTCGGTGACCGCGACGCGGTGCGCACCCCGATGCAGTGGACCCCGGACCGCAACGCGGGCTTCTCCTCGTGCGACCCGGGACGGCTCTACCTGCCCACGATCATGGATCCGGTCTACGGCTACCAGGTGACGAACGTCGAGGCCGCCATGGCCTCGCCGTCCTCGCTGCTGCACTGGACCCGCCGGATGATCGAGATCCGCAAGCAGAACCCCGCCTTCGGACTCGGCTCGTACACCGAGCTGACCTCCTCCAACCCGGCCGTCCTCGCCTTCCTGCGCGAGGCGGGCGACGACCTGGTGCTGTGCGTGCACAACTTCTCGCGCTTCCCCCAGCCCACCGAGCTGGACCTCCAGGCGTTCAACGGCCGCCATCCGGTCGAGCTGATCGGCGGAGTGCGCTTCCCGGCGATCGGCGAATGGCCGTATCTGCTGACCCTGGCCGGACACGGCTTCTACTGGTTCCGGTTGCGCAAGGACGCCGCCGCCACCTGACCCCGCGCCTCGGGGCGGGGCGGTTTCCACCGCTCCGCCCGGGGCACTCTGAACCCCGTACCCCGCGCGCCGCCGGACAGCTTCTGTTGCAATCCGGGACACTCTGCGCAAATCGATTGTGTGCCCGGGGAAAGGATGCGCCGCCATGCCGAAGGCCGCACCGCCCCGTACCACCCGCCTCGAACCTGCCCGGCTGCTGACCTCACTCGCCCCGCTGCTGCACGAATGGCTGCCCCGGCAGCGCTGGTTCGCGGGGAAGGGCCGACCGGTCACCGACTTCGACCTGGTCACCGCGACCGAGCTGCTGCCGGGCGTGCTGCACCTGCTCGTCCGTACCGAACAGCCGGTGCTCCGAGCTCCCGGCGAAGTCGCCGCGCCGACGCCCGCCGACTGCTACCAGCTTCTGATCGGGGTGAGCGACCAGCTCCCGCCGCGCCTCGCGCCCGCGCTGATCGGCCGGGCGACCACCGGCCCGCTGGCCGGGGGCACGGTGTACGACGCCCTCCAGGATCCCCGTTCCGCCGGGCTGCTCCTGGAACGGCTGCGCTCCCCGGGCACGGTGGGGCCGCTGCGCTTCGAAGGCGCCCCGGACGTCGACGTCCCGCCCGGACTCACCCCGCGCCTGCTCGGGGTGGAGCAGTCCAACTCCTCGCTGGTGTACGGAGATACGTTCATCCTGAAGGTCTTCCGCCGGGTGCAGCCGGGCGTCAATCCGGACCTGGAACTGCCCTGGGCCCTGGCCCGCCGGGGCTGCGCCCGGGTGCCCGCCCCGGCCGCCTGGTTCCGCACCTGTGAGCCCGAGGAGGCGACGCTCGGCGTGCTCCAGCCGTTCCTGCGCGGCGCCGACGACGGCTGGACCCTCGCGCTCGCCTCGCTCGCCCAGGGGCGCGCGTTCACCGGGGAGGCGTACGAACTCGGGCGGGCCACCGCCGAAGTGCACCTGTCGCTGGCCGAAGCCTTCCCCCGGGTCACCCTCGGCCGCCCGCAGACCGCGCTGCTCGCCGCCGCGATGACCGAGCGCCTGGACGCCACCGCCCGCGCGGTGCCCGCGCTCGTGCCGTACGTGCCGGGGCTGCGGGCCGCGTTCGAGGCGGTGTCCGCGCTGGACTCGGCGGGCACCGCCCAGCGCGTCCACGGCGATCTCCATCTGGGCCAGGCCCTGCGACCCGCCGAAGGCCCCTGGTCGGTGATCGACTTCGAGGGCGAGCCGGCCCGCCCGCTCGCCGAACGCCGCCGCCCGCAGCCCCCGGTCCGCGACGTGGCGGGCATGCTGCGCTCCTTCGACTACGCGTCCCGCTCGGCCGGCCCGGCGAACGCGCGGTGGGCCGAGGAGTGCCGGGCCGCGTACTGCGCGGGCTACGCGTCGCGCTCGGGCTGGGACCCGCGCGAGTCGCCCGAGCTGCTGCGCGCCTACGAGACCGACAAGGCGGTGTACGAGGTGCTCTACGAGGCCCGCCACCGCCCCGACTGGCTGCCCGTGCCGATGGCGGCGATCCACCGCCTCGCCAAGTCCTGAACCCCCTTGCCCCAGAAGCCACTTGAGGAGGCCGACCCCGTGACCCCCCGCCCCGCCCGCAACCCGTCCGACCCAGCCGCTCCCCGCGCCGTGCGGGCGGCGCCCGCGACGAAGAAGGCAGCCGCCGCTCCGCCCGCCCCGCGCCGGTCCGCGAGTCGCGGCGTACGGCCCGCGCCCGCCCTGACCAACGAGGACCGGGGCCGCCTGCTCGCGGGCGGGCACCACGATCCGCACGCCCTGCTGGGGGTGCACCCGGTGCGGGGCGGGGTGGCGTTCCGGGTACTGCGCCCGTACGCCGAGGCCGTGACCGTGCTCGCCAAGGGACTGCGGGCGGAGTTGCACGACGACGGCGACGGGCTGTTCTCCGGGCTGCTCCCGCTGCGGACGATCCCCGACTACACCCTGCTCGTGACCTACGCCGACAGCGAGATCGAGGTGCAGGACCCGTACCGCTTCCTGCCCTCGCTCGGTGACCTCGACCTGCATCTGATCGGCGAGGGCCGGCACGAGGAGCTGTGGACGGCGCTCGGCGCCCGCCCGATGGCCCACCAGGGCGTCACCGGGACCCGCTTCACGGTGTGGGCGCCCAACGCCCAAGGGGTACGGGTCACGGGCGACTTCTGCTACTGGGACGGCGCCGCCTACCCCATGCGCTCGCTGGGCTCCACGGGGGTGTGGGAACTGTTCCTGCCCCAGATCGGCGCGGGCGCGCTGTACAAGTTCGACATCATGCGCCCCGACGGCAGCCACACCCTGCGGTCCGACCCGATGGCGCAGCACACCGAGGTGCCGCCGGCCAACGCCTCCGTCGTCACCGAATCGGACCATGTGTGGCGGGACGAGGAGTGGATGGCGCGGCGCGGCACCCGCCCGGTGCACGAGTCGCCGTTCTCGGTGTACGAGGTCCACCTGGCCTCCTGGCGCCCCCGTCTGACGTACCGTCAACTGGCGGATCAACTCCCGTCCTACGTCAAGGACTTGGGCTTCACGCACGTCGAGTTCCTACCCGTGGCCGAGCACCCCTTCGGCGGCTCCTGGGGCTACCAGGTCACCGGTTTCTACGCCCCGACGTCCCGGATGGGCACGCCCGACGACTTCCGCTTCCTGGTCGACGCGCTGCACCGGGCGGGGATCGGGGTGATCGTGGACTGGGTGCCGGCGCACTTCCCGAAGGACGACTGGGCTCTCGCGGAGTTCGACGGGCGCAAGCTCTACGAGCACGAGGACCCGGCGCGGGCCGAGCACCCCGACTGGGGCACCCTCGAATTCGACTACGGCCGCAAGGAGGTCCGCAACTTCCTGGTGGCGAACGCCACGTACTGGTGCGAGGAGTTCCACGTCGACGGGCTCCGGGTCGACGCGGTGGCCTCCATGCTGTACCTGGACTACTCGCGCGAGGACGGCGAGTGGAGCCCGAACGAGCACGGCGGCCGGGAGAACCTGGACGCCGTCGCCTTCCTCCAGGAGATGAACGCGACGGTCTACCGGCGCTGCCCCGGCGTCGTGACCATCGCGGAGGAGTCCACCGCGTGGGACGGCGTGACCCGGGCCACCCACCACGTGGGGCCGGGCGGCTTCGGCGGTCTGGGCTTCGGCCTGAAGTGGAACATGGGCTGGA
Source organism: Streptomyces sp. NBC_01431 (assembly GCF_036231355.1). Taxonomy (NCBI): domain Bacteria; kingdom Bacillati; phylum Actinomycetota; class Actinomycetes; order Kitasatosporales; family Streptomycetaceae; genus Streptomyces; species Streptomyces sp. NBC_01431. The sequence continues at coordinate 2,623,799 of NZ_CP109496.1, forward strand.
TGCACGACTCGCTGGGCTACGTCCAGCACGAGCCGGTGCACCGCAAGTACCACCACAGCGAGATGACGTTCTCGATGGTGTACGCCTACAGCGAGAACTACGTGCTGCCGATCTCGCACGACGAGGTCGTCCACGGCAAGCGGGCACTGGTGTCGAAGATGCCCGGCGACTGGTGGCAGCAGCGTGCCACCCACCGCGCCTATCTGGGCTTCATGTGGGCCCACCCCGGCAAGCAACTCCTGTTCATGGGGCAGGAGTTCGCGCAGGGCGCGGAGTGGTCGGAGGGGCACGGGCCGGACTGGTGGCTGCTCGACCCGTCGTACGGCGCCGAGCCGGACCACCGGGGCGTACGCGACCTCGTGCGCGACCTGAACGCCGTGTACGCGGCCCAGCCCGCCCTGTGGGAACGCGACACCGACCCCTCGGGATTCTCCTGGGTGGACGGTGACGCGGCCGAGGACAACGTGTTCGCGTTCCTGCGCCACGACGCGGCGGGCTCGCCGCTCCTGTCGGTCTCGAACTTCTCGCCGGTGGTCCGGGCGGAGTACCGGCTCGGGGTGCCGGCGGGAGTGCCCGTGTGGCAGGAACTCCTGAACACGGACGCGGCGCGCTACGGCGGCGGCGACGTCCTCAACCCCGACCCCCTCAAGCCCGAACCGGTCCCGGCCCACGGCCGCCGGACCTCCATCCACCTGACCCTGCCCCCGCTGGCGACGGTGTGGCTCCGCCCGGTCTGACCGTGTGAGCCCCCTCCCGCGGGGGCTCAGCAACATCTTCCAGCCGTCCGGCGTTTGCGGACTGGGGGCCCGGAGGCAAGGCCCCCAGTTCGGGAAAGGGCGGGGTGGGGAAGGGTCAGGCCCGCCTGAACCTCAGCGTGCGCAGTTCGAAGGGCCGGAGCGTCACCCGGACTCCGCCGGTCACCGCCTCGCCCTCCCCGAGCGGCCGCTCAAGCAGGTCGGTCGGGGTGACGGACACCGCGGGGAACCCGGGAGCGACGACGGCCGAGGCCCGCCCGCCCAGCGCCTCGTGGAACCGCACCACCACGTCCCCGCTCCCGTCGTCCGCCAGCTTCACCGCCGTGACGACCACCGCGTCGTTGTCGACCGCGACCAGCGGTGCGACCGGCCCGGCGCCGGTCACCGTGCGTTCGGGCAGGTTCACCCGGTAGCCCTCCCGTACCGCGTCGCCGATCGTCGCGCCCGGCACCAGCGCGTGCCGGAACCGGTGCAGGCCCTGGTCGGTCTCCGGGTCGGGGAAGCGCGGGGCGCGCAGGAGCGAGACCCGCAGGGTCGTCGTCGTACCCGCGTCGCGGGAACGTACCGTGCGCGTGACGTCATGGCCGTACGTCGAGTCGGTGACCAGCGCCACCCCCCAGCCCGGCTCCTCCAGGTGCACGAACCGGTGGTTGCACGCCTCGAACTTGGCGGCCTCCCAGCTGGTGTTGGTGTGGGTGGCCCGGTGGAAGTGGCCGAACTGGGTCTCGGACGCGTACCGCTCGGCGTGCACGTCCAGCGGGAAGGCCAGCTTCAGGAACTTCTCCGTCTCGTGCCAGTCGACCTCGGTTTCGATGTCCAGGCGGCCCGAGCCGGGGGCGAGGGAAAGGAGCTGGGTGACCCTCGATGCCCCGAAGGTCCTGACCACCCGCACCGACGCGCCCTCCCCCGCCGTCACCTCATCGGCTTCGATCAGGTCCGTCACCGAGTTGCGGTAGAACGCGTCGACGTCCCACGCGTCCCACATGTTCGGGAAGTCGGGGTGGATCTGGAGCAGGTTCGCGGGGCTCTCCGGCGCGATCGACTCCCGGTCCGCCTCCAGGTCGTACGCCGAGACCACCAGGCCCCGCCCGTCGATCACCACGCGCAGCCGTCCGTTGTCGAGGACGAAGCCCCCGTCCGGGGCGGCGGAGCGATCGACGTTTGCGGCCGGCGCCACCACCGCGGCCGCTCCCGCCGCCACTTGATGGCGCGCGTGCGGCGCCGCGTTGAAGACGAGGCGCCGGCCGCCCTCGCCCGCCAGCGCGCGCTGGGCGGACTCGATGATGCCGGTCAGCTCGGCGGCGACAGCCGCGTACGTCTTCTCGGCCTCGCGGTGCACCCAGGCGATGGACGACCCCGGCAGGATGTCGTGGAACTGGTGGAGGAGGACGGTTTTCCAGATCCGGTCCAACTCGGCGTGGGGATAGGCGAATTCGGCGTCGCGCACCGCCGCCGTCGCCGACCACAGTTCGGCCTCGCGCAGCAGGTGTTCGCTGCGCCGGTTGCCCTGCTTCGTCTTGGCCTGGCTGGTGAGGGTGGCCCGGTGCAGTTCCAGGTACAGCTCGCCGACCCACACCGCCGGGTTCGGGTACTCCGCCTCGGCCTTCTCGAAGAACTCCGCGGGCCTCTCCCACACGACCCGCGCGCTGCCCTCCAGGTTCCGCAGCCGGGCCGCCTTGGCGATCATCTCGCGGGTGGTGCCGCCGCCCCCGTCGCCCCAGCCGGTCGGCGCGAGCGAGTGCCGGGCGACGCCCTTGTCCTTGAAGTTCCGTGCCGCGTGGGCGATCTCGCTGCCCTTCATGGCGCAGTTGTAGGTGTCGACGGGCGGGAAGTGGGTGAAGATCCGGGTGCCGTCGATGCCCTCCCACTGGAACGTGTGGTGCGGGAACTTGTTGGTCTGGGACCAGGAGATCTTCTGGGTCAGGAGCCACTTGGAGCCCGCCGCCTTGATGATCTGCGGCAATCCGGCCGCGAACCCGAAGGTGTCCGGCAGCCACGCCTCTTCGTTCTCGACCCCGAACTCGTCCAGGAAGAAACGCTTGCCGTGCACGAACTGCCGGGCCATCGCCTCGGAGCCCGGCATGTTGGTGTCGGCCTCCACCCACATGCCGCCGGCCGGTACGAAGCGGCCGTCGGCGACCGCCTTGACGACCTTCGCCCACACCTCGGGGCGGTGCTCCTTGATCCACGCCCACTGCTGGGCCTGCGACATGGCGAAGACGAACTCCGGCTCGTCGTCCAGGAGCGCCGTCATGTTGGACGTGGTGCGCGCCACCTTGCGTACGGTCTCGCGCAGCGGCCACAGCCACGCCGAGTCGATGTGGGCGTGACCGACCGCGCTGATGCGGTGGGCGGAGGGCTCGGCGGGCGATGACAGAACGCCCTCCAGCTCCGAACGGGCCGCCGCCGCAGTGCCGTTGACGTCCTGGAGGTCGATCGCGTCGAGGGCCCGGTCCACGGCGCGCAGGATGTCCCAGCGCCGGCCCGATTCGACGGGCAGCTCCCGCATCAGCTCGCCGAGCACCTCCAGGTCGATGACCAGGCGCCACACGGTCTCGTCGAAGACCGCGAGGTCCATCCGGGCCAGCTTGTACTGCGGCTCGCTCCCGGCGGTCTCCCGGTCGCCCAACTGGGTGGGCAGGAAGGGGTGGTAGTCCAGGATCACCGGGTTGGAGGCGGCCTCGACATGCAGGCGCACCTCTTCGCCACCGTCGACGGGGGCCCCGACGCGCACCCACTGGTTGCGCGGGTTGAGGCCCTTCACCGGGGTGCCGTCGGGTCGGTAGACCAGGCCCTCGCACTGGAAGCCCGGCATGTTCTCGTCGAAGCCGAGGTCGAGGATCGCCTCCACCGACTTCCCCGCCCACTCCTCGGGCACGGTCCCGGTGACCCGGAACCAGCTGGTCCCCCAGGGCGCGCCCCACATGTCGCCGACCACGATCGGCCGCGGCTCGCCGGCCAGCCCGTCGGCCACCGGCACCGGTTCCCCCGGCGCGTGCCATACGGCGACCTCCAGCGGCACCGACTCGGGGTACACCGCTGGACGGACGCGCTCGTCCAGAACGCGCTTGAGGCGGGCTTCGACCAGGCCGCGGTCGTCATGCATGAGGGGTGTCCCTTTCGGAGTCGGTGAGGTGGTTACCAGGGGTGGACGGCCGGGGCCGCGCCGGACGCGGTGTACAGCTCGCCCAGGGCACGCACCTCGAAGTGTGCTCGCCGCTCGCCCTGTTCGGGCGCCAGTCCGGGTACGTAGTACGCCTGCTGGCAGGTTCCGCCGAGGAAGCGCCGGCTGCCGTCGGGCAGGATCCGGTGCAGCTCGTAGTGGCGTACCGGTCCGGGGGCGGCCCGCCAGCCGAAGCGCAGGCCGTCGGGGCCCGCGGTCACCTTCAACCGGGTTGGGGCGGACGGCACTTGACGGCGGTCATGCACGGCCAGGGCGCCCAGGCGGTAGGTGAGCGGGCCGGTCGCGGTGAGGCGTACGCCCAGGGCCCGCGCCGTCCCGGTCAGCCCTGCCAGGCTCAGCGTCGTCGTCCCCCAGCCGGTGCCCGCGCCGAGGGTCCCGGCGGGTAGGTAGGTGTACGGGTGGGGTGCGCCCGGAGTCGCGGGCTCGCCCGTGGCCACGGCCAGCTCGACGGCTATCTCGCCCCGGTCGGCGCGGTGGGTGAGCTCGACCACCGTTCGGCTGGTGAGGGCGAGGCGCGTCGCGTACAGGTCGAGGGTGACGGGCGCTCCCGGCGCGCCGTCGACCAGGACGCTGCTGCCGCCGCGCCAGGCGTCCGCGAAGTCGAAGGTGACGGACGGACGGCGGCCCGTGGTGCGGGTGACCCAGCGGCGGGAGGGCAGCCGGTCCTGGAGGCCGAGGTGGTTCCAGGGTGCGGCGGAGGTCACCGTGCCGCGGTCGTACCAGCGCAGTCCGTGCCCGGTGTTGAACGTCGTCGCGAAGGGCAGTGCGGTGATCGTCGAGCGGTCGGCGACGGCGACGGCCGGGGCGCGCCAGGAGGCGTCGGTGTCGGGCCGCGAGGGGTCGAGGGAGGGGCCGGTCCAGAAACGGTCGTCAGCGGCGTGGAAGTCGCCGGGGGTACGGTTCGCGGGAAGGTGGCCCAGCGTCCACTCGGGCCGGTAGAAGCCGTACGAGACGATGTGCGCCCGGTGGTTCGGGATGATGGCGTCCCAGTCCACCGGGGTGTCCCAGCCGTTGGACTCCACGTCCACGCCCGCCCGCAACTCATAGCGGCAACGGCCCAGTTGCTGCGCCTTGTGCCCGGAGGACGCGAGGGTGTTCGCCGTCCAGCGGAAGTCGAGGAACATGTCGTCGGCGGCCTGGAAGAACGTCTGGTTCTGGCTGGTGAGCGCGCCCTGCCAGCTCACCGAACCGTTCGCGGTCATCGAGTCGTACCAGGTGACGCGCTGCCCCCTGGCCGCGCCGAGCGAGGTCAGCTCCTTGAGGAAGCCGCGCATGTCCGTGGCGAGGGCGGTGTTGCCGCCGTCGGTCTCGGCGTTGACGAACCAGCCGTCGAAGCCGTACGCGGCGGCTACCGCGACCAGCTGGGCGGCCAGCGGATAGCGGCCCACGGCGTCCTTCTGGACGAGGTCGCGGGTCCACTGGAGCTGTCCCCCGTAAGCGACGGGCGGCAGGAAGACGTTGCCGAGCACGGGCACGCCGTGGCGGTGGGCGGCGTCCACGACCGGCGCGTTCGGCGCGAGGATGAGGCCCTCGCCCGAGGAGCCGCCCCAGAAGACCAGTTCGTCGATGTAGGCCCAGTGCGTCAGCGCGTAGTAGTCGGCGGTGGCGGCGCCCTGTGCGGGGTTGGCGGCGGTGGGGCCGAAGGAGACGAGGGCCTGGATGCGGGCCTGGTCGCCGCGGGCGGTCGGGTTCGCCGCGGTGGGCGTGAAGCGCGGCGCCAGCGGCACCGAGGAGGCGTTGAACGCCAGATCGGCGTCGGTCGCCGAGTGCCAGGACTTGAGGCTGCGCCAGGTGACACCCGCTCCCGGGCTGCCCTCGGGCAACGAGTCCGGATACCAGTAGGAGGCGTACGGCCGGCGCGCCTGGGCGCCATTCCCCTTGGCCATGGCGGGAGTTGAGGGGAGCGCGGCGGCCGTGGCGCCGACTCCGGCGGCGAGCAGGACGGTGCGTCTGGTGGGCTTCACGGGGTGCCTCCTGGCGGGAGCGTTACCGGACCTGGTCGGGGGTGACGACTTCGGTGATGCCGCGTGCGGTGAGGTGGTCGTGGTCCCGCGCGCGTGCGTCGAGGACGGTGGTGGGGCGGGCGCCGTCGGCGGTGAGCCGGAAGAACGCCTCGAAGACGGGGCCGCCGGGGGCACACACCGAGCGGTTCGACGGGTCCTCGGGCACGACGAGCGCGGTGGTGCGGGGCGCGGGCGCGTAGTCGCGTACCCCGTCGCGGAACGCGGCGGCGGCCCGCGCGAGCACCTGGGCGGTGTCCTTCGGCCGCCCGTCGTTCGTCAACAGGCCCAGCCCGTATTCGAGTTCGGGGAAGTCCGCGAGGTCGCGCGAGACGTCGTGGGAGCACCACCAGGTGATGCCCCACAGGTCCGGGCAGTCCAGGGCGTTCTCGATGGTCGCCCCGGTGAACGCGGCGGCGTGCACCGGCGGCACCAGGGGCGCCGGTGCGCCGACCTCCTGGAGCCAGACCGGCCGGTGCGGATCCTCGGCCCAGGCCTTGGACAGCTCGATCAGATAGGCGCCGTGGTGCTCGCTCGCGGCGGAGCGGCGTCCGTGGCGCTGCGCGGTGCCGTTGAACACCCAGGAGTGCACGGCGGTCAGCGCGCCGCGCCGGGCGGCCTGCGCCGGGGTGAACGGCATGTCGTCCTGGTACCAGCACGCGTCGTACTCGGCGTGCAGGTGGAGCTTGCCGGGCGCGCCCTCCTCGCAGGCCGCCAGCATCCGCTCCAGCCACCGGTCGATCTCGGCCTCGGTGGCCCGGTCGGGGTCGGGGTGCGGACCCGCCGAGAACTGGTTGACCTCGTTGCCGAGCGTCATGCCGATGAAGTTGGGCCGGTCGGCCAGCGCGGCGGCCAGGGTGCGCAGGTACGCGGCCTGCCCGTCGGCGACGTCGGGGTCGGTGAAGAGGTTGCGGCGGTGCCAGGTCCTGGTCCAGGCGGGCAGGAAGTCGAAGCTGGACAGGTGCCCTTGCAGACCGTCGACGTTGACGTCCAGACCGCGTTCGGCGGCGGCGTCCGCGAGGTCCACGAGGTGCTCGACCGCGCGGGGCCGGATCAGGGTGCGGTTGGGCTGGAAGTAGGGCCAGAGCGGGAAGACGCGTACGTGGTCGAGCCCGAGGGAGGCGATCGAGTCGAGGTCGGCCCGCACCGCGTTTGGATCGTAGTCGAGCCAGTGGTGGAACCAGCCTTGGCTGGGCGTGTAGTTGACGCCGAAGCGGGGGGCCGCCATGAGGGTAGTGACTCCAGAGGTGTTGTACGGGGAGCGGACGCGCGGGTCAGCCCTTGACGGCGCCTTCGCCGACGCCCTTGAAGAAGAACCGCTGCAAACAGGCGAACATCACGATCAGCGGTGCGACGGCGATGACGGTGCCCGCCGCGACGACGCGCTGGTTGTTGGAGAACGTGCCGTGCAGGAAGTTCAGGCCGACGGTCAGCGTGAAGTGGTCGGAGTCGGACAGCACGATCAGCGGCCACAGGAAGTCGTCCCAGGCGCCCATGAAGGCGAAGATCGCGACGACCGCGAGGGTGCCCTTGACGGCGGGCAGCGCGATCCTGGTGAACCGCTGCCACACGTTGGCGCCGTCGATGACGGCCGCCTCTTCGATCTCGTACGGAAGGTTGTCGAAGGCGTTGCGCATCAGCAGCACGTTCATCGCGCCGATGCAGCCGGGGAGCACGACGGCGACCAGGGTGTTGTTGAGTTCGAGGGTGCGCATGGTCGCGAACTGGGCCAGCATGGTCGCTTCCATGGGCACCAGCAGGGCGAGTACGAAGACGGCCGCGGCGGCGGCGCGCCCCCTGAACCGGAGCCGGGAGAGCGCGTATCCGGCCATCGCGGCGCCGGCCACGTTGGTCAGGACGTTGCTGACGGCGACCTTGACGGAGTTCAGGACGAAGTCCCAGACCGGGATGATGTCCGCGACGCCCTGGTAGTTGGCGAAGGTCGGATGCTCGGGAAGCAGTCTGGGCGGCGAGGTGTAGATGTCCTCGGTGGTGCCCTTGAGCGAGGTGGACAGCTGCCACAGGAACGGCCCGATCATGATGAGCAGCACGATCAGGAGGGCCGTGTACCGCAGCGCCCGCACCGTGCGACGGCGGGGCACGCGTTCTGGACGCGGCTGGGCGGGGGTGTGGGCGGCGGCGGCCATCAGCCCTTGTCCTTCCGGTCGGCCCGCAGTACGAGGAGCATCAGGACCAGGGTCAGCAGGAACAGCACGATGGACATGGCCGAGGCGTAACCGGTGCGGCCCTGGAGGCCGCTGCCGACGCGCTGGATGAGCATGACGAGGGTGGTGTCGTCGCCCCCGGGCCCGCCGGTCGGTCCGGCGATCAGGAAGACCTCGGTGAAGACCTTGAAGGCGGAGACCGAGGAGAGGGCGGCCACCAGGACCATCGTGGAGCGCACGGACGGCATCGTGATGGAGACGAAGCGGCGGATCGGGCCCGCGCCGTCGACCTCGGCGGCCTCGTGCAGTTCCTTCGGTACGTTCGCGAGCGCCGCGAGGTAAATGATCATGTAGTAGCCGAGGCCCTTCCACACGGTCAGCGCCATCGAACTGAGCAGCAGCAGCCACTGGTTGGAAAGGAACGGCACCGGGTCGATGCCCACCAGGCGCAGCACCCCGTTGACGAAACCGCGGTCGTCCAGCATCCACACCCACATCAGCGCGACGACCACCACGGACGCCACGACCGGCGTGTAGTACGCGGACCGGAAGAAGGCGATGCCGGGGATGTGCCGCTGTACCAGGAGCGCGAGCAGCAGCGGCAGGAAGACCAGGCAGGGCACGACCAGGGCCACGTACAGCGCGCTGTTGCGCAGCGCCACCCAGAACTGGTCGTCGTGCACGAGTGCGGTGAAGTTGTCGAAGCCGACGAAGTCGCCGGTGGTGAGGGTGCGGGCGTCGGTGAACGACTTCCACACGGTGGCGAGGAACGGGTAGAGGTTGAAGGCGAGGGTGATCAGGAGGCCGGGCGCCAGGAACAGCCAGGGGCTGAACGCCTTGTGGGTACGGGCCGCGGTGCGGCCCGCGCGCCGGCCGGGGGCGGCGGTGCGCGGTCGGCCCGCGGCCCCCTTCGCGGCGACGGTCGGGGTGGAGGTGCTCATCGCCGGGACCGCCGGATCGGTGTCGAGGTGGTCATGTCGCGTTCCGCCGGATCACTTCTGCTGGATCAGCTTGGTCATCTGCTCCGCCGCGCCGTCCAGGGCCTCCTTCGGGGACTCCTTGCCCTGGAGGCACTTGGCGATCTCGTTGCGCAGGATCGTCTTCATCTCGTCGCTGAAGAGGACGGGTGTGTAGTTGACGGCGGTCGGCAGCATCCTGGCGGAGGCGACCCGGATCTTGCCCTCCTCCGTGCCGTCGGCCCTGGTCCAGTACTCCTTGTCGAGCGAGCCCTTGGTGCTGGGGAAGACGGCGACCTTGTGGCCGAAGTCCTCCTGGTTCTTCTGGTCGGTGACGAAGTGCGCGAAGGCGAGCGCGGTCGCGGCGTTCTTGCTCTGCGAGTTGACCGACAGGCCCTGCAAGTACATGTTCTGCTTGCCGGTGTTGGTCGGTACGTCGGTGATGCCGAGGCTGTTGTAGAGCGTGGGCGCGTTCTTCTTGAAGGTGTCCAGGTCGTGGGCGCTGCCGGGGTTCATGGCGAACTCCTGCTGGAGGAACTTCTGCCCGGCGGTCTCGGCGGTCAGCGTCAGCGCCTGCTGGTGGAGCCCACCCTCCTTGAACATCTCCTGATACTTCGTCAGGAACCCGACGCCCTTGGCGTCATTGAACGTGAACCGCTTCCCGTCCTTGCTCATGATGTCGACGCCGTACCGCCCGAAGTCCTCGACGGTCGGCGGCTGGGCGAGCGTCGCCTTGCCCTTCTTCGCCAGCTGGGCGGCGTCCGCGAAGAGGTCGTCGAAGGTCTTCGGCGCCTTGTCGGGGTCGAGTCCGGCGTCCTTGAACATGGACTTGTTGTAGAAGAGCGGGCCGGTGTTCAGGTACCAGGGGAAGGCGTACGAGCCGTCGAGTCCCGGCATGTCGAAGCCCTGCCAGGCGCCGTCCAGGTATTCGGGCTTGAATGTGCCCGCGACCTTGTCCTTGTCGAGATTGAGCAGGGTGCCTGCCTTGGCCAGCGGATAGGCGAGGTCCGGGGAGAGGTTCACGACATCGGGGAGGGTGCCGGCGGAGGCGTCGGCGCTCAGCTTGTCGGCGTAGTTGTCGGCGGGCTGGTCCACCCACTTCACCTTCGTGCCGGGGTTAGCCTTCTCGAAGTCCTTGATGACGCCTTCGAAGTAGTCCTTGAAGTTGGCGCGGAGGTTCCAGGTCTGGAACTTGATCTCGCCCTCGATCTTCCCGTCGGTGGCGGAACCCGCACCGCTCCCACCGCCGCCGCACGCGCTGAGCACGGTGAGCGAGAGGGCCGCGCCGAGACCGACGGCCGTCCGGATCGCGACACTGCGATGAATGGACATGAGTGGCTGACTCCTTCGCCTCGTCCCGATGACGTTGCCGCACACCATGCAGCGCGAATTAATTGGCCGTCAATACCGAATAACTGGGCCAATTGACTAAACTCGCAGCTCAGCGCCACTAAAAAGGACTAAAGTCCCGAAAAACAGGTGGCAACTAACGCGGTTTAGTCACAGGCAGCTAAACCGCGTTACCATCGGCCCATGAGCGAGATCGAAAACGATGCGTCGCCGCCCCGCCGCCCGACCATGAAGGACGTGGCCAGGGAGGCGGGCGTCTCCACGAGCGCCGTCTCCTTCGCCCTCAACAACCGGCCCGGGGTGTCCGATTCGACCCGCCGCCGGGTGATACGGGTGGCCGACCGGCTGGGCTGGCGGCCCAGTTCGGCCGCCCGCGCGCTGTCCGGCGAGAACGCGGGCGCGGTCGGCATGGTGCTCGCCCGCCCGGCGGACAGCCTGGGCGTGGAGTCGTTCTTCCTCCAGCTCGTGTCCGGCATCCAGGCGAGCCTCGCCCCGCGCGACCACGCGCTGGTCTTCCAGATGGTCGAGGACGTGCAGGCGGAGTGCGAGCTGTACCGGCGCTGGTGGGCGGAGGGCCGCGTCGACGGGGTGATCGTGGTGGACCCGAGGGTCTCGGACCCGCGGCCCGAGACCCTGGCGGTCCTCGGCCTGCCCGCCGTGATCATCGGCGGCATGGAGGCCCCCGGCAACCCCGACGCACCCCAACTCCCGCGCCAGGCACGGCTGTCCAACATCTGGGCGGACGACGCGGGCGCGATGGATCTGATCGTCCGCCACCTGTACGCGCTCGGCCATCGCCGCATCGCCCACATCGCCGGCACGCCGGGCTTCGCCCACACGGCCCGCAGGATCGCCTCACTGCGCGCCGCCGCTCGCCGCCTCGGCCTGGAGAACGCGGTCTCCGTGACCACGGACTTCACGGACCGCCAGGGGGCGAAGGCGGCGCGGCGGTTGTTCTCGGGGCCGATCCCGCCCACCGCGCTCATCTGCGACAACGAGGTGATGGCGGTGGCGGCGGTGAGCGTGGCGGCCGAGCGCGGACTCCTCATCCCCCGGGACGTCTCGGTGGTGTCCTGGGAGGACTCGGTGATCTGCCACACGCTGCACCCCCAACTCACCGCGCTGGTAAGGAAGGCGGACGAGTTCGGCGAGCGTGCGGCCTCGCAGCTCCTGTCCCTCCTGGACGGCGCCACCCCCGGCCAGATCCAGGACCCGCTGCCCAGATTGCAACCCCGCGAAAGCACGGGGCCGCCGCCGGCCTAGGCCCGGCCGGCGCCGCCCCGCCCCTCAGTCCCGCGCCAGCCGCCGGTCCCACGGATGCCCCAACTCCGCGTGCCGATGAGCCAGTTCGACCCAGCGCGCGGCCAGCTCCCGGCTGTCCGCCGCGACGACCTCCACGGCCAGCAACTTGATCAGCGCGCACTCGGCGCACGCTTGGGGATCGACCGCCCCCGGCCGCGGCCGCGTGAACTCCGCGAGCTCCCCGGCGTCCAGATTCAGGCCGGTGCCCGCGCCGTGCGGGTGGCCGCGGATGATACGGGTCGCCTGACGCACGGCGGCGGGGCTCCCCGTCATGTGCGCACCGGCCCGCGCACCGCTGGCCGCTTGGCAGATGTCACACCCGGGCACGGGCAGCGATTCGAGCGGGGCCGCGGGCGGCTCCCCGGGCTCCGACCGCCTTCGCAGTCCGCTCAGTGCGGCCCTGAGCACGTCCGGACTGGGCGCCTCGCGAGCACCCCGGTTCCTGATCATCAGCGACTCCCCTCCGTAACAAAACGGCTACCGACAGGAGTGAGCGTGGCCTAGAGTGAAGCAGTCTTCAACTTGCGTGGTTTGCTCGGAGAGTTGGGAGCCCCGATGGTGAATCGCAGGGAGCTGGACCCCGACCAGTCACCCAGCGCCCGCTTCGGCCAGCGCCTACGCGCCTTGCGGGACGCACGCGGCTGGACACAGGACGAACTGGGCGAGCGCATGGGGTTCTCCGGGACACACATTTCCGCAGTCGAAACCAATCGGCGGCCGCCAACTCCTCGCTTCGCGGCGAGCGCTGACAAGGCGCTGGGGACGGGCGATCAGCTCGAACGGCAGGGCCGGGCCGTGTGGCACACCGCGATACTGGAAGGGTTCCCGGAGTACGTCGCCCAAGAGGTGCGCGCGGCGGAAATGCGCCTCTTCGAACTGGGAATCATCCCGGGGCTGCTCCAGACACCCGAGTACGCCGCCGCCATCACCACGGGCGCCGTGCGGCGCGGGGCGATCACAGAACATCAGGCCGAGGAACGGCTGTCGCTCCTGGCTCGGCGGCAGGCGTCCCTGGAGCGGACTCCCGCTCCCCTGGTGTACGTGGTGCTCGACGAAAGTTGCGTACGGCGCACGGTGGGCGGAACTCGCGTCATGAGGGCTCAACTGGACAGGCTCATCGGCTTCGCCGAACTGCCCTCGACGGTATTGCAGGTGGCCCCTTACGATCTCGGCGAACGGCGCGCCTTCGACCTGCCCGTAACGCTGCTGACCCTTCCGGACCGTGCCCATGTCGCGTACGCCGAGTCCGCTCAACAGGGCCGCCTGGAGCGCGATATGCGGTTCGTACAGCCACTGTTGACGGCCTACCATCAGCTACAGGCCGAAGCACTGTCGCAGGCGGCATCCGTGGCCGTGATCGAAGAGGCACGAAAGGGCACACCGTGACGACGACCGACACCCCTCGCTGGTTCACATCCTCTTACAGCAGCAACGGCGGCCAGTGCGTCGAGGTCGCCGCCAACCTCGCCGGCTCACACGGCGTGGTCCCCGTCCGGGACAGCAAGAACCCGGACGGCCCGACACTCACCCTCTCCGCGGCGGCCTTCACCGCACTCATAGAGTTCGCCAGGCGTGCCGACGCCTAGCCGCGCCTGCTGGCGCTGAAGCCCCGCCTCTCCGGTCCTTCGGAGCGGCGGGGCCTTTTTGGGCTAGGGCTCCAACCCACCCAGCGCCCCCGGCAACTCCCCCGTATGCAGCACCCCCAACCTCTGCGTCGCCCGGGTCAGTGCGACGTACAGGTCGCTCACGCCGAACTCCCCCGGCTCGACCACGAGGACCGCGTCGAACTCCAGGCCCTTGGCCTGGCGGGGGTCGAGCAGGACGACCTCCTGGGTGAGATCGGGCGTCGGCCCGGACGCCGTGCCGGGCAGGGCCGCGGTGAGCGAGCCGTGCAGCGTCCCCGGCGCGATCACCGCGAGGCGGCCGGAGCCGCGCTCGGCCGCGACGGCCTGCGCCACCGCCGGGGCCAGCGCGTCGGGCGCGACCCGGCGCGCCCAGGGCCGCACCCCCGTGGACCGCACCGACCGCGGCGGCGCGAAGGAGGGATCGGCGTCCCGCAGCACCCCGGCCGCGACGTCCATGATCTCGGCAGGCGTACGGTAGTTGACCCCCAGGCGGACGTGCTCCCAGTGGTCGTCGGCGACGTAGGGCGCGAGGATCCGCTCCCAGGAGCCCACCCCCGCCGCGTCCGCGGTCTGCGCCGGGTCCCCGACCAGCGTCATGGAGCGGGTCGGGCAGCGCCGCATGAGCAGCCGCCACGCCATCGCGGAGAGCTCCTGCGCCTCGTCCACGATGATGTGGCCGAAAGCCCAGGTCCGGTCCGCCGCCGCCCGTTCGGCGGCGCTGCGGTGGTCGGCCTCCTCGTGCCGCTCGGCCATCCGCTCGGCGTCGATGATGTTGTGCGCGGCGAGCACCTCGGACTCCTCGTCCTCGAACTCGTACGTCTCCGAGCCCGCCGAGAGGTCGAGGACACCCTGCGCGTAGGCGATCCGCTCCTGGCGTTCGGCCTCGGCGGCGGCTTGCGCCGCGCTGTCGTCCTCGCCGAGCAGTTCGGCCGCCTCGTCGAGCAGCGGCACGTCCCCCGGCGTCCAGGCACCGCCCTCACGCCGGATCAACTCGACTTCGGCGTCGGGGAGATGGGAAGGGTCGGCGAGGAAGTCCGCCACGAACTCCTGCGGCGTGAGCAGCGGCCAGAGCGTCTCGATCGCGGCGTGCACCTCGCGGCTGGTCGCGATCTCCTTGCCCATCTGGGCGACGTCGTCGGGGCCGAGCAGGTTCGGCCCGCCGTAGGGGTCGGCACCGATGCGTTCCACGAGCTGGGCGGTGAGCGCGTCGATGATGTGGAAGGCGAAGTGCGGCCGGGCCAGGTTGTGCGGCAGGCCGCTCTCGCGCGCCCGCCACCGGGCGTCCTCCGCCATCGCCCGGTCGAGCTGGATCGTCTGGTACCCCTCGTGCTCGATGTCGATGGCCCACTCGGGCACGGTCTGCCGGTCGCGCACGGCGAGGGCGAGCACCTGCGCCATCGCCGCGCGGCCCTTGACCTCGGCCGCCTCCGGGGTGTCGGTGCCCGTCGCGCGTACGCCGGGGAACAGCTCGGCCACGGTGGACAGGAGCACCCCGGTCTCGCCGAGCGAGGGCAGTACGTCGCCGATGTAGCCGAGGAAGGCGGGGTTGGGCCCGACGATGAGCACGGCCCGCCGGGCGAGCAACTCCCGGTGCTCGTAGAGCAGATACGCCGCCCGGTGCAGCGCGACCACGGTCTTGCCGGTGCCCGGCCCGCCCTCGACCACGAGCACGCCCCGGTGCGGGGCCCGGATGATGCGGTCCTGCTCGGCCTGGATGGTCTGCACGATGTCGTGCATCCGTCCGGTGCGGGCGGCGTCGAGTGCGGCGAGCAGCACCTCGTCGGCGTTGGCGCCCTCGTGGCCCGTGCGCTGCGAGTCCGTCAGGTCCAGGAGCTCGTCGTGGAGTGCTGTGACGGTGCGGCCCTGGGTGGTGATGTGTCGGCGGCGCCGCAATCCCATCGGGGAATGCCCGGTGGCGAGATAGAAGGGCCGGGCGACTTCGGCCCGCCAGTCGATCACGACAGGAGTACGTTCCTGATCGTCCCGGCGGATTCCAATGCGCCCGACGTGGTGCGTCGCACCGTCCCGGAAATCGAGCCTGCCGAAACACAGTCCGTTCTCGCCCGCGTTGAGGGCGGCGAGCAGCCCGGACTGCTCCGCGACCAGCACATCGCGCTCAAGCCGGGCCTGAAGACCAGTTCCGGCCTGCGACAACGCCGCCTGCGCCGCGGCCTCGGCCTGGCCCCGCAGCTCATCGAGGCGGGCGTAGAGACCGGTGATGAATTGCTGTTCCTTCCGAAATTCCTCGGTTGACAATTCCACTCCTGACGCGATACAGTGTTTCCATAAGGCTTCTTTATGGCTTCGGCATGCCTGAAGACATGAAACACCAAATATACGCAGGGGAATGCCCCGGATGTCAATTCATCCGGGGCATTCTCTTTGCAAGCTCGATCTGGTCTCCGCGAAATCGGCCGGTGCCGGGCCGCGTCAGATCACGTCTTCGAGCTCTTGGAGCAGCCGCCGCTTGGGACGGGCGCCCACCATCGCCTTCACCGGTTCGCCGGCCCGGAAGACCATCAGGGTGGGCATGGACAGGACGCCGTACTTCGCGGCCGTCTCCGGGTTGGTGTCCACGTCGAGCTGGACGATCTTCAGCCGGTCTGCCTCCTCGGCCGCCAGGGCGCTCAGCACGGGCGCGATCTGCCGGCACGGCCCGCACCAGTCGGCCGTGAACTCCACCAGGACCGGAAGCGCGGCCTCCCTCACCTCGGCGTCGAAGGTCGCGTCGGTGACCTCGTCCACGCCTGCTGCCTTGATCATTGCGTCATCCCCTCAGTTGTTGGCGGGCTCAACTCGCAGCGCGGCTCCGGGCCGCCCGGAATCCGCGCCGCCGCCGTCAGTTCGGCTCGCGCCAGCTCCGCCCCGACCTGGGCGCGTACGGCACTGAGCTCACCGATCAGTGCGTCCAGTTCGGCCAGCTTGCGGCGGTACACGGCGAGCGACGCGGGACAGGTGTCCCCGGCCGGGTGGCCGGCCCGCAGGCACTCCACGAACGGCCGGGTCTCCTCCAGCTCGAACCCGAAGTCCTGGAGGGTCCGGATCTGCTGGAGCAGCCGCAGGTCGTCCTCGTCGTACGTCCGGTAGCCGTTGTCCGTGCGGCGCGCGGCGAGCAGGCCGCGCGACTCGTAGTACCGAAGCGTGCGGGTGGTCGTCCCGGCCCGCGCCGCGAGTTCGCCGATGCGCATGACAAGGACCGTAATCCTTGACGCCGACGTCAAGGCAAGGCCCCGGGCGGGAGCAGGGGATCGGCGGCGGGACCGGGTGCGTCAGCCGCGGGCGGGCGGCAGCAGCGGCTTTCCCTCGCGGCCGCCCACCGGCGACGACAACACGATCGACGTGGTGGTGCGGCCCAGCGCCGAGGTCTGCTCCAGGATCTCCTCCAGGTGGATCGTGTCGGCCACGGCCACCTTGATGATCCAGCAGTCCTCGCCCACCACGTGGTGCACCTCGATGATCTCCGGCCGCTCCATCAGCTCCAGCGTCCGTGGGTGCTTCAGGTTGTAGCCGCCGTGCGGGCTGACCCGGATGAAGGCCTGGATGCCGTAGCCGAGGCGGGACGGGTCGACCCGCGCCCCGTACCCGGTGATCACCCCGCTCGTCTCCAGCCTGCGCAGCCGCTCGGTGACCGCCGCCGGGCTGAGCCGGACCCGCCGCCCCAGCTCGCTGAGTTTGATCCTGCCCTCCCGCTGGACGACATCGAGGAGCTGCCGGTCGACCTGATCGAAGCCCCCTGACGAATCGTTGGCGATGCTGCGCGAATGCCGTGGTTCTTTCGGTACGGCGGCGAGATCTCCCATGTTTCCCCCTTCAGTCCCCGGGCCGTCAAAGTAACACTGGTACCCGGGAAAACCGCAGGTGGAAGGGGAATTGAGGATATGCGCGAGGTGCTGGTCATCGGAGGCAACCGCTACTTCGGCAAGCGGCTGACCGCGATGCTGCGGGCGGCCGGGGACCGGGTGACCGTCCTGAACCGCGGCTCGACGCCGCCCCCGCCGGGTGTGGACCACCTCGTCGCCGACCGCGACGACGAGGCGTCCCTCACGGCCGCGCTCGGTGCACGCACCTTCGACGTGGTGGTCGACCAGGTCTGCTACACCCCGCACCAGGCGGCCATCGCCCGCCGCGTCTTCACCGGCCGCACCGCGCGGTACGTCATGACGTCGACGGTCGAGGTGTACGAGTACGAGGACTCCCCCGAGCCGGTGAGCGAGGCGGCCCTCGACCCGCGTTCGGTCGTCGTCACGCCCCAACTCCCCTGGCACCAGCCGGAGTTCGTAGCCGAGTACTACGGCGAGGGCAAGCGCCAGGCCGAGGCGGTGTTCGCCGCCGACCCCGCCTTCCCGTACGTGTCGGTGCGGGTGGCCCATGTCCTGGGCGGGGCCGACGACTTCACCGGACGGCTGGCCCACTACGCGGACCGCGTCCGCACGGGGGCGCCGATCGCGGTGGCGGTGCCCAACCACTCGGCGACGTACATCCATGTGGACGAGATCGCCGAGTTCCTGTTCTGGGTGACCCGGCAGGAGTTCACCGGGCCCGTGAACGCCGCCTCGCACGGGCCGCTGAGCACCGAGGACATCGTCGCGGCGGTCACGGCCGCGCTGGGCGACGACCACTGCCCCGTGCGGTACCAGCCGGTGGAGGTCGGCGAGGTCTCGCCGTTCTCCTTCGCCCGCTCGTACGCCATGGACACGTCCCGCGCCGCATCGCTCGGCTTCACCTTCTCGCACACCGACGACTGGCTGACGCGTGCCGTCACCGAGACCATGGGGGTCAACTGACATGCGGTACCGCACACTTGGGCCGTACGAGGTTTCAGCGATCGGCTACGGGGCGATGCCGCTCTCGATCGAGGGCCGCCCCGACGAGGCGCGCGCCCGCGCCACCGTGCACGCCGCGCTGGACGCGGGCGTCAACCTCATCGACACCGCCGACTCCTACTACGCGCCCGGCGGCGAACCCGGCCACAACGAGCTTCTGATCGCTCGTGCCCTCGCGTCATACGGCGGCGCCACCGATCACGTCCTGGTCGCGACCAAGGGCGGCCGGGGGCGCACCGACGACGGCGGATGGACGGTGAACGGCGACCCGGGCCATCTGCGGCGGGCCGCCGAGGCTTCGCTGAAGCGGCTCGGCGTCGAGACGATCGGCCTCTACCAGCTGCACAAGCCCGACCCGGGCGTCCCGTTCGCGGAATCCCTCGGCGTACTCGGGGAGCTGGCGGCGGAGGGCAAGATCCGCACGGTCGGCGTCTCGAACGTCTCAGCCGCCGAGATCCACGAGGCGAGGTCGGTCCTGGGCGGCCTGCTCGTCTGCGTACAGAACCGCTTCTCGCCCGCCGTGCGCGACAGCGAGCCCGAGCTGAGGCTGTGCGCCGAGCTCGGGCTCGCCTTCCTGCCGTGGAGTCCGCTGGGCGGGATCTCCCGCAGCGCCCTGGACGGACCGGGCAGCCCCGCGCCGGAATCCGCGTTCCACACGGTGGCGCGGAACCGGGGCGTCAGCCCCCAACAGGTGGCGCTGGCCTGGGTGTTGGCCCTCTCGCCGGCCGTGATCGCGATCCCGGGGGCCAGCCGCCCCGAGTCCATACGCGATTCGGCGGGTGCGGCCGACCTCGTACTGAGTGAGGAGGAACTGGCCCTGCTGCCCTAGGTCAGACCTCGACGGGCTCGGGCTCCCTCGCCTGGGCTACCTCCTGCGCGCCGGACCGCTCGCGGCGCGGCAGGAGCACGGCGACGAGGACGGTCCCGACGCCGAGGATCACCGCGCCGATGAGGCTGGTGTGGGCCACCGCGTCGGAGAACGCGGAGCCGACCGCGTGGCTCATCTGCTGGGCTCCCGCGGTGAGTTGCTCGGCCTGGGCCTTGAGCTGGGCGGCCTGCTGGGGGGAGCTGGCGTGCAGGGCCTGGGCGCCGAGCTGCTTGGCCTGTTCGCCGATGCCCTGGGCGACGGCGTATCCGGCGCCGACCGAGTCCTGGGCGGTGGCGAGCGCGGAGGCGGGCAGCTTGGTGCCGGCGGTCGCGTCGGCGAGGTGCGAGGAGTAGGAGCTCGCGAGCACCGAGCCGAGGATGGCGATGCCGAGCGAGCCGCCGAGTTCGAGCGAGGTGTCGTTGACGGCACCGCCGACGCCGAGCTCGGCCTCCGGGAAGGCGCCCATGATCGCGTCGGTGCAGGGCGACAGGGCGAGCCCGATGGCCACGCCGAGGATGATCAGCGGGGCGAGGAAGTCCCCGTACCCGGAGCCGGCGTCGATGCGGGTGAGCAGCGCGAGCGCGACGGTTCCGGCCACCATGCCCGCCGTGACCGTGGCCTTCATGCCGAGCCGGGGCGTGAGGAGCCCAGTGAGGGCGGAGCCCACGAAGACCGCGCCGGCCAGCGGCAGCATACGGATGCCGGTCTCAAGGGGGGTGTAGCCGAGCACGAACTGGAGGTGCTGGGTGAGGTAGTAGAAGGCGCCGAAGACGGCGAGGAAGAAGAGCGCGACCGCGAGCAGCGAGCCGGAGAACATGCGGTGCGCGAAGCGGCGTACGTCCAGGACCGGCCGCGGGTGGCGCAGCTCCCACAGCACGAAGACCGCGAAGCCCAGCCCGGCCACGACGGCCGCGCCGATCGCCTTGGCGTCCCAGCCGAAGTGCGGACCCTGGATGATCATGTAGACGAGCGCGCCGACGGACACGACCGACAGCAGGCCGCCGACGTAGTCGATCCGGTCGTGGTGGGCGGCCTTCGACGGCGGTACGAGGGCGAAGGCGCCCACCACCGCGATCAGTGCGATCGGCACGTTGATGAGGAACGTCGACGCCCAGCCGTGGTTCTCCAGGAGCGCTCCGGCGACCAGCGGTCCGGCGGCGATCGCGATCCCGGCGGTCGCGGTCCACAGCAGGATCGCCTTGGCGCGCTCGGCGCGCGGGAACGTCGAGGCGAGCAGCGACAGGGTGGCGGGCATGATCAGCGCGGCGCCGACGCCCATGACCGCGCGGGAGGCGATGACGCCCGTCGAGCTCTCCACGAGCGAGCCGGCCACGGAGGCGCCCGCGAAGACGAGCAGACCCAGCACGAGCGCGCCGCGGCGGCTGTACTTGTCGCCTATCGCGCCGAGCAGCAGCATCAGCGCGGCGTACGGGACGGTGTAGCCGTCGATGACCCACTGGAGGTCGGAGCTGCTGAGCCCGAGGTCCTTGGTCATGTCGGGCGCGGCGACGGTGAGGGCGGTGTTCGCCATCACGATGATCAGCAGGCTGAGGCAGAGCACGAGCAGCGCCCACCAGCGCCGCCGGTAGGGCTGCCCCGTCTGTTCGACGGGCTGGTTGATGACGAGACCCACGGTGTCTCACCCTTCCTCGGTCTTGCTCGCCCCGACGGTCTGGCCTCCCTCGGCCCCATCGGGGTAGATCCACTTGCACATCCCTGTGCAATTACACACCGCTGTGCAATTTACGCCCCTGCACGGCGCTGTGCAAAATGAGCGGGTGACTGCTACCCCTGCCGCCCCCCTGGGGGGCCGCGCCGACGCGAACCGCCGCCGCATCATGGAGGTGGCCTTCGCCGAGCTGGTGCGCGACCCGGACGCGTCGATGGACCAGATCGCCCGAGCGGCGGGCGTCGTACGGCGCACGGTGTACGGGCACTTCCCGAGCCGGGACGCACTGATCGCGGCCCTGGTGGACGAGGCGGCGGAGACCGTCGCCGAGGCGCACCGCGAGGGCCGTGACGGGATCACCGAGCCGGCCGTGGCACTGGCACGGGCCACCCTCGCGGTCTGGTCGATCGCCGACCGCTACCGGCTCCTGGTCGCCCTGGCGCAGCGCAGTGTCACGATGGCGGGCATCAAGCAGCGCCTGGCGCCGGTCCGCAAGGAGTGCGTGGATCTGCTCCAACTGGGCATGCGTGAAGGGGCGTTCACCTCTCCGCTGCCCCCCGCCGCCCTGGCCTACGTCCACGAGCAGGCCCTGTTCGGCCTGATGGAGGCGGTCAACGAGGGCGCACTGCCCGCTTCACAGGCGGGCCGCGCAGCCGCGACGACCCTCCTGCTCTCGGCGGGGGTTCCGGCGGACCGCACGGCCGAGGTGGTGGCAGCGGCCCTGCGCACATAGCCGCCGCGCGGCGAGGGCCGCCCCGGTGGAAGTGATCCGGATCCAGTGAATCAATAGCGCGCGCATAGTCCGTGTGGCGAGAGTGACGGCACGTCAACCACCGCTCTCCCCACGGAGGTTCAGAATGCGCCGTCGCACCATGCTGGGCATGACCGCGACCGCGGCCCTCACGGTCGCCGCCCTCGCCACCGCCCCCGCCCAGGCCGCCCCGGCCGACAAGGCCGCGGTACTCGCCTCGTTCACCCAGACCGGCGCGGCCAGCTCGACAGCGTGGAGAGCGGCCCACGACGACCAGGCGCGCTGGTCGGCGTACGACTTCAACTGGTCGACGGACTACTGCTCCAAGTCCCCCGACAACCCCTTCGGCTTCCCCTTCAAACTGTCCTGCGCCCGCCACGACTTCGGCTACCGCAACTACAAGGCGGCGGGCCAGTTCCCCGCCAACAAGCCCCGCCTGGACAGCGCCCTGTACGAGGACCTCAAGCGCGTCTGCACGGCGTACAGCGGGGCGAAGAAGGCGTCCTGCGACGCGACGGCGTGGACGTACTACCAGGCGGTCAAAGCCCTGGGCAACTGAACCCGGCCTCCCCCCGGGACCTGGTTGGCCACCCGATCGCGGGGGCGCCGGACCGTCCCACGCCGTGGGACAGCGGGCTCGATCGCCCCTGTCACCAGGACTCCGCTTTCAGCCGACCGCCTCGGCTCTCGGCGATGCGCAGTGCGTCAACGAGGCACTCCGAGAGCCGGACGGCGGCGAACCGGAGTTCACAGGCGGTCGCGGACGGGGCCGCGATCAACGGGCGTGCACACTCGACTGCTTCGGCCGCCACACCGAGCTACACGGCTTAGGTCTCCGAGGCTGTGCCGCCCACGGATGTGCGCGCCGTCCTGAACCTCCCCGACGGCGGTACCGCACTGCTCCGCCGCCAATTGCTCACGATCGACGACGAACCGGCCGAACTGGTCGCCTCGTACTATCCGTTGGAGATCGCGGCGGGTACCGCGGTGGCCGAGCGTCGGCGTATCACCGGCGGAACACCGACCCTGCTCGCTCGCCTTGGCCATCCGCCCCGCCTCGGCGTGGACCGGGTGTCGGCGCGGATGCCCACGCAAGAACAGTGCCGCGCTCTGCGGTTGCCCGGCAATCTGCCCGTGCTCCGCACTCTGCGCGTCGTGTACAGCGACCACCAGCGCCCCATCGAGGCCAGCGTTCTGGTCAAGGCGGGCCATCTCTACGAGGTGCAGTACGAGTTCTCACCCGAGGCAAGCGGCTGACCCCCGGTTGTATCCCCGACCGAGCGCCCGGCAGCATGGGCGGCGTGACGCACGAACCGCATGACGAGTCCGAGCACCGGCCGCTGCCTGCCTGGTTGCGGGTGACTCGGGGGGAGCCGCGCTGGGCCTCGACGGCCGCGGTGCTGACCGCCGTCGGGTTGCAGTGGGCGCTGCCCGAGCGGCTCTCGATCCACCCCGTGTGGCTGCTGCCCGCGCTTGAGCTCGCGCTCGTGGTCGCGCTGATCGCGGCGAACCCGGTACGCATCGAGCGCGCCTCGCGGCTCTACCGGCCGGCCGGGCTGGCGCTGATCGCCTGTATCAGCGCCGCCAACGGCTGGTCGGCGGTGCGGCTCGTGGTCGGGCTCGCACGGGGCGCCGAAGGCACCGATGCCTCGGCCCTGCTCGTGACGGGCGGCGCCATCTGGCTGACCAACGTGATCGCCTTCGCACTCTGGTACTGGGAGTGGGACCGGGGCGGGCCGCTCGCCCGGGTACAGGCCACCCGCACGTACCCGGACTTCCTCTTCCCGCAGATGCAGAGCCCCGAACTCGCCCCGCCCCACTGGGAACCGGCGTTCCCGGACTATCTGTACCTGTCCTTCACCAACGCCACCGCGTTCAGTCCGACCGATGTGATGCCGCTGAACCGGTGGGCGAAGATGCTGATGATGCTTCAGTCCGCCATCTCTCTGCTGACCGTCGTCCTGGTGGTCGCGCGGGCGGTCAATATCCTCAAGTAGCCACGGGAGAAAGGGACTTCTCGCTTTCGCGCTGCTCCGGCAGCTCCGGTTCGTCCTGGGTGAGCATCTCCTCGTCGAAGGGCAGGCGGCCCGCCAGGACCTCCTCGACGCGGGCCTTGTCGATCTCCTTGGTCCAGGTGCCCACGAGCACCGTCGCCACCGCGTTGCCCGCGAAGTTGGTCAGCGCCCGCGCCTCGCTCATGAAGCGGTCGATGCCGACGATCAGGCCCACCCCGTCCACCAGCTCGGGGCGGTGCGACTGGAGGCCGCCCGCCAGGGTGGCGAGTCCCGCGCCCGTGACGCCGGCCGCGCCCTTCGAGGCAATGATCATGAAGAGGAGCAGCGAGATCTGCTCGCTCGCGCCCAGCGGCTTGCCCATCGCGTTCGCGATGAACAGCGAGGACATCGTCAGGTAGATCGCGGTGCCGTCCAGGTTGAACGAGTACCCCGTCGGCACCGTGATGCCGGCCACCGACCGGCTCACGCCCAGATGCTCCATCTTGGCGATGAGGCGCGGCAGCGCCGACTCCGACGAGGACGTGGCGAGGATCAGCAGGAACTCCCTGGCCAGGTACTTCAGGAGGCGGAAGATGTTCACGCCGGTCAGCAGCTTCAGGATCGTACCGAGCACGACGAAGACGAACAGCGCGCAGGTGATGTAGAAGCCGATCATGATGACCGCCAGGGCCTTCAGGGCGTCCACGCCGGTCTCGCCGACCACCGCCGCCATCGCGCCGAAGGCGCCGATGGGCGCGACCCACATCACCATCGCCAGGATGCGGAAGACGAGCCGCTGGATGTGCTCGACGCCGCGCAGCACCGGCTGTCCGGCCGAGCCGAGCGCCTGGAGCGCGAAGCCCACGAGCAGGGCGATCAGGAGGGTCTGGAGGACCTGGCCCTCGGTGAAGGCGGACACCATCGTCTTCGGGATGATCCCGAGCAGGAAGTCCGCCGTCGACTCGCTGGCGCCCGCGGCCTGCTTGGCGCCCGCGTGCCGCGCGGCCTCGGTCAGATGCAGTCCGGAGCCGGGCTCCAGGATGTTGCCGACCACCAGACCGATGGCGAGCGCCACCGTCGACATGACGAGGAAGTAGCCGAGGGCGAGGCCCCCGACGGCTCCGACCTTGGCGGCTTTGCGGACCGAGCCGACGCCGAGCACGATGGTGCAGAAGATGATCGGCGAGATCAACATCTTGATCAGGTTCACGAACCCGGTGCCGATCGGCTTGAGCTCGACGGCGACCCCCGGCGCCGCGAAGCCCACGACGATGCCGAGCAGCACCGCGCCGATCACGGCCAGGTAGAGGTAGTGCGTGCGGGTACTGCCCTGGCCCTTGGGGCCCTGGGGGCGGTCCCGCCGTGCGGCTGCGTCTGCCACGGGGGTTCCTCCTCGAATCTGCGGCTGCGGCCATGTCCCGATGGCCGAGGTAACGATCCCCGCGACTCTCCAGCACGCTGTGACCCCGGTCACCCTTACGTGCATTACGTTCATACAGATCCAGCCAGCACACTTACGGCATGCGCCTCCCCGGACCCCGAAGCCTCGCCGGCCAGCTCTTCGCCATGCAGGTCGTGCTCGTCGCCGCGATCGTCGCCGGGTGCGCCCTGTTCTCGTACGTCAGCGACCGGGGCCAGGCCGAGGAGACCGCGCGCCGCCAGGCGATCGCGACCGCGACCTCGGTCGCCGCCTCGCCCGCCGTCGTGGCGGCGGCCCGCACCAAGGACCCCACGGCCGCGCTCCAGCCGTACGCGGAGACCCTGGTCCGCACGACCGGCGTCGACTTCGTCGTGGTCATGGCCCCGGACGGCATCCGCTGGACGCATCCGGTGCCGGGCGAGATCGGGAAGGAGTACCTCGGGAACACCGCGCCCGCGCTGCGCGGGCAGACGTTCGCCGAGACCCACATGGGGGTGCTCGGGCCGTCGGTGCGGGTCGTCGCGCCGGTCCGCGACCCAAATGATCATGGCCGGATCACTGCGCTCGTCAGTGCGGGCATCACCATCGACAACATCAGCAAGCAGGTCCGCAAGCAGCTGGTCGCGCTGGCCGGTGTGGCGGGCGGCGCGCTCGTGCTCGGCGGACTCGGCACCTACGTGATCAACGCGCGGCTGCGCCGCCACACCCACGGCATGAACGCCGCCGAGCTCAGCCGCATGCACGACTACCACCAGGCCACCCTGCACGCCGTGCGTGAGGGACTGTTGATGCTCGACGGGCAACGCCGGATCGCGCTCATCAACGACGGCGGGCGCGAACTGCTCGGGCTCGGCGAGGACGCGGTGGGCCGCTCGGTGGCCGGGCTCGGCCTGCCCGCCACCCTCACCGGCGCGCTGCTCGCCTCCGAGCCGAGGGTGGACGAGGTGCACATGACGGCCGACCGGATCGTGGTCCTCAACACCCGGCCGGTCTCCTCCGGGGAACAGCGCGGCACCGTGGTGACCCTGCGCGACCACACCGAACTCCAGGCCCTGTCAGGGGAGTTGGACTCCGAGCGCGGCTTCACGCAGGCGCTGCGGGCGCAGGCGCACGAGGCCGCCAACCGGCTGCACACGGTGGTCTCGCTCATCGAGCTGGGCCGGGTCGAGGAAGCCGTCGAGTTCGCGACCGCCGAGCTGGAGCTGGCCCAGGCGCTCACCGACCAGGTGGTCACCGCCGTCGGCGAGCCGGTGCTCGCCGCGCTACTGCTCGGCAAGGCGGCGCAGGCCAACGAGCACGGCGTCGAGCTGGTCCTCACCGAGGGCAGCGCCATCGGTGACGGCCTGCTGCCGGCCACCCTGCCCGCCCGCGACCTGGTCACCGTCCTGGGCAACCTGCTCGACAACGCGGTGGACGCCGCGCAGGGCAGCGCCGCCGCGAAGGTCGCCGTCACCCTGACCACCGAGGCCGGGCGGCTCCTGGTGCGGGTGGCGGACAGCGGGCCCGGCGTCGACCCGGCCGCCGCCGAGGCCGTGTTCGAGCGGGGCTGGTCGACCAAGAGCCCGGGGCGGGGCCTCGGCCTCGCGCTGGTGCGGCTGACCGCGGCCCGGCACGGCGGCACCATCGACCTGACCCAAAGCCCTTACGGGGGAGCCGAGTTCACCGTACGGCTGCCCATCGAGCAGGGAGTGCACGCATGATCAGAGTGCTGGTGATCGAGGACGATCCCGTCGCCGCCGAGGCGCACCGGCTCTACGTCGGTCGGGTGCCCGGCTTCACCGCCGTCGGCGTGGCGCACTCGCGGGCCGCGGCGCTGCGCGTCCTGGAGCGGACCGAGGTCGACCTGCTGCTCCTCGACCTGTACCTCCCCGACGGCCACGGCCTCCAGCTCGTGCGGTCGCTGCGGGCGGCCGGGCACAGCACCGATGTCATCGCGGTGACCTCGGCCCGCGATCTGACGATGGTGCGCGAGGGCGTCTCGCTCGGGGTCGTCCAGTACGTACTGAAGCCGTTCACGTTCCCCACGCTGCGCGACCGCCTGGTGCGGTACGCCGAGTTCCGGGCGACGGCCGGCGAGGCGAGCGGACAGGAGGAGGTCGACCGGGCGCTCGCCGCGCTGCGCGCCCCGCAGCCCTCCGCGCTCCCCAAGGGGCTGAGCGCGCCGACCCTCCAGGCCGTCACACGGACCCTGCGCGAAGCGCCGGACGGTGTGACGGCCGCCGAGACGGGCCTCGCGGTGGGCATCTCGCGGATCACCGCCCGCCGCTACCTGGAACACCTGGTCACCACCGGTCGCGCCGAGCGCACCCCGCAGTACGGCCAGATCGGGCGCCCGGAGTTGCAGTACCGCTGGCTCAACTCCGCGCGCGGGCCCGGCGGTTGACAAGGTTGTCAGCCGGGGGCGGGGGCGGGGTTGACCGTGCCGCGGAGCGCCTTTACGTTCACGGGGCAGCCACGTGCGGCCGGGTCCAGGGCCGCAGCCATGGCCAGAGGAGGTCGTGCCCGTGCGCCCCACCGCCCCCGCCTCGGATTTAGTGCCCCCACCCCGCCCGGCCGCGCGACGCCCGGCGTGGCGGCTGCCCCTGGTCCTCGCCGCGGCGCTCACCGCCGCAGTGCTGACCGGCTGCGGCAGCGGATCGGGCAGCGATGCCGACACCGTGCGGATCGCGTACAACCGTTCCACCGACAACAAGATCCGCTTCAAGGACGAGTACCTGGACGCGGTGAAGGAGCAGTTCGAGCGGGAGCACCCCGGCAAGAAGGCCGAGCTGGTGCCGATCCAGGCGGCGGACAACGACTACGCGGCCAAGGTCCAGCAGATGATGCGGTCACCGAAGACGGCCCCGGACCTGGTGTACGAGGACACGTTCCGCATCAACTCCGACATCGGGGCGGGCTATCTGCGCCCGCTGGACGACTACGTGGCGAAGTGGGACGCCTGGGGCCAGTTCGCCGACACCGCGAAGGCGGCGGCGCGGGCCGAGGACGGCAGGACGTACGGGGTGCCGGACGGCACGGACACCCGGGGGCTCTGGTTCAACAAGCAGATCTTCGCGAAGGCGGGGCTGCCCGCGGACTGGCAGCCGAGGAACTGGGCTCAGGTGCTGGACGCGGCCCGCACCGTCAAGCAGAAGGTCCCCGGTGTCATCCCGCTCAACGTCTACACGGGCAAGGCGGCCGGCGAGGCCGCGGCCATGCAGGGCTTCGAGATGCTGCTGTACGGGACCGGCGAGAACCCGCTGTACGACCCGGCCGCGAAGAAGTGGGTGACGGGTTCGCAGGGCTTCAAGGACGCCCTGGACTTCGTGCGGACGGTGTACGCGCAGAAGCTCGGGCCGGACCCCTCCGACGCCCTCGACCCCAATGTGGGTACGCACCTGGCGACGGACTGGATGCCGAACGGGAAACTGGCCATCGCCCTCGACGGCTCCTGGCTCGGCCAGAACTGGATCAACAAGGGCCCCAAGGAGTGGCCGGCCTGGTCTACGGTGCTCGGCCAGGCGGCGATGCCCACCAAGGACGGCCGGGCGCCGGGCAAGGTCTCCATGTCGGGCGGCTGGACGTGGGCGATCCCGGCGAAGGCGGCCAACCCGGATCTCGCCTTCGACTTCGTCAAGACGATGCAGACGAAGCAGAACGCGGCGCGGTGGGACGTGGCGGACGCCCAGATCGCGGTCCGCAAGGACGTGGCGGCCGACCCGGCGTATCTGCACTCGATGCCCGGCATCACCTTCTTCACGGGCCTGGTCCAGTACACCCACTACCGGCCCGCGCTCCCGGCCTATCCAGAGGTGTCGACGGCGATCGGCGAGGCGATGGAGTCGGTGACGACCGGCGGTTCGGCCGCCGCGGCGGCCAGGGCGTACGACGACCAAGTGAAGTCGATCGCCAAGTGACGGCCGTCTCCGACGCGACGGTTTCGGAGGCGACCGGGGCCCGCCGGCGGCGCGGGGTGCGGGCGGTGCGCTGGCTGCCGATCGCGCCCGCGACCCTGCTCCTGCTGCTGTTCCTCGCCGGGCCGATCGGCTACTGCGTCTACATCGCCTTCACCGACATGCAGCTGACCGGCTCGTCGTCGGTCGACTTCGTCGGCTTCGCCAACTTCCGGCGGGCGTTCGCCGACCCCGCGTTCCGCAACGCGGTGTGGCTGACCCTCGTCTTCACCGTGCTGTCCTCGCTGGTCGGCCAGAACACCCTGGGCCTGGCGCTCGCCGCCCTGATGCGGCGGGCCTCGCGCCCGGTGCGGACGCTCACCGGGGCGCTGGTGATCACAGCCTGGGTGCTGCCGGAGATCGTGGCGGCGTTCTTGCTGTACGCCTTCTTCCGGCGCGAGGGCACCCTGAACGCGATCCTCGGCCAGCTCCATCTGCCCACCCAGAACTGGCTGTTCACGCTGCCGATCCTGGCGGTGTCGTTCGCCAACGTGTGGCGCGGCACCGCGTTCTCCATGCTCATCTACTCGGCCGCGCTCGCCGAGATCCCCACGGACGTCGAGGAGGCCGCCGAAGTCGACGGGGCGAGCGGGGCCCGCCGGTTCTGGCACATCACGCTGCCGATGATCCGCCGCTCCATCGCCACCAACCTCATGCTCAACACCCTCCAGACGCTGTCCGTCTTCGGTCTCATCTGGGCGATGACGCGGGGCGGCCCCGGCGACCGCAGCCAGACGCTCCCGGTGTTCATGTACGACCAGGCGTTCCTGAAGAGCCTGATCGGCTACGGCACCGCGGTGGCGCTGCTCCTGCTGCTCGTCGGCTCGCTGTTCTCGGTCATCTACCTGCGGCTGATGAAGGTGGACGGGTGAGGCCCGCTGCGGTGGGCCACGGGCGGCGCCGCACCCGGCAGCGGCTGGCCGCCGACGCGTCCCTGCTCGCGGTGGCGGCGGCCTTCGCGGTGCCGCTGCTCTGGCTGCTGCTCGCCTCCGTCGACACCGAGGCCGATCTGCGGGTACGGGTCCCGGGCTCGGCCACCCGGGACAACTTCTCGGCCGTCCTGACCCCCGACATCACCTTCACGCCGATGCTCAACAGCCTTCTCCTGTGCGGGAGTTCGACCCTGCTCACGGTGGTCTGCGCGGCGCTCGCGGCGTACCCGCTCTCCCGCTACCGCTCACGCCTGGCCCGTCCGTACCTGCTCACGGTCCTGTTCACCACGTGCCTGCCGATCACGGCGATCATGGTTCCGGTGTACGGGCTCTTCGTGCAGGTGAACCTCATCGACACGATGTACGGCACGGCGCTCTTCCTCGCCACCTCCCAACTCCCGTTCGCCATCTGGCTGATGAAGAACTTCATGGACGGGGTGCCGCTCACCCTGGAGGAGGCCGCCTGGACGGACGGGGCCTCGATGCCGCAGACGCTGACGCGCGTGGTGCTGCCGCTGATGGGCCCCGGCGTGACCGTCGTGACGATCTACACCTTCATCATGCTCTGGGGAAACTTCTTCGTCCCCTTCATGCTGCTGCTCTCCCCCGACCAGCTCCCGGCCTCCGTCTCGATCTTCACGTTCTTCGGAAACCACGGATCGGTCGTCTACGGCCAGCTCGCCGCCTTCTCGATCCTGTACTCGGCGCCGGTGCTCCTGCTGTACGTCCTGATCGCGCGGCGGCTCGGCGGAGGTTTCGCGCTGGGCGGCGCGGTGAAGGGGTAACCTCTGCCGAGCACACGCTTACCCAACCCTTAAGTAACCCGGACACCACCAAACCCGTAGTTTCCTACAATTCACCGGCTTTGGTGGAACACACCGTAGTCAGATGTGACTTACCGTCTTACGGTGTGCGCGTGCACCCCTCCCCACCCTTCAACGCCCTCGCAGCGCGCCGTCTGCGGGAGGCCCTGGGCATGGCCCCCGGCCACGTCGCCTACGGCATGCGCGCCCAGTACGGCCTCACCGTCTCGCCGGACACCGTGATGGCCTGGGAGCGGGGGCTCGCCGCGCCCGGAACGCGGGAGCTGACGGCGCTCGCCGGAGTCCTGTGGTGCTCCCCGGGCGATCTCATGGCGGCCGCCTCGACCTTGCGCGAACACCGGCTGGCGCGCGCCCTGAGCGTCGAGGACATGGCTCGTCGGGTGGGTCTGGACGTCGGGGCCTACCAGCGCATGGAGGACGCCGGCCGCTGGCGCGGCAACGAGCGCCAGTCGGCGGCGCTCGCGGATCTGCTCCAGCTGTCGCTGCGCGACTACGTGACCGCCACCGGCCTGAACGACGACCTCGGGGAGCTGCTCCGCAGCGCGGTGACCACGCGCTGGCAGGCGCACGTGAAGCCCGCGGCGAAGCTGCTTCCGCTGTCGAAGCAGCATCTTGAGGGGGTGCTCGACCAGCTGCACGCCGACTACCAGTCGCAGATGGTCGGCACGCTCAACTGGAACGCGAGCACCGACACCAGTGACGCCGGCCGGGAGTTCCTGGAGCACATCGTGGACCGGTTCTGGGACCTGGCCCACGGGTGACGCTCCGCTGCGGGGTGTGGGTTTCCGCTGGTGCGTGCGTCATTTCGACCGCGGGCCGGCGGGGGCTGATCGCGCAGTTCCCCGCGCCCCTTCAGGGCCGGTCAGAACACTGATTCCGCCTCGTACATCCGGCTCTCGGGCACCGTCTTCAGGCTGGTCACCGCGTGGGCCAGCGGGGCCATCACGATGTCGGTGCCGCGCAGCGCCGTCATGTTGCCGAAGTCGCCGCGGTGCACCGCCTCCACCGCGTGCCAGCCGAAGCGGGTCGCGAGCACGCGGTCGTACGCGGTCGGCACGCCGCCGCGCTGGACGTGACCGAGGATGACCGGGCGGGCCTCCTTGCCCAGGCGCCGCTCCAGTTCGACGGCGAGGCGGTTGCCGATGCCGGCGAAGCGCTCGTGTCCGTACTGGTCGATCGCGCCCTTCTCGTACGGCATCGACCCCTCGGCGGGGTGCGCGCCCTCGGCGACGCAGACGACCGCGAACTTCTTGCCGCGCGCGAAGCGCTCCTCGACCATCTTCACCAGGTCGGCGACCTCGAAGGGCCGCTCGGGCAGGCAGATGCCGTGGGCGCCGCCGGCCATGCCGGACTCCAGCGCGATCCAGCCCGCGTGCCGGCCCATGACCTCCACGACCATCACGCGCTGGTGCGACTCGGCGGTGGTCTTCAGCCGGTCGATGGCCTCGGTCGCCACGCCGACGGCCGTGTCGAAACCGAAGGTGCGGTCGGTCGCGGAGATGTCGTTGTCGATCGTCTTGGGCACGCCGACGACCGGCATCCCGGCCTCGGACAGCATGCGCGCCGCGGTGAGCGTGCCCTCGCCGCCGATCGGGATGAGTGCGTCGATGCCGTAGCGCTTCGCCAACTCGGCGCAGTTCTCGGCGGCTTCGCGCAGCCGGGCCCGCTCCAGGCGGGCGGAGCCGAGGATCGTGCCGCCGCGCGCCAGGATGCCGCTGACCGCGTTGAGGTCGAGCGGCCGGAAGTGGCCGTCGAGCAGGCCCTTGAACCCGTCCTCGAACCCGATGACTTCGTCGCCGTGGCCGACCACGGCCCGGTGCACGACCGACCGGATCACTGCGTTCAGGCCGGGGCAGTCGCCGCCTGCGGTGAGAACTCCGATGCGCATCGTGCTGAATCTCCTGCTTCGCTGGTCTGGGGAGTCACGCCCGAATCCCCCGTAACGTGAGCAATCAGATTGTCCCACGCACCCCGGGGGACCCGCCCACCCAGCTACTCCGGCCATCATGGGCGAAGGGCCTTCGGACCCAGCCGCCGGGCCGTTCGTCCGGCGGGCGCCCTATCCAGCCGCAGAGGTATTGTCAAGGGGGCAACACCGCCCTATCTGGACAATTTCCTGCACCGTAGAACAGGAGAGCACGCGTGACGCGCAGCGTGTACGTGACCGGGATCGACCGGGGAGACGGCCGCCAGGTCATCGAGCTGGGAGTCATGGAGCTCCTGACCCGTCAGGTGGACCGGGTGGGCGTCTTCCGCCCGCTGGTGCACGACGGACCGGACCGCCTGTTCGACCTGCTCCGCGCCCGCTACCGGCTGGCGCAGGACCCGGCGACGGTCTACGGGATGGACTACTACGAGGCCTCCGCGCTCCAGGCGGAGCAGGGTACCGACGAACTCGTCTCGCGGCTCGTCGACCGCTTCCACCAGGTGGCCCGCGACTACGAGGTGGTCCTGGTCCTCGGCACCGACTTCGCCGACACCCAGCTCCCCGACGAGCTGGCGCTCAACGCGCGGCTCGCGAACGAGTTCGGCGCCTCGGTGATACCGGTGGTCGGCGGCAAGGGCCAGACCGCCGAGTCCGTACGTGACGAGGCGCGCAACGCGTACCGGGCCTACGACGGGCTCGGCTGCGACGTGCTCGCGATGGCGGTGAACCGGGTCACCAAGGCCGACCGGCACGACATCGAGGAGCGGCTCGCGGCCCGGCTGCCGGTGCCCTGCTACGTCCTGCCGGACGAGCCGGCGCTGTCGGCGCCCACCGTCGCCCAGATCGCCGCAGCCCTCGACGGCACGGTGCTGCTCGGCGACGACGCCGGTCTCGCGCGCGACGCCCTCGACTTCGTCTTCGGCGGCGCGATGCTGCCGAACTTCCTGAACGCGCTGACCCCGGGGTGCCTGGTGGTGACCCCCGGCGACCGCGCCGACCTGGTCGTCGGCTCGCTCGCCGCGCACAGCGCCGGCACGCCGCCGATCGCGGGCGTCCTTCTCACCCTCGACGAGCGGCCCGGCGAGGCGATCCTGACGCTGGCCGACCGGCTCGCACCGGGCACCCCGGTGGTGGCGGTGGCCGGCCGGTCCTTCCCGACCGCGGCCGAACTGTTCGCCCTGGAAGGAAAGTTGAGCGCGGCCACCCCCCGCAAGGCGGAGACCGCGCTCGGTCTCTTCGAGCGGCACGTCAACACCGCCGACCTGCTGGCCCGCATCTCGGTGGCCCGCAGCGGCCGGGTCACCCCGATGATGTTCGAGCACGAGCTCCTGGAACAGGCACGCTCCAACCGCCGCCGGGTCGTGCTGCCCGAGGGCACCGAGGACCGGGTGCTGCGCGCCGCGGACGTGCTGATTCGCCGCGACGTGTGCGAGCTGACCCTGCTCGGCGACGTCGAGGCGATCCGCAAGAAGGCCGCCGACCTCGGCATCGACGTCGTCAAGTGCCAGATCATCGATCCGCAGACCTCCGAGCTGCGCCAGCGCTTCGCCGAGCGCTACGCCCAGTTGCGCGCCCACAAGGGCGTCACCGTGGAGCTGGCGTACGACATGGTGGCCGATGTGAACTACTTCGGCACGCTGATGGTCCAGGAGGGCCTGGCCGACGGCATGGTGTCGGGTTCGGTGCACTCCACCGCCGCGACCATCCGCCCGGCCTTCGAGATCATCAAGACGAAGCCCGAGGCCTCGATCGTCTCCTCGGTCTTCTTCATGTGCCTCGCCGACAAGGTCCTGGTGTACGGCGACTGCGCGGTCAACCCGGACCCCGACGCCGAGCAGCTCGCGGACATCGCGGTGCAGGCGGCCGCCACCGCCCAGCGGTTCGGCGTGGACCCGCGGATCGCGATGCTGTCGTACTCGACGGGCACCTCGGGCTCGGGCGCCGACGTCGACAAGGTGCGCGAGGCGACCAAGCTGGTGCGCGAGGCACGTCCGGACCTCAGGGTGGAGGGTCCGATCCAGTACGACGCGGCCGTGGAGCCGTCGGTCGCCGCGACCAAGCTGCCGGGGTCGGAGGTGGCCGGGCAGGCGAGTGTGCTGATCTTCCCCGACCTCAACACCGGCAACAACACCTACAAGGCCGTGCAGCGCTCGGCCGGCGCCGTGGCCGTCGGCCCGGTGCTCCAGGGTCTGCGCAAGCCGGTCAACGACCTGTCGCGCGGCGCCCTCGTCCAGGACATCGTCAACACCGTCGCCATCACGGCCATCCAGGCCCAGGCGCAGGGGCAGGAGACCTCCGCATGACCACCACCAACCGGGCCGCCCGCGTCCTCGTCCTCAACTCCGGGTCCTCGTCGGTGAAGTACCAGCTCCTCGACATGAGCGACTCCTCGCGGCTGGCCGTGGGCCTGGTCGAGCGGATCGGCGAGGCGACGTCGCGGCTCAAGCACACTCCGCTGGCCACCGGCGGCGCCACCCGCGAGCAGAACGGCCCGATCGCCGACCACGCGGCGGCGCTGAAGGCGGTCGCCGAGGAGCTGGCCTCGGACGGACTCGGCCTGGACTCAACGGAGTTGGCGGCCATCGGACACCGGGTGGTGCACGGCGGGCTCAAGTTCAGCGCGCCGACGGTCATCACGGGCGAGGTACTCGCGGAGATCGAGCGCCTGGTGCCGGTCGCGCCGCTGCACAACCCGGCGAACATCACCGGCATCCGGACCGCCCAGGCGATGCGTCCCGACCTGCCGCAGGTGGCGGTCTTCGACACGGCGTTCCACACGACGATGCCGGAGTCCGCGGCCCGCTACGCGATCGACGTGGAGACGGCCGACGCCCACCGCATCCGCCGCTACGGCTTCCACGGCACCTCGCACGCGTACGTGTCGCGCGAGACGGCGAAGCTGCTCGGCAAGGCGCCCGAGGACGTCAACGTGATCGTGCTGCACCTGGGCAACGGGGCCTCCGCCTCCGCGGTCCAAGGCGGTCGCTGCGTGGACACCTCGATGGGGCTCACCCCCCTTGAGGGCCTGGTCATGGGCACCCGATCCGGTGACATCGACCCGGCGGTCACCTTCCACCTCGTACGGAACGCGGGGATGTCGGTGGACGACGTCGATGCCCTGCTCAACAAGAAGAGCGGCCTGGTGGGGCTCTGTGGCGACAACGACATGCGGGAGATCCGCCGCCGCTGCGACGAGGGGGACGAGCGGGCGCGGCTCGCCTTCGACATCTACATCCACCGGTTGAAGAAGTACATAGGCGCCTATTACGCGGTGCTCGGCAAGGTCGACGCGGTGGCGTTCACGGCCGGGGTCGGCGAGAACGCGGCGCCCGTCCGCGAGGCCGCGGTCACCGGTCTGGAGGAGCTCGGCCTGGCGGTGGACGGCGAGCTCAATGCCGTACGGTCCGACCACCCGAGGCTGATCTCCCCGGAGTACGCCAGGGTCGCGGTCGCCGTGGTGCCGACGGACGAGGAGCTGGAAATCGCCCGGCAGACGTATGCGCTGGTGCGGGGCTGAATTGCTGCCCGATCGGACCGGATTTCCGGTTTGCCTGGACGACACCTGAGCGTCATCCCGCCCATTTGTACATTCCACCAGACGGAATATTCCGTAGCGAAACAAACCGATAGGATCCGCCTTATGCGCCGTTCC
The DNA here is from genome assembly GCF_036231355.1 of Streptomyces sp. NBC_01431. Lineage (NCBI taxonomy): Bacteria > Bacillati > Actinomycetota > Actinomycetes > Kitasatosporales > Streptomycetaceae > Streptomyces > Streptomyces sp. NBC_01431. The sequence goes on from NZ_CP109496.1 coordinate 2,659,928, forward strand.
AAAATCGTCTGCACACTGGGCCCCGCCGTCGACTCTCACGAGCAGCTCGTCGCTCTGATCGAGGCCGGCATGAGCGTGGCCCGCTTCAACTTCAGCCACGGCTCCCAGGCCGAGCACCAGGCCCGCTACGACCGGGTCCGCAAGGCCGCCGAGGAGACGGGCCGCGCGGTGGGCGTGCTCGCCGACCTGCAGGGGCCGAAGATCCGCCTGGCGAAATTCGCGGAGGGTCCGGTCGAATTGGTCCGCGGTGACGAGTTCACCATCACGGCCGAGGACGTTCCGGGCGACAAGTCGATCTGCGGCACCACCTACAAGGGCCTGCCGGGCGATGTCGTCAAGGGCGACCCGATTCTGATCAACGACGGCAACGTCGAACTCAAGGTCATCTCGGTCGAGGGTCCCCGGGTCAGGACCATCGTCATCGAGGGCGGTGTCATCTCCGACCACAAGGGCATCAACCTGCCCGGTGCGGCGGTCAACGTCCCCGCGCTGTCCGAGAAGGACATCGAGGACCTCCGGTTCGCCCTGCGGATGGGCTGCGACCTGGTCGCGCTCTCCTTCGTCCGGGACGCCGACGACGTCAAGGACGTCCACAAGGTCATGGACGAGGTCGGCCGCCGCGTGCCGGTCATCGCCAAGGTCGAGAAGCCGCAGGCCGTCGCCAACATGGAGGGCGTCGTCGCCGCCTTCGACGGTGTGATGGTGGCCCGTGGCGACCTCGCGGTGGAGTACCCCCTGGAGAAGGTCCCGATGGTGCAGAAGCGCCTCGTGGAGCTCTGCCGCCGCAACGCCAAGCCGGTGATCGTCGCGACCCAGATGATGGAGTCGATGATCACCAACTCGCGGCCGACGCGCGCCGAGGCGTCCGACGTCGCCAACGCGATCCTGGACGGCGCGGACGCGGTCATGCTGTCCGCCGAGTCGTCCGTGGGCGCGTACCCGATCGAGACGGTCAAGACGATGTCGAAGATCGTCGAGGCCGCCGAGGAGGAGCTCCTCTCCAAGGGCCTCCAGCCGCTGGTGCCGGGCAAGAAGCCGCGCACGCAGGGCGGTTCGGTCGCCCGCGCGGCCTGCGAGATCGCGGACTTCCTCAACGGCAAGGCGCTGGTCGCCTTCACCAAGTCCGGCGACACGGCCCGCCGCCTGTCCCGCTACCGCACCTGCCAGCCGATCCTCGCGTTCACGACGGACCCGAGCACCCGCAACCAGCTCGCGCTGAGCTGGGGCGTCGAGACCCACGTCGTCCCGCACGTGGACTCCACCGACGCGATGGTCGATCTGGTGGACGCCGAGCTGCTCAAGCTCAAGCGCTACAACAAGGGCGACACCATGATCATCACCGCCGGTTCGCCTCCCGGCATCCCCGGCACCACCAACATGGTCCGGGTGCACCACCTGGGCGGCGGCGAGCAGGACTAGCGCCGACCGAACACCGGACAAGGGCGGCCCCCGTTGCGTACGGGGGCCGCCCTTTCGCATGCCTTTGCCCGACATGATCCCGGCCAACACCCAAACTGTGACTTCCAGTTGTAGGGGCCAGGTGAAAGAATCGTGGTGCCCTGGGGGGGCCGCGGTGTTTCTCGGACACCGTGTTCGGGCCTGCGAGCCCGTACGGGCATCTCTTTTTGCACCTTCATACGGACCTGCCGGTCGTCCGGCACCGCACGTGTGCTTCCTCCTGGGCCGAACCATCAACCAGAGGCAGGAAGACACGTGCGAAGAGGATTCCTTTCCGCAGCCCGATTCGCCGGGCGTCCGGCGCGCCGGGCGCTGGTCGCGGCCGTGGCGCTCGCCGCCGTCGGCGCGGTCGGGGCGGTCGCGGCCCAGGCACCCGCGCAGTCAACGGCGGCGTCCAGCGGCCGCACGACGGCGGCCGCGCCCAGCGGCGCCAAGATGTTCCCCCTGTTCGGGCGCAAGAGCGACGGCCATCTCTACGACTACGAGCCCAAGGGCACCGGCGGCGTCCAGGCCGCCGCGGACCTCGGCGGCGGATTCGGCGACGCCACCGCGCTGGTGCAGGCGAACGTCTCGGCCGGCGGCACCGGCAACGACCTGTACTACCGGATGGCCGGGACGCTCTACTACACCGCCGAGGAAGGCATTGACACCAAGGTCATCGGCACCGGCTGGGACACGTACAACCTGCTCGTCCCGGCCGGGAACATGGGCGGCACCGCCGACCCCGACCTCATCGCCCGGGACACCACCGGCGCCCTGTGGCTGTACCAGGGCAAGCCGGACGGCACGTTCCAGCCGAAGATCCGGATCGGCAGCAGCGGCTGGAACGGCATGAACCAGCTGGTCGGCCGGGGCGACTTCACCGGGGACGGCAAGAACGACCTCCTCGCCCGGGGCACCGACGGCACGCTCTACATCTACCCCGGCACGGGCAACGCGGTCGCCGACGCCACGATCGGCTCGCGCATCACGGTAGGCAAGGGCTGGGAGACGTACAAGCAACTGGTCTCGACCGGCGACAACGACGGCGACGGCAGGGCCGACCTGATCGGCAGCGACGCGGCCGGGGCGCTCTGGCTGCTCAAGGGCACCGGCGACCCCAAGGCACCGTTCGCGCCCCGGGTGCAGATCGGCACCAGCGGCTGGGCCGCCTTCGACACCCTCTTCTGACCGCGCCGCACGGTCCGCTCCCTCAACCGACTCAGCAGAACGGCTACTTCGTGATGCGTACGCGCACACCCTGGGCCAGACGCCGGCATCTCGGCAGCTGGTCCAAGCTCCTGGCCTCCACGGCCCTCGCCACCTCGGTGGCCATCACCGTCACCGGAAGCGGCGTCCAGCCGCTGGCCGGCGCCCAGAACATCGCGGCGGCCGACGAGCCGCCGGCCGGCTACGACCTGGACGCCGCGGCCAAGGTCCGCCAGGACCAGTGCAGGCTCGACTTCGTGCTGCGCAAGGGCGGCGACGAGATGAAGTCGGTCGCCCGGGGCGGTCTCAACGGCACCGACGCCGAGCTGGCCACCGCCGCCGACCCGCAGTACTGGCAGGGCACCGCGCTGTCCGCGGCGTACAAGAAGGACCACGACGCGGGTTCCGCGAAGATGGACGAGCTGTACGGACGCAACGACGTCTGGAAGCAGTCCCTCAACCAGGAGCCGCCGGCCGGTTACGCCACGGTCGCCGCCTTCCAGGACCCGCCGGGCATGCCCGGCGACAAGACGCCCTCGATCTTCGAGCAGACCGGCTACTCGGGCTGGATAGCCGACCAGTTCTGGACGTCCGAGGACGACTTCTACAAGGACCTCACCCCGCTGGCCAACCAGGCGTCCGCGGACGCGGTCACCGCGCTCGCCAAGGCCCGGTACTACCCGGAGACCAGCGCCAACTACGACGACCGCCGTGCGTTCGAGGACATGACGTTCATGCACGGCATGTACGCCGACGACGCGCGCATCGTGCTCCAGAACGGCGGCTTCCCGACCAGCGCGCCCGACCCGGACACCATGGAGTTCCGGGTCGACGTCGAGAACCTCAAGGCCCGCTTCGCCTCGTGCGCCAGCCAGAACCCGCCGGACCCGCACCACGTCCTCGGCCCGGAGCTGGTCACCGCGTCCATCGAGTGGCAGGCCGAACTCGCCGCGCAGAAGGGCCCGCGCGACACCATCCTGGCCGCCGAGGCGCAGGCCGACAAGGACCTCCAGGTCGCGACCCAGGCGATGGGCGAGTCCCTCGGCCAGTCGCTGATCGCGAGCCGGCTCGCCGACTGGCAGGCGTACTGGCTGAAGGCCGACCCGGCGAAGGCGGGGCTCTCGTACCCGAAGCCGGCCGACTTCGCCAAGGTCAAGGTTGACATCGCCAACGCCAGGGCGCGGGCCACCGGGCGGCTCTTCGTCGCCTCGCGTGCCGCCCTGGACGCCAAGGCGCAAGCCGCCGCGGTGGACACGGCGCAGCAGGCGGCGTACGCGATCGCCGACAAGGCGGGAACGCCGCGCGGGCGCGGTCTGCTGTACGGCCAGCAGGCCGCCCAGATCGCCAAGGCTTCGGCCGCCGCCGCGCTGGCCGCGGCCAAGGCCACCGAGACCGCGTCCAACGCGACGCGCGCCTCGGCCGCCGACAGCAAGACGCTCAACGCGCTGGCCATGACGCAGGCGCACGCCTCCAAGGCGGAGTTCCGCCGCAAGGCGGCCGAGGAGGCCGCGGCCCAGGCCAAGGCCGCAGCCGACGGCGCGGCCCTCCAGGCCAAGCTCGCGGCCGACAACGCCACCAAGGCCAAGGCCGCCCAGGCCAAGGCCGAGGCCGCCGAGTCCACCGCCAAGGACGCCGCCGCCGACGCCCACACCAAGCGCGCGACCGCCGAGGCCGAGCGCGACAAGGCCGCCGCCGAACGGGCCACCGCCGACAGCGAGCGGGCCAAGGCCGCCGACGCCGAGGCGCGGGCCCAGACCCAGCAGGCGGCCGCGAGCACCGCGCGGCAGAACGCCGAGACGGCGGGCGCCACCGCGAGCAGCAAGCGCGCCGACGCCGAGGCCGCCGAGCTGCGGGCGTACACCGCGCGCAACGACGCGGCGACCGCCGACCGCAACCGCGATGCCACCACCGCGCGGGCGAACGCCCTGGAGGCCGCCGCGGCCGCCGCCGAGGGCACCGCGGCCGCGGGCGAGACCCGGCAGGCGGCCACCGAGGCTCGTACCGCCGCCAACACGGCCACCACCGCGGCCACTTCGGCCCGTGCGGCAGCCAACGACGCGGGGGCCGCATCGCAGGCCGCCGACGCGGCCGCCACCCGGGCCGAAGGAGCGGCGGCCCGTTCCCAGGCGGCCGCGGACGATGCGGCGGCCGACGCCGCGACCACCCATGCCGCGGTGCAGAAGGCGCACGCGGCGGCCGCCGATGCCATTGAGGCGTCGGAGGCGGCGGCACAGAACGTCAAGAACGCCGAGGCGCTCGCCAAGGAGTCCGCCCAGCAGGCGGTCACCGCGCGGACCAACGCGACGGCCGCGCGCGTCGAGGCAACGGCCGCCGCGGCCACGGCAGTTCAGACCGCGGGCTTCGCCTATGCCACCGCCCAGGCGGCCACCGCCGCCCGCGACTCGGCCCTCCAGGTCGTCAAGCCGGCCAACGACGCCATCGAACTCGGCTCCCCCTACAAGGAGACCGACTCCTCAGCCGGTCTGGCCGTGCTGACCGGGCAGGCCGCCAAGACCGCCGCCCAGCAGCAGGAGGCCGTCGCCGGCGCCAAGGCCGACCAGGCGGCGAGGGCCGCCGTCGAAGCCAAGGCGCTCGCCGACAAGGCCGACGCCGACGCGAAGGCGGCGGCGACCGCGGCCGCCGCGGCCGCCGACTCCGCGGCCAGGGCCGCCGTGTCCGTGAAGGAGGCCAGAGCCTCCGCGGCCGAGGCGTCCGCGGCGGCCAAGGCGGCGCAGAAGGCCGAGGCCAATACCGTCGAGTACGACCGCCAGGCCAACGAGGACGCCCTGTTCGCGCAGCAGGCGGCCACCACCGCCGGAACGGACGCCACCGCGGCGCGGTCCTCGGCCACCGACGCGGAGCAGAGCGCGAGCGGCGCGCGGACCGCGGCGACGGCCGCCGAGAACGACGCGTCCAGCGCCCGTGCCACGGCGACCACCGCCGAAAACGACGCCACCGCCGCCGAGACGGCCGCGGCGAACGCCGACGCGGACGCCAAGGACGCGGACGCCTCGGCCGACCACGCGGAGGCGGAGCTCCGCGCGTTCCAGGAGCAGCAGCGCGCGGCGGAACTCGCCGCCAGCAAGGGCGACGGCGGCACCGGGAACGCCGGAGCCGATCTGACGGCCGACGAAGAGCAGGCACTGCGCCAGGAGTGCGGGCAGGCCTGTGTGGACGAGTTCCGCAAAGCGCTGGCCGACTCCAACAAGAGCGTCATCGACTGGGTGATCGAGAACGGCGGCCAGGTCCTCCTGGACGTCGTCGGCGTCACCGACGCCAAGCGCTGCTTCTCGTCCGGCGACGTGGAGAGCTGCCTGTGGACGCTGGTGAACGTCGCGAGCCTGGTCGCGGTGCTCGGCAAGATCCCGGCGGTCAGCAAGGCGATCGTCAGCATCTCGTCGGGCCTGTCCGACTTCTTCCGCTCGCTGCGGATCGCCGAGCAGACGGTGGAGCGGTTCCGGGCGCTGCTGCGGACCAAGATCGTGGTCAGTGCGCACATGGATTTCGGGCCGTACAAGGTCCTGTCCGCCGCGGGCGAGAACATCGTCAACCTCAAGCGGGCCATCGAGGCGGGCGGGTTCACCTGGAAGTTCAACACCGGGCACTCGTTCTACCGGGCGCACTCCGGTCCGCAGGTGCTCAACGACTTCCGGAAGACCAACCTGAATCCGGACGACGTCGAAAAGGCGATCATGAACGACGTCATGACGCACCTGGGTCAGGGCGGCAAGCTGCCCCGGCCCGGAGAGTTCGTGCCCGACCGGCTGACCCGGATCGGTGGCGTGGAGATCGGCTACAAGATCATTCAGGTCTCGGATGACATGCTCGCCATCGGTACCTACTGGCCGGGACCCTGAAAGGAGCTGCCCCATGCCGGACCTCATCGCGCTTGCGCGCGCCGTCGTCCCCGAGAACAAGACGGACGCCGACGCGGCGTTCGGGCTGCCGGAGATCGAGTTCGTGGAGGCGGTCACCTACGCCTCGGCCGACGAGATCGTCGACATGCTCCAAGTGCTCATCCAGGAGGACTGGATGGGGCTGCCGCCCTGGGCGCGCGGTCTCGCCCACCGGATCGCCTGCCTACAACGCCCCGGCGACGCGGCCCTGTTGCGGGCCGCCGCCCACGACCGGTCCGCCTTCTACCCGGACGGGGACGGCATCACGGCGTCCCTGCTGAGCGAGGCCGACCGGCTCGACCGCGGCGGGCCGGGCGCCTGACGTGACACGGCTGTGGCCCGCATCCCGCCCGGGATGCGGGCCGCAGTCGTCTCCGTCTCCGTCCGCGGACCGGGACGCGCTGACGGGCCGGTGCGTTCCATGAAGGGGGCGTGGCAAATTCCACGGACGGACGGGTCAATTCCGCGACAACTCCTGGGGTACGTTCACGGTCATGCGTCTTCCCATATCGCCGCAGGTCCGGCGCGCACTCGTGGCACTCACGGCAACCGCGGTCAGCGCGGGCGCGGCCGTCGGCCCTGCCGCGGCGAGCGGCCACTCAGCGAAGCCGCCGAAGTCGGCCGTGTCGGGGGCGCCCGGCGGCGAGGCCAAGAAGGAGCCGCCGGCGAGCATGTCGCAGCAGGGCGGCGCCCAGTTGGGCAAGCCGGGCGATCAAGTGGGCCCGGGAGCACCGGCGCTGCCGCCCGGCCTCTCCTCGCTGTCGTGGGTGGTGGCGGACGCCGACACCGGCCAGGTCCTCGGGGCGAAGAACGCGCACTGGCCGCTCCCCCCGGCCAGCACCCTCAAGATGCTCTTCGCGGACACGGTGCTGCCCGTGGTGCCGCACAACGCCAGCCGCAAGGTCAGCGACGAGGACCTCAAGGGGATGGGCGACGGCAGCAGCGCGGTCGGCATCGTGCCCGGCCAGACCTACCAGGCCCCCGATCTGTGGCGCGGGGTCTTCCTGCGCTCGGGCAACGACGCGGTGCACGTGCTTGCGGCGATGAACGGCGGCGTCCCCAAGACGGTCGCCGACATGCAGCAGCGCGCCAAGGACCTGGGCGCCGGGGACACGCACGTACTGAGCCCCGACGGCTACGACGCGCCCGGCCAGGTGTCCTCGGCGTACGACCTGACGCTGTTCCTGCGCCAGGGCCTGCGGAACAAGGACTTCAAGGAGTACTGCTCGACGGCCTCGGCGGACTTCCCCGGCGGCCCCAACACCAAGGGCAAGCCGTTCGGGATCTCCAACACCAACCGCCTGCTGTCGGGCATCGACGGGGTGGCCAGGTACCCGGGTCTGATAGGCGGCAAGAACGGCTACACCACGAACGCCGGCAACACCCTGGCCGAGGCGGCCCAACGTGACGGCCACACCATCCTGGTGACGGTGATGAACCCCCAGGAGAACAAGCACGACAAGGTGTACACCGAGATGCGCCAGCTCCTGGACTGGGGGTTCACGGCGGTCGGCAAGGCGAAGCCGGTCGGCACCCTGGACCCGGCCTCGCAGCGCCCCACGGGCGCCGTCGACGGCAGCACGGCAACCGGTGCGGGGTCCTCGTCCGACGCCGGCATCGGCGCGCTCGGCTGGACCGGCATCGGCGCCGCGGTGGTCGTCGCCGGCGGCGCTGGCGTGCTGGTTCTGAGCCGTCGCAAGAAGGCGAAGCACCAGAGCGACCCGGTCATCTGAGGAGCCGCCGCCCCGCCGCCCCGCCGGCCTGGGCAACCGGGCCGACGGGGCGCACCCGGCGGTGACCGGCGGTGGCAGAAACAGCCGTGGCCCGCACCCCCGTGAGGGTGCGGGCCACGGCTCAACTGCGGCTCCCGGATGGGTCTATGGGGGGTGGCCGGACTACTCCAGGTTGCCGTTGGTGACGTAGTTGTGCAGGCCGGGGACGGTCAGGGTGCCGCCGAACTGGCCTGCTTGACGGACCGTCACGTTCGTGAAGAAGGCGAAGGGGACGTTCAGCGGCGGCGGGGTGGCCGGGCTGAACGTGATCGGGATGAGGCCGAAGAGGTTGCCCTTCAGCTCCTCCGTGTACATCGTCACGGTGCCGTTGCGGATCGTGGAGGTCGAGCCGGAGCGGGCCTGCACGTGCGTGGTGGTGGGCGAGCCGCCCACCTCGGGCCCGTACACCAGCTGGTGGAGGTCCTTGATGTCCACGGACGAGGCGGTGAACTTGAGGACCTTCTTGGTCGTGTTACCCGCCTTGACCTCGACGATGCCCGCGTAGTTCAGACCGCTCAGCGTGAGCATCGAGCTCTTGAGGATCCACGGTTGGCTGGGCAGCGTCGGCACTCCGCTGTCCTGCTTGGCCGCGGCCAGCGCCTTCGGGTCGGCGGTCGGGCACGGGAAGGGCTGCTTGGCGCCATCGGGGATGGCGGTGTCCTTCTTCGGGTCCAACCCCTTTGCGGAGTCCGGGAGTTCGCTGACCTTCTGGCCCGCCTGGTCGGCCGCCTGCTTGATGGCTGTCGTGGTCTTGTCGACCGTCTTGTCCAACGCGGTGGCGGGCTTCTTGCTCGCGGTGGGCGCGGGCTTGGACGCGTCCGTCGCGGGCTTGGGCGTGGCCGTGCTCGCCGAAGGCTTCGGCGTCGCGGTCGACGCGCTCGGCGCCGGGCTCGGCGTGTCGTGAACGCCGAACAGACCCTTGAGCGCGTCACCCAGACCCAGCGGGTCCAGCGGGTTCGTCGTCTTGGCGGGCGTCGGCGTCGCGGCCTCCGCCGGAGCCGGGGCCGTGTCCGCACCCGTGGACGGCGCGCTCGACGGCTGCGTCGGCTTCAGCAGCTTGTCGACGGAGCCCGCGGCCGAACCCGAGGCCGTCGGCGTCGGCTCCTTCGGCTTCGACGCCTTGTCGTCCGGCGACGCCGCAGACGGGCTCGGCGACGCCTTGCCCGATGCGCTGCTCGACGGACTCGGCGAGGCCGAGGGGCTGTCGGAGCGCGTCACACACGGGCCGGGGGCGAACGGGATGTTCGACTTGTCGTCCGCCATCGCGAGCTTGGGCGTGAGGGTCATTCCGACCAGAACGGCCGTGGGCATGGCGGCCAGAGCCATCGCCTTGCCGGCGGGCATGTGCCACTTGGTCAGCAGTGACTTCCTCGGGGCCGCGTGACGCGGCCCGCTTCTTCCCCGCGGGTCGCCGCCTCCGGTCGAGTCCAGCTGCGTCTCGTCACCCCGCACTGTTCCTCCCGCCGTTGGCGTCAACTGTCGTTTCGTAGGCGGCCGTTGTGGGCTCCTGCGCGCGCGGGCCGGGCGCCGCGTCCCCCTCGGGAGCGGTTCCGTCCGGCGAACCGTCGACGGCCTGGGCCCGCTGGTCGCGACGCCGGGGCTTGGCAGGCACCCACGCCACGGCGAGCGCGCCGCCGAACATGGAGAGCAGGAAGCCGACGACGAAGCCGCCGATATTGGCGATGGGCAGGGAGATCAGCGCCAGCAGGATCGCCGCGATGCCCGCGAACGTCCGCACCACGTGGTGGAACCACATGGTCAGGCCCAGCGTGACCAGGAGTACGCCGATGATGAGCGAACCCGCGCCGGCCGTGGTCGACATGGCCAGCGTGACGTTGCCCAGGTGCATGTTGGCGTACGGGAAGTACATGATGGGCACGCCGCCCGCGATGGTCAGCAGGCCTGCCCAGAAGGGCCGGCGTCCCCGCCAGGCACGGAAGCCAAGCCGCATGCTCCGCAGGCGGTGCTCGGAGTCGGAGAAGTCGCGGGAACCCGTGGTCTCGGCGCTCATGGAAAACAGCTCCCTGGTACCGCTGTTGCACTCAGAAAAATTTGGGGGTCCCGGTGGCCGCTCAGCAGGCTCAGCGACCACCGGGGATCAGACCTAGTACTTGTTCCAGGCCGGGCACTCGTTGGCGCCCTTGGACAGGCTCAGGCTGAGGCCGGGGAGCTTGAACGAGCCCGCGGTGGTCGCCCACGCGTGCTGTTCGATGTTGTCCAGGACCGCACGGTCGGCTCGCTGTGCGAAGCCGTACGGGTTACCGCCCGGCGTCTTGCCGTCCGCGCCGGGCTGGATGACGACCCGCTCGCCGTTCTTGCCCGTCTTGCCCTCGCCCGCCGCCACACCGATGTCGAGGTTGGTGAAGGTGGCGTCGGTGGAGAGGTCGGACACGTCGAGATAGAGGTTGCTCGCCTCGATCTTCTGGTCGCCCTGACCGGCCTTGAGCGTCATCGTCACGTCGCCGAGGCCGAACGGCAGTGGCTGGACGACCGACTGGCACATCTTGCTGATGGTGGCTTCACTGAACCCGGAGACGACGACGGGATGTGCCGCCTTCGTGCCGTCGAGGTTGTTGCCGGTCGCCACGCTCCCGTACTGCAGGAGGTTCTTACCGTCCAGCTGCTGTGCCGTCACCTTGAAGTCGACACCGGACACGCTGAACGACGCCGCCAGCGCGCCCTGCGCGAGGCCGACGCCTATCGCGGCCGTGGCGGCCACGCTCGGCACCATGACCAGCGCGAACCGCTTCCATCTGGTCCCGCCACGTACTTGGGACTCCATGACTTTCCTCCTTCTCGGACGTACATCTCCGGGACGGACCCTCACGGGCTGCCACGGGATGGGAGAAGTGCTACGTCCTCGGGAAGGGGAGCGCACGGGAGGTCGATCGGGTACGACTTGCGCACTTCGTCCGACACCGGCGATCACCCCCGAGCGACAACCACTGGCCACGCGTTCGCGCAACCTACTGGACAGGCCCTGCCGGAGCAGAGACCCCCCTGTCCACGGCCGGTTCCACTGCCACCGGCCGGCCCGGTGGGGACCCAATGGGGCAACAGCGCCGAGTGGTTGTCGGGCTGGTGCGTTATTGGACCGAGCGTGGCCGATCGTGGTGCATTCGGAGCCGCGACACAAGGGGGGTCGTTACTAGCCAGTAACGGCCCGATAACCGAAGCGCGACCGGTCGGCATCGGCCGGGCACACAGGGTGCCGCCGAGTGACCGGACAGAAGGTGAAATCGCCGCCGAAAAGCGGACGTAAGATCCAGCTCAACTTACTGGAAGTAACAGCGGCCGCGTTTACCAAGTTTTGGCAAAACGCGGCCGCCTCTTGTCTCTCTGTCGCCAAATCGTCCGTCGCACACCGTGCATGACACTCGTTCGGTGACAGCTGGGTGAACACCCGAAGGCGTCCGGAGGACCGTTAGAAGAGCACCCTCGCCAGCGCCGTTCGCGCCGCCGTGACGCGCGGATCGTCGCCGCCGATCACCTCGAAGAGTTCGAGGAGGCGGACCCGGGCCGCGTCCCGGTCGTCACCGAACGTGCGCCGCACGGTCTCGATGAGCCGGCCGAAGGCGTCCTCGACGTGACCGCCGACCAGATCGAGGTCGGCCGCCGTGATCTGCGCCGCCACATCGGCGGGCTTCTCGGCGGCTTCCTTGCGGACCTTCAGGGGGTCGAGCCCCTGGACGCGCTGGAGCAGTTCGGCCTGCGCCAGACCGAGCTTGGCCTCCGGGTTGCCCGGATCGTCACTCAGTACGTTCCGGTACGCCTGGACCGCGCCGGGCAGATCGCCCGAGTCCAGGGCGACCACCGCGGCTTCGAGCAGAGCGTCGTACGGGCCGGCCGGCAGCGGAGCGTCGGCGGGCGCGGCCGCGGCGTCCTGGTCGACCGCGATGCCGGTCAGGCCGAAGCGCTCCTCGGCGACCTGCACCAACTGGTCGAGGGTCTCGCGGATCTGCGCCTCAGGGGCCGCGCCCTGGAAGAGCGGCAGCGCCTGACCGGCGACGACCGCGAAGACGGCCGGGATCCCCTGGATCCCGAACTGCTGCATCAGCATCTGGTTGGCGTCGACGTCGATCTTCGCAAGGAGGAAGCGGCCGTTGTACTCGACGGCGAGGCGTTCGAGCAGCGGGCCGAGCTGCTTGCAGGGCTCGCACCACTCGGCCCAGAAGTCGATGACGACCGGTACCTCGGTGGAGCGCTGGAGGATGTCGCGCTCGAAGGTGGCCTCGTCGGCGTCGAAGACGAGGGCGGACGGCGCGACGGCCGGGGTTCCCCCGTGCCGGGCGGACTCGGCTCGCGCCTGCTCCGCCTTGGCCTTGGCCTCGCCGGCCGCCTTCACCGCGGCGAGGTCGACGACGCCGCTCATGGACATGTTCCTAGGCTGCATGCGTACATCCTCCCCCTTCCGCGCACGAGTGTGGTGAACCGGTGGCAGGATCCGGGCCCGCCCGGTGCCTCCCGCCGGATTGCGAGGCACGGACAGGCCGCGGATCTTCGTTCTTGCGACACCCGGGTCCCCACCCCGGCGCCTGTGACACGTGGTTGTCGCGGAAGGCCGCTCAAGGCTTTCGCTACGAGTCGTAGCGTAACTGGTCCGGACCCCCGCGCACACGGTGATCTCGCCCACACGACGGGCCCCCTGGCGCGATTGCTACCGGCCGGTATGGTCGCCGTCATGCCTTCTTCAACCAGTGGCGGAACCCCGTCCTGTGCGACTCGTACGGGCCGGCCTCGCAGCGCCGAGGCCGACGCCGCGATCCTGCTGGCGACCCGGGAGGCGCTGGTGGACCTGGGCTGGTCGAAGTTGACGATGGGGGACGTGGCGACGCGGGCCGGGGTCGCCAAGACGACGCTGTACCGGCGCTGGGCCGGAAAGAACGAGCTCGTCGTGGACGCGGTCGCGGTCCTCTTCGACGAGCTCGAACTTCCCGATCTGGGCAGCCTGGTGGCCGATGTGGAGGGCGTCGTCCTCCAGTTCGCCGCGCTCCTGGAGCGCCCCGAGACGAAGACCGCGCTCATGGCGGTGGTGGCCGAGTCCACCCGGGACGAAGCGCTGCGCGGGCGGATCAGGTCGGCGATCGTCGACCGCCAGAAGCGGCTGGTTCTGATCGGCCGGGAGCGTGCGCAGGCCCGTGGGGAGCTCCCCTACGAATCCGACCCGGAGCTCTCCGCCCGCCACACCGACCTCATCTTCGATGTGGTGGCCGGGGCGGTGGTGCACCGGGCGCTGGTCAGCGCCGAGCCCGTGGACGAGGAGTGGGCCCGCGACTTCACCCTCCTCGTCTGCTCGGGCCTGGCCGCGACGGCCTGAGCCGCCGGATTCCGCCGCGGCCGGTCCGGACCCGGGCTCCGCGGGCCTGACCTGGGCTCTCAGACCTGGTAGCGGTTCGGGGCGAACAGCGACAGGTTCTCCTCGACCCAGCTCGATGTCCGCTTCAGGCCCTCCTCCAGGGAGACTTCCGGCTCCCAGCCCGCCCACTCGCGGGCTCGCGTGTTGTCGGACAGCAGCCGCTCCACCTCGCTGCCCGAGGGGCGCAGTCGCGCCGGGTCGACCATCACCGAGGCCTCGCGCCCGGAGGCGGCGATGAGGGCCTCGGCGAGATCCCCGATCGCGATCTCGCGTCCGGTCCCCAGGTTCACCACCTGACCCAGCGCCCGGTCGCATTCGGCCATCGCCACGAAGCCCCGCGCGGTGTCGGTGACGTAGGTGAAGTCGCGCGTCGGGGTGAGCGAGCCGAGCCTGATCTCCCGTACGCCCGCGTGCAGTTGGGCCAGGATCGTGGGGATGACGGCGCGGGCGGACTGGCGCGGTCCGTAGGTGTTGAAGGGGCGCACCACCGTCACCGGCAGCTCGAAGGCGTGCCAGTGCGAGAGCGCCATCATGTCGGCGCCGATCTTGGAAGCGGAGTACGGCGACTGCGGCTGGAGCGGGTGGTCCTCGCTGATCGGGGCGGTCAGGGCTGTTCCGTACACCTCGCTGGTGGAGGTGTGGACGAGGCGGCGCACGGAGTGGCGGCGGCAGGCCTCGGCGAGGTTCTCGGTGCCGACCACGTTCGTCTGGACATAGGCGCCCGGGGAGTCGTAGCTGTACGGGATGCCGATGAGGGCGGCGAGGTGGAAGACGGTGTCGCAGCCGGCCACCGCGTCCGAGACCCGGCCCGCGTCGCGGACGTCCCCGGCGATCATCTCCACCGACGGGTGGCTCATCAGGTGGGCCAGGTGGCCCTTCTCGGCGTACGGCTTGTAGTGCACGAACGCCCTGACGTTCGCGCCGAGTTCGAGGAGCTGGTCGACCAGGGTCGAGCCGATGAAGCCCTCGGCTCCGGTGACCAGGACGGTGCGGTTCTTCCAGACGGACAGGCTCATGCTGCGTGGTACTCCTTGGCGTACGAGGTCGGGTGGGCGGCGAGTTCGAGGACCCGGGCGGCCAGCAGGTCCGCGGCACGGGCGTGGTTGCCGGGGTCGGCGGCACCGCTCATCGAGGCGAGCCGGGCCGGGTCGGCGAGGAGCGGCTCGATGAGGGCGGCCAGGCGGAACGCGGTGGCCTCGGCGTCCGGCACGAGCAGTCCCGCGCCCGCGTCCGAGAGGACCCGCGCGTTGTGGGTCTGGTGGTCGCCGGGCGCGTGCGGATAGGGCACGAGGACGGCGGGCACGCCGGTGACGGCGAGTTCGGCGACGGTTGCGGAGCCTGCCCGGCACACGACCAGGTCGGCGGCGGCGTAGGCGAGGTCCATCCGGTCCAGGTAGGGCACGGCACGCGCGCCGGGCAGCGCGGACAACTGCCTTTGGGTGTCGGCCAGTTGGGCGGGACCGGTCTTGATGAGGAGGTGGACGTCGAGCCGGTCGCGCCAGTGTCCGGCAAGGCCGACGGCCGCCGCCGTGAGCCGGGCGGCGCCGAGGCTCCCGCCGTTGACGAGGACGAGGCGCGCCCCGGGCGGCACCCCGAGCGCCCGCCGGGCCTCGGCGCGCAGGGTCGGCCGGTCGAGCGCGGCGAGCGAGGCGGCGATGGGCATGCCGGTGGTGACGGCGTCCTGACCGCCCGACAGATGGGCGCGGCTGCGGTCGAAGGCGACCGCGATGTGCGGGGTCAGACGCGCCGCGAACTGGTTGGCGCGCCCCGGCACGGCGTTGGACTCGTGGATCAGGCTGGGCAGCCCGGCCATCTTGGCGCCGACGATGACCGGCGCGCTCGGGTAGCCGCCCATGCCGACCGCGACCTGGGCGCGCTGCGCCTTGAGGATGGCCCGGCACTGCGCGCCCGACTTCAGCAGCGCGGCGGGCAGCAGATACCGCCGGGCGCCGAGCGAGGGGTCGAAGGGAATCATGTCGACGGTGTGCAGGTGGTACCCGGCGCCGGGTATGAGCTCGCCCTCCAGGCCCCGGGTCGTACCGACGAAGGAGATCACCGCGTCGGGGACGGCCCGGCGCAGTGCCTCGGCGAGTGCGAGCCCGGGGTAGATGTGCCCGCCGGTACCGCCCGCCCCGATCACTACTGACAATGGTGTGCGCATGAGACCGAGGTTCACGGGGCGGCCTAAGAGGGTTCTAAGAGCCGCGTTTGGCAGGCTTTGCCCATGAGCACCACGCGCACGTTCAGAATTCTCGTCGTCGACGACGAGCCGGAGGTACGCGCGGCCGTCGAGGACGGCCTCGCGGTGGAGGGGTACGAGGTCCGGGGCGCGGTCGACGGGCTCGCGGCGCTCTCCGAGGTGGCCGCCTGGCGGCCGGACGCGATCATCCTGGACGTGATGATGCCGGTCCTGGACGGCCTCGGGGTGTGCCGCCAGCTGCGGGCGATGGGCGACCGCACTCCGGTGCTCGTGCTCACTGCGCTCGATTCGGTGAGCGAGCGGGTGGACGGTCTGGAGGCGGGCGCGGACGACTATCTGGTCAAGCCCTTCGCCCTGGACGAACTCATCGCCCGGGTACGGGCGTTGCTGCGGCGGGCGGCAGCCGATCCCGCCGAGCCGCAGGAGCTGCGGTACGCCGATCTGGTCCTGGACCCGGTCGCGCACACCGCCCGCCGGGGCGAGCGCCCGATCGACTTCACGCGCACCGAGTTCGCCCTGCTCGAACTGCTGATGCGCAACCCGGGGCAGGTGCTCCCGCGCGAGCTGATCCACGAGCTGGTGTGGGGGCGCGACTTCGGGCCCGACTCCAACTCCCTCGCCGTGTACGTGGGTTATCTGCGCCGCAAGCTGGAGACGGCGGGCGAGCCGCGCCTGGTCCACACGGTGCACGGCGTCGGCTACCGCCTGGACGCCTCGTGAGTTCCCGGCGCCGTCTCGGTGCCCGCTGGCGCCGCCACCGTCCGCTGCGCACCCGACTGGCGGTGGCCGCCGCCGCCGCGGTGGCGCTGGTCGCGGTCGGGGTCTGCACCGCCGCGTTCTTCGTGCTCCGCTACGAGCTCAACCACCAGCTCGACCTGAATCTGACCCAGTCGGCGACGCTGGCCATCCAGCAGAACCGGGGCTCGGCCCCGGGCGTGCTGGCCGGGGAGTGCCGCTTCCTGTCCGCCCCCGCCTGCGCGCAGGTCGTCCCCGCCGCCCCGGCCAAGGACCCCGCCAAGCCCTATCTGCTGCCGGTGAGCCCGCCCGTGCGCGAGGTCGCCGCCGGTGAGCGCAGGCCGTACTCCACCAACATCACGCTGCCCGACGGCGAGCCCGCGCGGATGCTCACCACCAACTTCCCGGGTGGTGGCAAGGCGCTCCAGGTGGCACTGCGTTCGGACACCGTGCGCGAGGGCGTGCGCCAGGCGGCGTGGCTGCTCGGCGGGGTGGGGGCGGCCGGGGCGCTGCTGGCCGCCGGGCTCGGCTACTGGGTGTCGCGCACCGGGCTCGCTCCGGTGGCCCGGCTCACCGCGACGGCCGAGCACATTGCGGCCACCCGGGACCCGAGCCACCGCATCGAGCTGCCGCCGGGCCCGCCCGACAAGGAGGACGAGGTGACGCGGCTCGCGGCGTCCTTCAACACCATGCTGGGCGAGCTGGAGCAGTCCGTGACGGCCCAGCGCCGCCTGGTCGCCGACGCCTCCCACGAGCTGCGCACGCCACTGACCGCCCTGCGCACCAACGCCGAACTGCTCGCCCGCGCCGACCGGTTGACGCAGGCGCAGCGAGACCGGGCATCAGCCGCTCTGGGCCGTCAGATCAGGGAGGTCTCCGTTCTGGTCAACGACCTGATCGACCTGGCGAGGGACGAGGAGCCGACGCCGCTCCTGGAGGAGGTTCGCCTCGCCCCGCTGCTCGCGCACACCGTGGACACGGCCCGCGCGCACTGGCCCGCGACCCCGTTCCAGCTGGATCTCACCGACGCCTCGGCCACCCTGCCCGGCGTCCCCGCACGGCTCGCCCGCCTCATCTCCAACCTTCTGGACAACGCGGCCAAGTTCAGCCCGCCCGGCGCCCCCGTCGAAGTCACCCTGTACGCGGGCGAGTTGACAGTTCGGGACCACGGGCCCGGTATCGCGGAGGCCGACCTGCCCCATGTCTTCGACCGCTTCTACCGCGCCGAGCAGGCGCGCGCCCTGCCCGGCTCGGGCCTCGGCCTGGCGATGGCCCGCCAGATCGCCCGCGCGCACCGAGCGGAGCTGACGGCACATCAGGCAACCGGCGGCGGCGCGCTGTTCCGTCTGACCCTGCCGACCGCGGCGGCCCCGGGCAGGTCGAGCACAATGCCCTGAGCACTCCCGAATCGAAAGCGCGTCCATGTCATCGGTACCCACCTGCATACTCGGCAGCTTCGAAGCACCCCAGGCCCGGCACGGCCACGACCTCGACGCATACGTCGAGATCGGCTCGCTCACCAAACCGCTGACCGGCACCGCGATGCTCGGCCTCGCAGCCCGGGGAAGGCTCGAACTGGACGCCGGCGTCGAGGAGTTCCTGCCCGTCCCGCCCGGCACCGGCATCACCCTGCGGCATCTCGCCGAGCACACCTCGGGACTGCCCCGCCTGCCGCCGCACCTGCGCCGTCTGGACCCGTACGCAGGCTTCGACGCCCAGGCCCTGGACGCCGTGCTGCGGGACCTCGCCTCCCTGGCCACCAGGCCACCGGGCCAGGCGGAGGAGTACTCCAACCTCGGTTACGCCATCCTTGGCGCCGCGCTCGCCTCGGCCGCGGGGATGCCGTACGAGGAGCTTCTGAACCGGTACGTGCTTGTGCCCCTGGGCATCGCCGAGGTGACCTCAGCGCCGCCCGCGGACCGGCGGCTCACCGCGCGCGGCCTCTTCGGACGCCCGCGCCGGCCCTGGACCATGGACGGCGCGATCCTCCCCGCCGGCGGCCTGTGGGCCACCCCGCGCGCGGCCGCCCGGCTGGTGACCGCGCTGCTCGTCGAACGGCGCCTGGGCGAGCCCGCGCCGTCCTGGCAGACGGCCGGTCCCCTGCTCTGGCACAACGGCGCCACGGGTGATGCCTCCGTCTTCACGGGGGCCATGCCGGACGGCAGGTGGGTGCTGGTGCACCGGCTGAGCGGGCGGTCGGACGAGACGGACGAGCTGGGCATCGAACTCCTGCGGCAGGCCGGCTGAGCAGCGCGTGCGGGTACCGCGCCCCAAAGGGGCGCGGTGAACCGCCCGACCAGGGCCCGCAGTCCCATCAAACGCACTGCCCAGCGAAGGGCTCAGAAGCCGGGCGGCTCCGTGTAGGTGCCCCATTCCTCCCGCAGCACGCCGCAGATCTCGCCCAGCGTCGCCTCGGCGCGGACCGCTTCCAGCATCGGGGCGATCATGTTCGAGCCGTCGCGCGCGGCGGCCAGCATCGCGTCCAGAGCGGTGCGCACCGCCGCGTCGTCACGGCGTGCCTTGCGGCCGGCGAGCGCCCGCACCTGCTCGCGCTCCACCTCGTGGCTGACCCGCAGGATCTCCAGGTCGCCCGTGACCGAGCCGTGGTGGCAGTTGACGCCGACGACCCGCTTGTCGCCCTTCTCCAGGGACTGCTGGTAGCGGAAGGCCGACTCGGCGATCTCGCCGGTGAACCAGCCGTCCTCGATGCCGCGCAGGATGCCCGAGGTGATCGGGCCGATGGGGTGCTGCCCGTCGGGGTGCGCGCGGGTGCCGCGCTCCTTGATCTGGTCGAAGATCTTCTCGGCGTCGGCCTCGATGCGGTCGGTGAGCTGCTCGATGTACCAGGAGCCGCCGAGCGGGTCGGCCACGTTGGCGACGCCCGTCTCCTCCATCAGGACCTGCTGGGTACGCAGGGCGATCTCCGCGGCCTGCTCGGACGGGAGCGCGAGCGTCTCGTCCAGGGCGTTGGTGTGCAGCGAGTTGGTGCCGCCGAGCACCGCGGCGAGCGCCTCGACCGCGGTCCGTACGACGTTGTTGTACGGCTGCTGCGCGGTCAGCGAGACCCCGGCGGTCTGGGTGTGGAAGCGCAGCCACTGCGCCTTGTCGGACTCCGCTCCGTACACCTCCTTCATCCAGCGGGCCCAGATGCGGCGCGCGGCGCGGAACTTGGCGATCTCCTCGAAGAAGTCGACGTGCGCGTCGAAGAAGAAGGACAGGCCGGGCGCGAACACGTCCACGTCCAGGCCGCGGCTCAGTCCGAGCTCGACGTAGCCGAAGCCGTCGGCCAGCGTGTACGCCAGCTCCTGCGCGGCCGTCGCCCCGGCCTCGCGGATGTGGTAGCCGGAGACCGAGAGCGGCTTGTACGCCGGAATGCCTTCGGCGCAGTGCTCCATCAGGTCGCCTATCAGGCGCAGGTGCGGCTCGGGCTGGAAGAGCCACTCCTTCTGCGCGATGTACTCCTTGAAGATGTCGGTCTGGAGCGTGCCGTTGAGGACGCCGGGGTCGACGCCCTGGCGCTCGGCCGCCACCAGGTACATGCAGAAGACGGGCACGGCGGGTCCGCTGATCGTCATCGAGGTGGTGACGTCACCGAGCGGGATGTCCTGGAAGAGGACCTCCATGTCGGCGGCCGAGTCGATGGCGACGCCGCAGTGGCCGACCTCGCCGAGCGCGCGGGGGTCGTCGGAGTCGCGGCCCATGAGGGTGGGCATGTCGAACGCGACGGACAGGCCGCCCCCGCCGTTGGCGAGGATCGTCTTGTACCGCTCGTTGGTCTGCTCGGCGTTGCCGAACCCGGCGAACTGCCGGATCGTCCAGGTGCGCCCCCGGTAGCCGGTCGGGTACAGGCCGCGGGTGAAGGGGTATTCGCCGGGCCATCCGATCCGCTCGAACCCGTCGTACGTGTCGCCGGGCCGGGGCCCGTACGCGGGGTCGACGGGGTCCCCGGAGAGCGTGGTGAAGTCCGCGTCACGCTTGCGGGCCTTGTCGTAACGGGCCTGCCAGCGACGGCGGCCTTCCTCGATCGCGTCAGCGTCCATGGCTCAAATTTACTTGGACGTCCTACTAAATGTCGATGGCAGACCGCCGCGCATCGCTCGCGCGGCGGTGGGGTCGGACACAGCCGCTAGGCGCGGGCCCCGGCCGGGACGTCCTGGGCGACCTTGGCCTCCAGCTCCTTGGAGACCTTGCGCTCGACGAAGAAGGCGGCGGTGGGGATGGTGCCGGCGATCAGCACCCACAGCTGCTTGCCGACCGGCCACTTCGCCTTGGAGCCCAGGTCGAAGGCGAAGACGAGGTAGATCACGTACAGCCAGCCGTGCGCGATGCCCACGACCTTCGTGAAGTCGGCGGCGCCGTTCATGTCGAGGATGTACTTGGCGATCACGCCCAGGGTCAGCAGGACCAGCAGTACGCCGGTGACGTAGGCCATCACGCGGTACCGGGTCAGCACGCTCTTTTTCATGCGGTCGAGCGTAACGGGACGCATGGGGCGATCTTCGCGCGGGTGCCCCCGGCCGACCGGCCCGGCGGGACGCCCAGGGCGGGCTGAGCTACGCCTCGAAGTCGTGCGCCGCCACCCGCAGGGGTCTCAGCATCGCGAAGATCTCGCCGCACTCCTCCGCGTCGTACGCCCCGAGCCCGAAGTCCATCGCCATCAGGTCGCGCGTCGCGTCCTCCACCACCTCGCGGCCCTTGTCCGTGATGGACGCGAGCGTGCCGCGGCCGTCGTTCGGATTGGGGCGCTTGTCCACCAGGCCCGACTTCACGAGCCGGTCCACCGTGTTCGTGACCGACGTCGGGTGGACCATGAGGCGCTCGCCGATCTTGGACATCGGCAGCTCCCCCTCCTTGGAGAAGGTGAGCAGGACCAGCGCCTCGTAGCGCGCGAAGGTCAGGCCGTACGGCTTCACCACCGCGTCGACCTCCGCGAGCAGGATCTGGTGCGCGCGCATGATCGAGGTGATCGCTCCCATCGAGGGCACGGGGCCCCAGCGCTGCTGCCAGAGTTCGTCGGCTCGGGCGATGGGGTCGAAGGGGAGGCTGAGCGGCTTGGGCACGCGTCGACCTTACCCAGTGGTCACATGCCGGTCAGCCCCGTCTCGAAGTTCGGTATCCGCGAGCGCGCGGCCCCACCGGGCCCGGCATGGCGCTCTCCCACACAGAGTGACCGTTATGTCACGATTGCCCGGTCCCGTCGAGATTTCTCGCCACCCAGGGGAGCTGGATGTCCCGGTACCGCGCCCTCCTCGCCGCCGCGCTCCTCACCGCCGTCGCGGGCTGCTCGTCCGCCTCGTCCGGCTCGACCGGCGAACCCGCCGTGATCCAGGGACACCCCCAGATCGAAGCGGCCCCGCAGGCGGCGCCCGGATCGCCGTTCTGGGTCGACCCGGAGAGCGACGCGGCCCGCCAGGTCAAGGTCTGGGAGAAGCAGGGCCGCAAGGCCGACGCCCGGGCGCTGCGCCGGATCGCCCAGCAGCCGGTCGCCATCTGGCCGGCCGGGAGCGACCCGCAGCCCGCCATCCGCAAGGCCGTCGCCGGCGCCGCCAAGGACGGGCGGACCGCGCTGTTCGTCGCGTACAACATCCCGCACCGCGACTGCGGCAAGTACTCGGCGGGCGGGGCGGACGGCGTCGAGGGCTACCGCGGCTGGTACGGCATGTTCGCGGAGGCGATCGGCGACGCGCGGGCCGTCGTCGTCCTGGAGCCGGACGCGGTGGCGCACATGGTCGACGGGTGTACGACGGCCGACCACCACGCCGAGCGCTACCAGCTCCTGGCCGAGGCGGTCGAGCATCTCAAGCAGCTGCCGAACACCAAGGTGTACCTCGACGCGGGCAATCCCTCCTGGATCCCCGACCCCAGCAGCCTCGTCGAGCCCCTCAGGCGGGCCGGCATCGACAAGGCGGACGGGTTCGCGCTGAACGTGTCCAACTTCCAGACCGACACGTCGGTGCGGGCGTACGGCGTGAAGCTGGCCCAGCGGCTCGACGGCAAGCACTTCGTCATGGACACCAGCCGCAACGGCGAGGGGCCGTTGATGAACGACCACGACCAGGCCTGGTGCAATCCGCCGGGGCGGTCACTCGGTGCGCCGCCGTCGGTCACGACCGGGGACGCGCTCATCGACGCGTTCCTGTGGATCAAGCGGCCGGGGGATTCCGACGGGCCCTGTCGCGGGGGCCCGTCCGCGGGGACGTGGTGGCCGGACTACGCGCTGGGGCTCGCGAGGCACGCGCGGGGTTGACGCCCAGGCCCCGCAGGCCCCGCCCCCGCTCCTCGATCGCCGATGGGGACTTGTTCCCGGTCAGTCGATGCGCAGCCACTTCGCCTCCGAAGGCGTGCCCTCCTGGTCCGTCACGAAGAGCATGTACCAGCCGGGCGGGACCAGGGCCCGGTCCTTGGGGACCGTGACCGTCACCGAGTTCCTGTCCTTCGTCAGGCCCAGTTCGATCGAGCGCTGTTCCACGTCCGTCGTGTGCGTCACCGCGCTCGGCCGCATCAGCCGGGCCTTCACGATGCGTTCAGGGTGGTCGGACTCGAACGTCGCCCGGCCGTCGCCCGCGGCCGCCTGGGGGCCGTCCCCGAGTGCCGGGCGCAGGTTCTTGTCCCGGTAGAGGTAGGGCGGGGTGTAGACCTCCATGCGCTGCTCGAACTTGCCGAGCTTGGTGTTGTCCTTGTCGCCGAAGAGCGAGTCGGAGCCGAAGGTCGCGACCCGCCCGTCGGGCAGCAGCAGCGCCTCGGAGTGGTAGTTGCGGCCGATCGTGGGGTCCGCCGCCTCGCGGAACGCGTTCGCCTTGGGATCGTAGAACTGCGCCTTGAGGATGTTGGACGCCCCCCGGCCGCGGTAGCCCTCGGATCCGCCACTGCTGAAGACCGAGTCGTCGGGCATGATCACGCTGTTCAAGTACCGGGTGCCCTGCGGGAGTTCGGGGCCCGACTTGAACGCCGGGCTGTCCTGCTTCAGGTCCACCACGGCGGTGCGCGGCGTGGACTTGTCGGACTCGCCGACCCCGCCGCCGCCCAGCAGCATGAACCGCTGGTCCTGGGCGGGGGGCAGCAGGAGCGAGCTGGCCGTCTCCAGCTGGTCGGTGGCGTTCAGACCGCCGATCTTGGTGAAGGTGTTCTTGTCGACGTCCCACAGGCCCGGCTCGCGGCCCTTGTCGGCGGGCCCGTACCCGGCGTTCGCACCCGAGTAGAAGAGCTTGCCGCTCTTGGTCAGGAACAGCGAGGGATAGGTCGGGAAGTAGCGGAAGGGGCCCTTGGACCACTGCTTCGTCTTCGGGTCGTAGACCTCGTTGTCGCCCGCGAGGATGGCGCCCACGTCGTCGAGCCCGGAGACCGCGAGGACCCGGCCGTCCTGGAGCGTGGTGAGCGTCGGGTACCAGCGCGCCTCCTTCATCGGGGCGACGGGGACGTACTTCTCGGCCTTCGGATCGAATTCGTACGCCGCCCTGATGCCCTGGAAGTCCTGCTTGTCCAGGGTCAGTTTCTCGGCGAGGCCGTACACGTTCTCGGCGTCGTCGCCCGTGAGGCCCTCGATCTCGTACTGGGCCCGGCCGGTGGCGACCGACCGCGAGCCCTCGGCGACCGCCTCCACGAAGACCCGCGCCTCGGCCGCGATGACCTTGGTCTTCCGGGGCTTCACCTGGCCGGTCGCGTAGTACGAGACCTGGAAGTCACGCTTGGCGCGCGGCACCGTGACGTCGAGCTTGGAGACGTACTCCACGCCCGAGGGGGACCGGAACCTGGTGCCCTTCCTGATCGTGACGGCCCTGTCCGGGTTCTCGTTCTTCACGCGCATGCCGCCGCCGGCCCGCTTCACCCCGTCGCCGAGCACCTCGTAGCGGGCCGTGCCGCCGGCCACCAGGAGGTTGCCGTTGGGCAGTTGGGCGTGGCCACCGCAGAAGAAGTCCTCGGGGGTGGGGATCTTCTTGAACGAGTTGTCCTTCGGGTTCCACAGCACGGTGTCGAAGGTGCCCGCGTCGAAGTGGTCCTGCTTGTTCCCGGAGCCCGCGATGATCAGCACCTTGCCGGTGTGCAGCAGCGCCGCGTGGATGGCGTTGGTGCGGTACTCCTTGGGGATGTCGACGTCGTTCCAGGCACCGT
This sequence comes from Streptomyces sp. NBC_01431, assembly GCF_036231355.1. Lineage (NCBI taxonomy): Bacteria > Bacillati > Actinomycetota > Actinomycetes > Kitasatosporales > Streptomycetaceae > Streptomyces > Streptomyces sp. NBC_01431. The sequence goes on from NZ_CP109496.1 coordinate 2,684,642, forward strand.
ACTTCGCCATGTACTCGGGCTGTGCGATCTCGTAGGCGTGGTACTGCTCGGTGGCGAAGGAGAGCGCGGCGGGTGCGTTCAGGCCCGCCAGGAGCACCACCGCGCCGCCGCCGAACAGGTTCTTCTTCATCCGCTTCGAGGGCCGGTAGGCCATGGCTCAGTTCCCTCCGGTCGGCGTGGCGATGGCGGGCTCCGCATCACTCGCGGGGCTCGCCGGGACGGCCTTGCCGGCGGTGCGGGCCGCCGCGCGCTCGCGCAGTGACGTCCAGGACCAGATCGCGGCCGGCGCGAGCGCGATGCACAGCGCGAGGACGGCCCAGGTGCGCATGGCGGCGTGGGTGTGGTGGTAGCGGACGGAGGCGATCAGCGAGGCGGTCAGGACGGCCGCCCAGAACAGGTGGATGCGGAAGGTCCACAGCCGGTCGGGGCTGGCCTCGCCGCCCTTGGGAGTGACGACGAACCGGCCGGGGGTGCGCAGCACCGCCGAGCCGAGCGACTTGAGGTAGATGGGCGCCGAGAGCGCCGACATGCCCATCCCGGCGAGCCCGCCCGAGCCCTCGGGTTCGTGCGGCGAGACGTTGTGCCGCCGGTTCCACAGGTACAGGCCGATCTGGAGGGCGGCCGCGTCGCTGTAGAGCATCAGCCAGACCGAGGCGGTGACCTCGGTGCCGGACGCTCCGAACCAGAGGAACAGGACACAACTGACAACGCCGAGCAGCCAGTTGATGGCCGTCATGGGGTAGTAGACGAGCATCAGGGTGTACGAGAGCAGCCGGCCGGCCGGCATGGTGAAGGGCGCCTTCCAGTACTGCTTGACCAGCGTCTCGTAGGTACCGCGCGACCAGCGCATCTGCTGGGTGAAGAAGTCGGTCCAGGAAGCCGGGCCCTCGCCGACGGCCAGCACGTCCGGGGTGTACACGGAGCGCCAGTGGTGGCCCGTCCTCGGGTTCTTGTGCCGGTGCAGTTCGAAGCCGGTGGCCATGTCCTCGGTGATCGAGTCGTACAGGCCGCCAATCTGCCGCAGCGCCGCGATCCGCACCACGTTGTTGGTGCCGACGAACATGGGCGCCTGGTAGCGGTTGCCGGCCCGCTGGATCAGCGCGTGGAAGAGGAACTGCTGGGATTCGGCGGCCTTGGTCACCGGCGAGGTGTAGTTCCCGTACACCTGCGGCCCGACGACGAAGGCGACGTCGGGGTCGCGGAAGTAACCCATCATCCGCTCAAGGAAGTTGGGCAGCGGGGCGTGGTCGGTGTCGACGGAGGCGAAGAAGTCGTAGCGCCCGCCGTGCATCGCGATCCAGGCGTTGTAGTTGCCGTGCTTGGTGCGGGCCTTGTGGGCGCCCTTCTCGCGGTTCCAGTCGGGGACGCCCTTGCGGGTGAAGTGACGTACGCCGAGTTCCGCGCAGAGCTGCCTGGCCTGCTCGTCGTCGCCCTCGTCCAGGAGCCAGACGTCCAGGGGGCCGGTGTGGGTGAGCCGGACGGCCGCCTCCAGGGTGGCCCGCACCATGGATATGGGTTCCTTGCCGGGCACGTACGTGGTGAGGAAGGCGACCCGGGTGCCGTGTTCGGGGGTGACCGGGACGGGGTCGCGGGCGACCATCGTGGCGTGGGCGACCGAGGCGACGTTGGTGACCATGAACAGTTCGATCAGACCGATCGAGACGAGCATCGTGATGTCGAGGTTCACCAGCCAGCGGTCGCCGCCCTCGCGCTCGACCCAGTGGGTGGGCCAGACGAGGTAGACGAGCAGCAGGCCGGTGAGTATGGGCGCGAGCGTCATCAGGAGGATGGCGCGTATGCGGTGCGGCTCCTGGGAGAGCAGGCTCCGGTACTGCACCCGGTACGGCGAGCCGCCCGGCTCGGTGAGCGGTCCGGCTAGCCGGCTGTGGGTGTCGTAGTCGTAGCCCTCCGGGCGCACGGTGCCCTCCAGCTGTTCGTCGAGCAGGGGTTTCGAACGAGTCGATATCCCCACAAAAGTGGAGATTTACCGGCGTGTCGACTGGAGTGCGCCGAGTGAGCGGTTCTCGATCGGGACGACAGAGCCCCCGGCCGCGGCGGCCGGGGGCTCTCTCGACGGGGCTTGTTACGCGGACAGGTGGCGCTCCACCGTCTCGACCTTGGAGGTGAGACCGTCCGTGACGCCGGGCCTGATGTCCGCCTTCAGGACGAGCGAGACCCGGTTCGAGCGGGCCTCGACGGCGGCCACGGCGCGCTTGACGACGTCCATCACTTGGTCCCACTCGCCCTCGATGGAGGTGAACATGGCGTCCGTACGGTTGGGCAGGCCGGACTCGCGCACCACGCGCACCGCGTCGGCGACGTACTCCCCCACGTCCTCGCCGACGCCGAGCGGGCTGACCGAGAAGGCGACGATCATGCGTTGACCACGCCTTCCTTACGGGCCCGGGTGGCGATCACCGCGTCGTCCAGCTCGCGCCGGACCTTGCGCTCGGCGAAGAAGCCGCCGAAGGGCAGCACGGCGAGCACGAAGTACACGGCGGCGGTCTTCTTCGTCCACTTCGTACGGTTCCAGGCGTCCAGCCAGAAGAGCACGTACAGCGTGAAAAGGATGCCGTGGACCATGCCCATCACCATGACCCCGTCGAACGAGGTGGTGCGCTTGAGCACGGAGCAGACCAGCAGGATCGGGAACGAGATGGCCTCGGGGAGCGAGACCAGTCGGAGTCGATGCAGGGCGGAGGCTGTCTTGATGTCCACGTGTGGGGCACCTTCGCTGGGAGGGAGCGGGGCAGTGATCGTTTGTGAACGGATGCACAAACGTTCCCCATTCTGACATCGCGCCGTTGCCCCTGTCGGGGCGGGTCCCCGGCCCGCTAACGTCGGGCCGTGGCAATGTTCCGACTCCAGGGCAGCAAAGTGCTCGCCGTCGACATGACCGGCGACGCCGTCAAAGCGAAGAACGGCTCGATGGTCGCCTACGACGGCCAGATGGCGTTCAAGAAGATGTCCGGCGGCGGTGAGGGTCTGCGCGGCATGGTGACCCGCCGGCTGACCGGCGAGCAGATGGCCGTGATGGAGGTGAAGGGGCACGGCACGTGCTACTTCGCCGACCGCGCGAGCGAGATCAACCTCGTGAACCTCAACGGGGACAAGCTCTTCGTCGAGGCGAGCAATCTGCTCGCCACCGACGCGGGACTGCGTACCGGCACCACGTTCACCGGCCTGCGCGGCGCGAGCCAGGGCAACGGCCTGTTCACCACGACGATCGAGGGCCACGGCCAGGCCGCGATCATGTCGGACGGGCCCGCCGTGGTGCTCCGGGTCACCGCCCAGTACCCGCTGTCCGTGGACCCGGGGGCGTACATCGCGCACCAGGGCAACCTCCAGCAGCGCTTCCAGTCCGGGGTGACCTTCCGCACCTTCCTCGGCGAGGGATCGGGCGAGGCCTTCCAGATCCGGTTCGAGGGCGAGGGCCTGGTGTACGTGCAGCCGAGCGAGCGCAACACGATCGGAGGGGACGTCTGATGCCCTTCCGCGAGATCAACTCGAAGATGGTCGAGGCGACGGTGAGCCCCGGCCAGAAGATGTTCAGCCAGCGCGGCGCGATGCTCGCGTACAAGGGCGAGGTGTCCTTCACCCCCAACATCCAGGGCGGCCAGGGCGGCTTCATGTCGATGATCGGCCGCCGGGTGGCCAACGAGGCGACCCCGCTGATGACGGTGGAAGGGAGCGGCACCGTGATGTTCGGCCACGGCGGCCACCACATCCAGGTCATCAACCTCCAGGGCGACACCCTGTACGTGGAGGCCGACCGCCTGCTCGCCTTCGACGGCACCCTCCAGCAGGGCACGATGTTCATGGGCTCGCAGGGCGGGGTCATGGGCATGGTGCGGGGCCAGGTCACCGGCCAGGGCCTGTTCACCACAACTCTCAAGGGGCACGGGGCGGTTGCCGTGATGGCGCACGGCGGTGTGATCGAGCTGCCGATCAGCCCGCAGCGCCCGGTGCACGTGGACCCGCAGGCCTACGTCGCCCACCACGGCGACGTCCGCAACAAGCTCTCGACCGCGCTGGGCTGGCGCGACATGGTGGGCCGGGGCTCCGGCGAGGCCTTCCAGCTGGAGTTGTCCGGCCAAGGCGCGGTGTACGTCCAGGCCTCGGAGGAAAAGCTGTGAGCGCGCCCGTGATCTTCGATCCGTACTCGCTGCCGGCGGACGACAACGTCAACAAGTACACCTTCTGCGTGGAGCTCAAATCGAGCCAGTGGTTCCTGCAGAAGGGCAAGATGATCGCCTACTACGGGCACATCGAGTTCAACGGCATCGGCCACGGCCGGCTCGACCGGCTGCTGCGGACCAGCTTCCACTCGCCGCTGCACGCGAGCGACTGGGTGGTGGCGGACGGCAGCGGCAAGATGCTGCTCGCGGACCGCGCCTTCGATGTGAACAGTTACGACCTGGACGACGGCAATCTGACGATCCGGTCCGGCAACCTGCTCGCCTACCAGCCCTCGCTCGCACTGAAGCAGTCGATCGTGCCGGGCTTCTTGACCTTGATCGGCACCGGGAAGTTCGTGGCCGCCTCCAACGGTCCCGTCGTCTTCATGGAGCCCCCGATCAGGGTGGACCCGCAGGCGCTGGTCGGCTGGGCGGACTGCCCTTCACCCTGCCACCATTACGACCACGGCTACATGACGGGCGTCCTGGGCGGAATCCGGTCACTCACCGGGCTCGGGGGAACCTCGGGCGAGGAGCACCAGTTCGAGTTCGTGGGGGCCGGAACGGTGCTGCTCCAGTCGACCGAGGTCCTCATGCCGGAGCAGTCGACCGGGCGGGTGGACGCCGAGCCGGGCGTGCCGGGCGGCGGCCAGGGCGGGCACGGGCAGCAGAGCGCGGCACCGCGTCTTCCCGGCCAGCTCGGGGACCTGCAACGTCGCTTCGGCCTGTGAGCGGTAGTCTGCGGAGTGTGACGTCGAACGTCTGAGCCCGTGCGGGCCCGGCGGGGCCCGCACACCGTGTCGCGACACCGCCTCGCGTGCCAGGCGTCACACCTGACACTTGGTTCAGAATTCAACTTCTTAGGTAGAATCCACATATGGAGACCGAGACGGCCACGAACTGGCTGAGCGATGACGAGCAGTGCGCCTGGCGCACCTATCTGGACGTCAACAGGATGCTGACGTACCAGATGGAGAAGGATCTGCAGCCGTTCGGCCTGACCAACAACGACTACGAGATCCTGGTGAACCTCTCGGAGTCGGCCGACAAACGGATGCGGATGAGCGACCTGGCGGCCGCCACCCTGCAGTCCAAGAGCCGGCTCTCGCACCAGATCACCCGCATGGAGAACGCGGGTCTGGTCCGGCGCGAGAACTGCGAGTCGGACCGGCGCGGGCTCTTCGCGGTCCTCACCGACCACGGTACGGAGACCATGGAGAAGGTCGCCCCCCACCACGTGGCCTCCGTGCGCCGTCACTTCATCGATCTGCTGTCGGGCGAGGCTCTCGCGGATCTACGCGAGTCACTGGTCCCGGTCGCGGAGCACCTGCGCGGACACCGCGGGAAGCTCTGACGGCCGACGCGCGGCCGAGCGCCGGCGCCCCGGCCAGTACGAAGCAGAGGGCGAGCGGCAGGTGGCCGAGGAGCAGTCCGACGGCCGCCGAGGAGCCCGAACTCCCGGCGTTCACCCCGGTGTTGATCCAGGCCCCGGCCCGGGTACGGGCGCCGGGCGCGGCCGGCTCAGCGGCGTAGAGGCAGGCCGTGGTGAGCGCTGGGGCCACGAAGAGGCCCGCGAGGCCGAGGGCTGTCGCCCTGGCGAGCGGGCCCGGCGCGCAACCGGCGAGGGCGAGCGCGCCCCCGAGCCCCGCCGCGAACGGGCCGAGCCGGGCGCGGGCCGAACGGCGCCGGGACACCGCCCCGTTGACGAGACCGCCGACCGCGCTGCCCATCGAAAGCGCGGCGAGCAGCCAGGGCGCGACCGAGCCCCGCCCAAGCCCGTCCGCGCAGCCGCACCCGCCCGGCCCGGGGCCGAGGGTCAGGCCTGTTCGGTCAGGCCTGCCACCAGGTCGTCCGCCGCCGCGTACGGGTCCAGGGCGCCGTCCACGATGCGGGCCGCCAGCGCGTCCAGGCGGCGGTCGCCGTGCAGCGAGCCGATGCGTTCGCGCAGGGCGGTCACCGCGATCGTCTCGACCTCGTGGGCCGCGCGGGCCCGGCGGCGCTCGGCGAGGACGCCGTGTTCGGCCATCCACGCGTGGTGCTTCTCCAGCGCCTCCACGACCTCGTCGATGCCCTCGCCCCGCGCGGCCACCGTCTTGACGATGGGCGGGCGCCACTCGCCGGGGCCGCGGGACTCGCCCAGGCCCAGCATGTGGTTGAGCTCGCGGGCCGTGGCGTCCGCACCGTCGCGGTCCGCCTTGTTGACGACGTACACGTCACCGATTTCGAGGATGCCCGCCTTGGCCGCCTGAATGCCGTCGCCCATGCCGGGGGCGAGCAGCACGACGGACGTGTCGGCCTGCGAGGCGATCTCGACCTCGGACTGGCCGACGCCCACCGTCTCGACCAGGATCACCTCGCAGCCCGCCGCGTCCAGGACCCGGATCGCCTGGGGTGCAGCCCAGGCCAGGCCCCCCAGGTGGCCCCGGGTCGCCATCGAGCGGATGTAGACGCCGGGGTCGGAGGCGTGCTCCGACATCCGGACCCGGTCGCCGAGCAGCGCGCCGCCCGAGAACGGCGAGGACGGGTCGACGGCCAGGACGCCGACCCGCTTCCCGGCCCGCCGGTAGGCGGTGACAAGGGCCGAGGCGGATGTCGACTTGCCGACACCCGGCGAGCCCGTGAGTCCCACGACGTACGCGCCGCCCGCCAGCGGAGCCAGCGCCGCCATGACCTCGCGCAGTTGCGGGGACGCCCCCTCGACCAGCGAGATCAGCCGGGCGACGGCCCTGGGCCGGCCTTCCCGGGCCTGGGCCACCAGTTCGGGGACGTCCACCATTGCCGCTCCGTTCAGTCGCGTACGCACCGCAGGGATCAGGGTGTTGCTTGCCCGGGAACTACTTGCCGGGGACGCGCACGATCAGCGCGTCACCCTGGCCGCCGCCGCCGCACAGGGCGGCCGCGCCGACGCCGCCGCCGCGGCGCTTCAGTTCGAGGGCGAGGTGCAGTACGACGCGGGCGCCGGACATGCCGATCGGGTGGCCGAGCGCGATGGCGCCGCCGTTCACATTCACCTTTTCAGGGGACACCCCGAGGTCCTTCATTGACTGGAAGGCGACCGCCGCGAAGGCCTCGTTGATCTCGATCAGGTCGAGGTCCTCGACCGTGATGCCCTCCTTGCCGACCGCGTGCCGGATCGCGTTGGACGGCTGCGACTGGAGCGAGTTGTCGGGGCCCGCCACGTTGCCGTGGGCGCCGATCTCGGCGATCCACTCAAGGCCCAGCTCCTCGGCCTTGGCCTTGGACATGACGACGACCGCGGCCGCGCCGTCCGAGATCTGCGAGGAGGTGCCGGCGGTGATCGTGCCGTCCTTGGCGAAGGCGGGGCGCAGCTTGCCCAGGGACTCGACGGTCGTGTCGGCGCGGATGCCCTCGTCCTTGGCGAACAGGACCGGGTCGCCCTTGCGCTGCGGGATCTCGACCGGGGTGATCTCGGCCTCGAAGATGCCATTCTTCTGGGCGGCCGCGGCCCGCTGGTGCGAGGCCGCCGCGATCTCGTCCTGCTCGGGACGGGCGATACCCAGGCGCGAGTTGTGCTTTTCGGTCGACTCTCCCATCGGGATGTTCTCGAAGGAGTCGGTCAGACCGTCGTACGCCATGGCGTCGAGCATCTCGATCGCGCCGTACTTGAAGCCCTCGCGGGACTTCGGCAGCAGGTGCGGCGCGTTGGTCATGGACTCCTGGCCACCGGCGACCACGATGTCGAACTCGCCCGCTCGGATCAGCTGGTCGGCCAGCGCGATCGCGTCCAGGCCCGACAGGCACACCTTGTTGATGGTGAGCGCGGGGACGTTCATGGGGATGCCGGCCTTGACGGCGGCCTGGCGGGCGGGGATCTGGCCGGCCCCGGCCTGGAGCACCTGGCCCATGATCACGTACTGCACCTGGTCGCCGCCGATGCCGGCCCGGTCCAGAGCCGCCTTGATGGCGAAGCCGCCGAGATCGGCGCCGGAGAAGGACTTGAGGGAGCCGAGCAGACGGCCCATGGGCGTACGGGCGCCCGCGACGATCACTGAGGTGGTACCGGTCGTTCCAGACATGAGGCACGGCCCCTAGGGAGGTGAGGTGTGAACGAGGGTTTACTTCGAATGTACTGAGCGGTACTGCCCACGTCACCGGGCAGCCGGTGTGATCGCGCGCACGTTGCGTAACCGGCCCTGTGGGCGCTGCACTGGACCCATGCTGACGCGAATCGACCACATCGGGATCGCCTGTTTCGACCTCGACCGGACCGTCGAGTTCTACCGTGCGACGTACGGCTTCGAGGTGTTCCACACCGAGGTCAATGAAGAACAGGGCGTGCGCGAGGCCATGCTCAAGATCAACGAGACCTCCGACGGCGGGGCCTCCTACCTCCAGCTCCTGGAGCCGACCCGCGAGGACTCCGCGGTCGGCAAGTGGCTCGCCAAGAACGGCGAGGGCGTGCACCACATCGCCTTCGGCACCGGCGACGTCACGGCCGACTCCGAGGCCATCCGGGACAAGGGCGTCCGGGTCCTGTACGACCAGCCGCGGACGGGTTCGATGGGCTCGCAGATCACCTTCCTGCACCCCAAGGACTGCCACGGCGTGCTCACCGAACTCGTCACTTCCGCACCGGAGGGCAGCGCCGGCCACTGAGTCCGCACAGATGGAGGCCGGACCTCCGGATACTTGGCCCGGTACAGTGGGCGGTTCCGGGCCGGGGTCGGGTCGGGGCCTGGGACCCACGCCCCTGTTTTGATCTGACACCATTCACCGGGGGCCCCGTCCGTCGTGTGCGGTCGGACGGTGCTCGTACGGGCAGTGTTCGCGACCAGGGGACGGATGGGACCGCGCAGTGCGGGGCTACGAACGCCAGGAGACCCAGAGCCACCGGCCTGACGACCACCTCTCGCGGTTCGAGGCCGAGATGGACCGGCTGAAGACCGAGCGGGAGAAGGCCGTTCAGCACGCCGAGGATCTCGGTTACCAGGTCGAAGTGCTGCGCGCCAAGCTCCACGAGGCGCGCCGCAATCTCGCGACCCGTCCCGCCTACGACACGGCGAACGTCGGCTACCAGGCCGAACAGTTGCTCCGCAACGCCCAGATGCAGGCCGAGCAGTTGCGCACCGACGCCGAGCGCGAGCTGCGTGACGCCCGCGCCCAGACCCAGCGCATCCTCCAGGAGCACGCCGAGCACCAGGCGCGCCTCCAGGCCGAGCTGCACGCCGAGGCCGTCAGCCGCCGCCAGCGCCTCGATCAGGAGCTGGCCGAGCGGCGGGCCACCGTCGAGTCGCACGTCAACGAGAACGTGGCGTGGGCCGAGCAGCTGCGGGCCCGCACCGAGGCGCAGGCCCGCCGGCTCATGGAGGAGTCCCGCGCCGAGGCCGAGCAGTCGCTCGCGGCGGCCCGCGCGGAGGCCACCCGTATCGCCGAGGAGGCCCGCCAACGGCTCGGCGCCGAGGCCGAGTCGGCCCGCGCCGAGGCGGAGGCCACGCTGCTGCGCGCCCGCAAGGACGCCGAGCGGCTCCTCAACGCGGCCTCCACACAGGCCCAGGAGGCCACCTCCCACGCCGAGCAGCTGCGTACGACCACCACCGCCGAGGCCGACCAGGCGCGCCAGCACGCCGCCGAGTTGAGCCGGGCCGCCGAGCAGCGGATGCAGGAGGCGGAGGCCGCGCTGCGCGAGGCGCGCGCCGAGGCCGAGCGGGCGGTCACCGAGGCCAAGGAGGCCGCGGCCAAGCAGCTCGCGACCGCCGAGTCCGCCAACGAGCAGCGCACCAGGACCGCGAAGACCGAGATCGCGCGGCTGGTCGCGGAGGCCACCAAGGAGTCCGAGGCCCTCAAGTCCGAGGCCGAGCAGGCACTTGAGGACGCGAAGGCGGAGGCCGAGCGGCTGCGCACGGAGGCTGCCGAGTCGGCGCGCACCAGTGCCGCCGAGGACACCGCGGCCCAGCTCGCCAAGGCCGCGCGCACCGCCGAAGAGGTTCTGACCAAGGCGTCCGAGAACGCCCGGGAGACCACCCGCAAGGCCTCCGAGGAGGCCGAGCGGATCCGCCACGAGGCGGAGGCCGAGGCGCAGCGGCTGCGCGGCGAGGCCGCCGAGCAGGCCGACCAGCTCAAGGGCGCGGCCAAGGACGACACCAAGGAGTACCGGGCCAAGACGGTCGAGCTCCAGGAGGAGGCCCGCCGGCTGCGCGGCGAGGCCGAGCAGTTGCGTGCCGAGGCGGTCGCCGAGGGCGAGCGGATCAGGGGCGAGGCGCGGCGCGAGGCCGTCCAGCAGATCGAGGAGGCGGCGAAGACCGCCGAGGAGCTGCTCGCCAAGGCGAAGGCCGACGCGGACGAGGTGCGCACCGCCGCGGGCAACGAGTCCGAGCGCGTACGCAACGAAGCGGTGGAGCGGGCCAACACGCTGCGCAGGCAGGCCGAGGAGACCCTGGAGCGCACCCGCGCCGAGGCCGAGCGGATGCGCACCGAGGCCGAGGAGCAGGCCGAGCGGACCACAACGGACGCCGAGCGGGCGGCAGTTGAGCTGCGCGAGGAGACCGAGCGGGCGATAGCGGCCCGCCAGGCCGAGGCCGCCGAGGAACTGACCCGCCTGCACACCGAGGCCGAGCAGCGCCACGCCTCCGCCGAGCAGGCCCTCACCGAGGCCCGCGCCGAGGGCGAGCGGATCCGGCGCGAGGCCGCCGAGGAGACCGAGCGGATCCGCACCGAGGCCGCCGAACGCATCCGTACGCTCCAGGCGCAGGCCGAGCAGGAGGCGGAACGTCTTCGCACCGAGGCCGCCGCCGATGCGTCGGCTGCCCGTTCCGAGGCGGAGAGCGCGGCGGCCAGGCTGCGCGGCGAGGCGTCCGCGGAGGCCGAGCGGCTCAAGTCCGAGGCGCAGGAGACGGCCGACCGGATGCGCGCGGAGGCCGCGGCCGCCGCCGAGCGGGTCGGCACGGAGGCCGCAGAGGCGCTGGCCGCCGCCCAGGAGGAGGCCGTCCGGCGTCGCCGCGAGGCCGAGGAGACCCTCGACTCGGCGCGCGCCGAGGCGGATTCGGAGCGCTCCCAGGCCCGCGAGCAGAGCGAGGAGCTGCTGGCTTCGGCCCGCAGGCGGGTCGAGGAGGCGCAGGCCGAGGCGCAGCGGCTCGGCGAGGAGGCCGACCGGCGCGCCACCGAGCTGGTGTCGGCGGCCGAGCAGACTGCCAAGGACGTACGGGATTCGGTGTCCGGGCTCCGCGAGGAGGCCGAGCAGGAGATCGCGGGGCTGCGCAGCGCGGCCGAGCACGCGGCGGAGCGCACCACGACCGAGGCGCAGGAGGAGGCGGACCGGGTCCGCGCCGAGGCGCACGCGGAGCGCGAGCGCGCCGCCGAGGACGCGGCCGGCATCCGCACCCGCGTCCAGGAGGAGTCCGAGGCCGCCAAGGCGCTGGCCGAGCGGACCGTCGCGGACGCCATGGCCGAGGCGGAGAAGGCCCGTTCGGACGCCTCCGAGTACGCGCAGCGGATGCGTACCGAGGCTTCCGACGCGCTGGCCTCCTCCGAGCAGGACGCGGCCCGCACCCGGGCCGAGGCGCGCGAGGACGCCAACCGGATCCGTTCGGACGCCGCGAGCCAGGCCGACCGCCTGGTCACCGAGGCGACCGCGGAGGCCGAGCGGCTCGCGGCGGAGTCCACCGCCGAGGCCGAGCGGCTTACCACCGAGGCCCGGCAGGTACGCGTCGAGGGGCAGGCCGAGGCCGACGCGCTGCGCGCCGAGGCGCGCGAGGAGGCCGAGCGGGTCACCTCCGCGGCGCTCGCGGAGGCCGAGCAGGTGACGACGGCCGCGCGCGAGCACGCCGAGCGCGTCACCTCCAAGGCCGACGCGGACGCCGAGCGCACCACCAACGAGGCCAACGCCTATGCCGAGTTGGTCACCACCGAGGCACGCGCGGACGCGGGTTCGACGCTGGGCGCGGCCACTGCCGAGGCCGAGCAGATCCTCGCCGACGCCCGCGCCGAGTCCGACCGGATCCTCGACGAGGCGCGCCAGGCCGCCGACAAGCGCCGGGCGGACGCGGCGGTCCAGGCCGACCAGCTCATCGGGGAGGCGAGCGGCGAGGCCGAGCGGCTGCGCGCCGAGGCCGCCGACACGGTGGGCTCCGCCCAGCAGGCCGCCGAGCGCATCCGCGCGGAGGCGGAGAAGATGCGGGCCCGCACGGAGGAGGCCGCCGAGACGACGCGGACCGAGGCCCGCGCGGAGGCGGACCGGCTGCTCGACGAGGCCCGCACCGCGGCGGCCAAGCGGCGCGCGGACGCCGCCGAGCAGGCCGACCAGCTCATCAACAAGGCGCAGGAGGAGGCGCTGCGCGCCGCCACCGAGGCCGAGGAGCAGGCCGACACGATGGTCGGCGCGGCCCGCAAGGAGGCCGAGCGGATCGTCGCCGAGTCGACCGTCGAGGGCAACTCCCTGGTGGAGAAGGCCCGTACGGACGCCGATGAGCTGCTGGCCGGCGCTCGCGCGGACGCCACCGCCATAAGGGAGCGGACCGAGGAGGTGCGCTCGCGCACCGAGGCGGAGATCGAGGAACTGCACGAGCGGGCCCGGCGCGAGAGCGCGGAGCAGATGAAGACGGCGGGCGAGCGCGTCGACAAGCTGGTGGCGGCCGCCACCGAGCAGGCCGCCGAGGCGCAGGCGAAGGCCAAGGAGCTGCTGTCGGACGCCAACTCGGAGGCCGGCAAGGTCCGTATCGCCGCGGTGAAGAAGGCGGAGGCGCTGCTCAAGGAGGCCGAGACCAAGAAGGCCGAGCTGATCCGCGAGGCGACGAAGCTGCGCGACGACGCGGCGGACGAGGCGCGCCGCACGGTGGAGGAGGGCAAGCGCGAACTGGACGTCCTGGTACGGCGGCGCAAGGACATCAATGCCGAGATCTCGCGCGTCCAGGACGTACTTGAGGCGCTGGAGTCGTTCGAGACTCCGGCTTCGGGCACCAAGGCCGCGCCCACCGGCGGTCCTTCGGCGGGGGTCAAGGCAGGTGCGGCGGCTGGGTCAACCCGTTCGAGTGGCAAGTCCTCGGAGAGCTAGCCACTCAAAAGGCTGGTCATTCTCCAGATCAAACGGGCATCCGCTCGATGACACGCCGCTTGGGCCCCTAGGATTCCCCCTATCACCTCACCGGTCTCATTCGACAGGAACCCCATGAGCGACACATCCTCCCCCTTCGGCTTCGAGCTCGTGCGGCGTGGTTACGACCGCGGTCAGGTGGACGACCGCATTACCAAGCTCGTCGCCGACCGTGACAGCGCTCTGGCACGGATCACTTCTCTGGAAAAGCGCATCGAGGAGCTCCACCTCGAAACGCAGAACGCCCAGGCCCAGGTGAACGACGCGGAGCCGTCGTACGCGGGTCTGGGTGCGCGGGTCGAAAAGATCCTGCGGCTCGCCGAGGAAGAGGCCAAGGACCTGCGCGAGGAGGCCCGCCGGGCCGCCGAGCAGCACCGCGAACTCGCCGAGTCCGCCGCCCAGCAGGTGCGCAACGACGCGGAATCGTTTGCCTCCGAGCGCAAGGCGAAGGCCGAGGACGAGGGCGTCAGGATCGTCGAGAAGGCGAAGGGTGACGCCTCTCAGCTCCGTTCCGAGGCGCAGAAGGACGCGCAGTCCAAGCGCGAGGAGGCGGACGCGCTCTTCGAGGAGACCCGCGCCAAGGCCGCTCAGGCCGCCGCGGACTTCGAGACGAACCTCGCCAAGCGCCGCGAGCAGTCGGAGCGCGACCTGGCGTCGCGTCAGGCCAAGGCCGAGAAGCGCCTCGCGGAGATCGAGCACCGCGCGGAGCAGCTCCGCCTGGAGGCCGAGAAGCTGCGTACGGACGCGGAGCGCCGGGCGCGCCAGACGGTGGAGACGGCGCAGCGCCAGGCCGAGGACATCGTCGCGGACGCCAACGCCAAGGCGGACCGGATCCGTTCGGAATCCGAGCGGGAGCTCGCGGCCCTCACCAACCGCCGCGACTCGATCAACGCGCAGCTGACGAACGTCCGCGAGATGCTGGCGACGCTGACCGGTGCGGCCGTGGCCGCCGCCGGCTCGCCCGTCGACGACGAGCCCGTCTCGCGCGGCGTTCCGGCGCAGCAGACCCGCTAGTCGCCCGCGCCCTTCCCCCGTGGGCCGCGGTCATTGTTACGAAGCCTCCCGCCATTCCAGTGGCGGGGGGCTTCGTGCGCATCTAGCGTGGCCGCATGATCGAGCTAGCGGAGCTCACCAAGCGCTATGGCAGCAAGGTGGCGGTCGACCACCTGTCCTTCCAGGTCAGGCCAGGGGTGGTGACGGGCTTCCTCGGACCGAACGGGGCCGGGAAGTCGACGACCATGCGGATGCTCCTCGATCTCGACAACCCGACCAGTGGCACCGTGCTCATCGACGGCAAGCACTACCGCGAACTCGCCGAGCCGCTGAAGTACATCGGGGCGTTGCTCGACGCCAAGGCGATGCACGGCGGCCGGACCGCGTACAACAACCTGCTGTGCCTGGCGCAGTCCAACCGGATCCCGGCCTCGCGGGTCGCGGAGGTCCTGGACACGGTGGGTCTGACGGCGGTGGCGAAGAAGAAGACGAAGGGTTTCTCGCTGGGTATGGGCCAGCGGCTGGGAATCGCCTCGGCGTTGCTCGGCGATCCGGAGATCCTGATGTTCGACGAACCCGTCAATGGTCTGGACCCCGAGGGAATTCACTGGATCCGCAATCTGATGAAGCAGCTCGCAGCCGAAGGGCGAACGATCTTCGTTTCGTCTCACCTGATGAGCGAAATGGCGCTCACGGCGGATCACTTGATCGTTATTGGCCAGGGGCGACTGCTCGCCGATACATCGATGGCGGATTTCATCAGGGAGAACTCGCGGAGTTTCGTGCGGCTGCGCTCGCCGCAGTGGGAGCGCCTCCTCGACGTACTGGACCAGGCCGGCATCCCCTTCCTCCAGACCGGCGACGGCGCCATCGAAATCGACAACGGCAAGATCGAGACACTGGGTGAACTCGCCGCCCGCAACCAGCTCGTGCTGCACGAACTCTCCGCCCAGCAGGCCTCCCTGGAAGAGGCGTTCATGCAGATGACAGCGGGTTCGGTGGAGTACCACGCACACGGCGCCACCACCTCCGGCGCCCCGCCCGTCGCGCCCGACTGGGGTGCCCGGCCGACACCGAACTGGGGCGAGCCCGCCCAGGACAAGGAGGCCTGAGCGATGGCATCGCCAGCCGCGGTCCTGAAGTCCGAGTGGACCAAGATCCGTACGGTCTCCTCCACCACCTGGACGCTGGCCTGCGCCCTGATCGTGACGGTCGCGATCGGCGCGGCGCTCTGCGCGCTGATGAAGTCGCAGTTCGACGACCTCCAACCGGCGGAGAAGCTCACCTTCGACCCGACCTTCATCAGCTTCTCGGGGATGATCCTCGGCCAGCTGGCGATGGTCGTCTTCGGTGTGCTCGTGGTCGGCACCGAGTACAGCTCGGGCATGATCCGTTCCTCGCTCGCCGCGGTACCGCAGCGCGCCACCTTCCTCTTCTCGAAGGTGACCGTCGCCACCGTGCTGGCGCTGGTGGTGGGCATGGTGACCAGCTTCGTGGCGTTCTTCCTCGGCCAGGCGCTGCTCGGCCCGCACCGCACCACCATCGGCGAGCCCAACGTGCTGCGCGCGGTCTTCGGCGCCGGTCTCTACATGGCGCTGATCGCGCTGTTCTCCATGGGTGTCGCCACGATGCTGCGCAGCTCGATGCTGTCGCTCGGCATCCTGATGCCGTTCTTCTTCCTGATCTCGCAGATCCTGTCGGCCGTGCCGGGCGCCAAGAACGTGGCCCGCTACTTCCCGGACCGGGCCGGTTCGCAGATCATGCAGGTGCTCCCGGACGCCATGAACAGCGATCGGGCGCCGTACGGGCCCTGGGGCGGCCTGGGCATCATGGTGCTGTGGGTGATCGCGGCGCTGGCGGGCGGCTATCTCGTACTGAAGAAGCGGGACGCCTGAGCTTCCCGCGACGCAGGAGCCCCGCTACGCCCGGCGACCGAAGCGGAGCGGGCTCTTTGACTTAGCTGGAACCGTCAAGGCCTGGATAAGCTCCTCACTCATACGGGGGCATGCCGACCACACGCCGGACACCGCCCCGACGACCCGAACCGTCGATGGGGCTGGAGAATGATCGAGGCAGTCGGCCTGACCAAGCGCTACGGCGCCAAGACGGCCGTGCACAACCTTTCCTTCCAGGTGCGGCCTGGCGCCGTCACCGGCTTTCTGGGGCCCAACGGCTCCGGCAAGTCGACGACGATGCGCATGATCCTCGGCCTGGACCAGCCGACCGCCGGCCACGTCACGATCGGCGGCCACCCCTTCCGCAGCCTGCCGAACGCGCCGCGCCAGGTCGGCGCGCTGCTCGACGCCAAGGCCGTGCACGGCGGCCGCAGCGCCCGCAACCACCTGCTCTCGCTCGCCCAGCTCTCCGGCATCCCGGCCCGCCGGGTGGACGAGGTGCTCGGCGTGGTCGGTCTCCAGGAGGTCGCCGGGCGCCGTTCCAACGGGTTCTCGCTCGGCATGGGCCAGCGCCTGGGCATCGCCGCCGCGCTGCTCGGCGACCCCCAGGTGCTGCTCTTCGACGAGCCGGTCAACGGCCTGGACCCCGAGGGCATCCTGTGGGTCCGCAATCTGATGAAGCAGCTCGCCGCCGAGGGCCGGACCGTCTTCGTGTCCTCGCACCTGATGAGCGAGATGGCGCTGACCGCCGACCACCTCATCGTGATCGGCCGCGGCCAGCTGCTCGCGGACATGCGGATCACCGACTTCATCTCGCACAACTCCGCGGACTTCGCGCGGGTGCGGACCCCGCAGACGGATCCCGCCCAGCGCGAGAAGCTGACGGCCGCGCTCACCGAGGCGGGCGGCCAGGTGCTGCCCGAGCCGGACGGCGCGTTGCGCGTCACGGGCCTCGCGCTGCCCCGCATCAGCGACGTGGCGCACGCCGCGGACGTACGGCTGTGGGAGCTGTCCCCGCACCAGGCCTCGCTGGAGGAGGCGTACATGCGGATGACGCAGGGCGCGGTGGACTACCGTTCGACGGCCGACGAGAAGGCGGGCCTGATGCCGCCCGTCGCGCCCGGGTACGCGCCGCCGCCGGTGATCCCGGAGGTGCCGCAGCAAGGCTGGTACGCGCCGCCGCCGCCCGGCCAGAACCCGTACGCGGCCGCGCCGCAGCCGGCCGCCGCTCCCCCGGCTCCGCAGGCGCCTGTGCAGGCCCCGGCCGCTCCCGCCGCCCCGACCAAGCCCGAGGACGCCCGATGACCACCCCCTACCAGCAGCCGCAGCCGTACCAGCAGGCGCCGGGCGCGTCCCTCGGTTACACCTCGCCGATCGCCGTTCGGCGCGCCACCTTCGGTGATGCGCTCGCCTCCGAGTGGACCAAAATCCGGTCGGTTCGTTCCACTATGTGGACGCTGGGCGTGCTTGTGGTGCTGATCGTCGGCCTCGGGCTGCTCGCCGCCTACGTCGCGGAGGCCAACAACGCGCACATGGGAGACAGCACGGTCCTCGTGCTCGGCTTCTACGGAGTGCTGCTCGGCCTGATCTGCGTGATCACGCTCGGCGTGCTGACCATCGCGTCCGAGTACGGCACCGGCATGATCCGTACGACCCTGACGGCCTGCCCGAGCCGCGGGCGGATCCTCGCCGCCAAGTCGGTGGTCTTCTTCCTGCTCGCGTTCGTCATCGTGACCATCACGACGGCCCTGGTCGCGGTGGTGCAGAACGCCGTGGTGACCGACGCCGCGCGGCCGACGGGCGGCGAGTGGCTGCGGGCCACCGTCGGGGTCGGCCTCTACGTCGCGATGATCGGGCTGCTCGCGCTGGCGGTGGGCGCGCTGATCCGGCACTCCGCGGGCTCGATCACGATCATGATCGGCGTGGTGCTGCTGCCGCTGGTGCTCGCCCTGTTCATGTTCTCCGACGCGCTGAGCGGCGTACGGCAGTTCCTCATGGAGTACTCGATCCCCAGTCAGCTGAGTGCCTTCTACGGGGTCTCGGTGTCGAATTCCGGGCCGAGCGGCTGGGAGCCGCTGTGGATCATCACCGGGATCACCGCGCTCGCGCTGGGCGGCGCGTTCCTCTCGCTCAACTCGCGGGACGTGTAAGGGAGTTCAGTACTTCGGCGCGTTCCTGGACCGCTGCACCCGCGTGGTGCGGCGGTCCTTCGCGTTCCAGCAGGCCTTGTGCCAGTGGCGGCGCTCGTCGACGCCCGCGTACTCGGGCCAGGCGACCAGGTGCGGGGCCCCGGACGGGATCTCCTGATCGCAGCCGGGGCACCGGTACCGCTTGCCGGCGGCACTGGCCCCCGCCACATGCCGGACCGACCACTGCTCGCCCTGCCACGTCTCGGTGCCCTGGAGACCGAAGCGGTCGCCCTCCGGCCGGCTCTCGGACGACGTGGTCGGCTTCTCGCCGCCCTTGGGGCGGTTGCGGCGCGGGGACACGTGAACACCTCACGGGGCGGGTCGGACGTTTCTCCCAGCCTAGGGCCACGCCGCCCGGGTACCCGCCCTGGGGAGGAAGTCGCAGAGTCACTCGTTCGAGGGGCTCTAAGCGGACAATCGCAAGAAGTCGGCGTGGGGCCGTGCCTTTGGCACTTGTCAGACGTTAATGCCAGACAAGAGGGGGAGACCGCGTCGGCCGCAAGGAGGCAGAAGGCGATGCGCGTGGGAGCTTTTGTACTGGCAGCACAGTTCCCGGGCCAGGGGCCGGGAGAGACACTTCACCGGGCCGTCCGGTCCGCCGAGGTCGCCGAGGAATCGGGTCTCGACTCGGTGTGGCTGGCCGAACACCACTTCGTACCGTACGGGGTGTGCCCCTCGGCGGTGACGCTTGCCGCGCTGCTCCTCGGGCGCACCCGGCGGATCAGGGTCGGCACCGCGGTCAGCGTGCTGCCGACCGCGCACCCGGTGGCGCTCGGCGAACAGGCGGCGCTGCTGCACCTCACCTCCGGCGGGCGGTTCTCGCTGGGCGTCGGGCGCGGTGGCCCCTGGGTCGACCTGGAGGTCTTCGGCTCCGGCCTGAGGGCGTACGAGGAGGGCTTCCCGGAGTCGCTCGACCTGCTGCTCCGCTGGCTGCGCGAACCCCGTGTCTCCGGTCTGGGGGAACGGTTCACCTTCCGGGAGGTACCGGTCGTGCCGCGGCCCGACGAGATCCTGGACGGCGGAGCGGACAACGCGAGTCCCGAGGTGATCGTGGCGTGCACCTCGCCGAAGAGCGTGAAACTGGCCGCCGCGCGCGGCCTGCCGATGCTGCTCGGGATGCACTGCGGCGACGAGGAGAAGGCCGAGATGGTCGCCCTGTGGCGCGGGGAGGCACGCGCGGCGGGTCACGCTCCGGAGGTGGTGGCGGGGGCGGGCCATGTGTCGGCGGGGGTCGCCCAGATCGCGGACCGCCGCATCGAGGCCGCCGAGACGCTGCTGAAGTCGATGCCGGGCTGGCTGAAGCAGGGGCTTGAGGCCCATGTGACGGTCGACGGCCGGCACCGCGCGATGCGCGACCCGGTGACGTACACCGAACTGCTCTGCCGCCTGCATCCGGTCGGCACCGTCCGCACGGCCGCGGACCGCCTCGCCGCCACCTCCGAGCGCACGGGCATCACCCGCTTCGCCCTGCTCGTCGAGGGCTCGGGCGATCTGGCGGCCACGGAGGAGAATGTCCGGAGGCTGGGGGCGGAGGTGCTGCCGCTGCTCGGCTAGCCGAGCGGATCCGGCGGGGGCCGCCCCAACTGGCCACCGCCCCGCGTCAGTTGCACCTCCCGCGACGCGGAGCGGCAGCGAAGACGTCAGCAGTCCCGAAGTTCCGGGGACTGATTGAGAAGCTGACCCCTGATCGAGGTGAAGCGGGCGAGCCGCTCATCGGAGGAGGGGTCCAGCGGGAACACCGCGACACGGTGGCAGTTCTGGAACGCCAGGCGGACACCGAAGTGCCGCTGGAGCGCACCGCGAATGGCGTCACTCGCGAGGGCACGCAGCAGTTGGCCGCGCGCCTGCTCGTCCGGCGGTGGCGTCTGGTTGTCGGCGAACTCTCCGCCGTCGACCTTCAGCTGGGCCACCAGGGAGCTGATCATCTCCCACGCGTAGGGCAGGGAGCTCCGGACGCAGTCGACGAAGGCGGCTTCGTCGACCTCGCCTCGCTCGGCCTGTTCGAGTAGGGCCGGTGAGACGTCGAGCGACATGGTTTCTCCTCTCGCGACCCCGGGGAGCGGGGCCTTACGGGCAGGGAAAGGGACGATGACGGCCGCTCCTTGCGACAACACAGCGTGCACGGCCGACAACCTCCCGCTTCCACGGTAGGCGCGATGTCCGGCCCGTGGCAGCTACTTGGCGCATAACCGGCCAATAACGAACAGTGCACTACAGGGCGAATCGCGTTCGGCGGGGGGCTTCGAGTAGCGTTGCCCACCATGCGTCTCGTCATCGCCCGCTGCTCCGTCGACTATGCGGGCCGCCTCACCGCCCACCTCCCCTCCGCCCCCCGTCTGATCCTGGTGAAGGCGGACGGCAGCGTCTCCATTCATGCGGACGACCGGGCGTACAAGCCCCTCAACTGGATGTCTCCGCCCTGCACGCTGAAAGAGGGATCGGGGGACGACGCGGGCGTCTGGACCGTCATCAACAAAGCGGGCGAGAAGCTCATCATCACGATGGAGGAGATCCTCCACGACTCGTCGCACGAACTCGGCGTCGACCCCGGCCTGATCAAGGACGGCGTGGAAGCGCACCTCCAGGAGCTGCTCGCCGACCGCATCGACACCCTCGGCGAGGGTTACACCCTGATTCGCCGCGAGTACCCGACGGCGATCGGTCCGGTGGACATCCTGTGCCGCGACGGTGACGGCAAGACCGTCGCGATCGAGATCAAGCGACGCGGTGAGATCGACGGCGTCGAGCAGCTGACCCGCTATCTGGAGCTGCTCAACCGCGACCCGCACCTCGCCCCGGTCCAGGGCGTCTTCGCGGCCCAGGAGATCAAGCCCCAGGCCCGCGTGCTCGCCACCGACCGCGGCATCGGCTGCGTGGTGCTCGACTACAACGCCCTGCGCGGCATCGAGGACGACAAGCTCCGCCTGTTCTGAGTCCGTTCGACACTTCGGTACGTACGAGAAGGGGCCCGCAGAGTGCTGCGGGCCCCTTCTCGTGTCTTGCGGGTCTTACGTGGCGTACGCGTCTCGCGTGGCGTACGCGTCTCGCGTGGGGTACGCGTCTCGCGTGGCTTACGCGGGAGCGTCGGCGGCCGTCGGTTACGACGGCGTCGAGGCGCTGGTGGTGGGACCGGTGGACGTCCTCGTCGGCGGGGAGCTGGCCGGGGTGGTGGACGCCGGGGGTTTGGAGGGCGGCGGGCTCGGAGGCGGCGCCTTGGTGGAGGGCGGCGGACTGCTGCCTCCGGGACTCGGCGGCGAGGCGCTGACCGACGCCGAGGGGGAGGGCGACTTGCTCGGCGGCGGGGAGGAGCTCTTGGACGGCGACGGAGACGACTTCGTCGGCGGGGTGGACGGCTTGGTCGAGCCCGACTTGCCCGGCGTGGACGGGCTGGCCGGCCCCGTGGAGGGATGGCCACTCGGGCTGTCGCTGGTGCCCGGCGACGGCTGGCCGGACGTGCCGGGCCTGGGTGTGGTTCCCGGCTTGCTCGGGCCGGCGGAGCCGCCCTTGTGCCCGGGGCTCGCGGTGCTGCCCGGGTCGTTCGGGTCGGCGTTCAGGCCGCCGCCGCTGTCGCCCTCGTCGGCCGACTGCTGCTGCTTCACCTTGCCGCCCTGACCGTCGTCGTTGTTGTGGGACGTAGCGCCCAGCGTGACGACGGTGCCGAGCACCGCGGCGAGCAGTGCGCCGGCCCCGGCCGCGACGAGGTTGCGCCGGGTACCGCCGAGCAGCGAGCGCCGCGCCTTGGGCATGGCGCCGCCGACCGGGGTCGCCCGCCGCGTGATCAACGTGGGGCCGGGATCCGGGAGTTGAGCCGTCACGGCAACTGCCGCAACCCCCGCGGGCGGCGACTGGGACTCCTCGTGGCGGGCCGCGGGCACCTCGTCCCCGGCGGGGGTGCGGCCGCCCGGCAGCAGCCCGCCGGAGCGATCCTCGACCAGGGCCAGGGCCCGGCGTCCGGCGACCGTGCCGCGCTTGTCGGCGAGCGCGCCGCGCAGCGCGATGGACGCCTCCAGCTCGGCGCGAGCCCGGTCCAGGCTGCCGCCGCACAGTGCGAGCACGCCCAACTCGTGGTGGAAGTACGCCTCTTCGGCGACCTCGCCGGTCAGCCGGGCCGCCTCGGAGCCGATCCGCAGCGCCCGCTCCCAGGCCGTCCAGTGCAGTCCGGCCGCGAAGGCGGGTGCCGACCTGCGGGCCAGCTTGACCACGGTCGCCGGGTGCTCGGACGCGGCGCCGGGAACGAGCGCGCTCATCGCGGCGAGCACCGCGTCCGCCTCGGCGGCGGCCCGCTCGGGGGCGACCGAGGGGTGCCCGGTCCACCAGGCGTAGTGCTGGGCGGCGGTGTACGCCCGCTCGACGGTGTCGGCGGTGTATCCGGCGCCCTCCAGCTGGGTGAGGACGCCCGCGGCCAGCCGGTATCGGGCACCGACCGGGGACAGGAGCCCGCTGTCGAGGAGTTCACCGAGGGCGGCGTCAGCGTGGGTGTCGCCGACCAGGGCGGGCAGGTGGGCCTGGTTCGGCACCTCGCCGCCGAGCGCCACGGCGAACCGCAGCGTGGCACGGGCGGCCTCGCTCAGCCGGGAGGCGAGCAGTGCGGCCGGGGCCGCGCCCTCGCCGAGCGTGGGCAGCGGTATCTCCCGTCCCTCGCCCGAGAACACCGAGGCCTCGGCGGCCCCTTCCAGCGGAAAGCCGTACGCGTCAAGGGAGTTGGGCTCGCCGCGCAGCTGGTCGCGCTGGCGCAGCAGCGCCCCGGCCTGGACGAAGCGCAGCGGCAGGCCCTCGGACTCGAACCAGAGGTCGCCCGCCCAGTTGGCCTCCTCGTCGGTCAGCGCCCGGTCGACCGCCAGCTCCAGGAGTTCGAGCGAGGCGCTGCGTCCGAGGCCGGACAGGAAGACCTCTTCGACGTGCGATTCGGAGTGCGGGGCCTGCACGTCGGGGGTGGTGGCGAGGAGGTAGGCGCACTCGGGGGTGGCCCTGAGGAGCTCTTCGAGGGTGGCCCCGCCGAATTCGAGGTCGTCCAGAACGACGATGGCGCCGATCTGGCGGACCCGTTCGTGCAGCGTGGTCCGGTCGAGCCGGTGCAGGGAGGTGCGGAACACCGTGGCGTAGAGCTCGTGCAGGAGCTCGGACGGGCTGCGCCGGTGGCCACACAGGCGTACGACCCCATCGGGGGCGAGCTCCGCGCAGTCCGCGGCGACGGCGTCGAGCAGGGCGCTGCGTCCGGAGCCCGCGGGTCCGGTGAGCCGCACGGAGCGGCCGCGGCCCAGGAGTCGGACGAGCCGGGCGCGTTCGTCGCGCCGCTCGAGCAGCGCGGGCGCGGTGGCCAGGTGACCGGCCGGGAGCGGCGGCCGGCCGGCGCGCTCGGTCTCGGCGCGCTCGGCGGCGGTGAGCCGCGCGGGCCGACCCGGTATGTCGCCCGGCGGGCAGTTCTCGATCTCGCTGCCGTCCACCGGATTGACGGTCAGCAGGAAGTCGCCGGAGACGAGCTGGACGGTGCGGGCCAGTGCGGCCGAGCGCCCGGGGAACTCGGCTGTGGCGGGTTCTCTGTCGCGCGGCGGACGCTGCGGCCCGGCACCCGGTTCCGCGTGTGCGCCCGCACTGCCGACGGTGTCGTCGGCATGGCTGAACTCTTCCGGTCCCCGGTTCATCGGGTCCATGGTGAAAGCCCCCCAGATGCGTGGTGCGTAAGGATTGGCCCCGCCCGGCCCTTACGCACTTCGCTCTTCGCTGTCGCTTCTGGTCCGGTGCCCGCCGTGTGGGTTCGTCGATCGGCGGGAAGCCGAACCCTAGACCTCCGCACAGTATCTACGAACAGGCGGGGTGCCGCCCCGCCCAAGACGTCACAGTCTCGTGAGAATTGGGCGCGGAGTCCGTTTCCTTCCCGCGCCGCCGCCCGCCGACACCCGCGGGGCTACACCCGCGGGAGCGCGTCCGCGACGATGCCGCCCTCGATCGCCAGGATCCGGTGCAGCCGCGTGGCGACCAGGAGGCGCTGCATCTGGGGCGGCACGCCGCGCAGCACCAGGCGTCGTCCGCACCGCCCGGCCCGGCGGTGGGCCCCCATGATCACGCCGAGTCCGGTGGCGTCCCACGAGTCCAGTTCGGTGAGGTCGAGGACGAGGTCGCCGACCCCGTCATCGACCGCCGAGTGCAGGGCCGTACGGGCGTCCGCGGCGCTGCGGACGTCGAGGCGGCCCCCGACGACCAGCTCGACGTGGTCGCCCCTGATGTGCATATGCGCTCCCGGGAGTGCTTCTCGTTTCTGGCTTTACGACAACCGACTCATCAACTGACTGCCCCACGGCCACAGAAGTTGCCGCCCGTGAGCGAACCGATACCCAATTCACCCCTTGGGGTGAACGCCCGGAAAAGCGGGCGGCTTTCAGTGCTTGTAGAAGCCCTGCCCGCTCTTGCGGCCGATGTCACCCGCGTCCACCATCCGGCGCATCAGCTCCGGCGGGGCGAACTTCTCGTCCTGGGACTCCGTGTAGATGTTGCTGGTGGCGTGCAGCAGGATGTCGACACCGGTGAGGTCTGCGGTGGCGAGCGGCCCCATCGCGTGGCCGAAGCCCAGCTTGCAGGCGAGGTCGATGTCCTCGGCGCTGGCCACGCCCGACTCGTAGAGCTTGGCCGCCTCGACCACGAGCGCCGAGATGAGGCGGGTGGTGACGAAGCCGGCCACGTCGCGGTTGACGACGATGCAGGTCTTGCCGACCGACTCGGCGAACTCCCGTGCCGCGGCGAGGGTTTCGTCGCTGGTCTTGTAGCCGCGGACCAGCTC
The DNA here is from genome assembly GCF_036231355.1 of Streptomyces sp. NBC_01431. Taxonomy (NCBI): domain Bacteria; kingdom Bacillati; phylum Actinomycetota; class Actinomycetes; order Kitasatosporales; family Streptomycetaceae; genus Streptomyces; species Streptomyces sp. NBC_01431. The sequence continues at coordinate 2,709,718 of NZ_CP109496.1, forward strand.
GCACAGCTGCATCATCGGCACCGGCGAGAAGAAGTGGACGCCGACGACCCGCTCGGGGTGCTCGGTGGCCGCTGCGATCTTGGTGATGGGGATGGCGGAGGTGTTGGAGGCGAGCACGGTGTCCGCGCGCACGATCTTGTCGAGCGTGCGGAAGATCTCGTGCTTGACCTCCAGCTTCTCGAAGACGGCCTCGACGACGATGTCGGCGTCCGCGGCGGCGTCCAGATCGGTGGTCGTCGTGATGCGGGCGAGCGCGGCCTCGGCGTCCTCGGCGGCCAGCTTGCCCTTGCTCACGAACCTGTCGTACGAGGCTTTGATGCCGTCGGTGCCCCGGCTGAGAGCTTCGTCGGTGACGTCGCGGAGCACCACGTCCCAGCCCGCCTGAGCGGAGACCTGCGCGATACCGGACCCCATGAGTCCGGCTCCGATGACGGCGAGCTTCCTGGCCACGACACTTCCCTCCAACAGGTTTCCACCCAAGCCTTCTTGGCGGAGGCTATCGGCCGGGCGGCCTTCTGGGAGCCCTTAGAGATGCGCGTCACGTCTCAGATGACGGACATCACACCGGACGGCGTGAGGTGGGTCTCAGCGTGCGCCCCGTGCGGCGTAGTTGAGCACCTTGTCCCCCAGCAGCCCCTCCATCTCGTCGATCAGGACGAGCACCTCACGGGAGACCGCCTTCGGGTCGCGGCCGGCCATCATCTCGCGGCTGATGACGGCCATGACCGTCTGATGGACCCAGTTGATCTGACCCGCGACCAGGGAGGGCAGCGCCTCCTCGGGGCGGGCGCCGACCTCCTCGCGCAGGGCCGTGTCCAGGTTTTCCAGGACCTCCTGGCCCAGCGCCCACAGCCTTGCCTTGAGCGTGGGGGACTCGTTGATGACGGCCATGAACCGGCTGTACCCGTCCATCAGCCCCACCCGCGGCGAGACCGCCTCGACCTCGGCGCGCAGCTCGCGCAGGACCGCCTCGGCGGCCGACTCCCCCGCGTCGCGGCCCCGCACCCAGCGCGCGAGCCGGTCCACCACACCCTTGGCGCGGTCCAGGAAGAGGTCCTCCTTCGCCGGGAAGTAGTTGTAGACCGTGTTGACCGACACGTCCGCCGCCTCGGCGATCTCGGCGATGGTCACCGCCTCGAACCCGCGCTCCATGAAGAGCCCGGTGGCCAGGTCCGAGATCCGCTGCCTGGTCTCGCGCTTCTTCCGCTCCCTGAGCCCTTCTGCCATGCCGCCAGCCTAGGCGACCGCCTGCATCCCCTTAAATTTTGGGTCCATTGCAAAATTTAAGAGACTCTGTTTTTCTGGGGTCATGGCAATCATCAGTACCGCCGGGCTCGCCCGGACCTTCCAGAGCAAGGGCGGCCCCGTCGAAGCCGTGCGCGGCATCGACCTGACGGTGCGGCCCGGTGAGATCCTCGGCTTCCTCGGCCCCAACGGGGCGGGGAAGACCACCACCCTGCGGATGCTCACCACCCTGCTCCCGCCGACCGGCGGCGCCGCGACCGTGGCCGGCTGCGATCTGCTGCGCGACCCCGCCGGGGTCCGCCGGGCCTGCGGCTACGTGGCCCAGTCCGGCGGCGTCGACCCGCACATCTCCGTACGCGAAGAGCTGGTCACCCAGGGCCGTCTCTACCGGCTCAGCAAACCCCAAGCCGGCCTGCGCGCCGAGGAGTTGGCGGCCGACCTGGGGTTGAGCGAGCTGCTCGAACGCAGGACGGCGACGCTCTCCGGCGGCCAGCGGCGCCGACTCGACATCGCGCTGGGCCTCACCCACCGGCCCAAGGTGCTCTTCCTGGACGAGCCGACCACCGGCCTGGACCCCGGCAGCCGGGCCGATCTGTGGGACCTGGTGCGGCGCATCCGCGCGGACCACGGCACCACCGTCTTCCTCACCACCCACTACCTGGACGAGGCCGACGCCCTCGCCGACCGCCTGGTCGTCGTCGACAAGGGCGTGATCGTCGCCGAGGGCACCCCGGCCGACCTCAAGACCCGGTACGCGGGCGACCCCGGCGCCTCGCTCCAGGACGCCTTCCTCGCCATCACCGGGCGCCGCGCCGCGCCGCAGGAATCCACCCCCGTAGCCGTCTAGGACCCCCCATGACCGCCTCCCCGCTCCTGTCCGACACCGCGCTGATCTTCGGCCGGTACGCCCGCGCGACCCTGCGCTCGAAGTTCCAGATCCTCTTCGGCGTCCTGATGCCCCTGCTCTACCTGGTCTTCTTCGGCCCGCTCCTGACCGGCATGCCACTGTCCCCGCACGGCAGTTCCTGGCAGGTCCTGGTGCCCGGCCTATTGCTCCAACTCGCCCTGTTCGGAGCCTCGTTCACCGGATTCTCGATCATCATCGAGAACGGCTGGGGCGTCGTGGAGCGCATGCGCGTCACCCCCGTCTCGCGGCTGGCCCTGCTGCTCGGCAGGATCCTGCGGGATGCCGCGCTGTTCGTCTTCCAGGCAGTACTGCTCGTGATCGCCGCGCTGGTGATGGGTCTGCGCGCGCCGCTGGCCGGCATCCTCATCGGCTTCGCCTTCGTGGCGCTGCTCACGGTGTCCCTCGCGTCGCTCTCGTACGCCCTGGCCATGAAGGTGACCACGCCGCAGGGGTTCGGTCCGGCGATCAACGCGATCGCGATGCCGTCGATGCTGCTGTCCGGACTGATGCTGCCCATGACGCTCGCGCCCGGCTGGCTGAACGCGCTGTCGCACGTGATGCCGCTGCGCTATCTGGTGGACGCGGTGCGCGCGGCCTATCTCGGCTCGTACGCCGGCGCCACCATGCTGTACGGGGCCGCGGTGGCCCTCGGTTTCGCGGCACTCGCCGTGACGGTGGGCACACGCGTCTTCCGGACGGCCGGGGCGTAACTACTCTGGCCGCATGGTCAATCTGACGCGCATCTACACCCGAACCGGCGACCAGGGCACGACGGCCCTCGGCGACATGAGCCGGACCGCCAAGACCGATCTGCGGATCTCGGCGTACGCCGACGCCAATGAGGCCAATGCCGTCATCGGTACGGCCATCGCGCTCGGGCAGCTGCCCGAGGAGGTCGTGAAGGTGCTCGTCCGGGTCCAGAACGACCTGTTCGACGTGGGTGCGGACCTCGCCACGCCGGTCGCCGAGAACCCGGAGTACCCGCCGCTGCGGGTGGAGCAGTCCTACGTCGACAAGCTGGAGGCGGACTGCGACCGCTTCCTTGAGGACCTGGACAAGCTCCGCAGCTTCATCCTGCCGGGCGGCACCCCGGGCGCGGCCCTGCTGCACCAGGCGTGCACGGTGGTGCGCCGCGCGGAGCGTTCGACGTGGGCGGCTCTTGAGGCGCACGGCGACGTCATGAACGCGCTGACGGCGACGTATCTGAACCGCCTCTCCGACCTCCTGTTCATCCTGGCCCGCACGGCCAACAAGGAGGTCGGAGACGTGCTGTGGGTGCCGGGGGGCGAGAGGTAGGGCTCGGGGGGTGGTGCGTGCGGGGCGTGGTTCCCCGGGGCCCTTTGCGCGGTTCCCCGCGCCCCTGACCCCCCTGTCGACCGCGGACCGTGCTCGCTTCTCGCGCCGTTCCCCGCGCCCCTGACAGGGCAGGGGCCGTGTAGGGGGCGTGTAGGGGGCGGGCGGGTTACTGGTCCGACTTTGCGTCCGCGTCGGCCGCGGCCGCCGCCGACTCCGCGTCGCTCACCTTCTTCTCCATCTGCTGCTCGCTGCCCGACGACGACGTCCCGGACTGCGGGTGCGGGTGGCCGCAGCCCGTGACGAGCACGCCCGCCAGGGCCACGGCCGCCACACCGGGCAGCACCCGGCGGACCCGCATCACTTCTTCCCGTTGTTGTTGGCCGTGCACCAGGTGGCCACGTCCTTGAGGTCCTTCTGGCGCTGCTGAAGGGTCGTCACCAGGCTCTTGCGGTACGAGAGTTTGTGGTCGAGGTAGGTGGCGATGGCGGTGTGGCCCTCCTTCTTGGCGTTGTCCACGCGCTGCTGGAGCCGGGCCACCGAACCCAGCGTGGTCGCGCCCCCGTCCAGCCGGTTCAGGGCGCGCTCGATGCGCGCCTCGGTCTTGGGCTCGCGCTTGCAGATGCCCTTGGCGCCGTCGGTCGTGGGCGCGGACGCGGCGGTCTTCGAGGGCGTGGAGTCCGCGAAGGCGCTGGGCGCGGTGACGGTCAGCACGGCCGCCGCGGCGAGCGCGGCCGCGGCGACCCTGCGGCCGCGGTTCGAGATCGGGTGGTTCATGGCTACTGCCTCCCGGAAGTGTGGGCTGGTGTACGCCCCGGAGGCTAGGAAGGCTCTTTGTGGGAACTCTGTGATCGCTCGGCGGTGACCGTCAACCAGTCCCGTCGCGAGGGCAGTTCGCCCTCCCGGGCCGGGTCCTGGCCCGGCAGCCGCACCGTGCACCGGGTGCCCCGGCCGCCCGGCGCCTCGCCGAGTTCGACGCTCCCCCCGTGCAGCGCCGCCTGCTGGGCCACCAGGGTCAGGCCGAGCCCAGAGCCCGTGCTGGCGGGACCGCGGTGGAAGCGGCGGAACACCTCCTGGCGGTCGGCGGGCGCGATGCCGGGGCCCCGGTCGTCGACGGTGATCAGCACCTGTCCGCCGCCCGCGCCGACGGCCACCGCGATCTCGGCCCGGCCCGCCTCGTCCCTGCCGTGGGCCAGCGCGTTGCCGAGGAGGTTGTCGAGCAGGATCCGCACGCCGGGCTCCCAGCCGTACACCGGCGCGGGCTCCGCGTGCAGCGTGATCGCGGCGTCCGGGGCGCGCCGACGGGCCTCGGCGACGGCGGCGTCGGCGACCTCCGCCACGTCGAGCACCCGGAACGCGTCGGCCTCCACGAGGTCGCCGCGCCCCAGTTCACGCAGCGCGACCAGCATGCCGAGCAGACGCGAGTGCTCGCGACGCAGGTCCTCCACGACCTCGGCCCGGTCGCCCTCGGGCAGGTCGGGGTGGGCCAGGACGTCGAGGTTGGTGCCCATGCTCATCAGCGGGTTGCGCAGTTCGTGCGAGGCGGCCGCGGAGAAGGACCGGGCAGTGTCCAGCGCCTGCGCGGTGCGGGCGGCCTGTTCGTCGTAGCGGGCGAGCACCGTCTGCAAGGTGGCGGCCAGGTCGTCCACCTCGGCGACGCGGGTCCGCCGGTGTTCGAGGCGCACCGCCGTCGTCCGGGGGTCGAGCCCGGCCGCCGCGCGGCGCAGCCGGCGCAGTGGGCGGGTCGCGCTGCTCGCGATGGCCCAGGCGAGCAGCGCGGACAGCGGGGCGGCGAGCAGCGCGGTGGTGACGATGCGGTTGCGGACCAGGGTGAGCTGGGCGCGGCTCGCGGCGTCCGGCGAGAACACCCACAGCGTGCCGGAGACCTGCGCCCCCTCGACCGGCAGTGCGTACGCCCGCCAGCTGCGGCCCGCGCCGCGGACGGTCACCGGCTGCTTGCCGGGGGCGGGCAGCGCTACCGAGGCGTCGGGCTGCGGGCCGCCGCTGAACGTGCCGTCGGGGCCGATGAGCCGTACGCCGACGTCGAGCGCGGAGTTGAAGAGCCTGCGCTGGCGGTTCTCCTCGGCGGTCGGCTGGTTGTTGGCGGCGGCCCTCAGCAGGGTGCGGGCGTCCTGGGCGATCGCGGCGGCCCGGGTCCGCAGGTGGCTGTCCTCCTCGCGGTGCAGATCGCGGGTGACCAGGGCGAGCAGCAGCCAGCCGCAGGCGATCACGAGCAGCGGCACGGTGACGCCGACGGCCAGGGCGATCCGGGTGGAGAGCTTCACGGCCGCTCCCGCAGGACGAAGCCGACACCGCGCACGGTGTGGACGAGCCGGGGCGCCCCGCCGGCCTCCAGTTTGCGGCGCAGATAGCTGACGAAGGTGTCCACGGCGTCGGTGCGCACGTCGAAGTCGTACCCCCAGACCCGTTCGAGCAGTTGGTCGCGGGTCAGCACGAGGCCGGCGTTGCGGGCGAGGACTTCGAGGAGTTCGTACTCGCGGCGGGTCAGGTCCAGCGGGCGGCCCTCGCGCTCGGCGGTGCGGGCCGCCGGGTCGATGACGAGGCCGCAGGCGCGGACCACGTCGTGCTCGGTCGGCGGGCGCCGGCGCAGCAGGGCGTGCAGCCGCAGGACCAGCTCCTGGAGGGCGAAGGGCTTGACGAGGTAGTCGTCGCCGCCCGCCTGGAGCCCGGCGATCCGGTCGGCGGTCTCGTCGAGCGCCGACAGCATCAGGACGGGCAGGTCGTGTCCGGCCGCCCGCAGCGCCGTGCACACCTCGATGCCGCTCATGCCGGGCATGGACACATCCAGGACGAGCACATCGGGCGGGCTCAGTTCGATCGCGGCGAGCGCGGCCCGCCCGCTGTCGGCGGTGCGGACCCGGAAGCCGCTGAGCCTGAGGCCCCGGTCGAGCGACCGGCGCACCGCGTCGTCGTCATCGACGACCAGGACGTCTCCGGGACGGCTCGGCCCGCTCATCCGCCACTCCCTCGCTCGTACCGCTACCGCCTGGTCAGCGTACGGTCCTTGGCTGTGTCCGCCCCGGAGCGGTCGGAGGCCGGTTTCAGGAGCCGGTCGAGCAGCGAGGGCCGGGAGCTGTGCGGTGCCGCCTTCTTCGGGAACAGCGTGTAGCTCAGCGCGATGATCACGTTGATCCCGATCACCCACACCATCCTCTGCTGCCACATCCGCAACGAGTCGGTGCCGCCGTCTCCGCCGACGTACCAGATCGCGGCCTGGAGCAGGCCGATCGCGAGCAGCGCGGCGACGGTGAAGCGGCCCGCCGTCCTCCATTCGTACGCGGTCCTGGCGCTGCCGCCCGCGGGCGCCTTGGCGGGCCGCGGGCCGCCCGCGAAGCGGTAGGCGACCCAGGCGTCGGCGCGGGTCACCAGGTAGGGGCCCATCCCCGCCGAGAAGCCGATGTAGACGGCGGCCAGGCCGTGCTTCCAGTCCGGCTGGGCGCCGTTCTTCAGGTCGAGGGCACTGACCACCAGCAGCACCACCTCCAGGAGCGGCTCGCACAGGAGCACCGCCACGCTCGTCCTTCGCATCTTCGCGAGGTAGCGCAGCGCGAGACCCACGGCCAGCAGGACCCAGAAGCCGACTTCGCAGGCGATGACCAGCGTGACGATCACGTTGTCTCCTTCCGTCTTCCTCCAGACTCGCCCGCGTCCGCCGCCCGTTCGTCGTCGCCGGTGACGAAAGGCGACTGCATCCTTCGATGTAGCGGCGCATCGGCCCATGCGTTGAGGCCACGGCTGCGGCGGCCGTGTTGGATGGGGGCGTGACCTGGTTCTCCCGCCCCCACCGCGACGACGCCCTCATAGCCTGCGCCGGACTGCTCGGCGGGCTCGTCCTGTGGGCCGTGGGACTGCACACCCAGGGCGGCCGTCCGCTGTCCGGCGCCTGGGTGCTCGTGCCGCTGCTCCTGATGGCGGGCCTCGAACTGCTGCGCCGCACCGCCCCGCAGACCGCGCTGGTCGCGGGTACCTGCGTGCTGATCGCGGACCAGTGCACGCTGGGCAGCCTGGCCACGGTCGTGATGTTCACCGACATCGTGTACGCGGCTGTCCTGTACGGCTCCCCCGCCGCCGCCCGCCGCATCCCGGTCACCACCGGGCTGATCACGGTCGGCGCGACGATCGGGTTCTACGCCTGGTTCCACACGCCGGACGCGCTGGTCATCGGCGTGATGACCGGTGTGATCTCCTTCGCGCCCGCCACCACCGGGGCCCTGGTGCGCAATCACCGGGAGGCCGCCGAGAGTGCGTGGCTGCGTGCCGAGCAGACCGCGCTGCTCGCCGAGCTGGACCGCGGCCAGGCCGTGCTCGCCGAGCGCGCCCGGATGGCCCGCGAACTGCACGACATGGTGGCCAACCACCTCTCGGCGATCGCCATCCACTCCACGGCCGCGCTCTCCCTGGACGACCCGGCGACCACGAAGCAGGCCCTGTCGGTCATCCGTGAGAACAGCGTGGACGGGCTCGCCGAGATGCGCCGGCTCATCGGGCTGCTGCGCGACACCAGCGGGCGCGAGGAGCCAGCCGCCGCGCCCACCCTCGCGGGCCTGGAAGCACTGCTCGCCCAGGCCCGCGCCAACGGGGCCGCCAGCGGGCTCGGCTTCACTCTCGACGACCGGCGTCCGGACGGCACCCCGCTGCCCGCGCCGGTGGAGCTGGCGGCGTACCGGATCGTGCAGGAGTCCCTCACCAACGCGCTCAAGCACGCGGCACCGGGCACGGTCGAGGTCGCCGTCACGCGCGCCGACGAATTGCTCACCGTGTGCGTCACCAGCCCGTACGACCAGCGGCCGGGCCCGCGCGCACCGGGGTCCGGCGCCGGCCTGGTCGGGATGCGCGAGCGGGTCGAACTGCTCGACGGGACCTTCGCCGCGGGCCCCGGGACGGCGCCGGACGACACCAGGATCTGGCTGGTTCGGGCCCAACTGCCCGCCGAGGAAAGGAAGTTGCTCCCATGACGATCCGGGTTCTGGTCGCGGAGGACCAGTCGGCGGTACGGGCGGGCCTGGTCCTGATCCTCTCCAGTGCCCCGGACATCGAGGTGGCCGGGGAAGCGGCGGACGGCGAGCGGGCGGTGGCGCTGGCTCGCGAACTGCGGCCCGACCTGGTGGTGATGGACGTCCAGATGCCGAAGCTGGACGGGGTCTCGGCGACCGAGATCGTGGTCGGCGAGGGCCTCGCCGACGTGCTGGTCCTGACCACGTTCGACCTGGACGAGTACGTGTTCGGGGCGCTGCGCGCGGGCGCGGCGGGGTTTCTGCTCAAGAACACGGAGGCGAGGGACCTGATCGAGGCGGTGCGCACGGTGGCGCGCGGCGAGGGCCTGATCGCCCCGGCCGTCACCCGGCGCCTGATCGCGGAGTTCGCCGCGGTGCCGCGGCGCGCCGTCCGGCAGCGCCCGGCGGCGCTCGACACCCTGACCCGGCGCGAGGGCGAGGTGCTCTCGTCCCTGGGCCGCGGCCTGTCGAACGCGGAGATCGCGGTACGCCTCGACATGGCGGAGGCCACCGTGAAGACCCACGTCAGCAGGCTGCTGGGAAAGCTGGAGCTGCGCAGCCGGGTCCAAGCGGCCGTACTGGCTCAGGAGTTGGGGATCTGAGGAGGCTTTCCGTCGCAGGTCTGGACCTCTTGACGGTTGGTCCAGACCTTTCTACGCTCACCGCACACTGCTGTGGTGGGCATGCCATCCCTGGCGCTCCAAGGCACGCCCACCCGGACGGAGCAGGGTTCCACCCCCACCACCGTCGCACCATTCGGGAGCAGCCTTGAGTACCGCATGTCGTACCCGTACGCGCTTCAGATCACGAGCCGCAGCGGCACTGACCGCACTCACCCTCCCCCTGGCCGCACTGATCGGTCTGGCCTCCCCCGCCCAGGCGGCCGCCTCGGCGACCGCCACCTATGCCAAGTCCTCGGACTGGGGCACCGGATTCGGGGCCGGCTGGACCATCAAGAACACCGGCACCACCACGCTGAGTTCCTGGACCGTGGAGTGGGACTACCCCTCGGGTACGTCCGTGACCTCGGCCTGGGACGCGGACGTCACCAGCTCCGGAACGCACTGGACCGCCAAGAACAAGTCGTACAACGGCACCCTGGCCCCCGGCGCCAGTGTGAGCTTCGGATTCAACGGCGCGGGCTCCGGGGCCCCCTCGGGCTGCAAGCTCAACGGCGGCTCCTGCGACGGCGGTTCTGCCCCCGGCGACAACCCGCCGTCAGCCCCCGGCGCGCTGACCGCGGGCAACGTCACCGACACCGGGGTGACGTTGTCCTGGCAGGCCGCGACCGACGACAAGGGCGTCAAGAACTACGACGTGTACCGGGGCGCGGCGAAGATCGCGACCGTCACCGGTACGAGCTACACCGACTCCGGCCTGACCGCGGGCACCACGTACACCTACAGCGTGACCGCGCGCGACACCGCCGACCAGACGGGCCCTTTCTCGGGCTCGGTCACGGTGACCACCACCGGCGGTGGGGGCGGCCCCGGCCCCGGCGGCGACAAGGTGCGGCTCGGGTACTTCACCGACTGGGGCGTCTACCAGCGCAACTACCAGGTGAAGAACATCGTCACCTCGGGTTCGGCGAGCAAGCTGACCCACATCAACTACGCGTTCGGCAACGTCACCAACGGCCAGTGTGCCATCGGTGACGCGTACGCCGACTACCAGAAGACGTACGACGCGTCGTCGAGCGTGGACGGCACGGCCGACACCTGGGACCAGCCGGTCGCGGGCAACATCAACCAACTGCGCGAGCTGAAGAAGAAGTACCCGGGGATCAAGATCCTCTGGTCCTTCGGCGGCTGGACCTGGTCCGGTGGCTTCGGCGCGGCCGCCGCGAATCCGACGGCGTTCGCGAACTCCTGCTACTCGCTGGTCAAGGACCCGCGCTGGGCCGATGTGTTCGACGGCATCGACATCGACTGGGAGTACCCCAACGCCTGCGGACTGTCCTGCGACACCAGCGGGCCCGCGGCCCTGAAGAACCTGCTGGCCGCGCTGCGTTCGAAGTTCGGCAGCTCGGAGCTGGTCACGGCCGCCGTGACCGCCGACGGCTCGGCGGGCGGCAAGATGGACGCGGCCGACTACGGGGGCGCGGCGCAGTACGTCGACTGGTACAACGTGATGACGTACGACTTCTTCGGCGCGTGGGCCGCGCAAGGCCCCACCGCCCCGCACTCCCCGCTCACCTCGTACAACGGCATCCCGATCGCGGGCTTCAACACCGATGCGGCGATTCAGAAGTACAAGTCCAAGGGTGTCCCGGCGAGCAAGCTCAATCTGGGCATCGGCTTCTACGGCCGGGGCTGGACGGGCGTCACGCAGGACGCCCCGGGAGGCACGGCGACCGGCCCGGCCCCCGGCACCTACGAACAAGGCATAGAGGACTACAAGGTCCTCAAGAGCGCCTGCCCCGTGACGGGCACCGTCGCGGGCACGGCGTACGCGCACTGCGGCACCAACTGGTGGAGCTACGACACGCCGTCGACGATCGCCGGAAAGATGACGTACGTGAAGAACCAGGGCCTGCGGGGTGCGTTCTTCTGGGAGTTCAGCGGCGACACGTCCAACGGTGAGCTGCTCTCGGCCATGTCCTCCGGCCTGAACTGACCAGGCTCCTGGAAGGCGGGCCCGTCCCCCGCCTTCTGGGGGCTCTGACCCCGAACCCCCGCTCCTCAAACGCCGGAGGAGCTGCATCTGCCGTCGATCGACTGCGGACCGTGCGTGGTTGCTCGCGCGGTTCCCCGCGCCCCCAACTGCATCGGTGCCGTCCGGCGCCGGATGCTAGGCCACGTTCACCCGTTGGCCCGGCGGCGCCGCCTCCAGCCACGCCAGGAAACCCGTCAGCGCGTCCTCGCTCATCGCCAGCTCAAGCCGCGTACCCCGATGCGTACAGCCGAGGATGATCGCGTCCGAGAGAAGGGCGAGTTCCTCCTCGCCCTCGGGCAGCCGGCGCGACACGACGTCAATGGCCGAACGCTCCAGAACGCGGCGCGGTCTCAACGCGTAGGAGAAGACGCGGAACCACTCGATCCGGTCGCCGTTGTAGCGGGCCACCCCGTACACCCAGCCCTTGCCGCTGGTGTCCGGCGTCTCCGGAAGGTTCCAGCGCAGACTGCAGTCGAACGTTCCCCCGGAGCGCTGGATCAGCCGCCGGCGCAGACCGAAGACGAAGAGTCCCACCAGTACCAGCGCGACGACCAGGCCACACACAAGCAGAGCGAGAGTCATCTACACCGACCTCCTCGCTCAACCAGTAATCCAGCAACGGAAAAATCTGCCTGCATCGCCTCAGCCGCGACCGGCTCCGGTAAATTCCGGACCGTGCCGCGGCTGAGGGAAAACGTCGGCGGGGTGCTAGCGCACCGCCACCGCGCGCAGCCGTACATCGGCGCGCCGCTCGGCGGCGGCGTCCGACTCCGACTTCGCACTCTCCAGCGCACGCTCGGCACGCTGGACGTCGATCTCGTCCGCCAGCTCGGCGATCTCCGCGAGCAGCGACAGCTTGTTGTCGGCGAAGGAGACGAATCCACCGTGCACCGCCGCGACGACGGTGCTGCCCTCGCTCGTACGGATCGTCACCGGGCCCGACTCCAGCACACCAAGGAGCGGCTGGTGACCGGGCATGACGCCGATGTCGCCGGACGTGGTGCGCGCGACGACCAGGGTGGCCTCGCCGGACCACACGCTGCGGTCCGCGGCGACGAGCTCGACGTGCAGCTCAGTAGCCATGGTTGGCTCCTCGGGTCACCACCCGGCGGTTCGGCCGGGTGTTGGGACAATTCTAGTCAGTTCTCAGTGGGCGATACGGAGAGGGGCAGGACGCACCCGCCCCTCTCCGCCAAACACACAGGCCTCGCGACTCCCGGGAGCTGGGCCCCAGGAGTCGGACGAGTCAGGAGACGCCCAGCTCCTTGGCGTTGGCCTTGAGGTCTTCCAGGCCACCGCACATGAAGAACGCCTGCTCGGGGAAGTGGTCGTACTCGCCGTCGCAGATCTGGTTGAACGCCGTGATCGACTCTTCCAGCGGAACGTCCGAACCGTCGACGCCGGTGAACTGCTTGGCGACGTGCGTGTTCTGCGACAGGAAGCGCTCCACGCGGCGGGCGCGGTGCACGACCAGCTTGTCCTCTTCGCCGAGCTCGTCGATGCCGAGGATGGCGATGATGTCCTGGAGGTCCTTGTACTTCTGCAGGATCGTCTTGACGCGCATGGCGGCGTCGTAGTGCTCCTGCGCGATGTAGCGCGGGTCCAGGATCCGGGACGTGGAGTCCAGCGGGTCCACGGCCGGGTAGATGCCCTTCTCGGAGATCGGACGGGAGAGAACCGTCGTCGCGTCCAGGTGGGCGAACGTGGTGGCCGGAGCCGGGTCGGTCAGGTCGTCCGCGGGGACGTAGATCGCCTGCATCGAGGTGATCGAGTGACCACGGGTCGAGGTGATGCGCTCCTGGAGGAGACCCATCTCGTCGGCCAGGTTCGGCTGGTAACCCACCGCGGAGGGCATACGGCCGAGCAGGGTCGACACCTCGGAACCCGCCTGGGTGTACCGGAAGATGTTGTCGATGAAGAAGAGGACGTCCTGCTTCTGGACGTCACGGAAGTACTCCGCCATCGTCAGACCGGCCAGGGCGACGCGCAGACGCGTGCCCGGCGGCTCGTCCATCTGACCGAAGACCAGGGCGGTCTTGTCGATGACGCCCGAGTCCTGCATTTCCTCGATGAGGTCGTTGCCCTCACGGGTGCGCTCGCCGACACCGGCGAACACCGACACACCGTCGTGGTTGTTGGCCACGCGGTAGATCATTTCCTGGATGAGGACGGTCTTGCCGACACCGGCACCACCGAACAGGCCGATCTTTCCACCCTTGACGTACGGGGTGAGAAGGTCGATGACCTTGACGCCGGTCTCGAACATCTCGGTCTTGGACTCGAGCTGGTCGAAGTTGGGCGCCTTGCGGTGGATCGGCCAGCGCTCGCCGATGTTGGCGTTCTCCTCGGGCTTGTTCAGCACCTCGCCGAGGGTGTTGAACACCTTGCCCTTGGTGAAGTCGCCGACCGGCACCGTGATGCCGTCGCCCGTGTCGGTCACCGGGGCCTGGCGGACCAGACCGTCGGTGGGCTGCATCGAGATCGCGCGGACGATGCCGTCACCCAGGTGCTGGGCGACTTCGAGCGTCAGCGTCTTGAGCTTGCCGTCCTCGGCCGGGTCGGCCACCTGGACGTGCAGCGCGTTGTAGATCTCCGGCATCGCGTCGACGGGGAACTCCACGTCGACGACCGGGCCGATGACCCGGGCGACGCGGCCCGTGGCAACGGCCGTCTCAACAGTGGTCGTCATTACTTGTCACTCCCCGCGGTCGCGTCGGCCAGCGCACTGGAGCCACCGACGATCTCGCTGATTTCCTGGGTGATTTCGGCCTGGCGGGCCGCGTTGGCAAGCCGGGAAAGGCTCTTGATGAGCTCTCCGGCGTTGTCGGTGGCCGACTTCATCGCGCGGCGGCGGGCGGCGTGCTCAGAAGCGGCCGACTGCAGCAGCGCGTTGTAGATGCGGCTTTCGACGTAGCGCGGCAGCAGGGCGTCGAGGACGTCCTCCGCCGACGGCTCGAAGTCGAAGAGCGGAAGGATCTGGTCCTTCGTGCCCGTCTCTTCCTGAGCCTTCTCCAGCGACAACGGCAGCATCCGGTTGTCGACCGGCATCTGCGTCATCATCGACACGAACTCCGTGAAGACGATGTGCAGTTCGTCCGCACCGCCCTCGGCCGTCTCCGTCTGGACGGCTTCGATGAGCGGCGCGGCCACCTGCTTGGCGTCCGCGTACGTGGGGCTGTCGGTGAAGCCGGTCCACGACTGTGAGACCTTGCGCTCACGGAAGCCGTAGTAGGCGACACCCTTGCGGCCGACGATGTACGTGTCGACCTCCTTGCCCTCGCCGCGCAGCCGCTCCGTCAGCCGCTCCGCGGCCTTGATGGCGTTGGAGGAGTAGCCGCCGGCCAGACCGCGGTCGCTCGTGATGAGCAGGACCGCGGCGCGGGCCGGGGCCTCGGCCTCGGTGGTGAGCGGGTGCCTGGTGGTGGAGCCGGTCGCCACCGCGGTCACCGCACGGGTGAGCTCGGTCGCGTACGGCGTGGAGGCCGCCACCTGGCGCTGCGCCTTGACGATGCGCGAGGCGGCGATCATCTCCATCGCCTTGGTGATCTTCTTGGTCGCGGTGACGGATCGGATGCGACGCTTGTAGACCCGGAGCTGCGCTCCCATGAGTCAGGTCCCTTCCGTCGTCGTCACTTGCTGGTGCTGACCGGGGCGTCGTCGCCGAGAAGCTTGCCGTCCGAGGTCTCGAACTGCCGCTTGAAGCCGGCGATGGCGTCGGCCACGGACTGAAGGGTGTCGTCCGACATCTTCGCGCCCTCGGCGATCGAGGTGAGGAGCTCCTTGCGCTCGCGGCGCAGGTACTCCAGCAGCTCGGCCTCGAAGCGGCGGATGTCCTCGACCGGGACGTCGTCCATCTTGCCGGTGGTGCCGGCCCAGATGGAGACGACCTGCTCCTCGACCGGGAAGGGCGAGTACTGCGGCTGCTTCAGCAGCTCGACCATGCGCTTGCCGCGCTCAAGGGAGGCCTTGGAAGCGGCGTCCAGGTCGGAACCGAAGGCGGCGAACGCCTCCAGCTCGCGGTACTGGGCGAGGTCGACACGCAGTCGGCCGGAGACCTGGCGCATCGCCTTGTGCTGCGCGGAACCACCGACTCGGGAGACGGAGATACCGACGTTCAGCGCGGGGCGCTGACCGGCGTTGAACAGGTCCGACTCCAGGAAGCACTGGCCGTCGGTGATGGAGATGACGTTGGTCGGGATGAACGCCGACACGTCGTTCGCCTTGGTCTCGACGATCGGCAGACCGGTCATCGAGCCGGCGCCCATCTCGTCCGACAGCTTCGCGCAGCGCTCGAGCAGACGCGAGTGCAGGTAGAAGACGTCGCCCGGGTAGGCCTCGCGGCCCGGCGGACGGCGCAGCAGCAGCGACACGGCGCGGTAGGCGTCGGCCTGCTTCGACAGGTCGTCGAAGATGATGAGGACGTGCTTGCCGTCGTACATCCAGTGCTGGCCGATGGCCGAACCGGTGTACGGGGCAAGGTACTTGAAGCCGGCCGGGTCGGACGCGGGAGCGGCGACGATCGTCGTGTACTCCAGCGCGCCGGCCTCTTCCAGGGCGCCACGCACGGAGGCGATGGTCGAGCCCTTCTGGCCGATGGCGACGTAGATGCAGCGGACCTGCTTCTTCGGGTCGCCCGAGCGCCAGTTGTCGCGCTGGTTGATGATCGTGTCGACGGCCAGAGCGGTCTTGCCGGTCTGGCGGTCGCCGATGATCAGCTGACGCTGGCCACGGCCGATCGGCACCATCGCGTCGACGGCCTTGTAACCGGTGGCCATCGGCTCGTGCACCGACTTACGGACCATTACGCCGGGAGCCTGCAGCTCCAGGGCGCGGCGGCCGTCGGTCTCGATCTCGCCGAGGCCGTCGATCGGGTTGCCGAGCGGGTCGACGACGCGGCCGAGGTAACCCTCGCCGACGCCGACCGAGAGCACCTCACCGGTGCGCTGCACCGGCTGGCCCTCTTCGATGCCGCTGAACTCGCCGAGGACGATCGCACCGATCTCGCGCTCCTCGAGGTTGAGGGCAAGACCGAGCGTTCCGTCTTCGAAACGCAGCAGCTCGTTCGCCATGGCCGAGGGAAGACCCTCGACCTTCGCGATGCCGTCACCGGCAACGCTGACCGTACCGACCTCCTCGCGCGAGGCCGCGTCCGGCTGGTACGACTGGACAAAGGTCTCCAGCGCGTCCCGGATCTCCTCCGGCCGGATCGTGAGCTCCGCCATCTGGGTTCCCTGCTCTCCTTGTTGGGCCCGAAGTTTCTAAGGGGGTCTGGGGGCCGACCCCCAGGAATCTTCTGCAATTTCTGCACGGCCCAACCGGGCCGCTGGTGTTGCTAATTCAGTTGCTGTGCCGACCGTGAGGTCAGCGCGCCAGCCGCCGGTTCGCCTCTTCGAGGCGCTCCGCGATGGTGCCTTCGATGACCTCGTCGCCGACTCGCACCGAGATCCCGCCGAGGACCTCGGGGTCCACGTCGAGGTTCAGGTGCATCTGGCGGCCGTAGATCTTCGCCAGAGCCGCGCCGAGGCGCTGCTTCTGGACGTCGGTCAGCGGTACCGCCGAGGTGACGACGGCGACCATCCGGTCCCGGCGTGCCGCGGCGAGCTTGGACAGGGACTCAAGGCCCGCTTCCAGGCTACGTCCACGCGGCCGGGTCACCAGACGACCGACGAGCCGCTCGGTGACCGGGTTCGCCTTGCCGCCAAGCAGGCCGCGCACCAGCTCGCCCTTGGCCGAGACCGTGGCGGTCCGGCTGGTGAGCGCGGCGCGCAGCTCGGTGCTGGAGACGACGATGCGGCCGAACCGGAAGAGTTCGTCCTCGACGTCGTCCAGCGCGCCCGACTGCTGCGCGGCGGTGAGGTCGGCGGTGCTCGCCAGCTCCTCCAGCGAGTCCACCAGGTCACGGGACTGCGACCAGCGGGAGCGGACCATGCCGCCCACCAGGTCGACGGTCTCGCCGCCCACCTGGCCGCCGAGCAGGCGCCCGGCCAGCTCGGCCCTGGCCTCGCCGGCCTGCGCCGGGTCGGTCAGGACCCGACGCAGCGAGACCTCTCGGTCGAGCAGCGCGGTGACCGCGGCCAGCTCGTCGCCGAGCTTCGCCGCGTCGACGGACGTGTTGTCCATCAGTGCGTCGAGACGCTCGCGTGCGGTGGCCAGTGCCTCGCGGCTCGCGCCGTTCATCGGACAGCCTCGGCCTTCTCCTCGAGCTCGCCGAGGAAACGGTCGATGGTGCGGCTCTGGCGGGCGTGGTCCTCCAGGGACTCGCCGACCAGCTTGCCGGCCAGGTCGGTCGCCAGCTTGCCCACGTCCTGACGGAGCGAGTGCGCGGCGGCCTTGCGGTCGGCCTCGATCTGGGCGTGGCCGGCAGCGATGATCTCCTCACGCTGCCGCTGGCCTTCCGCCCTCATCTCCTGGATGAGCGCGGTGCCCTGCTCGGTCGCCTCCTGGCGCAGGCGGGCAGCCTCGTGGCGAGCCTCGGCGAGCTGCGCCTTGTACTGCTCAAGGACGCTCTGGGCCTCGGTCTGAGCGGCCTCGGCCTTCTCCATCCCGCCTTCGATGGCCTCGCGACGCTCGTCCAGAACCTTGTTGATGTTCGGGAGGAGCTTCTTGGCGAGGAAGCCGAAGACGATGACGAAGGCGATGAGGCCGATGACGAGCTCAGGCCACGGCGGAATGAGGGGGTTTTCCTTGCCCTCGGCCGCCAGCTGAACCATGGTGAGGTTCACATCAGTGCCTTTCGTCGGTCGGTCTGGTCGTGGTTCGTCTTAGTAGACGAACGGCATGACGAGGCCGATCAGGGCCAGCGCCTCACAGAACGCGAAACCGAGGATCTGGTTGGCGCGGATCAGGCCGGCCGCTTCGGGCTGACGGGCAAGAGCCTGCGTACCGTTACCGAAGATGATGCCGACGCCGACACCCGGGCCGATTGCGGCGAGGCCGTAACCGATGGAGCTGAGCGAGCCGGTGACGCCATCGGAGGCAGCGAGGATCTGGGACATGCCAGTTCTTCCTTCTCTTTCACGGACCGGTGGGGGTTGGCCACCGGACGACTTGGGGTATGGAGGGGGCGGGCCGTCAGTGGTGCTCGGCGACGGCGCCCTGGATGAAGACGCAGGCCAGCAGGACGAACACGTACGCCTGGACAGCCTGGATGAAGAGTTCGAACGCGGTCATCACGACGACCATCACGAAGGAGACGCCGGAGTAGGCGATGCCGATGCCGTTGAGCATGTACCAGCTGGCGATCGTGAACAGCAGCAGCAGGGTGTGACCGGCGAACATGTTCGCGAAGAGTCGCACCGCGTGCGTGAAGGGACGGACCAGCACGTTCGAGAAGAACTCGATGACCATGACCAGCGGCAGCACGCCGCCCAGGGACTTGTCATAGCCGGTCAGGTTCTTGAAACCGCCGACGAAGCCGTGACGCTTGAACGTGAGCGTCATCCAGATCACGTAGACGATCCCCGCGAGTACCGCCGGGTACGCGATGATCGCCGTCACCGGGAACTGGGCGACCGGGACGATCGACCAGAGGTTCATCATCCAGACGAAGAAGAACAGCGAGACCATGAGAGGGACCCACTTCTCGCCCTCCTTCTTGCCGATGGTCTCGTAGACGATGCCGCGGCGTACGAAGTCGTAGCCGGCCTCGGCGACCATCTGGAGCTTGCCGGGGACGATCTTCGGCTTGCGGAAGGCGGCCCAGAAGAAGCCCACGATGACGAGCGAGCCCAGCAGGGCGAGCAGCATCGGCTTGTTGAAGTACAGGCCGTTGGTGTCGCCCCAGAGCGGCTCGAAGAGGAACGAGTGCAGGCCGGGACCCTCGAAACCACAGCCGTTCGACTGGAAGATGTGGCAGCTCGGATCGAAGGCGAGCACCTGCGTCGGGTCAGCACTCACCGCGGGCTCCTTCAGCGTGGCGCATAGGTACGGCAACCTCGATGTGTCGGCGCGGCGCGCAGCCGCGGTTCGGCACTGGACTGGTGTTACGGATGATGGGGCGGCGGTCGGGCATCATGCCTCGCGATTGAGCAGGCGTCAGCTCAGATGCCCGCGCCCGCAGTGCCGCAGTTGGCACCGGACGATAGCAGGGTCCTGAACTCGCATTTATTCCGGCCCTACCTTTCACGACGACGGCCCCGTCTTTTCGGGCTTGTTGCCCTCGGAGGAGTCCGGTTCGACGTAAAGGATCTTCGCTTTCATGTGCGCACGCGCCTGCGAGCCGATCCAGACCAGGGTCAGCGCGACGAGCGTGGCGGCGAAGCACTTCGGGTTGAACAGTGTCGTGTTCTTGAAGACCGCGACGAAGATGAAGAGCAGGAGCAACTGCGCGGTGTACAGCATCAGTCCCATGGCCTGGAACAGATGCGGAAGCGATTTGGCAGTGCGCTCCAGGACGACGAGTCCGATGCCCATGAAGAGGATCACGACCAGCGTCGCGACGATGGCACCCACCGCTCCCTTGCCGCCCGCGACCACACCGCTGATCACGGCGGCAACAGCGCCCGCGGCAGCGGTGGGTAGGGCGGTCTGGAGAAGAGTGCGTGCGTCGTTGGACGGCATGGCGGCAGCTCCGCTTGCTGGTGGGGGCAAAGTGGTGTCGTCATGGACGAGCGTAAGTCCCGGGCCGAGTTGATCCCTCAGGCCAACGGACCGTCGCACTACGGTCCTTCGGCTCTGGCGCCGGGTCTCGTGAACCGTATCACAAACTATTTGATGAGGTCTTTACCATGGAAGTGTGATGGGCAGCACACTTGAGAGTGAAGCTGCGCGTTTGTGCGCAACGGGCGGCGAGATGTCTGGTATTGGCGTCGACGAGGCAAATCGTCAGCGCGCTGCCCCGGTCTTCCGTCGGTCGGGAAAACGCGAACGAGGGCCGATCGCGGTCGCTCCGTTGACGCCGGAGACTCCGGCCACGACGGGAGCGCGCTCTCCGCGCACCTCGTCCTCCTCGGCCGGAGCCAGCGAGTGCACCGTCTCCGGCTCGATCCGCGAGCGCCGGTAACGCGGCGGCACGAACCGCTCGGCCCACTGCGGGGCACGCGGCGTGAAGCGCGGCAGCAGCAGGAGGACGAGCCCGACCGCGCTCAGCGCGACGATCATCAGCACGATCCACATCGACGCCGAGTGCACCGAGTAGGCGACCGCGCCGAAGGCGATCAGCGCCGACCAGAAGTACATGATCAGCACCGCCCGGCTGTGCGAGTGCCCGATCTCCAGGAGCCGGTGGTGCAGGTGTCCCCGGTCCGCGGCGAACGGCGACTGCCCGTTCCAGGTCCTGCGGACGATCGCGAGCACCAGGTCGGCCATCGGGATCGCGATGATCGACAGCGGCATGAGCAGCGGGATGAAGACCGGCAGCATCGCGTGCGTGGCATCGCGGGTGCCGCCGAAGTTGAGCTTCATCGCGTCCGGGTCGACCTGGCCCGTGATGGAGATGGCGCCGGCCGCGAGCACCAGGCCGATCAGCATCGAGCCCGAGTCGCCCATGAAGATCCTGGCCGGGTGCATGTTGTGCGGCAAGAAGCCCACGCACATGCCCATGAGGACGGCCGCGAAAAGGGTGGCGGGGGCGGCGGCCTCGATTCCGTATCCGTACCAGAGCCGGTAGGCATACATGAAGAACGCCGCCGACGCGATGCACACCATGCCCGCGGCCAGGCCGTCGAGGCCGTCCACGAAGTTCACCGCGTTGATGGTGATCACGACCAGCGCGACCGTGAGCAGGGTGCCCTGCCAGGACGTCAGTGAGACCGAGCCGATGCCGGGGATGGGCAGCCACAGGATGGTCAGACCCTGCATGACCATGACGCCCGCGGCGATCATCTGGCCGCCGAGCTTGATCAGGGCGTCGATCTCGAACTTGTCGTCCAGGACACCGATCAGCCAGATCAGCGCGGCACCGGACAACAGCGCCCGGGGTTCGTTGGACTGGAAGACTCCGTTGAGGCCGTCGAGGTGGTCGGCGACCAGCAGTCCCGCGCACAGGCCGCCGAACATGGCGATGCCGCCGAGTCTCGGCGTCGGTTCCCGGTGCACGTCACGCGCGCGGATCTCCGGCATCGCACCGACGGCGATGGCGAACTTCCGCACCGGCCCGGTGAGCAGGTAGGTCACCGCGGCCGTGACGCAGAGCGTCAGCAGGTATTCACGCACGGGCTGCCCCAGAGGTATCGCTGGCCATCTCAGCCCCACACCCTAGCTTCGCGCGCATGTGGTTGAGGACATCCGGATACCGCAGATGGTTGCAGGGGCACCTGTGAAGCGCGGATATGTGCCCCTTTGTCCCGTAAAGGAATCCGCTGGGAAGGGTCCGTCCTCCTCAGGGAGGAGGGAATCTCTCCGCCAGTTCGCGTACCTCCGCACGCGTCCTCGGATCCTCTCGCATAGCCATCGCGAAGAGCACCGCGATTCTGGCCATCTCCGCCTCGCCCATGCCCTGGGTGGTGAGGGCCGCGGTGCCGAGCCGGATGCCGCGGGCGTCCGCGTGCGGCAGGGCGCAGGTGTCGAGGACGAGCCCGGCGCCCGCGAGGCGGCCGCGCGCCGTGCGTCCGTCGACGCCGAGCGGTGCCGGGTCGGCGAGCACGAGGTGGGTGTCGGTGCCGCCGGTGACCACCCCGAACCCCTCGGCGAGCAGCCCCTCGGAGAGGATCCGGGCATTGGCGACCACCTGGTGGGTGTACTCGGTGAACGCCGGGGTGGCCGCCTCGCCGAAGGCGACGGCCTTGGCGGCGATCGTGTGCATCTGGGCGCCGCCCTGGGTGAAGGGGAAGACGGCACGGTCGATGCGGGCGGCCAGCTCGGCGCCGCAGAGGATCAGCCCGCCGCGCGGACCGCGCAGCACCTTGTGGCTGGTGGCGCACACGACGTCGGCGTACGGGACCGGACTCGGCGCCGCTCCCCCGGCGACCAGGCCGATGGGGTGCGCGGCGTCCGCGATCAGATAGGCGCCCACGTCGTCGGCGATCTCCCGGAAGGCCTGGTAGTCGGGGTGACGGGGATAGGAGATGGAGCCGCACACGATCGCCTTGGGCCGGTGCTCGACCGCCAGGTCCCACACCTGGCCGTAGTCGATGAGCCCGGTGTCCGGCTCGACGCCGTAGCCGACGAAGTCGAACCAGCGCCCGGAGAAGTTCGCGGGCGAGCCGTGGGTGAGGTGTCCGCCGTACGGGAGCCCCATCGCGAGGACGGTGTCTCCCGGCTTCAGGAGCGCCGCGTAGGCGGCCAGGACCGCCGAAGTCCCCGAATGCGTCTGGACGTTGGCGTGGGCGGCGCCGAACAGGGCCTTGGCGCGCTCGACGGCGAGGCGCTCGGCGACGTCGACGACTTCGCAGCCGCCGTGGTGGCGGGCGCCCGGATATCCCTCGGCGTACTTGTTGCCCAGCTGCGAGCCGAGGGCCGCGCGCACGGCGGGCGAGGTGAAGTTCTCGGCGGCGATCAGCTGGAGCGAGGTCGCTTGCCGCTCGGCCTCGCCGAGCAGCACGTCCGCCATTTCGGGGTCCTGCCGCCTTACTGCTTCGAACCCCGCGAGTTCGGTGCGGCTGTCTACAGAGGTGACCGGCATGCCACCAGGGTAGATCTGAGCCACCCGGCGCGCCCGGCGTGACAGCGGGCGCCGCCCCGGGCTCCCGCGCCCCGAACGCCGGCGGGGCTCGAATTCGGCGGCGCTGTTGTCCGCGGCGTTCAGTGGTGGGTCGGTACTCCGGTCAGTGCGGTGACCACCGGGTCGAGGGCCTGGTTGATCTCGTCGCCGATGGAGCGGAAGAAGGTGATGGGCGCGCCGTACGGGTCGTTGACCTCGTCGGCCTCCGCGCTGGGGGCCAGCAGCCAGCCGCGCAGCGCCGCCGCGGCCCGCACCAGGGCCCTGGCCCGCTCCACCATGCCCTCCTGGAGCGGATCGGGCAGCGTGGCGGGGTCTATGGCCCGTACCAGCCGGGTGAACTCCTTCAGGGTGAAGGTGCGCAGGCCCGCCGAGTGGCCCATCGAGATGACCTGGGCGCGGTGGTCGCGGGTCGCGGTCAGCACCAGGTCGGCGGTGATGACGTGCTCGTCGAGCAGTTCGCGGCCGGTGAAGCCGGAGGCGTCGGCGCCGAAGTCGGCCAGGACCGCGGCGGCGTTGGCCTCCATCGGGGCCCCCTCGTGCCCCCAGGTTCCGGCGCTCTCCACGATCAGGCCGCCCGTGAACGGGTCCCCGAGCCGGTCGCTCAGGGCATGGCGGGTCAGCCGCTCGGTGATCGGCGAGCGGCAGACGTTGCCGGTGCTGACGTGGAGGATGCGGAACGAGTTCACCGCAGGGTGAACCGTGCCTATGCCACGCCCCTCAGGGGCGGTCAATTGGCCACCTCGAGGTCGGGTACCACCTTGCGCAGCTCGTCCGCGTCGAGGGCGCCCGCGCGCAGCAGCACCGGGACCTTGCCGGTGACGTCGACGATCGACGAGGGGATGATGCCCGGCGTCGGGCCGCCGTCCAGGTACACCGAGACGGAGTCCCCGAGCATGCCCTGGGCGGCGTCGCAGTCCTCGGGCGCCGGGTGGCCGGTGAGGTTGGCGGAGGAGACGGCCATCGGGCCGACCTCGGTGAGCAGTTCGATGGCGACCGGGTGCAGCGGCATCCGGATGGCGACGGTGCCCCGGGTGTCGCCGAGGTCCCACTGCAGGGACGGCTGGTGGCGGGCGACGAGCGTGAGGGCGCCCGGCCAGAACGCGTCGACGAGCTCCCAGGCCTGCTCGGTGAAGTCGGTGACCAGGCCGTGCAGGGTGTTCGGCGAGCCGATGAGGACGGGCGTGGGCATGTTGCGGCCACGGCCCTTGGCGTCGAGCAGATCCATCACGGCCTGCGAACTGAACGCGTCCGCGCCGATCCCGTACACGGTGTCGGTCGGCAGCACCACGAGCTCGCCGCGGCGGACGGCGGACGCGGCTTCGCGCAGACCGGTCGTGCGGTCGGTCGCGTCGTTGCAGTCGTATCGCCGAGCCATTTAACGGGCCTCCTCGTACACGTACACGGTCTGAATGATCTGCGGGGTCACGGCGTGGCCTTGCGGGCCGTGGCGAAGCGCGGGCGGTTGTTGAGGTCGGGGTGGTCGGCCGCGTCCGCCCAGCCGGCCTCCTCGTTGAAGATCCAGGGCACTTGGCCGCCCTGGGTGTCGGCGTGCTCGATGACGACGAGCCCGCCGGGCCGCAGGAGGCGGTGCGCGGTGCGCTCGATGCCCCGGATGGTGTCGAGGCCGTCCTCCCCCGAGAACAGCGCGAGCTCGGGGTCGTGGTCGCGCGCCTCGGGGGCGACGTACTCCCACTCGGTCAGCGGGATGTACGGCGGGTTGGAGATCACCAGGTCGACCTGGCCGTCCAGTTCGGGCAGCGCGGTCAGGGCGTCGCCCTGGTGGAGAACGACCCGGGACCCCTCGACGTTCTTCCGGGTCCACTCCAGGGCGTCCTCGGACAGCTCGACGGCGTGCACGCGCGAACGCGGCACCTCCTGCGCCATGGCGAGCGCGATCGCGCCGGAGCCGGTGCACAGATCGACGATGAGCGGCTCCACGACGTCCATCGCGCGGACGGCGTCTATGGCCCAGCCGACCACCGACTCGGTCTCCGGCCGGGGCACGAACACCCCTGGCCCCACGTGGAGTTCGAGGTAGCGGAAGAAGGCGCGCCCGGTGATGTGCTGGAGCGGCTCGCGCGCCTCGCGACGCGCGATCGCCTCCCAGTAGCGGGCGTCGAAGTCGGCGTCCTTGACGTGGTGCAGTTCCCCCCGCTTGACGCCGTGGATGTGCGCGGCGAGCTCCTCCGCGTCGAAGCGCGGTGAGGGCACGCCGGCGTCGGCCAGCCGCTGGGTGGCCTGGGCCACCTCGGCAAGCAGCACGCTTCGGGGGCCTGGGGGGCGCCCCCCAGAATGATGCTGCACGCTGGTTCCTCCGGCAGTCGTACGGGGTGGGGATTACTGGGCGGCCGCGAGCTTGGCCGCGGAGTCCGCGTCGACGCAGGCCTGGATCATCGCGTCCAGGTCACCGTCGAGCACCTGGTCCAAGTTGTACGCCTTGAAGCCGACGCGGTGGTCCGAGATGCGGTTTTCCGGGAAGTTGTACGTCCGGATCTTCTCGGAGCGGTCGACGGTGCGCACCTGGCTGCGGCGGGCGTCGGCGGCCTCCTGCTCGGCGGCTTCCTGGGCGGCGGCGAGCAGCCGGGAGCGCAGGATGCGCATGGCCTGCTCCTTGTTCTGGAGCTGGCTCTTCTCGTTCTGGCAGGAGGCGACGACGCCGGTGGGGACGTGCGTGATGCGCACGGCGGAGTCGGTGGTGTTGACGGACTGGCCGCCGGGGCCCGAGGAGCGGTAGACGTCGATGCGGAGGTCGTTCATGTTGATCTCGACGTCGACCTCCTCGGCCTCGGGCGTGACGAGCACGCCGGCGGCGGAGGTGTGGATGCGGCCCTGCGACTCGGTGGCCGGCACGCGCTGCACGCGGTGCACGCCGCCCTCGTACTTCATCCGTGCCCAGACGCCCTGGCCGGGCTCGGTCGCACCCTGGCCGCCCTTGGTCTTCACGGCGACCTGGACGTCCTTGTAGCCGCCCTGGTCGGACTCGGTGGAGTCGATGATCTCGGTCTTCCAGCCGACCCGCTCGGCATAGCGCAGGTACATGCGCAGGAGGTCGCCGGCGAACAGGGCGGACTCGTCGCCGCCCGCACCCGCCTTGATCTCCAGGAGTACGTCCTTGTCGTCGCTCGGGTCGCGCGGGACCAGGAGCAGGCGGAGCTTCTCGGTGAGCTCCTCGCGCTGCGCGGTCAGGTCCTTGACCTCGGCGGCGAAGTCGGGGTCGTCGGCCGCGAACTCGCGGGCCGTCACGATGTCCTCGCCGGCCTGCTTCCAGGCACGGTAGGTCCCGACGATCGGCGTGAGCTCGGCGTAGCGCTTGTTCAGCTTGCGCGCGTTGGCCTGATCGGCGTGGACCGAAGGGTCGGCGAGCTTCTTCTCAAGATCGGCGTGCTCGCCGATCAAATCCTCGACCGCTTCGAACATCGGTTGCTCCTGGGGTTCAAACGAAGAAGGAGGGCTGGACGGCAAAGCGCCGGTCGCGGCGCCCCCGGAACGGAGGCGCCGCGGACCGGCGCAGTTGGCTCGCTACTTCTGGGCGGAGCCGGCAGCAGCCTTGCCGAAGCGGGCCTCGAAGCGGGCCACACGGCCGCCGGTGTCCATGATCTTCTGCTTGCCCGTGTAGAACGGGTGGCACTCGGAGCAGATTTCGGCGCGGATGGAGCCGCCGCCGATCGTGCTACGGGTGGTGAAAGCCGCGCCACAGGTGCAGCTGACCTGGGTCTCGACGTACTCGGGGTGGATGTCGCGCTTCAAGGTGTCTCCTAGGTTCGGGAGGGCGCCGGGTCGCAAGCGCGGATTGCGCGTACGTGAACCGGGGCCGACGTACCAGTCTGCCAGGACTGGCCGTATCTCCCAAAACCGGGGTGGTCCCGGAACTATTCCCGGCGGCTGGGCCAGCGGCTACTGGCCGCTGACGACCGTGCTCGCGGTGCCCTTGTCACCGGCCGAGTCCGCGGTCGCGGAGGCCGGGATGGGCTGGTCCTTGGCGAGGGCGTCCCAGACCTCCTTGGCCTGCTGGGTGAGCGGGCTGACGCGGTTGGGGTCGGCCTTGTCGTACGTCACGGGCAGCGTGATCATCTTGACGTTGGCGGCGTCCAGGCCCTTGAGCCCGTTGGCGAAGCCGATCAGCGAGTTGACGGAGCTCAGCTCCGAGTCCGTGGTGATCGCCTTGGTGGCGGCGTCGGCGAGCCCGTACAGCTTGGTCGGGTTGGTGAGTACGCCGACGCTCTTGACCTGCCCGATCAGCGCCTTGATGAAGGCCTGCTGGAGCTGGATGCGACCGAGGTCGCCGCCGTCGCCCACGGCGTGCCGGGTGCGGACGAGACCGAGGGCCTGCTCACCGTTGAGGGTGTGCTTGCCGGCCGCGAGGTCGAGGTGGCTGTAGTTGTCCTTGATCGGCTTGGTGGTGGTGACGGGCACCCCGCCGAGTTCGTCGATGAGCTTCTTGAAGCCGGTGAAGTCGACCTCGATGTAGTGGTCCATCCGGATCCCGGACATCTGCTCGACGGTCTTGACCGCACAGGCCGGGCCGCCGACCTCGTACGCCGTGTTGAACATCTGGCGCCGGCCGCCCGGGTCGGTCTTGCCGTCGGTGGTCGCGCAGGAGGGGCGGGTGACCAGGGTGTCGCGCGGGATGGAGACCACGCTCGCGGCCTTGTGGCCCTGGTTGACGTGGATGACCATCGCGGTGTCGGAACGGGCGCCGCCCTCGTCGGTGCCGTACTCCTTGTTGGCGCCGGCCCGCGAGTCCGAGCCGAGGACCAGGATGTCCATCGAGCCGTTGTCGACGTTCTGCGGGCGGTTGGTGCCGAGCTGGGCGTTGATGTCGACGCCCTTGAGGTTGCCGTTGAGCTGGAAGTACACGTAGCCGAGGCCCGCGCCGCCGACGAGCACGACGCCCGCGGCACTCCACGCGGCTATGCGCACGGCGCGACGGCGCGTGCTGGGCTGCTTGCGGCGCTTGCCCGCCCCGCGTATTCGGCTGCTGCGCGTTCCCTGCTCGGCCATGGGCTCCTCAGTCCTCGGTGCTCCCCCGGGTACCGCCGCCATGATGGTCAGGCGCGGATTGTCGACACTTGTCAGACGGGCGAAGCACCAAGAAGGGTTGCACAGGCTTCTAAGAAGGCCGTAAGAGCGCATCGGGCCCGCCGCGCGACTCGCGGCGGGCCCCACTGCTCTCACCTGCGGCTTCCCGGCGACTACGGGGAGTGCCCGCGGCCGCCGGATCCGCGCGGCGTGTGTCGAACGCCTCAGCCGATCAGGCTGTAGCCGTTCCAGCCGCCGCCGATCTGGTAGCGGTCGCCGAAGGCGCCGCGACCGTTGCCGGGGTAGAGCCAGAGCACTCCCGCACTGTCGCGGGCGAACAGGTCGGCCTTGCCGTCCCCGTCCACGTCACCGGTGGCGGCGTACGCGGGGAAGGTCCAGCCGGCCGAACCGGCGAGCGAGCGGTTACCGAAGACGCCGCGGCCGGTGCCGGGGTAGAGCCACAGCTTGCCCGAGGTGTCCTGGGCCAGCAGGTCGGCCTTGCCGTCGCCGGTGTAGTCGCCCTTGCCCACCAGGACCAGGGTGCCCCAGCCGCCACCGAGGGCCGAACGGTCACCGAAGGTGCCGTCGCCCTTGCCGGGGTAGAGCCACAGCTGCCCGCTGGTGTCGACCGCGAGCAGATCGGTCAGGCCGTCGCCGTTGAGGTCGCCGGGCAGGGTGATGGACTTCATCGCTCCCCAGCCGCCGCCGAGGTCCTGGTGGACGGCTGCGCCGGCGGCCGCGCTGTAGTGGTACCAGTCCAGGTGCCCGCCGCTGGTGCGCAGGACGAAGTCCTGGCGCTGGTCGCGGTCGAGGTCGCTCTGGCGGACCAGGTCGTAACCCCGCCAGTCGCCCAGCGAGTAGCGGTTGCCGATGGTGATGCCCTGCGAGTAGTACGCGAAGCCCTCGCCGGTGCTGTCGTTGCGCGCGAAGAGGTCGGCGCGCCCGTCGAAGTTCAGATCGGTGTCGTCGACCCGGGCGTCCACGAGCCCGGCGAAGGAGCTGATCTTCGAGTACACGCTGTACGAGCCGGCCGCCACGCAGTCCGCGCGGCCCCAGGACACCACGCCCACGATGCGGTTGCCCACGACCAGCGGGCCTCCGGAGTCGCCGTTGCAGGGCGAGACGGTGCCCGCGTCGGCGCCGCTCGCCGGGTTTCCGGCGCAGAGCATCTGGCCCGGCACGAAGGAGTTCTCGGGCGCCTGGTTGTAGTACGCGCCGCAGGTGGCGTCGGACTGCACCGGGATGGTCGCCTTGAGCAGCGACATCGATATGTCCTGGTTGGTGGAGCTGGTGCGGCCCCAGCCGTACACCGTCGCCGGGGTGCCCGGCTGGTAGGCGACCGTCTCGTCGGAGGCGGCCGGCTGGAGCGTCTGGTACGGCAGCGGCGCGGCCAGCGTCAGGACGGCCACGTCACCGGTGAGGGCGTTCGCGTCGAACGCGGGGTCGGACCACTGGCGCGACACGTTGACGAGCTGCCCGCCGTGCACGTCGCCGTCGAGCGGGTACTGCGTGGTGCCGCCGAGGACGACGCCGTTCTTGCTCCAGTCCCGGCCGGCCACGCAGTGCGCGGCGGTGAGGACCTTGCCGGGGGCGACCAGCGCGCCGCCGCAGAATATGCCCTGGTTCGTCACCGGGTCGTTGTAGAACAGCTGCACCATCCAGGGCGCCTCGCCGACCGTGGCGGGCTGGCCGCTGATGATCTTCGGGTCCTTGGTGGCGGGTGCCGCCGAGGCGCTGGGCGCGGGGCTCGCGGCAGCGGGCGAAAAATGGCTGGTTGCGCTCTTGAGACGGGCCTTCAGTTCTGCTTGCGAGGCCGGTGCCGGTGCTGCCTTGAGGCTCTGCTTGTTGGGTGGCGGTGCAACGTCGGACGCCTGGGCGGGCGCGGCCCCGAGGGCCAGCGATCCCAGTGCGAGTACGGCGGTCGCCGCAGGGAGGGCATTGCGCACCCTCCGCCTGCCAGATGTCATTCGATCTCCCCATGGGTTGACCCGTAACGCAGGGGGAGTTGGCACGCAGAAGCACGAAGAGCCCTGCCCGGCGGTTGCCCAGGGCAGAGCTCAGCGGCTCAGTGGCGTATCAGTAGTACGTTCCCCCCACTTACGGCCCGCTGATAGTACTGGCAAAAAAACGCCCCCGTCAGCGAAATGACGGGGGCGCTCTCAAGTGGCCTTGTGGGGGCCGGAGTTGCTAGTCGTTGCCGTTGCCCGGACCCGGAGTCGTCTTCTGGATCTGGAGCAGGAACTCGGCGTTCGACTTGGTCTGCTTCATCTTGTCGAGGAGCAGCTCGATCGCCTGCTGCTGGTCGAGGGCGTGCAGCACCCGGCGCAGCTTCCAGACCACCGCGAGCTCGTCGCTGCCGAGCAGGATCTCTTCCTTGCGGGTGCCGGACGCGTCCACGTCCACCGCCGGGAAGATGCGCTTGTCGGCGAGCTTGCGGTCGAGCTTGAGCTCCATGTTGCCGGTGCCCTTGAACTCCTCGAAGATCACCTCGTCCATGCGCGAGCCGGTCTCCACGAGCGCGGTGGCGAGGATGGTCAGCGAGCCGCCGTCCTCGATGTTGCGCGCGGCACCGAAGAAGCGCTTCGGCGGGTAGAGCGCGGTCGAGTCGACACCGCCGGACAGGATGCGGCCGGAGGCCGGGGCCGCCAGGTTGTACGCACGGCCCAGACGGGTGATCGAGTCGAGCAGCACGACCACGTCGTGACCCAGCTCGACGAGACGCTTGGCGCGCTCGATGGCCAGCTCGGCGACGGTGGTGTGGTCCTCGGCCGGGCGGTCGAAGGTCGAGGAGATGACCTCGCCCTTGACCGACCGCTGCATGTCGGTGACCTCTTCCGGACGCTCGTCGACCAGGACGACCATCAGGTGGCACTCGGGGTTGTTGTGGGTGATCGCGTTGGCGACCGCCTGCATGATCATGGTCTTGCCGGTCTTCGGCGGGGCCACGATCAGGCCTCGCTGGCCCTTGCCGATCGGCGACACGAGGTCGATGATCCGCGTGGTCAGCACGCCCGGGTCGGTCTCCAGACGGAGCCGGTCCTGCGGGTACAGCGGCGTCAGCTTGTTGAACTCCGGGCGGCCGCGGCCGGAGTCGGCCGCCATGCCGTTGGAGGAGTCCAGGCGCACGAGCGCGTTGAACTTCTCGCGGCGCTCGCCGTCCTTGGGCTGGCGGACCGCGCCGGTGACGTGGTCACCCTTGCGCAGACCGTTCTTGCGGACCTGCGCGAGCGAGACGTACACGTCGTTCGGACCCGGCAGGTAGCCGGAAGTGCGGATGAACGCGTAGTTGTCGAGGATGTCCAGGATGCCCGCGACGGGGATCAGGACGTCGTCGTCGGCGACCTGCGGCTCGGCGCCGAACTCCTCGCGGCCACCGCGACGGCCGCGGCGGTCGCGGTAGCGGCCACGGCGGCCACGGCGGCTGCCGTCGTCGTCGAAGTCGTCCTGCGGACCGTTGTTCTGCTGCTGGCCCTGCTGGCCCTGCTGGCCGCCCTGGCGCTGCTGGCGCTGGCCGCCCTGCTGGTCGTCGCCCTTGGGACGGTCGCCGCGCTGGCGCTCGCCGCGGTCGCCCCGCTCACCGCGGTCGCCCCGCTCGCCGCGCTGGCGGTCACGGCGGTCGCCGCGCTCGCCCCGCTGGCGGTCCCGGCGGCCCTCGGCGCTGTCGACGGCCTCGGTGGCCTTGGCCTCGGCCTTGTCGCCGGCCTCGGCGGTCTTCACATCGGCCTTGGCCTCGGTCTTGGTGGCGGTCTCGACCGCCACCGAGGTGGCCTCGGGGCTGCCGGAGGGCGCGGTCGCCCGGCGGCGGCGCCGCTCACCCGCGGGCTGCTCGTCGCTGCCCTGGTCGGAGACCTTGGGGGACGGCTGGCCGGGGATGTCGATCTGCTGCTGCGCGGCCTGCTTCTCGGCAGCCGGCGCGGCGGTCTCCTCACCCGTACGGGCCTTGGAGGTGGCGCGGCGCTTCGGCTTGGTCTCGGCGTCCGCGGAAGACTTGGCCGCGGCGGCGGAACCGCTTCCGGCCTGCGCCTCCTTGATGACCTCGATCAGCTGGCTCTTACGCATCCGCGCGGTGCCCCTGATCCCGAGGCCGGACGCGACCTGCTGCAGCTCGGCCAGGACCATGCCGTCGAGGCCGGTGCCGGAGCGGCGGCGCCGCGAGGTGGTGCCAGAGGCAGCACCTGCGGCGGGCGCGGCGTTGTCGACAGAGCTGTCGGCAGTCACGCCCATCAGATCGGTGGTGTCGCTCACGAAGGGTCCTTCCCTGGAGCGGACGTCGGCCTGTCTGGCTCGGCGACCGGTTGTGCTGTCCGGCTGCGGCCTGTGATCTTGTCGACCACGGATCGTGCCGGGGCGGTGGTCCGCCGCGTACGGCGGAGAGATAAACGTGCGTGGGTTCCGGCCCGAGATCCCCCTGCTCGGCCCCTGCCGGGAAAAAGCGTGGGGTGTCGTGCCGGTTCCGGAGCGTGCTCAAAACTGCTCAGGCAGGCTGCGCAGGCAGTTGGGGAGGCTCTCGGAAGAATGGCGGTCCCTGAAGAGGACACGAAGCACCGCGCCACGAAGACGACCGATGCAGACTTGAGGTTAACACTACCGGATCCAACAAACATTCCCCCTCTCGTTCACCGGCAAGCCGCTCCCTGCGCCCGCGTCTACGACCCGAGCGGCAGGACGCTGGCACCGGCGGCGTCGAGACCGAGCCGGTTGGCGGCCCACCCCTCCCCCGCCAGGGCTGCGACCTTGTCGGCCGCACCGTCCTCGACCAGCGCGAGCACCGTGGGCCCCGCACCGGAGATGACCGCCGGGACGCCGTCCGCGCGCAGCCGGTTGACCAGCGCCACGCTCTCCGGCATCGCCGGCGCGCGGTACTCCTGGTGGAGCCGGTCCTCGGTGGCGGCAAGCAGCAGCTCGGGGCGTCTGGTCAGGGCCTCGACGAGCAGGGCCGCCCGACCGGCGTTGGCCGCGGCGTCGACGTGCGGGACGGTGCGCGGCAGCAGCCCGCGGGCCGTCTCCGTGAGAACCGCCTTGCCGGGCACGAAGACCACCGGAACGACGGAATCCGCGGGGTCCATGCGGATCGCGCGCGCCGATCCGCCGTCCATCCAGGACAAGGTGAAGCCGCCGAGCAGACAGGCGGCGACGTTGTCGGGGTGCCCCTCGATCTCGGTCGCGAGCTCCAGCAGGGCCGCGTCGTCCAGCCGGGCGTCGCCGCCTATGGTCACGGCGCGCGCGGCGACGATGCCGGCGCAGATGGCGGCGGAGGAGGAGCCGAGGCCGCGGCCGTGCGGGATGCGGTTGGCGCAGACGACCTCAAGGCCGCGCGGCTGTCCGCCGAGCAGGTCGAAGGCCGTACGCAGCGAACGTACGAGGAGGTGGCTCTCGTCGCGGGGCAGCGTCTGGGCGCCCTCGCCGGCGATGTCGACGTGCAGGCCGGAATCGGCGACGCGGACGACCACGTCGTCGTACAGCCCCAGTGACAGGCCCAGGGAGTCGAAGCCCGGACCGAGGTTGGCACTGGTGGCGGGGACGCGCACCCGTACGGCGGCGGCGCGGAATGCGGGACCGGCCATCGCTCTGATGACTCTCCTTGTGAGACTGCGGCTGAGACTGCGCTGCGAGGTTTCCGAAGACGTACCGAACACCCGATGGGCCACGTGGGCAACTGCACCGCGGCATATGCGGCGGGGCGGGTTGAGTACAGCCTATCGAAGGATGGTTCTGTGGCGACATAGGGCGCACAGGAGGCGCACGATGCGTGTCGCGAGCCCCCTGTGCCCCTACGTGCGGGCTTGTCCTGCTTTACGGCACGGATCCCGTTGGCGCGGGACCCGTGACGCGCTGCTCAGGACGGTTACGCGAGGCCCAGTCGCTCGGCCGCGGCCACCGCGTCCACCGGGACGGTGACCGGCTGCGGGGCTCCCGCGACCGCCCAGTCCGGGTCCTTGAGGCCGTTTCCGGTCACCGTGCAGACGATCTTCTGGCCCGGGTCGACCAGACCGCGCTCGGCGGCCTTCAGCAGGCCCGCGACCGAGGCCGCGGAGGCGGGCTCCACGAAGACGCCCTCCTGCGAGGCGAGCAGCCGGTAGGCGCGCAGGATCTCACGGTCCGTCACTTCGTCGATGAAACCGCCCGATTCGTCGCGCGCGGCCAGCGCGAACTGCCACGAGGCCGGGTTGCCGATGCGGATGGCGGTCGCGATCGTCGAGGGGTCCTTGACGACCTCCCCGCGCACGATCGGCGCCGAACCGGACGCCTGGAAGCCCCACATGCGCGGGGTGTGCGTCGAGACCTCGTCGGCGGCGTACTCCTTGTAGCCCTTCCAGTACGCCGTGATGTTGCCGGCGTTGCCCACGGGCAGGACGTGGATGTCGGGGGCGTCGCCGAGCGCGTCCACGATCTCGAACGCGGCGGTCTTCTGGCCCTCGATGCGCACCGGGTTGACCGAATTGACCAGCGCCACCGGGTAGTTGTCGGACAGCGCGCGGGCCAGCGTCAGACAGTCGTCGAAGTTGCCGTCGACCTGGAGGATCTTGGCGCCGTGGATCAGCGCCTGGCCCATCTTGCCGAGCGCGATCTTGCCCTGCGGCACGAGCACGGCGGACACCATGCCCGCGCGGACTGCGTACGCCGCCGCGGAGGCCGACGTGTTGCCGGTGGAGGCGCAGATGACCGCCTTCGCGCCCTCCTCCTTCGCCTTGCTGATGGCCATCGTCATGCCGCGGTCCTTGAAGGAACCCGTCGGGTTGGCGCCCTCGACCTTGAGGTGCACCTCGCAGCCCGTGCGCTCGGAGAGCAGCTGCGCCGGCACGAGCGGCGTACCGCCTTCGCGCAGGGTGACGACCGGCGTCGTAGCGGAGACGGGGAGCCGGTCCCGGTACTCCTCGATGATTCCGCGCCACTGGTGGGTCATTGCTGGTTACTCCCCTTCAACACGCATGATGCTGGCGACACCGCGCACGGTGTCGAGCTTCCGCAGGGCGTCCACGGTTCCGGTGAGGGCCGCGTCGGCCGCACGATGGGTGACGACGACGAGGGACGCCTCGCCACCGCCGTCCGGCCGGCCTTGCTGGCGCACCGTGTCGATGGACACCCCGTGCTCGGCGAAGACCGTCGCGACCTGGGCGAGCACGCCCGGTTTGTCGGCCACGTCGAGGCTGATGTGGTAGCGCGTCACGACGTCGCCCATGGGACTCACGGGCAGCTGCGTGTACGCCGACTCACCGGGCCCGGTGGCCGCGCTGAGCTTGTTGCGGCAGACCGCGACGAGGTCGCCGAGGACGGCGGAGGCCGTCGGAGCGCCGCCCGCGCCGGGCCCGTAGAACATGAGCCGCCCGGCCGCCTCGGCCTCCACGAACACCGCGTTGTAGGCCTCGCGGACGGAGGCCAGCGGGTGGCTGAGCGGGATCATCGCGGGATGCACCCGGGCCGTGACCGAGCGGCCGTCGGCGGCCCGCTCGCAGATCGCGAGCAGTTTGATGGTGCAGCCCATCCGGCGCGCCGAGGCGAAGTCCGCCGCGGTGACCTCCGTCATGCCCTCGCGGTACACGTCGTCCAGGCGCACCCGGGTGTGGAAGGCGATCCCGGCGAGGATGGCGGCCTTGGCGGCGGCGTCGAAGCCCTCGACGTCGGCGGTTGGGTCGGCCTCGGCGTAGCCGAGCGCGGTGGCCTCGTCCAGGGCCTCCTGGTAGCCGGCGCCCGTGGAGTCCATCTTGTCGAGGATGAAGTTGGTCGTGCCGTTGACGATGCCGAGCACGCGGTTGACCTTGTCGCCGACCAGCGACTCGCGCAGCGGCCGGATCAGCGGGATCGCGCCGGCGACGGCGGCCTCGTAGTACAGGTCCCGGCCGTGCTCGACGGCCGCGGCGTGCAGTGCGGCGCCGTCCTGGGCGAGCAGCGCCTTGTTCGCGGAGACGACGGAGGCGCCGTGCTCGAAGGCGGTGGTGATGAGGCTGCGGGCGGGCTCGATGCCGCCGATGACCTCCACCACGACGTCGATGTCGCCGCGTTTGACGAGGGCTGTGGCATCGGTGGTGACCAGGGCGGGGTCGATGCCCTCGCGCACCTTGGAGGGCCGGCGGACGGCGACGCCGGCGAGCTCCACGGGTGCGCCGATGCGCGCCGTGAGGTCGTCGGCGTGCGTCGTCATGATGCGCGCCACCTCTGAGCCGACCACTCCACAGCCCAGCAGCGCCACCTTCAGCGGACGCGTACGCATCATCCGACCTCGTTTCCTGTTCAAACCTGGAATGCGAACCAGTCTCACTCACCGGACGGGGGTTTCTGCCCCTCGTCCGGATCCTGAGACAACTATTTCATTCAGCCGACGTCGAGACGCAGGAGATCTTCCTCCGTCTCACGCCTGACGATCACCCGGGCCTGTCCGTCGCGCACCGCGACGACGGGCGGGCGAAGTGCGTGGTTGTAATTGCTGGCCATCGAGCGGCAGTACGCACCGGTGGCCGGCACCGCAATCAGATCACCCGGCGCGAGGTCCGCGGGCAGGAATGCGTCACGGACGACGATGTCACCGCTCTCGCAGTGCTTTCCGACCACCCTGACCAGCATCGGCTCGGCGTCGGAGGTGCGCGAGACGAGCGCGACGGAATATTCGGCGTCGTACAGCGCGGTGCGGATGTTGTCGGACATGCCGCCGTCGACGCTCACGTACGTCCGCAGCCCCTCCAGCGGCTTGATCGTGCCGACCTCGTACAGCGTGAAGGCGGTGGGGCCGACGATCGCGCGGCCCGGCTCGACGGAGATGCGCGGGGCCGCGAGCCCGGCGGCGGCGCATTCGCGCGAGACGATCTCGCCGAGCGACTTGGCGATCTCGTGCGGCTCGCGCGGGTCGTCGTCGGAGGTGTACGCGATGCCGAGGCCGCCGCCGAGGTCGATCTCGGGCAGCTCGACGCCGTGCTCGTCGCGCACCTCGGCGAGGAGTTGGACGACGCGTCGTGCGGACACCTCGAAGCCGGCCATGTCGAAGATCTGCGACCCGATGTGCGAATGGATTCCGACCAGTTGGAGTCCGTCGAGCTTGAGGGCACGGCGCACGGCCTCGGCGGCCTGGCCGTCGGCGAGGGCGATGCCGAACTTCTGGTCCTCGTGGGCGGTGGCGATGAACTCGTGCGTGTGCGCCTCGACGCCGACGGTCACCCGGATGAAGGCCTTCTGCACCTTCCCCAGCTCCTGGGCGATGTGGGCGACGCGCACGATCTCCTGGAAGGAGTCGAGCACGATCCGCCCGACCCCGGCCTCGACGGCCCGCCGGATCTCGGCCTCGCTCTTGTTGTTGCCGTGGAAGGCGATGCGCTCGGCGGGCATCCCGGCGTCGAGGGCGGTGACGAGCTCGGTGCCGGAGCAGACGTCCAGGTTGAGCCCCTCCTC
Source organism: Streptomyces sp. NBC_01431 (assembly GCF_036231355.1). Taxonomy (NCBI): domain Bacteria; kingdom Bacillati; phylum Actinomycetota; class Actinomycetes; order Kitasatosporales; family Streptomycetaceae; genus Streptomyces; species Streptomyces sp. NBC_01431. Next base: position 2,746,829 of record NZ_CP109496.1, read on the forward strand.
GTGCAGCCAGCGCACGACGGCCCGGGAGAGGAAGGCCTTTCCGGCGTAGAACACGTCGGCATCGCGGCCGAAGGCGTCGGCCCAGGCGCGGCAGCGGGCCCGGAAGTCGGCCTCGTCGAGGAAGTAGGCGGGGGTGCCGAACTCCTCGGCGAGCCGCGTGACTTCGAGGCCGCCCACGGTGACGACGCCGTCCGAACCGCGGCTGACGGTCCGTGACCAGACCTTCTGATCAAGGGAGTTGAGGTCGGCGGGGGGCGCGGAGTAGTGCCCCTCGGTCAGCACGTCGGCGTGGCGGGGGCCGGCGGGGTGGGCGGATCGGCTCATCGTTGTGTTCCGTCTTCTCTCTCACGCTTGTTCCAGACATGTCCACGCATGTCACAGAAACTCCGGGGCATCGATGCCGAGCAGGGACAGGCCGCCGGCCAGCACCGTCCCGGCGGCCTCGGCGAGGGCGAGCCGTGAGCGGTGGGCGGCCGAGGGTTTCTCGTCACCGAGCGGCAGTACGCCGTGCTGGAAGCAGAGCAACTCGTCGGCCAGGGCTTCGAGCTGCCGCGCCAGCCGATCGGGGGCGCGGTGCCGGGCGGCGCCTTCGAGCACACCCGGATGGTCCCCGAGCAGCCCGAGCAGAACGTCCCCCTCCGGCACGTCCCCGGCCTCGGCCGCGAACCCCAGCTGCCGGGCATTGCGGACCAGCGCGCGACTACGGGAGTACGCGTAGCGCACCCGGAAGAACGAACTGCTCTCCCGCTGACCGAGCAACTCGTCCACATCGGTACGGGGGCGGTCGTGCCGGGCGGCCCGGAGCATGGCCCAGCGGGCGGCATCCGGCCCGACGAGCTCGGCGAGCTGCCCCGCCTCACAAGCCACGACGGGAAGCCGGCTGCCCCCGTGGGCCACGATGCACGCCTCGCCCCCCTGGGCCCTGATCAGTCGCACGACCACCTCGGTGACGACCCCGGCCCGGCTCTCCCCCGCGTCGGCGAACGCGTGGCTGTGCCCGCGCAGGGCGTCCCCGTAGCCGTACCGCGTTCCGCACCGCACGATCTGCCGTACGACGTCGAACTGCGCACCCCTATCGAGGGTGATGTTGAGGAACCCGGGCCCGGTGACGTCGACCAGGGCGATACCGGGCTGGTCGGCGATCCGCTGCCGCAGCAGTTCGGCGACGCGGCGCGGGGGAAGGCCCGCGGCGGCGGCGAGCTTGAGCGCGACGCCGCTGGCGTAGTCGCCCCCACCGCCGGGCCGGGGCCGCTCGACCTTGACGACATCGGGCACGGCACCCCCCACCAGCACGAGGGCACCCTCATCGACCGCACTGCGCACGACGCGCACGACGGTATGGGAGAGCTCTGCGGGGGTCACGGGTCCAGCGTATGGGAGAGGGGGGGTCCCTCCGCGAACCGGTTTCGCCATGCGGGCGGTGGGGGGTGCGGCTGAGCATGGGGGTAGGGCGGTGTGCGGGTGCTGGCGCGGGTGCGGGTGGACATCGCGCGGGGCGGCCGGATGCCCGTGGGGGCGTGCGGTTCGGCGTCGGGGGCTGGCGGGCATGGGGGCCGGGGCGGCCGGATGCCCGTGGAGGGCGTGCGGGTCAGCGTCGGGGGCTGCCGGGATGGGGGCCGGGGCGGCCTCAGGCGCTGCTGGACACGGAGCAGAGCGGCGTGCGGGTCAGCCTCGGGTGCTGCCGGCCCGCCCGGACTCCCTGCTGCCGTCGGCAGACGGCGGAGCCTCCCGGTGCAGCAGGTGGCGTACGACACGGACCAGCTCCGCGGGCTCGAACGGCTTGGCCAGGAAGGCGTCGACCCCGGCGGCCAGTCCGTTCTCCACCTCGTACTGGGTGCACGCACTGATGATCGCGACCGGGAGCCGGCTGGTACGCGGGTCGGACCGCAGCCGCGCGGCCGTACGCAGTCCGTCGAGCCGGGGCATCACCACGTCGAGGGTGACCACGTCCGGACGTACCTGGTGCACGACCTCCAGGCACTCGGCACCATCAGCCGCGGTCACGACCTCGAAGCCCTCCAGCTCAAGGTTGACCCTGATCAACTGCCGGATGACCTTGTTGTCGTCCACAACAAGAACCCGGCCCGACGCGCCTGGCACACCTTGAGGTTAGGTCCGCGGAGGGCACCGCGTCCGGGTTTTCCCCACTTCCACCCCGCCCGGGGGACACAGCCTCACGAGAGAGGGGAAATACCTGTTCACAGGCACCCCGGGAGAGCTGGTAGGGTTCTACCCGTCGCCGCCAAACGCGGCGGACGCCCCCGTAGCTCAGGGGATAGAGCAACGGCCTCCGGAGCCGTGTGCGCAGGTTCGAATCCTGCCGGGGGCACAGAAGCCGGACCAGCACCGCAAGGTCGCTCACCTGCTGACGTGCCAGACTTCAAGAGCCGGACCCAGTTCTACTGGGTCCGGCTCTTTGTCGTTCTCTGCGTCGTTCTCCGTCCCTGTGCCCAGCCGCCTTGGACGCAGCCCGCACGGCGCTTGCCTGGCCCCATCCCGCGCACCGCAGCCAGTACGGCCCGGGGCGTGGCCCGGGATGGCCCCACGTCACTCACCGGCACTGGTCCCGCTCTGCTGCCACTGCCACCCCGGGCCGGGACGCCCGCAATTCCGCCGCGCTGCGCCCACAAGGACCGCGATCCCTTAAACGCAGAAAAGCCCCGCACCGTGATCCCGAAGGAATCATGATGCGGGGCTTTCCCCAAAAATTGTTCGGCGGCGTCCTACTCTCCCACAGGGTCCCCCCTGCAGTACCATCGGCGCTGAAAGGCTTAGCTTCCGGGTTCGGAATGTAACCGGGCGTTTCCCTAACGCTATGACCACCGAAACACTATGAAGTTGAACACCGGAACCCCAAGCAGGGGCTCTGACAGCTGTTCATTGCTTCAGAACAAACACAGTGGACGCGAGCAACTGAGGACAAGCCCTCGGCCTATTAGTACCAGTCAGCTCCACCCCTTACGAGGCTTCCACATCTGGCCTATCAACCCAGTCGTCTACTGGGAGCCTTACCCTCTCAAGGAGGTGGGAACACTCATCTCGAAGCAGGCTTCCCGCTTAGATGCTTTCAGCGGTTATCCTTTCCGAACGTAGCCAACCAGCCATGCCCTTGGCAGGACAACTGGCACACCAGAGGTTCGTCCGTCCCGGTCCTCTCGTACTAGGGACAGCCCTTCTCAATGTTCCTGCGCGCGCAGCGGATAGGGACCGAACTGTCTCACGACGTTCTAAACCCAGCTCGCGTACCGCTTTAATGGGCGAACAGCCCAACCCTTGGGACCGACTCCAGCCCCAGGATGCGACGAGCCGACATCGAGGTGCCAAACCATCCCGTCGATATGGACTCTTGGGGAAGATCAGCCTGTTATCCCCGGGGTACCTTTTATCCGTTGAGCGACGGCGCTTCCACAAGCCACCGCCGGATCACTAGTCCCGACTTTCGTCCCTGCTCGACCCGTCGGTCTCACAGTCAAGCTCCCTTGTGCACTTACACTCAACACCTGATTGCCAACCAGGCTGAGGGAACCTTTGGGCGCCTCCGTTACTCTTTAGGAGGCAACCGCCCCAGTTAAACTACCCATCAGACACTGTCCCTGATCCGGATCACGGACCGAGGTTAGACATCCAGCACGACCAGAGTGGTATTTCAACGACGACTCCACAACCACTGGCGTGGCCGCTTCAAAGTCTCCCACCTATCCTACACAAGCCGAACCGAACACCAATATCAAACTGTAGTAAAGGTCCCGGGGTCTTTCCGTCCTGCTGCGCGAAACGAGCATCTTTACTCGTAGTGCAATTTCACCGGGCCTATGGTTGAGACAGTCGAGAAGTCGTTACGCCATTCGTGCAGGTCGGAACTTACCCGACAAGGAATTTCGCTACCTTAGGATGGTTATAGTTACCACCGCCGTTTACTGGCGCTTAAGTTCTCAGCTTCGCAACCCCGAAAGATCACTAACCGGTCCCCTTAACGTTCCAGCACCGGGCAGGCGTCAGTCCGTATACATCGCCTTACGGCTTCGCACGGACCTGTGTTTTTAGTAAACAGTCGCTTCTCGCTGGTCTCTGCGGCCACCCCCAGCTCACCGAGTAAATCGGATCACCAGTGATGGCCCCCCTTCTCCCGAAGTTACGGGGGCATTTTGCCGAGTTCCTTAACCATAGTTCACCCGAACGCCTCGGTATTCTCTACCTGACCACCTGAGTCGGTTTAGGGTACGGGCCGCCATGAAACTCGCTAGAGGCTTTTCTCGACAGCATAGGATCATCCACTTCACCACAATCGGCTCGGCATCAGGTCTCAGACTATGTGTTGTCCGGATTTGCCTAGACAACGTCCTACACCCTTACCCCGGGACAACCACCGCCCGGGCTGGACTACCTTCCTGCGTCACCCCATCGCTTACCTACTACAGATCCGGGTCACCGGCTCCACCACTCCCCTCAACTCCGAAGAGATCAGGGCGGCTTCACGGGCTTAGCATCGTCTGATTCGATATTGGGCGTTTCAAAGCGGGTACCGGAATATCAACCGGTTGTCCATCGACTACGCCTGTCGGCCTCGCCTTAGGTCCCGACTTACCCTGGGCAGATCAGCTTGACCCAGGAACCCTTAGTCAATCGGCGCACACGTTTCTCACGTGTGTATCGCTACTCATGCCTGCATTCTCACTCGTGAACCGTCCACCACTAGCTTCCGCTGCAGCTTCACCCGGCACACGACGCTCCCCTACCCATCCCAGCCCCCGTTAGAGGTATGTGCTGGAATGACACGACTTCGGCGGTACGCTTGAGCCCCGCTACATTGTCGGCGCGGAATCACTTGACCAGTGAGCTATTACGCACTCTTTCAAGGGTGGCTGCTTCTAAGCCAACCTCCTGGTTGTCTCTGCGACTCCACATCCTTTCCCACTTAGCGTACGCTTAGGGGCCTTAGTCGATGCTCTGGGCTGTTTCCCTCTCGACCATGGAGCTTATCCCCCACAGTCTCACTGCCGCGCTCTCACTTACCGGCATTCGGAGTTTGGCTAAGGTCAGTAACCCGGTAGGGCCCATCGCCTATCCAGTGCTCTACCTCCGGCAAGAAACACACGACGCTGCACCTAAATGCATTTCGGGGAGAACCAGCTATCACGGAGTTTGATTGGCCTTTCACCCCTAACCACAGGTCATCCCCCAGGTTTTCAACCCTGGTGGGTTCGGTCCTCCACGACCTCTTACAGCCGCTTCAACCTGCCCATGGCTAGATCACTCCGCTTCGGGTCTAGAGCGTGCAACTCAAACGCCCTATTCGGACTCGCTTTCGCTACGGCTTCCCCACACGGGTTAACCTCGCTACACACCGCTAACTCGCAGGCTCATTCTTCAAAAGGCACGCAGTCACGACTGTATGTGCAAGCACATACAGCGACGCTCCCACGGCTTGTAGGCACACGGTTTCAGGTACTATTTCACTCCGCTCCCGCGGTACTTTTCACCATTCCCTCACGGTACTATCCGCTATCGGTCACCAGGGAATATTTAGGCTTAGCGGGTGGTCCCGCCAGATTCACACGGGATTTCTCGGGCCCCGTGCTACTTGGGTGTCTCTCAAACGAGCCGTTGATGTTTCAGCTACGGGGGTCTTACCCTCTACGCCGGACCTTTCGCATGTCCTTCGCCTACACCAACGGTTTCTGACTCGCCTCACAGCCGGCAGACTGTGAAAGAGAGATCCCACAACCCCGCATGCGCAACCCCTGCCGGGTATCACACGCATACGGTTTGGCCTCATCCGGTTTCGCTCGCCACTACTCCCGGAATCACGGTTGTTTTCTCTTCCTGAGGGTACTGAGATGTTTCACTTCCCCTCGTTCCCTCCACATACCCTATGTGTTCAGGTATGGGTGACAGCCCATGACGACTGCCGGGTTTCCCCATTCGGAAACCCCCGGATCAAAGCCTGGTTGACGGCTCCCCGGGGACTATCGTGGCCTCCCACGTCCTTCATCGGTTCCTGGTGCCAAGGCATCCACCGTGCGCCCTTAAAAACTTGGCCACAGATGCTCGCGTCCACTGTGCAGTTCTCAAACAACGACCAGCCACCCATCACCCCCACCATGCAGTGGAGTTCACTGGGGCCGGCGACCGAAGACCAACAGGCAAAGCCCGTGCCTTCAGATACCCAACAGCGTGCCCGGCCCGGTCCTCCTGGTTCACGTTCCACGCCGAAGCAGTACTAGTGACCCTCAAGAACCGTGCCGAATAGTCAACGTTCCACCCATGAGCGAGCCACCGCCGGACGTTTGCCGACGAAATGGCCTCTGACCAGGCGAACCTGGTAAGAAATGCTCCTTAGAAAGGAGGTGATCCAGCCGCACCTTCCGGTACGGCTACCTTGTTACGACTTCGTCCCAATCGCCAGTCCCACCTTCGACAGCTCCCTCCCACAAGGGGTTGGGCCACCGGCTTCGGGTGTTACCGACTTTCGTGACGTGACGGGCGGTGTGTACAAGGCCCGGGAACGTATTCACCGCAGCAATGCTGATCTGCGATTACTAGCAACTCCGACTTCATGGGGTCGAGTTGCAGACCCCAATCCGAACTGAGACCGGCTTTTTGAGATTCGCTCCGCCTCACGGCATCGCAGCTCTTTGTACCGGCCATTGTAGCACGTGTGCAGCCCAAGACATAAGGGGCATGATGACTTGACGTCGTCCCCACCTTCCTCCGAGTTGACCCCGGCAGTCTCCTGTGAGTCCCCATCACCCCGAAGGGCATGCTGGCAACACAGAACAAGGGTTGCGCTCGTTGCGGGACTTAACCCAACATCTCACGACACGAGCTGACGACAGCCATGCACCACCTGTATACCGACCACAAGGGGGCGACTATCTCTAGCCGTTTCCGGTATATGTCAAGCCTTGGTAAGGTTCTTCGCGTTGCGTCGAATTAAGCCACATGCTCCGCTGCTTGTGCGGGCCCCCGTCAATTCCTTTGAGTTTTAGCCTTGCGGCCGTACTCCCCAGGCGGGGAACTTAATGCGTTAGCTGCGGCACCGACGACGTGGAATGTCGCCAACACCTAGTTCCCAACGTTTACGGCGTGGACTACCAGGGTATCTAATCCTGTTCGCTCCCCACGCTTTCGCTCCTCAGCGTCAGTAATGGCCCAGAGATCCGCCTTCGCCACCGGTGTTCCTCCTGATATCTGCGCATTTCACCGCTACACCAGGAATTCCGATCTCCCCTACCACACTCTAGCTAGCCCGTATCGAATGCAGACCCGGGGTTAAGCCCCGGGCTTTCACATCCGACGTGACAAGCCGCCTACGAGCTCTTTACGCCCAATAATTCCGGACAACGCTTGCGCCCTACGTATTACCGCGGCTGCTGGCACGTAGTTAGCCGGCGCTTCTTCTGCAGGTACCGTCACTTTCGCTTCTTCCCTGCTGAAAGAGGTTTACAACCCGAAGGCCGTCATCCCTCACGCGGCGTCGCTGCATCAGGCTTTCGCCCATTGTGCAATATTCCCCACTGCTGCCTCCCGTAGGAGTCTGGGCCGTGTCTCAGTCCCAGTGTGGCCGGTCGCCCTCTCAGGCCGGCTACCCGTCGTCGCCTTGGTAGGCCATCACCCCACCAACAAGCTGATAGGCCGCGGGCTCATCCTTCACCGCCGGAGCTTTTAACCCCCCAAGATGCCCTGAGGAGTGTTATCCGGTATTAGACCCCGTTTCCAGGGCTTGTCCCAGAGTGAAGGGCAGATTGCCCACGTGTTACTCACCCGTTCGCCACTAATCCACCCCGAAGGGCTTCATCGTTCGACTTGCATGTGTTAAGCACGCCGCCAGCGTTCGTCCTGAGCCAGGATCAAACTCTCCATGAATGTTTACCCGCTATCGGGTGCACACATCACGTAAGAGCGGGACGACCAAGCCGGAATAAGGCCGGTCGTCCACAGCGTCCTCGCTGTGTTGTTGCCTGCCCACCACAAGAGCGGAACAGGACTTTTCAAAGGAACCTCGATCCGCCGAAACGGATACGGGGTTGTCAATCTGGCGTTGACTTTTGGCACGCTGTTGAGTTCTCAAGGAACGGACGCTTCCTTTGTACTCACCCTCTCGGGCTTTCCTCCGGGCGCTTCCCTTCGGTATTTCGTGTTCCCGACTCTATCAGACGCTTTCGTGTCCGACTTCCTCGGTGCCTTTCCGGTTCCCCCTCTCGGGTTTCCCTTTCCGGCGGTTCCGACTCTATCAGATCCTTTCGGACCTGATTCCCGGTCGAAATCGGGGTGTCTTCCCGGCCCTTGGGCCTTTCCGACGTCCCGAACTCTAGCGGATCTTTCCGGCGACTCGTAACCGAGGTTCCGGGCTCGATCGGAAATGGAATTCGGCATGCCGAATTCAACCCCGGTCGAGGGATCGTGCTGAGTTGGGTTGCCGCAGAACCTGCGGCGGACGGTTGCCTCGGAACCGTTCCGGCGCCGCGACAACTCGGAGAACACTACACGAGCCCGAGGGCCCTTCACGCCCCACCCTTGCCAGGCGTCCCACGCTCTTCTCCAGCCCCACCAGTGAGCGGCCGACAGCCTCGTCCACCAAGGCGTGTGTCCGGCTTGTCGGACACCTTGAACTATGCCGCCAATGCCCTGCGGCCTGCCGTTCCAACTTCGTAACCGATCCCTTCGGGGCCGCCGCCCCGAGCTGTCCGAACACCTGCGAACCCGGGGATTCCGGCAGGTCCCGGAGGTCCTGGCAGTGCGTTGCGCGTGCAATCCGCATTGGGTACACATGGACGGCGCGCGGGGTTGCATGCGCGTCGTTCGGGTCTGCTGTGTCTGTTTCGGGGGTGTGCGTGAAGGTCGACATGGGGTCCGCGACCCTGTCCGATCTGTCGTCGACGAACTTCGACGCCGTGCGTTTCGGCGCGCGTCACTGACCATCAGAAGGGTGGAACAAGGCCGCGAACGAGGTCCGCGACATCGTCCGCCTGGTGCGCGCGACGCTGGAGCTCAATGACGGCACGGCGCATTCGACGCTGTCCAAGGCGAAGGCCGCCGTCGACGCGATCGGCTGATTGCCTCAAGTGGCTTGTAAGCACGGGTAATTGGTGTGAAGGGGGTGGTGTGTGGTGGGTAGCTGGGATGTTTCGCCGGCGGTTGTGTCGGGTGTGCTCCAGAAGACGGGGCATGCGGCTGAGGCGATGTCGACGGCTGTCGGGGGCGGGCCGGTGGGCAAGGATGGGATCGAGTCCGGCGGGATGAGGACCGGATCGGGAACGGGAAGCGCGTGGTCATTCCGGACATGCGTAATGCCGATCAGGCCGCCATTGACGATGTCAGGGCAATTGTCGAAGTCCAGTCGAAGACCATGGGTGGGGTGATCGGGTTGTCTGGCATCCGCGACGAGGGCGGAGCGCGGATCGTCCGGGCCATGCCGAAGGATCCGGAGGCCTTGGCCGCGCTTCGCGAATGGGCCGACCAGCCGGATTCCCTGCTCGGTGTCGCAGGGCTCGATCTGACCTCGGCCGACCTGTCCGGGGCGGACTTCGGCGGCGGCATGCTGGCCGGGACCGTGCTCAGCGACGCGGTGCTGGTGGGCACGGACCTCTACCGGGCCCACCTGGAAGGCGCGGTGCTCGACGGTGCCGATCTGACGGGCGCCCGCCTCGTGAAGGCCGTGCTGGATGAGGCCTCTTTGCGGCGGGCGAAGCTGGGCGGGGCGGATCTGGGCAGTGCCGAACTGTGTGCGGCCGATGCCCGGGGCGCCGTGCTCCGCGGCGCGCGGCTCAACGCCGCCTCCCTGATCGACACGCTGTTGCAAGGGGCGGACCTCACCGGAGCCGTGGTGAAGGAGACCTCGTTCCGTGTCGTGGTCGACGAACTCACCGTGGTCGAGGGTCTGTCGGGCACGGTGTACGGGCCGATGGCGCTGGAGAGCGGCGGGCAGCGCAGCGAAATCGGCGGCCGGGCAATGGAGTTGTGGCTGAGCGACCGGGGCGCGGACGTGCGGGTGATCGACCCGGCGTCGCGGCACATCACGTACTACGCGAAGATCAGTGAGGGGTATCCCCGGAGCAGTCCGCGCGGCGTCGTCCGGCGCCGCTTTCTTGACGGGGTCGCGTACGACGAGGCTTTCACCCGGAATCTGAGGTGGGAGCCGACCGAGTACCTGCGGCTCTACGAACTCGGCCACAACGAGGTCGACCATGTGGAGATCACCGCGCAGGAAGCGGACTCCTTTGTCGAAGCGGTGACCGCGAAGCTCCGCGAGCGCCCGTAATTCCGGACCGTACCGGCAGAACTGCCGTGCGGCACATGCAGAATTCGAGGGAGATTGGCCGGGCATGACTGCCGCGCAGGACTATGACAGCCAATTGCTGGAGTCGGTTTCGGTACGACGCCGGCGACTTCGCGATGCCCTTCTGTTCGGGGGGCAGCGGGGGCGGCGGTCGGTCGACGAGCGCCTCGGCAAGGTGTTTGCCGGAATTGTGATTGCGGCGGTGCTGTGCGCGGGGTGCGTCGGCTGGTCGTTCATTTCGCACAAGCTCATCGGCAAGACGCCGTACGGGACTTCGGTCCAGCCCTCTTCTCCACCTCCTTCTCCCCTCTCTTCTCCTCCCGCTTCTTCGCCCGCCGTGAAGTCTTCGGCCCGATGATAGGTTCGCACGCGTGATAGCTACGGGATCTCTGAGCCGTACGGCATTGAGCCGGGTCACTCTGGTCGGGGAACAGCGTCGGGTGGATCTCGTTCTGCCGTCCGAAGAGTCAATTGGGCTGCTGCTGCCCGAAATCATGCGGCTGCTCGGCGACGGTCCGGGTGGCCGGCCGATGCTGCGCCATCTGACGACGGCCGACGGTTCGGTACTCGCCCAGGACTCGACGCTCGCCTCGGCGGGTGTACCGGACGGGGCGGTGCTGCGTCTGGTGCGGGTCGAGGACGCGCCTTCGGCGCCGGTGGTGCACGACGTCACCGACGAGGCCGCGGACGATCTGGACGTACGGGCCTGGCGCTGGCGGCCCGCCGCGCGGCGTGCTGTGGCGGGGCTCGCCACGGTCGGCTGGGCGCTGGCGGCCGGGGTGCTCGCGCGCGAGGAGTTCGCACTGTCGGCCGTCGGCTCGGTGCTGCTGGCCGTGGCCGCGGTCGCGGCGGTCGTGGGGGCGGTGCTCGGGCGCACCGGGCAGCGCGGCCCCGCGACCACGCTGATCGTCACGGCCGGGGTGCTCGGCGTGCTCGGGGCGTGGACACTGGCCGACGCGTACGGCTGGCCGGGCGGGGCCCGGCTCGGTGCGGTCGCGGGCGCGGGGGTGCTGGCGTTCGCGCTGCTCGGGGTCTTCTCGCCGCTCGGGCGGGGCGGGCTGATCGGCGCCGGTGCGGTCGCCGGGGCCGCGCTCTGCTGGGAGGCCGTGATCGCTTCGCAGTCGGGCGCGGGCACGGCGCTCGGGCAGGCGCGGGCCGGGGCGATCGTGGTGATCGTGGCGGCGGTGGTGCTCGGGGTGCTGCCGCGGGTGGCCCTGATGGCGTCCGGGCTTTCGGGTCTCGACGACCGGCGCTCCGGCGGGGCTTCGGTGAGCCGCTACCAGGTGTCGACCGCGCTCGCGGCCACGCACCGCGGGCTCGCGCTCGCCACGGTGGTGGTGGCGGGCTGTGCGGCGGTCGCCGGGATCCTGGTGTTGCGCACGCCGACGGTGTGGACGGTGCCGCTGGCCTCGGTCGTCGCCGTGGTCCTGGCCCTGCGTGCGCGGGCCTATCCGCTGGTCGCCGAGGTCGTGGGGCTGTTCGCGGCCGCGGCCGCGGTGGCCGGGCGGCTGGCCTGGGTCTGGTGGGAGCGCACCGGTGCGTTCGGCCCGCTGGCGCTGCTCGTGGTCCTCGCGGTGGTCCCGGTCGCGATCCTCGTCATCCAGCCCGCGGACCATGTACGGGTCCGGCTGCGGCGGTTCGGCGACGCGCTGGAATCGGTCGGCGTGATCGCGCTGTTCCCGCTGGTGCTCGGGGTGTTCGGGGTGTACGGGCGTCTGCTCGGCACGTTCGCGTAAGTATGCGTAAGGGTCGGGATGTGGCTGTGGGCGAGGACTGGCAGCGCGATGTGCTGCGCGAGCTGAACGCGGGGGGCTCGGCGGAGCCGGACGCGCAGCCGCACGCGGGTGGCTCGACGGATCCCCATGCCCAGCCGCACGCGCGTGGCCCGGTGGAATCGACCGGACAGCCGCACGCGGGCGGCCCGACGCATCCCGATGCCCAGCCGCACGCCGGGAACTCGGCGGCACCGGCCGGACAGCCGTACGCCGGGAACCCGGTGGCGCCGACCGGACAGCCATACGCGGGCCCGGCGGAGGGCACTTTCCGGATACCCCGGGCCGAACCGCGCGGCGCGTCCGCATCCGCGTCCGCGTCCGCGTCCCAAGAGCCGCGTTCGGGTTCGCCCGCGGCGGGCATGGGCGATCCGGTCACCGACCCCCGCCAGCACCCGGCCTCCCCGCACCCCGGCACCGCAGCGCCCGCGACGGCCCATGCCGCGGACTCCCGCCAAGGCCAGCCGTCCCAGCACACCAACCACCCGGCACCCACCCCCGGACCCCCTCACCCGGACCAGCGCTGGGCCGCCCCTGCCGCACCCCGTACAGATCCCCACCCGGCCCCGGCCTCCCCCCACCCCGGCACCGCGGGCCCCCACGACGCGCGGCCGGGCGGGGGCCCCCGCCCGGCTTCGCCGCAGCCCAGCTCCCCCGCGGGGCACGGTGTTCTTCAGCCGGCGCCCGGCATCGACGCCATCGCGGCTGCCCGCGACGCCTCCTTGTACGGCGCTTCGGAGGGGCGGCCCGCCACCCTGCCCGAGCTGCGGGTCCCCGGGGGGCGGGACGCCGCCGTGCCGATGGCCGCGCCCGAGTCCGTGCCCACCGTCGATCCGCGGCTCGCTGTCGCGCTCGGGAAGGCCGTGCACGGGGATTCGGCGACGAAGCGGGCCGGGCGGACGGTGCGCAAGCTGACCTCGTCCGCCGCGCAGGACGTGGCCGAGGAGACCCGGATCGGGCGGGAGTTGCAGCAGCCCGTGACGACCGGCCGGGTCATCGCGGTCACCTCCATCCGCGGCGGCGTGGGGAAGACCACCGTCGCCGCTCTGCTCGCCCGGAGCTTCAACCACTACCGGCACGATCCCGTGCTCGCGCTGGAGGCGGACGGCGCGCTCGGCACGCTCCCGGTCCGGCTCGGCGTCGAGTCGGTCCGCTGGTCCTGCGCCGACCTCGCCCAACTCCTCACCCCCGCCATGCAGTTGACCGACGTCACCGGCTATCTGGTGCCGGTCGCCGACGGCGGCTGGCTGCTGCCCGCGAGCCAGGGCCGCCTCGGCGCACCGCTGAGCATGCAGACGTACCGCACCGTGACCCTCGCGCTGCGCCGCTACTTCGCGGTGACCGTGGTGGACTGCGAGACGCTGCCCGGCGAGGTGGCGCGTACCGCGATGGACACCGCGCACGCGCGGATCGTGGTCGCTCCGATGACGGCGGAGGGCGTCGGCTCGACCCGCGTCGTCCTGGACTGGCTCGGCCGGCTTCCGCACGGGGCGCTGGCCACGACCGTCGTCGCGCTCACCGCCAACTCCCCCGACATGACACTGGACTTGAAGGCCGCCACCGCGCATCTGCGGGAAGCGGGCGTCACCGTGCTGCCGGTCCCCTACGACCGGCATCTGGCCCAGGGAGGCCCCATCCAGACCGCACTGCTCGGCCGGGCGACCCGGCAGGCCGCCGTTTCGCTGGCCGCCGAGGCGATGGAAAGGGCGGTACGGGTGCGATGACGCTGCATCAGATCCACCGCCCGGCCCGCTCCACCCGCCCGGCCGCCCCCCCGGCGCCGCGCGCCGTCGAACCGCCGCCGAACCTGCCCGAGGGCAAGACGGGCGGCGCCGCGACCGCGCTGCTGCCGATGGCCGGAGTGATGAGCTCGGTCATCATGATGACGGTGATCCGCAACAGCCAGTTCGCTGGGCTCGGCGCCATCGTCCTGGTCGTGGCGCTGCTCGGCGCGATCGCCCTGTTCCTGTCCCAGCGGGGCAAGGCGCAGCGCACCCGGCGCACCCAGCGCGAGCGCTACCTCGAATACCTGGAGGAGCAGCGCGAGGAACTCGGCGCCGTGGAGCGGGAGTCGCGGCAGCAGCTGCGGCTGCTCAACCCGCCGCCGCAGGCGCTGTACGACCTGGTGCGCGATCCGGCGCGGCTGTGGGAGCGGCGGCGCGGCGACGCCGACTTCCTGCGGGTGCGGGTGGGCACCGGCACCGTACCGACGCAGGAGCTGTCCATCGGGCAGAACAGCACGGGGGGCGTACTGACTCCGCCGGACCCGTTCATGCTGAACGAGGCGCGGGCGCTGGTGGCCCGGTACGCCACGGCCACCGAGTCGCCGCTGACGGTGCCGCTGGACCGGGCCGGGAACGTGAGCGTGGTCGGTGACCGCGAGGGCGTGCTGCGGGTGGCGCGGGCGCTGCTCGTCCAGACGGCCGTGACGCACGCCCCGGACGATCTGGCGATCGCGCTCGGTGTGCCCGGCGAGCGCCTTGAGGACTGGGAGTGGGCCAAGTGGCTGCCCCACGTGCTGGACGCGCTGGAGAGCGACGGGCCGGTGGCCGCGCGGCGCATCGCGCCGAGCATGCCGCAGCTGGCCCGGCTGATGCGGACGGATCTGCGGCAGCGGGCGTCGTACGCGGCGGAGGTGCGGCGGGGTCTGTCGGACCGCGACGCGCTGCGGATGATCGACCGGCTGCTCGTGGTGAGCGACGAATTCGGCGCCACGGCCGATGAACTGCCGCTCCCGGACACGGCGGTCGGTCTCACCGACATGGGCGTGACGGTGCTGCACCTCCTTGAGCAGCAGGTGCACGAGCCGGACCAGGTGAGCGTCCGGATCAGCGTGGAGGGCGACCGGATCACGGTCGAGGACCTGCGCGACCCCGCCAACCCGACGCCGCCGGTGTCCTACGGCCTGTCCGACGAGGTGAGCCGGGCCGGCGCCGAGGGGCTCGCGCGCATGCTGGCGCCGCTGCGCCTTTCCGCCGAGTCGGTGGCCGAGGGCACTCCGGTGAGCGGTCCGGTGGACTTTCCGCAGCTGCTCGGCATCGACGATCCGGCGGCCCTGGACGTCGCCCGGCTGTGGGCGCCGCGCGGCGAGCGGGCGTTCCTGCGGGTGCCGATCGGTCTGGACGACCGTCACCAGCCGGTGCTGCTCGACCTGAAGGAGTCCTCCGAGCTGGGCATGGGCCCGCACGGGCTGTGCGTGGGCGCGACCGGCTCCGGCAAGAGCGAGCTGCTGCGCACCCTGGTGCTCGCGCTGGTCGCCGGGCATCCGCCGGAGGATCTGGCGCTGGTCCTGGTCGACTACAAGGGCGGCGCCACCTTCGCGCCGTTCGCCGAACTGCCGCACGTGGCCGGCGTGATCACCAACCTGGAGAACCAGGCGGGTCTCGTGGAGCGCGTGCACACGAGCCTCGCGGGCGAGGTCAAGCGGCGTCAGCAGGTCCTGAAGGACGCGGGCAACGTCGCGGACATCGGGCACTACGCGGCGCTGCGCGCCGAGCGGCCCGAGCTCGAACCGCTCCCCCACCTGTTCGTGGTGATCGACGAGTTCGGCGAACTCCTCACCGCCAAGCCGGACTTCATCGACCTGTTCCTGTCGATCGGCCGGATCGGCCGCTCCATCGGCGTGCACCTGCTCCTGTCGAGCCAGCGCATCGAAGGCGGCAAGCTCAAGGGTCTCGACACCTACCTCTCCTACCGGCTCGGCCTGCGTACGTTCTCCGCCGACGAGTCGCGCACGGTCCTGGACACGACGGACGCCTTCCATCTGCCGCCGTTGCCGGGCTTCGGCTATCTGAAGGTCGACACCTCGACGTACGAACGCTTCAAGGCGGGGTACGTCTCCGGCGCCTACCGGGGTCCCGCCGTCCTGGAGCAGCAGGACGACGCTCCGCTCGCCTGGCCGTACGGAACCTTCAACTCCCTTGGCGAGGAAGAGGGTTCGGACTCGGTGGCCGAACCCGCGATGCGGGAGCGGGAGACCGGGCCGACCGTCATGTCGACGATGGTCGACCAGCTGTGCGCGGCCGCCGAGCCGGTGCGCCGGATCTGGCTGCCCCCGCTGCCCGAGGCCATCAGTCTCGATGCGGCGGCGGGGCCGCTCCAGGTCTCCGAGCGCGGGCTCCAGCTCAGTCACCGCCCCGGCGCGATGCGGGTGCCGCTCGGCCTCCTGGACGATCCGGGCCGGCAGTGGCAGGGGCCCTGGACGCTCGATCTGACGGTGGCCGGCGGGCACGTGGCCGTCATCGGCGGCCCGCAGTCCGGCAAGACCACCCTGCTGCGCACCCTCGCGCTCTCGCTCGCCCTGACCCACACTCCGGCCCAGGTCGCGCTGTACGGGCTCGACCTGGTGGGCGGCGGTCTCGCGGCGCTCGCCGGGCTTCCGCACGTCGGCGGTATCGCCGGGCGCGCCGACCACGAGCGGGCCGCGCGCACCGTCGCCGAGGTGCGGGCCATGCTGGCCGCCCGCGAGGAGCTGTTCCGCGAGCACGGCATCGACTCGGTGGACGAGCTGCGCAGCCTGCGCGCGCAGGGTCGGCTGCCCGAGCTCGGCTCGACCGATGTCGTGCTGCTCGTGGACGGGTACGGCGCGCTGCGCGACGAGTTCGCCGACCTGGACGACGACGTGGCCGACCTGCTCAAGCGCGGCAGCGGCTACGGCATCCACATCGTGGCGGGCATGCTCCGCTGGAACGACGTGCGGATCGCCACCCAGTCGATGTTCGGCACCCAGCTGGAGCTGCGGCTCAACGACCCGTCCGACTCGGCGATCGACCGCAAGCTGTCCGAGACGCTCGCCGTGGACACCCCGGGCCGCGTGCTCACCCAGGGCAAGCTGTTCGCGCAGGCCGCCCTTCCGCGCACCGACTCGGTCGCCTCGGCGACCGATCTCGGCCCCGCCCTGGAGGACGCGGCCCGCACGATCAAGGCCACCTGGCACGGTGAACTCGCCTCCCCGGTACGGGTGTTGCCGACCCGGCTGCCGGCGCAGCGACTGCCCTCGGTGGCCGCCGAGCCGAGGCGGATCCCCATCGCGCTTGACCAGGACGCGCTGGACCCCGTGCTCCTCGACCTGTTCGAGCACGACCAGCATCTGCTGATCCTGGGCGACAACGAGTGCGGCAAGACCAATCTGCTCAAGCTCATCGCCCAGCAGTTCACCGCCCGCTACAGCGACGAGGAACTGGTCTTCGCCGTGTTCGACCCGCGCCGCGGGCTGCGCGGGGTGGTGCCCGAGCCGTACCGCGGGGGCTACGCGCACAACGCGAAGATCAGCGTCGGGCTCGCGTCGGGCATCGCCACCGAGCTGGACAAGCGCCTCCCGGACGAGAGCGTCGACCACGACGCGCTGCCGGAGGGCCCGTCGTTCAGTGGGCCGCGCATCGTCGTCCTCGTCGACGACTACGACATCCTCACCACCGCGGGCCAGCAGCCGCTCGCGCCGTTCCTGCCGTACATATCGTCCGCGCAGGACATCGGGCTCCACTTCGTGGTGGCCCGCCGCGTCGCGGGTTCCTCGCGGGCGCTGTACGAACCGTTCCTGACCACCCTGCGCGAGACCGGAACCGCCGCGCTCGTGATGACCGGCGACCGTACCGAGGGCCAGCTGTTCCCGGGCCTGTACGCGTCCGCGCAGCCGCCGGGCCGCGGGTTCCTGGTCCGCCGCGGCCGCCGCCACCAGCTCGTCCAGACCGCCCTCGCGCACCAGCCGGAAGAGGCAGAGCACTCGTGACCAAGGACGTCATCGCCCTCACCCCGAAGATGCCCGACACCTGGGCCCTGCTGGCCGGGCTGTACGCGGGCGGTCCCGGCCTCACCGTCGACACCGGGCACGACGGGGCGGTGGTGCAGCTCTGCACGGCGGACGGACGGCCGCTCGTCTCCCTCGAAGCGCCGCTGCTCGTGCAGGTGCCCGGTGAGGCCGAGCGCCTCCTGGGCGCTCAAGTCCCCTCCCCCGAGGGACCGTTCTGGTGGACGGAGATACGGGCGTCCACCGCGCTGCCCGAGGCAGAACGGCTCGCCGGTTCGGTGGCGGGGCGGCTCACCATGCTGCTCGGCGGCAGCGCCTGGCCGCCCGACGCCGCGAGCACGGAGGTCGTTCCGGTCGCCGAGGACGGCGAGGTGACCGCCCGGCCCGTGTCCGGCGGGGCCCATCCGACGGTGGACGTCCTGACCGAGTCGACCGCGGTCGTCATGTGCGACCGGCCGGTCATCGCGCTGAGCGCCTGGCTCTCGCACATCCTGCGCGCCACCACCGAGAGCCGCCGCGCCCTTCAGATCGTGACGCCGCCGGGGGTGCGGCTCAGCCTTCCGCTGCGTACGGCACTGACCGGCGTCCCCAACCGCTGGGTGGTCAAGGACCCCGACTGCGGTTACTACGACGGGCTTTCCGGGGCGGTGCTGCGCTGGCAGGACGGCACGTTCGCGCCGGCCCGGGACGCTTCGGGCGGGGCGGTGGTGGCCGAGGCGTTCAGCGCGCCCGCGCTCACCTCCGAACGGCAGCTGATCGTCGCGTTCCGCACCGTGCACAACGCGGACGAGAACCTGGTGCTCGGCCGCGCCCTGGAGACCGCCTGGCAGACGCTGACCGGCGCGGGTCCGGTCGGCTGGGGCACCGCCGAGCCCGTCAACCTCCCTTGGTCCGCACGGCAGTTGACGGACCTCGCCCGCGACCGGGCCCCCGAGCCCACCCAGTTGCTTGCCGTCGGCGACCCCGCGCGGCCCGCGCTCGCCGGGCTCCGGGTCACCCGCGTCGAGCGGGGCGTGGCGGCGGACGCCACCCTCACCCTCGGGTACGGCGCGGACGAGGCGCCCCCGCTGGCGGCGGCCCAGGAACTGGCGAAGACGCTGGCCGCCGGACACGGCCTGACCAACATGCTGGTCTCCCTGCGCCGGGCCCGCCGCGACCTGGCGATTCCGGCCCACTTCGAGGCGCCGCCGATCCCGGTGTCCTACACGCTGGGCGCGGACGGCGTGCGCCGGGCGGGCCTGGCCCACGCCCAGCGGCCCCCGCTGGCCCTGCGCCCCACCCCACTCGGCCCGGCGGCCGAACCCGCGCTCCACTACGCGCTGGGCGACGGGACGGACGCGGGCACGTGGCCGATGCTGGAGCAATTGACGGCCCACTTGGAGAGCGGCTCGGCCCGGTAGCGCCCCAGCGCTACTCGCGAAGGCGGAGCAGCAGCATCGCCGCGTCGTCGCGCAACGGGCCCTTCGTGTGCTGCATCAGGTCGCGCCGCAGGGCCTCAAGCGCGGCTTCCGGGGCCGGGTCCTTCAGGAGCGGGGTGCGGGCGCCCAACGGGTAGAAGGTGCCCGCCCGGTCGCGGGCCTCGGTGACGCCGTCGGTGTAGAGCAGGAGCTGGTTGTGAGGCGGTGGGGAGTTACTTGCCGGGCACGATCAGGCACCGGCGCGCTGCTCGGCCGGGCACGGTCGGGCACTGGCACGCTTCTTGGCCGGGCGCGGTCAGGCACCGGCGCGCTGCTCGGCCGGGCACGATCAGGCACTGGCGCGCTTCTTGGCCGGGCGCGGTCAGGCGCTGGCGCGCTTCTTCGGGGACTGGGGCTTCTTCGCCGCCGTCTTCTTCGCGGTGGCCGCCGTGGACTTCTTCGCGCCGGTGGACTTCGGGCTCGCCGCGGCGGACTTCTTGGCCGACGTGCTCTTCGCGGCCGTGCCCTTCGTCGCAGTCTTCCTCGCCGGGGCGGACTTCTTCGCCGCGGTCTTCGTGGCGGTCTTCGTGGCGGTCCTGCGCGCCGTCTTCTTCGCGGGCGCGGACTTGCGCGAGCCGAGGTGGGTGACTTCGGCGACCGACTCGCCGCCGCCCTCCTCGCCCTCGCCGCGGGAGGCCTTCGCCGCCTTGACGCTGTTCTCCAGCGCGGCCATCAGGTCGATGACCTTGCCGCTGCCGGGGGCCGGTGCCGCCTCCTTGGCGGGCAGGGCGCCGTCCGCCTTGGCGGCGATGAGTTCCTCGACGGCCGTACGGTAGTCGTCGTGCAGGGTCGACATGTCCACCTCGCCGAGGGTGTCCATCAGGGCGTCGGCCAGGTCGAGTTCGGCCTCGCGGACGCTGACGTCGGTCTCGGGGGCGGCGTCCTTGGCCGCGCGGATCTCGTCCGGCCAGAGCAGCCCGTGCATCGCGATCACGTCGTCGACCACCCGCAGCATGCCGAGCCGTTCCCGCCCGCGCAGCGCGAACTTGGCGATGGCGACCTTCCGGCTCCGCTTGAGGGCCTCGCGCAGCAGGGTGTACGGCTTCGCGGCGGGCACGCCGTTGGCGGAGAGGTAGTACGCGGCGTCCATCTGGAGCGGGTCGATCGAGTCGGCCTGAACGAAGGCCACGATCTCGATCGTCTTGGCGGTGGGCAGCGGCAGGGACGACAGGTCGGCGTCGGTGATCGGGATCATCGAGCCGTCGGCCTCCTCGTAGGCCTTGCCGATCTCGTCCGCGTCGAGTTCCTCGCCGTCCAGCTCGCACACCTTGCGGTAGCGGACCCGTCCGCCGTCCGCCGTGTGGATCTGGCGGAACGAGATCGAATGGTTCTCGGTGGCATTCACGAGCTTGATCGGGATGCTGACCAGGCCGAACGAAATCGCACCGTTCCAGATTGATCGCACGGTTTCTCCTCTTCGTCCCCGAGGAGTGTGGTTCGTGTGGTTCGTGGGACTCTCATCGTATGACGCCGATCACGGAGGTGGAGGGGCGGCGGATCCCCCTCTCGAACCTGGAGAAGGTGCTGTATCCGGCGACCGGCACCACCAAGGGCGAGCTGCTGCACTACTGCGCGACCGTCGCCGGGGCGCTCCTGGCACATCTGCACAACCGCCCGGTGTCGTTCCTGCGCTTCCCGGACGGCCCCGCGGGCCAGCACTTCTTCACCAAGAATCCGCCGCCCGGCACCCCCTCCTGGGTGAAGATCGCCGAGGTTCCGCGCTCGGAGGGCAAGGCGGCCCGGCAGGTCGTGGTGTCCGATCTTGCGACGCTGATGTGGGCGGCCAATCTGGTCGTGGAGTTCCACACCCCGCAGTGGCAGGCGGACGCCCCCGCGCAGGCCGACCGGCTTGTCCTCGACCTCGACCCGGGAGCGCCCGCGAGCGTGGTCGAGTGCTGCGCGGTGGCGCGCTGGCTGCGCGAGCGCCTTGCCGCGGACGGGCTGCACGCGTACGCCAAGACCTCCGGCTCCAAGGGGCTGCACCTGCTGTCGCCGCTGGAGCCGACCCCTTCCGATCGAGTGTCCACGTATGCGAAAACGCTGGCCAGGGAGGCGGAAGCGGAGCTCGCGGGGCTGGTCACCCACAAGATGGCCAAGGCGCTGCGGCCCGGCAAGGTGTTCATCGACTTCAGCCAGAACGCGGCCGCGAAGACCACCGCCACGCCCTACACGGTGCGCGCCAAGGAGCGCCCCACGGTGTCCACGCCGGTGTCCTGGCAGGAGGTCGAGTCCTGCGCCGACCCGGCCGAGCTGACGTTCCTGATCGGCGACATCGCGGCGCGTCTGGAGCGGGACGGCGATCTGCTGGGCCCGCTGATCAACCTCAACCGGGCGGGCCGGATCCCGTGACCGCGACGCCGCTGCGACCGCCGCTCGCCGTTGCCCTCGCCCAGGCGGTGGCGACCCTGCCGCGCGGGGCGGGCTGGGCGTACGAGCCGAAGTTCGACGGGCACCGGTTGGTGGTGTTCCGGCAGGCCGAGCGGGTTGTTCTACAGGCCCGGTCAGGGCGGACCGTCACGGCCGCGTTTCCCGATCTGGCCGACGCGGCAAGCCAGTTGGCGCCCGGAACGGTGCTCGACGGGGAGGTCGTGGTGTGGACCGGCGGGCGCACCGACTTCGCCGCCGTCCAGCGCCGGGCGGCCGCCACCGCGGCCCGCGCCCCCCTCCTCGCCCGCCGCCTGCCCGCCTCGTACGCCGCCTTCGACCTCCTGGCGGACGGCGGCCGCGATCTGCGGGCCCTGCCGTACGAGCAGCGGCGCGCGCGGCTGTTGGAGGTGCTCGGCCCGCTCGGCCCCCCGCTCCAGGCCGTACCGATGACGACCTCGGCCGAGACCGCGCTGACCTGGTACGAGACGTTGCCCGCGAGCGGGGTCGAGGGGCTCGTCGCCAAGCGCCTGGACGCTCCGTACCGGGCCGGGCACCGCGCCTGGCGCAAGCTG
Organism: Streptomyces sp. NBC_01431; assembly: GCF_036231355.1. Lineage (NCBI taxonomy): Bacteria > Bacillati > Actinomycetota > Actinomycetes > Kitasatosporales > Streptomycetaceae > Streptomyces > Streptomyces sp. NBC_01431. The sequence goes on from NZ_CP109496.1 coordinate 2,769,022, forward strand.
CGGCACACCGACACCCGCGAGGCGGTGGTGATCGGCCACACCGGGAGCCCTTCCCGCCCGGCCGCGCTGGTGCTGGTGCTGCCCGACGACGACGTGCCGGTGGTGTCGGGCCCGCTGCCCGCCGCCCTGCGTGCGGAGGCCGGGCGGGCGCTGGCTCCGCTGGCGGCGGAGGGCGGTGGGACGGCGGTCGCGGCGGGCCGCGGCGAGGTGGCCTACCGGGCGGTGCGGGCGGGCCTGCTCGCGGAGGTCGAGTGGGCGACCACGCGGCACGCGGGGGCGGTGGTGCTGCGCCTGCGGGAGGCGGACGAGATGCCATAGCCCGCACGCCATGGCCCGCTCCGGGCGGGCCGAACGCCGTCGGGCCACCGGCCGCGTCCCGGCTCCCGTCAGACCCGCAGCCAGGTCCTGCGGTCCCTCGCCGTCCAGTACAGGGACTCGATGTCGGCCGGTTTGAGTACGCCGCCGAGGCGGGCGAGGTCCGGAAGCTCGGTGTCCTTGAGCACGCTCACGTCGCCGGCGCCGGATGGGCCGGGCTCCACTCGGTCCGCGCCGACCAGGACCAGCACCGGGCGCACCGCGGTCGCGAGAGCCAGGGAGGCGCGTTCGGCTTCGTGGCGCGTGCCGCGCAGGACGGGCGCGGGGGCCGCGCGGCCCACGGTGACCAACGGGTCGGCGATCCGTACCCGGTGGCGGCGGGCGTTCAGGGCGCGGATGGCGAGGACTCCTGCCGGGCCGACCAGGAGGTGGTCGATCCTGGCTCCGCCCGGCAGCGGAACGGAGTGCAGGACCCGCCAGCCCGCGGCTTCGAGGCGTTCGAGGGCGGCCCCGGTGTGCTGTTGCGCGGCCAGCTCCCGGCGCCGCGGGTCGGTCCTGAAGCGCTGCGCGGCTCCGTACCGCTCCAGCTCGGTCAGGAGCGCCTCGCCGGGCCGGTTGGGGGCGAGGTCGTCGTCCGGGTGGAGGGAGAGCCGGGCCAGTTCGGCCGGGGTCGGCACGGGCGGCGGACCGACGACAAGCTCCCCGACGACATAGGGGCGCAGCGCGGCCAGCACCTCGTCCTGGAAGGCGGTGAGCAGCAGGCAGACGCGTCCGGTGTCGCGGTCGTACCAGGCGGCGCTGCGGCCGTCGGGCAGGCTGACGTACAGTCGCGCCTGTCCGTGCCGGTGCACCGGTGTGACCCGTAGCCCTGCCATTCCCATCACCCCACGACGACCATGGGAACAGCCCGATGCCCACCAGGGCAATAAGCCGGGCGGCCATCCCCACAACACGATGGACGCGGGGCGGTCACGGCCGCGACACTGACGCGCGACACGCAGACAGTCATCCGGGAGGGGAACACTCAATGATCATCTTTGGTACCCGTCGCTATCTCCACCAGCTCGCCATGCTCACGTTGGTGTGCGGCAACTGCGGAAATCCGTCCGCGCACGCGCTGCGCAAGTACGTCACGAAGTTCACGCTGTTCTTCGTGCCGCTGTTCCCCTTCTCCACGTCGTTCCGCACTCAGTGCACGTTCTGCGGTCTTGAGCAGCAGATCACCAAGCAGCAGGCCGACGGGCTGCTCGCGCAGCAGGCCGCGCCGCAGCAGACGTACGGCCAGCAGCCGCAGCCGGGTCAGATGCAGGGCCAGAACCCGTACCAGCAGTAGCGGGCGGGGGGGGCGGGCGCCGCGCGCCTGCGAACCGGGTCGCGCACTACGACACCGCGGACGGCCCGGCGCTGATGCGCAATGTGCGGGACATGTCGGTCGGGGACACCATCGAGGTCGGCAGGGCGGACGGCTCGACCGCCGTATTCAAGATCAGGGAAAGCGAGCAGGTGGGCAAAAAGGACTTTCCAATGAATAAGGTTTACGGGACGACCGACCGCCCCGAGCTCCGCCTCACCACCTGCGGCGGCCCCATCCAGGACGGTCACCGCTCGGCCAACATCATCTTCTATGCCGACCTCCTGAGGGCGTGGTAATTCCGGGCCCTCCGGCGATGACCGGTGGAAGGTGAAATAGCCTGGGTCCCCGCACGACAGGAGCACCTTGACCCGCCACCACCGCATCGCACTCATGGCACCCCTGCTGACCGCAGCGGGTGTTCTGGTGCTGTCCGGCTGCGGCGGGGCCGGGCACCTGGAGAGTTCGGGCGCCACACCGACGGCCGTCGGCCCGATACGCCTGTGGCCGGATCTGCCCGCCGCGACGGCGACCCCCAATGACTTCGGCCCGAACGCGGAGCAGGTGCCCGGGATCAGGGTGAGCGGCGGCGACGTCCACAAGCTGAACCCGGTCGCGGTGGTGCAGGCCGAGGTGAGGGCGCACCCGAACAGCTACAGCGGCAGCGACGGGCTCTACGACGAAACGGTTCGCCAGCTCAACTCCTGCAAGCAGAAGCCGGGCAGCTGCCCGGTGCTCAAGCCCTACTACCGGGACCTGACCGGGGACGGCAAGGACGAGCTGATCGTCGGCATCAGGATGCCCGACCAGCAGCTCGCCGTGCGCTGCTACATGCCGGCCAAGGACGGCGGACTGATCCGCATCATGGCCACCTCCGAGCAGGCCACCCGGGTCGACGTGGCCGGCCGCGACGTCATCGTGCGCTCGGTGGCGGACGGCATGCCCGGATACGAGTACCGCACCGCCTGGTCCTGGGACGACCACCAGCAGGCGATGCTTCCCACCCGGGACGAGATCGTGCGCACCAAGCCGGGCAAGGCCCCCGGCGGCAGCAAGCATCCCGGTCCGTCCGGCGCCGGCCAGTCGCCGTCGCCGAAGAAGAAGCCCCCGACGGCGAACCCGCCGGACCCCAGCACGGCGGACGCCCCATGAAATCGCCCCGCATATCGCGGCTCCCCCGCATGCCGCTGCCCGCCTGGACGGCGACGCTCACCTGGAAGGCCGCGGTGTTCATCACCGCGATGTGCTGCGCGCTCGCGACACTGCTCGGCGTCCTGGTGCACGTGTCGGTGACCCGGCAGACGGTCGGCGAGGCCCGCGGCAAGGCGCTCGCCAAGCTGACCGACGTCACCCAGATGTACGAGGCCGGCGAGCAGCTGCCGCGCGACGCCGGTATCGACCTGCCCCAGCTGCCGCCCTCGCTGCGCGCGCTCGCCGTCTCCGGCAAGCGCGGCACCCTGGTCGACGACGACAACGGCCGTCCGACGATGTGGGCGGCGGGGCCGGCCGACGGCAGGGCGATCGCCGCGGAGATCGACTACACCCAGAGCGCCCGCACCATCAACGGACTCGACAAGGCCATCTTCGGCTCGTCCATCCTGGCCATCGGCGCGACCCTCCTGGTCGGGGTCTTCGCGGTCACCCGGATCACCCGGCGGCTGCACCAGACGGCGACGGTGGCCCGCCGGATCGAGGCGGGCGATCTCGACGCCCGGGTCAACGACCCCCGCACCAAGGACCCCTCCCGCCCCCAGGACGAAGTCGCAACGGTGGCCGGCGCCCTGGACACCATGGCCTCCACGCTCCAGGGCAAACTGCTCAGCGAACAGCGCTTCACCGCCGACGTGGCGCACGAGCTGCGCACCCCGCTGACCGGTCTGCACGCCGCCGCCGAACTGCTTCCCGCGGGCCGGCCGGCCGAGTTGGTGCGCGACCGGGTGCAGGCGATGCGCTCGCTCACCGAGGACCTCCTGGAGATCTCCCGGCTCGACGCGGGCAGCGAGCGGGTCGACCTGGACCTCCAGCACCTGGCCCCGGTGGTGGAGCGGGTGGTGCGCGCCTCGGTCGCCTCGGGGACCGCCGAGCAGGACACCACCCTCACGGTGGTGCGGGACGCCTGTGTGGAGACCGACAAGCGGCGCCTGGAGCGGGTCATCGGCAACCTGGTCGCCAACGCCCACAAGCACGGCAAGGCACCGGTCGAACTGACGGTGCACGGCCCGGTCATCACCGTCCGCGATCACGGCGCGGGCTATCCGGAGTACCTGCTCGACCACGGGCCCCAGCGCTTCCGCACCGACGCCGGGAGCAAGGGGCACGGCCTCGGGCTGACCATCGCGGTGGGACAGGCGGCGGTGCTCGGCGCCCAACTGACCTTCGCCAACGCCTCGGACGGCGGGGCGGTGGCCCGCCTCGAACTCCCCGAGTACGTCAGCTTCGAGGCACCCGGCGCGCCGGGCTCCACCGAGGACCCGCAGAGCCCCCACTCAAAGTGACGCTTTGCGGACTCCAAGTTGCGAATTTAATGTGAGGCAGGCGAGTTGAAGGCCGTTCAGGTGCGGCCCCGCCCCATCCAGGAGGCACCATGTCCCTGCGCTCCCCCCTTGCCGCACTAGGCCTCGTGCTGGCCACCGGCGCCGTCGCCGTCCTCACCTCGGCGACGCCCGCCGTCGCCGAGGAGTCCGCCCACCACGACTTCAAGGGCCGCGTCACCGCCACGTCCGGCCTGCTCCTGCGTGACCGGCCCACCCGGAGCAGCAGAATCGTCGGTATGGCGCCCTACGGCTCGATCGTGCACATCTTCTGCAAGACCGGCGGCGACCATGTCAACGGGAACGACCTCTGGTACCTGCTCACCGACGGCACCTGGGCCTGGGCCTCCGCCTTCTACATCGACAACATCGGGCCCGCCCCCCGCTGGTGCTGACCCGGCCCTTCACCCACCGAGCAGCTTGGACTTCGCGGTCGCGAACTCCTCGGGCGTAAGGAGTCCTTCCCTGGCCATGTCACCCAGACGGCTCAGCCGGTCCGCGATGTCCGCGCCGCCCCGGGCCACCGGCGCGGGCGGCGCGGCGGCCGCGGTCCGCGCCTGGCGGTCGGCGGCATAGGCGGGGCTGCCGGACAACAGACCGCGCAGCAGCGGCGCGCCCTCGGGGCGCGACAGGGGCTGGTCCTCGGGACGGACGGGCCTCACGTACATGACTCAGTCCTCCGACGGTCCGGTCGAAGGGGCCGCGGCCAGTGCCGCGAGCCCCGCTTTCACCTCGGCGAGGCGCCCCTGCGGGATGCGTACCGACGCCGCGATGCGCCCGCCGGCCTCCCGTACCGCGTCGGCCGCCTCCGCCGCCCAGAGGTGCTCGATCAGGACGAGCAGCGCGCAGTTGCCCCGGTCGAGCAGCCCGGCCGATTCGGCGACGTCCTCCGGGCCGATGAGCCGGCTCGCGTCCCGGCCGCCGAGCAGACCCTGGAGTTCCGAGAAATCGTCGAGCTCGGCGGCCAGCACCTGCCCGCCCGCGGTCTTCGTGACGACCAGCGCATCGATCAGACAGACCGCGCCGGACCTGCGCAGGGCACCCAGTGCGGCGATGGCCCGCACCCTCAACTGCTCCTCGGGAAAGGCGAGGACGATGAACTCCACAGGCCCCATGACGCGGCCACCTCCTTGACGGACCGTCAGGCATTGCTGCTCGGCACCCTATGACATACACGGACATAAGCCCGCCGTCTTGCTACGTTGCCTGGCATGACCGCACCGTCGGCGGCGGACGACCCCCCGCCCCAGCTCCGCCGCCCCAAGCAGCGCGGGGTCGAACTCTCGCTGCTCGTCGGTGCCGTCCTCATCGTGGTGTCCGGTTACGTGGACGTGGGCCTGGCCAAGAACGGCGCCGTGCCCCCGGACGCCCTGCGTTACGGCGCCGGGCTCGGCCTGCTCGCCCTCCTCGCCCACCTCGTGGTCCGCTTCCGCGCCCCGTACGCCGACCCCTTGCTGCTGCCGATCGCGGTGCTGCTCAACGGGCTCGGTCTGGTGCTGATCTACCGGCTCGACCTGGAGACCCCGGGCAGCCGGGCAGCCCCCGCCCAGCTGGTCTGGTCGACGCTCGGGGTCGCCCTGTTCCTCACCGTCGTCCTGGTCCTGCGCGACCACCGCGTCCTGGCGCGCTACGCCTACCTCTCGGTGGCCGCCGCGCTCGGCCTGATGCTGGTCCCGGTGTTCTTCCCCGCGGTCAACGGCGCCAAGATCTGGATCAGGCTGGGCGGCTACTCCTTCCAGCCCGCGGAGTTCGCGAAGATCCTGCTCGTCGTCTTCTTCGCCGCCTACCTCGCGGCCAACCGCAACGCGCTGGCCTACGCCGGGCGCAGGATCTGGCGGCTGCAACTGCCCACCGGACGCGTGCTCGGCCCGATCGTGGCGATCTGGCTGCTGAGCGTGGGTGTCCTCGTCCTCGAACGCGACCTCGGCACCTCGCTGCTCTTCTTCGGCCTCTTCGTGATCATGCTCTACGTGGCGACCGGGCGCATCGGGTGGATCGCGGTGGGCCTGCTGCTCGCGTCGGTCGGCGCGGCGGCGGTCGGCATGCTGGAACCCCATGTGCACAGCCGCGTCACCGACTGGCTGAACCCGTACGCCACCATCGAGGCGGGCCTCGGCCCCAGCCAGCTCGTCCAGTCGCTGTTCGCCTTCGCGGCCGGCGGCATGCTCGGCTCGGGGCTCGGCCTCGGCCACTCCATCCTGATCGGCTTCGCCGCGAAGTCCGACTTCATCCTGGCCACCGCGGGCGAGGAACTCGGCATGTCCGGGCTGACCGCGATCTTCCTGCTGTACGCGCTCCTCGTCGCCCGGGGCTACCGGGCCGGGCTCTGCCTGATCGGCCCGTTCGGGCGGCTGCTCGCGATCGGCCTCGCGTCGATCCCGGCGCTCCAGGTGTTCGTGATCGCGGGCGGCGTGATGGGGCTCATCCCGCTCACCGGCATGGCGATGCCCTTCCTCGCGCAGGGCGGCTCGTCCGTGGTCACCAACTGGATCATCGTGGGGCTGCTCATCCGGATCAGCGACTGCGCCCGCAGGCCCCTGCCCGTGGTCGAACCCGGCGTCATCGCACGCCATCACACCTCATTGGAGGGCAGCGGCAAGTGATCCGGTACATCCGGCGGGCAGCCGGTTTCTGTCTGGTGCTGCTGGTGGCGCTACTCGTCAACGCGGCCCGCATCCAGGTCCTGGGGGCCGACGCGCTCGACAGCAACCCGGCCAACCGCCGGGTGGCCATTGCCCGTTACCACCAGCCGCGCGGCGCCATCATGGTCGGCGAGGAGAGCGTCACCGGCTCGAAGGACACAGGACAGCCGCTGCGGTACGAGCGGACGTACAAGAACGGGCCGCTGTACGCATCGGTCACCGGATACGCCTCGCAGACGTACGGCACGACGCTGGTCGAGAACGCCGAGGACAGCGTCCTGGCGGGCACCTCTCCGCTCCTGTCGCCGTTCCCGCTGTGGCATCGCCGGTGGGCGGGCGGGCGGGCCGTCACCACCATCAAGGCGTCGATGCAGCGGGCCGCGTACGACGGTCTGGGCGGCAGGAAGGGCGCGGTGGCGGCGATCGAGCCGTCGACGGGGCGGATCCTGGCCCTGGTCAGCAGCCCCTCCTACGATCCCGGGGTGCTGTCGGGGACGGGCCGGGCCGTGGCGAACACCTGGTCACGGCTCACCCGGGACCCCAACCAGCCGATGCTGAACCGGGCGATCCGCCAGACATATCCGCCCGGCTCCGCCTTCAAGATCGTGACGGCGGCGGCCGTGCTCGACACGGGCACGGTCACCGACGTGAACGCGCCGACCGACACGCCCGATCCGTATGTGCTGCCGAACACGAAGACCACGCTCCCCAACGAGGTCAGCGGCTGCGAGAACGCCTCGCTCGCGTACGCGGTCACCTTCTCCTGCAACACCGTGATGGCCGGGCTCGGGGTGAAGGTGGGGCTCGCCAGAATGCTGGACGCGGTGGGGAAGTTCGGCTTCAACGACACCAGGATCAGGATTCCCTCGGGGGTCGCCAAGTCGAACTTCGACACCCGGATGAGCCCGGACCAACTGGCGCTCTCCTCCATCGGCCAGTTCGACACGACGGCCACCCCGCTCCAGATGGCGATGGTCTCGGCGGCGGTCGCCAACGGCGGGGAGCTCAAGTACCCCTATCTGGTGGACCGTACGACGACGTCGGGCGGCCGCACCGTCTCCACGACCGCCCGGCGGACCTACCGCCAGGCGATGAATCCGGCGACCGCGTTCCAGTTGCGCCAGCTCATGGTGGACGTGGTGCAGACCGGGACCGGCATGAGTGCGGCGATCCCCGGGGCGACGGTCGGCGGCAAGACCGGCACCGCCCAGAACGGCGTCGGCAACACCGGCACCCCGTACGCCTGGTTCATCTCCTGGGCCAAGGCCGACGACGCGGCTCAGCCCGCGGTCGCGGTGGCGGTCGTGGTGGAGGACGCGTCGGTGAAGCGGGGCGACGTCAGCGGCGGCGGCGACGCGGCACCGATCGCGAAGGCGGTGATGGCGGCGGCCCTGGCAAAGTGAGCACCTCGGCCCGCGGTGACAGGGGGGCTCGGCCCACCCAGCGGGAATCCGTGATCACCGGACGAAAAGGTGGAGCCGGGTCGCGCCTTTGGCGGGATGGCGCGACCGGCACGGAAGTCCTCAGACCGTTCCCTCCGCGATCGCTCCCTCCACCTCCGACGCCCTCGCCGCCTCCTCCGCCGCGAAGCGCTCCTTGTCCAGTTGCTCGGCGATCTCCTCGTCCTGGGTCATCAGGAGGTCCAGGTTGGAGTCGCCCAGGTCGAAGACGCCCATGTCGACGTACGCCTTCTGAAGGCGCTCGCCCCACAGGCCGATGTCCTTCACGCAGGGGACGATGCGGCTGAAGAGCAGCTTGCGGAACAGGTGCAGGAATTCGCTCTCCTCGCTCAGCTTCTCGGCCTCCTTCTTCGGGATGCCGAAGTTCTCCAGGACCTCCACGCCGCGCAGCCGGTCGCGCATCAGATAGCAGCCCTCGATGACGAATTCCTCGCGTTCGCGCAGTTCGGCGTCCGAGAGCTCCTTGTAGTAGTCGCGCAGAGCCATCCGCCCGAAGGCCACGTGCCGGGCCTCGTCCTGCATGACGTACGCGAGGATCTGCTTGGGGAGCGGCTTGTCCGTGGTGTCCCTGATCATGCCGAAGGCCGCGAGCGCCAGGCCTTCGATCAGGACCTGCATGCCCAGGTACGGCATGTCCCAGCGCCTGTCGCGCAGGGTGTCGCCCAGCAGTCCCTGGAGGTTGTCGTTGACCGGGTAGAGCATTCCGATCTTCTCGTGCAGGAAGCGGGCGTAGATCTCGGCGTGCCGGGCCTCGTCCATGGTCTGGGTCGCCGAGTAGAACTTCGCGTCGAGGTCGGGGACGGACTCCACGATGCGGGCCGCGCAGACCATGGCGCCCTGCTCACCGTGCAGGAACTGGCTGAACTGCCACGAGGTGTAGTGCCGCCGCAGATCGCCCTTGTTCCGCTCGGTCATCTTGTCCCAGTACGGGCTGCCGTACAGGGTCATCGCCTCGTCGGGGGTGCCCAGCGGGTCGTACGGGTCGACTTCCAGGGCCCAGTCGATGCGCTTGGCGCCGTCCCACTGCTTGTCCTTGCCCTTCTGGTAGAGGGCGAGCAGCCGGTCGCGCCCGTCGTCGTAGTCCCAGTTGAAGCGGGCGGCGCCGGAGGCCGGCACCTGCCAGGGTTCTTGCGGGCCGTTCACATAGAGGTCATGCGTCGACACGTGCGGCTCCTTCGCCTCACGGACCGCGCCCGGCGGCTGGACGGCGGTCCAACTTCTGCACAACGTTGTGCAGTTGGCAGGTTCACACGGTGGTAGACGCCGGGTCAACAAGTCGCGCGCAAGGGATTGACGGCCTTGCTGACAAGCAGTCTCATAAGAGACGACCCCCCGGTAACCCAGCCACGAGGTGCCCCGACCCATGACCACCGTGACCGAACGCGATGCGCTGCGCGACGCACTCGGCCTGCTCAGGGACCGCGAGCAGGTCGCCGAGCGCCTGCTCGAAGCGTCCGCCAAGCACTCCTTCGACCCGGACAGTGAGCTGGACTGGGACGCGCCCGTCGAGGACGGGAAGTGGTTCTGGCCGCCCGAGCTCGTCTCGCTGTACGACACCCCGCTGTGGCGCAGGATGTCCGAGGAACAGCGCATGGACCTGGCCCGCCACGAGGCCGCCTCGCTCGCCTCGCTCGGCATCTGGTTCGAGATCATCCTGATGCAGCTCCTGGTGCGGCACATCTACGACAAGTCGCTCACCAGCAACCACGTCCGGTACGCGCTCACCGAGATCGCCGACGAGTGCCGCCACTCCATGATGTTCGCCCGCATGATCAAGAAGGGCGGGGCGCCCGCGTACCCGGTGCCGCGGGTCTACCACAACCTCGCCCGCGTCCTGAAGACCGTCTCCACCACCCCCGGCTCCTTCGCGGCCACCCTGCTCGGCGAGGAGATCCTCGACTGGATGCAGCGCCTGACCTTCCCGGACGAGCGCGTCCAGACCCTCGTGCGCGGCGTGACCCGCATCCACGTGGTGGAGGAGGCGCGCCATGTCCGTTACGCCCGCGAGGAGTTGAGGCGTCAGATGGTCACCGCGCCGCGCTGGGAGCGGGAGTTGACCCGGCTCAGCTGCGGCGAGGCCGCCCGCGTCTTCGCGACCTGCTTCGTCAACCCGAAGGTGTACGAGAACGTCGGCCTCGACCGCCGGGAGGCCGTCGCCCAGGTGAAGGCGAGCGGCCACCGCCGCGAGGTCATGCAGAGCGGCGCGGGCCGCCTCACGGAATTCCTGGACGACATAGGCGTACTCAACGGAGTGAGCCGGCGGCTCTGGAAGAGCTCCGGACTGCTGGCGTAAACCCCGATCCGGAGGATTACGCTGCACTCATGACCTCCGCCACCCCCGCGTACCGCAGGCTCAGCGTCGAGGAGCGTCGCACCCAGCTCCTCGGCGCGGCGCTCTCGCTCTTCGCGCACCGGGCGCCCAAGGACGTGTCCCTGGACGACGTGGCGGAGGCGGCGGGCGTGTCACGGCCGCTGGTCTACCGCTACTTCCCGGGCGGCAAGCAGCAGTTGTACGAGGCCGCCCTGCGGTCGGCCGCCGACGAGCTGGAGTTGTGCTTCGCGGAGGTCCAGAGCGGACCGCTGACCCGTCGCCTTGCCCGCGCGCTCGACCGCTACCTCGCCTTCGTCGACCAGCACGACGCCGGGTTCTCCGCGCTGCTCCAGGGCGGCAGCGTGGCCGAGACGTCCCGGACCACGGCGATCGTGGACGAGGTACGCCGCGCGGCGGCCGAGCAGATCCTGGTCCACCTCCAGGTGGCGGACCCGGGTCCGCGGCTGCGGCTGATGGTGCGCACCTGGATCGCGGCCGTCGAGGCGGCCTCCCTCATCTGGCTGGACGAGGACAAGCAGCCCGCGCTGCCCGAACTGCGCGACTGGCTGGTGGACCATCTGGTGGCGCTGCTCACCGCGACGGCCGCCACCGACGAGCAGACCGCACGGGTGGTGAAGTCCGCGCTGGCGCTGGAGTCCGCCGAGGGCGCGGCCGGTGTGCTGGCCCGCCGGGTGATACCCGTGGTGAGCGAGGCCGCGCACCTGCTGTGAGACTTGGGGCGTGCGAAGCGAGAACACCCTTTTTGTGGGCGGCCCCCTCGACGGGCGCGTCCTGCCGGTCCTGACCGGCCCGACCGGCAAGCCGCCGCAGTGGTACGAGGTGCCCGTGCCGGATCCCGGCGGCGGCCCGGCGACCGTCCATGCCTACCGGCTCGAACCGGCCTCCCACAGCAAACGGCTCGGACTGCCGCGCGGCTGGAAGTACACGTACGTACCCGAGGGCCGCGAGCCGCGCCGCTGGCCGTGGACGAAGAAGGGGCCCGGCGCAAGCCCCCACACCGGCCTGCCACCGCACGAGTGAGCCGAATACCCCGTTCACCTCTCTCGCCGAGCCCGTCCCGAGCGGGCGTGCCACGATCCGATGGCGCCGGACGGACCGGCGCCTGACCGGAGGTGAGCACATGTCAGGTCGCGTGCGCTCGGTGTGCGCGGCGGCGGCCGTCGCCACGGCGCTGGTGACAATGGCGCCGGCCCCGCCCGCGGGTGCCGCTCCGCAGCCGCCCGGCGAGTCCTCGGCCGCGCTGCCCGAGCAGCCGTCCCTGGCGTCGCCGACCTCGCTCCTCACCCGGCTCCGGACGCTGTACCAGCAGGCCGAGGAGGCCACCGAGACGTACAAGTCGACCGATGTCGAGCTGAAGCGTCGCCAGGCCGAGGAGAAGCAGCTGGCGGGTTCGCTCGCCACGGCGCGCAGCGCGCTGGCGCGAAGCCGGGGCGCGGCCGGGCAGCTGGCCCGAGCGCAGTACCAGGGTGGTCGCAGCGAACTCTCCTCCTACATGCGGCTGTTGCTGGCCCGCGATCCGCAGAGCGCGCTCGAACAGCGCCAGGTCCTGGACCGCGCGGCCCGCGACCGGCAGGCCGCGGTGGCGCGCCTGGCCCGCGGCGAGCGGCAGGCGGCCGAGCTCGCACAGGCCTCGCGCCGGGCGCTGGACGAGCAGGAGGCGCTGGCCAGGCGGCAACAGCAGGCGAAGGACGACGTGGAGCTCCGGCTCAGGCAGGTGGAGAAGCTCCTCGCCGACCTCTCCCCCGACCAGCTGTCCGAACTCGCCCGCCTGGAACGGCAGGGCACCGCCACCGCGCAGCAGAACCTGCTGGCGTCGGGCGCGCTGAGCGGCACGCGGGCCCCTTCGTCGGAGGGCGACCGGGCACTCGCGTACGCCGTCGACCAGATCGGCAAGCCGTACGTGTGGGGCGCGGAGGGCCCCGAGTCCTACGACTGCTCGGGGCTCACCTCGCAGGCGTGGGCGCACGCGGGCCGCTCGATCCCTCGCACCAGCCAGGAGCAGTGGGCCGAACTGCCGCGCGTCCCGCTGAACTCGCTGCGCCCCGGGGATCTGGTGATCTACTTCCCCAAGGCCACCCATGTGGCGATGTACCTGGGCGACGGCCTGGTCGTGCAGGCTCCCCGCCCCGGCACCCGGGTCAAGGTCTCCCCCATCGCCGCGAACCCCCTCCTGGGCGCGGTCCGCCCGGACCCGGCGGCGGCCCCGCTGTCCTCGTACCACCCCCCGAAGCTCCCGGAGGGCGCCACGGAGGGGGTGGACACGGGGTACTCGGCCGGGTCCGGGCCCAAGGAGGACTACGCCCCCGCGACCTCGGCCAGGTAGGCGCCGGTCTTCTCCGGGTCGAAGAAGAAGTTCTCGAAGTCCGCCGGGTCGTCGAAGCCGTTGGCGAACCGGTCGGCCACGGGCTGGAGTTGGCCCGCCGCGCCGATCAGGTTCAGGACGTGCTCCGGGGGGACGCCCAGCATCGCGTTGGTCCACTTCACCACGTGCTGGGCGGTGTCCCAGTAGCGGTCGAAGGTGGCCCGCATCCACGTCTCGTCGAACTCCGCGTCGCCGTGCTCCACGATCGAGGAGAGGTACGAAGCGGCGCACTTGGCGGCCGAGTTGGAGCCCTGGCCGGTGATCGGGTCGTTGGCGACGACCACGTCGGCGACGCCGAGCACCAGGCCGCCGCCGGGCAGCCGCCCGACGGGGTTGCGGACCGTGGGCGCGTAGCGGCCCGCCAGCGTGCCGCCCGCGTCGGTCAGTTCGGCCTTGGTGGCCCGCGCGTGCTCCCAGGGCGTGAACCGCTTCATCAGGTCCAGCGTGAGCGCGAGGTGCTCGGCGGGGTCCTGCACGCCGTTGAACACGTCCAGGGGGCCGCCGGGGACGCCCTCCCAGAACAGGATGTCCGCGCGGCCCGAGGTGGTCAGCGTCGGCATGATGAAGAGCTCGCCCACGCCCGGGACCAGGTTGCAGCGCACCGCGTCGAAGTCGGGGTGCTCGGGGCGCGGGCCGAGGCCGTGGACGTACGACACGGCGAGCGCGCGCTGCGGCTCGGCGTACGGGGAGCGCGACGCGTCGCGGCCGAACATCGAGACCAGCTCGCCCTTGCCCGCGGAGACCAGGACCAGGTCGTAGGTGCGGGCGAAGAAGTCGAGGTCGGAGACGGCCGCACCGTGGATGACCAGCTGGCCGCCGCGCTGGGCGAAGGTCTCCATCCAGCCGGCCATCTTGACCCGCTGGTCGACGGACTGGGCGAAGCCGTCGAGCCGGCCCACCCAGTCGATCGGCCGCGACGAGTCGGGGGCGGCGACCGAGACGCCGACGCCTTCGATGCGCGGGGCCTGGGACTCCCAGAAGTTCAGTGCGAGGTCGCGCTCGTGCTGGAGCGCGGTGTGGAACATGCACTGCGTGGACATGACCCGGCCGGACCGGATCTCGTCCGCCGTGCGGTTGGACATCAGGGTGACCTCGTACCCCTGCGCCTGCAGTCCGAGGGCCAGCTGAAGCCCGGACTGGCCGGCGCCGACGATAAGTATTCTGCGCATGCGGAACCGTTCTCCGTTGAGTGCGTGACGGGGGGTGGGGGGTGACTATTCGGGGCTGAGTTCCAGCGCGTGGCCCACCAGGCTCAGCAGGGACTCGATCACCGAGGTCCGGTTACGTGCGTCCATGATCAGCACCGGGATGTGCGGCGCCACGGTGAGCGCCTCGCGCACGTCGACGGCCTCGAAGGATTCGGTGCCCTCGAAGTGGTTGACGGCCACGACGTACGGAATCCCGCAGCTTTCGAAGTAGTCGAGGGCGGGGAAGCAGTCCGTCAGGCGCCGGGTGTCGGCGAGGACGACCGCGCCGATCGCGCCGCGCACGAGGTCGTCCCACATGAACCAGAACCGCTGCTGGCCCGGCGTGCCGAACACGTACAGGACGAGGTCGTCGTCAAGGGTGATGCGGCCGAAGTCCATGGCGACCGTGGTGGTCAGCTTGTCCGGGGTCGCCGTCAGGTCGTCGGTGGCCTCGCTGGCCCGGGTCATCACCGCCTCCGTCTGGAGCGGGGTGATCTCGGAGACCGAGGAGACGAAGGTCGTCTTGCCCACGCCGAAACCGCCCGCGACCACGACCTTCGTCGCGATGGGGGCCCGGCTGCGGTCCTGCTGCCAGGGCAGCAACTCCTCGGCGGGTTCGAGGGGTTCAGAGGCGACGGCGGAGTCCACCCAACACCCTTTCGAGCAGTGCGCGGTCGGGCTGCCCGGAGCCGTGCCCGGTCCCGTACACACGGATTCTTCCCTGGTCGGCAAGGTCGCTGAGCAGCACCCGCACCACCCCGAGCGGCATCTTCAGGAGCGCGGAGATCTCGGCGACGGTGCGCATGGCACGGCAGATCTCCACGATGGCCAGCATCTCCGGCATGATCCGCGCCTGGCTGCCGCCGAGTTCCCTGCGTTCGGGGGCGGCTTCGATGGCCGCGACGAACGTCTCCACGAGCAGGACGTGGCCGAAGCGGGTGCGGCCGCCGGTGAGCGAGTACGGGCGGACCCGGGCGGGTTTGCGGTCCGCGCCCCGCATCGGGAGCCTCGGGGGTATCGCGGCGGGGGTCACTGGGCGGCCTCCATCGACTGGCGCAGCTCGCTGCGGACTTCGGGGGTCAGGACGTGTCCGGCTCGGCCCACGAAGAGCGCCATGTGGTACGCCACCACGCTCATGTCGCAGTCCGGGGTGGCGTGTACGCCGAGCAGCGAGCCGTCACTGATGGACATGACGAAGACGCTGCCCTCCTCCATCGCGACCATCGTCTGCTTGACGTGGCCGCCTTCCATGAGGCGGGCGGCGCCGACGGTGAGGCTGCCGATGCCGGAGACGATGGTGGCGAGGTCGGCGCTGGAGCCGCGCGGGCCCTGGCTGCGGACGGTGACCTGGCGCTGCTCCGGGTCGGAGGAGAGCAGCAGCAGCCCGTCCGACGAGACGACCGCTACGGAGATGAGCCCTGGCACCTCCTCGACCAGGTTTCCGAGCAGCCACTGCAGATTGCGGGCCTCGGTGCTCGCTCCGATCGTGCCGGTTCCGGACGCGCCGCTGCGGGGCCCACCGGTCCCGGTGCCGGTCGCACTCATCTGCGTACCTCCTCGACTGTCTCCCCCGTGTCCGTGTCTGCCTGCTGGTCGGTCTCTTCGAGTTCCGCCGCCACGTCGCGGCGGCCCTCGTTCGCACCCTGCTGGAATTTGCCGAGCCGGCGCCGCAGCGCCTCGGCGGCATCGGTGCCGCCCTTACGCTCCGGCGTGGTCGCGGGCCCGGCCGAGACGACCTTCGGGGTCCGCTTGGGCAGCCCCTTGTCCGTCACCCGCTGCTCGGGCTCGACCGAACGGGGCTCGGGGAGCCGCATCTCGAAGGTCGGCTCGTCAACGGGCACCGACTCGGCCCCGGCGGACCCGCCAACCCCCGCGAGCCGGTCGGACTCGGTGGGTTCGGGGAGGTCCGGGAGCTCGGTGGGCTCGGTGAATCCCGGGAGCCGGTCGGGCTCGGTGGGTTCGGCGGGTGCCGAAAGCTCTGTGGGCTCGGCCGATCCGGCGGGCCCGGTGAACGCGGCGGACTCCAAAAGCCCCGTGGGGTCCACGGGCTCCGTGGGTTCCGCGGGCCCGGTGAGCGCGGCGGGGTCCGTGGGCTCCGTGGCCTGCGTCGGCTCCGCGCTCTGCCTCGGCTTCGTCGGTTCGGCGGGCTGCGCCGGGGTCGGCCGGGTGACCTCGCCCGAGCGCTCCGTGCGTTCCGGCAGGACGTTGGAGTTGGCCTCGGCGAGCGCGCCCGGGAGGGTGAACCGGGGGGCGTCGCCCCCGGCCGTGTGCGGACCGGGCGCCGGCGCGGCGGTGGGCAGGATCGACGCGGGCAACACCACGACCGCCGCGACGCCGCCCTGCTTCTGCTCGCGCAGCTCGATGCGTACGCCGTGCCGCCGCGCGAGCAGCGCCGAGACGTGCAGACCGAGGCCGCCCGCCTCCGTGCCGGGCTCGCCCGGTTCGTACGCCGACGGGTCGCCGAGCCGCCGGTTCAGCTCGGCTCGCCGCTCCGGGGGCACGCCGATGCCCTCGTCCTGGACCGAGAGCATGATGTCGCCGCCCTCCAACTGCCAGCCGGAGAGCTGCACTTGGGCCTCGGGAGGCGAGAAGGAGGCGGCGTTCTCCAGCAGCTCGGCGACCAGATGGCTGAGGTCGTCGGCCGCGAAACCGGCGACCTGGGCGTGCGGCGGCAGGGCCTGGATGGCGACGCGCTCGTACCGCTCGATCTCGCTGACCGCGGCCCGCATGACGTCGACCAGCGGCACCGGGCCCGGGTGGTTGTGGTGGTGCTCGGTGCCGGCCAGGACCAGCAGGTTCTCGCCGTGGCGGCGGATGACCGTGGCCATGTGGTCGAGCTTGAAGAGGACGGCGAGCTGGTCCGGGTCCTCCTCGCGCTCCTCAAGGCTCTCGATGACGCCGAGCTGGCGCTCGATCAGACCGAGGCTGCGCAGCGCGAGATTGACGAAGGCGTGCTTGACGGTGCCCTGCGCCCGCTCCAACTGGGCGGTCAACTCCCGGACCTGACTGAGCAGTTCGGCCTTCTCCGCGGCGAGCCGGGACAGCCGGCCGCGCTGCTTGACGAGGTCTTGGTCGAGCTCGCCGGCCCGGGTGTGCTGTTCGGTGAACTTGCCGTGCAGCTCATTGAGCGACTGCACGACCCGGGCGAACTCGTCGTTGCGGCCGGTGAAGCGCACCGGTTCCTCGCTCTGCGGCGCCTCGGCGAGCCGGGCCGAGCCGCGCCGCAGCACGGCGAGCGGGCGGGTCAGGCTGCGCGCGGTGGCCGAGGAGACGCCGATGGCGAGCAGCAGCAGTGCGCCGACCAGTCCGATCCTGATTTCCAGGGCGCTCACGTCGTCGTCCCGCAGCTGCTCGAACCGCTTGACCTCCGAGGTGGCGAGCGCCGCCTGGGCGCCGCGCATCCGGTCGATCCGTGCGGACAGGGCGGCGCCGACCACGGCCGGGTCGGACTTGCGCTCGGCGGGGCTGAGCTGGGGCTGGTCGGTGAGGCGGGTGAGGAAGCCGTCGGCGGCCTCCACCTCGGGACCGGTGACGGTGGTGGCGAACTTGTCGCGGGCGTCGGCGCCGGCCGCCTGGTCGAAGTCGGCCAGCGCGGACTGCTCGCGCACGTGCGCCTGCTGGGCGGCGGCACTCAGCGCGTCCCGCGCCCGGCCCGCATCGCCGTCGTCCTTCTCCTTCTGTACGTACTTGCCCGCGATCGGGTCGTACACCTTGGCGGTGGACCCGGACGGCACCGAGAGCGCGCCAAGCAGCAGACCGCGGGTGACCGAGGCCTGTTCGACGGCCCGTCCGAGCGCACCCGGCGCCCGGACGTCCTGCGCGGCGCGCGGGGGCGTGCGCGCGGCGAGCTCGTCGGCGATGGAGAGCAGCTTGGCGATGACGTCGGAGTAGGCGTGCTGCGCCTCCAGGGCCGAGCCCTTGCCGGTGAGCGCGGTGCGGCGCACGGCGGGCACGGTGGCGAGGTCGCGCGCGAGACCGGCGGGCGCGGTGGCGCGGATCTCGTCGATCTGGCGGTCGACGCGGGCCGCGGATTCCTTGAGCGCCGCGTCCTTGCCGCTGGGCCTGCCGCCCGCGACGTACTGCGTGACGCCGTCCCGCTCGTCACCGAGCGCGTGCGCGAGGCTGACCGCCTGCTGGTCGAGCTGGGCGAGGGTGACCAGGTGCTGCGAGTCCGTGAGGTCCGCGGAGGCCGCGAAGAGGGTGGGCGCACCCGCTCCGAGCACGGTGAGGGAGACAACGGCGACGGATACGACCAGGCGACTGCGCACCCCTACGGTGCGTTGCGCGCGGGTTCCGTCGTTGCCCCGAGGCCGCTTGTTCTGCACCGGTGCTCTCAATCTTCACTCGTGTTCGCCAGTCCACCAAGGAAGCCCAGGTGACGACTGGTCATGACGAGTAGTCACTGCTCGGCCACCTGAACGAGTGAACATCACTCGGGAGTTGACCATCAACTCGCGCGGAATCCGCGGCCCCGGTCGTGCACGACGCCGGTTGGAACTTCCGCGCGGCCTTTGGCAAGATGCCCGCCCACAGCTCGGCGGAGCAATGGATTCCCCCAGGAATGCCGCAGCTGACCCACTGGTACAGGCCAATTGACGGGGTGTTCACCATCCGTCGGAAGCCGTCAAGGCCCATGAAGGCCGGGTGAAGGCGTCGTGCAGACTGGCACGCATGCGCATCCAGCTGGCGACCACCCCCGGAGACCCCGCCCGCCCCAATGAGGACTGGGCCGCCACCGCGTTGCCCGCGTCCGGGCTGGGCGGAGTGCTCGTCGTCCTCGACGGTGTGACGCCGCTGCCCGGCAATGGCGACTGCGTGCACGATGTGCCCTGGTTCACCGCCCGGCTCGGCGGAGCTTTGACCGAACTGTCGGCTTCGCGGCGGGATATGACGCTGACGAACATCCTGGCCGAGTCCATTCGGCGCACCGCCGAGGCCCACGTCGACACCTGTGACCTTTCTCACCCGCGTACGCCTCAGGCGACGGTGGTGCTGGCGCGTTGGGACGCTGCGGAGCTGGAGTACCTCGTCCTGTCGGACTCCGCGCTCCTCCTCGCATCCCCCGACGGCACGGTGCGGGCAGTCCTCGACGACCGCCTCGACCGGGTGCCGCGGGCTTTCCTGGTCAGTGACGCGGTGGCCGACGCGAGGGTCCGCAACAAGGAGGGCGGCTTCTTCACGGCGGCGGCGGACCCGTCGGTGGCGGCCCGCGCGGTGACCGGCCGCGAGCCGGTATCGCGAGTCCGTACGGTCCTCGCCCTCACGGACGGGGCGACCCGCTGGGTCGAGAAGTTCCACGAGGGCTCGTGGGCGGACTGCGTGGCACTGGTCCGCAAGGTGGGGCCGGAGGGGTTGATCGAGCGGGTCAGGGAACTGGAATCGGACTTCGTGGGGGGCGGGAAGCGCCACGACGACGCGACGGTGGTGGCAGCAGAGCTGTAGGCCCCCCGCCCCCGGGCTCCGCCCCCCGGACCCCGGACCCCGGACCCCGGCTCCTCGTACGCCGCAGAGGCCGGGCACCCCGGGCCACCGGCGGGCACCCCGTGGCAGAGCGAAGAACCTAGCCTTCCGCCGCCGCGTTCAGCTGCCGCAGGAGCCGGGCCAGTTCGGAGATCTCGGCGCGGTCCCAGCCCGCCAGCTTCCGGACGTACCGCTCGCGTCGCGCGTCCCGCACCCGGCCGAACCGCGCCTCCCCCTCCGCGGTGATGCGCACCAGCGACGCCCGCCCGTCCGCCGGGTCGGGTTCCCGGGCCACAAGCCCGAGGTCCTCAAGGGCGTGGAGTTGTCGGCTCATCGTCGCCTTGCCCACGCCGAAGTACCCGGCAAGCTCGGTCGCACGCTGCGGCCCCGCCTCTTCAAGGCGTACGAGCAGCCCGTACGCCGCCGGTTCCAGCTCGGGGTGGACCTCGCGGGCCATCTCACCGGACGAGGCCCTGGCCCGCCGCAGAAAGACCGCCAGCTCGCGTTCGAGCGCGAGGAACTCCTGATCCGGACCGTGCACATCGGCTCCCATTGCGTGGTGTGTCGTGACGGCACAGTATTTCCCAGCATGCTGTGCCCCCGGCACGCCGGCGGCCCCGGAGTCCGAAGTCGGACCCCGGACATGGCTCGTCATGAGGCGGCGGCGGGCGGGCATGACGCCCGGACCAACGGCGGATGAAAGTTTCTTCCAGGCCACGCCGTTGTCGCAGCGTGTCGCCACCGCCACAGGTCTGAACCAACGGCATACCCTGGGGCCTCTTTCGCGCCAGCGGTCTACGTGCGTAGCGTCTTTCCTGACATGTCCACAGCGACACGTCGGCATGTCGACCCAGGCCGTCAAGTCCCCAGCCCCACCGAGCCTTTCGGAGGCACGCAATGCCCGTGCACAGATCCGGAACGGCCCGCCGCGGACCCATTGCCGCGGCCGGGATCCTCCTCTCCTC
Source organism: Streptomyces sp. NBC_01431 (assembly GCF_036231355.1). Lineage (NCBI taxonomy): Bacteria > Bacillati > Actinomycetota > Actinomycetes > Kitasatosporales > Streptomycetaceae > Streptomyces > Streptomyces sp. NBC_01431. The sequence goes on from NZ_CP109496.1 coordinate 2,789,627, forward strand.
CCTCGCCCTCGTCCTCGGCTTCACCGGCCCGGCGGGTGCCGCCGACGGGCCGGCGGGCGCCGCCGGCACCCCGGCACGCGGCTCCGCATCCATGGGCATGGGTGTCGCCGCGCACGACGGTGTGGGCGGTCCGCCGCGCGACACCCGCGAGCTTCAGACCGTACAGACGGAGGGCGTCGACACCAGCAGCCACAACGGCAACGTCGCCTGGTCCACCCTGTGGAACAGCGGCGTGAAGTGGGCCTACGTCAAGGCCACCGAGGGCACGTACTACAACAACCCCTACTTCCCGCAGCAGTACAACGGCTCGTACGACGTCGGCATGATCCGCGGCGCCTACCACTTCGCCACCCCGGACACCGCGAGCGGCGCCACCCAGGCCAACTACTTCGTGGACCACGGCGGCGGCTGGTCGCGCGACGGCCGGACCCTGCCGGGCGCCCTGGACATCGAGTGGAACCCGTACGGCGCGGCCTGTTACGGCAAGTCGGCGTCCGCGATGGTCAGTTGGATCGGCGACTTCCTCACCCAGTACCGGGCCCGCACCGGCCGGGACGCGGTGATCTACACCGCGGCCAGCTGGTGGAGCCAGTGCACCGGCAACTCGGGCGCCTTCGGCTCCACCCACCCGCTCTGGATCGCCCGCTACAACACCGACCCGGGCACGCTGCCGGCCGGGTGGGGCTACTACACGATGTGGCAGTACACCTCGTCCGGCCCGACGGTCGGCGACCACTCCCGTTTCAACGGCGCCTACGACCGGTTGCAGGCGCTCGCCAACGGCTGACCCGATCCGCCCCGGGGACCGGGCCTCCGGCGCCTCGTGCGCCGGGGGCCTTTCGTCGCGCCGAAACGGACCAGCACGTCGCACACCTGCCTCCCTCTCCCGCGAGGCATGCGCAAGGATGGAGCCATGCACAGGCTGGGAGTGGTGGGGCGGGTGATGGCTCTGGTCACGGCCGTCATGGTCGGTGGCGCGGGGTGCGGCGGACCGGCGGCCTCATCGCCGCAGGCGGGCGGCTCCCCGAGCGCGAGCGGTACGCCCGCGTCCTCCCCGCCCGGCATCCAGACCGCCGCCGTGGCCGCGCCGAAGATCCCGTCGGTCGGCGTGCTGGTCAGCGGCGACGACCACTACTGCACCGCGAGCGTGGTGGACAGCCCGCGGGGCAACGTCATCGCCACCGCCGCCCACTGCCCGGCCAGCCTGTCGCCCGACGGGCTCGAATTCGCGCCGGGCTTCTCCGGCGCCGCCAAGGGCACGTACCCGTACGGGAAGTGGAAGGTGCGGGCCATCCAGGTCGACGACAAGTGGAACGCGGACCAGGAGGACTCGGTGGACTTCGCCTTCCTCACCGTCGAGCCGGACGCCCAGGGCCGGAGCGTCCAGAGCGTGGTCGGCGCCTCGACGCCCGAGTGGGGCGCGGGCACCGACCAGCGGGTGACCGTGATCGGCTATCCGGTGGAGGACCACAACCCCGACAACCGTCCCATCATGTGCACCACCAACGCCGCGCGGGACCCCCAGGAGCCCGCGATGATGCGCATGCGGTGCGGCGGCTTCTGGGACGGCACGAGCGGCAGCCCCTGGCTGATCAGCTACCAGGGACCGGACCGGCCGGGGCGGATCATAGGCGTACTGAGCGGCGGCGACACGGATGCGGAGTCCACGGCCGCCCCGTTCGACGCGAGGGCCCACTCACTGTACGAGCGGGCCACTCGGGCCTGAGGCGGCCACGGCCACCCCGGAAGGCCTCATACCGGCGGACTTCGTTCTCTCCGGCACTTGGCGAGCGGGGCCGGGGGTAGAGCCCCCTGCGGCCCCGCCGCGCCGGGCGGTCACCGGAGGCCTGAAGCAGGCCCCCGGCGACCTCGTCGCGCTACGCGGCCGCCGCCACCACGACCTCCGCCGGGGCCAGCGCGATCTCCAGCACCTGCCGGACATCCGTCACCGGGTGCACCTCCAGCTTCTCCAGCACCTCCGCCGGGACGTCGTCCAGGTCCGCCTCGTTGCGCTTGGGGATCACGACGGTCGTGATCCCGGCCCGGTGCGCCGCGAGCAGCTTCTGCTTCAGGCCGCCGATCGGCAGCACCCGCCCCGTCAGGGACACCTCACCGGTCATCGCCACGTCCGTGCGGACCAGCCGCCCGGAAAGGAGCGAGGACAGCGCGGTGACCAGGGTGATGCCCGCGCTCGGGCCGTCCTTGGGGACCGCGCCCGCCGGGAAGTGGACGTGTACGCCCCGGTCCTTCAAGTCGCCCACCGGAAGCTCCAGTTCGGCCCCGTGCGAGCGCAGGAAGCTCAGCGCGATCTGGGCGGACTCCTTCATCACGTCACCGAGCTGGCCGGTGAGGTTCAGGCCCGCCGCACCCGTCTCCGGGTCGGCGAGTGAGGCCTCCACGAACAGGACGTCGCCGCCGGCGCCGGTGACGGCGAGGCCGGTGGCCACGCCGGGCACCGCGGTGCGCCGCTCGGCCGGGTCCTGGGCGGACTCGGGCACGTGGTGCGGGCGGCCGATCAGCTTGCGCAGATGGTCGGGAGCGATGGTGAACGGCAGCTCCTGGTCGCCCAGCTCGTGCTGCGCGGCCACCTTGCGCAGCAGCCGGGCGATGGAACGCTCCAGGTTCCGCACGCCCGCCTCCCGCGTGTACTCCCCCGCGAGCTTGCGCAGCGAGGCGTCCTCAAGGACGACCTCGCCGGACTCGAGACCGGCCCGCTCCAGCTGGCGCGGCAGCAGGTGGTCCCGGGCGATGACGACCTTCTCGTCCTCGGTGTAGCCGTCGAGCCTGACCAGTTCCATGCGGTCGAGCAGCGCCTCGGGGATGGCTTCGAGGACGTTGGCGGTGGCGAGGAAGACGACATCGCTCAGATCGAGCTCGACCTCCAGGTAGTGGTCGCGGAAGGTGTGGTTCTGCGCCGGGTCGAGGACTTCGAGGAGGGCAGCCGCGGGGTCGCCCCGGAAGTCGGAGCCCACCTTGTCGATCTCGTCGAGCAGCACCACCGGGTTCATCGACCCGGCCTCCTTGATGGCCCGCACGATCCGGCCGGGCAGCGCGCCGACGTAGGTGCGCCGGTGGCCGCGGATCTCGGCCTCGTCCCGTACACCGCCGAGCGCGACGCGCACGAACTTGCGGCCCATCGCGTGGGCCACCGACTCACCGAGCGAGGTCTTGCCGACGCCGGGCGGGCCGACGAGCGCGAGCACCGCGCCGCCGCGGCGGCCGCCGACGACCCCGAGGCCCCGGTCCGCGCGCCGCTTGCGCACCGCCAGGTATTCGGTGATGCGCTCCTTCACATCGGCGAGGCCCGCGTGCTCGGCGTCGAGGATCGCCCGTGCGCCCCGGATGTCGTACACGTCCTCGGTGGTCTCGTTCCACGGCAGTTCGAGCACGGTGTCGAGCCAGGTCCTGATCCAGGAGCCCTCCGGCGACTGGTCGCTGGCGCGCTCCAGCTTGTCGACTTCCTTGAGGGCGGCCTCCCGGACCTTCTCGGGGAGGTCGGCGGCCTCGACGCGGGCGCGGTAGTCGTCGCTCTCGTCCTCCTCGCCGCCCTCGCCGTTGAGCTCGCGCAGCTCCTTGCGCACGGCGTCGAGCTGGCGGCGCAGCAGGAACTCGCGCTGCTGCTTGTCCACGCCTTCCTGGACGTCCTTGGCGATGGACTCGGCGACGTCCTGTTCGGCGAGGTGCTCGCGCAGCTGCTCGGTGGCGAGCTTGAGGCGGGCCACCGGGTCGCTCGTCTCCAGGAGCTCGACCTTCTGGGCGGTCGTCAGGAACGGCGAGTAGCCGGAGTTGTCGGCGAGCGCGGACACGCCCTCGATCTGCTGCACCCGGTCGACGACCTGCCAGGCCCCGCGCTTCTTGAGCCAGTTGGTGGCGAGTGCCTTGTATTCCTTGACGAGTTCGCCGACGTGTCCGGGCAGCGGGTCGGCGAGGATCTCCTCGACACGGGTGCCCTCCACCCAGAGCGCGGCGCCCGGCCCGGTGGTCCCGGCGCCGATCCGCACGCGATGCCGGCCCCGGATGAGGGCGCCCGGGTCCCCGTCGGACAGCCGTCCGACCTGCTCGACGGTCCCGAGCACACCGGTCGCGGCGTACGTTCCGTCGATCCGCGGCACGAGCAGCACCTGCGGCTTCCCCGCCTCCGCGCGCGCATCGGCCTGGGCGGCCTCGACGGCGGCCCGCACCTCGGTGTCGGACAGGTCGAGCGGCACCACCATGCCGGGCAGCACGACCTCGTCGTCGAGCGGCAGCACGGGCAGGCTCATCGGTGTGTACGCCGCGTACGCCGTGGATTCAGCAGCCATGATCTCCCCTTCGGCAGTCAAGTTGAGCTATGCCGACTCAATGCAGCTGAGTCGAGGAATGTTCCCCAGGCGCTGTTCGCTCTGAGCGATCACACATTCAAGCCGCCCCATGTAAGACTTCCTACCGAACTTCAGCCATTACGCACAGGGGGTTGGCAATGACGGCGACAGTGACGGACGAGTCCACGGTCGGCACGCTCGTACGGTCCTGGATCGACGGCTGGATCGTGTCGCGGGGGACCTCGGACCCGGCCGACCGGCCCTGGGGCTGGACGATCGACGCCGGACACGTCAACCACGTGTCGCGCCATGTGCTTCCCGCCCCCGCCGAGGCCGACGTCCGCGCGCTCGTCGCCGCGACGAGCGCGCCCGGCACCTGGCTGAAGCTGTTCGCCGACGACGACACGGTGCGGCCCTGGGTGGGCGAGGGCTGGCACTTCGACAAGCCCGGCTACCTGATGACGGTCCCGCTCGCCGCCGAACGGCCCGCGATCCCCGCCGGGTACACCCTCACGTCGTGGACCCGGGGCGGCGTCACCCGGATCCTGGTCCGCACCGCCGAGGGCCACTTCGCGGCGCGCGGCCAGGTCGCCGCGACCGGCCCGACGGCGGTCGCCGACCAGATCGAGACCGACCCGGGACACCAGCGCCGCGGCCTGGGCAGCCTGGTGATGCGAACCCTCCAGAACACGGCGTACGAAGCGGGCGCCACCACCGGCGTCCTGGTGGGCACCCCCGAGGGCCGCTCCCTGTACACGTCCCTGGGCTGGCGCACCCACTCACCGATGGCGAGCCTGTACTTCAAGCCGACACCGGCCTGAGCGCTCTCCCTATATCGCGGAGCCGGACGCTGCCGGGCGGGGCGTTGCGGTCCGCGCGCCGACCCTGCGCACCGCCGGCCAGCACGCCACGCCCACCAGCAGGGCCACCGGATGACCCCACGCGGCGAGCGGCTCCACCAGTTCCACGAGGTCCTGGACCAGCAGCACCCCCACCACACCGAGCGCCGCCCAGCGCACGAGCGGGGTGAGCAGGCCGGTGAGCGCGCCCACGGTCGCCATCAGGCCGAAGCTGATGCCGTAGTCCAGGCGGTGCAGCGAGCTCTGGGGCAGGTGCCCGGCGAGCACCGCCACAGCGACCGGGAGCTCGGTGGCCAGGGTCGCCACGACGTGGCCGAGCAGGAAGACGCCCGCCGTGCGCCAGCCGCCGATGCGGCGCTCCAGCGCGGCGAGCACGAAGACGAAGACGAGCGCGTACGGGGACGCGATACCCCCGGCGATCCACAGCGCGCTCGCGAGCAGGGTGGGGACCGGCGCGGCCGACAGGTGGGCCACATCGGTGCTCGACCCCTGGAGCAGGGCGTCCACGGTGTGCGGGTCGCCGTACTCGGTGTACATCGAGGTCGCCAGGAGCAGCAGGGCGTAGCCGAAGGCGAACGGCGTGGACGCGGGCGAGGGCAGCAGGTCCCGGACCCGGGCGAGCCCGGTCCGCGGTCCGGGGACCGGGCTCGCCGCGGGCTCGGCGACGGTCCGCGGCGGCGGTATCGCGCCGAGGAGGCCGGGGGCGGCGAGGTCCACGGATTCGGCGGCGGGGTCGGCTGATTCGAGCGGGTGCACCGGGTGGGCCCCTTCCCGGGGCCGCGTCGCCGCGTCCCGAATCGTCAAGCCACGCCCGCCTGCCCGGCCGTGTTCCGTGCTCGCTTACGTCCCTACAACGCTCACCCTCCGCGAACGACTCCGGAGGCGTCTATGGCGTGCGCCACACCGGGCAACCTTTGACACATTCCGTGCGTCGGGAGCGGAATCCGGCTGCACCGGCGGCGCCGGGCACGGCATCCTCACAGCCATGGACGACATCGCCACCCTCGACCGGCGCCAGGGACCGCACGGGGAAGTCGTGCTGCGGCAGCGCGGAGCGCACTTCGAGATCATCGCCAACGGGTGCTTCCTGATGGACACTTCGGACGGCCGTTCGGAACGCCTCCTCATCGATGCGGCGTACGACACACTTGCGGCCGCCACCGCTCGGCCCTCCCTCCTCATCGGCGGACTCGGCGTCGGCTTCTCGCTCGCCCACGCCGCACGGGACGCCCGCTGGGGCCAAATCGCCGTACTGGAGAGGGAACAAGCCATCATCGACTGGCACCGCGGGGGTCCGCTCGGCGCCATCTCGGGCCCGGCTCTGGCCGATTCCCGTACCCGGATCATCCACGCCGATCTGGTCGATTACGTACGTACCGCGCAGGACACCTACGACGCGCTCTGCCTCGACATCGACAACGGACCCGACTGGACGGTCACGGAGGGCAACAGCGGGCTCTACTCACCGGCCGGACTCGCCCACTGCGTACGGCGGTTGAACCCGGGCGGGGTGCTCGCCGTCTGGTCCGCGCAGCCGTCCCCGGCCTTCGAGCGGACTCTCCGGTATGCCGGATTCACCGGGGTACATACCGAAGAGATCCGAGTTGCCCGGGGCGTCCCTGACGTGGTCCATCTCGGCGTTCGCCCTGCGTAGCCGAGAGGCGGAAAGTGCCTCTAGTCTCTGACCGACACAGGGGATCACCCCACGGATCCCCGGGCGAGCACAGTCAGGGCGGGGCAACCGATGGAGCAGACACACACCGGGCACAACGGCGTCGCGGCGACCCCGGGCGCCCAGCGCAGGGTGCTGGTCGTCGAGGACGACACGACGATCGTCGACGCCATCGCGGCCCGTCTGCGGGCCGAGGGCTTCCAGGTGCAGACGGCCGTCGACGGCCCCGCCGCCGTCGACACGGCGGAGGCCTGGCAACCGGACCTGATGGTCCTCGACATCATGCTGCCCGGCTTCGACGGGCTTGAGGTCTGCCGCCGGGTCCAGGCCCGCCGGCCGGTGCCGGTCCTCATGCTGACCGCCCGCGACGACGAGACGGACATGCTGGTCGGGCTCGGCGTCGGCGCGGACGACTACATGACCAAGCCGTTCTCGATGCGCGAGCTCGCGGCCCGGGTGCACGTTCTGCTGCGCCGGGTGGAGCGCGCGGCCCTGGCCGCCGCCACCCCGCGCACCGGCATACTGCGCCTGGGCGAGCTGGAGATCGACCACGCCCAGCGCCGGGTGCGGGTGCGCGGCGAGGACGTCCACCTGACGCCGACCGAGTTCGACCTGCTGAGCTGCCTGGCGAACACGCCGCGCGCCGTGCTCTCCCGCGAGCAGCTGCTCGCCGAGGTGTGGGACTGGGCCGACGCGTCCGGAACCCGCACCGTGGACAGCCACATCAAGGCGCTGCGCCGGAAGATCGGGGCCGAGCGCATCCGTACCGTCCACGGCGTCGGGTACGCCCTGGAGACCCCGGCGCCATGAGCCGGGCCGGAGACCGGGCCCGCCAGCTGCGCGGCAGCGGCGAGCGGCCCGGCTGGGACGAGCCGGCCGGGCGGTACGCCTTCGCCCGGGTGCGGCGCGGGCTCGGCGGCCGGGTCAGGGCCGGTCTGCGGTCGGTCTCGATATCGATCAAGACCAAGCTCGGCTCGCTGGTCGTGGTCTCCGTCTTCATCACCACCGGGCTGCTCATGGTGGCCCTCCAGACCCGCACCGAGGTGCGCTTCATCACCGTGTTCTCGGTGATAGCGACCCTGCTGATCACCCAGTTCGTCGCCCACGGCCTCACCGCCCCGCTGGACGAGATGAACACCGTCGCCCGCGCCATCTCGCACGGCGACTACACGCGCCGGGTGCGCGGCGCCGACCGCCGCGACGAGCTCGGAGACCTCGCGGGCACCATCAACCGCATGGCCGACGATCTGGAGGCCGTGGACCGCCACCGCAAGGAACTCGTGGCGAATGTCTCGCACGAGCTGCGCACCCCCATCGCGGCGCTGCGCGCGGTCCTGGAGAACGTGGTGGACGGCGTCTCGGCCGCCGACCCCGAGACCATGCGCACGGCCCTCAAACAGACCGAGCGCCTGGGCCGCCTGGTGGAGACCCTGCTCGACCTGTCCCGCCTGGACAACGGCGTCGTCACGCTCCGCGCCCACCGGTTCGAGGTGTGGCCCTATCTGTCGGGCGTCCTCAAGGAGGCCAATCTGGCGGCCGCCCAGCGCCGGCTGTCGTCCGGCTCGGGCAACCACCAGCGCGCCGACGTCCACCTCCACCTGGACGTGTCGCCGCCCGAGCTGACCGCGTACGCGGACGCGGAGCGGCTGCACCAGGTCGTCGCCAACCTCATCGACAACGCCGTCAAGCACTCACCGCCGCACGGCCGCGTGACGGTACGGGCCCGGCGCGGCCCTCAGCCCGAGTCGCTCGACCTGGAGGTCCTCGACGAGGGGCCCGGCATTCCGCAGTCGGAGTGGCACCGCGTCTTCGAGCGCTTCAACCGGGGCACGGCGGCCGCTCCGCACGGTCCGGGCAGCGACGGCGGCACGGGACTCGGCCTCGCGATCGCGCGCTGGGCGGTGGATCTTCACGGTGGCCGGATCGGCGTGGCCGAATCCACCCGGGGCTGCCGGATCCAGGTCACCCTCCCGGGCATCGGACGCCAGCAAAATTGACGTAAAGTTCGAACCGGAAGCAGTCGTTCTGCGTGGTGTTCAGCGGAAGCGGTCGATCAGGGGTGCGGGCCACGGGGTCGCAGCCACACTGTCGCGTACCCGAAGTGGCGCACAAAGAAGCGGAACCACGCTTGTTTCCCGCCATTTCAAGCCCCGAAACCCTGCCTTCGGTGTGACTTACGCGACTGTGGCATGCCCGGCCTGCGCGTCCCGGCCAGGGAGGCGTAGCCTTTATTTCCGCTGTCCATCACCTTGTGAAGCGGAAGAGGGCGGTTACCGCCGTGTCGTCTCAGTCCCCCAGTAATTCGAGCGTCTCGACCGACCAAGACGGGCAGGGCAAGAACCCTGCGGCCGGCTTTGGTGCCAATGAGTGGCTTGTCGACGAGATCTATCAGCAGTACCTCCAGGACCCCAATTCGGTCGACCGTGCCTGGTGGGACTTCTTCGCCGACTACAAGCCGGGCGCCTCCGGCACGGCGGACAAGCCTGTGCAGGGTGCTCCCGCCGCAGCCGCGGGGGCTGCGGCAGCCGCGCCTGCGGCCGCTGCCCCGGCCGCGCCCGCCACCCCGGCCCCGGCCACCCCGGCGCCCGCCGCCGCGGCCCCCCAGGCCGCCGCTCCGGCTCCCGCCGCGGCTCCGGCTCCGGCTCCGGCGAAGCCCGCGGCTGCTGCCGCGCCCGCCAAGCCCGCGGCCAAGGCCGCCCCCAAGGCGTCCGACGCCACGGAGGCTCCCGCCGGTCCCGAGTACGTGACGCTGCGCGGCCCCGCCGCCGCGGTCGCCAAGAACATGAACGCCTCGCTGGAGATGCCGACGGCCACGTCCGTCCGCGCCGTCCCGGTGAAGCTCCTGTTCGACAACCGCATCGTCATCAACAACCACCTCAAGCGCGCCCGGGGCGGGAAGGTCTCCTTCACGCACCTCATCGGGTACGCGATGGTGCAGGCCATCAAGGCCATGCCGTCGATGAACTACGCGTTCGTCGAGAAGGACGGCAAGCCGACGCTGGTCAAGCCGGAGCACGTGAACTTCGGTCTGGCCATCGACCTGGTGAAGCCCAACGGCGACCGCCAGCTCGTCGTCGCCGGCATCAAGAAGGCCGAGACGCTCAACTTCTTCGAGTTCTGGCAGGCGTACGAGGACATCGTCCGCCGTGCCCGCAACAACAAGCTGACGATGGACGACTTCACCGGCGTCACCGTCTCGCTGACCAACCCGGGCGGCCTCGGCACCGTGCACTCGGTCCCGCGCCTGATGCCCGGACAGTCGGTCATCATGGGCGTCGGCTCGATGGACTACCCGGCCGAGTTCCAGGGCACCTCCCAGGACACCCTGAACAAGCTGGGCATCTCGAAGGTGATGACCCTCACCTCGACGTACGACCACCGGGTCATCCAGGGCGCCGCCTCCGGCGAGTTCCTGCGCATCGTCGCCAACCTGCTGCTCGGCGACAGCGGCTTCTACGACGACATCTTCGAGGCGCTGCGCATCCCCTACGAGCCGGTCCGCTGGCTCAAGGACATCGACGCCTCGCACGACGACGACGTCACCAAGGCCGCCCGGGTCTTCGAGCTGATCCACTCCTACCGGGTCCGCGGCCACGTCATGGCCGACACCGACCCGCTGGAGTACCGCCAGCGCAAGCACCCCGACCTGGACATCACCGAGCACGGCCTCACCCTGTGGGACCTGGAGCGGGAGTTCGCGGTCGGCGGGTTCGCCGGCAAGGGCCTGATGAAGCTGCGCGACGTCCTGGGCGTCCTGCGCGACTCGTACTGCCGCACCACCGGCATCGAGTTCATGCACATCCAGGACCCCAAGCAGCGCAAGTGGATCCAGGACCGCGTCGAGCGCTCGCACTCCAAGCCGGAGCGCGAGGAGCAGCTGCGCATCCTGCGCCGCCTGAACGCGGCCGAGGCGTTCGAGACCTTCCTGCAGACGAAGTACGTCGGCCAGAAGCGGTTCTCGCTGGAGGGCGGGGAGTCCGTGATCCCGCTGCTCGACGCGGTGATCGACTCCGCGGCCGAGGCGCGTCTTGACGAGGTCGTCATCGGCATGGCCCACCGCGGCCGCCTGAACGTGCTCGCCAACATCGTCGGCAAGTCGTACGCGCAGATCTTCCGCGAGTTCGAGGGCAACCTCGACCCGAAGTCGATGCACGGCTCCGGCGACGTGAAGTACCACCTGGGCGCCTCGGGCACCTTCACGGGCCTGGACGGCGAGCAGATCAAGGTCTCCCTCGTCGCGAACCCCTCGCACCTGGAGGCGGTCGACCCGGTCCTGGAGGGTGTCGCCCGCGCCAAGCAGGACGTCATCAACAAGGGCGGCACGGACTTCACGGTCCTGCCGGTCGCCCTGCACGGTGACGCGGCCTTCGCGGGCCAGGGCGTGGTCGCCGAGACGCTGAACATGTCCCAGCTGCGCGGCTACCGCACCGGCGGCACCGTCCACATCGTGATCAACAACCAGGTCGGCTTCACCGCCGCCCCGGAGTCGTCGCGCTCGTCCATGTACGCCACCGACGTGGCCCGCATGATCGAGGCGCCGATCATCCACGTGAACGGCGACGACCCCGAGGCCGTGGTCCGCGTCGCGCGGCTTGCCTTCGAGTTCCGCCAGACGTTCAACAAGGACGTCGTGATCGACCTCATCTGCTACCGCCGCCGCGGTCACAACGAGGGCGACAACCCGCAGTTCACCAACCCGCAGATGTACAACCTGATCGACAAGAAGCGCTCGGTGCGCAAGCTGTACACCGAGTCGCTCATCGGTCGCGGCGACATCACCCTGGAAGAGGCCGAGCAGGCGCTTCAGGACTTCCAGGGCCAGCTGGAGAAGGTGTTCGCGGAGGTCCGCGAGGCCACTTCGGCGCCGGGCGAGATCCACTCGTCCGACCCGCAGGCCGAGTTCCCGGTCGCGGTCTCCACGGCGGTCTCTCAGGAGGCCGTCAAGCGCATCGCCGAGTCGCAGGTGAACATCCCCGAGCGGATCACCGTCCACCCGCGTCTGATGCCGCAGATGCAGCGCCGCGCGGCTTCGGTCGAGGACGGCTCGATCGACTGGGGCATGGGCGAGACCCTCGCCATCGGCTCGCTGCTGATGGAGGGCGTCCCGGTCCGGCTGTCCGGCCAGGACACCCGGCGCGGCACGTTCGGTCAGCGCCACGCGGTCCTGGTCGACCAGGTCACCGGCGAGGACTACACGCCGCTCCTGTACCTCTCCGAGGACCAGGCGCGCTACAACGTCTACGACTCGCTGCTCTCCGAGTACGCGGCGATGGGCTTCGAGTACGGCTACTCGCTGGCCCGTCCCGAGTCGCTGGTGATGTGGGAGGCGCAGTTCGGCGACTTCGTCAACGGCGCCCAGACGGTCGTGGACGAGTTCATCTCCTCGGCCGAGCAGAAGTGGGGCCAGACCTCGGGCGTCACCCTGCTCCTGCCGCACGGCTACGAGGGCCAGGGCCCGGACCACTCGTCCGCCCGCCCGGAGCGCTTCCTCCAGATGTGCGCGCAGAACAACATGACGGTCGCGATGCCGACGCTCCCGTCGAACTACTTCCACCTGCTGCGCTGGCAGGTCCACAACCCGCACCACAAGCCGCTGATCGTCTTCACGCCGAAGTCGATGCTGCGTCTGAAGGCGGCGGCGTCGAAGGCCGAGGAGTTCACCAACGGCGGCTTCCGCCCGGTGATCGGCGACGAGCACGTGGACCCGAACGCGGTGCGCAAGGTCGTCTTCTGCGCGGGCAAGGTCTACTACGACCTGGCCGCCGAGCGCGACAAGCGCGGCGCCACGGACGCTGCGGCTGCCAACACGGCCATTATCCGCATCGAGCGCCTGTACCCCCTGCCGGGTGCCGAGCTCCAGGCGGAGATCGCGAAGTTCCCGAACGCCGAGAAGTACCTGTGGGCCCAGGAGGAGCCGGCGAACCAGGGTGCCTGGCCGTTCATCGCGCTCAACCTGATCGACCACCTCGACCTGGCCGTCGGCGCGGACGTGCCGCACGGCGAGCGCCTGCGCCGCATCTCGCGCCCGCACGGCTCGTCGCCGGCGGTGGGTTCGAAGAAGCGTCATGAGCAGGAGCAGGAGCAGCTGGTGAACGAGGTCTTCGAGGCCTAGTCAGCGCCTGTCGCACGCGGCCGAAGGGCCCGGCATCCCGAGCTGGCGGGGATGCCGGGCCCTTCGGCGTAGCGGTCCAAGTGCCGCGCCCTGAAAGGGGCGCGGGGCCGCGACATCGTGCGGCCACGTCCCGCAGCCGACGGGCGCCCGGCCCACCGATCGCTCAGCTGTCGTCCTGCTGCTCGGCGCCCCGAGCCGTGGGCACCCGTATCACCACGCTGCCGCTGGCCAGATCTATCGGCCCGCGCCCGGGATCGGCGTCTCCCACCTCGTCCAGCGTGATCTCAAGGCGCCGGCGTTCCTCTTCCGTGTGCCGTCGACCGGGTGCGAAAAGCTCGTCCAGCCCACCGAACATCCCAAGCCACCTCCGTCAGCCGTGCCGTACTCATCCAACGCTGTGCGGCGCCTGACAAATCCCGATCATGCTTGCCGGATCTGCCGGCTGCACCCGGGGACAAGGACCCGCGGCCGTCCGGGGACGGCGACCATCGCAGTACCCCGTACCCCTCCAGCGAACCACGGCCCGCGGCCTACGACGCTCTTCCGGGACCACCGGCTTTCGGCAGCCGGGCCGCTCACATGGTCGGCACGACTGGCTCGGACGCCAACTCGGGGTGCTGACACGGGAGTTGGCCGACGAGCGGCGGCAGCCCGTGCTTCACACCGGCCCGCGGCGTCTTCCACGCGATGAACCCGTCCGACCTCGATCTTCGACTTGCGCGGCGGCGAGCCGTGCGGGGCCGACCGGGGTGGCCCACGGCCTGTCCGGGCGGACGCGGTCGCCGGATACGCTGAGGACCGAACATCCGGTACGTCCCAGGAGCAAGTTGTGTACTTCACCGACCGCGGCATCGAGGAGCTGGAGAAGCGGCGCGGCGAGGAGGAGGTCACTTTCGAGTGGCTCGCCGAGCAGCTGCGTACCTTCGTCGACCTGAACCCGGACTTCGAGGTTCCGGTCGAGCGGCTCGCCACGTGGCTGGCGCGGCTCGACGACGAGGACGAGGACGAGTAGCCCCGCCGGTCGCATCGCGTAATACGCGTCAGGGGCGGGCGCGCATCCGGTCGTACGCCAGGCCCAGGGCGCCGTGGACGATCAGGATCGCACCCGCCGCCATCCAGCCGCCGCTGCGCCGGCGCAGGCCCCACGCGGCGAGCGGAAGGCCCGCCGCGAGCTGGACGGCACCCAACAGGCGCGCCTTGGGGCCGCGCACCCAGGGCCCCAGCGGACTGTCCTCGACCGCGTCGAGTTCGGCGCGTACGGCATCGCGCCAGCCGGACCACTCGATCGTCTCGGCGCCCTGCGCGGCGGCCACCGAACGCAGCCGGTCGGTGGGTTCGCCCGGGGTGAGGCCGGCGGGCAGGGCGACGCCCGTGCGGGCCAGGATCGCGATCAGGCCGAGGAGCCGGGCCCTGGCGTCGGCGGCCGAGTCGGGGCGGGTCAGGCCACCCAAGGCCTCCACATCGTGTACGGGGTCGAGACCGAGCCGGGCCGCGAACGTACGCATCGCCTCGTCCTCTCCGACCGGTGTGCCGTCGGCGAGCCAGACGTAGCCGACCGTCCGGCGAAATCCCGCGGCCAGGGTGAAGCCGGCCCGGGACGCGTCCCACCACAGCGCGATGGCGGGCCAGCCCGCCCCGACCGTGAGCGCGCCCGCCCATCCCGCGAGCACCTGGTCCACGGGGTCGGCCCCGGTCAGCCAGGGCTTGGCCGCGGGCACCAGCACGCTCCAGCCGTCGCCCGCCGGGGCGAGCAGCATCTTCTCGCGCAGCAGGTGGGCGACGGGCCGGACCGCCGCGGGCTCGGCTCGGCAGAGGAGCAGCGCTCCCGGGGTGGCGACAGAGGCGTCGGGCATGATCCATACGCTAGGGCATTTTTGCGGTGATTTCGCCCCATTGGGGTGCCTCAGGACGTACCCGCACGGCCGGCGGGCCCTCACGCCCGCGCCTTGACTTTCCCTGAGCGCGATATATCGTGTTTATCGAGAGACACGATATGTTGCGTCTTGGAGCATCCAAGCCCCGCCACACCCTCGCCGTACCCACCCGACGTGCCCAGGAGGTCAGCACCATGTCCGAGTCCACGTGGGCCGTCCCGGAGCCGCGAAAGTTCACTTTCGACGAACCGGTGACCACGCTCAAAGTGCGCATCTTCAACGGAACGGTCAACGTCGTGGGCGGCGAGGAAGGTTCCGCCCGCCTGGAGGTCTCGGCCGTCGAGGGCCCGCCGCTGATAGTGACGCGCGAGGGGTCGACGCTCACCGTCGCGTACGAGGACCTGCCCTGGCGGGGCTTCCTCAAGATGCTGGACCGCCGGGGCTGGAACCGCAGTGCGGAGGTCTCGCTCGCGGTCCCCGCCGGCACCGACGTCGAGGTCGGCACGGTCAGTGCGAGCGCCGTGGTCTCGGGCATCCGGGGCCGTACGGAGGTGCGCGGCGTCAGCGGCGACACCACGCTGGTCGGCCTCTCCGGGCCGGTCGTGGCCGAGTCCGTCACCGGCGGCCTCGAAGCCCACGGGGTCACCGGGGAACTGCGGTTCACGTCGGTGTCCGGCGGCCTGACCGTGATCGAGGGAGCGGGGCCACGGGTCCAGGCCGAGACGGTCAACGGCGACATGGTCCTCGACCTCACCCCCGACGGACGGCCGACCGACATCCGGCTGACCACCGTCACGGGCGAGGTCGCGGTCCGGCTGCCGCACCCGGCCGACGCCCGGGTCGAGGCAAGCACCACGAGCGGCGCCGTCTCCAACGGCTTCGACGACCTGCGGGTCAGTGGCCAGTGGGGCGCCAAGAAGATCGTCGGGACCCTGGGGGCGGGCAACGGCACGCTCAAGGCGACGACGGTGTCGGGATCCATCGCACTACTGCGCCGGCCGGTGAGCGACGAGGAGCCCGGCGTACCGTCGGACGGTCCGCGCGACAGCGCCCCGGGTGACCTTGACCCTCACGACCCCGTTGACCGGTCCGAGCCCACCGGCCCGACGCACAAGAAGGTGCTCTGACATGCCCCCCGTCTTCGCCCACGGCCGCCTCCGTCTCTACCTCCTCAAACTGCTCGACGAGGCACCGCGCCACGGGTACGAGGTGATCCGCCTGCTCGAAGAGCGCTTCCAGGGCCTGTACGCGCCCAGCGCCGGCACCGTCTACCCGCGGCTCGCCAAGCTGGAGGCCGAGGGCCTGGTCACCCACGCCACCGAGGGCGGCCGCAAGGTCTACTCGATCACCGACGCGGGCCGGGCCGAGTTGGCGGGCCGGGGCGGTGAACTCGCCGATCTGGAGCTGGAGATCCGCGAGTCCGTGTCCGAACTCGCCGCCGAGATCCGCGACGACGTACGCGGTGCGGCGGGCAGCCTGCGCGACGACATGCGCCGCGCGGCCCGTGAGGCCCGAGCGGGGCAGGCCTCCGCGGGCGCGGGCCGCGGCGCCCGCAAGGGGTTCCCCGACGCTTCCGACCTCATCGACGGCGCCTGGGGCGACGGGGAGGCCTGGCAGCAGGCCAAGGAGGAGTTCAAGCGCGCCAAACAGGAGTGGAAGGAGCAGGCGCGGCGGGCCAAGGACGAGTCCCGGCGAGCCCGCGACGAGGCCAGGGAGGCGCGCCGCCAGGCCAAGGAGGCCCAGGAGAAGGCGCGCGAGGAGATGCAGCGGGTCGCCAAGGACGTGCAGCGCCAGGTGCAGGAGCACTTCGCGCGGGGCGACTGGCCGACGGGTGTACGCGAGGGGCTCGCGGAGATCACCAAGGAGCTGGGGCGGTTCGGCTTCGGCCAGCCGCCGGCCCCCGGGACGGACGTCACGGTCGAGCGCGTGGACCTCGGCAAGCCGGACGCGCCTGAGCCGGAGTGGGCCCGTGAGGAACCGTCCGAGAACCCGGCGCGGGATCTCGACCGGCTGCTCGACCGTTTCCGGGACGACATCAGGGACGCGGCACGCGACCACGGGGTGAGCGAGGCCCAACTCCGCGATGCCCGCCGCCACTTGTCGGCGGCGGCGGCCCACATCGGCGCGGCCCTGCGCTCCCCCCGGGCCTAGCCCTCGCGGGTTCAGGCCTCCGCGGGCGCGGGCCGCGGCGCGGCCCCTCAGCCCGTCGTCAGCACGACCTTGCCGAAGAGGTCCCCCGAGGCCACCTTCTGGAAGCCCTCGCGCGCCCGGTCCAGGGGGAGCACCTCGTCGATGACGGGGCGTACCCCCGTCGCCGCGCAGAACGCCAGCAGGTCCTCCAGCTCGTCCTTCGTGCCCATCGTCGAGCCGACGACCTTGAGCTCCAGGAAGAAGATGCGGGTCAGTTCGGCGTGGGCGGGCCGGTCGCCGCTGGTGGCGCCCGAGATGACCAGGGTGCCGCCGGGGCGCAGGGACTTGATGGAGTGGGACCAGGTGGCGGCACCCACCGTCTCGATCACCGCGTCGACGCGCTGGGGCAACCGCGCGCCCGGCTCACAGGCCTCGACGGCGCCCAGTTCCACGGCCCGCTTGCGCTTGTGCTCGTCACGGCTGGTGGCGAAGACCCGCAGGCCCGCCGCCTTGCCCAGGACGATCGCGGCGGTGGCGACGCCGCCCCCGGCACCCTGCACGAGCACCGAATCGCCCGGCCGCACGCCCGCGTTGGTGAACAGCATCCGGTACGCCGTCAGCCACGCGGTCGGCAGGCAGGCGGCCTCCGCGAAGCTCAGGCCCTTCGGCTTGGGCAGGACGTTCCAGGTGGGCACGGCGACCTGCTCGGCGAAGGTGCCCTGGTACTTCTCGGTGAGGATCGAGCGGCCCTCGGTGGGGCCGACGCCGTGGCCGCTCTGGCCGATGACCGAGTGCAGCACGACCTCGTTGCCGTCCCGGTCCACTCCGGCCGCGTCGCAGCCGAGGATCATCGGCAGCTTGTCCTCGCTGAGTCCGACGCCGCGCAGCGACCAGATGTCGTGGTGGTTGAGGGAGGCGGCTCGTACGTCGATCAGGCTCCAGCCGGGGCGTACCTCGGGGGCCGGTCGCTCCCCCAACTCAAGGCCGCTGAGCGGCTGGTCACGGTCGATGCGGGCGGCGTAGGCGGCGAACATGGCCCTGACCATAAGGCGCGCGGCCCGGCCGCCGGAACCTCCCACGGCTGTGACACCCCGCACGCCGGAACAACCGCCGAAAAAGCCGTGCCGGGCTCCCCCGAAGGGAAGCCCGGCACGGCTCGTGGGAGTCGCCCGGTCCAAAGGGCTACCGGCGGGCCACGCCCTCGGCGCGCGCGGCGGCCGCCACCGCCGCCGTGACGGCGGGGGCGACCCGCTCGTCGAACGGGGACGGGATGACGTAGTCCGCGGCGAGCTGGTCGCCCACGACGTCGGCCAGCGCGTTCGCCGCGGCGATCTTCATGCCCTCGGTGATCCGGGAGGCCCGGACCTGGAGGGCGCCCGCGAAGATGCCGGGGAAGGCGAGCACGTTGTTGATCTGGTTCGGGTAGTCCGAGCGGCCGGTGGCCACGACGGAGGCGTACTTGTGCGCGATGTCGGGGTGCACCTCGGGGTTCGGGTTGGCCATCGCGAAGACGAAGGCACCCGGCGCCATGGAGGCGACCGCGGGCTCGGGGACCGTACCGCCGGAGACGCCGATGAAGACGTCGGCGCCCGCGAGTGCGGTCTCCAGGGAGCCGCTCAGGCCCGCCTTGTTGGTGAGCTCGGCGAGCTCGCGCTTGACGTCCGTCAGGTCCGTCCGGTCCGTGCTGACGATGCCCTTGCGGTCCGCGACCGCCACGTCACCCAGGCCCGCTTCCAGGAGGAACTTGGCGATGGCGACGCCAGCGGCTCCGGCGCCGGAGATCACCGCGCGCAGGTCGCCGAGCGTGCGCCCGGTGAGCTTGGCGGCGTTGCGCAGGGCGGCCAGGGTGACGACGGCCGTGCCGTGCTGGTCGTCGTGGAAGACCGGGATGTCCAGGGCCTCCTGGAGGCGGCGCTCGATCTCGAAGCAGCGCGGGGCGGAGATGTCCTCCAGGTTCACCCCACCGAAGGACGGCGCGAGCCGGACGACGGTCTCGATGATCTCGTCGGTGTCGGTGGTCGCGAGCGCGATCGGAACCGCGTCGACGCCGCCGAACTGCTTGAAGAGGATGGCCTTCCCCTCCATGACCGGAAGGGAGGCCTCCGGACCGATGTCGCCGAGTCCGAGCACCGCGGTGCCGTCCGTCACGACGGCGACGACCTGCGACTTCCAGGTGTAGTCGTGCACCAGCTCCGGGTTCTCCGCGATCGCGCTGCACACCTTGGCCACGCCGGGCGTGTACGCGAGGGACAGGTCGTCCTTGTCCCGGATGGGCACGGTGGCCTGCACGGCCATCTTGCCGCCCCGGTGGAGGGCGAATGCCGGGTCGAAGGGCTCGTCCGAACCCTCCGTGCTGTCACTGCGAGGATTGACGATCTCCGCTGCCATTGTGTTTGACCCCTTAAGTCTTCATCAGTTGAGGGTGGCCACTCCTTGTTGAGGAGGGGTGGGCGGACCCGCGTACGTTCCCCGCTGAGGGCGGTTGGCCCGCCCCGCGGGGTGGAGGTACGTACGCGCGGGCGCGCCGCACACGCGCCCTGAGCCCCGGATGAGGGGTGTAAGGATCCTTCTTACCGGACAGAAGCGTCCGCCGACGAGTCCATATTGGCTCAGCGCCGAAGCTGCGCCGCAAGCGGTATCGGTACGGTGACACGACTCTTGGTGGGATGTCACGACATACCGGCCATGCGACCTGGAACGTGTCCACAACGCGAGATGAACCGGAGGATCTCCGGTCCGCGCGGAGGTTCTCCGCACGTACTCCGGTTGGCCGCGTCGTGATGTACCGGCCTGTCGGGATTCGGGGGGTGACCCGTTATCCGATTTTGACATCGCTGCGACCCTGATTTCCGCGGTCCGAATGGCAAGATGCCACTTCATACGCGGTTCACACCGCGGTCGCGACACCCGAGGACGCGTGCACGACCACCACTCAGTACCTGTGCGCCGATCGTGTACGCACTCGATGGCCACTCCTTTCACACTGCCGGAGGAACCCGACCATGACCGCAAGCACCACCCGCCGTACGACCGCCTCCAAGTCCCGGATTGCCGCGGTCGGCGCGATCGCGGTCGCGGGCGCCCTGCTGGTCACCGGCTGCGGTGACCAGACGAAGAAGGGCTCGGCCCCCGAGTCCTCGGGCGGGGCCTCGAAGTCCGCGCCGCTCTTCTCCAAGCTGCCCGCGAACATCCAGAAGGCCGGTGTCATCAAGGTCGGGACGGACGCCACGTACGCCCCCATGGAGTTCAAGCAGGGCGAGAACATCGTCGGCATCGACCCGGACATCGCCGCCGCCCTCGGCAAGCAGCTCGGGGTGAAGTTCGACTTCACCAGCGGCACCTTCGACACCCTGCTCGGCGCGCTGCCGACCGGCCGTTACGACGCGGTCATGTCCTCGGTGAGCGACACCAAGGCCCGCCAGGAGGGCCTCGACAAGGACGGCAAGAAGACCGGTACGGGCGTCGACTTCGTCGACTACTACACCGCGAGCACCGGCATCCTGGTCAAGAAGGGCAACCCGGAGGGCATCAAGTCCACCGACGACCTGTGCGGCAAGAAGATCGCCGTGCAGCGCGGCACCACCTACGAGCAGGCCGCCAAGGACCTCGCCGCCAAGTGCAAGTCGGGCGGCAAGGGCGAGCTGACCTTCGAGGCCTTCGCCACCGACGCCGAGGCGCAGACCCGCGTCAAGGCCGGCGGCGCGGTCGCCGACCTCAACGACTCCCCGGTCGCCGCGTACATCGCCAAGACCGCGGGCGGCGGCGCCGACTTCGAGTCGGTGGCCAACCCCTCGGACGCGGGCCCGTTCGGCATCGCGGTGGACAAGAAGAACACCCAGCTGCGTGACGCCCTCTCGGCGGCCCTTGACGCGATCATCAAGGACGGCTCGTACAAGACGGCCATCGACAAGTGGGGCGGCGCACAGGGCGCCGTCACCAAGGCAGCCATCAACGGCGGCTCCTGACCCGCGCACCACTGAAGGGCAGTCGCTGTGACTGACAAGCTCGACAAGACTCCGGGGTCGGCGGACGCCGCCCCGGAGCAGATTCCGCCGGACGTCATCCGTGCCATCCCGGTGCGCCACTACGGGCGCTGGATCAGCGCCGTACTGGTCGTCGCCGTGCTCGGTGCGCTCGGGTACGCGTTCGCCCAGGGCAATGTGCGCTGGGCGACCGTCACGGACAAGCTGTTCGACCCCAGCATCCTGACCGGTCTGTGGCACACCGTGCTGATCAGCGTGGTGTCCATGGCCGTGGGCCTGATCCTCGGCGTGCTGTTCGCCGTGATGCGGCTCTCGAAGAACCCGGTGACCAGCTCGGTCGCCTGGCTGTACATCTGGTTCTTCCGCGGCACACCGGTCTATGTGCAGCTCCTCATCTGGTTCAACCTGGCGCTGATCTTCCCGATCCTGAACCTCGGGTTCTACAAGGACTACATGACCGCGGTCATGACTCCGTTCCTCGCCGCCCTGCTCGGCCTCGGTCTGAACGAGGGCGCCTACATGGCGGAGATCGTCCGGGCCGGCATCCAGTCGGTGGACGAGGGCCAGACCGAGGCCTCGCACGCGCTCGGCATGACCCAGACGCAGACCATGCGCCGCGTGGTACTCCCCCAGTCGATGCGGGTGATCATCCCGCCGACGGGCAACGAGTTCATCAACATGCTCAAGACGTCGTCCCTCGTCGTCGCCGTCCAGTACCAGGACCTGCTGCGCAGTGCCCAGGACGTCGCCGCGACCTCGTTCGCGGTGATGGAGATGCTCTTCCTCGCCTCTCTCTGGTACCTGGCCCTGACCAGTGTGTTCAGCGTCGGCCAGTACTACCTGGAGCGCCGATTCGCACGAGGCTCGCTGCGCGCCCTGCCGCCCACGCCGCTGGAGCGCATCAAGGCGAACCTGGTCTCCCTTACCAACTGGCGGCGGTGATCCCATGACTGCACAACCGATGGTCAAGGCGGAGGGCGTCCACAAGTCGTTCGGCCCCGCCCACATCCTCAAGGGCATCGATCTGGAGGTGGCCGAGGGCGAGGTGTTCTGTCTGATCGGCCCGTCCGGTTCCGGCAAGTCGACCTTCCTGCGGTGCATCAACCACCTGGAGCAGATCAACGCCGGACGCCTTTACGTCGACGGCGAGCTGGTCGGGTACCGCCAGAAGGGGGACAAGCTGTACGAGCTGAAGGACAGTGAAGTCGCCCTGAAGCGGCGGGACATCGGCATGGTCTTCCAGCGCTTCAACCTGTTCCCGCACATGACGGCCGTCGAGAACGTCATGGAGGCGCCGGTCCAGGTCAAGCGCGAGTCGAAGTCGGTGGCCCGCGAGCGGGCGTTGACGCTGCTCGACCGGGTCGGCCTCGCCGACAAGGCGGGCAACTACCCCTCGCAGCTCTCCGGCGGCCAGCAGCAGCGCGTGGCGATCGCCCGCGCTCTCGCGATGCAGCCGAAGCTGATGCTCTTCGACGAGCCGACCTCGGCGCTCGACCCGGAACTCGTGGGCGACGTCCTGGACGTCATGCGGGGCCTCGCCGAGGACGGCATGACGATGATCGTGGTCACCCACGAGATGGGCTTCGCGCGCGAGGTCGGCGACTCGCTGGTCTTCATGGACGACGGGGTGGTGGTCGAAGCCGGCAACCCGCGCGACGTCCTGACGAACCCCCAGCACGACCGGACGAAGTCGTTCCTGTCGAAGGTGCTGTGACGGCCGGGCCCACCGGCCTCACCACATAGCCCCATGAAGAAGGGTGGTTACGGGAGCGATCCCGTAACCACCCTTCTTTTGCTGCCACTCGGCGCTACTGCTCGGCCCGGAGGAAGGGCACGACACCGGGCTCGCGACCCGGGCGCCGAGACCCATTTCGGTGAGCTGCGTTACGCGATTCCGCGCTGCTCAGCGACCGCCGTGTCCGCATTCGGAACCGACGCCGTCGAACTGTGCGCCTGGATTTCCCTCGCCGTTGAGCGCATTGCCCAGCAGGCCGTTGAGAATCCCGACCTGGCCGAGGACATCGACGTTCAGGTCATGGGACCTACAGCCGCCGTGCCTGCCGTCCGCGCCTTGGGCGGTGGCCGTGCCGGTGGCTATGAAGCTCAGGCTTCCGAGGATGGCGGCCGCGACAGCGGCCTTCTGAAGCTTGCGCATTGTCTTCTCCTCCTTGGGTTGAGTAGAGCGCACACCAAAGATCCACTTAGCGCTCAATCCGGAGGCTAATCCGATATGTCCCTCGGCGCTCACCGGAGCTGGCATCCGGGGGCCTGAGGCTCCATCAGCTTGCGCTCGGCCCCGATCGCGAGGGGCGCGGGGTCCGGCCCGAGCCCTCGCTCGCGGCGTCCGGGAACCTCTTGAGGGCCCGGTCCGTTTCACAGGAGGCCACTCTGTAATACCCTCGAAGGGTAATCAGCCGTTACCTGGACTCTTCACACCAAAGACCGCCGCCGTAAGGACTACAAGTGGAACTGGCCTTTTACTCGGACTATGCCGTGCGTCTGGTCAACACCGAGGAGCCGGCCCGCAACAAGGACGTGCTGACCTCGGTCGACGCGGTGCGCGAACTGTTCGGCCAGAACCAGTCGGCGGCCCGCCGGGCGACGGACGCGGACGTGACGCGCTTCCGTTCGGTACGGGCCCGGCTACGGGCGGTGTTCGAGGCGGCGGACCGGGGCGAGGAGGTCCAGGCGGTCGATCTGCTCAACTCGCTGCTGCTCGAATTCCCCGTCAGCCCCCAGGTGTCGGGCCACGACCACCGCGACGAGGACGACCGCCCACTGTGGCACATGCACCTCGCCGACCACCCCTCGAACGCGACGGCGGGCTACGCGGCCATCGCCTCGATGGGCCTGGCCTTCCACCTCACCGAGTACGGGGTCGACCGGCTCGGGCTGTGCCAGGCGGCGCCCTGCCGCAACGCCTACCTGGACACCTCGACCAACCGCTCGCGCCGCTACTGCTCGGACCGCTGCGCGACCCGGGCCAACGTGGCGGCCTACCGGGCCCGCAAGCGCCTGGATGCCGAGCGGTCGGAGAACACCGGCCGCACCGCGGAGACGGCCCACGAGGCCAAGTAGCCGACGGTGCGCCGACGTCCGGCCGCCATCGGCCGGTAGCGTCCGCGCACCCGGCCGAGCACGAGCTCGACGGGCACCGCACCGAAGGCCCTGCTGTCGACCACCTCGTCGGCGGTGTTGTCGCCGAGCACCCACCAGCCGCTCTCGCGCAGCTCAAGCAGGCGCTTGACGATGAGCAGATCCTGCTGGAGCGGGTGGCGCAGCACCGCCACGTCACCGGCCCGCAGCCCGGCCCCGTAGTGCACGAGCAGCTGGTCCCCGTGCAGCAGCGTGGGCACCATCGAGGTCCCCAGGACCTCGGCGATCCCCAGCGGGGCCCTCGGTTCCCGCCCCTCATCCGTCATACGCCACCCACCTCCCGGTCGTCGGCACCACGCGCCACCGGACCCACGGTACGTTCCGCCACGAGTCCCATGGTGACCCTGGACTTTTGGCCTAAGCCCATGGGGGCACCCGCGAAAACCCGTCTCTCACCGAGTAATGTCCCACCTGAGAAGACGATCACGAGGAAGGACAGCTCAATGCTTTCCCGCCTGTTTGCCCCCAAGGTGAAGGTCAGCGCGCACTGCGACCTGCCCTGCGGTGTGTACGACCCGGCCCAGGCCCGCATCGAGGCGGAGTCGGTCAAGGCCGTGCAGGAGAAGTTCCAGGCCAACGAGGACGCGCACTTCCGTGCGCGTGCCGTGGTCATCAAGGAGCAGCGCGCGGAGCTCGCCAAGCACCACGTGTCGGTGCTGTGGAGCGACTACTTCAAGCCGCCGCACTTCGAGAAGTACCCGGAGCTGCACCAGTTGGTCAACGACACCCTGAAGGCCCTCTCGGCCGCCAAGGCGTCGACCGACCCGGCGACGGGCCAGAAGGCGCTCGACCTCATCGCCGAGATCGACCGCATCTTCTGGGAGACCAAGAAGGCCTGATCTCGCATCAGGCTTTCTTGACCTGCAATCGCTTCGCTTGCAGCGTCCTGTCCGCACCCGGTCCGCGGGCCGCCGAAAACGGCGTCCATGGCGGTCCGGGTGCGGTCTTTTTTTTCCGCCCCCACGGAGTCAGTCCAGCGGCTTGTTCTCGCAGCGGGGGGCCGGGCTCGAACCGATCAGGACGTCGCTGTGCGCGGAACGGGCCTTGCCCGGCGCAGGCACGAACGGCCGCGGGGTGCCCGCGTCCGGATACAGCAGCGCGTGGCGTCGGCGGGCCTCGGCCGTCGCGTCGGAGCGCGGCACCACCGTGTGTTCGGCGAGGCCGTCCGCCCCCAGGCTGGTGACCAGGCACAGGCCGTCGAGGCGCCGCGCGGTCCGCAGGTGCCCGGCCACGCCCCGCGCTCCGGCCGGCACCGTCAGACAGGGCTCGCCCGCGGTGTCGAACTCGGTGGCCCCCAGGCCCTCGGCCCGCAACCGCGCCCCCACCGCCCGGCGTTCCCGGCCGGTTGGGAAGCACCACACGTCGCTGCCCTGGTGCACGACCACCGCGGCCGACTCCGGTCCCGGCCCCACGGCGGTCCCGCCGTGCGGGTCCCCGCTCCAGGGAAAGGGACGGCACAGCAGCCGTACGCCCGCCCGCTCCGCCCAGTCCACCGCGCCCTCGTGGACGACCTTGGCACCGTGCCGGGACATCCGGCGCACCCCCTCGTAGCTGATCTTGGAGACGACGCGGGCCTCCGGCACCAGGTAGGGGTCGGCGGTGCACACTCCGGGCACGTCGCTGAAGAGCTCGCACGTGTCGGCGCCCAGCGCGGCGGCCGCCGCCACCGCCGAGAGGTCGGAACTGTTGCGGCCCAGCATGACGGTCCGCCCGGCCGAATCGAGGCCCTGGCCGCCGGGGACTATCGCGATCGGGCAGTCGGCGAGCGCCCGGAAGAGCGCCTCGGGACTGGCCGATGCCAGTCGCGCCCGGTCGGCGGGGCCCTCGGCCAAAAGCCCGGTGCCGGCCGCCGGGAGCGGGCACGCGGCCACGCCCTCGGCGGCGAGTGCGGCCGCGAGCAGGGCGACGCTGACCGTCTCGCCGGTGGTCAGGAGCATCGCGGCGGCATCGGCCGGCGGGTCCGCGGACACGGCGTCCAGGGTCTGCTTGAGTCTGCCCGTGGTGCCGGACATGGCGCTCACCACGATGACCAGCGGGCGCTGCTCCTCGGTGCCGCGGCGCACCGCGTACCGGGCCACCCGGTGGAAGCCGTCGAGGTCGGCGAAGGCCGAGCCGCCGAACTTCAGCACCAGCGGACGGCTGCCGGGCCCGCGGTGGGCCGTCACCCCAACCACCCGTTCTTCACGGCGAGTTCCACGATCTGCAACGCGTTCAGCGCGGCCCCCACCCACAGGTTGTCGGCGACCACCCAGAGCGCCACCGCCCTGTCGTCCTCGGGCTCGACGCGTATGCGGCCCACGTGCACCAGGGCCCGGTCCTCGGGCCGGGCGAAGACGGTGCGCGGCATGGGGTACGACGGGCTCTGGGAGCGGCGGTAGACCCGCAGGCCCGGCGTCGCGGTCAGGGCCTCCTCGACGGACCCGGTCGTGACCGGCTCGCGCAGCCGGATGTGCACGGCTTCGGAATGGCAGTCGAAAACCGGCACCCGCACCGCCGTGGCGCTCACGCGCAGGCCGGGCAGGCCGAGGATCCGGCGTGGTTCGCGGACGAGTTTGCGTTCCTCGTGGGTGAGCCCGGTGTCGTCCTGTACCCCTATCTCCGGGACGACGTTGAAGGACAGGGGCTGTCCGAAGCGCCCGCCGGGGGCTCCCTGCGCACGGGAGTCGTCCAGGATGGCTCTTGACCCCTCCGCCAGTTCCCGCAAGCCGCGCACACCGCCGCCGGACGCCGCCTGGTAGGTGGCCACCACGACGCTGTCCAGGCCCGCCAGTTCGTGCAACGGGTGCAGGGCGCGCACCAGTTGGATGGTCGAGCAGTTGGGGTTGGCCACCAGGTTGGACCCCGGCCGGTCCGCGAGCGCGCCGGGGTTGACCTGCGGCACCACGAGCGGGACGTCCGGCCGCATCCGGAAGGCGGAACTGTTGTCGACGACCAGCACCCCGGCCGATGCCAGCCGCTCCGCCTCCCGTTCGCTCACCGGGGCGCCCGCGGAGAAGATGGCGACGTCCAGCCCCCCAGGGTCCAGGGCGTCGAGGGTGACGAGTTCCGTCATGGGCAGGGACAGCGCCAGTTCGGCGCGCAGGTCCCGGCCGACGCTGCGCGTCGATCCGACGGGCACCACCTGTTCCACGGGCACGATCCCGCCGTCGAGCAGGGCCAGGCACTCCCGGCCCACTGCTCCGGTGGCGCCCACTACCGCGATGCGCAGCATTGCCATCCTCCTGTTGACCCCCGCGCGGGGGTTCAGTGCGTGGTCGTGTCGGGTAACCGGCCCCGGAAGGTGCGCCGGTAGGCGTTGGGGGTGGTGTTGAGGAAGCGCACGAACTGGTGCCGCAGCGCGGCCGCGTTGGCGAATCCCGTGCGCGCCGCCACCACCTCGATGGTCTCGTTGGTGTTCTCCAGCATCCGCTGGGCGCTCAGCACCCGCTGGGCAAGCAGCCAGCGGTAGGGGGTGGTTCCCGTCTCCATCCGGAAGCGGCGGGCGAAGGTGCGCGGAGACATGCAGGCCAGCGCCGACAACTGCTCGATGCTGATCTCCTGGTCCAGGTGCCGCTCGGCCCAGGCGAGCACCTCGCCCACGCCGTCCCCTCCGTAGTGCGCCACCGGTCGTTCGATGTACTGGGCCTGGCCGCCCTCCCGGTGCGGGGGCACGACCATGCGCCGGGCGATGGCGTTGGCGACGTCGCTGCCCTGGAGCTTGCGCACCAGGTGGAGGCAGGCGTCGATTCCCGCGGAGGTGCCGGCCGAGGTGAGGATCGGGTCCTCGTCCACGTAGAGCACGCCGGGTTCGACCAGGGCCTTGGGGTAGCGCTCGGCGAGTGCGTCGGCGTACCGCCAGTGCGTGGTGCAGCGACGCCCGTCGAGCAGCCCCGCGGCACCCAGCACGAACGCGCCGACGCAGACGCTGACCACCCGGGCACCCCGGGCCACCGCCTGGCGCAGGGCTTCCAGAAGGGCGGGCGGGAAGTCCCGGGTGTGGAAGTCGTCCCCCACCGGGATGGCGATGAGATCGGCGGCCTCCAGCCGGTCGAGCCCGTAGGGCGTGCTGATGGTGAATCCGGGCACGGCCCGTACAGACGAGGATTCCGCCGCGACGAGCGCGAAGTCGTACGCGGGCAAACCCTCCTCCCGGCGGTCGATCCCGAATACTTCACATACGACGCCCAGCTCGAAGGGATGGACGTTGTCGAGCAGGACTGCGACTACGTTCTTCAGCATGGGACCCAATGTGGCAGTAATGCGTGGTGTTCTGACAGACCCTCCGCTGTCCCCTGACCCGATTGCCCCTCATACTCTGGGCATGGACCTCGAAGCGGTCGGGAGTCACTCACTCGCGCTCACGGGCGGGACATGCATCGGTGAGGGCTCACCAATGGAAACGATGCCGCTGCGGATGCCCATCACCACGGCTTGGGTGCGATCGGACGCGCCGACCTTCGTGAAGACGGCGGACAAATGGTTCTTGACCGTCTTCTCGGATATGCCGAGCGCCCTGGCCACCCGCCGATTCGAATTGCCCTGGGAGATGAGCTCCAGAATCTGGCGTTCGCGGGCGGTGAGCAGGGCGAGTGCCTCCCGGGCCGCGAGCACCTCCTCGGAGGGGGGCGGATCGGCGTCGGCCCGTAAACCCTCGATCAACTGCTCCTGGGTTTCCAGGGCGCCCTGCGCCTCGTCCAGTGCCTTGTGCACCTTGGCGACAACCTCGGCCAAGGCCGCCACGGACTGCCCGGGAGCCCCACAGAACTGGCAGCACCGCTGGCCTCTCAACTCCACGGCCGGCCCTCGTGCAACACGCGACATCAGTTGAACTCCCTCCACCGATGTGAATTGAACGAACCGCTCTTCTCCTCAGGTCCGGGGGCTGTGCGGGTGGGTCGACCCCACGGGTCAGTAAGGAAGCCGCGCGTGGATGGCCACCGTCTTGCACCGCGTGTATTCACGCAGCGCCTCCAACCCCTTCTCCACTCCAATTCCCGAGCGTCGGTAGCCGCCGAACGGCAGCTCGACTCCCCCGGCCGCGCTGTAGTTGTTCACGAATACCTGCCCGGCCCGCAGCCGCTGGGCGAGCCAGTGGGCGGTGGTCACGTCGGAGGTCCAGACTCCGGCGGCCAGGCCGTACGTGGTGTGTTCCGCCAGAGCGACCGCTTCGTCCAGCGAGTCGAAGACCGACACGCACAGGACCGGACCGAACACCTCCTCGTTGAACACCCGGTGTTCCGGGGTCACTTGGTCGAGGATGGTGGGCTCCACGAAGAAGCCGTCGCTGTACGCCTCCCCTCCGGGTACTCCACCGCCCGCGCGGACCACGGCGTCCCGTCGGCCCTCGGAGAGGTAGCCCAGTACCCTGTCGCGCTGTTTCGCGGAGATCAGCGGCCCCATGTCGGGATCATCGATCCCCGCGCCGAGACGTAACGAGCGAAACCTTTCAGCGAGCGCGTCCACCAACTCGTCGTGGACGGACCGGTGGACGAGCAGCCGGCTTCCGGCCGAGCAGTTCTGCCCCGCGTGCTCGGTGATCGACTCCACTATCTGCGGCACCGCCAGCGCGGCGTCGTAGTCGGGGAGCACGAGGTGCGGCGACTTTCCGCCGAGCTCAAGGGTGACCGGCACGATGTTCCGCGCGGCCGCGATCATCACAGCCTCGCCGACCTCCCGGGAGCCGGTGAAGGCGAGGCGGTCCACGTCGGGATGCGCGGCGAGTGCGGCGCCGGCTTCTCCTCCGTAGCCCGGTACGACGTTCAGGGCCCCCGTCGGCAGACCCGCTTCCTCAACGATTTCGGCCAGCCGGAGCGAAGTCAATGGTGCGTCCTCGGCCGGTTTGAGGACACAGCAGTTTCCGGCCGCGAGCGCGGGTGCCACGGTCCTGGCGGCGATCTGCAAGGGGTAGTTCCAGGGGATGATGTGACCGCACACGCCATACGGTTCGCGCAGGGTGAAGGCCAGTCGGCCCGGCTGCTGCTGGATGGTTTCGCCGCCCAGCGCCTCGACGGTGTTGGCGTAGAAATCGAAGTACCGGGCAGCGACATCGGCGTCGACGAGCGACTGACTCAGCGGCTTGCCGGTGTCCAGCGTCTCCAGCCTTGCCAGGTCCTCGCGCTCGGCGCGCAGGACCTCGGCGATGCGATGACAGACCCGCGATCGCTCCACCGGCGTCGTGAACCGCCAGAGGGTCTCGTAGGTGTGCCGCGCCGCCTCCACGGCCGCCCCGACCTCGGCCGCGCCACAACGCGCGACGCGTGCGAGCAGGCGGGCGTTGGACGGATCGAGGACGTCGATCCACCGCGTGGTGGGAACCTGCTTCCCCGCGATGACAGCCGTGTACTGCGGTACCACTGCTTCACTCACCGGTGTATCCAGCTCCTTGGCGTGGGGGGCCGCGCTGCTTCGGTGTCAGCCGGCCATCGAACCGGCGATGATCCGCCCGAGGTCCCGCGCGTCGACGTCGCGCGGGCAGCACACCAGCAGCCGCTGCTGTTTGAGCGCGCCTTCGACGAGGGCGGGGAGGTCCTTCTTGCCATAGCCGAAGTCCCCAAGGCCGGTGGGGCCTTGGGTGTCCGCGACGATGCTCAGCAGCGTGGCCGGCAGGACGTCCGAACCGTTGGCCTCGGTCACGCCGTTGAGGTTGGCGCCGAGCAACTCCGCTGCGCGCAGATGGCGTTCGGGAGACGTCGGGTACGTGAACTCGAAGGCCGCCGCCGCGGTGGAGACCACCGCGGCGCCGTGCGGCACCATGGCGTGGTCGACTTCGTATCCCGCCGGTCGGTAGTCCCGGACGAGACCGGCTATGGGATAGGCGCAGGCATGGGGAATGTGGGTTCCGGCGTTGCCGAACCCCATTCCCGCGAAGCTCGCCGCCCGGCTCATCCCGGTACGCGCCTCCAGATCGGCCGGGTTGAGGACGGCCCGCCTGAGGTAGCGGCCCACCAGCACCAGCGCCTGCTCCGCCCACACGTCGCTGATCGGGTTGGCGCCGATGTACAGCGGCCGGTCCCCGGGCGCGGGGTAGGGGGGCCGCCGGTCGTAGGCGCGTGCCGTGTACGACTCGCAGGCGTGCGTCAGGACGTCGTAGCCGGAAGAGGCGGTGACTGCCGGGGGCAGCGTCAGGGTGTTCGCCGGGTCGACCACGGCCAGGGCGGGCAGCAGCCGCAGGTCGCTGATCCCCGTCTTCACGTTCAGGCCCGTGACGCCGAGGGCGACCATGGCGGTGCACTCGCTGCCGCTGCCGGCCGTGGTGGGCACTGCCACCAGGGGCTTGAGCGGGCCGGGAATCGGGGCCCCGGCGCCGATCGGCGCGTTCAGGTAGTCGCGCACCGGGCGCCCGGGGTAACTGAGCAGCAGGTTCAGCATCTTGGCGGTGTCGATCGAGCTGCCGCCACCGAGACCCACGTAGCCGTCCACCTGGAGGGACTCCAGTTCACGGGCCGCCTCGGCGCAGCTCTCGTCGGTGGGTTCCACCCGGGCCCGGTCGAACAACGCGACCGAGACCCCCTCCTGTTCGATCTGCTTGGCGACCCGGGCGGGCAGGCCGAGACCGGCCAGGACGGGGTCGGTCACCAGCAGCACCGAGTTGATGCCGGCCTTGCGCAGTTCGTGGCCGATCTCCCGGGTGGCGCCGACTCCGAATTTCAGCGGTGGAGCCTGCCAGCTGATTATTCGTTCCTGCTCCGGCGTGTTTGCGCCATACCCGAAAGACTCCACAGTTCATCCCCGTCTTCATTGCTCACTGAACTCGAAAGATCGAACTTGAAAGATCCGAAAACTCGAATGATCCGAGAACTTGAAAGTTCCGACCGAGAAACAATATGGCGAACAACGACGCGCAGTCGGACGGCTCGGCCGAATTGGCGAAATGATGTCGCCTGCACAGAGAATTCGACCGAAGTGAGAGCCACACTAGTCAGTCGATTTCGGTCACGCCATAGGACTACAGACCTACTGCGCTACCGGGTGAGAGCCACCCTAGTCAGTGGATTTCGGACACGCCATAGGACTGGAGTCCTATGGCTGGATTAGCCTGGTGCCATTGCGCTGAAACCGGTGGATTCCCCACTTGATCGCGCAGCGGACAAGACAAGTACCCAGGTAGTCGCAGGTGATGCGCGGTCGGCATCGCACGGTGCGCGCACGGCATATACGTCATGAACGAATTCCGCCAGCGGCACGGGTGATCAGCGCGGTGGGGTCGCGCGCCCCGGTCCCGCCCTCCCCCACCGACCGCCCTCCCCCGCCGACCGTCACATGCCGGCGGCGATGGCAGTAATTCGGTGTCCCTCGTCAGTACGGTCACTGTTGCCGTCGCGACTCTTTCCTCAGAGTTGGCTGTATGGCACAGAACAACGCGACGAGTGCGCCGGACGGGACCGGGAAGCGGCACGCGGGGGTGTGGCAGGTCTGGCGCGAGTCCCCGACGGCGGTGAAGTCCCTGCTGGCCGGCACGATGATCAACCGGCTCGGCGGCTTCGTGCAGGTCTTCATGGTGCTGTACCTGACCCACCGCGGCTTCTCCACCTCACAGGCGGGTGCGGCGCTCGGCGTGTACGGCGCGGGAGCGGTGCTCGGGACGCTGTTCGGGGGGTGGCTGTCCGACAAGGTCGGACCGCGGCTGACGATGGTGTCCACCCTGCTGGGCTCGGCGGTGCTGCTCCCTTGTGTTCTCTACCTGAACAGTTACGGGTCGATCCTCGCGGTCATCGCCGTCAGCGGTGCGGCGAGCCTGGCCTACCAGCCCGCCTCCACCAGCATGATCAGTACCCTCACTCCGCCCGAACGGCACGTCATGATCTTCGCCATGGGCCGGTTGGCGATCAACCTCGGCACGACGGCCGCGCCCCTGCTCGGCGCGGCGCTCGTCAAGATCTCCTGGAACTTCCTGTTCTGGGGCGAGGCGCTGGCCGTGGTGATCTTCTCCGCGATCGCGGCGGTCACCCTGCCGCACCACGCGGAACCGGACCCGACGGGTCAGGCGGACGACGGCACCGGGGACAGCGGGAAGAAAGCGCCCAAGGCCTCGTATCTGGCGGTACTGGCCGACCGCCGCTATCTGCTGTTCCTGCTGGCGATGTTCGTCAGTTCCGTGATCTACATCCAGCACATTTCGACGCTGCCGCTGACCGTGAAGCACCTCGGTATGGGAATCGAGGCCTATGCGGCGATGATCGCGCTCAATGGTCTTCTCGTGATCGCCTGTGAACTCCTCGTCGCCAAGGTGGTGCAGCGCTGGCCGATCCGGATCGCGGTCATCGTGGGCGTACTGCTGACGGGTATCGGCATGAGCCTGTACGCCCTGCCCTGGGGGCTGGCCGCGCTGGTGATCGCCACCCTCGTCTGGTCGCTCGGCGAGATCATCGGCTACCCGTCCCTGTTCTTCGCCTACCCCGCGCAGGCGGGCCCGCCCCGGCTGCGGGGACGCTATCTGGGGGCCTCGAACGCGCTGTACGGACTCGGCAGCGCGATCGGCCCGTTCATCGGAGTGATGCTCTGGAACCGCTTCCAGGAAGGACTGTGGCTCGGCTGCGGCGTGGTGGGCCTGCTCGCCGGAGCCGCCGCGTGGAGCGGGGTGCGGCCGGCCGGCGCGGCGGACAAGGGCGAGGCGGCCCGGATCGATGACTCCGGAACAGCCGATGCGGAGATCCGAAGCGGGGCTTAGGGCGGCGGCCGCGTCCGCACAACCGAAGATCGCGTAAGCAGCGCGAACCGTTCTCAGAAGGGGAAGCGAAAAGATGCAACGCCACGTAATCCTGGTCGACCCCTATTCCGAAGCAGTCGAGTACGCGCACGCCTTTCGGAAGCGCGGTGTCGAACCGGTGGCGGTGCTGAGCACACCGGCACCACTGAAGTCCTACCTCCACGGCTGGAAACCGGATTCCTTCAGCGCGACGCACTTCCACGACGGCGACTTCGCGAAGCTCGCCCGGATCATCCGCGGCTACGATCCGATCGCCGTCATCCCGGGTAACGAGTCCGCGGTCAGGCTCGTGGACTCGCTGATCGAGGAGCTGGCGCCCGGGACGGGGAACGTGCCGGAGCTCTCCGCGGCCCGCCGGGACAAGTGGCCCATGGCGCAGGCGGTGGCGCGGGCGGGCATACCGCACCTTCGTACATTCGCCGCCGCGACCGAGCAAGAGGCGGCGAACTGGCTGCGGGAGACCGGGCTGGAGGGACAGGCCCTGGTGCTCAAGCCCCGGTGCAGCGGAGGGACGGACGGGGTGCACAAGGTGGAGGCCGGCGAGGACTGGCGGCTCCCCTTCAGGCAGTTGCTGGGCTCCGTCAACATGTTCGACCTGTCCAACGACAGCATTCTGCTACAGGAGTTCGCGTCGGGAACCGAGTTCGTCGTGGATACGTACTCCGTCAACGGAGAACTCGGTCTGGTGGCCGTGGTCCAGTACAGCAAGTCAACGAGGGGAAACCGTATCGGAGTTTATGACGCGGAGGACTATCTGCTTCCCGAAGATCCGCTGGTCGGCGTGCTGGAATCGTATACGCGCCAGGTCGCGAGGGCGGTCGGCATTCGGACGGGGTGCACCCACACCGAGATCATGATGACGGACCAAGGTCCCAGGCTGATCGAAATCGCGGCACGCCTCGACGGGGGATGCGGACAGCAGGCCGCGCGGCTCGCGACCGGCGATTGCCAGATCGACCGCGCCGTGCGCCACCATCTGGACTCCGTCTTCGTGCCCGGCTACGAGATCGTGCGGCCCACCCGGGTGGCGTGGCTCTCCGCCGCGAACAGCGGCACCATGCGCAACGCGGAAGTGCTCGACGGGGTGCGCGAGCTGGCCTCCTTCCAGAAGCTGGGCTGCCGCTACCCCAACGGCTCCCGGGTGCCCATGACCGAGGACCTCTTCACCACGCTCGGCTGGGTGCTGCTCTCCGCCCCAGACCAGGACGTCGTCGACCAGGACACCAAGCGGGTGCGGGAGATCGAGGCCAAGGTGGTGATCGATCCGCTCGGACCGTAGCGGGCCACGTCCCGGCCGGGGGCGCCGACTGGCAGCAAATCGCGGTTGCGTGGCAGTTTCGCCACTGTCGCGGTTAGCGCCCCGACCAGCACTGTTTGAGCCATGAAGTCCACTCGGCAGCGACATGTGATCGTTGTAGACGGCTACCACATACGGGACGGCGACGACCGGGGCTTCGCCAGCGCTTTCCGGGCCCGGGGCGTGCTGCCGGTGACGGTGATGAGCACCCCGCGGCCCCTGGCGAAATTCGTCAAGAAGAACATCTGGTACCCCGACGACTTCGAGGCCGTGCACTTCTACGACGGCGACTTCGAGGCGATGGTGAAACTCGTCGAGTCCTACGACCCGGTGGGTATCGTCACCGGCAACGAGAGCGGCGTCGAATTCGCCGCCCAGCTCGTGGAACGCATCATGCCGCAGTTCCAGAACGTGCCCCAGAGCGCCAAGTGCCAACGCCACAAAGGGGAGATGGCGCTCGCCCTGGAACGGGCCGGACTGCCCGGACCGCGCACCCTGTCGAGCGACGACCCGACCGAGGTCGACGCCTGGATCAAGGCCAACGGCCTCACCGACCGGCCACTCATCCTGAAGCCGCCGCACAGCGCCGGGACCGACAACGTCCACTTCGTTCCGCCCGGCGGCGACTGGCTCGGCCACTTCACCCACATACTCGGCCGGGTCAACGGGTTCGAACTCCGCAACGACACCGTCATCGTCCAGGAGTTCCTGGAGGGGCCCGAGTACATCGTGGACCTGTACTCGGTGGACGGGCAGCACGGACTCGTCGACACCTGCATCTACGCCAAGCACGACCGGGGCCCGCGGATCGGCATCTACGACGTCGCCGACTTCCTGCCGCCGGACCACCCCGACGTGGCGGTGCTCGCCGACTACGTGATGCGCGCGGCCGACGCCGTCGGCATCCGCAACGGCTCCACCCACGCCGAAGCGATCATGACCGCGGACGGGCCGCGGCTGGTGGAACTGGCCGCCCGCTACTCGGGCAGCTGCATGATGATCTCCGGATCCCTCGCCACGGGCGACAACCAGATCGAGCGCACCGTACGGCACGTCCTGGACGGGGATTTCAGGCCGTCCTTCGAGCTCGTCAAGGAGGTCCGCACGCTCTGGCTCTGTTCGGACTGGGCCGGACCCGTGCGGCACATGGAGATCCTGGAGGCGATCGCCGAGCTGCCCACCGTCCACTCCCTGTCGATCCCGCCCGACGGCCGGGACATGCCGGTCACCAACGACGTGACCACCAGTCTGGGCTGGGTCATCCAGGGCGCCGACGACTGGGACGCCATCCACCGGGACTCGGCCCGCATCCGCGAACTGGAGCAGACCTGGAACGCGGCCCGCGCACAGGACGGCCAAGCCCCGGACACCGGCGGCGGGGGCCGCACCGAGCAGCCCGGGAGCGCCGCCGCGGCGGGGAGGAACACCTGACATGTCGCACCAGCCGGCCCGCCTGCCCCATCTCCTGCTCATCTGCCCGCGCTCGGACGTCCTGGGCAAGTTCGTCGGGCTGCCGGTAGCCCTGACCGTGGTGCACCGGCCGGGCGGGGACCGGCAGTTGGAGGAGTCCCTCGCCCTCGCGGTGGTCGATGCCGACTTCACCGACCCGCACGCGCTGCTCGCCGTGGCCCGCGAGGTGCACGCCCGGCGCCCGGTGGACGCGGTGCTCGCGCTCACCGAGCTCTCCCTCCATCCGGCGAGCGTGGTGGCGCAGGCGCTGGGCGCGCGCGGCAACTCGCCCGCCACCCTCACCCTCACCCAGGACAAGGCCGCCATGCGCGGCCGGCTGCGGGACCGCGGCCTGGGCGAGGTGGCCCACCAGGTGTGCGCCACGCTCGACGAGGCCCGCGCGGTGCTGCGCCGCTGCCCGAGCGGCGTGATCCTGAAGCCGGTCGACGGCAACGGCGGAACGGGTGTCCATCTGGCGCGTACGGAAGGGGAGTTGGCCGAGGCGTGGGCCTGGGCCAGCGGCGCCAGGACCGGGTTCGTCTGGCCGCAGGCGGCAGACGCGTCCAGTGTCCTGGCCGAGGAGTTCCTCACCGGCCAGGAGTTCAGTGTCGAGTCACTGTCGGCCGCCGGGCGCCATCAGGTCCTCGCGGTCACCCGCAAGCACACCTCGGGCGCCCCGCACTTCGTGGAGACCGGCCACGACCTGCCTGCGATGCTGACGCCCGCCCAGAACCAGGTGGTCCTCGACGCGACCCTGAACGCGCTGGACGCCGTCGGCTACGCCTGGGGCCCCTGCCACACCGAGGTGATGCTCGCCGAGGGCGGCGAGCGCGCCACCGTCGTCGAGATCAACGCCCGTCAGGGCGGCGACCAGATCTGGGAGCTGGTCCACCACGTCACGGGCATCGACATGCTCCAGGCCGCGGTCCTCGCTCTCGCCCACGGGGTGCTGCCGGGCCCCGGGGTGGCTCTCGCGGGCGGCGCGGCCATCCGCTACCTCACCCCGCGCTCCGGCCGGGTGACCTCGGTGACGGGCGTGGCCGAGGCCCGCGCGATCGAGGGCGTCATCCGCATCGGCGAACTCCGCGAGGTGGGCGACGAGGTGATGCCGCTCGGCGACTCCTGGAACCGGGCCGGGCACGTCGTCGCGGCGGGTCCCGATCCGAAGGCCGCCGCGGCCGCGGCCGACGCGGCGGCCGACCGGATCACCGTGCACACCGAACCGATCGAAGGGAAGACGCCGTGACGCCCGCCGGGAACTCCGGAACGGAAACGAAGCACGCCCCGGGGGCTCGACCCGGGCGTTTCGTCGAAGGCAAGGGTCCGGCGTACGTCGTCATCCTCGGCCGCTTCACCACCAATATCGGCTTCTTCATGATCATCCCGTTCCTGGCGGTCCATCTGACCAGGGACGAAGGGCTGAGCAGCTTCCAGACCGGTGTGCTCTTCGCCGTCATGGAGTTCACCCGGCGCGGCCTCGGCATCCCCTCCGGCTGGGTCAGCGACCGTTTCGGCGCCGCCCGGATCCTGGTCCTGGGTCTCGTCGTCGAGGCGGGCGCCTACGTCGTGTTCACCTTCGCCGGCGGCAACGTGGGCCTGTGGGGCGCGGCGGTCTCGCTGCTCGGCATCGGCGGCTCCCTCAACAACAACGGCTCCCGCAGCGTGCTGGCCTCCGGCAACTCCGGCGGCGTCGCGGCCAACCTCAGCCGCTACTACGTGTCCATCAACGGGGCCGCCCTGATCGGCCCGCTGATCGGCACCGCGCTGATGGCGGGCGGCGCGATGAAGGCCGGGTTCCTGATCGCGGCGGCGCTGCACCTGGTGTTCGCGGTGACCTCCTCGGTGCTGCTGCGCGGCCTGCACGCCACGAACGCGGCGCCCATCAAGGCCGCCGCCATGGCCGAGGCGCTGCGCGACCGGCCGCTGATGATCTTCTGCGCGCTCGCGGTCGGCGGCTGGTTCCTGATCACCCAGTACCGGATCGCGCTGCCGCTGACCATCGTCCACCAGAAGCTCTCCTCCGACCTGGTCGGCCCGCTCACCGCCGGTAACGCCGTGGTGGTGATGGTGACCGTGTGGCTGCTCGGCTCGCGCATCGAGAAGCGGTCCGCGGTCGGCCGCCTCGACGTGTTCATCGCGTCCGGCGTGCTGCTCGGGGGCGGCTGGCTCCTGTGCGCGGTCGACGGGATCAGCCCGGTCGTGGCCGCGGTGATCGTGACCTCGATCGGCGAGTCGCTGTTCTGCGGCGTGGTGGACGCGGTCGTCGCGGGTCTGGCGACCGAGGGCCGCACGGGTCTCTACCTCGGCTACTCCACGATGGCTTGGGGCGTCGGCGGCATGCTGGGCGGCTTCGTCGCAGGCGGCTTCGACCTGGCCGACCACCACGGCGTACTGGTCCTGTTCTGGCTGGTGCTGGCCCTGGTGGGGGTCGGGTACGCGGTCGGCACCCGGGTGGTGCGCCGCTCTCTGGCCGCCGAGGTGGACCGGCGCCGCCCCCGCGAGACCACCCCGGCCGACGCGCCCTCCCCCGCCGGCTGACCCGCTCCCCGCCACACCCCGCGATCCCCCGGGCACTCGTACCGAACGGCCCGGAACGCCCGAACCAGCGACCGAGAAGGAGACCGCATGCCGGCCAACGCCCTGCGGGAACGTGTGCACCAACTGATGGGCCGAGCCGAGGAGGACCTGCGGGACCTGGTCGCGCACCGGTCCGTCGCCGACGCCCGGCAGTACCCAGTGGAAGAGTGCGAGCGCGCGGCCCTGCTGGTCGCGCGGCTGTTCACCGAGGCCGGCATCCCCGACATGCGCCTGCTGGACACGCCGGACGGCAGCAAGGCCGTGTTCGGCCATCTGCCGGCCGCCCCCGGCTCCCCCACCGTCCTCCTCTACAGCCACTACGACGTCCAGCCGCCGCTCGACGAGGCCGCCTGGACCACCCCGGTCTGGACCCTCACCGAGCGCGGCGACGGCCGCTGGTACGGACGCGGGGCCGCCGACTGCAAGGGCAACATCGTCATGCAGCTCACCGCGCTGCGGGCGCTCGGCGACCTGTCCCGCCTCGGCATCGGCATCAAGGTCATCTCGGAGGGCGCCGAGGAGCAGAGCACCGGCGGCCTGGCGACGCTGGTCCGCGAGAACCCCAAGCTCCTGTACGCCGACACCGTGCTGGTCTGCGACACGGGCAACTCCGCGGCCGGGGTTCCCACCGCCACCACCGACCTGCGGGGCGTGGTGCACGCCACCGTCTCCGTCCGTTCGCTGGCCGGGCCGGTGCACTCCGGTTCCTTCGGCGGCCCGGCCCCCGACCCCCTCAACGCGCTGATCGCGATGCTCGCCACCCTGCACGACGCCGACGGCAACACCACCGTGAACGGCCTTGACAACAGCGGGCGCTGGCAGGGCGCGGACTATCCCGTCGAGCGGTACCGCCGCGACATCGGGGTGCGCGACGGCGTTCGCCTGATGGGGGACGGCACCGTGGCGGACATGTTGTGGGCAAGGCCCGCCCTGACCGTCACCGGCATCGACTGCCCGCCGGTGGTCGGTTCGGCCCCGGCCGTGCTCGGCGAGGTCACCGCCAAGCTCAATCTGCGCATCCCGTACGGAACCGACCCGGACGCCGCGTGGCAGGCGCTGGCCGCGCACCTGGCGGCCGCGGCCCCCTGGGAGGTCGAGGTGGAGACCACGCTGATCTCCTCCAGTCGCCCCTTCCGCTCCCGCACCGACGGCTTGGCCTACGCGGCGCTGGCCGAGGCGATGCGCGAGGCGTTCGGGCAGGAGCTGACGACCACCGGCCAGGGCGGCTCGATCCCCGTCTGCGACGCGCTCCAGGAGACCTTCCCCGACGCGGAGATCGCGCTGATCGGTGTGGAGGAGCCGCAGTGCCTCATCCACGCGCCCGACGAGAGCGTGGACCCCCAGGAGATCGAGCGCATGGCACTCGCCCTCGCGTACTTCCTCCAGACCCAGGGGGAGCAGCCGTGACCGAGAACCTGACGAGACCTCAAGTGACCTTCGGACCGGCCGACATGGCGGACCATCTGAGCCGACTGCGTCAGGCGGCGCCCGAGCTGCACGCCTGTGTGGATCCGCAACGGGCTCGGACCTGGGCTCACGAACTGGCCCGGTCCGGCCACATCGAGGATGACTTCGCCGACGACACGGACGGCGGGAGGGGCACCTCCTACCTACGCGCGCAGGCCCGCAATCTCTCGGCCCGCGCCCAGGGCATCGGCCACCTGCTCTCCCTGGTGCCGGCCGGGACCCAGCGGCGGCCCGCCGTCGTCGTGGACGTGCTCGGCGGCGACGGCCTGGTCCGCAGGGTCGCGAAGGCCCGGAACCTCACCGGCCTATCGGTGCTGACCTGCGACGCGTCCCCGTACATGGTGCGCGCCGCCTGGGCGGCCGACTGCCCGGCGCTGGTCCAGCGCGCCGACCGGCTGCTCGTGCGGGACGGCTGCGTCGACGCGGTCCTCGTCGCCTACGGCTCCCACCACATCGCGCCCGAGGATCGCGCCGAGCTCGCCCACGAGGCGTACCGGGTACTACGGCCGGGGGGAGTACTGCTGCTCCACGACTTCCTCGTCGGGTCCCCGATGGACACCTGGTTTCGGGACGTGGTCCATCCGTACTCGCGAACCGGTCACGCCTTCGACCACTTCACCCGGGAGGAGATCTCGGGATATCTGACCAAGGCGGGCTTCGAGTGGGCCGAGGTGAGCGACATGGCCGACCCCTATGTCGCGACGGCGGCCACCGCCCGGGAGGCCGAACTGGAAGTGGGCCGCTACCTGTTGGACATGTACGGGCTCGCCGAGATCGAACGGCTGCACCCGGCGGACGCCGATCACCACACCATCGAGCGGGCCAAGGCGATATTCCGCCAGGAGCGGGCGGACGGCTCCCTGGAAACGGCCTGTGTCGAGTACGACGGGTCCGCTGGGACATGGAAGTGCACGGTGCCGCGGGTGGCCGTTCTCGGGGTGGGCCGCAAGGCCGACTGAGGGCTGAACGGTTTCGCGAGGACAACGTGCTGATGGAGGGGGCGCCTGGGCGCCCCCTCCATCGCGTGTCATATGGCTTGTGCCGGTTACTTGGCTTCC
Source organism: Streptomyces sp. NBC_01431 (assembly GCF_036231355.1). NCBI lineage: Bacteria > Bacillati > Actinomycetota > Actinomycetes > Kitasatosporales > Streptomycetaceae > Streptomyces > Streptomyces sp. NBC_01431. The sequence goes on from NZ_CP109496.1 coordinate 2,831,248, forward strand.
GCGAGGCCGACGACGGCCTGGTCGAAGACCTCGCGCGCCCGCTGGAGGACCTGTTCGCGCCAGCGGGCGTCGTCCGCGGGGCAGAAGGCGTCGCGGATCAGTTGCTTGAGGTCGTGGCGGACCGCCTCGGTCGGCGGATGGCTCCGGTGCAGCCACGCGTCGGCACACAGGGCGAGGAGCACCTCGGGGCCGGGCTGAGTGCCGAACTCCAGGGTGATCGCGGTCAGTCGGCCGCCGTCGCCGAGGCCGTCGGCCACGGCGGTCGCCGTGTTGCCCACGATCGGCGTGGAGGAGGAGGTGCCGTGCTCCGAGGCGGTCAGCGCCTCGCCGTACCACCGGCGGGCCCGCTGGTGGGCGTCGGCGTCGCGGCCGCCGCGGAAGATGGGTTCGCCGACGCCGCGTTCGCCGAGCCCGGTGTGCAGGTCGATGTAGCCGACGTGGGCGGCGCCGGCGACCTGCTCGGCCACCACCGTCTCGAACACCCGCCGGGACCAGGCCGGCGTGTCTCCGCCGTAGAACAGGCCGTCGCTGTGGCGGTACTGGCCCCGGGTCACGGCCTCCTGAAGGCGCTGGGGGCCGAGCCGGTCGCGGAGCGCGGTGAGGTTCGCGACCAGCTCGCCGGGAGCGAACCCGGCGGCGTCCGCCGGCACCAGGGTGCGGTGCACGGCGTCGTAGGCGTCGTTGTGCGGCGGGGCTTGGTGGTCGACGAAGTTCCGGTTGAGGTCGACGTTGTCCTCGTTGACGCGCCGCAGGTAGGCGAAACCGTACGGGTTGAGGGCATGGACGAGCAGCACGCCGGTGGTGGCCCTGGCGGCGGCTTTCGCGACGCCCTCCCGCAGCAGGACCGTGGTCTGGCAGGCCGAACCGCAGAAGCCCTCGATGCCGTGTGTCCCGGACACCGTCATCAGCAGCTTCGCCGGGTCGGGCGGCCCCAAATACGCGGTGTCAACGGCGAGTTCGGCGCCGTCGGGCCCGCGGTGCCGGGGCAGCGTGAAGTTCCTCAGGCGTGCGCCGGCCTCCTCCGCGGCGGCCAGGAACTCCGCGCGTGCCCGGGAGTAGTCGGGGGGAAATGCGTGTCCCATGCTGCCTCGCGTTCCTGGAGTGCCTGGAGTGCCTGGAAGGTGTGGCGCGGGCGGCGGGTCCGGAGCCTCGCAGGGCGCCGGACCCATCCGGTCGGCAGGGCTCAGCGCTGCCCGGAGGGCAGCGGCACACCGAGGGCCGTGAGGATCGCGTGCGCTCCCGCCTGCGTGGGCACGTGCAGCAGGCACAGCACCCGGTCGCCGGGCTCCGCGTGGTCGGCGAAGTACCGGTTGGCCTCGGGCACATGGCTCAGCGGCCGCTCCCGGTAGAGGTCGAGCGGGCGCCCGATGCCCGGGACGACTCCGTGCGCCGGGTCGAAGGCCGCTCCGGGAGCGAGCGACGCGGCCACCTCGGCCGCCAGGGCCGCCCGGCTGTCGTCCTCGCCCGCGAGGTCCGGGTACATGCTGATGTCCGGATGGCCACTGAACGCCGACATCGCGCAGTGCACCACCGGGTTGTACGTCTTGAGCGCGATCACCTCGGGGAACGGGCGGCCCTCGGCGAGCAGCCGGGCGAAGTGCAGCGCCCAGCTCTCCTTGAAGACCGCGCCGTTGCGGTACGTGTCGCCCACGAACTGGATCATGATGTGCAGACAGGGCCGCCCCGACGGGATCTCCGTCCATCGGGAGGTGAGCAGCGAGACCACCCGGTCGCGCTCCCGGTCCACCCCGACGACGACGTAGTCGGCCTTCGTCAGCATGTCGCGGCGGAGCGTGAACAGTTGCCGGGTCTGTAGTCCCGGCATGGCGAGGACCAGACCGTCCACGATCCACTTCTCGGTCTCGGTCGGCAGCTCCCGGCCGGGCGGCAAGGCCAGTACCTCTACGCCCTGCCGCCCGTCGGGACGCGTGGCGCGGTCGTCATCGGCCACCGCTGCTCCCGCTCAGGCCTCGGCCGCAGTGGGCAGCGGAACCTGGCCGTCGCTCTTGCCGAGCACCGTGAGCTGGTGCAGTTCGACGAAGTAGAGCTTCCACAGCCAGTAGATGTGGCCGAGGTGCTCGACGACCTTGTGCTGGTCGGCCTCCGACTTGACCAGCGTGGACAGCACCCGCCACACGAAGTCGTCGTGGTCGTCGTCGAGGTCGGTGTTGACGTGCGCACGGGCACCCTTGACGTTGTCCTCGCCCAGGACGTCGCCCAGGTTGTCGAGCCAGTCGGGCTGGGTGCGCGTGGTGACGTACTCCACGAAGTACACGCTGGTGATCAGCGCCAGCGGGCTGTCCTCGAACTCCATGCCGTACTGGAGGTATCCCGTGAGCAGCTTGGTGGAGAGCAGCGGCTCGGTGGAGTAGATCTGGTCCTTGGTCACGCCGACCTTGGCGAGGTCGGCGGCGAACAGCCGGTCGTGCAGCATCTCGTCGTCGGTGTAGTGCGCCCACGCCTTGGCCTGTACCGGGTCCACCTTGGTGAAGTACTTGATGGCCAGCGCGTCGACGGTCCGCTTGCGGCGCAGCCGCAGGATCGTCTCGATGTTGTGGCGCTTGTAGTAGTCGAGGTTCAGCTCGGAGGCGTTCTTCTGGTGCTGGGCGTACGGCACCGTCTCGTAGAAGTCCTTGATGAAGGTGTCGAGGATCGCGTCGACCTTGTTGCGCAGTTCGGGGTTGACCGTCATAGCGTGCTTCCCTCCTTGGGGTCAGTGGCAGCCGCAGCTCGCGCTGGACACGCGCTGCATCCGGCCGCGGCGTACCGCCTTGCGGGCGCCGAGGACGGCCGTACCGTCCGATGTCACCAGCGAGCTGCGCGGGCACAGGAAGGCCAGGGCGTAGCGCGTGGCCGGCGTGATCCCCAGCCCGAGGTTCACGACGCCACTGGTGGCGCCGTACACCTCGTTCGGGCCGCAGTTCGCCGGAATGATCTCCGTCGTGGTGTTGATCCCGAAGCCGAGTTCCCAGATGACGCGGTAGCGCGGGTCGTCGGTGAGGAGCTTCTCCAGCTCCCCCGCGGCCGACGCCGCCCCCGGCGTCTGCGGGGTGACGCCCTCGATGCTTCCGGCGGCGACGTGCAGCGTCACGGCGTTGGCGACGAGCGGCGAGAGCGCCTCGAACAGCCTTTGCTGGTCGGCGCCGTCGGCCGGATCCTCGTGGCGGTGCACGATCGGCCATCCGCGCAGGGTCAGGTCCCCGTTGAGGCCGCGCAGCCGGGCCTCCGGTTCGAAGGTCGTGATCTCGGCGGCGGTGACGCTCAGCTTGCCCGAAGGGAAGATCTGCTGGTCGCCCGGTTCCAGGACGCCGGCCTGCTGGTTCCAGACGCAGTCGCCGACCGTGTGGTCGAACTCGGCCTCGGTGGCGGAGGCGTCGTCGACGATCGTCAGCCGGTCGCTGTCGCCCACCAGGTCGAAGAACTCCTCGGCCACCCGCGCGTGTTGGGCCACGTCCGTGGCGGCGGCGGTGCGCAGGAAGTAGCGGACGTGCTCGTCGGTCAGCGGGGTGGACCCGGCGGGCAGCACGGCCAGCTTGCGTTCGCCCAGCTCCTGCGGGGTCGGCGAGTCGAGGAACCGTCCGGGGCAGACCGCGAGTACGTGTGCGTCCGCGGGGACGCTCGCGGCGATCAGCTCGCCCAGGCGCGTGCCGGGCGGAAGCCTCAGGTGGAGCACGCGGGAATACCCGTCACCGCGCAGCAGGGAAATCGGCTCGCCGCTCTGTTCACTCGTGATCAGACAGAATGTCCCGGCCGGCTCGCCGAACTGATCGAAGTCGCTTGTCGTGAGATCCAGCGGTGGCACGGACGCACTCCCTAGAAAAGACAGCGGGAACCCCGTGGCGGGGCATTTCGCATGCCCCGCCACGGGTCGGTACTCAGCCCAGGAGCGTGCCCAGGTAGTTGCGGTTCTTCTGCACCTTGATCTTCTTCATGGGGAGTCACCTCCTGTTTGTTTTATTGCCTTGCGTTCACCCCGACGGTCGGACGGTCGTGAATCCGCTAGGAAGCGGGCACGACCCTCTCCACGGTGGGGTGGTCCGGGTGGCCGATCACCGCGACTCCATTACTGGTCAGCACGCGGGTGTCGGGCGAAATGATGTCCAGGTGGTACTGGGTGTACGGAGTGAGTCCGAGGCCGAAGTGCAGGCATCCTTCGGTACCGCCGTACACCTCGTTCATGGCGTGGTTCCCGGGCAGGATGTCCAGGGAGGTGTTGAGGGCGTGGCCGATCTCCCACACGATCCGGTAGCGGGAGTCCACGGCGAACATCTGCTCCAGCATCGCCACGGCCGGCGCCGCTCCGGCATCCAGCGCCTCCAGACGCGTGATCCTGCCGTCCTCCACGGTGGCCTTGATCGCGTTGTCGCGCATCGCCCACAGCTGGGAGTGGATGCGGGCCTGGTCGGCCCGGGAGAAGGAGGGGGTGCCGTTGTGCAGGATCGGGTACCCGCGCAGCGTGATCTCGCCCTCAAGGGGCAGCTTCAGGGTCTCGCCGAACTCCCTGATCTCGACGGGCAGCACGCTGATCTCGCCGGCCGGGACGATCTGCTGGTCACCCCAGTCCAGCGGGCCGGCCTGCTGGTTCCACACCAGGCCCTCCTGCAGGTGGTCGAGGGTGGCGCGGGTCCCGTGCACGGGGTCGACGTACACCAACTGGTCGGAGTCCTCGGCCAGTTCGAAGAAGGTGTCGCAGAACGCCGCCTGCTCGGCCGCCGAGGTCCGCTCCATCACCCCGAGGAAGTGCCGCAGCTCCTCGAAGCCGGTGGGCGTCGAGTTGCACGCCATGCCCATGATCTTGCGCTGCCCCACCAGATCGGGGTCCGGTGATTCGAAGAACCGGTGGGGAGAGATCACGAGTACGTGTGCGGGTTCCGGGATCCGCTTTTCCAGAATTTCCTCGAAGCGGTCTCCCACATCAAGCGTGATGGTGAGGAATTCCCGGTACGGGGCCGTCTTGACGATGTCGATCCGATCGACCAGCTCGGAATTCGTGATCAGACAGAAGGTGCTTCCGGTGGCTTCGCCGAACTGGCTGAAGCGGCCGGGATCAATTGTTATCTGGGCGGACACGATCACTCCCGTCATGACCTTTGCGTATTTCCTCGCCGTGGTCATTACTCTCACGTGTCGCGGGGTCTTCGCGCCATAGGACGATGGTCCCGGCCCCTTGTTCCGCCGCTAGTACTTCCGCCTGCGCCGGCGCGCGAACAAGGTGGTGGAATTCGCGGGGACAGGAGGCCCGGCGTGATCGTCGGCACACGGCGGAGGGTCGTCTTCCGGGTTAGGTTTCGGGCATGGAACCTCCGTACCCGCGGCTCCTCGTCGACCGCTACGAACCGGCCTTCCGCTTTTACGAGGCGATCCTCCCCGAGCTCACCGGCTGCACGCTCGCGCGGGGCAACTCATCGTCCGGTTACGCCAGTTGGGACGCGCTGGACGGGCGTACCGCGCTCGCCCTGTTCAGCCGGGACGCGATGGTCTCGGCGCTCGGGGAGTCCAGCGTGCCGAGCCCGGGTGCCTCCCTGGTGCTCCACATGGCCACCGCCGAGGCGCTCGACTCGGCCGTCGAGCTGTGCGCGGGGGCGGGGGGCACGGTGGTGGCCGCGGCCCGCGATTTGCCGGAGTGGGGACCGGGGCTGCGAGCGGCGCACGTCCTGGACCCCGACGGAAATCTGGTGGAGTTGCAGACGTACTGATCGCCCCGCGCGAAAGGTCGCTCGCCGCCGGGCGGGCGCCCATCGGCGCCGCACCGAATCCTGACGTAGAGCGGCCGCCGTGTGCGGGAGTCATGGGACTCCCGCACACGGCGGCCGCGGGGAAGAGGGGCTAGATCGCGTCCAGCAGGGAGCGCTCAAGGCTCGCGCCGGACGGGAGCTGGCGGCGGATGTCATTCAGGACCGAGCCGAAGTCGAGCTCCGCCCGGCCGCTGGCGTACACCGTTCCCCCGAAGTGCAGGGCGACCCCGAGGTCCGGCTCCGGAGGTTTGAGGGAGAGCAGGCAGCTCAGGGTGGCCTGCTGAACGCGGCCGTCGTCGGAGGCGACGGGCACGGGCATATCCCATTCGAGTACGAAATCGCGGAGGTTCCCGCCGTCGAGCGCGAAAGTGTTGCCGCTCTCCGTTGGTATCCCCGGTACCGGGCCGAGCGAGTCAAAGCTCGCTCCGGCGAAGTCGACCCCCCTGATCCGGGTCCGCAGTTGCGTCCCGTCAGTGGTGATCGTCAGCGCTTCGGATCCTAGGCGGTCCCGGTACCAACCCGCCCATGACTGTGGTGTCATGGGCGGAGATTAGCGGCGCATCCTGCTGTTCGTCACAGGGGGTGACCGAAATGAGCGTTACCGCTTCCTTTCGTACCTCGACACAACCGCTCCGTTGTCGAACGAACGGGACTCGGTCAGACCGAACTGACGGGGTGTGAACTCACCGTCCACGGCACGGATTCCGGCGCCCACGAGCACCGGATACGTCTTGATGACCAGTTCGTCGATCTCCTCGGCCAGCTGACCGGCGAGGTTTCCGCCGCCGCAGAGCCAGATGCCGAGGCCGTCCCGCTCCTTGAGCTCGCGCACCTTGGCCACCGGGTCTCCCGCCACCAACTCGACTGCCGGGTCGGGTGATTCGATGAGGCTGCGAGAGAAGACGTACTGCCGGAGATGGGCGTACGGGCTGGTCAGCCCGTCCTTGAGGCCCAGCGCATAGGTGGACCGGCCCATCAGCACGGTGTCGTAGTGGGTGTTGGGGGCCTTGTCGAAACCGAAGTGCCGCCTCCCGGCGGTCGCCATCGTCTCGGGCCATTGCGTCTTCAGGTACTCGAAGTACCCGGTAGTCAACTGGTCCAACAGGAACTGGATCTCGCCATCGGGCCCGGCGATGAAGCCGTCCAGGGACATTCCGATGAAGTACGAGAGCTTGCGCAAGCCGACCTCTTGGGGTTCGGGGGCGTGGTCTTCCGTGCTGACCACTACGGATAGAGTGCTCCATGTGTAGTGGTTGATGCAACCCCCTTTTTCCGCAGAGGAGTTCGGACATGGCCAGTAATCCCGAGCGCAGAACCGCCCTCATCGACGCGGCCATCGAAGTGCTCGCACGCGAAGGGGCGCGCGGGCTGACGTTTCGTGCCGTGGACGCGGAGGCGGGCGTGCCCGCGGGCACCTCCTCCAACTACTTCACCAGCAGGGACGACCTGTTCACCCAGGCCGGGCGGCGCATCCACGTACGCATGACACCGGCTCCACAGGATGTCGCCGAGGCGATGCGCCCGGCGCCCTCGCGCGAGCTCATCACCTCGCTGATGCACTGGCTGGTGCGGCGGATGGCCGCCGAGCGCACCGGGTACCTGGCCCTCCTCGAACTGCGCCTGGAAGCCACCCGGCGGCCCGCGCTGCGGGCGGAGCTGACCCGGGCGATCCGCGCGGAGCTGGACGCCAACATCCAATTCCACGTCGACTCCGGGCTGCCCGGCGACCCCGACACCGTCCGGCTGCTCCACCTGGCGATCACCGGGCTGCTCGTGGAGACGTTCACGCTGCCGGGGGTCTTCGGCGACAACCTCGGACAGGGCGGCCACGGACGGAAGCTGGCGGCACTGGAGCGTGACCGGCTCATCGATCTGATCGTGTCCCGCATCGTGCCGAGTTGACCGGGCGGACGCGTCAGACCCGCGGCTCGCGCCACATCGGGTACATCGGCGGGCCGTCCGGCAGGCGCAGCGGCTCGCCCAGCGGGGCGAATCCCAGGCGCTCGTACAGCCGCGGGCTGCGCTCGCTGCTCGCCTCCAGGTAGGCGGGGCGGCCCACCCGGTCGCACTCCTGAAGTACGGGGGCGATCAGCGCGGAGCCCAAGCCCTCGCCCTGCCGCTGGGGGGTCGCCGCGATCATCATGAGGTACGCGTGGGCCCGGCCGTGCGGATGGATCGCGGCGGTGAAGCGGGCGATCTGCTCGATCCGTTCGTTGTCCGGGTCGACGAAGGCCCGAAGCTGCGCCGGTCCCTCCTCGTCACTCTCCCCCGCATCGGCGGGGACATCGATCCACAGGGCGGCCGCCGAGCCGTCCTCGGTGATGTCCACATGGCCCTCCGCCAGGGCGAGTTCGAAGAACGCGGCCATCAGGAGATGGTGCACCTCGCGCCGCCGCGCCTCGTCGGGGAAGACCCAGCTGCTCACCGGGTCGTACTGGAAGCCCTCGTCCAGGATCCGCACCACCGCCGCCCGGTCGTCCGGGCCCGCCCGCCGTATTCGTACGCCCTTCTCCGCTTCCGCACCCTCGGCTCCGGTCCCGCCCATCTCGGCCCCACCCATCGGCGTCGCTCCCCGCCGCCCGGTCGTCCGGGCGACAACTGACGGGAGCGATCCTAGAGTTGGCGGCCGGTGTCAGCGGCTGCGGCGGGTCACGAACTCCGCCAAAGCGAGGAGTTCCCCCGCGGCGGTCAGATCGGGAACCGCGCGCGAGAGGTGCCCGACCGCTCGGGCCATCCGGTCGGCGGCGTGGATCTGGGCCCAGTCGCGGCCGCCCGCCCGGTCGACCGCTTCGGCGGCCCTGCGGACCGCGGTGGCACCCATCGGGCCCTGGTACAGCTCGGCGAGTTCGGCCGCCGCCGGGGTGGCCGAGCCGAGGGCCGCGACGACCGGCAGGGACTTCTTGTGTGCGGCGAGGTCGGCGCCGACGGGCTTGCCGGTGCGTCCGGGATCCCCCCAGATCCCGATCAGGTCATCGATGAGCTGGAAGGCCAGCCCGGCTTCGCGGCCGAACGCGTCCATGGCGGCGACCTCCTCCTCGCCCGCCCCCGCGTACAGCGCGCCCAGCGCGCAGGCGCAGCCGAGTAGCGCTCCGGTCTTGGCCATCGCCATGCCGAGGCACTCGTCCAGCGACACGTCCTGCGGGCCTCGCTGCTCGAAGGCGCAGTCAGCCTGCTGGCCCGCGCAGAGCTCGATGACACAGGCCGCGAGCCGGGCGGAGGCGGCGGGCGCCGCGGGGTGGCCGTCGTCGGCGAGCAGGCGCAGCGCGAGGGCGTGCAGCGCGTCCCCCACGATGATGGCGTCCGGCGTGCCGAAGACGGTCCAGGCGGTGGGGCGGTGCCGGCGTGTGGCGTCCTCGTCGATGACGTCGTCGTGCAGCAGCGTGAAGTTGTGGACGAGTTCGACGGCGGCCGCGGCGCGCACCGCGATGTCCGGCTCGCCGCCCAGCGCCCGGGATCCGGCGAGGACGAGGGCGGGGCGGATCGCCTTTCCCGCCTGCCCGCCGGCCGGGGTGCCGTCCGCGTGCTCCCAGCCGAAGTGGTACATCGCGACCCGACGCATGGAGGTCGGCAACGACTCCACGGCCGAACGCAGTTGAGGGTTGACGATGATGCGGGTCCGTTCGAGCAGCTCGACGGCCTCGCGGCCCTCAATGGCTTCCGGCATTGTCAACTAGGGGGACCTTTCTCGGAGTTGACGGTCGACGCCGGGCGCGCCGCGGCCGGTGCGCCCGGACCGGAAGCTCAGCGCCAGCGGCTGACCTCGACGTTCTCCAGCACTCCGAGCGCGTCGGGCACCAGGATCGCGGCCGAGTAGTACGCCGTGACCAGGTACGAGATGATCGCCTGCTCGTCGATGCCCATGAACCGGACCGACAGGCTCGGCTCGATCTCGTCCGGGATGCCGGACTGCTGGAGGCCGATGACGCCCTGCTCGGCCTCTCCGGTACGCATGCAGATGATCGAGGTCGTGCGGGCCTCGCTCACCGGGATCTTGTTGCACGGGAAGATCGGCACCCCGCGCCAGGCCGGCACGTGGTGACCGGCGACCTCCACCGACTCCGGGACCAGACCGCGCTTGTTGCACTCGCGCCCGAAGGCGGCGATGGCCCGCGGGTGGGCGAGGAACAGCTTGGAGCCGCGCCGGCGCGAGAGCAGCTCGTCCATGTCGTCGGGGCTGGGCACCCCGTCGTGCGGCTGGAGGCGCTGGCCGTAGTCACAGTTGGTCAGGAGGCCGAACTCGCGGTTGTTGACGAGCTCGTGTTCCTGGCGCTCGCGCAGCGCCTCGACGGTGAGCCGCAACTGGTGCTCGGTCTGGTTCATCGGCTGGTTGTAGAGGTCGGCAACCCGGCTGTGGACCTTCAGGACGGTCTGCGCGACGGAGAGTTCGTACTCGCGTGGCGAGCCCTCGTAGTCGACGTAGGTGTGCGGGATGACGGCCTCGCCGACGTGGCCCGCGGAGAGGTCGATCGCCGCCTCGCCGTAGGTGTTGGTGCGCTGTTCCGGCAGGTGCGAGACCGAGGCGAGGTGCGTCTGGAGGGACTCGGCGCGCTCCGCGAGGTTGAGCACGTCGGCCCGGCTCAGCACGAGGACGGTGCACGCGGTCGTGGCCCGGACCGTCCACTCCCAGGTGGCGTCCCCGGAGACCAGCGCCTGATCGCCGAAGTACGCCCCGTCCGCGAGGAAGCCGAGCTCCGTCTCGTCGCCGTACGGGCCGGTGCCGATCTTCTCGACCCGGCCGTGGGCGAGCAGGAAGACCCGGTCGGCGATGTCGCCCGCGGTGGCGATGACCTCGCCCGCCGCGTACTGGCGCTGTTCGCAGCGGTTGGCCAGCTCGCCGAGCGCGCTCTCGTCGTCGTAGTCCCGCAGCGCGGGCAGCTCGCCCAGCTCCGCGGGGATGACGGCGACCCGCTCGCCGGTCTGTACGAACGTGATCCGCCCGTCCCCCACCGAGTAGCTCAGCCGTCGGTTGACCCGGTACGTGCCGCCCTGTACCTGGACCCATGGCAGCATCCGCAGCAGCCAACGAGAGGTGATCTCCTGCATCTGCGGGGCGGACTTGGTGGTGGTCGCCAAGTTCCGCGCGGCGGCTGTGCCGAGACTCTGCTGGGCGCGGTTCTCGGGACCTGCCTCGACCGACATGTGACTCCTTCTGAACTCTCACGATCAAGAAGCTGAACTGCGGGAAGAAACACTTCCAGCACGGAGAGTCGGCGCGCCATTACTCAAATGAGTGGGATTAGAACACCAGAAGGGCGGGCAGGCGGCCCCATCCTGCTCGAACAGTCCGCTCGCGCCCGTTGCGTCCCCGCCCGGAAGTCACCGGCCGGAAACCTCCACTTAATTTGCATACGAGATGCAAGTTATCTACGGTGACCGCATGCGGCTGACGAGATACACCGATCTGGCGCTGCGGGTGCTGATGCGCCTCGCGGTCATCGAGGGCGCCGAGGGCCAGGACCCGCCCACCACGCGCGCGGTGGCGGACTCGATGCGCATCCCGTACACCCACACCGCGAAGGTCGTCGCCCGCCTCCAGCACCTCGGCCTCGTCGAGGCGCGGCGCGGCCGGGGCGGCGGGCTCGCACTGACCAAAGCGGGCCATCTCGCGTCCGTGGGCGGCCTGGTGCGCGAGCTCGAAGGGCCGGGCGACGTCGTGGACTGCGAGGGCGCCACACCCTGCCCACTGGCCGCGGCGTGCCGGTTGCGCCGGGCGCTGCACCGGGCACAGGAGGCGTTCTACGCCTCCCTCGACGACCTCACGGTGGACGACCTCGTCGCCGCCCCGACCGGCCCACTGCTCGTCGGCCTCACTCCCCGCTGACACCCTGTCAGCCGCGAGCGGGTCGTCTCATGCCGCTAAATGTGATTCTCAGATACCAATTAAATCAGGGAGTTCCTTCGATGCTGTCCGAGAAGTCGACCGCGACCGTACGCGCCACCCTGCCCGCCGTTGCCGCGGCCATCGCCACCATCACCGAGCGCTTCTACGAGCGGCTCTTCGCGGCCCACCCCGAGCTGCTGCGCGATCTGTTCAACCGCGGCAACCAGGCCGCCGGTCTCCAGAAGCAGGCGCTGGCCGGCTCCATAGCCGCCTTCGCGACGCACCTCCTGGACCGCCCGGACGACCGCCCGGACGTGATGCTCAACCGCATCGCGCACAAGCACGCCTCGCTGGGCGTCACCGCCGACCAGTACCGAGTCGTCCACCAGCACCTGTTCGCCGCGATCGCCGAGGTGCTCGGCGAGGCCGTGACACCGGAGGTCGCCGAGGCCTGGGACGAGGTGTACTGGCTGATGGCGAACGCCCTGACCGCCATCGAGGCCCGGCTGTACGAGGAGCAGGGCGTGCTGGCCGGGGACGTCTGGCGCGAGTGGGCCGTGGTGGGCCGCAACGAGGAGACCGCCGACTGCGCCACCTTCCGGCTGCGCCCCGCCGACGGCGCACCCGCCCCCGCCTTCAAGCCCGGCCAGTACGTCTCCGTCCAGGTCGAACTCGCCGACGGCGCCCGCCAGATACGCCAGTACAGCCTGAGCTCGGCGCCCGGCAGCGAGCTCCGCTCGATCACCGTCAAGCGCGTCCGGGGTGACATCGACGGCGAGGTTTCCGGCCACCTGCACGCCCACGTCCGCGAGGGCGATGTGCTGCGCGTCTCGGCCCCGTACGGCGACCTCGTCCTGCACGCGGACGACGCCCCGCTGCTACTCGCTTCCGCCGGGATCGGCTGCACCCCGATGCTGTCCATGCTGGAGCAGCTGGCGGCCACCGGGCACCGTGCGCCGGTGACCGTGGTGCACGCCGACCGATCCCCCGCCGAGCACCCGCTGCGCGACGACCACGCGGCGCTCACCGCCAAACTCCCCGACGCCGCCGCCCACTTCTGGTACGAGGCGCCGGAGCCCGGTCACCCGGCCGACCGCACGGGCCTGGTCGACCTGACGGCACTCACGGTCCCGTCCGGCACCCGCGCCTACCTGTGCGGCCCGCTCCCGTTCATGCGCGCGGTGCGCACCCAGCTGCTCGCCAAGGGCGTGGCGGCGGCCGACATCCACTACGAGGTGTTCGGCCCCGACCTGTGGCTCGCGCAGGACTGACGCCTCCCCGGGGCGGGGACTGTCCGGATCGGCTCGCACGGCAAACCGAACAGATCTCCTCATAGCGGAAGTTGGGGTACAAGCGGTACGAGACATTCCGCACCGCTCCGAAAGGAGGCGGCCATGGCCCCTCCCCTGTCCGCAGACCAGTTCCTCGCCGCCCTGCGCGCCGAGGGCCTCACCGTCGTCGAGGTCGGCCAGTGGCGCAGCCACAACCGGGCCGGCCACGGCGGCTGGGGCCCGCTCAACGGCGTCGTCATCCACCACACCGCCACCAGCGGCGCCGACGCCACGGTCAGCATCTGCTACGACGGCTACGACTCCCTGCCGGGGCCGCTCTGCCACGGCGTGATCACCAAGGACGGCACGGTCCACCTGGTCGGCAACGGCCGCGCCAACCACGCGGGCGCGGGCGACGGCGACGTGCTGCGCGCGGTGATCGCCGAGAAACGGCTGCCTCCGCCACAGAAGAACGACATCGACGGAAACACCCACTTCTACGGTTTCGAGTGCGAAAACCTCGGAGACGGGCACGACCCCTGGCCGCAGGCCCAGCTCGACGCCATCGAGAAGGCGGCCACCGCGGTCTGTCGCCACTACGGCTGGACCGAGCGCTCCGTCATCGGGCACAAGGAATGGCAGGTCGGCAAGGTCGACCCGCTCGGTTTCACCATGGACTGGCTGCGCGAACGCGTGCACGAGCGCCTGAAGTGACAATGGAGCCATGACCCACCGAGCCCTCGCCCCCCGCCTCCCCTCCCCCCTGGAGGAAGCGCGGGACGAGCGGTTCGAGCGGCACGGCGCACGCCTGCTGCTCAAGCGGGACGACCTGATCCACCCGGACCTGGTCGGCAACAAGTGGCGCAAGCTGGTGCTGAACCTCGAAGCCGCCGACGGCCGCCCCGTGCTCACCTTCGGCGGCGCCTACTCCAACCACCTCCGGGCGACCGCCGCCGCCGGGCGCCTGCTCGGTTTCCCCACCATCGGTGTCGTACGCGGCGACGAGCTCGCCGGACGCCCGCTCAATCCCTCCCTCGCGCGGTGCGCGGCGGACGGCATGCGGCTCCACTTCGTGGACCGGTCGACCTACCGCCGAAAGTCCGCGCCGGACGTCCTCTCGGGACTGCTCGACCTGCTCGGCCGGGACGCGTACGTGGTACCCGAGGGCGGCAGCAACTCCCTTGCGGTGCGGGGCTGTACGGCGCTCGGCGAGGAACTGCGCGGGCTCGCGGACGTGGTCGCGGTGGCCTGCGGCACCGGCGGCACGCTGGCCGGCCTGGCCGCCGGCCTCGGACCGGGGCAGCGGGCGGTCGGCGTGCCGGTGCTGAAGGGGGGCTTCCTGGGGGAGGCGGTGGGGGAGCTCCAGCGGGCCGCGTTCGGCGAGACACGGGGCACGTGGACCCTGGACGACCGCTTCCACTTCGGGGGCTACGCCCGCGTCCCCGCCGAACTGGACGCCTTCGCGCGGGACTTCGAGGAGCGGCACGGGGTGGAGGTGGAGCGGGTCTACGTGGCGAAGCTGCTGTACGCGCTGCTGGAACTGACGCGGGAGGGGGCCTTCGCTTCGGGGACGAGGGTGGCGGCGGTGGTGACGGGCAGGCCCTGAAACACCGCTCGACACGATCAAGCCCCTCCGGCGCCCTGAGGAGCGAAGCCGCGGGCTACGCCTCGCCCTCGCGGTACGCCGCCGCCTCCTCCAGGTCCAGCCTGCGCAGCAGCGTCCGCAGCAGTTCGTCATCGATGCGGCGGGCGTCGCGCAGCTCCACGAAGACCTGGCGCTCCGCCTCGATCATGGCGCGGGACAGCCGCCGGTAGGTGTCGTCCGCCGACTCCCCCGTCGCCTCGTTCACCGCCCCCAGTCGCTCCCACACCGCGTTCCTGCGCCGCTCCAGAACCGTCCGCAGCCGGTCGGCGAGGGGCGGCGGCAAGGCGTTGCGCTCATCGGCGAGGAGTTCGTCCAGCCGGTCCTCGGCGGCACGGGAGGCCTCGCTCTGGGCCTGTGCCTCGGCCAGCGTCTCGGCCTGCGTGTCCCGCCCGGGGAGCTTGAGCAGCCGGATCAGCGGGGGCAACGTGAGCCCCAGCACCACCAGGGTGGCGATGACCGTCGTGAACGTCAGGAAGAGGACGAGGTTGCGGGCCGGAAAGGCGGCGCCGTTCGCCGTCGTCAGCGGGATCGAGAAGGCGATCGCGAGCGAGACCACCCCGCGCATCCCGGCCCAGCCCACGATCACCGGCGCCGTCCAGTCGGTGTCCGGCTCGCGCCGCCTGATCTTCGCGGACAGGGCACGCGGCAGGAACGTGGCCGGGAAGACCCAGACGAAGCGCGCGGCCACCACGAGGGCGAAGACGCCCGCCGCGCACCACGCCGCCTGGGCCATCCCGTACGCCCCAAGTCCCCTGAGGACCACCGGCATTTGCAGTCCGATGAGGGCGAAAACCGCCGATTCCAGGACGAAGGTGACCATTTTCCAGACCGCTGCCTCCTGGAGCCGGGTCGCGAAGTCGACCTGCCAGGAGTGGTGTCCGAGGTAGAGCGCGACGACCACGACCGCGAGCACCCCGGATGCCCCGACCTGTTCCGCCGCGGCGTACGCGACGAACGGGATGAGCAGCGACAACGTGTTCTGGAGCAGCGCCTCGCGCAGGTGCCGGCGCAGCCAGTGGATCGGCAGCATCAGCACGAGCCCCACCCCGACGCCGCCGATCGACGCGAGCGCGAACTCCCTGATCCCGTCCGCCCAGGTGGCCCCGGCGCCGACGGCCGCCGCGAGGGCCACCTTGTACGCGGTGATCGCGGTCGCGTCGTTCACCAGGGACTCGCCCTGGAGGATCGTCGTGATCCGGCCGGGCAGCCGCAGCCGTCGTGCGATGGCGGTCGCCGCGACCGCGTCCGGCGGCGCGATCACCGCCCCGAGCACGAGCGCCGCGGTCGCCGGAAGATCGGGCACCAGCAGATACGCGAGATAGCCGACCGCCAAGGTCGCGAACAGCGTGTAACCGACGGAGAGCAGCGCCACCTGCCGCAGGTTCGCGCGCAGATCGAGGTACGAGCTGTCCAGCGCGGCCGTGTGCAACAGCGGGGGCAGCAGGAGCGGCAGCACGATGTGCGGGTCGAGGGTGTAGGCCGGGACGCCGGGCAGGTACGAGCAGATCAGCCCGACCGCGACCAGGAGCAGGGGCGCCGGTACGGGGGTGCGGCGGGCCGCCCCCGCCACCGCCGTGCTCGCCGCGATCAGCGCCACCAGCGGCAATGCGTCCATCACAACCGTCCGTCCCCGCTCACCCGCGCCACGCGCTCCGTCGTAACCTGGCCATCATGAGCGAGTGCCCGCACGTTGCAGAACTGCCGCGCCCCGAGCCGGCCCCGCTGAGCGAGAGCTGTCCGGAATGCCTGAGGGAGGGCACGCACCCCGTCCAGCTGCGGCTGTGCCTGGTCTGCGGGCACGTGGGCTGCTGCGACTCCTCGCCCCGCCAGCACGCGACGGGGCACTTCAAGGAGACCGGGCACGCGGTGATGCGGACCTTCGAGCCCGGCGAGAGCTGGCGCTGGTGCTTCGTGGACGGCGTACTGGTGTGATCGGGGAGGTTCGACCCCGCGGCGGCTGGGTACGTCAACCCGGCGTCGGTCCACAGCAATTGGGCCCCGCAAACCCCTAGCCACTGTCCGTACTCATAGGCTTACCATGAGTGACAGCCGCCGGGAGGGCTCCGGCGACAGGGCACCATGGATCGCGATAGCGTCGCCAGTCCAGGTACGGACCCCGTACCCACGGCCCCGGGATCTCCCCTCTCCCCGGGCCTCGATAGAGCTTGTGCCACCTTGGAGGTGAGGGTGTCCCAGATCGCAGGCGAGCCCGGGAATCAGGACTTCGTGGAAGTCCGGCTGCCGGCTGCGGGTGCCTACCTGTCGGTGCTGCGTACGGCCACGGCCGGACTCGCGGCACGTTTGGACTTCACCCTCGACGAGATCGAGGACCTGCGCATCGCGGTCGACGAGGCCTGCGCGATCCTGCTCCAGCAAGCGGTGCCCGGCTCCGTGCTGAGCTGTGTGTTCCGTCTCGTCGACGACTCACTCGAAGTCACCGTCTCGGCCCCCACCACGGACGGCCGGGCCCCGGAGCGCGACACCTTCGCCTGGACGGTGCTCTCCGCGCTGGCCGGCAAGGTCGACTCCTCCGTCGCCGAGGACCGTACGGTCTGCATCAGCCTGTACAAACAGCGCGGCGCGGGACCCGGACCGGCGTGAGCGGGGAGGGTCCGGTGCGGGACGAGAGGCGCATCCCCGAGGCGGTGCGCTCCGCGGGCTTCCCGGAGCAGCAGGCCCGGCCGCACCCGGTGGACAGCGCTGTGGATGGCCCAAATGGCGTTTTGGACGCGGCGGAGCAGGCAGAGCGGGCGGCCCTTATGAGCGAGCACACCGAGCACAGGCACCACGATCCACACGATCGCAGCGGGGCGCGGGCGATGTTCATCGAGCTGCGCAAGCTGCCCGACGGCTCACCGGAGAAGGCCGAGCTGCGCAATCAGCTGGTACGGATGCACCTGCCGCTGGTCGAGCACCTGGCACGGCGCTTCCGCAACCGCGGCGAGCCGCTCGACGACCTCACCCAGGTCGCCACGATCGGCCTGATCAAATCGGTGGACCGGTTCGATCCCGAGCGGGGCGTGGAGTTCTCGACGTACGCGACGCCCACCGTCGTCGGCGAGATCAAGCGGCACTTCCGCGACAAGGGCTGGGCGGTGCGCGTGCCGCGCCGGCTCCAGGAGCTGCGCCTGTCGCTCACCACGGCGACGGCCGAACTGTCCCAGCAGCACGGCCGCTCCCCCACGGTGCACGAGCTGGCCGAGCGGCTGGGCATCTCCGAGGAGGAGGTCCTGGAGGGCCTGGAGTCGGCCAACGCCTACTCCACGCTGTCCCTCGACGTTCCGGACACCGACGACGAGTCTCCGGCGGTGGCGGACACCCTGGGCTCGGAGGACGAGGCGCTGGAAGGCGTCGAATACCGCGAGTCGCTCAAGCCGCTGCTGGAGGACCTTCCCCCGCGGGAGAAGCGGATCCTGCTGCTGCGCTTCTTCGGGAACATGACCCAGTCGCAGATCGCGCAGGAGGTGGGCATCTCACAGATGCACGTCTCCCGTCTGCTGGCCAGAACCCTGGCCCAGCTCCGCGAGAAGCTGCTGGTGGAGGAGTAGGCCCGCGAAGACCAAGCCCCATGAGGGGCTGGGCGAGATCGCGAAGTGGGGGCCGGGGGCGTCGCACCCGGCCCCGGCGACAGCGGTGCTACGCGTCCCGCATCGGCCCGCGCATGCCCAGCGCCTGGGTGGTGGCGGGGTTCACCAGGAGCACGAGCCCGGTAATGGCCACCCCCGCGAGAGCGATGCCCGCCGGGATCCACGGCGCCCCGTCGGAGTTGAGGAACGTCCAGGCGACCGGCAGCGCCATGATCTGGGTGATCAGCGCGGGTCCACGGCTCCAGCGGCGGCGCAGCAGCAGACCGCGGGCCGCGATCAGCGGGATCAGGCCGAGGACCACCAGCGTCAGGCCGCCCATTTCGGCCTGGGTGGGCTGGTCGGGCCGGCCGGCCAGGCCCATCACGAGCAGGTAGATACCGCCGGCGACCAGGGCGAGACCTTCCAGTGCGGACAGCGCCGCCGCGGCGGTCAGCCGGCCGGGGCGGGGTCCGGTGGGGGCTTCGGGGGTCTGCTCAGTACTCACCCGGCCAGGGTAGCCCGCCGCGATCCGGCGGCCCCCGCGCCGCTTGGGGCCCTCCAGCCCAAGTGCGCCCCGGTACTCCCCGGTAGGTAGTCTGGCGCCCATGCGTGCACTCCTCGTGGTCAACCCGGCGGCTACTTCCACCAGTGCGCGCACGCGTGACGTCCTGCTCCACGCCCTCGCCAGCGAGATGAAACTGGAGGCGGTGACCACGGAGTACCGCGGGCACGCCAGGGACCTCGGGCGGCGGGCGGCTGAGAGCAGCGACATCGACCTGGTGGTGGCGCTCGGCGGCGACGGCACGGTCAACGAGGTCGTCAACGGACTGCTGTACAACGGCCCGAGCCCCGAACTGCCCGAATTCGCGGTGGTTCCCGGCGGATCGACGAATGTCTTCGCGCGGGCGCTCGGGCTGCCCAATGACGCGGTGGAGTCGACCGGTGTGATTCTCGACGCCCTGCGTGAGAACCGGAGCCGCACCGTGAGTCTGGGTCTCGCCTCCGGCGTGCCGGGCACCACGGACGAGGGCGTTCCGCCGCGCTGGTTCACTTTCTGTGCCGGGTTCGGGTTCGACGCCGGTGTGGTCGGCCGAGTCGAACAGCAACGGGAGCGCGGAAAGCGGTCGACGCACGCGCTCTATTTGCGCCAGGTGGCCCGCCAGTTCTTCGGCGAGGCGCACCGCAGACACGGCCAGATCACGCTGGAGCGGCCGGACGGGGAGACGGTCGACGACCTCGTCCTGTCCATAGTCTGCAACACCTCCCCCTACACCTACCTGGGCAATCGTCCGCTGTACGCCTCCCCCGACGCCTCCTTCGAGTCGGGCTTGGACGTACTGGCGCTGACCAAGATGACCACGCCCGCCGCGACCCGTTACGCGACCCAGTTGCTCACCTCGACGCCCGAGCGGGGTCCACACGGTAAGCACGCCGTATCACTGCACGACCTGACGGACTTCACCTTGCATTCCAAGGCGCCGCTCCCCTTCCAGATGGACGGCGACCACCTGGGCCTGCGTAGCAGCGTCGCGTTCACAGGCGTACGTCGTGCACTGCGTGTGATTGTGTGAGTGGAAGGGCCCAAAGTCCTTTCACTCGAACGTTTAGGCTGCCATCCACCCCATGGAAGTACGACTGTGACCCAGTCGACACCGAGGAATCCAAAAAAACTTTCCGGAAGGGGTTGTATCCGCAGCCGAGGTTTGCGAATCTCTACATGGCGATCGGGACGGCCCGCAACACCGGCCTCCACTGAAAGCCAGAACCCCTCCTCATACCAGGACCACCACCAGTCCAACTGGAAGATGGCCCTTCCCTTGTTGAGGGATTCGTGAAAGCGTTCACATTCACAAGCCCCCTGCATGTAACACCGAGAGAGGTAGCAGCCATGGACTGGCGTCACAACGCCGTTTGTCGTGAGGAAGACCCCGAGCTGTTCTTCCCCATCGGCAACACCGGTCCTGCGCTGCTGCAGATCGAGGAAGCCAAGGCCGTCTGCCGCCGCTGCCCCGTCATGGAGCAGTGCCTGCAGTGGGCGCTCGAGTCCGGCCAGGACTCCGGCGTCTGGGGTGGCCTCAGCGAGGACGAGCGCCGCGCGATGAAGCGCCGTGCCGCTCGCAACCGGGCGCGCAACGCGACCGCCTGAGCCACCACTTCCTGCCTTAGCAACGCGCGGCGCGTACAGAGCGTACGCACTCACCGCCCCCCGAGCCGCAGCGCGCAGCAGTAACCCACAGCATTCGAGCCCCGAACCGTTCCTCGGTTCGGGGCTCGCTGCTGTGCGTGGGCCCTGGCCGCCGGCTACCGGCTGCTACTTCTCGGCTCCCACGGGAATGTCGAGGACGACCTTGGTGCCGCGGTCCGGCGCCGGCACCATGTCGAAGCTGCCCCCCAACTCGCCCTCCACCAGGGTCCGTACGATCTGCAAGCCCAGGTTTCCGGTGCGCTGGGCGTCGAAGCCGGCGGGCAGTCCGCGGCCGTCGTCCCGCACCGTGATCAGCAGCCGGGACTCCTCGCGGGTTCCGCCGCGCAGCGCCGCGACCTCGACCGAGCCCTGTTCCCCCGGAGCGAAGGCGTGCTCAAGGGCGTTCTGCAACACTTCGGTCAGGACCATGGACAGCGGGGTGGCGACCTCGGCGTCCAGTATCCCGAAGCGGCCGGTGCGGCGGCAGTTGACCTTGCCGGGCGAGATCTCGGCGACCATGGCGAGCACCCGGTCGGCGATCTCGTCGAACTCGACGCGCTCGTCCAGGTTCTGCGAGAGCGTCTCGTGCACGATCGCGATCGAACCGACCCGCCGGACCGCCTCGTTGAGCGCCTCGCGGCCCTGGTCGGAGTCCATCCGCCGGGCCTGGAGCCTGAGCAGCGCCGCGACCGTCTGGAGGTTGTTCTTCACCCGGTGGTGGATCTCCCGGATGGTGGCGTCCTTGGTGATCAACTCCCGCTCGCGGCGGCGCAGTTCGGTCACGTCGCGCAGCAGCACGAGCGAGCCGATGCGTGTCCCCTTCGGCTTGAGCGGAATCGCGCGCAGCTGGATCACCCCGCCGCTGCCCTCGACCTCGGTCTCCCTGGGCGCATAGCCGCTGGCCAGCTTGGCGATCGCCTCGTCCACCGGGCCGCGCGAGGGCGCGAGTTGGGCGGTGAGTTCGCCGAGGTGGTGCCCGACGAGGTCGGACGCGAGGCCGAGGCGGTGGTAGGCGGAGAGTGCGTTGGGCGATGCGTACTGGACGATGCCGTCGGCGTCGAGCCTGATCAGGCCATCGCCGGCGCGCGGGGACGCGTCCATGTCGACCTGCTGGCCGGGGAAGGGAAAGGACCCGGCGGCGATCATCTGGGCGAGGTCGGACGCGGACTGGAGGTAGGTCAGTTCCAGCCGCGAGGGGGTGCGCACGGTGAGCAGATTGGTGTTCCGGGCGATGACGCCGAGGACGCGTCCTTCACGGCGTACGGGAATGGACTCGACCCGAACCGGAACCTCCTCGCGCCATTCCGGATCACCTTCGCGCACGATGCGGCCCTCGTCGAGCGCGGCGTCGAGCAGCGGGCGCCGGCCGCGCGGGACGAGGTGGCCGACCATGTCGTCCTGGTACGAGGTGGGGCCGGTGTTGGGCCGCATCTGCGCAACCGACACATAGCGGGTGCCGTCCAGGGTGGGGACCCAGAGCACCAGGTCGGCGAAGGACAGGTCGGAGAGCAGCTGCCACTCCGAGACCAGCAGATGGAGCCACTCGAGGTCGGACTCACTCAGAGCGGTGTGCTGGCGTACGAGGTCGTTCATGGAGGGCACGATGCGAGCGTACCTGCGAAAACCGCCGGGAAAGACTGCGGGCCGCGGCGCCGGGGCGGGACCCTCAGCCCGTCCGGCACCGCAGCCCGAGCTGCCGGCCGACGGGTGTGCGGTCCCCTCGGCCTGTGAGGAACGGGCGCGGTCAGGGCAGAGAGCGCCGGTCCTCGGTTCCGCCCGCCTGTGCGGGGTGGGCGGAAGTCACTGTGTTCATTGTGGACTAGACCATTCTGCCTGTCCATTGGTGTGCACCGCGCAATCTACGGCCTTCGGCGCCGGGCCGCACCCCGGGGCCGCCCCCGGGTGGTCAGGGGCTCGGCGACCTCGGCGACGCGGTCGGGCCCACACGGCGGGCCGGGGTGATCGCGTGGGCCAGGGCTGGAGCCGGCGGAGCTTGGGGAGCGGCCCGGCGCCCGGTCGAGGAGGAGTACGACCGCGACACCGTCCGTGCCTCCCGATGGCCGACTCCGTATGGGTGGCGGCAACCCGTTCAGCCGACCATAGGACCAGTGCGACCGCCGACCGGAGGACCCCCGTTCTGCTAGATTGGTCTATACCACGCCCGTTGAATTCACGTCTCCAGATCGGCAGGCCCACGTGGAAGTTGTCATCGTCCCGGACGCCAGGGCAGGCGGCGAGCTCATCGCGGAGTCGATCGCCGCCCTGTGGCGCCGCAAGCCCGACGCGCTGCTCGGGGTGGCCACCGGCTCGACCCCGATCCCGATCTACGACGCGCTGACCGCCAAGGTCGCCGCCGGTGACGTGGACGTGACGCGGGCCCGCGTCTGCCAGCTCGACGAATACGTCGGGCTGCCCGCCGGGCACCCGGAGTCCTACCGCGCCACCGTCATCCGCCAGGTGGTCGAGCCGCTCGGCCTCGGCCCCGACTCCTTCATGGGCCCGGACGGCTCCGCCGAGGACGTGCAGGCCGCGTGCGAAGCGTACGACCTGGCGCTGGCCTCGGCCGGCGGCGTGGACCTCCAGATCCTGGGCATCGGCACCGACGGACACATCGGCTTCAACGAACCCTGCTCCTCGCTCGCCTCGCGCACCCGGATCAAGACGCTCACCGAGCAGACCCGCGTCGACAACGCGCGGTTCTTCGGCGACGACATCGACCAGGTGCCGCACCATGTGATCACCCAGGGCATCGGCACCATCCTGGAAGCCCGCCATCTGGTGCTGCTCGCCACCGGCGAGGGCAAGGCCGAGGCGGTCGCGCAGACCGTCGAGGGCCCGGTCGCGGCCGTCGTGCCCGCCTCCGCGCTCCAGCTGCACCAGCACGCCACGGTCGTCGTGGACGAGGCCGCCGCCTCCAAGCTGAAGCTGGCCCCCTACTTCCGGCACACCTTCACCAACAAGCCGGTGTGGCAGGGCCTGTAGATCTTCCTCCGCGTACGACGGTGCCGGGCACCCCAGCGATGGGGTGCCCGGCACCGTGGCATGCCGACCGGGATCAGGCGTCGGCGAGCACCGGGAAGCGGATGCGGGTGGTGCACAGTGAGACGACGAGCGCCGACGCGGCGACCGCGCCCATGCCCCACACAAGACTGGTGCCGCTCGCTATGAAGCCGATCATGGCGGGGCCTGCCAGCAGACCCGTCGTCCCCATGGCCGCGACGAGCGCCAGGGCGTCCGCGCCCTGCCGGGCCGCGGCGACGTACACGCACGGCGTGACGGCCGCGATGCCGAGCCCGACGCAGGCGAAGCCGAGCAGCGTCGGGACCACCCCGCCCACCAGCAGGGCCACGGCGAGGCCCATGCCGGCCAGCGCGCTTCCGGCCCGGACGATGCGGGCGTCGCCCCAGCGGGAGCGCCAGCCGTCGGCGAAGACGCGGGCGAGCACCATCATGACCGAGACCACGGCGATGCCCAGGGGGGCGAGCTGTGCCGCCGCGTTGACCACGTCCTTCAGGTAGAGCGCCGACCAGTCGTTCATGGCGCCCTCGGTCACGGTGCCGAACGCCATGGCCAGTCCCATCCAGATCGTTACGCGGGTCGGCAGGCGCAGCCCGCCCCGGCGCTTGTCCTCGGCGGACCCGGCGGCCGGTTCCGGTTTCTGATCCTCCGTCAGCAATCCGCTCCGGGTGACGAGCACCAGCAGCGCCAACAGTGCCGTCGCCACGGCGAAGTGGGCGGTCAGGGCCGAGGAGAGCGAGGTGACGCCGGAGGCGAGCAGCGCGGCGAACAGCGAACCGGCGCTGAAAGTCGCGTGCATCTTCGCCATCGTGGTGCGCCGGTACG
Source organism: Streptomyces sp. NBC_01431 (assembly GCF_036231355.1). Lineage (NCBI taxonomy): Bacteria > Bacillati > Actinomycetota > Actinomycetes > Kitasatosporales > Streptomycetaceae > Streptomyces > Streptomyces sp. NBC_01431. The sequence goes on from NZ_CP109496.1 coordinate 2,855,314, forward strand.
CCACCTCAAGCGCGGCCGCCTGCGCGTTCATCGCGACGTTCAGGCAGCCCACCGCCACGCCGTCGCAGCACACGATGAGCAGGGTGACCGGATAGTTCGGCGTGAGAGCCAGGGCGAGCAGCACCAGGCCGAGGCAGAGCGCCGACACCAGGGCGAGCCGGCGCGAGCCGAGCCGCCTGGTCAGGATCGCCACGAGCGGGAAGGAGACGGCGGCGCCCGCTCCGCAGACCATCAGGAGCAGACCCAGCTCCGCCTCGGACAGGTCGAGCCTGCTCTTGAGCGCGGGTATCCGGGAGACCCAGGTGGCGTACTGGAACCCGAGGAAGCAGAACAGTGCCGCGATCGCCACTTGCGATCGACGGTATTCGTCGCGCATGCGAAACATCCGGATTCAGCCTACTTCCAGGGACATGTACATCGCGTTCGCGCCGTAGCTCGCCGGGAGCTCGACCTCGGGATGGGGCCGGTAGCCCAGGCGGCCCCACAGGACGTCGGCGCCCCGGACGGCCACCATGGAGATCCGCTCGAACCCCAACTCCCGTGCCGCGACGAGCAGATGGGTGAGCAGAGCCGGGCCGAGGCCCCGGCCGCGCAGTTCCTCGGCGATCACCAGGTCGTGCGCGTGCAGGTTGCGGGAGTCGAAGCCCAGCTCCTCCGCCCGGCTGAGGTCCGGGCAGGAGAACGGCGGGTAGGGCAGCGCGAGCAGATAGCCCCCGACGCGCCCCTCGTGCTCAAGGACGAAGCAGGTGCCGGGAGCGTGGCGGGACTTGAGCGCCGCCCGCCCCTCGGAAAGGCCGTCCCGCGCATAGGCGCCCGCCTCCAGCGCCACGATCGTGTCCCAGTCGCGCTCGGCCAGCGGGCGGACAAGGATGTCGGTGTCCAGCAGGGGCATTTACTTCGAACCTCCGATGCAGGTGTACGGCAGCGGGTCGAAGCCGTTGAAACCCTGGGTCGTGTAGCCGACGGCGTACGCGCCGCAGGAGTGGATCCACACCGGATCCCCGGAGGCGGCAGCCGCCGGCACCCGGACCGGACCGCCCTCCCGGGCGAACGCGTCGTCGCTGTCGCAGGTGGGTCCGGCGACCATGGCGTCCACCCGCTCCCCGTCTTCGTGGCCGGGGAACTCCAGGCGGTACTGCAACTCGTCCATCTCGTAGAGGCCGTTGAACTTCCCGCAGCTCAGGTAGAGCCAGTTCTCGCGCTCGCCGTCCAGCTGCCGCCGGGAGGAGAGCCGGGACACATGGGCCCGGATGGCGCCGTGGTCGGCGACCAGATGGCGCCCCGGCTCCATGAGGAACTCCAGCGGCGACGCCGACTCCCCGCTCAGCCTCTCCATGCCTTCGCGGAGCACCGCGAACATCTTGTCCAGCGGCGGATCGAGCGGCCGGCCTCGCCGGTCGAGGCAGCCGAGGGCGGGCAGACCGCCGCCGAGATTGATCCGGTCGAGCGCGATGCCCCGCCGGTTGAGCGCCGCCAGCACGTCCCCCAGCAGGTCAAGCGCGCTGCGCCAGGCCTCGGAGGTCATCTGCTGCGAGCCGACGTGCACGGAAAGACCCGACGGCGTGAGGCCGGCCGCCCGCGCCGCCTCCAGGACGAGCACGGCGTCCCGGGCCGAGCAGCCGAACTTCCGGCTCAGCCCCCACAGCGCGCCCTCCCCGCTGGTGGCGAGCCGGCAGAACACCCGGGAGCCGGGCGCGTGCGCGGCGATCGCGGCCACGTCCTCGACGCTGTCGGTGGCGAAGTCCCGTATGCCCAGGCGGTAGGCGTCGGCGATGTTCTCGTCCGACTTGATGGTGTTGCCGTAGTGGACGCGCTCCGGGGGCACGCCGGTCTTGAGGGCCTGCTCGATCTCCTGCGGGCTCGCCGCGTCGAAGCCCGCGCCCTGTGCCGCGAGGCAGGCGAGCACCTCGTCCACCGGGCAGGCCTTCATGGCGAACCGGACCGATACGCCGGGCAGTTCGCGCAGCAGCTCCCGGTGCTGGGCCTCGATCCCGGTGAGGTCGAAGACGATCCGGTCGTCGTCGGCGTCCGCCAGGGCGGCCCGGATGGCTGTGCTGTCAGGCATCGTGGGCGCTCCGGATCGGGCCGCCGGCGGTCAGGGGCTCGGCCCGGCCGGCTTCGATCAGCGGTGCCCACGCCTCGATGAGCAGCGCGAAGTCCTCGATGTCGGCCTGCGCCTCGTCCAGGAGGCGCTCGCGCAGGGGCACCAGATGATCGGCGAACTCGGCGTACCTGCCGCCCAGTTGGTGGTAGCAGCGGTCGATGACGTCGAGGCGCCGGACGTTCTCGGCCCGGTCCTCGGCCGCGCTGCGCCCGGCCAGCTCGGCGATCGTGGCCGCGCGCACGTGGTGGCGCGTGTCGAGCAGCGCCCCGCCCGCCGCCTCCATCGCGGTGTAGATCGGGTAGAGGTAGAGCATGGAGAGCAGGAACTTCGTGAACCTGAGCTGGTAGGCGGTGAAGCCGGGGCCGCTCCGCCGCTCGGGGGTGTAGTAGTTGACGATGTTGCGGTTGTGGACGACCCCGGGCAGCGTCGAATCGCGGACCAGGTGCAGCAGGAAGTAGTCGCTGCCGATGGTGCTGGTGGCGGGCAGCAGCGGCACCCGCTCGTACACCTCGTGGTCGAGCGCGATGTTGCACATGTCGACCCGCCAGATGTCGGGGGTGCCCAGGGTCGACTCGTCGCCGGTGAACGGGTCGGTTCCGGCGCCGATGAAGGACTCCTCGACCAGCTCGCGCCGCTCCTGCTCCGACGCCCCGGCCTCGGCCCACAGGCCGACGACCTCGTAGTAGACGTCGGGGTCGAGTTCGCGCATCTCGCCGATGTCCACCGACAGCTCGCCCACGAAGGAACTGCCCACCATCGCCACCGGCTTGTGGGCGTCCGCGGGGTCGAGAAGGCTGCGCGAGACGCCGGGCACGGCGTCCGCCGCCCGCTTCCCGAGCGAGAGCAGTTCGTGGTGGATGGGGAAGACTGGCCGGCCGTCGTGGATCTGGTAGCTGCTGTCGGAGTCCCTGCGGTGCACGGAGGCACATCCCAGGGCCGCCGCGATGAGGAAGGCCCGGTTGGTGCACGCCCCGTACGAGACGTCCGAGGGCAGCATGAGGTCGAGCAGCAGATCGGGCTTGGGGAGCGCGGACCGCTGGATCACCCGGTGCAGGAAGTCCCGCTGCGCGGCCTCGTCGAGGTGGTGCACGACCACGTTCGCCGTCCCGTGCAGGGCGCCCGCGACCCGGGCGTGCTCGGCGAAGGCGTCCTCGTCGCAGGAGTCCAGGATCAAAAGGTGCACCTCGACGCCGAAGTACTCCGCCGCGTGGGCGGCCTCCTCGCCGAGCGCCGAAATCGTGTCGGCGCAGGGCCTGTTCGTGGGCAGGGTCAGGCAGATTTTGCGCATGACAGCTCTCCGGTCGACTGCTCCGTGTGCTCGTCGCGCCAGGTTTCGAGCCCCAGCAGCTTGGCGCCGAGCTCGTTCAGCGAGGCGGCTTCGTACCTGAGCGACTCGTGCCGTCGCGCGTCGCCGACCAGCGTCTTGTTCCAGTCGGGGGTGCTCAGGTGGCGCCAGGACTCCACGCGGGAGCGCCGCAGCTCCTGGCTCGACTCCAGCGCCGGCATCATCGAGAGGTACTGGACGGCGCGGACACCGTTGTCAGAGCTGTTGCGGGCCACGCCGTGCGCGAGCATCCCGTTCCAGATCAGCAGGTCACCGGCTTCGAGTTCGGGCCGGATCACGGGGAACTCGGCGCGGTCGACTCCGGGCCTGATGGGGTCGCGGTCGGCGGGCTGCTCGGTCTTCCACTGCTCGAAGCGCCGGAAGAGCTCGGGCGAGCACTGGAATCCGCCGTGGTCCGGGCGGGTGTCGTTGAGCGCGATGATGCCCTGGACCCGCTGCGGCAGCACGCTGAGCGTGGTGTCCACGTCCCAGTGCAGCTCGATGTCGAAGCCCGTGTCGGTGGGCTCGATGAGCGCGCGGTCGCGGTTCTTGACGTTGGGCGGGTTCAGGTTGAGCCGGTCCAGGGTGACCCACAGCTCCTCGCAGTCCCACACGTCGACGAAGGCGTCGTACACGCGCTGGGTCTGCCGGCTGTCCCAGATGAGCTGGTGGTGGTAGGCCTCGACGAAGCCGTAGACGTACAGGTGCCGCTCCAGGTCGGTGGCGAATTCCCGTTCCTCGTACCAGGTTTCGGGGCGCGCGGGATCGAGGCCCTGGAATTCCCACGCGAAGTCGAGCAGGCTCCGCGCCGCCGCCGCGGGTATCGCCTCTTTCACGACCACGTAGCCATACGTCTGCCAGAACGCGAAGTCCTCCTCGGAAAGCACCCGCAGCGGCCGGGATTTCCTGATGTCCTTCAGCGGGGTTCGGGCCAGATACGTCTCACCGCCGTCCGAACTGAAGTAGGGAGTGTCCGAAGAGGCTCGATAGAGATAGGGGTCGGGCGTCGGCATGCAAGGGCTCCAAAGCTCGAAATGGGGTGTGGACAAGAAGATTTCGTACGAGGCACACGGGGTCACGGCCGTCCGACGGTCAGTGATTGACCTGGGAGGATCCAGGGGTGTCCGGCCGCTCCCCCCTTCGTGCGCGCACATCCCAATTCCCCCAAGGAAAAGGAATGTTACGAACGCGTACGGTCACTCACACCGCGAAAGCGTGCGGCATGGGGAAAGGCGTGCGGGTTTCGCAGTCCCACCGAACTTGCTTTCTTCCAAGCTGGACTAGACCAACTTGCGGTGTCAACCCCCGTATTACAGAGATCGATTGACATACTGTCAAACGCGCGGAGACCGCCAGGCCACACCCCCCTCCGCAGGCCGAAGGGCCCGAGCGGGCCATGCGATCTGCCCTCGTGGACATCCAAACCCGGGGCTTGCGTACCGTTCCGTGGCGGCGCGGGTCCCGGGTCCGGACATGCCGAAGAGGCGGAGTGACAGCCCGCCGGCTGTCACTCCGCCTCTTCGGCCTTGCGGTCCTAGACCCCGGTGATGGCCTCGGCGGCCGCGCGGCCGCACACCCGGGCCGCGCCGTGCGTGGCGATGTGCAGGGCGCCGCGCGGCGTGGCGCGGGGCACGCCCATCTCGACCACGACCGTGTCCGGGCGGGCCGCGAGGAGTCCGTCCAGGGCCGCCGCCATCCAGGGGTGGCGGTGTTCGTCGCGTACGACCGCGACGATGCGGCGCTCACCGGCCGCCGCGAGCACGTCGGCGGCGGCGCTGTCGGTCCCGAAGGTGCCGCCCTCGGTGCCGGGCAGCAGGGCGGCGAGCTCGCCGCCGATGCTCCAGGGGGTCTCGCTGCTCACCGCGATGTTCATGACGGGCGTGAACGTCGCCACGTACGGCGCCGTCTCCAGCGGACGCCAGGACGGCGCCGCGGTGACGCGGGCGGCCCGGCGTGCGGCCACCAGGCCGATGTCGCTGCCGGTGCCGGGCGCGGTCCCCTCCTGCACCGCCGCGCCCGGCGCCGCCACGTCCCCCCTGGCCTGCTGGGTCCACGCCGCCAGCGCACGTACCCGTGCGGCGGCGTCGGCCAGGCGTTCCTCGGCCAGCTCGCCGTCCCGTACCGCCTTGACCAGCGCGTCGCGCAGCCGCAGTACGGTGCCCTCGTCGGCCAGGCCGCCGCCGACGCACAGGGCGTCGGCGCCCGCCGCGATCGCGAGGACGGAGCCTCGCTCGATGCCGACCGTCCCGGCGATGGCCTGCATCTCCACCGCGTCCGAGACGATCAGCCCGTCGTAGCCGAGCTCCTCGCGCAGCAGTCCGGTGAGGATGCGCGGGCTGAGCGTGGCGGGACGGGCGGGGTCGAGCGCGGGAAGAAGGATATGCGCGCTCATGACCGACTTGGAACCCGCCGCGATCGCGGCGCGGAAAGGCACCAGCTCACGCTGGTGCAGCGTGTCGAGATCCACATCGATGCGGGGCATCGCGTGGTGCGAGTCGACATTGGTGTCGCCGTGGCCGGGGAAGTGCTTGGTGCAGGCGGCGACCCCGGCGGCCTGGAGGCCCTCGATGTAGGCGGCGGTGTGCCGGGCCACCAGGTCGGTCTCGGCCCCGAAGGCCCGTACCCCGATGATCGGGTTGTCCGGGTTGGAGTTCACGTCGGCGGACGGCGCCCAGTTGAGGTTGACGCCGCACTCGGCGAGCCGGCGGCCGAGTTCGCGGGCGACCTCGCGGGTCAGCTCCACGTCGTCGACCGCGCCGAGCGCGAGGTTGCCGGGGAAGGAGGAGCCGGTACGGACCTCGATCCGGGTGACGTCACCGCCCTCCTCGTCGATGGCCACCAGGAGGTCGTCCCGCTCGGCCCTCAACTGGGCGGTGAGCTCGGCCACTTGGGGCGCGGAGACGATGTTGCGGCCGAACAGCCCGACGGAGGAGAGGCCTTCGCCGATGCGGCGGAGCAGCCAGTCCGGCGCGCTGGTGCCGGTGAACCCGGGCTGGAGGACGGCGAGCGCGTCGCGGGTCAGTGTGTCGGAACCCGTGGTCATTGTCGTCATGGGGCGGGGTTATCCCTTCACTGCGCCGGCCGTCAGACCCGCGGCCATCTTGCGCTGGACGAGGAGGAAGAGAACCACGATGGGGACGGCCATCATCGTGGATCCGGCCATCATGGGGGCGTACTCGGTGCCGTGCTGGGTGGTGAAGTTGGACAGCCACACGGTCGCGGTCTGGTGGTTCTGGCTCATCAGCATCAGGGCGTAGAGGTACTCGTTCCACGCCTGGATGAAACCGTAGACGGAGGTCGCCACCATGCCGGGGGCGAGCAGGGGGAAGACCACCCGGATGAAGGCGCCGGTGCGGCTGCACCCGTCGACCATGGCCGCCTCCTCCAGCTCCTTGGGGACGTTGACGATGAATCCGCGCAGCGTCCAGACCGTGAAGGGCAGGATGAAGGTCAGGTACGTGATGATCAGGCCCGAGAGCTTGTCGTACTGGCCGAGGTCGTTGAGCAGCAGGAAGACCGGGATGATCATGGCGACCAGCGGCACCATCTGGACCGCGAGGATGCCGACGATGACGACCTTGCGGCCGCGAAAGGCGAAGCGGGAGATGGCGAGCGCGGCGAGCAGGCCGACCGCGATGCCGATCACGACCACGACCACGGAGACGGTCAGGGACCGCCCGATGGAGCCCCAGAAGTCGCCGATCTGGAGCGCCCGCCGGAAGTTGTCGAGCGTGAAGTTCGTCGGGAACAGGTGCGGATCGGGGTCGATCGCGTCCTTGGCGGGCTTGAACGCGGTGTTCAGCATCCAGTAGACCGGGAAGCCCGCGGTGACGAAGACGAGCAGGCCGAGCAGGTTCCAGCCGAGCTTGGTCTTCTTGCGGGCGGGGCGGGCGAGCGCCGCGGTTGAGGCAGCCATGACTACGCCCCCATTTCCGTTCGCGGGGCTCACTCGACGTCCCCGATCTTGAGCATCTGGCGCATGTACACCGCGATCACACCGAGCAGCAGGATCACGGTGAGCAGGGCGATCGCGGAGCCCTGGGAGTAGTCGTTGACCACGAAGGCCTTCTCGTACGAGTACGTGGTGAGCAGCTGGAAATCGGCTTCGGGGTGGCCGCCGCGCATCACGAAGACCTGAGGGAAGACGCCCATGTCCCAGATGACGGAGAGCGTCGCGAGCATCACGATGATGGGCTTGAGGATCGGCATGGTGACGTGCCGGAACACCCCCCAGGATCCGGCGCCGTCGAGCCGGGCGGCCTCTTCGAGTTCCTTGGGGACCTGGGTGAGGCCGGCACTGAGCGTGATGACGACGAACGGCACCGCGCCCCAGACCACGAGCAGCATGATGACGGCGAGGCCCTGGGTGCCGTCGGCGAACCAGTTGTGGCCGTGCATCTCGACGCCGGGCAGCTGGCTGAGCAGCCAGTTGAGGACGCCGAAGTCGGAGTCGAACATCCACTTGAAGACGGTGATCGCCACGACGATGGGCATGCCCCAACTCGCCACCAGGGCAATGTTGATGAGCGTCTTGACCCAGCCCGAGACCCGCTGGAGCAGCAGGGCGATCAGCATGCCGATGACCATGGTCAGGATGACCGCGGTGGCGGCGAAGAGGATGGTGCGTACGACGACGTGCCAGAACTCGGCGTCACCGAGGACGTTGCTGAAGTTGTCGAAGCCGACCGACTCGGCGGCCTGGAATCCCCACAGCTGCGGCTGCCCGAACTTCTGGAAGGACAGGGTGACCAGACGGACCAGCGGATAGCCGAGGACGAGCGCGAGGACGAGCAGACAGGGTGCGAGCAGTGCCCAGGGCACCGCCGCTCCCCCGCCCGTGCCGCGCTTCTTCCCCGGCTTGCCGGGTTGACCGGATCCAGCACCCGGTAGTGGGTCGCGCCGCGCCGGCGGCACCTTGGCGGTGGTTGTCTCTGCGGCACTCATCGCGTGCTCCTGGTGATCCCTCTCTGGAACTGGCCGGGCAGGGCCCCGTCGTGGTGACGGGGCCCTGCCCAAAGGTCACTTGGTGTTGATGACCTTGTCGATCGCGGCGTCCGCGTCCTTCGCGGCGGCCTCGACCGTCTGCTTGCCGGTACCGATGTTCTGCAGCATGGTCTGCAGGACCTGGGCCTTCTCGACCTGGCCCCAGCCCGGCGCCATCGGCACGAACCAGCTGGACTCGGCCGCGGTGGCCGGAACGGCCGTCTTCGGGTCCGACTTCAGCGGTGCGAGGTCCGTCTTGTTGTTGGGCAGGTTGCCCTTGGCGATCAGGCCCTTCTGGCCCTGGGTCCCGGTGAGCGCGTTGATCCACTCGGCCGCGAGGCCCTGGGCCTTGGACTTGACCGGGACGGCGAGGTCCGAGCCGCCGAGGAAGACCGGCATGGCCTTGCCGGACGGGGCCGGCATCACAAAGCTCTCGATCTTGTCGGCGAGCTTGCCGACCTTGTCGTTCTCCGGCAGGGCGGCGTTGGCGCCCTCCCAGGCCGGGCTGAAGACGAGGCCGGACTTGCCCTGGCCGTAGACGATCGGGCGGTCGGACTCGTCCTTGGTCTTGTCGCCCTTCATGTACTTGTCGACGACGTTCTTGAACTCGGTGAGGCCCTTGACGGACTCCGGCGAGGACAGGTTGGCCTTGAACTGGCCGCCGTCCTCCTTCGCGATGGAGCCGCCGGCGTCGTACACGAAGGACATGGCCGCGTACCAGTCACGGGTGGGCTGGTACCAGGCGCTGAACTTGTCGCCCTGCTTGGCCTGGATCTTGTCCAGGTCGGCGGTCAGCTCGGGGTACGTCTTCGGGGTCGCGGTGATGCCCGCATCGGCGGCGATGTCCTTGCGCCAGGTCGCCGTGCGGCCACCGGCGTAGTAGGGGACGCCGTAGGTCTTGCCGTTGTAGGTGACGGAGGACTTGAGGCCGTCCAGCCAGGCGGCGGAGTTGTCGAACTTCGAGGGGTCGACCTCGGCGAACGCGCCCTTGATCGAGTAGGACAGCATCTCGGTGTTGCCCATCTCGACCACGTCCGGCGCCTTGTCGGTGGCGAGGACGGCGTCCAGCTTGGCGTTCTTGTCCGGCCAGCCGTAGTACTCGTGGTTGATCTTCAGACCGGGGTGCTTGGCGATGATGGCGTCGTCCGCCGCCTTCACCAGTTCGGGCCAGTTCTTCTGCGCGTCGACCGTCAGCCAGACGGTGAGTTCCTTGGCGTCGCCCCCCGCGGCGCCGTCCTTCTTGTCACTGCCGCCGCAGGCCGCGGCGCCGATCATGATGCCCGCGACGCCGATTGCCGCGATGAGCTTGCGCTTCACGCCACTCTCCTCAGGGATGACTGAAACCCCCCGCCCACCGCGATGCCACATACGACGAGTACTGCCCGTGGGGCTGGGTTCTGGTCTTTAATGGTTTAGACCAGTACCGGGAGCTTGGCCTAGACCTTTAGGGGTGTCAAGAGTCGATAAGAACGCCGAGACCGTCCGTTATCGGACCGACACCTCGCCGTCCACGACTCCCCACAACTCGCCCCCCACCGGCCCCGTTCACGGCCCGTCGGCCCGCCCGGCCCACCCTCCGGAACACCGCCTGGGCTTTAATGGTTTAGACCAACTTGCATACTCCCCCGCACGTCCGCCGCGCGGCGGTGTATAAGAAGGCTGTCGATCGCGTTACCCGACCGACACCCTGACGGAGGGCGACGACCCGTGACCGGTCCGTGCCACCATGTGAGCCGCGACAGACGGAGGAGCCGGTGACGGCAGCAGCGCACCACTCGGGAAGGCAGGCCATGGCCACCGACGGGAGCGGCAGCGAGACGGAGGCGGGCGCCGGCGCCCGTACCGCCCGCGTGCCCAAGTACTACCGGCTCAAGCGCCACTTGCTGGAGATGACGGAGACCCTGCCGCCCGGCACCCCGGTGCCGCCCGAGCGCACCCTCGCCGCCGAGTTCGACACCTCCCGCACCACCGTGCGCCAGGCCCTTCAGGAGCTGGTCGTCGAGGGCCGCCTGGAGCGCATCCAGGGCAAGGGCACGTTCGTCGCCAAGCCGAAGGTCTCCCAGCCGCTCCAACTCTCCTCGTACACCGAGGACATGCGAGCCCAGGGCCTGGAACCGACCTCACAGCTCCTGGACATCGGCTACGTCACCGCCGACGACACCCTCGCCGGGTTGCTCGACATCACCGCGGGCGGCCGGGTGCTGCGCATCGAACGGCTGCGCCTGGCGAGCGGCGAGCCGATGGCCATCGAGACCACCCACCTGTCCGCCAAGCGCTTCCCCGCGCTGCGCCGCTCCCTGGTCAAGTACACCTCGCTCTACACCGCGCTCGCCGAGGTGTACGGAGTGCGCCTCGCGGAGGCCGAGGAGACCATCGAGACCTCGCTCGCCACCCCGCGCGAAGCTGGGCTGCTCGGCACCGATGTGGGCCTGCCCATGCTGATGCTGTCCCGCCACTCGCTCGACGGCGACGGCGAGCCGGTGGAGTGGGTGCGGTCGGTCTACCGGGGCGACCGGTACAAGTTCGTGGCGAGACTCAAGCGCCCCACCGACTGACGGTCCACCAGCCGGCCGTCCACCGACTGACGATCCACCGGCTGACGGTCCGCCGACTGACGATCCACCACATCCGCGCCATCGTCCGCTATCCGGACGGGGGTTCCCTTGACCGGCGACGTCCCCTAGATTTCCTGCGCATTACCGAAGTGATCCAACACACAGGTGATCGTGAGGGGACGGAGCCACCCAATGCCGGAATCGACGGAAGTGAAGAGACCGGTGATCACGCCCTTGCGCGTGGTCATCGCGCTCTGCCTGATCGCGCCCTTCGTGGCGATGATGTGGGTGAGCTCGTACGCCAAGACCGACCCGAAGCTCGGCGGCATCCCGTTCTTCTACTGGTACCAGATGCTCTGGGTGCTCATCTCCACCGCGCTCACGATGATCGCGTACAAGCTCTGGCAGCACGACCAGCGCTCGCGCACCTCTGACGAGAAGGGGGGTGCGTCCGCGTGAAGCATGGCGTGAACGGCGTCGCGCTCGGCGTCTTCATCTTCTTCTTCCTGGCCGTCACGGTCCTCGGCTTCATGGCCGCCCGCTGGCGCAAGGCCGAGAACGAGCACACCCTCGACGAATGGGGCCTGGGCGGGCGCTCGTTCGGCACCTGGGTCACCTGGTTCCTGCTCGGCGGCGACCTCTACACGGCGTACACCTTCGTCGCGGTGCCCGCCGCGGTGTACGCGGCGGGTGCGGCGGGCTTCTTCGCCGTGCCCTACACGATCCTCGTCTACCCGCTGGTCTTCACCTTCCTGCCGCGCCTGTGGTCGGTCTCGCACAAGCACGGCTACGTCACCACCTCGGACTTCGTGCGCGGCCGGTTCGGTTCGAAGGGCCTCTCCCTCGCGGTCGCGGTGACCGGCATCCTCGCGACGATGCCGTACATCGCACTCCAACTGGTCGGCATCCAGGCCGTGTTGGACGTCATGGGCGTGGGCGGCGAGTCCAGCAACTGGTTCGTCAAGGACCTGCCGCTGCTCATCGCCTTCGCGGTGCTCGCGGCGTACACCTACTCCTCCGGGCTGCGCGCCCCCGCGCTGATCGCGTTCGTCAAGGACGGACTGATCTACCTCGTCATCGCGGTCGCGATCATCTACATCCCGATCAAGCTGGGCGGCTTCGACGCCATCTTCAGCGCGGCGCAGCACAAGTTCGCGGGGCCGCCCGGCGGGAAGCCCACCGGGGCGATCGCGCCCGGCGAGGCGAGCCAGTGGACGTACGCCACCCTCGCGCTCGGCTCGGCGCTCGCGCTCTTCATGTACCCGCACTCGGTCACCGCGACGCTGTCCTCGCGCAGCCGCAACGTCATCCGCCGCAACACCACGATCCTGCCGCTGTACTCGCTGATGCTGGGCCTGCTCGCGCTGCTCGGCTTCATGGCGATCGCGGCGGGCGTCAAGGTCACCAACGGCCAGCTGGCGATCCCGCAGCTGTTCGAGGACATGTTCCCGGACTGGTTCGCGGGCGTGGCGTTCGCGGCGATCGGCATCGGCGCGCTGGTTCCCGCGGCGATCATGTCGATCGCCGCGGCCAACCTGTTCACCCGCAACATCTACAAGGACTTCATCAAGCCGGACGCGACGCCCAAGCAGGAGGCCCAGGTCTCCAAGTTCGTGTCGCTGCTGGTGAAGGTCGGCGCGCTGGTCTTCGTCCTCACCATGGACAAGACGGTGGCCATCAACTTCCAGCTGCTGGGCGGCATCTGGATCCTTCAGACCTTCCCGGCCCTGGTCGGCGGCCTGTTCACCCGCTGGTTCCACCGCTGGGCGCTGCTCGCGGGCTGGGCGGTCGGCATGGCCTACGGCACGCTCGCGGCGTACGGGGTCGCCTCGCCCACCCAGAAGCACTTCGGCGGCTCCTCCAAGGAGATCCCGGGCATCGGCGAGATCGGCTACATCGGCCTCACCGCGTTCGTCCTGAACGTGGTGGTAACGGTGGTCCTGACCTTCGTCCTGCGCGCCGTGAAGGCCCCCGACGGCATCGACGAGACCTCGCCCGCCGACTACACCGCGGACGCGGGCGACCCGGGCGTCGCCACGGAGCTGCCGGCGACGGCGGGCGCGGTGCACTGAGTTCTGGCGGTACCTGTACGCGGAAGGGCCGCCGCATCCCGGAAGGGTGCGGCGGCCCTTCTGTGCGCGTTGGTCAGCGCACCCAGTCCTTGAGCTGCTCGGTCTGGAGGGTGATGTTCACCGGGTCGGGAAGCTCGATGTCCTTACCGAAGGGCACGGTGCGGATGCTCTCGTAACGCATGCCGTCAGGCTCGCTGCGGACGGTGACCTCGCAGCGCTCCCGGTCGATGAGGAGGTACACAGGGATTCCGGTCTCTGCGTAGGCGCGCGGCTTCTCGTTTCGATCACGCGCGTCCGTGTCGGAGTCGTACGAGGTGACCTCGACAACCATGAGGACGGGTGCCGGATCAGCCCACTCCCCCTGCCCCACAAACGCGTCGTCCGGAGCCATGGACGCGTCCGGGCGCGCGCGACCCGAACGGTATTCCTGAACCGCCAACCCCCGCTCGACGTGAAGCCACAACTCAGGCCGATGCTGCATACAAATGCGAGCCAGCCACAGAACGATTCGGTCGTGGTCCCCGTCCGGCACGGCCTTGACCCCCAGCTTCCCGTCAATGAATTCAAGCCGCAGCCCCTCGACCTCGCGGGCACCTACGCGCGCGAGGGTCTCGAAGTCTTCGGTCTGCATCTGGGCCCGGTAAGTCATGACGACCATGCCTCACTCGCCTTCCTCGACGGTCTGTCATCGACCATAGCGGAGGCCGCTGACACTTGCCCGGCTTCCATCCGATGCCCCCTCACGCACACGCGACACAACATGTGGGGGGTGCTCTTGGCAGTGCCCCCCACATGTATGCTCATCCTCGCTGTCGCCGCAGGGGAATCCGGTGCGAATCCGGAACTGTCCCGCAACGGTATGACCCGTACCCCTTTGTACGGGCCGAGTCCGAAGACCTGCCGATGGCGCATCCGGTTCGACCGATCCGGGTGCCAAACGTCCGGGTCTCGCGGTTGGGCCGGTGGACGACGCGCTCAGGGCTGCCCCGACGCGCGCCGACGCCTCCCCCGAAGGCCCCGTGCCGAGCGAGGGAGTGCCCCCACGTGACCATCGCCCCAGCGGATCCCGCTTCAGCGATCACCGAAGAACCGGCGGATGCGCCGGGGACCGCGCTGCTGCGGACCCTGACGGATCTCACCGCCGATCTTCCGGACACCGACCCCGGCCGGGTTGCCGCCGCCGCGCTGCGCGGCCGTAACGCCCGCTCCGACGGGGCCGAGCTGCGGGAGCTGGCCACCGAGGCCGCCGCGGGGCTCATCTCCGAGGACCCGGCGTACTCCCGCCTCGCCGCCCGTCTCCTGACCATCACCATCGCCGAAGAGGCGGCCACCCAGGGCGCGTTGTCGTTCTCCGCTTCGGTCGAGACCGGTCACCGCGAGGGCCTGATCGCCGACCGCACCGCGGACTTCGTGCGGACCCACACGGGCCGCCTCGACGCCCTGGTCGACGCCGCGCTCGCCGACGGCGCCGACGACCGCTTCGGCTACTTCGGTCTGCGCACCCTCTACTCCCGCTACCTGCTGCGCCACCCGATCACCCGCAAGGTCATCGAGACCCCCCAGCACTTCATGCTGCGCGTGGCGTCCGGCCTCGCCGAGGACGAGTCGGTCCGCGCACTGGACGAAGTGGCGTCCCTGTACGGCCTGATGAGCCGCCTGGACTACCTCCCGTCCTCCCCCACGCTCTTCAACTCCGGCACCCGCCACCCCCAGATGTCGAGCTGCTACCTGCTCGACTCTCCGCTGGACGAGCTCGACTCGATCTACGACCGCTACCACCAGGTCGCCCGGCTCTCGAAGCACGCGGGTGGCATCGGCCTCTCGTACTCCCGCGTCCGCGGCCGCGGTTCGCTGATCCGGGGCACCAACGGCCACTCCAACGGCATCGTCCCCTTCCTCAAGACGCTGGACGCCTCGGTCGCGGCGGTCAACCAGGGTGGCCGGCGCAAGGGCGCCGCCGCGGTGTACCTGGAGACCTGGCACTCCGACATCGAGGAGTTCCTTGAGCTGCGCGACAACACCGGCGAGGACCAGCGCCGTACGCACAACCTGAACCTCGCGCACTGGATCCCCGACGAGTTCATGCGCCGGGTCGACGCGGACGGCCAGTGGTCGCTGTTCTCGCCCGCCGACGTGCCCGAGCTCGTCGACCTGTGGGGCGAGGAGTTCGACGCCGCCTACCGCAAGGCCGAGGCCGCCGGACTCGCCCAGAAGACCATGCCCGCCCGGGACCTGTACGGCCGCATGATGCGCACCCTCGCGCAGACCGGCAACGGCTGGATGACCTTCAAGGACGCCTCCAACCGCACCGCCAACCAGACGGCGGAGCCGGGCCACACCGTCCACTCCTCCAACCTGTGCACCGAGATCCTTGAGGTGACCGACGACGGCGAGACGGCCGTCTGCAACCTCGGCTCGGTCAACCTCGGCGCGTTCGTGGTGGGCGACGGGATCGACTGGGAGCGCCTGGACGAAGCCGTCCGCACCGCGGTGACCTTCCTCGACCGGGTCGTCGACATCAACTTCTACCCGACCGAGCAGGCCGGCCGCTCCAACGCCAAGTGGCGCCCGGTGGGCCTCGGCGCGATGGGCCTTCAGGACGTCTTCTTCAAGCTGCGCCTGCCCTTCGACTCCCCCGAGGCGAAGGCGCTCTCCACCAGGCTCGCCGAGCGGATCATGCTGACCGCGTACGAGGCCTCCACCGACCTCGCCGCGCGGTCGGGCCCGCTGCCCGCCTGGGACAAGACCCGTACCGCGCGCGGTGTGCTGCACCCCGACCACTACGACGTCGAGCTGAACTGGCCGGAGCGCTGGGCGGCGCTGCGCGAGCGCATCGCCACCGTCGGCATGCGCAACTCGCTGCTCCTGGCGATCGCCCCGACCGCCACCATCGCTTCCATCGCGGGCGTCTACGAGTGCATCGAGCCGCAGGTCTCCAACCTCTTCAAGCGCGAGACGCTCAGCGGTGAATTCCTCCAGGTCAACGGCTACTTGGTGGAGGATCTCAAGAAGCTCGGCGTGTGGGACGCGCAGTCCCGCGAGGCGCTGCGCGAGGCCAGCGGCTCGGTGCAGGACTTCGGCTGGATCCCGGCCGAAGTCCGCGCGCTGTACCGCACGGCGTGGGAGATCCCGCAGCGCGGCCTGATCGACATGGCCGCCGCGCGCACCCCGTTCCTCGACCAGTCGCAGTCGCTGAACCTGTTCCTGGAGACGCCCACCATCGGCAAGCTGTCGTCGATGTACGCGTACGCCTGGAAGCAGGGCCTGAAGACGACGTACTACCTGCGCTCGCGCCCGGCGACCCGCATCGCGCGCGCGGCCCAGGCAGCCCCCACCATTCCAGTCCAGCAGGCGGCCCCCGACGCCGACGCAATCGCCTGCTCGCTCGAAAACCCCGAGTCCTGCGAGGCCTGCCAGTAATGACCGCCCACCCGTCGCCCGACCGCCGCCCCTCAACGACGGCGCTTCGCGCCGACACCTCTTCTCTGCAAAAGAACCTTCTCGACCCGGGCTTCGAGCTGACTCTCCGTCCGATGCGCTACCCGGACTTCTACGAGCGCTACCGGGACGCGATCAAGAACACCTGGACCGTCGAGGAGGTCGACCTCCACTCCGACGTCGCCGACCTCGCGAAGCTCACGCCGGGTGAGCAGCACATGATCGGCCGCCTAGTGGCGTTCTTCGCCACCGGGGACTCGATCGTCTCGAACAATCTCGTCCTCACGCTCTACAAGCACATCAACTCCCCTGAAGCGCGGCTCTACTTGAGCCGTCAGCTCTTCGAGGAGGCCGTGCACGTCCAGTTCTATCTGACGCTGCTCGACACCTACCTGCCCGACCCGGACGACCGCGCGGCCGCGTTCGACGCGGTCGAGGAGATCCCCTCGATCCGCGAGAAGGCGCAGTTCTGCTTCAAGTGGATCAACGAGGTCGAGAAGCTGGAACGCCTGGAGACCCAGGCCGACCGCCGCCGGTTCCTGCTCAATCTGATCTGCTTCGCCGCGTGCATCGAGGGGCTGTTCTTCTACGGCGCCTTCGCGTACGTGTACTGGTTCCGCAGCCGGGGCCTGCTGCACGGTCTGGCCACCGGCACCAACTGGGTGTTCCGCGACGAGACGATGCACATGAACTTCGCGTTCGAGGTCGTGGACACCGTCCGCAAGGAGGAGCCGGAGCTCTTCGACGATCTGCTCAAGGAGCAGATCACCGACATGATGAAGGAAGCGGTGGAGGCGGAGCTCCAGTTCGGCCGCGACCTGTGCGGTGACGGCCTGCCCGGCATGAACACCGAGTCGATGCGCGAGTACCTGGAGTGCGTCGCCGACCAGCGCCTGACGCGCCTGGGCTTCGCCCCGGTGTACGGCTCGCAGAACCCGTTCTCGTTCATGGAGCTCCAGGGCGTCCAGGAATTGACGAACTTCTTCGAGCGCCGGCCGTCCGCCTACCAGGTGGCGGTCGAGGGCTCGGTGGGCTTCGACGAGGACTTCTAGTCCGCGAGAACATGGAAGGGGCCCGGCACCGCCACGGTGCTGGGCCTCTTCACGCGCTTCCGGGTGACCGGGATCAGGCGTTCGGCACGACCTCGTAGCGAGCCGTACCCTCCGCCATCTGCTTCAGCGCGTCCTTGCGGTCGCGCTTGGACAGGCGGTCGATGTACAGGTAGCCGTAGAGGTGGTCGGTCTCGTGCTGGAGGCAGCGCGCGAAGTAGCCCGTGCCGCGCACCTTGATCGGGTTGCCCTCGGCGTCCTGGCCGCTGACCTCCGCGTAGTCGGGGCGGGCCAGCTCCGCGTAGGCGGTCGGCACCGACAGGCAGCCCTCGTTGGACTCGTCCAGGACGCGCAGCTCGGCCGGGAGCTCTTGGAGGACCGGGTTGCAGACGACGCCGACGTGCCGGACGCCCTCGTCGTCCATGCAGTCGTAGACGAAGACCTTGAGGTCGACCCCGATCTGGTTGGCGGCCAGGCCCACGCCCTCCGCCGCCTTCTGGCTGGCGAACATGTCGTCGATCAGCTTGGCCAGCTCACCGTCGAACTCGGTGACGTCCTTGCACTCCTTGTGGAGCACCGGGTTGCCGACCACCGTGATCGGGCGGGCGGTGCCGCGCTCGCGGAAGGCCAGCTCGCGCGCCTCGCAGTCCTCCGTGTCCACGACGAACCCGTCGTTCTCGACCTGCTGGTCCGTCTCCTGCTGCGCCATGTCCGCCGTAAGCCTTCCTCAAAAACCCGATTCCGATCCCGTACAGCCTAAGGCCCGGCTCAGCAGACTTCTTCTAGATCCCGCCACTCCCGGCTGTCCGGGTTGTCGGCGACCCAGCCGTCGAGCAGGCCCCGCACCAGGCCGGCGGGGGCCGCGATGCCGCATTCGCGTTCGGGGACCCACAGGTCGCCGGAGGTGCGGTGGCCGAGCGGGCCGGGGTGGCCGGGCTCGCTGTGGTCGTGCGGGTCGAGGTGCTCGCCGTCGCCCTCGTCGCTGGGCATCTGCGATTCGGAGCAGGCCCGGCACAGCAGGCGCACGGAGGAGGACCAGTCCTCGGCGGCGAAGCCCGCGTCGGCGGCGAGCCGCTCCAGGGCGTCCCGGTCGGCCTCGGTGGCCGCCTCCAGCAGGACCACCCAGGTCGGCACGGGCGAGGGGGCCCACAGCTCGATCTCGTCGAAGACCGGGAAGGACGGGCCGGCGGCGACGGTGCGTTCGCCGTGCGGTACGCCGTCGTGCAGCACCACCTCGCCCCAGCGGCGGCCCGAGGACGGCAGCGGAATGGACAGGACCTCCATCCGCGCGGGGTCGAGCCGGCGGCCCCACACCACCTCGGCCTCGCCCTCCGGAGACAGGCGCACGGCGGCGCTGCCGAGCTCCATGCCGACCGGTTCACCGCTGCCGGTGGCCTCGCCCGGGACCTTCAGCCCGTACGCCTGCCAGGCGCGGCGGGCCAGTGGCCAGTCCTGGAGGGCGGTCGCCGCGATGCCGACGTTCCACCAGTCGGGGGCGCCGGTCTCCTTGTCGATCAGTGCGACGGCACGCAGCCCGGCGGCCCGCGCCTGCTCCCAGTCGTGCCGGAACTTGTGCAGCAGCGCCAGGTTGAACCAGGACTCGGACAGCCAGGGCTCCAGGTCCGCGGCGCGCGTCAGAAGCGCTCCGGCGTCCTCGTACCTGCCGTCACCGATCAGCGTGAACGCACGGTCTGTGGCCTGCCGCCACGAGGCGGAGGGCCGGTGCCGTCCCTTGCCGAAGATCCTCACGATTCCCGCCTGCCCAGACCGGCCCCGACTAGCGGGTCGGTCTTACGGTCGCCCAGTTTTCTGGGTTCTTTCGCATCCAACCATGCCCAGCCGGAAGGCCGCTCATTACTCCTGGGTTACCCAGGTGGCACCGGGGTCAGACTGCCTCGGGCGAGGATGCGTGCCAGGGATTCCACCACCTGCGGGTGGTAGTCGCGGCCGGTGCCGAGCCGCAGCTGTTCGAGTGCGTTCAATGAGCTGCCGGGGGCTGTGGAGCCTCCTGCGAGATCGTCGTACGCGTTGACCGCGCGGACGATCCGGGCGGGCAGCGGCTGCTCCCGCCAGGGGTCTGCCTGCCGCTCGACGATCACCGCCACGCCCGCGGGCACCCCGGTCTGTCGTACCACGGCTCCCCCCAGGAGCGCGATCCGGCGCTGCTCGGCGGCGGGCAGCGGGGCGGTGGCACCGGCGGGCACCGCGTCGAGCAGGGACAGCTGCCCGATGTCGTGCATGAGGGCCGCGTACTCAAGGACGGTCAGCTCGGGCTCGCACAGGCCCAGCTCGCGCCCGACGGCCCGGCTGAGCGCGGCGACCCGGCGGGCGTGGCCGGGCTGGGTGTACCCGGCGACCTCGGTGGCGCGGGCCAGTGAGGTGATGGTCTGGCGATAGGTGGTGCGCACCGCGGCATACCGCCGGAAGGCCAGCTGGGCCAGGAGCAGCGGCACGCAGAACACGGGCAGCGCCCACAGCCCCGCCACGGCGACCGCGAGCGCGATCACGGCGCCGGTCGCGCACACGGCGGAGCCGATCCCGAGCAGCCCGCGCAGCTCGTCGCGCAGCAGCGGCCCGTACCGGTAGGGAGTGCGGGCGTGCACCAGCAGCGCGGCCACCACGGCGTCACACAGTGCGGTCAGCACGAGCAGCAGCAGGAGCACGAGGGCGAAGTACGGTCCGTGCCCGAACCAGCGGTCCAGGAGCCCCGCGTTGTACAGCGGCTGAAAACAGACGGCGGCGAACGCGACGGTGAGCACCCGCCGGGCCGCCTGGTCCGGGCTCGGCCCGCGCCCGACGGCCACGTGCGGTACGGAGCCGACGAGGGCCGCGGCCACCACGACCGCGATCACCTGGAGCACCCCGTGCCGGGTGGGGTGGCCGGCGTTCGCCCCGAGCAGCGCGTAGGCCAGCGCCCCCGCCGAGGCGAGCGGCGCGGGCTCCCGCTCCCCCTCCCCCGCCCCCCAGCGGGTCAGCTCCCCCACGACGATGAGCCCTCCGAAGGCCATCGCGACCCCGGGCTCCACCAGCCCACCGCGCAGGGTGGCACCCAGGGCCCAGAGGGTGAGGGTGCCGGCCAGGGAGTAGAGCGCGGTGACCAATTCAAGCCCCCTTGGCGTTCGAGGGGCGGGGTCTGGGGCGGAGCCCCGGGTCGGGAAGGGGCGCGGTGGCGCGGAGCCCCGGGTCGGGAAGGGGCGGGGTGGGGATGGGGCCCGCCCCAGGCGGCACGTTTCCTCGCGCACCGGCGGCCCCCGCCTCGTCCGCGGTGACCTCCACGTGCCACCCGTACCGGGAGAGTGCCCGCACAAGGGCCCGCACCATCAACGGATCGAACTGCTCCCCCGCACACCGCTCCAGTTCGGCGACCGCGGCCGCGACGGGCCGCGCCCGGCGGTAGGACCGCGTCGACGTCATCGCGTCGAACGCGTCGGCCACCGCCACGACCCGGGCTGCCTCGGGGATCTGGGTGCCGGCCAGGCCGTAGGGGTACCCGCTCCCGTCGAGCCGCTCGTGGTGGTGCAGGATCGCCGCGCGGGCCTCGCCGAGGAAGCCGATGCCCCGCACCATCTCGTGGCCGTACTCGGGATGCAGTTCGATGACCGCCCGCTCCTCGGGTGTGAGCGGGCCGTCCTTCCTGAGCACCCGGGTGGGCACCCCGAGCTTGCCCACGTCGTGCAGGATCCCGGCGAACCGCAGGACGTCCAACCTCCCTTCCGCCATGCCGAGTTCGCGCGCGATCATCTCCGAGGCCCGGCCGACCCGTTCGCTGTGGCCGCGGGTGTACCTGTCCTTGATGTCGACGGCCTGGACGAGGGCGCGGATGGTGGCCTGGTGGGCGGCGTGCTCGCGGTGGTACTGGGCGAAGACCCAGCAGGAGATGTACATGGGCAGCAGCACGAACAGCGCGGCGGGCGGTCCGAACGGGCTGCGCCAGAGCACCGCCATCATCAGCCCCGCGAGGCCGTGCACACAGTGCGGGGCGAGCGAGCGAAGCAGGATCCCGCGCCATGCGGTGCGGGCGGGCAGCCGTTCGGCGGTGGCCCGGATGAGTCCGTCGAGGGCGGTCAGGACCAGGCAGAAGACCAGGGCCGCGGCCCCGGCGGGCAGCAGCACGTAGGGAAAGTCGGGGAGCGTCGCCGGGCCGCTCCCGCCGAGCGCGGCCCGTCCGCCGAGCAGCACGTGGGCAGTCGCCGCCGCCGAGACCGCGATGGCCAGCTGGGCCGCCCGCCACAGGCGGCGCACCGCGCGCGGTTGTTCCTCGGCGTAGGAGATGAGCGCCCCGGGCACCGCGGTGAGCGCCGCCGCGTACGGCGGGAGCAGGAAGGCGGCGGCGAGCAGTACGGGGAAGAAGGAGCCGGAGGCGATCGGCACGGCCACCCGGCCGGCCAGCACGGGGCAGCGGGCGGGCCATTCGCACAGCGCGTACAGGCCGGCGAGGAGGGCGACGGCGGCCCAGGGGGTGGGGCCGTGGAGCACGGGCAGTGCGCAGGCGAGGGCGCCCGCGACGGTGGCCGCCACGACGGCGCGCGCCGCCACCGGAAGGCTCACAGGACCCGCTGGTCCGGCCATGGCACCCCCTTCCCCTCCAGGCTCCGGAGAATAGGCCCGCACGGGACGGCGGTCAGGTCGATGGTCGTAATGAGGGGGTTCGGGCCACCGGGATTAGCACCATCGGGTGACCTCGGGCGACGCACGAGAGCGGCCCCGGCTGCCTGCCGGGACCGCTCTCAACTCCCTTGATCCAACGCCTTGTTCACTCCCGGTCGAGAGTGGGCACCTCGCCGGTGACGATGTCCTGCTCGGGGACGGCCTGGCCGGAGCGGATCAGGTCGATGCGACCCATCACCTTGGAGCGCAGGTCGCTCGGCACGTCGTCCGAACCGCAGCAGCGCTTCACCAGCTTCTTCACGGCCTGCTCCAGGCCGTACTTCTCCAGACAGGGCGAGCACTCCTCGAAGTGCACCTCGAACTTGTTGCAGTCGCTGTCGGGCATCTCGTGGTCGAGGAACTCATAGAGATGGTCCAGGACCTCAGAGCAGTCCGTCTCGTGCGGCTCTCCGCAGCTCATGAGCCCGAGCCTTTCGCTTCGTCCGACTCGCCGGCGCCCGCCGGGACGAGCCCGCGGTCCCGGGCGTAGTCCTCCAGCATTCCGCGCAGTTGGCGGCGGCCCCGGTGCAGCCGGGACATCACTGTACCGATGGGTGTACCCATGATGTCCGCGATCTCCTTGTACGCAAAGCCCTCTACGTCCGCGAGATACACGGCGATGCGGAACTCTTCCGGGATGGCCTGCAGGGCCGACTTCACGTCCGAGTCGGGCAGGTGGTCGAGCGCCTGCGACTCGGCGGAGCGCAGCCCCGTCGACATGTGCGACTCGGCACGCGCGAGCTGCCAGTCCTCGATCTCCTCCGCTGCGCTGCGCTGGGGTTCGCGCTGCTTCTTGCGGTAGGAGTTGATGAAGGTGTTGGTGAGGATCCGGTAGAGCCAAGCCTTCAGGTTGGTGCCCTCGCGGAACTGGTGGAAGGACCCGTACGCCTTGGCATACGTCTCCTGCACCAGGTCTTCCGCATCGGCCGGATTGCGCGTCATGCGCAGCGCGGCCGAGTACATCTGGTCGAGGTAGCCGAGGGCATCCCGCTCGAAGCGCGCGTTGCGCTCGGCGGTGGTCTCTTCCACGTGGCCGTCGTCGGTCCCTGTGACCGGACCCACCTCCTCGAACGGTACGGCGGGACCGAAAGCGGACCCGCTCGAATCGGAGGATAGACGACGACCCGGTCCGCCCGCCGCTCGAATAGGAGCGGTTCCGGCCGCGGAGAGCACCGTCCACTCCAGGTCAGCGGCGGTCTTGCGACTGGGGCAGATGGTCGAACCCATACGACGGACTCCCTCTCCACAACAGGTCTGCGTATCCCTACGTCCGCCATAACAGTGGCCCCTCGGCGGGCATTCCCGGTGTCAGTGGGGCAGCGCGCCGAGCCAGGCACCGGCCGCGTCGGTGATCACCGCGAGCGCGTCCTCCTGGGTGAGGGGGGCCCGTTTGGGGACGGCGAACCCGTGGTCCGCGAACGGCACTTCCACCAGTTCGTAGGCCCCGTCGGGGAAGGCGTCCGGCGCGGGGAACTCGGCGGGTCTGCCGAACGGGTCGCTGCCGCCCTGCACGACGAGGGTGGGCACGCCCGCGCCCAGCAGTTCGTCCGCCCTGGACTTCTCCGGTCGGCCCGGCGGGTGCAGCGGGAAGCTGAGCGCGAGGACCGCTACCGCGCCGAGCTCGGCCGCCGTGCGGCAGGCCACCCTCGCTCCGGCGCTGCGGCCGCCCGCGACGACCGGCGGGCCCTGCTTCGCCACGGACGGCCACAGCTCGCGCCATCCGGTGTCCAGCGTCCTGGGCGCCGGCGCCACCTTCTTGCCCGCCACCCGCCAGGGCTGCTCCACCAGGGCCACGCTCACCCCGAGCGGCGGCAGGGCCAGGGCCAGCGCCTGGAGGTCGCGGGCCTCGATGCCGCCGCCCGCGCCGTGGCTCACGGCCAGGACGAGCCGGGCCTTCTTCGCGGGGTGCCAGGTGATCCGCGCGTCCCCGGCACCCGTCTGGACGATCTCGCTGTTGGTCACGGGGCCATCCTGCCGTCAGGCCCGGCGCCGGGGACGCAGGACATGAGCACCGCCACGGCCCTCGCTCAGAACAGCGTGCCCTCCTCGGGCCCCTCCAGTTCCTTCAGGAGTTCGGGCCCGTTGTTGCGAACGTTGCTGACCGCCGTCGACACCGGGTAGGCCCGCAACAGGCCGCCCGGCGGCGGCACGAGCAGGCCGCGCAGTTCCGCCACGTCCGTACGGGACGGGTCGAGCCAGGACGACCAGCGGTCCGGCGTGAGCATCAGCGGCATCCGCGGGTGGATGTCGGCCAGCGAGCGGGGGCCCTCGGCCGGGGCGATGCCCAGCGGTCCCGGGTCCGCCTCGGTGGTGACCACCGAGCAGGTCGCCCACCAGGCCGAGGGGTGATCGTCCGGAAGTGTGCGGTCGCGCCAGAACTCGTACAGACCGGCCATCGCGAAGACCGAGCCGTCGGCCGGGGTGACGAAGTACGGCTGCTTGCGCGGCCGCTTCTTCTTCCCCTCGACCTCCAGGTCGCGCTCGCCGGCGCCGGTGACCCACTCGTAGTAGCCGTCGGCCGGGAGGATGCAGCGGCGGGCCGCGAAGGCCTTCTTGAACGACGGCTTCTCGTGGACGGTCTCCGCGCGGGCGTTGATCATCCGGGCCGCGCCCTCGGGCGACTTGGCCCAGGACGGGACGAGTCCCCACTTCAGCTTGCGCAGCTGACGAACCGGACGGGGGTCGTCGGCGTCTTTGAGAGGGCGCTCCAGGACGACGTAGACCTCTTTGGTCGGGGCCACGTTCCAGTCGGGCTCCAGCGGCTGCGCCGGATCTCCCGATCCCGCTCGACCGGAGGGGACCCCCATCTCGACCTCAAAGATTCCTGCGAGATCCTCGGGCCTGCGACTCGCTGCATACCTACCGCACATAGGTGCCACACTGCCACGGCGCCACCACCCCGTGAGGAGCCGTCCCAGAAATGTCCGCGCTGCAAGACTTCCAGCTCTTCGGCACCCAGAGCGCGCCCGCCCAGTGGCTGGTCGTCGCCACGGGCATAGCCGCGCTCGCCGTCGTCGTCCCGCACAGCCTGTGGCGGGTCTCCCGCAACGCCATCACCATCGCCCACGAGGGCGGCCACGGTCTGGTGGCGCTGGTCTCCGGCCGCCGTCTCGACGGCATCCGGCTGCACTCCGACACCAGTGGTCTCACCGTGAGCCGGGGCAAGCCGTACGGCCTGGGGATGATCCTCACCGCGGCCGCCGGCTACACCGCGCCGCCGCTGCTGGGCCTCGGCGGAGCCTGGCTGCTCGCCGCCCACCACGTCACGCTCCTGCTGTGGCTGGCGACGGCCCTGCTGCTCGCGATGCTGGTGATGATCCGCAACGCGTACGGGGTGCTCACCGTCGTGGTGACCGGCGCCGCCTTCCTGCTGATCTCCTGGCTGACCGGCCCCGACGTCCAGTCGGCGTTCGCCTACACGGCCGTGTGGTTCCTGCTGCTCGGCGGCGTGCGCCCGGCGTTCGAGCTACAGCGCAAGCGGCGGCGGTACAACGACGGCGACTCCGACGCCGACCAGCTCGCCCGGCTCACCCACGTACCACCAGCGCTCTGGCTCTTCCTTTTCCACGCCGTTTCTGTCTGTTCGCTGATCGGCGGTGGTCGCTGGCTGCTCGGCCTGTAGGTGGCGTCCCCACTAAAGTGAGCACCATGACCGAAACGCCCGTGCATCCCGCCCTCTGGCCCGCCCCCCTCGCGAGCGGAACCGTCGATGCGACGGTCTCCGTGCCCGGATCGAAATCGGTCACCAACCGCGGACTCGTGCTGGCCGCGCTCGCCGCCGAGCCCGGCTGGCTGCGCCGCCCCCTGCGCTCCCGCGACACCCTGCTGATGGCGGAGGCGCTGCGCACGCTCGGCGTCGGCATCGAGGAGGGCGTGGGCCCGGACGGCTCGGGCGAGGCCTGGCGGGTGATCCCGGCCGGTCTGCACGGCCCGGCCACGGTCGACGTCGGCAACGCCGGTACGGTCATGCGCTTCCTGCCCCCGGTCGCGGCCCTGGCCGACGGCCCGATCCGCTTCGACGGCGATCCGCGTTCCTACGAGCGCCCGCTCGGCGGCGTGATCAACGGTCTGCGCGCGCTCGGCGCCCGCATCGACGACGACAACCGCGGCGCGCTCCCGATGACCGTGCACGGCGCGGGCGCCCTCGAAGGCGGCCGGGTCACGATCGACGCCTCGTCCTCCTCCCAGTTCGTCTCCGCGCTGCTGCTCTCCGCACCGCGCTTCAACCAGGGCGTGGAGGTGCGCCACGTCGGGGCCACCCTGCCGTCGATGCCGCACATCCGGATGACGGTCGACATGCTGCGCTGCGTGGGCGCCCAGGTGGACGAGCCGGAGACGGGCGGCGAGCCGAACATGTGGCGGGTCTCGCACTCCGCGCTGCTCGGCCGCGACCTGACCGTCGAGCCGGACCTCTCCAACGCCCAGCCGTTCCTCGCCGCGGCCCTCGTCACGGGCGGCACCGTGGTCATCCCCGACTGGCCGATCCGCACCACCCAGCCCGGCGACCAGCTGCGCGAGATCTTCACGGAAATGGGCGGCAGCTGCCAACTGGCCGACCGCGGGCTGGTGTTCACCGGCTCCGGCAAGATCCACGGCATCGACGTGGACCTGAGTGAGGTCGGCGAGCTGACCCCCGGCATCGCGGCCGTCGCGGCCCTCGCCGACTCCCCGTCCACGTTGCGCGGCGTCGCGCACCTGCGGCTGCACGAGACGGACCGGCTGGCCGCGCTCACCAAGGAGATCAACGAGCTCGGCGGCGACGTGACGGAGACCGCGGACGGTCTGCACATCAGGCCGCGCCCGCTGCACGGCGGGATCTTCCACACCTACGACGACCACCGGATGGCCACGGCCGGCGCGATCATCGGTCTCGCCGTCAAGGGCGTACAGATCGAGAACGTGGCGACCACCGCCAAGACGCTGCCCGACTTCCCGGACATGTGGACTTCCATGCTGGCAGGGTCCGGAAACTGAGCGGAGCCTGACGATCATGCGCCGCTACGGCAAGAACCCGGACGAGGACGACATCCGCGTCCGCCCCAACCCCAAGGGCAACCGCCCCCGCACCAGCATCCGCCCCAAGCACGAGGACGCCGCCGAGGGCATGGTCCTCACCGTCGACCGCGGGCGGCTGACCTGCCTGGTCGGGGACCGCACGATCCACGCCATGAAGGCCCGCGAACTGGGCCGCAAGGCGGCGGTGGTGGGCGACCGGGTCGACATCGTCGGCGATCTGACCGGCAAGAAGGACACGCTCGCGCGGATCGTACGGATCGGCAAGCGCACCTCGGTCCTGCGGCGCACGGCCGACGACGACGACCCGTACGAGCGCGTGGTCGTCGCCAACGCCGACCAGCTCGCCATCGTCACCGCCCTCGCCGACCCCGAGCCGCGCCCCCGCCTCATCGACCGCTGCCTGGTGGCGGCGTACGACGGCGGCCTGGAACCGCTCCTGGTCCTGACGAAGTCGGACCTCGCCCCGGCCAACGAACTCCTGGAGATGTACGGCGCGTTGGGTGTCCCGTTCGTGGTCACTTCACGCGAGGAGCTGTACGAGGGCAACGCGGCGGACCGGGTGCGCGAGCAACTGCACGGCCGGGTAACCGCGTTCGTCGGTCATTCAGGCGTCGGCAAGACGACCCTGGTCAACGCGCTGGTCCCGGAGGCCCAGCGGCGCATCACCGGCCATGTGAACGCGGTCACCGGACGCGGCCGCCACACCACCACCTCGGCACTGGCGCTGCCCCTGGACAGCGCGGACGGCGGCTGGGTCATCGACACCCCGGGCGTACGGTCCTTCGGCCTCCACCACGTCGACCCGTCCCGCGTGATCCTGGCTTTCCCCGACCTCGTACCCGGCACCGAGAACTGTCCGCGCGCGTGCAGCCACGACGAGGCCGAGTGCGCGCTCGACCAGTGGGTGGCGGACGGCCACGCCGATCCGGCACGGCTCTACTCGCTGCGCCGGCTGCTCTCGACACGGGAGCGGCGCGAGGGCGACTGACGCCGTGGTCCGCCGCGCGGAGCCCGCGGTTTCCGGGGGCAGGCCCCAAGCGCCCATTGCATAATCGCACCAAGCGTTGACCATGCAGTCAGTGACGACGATGCGTTGTGGGAGGCCCTGGACATGGCGTGGCTGCTGGTCGTGGTGGCGGGAATCCTCGAAACGGGCTTCGCCGTCTGTCTGAAGCTGTCGCACGGTTTCACCCGGCTGTGGCCGACGATCGCCTTCGCCGCGTTCGCGCTCGGTTCGTTCGGACTGCTCACCCTCTCGCTGCGGAAGCTGGACGTGGGCCCGGCGTACGCGGTGTGGACGGGCATCGGGGCCGCCGGGACCGCGGTCTACGGCATGGTCTTCCTCGGGGACGTGGTCTCGACCCTGAAGCTGGTGTCGATCTCCCTGGTGATCGTGGGCGTGATCGGCCTCCAGATCTCCGGCTCGGCGCACTGAGCCCGGGGCCCGCGGGCACCTCAGACGACCTCTCGCACGCGCGGGAAGTGACAGGCCGCCACATGGTCGGCGCCGTGCGCGGTGGGCCGCGGGTCCTCGGCCGCGCAGCGCTCGCGCTGTTCCGCCTCCAGCTGTGCGTACACCGGGCAGCGGCCCCGGAAGCGGCAGCCCTCGTAGCGGCGGGTGGGGCTCGGCGGGTCGCCGGCGAGCAGGATGCGGCCGCGCTGCCGTTCGCGCTCGCGTTCCGGATCCGGCAGCGGTACGGCGGAGAGCAGGGCCTGGGTGTAGGGGTGGCGGGGGCGTTCGAAGACGTCCTCGACGGTGCCGGCCTCGACGGTCCGGCCCAGGTAGACGACGCTCACCCGGTCCGCGATGTGCCGTACGACGGACAGGTCGTGCGAGACGAAGAGGTAGGCGAGACCCAGTTCGGACTTGAGACGGCGCAGCAGGTTGAGCACCCCGGCCTGCACGGACACGTCCAGTGCCGATACGGGTTCGTCCAGGACGAGGAGCTTCGGCTCGACCGACAGGGCGCGGGCGATGCCGATCCGCTGGCGCTGCCCGCCGGAGAACTCGTGCGGGAAGCGGTCGGCGGCGGCCGGGTCGAGCCCGACCTGTTCGAGCAGCGCGGGAATCCGGCGCGCCGCGCTCGCCCGGTCGCCTCCCTGGGCGCGCAGCGGCTCGACGATGATGTCGCCGATGGGCATCCGGGGGTCGAGGCTGGCCATCGGGTCCTGGAACACGATCTGCATCTGGCCGCGCAGCGCTCGCCGTTCGGATGTGCCGAGCCCCGCGGGCGCCTTCCCGAACAGCTCGATCGCACCGCCCTCGGGGCGTTCGAGGCTCAGCAGCTCGAACAGGGTGGTGGACTTGCCCGATCCCGACTCCCCGACCAGCGCGAGTGTCTCCCCGGCGCGGATGGCGAGGTCGACGCCGTCGACGGCGTGCACGGTGCCCACCCGTCGTTTGAAGGCTCCGCCCTTCAGCACGGGGAAGGTTTTGATGAGGCCGTCGACCTTCAACACCGGGTCGCCCGCGGCGCGTTGGGCGGGTACGGGTATCTCCGGTACGGGGTACACGTCGAGGACCCCGAGCCCCTGTTCGGCGATCTCCGCCGCCCTCACGCACGCGGCAAGGTGCCCCACGCCCCCAGGGGGCTCCGCCCCCTCCTCAGCCGAGGCGCGGACCTGATTTCCGCCGAGGCCATCGGGTTCCACCCCGCGGAGCACGCTCCGAAGCGGCGGCACCGCCTGCGTGCAACGGGCTTCTGCCAGCGGGCACCTCGGTGCGAAGGCACAGCCGTCCACGACGCCGCCCGCCGCCGGCGGCGAGCCCGGGATCGGGACCAGCGCGCCTCCCGCCGAGTCCAGCCGCGGCACCGCGCCGATCAGCCCCATCGTGTACGGCATCGCGGGTTGCGCGAACAGCGCGTCCACCGGGGCCGTTTCCACCACCCGGCCCGCGTACATCACCGCCACCCGGTCGGCCACCCCCGCGATCACCCCGAGGTCGTGGCTGACCAGGACCATCGCCGCCCCGGTCTCGCGCTGGGCGGTGCGCAGGACGTCGAGGACCTGGGCCTGGATGGTCACGTCCAGTGCCGTGGTCGGCTCGTCGGCGAGCAGCACGTCGGGGTCGTTGGCCATCGCCATCGCGATCATGGCCCGCTGCCGCATCCCGCCCGAGAACTCGTGCGGGAAGGCCGAGGCCCGTACGTCCGGCTCCGGTATGCCGACCAGGTCGAGCAGTTCCACGGCCCGTGCCCGCGCCCGCTCGCGGGAGACGTCCTGGTGCGCGCGGACGGCCTCCGCTATCTGGTCGCCGATCCGGTACACCGGCGTGAACGCGGAGAGCGGGTCCTGGAACACCATGCCGATCCGGTTGCCCCGCACCGTCGAGAGCTGCCGGTCAAAGGCGCCGACCAGCTCGGTCGAGCCCAGCCGCACCGAGCCCCGTACCGTCGCGTTCGAGGGGAGCAGGCCGAGCATCGCGAGCGCGGTGGCGGACTTCCCCGAGCCCGACTCGCCGACCAGGCCCAGGACTTCGCCGCGGGCCAGCGAGAAGCTCACCCCGCGCACGGCGGGCACCCCGTCGAAGTCGACCGCCAGGTCCCGCACCGTGAGGACTTCGGCGCTCATCGCTCAACTCCCTTGCGCTTGCGGCGGGTTGTCGGATCGAGCGCGTCCCGCAGCCCGTCCCCCACCAGGTTCACCGCCAGTACGAACACGATCAGCAGTCCGGCCGCGAAGAAGAACATCCAGGGGTAGGTGACGGCCGCCCCGGTGCTGCTCGCGATCAGCGTGCCGAGCGAGACGTCCGGTGACTGCACGCCGAACCCGAAGTAGGACAGTGCCGTCTCGCTCATCACGGCGCCGCCGACCGCGATCGTCGCGTCGATGATGAGGAAGGAGGCGAGGTTGGGGATGATGTGCCGCCAGATGATCCGGAAGGGGCCCACTCCCATGAAGACGGCGGCCCGGACGAATTCGCGCTCCTTGAGGGAGAGCGTCATCGAGCGCACCACCCGCGCGGTGATCATCCAGCCGAACACGGCGAGCAGCCCGACGAACGCGAACCAGCCGCCGCCGCGCAGCCGCGGCGAGATGATCGCGATGATCAGGAACGAGGGGAAGACGAGGAGCAGGTCGACCAGGAACATCAGGATCCGGTCCGGCCATCCCCCGAAGTACCCGGCACAGGCACCCACCAGCGAGGCAAGCACGGTGGAGAACAGGGCCACGAGCAGGCCGATGAGCAGCGACTTCTGGAGTCCGCGCACGGTCTGCGCGAAGACGTCCTGGCCGATGCGGTTGGTGCCCCACCAGTGGTCGGCGCTCGGCGCCCCGCGCAGCGCGGTGTAGTCGATGTGGGTGTAGTCCCAGGGGCTGATCAGCGGCCCGGCGAAGGCCAGCAGGAAGAGCAGGAGGAGGAGCACCGCGCCGGCCAGCGCGCCGCGGTTGCGGATGAACCGGCGGAGCACGACGGTGGCCCGGCCGGCCGGGCGGGGGGCGGGTTCGGCGCCGAGGGCGCTTTCGATGACGGCGGTCATGGTCGGCGTACTCCTAGGCGTTGCGGATGCGCGGGTCGAGCGCGGCGTGCAGCGCATCCGCGAGGAAGCCGGACAGGAGCACGGTCACGGCGGCGAACACGTTGACGGCGACCACCGAGTTGACGTCGTTCTTGCCGATGGAGGAGATGAACCACTCGCCCATGCCGTGCCAGCCGAAGATCGTCTCGGTGAAGGTGGCGCCGGTGAACAGGGCGAGGAAGCCGTAGCTGAAGTACGTCGACATGGGGATGAGGGCCGTGCGCAGGCCGTGCCTGAGCAGGACGGTGCGCCGCGCGAGCCCCTTGGCGGCGGCCGTGCGCAGGTAGTCGGAGCCGAGCACGTCGAGCATGGTGGAGCGCTGGTAGCGGCTGTAGCTCGCGATGGTGCCGAGGCCGATGGAGATGGTCGGGAGCAGGAGGTGGACGCCTCTGTCCTTGAACACCGCCCAGAAACCGGAGTTCACGCCCGGAGTGCTCTCACCGGTGAACTGGATGGCCTCGGTGCCGGTCTTCTGGTTGAACCAGATGGCGCCGATCTTGAGCAGAACGGCCAGCAGGAACACGGGAGTTGAGAGCAGGGCGAAGGACGCCAGGGTCACGACCCGGTCGGAGAGCCGGTACTGGCGCACCGCCGTCCAGGCGCCCGCGAGCACCCCGATCACGGTTCCGGCGATCGTGCCGAGCAGCAGCAGTCGAAGGCTCACCCCGATCCGGCGCCCGAACTCGGCGCCCACCGACGTCCCGTCGATGGTCTGCCCGAGGTCGCCGCGCAGCGCGTGCCCGGCCCAGGTGGCGAAGCGGGAGAGCAGTGGGGTGTGGTCGTTGACCCCGAGCGCCGTGAGGTGGTGGTCGACGGAGGCCGCGGACAAGGGGGGTTGGCGCCCCTCGTAGTACGCGCGCGGATCCAGGGCGTACGAGGCGAGCAGATAGGACAGGCAGACGGCGGCGAGCAACAGCGCGGCGTAGTAGCCGAGTCGCTTCGCCAGGAAGGCGGCCACGGGCGTTGGTCCTCCGCAGTGGATCGTCAGGGGATCACGGCCGCGGCAGGCTCAATCGGTCCAGTACGTCGGCTTGTTGATCCAGCTTGGCCCTTGTTTGTTGCGGACATGCTAAGAAAGTATGTCGGCATTCCGGCACCCCTCGCAGCAACCTGTGTGATCGCCCTACCGTCGGCGCAAGCTGCGGCCTCGATCAGGCCGCCCAGAACCGGAGGAAGTATTCCGATGCGCAGATCCACCGTCATCGCCATCGCCGCGGCCCTGTCGGCCACTGTGGTGGTGTCCGGCTGCGGTTCCTCCGGCAAGGACGACAACTCCGCGAAGAAGCAGGCCGCCCCGCAGGCCGACGGGCAGAACATCAACGCCCGGCCGGTGGCGGACCTCAAGCAGGGCGGGTCGCTGCGGTTCGGCATCGACCAGTGGATCACGCAGTACAACATCAACCAGGTGGACGGCCAGCAGGGCGACGCCCAGGACCTGATCATGGCCGTCATGCCGGACCTGTTCGACCCCGACGCCAAGGGCGTCCAGCGCCTCAACCCGAGCTACCTCGTCTCGGCGAAGGTCGTCTCCACCAGCCCGCAGGTGGTCGAGTACCAGCTCAACCCGAAGGCCAAGTGGTCGGACGGAACACCGCTGAGCTGGAAGGACTTCGAGGCGCAGTGGAAGGCGCTGAACGGCTCGAACCCGGCGTACGAAGCCGTCGACACCTCCGGCTACGACCAGGTGTCCAAGGTCGAGCAGGGCGCCGACGAGCACGGCGTGAAGGTCACCTTCGCCAAGGCGTACGCCGACTGGCAGCGCCTCTTCGATCCGCTGTACCCGGCCGCGTACATCGACACCCCGGAGAAGTTCAACAAGGGCTGGTCGCAGAAGGCGGCGGCCACCGCCGGCGCCTTCAAGGTGGGCACGTACGACAAGACCGCGCAGACCGTCACGCTGGTGCCGGACCCCGCCTGGTGGGGCCCGAAGCCCAAGCTGGACACGATCGTCTACCGGGTCCTCGACAGCGCCGCCAAGACCGAGGCGTACCTCAACAAGGAGGTCGACGAGGCGCCCGCGCTGCTGCCCGAGGACTACAAGCGGCTGGCGAAGGACCCCACCACCGACATCCGGCGCGGCGCCCGCTGGGACGAGGTGCACATCACCCTCAACGGCGGTCACGGCCCGCTCCAGGACGTCAAGGTGCGCAACGCCGTACAGGCGGCCGTCGACCGCAAGGGCATCAACGCGAGCTTCGCCAAGGACCTCTCCTTCCAACTGGCCCCGCTGAACAACCACTTCTTCATGCCGAACCAGGCGGGGTACCAGGACAACTCCAGCGAGTTCGACACGTACGACCCCGCGAAGGCGAACAAGCTCCTGGACGAGGCGGGCTGGAAGAGTCCGGGCGAGGGCAGGACGCGCACCAAGGACGGCAAGGAGCTCAGCCTCGACTACACGCTGAGCGCGGGCGGCACCTCGGCCCAGACCGACCAGGCCGAACTGGTCCAGCAGCAGCTCACCGCCGTCGGCGTGAAGGTCAACATCAAGAAGGTCCCGGCCAACGACTACTTCCCCAAGTTCGTCAACACCGGCAACTTCGACCTCGTCAGCTTCCGCAACGTCGACGCCGTCTACCAGACGATGCTGACGCCGACGTTCCGGCAGCCCCAGGGCAAGAACCTCTTCCAGAACTTCGGCTCGGTCGGCTCACCCGAGATCGACGCCCTGCTGACCAAGGCGGGCGAGACCACCGACAAGGCGGAGTCGATCAAGCTCTACAACGAGGCCGACCAGCAGATCTGGAAGCTCGGCCACTCCATCGAGCTGTATCAGCGCCCGGAGATCGACGCGGTCCGCAAGGGCCTGGCGAACTTCGGCGCGTTCGGCCTCGGAGCCACTGACTACACCAAGGTCGGCTGGGTCAAGTAGCGCTCAGGTGCGGCCCGTTGGGCGTACGGGGACGACGGCGAGGACCGCGCGGATATGGGCCGAGGGCCCCTCGGCCGTGCCCGCGCGGGCCACGACGTAGGAGAGCCCGAGCCGCACCGCCGTCTCGCAGAACCGCCACAGCTCCGCCGGGTCCGCGCCCGGCACCTCCTTCTCCAGTGCCGCGCACGCCCGGTCCCGTACGGCGGCCAGCAGCTCGGCGGGGCCCGGCACCCCGGCATCCGCGCGGCGCTGGGCGGGCACCGGGGACACGGTGGCGGTCGTGCGGCGCGAGGGCGCCGGGAGCCGCTCGCTCCAGCAGCCCGTGAGCAGAGCCCGCACGAGGGCACTGGAACGGGCCGCGCCGACGGTCCACTCGGCGATGTGGACGAGGCGGTCGGTGGGGTCGATGGGGGTTCCCCCTGCATCGGAGCCTGTCGGAGATGCTTGGATGGGGGTTCCCCCTGCATCGGAGCCTGTCGGAGATGCTTGGATGGGGGTTCCCCCTGCATCGGAGCCTGTCGGAGATGCTTGGATGGGGGTTCCCCCTGCATCGGAGCCTGTCGGAGATGCTTGGGGGCGCTCGGCGAGCACTCTGTCGACGCCCCGCAGATAAACATCGGCCTCCCGGCGCACGAGCGCGCGGGCCAGACCGTCCTTGCTTCCGAACTCGTTGTAGAGGGTCTGCCGCGAGACCCCGGCGGCCAACGCCACGTCCACCATCCGCACCCCTGACCACGGCAGCCCCGCGAGTGCCGACAGAGCGGCGTCCAGTAGGGCTTCCCGCGCTGTGGACATGGCCGCTCCCCGGGGGCGTCCGGTGGTTCCGAGTTCAGAGTTGACGCGCTCGGGGGCACTGTCAAGGGCTCCGGATCGCGGTCACCCGGACGGTTTTGCGAGGCGGGCGCTGTGGTCCGTACCGCGGACGATCGCTACCGTGGTGGCCATGCCCGACTATCACGATGATCTGCGTCTCGCCCACGTCCTCGCGGACGCCGCCGACGCGGCCACCATGGACCGGTTCAAGGCCCTCGACCTCAAGGTCGAGACCAAGCCGGACATGACGCCGGTGAGCGAGGCCGACAAGGCGGCCGAGGAGCTCATCCGGGGTCATCTGCAACGGGCCCGGCCGCGGGACGCGATCCTCGGCGAGGAGTTCGGCCTGGAGGGCACCGGGCCGCGCCGCTGGGTGGTCGACCCGATCGACGGCACCAAGAACTACGTCCGGGGCGTGCCGGTGTGGGCGACCCTGATCTCCCTGATGGAGGCGGGCGAGGGCGGCTTCCAGCCGGTGGTCGGCGTGGTCTCGGCGCCCGCGCTGAACCGGCGCTGGTGGGCGGCGAAGGGCCACGGCGCGTTCACCGGCCGCAGTCTGACCTCGGCGACCCGGCTCAAGGTCTCCAGCGTGTCCAAGCTGGCCGACGCGTCGTTCTCGTACTCCTCGCTGAGCGGCTGGGAGGAGCGGGGCAAGCTGGACGACTTCCTGGACCTGACCCGCGAGTGCTGGCGCACCCGGGCGTACGGCGACTTCTGGCCGTACATGATGGTCGCCGAGGGGTCGGTGGACTTCTGCGCGGAGCCGGAGCTGTCCATGTGGGACATGGCGGCGAACGTGATCGTGGTCCAGGAGGCGGGCGGCACGTTCACCGGCCTCGACGGCCGGCCGGGCCCGCACAGCGGCAACGCTGCGGCCTCCAACGGCCTGCTCCACGAAGAGCTGCTCGGCTACCTCGGGGACGGCGGCGGCGCGTAGCCACCACGGCAGGGGCGCCCGGTGGGGGCCGCGGCTCGCGGCGGGGCTGAGATGCACGGCGGAGCTGAGATGCACGAGAGGCGTGAGTCGTACTTTTACGCGCCCCTCGGCTGACCTCTACCCGCCCCTTGTTGACGGCCGGTCCGGATGCGACTCTAGGAGTCCCCCCACTTGTGAACTTGTGAATTCATTCCTGAGCGGACCACGCTGGATCGCCCCGGGACCGTAATTCACCAAGGAGGTGGCTCCGTCCATGCTCGTCCGAGACGCCATGAGCACGATGGTCCTCACCATCGGACCCACACACACCCTCCGTCAGGCGGCCCGCCTGATGTCCGCCCGCCGGGTCGGCTCGGCCATCGTCCTCGACCCCGACACCAGCGGCCTCGGCATCCTCACCGAG
The DNA here is from genome assembly GCF_036231355.1 of Streptomyces sp. NBC_01431. NCBI lineage: Bacteria > Bacillati > Actinomycetota > Actinomycetes > Kitasatosporales > Streptomycetaceae > Streptomyces > Streptomyces sp. NBC_01431. The sequence goes on from NZ_CP109496.1 coordinate 2,892,050, forward strand.
CGCGACATCCTCAACTCCATCGGCCTGGGCCAGAACCCCGATCACGAGACGGCCAATACCCACACCACCACCGACGTCGTCTTCGCGGCGCCGTCCTGGACCCTTCAGGCGGCCGCCGAGGCGATGGCGCACGGCGGCTTCCGGCACCTGATCGTGCTCGACGGCGACGGCCCGGTCGGCGTCGTCTCGGTACGGGACATCATCCGCTGCTGGGCCCCCGCCCGGCACGAGGCCGCGATGGCCAACTGAACGCCAGAAGGCCGGCCCCCCTTGGGGAATCCGGCCTTCCGTCCTCGGCGAGCGGTCCGTCAGCCGCGAAGGGCCTGGACCGCGGCTTCGAGCCGCTTGCCGAAGTCACCGTCCGCCTGGCGGAAGTTGTTGATCGCGCGCTCTGCGATGTCGTCGCGCGAAACCTTGGCGATGAAGCCCGCCAGATTGTCGATCAGACGGGTCTTCTCCTCCTCCGAGTACAGCCGGTAGAGGTTCCCCGCCTGTACGAAGTCGTTGTCCTCGGCGTGCACGGGCGCCGCGCTGTTGCCGGTGACTCCGGAGACCGGGGTCGGCTGCCACATCGGGCGGTCGCTCTGGAACGGGCCGCCGAAGCTGTTCGGCTCGTAGTTCTTCGCGCCCTTGTGGCGGCCGTCGTACAGGTAGCCGTCACGGGAGTTGGTGCGCGCCTCGGTCGCGTGCGGGCGGTTCACCGGCAGATGGTCGGCGTTGATGCCGACGCGGTAGCGGTGCGCGTCGCCGTACGCGAAGAGGCGGCCCTGGAGCATCTTGTCCGGGGAGGGGCCGATACCGGGCACGAAGTGCGCCGGGCTGAAGATGGACTGCTCGACCTCGGCGAAGATGTTCTCCGGGTTGCGGTTGAGCTCCAGCTTGCCGATCTCGATCGGCGGGTAGTCCTCGTGCGGCCACACCTTGGTGAGGTCGAACGGGTTGAAGCGGTAGGTCGCCGCGTCGGCCGCCGGCATGATCTGCACCTGCACGGTCCACGACGGGAAGTCACCTCGCTCGATGGCTTCGCGAAGGTCGCGCTGGTGGCTGTCGGGGTCCTCGCCGGCGAGCCGGTTGGCCTCGGCCTGGGTCAGGTTCTTGATGCCCTGGTCGGTCTTGAAGTGGTACTTGACCCAGAAGACCTCGCCGGCCTCGTTGTTCCACTGGTAGGTGTGCGAGCCGTACCCGTTCATGTGGCGCAGCGTGGCCGGGATGCCACGGTCACCGAACAGCCAGGTCACCTGGTGGGTGGACTCGGGCGAAAGCCCCCAGAAGTCCCATACGTTGTCAGCCTCCTGGCTGCCGGTGTACGGGTCGCGCTTCTGGGTGTGGATGAAGTCGGGGAACTTGATGGCGTCCTTGATGAAGAAGACGGGGGTGTTGTTCCCGACCAGGTCGTAGTTCCCCTCCTCCGTGTAGAACTTCAGCGCGAAGCCGCGGGGGTCGCGCACGGCGTCGGCGGAGCCGAGGTTGCCGGCCACGGTGGAGAAGCGCAGGAAGGTCTCGGTCTGCTTGCCGACCTCGGAGAGGAACTTGGCACGCGTCCACCGCGAGACGTCCCGAGTGAGGGTGAAGGTGCCGTACGCACCCGCACCGCGCGCGTGGACGATGCGCTCCGGGATGCGCTCGCGGTTGAAGTGGGCGAGCTTCTCCAGGAGCGACTGGTCCTGGATCAGGACCGGGCCGCCGACGCCCGCGGTCTCGCTGTTCTGATTGTCGGCCACCGGCGCGCCGGCCTCCGTGGTGAGCGGTCCCTGCGTCACGTGCGCCTCCTGCGTCATTTCCTGCAAAGTCCTGTCCTGGGCGTTTACTGGTCCCGATCCTACAATGGACAATGTCTAAGTCAAGCAACGATCCAAACCCACACCCGTTCGGGACTGGGCCCCCTCCCCTGTTAGGCTGGTGTCCATGAGTGACCTGTTGGAGCGACTGCGCGGACGCGGCTGGCGCATGACCGCACAGCGACGCGTCGTGGCCGAGGTCCTGGACGGCGACCACGTACACCTGACGGCTGACGAGGTGCACGCGCGAGCGGTGGAGCGACTGCCCGAGATCTCCCGGGCGACGGTGTACAACACCCTGGGCGAGCTGGTGACCCTCGGCGAGATCCTTGAGGTGTCCACGGACCGCCGCGCCAAGCGCTACGACCCGAACGCGCACCGCCCGCACCACCACCTGGTGTGCGCCCAGTGCGGCGCGATCCGCGACGTCCACCCGCAGGGCAACCCGCTGGCCGACCTCCCCGACACCGAACGCTTCGGCTTCACGGTCTCGGCCGTCGAGGTCACCTACCGGGGCACCTGCCCCAACTGCGCGGCGGCCTGAGCACCACCGGACACACCGAAGCCCTCCGGCACTCGCCGGAGGGCTTCTTTCATGACACTGATCGAGCTGACACGTTCGAGCTGACACGACTGAGGCCCGAATCCCCCAAAGGATTCGGGCCTCAGTCTTCAAGTAGCGGGGACAGGATTTGAACCTGCGACCTCTGGGTTATGAGCCCAGCGAGCTACCGAGCTGCTCCACCCCGCGTCGGTGAACCCAACCTTACGGGACCGTGTGGACCAGTGCAAATCCCTTCCCGGCCGCCCCGAACCCGCCGGACCGTCAGGCCGTGAGTTCCTGGTGCAGCGCCTCACGCAGCCGCGCCGCCCGTTCGGCGACCTCCGCGGGGCCCAGCTCCACCGCCTTCGCGCACCAGCGCTGCCCCTCGGTCAGCTCGCCGTGGCGGGCGGCGAGCAGGGCGAGACGCAGCGCGGCCCGGCCGTGTCCGGCGTGGGCGGCGCGAGCCCACCACAGGGCGGCCTCGCGCTCGCGGCCCTCGCGGGCGAGCAGCAGCCCGAGGTTGAAGGCGCCATTGCGACTGCCCGCCTCGGCGGCCTCCCCGTACCAGCGCGCGGCCGCCTCCAGGTCGCCCCGGGCTGCGGCGAGCATGCCGACCCGGACCTGGGCCCGGCGGTGGCCCTGCTGCGCGGCCCGCTCGTACCACTCCTCGCACTCGGTCTTCTCGGCCATCGGCTCGCCCAGCGCGGGCGGCCCCGGCGGCGGCTGCCGTGCGTCGAGCAGGGTGGCGAGGCGGAAGGCGGCCTCCGAGCTGCCGCCGCCGGCCGCGCACCGCAGGTGCCGCTCGGCGGCGTGCTCCTCGCCGTCGCGCAGCAGCGCGATGCCGACTTGGAGCGCCGCGTCGGTGTGCCCGGCGGCCGCGGCCCGCTCGTACCACTTCAGGGCCGTACGGTCGTCGTCGCGGCTCGCGAAGAGGATGCCGAGATTGAACGCGGCGTCCACGCTGCCCGCTTCGGCGGCCTTGGAGAACCAGGGCTCGGCGCCGGTCGCGTCGCCGGCCTGGAGCAGCAGGATGGCCAGCGCGTTGGCGGCCTCGCGGTGCCCGGCGTAGGCGGCCCTGCGGTACCACTGCTCGGCCTGGGCCGTCCGGTTCTGGGCGGCGCAGAGCAGGCCGAGGTTGTACGCCCCGTTCACGTCTCCGGCGCTCATCGCGGCCCGGTACCAGCGCTCAGCGGTCTGCTGCTCACCGCGCGCGGCGTGCAGGGCACCCAGCGCGTTGGCGGCGTTGCCGTCGCCGTCCTGGGCGGCGCGCAGCCACCACACGGCGGCGCTCTCCTCGTCGCCCGCATCGCGCAGCAGAAAGCCGAGGGCGCAGGCGGCCTTCGCCTCGCCGTCCTTGGCGGAGGTCAGGTACCAGCGGCCCGCCTCCTTGAGGTCGCCGCGCTTCTCCAGGATCGCGCCGAGGTGCAGCGCGGCCCGGCGGTGGCCGCGGGCGGCGGCCTGCCGGTACCAGGGTTCGGCCTCCTCGCCCGCCCCCTCACCCTCGCCCGCCTCCGCGACAGCGATGTCACCGGGGCCCTCGCCGCTCCCCTCCGCGTCCGTACGGCGGTCAAGGAGGCGGGCCAGGCGGTAGGCCGCCTCGCGGTGGCCCTGTTCGGCTGCGGCGCGCAGCCAGCGCTCCGCGCCCACGTCGCTGCGGTGCTCCAGGAGGTCGGCGAGGGCGTACGCACCGAGCGCGTGGCCCTGTTCGGCGGACTGGCGCAGCCAGTACTCGGCGGCCGGCTCGTCGCCGCGCTCGCGGTAGTGCCGGCCCAGCGCGTGCGCGGCGGCGGCGGATCCGGCGACGGCGGCGATGCGCCACCAGCCGGCCGCCTCGTCCGCGTAGCCGCGCTGGTGGAGCAGCACGCCCAGGTTGTTGGCGGCGGCCCGGTCGCCCACCGCGGTGGCACCCCGCAGATAGTGCTCGGCGCCGTCGAGGTCACCGCGGCGCAGCAGCAGGGAGCCGAGGACGCTCATCGACTCGGCGTCGCCGCGGTCGGCGGCACGCCGGTGCCGCGCCTCGGTCTCGGCGTCAGCGGTGTCAGCGTCCTCATCGGAGCGTGTCTGCACAAACCGCCCTGTCTCCAACAGAGTTGCCCTGTCCCCCATAAATACCATCGTCGCACCACCCGCAACCGCCGTACACCTGGTATACCGCAGCCAGTGAGGTCACTTCAGCGTTTTGTCGACATGCCCACAGAGAGACAAGCCAAACCCCTTGTACCCAACTCCCCCCGGCTAGAGCAGTTTTCACACCGGTCGGTTCCAGCCACGGGCGGCAGCGGCAACCGGACAGCTCCGGGTCGGCCGGAGGTCGGACGCGACGAGGGCCCGGATCCTTGAAAGGATCCGGGCCCTCGTCAGTGAGTAGCGGGGACAGGATTTGAACCTGCGACCTCTGGGTTATGAGCCCAGCGAGCTACCGAGCTGCTCCACCCCGCGTCGGTAAACACAACGCTACCACGGCGCGGGGTGGCCCTCTGACCAGGTCAGCTCTGGGGTTTGGTCGCCTTCGCCTCCGCGTCGGCGGCCTGCTTCAGGGCGTCCTGGAGCGCCTTCTGGGCATCGCCGTACGCCTTCCAGTCACCCGATCCGAGCGCCTTCTGGCCGTCGTCGTAGGCCTTCTGGGCGTTCTTGATCGCCTGGTCCACGGTGGCGTTCCCGGTGGCCGGGGGTGTGGTGGTCGGTGGTGGGGTCGTGGGCGGTGGTGTCGCCCCGTCCGCGCCGAAGACCGCGCTGAGCGCGTCCGCCAGATTGTCCTTGAAGACGGTCTTGTCGCCGTAGGAGACGCCGACCTTCTTCAGGAGCGGGTAGTTGGCGCTGCCACCGCGTGCGTACACCGGCTCGATGTAGAGGAAGCCTCCGCCGAGCGGCACGGTGAGCAGATTGCCGTAGTCGATCTCGGAGTCGGTGCCTCTCAAGTTCCTTACGAACTCGGCTACTTCGGGCAGACCGTTCAGCTTGCTCTGCACCTGCTGCGGGCCCTGCACGTTGTCGGTGACCCTGAGCAGTCTGATCTTGCCGTAGTCCTTGCTCGCGGCGTCGGCGTCGATCGCCATGAACCCGCCCAGGTTGGGCCGGCCGTTGGGCGTGAACGTCGTCGTGAGCGAGAACTTCTTCCCCTCGGCCTCGGCACCCGGCATCTTCATGGACAGGTAGTACGGCGGGACCGCGCTGTTGTCCTTGTTGGTCGGGTCGTCCGGAACCTGCCAGGCGTCACTGCCGCTGTAGAACTGCGCGGGGTTGGTGACGTGGTAGCGGGTCAGCAGCTCGCGCTGGACCTTGAACATGTCCTGCGGGTACCGCAGGTGGGCCAGCAGATCCGCGGGGATCGCGGACTTGGCCTTCACGGTGCCGGGGAACGCCTTCATCCAGGTCTTGAGGACCGGGTCCTTGTCGTCCCACTGGTACAGCGTGACTGTGCCGTCGTACGCGTCGACGGTCGCCTTCACCGAGTTGCGGATGTAGTTGACCTGGTTCTGCTGCGCCATCACCGCGCGCTGGTTGTCGGTCAGCGAGTCGGTGGTGGTCTCACCGAGCGTGGTGCGCGAGGCGTAGGGGTAGCCGTTGGTCGTCGTATACGCGTCGACCACCCACTGGATGTGCTTGCCCACGACCGCCGGGTAGGCGTCGCCGTCGATGGTCAGCCAGGGCGCGACCGCCTCGACGCGCTCCTTCGGGGTGCGGTTGTAGAGGATCTTCGAGCCCTTGCCGATGGCCCCCGAGTAGAGGATCTGCGGCTCGCTCAACGTGACGGCGTACGCGGCGCGGTTGAAGGGGTTGGAGAGGCTGACCCCGCCCTTGCCGGCGAAGCTCGTCGTCTCCTGGCCCTTGCCCTCGCTCTCGTAGTCGAGCTCCTTCTGGGGCCCGCCGACGATCGAGTACTGATCGGTCTTCTCGCCGTAGTAGATGCGCTGCTCGTAGCCGGAGGCGAGCTGGCCGGTGGTGGGCAGCCCGGACTCGGTGAAGTCGGGCGCTCCGTTGACGTCCACGCTGGTGCCCTTGGCCGCGATCGCGCCGAAGCCGTGGGTGTAGGTGAAGTGGTCGTTGATCCAGTTGCGCTTGTCGATGCCCTTGAGGTTGAGCTCGCGCAGCCCGATGACGGTGTCCTGCTCCTTGCCGTCGCTGCCCGTGTAGCGGTCCACATCCAGCGTCGAGGGGAACTGGTAGTACTTGCGCTCCTGCTGGAGCTGCTGGAAGGCGGGCGAGACGACGTTGGGGTCGATGAGCCGGTAGCTGGCCGCCGTGTCGGCCGCCGAGCGCAGCTTCGGGTTGTCCTTGGCGTCGGTGGTGCCCTTGTAGTCCGTCACATCCGCGGTGTCGATGCCGTAGGCCTTGCGGGTGGCATCGATGTTCTTCTGGATGTACGGCGCTTCCTTGGCCTGCTCGTTCGGCTGGACCTGGAACTTCTGCACGATCGCCGGGTAGAGCCCGCCGATCAGGATCGCCGAGAGCACCATCAGGCCGAAGCCGATGACGGGCAGCTGCCAGGTGCGGCGCCACAGGGTCGCGAAGAACAGCACGGCACAGATGACCGCGATGCAGAACAGGATCGTCTTCGCCGGCAGATAGGCGTTGGCGTCGACGTACCGCAGGCCCGTCCAGTTGTTGGTCGCCTTGAAGTCGCTGGACTTCACCGCGAGGCCGTACCGGTCCAGCCAGTACGCCACGGCCTTCAGCAGCACGAACACGCCGAGCAGCACCGAGAGGTGACCGGTGGCGGCGCCGGTGGCGCGCGCGCCGGGGCTGGTGACGCGCAGACCGCCGTACAGGTAGTGCGTGAGGGCGGCGGCGATGAGCGAAAGGACGGCCGCGGCGAAACCGAAGCCGAGCATGAAGCGGTACCACGGCAGGTCGAAGGCGTAGAAGGACACGTCCAGCTTGAACTGGGGGTCCTTCTGACCGAACGGCACTCCGTTGACCCACATCAGCCAGGTGCGCCACTGACCGGAGGCGGAGGCGCCGGCGATGAGCCCGACGAGCGCGGTGATCCCGAGCAGCATCCACTTCTTGTACGGCGCGATGCCCATCCGGTAGCGGTCCAGGCTCTGCTGCTCCAGGGACATCGCGCTGAGCGGCGGCCGCAAGCGGTGCGCCAGCCAGATGTTCAGGCCGACGGCGAAGGCCATCAGCAGTCCGAAGACGCAGAACAACCCGATCTTGGTCCACAGCTGAGTGGTGAAGACCGACGAATAATGGACCGAGCGATACCAGAGCCAGTCGGTCCAGAACCCGGCGAACATGGCGAAGGCCATGGCGAGCACGGCCAGAATGCCCAGTGTCATCAGCAGGGTCCGGACCCGGCGGGACGGCCGGCCGACTCTGATCCGTGGCCCGGACGGGCCTGAGCCGCGGTCCGGCATCTGGAAAGCCAAGGTGCGCACCTCGAAGTTCGCTGTCGTATGGGCGGGCCCCGCGATCGTAGAGCCCACTCATGCAACTTACTGAGGCTTTACTCAGTTCCCGATCGGGGGGTGAAAGAGGGCAGGATGTTGTCCATGTCCAACGTTTCCCCCTCCGGTCCCCCGATGGCCGCCAGCCCGCTCACCCGCGCGGTGCTCGAAATCGACGAGTACGCATCCGGCCTCGGCTGGGACAAGCCGGCCCGCCTTTTCGCGCTCGTCGACACCGCGAAGCTCCGTGCCCAGGCGCCCGGTCTGGTCTCCCCTGCCGACGACGCCCAGGTCTCCGGGCTGACCCCGATCGAGCAGGAGGAGATCCCGCGCAACAAGCCGCTGGACAAGTTCCTCGGCACCATCGCGTGGCCCGACTCGGTGGCTGGCTGCGCGCTCACGGTGGAGCGCATGATGCTGCCGCCGTCCGCCGAGACCTCCGTGCCCGAAGGCCTCGGCGACAAGGAGCTCGCCAAGTGGGTGGCCGCCCATCCCGACCGCCAGGAGGTCCGGATGACGGTGGCGGTGCTGCGCGGCGGAGCCCGCGAGTCGGCGATCCGGCTGCGCGAGAAGGATTCCCCGACAGAGGTCCTGACCGGCCCCGACCTGGTCCCGGGCCTCGCCGAGGCACTGGCCGCGACCTTCGCCTAACGGCGGCGCGGGGACGCGGCCGGCGTCGGCGGCCTCACTTGGCCGAGCAGTTCGGCAGTCCGGCCGTGTCCCCCGTGCGGATCTTGTCCAGGGACTGCCGGGCGTCGTGGATGGTGTCGACCTTCACCAGGGTGAGGCCCGACGGAATGTCCGCCGCGGCGGCCGCACAGTTGTCGTTCGGCGTCAGGAAATAGCGGGCCCCCGCCTGGCGAGCGCCGATCAGCTTCATCTCGATACCGCCGATCGGGCCGACCTTGCCGGAGTCGTCGATGGTGCCGGTGCCGGCGACGAACTTCCCGCCGGTCAGATCCTGGGGGGTCAGCTTGTCGACGATGCCGAGGGAGAACATCAGGCCGGCGCTGGGGCCGCCGACGTCCGCCAGCTTGATGTCGACGGAGAACGGGAAGGCGTGGTCGGTCCCGGCCTGGATGCCGACGATCGCCCGGTCGCCGTCAGTGGCCTTCTCCGTGGTGATGGTGAGCTTCTCGCCGCCCTCGGGCGCCGTGCCCGCCTTCTTGGCGACCTCCGCCTGCTTGGCCGGGACGACCGTGAAGACCACGTTCTGGCCGGGCTTGTGCTTGGTGACCAGGGCCGCGACATCGGCGGGCTTGGTGACCGTGGTGCCGTCGACGGCCTTGATCGCGTCACCGGCGTGCAACTTGCCCTCGGCAGGGCTGCCCTTGACGACCGAGGAGACGATGACCCAGCTCTTCACCGGGATGGCCAGCTCGTTCAGGGCCGCGACCTTCGCGCTCTCCTGGGACTGGCTGAACTCCTCGGCGTTCTCCTGGTTGGACTGCTCGTCGGTCTTGCCGTCCGGGTAGAGCGTGTCGTGCGGAACGACGACGCTGTCGTGTGCCAGCCAGCCGTACACGGCCTCGACCAGGTTCATCCGGTAGTCCGCACCAGTGACCCGGACCGTCGTCATGTTGAGGTGCCCGGTCGTCGGGTACGTCTTGTGGCCGGAGATCTGCAGCACCGGCTCGCCACCGGAGTCGCCGAGCGTGTTCACGGTGGGCCCGGGAGACATCTCGGCGTACGGCACTGTGATGAGCACCCCGGCGCAGAGCAGCGCGATCAGGACGAGGGTGGAGGCGAGCATCGTCGCGGTGCGGCGTGGCATGGAACGACAGTACGGGACCGGTCTGTGCGCCCACCCCTGGGGCCGGTCCGTACGGGGCCCGTTGGCGACCGCGCACGTACCTGAGGCGCTCGGCGCCGGTCAGGAACGCTCAGACGGCGTCGGATCCGGAATGGGATTTCTCCATCGCTTCACGGAACCGGCTGTATCCGGTGAGTTCAGCTACATCGCCGGACGTACGATTACGGGCGGCCCAGCTCGCCCATATCGCCGCGCCGACAGCAGCGAAAAGCGGAATCAGCAGCCAAGCGAGTGCAGCCATTCCGACCTCCCGTCCCCAATGAGCGACCGCAACTGACAGATCAGCAGATTAGTCATCTGCGAGTTCAACGCTCACGCCAGGGGGGCGGTTACGCAAATCGGGGCGCATGCCGTCCGACGGGGTTTCAGATCCACCGGGCGGCCCAGCGGGGCAGCGTGGACCCCCAGGTGACGGCGCTACGCGCCGACCCGCCCTCCCGTCGCCCGACCACCACCCCCAGGTGACGGCGCTACGCGCCGACCCGCCCTCCCGTCGCCCGACCACCACCCCCAGGTGACGGCGCTACGCGCCGACCCATTCTTCTGTCCCGTCCGAGAAGTGCTGGTGCTTCCAGATGGGGACCTCGTGCTTGAGGGCGTCGATGAGCTTGCGGCAGGCCTCGAAGGCCTCCCCGCGGTGCGGGCAGGACACCGCCACGACGACCGCGATATCGCCGACCTCCAGTTCCCCCACACGGTGGACGGCGGCCAGCGCGCGGACCGGGTACTCGGCGATGACCTTCTCGGCGATCCGGCGCATCTCCGCCTCCGCGGAGGGGTGGCAGGAGTACCCCAGCCTGTCGACGTCCGAACCGCCGTCGTGATTGCGCACGGTGCCGACGAAGAGCGTGGTGCCGCCCGCCGCGGAGTCCCCCGCGGCGGCGAAGACCTCGTCCACGGAGAGCGGGGTGTCACGGATCGCCAGGAGCCGGATGGGGTCCTGCGCCGGCTGCTCGCCGGGGTGCTCGGGGTACGTGCGTGCCATGGTTCCATCGTGCCGCACGGCACCGACATCCCGAAATGGCTCTTCCGACGGGGTGCCACGACCCTCCGTAGGACGGTCCTACAGCCCCCGCCGCTTGCGGGCCCTGCGCACCACTGCGGCGGCACCGAGCAGCGCGACGGTCGCGCCCGCGGCCCCGGCGGCGGTGGCGTCCTTGCGGCCGAGCCGACGGCCCGCGACGGTGTGCCGGCCCGCGGCCTCTTCGAGGAGTTCGGCGAGCACTTCCTCGTTGGTCCAGCGCGGCCGCCAGCCCGCGTCGTGCAGCCGCCCGACACTGACCACCCACGGGTGCATCGTGTAGGCGAGGTCCCCCGCGGGAGACGGTGTGAGGCCGATCCGGTGCAGCCGGGCCGCGGCGCCCAGGGCCACCGCGGAGGGCAGCTCCATGCGGCGGATGCCGCTGAACTCCTCCACCTCCTCCTGTTCGAGCCATCCGTCGCAGCCGACCGCGAACTCGCCCTCGACCTTCTCCAGGGCCGCGTACTCCAGGGCGCTGCACAAGTCCTCGACGTGGCAGAACTGCCAGGTCGGACGGGATCCGGCAACCACCAGGAGGCGCGGGGACTCGAAGTACCGGGTCAGCGCGGTGTCAGTACCGCCCACCAAGACGGCGGGCCTTACCACCGTGACGTTCAGACCGGGGTGGGCGCGGGGCGCGCGCCGCCCCAGCCGCTCGATCTCCAGCAGGTCGCCGACGCCGGTCGCCTCGGCGGTGGCCCGCAGCTCGGCGTCCTCGGAGAGCGGGATGTCGTTGTCGGGCAGCGCCCCGTAGACCATCGCCGAGGTGCAGAGAACCACCCGGTGGACGCCCGCGGCGGCCGCGGCGGTCAGCACCGTCTGGGTGCCGCGCACGTTGTACGCCGTGCGGGCCGCGGAATCGGTCTCCAGGTCGAGGTCGAGCGCCAAGTGCACGACGACGTCCGCGCCCCGCAGCTTCTCGGCGATCGCCGGGTCGCGTACGTCCAGGATGTGCCAGGTCGCCTCGGAGACCTCGCCACGGCGCTCGTCGATGGCGATGACCTGCTTGACCTCGTCGGACGCGGCGAGCCGCGCGGTCAGCAGGGCGCCGATCCCGGACGCGGCACCGGTCACGGCGACGACGGGACCGCGCGATGTTGAGGTTGAGAGGTTTCGCGCTGCGCGAACCTGCGGATCTGGGGAACTCACCGGGCGTCTCCAGCGGTTGTCTTCAGTACGTACGTTAATGACGCGTGCGTACCAGGTGGCGTCCATCCTGCCGCAGGCCGCGAGGCGGCGGAGCACCGAGCCCTTTTCCGGTTCGGATGTCTACGCTGGTGGTGTTGTCGGGCAGCCGCCGTCGGCAGGAGCCGGCGGCCTAACGAGCCGAGGAAACCCGTGAGTGACACCCCATTCGGATTCGGCCTTCCGCCGGAGGAGCCGGAGAACGGCGACGGCAAGAAGAAGGACCCTGCCGGAGGTGGCCAGGGTGCCGGCGGCCAGGGCGGTAACCCCTTCGGGTTCCCGGGCGCCGGTGGCGGGGACAACCCGTTCGCCGCGATGTTCGGTTCGATGAACCCGAACGACCTGGGCGCCGCCTTCCAGCAGCTCGGTCAGATGCTCAGCTACGAGGGCGGTCCCGTGAACTGGGACATGGCCAAGCAGATCGCCCGCCAGACGGTCGCGCAGGGCACCGCCGACGGCACCAAGGACGAGAGCGTCGGCCCCGCCGAGCGCGCCGCCGTCGAGGAGGCCGTGCGCCTGGCCGACCTGTGGCTCGACGACGCGACGTCGCTGCCGTCGGGCTCCACCACCGCCGTGGCGTGGAGCCGCGCGGAGTGGGTCGAAGCCACCCAGCCCGCCTGGAAGGAACTGGTCGACCCGGTCGCCGAGCGCGTCGGCGCGGCCATGGGCGGCGTCCTGCCCGAGGAGATGCAGGCCATGGCGGGCCCGCTGATCGGCATGATGCGATCCATGGGCGGCGCCATGTTCGGCCAGCAGATCGGGCAGGCCGTGGGCGTGCTCGCGGGCGAGGTCGTCGGCTCGACGGACATCGGGCTGCCGCTCGGCCCGGCGGGCAAGGCCGCGCTCCTTCCGCTGAACATCGAGGCGTTCGGCAAGGACCTGGGCGTCCCCAAGGACGAGATCCGCCTCTACCTGGCGCTGCGCGAGGCCGCCCACCAGCGGCTCTTCGCCCATGTGCCGTGGCTGCGCTCGCATCTGTTCGGTGCGGTCGAGGGCTATGCGCGCGGCATCACCGTCGACACGGCCAAGCTGGAGGACGCCGTCGGCCAGCTGGACGTGTCGAACCCCGAGCAGTTGCAGGAGGCGCTCCAGCAGGGCATGTTCCAGCCGGAGGACACCCCTGAGCAGAAGGCCGCGCTGGCCCGCCTGGAGACTGCGCTCGCGCTGGTCGAGGGCTGGGTGGACGCGGTGGTCCACGAGGCCGCCAAGCCCCGGCTGACCTCGGCGGACGCGCTGCGCGAGATGCTGCGCAGGCGCCGGGCGACCGGCGGTCCGGCGGAGCAGACCTTCGCCACACTGATCGGTCTGGAGCTGCGGCCGCGCCGACTGCGCGACGCCTCGCGCCTGTGGGCCTCGCTCACCGACGCGCGCGGGGTGGACGGCCGGGACGACCTGTGGGAGCACCCGGACATGCTGCCGACCGCCTCCGACCTGGACGACCCGGACGGCTTCGTGCACCGCGAGCACCTCGACTTCTCCGAGCTGGACAAGATGCTGGGCGAGGCCGCCGAGCAGAGCGGCCCGTCGCTGAAGAAGGACAAGCCGGGCGAGGCGGGCTCGACGGACGAGAGCACCGACAGCGACGACAAGGGCGATTCGGGCAAGTGAGTCTGCATGAGGACGCGGTCCTCGTACTGAAGGCGTACGAGGCTCAGCCCGAGCTGCGCCAGACCTATCTGGACCATCTCTCGGCCCACCCGGACGGGATGTGGAAAGCCTGCGAGGCCGGTCACCTCACGGCGAGCGCGCTGGTCGTGGACCGGGAGCGGGGCCGGGTGCTGCTGACCCTGCACAAGAAGCTGAACATGTGGCTCCAGATGGGTGGCCACTGCGAGCTGGAGGACACCTCGCTGACGGTCGCGGCCCTGCGCGAGGCCCGGGAGGAGTCGGGCATCGCCGGTCTCACGCTGCTCGCGGGCGGTCCCGTACGGCTCGACCGGCATGCCATTCCGCCGCCCTGCCACTGGCACCTGGACGTCCAGTACGCGGCGCTGGCCCCGGCCGGCGCCGTCGAGGCGATCAGCGACGAGTCCCTGGACCTGCGCTGGTTCGACTACGACGAGGTCGCGAAGGTGGCCGACGAGTCGGTCGTACGCCTGGTGGAGGCGGCTCGCGCCCGGTTGTGACCGCCGGGTGAGACCGGGGCAACGCCTTGCGGGTTCGGCCCCAACTGCCTTGTGCGTAAGGGGCGTTCGCCATTGCGAGCGCCCCTTACGCATGCCCCTGGAGGCTAGCTCCAGGCGTTGCCCTGGTTCTGCGCGTGGGCGCCCTGCTGGCCCATCCCGTACTGGGCCCGCAGCCCCTGGCCGATCATCACGTTCTGCGGCGGCAGCACCTCGCTCGGCTGCACGAGGGCGAAACCCTGCCCCAGGAAGCTCAGTTCCCAGCCCTCGCCCGTGTTGCCGCGGCGCCGCCACACGCCCGTGGAGTGCGTCTGCGCCTGCATCTGCACCCGGAGCGAGGTCGACCAGGCGACGATCGCGTCCGCGTCCGCGTTCACGTATTTGTCCGGTGTGACCTGAAGCATCAGCGGCTGGCCCGAGGTCATCAGGACGACCTTGCCGGTGCCGGTGATGTTGAGCTGGTACTTGCCGGTGCCGGAGATCCCGTACTGGCTGTCCACGGCGACGACTTCGTAGTGCAGCGATGAGTCCATGGCCAGGACGTAGCCGCTGTCGACCGTCAGGCCGTCCCGGTCGACGTCCACGATGTGGACGTGCTGGGCCAGGTTGGCGAGGTAGACCGTGCCCTGTCCGGAGACGCGCATCAGGTCCAGACCCTCACCGGTGTGGGCGCGGGCGCGCTGCTGACCCTGCGACTGGTACTCGCCGTCGAACTCCATCAGCCCCTGGTAGGCGACCATCGAGCCCTTGCGGGCGAGGATGTCGTCGTGGCCGGTGAGCACGGCTCGCAGCAGTTGCGCGTTCTGTGCGGTGTACCGCTCCTGGGACTGCTGCTCGGTGTAGCTGAAAAGCGGGCTCTGCATGGTGTCTCTCCCCCTAGCCCCGGGCCCGCAGGCGGTCCGTGCTGTCCTCACTCGGCTGTACGACGACGATGCCCTGGCCCGAGAAGGCCATCTGGTACGCCTCTCCGCTGCCCCGGCCGATCAGCGAGGACGCCTTGAAGCTGCGCTTGCCCTTCACCTTCAGGTTCGGGGACCAGGCGACAAGGGCGTCCGGGTCGACGTACGTCTCGTCCTCGCCGCTGCCGCAGTCGACGACGACCGGGGTTCCGCGCGAGGTCAGCGCGACCCAGCCGGTGCCGGAGATCCTCACGTTGAACAGGCCCTGGCCGGCGAACTTGGCGAGCCCCTTGACCCGTTCGACTCCCCACTGGAGGCTCGCGTCGAAGGCGAGCACATTGGTGCCGTTGACGGAGAGAGCGTCATTGTTGAGGTTGACGATCACGACGTTGGCCCCGTAGTCGGCGAGGTAGAGCAGTCCGTCGCCGGTGCACTTCATCAACGGGGCGCCCTCGCCGGTGATCCAGTCCCGGGCCATCTGCCGCATGGCGGGCGGGTTGGGCTCGTACTGGATGAAGCCCTCGTAGGCGACCATCGAGCCGACCCGCGCGAACAGGTCCTGGCCGGTGGCCATGGCCACCTTGAGCATGGCGCTGCCGTGGTTCTCCATCCGGGCGGCGACGGGGGTGGGGGCATAGCCCGCGAGTTGCTGGTTCATTCTTCGGGCTCCCTCAGACCTCGTACGGCTGGACGACGATGAAGTTGCCGGGGGCGCCCCGGAACTGGAGGTTGACGGACTCGCCGCTGTCTCCCGGATAGGCGTTGCGGCGCATCCTGACCTGGCTGGAAATGATCACCTGGGACGCGGCGGACCAGGCGACGACCGCGTCGCTG
This sequence comes from Streptomyces sp. NBC_01431, assembly GCF_036231355.1. Lineage (NCBI taxonomy): Bacteria > Bacillati > Actinomycetota > Actinomycetes > Kitasatosporales > Streptomycetaceae > Streptomyces > Streptomyces sp. NBC_01431. Next base: position 2,907,637 of record NZ_CP109496.1, read on the forward strand.
TCGGCGAACGTGGTCGGGGTGACCGGCAGCACCACCGGCGTGCCGTGGGTCATCGCGACGACGGTGCCGGTGCCCTGGAACAGCATGGTGAACAGGGCACCGCCGGGAATGCCGTGGCCTTCGATGCGGCGGACCTCGTACTGGAGGGACTCGTCGAAGGCCAGGACATTCTCGGCGGAGACGCAGATGCCGTCGCCCTGGAGCTCGATGGGGTGCAGATAGGCGCTGTTCTCGGCGAGGAAGACCTGGCCGCGGCCGGTGCAGCGCATCAACTGCATTTCCTGGCCGGTCGCACCGCCGACGATCCGGCCGGCGAAACCGGCTCCCTTGTAGCCGAAGTCGACCTTGCCCTGATACATGACCATGCTGCCCTGGCGGGCGAGGACCGGCTGGCCGCCCGCACCGAGGTCGACCCGGACCAGGTGCTTGTTCTGCGAGGTCCAGCGCTGGCCGGTGGGCAGCTCCTTGTACATCTGGATCGCGGCCTGAAGGCCGCCGCCGGCCTGGGGCATGGCCTGCGGCTGCCCATGGGGAGCGGGCTGGCCATAGGGCGCCGGCTGACCGTACGGGGCGGGGGCGCCCGGCGGCGGGACCTGGCCCGGAATATGGCCGGGCTGCTGGCCGAACTGCGGCTGCTGCCCGTGCGGCTGCTGGTACGGCGCTCCGTACGGCGCCGGGGCGGGCGGCGGCGGGATCGTGCCGGGCGGCAGGTGCATCGGCGCGGCGATGGTGGGCGCGGCGTGGATCTGCGGGCTGGGCGCGGGGGCCGGAGGCGGTGTCGAACCCTGCGGCGGCGGCGCGTAGTGCTGCGGGGCGGCCGGGGCAGGTGAGGGCACCGGCGTCCCGAAGGAGGGTGCGGGCTGTGGAGCCTGCGCGGGAGCCCCGAACTGCGGGGCGGGGCCGGTGGCCTGGGGCGGCGGTGCGAATCCGGGGGCCGCGCCGCCCTGTGACTGCTGCGGCGGCGCCGGGGCGGGTTCCTCCTCCAGGACCTCGCCGCCGAAGTTCTTGAGGAGCGCTTCGAGTCCCCCGTCGAAACCCTGGCCGACGGCGGCGAAGCGCCAGACGTCCTTCAGGTAGAAGTCGCCGAGCATGACGGCGCGTTCGGTGCTGAACTCCGCCCCGGTGAAGGAGTACCGCACCACTTCCTCACCGCCGGCGACGACCCGGATGTATCCGGGGCCGACCTGCGACATCTGGCCGGCGCCGTCGAGCGTCGCGGTGAAGGAGAGCTTGTGGATGTTCGCCGGAACGCGGTCCAGGGTGACGCGGAACGACTCGGTGTCACCGGACTGGGCGCCGAGGAGCTGGATCGACTCCTCGGGCGACTTCGGCTGGTTGAAGAAGACGAAGTAACGGTCGTCGGACAGCTGCTCGTTCGCGTCGAGGCCGAAGCAACTGATGTCGAAGGTCAGCCCGGGACCACCGATCTGCACCCCTACGTACAGATCCGTCCCTGCGGTGAGATCACTGACCTTGGCCTTGTGGCCGCGCTGGAATTCCCTGGCCATGCGTACCGACCGTCCCCCATCCCGAGGTGATTGCGTCGCGCCAGGCTAACGGCTGCCTCGGACAATCGGCCAAGCCGGTACACATTCGGTACAGAACCGCCGAGTCCTACTCGTCGCGCGCCGCGGGCAGATGCGGAAGGCGCTCGGCGGCCACCACGCCCTCCAGATATCCGCGGGCCCGCTCGGTGCGCGGATAGGCGTCGAGGAGGCGCCAGAAGCGGGGGCCGTGACCGGGCACCAGGAGGTGGGCCAGCTCGTGGACGAGCACATAGTCGACGACGTATTCGGGCATGCCCTGCAACCGGTGCGAGAGGCGGATGCTGCCCTCGGCCGGAGTGCACGAACCCCAGCGGGTGTTCTGGTTGGTCACCCAGCGCACCGAGGCGGGGCGGGCCCGGCCCTCGAAGTACTGCTCGGACAAACGCTCGGCGCGCTCGGTGAGTTCCGCGTCGCCCAGCATGCGCTTGCTCTCCTGCGCCGCCAGCTTGTCGAGCATCACGCCGACCCAGCGCTGCTCCTCGGCCTCCGACATCCGGGCCGGGATCAGCACGATCGTGCGGTCGCCCTCGCGGTATGCCGAGACCGTTCTGCTGCGCCGGGCGCTGCGGCGGACCTCGACCGCACTGGTCGCCGGACCGCGTGGCGGCAGACGGTTCGGGCTGCGCTGCGGGCTTCCGGCACTCTGCAGGGGGTCGGCGGGCACGCCCCGACGTTACCCGCTGTCAGTGGGAGAAGTCCCGCCTCCGGGACGGTTGAGCCATGATCCATCCGCTGGGGTGCGGCATTCGAATGACTAATACCCATCGCCTGTGGACAACTTTTCACGCCGTCCGGCACCGCCGTGCATTCTGGCCCCATGCCGCACGACGGCCCGCGATCGAGCGGGCCTCGGGGAGGTGCGGGTCAGCACGACGACGGGGGTTCGATCATGCATCCGATGCTCAAGCCGGCACTGCGCCGAGCCTGGCGGGACCGGCAGACCGTGCAGTTCGGGATCACTCCGGCGCAGGCGGTGGTGGTCTCGCCGGTGGATCCGGCGACGGGCCACTTCCTGGAGCTGCTCGACGGCACCCAGGGTCTGCCGATCCTGTACGAGCGGGCGCGCGCCCTGAACATGGGGCCCGGCCAAGTGGACGAACTGGTAAAGCGGTTGGCGGCGGCCGGCGTGGTGGACGATCCGACGGCCGGCGGCGCCACGGCCGATGCGTTACGGAACCGGGCTGGCACCCTGGAGCGACTACGGCCGGATCTTGCTTCCCTCTCGCTGATCCATCCGGAGCCGGGCGCCGCCGCCGGACGGCTTGCGGCCCGCCGGGCGATGCGGGTCCAGGTGCGGGGCGCGGGCCGGGTGGGCGCGACCGTCGCCGCCCTCCTCGCGGGAGCGGGGGTGGGTCAGGTCGACGTGCTGGACGGGGGCGTCGTGCGACCGGGCGACGTGACACCGGGCGGTCTGCCCGAGCGGTCCGTCGGTGAGCGGCGTTCGACAGCGGCGCGCCACCTGGTGCGGCAGGCGGCGCCGGGCGGACCACCGCGCCAGGGACGGGACCCGGACACAGGCCCGCCCGCCTTCTCCCTGATCGTCGTGGCTCCGCGCGAGGGGCTCGATGTGTACGCGCCGAACACGGCGGACGCCGAGGACTGGGTCCGAGCCGGAATTCCCCATCTCTATACGGGAGTCGTGGAGACGACGGGGGTGGTGGGGCCGCTGGTGCTGCCGGGCGGGACCGGCTGCGCGGGCTGTCTCTCGCTCGCCCGCACGGAGCGGGATCCGGGCTGGCCCCGGCTGCTGGCGCAGTGGCGCTCGGGGCGGCAGCGCACCGCCGTGCCGGCCTGCGACCTTGCGCTGGCGACCGCGGTGGCGGGGCTCGCGGCCGGGCATGCGCTGGCGTTCCTCGACGGCGATCTGCCCGCGAGTGTAGGCAGCCGCTGGGAGGCGTCGCTGCCGCAGCTGGACTGGCGGTCCCAGCCGGTCGGGCCACACCGCGACTGCTTCTGCGGCGCGGTGGGGAACACTCGGGGGGAGCAGGTCTCCGGGGCGTCCGGGCCACAGGACACAATGGCCGGGTAACGCCTGAGAGGGCGCGGCTGTCTGGGATTTGGAGGGGCGCATGTCTGATCTTCCCCGGAAGGCGGTCACCCGGACCGCCAAGCTGGCCGCACTGCCACTTGGCTTCGCGGGCCGGGCCACCTGGGGCCTGGGCAAGCGGATCGGCGGGAGGTCCGCGGAGCTGGTCGCCCGTGAGCTCCAGCAGCGCACCGCGGAACAGCTCTTCAAAGTCCTGGGTGAACTCAAGGGCGGTGCGATGAAGTTCGGGCAGGCACTGTCCGTCTTCGAGTCGGCGCTGCCGGAAGAGGTCGCGGGCCCCTACCGGGCCGCCCTGACCAAGCTCCAGGAGGCGGCGCCCCCGATGCCGACCCGCACGGTCCATGCCGTACTGGAGGAGCGGATCGGCGCGGACTGGCGGGAGTTGTTCCTGGAGTTCGAGGAGAAGCCGGCCGCTGCCGCGTCGATCGGGCAGGTGCACCGCGCGGTCTGGCACGACGGGCGCGAGGTGGCCGTCAAGGTGCAGTACCCGGGAGCGGGCGAGGCGCTGCTCTCGGATCTGACCCAGCTCAGCCGGTTCGCCCGGCTGCTCGGGCCACTGATTCCGGGGATGGACATCAAGCCGCTCATCGCCGAGCTCCGCGACCGGGTCTCGGAGGAACTCGACTACGAACTGGAGGCGCGGGCCCAGCGGGAACACGCGGCGGAGTTCGCGGGCGACGCCGATGTGGTGGTGCCCGACGTGGTGCACCAGTGCGACCAGGTGCTGGTCACCGAATGGATCGACGGGATACCCCTGTCGGAGGTCATCAACGACGGAACCCCCGAACAGCGGGACAGAGCGGGGCAGTTGCTGACCCGGTTCCTGTTCTCGGGACCGGCCAGGACCGGTCTGCTGCACGCCGATCCGCATCCGGGCAACTTCCGGCTGCTCCCGCCACAGAAGCCGACCGGCTCGTGGCGGCTCGGTGTCCTGGACTTCGGCACGGTCGACCGGCTGCCCGGCGGGCTGCCCCGCACCATCGGTGAATCACTGCGGATGACGCTGGAGGGCGAGGCCGAGGCGGTGTACGAGCTGCTGTGCGGGGAGGGCTTCGTCAAGGAGTCCATCGACCTCGACCCGGACGCGGTGCTCGACTATCTGCTTCCGATCATCGAGCCGGCGCAGGCCGACGAGTTCACCTTCAGCCGGTCGTGGATGCGCGGGCAGGCCGCCCGGATCGCCGATCCCCGCTCCCCCGCGCATCAGTTGGGCAAGCGGCTCAATCTGCCGCCTTCGTATCTGCTGATACACCGCGTGACGCTGTCCACCATCGGGGTGCTCTGTCAGCTGGACGCGACGGTACGGATGCGGGACGAGCTGGAGAAGTGGATGCCCGGGTTCCTGGCGGACGCACCCCCGGCGGTGGAGCCGCAGGCGGTCGAGGAGGCGTGAGCGAGGCCGGGGCAAGGGTCGGACACCGCGCTCCTACCACCAGGCGGAGTCGAGCCTGCCCTCGATGGCCCTGATGTTGGTGCGGGCGCAGTCGTCGCAGTAGTAGCGGCCGGTACCGTTCTCGACCGAGTAGGTCCAGGTCGGCGGCGGGCCCTCGGCAGGGGCCGGGGTCCCGCAACGAGCGCACACGATGGTTTCGGCCACAGGCCGATTCTGGTCGTCCACCTCGCGACGATACCGCCGCGCCCGGCGCTTTGGCAGCCACAACGCACCGCGGGGACCGGCCCGTTCGGACCGATCCCCGCATGTAGTTTCCGGCTGCCCGGCCGACCGTCAGTGCATGACGGCCATGGCCAGGGCGCGGCGGGCGCGCAGCGACGCGCGCTCGGCGCGTCGCTGCATCCGCCGGGCGGCGACCAGGCGCAGCGCCTGGCGCTCCGCCTCGGCTTCCCGCCGGAGCTGATGCATATGCGCACGGGCCAGGGCTTCTGGCATGAGTTGCATTTCGAGGGTCCTGTTCTGACGCGACTCGTTCGCGCCGGTGGTGGTGAAGTCTGGGGTCGCGGAGCCGGTGGGCTCGTTGGCGGACGTCGTCATCGGGGCCTGCTTCTGGGGGTCGTTCGTTCGGGGATGGTCGATGGTGCCCGGCCGGTTCATGCGGCGACCGGGTTCTTGCGCGGACGGCCACGCGGCCGCTTGCGGGCAACGACAACACCCTGGACGAAGAGCTCGCCGCCCCAGACGCCCCACGGCTCGCGCCGCTCCTTGGCGCCGGCGAGGCAGGCGGCCATCAGGGGGCAGGTCTGGCAGAGGGACTTGGCGTACTCGACATCGGCCGGCGACTCGGCGAAGAAGACCTCCGGGTCGAAGGAACGGCAGGGGACGGGCACGCCGAGGTTCTCGATGGCGTCGTCGAGCGCGGTGAGCGCGGTGAGGGGAGTCAAGGCGGGGTCCTCCGTGAGACCGGGCGGGGGAAGAGTCGGGGCGGGCGGTACGGACGGGGCGTGCGCTTCGAGTTGCACGGTGGTTTCTCTTCCTCGTCTTGTTCGGCTGTGTCGGTCCGGCCGGTCGGCCGGGTGCGGCTGGTACCGAGGCCCCCTTCGCTCCGTCCATCCCGTTCGGGACAAACAGAAGGGCCGCGGATCCCGGGTGGGGTTCCGCGGCCCTGAAGGCGCCTGCCTGATCTGGATCAGGCTGGATCACTCCAGGGTTCGAGCCCACGGAAGGCCCACATCGTGTGGTGCTGGTACTGCTTCGTCTGCTTCTCGGCTCCGGCACCGGTCGCCGCAAAGGCGTGGGCCTGAGCCCGTCCCTTCGCTACTGCTGCTCCCGGCGCCTGGATCGGTCGCTCATTGCGCTCATCACGCACGGGGAGGCTCGCCAGGGGCGCCGGGATGGCGGCGGGAAGGCCGACCAGACCGGAGACGCCGGTGGACAGACCGGTGCCCTGGAACGAGGAGCCGAGCGTGCAGGCGGCGACGGCCGAGCGGTCCGTCACTTTGGTGCTGATGAAGCTGGTGATCTCGATGTAGCTGGCCACTGGTCTCGCCTCCTCTCGGCGTCTCGGGGACTTCGGCCCGGGGGCCTGATCCCATGCGTATTCGGATAAGTACAGCTAAGTACAGCACGGAGACCGGGCTTCGGAGAAGCTCCCGTTTCCGTGGTTAAGAACCTATGGGGATTCCTGGGGCGGGCGCAAACTATTTTTTCGACGAGTTTTCAAGAGGTCGCCTCGTCGTCTCCGCCAGGCGTCTCACCTGCGCAGATGGCCAGGACATCGGTGCCGAAGCGGTCCAGCTTGCGGGCGCCGACGCCGGAGATCACCGCGAGCTCGTGGCCACTGGAGGGCACGGCCTCCGCGATCGCCATGAGCGTCTTGTCCGTGAAGATCACGTACGGCGGCATGCCCAGCTCCTTCGCCTGGTGGGAGCGCCAGTCGCGGAGCCGCTCGTACAGCGCCTCGTCCATGTCCGAGGGGCAGTCCTCGCAGCGCATCAGCTTCATCTCGCCGGCTTCGGTGAGTGTTTTCCCGCACACCCGGCACAGCACCGGCCCCCGGCGGGTGCGCTTGCGGGCGGCGGGGCCGCGCTCGATGCCGCCCGCGCCACCCGCCACCGAGCGTGCCCCGCGACCCGCCGAGCCCGGCCGCAGGCCGTTGAGGAAGCGGCTGGCGCGGCGGGAGGCCCGGCCCCCGGGAGAGCGCGAGAGCGACCAGGACAGCGCGAGGTGGACCCGGGCGCGGGTGACGCCGACGTACAGCAGCCGGCGCTCCTCCTCGACCTGTTCGTCCGTCTTGGCGTACGTGATCGGCATCATGCCCTCGGTGAGGCCGACCAGGAACACGGCGTCCCACTCCAGGCCCTTGGCCGCGTGCAGCGAGGCGAGGGTGACGCCCTCGACGGTCGGGGCGTGCTGGGCGGCGGCGCGCTCGTCGAGCTCGGCCACCAGGTCGGAGAGGGTCGCGCCCGGCTTGGCCCGCTCGTAGTCCTCGGCGAGGCGGACCAGGGCGGCAAGCGACTCCCACTTGTCGCGGACGGCTCCCGAGCCCGCCGGGGCCACGGCCGTCCAGCCCTTGGTGCCGAGCACCGCCCGCACCTGGGACGGAAGGTCCACGGCGTCATCCAGCAGCGAGTCGTTGCCCCCGGCGCGGGCGGCGCCGCGCAGGGCGATGCCGGCCTCCCTGACCTCGGGCCGCTCGAAGAACCGCTCGGCGCCACGCAGCTGGTAGGCCACGCCCGCGTCCGCGAGGGCCTGCTCGTAGATCTCGGACTGGGCGTTGATGCGGTAGAGCACGGCGATCTGGCCGGCCGAGACCCCGGAGGCGATGAGGTCGCGGATGCGCCGGGCGACGCCCTCGGCCTCGGCGGGCTCGTCGCCGTACTCCGTATAGACCGGCTCGGGCCCCGCCTCGCGCTGTGAGACCAGTTCGAGCCGGTGCTCGGCGGCGCGGCCGCTCGCCTGGCCGAGCAGCCCGTTGGCGAGGTGCACCACCTGGGGGGTGGAGCGGTAGTCCCGCACCAGCTTCACCACGGTCGCGCCCGGGTGGCGGGTGCGGAAGTTCAGCAGGTGGTCGGGGGTGGCGCCGGTGAAGGAGTAGATGGTCTGGCTGGCGTCGCCGACGACGCACAGGTTGTCCCGCTCGCCCAGCCACAGTTCCAGGAGGCGCTGCTGGAGGGGGCTGACGTCCTGGTACTCGTCCACCACGAAGTGCTGGTACTGGCGGCGGATCTGGTCCGCGATGTCGTGCCGGTCCTGGAGCACGCCGACCGTGAGCAGCAGCACGTCCTCGAAGTCGATCACGCCGCGGTCCTGTTTGAGCTGCTCGTACATCGCGTAGATCTGGGCGATCTCGGCTGGGTCGCGGGGCGCGTCCCGGTGCAGTTTGGCGGCGGCCGCCGGGTAGTCGGCGGGCACGGTCTGGGTGACCTTGGCCCATTCGATCTCGCCCGTCACATCGCGCAGTTCGTTGCGGTCGAGCCGGATCCGGCAGCGGGCGCCCGCCTCGGCGACCAGTTGGACCTTGCGCTCGACGAGCCGGGGCAGCTCGCCGCCGACCGCCTTGGGCCAGAAGTACTGGAGCTGGCGCAGCGCGGCGGAGTGGAAGGTGCGGGCCTGGACGCCGCCCGCGCCGAGCTGGCGCAGCCGGCCGCGCATCTCGCCGGCCGCGCGGTTGGTGAACGTGACGGCCAGCACGCTGGACGGCTGGAGGATCCCGGCGCGCACCCCGTAGGCGATCCGGTGGGTGATCGCGCGGGTCTTGCCGGTGCCGGCGCCGGCCAGCACGCACACCGGGCCGTTCAGGGCCGTCGCGACCTCGCGCTGCTCGGGGTCGAGCCCGTCGAGCACCGCGTCGGCCGTCTCGGGGACCTGCGGGAAGAGAGTGGAGTGCGTTGCTGCTGTCACCCCGCCATGCTGCCAGGTCGGCGGGGACGGATGCGCCGCGTTGTCCACAGGGGGCGCCCGCAGTCGTACTAATCCGAACCCGGCGCCCGGCCGCGCCCGGTCACCGGCCCGCCTGCGACCGGCCCGAAGCGGGCAGGCCCGCCGTCATTGGCGATTGGGTCACATACGGGAATGGCGACCGGATCCCGTACGTTCTACGGCCTGCGGGACCGCATTCGGCGGGGGCGCATTCGGCGATACAGAGGAGCGCGAGAGACATGCCGGGCACTGTGACGATGTACAGCACCACCTGGTGCGGCTATTGCCAGCGGCTGAAGAAGCAGATGGACCGCGAGGGCATCGCGTACACCGAGGTCAACATCGAGCACGACTCCGAGTCGGCGGCGTTCGTGGAGAAGGCCAACGGCGGCAACCAGACGGTCCCCACCGTCCTCTTCCACGACGGCTCGACGCTCACCAACCCGTCGCTCGCGCAGGTCAAGCAGAAGATCGGCGTCTGACGCCGGTCGGCCCCACGCTCTGCCGAAGGCCCCGTCCGCATGCCGGATAGGGGCCTTCGGTGTGGGCGGACCGGGTCGGTGGGTCCCTTCGCACGAACGGGTCAGTGGGTCGGCCTCGGGAGGGGCTCGCCGTACCAGAGCTCGATGAGCCGGGCCGCGATCGAGATGCCGTACGGCGGCAGGACCTCGCCGGACACGAAGGCGGCGGCCAGGTCTTCGCGGGAGAACCAGCGGGCCTCGTGGATCTCCTCGCCGTCCACGTTGATCTCGGACGAGGTGGCCTGCGCCATGAAGCCGAGCATGAGGCTGGACGGGAAGGGCCAGGGCTGGCTGGCCACGTACTCGACCGGGCCGACGGTGACTCCGGCCTCCTCGAAGACCTCGCGGCGGACCGACTGCTCGATGGATTCGCCCGGCTCGACGAAGCCCGCCAGGGTGGAGAAACGGCCTTCGGGCCAGTGGACCTGGCGGCCGAGCAGCGCGCGGTCGTGCTCGTCGGTGACCAGCATGATGACCGCGGGGTCGGTGCGCGGGTAGTGCTCGGCTCCGCAGGCCGGGCAACGGCGGATGTGTCCGGCCGCCGCGATGACGGTGCGCTCGCCACAGCGGGAGCAGAACCGGTGCAGGCGCTGCCAGTTCTCCAGGGCGACCGCGTGCACCAGCAGACCCGCGTCGCGGGGCGACAGGAGCAGCCCCGCCTCGCGCAGCCCGGCCGGGCGGGCCGACTGGTCCATGCGGCCGGGCAGGGCGTCCTTCTGGAGGGCGAAGTAGCTGACGCCGTCCTCGTCGGTGCCCAGGAAGTAGCGGTGGGTCTCGGTGACCGGGGCCTCGAAGGCCGGGGTCATGACGAGCTCGGTGCGGCCCTCGGGGGTGTCGTCGATCAGGGCCTGGCCGCCCGACACCACGAACACCCGGGTCATCGGGTGGCTCCAGGCTGCCGCCAGCCAGGCCTCGTCGAGGCGGTGGTGGGCGGCACGGTCGATGCCGCTGTACTCGGTGAGGCCGATGGGCGTGGCGAGCCCGGTCGGCCGGTCCGTGATGGTTTCACTGCTGGTGGTGCTCACAGGTGCTTCCAACTCCCCCGGGTGGATGGTGTGTTCAGCGATGTCTGTCAGCCGGTGGCTCAGGCTGGTGGTTCAGGCTGTCGTGGCGGCCGGGGTGCCCGGCGCACCGGATCCGAGGTCGCTCCACAGGTGGGCGGTGGTCTCGACGCCCTTGAACAGAAGGTCCAGTTCGATCTTCTCGTTGGGGGCGTGCCAGCCGTCGGAGGGGACCGAGATCCCGAGGAAGAGGACGGGCGCGGCCAGCACGTCCTGGAGGTCGGCGGCGGGGCCCGAGCCTCCCTCACGGGTGAAGCGGACCTTCTTGCCGAAGGCCTCGCCCATGGCGCGTACGACCGACCGCAGTGCCGGGTGGCCGAGCGGGGTCAGACAGGGACGGGTGCCCGCGCTCCAGGTGATCTCATGCCCGATCCCGGCGGGGACCCGCTCGGCGACCCAGGCCGTGACGAGCTTCTCGATCCGCTCGGGGTCCTGGCCCGCGACCAGGCGGAACGACAGCTTCACCATCGCCGACGAGGGGATGATCGTCTTGCCGCCGGGGCCCTGGTAGCCGCCGCCGATGCCGTTGACCTCGGCGGTCGGGCGGGCCCAGAGCCGCTCAAGGGTGGAGAACCCGGCCTCGCCGACGGCCGCCCCCGACTTGGCGGTGCGCAGCCATTCGGCCTCGTCGAAGGGGAGCTCCGCGAACAGCTCGCGCTCGGCGTCGGTCAGCTCGGCGACGCCGTCGTAGAAACCCGGCACGGTGACGCGCTCCTCGGCGTCGTGCAGGGCAGCGACCAGGCGGGCGGCGGCCGTCGCCGGGTTGGGCACGGCACCGCCGAAGGAGCCGGAGTGGATGTCCTGGGCGGGGCCGTACAGCCGGATCTCGCACTCCGCGAGGCCGCGCATGCCGGTACAGACGGTGGGGGTGTCCTTCGACCACATGCCGGTGTCGGACACGATCACCGTGTCGGCCGCGAGGCGCTCGGCGTGCTGCTCGACCAGGGCCCGGAAGTGCGGCGAACCGGACTCCTCCTCGCCCTCGATCAGGAGCTTCAGGTTGACGGCGGGGGCGGTGCGGCCGGTGGCGGCCAGGTGTGCGCGGACCCCGAGGGTGTGGAAGAACACCTGGCCCTTGTCGTCGGCGGCGCCCCGCGCATACATCCGGCCGTCGGTGATGACCGGCTCGAACGGGTCGGTGTGCCAGCCGTCCTCGCGGGCCGCGGGCTGCACGTCGTGGTGTCCGTACACCAGGACGGTGGGCGCGCCCGGCTCACCGGACGGCCACTCGGCGTAGACGGCCGGGGCGCCCGGGGTTGGGAGGATCTCGGCGACCGGGAACCCGGTCTCCCTGAGCTTGGCGGCGAGCCAGTCGGCGCTGCGCCGTACGTCCGCGTCGTGGTCGGGCTGGGCCGACACGGACGGGATGCGCAGCCACTGTGCGAGGTCGCCGAGGAAGGCGGCACGGTGCTGCTCGATGTACGTGCGCACCGTCTCGGTGGCGGTCTGGACGGCGCTGTCCGGGGTCTCGCTCATGTCCTTGAGCCTATCCGCCCGGAGGTGGTGGCTCGTCCTGCGGTCCGCTCCTCGGACTGCGCCCGAGCAGGATGTCCTCCAGCTCCGCGCGGCCCGGCAGCCGGGCCGGGCGCACCGTCTCACCTGTGCGTACGTACACGAACGAGGCCTCCACCGCCTCCAGCGGGATGCCCAGCTGCTCGGCCCAGGCGACCCGGTAGACCGCCAGCTGGAGGGGGTCGGCGGTGGCTTCGCGTCCGGTCTTCCAGTCCACGATCTCGTACCTGGCGAAGGCTCCGTCGCCCTCCTTGTACACGGCGTCGATCCGGCCCCGGACCACCCGGCCCGCGAGGGCCAGCTGGATCGGGGCCTCGGTGCGAAATGGGGTGCGGGTCGCGTACGGACTGCGCTCGAAGGCCTCTTTGAGGGCGGCGAGGTCCCGCTCGTCCGCGATGTCGGCCTCGCTGTCGTCCGCCCCGGGCAGCTCGTCGGGGCCGAGCATGGGCAGCGGGAGCTCCTCGAAGCGGGACTCCACCCAGGCGTGGAACCGGGTGCCCCGGCGGGCGGCCGGCTGCGGGCGGCGCGGCATGGGGCGGGCCAGGTCCTTGGCGAAGCCGTCGGGGTCGGCGGCGAGCCGCAACAGCTCGGACGCGGTGAGGGAGGACGGCACCGGAACGTCGCGGGTGGTGGCGCGGGCCCGCCGGAGTTCGGTGGTGAGCGCCTCCAGGTCGCGGTCCCAGGAATGCAGGGTGCGGCGGTCCTCGGGGGCGAGGCGTGGGGCGGGGATCGCCACGGGAGCGGGAGCGGGAGCATGTTCGCGGGCGCCGGTGTCGGTGCCGGGGGCGCTGCGGGCGTGCTCGGGCCGGGATTGTGCGACGTGGGCTTCGCCCAGCGGGCCGAGCTCGGCGGCCGGGACACCGTGCGCCCCGGTGGCCGGGCGCTCCTTGGGCAGCAGGTCCCAGTCGTCGGCCAGTTCGGCGGAATCGGCCGGATCGGCGGGGGCGTCGAACTCCTCGTCGTCCGGAGGGAACGGTTCACCCTCGTAAGGCGCCTCGCCGTCCGGCGGGGACAGCTCGCCCTCGTAAGACAGCTCGCCGTCCGGCGGGGACAGCTCGCCCTCGTAAGACAGCTCGTCGCCCAAAGGGAACGGCTCGCCCTCGTAAGAGGTGTCGTCGGACGCCGACTCCCTCGCTGCCTGGGCCGCCGCCCCCGCCGCCAAGTGGGCCAGGACCCGCTCGGCCGCGGCGCGGCGGCGGGCCAGGGACGCCGGGTCCAGGGGGAGTGGCCAGGCGTGGCTGGACGCGGACTCGTGGAGGGCCGGGTTCTCGGCGCCCTCGGCGGGTTCGTCCGCCCACGCCTCGATCTCACCGTGGCCGGCCGCGCAGTGCTCGTACAGCGCGTGCAGGAAGGCGGAGGGGCCCCGGGGCTTCTTCTGGCTGGGGCCCCACCAGTGGCCGGAGCCGAGGAGCAGGGTGCGGGGACGGGTGAACGTGACGTATCCCAGGCGCAGTTCCTCGGTGTGCTGGTGGTCCTTCATGGCCTCCTTGAAGGACTTGAGGCCCTTGGCGTCCCACTCCTCGACGGCGGGAAGCGTCAGGGCGTCGCCGCGCAGCGCGTGCGGCAGGACCTTGGCCTGGGCGGTCCAGGCCTCCCTCGACTGGGTGGAGGGGAACGTCGCGGTGACCAGACCGGGGACGGCGACCACGTCCCATTCCAGGCCCTTGGACTTGTGGGCGGTGAGGACCTTCACCGTGTTCTCGCCGCCGGGCAGCGCGTTGTCCAGGCCCTTCTCGTACTGGGCGGCCGTCCGCAGGAAGCCGAGGAAGGCGAGCAGGGACGCCTCGCCGTCGAGCGCGGCGAAGCCGGCCGCCGTGTCGAGGAACCCGGAGAGCGTCTCGCGACGGCGGGCGGCCAGCGCGTGCGGCGACGCCGAGAGTTCGACTTCGAGGCCCGTGACGGTCAGGACGCGGTGCAGTACGTCCATGAGCGGATCGGCGAGCGAGCGGCGCAGGTCGCGCAGTTCGGCGGCGAGCCGGGCGAAGCGGACGCGGGCCTCGGCGGAGAAGGGGAGTTCGTCGTCCCCGGTGCTTTCGAGGAAGGTGTCCAGGGCGTCGGCCAGCGAGATCACCTCGGCCGGGTCGACGCCCTCCACGGCGTCGGCGAGACGCTGGTCGGGGTCGTCGGTACCGCTCGGTGCGCGCCGTACCAGGTTGCGGGCGCGGCGGCCGAGCAGCGCCAGGTCCCGGGGGCCGATGCGCCAGCGCGGGCCGGTCAGGATCCGTACCAGGGAGGCGTTGGCGCCCGGGTCCTGGAGGACTTCGCAGACCGCCACGAGGTCGGCGACCTCGGGCAGGTGGAGGAGACCGGAGAGGCCGACGACCTCGACGGGCACGTCGCGGGCCACCAGCGCGCCCTGGATCTGCGGGAAGTCGCCCGCCGTACGGCACAGGACGGCGATCTCGCCGGGCGCCTTGCCGGTGCGCACCAGGTGGGCGATCGAGTCGGCGAGCCACTCGATCTCCTGCTCGTGGGTGTCGAGCAGGGCGATGCGGACGCTGCCGTCCCGCTCGGCGCCGGGCGCCGGGCGCAGCGCCTCGACCCCTTCGTGCATCGAACGCAGCGGCGCGGCAAGGGAGTTGGCGAGATCCAGGAGGCGGCCGCCGCTGCGGCGGTTCTCGGAGAGGGAGTATCGGGTGGCGGGGGTGCCGTCGGCGTACGGGAAGTGGCGGGGGAAGTCGTCGAGGTTGGCGACCGAGGCGCCGCGCCAGCCGTAGATGGCCTGGCAGGGGTCGCCGACCGCGGTCACGGCGTGGCCGGTGCCGCCGCCGAAGAGCGCGGCAAGTAGTCGGCGCTGGGCGACGGAGGTGTCCTGGTACTCGTCCAGGAGCACCACCTTGAACTCCTCGCGCAGGATCCGGCCGACCTCGGGCCGGGTGAGGGCGAGCTCGGCGGACAGTGCGATCTGGTCGCCGAAGTCCAGCAGGTCGCGGCTCTTCTTGGCGGCGCGGTAGCGGGTGGTGAGGTCCAGCAGTTCGAGCCGGGCCGCGGCGGCCTCGGGGACCTTGCGCAGATCGGCGTTGGTGAGCTTGGCGCTCTCCAGGGTGCGCCGCAGGTCCCGGTCGTACGCGGCGAGCTGTTCGGGTCGTACGAGGTGTTCCGCGAGCTCGGCGTCGAGCGCGAGGAGGTCGCTGACCAGGGAGGCGAACGACTTGGTCAACGTCGGGTACGGGCCCGGGGCCTCGCGGAGCACGCGGGCGGCGAGCTGGAAGCGGGTGGCGTCGGCGAGCAGCCGGGATGTGGGCTCCAGGCCTATGCGCAGGCCGTGGTCGGTCAGGAGCCGGCCGGCGAAGGCGTGGTACGTGGAGATGCCGGGCTCGCCCTGCTCCGGGTCCGGGGCGTCCGGGTCGGTGATGCCCGCCCTGATCAGCGCGGTGCGCACGCGGTCGGCGAGCTCGCCCGCGGCCTTGTTGGTGAAGGTCAGGCCCAGGACCTGCTCGGGTGCGACCTGGCCGGTGCCCACCAGCCACACGACGCGGGCCGCCATGACCGTGGTCTTGCCGGAGCCGGCTCCGGCCACGATGACCTGCGGGGCGGGCGGGGCAATGATACAGGCCGTCTGCTCCGGGGTGAAGGGGATGCCGAGCAGCTCTTTGAGCTGCTCGGGGTCGCTGAGGTGGGTGGGCACGTTGAAAAGGGTAGTGGGGGGTGCTGACAGTGGGGGTTCGTGTGGGTTCGGGTGCGGGTGGGGGCGCCTGCGGCTGGCTTTGCCGCACCCCCGCCCCTTCCCGAAACCCTCCGGGGGCGGGGGTCGGAGGAAGGGCGCTTCCGGGGGCTGCACCCCGGGCCCCCGCGGGGCTCCGCCCGGACCCCGCTACTCCACCACCTGCCGCCCCTCCGGCTGGGCCGTGCACGACGCCCGGAACGTGCAGTGCGTGCAGTGCGTGCCGGGGGTCGGGGTGAAGTGTTCGTCCAGGACCCGGCCCGCGGCTGTGGCCAGCAGGTCGCCCACCCACTCGCCCGCCAGCGGCTGCTGCGCCTGGACCTTGGGGTAGGCGTCGCCGCCCTCGCGTTTGGGGGCGCTCTGGCGCAGGTGGACGAGTTCGGCGCCGCCGGGGTCGGGGCGGCGGCCGTCGAAGGCCTCGTCGACCGCGCCCTCGCGGACGGCGAGCTGGTAGACGGCGAGCTGCGGATGCGCGGCGACCTCGGCGGCGGTGGGCGCCTGCTTGC
This sequence comes from Streptomyces sp. NBC_01431, assembly GCF_036231355.1. Classification (NCBI taxonomy): domain Bacteria; kingdom Bacillati; phylum Actinomycetota; class Actinomycetes; order Kitasatosporales; family Streptomycetaceae; genus Streptomyces; species Streptomyces sp. NBC_01431. The sequence continues at coordinate 2,923,809 of NZ_CP109496.1, forward strand.
CGGTCTTGAAGTCGACGACGTAGGCGCGGCCCTCGACGTCCTGCTCGACCCGGTCCATGGAGCCACGGATGCGCACCGCGTACTCGCCCGCCTCCAGGGTCACGTCGAAGTCGTGTTCCGTGGCGACCGGAGTGCGGCCCGCACGGTCCAGGGTGTGCCACTGGAGGAAGCGTTCCAGGGCTGCGCGGGCGTTCTGCTTCTCCTGGACGGACTTCCAGGGCGCGTCGAAGGCGAGCGCGTCCCATACCGAGTCGAGGCGCTCCATCAGGACGGCGAGGTCGGCGGGCGTACGGCCGGAGGCGACCTCGTCGGCCAGGACGTGCACCACGTTGCCGAAGCCCTGCGCCGCGGTGGCGGGCGAGTCGGCCTTCACCTCGCGGCCCAGGAACCACTGGAGCGCACAGGTGTTGGCGAGTTGGTCGAGGGCGCTGCCGGACAGCACGACTGGGGCACCGCGGTCGCGCAGCGGAACCTCCGAACGGGTCGGCTCGTACAGGCCCCACCAGCGGTAGGGGTGCGCCGCGGGGACCAGCGGCTGGCCCTCGTCGTCGGTGAGCGCGGCCAGCCGGGCGAGGCGCTCGGCTGCCGCCTCGCGCAGCGCGTCGGAGGCCTCGGGGTCGACGGTGGTGGCGCGCAGTTCGGCGACCAGCGGGGCGACGGCTAGGGGACGGCGGGGGCGGCCGGTGGTGTCGCGCGGCTCGACGCCGAGCTCGGTCAGAAAGCGGGAGGGCTGGTCGCCGTCCTCGGCCGGGGCCTTGACGGCGGTGACGATCAGGCGGTCGCGGGCGCGGGTGGCCGCGACGTAGAAGAGGCGCCGTTCCTCGGCGAGGAGCGCGCCCGGGGTGAGCGGCTCGGCCAGGCCGTCGCGGCCGATGCGGTCGGCTTCGAGGAGGGAGCCGCGGCGGCGCAGGTCGGGCCAGAGTCCTTCCTGGACGCCGGCGACCACCACCAGGCTCCACTCCAGGCCCTTGGCTCGGTGGGCGGTCATGACGCGTACCGCGTCCGGGCGGGCGGCGCCGCGGGTCAGGGTGTCGGCCGCTATGTCCTGGGCGTCGACCTCTTCGAGGAAGTTCAGCGCGCCCCGGCCGCCGGTGCGCTCCTCCGCGCGGGCCGCGGTGTCGAACAGGGCGCAGACCGCGTCGAGATCGCGGTCGGCGTTGCGTCCGCCCGCTCCGCCGCGCAGCGCCGCGCGCTCCAGGCGCTGCGGCCAGGGGGTGCCGTTCCACAGCTCCCACAGGGCCTCGGCCGCGGTGCCGCCGCCCGCCAGGAGTTCGCGGGCCTTGCGCAGCAGCGCGCCGAGGCGCTGGGCACCGCGGGCATACGAGGGGTCGTGCGCGACGAGCCGTTCGGGCTCGGCGAGGGCACGGGCGAGCAATACGTCCGAGGGGGCCGGGAGGCGGGTGCCCGAGGCCCGCTCCTCGTCGCGCAGGGCGCGGGCCAGGCGGCGCAGGTCGGCGGTGTCCATGCCGCCGAGCGGGGAGGTGAGCAGGGTGTGCGCGGTCTCGGGGTCGAGCCAGGCGGGCGCCGGGTCCTCACCCCCGGCGGCCTGGTCCTCGGTCTCCCCCGAAGCCTCGGCTGGGTTCGCGGCCCGCGCCGCAGCGGCCGAACCCGCCAGCGCCGCCTCCGCCACCGCCCGCAGCGCGGTCAACAGCGGCGCAACCGCCGGTTCGTGGCGCAGCGGGGTGTCCGCTCCCGAGGTGTCCAGGGGGATGCCCGCCGCGGTCAGGGCGCGGCGCAGCGCCGGGATGGTGCGGGTGCCCGCCCGGACCAGGACCGCCATCTCCCGCCAGGGGACGCCCTCTTCGAGGTGGGCGCGGCGCAGCAGGTCCGCGATGTTGTCCAGCTCGGTGGAGGCCGTGGGGTACGTGTAGGCCTCCACGCGGCCGCCCGCGCGCGTGGGCGTCAACTCTCGGTGCGCGCGGACCTGCTCGGCGGGCAGTCTCGGCAGCGGCATGCGGCGGGTCAGCAGCCGGGTCGCTTCGAGCAGGGCCTTGCCGGAGCGGCGGGAGGTGGTGAGGACCTCGACCGGCGCCGGGGTTCCGTCCGTGCGGGCGAAGGCGTCGGGGAAGCCGAGGATGCCGTTGATGTCGGCGCCGCGGAACGTGTAGATCGACTGGTCGGGGTCGCCGAAGGCGACCAGCGTGCCACCGCCGCCGGCCAGCGCCCGCAGCAGCCGCACCTGCGCCGGGTCGGTGTCCTGGTACTCGTCGACGAACACCGCGTCGTAGCAGGGCAGCGCGACGCGCTCGGCGAGCAGCACCGCGCGGTGTACGAGTTCCGCGTAGTCCAGGATGCCCTGGAGGTCGAGGACGTCGAGGTATTCGGCGAGGAACGCCGATGCCGCCGTCCAGTCCGGGCGCCCGGCCCGCCGGGCGAAGTCGGCCAGCGCGTCGGGGCCGAGGCCCAGTTCGCGGCTGCGGGCGAGCACCGCGCGCACCTCATCGGCGAAGCCGCGCGTGGTCAGGCAGGCGCGCAGTTCGTCGGGCCAGCCCACCCGCGCGAGACCGGTGCGCTCCAGGTCGAGCTGGCCGGCCAGCAGGTCGCGTACAGCCACGTCCTGTTCGGGACCGGACAGCAGGCGCAGCGGCTCACGGAACAGCTCGGCGTCCTGGTGCGCGCGGACCAGGGCGTAGCAGTACGAGTGGAAGGTCGTGGCCTGCGGGCTCTTCGCGCCCGCGCCCAGCCGCAGCGCCATCCGGTCGCGGAGCTCGACCGCGGCTTTGCGGCTGAAGGTGAGGACCAGGATGCGTTCGGGGTCGGCGCCCGCCGCCACCCGGGCCGCGACCGCCTCGACCAGGGTGGTGGTCTTGCCGGTGCCGGGCCCCGCGAGCACCAGAAGCGGACCCGAACGGTGGTCAACCACCCTGCGCTGGGCTGCGTCAAGGACAGGGGGGTCCACCGGGTCCGGCAAGGTACGCACCAGTCGGTACGCGCCGGGGGTCCGCCGCCGTACCTGCTGGTACGTCGTACGCCCGGTGGAGGAGGAGGAGCTCACGTGGATCGCCGGTCCTGGTGGGTGTGCTGGTCGTGATGGTGATGAAGAGGTCCGCGCCGCGGGTGCGGGCCCTCGACGGTACGCCCAACCGCGCCGGGAACGCAGCGAGTCATCCGTACGGTCCTCAGTCCACCCCCGGCGGCGCCGGATGGCGGAAGCTGTCACACATGAGCCGCTTCGCCGCCGGTCTTGCCGCCGGAGCCGTCCCAGCGGGCCCGCTTCATGTCGAGCCGCGGCAGATGGCCGTCGGCGGACCGGCCCGCCTCGCGCAGCGGGGTGGCCTCGTCCCGGTAGTGCTCCAGGGCGCGCAGTTCGTGGCCGGGCAGCAGCGCGCCGTCCGCCCGCACCACCCGCCACCACGGCACGGCGCCGCCGTACAGCGCCATGACGCGGCCGACCTGGCGCGGCCCGCCGGCGCCCAGCCATTCGGCAACGTCGCCGTACGTCATCACCCGGCCGGGCGGAATGTGCTCGGCGACGTCCAGTACCCGTTCCGCGTATTCCGGGAGCTCGGGGGGCGCCGCATCCGCCCGGTCCCTGTGGTCCTCGCTCATCCGCTCCATCCTGCCGTACGCCACCGACACCCGGCCCGGAACCGGCACGGGCGGCGGCAAAGGGGCGCAACTCACACCGCGCACCCCCGGCCAATGCACCCTGATGCCCCCCGTGGGCCCCTGGTCATGCCACCATCGTGCGGGCGGTGACCGGTGATACGAGACAGAGACAAGACGGACGAGACAGCGAAGGAGCGGGGCGTGCAGCCACCCGACGCGGCGGCAAGCAGCACCCCTGAGACGGGGCGGCGCCCCGTCGCACCCGAACCCCCCGAGCCGACGCCCGAAGCCGCGCCCGCCCCCGCCGGCAGCCCCGCCGGACCCGGCGCCGAGAGCCGCGAAGAGCACGATGACCGCGAGGTGCGCGGGCGCCGGGAAGACGCACGGCGCCGCGAAGAGGGGGCGCCTGAAGCCCACAGCGGCAAGGAGAAGCCTGGCAGCACGAGGAGCCCCGCCAGCCCCAAAGAGCCCGGCGGCCCGGAGAAGCCCCGCGGCCCCGAGGACCCCGCCAGCCCCAAGGATCCCGGCAGCCCTGTAGGACCTACCAGTCACAAGGACCCCGGCAGCCCGGACAAGCCCAACAGTCCGCAGGACCCCGCCAACCCCAAAGTGCCCGGCAGCCCGGAGAAGCCCCGCGGCGCGGACGCCACCCCCGGCCCCGAGAAGCCCAGCGGCGCCGAGGAGCCCGGCAGTACGGGGAAGCCCCGCAGCGCGGAGAGTGGGCGAAAGGGGGCCGGCGGTCGGTGTGACGAGGCCGTCGGGTCCATCGAGCGCGTCTCCGTCGACGAGCCGCTGCTGCCCGCCAGGGTGCACCGCCCATCGGATCTGCTGCGGCTGCTCACCGGTGTGCTCGCCATCGCCGTCGTCCTCGCCATCGCCGCGTTCGCGCACGGCACGACGTCCGGTCTGGAAGACGACATCACCAAGGGGACCGGCGGCACCCCCGACGTACTGATCCGCCTCGCGGGTCTGACCTCCAGCATCGCCGTCCTGGTGCTGCCCGTCGCCTTCGCCATCGAGCGGCTGATCAAACGGGACGGACTGCGGATCGCCGACGGCGTACTGGCCGCGGTCCTCGCGCACGGCGTCGCCCTCGCCACGGACCTGTGGGTCGCCAAGTCCGCACCGGGCTCCATCACCGAGGCGCTGACCCGGCAGTCCCCCACCGGTGGCCTCACCGATCCCGTACACGGCTATCTCGCCCCCGTCATCGCCTACATGACCGCGGTCGGGATGGCCCGCAGACCCCGGTGGCGGGTGGCGCTGTGGGCGGTACTGCTGCTGAACTCCTTCGCCGTGCTCGTCGGCGGGCAGACCACACCGTTCTCGATCATCGTGACGATCCTGATCGGCTGGACCGTCGCGTACGGCACCCTCTACGCGGTCGGCTCGCCCAATGTGCGGCCCACCGGGCAGACCCTGCTCGCCGGGCTGCGGCACGTCGGCTTCAACCCGGTGACGGCGATGCGCGCCGAGGACGTACCGGACTCGATGGAGCAGGGCGAGCGCGGCCGGCGTTATCTGGTCACGCTGGAGGACGGACCCCCGCTCGATGTGACGGTGGTCGACCGCGAGCAGCAGGCGCAGGGCTTCTTCTACCGGGTGTGGCGCCGTCTGACGCTGCGCTCCATCACCACCCGCCGCTCCATCCAGTCGCTGCGCCAGGCCCTGGAGCAGGAGGCGCTCCTCGCGTACGCGGCGATCGCGGCCGGGGCGAACGCGCCCAAGCTGATCGCCACCTCCGAGCTCGGCCCGGACGCCGTGATGCTGGTGTACGAGCACACCGGCGGCCGCTCCCTGGACTCGCTGGAGGACAAGGAGATCACCGACGAGCTGCTGCGCGAGACCTGGCGGCAGGTGGACGCGCTCCAGTCCCGGCGGATCGCGCACCGCAGGCTGGCCGGCGACGCCATCCTGGTGGATCGTTCCGGCAGGGTGATCGTGACCGATCTGCGCGGCGGTGAGATCGCGGCCGGCGACATCGTGCTGCGGATGGACATCGCCCAAATGCTCACTGCGCTCGGCCTGCGGGTCGGCGCCGAACGCTCGGTCGCCTCCGCCCTCGCTGTGCTCGGCCCGGACGCGGTGGCCGACAGCCTCCCCCTGCTTCAGCCGATCGCGCTCCCGCGCTCCACCCGCGCGACGCTGCGCAAGCTCGGCCGGGAGCAGGCCCAGCGCGAGCGCGAGGCGGTCATCGAGGCGTCGGACGCGGCGAAGGAGGCGAAGGCCGCCGAGGCCGCCGCCGCGAAGGAGGCCGCGGCCCACCCCGAGGCCGTCGCGCCCGCCGACGACCGCAAGGCCGTACGGGCCGAGAAGAAGGCCGAGAAGCTGGCCATCGACGAGGCTCTGGAGGAAGCGCACGAGGACGATCTGCTCACCCAGATCCGCCACCAGGTGCTGCTGATCCGCCCGCAGGCCCCGGTGGAGCCGGTGCGCCTTGAGCGCATCAAGGTGAAGACGCTGATCAGTTTCGTGGCGGGGGCGTTCGCCGCGTACTTCCTCCTGGTGCAGCTCACCAACATCAAGTTCGGCGACCTGATCGCGAACGCCCAGTGGGGCTGGGTCGCGGCCGCCGCGCTGTTCTCGGCGCTGTCCTACCCGGCGGCGGCGGCCAGCCTGCTCGGCTTCGTCCCCGAGCGGGTGCCGTTCTGGCGGGCGGTCGTCGCCCAGGTCGCGGGGTCGTTCGTGAAGCTGGTGGCACCGGCTGCGGTCGGCGGCGTCGCCCTCAACACGCGGTTCCTCCAGCGCGCGGGGGTGCGCCCGGGGCTCGCGGTGGCGAGTGTCGGCGCGTCGCAGCTGTTCGGGCTCGCCTCGCACATCTCGCTGCTGCTGATCTTCGGCTATGTGACCGGCACCGAGCAGACCTCGGACCTGTCGCCGTCCCGGACGGTCATCGCGGGGCTGCTCACGGCGGCCGTGCTGATCCTGGTGGTGACGGCGGTCCCGTTCCTGCGGAAGTTCGTGGTCAGCCGGGTCCGCTCGCTGTTCGCCGGTGTGGTGCCGCGCATGCTCGACGTGCTCCAGCGGCCGCAGAAACTGGTCACCGGGATCGGCGGCATGCTGCTCCTGACCGGTGTGTTCGTGATGTGCCTCGACGCGTCGATCCGGGCGTTCGGCACCGGAAGCGAGCACACGCTGAGCTATGCGAGCGTGGCGGTGGTCTTCCTGACCGCCAACGCGCTCGGGTCCGCGGCCCCCACACCGGGCGGCGTCGGCGCGGTTGAGCTGGCGCTGTCAACGGCGCTGACCATCGCCGGCATGACCGCCGAGACCGCGACTTCCGCAGTGCTGCTGTACCGGCTGCTGACCTTCTGGCTGCCCGTGCTGCCGGGCTGGCTGTGCTTCAACTACCTCACCAGGAAAGGCCAGTTGTAATCGGCCGAGGTCAGCGACTCGGCCGCGGACGGTGTGGGGCCGGGTCGCGCAGTCGCCCGCACCCCTTCACGCGCTGATTCGCCCCGGTCTCCCGCGGTCCCGCCGGGCCGGGGCCGAACCGCACCCAGCCCGGGGCGCGGGGCCGCAACGACATGCGCCCTCGGCGGCCCGCACCCGGCGCTCCAGCGGGGTGAGGGGATGCCCCCACAGGTGGTGCCGAACGGGCGGATGGGCGGGAAAACTCCCCCCATCGCCCCTCACCACGCGCACCCCCCGCGTCCCCGCCCCAGGATGGGGGGATGGAACACCACCCTGCCCCGCGGAAGCGGACCCTGGCCGCCGCGTTCAGCGCTGCCGCCGTACTGCTCGCCGCCGTCGGCTGTTCCGGCGGGGGCAAGGACGCCAACGGGGTCGGCTCCGGCACCGCCGACCAGGCCGAGCTCGCCACGCAGAAGCTGAGCTGGAAGGCGTGCTCCGCGCCCACCCCGGCGCAGGGCAGCGGCTCCGCCCCCTCTCCGCTGCCCGGGGGCGCCCAGTGGAAGTGCGCCACGATGAAGGCGCCGCTCGACTACAACGACCCGCACGCCGGCACCGTCGACCTCGCCCTGATCCGCGCCGAGGCCCGTGACAAGAACAACCGCATCGGCTCGCTCGTCTTCAACTTCGGCGGCCCCGGCGGCTCGGGCGTGAGCACCCTGCCCGCCGCCGCGGGCGACTACGAGGCCCTGCGGGCCCGCTACGACCTGGTCAGCTTCGACCCGCGCGGGGTCGGCGCCAGCGCCCCCGTGCGCTGCGAGAACGACTCCCAGCTCGACACCTACTTCGCCCAGGACGCCACCCCCGACGACGCGACCGAGGAGAAGTCGTACGTCGAGGGCCTCAAGTCGTTCGCCACCGCCTGCCAGGACAACTCCGGCAAGGTGCTCCCCCACGTCGGCACCACCGACGCCGCCCGCGACATGGACCTGCTGCGGCAGGTGCTCGGCGACAAGAAGCTGTACTACATGGGGATTTCGTACGGGACCGAGCTCGGCGGCGTCTACGCCCACCTGTTCCCGAAGCACGTCGGACGGGCCGTCTTCGACGCCGTGGTCGACCCCACCAGCAACGCCGAGCAGGGCGCGCTCGGCCAGGCCAAGGGCTTCCAGCTCGCCCTCGACAACTTCGCGCAGGACTGCGTCAACCGCGGTGACAAGTGCCTGCTGCGCGGCGCCAACGTCAAGGAGGTCGAGGACGTCATCGTCAAGCTGCTCGCCGATCTCGACAAGAATCCCATCCCGGCCGGCAACAGCGGCCGCCAGCTCACCCAGACGCAGGCCACCAACGGCATCGCCCAGGCCCTCTACTCCAAGGAGTACTGGCAGCTGCTCGAACAGGGCGTCGATGAGGCGGAGGGCGGGAACGGCGCCCTGCTCCTGGCGCTGTCGGACGCCATGAACGGGCGCGGCAAGGACGGCACGTACAGCAACATCCAGGCGGCCAACGCCGCCGTCAACTGTGCTGATTTCAAGGAGCGTTACTCACTGGACCAAACGAAGGCCAAGCTCCCCGAGTTCCAGCGCGCCTCGGCCGTCTTCGGCAGCTTCATGGGGTGGGGGCTCATGGGCTGTACCGAGTGGCCGGTGGCCGGACAGTGGGAAACCCCCGACGTCAGCGCGCCCGGCGCCGCTCCCATCGTGGTCATCGGCAACACCGGCGACCCGGCGACCCCGTACGCGGGCGCCAGGAACATGGTGGACAAGCTGGGCCCGGGGGTCGGCGTGGAGCTCACGTACAAGGGCCAGGGCCACGGCGCGTACAACAGCGGCAACAAGTGCGTGCAGGGCGCGGTGAACGCGTATCTCCTGGACGGCAAGGTCCCGGCCGCGGGCACGGTCTGCCAGTAGCGGCACGGCGAAGGGGGCCGGCCCGCACGCGAAGTGCGGGCCGGCCCCCCTTGTCCTGCGGGGCGCTGGGCTGCCACCGCGGCGCGACCGGCCACCGACGGTGCCCAGCCGCAGACCGCGCCTCAGTAGATCGGCTTCTCCGGCTCGATCTGGTTGACCCAGCCGATCACGCCGCCGCCCACGTGCACCGCGTCCGCGAAGCCCGCGGCCTTGAGGACCGCGAGGACCTCCGCCGAGCGGACGCCCGTCTTGCAGTGCAGGACGATGCGCTTGTCCTGGGGCAGCGACTCAAGGGCCGTGCCCATCAGGAACTCGTTCTTCGGGATCAGCCTGGCGCCCGGGATCGAGACGATCTCGTACTCGTTCGGCTCGCGGACGTCGATGATCTCGATCTTCTCGTCGGCGTCGATCCACTCCTTGAGCTGCTTGGGAGTGATCGTGGCTCCGAGCGCCGCCTCCTGGGCCTCCTCGGACACGACGCCACAGAAGGCCTCGTAGTCGATGAGTTCGGTGACGGTCGCGTTCGGGCCGCAGACCGCGCAGTCGGGGTCCTTGCGGACCTTGACCTGGCGGTACTGCATCTCCAGGGCGTCGTAGATCATCAGGCGGCCGACCAGCGGTTCGCCGACGCCCGTGAGGACCTTGATCGCCTCGGTCACCTGGATCGAGCCGATCGACGCGCAGAGCACGCCGAGCACGCCGCCCTCGGCGCAGCTCGGGACCATGCCCGGCGGCGGGGGCTCCGGGTAGAGGCAGCGGTAGCAGGGGCCGTGCTCGGACCAGAAGACCGAGGCCTGGCCGTCGAAGCGGTAGATCGAACCCCAGACGTACGGCTTGTTCAGGAGCACGCACGCGTCGTTGACGAGGTAGCGCGTCGCGAAGTTGTCCGTGCCGTCCACGATCAGGTCGTACTGGCTGAAGATGTCCATCACGTTCTCGGCTTCGAGCCGCTCTTCGTGCAGGACCACGTTCACGTACGGGTTGATGCCGAGCACGGAGTCACGCGCGGACTCCGCCTTCGAACGGCCGATGTCGGCCTGGCTGTGGATGATCTGGCGCTGGAGGTTCGACTCGTCGACCTCGTCGAACTCCACGATGCCGAGCGTGCCGACACCGGCGGCGGCCAGGTACATCAGGGCCGGGGAGCCGAGCCCGCCGGCGCCCACGGCGAGCACCTTCGCGTTCTTCAGCCGCTTCTGCCCGTCCATCCCGACGTCGGGGATGATCAGGTGGCGCGAATACCTGCGGACCTCGTCTACGGTGAGCTCAGCTGCTGGCTCGACCAGGGGTGGCAGCGACACGGAAACTCCGTTGGTCGGTAAGTCAGTACGGTTGTTCTCTCCGTAACACTGCCACGCGCCGCCTCATTCCGAGATACCTGGTCCGATCCGCGAGACAATTTCGTCCCAGTAGCCGGGCAGCGCCTCGAACGGATTGATTTGTCCGCTTTCGCGGCGCGCGCGGTCGGTGCGGTCCGTGAAGTAGACGGTGCCCGCGCCCTGCCAGCGGGCGATCCGCAGGGCTTCCTCCAGGCGCGCTCTCGGCACACCGTGGACCAGGTGGCAGAATCGCTCGGGTGGATGGTCTGCGGTCCATTCCGCCACCTGTGACCAGCGGTAGTCGGTCCACGGACCGCTGAAGGTGACGAGCTGGTCGGCGGCCTCCGCGTAGCCGGGGTGGGGATGCGTGCCGTGCCCGAAGACCAGGTGGGAGCCGTCGCGCAGGGTCCGCAGCGCTTCGGCCGACCTCCGCATCGCGGGCAGCTCGTCTCGGTCCGTGGGACAGCGGTCGAGCAGGAAACCGTCGACCCGGTACCAGTCGTGGTAGCGCTGCGCTTCGGTGAGCTGCTCGCCGAGACAGCGGGTGCCGTACACCGTGTCGAGGTGGCCGAGGACCCGGATCCCCGCGTTGCGGAGTTTGCCGACCGCTTCGAGGCAGTGCGGGTCGGGCCGGCTGCCGGGGCCGCCCGGAGTGCCGCCGGACACGTTGAGCACGGCCCAGTGCAACGGCGTTCCGGGGCGGGTCAGTTCGGCCCATTCGACCGGGGCGACCAGCGGGTGGGCGTAGCCGGGGACACCGAGGCCGAGCCGGTCGGCGCCGGTCGCCGCCCGCTGTCCCGCGAGCCGGGTCAGATTCGGCATGCCGCCTCCATCCAGATGTCCGCCAGCGATTCCTCCAGATTGATCCGGGGCCGCCAGCCAAGCCGGTCCCGCGCGGTGCGTACGTCGGCCTGCTGCCAGCTTCCGCAGCCGTCCGGGTACGGGGCGGGCGCGGCCAGGTGTTCCAGTGCGGCCTCACCGGAGCGTGGGGATCCGATGAGGCCGGGCCGCATGGGGGGCGGGCCGTCCAGTTCGTGGAGGGCGCCCGCGTAGCCCGCGACCCTGGACAGGACGGCGGCCGCGTCCCGGAGCTTCACCGAGCGTCCGGTGCCAATGTTGACCACGCCCTGCGCGGCGGAGAGCGAGGCGGCGTGGACGGCCCGCGCCACATCGCGTACGTCCACGAAGTCCCGCTGCACGCCCAGTCCACCGAGCTTGAGCTCGCCGTCGCCGGACTGCATGGCGCGCCGCATCGCCTCGGCGAGGCGGCCGAGCGGCGACCCGGCGGGGGTGCCGGGGCCGACGGGCGAGAAGACGCGCAGCACGATGGCGTCGAGTCCGGAACCAAGGACGAGCTCGGTCGCGGCGAGCTTGGAGACGCCGTACGGTCCCCCGGGGCGCGGCACCGCGTCCTCGGCGGTCGAGGAGCCGGGCTGCGAGGGCCCGTACTCCGAGGCGCAGCCGATCTGCACCAGGCGGGCGCCGCAGCCGCTGCGCCGCAGGGCCTCGCAGACGGTGGCCACGGCGACGGTGTTGTGCCGGGTCAGGTCCCGGGCGCCGCCGCGGGTGGCTCCGGCGCAGTTGACGACGACCCCGGGGTGCACGGCGTCCAGGAAGCGGGTGAGGGCTCCCGGGCTGCCGGTGGCGAGGTCGAAGCGCACGTCGGCGTCGTCGCCGCGCCCGAGGGCGGTGAGCTGCACGGCGGGGTCGGCGAGCAGGCGGTCGGCGACGAACCGGCCGAGGTATCCATTGGCACCGAGCAGTAGCACCCTCATCGCGCGGCCCTTCGGTGCGGGCGGCGGGTGGCCGGTGGCAGGGCGGTCATGTGTCGTTCTCCTTCAATGCCTTCTCGCCTGCTCGTGAGGTGACCGGGCGAGGTCGGCGCTTTTGTGGGGTGGGCGCTCGGTCGTCGGGCGCCTCACTGGTCGGAGTGGGCCGAGGCGCGGGCCAGGACCGCGGTGGCACGGACGAGCAGGGCGAGGGCGGCCGCGGCGCACGCGGCGGTCGGCAGGACCCCGGCGCCCCAGGTCTCGACGGCCGCCGTCACGGGGCGGCCGAGGAACCGGCAGCCGGGGACCCGGGCCGCGAACACGGAGGCGAGCGCGAACAGTTCGGTGCAGCAGGCCGCGGCCAGCACCTTCTCGGCGGCTCGCGCGAAGCCATGCACGGCGAGCAGACGAGCCGTCCACAGCAGCACCCCGAGCGCGGCGGCAGGCACCAACGTCCCGGTTCCATAAGCGAGTTGGGTAACCCCCAGGCAGGCTGCCAGCCCGCAGAGGAACAGCACGGCGCTCACCATCAGGAGCGGTCGCGAGCGTCCGGCGAACTCGGCGAGCCCCCGGCTGGAGGCGAGCTTCTTGCGGGCCCGCACCGAGAAGAGCTGGGCGCACCAGACGGCGGGGGCGACGGCGAACGCGAGGCCGGTGGCCGCCGCGGGGTCGAGTGCCCAGGCCCCGTCGGGACCGCCCCGGACGGCCTCGCCGAGCAGCCCGTCACCGCAGATCGCGTACGCCACGAGCCAGGCGGTGCAGAGCCGCACGGCGGGGCCGGTGCGCGGTCCGGCGCGCAGGGGTCCGCGCCGCAGGGCGATGGCCAGGGCCGCGACGACGGCGACCGTGGCGAGGAGGGCCGCCGCCGGGCGGATCTGGCCGCCGGTGAGCCGCACGCCCGTGACGGCGACGGCACAGACGGCGCCGGGCAGCAGTGCGATGAGCGCCCATCCGACGGGCGGCCGGGTCAACTCCCTTGTGGGGTAAGGAGTTTCGCTGTCCCGCGGGACCCGGGCGTACAGCTCTTCGGCGAGTGAGAAGACGTCCCGGTGCCGGAAGCGGGCGGCGGTGCGGTCGGTGACGCCGTGGGCTTCGAGGCCGGCCGCGATCTCCAGCGGGTCGACGGCCCGCTCGCACAGTTCGCGGTGGCGGTGCATCAGCGCCCTGACGGGATCGGCGGGGCCGCGCCGGGGAGTGGCCCGGCTCGCGGCGGCGCGCGCGGAGGACAGTGCGCCCTGCGAGCGGACGTCCCAGGCGGTTCCGGAGGGCGGGGCGGAGGGGATGTCGGTCATGAGCCCGCCTCCTGAGCCGATCCGGTGCGTTCTTCGAGCAGGACCGCGAGCGGGCCGCCCGCCCAGCTCGGAGCGGCACCGGCGGGCGCGGCGGGCAGCCGGGCCGCGGTCGGGGCCGCCCAGCGGCCCGGCACATGAGCCTCGGCGGGGTGCGCGAAGGGCTGGAGGTCGTCGGAGTCGTGCGCGCTCTCCCGGTGGACCGGGTTGTGCGACATCAGTTCCAGGTAGATGCCGCGAAATGCCGCGAGGTTCTGCTCGACGGTGAACAGTTCGAGCGCGCGGGCGCGGGCGGCGGCGCCCAGGCGCGAGCGGCGTTCGGGGTCGCGCAGCAGCGCAACGCAGGCGTCGGCGAGGGCGCGCGGGTTGCGCGGCGGCACCACCAGGCCGGTACCGCCGATGACTTCGACGACGGCGCCGGTGTCGGTGGAGACGGTGGCCCGGCCGCAGAACATGGCCTCGACCAGGCTGACGGGGAAGCCCTCTACGACGCTGGACAGGACGACAACGCTTCCGGCGGCGTACGCGTCGGCGAGTTCGGGGGCCTCGGGGCCGCCGATCTCCTCGAACGACACGGGGTTGTCGCCGACCGTATGGGCGTCGGCGGCCTCGTCGGGGAAGAGCTGAGCGGCCAGCGCGCGGCAGTGGGCGAGGTAGGTGACGGCCTCGGGGCTCCGTGCGGGCGCCGCGATCAGCCGCAGCCGCGCCTCGGGTTCGGCCTTGCGGACCTCGGCGAAGGCGTGCAGGAGCGCGATGAGGTCCTTGGCGGGTTCGATCCGCCCCACCCACACCAGGGTGTTCGGATCGCCGCCGTAGGCGCCCTCCCCCACGGCGTGGAACCGGTCGGCGGGCATGCCGGGGTAGACCGTGCGCAGCTTGGCGCGATCGGCGCCGCAGCGCTCCTGCCAGCGTCGGGCGTGGGTGTTGCCGGGGGTGATGAGGGCGGCCTGCGCGTACACCTCGGCGGCCAGGCGGCGCTGGAAGGCGGCGTTCAACGCCCTTACCGGGACGGCGAGTTGAGCGTTGGCGAGATACTGGGCGCGCACCTGGACGCCGTACTCGGTGACCAGGAGCGGGACCCCGAAGAAGCGTTTGGCCAGCAGGCCGGGCAGGGCGGCGCAGCCGCCGGACGCGGCGTGGCTGAGGTCGACCGCGCCGAGTGCGTCGTCGCCGTACCAGTCGAGTGAGAGCGGGCGCAGGCCGCGTTCCAGGAGGCTCGCGAAGGCGAGGTGGTCGGGCACCCGGGCGGCCTGCACGGCGCGGTTCGCGCCGGGGGCGCGGCACGCCGCTTCCAGGATGCGGACGGCCGTCTCGGATCGCAGCTCGCCGCCGAGCGCGCCGTGGTCGCGGGCGAGGGCGGCCAGTCCGTAGAGCCCCTCGGTGAAGCCGTTGGGGCCGGGCGCGGTGGGGCTCCCGGTGCAGATGGCGCTGGCGAGCCGTGCGAAGTACGCGGCGAACACGCGCCGCTCGCGACGTCCGTAACGGCGTTCGGCGTGCCGGGCGTCGGCAGTGGTCCAGAGCGGGGCGGTGCGCACTTGGCGCACCTGGGGCGGCAGGGCTGCCAGGCCCCGCGCCTCCTGGTCGGCGCTGCGGCTCAGCGCGTATATGTCGAACTCGTGCCGCGCGAGCCCGCGTACGAGCCGGTCGCACCACAGCCTCGACTCGCCGGTCGGGTACGGAAAACCACCGTCCGTGAGCAGTCCGATCCGCATGTGCGCACCCCCGATCTCCCTTGTGGACGGCCGCCGTTGGCAACGGCGACTCGCAGCGGGAAGAACGTATGCGGATATGCCGGTGGCGCGACGGACGGTTGTCCATCGCGCCACCGGAAGGGGTGAATGCGCGTAACTTTCGCCACCTGGTGGCGTTCCGTCGCGCTACGGGGCGATTCGGTCACACACAGCTATGCTGCGGCCTCCTCCTGGGGCGCCTCGCGCAGTTCGCGGCGGGCCGTGCGGCGCGCCGATGCCAGTGCCGGATCCAGCGAGGGCACCGCCGCGAGCAGTCGCCGGGTGTAAGGGTCCCGGGGCGCCCCGTACACGGCGGCCACCTCGCCCTCTTCCACGATCCGCCCCTGCCGCATGACGGCGACCCGGTCGCTGACCTGGCGCACCACCGCGAGGTCGTGCGCGACGAAGACCAGCGCGAGGCCGAGTTCGCGCTGCAACTCGGCCAGCAGGGAGATGACTTGGGCCTGCGTCGTCACGTCGAGCGCGGATACGGGTTCGTCGCACACGATCAGCTGCGGCTCGGCGGCCAGGGCGCGGGCGATCCCGACGCGCTGACGCTGCCCGCCGCTGAACTCGTGCGGGTAGCTGTCGTACCGGTCCGGATCGAGCCCGACACGCGTCAGCAGTTCCCCGACCCTGGACCGGATCGCCGCTTCGTCGCGCTCGCCGGCGGCCCGCAGCGGGTCGGCGACCGACTCGCCGACCGAGCGGCGGGGGTTGAGCGAGGCGACGGGATCCTGGAAGACCATCTGCACGGAGCCGGTACGGGTGACGTGACCGTCGCTGGGCTCCAGCAGCCCCACGAGCATGCGGCCCAGAGTGGTCTTCCCGCTCCCGCTCTCCCCCACGATCCCGAGGGTTTCCCCGCGGCGGACCTGGAGGGATACGCCCTCCACCGCGGTGAACGCGGTCCGGCCGCGCCCGAAGGTCCTGCGAAGCCCGACGGCTTCGAGCACGACATCGCCCGCGGCGGCCTCCCCCGCCCCGGACGGGCGCCGTTCGGGCGCGGCCTGAGTGGCGGAAAGCCCGGAAACCCTGGGGACCGCGGCCAGCAGGGCCCTCGTGTACCCCTCGCTCGGAGAGGTCAGCACCTCGCCCACCGGCCCACGCTCCACCGCCCTCCCGTGACGCATCACCAGCACCTCGTCCACGCTCTCCGCCGCCACCCCCACGTCATGGGTGACCAGGAGCAGGCCCAGGCCCGTCTCGCGGCGCAGGTCGTGCAGCAGGTCCAGGATCTGCGCCTGGACGGTCACGTCGAGCGCCGTCGTCGGCTCGTCCGCGATCAGCAGTCGCGGCTCACACGCCAGCGCCATCGCGATCAGCGCCCGCTGCCGCATGCCGCCGCTGAACTCGTGCGGGCGGGAGCGCGACTTGCGGGCGGCGTCCGGGATGCCGACCCGATCCAGGACGGAGACCGCGCGGGCGCGGGCCGCCCGGCGGGAGCCGCCCTTGTGCACCCGGTACACCTCGGCGATCTGGTCGCCGATCGTGTAGTAGGGGTCGAGCGAGGACAGCGGATCCTGGAAGACCATCGCGGCCAACCCGCCCCGTAGTGAACGGAGTTCGGCATCGGAGGCGGCCGCCACATCGACCCCGGCCACCCGCACCGAGCCGGTGACCCGCGCCCCCGTCCCCCGGTGCAGTCCGAGCAGCGCGTACGCGGACGCGCTCTTGCCGGAGCCGGACTCCCCGACGACGCCGAGGGCCGCGCCGGGCCGGAGCGTGAAGGAGAGGCCGTCGACGGCCCGTACCCCGCCGAAGGAGATCCCGAGGTCGGCGACCTCCACCAGAGGTACCGGAGGAACCTGAGGAACCGGAGTCATGACAGCACCACCCGTCGGTCCGCCATCGCGTACAGCACGTCCGCGACCGCATTGGCAAGCACTACGAAGAATCCGGTGGTCAAGACGATGCCGACCACCACCGGCAGGTCGACCGTGCGCACCGACTGCACGAGTTGCTGGCCGATGCCGGGGATGCCGAAGAGCGTCTCGGTGAGCACCGCGCTGCCGAACATGGTGCCCGCGTCGAGCGCGCTGAGCGCGATCACGGGGGCGACCGCACCGCGCAGCGCATGGCGCCCCACGATGGCCCGCTCGGTCAGTCCGTACGCCCGGAAGGTGCGCACGTGGTCTTCGGCGAGCGTCTCCAGCATCGAACTGCGGGTGAGCCGCGCATACTTGGCCGATTCGATCAGCGCGAGGGAGAACCAGGGAAGCAGCAGTCCCCAGAACCACTGCTGGGGGCTGTCCGTGAACGGCACGTACTGCGGGAAGGGCAGCCATTGCAGGGTGGAGCACAGCACGATGATCAGCAGCAGCCCGATGACGAACACCGGGGTGGACGTGCCGGCCAGGGTCAGCCAGGTCAGCAGCCGCTCGATCACCCCGCCGCGCTTCCACGCCGAGAGCACCCCGGTGCCGACGCCGATCAGGAGCCACAGCGCGAACGCGCCGACGACCAGCGATCCGGTGACCGGGAGTTTGCCGAGGATGAGGTCGGTGACCTGCTCGTCGGTGCGGTAGGACTGGCCCAGGCACGGCGCGGAGCAGTGCACGGTGGCGGTGCCGGACGAGAAGTCGCGGCCCGCGAAGATCCCCTGGATGAAGTGGCCGTACTGGACGTACAGCGGGTCGCCGAGGCCCAGCCTGTCGTGGACCAGGGCGACTTGCTGCGGGGAGCAGCGTTCGCCGCAGACGATCTGGGCGACGTTGCCGGGGGCCACGTAGAAGACGAGATAGACGATGACGGAGAGGGCGAGGAGCACGAGGGCGGCGCCGGCGATCCGCCGCAGCACAAAGCCTGGGAGGCCGGTCAACTTGCCTTCTCCTTAAGGGACTTGTCCTGCCCGCGGGTGCCCACGCGCAGCCTTGACGCCGCCCTCGGGTCCAGCGCCGTGCGCACGCCCTCACCGATCACGGTCAGCGAGAGGACGGTGATGAACAGCAGCCCGGCCGGAAGCAG
The DNA here is from genome assembly GCF_036231355.1 of Streptomyces sp. NBC_01431. Lineage (NCBI taxonomy): Bacteria > Bacillati > Actinomycetota > Actinomycetes > Kitasatosporales > Streptomycetaceae > Streptomyces > Streptomyces sp. NBC_01431. The sequence goes on from NZ_CP109496.1 coordinate 2,941,693, forward strand.
CAGATAGGTCGGCGCCGCCTGGTACCAGGTGTTGGCGTCGGTGAGCATCTGCCCCCAGGACGGGGTCGGCGGTTTGATGCCGACGCCGAGGAAGGACAGCGCCGCCTCGGCCACCACGTTGGAGGGGACGAGCAGGACCGCGTACGTGATGACGGGTGCGGCGAGCGCGGGCAGCAGTTCGCGGCGGGCGATCGCCCAGGCGCCCCAGCCGCTGAGCCGCGCCGCCGAGACGTGGTCGAGGGTCTTGAGCGCGAGGGCGCCCGCCCGCACGATCTTCGAGGTGCCGAACCAGCCGAGCCCCGCGATGATCAGGGTGATCAACACCGGCCGGGGCACGGAGGCGGGGGCCACCGCGAGCAGGCCGAGGGTGATGACGAGCATGGGCAGGGCGGCCGCCACGTCGGTGACGCGGCTGACGATCTGGTCGGCCCAGCGGCCGCCGAGCGCGGCGAACAGCCCGAGGCCGACGCCGAGCGCGACCTGGAGGAGCGTGGCGGCGAACGCGACCCCGAGCGAGACCCGGGCGCCGTACACGATCCGGGCGAACAGGTCGCGGCCGGTCTGCGGTTCGACGCCGAGCCAGTGCTCGCCGCTAATCCCGCCGAACGAGCCGATCGGGACGCCGCCGCTGGCGGAGTCGACGAGCGTGGGGTGGAAGGCGTTGGGGTCCTGGCCCTCAAGGGCGGTGAGCAGGGGCGCGGCGAGCGCGACCAGGACGAGCAGGGCGAAGACGGCCGCCGCGGCGGTGACCGCGCGCTGGGCGCGCAGCCGGCGCCAGAAGAGACGACCGCCCGGGGCGGGCGCGGCGGCGCCCGCCCCGACGGTCAACAGGGCTTCGGACATGGCTACTTGACCGCTACCTGCGAGACGTCGAGCACGCCGGTCCAGTCGCTGATGACGACGTTCTTGACGTCCTTGCCGACGAGCCGCTTGTAGACCGGGTGGAACAGCGGCACGACCACGGCCTGCTCGCCGATCTTCTTGTCGAGCGCGCCCCAGCGCGGGGCGGCCGCCGTCAGGTCGGTCAGCTTGTTGATCTCGTCGATCTCGCTGTTGACGGAGGCGTCATTCAGGAAGCCGGTGTTGAAGTTGGCGCCGTCCTGGACGATCTGGCGGCCGTCGAAGACCGGCGCGAGGAACGGGCCGCCGGAGGGCCAGTCGGCGCCCCAGCCGCGCAGGAAGAAGCCGGGCTCCTTCTTCGCGCTGGCGACGGTGTCGTTGTAGTCGTTGCCTTCGAGCCCCTGGAGCTTGACGGTGATGCCCGCCTTCTTCAGCGCGTCCTGGAGGGCGGTGGCGACCTCGGGCCCCTTGGGGCCGCCCTTGGCGTTGGAGTGGGTGAGCGTGACGGTCAGACCGTCGGCGTAGCCCGCCTCCTTGAGGAGCTCCCTGGCCTTGTCGGCGTTGCCGGACGCGCCCGCCGGGAAGGGGTCGTACGGGGTGTACCCGAAGGCCTTCTGGTTGGGCAGGAACGTGGTCGCGGGCTCGGCGAGCGAGGAGCCGCCGACCGCGTTGACGACCGAGGTGCGGTCGACGGCGTACGCGATGGCCTGGCGGACCTTGGGGTTGTCGAACGGCTTCACGTTCGGGTTGAACGCGATGTAGTTGGTGTAGCCGAAGTGCCCGGTGCCGACCCGAGCGGCGAGCTGCTTGTCGCCGGTGACCTTGGCGAGTTCGGCCGGGCCCAGGTTGGTGTCGGTGGTGACGGCGGCCGCGTCCGGGCCCTGGGACGCGGAGAGCCGCTGGTTGATGACGGCCTGGTCGAGCCCGGAGCGAACATCGATGTGGTCGGGGTAGGCCTTGCGCTCGGTGTCGCTCGCCGCGGACCAGTTGGGGTTGCGCTCCAGGACCAGGTGTTCGCCGTCGTTCTCGTTCTTGACGACCTTGTACGGGCCCGAGGAGACGGGGTGCTCCTCGTACTTGGTGCCGTCGTCCTTGGCCTTGGGGACGGGCGCGAACTGCGTCTGGGTGGCGAGGAAGGGGAACTCGCCCTCGGGCTTGTTCAGGTGGAACACGATGGTCTTCGCATCGGGCGTCCCGATCGAGTCGAGCCCCTTGCCGCCGTCCTTGTACGGGCCTTCGTACTTCGCCCCGCCGACCAGCCAGTCCCTCAAGTACGGTGCGCCGCCGGAGAGTTCGGCCGCGAAGGAGCGCTCGATGCCGTACTTGATGTCGGCGGTGGTGATCGGGCTGCCGTCCTCGTACTTCAGCCCGTCCTTGAGCGTGTACGTCCACACGGTGGCGTCCGCGTTGGGCTTCCCGGTGTCGGTGGCGAGGTCGGGGACGACCTTGGTGCCCTCGGCGCCGTTCTCACGGTTGCGGGTGGTCAGGGTGCGGAAGACGAGCGAGGGGACGTTTCCGCCGCCGGAGGTGTAGAGCCGTGCGGGATCGAAGTCGGTCTGCGCCTCGTTGTTGAGGACGCTGAGCGTGCCGCCCTTGCGCGGCGTGCCGGACGCGCCGGCGCTCTTGGCGTCGCCGCCCTCGGGGCCGCAGGCGACGGCGCCCACGGCGAGAACCACGGCTATCGCTGCCGCTCTTGCGGCGTACCCCGACGAAATGGACGTGTGACGCATCGGAAGGAAACCTCTCGGTGACTGCTCGGGCAGGGCGGGAAGCGCGGGCACCCGCGCCACGCACACAGCACCAAAAGGAAAGAGGGGGATGGCTGCGCCCGCGTGCGGAAACCGTGTGGAGACACGGAAATGCCCGGCGCAGAGGGAAAAGGGAAGGTCGAACGCGCTCGGACAGGCGTCAGCGACAGAGGATGTCGGCCACGCTGTGTCCGGTCACGCCGATGAGCGCCAGCTCGATGGCGGCGCGTTCGGAGGCGGCGTGGCGGTGCGACATGCCGAGAAATATGACCGAACCGCTGAACACTGTCAATCGGGAATGAGACGGCCGTCCCACATCGTGAACAGGCCGGTCTCCCGTCGGCTCAACCCTGGGGATACACCCACGCGTTGGGCAGGCACTTGATCCCGTCGATGTCCAGGGACTTGGTCTGCTGCTGCATCACGGGGGCGAGCGTGCCGGGCGTGCGGCAGCTCACATGGTTGTGTCCGAGCCGGTGGCCCACCTCGTGGTTGATGAGCATCTGGCGGTAGGCGTGCATCGCCTGGGCGCCGAAGGTGACCGAGCCCTGCGCCCAGCGGTAGGCGTTGATCATCACGCGGTCGGTGGCGGCCGAGTCGCAGGAGACGTTGTCCTCGTTGGTGTCGAGCCCGGACTTGGCGCACCATGTGCCGGTGGTCCCGGGGCTCGCCAGTGTGATCACGAAGTCGGGCTTGCCGGACGAGATCCGCTCGAAGGTCATCGCGCCGGAATGCGCCCAGCTCCGGTCGTCGTTGAGGGTCTTCTGCACGGCCTCGGCGAACAGACCGCCGTCCAGGCCGAGCCCCTGCTCGATGTCCACCCGGTAGCGGTACTTGCGCCCCTTGCCGGGCGCCGCCTCGAACCCGGGCACGGCCTCGAAGTTGCCCGAGGCGGTGAGCTTGGCGTCGAGCGGGAACTGCTGGGCCATCTTCTGCTCGTACGTGGCGGCCGCCGGCTCGACCGACGGGGTGGCCCGCCCGTTGCCCCGGGAGGCCGCGTCGCCCTGCGCGTCACGGTCGCTGCCGACCGCGGACTTGCCCGCGACATCGTGGTCCTGACCGCCGGACGCGACCTGCCCGGCGACGACGACCGCGAGCACGGTGGTGACCGCCGCGGCCGCTATCCCGGTGAACGTCCGTCCCTTGGAGCCCTTGCCGCCCTTGGTGGCGGGTTCGGCCGCCGCCGGGTCTTCCTCTGCGGGGGTGCGGGGCGCCGTCTCGGTGACCGCGCGCCGCGCCCCGGTGTCCGTGACCTTCGGGTCGTCGAAGGCCTCGGTGTACTCGCGGCGCGGCCCCGGTATGCGGGGCACCGCGACGCGCGGACTCTGCCGCACCGGGCCGGGCCCGTGGGCCGGGGCCTCGTGGTGCGCGGGGCCGCCCCAGCCACCCCCGCCCTCGTGGTGCTGGGGGTGCCCGCCGCGCACCTGCGGGGTGCCGAACGCGGGAGTGCCGCCCTGGTGCTGGGCGTTGGAGTCGTCGCCGGGGGCCTGCCGTCTGCGCCGGCCGCCGCCCTCGGGGCTCTGCTCGGACCGCGGTGCGGGGGGCGCCTCGGTCATGGGTGCTGGCCCGGTGGAGCCCTTGGGTCGGCTGTGTCGTCCCACGCCCCGGATCAGCTCCTGTTTTCTCGGTCGTCGTCGCGGTGTCCGTCACCGCTCTCGTCGAGCAGCTCCCGCACGGCCTGGGCGACCGTCTCGGGGTACTCCATCATGGCCACGTGCCCGGCGTCGGGCAGGGTCAGCAGTCGCGCGTCCCGGAAGGCGGCCGCCGCCCGGCGGGCCATCCGGTACGAGACCAACTGGTCGCGGCCGCCGTACACGAGCAGCGTCGGCGCGAGCACCCGCTCCGCCTGCCGCCACAGACCGTGCTGGCCGCCCAGTGTGTAGGCGTCCACGATGCCACGGGCCGAGCGGGCCATCGCGTCCCAGAAGTACGGCAGTTCCAGGCGCCGCCGCATCTCCTCCACGGCGGCCTCGAAGCCCTCGGGGCTCACCCGTCCGGGGTCCCCGTAACAGAGCGCCAGCACGCCGCGGGTGCGGTCCTCGGGGCTCCAGCCCCGCGTCATCCGGGCGAACAGTGCGGCGACGCCGGGCACCGCGACCAGCGCGGTCGGCCAGGCGTTGCGCTGCACCCGGATCTCCGGCAGCGCGGGCGAGATGAGCGTCAGGGTGCGCACCAGATCGGGGCGGACGGCCGCTATCCGGGTCGAGACGGCGCCGCCGAGGGAGTTGGCGATGAGGTGGACCGGGCCCCGCTCGGCCGAGTCGAGCAGCCGGATCACGGCGCGGGCGTGCCCGGTGACCGAGTAGTTGCCGTCGTCCGGCGGCGGGGAGTCCCCGAAGCCGGGCAGATCCAGCGCCTCGCCGTCCAGCCGGTCGGCGAGCAGCTTCATCAGCGCCGACCAGTTCTGCGAGGACCCGCCGAGCCCGTGGACGTACAGCGCGGGTTCGAGGCCGGGCCGGGTGCCGGGGCGCGAGCGGACGCTCAGCGTCAGGCCGGGCAGGCTCACGGAACGCAGCTCCTCGCCCTCCGCGACCCTGACCGCGCCCACCCGTGGGGCCACTGAAGCGGTGGCGAGGGTTTCCGGCAGCTCGGTCGAGGACATGCGGGCAATGTTACGAGACGATCACACTGTGGTTCATGTGTTCGCCGTCACAGGCCGCATAGCGTCTTCCCCGGGGACCTCCTAGGCTCATAAGTAGCCCCTACCTCACTCCGAGTGGACCAAAAAGGGAGCGTCATGCCCGTCGACCCGAGCGATCCGGAAACCTTCCAGGAAGAAGAGGACGACGCCGCGGAACTGTCCGAGGAGAGCAACGAGGCGGACGCCGCCGAACAGCACACCGCCGTACGGCAGGACCACGACGACCCGCTGACCCGCCTCGACCCGGCCGTCGCCAACGAGGCCGATGCGGTCGATCAGGCGCGCGTGGTGGCACTGGACGAGGACGACTACCGCTGATTTGTACGGTTTCTCTGGATATATCCAGCTGCCCTGCGCGTCCGGTCCGTGAAATTCTGCGTTCGCACCGCGCACAGCCGGGTTACCCAAAAGTACGATGGCGGCGCGCGTACATCGCGCACCGAAACAACTTTGGGAGGCGGCGTGACAGCCATCGAGCAGACCGAGGCGGCGCGCCCGCGAGGCACGCGCCTGCCGCGCCGGGCCCGCCGCAATCAGCTCCTGGGCGCGGCCCAGGAGGTCTTCGTCGCACAGGGTTACCACGCGGCCGCGATGGACGACATCGCGGAACGGGCAGGCGTCTCCAAGCCGGTGCTCTACCAGCACTTCCCCGGCAAACTGGAGCTGTACCTGGCCCTCCTGGACCAGCACTGCGAGTCACTGCTGCACGCGGTCCGCACCGCGCTCGCGTCCACCTCCGACAACAAGCTCCGCGTCGCCGCGACGATGGACGCCTACTTCGCGTACGTCGAGGACGAGGGCGGCGCGTTCCGCCTGGTATTCGAGTCGGACCTGACCAACGAGCCCGCCGTGCGCGAGCGGGTGGACCGGGTCAGCCTCCAGTGCGCGGAAGCGATCTCGGACGTCATCGCCGAGGACACCGGCCTGTCCAAGGACGAGTCGATGCTGCTCGCCGTGGGGCTCGGCGGGGTCTCCCAGGTGGTGGCCCGCTACTGGCTCTCCAGCGAGTCGACCATCCCGCGCGACAAGGCGGTCCAGCTGCTCACCTCGCTGGCCTGGCGCGGCATCGCGGGCTTCCCGCTGCACGGCAGCGAGGGCCACTGAGAGCTCGCGGGGAGGGGCCGGGGCGGCCCATTCCTGAATTCTGTTCGCTCCTGGCGTTCAGCGACCGGCCATGTCCGGTCGCCTCTCCGGGCTAATGTGTGCAGCGTACGGCGCGGCTGACCGCGCACCGCACGAGGTCGGAGGGACATAGCCGTGGAGGTCAAGATCGGTGTGCAGCACGCACCCCGGGAGATCGTTCTGGAGAGCGGGCAGTCCGCCGAAGAGGTCGAGAGCGCGGTAGCCGACGCCCTCGCCGGCAAGGCGCAGCTGCTCAGCCTCACGGACGACAAGGGCCGCAAGGTCCTGGTACCGGCCGACAAGATCGCGTACGTCGAACTCGGCGAACCGTCGGTCCGCCGCGTGGGCTTCGGCGCGCTGTAGTACACCGGACGCACAGTAGGGGTGCCACCAGTGATCACTGGTGGCACCCCTTCTGCGTATCCGTGGGCCCGCTCGGCGCCGCGCGTCCCCTCGCCCGCTGACGCCGGGTCACGGTGACACCCTCCGGGGGGATTTCACCAGGTGTGATCATGCGCACACAAAAAGGAAGGGCGGAGCGGGTCTCGGGCTCGTTGGCGTTGCTTCCTCCCGGTGAGGGGAGGGTTGCGTTCCGCGAGCGTCGGGTAGGACGGGGGTGACCGGTCAACGGCCTGGCCACCCCGTAGGAGGCGACGTACATGCTCCTGGAAGCCCTCGGCTCCGTACTGCTGGGACTCGCCCTCGCGTGGGCCGCCGCGGCCCGGCTCCCCCACCGGCTGCCCGAGCGCCGCATGGTGCTGTCCGCCGGCCCGCTCGCGGGGCTCTTCGGCGCCTTCCTGACCCACTCGGCCGTCGGCCCGGGGCACGGAGTGACGACGGTGCTCGGCGCCACGTTCGTCGCCTCGGTCCTGCTGTCGCTACTGCTGCGGCCGACCCGCCGCCTGCGCCGGTCCGCGGCGTAGGCGGCGCTGTTGGCCGCGGCTAAGCGGCCAGGCCCAGGGCCGCCATCCGCCGGGTGTGGGCCTTGGTGATCCGGGTGAACATCTCGCCGACCGCCGCCAGGTCGAAGCCGACGGCCACCCCGTCGACCCCGCCGACCAGCATGGTCGAGAGCGCGTCGCGCTCGGCGACCACCCGCTGGGCCTGCGACAGGGCCTCGCCCATCAGACGTCGCGCCCACAGCGCGAGCCGGCCGCCGACGCGCGGGTCCGCCTCGATCGCCGCCCGCACCTTCTCCACGGCGAAGTTGCCGTGCCCGGTGTCGTCGAGGACCGACAGGACCAGCGACCGGGTGTCGGAGTCGAGGTGGCTGGCGACCTCGCGGTAGAAGTCACTCGCGATCGAGTCGCCGACGTACGCCTTGACCAGGCCCTCCAGCCAGTCCGACGGGGCGGTCTGGTGGTGGAAGTCGTCCAGGGCCTTCGCGAACGGCTCCATCGCGGCCGTCGGCTCGGCGTCGATCTGTGCGAGCCGGTCCCGCAGCCGCTCGAAGTGGTGGAATTCCGCGGAAGCCATCTTCGCCAGCTCCGCCTTGTCCTCCAGGGACGGCGCCAGCTTCGCGTCGTCGGCGAGCCGCTCGAAGGCCGCGAGCTCGCCGTAGGCGAGAGCGCCGAGGAGGTCCACGACCGCGGCGCGGTACTGGGGTACCGCCGACGCCACCGCCCAGTCCTGGGCGGCGATCCCGGTGCGCTCGGGCTCCGGGGCGGATTCTTCGGCTGCAGTGGCGTTGTCAGACGTCTCCATAAACCGCACAATAGCCCGCCCGGCGCAGGCTGTAAGGGGTGCCTCGGTCACACCCGTCGCCCCCGTCCCGCGAATTCTCCCAACACACATGCGCGAATCCGGGGTACAGTGGTAATGCGCCCGCTGAGTATTTCGACGGGCTGCATGAATGAGGATGCCCGGTCGGTTGCCCCGGTCGGCTCCGACCTGACAGCCCTCCGCAGGGCACGTATCAGTACGTGTCACCGACGAGGGATCCCTCAGCGGCACGAGCGCTTGAGCGACGGCAGTGGTCCCACGCCCCCCGGCAACACGATCGAGTCTGATCCCGCCGGACGACATGGGCACGGTACGACCCGCCGCGTTCGCCTCCGTACCGCGTCTCACAGAAGAGGCAGCACCCTGACTACGTTCCGAGAGCTCGGGATCCTCCCCGAGACCGCCGAAGCCCTTGAAGCCGTCGGCATCGTGTCCCCGTTCCCCATCCAGGAGCTGACGCTCCCCGTCGCGCTCTCCGGCGCCGACATCATCGGCCAGGCCAAGACCGGTACCGGCAAGACGCTCGGCTTCGGCCTTCCGCTCCTTGAGCGCGTCACCGTCCCCGCCGACGTCGAGGCGGGCCGGGCCGAGCCCGAGCAGCTCACCAACGCCCCGCAGGCCCTCGTCGTCGTCCCGACGCGCGAGCTGTGCCAGCAGGTCACCAACGACCTCCTCACCGCCGGCAAGGTCCGCAACGTCCGCGTTCTGGCGATCTACGGCGGCCGGGCGTACGAGCCCCAGGTCGAGGCGCTGAAGAAGGGCGTCGACGTGATCGTCGGCACCCCGGGCCGCCTGCTCGACCTCGCCGGTCAGCGCAAGCTCGACCTCTCCAACGTCAAGGCGCTCGTCCTCGACGAGGCCGACGAGATGCTCGACCTCGGCTTCCTGCCGGACGTCGAGAAGATCATCCAGCACCTGCCGCCCAAGCGTCAGACGATGCTGTTCTCCGCGACCATGCCGGGCGCCGTCATCGGCCTTGCCCGCCGCTACATGTCGCAGCCCACGCACATCCGCGCCACGTCGCCGGACGACGAGGGCACGACGGTCGCCAACACCGAGCAGTTCGTCTACCGCGCCCACTCCATGGACAAGCCGGAGATGGTCGCGCGCATACTGCAGGCCGAGGGCCGCGGACTCGCGATGATCTTCTGCCGTACGAAGCGGACCGCCGCAGACATCGCCGAGCAGCTCGCCAAGCGCGGCTTCGCCTCCGGCGCGGTCCACGGCGACCTCGGCCAGGGCGCCCGCGAGCAGGCGCTGCGCGCCTTCCGCAACGGCAAGGTCGACGTGCTCGTCTGCACCGACGTCGCCGCGCGCGGCATCGACGTCGAGGGCGTCACGCACGTCATCAACTACCAGTCGCCCGAGGAGGAGAAGACCTACCTCCACCGCATCGGCCGCACCGGTCGCGCGGGCAAGAAGGGCATCGCGATCACGCTCGTCGACTGGGACGACATCCCGCGTTGGCAGCTGATCAACAAGGCGCTCGACCTGAAGTTCCCGGACCCGCCGGAGACGTACTCGACGTCTCCGCACCTGTTCGAGGAGCTGAGGATCCCGGTGGGCACGAAGGGCGTGCTGCCGCGCGCCGAGCGCACCCGGGCGGGTCTCGCGGCCGAAGAGGTCGAGGACCTCGGCGAGACCGGTGGGCGCGGGCGCAAGTCCGCCGCCGCGGCTCCCGTCGTCACCGAGGAGCGTCCGGCCCGTACGCGCACACCGCGTCAGCGGCGCCGCACCCGGGGCGGGTCGCAGCTCGACGGTGCCGAGAGCGCTGCCGCGCCGGTCGCCGCCGCTGTCGCTTCGGTCGCGGCTCCCGCTGTCGCGGACACCGCCGAGACCGTGACCGAGCCGCGCACGCCGCGTCGTCGCCGTCGTACCCGGGTGGCCGCGCCGTCCCTCGCGCCGCAGGCCGCCGCCGCGCCCGTGATCGAGGCCGCGCCGGTCGCAGAAGCCGTTGCGCCCAAGCCGCGCCGGCGTCCCGCGCCGGTCGCCGAGACCGTCGCTGTGGCGGTCGCCGAGCCGGTCGAGCCCAAGCGTCCCCGTCGCCGGGTGCGCAAGGTGGCCGAGACGGCCGAGGTCGGTTTCGTGACGCCGGAGTCCGCCGCGCTGGAACTGGCGAGGGCGGCCAAGGCCGCGAACGCCGCCGCGATCGCCACGGTCGCCGACGCCGCGGTGGAGGAGGCGCCGGCGAAGCCGCGTCGCACCCGCGCCAAGAAGGCAGCGGCTGTCGTCGAGACGGTTGCGGCCGTGGCGACGGTCGAGGCCGTCGAGCCGGAGGCACCGGTCAAGCCGCGCCGCACCCGCGCCAAGAAGGTCGCCGAGGCGCCGGTCGTCGAGGTCGCCGAGGCGGTGGCCGAGGAAGCTCCGGTGAAGCCGCGTCGTACGCGCAAGAAGGCGGCGGAAGCCGTGGTCGAGGCCGTTGAGGCCGTCGAGACCGAGGCGCCCGTCAAGCCGCGCCGCACCCGCGCCAAGAAGGTCGCCGAGGTCGCGGCCGAGGTCGCCGAGGCGCCGGTCGCGCCGCGTCGCACCCGCGCCAAGAAGACCGCGGAGGTCGCCCCGGAGGCGGTCGCCGAGGTCGCGGAGGCTGTGGTGAAGCCGCGTCGAACGCGCAAGAAGGCTGCGGAAGCCGTGGTCGAGGCCGTTGAGGCCGAGGCTGTGGTGAAGCCGCGTCGCACCCGTGCGAAGAAGGCGGCGGCCGCGCCCGAGGCGTAACCCGCACCCCGCTGCGGCCCGGTTCCCCCTGCGGGGGGTGCCGGGCCGTTTGCATGTCCCCGCGCCTTTCCCGCTGTGACGTTGTGCGGCCGGCGCCGCGGGGGGGGCGCGCCCCGAACCCCGCTCCTCAAGGTGCCGGAGCGGCTGGAAGCCGCATCTGAGCGGTCTTTCCCCGGTACACGGCCGACGGGCGAAGTTACCCTCTGGTTATGAGCAAGCCCCGTTCCCTCGAACTTCCGCCCCGTACGCGGGCGTACCGACTCCGCACCGATCGGCAGGAGTTCGCCGTGCTCGACGCGGTGCCCGAAGGGCGCTCGCGCGGGACCGTGTTGCTGGTGCCCGGGTACACCGGCAGCAAGGAGGACTTCCTCGGGCTGCTCGGACCGCTGGGCGACGCCGGATACCGGGCCGTGGCAGTCGACGGGCGGGGGCAGTTCGAGAGCCCGGGGCCGCGGCGTACGACGGGGTACACGCCGCGCACGCTGGGCGCCGATGTGCTCGCGCAGGTCGCGGCGCTCGGTGGCGGGCCCGTCCATCTCGTCGGACACTCCTTCGGCGGGTTCGTGGCGCGGTCCGCGGCGCGCCTGGATCCCTCCGCGTTCCTCTCGCTCACGCTCCTCGCGTCCGGGCCGGGCCGGGTCGGCCCCGACCAGCGCACCAAGATCCGGATGCTCCAGGCGGCACTGCCGGTGCTGCCGCCGTCCTGGGTGTGGGCGGCCACGCAGTGGCTGGACGGCAGGGACCCGGCGTACGTCGCCGACCCGCCCGAGATCGTCACCTTCCTCACCCGGCGCTGGTACGCCACCCAGCCCGCCCAACTCATCGCCACCGGGCGGCAGTTGAGGGTCGAGCCGGACCGCACCGAGGGCCTCGCCAGGCTGCCGCTGCCTCTTCACGTCGCGTACGGGGACGGCGAATCGGTGTGGACCACCGGCGAGTTGGCGCACATGGCACGCAGCATCGACGCCCGGCACACCGTGATCCGGGGCGCCGACCACTCCCCCAACGTCTCCCACCCCGAGGAACTGACCGCCGCCCTGGCCGAGTTCTGGCAGGAGGCGACCACGCGCCGCGCCGCGTCGCGGACCGTCTAGGCCGCGGCCTAGTACTGCGACTGAAGGTGCTGCCAGAAGCCGTCGCGCAGCGCCCGGCGCAGGTCGGCGTGGCCGCGCAGGGAGCGCTGGAGCAGCCGTTCCGCCTCGTTGAGGAGTTCCTGGTCGACCGAGCCCGGCAGATAGGGGTGGCCGGGCAGCAGGTCGGCGAGGGCGGCGCGGCCGCGCTCGGAGAGCCAGGTGGCGGCGATGCGGGCGCCCACGAAGCGCACGTCCTCGCGGCTGGGCGCCGGGCCGTCCTGTTCGTACATCGTGACCGGCCGCCGGGTGACGTACGGCTTGCAGAAGTCGAGGTCGAAGGTGCGCTGGCTGTCGACCTCCCAGAGCAGCGGTTCGGCCTGGTTGCGGCCTTCGGCGGCTTCGATGCCCCAGAGGTGGACGCGGGCGCCGTAGCCCTGTGCGGCCTCGACGGCGGAGACGAGGTCCTCGTCTCCGCCGACCAGCGCGGCGTCGCTGATGGCGCGGTGCCTGGCCAGTGACTCCAGGTCGGAGCGGATCAGGGAGTCGACGCCCTTCTGCTGGTTGTTGGCGTTGAGGTTGCCGAGCCGGACCTTGACGTCGGGCAGCTCGGCGATGGACTGCTGCTCGATGGTGTGGATGCGGCGGCGGGCGCCGTCGTACCAGTACACCCGGAGCAGCCGGCTGTCCGCGAAGATCGTGCGCGCCTTGTCGATGAAGGCCTCGATCAGCCCTTCGGCGTCGAGGTCGAAGGAGCGCCGGTCCTCGGTGCCGGTGACGAGGAGACCGGCCGCGGCGTAGACGTAGCCGGCGTCCACGAAGATCGCGTGCGTGGAAGGCGTCTTGGCGACCTCGGCCAGCATGCGCTGGAGCAACTCGTTGGTGCGGTCCAGCTTGCGCTCCAGCTGGGCGGCGCTACCGCGGGGCGCCTGGGCTGGCTGGGGTTCCTGGGAATCGTCCATACGCCTCCATTGTCGGCGCCGCGGCGGACGGGGCACAACCGGGCGCCTGTGCTCGCCCTACGCCTTAGTAGTTAGCGAATCAAAAAATTTCCTTAGCGTAGGGAATGTTTGCTGGGGGCAACCCGTTGTACCCATACGGAACGCGTTGCACAGGAGCCACGCAATCCACTCTTAACGGGCGGGCAACCGCCCTGACGCCTCGCGGGAGCAGGCTGTGACCGCAGCCCCCCGCACCAGTAGTTCTCCTAGCAGGAGGATCAGACGAAGGGAGAAGCCTTGCGCTTCGAAATCATGCGCCTGGACGACGTCGACGGTACCGCCGTTGACAGCACCGTCGTGGACGCCGCCTCCGTCAACCGGATTGTGCAGCAGGCCGCCGCAATGGGTCAGCGCATCTACATCCGCCCGGCCGAATCCGCGGCCTCGTAACGCGTGAGAAGCAGTGCCCCGCGAGCGCGGTCCGCGCTCGCGGGTGCCGTATGTGACGAGCGCCCCCGTACAGCATGTGTACGGGGGCGCTTCGCGCACTGTGGGGCGGTGGGCCTCAACCGCCGTGGATCACCTGGGTGATGCCGTTGATGATCTGCTGCACCGCGAGGGCCGAGAGCATCATGCCCGCGAGCCGGGTCACCAGGACGACGCCGCCGTCCTTGATGACGCGGATGATCAGCAGCGAGTACCGCATGGTCACGTAGAGGACGACGTGGATCGCGATGATCGCGGACCAGACCGCGACCTGCCCGGCCACCGAATCGTGGTTCTGCACGGCCAGGATCACCTGGACGATGGCGCCGGGCCCGGCGAGCAGCGGCATGCCGAGCGGTACCAGCGCGACGTTGACGTCCTTGGTCTGCTTGGGCTCGTCGGTCTTGCCCGTGAGCAGGTCGAGCGCGATCAGAAGCAGCAGCAGACCACCCGCGATCATCAGCGCGGGGACGTCGATGTGCAGGTAGCTGAGGATCTGGTGGCCGACGAGGCCGAAGAGCGTGATCACCCCGAGCGCGACGGCCGCGGCCTGCCAGGCCATCCTGCGCTGGACCTTCGCGGCCCGGCCGGCGGTCAGCGCGAGGAAGATCGGCGTGATCCCGGGGGGATCCATGATCACGAACAGAGTGAGGAAGAGGGAGCCGAAAACGGCAGCGTCGAACACGGTGAGCCTTGCGGGATGAGGGTGTACGTACAGAAAAGGGCCCGGGGGCCGAAAGGACTGCCGCTCGGGCATCCAAGGAGCCGGAGCGGGGCGCGGGGCGGAACCCCCGGCCAAGGTGGCCGGGACGGAGCGCCGCTAGGAACGAGCGCTTCCACCCGCCCCCGGCACGGGGAAGGCCCCCGTGGCGCGGCGGGTGATCTCGCCGTAGATCTCGGGGTCGGTCGTGCACTCCCCGAGCCGGACGGCCTTGCGGCTGCCGTGGTAGTCGCTGGAGCCGGTGGCCAGCAGGCCCAGCTCGCGGGCGAGTGAGCGCAGCCGCGCCCGGGTGGGCGCGTCGTGGTCGGTGTGGTCGACCTCGATGCCGTCGAGTCCGGCGGCGGCCAGTTCGGCGATGGCCGACTCGGGCACGACCTGGCCGCGCTTGAGGGCGAGCGGGTGGGCGAAGACGGTGACGCCGCCCGCGGCCTTGACCAGGCGGATCGCATCGAACGGGTCGAGCTCGTGCTTGCCGACGTAGGCCCGGCCGCCGTCGGCGAGCCAGTCCGGCACGAAGGCGTCGGAGACGGAGTCGACGACGCCGAGTTCGACGAGGGCTTCGGCGACGTGGGGGCGGCCGACCGAGCCGTCGCCCGCGATCCGCGCGACCTGCTCCCAGGTGATGGGCACCCCGAGTTCGCGGAGCTTGGCGACCATGCCCCGCGCGCGCGGCACCCGGTCGTCCCGCACCAGCTCGCGCTCGCGGACGAGCTCGGGCTCCTCTGGGTCGAAGAGGTAGGCCAGCATGTGCAGGCCCACGCCGTCGATGCGGCAGGAGAGTTCGGCGCCGGTGACCAGGGTGAGGTCCCGGTCGAGGCCCGGGAGCGCGGCGATGGCCTGGGCGTAGCCGCGGGTGGTGTCGTGGTCGGTCAGCGCGATCACGTCGAGCCCGGCGGCGGCCGCGTTGCGCACCAGCTCGGCGGGGGTGTCCGTACCGTCCGAGGCCGTGGAGTGGGTGTGCAGATCGATGCGCACGACGCGTACTCCAGGGCATAAGGGGCGGATCAGGGGACAGTCAAGGATAACCGGCCGCTCGGGCCCCGCCGTCCCCCCGCGAGCGGGCCCCGGTCAGGACAGGACGCGGGGGGTGAGGGCCCCGCAGGGCAGGAGTTCCACTTCGGCGCCCGCGTCGCGCAGATCGGTCAGGACGAGCTCGTCGTACATGAGGAGCCCGGACTGCTCGGGCCACACGATCGCCCACAGCCACAGACCGCGCGCCTCGCCCGCGAAGACCGCGCGGTCGTCGGGGGTGCCGGTGACGTGCCACAGCGGGGTGGGCCGGCCGGCCGCCAGGACCTTGGTGTGCGGGGGGCGGTCGACGCTCATGAACGGGCCCGGGTCGGGTCCGTCGATGCCCGCGTACCGCGCGCCGAGCCCGACGCCCAGTTCCTCCGCGACCAGGATCAGCTCACCGATGCCGCCCAGCGGCCCCGGTCCCGAGCAGGCGACGGCGGTCGCGCGGCCGCCGCTGCGGTCGTCACCCGCGTACGCCACCCCCGTGAACAGCCAGCCGACCGGCAGCGGCCAGGGCATCCACACCGGGACCTGCGCCCGGCGCACGACGACCTCCAAGGCCTCGACACTGGGCGGGATCACCGGCTGGAGCGGATACACCGGGCCGTGTACATCGCACTGCCAGGTGTCGGCAAAGAGACCGGGCGCCCTGACCCGGCCTCCGCACTTCGGGCAACTGGGTTCGCCCCTCATAGAGCCCCACGGTCCTCCCCGGCCGTCGCCCCGTCAAGGACGATCACCCGTCCGGAGTGCGCTCCGCCTGTCGCCGCGGGCCCGGAAAAAGTAGTTTCATGTTGCAGTCATTAGCCTCCCTAAGCTATTGTGTGTATTGCGCAACGATCTGGCACGACCATCCAGGGCCGCGGTCGAACCCGTGGCCGAGGACCCGACGGAAAGTGGGAGCAGACATGCGGCAAGGAAAGGACCCTCTCGACGCGGGCGCGGGAACCGGCGGCCTGCTGCGCCAGCCCAGGGCGGTCTGGGCGACCGCCGGCGCGTCCGTCGTCGCCTTCATGGGCATCGGCCTGGTAGACCCGATCCTGCCGTCCATCGCCAAGGGCCTGGACGCCACGCCCAGCCAGGTGTCCCTGCTCTTCACCTCGTACTTCCTGATCACCGCGGTCGCGATGCTGGTCACCGGCTTCGTGTCCAGCCGGATCGGCGGCAAGAAGACGCTGCTCGCGGGCCTCGCCCTCGTGGTCGTCTTCGCCGCGCTCGCGGGCACCTCGAACTCGGTCGGCGAACTCGTCGGCTTCCGGGCCGGCTGGGGACTCGGCAACGCGCTGTTCGTCTCGACCGCGCTCGCCGTCATCGTGGGCGCCGCCGCCGGTGGCAGCGCGCAGGCGATCCTGCTGTACGAGTCCGCGCTCGGCCTCGGCATGGCGTGCGGCCCGCTGCTCGGCGCGGTCCTCGGCGACATGAAGTGGCGCTACCCCTTCTTCGGCACCGCGGCCCTCATGGCGATCGGCTTCATCGCGATCAGCGCCTTCCTGAAGGAGCAGCCCCGGCCCGCGCGCCGGACCTCGCTGCTCGATCCGGTCCGGGCACTCGGCCACGGCGGGCTCGCCTCGGCCGCCGCGTCCGCCTTCTTCTACAACTACGCGTTCTTCACCGTGCTCGCCTTCACCCCGTTCGTGCTCAACATGTCGCCGTACAAGTCGGGCGGCGTCTTCTTCGCCTGGGGCGTGCTGCTCGCGGTGTTCTCGGTCCTCGTCGCGCCACGGCTCCAGGAGCGGTTCGGCTCGTTGAAGGTGCTCGGCGGCTCACTCGTACTGCTCGCCGCGGACCTGATCGTGCTGGGCTACGGCAACCACACCACCGCAGTCGCCGCGACCATCGCGTCCGGCGCGTTCATCGGCCTCAACAACACCGTGTACACCGAACTGGCCCTGGGCGTCTCCGACGCGCCGCGGCCGGTGGCGAGCGCGGGCTACAACTTCGTCCGCTGGTTCGCGGCGGCCGCGGCCCCCTACTTCGCGCCGAAGATCGAGGAGTGGAGCGACATCCACACCCCGTTCGTGGTCGCGGCCGTCGCGGCGGTGGTCGGCGCGGTGATCGTATGGGTCCGCCGTACGTCGCTCAGCCACGAGGCAGCCGAACTCCAGCCGTCCCACGCGACCGAGGACGGCGTCTCGGTCTTCGCCAGCTGAGCACGGGGCGGGAAGTGACGCGTCCGTCGGCCGCGGGCCGTCGCCGCGAGACCGCGCAACGTCACAGCCCCGGGTCCCGGTGGGGCGCGCCTCCCACTGAACCCCCCGGCGCGTCCGCAAGAACGACAGGGCGCGCTCAGTCCAGGGGCACGGACTTGCGCAGGGGGTCGCGCAGGTCCGTGCCGTTGGCCAGCCAGCGCTCCTCCAGCTCCTGACCGCCGCGGACCCGCTTCCACGCGGCCTCGTTCGTGGTCATCGGGAGCAGCGGCAGGAAGCGCACCGGGTCCAGCGGCGCGTCCAGCTCCAGGTCCTCGACCAGACCGCCCGGCTCGGCGACCAGGACCGAGCTGAACGGGGCGCCCGGCCACAGCGGTTCGCCGAGGTCGAGCGAGGCGCCCGGGGCCACCACCAGGCCCTCCACCTGCGGGGAGGCGGCGAGTACGGCGAGCGGGCGGAGCACCTTGTCGGTGTCGGCGAGCCCGGCGCGCACGGACAGGACCAGCTCGGCGCGCGGACCCTTCACCGGGTCGGCGAGCGGCGCGGTGGGATCGGCCATCGGCTGGGCGGACATGCCGAGGGTGGCGTACCGGACGATGTCCCCCTCGGTGAAGCGCAGCACCTCGATGCGGTCGGTACCGAGAAAGGTCACCGCGGCGCGCGCGTCCGGCTCGCCAAGTGCGGTGCGCAGCCTGGCCTCGACCAGAGCAAGAACATCAACCATGGGGTGAGCATAGAAGGCGTATCGAACGGGCAAAGAGGGGCCTTGACACAACAGTGGGCTGATAGTCTTGGCCGCTGTTCAGGACAGCAGGAAGTCCCCCACGGGGGACCGGCTGGAGGAGGTGGGGCTGCGATGGATCGAAGTCGGCCTGGCAGTACCAACCGCTCTTCTGTACGCCTTCGTTGTTCCCGGTGATCTGAGACCCTCCTTACCCGGCCTCCGGCCCCGGAAACCCCGAGTCTCATGGCATTTCGCGCGGCGGAAGAGCACATCGCCTCACCCAGTCCGTTTCAGTAGCGAACGCCGTCTCCGCGTGCCCCTGTGGTGCCGCCCGCTGTGTGAACGTATGCGATTGATTCCTTTTGGGGTCGATATGGACCCTTGGTTTCGCTTGCCGCTTTGCGTCCCATTCGGGCAGTTCCAGAGTGTCACGCCCCGACGGCCCCTCCGTGAAGGAGTCCCGCCATGTCGATGATCCGTGACCTGCGCGCCGTGGTCCGCCCCGCGCTGCGCAAGACCAGCACCCCCTACAGCGGCTACGACACCACCCGCGACCCGTCGGCGAGCAGCGCCGTGGTCGACTGCGCGGTCTACCGCGACGGGCGCCGCGTCCAGCCCGTCGAGGACGCCGCCTGTCTGACGCCGCGTGAGGCGATGCGGCGGGTGCGCGAGGACGGCGGCTTCGCCTGGATCGGTCTGCACGAGCCGACCGAGGCCGAATTCGCCGGTATCGCCGCCGAGTTCGGGCTGCACCCGCTGGCGGTGGAGGACGCGGTGCACGCGCACCAGCGTCCCAAGCTGGAGCGCTACGACGACACCCTGTTCACCGTCTTCAAGACGATCCACTACGTCGAGCACGCCGAACTCACCGCCACCAGTGAGGTCGTGGAGACCGGCGAGGTGATGTGCTTCACCGGGCGGGACTTCGTCATCACCGTCCGGCACGGCGGCCAGGGCTCGCTGCGCGCCCTGCGCAAGCGCCTCCAGGGCGACCCGGAGCTCCTCGCCAAGGGCCCCTCCGCGGTGCTGCACGCCATCGCCGACCAGGTGGTCGACGGCTATCTGGCGGTCGTGGACGCGGTCCAGGACGACATCGACGAGGTCGAGATCGAGGTCTTCTCGGCACCGGCCAAGGGCAGCCCGCGCGGTGTGGACGCCAGCCGGATCTACCAACTCAAGCGCGAGGTAATGGAGTTCAAGCGCGCGGTCTCGCCGCTGCTGCGGCCCATGCAGCTGCTGAGCGAGCGCCCGATGCGGCTCGTGGACCCCGACATCCAGAAGTACTTCCGCGACGTCGCCGACCACCTCGCCCGGGTGCAGGAGCAGGTCATCGGCTTCGACGAGCTGCTCAACTCGATCCTCCAGGCCAACCTCGCGCAGGCCTCCGTCGCCCAGAACGAGGACATGCGCAAGATCACGGCCTGGGCGGCGATCATCGCCGTACCGACGATGGTGTGCGGCGTGTACGGCATGAACTTCGACAACATGCCGGAGCTGCACTGGAAGTACGGCTACCCCATCTCGATGGGCATGACGGCCGTCGTCTGCGTCGCCATCCACCGCATCCTCAAGCGCAACGGCTGGCTCTGACCGCTCGCGACCTGCGGCGCCGACCGATGCCGGGGGCCTTTACTGTGGTGGCCATGACGCAGACGTTGCTCGACCAGGCCCTCGTCGAGGAGGCCACCAAGAAGTCCGGGCTCATCTGGGTGCGTGGCACCCAGGTGGCCGAGCGGGCGCTGTGGCACGCGTGGCTCGACGGTGCGGCGTACGTCGTCGGCGGGGGGAACGGCGAGCAGCCGCTGGACGGCCTCGCGGACGGCGGGACGGCGCAGGTCACCGTCCGCAGCAAGGACAAGGGCGGCCGCCTCGTCGCCTGGACGGCGGCGGTGACAGAGGTCGCGGCGGGCACGGAGCAGTGGGACGCGGCGGTGGCGGAGCTGAAGGGCAAGCGCCTGAACGCACCGGACGGGGAGGCGATGACAGGGCGCTGGGCCAGGGAGTGCCGGGTGCTGCGCCTGACCCCGCAGGACATCACCACACAGGCCCCGACGGGCTCTCTGGCCATGCCTCCGGTCGCCACCCCGGTCACGACCAGACACCCGGTCCCGGCGGGCCTGCCCCGTCTGCTGTTCAAGCGCCGCAAGGCGAAGGACAGCCCCTCCGGCGCCTGAGGAGCGGGGTGGCGGCGGCTTCCGTAACTCCGGGGCCCGGTCAGGTCTTGGGGAGCTGGCGGCCGTAGTCCACCGTGTCCCCCTTGGCCGGCGGCGCAAGCGGGAAGTCCATGCTCCAGTCGGCCAGTTCGAGCACTCCCGCCCCGCCCGCGCGCTCGAAGCGCAGCGGGTAGGGCGTGCCCTGGAGGGCGACGTCGAGGGTGCCGCCCTCGCCGTTCTTGCCCGCCGCGATCCGTACCGTACGGACGTTGCCGACCTGCGAGTGGTCGCCCTTGGACAGCGTGCCCTGGAGGCCGAGCATGTCCTTGAGGAGTGCCGACTTCTCGGTGAAACCGCGCAGCTGCTGGTAGGCGGGGTCGTCGGACGGCACCTTGACGTACTTGTCGTCCAGCTTGCCTGCCGCGGACGTCGGCCCGCCCGCGCCGCTCGGCTCCTTGTGCGACCAGAACCCCGCGTCGGCCTTCAGGAACAGGTCGTCCCCGACCCGCAGCAGCCCGAACGTGCTCTTCTGCGAGGTGACCGTGCCCGTCCCGCCGGCCCCCTTCAGCTTCATGTCGATCTTGTACGAACCGCCCTTGCTGACCAGCGTGCCCGAGAGCCGTACCGCGTCGGCGCCGTCGGCCGCGGTGCGCGCCTTGTTCTCGATCTCGGTCGCCGACAGCCTGCCCACGCCGTTGGTCCCCTCGTCCGGGTCGGACGCGCACGCGGTGAGCGCCGCGGCGAGCCCCGCGCAGAGCGCGACGGGCAGAGCGGCCCGGCGGGCCCGTACCCGTACCCGTACGGACATCAGGGTTGAGGTCACCTGCGCACTGCCTCTCACAAGGGGTGTAGGGGTCGGCAGAGGGCACCATACCCGCCCGGCCCACGCCGTCCGGGTCAGCGCCGGACGGGCGACCCGCAAGCGCGTCCCGAGTCGGCAGCGGATAGCCTGAGGCCCTTGCAGTTGCGGTGTTTCAGGCGCTGCCCTGAACAGAAGGAGGCGCTCACATGGCGGCAGGCGCCCCCCGGGTCTTCGTTTCGCACCTCGCCGGCGTTGCCGTCTTCGACCCGAACGGTGATCAGGTCGGCCGGGTACGCGACCTGGTGGCGATGCTGCGGGTCGGCCGCAGACCTCCCCGGCTGCTCGGCATCGTCGTCGAGGTGGCGGGCCGCAGACTCATCTTCCTGCCCATGACCCGCGTCACCGGTGTCGAATCGGGCCAGGTCATCACCACCGGCGTGGTCAACCTGCGCCGCTTCGAGCAGCGTCCCACCGAGCGACTGGTCCTCGGTGAACTCCTCGACCGCCGCGTCACGCTGGTGGAGAACGGCGAGCAGGTCACCGTCCTCGACGTGGCGATCCAGCAGCTGCCCGCCCGCCGCGACTGGGAGATCGACAAGGTCTTCGTACGCCGGGGGAAGTCGGGCGCGCTGCGCCGCAAGGGCGAGACGCTGACCGTCGAGTGGTCGGCCGTCACCGGGTTCTCCCTGGAGGAGCACGGGCAGGGCGCCGAGAACCTGGTCGCCACCTTCGAGCAGCTGCGCCCGGCCGACCTCGCCAACGTCATGCACCACCTGTCGCCCAAGCGGCGCGCCGAGGTTGCCGCGGCGCTCGACGACGACCGGCTCGCGGACGTAATGGAGGAGCTGCCGGACGACGACCAGGTGGAGATCCTCGGCAAGCTGAAGGACGAGCGCGCCGCCGACGTCCTGGAGGCGATGGACCCGGACGACGCCGCCGACCTGCTCTCGGAGCTGCCCGAGGAGGACAAGGAGCGCCTCCTGACGCTGATGCAGCCGGACGAGGCGGCGGACGTGCGACGGCTGCTCTCGTACGAGGAGCGCACGGCGGGCGGTCTGATGACCACCGAGCCGATCGTGCTGCGCCCGGACGCGACGGTCGCCGACGCCCTGGCCCGGGTGCGCCAGCAGGACCTCTCGCCCGCGCTCGCGGCCCAGGTGTACGTCTGCCGGCCGCCGGACGAGACACCGACCGGCAAGTACCTGGGCACGGTGCACTTCCAGCGGTTGCTGCGCGAGCCGCCGTTCGCGCTGGTCAGCTCGGTGGTGGACAGCGACCTCAAGCCGCTGCCGCCGAACGCCTCGCTGCCGTCGGTGACCAGCTTCCTGGCCGCGTACAACATGGTCGCGGCGCCCGTGGTGGACGAGAGCGGGTCGCTGCTCGGCGCGGTGACCGTCGACGACGTGCTGGACCACCTGCTGCCGGAGGACTGGCGCGAGACGGAGTTCCACGGGCCGGAGGGGGTTCCGCATGGGCGCCACTGACCGGACCGAGGAGCGCACCCGCGCGAGCGGCGCGAGCGCGCTGACGCGCGGCCCGCGCACCCGCCTCGACCAGCCGCGGGCCCCCAGGGTGCGGCTGCTTCCGGAGTACGACCCGGAGGCGTTCGGCCGGTTCAGCGAGCGGATCGCCCGCTTCCTGGGCACCGGGCGGTTCATCGTCTGGATGACCCTGATCATCATCCTCTGGGTCGCCTGGAACATCTTCGCGCCGAGCAGCCTGCGCTTCGACAACTATCCGTTCATCTTCCTGACCCTCGCGCTGTCGCTCCAGGCCTCGTACGCGGCTCCGCTGATCCTGCTCGCGCAGAACCGGCAGGACGACCGGGACCGGGTCACCCACGAGCAGGACCGCAAGCAGAACGAGCGGTCCATCGCGGACACCGAGTACCTCACCCGGGAAATCGCCGCGCTGCGGATGGGCCTCGGCGAGGTGGCGACCCGCGACTGGATCCGCTCCGAACTCCAGGACCTGGTCAAGGAGATGGAGGAGCGGCGCCATCTATTCCCGCCGGAGCGGGGGTACGGACGTGACGAAGGCGACCGCTGAGAGGGCTTTCCGTACTGCGCGGTAGGCGCCGTACCATCGACCGTATGGCTACGGAAGACGCGGTGCTTGAGGCACTGGCGACGGTGAACGACCCCGAGATCCACCGACCGATCACTGAACTCGGCATGGTCAAATCAGTTGAGATCGGGACGGACGGGGCGGTTGCCGTCACGGTGTACCTCACCGTTTCCGGCTGCCCGATGCGCGAGACCATCACCAAGAACGTGACGGAGGCGGTCGAGCGGGTCGAGGGCGTCACCCGCGTCGACGTGACGCTCGACGTGATGGGCGACGAGCAGCGCAAGGAGCTCGCCGCAGCCCTGCGCGGCGGCACCGCCGAGCGCGAGGTGCCGTTCGCCCAGCCCGGCTCGCTGACCCGGGTCTACGCGGTGGCGTCGGGCAAGGGCGGCGTCGGCAAGTCCTCAGTAACGGTCAACCTCGCCGCGGCGATGGCGGCGGACGGGCTGAAGGTCGGTGTCGTGGACGCCGACATCTACGGCCACTCCGTGCCCCGCATGCTGGGCGCCGACGGCCGTCCCACCCAGGTCGAGAACATGATCATGCCGCCGTCCGCGAACGGCGTGAAGGTCATCTCCATCGGCATGTTCACGCCGGGCAACGCACCCGTCGTATGGCGCGGCCCGATGCTGCACCGCGCGCTCCAGCAGTTCCTCGCCGACGTGTACTGGGGCGACCTGGACGTCCTGCTGCTCGACCTGCCGCCGGGCACCGGCGACATCGCGATCTCGGTGGCCCAGCTGGTCCCGAACGCCGAGATCCTCGTCGTGACCACCCCGCAGCAGGCCGCCGCCGAGGTCGCCGAGCGGGCGGGCTCCATCGCCGTGCAGACCCACCAGAAGATCGTCGGCGTGGTCGAGAACATGGCGGGCCTTCCGTGCCCGCACTGCGACGAGATGGTCGACGTGTTCGGCACCGGCGGTGGCCAGAAGGTCGCCGACGGCCTGACGAAGACGACCGGAGCCAGCGTCCCCGTGCTCGGCTCCATCCCGATCGACGTCCGCCTGCGCGAGGGCGGCGACGACGGCCGCCCCGTCGTCCTGTCCAATCCGGACTCCCCCGCGGGCGCCGCGCTGCGCGCCATCGCCGGCAAGCTGGGCGGCCGCGCCCGCGGCCTGTCGGGCATGTCGCTGGGCATCACCCCGCGCAACAAGTTCTAGCCGCCAGGTACGCGTAGGGGGCGCCCGCCATTGCGGGCGCCCCCTACGCGTACGGCCGCGCACGAGCCCGGATGCTTCCGCGCCCCGCTCGCTCCTACTGGTACGAGGCGATGTCCACGATCACCGAGAACGCGAGCCCGTAGGCGCTCAGCCCGCGGCCGTACGCTCCGAGGTGCACTCCGCTGCGCGCCGAGCCGGCGAGCACCCAGCCGAACTCGGATTCGCGGTAGTAGAAATCGGTCGGCACACCGTCGACGGGGAGCGAGAGCGTCGACCAGTCGGCACTCTCCAGGTCGTCGGCGAGCTCCCAGGCCGTCTCGGTCTGCTGGTCCAGCCATTCGCCGCGCCGCACGTGGTCCATCTGTGCGGGCCAGGTGAAGGACGGCAGGCCCGAACCGGCGAGCCAGGCCGCCGAGGAGACCGAGGTGGCCTCCAGGACGCCGGTGCCGTCATCGCGCACCGGGTTCGCCGGAATGGTCACCACCACCGCGAACCGGTCCCTGTCGGCCGCGGAGCCCTCGGAGGCGTCCGGTCGTATCGACGGCTCGTCACCGTGTCCGACCGCGCCGTGCTGGACCGTGCCGTCGGCGGCCATCGCCACCTGCATCAGCCAGCGCGGTCCGGTGTAGGCCTCGTCGAGTCCGTACCAGGGGAAGGGCGCCCGCAGATAGCCGTCGAGCATACGCCAGGCCCCCGGCACTCCCTCCGGTGTGGACTGGGCACCTTCGGGCGCCCCTTGAGCGGGCTGGCCCGCCACCCGGCTTGTCGTCTCCATCTGCCCGGCCGCCTCCTAGATCAGTAGCGTCCGGAGCGGCCCGCCCCCCTCGGGCGTCCTGGCTGCCGGACAGATGGAGGATAGCCACCCCGATGCCGCTGATCGGGAAGCCCATGTCGGATTGGCGTGTATCAGGTGGCGTCGGCGTCGAACGGGGGACGCTCGCCCGGGTCGAGCTTCTCGCGCTTCTTGAGCAGGTCCGGGGTGGCACCCGAGCCGTTCACCGAGCCGTTGGCGGCCGTGGTGGCGGCGGCCGACTCGCGGCCGTGTACGGCGTCCGCGACCTCTTCCATGTCCTTGCGCAGGTCGAAACTGTTGCGGATCTCCTTGAGCCCCAGGTCGTCGTTGTCCATCAGCTGCTTGCGAACGAACGTCTTGGGGTTGAGGTCCTCGAATTCGAAGTCCTTGAACTCCGGACCCAGCTCGGCCCGGATGTCCTGCTTGGCGCTCTCGGAGAAGCTGCGCACCTTGCGGATGACGTTCGATACGTCCTGGATCAGCTTGGGCAGCTTGTCCGGGCCGAAGATGAGCACGGCGAGGACCACGAGTGTGACCAGCTCCATGGGCCCTATGTCAGTGAACACCCGCTGCTCCTCGTGTTCTCAGTGCTCGCGATCTCGGCGCTTGATGCCCAGCTCCGCGTCCAGTCATGGACCGCTCCACGGTACCCGGCGAAACTGTCGGCACGGTACATCCCGGGTGACCTTTGAACATCGGCGAAGACACCCGACGACGCCCGAAGACGCGGGATGAGGCTTTCGAAGCCCCGAGACGCCCGGATGCCCGGGTATGCCCACGAGGTCTCGGGGCAGGCGTTCGCGCCCGGGGAAGCCCGAACAGGCCCGGGGAAGCCGCAGGCGCCGGGGACGTTGATGTCCCCGGGAACGCTGACGACCCTGGGGACGCCTCCGACCCCGGGGACGCTGATAACCCCGGGGACGTTTATGACGCGGAGCCCAGTGTCAGGGTGAGCTCCTGCTCCTTGCCGTCGCGCTGGAGCGTCAGCCTCAGCTGGTCACCGGGGCGGTGCGCGCGGATCTTCACTATCAGTTCCTCGCCGCTGTGCACCCGCTGGCCGTCCACCTTGGTGATCACGTCCTGCGGCTTGATGCCCGCCTTGGCGCCGGGTCCGTTGGCGGCCACGGCCGGGCCGCCGTCGCCCGCCTTGTCTCCGACGCGGGCCCCGTCTCCGGTGAACTTCATGTCGAGCGTGACGCCGATCACCGGGTGCGTCGCCCGGCCCGTGTTGATCAGCTCCTCGGCGACCCGCTTGCCCTGGTTGATCGGTATGGCGAAGCCGAGCCCGATCGATCCGGGCTGGCCGCCACTCCCGTCCGTGCTGCCGCTGCCCGCCGACCTGATCGCGCTGTTGATGCCGATGACGCGGGCCTTGGAGTCGACCAGCGGACCGCCGGAGTTCCCCGGGTTGATCGGGGCGTCGGTCTGGAGCGCGTCGACATAGCTGACGTCCGTGCCGTCGCCCTTCTCGCCCCCCGCGGTGATGGGACGGTCCTTGGCGCTGATGATGCCCGAGGTGACGGTGTTGGAGAGGTCGAAGGGCGCGCCGATGGCCACCACGGGGTCGCCGACCAGCACGTTGTCGGAATTGCCCAGCGCCAGCGGCTTCAGCCCGGATACGCCTGCGACCTTCACGACGGCGAGGTCGTACCCCGTGTCGCGGCCGACCACCTCGGCGGGCGCGCTCTCGCCCCCGCTGAAGGTGACCGAGATCTTGCCCGAGGAACCGGCGGGCTCGACCACGTGGTTGTTGGTGAGGATGTGCCCCGCGTTGTCGAGCACGAAGCCGGTGCCGGTACCGGACTCGGTGGCGCCGGTCACATGGAGGGTGACCACGCTCGGCAGCGCGCTCGCGGCGATCCCGGCGACGCTGTCCGGCGCCCGGCCCTGCGGTTCCTTATCGGCCTGCGGGAGATGCACGCTGGTGATCCCGCCATTGCGCTCGATGTAGGCCCCGACGCCGCCGCCGATGCAACCGGCGACCAGCGCCAGCAGCACGGCCCCGGCCAGCAGCGCCCCGCGCCGCCGCTTCTTGACCACGGGCTGCCCCGCCACACTGAACGGCTCGGCCGACGCTCCCCAGGGGTCGTACTGAACCCACTGGGAACTCGGCGGAAGTGCGGCGGCTGCCTGCGGCGCGGGGTGCGGGGATTGCGGTGCGGGTACGGACCCGGGGGCCGCCGGCGCCGGGTGCGCGGCCTGCGGGGCAGGTGCCTGCGGTACGGCGTGCGGGGCTTGCTGGGCCGGTGCCTGCGGTGCAGCATGCGGGGCTTGCTGCGCCGGTGCCTGCGGTGCAGCATGCGGGGCTTGCTGCGCCGGTGCCTGCGGTGCGGCATGCGGGGCTTGCTGGGCCGGTGCCTGCGGTGCTGGGTAGGCGGCCTGTGAGGGCAGCTCGGTGCCGCCCGGCGGCGTCGGCACCGGCCGCTGCACGGGCGGCGCGGGCGCCCACGGCCCCGGCCCGCCGTAGGGAGGCGTCCCATAGGGGTCGGGGGCGTGCAGGGGCTGGCGGGGGGCCGGGGGCGCGGGGCGCGGTTCCGGAGGTACGTCGTGGCGCTCGGCGGAGGGCCCCTGCTCGACGGCGTTGGGCGCTTCGACGCCCTGGGCGACCGTGCTTAGCGGGGCCGGTTCGGCAACCGGAGCGGACCCAGCGGCGGGACCCGCGCCAGCGACCGGGCTCGCCTCGGCGGCGGGCCCCCCGTCGGCAACCGGAACCGGCCCCCCGGCGGGACCCGCGCCACCGACCCGAGCCGACCCACCCGCAGGACCCGCATCAGCAACCGGAACCGGCCCACCCGCAGAACCCACATCAGCAACCGGAACCGGCCCAGCGCCAGGACCCATCTCAGCGACCGGGCTTGCCTCGGCTGGGCGGATCGGCGGGGCCAAGTCGTAGGTTTCGGTGAGGGGTTCGGCGGGGGCGGTGTCGCGGGGGCGGCCCGCCAGGGGGCGGCTCCACCACTTCGGCTTCGGCCCGGTGGGTTTCCCCTCGTTCATGCTCTCCCCGCAACTCGCTGACCCGCGTGCCCTGACGGGCACCCTCCCCCGGATTCAACCAGGTTGCCGGGGGCGGCGGCAGGGCGCGGTCAGTGCCGAGCGGTGAACGGCAGCCCGGAGGCGAGCGGGGCCGCCAGGTGCGTCGGCGTCGGCGAGGTGATGGAGGGGGCCACGGCGAGCACTCCCACCGGAAGGTCCGTCGTGGTGAGCGGCAGGGTCGCCACCGCCGGGCGTATCAAAGGCGGCAGGGACGAACCGTTCAGCCGGCCCGCCGGGAACGCGCCGCCCAACGGCCGGACGGGGCCGTTCTGCACGGGCATGCCGTTGAGGTTGCTGAAGCCCCCCGCCGCCGGAGCCATGGGCTGCGCGGACGCCACCGAGAGCACCCCGCCGCCGCGCCTGCGGTCCTCGGCGGAGCTGCTGCTCGGCGCCGAGAACCCGGACCGCAGCGGGGTGACATTGCTGCCGCCCGCCGTACGCGCGCCGCTCACCGAACCCAGCGGAAGGGTGCCGCCGAGCGCAATCGCCGCCAGGGACACGGCACTTGCGGCCGCGAAGGCGAATCTGCGCCCACGCCATGCCGAGCCGGACCGGTCCTGCTCGGGTCTGTCCACCTCGTGGATGCGGAAACCGCCGCCTGTCAGCGCGCCCGGCAGCACCGCGGCGTGGGAGCCGACCGGGACGTAGCCGAAGCCGCCCGATCCTCGGGGCACACGCGGGTCCGCCGCGTCGCCCGCGGTCGGACTCAGCGCTCCGAGCCCTCCGAAGAACCCGTCGGCCCGGCGCCCTTGGCCAAGTGGGCCCCCCGGACCGTCGTCGTCACCCCCGGGTCCGGTGGGCCCGCCGGGCAGTCCTTGGAGCCGGGCGAGGAAGCCTTCCGACGGGGACGGCGGGGCCGCCTGGGCGAACACGCTCTTCAGCCGGCGCTGAGCGTCGGCCTCCGCCTTGCACTTGGCGCAGGTCGCCAGATGGGACAGGACCCGCTCGCGGGCATCGTGGTTCAGCTCGCCATCGACCAGGGCCGCGAGCCGGTCCCCCAGGTGTTGTTCCGCGGGGGTGGGACTCGTACCACTCACGCCGTCCCCTCTCCGACCACCCCGAGAACTCCGGGCGCCACCCCCGCGAGCGCGCGCTGCTGCTCCGCGCGGGCTTCGGGCGAGCGGTGCTGAAGGGCCTTGCGCAGGTGGGAGCGGCCGCGGTGGATCCGGCTGCGGACGGTGCCGAGCTTCACTCCGAGGGTGGCGGCGATCTCCTCGTACGAGAGTCCCTCGATGTCGCACAGGACGACGGCCGCACGGAACTCGGGCGCCAGCGTGTCGAGCGCCTGCTGTACGTCGGCGTCGAAGTGGGCGTCGTTGAAGACCTGTTGGGGCGAGGGCTCGCGGCTCGGCAGGCGCTCCGCCGCGTCGTCGCCGAGCGCGTCGAAGCGGATCCGCTGGCGACGGCGGACCATGTCGAGGAAGAGGTTGGTGGTGATGCGGTGCAGCCAGCCCTCGAAGGTGCCCGGCGTGTACGTCGACAGGGAGCGGAAGACGCGGACGAAGACCTCCTGCGTGAGGTCCTCCGCATCGTGCTGATTGCCCGTCAGGCGGTAGGCGAGACGGTAGACGCGGCCGCTGTGCGTGCTGACGATCTCCTCCCACGTAGGGGGAGTCCACGCCTGGGAATCCGCGTCGGCGAAGGTCGCGGTGGTTGCGGAGCTGGTAGCGCGGGAACGGTCAGCAATGTTGGTCACGGATTTCGGCTCACCCGCCGACCTGAGAAAGCGCCGCAGCACTCCTCCCCGATCCACAGGCGCAGCCGCACCTCCCCTGTCGGCTCTGGTGGTGTCCAGTGGAGCCCCTACCATAGCCACCTCGCCCGTTAGCTCCGGATAAGAATCTTTACGTGCATTTGGGACCGGCTTCCGGCCCTCTGCTCCGAACTTGTCCATGCGCTCCCCCCGCTGTTCCCCCTCTCCTGCATAACGCGCGGTCCCATCTGCGGGTTCCCGACTCCAGCGGATACAGTCACCGTTGCGCCAACCAAGGGGACAGGAGAGGGCCATTACCGCCAACCGGCAGACGAGCTGGGCGTTCGCCGACGCCTTTGTCGCCGAGGACGACGCGCTGCGCTGGGCCCGGGACCGGGCCCGTGAGGCAGGTCTGCGTTCGGTGTCTCCGGGGACCGGCGCCGCGCTGCGGCTGCTCGCTGCCACGGCGGACGCCAAGGCGGTCGCGGAGATCGGCACCGGCACCGGCGTCTCCGGGATCTATCTCCTCCAGGGGCTGCGGCCGGACGGCGTGCTGACCACCGTCGATCCCGAGCCGGACCGCCAGCAGTTCGCCAAGCAGGCGTTCCGCGCGGCGGGCTTCGCCGCCAACCGGGCGCGCTTCATTCCGGGGCGCGCCCTGGACGTCCTGCCGAGGCTCGCCGACGGCGGTTACGACCTGGTGTTCTGCGACGGGGACCGGACCGAGTCCCTGGACTGCCTCGCTGAATCGTTGCGCCTGCTGCGCCCCGGCGGAATCGTCTGTTTCGAGGGCGTCTTCGCGGACGGCCGCACGGTCGATTCGGGGGTGCAGCCTGCCGAGGTGCTGCGGCTGCGCGAGCTGCTGCGCGCGGTGCGCGAGAGCACCGAGCTGGTGGAGTCGCTGCTGCCGGTCGGCGACGGGCTGCTCTGCGCGGTCCGCCGCGGCTGACCCGGCCGCACCACAGCCGCCCCGGCCCGGCCTCCGCCGTCCATCAGCGAAATCCGCAACGGCCACAGGACTCGGTCGCCCGCCGATTGAACCCGGCCCGACGGGGCACCCGACACCACACGGGACCGCCCCCAGCCCAGGACCCGGAAACAGCACAGCCCCGGCACGGCATGCACAGTCGTACATACCGAACCGGGGCGGTGCAAAGAGTCTGGGTCGAACCCGCTAGCTCAGCCGACGACCTTCTTCAGGGCATCGCCGAGGGCATCGGCCTCGTCCGGAGTCAGCTCGACGACAAGCCGACCGCCGCCTTCGAGCGGAACGCGCATGACAATGCCCCGCCCCTCCTTGGTCACCTCGAGCGGGCCGTCGCCCGTCCGCGGCTTCATGGCCGCCATGCTCGTTCCCCTTCCTGAAACCAGCTCATCGTCAGCCGACGGCCCCCGGGATTGGGCACGCGTCACGGCATCGAACACATTGCTTCCAGGTCATTATCCCGCATCGCAGGACCCGATGACCAACATCGGTCTGCATCGCTTGCGCAACGCGCTCTATCAAAACCACCCAATTCGGCGATCCGCCTGCGATACTTCGCCGCCGCGGGTTCCTCCCACAAGGCCGATTGTTTGACGCAGGTCACATGCCCACCGCTGGTGATCTCCGCCATGCTGGGCGGACACGACGACTGCGCGACATCCGCGACGGAGGGGATCCGACCATGGCCGACAGCGTGCTGTACGAGGTGAGCGACGGGCTCGCGACGATCACGATCAACCGGCCCGAGGCCATGAACGCCATGAACACGGAGGCCAAGGTCGCGCTGCGCGAGGCGGCGCGGGCCGCCGCCGCGGACCCCGCGGTACGGGCCGTGCTGCTCACCGCGACCGGCCGGGCGTTCTGCGTCGGCCAGGACCTCAAGGAGCACGTGGCCTCGCTGACGGCGGACCGCGAGGCGGGCACCGGGCAGACGATGAGCACCGTGCGGGAGCACTACAACCCGATCCTGAAGGCGCTCACGGAGATGCCGAAGCCCGTGGTGGCCGGCGTCAACGGGGTCGCGGCGGGTGCCGGGCTGGGCTTCGCGCTGGCCGCGGACTACCGGGTGGTCGCGGACACGGCGGCGTTCAACACGTCGTTCGCCGGGGTGGCGCTGACCGCCGATTCGGGCGTCTCGTGGACGCTGCCGCGCCTGGTCGGCCAGTCGCGCGCGGCCGACCTGCTGCTCTTCCCGCGCTCGATCTCCGCACAGGAGGCGTACGAACTCGGCCTCGTGAACAGGGTCGTCCCGGCCGCCGAACTGGCCGCCGAGGCCCTGGCGACGGCCCGCACGCTGGCGTCCGGCCCGACGGTGGCGTACGGGGCCCTGAAGGCGTCCCTGGCCTATGGCGCGGGCCATACGCTCGCCGAGACGCTGGAGAAGGAGGACGAGCTCCAGACGAAGGCGGGCGCCTCCGAGGATCACGCGATCGCGGTCACGGCCTTCCTCGCCAAGGAGAAGCCGAACTACGTCGGGCGCTGACGGCCGCCGGGGCGGTGCTCAGGCGGCGCCGCCCCGCGCCACACAGTCCGCCAGGTGGTCGTCGACCAGGCCGCACGCCTGCATCAGGGCGTACGCCGTCGTCGGGCCGATGAAGCGCAGGCCCCGCTTCTTCAGGGCCTTGGCCAGGGCCGTCGAATCGTCGGTCACGGCCGGGACGTCCGCCAGGGTCCGGGGCGCCGGGCGAGTGGCCGGGTCCGGGGCGTACGACCAGATCAGGGTGTCGAGCTCGCCCGGTGACCACTCGGCCAGGACCCGCGCGTTGGCGACCGCCGCCTCGATCTTGGCGCGGTTGCGGATGATGCCCTCGTCGCCGAGCAGCCGCTCCTTGTCGGCGTCGGTGAACTCCGCGACCGCCGGGATCTTGAAGTCCGCGAAGGCACGCCGGAATCCCTCGCGGCGGCGCAGGATCGTTATCCAGGAGAGCCCCGACTGGAAGGCCTCCAGGCAGAGCCGCTCGAACAGCGCGTCGTCGCCGTGCACCGGGCGGCCCCACTCGGTGTCGTGGTACGTCACGTAGTCCGGGGTCGACAGACCCCAGGGGCAGCGCAGCCGGCCGTCGGGGCCGGGGATCGCGGCGGTCACGCCTGGGGCTCCTCGTCGGTCGGCCGGGCGGTGTCGGGCTCGTGCGCCGCCGGGCTCGGGCCGCCGGTCGTGAGCCCCGGCCGGTCCTGCTCGTGTCCGGCCACGGCGCTGGACCCGGCGGGGCCCGCCGAAGCCGTCGCGCGGCTGCCGCTCAGGGCCGCCTGAAGGTCGGCGATCCGCGCGTCCCGCTCGGCGAGCTCGGCGCCGAGCCTGCTCAGCACGTCGTCCACGTCGGCCATCCGGTAGCCCCGCAGCGCCACCGGGATGCGCAGCGCCTCCAAGTCATCGCGGGCCACCGGGCGGTGCTCGGGCAGCGGATCCACCAGGTGCTCGGGCTCGGCGTCCGGCAGCACCCCGCCGTCGTCACCGCCGCCGCCCACCACGGCGAGGGTCACCGCGGCGACCACGACGACCATCGCGATCAGCAAGAACCAGAACACGAGCGAGCCTCTTCCCGACGCCGGAAACTGTCGGGTCCGATCGTGCCATGCGGCACTGACAGTTAGGGTCGCAGGCGGACATCGACCAGGGAAGACACCGGAGGACACAGGGGATGCACAGCGGAACGGAGCGCGGCACGCTGCGGCTTGGCCGACGGGAGTTCGCCGCGCACGAGCCGGTGATCATGGCGATCGTGAACCGGACCCCCGACTCCTTCTACGACCGGGGCGCCACGTTCCGCGACGCGCCCGCCTTGGCCCGCGTGGAGCAGGCGGTGGCGGAGGGCGCCGCCATCATCGACATCGGCGGGGTGAAGGCGGGCCCCGGCGAGGAGGTGACCGCCGAGGAGGAGGCGCGGCGCACGGTCGGATTCGTCGCCGAGGTGCGCAAGCGGTTCCCCGAGGTCGTCATCAGCGTCGACACCTGGCGGCACGACGTGGGTGCGGCGGTGTGCGAGGCCGGCGCGGACGTCCTGAATGACGCGTGGGGCGGCGTCGACCCCAAGCTCGCCGAGGTCGCGGCGCGCTACGGCGCCGGTCTGGTCTGCACGCACGCGGGCGGCGTGGAGCCGCGCACCCGGCCGCACCGGATCGCGTACGACGACGTCATGGCGGACATCCTGCGGGTCACGGTCGGCCTGGCCGAGCGGGCCGTGGAGCTGGGCGTGCGGCCCGACGGGATCATGATCGACCCCGGTCACGACTTCGGGAAGAACACCCGGCACAGCCTGGAGGCGACGCGGCGCCTGGAGGAGATGGCCGACACCGGGTGGCCGGTCCTGGTCTCGCTGTCCAACAAGGACTTCGTGGGCGAGACGCTGGACCGGCCGGTGAAGGAGCGGCTGCTGGGCACCCTGGCGACGACGGCGGTGTCCGCCTGGCTCGGCGCCCGCGTCTACCGCGTGCACGAGGTCGCCGAGACCCGCCAGATCCTCGACATGGTGGCGTCCATCGCGGGCCACCGCCCTCCGGCCGTGGCCCGCCGGGGGCTGGCCTAGGACGCGGACAGGGGGCGCCGCGGTCCGCCGCACGCCCTCGGGCCGGCCGCGGCTAGTGTCCTGCGCCGGAGATCCGTTGGCAGTAGCGGGCGAGGGAGTCGAGGATTTCTGCGGCGGTTTTGGTCCAGATGAATGGCTTGGGGTTGGTGTTCCACTCCTTGACCCATGTGCGGATGTCGGCTTCTAGGGTTTGCACGTTGTGGTGTGTGCCGCGGCGGATCTTCTGGTCGGTGAGGAAGCCGAACCACCGCTCGACCTGGTTGAGCCAGGATGAGTAGGTCGGGGTGAAGTGCAAGTGGAACCTGGGGTGTCTGCCCAGCCATGCTCTGATCGTAGGGGTCTTGTGGGTGCCGTAGTTGTCGACGATGAGATGGACCGCCAGGTGGGCAGGGACTGTCTTGTCGATCCGGATCAGGAACTTCTTGAACTCCAGGGCCCGGTGGCGTCGGTGCAGGGCGGTGATGACTTCACCGGTGGCGACGTCGAACGCGGCGAACAAGGTGGTCAGCCCGTTGCGCACATAGTCATGGGTGCGTCGCTCGGGCATGCCCGGCATCATCGGCAGTACGGGCTGGGACCGGCCCAGGGCCTGGATCTGGGACTTCTCGTCCACCGAGAGAACCACCGCGCCCTCGGGCGGGTTGAAGTACAGGCCGACGACATCGTGGACCTTCTCCACGAACAACGGATCCGTCGACAGTTTGAAGGTGTCCGTCAGATGGGGCTTGAGCTGGAACCTCCGCCAGATCCGGCCGACGGTCGACTTCGACAGCCCACTGCGGTCCGCCATCGAAGAACGCGACCAGTGGGTCGCGTTCTTCGGGATCTCCTCCAGGGTCGCCACCACCACGGCTTCCACCGCATCGATCCCGATGACGGGCGGCCGGCCCGGCCGGGGCTCATCCACCAGCCCGTCCAGACGCTGAGCCAGGAACCGGCGCCGCCACTTGCGGACCGTGTCCGCAGCCACCCCCAGGTTCCGGGCCACCTCCACGATCGGCGGCACTTGCGGGCCCGCACACGCCAGCACGATCCGCGCCCGCAGAGCAAGTGACTGCGCCGACTTCGCACGGCGGGTCCACCGCTCGAGCACCGCACGCTCGTCCTCGGCCAGGAGTAACGCCTCCAGCTTCGGACCCCGACGAGGAACTGACGCACCAGCAGCAGAAGTCACACAACAACTAACGAACCACTACTGGCGCAGGACACTAGCGCCCGACCTCCTTGGTCACCAGGGCCACCGCCTCGTCCACGTCGTCCGTGACGTGGAACAGCAGGAGGTCGCCCTCGGAGGCCTTGCCCTGGCCGACCACGGTGTCGCGCAGCCAGTTGACGAGGCCGCCCCAGTACGCCGTGCCGAACAGCACGATCGGGAAGCGGGTGACCTTGCGCGTCTGGACCAGGGTCAGGGCCTCGAACAGCTCGTCCAGGGTGCCGAGCCCGCCCGGCAGCACCACGAACCCCTGGGCGTACTTGACGAACATCGTCTTGCGGACGAAGAAGTACCGGAAGTTGACGCCGATGTCGACGTGCGGGTTCAGCCCCTGCTCGAAGGGCAGCTCGATGCCGAGGCCGACGGAGATGCCGTTGCCCTCCCTGGCTCCCCGGTTCGCGGCCTCCATCGCGCCGGGCCCGCCGCCCGTGATGACGGCGAAGCCCGCGTCGACCAGCGCCCGGCCGATCCGCACGCCCGCCTCGTACTCGGGTGCGCCCGGGGGCGTCCGGGCCGAGCCGAACACGCTGATGGCGCTGGGCAGTTCGGCCAGTGCGCCGAAGCCCTCGACGAACTCGGACTGGATGCGCATGACCCGCCAGGGGTCGGTGTGCACCCACTCGGAGCCGTCGCCGTCGGAGTCGAGCAGACGCTGGTCGGTGGTGCCGGCCTGCACCTGGTCGCGCCGGCGCAGCACCGGCCCGAGCCGCTGTTCGAGCCGCTGCTCCGCCGGAAACGGTGCTCCCTCGGGGTTGGCCATGCCGTGCTCCCTCCACTGACGATGTTGCGCGTGCTCAGCCAGGGTAGGTCCGCGAACGTTACGAATGGCGGAATTCCGGCAGGCCACCCCACGACCGGGGCCCGGAGAAAGGCCACCGCGCCGTCACCGGGCCCCGGGGCCTCGCTCGGCCCGCCGGCCGGGCGCTCAGTCCGTCAGCCAGGACCGCAGCCGCACCTCGCAGTGCGTGATGCGCTCCACGGCGACGCGCTCGTCGCGCTTGTGGGCGAGCACCGGGTCGCCCGGCCCGTAGTTGACCGCCGGGACGCCGAGCTCGCCGAACCTCGCGACGTCGGTCCAGCCGAACTTGGGGAGGGCGCTGCCGCCGACGGCCGCCATGAACGCGGCCGCGGCCGGGTGCGAGAGGCCGGGCAACGCGCCGCCCGAGTGGTCGTCGACGACGAACTCGGCGATGTCGCAGTCGGCAAAGACCTCGCGGACGTGGGCGATGGCCTGGTCGCGGGTGAGGTCGGGGGCGTAGCGGTAGTTGACGGTGACCGTGCACTCGTCCGGGATCACATTGTTGGCGACCCCGCCCTCGATGCGTACCGCGTTGAGGCCCTCGTGGTACTCCAGGCCCTCGATCACCGGGCGGCGCGGTTCGTACGCGGCCAGCTTCGCCAGGATCGGTGCGGCACTGTGGACGGCGTTGGAGCCCATCCAGCTGCGCGCGGAGTGGGCGCGCTCTCCGGTGGTCTTCAACAGGACCCGCAAGGTGCCCTGGCAGCCGCCCTCGACCTCGGCGTTGGAGCCTTCGAGCAGCACCGCGAAGTCGCCCTCCAGCCAGTCCGGGTGGGCCTCGGCCACCTTGCCGAGGCCGTTGAGGTGGGCCGCGACCTCCTCGTTGTCGTAGAACACGAACGTGAGGTCGCGGTTGGGCTCGGCGACCGTCTGCGCGATCCGCAGCTGCACCGCCACGCCCGACTTCATGTCGCTGGTCCCGCAGCCCCACAGCATGCCGTCGTCGTCCAGGCGGGAGGGCACGTTGTCGGCGATCGGCACGGTGTCGATGTGGCCGGCCAGGATGACCCGCTCGGCGCGGCCGAGGTTCGTGCGCGCCACGATGTTGTTGCCGTACCGGTCGACGGTGAGGTGCGCCAGCTTGCGCAGCTCGTGCTCGATGGCGTCCGCGAGCGGCTTCTCCTGGCCGCTCTCGGAGGGGAAGTCGACGAGCTTGGCGGTGAGCGTGGGGGCGTCCGCGGTGAGATCCAGGGTGGTGTCAGCCATGCGCCCGACCCTAACTCCACCTCCGGTCGGCGAAGGACGCTCCAGTACGGTGGGCACCGTGTCCGAGCCCATCGACCTCCCGCGCCCCAAGCGACGCGGCCGCCTCCTGCGCATCACCGCGGCTCTCGTCGTACTGCTCTCGATCGCCGGATATCTGGTGGTTCAGTACGTCAGCGGGGGCCCCGGCGCGCCGAGATGCGTGGCGGGCACGGGTGACGGTGACGGCGCCACGTTCGGGATGAGCCCGGAGCAGGCGCAGAACGCCGCGACGATCACCGCCGTCGGCATCTCGCACGGGATGCCGGAGCGGGCGGTGACGATCGCGCTCGCCACCGCGCTCCAGGAGTCGGGCCTGCGCAATCTGAACCATGGCGACCGGGACTCGCTCGGGCTGTTCCAGCAGCGGCCCTCGCAGGGCTGGGGCACCGCCGAGCAGATCATGGATCCGGTCTACTCGGCCGGGAAGTTCTACAAGCACCTCGCCGAAGTCCCGGACTACTCGCGGCTTCCGCTGACGGTGGCGGCGCAGCGGGTGCAGCACAGCGGCTTCCCGGACGCGTACGCGAAGCACGAGCCGGACGCCACGGTGCTGATGGACGCGCTGACCGGGCGCGAGTCCGCGTCACTGACCTGCACGGTGGCCAAGACCGCGCAGCCGGGCGACCCGGCGCGGGTGCGCACCGATCTGACCCGGGCGTTCGGCGAGGGCGTGGTGGACGCGCGCCAGCCCGACGGCGCCGGCCAGGAGGTCGCGGTGCCGGTCCGGGTCACCGACGGCGCCAGTGGCGCGGGTTCCGGCCGGGAGCAGCGCGGCTGGGCCCTCGCGCACTGGGCGGTCGCGCAGGCCGAGTCGCTGCACATCGCGCAGGTCTCCTACGCGGGCCGCGTCTGGAGCGCCGACGACGCGGCCAAGGGCTGGGCCTCGGCCGCCGCCGCGGCCACGGACGCCGCCGCCTCCTCGCCGGGTTCCGCCGCAGGCGCTTCGGGCGCCCCCACGGACGAAGTGCGCATCACCGTCGCCCCCTGAGGAACCGGACACCCCGAGGAACCGGACACCTGTTCCGGAGCGCACTCGATGGGGGGCACCGCATCATTCCCCGTAGAGCGTTTCGCACCCCCGTCCGGACAACGGGGTGCCGAATCGTCAATCCCCTTGCGAGCACAGGGATCTGACGTATCGTCAGGGATTCGTGAGCGGATTCATTTGCCCGTTTTTATCCACAGTAGATAATGCGACGCATTACGAACTCTTTGCTCGGGGTCGCCGCAACTTCTCCTCCCCCAATGGCGGTTGTCACTGCGTCCGAGACCGGACAGCAGAAACTTCCAACCCGTCTGAAGGAGCATCATGTCCCTCCCCCTGACCCGTCGGATCGCCCGCGCCGCGCTGCTCATCGCGGCAGGTGCAGCGCCCGTGGTCGGTGCGGCCGGCTCCGCAAGCGCCGTGGACCTGCCCCAGGCCGCCCCCAACCTGAGCGGCCTGACCCAGATGGACCCGAGCTCCGTCAGCAACACCCTCGACGGTGCGGCGCAGAAGGCCACCGGCCTGGCCGGTGAGACCGGCGCCGCCACGGTCAAGAGGGCCGTGCCCGCCGCGGGCCGGACCGTCGGACAGGCGGGCAAGGCGGCCACCCCGGTCGCGCAGAAGGCGGCGGGCGACGCGGCGAGCAGCGCCGGCGAGATCCTCGGCTCGACCGCCGGTACGGCCACCCAGGGCGGCCTTCCGACCGGCGCCCTGCCCACCCAGGGCCTGCCGAGCACCGACCAGCTCCCCCTGAAGGGGCTGCCCGTCGGCGGCTGACCTGGACTCGGGTGATGTGAAGGGGCCCGGGGAGCGCGGACCGATGCCGCTGGTATGCACCAGTGGCGTCGGCGCGAACTCCCCGGGCCCCTTCGCGTACGGATACCGCCGGTCGCCCGCGGGCTACTGCCCGAGCCGCTTGACCGCCGTCTCGACCCGCTCGTCGGTCGCCGTGAACGCGACCCGCACGAACCGCTCCCCCGCCGCGCCGTAGAAGTCGCCGGGCGCCACCAGGATGCCGAGTTCGGCCAGGTGCGCCACCGTCTCCCAGCAGCCCTCGTCACGCGTGGCCCACAGGTAGAGGCTGGCCTCGCTGTGCTCGATGCGGAAGCCGTGCTTGACCAGGGCCTCGCGCAGCGCGGAGCGCCGGGCCGCGTACCGCACCCGCTGCTCCTGTACGTGCGTGTCGTCGCCCAGCGCGGCGACGGTGGCCGCCTGCACGGGCGCCGCGGTCATCATGCCGCCGTGCTTGCGGATCTGGAGCAGCTCGCCCAGTACGTCCGCGTCACCGGCGATGAAGGCGGCCCGGTATCCGGCCAGGTTGGAGCGCTTGGACAGCGAGTGGACGGACACGATGCCCTCGAAGCTGCCGCCGCACACCTCCGGGTGCAGCACCGAGACCGGCTCGGCCTCCCAGCCCAGCTCGAAGTAGCACTCGTCGGAGAAGACCAGCACGCCGTGCTTGCGCGCCCAGGCCACGATGCGGACGAGCTCGTCCTTGGCGAGGACCCGGCCCGTCGGGTTGGACGGAGAGTTGAGCCAGAGCAGCTTGAGGCGGGTGGGGTCGAGCCCGGCGCCCGCGGGGTCACTCGCGAACGTCTCGGTGTCGTAGACGACGGCCTCCGCGCCGCACAGCCGCGCGCCGACCTCGTACGTCGGGTAGGCGAGCCGGGGGTAGGCGACCTGGTCGCCCGCGCCGAGGCCGAGCTGGGTCGGCAGCCAGGCCACCAGCTCCTTGGAGCCCATGACCGGCAGGATGTTGGTGTGCTCGACGGAGCGCGCGCCGAGCCGCCCCTGCAACCACCCCTTGATCGCGTCCCGCAGCGCGGGCGTCCCCCACACCGTCGGATAGCCCGGCGAGTTCGCGGCCCCGGTCAGGGCCTGCTGGACGATCTCCGGAACCGGGTCGACGGGCGTGCCGACGGAGAGGTCCACGATGCCGTCGGGATGGGCCGCCGCCGTCGCCTTGTACGGCTCCAGCTTGTCCCAGGGAAAGACGGGAAGGCGCGAGGACACTGCGCTCACGAAAGGGGCTCACTTTCTCGTACGTACGGAGGCGGTGCGGCGGCCGGGCCGGGAAACACCGCGGCCCCGTACGGCAACGTGAGCCGTACGGGGACCGGGGGAAGCGCGATCAGCCGTTCTGCGGCGGCAGCGCTGCGATGAAGGGGTGGTCCCGCTCGATCAGGCCGAGCTTGGAGGCGCCACCGGGCGAACCGAGCTCGTCGAAGAACTCCACGTTCGCCTTGTAGTAGTCCTTCCACTCCTCCGGGGTGTCGTCCTCGTAGAAGATCGCCTCGACCGGGCACACCGGCTCGCAGGCGCCACAGTCGACACATTCATCCGGGTGGATGTACAAGGACCGGGAGCCCTCGTAGATGCAGTCGACCGGGCACTCTTCGATACACGCCTTGTCCTTGACGTCGACACAAGGCTGCGCGATGACGTAGGTCACGCTGTCGTTCCTCCTCGATAGGGCGCGGCGGGCCGATCTGCGGCTCCGTCCACGTGGCGCGCGGGAGCGCGGCGTCGTCGATGCCCACACCTAGTATCTCCGGTTCGGGGCGCGATCCGAACAGGAGGGGCGGAGAGACCTGTGGAATTCACCACCGGCGGACGGCTAGAGGTCCGAATTACGGCGGCTGATACGGGCAAACGCGTATCAGTCCGGCGCCTGAGCTCCAGTGGAACTCCAGGCTCCCTGTTCACCGACACGGTCGGTGTGCTCACATCGTGGGACGACGGTGTGCTGTCGATCACACGAAAGAGCGGCGAGACGGTCCGCATCGACGAGTCCGCGCTGGTCGCGGGCAAGGTCGTTCCCCCGGCTCCCGCCCGCCGCCGCGGCCCGGCCGCCTCCTTCGAGGAACTGGCGCCGGTCCTGGCGCGCGCCTGGCAGCCGGTGGAGAGCGAGCGGCTCGGCCTCTGGACGCTGCGGGCCGCCGCCGGATTCACCCGGCGCGCGAACTCGGTCCTGCCGCTCGGCGACCCCGGCATCCCGCTCCCGGACGCCCTCGCGTACGTGCGCGATTGGTACGCGGCGCGCGGGCTGCCCGCCTACGTCCAGGTCGCGACGGGCGCCGCGGGCACCCAGGAACGGCTCTGCGCGGATCTTGAAGAGGCGGGCTGGGAGCGCGAGGTGAGCGCCGAGGTGCGCATCGCGGCGCTCGCGCCCATCGGCGACCTCGGCGCGGACGTGGCCGGGGTGACGCTCGCCCGCACGGTGGACGAGGCGTGGCTGAGCCGATACCAGCGCTCGGTGACGCCGGGCGAGCACGTGCTGAAGGTCCTCAACAGCGGCCCGTCGGTGTGGTTCGCGTCGGTGCCCGGCGACGGGGCGGCGCCGGCCGCGATCGGGCGGTGCGTGGTGGACGGCCGCTGGGCGGGCTTCATGGCGGTCGAGGTGGACCCGGCGCACCGCCGCCGGGGCCTGGCCACAGCCGTGATGTGCGCGCTGGCCCGCCGGGCCCTGGACGAGGGCGCCTCGGCGGCCTGGCTCCAGGTGGAGGCGGACAACGAGGGCGCCCGCGCGCTCTACGAGGGCCAGGGTTTCGCGACGCACCACAGCTACCACCACTTCCGCCCGCACGTCCCCACCAGCTGACCAGAAGTACGAGGCTGCCATGGATCCGGAAGTCGCCGACTGGCGGCGGGAGTTCGCCGAAGAGGCCCGCTCGGAGCGCCCCGACGTGGTGACGCTCTGCCTGCTCCTGGGCGCGGTCGCCGACCCCGCGCTCGGACAGCGGGGCATCGACGCCGCCCACATCGAGCTGGACCGGCTGGCCGGCCTGCTCCCCTTCGGCCTCACGGGCTCCCGCGCCTGGGCACTGGCGCTGGCCGAACTCCTCGGCGGTGGCTGCGGCTTCCGCGGCGGCCAAGCCGACTACGAGCGCCTGGAGTCGTCCCTGCTGCACGAGGTGCTGCGGCGCAGACGCGGACTGCCCATCCTGCTCTCGGTGGTCTGGATCGAGGTGGCTCGCCGGGCCGGGGCGCCGGTGTACGGGGTGGCGCTCCCCGGCCACTTCGTGGTGGGCTTCGGCCCCCGCGAGGAGCAGGTGCTCGCCGACCCCTTCACCGGCGGCCGGCTGCTGACCCCCGCCGACGCGGACCTCCTGGTGGCGGGCGCGACGGGCGCGCCGCTGGAGGATTCGATGCTGGCTCCGGCCGACCCGCTGGACATCGTCCTGCGGG
Organism: Streptomyces sp. NBC_01431; assembly: GCF_036231355.1. Taxonomy (NCBI): domain Bacteria; kingdom Bacillati; phylum Actinomycetota; class Actinomycetes; order Kitasatosporales; family Streptomycetaceae; genus Streptomyces; species Streptomyces sp. NBC_01431. The sequence continues at coordinate 2,984,221 of NZ_CP109496.1, forward strand.
TCCTGAACAACATCCGGGCGTGGGCGGCGGCCCGCCCGGAGCACAGCGACGTGGCCCTGTGGGCCGTGGACCTGTCGCTGCTGCTCCCCTCCCACCCGGCCCGGCTGCGCTACGAGCGGGCCCAACTCCTGGTCCAGCGCGGTGACTTCCTCGCGGGTGCCGCCGAGCTCGACCATTACGCGGACGTCGTCGAGCAGGTGGAGCCGGCCGCCGCGGAATCGATCCGCCGACGGGCGAGGGCGGCGCGGGCGATGCTGAACTGACGGCGCGTGCCCCGCGTCCGCCGCTCCGGCACCGCCTAGGCTCTGTTGATCATGAGCGACCGCGCCACCGTCCACCCCGTCCCCTACCACGCCCAGTGGGCCTCCCCCGAGCTCGTGGAGGCGATCATCGGCGGCTCGCTCTCCGCGGCCGACGACCCGCTGTGGCGCGCGTACGGGGCCGAGAGCGCCGAGGAGTACGCGTGGTGGTCGTGGCGGCTGTGCGGGGTGGCGTGTCTGCGGATGGCGCTGGAGTACTGGCGGGGCTGGGCCCCGGCGCCGATGGCTCTCGCGGCCCAGTGCGTGGCGGCCGGGGCGTACGTCCGCCGGGGTGAGCGGCTGGAGGGTCTGGTCTACGCCCCGTTCGCGTCGTACGCCCAGGAACATTGGGGGCTCCAGGCGCAGGCCCGCCCAGAGCTTCCGGTGCGGGAGATCGCCCAACTGATCACCTCGGGGCATCTGGTGATGCTGTCCGTCCACCCCTCGATCCGCGAACTCGCCCCGTCCCCGCCGAGCCGGGGCGGTCATCTGGTCCTCGCCGTCGGCGTCACGGACGAGGCGCTGGTCTTCCACAACCCGTCCGGGTTCCACGGCCAGTCACAGGAGTTCGCCCGGATCGGATGGGGCGACCTCGACCGGTTCTACGCGGGGCGGGGGGTCGTACTCGGGGCCGGGCGCGGTGCCGAGGCGCACTGAACGCGCCACATCAGGCCAATCCGAGCTCCCGGTCCGAAAACCCTGCCGGAACGGCGAGCAGCGGTCACAATCTGTTGACGCGCCATCAACTCGCCGTTTTTTATGGCCTGTTGGGGTGGCCAGCCATGCCATGCCGACCACGGGAGCTCCGTTGACACGTCTCAGACCCATAGCCTCGCGCATCGTCCCCGCGCTGCTCCTCCCCCTCCTCGCCACCCTGGGCCTGGCCTCCCCGGCCGGTGCCGATCCCGCCCAGGCCGACCTGTCCGTGGCGCTGGACGCCTCCCCGCAGGGCATCGGCATCAACACCGCCACATTCACCGCGCGCGTCACCAACACCGGCCCCGCGGCCGTCACCGCCGCCCGGGTGTGGTTCAGCTACCCGGCCGGGTTCGGCCGGCCCTCGGCGTCCGGCTGCTCGGTCGACCCGGTGAACCGGACTGCCGTCTGCGCGCTCGGCGCGGTCCCCGCGGGCGCCACCGTCACCAGGCAACTGACGCTGCACGCGGGCCTGTTGACGATGAGCGGCAACCTGCCGGTCACGGCCGCCCTGGTCGATCTGGCCCCGGCCGACCCCGACCCGGGCAACAACTCGGCGGTGCACACCTGCTCAGCCTTCACGCTGCTCCTGGTGCGCTGCTGAGCGTCGGGCCCCGACTTACAGCCAGCCCTTTTCGCGGGCGATGCGGACCGCCTCCGCGCGGTTGCGGACGGCCAGTTTCTGGATGGCCGTGGAGAGGTAGTTGCGGACCGTGCCCTGGGACAGGCGGAGCGCCGTCGCCAGTTCGGCGTTGGTCGCTCCGTCCGCCGCGGCGCGCAGTACGTCGCGTTCGCGCTCGGTCAGCGGGTTCGCGCCCTCGGCCAGGGCGGCCGCCGCCAGGGTCGGGTCGATGACCCGCTCGCCCGCCAGCACCTTGCGCACCGCCGTGGCCAGTTGGGCCGCCGGGGCGTCCTTGACCAGGAAGGCCGCGGCGCCCGACTCCATGGCGGTGCGGAGGTATCCGGGGCGGCCGAAGGTGGTCAGGATGACGATCTTCACGGCGGGGAGTTCGCGGCTGAGGCGGGCGGCCGCCTCGATGCCGGTCATGCCCGGCATCTCGATGTCGAGCAGCGCGACGTCCACCGCGTGGGCGCGGGCCGCCGCCACCACCTCGTCGCCCCGGGCCGCCTGGGCGACCACCTCCATGTCCGGCTCCAGACCGAGCAGCGCGGCGAGGGCCTCGCGGACCATGGACTGGTCTTCGGCCAGCAGGAGTCGGATCATGTCCCGGATACTAGAGGGGTTTCGGACGGGCCCGGAATCAGCGGGATGCGCGCGGTCAGCGTGAATCCCTTGCGGTCGGCAGCGGTCTCCAGGGTGCCGGACACCTTTTCCAGGCGTTCGGCAAGTCCGGTCAGGCCGTTGCCGGCGACCGGCGCCGGGGACCCGGCGGCCCGGCTCTCGCCGTCGTCCTGGACGCGCAGTTCGAGGAAGCGGCCGTCCAGGGTCTGGCGTTCACCGAGGGTGACCCGGCAGTGCCGGGCGCCGCTGTGGCGTACGACGTTGGTGGCCGCCTCGCGCAGCACCCAGGCGAGCACCTCCTCCTCGGCGGCCGGCAGCCCCTCGGGTGCCTCGCCCGGCAGGTCCACCTCGATGCCCGCGGCGCACAACGCGATGCGGGCGCCCGCGAGTTCGGCGGGCAGGGTCGCCCTGCGGTAGCCGCTCACCGCAGCCCGTACGTCGACCAGGGCCTGGCGGCTCACCTGCTCGATGTCCGCCACCTGCCGGGCCGCCTGCTCGGGGTGGCCCGGGAGCATCCGGCCCGCCAGCTCGCTCTTCAGCGTGATGAGGGAGAGCGAGTGGCCGAGCAGGTCGTGCAGATCGCGCGCCATCCTCAACCGCTCCTCGTTGGCGGCCAGTTGGGCCACCGTGGCGCGCGCCTCGCGCAGTTCCACCGAGGTACGGATCAGATGGCGTACGCCCGTCATCGCGAAGCCACCCAGGAAGGCGGGGATGATGAGGCCGGGCACCACGTCGCCGACGTGGCTGACCCGCACCCCGATCAGGGTCATGGTGCCGGTCGAGGCGACGATCGCCCAGCTCGCAAGACCCATCGGCAGGGCCGCGCCGCACGAGACGGACACGTACACGAAGAGGACCAGCCAGGGCGAGCCGAGGGTCAGGGAGAGCGAGACGGCGAGGGCTGCCTGGACGCCCAGGAGGCTGTAGACCGTCACGTTGCCCGGCGGGCGGGCGGTGTGGCGCAGAACCAGGGCCAGGTAGACGGTGACGAAGGAGGCGAGGCCCAGCCAGCCGAGCACGGTGGCGACGGCGGTGTGGTTCCCGTCGAGCAGGTCGCTGATCGGCGCACCCATGAAGGCCAGCCAGATGCCGACCCACATCAGCTTCTGCCACATCTGGCGCCGCGTCTCGGGAGCCTGCCCGATCCGCGCCACCGAGTCCGTCCTGTGGCCCTGGTTCACGGCACTCACGCCTTCAGGGTGTCCTTCCGGTACAGCCACGCCGCGCCGCCCGCGAAGAGCAGGAAGTAGAAGACGAGGATGGCGAGGTCCTTGCCGTGCGGGGCGTTGCCCAGCTCAATGGCCTGTCCGAGGGCAGCGTACGCGTGCGTGGGCAGCCACTCCGCGATGTTCTGAAGCCACTGCGGGAAGACGGTGCTCGGCATCCACAGGCCGCCCAGAATCGACATGCCGAAGTAGATGATCATCGTGATCGGACGGACCGCGTCCCCGCTGGCGATGTAGCCGATGGCGACGCCGAGCGCGGCGAAGCAGAGCGAGCCCGCCCAGATGGCGAAGGTCAGCGCGCCCCACTGCCAGGCCTCGAAGCGCACCCCCTTGGCACCGGCCGCGACGAGGAACACCACCACGATGCACGGCAGGGTCACCACGGCGGCGCTGGCGATCTTCGCCAGGACGTAGCCGCGGCCGGGCAGGGTGGTCAGGCGCAGCTGGCGCACCCAGCCCTTCTCGCGCTCCTTGGCGATCTTCTCGCTGTTGCCCATCAGGACGGCGGTGATCGCGCCGAAGGACGCCATCGAGACCATGTACAGGGCGGGGAAGGTGAGGTCGGTGCCCTTGACCTTGGTGGTGCCGTTCTGCGAGGCCGCGAAGAGCAGGTAGAGCGCCGAGGGGTAGATCACCGAGAAGAACATGAACTTCTTGTTCCGCAGGGTGCGGGTGATTTCGAGCTTGATCAGCGTGTTCATGCGGCGTTGGCCTCCTCGGCCGAGGTGATGGCGACGAAGGCCTGCTCCAGGCCGAGGCCCGCGACTTCGAGGTTGCGGGGGTAGAGACCGAGCCCGTACACCGCGTGCATCGTGGCGTCCGCGTCGTGCGACTGGATGCGGACCGTGCGGCCCGAGATGTCGATCGTGGAGAGGAACGGCAGCCCGCGCAGGGCGGCTTCGTCGATGGCGCCCTCCAGGTCGAAGCTGACCCGGCGGGCGCCCGCCTTCGCCTTGATCTCGGAAGCGGTGCCGTCGGCGAGCAGGCGCCCCTTGTGCAGGACGAGCACCCGGTCGGCGATCGCGTCGGCCTCTTCGAGGTAGTGCGTGGCGAACAGGACCGTACGGCCCTGGGCCGCCTGCTCGCGCATGGTCGCCCAGAACGCCTGGCGGGCGGTGACGTCCATGCCGGTCGTCGGCTCGTCCAGGACGATCAGGTCGTTGGCCCCGGCCGTGGCGAGCGCGAAGCGGACCCGCTGCTCCTGGCCGCCGGACAGCTTGTTGACCTTGCGGTCGGCGATCTGCGCGATCCCCGCCCGGTCCATGACCTCGGCCACCGGGTACGGGTGCGGGTGCAGGTCGCAGCCGAGCTTCACCAGCTCGCGCACGGTCACGTCCTCCATCAGGCCGCCGCTCTGGAGCATCGCGCCGACCTTGCCGGCGTTGATGGCCTGCGCGGGCGTCATGCCGAACAGGCGGACCGAACCGGAGTCGGCGTTGCGCAGGCCGAGCAGGAGGTCGAGCGTGGAGGACTTGCCGGCGCCGTTGGGGCCGAGCAGGGCGACCGTCTCGCCGGGGTGGAGCGCCAGCGACAGGTCGGACACGGCCCGGACGTCGCCGTAGCTCTTGTGCACGTTCTCGAAGCTCACCACGGTCTGCGCGGTGCGCTCAGCGGGAGGGGCTGTCTGCGTCATGGATCCAGATTCGCCGACCGGCCCGCACGGCGGCAGTGGCGGGCGTCGTGACTTGAACATGACGGATGTCATGGGTACGGACATGACGCCGCCCCCGCGCCACGAGGGAGCGGGGGCGGAAGCCGTCCGGATCAGCTGGGGTTGAGCTCGATCGTCACGGTGCGCTGGGCGCCCTTGCCCAGCAGAGCGGTCTGCATGGCGTGCGCCACGTCGTCCGCCGACACCTCGTGCTTCTGGCCGTCACCCTTGGTGATCATGACGCCCTTGAACGTGCTGCCGAGCAGATCGGTGATCGCCTTCTTGTCGTAGACCTCGATCAGCTTCCCGTTGATCGGCTTCATCGAAAGGATCTTGGGGAGCGACTTCGCGGGGCCGAAGTCGATGTGCTTCCCGCCCGCCTTTATCGTGATGATCCCGGACATCGCGGGCTGCGCGAACTCCTTCATCGCCCGGTCGATCTCGGCCTGGGTGATGGTGGGCTGGCGGATCGAGACGGGCAGCGCCACCGCGTCCGCCCTGCCGGTCTGGACCTGGGTCCGGTAGGCGTCCTTCACCGAGATCATCGAGCGGTTCACGTCGAGGGCCTTGCCCGCCTTGCCGGGGACCGGGACCGCCTTGCCGGGTACGAACTTGATGGTGCCGTCCGTCGCCGAACCGGAGGCCCCCGCGAGGTCGGACAGCGCGACGCCGAGCTTCTCCTCGTCCACCGGGATCACCGGATCGGCCGCCCGCTTGCCGCCGAACAGCGACCCGATCACGTCCACCGGGTTGTAGTCGGCGCCCGCCGCGGCCCGCACGGTCGCCTGGCTGTCGAGCGAGAGGCCCGCGATCTCCGGCCGCAGCTGCTCCTGCTTGCCGTCGACGGTGAGGTGCAGCGGCTGGGCTGCGCGTTTGCCGAGCGTCTGGTCCAGCTTGGAGACGGCCTCCTCCTTGGTGCCGCCGCCGATGTCGACCCCGAGGACGGTGGTGCCCTTGGGCACCTCGGAGTGGTTGAGGACCAGACCCGCGCCGTACGCCACACCGGCCAGCACGACCAGGCCGCCGCCGATCAGGGCCAGCTTGGAGCGGCCCTTCTTGGCGGGCGCGGCGGGCGCGCTGCTGCGGGCCGGCGGGGCGGGCGGCGCGGACTCGGACTCCGCGAAGTCGGGGTCCGGGGGCGGCATGTGGTTCGGACCGCCGGGACCGGACATCCCGGGCGGGTAGGACGCGCCGCGGTGCTCCGGCGGAACGACCGGGATGCCGCTGGTGAGGGTGTCACCGGAGACCTGGCCGTCAGGCGCGGGCGCCGCCGGGTTCACGGCGGGGTTGGCGAGCGGGTTGCCCACGGACTGCGCGAACGGGCTGGGCGCCGGGGCCTGGGGGGTGAGGATCGCGGTGTCGTCGGACAGCGCGGGGCCGGTGCCGTGGCCGCCGGGAGCGAAGGGGTGGGTGCCACCGCTGTGGCCCGGTCCCGGGACAGGACGGAAGCCGTCGCCGCGGGCCGGGTCCTGGCCGGGACGCAGGTCCTGGCCGCGCGCCGGGTCCTGGCCGGGGCGGAAGCCGTCCGAGCGAGCCTGATCCGGCCCCGGACGCAGCCCGTCGGAACCGGCACCCCGTCCGGAATCCATGCCGGGACGCGAGCCGTCGCCACGCCCCATGTCCGCGCCCGGACGCACACCTTCGCCAAACTCGCGTCCCAACTCGGGCCGCTGGCCGGGCAGTTGACCCCCGCCCGCGCCGCGGCCCTGGTTCTGGGAGTGCGCGGCGCCCTGCCCCATGCCCGCCCGGTTGCCGACCGGCCTGGTCGGCAGGGCGGCGCTCCCGGTGACGGGTCCCGTGGTGGGCCCGGAGGGCGGCGTGGCACGCCCCCCGTCCGGTCCACCCGCACCGTTCGAGGCGTCCGAGGCGTACGGGAAGTCGGGCCGGGGAGTGCCGGACGGCGGGGTGGCCGAAGAGGGCGGGGCCGCCGGGGACTTGCGCGGGGCGAACCAGTTGCTGGCGGGCGGCTCGGCGGCGGCCTCCGGCTCGGCCTCGGGCGCCTCGGGTCTGGCCACCGAACCGGTGCGCTCGCTCACGCCTTCCGCGTCCGGCGGCCTGACGACATCGCTCATCGGCGTACGCATCACGACCGGCGGAATGGGGCGCGAGCCCGGGATGTTGATCCGGATCCGCGTCGTCAGCGTGGTCTCGGTCTTGGGCTCGTCCCGCTCGGCGGCGGCTTCAGGAGCGTCCTGACCGGCGAGTGACGGGGTGCCGTACGGCGGGGTACCCGACGGGTACGCGGCGGCGCCCCGCCCGTGGGGGCCGGAGGACGAACTGTCAGTTTCACGACTCAAGGCTGGTTCACTCCCGATTGGCTCCGCCACCCGGTCTCGTTCACGTGGTCCCTCTGTACGGGCGGCTCGGCGGCGCGCACCACCATACTGGCCGCCGCGTTCGCGTACGGGGCGGCCCGGACAAGGCGCGCCCCGTCCTCCTCTACTGCGTCGCCACGCCCGCGCACGTCACTCGCCAAGTCGGGCCGCCGGGCCGCCCGGTTGGGCGAACTGGCCGACCGTGGCACAGATCACAGCCGCGACCATGCCGCCGAGCAGGAAGACATACGACCCGATTCCGGCGCCGAAGACGAAGTCGCCCTCCGGGCGCGAGGTGGTCAACAGGATGACGGCGACCAGCCAGCCGGCCGCGGGCGCCCCCGCTCCGCCCCGGCCGCCGGTCAGTTGCGTACCGGCGTAGAAGAGCCCGGCGGCCCCGGCCAGCGCCAGCACCAGGCCGCCGGGGAACCAGGCGGCCTGGACCAGCGCTCCGGCCGCCGCGACGACCGCCCCGAGCACAACGAGGAGGAGGTGAAGGGCGATCCGTGCGACGCCGCCGCCCACCCCGGCGTTCGGACGCGTACCCGCGCTCATGCGTCCACGCCTTCGAACAGGTCGCGCTCGCGCCGACCGGGCCCGGCGCCGCTCTCGCCGACCGCCAACTGGTAGTACTCGGTCGTGAAGACCGGCTGGGCCAGGTCGTTGGAGAGCGCGAAGTAGGGCCCGCGCACAACGATCTGGGTCTCGTGGGCACGCATCGCGGCGCTCTTGGCGGCCGCGTACGCGCTGCCGTCGATCTCGGCCGTGATGCCCGACTCGTCCACCACGCCCGGTACGTCGTCGATGGCGGCGATGCCCGGGAAGTCCGGGTTCGCGGCGTGGAGTTCGGCGAAGGCCTGCTCGGCGACCGGGCGGGGCACCCGGTTCCAGTAGATCTTCGCGATGCCGTGCGGTTCACCCAGGTCGCGGCGGTAGCCGGATTCCGCGGCGAGTTCGGCGGCGCGCATCGCGACGCGGTGCGCCTGGATGTGGTCGGGGTGCCCGTAGCCGCCGTTCGGGTCGTAGGTGACGAGGACCTGCGGGCGCACCGAGCGGATCACCTCCACGAGGTACGCGGCGGCCTCGTCCACATCGGTGTTCCAGAACGCTCCGGCGCGGTGGTTCTGCTCGACGCCCATCATCCCGGAGTCGCGGAACCGGCCGGGACCGCCGAGGAACCGGTGGTCCGGGACTCCGAGTTCCTTCATCGCGGCGGCGAGTTCACCGATCCGGTGGGCGCCGAGGCTGCCCTCGCGGTCGGGGGCGAGATGGGCAAGACCGGGCGGGATGACCTCGCCCTCTTCGCCGAGGGTGCAGGTCACCAGGGTGACCTGGGCACCCTCGGCCGCGTACTTGGCCATGGTGGCGCCGTTGTTGATCGACTCGTCGTCCGGGTGCGCGTGCACCAGGAGGAGACGGCGGGCGGGGGAATCCGACATGGGCCCAGCCTACGAGGCGCGGGCCGCCGCCGCGCTCGGCGCCGCCCGCCTACGGCCGGGATCGGTCCCTGGCGGCTGTTTCAGAACTTGATCCCGCCGATCATCCCGGCCACGTTGCTGGTGACTTGACTGATGGTGGGGGCGATGGAGGAACTCGCCAGGTAGAAGCCGAGCAGCATGCAGACCACCGCGTGTCCGGCCTTCAGCCCGGATTTCCGGACCAGCAGGAAGACGACGATCGCCAGCAGCACCACCGCCGAAATCGAGAGTGCCACGGCGGTTCACCTCCATCTGTTCCAGTGGTCGGACGGGCCGGACCCAGCAGTGCGCACACAGCAGCAAGTTCATACCCACTCAGCGCTACGGATCATAACTTTCCGTGGGAACGCATTGATCGGGGCACAGGCGCACGAGGGGCGCACGCACCGCGCGCCCGGCGGCCCAGACCGGGGAGGACTAGGTTCCCCTCATGACGACCACCGCATCCAGGCACCCAGAGGCCCCCGGGGCGCTCTCCTTCCCCCGGCACTCGGCACGCACTCAGCGCTTCACGCTCGGTGCGCCCCGCGCCTTCACCATCGCGCCGGACGGCGAGCGGGTCGTCTTCCTGCGCTCGGCCGGCGGCACCGAGCGCAGCAACCGGCTCTGGGTGCTCGACCTGGCAGGGGGCGCCGCGGAACGGCTCGCGGCCGACCCGGACGCGCTGCTCGGCGGACGCGGCGAACGGCTCTCCGCACAGGAGCGCGCCCGGCGCGAGCGCAGCCGGGAGGGTTCGGCCGGAATCGTCGCCTATGCCACCGACGCGGCCGTGGAGCTCGCCGCGTTCGCCCTCTCCGGGCGGCTGTTCACCGCCGAGCTGCGCGCCGGGACCGCCCGCGAGCTGCCGGCGCGGGGCCCGGTGCTCGACCCCCGCCCCTCCCCCGACGGCCGCCACGTGGCGTATGTGGCGCGGGGTGCGCTGCGGGTCGTCGGCGCGGAGGGCGAGGACGACCGGGCGCTCGCCGAGCCCGAGTCACCCGAAGTGACGTACGGACTCGCGGAGTTCATCGCGGCGGAGGAGATGTCCCGCTCGCGCGGCCACTGGTGGAGTCCCGACTCCGACCGGCTGCTCGTGGCCCGCGCGGACGAGAGTGACGTGCGCCGCTGGTGGATCGCCGACCCGGCCAACCCCGGCGAGGAGCCGGCGCGGGTCGCCTATCCGGCGGCCGGCACGCCCAACGCCGAGGTCCGCCTCTTCCTGTACGCCCTCGACGGCGCCCGCACCGAGATCGTCTGGGACCGGGCCCACCACCCCTATCTCGCCCGGGTTCACTGGTCCGCGGACGGCGCGCCGCTGCTGCTCGTCCAGTCCCGGGACCAGCGCACCCAGCTCCACCTCGCCGTGAACCCGGAGACGGGCGCGACCCGCACCGTGCATGTCGACGAGGACCCCGACTGGCTCGAACTCCTTCCGGGCGGCCCCGCCTGGGCACCCGACGGCCGTCTCGTGCGCATCGCCGATGAGGGCGGGGCGCGTGTCCTCGCGGTGGGCGACCGGACCTTTACCGGGCCGCAGTTGCAGGTCAGGGCGGTGCTCGACATCGGCGACAGCGACGTGCTGATCTCCGCGTCCGCGGGCGAGAAGGCGAGTGCGGCCGCCGCGGGTGCTCCCGAGACCGGCGAGATCCATGTGTACCGGGTCAATGAGCTGGGTACTGAACGCGTCTCGGACGGTGCCGGAGTCCACTCGGCCGTACGGTCCGGCGCGGTCACGGTGCTGAGCTCCGCCCGGCCCGATCGGCCGGGGACGGTCGTGCGGGTGCTCCGGGACGGCAGGGAACTGGTCAAGATCGCCTCGTACGCCGATGAACCGCGCCTCGCGGTGCGGCTTCGGCTGACCCAAGGGGGCGCACGGCGGATCCCGTGCGCCGTCCTGCTTCCGGCCCACTACCAGGAGTCGGACGGGCCGCTGCCCGTACTCATGGATCCGTACGGCGGACCGCACGGACAGCGGGTGCTGGCCGCCCACAACGCACACCTCGCCTCGCAGTGGTTCGCGGACCAGGGCTTCGCGGTGGTGGTCGCCGACGGCCGCGGCACCCCGGGCCGATCCCCCGCCTGGGAGAAGGCGATCCGGGACGATTTCACCCTCGCGCTCGACGACCAGATCGAGGCGCTGCACGGCCTGGCGGGCGCGTACCCGCTGGACCTCGGCCGGGTGGCGATGCGGGGCTGGTCCTTCGGCGGCTATCTGTCAGCGCTGGCCGTGCTGCGCCGGCCGGACGTCTTCCACGCGGGGATCGCGGGGGCGCCGGTGACGGACTGGGAGCTGTACGACACGCACTACACGGAGCGCTACCTCGGCCTGCCGTCCTCGAATCCGGACGTCTACGCCGCCAACTCCCTTGTCTCAGCGGGCGAGTTGACGCAGGCCGTCGCCCCGGCCCGCCCGCTGATGGTCATTCACGGCATGGCGGACGACAACGTGGTGGTGGCGCACACCCTGCGGCTGTCCTCGGCGCTGCTCGCCGCGGGCCACCCGCACGAGGTCCTTCCGCTGACCGGCGTGACGCACATGACGCCGCAGGAGCAGGTGGCGGAGAACCTCCTGCTGCTCCAAGTCGACTTCCTGCGCCGCTCGTTGGAGCTCCCCCGGAAGTAGGCGCGACGGCCGGCCGGGACGCACGATGCGGCCCGGCCGGCCCACGGCACCCGCACGGCCGTACGGTGCCCAGAGTGGCGCGTCCGCATATCGGTGATGTGGCGATCAAGTTGCGTGCACGTTACGGAAATTGATGGACATTTAACATCAGATTCCGCAATTGCCCGAAGGCTGTCAAGCACGCGGCCGCACCAAAGAAAGAAATCTTCCGCCAAGTTAATCGATGAGTTCACCTCGGCCTGCGCAAAACCCTTGACGCACACCGCCGCACGCATGAATGTTCCGATCGACAAAAGACGCCAAGCGGCGCTGCTGAATCCTTCCGGTGCGGGGGGCAATGCGAAATGACGAGTTCCACAAGAGCTGCCATGGAGCCAACCGATCCACTCCCCGGAGAGGACGGTGCCCCAGCAGCGGCCGACGGTATCGAAGTAAAGACGAGCGAACTCGTCGGACGCTCACCCGGGCGTCTCGCATGGATCAGGTTCAAACGCGACAAGGTCGGAATCCTGTGTGCCTTTACGGTGCTCGGATTCATCCTGATCGCGCTGGCCGCTCCACTCATCTCGAAGCTGTACGGCAAAGATCCCTATCAGCTCTATGGGCAGGACCGCGGGCTGCTGAACAGCTACGGCATCCCGCTCAAGCCCAACGGCGGGATCGACGGCGACTTCTGGTTCGGCCTCGAACCGAGGCTGGGCCGCGACGTCTTCACGCTGCTGATCTACGGCATCCGCACCTCGCTGCTCATCGCCCTCGCGGTCACCGTGGTCGCGGTGGTCATCGGGGTCCTGGTGGGGCTGGTCCAGGGGTACCTGGGCGGCCGGACCGACTACTTCCTCGGCCGGTTCTCGGACCTGATGCTGTCGTTCCCGCAGCAGCTGTTCTTCATCGCCTTCACCCCCGTGATCGTGGCTCTGTTCGTCTCCCCCACCGACGAGGAGCCGACCTACGTCCGGGTGGTGGCGCTGATCCTGGTGCAGCTGGTCCTCGGCTGGATGACGATCGGGCGGCTCATCCGGGCCCAGGTGCTCTCGCTGCGCGAACGCGAGTTCATCGAAGCGGCCCGGCTCAGCGGGGCCTCGGGCTGGCGGATCATCCGCAAGGAGCTGCTGCCCAACATCTGGTCGACGGTGCTGGTGCAGGCGACGCTGCTGCTGCCGGTCAACGTCACCGCCGAGGCGGGGCTCTCCTACCTCGGTGTCGGGGTCCACAGCCCCACTCCGGACTGGGGCCTGCTCTTCCAGTCCGGAGCGACGTACTACGACTCCGATCTCACCTTCATGTTCTTCCCCGGCATCGCGATGGTCGTCTTCGTCGTCGCGTTCAACCTGCTCGGGGATTCGGTCCGGGACGCTCTCGACCCCAAGACCGTGCGCTGAAGTCCGATCATCCTGACAGGCAGGAATCCATGAGAATAAACAAGGCGCGCCAGGTTTCCGCGGTTCTGGCGGTGGGGGCACTGGCACTGACCGCCGCGTGCAGCAGCGGCGGGGCCGGCGACACCGGCAAGGGTGCCGACTCGGGCAAGAAGGCCGAGGTGCAGAACTTCGGCGTGGGCACCAAGGCCGACTCCACCGGCCCGGCCGTGGCGGTCGACGGCGCGAAGTCCGGCGGCACCGCCTACAGCCTCGACCAGGCCGGCTTCGACTACCTCGACCCGGGCCAGCAGTACGTGAGCGACCAGCTCTCGGTGCAGCTGCTCTACAACCGCTCGCTCACCGGCTACAAGATCGACCCGAAGACCGGCAAGACGGTCGTCGTCGGCGACCTCGCCACCGACGCCGGCACCCCCTCCGACGGCGCGAAGACCTGGACGTACACCCTGAAGGACGGGGTGAAGTTCGAGGACGGCACGCCGGTCACCACCAAGGACATCAAGTACGGCATCGAGCGGCTCTTCGCCGACTACCAGACGCAGGGACCGCAGTACGTCCAGAAGTGGCTCTACGGCGCCGACTACCGCAAGAAGTACGCCGGTCCCTACGACGGCAAGGAGATCCCGGACGCGCAGATCGCGACCCCCGACGACAAGACGATCGTCTTCCACTTCCTGGAGCCGCACGCGGACACCCCGTACGCGATGGCGATGCCCAACATCTCGCCGGTCCCCAAGGCCAAGGACGACAAGCAGAAGTACAACAACCACCCGGTCTCCACCGGCCCGTACAAGATCGCCGACTATCAGCCGGGCAAGTCGCTGTCCTTCGTGCGCAACCCCAACTGGGACCCGAAGAGCGACCCCATCCGCAACGCCTACCCGGACAAGTGGCAGTTCCAGCTCGGCATCCAGGAGCCGGGTCTGACCAACCGGCTCGCCGCCGACACCGGCACCGACAAGTACGCCATCAACATGGCGAACTCGGCGGATCCGTCGAAGATGCAGACCCTCACCTCGGACCCGCAGTACAAGAGCCGGACGGTCAACGAGTACCAGCCCTACGTCGAGGTGTTCAATCTCAACACCAAGCGGATCACCAACCCGAAGGTCCGCCAGGCGCTGGCGTACGCGTTCCCGATGCAGCAGGTCCAGCAGGCGTTCGGCGGTGGCGCGCAGGGCGACCTCGGCACCACGCTGCTCAGCCCGACCGTGGCCGGCTGGCAGAAGTTCGACCCGTTCGGCAAGCTGACCAAGCCCATGGGCGACCCCGAGAAGTCGCTGGCACTCCTGAAGGACGCCGGCGTCACCACCCCGTACAAGATCTCGCTGGCGTACGCGAACACCCCGCGCTGGGACAACGTCACGCTGACCATCCAGAAGGCGCTGGAGAAGGCCGGGTTCACGGTCGAGCGCAAGGCCATCGACCCGACCTCGTACTACACGGTGGTCGGCAAGGTGGACACCCCGTACGACATGTACCGCACCGGGTGGGGCGCGGACTGGCCCAACGGCTCGACCGTCATCCCGCCGACCATGGACGGACGCAACCTCGCGGACGGCACCAACAACTACTCGTTCCTGAACGACCCGAAGGTCAACTCCGAGATCGACCGCATCAACCAGATCACGGACCTGCCGCAGCAGGCCGCGCAGTGGGAGAAGCTCTCCGAGTACGTGCTCCAGACCGACACGTCGCAGATCCCGTTCGTCTTCGACAAGTACTTCAACCTGTACGGCTCCGGTCTCGGCGGCGTCACCTACAACGAGATCTACGGATCGATCAACCCGAACACGATCTTCGTGAAGCAGTAGCAGATGCGGCTCGGTTTCCCCGGCCCCGCGTCGGGCCGGGGAAACCGCATAGCGACGGAAGAGTCAGCCGATGTTCCGTTTCCTCGTGCGCCGCGTGCTCGGTGCCGTGGTCATCCTGCTGTTGATCAGCATGATCACCTATTTTCTCTTCTTCTTCCTGCCCTCCGACCCGGCGCTGCTTTCCTGCGGAAAACAATGCGATCCACAGAATGTCGCCCTGATCCGCAAGAACCTCGGCCTCGACCTGCCGATCTGGACGCAGTACTGGCATTACATGGTCGGCATATTCGCCGGCCGCCACATGCCGATAGGGGACTGCCCCGCGCCCTGCTTCGGCTATTCCTTCGCCAATCAGCAGCCGGTCTGGGGCACGATCGCCGACAGCTATCCCACCACGCTGACGCTGGCCGTCGGCGGCTCGGCGGTCTTCCTCACCATCGGCGTCTCGCTCGGCCTGGTCTCGGCCTGGCGCCAGGGGACCGTCTTCGACCGGATCGCCAGCTCCGCCTCGCTGCTCGGGCAGTCGGTGCAGATCTACTTCATCGGCCCGCTGGCCATCCTGTTGTTCTCCACCAAGCTGGGCTGGCTCGACCGGGGCCACGACGTGGACTGGGCGCACGACGCCTGGGGATCGGTCACCGGGATGATCCTGCCGTGTCTGGTCCTGTCGGTGATCTTCTGGTCCAACTACAGCCGACAGACCCGGTCGTTGATGGTGGAGCAGCTCTCCGAGGACCACATCAGGGCGGCCCGCGCCAAGGGCATGTCATCCCGCTACGTCTTTCTGCGGTACGCGCTGCGCGGCGCGATGGCCACCATCATCACCATCTTCGGCGTGGACCTGAGCGCGGTGCTCGGCGGCGCGATCATCACCGAGGTCACCTTCGGTCTGCACGGCCTGGGGCTGCTCTCGGTGGAGGCCGTCCTGCGCAGCGACCTGCCCCTTGAGATGGCCGTGATGCTCATCGGCGCCACCCTGATCGTCGTCTGCAACATCGTCGTCGACCTGGCGTACGCCTTCATCGACCCCCGGATCCGGCTCACTTGAGGCCCGCAGACCCACAGGAGAACCGCCCCGTGTCCACCTTGAGCCAGACCGCCGCCGAACCGGCCGCCAAACCGGCCCCCTCCTTCCTCTCGGTCCGGGACCTGTACGTCCACTTCGCCACCGAGGACGGCACCGTCAAAGCCGTCGACGGCCTGTCCTTCGACCTGGAACGCGGCTCGACGCTCGGCATCGTCGGCGAGTCGGGCTCCGGCAAGTCGGTGACCAACCTCGCGATCCTGGGTCTGCACAACCCGCGCAACACCACGATCCAGGGCGAGATCCTGCTCGACGGGCAGGAGTTGACCGGCGCCACCGAGCGTCAGCTGAACCGGCTGCGCGGCAAGAAAATGGCGATGATCTTCCAGGACTCGCTGGCCGCGCTCTCGCCCTTCTACACGGTGGGCCGGCAGATCGCCGAGCCCCTCATGAAGCACACCGGTGCCTCCCGCCGCGAGGCGCGGGCGCGGGCCGTGGACATGCTGCGCAAGGTCGGCATCCCGCAGCCGGAACTGCGGGTGGACGACTACCCACACCAGTTCTCCGGCGGCATGCGCCAGCGGGCGATGATCGCGATGGCGCTGGTCTGCGACCCGGAGCTGGTGATCGCCGACGAGCCCACCACCGCGCTCGACGTGACGGTCCAGGCGCAGATCCTCGACCTGCTGAAAGACCTCCAGCAGGAGACCGGCGCGGCGATCATCATCATCACCCACGACCTTGGAGTGATCGCCAAGACCGCCGACCAGGTGATGGTGATGTACGCGGGCCGCTGCGTGGAGCGCGGCACCGTCAAGGAGGTCATGCACCGGCCCCAGCACCCCTACAGCTGGGGGCTGCTCAGCTCCATCCCGAGGCTGGACTCATCCGTGGAGAGCCCGCTGGTGCCGATCCCCGGCGCCCCGCCGAGCCTGCTCGCCCCACCGCCCGGCTGTCCCTTCCACCCCCGGTGCGACTTCACCGACCAGGTGGCGGGCGGGGCCTGCCGCAGCGAACGGCCCGCCCTCCCCGAGGATCAACGACGCGGCTCCGCATGTCATTTGACGGGCGATCAGAAGCAAGCGATCTTCGCCGAGCAGATCCGCCCCCGGCTGCGCTGACAAGGATGCGGGACAATCGCCATGAGTGAGAAAGCCACCAGCGTCGCCAATCCGCACGCCGCGGCACCCGGGCCCGCCACGACGGGCCCCCTGCTCGAAGTGACCGGCCTCGCCAAGTACTTCCCCATCACGATGGGGTTCCTCATCAAGCGGCACGTCGGCGACGTGCGCGCGGTGGACGGGATCGACTTCAGCATCGGACGCGGCGAGACGCTCGGCCTGGTCGGCGAGTCCGGCTGCGGCAAGTCGACCACCGGACGCCTGGTCACCCGGCTCCTCGAACCCACCGCCGGGAAGGTCGTCTACGCAGGACAGGACATCACCCACGCCTCCCGACGGACCCTCGCGCCCATCAGGTCCGAGATCCAGATGATCTTCCAGGACCCGTACGCCTCCCTCAACCCGCGCCAGACGGTGGGCGACATCGTCGCCAACCCGATGGTGGTCAACGGCATCAAGCCGCCGGGCGGTGTCGAGCGCCGGGTCCGCGAACTCCTGGAGACCGTCGGCCTGAACCCGGAGCACTACAACCGCTTCCCGCACGAGTTCTCCGGCGGCCAGCGTCAACGCATCGGCGTGGCACGGGCGTTGGGGATGGAACCCAAGCTGATCGTGGCCGACGAACCGGTCTCGGCGCTCGACGTGTCGATCCAGGCGCAGGTGGTCAACCTGCTCCAGCAGCTCCAGCGGGAGCTGGACATCGCCTTCCTGTTCATCGCCCACGACCTGGCGATCGTGCGGCACTTCTCGCAGCGGGTCGCCGTGATGTACCTGGGCCGGATCGTCGAGGTCGGCGACCGCGACTCCATCTACCAGCGCCCGCGCCACCCGTACACCCACGCCCTGCTCTCGGCCGTGCCCGAGGCCGTGGTGGACGAGGAGGGCGAGGGCCGCGAGCGGATCCGGCTGGCCGGCGACGTGCCCTCACCGGTCAACCCGCCGTCCGGCTGCCGGTTCCGCACCCGCTGCTGGAAGGCGCGGGACAAGTGCGCGGCCGAGACGCCCCCGCTGGTACGCATCGAAGGCAACCGGGAGGGCCACCTGACGGCATGCCACTACCCCGAGGAACCGACGGTCACGGCGCGGGACGAGGACGTCGTCCTCGATCCCGCTCTCGCCGCGATCGAGGAGGCGACGGACACCACCCGTTGACCCGAGTTCGTAGTGCCTCCGCTCGGACCGGGGCCCGCGCCCGCACACCCCAGCGACCACCGCGGCCGCGGGCCCCGACATTCAGAGGCGACGGCGAGCGCTGAGGGGCGCGAGCCCTGCCGTCGGCTGCCGACAGCACCATGCCCCGTGAGGCAACGGCGAAGCCGAGCACTCCAGGGGCGCGAGGCACTGCGCGAACAACCCCCACCGGCCCGCAGTCAAGAACGGGGCCAGGGGCGCGGGGAACTGCGCGACCAGCCCCCACCGGCCCGCGGCCGAAGAGGGGGCCAGGGGCGCGGGGAACTGCGCAAAAAGCCCCCTACCCCCGATCGGCATCCGGCGGCACAACCCGTTTCTCCTCCGCGAAGTGGCACGCCGAGGGGTGATGGGCCGGCCCCGAGGCCAGCCGGAACTCCGCCGGCACCGCGAGCAACGGCACCTCCAGCGCGCACCGCTCCCGCGCCTTCCAGCAGCGCGTCCGGAAGGGACAACCGGACGGCGGGTTCGCGGGCGAGGGCACGTCACCGGTCAGGATGATCCGCTCGCGGTGCACCCGCGCCGTCGGGTCCGGCACCGGCACCGCCGAGAGCAGCGCCTGCGTGTACGGGTGCGTGGGGTGGTCGTAGATCTCCTCGTCGCGGCCGATCTCGACGATCCGGCCCAGGTACATCACCCCCACCCGGTCGGAGATGTGCCGCACGATGGACAGGTCGTGCGCGATGAAGACGTACGACAGCGCGAACTCGTTCTGGAGGCGGGCCAGCAGGTTCACGACCTGGGCCTGGACGGAGACGTCGAGCGCGGAGACCGGCTCGTCCGCGACGATGATCTCCGGCTGGAGCGCGAGGCCACGGGCGATGCCGATGCGCTGGCGCTGGCCGCCGCTGAACTGGTGCGGGTAGCGGTTGATGTACTCCGGGTTGAGCCCCACCACGTCGAGCAGGTCCTGGACCTTCGCCCGGCGGTTCCCCTTCGGGGCCACCTCGGGGTGGATCTCGTACGGCTCCCCGATGATGTCGCCCACCGTCATGCGCGGGTTGAGCGAGGTGTACGGGTCCTGGAACACCATCTGGATGTTGCGGCGCACCGCCTTCAGGGCCTTGCCCGACATCTCGGTGATGTCGTCGCCCTTGTACTTGATCTGCCCCGAGGTCGGCCGTTCCAGGTTGACCAGCATCTTGGCGACCGTCGACTTGCCGCAGCCCGACTCGCCCACGATGCCGAGCGTCTCGCCGGCCGCCAGGTCGAAGGAGACACCGTCGACGGCCTTGACCGCGCCGACCTGCTTCTTGAACAGGATGCCCTGGGTCAGCGGGTAGTGCTTGACCAGATCCCGGACCTCCAGAATGGCCTCAGCCATCGAGGGTCTCCTTCCAGAAGAAGCACGCGCTCTGCCGGTCCTCGGCCACCTCGAACAGCGGTGGCACCTCGGTGCGGCAGATGTCCTGGGCCATCGGGCAGCGCGGGTTGAAGGCGCAGCCCGGCGGGATGTGCATCAGGTTCGGCGGCAGGCCCTTGATCGCGTACAGCTCCTGGCCCTTCTGGTCCAGGCGCGGGATCGACTCCAACAGGCCCTTGGTGTACGGGTGCGCGGGGGCCTTGTAGATCTCGTGGACCGGGGCCTGCTCGACGATGCGGCCCGCGTACATGACGGCGATCTCGTCGGCGACGTCGGCGACCACTCCGAGGTCGTGGGTGATCAGGATGAGCCCCATGTTCAGTTCCCGCTGCAACTCGGCAAGCAGGTCCATTACCTGGGCCTGGACGGTGACGTCGAGGGCGGTGGTCGGCTCGTCCGCGATGATCAGCGAGGGCTCAAGGGCCATCGCCATGGCGATCATGATGCGCTGGCGCATGCCGCCGGAGAACTGGTGCGGGTACTGGCCCACGCGCTCCTTCGCCGCCGGAATCCGCACCCGGTCCATCAGCTCGACGGCCTTGGCCCTGCCGTTCTTGCGCGACATGCCGCGGTGGACGGTGAACATCTCCGCGAGCTGGTCGCCCACGCTGAGCACCGGGTTCAGCGAGGACAGCGCGTCCTGGAAGATCATGGCCATCCGGGAGCCGCGGATCTTGCGCCGCTCGTCCTCCTTGAGCCCCAGCAGGTCCTGGCCCTGGAAGATGATCTCGCCACCGGCGATCCGGCCGGGCGGCATGTCCAGGATGCCCATCACGGCCTGCGCGGTGACCGACTTCCCGGAACCGGACTCGCCGAGGACGGCCAGCGTCCGGCCCGCGTCCACCGAGTAGTTGACCCCGTTGACGGCCTTGGCCACCCCGTCCCGCGTCTTGAACTCCACCTGAAGATCACGCACTTCGAGCAGCATGGTCGCTCTCCTCAACGCAGCTTGGGGTCGAGGGCGTCGCGCACCGCGTCGCCGAGCATGATGAACGCGAGCACTGTGATCGCCAGCGCTCCGGCCGGCCAGAGCAGCATGTGCGGGGCGTTGCGGATGTACGGGGAGGCGGCCGAGATGTCGATGCCCCAGGAGACGGTGGGCGGCTTCAGGCCGACGCCGAGGTAGGACAGCGTCGCCTCCAGGGCGATGAAGGTGCCCAGCGCGATGGTCGCCACGACGATGACGGGGGCGACGGCGTTGGGCGCGATGTGGCGGAGCAGCATCCGGGAGTTGGAGGCGCCGAGCGCGCGGGCCGCCTGGACGTAGTCGTTCTGTTTGGCGGTGATGACCGAGCCGCGCCCGATGCGGGCGATCTGCGGCCAGCCGAGCAGGATCATGAAGCCGATGACCGGCCAGACGGTGGTGGAGGTGATCACGGACAGGAAGACCAGGCCGCCGAGAACCACGGGGATACCGAAGAAGATGTCGGTGACGCGGGAGAGCAGCCCGTCCCAGCCGCCGCCGAAGAACCCGGCGAGCCCGCCGACGACCGAGCCGAACAGGGCGACGCCGATGGTGGTGCACACGCCGACGGTGACCGAGGCGCGGGCGCCGTACACGGTCCGCGTGTAGACGTCGCAGCCCTGCCCGTCGTAGCCGAAGGGGTGGCCGGGCGCGGAGCCCTGCTGTGCCTTGGCGAGGTCGCACTGGAGCGGGTTGCCGGAGGCGATCAGCTGCGGCCAGATCGCGATGACCACCAGGAAGACGATGACCAGGCCCGAGATGATGAAGACGGGGTTGTGGCGCAGGTCGCGCCAGGCGTCCGACCACAGCGAGCGGGGCTTCTCGGAGGGTCCAGTGCCGAGCGGGCCGCCGGGGGTCCGCTCCAGCGTCGTGGCCTCGCTCGCCGCGAGGTCCATCGCGCCGCCGGCCCCCGTCGCGGCGATCGCTGAGTCTTCGTACGGCTCAGGCATAGCGGATCCTCGGGTCGAGTACGGCGTACAGGAGGTCGACGATGAGGTTGGCGACCAGGAAGACCAGCACGAGCACCGTCACGAAGCCGACCACGGTCTGGGTGCTCTGGCGCAGGATGCCCTGGTAGAGCTGGTAGCCGACGCCGTGGATGTTGAAGATCCGCTCGGTGACGATCGCGCCGCCCATCAGCGCGCCGACGTCGGTGCCGATGAAGGTGACGACGGGGATCAGCGAGTTGCGCAGCAGGTGTCTGGTGATCACCCGCCGTCGCGGCAGGCCCTTGGCGACCGCGGTGCGCACGTAGTCCGCGCGGGAGTTCTCGGCGATCGAGGTGCGGGTGAGGCGGGTGACGTACGCCAGCGAGACGGAGGCCAACACGAGCCCGGGGATGAGGAGTTCGTTGAACGGGGCGTCCGAGGAGACGGTGGGTTTGATGACGCCCCATTCGACGCCGAGGAGCAGTTGGAGCAGCAGTCCCGTCACGAAGACGGGGATGGCGATGACGACGAGCGTCAGCATCAGGACGCCGGTGTCGACGGGTCGGCCGCGGCGCAGCCCGGTGACCACGCCGAGGGTGATGCCGATGACGATCTCGAAGAGGATCGCCACGATGGTCAGCCGGATGGTGACGGGGAAGGCGGCGGCCATCAGCTCGGTCACCTTCTGCCCGTTGAACGCGGTCCCGAAGTCGCCGGTGAACACGTTCCCCATGTACGTCAGGTACTGCTGCCACACCGGCTTGTCGAGGCCGAACTCCTTCTTGAGCTGGGCGGTGGTGGCGGGGTCACAGGCCTTGTCGCCGCAGAGCCCGGCGATCGGGTCGCCCATCACGTTGACCATCAGGAAGATCAGCAGCGTGGCACCGATGAAGACCGGGATCATCTGGAGCAGACGCCGGATCACGTACCGTCCCATGGGGCCCTCCGGGGGTCGTCGGAACTGGCAAGGCGCGCGGCCCGGCGCCGCACCGGGCGCCGGGCCGTCCGCCTCGCGGCGTCAGCTGACCTTGATCTGGTCGTAGACCGGCACGCTGAACGGGTTCAGCGAGACGTTGGAGAGGCGCTCGGAGTAGCCGGCGCTGCCGTTCTGGTACCAGAGCGGGATGGCCGCCATCTGGTCCCGTACGACCCCTTCGGCCTGCTGGAAGTCGGCGACCGCCTTCGCCTGGTCGGTCTCGGCGTTGGCCTGGTCGACCAGCTTGTCGAAGTCGGCGTTGGTCCACTTGCCGTCGTTGGAGGAGGCGCCGGTGTAGTACAGCGGCTGGAGGAAGTTCTGGATCAGCGGGTAGTCCATCTGCCAGCCCGCCCGGAAGGGGCCGCTCATCTTGGACTGGGTGATCTGGCTGCGGAAGTCGGCGAAGGTGCCGACCGGTCCGCCGACGCAGGCCTTGTCGTTGCCCAGCACGTTGTTGACGCTGTTGCAGATGGCGTCGACCCATTCCTTGTGCGAGCCGGTGTCCGCGTTGTACGAGATCTTCAGCTGGCCGCCGGGGATGCCGCCGCCCTCAGTGATGAGCTGCTTCGCCTGGGCGGGGTCGTAGTCGCAGGCCTTGCCGCAGAGCCCGGCCTTGTAGCCGCCGGCCGCGCCGAGCACCGGCGAGGTCCAATCGGTGGCGGGGGTACGGGTCTTCTGGAAGATGGTGTCGGTGATCTGCTGCCGGTTGATCGCCATCGACAGGCCGGTGCGGACCTTGACCGCGCCCGGGGTGTTCCAGCGCGCGTCGTAGTACGGGAAGGCGAGAGTCTGGATGATCCCGGCGGGGGTGTTGATGTACCGGCTGCCCAGGTCGGCCTTGACGTTCTTGAGCTGGGAGGCGGGCACGTCGTCCACGAGGTCGAGGTTGCCGGCGGTCAGGTCGGTGTAGGCGGTGTTGTTGTCGGTGTAGACCTTGAGGTCGATGCCGCCGTTCTGCGCCTTGTCGTCGCCCATGTACCCGGTCCACTTGCGCATCGACAGCTTGGAGCCCTTGGTGTACGAGTCCACCAGGTACGGGCCGTTGCCGATCGGCTTGGACAGCCAGGCCTCGTGGTTGTCGAAGAACGCCTGGGGCAGCGGCGCGAACGCCGGGTAGCCGAGGGTGTCGGGCCAGGTGGAGAACTTCTGGTTGAGCTTGACCGTGAAGGTCTTGTCGTCGACGACTTTCAGGCCCGACATCGTGTCTGCGGTCGGGCTGCCGCTCTTGGGGTGGATCTGGGCGTATCCGTCGATGTAGGAGAACATCGACGCGTTCTTCTGGTTGTTCTTCAGGTTCGCGCCGTAGTTCCACGCGTCCACGAAGGACTTGGCGGTGATCTTCTCGCCGTTGGAGAAGGTCCAGCCGTCCTTCAGCGTGACCTTGAAGTTCTGCGAGTCCGAGGTCGTGATGGAGTCGGCGAGCATGTTCTTGGCCTCGCCCGTCTTCGGGTCGTACCGCTTGAGCCCGCGCATCAGCATGTCGAGGACCTTGCCGCCCTGGACCTCGTTGGTGTTGGCGGGTTCGAGCGGGTTCTGCGGGTCGCCCCAGGACGAGCTGACGATCCCGTTGGCACCACCGCCGCCACCGCCGCCACCGCCACCGCAGGCCGAAGCCGCCAGGGCGACGACCACCGCGCATACGGCCCACTTGGCGTGCGTGGCTCCGCGCATGGAGTCCTCCTAGAGTGCTGCCTCGGGTCCTCGGTCTCGCTTAGGCCCAAATATCACCCTAGGTACGCACATGGCGCACTTTTAAGTCCGCCGGACGGAATAGTGCTCCGTACGGCTCAGCGGATCGAGCTGCCGGGCGCCGGATCCGTCGAGAGGCGGGCGTGCTGGTGCATGTCGTGGAAGGTGCCGGCGGGGGTGGCCGGCAGATAGCCGCGCGAGATGCCCTCGTACGCGTAGCCGCAGCGTTCGGCCACCCGGCACGAGGAGTCGTTGCCGATCGCGTGGCCCAGGTCGATGCGGTGCAGCCCCACGGTGTCGAACGCCCAGGCGGTCAGCAGGTTCACGGCGCCGGTCACCGCACCGCGCCCGCGTGCCTCGGGCAGCAGCCAGTAGCCGATGCCCGCGTGGCCCATGGGCAGGAAGATGTTGTGCAGCGCGACGCTGCCGAGGGGGGCGCCGGTGTCCGCGTCGGCGACGCAGTAGGGGGCGAACCTGCCGCCCGCCCAGCGCTCGGCGGCCCGGTGGATGAACGCGCGGGCGCCCGCCACGTCCAGCGGCTCGACGGGCGGGCCCCAGCGCGTCACTTCGGGATCGTTCAGGCCGCGCATCACCGCGTCCACGTCCGCGTCGTCGTCCCGCCAGGCCCGCAGCCGCAGCCCGTGCCCGGTCAGCTCCTGGAAGCGCAGCGGGGCCTCCCCCTCCCCCACCGGCCGGGGGTTGGCGCTCTGCTCATCTCGGGCGGCGGACACGACCAGTTCGACCTCGAACCCGGCGGCGTTCTCCAGATACGCGGCGCAGTGCGCGGGGCCGCCGGCGAAAGGGTGCCGGTCGGGGAAGAGGAGGGTCCAGCCGTGCTCGGGCGCCGCTTCGACCAGGGCGTCGAGGGCGGCCCGGCCGCTGACGTGGAAGGCGAGGTGGTTGAGGCCGGGCCGGGTGCGCTCGTGCGAGGCCGAGGTCTGCGCCGGGGAGCGCTCCACCACGACGTAGGTCCGGCCCAGGAGCCAGCTGCGGCCGGCCTGCCAGTCCTGGTACGGGCGGTAGCCGAGGCTCTCCAGGAGCCAGCCCCAGGATTCCCTGGCCCCTTCGAGTTCGGGCACCCACAGCTCGACGTGGTGCAGCATGCGCGACAACTCCCTTACAAGCGGCGGCAGTTGGAAAAACGGCCGGGCCCGTGGTCCGCTCCGGATCGGAGGCGAACCACGGGCCCGGCCGTGACGTCACGCGGCGCCGACGACGTCCTTCTCCTCGGCGAAGTGACAGGCCGACTCGTGCGCGGCCGGGGTGTCCTGTCCCACGAACTGCTCCGGGACCGCGAGCAGCGGCACCTCGGTGGCGCAGCGGTCCTCGGCCTTCCAGCAGCGGGTGCGGAAGCGGCAGCCCGACGGCGGGTTGGCCGGCGAGGGCACGTCACCGGTGAGGATGATCCGCTCGCGGTGCTCGCGGGCCTCCGGGTCCGGGACCGGGACGGCCGAGAGCAGCGCCTGGGTGTACGGGTGGGTCGGGTGCTCGTAGATCTGCTGGTCAGTGCCGATCTCGGCCATCTTGCCGAGGTACATCACACCGACCCGGTCGGAGATGTGCCGGACGATCGACAGGTCGTGCGCGATGAAGATGTAGGAGAGGTTGAACTCGTTCTGGAGGTTCTCCATCAGGTTGATGACCTGCGCCTGGACCGACACGTCAAGCGCGGAGACCGGCTCGTCGCAGATGATGATCTCGGGGTTCAGGGCCAGGCCGCGGGCGATGCCGATGCGCTGGCGCTGACCGCCGGAGAACTGGTGCGGGTACCGGTTGATGTACTCCGGGTTGAGACCCACGACGTCCAGGAGCTCCTGGACCTTGCGCCGCCGGTCGCCCTTCGGGGCCACCTCGGGGTGGATCTCGAACGGCTCCCCGATGATGTCGCCCACCGTCATGCGCGGGTTGAGCGAGGTGTACGGGTCCTGGAACACCATCTGGATGTTGCGGCGCACCGCCTTCAGGGCCTTGCCGGACAGCTTGGTGATGTCCTGGCCCTTGTAGAAGACCTCGCCGGCGGTCGCCTGCTCCAGGAGCATGAGGACCTTGGCGACGGTCGACTTGCCACAGCCGGACTCGCCGACGATGCCGAGCGTCTCGCCCTGGAAGAGGTCGAAGGAGATGCCGTCGACGGCCTTGACCGCGCCGATCTGCTTCTTGAACAGGATGCCCTGGGTCAGCGGGAAGTGCTTGACCAGGTTGCGCACCTGAAGGATCGGCTCGCCTCGGTCGACGGGCGCCTCAATGGCGGCTACGGCCTCCGCCTCGGTGGCCGCGTCGACCGCTTCCACCTCGGTGGTGTTGGGGGTGGCGTCGTCCACGGCGTCGTCCCTCTTGTTCATGTCAGCCATGGATCTGCTCCTTCCAGAAGTGGCAGGCACTGCCGCGACCGACCAGCTCGGTGCCGTCCCGCTCGGTCACCGACAGGAGCGCCGGGACGTCGGTACGGCAGATGTCCTGCGCCTTGGGGCAGCGCGGGTTGAAGGCGCAACCCGACGGCGCCTTCAGCAGGTTGGGCGGCAGGCCCTTGATCGCGTACAGCTCCTGGCCCTTCTGGTCCAGGCGCGGGATCGAGTCGAGCAGACCGCGCGTGTACGGGTGCGCGGGACGCTTGTAGATCTCGTGGACCGGGGCCTCCTCGACGATCCGGCCCGCGTACATCACGGCGATCTTGTCGGCGACGTCGGCCACCACACCCAGGTCGTGGGTGATCAGGATGAGACCCATGTTGTACTCGCGCTGGAGGTCCTGGAGCAGGTCCATGACCTGGGCCTGGACCGTCACGTCGAGCGCCGTGGTGGGCTCGTCCGCGATGATCAGGTCGGGCTCCAGGGCCATCGCCATGGCGATCATGATGCGCTGGCGCATACCGCCGGAGAACTGGTGCGGGTAGTCGTTGACCCGGCTGCGGGCAGCCGGGATCTTCACCCGCTCCATGAGCTCGATGGACTTGGCCTTGGCGTCCTTCTTGGACATGCCCTGGTGGACGCGGAACATCTCGCCCAGCTGGTTGCCGACGGAGAACACCGGGTTGAGCGCGGACAGCGCGTCCTGGAAGATCATCGCCATCTTCGGGCCGCGCAGCTTGCGCCGCTCGCTCTCCGGGAGCTTCAGGATGTCCTGGCCCTGGAAGATGATCTCGCCCTTGGCGACCCGCCCGGGGGGCGAGTCGAGGATGCCCATGATGGCCTGGGCCGTCACGGACTTGCCGGAGCCGGACTCGCCGAGCACGGCGAGCGTCTCACCGGACTTGACGCTGTAGTTGACGCCGTTGACGGCCTTGACGATGCCCTCTCGGGTCTTGAACTCGACGTGCAGGTCACGTACGTCGAGCACCGGGCTGTCGCTGTCGCCGGCCCGCTGGCCCGGCACTTTCGCGGTCACGTGTGCAGTGGTCATGTGGTGGTGCCGCCCTTCTAGCGCAGCTTCGGGTCAAGGGCGTCGCGGAGCCCGTCACCGACGAATACGAAGCCAAGAACCGTCAGCACGATCGCGATGCTGGGGTAGGTCCACAGGTAGTCCTTGACGCCCATGAAGTCCTTGGCGGCGGCCAGCATGTTGCCCCACTCCGGGGTCTCGGGGCTGACGCCGACGCCCAGGAAGGACAGCGACGCCTCGGCCACGATGGCACCGCCGACGTTGAAGGCGGCGTACGCCATCACGGCGGCGATGGAGTTGGGGATGATGTGCCGCACGATGATCCGCGAGGTGCTCGCGCCCAGGGCTCGGGCGGCGTGCACGTAGTCGGCCTCTCGGACCGAGAGGATCGAGCTGCGCAGCAGTCGGGAGACCGTCGGCCACGAGAACACGGCCAACGAGATGATCACCGGCATCACGCCACGGCCCATCACGATGATGATCACGATGGCGCCGATGAGCAGCGGGAAGGCGAAGAAGACGTCGGCGATGCGCATCAGGACCGAGTCGGTGGCGCGGCCGAAGTAGCCGGCCAGCGAACCCACGATGATGCCGATGAGGCAGGCCAGGAAGATCGACGCCAGGCCGACGACCACGGCGATGCGGCTGCCGTAGATGATGCGCGAGAACTGGTCGCGGCCCAGCGCGTCGGTGCCGAGCCAGTGCGAACCGCCCGGCGACTGCAGCGTGTTGGTGAGGTCCTGGTGGTACGGGTCTGTGGGCGAGATCAGCGGAGCGAAGATCGCGACGAGGAACAGCAGGCCGACCAGTACGAGGCCGACGACGGCCAGCTTGTTGGCGAGGAAGCGGTGGCGGATCTCGCCCCACTGCGTGACGCGGGCGATGGCGGGTTCCGCCTCGGCCTTCGCGCCGCTCGCCGGAGCGGTCGCGCCCCCCGCCGACTCTGCGCTCTTGGTGAGCTCAGTCATGGGTGTGACTCCTAGAACGGGCTGCCTGGGATCAGGCGAGACGGATGCGCGGGTCGAGGACCGCGTACAACAGGTCGACGATCAGGTTCAGCAGCACGAACACGGCGACGCCGAAGGTCACCACACCGATGATGATCGGGTTGTTCTGCTGCTGTACCGCGGTGACCAGGGCGAGCCCGATGCCGTCCCAGTTGAAGATCGCCTCGGTGATGAGGGCGCCACCGAGCAGCGTGCCGAAGGAGATACCCAGGTAAGTGACGACCGGGATGATCGAGTTGCGCATGACGTGCTTGAAGAGCACGGTCCGCTGCGGCAGACCCTTGGCGATGGCCGTCTTGACGTAGTCGGCCCGCAGCACTTCGAGCATGGTGCCGCGCATGAGTCTCGCGACGAGTGCGGCGTCGAGGATGGCGAGCGTGAAGGCGGGCAGGATCAGCGACTTCATCGTGCCGTCGGAGATCAGCGGGACCCATTCCAGCTGGACCACGAAAACCTTCTGCAGCACCATGCCGATGACGAACGACGGGAAGCCGACCGCCATCGTGGTCAGCAGCGTGATCAGCACGTCCCAGAAGGAGTACCGGAACAGCGCGGCGATGAGTCCGGCCAGCAGGCCGATGACGATGTCGATGACGATGGCCGCGACGGCCAGCTCCGCGGTATTGGCCAGCTTGGGCTTCAACACCTCGGTCACCGGGCGTCGTTGGGTGAAGTCCTCACCCAGGTCACCCTTGGCCAGGTTCTGGACGAAGTGGCCGTATTGAACGGGGAGCGGGTCGTTCAGCCCGTACCTCTCGCGAAGCTGCTCCACGACGGCGGGGTCGCGCGCCTTGTCACCGCCGAGCGAACCGACCGGGTCGCCGGGGAGGACGAAGAGACAGCAGAAAAGAACAATCGTCGCACCGAAGAGGACGACCACCATCTGCCCGAGTCGCCGGATCACGTATCTGCCCACGATGCCTCCTTCACTTACTGAGCGTGGGGGTTGGCGGCTTCATCCGATCGGGAGAGTGGCCGCGGCGGGCGCCGGTCCGAGGGGGTGCGCCCGTGACTGAGCGAAGGTCGTGGGGATCGAAGAAGTGCTCCGACCCCCACGACCTTCGCCTACCTGCTATGAGGAGGTTGTGTTACTTCGACGCGATCTCGGCGAGATTCGGGTTCTCGAAGAAGTCCAGCTGCACGTTGGTGAACTTCGTCGTGTTGGCCAGACGGAACTGGGTGCGCTTCCACAGCGGGATGAGGCCCTGGTCCGTGTCGACGGCGAGCTTCTCGGCCTGCTGGTAGACCTTGGCGCGGGCGGCCGGGTCCTTGGTGCCGCGGGCCTGCGTGATCAGCTGGTCGAACTGCGGGTTGGTGTAGCGACCGCGGTTGTCACCCAGCGCCTTGCCCGTCTTCGGGTCGGCGTTGATCGAGCCCGAGTCGAGCAGCGGGTACAGGAAGTTGTCCGGGGTCGGGTAGTCCGCGCCCCACGCCGAACGCCACAGGCCGGTCGTCGCCTTGTCCTGCTGCTGGGACAGCGCCTCCTTGAACGGCTTGCCGTTCAGCTTGACGTTGAGGCCGAGGACGTCCTTCAGCTGCTGTGCGACAGCCTGGACCCACTCCTCGTGACCCGCGCCCGTGTTGTAGCCGAAGTCGAGCTCGGTGCCCGGCGTCAGGTTGCCCTTGGCCGCGTACTCCTTGGCCTTCGCCGGGTCCTGCTTCACGCAGGAGGTGCAGACACCGTCCTGGTAGGTGTCCGCGAAGGACGGCGGCAGCACGGAGGTCGCGGGCTTCTGCATGCCCTGGAAGACGCCCTTGGCGATGGCCGCACGGTCGATCGCGTACGAGATCGCCTTGCGCGCGTCGGGGTTGCTGAGCGGACCGGCCTGGTTGAAGGCGACCAGGTAGTTGATACCGCTGGTGTCGGCCTCGATCCATTCCTTCTTCGGCTCGAACTTGGCCTTGGCCACCGGCATCTGCGGGGTGGGCATACGGGCCCAGTCGAACTGGCCCGACTGGAAGCCCTGGTACTCCAGGGTGACGCCGTTGGCCGAGTTGAGGATGGAGATCTCAACCTTGTCGAGCTTGGCCTTGGTCAGACCGTAGTCGTCGTTGCGGACGAGCGTGATCGCCTTGTTGTGCTCCCACGAACCCTGCATCTTGAAGGGGCCGTTGCCGATCGGGGCGTCGTTGTACGCCTTGTTGCTCGCGGCGCCGGCGACCTTCGGGACGGGGCTGAAGACCGTGTGCACGGTCTTCTTGTCGAACTCGAAGTCGGGGGCGGACAGCTGCACCTTGAGGGTGTTGGCGTCCGGCGCGGTCAGGCCGCTGAACTTGTCGCTGGTGCCGCCGTTGAGCTCCTTGTAGCCCTCGATGCCTTCCATCGGGTAGGCGACGTCGGAGGCGGAGGCCTTGGCCGCGACACGGGTCCAGCCGCGGATGAACGCCTCGGCGTCCACCACTTCGCCGTTGCTGAACTTGGTGCCGGGCTTGATCTTGAACGTCCAGGTCTTGCCGTCGTCGCTGGTCGTCACGGACTCGGCGAGCTGCGGAATGAGCTTGCCGTCCGGCGTCGCGTTGTACAGCCCCGTGAAGAGGTTGTGCGCGACGAGGCTGCCCTCGGACTCCTGCGCGTTGAAGGGGTCGATGGCGACCGGCTCGGTGATACCGAGTCGGAACGTGCCGCCGTCCTTCCCGGCCCCGCTGTTGCTCTTGTCCCCGCCGCCACCGCCACAGGCGGTCGCAGCCAGGGCGATGATTGCCGCTCCCGCGACCCACTTGGCGCTCGTAGCACCACGCATGGGTTCCTCCTCATGAGTCCACTTGTCACTACAAGAGAGGCACTTCTACGCGCGCTGACACCCCTGACAGCGCTATTACGTCAAGTGCCCCGAGTGTGCTCGTGAGTCGGCACTCCCCACAGTGCGTGACCCATTGACCCGAGCTCAATGGAGCCAACTATTAAGTACGGCCGGGCTGTAAACCACACTTAAAGGGTCTCGTTTTGACAACATCAGCATCGGGCAACGGCCCGAAATCCGGACAAAATGAGCACAGACAGACACACCCGAAACGGACCGTTAACACATCTTCCGGAGAGCGACGGTCGATATCCGAACAGGATGGCCGTTAAAACAACTTGACCGTAGAGCGCTCCGACCGCCGCCGACGAGGCTCTTTGACAGTCCTTTGAACTCGGTCGCCCGCACGTGTGTACCCGGCCGGTCAAACACGAACGGCAACACCGAAGGCCCGGCCCGCGACTCACGTCGCAGGCCGGGCCTTCGGACCTTACGGAGCGTCAGCTCCGCTTGGCGCGCGAGGCGGTGCGGCCGCGCTCCTTGGCGTCCAGGACGACCTTGCGGATGCGCACGGCCTCCGGGGTCACCTCGACGCACTCGTCGTCGCGGCAGAACTCCAGGGACTGCTCCAGGGAGAGCTTGCGGGCCGGGACCACGTTCTCCGTGTTGTCCGCGGAAGCCGCACGCATGTTGGTGAGCTTCTTCTCCTTGGTGATGTTCACGTCCATGTCGTCGGCGCGCGAGTTCTCGCCGACGATCATGCCCTCGTAGACCTCGGTGCCGGGCTCGGTGAACAGCACACCGCGCTCCTGGAGGTTGATCATCGCGAAGGGGGTGACCGAACCGGCCCGGTCGGCGACGAGCGAGCCGTTGTTACGGGTCGTCAGCGTGCCGAACCACGGCTCGTGGCCCTCGT
This sequence comes from Streptomyces sp. NBC_01431, assembly GCF_036231355.1. Classification (NCBI taxonomy): domain Bacteria; kingdom Bacillati; phylum Actinomycetota; class Actinomycetes; order Kitasatosporales; family Streptomycetaceae; genus Streptomyces; species Streptomyces sp. NBC_01431. The sequence goes on from NZ_CP109496.1 coordinate 3,016,220, forward strand.
GGATCGAGTGGGCGATGCCGGTACCGCGGGTGTTGGTCAGGAACTCCGTACGGAAGCCGATGAGGCCACGGGACGGGACGACGAACTCCATGCGGACCCAGCCGGAACCGTGGTTGGACATGTTGTCCATGCGGCCCTTGCGGACGCCCATGAGCTGCGTGACCGCGCCCATGTGCTCCTCGGGGACGTCCACCGTCAGGCGCTCGACCGGCTCGTGCACCTTGCCGTCGACGAGCTTGGTGACCACCTGCGGCTTGCCGATGGTGAGCTCGAAGCCCTCGCGGCGCATCTGCTCGACCAGGATGGCGAGCGCGAGCTCACCACGGCCCTGGACCTCCCAGGCGTCCGGACGCTCGGTGTCGAGCACGCGGAGCGAGACGTTACCGATGAGCTCGCGGTCGAGGCGGTCCTTGACCTGGCGGGCGGTGACCTTGCGGTCCTTGACCGTCGCCTTGGCGTCGGCGCCCTTGCCGGAACCACCACGGCCGACCAGCGGCGAGGTGTTGGTGCCGATGGTCATCGAGATCGCCGGCTGGTCGACCGTGATCAGCGGCAGCGCGATCGGGTTCTCCGGGTCGGCCAGGGTCTCGCCGATCATGATGTCGGGGATACCGGCGACCGCGCAGATGTCACCGGGGCCGGCCACCTCGGCGGGCTTGCGGGTGAGGGCCTCGGTCATCATCAGCTCGGTGATGCGGACGTTGGAGATGGTGCCGTCACGCTTGATCCACGCGACCGTCTGGCCCTTGCGCAGCTCGCCCTGCTCGACGCGGAGCAGCGCGATGCGGCCGAGGAAGTTGTCGGCGTCCAGGTTGGTGACGTGGGCCTGGAGCGGGGCGGCCTCGTCGTACTCGGGGGCCGGCACGGACGACAGGATCGTCGAGAAGAACGGCTCCAGGTTGTCGCTGTCGGCCGGGACGGTGCCGTTCTCCGGCTTGGTCAGCGACGCGACGCCGTCACGGGCGCAGGCGTAGACGATCGGGAACTCGATCTGGTCCTCGTCCGCATCCAGGTCCAGGAACAGGTCGTAGGTCTCGTTGACGACCTCGTCGATCCGGGAGTCGGGGCGGTCCGTCTTGTTGATGCAGAGGATGACGGGCAGGCGCTGCTGGAGCGCCTTGCGGAGCACGAAGCGGGTCTGCGGCAGCGGGCCCTCGGAGGCGTCGACGAGCAGGACGACCGCGTCCACCATCGACAGACCGCGCTCGACCTCGCCACCGAAGTCGGCGTGGCCCGGGGTGTCGATGATGTTGATGGTGATGACGTCGCCGCCATCCTTGGGGTGGTACTTGACGGCCGTGTTCTTGGCCAGGATCGTGATGCCCTTCTCACGCTCCAGGTCGTTGCTGTCCATCATGCGGTCGTCGAGCGACTCCGCGGCGTGCGCGGCGAAGGCGCCGGCCTGCTTGAGCATGGCGTCGACCAGCGTGGTCTTGCCGTGGTCGACGTGGGCGACGATGGCGACGTTACGGATGTCGTGGCGCGTGGGCATACTGACTGGCGCTTCTCTCGATCGTGGGATCAGGCGTCTGACGCGGTCGAGTCCTCGTCCGCCCGCCGGGCAGACAGGCCACGGCTGCCTCCCATGGTACGGGGCCGCCGCGCCGACGGCCTCCCGGGCCGATTCCGGCGATCTTGGAGCAGGGGTCAGTGGGGTGATTGAGCCGCGATTGAGCCTGGGTCAGGGGCGTACCCGACCTTGCCCGCCGACGGGGCCGGCGGGCAAGTGACTTGAGCAGGTTCTGAGCTTGGGCCGGGTTCTGTGTCCCGCGCCTGACCTGCTGGTTCTTCTTCTCCTTACGCGACTACTTCTTACTGTTCGCCGAGCTGTTGGGCACCGTTTCCGGTTTCTTGAAGCCGATGTCCTGGAAGTGCGGGGCGGCGAAGCCGAAGGCACCGGCATTGGCGACGTTCGGCTTCACTGCGACCAGCTGAGGACGCTGGTAGAGGGGGATGGAGCCGGCCGCCGCCCAGATCCTGGCGTCGGCCTTCTGCACCAGCTCGCGGGCCTCGTCCTCGTCCAGCTCACCGGCCGCCTGCTCGAAGAGCTGGTCGATGTGGTCGGTGCCGACCCGGCTGTAGTTCTGCTCGACGAGCAGCGAGCCGTCCGCCGCGGGTTCCGGCTTGGCGAAGATCGGCCGGTCGTCGGTGGCCGGGTAGGCGGTGCCCGGCCACGAGTAGAGCGCCAGGTCGAAGTCGCCCGAGGCGATGTGGTCCTTGAAGTAGCTGTCGTCGGCGACCTTCACGACCTCGGTGTTGATGCCGACCCCCTTCAGCATCGCCACGATCCGGTCCCCCACGGTGCGCAGCGCCTGGGAGCCGGGGCCCGACGGGAGGACGAAGCGCAGGGTGAGCGGCTTTCCGTCCTTGCCGAGCGGGCCGCCGGCGGCGGGCGCCGCGGTGCCCTGGGGGGCGTACGCGCCGGGGGCGCCGCCCTTCTGCCGGGCCTCGGTCTTGGTGCGCTTGTCGTTGGCCTTGTTCGCCTGCTCGGGGGACTCGCCGTCGAAGACCTGGGCCTGGCGCAGCAGCGCGACCTTCTGGAGGGCCGCGGAGCTGCCCGGCGCGAGCACGTGCGTACCCGTTCCGCCGCCGCTGCCCGAGCTGCCCGGCTTGTCGTCGCCGACGATGTAGGTGCCCTCGTCGTTGGGGTGGTTCCCGCTCGCCTCGCGCTTGCTGTCGTCGGTCTCGCCCTCGGCGCCCTCGGGATTGCTGCCCGCCCTCGCGGCGTCGTCCTTGGGCTTCTGCCGGGCCCCGGCGGTGGTCCACCCGGCGTCGGCGAGCAGCGCGCGCGCCTCCTGGGTGTCGTTGCTGCCGAGCGCGTCACTGCTGTCGGTGTACGCCTCCTGCCCGGCCAGTGCGAGATGGCTGCCGGGCGGCCGCGCCGGCAGGCCGAGCGGCTTGAGTACGTCCTCGGCGAGCTCCTTGCGGTTGATGGCGCGGGCCACCGCACGCCGGACCCGCTCGTCGGCGAGCGGCCCGGAGGCGCCGTTCAGGGCGAGCTGGGTGTAGGCGGGCTCCAGGGTCTTGCGGATGGTGAAGCCGCGCAGCGCGCTCTGCTCGACGGCGTACTTCTCGATGGCCGCCGTCTGCTCCTTGCGGGCGGCGCGCTCCTCCTCGGCCTTGTCGTCGTCGCTGTGCGCGATGGCCCAGGAGCGCAGCGCGGAGGCGGGGGTGATGGCGGCGCCGGGGCCGTGGGTGAGGGCCTGGCCGCCCTGGTCGTGCTCGGCGAGCTTGATGCGGTCGGCGTCCGAGCGGTCGATCTCGGCGAGGTCGACGCTGCCGTCGGCGAGCGCCGCGGCCCGCTTGTCGCGCGGCACGGCCTGGAGGACCAGGGTGTCCAGCTTGGTGGGGCGTCCCCACCAGCGCGGGTTGCGGTCCAGCGTGACGGTGCCCTTGGCGCGGTCGGCGTCCTTGAGGCGAAACGGTCCTGCGGTCGCCTTCAGCTTGGTACGGGCGCCGTCGTTGAAGGCGTCGGGGGTGCCAGTGACGTCCTTCGGGTAGAGCGGGCTGAACAGCGATCGCCAGTCCGCGTACGGCTTGGCGAAGGTGACCTTGACCTCCAGGTCGTTGGCGCCCTTCTCGATCTTCTCGATGCGCTCGTACCCGGCGTTGCGGGCGGTCCAGTACGCCGACTCCTTGCCGCTGAGCGCGCGCCACTGGGCGACGAAGTCGGGGGCGCCGATCTCGCGGCCGTCGCTCCACACCGCCTTCTGGTTGAGCTTGTAGAGCACGACCTGTTTGGGTTCACGCTGGACGACTTCGGCGGATTCCAGGTAATCGGCGTTGCGCTGGGGGCGCCCTCGCTCGTCCAGGGTGAACAGGGCGGGCAGCACCGCCTGGGTGACCCGTTGGGTGGCGGAGTCGGCGTCGGCCTGGAAGGCGTTGAGCGTCTCGGGCATCGCGTCGACGGCCCACTTCAGGGTGCCTCCGTCGGCGACGTGCTCCCGGCTCGCGACCCCGATGTCCTGGGGCGCCGCGCCCGCGGCTCCGCTGTCGGCGGAGCCGCAGCCGGTCAGCACGGGAAGCGCGAGCACACCGCTGGTCAGGAGGGCGAGTGAGCGCGACCGGACGGAGGCGGCGGTCCGGATCGCCGCGACGATCCGGGCCGCCCTCCCGTTCGAGTCACCGACGTGGGACATGGCTTGTACCTCTTCGTCAGATTTATGGGATTTGATGGCATTTCGCGATGATCACACGTATCCCAGCCACTGAAGAGGACGGGCCCGCCCCCGGGGCGGCGACACGGCGCAGCGCCCCCCGAACCCCACCCATGCGGCCGAACGCACCCGGCGGGCGGACCTCCCATAGGGCGCGCGAGCACAATCCGCAACCCCACAACCCCGTGCACGCACCTTCACAACCGCGTACGTGAGGCGCGACACTCTCAGGCGCATGAGCATTGCCACCCGCTCCGGCGAAAGGCAGGCAAGTCATGTCCCTGCAGGACGAGTTGACGGCAGCCCAGCGCTGCCTCGACGACCTGGTGCGCGCCGTGGGACGGCTCGAAGGACAGGTCGAGAGCGGCCTGGACATCCGGCGGGTCAGGACCGACGCCGACCATCTGCGCGAGTCTCTCGCGCTGCTCCGCGAGGCGGCCCCGCCCGGCACCGCCACCGCCCGCCCCGACCTGGTCACCATCTCCGACACCCCGTACGACACCTCGCTCTGGACCGACGCGGACGACGAAGGGCTCGGGAGCGCCCGGACCCGCGGCCGGCGCGCCCCCTGACTTCCACTGGAGCCACTCTTGGCCACAGGCACGGAACCCTCTCCCGCGGCGCCGGGCGGCACCGGCGTCCACGGCCCGTCGCGCGCCGCCATCGCGCCCCGCCATCTGCGCACCGACCGCTGGTGGCTCGCGCCGGCCGTGACCGCCGCGGGACTGCTCGCGTTCGTCGTCTACTCGACGTGGCGGGCGTTCGCGAACGCGGACTACTACCACGCGCCCTACGTCTCGCCGTTCTACTCCCCGTGCCTGGCCGACAACTGCGCACCGATGCGGCACGGCCCGAACGCGGAGGTCTTCGGCAGCTGGTGGGGCCTGTCCCCCGCGCTCCTCATCCTGATCTTCCCGCTCGGCTTCCGGCTGACCTGCTACTACTACCGCAAGGCGTACTACCGGGGCTTCTGGGCCTCACCGCCCGCCTGCGCGGTCGCCGAGCCGCACAAGAAGTACTCCGGCGAGACCCGCTTCCCGCTCATCCTGCAAAACGTCCACCGGTACTTCTTCTACTTCGCGGTCCTGGTCGCCGGGATCCTGACGTACGACACGGTGCTCTCGTTCCGCGACGAGCACTACCGGTGGGGCCACATGGGGCTCGGCAGTCTGGTGTTCCTGGTCAACATCGCGCTGATCTGGACGTACACCCTGTCCTGCCACTCCTGCCGGCACATCATCGGCGGCCGGCTGCGGCACTTCTCCAAGCATCCGGTGCGCTACCGGCTCTGGGGCTGGGTCGGAAAGCTGAATGAGCGTCACATGCTGTTGGCCTGGGCCTCGTTGATCAGTGTGGCGCTCGCCGACTTCTACGTGTACCTCCTCGCCACCGGGGCGTTCGACGATCCGAGGTTCTTCTAGTGAAGGCATCCTGAATGACTCAGCTGGAACGGCAGCAGTGGGACGTCGTCGTGGTGGGCGCGGGCGGTGCCGGTCTGCGGGCCGCCATCGAGGCGCGGGAGCGCGGCGCCCGTACCGCGGTGATCTGCAAGTCCCTGTTCGGCAAGGCCCACACCGTCATGGCGGAGGGCGGCATCGCCGCCTCCATGGGCAACGTCAACTCGGGCGACAACTGGCAGGTTCACTTCCGCGACACCATGCGTGGCGGGAAGTTCCTCAACCAGTGGCGGATGGCCGAGCTGCACGCCCGTGAAGCCCCGGACCGGGTGTGGGAGCTGGAGACCTGGGGCGCCCTGTTCGACCGCACCGCCGACGGCCGGATCTCGCAGCGCAACTTCGGCGGCCACGAGTACCCGCGCCTCGCCCATGTCGGCGACCGCACCGGACTGGAGCTCATCCGCACCCTCCAGCAGAAGATCGTGAGCCTTCAGCAGGAGGACAAGAGGGAGTTCGGTGACTACGAGGCGCGTCTGAAGGTCTTTCAGGAGTGCACCGTCACACGGGTGTTGAAGGACGCCGAGGGCCAGGTCTCGGGGACCTTCTGCTACGAGCGCGAGAGCGGACGGTTCTTCGTCCTGGAGGCCCCCGCGGTCGTGCTCTCGACCGGCGGCATCGGCAAGTCCTTCAAGGTGACCTCCAACTCGTGGGAGTACACGGGCGACGGCCACGCGCTGGCGCTGCTCGCCGGGGCGCCGCTGCTGAACATGGAGTTCGTGCAGTTCCACCCCACCGGCATGGTCTGGCCGCCGTCGGTGAAGGGCATCCTGGTCACCGAGTCGGTGCGGGGCGACGGCGGGGTGCTCCGCAACTCCGAGGGCAAGCGCTTCATGTTCGACTACGTGCCGGACGTCTTCAAGGAGAAGTACGCGGAGTCCGAGGAGGAGGGCGACCGCTGGTACGAGGACCCGGACAACAACCGGCGTCCCCCCGAGCTGCTGCCCCGCGACGAGGTCGCCCGCGCCATCAACTCCGAGGTGAAGGCGGGTCGCGGCTCCCCGCACGGCGGTGTCTTCCTGGACGTGTCGACCCGGATGCCCGCCGAGGTGATCCGGCGCCGGCTTCCGTCCATGTACCACCAGTTCAAGGAGCTGGCGGACGTGGACATCACGGCCGAGGCGATGGAGGTCGGGCCCACCTGCCACTACGTGATGGGCGGCATCGCCGTCGACTCCGACTCCGCGGCAGCCCGCGGGGTGCCCGGTCTGTTCGCGGCGGGCGAGGTCGCGGGTGGCATGCACGGCTCCAACCGGCTCGGCGGCAACTCGCTGTCCGACCTGCTGGTGTTCGGCCGGCGGGCCGGGCTGCACGCCGCCCGGTACACGGCCTCGCTGGCCGCGCGCCCGGCCGTCGACGAGATCCAGATCGACACGGCGGCCGCCGAGGCCCTGCGGCCGTTCAGCGCCGAGGCCCCCGAGGACGGCTCCCCCGTCGAGAACCCGTACACCCTGCACCAGGAACTCCAGCAGACCATGAACGACCTGGTCGGCATCATCCGCCGCGAGGGCGAGATGCACGAGGCGCTGCGAAAGCTCGCCGAGCTGCGGGCGCGGGCCCGGCGGGCCGGGGTGGAGGGGCATCGCCAGTTCAACCCGGGCTGGCACCTCGCGCTCGACCTGCGCAACATGCTCCTGGTGAGCGAGTGCGTGGCGCGGGCCGCCCTTGAGCGCACCGAGAGCCGCGGCGGCCACACTCGCGAGGACTGGCCGGCGATGGACCGCGCCTGGCGCCGGGTGAACCTGCTGTGCCAACTCGCCGACCCCACCGAGGGGTTGGCGCCCACCGAAGCGGTGCGCGGCCAGATCAGACTGGCCCGGGAAGAGACCCACCCCATCCGTGCCGACCTGCTCTCCCTCTTCGAGAAGGAGGAGCTGGTCAAGTACCTCGCCGAAGAGGAGCTGTACGAGTGAGTACGTACGATGCGAGCTTCCGGGTCTGGCGGGGCGACAGCGACGGCGGGGGGCTGACCGACTTCACGGTCGAGGTGAACGACGGCGAGGTGGTCCTGGACATCATCCACCGCCTCCAGGCGACCCAGGCGCCCGACCTCGCGGTCCGCTGGAACTGCAAGGCGGGCAAGTGCGGGTCGTGCAGCGCGGAGATCAACGGGCGGCCGCGGCTGATGTGCATGACGCGGATGTCGGTGTTCGCACGTCAGGAGACGATCACGGTAACTCCCTTGCGTGCGTTCCCCGTTGTGCGTGATCTCGTGACCGACGTGTCCTTCAACTACACCAAGGCGCGCGAGGTCCCGGCGTTCGTCCCGCCGAAGGGGGTGGCTCCTGGCGAGTACCGGATGCAGCAGATCGACGTGGAGCGCTCGCAGGAGTTCCGCAAGTGCATCGAGTGCTTCCTGTGCCAGGACACCTGCCATGTGGTGCGCGACCACGAGGAGAACAAGGCGGCCTTCGCGGGCCCGCGCTTCCTGATGCGGGTCGCGGAACTCGACATGCACCCGCTGGACGCTGCCGCCGAGGTGAACCTGGACCGCAAGAAGACCGCGCAGGACGAGCACGGCCTCGGTTACTGCAACATCACCAAGTGCTGTACGGAGGTGTGCCCCGAGCACATCAAGATCACCGACAATGCGCTGATCCCGCTGAAGGAGCGGGCGGTGGACCGCAAGTACGACCCGCTGGTGTGGCTGGGCGACCGGATCCGCCGACGGGAAACGTGATGGCGCGTCAGCTCCAACCCCTGCGGTAGGCCGCCCAGTCCTGGTCCCGCTCGGCGAAGTCGACGTACAGGGCGACGCCGAAGTTCTGGCGGTGGCGGTCGGTGCGGGCCAGGCCGAGGCGGGCGCCCCGCACGGCCGCCTCCACCGTCTCGGCGGAGCCGTGGTGGGACATGCTCTCGTCCTCGTAGAAGGGCAGCCCCATGAGCAAGTCGGTTTGTTTCGGGGTGACTTGGAGGGCGAGCGCGGTCTGGCGGGCCACGTAGCCGCCGTACAGGCTCTGTACCGGCATCGCCGTGTCGTACGACATCACGGCGATCTGGTCGACGCGGCGGGCCACCTGGCCGAAGTAGGCCTGCGACCACCACTTGCCGTGGCCGGTGAGGCTGTCGGCCGCCGAGTGCAGCGCGGGCAGCGGGTCTATCTGGTGCGCGGCCACCGAGAGCAGCGCGCCGCGCGGCTGGGTGAGCGCGTGCAGCGAGTCGAGCAGGGCCAGGTAGTCGCGGTCGCCCGAGGGCAGCGGCTCCAGGTCGAAGTGGACGCCGTCGAAGCGGGCGGTGTCGAGCACCTGGCGCGCGGAGGTGACGACGGCGCTACGGGTCGCGGTGTCCTTCAGGCGCAGACCCACCGGCTGCTCACTGGCGAGCCGGTCGCCGAGCCAGGCCTGTACCCGCACGTTCGGCAGCCTGCGGTGCACGCCGTCGACCAGCCAGCGGGCCTTGGGGTAGCGGGCGGCGGGCAGGGTGCCGTCGTGGTCGAGCGGCCCGGTGTGCACGAACAGGTCGCGGATGCCGCTGCCGCGCAGCTTCGCCGCGAACGCGTCCAGGTCCTTGTCGCTCTTGCGGCCGTCGACCCAGGCGTGCCCGAGCCAGTACGCGTCCTGGCCGCGGGTGCGGGTGTCGTCGCCGGGGACGCCGGCGTACTGGGCGCGGAGCGCCACTCCGGCGGTGGCAACGGTGACGACGACGACCAGCGCCGCCGCGAACAGTGTGCGCCGGGTCCACCGCCCGCCCCGGCCGCCCCACCAGGTACGTATCCCCACGCGTGCCTCTCTCCTACGCCGCCCGGCTTCCCAGCCTAGCGGCCCCCCGCTCAATGGCGCCGCCCCTGCGACCCCGCTCCGCACACGCCGGAGGGACTCGCCGGAGGGCTGAATCGCGGCCGATCGCCTGCGGACCGTGGGTGCCTGGTCGCGCAGTTCCCCGCGCCTCTGCCAGCACCGGCCCGACCCCGCCCGACGGCGGACTCCCTGACGGACACCTCTGGCCTGAGGACCATGCGGGGTCGCTCGCGCAGTTCCCCGCGCCCCTGCCAGCACCGGCCCGACCCCGCCCGACGGCGGACTCCCTGATACCCCAGCAGGATGCGGTACAGGGCGCTTTCCGGTCGCCGGTGTTCTGTTTCAGCCATACGCTCGAACCGTGACGCCGTCCCTCGGAAGAGCCCGGTGCCGTGCCGTCCTGGGCGCGCTCGCCGCTCTGTGCTGGAGCTTTGCCGCGCTGTGCTGGAGCCTGGTCTGCGCCAACCCCGCCCTCGCCAACAGCGGCCACGATTTCGGGAGTTCGGCCAGTGCTCTGGTGCTGCCCGTCGCCGTGGTCGTCGTGGCGGTCGCCTCGGCCGCGTACACACACGTCAAGAGGAAGCGGCGTACCCACACCCGCACCACCCCCGGGCAGGGTCAGCCACCCCGGACGCGCCGACGGGGCTAGGGGCGACCTCGCGAGCGACCACCCGGGCCCCGTAGCCGAACGGCCGGGGTGGCCCGCGCTCAGAACATGCTCAGGATCTGCTCCTCCGTCAGCTCCACCGGGCCCGACTCCCCGTCCGGCAGGGCGAGTTCGAACCAGACCGTCTTGCCGCGCGGGGTGCGGCGGGCACCCCAGGCGGCGCTGAGCAGGCCGACCAGCTGGAGGCCGCGGCCGCCCTCGTCGGTATCGCGCGCCCTGCGCCGCCTGGGCTGCACCAGGCCCGCGTCCCACACCTCGCACACGAGCGTACGGTCGCGGAGCAGCCGGAGCCTGATCTCGCCGTCGCCGTAGCGCAGGGCGTTGGTGACGAGTTCGCTGACCAGGAGTTCCGTCGTGTCCACGAGGCCGTCGAGGTCCCAGGCGAGCAGCTGGGTGCGGGCCAGTTCGCGGGCCCGGCCCACCGAGCGGGGTTCGCGCGGCAGCCGCCAGTCGCCGACCGCGTCCGCGGGCAGGCCCTGGATGCGGGCCAGCAGCAGGGCGATGTCGTCCTCGCCGTGCCGGGTGTCGAGCGAGCCGAGCACCTGGTCGCAGACGTCCTCAAGGGGCCGGTCCGGGTCGGTGAGGGTCTTACGGAAGGCGTTGAGCCCCTCGTCGAGCGGATGGTCACGGGACTCGACCAGGCCGTCGGTGTAGAGGGCGAGCAGCGCGCCCTCGGGCAGGTCGACCTCGACCTCCTCGAACGGCTCGCCGCCGACACCGAGCGGCAGCCCCGGCGGCACGTCCAGGAGCATGGCGGGCTCGCCCGGGTCGTCGCCCGGCTCGACCAGGACGGGCGGCAGATGGCCGGCGTTGGCGAACGTACATCTGCGGGTGACCGGGTCGTAGACGGCGTACACACAGGTCGCGAGGTACACCTCGGAGAGGTCGGCGTCGCGGGATTTGTGGGAGACGCGCGGGGTCTGCTGGGTGCCTCCGGGGGCGCCGAGGCCGCGGGCGATCTCGTCCAGGTGTGAGAGCACCTCGGCCGGTTCGAGGTCGAGCAGTGCCAACGTCCTTACGGCGGTGCGCAGTTCGCCCATGGCGACGGCGGCCCGCAGCCCGCGCCCCATGACGTCGCCGATGACGAGCGCGGTGCGGTGGCCGGGCAGTTCGATGACGTCGAACCAGTCGCCGCCCACCTCGGACTCCGCACTGCCGGGCAGATAGCGGCAGGCGATGTCGAGCCCGGCGGCCTCGGGGTCGCCGGGCGGGAGCAGGGAGCGCTGGAGGATCAGCGCCCGTTCGTGTTCCCTGCGATAGAGGCGGGCGTTGTCGATGCAGACGGCGGCGCGCGAGGCGAGCTCGGTGGCGAGCGCCCGGTCGCGCTCGCCGAACGGCTCGCTCCCCTTGGCGCGGGCGAACTGGACCAGGCCCACCACCGTGTCGTGGGCGACCATCGGGACGGCGAGCGTGGTGTGCACAAGGCTGCCGTCCGCGCCGGACACGGTGTGCACGCGGGCGGTGCGAAGGGCCCGCGCGTACGGCGAGTGGAAGCGGTAGCGGTGCAGGTCGCCGACGCCGACCGGGCCCGCGCGCTCGGCGTCGCCGTCCTTGTCGCCCTCGCCACCCGGGCCGCCGGCCAGCGGGCCGTCCGGGACGGCGCTGGCGACCGCGACCCTGCGCAGTTCCGCGCGCCCGTCGGACTGGCCGGGCGCCGGTTCCTCGCCGGCGAGGAGGCTCTGGAAGAGGTCGACCGAGGCGAGGTCGCAGAAGCCGGGGACGGTGATGTCGAGCAATTCGCGGGCGGTGGTCTCCAGATCGAGGGAGTTGCCCATCCGGGCGCCCGCCTCGTTGAGGAGGGCCAGGTTGCGGCGGGCGTCGGCGGCCTCGCGGGCCGCGTTGTGACGGCGGGTCACGTCGATGCCGAGCCCGGCGACGCCGATGGGCCGGCCGGTGCCGCTGTGCACCCGGTAGAGGTTGATCGACCAGTGCCGGCGGTCGCTGCCGCCCGGCGCGTTCCCGACGATCTGGAGGTCGATGACGGACTCTCCGGTGTCCAGGACCCGGCGCAGGGCGGCCGACATCCGCTCGGCCTCGGGACGGGAGAGGTAGTCGTGAACGGTGTGACCACGGTGCTCCTCGGGGGCGCCGCCGAAGACGGTGGCGAACCGCTGGTTGGCGCGCAGCACGGTGAGGTCCGTACCGAACAACAGGAATCCATAAGGAGATTGACCAAATATGGCCTGCGAGGCGGCCAGGTCGGTTTCGATCCCGCGCAGGGCCCGTACGTCCACGACGATGCAGAGCGCGGCGCGCTCGTCGGTGGCCGTCCGGCTCGGCATGACGTAGAGCTCGGCGAGACCCTGCGGGTGCGGGCCGGCCTCGGGCGCGGGCAGGCTGAACGGGACGACGCCCGTCCACTCCCTGCCGTCCAGGATCTCGGCGACCCGGCGGTGGCCGCGCGGGCGCAGTTCGGGGGGCATGAACGCCTCGACGGGATCGCGCCCGATCACGGCGGATGCGGCCAGGCCGAACTGTTCCTCGGCTCGCAGGCTCCACTGCTCGATCAGTCCGTCGGGCCCGATGGAGAACGACGCGACGCGAATGTAGTCATAGATCGAGCCAGGCGGACTGCTCTGCCACACGACATCGCCAGCCGTCTCAGGTATCTCGCTCACGCGACCGTCCCCTCCAGCTCACCGCACCGGACCGGCCTTGACCGCAGTATTCAGTACTACGGCCCCAGCTGGCACGGCGTTCACGATCACATCCCGGTCTCGTTCTTTTCCAGCCGTTGTCGGCCGGTTCCCGTCCGGGGGTTGTGATCGTCCGTCCCTCCCTCCTTCTAACCAGGCAGAGCCAGCTCGAACCACACGGTCTTGCCCGTTCTGCCCCGACGGGTCCCCCAGCGCTGCGCGGAACAGGCCACGAGCTGTATGCCGCGGCCGCCTTCGTCGTCGATGGCCGCCACACGTTCCACGGGCGCGTCCGGAAGCGGATCGGAGACCTCCACCAGGAGGGTGTCGTCGTCGAGCCGGTCGAGGCGGACCCCGATGGGCCCCGACGCGTGCCGCAGGGCGTTCGTCACCAGCTCGCTGACCAGGAGCACGGCCACATCGATGGCCATGGCGTCGAGGGCCCAGCCGTGCAGCGCGTCCCGGACGGCGTACCTGGCGGTCCGTACGGCTCCCGGCTCAGCAGGGAAGGTCCACTCGGCACACTCGCCCGAGGTGTCGATCACGCCGATCACCCGATATCCGGTGGTTCGCGGGTTTTGGAACGATTAATAGCCACATACCCGGTATTTGGGACTGACTATCCCCAAGTGGGGCGCATCGTAGTACTAACGGCGCAAAGTTTCGAGGATTCGCATCGCTTCCGCCACCGCAGGGCGGTCCTGGGGCAGCCAGTCGACGGCGTCGGCCTCGTCGGGCGCCAGCCAGCGCAGTTCGTCGTGGTCCTGGAGCGGCCTGGCCTCGCCATCGATCAGCCGCGCGGTCCAGGCGTGCAGGACGAGTCCGGGCCTGAGCGGCCACTCCCCCGCGATCCGCTCCAGCGGCTCGGTCTCGATGCCGAGTTCCTCGCGCAGTTCCCGCACGAGGGCCTGCGGCGGGCTCTCGCCCGGTTCCACCTTGCCGCCGGGCAGCTCCCAGCGACCGGCCAGCTCGGGTGGGGCGCTGCGACGGGCGGCGAGCAGGCGCCCCTGGTCATAGACGGCTCCGGCCACCACGACGGTCTGGTTCATGCGCCGGAGCGTAACGCGCGCCCCGCATCGCCCTCATCGGGGGCGTCATGGGGGCGCTGCCGCCGGCGGCTCGGGCCCGGGAGCCGTGTCCCGGGCTACTGCTGGGCGGGCGCCCCGATCCGCTCGACCCAGTAGAGCTGCTTGTGGCCGCGGTGATCGAGGCTGTCCGCGATGTGCTGGGCTTCGTCCTGCGTGGCGTACTTGCCGACGCGGTACTGGTTGCCGTTGTCGTCCTGGCGGATCACCTGCCAGATGAGCACAGCGCCACTGTCGTTCATCGCATCTCTCCCGGCATCGGCGTGCAGGTCAGTGAGCTTCCCCAGGAAACCGCATTCCGCATATGCCCGAGCGTACGCCTGACCTTTACTGAGCGGATACGTGTTTGCACAAAGAGATACGAATTCGGTCATCGGCGGCATGCGCGAAGGGGGCGTACCCATGGGGTGCGCCCCCTTCATCCGCGCCACGAACTCCACGGATACGCACAACTCACCCTGACATCAGGGCAGTTGAGGCCGCATCGGCTCACCAGGACGGCCCCCACGACGGACGACGGGAGGGTCAGGCGGGCGGTCGCGGAGCCGGTCCCGGAACAGGTCGGCCGGGAAACCGACATCGGCTCATTTCACCGGCAGGTGGTACGAGACCCGGTAGCGGTCGGCCGGGACGACGACATCGGCCGTCTCGACCGCGAGCCCCGAGGCGTAGTACGTCCGCTCGATGACCAGGACGGCATGACCGGGAACCCCGCCGAGCGTGAGGAGCTCCTCCGCGAGCCCCGGGCGCGCGCCGACCTCCTCGACCACGTTGTCCACCACGATGTCGATCGCGGCCATCCGCTCGACCACCCCGCAGCCGCCGAGCGGACCCTCCTCGGGCAGCATCACGGGGGTGCGCCCCGTGACGGCCAGCGGCTCCCACGACGTGGACAGCATCATCTGCTCGCCCGCGTCCCGGAACACGTACCGCGTACGCATGACGCGGTCGCCGGGGCGGATGCCGAGCCGCTTGGCGATCTCGGCGCTCGCTCCCTCCTGCTCACTGGACGACTCCCAGGTGCCGCGCGCGGTCTCCTCGGCCTGCTCCTGGCGGAACGGGGTCGCCCCCCTGGAGGCCCGGTAGCCCGAGCGGGCGATCCGGCGCGGCACCGGGCGCTCGCGCACATACGTACCCGAGCCGGACCGGCCCTCGACCAGCCCCTCGGCCATCAGCACCTTGCGCGCTTCCAGGGCCACGGTGTCCGAAACCCCGTACTCCTCGCGGATCCTGGCCTGCGAGGGGAGACGGGTGTGCGGCGGCAGCGAACCACTCACGATCTTCTGCCTCAGATCGCTGGCTACGCGCAGATAGGCCGGCTGCTCACCGAAAGTCACTGGCCACTCCCATCAGGTTGACAGTCTGCTACAGCGTGGCAACCGTGGGTTTCGGACCGCAAGCAAAGGCCAGACATTCACCCGAAGTGATGATTCGCCGATACCCAGGGCGTACCCGCGGTCCAGCGGATAGGTACTGCCCTGTTCGAAGCGCTCTCAGACGCTTTTGGAACCGCCGATTCCGGAACTGCCGCCGGACCCCGAGCCGGCGGACCCCGAAGATCCACCGGAACCGGACCCCGACCCACCCGATTCGGAAGGACCGCCGCTGGCGCCCTCGCTGCCGTCGCCGCTGCCGCCGGGGGCGTCGTCGGTGGCCGGCGGGGTCGTCGCCAGGCCCAGCGCGCCGCGCGCGGCGATCTCGGTGGACTGCTTCATCGCCCTGTCCGCCGCCCCGGAGTGCAGGTAGAAGGCGTTCGCGTCGGGGGCGTCGGCCGCCTTCGCCCACTCCTTCTGCGCGGTCTTCAGCCCGGCGATGTAGGGCCGCACCGCGTCGAGGTGCCCGGCGGACCAGCCCTGCGCGTCCAACTGCCTCGTCTGCTGGGCCAGTACGTCGGAGGTCTGGCGGGCCCATGTCCTGAATCCGGGGAGGTCGTCCTCGGCCCGGTCCTCGTCGGGGGCCTTCGCCATCACGCGGTCGAAGGCGTTGGCCGACTTCAGGAAGGCGATCTGATCGCGGTCGAGCGTCGAGGCGTCGTTGCGCACCGACCCTTCGAGCTTCCCGCCCTGCGCGGCGAAAGCGCAGGTCACCGTGTGGTCGCCGAGGCCCCAACTCTGCGCGCTCGGCGTGTAGTAGTACGGCCCGGCCTCGGCGGGGATCTTCCACCTGTCCATGGCGTACGCCTGCTCAAGGTTCCAGCACTTGGCGTCGGCCTCGGCGGAGATCGCACTCTCGCCCGGATAGACGCCGTTGGCGGCGAGCCGGAACGTGCCGGAGACCTCCGCGTCGTGCGCACCCGCGCACGGCACGATCCGTACGGAGGCGACCTCGCGATCCAGCTTGCCGCCCGGCACGTCGAAGCAGTCGCCCGAGTGCAGGTCGAGCGTGCTGCGGGACTTCGAGCCGGTGCCCGTCGAGGACTCGTTCCAGCCGGACTTGAAGTCCCGCCAACTGCTGGCGAGACCGCCGGTGGCGATCGCGAGGACCATGAGGATCGTGCTGATCGTGGAGAACACGATCCCGGTGATGGCCATGCCCTTGCCGCGCAGCCCCCTCTTCTTGATCTGCCCGAGGGCGACCGCGCCCAGGACCAGACCGAGCGGGGGTACGCAGCACAGGATCCCGGCGACCAGGGAGCCGATCGCCAGACCGCTGAGGGGCGGCTGCTGCGGGGCCGGGGGGTAGGGGTACCAGGGCCCGGTGTTCACTGGCGGAGCCGGATACCCCCCCGGCACCTGGTTCTGCTGCGGCCAGCCGTACCCCGGCCCCGGCTGCGGCTGCGGCTGCTGGGGCTGCCCAGGCGCGGGCGGCGGCGGTATCTCCACGGGTGCGGTGCTCCTCATCGACCTGCCGAACGGCACGCTGCGAACCGTTCAGTACGAACTGCTGCGCGAATGCGCATCGTACGCGGGCGGCGAGGGAGGGAGGGGGCGGTGGAGCAGGTCCGGGGCGGGCAAGCAGGGCCGGGCTCGGGGCGGTCGAGCGGTGCCGGGCTCGGCGGCGGGAGCAGGGCCGGGGTGGTCCCGGTGGCGGGCGGCCCGGCATCCTGTTGGCGGGACGGGGCCGCCTAGCTCGGGGAGGTGCCACCGAGGGAGTGGTGCGGGGCGAACGCCCGCAGGAGCGAGCGCGGCGCGGAGCTGGTGTCGCGCAGGTCGCGCAACATGGGCTCCGCCTCGCGGGCCGCGCGCAGGGATTCCGGGAGCAGGTCGGCGAAGACGACTTCCTCGGCCGCGAAGCCCGCTTCGGCGACGATGTGTCCGTCCGGCCCCCACACCGCGCTGCTCCCGCAGGTGCGCCAACCCCCGGTCTCACCAATGTGGTTGGCGAGGACGGCGTACACGGTGTTGTCGAAGGCCCGCGCCGGGAACCAGATCCGCGACTCGTGGTACCCGTTGCCCTCGCTGAAGAGCGCGCCGACGACGTACGCGTGGCAGCCATCGAGCGCTGCCGCGCGGGCGTGCTCGGGGAACCCGGAGTCGTAGCAGACCCCCAACCCCAGCCGCCAGCCGTCCACTTCGAGGGTGGCACCGGCGGACCCCGGCCGGTAGACGGCCTGCTCGGACTTGAACAGGGTCTGCTTGTCGTAGCGTCCGCGGATCCCGGTGCCGTCGATGACGAGGGCGGAGACGTACAGTTCGGCGCCGTCCTGTACCGCGGCGCCGACGACGGCTGTGACACCGCTCGCCCGGCAGGCGTCGACTATGGGGGCGAGCCGGGGGTCGTCGGGCCGTACGGCACACCGCTCGGGATCGTCACGGATGAGCTCGGGCTCGTACCCGCTGAGGAACTTCTCCGGGAACACCACGACCCGGGCCCCGCCGTCACCGGCGGCCGAAACGATCCGGGCCACGGCCTGGACATTGACGTCGACCTCTCCGGAGACGGCCTGTGCCTGGGCGGTGGCGATGCGGAGGGGCCGAGAGGGAAGCGCAAAGTCGATCACGGACCTTGAGCCTACCTACGCGGTGCGGGCCCGGAGCATCCGAGGCCCTGGAGCGCCGCGATTCCGGAGACACCGGCCACACGCCAAGAACTGTCCGTAATCACCAAAAATGCGCGTGATGTTCCTCCATGCCAGGCTGGTCGTGGCCCGGCAAGCCGAGGGAACGACCCCGGCCCCGCCCCCTCACACCCCAGTAGGAGTGAACCTCGATGGGCATCAAGAACCAGTCCGACGACAAGGCGCAGGAGCTCAAGAACAAGGCCAAGCAGGCGACGGGCTCGAAGCAGGATGAGGCCCAGCAGCGGGCCCGCCAGGCCCAGGAAAAGGCCCAGGACGAGACCACGCGCGCCCAGCAGGAAGCGCAGGACCGATTCGACCAGGACTACGACATCTGAAGCGACGCGCGACGCGTTCCAGTCAGCCGAAGTGGCGCACCGTGGCACGGGGTGCGCCGCTTTCGCGCGCGGGGGCAGGAATCCACGGGCTCTGTCCCGTACGCACCCCTGCGGCAACCACACCTTGAAGCCGCGTACACACCGCGGTGGACGTCTACCCCTCGCGCAGTTGCCCCGCGCGGGCGACCAGCCATGCGGGGGCGACGACTTCGGCGTTGCCGTCGAGGGATGCGGCTGCCCGGGTCAGCGCGTCGGCGGCGGCCTGCGGTGCGGCGGGCAGGGCGCGGGCCGCCTCGGCCAGGGAGCAGGCCGCTGCCTCCTGGGAGGCCCCGGCGATCTGGAGGGCGGCCGAGGCGCGCGCGGCAGTGGTGGCGGACAGGTCGTGGCGGTCGTCGCACCCCGACCACCCGCACCGCGCGGGCCCCCGCCTCGTGCGACCCCCCGGGCGCGGCGAGCGGCAGAGCCGCCGGGTCGGGGATCGCACACAGCCGCGCGAATTCGGCGCGGGGCTCGTCGCGGAGCCGGCGCAGCGCACCGTACGCGTACAACGGCGGCACCGGCGACCACATGGGCGGCGGTGAGGACGGCGCTGTCGGAGATCCGGTAACCGGAACCGCGCCGCCTGCCACCGCCCGTCGCGACAATGATCTCGGCGATGCGGTGGGGGTCGAGTCCGGGGGCGCCGACCGCCGGATCAGTCCTCATCGGGCAGCTCAGTGCCCGAGATCAACGCGGGCCGGTCGGGCGCGTCGCCGCTCACGGGCAACAGGGTGAGCGTGATCCGCTGCATGGTGGTGTTCGCGCTGCGCGCGGTGGCGCCCACGTCGAACACCCAGAACCGCACCTTGGCCCCCGGCTCGCGGCTCCGCTCCACCCCCACGGTCAGCTCCAATTGGAGCCGCTCCGCCTGGAAGCGCAGGCCCTCACCGTCCCCGGCCGCCATCGCCCGGCCAGCTCGTCCCGCAACTGAGCGATCATGTCCGCCAGTTCCATCGCGTCGTCCATCTGTCCCCCACTCCATACCGACCGGCCCATGCCGCGCCGATCAGGCCCAGGTTTGGTCAACTGCATGTGGGATAACAGGCCTTCGGCCGCCCGTCACCGAAAAGCGCTCCTATAGGCGGCATTTGGGGGCGTAGCGCAGCAGCACCACGTCGCCGATCGGGCGTGCCTCCAGGAGTTTCATGCGGGCCGTGGGACCACCGGGATACGCCGCCGGGGCCAGGAACGTCGGCGCGGCCGCTTCGCCCACCAGCAGCGGGGCGATGACCAGATGGAGTTCGTCGGCCAGGTTCCGCGCCAGGAACTGGGTGTGGACCGAGCCGCCCCCTTCGACGAGGAGCCTGTCCACGCCGCGCCGGCCGAGCTCGTCGAGAACCAGGTGCCAGTCCAGGACGGGCCCGGTGCTGACGACATCGGCGACGGCTCCCAGGACGCGGCGGGCCTTGCGTTCAGCGGCATCCACCGTGAAGACCAACTTCTCGCCTCCGCAGTGCCAGAACGGCAGACCGGCGCCCAGTTCGCCGGACCCGGTGACCGTGACCTTCAGCGGATGTTCCGGCTTACCGGCTGCCAGCCGCCGTGCGCGCCTTCCCGCGCTCTTCACCAGCAGGCGCGGGTTGTCCTTGCGCAGGGTGGTAGCACCGATGAGGACGGCGTCGGAATTGGCACGTTCACGGTCGACGCGGTCGAGGTCCTGGGCGTTGGAGAGTACGAGCCGCTCGGGAGCCACGTCGTCCAGGTGGAAGTCCACGGAGACTGCGGCCGACAGCAGCACGTAGGGGCGTATGGCCATGGCGGCGATCAGAGCGCCCGGCGGTAGCTCGCCCACGCTATGTGCGACTCGTGGAGCTGTACCGAAATTCCGGCCAGACCTCGGGCACCCGCGCCGAGAGCACCCTCGTGGACCCGGCCGGCGAGGCGGTCCGCGATGACCTTGGCCAGGAACTCCGTGGTGGTGTTGGTGCCGGCGAAGGCGGGGTCCTCATCGAGGTTCCGGTAGGTCAGCGCAGCGACGATCCCGCGCAGCTCCGTGGCGGCCAGCCCCATGTCGACGACTATGTTGTCGGCGTCCAGCACCTCGCGCTCAAAGGTCGCGTCGACCAGGTACGTCGCTCCGTGCAGGCGCTGCGCGGGCCCGAAGACCTCACCGCGGAGACTGTGGGCGATCATGAGGTGCTCGCGAACCGTGACGGTGAACAAGACTTCTCCAGAAGATCGATATCGGCTTGGGGCAGTCGGTACGGGTCGTACGGTGCTGTCAATCGGAGTCCTCGTAGCGGATCCGGTGGCAGAGTCCCTGCAGTCGGCCGGAGGCGATCTCTGCCATGACCTGCGGGAGTTCGTCGAAGGCAGACTCACCGGTGATCAATACGTCGAAGAGCGGGTCGTTCAGGAGGCCGAGCGCCAGGCCGAGGCGATCGGTGAGCGTGTACCGACCACGGCGCTGCGGCGCAATGGCGCCGACCTGACTGCTGCGCAGTGCCAGGCGCCGGGAGTGGAAGAACTCTCCGAGCGGAAGAGCTATCAACTGGTCGCCGTACCAGCTCAGATCCACCACGGAGCCGTCCGAGGCCAGGAGTTCCAGCGAGCGTACGAGTCCGGTCTGGGTGGCGCTGGCATGGAAGACGAGATCGCAGTCGTCCGCCGCCCGCGCCGGATCTGCGAATCCCACTCCCAGCGCCGTGGCGATGTCCGCGCGGGCCGGATCGACATCGACGAGTTCCACGCGGAGGCCGGGAAACCGGGCGAGTAGGGCGGCCACACAGGAGCCGACGAGGCCCGCGCCCACCACCGCGATGCGGTCACCGATGCGCGGCGGGGCGTCCCACAGCGCGTTGAGTGCGGTCTCGACGATGCCGGCGAGTACGGCGCGCTCGGGTGGCACCGTGTCGGGAACGAGCACGAGAGCTTCGGCCGGGACGGTGAATCGGGTCTGATGGGGGTGTAGGCAAAATACGTTCCGGCCGACCAGTTGATCAGGTCCCACCTCGACCTGGCCGACGGTGAGGTAGCCGTACTTGACGGGGCCGGGGAAGTCGCCCCCTTGGAAAGGAGCGCGCATGGCCGCGTACTGACTGACGGGCACGCGGCCGTTGAAGACGAGGGATTCCGTGCCGCGGCTCACGGCCGAATACAAGGTCCGTACTACGGCGTTGCCGCCAGTGGCCTCACCGAGGGCAGACGGGCGAGCAGGCAGGCAGGCCGAAGCAACTATCTCACCGTGCCCGGGAGTTATGACCCAGAAGGCGCG
The DNA here is from genome assembly GCF_036231355.1 of Streptomyces sp. NBC_01431. Lineage (NCBI taxonomy): Bacteria > Bacillati > Actinomycetota > Actinomycetes > Kitasatosporales > Streptomycetaceae > Streptomyces > Streptomyces sp. NBC_01431. The sequence continues at coordinate 3,037,544 of NZ_CP109496.1, forward strand.
TATGGGGCGCTGCATGGCTGATCCTCCGCTAAGGACGGCCCACCTCGGGACCGCCAACCGCGTGCCCGGCGCCAAGTGGTCTTGCGGCCCCCGGCGTTGACCCAACCAGACTCGGCACCGTCGCCCCTCGGGCCGAGGAGTTTCGCGATCCTAGACGATCACATTGTCCTGCAAGGCGTTCACAATCTCCTACCTTCCACCCAGAATCTGGCAGCAAGGCTTCGACGCGGGAAGATCATCCTTACGGAATCCCTGTCGCACGGTCCAGGACAAGCCCCTGAGAGGTGAGCGAATTCGCCCGACAGGAACATCTGCGATGAGGGATCAAGAGGACTCAGGATCGCCGAACTGCACACCAGCGTCGGCAACGTGCCGAAGCCCAAGGGACCTCTCCGCAACGTCTGTTCAACCTGATCGCGCTCACCAACCCCCACGCCTCGCCTGCAATCCACTACTCACAGCGGCCAAGCGGTCAGCAAATCGCCGGGGCCGTAGGTGGCATCGAGGCCCGGACAGTAGACGCCGCTGCGCGAGACCGCCACGAGCGGAACGGGTCCTTCGGTGAGGGCGGCCCGGTGTCGATGAAGAGTTGCCAGGTCGTGCCGGTCGAAGGGTGACTGCTCCAGCCACTTGATGGAGCCAAGGAAGAGCAGCTCCTTGGCAATGGGGGCACGGTCCGCACCAACGATGTCGATCTCGACATCATTGGTGCGGGTCCAGTAGCCACCCACTGCGGGGGCTGCGGGGAGCCGGTCGTCGGGCAGTAGCCGGGCGAGCGCCTCGCGGATGAGCGGCTCAACCGCCCGGCCGCGCCAACTGGTCCAGCTCTCCCGGATCCGCGCCAAAGTGAGATCGCCCCGCCCCCGCTCGATCTCCTCCATGGAGGGGCCGAGCAAGTGCAGCCAAAACCGCAGGTAGGGATCTGTCACCCGGTAGCGGCGATCCTTCGACGGACGCAGCGATACGGGTAGCTCCGCAGCGACGATCCGCTTGTCCGTGAGCAGCTCCAGCGCTCGCTGCAGCGGCGTGGCCCCGATCCCGCCGGCTGCACGAGCGATGTTGGTGAAGGTCCGCTCTCCACTGCCGATAGCCGCCAGCACCGTACGCGCCTGAGCCTGCGGGGGAAATTCCGCAGCCAGCGAACGCTCGGCGGACACCAGCAAGGCCGAGACCGGGTCGCTCAGCTCCTCACCGAGGAAGTCCCACAGCCCTGCGCCCCGCGGCCAATCCGCGCAGATCAGGGGCAGCCCGCCAGTGACCAGCGCGGCGTCGAAGGCTTCCGCCGGTTCCAACCCGAGCATCTGCCCCACCTCGGCAGGGTTCAGTGGTCCTAGCACCATCTCCCGGCCGCGCTGATGGAAAGGACGTTCGTAGCTGTTCAGAGCCTCCATCATCGACAGATCGGAGCCGATGAGGACCAGCAGCACTGGCTTGGTCTCCAGCACCCGGTCCCAGGCGCGTTGCAGCATCCCTTCAAAGGCGCCATCGGCATCCATCAGGTACGGCACTTCGTCGATAACCAGGACGCTCGCGCGGTCGGCGGGCAGCGCCGCGGCCAGCACATCGAACGCGGCATCCCAGTTCTCCGGCCGCGCGGCAGCCACCAGCCCTGCCAACGGCAGCGTCGATGCTTGGGCATCCCGGGCCAGCCGTGCCAGATCATCCCTGGAGGACGCGCCGGTCGCCGCGTAGAACAAGAACGGCGCTCCGGAGCGCTCCGCAAAACGCTCGACCAATCGCGATTTGCCCACCCGTCGCCGCCCACGCAACATCACGCACCGACCGGGCCGCTCCCCGCCAACCCCTGACGCCACGTTCTGCAGCTGTCGCTCCAGCGTCGCCAGCTCCTGCCGACGTCCTACAAAATCCACCACGTCGGTCGACCTCCGCATGTTACTAACGACAACGTTAGTAACATAGACATTAGTGGGTGGCCTCGCCAGTCGCCGCTCGCCATCAACAAGTCAGGGACTTGCGTTTCGGGGGCCGTTGCAGCGCTGGGCCCACCGTGCGAAACAGGGCTGAGGCCGGCATCCCACCGGAGGCCATCGGCCTGGGCGTTCCCTTTCCCCGCACTCCACGTCAGGGGGCCGTTCCTACCGCGAGACCTGGGCAAGGCCCTCACTCGCTACGGCGCTGACTCTGATAGAGGCGAGGAGGAGCGGAGGGGGACGAACGAGCTCGAGACGCCACGGTGGGCCACAGCAACCGAGATCGATCGCGGGCTGCTCGGCTGCCCTCCGGAGCCGCGGCCCACGAACCAGCACGGGAGCCACACTGGCATCCCAGCACCATCCCAGCACAGGGAAAACGAAGGGCCCGACCCCGAAAGGTCGAGCCCCTGGTGACCTGCACGTGTGCAAGATCAGCGACGTGGCGGCAAGTCACCCGCTAGACGTTGAAGCGGAACTCCACAACATCCCCGTCCTGCATCACATAGTCCTTGCCCTCCATGCGCGCCTTCCCCCGTGAGCGGGCCTCCGCCACCGAGCCCGCTTCGATCAGGTCGTGGAAGGAGATGACCTCGGCCTTGATGAAGCCCTTCTGGAAGTCCGTGTGGATGACTCCGGCCGCCTCGGGGGCCGTCGCGCCCTGGGGGATGGTCCAGGCGCGGGTCTCCTTCGGGCCTGCCGTCAGGTAGGTCTGCAGGCCCAGGGTGGCGAAGCCGACGCGGCCGAGGGTGGCGAGGCCGGGCTCCTCCTGGCCCATGGACTGGAGAAGCTCCAGGGCCTCATCGTCGTCCAGCTCGATGAGCTCGGACTCGATCTTCGCGTTCAGGAAGATCGCCTCGGCCGGGGCCACCAGCGCGCGCTGCTCGTTCTTGAAGTCCTCGTCGACCAGCTCGTCCTCGTCCACGTTGAAGACGTAGAGGAACGGCTTCGTGGTCAGCAGGTGCAGCTCGTGCAGCAGGTCGCCCTGCTCGGTGCCCTTGGTGATGCCCGCCGAGAACAGCGTCTCGCCCGCTTCGAGGATCTTCTGCGCCTTCTCGACCGCGGCCAGCACCGCGATCTTGTCCTTCTGGAGGCGGGACTCCTTCGTGAGGCGCGGGACCGCCTTCTCGACGGACTGGAGGTCGGCCAGGATCAGCTCGGTGTTGATCGTCTCGATGTCGTCCTTCGGGGACACCTTGCCGTCGACGTGCACGACGTTCTCGTCCTTGAAGGCACGGATGACCTGGCAGATCGCGTCCGACTCGCGGATGTTCGCGAGGAACTTGTTGCCCAGGCCCTCGCCCTCGCTGGCGCCGCGCACGATGCCCGCGATGTCCACGAAGTCCACGGTGGCGGGCAGGATCCGCTGCGAGCCGAAGACCTCGGCGAGCTTGCCGAGGCGGGCGTCGGGGACGCCGACGACGCCGACGTTCGGCTCGATGGTGGCGAACGGGTAGTTGGCCGCCAGTACGTCGTTCTTGGTCAGGGCGTTGAACAGGGTCGACTTGCCGACATTCGGCAGACCGACGATTCCGATCGTGAGCGACACGTGGCGACTTCCCGGTACGAGGGCAAAGGACGGTCCGGAGGTGGACCGCCCACCAGTTTACGGGCGCGCCATACCGCGCGTGACGGCCCCGGACCGGCGAACGCGAGGCCAACCTCACCCAAAGGGCGTGTCCCGCGAGTGGTTCGTGCCCTGTTGCGACCTACGTTGGTGCGGTGGAGCAATACAGGACGCGCACCCCGCAGCACGGACAGCGAGCACGGACATCGGCGCCGGGGCCCTCCCGGGCGCCACTGGGCGCGCCCGCCGGAGCCGCGGCGAGCGCGGATAGCGCCGCCGTCTACCGGGTGGCCGGGCGCACCCGGCGGGTCCCGCCCGTCGTCCTCGCGCTGCGCAGGCTGCCCTCCCCCCGCCTCACCGGCCTCGGCGGCGGGCTCTTCGCCGCGGCCCTCATGCTCGTGCTCGCCTGGCTCGACTCGCTGCTCTTCGACGGTTCACCCGTGGTGTACGGAGTGGTGTTCCTGCCGGTCAGCGCGGTGACCGCGCTCTGGGTGCGGCCCGCCGACCTGGTGACGGCGCCGATCTGCGTACCCATCGCCTTCATGGTCGGCATCATCCCGATCGCGGGCGGCGCCGACGGCTTCGGCGGCCAGGCCATGGCCGTCATCACCTCGCTCGCTCTGCACGCGGGCTGGCTGTACGCCGGCACGCTCGTCGCCGGGGTGGTCGCCACCGTACGGAAAGTACGGCTGATGGGGCGGCGGCGCAGCCCCGGCCGACGGTAGAGGACGCGTCTCACGTTCACAGGCCGGTGCGGGCTTGCGGGCCCCTTTGGCCTCAGCCGCCCGCCGCCACCATCGCGGCGCCCACGATTCCCGCGTTGTTCTGGAGCTCCGCCGGGACGACTTCGGCCTTGATGCCCTTGATCAGGGGCAGGAACTTCTCGGCCTTGCGGCTGACTCCGCCGCCGATGATGAACAGCTCGGGCGAGAACAGCATCTCCACATGGGCCAGGTACTTCTGGACCCGGTGTGCCCAGTGCTGCCAGCTCAGACCCTCGTCCTCCTTGACCTTGGTCGAGGCGTGCTTCTCGGCGTCGTGGCCGTGCAGTTCCAGGTGGCCGAGTTCGGTGTTGGGAACCAGGCGGCCGCCGGTGAACAGCGCGCTGCCGATGCCCGTGCCGAAGGTGAGCAGGACGACGGAGCCCTTGCGGCCCCGGCCCGCGCCGAAGCGCATCTCGGCGACGCCCGCCGCGTCCGCGTCGTTCAGGACGGTGACGGGCAGGCCTCCCAGCCGGTCGCCGAGCAGGCGGGCCGCGTCCACGCCCACCCATTCCGTGGCGACGTTCGCCGCGGTACGGATGGTGTTCGCGGTGACGACCCCGGGGAAGGTGATCCCGACCGGCCCCGACCAGCCGAAGTGGCCGACGACCTCCGCGACGCAGCCCGCCACGCCGTCGGGGGTGGCGGGCTGGGGGGTCAGTACCTTGTGGCGTTCCCGCGTCAGGTCACCGCGGTCCAGATCGACCGGGGCACCCTTGATGCCGGACCCGCCGATGTCCACTCCGAACACGTTCCTCATGGCCTTCATGCCGTCCACGGTACGGGCGGACGCCGGGCAGCACTCCCCGGCCCGGCTCCGACCCGGCTTGGCGCTCGATGGCCGCCGATCGCCCACCGGCCCGTTCACCCGAAGGCGTACCGGTTACTTCCCGGACCGCTTCCCCGAGAGTTCGGCGGCCTCGGCGCGCAGATCGCGGCGGAGCTCCTTGGGCAGCGAGAAGGTGATCGACTCGTCGGCCGTCTTCACGGTCTCGACATCGCCGTATCCGCGCTCGGCCAGCCATTCCAGTACGCCGTCGACGAGGACGTCCGGCACCGAGGCGCCGGAGGTCACACCGACCGTGGTGACGCCCTCAAGCCAGGCCTCGTCGATCTCGTCGGCGAAGTCCACCAGGTGGGCGGCGGGGGCGCCGGCGTCGAGGGCGACCTCGACCATGCGGATCGAGTTCGAGGAGTTCTTGGAGCCGACGACGATGACCAGCTGGGCGTCCTCGGCGAGCTTCTTCACTGCGACCTGGCGGTTCTGCGTGGCGTAGCAGATGTCGTCGCTGGGCGGCGAGAGCAGGTTCGGGAACTTGTTCTTGAGGGCGTCGACCGTCTCCATCGTCTCGTCCACGGAGAGCGTGGTCTGGGAGAGCCAGACGACCTTGTCCGGGTCGCGCACCTCGACGCCCGCCACGTCCTCGGGGCCGTCGACCAGCGTGATGTGGTCCGGGGCCTCGCCGGAGGTGCCGATGACCTCCTCGTGTCCCTCGTGGCCGATCAGGAGGATGTCGTAGTCCTCCTTGGCGAACCGCACCGCTTCCTTGTGGACCTTGGTGACCAGCGGGCAGGTCGCGTCGATGGTCGCGAGCCCGCGCTCGGCGGCCTCCGCGTGGACGGTCGGGGCCACGCCGTGCGCCGAGAACATGACGATGGAGCCCTCGGGCACCTCCGCCGTCTGCTCGACGAAGATGGCGCCCTTCTTCTCCAGGGTCTGCACGACGTACTTGTTGTGGACGATCTCGTGCCGGACGTAGACGGGTGCCCCGTACTGCTCCAGGGCCTTCTCCACGGCGATCACGGCACGGTCCACGCCCGCGCAGTAGCCACGGGGAGCGGCGAGCAGGACCCGGCGGGAAGCGGTAGCAGTCATGCCGTCCATGGTAGGGGGTGGCAGTGACACCCCCGGTGACGGTCACACGCCACGCGCCCGCGACCCGGCGGCCACCCGGCCGTGCCCCGCGGGCCAAAGATCGCGGGGGCGGTGAGACTGGCGGACATGAGCGGCGTACGCGAGGAGAGCGGGGCGGCGGCGGACGGCGGGGAGGCGCCCGCCGGGCGGTTGCGGCGGACTCTCGGGTTCCGGGACCTCGTCGTCTACGGGCTCCTCTTCATCGCCCCCATGGCCCCGGTCGGCATCTTCGGCACGCTCGACGCCAAGTCGCGCGGTGCGGTCGCACTGGTTTATCTGGTGGCGACGGTCGCCATGGGGTTCACCGCGTTCAGCTATGCGCAGATGGTGCGGGTCCTGCCGCTGGCGGGGTCGGTGTTCGCGTACGCGCGCAAGGCGCTCGGCGAGGGGCCCGGCTTCATCGCGGGGTGGATGGCGATGCTCGACTACCTGCTCATCCCGGCGGTCGCCTACCTCTTCTCCGGCATCGCGATGAACTCCCTCGTCCCGTCCGTGACGCCCTGGGTGTGGACGACGATCGCGGTGGTGATCACCACCCTGCTGAACCTGTGGGGCGTACGGGCCGCGGCCCGGGTCGGTTTCGCGGTGCTCGCGATGGAGATCGTGGTGCTGCTCGTCTTCGTCGCCGCGGCGGTGGTCGTGCTCGTACGGGACGGTGCGCAGCGGGGCTGGCTGACGCCGTTGAACGGCGACGCCGGGTTCTCCCTGGGCGCGGTGCTCGGCGCGGTTTCCGTGGCGGTCCTGTCCTATCTGGGCTTCGACGCGATCGCCACGTTCGCCGAGGAGGTGACGGGAGGCTCGCAGAAGGTGGCGCGGGCGGTGCTGTTCTGCCTGGTGCTCGCCGGGGCGCTGTTCGTCGTGCAGTCCTATCTGGCGGCGCTGCTCGAACCGATGTCGTCGGCGCGGCTCGCGGCCGATCCGGCCCGGCAGGGCTCGGCGTTCTACGACACCGTGGAGAGCTCGGTCGGCGGCTGGCTGCACACCCTGGTGGCGGTCAGCAAGGCGATCGGGGCGGCGTTCGCGGCGCTCGCCGGGCAGGCGGCCGCGGGGCGGCTCCTCTTCGCGATGGCCCGCGACCGGCGGCTGCCGCGCGTCCTGTCGCAGACCGACGCCGGGGTGCCGCGCGTGGCGCTGCTGCTCGCCGCGGTGATCACGCTGGTGGCCGCGGTGTGGGCGGCCCGGCGGGACGACGGCATGGACCATCTGGTCTCGGTGGTCAACGTGGGCGCGCTGACCGCGTTCTTCCTGCTGCACGCCTCCGTGATCGCGTGGTACGCGGTGCGCCGCATGGAGGGCGCCCCCAACTGGCTTTGCCACGTGGTGGTTCCGGTGCTCGGCGCGGCCGTCATCCTCGCGGTGCTCTGGGAGGCCACGGCCGCGGCCAAGTTGGTGGGCCTGGGCTGGCTGGCGGTGGGCCTGGTGGTCCTTGCCATGCAGTGGGGCCACCGACCGGGCCCCGACCCGGAGCCGGTGGGGCGGGGCGGGCCGGGCGGGCCTGTCAGTGGCGCGGGCTAGCCTGCGTACATGGCTCTGAATACGAGTGCGGACGCGCCGCTCCCCGTCGGCGAGGTGTCCCGCCTCATCGGGGGGTGGATCAACCGGCTGGGGGCGGTCTGGGTGGAGGGGCAGATCACTCAGCTCTCGCGGCGGCCCGGCGCGGGCGTGGTGTTCCTGACGCTGCGCGACCCCGCGCACGACATCTCGGTGGGCGTGACCTGCTACCGCCAGGTGTTCGACGCGGTGGCCGACGTCGTGTCGGAGGGCGCGCGCGTCGTCGTCCACGCGAAGCCGGAGTGGTACGCGCCGCGCGGCCAGCTCTCGCTGCGCGCGGTGGAGATAAGGCCGGTCGGCATCGGTGAACTGCTCGCCAGACTGGAGCAGTTGAAGCGGAGCCTGGCGGCGGAGGGGCTCTTCGCCTTGGACCGCAAGAAGCCGCTGCCCTTTCTGCCGCAGCTCGTCGGGCTCGTCGTCGGGCGCGCCTCGGCGGCCGAGCGGGACGTCCTGGAGAACGCCCGGCGGCGCTGGCCTGCGGTGCGCTTCGAGGTGCGCAATGTCGCGGTGCAGGGCGTGCACGCGGTGTCGCAGGTCGTCCAGGCGGTGAAGGAGCTCGACGGGATGCCGGACGTCGACGTGATCATCGTGGCGCGTGGCGGCGGCAGCGTCGAGGATCTGCTTCCGTTCTCCTCCGAGCCGTTGGTGCGGGCGGTCGCCGAGTGCCGTACGCCGGTCGTCTCGGCGATCGGGCACGAGCCGGACGCGCCCCTGCTCGATCTGGTCGCCGACCTGCGGGCGTCCACGCCGACCGACGCGGCGAAGAAGGTCGTGCCGGACGTCGGCGAGGAGCTCGACCGGGTGCGCCTGCTGCGGGACCGGGCCCGGCGCCATGTCGTCGGCCTGGTCGACCGCGAGGAGCGGGGCCTGGCGGGGATGCTCGGCCGGCCCTGGATGGAGCGGCCGCAGCGGATGGTGGACGACCGGGCCGACGAGGTGGACGCGCTGGTCCACCGTTCGCACCGGGTCCTCGGCCACCTCCTCGACCGGGCCGACTCGGAGCTCGCGCACACCCACGCCCGCGTGGTCGCGCTGTCGCCGAAGGCCACCCTTGAGCGGGGGTACGCGGTGCTCCAGCGAGCCGGCGGCGAGGTGGTCCGCTCCCCCGGCGAGGTGTCCGCCGGGGAGGATCTGCGCGCCCGGGTCGCCGAGGGCGAACTGCACGTCACTGTCGTACCGCGGACATAGGGTGGATCACATGGCCAAGACGGACGAGGCCGCGTCGGGCGATGCGGCACTGGGGTACGAGCAGGCGCGGGACGAGCTGATCGACGTCGTACGGCGCCTTGAGGCGGGCGGCACCACGCTGGAGGAGTCCCTCGCACTGTGGGAGCGGGGCGAGGAGCTCGCGAAGGTGTGCCGCCGCTGGCTCGAAGGCGCCCGCGCCCGCCTCGACGCGGCACTGGCAGAACCACCGGAGGAGGCCTGAGCCCTCCTGTGCCGGCCGGGCTCCTGGGGCCCGGCCCCCGCTCACGGCCTGAGCCACTTCGGTGCCGACCCCCGCGGCCCCGCTCCGGGCCCCGCTCACGGCCTGAGCCACTTGGGTTCCGAGCCCCCGCGGCTCCACCCCGGGCCCCACTTAGTGCCGACCCCCGCGGCCCCGCTCCGGGCCCCGCTCACGGCCTGAGCCACTCCGATGCCGGGCTCCTGGGCCCCGCCCGGACCTCGCTCGCGCCTTGAGCGGCGCTCATCTCAGCGCCGGACAGGCTCGGGAGGCCGCACGGGTTCGGGATGCCACACGAGCACGCCGCCGAGACGAACCCCGCCAGGGGCGCGGGGAACTGCGCGAGCAAGGACGCACGGTCCGCCGGGGACGAGCGCACCGGGGCCGGTCCCCAGGGTGGGCGCCGCACACCGTGCAGACCGGCGAGCCCACCGGCGCCGGTCGGAGGCGCGGCGCCGCACAGCCCACCCGCCCGCCCGCCTCTGTGAGCCTGATCACCCACCCCGGGGTTTAGTTGAAAGTTAACCTAAACCGCCGTACGGTCGAAGACATCGCTTGATCAGCAGCCCGGAAGGTTTCGCAGATGTCTCTCGCCCTTGACCCCGCCGCCCAGGACCTCCTCTTCCGCGAGGCCCGCACCGCCAACACGTTCACCGACGAGCCGGTGACCGACGAGCAGGTCCAGGCGATCTACGACCTGGTCAAGTACGGCCCGACCGCCTTCAACCAGTCGCCGCTGCGCGTCACCCTGGTCCGCTCCCCCGAGGCTCGCGAGCGCCTGGTGAAGCACATGGCCGAGGGCAACCGCCCCAAGACGGCCGCCGCCCCGCTGGTCGCGATCCTCTCCGCGGACAACGAGTTCCACGAGGAGCTGCCGGCTCTCTTCCCGCACTTCCCGGCCGCCAAGGACGCCTTCTTCTCCGAGCGCCCGGTCCGCGAGGGTGCCGCCCTGCTCAACTCCGCGCTCCAGGCCGCGTACTTCATCATCGGCGTCCGCGCCGCCGGCCTGGCCGCGGGCCCGATGACCGGTCTGGACTTCGACGGTGTGCAGAAGGAATTCCTGGACGACGACCACACCCCGCTGATGGTCGTCAACATCGGCAAGCCGGGCGACGACGCGTGGTTCCCGCGCAGCCCGCGCCTGGCGTACGACGAGGTCGTCACGACCGTCTGAGCCGACGCACAGCGCATACGACGAGGGCCGCCGCACCGGAAAGGTGCGGCGGCCCTCGTCGTGTCCGTGGCGCGTCGTGTCCGTGGCGCGTCCCGTCCGTCGCGCGGGGCCCTCAGCCCGTCGGCGGGGTCTTCTTGGACTCCAGCGCCCCCGCCATCGCCACCAGCTGCGCGTACGGCGCCGTGCCGGTCACCACGGTCGTGGAGCCCTTGTCCTGGCGGACGAGCGCGTCGTACTTCGGCCCGTCCCAGTAGGTCCAGGTGGCGCCCGCGATGCGCTGCGACTTCTCGGTCTTCGCCGCGTCCCTGCTGACCTCGGCGACGAACTTCTCCACCGGCGCGGTCGACTGCTCGATCGCCACGTACTGGTTCTGGGGGTCGAGGAAGCCCAGGTGCCAGGCGTTGTCCTTGCCGCCGTCGTACGACACCGAGGTCGCCCGCCACTTGTCCTGGTCGGGCAGGCCGACGGGAGCCGCCACCGGGTACGGCGCGGCCCGCCGCACGGTGGTGAGCTCGACCTTGTAGTCGACCGTCTTGACCGGGACGCCCGAGTCGTCGTGCGGGATGAACACATAGATCACAGCCGCCGCGATGCCGATCACCGCCAGCGACTGCAGCATGTTCCGGACTGTCTGCTTGCTGCTGCGCGTTCCTGCCACGACCCCATGGTCTCAGGTCAAGTCGCCGCTCATACGTGGCCCCCTCTGCTCAATTTGTCGACGTACGGATAGAGTCCAAGCACCCTCTTTATCTGCGGCCGTCGCCGTACAGAAAGGTGCGCTCCGATGACCGAGCATCATCTGCCGTCCGAACTCGAGGTCTCCCCGGAGGCCCCCGACCGCAACCTCGCGCTGGAACTGGTGCGGGTCACCGAGGCCGCCGCCATGGCCGCCGGGCGCTGGGTCGGCCGCGGCGACAAGATCGGCGCGGACGGCGCCGCGGTCAACGCCATGCGGACCCTCGTCTCCACCGTCTCGATGAACGGCGTGGTCGTCATCGGTGAGGGCGAGAAGGACGAAGCCCCCATGCTCTACAACGGGGAGCGCATCGGCGACGGCACCGGTGCCGAGGTCGACATCGCGGTCGACCCGATCGACGGCACCACCCTGAACGCCAAGGGCATGCCGAACGCGATCGCCGTGCTCGCCGCCGCCGACCGCGGCGCCATGTTCGACCCGTCCGCCGTCTTCTACATGGACAAGCTGGTCACCGGCCCGGAGGCCGCCGACTTCGTCGACATCAACGCCCCCGTCTCGGTGAACATCCGCCGGGTCGCCAAGGCCAAGAACTCCTCGCCCGAGGACGTCACCGTGGTCATCCTGGACCGCCCCCGCCACGAGGGCATCGTCAAGGAGATCCGGGAGACCGGTGCGCGCATCAAGTTCATCTCGGACGGCGACGTCGCCGGTTCGATCATGGCGGTGCGCGAGGGCACCGGCGTCGACCTGCTCATGGGCATCGGCGGCACCCCGGAGGGCATCATCTCCGCCTGCGCGATCAAGTGTCTGGGCGGCGTCATCCAGGGCAAGCTGTGGCCCAAGGACGAGGCCGAGCGTCAGCGCGCGCTCGACGCCGGGCACGACCTGGACCGTACGCTCTCCACGAACGACCTGGTCAGCGGCGACAACGTGTTCTTCGTCGCCACCGGCATCACCGACGGCGAGCTGCTGCGCGGGGTCCGCTACCGCGCCGAGACCGCGACCACGCAGTCCCTGGTGATGCGCTCGAAGTCCGGCACCATCCGCCAGATCGACTCGACGCACCGCCTGTCCAAGCTGCGCGCGTACAGCGCCATCGACTTCGACCGGGCCAAGTGAGCGGGTCAAGTAGCCGCGGAACCAAGCGAGTTGCGTAAGTGAAGGGGCGTCCCCGTTGTGCGGCGGGGGCGCCCCTTCAGCTACGCAGACACCTGTCTGCGTGGCGTGGCCGGCCCTACGCGGCGGACGCGGACTTCTTGAGTTCGACGTCGCGACGGCGGCGGCGGGCGAGCACCACGCGGCGCTCGGCGGCGGTCAGGCCGCCCCAGACGCCGTACGGCTCGGGCATGAGCAGGGCGTGCTCGCGGCACTCGACCATCACCGGACAGCGGGCGCAGACGCGCTTGGCGGCCTCCTCGCGCGACAGTCGGGCGGCCGTCGGCTCCTTGGACGGGGCGAAGAACAGGCCCGCCTCGTCCCGGCGGCAGACCGCCTCCGCATGCCATGGGCCCGCCTGGTCCTCCCGTACGGGACCGCGCTGCGGCGGAACGGCGGCGACCTGCAAGGACTGATGCGGCGGATGCAGCACGGTCTACTCCTGACGACGGCTTCGCGAGCGAGCGACGATGCGACAGTCCCTACCCGCTGTACGCGGGCCTATGCACTGAGTTCCGTAGTGCGGAACTTCGCTCGGCCGCCGTTGGCCTGATCCTGACGGCGCCGGGCGCCGCCGCGGACAGCCGCCTCGGTCAGGATTCGAGGCGCTTGCGCAGCCGGTCGTGGAGATCGGCGATGCGCTTGCCCCGCCTGGGCTTGGCCTCGATGTTGCCGAAGACCGAATATCCATTGACGACGACCACCGGCGCCTCAGGATCCTCGGCCTCCAGGGTGGAGACCTCGAAGTTGCCGAACACCCCGGTGCCGCTGCCGCGCAGGGTCAGGTTCTCCGGGACCCGGACTTCCACATTGCCGAAAATCGCAGTCGCGTTGATGACGGTGAGGCGCTGCTCGAACAGCGCCTCGGTCAGGTCGATCTCGACGCTGCCGAACAGCGAGAAGGCGTTGGTGCGCCGCCCGACCCGCCAGCGGCCCTTGCGGGTGGAGGCGGAGAACACCGCGATCAGGTTCTCGGCGACGGCCGTTCCGGCCTCCTCGACCTCGCGCGGGTCCGGCGCGAGAGCCGGACGGCGCCGGCCTCCCGGCGCCGGGAGGTCCTGGACCAGGGGTTCGAGTTCGCCCACGGTCTTAGCGCGATAGACCGCCTCGATGCGATCGGAGTGTTCCTGGGCGTCGAGGCGGCCCTCGGCGAGGGCGTCGCGCAGGATGTCGGCGGTCCGGTCCCGGTCGGCGTCGGAAGCCCGCAGTGCCGGGGGCTCGGCATGCTTGACGAGGTCGGCCTTCGCGGGCTCCGCGGGGTCCGGCTGAGCGTGCTTTTCGAGGTCCACGGAGCCAGCGTACCCAGACGCGATAGATCGCGACTAGTCGCGGGAGGAAGCGAGCTCGGCAACTGAGCCCTACCTCACAGGATCTGCGCTTTCCGGGCGGCATACGCTGGTGGGTGCTGCACCAATGGAGGTCCAGCCGCCGTCTGTCGAGTGAGGAATGGCCGTAATGCCAGAGTTTGCGTACTCCGACCTTCTCCCCCTGGGAGAGGACACCACGCCGTATCGCCTGGTGACCGCCGAGGGTGTCTCCACCTTCGAGGCCGACGGCCGTACGTTCCTCAAGGTGGACCCGGAGGCCCTGCGCAAGCTGGCCGCCGAGGCGATCCACGACATCCAGCACTACCTCCGCCCGGCGCACCTGGCCCAGCTCCGGAAGATCATCGACGACCCGGAGGCCTCCGGCAACGACAAGTTCGTCGCACTCGACCTCCTCAAGAACGCGAACATCGCGGCCGCGGGCGTCCTGCCGATGTGCCAGGACACCGGCACCGCGATCGTCATGGGCAAGCGCGGCCAGAACGTGCTGACCGAGGGCGGCGACGAGGAAGCGCTCTCGCGCGGCATCTACGACGCGTACACCAAGCTGAACCTGCGGTACTCGCAGATGGCTCCGCTGACCATGTGGGACGAGAAGAACACCGGCTCCAACCTGCCCGCGCAGATCGAGCTGTACGCGACCGACGGCGGCGCCTACAAGTTCCTCTTCATGGCCAAGGGCGGCGGCTCGGCCAACAAGTCGTTCCTCTACCAGGAGACGAAGGCCGTCCTGAACGAGGCCTCCATGATGAAGTTCCTGGAGGAGAAGATCCGCTCGCTCGGCACCGCCGCGTGCCCGCCGTACCACCTGGCGATCGTGGTGGGCGGCACCAGCGCCGAGTTCGCGCTGAAGACCGCGAAGTACGCCTCCGCGCACTACCTGGACGAACTGCCCGGCGAGGGCTCGGAGTTGGGCCACGGCTTCCGGGACGAGGAGCTGGAGAAGAAGGTCTTCGAGCTGACGCAGAAGATCGGCATCGGCGCGCAGTTCGGCGGCAAGTACTTCTGCCACGACGTGCGCGTGGTGCGCCTGCCGCGGCACGGCGCCTCGCTGCCCGTCGCGATCGCGGTGTCCTGCTCGGCCGACCGCCAGGCCGTCGCGAAGATCACCGCGGAGGGCGTCTTCCTGGAGCAGCTGGAGACCGACCCGGCGCGCTTCCTGCCGGAGACGACCGACGAGCACCTGTCCTCCGGTGACGACGTCGTACGCATCGACCTCAACCAGCCGATGGACGCGATCTTGGCGGAGCTCACCAAGTACCCGGTGAAGACCCGTCTTTCGCTGACCGGTCCGCTGGTGGTGGCCCGCGACATCGCGCACGCCAAGATCAAGGAACGGCTCGACGCGGGCGAGGAGATGCCGCAGTACCTCAAGGACCACCCGGTGTACTACGCGGGCCCGGCCAAGACCCCCGAGGGTTACGCGTCCGGCTCGTTCGGCCCGACCACGGCCGGCCGGATGGACTCCTACGTCGAGCAGTTCCAGGCGGCGGGCGGCTCCAAGGTCATGCTGGCCAAGGGCAACCGGAGCAAGCAGGTCACCGACGCGTGCGACGCGCACGGCGGGTTCTACCTCGGCTCGATCGGCGGCCCGGCCGCGCGGCTGGCCCAGGACTGCATCAAGAAGGTCGAGGTCGTCGAGTACGAGGAGCTCGGCATGGAGGCGGTGTGGAAGATCGAGGTCGAGGACTTCCCCGCGTTCGTGGTCGTCGACGACAAGGGCAACGACTTCTTCCAGGCGCCCGCCGAGCCGCCGACGTTCCTGAACATCCCCGTGCGGGGTGCCGGACAGGCGTAGGCCGCACCGCCCCAGGCGGGGCGGACGGCCGGGAGCGGGGGCGCGAACGCCCCCGCTCCGGCGTGTGGCCGGCGAGTTCGCCGGTCGGCTTGGACCGGGGTGCTCGACGGGGTCAGGCGAAGCGCTGGGCGGCGGTGCCGTCGCAGGGCCGCAGGGTCAGCGGGTCCTTGGCGGCGGACAGGGTGGCGCACAGGCCGCTCGACGCGGCCGGGCGCAGGGTGCCGGACTGGCGCACCCATTCCTGGTTGGCGGCGCCCGAGCAGTTCCAGATGATCAGCTGGGCACCGACGGTGTAGTTCGCCCCCGGCACGTCCAGACAGCGGTCCTGGGTGAGCTGGGTGTGGACCGACTTGCGGTCACTGTCGTACCACCAGCCCTGGTTGCGTCCGCCGTGGCAGTCCCAGCCGATGACCGCCGTACCGTTGGCGCTGTTCGCCGCGGTGACGTCGGCGCACGCGCCGGTCGCCTCGTTCTTCAGGGGCTGGTACGCGTCGTCCCAGGCGAGCGGGTAGAGCTGCGGGGCCCCGGTGGACGCCGGGTCGGCGCAACTGCCTTCCCGTACACCGGAGTTGTAGAGCTGGGTGAGGCAGGAGGCGAAGGCGCCGTGGCCCCGGTAGTTGGGGTGGAAGGACTGGCGGACCGAGTTCGAGTCCGGCAGTCCGGGCTTGGATAGGTCGATGTAGAGACCCCGGGCCCAGGTGTCCTCCATGCAGACCTCGTGGCCGTTGAAGAGCCGCGAGTCGTCGAGGTAGGTCGCGCCGGTGTCGGCGGCCGCCTTGCGCATGCCGACCTCGAAGGCGGGCACCGCGGTGTTGCGGCCCCAGACGGTGTCGGAGTCGTAGCCGAGGCCGCCGCAGGCGAGTTTGCCGGGGAAGGACGGGTTGTCGTGGAAGTCGGGGCCGATCGGGCTCGGGTAGCCCATGACCACGAGTTTGTAGGAGCCGTCGGCGTAACCGGCGTCGCGCATCACGGTCTTGAGGTCGCTCACGGTCGCCTCGACCTTGGGTACGAGCGCGTCCACCCTGGCCTGCCAGCCCGGCTCGTACTTGGACTGGCACGGACCCTGGAGCAGCAGGTACCGCTCGACGCAGTCGGTCATGACCGGGGCGAACTGGAGGTCGTCGTTGGCCCCCGCGACCAGGAGCACCATCTTGATGCGGGTGTTGCGCGCCTTGATGGCGAGGCTGTCGCTCTGGACGAGCTCGTCGGCGTACTGCTTGGTGCCGCCGATCCTGATGTTGCCCGTGTAGGCGCCCGAGCAGGCGACGTTGTACGTCTCGTCGGCCGGGACGCCGGTGCGGTGGATCGCCGAGTCGGGCGAGCGGTGGCACCAGTTGTCGGGGCCGTTAGTGCCGGCCTCGTAGGTGCCGACGCCCTCGCCGGAGATCTCGCTGTCGCCGAGCGAGATGAGTCCGGTCCTGCGGTCCGCCATGGGCCGTTCGGCAGGGTCGCCGTACAGCTGGGTGGCCTCGGCCGCCCGGATCTTCTCAAGATCGGGCGAGAGCGGAGTGGACTGGGCGGACGGTGCGGAAGCGGCTTGCGCGGTGGTCGCGGTGACCGCCATGCCCCCGAAGGCCGCCGCCGCGGCCACGGCGGCGGCGAACGTACAGCGGAGTCTGTGTCTGGTGCGCCTCATTGCGCCTCCCCGGTTATTGGTTACCACCGGTATTTACTGGCCAGTAGGGCGTGTTGGGAATAGGCAGAACGAGACAACTGCTCAACTTTGCGTGGAGGTTCAGCGAACATGAACGACAGCGAGTACCGGACCGAGCACGATTCGATGGGCGAGGTGCGGGTCCCCGCGCACGCCAAGTGGCGCGCCCAGACGCAGCGGGCGGTGGAGAACTTCCCCGTCTCGGGGCAGCGCCTGGAGCGCGCCCACATCGAGGCACTGGCCCGCGTCAAAGCGGCCGCCGCCAAGGTCAACGCCGGGCTCGGAGTGCTCGACAAGGACATCGCGGGCGCCGTCGAGGAAGCCGCCGACGAGGTGGCCGAGGGCCGCTGGGACGAGCACTTCCCGGTCGACGTCTTCCAGACCGGATCCGGCACCTCCTCGAACATGAACATGAACGAGGTCGTGGCGACGCTCGCCACCGAGAAGCTCGGCCGCGCCGTCCACCCCAACGACCACGTGAACGCCTCGCAGTCCTCCAACGACGTCTTCCCGTCCTCGATCCACATCGCCGCGACGGCCGCCGTCACCGCCGATCTGATGCCGGCGCTCGACCACCTGGCGACCGCCCTGGAGCGCAAGTCGGCCGAGTTCGCGGACGTGGTCAAGTCGGGGCGTACGCATCTCATGGACGCCACCCCCGTCACCCTGGGCCAGGAGTTCGGCGGCTATGCGGCGCAGGTGCGCTACGGCATCGAGCGGCTGCTCTCCTCGCTGCCGCGCCTGGCTGAACTCCCCTTGGGGGGCACGGCGGTCGGCACCGGCATCAACACCCCGCCCGGGTTCTCGGCGGCCGTGATCGCGGAAGTCGCGCGGACCACCGGCCTTCCCCTCACCGAGGCGCGGGACCACTTCGAGGCGCAGGGCGCGCGCGACGGCCTGGTGGAGACCAGCGGGCAGTTGCGCACCATCGCCGTCTCGCTCACGAAGATCGCCAACGATCTGCGCTGGATGGCGTCCGGACCGCGTACGGGTTTGGCCGAGATCAGTCTTCCCGACCTCCAGCCGGGTTCGTCGATCATGCCCGGAAAGGTCAATCCGGTCATTCCGGAGGCCGTTCTCATGGTCGCGGCCCAGGTCGTCGGCAACGACGCGACGGTCGCGACGGCGGGCGCGGGAGGCAACTTCGAGCTCAACGTGATGCTCCCGGTGATCGCCAAGAACCTCCTGGAGTCCATCCGGCTGCTCGCCAACGTCTCCCGCCTCCTTGCCGACCGCACCATCGACGGCGTCACAGCCCACGTGGAACGGGCCCGCGAGTACGCCGAGTCCTCCCCCTCCGTCGTCACCCCGCTCAACAAGTACATCGGCTACGAGGAGGCCGCGAAGGTCGCCAAGAAGTCCCTGGCCGAACGGAAGACCATTCGCGAGATCGTGCTCGAAGCGGGGTACGTCGAGCGCGGCGACCTGACGGTGCAGCAGCTGGACGAGGCCCTGGACGTGCTGCGGATGACCCGCCCGTAGGACCGGGTGATCCCCATCGCGGCGTGGCCTTGACCGCACTCCGTAATATCTGCACATGACAGGTACAGGAGGCGGTATCCGCCACTGGGCGCCGGGGGACCAGATCCTCTGGCGCTACCGCGACCACGCCCCTGGCCCCCAGGGGCACTTCCACATCTGCCGTCCGGTGACGGTCGTCCAGGACACCGACGAGATACTCGCGGTGTGGATGGCGCCCGGCACGCAGTGCGTGCGCCCGGTGCTAGCCGACGGCCGGCCCGTATACCGGGAACCGCTGGCCACCCGCTACACCGCGGCGCGCACCACGGAGCGTTCCCGGTGGTTCGGCAGCGGGGTGCTCAAGCTGGCGCGCCCCGGCGAGCCGTGGTCGGTGTGGCTCTTCTGGGACCGGGACTGGCACTTCAAGAACTGGTACGTGAACCTGGAGGAGCCGCGGCTGCGGTGGTCCGGCGGCATCGACTCCGCTGACCACTTCCTCGACATCTCCGTTCATCCGGACCGCAGTTGGCGCTGGCTGGACGAGGACGAGTTCGCCGAGGCGCAGCGGGTGGGTCTGATGGGCGCCGAGCAGGCCGCCCGGGTCCGGGAGGCCGGGCGCGCCGCGGTCGGGGTGATCAAGGCGTGGGGCCGGCCCTTCTCGGACGGCTGGGAGGCCTGGCGCCCCAACCCCCGGTGGCCCGTTCCCGCGCTCCCGGCGGACTGGGATCGCACTCCGGCGCATATGCGGTCGTGAGACCCTTGATGCGCCCCGGGGGTTCAAACGTAGGATCGTCCTCCGCAGGTCCCCTCCGAGGGGTCGGCAGCAGCAAACGGCAGTCCCGGTGCAAGAATTGACCGTATGTCACCACAGGGGGGTGGAGCATGCCCGGTGTCGACGCCGCCCGCAGGGGGCCCGTACCGCTGCTCCGCAAGAACTTGGGGAACGGTATACCGCGCGGAGCGACCGCATCGCGCATCCTTACCCTGTCGCTGCACCCGCCGCCGCTCGCGGCGGAGCGGATGTCTCATCCCGGACGGACGGAACCCGACGCGTGACGGAGCCTCAGCCCACCTCGCACGAGAGCCGGCGCAAGGATGTCGCCCGGCCCACCGAGCAGACGCTTCCCCAGGCCTTCCTGGAGCACGGGAGATCGCATGCGGCCGATGACACCCCGGCCGGCCGGAGCGGTGGCGTGAGCGCCTCCGTGCCCGGCCAGCCCGAGCGCGGCGGCCGGGACGCCGCGGCCGCCTCCGCCGTGCCCGCCGTGGCCGCACCCGATGTCCCCGGCCAGGGCGACGCGGGCCCGGCGGCTCCCGGTGACGCCGCCGCGGTGGCCCGCCGCGAGGGCGACCGGCTGCGCTTCGTGGGCGCGGCGACCCGCCGGATCGCCCGCGGCATCGATCTGGACGAGATCGTGCTCGGCCTGTGCCGGGCCACCGTGCCGACGTTCTCGGACGCCATCCTGGTGCATCTGCGCGACCCGCTGCCGGTGGGCGACGAGCGTCCGGTCACCCCCTTCGTGCTGCGTCTGCGCCGTACCGACCGGCTGCGTTTAGTGGATGAGGCGCTGAGCGACAGCGCCGAGGCGGAGGGCCTCACGCTGCTCGGCCCGGGTCCCGATCTGACCCCCGCCTCCGAGTTGTGCGAGGTGCGCACCGGCGGCGAACTCAACGAGGTACTGCGAGGAGTGCGGCCGGTCTTCGCCGAGTCCCCCGCCGTCCGCGCGGCGCTCGCCGAACTGCTCGGCCCGGACCGTACGGTGCCCGGCGGTCGACGAGCGATACTCGCGCCGCTCCGTGGCCGACGGCGGGTGATCGGCGCCGCCGTCTTCGTGCGCGGCCCCGAACGGCCCGCGTTCGAGGCCAACGACCTTCTGGTGGCAGCCCAGTTGGCCACCCACACCGCGCTCGGCATCGACAAGGCCGTGCTGTACGGGCGCGAGGCGTACATCGCCGACGAGCTCCAGCGCACCATGCTGCCCGACAGCCTCCCCCAGCCCACCGGTGTGCGGCTCGCCTCGCGCTACCTGCCCGCGGCCGAGACCGCCCGGGTCGGCGGCGACTGGTACGACGCGATCCCGCTGCCCGGCAGCCGGGTCGCCCTCGTCGTCGGCGACGTCATGGGCCACTCCATGACCTCCGCCGCGATCATGGGTCAGCTGCGCACCACCGCACAGACCCTGGCCGGCCTCGACCTGCCGCCCGCCGAGGTCCTGCACCATCTGGACGAGCAGGCCCAGCGGCTCGGCACCGACCGCATGGCGACCTGCCTGTACGCGGTGTACGACCCGGTCGCGCACCGCATCACCATCGCCAACGCCGGCCACCCGCCACCGGTGCTGCTGCACCTCGGCGGCCGCGCCGAGGTGCTGCGGGTGCCGCCGGGCGCCCCGATCGGGGTGGGCGGGGTCGACTTCGAGGCGGTCGAGCTGGACGCCCCGGCGGGTGCGACGCTGCTCCTGTACACCGACGGTCTGGTCGAGTCGCGGCTGCGCGACGTATGGACCGGCATCGAGCAGCTGCGGGAACGGCTCGCCGCGACCGCCCAGCTGACCGGCCCCGACCACTCGCCGCCGCTGGAGGCGCTCTGCGACGACGTGCTCGACATGCTCGGCCCCGGCGACCGCGACGACGACATCGCGCTGCTCGCCGCCCGTTTCGACGGGATCGCCCCGAGCGACGTGGCGTACTGGTTCCTCGACCCGGAGGAAACGGCCCCCGGCCGGGCCCGCCGACTCGCCCGCAGGGCCCTGGAGCGCTGGGGCCTGGAGGAGCTGACCGACTCGGTGGAGCTGCTCGTCAGCGAGGTCGTCACCAACGCCGTGCGGTACGCCGAGCGCCCGGTCACCCTCCGGCTGCTCAAGACCGACGTCCTGCGCTGCGAGGTCGGCGACGACTCTCCGCAACTGCCCCGCCAGCGCCGGGCCCGCGAGACGGACGAGGGCGGGCGCGGCCTGTTCCTGGTGAACCGCCTGGCCAGACGGTGGGGCGCGACCCGGCTCTCCGGCGGCAAGGTGGTCTGGTTCGAGCTGCCCACCCGCACATGACCGTCACCGAGCGCGGCCGGATCGCGCCATTCCGTAGCCATACTTGGACCAGGATTGGACCGGATCCAAATGTTGCCGACCCCCCGTCGGGGGAGTTGACTGGCGTCGTGGACGAAGCGACCTCATCAATTCCCTGACGACGGGAGGACGCTCGTGACCGACTCATCACAGGTCCCGTACACCACGACCAACACCGGTATTCCGGTGGAGAGCGACGAACACTCGCTCACCGTCGGGCCCGACGGTCCGATCCTGCTGCACGACCATTACCTCATCGAGAAGATGGCCCAGTTCAACCGGGAGCGGGTGCCGGAGCGGGTGGTGCACGCCAAGGGCTCCGGGGCGTACGGCACCTTCCGGGTGACCAACGACGTCAGCCAGTTCACGAAGGCGGACCTGTTCCAGCCCGGCAAACAGACCGAGATGCTGGCCCGCTTCTCGACGGTCGCCGGTGAGCAGGGTTCGCCCGACACATGGCGCGACCCGCGCGGCTTCGCGCTCAAGTTCTATACGGAGCACGGCAATTACGACATGGTGGGCAACAACACGCCCGTCTTCTTCGTCCGTGACACGATCAAGTTCCAGGACTTCATCCGCTCGCAGAAGCGCCACCCGGTGACCGGGCTGCGGAACAACGACATGCAGTGGGACTTCTGGACCCTGTCCCCCGAGTCGGCCCACCAGGTGGCCTGGCTGATGGGCGACCGCGGCATCCCCAAGACCTACCGCCACATGAACGGCTACTCCTCGCACACCTACATGTGGATCAACGGCGGCGGCGAGAAGTTCTGGGTCAAGTACCACCTGAAGACCGACCAGGGCATCGAGTTCTGGACCCAGGACGAGGCGGACGAGCTCGCGGGCAAGGACGCGGACCTGCACCGCCGCGACCTGTTCGAGTCCATCGAGTCGGGGAACGCGCCGAGCTGGACGATGTACGTCCAGGTCATGCCGTTCGAGGACGCGGCGGACTACCGCTTCAACGCCTTCGACCTGACCAAGGTGTGGCCGCACGGCGACTACCCGCTGATCGAGGTCGGCCGGATGACCCTGGACAGGAACCCGGAGGACTTCTTCGTCCACATCGAGCAGGCCGCCTTCGAGCCGTCCAACATGGTGCCCGGCATCGGCCCGTCGCCGGACAAGATGCTGCTCGGACGGCTGTTCTCCTACCCCGACACGCACCGCTACCGGATCGGTCCCAACTACGCGCAGCTGCCGCCCAACAGGCCGCACTCGCGGGTCGATTCGTACGCCAAGGACGGACCCATGCGGTACGAGCCGTCGCGCGCGGCCCGGCCGTACGCGCCCAACTCCTACGGCGGTCCGGCCGCCAGGGGGCAGTTCGGCGACCCGGCGGGCTGGCAGGTGGCGGGCGAGATGGTGCGCGAGGCCACCAAGCGCCACCGCGAGGACGACGACTGGGGCCAGCCCGGAACCCTGGTCCGCACGGTTTTGGACGACGCGGCGCGCGACCGTCTGGTGTCCAACGTGAGCGGGCACCTCAAGCAGGGCGTCAGCGGCCCGGTCCTGGAGCGGGCGTTCCAGTACTGGCGCAACATCGACAAGACGATCGGCGACCGGATCGCCGCCCAGGTGAAGGGCGGCTGACCTGGACGGCCGACGGCCCCCACCCCGGTCGGGGTGGGGGCCGTCGGCCTGCTGTGCCCGGTCGGGTCAGCCCGGGTTGAGGGGGTCGGCCGGCGGGCTGACGTCGACCGACCCGCTGGGCGTCGGACTCTTCGGCGGCTTCGGCTTGTGCGAGGTCGAGTTCGACGGCGATTTCGTGATGTCCGACGGGCCGCCCGACGGCGAGTTCGACGGACCGTGCGAAGCCGGGCTGTGGGACGCGCTGTGCGAGGGCGAGTTCGACGGCGGCCGCGCCGAGTTGGTCGGCGGCGTGTAGTCGGGCTGCACCGCCGCGCCCTGGTCGGTCTCCAGGTCGAACTTGTCGGTGCCGCCCTTGACCGCGTCGAAGGTGTACGCGGCCCATATGCGGGCCGGGATGGAGCCACCGTTGATACGGCCGTCCTCACCGGCGCCGTTGGTCATCGTGACCTGCCCGCCCTTGGGCACGGTCACGGTCTTGCCGTCGACGTTCACGGTGCGCGGCTCGGCGGCCTCGCCCCACAGTCCGACCGAGGTGACCAGGTCCGGGGTGTAGCCGGTGAACCAGGCCGACTTGTTGTCGTCGGAGGTTCCGGTCTTGCCGGCGACCTGCTTGTTGCCCCGGTTGTCCGCGGCGGCCACCGACTTCTGGGCCGTACCGTCGTCGACCACTCCGGTGAGCACCGAGGTCACGGCGTCCGCCGCGTCCCTGCTGATGACCTGGCTGCCGATCTGGTCCGGCTTGGTGTACTTGTGGTCCTTGTGCTCGGCCGACTTCACGATCGAGGGGATGACCTGCTTGCCGTGGTTGTCCAGCGTGGCGTACACGGCGGCCATCTGGAGCGGGCTCGCCCCGTAGGAGCCGAGCGTCATGGCGGGCACGGCCCGCTTGCCCTTGAGCGAGGTCATGCCCATCGCGACGGCGGTGTCGCGGACCTTGTCGAGGTGGGCGTCGACGCCCATCTGCGCGAAGACGGAGTTGACCGACTGGTTCATCGCGTCCTGGACGGTGATGGGCCCGTAGCTGTGGTCGTCCTCGTTCGGCGGGTTGAAGGGGATGTCGCTGCCCTTGACGGGCCGCTTGCTGTCACCGTCGTAGATGGTGTTCGCCTTGATCGGCTTGCCGTCCTGCGTCTCGGCGCCCTGGTTGAGGGCCGACGCCAGGATGATCGGCTTGAAGGTCGAGGCGGGCTGATACGTGTCGGTTCTCGCGTTGCTGAGCTGGTGCTTCATGAAGTCCTGGCCGCCGTAGAGCGCGACCACCGAGCCGGTCTTCGGGTCCACCGAGGCGGCGCCGGCCTGGAGGTCGGCGTCGACCTTGCGCTTCTTCGGGTCGAGCTTGCTGGTCAGCTGGTCCTTGACCGCGGCTTCGAGCAGCTTCTGCTTCGCGGGGTCGATGTTGAGCGTGATCGTCCAGCCGCCGGCTTCCAGCAGGCCGGCGTCCACGCCGTTGTTCTCCAGCTCCCGCTTCGCCGCGTCGACGAGGTAGCCGGTCTGGCCCTGCATGCCCGGGGCGACCTTGGCGTCATTGGGCGGCACGAACGCCGTCTTCGCCCGAGTCGCCGGGTCCAGCCACTTCATGCCGACCATGTTGTCGAGGGCCTTGTTGAAGCGCCCCTGCACCAGCTGCTTGCCGAGCGGGCCGGCCGTCTGCCAGTCGTACTGACTGGGGGCCTGGAGCAGCGCCGCGAGGTAGGTGCCCTCCGCCAGGGTGAGCTTGGAGACGTCCTTGCCGTAGTACGCCTGCGCCGCGGCCTGGATGCCGTACGCGCCCCGGCCGTAGTAGCTGGTGTTCATGTACCCGGCGAGGATCTCGTCCTTGCTGTAGCGCTGGTCGACCTTGAGGGAGATCACGATCTCCTTCAGCTTGCGGCTGACCGTCTGCTCCTGCGTCAGGTAGTTGTTCTTGACGTACTGCTGGGTGATGGTCGAGCCGCCCTGGGTGCCCTTGCCCATCAGGGTCTTCAGGATGCCGCGCGCGGTGCCCTTGAAGTCGACGCCCTGGTCGTCGTAGAAGGTCTTGTTCTCCAGCGCGACGAAGCTGTGCTGGATGTCCTTGGGCACCTTGTCGAGGGAGACCGTCTCGCGGTTGACCGATCCGGTGCGAGCGAGCACCTGGCCGTTGGAGAGCTTGTATACGTTGCTTTCCAGCTTGGCCTGGTCGTTGTCCTTGGGGATCGACACCATCAGGTAGATGGCGTAGAACCCGCCCATCGCGAGCAGGCAGAGCCCGAAGAACGCGCCGAGCATCTTCTTCCAGGTGAAGAACCGGCGTATGCCCTTCTTCTTCACCTTCTGCTGCTTGCCCCGGCGCGCTCCGCCCTGCCGGGCGCGCCGCTCTTCCGCTCGGCCCATAACCTCAGTCGCTCGCCTTCATATGACTCACCAGACTCGCCAGATCAGCTCAGAAAACTAACACCGCACCTATGGACAAAGCGGATTCGATCACGCCTTTTCCGTACGTGAGAATCAGCACCCGCCCCATGGGAACCGACGATTGAAACGCGCCAAGGGTTGCGAGAGTTTCCATTCCTGTCCCGATTTGCCCAGTAATGACATGATCACGGACAGCTATGCACCCGAGGTATACACAGCAGGTATACCTAGTGCGTATAGTGCTCTTCCATGAAGCGACGCCTCCACGACCTCGGCCTCGGCGCCCGGTTCGCCCTCACCGGCGGCCGCGAGGGCTGGGTCCGCACCCTGCTCACCGCGCTGGGGGTGGGCCTCGGCGTGGCCCTGCTGCTCGGGGCTGCGTCGGTGCCGCAGCTGATCGAGGAGCGCGCCACGCGCATCCACGCCCGGCAACCCTTCTCCGAGGGCTCGGACAAGAACACCGGCCACCTGAGGGCCTCGCTGCTGTACACCGACGCCGACACCGAGTACCACGACGACACCATCGGCGGAAGGATGCTGCGGTCCGCGAGCGCCTCCCCCACACTGCCGCCGGGCCTGACCGCGATACCCGCCCCCGGCACCATGGCCGCCTCCCCCGCCCTGCGCGACCTGCTCGCCTCCCCCGAGGGTGAACTCCTGCGCCGGCGGCTGCCGTACGAGATCACCCAGACCATCGGGGACGCGGGCCTGGTCGAACCCTCCGAGCTGTACTTCTACGCGGGCAGTGCCGCCCTCTCCACCGACAGCGGCGCCCTTGCGGCGGCCGGTTTCGGCAACATCGGCGAGGAGCGGCCGCTCGACCCGATGCTCGTCGTCCTCGTCGTCCTCATCTGCGTCGTGCTGCTGATGCCGGTCGCCGTCTTCATCGCGACCGCCGTACGGTTCGGCGGCGAGCGGCGCGACCGGCGGCTCGCGGCGCTGCGCCTGGTCGGCGCCGACGCCCGCACCACGCGCTGGATCGCGGGCGGCGAGGCCCTGGCCTCAGCGGTGCTCGGGCTCGCCGCCGGCACCCTGCTCTTCCTCGGCGGCGCCCGCGTCCTTGGCCCGCTCGGACTCTGGAGCTTCGGCTTCTTCCCCGGCGACCTCAGGCCCGAGCCCTGGCTGGCGCCGCTCGTCGCCGTCGCGGTACCCGCCCTGGCCGTCGGGGTGACCCTGGCCGCGATGCGCTCGGTCACCGTGGAGCCCCTCGGTGTCGTACGCGGCGGCCGGGCCCGGCGCCGCAGGCTGTGGTGGCGGCTGCTGCTGCCCGTGGCCGGCGGCCTCCTGCTCCTTGTCGCCCGGCGCCTGCACCTCCAGCCGAACGCGCTCGCCCCGGTCGCCATCGCCACCGGTGCCACCCTGGTCCTGCTCGGCCTGGTCACCCTGCTGCCCTGGCTGGTCGAGGCGGTGGTGGGCCGGCTGCGCGGCGGCCCGGTGCCCTGGCAACTGGCCGTGCGCAGGCTTCAGTTGAGCAGCGGTACGGCATCCCGCGCGGTCAGCGGCATCACGGTCGCGGTGGCCGGGTCGGTGGCGCTCCAGATGTACTCCGTCGGCATCCACGACGACTTCAACAAGGTGACGGGCGCCGACGCGAGCCGCGCCCAGTACACGGTCCTTGCCGAGTATCCGGACGTGAAGCTCGCCGAGAAGATGATCGACTCCTTCCGCACCACCCCCGGGGTGCGTCAGGTGATCGGCACCGTCACCAGCTATGTGACCCGGCCCGGGACGGTCGCGGACGGGGACATCCGGCCCACCACCCAGCTCACCCTGGGCGACTGCGCCACCTTGGCCGAGCTGGCCCGCGTCGGCTCCTGCCAGGACGGTGACACCTTCGTGGTGCACGCCTCGGGCGACGTGGAGCAGAACGCCTGGATGGACAGGACGGCGCGCCCCGGGCAGCCCGTCAACACCGCCGCCGACGGCGAACCCGGCGCCGCCGCCCGGCAGGTGCTGTGGACGCTGCCCGCCTCGGCACGCCAGGTCACCGCCCGCCCGGACCCCTCCGGTGAGGAGCGCCACGGCATCTACGTCACCCCCGGTGCCATCGACGCCGCCCTGCTCCAGGACGTGGCTCGCACCGAAGCCATGCTCAGCGTCGACCAGGGGCCGGCGCCGCCGTGATCGTCGCCGTGACCCTGCTGAGCCTGCCGGCCCTGTGGCGCGTGATGCGCCCCGACGGGCTGCGTACCGAGTAGTCACGAGCAACTCGCCATTCCCTTGGGTCAGTTGAGAAGAAAGGAAGGTCCCATGTCCATCGGCCACACCCTCCTCGGACTCCTTGAGTCGGGCCCGCGCCACGGGTACGACCTGAAGCGCGCCTTCGACGAGAAGTTCGGGCACGACCGTCCGCTGCACTACGGGCAGGTCTACTCGACCATGTCGCGGCTCCTGAAGAACGGCCTGGTCGAGGTCGACGGCGTGGAGGCGGGCGGTGGCCCCGAGCGGAAGCGGTACGCCATCACCGCCGCCGGCGTCACCGACGTCGAAACCTGGATCAGGCAGCCGGAGAAGCCCGAGCCCTATCTCCAGTCGACCCTCTACACCAAGGTCGTCCTCGCCCTGCTGACCGGCCGCGACGCGGCCGACGTCCTGGACACCCAGCGCGCCGAGCACCTGCGCCTGATGCGCGTGCTCACCGACCGCAAGCGCCGCGGCGACCTGACCGACCAACTGATCTGTGACCACGCCCTGTTCCATCTCGAAGCCGACCTGCGCTGGCTGGAACTGACCGCCGCCCGCCTCGTCCAGCTCGCCACGGAGGTACGTAAATGACGCCCGCCGGCTCCCTGCTCATCGCCCAGGACCTGCACAAGGCCTACGGCCCGACGCCCGCCCTGGACGGTGCCGAGTTCTCCATCCACGCCGGCGAGGTCGTCGCCGTGATGGGCCCCTCCGGCTCCGGCAAGTCCACGCTCCTGCACTGCCTTGCCGGGATCGTCACCCCGGACGCCGGGAAGATCCTCTACGACGGCCGTGAGCTGTCCGCCATGTCGGACGCCGAGCGCAGCGCGCTGCGCCGCACCGAGTTCGGTTTCGTCTTCCAATTCGGGCAGCTGGTACCGGAGTTGACCTGTGTGGAGAACGTGGCGCTGCCGCTGCGACTGACCGGGGTCAAGCGCAGGGAGGCCGAGCGCAGGTCGCTGGAGTGGATGGAGCGCCTGGAGGTCGCCGACATCGGGCACAAGCGCCCCGGTGAGGTATCGGGCGGGCAGGGCCAGCGGGTGGCCGTGGCCCGCTCGCTCGTGACCTCGCCGCGGGTCGTCTTCGCCGACGAGCCGACCGGCGCGCTCGACTCGCTCAACGGCGAGCGCGTCATGCAGCTCCTGACCGAGGCGGCCCGCTCGACCAACGCGGCGGTCGTGCTGGTCACCCACGAGGCCCGGGTCGCCGCCTACTCGGACCGCGAGATCGTCGTACGCGACGGGAAGTCCCGCGACATGATGCTGGAGCACTCCGTATGAGCCTGCTTCGCGACCTCGCCCTCGGCGCCCGGTTCGCCCTCTCCGGGGGGCGGGAGGGCTGGACGCGCACCCTGCTCACCGCGGTCGGCGTCGGCCTCGGGGTGGCGCTGCTGCTGGGCACCACGGCCCTGCCGGGCGCGCTGAACGCGCGCAACGCACGCGACAACGCCCGCAACGACTACGGGGCTTCCGTCAACAGCGGGCCCGCGGCGGACACCCTGCTGGTCGGGCGGGCCGAGACGCAGTTCCAGGGCTCGGACGTACGCGGCCGGCTGCTCCAGGCGGAGGGCGCGAAGCCGCCGCTGCCACCGGGCGTCGCGGCGATCCCGGCCCCCGGCACCATGGTGGCCTCCCCCGCGCTGCGCGACCTGCTCGCCTCGCCCGCCGGAAAGCTGCTGCGCGAGCGCATCCCGTACAAGATCACCTCGACCATCGCCGACCGCGGTCTGATGGGCCCGCACGAACTCGCCTACTACGCGGGCAGCGACATCCTCAAGCAGCGCATGAGCGAGGTGAGCGACCGCGGCGAGGTGCTGCGCGTCAACGGCTTCGTCGACAAGCAGCAGGAGAAGCTCGACCCGGTCCTCGCCCTGCTGATCGTGATCATCTTCGTGGTGCTGCTGATGCCGGTCGGCGTGTTCATCGCGGCCGCCGTACGGTTCGGCGGCGACCGGCGCGACCGGCGGCTCGCGGCGCTGCGCCTGGCGGGCGCCGACCGCCGGATGACCCGGTGGATCGCGGCCGGTGAGGCGCTGGCCGGAGCCGTGGTCGGGGTCGTGGTCGGTTCGCTGTTCTTCGCGATCGGCCGCCAGTACGTGGGCGAGGTCTCGATCGCGGGGCTCAACGTCTTCCCGTCCGACCTCGACCCGAGCCCGCTGCTCGCGGTGGGCGTGGCGCTCGCCGTGCCCGCCGCGGCCGTCGGGGTGACCCTGTTCGCGATGCGCTCGGTGGTCGTCGAACCCCTGGGCGTCGTGCGCACTTCGGTGCCGCGCCGACGGCGCATGTGGTGGCGGGTACTGCCGCCGCTCGCCGGACTCGGCCTGCTCGTTCCGCTGATGGGCCACGGCCGCGACCGGGGCAACTTCAACCAGGTCCAGGTGATCAGCGGCACCGTCCTGCTGCTCATCGGCGTGACCGCGCTGCTCCCCTGGCTGGTGGAGGCGGTCGTGCGCAGGCTCGGCGGGGGCTCGGTCGGCTGGCAACTGGCCGTCCGCAGGCTCCAGTTGACGTCCGGGTCGGCGGCCCGGATGGTGAACGGCATCGCGGTCGCGGTGGCCGGCGCGATCGCCCTTCAGATGCTCTTCGGCGCCATCGAGGGCGACTACGTCAAGTTGAGCGGCCAGGACACCAGCCGGGCCCAACTCGTCGTTCCGCTCGGCGATTCCACGCCGGCCGGCCAGTCCCGCGAGATCCGGGCCCTGAAGGACACCGAGGGGGTGGCCCATGCGGTGGTTCTCGGTTCGCTGAGCGCCGGCGACAAGGCCAAGGAGCCGGAGCGCTACACGCCCGTCACGATCGGCACCTGCGCCGACCTGAGCGAGGTCGCCACCCTGCCCGCCTGCAAGGACGGCGACACCTTCAACGCGACCGGCGGCGACTTCGACGCCGAGCGGTCCGCGAAGCCGGGCAGCACGCTGTACCTGGACCCGACCTTCGGCGGCCGCAGCACCCGGGGCGCGGAGCTCGCGTGGACCGTCCCGGCGAGCACGAGAAACGCCCCGGTCCGGCCCGACCCGCAGGGCGAGCGCCTCGGCGGCGTCCTGGTCACCCCCGGCGCGCTCCCCCAGGGGGCGAAGCTTCCGGCGCACACCACGGTGTACATCTCGACCACCCCGGGCGACGGCTTCGCCAAGGAGCGGGTGCTGAACACGGCCGCCAAGGCCGATCCGCTCAGCTCGGCGCGCTCGCTGACCGACGTCCGGACCAACGCCCGGTTCGCCGGGGTCCGCAAGGGCCTCTACATCGGGGCCGCGGCGGTGCTGATGCTGATCGGCGCGAGCCTGCTGGTCTCGATGCTGGAGCAGCTGCGCGAACGCAAGAAGCTGCTGTCCGCGCTTGTCGCCTTCGGCACCCGGCGCACCACCCTGAGCTGGTCGGTCCTGTGGCAGACCGCCGTGCCGGTCGCACTCGGCCTCACGCTCGCCGCGGGGGTGGGCCTCGGCCTGGGCTCGGTCCTGCTGAAGATGGTGGGCCGCACGGTGTCCGTCGACTGGGTCCCTGCGGTGTCGATGGTCGGCATCGGCGCGGGCGTGGTCATCCTGGTCACGGCGTTGTCGCTGCCTCCACTGTGGCGCCTGATGCGCCCGGACGGTCTGCGTACGGAGTAGTCGGCAGCGGTGGGCGCGGTCACCATCAAGTCCCGCGCGGGGGCCGCGCCGACCTTGGAGACCCACGGGGAGATCGGGGAGCGGAGGCCCGGAGGCAGCGCCCCCGGGCCCCTCACGCCGATACCCGTACCGGCAAATCCCGCAGAGCCCCGCGCAGAGCGGCGGCGAACTCCTCGAATTCGCCCTGGCGAGCCGCGCCCGTCCGCATCGCCAGGGCGACCGTGCGCGAGGGCGCCGGCTCCGCGAAGTACCCGGTGACCAGGCGGTCGTTGCGGCCCGTCTCGATCTCGACGGCGGTACGCGGCAGCAGCGTCACGCCGAGCCCGCCCGCCACGAGTTGGACCAGCGTGGACAGCCCCGCCGCGGTCGTCGTCACCGGCGCCCCCTCGGTCCGCCCGGCCTCCCGGCAGATGTCGAGCGCCTGGTCGCGCAGGCAGTGCCCCTCGTCGAGGAGCAGCAGATGCAGTTGGCGCAGCGCCTCGCGGGGGATGTCGGTGCGACCGCCGAGCCAGTGGTCGCGCGGGGTGACGAGCACGAAGTCCTCGTCGAACAAGGGGAGTTCACTCACTCCGGGCACACCGAGCGGAACGGCGAGCAGCAGCAGGTCCAGGCGCCCGGCGGCGAGTCCGTCGAGCAGTGAGGAGGTCTGCTCCTCGTGGACCTGGAGGTCGAGCTCGGGGTAGCGCTCGTGGACGAGCCGCAGCACGTCGGGCAGCAGATAGGGCGCGACCGTCGGGATCACCCCGAGCCGGAGCACCCCGGTGAACGGGGCGCGGACCGCCTCCGCCTCCTCCATCAGCTCGCCCACCGCGTCGAGCACCGCTTTCGCCCGCACCGCGAGCCGCTCGCCCGCCGGCGAGAGCAGCACCTTGCGCGTCGTACGCTCCAGGAGCTGGACGTCGAGTATTTCCTCCAGCGCCGAGACCGCCCCGGACAGGGCGGGCTGGCTCATGCCGATCGCCGCCGCCGCGTCGCGGAAGTGCAGGTGTTCCGCGACGGCAGCGAACGCGCGCAGCTGCGCCAGGCTGGGCTGCTTGCCCCTATTACCGCTGGCCACTGATAGGCACCTCCGATCATGCTGAGCCAGTCTAGCTATTTCCCTGATCAATGCCTCCTGTGCCAGGATCGGCAATCCGTCCAACCCCCTGGAAGCTTCCCGAATCCGCTCGAAACGGGACTTCCTTGTTTGCAAGGAGAGCGCGTGCTCACTGTTGGTGACCAGTTCCCCACGTACGACCTGACTGCCTGCGTGTCGCTGGAGAGCGGCAACGAGTTCCAGCAGATCGACCACAAGACCTACGAGGGCAAGTGGCGTGTGGTCTTCGCGTGGCCCAAGGACTTCACCTTCGTCTGCCCGACCGAGATCGCCGCGTTCGGCAAGCTGAACGACGAGTTCGCCGACCGCGACGCGCAGATCCTCGGCTTCTCCGGCGACTCCGAGTTCGTGCACCACGCCTGGCGCAAGGACCACCCGGACCTGACCGACCTGCCCTTCCCGATGCTGGCCGACTCGAAGCACGAGCTCATGCGAGACCTCGGCATCGAGGGCGAGGACGGCTTCGCCCAGCGCGCCGTCTTCATCGTCGACCCGAACAACGAGATCCAGTTCACGATGGTGACCGCCGGTTCCGTGGGCCGTAACCCCAAGGAGGTCCTGCGGGTCCTCGACGCCCTGCAGACCGACGAGCTGTGCCCGTGCAACTGGACCAAGGGCGAGAACACCCTGGACCCGGTCGCGCTGCTGGCCGGTGAGTAACCCATGTCCCTCGACGCGCTGAAGTCCGCCGTACCGGACTACGCCAAGGACCTGAAGCTGAACCTCGGCTCGGTCATCGGGAACTCCGACCTCCCGGCCCAGCAGCTGTGGGGCACGGTGCTCGCCACCGCCATCGCCTCGCGCAGCCCGATCGTGCTGCGCGAGCTGGAGCCCGAGGCGAAGGCCAACCTCTCTCCCGAGGCGTACACGGCCGCCAAGTCCGCCGCCGCGGTCATGGCGATGAACAACGTCTTCTACCGCACCCGCCACCTGCTCTCCGACCCGGAGTACGGCACGCTGCGGGCCGGTCTGCGGATGAACGTCATCGGCAACCCGGGCGTGGAGAAGGTCGACTTCGAGCTGTGGTCGCTCGCCGTCTCCGCGGTGAACGGCTGCGGCCAGTGCCTGGACTCGCACGAGCAGGTCCTGCGCAAGGCCGGCGTCGACCGCGAGACGATCCAGGAGGCCTTCAAGATCGCCGCGGTGATCCAGGCCGTGGGCGTCACGCTGGACTCCGAGGCCGTGCTGGCCCCGTAGTTCCCGTACGTACGCAACAAGCCAAGGGCCCCGCCGGCGCGATTCGACGCTGTTGGTTAATTCGGGGTCCTGCCTCGCGTGACGTCGGCCTTCAAGACCTTGTTGTGGTCTTGAAGGCCGACGTTGTCGTATGGGGAGGGTGTCGATGTCCATGCAGCCGAGGGAGCCGGGGAAGATCCCGGCGGAAACGGTGCGGGTGGCGCGGGCGGCCTTCCCGAAGGGGAGTCTGGCGATCCGGGTGAGGGACGAGTTAGGTGTCCTGTTCACCGATAAGCAGTTCGTGGGCCTGTTTGCGGCGCGGGGCAAGCCTGCCTGGTCACCGGGGCGCCTCGCGATGGTGCTGGTGCTGCAGTTTGTGGAGGGGCTGACCGACCGGCAGGCGGCCGAGGCGGTGCGGGCCCGGATCGACTGGAAGTACGCGCTGGCCCTGGAGCTGACCGATCCAGGCTTCGACTTTTCGGTGCTCTCAGAATTCCGGGACCGGCTGGTCAGCGCAGATGGTGGGTGGGCTGTGCTGGACGGCATCCTGGCCGCTGCCCGAGAGAAGAGGCTGCTGCGCGGCGGGGGCAAGGCGCGGACCGACTCCACGCATGTGCTGTCCTCGGCACGTGAGCTGAACTGGCTGGAGAGGGTGGGCGAGAGTCTGCGGGCGGCGCTGAACGCGGTAGCCCGCGCTGAGCCGGAATGGGTCGGCGCGCATGCGCTGCCGGAATGGTTCACGCACTACGCGTCACGGATCGAGGACTCGCGTTTCCCCAAGGCCCAGGCCAGGCGGGTCGAGGTAGGGCGCCGGATCGGCGCGGATGGCATGCGACTGCTGCGGATGGTCTGGACGGACGGTGCTCCGCCGGCGCTTCGGGTGCTGCCGGAGGCGGACTTCCTGCGGCAGCTGTGGGTCCAGTCCTTCCATCTGGTGGACGGGGAGGTGGAGCGGCGCGACCCAAAAGACCGGCCGCCGGGCGCGAAACGCCTGGTCACGCCCTATGACATCGAGGCGAGGGGCAGCGTCAAGCGCGACACCTTCCGGGACGGCTTCAAGGTCCATCTCACCGAGACGTGCGAGCCGGAGACGGTGCACCTGGTCACCGACGTGACCACCACCGCTGCCACCGTTCCCGACGACCGGATGGCCGCAGTGGTCCATTCCCGCCTCGCCGAACGGGACCTGCTGCCCGGCGAACACTGGGTCGATACCGGCTATGCCAACGCCGGCGCCCTGGCCGCCGCCCGACGTGATCACCAGGTCGCGCTGCATGGACCGCTGAAGTCCGTGACCGTCCCCCATGCCCGCGGCGAGGCCACCCACGGGCAGGACGCCTTCACCATCGACTGGGACAACCAGCACGTGACCTGCCCCAACGGCGTCACCAGCACGCAGTGGCACCAGCGCCGCTCCGAATACGGACTGCCGGTCATCCGGGTCCGCTTCTCACAGGCCACCTGCCGCACCTGCCCCCAGCTGCGGGGATGCGTCAACTCCCCGAAGGCCGAGCGCCGGGAGATCAACCTGCGGCCTCGTGACGAGTACGAGGCCCTCCAGCAGGCCCGAAAACTCCAGGAAACCGACGAGTGGAAGGCCCGCTACAAGATCCGCGCTGGGGTCGAGGGAACCATCTCGCAAGCAGTGCAAGCCTGTGGCCTGCGCAGATCGCGCTATCGCGGCCTGGCGAAGACCAGTCTTCAGCACCAGCTCACTGGCGCCGCCATCAACCTCATCCGCATCGATGCCTGGCTCACCGACAAGCCCCGCGCACGCACCCGGACCAGTCCCCTGGCAGCACTTCGCCCCGCCGCATAACGGCGGGGCGAAGAAGCAGGACCCGAATTAACCAACAGCGTCGTGCGATTCCGGCGGGGCCCTTCGGCGTTCGTGGGGCTGGGCTACTCGCGGTCCCCGGCCGGGACGGGCACCAGCTCCGCGGGCGGCGCCTCGCTCACCGGCAGCGCACTGCGCAGGGCGTTCTCGCGGGCGTACTGCCTGAGGTAGCCGACCACCGTGTTGGTGACGGCGACCAGCGGTACCGCGACCACCGCGCCGCCGATGCCTGCCACCAGGCCGCCGGCGGCCACCGAGAGGACGACCGCGAGCGGGTGCACCCGCACCGCGCGGCCCAGGATGAAGGGCTGTAGGACGTGGCCCTCGATCTGCTGGACGGCCAGCACCAGGACCAGCACCATGAGCGCGTTGAACACGCCGTCGGTGACGAGCGCGACCACCACCGCGAGCGCGCCCGAGATGACCGCGCCCACCAGCGGTATGAAGGCGAACAGGAAGATGAACACGGCGAGCGGCACCGCCATGGGCACGCCCAGGAAGTAGATGCCGACGCCGATGCAGATCGCGTCGATCAGAGCCACTATCACCGTGCCGCGCACATAGGCGGTGAGCGTACGCCAGGCCTTCGGGCCCGCGCCCGCGACGCCCGGCCGGGCTGCGGCCGGCACCAGCTTGAGGACCCACTGCCAGATCTTCGGGCCGTCGTACAGCAGGAAGAGCGTCGAGAACATCGCGAGCAGTATGCCGGTGAGCACCTCCACCAGGACGGTCACGCCCTGGAGTCCGGCCGAGGTGATCTCGTTGGTGTTGGCCCCGATGGTGTCGCTGAGGTTCTTGGCGACCTGGTTGATCTGGTCCTCGGTGACGTGGAACGGGCTGTTCAGCGCCCAGCGCTTGAGTTCCTCGATGCCGTCGCGCACCTTGCTGGACAGGTCGTCGAGGTTGTCCATGACCTGCCAGACCACGAACCAGCCGACGAGCCCCATGATCACGAACCCGGAGACCGCGGTGACCGCGGTGGCCAGGCCCCGCGGCAGGCCCATCCGCTTGAGCCGGGCCACCGTCGGCTGGAGCAGCGCGGTGATCAGCAGGGCCGCGACGAACGCGAGCACCACCAGGGCGACCGCGCTGATGATCTGAGTCAACACGTAGATGGTCCCGGCGAGCACCAGCAGCCGCCAGCCCACCTCGGCGGCGACCCGCATGCTCCACGGCACCGCGTCGACCGGATCGGGCCGGGCGGCGACCGCGGGCGCGTACGAGGGCGGCGGCGGTACGTGTTCGGGGGCCTGGCCGCCCGGCCCCTCCTCATCCACCGGCGCTTCGGCCGCAACCACCGGCGCGGCGGGCGGGGTTGCGGGCCGGGGCCCGGCCGCGGGAGGCGCGGGGGCGGGAGCCGGGGTGGCATCGGGTTCCGGACCGGCCCACGCGTCGACTTCCGCCTGCGCGCGGCGCTCGTCCAGGCGCTCTCCCATCCGGGTCAGTCCGGCGCCTAGCCGTCCGAGCAAACTGGGCACTGTCGACATGATCCCGCCGTTTCCCTTTTCCCCGACGCTGAGTCTCCCCACCGCTTCGTCCCCCCGAGCCGTTCGAACCTGACCGTACACGGGCGAAGCCCCGCACCGAAGGACGGTGCGGGGCTTCGAAAGGTTGAGCAGTTCCGGGCGGTATTTCGCGGCGCCCGGTGACCGGCCGTCAGGCTAGTACCAGCTGTTGGCCTGCCAGAACGACCAGGCGCCGCAGGGGCTGCCGTAGCGCTCGTTCATGTAGTTGAGGCCCCACTTTATCTGCGTGGCCGGGTTGGTCTGCCAGTCGTCGCCGGCGGAGCTCATCTTGGAGCCCGGCAGCGCCTGGACGAGACCGTAGGCACCGGAACCGCTGTTGGTGGCCTGGTAGTTCCAGCTCGACTCGTTGTTCACGATGTGGCTGAAGCACTGGAACTGGCCCGCGGGGACGATCTGGCGCGCGAGCGCCTGGACGTCGGAGACCGAGTAGGAGCTCTTGACCGCGAGGTTCGAGACGTCCCGGGCAGCCGAACGGCTGGCGGCCTGGGTCTCCAGGTCGCGGGCCTTGGCGTCCTTGTCGGCCTTGTCCTTGTCGGCGGCGTCCTTCTTGGCCTTGGCGTCCTGCGCGGCCTGAAGACGGGCGGCTTCCTCGGCGGACTTCTTCGCCGACGCACTCGCCTGTGCGGCCTGTGCGTCCGCCTGCTGCGTCAGGGACGCGGTCTGAACCTGGGCCTGCTGTCCTGCGGGGATGTCCGCCAGGAGCGTCGTATCGGCGGCGGTCGCCTCGAAGTTGTCGTTCGAAGCAGCGGCAGGGCTACCTGCGGCAACGCCGACGACGGCGCCTACGGTGGTGACCGCAGTGGCAGACGCCACCGCGAACCCCCGGACCGAGATCCGGCTCACACGGTTTCCTTCCAGCAGCGTCCACACGGGTGACCTCGCGGACGCAATCGTGCCCCTGGCTCTCTCCTCCCAACTACGGGGTCACGGGAGGAACTGACCCGATGGGCAACTCCCTTGCGGGGAGTGCCGCGTGATGCGCGGGCGGCATACGGCTCAGCTATTGAGTTGCGTGGGTACCGGGGTACCCGGGGTACAGGGGTGCCGTATGCGGGGCCTGACGGATGCAAGACTCTGCCGGAAGCTGACACCGGGAGGCAATTCCCCGCCGCGTGTGAAACCTCACACCTCGCTCGCCCCACTGGTTTTTCCCAATCGCATCCACAAGAAGGCGCCGCCCGGCTAAGCTGCTTCGCTCGGCCCGGCGGCGCCAACTGGTGCGTACTGGTTCAGATGTGACCGTCCTCCAGCATTTCGGTCACCAGAGCCGCGATCTGCGAACGCTCGGACCGGGTGAGGGTGACGTGCGCGAACAGCGGATGCCCCTTCAGCTTCTCGACGACCGCCACCACACCGTCGTACCGACCGACCCTGAGGTTGTCCCGCTGGGCCACGTCATGGGTGAGCACCACCCGCGAATTGGCCCCGATACGGGACAGAACGGTCAGCAGGACGTTGCGTTCCAGTGACTGCGCCTCGTCGACGATCACGAAGGCGTCGTGCAGCGAGCGGCCCCGGATGTGCGTGAGCGGCAGGACCTCCAGCATGCCGCGCGAGGTGACCTCCTCGATGACCTCACGGCTCGTCACCGCGGACAGCGTGTCGAAGACGGCCTGCGCCCAGGGGCCCATCTTCTCGGCCTCGGACCCGGGCAGATAGCCGAGCTCCTGCCCGCCCACCGCGTACAGCGGCCGGAAGACCATCACCTTCTTGTGCTGCCTGCGCTCCAGGACCGCCTCCAGGCCCGCGCAGAGCGCCAGCGCGGACTTGCCGGTGCCGGCTCGGCCGCCCATCGAGATGATCCCGACCTCGGGATCGAGCAGCAGATCCAGCGCGATTCGCTGTTCGGCGCTGCGCCCGTGGATGCCGAACGCCTCGCGGTCGCCCCGCACCAGCCGGATGTTCCCGTCCGCGCCGACCCGCCCGAGCGCCTTGCCGCGCTCGGAGAGCAGCACGAGCCCGGTGTGGACGGGAAGCTCGGCGGCTTCGGGAACGTAGAGCGTCTCCTCCTCGAAGAGCAGGTCGACCTGCTCACCGCTGAGCGGCAGTTCGGCCATTCCGGTCCAGCCGGAGTCGGTGATCGCCAGCTCGGCGCGGTACTCCTCGGCGAGCAGACCGACCGACGACGCCTTGATCCGCAGCGGCAGGTCCTTCGATACGACGGTGACGTCGTACCCCTCCGCCTGGAGATTGCGGGCGACGGCGAGGATCCGTGAGTCGTTGTCCCCCAGCCTGTAGCCGGCGGGCAGTACGCCGGGATCGGAATGGTTGAGCTCGACACGGAGGGTGCCGCCGAGGTCCCCCAACGGGATGGGGGCGTCGAGGCGTCCGTACCGGACCCGGAAGTCGTCGAGCAGGCGCAGCGCCTGCCGGGCGAAGTATCCGAGCTCCGGATGGTGCCTCTTCGCTTCCAGTTCGGTGACCACGACGATCGGGAGCACCACTTCGTGCTCCTCGAACCGGGTCATCGCCTTGGGGTCGGCCAGCAGGACGCTGGTGTCGAGGACGTAAGTGCGCCGATCGGGCATGCGGCGCTTTGTGCTGGTCACCACGGAAGGACGTACCCCCTCGTAAGAGGCGCATGAGGTCGGGGTGCGACGGCGTCGCGGAAACGCGGACCGGGCTCTGGCCGCGATGCGCGGGCCGAGCTCCGGCCCTCCGCGTCGCCCGCGCGCGGTGCACGGTCGTCCTGGTGCAAAGGGCCTCCCGGGCGAGCGGCCTTACTGCCGCTCACTGAGATACGACGTCCGTGGACCGGAACGTCGACCTGGCAGGGTTATGCCCTCGAACAGGCGAAGCCATGCCCCGTCATATGCCCGTAGTTGCACCGGGACTCCGCCCCGGGCCCCGCATCACGCGTTGAGGCCGCCCGCCCCGGGGCTCCGCCCCGGACCCCGTTCGCGCCTGAACG
The DNA here is from genome assembly GCF_036231355.1 of Streptomyces sp. NBC_01431. NCBI lineage: Bacteria > Bacillati > Actinomycetota > Actinomycetes > Kitasatosporales > Streptomycetaceae > Streptomyces > Streptomyces sp. NBC_01431. The sequence continues at coordinate 3,077,345 of NZ_CP109496.1, forward strand.
GCGCTCGTCCTCAAGCGCCGGACGGGCTGAAGATGTCCATGCCGCCCAGCACCAGCACTGCCAGGGGCGCGGGGAACTGCGCGAGCAGCCACGCACGGCGGACGACAAAACGCCGGACGGGAGCACGAGCCCGTCCGGCGTTTGAGGACAAAAGGGGGGTCAGAAAGAGGACCCACCCCTCAGGTGCCGTACCTCCGGTGCCGCGCCGCGTAGTCACGCAGGGCGCGGAGGAAGTCGACCTTGCGGAAGGCCGGCCAGAACACTTCGCAGAAGTAGTACTCGGAGTGCGCCGACTGCCAGAGCATGAATCCGGAGAGGCGCTGCTCGCCGCTGGTACGGATCACCAGGTCGGGGTCGGGCTGCCCCCGCGTGTAGAGGTGCTCGGAGATGTGCTCGACGTCGACGATCTCGGCGAGCTCCTCGAACGAGGTGCCCTTCGCCGCGTGCTCAAGGAGCAGCGACCGCACCGCGTCCGCGATCTCCTGCCGCCCGCCGTAGCCCACGGCGACGTTGACGAGTATCCCGTCGATGTCGTGGGTGGCCTGCTCGGCCTCCTTGAGGACTGCCTGTGTGTGGCCGGGCAACAGGTCCGCGTTGCCGACGTGGTGCACGCGCCAGCGCCCGTCCGCCGCCAAGTCCCGTACCGCGTCCTCGATGATGCCGAGCAGCGGGATCAACTGGTCCTCGGGGCGGTCCAGGTTGTCGGTGGAGAGCAGCCAGAGGGTGACGACCTCGACATCCGTCTCGGCGCACCAGCCGAGCAGCTCCTGAATCTTGCTGGCGCCGGCCTGGTGGCCCTGCTCGGGGCTGCGGTCCGAGGCCTTGGCCCAGCGCCGGTTGCCGTCCAGGATGACGCCGATGTGCTTGGGCACCTGATCGTGGTCGAGGCGGCCTTCCACCCGGCGCGCATAGAGCCCGTACACCAGGTCGCGCAAGTTCACCGATTCCACCCTCTCGTTGCTTCCCGGGGGCCCGCCGCCGCCCCGCACACCGGCCGCCCCAGGGAAAGCACAGTACTGCGGACCGGTCACGGCGGCCCAACTCGGTCTGTCACAAGTCCGTGATAAGCAGGGAAACGTGACTGAATCGCTCCGCTTCCACGCAGCCCCCGACCGCTACGACTCCATGGAGTACCGGCGGACCGGCCGCAGCGGCCTCAAGCTCCCCGCCGTCTCGCTCGGCCTCTGGCACAACTTCGGCGACGACCGCGCCCTGGATTCCCAGCGCGCGATCCTGCGCCGCGCCTTCGACCTGGGTGTCACCCACTTCGACCTGGCCAACAACTACGGCCCGCCGGCCGGCTCCGCCGAGCTCAACTTCGGCAAGATCTTCGGCCAGGACTTCACCCCGTACCGGGACGAGCTCATCATCTCCACCAAAGCCGGATATCTGATGCATCCCGGGCCGTACGGCGAGTGGGGTTCACGCAAGTACCTGATGTCCTCGCTGGACGCCTCGCTGAAGCGCATGGGGCTGGACCACGTCGACATCTTCTACTCGCACCGCTTCGACCCGCACACCCCGCTCGAAGAGACGATGGGCGCGCTCGCCTCCGCCGTCCAGCAGGGCAAGGCGCTGTACGTGGGCGTCTCCTCGTACAACAGCGAGCAGACCGCGCGGGCCGCGCGCATCCTCAAGGAGATGGGCGTCCCGGCCCTCATCCACCAGCCGTCGTACTCGATGATCAACCGCTGGACGGAGGAGGACGGGCTGCTGGACACCCTGGAGGCGGCCGGCATGGGGTGCATCTCCTTCGTGCCGCTCGCCCAGGGCCTGCTCACCAACAAATACCTCAAGGGCATCCCGGAGGGCTCCCGCGCCACCCAGGGCAAGTCGCTCGACCCCGGCCTGCTCTCCGACGAGGTGGTACGCCGTCTCAACGGGCTGAACGACATCGCCTCCCGGCGCGGCCAGTCGCTGGCGCAACTGGCGCTCACCTGGGTGCTGCGCGACCCCCGGATGACGTCGGCGCTGATCGGCGCGTCCAGCGTGAAGCAGTTGGAGGAGAACGTGGCGGCGCTGGCCGGACCGGCGCTCACGGAGGCGGAGTTGAAGGAGATCGACACCTTCGCCGTGGACACCGAGGGCACCAACATCTGGGCCGGCCGCGGCTGATGCCCGCCCGGCTCAGGCCGCGTACCCCTGCCCCGGCCCGGGGGTGCGCGGCCGGCCGAACCACTGGCCCGCGGTCCGCCGGCTGAGCAGCACCACGACCGCGACCGCGGCGAGGCCCAGGAGCGCGCCGCTCGGGCGGTGGGCCCCGATGGCCCCGAGCCCGGCGAGGGTCTGAAGGCTCGCGAAGACGATCGAGGTGACCCGCACCCCACCGCGCCCGCTGTCGAAGAGGAACGCGAACACGATGAGCACCCAGCCGCAGAGGTTCGCGCCCATCGCGTAGCCCGCGGCCTCCGCGCCGCCGACCGCACCCATGATCACGGAGTTGAGCGCGCTGAGCCCGGCCATCGAGAAGATGACGATCTGCGCTGCCCGCACCTCGCCGGGCATCGACTGGGGCACGACCGCCGCGTACGGATGCCCGTAGCCGAAGGCGTACGGGTCCTGGGGGTACGGGGGCTGTCCGTATCCGGGCTGCGGGTACGGGGGCTGTCCGTACCCGGGCTGCTGCGGGTACGGCGCCTGGCCGTACGCGGGCTGCTGGTAAGGGCCCTGCGCGGGAAGCGGGTACGGGCCGGGCTGCTGCGGCGGGCCCCACTGGGGCTGCGGCGGAAGGTTCTGCGGCTGAGGCGGGGGCTGCTGGTCCGACATGATCAAGACCTTAGCCAAGCCCCACAAGAAAAAACGGGCCGGTCCGTGGGGGGGATACGGACCGGCCCGAGGGGGGGTTTCCACCATAACCCTTCGTAAGTGGTGGTGGGGCCCACGGCGTCCGGGAATTACGCTCCGGAATCGGCCCGGTACGGATGGCTGCCCCCTCGCAGCCCGCCGCAAGCGCCGCGTCCGGCGGCGATCGTGCAGGTCAGAGGGGTGACGAGTGCACCGCTCCCGGCACCGCGACGGATTTCGTCGTCGGGAATCCGCTGTCCAACTGCTTCGGCGCACTCACCCAAAGGGAGCAGTGTCGTGTCATCTGCGTGACCGTGCGATGTCAGGGAGTGCCCGACGTCCGCTGCCAGATTCCGTGCCGGGAACCCTTCCGCAGCAGCGACACCCCGTCCTCCTGCGCGACCAGCACATAGCCGTACCTCGTCAGCGCCTTGCGGTACTCCTCCTCCTGGCGGGGTTCCGGGTAGGGCCAGTAGCCGGGCGGGTAGGGCCAGGACTCCGCCGGTGCCCGGTCGTAGGCGATCCACTGCGCCGTGGGCGCGGGGATGGGGGTGGTGGCCGCGGTCAGCTCCCACCGCACCGGGAAGGTCGGAAACAGGACGACCGTGGCGCGTGAAGTCAGTTGTGGCGCAAGGCGGTTGGAGGCCGCCACCGTCGCCCCGTCGGGGATGCGCCGCAGGAGGTCGCGCACCGCCGAGACGTGCGCGGTGGTGCGCCAGGTGGAGCGGTGGACGATCTGGGCGAGCGGGAAGGACGGGAGGAGGACCAGCGTCACGGCCGCCACCGTCGCGAGGGAGGCCCGGACGTGGCGGCGGGCGAGCGGGTCGTCGGCGGCGGCGTAGGGGCGCAGCGCGTCGGTGAGCGCCGCGAGCACGACGGGCATCAGGACGGCCGAGTAGTGGAACGCCGTCCCCCAGTGGAAGGCGTTGGTGGACAGCATCCGCCAGCCGAGGGTGGGCACGGCGATCAGCGCGAGCGGCGAGCGCAGGGCGATGAGGGCGGCCGGCGCGAAGACGAGGACGAGGGTGGTCGCCTTCACCTCGGGGCGTACCGCGTCCAGCGGTGCGAGGGCGAGCGTGGTGAGCAGCGAGTGGTGGGCGGGCGCCAGGTTCGCGGCGTGCGCGTAGGCGCCCGCCGGGTTGAAGAAGGGCATCAGGACTTTGAATTCGAGCACGCTGCCCACCAGGCCCAGCACGGCGGTGGCGATGCCGAGCCGGCGCGGGCCCCGCCAGGCGACGTACCCCCCGATCGCGGCGAGCGTGAGCCCGAGGTCCTCCTTGACCAGGAGCATCGGTACGGCCCAGGCGACAGCGCGGCGCCACTGCCGGCGGGCGAGTGCTTCGAGGGCGTACGAGACCAGCGGTACGGCCAGGCACACCTCGTGGAAGTCGAAGCCGACCGCCGATGCGATGCCCCAGCTCAGCCCGTACCCGAAGGCGATGACGTGCCCGGCCCGCCGACCGAGGACCCGGGTGGCCTGCCGGGCGAGCGGCACCACGGCGAGCGCGAGCAGCGCGGCCTGCGCGAAGAGCAGCGTGTAGGGGCTGGGGAAGAGGCGGTAAAGGGGGGCGAGGGCGGCGAGCAGCGGGTGGAAGTGGTCGCCGAGGAGGTCGAATCCGTTGCCGCGCAGCGGTGCGAGGGGCGCGTCGAAGTGCGCGTAGGCGCGGACGGCCTGCTCGAAGATGCCGAGGTCGTAGCCGGTGGTGCGGACCAGGGCCTGGCGGCGGCCGGAGACGGCGGCGTAGAGGAGGAAGAGCGCGGCGGCCCAGCCCCACCACAGCAGAGCGGGCCGCGCGATGCGTAGGCGAGGGATGCGGGAGGTGGGCGCGGGCGGGATCGGAGGCCGAGTACGCCGCCCTACCCATTGGTCAGCAATTGTCCCCATGCATCCGGATGCTAGGCAGCCCGGGTCGGCCGCAGCGGCTTCCGCGCCTCGATCAGGAAGCGTGTCGAGTGCGCGACGAAGGGGCCCTCGGTACGGATCTGCTCGTCCAGCGCCTTCAGCTGGTCGCGGTACTCCTCGACGCTGAAGCCCGGCACCATCCAGATCACCTTGCGCAGGAAGTACACGACGGCGCCGATGTCCAGGAACTCCGTCCGCAGTTTCTCCAGGCGCAGGTCGACGACTTCGAGGCCCGCGCTCTCCGCCTCCTTGCGCGCCCTGCCGGGATCGCGGGCGCCGCGCACCTCGGGCGCCTGCGGCCCCAGGAAGTACTCGACCAGCTCGAACACGCTGGCCGGGCCCACCTGTTGGGAGAAGTACGTGCCTCCGGGCGAGAGCACCCGGGAGATCTCGGACCACCAGGTGGTGACGGGGTGCCGGCTGACCACGAGGTCGAAGGCGCCGTCGGCGAACGGCAGCGGGGGCTTGTCCTCGTCCGCGACGACGGGCACTCCGCGCGGGTGGAGCAGGCCGGTCGCGCGGGCGATGTTCGCCGGCCAGCCCTCCGTCGCGACGGCGAGCGGCGGCAGCTGGGGCACCGCGGCGAGGACCTCGCCGCCGCCGGTCTGGATGTCGAGGGCGGCGGTGGCCTTCGCCATCCGCCCGGCCATCGAACGGGCGTACCCCCAGGACGGCCGCTCTTCGGTGGCCCGGCCGTCCAGCCAGGAGAAGTCCCAGCCGTCGACGGAGACGGACGCGGCCTCGTCGATCAGTTCCTCGAAGGGGCGGTTGTTGTGGTTCCTGATGTTTCGGCCCATGTTGCGGACCCTACGCGGCGGCCCCGTGAGCCACTACCGTTTATCCATGGGCCGATGGAGGGATGGAACGGGCGAGTTGAGCGTGCTCGACGGCGTCGGGGCGGCGGTCGCGCTGGAGATCGCGGCGTCGTACCGGGCCCGCACCAAGGGCCTGCTCGGCCGCGACGGCATCGAGGGAGCGATCCTGCTGACCCCGGCGAGCAGCGTGCACACCTTCCGGATGCGGTTCGCCATCGACGTGGCTCATCTGGACCGCGAGCTGCGCGTGATCGCGGTACGCACGATGCGCCCCGGCCGCCTCGGCGCGCTCCGGCCGCGCGCGCGGCACGTGCTGGAGGCGGAGGCGGGCGCGATGGCCGGCTGGGGCCTGCGGCCGGGCGCACAGGTGGTCATCGCAACCGGGCAGGATCTCAGGACCTGAGCTTGGCCGCCTGCGCAACGGCGAGCTCGGACGGAATCCGGGGCGTGTCGCCGCCGTTCACGTCAACGGCGTAATAGGTGACGACGGTCGTCCCGCTCCTGACCACCTGGAAGACCATCGGCACGGTCTCACCCTGCGCGACGCCCGTCAGCTCGTACGCGATCGCCTCGTCCCCGGCGTCGGGCGCGGGCAGCTCCTTGACCTCGGTGAACACCGATGGCTCCAGGTCGCCGCCCTTCGTGGTGAATCCGTCGGCGCAGGCGTCGAGCGCGGTACGCAGCCGGGGCAGTACGTCGGTGGCGCCCGAGGGGTGGGCGCCGAGCACCTCGGTGACGACGGTCTGGTCGGCCTGGCCGTCCTCCGTGGTGTCCAGGAGCCGCCGGAAGACGGTCGCGGAGGGCGCCGGGTCGGGGGTGCCGTTGATGACGGCGACGATCGGCGCGCAGGCGGCCTTCGAGGCCCGCGAGCTGCCGGTGGGGGTGCCGCCTTCCAGCGACTCGGCGGCGAAGTCCTTCACGTCGCCGGTGACGAGGGCGGCGGTGGCGAGCTGCTCCGCGCTGAGCGCTCCGGGGGCGGCCTTGGTGTCGGCGCCACTGGACGCAGCGGGCGCCGTGCGGGAGCCGCCGGACGCGCTCGCGGAGTTCCGCACCGATGCCGGCCCCTCGCCGCCCGAACCGGTGGGCCCGCACGCCGCCGCGAGGGCAGCCAGACACACCCCAGCCGTCGCCACACGGCTCCGTACCAGCCTTGGCTTCATACCCCGCACCGTAACAACGACTCCTATGGATTGCCCTGGTCCCGAACCACCCGAACCACCCGTCGGGCAGCGGGTGCCCATTGGCCATGCGGTGCACACCGGGCGGCTACCGGAGGGTGGTGGAGGGCGGAACACGGTGCGCGGAGCCGGCGCGTCAACTCATCGCGGGCCGGGCCGGAGCAGGGGAGCCGTGAACGCTGTCGGGAGTCAGGACGCGACCGTCAGCGCCCCGAGGAGTACGCCGACCACCGCTCCGCCGAGCATGAACGGACCGAAGGGAATCGCGTCCTTGCGGCCCGCCCGGCGCAACACCATCAGACCGAGCCCGTACGCGGCTCCCAGCAGGAATCCCGCGAAGGCGCCCAGGAACAGGATCCCCCAGCCGTACCAGCCGAGCACCATGCCGAGGGTGACGGCGAGCTTCACGTCGCCGAAGCCGAGCCCGTTGGGGTTGATCAGGAACAGTACGAAGTAGGCGCCACCGAGGGCGAGTCCGCCGGCCAGTGCGCGGACCCAGGAGCCGGCGTGGCCGGGCAGCACTCCCGCGCAGATCAGCAGGGCGGCCATCACCCCGGCGAGCGGCAGGGTGAGTATGTCGGGAAGTCGGCGCACGGAAAGGTCGACGCCCGCCAGCAGCACGGCGAAGGGCACGAACAACAGCCACACGGCGAGCTCCGGCCGCGCTCCGGTGGCCCCGGCCAGTGCCGCACAGCACCCGGCGACCACCAGCACCGCGCCGAACGACCGTTGCCCGCACACCGGCCGGCCGAGCCAGCCCCGGGCCGGACCGGTGAACCGGTGACCCTGCGGACATGCCTCACGCCACGACTCGTCCGGGTCCACGGAGAGCCGGTAGGCGGCGCGTGGCACCAGGGCCCCGCTCGCGGCGCCCCAGGCCGCGGCGAGCACGATCAGCGCGCTGTTCACTTCGTTCACCCCTGCACCCTAGGTGCCGCCGAGCCGACGGACATGGGCCCACGGGCCTGCTCCGGCGGTTCCAGGGCCCAAGGCGGGGCCGGCTGACGGCACCTACTACTGTGACGCCATGAGTCGATGGCGCAACGGCACGGGCGAGTTGGTCATCGGGGACCGGGCGGTACCGCTGGAGATCGCGACCTCCTACCGCGCACGCACTCGGGGCCTGCTCGGCCGCGACGGCATCAAGGGCGCGATCCTGCTCTCTCCGGCGAGCAGTGTGCACACCTTCCGGATGCGGTTCACGATCGACGTCGCCTTCCTCGACCGGAATCTGCGGGTCCTGGCCGTCCGCACCATGAAGCCCGGCCGGCTGAGCGCGGTCCGGCTGCGCGCCCGCCACGTGATCGAGGCCGAGGCGGGCGCGATGCAGGAGTGGGGGCTGCGGGTGGGGGCACAGGTCAAGGTCGTCGACGGCGCCTGAGACCGGGCCTCAGGAGGGCAGTCGGCGCAGCACCGCCCGGCTGTGGGCAACCTCCTGCTCGGTCCGGTGCAGAAAGCCACGGGCTTCCTCGGCCGCCATGCCACGCCGCACGTACTGCTCGGCCACATCCATGGCCCAGGGGGTCAGAGCCGCTGGGTCGGCGCCGCGGCCCAGGCCGTCGAAGATCTCGCCCACCAGCCAAGCGGCGAGGCGGGTGGTCCAGAGGGCCTCGAAGTCCTCTCCGCAGTCGAGCCCGAGCAACGCGCACTCCTGCTCCGCCTCCGCCATCCGCTCCCGGGTGACCCGGTCCGGCGTGGGCATCAACTCGCGTACGAGCAGCCGGACTTCGAGCCAGTCGGGACGGTACTCGTCGGCCTCGTCCAGGTCGTCCCAGCCGACCGGCCACTCGGGCGGAGGTTCGGGCACGTCGAGCGGGGAGGCCGGTAGCAGCGCTCCCAGCGCGGCGCGTGCCCGGACGAGTTCGATCGTGGGGGCCAGAGCCCCTCCGGCACCCACGGGCAGTTGCCGCACGGCGGCCGGGAGCAGCGGTTCCTCGCCGTCCGGCGCCCGCTCGCCTCGCGCGCGGTAGCGGCTCCGGCGCAGCGCGAACAACCGCTCGCGGGCCCAGAGCCGGTCCCCCTCACCGATGTGCCGGTCCGGAGCGAGAGCGAGCAGCGCCCGCTCGCCGTCCGGAACCCCGAGGTCGAACAGCAGGTTGACCGCCTCGTGTGCGGCCAGACCGGCGCGTACCAGCCGAACGGCGAGGTCAGCCGCCCCGGCCGGGGCCACGAGCCCGGATCGGGCGGCCCGCTCACGCAGCTGCCCCAGCAGCCGGTGGGCCTCGCCGGAGAGCTCCTGGCGGCGCCACTGGGCTTCGAAACGAGCGCCCTGCCCGGCGGTGAGCTCCGGCGCCGGCCCGTGCCCGGACCGGCTCTCCTCGTACACCTCGTAGAGATCCCAGAGCGTGCCGGTCCAGCCGTCGACCACCGGCAGCACCTGGGCCAGTACGGCCTCCAGCGCGGCCAGTACCACTTGCTCGGTCATCGCGCCGTCCACCGGTTCATCAGGAAACACCCAGGTACTCCATGGCCGTCTTCGGATCCTTCATCTTGCCGGAGTGCAGAGCTTCGTACCTCTCGGCGTCGCTCTTGGCGTTCCAGGCGGCATCCATCTTCCGGAGCTGGTCGGGACTGAGGTCCTTTCCGCCGACCCGCAGGCTGACGCCGTTCTTCGCCATCTCCGAAGCAGGCGTCCCGGCCGGCCGCTCCTTCGGCTTTCCGGCAGCCTTGTCCGTCTTGCTCTGCTTCTTGTACTGGAACTGGTCGAAGACCTTCTCCCAGCCGTCGGTCGTCGCGACCTCGTACCGCGCCGCCCGTGCCGGGTCCTTCTTCGCCCAGTCACCGAGGCGCTGCACCTGGTCCGGGAAGGAGGCCTGGGTCGTCGCGTTGCCGCGGTTCTTGACCTCGACGACGTTGACCTTGCCGTCCTTGCCGCGGTAGACGACGTCGACATCCGGGATACCGCTGACGTCGAACTCGCCTCCCTTGCCGTCGGGGAGCTTGGACCGGCCCTTGTTGTTGTCGCCGACGGCGGAGTAGACCGTGGAGCCGTCCGCCGCCTCGTCCTTGGCGATGTTCTTGGTGATGTTGGACTCGGCAAGGTTCTGCGCGAGCGCGTCGGCGTCCTTGGAGTTGAGCGCCTTCTGCGCGAGCTGCTCACGGCTCAGCTTGTCGATGTTCTTCTGCTCAAGGAGATCCGTGACGTCCTTGATGGCGTCGGCGGCCGCCTTCGGCCCGATCTCCTTCTTCAGCGGGTCCGGGTTGTCCTTGACCCGCTTGAGCAGGTTGTCGAGAAGGTCGGGCTGGACGTGCACGCCGTCCTTCTTGGCATCCTGGATTGCCTGCTTCAGCACCTCGGCACGGGAATCGAGCGCCTTCTGCTGGGCATCGTGCGCGTCCTTGCCGTCCTCCGCGTCGCAGTGCTGGTCCTTGATCTGGACGACACCGGGGGTGGCGCCGAAGGACGCCGTGGTGATGGGCCGGTAGGCAGCGGTGACAACGGTGCCGCCGCTCCTCGGCTGCCAGCCGTCCGAACCACCGCCGTACGGGACGCGCAAGGGGGCGCTCGCCACCGTGCAGCCGCTCTTGCGCGCCTTGTCGGCCGCGTCGTCGGCGGCCTTCTGAGCGTCGTCGGCCGCCTTCTCGGCCTCGCGGATGTCACCCTTCTTGATGGCCTTGCGGACCCGTTCGAACGCCTCGTTGGCCTTCTCGATGAACCGTACGACCTTATTGATCTTGTTGATCTTCTCCAGCTTGACGAGGATTTCCGCCAGCTTGCCCTCGCCGACGCCGGGAATGAAGTACGAGCCGCCGTTCCACAGCGTCAGGCCGAAGGCCTCGCCGTAGTCGCCCCGATTCCACGCGTCGCGGACGTCCTTGGTGACGACGAAGTCACCACCGAGCTTCCACACCATGCGGGGGCCGAAGGAGAGGTCCTGCTCGACCAAGCCCAGGACGTCGCCCTTCTTCACCTTGTCCCAAGCACTGTCCCACTCGTTGGAGACGATGTCCGAGCCGTAGTTCCAGAGACCGGTGACGGTGCCCTTCACGGTGTCGACGGGGTGGATGACGGCGTTCCAGCCGTCCTTGACATCGCCCCAGACACCGTCGACGACCAGCCCCTTGCCGGCACCGACGACTTGGTCTCCCGCGCAGGAGAAGAACGCTCCGAAGCCGGAGAGGCAGCCGTCGTCCTTCTTGGTGTCGCCGCCGCCTCCGTTGTTCTTGCCGTCGTTCTTGCCGTTGTCACCGCTGCTGCCGCCATTGCCGCCGCTGTCACCGCCGTCACCGGAGGTGTCACCGCCGTCGCCACTGTCACCGCCGTCGTCGCCGGACCCGCCGGACCCGCCCGAGGCACCGGAGCCATCTGCACCGGACGCGCCTGCGGCACCCGAACTCGCGCCACTGGAACCACCGTTGGCAGATGCGCCACCGCTGGAACCACCGTTGGCTGCCGCTCCGCCGTTCGCGCCACCGTTGGCCGAACCGTTGGCGCCAGTGGAACCGTTGGCACCGCCGGAACCGTTGGCACCAGTGGAACCGTTGGCACCGGCGGAACCGTTGGCGCCGGTGGATCCGCCGTTGGCGGTGGATCCACCCGCGCCCGAGCCGGCCGTGCCTCCCGTCGAGCCGCCGGTCGACGGGCCGCCGGCGCTCGCGCCGCCCGTCGTTCCACTCGACGCACCCGCACTGGAGCCGCTCTTGTTCGAGGCGTCGGCCGCGGCACGCGGCGGCGGGCAGGCCGACCCCGTGACCTTGCAGATGGCGGACTGGATGCCGCCGGATATCTGACCGCCCAGCCCGCTGAGCACCAGCGCGAGGACGATGCCGACGACCAGCGTGATGAGTCCCGCATACTCGACGGCGGTCTGGCCCTCCTCGCTGTGCCGCCACTTGATCATTCGCGCGAGGCTGAAGGGCCGCCGGTCCGGTGCGGGACGATTCGGCGTCAGGAACCATTCGCGTGAGCTCCGTCGGCACAGCAGCACCACGATGGCCAGCGGCATGGCCAACTGGGTCAGCCCCTTGGACTGGCCGTGGGCGAAGGCCCCCAACGCCTGTAGCAGCGGGGAGACCTGGACGCCCATCAGCGCCCACCGCACCCTCGGTCCTCCGCTGTGAAGCCATCGCAGCAGAACGAACCCGGCCACGCCGGGAGCCACCGCATAGGCCAGGGCCCCGAGCAACTCCCCGTCGAACGGCGCCGCGAGCAGCACACCGAGCGCGGACAGCACCGTAAGGACGAAGAGAACAACCACCAGCAGCCTGACGTACTCGACCGGCCGCGGCATGCGCACACGCCACGACCCGGCCGGTATCGGCACGGCTCCCCCATTGCTGATCGATGACATGGAGCTGAGGGTAGAACCAGCCATGCGAGTCGGCATGGGCCCCAGGGCTCAACCTTGGGCCTATTAACGGCAGTTGTGGAGATGACCGACGATCCCGGCGACGGCTGGAGCCGTGCTGGCAGTGCAGCCCGTTCCTGCCCGGAGTACGCCGAAGCCGGTCCGCATGTGATGCGGACCGGCTTGTGGACCTGCGTGTCCGTGGATCCGTGCTGCTATTTACCGCGCGGGAAGGTGACCTCCACACGGCGGTTCTTCTTGCGGCCGTCCTCGGTGGAGTTGTCCGCGATCGGGTACTGCTCGGCGTAGCCGCGGATCTCGAACGTCACACCGCTGCCCAGCCGTTGGGCGAGAATGCCCTGAACAGCGTCCGCCCGCTGTTTGGACAGTTCGACGCCGTGCTCGTGCGACCCGAGGTTGTCGGTGAAGCCGAAGACCCGGACGTTCGACGCGTTCTGCTTCTTGATCTCATCGGCGATGGCCTGGATGCGGGATGCCGCCTCCGGGGAGAGGTTCGCGCTGTCCTTGCCGAAGAGGACTTCCGCCTGAAGTGCGAAGCTGATGTCCTGGTTGGTGTCGGTACGTCGCTCCTCGCCACCCTCGTCCACCACGATCGACTTGATGTCGAGGACGCGCGCCGGCGCCAGCGTCGCACCGTCGACGAGCTTCAGGCCAGGGGCGGTCGGGTCCACCTTCACCGGCGGACTCGCCGCGGGTACGGCGGTGGGGTTGGTGTCCGCCACCGCCGGAGAGAGTCCGCCGAACATGAGGGAGCCCACGGCAGCTGTCACCACGGCCATGGCTCCCAGGCCGCTTCGAGGATTCCTGAGAGTGAGCATCGGCTGCCTCACCCGGAGATCTTGATCGTCGCGGACTGCATGTGCGGCACCTGGAAGTCCACCTCGGTCGTGTTGGCGGGCGGGGCGGGGAACTGCGCGAAGAACGTCGAGTTCTTCCCGGCACCGAGGCCACTGAACTTGGTGCACAGGCAACGGCCGTCGGTGTCACGCAGGATGAGGTAGCGCTTCTTGCCGGCCTTGTCGACCAGCGAGGCTCCGGCCATCGAAGCGCCGTTGTTGCGCAGCTCGGTCTCGTCGCCCTGCCAGTCGGGCATCGTGTAGAAGTCCTTGCCGTTGTTCTTCACCACGCCCGCCACCGTGACGAAGCCGCCGGTGTCCCGCTTGGCCGAAGTGATCGACATTTCAATGCCGTTCTCGCCCTGGACCGTAGCGAGAACCTGGTCGCTCTGAGGATCCGGCGCATTGGACTGAGTCTTCCCGCCGGGCGTCGCCGAGGTCGAAGAACCAGCGTTCTTCTTGCCGCCGTCGCTGCCCCCGCAGGCAGTCAAGGTGAGAGCCAGGGCAGCGGCGGCCGCAGTGACCACGATGCCCTTCACGCGTGCCCTGTTCTTGGCCTTGTCCATCAGTTCAGTCCCTCGTTTCATTCTTCGTTCGCTTACTAGTTGGCGTTGACCAGGTGGACGGAGAAGAGGTCGGACGCTCGGGGGAACAGCTCCTGCACGTGCATCCGGTCGAAGAGCAGATCGGGACGACCGTCGCAGACGAGCAGGTAGGCCTCGTCCGTACCGTTGGGGAGCGATGCCCCGGTCGGCATGACCCGGCAGCGAGGCTGGATCACGGCGACGGCGGAGGCCGTGCCCTTCCGGGTCTCGGTGGCGGGGATGACGGACTTGCCGACAGGCTTCTTGGACTCCACCGACACGTAGTAGGCCGTCTGCCCCCGGTAGTCCCCCTGGTGGCAGCCGTCCAACAGACGGGTCCTCGCGTCGTTCTCGTCGGCGAGATGCCCCGCCGCGAAACAGGACTTGAAGGTGAGCGGAGCACCGAGCGGGCTCTTGCCGTCGAGCAGGGTCTGGAGGGTCACCATGTCCAGGCCGTCCACCATTGCCGTGCGCAGCGTGTCCCGTGCGTCCTGTGCCGCCGCCAGCGAGGCGGCATCGGCCGCCGTCTGCGTGTCGTTGCGCTTGACCGAGGCCTGGCCCCAGGCGAAGTAAGCGAACGCGAGAAAGAGCAGGCCCGCCACCACCGTGATGTAGATGGGGAAGGCCTGCCCTTTGTCGCTGTTGAGGCGACGGAACATCAGGGGGTGATCTTGTTGATGGCGGTGGTGATCTTGTCGCGGATCGCGTTGCCGAAGTTGGTCTGCGTCAGCACCAGGATGATCGCGACGACCACGACGATGATGCCCATGTACTCGACCGCGCCCTGGCCCTTGTCCGCCCGGCGCTTCATCGCGTCGACCGTCGTGTTCATCCAGCCGTTGACGCGGACCTGAGCCTTGGTGGTGGCCTTCAGCATCGGGTTGCTCATGGTGTTCCCCTCCGGGTTCGGCCGACCGTGGATCGGCCGACGCGTAAGTCTCTGTGCCGTTGTTCGCGTTACCGGCTTCCTCCTGGCCGGTGCCGCTTTCGACACGAGAAACGTACGCCGGAGCCGGGGCCCCACCACAGGGTCCCAGGGCCCAATCGGGGGCCCAAGAAGGGGATTGGGCCCCGGCCACGCCGACCCGGGCCCGCAGGCCCAACGTGGCTGCGGGCAGCGCCCTTTCGCTCTCTCGCTCAGCCATGCCCCACCGACCCTCGGCCCGCGTCGCCCCTACGGGCGCCCAGCCAGATCGAGACGGCCTCGGCACGGCTGTTGCTGTGCAGTTTCGCAAAGATGCGGTTGATGTGGTTCTTCACGGTCTTCTCGCTGATGAAGCAGGTGGCGGCGATCTGCTGATTGCTCATGCCTGCCGCGATCAGGTCCATGACCTCCACCTCCCTCGAACTCAGCGCGTAGTCCGCTCTGTTGTGGCCCGGCGAGACGCCGGCCCCAACAGGCCTCTGCGGAACGGAGCTTCCCCATTCCGACCCCGTCGAAGACTGTGCCACATCCGCTTGCAAATGCGAAGTGGCTTGTGGCTGATAAAACGAATTCGTGACCTGGGACTGCGGGTTGGGTGCGTGCACCGGCTGTCCGTGCCCGGTGGGTGAGGCTTGTTGGGGCAGGGATCCGCTGTACGGAGCGCCTGCCGCGAAGGCCCTGCCGAGTCCTTCCGGCAGGGGCGGCAGGGGCCCTTCCGGCGGGCTCCCACTCCTCATGTGGGCCAGCAAAGCGTTTGCAGCTGTGGCGGTGAAGTGGGCCCGCCCCTCCTTGATGTCCCGTACCGCCGCCACGAGCTGGTCCGCGGTGAACTCACCGTGGACCAGGTAACCACCGGCCCCCAGGCGCAGCGCCTCCCGCACGATCTCGTTCTCACGGCTGTACGTGAGCATCATGACGGGCGCGATCCGCACCAGGTGCGGGAGAGCCGATATGCCGTCGACCCCGGGCATGCGGACATCGAGGAGAACCACGTCAGGCCGGTGCTGGACCGCCGCCTCGTAGGCCTGGCGTCCGTCGGCGGCCTCCGCCACCACCTCGATGTCCCTGCGACCGGACAGGAGGACGTTCAGCCCGGCTCGCACGACCGGGTTGTCGTCCGCCACGACCACTCGGAGCGAGGACGCGGGGGCCTTGTCCGGAAAGGCCGGGAAGCCGCCGGGCGGGGTGGCCGGGCGAGTACCGGAGGTCGGGGTGGGCACGGAACTCGTGGGTGTGGGTTGCGACGAAGTGTGCTGTGAGGGCCGGGACGGCGGCACACCCTGTTGACCTGAAGCGTAGGACTGCGCACCGTGAGCCTGACGGGGAGTCTGGTCCGGCATGGAGGTGGCCTCCTCTCTGGGGAGTGGGGGGGGGACGCGAGTGGGGGGTGGGGTCAGGTGGCGAGCGGGGCGGGCCGGGCGAGGGCGGCGAGCGGCAGGTCCAGGCGGACTTCGGTGCCGGCCGCCGCCTGGCCGCGGCCGATGCGGATGCGGGCGCCCACGCCCGCGGCCCGCTCGACCATCCCGACCAGGCCGAAGTGACCGGCCCGCTTGAGCTCGTCGAGCGAGGTGCCGGGCGGCAGGCCCCGGCCGTCGTCGTACACGCTGATCCGGAACATCTCGCCCACCACGCCCGCGGAGACGTCGATCCTGGTGGGGTGGGCGTGGCGGTGGGCGTTCTCCATTGCCTCGGAGGCGACCGTGAGGAGATGGCGGGCGATGGCGTGCGGGATTAGTTGGACGACCCTCGGCTGGCTGAACTGCCGCAGCTGCAGGGTGCCTGCCGCCCCCGGCTCAAGGGCGTAGAAGGCCGCGGTGATGCCGGTCCGTTGGCCGAAGTCCCTTACGCGGGCGGCCAGTTCGTCGACCACGTCGACTCCGCTGTCGAGCCCGGACTCGCGGCGCAGGTCGGAGAGGAGCTCGCGGGACTCGGCCGCGGCTCGACGGGCCGAGCGCGCCACCAGATTGGCCTGCTGCTGGACGGTGCGCGGGTCCATGCGCTCGGCCGAACCGGCCAGGCCTTCGGCCGCCAGAGCAACCCCGTGCAGCGTCTTGGCGACCGAATCGTGCATCTCGCGGGCCAGTCGCGCGCGTTCCTCCTCGACCGCGTTGGCGACCGCGAGGCGGGCGCGGGTGTCGGTGAGCGCCTGCGAGGCGAGCCCGAAACGCAGCATCAGGCCGCGCAGGGTCACACCGATGGCTCCGGCGACGACGCAGAATCCCGGCAGGAGCAAGGACGCGGCGACCGTCTGGTGATGCACGCGCTGCGCCGAGTGGGCGAGAACCAGGACGACGCACTGCACCGCGGTGAAGATGCCGGCGCCGCGCCAGCCGTAGACCAGTCCCGCCAGGAGCGGGGTGCAGACGACCACATATCCGAGGGTGGACTCCTCTGTCGCGGTGAACAGGAGCAGCGCCCCGAAGACCGTGTCGGCCCCGAGGAGCGTGGGGTGGCGCAGCAGCAGCGGGCCGAACCGCTCCCAGTCGCGGTAGAGGGCGTAGGACCCCATGAACGTTACGAGTACCGCACCCGCCACCAGCCAACGGGCGGGCCCAGTGGCCGAGTTGGCCAGTGCGAACGGCGTGCCGAGGGCGATCATCGCGAGCCGGAAGAGGAACACTTGGCGGCACAGCGCCTGGAGCGCGTTGATCTGGAGGGTGATCGCGGGCTCGGGAAGGGTCGAGTCGGCGACGTCGGACGCAATCTCCACGACTGGCCCGGTGAGCCTCGCTCTCAGGGTCGGGAACACCCGCTCCCCCTCACTTTCCGGTGATTGAGCCGAGGTCGGAACCGGAGCCCAGCAGCATCGCGGACCCCATGAGGATCATGGTCGCGGGCACCATGAAGGTGGTGACCATGAGGGTTGCCTTCGGCACGGCCCTGGCCGCCTTACGACGGGCGTTCTGGGCGTCGGTGCGGCGCATGTCGTTGGCTATCGCGATCAAGGTGTCCACGATCGGCGCTCCGAGTTCCTCGCCCTGCTGGAGCGCGGTGACGAACATGGCGACCTGATCGGAATCGTTGCGCTGGCGCATCTCGTCGAAAGCCTGACGCCGGCTGACACCCATGTCCATCTGCCGCAGAGTGATGCGGACTTCGTCGGCCCACGGCCCCTCGTACTTCTCCGCGACCCGCTCCAGCGCCTGCCGGAATCCGAGGCCGGCGGAGACGACGACGGCGAGGACGTCGAGGAAGTCGGGCAGGGTGCGCTCGATGTCGTCCTTGCGCTTGCGGATCGCGGCCCACAGTCCCACCTCGCTCCAGATGTAGCCGAAGCCGATCATGAGCAGGGCGCCGATCACGCTGCCGCTGCTGAGCATGGCGAAGGCGCCGAAGCCCCCGAGGGTCGCGTAGACCGCCCGGCGCGCGGCATAACGGTCGATCGTCAGACCGTCGGGGTTACCGGCCATGTCGATCTTGCGGCGCTTCTCATTGACCCGCTTGGGCCCCATCATGCGCAGCACCAGCGGCGCGTAGCGCATGCCGAGCCGGTCCAGCCCGCTGCCGACCGCGGTGGTGCGCGACGAACCGACTTCAAGGGCGACGGCCAGGTCGGTGGGGACCTTGGCTTCGGCCCGGTACATCTTGATGCCCTTGAGCGCGCCCAAGAGGCTGAGGCCCATGACGAGCCCGAGTAGCAGTCCCACGAGAGCCTCCCTCAGATGTCGATCTTGGAAATGCGTCGGATCAGGATGAATCCGACCGCGTAGAGCCCGAGCGCGATGACGACGGCCATCTGCCCGAGGAAGGAGCCGGTCATCTTGTCCAGGGCTCCCGGTGCGATCTGGTTGACGAGGAGCATCGCGCCGATGCCGATCGCCGGTACCGCGTACGCCGTCATGTTCACCTGGGACAGCTGGGTGCGCACCTCGCGACGCGTCTCCTTGCGCTCCTCCAACGTCACCGTGAGGTTCCGCAGCGAGGAGACGACGGTGCCACCCGCACGATTGGAAAGGATCAACGTCGAGACGAGCACGACGAGTTCACGTGACGGCAGGCGCTCGGCGAGCTCACTCAAGGCGTCGTCCAGGGAACGGCCGACCGCCAGTTGGTCGGCGACGATCCTCAGCTCGTCGCCCGCCGGGGCCTCCAGTTCGTCCGCGGCCATCGCGATCGCGGTCCGCAGGGCCAGCCCGGCCTGGGTGGCGTTGGCGAGCACGCGGGAGATCTCGGGGAGCTGGTTGATGAACGCCTCTGTGCGCTTGGAGCGCTGCCAGTTGAGGAACGTGTTCGCCGCCCACAGGCCCGCGAGTCCGGCCAGGGGGCCGAAGAAAGAGGCCAGGATCGATGACGCGATGATCCACAGCCCGACAACACCGGCGACCATGTACACGAAGAACTCGCCGACCGTGAGGTCCAGACCGGTCGCCGCGATCTTGCGTTCGATCTTCTTGCCGTACGTGGTCTTGCGCAGCGAGCCGTCGAGCCGGGCGAACCTGCGGCGCCGACCCGGCATTTGTATCTGGCCGGTGGCCGAAAGCCGGTTGACCAGTGCCTGCTTGTCGGCCGTGCCGGACGCGTACACGCGCATGCCGATGACCGCGGCCACGCAGGCGAGGAGCGTGGCACCGATCGTGAGGAGAGCGGGGTTGTCCATGGTGGCTGCCTACTTGGCCTCTCGGGTGGCGAGCTGTTCGTCGGTCACGGCGACGCCGAACGCCTGCGGGATGGGTTGGCCCGCCATGTAAAGGCGGTCGGCTATGCGTCGCGGAAGCGGGAAGTACTTGAATTCGCCGTAGACCCGGCCGTCCTGCGCCATGGGGCGGGCGACGAAGCGGGCCATGGACGCGATGCGGTAGGCGTCACGGCCGTGCGAGTCGAGCGCCGCGATCTCGGTGATCCGGCGGGAGCCGTCGGCATGCCGGGTCAGCTGCACGATGACGTCCACCGCCGAGTTGATCTGGTCGTGCAGTGCCTCGAACGGAATCTTGATCTCCGACATGGAGGACAGCGTCTGGAGGCGCATCAGGGCGTCCTCGGCACTGTTGGCGTGCACCGTCGCCAGCGAGCCGTCGTGGCCGGTCGACATCGCCTGGAGCATGTCCAGCGCCTCGCCGCCACGGACCTCACCGACGACGATGCGGTCGGGACGCATACGCAGCGAGTTGCGGACCAGGTCGCGGATCGTGACGCGACCCTTGCCCTCGACGTTCGCCGGGCGGGACTCAAGGCGGATCACATGGCTCTGCTGGAGCTGGAGCTCGGCCGAGTCCTCGATGGTGATGATCCGCTCGCGCTCCGGGATAAGCCCGGACAGGGCGTTGAGCAGGGTGGTCTTCCCGGTGCCGGTGGCTCCGGAGACGATCACGTTGAACTTCGCCTGTACGAGCCCGGCCAGCAACAGCAGCATGTGCTGGTCCAGCGAACCGAAGTCGATCATTTCTTGCAGCGTGAACGCCCTCGGGAAGCGCCGGATGGTGAGGGTGGCTCCGGTCAGCGCGAGCGGCGGGATGATCACGTTGACACGTTCACCGGACGGCAGCCGAGCGTCGACCATCGGATTCGACTCGTCCACCCGGCGGTTGACCGTCGAGACGATGCGCTCGATCGTCTGCATCAGCTGATCGTGCGAAGCGAACCGCATCGGCAACTGCTCCACGCGACCGCGGCGCTCGACGAAGATCTGGTCGGGTCCGTTCACCATGATTTCGGTGATGGACGCGTCTTCGAGCAGCGGTTCCAGGACGCCGAGGCCGAGTGCTTCGTCGACCACCCGGCGGATCAGCTGGGCGCGTTCGGCGGTGGAGAGGACCGGGCCCTCCCGGCTGATGATGTGGCCGAGGACCCGCTCCAGGCGTGCCCGCCGCTCGGCGGCCGCGAGCGCGGACATCTCCGCGAGGTCGATCTCCTCCAGGAGCTTGACCCGGTAGGAGGCGACCAGGTGCGCGTCGCCCTCGCTGTCGCGGTTCCCCTCCGGGACTGTGATGCGCGCCCGCAGGCTCATGGGTCCTGACTCCTCGGTCGATCTGGCGTGACGGTGATACGGGGTGGTGGTTCGCGGTCAGGGGCGGTCAACGGGCATGGTGGCCGTTTTGTGGACCTTGCCGAGCGACAGTCCGGGCAGTATCGCCGGGATCTCCACGTCGCCGGTCACGGTGACGGTCCCGCCCCAACTGGAGGACGAGAAATCCGCCTTGGCGGCGGTCCAGCCACTCATCGCCGCCTTGCCCACCCGGTTGGCGTCGGCGTACGGATTCTGCGCGACCACCCGTGCGGCCGCCCGCGTTCCCGTACCGGCCTGCTGGGCGACGTAGACCGCTATCCCCAGCTGGATGGCGGCCAGGCCGACGATCAGCAGGAGCGGCAGGAAGCCCAGGTACTCCAGCGCGCTGGAGCCGCGGTCGCGGCGGGACTTGGAGAGATGGCTCTTCAATCGCCTCATCCGTTGG
This sequence comes from Streptomyces sp. NBC_01431, assembly GCF_036231355.1. Lineage (NCBI taxonomy): Bacteria > Bacillati > Actinomycetota > Actinomycetes > Kitasatosporales > Streptomycetaceae > Streptomyces > Streptomyces sp. NBC_01431. The sequence goes on from NZ_CP109496.1 coordinate 3,098,068, forward strand.
CCTCCTTCGCCGCGGACGCGTGCGCCTCCACCGGGAAGAACCAGTTCAGCGTTCCGGGGAAGAGCACGGGAACCTTGAGACGGACGTCGACCGTGTCGAGGTCGGTCTGTACGCCGGTGTCGATGGAGGGGCAGTCGATCCGGGCTTCGCTGTCCCAGGCGGCCGGCAGGTTCTTCCGCCCCGCCTTGTCGCACTCCTCGCCCCTGGTCCAGCCGTCCGTGACGGCGTACGCCCGCGCCGCCTCGTCCGCCGAGTTCCCGGCCAGCGAGAACGTGTAGCCGATCAGCACCATCTGCCAGATCGCGATCAGAGTCACGATGATGATCGGCAGCATCCCCGTGAACTCGATGGTTATCTGGCCGCGGTCCGGCTCGCGCACTCGCCGCATACGGTCCTCACAAAGCCGTGCGATCCGCATGGCATCAGTCCTCCCCCTGAGACGATTCGCCGGGACCGGGGCGTCGGCGGCGAAATCCCGCCGCGCCTCGGTCGCCGCCTCGCGACTTCCCCGGACGGGCGCCACCTGCGGCACCGTCCGGGCCCTTCACCAACCCGAGTTCGCCGGCCAGGCCCCAAAGGGCCTGCTTCACGGTGGACTTGGCGTCGAGGTCCTGCATCTGGCCGGCGTCCACGACCGGCTGGAGCTCCTTGAAGTTGGCGGGCACGGCGGTCCGCGTGACCCTCGTGCCGGTGATCTTCTGGATCAGGGCCGGCTGGATCTCGGTACTGCGGTTGAACTTGTTGACCACAGTGGTGGTCTCCTCGGCCTTACGGATCTGGAGCCGGTCCCACATCCGTACGATCCGCTTGGCCGCGCGCACCGCGATGACGTCGGGAGTCGTGACGAGCAGCGCGATGTCCGCCATCTCCACGGCCGCCGCGTTGGCGCCGTTCATCTGGGTGCCGCAGTCGATGATCACGACCTCGTGGCGGTTGCGCAGACCGGAGACGATCTGGCGAGCCGCACGGTCGCTGACCTCTTCGGCCCGCTCGCCCTCGCCCGGGGCGAGGAGCAGGGCGATGCCGCTCTGGTGGTTGAAGACCGCGTCCTGGAGCACCCGCGGCGAGATGTCCGCGATCGCTGCGAGGTCGACGATCGAGCGGCGGAACTGTACGTCCAGGTAGGACGCGATGTCCCCGGCCTGGAGGTCCATGTCCACCAGCGCCACGTTGCGCCCCGAAGCCCGTGCGGCGAGCGCGAGTTGGACGGCCGTGACCGTGGTGCCGACGCCGCCCTTCGCGCCGGTGACCGTCACGACGGTGCCGCCGGGGCCGGTGAAGACGTCTCCGCCGGAACCCAGGTGCCGGCGCACGCCCACCGACCACGCGGCCGCCGCCTGAACCCGGCTGGCCAGCTCCTCGTAGCCGAGGGGCAACGCGACGAGACCACGCGCACCCGAATCCATCGCGGCCGAGAACAGCGCGGGGCTGATGTCCGCCGTGATCAGTACGACACCCACCGCCGGGAAGCGGAGGGCCACCTCCCGGATCAGCTCCAGGGCCGGCACGGGGCCGATCCGCTCGTGGACGAGCACCACCTCGGGCAGCTCGTCGAGCGACTCGCCCGCGAGTCGCGCGAGGGTGTCCAGGAGCTGGGTGGAGTCGCCGACCGGTGCGGCGGGCTCGGCGTCCGGCAGTTGACTGAGCAGGGTCACCACCGACCGGGCCGCGTCGGTATCACCGACCGCCGGGAGGATTCTCGTGGTCATCCAAACCTCACTGGTCCTTGTCGAGGCGGTACGTGCGATCGCTCGGCGGGATGGTGGTGTCACTGCCGGGGGCGACCAGGGCGAGCCGCACGTGCTGGGCGAACGACTCGGCGTAGGCGACGCGCTGGGCGTCGAGGCTCTTGAGGGCGAAAGTGATCGGAACGGACTGGCCGGAAGCCTGACTCTTGTCGTCCCTGTTCGGGTCCAGCGCGGTGATCTTGCCGATGTCGAGCACCCGGGCATTGGACACAATGATCTTGGACGTGGGGGCGTCGCCCTGCTTCAGACCCGCGAACGTGGCGAAGATGTTCACGGTGGAGCCCGGCGTGATCTTGCCGGCCACGCCGGTCGCGGCGTCCACCAGGATCGCGATCTCCTGCTCGCCCGGCTTGAGTTCGGGCTGCTTGACGATCATGTCCGTCTGCAGCAGCGAGCCCGCGCGAAGCTGAGTGATCGCGACCTTGCCGTCCACCGTCGAAATGTCCGTGACCGCATTCGGCGACAGCCAGCGCTTCGGCATGGAAGTCTTGACGAATTTAGCGGCATCGAGCGTGGTATAGGGCTGGATGTCGTCCTTCACTCGATAAGCCGTGACTTCCGGCCCGACCTTCGAGTTCGCATCACTGATCACCGAGAGCACCCCGGCGAAGGCGCCAAAAGCGCAAAGAACGGAGACAAGCAGCAATATGACGCCGCGGCGCTGACGGGAATTCATGAACCGTACAACCTCGTTAGGTGGCGTGGGGACGTGGGCAGAGCGGCCAAGTGCGGCCGCGGAGAGGCGTTCAGCCTCGGTGGCGAGCGCGGGTTCCCTGGCTCAGGACACCTGAGCCACCCGTTTGGTTCTCCTGAACAGGGGTGGATCCCGTGGAGGCCGACGGGAGGGGAGAGTTGCAGAAGCCGCAGCGATCACCGATCAGCTCCATGCCGCACCAGTGGCACTGAACGCGCCAGGCGGACGCCACCAGTTGATGGATGACGTTGGCGTCCGGCAGGTACGAGGCGAACTCGACCAGCTTGGCGGTGCCCCACCAGTGCGCCGAGTCGGCGGGCAGCGGGGCCTCGTGGACGGCCTGCACCTGCCAGCTGGGGGCCAGCGTGGCGGTGACCCAGTCGGTCTGCAGCTGTCCGTTGGCGACCAGGAGGTGGCTGGCGAATTCCGGCCCCTTCAACTGCCCCGCACCGATCTTGACCAGCTGCGGCTCGGGATGGGCCAGCACGCCGAACTGGGTGCCGGGCAGCCAGGACTTGGCATGCGACTTGAGCGAGACGGGCACCCGGTCGAGCTTGGTGACCGAGTTGAGGACGGCGCCCGCGTGGATGTAGTGCGGCAAGAGCCGGGCCGCCGAGGCGATCACGCCGGGGCTGAAGCCGCCGAGCGTGAGCTGGCGCAACTGCAGGGCGAGGATGGCGGTGCCGAGCGGCGGCAGCGACGATTTGAACAGCACGATCCGATCGCTTTCGAGTACGGATCTGACCATGTGCAGGCGCTGTTCGTGGGCCGGCGCGATCGAGGCCGGGTAGACAGCGATCAGATGGCCGTGCTGTTCGAGGAGGGAATGCATCTCGAACAGCGCGGAGTCGAGCGGCTGGGCGGCGGGCGACTGAAGCAGCGCCGCCGGTGGTGTCCGCTGATCCGCCGGAGCCAACACCAAGTCAGGGCTGGTCACAGCGATTGCCGTTGGCACGTCCTACTCCCCCGTTCACTCACGCGTCCACAGCCGCGCTCCCCGTCGTCGCGAATTCCGCCGCGACCGCGAATGACCTCTGCTTTCTCCTCTCACGTGGCACTTTATCCACGACTTACGCCACAGAGAACCGCCCGCCCGTCCCTGTTGGTATCCGTATAAGGCGCATCTCCTTATATACAGGGGCGATTCGGTCGCAAAGATCATGTACGGCCCGCTGAGCCGAGACCCGAATGAAACGTGAACGGGCAACCAGTTCGGTCCGATCCAGCGCCCGACCGGATGGGCCCGGCTTTGGGCCCGGGGGCCCATGTACCTCATGGATCACACCGATACCGTGCGGACCGGACGGGTGCCACGAGGTGCCTCCGAGGTACGACGACGCACAGTTGGGGGCAGGGACCATGGTGCTGGGGGACGGGTCGATACCACCGGCGTTCAGAGCCGCGAGCACCGAGTCCGAGCGTGGCGAGGAGCGGCCGCAACGCCGACGGGGGCCGCGCGGCGACCGCGGGGCCGGCGCAACCGAGTACATGGGCATGATCGTCGTCGTCGCGGCCGTGATCGGTGTGGTGAGCACGACCGGCTTCGGGCAGCAGATCGCGGGCAAGATCTCCGCCGCCATCTGCAAGGTGACCGGCGGCAACTGTGCCACGTCCAACCAAGCCGGCGACCCGCCCAAGACCGACAAGGACTACGAGCCCCCGCTCTGCCAGATCTCCTCGATCACCGACAAGGCCGGGGCCAAGGCCAAGATCCTTTTCTTCGAATGGGGTCAGGAATACGGCTTCCAGCAGCAGACCTTCAAGGCCAACAGCGACATCAACGGCGACGGCAAGGTCGACGACAAGGACGAGCAGGTCATGCTCACCTTCACCGACGCGGCCTCGGTCGCGGCGAAGAAGGACTGGAAACCCGGCATGAAGATCGGCAAGTTCGGCTCGGACAAGGTGGAGCTGGGCGCCGGATTCAAGGTGACCAACGGCGACACCTGGGTCTTCAAGAGCGAGGACGAGGCGAAGAAGTTCCGCGACGACCTTGAGAAGCTGAAGTCGTACGAGTACGCGCGCACCGCGCCCGGCGGGGGCGACGCCAGCGTGGGCAACTCCATTCTGGCGCTCTTCGGCAAGGGCCCCCTGGTCGAGGAGGACAAGCTCCACGACAAGATCCAGAAGGCGCTTGGCAACCGGCACATCAGCTACGGCAAGGTCGGCCTGGATGCCTCGGCGTCCGGTGGCATGAAGATCTCGGCCGGTGACGAGAAGAAGCTGAGCGCGTCGCTGGGCGGCAACTTCAAGTTCTCGCCGGAAGTCACCTGGACCGACAACGACTTCAAGGGCACCAAGTCGTACACGTACTCCTCGTCCATCGAGTACGGCACGAAGGTCGGCTACGAGGCCGGGCCGATCAGCGGAGATGCCTCGGCCAACACCACCCAGACCGGCACGATCACCGTCACGCACGACAAGAAGACGGGCGAGCTGCTGCGCATCGACATGACGCGCACGGTCGAGGAGGGCGGCCAGAAGGACGGCGTGAAGGGGAAGAAAGGCGACACCAGCGGCAGCGTCAAGGGCACCGACAGCCAGAGCGGCATCCGCGTCGTGACCAATTCGGTCGCCTTCAAGCCCGGCACCGAGGGCCAGCACGACCGCGACATCGCACAGAAGTGGCTGGACGGGTACGGCGACAACGCGGCTCCCTTCACCTACATGTTTGACGACCACGCGCCGACCAAGCGGCCCGGCAACGACGACCCGTTCGGACAGATGCTCTTCGACAAGGGCATGTCCAGCGTGACGAAGTACACCGGCGAGACCAACGCGGCGGAGTACGGCTTCGAGCTGAACCTCGGGCTCAGCCTCGGCTTCTCGGTCAGCACCGAGAAGAAGGAGCAGATCCTGGACGATGCCCAGTTCCTCGGGGCACCCAAGGGAGACCAGCGTTCCTACGTCCCGTACAGCTACTGTGCGAACTGACCTGTGCCCCCTGCCGATGTCGACAACAGGAGTCAGCACCTCATGAAGACCACCACCGCGAGGCGCGCCGCGGCCGCGCTGGGCAGCGGCGTGCTCGCGGTCGCGTTCCTCGCCGGCTGCGGCAGTGACAAGGCCGGCGGCGCGGCCTCGGTCCCCGACGGCTGGGGCACGCTCAAGACACCCACCGTCGACGTCTCGTACCCCAAGGGCTACGTGGCGCAGAGCGCGGCCGAGCGCAGCAAGTACAACGCGGCGGCCGCGACCCGTACCGAGAGCGGCATCACCGTCTCCACGATCACCGTCCAGATCGGCTTCACCAACGCCGACTCGGCGGAGGAGGCGGCGATCGGCGCCGAGGCGGGCATCCAATTGGGTGCCACCCTGCTGAACACGACCGACGTCAAGGTGGCGGGAACGGACGCTGCCAAGCGCGTGGAGTTCGAGTTCTCCTCAACCGGGGAAGACCATCTGCCGCCCAAGGGCACCCGGATCCGGGGGGTGATCGTGACCGGTCTCGACTCCCGGAAGCAGGCCTTCGCGGTCCGCGTCGACGCCCAGAAGGGCAAGCTCGACGACGGCGACCTGGAGAAGATCGTCAAGTCGGTCGAGGTCCGTTAGCGATGGACGTCCCCGGCGGTGGCCCCATCGCCTTCGGCCTGCTGGTACTGCTCTTCGGCAGCCTGACGTGGAAGTACGCCCGGCGCCTCGTGACCGTGACGCGGATGCTGCGACACGGGGTACGAACGGGCGGTGAGTGCGTACGGATCGAGCGGGACAACGTGAGCGTCGACGCGAAGCGGCACTTCTTCGCCTTCCGCACCGCGCAAGGGCGGCCCGTCGAGTTCGAGGACCTGGCGGGCTGGTCCATGGCGGTCGGCACCCCCGTGACCGTCGCGTACGACCCGGCAGATCCGGTGCGGACCGCGACGATCGCGGGTCGGGGCACCTGGTCGCCCGTGCTGCAGTGCGTGGCGCTGGTCGTCGGCTGCGGATTCGCGACGCTCGGTTTCACCACGGTATTCCTGTTCACGGTCCTCGGAGGTCGGTAGTCATGACGCGGTACAGCTATCCGGGCGCCCCGCCGGAGGACCGCGAAAGCTCCGCGCTGTCCGCGCTCGTGCGTTCCTGGGCAGCCGGCATCGTGGTGCTCGTCATCGCCGAGTACATCCAGATGTCCTTGATCAACGCGCCCCTGGTAGGAGACGCGGGGCCCAGCTCCTTCGGCAGCGCGCTGCTCCTGGTCCATCTGCCGAACGCGGTATGCCTCGCCCTCGCCACCTGGGTTGCGGCCCGTGTGCACCGGGCCCCCCATTGCGCCCTTCCGAGCCGGCACCTGCCGGCGGCCCTCACCGTCCCGGTCGCGGCCCAGCTCCTGACCCTGAGCATGCAGTGGGACCGCATGGGCGGGCTCGGTGGCATCACGTTCTGGATGTCGAACGCGGTGTTCGTGACGGGGTGTGCGGCGGGGCTGATCGTGTCGCGGCTGGGGCGTTCCTGATCCTGCCGGGCTCGGGCTCCGGGAGCGGTGCTCGTTGCGCTACTGGAACAGCACCGACAGGTCGATCCACACCAGCACGGCGAGCACGGCCGCGACGCCGAGGGCGGCGCAGCCCGGCACCAGCACCGGTGCGAGGTCGTCACGGCCCGCGATCGTGGCCGTTCGCCGAGGGTCCGCCGGGTCGTAGTGGACGGTGGTGCGGTATCCGACCCGGGTGTACGGGGCCGCCGCGTCCTCGGTGTACGTGACGCGGTGGCCTTCACGGGTCACGAACGCGAAGATGTGGTAGCGCGACCCGTCCATGTCGGTGGAGTTCGAGGCGATGTCCCGCACCTCGACGCACTCGGCCTCGGCGGCCTCGCCGTGGACGACGACCCGGCGCATCCGCAGCAGCCGCCGCACGAGATGGGCGAGCAGCGCGGCCAGTCCGATGGTCGGCAGCACCAGCAGCGCCAGGGTGGTCAGGGTCTCCGTCATGCCGTCCGCACCTTGATGATCTTTGGGTCCTGAGTGGGCCCGGGGGCCCATGACCTGGGAGTTTCGCTCACGTTAACGTGCTTGCGGCACCACCGGGCAAGAGGGGTACAGCACATGGGCGGGATACGGGGCGGGTTCTCCACGGGGAACGGGGGGACCGCCTGGTCGGCGTCCTCCCGGGAGAGGACCGGGTTCTTCTTCCCTCTGATGCGGTCCTGGGCGGCGGGCATCGTCGTGTTGTACGGCTCCGGCTTCCTGCTCGGCTTCGCCTACGACGCGTTCGCGAACGCCGAACGGCTCGGCTCCTTCGGCTGGCGCCTCGCGCTGATCTATCTGCCCAATGTCCTGGGCACCGTCCTCGCCGTCTGGATCGCGGCCCGAATACTGCCCGAACCGCACCGGGACTCCCGCGTGTTGTACCTCGTGGCGGCGCTCGCCATGCCGGTGCTGGCGGCCGCCAGGGCGCTGCTGGTGGCGTGGGACTTCCTCACCGTCGAGGGCCTCTCGATGATGGCGGCCGCGGCGGTGCTCGGCAGCATCGCCGGGCTCGCGCTCGACCACCTCCTCGGGTCACGCCGCGGCGCCCCCGGAGCCGTCCATGGATGGGGCGACACCGGTGCCTCCGCGACCGAGTACATGGGCACCATCGTGGTGGTCGCGGCGGTCGTGACCGCACTCAGCGGCACCTCGCTCGGGCAGGCGGTCTCCAACCGGATCCGGGCGGAGATCTGCAAGGTCACCGGCGGCAGCTGCGCGACGACGAGCACGGCCGCGGGGCCCGACCAGGGGCCTACCGACGCACAGTTCGAGCCCGCACTCTGCAATACGCACAACGAGTCCTCGACCGCGGGCAACGAGGTCAAGCTCGGCTGGTTCAAGATCGGGAACGAGTACGGCTTCCAGAAACAGGACTACAGCACCAAGGACAAGGACAAGGACGGAAACCCCGTCCGGAAATACCGCATCACCTTCAGCGAGGCCGGAAAGCTGGGTGCTTCCTGGAAGCCCAAATTCGGTATGGAGGCTGGGGAGTTCGAGAAGCAGCCCGCCGAGGTCGAGGTGGAGGGCGGCCTCAAGTTCACCAGCGGTGACACCTTCGAGTTCGACACGGCGAAGAAGCGCGACGACTTCCTCAAGAAACTGGACGAGCGGGCCGGCGCCAAGGCCGCGATGCAGTACGGCCGGGATTACGTCTCGGTGCGAGCCGCCGATCGCTTCCTGAAGCTCGACAAGGAGATCAACGACACCGTCAAGGGCCAGAAGATCTCCTACGGGACGATCGGGGCGGAAGGCACCGCCAACGCCAGCCTCCAGCTGTCGAAGGAGGACAGCGACGTGCTCTCCGCGAAGCTCGGCGGCAAGGTGAAGGCGAGCCCTTCCGTGACATTGACGCACGACACCATCCACGATGTCGAAGGCATGACGTACACCTTCGAGCTGGAGGGCGGGAACAGCCTCGACATGAGTGGGGGCGGAACCGGTGTGAAGGGTGACCTCTCCGGGAAGCGAACGGCTTCGGTGACGGTCAACCGCGACCCGAAGGACCACAACAAGCTCAAGTCGATCGTCATCACCCACACCAGCCAGGCGAAGGGCAGCGGAAAGCTCTCCGGCGACAAGAGCAAGGAGGGCTCCACGGAGGACCCCGAGAGCGGCAAGAAGCCCAAGGGCAAGGTCGCGGGGAGCACATCGGCGGATGCCACGCAGACCGAGACGGTGACGAATACGATCCGTTTCCAGGACAGCGACGACTCCGCCAAGCAATCGGTGACCGACCACGACCGGGCCACCGCGGAGAGCTGGCTGAGCGGTAACAAGGACAAGACTTCTCCCTTCACCACCCTGTTCTCGGACGCCGCTCCGACCAGCGAGCCGAAGAACGGCACCGACTTCGACAAGATGATGTTCGAGCGCGGCCAGTCCAGCCGCACCGCGTACTCCGGTGTGAGCAACGCCGCGGAACTCGGTTTCGAGATCAACCTGGCGTCCGTCGGCTTCGGTTACAAGGCCCAGTTCTCGAAGGACACCCAGCAGCTGGGAGACGCCGAATTCCTCGGTGCCCCGCGGGACGGAAAGCGTGGTTATCTTCCGTACAGCTACTGCGCGAATTGATCCGGCCTACCGCACCACGGCACGACGGCACCACCAGAGAGCGAGCCTCCTCATGATCACCCATTCCCTGCGCCCCGGATTCCGCGGCCTCGTCACAGCATGCGCCGTCGCCCTCTCCGCCGCGCTGGTGACCGGCTGCGGAAGCGACCCGAAGGCCGCGACGCCTCAAGGCTGGGAGACGCTGGACGCGCAGGGAGTCGCCGTCGACCATCCCGCGGGCTGGAAGACCGTGCCCGCCGGGCAACTCGCCAAGACGAACGAGGTCGCCGCCACCCTGACCAGGAGCGGCGGCATCGTCGCCAAGATCGCGGTACAGAAGAAGTTCATGCAGACGTCCGACGTCGACATGGCCGCGATGGGGGCCAAGGCGACGTATGTGCTCGGTGGCGGCACGACCGACCAGAAGTCGGTGACGGTGCAAGGGACCGACAAGGCACAGCGCATGGACTACGCCCCCCAGGAGTCCAACGGGCAGGACCAGGCCCCGCCGTCCGGCACCTCGGTGGAGGCAACGGACGTCGTCGCCCTGGACGGCCACGGCGATCCCTTCCTGGTGCGCATCATCCGCACCCGGGACGCGCTCCCGCAATCCGACCTCGACAAGATCGTGAAGTCGGTCCGCGTCACCGGCTGACGCCCCGCCGACACCTCCGCAGACGTTCCGCCGGGCGATCGGTCCCGGCGGCCGGGAGGTCAGGAGCAGGGTGGCCGGCGGTCCCGCTCTTGACCAGCGAGCCGAGGGCCGGGGTTGATTCGCACGGGCGGTGACGGGGGCCGCGTCCCGGGGGTGGGCGAGACAGGGAGCGGACCGGCGCCTTGCAGGCCGAGCATCAACTCAGCTCTTTTGCATGCCGGTTGACGAAAGCCCGGAGGCGTTCGAGCACCACGCCTCCCGGCAGGCCGAGTGGGCTGTCCCGGCGCACACCGCGGGACCGAGGGCAGCGGCCGGGGGCGGCGAGGTGCGGATCCACCAGCGCGAAGTGGCATCCGCCGACCGCACAGTCCAACGACCCCTCTGCGCCAGAGGTCTTGACAACCCAATTGGTCTGGACCATCTTGTGCCACCAAGGCGCCCCACTCCCACTCCCTTCCTCCCCACTCCCCTCCCGGAGGCAGCACGTGAACCGCGCGAGACACGCAAGGCTCGCTCTGGCCGTGGCCGCGGCCGGCGCCCTTTCCATGGCCGGGCTCTCCGGCACCGCCCAGGCGGCCGACGTCAACAACGCCCAGAACGCCGGGTTCGAGTCGGGCCTGGCCGACTGGAGTTGCTCGGCCGGCAGCGGCGCCACCGTCGCCGCACCCGTGCACGGCGGAGCCGCCGCCCTCAAGGCCACCCCCTCGGGCTCCGACACCGCCCAGTGTTCGCAGACCGTCGCCGTCAAGCCCAACTCGACGTACACGCTGAGTGCCTGGGTCCAGGGCAGCTACGTCTACCTCGGCGCGAGCGGCACCGGCACCACCGACGTCTCCACCTGGACGCCGGGCACCGGCAGCGGCTACGGCCAGCTGTCCACGACGTTCACCACCGGCGCCTCGACGACCTCGGTGCAGATCTACACCCACGGCTGGTACGGCCAGAGCGCCTACTACGCCGACGACATCTCCGTGTACGGGCCCGACGGCGGCGGGAGCGGCACCCCGGCGCCGACGATTCCGGCGGCCCCCGGCGGCCTCGCGGCGGGCTCGGTCAGCTCGTCCTCGGTGGACCTGTCGTGGGGCGCGGTGTCCAACGCGACCGGGTACAACGTCTACCGGGACGGCGCCAAGGTGCAGTCGGCGACGGGCGGTTCGGCGACCGTGACCGGGCTGAGCGCGTCGACCTCGTACCAGTTCCAGGTGAGTGCGACCAACGCCGCGGGCGAGTCGCCGAAGTCGGCGCCGGTGACCGCCACCACCTCGGCCACCGGCGGCACCCCCGGCGGCGGTGGGAACGTGCCCAAGCACGCGGTGACCGGCTACTGGCAGAACTTCAACAACGGCGCGACCGTCCAGAAGATCAGCGACGTGCCGGCGAACTACGACATCATCGCGGTCGCCTTCGCGGACGCCACGACGACCCCGGGCGCGGTCAGCTTCACGCTCGACACCAACGGCCTCGGCGGTTACACCGTCGACCAGTTCAAGGCGGACATCGCGGCCAAGCACGCCGCGGGCAAGTCGGTGATCATCTCGATCGGCGGCCAGAACGGCACGATCTCGGTCAGCGACTCGACGTCGGCGACCAACTTCGCCAACTCGGTCTACTCGCTGATGCAGACCTACGGCTTCGACGGCGTCGACATCGACCTGGAGAACGGCCTCAACTCCACTTACATGACACAGGCGTTGAAGTCGATCGCGGCGAAGGGCGGGGCCAAGACCGTCATCACGATGGCCCCGCAGACCATCGACATGCAGTCGCCGTCCAACGAGTACTTCAAGACGGCGCTCAACATCAAGGACATCCTGACCGTCGTCAACATGCAGTACTACAACAGCGGTTCGATGAACGGCTGCGACGGCAACGTGTACTCCCAGGGCACGGTCGACTTCCTGACCGCGCTGGCCTGCATCCAGCTCCAGGGCGGTCTCGCCCCCTCACAGGTCGGCCTCGGCCTGCCGGCGTCGGCGTCCGGCGCGGGCAGCGGCTACGTCTCCCCGGCGGTCGTGAACGCGGCCCTGGACTGCCTGACCCAGGGCACCAACTGCGGCTCCTTCAAGCCGTCGAAGACGTACCCGGGTCTGCGCGGCGCGATGGCCTGGTCCACCAACTGGGACGCCAAGTCGGGCAACGCCTGGTCCGGCGCGGTGGGACCGCACGTCCACGCCCTGCCGTAACACCTTCCGTACGACGGCAGCGGCGCCCCGCTCAGGCGGAGGCGCCGCTGTCCTACGGGAGGAGCGGGGTGAGCGTCACGGCTTGGGGAGCACGCAGCCCGGCCGGCTCAGGTCGATCTTGTTGCCCGCGCCTATGCAGGGCACGATGATGTACGTCTCCTGGGCGTAGTTGATGCCCTGGTGGATGGTGACGTTGCCGTTCTCGTCGACCTCGCACGGGTTGTTCTCCGTGCACTGCTCGCCGTCCTCGTTGCCGGTGTTGTTGACGGCGACGACCTTGCCGGTCGTCGTGTCGATCACCGGGGAGCCCGAGGTGCCGCCGATGGTGTTGCACGACGAGGTGTAGCGGACCGAGTCCTTCCAGGTCCAGTCGCCCTCCTTCAGCCGGTAGACGAAGCCGTCCACGTTGCAGCTGTAGGTCCGCTTCCAGTACCCGGAGACGACCTTGATGGCCGAACCCTGGGTGGGATGCGTGTCGTTGAGGGTGAGCGCGCTGATCCCGTACCTGCTCTGGATCTGGGCGTAGGTCTGGGTGAGCTGGTAGATCGAGATGTCCGTGTCGGTCATCGTGGCGTACGAGACCTTGCTGGCGCGCAGGGTGGCGACCTTGGAGCCCGAGGCGTTCAGCAGCGAGAAGGAGCGGGACGACGGCTGGTCGGTGATGACCTCGCCGGCGGCGGGGAATCCGCTTTCGAGGCAGTGGCCGTTGGAGAGGACGAGCGCGGGGTCGTTGGGCTGCGAGCCGGGGGCGCGGACCACGGAGCCCGAACAGTTGCTGAGCGCGACCGTGCCGGCGAAGTTGACCGCCTTGACGGTGGGCTTCGCGTCGGCCTTGGTGGCGGCGGACGGGGCGGCGACGGCGGGTGCCGCGCCCGCCGCGGCGAGCAGCAGGGCGCTGACGGCGCCGAGTGCGCCGACGAAGGACTTCTTCATGTGGGGGTTCCCTTTTTGAGGGTGCTCGGATGATGAAGGAGCTCGGTTTGTCATGCGCATTGTTGATGGTGGCGCGGTCAACGGGCAAGTGGACAAAAGGAGTTGGCTAGGTATGGCAGGACATCAGATAGGGGGCTCCACACGGTCGCGCTCGTCAGGTCAACAGACGGAGCCCCGTCCAGTGCCCCGGAGGAGGCGTGGACGGGGCAGCTGACTCGCTGAACCGTGTTGCTCGGCGTCGCCGAGCGCACCGGTGTCATTCATCGCGCGCGACGCGGGCATGATCGGTCACGACACGGCGGAAGAGGTCATGCCCCGTGCGGCCGGCATGACGCAGGCTCCAGTCCTGAGCCGCCTCCTGTTCTCCCTGGGGGCCGGATGTCTCGTCGCACCCAGACGCCACGCAGAAGGCTTCGAAGGTGACTCCGCCGTCCGGTACATGCCGGATCGTGTGAGGTACGTAGCGCAGCACGGCGCGGCTCATGCGGACGCCTCAGAGCACCGCGCAGGGTTGCCGCCCTCGTCATCCTCGATGTCGGTCACGCTGGGGTCACCCCAGACGGAATCGGCCAGGCGCGCGCCCCGGCTGGCCGCGACTCGGTGCACGTCGGTAGGAGCCTCGGCCAGCTGAATTGCCAGCAAGTGGAGCTCACCCGGAGTCCATTTGCGCCCGTCGAGGACGCCTCTGGCTTCCTCGATGAGGTCGGCGGCCAAGCCGAGTTGCATCGCCTCCATGTTGTCCGCGAGGCGGGAAAGGTAGCCGCCGGAACCGTCATCGGCGAGGTAGCACGGCTTGCCCTCTGGGCCTGTCCAAGGCAGGAGCCGTGCTACGTCGATGTGTCCCGTCATGCCGACGCCTCCGCCTCGTGGACCAGCCACGCGATCGGCACACCCACGGGCCGGACGGGGAACGGATGGCGGCCCTGGGCAGGGTGCAGTAGCCGCAACAGCGGTTCGGAGAGGCAGGCGATGCGGTGGTTCATGTCGTCAACTCCACGTAGCTGATGGCCGCACCCCCGGACCGTCCACCACGGCCGCGGGGGTCTTCCCGGCGGTCACCAGTCCACACTTCCGGTTTGGACAGGCCGTTCCTACTTCGTTCGGAGACCGTTAGGCACGGTGCGGGACTAACGTAAGAAGCGTTCCTAACGTCCCAAGGGGTACCTGTGAACGAGTCCCTTCGCCGCGCCATGGCTCAAGCGCGAATGACAGATCGCCAGTTGGCGGAGAAGTGCGGCGTTGATATCAAAACGGTCGGCCGGTGGGTCACGGAGGCGGGGCGGGTTCCTCGTGCCCGCCAGCGATGGGCCGTCTGCGAGGCACTCGGAGAGGATGAGGCGGTGTTGTGGCCAGCGGCAGCAAAGAAGGCGATTAAGGTCGGTCCGGACCGTGAGGTCGTGTCCGTCTATCCCTACCGTTCCGGCTGTCCAGCCTCTCTGTGGCGTTCGCTGATCACCAAGGCTGAGCGAGAGCTGACTTTCGCGGGCTACACCAACTACTTCCTGTGGCTCGAACAGGCTCGGTTCGGTACCGCGCTGCGTCGCAAAGCCGCCCAGGGATGCCGAGTCCGATTTCTGCTCGGTGACCCTGACAGCGACCTCACGCGCTCGCGTGAACAGGACGAAAACGTTGCGCTCACGCTCTCCACCCGTATCCGTGTAACACTCGCCGAGCTGGAGAAAATCAGAAGCCAGTCGGGGATTGACGTGCGATATAGCGACGGACACGCCTACCTGTCCGTGTTCCGCTTCGATGACGACATGATCGTTACGCCCTTGCTGACGCACAGAGTTGGGCACGATGCCCCCACACTGCACCTGCGCCGTCACCAGGACGACGGCATGTTTGATCGCTTCGCTTCTCACGTTGACGAACTGTGGAACCGGGGCACTCCGGTATGGGAAGGGGAAAGCGATGGGTAGGCGCGATTACGAGGACGATCCCGACGCCCCGGCGGCGAACAGTCTGGTTCCCGCCGCCTCCACGGTCGTTGTCGACGACTCCGGGCGCATCCTGCTTCAGTGTCGCCGTGACAACGGCATGTGGGCGCTGCCCGGGGGCGCCATGCACATCGGAGAGTCGTTGCCTGACTGCGCCGTCCGGGAGACCCGCGAAGAGACCGGATTCGATGTCGAGATCGTCGGCATCGTCGGCACGTACACCAACCCGCATCACGTCTTCGCCTACGACGACGGTGAGGTGCGACAGGAGTTCTCCGTCTGCTTCCTCGCGCGACCCGTGGCCGGACACCTGGCGGTGTCCGAGGAATCCACGGACGTGCGCTGGTTCGAGCCCGAAGAGGTCGAACACCTTCCGATGGTTCCCAGCATCCGCAAGCGTGTGAACGACTGGCGCGATGGCACCATGCCCGCCGCCCGGTAGCCGGAAGCGGCAGCGACCCGACACATCTCTGGTGACCTGCATCGACTGAGCTTTTCGCAACTGGCTTGTGGCTGGACCGCCAGCTGTGCCCCCCTAGATCACCAGGCTGAGCAGTGCCGTCACCACGAAGCCCGCGACCGACAGGACCGTTTCCAGGACCGTCCAGGACTTCAGGGTGTCGCGTTCGCTGATGCCGAAGTACTTCGCGACCATCCAGAACCCGCCGTCGTTGACGTGCGAGGCGAAGATCGAGCCCGCCGAGATCGCCATGATGACGAGGGCGAGGTGGGCCTGCGAGTAGTCGGCGCCCTCCACCAGGGGGACCACGATGCCGGCCGTCGTCACGATCGCCACCGTCGCCGAGCCCTGGGCGACCCGGAGCACGACCGAGATCAGCCAGGCCAGCAGGATGACGGGCAGGCCCACGTCGTTGAACGTCCTGGCCAGCGCGTCCGCGATGCCGGACGCCTTCAGCACCGCGCCGAAGACGCCGCCCGCGCCGACGACGAGCAGGATGTTGCCGACCGGCTTCAGCGACGCCGTCGAGACCGTTTCCAATGACTTGCGGGACCAGCCGCGCCGGATGCCGAGCAGGTAGTACGCGAGGAACAGCGCGATGGTCAGGGCCACGAACGGGTTGCCGAAGAACTCCAGGACCGACCGCGGGGTGCTGGGGTCGAGCGCGATCGAGGAGAACGTGGCGGCCAGGATCAGGACCAGCGGCGTCCCGATGATGGCGAGCACCGCGCCGAGCGGCGCCGGGCCCTGGTGCGGGGTGACACCACCGGCCTCCTGCTCGGCGGCGACCGCGGCCCTGGCCTCCTCGGCGGCCTCCACCATGTCCTGCGGGACCGCGACGAAGATGCGCTTGCCGATCCAGGCGGCGTACGCCCACGCGGCGAGCACGGACGGAATGCCGACGAGGGCGCCCATCAGGATGACCCAGCCGAGCGAGACGTGGAAGAGACCGGCGGCGGCCACCGGACCGGGGTGCGGCGGCAGGAAGGCGTGGGTCATCGAGAGGCCCGCGAGCAGCGGCATGCAGTACAGCAGGATCGACTTGCCGG
This sequence comes from Streptomyces sp. NBC_01431, assembly GCF_036231355.1. NCBI lineage: Bacteria > Bacillati > Actinomycetota > Actinomycetes > Kitasatosporales > Streptomycetaceae > Streptomyces > Streptomyces sp. NBC_01431. Next base: position 3,114,730 of record NZ_CP109496.1, read on the forward strand.
ACCTTTTGGCGGCGGCGTACACGATGGGGGCGAGGACGAAGATGCCGACGTCGAAGAAGACCGGGATACCGAAGATGAGACCGGTGAGTCCCATGGCCAGCGGCGCCCGCCGCTCGCCGAACAGGTTCAGCAGCCGGCTGCTCAACACCTCTGCGCCGCCGCTGACTTCGAGGATCGCGCCGAGCATGGTGCCAAGGCCGATGATGACGGCGACGTGTCCGAGGATGCCGCCCATGCCGCTCTCGACGGTGGAGACGGCGGCGGACTTCTGGACCGTACCGAAGAGTTCGGTGACCGACAGGCCCGCGCCGAGGCCGACGGCTATGGAGACGGCGAGCAGGGCCACGAACGGCTGGAGCCTGACCTTGATGATCAGGAAGAGGAGGAGGGCGATCCCGAGGACGGCGACGGTCAGCAGACCGGCGGTGCCGCCGATGAGGGGGAGGATGCCGCCCGTGTGGACGGGTTGTGGTGGGGCGGCGGCCGCGACAGCTTGGAACAACATGTGCCAACTCCGTTGTGCAGCAGGGGGGTTCCGGGGCAGGGGGGACCGCGGCACGGCACCCCGGCGGTCCGGGGCGCCGCACCGTGCGGCGGGTCGAGCGGTGGGGCTAAGGGCACTGCGGCGGGATTTCCTTCAAGGGGTCCGGGGTTACGCGTCCAGAACGGCCAGGGCGTCGATCTCGATGAGGAGGCCCTTGGGCAGACCGACGTAGACGGTGGTGCGGGCGGCGGCGGGGGCCTTCAGGCCCTGCTCCTCGAAGTACGCGTTGTAGATCTCGTTCATCTCCGCGAAGTGGTCCACGTCGGTGAGGTAGACGCGCATCATCATCACGTCGTCCCAGCTCGCGCCGCCCTCCTCCAGGATCGCCTTGACGTTGGCGAAGGTCTGGAGGGTCTGCTCGCGCAGGGTGGGACCGGCCGGGGTGGGCGCCTGCCCCGCCACCGCGGGCAGGAACCCGACCTGCCCGGCCACCTGGAGGATGTTCCCCTTCCTGACGCCGTGGGAGAACCTGGCGGGCGGCGTGGTGTGCGTGGAGGGGGTGATGGCGGTCTTCTCAGTCATGAACTTGTGTCCTCATGGGGGTGGTTGGGGCGGGTGGAACCCTGTGTGGAGTTGACGGGGCTTCCGGAGTACTCGCGGCTGACCGCTTCCGCGGTGCGGCGCACCTGCGGGAGCAGGGCGAGGAGTTCCTCGGCGGTGACGACGACGTTGGGCGCGGAGACCGACATGGCGGCGACGACCCGTCCGTCCGCCCCGCGGACGGGCGCCGCGACGCAGTTGATGGACTCCTCGTGGCCACCGAGGTCGGTGGCCCAGCCCTGTTCGCGCACCGCGGCCAGCTCCTTGAGGAAGGCGGCCGCGTTGGGCGTCGAACGGGACGTGTAGGTGGGGTAGTCGAGCTTCTCCGCGACGGTGCGGCGCTCGGCCTCGGGAAGGTCGGCGAGGAGCAGCTTCGCCACCGCGGCGACGGTGATCGCGACGGGCCTGCCGATCCGCGAGTACATCCGGACCGGGTAGCGGCTCTCCACCTTGTCGATGTAGAGCACCTCGCCCTCCTCGTACACGGCCAGGTGGACGGTGTGCCCGATCCGCTCGTTGAGCGCGACGAGGTGGGGGTGCGCGATCTCCCGTACGTCCAGGTTCTCGATCGCCTCCTGCGCGAGCGCGAAGAGACGGGCGCCGAGCCGGTAGCGCTGGTCCTCCTGGCGGTAGACCAGCCCGTGCTCGTGCAGGGTGCGCAGCAGGCGCAGGGCGGTGGACTTGTGCACCCCGAGCCGGTCTGCGACCTGCCCGAGGTCGGCGGGCCCCTGGGCGAGCAGCGGCAGGATGCTCAGCGCGCGGTCGACGGTCTGGCTCATGACGTACGTACCTCCTGGTCGTCCCCCGTCCACCCGGGGCCGACACGCAGTCTCCCCCAGGCGTCGTCGTCCAGGCCGACAAGCCGGTCGGCGTGCGCGCGCGGGGCGGGCGCGGTGAGGTCACCGGGCACGGTGAGCACGGCGGCGGCCATGAGGTGCCCGTGCCGGATCCGCGCCGGCACGGGCAGCCCGCGCAGGGTCCCCGAGAGGAACCCGGCGGCGAAGGCGTCGCCGGCGCCGGTGGGGGCGACGACATCGACGCGGAGGGAGGGGACGAAGTAATGGGCGTCGCCGTCGAGCGCAGGGCCCAGCCGCGCGGACCCGGTGTTCGAGGAGCGCGCGTCCCCGGGTGCCGCCGCCGGCGAGGGCCCGCACTCGGCACCCGCCTCCCGGAGGGGCTCGGGAAGGGGCGGGGTGGGGGCGCCCTCCCGCGCGAACACGGTCGCCCCGGCGACCCCCCGCTTCACCACCACCACGCCCGGCTCGGGCAGCGCCGCCCGGATGGCCTCGGCTCCACGCAGCCCCCACGCCTCCTGCGCCTCGTCCTCCCCCACGAAGACGACGTCGGCCCCCCGGGCCAGCTCAAGCAGCACCCCCGCCCCCATCCGGTCCCGCCACAGCCCCGGCCGGTGGTTGACGTCGAACGAGAGGAGGGGCCGGGCGGGGCGGCGGACGGCGAGGTCGCGCATCAGGGCGAGGCAGTCGGGGGACAGGGCGGCGGTGATGCCGGAGAGGTGCAGGATGCGTCCGGCCCACAGGTCCCGCAGCGGCACGGTGGCCGACGACATCGCGGAAGCGGCGGACCCGGCCCGGTAGTAGAGGACCTCGTGGCCCCCGGCGGCCCGGTCGTCGGCGGTGCGGAAGTAGATGCCGGTCGGCCGCACCGGGTCCCGGCGCACCGCGCTCACATCGACCCCGTACCCTCCGATCGCCGCGACCAGATGGTCGCCGAAGCCGTCCGCGCCGACCCGGCTCACCCACTTCACCGTGTGCCCGGCCGCGGCCAGCGCGCACGCCACGTTGGACTCGGCGCCGCCGATCGTCCGCTCGAAGGCGGGCACATCGGCGAGGCGGCCCGGCCGGGTGGGCAGAAAGGTGACCATGGACTCGCCGAGGCAGACGACGTCGACATCACCGGCGCTGTCGGCGGCGGCCGGGGCTGCGATGGTCACTTCTGGCTCCTCGCTGGTGGGCGGCCTGGACCGGCCATTGACCGGGCGTTGGCCCGGATGTTAGACAGCATTGAGCGGCACACGCAATGGCCGTTGCAAATAATGCAACGGCTTCGAGGAGGGCGAGGTTTCCGTGGCAGCCACCGATCGCGAACAGCGGGTCCACCGGCTCAAGAAGCTGGGCACCGAACGCGTCGACCACCGCTTCAAGGGGCTCCCGCCGGACGCGGAGGGGCTGACCGTCGCCGAGCTGGCCGCCGAACGCCGCAACCTGTTCACCGGCGGCTTCACCACGCCGGTCCTCGCGCTGTCCGCCGAGTCGGTCGAGCACAACCTCGCCCTCCTGGAGACGTACGCCGAACGCCACGGGCTGGCCTTCGCGCCGCACGGCAAGACGACGATGGCGCCGCAGCTCTTCGCCCGCCAGGTCGAGCGCGGCGCCTGGGGAATCACCCTCGCGGTGCCCCACCAGGTGCGGGTGGCAAGGGAGTTCGGGACGCGGCGGGTCTTCCTCGCCAACGAACTGGTCGATCCCGCCGCGCTGGCCTGGATCGCCGGGGAGCTGGCGCGGGACCCGGAGTTCCACTTCATCTGCTACGTCGACTCCGTACGCGGTGTCGAGCTGATGGACTCGGCGCTGCGCGGCACGGCGCGGCCGGTGGACGTGGTGGTGGAACTCGCCGCGGGCGATGGCGCGCGCACCGGGGTGCGCACGGCCGAACAGGGCGCGGCGGTCGCGGACGCGGTGGCGGGCGCGGCCACCCTGCGGCTCGTCGGGGTGGCGGGGTACGAGGGCGAGGTGCCGGGGGCCGACCCGGAGCGGGTGCGCGCCTACCTCGACCGCCTCGTCTCGCTGGCCGTCGGCTTCGACCGGGCCGGGCGGTTCGCGGGGCTCGACGAGATCGTGCTCAGCGCGGGTGGCTCCGCGTGGTTCGACACGGTGGCGGAGTCCTTCGCGGAAGTACCCCAACTCTCCCTTCCCGTACTGAAGTTGCTGCGCTCCGGTGCCTACGTCTCGCACGACTCCGGGCACTACCGGAAGCTGACCCCCTTCAACCGGGTCCCCGACGAGGGCTCGCTCCAGCCCGCCTTCCGGCTCTGGGCGCAGGTCGTCTCGCGGCCCTCCCCCACACAGGCCTTCGTGAACGCGGGCAAGCGGGACGCGGCGTACGACCTGGATCTGCCCGAGGCGCAGGTCGTACGGGACGGGGTGACGGGGGCGGTGCGCCCGGCGGAGGGGGTCACGGTGACGGGGCTGTCCGATCAGCACGGCTGGTTGCGGACGCGGGAGGGGGTCCCACTGGCCGTGGGCGACTGGGTGGGGCTGGGGCTTTCGCACCCGTGCACGGTGTTCGACAAGTGGGCGCTGATCCCTCTCGTGGAGGAGGACGGGGTGGTGTCGGACTACATCCGCACGTTCTTCTGAGCCGGGGACGCCCCCGCCCGGGGCTCCGTCCCGGGCCCCGCTCCTCACACGCCGGAGAGGCCCGATTCGGCTGAGCCCACTCTCCCGGGACGGAACCACAAGCAGCCGTATCACCGAGAGGGAGCCACCCCATGGACCTGGTCATCAAGCGCACCCGCGTCATCGACGGCACCGGCGCTCCCTCCTACCCCGCGGACATCGGCATCGACAACGGCCGGATCGCCGCGATCCGGGGCGCCGGCCAGCCCCCGCTCACCGCCACCCGCACGCTCGACGCGCACGGACTCGCCCTCGCCCCCGGGTTCATCGACATGCACGCCCACTCCGACCTCGCCCTGCTCCGCGACCCGGACCACAGCGCGAAGGCCGCCCAGGGGGTCACCCTGGAGGTACTGGGGCAGGACGGGCTCTCGTACGCGCCCGTCGACGACCGCACTCTCGCCGAGGTACGCAAAGCCATCACCGGATGGAACGGCGACGGCAGCGACATCGACTTCGACTGGCGCACCGTCGGCGAGTACCTCGACCGCCTGGACCGGGGCATCGCCGTCAACGCCGCCTACCTCGTCCCGCAGGGCACCGTGCGGATGCACGCCGTCGGCTGGGACGACCGGCCCGCGACCCCCCAAGAGCTCGACCGCATGCGCCAGTTGGTGGCCGAGGGGCTGGAGCAGGGCGCGGTCGGCATGTCGTCCGGGCTGACGTACACCCCGGGCATGTACGCCCGCGACGCCGAGCTGACCGAACTGTGCCGCGTCGTCGCGCGCTACGACGGCTATTACTGCCCCCATCACCGCTCCTACGGCGCCGGCGCCCTGGAGGCGTACGAGGAGATGGTGCGGCTGGCCCACGAGGCCGGGTGCGCCCTGCACCTCGCCCACGCCACCATGAACTTCGGTGTGAACAAGGGCCGGGCGCCCGAGCTGCTCGCGCTGCTCGACAAGGCGCTGGCCGCCGGGGCGGACATCACACTCGACACGTATCCGTACACCCCCGGATGCACAACCCTCGTGGCGATGCTGCCCAGTTGGGCGAGTGTCGGCGGACCCGAGGCCGTTCTCGCGCGGCTCCAGGACGACGACACCGCCGAGCGCATCCGGCACCACATGGAGGCGGTCGGTGCGGACGGGTGTCACGGGGTGCCCATCGACTGGGGCGCGATCGAGATCTCCGGCGTCAGCCACCCCGGGCTCGTGGGCTGCGTCGGCAAGACCGTCGCCCGGTCCGCCGCCCTGCGCGGAGAGGCGCCCTGGGCCACCGCTCGCCGGCTGCTCATCGAGGACGGGCTCGGCTCGACCATCCTCCAGCACGTCGGCCACGAGGAGAACGTCCGGACGATCATGCGGCACCCGGTGCACACCGGCGGCAGCGACGGCATCCTCCAGGGGGACAAGCCCCACCCGCGCGCGTACGGCACGTTCCCGCGCTATCTCGGGCACTACTCACGGGAGTTGGGGATCCTTGCGCTGGAGGAGATGGTCGCGCACCTCACGGGCCGGCCCGCCGCCCGGTTGCGGCTGCCCGACTGGGGCCTGGTCCGCGAGGGCTACCGCGCGGACCTCGTCCTCTTCGACCCGGAGACCGTCGCCGCCGGTTCCACCTTCGACTCCCCGCGCACCCTGCCGGTCGGCATCCCGTACGTCCTGATCGACGGGAAGTTCGTCATCAAGGACGGCAGGCGGACCGGCGTCCTGGCCGGCCGTTCGGTACGGCGTACGGGCGGGGCGCGCTGAGGGATGCCGTGGACAGGGCACGGGCCGCGGTCAGGTAGACGGTGCGCAGCGGCCCGTAGTCGGCGGAGTAGGCGAGCTGGGTGAGCGCCAGGGCCTGGAGGGCCTTCGCGCTGCGCAGGGTCGCGGCGGGCACGGCGGCCGGGTCGACGGCGGCCCCGACCACGTGGTCGAGGAGCTCGATCACCCTGTCGTAGTGCGGAGCCGGCGCGTCGTACTCGTGCTGCGCGGCGGCCAGCAGCTCTCGCCAGCGCAGCCGTCCACGGGCCCGGTCGGTCATGCGACTGCCTCCTGGGGAACGTGCGGGGCGGACGTCGAGCACGCTAGGAAGAGCCCCGCGCGCGGCACAACACCGCGCCGGCGCGGATGGCTCAATACCCGTCCCACGGCTTTTCGGTCAGGCCTTGGGGCGGATCCGCACCGAGACGCCCTGCGGGCCCGCGCCACCCGAAGTGATGTGCAGGATCCGGGACTTGGCATCCCAGAAGCCCGCGCTCGCGCCCTCCACGACGCCACCGCGGGGGAAGTCGCGGGCGGGCAGGTACACCTCGGTGTCGCCGCGCACGCCGTCCTTCGGGCGCCAGCTCACCGACAGGGTGCGGGCCGACGCGTCCCAGGCGTACGAGAGGGGGTCTCCCGCGATCGCCCTCGGCTGCGGCCGGTCGAGGACCGGGAGCAGCGGGGTCGGCCTGAGGCTCTGGTCCCAAGGGGCCCAGGATCCGGGGTCGTTGGACCAGTAGGCGGTGCCCGCGCCCATGTCCTCGGCCATGGCCCGCACCTTGGCGACATAGCGCGGCGCGCCGGGCAGCGTGATGTCGAGTCCGTACTCGCCGATGAGGACGGGGGCGCCGAGGCGGCGGGCGGTCTTCTCGGTCTGCTCGCGCCAGGATGCGAGCGTCCGGTCCACCCACCTCGCGGCGTCGCCGGTGTAGCCGGCGCCGAGGTCCATCGGGAGGGGGTAGAGGTGGGGCGCGTACGCGATCCGTGCCGCGCCGCCGTCGCCGCGGGGGTCCGTGAGGTACGGAAGGGCACTCGGCAGGCCCCAGTTGGCGCTGACGGCCTCGGGTTCCACGAAGATCCAGGAGCCGGCGTCGACCGCGCGGATCGCGGTGATGGTCTGCCGGTAGAGGGCGGCGAGCGGGCCCGCTTCGAAGGCGGGGCCCTGGACGCTGCCGCCGAAGGGCTCGTTCATCAGGTCGTAGCCGAGGACGGCGGGGTCGTCGGCGAAGCGGCGGGCGACATGGGCCCAGGCGGCGGCGTAGTGCCCGCGCAGATCACGGCTCGCCGTGCGGTTGCCCCAGAAGTTGTCGAAGGCCCGCACCGTCCCCGGCTCCAGGTACGTCAGCTCCCACTGCCCCTGCGCGGCGACCGGCAGCCCCTCCGCCTCGGTCGCCCACGCGGGCGCGCCGTTGCCCTTGACGGCGGGGCCGTAGACGTCCTGGTGCATGTCGAGCATCACGTGGTAGCCGCGCGCCCCGTACCAGCGCACGCGCTCGGCGACCTGCGCCAGGTAGTGGTCGTCGTACTCGCCGGGCCGCGGCTCCACGTTCCGCCACTGGATCAGCAGGCGTACGAAGTCGGACCCGAGCTCGTCCGCCTCGCGCTGCACGTCGGCCTCCTTGATCCAGGGGAGGCCGTCGGGGCGGGACTTGGCGCTGCTCGCGGTGTTCAGGCCGGTCAGGACGAGGGCGCGGCCCTGGTCGTCGGTGATCCAGCGGTGACCGGCCGCCGTGCGCACGGGCGGGGCCTGCGGCGGCCCGACCGCCACGAGGAGGGCTGCGGCCATCGCCACGACCGCACCCGTCACCGTCCACCCGATCGCCCGCCATTGCCGCATGGCGGGACCCTAAACGCTCCCTCCGTCATTCAACACCCCTGTTCACGGCCTTAGTTGAGCATTGTTCAGCATCTTCTCAACAGCCTCCGCGTGCCCTAGGGTCCGGCCATGCGTCTGCCCGGAATCGAGCGGGCGGCGGCTGCCGTCGCCGGAGTCTGCCTGCTGCTCGCACTGCTCCTCGGCCTCACCCCGCTGCGGACCGCCTTCACCGCGCACGAGGGGATGACCTTGGTGCCGAGCGCACTGGGGGTGCCGTTCGCGCTGCCCGCGCTGCGCGCGGTGCCGTTCGGAAGTACGGGGTGGACGCCACTGCTGTGCGAGGACTTCGCGGTGGCGGTCCTGGTGGCGGTGGCGGTGGTGCGCGTGCGCCGCCACGTACGCCGCCACCGGCGAGCGGGCCGCCTGCGCCGGCTCCTGGCCGGCTGGACCGCCCTGATCGCGGGAGCGGCGGCGGCCGGAGCGTGGCGCGGTATGGTCACCGCCCGCATGGTCGAGTCGGGCCCGGCGGGGTGGGTCGGGTACGTGGTGGTGGGCGCGGCCTTCGGGGCGGTGTGGGGGCTGGTGCTGGGGTGGCTGACGGGGGTGGCGGCACTGGCGGCGGGCAGCGAACAACCCCGGTCGGCGGCCGGATCCGGTCCCGGCGGCGACTGAGGAGCGGGGGCCGGAGTCAGCGCCCGGCACCCGGGGGAAGCCGCGAAGCGTCACGCCAAAGGGGCGGGGTGGGGAAGATCTCATCCCCAGGGCCCCGGCACCCAACATCCAAGCCCCACGACCCCCGCCACCCGCCCTTCCCCTGCCCCGAGGGCAACCCGCACATTGCGATGGAAGCCGGCACCAACTCCCCCGCACGGCCGCCCGGCGTAAAGCCGAGGCACCCGGCGAAACCCGCCCGTAAGGTTGCCGTCATGCAGGTGATCCAGTCGACGAAGCTCGCCAATGTCTGTTACGAGATCCGGGGCCCGGTTCTTGAGGAGGCCATGCGCCTGGAGGCGCAGGGCCACCGCATCCTCAAGCTGAACACGGGCAACCCCGCGGCGTTCGGCTTCGAGTGCCCGCCGGAGATCCTGGAGGACATCCTCCGCAACCTGGCGGGGGCGCACGGGTACGGCGACGCGAAGGGCCTGCTGTCCGCGCGCCGCGCGGTGATGCAGCACTACCAGACCAAGGGCATCGAGCTCGACATCGAGGACGTCTACCTCGGCAACGGCGTCTCCGAGCTCATCCAGATGTCGATGCAGGCGCTGCTCGACGACGGCGACGAGGTGCTGGTCCCGGCCCCGGACTACCCGCTGTGGACCGCCTCCGTCTCGCTCGCGGGCGGCACCGCCGTGCACTACCGCTGCGACGAGCAGGCCGACTGGATGCCCGACCTCGCCGACATCGAGCGCAAGGTCACCGACCGCACCAAGGCCATCGTCATCATCAACCCGAACAACCCGACGGGTGCGGTGTACGACGACGAGATGCTGCGCGGTCTGACCGAGATCGCCCGCCGCCACAACCTGGTCGTCTGCTCCGACGAGATCTACGACCGCATCCTGTACGACGGGGCCACCCACACTCCGACCGCGGTGATCGCGCCGGACCTGATGGTCCTCACGTTCAACGGCCTCTCGAAGAACTACCGGGTGGCGGGATACCGCTCCGGCTGGCTCGCGGTGTGCGGGCCGAAGGCCCACGCGTCCTCGTACATCGAGGGCCTGACCATCCTCGCCAACATGCGGCTGTGCGCGAACATGCCGTCCCAGCACGCTGTGGCCACCGCGCTCGGCGGCCGGCAGTCGATCGAGCAGCTGGTGCTGCCGGGCGGGCGGCTGCTCGAACAGCGGGACACGGCGTACGAACTGCTCACGCAGATCCCCGGCGTCACCTGCGTCAAGCCGAAGGGCGCGCTGTACCTCTTCCCGCGGCTCGACCCGAACGTCTACAAGGTCAAGGACGACCGTCAGATGGTCCTGGACCTGCTCCGCGCGGAGAAGATCATGGTGGTCCACGGGACCGGCTTCAACTGGCCCGAGCCGGACCACTTCCGGATCGTCACGCTGCCCTCCGCGAAGGACCTGGCGGACGCGGTGACCCGGATCGGGACGTTCCTCGACGGCTACAGCCAGATGTAGCAAGCCGTGTACCACATTCTGGGCCCGACTCAACTTTAGACAGAATCTAAGCTAGGATGGCTTCCTGAGACACCCAGGAGGCCATCCCATGTACGAACCGATCCGGACCAAGTCGGTCCACACGGTGGCCGCCGACAGCGCCCGCATCCCGCACCGCTCCCGCGAGGAGGAGCTGGACATCCAGCTCGCCGGACACCTCTCCGCGCTGCTCGCCGTCACCGACGAGCTCGGGCTCACCGAAGCCGGGGACGCCATCGCACGGCAGGTCGCCCGGCTGCGCGGCGGTCTGCCGCCGGTCCGTCACGCCGGGCTCAGCCGTGCCGACGCCGACGCCCTGCACGCCCGCGCCCACGCGCTCGCGGGCCGCGCCCTGGTCGTCGCCGCCTCGCGCGCGGACACCGCCGCCGCGATCCTCGCGGCCGAGCGCATGGACGCGCACGCCGCCGCCGGCACCCTCACCGCCGCCTCCTGAGCGGCCCTTGATCGGCCCCGGTCCGCGAGCCGTGGAGGTCCGCGGACCGGGAGCCCTTGTTCCACCTGCCCCGCCAGGGCGCCTCCTGGAAGACGGCGCGCGGCCCCCGCCCGTCCCGTGTCGAGCAACTCCCCGCCGCCGCCTGCGACATGGGCATGTTCACCCCTGAGCTGCCGAGGGGCCGGTACGCCACGGACCGTGCGGTCGTCCCCCTTCGCGCCGCCCCGCAACGCGACCGGCCCCCGGAGCCGTGAGGGGACTCCGGGGGCCGGTCGGCACGCGGCGGGTCGGGGGATGACCCCACAGGTCAGGGCGGACGTCGGTCCGGCCCGCCGCGAGGCCCCCGGCCACGGCCGCACCAGCACAGGCGGCCGGCCGCGACCGGGGGGTGTTCGGGGGTGGGCGGTCAGCCCAGGCGGGAGACCAGCGCGCGGTACTGGTCCCACAGCTCCTTGGGCGCGTGGTCGCCGAAGGTGTTGAGGTGCTCGGGCACCAGCGCCGCCTCCTCGCGCCAGACCTCGGTGTCGACCTTGAGCAGGAACTCCAGGTCGGCCTCCGGCAGGTCCAGGCCGTCGGTGTCGAGGGACTCCTTCGTCGGCAGGATGCCGATGGAGGTCTCGACGCCCTCGGCCTTGCCCTCAAGGCGCTCCACGATCCACTTCAGGACGCGGCTGTTCTCGCCGAAGCCGGGCCACACGAACTTGCCCGCGTCGTTCTTGCGGAACCAGTTCACGTAGTAGATCTTCGGCAGCTTGGCGGCGTCCCCCTTTGCCGCGGCGCGTTCGCCGACCTTGACCCAGTGGGCCATGTAGTCGCCCATGTTGTAGCCGCAGAACGGCAGCATCGCGAACGGGTCGCGGCGCAGCTCGCCGACCTTGCCCTCGGCCGCGGCGGTCTTCTCCGAGGCGACGTTCGCACCCAGGAAGACCCCGTGGTTCCAGTCGAAGGACTCGGTGACCAGCGGCACCGCGGAGGCGCGGCGGCCGCCGAAGAGGATCGCCGAGATCGGCACGCCCTTGGGGTCCTCCCACTCCGGCGCGATGGTCGGGCACTGCCCGGCCGGCACGGTGAAGCGGGCGTTGGGGTGGGCGGCCGGGGTGTCGGACGCGGGCGTCCAGTCGTTGCCCTTCCAGTCCGTGAGGTGCGCGGGCGCCGTCTCGGTCATGCCCTCCCACCACACGTCGCCGTCGTCGGTCAGCGCGACGTTGGTGAAGACGGAGTTGCCCCACAGCGTCTTGATGGCGTTGGCGTTGGTGTGCTCACCGGTGCCGGGCGCGACGCCGAAGAAACCGGCCTCGGGGTTGATCGCGTACAGCCGGCCGTCCTCGCCGAACCGCATCCAGGCGATGTCGTCGCCGATCGTCTCGACCTTCCAGCCGGGGATCGTCGGCTCCAGCATGGCGAGGTTGGTCTTGCCGCAGGCGCTCGGGAAGGCCGCGGTGACGTACTTCGGCTCGCCCTGCGGCGGGGTCAGCTTCAGGACGAGCATGTGCTCGGCGAGCCAGCCCTCGTCGCGCGCCATGACGGAGGCGATGCGCAGCGCGTAGCACTTCTTGCCGAGCAGGGCGTTGCCGCCGTAGCCCGAACCGTAGGACCAGATCTCGCGCGACTCGGGGAAGTGCGAGATGTACTTGGTGGTGTTGCAGGGCCACGGCACGTCCGCCTCGCCCTCGGCCAGCGGCGCGCCGAGGGTGTGGACGGCCTTGACGAAGAAGCCGTCGGTGCCGAGCTCGTCCAGGACGCGCTGTCCCATGCGGGTCATGGTGCGCATCGAGACGGCGACGTAGGCGGAGTCGGTGATCTCGACGCCGATCGCGGAGAGCGGCGAGCCGACCGGACCCATGCAGAACGGGACGACATACATCGTGCGGCCGCGCATCGAGCCGCGGAAGATCCCCTTCTCGCCCGCGAAGACGTCCTTCATCTCGGCGGGGGCCTTCCAATGGTTGGTCGGGCCCGCGTCCTGCTCCTTCTCGGAGCAGATGAAGGTACGGTCCTCGACCCGGGCGACGTCACGCGGGTCGGAGGCGGCGTAGTACGAGTTGGGGCGCTTGGCCTCGTCGAGCTTCTTGAAGGTGCCCTTGGCGACGAGCTCCCCGCACAGGCGCTCGTACTCGGCCTCGGATCCGTCGCACCAGACCACGTTGTCCGGCTGGGTCAGTTCCGCGATCTCGTTGACCCACGAGATCAGTTCCTGGTGCTTGGTGGGGGCTGAGAGGGGAGCCGCGATATCGCGCGCCACGATCGCTCCTTGATGAGGGTCTTTGGACGGGTTTGACGTACTTCTTCATTGCCGCCCCGTGGGGGCTGCGACCCGGATGCTTGACCCCTTGGTTCCTGTTGGCGCTCATCCGGTGCCGACCGCACTCATCTGATCTTCCGCGCCGTTCGCCCATATGTCCAGGGGGCCTCTCACGTGAGCATCACCACTTACCGCCTCCTTAACAGCCATTTGCCGTTCACTTACCGGATGACCAACGGACGCTGCGTAACACGCCGTACCTATCCGTAACCTACGGGTCCGTAGGTAGCATTCGGACCATGACTGATCAGGTGATGGCACCGGCTATCGACCCGGTGACACAACAGGTGAAGCCGAAGCTGCGCGGCTGGCTGCATGCGGGAATGTTCCCCGCCGTACTGATCTCGGGCCTGGTACTGACCGCCCTGGCGGGTTCCACCAAGGCCCGGATCGCCTGCGGAATCTACGTGCTGACCGCCTGCCTGCTCTTCGGCGTCAGCGGCCTCTACCACCGGGGCAACTGGGGCCCGCGCGGCGAGGCCATCCTGCGCCGCCTCGACCACGCCAACATCTTCCTGATCATCGCGGGCACCTACACCCCGCTCACGCTGCTCCTGCTGCCCGGCTCCACCGGCCGCGTCCTGCTGTGGGCGGTGTGGGCGGCCGCCGGAGCCGGCATCGTCTTCCGGGTGTTCTGGATCAGCGCCCCGCGCTGGCTCTACACCCCCTGCTACCTGGCGATGGGCTGGGCGGCCGTCTTCTTCCTGCCCGACTTCATGCGGACCGGCGGCATCGCGGTGCTCGTCCTGGTGATCGTGGGCGGGCTGCTCTACAGCGCGGGCGGCGTCATCTACGGGATGAAGCGCCCGAACCCGTCGCCGCGCTTCTTCGGCTTCCACGAGGTGTTCCACTCACTGACCCTCGCCGCCTTCGTCGTGCACTACGTCGGCATCTCCCTGGTGGCCTACCAGCACGGATGACCTCGAAGGGCCCGCGCGAAAGGGCGCGTTGCGGGGGCCCTTCGCGCACCCGGCGCTTGCGGCCCCGACCGGCCGGGCGCCGGCGTCCGGCGGCGTGCCCCACGCCCCGTGCGATGCCCGACAATGACGACATGGCCGCCACCTCCCGCCCCAGCGCCACCCCCCTCGGCACCCTCGCGCAGAGCCTCCAGCCCCAACTGAGCCTGCGGGAACGCAAGAAGATCAAGACCCGCACCGCGATCCGCCGGGCCACCTACGCGCTGATCACGGAGCAGGGATACGAGGCCACGACGGTCGAGCAGATCGCGGAGGCGGCGGAGGTCTCGCAGTCCACGGTCTTCCGGTACTTCCCCACCAAGGAAGACATCGTCCTGACCGACGAGTTCGACCCGGTCATGGTGGAGCTGATGCGCGCCCGGCCCGCCGCCGAACCTCCGCTGGAATCGCTGCGGCACGTCATCACCGAGGGGGTCCGGCTCTCGCTGCTGCACGACCGCGACGAAACGCTCCAGCGCACCCGGCTGATCGCCGAGGTCCCGGCGCTGCGGGCCCGCATGATGGAGTCGGTGGCCGACACCAGCCGTCTTCTGTGCGAGGTCCTCGCGCAACGCACCGGCCGCCCGGAGGTGGACCTGGAGGTCCGCGTCTTCGCGATGGCGGTTCTGGGCGCGCTCCACGAGACGACGGTGTACTGGGCGGAACGGGGCCACCGGGACGACCTCCTGGAGCTGATCGCCCGAACCATGACGACCCTCGACACAGGCCTGTCCCTGGGCGGGAGTTAGGGGGCCGGGCCCCCAACCCCCTGTCGACCGCGGGCTGTACGTGGGGGCTAACCCAGCGCCTGGGCCAGCTCCTCCGGCGTGGTGACGGGCGCGTCACAGGTGAACCGTCGGCACACGTACGCGGCGGGCCCCCCGTCCACGAGCGGCCGCCCCGCCAGCAGCGGGAACTCCTCACTGTCCGGCGCCCCCACCGCGACCACCGCCCCCGGAGCGGACGAGAGCAGCGCCGTCCGGTGCAACGCCGAGGTCCGCGGATCGGTGGACGCCCCCACCACCGCCACCTCACGCGGCCCGTCGAGCAGCGCCTCGGCGGCGGCGAGCCCCCACCCGATGAACCGCGGCGCCCGCGGCCCGAGCGCGTTGACGACCCCCAACGCCCCCTCCCCCGCACTGCGGTGCGCCTCGGAGCCGGTGTGCGCCGCGTACGAGAGCAGGGCCTGGGCCGCGGCCGTCCACCCCGAGGGGGTCGCGTTGTCCGTCGGGTCCTGCGGCCGCCGGATGAGCTTCTCCGCGTCGTGCGCGGTGTCGTACAGCGCCCCCCGCTCGCCGACGAACTGGTCGAGGACGATGTCGAGCAGGAACCCGGCGAACTCCAGCCAGACCCCCTCCCCCGTCACCCCGGCGAGCGCGAGGAAGCCCTCGGCGACGTCGCCGTAGTCCTCCAGCACCCCCGCGTTCAGGCCGGCCCGGCCGTCCTTGGAGGTGCGGGTGAGCCGGGCGTGGGCGTCCATGTGGACCCGTACGAGCAGATCCGCGGCCTCCGTCGCGCGCTCGACCAGGTCCGGCCGGTCGAAGAGCGCGCCGGTCTCGGCGAGCGCCGCGATCGCCAGGCCGTTCCAGGCCGCGACCACCTTGTCGTCGCGCCCCGGCCGCTCGCGCAACTCGCGCGCCGCGAGGAGCCGCTCCCGTACGGAAGTGTCCAACGGCCCTCCATCCGGCGGGAGTTGAAGGACCGAGGCGCCCTCCTCGAAGGTCCCCTCCTCGGTCACCCCGAAGTGCCGGGCGGCGGCCTGCCCGTCCCGCTCACCCAGCACCTCGGCGAGCTGGGCGGGCGTCCACACGTAGAACGCCCCCTCCACGTGCCGCCCGGTCCCGTCATCGCTGTCGGCGTCCAGCGCGGAGGCGTACCCGCCCTCGTTGGTCCGCAGCTCGCGCACCATGAAGTCGGCGGTCTCCAACGCGACCCGCCGCGCGAGCTCGGACCCGGTGGCCCGCCACAGGTGCGCGTACACGCGGCACAGCAGGGCGTTGTCGTAGAGCATCTTCTCGAAGTGCGGCACCACCCAGGCACGGTCGACCGAGTAGCGGGCGAAGCCGCCGCCGAGCTGGTCGTAGATGCCGCCGCGAGCCATCGCCTCGCAGCTGTCGGCGGCCATCTGGAGGGCGCCTTCCGCGCCGGTGCGCGTGAAGTGGCGCAGCAGGAATTCGAGGGACATCGACGGCGGGAACTTGGGCGCGCCGCCGAACCCGCCGTGCTGTTCGTCGTAGTCGCGGGTGAGACCGAGCAGGGCCTGGGAGAGTTCGGCCTCGCCGGGCAGCCCGGTGCCGGAGTGGGCGAGTTCGCGGGACGACAGGTCTCGTACGATCTTGCCCGCGACCTCGCCCACCTCGTCCCGGCGACCGGTCCAGGCCGCCTTCACGCCTTCCAGGATCTGCCGGAAGGACGGCATGCCGTGGCGCGGCGCGGGCGGGAAGTAGGTTCCGAAGTAGAAGGGTTCGCCGTCGGCCGTCAGGAACACCGTCATGGGCCAGCCGCCCTGGCCGGTGGCGGCCTGCACGGCCTCCATGTAGACGGCGTCGATGTCGGGGCGCTCCTCGCGGTCCACCTTGACGCTCACGAAGTGCTCGTTGAGGTAGGCGGCCGTGGTCTCGTCCTCGAAGGACTCGTGCGCCATGACGTGGCACCAGTGACAGCTGCTGTATCCGACGCTGAGCAGCACCGGGACCCCGCGCTCCCGGGCCTCCTCGAAGGCCTCGGGCGACCAGGGCCACCAGTCGACGGGGTTGTCGGCGTGCTGGAGGAGATAGGGGGACGTCTCGTGGGCCAGGCGATTCGGCATGGGGCCCATCCTCGCCTACGAGGGCGACGGGACCCGCCTGCGGCACAGCTGTGTCCGACACCGAGCGGCACCGGGGCGCCGCCCGGGAGGTTCGGCACGGGTCGGCCCTCCCCCACACGGGAGATGATCCGCGGACTCCCTCGCGCCGACGGGCGTCACGCAGGACACTTGGAGTCGCAAGGAGTGACCAGCTCTCGGAGGGGGACGCACATGCGGGACAGCCATCGGGCCGAGGCCGAGCGGCTGTTGGTTCGGGCCGTGGAGGAAGAGGTGCGTCGCTCCGGCGGGCGATCCGACGGGAGCGTGCTGCTCTCGCGGGGGCGGGCGGCGCTCGACTCGCTGGCGCAGAGCGCCGGGGAGGAGTACGCGGCCTACACCCACGCGCTGGACGAAGCAGCCACCGGGCAGCTTTCCTTCGGGGAGCGGTTCAAGCGTGAGGGCGGGTCAACGGGCTTACTGGCCAGCGGAGTTGGAGCGGCGGTCGCGGTCGCACTCGATGTCGCGCTCGGCGTCGGGGCGGGTGGCGCGGTCGGCGCGGGGGCGGCCGTCGCGGTGGCCGGGGCCGCGGCGACGGTCGCCAGGGTGACCGCCTCGCACGTGCCGGCCGCGCACCGGCGGGCCGGGGCACTCGGCCAGCCGGGCGGACTTGAGCAGTTGCGGTTGCAGTGGCTGACCGCGCTTGAGGTACGGGGCCTGCGGCCGTTCCTGGACCAGCAGCGGGCGGTGATCGCCAAGCCGGCACAGAAGAAGGTGCCGACACAGTTGCGCGGCACGGACAAGAGCGCGGCGGCCCGCCGCAGGTCGGTGCTTGAGCAGTCGTTCGGCCATCTCCCCGACCCACAGGGCCCGTTCGCGGGCCGCCGCGCGGAACTGGCGCGGATCGGCCAGTGGGTGCAGGCGGCCCGCGCCTCGACGGAGACCCGCCCGACGGTGGTGGTGCTGCACGGCACGCCGGGCTCCGGCCGCAGCACCCTCGCGCTGCGGGCCGCGCACACGCTGCGCGACCAGTTCCGCGGGGCCTGCCTGGTCGACATGCGCGGCGGAAGCCTGTCGGGCGAGGGCCCGCTGTCGACGCGTGAGGCGCTGCTTCACCTGCTGAACCGGCTCGGCGCGCCGCGCGAGCAGCTGCTGTTCCGGGAGAGGTCCTCGCCCGAGCAGCAGGTGCGCCGCCTCGCCGAGCTCTACCACCAGCATCTGACGGGCCTCGCGGTCACCGTCGTCCTGGATGACGCCGAGAATGCCGAGCAGGTGTGCACGTTGGTGCCGGAGCGCTCGGAAGGCCTGGTGCTCGTCACCTCATCCAAGCCCCTCGACCTGCCGGCCGACTTCCCGGCGTGGGTGCACCAGCTGGCCGTCGAGCCGCTGGAGGCGGCGGGCGCGGAGGAGTTGCTGCGGGAGGCCGCCGAGGAGAAGGACGCGGGTCCCTACGACGCCGAATCGACCGAGCTGGTAAGGCAGTTGTGCGGCGGGCTCCCGCTGGCGCTGCGGATCGCGGGCTCTTCGCTCGGGCCGCGTTCGGCGCGGGCGCTGGCCGCGGACCTCGGGGCGTACGGTCCGGTGGCGCCCGCCGAGCGGGCCCTGTGGCTGCGCTACACCGACCAGTCCGAGCCCGCCCGGCGGCTGCTGCGCAGGCTGGCGCTCGCGGGCCGGGCCTCCCTCGGCGCGGCCGCCGCGGCGGCGCTGCTCGCGGCGGACGAGCAGGAGGCCCAGCGCCAGCTCGCCGCGCTGGCCGCGGCCGGGCTGATCGACCATGTGCGCGGCAGCCGCTACCGGCTGCACGACGTCGTACGGTCCTTCGCGCAGGCCCGCCTCGCGGACGAGGAGGAGCCGGCCGAGCGGGTGGCCGCGCAGGAGCGGCTGATCCGCAACTACGCGGAGCTCGCGGACGCGGTGGGGCGGATGGTCGACGGCAAGATGTCGACGCGCGCGGGCCACTTCGGCGGGCACGGTTTCGCCTCGCTGGACGCGGCGCTGCGCTGGCTGGACGACGAGTCGAGCTTCATCACGGCGGCCCTGCGCCAGGCGGAGGGCGTCGACCAGGAGGCCGTGCTCAGCCTGCTGGGCGCGCTGTGCGACTACTGCCTGCTGCGCGGCGACCTCTACCGCCTGGGCGAGATCAGCGAGTTGACGCAGGCCGTCGACCAGGGGCTGCTGGTCCGCTCGGTGCAGTGGCGTACCGGCATCGCGGCCCGCCAGCTCGGCGAGCTGGACACCGCGCGCACCACGCTGTCCTCTGTGGTCAACCTGTACCGCGAGGCCCAGCACGACGCGGGCGCGGCGCTCGCGCTGTGCTCGCTGGGCATCACGCTGCACCACCAGGGCAACCTCGCGGAGGCGGCGGTCAAGCTGCGCGAGGCGATCGGCCTCCAGGCGGACGAGGAGCTGTCCGGCGACCGTGCCTGGTCGCTGCACGCGCTGGCGGCGGTGGAGCGCGACCGGGCCAACCTGTCGGAGGCGCTGAGCCTGCTGGCCGGCGCGCTCGAACTGCACCGCGAGAACGAGTCCCTGCACGGCGAGGCGTGGACGCACTTCCAGCTCGGCCAGCTGTGTCTGCGGATGGGCGATGTGCCGCGCGCGGAGGAGGAGCTGCGTACCGCGCTCGACATGTACGGGCGCACCCGCGACGGCCGGGGCGAGGCGTGGGCGCTGACGCAGCTGGCCCGCGCCCGGCTGGTCGACGGGGATCCCGCCGCCGCGGTCGACCAGCTGCGCCAGGCGCTGTCGCGCCAGCGCGAGCAGGAGGACGCGCGCGGGGAGGCGTGGACGTTGTACTACCTGGGCCAGGCCCTTGAGGAGCGCGGCGACCGCGATCAGGCGGTGCGTGAGCTGGAGCGGGCCCGCACGATGTTCTCGCGGATGCGCGACGTGTACGGGCTCGCCTGCGCCCGCCACCACTCGGGCCGGGTCACCCGCGACCAGCGCGCCGCCCAGACCGGCAACCTGCGCAACTCCGGCTTCGCCCGCCAGCTCCTGGTGGACGCCCGAGCCGACTTCCACCGCATCCAGGTGGCACACGGCGAGGCCTGGACGTGTCTGGAGCTGGCGCTGATCGACGCGGGCAACAACCGTCCGGGGCCGGCCCTGGCGCTGTGCGACGAGGCGACAGCGCTGTTCGCCTCGTACGACGACCGGCGGGGCGGCGACTGGTCGCGCTTCCTGCGCTGCACGCTGCTGCCGTACGCGGGCGCGGGCGGGGTCGACGTCGGCACGGCGGTCGCGCAGGAGGAGCTGGCGCAGCTGCTGCGGGCCCGCCACGAATTCCGCGACAGCAAGCTGGAGGACTGCGCCGAGGCCTTCGCCCTGATGCTGGAGCGCGGCATCTCCCTGGAGGCGGGCTGGCAGGCCTGGCACCTCGGCATGGTCCCGGACCGGAACGCGCGGGAGGTCATGGGGGTGCCGGTGGGTACGCCGAAGAACAGCCCCTCGGGCATGTGAAGCGGTGCCCGGGGGGGGCGCGGGCGCCCCCCCGGGCACCCCGCTCGGCTAGACGCTCTTGGGTGCGCCCTTGGCCGGTCCGGAGGCGGCGGCCGCGTCGGGCTCCGGGGTCTCCTCGAAGTCGACCTTGCCCATGTGGCGGTTCATCGACTTCATCAGCATCCACACGCCCAGGGCCAGGGCCGCGAAGACGATGAAGCCGAGGACGCCGGGCGTCACCTTGTCGTTGTCGAGTTCTTGGGCCAGCGGGACCAAGTGCGTCATTGCCAGGCTTGCGCTCATATCAGGCATTGTCGCGTACGCCCGCGAAGAGGTCGTCCTCGGGGAGGGAAGTGTCCACGAGCGACTTCGCGAGCTCGTACTCCTCGGTCGGCCAGACCTCCTTCTGGAGGTCGAGCGGCACCCGGAACCAGCCGCCGTCGGGGTCGATCTGCGTGGCGTGCGCGATGAGCGCCTTGTCGCGGATCTCGAAGAACTCCGCGCACGGAACGTGCGTGGTCAGCGTGCGTTCGGCGCGCTCGAACTCCTTCCAGCGCTGCAACCACTCGCCGTAGGGGGAATCCATGCCGCGGGCGAGCAGCGCCTCGTGCAGGGCGACGGTGCGCGGCTTGTTGAAGCCCTGGTTGTAGTAGAGCTTCCGCGGCTGGTAGACGGGTCCGAACTCGTCCTCGGGGAACTTTTCCGCGTCGCCAGCGCCGTCGAAGGCGACCATCGAGATCTTGTGGGTCATGATGTGGTCGGGGTGCGGGTAGCCGCCGTTCTCGTCGTAGGTCGTGATGACCTGCGGGCGGAACGTACGGATGGAGCGCACCAGGCGGCCGGCGGCGACGTCCACGTCCTCCAGCGCGAAGCAGCCCTCGGGCAGCGGTGGCAGCGGGTCGCCCTCGGGCAGTCCGGAATCGATGAAGCCGAGCCACTCCTGGCTGACGCCGAGGATCTCGCGGGCCTCGTCCATCTCCCTCTTGCGGACCTCGTGGATGTGCTCCTCGATGTACTTGTCGCCCTGGAGCTTGGGGTTGAGGATGGAGCCTCGCTCGCCTCCCGTGCAGGTCACGACCAGCACGTCCACCCCCTCGGACACATACTTCGCCATGGTGGCCGCGCCCTTGCTCGACTCGTCGTCGGGGTGCGCGTGGACGGCCATCAGTCGCAGCTGCTCAGTCAAGACTCGATCCTCAGTGACTCAGTAAGTGAATTCGGCGCCCTCTGTGATCGGCGCAAAGTGCGGCTTCTATAGTGACCGAATCGGGGGACGGAAAATTCCGGGGCCCCACCAGCAGGAGGACGATCATGGCCGCTGCCCGCGAGCAGCTCCCCCAGGGGCGCTACGGCCGCTCGGCGGACGAGCGCGCGGACCGCAAGCTGAAGATCGTCGGCGCGGTGCTCGGAGCCGTCCTGCTCGGCGTTGTCGGCTGGATCGGTTACGACTACGTGGGCGGCCGGTCGCTCTCCGCGCAGGTGATCAAGTTCAAGGTGGTCTCGGACACCTCGGTCGAGGTGCACCTGGAAGTCGTGAAGGACAAGGACGCCAAGGGCACCTGCACCCTGCGCGCCCAGCGGACCAGCGGTGACGACGTGGGCCGCGCGGACTTCCGGTTCGACGAGCCGGTCAAGCAGGTCGACAAGGTGGTCACGATCACCACGACCTCGCGCGCGACCGCCGCAGACCTGGTCAGCTGCCAGTCCGATTGAGCCCGCATCGGGCCCCGTACTGCTCAAGTTACTGATCAAGGTTGACGACTCGCCCCTGCTGACCTGCGTTGATGCAGTTCTAGCGGTTTATGTCCTCCCCCTGGGGCACGGGAATTGTTAGGCTCGTGGTTTCGCCCACCCGACAAGGCACATGCTTGTGGGTAGGGCGATGCTTTGTATTCCCAGTACCGACGAGGAGCACCTGTGACCCAGACCAGCGACAACGTCACCTGGCTGACCCAGGAGGCGTACAACCAGCTCAAGGCCGAGCTGGAGTACCTGTCTGGTCCCGCGCGCACGGAGATCGCCGTAAAGATCGCGGCGGCCCGTGAGGAGGGTGACCTCCGGGAGAACGGCGGGTACCACGCGGCCAAGGAGGAGCAGGGCAAGATGGAGCTCCGGGTGCGCCAGCTGACCCAGCTCCTGGAACACGCCAAGGTCGGCGAGGCCCCCGCCGCGGACGGCGTGGTGGCCCCCGGCATGCTCGTCACGATCGCCTTCGACGGCGACGAGGACGACACCCTGGAGTTCCTGATGGCCTCGCGGGAGTACGCCTCGACGGAGATCGAGACCTACTCGCCGCAGTCGCCGCTCGGCTCGGGCGTGAACGGCAAGAAGGTCGGCGAGGACGCCGAGTACGAGCTGCCCAACGGCAAGAAGGCATCGGTGAAGATCCTCGCGGCCGTCCCCTTCACCGGCTGACGCCCGCCCCACCTACGACCAGGCCCCCGGCCGCCTTCGAGCGACCGGGGGCTTCGTCGTGCCCGTACGGGGTCGGGCGGTGGCCCGAGCCCCTGGAGTCAGGGCATCAGCCGCCTGCCCGCCGGTACTTGCGGACCGCGAGGGTGCGGAAGACCAGCAGGATCAGCACCGACCACAGCACGGAAGCGAGGACCGCGTGCTGCATGGGCCAGGCGTCCGGGGTCTTGAAACCGGGCGGCAGGTTGCCGAACAGCTCCCTGGCCGCCTGGACCGTGGTGCTGAACGGGTTCCACTCCGCGATGTGCCGGAAGAAGGTCGGCAGGTTGTTGGAGTCCACGAAGGCGTTGGAGATGAACGTCAGCGGGAACAGCCAGATGAGCCCACCGGAGGTGGCCGCCTCGGGGGTGCGCACGGTGAGACCGATCAGGGCGCCGATCCACGAGAACGCGTACCCGAGCAGGAGCAGCAGCGCGAACGCGCCGAGCGCCTTCGGGATGCCGTTGTGGGTGCGCCAGCCGATCAGCAGGGCGACCCCGGCCAGGACCACCAGGGTCACGGCGGTCTGCGCCAGGTCGGCCAGGGTGCGTCCGGTCAGGACCGCGCCGCGGGCCATGGGCAGCGAGCGGAAGCGGTCGATGAGGCCCTTGTGCATGTCGTCGGCGATGCCGGCGCCGGCTCCGGCGGTCGCGAAGGTGACGGTC
This sequence comes from Streptomyces sp. NBC_01431, assembly GCF_036231355.1. Taxonomy (NCBI): domain Bacteria; kingdom Bacillati; phylum Actinomycetota; class Actinomycetes; order Kitasatosporales; family Streptomycetaceae; genus Streptomyces; species Streptomyces sp. NBC_01431. The sequence continues at coordinate 3,137,944 of NZ_CP109496.1, forward strand.
TGCGCGAAGATGCCGGCCATCAGGAACTCGCGGTAGCTCTGCTGGGAGAGCGAGCCCCCGACCTGGATGGAACCGCCGAAGACATAGGTGAACAGCACCACGAACATGATCGGCTGGATCAGGCCGAACAGGACGATCTCGGGAATCCGCTTCATGCGGATCAGGTTCCGCTGGGCGACCACGAGCGAGTCCCGGACGGATCCGCCGATGCCGTCGGCGCGCGGCGCGGGCACGGTGTCGGTGATGGCGCTCACTTGACGGCCTCCTTGCGGCCCCGGGACTTCTTGTCGTGGGTGTCGGCGCCCTCGTCCTCTTCCTTGGCATCCTCGGCCGCGTGGCCGGTCAGCGAGATGAAGACGTCGTCCAGCGTCGGGCGGCGCAGGCCGATGTCGTCGATCTCGACGCCCCTGGTGTCGAGTTCGCGGATGACCTCGGCGAGCAGTTTGGCGCCGCCGGTGACCGGCACGGTGAGCCGGCGGGTGTGCTCCTCGACCTTCACCACGCCCTTGCCGAAGCCCGCGAGCACCTCACGTGCCGGGGTGATCTGGTCGCCCTGGTGGACGACGACTTCGACGCGCTCGCCGCCGGTACGGGCCTTGAGCTGGTCGGAGCTGCCGCGGGCGATGACCTTTCCGTGGTCCACGACGCAGATGTCGTGGGCGAGGCGGTCGGCCTCTTCCAGATACTGGGTGGTGAGCAGCAGGGTGGTGCCGCCGGCCACCAACTCCTGTATGACTTCCCACAGTTGCTGCCGGTTGCGCGGGTCGAGGCCGGTGGTCGGCTCGTCCATGAACATGACGGGCGGCGAGACCACGAGGGCGGCCGCGAGGTCGAGACGGCGGCGCATGCCGCCGGAGTAGGTCTTGGCGGGCCGGTCCGCGGCGTCCGCCAGGTTGAAGCGGTCCAGCAGTTCGCCCGCCCGCGCCTTCGCGGCCTTGCCGTTCATCTGGTAGAGCCTGCCGACCATTTGGAGGTTCTCGCGGCCGGTGAGGTATTCGTCGACGGCCGCGAACTGCCCGGACAGCCCGATGGAGCGGCGGACTTCGTTGGGATGCTTGAGGACGTCGATGCCCGCGACGACCGCCTTGCCGCGATCGGGTTGCAGCAGGGTGGTCAGGACGCGCACGGTGGTGGTCTTGCCGGCGCCGTTGGGGCCGAGCAGGCCGAGGACCGTGCCCTCAGGGACATCAAGGTCCACGCCGTCCAGAGCCGTGACATCGCCGAACGTCTTCACCAGGCCTTCGGCGTAGATGGCGCCTGGCATGTTGAGTACCCCCAGTTTTGGGTGTGACTTCCTGGACAAATCCTAGGTTTTCCGGGCACTGGCACCCGGTCAGTCGTTGTACGCAGCCACACCGTAACGCGATACATCGCGTCCTGTCAGCCGTATTTCGCACGGCCTTCCCCCAGATCCCCGGGAGGTCCCCGCCGCCGCCCGACGCGCGGCACACGGCTCAGCCCAGGACGGTGTAGCCCGCCTCCCGCAGCGCCGACGCGACCTCCGCACAGTGCTCCGGGCCCTTCGTCTCCAGGTGCAACTCCACTTCCACCTCGGTGAGTCCGAGCCGCGGATCGGTCCGTACGTGGCTCACATCGAGAACATTGGCATCCAGCACTGACAATTCCCCGAGCAGTGAGGCCAGCACCCCGGGGCGGTCGGTCAGACGAAGCCGCAGCGACAGATAGCGGCCCGCCGCCGACATGCCGTGCCGCAGGATGCGCTGCATCAGGAGCGGGTCCACGTTGCCGCCCGACAGCACCGCGACCACCGGCCCACCGAACGCCTCGGGCTCGGTCAGGATCGCCGCCACCGGGCTCGCCCCGGCCGGCTCCACCACCAGCTTGGCCCGCTCAAGGCAGAGCAGCAGCGCACTGGACAGGGCGTCCTCCGAAACCGTACGCACTTCATCGACCAGCTCGCTGACCAGTGCGAACGTGATGTCACCGGGCCGCCCCACCTTGATGCCGTCGGCCATCGTCGCAGCCGTTTCGATCGCGACCGGATGCCCGGCGGCCAGCGAGGGCGGATACGCGGCGGCGGCCGCCGCCTGCACCCCGACGATCCTGACGTCCGGCCGCAGCGCCTTCACCGCGACCGCGATCCCGGCCGCGAGCCCGCCCCCGCCGAGGCCCACCACGATGGTGCGCACCTCCGGGCACTGCTCCAGGATCTCCAGGCCCACCGTGCCCTGCCCCGCGATGATGTCCGGGTGGTCGAAGGGGTGGATGAACACCGCGCCGGTCTCGCGCGCGTACGCCTCGGCGGCGGCCATCGTCTCGTCGACGACCGTGCCGTGCAGAATCACCTCCGCGCCGTACTGCCGGGTCGCGGCGACCTTCGGCAGCGGAGCTCCGATCGGCATGAACACCGTCGAGTGCACGCCGAGCAGCGAAGAGGCCAGGGCCACGCCCTGCGCGTGGTTGCCCGCGCTCGCGGCGACCACCCCGGCCGCCCGCTCCTCGGGACGCAGCCCGGAGATCCGCACGTAGGCGCCGCGCAATTTGAAGGAACCGGTGCGCTGGAGGTTCTCGCACTTGAGGTGGACCGGGGAGCCCACCAGCGACGACAGGTGGCGGGAGCCTTCCATGGCGGTGGTGCGGGCCACCCCCGACAACATCTTCTGCGCGCCGCGGATGTCATCGAGGATGAGGTGGTGCAAGGGGCCAGACGTACTGAAGCTCATGACCTCCAGTCTCGCAGCTCACGCCCCTTGCGGCCGTTGGGATCCCGAGGCACCGGGTACTCGTTCACAGGTTTGTGCACCGCCGGTACGTATGGCCCCCGAGCCGCGTACTCTTTCCCCCACCACACCGACACCCGCACGAGAGAGCCCCGGCCATGCCCCCAGTTCAGGACATGACTCCCCCGCTTGACCCCGGTCTCCTCGATGCCCTCCAGCACCAGGTGGCCGTGTTCGCGCGCCGTGCCGAACAGACCCGTCTCGGCGGCGTCGGCCAGGTCCGCAACTCGATGGACCGGGCCGCGTACCTGCTCCTCAACCGGCTGGACCTGGAAGGCCCGATGGGCGTCAAGGCGCTCGCCGCGGGCATGGGGATCGACTCCTCGACCGTGACCCGCCAGGTCGCGCCCCTCGTCGACACCGGCCTGGTCCGGCGCACCTCGCATCCCGAGGACGGGCGGGCCGTCGTGCTCCAGCTGACGCCGCGCGGCCAGGCCCGCCTCGAAGAGGTCCGCTCCTCGCGGCGCGAGCTGATGGCGCAGGTCACCGACGGCTGGACGGAGCAGGAGCGCGAGTCGTTCTGCTCCCTGCTGACGCGCTTCAACGGCGCCCTTGCGAGCCGGCAGGCGGCGGCCCAGGAGCCGTCCGCGCCGACCTCTTGACCCGGGGCTCGCGCCTGCCCTCATATGAGGCTCATGCGCGAGCGGCGCTCCACCCAACACCGCCGCCGCACCCGGGAGTTCGAGACATTCGTGGCGGGCGCGGGCGGCCGGCTGCTGCACGCCGCCACCCTGCTGACCGCCGAACACCCCGACGCCAACCCGCGCGCCCAACACCTGCTGACCGCCGCCCTGGCCGAGACGTACGCCCGCTGGCCCCGGCCGCACGGTGAGGACCCCTACGACCGCACCCGCCAGGAACTCGCCGCCCGTTTCGCCCGCGCGGCCTGGCGATACCACCGGCCGGGAGCCCGCCCCCGGGGGCTGTTGGCCCGGCTGACCCCGCAGGAACGGCTCATCCTCGTACTGCGCCTGTACGAGGGGGTCGCCGAGGAGCAGACGGCCGCCCTCGTCGGCCTCCCGGCCGACCGGGTGCGCGCGATCTACACCCGGGCGATCGCCACGATGCGCAGCACCCCTCCCGCGGTCCGGGCCCCGGGGGCGGCCCCCACGGGCGGGCCCGGCGAACGGGAGGGCGCCCCGTGAACACCTACGACCGCAAGGCCGCCGAGGTCCGCCGCCTCCTGGAAGCCGGCGCCCATCCCGTCGTACCCGCCGAACTCGCCGCCAGGGCAGTTGAGTTGGGGCTGCGGATGCTGCACCGCCGCCGCGTCGTGCGGCGCGCGCTGTGGCTGCTGCTCGCGGCGGCGGCGATCGCCTTCCTGGTCTGGGCCTCGATGGCCCGGCCCTGGGTGGTGCCGCCTTCCACGGTGACGCCACCCGTCGAAGGGCTGCGGGGCTGAGGGCTGAGGTCCGGTGTGGGCCTAGCCCAGCGCCTGCTGGAGGTCGGCGAGCAGGTCGTCCGCGTTCTCGATGCCCACCGAGACCCGCACCAGGTCCGCCGGCACCTCAAGGGCGGAGCCCGCGACGCTGGCGTGCGTCATACGGCCCGGGTGCTCGATCAGCGACTCGACACCGCCGAGGGACTCGCCGAGCGTGAACAGCTTCGTACGGTTGCAGACCTCGACCGCCGCCTGCTCGCCGCCCTCGACGCGGAAGGAGACCATGCCGCCGAAGGCGCGCATCTGCTTGGCGGCGACGTCGTGGCCCGGGTGCTCGGGCAGTCCCGGGTACAGGACCTGGGTGACCTTGGCGTGCCGGGTCAGCATCTCGGCGACCTTGCCCGCGTTCTCGCTGTGGCGGTCCATGCGCACCGGCAGCGTCTTGATGCCGCGCAGCACCAGCCACGAGTCGAAGGGCCCGGCGACGGCGCCCATCGCGTTCTGGTGGTACGCCAACTCCTCGCCGATCTCGGCCGAGTTGGTGACGAGCGCGCCGCCCACGACGTCGGAGTGCCCGCCCATGTACTTCGTGAGCGAGTGGACCACGATGTCCGCGCCGAGCGAGAGCGGCTGCTGGAGGTAGGGGCTGGCGAAGGTGTTGTCGACGACGAGCCGGGCACCGGCGTCGGAGGCGACCTGGGCCACCGCCGCGATGTCGGTGATGCCGAGCAGCGGGTTGGAGGGCGTCTCGACCCAGATGACCTTCGTACGGTCGGTGACGGCGGCCCGTACCGATGCCGGGTCGGAGGTGTCGGCGACCGACCACTCGACGCCCCAGCGCGAGACGACCTTCGCGAACAGGCGGAAGGTGCCGCCGTAGGCGTCGTTCGGGATCACCACGTGGTCGCCGGGCGCGAGCAGCGTACGCAGCAGGCAGTCCTCAGCGGCGAGACCGGAGGCGAAGGCGAGGCCGCGCCGGCCGCCTTCCAGCGCCGCCAGGTTCTCTTCGAGGGCGGTCCGGGTCGGGTTGGCGCTGCGGCTGTACTCGTAGCCGCCGCGCAGACCGCCGACGCCGTCCTGCTTGTAGGTGGAGACCTGGTAGATCGGGGGGACGACCGCACCGGTCAGCGGATCCGCGGTGTTCCCGGCATGGATCGCGATGGTCTCGAAGTTCTTGACCGCGTCGTCTGCGTGCTTGTGGCTCATGCCCCCAGAGCCTAGTTCGTCGCAACTCCGGGTTCGTCATATCCGGGCGCGGTCTGGTTCGCTGGTGGTCATGGAGATTCTGTGGACCCTGTTCGCGCTGTGTCTGCTCGTCGCGATCGTGAGCCGGCTCGCGTTCCGCCGCCGCGGCGGCATCCAGCTGGCCCGGCCCGGTGAGCCGGACGCCGCGGACCCGGCGGCCTACGACTTCGTACGCCAGGAGGAGCTGGACGTCCGCCTGCCCGGCCCCGACCAGGATCTCCTCGACGTGCTCGCGGTGGTGCAGACGACGCAGGACTGGAAGCCGGCCGCGCGCCTCCTCGCCGAGACGCCCAAGGAGGGCGAGCGGCGCTGGCAGCGCGTGCAGGCCTTCGCGGGCGCGGCCTCCCTCGAACTCGCCCAGCGTCCCGGCGTCGGCGGGGCGTGGCTGCGTACCTGGCGCTCACAGGCTCCGAAGGACGCGGGGGCCGCGCAGGTCCACGCGGAGTTCCTGGTGCAGCAGGCCTGGCGGTCCTCGTCCGCGCACCGGGAGGACTTCCGCATCATCCTGGAGGAGGCCCGCACGGTCTGTGGCGAGGCCGCGCTGCTCGCCCCGGGCGACCCGGTCCCGTACATCATCGAACTGGCCGTCGCCCGCGGACTCGGCTATCCCCGCCCGGAGTTCGACCAGTTGTGGGCCAAGGTCATGGACCGCGCCCCGCACCACATGGGGGCGCACCTCGCGGCCCTGCACTACCACTGCGAGAAGTGGCACGGCTCGCGGCAGCAGGCCGACGAGTTCGCGACGGCGTCCGCGGCGCGCGCGCCGCACGGCTCGCTGCTCGCCGCGCTCCCCCTGTTCGCGGTGTACGAGCACCTCCCCGAAGTCGTCATCGTGAGCGACTTCTACCGCACGGCGGTGGTCAGCCGCGCCATGGAGGGCGCCCTGCACGCCGCCCACCAGGCCCGCCCCGACGACCCGGTCCTGCCCCACGTCCGCCACCTGCTCGCCCTGTTCCTGGTACGCGCCGAACGCTGGGCGGAATCGATGGACCAGTTCGTGGCCCTGGACGGCTATGTGGGGGCCGTCCCATGGACAGTCTGCGAAGACCCGGCGGAAAGCTACGCACTGTGCCGGGCCCTGGCGGTGGCGGGCTACGAGGCGAACGGCGGAAGCCCGGCGACGCTGCGGCGGCCGTAGGGGCGGGGGCGGGGGGTGATGGCTGGGCGCGCCGGGGGCCGGGGGAGAGATTTCTGCGGCCCCGGGGCCGCGCCGCCGCTTGTGGGTGGCCGTGGCGCAGGAGGCCTGGCCCCCGACGGCGACGGGTGGCCGGAATCTCCGGGGCCGTCCGTACGTTCCCCTAGGCATCCACACTTTCCGAGGAGCCCCCGATGATCTTCGGCCGCCGCACGCCCGAGCTGCCCACCCCCGAGCAGGCCCTCAAAGGCCGCCCGGAGCCCGAGTTCACCGTCCCCTCCCGGCACACCGTGCTGGGCAACCCGCTGGTCGGCCCGTACCCCGAGGGGCTTGAGGTCGCGGACTTCGGGATGGGCTGCTTCTGGGGAGCCGAGCGCAAGTTCTGGCAGACCCCGGGGGTGTGGACGACGCTGGTCGGCTACCAGGGCGGGAGCACGGTGAACCCCGCGTACGAGGAGGTCTGCTCGGGTCTGACCGGGCACACCGAGGCGGTCCGGGTGGTGTACGACCCGGCACTCGTCTCGTACGAGCAGCTCCTGAAGGTGTTCTGGGAGAACCACGACCCGACGCAGGGCTTCCGCCAGGGCAACGACGTGGGCACCCAGTACCGCTCGGCGATCTACACCCACTCCCCGGCCCAGGCCGCCACGGCCCAGTCCTCCCGCGAGGCCTACCAGAAGGTACTGACCGCCTCGGGCCACGGCACGATCACGACCGAGCTGCTGCCTGCACAGGGGCGCCCGTTCTATGCCGCGGAGCCTTATCACCAGCAGTATCTGGACAAGAATCCGGCGGGGTACTGCGGAATCGGGGGGACGGGGGTCAAGCTGGGTGACCCGTTCGAGACGAACTGGGGGGCGTCCTGCCCGACGGGGATCGCTCCCGCCGACGACTGACCTGGCCGAGCAACCGCCAAGCCGTGATCAGCTCGCTCCCCGCAACCAATCCGGAGACAAGCCGTACAGCACGGCCTGGCAAGCCCTGCGGTATGCATATGGCCGAGAACTCACAGTGGCACCTCTTGCCAGGCTGGGACCCACCGCTCCGCCAGCTGGGCGAGAAACCTGCCGACTGGGAGCGCCGAAGCTGGAAGTACACGCGCCCGTCCGGCCACGGCTTCGAGGATGACAAACACGACTATTACCGCGCGTGGAAACGCGGAGAGAAGCCAACCGTCCTGACCAGTAAGGGCAATCCCACTTACACAACCAGCAACGGCGCCCACCACTGGGCGCACGCTTCTCCCGCCCGTGGATGGATGGAACCTCCGCCGGACATGCCGTTCGCTTTATGGTCAGTGATCGCCGCTCGCCTCGTACCCTTCGTGCCCGTGGAGTTCGTCATGGGTCACATTGCTACACCCTCGTAGGGACGGGGGTCTCCTACCCGGTGGGGGTGGCCGGGGCATAGGGCTCCGGTGCGCACAACCTCGTACCGGCTGCGCGGCCCCACCTGGGGCATCGCCATCGACCTCACGGCGGGGCCGACACCAATGACGGCGCCTGTGCCCGGCAGCGTGCGGGTCGGCGAAAGGACGTGGCTCGACACGGCACCCGTCCTCCACCGGCCGCCCGGGGACCGCTCCGGGCTGCGACTGACGCCGGACGAGATCGGCTGGCTCCGCCGGGGGTTTGCCCTGATCGGGGACGAGATCGAAGCGGTCCTGCCCGCCGGGGGCCGCACTGTGGTGACGGTCCACCGCGTGCTGTTCGGAGTGCGACTACCAGCCGGAGGGCCTCGCCGCGGCGGTCGTCCAGTGGGCCCAGGAGGAATTCGGCGTACCCGCACCCGCTCTCGGCGTCTGCTTCGATCGCGACGCGAACCGGTTCGTGTACATGTGGCCCGCGCCGGTCGGCCGTCCGCTTCCTGGAGTACGTGAGGGCGCGTAGAGGGGTGATGTTCCGCGCCGGGCAGTCCCGCGGGGCCCGGTCGCGGGCGGGCGCGGGGGTCAATTGCCTGCGACAGCGATTCGGCCCGAGAGGCGGCAGGCGTGAGCGATCCGAGGACGACGATGGGTGACCCGGTGCAACTGGCGCTGCCGCATGCCTCGCCACAGCCCGCGAAAGGGTGCGCGGTGTGCGCGGAGATGGTCGTGCGGCGCCGGGCCGCGCGGGACCGGGGGGACTTCTCCGCGGTCACGGATGCCGATGTGGAAATCCGGCACCACCCCCACCCCGCCCGGCGGCGACGCCACTGACTCCGGCTCGGGGCGGGCGGCACGTCGGCACGGCCCCGGCCCCGGGTCCGCGCCCGGCAACCGGACAGCACGGTGTCCGAGTACGCCGGGCACCCCCCAACGGCGGTAGCCCGATATTCGCTGGCCACGCCCCGTTCGGCCACGCCACTCTTCCCCCATGGAAGACCGCACAGACCCCACCCCGCCCCGTCAGCAGATCCGTGCCCTGCACAGCGAGACGACGATCACCGTCTACCAGGCGTACGCACCGGAGCTCGGACTGCCCGCCGCCCGGGACGGGCGGTTTCCCGCGGGGTGGAAGCGGGAGCGGATGACCTGGGTAAAGCCGTCCTTCCTGTGGATGATGTACCGCTCGGGGTGGGGCACGAAGGACGGGCAGCAGAGCGTGCTCGCCGTCGAGATCCGGCGCGACGGCTTCGACTGGGCGCTCGGCCACGCCTGCCTCTCGCACCACGTACCCGAGGTACACGGCGAAGTGGCCAACTGGAAGCGGGAGTTGAAGCAAGCACCCGCCCGGGTGCAGTGGGATCCCGAGCGGGATCTGCACCTTCGGGCCCTGCCGTACCGGTCGTTGCAGCTCGGGCTTGCCGGGGAGGCGGTGCGGCGGTACGCGGACGAGTGGATCGTCGGCATCCGCGACGTCACCCCGCTCGCACACCACGTCCACACGCTCGTACGGGAGGGCCAACTCGACGCCGCACGAGCCCTGCTGCCGGACGAGCGGGTCTATGCCCCGACGGGCGTGCCGGGCCGCTGACGTGGACGCGCGCCCGCGACCTCTCGGATCCAGCACCGCCCCCACCCGAAACCAGGCGCGTCAGCGAAGCCCACGTCCCGGCCGCCAGCCCGTCATTCCAGTTCCGCCCAGATCTCGTACGCGATCTTCGCCGCCCGCTCCGCGTCACGCGCCTCGCACGCCGTGATCAGCTCTTCGTGGCGGGCCGCCGAGGCGCGGGCGGCCTCGCTGGAGAAGCGCTGGTGTTCCAGGCGGCGCAGCAGCGGGGTGTAGCGGGCGACCGTGTCGGACAGGGGCCGGTTGCCGCTCGCCGACACCGGTACGGCGTGAAAGGCGTCGTCCGCGCTGATCGCCGAGGCGATGTCGCCCGCCTCCACCGCCCGCACGAATACGGCGTTCGCCGCGCGCATGTCGTGCAGGTGGCTCTCCCTCAGGCGCGGCAGCGCCTCCCGTACCGCCAGGGTGTGCATCGCGCGGACCACCGCCAGCGCACCCCGGATCTCCTCGGCGACCAAGGGGGCCACCCTCGTATAGCTCTGCGGTTTGGACACGACGAGGCGTTCCGCGGTCAGCCGGGCGAGGGCGTCGCGGACCGGTGCGCGCGAGAGGCCGAGGCGGGCGGCGAGTTCGCCGTCGCTCAGTTTCGCGCCCGGGGCGTACTCGCCCGAGACGATCGACGACAGCAGTGCCTCGTACGCGACGTCACGCAGGAGGCGGCGGGGGGCGGGGTCGGGCGGCGGTAGGGTCACAACTAACATTTTAGTTGTCCGGGAACGGCGATCAGCGAGGGCGGACCGATGCGCACTGGGCGAGGGACCGGCGTGCCCATGGCGCTCGGCGTCGTCGCCGCCGGCTGTTTCGCGACCAGCTTCGTACTCAATCGCGAGATGAGCGTGGCGGGCGGCTCCTGGCTGTGGAGCGCGAGCCTGCGCTATCTGTTCATGCTGCCGCCGCTCGTGCTGCTCGTGTGGATGCGCGGCGGGCTGCCCGGGGTGGTACGGGGCCTGCGGGCCCGGCCCTGGTCCTGGCTCGGCTGGTCGACCGTCGGGTTCGGCCTGTTCTACGCGCCGCTGACCTGGGCGAGCCGGGCCGGCGCGGGCTGGCTGCTCGCGGCGACCTGGCAGTTGGTGATCGTCGCGGGGATCCTGATCGGCGGACGGGTGCCGCGGCGCACGCTCGCGGTCTCGCTGCTCATCGTCGCCGGGGTCGCCCTCGCCCAGACGCAGAACGCGCACGGCCTGGACGCGGGGACACTCGCGCGGGTCGTCGTGCCGGTACTGGTCGCGGCCGTCGCGTACCCGCTCGGCAACCGCAGGCTGCTCGGCCGCGACGGGCTCGACGGGGTGCAACGCACGCTCGCGATGACGGTCGGCTCAATGCCGTTGTGGGTGGTCCTCGCCGGTGCGGCGGGCCTGCGCGTGGGGGCGCCGGGGCGCGACCAGGTCGTCCAGTGCCTGATCGTGGCCCTGGTGTCGGGGGTGGTGGCGACCACCCTGTTCTTCCGCGCCACGGATCTCGTACGGGACCGCCCGGCCGCGCTGGGTGCGGTGGAGGCGACGCAGGCCGCCGAGGTGCCCTTCACGCTGGCGGGCGAGGCCCTGGTGACAGGCGTCGCGACCCCGGCCCCGGCCGGCTGGGCGGGCCTCGCACTCATCATCGGCGGCCTGTGCCTGCACGCCCTGCACCGACCCCCGACCACCCCGCGCCCCTACGCCGCGCCAACTCCCCCAGAAGCAGCCCCCGTTGAGGCCCAGGCCCCCGGGGCATAGGACGCACGCGGCCGGGCGGCGGCCGCCTGGCGTGGGCCGCCCTGCTCTCGACCGGCGGAGACGGCCTCGCGGCCCCATGGGTTCGGCGCAGCCAACCGGCACAGCAGGGCTATCCCTGCTGCATGGCACGCATCGCCGCCGCCGTGTGCGCGGCGTCGTAGCCCGGCGCCACCCCCTCCACCAGCACCACGTCCCCGGCCATGTGGTCCGTACGGAAGGGCAGGAGCTCCTGGTAGGCGGCGGAGTCGTACCACCCGCGGGCCTCGTCCATACCCGGGAACTCGATGATCACCAGAGCCTTGGTCCACTGCCCCTCGCGGACGTCGAGTGTGGCGTTGTGCACGAGGAAGCGGCCGCCGAAGGGGTCGAGCGTGGACTGGATGCGCTCCATGTAGACCAGGACCCGCTCGTCGATGTCCTCGACGCGGGCCGGCGGGCACAGGTTGCCGATGGCGTAAGCGGTCACGATGTCCTCCTGGTGTGGTCTCCCCTGCGAACGGTTCGATCCTGCCGGGCCCGTCGGCGCCGGTCGATTACCCCCCAGGTAAGCGGCGAGACAGCGCGAAACCCCGCAGGCGGCGGGGCCTGCGGGGTTTCGCGCGCTCAAGGTCCGGTCGGATCGTCGCGACTCGGATCGCCACGGCTCAGACCGCCGCGAACCAGATCCTCACGACTCGGATCCCCACGGATCAGATCGTCGCGGCGTCGATAACGAACCGGTAGCGCACATCGCTGGCGAGCACCCGCTCGTACGCCTCGTTGATCTGGTCCGCGCGGATCAGCTCGATCTCGGCGCCCAGGCCGTGCTCGGCGCAGAAGTCGAGCATCTCCTGGGTCTCGTCAATGCTGCCGATCATCGAACCGGCGAGGATCTTGTTGCCGCCTATGAGGCCGAACATGTTGAGGGAGTTCGGCTCCTCGGGGGCGCCCACGTTGACGAACGCGCCACCCGTCTTCAGGAGCGAGAGGTACGCGCCCAGGTCGAGCGGGGCGGAGACGGTCGAGACGATCAGGTCGAGGGAGCCCGCGAGCTGCTTGAAGGTGTCCTCCTCGCTGGTCGCGTAGTAGTGGTCGGCGCCGAGCTTCAGGCCGTCGTCCTTCTTGCGGAGCGACTGGCTGAGCACGGTCACCTCGGCGCCGAGCGCGTGCGCGATCTTGACGCCCATGTGGCCGAGGCCGCCGAGGCCGAGAATGGCGACCTTCTTGCCGGGGCCCGCCTGCCAGCGCTTGAGCGGCGAGTACAGGGTGATGCCGGCGCACAGCAGCGGGGCCGCGACGTCCAGCGCGATGCCTTCGGGAATGCGCAGGGTGTGGTCGGCGTCCACGACGATGTGCGTGGAGTAGCCGCCGTAGGCGGGCTCGCCGTCCCGGCCGATCGAGTTGTACGTGGCGACGCCGTCCGAGCAGAACTGGTTCTGCCCCGACAGACAGGCTTCGCACTTCCCGCAGGAGTCGACGAAACAGCCGACCCCGGCGCGGTCGCCGACCTGGAACTTGGTGACGGCGGAGCCGACCTCGGTGATCACACCGGCGATCTCGTGGCCGGGCACCATCGGGAAGATGGCCTGGCCCCAGCCCTCGCGGGCCTGGTGGATGTCGGAGTGGCAGATCCCGGAGTACTTGATGTCGATGAGCACGTCGTTCGGGCCCACCGGACGGCGCTCGATGGTGGTGCGCTCCAGCGGAGCCTTGGCGGCGGGGGCGGCGTAGGCGGCGACGGTGGTCATGCCGTTCTCCTCAGATCTTTGGGGTACGTGGCCAAGCGTGCCCGAATCCCCGCAGGTCACCCAGGCCTCTGTTCTGCCTACGTCCACCGTGCGTACCACTGACAGGGTCAGGCTGGCGGTCGTATGACCACCGTGCCGACGGCGGATACTGGGGTGTCATGGACCAGCGCGCCGAACTCAGCGAATTCCTCCGCTCCCGCCGGGCCCGGCTGAAGCCCGAGGACGTGGGGCTGCCCGACCACGGTCGGCACCGCCGGGTGCCCGGCCTGCGCCGGGAGGAGCTGGCGCAGCTGGCCGGGGTGTCGGTGGCGTACTACACGCGCCTTGAGCAGGGCAACGCGCAGAACGTCTCCGTGGAGGTCCTGGAGGCGATCGGGCGGGCGCTGCGTCTGAACGACATCGAGCAGGACCACCTCAGCCACGTCGCCAAGGGCAAGGCGAAGAAGAAGCGCGCGTCGGCCTGCCGGCCGCAGCAGGTGCGTCCGGCGCTCCAGCAGCTGATCGACGCGATGGAGGGCGTGCCCGCCTACATCGTCGGCCCGCGCCTGGACGTCCTCGGCTGGAACCGGATGGCGGCGGCCCTGCTCGGCGACATGTCCCAACTGCCGCCACAGGAACGGAACTTGGCGCGCCAGGTCTTCCTCGATCCGGCTTCGCGTTCGCTGTACGTCGACTGGCACAGCAAGGCCGTCGACATGGTGAGCGTGCTCCGGCTGTGTGCGGGCTGCTACCCGGACGATCCCCAACTGACCGCGCTGATCGGCGAGTTGTCGGTCAAGAGCGAGGAGTTCCGCACCATGTGGGCGGCGCACACGGTCGCCGAGAAGGGCCACGGCATGAAGCGGCTGCGCCATCCGGTGGTGGGCGAGCTGACGCTCGCGTACGAGACGCTGAAGCTGCCGGACGCGCACGACCTGTCCCTGATCACCTTCCACGCGGAGCCGGGCTCCAAGTCGGAGGAGTCGCTGCGGCTGCTCGGCAGCTGGAGCGCCGAGCAGCCGGTCCGGACCTGACGGCCAGGGGGGCCGGTCAGACGGCGGAGCCGGCCTTCCACTGGGCCCAGCTCAGGTTCCAGCCGTTGAGGCCGTTGTCGGGCTGGACCGTCTTGTCGTGGGAGTTCTTGACGATCACGACGTCACCGGTGATCGAGTTGTTGTAGAACCAGGCGGCCGTGGTGCCGTTGTCGTTGGCGCCCTTGGTGTCGGACAGGCCGACGCAGCCGTGGCTGGTGTTGGCGCTGCCGAAGATGGACTTCGCGCCCCAGTAGTTGCCGTGGATGAAGGTGCCGGAGGCGGACAGGCGCATGGCGTGCGGCACGTCCTTGATGTCGTACTCGCCCTTGCCGTCGTTGTCCGTGAAGCCGACCGTCGCACCGTTCATGCGGGTCTCCTTGTACTTCTCGGAGATCACCATCTGGCCGTTGTACGTCGGGTGGTCGGGCGAACCCGCGGAGATCGGGATGGTCTTCACGACCTTGCCGTCCTGGGTGACGGTCATGGTGTGGGTGTTCGCGTCGACGGTGGAGACCTGGTTGCGGCCGATCTTGAAGGTGACCGTCTTCTCCTGGACCCCGGTGATGCCGTTGGAGGCCTCGACGCCGTCCAGGTCCATCTTCATGGTGACGGTCGAGTTCTCCTTCCAGTAGTCCTGCGGGCGGAAGTCGAGGCGCTGCGAGCCGAACCAGTGCCCGACGACCTCCTGACCGCTGCTGGAGGAGACCGTGATCTTGGACTGAACGTCCTTCTTGTTCGTGATCGCCTTGTCGAAGTTGATCGACACCGGCATGCCGACGCCGACCGTGGAGCCGTCCTCGGGGGTGAAGTTGCCTATGAAGCTGTTCTGCGGGGAGACGGTGGTGAAGGAGGCGTTCTCGTGCGCCTGGCGCCCCTTGGCGTCCGCCGCGGTCGCCGTGATCTTGTACGTCGCCGAACGCTGCAGCGCGTTGTCCGGGGCCCAGCTCAGGCCGTCGGCGGATATCTTCCCGGCGACCTTGGCGCCGTCGGCGGAGGTCAGAGTGACATCGGTCAGCTTGCCGTCGGCGACGGTGACCTTGGTGTCGCTGTTGATGCCGACGTTGTTCGCGCCGTTCTTCGGGGAGATGGTGATCTTCGCGTCCGAGGTGTCCTTCTCGGCGGCCTTGTCGGCCTGCGACTGCGCCGACTTCGAGCTGTCGGCCACGCCGGCCTTGGCGTCGTTGCCGTTGCAGGCCGACAGGGCCAGTACGCCGCCGAGCACCGCACACGCGGCCATGAGGCTCCGCTTGCGCCGCTTACTCTCCGTCTTCACACGCTTCTCCATCGTCGCCGTCCCCCAGAGCCATCACGTCTAGAACATCAGACTGCTCGATCGCGTTCCGCAGTGGGGGTGAATGTGGGGCACACCACGCGTTCGAGGACGGGGTGGGGCGGGCCGGTGCAAGATCACCAAAACGCCGCCCCGCGCCCGCCGCCGCTCGTCCACCGCCCGGCTCAGCACATCGCGTCAGTCCTCGTCGTTGCCGTCCTCCTCGTCCAGGTCCCACTCCTCGTCGTCGGCGTCGTAACCGACCCGCTCGCTGCTCCAGGAGGCCTGGGCCAGCTCCACCCCCGGCAGCGCCTCCACGAGACCCACGGGGTCCACGAGGTAGGCGAGGGCCTCCGCTCCGTCTTCCCGCACCGCGGCCTCGGCATGCGTGCGTTCCTCGGGCTGCATGGACGGGTCCTCGGCGATCCGGTCGAGGGCGGCCGCCGCCAGCTTGTCCGCGTCCCCGACCTCAAGGACCAAATCGATGCGGAGGCGTACATACCGTGATGTCTCTACTTCGCTCATGCGAGGGAGCGTAGGCCCGGGGCGCCTGCGACTTTCCCGCGACCCGCTGCTTTCACTAGCATCAGCGCATCCCGCCAATTCGACGTACTCGCAAGGGGATCGCTCACTTGTCCGTCGCCCGCCGTCCCCTGCTCACCGCCACCGCCGCGGGCTCGCTGCTCTGCGCCCTGTGGTTCGTGCCGTCCGCCAACGCCACGGACGAGCAGCGCCCCTCGTCCGCCCCCGCGCCCGTCGCGGACCGGGCCGCCCCCGCCACCGCCGAGAACACCCTCGCCCTCGCCGACACCGGCAGCGCGAACACCTCCCCCTACCTGGTCGGCGGCTCGCTGTTCCTGGGCCTGGGGGCGGGCTTCGTGACGTATTCGGTCCGCAGATCGAGTAGTTGCTGAGGCGGCGGGGCAGAGGCCTCAACTGCCGCCGCGCACAAGGAAAAGGGCCGCCCGGGATGGTGACATCCCGGGCGGCCCTTGCGTACGGCCATGGTGACTCAGGCGAGCGGGCCCGTCACCGGCTCCACCGCGGCGACCAGCTTTCCTTCGCGTACGAAGGCGTCGGCGGCGGCCAGGTCGGGGGCGAGGAAGCGGTCCGGGCCGGGGCCCTGGACGCCGGCCGCGCGGGCTGCGGCGATGGCGGCCTGTGTGGCGGGCGCGGGGGTGAGGCCCTTGCGCAGCTCGATGCCGCGGGTCGCCGCGTACATCTCGACGGCGATGATGCGGGCGAGGTTGTCGACAGCGGTGCGCAGCTTGCGCGCGGCCGACCAGCCCATGGAGACGTGGTCCTCCTGCATGGCGGAGGACGGGATGGAGTCGGCGGACGCGGGCACCGCGAGCCGCTTCATCTCGCTGACCAGGGCGGCCTGGGTGTACTGGGCGATCATCAGGCCGGAGTCGACGCCGGCGTCGTCGGCGAGGAACGGCGGCAGGCCGTGGCTGCGGTTCTTGTCGAGCAGGCGGTCGGTGCGGCGCTCGGCGATGGAGCCGAGGTCGGCGGCGACGATGGCGAGGAAGTCCAGGACGTAGGCGACCGGGGCGCCGTGGAAGTTGCCGTTGGACTCGACGCGTCCGTCGGGCAGCACCACCGGGTTGTCGACGGCGGAGGCCAGCTCGCGCTCGGCGACGGTCAGGGCGTACGCGATCGTGTCGCGCCCGGCGCCGTTGACCTGCGGGGCGCAGCGCACCGAGTAGGCGTCCTGGACGCGCGGCGCCTCTTCCTCCTGGAAGTGGCCGGTCAGACCCGAGCCCTTGAGCACGGCCAGCATGTTGGCGGCCGAGGCGCCCTGGCCGGGGTGCGGGCGGATGGCGTGCAGTTCGGGGGCGAGCACCTTGTCGGTGCCGAGCAGCGCTTCGAGGGAGAGGGCCGCGGTGATGTCGGCGGAGGTGTAGAGCTTCTTCAGGTCGGCGATGGCCATGCAGAGCATGCCGAGCATGCCGTCGGTGCCGTTGAGGAGGGCGAGGCCCTCCTTCTCGCGCAGCTCGACCGGGGTGATGCCGGCTGCGGCGAGCAGCTCTGCGGCGGGCTTCACGACGCCGTCGGGACCCTCGGCGTCACCCTCGCCCATCAGCGTCAGGGCACAGTGCGAGAGCGGCGCGAGGTCACCGGAGCAGCCGAGCGAGCCGTACTCGTGGACGACCGGGGTGATGCCCGCGTTGAGCACGTCGGCCATGGTCTGGGCGACGGAGGGGCGTACGCCGGTGTGCCCGGAGGCGACGGTCTTCAGGCGCAGGAACATGAGGGCGCGCACGACCTCGCGCTCGACCCGCGGGCCCATGCCGGCCGCGTGCGAGCGCACGATGTTGCGCTGGAGCTGGGCGCGGAGTTCGGGGCTGATGTGCCGGGAGGCGAGGGCACCGAAACCGGTGGAGACGCCGTACACCGGCTCCGGCTTGGCAGCCAGCGCGTCGACGATCTCTCGCGCCTTGGCCAGGGCGTCGACGGCCTCGGCGGAGAGCTCGACCCGGGCGTTGTGCCGGGCCACGGCGATGACGTCCTCGGGGGTGGTCCCGGAGGTCCCCACCACGACAGTGTGCATATCCATATTCAGCACCCTACGGATTGAATCCCGTCATGTCACTAGCGGGGAGGGGGTGGGCTCCTTACCGAATCCGGCGGGCCCCGGGCTCTTGAGGGCGTGCAGGGAACTGCGCGATCAGTCGCGCACGGCCCGCGCACCAACGGAAGGTCCGGGGGCGCGGCCCCAGCGTCTACCCCCGCCCCCGGAACCGGCGCCGGTCGTGCGGGGCGGGCGGCGGGGTGTCCGCGAGCCGCAGCACCCCGCCGTCCCGCCCCGCCACCACCGGCTTGACCGCACGCGCGGCCTTCGCGCGGTACTGCGCCGCGTCGGCGAGACGGAAGAGCCGCCGCGCCGAGCGCACCTCGCCGATGGGGTCGCCCGTGGAGGCCACCCCGCACGCGACGCCCTCGCCGAGCTCCAACTCCCCTGCGCGCAGGCAGAGTTGCTCACCGACCGCCACCACCTCGTCGGCGGACGGGCCCACCGAGAGGAGGCAGAACTCGTCGCCGCCGAGCCGCGCGGCCAGCGCCCCCGGCAGCATCGCCCCGCACAGCGAGAGCACCGAGCCGAAGCGCTCAAGGAGGCGGTCGCCGACCGCGTGGCCCTGGGTGTCGTTGACCCGTTTGAGGCCGTTCAGATCGCAGACGACGAGGCTGACGACCGCCCCTTCGGTACGGTGCCGCTCGACCGCCTCGTCGAGCCTCATGTCCACGGCCCGCCGGTTGGCGAGCCCGGTGAGCGGATCGGTGAAGGCCAGGCGGCGTACTTCTTCGAGGCGCTCGGTCTGCGCGATGCCCGCCGCCGCGACCGAGGCGAGCACGGTCGCGAAGTCCGCGTCGGCCGCGTCGAAGACAGCCATCACGACCGGTCGCGCGACATACAGCTCGCCCCAGGCCCGCCCGTGCAGCACGATCGGTGCGACCACGCAGCACCCCCGGCCGCGCCGGCGCAGGGCGGTCACCCTCTCGTGGCAGTACCCCGCCTCCCCGCCGGGCGGCTCGACGGCGGTCTCGACCCAGGCGTTCGGCTCACCGCCGCCCGCCCAGCGCTCGTGCAGGAACTCGGTGATCTCCGGGAACTGGTGCACGGGGTACGTCTCGTCCTCGGGGAACTCCTCCTCCCCCGCGGCCCGTTCGCCGTCGTTCACCAGCACCCGCAGCCGGCCGAGGTCGCGCTCCCAGACCGACAGCGCGGCGAAATTCCCACCGAGCGCCTCGCGCGCACCGTGCGCGGCGGCCCGCCAGGACTCGCGCGGTGTGTGCGTCGCGGCCATCGCCTGCGCCAGCGAAACCACGGCCCGCAGCCGGGCATCCTCTCCACCCATTCCTCCAGCTTAGGGAGGTATGCGAGGTTTGACCGCCGGGACGCCAGGCTACGGCTACGGCTACGCGAACGACACCGGCCCGCCGGGCCCCGGCGCACCCGGGGTCACTCCGGTCACTCCCCGGGCCACACCGGCTTGCGCTTCTCGTTGAACGCGGCCACGCCCTCCGCCCGGTCGCCCGAGAAGGCCACCGACCGCCACGCCGCGTCCTCGACCTCCAGGCCGGCCCGCAGGTCGAGGCCCTGCCCGAGCCGCATCGCGCGCTTCGCCGCCCGCAGCCCGACGGGCGAGTTGGAGGCCATCCGGCCCGCGAGCGCGAGGGCTTCCGTGCGGGCGTCGTCGGCCAGGACGTCGACGAGTCCCAACTCCCTTGCCTCGACGGCCTCGACACGGCGCGCGGTGAAGACCAGCTCGGCGGCGCGCGCGGCGCCGACCCTGCGCGGCAGCAGCTGCGTACCGCCGCCGCCGGGGATCACGCCGACCGACACCTCGGGCAGACCCACCACGGCGGTGGCGTCCGCCACGATCACGTCACAGGCCAGCGCCAACTCGAAGCCGCCACCCAGGGCGAAGCCGTGCACGGCGGCCACGGTGGGCATCGGCAGTTCGAGCACGCCGGTGTAGGCGGCGCGTGCGGTGGGCCGCTGGCGCACCAGCTCCGCGTCCGTGAAGGAGTTGCGCTCCTTCAGGTCGGCGCCCACACAGAACGCCCGCTCGTGGGTCGACGTCAGCACGGTGACCCGGGCGTCGCGGTCGGCGGCGAGCGCGTCGCAGGCGGCGGCGATGGAACGGGCCATCTCCGTCGAGACCGCGTTCATGGCCTTGGGCCGGTCGAGCACCAGCTCGGCGACGAACCCCTCGCGCCGTACGACGACGTACTCCCCGAACCGCTGCTCAGCCATGCGAACCCCTCCGCGTTAACGAACGTTACGTCGGGAGTGATCCTAGGTGTCGCGCCGCTACCTCAGCCAGGGCCGTCCGGGCTCCGAGCGGGCTTGGCGACCAGCCACCACGCGCCCGCACCCGAGCCACTCGGTTCCCGCGGAGCGCTCAGGCTTCGCGCCGGTGCAGGAGCCAGGGCTCCACGACGCCGAGTCCGCGCACCGGGCGCTGCCACATGGGCTGGAGCGCGAAGCGGTACTTCGGCACGGCGGCCGGCTCCTCGCCCTCCTTCTCGGCCGCGGCGGCCTCCTCTGCGGCCTGGGCCTCGGAGACGGGGGCGTCGCCGGTACGGGCCAGCTCCTCCGCGAACGCCCCGTCGACCAGAACGGCGTCCTTCGGAGCTATCGAGGTGAGCCGGCTCGCGAGGTTCACGGTCGTGCCGAACACGTCGCCCATCCGGGTCGTGACGGTGCCGAACGCGATGCCCACGCGCAGCTCGGGCATCGTCTCGTCGCCCGCCATGGTCTCGATCAGCCGCAGCGAGATCTCGGCGGCGGTCCCGGCGTCGTCGGCCGCGAAGAGGACTTCGTCGCCCAGCGTCTTGATGAGCCGCCCGCCGTGGGCCGCGACCAGATCCGCGGCGGTCGTCTCGAAGGCCTCGACGAGCTCGCCGAGCTCCTCCTCCTCCAGGCGCCGGGTGAGCCGGGTGAACCCGACGAGGTCGGCGAAGCCGACGGCGAGGCGGCGGTCGACCATCTCCTCGTCGTCGGCAGCCTGCACCACGCGTCCCGTGGCGGCGGCCAGCTGCCGCCGCCAGACGTAGACCAGGAATTCCTCCAGCTCCGGCAGGAGCAGTTCGACCAGCGGATACGTGACTTCCGTACGGGTCATGCCGGGCTCGGGCGGCTCGGTCAGGCCCTCCAGAAAAGAATCAATCTGCCATTCGGCCAGCCGGGCGGTGGTCTGCCCGGTGGAGCGGGCCACCTGCACCGCCATCGGCTCGCTGAGCAGCCCCGCCTCCACGAGTCCGGCAAGCCGCCGCAGGGCGAGCACGTCGGCCTCGGTGAGCGCCTTGGCCTGCCCGATGTCGGCGAACCCCATGGCCCGCCAGAACCGGGACGCCAGCTCCATGGAGACGCCCGCCGTACGGGCCGCCTGGAAGGGGGTGTAGCGCCGCTCGGCGCCGAGGATCAGCTGCTCAAGGCGGATGGCGAGCGGGTCGTCGGTCGGCTCGGCGGTGTGGTCGACCTCGTGGTGCGGGGTCGGATACGCGGAGGACGGGGGGTCCGAAGGGGTGCCGGCGCCGCGGCCGTCACCGGTACCGGCGTCCGCGCCGGACCGTGTCTCGTCGACGGTCACCGGCCGCCTCCTGCCCGTTGCCTGCGCACTGCCCTGCCGATCTGTCGCTGGATCGGCCCCCACGATACGGCAGGTGTGCCGTAGCTCACGTCCGCTCCCCTCGGTAGGGGCCCTTGGTCCCTTCCCCGCCCGCCCCGGGTGCCCGGCGGGTGGGAAGGCACCCTCATGCCGGGCGCAGGTGGACGATGTCGCCCGCCGCCACCGGCCGCTGCACGCCCTCTTCGGTCGCGAGGACGAGCCGCCCGTCCCCGTCGACGGCCACCGCCTCGCCCCGTACCGACTGCCCTCCGGGCAGCTCCGCCCGCACCGGGCGGCCCAGCGTCGCGCAGTTCGCCGCGTACGCCTCGTGGAGCCCGGACGCCACCGGGTCGCCCGACGCCGCGCGCCACGCCTCGTACCGCTCCTCAAGGGAGCGCAGCACCGCCCGCAGCAGGGTGTCGCGGTCGGTGGAGACGGCCTCGGCGAGCGCGAGGGAGCCCGCGCCCGGCACGGGGAGTTCGTCGGCGCGCAGGGTCACGTTGAGGCCGATGCCGACGACGACGGCCTCCGCTCCGGCCCGCTCCGCGAGGATTCCGCCCGCCTTGCGC
Source organism: Streptomyces sp. NBC_01431 (assembly GCF_036231355.1). Lineage (NCBI taxonomy): Bacteria > Bacillati > Actinomycetota > Actinomycetes > Kitasatosporales > Streptomycetaceae > Streptomyces > Streptomyces sp. NBC_01431. The sequence continues at coordinate 3,159,846 of NZ_CP109496.1, forward strand.
TCCTCGCCGTCCACGGTGACCAGGAGGTCGTTGGGCCATTTGAGGGCCACCTCCACGCCCGCCGCCCGCGCGAGCCCGCCGGCCACCGCGACCCCGGTGAGCAGCGGCAGCCATCCCCACCGCTCGACCGGCACCGACTCCCCCGGCTTCAGCAGTACGGAGAAGAACAGCCCGGAGCGCGCCGGCGCCGACCAGCGCCGGTCCAGGCGGCCGCGCCCCGCGGTCTGCTCCTCCGCGATCAGCACCGCGCCCTCGGCCAGTGCGTCCGCCTTCGCCGCGAGGTCGGAGTTGGTGGAGCCGGTCGCGGTCAGCACGTCAAGCGAGGTCCACAAGCTCTCCGGCCGCAGCAGGGCGCGGCGCAGCGCGGTGGCGTTCAGGGGCGGCCGGTCGAGGTCGGACCAGCGGCTGTCGGATGCGTCCGGAGGTGTCATGCAGCCAGGTTAGGCGGCAATTGCAAGGCCCTCAGGGTGTGGCCAACGCCGCACTGCCGAACCGTATGCGCGCCACTACCCTACGAGTCAGTAGCCACCATCCCCGTGACCAGGCAGGGAGCCGCATCCCGATGTCCGAGCCGGAAAACCACGACGCAGTCGACGCGATCGCCATCTCCAGCAACAAAGGCAGTCACACCACCGCGGGAAAGATCGCGGACCTTCAGCGCCGTATCGACGAGGCGACGCACGCCGGCTCCGCGCGCGCGGTCGAAAAGCAGCACGCCAAGGGCAAGTTGACGGCGCGTGAGCGGGTCGACCTGCTGCTCGACGAGGGCTCGTTCGTGGAACTGGACGAGTTCGCCCGGCACCGCTCGACCAACTTCGGGATCGAGAAGAACCGCCCGTACGGCGACGGCGTGGTCACCGGCTACGGGACCGTCGACGGCCGCCCGGTGTGCGTGTACTCGCAGGACTTCACCATCTTCGGCGGCTCGCTGGGCGAGGTCTACGGCGAGAAGATCGTCAAGGTCATGGACTTCGCCATGAAGACCGGCTGCCCGGTCATCGGCATCAACGACGGCGGTGGCGCCCGCATCCAGGAGGGTGTCGTCGCGCTCGGCCTCTTCGCGGAGATCTTCCGGCGCAACGTCCACGCCTCCGGCGTCGTCCCGCAGATCTCGCTGATCGTCGGCCCGTGCGCGGGCGGCGCGGTGTACTCGCCCGCCATCACCGACTTCACGGTCATGGTCGACCAGACCTCGCACATGTTCATCACCGGGCCGGACGTCATCAAGACCGTCACCGGCGAGGACGTCGGCTTCGAGGAGCTCGGCGGCGCCCGCACCCACAACACCACCTCGGGCGTGGCGCACCACATGGCGGGCGACGAGAAGGACGCCATCGAGTACGTCAAGTCGCTGCTGTCCTACCTCCCGTCGAACAACTTGAGCGAGGCCCCCGCCTTCCCCGAGGAGGCCGACCTCGAAGTGACCGACGAGGACCGGGAGTTGGACACGCTCATCCCGGACTCCGCGAACCAGCCGTACGACATGCACACGGCCATCGAGCACGTCCTGGACGACGGCGAGTTCCTGGAGACGCAGGCCCTGTTCGCTCCGAACATCATCACCGGCTTCGGCCGCGTCGAGGGCTACCCGGTAGGCATCGTCGCCAACCAGCCCATGCAGTTCGCCGGTTGCCTCGACATCAACGCCTCCGAGAAGGCCGCTCGCTTCGTGCGCACCTGCGACGCGTTCAACGTTCCCGTGGTCACCTTCGTGGACGTGCCGGGCTTCCTGCCGGGCGTGGACCAGGAGTACGGCGGCATCATCCGCCGCGGCGCCAAGCTGATCTACGCGTACGCCGAGGCGACCGTCCCGCTGATCACGGTCATCACCCGCAAGGCCTTCGGCGGCGCGTACGACGTCATGGGCTCCAAGCACCTGGGCGCCGACCTCAACCTGGCCTGGCCGACCGCGCAGATCGCGGTCATGGGCGCGCAGGGCGCGGTCAACATCCTGCACCGGCGCACGATCGCGGCGGCCGAGGACCAGGACAGCGCGCGCGCCGAGCTGATCGCGGACTACGAGGACACCCTCCTCAACCCGTACATCGCGGCCGAGCGCGGCTACGTCGACGCCGTGATCATGCCGTCGGACACCCGCGCCCACCTCGTGCGGGGTCTGCGTCAGCTGCGCACGAAGCGGGAATCCCTGCCTCCGAAGAAGCACGGCAACATCCCCCTCTAGCCCCCAACTCCCGCGAGGAGCCGCTGTGATCAAGGTCGTACGGGGCAATCCGACCCCGGAGGAGCTGGCCGCCGCACTGGCGGTGGTCCAGGCGCGCGCCGCGGCGACGGCTTCGGCCGCGCCCGGTGCGCCGCAGCCGCCCGAGGGCTGGTCCGACCCCGCGCGCATCGCCCGCCGCGCCCTGCCGAGGCCCGGGGCCCGCACCTGGGCCAGGACGTACTGGCCGGCGTAGCCCACCCACCGGCGGCCGGCCCCTTCGAGCGAGGGGGTCCGGCCGTCCTGCGCGTCTGCCTCGAAGGCCCCGGCCGACGCCCTGCGCCGGGGCACGGGGCCGAAGCACCGGCCACGCTGGGGCATTCGACACCGGCGGCCTGAGTACCCGTACTCAGGCGCACCCCCGGCCCTCGTCGCAGTATCGATTGCATGCTGTGGTCGGACCCGGAGAACGAGCCGCCGAAGGAACTGCGGGACGCGCAGGCGATGATGCGCCGGGCGGGCCTCCTGCTCGCCCTGGCGATGGTCGTGGCGATGGTCGTGGTCGGCATCCGCTGAGCCCCCGGGCGCCCGCCTCGCCCGCGCGCGGGCGCCCTACGATGGCGCCCATGACTGCTCAGCGCCGCCTCGTCCTCGCCTCCCAATCACCCGCCCGGCTCGGACTGCTCCGCCAGGCCGGACTCGCCCCCGAGGTGATCGTCAGCGGTGTGGACGAAGACGCGATGACCGCCCCGAACCCCGCCGAACTCGCCCGCGTACTCGCCGAGGCGAAGGCGGACGCGGTGGCGGGGCGCCCCGAGGCCGCCGGAGCGCTGGTCATCGGCTGCGACTCGGTACTGGAACTCGACGGCGAGGCGCTCGGCAAGCCCGCCGACGCCGAGGACGCCACGGCCCGCTGGAAGTCGATGCGCGGCCGCGCGGGCATCCTCCAGACGGGCCACTGCGTGATCGACACCGCGACGGGCGAGCGCGCGTCGCGAACCGCCTCGACGGTCGTACGGTTCGGCGACCCCACCGACGCGGAGATCGCGGCGTACGTGGCGAGCGGTGAACCCCTTGACGTGGCGGGGGCGTTCACGCTCGACGGCCGTTCGGCACCGTTCGTCGACTCCATCGAGGGCAACCACGGCAACGTCATCGGGCTCTCCCTGCCGCTGCTGCGCAAGCTGCTCGGCGAGCTCGGGATCTCGATCACCGACCTCTGGGCCTAGCGGGCGCGCGGGACGGGCTCAGGCGGCGGCCGGGGCGCCGTCGTGGGCGCCGGGGGCGCCGTCTTCGGACTCGGGCGCCCCGGGCTCCTTCACGTACGCCAGGAGTACGTACACGAGCAGCGCGAGCACCACCATCAGGACCGCGAAGGCGTACCAGCCGACGAGGCCGACGGTCAGCGCGCCGAGCACCCCGTGCACCACCGCACAGGCGATCACCGCGATGCGGCCGAAGCGGCCGGGGGCCCGGTCGCGGATGCCGACGACCAGCAGAACGATTCCGCAGCCGACGAGGAAGAGGCCGAACAGCCCGCCCGCGACCCAGGCCCCGGTGGAAATCGCCTTCGGATCCATCCCGGCCAGGGACATGTGCTGGTTGCCGGCGACGAGGCCGAGGACCCAGTTGACGAGCACGACCGCACAGGCCTCGGCGAAGAGGACGAGCGCGGCCACGATGGCGATCGGTCTGCGCAGCACGGCGCTGCACCCCCCTGTTACCCCTAGTACGGCGACGTGCCGCACGCTACTAACCGGTAGGGCTTCGTACAAGGGTCCGGACAAGAACGGCGGCGGATCTTGGCCCCGCGGACCGCGGCACGGGGACGGAGCTCCCCCTCAGCCGCAAAGAATCATTCGGCCATTCGTAGGGACTCGACAAAGAAACGCGGGGTCCTGCTGGCCGCCGAGACAGAGACCTTGGCCACACCACACCGCTACTGTGCGGTACGGGAGCCGGGCGTACCGTGGTCCGACAAGGGATTTCGCGACTTGAGCGTGCCTCGAATCACACTCCGTGTGGGCAAGCTCACCATTGGGGATGGGTCGTAAGCCAGTGTGCGGCTTCCCTAAACTCAGCTTGTTTTCAAGGAGGGAGCCATCGTGCGCAAGGTGCTCATCGCCAACCGTGGCGAAATCGCTGTCCGCGTTGCCCGAGCCTGCCGGGATGCCGGGATCGCGAGCGTAGCCGTCTACGCCGATCCGGACCGGGATGCACTGCATGTCCGGGCCGCGGACGAGGCGTTCGCCCTGGGCGGTGACACCCCGGCCGCCAGCTACCTGGACATCACCAAAGTCCTCGCGGCCGCGGCCGACTCCGGCGCGGACGCCATCCACCCCGGCTACGGATTCCTGTCCGAGAACGCCGACTTCGCCCAGGCCGTCCTGGACGCCGGCCTCACCTGGATCGGCCCGCCGCCCCAGGCCATCCGCGACCTCGGCGACAAGGTGGCCGCCCGCCACATCGCCCAGCGCGCCGGCGCCCCCCTCGTCGCCGGAACCCCCGACCCCGTCTCCGGCGCCGACGAAGTCGTCGCGTTCGCCCAGGAACACGGCCTGCCCATCGCGATCAAGGCCGCCTTCGGCGGCGGCGGCCGCGGCCTCAAAGTCGCCCGCACCCTCGAAGAAGTCCCCGAGCTCTACGACTCCGCCGTCCGCGAAGCCGTCGCCGCGTTCGGCCGCGGCGAGTGCTTCGTCGAGCGCTACCTCGACAAGCCCCGCCACGTCGAAACCCAGTGCCTGGCCGACACCCACGGCAACGTCGTCGTCGTCTCCACCCGCGACTGCTCACTCCAGCGCCGCCACCAGAAACTGGTCGAGGAAGCCCCCGCCCCGTTCCTGACAGAAGCCCAGAACGCAGAGCTGTACGCCGCGTCCAAAGCCATCCTCAAGGAAGCCGGCTACGTCGGCGCGGGCACCGTCGAGTTCCTCGTCGCCGCCGACGGCACGATCTCCTTCCTGGAGGTCAACACCCGCCTCCAGGTCGAACACCCGGTCACCGAAGAAGTCACCGGCATCGACCTGGTCCGCGAAATGTTCCGCATCGCCGACGGCGAAGAACTCGGCTACGACGACCCCGCCATGCGCGGCCACTCCTTCGAGTTCCGCATCAACGGCGAAGACCCCGGCCGCGGCTTCCTGCCCGCACCCGGAACCGTCACCCTCTTCGCCCCGCCCTCCGGCCCCGGCGTCCGCCTCGACACCGGCGTCGAATCCGGCTCCGTCATCGGCCCCGCCTGGGACTCCCTCCTCGCCAAACTCATCGTCACCGGCGCCACCCGCGAACAAGCCCTCCAGCGCGCCGCCCGCGCCCTGGCCGAATTCACCGTCGAAGGCATGGCCACCGCCATCCCCTTCCACCGCGCCGTCGTCACCGACCCCGCCTTCACCAGCGACCCCTTCCACATCCACACCCGCTGGATCGAAACCGAATTCGTCAACGAGATCCCGGCGTTCACGGCTCCGGCCGACGCCGAGACGGACGAGGAGCCGGGCCGCGAGACGGTCGTCGTCGAGGTCGGCGGAAAGCGCCTCGAAGTCTCCCTGCCGTCCTCACTCGGCATGACCCTGGCCCGCACCGCCGCCGCCGGCGGCGCCAAGCCCAAGCGCCGCGCCACCAAGAAGGCCGGCTCAGCCGCATCCGGCGACACCCTCGCCTCACCCATGCAGGGCACCATCGTCAAGGTCGCCGTCGAAGAAGGCCAAGAGGTCAACGAAGGCGACCTCGTCGTCGTCCTCGAAGCCATGAAGATGGAACAGCCGCTCAACGCCCACCGCTCCGGCACGATCAAGGGCTTGTCGGCGGAGGTCGGTGCGTCGGTGTCGTCCGGCGCGATGATCTGCGAGATCAAGGACTGACACGCCCATACGCAGGAGCCCCGGCCGGAGTTCACGGCCGGGGCTCCTGCGTTTGCCCTCAGACGGCGCCGAGCGCTCCGGCCTTCACGCCCGCCACGAAGTCGGCGAACGCACCGGCGGGGAGGTCGAGAACCGGGCCGGGCCGGTTCTTGGAGTCACGGACGGGGACCACGCCGCGCGAGGCGACGAGATTCCCGGCGACCTCGACGCAGTTACCGCCGTTGTCGCTGTACGAGGACGTGAACCAGCGGGGAGTTTCGTCGGTCGTCACGGGATGCCCTTTCCTACCTCGTTGATCATGGCCACGGTTTCCGCCTGCGACAGCGCTTCAGCCTGTAGTTGATGGTAGGCCGCCAGCAGGGGGAGTACCGAGGTGGTGTCCCGGTCCAAGTGGCCTCGCGTCTGGGCCTCGGCATAGCCGATGACCGATCGGTCGGTCATCGTCAGCAAGTTCACCGGGAGGTTGAACGTGCGGAGCTCGCCTATGCCGAACGGCGCCACTTGGAGCACCGTGGTGGGGAGGGCGGCGAACTCGACCAGCCGCTCAAGCTGAGCACGCATGACATCGCGCCCACCGATCGGCCGCCGGATGCAGCTCTCGTCCATGACCACGAACACCAAGGGCGGTCGCTGTCGAACCAGCGCCTCTTGACGCTCCGCCAGGAACGCGACGCGCTCGGCGGCCTGCTCGGGCGTGATCGCACCCCGTCGCACCGCGCTGTCCGCCAGCACTCGTGCGTACTGCGGTGTCTGCAACAGCCCTGGGATGATGCCGATTTCGTACAGCCGGATCTCAACCGCGCGCCCCTCGTGGGACACGTACTCCGGGAAGCCCTCCAGCAACACCCCGTGCCGCAGCTCGCGCCACTCGCGTTCGAACGCTTCGCTCCCTAGCGCGGCGTCAGCTCGGCGCGCGAAGCGCAAGGTTGGCATCTTGCGCCCAGTTTCAACTGACGAGATGTGCGTGCTGGAATACCCCATCTCCTCGCCCAACTTGTCCTGCGTCCAGCCGTGTTCCTCGCGCAACCTGCGCAGTCGCGCCCCGAACGCGGCCTGCGGGGAGCTCTCCGGGTCCAACTCCTTGATATTCAAGGGCCGATACCAACCTTTCGTCCTTCCCTGACACGTTGAACGGTTTCCAAGGCTAAGCCACGCTGAACACTCTTGGTAGTGAAACCACTACAGAGAGGAGCAGCTTTGTCTGTGAAGCGCGTTCCCCCGGACGAACAGCACCCCGACGATGTCCCGGAACCCGGCACGCTGGTGGTGGACACCAGCCGGGCGGACCGGGTGGGAGAGTTCCGCGGGGTCGCCGGGCCCTACTGGTCGCTCCGCCCGATGGCCGGCGGAACCGAATGGGAGACGGAGCCCGCGACCGTCCGCCCCGCGACCCCCGCCGAGCGGCTGCGCGCCGAGAACGCGCGGTGCAATGCCCGGAGCCGGGGAGAGCTGCTGTGAAGCCCATCGAGTACCGATGCGGCGTCCGAGCCGCGCTGTGGGTGGGGGGACGCGGCACAGCGACACTGGTCAACTCCCACGGCACACCGTCGGCGGCCCTCGCGGCGTCATGGCTGCGCGGCCAAGTGATGTGGTGCACCGGCCAGTTGGGCGACGACGCATCGAGCAGGCAGCTCCAGGCATGGCTGCGCGACGACACCGCGCAGTGGGCGCTGTTCGCGGCGCTCATGGCGGGCGAGAACACGCGCGTACAGGTCTGCCGGGGCGCGACCAGCGTGGAGCTGCACGCGGGGCGCGGCTCGTAGGGCCGAGCCCGGCGCCCCGTGGGGCGGAGGCCGCCGGGGCGGCCGGGGGGCGTCCTTGGGGCGGAACCGCCAGGGTGGCCGGGGGCATCCTGGGGGCGGAACCGCCAGGGTGACCGGGGGCACCCTTGGGGCGGAGCCGACAGGGTGGCCGGGTGGCATCCTTGGGGCATGGCAGGCAACCCCAGCGCGACCTCCCGCCCCTTGCGCGCAGATGCCCGGCGCAACCACGAGCGGCTGCTGGCCGTGGCCCGCACCGCCTTCGCCGAGCACGGCACGGACACCTCCCTGGAGGACGTGGCCCGGCGCGCCGGCGTCGGCATCGGCACGCTGTACCGCCACTTCCCCACCCGGCACGCCCTGCTGAGCGCGGTGTTCCAGAGTGAGGTGGACGTACTCCTCGTACGGTCGCGGGAGTTGCTGGCCGCCGAACAGCCCTGCACCGCGCTCATCGAGTGGCTGCGCGCGATCATCACGCACGCGGGCGTGTACCGCGGACTCGCCCGAGCCCTCATGTCGGCCTCGCACGACGCCAGTTCGGCGCTCGCACAGTGCAGCGAGCCGATGCGGGAGGCGGGTGACGCCCTGCTCGTACGGGCCCGGGAAGCCGGATCCGTACGCCCCGGCGTCACCATCGCCGACCTCATGCAGCTGACCAACGCCATCGCGCTGGCGGCCGAACAGGCCCCGGACGACCCGGAATTGGCCGACCGCCTGCTTGCGCTGACGTACCGGGGGCTGAAGAACTAGCCCGGCCGCGGACGCGCCCTCGCGTACGGTCACGAACGCGGCGATCCAGGCCGAGCGGGGCGCGCCCTCGCGCACACTCTCCAGGGCGCACCGAACGGCCCCGGAAAGCTACCGCCGCCGCAGGTCCGCCACCCGTGCCCGGTCCCCCGGCTGCTGCTCCCCCAGCGCCGCGGCGCTCCGCAGCTGCGGGCCCGAACCGGGCACGTGGCTGCGGCGCTGGCCGGGCACCGGCATGTCGCGGCGGGGCTGGCGGCCGGGTGGAGGAGCCTCGGCGCCCGTGCCCGACGGGCCCGCCACAGCGATCTGCACGCCCTGGTCCGCCAGCGCCTGCAACTCGGTGGCGGCCCTGTCATCGTGGCCCGGTGGCTCGTCGGTGACGAGGCGCGTGATCACGTCGGTCGGGACCGTCTGGAACATGGTGTCGGCGCCGAGTTTGGTGTGGTCCGCGAGGACCACCACCTCGGCCGCGGCCTGGACCAGCGCGCGGTCCACGCTCGCCGAGAGCATGTTGGAGGTGGACAGGCCGCGCTCGGCGGTCAGCCCGCTTCCGGACAGGAAGGCGCGGGAGACTCTCAGGCCCTGGAGGGACTGCTCGGCTCCGCTGCCCACCAGGGCGTAGTTGGAGCCGCGCAGGGTGCCTCCGGTCATGACGACCTCGACCCGGTTGGCGTGCGCCAACGCCTGTGCCACCAGCAGGGAGTTGGTGACGACGGTCAGGCCGGGGACCCGCGCGAGCCGGCGGGCCAGCTCCTGCGTGGTCGTCCCGGCGCCGACCACGATGGCCTCGCCCTCTTCGACGAGACCTGCGGCGAGGTCGGCGATGGCCGTCTTCTCCGCGGTCGCTAGATGGGATTTCTGCGGGAAGCCGGATTCGCGGGTGAACCCGCCCGGCAGCACCGCACCGCCGTGCCGGCGGTCGAGGAGTCCTTCGGCCTCCAGCGCCCGCACGTCCCGCCGTACGGTCACTTCGGAGGTCTGGACGACGCGGGCGAGCTCACGGAGCGATACCGCCCCGTTGGCGCGCACCATTTCGAGGATCAATTGGCGACGTTCTGCAGCGAACACGAAACTGACAGTAACTTGAGCGGCCGAATGTTTTCAGCAGTTTGCGCCGAATAACAGAAGGTGCACCCAAAGGGGGTCGCTGAGTGGTATATGGCCTCCGGGTCCCCCCGAGGCCTCGGCTCCCACTCGGCAACTCCCCTGTCCCATCAGGGGAGTTACGCCTCTCCCGCCTTCTTGCGGGTGTGCAACTGCCGGGCCACTTCGGCGATCGAGCCCGACAGGGACGGGTACACGGTGAACGCGTTCGCGATCTGCTCCACCGTCAGGTTGTTGTCGACGGCGATCGAGATGGGGTGGATCAGTTCGCTGGCACGCGGTGCGACGACGCAGCCGCCGACGATGATGCCGGTGCCGGGACGGCAGAAGATCTTGACGAAGCCGTCCCGGATGCCCTGCATCTTGGCCCGCGGGTTGCGAAGCAGCGGCAGCTTGACGACCCGGGCCTCGATCTTGCCCGCGTCCACGTCGGCCTGGGTGTAGCCGACGGTGGCGATCTCGGGGTCGGTGAAGACGTTGGAGGAGACCGTCTTCAGGTTCAGCGGGGCCACCGCGTCGCCCAGGAAGTGGTACATCGCGATGCGGCCCTGCATCGCGGCGACCGACGCCAGCGCGAAGATGCCCGTCACGTCGCCGGCCGCGTACACACCGGGGGCGGAGGTACGCGAGACCTTGTCGGTCCAGATGTGACCGGACTCCTTGAGGCGTACGCCCGACTCCTCAAGCGCCATGTTCGCGGTGTTGGGGATCGCGCCGACCGCCATCAGGCAGTGGGTGCCGCTGATGACGCGGCCATCGGAGAGGGTGACCTCGACCCGGTCGCCGACGCGCTTGGCGGACTCGGCGCGCGAGCGGGCCATGACGTTCATGCCGCGGCGGCGGAACACGTCCTCCAGGACCGCGGCCGCGTCCGGGTCCTCACCGGGCAGCACCCGGTCGCGCGAGGAGACGAGGGTGACCTTGGAGCCGAGCGCCTGGTAGGCACCGGCGAACTCGGCGCCGGTGACGCCGGAGCCGACCACGATGAGCTCCTCGGGCAGCTCGTCCAGGTCGTACACCTGCGTCCAGTTGAGGATCCGCTCGCCGTCGGGCTGCGCGTCGGGCAGCTCGCGCGGGCTGCCGCCGGTGGCGATGAGCACCGCTTCGCAGGTGAGCATCTCCTCGGTGCCGTCGGCGGCGGTGACGATCACGTCGCGGGTGCCGTCGATGCCCTGGGGACCTGCGAGCCGGCCGCGGCCGCGCATGACCCGGGCGCCCGCGCGGGTCACGGAGGCGGTGATGTCGTGGGACTGTGCGAGCGCGAGGCGCTTGACACGCCGGTTGACCTTGCCGAGGTCCACGCCGACGACGCGGGCCGACTGCTCCTCGGGCGGCGTGTCGTCGGCGACGAGGATGCCCAACTCCTCGTACGAAGAGTCGAAGGTCGTCATCACCTCGGCCGTCGCGATCAGGGTCTTCGACGGCACGCAGTCGGTAAGCACCGACGCCCCGCCCAGACCGTCGCAGTCCACGACGGTCACCTCCGCACCGAGCTGGGCGCCCACCAGGGCCGCCTCGTATCCGCCCGGTCCGCCACCGATGATCACGATCCGCGTCACGAAAAAGTCCGCCTCGTTGTGTCGATCCCAGCCTGCCTGCCCAAGCGACCGGGGGTCCGGGGCGGGGCCCCGGGGGAACGCAGTACGTACCTCATTGTCCCGCACGCTTCAAGTGTCCTCGCCCCCGGGGCGCCATTCGGCCGCGCGGGCGGGATCGGGCGGGGCAGGTGTGCGACCGGGCCGCGCGAAGTGCCCTCACGGGTCACTGTCGTACCCTCGACACCATGTCGCTCTACGCCGCGTACGCCGGCAACCTGGATCCGCGGCTGATGACCCGCCGCGCCCCGCACTCACCGTTGCGCGGCACCGGCTGGCTCAACGGCTGGCGCCTCACGTTCGGCGGGGAGCAGATGGGCTGGGAGGGCGCCCTCGCGACGATCGTCGAGGCACCCCGCTCACAGGTCTTCGTCGCCCTCTACGACATCGCGCCGCTGGACGAGGAGTCGATGGACCGGTGGGAGGGCGTCGGTCTCGACATATATCGCCGGATGCGGGTGCGGGTGCACACCCTGGACGGCGAGGAGCCGGCCTGGCTGTACGTCCTGAACGGCTACGAGGGCGGGCTGCCCTCCGCGCGCTACCTGGGCGAGCTGGCCGACGCGGCCGAGTCCGCGGGCGCGCCGCACGACTATGTGATGGAGCTCCGCAAGCGCCCCTGCTGAGCGCGCGCGCCGGCCCGGCAGCGGTCCGGCCCCAGCTCAGGGGCCCGGTCCCGCCGTTTGCGACGCAGCTCTCGTGCGAAGCCACAAGAGGAACGGCCAGGTCCGTTATCCTTCACATCTACGCGCGTAGGACTTCAGCGGTTACGCTCGTGCGCGTACTTCTTCTTTACCGGGGGAAAACCCCCGGACCCGGCCGGACAGACACCGGGCGGGACGACGTTCCTTCGCGAGGCGAGAGACTCAGTGAACGCATCTGCCACCCCGGACCTGCTCCAGGACCCCCACGCCGCCGCCGACGCCGCCGCCACGCGCCTGCGTGAGCTCACCGGCGCCGACACCCACGACGTCGCCCTGGTGATGGGCTCCGGCTGGGCGCCGGCCGTCGACGCCCTCGGTGCCCCCGAGGCCGAGTTCCCCGTGACCGAGCTGCCGGGCTTCCCCCCGCCGGCCGTCGAGGGGCACGGCGGCAAGATCCGCTCGTACAAGATCGGCGAGAAGCGCGTGCTGGTCTTCCTCGGCCGTACGCACTTCTACGAGGGCCGCGGCGTCGCCGCCGTCTCGCACGGTGTGCGCACCGCGGTCGCCGCCGGCTGCAAGACCGTCATACTCACCAACGGCTGCGGCGGTCTGCGCGAGGGCATGCGCCCCGGCCAGCCGGTCCTCATCAGCGACCACCTGAACCTGACGGCCACCTCGCCGATCATCGGCGCCAACTTCGTGGACCTCACCGACCTGTACTCGCCGCGGCTTCGCGCGCTGTGCAAGGAGGTCGACGAGACGCTGGAAGAGGGCGTGTACGTCCAGTTCCCCGGGCCGCACTACGAGACCCCGGCCGAGATCAACATGGTGCGCGTGCTCGGCGGCGACCTCGTCGGCATGTCGACCGTCCTTGAGGCCATCGCCGCCCGTGAGGCCGGTGCTGAGGTCCTCGGGATCTCGCTCGTCACCAACCTGGCCGCCGGTCTGACCGGTGAGCCGCTCAACCACGAAGAGGTGCTCCAGGCGGGCCGCGACTCGGCGGCGCGCATGGGCGAGCTGCTCACCCGGGTACTCGACCGCATCTGATCCCTCCCGAAGAGCCCTTCCCGAAAGGCTGACAACGTGACGCAGGACCTGATCGCGCGGGCCCAGGCCTGGCTGGCCGAGGACCCCGACAGCGAGACGCGCGAGGAGCTGGCCAAGCTCATCGAGAGTTCGGCGGACGCCGGGCACGCGGCGGAACTGGCCGCGCGGTTCAGCGGCACGCTCCAGTTCGGCACCGCCGGACTGCGCGGCGAGCTGGGCGCCGGACCGATGCGGATGAACCGTGCGGTCGTCATCCGCGCCGCCGCCGGACTCGCCGCGTACCTGAAGGCAAAGGGCCAGGGCGACGGTCTCGTCGTCATCGGATACGACGCGCGCTACAAGTCCGCGGACTTCGCGCGGGACACCGCGGCCGTGATGGTCGGCGCCGGTCTGAAGGCCGCGGTCCTGCCCCGGCCGCTGCCGACGCCCGTACTCGCCTACGCCATAAGGCACTTGGGCGCCGTCGCGGGTGTCGAGGTGACGGCCAGTCACAACCCGCCGCGGGACAACGGCTACAAGGTCTACCTCGGCGACGGCTCGCAGATCGTGCCGCCCGCCGACGCGGAGATCGCCGCCGCGATCGACGCCGTCGCCTCGCTGCACGACGTACCGCGTCCCGAGAGCGGCTGGGAGGTGCTCGGGGACGAGGTTCTGGACGCCTATCTGGCGCGTACGGACGCGGTGTTGACCGAGGGGTCGCCCCGCACCGCGAACGTCGTCTACACGGCGATGCACGGCGTCGGCAAGGACGTACTGCTCGCCGCCTTCGCGCGGGCCGGGTTCCCGGAGCCGGTCCTGGTGGCCGAACAGGCCGAGCCCGACCCGGCGTTCCCGACCGTCGCCTTCCCCAACCCGGAGGAGCCGGGCGCGATGGACCTCGCGTTCGCGACGGCCCGGCGCGCGAACCCGGACATCGTCATCGCCAACGACCCGGACGCCGACCGCTGCGCGGCCGCGGTCAAGGAGCGCGACGGCCAGTGGCGCATGCTGCGCGGCGACGAGGTCGGCGCGCTGCTCGCCGCCCACCTCGTCTCCAAGGGCGTCTCCGGCGTCTTCGCCGAGTCGATCGTGTCGTCCTCGCTGCTCGGCCGCATCGCCGAGGCCGCGGGGCTCGGGTACGAGGAGACGCTCACCGGGTTCAAGTGGATCGCCCGCGTGGACGGTCTGCGCTACGGCTACGAGGAGGCGCTGGGCTACTGCGTCGACCCCGAGGGCGTGCGCGACAAGGACGGCATCACGGCGGCCCTGCTGTTCGCCGAGCTCGCCTCCGTCCTGAAGGAGCAGGGCCGCACGGTCCTGGACCTGCTGGACGAACTGGCCCTGGCGCACGGCCTGCACGCCACCGACCAGCTCTCGGTGCGCGTCGAGGACCTGAGCATCATCTCGGACGCGATGGCGCGCCTGCGCGAGCAGCCGCCGACGTCGCTGGCGGGTCTCGCGGTGACGAAGGCGGAGGACCTGACGGAGGGCACCGAGCAGTTGCCGCCCACCGACGGCCTGCGCTACTACCTGGAGGGCGCCCGGGTCATCGTGCGCCCGAGCGGCACCGAGCCGAAGCTCAAGTGCTACCTGGAGGTCGTGGTCCCGGTGGGCTCCGCCGCGGACCTGGACGCGGCCCGCGCCCGCGGCGCCGAGCTGCTCGCCGGCATCAAGAAGGACCTGGCGGCCGCCGCCGGAATCTGACCCGGGACGGCACGCGAAGGATCGGGCGCACAGCGCGCGAAGGACAGGGGCGGTGGTCAAAAGACCACCGCCCCTTCCACTCATCCGGGTGATTTCGTACGGCAGTTGACGCAGCGCTGCGGCACCTCGCGGGGACTTGCGAGAAAGGGTGACCCGTACCCTCGCGCCCGAGCCAAGGAGCTGTCGCAGTGCCCCCGACCGCGCCGTCAGCGGCCACCACCCCGGTCCGTCGCCGTCCCGTCCCCGCCGCCCGCCGACGCCCGGCCCCGCACGGCGCGGGCGGCCGGCCCCCGGCCCGGGGCCGGGCACGCACCGCCCTGAGGTACGCCGCTCCCGCCCTGCTCGGCTATCTCGCGGTACGCCTCTTCGGGGTGCTGGTCCTCGCGAAATGGGCGCACGTCAGGCACCACGGGATCTGGCCGACGCTCGCCACGTCCTGGGACTCCAACTGGTATCTCGGCATCGCCGACCACGGCTACGAACACGCGCTGCACACCGAACAGCTCAACAACCTGGCCTTCTTCCCGCTGTACCCGCTCCTGGTGAAGGCGGTCGCCGGCGTCACCCCGGGCTCGCGGGCCACCGTCGGACTGCTCCTCGCGATCGGGCTCTCGCTGGTCGCCGCGTGGGGCGTGTTCGCGGTCGGCGACCGCCTGCACGGCCGCCGCGTGGGAGCCCTGCTCACGGTGCTGTGGGGGGCACTGCCGGTCGCGGTGGTCCAGTGGATGGGCTACACCGAGTCGCTGTTCACGGCCCTGACCGCGTGGGCGCTGCACTGCGTCCTGACCCGGCGCTGGGTCTGGGCGGGCACGCTGGCGGCTCTGGCCGGCCTGACCCGCCCCACCGGCATCGCGCTCGCGGCCGCGGTCTCCCTGACGGCCCTCACGGCCCTGGTGCGCACCCGCCGGTTCGACCGGCGCCTCGTCCTGGGCGCGCTGCTCGCCCCGCTCGGCTGGTGCGGTTACGTGGCCTGGGTGGCGGCGCGGGTCGGCCGCTGGGACGGCTACTTCGCCGTGCAGAAGCTCTGGGACAACCAGTGGGACGGCGGCATCGGCACGCTGCGCGACATGCGCGCGATCCTGGTGTACGCCAACCGCCCGCCGCTGTTCCTGGTCCTGGTCACTCTCGTCCTGATCCTGTCGGGCGCGCTGTACGTGCTCTCGCTCGCCGACCGCCAGCCGCTGGTCCTGCTGCTGTTCACCGGCGCGCTGCTGCTTGTCGTGCTCGGCAGCGGCGGCGTCTACTTCCCGCGGGCCCGCTTCCTGGTGCCCGGCTTCCCGCTGCTGCTTCCGGTCGCGCTCGCGCTCGCGCGGGCCCGCCGCCCGGTGGCCGTCCTCGGGCTCGGCGCGGCCGCCCTGTCGTCGGCGTGGCTGGGCGCGTACATGCTCCTGGTGTGGCCCGGCCCGCCGTGACGTACGCCGTCACTGGCGGGGCGGGACCCGCGTCGCGGGTGAGCCGCGCCGGTCAGCCGATGGCGAGCAGGATGACGAGCAGGAGCGCCCCGGCGACCGCCGGTGCGATGATTTCGTACGCCCAGCGGACGCTCGTCTCGCCCTGTGCGCCCTCGCGCGAGACGCCCTGTTCGGCGAGGTCGCGCAGTTCCCGGATGGACTGGTCGGCGGGCGATAGGCGCGCCTTGTCGGTGACGTCCGCCGCCGCCGAGAAGCTGCTCCCGTCGACCGCGGCGTCCCGTGCCTGACGGCGCGAGGCGCGCTTGCGCTGGCGCAGCGACACGGGGATCGCCCACAGCTGGTACTTGCCGCCGCTCTGGTCGAAGACCTCGCTGGAGTATCCGGCCCGGACGTCCGCGACGGCCGCCCACGGCAGCGTGATCGTGCGGAACGGATTGCGCACCAGGAGCCGGTCGTCGTTGGCGAGGACGACCGGGCGGAAGCTGAAGGCGGTGATCAGCGGCACCGCGCACAGCAGCCCCGCGAGCGCCAGCCAGGGCGCCGTGCCGTGGCCCTGGACCACGGTGTCGACGCCGAGCCAGAGGCTGAGCGCGAGCAGCAGCGCACCGCCGGCGATACCGGCGGATGAGCGGTAGGTGCGGTCGGCGTAGGCCGGCTCGGCGGGCGGCGTGGGGCTCGTCATGGCCCGATTCTGCCTCACGCCCCCCGGGGCCTCTCCGCTCAGGCCACCAGATCCGCGTACAGGATGATGTTGTCGGGCCGGTGGCCGCCGGTCAGCTCGCCGCCGCAGGTGATGACGCGCAGTTCGGGGCGGTCGGTGTTGCCGTACACCTTCTGGGTCGGAAACGTCTTCTTGTCGACCTGTTCGAGGGCGCGGACCTTGAACTCGGCGGTCTTCCCGTCGGCGCGGTCCACCGAGATGGTGTCGCCCACCTTCACCTTGGCGACGTCCTTCAGGACCGCGGGACCCTTGACCGTGTCGAAGTGCCCGATGAGCACGGCGGGGCCGGTCTGGCCCGGGGTGACGCCCTTGTCGTACCAGCCGATCCTGTCGGCGTCGGCGACCGAGGGCACCTCGACGGTGCCGTCGGCGGCGAGCCCGAGGTCGAGGATCGGGCCCGCGTCGACCCCGGCCGCCGGGATCTTCACCCTGACCGGCTTGGAGGCGGGCAGCGGCGCCGCGGTCTTGGGTGCGGCGGGGGCGCTGGATGCGGCGGTGATGTTCGGCGGCGGGGTCGCCTTCGCGCCGCCGGATCCACAGCCGGTGGCCGAGACCCCGAGCGCGACGACGAACAGGGCGGCGACCACCGAACGGGCCGCGCGGGTACGGGACATGGGGCGCTCCGGAGTGCCAGGAGGAGGGGCGGACCACCGCCGAGGTGGCGGGGCCCGCCCGGGAGGGGGTGGGGTGTGAAGGCGATGATCAGGCGCGGTGGGCCGCGCGGCGGCGCAGGGCCACGAACCCGGCTCCGGCGACCGCGGCGAGGCCCGCGCCGCCCGCGATCAGCGCGGTCTTGTCACCGCTCTGCGCCTTGAACTCGGCACCGGCCGCCACCGCGCCCTTGGGCACGACGGTGGTCTGGCCGCCGTTCTGGGTGGCCGTCTTGGCGGGCGTCTTGCCGGCCGTGGCGGTCCCGCAGCCCGCCGGGAGCTTCGGGAAGGCGGTGTAGGAGTACGGGGCGTCGCCGCCCTGGGTGCTCTGGCCGAGCTTGGCCGTGGCGGTGTTGGCGCCGTCGATACGGATGCCCATGGGGTTGTTGACCGGCGTGGCGCCGTCGACGTAGCCGAGCGTGGCGAAGCTGCTGTCGCGCACCACGGCCTTGGAACCCTGGGGGCTGGTGATGAGCTGCACCGACATCCCGTCGTGGAAGGGGCTGGGCACGACCTCGGTCACGGTGCAGCCGGAGCGCGCGTTGACGTACTCCGAATTCACCTTGCCCGTACGGGAGTTGAGGGTCACATGCATGCCGTGCACGTACGCGTCGACATCGCGCTCCGCGCTCTCGGTCTCCATGATCTTGACGACCTTGCCGTCGGTGAGGAACTCGGCGCGGTAGTGGTTCGTCGCGAACCGGTGCACCGGGAGGGTCTCGCCGTCGACCAGCTTGTACGTGGCGTCGCCCGAGCCCGAGCACGTGTGGGGCAGCTGCGGGAAGTCCTGGGACTTCCAAGGGGTGTCGCCGCCCTGGGCGCGCTGGAAGAAGACCGCCTTGCCGCCCGCCGGAGCTTCGAGCTTGATGCCCGCGCCGAGGTCGGCGGGGTGGGCGCGGTCGACGGTCGCGACGACCTTGCCCTGGTCGTTGCGCAGCTCCGCCTTCGGGCCGTCGGCGAGGTCGTTGGTGAGCGTGACGAACATGTACGGCAGGACCGAGGCGACGTCCTTGGTGACGTGGCACGTGCCGTTCGAGGCGGCTGCGGCGGCCTGGCCGGTGGTGGCGGCGAAGGCGGCGGCCGGGGTGAGGAAGGCACCCGCGAGGGCGACGGTGGCGATGGCGGCGCGCAGGGAGGTGCGGGCGTAGGTCGACATGAACGACTCCATGAAGCAGGTCGGCCGAGTGGCCGGAGAAGGAAGTGGGAGAGGTTGCATGCCGCCTCCTCTGCCGGGTGGGGCCGTTGAGGCTGGGCGGGGCTGCAAGAAGAAATCTATGGATCATGCGTGCGAGAACCGTGCGCTCCATGTCACGAGCGCGTGACAGAGCTCACCCGCGCCCACCTGTCCCCGGAGGGCTGTACAGGAAGCTACGCGCGTAGATATGCTCATCTGGTGACCATGCCCACCAATGCACCAGCAGCTGCCTTCGCCGACGCGACCGCGTCCGACGGCACGCTGCGCCGCTTCCTCCACGGGCTCCCCGGCATCGACCCGGTGGGCCTGGAAGCGCGCGCCGCGTCCCTCGGCACCCGTTCGATCAAGACCTCGGCCAAGGCGTACGCCATCGACCTGGCCATTTCGATGATCGACCTGACGACGCTGGAAGGCGCGGACACCCCGGGCAAGGTCCGGGCGCTCTCCGCCAAGGCCGTCAACCCCGACCCGACCGACCGCACCACCCCGCACACCGCCGCCGTCTGCGTCTATCCGGACATGGTGACGACCGCCAAGGAGGTGCTGAAGGGCTCGGACGTCAAGGTCGCGTCCGTCGCCACCGCCTTCCCGGCGGGCCGTGCCGCGCTGCCGGTGAAACTCGCGGACGTACGGGACGCGGTGGCGGCCGGCGCCGACGAGATCGACATGGTGATCGACCGGGGCGCGTTCCTGGCCGGTCACTACCTCAAGGTGTACGAGGAGATCGCGGCCGTCCGCGCCGAGTGCGGCGACAAGGCCCGCCTCAAGGTCATCTTCGAGACCGGCGAGCTGTCGACGTACGACAACATCCGCCGCGCCAGCTGGCTCGGCATGATGGCCGGCGCCGACTTCATCAAGACGTCGACGGGCAAGGTCGCGGTCAACGCCACCCCCGCCAACACGCTCGTGCTCCTCGAAGCCGTACGGGACTTCCGCGCGCAGACCGGCGTCCAGGTCGGCGTGAAGCCGGCGGGCGGCATCCGCAACACCAAGGAAGCGATCAAGTTCCTGGTCCTGGTCAACGAGACCGTGGGCGAGGACTGGCTGGACAACCACTGGTTCCGCTTCGGCGCCTCCTCGCTGCTCAACGACCTGCTGATGCAGCGTCAGAAGCTGGCGACCGGCCGCTACTCCGGCCCCGACTACGTGACGGTGGACTGATCACCATGAGTTCTGCATTTGAGTACGCGCCCGCCCCGGAGTCGCGCTCGGTCGTCGACATCGCGCCGTCCTACGGCCTGTTCATCGACGGCGAGTTCACCGAGGCCGCCGACGGCAAAGTCTTCAAGACCGTCTCGCCGTCCACCGAGGAGGTCCTGTCCGAGGTCGCCCAGGCGGGCGCCGAGGACGTGGACCGCGCCGTGAAGGCCGCGCGCAAGGCGTTCGAGAAGTGGTCGGCGCTGCCCGGCTCCGAGCGCGCCAAGTACCTGTTCCGCATCGCCCGGATCATTCAGGAGCGCAGCCGCGAGCTGGCCGTCCTGGAGACCCTGGACAACGGCAAGCCGATCAAGGAGACCCGCGACGCGGACCTCCCCCTGGTCGCCGCGCACTTCTTCTACTACGCGGGCTGGGCCGACAAGCTCGACCACGCCGGGTACGGCGCCAACCCGCGTCCGCTGGGCGTCGCGGGCCAGGTCATCCCGTGGAACTTCCCACTGCTGATGCTGGCGTGGAAGATCGCTCCGGCGCTCGCGACCGGCAACACGGTCGTCCTGAAGCCCGCCGAGACCACCCCGCTGTCGGCCCTGTTCTTCGCGGACATCTGCCGCCAGGCGGGCCTGCCCAAGGGTGTCGTCAACATCCTCACCGGGTACGGCGACGCGGGTGCGGCCCTGGTCGAGCACCCGGACGTCAACAAGGTCGCCTTCACCGGCTCGACCGCCGTCGGCAAGGCCATCGCGCGTTCGGTGGCGGGCACCGACAAGAAGGTCACCCTGGAGCTGGGCGGCAAGGGCGCCAACATCGTCTTCGACGACGCCCCCATCGACCAGGCCGTCGAGGGCATCGTCACCGGCATCTTCTTCAACCAGGGCCAGGTCTGCTGCGCGGGCTCGCGCCTGCTCGTCCAGGAGTCGATCCAGGACGAGCTGCTCGACTCGCTCAAGCGCCGCCTGTCCACGCTGCGCCTCGGCGACCCGCTGGACAAGAACACCGACATCGGCGCCATCAACTCGGCCGAGCAGCTGGCCCGGATCACCGCGCTCACCGAGACCGGTGAGGCGGAGGGCGCCGAGCGCTGGTCCGCGCCGTGCGAACTGCCCTCCGCGGGCTACTGGTTCGCCCCGACGCTCTTCACGAACGTCACCCAGGCACACACCATCGCCCGCGACGAGATCTTCGGCCCGGTCCTGTCCGTACTGTCGTTCCGTACGCCGGACGAGGCCGTCGCCAAGGCCAACAACAGCCAGTACGGCCTCTCCGCCGGCATCTGGACCGAGAAGGGCTCGCGCATCCTCGCCGTCGCGGGCAAGCTCCGCGCGGGTGTCGTGTGGGCCAACACGTTCAACAAGTTCGACCCGACCTCGCCGTTCGGCGGCTACAAGGAGTCGGGCTTCGGCCGCGAAGGCGGCCGGCACGGCCTGGAGGGCTACCTCGATGTCTGAGACTCCGACGCGTCTGAGTGTCTTCAAGACCTACAAGCTGTACGTGGGCGGGAAGTTCCCGCGTTCCGAGAGCGGCCGGGTGTACGAAGTGGTCGACAGCAAGGGCAAGTGGCTGGCCAACGCGCCCCTCTCCTCCCGCAAGGACGCCCGGGACGCGGTCGTCGCCGCCCGTAAGGCCTTCGGCGGCTGGTCGGGCGCGACCGCGTACAACAGGGGCCAGATCCTCTACCGCGTCGCCGAGATGCTGGAGGGCCGCAGGGAGCAGTTCGTGCGGGAGGTCGCGGAGGCGGAGGGGATCTCGAAGTCCAAGGCCGCCGCGGTCGTGGACGCGGCCATCGACCGCTGGGTCTGGTACGCGGGCTGGACCGACAAGATCGGCCAGCTGGTGGGCGGGGCGAACCCGGTCGCGGGCCCGTTCTTCAACCTCTCCACTCCCGAGCCGACCGGCGTCGTGACGGTCCTGGCACCCCAGGACTCGTCCTTCCTCGGTCTGGTCTCCGTCGTCGCGCCGGTCATCGCGACCGGCAACACGGTGGTCGTGGTCGCCTCCGAG
The DNA here is from genome assembly GCF_036231355.1 of Streptomyces sp. NBC_01431. NCBI lineage: Bacteria > Bacillati > Actinomycetota > Actinomycetes > Kitasatosporales > Streptomycetaceae > Streptomyces > Streptomyces sp. NBC_01431. Next base: position 3,181,578 of record NZ_CP109496.1, read on the forward strand.
AAGTCGCCGCTGCCGGCGCTCTCCCTGGGCGAGGTCCTGGCGACGTCCGACCTGCCGGGCGGCGTCGTCAACGTCCTGTCCGGCAAGACGTCCGAGATCGCGGCGCCGCTGGCCGCGCACCAGGACGTCAACGCGATCGATCTGACGGGCGCGGACGCCGGGCTGGCGCGCGATCTTGAGGTCGCCGCCGCGGACAACCTCAAGCGGGTGCTGCGCCCCGGCCCCGCCGACTGGTCCGCCGCCCCCGGCACGCACCGGCTGACCGCCTTCCTGGAGACCAAGACGGTGTGGCACCCCACGGGGTCGCTGGGCGCGTCGGGTTCCGCGTACTGAGCGCTCGGCACAACCCGCGCCCCTGAAGGCGCGCACAGGGCCCCCACTTCACCCGGTGGGGGCCCTGTGCGCGTGCGTGCGGGCCTCGGGTCAGCCGGGCAGCATTCCGGTCACCGGGCCCGTGAGCGGGATGTCCTCCAGGGCGCCCCCGCTGGTCAGCGGGTCCGTGGCCACCGCCGTCGTCACCGGCTTGAAGTCGGCGACCTGGGTGCCGACCGCGTTGGTCAGCGGGTCGACGCCCGTTCCGGCCATCGGGTCGAGCCGCAGGGCCTTCACCGGCCCGACGGCGTAACCGGCCGCACCGGTCACACCCTGCGCGCCCGCCGCGAGGTCGGTGGCCATCGCGCTCCGGGGCGCCGCGGAGGCCGCGTCCGCCGGGGCTGCCTGCGCGGCCGAACCGGCCCCGGCAAGGGCGGCGCCGGCCGCGGTGACGGTGAGCCCAGCCCGCAGCAGCGCCCGGTGGCGCAGGGTCCTGGCGGGCTTGGGGGCCTCGTGATGTCCCATGGGATCCCACTCACTCTCGTAAGGAATAGCGCGTAATCGTGCGGTCACGAAGAGTAGTTGAGATGTGATGCTCGATACCAACCCCCTCCCCGAGGGGTCCCACTCCCGGGTGCATGGCCCACACTGGTGTCCCGTGAGTTCTTCTGCCATCGCGACGCGCGTCGTCCTGCTCTCGGGACCCTCCGGTTCCGGTAAGTCGTCCCTCGCCGCCCGCATGGATCTGCCCGTGCTGCGCCTCGACGACTTCTACAAGGAAGGTGACGACCCGACCCTGCCGCTGGTGGCGGGCAGTTCGGACATCGACTGGGACTCCCCGCTCTCCTGGGACGCGGACGCCGCGGTCAACGCCATCATCGAGCTGTGCAGTACAGGACGTACCGCCGTGCCGGTCTACTCGATCGCCACGAGTTCCATCACCGGCACCACCGCGCTCGCCATCGACCGCACCCCGCTGTTCATCGCGGAGGGCATCTTCGCCGCGGACATCGTGGCGCGCTGCCGGCAACTCGGCGTCCTGGCCGACGCGATCTGTCTGCGCGGCCGGCCGAGCACGACCTTCCGCCGAAGGCTGCTGCGCGATCTGCGAGAGGGCCGCAAGTCGGTGGCGTTCCTGCTGCGGCGCGGCTGGCGGCTGATGCGGGCCGAGCGCGCGATCGTCGCCCGCCAGACGGCGCTCGGCGCCCACCCCTGCGGCAAGGAGGAGGCCCTCGGCCGCATCGTGGGCGCGGCGGCGGGCCGGTGCCGCCCGACGGTCGTCGCCTAGAACCTTCTCGCAGTACGCACACAATGAAGCGGCGGGGCCCGAAGGCCCCGCCGCTTCCCCCGTTCCCCCCGTGGGTCCCCGTGTCCCCCGTGGACCCCCGTTTCCCCTCCCCCAGACCTTCAGGCCACCAGCTCGCCGAAGGACTCCTCCTCGTCACGGCCGAAGCTGAGGACCTCGTCCTCGCGCAGCCGGCGCAGCGAGCGCCAGATGCTGGACTTCACCGTGCCGACACTGATGTCGAGTATGTCCGCGATCTCCGGGTCGGTACGCCCCTCGTAGTAGCGCAGGACCAGCATCGTGCGCTGCAGTTCGGGAAGGCGGGCCAGCGCCTGCCAGAGCACCGCGCGCAGTTCGGTACCGCGCATCGCGTCGGTGTCACCGGCCGTCTCCGGCAGTTCCTCGGTCGGGTACTCGTTGAGCTTGCGCCGCCGCCAGGCGCTGATGTGCAGGTTCGTCATGGTCCGGCGCAGATAGCCGCCGACCGCCGCCTTGTCACTGATGCGGTCCCAGGCCCGGTAGGTGGAGAACAGCGCGCTCTGCAGCAGGTCCTCCGCCTCGTAGCGGTCGCCGGTCAGGTGGTAGGCGGTCGCGTACAGGGAGGCGCGGCGCTCCTGGACGTAGGCGGTGAACTCCGCCTCCGACAGGCTCTCGCGCTCCCCCCAGGCCTCCCCGTACGCGGCCTCCCCGCCGTTCCCCGCCGTTCCGGCCCCCGTGACCGGAACCGCGGGGCCGTCAATCACCGTCATGTACGACGGGTGCTGACGCCCGGCGCCGCGAGCGCACCCCCGTACCCCCGCACCGGCGCCGGACTTCTCGTTGCTCCGTACGACGTCGTGGAGACGCGTCACAACTGCGCTGGAGTTGGTGCTGTGCAGTGCTTTCATCTCGCGCCCCCCGTCGGTGGAGTCTGTTTCATCGGTTGTTCCTGGTTACGGGGAAGAGCTTGCCCAAGCCACTTCATCGAGGTGTCCGCCGACTGTCACAGGCCTGTCACAGCGGCCCCGTCGCGTGTCCCGCGAGGCGAGAGGCCGGGCGGGGGTCGTGCTCCTCTCCCCCATGGGTCAGAATGACCTCCGTGCCTTTCCTGTTGCTGATCGAGGACGACGACGCCATCCGCACGGCCCTCGAACTCTCCCTGTCTCGCCAGGGCCACCGTGTGGCCACCGCGGCGACGGGAGAGGACGGCCTGAAGCTGCTGCGCGAGCAGCGGCCGGACCTGATCGTGCTGGACGTGATGCTGCCCGGGATCGACGGCTTCGAGGTGTGCCGCCGGATCCGGCGCACCGACCAGCTGCCGATCATCTTGCTGACCGCGCGCAACGACGACATCGACGTGGTGGTCGGACTGGAGTCCGGCGCCGACGACTACGTGGTCAAGCCGGTCCAGGGGCGGGTCCTCGACGCCCGGATCCGGGCCGTGCTGCGGCGCGGTGAGCGCGAGTCCACCGACTCGGCGGCCTTCGGCAACGTGGTGATCGACCGGGCCGCGATGACCGTCACGAAGAACGGCGAGGACCTCCAACTCACGCCCACCGAACTGCGGTTGCTGCTCGAACTGAGCCGCCGGCCCGGTCAGGCGCTGTCCCGCCAGCAGTTGCTGCGCCTGGTGTGGGAGCACGACTACCTCGGTGACTCGCGCCTCGTCGACGCGTGCGTGCAACGGCTGCGCGCCAAGGTCGAGGACGTGCCGTCCTCCCCGACGCTGATCCGTACGGTCCGCGGCGTCGGTTACCGCCTGGACACTCCCTCGTGAACCTGCCGCACCATCTGCATCTGTGGCACGACCCCGATAAGCAGGACACGTGAAGCGAGCAACTCTGGCCGGCCTGCGCTGGACCAGTCTGCGGCTGCGGCTCGTCGTCGTCTTCGCGCTCGTCGCGCTGACCGCGGCCGTCTCCGCGTCCGGGATCGCGTACTGGCTCAACCGCGAGGCGGTTCTGGTCCGTACGCAGGACTCGGCACTCAACGACTTCCGCCAGGGCATGCAGTCCCGGGCCGCCGCGATGCCCCTGCAACCGACCGAGCACGACCTCCAGGTGGCCGCCAAGCAGATGGCCGACAGCAGCAACTCCCGTTACAACGTGCTGCTCGTGGACGAGCGTGCCCCCGGCAAGCCGATCGTGGGCGCCTCCAACGTGGACGGCTTCACGCTGGACGACGTGCCGAGGTCCCTCCAGGACGCGGTCACCAAGAAGCAGAAGGTCACCGAGACCAACGCCTATCCGTACCACCTGTTCTGGCAGCGGGTCACGCTGCACGGCCACCCCTACCTGGTCGGCGGCACCAAGGTCATCGGGGCCGGCCCCACCGGCTACATGCTGGCCCCGCTGGACCAGGAGCGGCGCGATCTCAACTCGCTCGCCTGGTCGCTGGGCATCGCCACGTTCCTCGCGCTACTCGCCTCCGCGCTGCTCGCGCAGGGGGCCGCCACCACGGTGCTGCGGCCGGTGCAGCGGCTCGGGGACGCGGCCCGGCGGCTTGGCGAGGGCAAGCTCGACACGCGTCTGCGCGTCTCCGGCACGGACGAACTCGCCGACCTTTCACGGACGTTCAACAAGACGGCCGAGTCCCTGGAGAAGAAGCTCACCGACATGAGCGCCCGTGAGGAGGCCAGCCGCCGGTTCGTCGCGGACATGTCGCACGAGCTGCGCACCCCGCTGACCGCGCTCACCGCCGTCGCCGAGGTCCTGGACGAGGAGGAGGACAGCCTCGACCCGATGATCGCGCCCGCCGTGAAGCTCGTGGTCTCCGAGACCCGGCGTCTGAACATCCTGGTCGAGAACCTGATGGAGGTCACCCGCTTCGACGCGGGCACTGCCCGCCTGGTCCTGGACAACGTGGACATCGCCGACCAGATCACCGCGTGCATCGACACCCGGGCCTGGCTGGACGCCGTGGACCTGGACGCCGAGCGCGGCATCATGGCCCGCGTCGACCCGCGCCGCCTGGACGTCGTCCTCGCCAACCTGATCGGCAACGCCCTCAAGCACGGCGGCTCCCCGGTGCGGGTCTCGGTCCGGGTGGAGGGCGACGAACTGGTGATCTCGGTACGCGACCACGGGCCCGGCATCCCGGAGGATGTACTTCCGCACGTCTTCGACCGGTTCTACAAGGCCAGCGCCTCGCGGCCGCGCTCGGAGGGCAGCGGGCTCGGCCTGTCCATCGCGATGGAGAACGCCCACATCCACGGCGGCGACATCACCGCCGCCAACTCCCCCGAAGGCGGCGCCGTGTTCGTACTGCGGCTGCCGCTGGACCCCACGCCGGCCGCCGACACCGAGACGCCGGAAGGAGGCGCGGCGCAGTGAGAGGACGACTTCTCCGGCCGGCCGCCGCGCTGGCCGGGCTGCTCACGCTGGGCGCGGCCGCCTCGGGCTGCGGCATCCGCCCCACCTCGGTCCCGGTCGACGCGGGCCCGGCGCCGTCCCGGGTGCCGTGCACGGTGCCCGGCAACGCGGCCGCGCAGTTCGAGGGCGTCACCGTGCAGGTCTATCTGGTGTGCGGGGCCCAACTGGTCGCGGCGCAGCGGCCAGTGCGGATCCCGGAGCCCAAGGGCACGGCCGACCGGGTGCGGTTCGCGCAGGCGCTGCTCGACGAGCTCAGCGCGACGCCGTCGGGCGACGAGAAGGATGCGGGGTACGCCACGGAGGTGCCGGCCCCGCTGACGGTCACGGCCGCCCGTCCGAACGACCCGGCGGGCGCCCTGAGGCTGAGCCGCAACCCGCAGGACCTCTCGTCGCTCGCGCTCTCGCAGGTGGTGTGCACGTACGCGGAGAACACGCCGGCCGCGCCGGGCAGCGCGCAGGTCGTGCTCGGCGGGCCCGGCGAGGACCCGGCCCGCGGCTACACCTGCACGTCCGAGATGAAGTCCCGCCCGGACAACGCGCCCACCCTCGGCGAGATCCCGTCACCCAGCCGGCCCTAGGGAGCGCCCGCCTGGCCGGTCCTAGGAAGCGCCCGCCCGGAAACTCCTCGGGCGACCCCTCGGGTCCCGGCCGCTCCTTGGGCGACCCCTCGGGTCCCGGCCGCGCCTCGGGCCACCCCTCGGATACGGACGGATTCCCCCCGGGCGCGGCGGAACCGATCCCGCCGCGCCCCGCGTCTTGGGGGGTGTGCAGCAGCGTGAATGTCAAGACGGCAGCGCCGTCATCCGGTTCCGCGTGGTGGGATGCGTTCTCCTCCTCGCACATCTGCTGCTCGTGGCATGGGTCTCGCTGCGGCCACGGGACGTGATGTGGGTGACGGCCACCAATCTGACGCCGCTCGCCGGCATCAAGGCCGACCTCGCGCTCGGCCCGCTGGCGGCCGCCCACCAGATCGGCGAGGGCCTGCTGCTGCTCGCCCCGCTGGGGGTGCTGCTCCCGCTGGCCGGCGGCCGGCTCCGGGTCTCCCCGTTCGCCTCGCTCGTGCGCACCGTGCTGGCCGGCGCGCTCATCTCGCTCGCCATCGCCCTGCTCCAGACGGCGGTGCCGGGCCAGGTCCCCGATGTGGACTCGCTGCTCCTGAACACGGCCGGTGTCGCACTCGCGCACCTCGCGGTGGTGCCGGCCGGCCGGGGTGCGCTCCGCCGCAGGAGCCGGCGCGAGCGGCCCGCTCCCCTCGTTCGGGAGGAGCCTTCTCAGGGGCGTACCCCGACGATTCCCAGGGTCGGGATCGCCCCGTAGTCCGACGCTTTGCCCACATCAGGGCGGGGAGTATGGAGACATCGCGAGGGGCCCACCAAGGAGCGGCTCCCCCACTTCAGCTCCCGAAGGAGCCTTCCATGAGCGCCCCTCTCATCCGCCCCACCGAAGGCCGCAGGCTCGGCGGAGTGTGCGCAGCGCTCGCACGCCGCTTCGGCACCTCCGCGACGACGATGCGCGTGATCTTCGTGGTCTCGTGCCTGCTGCCGGGACCGCAGTTCCTGCTCTACCTGGCCCTGTGGGCGCTGATCCCGGGGGAGAAGTCCCCGCGCACCGCCTGGTAACCGCTCACCGGCCGGCCGTCAGTCGCGCACCGTGCGGGCCAGCTTGTCGAGCTGCTTGTCGGCGATGTCGTGCGGCACGGTGACCGTGGCCGGCGCCTGCGGGGACAGGTCGATCGCCATGAACCGCGCGATGTTCGCGCCCTGACGCACCACGACGATGTGCACCGGCGCGGGCACCCCCTGGGTGTGCGCCGTCGCCGTCCAGCTGACGGACTCCGCGCCCTTCACTTCGTACGGCAGCGCGCGCACGTCCCGGTACCCGGCCCGGCGGCCGTCGAGGATCGTGCTGAAGCCCGAGGCGCAGCGGGCCAGGGCATCCTTCAGCGCGATGATCAGCCGGTGTGCGTCGGCCTCGGCGTACGCGGAGAGCGAGGCCGACACCGCGAGGCCGGGCACCCTGCGCGAGCCGAGGCCGCGGCTGACGGTTTCGCGCGCGCGGTCGTCGGGCCGCTCGCCCATGACCTCGGCGAGCGGCGCGCAGGCGGCGCGGTCGGCTCTCGGGATGCCTTCGGCGTCGCCGGGCGCCGGGTCCGCGAAGAGCCGGTAGTCGGGTACGTCGCCCGCTTCCAGGGCCGCCCGCCACAAGGGGACCTGCGCGCGGGAGGCTTCGGAGGCCGCGGGAGCGTGGGAAGTGCCGCAGGCCGCGCCGGCGAGCAGCACGGGCAGTGTGAGCACCACCGCGATGCCGGACGCCTTCACGCGCATGATCACGACCCTACTCACACGACGCCGGGGCGCACACCCGGCTCACGGGTGTGCGCCCCGGCACGGCGCGAGGTGCGGTCAGCCGGTGAGGCCACCGGGCAGCGCGGCGCCGGAGACGTTGGTCGCCACCGGACCGGTGGGCAGCCCGCCGAGCAGTCCGGTGACCGGGTCGGAGCTGGCGCTGCTGCCCTTCTGGTGCTGGCTGGCCATCGGCGAGGAGGTCGCCGCGGGCAGCGCCTTGTTGACGGCGCCGACCGGGGTTCCCGCGGTCACGCCGGACAGGGCCCCCAGGGTCGGAAGCGCTGGGGCGGCGGACGCCGTCCCTGCGGCAGCGGCGGCGAAAGCGGCACCGAGAGCAACGACACCGAGCGTCTTGGCAGACTGCTTCATCAGAAAATTGTCCTTGGGGTGGGGAAGATGAGCGGCTATGCAAGCTAGTCAGCCCACGTCCCGCGCCGCAAACACGGGAAAGCGGCCGGGAGTTCACACTCCCGGCCGCTTCGGCATTCCTAGGATCAGCCGCTTGCTGCCGCAGAACCGCTGGTCGTGGCGGTCTGCTGGAACAGCCATTCGGACTTCAACTCGGCGTAACCGGGCTTGATCACGTCATTGATCATGGCCAGTCGTTCATCGAAAGGAATGAATGCTGATTTCATCGCATTGACAGTGAACCACTGCATGTCGTCGAGCGTGTAGTCGAACGCGTCCGTCAAGTGCTCGAATTCCTGGGTCATGCTGGTGCCCGACATCAGGCGGTTGTCGGTGTTGACGGTGGCCCGGAAGTGCAGCCTGCGCAGCAGCCCGATGGGGTGCTCGGCGTACGAAGTGGCCGCCCCGGTCTGGAGGTTCGAGGTCGGGCACATCTCCAGCGGGATCCGCTTGTCGCGCACGTACGAGGCGAGGCGGCCGAGCTTGACGCTGCCGTCGGCGGCGATCTCGATGTCGTCGATGATGCGCACCCCGTGGCCGAGCCGGTCGGCGCCGCACCACTGGAGCGCCTGCCAGATCGACGGCAGGCCGAACGCCTCGCCCGCGTGGATGGTGAAGTGGTTGTTCTCGCGCTTGAGGTACTCGAACGCGTCGAGGTGGCGGGTGGGCGGGAAGCCGGCCTCGGCGCCCGCGATGTCGAAGCCGACGACGCCCGAGTCCCGGTAGGAGTTGGCGAGTTCGGCGATCTCCAGGGCGCGGGCGGCGTGCCGCATCGCGGTGAGCAGGGCGCCCACCCGGATGCGGTGGCCGTTCTCGCGGGCCCGCCGCTCGCCCTCGCGGAAGCCCGCGTTGACGGCCTCGACGACCTCTTCGAGGCTGAGTCCCTGTTCCAGGTGCTGCTCGGGGGCGTACCGCACCTCGGCGTAGACGACGCCGTCCTCGGCGAGGTCCTCGGCGCACTCGGCGGCGACGCGGAACAGCGCGTCGCGGGTCTGCATGACGGCGCAGGTGTGCGCGAAGGTCTCCAAGTACCGTTCCAGCGAACCGGAGTCGGCGGCCTCCCGGAACCAGATGCCGAGCTTGTCGGCCTCCGTCTCGGGCAGACCGGTGTACCCGGTTTCCGCGGCGATGTCGATGATGGTCCCGGGACGCAGACCCCCGTCGAGGTGGTCGTGGAGCAGCACCTTGGGTGCACGGCTGATCTGATCCGGGGTGGGTACGGATGCGGTCTGGCTCGTCATCTGGGCACTCTAGCCCCTACGCGCGTAGATCACCGGGACTACGAACGCCGTCGATACGTAACAGTGACCGTGCAGACGGGTGGCGTACACCTCGGCTTCTGAGACTGTTCTGCCATGGCACAGCAAGCGATTCCCCTGCCTGCTGCCCGGCTCGGACGGGGCGTCGGTGCGAACGGCGCCGGCGCTACGGTCGGCGGGGTGGTCCTCGTACTCCCGGACGGCGATCCCGTCTCGGCACGCCGGCCCTCCCCCTTCGCGTACGCGGCCGCGCTGCCGCTGGCCCGCAGACTGGCCAGGGACGGCCGCGCCGACGGACTGGTGGCGCATGGCGTCCACTACCGCGGCCAGGGCTGGAACGGCGGCGAGGCCCTGCTCGCGACGGACGCGGAATGGGCGGCGGACGAGGTCGTACGCCGCTACGGTGACGTCCCGGTGTGTCTGGCCGGGCACGGCATGGGCGGCCGCGCGGCGCTGCGCGCGGCGGGCCATCCGGCCGTCAACTCCGTTCTCGCGCTGGCGCCTTGGATCCCCGAGGACGACGTGGCGGCCGAAGCCGAGCCGGTGAAGCAGTTGGTGGGGCGGCGCGTGATGATCGTGCACGGCACCAACGACGCGCGCAGCGACCCGGAGCTGTCGTTCCGCCTGGCGGAGCGCGCCAAGAAGGCCAACCGGAACACCTGCCGTTTCGAGGTCCACTCGGACGGCCACTCGATGCGCCAGCACCGGCCCGAAGTACACGCGCTGGCCGTGGACTTCGTGTTCGGCACCCTGTTCTCGCGCCCGTACGCCCGCCCGGTCGCGGACGCCTTCGCGGCGCCGCCCCCGCTGGGACTGCGGATGCCGCTGGCCGCCGGATTCGGCAAGTCCCTGCGTTCGTAGGACTGGCCCACAGGACGCGGGCCACAAGTCCCCTCACACGCAAGGAAGTTGATGCCTTCCCGAGAACTACTCGGGGATCAGCTTGCCGCGCCGGGAGAGCAGGAAGGCCTTGAAGGCGGCCACCGGCGGGGTGTCGACGTGGCCGTCCAGCCAGGCGACACCGATCTCGCGCACCGCGCGCGGGGCGGTCACGGTCAGCTCCACGACGCCCGGCCGGGCCACCGCGGGCGGCGGGAGCAGCGCCACGCCGAGCCCGGCCGCGACCAGGCCGCGCAGCGTCTCGGCCTCCTCGCCCTCGAAGGCGACGCGCGGCGCGAACCCGGCCTCGGCGCACAGGTCGTCGGTGATGCGGCGCAGCCCGTAGCCGGACTCCAGGGTCACGAAGGTCTCGTCGGCGGCCTCGGCGAGCCGCACCCGCTTGCGCGCCGCGAGCCGGTGGTCGTCCGGGACGACGAGCCGCAGCCGCTGCTCGTCCAGGCGCCTGGCCACCAGGCCGGGCGCGTCGGGCACCGGCGAGGTCAGACACAGGTCGAGCTCCCCGGCTCGCAGCCGCTCGATCATCGCCTCGCCGTAGTTCTGTACGAGGGTGAAGCGGATGCGGGGATGGTCGGCCCGGAAGGCGCGGATGAGGCCCGGCACGGTCTCGGAGCCCATGGTGTGCAGGAAGCCGAAGGCGACCTTGCCAGCGGCGGGGTCGGCGTCCGCGCGCACCGATTCGGCGGCCCGGCCGACCTCCGCGAGGGCCCGCTCGGCGGAGCCGAGGAAGGTGCGGCCCGCGGTGGTCAGCGACACGGTGCGGCCCTTGCGCACGAACAGGGCCACCCCCAGGTCCTCTTCGAGGCGGACCATGGCGCGCGAGAGGGTCGACTGGGGCACGCCCAGCTCGTGGGCGGCGCGGGTCACGTGCTCGTGGCGAGCCACTCCCGCGAAGAAGGCGAGGCGCGGCGCAAGTGCCATCACCATGTCTTCTTCGTAACTGTTCAATGACACGCGCGCCCCTGACCTCACCTTATGCACTGATGAATCGATTGTGGCCCATCCATGCATTGGACGCATAAACACAGGCGGGCCTACGGTCGAACCATGCCTGCCGCCAGTACTGGGGCGTCCACCACCGTGGCCGCCTCGCCCCAGCCGTCCCCCCGCCAGCTCACCCCGGGCGCCCCCGGCTACCGCCGGATGAGCTTCGCGCTCTTCGCCGCCGGTGTCGCCACCTTCGCCCTCCTCTACTCCACCCAGGCCCTGCTGCCGCTGATCTCCGCCGACCTCGGGGCGACGGCGAGCGCGGCGAGCTGGACGGTCTCGGCGGCCACCGGTGCGCTGGCCCTGTGCGTACTGCCGCTCAGCGCCCTGTCCGAGCGGTTCGGCCGCACCCGGATGATGACCCTCTCCCTGGTGATCGCGGTCGCGGTGGGACTCCTGGTGCCCTTCGCGCCCAACGTCGGCTGGCTGGTGGCGCTGCGCGCCGTCCAGGGCGCGGCGATCGCGGGCCTGCCCGCCTCGGCGATGGCCTACCTCGCGGAGGAAGTGAAGCCGAAGGCGCTGGTTGGGGCGATCGGCCTGTTCGTCGCGGGAAACTCGATCGGCGGCATGAGCGGGCGGATCCTGACCGGCTGGGTGGCCCAGGCCTGGGGCTGGCGTGCGGCGCTGCTCGCGGTGGGCGCGCTGGCCGCGGTGTGCGCGCTCGTCTTCCGGCTGCTGCTGCCCAAGGCCCGCAACTTCACGCCGGGTTCGCTGAACCCGCGCGCCCTGGCCGCCACCGTGCGCGGCCACCTCGCCGACCCGCTCCTCGTGCGGCTCTACGGCATCGGCGCCCTGTTCATGACGGTGTTCGGCGCGGTCTACACGGTGATCGGCTACCGCCTCACCGCGGCCCCGTTCCATCTGCCGCAGGGCCTGATCGGCTCGATCTTCCTGGTCTACCTGGTCGGTACGGTCTCCTCCGCGGCGGCCGGCAAGCTGGTCGCCCGGGTGGGCCGGCGCGGCGCCCTGTACCTGGCGGTCTCCACGACCGCGGCGGGCCTGCTGCTGTCGCTGGCGTCCTCGCTGCCCGCGATCCTGACGGGCCTGGTCCTGATCACGGCGGGCTTCTTCGCGGGCCACGCGGTCGCCTCGTCCTCGGTGAGCCACACCGCCAAGCGGGGCCGCGCCCAGGCGTCCGCGCTCTACCAGTCCGCCTACTACCTGGGTTCCAGCGCGGGCGGCACGCTCGGCGCCGTCGCCTTCCACGCGGCGGGCTGGCCCGCCACGGTGCTGCTCGGCGTCCTCGCGGTCCTCGGCGTCGTCTCCATCACCCTGTACGGCTCGCACGCGGCCCGCGCCGAGCGCCGCGGCCACCGCCTGCACCTGGCACCCGCCCATCACTGACCTGCGCCTTTCCCGGTAGTCGCGCGATTGTCAGTGGGGTCCGGTAGCTTCCGAAGTGCTGGGACCACAAGGCGCGACATGGGGTGGACCGATGAGTGATCTGGTAGCGGCGGCGGATCTGGACGTACGCCTCGAAGGACACCGCAGGGAGCTGACGGGGTACTGCTACCGCATGCTCGGCTCGGCCTTCGAGGCGGAGGACGCGGTGCAGGACACGCTGGTGCGGGCGTGGCGCAGCATCGACAAGTTCGAGGGCCGCTCGTCGCTGCGGTCGTGGCTGTACCGCATCGCGACCAACGTGTGCCTGGACATGCTGAACGCGGGGAACAAGCGGGCCCGGCCCGTGGACCTGACGGCGGCGACACCGGTGGCGCAGGCCCAGCTCAACTCCCGCCCGGAAGTGACCTGGTTGGAGCCGGTGCCGGACGGTCGGGTGCTGCCGACGGTCGAGGACCCGGCGGAGGCGGCGCTGGCCCGCGAGTCGGTGCGGCTCGCGTTCGTCGCGGCCCTCCAGCACCTTCCGCCCAAGCAGCGGGCGGTGCTGATCCTGCGCGAGGTCCTGGCGTGGAAGGCGGCGGAGGTCGCCGAGCTCCTCGACACGACGGTCGCCTCGGTCAACTCCGCGCTCCAGAGGGCGCGTTCGACGCTCGCCGAGTCGGCACCGAAGGAGACGGACCCGGCGGATCCACTCGACGAGGAGCAACAGAAGCTCCTCGATCGGTACGTGGCGGCCTTCGAGGGCTACGACATGGCGGCGCTGACCGCCCTGCTGCACGAGGACGCCACTCTGTCGATGCCGCCGTACGACCTGTGGCTGCGCGGCCACGACGACATCGTGGGCTGGATGCTGGGGGTGGGCTCGGTCTGCCGCAACTCCCGTCTCCTGCCGACGGTGGCCAACGGGACACCGGCCTTCGCCCACTACCACCCGGCCCCGGAGGGCGGGTTCACCCCGTGGGCTCTGATGGTGATCGAGACGAGCGGGGGCAAGGTCTCGGGCATCTGCTCATTCCTCGACACGGATCGCTGGTTCCCCCTGTTCGACCTCCCGGCCCGCCTGGACAAGGACGGCCGCCCGGCCCCAGCCCCGGCCGGCTGAGCGGGGGCCTCTCGGCACGGGGTGCCGGGGGCCACTCGGCCCGGGATGGACCCCGCTTCATCTGCACGGGCGCGTACAACCATCACTGAGCTGTGAACGGTCAACGTGCTGGCTGGCGTCCGGAACCCGGTCATCGAGGACGCACGGATCTATCGGGGGATTACTGGCGCAGGACATTTAGCGGCGCTTGCGCTTCTTCTTGCTCCGGTTGTCGGCGCTCGGCTTGCCACGGGTCGACCGGTCGGGCGCCGTCGGGTTCGCCGCGGCCTCGCGCAGGCCGATCCGGCGAGTCTGCCAGACGGTCAGCTCCCACAGCCCGATCGCGACGCCGACTCCCCCGACACCGACGGGCAGAGAGCTGAAGTCGGCATCGGCGGGCTGCGGGGCCAGCCAGCCGCTCGGGTCCACCAGCAGGTTCTCGGTGGTGCCCGCGTCCTCCGTGCCGTCGCAGCCCAGGCCGACGATGTCGGCGTGGTCCATCGGCTTGCCGTCGGTCCGCTTCAGCCTGCAGTGGTAGATCGGGCCGGTCTTGCCCTCGGTGGTGCGTACCGAGGTGATCCGCACCTCGGTACGCTGCCCCTGGCTCTGCATCAGCGCGGCCTGGAAGACCAGCCCGGCGCCGAGCGTGACGGCGAGTCCGAGGATCAGGCCGGCGAAGAACACCCACCCCTTGGTCGCGGTCGATATCAGCACCGCGATCGCGAGGGCCACGGTCAGCGCACCGAGGATCAGCGCCGCCGGGAACCAATCCGGGTTGGTGCCGAGCACGCCGATGCCCACCATCAGCAGGGGGACGAACGCGGCTATCCGGGCATGCCGCCGCACCACGTGCGGAGGCCAGGCCACGTTCTTCCGGGACCCGGGCGCCATCAGCGGCCCTCGAACCGGCGCAGCCCGACCCGCCGGGACAGCCAGACCAGCAGCTCGAAGAGCCCCAGAACCACCGGCAGGGCCCACGCGGCGATGTCGATCCCGCTGTAGTCCGTCTCGGTCAGTTCCGGCGCCGTCCAGCCGTGCGGGTCGATGAGCACGTCCTCGGTCCGCCCGACTTCCATCGGCCCGTCGCAGGAGTCGTTGCCCAGCTCGGCGTGCTTGAGCGGCTTGCCGTCCACCCGCTCCAGCAGGCAGGTGTACTCCGGCCCGTGCTTGCCCTGGTACCGCTTCACCGAGGTGACCCGCACCTCCAGCCGCTGCCCCTGGTGCGCCATCACCTCTGCCTGCAGCAACGGCCCCGGCACGGACAGCGCGGCGATCCCCAGGATCACCCCGCCGACGATCAACCACCCGTTCGGCGCGGCGGTGATCATCAGCAGGAGAGTCGCGATCAGCGCGAAGGTCCCGAGTACCAGCCCGAGCCCGCTCCAGTCCGGATTGGCGGCCAGCAACGACAGCCCGACGATCACCGGTGGACCGAAGAACGCGATCGTGGTGAGGCGGCGGACCTTCCGGGACGAGGTGACGGTGGCTATTCGAGGCACGGCTCAGTGTGACCAACGGGGACGCCAGGCAGAAGAGCGGGGCCCGTCATTACAGTCGTCGATCTCGATGAGCTCCCGTACCTCTCCCGCTCCCGCATCCAGTTCGGAGATCGACCGACCCCGCCCCACCCGCAGCCAACCCCCGTCAGTCCATCCCCAGCCCCGTCAACTCAAGCAACGCCACAAGGCCCGCCCCCGCATTGCGCAGCAGCACGCGGCCCCCGGCTCGCCGGGCGGTGAGCCGTAGCCGGGCCACTGCCTCGACCGCGGCGAGGTCGGCCCGGGTCACCGCGCCGAGGTCGCACACAACCTCCCGCGCCCCGGCCCCGTACAGCCCGCGCAGCCGCTCGCAGAGGAGGGGTACGTCGGCGAAGGTGAGGGGGCCGGGGACGGTGAGCACGACGGGCGGCGACGCGGGATCGATGGCTTCCACACCAATGAGACCCCGGCGGGCCGGTGAACTCATCGGTAGCGGCGCGGCTCCGCCTGAAGGACCGGGAAGTCTCCGGTGTCGACCTCCAGGTCGAAGGGGGCGGGGAGCGTCAGCTTCTCGCCGTATTCGACCATGGCGAGCACGCGGTATGTGCCGTCCTGCGGTTCGCCGTACAGCGTCGCTGTCGGCCTGCCCGAGTGCCAGGGGTCGAGGAGCAGATACAGCGGCACGCCCGCCTTGGCGTAGCCGTGGGTCTTGGTCACTCGGTCGTGGTTGGCGTTGCTCTTGGAGGTGATCTCGACGACGAGTTCGGCGTCTTCCGCAGCTGTACGGCCGTCCGGGCCCTGGCGCAGCCGTGAGCGTGGCATCACCAGCAGATCGGGCACGTACAGGCCCGCGCTCTGCCGGAGGACCACGCCGAGTGCCTGGTAGATCCCCCAGTCTTCCGGGATCACGCTGTAGAGACGACGTTGCAGTAGCTGAGCAGTGTCGTTGTGTTCTTCGGACGGCGTTGGTGCCACGGTGACGATCCCCTCGATGATCTCCACCTTGCAGCCCTCGGGTGCGTCCGTCTCCTCCCAGATCCCGACGGCGTCGTCCCACTCGTGGCCGGTGCCGGAGTGGTCGACGGTGAGTGCGCTCACGGCGGTCTCCCTACGTCGGTTCGTCACGCAGTCCAGCATGCCGAACGGGACCGGCGGAGGTCCACCGATCCCGTTCACCCGTACGAGGGCGCTCCTGAGAAACCCCAGGTCAGGCGATACGTTCCCGCACGATCGGAGTCGCCGAGAACGCCGTGCCGGCCGGCGCCACGTCGTACGACCCTTCCAGGGACTTCAGCGCGTACTCGAACTTCTCCGGGGTGTCCGTGTGCAGGGTCAGCAGCGGCTGGCCCGCGGTGACCGTGTCGCCGGGCTTGGCGTGGAGCTCGATGCCCGCGCCCGCCTGCACCGGGTCCTCCTTGCGCGCGCGGCCCGCGCCCAGGCGCCAGGCGGCCACGCCGACGCCGTACGCGTCAAGGCGGGTCAGGACGCCCGAGGAGGGGGCGGTGACGACGTGCTGCTCGCGGGCGACCGGCAGGGTCGCGTCCGGGTCGCCGCCCTGGGCCGCGATCATCCGGCGCCACACGTCCATCGCGGAGCCGTCCGCGAGGGCCTTCGCCGGGTCGGCGTCCTTGATGCCGGCGGCGTCCAGCATCTCGCGGGCCAGCGCGATGGTCAGCTCGACGACATCGGCGGGGCCGCCGCCCGCCAACACCTCGACGGATTCCCGGACTTCGAGGGCGTTGCCCGCGGTCAGGCCGAGCGGGGTGGACATGTCGGTCAGGAGGGCCACCGTCTTCACGCCGCTGTCCGTGCCCAACGCGACCATGGTGGAGGCGAGTTCGCGGGCGTCCTCGATGTTCTTCATGAAGGCGCCGGAGCCGACCTTCACGTCCAGGACCAGCGAGCCGGTACCCTCCGCGATCTTCTTCGACATGATGGACGAGGCGATCAGGGGGATCGCTTCCACCGTGCCCGTCACATCGCGCAGCGCGTACAGCTTCTTGTCCGCCGGGGCCAGCCCGTCGCCCGCCGCGCAGATGACCGCACCCGTGGTGTCCAGGACGTTCAGCATCTCCTCGTTGGAGAGCAGCGCGCGCCAGCCCGGGATCGACTCCAGCTTGTCCAGGGTGCCGCCGGTGTGGCCGAGCCCCCGGCCCGAGAGCTGCGGCACGGCCGCGCCGCAGGCCGCGACCAGCGGGGCGAGCGGCAGGGTGATCTTGTCGCCGACGCCGCCGGTGGAGTGCTTGTCGGCGGTGGGGCGCGAGAGCGAGTCGAAGTTCATGCGCTCGCCGGAGGCGATCATGGCCGCGGTCCAGCGGGCGATCTCCGTGCGGTTCATGCCGTTGAGGAGGATCGCCATGGCAAGGGCGGACATCTGCTCGTCGGCGACCACGCCGCGCGTGTACGCGTCGATGACCCAGTCGATCTGCTCGGGAGACAGCTCGCCCCGGTCTCGCTTGGTGCGGATGACGGAGATGACGTCCATGGCATTCCTTCCGGCTTGGTGCACGTTACGTACGCGACTCTACGCGCATAGAGGGGAGTTGAGAGTGCGGCCCCCGCGCAGGGAGCACGGGGGCCGCCGGGTTACTTCAGGTGGTCCGGGCCGAAGGCCTGGGGCAGCATGTCGGACAACTTGAGGATGCCCGCCGGGGTCTCCAACAGGAGCTCCGGGCCGCCGAATTCGAAGAGCAGCTGGCGGCAGCGGCCGCACGGCACCAGCACCTCGCCGTGGCCGTCGACGCAGGTGAAGTGCGTCAGGCGGCCGCCGCCGGACAGCTGGAGCGCCGAGACGAGCCCGCACTCGGCGCACAGGCCGATGCCGTACGAGGCGTTCTCGACGTTGCAGCCGGTCACGGTGCGCCCGTCGTCGACCAGCGCGGCCGCGCCGACCGGGTAGCGCGAGTACGGCGCGTACGCGCGGGACATGGCCTCGCGCGCGGCCGTGCGCAGCGCCTCCCAGTCGGGCGTCGGCGTCACTTGCCCTGGCCCTTCCGGTAGCGCATGCCGTCCGCCTTGGGCATCCGCAGACGCTGGGCGGAGAGCGAGAGCACGAGCAGCGTCACGACGTACGGGGTCGCGCCGACGAAGTCGCCGGGCACGTCGTCGGTGACCAGGTACCAGACCAGGATGAGCGCGGCCGTCAGCGCGCAGATCCCGAGCTGGATCATCGCCTTCTTGTACGCCTTCCAGCTCGCGAGCGCCAGGAGGAGGACGACGAGCAGGAGCAGCAGGGCGTGCACGGTGGTGCCGCCGTTGCGCAGCTGGAGCGCGTCGGAGAAGCCGAACAGGCCCGCGCCCATGGCGAGTCCGCCCGGCCGCCAGTTACCGAAGATCATCGCCGCGAGGCCGATGTAGCCGCGGCCGCCGGTCTGGCCCTCCAGGTAGATGTGCGAGGTGACCAGGGCGAGGAACGCGCCGGCGAGACCGGCGAGACCGCCGGAGACGGCGACTGCCGCGTACTTGTAGGAGTACACGTTCACACCGAGCGACTCGGCCGCGATCGGGTTCTCGCCGCAGGAGCGCAGGCGCAGACCGAAGGCGGTCTTCCACAGGATCCACCAGGTGCCGACGAACAGCAGCACGGCAATGACGGTGACCCAGGAGACCTCGGTGACCAGGCCGCCGAGGATGCCGGCGACGTCGGAGACGAGGAACCAGTGGTGCTTCTGGATCGACTCCAGGCCCGAGGACAGGCCGGGGATGGTGAAGCTGGGCAGCGCGTCGGCGGGCGGCGACTGCTTGGGGTTGCCGCCCTTGACCTGGGCCTCGCCGTTGTTGAAGAACAGCTTGGCGAGGTACTGCGTCACGCCGAGCGCGAGCAGGTTGATGGCGACACCGGAGACGATGTGGTCGACTCCGAAGGTGATGGTGGCGACCGCGTGGAGCAGGCCGCCGACGAGGCCGAAGCCGATGCCCGCGATCAGTCCGAGCCACGGGCTGGACTGCCAGCCGACCCAGCCGGCCCCGAAGGTGCCGAGGATCATCATGCCTTCGAGGCCGATGTTGACCACACCGGCCCGCTCGGACCACAGACCGGCCAGGCCCGCGAGCCCGATCGGCACGGCGAGGCCGAGCGCGGCGCTGACCTGGCCCTCGCTGGTGAGCTGGTCGGCGCCGGTGATCATGCGTACGGCGGAGACGAGGATCAGCGCGCCCGCGATGATCATCAGGATCTGCGCGAGCGAGAACTTGCGCGTGGCGTTGCCCCGCTTGACCCCGGCCGGAGGCGGTGGGGTCGTGGTGGTGTCAGTCGTGACGCTCATGCCGTCACCTCCGTCTCGGTCTTGGCGGCCTGGGCCGCGAGCTCGGCGCCGACGCGCTGCTGCTGGCGCTTGAGGCCGTAACGGCGGACGAGTTCGTAGGCGATCACGACGCACAGGACGATGACGCCCTGGATGACGCCGAGGATCTCCTTGTCGTAACCGATGAATTCCAGATGGTTGGTGGTGCGCTCCAGGAAGCCCCACAGCAGTGATGCGAGGGCGATGCCGACCGGGTTGTTGCGGCCGAGGAGCGCGATCGCGATGCCCGTGAAGCCGAGCCCGACGGGGAAGCTGTTGTCGAACTGGTGGGTGTCGTTGAGCAGGGTCGGCATTCCGACCAGACCGGCCACCGCACCCGAGATGATCATGCTGGTGACGATCATCTTCTTGACGTTGGCACCGCTCGCGGCGGCGGCGGCCTCGGACTGGCCGACGGCCCGCAGGTCGAAGCCGAAGCGGGTGCGGCCGAGCGTGAACCAGTACGCGACGCCGATGAGCACGGCGACGACGATGAAGCCCCACAGCTGTCCTGCCGGGCCCATGTCGATGGCGAAGAACCACGAGGAGCTGGGCAGCGGCTTGGTGGAGACCAGCGTGCCGGCCTCGTCCAGCTGGCCGAGCCGGCCGGGCTGGATGAAGTAGGCGATGATCGCGGTCGCGATGGCGTTCAGCATGATGGTCGAGATGACCTCGCTGACGCCCCGGGTGACCTTCAGGACGCCCGCGACCGCCGCCCACATCGCGCCGACCAGCATGGCGACGATGATGATGACCGGGATCTGCACGATGCCCGGCAGGCTCATCGCACCGCCGACCACCGCGGCGAGGAACGCCGCCAGGCGGTACTGGCCGTCGACGCCGATGTTGAAGAGGTTCATCCGGAAGCCGATGGCCACCGCGATGCCCGCGAGGTAGTAGGTCGTCGCCTTGTTGAGGATGTAGACCTGGCTGTCGCTCGCCGAGCCGTACGACAGCATGTCGTTGAAGGCCGGGAACGGGTTCTTGCCGGTGGCGAGGATGACCAGGGCGGTGACGACAAGGGCCGCGACGAGCGCGAGCACGGGGGCCGCGGCCCCCAGGAGCAGCTTCTCCTTGTCGATGCGGGAGGTGAGCTTCTTCATCGGTCCTCTCCCCCAGTGTTCTGCTGGTGCTCCAGGTGGCCGCTGGCGGCACCGGTCATGGCGGAACCCAGTTCTTCGGGGGTGATCGTGGCGGGGTCGGCGTCGGCGACCAGACGGCCCCGGTACATCACCCGCAGGGTGTCGGACAGGCCGATCAGCTCGTCCAGGTCGGCGGAGATCAGGAGCACCGCGAGGCCCTCATGGCGGGCCTCCCGGATCTGGTCCCAGATCTGCGCCTGCGCGCCGACGTCCACGCCCCGGGTGGGGTGCGCGGCGATCAGCAGCTTGGGGTTGTGGCTCATCTCGCGGCCGACGATCAGCTTCTGCTGGTTGCCGCCGGACAGGGACGCCGCGGTGACCTCGATGCCGGGGGTGCGCACGTCGTACTCGCGCACGATCCGCTCGGTGTCCTTGCGGGCGGCCTTGTTGTCGAGGAGCGCGCCCTTGGAGTTGGGCTTCTCGGTGACGTGGCCGAGGATGCGGTTCTCCCAGAGGGGGGCCTCCAGGAGCAGGCCGTGGCGGTGGCGGTCCTCGGGGATGTACCCGATGCCGTCCTCGCGGCGCTTGCGCGTCGGGGCCGTCGAGATGTCGGTGGTGTCAAGGGTGATGACACCGCCGTCGGGGATGCGCATGCCCATGATGGCCTCGACCAGTTCGGCCTGGCCGTTGCCCTCGACGCCCGCGATGCCGAGCACTTCGCCCTTGTGGATCGTGAAGGAGACCGAGGAGAGCACCTCGCGGACCACGCCGTCGGGGTCGGTGGTCGCCAGGTGCAGGTCGGCGACCTTGAGCATGGGGACCGTGGTGACCGTCGACTCGCGGGTCTCGGGCGAGGGCAGCTCGCTGCCCACCATCAGCTCGGCGAGCTGCTTGGTGGTGGTCGTACGGGGGTCGGCGGTGCCCACCGTGGTGCCGCGCCGGATCACCGTGATCTCGTCGGCGACCGAGAGCACCTCGCCGAGCTTGTGCGAGATGAAGATGACGGTCAGGCCCTCGGCCTTGAGCTCACGCAGGTTGTCGAAGAGCGCCTCGACCTCCTGCGGGACCAGGACGGCGGTCGGCTCGTCGAGGATGAGGGTGCGCGCGCCGCGGTAGAGGACCTTGAGGATCTCCACGCGCTGGCGGTCGGCGACGCCGAGGTCCTCGACCAGGACGTCGGGGCGGACCCCGAGGCCGTACGCGTCCGAGATCTCCTTGATCTTGTTGCGGGCCTTGGCGCCGATGCCGTACAGCTTCTCGCCGCCGAGGACGACGTTCTCCAGGACGGTGAGGTTGTCGGCCAGCATGAAGTGCTGGTGGACCATGCCGATGCCGAGCGCGATGGCGTCGGCCGGGCTGGCGAAGGAGGCCTTGGTGCCGTCGATGGCGATGGTGCCCTCGTCCGGCTTCTGCATGCCGTAGAGGATCTTCATCAGGGTCGACTTGCCGGCGCCGTTCTCACCGCACAGGGCGTGCACGGTGCCCTTGCGGACGGTGATGTCGATGTCCTTGTTGGCGACGACACCCGGGAATCGTTTGGTGATGCCGCGCAGTTCGACGGCGGGAGGGCTGGACGCGTTGATGGCGCACTCTCCTCGTGGGCAGGAGCAGGGGGGCGGGGAGCTTCCGGGGAAGCCGGGAAGCGTACTGATGTGCCATGCCGGGCTCCCGGCGTAGTAGTTCAGCACACTCACGGCGCGCCAACTCCGGCCTACGCGCGTAGAGTTGACACTTCGTTACGGCCCGGTGGGCAGGGCGGTCCCTGCACACCGGGCCGGTTGCGACGAGGGCGGTCGGTGACCGCCTCGGGTCACGG
Source organism: Streptomyces sp. NBC_01431 (assembly GCF_036231355.1). Lineage (NCBI taxonomy): Bacteria > Bacillati > Actinomycetota > Actinomycetes > Kitasatosporales > Streptomycetaceae > Streptomyces > Streptomyces sp. NBC_01431. Next base: position 3,203,502 of record NZ_CP109496.1, read on the forward strand.
GGTCGTCTTGACCTTGATGGTGCCGTCGACGATCTTCTTCTTGGCCGCGTCGAGCTGCGGCTGGATGTCGGCGATGAAGCCACCGCTGGTGGCGAGCGAAACGCCGCCCTTGGCCAGCGGGTAGCTGTTGGTGCCGACCAGCGGCTTGCCGTCCTTGACCGACTTGATCAGGTCGTAGACGCCGATGTCGACGTTCTTGACGACCGAGGTCAGGATCGAGTTCTTGTACTTGTCGAGCGAGGCCTGCTGGTACTGGTCGGAGTCGACACCGATCGCCCAGGCGCCCTGCTTGCCCGCGACGGCCTCGATCGCACCGGTGCCGGAGGAGCCGGCGGCGGTGTAGATCACGTCGGCGCCGTTGTCGAGCATGCCCTGCGCGGCTTCCTTGCCCTTGTCGGGGCTGGCGAAGCCGGAGTTGTCGGAACCGTGCGACAGGTACTGGTTGTCGACCTTGACGGACGGCTTGGTGTCCTTGACGCCCTGGTTGAAGCCCGCCTCGAACTTCTTGATCAGGGGGACGTCCACACCGCCGATGAAGCCGACGTGGCCCGTCTTGGTCTTCAGCGCCGCCGCGACACCGGCGAGGTAGGAGCCCTGCTCCTCGGTGAAGACGATGTTGTCGACGTTCTTGGGGCCCTCGACGACGGAGTCGACGATGCCGAAGGTCGTGTTCGGGAACTTCGCCGCGACCTGCTTCATCGAGTTCGTGTACGCGAAGCCGATGCCGATCACGGGGTTGTAGCCGCCCGAGGCCAGGTCGCTCAGCTTCTGGACGCGGTCGGCCTCGGTGTCGGTGGTCTTGGCGGTCAGCTCCTTGACGGAGCCGCCGAACTCGGTCTTGGCCTTGTCGATACCGCGCGCGGCGGAGTCGTTGAACGAGTGGTCGCCACGGCCGCCGACGTCGTAGGCGACGCCGATCTTGACGCCATTGCCGCCCGCGGACGAGGACGAGGAGCCCGACTCCTTCTGGGAGGACGTGGAGCCACACGCGGTGGCTGAAAGCGCGAGCGCGGCGGTAGCGATACCTGCCGCAGCGATCTTGGATACCCGGCGCACGAGGAGGTCCCTTCAAACCTGAACCGAGGCGCCCCTACCGGCGCTGGTTTCGCGTCGGATCGTAACGCGCGTAGATGTCGCGTAAAGCCCTGTTCGGAAGCCGTTATCGAATCGCCGCGAACAGGGGATGAAGTGTCCGGTTACGAGCGGTTGCCATCCAGCAGCGCAGTGGCGGTGAACAGTTCCACCCCGACCTTGATGGCGGCTTCATCCGCGTCGAAATCACCCCGATGGAGGTCAAGCCGGGCGTTCGAGCCGGGCGTACGGACCCCGAGGCGGGCCATCGCCCCAGGTACATGCTCCAGGTACCACGAAAAGTCCTCGCCACCCAGTGACTGCTCCGTGTCCTCGATCGCGAACGGTCCCCGGCGCGCCGCCATCGCGTTGTGAAGCAGCTCGGTGATGGCCGGATCGTTGACGACCGGGGGCACCCCGCGGACGTAGTTGATCTCCGATTTGGCGCCGTGCAGGGTGGCCACCTCGTCAATCGCGGCGTGTACGAGGTCGGGCGCGTCGCGCCACGCCGAGAGTTCGAGGCAGCGCACGGTGCCGGCCAGCTCGGCGTGCATCGGGATGACGTTGCAGGCATGGCCCGACTCGATGCGGCCCCAGGTGAGGGCGAGGCCCGCGCGGGCGTCGATGCGGCGGGCGAGCAGCGCGGGCACGTCGGCGGCGACCCGGGCGACGGCGGTCACCATGTCGGTGGTGAGGTGCGGGCGGGCGGTGTGGCCGCCGGGGCCGTACAGGGCGACCTCCAGCCGGTCGCAGGCGGAAGTGATGGCGCCGGTGCGCAGCCCGATCCGGCCGGCGTCGACGCGCGGGTCGCAGTGCACCGCGACGATCCGGCCCACGCCGTCCAGGACACCCGCCTCGATGGCGTCCGCCGCGCCGCCGGGCAGCACTTCCTCGGCGGGCTGGAAGAGCAGCCGTACGGGCGCGGGCAGGCGGTCCTGGCGGTGCAGCTCGGCGAGGACGAGGCCGGCGCCGAGGACGGTGGTGGTGTGCACGTCGTGGCCGCAGGCGTGGGCGCGGTCGGGGACGGTGGAGCGGTAGGACACGCCGGTCTTGGCGTCGGGGATGGGCAGGGCGTCGATGTCCGCGCGCATCGCCAGCATCGGATGCCCCCGGTCGGGGGTACCGACGTCGCAGATGAGGCCGGTGCCGGACGGCAGCACGCGGGGCCTGAGCCCGGCCGCTTCGAGGCGGGCCTTGATCGCGGCGGTGGTCCGGAACTCCTGGTTGCCGAGCTCGGGGTGCATGTGCAAGTCCCGGCGGAAGGCGACGAGTTCGCCGAACAGGGCCTCACTCAGCGCCCCGGGCAGCGGCTCTTCGCGGGGCAGATCGGCTTCGGACTCGCGGGACATCAACTGGTTCACCCATTGAGGGTAGGCTTCTTTGAGGGTCAACTAACGCGCGATCAACAAAAGTTCAGCCTCATAGGGGAAGAAAATCGGCCGCCGGGCGCATGGCCCGTGTGACAGCTGGGTAAACTCCTCCGTCCTTCAGCCCGCTTCACCCCTCGGGCGCCAGGACCGCCGCCATCGAACGCTCAGGCCGCCACCGTGGCGAGCCCGTGGACGTCCCGCGCCGTGCCGGTCACCCCGTCCAGGAAACCCTGGGCGCGCGGCGAGGCGGTGTCCGTGAGCCACTGCGGATCGATGTCGCAGACCACGACCGAGACCCCGGTGCCCGCGAGCGCGAGGGGAAGCGTGTGGACGACGGTGGAGGGGAAGCTCACGACCGTACGGCCGATGGGCCCCCGGCGCGCGATGAGTTCGAGCGGCAGATCGGGGCGGACGATCTCCAGACCGGTGCGGGCGTGCAGGGTGCGCAGCTTCTCGGCGGACTCGCGGCGGTGGGCGAAGTAGCGGGTCACGCCGTGCGTACGAGCCAGCCGGGCGACCGCGGCGAGATAGCGCTCAGGGTCGACCACGCCGGTCTCCACCAGTGAAGTCCCCACCAGATCGGCCCCCTTGGTCAGCCGTGGGGGGCCGAAGTTCGCACGCGTCCAGCCGAAGGTGTGGGGGGTGACGGTGACACCGGCCGGCGCCTCTATGGGCATCGCGCTGAACACCTCGACGGCGCGGCGCGGCGCGGGCGTGAGCCGGCGGCGGGCCGCCGCGGATATGGGCGCGAACAGCACGTCGCGCGCGCCGGCCCGGCTGCCGCGCCGGTGCCAGCGCACCAGGCGTTCGCCACGGGCGAGTTGGGAGACGAACTCCATCGTGGCCGTGCCGTCGTCCACGACCACGAGTTCGTGGGCACGGGTGACGGTGAGCAGCAGTTGGACGTAGCGCGAGAACGGGTCGCCCATGACGATCCGCCGCGCGCGGCGCAGCATCGGGGCGAGCCCGCCGATCGTGTGGAGCGGGGCCGTGGGCCCGCCCCGGGCCTCCTCCCAGCGCACCTTCGTGCCCGCGTCGCGCGCGAGTTCCGCCATCCGGCGCAGCTGGCCGCGCGACATCGGGTCGGTGGGCGAGAGCACCACGACGGTCAGCCCGGACAGGTCCGGCGCCCCCGGGCGCTGCTGCGCCGGTACGCCGTCGAGCAGCGGGCCGGGCGAGTGGGCCCACTCCAGGACGTTGAGCAGCTGGACCGGGCTCTCCACGAAGGCGACGGTGGCGGAGGTGTCCCGAGGCACGGCGGGCCCGCCCCCTCAGACCGCGGCCGGAGCGCGGTCGGCGGCCTCCGCCTGGGCGACGACCCCGGCGACGCGGCGCAGCTTCTTCATCGGGGCGAGCTCGGACTCGTACACCTTCTTGACGCCGTCGCCGAGGGCGGCCTCGATGGTGCGGATGTCGCGGACCAGGCGGGTGAGGCCGCCGGGCTCGACGGAGGCGGCCTGGTCGGAGCCCCACATGGCGCGGTCGAGGGTGATGTGGCGCTCGACGAAGGCGGCGCCGAGCGCGACCGCGGCGAGGGTGGTCTGAAGTCCGGTCTCGTGGCCGCTGTAGCCGATCGGCACGTTGGGGTACTCGGCCATCAGGCTGTTGATCACGCGCAGGTTGAGCTCCTCGGCCTTGGCCGGGTAGGTCGAAGTGGCGTGGCACAGAAGGATGTTGTCGCTGCCGAGCACCTCGACCGCGTGCCGGATCTGCTTCGGCGTCGACATGCCGGTGGAGAGGATGACGGTGCGTCCCGTGGCGCGCAGGGCGCGCAGCAGCTCGTCGTCGGTGAGCGAGGCGGAGGCCACCTTGTGGGCCGGAACGTCGAACTTCTCCAGAAAGGCGACGGCCTCGATGTCCCACGGCGAGGCGAACCAGTCGATGCCGCGCCGCGTGCAGTGCGCGTCGATGGTGCGGTACTCGTCCTCGCCGAACTCCACCCGGTGGCGGTAGTCGATGTACGTCATCCGGCCCCACGGGGTGTCCCGCTCGATGTCCCACTGGTCGCGCGGGGTGCAGATCTCCGGGGTGCGCTTTTGGAACTTGACCGCGTCGCAGCCCGCGTCCGCGGCGGCGTCGACCAGCGCGAGCGCCTTGTCGAGGTCGCCGTTGTGGTTGATGCCGATCTCGCCGGTGATGTACACGGGCCGGCCCGGTCCCGCGGTGCGGCTGCCGAGGGTACGCAGACGGTTGCTCATGAGGGTGTTCCTTACCTAAGCGGGGGTGTGGTGGGGCTGGGGAAGGCGCTCGGTGTGCGGGGTGCGGTCGAGCTCGGGTCCGAGGAGCCAGGCGGCGATCTCGCGGACCGCTCCTTCGCCGCCGGGGGTACGGGTCACGGCGCGCGCGGCGGCGCGCACCGAGTCATGGGCGCTGCCGACGGCGACGGGCCAGCCGGCGAGCGCGAAACAGGGCAGGTCGTTGACGTCGTTGCCGGCGTAGAGCACGCGCTGCGGGTCGATGCCCTCGTCCTCGCACCACTGCTTGAGGGCGAGGTCCTTGCGGTCGATGCCGTGCAGCACGGGGATCTTGAGCTTGCGGGCGCGGGCGGCGACGACCGGGTTCTGCTCGGTGGACAGGATGAGCAGCTTGAGGCCGGCCCGGCGCAGGGCGGCGATGCCGAGGCCGTCGCCCCGGTGCACGGCGACGAGTTCGCGGCCCTCGGAGTCGATGAGGACCTTGTCGTCGGTCTGGGTGCCGTCGAAGTCGAGGACGACCGCGTCGATGTCGTCGCAGGTCGGGGTGGGCAGGCGGTCGAGGAGCGGGGCGAGCGCGCGGGCCCGTTCCAGGTCGTGCGGCTCGTCGATCTCCAGGACGCGGGCCGGGTCGGTGCGCACGAGCGCGGTCCGGCCGAAGAAGCGGTGCCGGTGCCTGCGGAAGCCCTCGGCGTCCATGGCGTACGCGGCGCCGGTCTCCAGGAAGTCCTGCGGGCGGTCCTGGCGGCGCGGCCGGAACGACTTGTCGTGGCCCATGCCCTGGCCGTCGCCGACTCCGTTCTCGACGGACTCGCGCCACAGGAAACCGTGGAAGGGCGCGACGGTGACGGCGGTCTCGGCGCCGTCCTCGACGACCGCGGCCGCCACGCCCTCGACGTCCTCGCGGGTCAGGAAGGGGCTGGTGCACTGCACGAGCAGGACGACATCGGTGTCCGGGTAGGCGTCCAGGGCGTGCAGCACCGCCGCCTCGCTGGTGGCGGTGTCGCCGGAGAGGGCGGCCGGGCGGCTGACGGCGTCGGCGCCGGCCGAGCGGGCCGCGGCCGCGATCGCCGGGTCGTCGGTGGAGACGACGATGTCGGTGACGTGGCGCGCGGACCGGCAGGCGAGCACCGCGCGCACGACCAGCGGAACGCCACCGACCGGGGCGAGGTTCTTGCCGGGCACGCCCTTGGAGCCGCCCCGGGCGGGAATCACGGCGAGGACTTTCGGGGGCGCGGCCGGGGGCGTACGGGGCGAGGCGGCCGCGGGCGTGTTCGCGGAGCTGGTCGGGGGCATCACAGTTCTCCCATCCGGCGGATCACGGGCGCGACCCGCTGCACGCCGTGGCGGTAGGCCCCGCGCGCCGCGTCGCGCACGGCGTCCCGGATCACCCGGCGCAGTCCGCTCGGCTGGTTCGCGGGGGCCGTGCCCGGCAGCGGGGTGCCGTCGGGGGCGAGGTGGTGGCGGGCGAGGATGCCCGGGAGGTAGCCGGGCGCGGTGGCGGCGGTGTAGTAGGGGGCGAGCGGCGGCAGGCTTTCCTTCGACAGCAACTCGCCCATTCGCTCGCGTACGTGATCGAAGGCGTGGTGGTAGGCCTCGCCCGGCGCCACGCCCTGTGCGGCGAGCCAGCCGGGGTCGGGCACGGGCCGGTGCCCGGCGTCGAGCTGGTCCCAGGAGGCAAGGCAGCCGGAGCCCAGGAAGTGGTGGTTGCCGAGGCCTTCGCGGACGCCGAGGTCGGTGAGGACGGCCGTCGGGACCGAGCGGTGCAGGGACTCCAGGGCGGCCGTCGAGGAGACCGTCACCAGGAGGTCGGCCCGGTCCAGGACCTCGCCCATGTTCCCGTACGCCAGCCGGAAGTTGGGCGGCGGAGCCATGCCCTTGGCGAGCCTCTGGTAGGGGTGTTCCTCGATGTGCGTGGTGTGTTCGCCGGGCTGGGAGCGGAGCTTGAGCACGACCTCGCGCCCGGGGTGGCGCCGGGCGTGCTCCACCAGGCGCCGCAGCAGATAGCGCCGGTCGGCGCGACTCTCCGGCACGGAGGGCTGGGCCGCGAAGACGACGGTGTCGCGGCCGGGCTCGGCGGTGTACGCGGCGCCGCCCAGGAAGGGCAGCGCGGCCTCGGTGACGGCACGGGCGTCCGCGCCCACTCCCTCGTACACCGCGCGGAAACGCCCGGCGTCGTGACGGGAGTTGGCGAGCACGATGTCCGCGCCGTGCCGTAGGAGCAGCCCGTCGGCGAGCTTCTCGTAGACGACGCCCACATAGCCGGTGACGACGACGGGCCGCGGTGTGTGGCCGGGCCACAGGGCGGCGAGCCCGTGCAGCGCAGCCTGGGCGGCCCCGCCGACGAGCGCCAGAACGATGACGTCGTACGCGTCCGGGCTCCCCATCTCCCGTGCAGCACCGAGGAATTGAGCCATCGTCACTTCACGGAGGGCGTCGGCGGACGCCCCGACCTCGGCGAGCTGACGCGGGGTGGGGGTGGCGCGGCCGCGCAGCAGGAAGCCGGTGATGGCCGGTGCGGCGGATTCGGTGCCGGGCGCCGGTTCGGCGAGGCGGCGCGCGGTGAGCGCACCCCATTTCCACCGGGTGTCCGAATCCGCGAGAACCGCGATCCGCAGCCTTGAGTCGGTACGTGATGGCACGCCGTAGAAACTAGAAAGCCGCGCGGGTTCGCGGCCCAACTCGACTGCAACAACGGGTTAACAGCGCGACTACGAATGAAGCGGGAGAAGGCGTACCGGGCCGGTTAACAGTCCCGCCATTCGTCGTTCACCCGCGATCTCTTTGATGGACAGGGCGAATGACCGCGGCGCGCCATAACGTCACCGCCGTGGTCAAGCTCTCCGTCATCGTGCCGTTCTACAACGTGCGGACGTACGCACCCGACACCCTGCGAAGTCTGCGCGCGAACGCCCGCGACGACTTCGAGTTCCTGCTCGTCGACGACTGCTCGTCGGACGGCACGATCGAGCTGCTCGAACGCGCCGAGCGCGAGCTGCCGGGGGCGGTGCTCCTGAGACACGAACGCAACGGCGGCCTGGCCACGGCCCGCAATACGGGTCTGGACGCGGCCCGCGGCGAATACCTGACGTACCTGGACGGCGACGACTGGCTGGCGCCCGGGTACTTCGCCCAACTCCTGGCATCCATAGAGGAGTTGGGGTGCGATTTCGTGCGCACCGACCACGTCCAGGTGACCGGTCAGGAGCGTACGGTGCACCGGGTCCCGCACGGCCGGCGCGGCGAGGTGATGTCACCGCGGGACGCGATCCTGCCCGCCACCCGCTCCACCTCGGTGGACTACGCGTTCGCCTGGGCCGGGATCTACCACCGCCGCCTCGCCGAGCGCGGGCTGCTGCACTTCACCGACGGACTGCGCACCGCCGAGGACCGGCCGTGGATCTGGCGGCTGCACCGCGAGGCGGAGTCGTTCGCGGTGACCGGACAACTGGGTGTCTTCTACCGGCGCGGGGTCGCCTCGTCGCTCACCCAAATCGGCGATGTGCGACAACTCGATTTCATTCGCGCATTCGATCAAGTAATCGAGGAAACGGCGAAGGACCGGAATGCGGCCGAACTGCTGCCAAAAGCGGTACGGACCTACTGCGCGATCATTTCCCACCACATGAGCTCCATCGAAAGGTTCGAACCGGCCGTGGCGAGAAAACTGCGGGCCCTGAGCGCGGGCGCGTTGCGGCGGATGCCGCAGGACCACCTCAAGGACGCGCTGGACTCGATGGACTCCCGCCGTGCCGCCCGGCTGCGCCGGCTGCGCCACCGCCCCGTCCACTCCTCGGCGGGGGCTGTCGCCTGATGCGTACGACACAGATCTTCGCGGCGTCCACGCTGTACGGACTGGCCACGCTGGCCGCCGCGCTCGACAGCGGCTGTTTCCCGGCGGCGGACCGGCGTTTGCTGCTGGTCAGCAACAACGCGGCGGTGCCCGAGACGTCCACCCAGCTGGAGACGATGCCGGGCTTCGAGCGGCTGCGCGGACGCTTCGACGGGGTGCTCTCCTGGAACGACACGATCGCCCCCTTCCACCCGGGCGGCTGGTCGCCCCGCCCCGATGACGTTCCGCTGTGGGAACGGCAGTTGAGGGCGTTGTGGGACCTGGGTGACGACCGGATACAACTCGCCCTGGAATCCATCCAGGTGAACCCGGCGCAGGCGGTGGCACAGCTGTTCCCCGACGCGCCGCTGACCGTGTACGCGGACGGCCTGATGACGTACGGCCCCACCCGCAACAAGCTGGATCCGCTGATCGGTTCGCGGGTGCGGCAGGTGCTGCACCTCGACCTGGTGGGGGACCTCACCCCGCTGCTCCTCGGCGAGTTCGAGGTGCCGTGCGAGACGGTGCCGACGACGGCGTTCATGAAGACGGTCACCGAACTGGGCGCGGCGGAAGCCGAGTTGGAGGTCGCCGTCGACGGTGAGCCGGTGGCGCTGCTGCTCGGCCAGTACCTCTGCGCGCTGTCCATCCTGACACCGGAGCAGGAGGAGGAGCTGCACCTGCGCATGCTGCGGGGCGCGGCCGGGCGCGGCCACCGCCGCATCGTCTTCAAGCCGCACCCCTCGGCGCCGCCCGCCTGGTCGCGGGCGCTGGAGCGCGAGGCAGCGGCCCTGGAGGTCCAACTGACCGTTCTGCAACGGCCGTTGCTCGCCGAAGTCCTCTATGAGCGCCTCTCGCCCGCCCTGGTGGTGGGCTGCTTCTCGACCGCGCTGCTCACGGCCTCGGCGTTCTACGGAATCGAGGTCGCGCGGGTCGGCACGGAGCTGCTCCTGGACCGGCTCGCCCCGTACCAGAACAGCAACCGGGTGCCGGTGACCATCGCGGACGTACTGCTCCCGCCGCTGGAGCCGGAACCGGCACGACCGGCCGTGGACCTGGCGGGGCTGCTGAGTGCGGTGGGCTACGCCATGCAGCCGGAGCTGCGGCCGGACCTGCGGGGCGCGGCCGAGCGGTACCTCGCGGCCGACCTCGACGCCCACACCTGGCGGTACTTCAAGCGCCGCCGCCTGACGTCGCTCGCCCTGCCGGGCGCGGTGCCGGCGGGCCTGATCCCGCGCAACCCGACCTTGCGGCGGGTGGCCCGCCGGGCCCGGTCGATGGTGCGCCGCACCCTGCCGAGCACGTCGTAACGGACCCCGAGGCGGGGCTCACCCCCGCCTCGGATACACCGCCTCGATCCCGGCCACCACCACGTCGAGACCTTCCTCGAACCTCTCGTCGTTCGCCTCGAACAACTCCGGCCCGGCCGCCGCGGCCAGCGGGTAGGCCGCCAGGGCGGCCGCGCGGGCCGCCACGTCCACGCCCTCGCCGCGCTCCCCCGGCCGCGGCTCGGTGCCCTGCTCCTCCGCCACGAAGCCCATCGTGTACGCGTACGACGTCATCGTGGCGCGGGTCGCGTCGCGCTGCGTGAAGCCCGCCTTCAGCAGGGCGCCCAGGTAGACCTCCAGGGATTCCGCGTGGTCGGTGCCGGTGAAGCGGGCGCCTCCGTACACCTTCGCGCCGTCGCGGTAGCCGAGCATCATCGCGCGCAGGGCGCGGCTGACAGCGCGGACCATCTCCTGCCAGGTCTGCGCCTCCGCTCCGGGGATGCCGTCCGCCATGAGCCGCCGGTACATGACCGTCGCCATCTCGTCCAGCAGAGCCTGCTTGTTCTTGAAGTGCCAGTACAGGGCGGGCGCCTGGACGCCGAGCTCCTTCGCGATGGCCCGCAGCGTGAGGCCGTCCAGGCCCACCTCGTTCAGGAGCCGCAGCGCGGTGTCGGCGACCTGCGCCCGGTCGATCTTCGTCGTAGCCACCTTGACAACTTAACACTGTTAAGCACATGCTGCCGGACATGGAACTTAACGGCGTTAAGGAAATGCCCGACGTGCTCATCGTGGGCGCGGGCCCCACCGGCCTGGTGCTCGCCATCGACCTGGCCCGCCGCGGCATCCCCGCCCTGCTCGTGGAGAAGTCCGACCGGCTCTTCCCCGGCTCGCGCGGCAAGGGCATCCAGCCCCGCACCCTGGAGGTGCTCGACGACCTCGGCCTCGTCGACGCCGTGCTGCGGGCGGGCCGCGACTTCCCCCGCATGCTCAGCTGGGAGGGCCCGGACGGCGCCGAGCGCGGTCGCGAGTGGGACGTGATCGAGCGCTTCGAGCCCAGCGAGCAGGCCCCCTACGCGAACGCCCTGCTCATCGGCCAGTCCCGCTTCCAGGAGGTGCTGCACGCCGGCCTCCGCGAGCTCGGCGGCGAAGTCCTCTTCGACACCGAGGTAACCGGACTCGTCCAGGACGCCGAGGGCGTCACCGTCACGTTCGCCGACGGGCGCACCGTCCGCGCCCGCCACGTCGTCGCCGCCGACGGCGGCCGCTCCGGGATCCGGCGCGCGCTCGGCATCACCATGGAAGGCGAGAGCGTCGACCCCAAGCCGATGCTCGTCGCGGACCTCCTCCTGACCGCGGACGCGATCGTCGACGACCGCAACTGGCATGTGTGGCGCGGCTCTTCGCAGGGCGGAGCCGTGCTCTGCCCGCTGCCCGGCGAGCCCGGACTCTTCCAGCTGATCATCCAGTACGCCGACGAGAACGCGGTGCCCGACATCAGCGAGGCGGGCGTCCTGGAACGCCTCGTGTCCCTCACCCCGATCACCGAGGACCAGGTGACCAAGGTCATCTGGGCCTCCGAGTTCCGGCCCCGCGCCGCGCTGGCCACTCGCTACCGCGACGGCCGGGTCTTCCTCGCGGGCGACGCGGCGCACATCCACTCCCCGGCCGGCGGCCAGGGCCTGAACACCAGCATCCAGGACGCCTACAACCTGGGCTGGAAGCTCGCCCAGGTGCTCCGGCACGGCGCCCCCGCCGAACTCCTCGACACCTACGAGGAGGAGCGCCGGCCGATCGCGGCCGGGGTGCTCGGCATGAGCACCCGGCTGCACCGCCACAGGTTGCTCGGCGAGAACAGCCTGAGGGTCGAGGAGACCCGCCAGCTCGCTCTCGGCTACCGCGGCGGCCCGCTCGCGATCGGCCGGGCGGGTGCCCTGGAGGCGGGCGACCGCGCGCCGGACGGCCCGCTGCCCGGCGGCCGGGTCTTCGACCTGCTGCGCGGCCCGCACTTCACCCTGCTGGCCTTCGCCACCCCGGCTCCGGCCATCACCTCCGCGCGGGTCCGGGTGCACGAGCTGGGCGCGTACGAGGCGTACGGGCGCGGCCTGTTCCTGGTCCGGCCCGACGGCTACATCGGCTGGGCGGGCCAGGACGCCGCCGGCCTGCACGACTACCTCGCCCGCGTCGGCGTCACCGAACGCCCTTGACCTCAAGCATGGTTGAGCTCATACGGTCGTGAGCCATGGACGCCAACACACGCGCCGCCGAGCCCACCAGCTCCTTCACCCCCTCGCACGACGACGCCGCACTGGCCGGTCAGCCGGTCGGCTACTGGAGCTGGGCCGCACAGAACGCGGTGGTCACCCACATCCGCTCGATGCTCGCGGAGCAGGGCCTCACCCAGCCCCAGTGGTGGATCCTCAACCAGACGGCCGACGGGCGGCGGCCGCGCGCCGAGATGGTGGGCGTGCTCCAGGGCTATCTGGCGACGGGCACCCAGGTCATCGGGGACGGCATCGACGAACTCGCCGCCCGCGGTCTGCTCACCGAGGACCCCACCGGGCACCTCCAACTCACCGACGCCGGGCGGTCGTTGCGCGACCGGACCGCCGTCCGCCAGCAGGAGGTGCGCGAGCGGGTGCACGCCGGGATCACCGACGAGGAGTACGTCGCCACCCTCAAGGCCCTCCAGCGCATGATCCACAACGTCGGCGGCAAGGCCTGGCACCACTGACCGCGAGGCCTCGTCCGACGGCGAACCGACGCGCGGGCAAACCCGTCCCGGCACCAGATGAACTTGCCGCGTCGGCCAGGGGAACACCACCGCTCCGGCCCCGTTCGCGGGCCGGAGCGGACCTACTCTGTCGACGCCAAGGGGCCCGCCGCCCCGTAGCACGACCGCCGGAAGAGGACGCCGTGACGAACACCCTGCCGCGTGTACGAGGCGCCGTGGGCGGACAGCCGAAGGCACCGGAGCGGGCCCCGGTGACGGCTCCGGTCTCCCGGCTCCGCGCGCTCGACGGACTGCGCCTGGTCGCGGCCCTCATGGTCGCGCTGTACCACTACGGCGGCCGCTCCGGCGACATCAGCAAGGGCTGGGGCGCCTCCCCCAAGAAGCTGTTCCCCGCCCTGCACGAGTGGTTCTCCTACGGCTGCCTCGGGGTGCAGATCTTCTTCGTCATCAGCGGCTTCGTCATCTGCATGAGCGGCTGGGGACGCCCGCTGCGCTCCTTCTTCGCCTCGCGCGTGGCCCGGCTCTACCCCGCGTACTGGGCGGCGCTCGTCATCGTCACCGCGGTGTTCGCGCTGCCCTGGGTCGTCTACCGGACGGTCACGCCCAGCGAGTTCCTGGTGAACCTGACCATGTTGCAGATGCCGGTCGGGGTGCACCGGGTGCTCGGCGTGTGCTGGACGCTCTGGGCCGAGCTCCGCTTCTACGCGCTGTTCGCCCTGTGCGTCGTGCTGCCCGGCGCGACCCGCCGCCGGGTCGTGCTGTTCTGCGCGGGCTGGACGCTGGCCGCCGCGATCACCGCAACGTCCCACCAGCCCTTCCTGGACGCCGTGTTCATGCCCGAGTACGCGCCGTTCTTCATCGGCGGCATGGGCCTGTACCTGCTCCACCGCGACCGGCGCGACGTCACCGCCTGGGGCATCGTCGCCGTCAGCTGGGCCATCGGCCAGCACTGGGCGGTCGCGGGCCTGTGGCACAAGCCGAACCCGGCGGCCTTCTCCAACCGGCACGCCTCGGTGATCATCGTCATCGTCACCCTGGGGTTCCTGCTGGTCGGCGCGATCGCGCTCGGCTGGTTCCGCTGGGCGAACTGGAGCTGGCTCACCGTCGCGGGCGCGCTCACCTACCCGTTCTACCTGGTCCACGAACACCTGGGCTGGGTGGTCGTCGGCGTACTGCACCGCAAGCTGCATGTCCCGGCCCCCGCCACCTTCGCCCTGACCATCACGGCGATGCTGGCGCTTGCCTGGCTGCTCAACCGCTACGTGGAACGCTGGGCGACCCCGCTGCTGCGCGGTGCGCTGGCGCGCCGCTGAGCCGCCCGGTCAGTCGCCGTCCCCGTCGAGCAGCACGTCGACGGGCAGCTCCAGGCTGAGGCCCACGGACTGTGGAACGACCACCTTCGAGCCCCGCTCGTAGCGCGAGCGGGTGCGGTAGGCGTCGCCCACCGGGTCCGTGAGCACGAGGACCTCTCCGTGCTTGCGGTCGGCGATGACGTACACCGGGATCCCGGCCTCCGCGTAGGTCTCGGCCTTGGTGACCAGGTCGTTGCCCCAGTTGGAGGACGTCACTTCCAGGACGAGGCGGAAGACGTTCGCCGCGTAGCAGTTCTTCGTGACCGCGGCGTCCTTGTAGTCGGCGTCGACGATGGCCCAGTCCGGCTCCGCGTAGTCGTCGGGGCCCGTACCGAGCCATACACCGATGCCGGGGAGCGCCTTGAGCCCGGATTCCCTGCCCCCAGCCTTTCGGAACTGATAGACGAGCTCAGCCACGGTCTCCTGATGCGGGCCGTCAGGCGGTGGTGTCACGACGATGCTCCCCTTGAGGACCTCCACGCGATGTCCGGGCAGCGCTTCCGAAAGGCGGTCGGCGGCTTCGCCGATCGTCATCTCGTTCAGTATTACGGCCACGGCATCCTCCATTCGGGAGACCACTCTCCACCGAGAGTAACCGGAGGCACCCCGCTTCCGCCTCCGGTCACCCCTTCGGGGGACGCGTCCGCGGGCAGCGCCTCAGAACGCGTCCGTAGGAACGTACGTCCCCCACACCTCGCGCAGCGCGTTGCACACCTCGCCCACGGTGGCGCGGGCCTTCAGGGCGTCCTTCATCGGGTACAGGACGTTGTCCGTGCCCTCGGCCGCCTTCTTCAGCGCGGCCAGCGCCGCGTCCACCGCGGCCTGGTCGCGCTCGGCGCGCAGGGTCGCGAGGCGGGCCGCCTGCTGGGCTTCGATCGCCGGGTCGACGCGCAGCGGCTCGTACGGGTCCTCGGTCTCGATCTGGAAGCGGTTCACGCCGACCACGACGCGCTCGCCGGAGTCGGTCTCCTGGGCGATGCGGTAGGCGGAGCGCTCGATCTCGCCCTTCTGGAAGCCGTGCTCGATCGCGTTGACCGCGCCGCCCAACTCCTCGACCCGCTCCATGAGTTCGGCGGCCGCCGCCTCCACCTCGTCGGTCATCTTCTCCACGACGTACGACCCGGCGAAGGGGTCGACGGTGGCCGTCACGTCGGTCTCGTACGCCAGGACCTGCTGGGTGCGCAGGGCGAGCCGGGCGCTCTTGTCCGTCGGCAGGGCGATCGCCTCGTCGAAGGAGTTGGTGTGCAGCGACTGGGTGCCGCCGAGGACGGCCGCCAGGCCCTGGACGGCGACGCGGACCAGGTTCACCTCGGGCTGCTGGGCGGTGAGCTGCACGCCCGCGGTCTGCGTGTGGAAGCGCAGCATCAGCGACTTGGGGTTCTTCGCGCCGAACTCGTCCCGCATCACCCGGGCCCAAATCCTGCGCGCGGCACGGAACTTGGCGACCTCTTCGAGGATCGTCGTACGGGACACGAAGAAGAAGGAGAGGCGCGGCGCGAAGTCGTCGACGTCCATCCCGGCGGCGACGGCGGTGCGTACGTACTCGATGCCGTCGGCCAGCGTGAACGCGATCTCCTGCGCGGGCGAGGCGCCGGCCTCGGCCATGTGGTAGCCGGAGATCGAGATGGTGTTCCACTTGGGGATCTCGGCCCGGCAGTACTTGAAGATGTCCGCGATCAGCCGCAGGGACGGCTTGGGCGGGAAGATGTACGTGCCGCGCGCGATGTACTCCTTCAGTACGTCGTTCTGGATCGTGCCGGTGAGCTTGTCGGCCGCGACTCCCTGTTCCTCGCCGACCAGCTGGTACATCAGCAGGAGCAGCGCCGCAGGGGCGTTGATCGTCATCGACGTCGACACCTTGTCCAGCGGGATGCCGCCGAACAGGATCCGCATGTCGTCCACCGAGTCGATGGCGACGCCGACCTTGCCGACCTCACCGGAGGCGATCGGCGCGTCCGAGTCGTGGCCCATCTGGGTGGGCAGGTCGAAGGCGACCGAGAGGCCCATGGTGCCGTTCGCGATGAGCTGCTTGTAGCGGGCGTTGGACTCCACCGCGGTGCCGAAACCGGCGTACTGGCGCATCGTCCACGGCCGGCCGGTGTACATCGACGGGTACACACCGCGCGTGAAGGGGTACTGGCCGGGCTCGCCCAGCTTCTCGGCGGGATCCCATCCGGCGAGGGTCTCCGGTCCGTAGACCGGCTCGATGGGCAACCCGGATTCCGACTCGCGCGCCATGTGCTGTGCCTCCCGCTAGAGCTCTTACTCCCGACTGGTACCCAACCCTCGCGACGGACTGTAGCGGCGGGCGTGCGGCGGGCGGAGAGGCGCACGCTGGGAGCTTGCTCACAACGTGCGCGATGCAGCCGACTGCTTTTGCAACCGTTCTGAGCGGGAATCTGTCTCTGGGGACACCAGAGAAGCAGGGGGGCGACCGATGCGCCGGATCCACCGCACCACCTTCATAGCCAAAACCCTCGCCACGACCGCCGTCATCGCGGTGGCGGTGGGGTGCAGTCCGCAGAGCGACAAGGCCGGTGCGGCCACGCCCGCGACGCCCGCAGCCCCGGGCTCGCCGTCGTCCGCTGCCTCCGCCGCGCCCTTCGCCGCCACCGACGACAAGCCGGCCGGTGCGGCCGCCCCCGGCGCCTCGGCCACCACCGCGGCCAAGGCCGCGCCCAGGATCGTGATGGCGAACGGCGCCAAGGGCGAGCAGGTCAAGGAACTCCAGGCGCGGCTCGCCCAGATCGGCTGGTTCGACGACACCCCGACGGGCACGTACGGCGCCGCGACAACCGCTGCCGTCAAGGGCTTCCAGGGCAGGCGCGGGCTCGCCGAGACCGGCGCCACGGACAGCGTGACCTGGAACCGGCTCCTGTCCATGACGACGAAGCCGACGGCCGGGGAACTCGCGGGCAAAGCGGTCAACAAGCCGGCGCCCAAGCTCGATCCGCGCTGTATGACGGGCCGCGTGATGTGCATCAGCAAGACCAGCCGCACGCTGTCATGGGTGGTCAACGGCAAGGTGCAGTCGACGATGGACGTGCGCTTCGGCTCGCAGTACACCCCGACCCGCGAGGGCGTCTTCAAGGTCTTCGAGAAGAGCCGCAACCACGTCTCGACGATCTACCACACGGCCATGCCGTACGCGATGTTCTTCAGCGGCGGCCAAGCGGTGCACTACTCCTCGGACTTCGCGGCGCGCGGCTACAACGGCGCCTCGCACGGCTGCGTGAACGTCCGGGACAAGGGCAAGGTCGCGGCGCTGTTCGACCAGGTCCGCCTCGGCGACAAGGTCGTCGTCTACTGGTGACCGGGGAGCGGTCGCCGGCCTGACCGGCCGGGAAAGAGGGAGGGCGCGGGCGGGACCGGGGGAACGTGTCCCGCCCGCGCCATTCGCGCGGAGCCGTGGGTACGGGGGGAACCCCGGCTCTTTCTGCGCCGCCGATGACCAGTCGGCTCACTCAGTACTGCGCCGCCGTCTCAAAAAACGTTACTGCCGGTTCCGACCAGGGCTTCAGGGAGCCGACGGCGTACTGAACCCGCCCTGCTTCAGCCAGTCCATGATGCCGCCGGGCTGGGTGACGGAACTCGGCTTTCCGCCGCCCCCGCCGCCGTTCTTGTTGCCGGACCCGTCGCCCTTGCCGCCGCCGCTCTTGCCCTCGTCGCCGCCGTCGCCACCCGTGGCGCCTCCGTTGCCCGCCTTGCCGTCGAGCAGCAGATCGCAGAAGGCCTTCACCGCGGCCGGGCCGTGGGCCGCGGACTCCAGGGCGCGGCGGCGCTCCTGGTCGAGCCGGCCCGAGCGGTAGTCGCGGCAGTCGTCGGTGCGCTTGGCGATCCACTGGGCGGTGCCCTCGCCGTCGTCGCCGCCCTGCGCACCGCCCTTCTTCGCGGGGTCGCCGGCGCCGTCCGAGGCCGGACCGCCGGGGGTCGCGTCGTGCGAGCCGCCGGGCGTGCCCGGGGCGGACGACGGCGCGCGGTGGCCGGGCGTCGGGGAGTTGGGGAACAGGGAGTGCGAGGGCGAGGTGGAGACCGGACCGGGGGTCGCCTCGGCGGAGACGGTGGCGGCGGGCGTCGGGTCCTGGTCGTCGAAGGCGAACGGGCCGGGCAGCACACCGGTGCCCGCGGCGACCGCGACCCCGCCGAGCGCACAGCAGGCCACCGCGGCGGCGAGCCCGAGCCGCACCGGGCCGATCCGCCGGCGCCGGGGAGCCTCGGCGACCCGGGCCGCCCGTCCGACCCGTACGACATCGAACGCCTCGGTGCCGGCCGCGCCTTCGGACCGGGCCTTGCGGAACGCCGCCAGCGCGGCTTCCTCGCCGGGGAGTTCGGCAGCCGACGGTTCGGGGCGGGCCACGGAACGCAGCAGGGCCGTCAGGCGCTCGGCCTCGGCGCGAGGCCGCTCGTCACCCGGGTCGACGGATTCGCCGCGCAGCAGTCGCTCGGCGGCATCCCGGTCGAGCCACTCGTCAGCCATCACATGTCCTTCTGCGTCCGGGCGCGCGATTGCGTCACACCGCGTTCCGGCGCACGCTGCGACGGCACGGCACCCAGCTCCTCCACATCCTGGGGTACGTCCCCGTCGAGGCCGTCGGCGCCGAGCAGTTCGGCAAGGCGCTTCAGGCCCCGGTGCGCGGCGGTCCGCACCGCGCCGGGCCGTTTGCCCAGGGTGTGCGCCGCGCTCTTCGCGTCGAGGCCTACCACCACGCGCAGCACGACGGCCTCGGCCTGGTCCTGCGGGAGCTGGGCGATGAGCGCCATCGTACGTCCGGTGCCGAGCGCTTCCATCGCCTCGCCCGCGGTGTCCGAGTCCGCCGCGCGTCCGGTCAGCTCGGTCTCGTCACCGCCGACGGCGGGCCTGCGGCCGCGCATCCGGATGTGGTCGAGGGCCCGGTTGCGGGCGATGCGCGCGGCCCAGCCGCGGAACCGGTCCCCGTCGCCGGTGAAGCGTTCGAGGTCGCGGGCGATCTGGAGCCAGGCCTCGGAGGCCACGTCCTCGGTGTCGGGTTCGCCGACCAGTGTGCGGATGTAACCGAGCAGGCGCGGGTGCACGGCGCGGTACACAGCACGGAACGCTTCTTCGTCCCCGTCCTGCGCCCTGAGCACCGCGGCGGTCAGCTCCGCGTCGTCCCCCAGCAATCCCTGCACCCTGTCTTGCCTGACTGATCCGATGTCACCGCTGGTCATCCCTGCCGCGCTCCCCGAACGCGAAGCAGCACGCTACGGCCTTGGTGCCCCATAAGTCCATGGCTTGTACAACCTGCAACAATCCGCTGACACAGCGCGGTGTGACAGAAAACGCACGCTCGGCGCTGAAAGGAGTACGGGGCCGCCACAACGGCCCCGACGGAAGACGGCCGGGGCCTCTCCTGTGGGGGGTGGCGGCCCCGGTCGTCCTCTGATCCCAGCGCTCGATCGCCGGCCCGCCGAATCGGCTGGACGAGAATCCCCGGCGCGACGCATTGCGGCCCCCGTCGCACTCCGTACCCCGGCACCCGCGCCGCCTCAGCCCAGCCGGTCCGCCAGGGACTTGAACTCCTCCCAGTCCATGGCCGGGGTCCGCGAGTCCCACAGCTTCTGGGCGGTCGCCCGCAGCGGAAGCCGGATGCCGCGCGCGACCTCCTCCTCGGTCTGGGCCGCCGCGTTGTCCGACCAGACGGCGAACCGGCCGCCGAGGATCTGCCCCGCGTACTTGGCGGCGACGGGCTTCGTGCCGCGCACCACCATCGACGTCCACTCCTCGTAGATGCGCTTGCCCGTCGGGTACTTGTAGCTGTTCGGCTCGCCCAGGACGTAGTACAGGTACTCGTCGTTGAGGTTGACCAACGTGCGCCCCTCGGCGAGGTAGTCCTCGGGCGGACGGGCCCCGGGGTCCTTGCCGGTCCAGTACTCGACCTCGCGCCCCTGGTCGGCGCCGACCGTGCCGCCGGGGAAGAAGCCGTCGTTCCACGCCTTGAAGGTGCGGCCGCCGGCCGCCGAACGGAGCACGGTGGCACGGTCGTTGAGCCAGCCGGTCGCCAGGTCCTCGATGTTGGCCTTCGGCCCGTACTTGGCGCGGGCGGCGGCCGCCAGACCCGGAAACGTGGTCTCGGGAGTGGCCGGCGCCTTCACCATCAGCGCCCGGTACTCGTCACCGCCCAGGTGCCAGTACGCGCCGGGGAACAGGTCGGCGTACTCGCGCAGCAGGTCGTCCACGATGCGGGCGGCCTCGGGGTTGGCGATGTCGACCGCGCCCCGGACCGGCTTGCCGTCCTTGTCGCGCAGTTGGAGGTCGGGGTGGGCGGCGATCACCGCACCGAGGTGGCCCGGTGAGTCGATCTCGGGGATCACCGTGATGTGCAGCTTGGTGGCGAGCGCCACGATCCGCTGGACCTCGCGCTTGCTGAGGTGTTCGCGGGAGACCACCTCGGGATGGCTCGCCGACTCGATGCGGAAACCCTGGTCGTCGGAGAAGTGCAGCTCCAGCTGGTTGAGCTTGAGGTCGGCCATCTGCCGCAGCTGGTCCTCGATCCAGCCCGCGCTGTACTGCTTGCGCGCGATGTCGAGGCTGAGCCCGCGCTGCGGCTTGTCCGGATGGTCCTCCACGACGCCCTCGGGCATCACGCCGCCGCCCTTGAGCGCCTGCTTGAGGGTGCGGGTGCCGTAGAACACCCCGGCCTCGTCGGGCCCGGTGATCGTCACGCGACGGCCGCTGGTGGTGAGCGTGTACGACTCGGGCACGGCCTTCTGCCCCGCGGGCGGCGCGGTCAGCGACAGCTCGATGTCGCCCTCGCGCGGCGGGCCGCCCAACGCGTAGTCCACGCCGAGCTCCTGCGCGAGGAGCTGTCCCTCGTCGCTGAGCCCCTCGCTGCCGATCGCCACGATCACCCGCGTCGAGTCCACCGGCCGGAAGCCGGGCCCGCGGGCGGGCCGGTGTTCGCGCACGGAGGGAATGGTGCGCGGCGGCGAGGAGATCGGGTAGATCGGCGACGGGGAGGGCAGCCCCGAAGAGGCGCGCTTGTTGTCGACCGGGCCGCCGTGCCCGCCGTGGGTGTCGTCGTCCGGCCAGACCGCGATGACCAGCGCGAGCAGGGCGATGCCCGCGAGGACCACTTTCAGCACCAGCGCCCGTCGGCCGCGCGGCCGGTGCAGCCAGGCCGGGCGGGACCGCGGCGTACGCGGCTGGGAGGCGCGCGCCTCGGACGACGCCGCTGACGCGGTCGAGGACGCAGCCGAGGACGACCGGTCCGGGTCGGCGGATCCCGGCATCCGGGCCCGTGACATCCTGAAACGCGGCATCACTCAGAAACCTCCCGTCCAACAACATAAGGGTGCTTCGGTATATCCCGGTCGTGGCGAACGTATCGGACGACGACCTGAATTCCGCGGTTCCCGATTCCGCCTCCCCGGCTGGGGCGGGGACAACTGGGGCGAAGGTACGCCGAAGCGCCAGGGAACTCGTCCACCACGCACGACCCAATGCTCACGTACGGGTGAAATTCGTGCATCCGTCGCACGGCTCCCGCTCCACGTAGATAGCGTGGCGGCACTCCCGCCTCCCTTTCCACTCCAGTCTCCGTGCTCAGCGCCCCGTCCCGCGTCGCGTCCGAGGAGCCCACGCTGTCCAGCGAATCCCACGCCGGCCCCTGGAAGCGACCGCCGACACTCCATCACACTCCACGTGCCCAGGGGCGGGCGGCCATACCGAATCAGCAGCGGGGCACATCCGTTCCGGCGCCGCCCCCGCGGCCCGAGGGCCTGGACGGTTTCAACTCCGCCTCCCCGGAGGCGGCCGCGGCGTACCTGCTCACCTGCTGCGCCAGCCACCGCTGGGCCATGAGGATCGCCGCCCACCGGCCCTACCCGGACCTGGACGCGCTGCTCGCCGCGGCCGACGAAGCAAGCTACGACCTGAGCGCCGCAGATCTCGCCCAGGCGCTGACCGAGGAGTCCTCGCCGGGACTGCACCCCGACGCGCCGCAGTCCGCGCACACCGCGCTGCGGGCGGCCCACGCCGCGTACGAGAGCAGGTTCGGGCACGCCTTCGTGATCTGCCTCGACGGGGACGGCGCGGCCAACCGGCTGAACCAGGTGCTGAGCGGGATCCGGGTGCGGATGACGAACGAGTGGGACGAGGAGCGGTCGATCGCCGCCGACGAACTACGCCGCCTCGCCCGCGCCCGACTCGCCCATCTCGTATGCAAACATCCGGAATCCGACACTTCCCGCCCCGCACGCCGCGTTCTCTAGCCCGTACGTGGCTGTTTGATTGCCTGTTTGATCACACCTATGGACCCCGCGCGAGGGAACCGACATCTCGTCGCTACGATGACCGGGGCCGGTGGACCGTACCCGGCCGGGTCTGACCGACACTGAAGCCGGCCGGCCCTTCATACCGCTCCCGGAGGGTTCTTCCGTGCCGGCTGGAACGCTGTACCGCGGCCGGGAAGGAATGTGGTCCTGGGTGGCTCATCGAGTCACCGGCGTCCTCATCTTCTTCTTCCTGTTCGTACACGTCCTCGACACCGCTCTCGTGCGTGTCTCCCCCGAGGCGTACGACAAAGTCGTGGCGACCTACAAGACGCCCATCGTCGCGTGCCTGGAGTACGGCCTGGTGGCCGCGATCCTGTTCCACGCGCTCAACGGCCTGCGCATCATCGCGGTCGACTTCTGGGCCAAGGGCCCCCGCTACCAGAAGCAGATGCTCTGGACCGTCGTGGGCGTCTGGGTCGTGCTGATGGTGGGCGCGCTCTACCCGGTGCTCGGCCACGCCGCTCGTGAACTGTTCGGGAGCTGAGGACTGAGATGTCTGCCGAAACCTCTTCCGCTGCCGCGATCGGCGAAGTCGAGGGCGTGAGCCTGTACGACACCGATCACCCGGCCCCGCTCATCGAGGCCCCGCGCCGGCGCACCAAGAAGACCCCGAAGTCGACCCGTACGAACTTCGAGCTGTACGGCTGGCTGTTCATGCGGCTGTCCGGCATCGTGCTCGTCGTCCTGGTCCTCGGCCACCTGCTGATCCAGCTCGTCCTCGACGGCGGCGTCTCCAAGATCGGCTTCGCCTTCGTGGCGGGCCGCTGGGCGTCCCCGTTCTGGCAGATCTGGGACCTGGCCATGCTGTGGCTGGCCATGCTGCACGGCGCCAACGGCCTGCGCACCGTCATCAACGACTACGCGCAGCGGGACAACACCCGCTTCTGGCTGAAGATGCTGCTCTACACCGCCACGGTGTTCACCGTCCTGCTGGGCACGCTGGTGATCTTCACCTTCGACCCGAACATCCGCTAGGCCACGGGCTGAGGGACTGAGGAATTCTCTGATGAAGATCCACAAGTACGACACCGTCATCGTCGGCGCCGGCGGCGCGGGCATGCGCGCGGCCATCGAGTCGACCAAGCGCAGCCGCACCGCCGTGCTGACGAAGCTCTACCCCACCCGCTCCCACACCGGCGCGGCGCAGGGCGGCATGGCCGCCGCGCTCGCCAACGTGGAAGAGGACAACTGGGAGTGGCACACCTTCGACACGATCAAGGGCGGCGACTACCTGGTCGACCAGGACGCCGCCGAGATCCTGGCGAAGGAGGCCATCGACGCGGTCCTCGACCTGGAGAAGATGGGCCTGCCGTTCGGCCGTACGCCCAAGGGTGAGATCGACCAGCGCCGTTTCGGCGGTCACTCCCGCAACCACGGCGAGGCCCCGGTCCGCCGTGCCTGCTACTCGGGCGACCGCACCGGCCACATGATCCTCCAGACCCTCTACCAGAACTGCATCAAGGAGGGCGTGGAGTTCTTCAACGAGTTCTACGTCCTCGATCAGCTCCTGGTGGAGGAGGACGGCGTCAAGAAGTCCGCGGGCGTCGTCGCCTACGAGCTGGCGACCGGCGAGATCCACGTCTTCCAGTCGAAGGCGGTCATCTACGCCTCGGGCGGCACCGGCAAGTTCTTCAAGGTGACGTCCAACGCGCACACCCTGACCGGTGACGGCCAGGCCGCGTGCTACCGCCGCGGGCTGCCGCTGGAGGACATGGAGTTCTTCCAGTTCCACCCGACGGGCATCTGGCGCATGGGCATCCTGCTGACGGAGGGCGCCCGCGGTGAGGGCGGCATCCTGCGCAACAAGGACGGCGAGCGCTTCATGGAGAAGTACGCGCCGGTCATGAAGGACCTCGCGTCCCGTGACGTCGTCTCGCGCTCCATCTACACGGAGATCCGCGAGGGCCGCGGCTGCGGTCCCGAGGGCGACCACGTCTACCTCGACCTGACGCACCTCCCGCCGGAGCAGCTCGACGCCAAGCTCCCGGACATCACCGAGTTCGCGCGCACCTACCTGGGCATCGAGCCGTACACGGACCCGATCCCGATCCAGCCCACCGCGCACTACGCCATGGGCGGCATCCCGACCAACGTCCAGGGTGAGGTCCTCTCGGACAACACCACGGTCGTCCCGGGCCTGTACGCGGCCGGCGAGGTGGCCTGCGTGTCCGTGCACGGCGCCAACCGCCTCGGCACGAACTCCCTCCTGGACATCAACGTGTTCGGCAAGCGGGCCGGCATCGCCGCCGCCGACTACTCGCACACCGCCGAGTACGTCGAGCTCCCGGAGAACCCCGCGGCGCAGGTCGAGGCACAGGTCAAGAACCTGCTGTCGGCGACGGGCACCGAGCGGGTCTCGGTCATCCGCAAGGAGCTCCAGGAGACCATGGACGCCAACGTCATGGTCTTCCGCACCGAGCAGACGATCAAGACGGCGGTCGAGAAGATCGCCGAACTGCGCGAGCGCTACAAGAACGTGTCCGTCCAGGACAAGGGCAAGCGGTTCAACACCGACCTCCTGGAGGCCATCGAGCTGGGCAACCTGCTCGACCTGGCCGAGGTCATGGCCGTGTCCGCCCTGGCGCGCAAGGAGTCCCGCGGCGGTCACTACCGCGAGGACTACCCGAACCGCGACGACGTCAACTTCATGCGCCACACCATGGCGTACCGCGAGGTCGCGGACGGCGGCAAGGACTCGATCCGCCTCGACTACAAGCCCGTCGTCCAGACCCGCTACCAGCCGATGGAGCGTAAGTACTGATGGCAACCCCGACGATGGACAAGCTCCAGGCGCTGGAGGCGGACAACGGTTCGCACCTCATCACGGTCACCTTCCGGATCCGCCGCTTCAACCCGGAGATCTCGGACGAGGCGCAGTGGGAGGACTTCCAGCTGGAGATCGACCCGAAGGAGCGCGTGCTCGACGGTCTCCACAAGATCAAGTGGGAGATCGACGGTTCGCTGACCTTCCGTCGTTCCTGCGCCCACGGCATCTGCGGTTCCGACGCCATGCGCATCAACGGCAAGAACCGTCTCGCCTGCAAGACGCTGATCAAGGACATCAACCCGTCCAAGCCCATCACCATCGAGGCCATCAAGGGCCTCACGGTCCAGAAGGACCTGGTCGTGGACATGGAGCCGTTCTTCCAGGCGTACCGCGACGTGATGCCCTTCCTCATCACGAAGGGCAACGAGCCGACGCGCGAGCGTCTGCAGTCCCCCGAGGACCGCGAGCGCTTCGACGACACCACCAAGTGCATCCTGTGCGCCGCGTGCACGTCGTCCTGCCCGGTCTTCTGGAACGACGGCCAGTACTTCGGCCCGGCCGCGATCGTGAACGCGCACCGCTTCATCTTCGACAGCCGTGACGAGGCGGGCGAGCAGCGCCTGGAGATCCTCAACGACAAGGACGGCGTGTGGCGTTGCCGCACGACGTTCAACTGCACCGACGCGTGCCCCCGCGGCATCGAGGTCACCAAGGCCATCCAGGAAGTCAAGCGCGCCCTGATCACGCGCCGCTTCTGATCCTTCCCGTACGGGTCTGCAAGGGCCCCGCCCCCGGAATCCACTCCGGGGGCGGGATCCTTTGCCGTTTCCGGCTAGTGCCGCGGGAACCGGATCGTACGCACCAGCGGGGTGGCCTTGTACAGCTCCGGCTCCTGGGTCAGCACCGGGCAGCCGTCGGGCCACTCGGCCGACGGCCGCGCCAGGTGCATGGCAGATACCACGATCAAGGTTGACCCCGCTGTTCGCGACCGCCTGATGGCGCTCGCCCGGGAGCGCGGGATGACCATGCGTGACTTCGTCGCCGAGCTGGCCGGGGCGACTCCGACCCGGGAGGAATTGCAAGCGCGGTACGAGGCCACCAAGGCCTACTGCGAGAAGGCCTTCGGCGTGAAGCTCACGGACGAGGACCACGACCGGGCCGGCTCGTGCTCCTCGGGGAAGAGCCCGGCCTCGGGGTCCATCACTGCCGGCCGCCGCGGACACCGGCGTTGCTCCAGCTCACGCGGGGCGTCCGGGCCCGCTTGCCGAGTGAGCAACACAACCGGCAACTACCGCGCGGCATATGCCAGTTGAGACCTCCGAGTGCCGGTCCGACCTGCATCGACAGGGCACGGCACGACCCTACGATCAATGACAACAGTTCACTCCCCAGGGTGAACTGGCGTGACCAACAAGGTCAGCCCGCGTCCCCGCTCGTCTCCGCCGCCACCATGATCCGGCGCAGCATGTCGTTCAGCCGGGTGCGCTCGGCCGGGGAGAGGACGCCGAGCAGACGGTCCTCCTCGTGGCTCAGTACGTCCATCGCGCCGAGCCACACCTGACGGCCCTCGGCGGTGAGTTCCACGTCGACGCGGCGGCGGTCGGTCTTCGAGGGGGTGCGGTGGACCAGGCCGCGTCGCTCCAGGCCGTCGAGGCGACCGGTCACCGAGGCGGGGGCAAGGTCGAGGTCGGCGGCGAGCTGGGAGGGGGTCGCGGCGCCGCCCCGGCCGGCGAGTTTGTGCAGCGTGTCGAACTCGGGTCGGTCGAGCGCGAAGTCGGCCAGGGACCGCTCGCGCACGCGGCGCAGGTGCACGGACAGTTTGTTCATGCGCGTGACGGCGCCCTCGATCTCGGGGTCGAGTCCGGGCAACACCGGCAGCCAGCGCTCGACGTGCCCGTCGGTCCAGTCCCGCCGCTTCTCCATGGGTCGATCGTACGGACGCGGCCTTCCGCTCACCAATTCGGCAACGAAGTATTTGATTGACCGATGCTTCGGTACCGAAATAGATTGCCGTCCATGCCGCACCCCCTGCGCTCAGGCGCCTTCCGGCTGCTCTTCGTCGGCCGCGCCCTCTCCCTCGTCGGCGACGCCGTCGTCCCCATCGCTCTGGCGCTCGCCGTCTACGCCGCCACCGGCTCGGCGGGCGCGCTCGCGCTCGTACTGGGCTGCGCGATGGTGCCCAAGCTGGTCCTGCTTCCACTCGGCGGAGTCGCGGGCGACCGCTTCCGCGCCCGTACGGTCGCGCTCACCACCGATCTCATACGGTGCGCGGCCCAGCTCTTCGTCGGATACGAACTCCTCGGCGGCGCTATGCGGTTGTGGCAGATCGCGCTCGCCGAGGCCATCGGCGGCGCCGCGTCCGCCTTCGCCATGCCGACCGCCGCGCCGCTGATCACCGGCACCGTCGGACCGGATGGACGCCAGCGCGCCAACTCCCTGATGGCCGTGGCCAACAGCTCGGCCCGGCTCGGCGGCCCGCTGCTCGCCGCACTGCTGGTGGAGACCGCGGGCGCCGGCTGGGCCTTCGTGCTGGACGGGTGCAGCTTCGCGATCAGTGCCGCGACGCTCACCCTGATCCGGGTCGAGCACGTCCCGATCCCGCGCCGTTCGCTGGCCGCCGACCTCAAGGAGGGCTGGAGCGAGGTGCGTTCGCGCGACTGGTACTGGACCAGCCTGATCGCCCACTCCGCCTGGAACGGCGGCGCCGCCGTCCTCATGACGCTCGGCCCGGCCATCGCCTTCCGGCACTTCGGCGGCACCGTCTTCTGGAGCACCTTCATCGAGGCCGGAGCGATCGGCCTGCTCCTCGGCTCGCTGCTCGCCTCCCGAGCCCGCCCCCGGCGCCCGGTCCTGACCGCCAATCTGGGCCTGGCCACCTACGCCCTGCCGCTCATCCTCCTCGCGCTCGCCGCGCCCGCGCCGCTCACCGTGGCGGCGTACGGCGTCGCACAGGTGGGCCTCGGCTTCCTCTCACCGGTGTGGCAGACCTCGGTCCAGTCGGCGATCCCCGCCCACGCGCTGGCCCGCGTCACCTCGTACGACTGGCTGCTCTCGCTGGCCTCGATGCCCCTCGGCTACGCGCTCGCGCCGCTCGCCGCGGATGCCTGGGGGCCCGAAGTCCCGCTGCTCGCGGCGGCGTTGGTGGTGGGCGGCGCCTGCCTGGCGACGGCGGCCGTGCCCGGCGTGCGGCGTTTCGGTCAGCCCGCGGCCAGCGGTGGCGCGCAGACCGGGCACTTGGCGAAAGTCCAGGGCGAGACCGTCGCGTGAGTCCCGGTGGCCCGGGGCGCAGGAGCGCCCCGGGCCCTGCGGTCCCCGCTGCTCCGTGGCCGATTAGGCTCTTGCCGTGCCAGCAGAGAACGCTCCCGACAAGACCGGCCCCGATGCGACCGGGCAGGCCGGAGCCGATGCGTCCGAGCCCCGCCCCGCCAAGGGCGAGCAGACCCGCACTCTGATCCTGGAGACCGCGATGCGGCTGTTCCAGGAGCGGGGCTACGACAAGACCACCATGCGGGCCATCGCCCAGGAGGCCGGGGTCTCGGTCGGCAACGCGTACTACTACTTCGCGGGCAAGGAACACCTCATCCAGGGGTTCTACGACCGGATCGCGGCCGAGCACCAGGCGGCCGTCCGCGAGGTCCTGGACACCGAGACCGAGCTGGAGGCCCGGCTCGCCGGGGTGCTGCGGGTGTGGCTGGACATCGCCTCGCCGTACCACGAGTTCGCTGCGCAGTTCTTCAAGAACGCGGCGGATCCGGACAGCCCGCTCAGCCCGTTCTCCACCGAGTCGGAGCACGCGCGCGAGGCCGCGATCTCGGTGCACCGGGAAGTGCTCGCGGGCACGAAGACCAAGGTTTCGGCCGAACTCGTCGACGTACTGCCCGAGTTGATGTGGCTGTCCCAGATGGGGCTCGTCCTGTACTGGGTGTTCGACCGGTCGCCGGGGCGGGAGCGGAGCTATCGGCTGGCGGCCCGGGGGGCGAAGCTGACCACGCGCGGCGTGGCACTGGCACGCTTCCGGGTGCTGCGGCCCCTCGTCCACGAGGTGCACGAACTCTTCACGGACTTCCTCCCGGGCATGTCCCAGGCGGCGGCCTCCCGCAAGAGGGGATAGCCCCGGCCCAGGGCGGGGACTTGGCCCGCCCTGGGCCGGGGCCGGAAAACGGCTACAGGCCCAACGCCACCCGCACCTCCGACGCCACCCCCACGACGTCTCCCCGCGGCTCCACCGCGTACGCCGGATGCGTCCGCACCCACGTGTCCTCCAGCGCGTACCAGTCGATCGGCGCGGGCGGTCGGCCCGTGGTCAGCGAGGCCGACAGGGCGTCGAAGTAGGTGCGCCACCGCAGTGTGTACAGGCCCCCCACCAGGCCGGACCACTCCCGGTTCGCATAGTCCCGCAGCCCCCCGCCGTCCGCCCCCGCCCGCGGCCCCCACACCGTGAGCAGCGACACCGCGTCGTAGGCGAGCCGGTCCTTCTCCTCGGCCGTCGCACCCCACGCGCGCGCGTCCGCGATCCAGCGGCCCAGCAGGTGTCCCCGGTCCGTGGCGACCGCCCGCTCCAGCAGGTCGAGGCAGCACAACCACTCGCCGGTCAGCTGCGAGAACGCGGCCTTGTCCTTGGCCTCGTACGCCGCCCGGATACGTGGGAGCAGCACCCGGGAGTGATTGGAGAGGGTCTGGCGGGTGACGTCCAGGAGGTCATAGCGGTACGCGGACGAGGTGCGCAGTGCCGGTGCCGCGGCCAGCAGGGCGGGCAGAGCCTTCGCGAACTCATCGCTGGGGTACCGGAGTTGGGGCGGCGACCACGACGCCGCCGAGGTCGCCTTCAGGTCGGGGCGGGCGCCGAACAGGCCGTCCGCGCCTTCGCTCCACGAGTCCGCCCGCGTCGTGCCGTACGCGGTGCGGCGCAGGGTGTCCCAGGCGTCGGCGGCGTGTTCGTCATCGGCGCCGTACCGGTAGCGGGGCCACTCCTTGAACCAGGTTTCCAGGTCGAGCGGGCCGTCCGTCCAGGGCAGGTCGGAGAAGAGGGCGAAGGCGGCGGGATTGTTGTCCGCGCCTTCCGGCATGAGCGCGATGCCGTCGAGCGCGCTGTTCGGCTTGGTACGCCAACTCTCGTACAGAGAGGCCCAGTCGGGGGTGTTCGCACCCATCGCCGTATGGCCGCCGAAGTTCCAGATGGAGCCGAAGGCGTACGGCGCGCCCTCCCATGATTCCTCGCGGTCGGTGACGGACGGGAAGCGGTCGGAGAGGCCGTCCACGATGAACAGCTTCGCCTTGTCGACCGCTTCGATGATTTCGCGGTGCGGGTTCGTCTGCCAGCCCAGGATGTTCCAGATCGCACCGGGGTGGGCCGTGCGCAGCGCCGCTTCGACGGCCTTCGCGGCCGCGCCGATCGGCACGTCACCGGGGTTTCCGCCCTCGTGCAGGAGGTCCATCTTGTACATGGAGGTCGCGCCGAACAGGTCTGCCTGTTCGCGGTAGAAAGTTTCCGCGATCCGCGTGAAGTGGTCCGAACGCGGGTCGAGCCAGTCGGGCCGGGTGAAGCCCACCCAGCCGCCCTGCGGTACGACATGGGCGCCCGGGTTGCGGGCGGCGAAGCCGGGCGGCACCGTACCGAAGTAGCCGGGCAGCACCGGCGTCATGCCCAGTTCGCGCAGCCGGTTGATGATGCGGGTCGCCAACTCGGCCCGGCTGTCCAGGAGTTGCCGGGAAACCGGGCCGCCGAAGCCCGACATGTTCTGTAGCAGCCACCACGGCTGGTGCGCGGGGCCGGGGATCCAGGCGCGCAACTCCTCGTCGGCGTAGCCGTGCTGGAGGAAGGTGCGGTGGTACACCGAGTCCGCGCCGAGGTAGACCAGCACCTCGTTGTAGCCGTGCAGCGCGAGGACGTCGAGCTCGCGCTCCCAGTACGGCCAGTCGTGGTAGGTACCGGTGTAGCCGTCGTTGGTGTCGTTGAAGACGAAGCGGTGGGTGACGTTGGCGGTCTTCTCGATGGGCTCCGGGGGCGCCGGGAGGCGGCTGGACAGCCGGGTCTGCTCCCCCGCCCAGGAGATGTGGGCGTGTGCGACGTGCCTCAAGTACCAGTGGAATCCGGCGAGTTGGACTGCCGGGGTGCTGCCTTCGACGAGGATCCGGCCGGCCCCGCCCGAGACGCGGAAGCGGTCGCGGGCGGCCGCGCGCGCCACCGTGCGGAAGGTGACCTGATCGCGCTGAGCGGGCAGCAGCCGGGCCAGCGCCCGCGCGGCGGGGCCCCGGGCGGCCGCGGCCCCGGCCTCGTTGGCGTACCCGGCCTCGGTGCCCACCCCGAGGGCGAGGGCCGATCCGGCGAGTGAGCTCAGGAGCGTACGACGGGAAAGGCGCATCCCTCGACGGAAGCAGTGCCTCTCGGCGCGGTCAATGGAGCAGAACCGGTGACTCCTTGGACAAAAGCCCTTTGGACGAACACCGCCCGTGCAAACCAACTCGTCCGAACCCGGTGACCCCGGCCGCCCACCAAGGCCCGGCCGCTCGCATCCGCCCGTTCCGGTCCGCCGGTCAGATCCAGCCCAGTTCCCACAGGCGCCACACGCCCGTGCCGTCCGACAGGTACTGCGAGCCGCTGATGTCCTTGCTGCCCAGGACGTAGTTCTTGCCCTGCCACAGCGGGACCAGCGGGACGTCCTGGGCGACCTTCTCCTGGAGCGCCTTGAAGTCGTCGGCGGCGCGGCCCCGGTCGGTGTACCCCTGGGTCTGCTGGATGATCTGGTCGCTCGTCCTGTCGGAGTAGTTGTTGTGGAGGCTGTTGCCGGTGCCGACGAGCGGCTGGCCGAAGTTGTCCGGGTCGGGGAAGTCGGCGAGCCAGCCCGAGGTGTAGGCGTCGTACTTGCCCGCCGCGAAGTTCTCCTGCATCTTCGGCCAGTCCGCCTCGGCGATCAGGTCGACCTTGAAGATGCCGTCCCGCTCCAGCTGCCGCTTGATCTGCTCGGCCTCCGCGCCGTTCGCGCCGAGCTTGCGGTACGCCAGGTTGAAGCGGACCGGCAGCTGCTCGCCCGCCGACCGCAACAGGGCTTTCGCCCTGACCGGGTCGGGCTGCGGGTAGGCGTCGAAGAAGGCGGTGCTGTGGCCGGTGAAGCCCTGCGGGATCAGCGAGTAGAGGGGCTCGACGGTGCCGCTGTAGACGGTGTTGGCCAACGCCGCGCGGTCGATGAGGGCGGCGGCGGCCTCGCGGACCTTGGGCTTGGCGACCGCGCCGGCCGACTTCACGTTGAAGTTGAGGTCGCGGATGTCGTAGCCGGGCGAGGTGGTGATGCGCAGGTTCGGGTCGCCGGGCGAGAGCTTGGAGAGTACCGAGGGCGGCATCTCGCGGTGGGTGACGTCGACCTGCTTGGCCTGCCAGGCGTCGTTCAGCTGGTCGGACTCGGCGAAGTAGCGAATGGTTACGGGCAGCCCCTTCTTGGCCACCGCGCCCCGGTAGCCGGGGTTGGGCTCAAGGCGCGCGCTGACCGGGCGCCCGGTGGCGTCCTTCTCGTACTGCTTGAGCAGGTACGGGCCCGAGCCCACCACCGAGTCACCCTTGCGCAGTCCGGTCGCCGGGTACTGGCTGCTGTCGACGATCGAGCCCGCGCCGGTGGCGAGCTTCGACGGGAAGGTGGCGTCCTTGCTCTTCAGGTTGAAGGTGATGGCGTTCCCCTCGACGCCCACCGAGCCGAGCATGGAGAACAGCGGTGCGGGACCCACCTCGGAGTTGATCTTCAGCATCCGGTCGAAGGAGAACTTCACGTCCTCGGCGGTCATCCGGCGCCCGCTGGAGAAGCTGATGTCGTCCCGTAGCACGCACCGGTACGTCTGGAGCTTCTGCCCGACGAACGCGCAGCTTCGCGCGGCGTCCGGGACCGGGGTCGAGCTGCCCTGCGGGAAGGTGAGCAGCGACTGGTAGACGTTGTTGTAGACCGCCCAGGATCCCGCGTCGTAGGCGCCCGCGGGGTCGAGCGAGGTGATCACGTCGGTGGTGCCCACGACGATCGGGGCCTTCTTCACCTCGCCGGAGGGCAGCAGCTGCCAGCCGCCGACACCAGCGACCACCACTGCCGCGCCAATAGCCAGAATCCGCATACGGATCGACCGCATCGCCGTGTTCTCCTCGGAACGCCCCACTCTGGACCGGCGCGCGGAGACAGCACGCTGCGCCTGTGATGGCGCTCACCCAATCACACGTCCTTCACATAGTGGAAGGGTCAACCTTCTACTCACAGGTACTCGTTAGCCGAGCGTGACGCGGCCCTCGATCGCCTGCCGCTCGCGCTTGAGCCGCCACAGGAAGCGGAACCCGGCTATCCGCGCGGCGCCCCGGGGGAAAGGCAGGTGGCGGCGGCCAGCGGAAGCAGTCGGCCGGGTCCCGGCCGCGCCACGGGCAAGCCCGCCCCACCCCTGCACAGGTTCTTCACAGAAGTGGTTCCTCGGCGGTTACCCGGCTCGCGGCCCCGCGGTCGAGCTGCTGAAGGCGGCCGACATACTGGGAGCGAACGCCCCTCTCCACCAGAAGGAAGCCCATGAAGCTCAGCCGTCGCGTCTCGTGGTTCCTGCTCGCGTTCGGCGCGTGGTCCTGGGTGGTCTGGGTGACCTTCGCCAAGAACCTGTGGGCCGACGCCAGCGGACTCGCCTTCGACCACGACCGGCCCACGGCGTACTTCTGGGTCCATCTGACGCTCGCCATCGTCTCGTTCGCGCTCGGGACGATCATCGGTGTCATCGGGCTCCGGGGCGTCCGGGCGAACAAGTAGGCGGCGAGCGGGCCGGACGGGGCGGCGGCGCCGGTGCGAGTGGCCGCTGCCGTTTTTGGGGCGCGGGCCGTCCTCGACGGCGCGGCGTGACGCGGAAGGTTGCGCGGCCGGCGCCGCCGCACACCCCCGGCCGGGTGGGAGCTTCCGGCGGGTCATCCGTCCGATGATCGGATCGGCGCGCACAGCCTGTACGTTCTCGAACGTGTCTGCCGTGAAGAAGAGCGCATCGCACCAGTACGCGCCGAAGAGGCCCGCCGGGCTCGCCCTGTCCGTCGCCGTGGCCGCCGCCGCCCTGCTGCCCGGCCTGTCCGCGCCCCCCGCCGCCGCGGTGCCCCGGGACGACAAGCCAACCGCGTCCAGCACGCCCGGCGCACCCGGCGCGCCCGCCAAGCCCCGCTACGATCCGCCCCCCGCGGACATGTCGAAGCTCGGCGGGGACCAGCTGGGTCAGCCCGGCACCCAGGTGCGCCTCGGCGCGGGCGCGCCCGTGCTGCCCAAGGACGTGACCGGCCGGTCGTGGATCGTCGCGGACGCCGAGAGCGGCCAGGTGCTCGCCGCGCACAACGCGCACTGGCGGCTGCCGCCCGCCTCGACCCTGAAGATGCTCTTCGCGGACACCGTGCTGCCCAAGTTCCCCCGGGACCAGCAGCACGTGGTCACCCCGGCCGACCTCGCCGGGATGGGCCCCGGCAGCAGCCTGGTGGGGGTCAAGCCGAACCTGTCGTATTCGGTGCACGACCTGTGGCTCGGGGTGTTCCTGCGCTCCGGCAACGACGCCGTGCACGTGCTGTCCTCGATGAACGGCGGGGTGCCCCAGACCGTCAAGGACATGCAGGACCACGCGGACGACCTCCAGGCCCTGGACACCCACGTCGTCTCGCCGGACGGCTACGACGCGCCGGGCCAGGTGTCCAGCGCGTACGACCTGACGCTGTTCGCCCGCTCGGGGCTCCAGAAGAAGGACTTCCGCGAGTACTGCTCGACGGCGACCGCGAAGTTCCCCGGCCCCGAGGGCAAGGACAAGAAGCGCCAGAGCATCGACATCCAGAACACCAACCGGCTGCTCACCGGGGACTTCGGCCTCAGCCCCTACAAGGGCATCGCGGGCGTCAAGAACGGCAACACCACCAACGCGGGCTCGACCTTCACCGGTGTCGCCGAGCGGGACGGCCGGGTGCTGCTCGTCACCGTCATGAACCCGGAGTCCGCCGAGAGCCAGGCCGTCTACAAGGAGGCGGGCCGCCTGCTCGACTGGGGGTTCGCGGCCTCCGGCAAGGTGACCCCGGTCGGTGAACTCGTCCCGCCGAAGTCCGCGCAGACCGGGGCCGGGGACAGCTCGTCGCCGACCGCCCGGAGCCGCACGGAGCAGGCGTCCGCCGCCAACCGGGGCGAGAGCGGCGGCATGGGCATCGCACTCGCCGTGACCGGTGGCGTGCTGGTGCTCGTCGCGGGCGCGGTGTTCCTGATCAATCGTCGCTGGCCGCTGCGGAAGCGGTGAGCTCGGGGGCGTCCTCCTTGGCCGGGGTGGCCGTCCACGCCGCGCAGAAAAGGAGCAGCTTCGCGGTGAAGTTGATCCAGAGCAGCAGCGCGATGGGCACCCCGAAGGCGCCGTACATGCTCTTGGCGGCCACGCCCTTGATGTAGCCGCCGAGCAGCATTTTGAGGAGTTCGAAGCCGACCGCGCCGATCAGCGCGGCCACCACCAGGCGGCGGCGCGGCGGACTCACCCCGGGCAGCAGCGTCAGCACGTACAACAGGAGCAGGAAGTCGGCGAGCACGGCGACCGCGACCGCCGCGACCCGCAGCAGCACCCCGCCCGCGCCGCCCTGGTCGATGCCGAGCCGGTCGGCGCTCCAGCCGACGGCCGTGGAGCCGAGGGAGGAGGCGCCCCACGAGGCGAGTCCCGCGGCGCCGAGGCCCATGAGGACTCCGGCGTCCTTGAGCTTGCGCAGGAACGGGTTCTCGCCCTCCTCGGTCTCCTCCATGTCCCACACCACGCGCAGACAGCCGCGCATCTGCCCGATCCAGCCGATGCCGGTGAGCAGCAGCAGCGCGCCCGCGACGCCTCCCACCGTCCCGGCGTTGTCGATCAGCCCCTGGAGGTCGAGCTGGTCGGAGATGCCGGGGACCTGTTCGGCGATGGTGTGCTGGAGCTGCTGCACCTGCGCGGTGGACAGCAGCGCAGCCGTGACGGCGGCGCTGACGGTGATCAGCGGAAAGATCGCCAGGAAGCTGATGAAGGTGATGGCCGCGGCCAGCCGGGACCAGACGACGCGGTCGAGCCGCTCGTACGAACGCCAGAGGTGCGTCCGCATGAGCCGGATGATCCAGGGCCCGACGACGGGGAGTTTCTTCAGCCAGTCCATGACGTACGACTACCCTCTTCACCCGTGCTGTGTCCTTCCGGGGGCGGGACGTCGCCGCCACCCTGGCTGAAGACCAGCGTTCTCGTGCCCCAGAATCGCAGGCAGGTGGCGAGGGCCATGCCGAGGACCGCGCCGGAGAGGGTGTCGGCGCGCGGGGAGGTGAAGCCGAGGCCGTAGTGCGAGACGGCGATGCAGAGCAACTGCACCAGTGCGCCCGCGATGTTCACGGCGAGGAACACCGCGTACCCGCGTCGCCCGGCCCGCCGCCCCCGATAGGTGCCGAACGCGTTGCCGAGGTAGGCGACCGTGCAACCGGCCACGAACGAGAGGCACTTGGCGCCGATCGGGTCCCAGCCGAGCCCGGACCGCAGCCACAGGAAGAGCCCGAGGTCGGCGGCGTACGCGCAGATCCCGGCCAGTGCGAAGCCGGTCACCTCGGACCTGGTGATGCTCACAGGTCGGCGACCGCGAGCGCGTACAGCGCGATCCACACCAGACCGATGACGGCGAGCGCGCGGTCGTGCAGGACGACGTGTTCGGGGGCGCCCGCGCTGCCCCGGTCGGCGAAGACGGCATACCGCAGGATCGCCCCGATGAAGGGGACCATCGACAACTGCCGCCAGGGCAGCAGCGAACCGCCCGACATTCCGCCGCTCTCCAGGGCCCACATGCAGTAGGCGAGCACCGCGACACCCGCGGCGAGCTGCCACACGAAGCGGAGGTAGCCGGTGGTGTACGCGTCCAGGAGCGAGCGGGTGGCGGCGCCGCGGCCCTCCATCTGGACGGCTTCGGAGTACCGCTTGGCGGAGACCATGAACAGCGCGCCGAACCCGGCGGTGATCAGGAACCAGCGGGACAGCGGGATGCCGAGCGCGACGCCGCCGGTCATGGCCCGCATCAGGAACCCGGCGGTGACGACGACCAGATCGACGACGAGGACGTGCTTCAGCTTGACGCAGTAGGCGAGTTGCATGACGACGTACCCGGTGAGGAGCGCGGCCGTCATGGCGTTGCAGGTCAGCGCGGCGCCGAGCGGGGCGAGCACGGCCAGTACCGCGCCGGCCGCGTAGGCGGCGGTCACCGGCACCCGCCCGGCGGCGACCGGGCGGTGGCACTTGTCGGGGTGGGCGCGGTCGGCCTCGGCGTCGCGGGCGTCGTTGATGAGGTAGACGGCGGACGCCGCTGCCGTGAACAGGGCGAATACCAGGGTGAGTTGGGTGAGGACGTGCTCACTGGTGAGCCGGCCCGCGGCGGCGGGGGCGGCCACCACGAGCACGTTCTTGATCCACTGGCGGGGCCGCGCGGTGCGCACCAGGCCACCGGGGAGTGCGAGCAGGCGCCGGATCGGTGAGGCCGGGCCGGGAGGGTCGAGGAGTACCGCACCGGGCTCGGTCATCGGCGCCCCCCTTCGAGCGGTTTGCGCATCCAGGCCGCGCCGGCTCGCGCGGTGACACCGCCGAGCAGCGCGCCCGCCGCGATGTCGCTGGGGTAGTGCACCCCGGCGACCAGGCGGGACACACACATCGCGGCAGCCAGCGGCGGCACCAGGTGCGCGCCCGCCGGTCGCAGCGCGCCGTAGGCGACGGCCGCGGCGGCGGCCGAGGTCGCGTGCGAGCTCGGGAACGAGTGCCGCCCCGCGGTGCGCACCAGGGGTTCGCCCGCCGGAAGGTGCGGCCGGGGCCTGCGCACCACCCGCTTCACGCCCATGCTGGCCAGGTGGGCGACGGCGACCAGAGCGGCGGCGCGCAGCCAGGCCGCACGCCGGTCCCGGTCGGCGGCGGCCGCGGCGAGCCCGGCCGCGAGCCAGAGCGCGCCGTGCTCGCCGGCCCTGGACAGCGCGCGGGCGGCGGCGGCCACGCGTGGGTCCGTGCCGCAGTCGCGCAGTGCGGCCAGGAGCCGTTGATCGGCGTCGGTGCACGACGGCTTCTGCATCTGCCACCCTCTTCCGTGACGTCGGCCCCGCCAACTGGCCGTAGGCCATGGGCGACTCTCCTGGTCCGAGGAAGGCATATTTGGGATAAAAGGGACCGACACTCATCTAATCACCCATTTCGGGGAGCGCTTCCGGGACCGGCACCCGGGACCGACCCCCGGACCGACACCCGGCACCCTCGCCCGGCGCCGACAGGAGAGGCCGGGCGGGTGATTACGACAAAGAGGGCAAGTTAGGCGATACCGTCGCATTCATGTCCGCCGACACCGAGACCCCCGCCGCACCCGAGCCCGGCCCGGCATCCGTACCCGGCCCGGTACCGGCGCCCGCGCCCGTCGCTCCCACCCCCGTGACCGGCTGGGGGCGCACCGCCCCCACCGCCGCCCGGGTGTTGCGCCCGCGCAGCTACGAGGAGGCGGCGGCCGCGGTGCGGGCGTGCGGGGCGCGCGGCACCATCGCCCGCGGCCTCGGCCGGGCGTACGGCGACGCCGCGCAGAACGCGGGCGGCGCGGTCCTCGACATGACCGGCCTCGACCGCATCCGCACCATCGACGCCGAGGCCGGCGTGGTCACCTGCGACGCGGGCGTCAGCCTGCACCGGCTGATGGAGGTGCTGCTGCCGCTCGGCTGGTTCGTACCCGTGACGCCCGGCACCCGGTACGTCACCGTCGGCGGGGCCATCGGCGCCGACATCCACGGCAAGAACCACCACGTCTCGGGGTCCTTCGCGCGCCATGTGCGCGAACTGGAACTGCTCACCGCGGACGGCACGGTACGCACCCTCACGCCGGGCAGCGAGCTGTTCGAGGCGACCGCGGGCGGCATGGGCCTGACGGGCGTCATCCTGCGCGCCACCGTCCAACTCCTGCCCGTCGCGACCTCGTTGATGTCGGTCGACACCGAACGGGCCGCGGATCTGGACGACTTGATGGCGCGGCTGACCGCCACCGACCACCGCTACCGCTACTCGGTGGCGTGGATCGACCTCCTCGCGCGGGGCGCCCGGACCGGGCGGGCGGTGCTGACCCGCGGCGAGCACGCGCCGCTGGACGCGCTGCCGCCCCGCGCCCGCCGCAGCCCGCTCGCCTTCCGCCCCGGCCGGCTCCCGGCCGCCCCCGCCTTCCTGCCGGAGGGACTGCTCGGCCGGGCCTCCGTATCGGCGTTCAACGAGCTCTGGTACCGCAAGGCGCCCAGGCGCCGCACGGGCGAGCTCCAGCGGATCCCGGCGTTCTTCCACCCGCTGGACGGGGTGCCGCACTGGAACCGCGTCTACGGCCGCGGCGGCTTCGTCCAGTACCAGTTCGTCGTCGGGTACGGGCAGGAGGACACGCTGCGCACCATCGTGCGGCGGATCTCCCGGCGCGGCTGCCCGTCCTTCCTGGCCGTGCTGAAGCGCTTCGGCGAGAGCGACCCCGGCTGGCTGTCCTTTCCGCTGCCGGGCTGGACGCTGGCCCTCGACATCCCCGCGAACCTGCCGGGGCTCGGCGCCTTCCTCGACGGACTCGACGAGGAGGTGGCGGCCGCGGGCGGCCGCGTCTACCTGGCGAAGGACGCGCGGATGCGGGGTGAACTGATGGAGCGCATGTACCCGAAGCTGCCCCAATTCCGTTCCCTGCGCGCCGAGTTGGACCCCACCGGAGTCTTCGTATCCGACCTCGCCCGCCGCCTGGCCCTGTGATCGACCTCCACCACCGACCACCGAGAAGGAGCCCCTTGATGAAGGACGCGTTCGGCACCCCGCAGTCCCTGCTCGTGCTCGGCGGCACGTCCGAGATCGGCCTCGCCACCGCCCGCCGCCTCGTGGCCCGCCGCACCCGCACGGTGTGGCTCGCGGGGCGGCCCTCCCCCGCCCTGGAGGCGGCCGCGGCCGGGCTGCGCGAACTGGGCCCGGACGTCCACACGCTCGCCTTCGACGCGCTCGACCCCGCGTCCCACGAGGACGCGCTCGGCAAGGTGTTCGCCGAGGGCGACATCGACATGGTGCTGGTCGCGTTCGGGGTGCTCGGCGAGCAGACCCGCGACGAGGGCGAACCGCTCGCGGCGGTGCGGGTCGCGCAGACCAACTACACCGGTGCGGTCTCGGCGGGCCTCATCTGCGCGAAGGCCCTCCAGGCGCAGGGCCACGGCTCGCTGGTGGTGCTCTCCTCGGTGGCCGGCGAGCGGGCCCGTCGCGCCAACTTCATCTACGGGTCGAGCAAGGCGGGGCTCGACGCGTTCGCGCAGGGCCTGGGGGACGCGCTGCACGGCACGGGGGTGCACGTCATGGTCGTACGTCCCGGATTCGTCCGGACGAAGATGACGGCGGGGCTGACCGAGGCCCCCCTCGCCACCACCCCCGAAGCGGTGGCCCTGGCCATCGAGTCGGGCCTGCGGCGCCGGGCGGAGGTGGTGTGGGTGCCGGGGGCGCTGCGGGTGGTGATGTCGGCACTGCGGCACGCGCCGCGGGGGGTGTTCCGGCGGCTGCCGGTGTGAGGACGGCCTTCCCGAAATGCCGGTGCCGCCAGGAGCGCGGGGAACAACCACGCACGGTCCGCGGCCGAAAGGCGGCCGGGGGCCGGGGCGAGCCGCAGGGGCCTAGCGCAGGGAGGGCTGGTCCAGGGACGTGGCCTGGGCCGGGACTCCGCGCGCTCCCCGCCCGAAGGGGTACTCGTGCAGCTTGCGCCACACCCCGTCCGCGCCCTGCTCGTAGAGGGCGAAGCCACCGCACGTCCAGGAGGCCGAGAACCCCGCCAGGGCCTCGTACGCCCGGTCCATCCCCTCCTCGGAGATCCCGTGCGCCACCGTCACATGGGGGTGGTACGGGAACCGGAGCTCGCGCACCAGCGGTCCCGCCTCGTCCCGTACCCACTGCTGGAGCCGCGCGCAGTCGCCCGCGCCGTCCACCACCTTGACGAAGACGACCGGGGACAGCGGACGGAAGGTCCCCGTGCCCGCGAGACGCATCGGGAACGCGCGGCCGGCCGCCGCGACCGACGCGAGGTGCGCCTCGATCTCCGGCAGGCGCTCCGCCTCGACCTCGTGCGGCGGCAGCAGGGTGATGTGCGTGGGGATGCCGTGCGCGGCAGGGTCCCCGAAGCCCGCGCGCCGCTCCTGGAGCAGGCTGCCGTACGGCTCCGGGACCGCGATCGAAACGCCGAGCGTTACGGTCCCCACGTCGTTCTCCTCAGTCATGTCCGGACACATCGGTTCCGGGTACGTCAGTGTGCAGTGTGACGGCCGCACCGCCGTCTGGCCAGTGCCCAGGGCCAGGCACCGGCCACCCGCCGGGCTCAGTGCTTGGCGGGCAGGAAGCCGACCTTGTCGTACGCCGACGCCAGCGTCTCGGCGGCGACCGCGCGGGCCTTCTCGGCACCCTTGGCGAGCAGCGAGTCCAGCGTCTCGGAGTCGTCCAGGTATTCCTGCGTACGGGTCCGGAACGGCGTGACGAACTCCACCATCACCTCGGCGAGGTCGGTCTTGAGCGCGCCGTACATCTTGCCCTCGTACTCGGCCTCAAGGGCGGCGATCGTCTTGCCGGTGAGCGTGGAGTAGATGGTGAGCAGGTTCGAGACGCCGGGCTTGTTCTCGGCGTCGTACTTGATCACCGTGTCCGTGTCGGTGATCGCGCTCTTGACCTTCTTCGCCGTCGTCTTCGGCTCGTCCAGGAGGTTGATGAGGCCCTTCGGCGTCGATGCCGACTTGCTCATCTTGATCAGCGGGTCCTGGAGGTCGTAGATCTTCGCCGTTTCCTTCAGGATGTACGGCGCCGGGACGGTGAAGGTCTCCCCGAAGCGGCCGTTGAAGCGCTCGGCGAGGTCGCGGGTCAGCTCGACGTGCTGGCGCTGGTCCTCGCCGACCGGGACCTCGTGGGCCTGGTAGAGCAGGATGTCGGCGACCTGGAGGACCGGGTACGTGAAGAGGCCGACGGTGGCGTTGCC
This sequence comes from Streptomyces sp. NBC_01431, assembly GCF_036231355.1. NCBI lineage: Bacteria > Bacillati > Actinomycetota > Actinomycetes > Kitasatosporales > Streptomycetaceae > Streptomyces > Streptomyces sp. NBC_01431. The sequence continues at coordinate 3,245,352 of NZ_CP109496.1, forward strand.
CGCGCCCTGCTTGGCCGACTTGTCCTTGAACTGGGTCATGCGGCTGGCCTCGCCGAAGCCGGTGAGGCAGTTCATGATCCAGGCGAGCTGGGTGTGCTCGGGGACGTGGCTCTGGACGAACAGCGTGCAGCGTTCGGGGTCGAGACCGGCGGCGAGCAGCTGGGCGACGGCGAGCCGGGTGTTGGCGCGCAGCTCGGCCGGGTCCTGCGGGACGGTGATCGCGTGGAGGTCCACAACCATGTAGAACGCGTCGTGGGACTCCTGCAGCGCGACCCACTGACGGACCGCGCCGAGGTAGTTGCCGAGGTGGAACGAGCCTGCGGTGGGCTGGATTCCGGAGAGCACGCGGGGGCGAGTGGAGGCCATGCTCAGCATTCTCTCAGGTGCGCGTGCCCACCCGGAAACCCCGCCGTTGTGACCGGCCCCACAGGCGACCCACCCCCGCGGTGGCTCCGCCCCCGAGCCCCCGCCCCTCAAACGCCGGGAGGCTGGATACGAGTACGACCGCGGACCGTGCGTGGCTGCTCGCGCAGTTCCCCGCGCCCCTGTCAGGGTTGCTCCTGGCACGGTGCCCGTGCAGGCATCCTCAACAGCAGGGAAGGGGCAGGGTGGGGATCAGTCCAAGGGCAGGCCCGGCGCGGGGTAGGCGGTGAGCAGCTCCGCCACCTCGGCCCGGATCGACGAGAGCGCCGCCTCGTCCCCGGCGCGCCCCGCCGCGACGCCCCGGTCGATCCACTCGGCGACCGCCGGCATGTGCTCGACGCCCAGGCCCCGGGAGGTCAGGGACGGCGTACCGATGCGGATGCCGGACGGGTCGAAGGGCTTTCGGGGGTCGTACGGCACCGTGTTGTAGTTGACGACGATCCCCGCCCGGTCGAGCGCCTTGGCCGCGACCTTGCCGGGCACGTCCTTGGGCGTGAGGTCCATCAGGATCAGGTGGTTGTCGGTGCCGCCGGACACGAGGTCGAAGCCCCGGGCCAGGAGCGCCTCGGCCAGCGCCTTCGCGTTGGCGACCACCTGGTGCGCGTACGCGCAGAACGCCGGCTGCGCCGCCTCGTGCAGCGCGACCGCGATCGCCGCCGTGGTCTGGTTGTGCGGGCCGCCCTGGAGCCCGGGGAAGACCGCCTTGTCGATGGCCTTCGCGTGCTCCTCGCGCGACATCAGCATCGCCCCGCGCGGACCCCGCAGGGTCTTGTGGGTGGTGGTGGAGATGACGTCCGCGTGGGGCACGGGCGAGGGGTGCGCGCCGCCCGCGATCAGGCCCGCGATGTGCGCGACGTCGGCGACGAGCACCGAGCCCGCCTCCCGCGCGATCTCCGCGAACGCGGCGAAGTCGATGGTGCGGGGCAGCGCCGTACCACCGCAGAAGATCAGCTTGGGGCGTTCCTTGAGGGCGAGTTCGCGTACCTCGTCGAAGTCGATCAGGCCGGTGTCGGCGCGCACGCCGTACTGCACGCCCCGGAACCACTTGCCCGTCGCCGAGACGCCCCAGCCGTGCGTGAGGTGGCCGCCCATCGGCAGCGCCATGCCCATCACCGTGTCGCCGGGCTCGGCGAACGCGAGGTACACGGCGAGGTTGGCGGGCGAGCCCGAGTACGGCTGGACGTTGGCGTGCTCGACGCCGAACAGCGCCTTGGCCCGCTCGACGGCCAGCGTCTCGACCTTGTCGATGTTCTGCTGGCCCTCGTAGTAGCGGCGGCCCGCGTAGCCCTCGCTGTACTTGTTCTGCAGGACCGTCCCCGAGGCCTGGAGCACCGCCGTCGAGACGTAGTTCTCGCTGGGGATCAGGCGCAGGGTGTCCGACTGGAGCTGTTCCTCGGCGGCGACGAGCGCGGCCAGCTCCGGGTCGGCGGCGAGCAGGGCGGGATGGGAAAGCGGCAGGCTCATGGCGTCCTCCGGGGTCCGTTGACAGATTCCCGGGGTGCCCAGGCGGGCGGCACCTCGTGCTACAGGCCGCGCACGGCTCCCCCGGGGTCGCTTCCCCGTTCGCCAGTCGCCGTACGTACCGAACACCCTACCGGCCACGTCGACGGGAAGGTTTCCTCGTCCGGCAGACGAGCGACGATAGAAAAGGGCACCATCAACGCCCCATGCCGCATGACGATCGGAGAACCCGTGTCGACACACGCCGCGACCGAAGACGCCATCCGTTCCGCCGAGGCACACAGTGCGCACAACTACCACCCGCTGCCCGTCGTCGTCGCCTCCGCCGAGGGCGCCTGGATGACGGATGTCGAGGGCCGCCGCTACCTCGACATGCTGGCCGGCTACTCGGCACTCAATTTCGGCCACGGCAACCGGCGTCTCATCGAGGCGGCGAAGGCTCAGCTGGAGAGAGTGACGCTGACGTCGCGGGCCTTCCACCACGACCGCTTCGCGCAGTTCTGTACGGAGCTCGCCGCGTTGTGCGGCAAGGACATGGTGCTGCCGATGAACACCGGGGCGGAGGCGGTGGAGACCGCCGTGAAAACCGCCCGCAAGTGGGGCTACAAGGTCAAGGGCGTGAAGGACGGCACGGCCAAGATCGTGGTCGCCCGGGACAACTTCCACGGCCGTACGACCACGATCGTCAGCTTCTCGACCGACCCGGAGGCCCGCGCGGACTACGGCCCCTACACGCCGGGCTTCGAGATCGTCCCGTACGGCGACCTCACCGCGATGCGGGCGGCGGTCACCGAGAACACCGTGGCCGTGCTGCTCGAACCCATTCAGGGCGAGGCGGGCGTGCTCGTGCCGCCGCCCGGATATCTCGCGGGCGTACGGGAGTTGACCCGCGAGCGGAACGTGCTGTTCATGGCCGACGAGATCCAGTCCGGCCTGGGCCGCACCGGGAAGACCTTCGCCTGTGAGCACGAGGACGTCGTGCCGGACGTGTACATCCTGGGCAAGGCGCTGGGCGGCGGGGTGGTCCCGGTGTCGGCGGTCGTCGCCTCGGCGGACGTGCTCGGGGTGTTCGGGCCGGGCGAGCACGGCTCGACGTTCGGCGGGAACCCCCTGGCGTGCGCGGTGGCCCTTGAGGTCATCGCGATGCTGCGGACCGGCGAGTACCAGCAGCGGGCCACCGAGCTGGGCGATCACCTGCACCACGAGCTCGGCCTGCTGGCCGGCACCGGCGCGGTCGAGACGGTCCGCGGCCGCGGGCTGTGGGCGGGCGTGGACATCAATCCGTCGCACGGGACCGGGCGGCAGATCTCCGAGAAGCTGATGGACCGCGGGGTCCTGGTCAAGGACACCCACGGGTCCACGATCCGCATCGCGCCGCCGCTGGTCATCAGCAAGGAGGACCTGGACTGGGGACTCGACCAGCTGCGCGCGGTCCTCGCGGAACACTGAGCGGTTCCAGCGCGGCGCACAGGCGCTCAGCTGTGACGTCGTGCGGCTGCGCCGACCGGCGGTCGACGAGACGCACGGCGCGCCCGGCCTGCCTCAACTCGCCGGAACGGCCGGGCAGTTGGAGCCTGCGCAGAAGGCGCTGAGCACCGTCTTCAACGTGTTCTCCTGCTCCGGCCACGCCGTGGCCGGAGCCGCGGACAGTACCGCGTAGTGCTCGCCGCCGGGCGTCAGGAAGGCGTAGTCGACCACCTGACGCCGGTGGCCGAGCTGCTGGTTGTCGTACGCGTAGACGAGCCGCGCGGCCTGCGTTGCGCCGCCCGGCACGGTCGCGTCGTTGCCGAGGCTGATCTCCTGGTACCCGGGGTTCTTCGCCAGCTCTCCCGAGGTCTGCTTCAGCGCGTCGTAGGGGCTGAGACCCGCCTCGGCGACCGGGTACACCTGGATCAGCCGGGCGCCGTCCGCGGAGTTGTAGAAGACCCCCTTGGCGCCCTGGTCCTGGCGGGTCCAGCCCTGCGGCACGTTGAGGGTGAACCCCCTTGGATCCCGGGTGAGCTGGAACCCGGCGGGCACGGTCGCCCCCGCCGACGGCGAGGCCGAGGGACTTGCCTTGCCGTCGTCGCTCCGGTCGGGGGTGACCGACGGCGACCCCGGGCCGGGCGAGCTCGCCACGACCTTCGGGTGCTCCGGCCCGCCGCGGGCCAGGAACCAGCCGCCGCCCGCCCCGGCCGCGGCCACGACGACCATCGCGACGACGACGGCGAGGGGCACCCGCCGTCGCGGGCGCACCCCGGACGGCTCGACGGGCGCCGGGTACGAACCGTCCCACGAGGGCGCCCCGTCCGGCCCGGCCACCGGGTACGCCTCGTCCGGCCCGGACCCGGGGGGCGTCGGGGACGCGAGATCCCTCCGGGGTGCCGGAGCCGCCTCTGGCACGGGAGCCGTCTGGGGCTGGTGAGGCGCAGGGGGCGCGGGAGCCGCCGGGGACGGGGGACCCGCCTCCGGCTGGTGAGGCGCAGAGGGCGGCGGAGGCGGCGGAGGCGTCTGGGGGGCGGGGGGCTGCGCGGGCGGCGGGGATGCCGCGTCCGACCCCCGCACCCGCTCCCACTTCTGCGTCGCCGCGTTCCAGCGGACCTCACCCCGGTCCGGGCTCATCGCTCGCTCACAGTCCGGTCACCTCGCGGACCTGCTGGACCAGCGTCCCTCCCGAGGCGAGCAGGCCCGTGATGGCGGTGGCGTTGGAGAGGAGCTCGCCGAGCCGGGCGAGGCGGGTGGGGGTCGCACGCCCGGCGGTGCGGATCTCGCCCTCGGTGTCAGCCAGTTCGGCGTCCAGGGTGCGGGTCTGGTCGTTGACCACCAGCTGGGCGAGCCCGGCCCGGAACTCCACGATGGCGTCCAGGAGTTGGCGCTGCGCCTCCTCGTCGCCACCACCGGCGCGGTACGTGCTGCGTACGTCGTTGTTGTCGCCGACCGAGACGGACCCGGTCACCCCGCTGATGTGCACGGACCGCTGCGTGCTGTCGCCGTCGGACATGTCATCTCACCCCTCGTTCTTGACGATGTTGTTGTCGCCGACGCTGATCGCCCCGCGCGCGTTCTCGATCATGACACCGCCCTGGGCGACGTTGACGATCTTCTGCTCGAACTGCCCGGTGTCGTACCCGGCTTCGTACAGGACATTGCGCACCCCGCTGGTCACCCGGTCCTCGATGGACTTCACGTAGCGCTGGTAGTCCATCGCCTGGAACAGCGAGGTCCCGGGTGCCGCTGCCAGCTCGCGCACGGAGCGGGCCGGGCCGTCGGGCAGCGCCTGCCCGAAACCGCCGGTCAGGCGGTGCCAGGTGGAGCCGGCCGCCCGGCCGAGCACGACCAGGCAGCGCAGCGCGGAGGCCGGGGTGCGCAGGAGCGCCCAGGCCGCCTTGCCCAGCGGGTTGCGGCAGCGGAAGTCGTGGGCGGCCCGGTCGGCGCGGAAGAAGTCCTCGCGCAGCGGGGGCAGCACGTGCGGCGCGAGTTCGAGGACCAGCATGCCGCCCTGCGTGTGGACCCGTACGAACACGGTGGTGACGAGGTGTTCCTCCCAACCGCCGACCCGGATCCGCAGGAAGTGCCTGCGGGCCTCGCCGCCCTCCTCCAGGGCGGCGGCGCGGTGCTCCTCGAAGTCGCCGTCGCGGTAGGGGGCGTGCGCGCGCGAGGGGAGGCCGTCGACCGGAAGGAAGACGTACTCGGTCATCTCCAGCTGCCGCAACCGGTCGCGTACGTCGGCGCCCTGGGCCACCGCCGTCGGTGCGGGGACGCGGAGTCGGGCGATGAGGGGCTCGACCATGCGCAGGATCTCGGCGTTGCCGACCCGGGCCGGGGCCTGGTCGCCGAGGGACTTGCGGGGGCGCAGCTGGATGGAGACCGACCAGGGGTCGAAGGCGTCGCCCGCGCCGCGGAAGGGCGCGTGCGCGCGGTAGACCGCGAGCCGGGCGTGCTGCTCGGCGCGGATCATGGCGGCCAGCCGGTGGAACCGCCCGTTGGTGGTGGCCTGCGCGGGATCGGCGGCGAAGTCCTTGAAGCCCTCGGGCGAGAGCTCGCCAGCCATGATCCGGGCGAACTGGGCACGCTGCACACCGACGCAGAGCGCGAGCACGGCGAAGCAGGCGAGGATCCCCCAGCCGAGGCCCGGACTGAAGCCCTGGTTCGCGAGGTCGATGGCACCGCTGCCGACCAGAGCGGCCGGGCCGCCGAGAACCTGCGGGACCGGCCCAGGGCGCCCGTAGGAGTCGCCGAAGCCGGACCCGTCCCCGTAACTCCCGTAGCCGGACGAGTAGTTGTGCGAGGAGGAGCTGTAGCCGCCGAACAGCGAGACCACCACCGCGATGACGAACAGGGCGAGCATCAGCCGCGCCCACCAGCGCAGCATGAAGGCGGGGACGGTGCGGTACCAGGACGCGGGTCTGGCGGTGCCGCGGATGAGCCGGGCCGCGCCGAGCAGCAGGCAGGGCACCAGGATGACCAGGAAGGCGTAGTGCGTGACGACGACGCTGAGCACCCAGAGCACGAGGATGCCGAGCGACCAGGCGATCTCCAGGTTGCGGGCGCGCAGGGCGTGCGCGAGCACCCGCGCCGCGTCGAAGCCGAGCGAGGGGGCGACGATGCGCTCCTCGTGGACGTACAGCTCGTCGATGACGGCGTCGCGGTACTCCTCGTCCAGGTAGGCGCCCGCGGCCATCAGCCGGGTCGCCTCGCTCAGCGCCGGGTGCACCGGCGGCAGCCCGCCGGGCGACTCGGCCGTCGACTGTGCCTGCTGCGGCACATGGGCCTGCGTCATGTTCCTGCTCTCCCCGAGGTGTGAACCGGCGCGCCCCAACTCTTCCGTACGAGAAAGGAGTTCGGCGGCAGGCCCGTTGCCAGGCAGGCCATGGTAGCGGCGCCCGCACCCTGCGCACCCCCGCGATCACCCACCGGCACGGTAATTGCCTCGCGCCATCGCGTGCACGGCGGCACGATGCGGGCATGGAACGCGACTTGATCAGCACGATCGCCCACACCGGCCACCCGATCGCCGGACCGCTCGGTGACGAGTCGGTACGGCAAATCCTCGAACGCGCCCTGCCGCGCGGCGACGGCAGGCTGCTCGACCTCGGCTGCGCGGAGGCGGAATGGCTGGTGCGGGCACTCGACGGGCGGCCCGCTCTGCGCGCCGACGGGGTCGACATCAACGAGAGGGCGCTGGCGAAGGCCCGCACGGCGATCGACGCGGCCGGTGTCGCGAACCGGGTGCGGCTGCACACCGTCGACGCCCGGGAGTTCGCCCCGCCGCGGGCGGACCCGTACGACGTAGTGCTGTGCATAGGCGCCACTCACGCCTTCGGCGGCCTGCTGCCCACCTTGGAGGCGGCCCGGCGCCATCTCGCGCCGGGCGGCAGTGTGCTGGTGGGCGAGGGGTTCTTCGACGGCGAGGTCAACGAGACCATGCGCGAGGCGGGCTTCGCCCCCGACGAGTACCCGGACCTTGCGGGCACGTTCGACCAGGTGACGGGGGCGGGCTGGGTCCCGGTGAACGCCCATGTGAGCTCGCAGGAGGAGTGGGACGCCTACGAGTTCTCCTGGACCGGCTCCCTCGCGTCCTGGGCCCTGGACCACCCCGAACACCCCGACGCGGCCGAGGCGTTGAAGGTGGCCGATGAGCACCGGACGGGGTACGTGCGGGGGTATCGGGGGGTGCTGGGGTTCGTGACGCTGGAGTTGAGGGCGGGCGCCGCGCCCTCGTCCCGGCCCCCCGTCATCTGATCACGTGCGGCACGAACCTCGCGTACTCGTCCGTGATCAGCCCCGCCGACTCCCGGATGCCCAGGCCCGCCGCCTCGTTCTCGACCACCCACGCCCCGAGCACGACCCGGTTGCCGTCGAAGTCGGGCAGAGGCGCCAACTCCTGGTAGCAGCACGGCTCTTCGGGCCGGAGCGGCGGGGTGGAGCCCGGCGGGTGCACGGTGACCCCGGCGCCCTCGCGGCCGAGCAGCGGCTTCGCGACGTACCCCCGCCCCAGGCCCAGGTCGCGCGCCCCGTCCAGGTAGGCGGGCAGCAGGTTCGGGTGTCCCGGGTACAGCTCCCAGAGCACGGCCAGCAGCGCCTTGTTGGAGAGCAGCATCTTCCACGCCGGCTCGATCCAGCACGTCGTTCCCGTACCGCCCCCGTTGTCGAGGGTCTCCAGGACCTGCGGTCCGAACGCGTCCGAGGTCAGCCACTCCCACGGGTACAGCTTGAAGCAGGCGCGGATGAAGCGGAGCCGGTCGTCCACGAAGCGGCCGGTGATGCTGTCCCACCCGATCGTCTCGACCGAGAGGGCCTCGGTGTCGAGCCCCGCCTGCTCGGCCGTCTCCCGCAGGTACGCCACCGTCATGAGGTCCTCGCCGAGCTCGTCCCCGTCGGAGTGCGCGAAGTGCACGGGGCCGGGCGGCAACAGCGGCGCGTGCCGCTTCCAGGCCGCCACCAGGCGTTCGTGCAGCGAGTTCCACTGGTCGGCGCCGGGGAACCGGTCCTCCATCCAGAACCACTGCGCGCTCGCCGCCTCGACCAGCGAGGTCGGGGTGTCGGCGTTGTACTCCAGCATCTTGGCCGGGCCCGTTCCGTCGTAACGGAGGTCGAACCGCCCGTACAGGGACGGCAGTTCGGCCCGTCGTCGCCATGACTCCGCCACCAGGTCCGCGAGCCGGCCGTCCATGATGCCGAGCTCGGCGAAGCGGCCCTTCTCGACGATGTGCGCCGCCGCTGCCAGGCACATGGTGTGCAGTTCCTCGACGGTCTCCTCCAGCGCCTCGACCTCGGGCAGCGTGAAGGAGTAGTACGCGCTCTCGTCCCAGTAGGGCCGCAGCGAGTCGTCGGGGTAGCGGGTCAGCGGGTAGATGACGCCCTGCTCCTCGACGGTGCGCTGCCAGTCGGGGCGGGGTTGTATGCGGTGGCGTTCCATGACCTCAGCCGCCGCTGGATCCGCCGTGGCCGAACCCGCCACGCGAGACCCCGGACTTGTCGAAGGAACCGCCGGAGACCTTGCCGCCGCGGTTGGACCCGCCGTAGTAGTACTGGCCGCTGCCGCCGCTCTTGCACTCGTACGTCGGGAGTTGCTTGTGCGTGACCGGATCGACGCAGCGCCGGTCCGGCTCGTCGCCGCACGCGGTGAGCGTCGCGGCGAGCACTCCCATGCCGCCGAGCACCACCGTGGTGGACCTGAACCTCCGCATCAGCGGACCTCCCCCGTTTCCGTGCCGACCTTGCTGAGCGTGTTGTGGGACGCGTTTTGGCCACACACTAGTTCCCGGCCATCCGGCTGCCTCCCCCGGGCTTTCCCCGCCCGCTGACGGTGCGACTACAGTCCCCCTGTGTTCTTTGGGATGATCTGCGCGCTTGCGGCCGCGCTCTGCTTCGGTACGGCCACCGTCCTCCAGGCCGCCGCGACGCGCGCCGCCGAGCCGAGTACGGGGGCGGCCGCCGGTTCGGGGGTCGATGCGGCGCTGCTGCTGCGTGCCGTGCGCCAGTGGCGCTATATGGCGGGTCTGGCGCTCGACGGCCTCGGCTTCGTCTTCCAGATCATCGCCCTGCGTTCGGTGCCGATCTACGCGGTCGGCGCGGCGCTCGCCGCCTCGCTCGCGGTGACGGCGGTGGTCGCGGCCCGCATCCTGAAGGTCAGGCTGTCCGGTACGGAGTGGGCGGCGGTCGGGGTGGTCTGCGCGGGCCTGGCCCTGCTGGCGCTGTCGTCCGGCGCGGAGGGCAAGGAAGCGGGCCCCGCCTCGCTGCCCTGGTGGCTGCTCGGGGTGTCGGGCGCGGTGCTGGCCGCCGGAGCCGTCGGCGGCAGGCTCCCCGACCGCGGCCGGGCCCTCGTCCTTGGTCTCGGCGCGGGCTGCGGGTTCGGTGTGGTCGAGGTGGCGGTCCGCCTCATCGACGACCCCTTCGACCTGACGAATCCGGCGCTGTACGCCCTGCTGCTCGGCGGCGGCGCCGCGTTCCTGCTGCTCACCTCCGCGCTGTCGCGCGGTTCGGTCACCACGGCGACGGCGGGCCTGGTCATCGGCGAGACCATCGGCCCGGCCCTGATCGGTGTCACCTGGCTGGGTGACCGCACCCGGGACGGCCTCGGCTGGCTGACCGTCACCGGCTTCGCGGTGGCGGTGGCGGGCGCGCTGGCCCTGGCCCGCTTCGGGGAGGCCCCGGAGCCCGTCCCGGAGCCCTCCCTCCGGGACGTCTAGGGCTTACGGCAGCGCCCTGAAGGAGCGGGGGGAACCGCGCGACCAGCCACCAACCGCCCGGGGCTTCGAACCGGTCTTCCGGCGGAGCGTTACGGCAGCGCCCTGCACAGCGCGTCGAGCGCCCCCGCCCATCCCGAGTCCGGCGGGGTCGCGTACCCCACCACCAACGCGTCCCGGTCCACCGGGAGTTCGGGGTGGCGGAAGCGGGCGAGGCTCTCCAGGGCGAGGCCGTGCCAGGTGGCGGACCGCATGACGGAGCGCTCGGTGCCGGGCGGCAGTTCGACCAGCGCGTGCAGCCCGGCGGCGATCCCGCTGACCCGTACGTCGGGCGCCCGCTCGGCGAGCGCCGCCACCAGCTGGTCGCGGCGGCGGCGGTAGTGCAGCCGCATGCCGCGCACATGCCGGTCGTAGGCGCCGGACCCGATGAACTCGGCGAGCGTCAGCTGATCGAGCGCGCTGCCCGTCCAGTCCGCGCCGCCCTTCGCCTCGGCCACCTCGCCCACGAGGCGCTCGGGCAACACCATCCACGCGATGCGCAGGCCCGGTGCGAGCGACTTGCTGGCGGTGCCGATGTAGACGACGTGCTCGGGGTCGAGGCCCTGGAGCGCGCCGACCGGCTGGCGGTCGTAGCGGAACTCGCCGTCGTAGTCGTCCTCCACTATCAGCCCGCCGGTGGCGCGGGCCCAGTCGACGGCGGCCGCCCGCCGGTCCGGCAGCAGCGGCAGGCCGATCGGGAACTGGTGCGCGGGCGTCATGAGCACCGCACCCACCCCCTTCATCGACCCCAACTCCTCGGTGCGGGTACCCAGTTCGTCGAAGGGGAGCGGCGGAATGCGGTGCCCCGCGTCGGTCAGCAGCTTCCAGTGCACGTCAAGGCCGTACGACTCGACCGCGACCTCCCGCACCCGGCGGGCCCGCAGCACCTTGCCGATCAGCATCAGCCCGTGCACGAATCCGGAGCAGACGACGATGCGGTCGGGCGAGGCGTACACACCGCGGGCGCGGGCCAGGTAGTCCGCGAGGACCGTGCGCAGTTCGACGCGACCGCGCGGGTCGCCGTACCCGAACGCCTCGTGCGGGGCGTCGGTGAGCGCCCGGCGGGCCGCCTTGAGCCACTCGGCACGCGGGAAGGAGGCGAGGTCGGGGCTGCCCGCCATCAGGTTGTACGTGGGTCTGCGGCGGGCCGGGAGGCGGTGGGCGCGGTGCTTGTCCTGGCGGGCGACGGCTCGCTGGGCCACGTGGGTGCCGGAGCCCTGGCGGGCGGTGAGCCAGCCCTCGGCGACGAGTTCGGCATAGGCGTCGGCGACCGTGTTGCGGGCGATGCCGAGGTCGACGGCGAGCGTGCGGGAGGAGGGCAGCCGGGTGCCGGGGGCGAGCCGTCCGCTGCGCACGGCTTCGCGCAGCGCGTCCATGAGTCCGGAGCGCAGCCCCGCCCCGCCCACGTCGACATGCAGATCGACACCGAGTGTTTCCGGAGAAGTGGCCCAGGATTTCACCATGGAATTGGACCATACCCGTGTGCCATACGACCCGTACCGTCGGAACCATGACGACGAACGAGAACCCCGCGTACGCACCCGAGCAGTCCCCCCGCCTCCAGTGGGCCAAGGCCGCGCCGGAGGTCTACAAGGCCATGGTGAAGCTGAGCGCCGCCGCCGAGCAGGGGCTCGACCCGGTGATCGCCGAGCTGGTCAAGATCCGCGCCTCCCAGCTCAACCACTGCGCGGTGTGCCTGGACATGCACACCAAGGACGCGATCGCGGCGGGCGAGTCGGTGGAGCGGATCGTGCAGCTCAGCGCCTGGGAGGAGTCCGCGCACTTCTACACCGAGAAGGAGCTCGCGGCGATCGCGCTGACCGAGGCGATCACGGTCCTCACCGACGGCTTCGTACCGGACGAGGTGTACGCGAAGGCCGCCAAGCACTTCGAGGAGACCGAGCTGGCGCACCTCATCTCCACCATCACCATGATCAACGCCTGGAACCGCTTCGGCGTGACCACCCGCGGCACGGCCGGCCACTACACGCCGGGCATGTACAAGTGAGCGGAGCCACACGGGAGTTCCGGGTTCCCGAGCAGGTCTTCCTGAGCCTGGCGGGTCTGTCCGCCGCCGCGAAGCGGGGGCTCGGCGACCCGGCCCTCGCCGAGTTGGTGATGGTTCGCGCCTCCCAGCTCAACCACTGCGCCTTCTGCCTGGACATGCACCTGGCCCTCGCCCGCAAGGGCGGCGAGAGCGAGGACCGGCTCGACCTCCTCGCGGCCTGGCAGGAGGCGGGCGACGTCTTCACCGAGCGGGAGCGGGCCGCACTCGCCCTCACCGAGGCGGTCACCGTCCTGACTGGGGGCACCTCCCGGACGAGGTCTGGGGGAGGGTTCGTTCCCGACGCGGTGTACGAGGCGGCCGCCCGGCACTTCGACGGCACCCAACTCGCCCATCTGATCGCGGCGATCACCGTCATCAACAGCTGGAACCGGCTGATGGTGGCCCGCCGCACGGCACCCGGAGAGACTGAATGGCACAGCTGAACCCCGCGGACACCTTCCGCGCCCTGCACCAGGGGCGCACGGCGGGCGATCCGCTCGTGCTGCCCGGCCCGTGGGACGCGGCCAGCGCCAAGGTCTTCGAGGAGGCCGGTTTCCCGGCCCTGGCCACGCCGAGCGCGGGGGTCTCGGCGTCCCTGGGGTACGAGGACGGCTCGACGCCCGCGGACGAGATGTTCGCGGCGGTCACCCGCATCGTCCGCGCGGTCTCGGTCCCCGTCTCGGCGGACATCGAGGACGGGTACGGCCTCGCGCCGAAGGAGCTGGTGGCCCGGCTCCTGGAGACCGGCGCGGTCGGCTGCAACCTGGAGGACTCCGCCGAGGGCGCCCTCAAGGACCCGGCCCGGCACGCCGACTGGCTGGCCGAGGTGCGGGCGGAGGCGGGCGACCGGCTGTTCATCAACGCCCGGGTCGACACCTACATCCGCCAACTGCCCGAGCTGGACGCGACGATCGCGCGGGCCCGCGCGTACGTGGCGGCGGGCGCGGACGGCGTCTACCCGTTCGCCGCGCCGCCCGAACACCTTCCGCGGATCGCCGCGGCGGTGCCGGTGCCGGTCAACATGGCCGTCCTGCCGGATGCCCCGTCGCCGCGCCGCATGGGCGAACTGGGCGCGGGCCGCATCACGTTCGGCCCCGGCCTCCAGATCCGCGCGACGAACGCGCTGCGCGACATCGCCCGCCAGGTGCGCGAGTTGTAGCGACGGCGTACGGATGCGATGGTGCCCCCGGCCTGGCTCGGCCGGGGGCACCTTCATGCGCGCGTACCGCCTACGCGTCGTCCTGGTCGTCCTGCTCGTCCTGGACGCGCAGGCCCGCCACCCAGTGCGGGGTGAGCCAGTGCGCCACGAACACGGCGAGCAGGACCGGAAAGGCCAGGGACGCGGCGGAACCGCCGACCAGGGTGTACGCGCCGACAGCGGCCGCGGCCACCAACAGCAGCCCGGTGGTGAGCCGGTGGGCGCGGGCGATGACCGCGTCGCGCTCGGCGCGCTGGCGCTCGTCCAGAGCCCGGCGGCGCAGTTCGAGCAGGCCCCGGGTCGCGGCGTTGATGGCGCCGGTGGCGATGCACCACGGCAGCAGCAGCCCGAGCAGCAGCCAGGCCGCGACCAGCGAGCCGCCGACGAGAGCGCCGAGCCAGGCCGCCACGAACGCGGCGGTCAGGGCGATATGGACGGCGACCACCAGGCGCCTGCGCCCTGCCGTCGCGTACAGCGGGGCCGCCTCCCGCCGGTTCATGATCGCGTACATGCGGCGGTCGTACCGCGTCAACTGCTCGGTCATTACTGCTTCCTCCCGTAGGCCTCGTCGGTGAGCGGGGCGAACGGTTCGAGGGAGAACAGCGCCTCCACCGGCAGCCCGAAGTGCTTCGCGATCTTCAACGCGAGATCGAGGCTCGGGTTGTACTGGCCCCGTTCGATGTAACCGATGGTCTGGTAGTGCGCCCCCACCGCTTCGGCCAGGCTCTGGCGCGACACCTTCCGTTCGGCGCGCACCATCGCCAATCTGTTGTGCACTTGCTCGCTCATGTATAAGAAGTACTACATTAGCGAGCAGGAACACAACGTCTGCACTCTGGTGCGGGTCACAACGAGCGGGGAGTTTTCATGTTTGGCCGCAAGGAGCTTTCGGTCCTGGTGCTGCGCGACGCGGGCGACATCGTCCGGGCGTTGAGGGAGGCGCTGACCGAAGCCGGAGAGTCGCAACGGCCGGGTCTTGAGGCGGCCCTGGAGCTGGCCGAGCGGGCCGCGTCCGTACCGGACCGCGAGCTGCGCGGCCGCTGGGTGCGCGAGCAGCGGGCCTCGGTCGGCTACACGGGCCCGGACGACGAGTCGGTGCACGCCATCAAGGCGCTGCGCCAGGCTCAGCCGGAACTCAGCCTGCTCTCCGCCGTACAGCTGACGAAGGACGCGGCGACGCGATAGCCCCGGAAACGGGCGAAGCCCCGGCGGGTTGCCGGGGCTTCGTCGGGGCGTGTCGGCGGACCGTGGTCCGCGTCAACTCGCTTGTTGCTGGGCTCAGATGAGGCCGAGACCGCGCACCGCGTCGCGCTCCTCGGTGAGCTCCTTGACGGAGGCGTCGATGCGCTTGCGGGAGAACTCGTTGATGTCCAGGCCCTGGACGATCGAGTACTGGCCGTCCTTGACGGTGACCGGGAAGGAGGAGATGAGGCCCTCGGGGACGCCGTAGGAGCCGTCGGAGGGGATGCCCATCGAGGTCCAGTCGCCCTCGGCGGTGCCGTTGACCCAGGTGTGCACGTGGTCGATGGCGGCGTTGGCGGCCGAGGCGGCCGAGGACGCGCCACGGGCCTCGATGATCGCCGCGCCGCGCTTGGCGACGGTCGGGATGAACTGCTCGGCCAGCCACTGCTCGTCGTTCACGACCTCGGCGGCGTTCTTGCCCGCGATCTCAGCGTGGAAGATGTCCGGGTACTGGGTCGCCGAGTGGTTGCCCCAGATGGTGAGGCGCTTGATGTCGGAGACCGTGGTGCCGGTCTTCTTCGCCAGCTGCGTCAGCGCGCGGTTGTGGTCCAGACGGGTCATCGCGGTGAAGCGCTCGGCCGGTACGTCCGGGGCGGCGGCCTGCGCGATGAGCGCGTTGGTGTTGGCCGGGTTGCCGACGACGAGGACCTTGATGTCGTCCGCGGCGTTGTCGTTGATGGCCTTGCCCTGCGGCTTGAAGATGCCGCCGTTGGCGGAGAGCAGGTCGCCGCGCTCCATGCCCTTGGTGCGCGGGCGGGCGCCGACGAGCAGGGCCACGTTGGCGCCGTCGAAGGCGACGTTGGCGTCATCGGTGATCTCGATGCCGCGCAGCAGCGGGAAGGCGCAGTCGTCGAGCTCCATGGCGGTGCCCTCGGCGGCCTTCAGGGCCGGGGTGATCTCCAGGAGGCGCAGGTTGACCGGCACGTCCGGGCCGAGCAGGTGACCGGAGGCGATGCGGAAGAGCAGCGCGTAGCCGATCTGGCCGGCCGCGCCGGTGACGGTGACATTCACGGGAGTGCGGGTCATGGCGATCTCCGTTAGAAACAGCAGGTGGTGGGGTTCTGCCCCGGGCTCGTCAGAGCCGGAGCCCCTCTCGTTCCGGGCACCCCGTCCGCCGGAAGTCTGACGTGCGACCGTCTGAATCTTGACGTGAAGAGATGTCCGTCGGTCAGGCTATCCGACCCTGGGCCTCCCGCACCCCCGCACGCCTGTGGGACGCCTCACGCTGATCGATCATTGACCGGTCTCGGCCGTTTTCGCGGCGCAGCCGTGCTTCCCGCTCTTCAGCGTGGCGCACGCCTTCGCCGCCGCGGGACCGTCGACGGCGAGCATCTTCGTGTACGTGTCGCGGTAGGCGTCCGCGACGACCGACTCCCCCGTCGCGCTCCCCGCGCTGATCTGGAGCCGGTCACCGGGGGTCACCTGCTTGAGCCGGGCCCAGGCCGCGCCGCACGTCTTGCTGTAGCGCACCTCGACGACCGAGACGCCGACCTTGGCGCCGGCCACCGTCGTGACCAACTTGTCGGTGCAGCCCATCGCTTCGGGGTCCTGGCCGGTGCACGACGCACCCGCGCACTTCACCCCGGCCGGCAGCAGGGGCGCCGAGGAGGACGGGCTCGGGCTCGGCTTCGCCTGGGGCTTGTCGTCGCTCCCGCCGAGGTCGGTGAGCAGGACCGCCGCCGTGATGACGAGCAGCGCACCCACCACCCCGGCCAGGAACATGACGATCCGGCGCCGTCTGTCACCCGCTCCCACGGGCGGCCCGCCGCGCGGCGGCGGCGCCTGCTGTCTCGGGGACCGCTTGGCGGTGAGGCCCGCGCTGGGCGACTGGGCGCGCGTGTCACCGGGCGCGCGCGGCGGCCCGAACTCCCCGAGCGCGGCCCTCGCCCGTGCGACCCGGATGTCCTCCATGGTGCGGTCGTGCCGCTGCTCGGAGCGGCTCCAGGCCCGCTCGGCCAGCTCCCACATGGTGGTCAGATGGACCGCGTTGGTGCCGGTCACCTCGGCAAGGGCGAGCACGGCCGCCTTGGGGGCGAGCAGTCGGCCGCCCAGGTAGCGCTCCCACGACGTCTTGCTGTACCCGGTGCGGTCGGCGACCGCCGCGACGCTGAGCCCGCTGCGGTCCACCAGCCTGCGCAGCTGGCTCGCGAACTCCCGTACCTGCGGATCGAGTTCCTCCGGCAGCGCCTTCCAGCGAGGCATCGCTTCCCCCCTTGTCGTCGCTCCCCCAGGGATGCACGGCCCCAGGATGTCAGCTCCGGGGGTGGGACGCACCGGCACACGGGGAACGTCTGAGGGCCCCGCCGCCCGGGGTGACCAGGCCGCACTCGTACGCCACCACCACCGCCTGTGCCCTGCCGACCAGGTCCGGTTCGCTCATCGGCGGGCCAGGGCGGACCCCGCGTCGTCGCGCCGTAGCGCCGACACGCGGCGAGTGACGTCAACTCACCGCAGCAATACGGCAGTTGAACGGCGAGCGTGCCTCCCCCGTGCGGGGGGTGCGGAGTTCAGACCGGAGCACGACGCCCCGGCCGCGGCCGCGCCCGTACGGTGGTGCCGCATCGCGGTGGCCCGCGCTGCACCGGGGGAGAGTACGGGCCACCGCGACATTCCGGTGCGACACCGCGCCCGGAAGGGCCGCGGGCCTGCGACATCGCACGGGCGCGGCGGAGCGCTAGCGCACCGTGAAGTGCACCGCGTCCTCCAGGAACGGCACGTTCAGCCACGGCCGGGGCTGCGCCATCAGTGCGAGCAGCACGATGGCGAGCCCGAGCGCTCCGTACGTGGAGATGTCGGTGAAGCGGGACCTGACCGCGAGCATGCCCACCGACGGCAGTGTCCAGCGCATCGCCGCGCCCGCCATGAGCGCGGCGCCGATGATGACGAGCCCGACCCTGAAGGCCTGCCCGAACGGCTCGGTGGCCACCATGAGCAGCCCGAAGCCGACCGCGAGCAGGACCGAGAGCAGCGGCCACTGACGGGCGGGCGCCGAGGCGTCCCCGGGTGCGGCCCGGCCGCCGCCCTCGGGGCGTGCGGTGTCCCGGGTGACCGAGGGGAACCGCCGCGAGCCGCCGGTGCGCGACGACGCTCCGGACTTGTCCTTCGAGGGCGCCGAAGGCTCGGCGTCCTTGGACGGGTCGTGACTCGTACCAGCAGCCATGGGGTCGGGCCCTTTCGGTCAGACCGCGTCGGCGGCGGCGCGCTCGGCCGCCTCGACGACGTTGACGAGCAGCTGGGCGCGGGTCATCGGGCCCACACCGCCCGGGTTCGGCGAGAGCCATCCGGCGACCTCGGCGACGCCCGGATGCACATCGCCGACGATCTTGCCGTTCTCGTCACGGCTGACGCCGACGTCGAGCACGGCCGCGCCCGCCTTCACGTCCTCGGGCTTGATGAGGTGCGGGACCCCGGCCGCCGCCACGATGATGTCGGCCTGCCTCAGATGCGCAGCCAGGTCGCGGGTGCCGGTGTGGCACTGCGTCACCGTCGCGTTCTCGGAGCGGCGGGTGAGCAGCAGCGGCATGGAGCGCCCGATGGTGACGCCGCGTCCGACGACGACGACCTCGGCGCCGTTGATCTCGACGCCGTGCTTCCTGAGCAACTGGATGATGCCGTACGGGGTGCAGGGCAGCGGGCCGGGCTCGTTGAGGACGAGGCGGCCGAGGTTCATCGGGTGCAGACCGTCGGCGTCCTTCGCCGGGTCCATCAGCTCCAGGATGCGGTTCTCGTCGATGCCCTTGGGCAGCGGGAGCTGGACGATGTAGCCGGTGCAGGCGGGGTCCTCGTTCAACTCCCGCACCACCGCCTCGATCTCGTCCTGCGTCGCAGTCGCGGGCAGTTCGCGCTGGATGGAGGCGATGCCGACCTGGGCGCAGTCGCGGTGCTTGCCGGCGACGTACTTCTGGCTGCCGGGGTCCTCCCCGACGAGCACGGTCCCCAGGCCGGGCGTGACGCCCCGCTCCTTCAGGGCCGCCACGCGGACGGCCAGTTCGGACTTGATCGCTGCGGCGGTGGCCTTGCCATCGAGAATCTGGGCGGTCATGTTTCCCATTCTTTCAGGGCGACACGTGATCGCCCAAGTTGCACTTGCACAACACATCCAGCGTTCGGCTGGACAAACTTATGTCTCGTTTAGAACGATGATCGGCGCAGTGCCGCGGGCAGTGCCGGGGGGCAAAACCGCTCAGAACAGCTTTCCTCCGCTCGGGCCGCGTCGTCCCCGCACCACCAACGGAGGAAATCCGTCATGAGCTTCGGCGACCCGAACAACCCTTACGGGCAGCAGCCCCAGCAGCCCCCGCAGGGCGGCAACCCCTACGGCCAGCCGCAGGGACAGCCCGGTTACGGCTACCCCCAGCAGGGCCAGCAGGCCCCCCAGGGCGTCCCGCCCCAGCAGGGTTACGGTTACCCCCAGGCTCCCGGCCAGGCGCCGCAGGGTTACGGTTACCCGCAGGCACCCGGCTACCCGCAGGCCGGCGCCCCCGGTGGACAGGCCCCGGAGGGCTACGCCAATGTGCCGGGCCTGGGCGTCGTCGAGGTCGGCAGCTACGGCGCCCGCTTCGGCGCCCGTCTGCTCGACATGATCTTCGCGTACATCGTGGTGATCATCCTCAACCTGATCATCCTCGGGTCCGCGTTCGGCACCGGCACCAAGAGCAGCGGCGTCGCCGTGGGCGCGATGCTCGGTTCGATCATCGTGTCGTTCCTGACGTTCATCTTCTACGACGTCATCTTCGTCTCCACGATGGGCACCACCCCGGGCAAGAAGATCCTCGGCATGCGGATCGTCAACTCCCGCACCGGCCAGAAGCCCAACTTCGGTGCCGCCCTGGTCCGTTGGGGCTTCCCCATCGGCCTCGGCTACATCACGTGCTTCCTCGGCTACGTGCTGATCGTCATCTCGCCCTTCTTCGACAACACCGGGCAGCTGCGCGGCTGGCACGACAAGGCCGCCAACACCCTGGTCATCAAGGGCTGACCACCCGGACCAGCGCCCCGGGCCGCGCTCCTTTCGGGGAGCGCGGCCCTTCGCGTACCCGGGATCAGTGGAAGAAGTGCCGCGTGCCGGTGAAGTACATCGTCACGCCCGCCTTCTTCGCGGCCTCGACCACCAGCTCGTCGCGGACCGAACCGCCGGGCTGGACCACGGCCCTGACGCCGGCGTTGGCCAGGATCTCGAAGCCGTCGGGGAACGGGAAGAACGCGTCGGACGCGGCGTACGAGCCCCGCGCGCGCTCCTCGCCGGCCCGCTCCACCGCGAGCTTCGCGGAGTCGACCCGGTTGACCTGGCCCATGCCGACGCCGACCGAGGCGCCGTCCTTGGCGAGCAGGATCGCGTTGGACTTGACGGCCCGGCAGGCCACCCAAGCGAAGGCCAGTTCCCTCAACTCGGCCTCCGACAGCGCCTCTCCGCTGGCCAGCGTCCAGTTCGCGGGGTCGTCGCCCTCGGCCTGGAAGACGTCGGTCTGCTGGAGCACCGCGCCGCCGGAGACCGACTTCAGGTCGCCCGGCTGGTGCGGGGTGCCGTCCACCTTGAGCACCCGGATGTTCTTCTTGCGGGCGAGCACCTCGACGGCGCCGTCCTCGTAGTCCGGGGCCGCGATGACCTCGGTGAAGATCTCGGCGACCTGCTCGGCCATCGCCACCGTCACCGGACGGTTGACGGCGATGACGCCGCCGAACGCGGAGAGCGGGTCGCACTCGTGCGCCTTGCGGTGGGCCGCGGCGAGGTCGGCGTCGATCGCGATGCCGCACGGGTTGGCGTGCTTGATGATCGCGACGCAGGGCTCGTCGTGGTCGTAGGCGGCGCGGCGCGCGGCCTCGGTGTCCACGTAGTTGTTGAAGGACATCTCCTTGCCGTGCAGCTGCTCGGCGTTGGCGAGCCCGCCCGGCTGACCGTCGGTGTAGAGCGCCGCGGCCTGGTGCGGGTTCTCGCCGTAGCGCAGCGTCGACTTGCGCTCCCAGGTGCCGCCGAGGAACTCGGGCAGCGCGGCCCCGTCCTGCTCGGGCGCGTACACATTGGTCATCCAGGACGCCACGGCCACGTCGTACGCCGCGGTGTGCTGGAACGCTTCTGCGGCCAGGCGCTTGCGGGCGGCCAGGTCGAAGCCGCCGTTCTTCACGGCGTCAAGGACGGCCGCGTAGCGCTGCGGGCTGGTGACCACGGCCACCGACGGGTGGTTCTTGGCGGCGGCCCTGACCATCGAGGGCCCGCCGATGTCGATCTGCTCGACGCACTCGTCGGGGCTCGCGCCGGAGGCGACGGTCTCCTTGAACGGGTAGAGGTTGACGACGACCAGCTCGAAGGGGCGCACGCCGAGCTCGTCGAGCTGCGCGCGGTGGGCGTCCAGGCGCAGGTCGGCGAGGATGCCCGCGTGGATCTTCGGGTGCAGCGTCTTGACCCGGCCGTCCAGGCACTCGGGGAAGCCGGTCAGCTCCTCGACCTTGGTGACCGGCACCCCGGCGGCGGCGATCTTCGCGGCGGTCGACCCGGTGGACACCAGCTCGACCCCGGCGGCGTGGAGCCCTTGCGCCAGCTCCTCAAGGCCCGTCTTGTCGTAGACGCTGACCAGCGCCCGCCGGATGGGCTTTACGGCGTCCGTGTTAACCGAGTTCACCGATCTGAACCTTTCGTCCCTCAATGCGGTAGCCGTTACGGGCCAGGCGCCCCACGACATCGACGAGCAGCCGTCGCTCGACGTCCTTGATCCGCTCGTGCAGAGCGGCTTCATCGTCCTCGTCCCGGATCTCGACCACGCCCTGGGCGATGATCGGACCGGTGTCGACTCCGTCGTCGACGAAGTGGACGGTGCACCCGGTCACCCTGGCGCCGTACGCGAGTGCGTCACGTACACCGTGGGCTCCGGGAAAACTGGGCAGCAGCGCGGGGTGGGTGTTGACCACCCGGCCGCCGAACCGGGCGAGGAATTCCTTCCCCACGATCTTCATGAACCCGGCCGAGACCACCAGGTCGGGCGCGTACGCCGCGGTGGCCGCGGTCAGTGCGGCGTCCCACTCGGCGCGCGAGGCGTGGTCCTTGACCCGGCAGACGAAGGTGGGGATCCCGGCCCGCTCGGCGCGCTCCAGGCCCGCGATGGCGTCCCGGTCCGCACCGACGGCCACGATCTGGGCACCGTATCCGTCCGGATCGGCGGCGATGGCGTCGAGCAGGGCCTGCAGATTCGTACCGGAGCCGGACACAAGCACCACGAGCCGGGCAGGGCGGTCCGAGCCGGACGGGACGGTCGAGCTGGACGAGGAGGGGGACGCGGAGGGGGGCGGGGAGGCCACAGGGGGGCTCTTTCTCGCGGTCGTACGTCTTTGTGTGGTCGTACAAACGAATCGCACCCCTCGATACGGGGAACTCTACGAAAGCGCCGACCGTCAGCAACGATACCGGCACACCGGACGGCCCCCACGGGACGGGGGCCGGACCGCCAGGTAGCGTCTGGGAAGACGCCGCGACACGAGACATGCCTCACTCACTCGTCTCCGTCACTTGTCCCACCAACTTGTTTCACTTACATGCGAGATGTGACCCCTCCCGGCCCGACCGGCCGGCCGCGGGTCCGAGGGGAAGACGTTCACCAGATGCCGGACCGACGCCACCAGCTGTTCGCAGCACGCCAGTCCCCCTCCCCCGGCTCCCCCTCGACGGATCCGGGGAAGTCGGGGCCGGAAGGCACGCAGGGCGGCGCCGGAGCGGGTTCCGGCGACGACAACCCCTTCGCACCGCCGCCCGAGGGCCGGCCCGACCAGCCCTGGCAGCCCCGTCGCCCGGCACCGGGCGACGGCGACGACAAGGGTTCGCCCTGGGGCAGCCAGTGGAGCAGCCACCAGCCCGGACGGGAACCGGGCGGCTTCGGTCAGCGGCCCGAGCGGCCCGAGGGCGGCCCCGGCCAGAACCCGCCGCCGCGCCCGCCCGGCCTGCGCTGGGACCCCACGGACCCGGCCCAGCGCCGCGCCCGGTACGCCCTGCTGTCCGGGATGTGGGGCTTCTTCTTCGCGCTGTTCGACATGCCGGAGATCGCGCTGCTCCTGGGGGCGCTCGGTCTGTACTGGTCGATCAGCGCACTGCGGGCGAAGCCGAAGCCGCCGGAGCAGGCGGAGCCGGCGGCGGGTGCCACGGCCACCCCTGCCGCCCCGGCCGCGCCCCGGCCCGTGCCGGGCAGGCCGCAGATGACGGCCGCGGTGACGGGCCTGGTCACGGCGGTCCTCGCGCTGCTGGTGGTGGCGTCGAGTTTCACGGTGCAGATCGTGTACCGCGACTACTACACGTGCGTGGACGACGCCCTGACGAAGACGGGCCAGCTGTCCTGCAACAACCTCCTCCCGGACAAGCTGGTCCCGCTGTTCGGCGTGAAGGAGTAGCCCACCTTTCAGGTGGTGTGGGGGTGACTGTCGGGGGCGGGGTCGCTGGCGGGGCTGGGGCCGGGGGCGGAGTACCTGTCGGGGCCGCGGTCGGGGCCGGGGGCGGGGGCGGGGTAGCTGTCGGCACCGGGGTCGGGGGCGCTGGCGGGGCCGGGGCCGAGGGCGGAGTAGCTGCCTGGGTCGAAGTCGGAGTAACCGTCGGGGCCAGGGTCGGAGTAATTGTCCGAGTCCGAATCCGAGTCCGAGAAGCGGTCGGGGCCGTAGTCCGAGTCCGAGTGACTGTCGGGGTCGGACGAGGGGCGTACCGGTTCGGGTACGGGCCCGGCGGCATCGTCCGGTCCGGCGGCGATACCCGGGTCTTGCGGCGTTCGAGGAGCGGGTTCGGGGTCGGAGCCCGCTCGTGGCGGAGCGGCATGGTCTCCCGCCGGGAAGGGGCCGGGCGGGGAGAGGGCCGCACGCAGTGCCCCACCGAGGCCGTCCTCCGCGGGGATCTCGGCCATCAGCCCCCCGGACGCCTCCTTGAGTGCCGCCCAACGCGCCTCCCGCGCCCCGTCCTCATGCCAGAGCCCGCCCCCGCTCACCGGCAGGAACTCGTACGGCTCATAGTCCGCCTCACTTTCGGCGGCAACCGGCGCTGCCACGGCAACCGCCGCCTTGCGCCAAGGCCGCCACCCCAGTGCCCCGGCCACCCGGGCCCGAAGCGACCGCCGCTGTCGGGCGACCCGCTCCCGGGTCCCCCAGGCCCGCAGGACCAGCGCCGCCGGGACCCCCACCGCCATCGCCCACAGCAGCGCCGCTCCCCCGGTGCGCCACCACACCGGCCCCAGTTTCGCGAGGGCCGCCGTACCCAGCGGCCCACCCGAGAGCGCCGCGAGCCCCGCGAGAGCGCAGCCGCACAGCACCGCGCCGAGCAGGGCTGCCCGCGCGGCGTCCCGGCGGCCCCAGCCCTCGAACACGGCCGCCCGCGCGCAGAACCGGGCAAGGACCACCCCGGCCACCAGCGGCACCCCGGCCGCCGCCCAGTTCCACCAGGAGCCGTGCGTACCCGTCGGCACCGCCGCGAGCAGCGGGAAGTGCGGCAGCGCGGGGGTGCCCGCCACTCCGAGCGGGGTCACGACCGCTCCCGTACCGACGGCGAAGCCGGGGCCGAGCCCGTACGCGGCGCCCCACACCGCCGCGTTCGGCACCAGCACGAGGGCGAGCAGCAGGAGCGCGAACCGGCCCGGCCAGTTTTCCGCGAGCCGCAGGAACGAGTCCTCGGCGACCCCGATGTGCCAGGCGAGACAGGCCCCGGCGAGCAGCGCCCCGCCGCCGAGCAGCACCGCGACGGCGGCTCCCGCGGCTCGTGCCGCCACCGCCGTACGACCGTCCACAAGGGCCGACCGCAGCAGCGCCGGAACCCGGTCCGGGAGCGGGCCGAGCGGGCGGCCGTGCGCGGTCCAGACGCCGAAGGCGGTCGCGAGCGCCGCGGTCAGGGACAGGTGCAGTCCGGCGCTGCGCGGGTCTGCGGGGAGCGGCCCGGCCGACGCGTACAGCACGGTGGCGCCGCCGATCATCAGGTATCCGCAGGTCACCGCCCAGAACACGGTCCACCCGGAGGGCAGCGACTCTGCGCACTCCCCCTCGTAAACCTCGTCTTCGCCGGGCATCAGCGCATCGCGGGCCGCGCGGTGTGCGAGCCAGGCGGGCAGCGCCATCAGAAGCAGCGGCACCACCCCGACGGGGGCGGGCGTGCCGGTCAGCGTTTCGGGTCTGACCAGCTGTGTTCCATGGGCGAGCAGCCACAGCGAGGCAGCCGTGCGCAGGGCGCCGCCCGGCCCGCTGTCGGGGTAGGGGGAGCTGATCCACAGCACCATCACGAGCACGGCGAGGGCGCCGAGCCCGAGCCCCGCCGCGATCGCGCCGCGCAGAAAACAGGTGGCGAGTACGGAGGAGCGAGCCTTGACGGGGAGCAACGGCAGGCTGCGATCGGTCACTTGGGTCACCCGGCTCATGCTGCCAACGACACGCGCTTTCTGCGCGTAATAGGCGAATGACCGATGTGTCGCTCAATATACGTTTATGTACTTTTTCACCCGGGGCATTCCTAGTTGCGTCGCCATCGGTCCAGTCGCCATGGGCGCAACAGCCGCTACGGCCATCGCGGGGAGTCCTGGGAGTCCTTCATGACACAGAGCACGGCCGGTACCAACGACACCGATGCCCCCCTGCCCAATCCCAAGGAGCGGCGCAGGCTGCGCGAGGCGAAGTCGCTGAGCGAGGCGCAGGTCGCGGAGGTCATGGGCGTGACGCAGGCGACCGTACGCTCCTGGGAGAAGGGCCGCACCACCCCGCGCGGCCGCAGACTCGAGAGCTACTCCCGGCTGCTCGCCACGATCGAGGCGGAGATGGCGGCGGTCGCCGCATCGTCGAAGGCCGGGGCGGACGGCGGCAAGCACGGCGCGGCGCACTCGGCAGGCGGGCCTGGATCCAAGGTGCGAGGCGCGTCCCGCCGAGCCGGGCGGTCCACCGGGAATCCGAACGCGACCGCCACAAAAGCGGCCCCCTCCCCCAGCGGCAGCCCCGGGGCCGGTCACCAGAACCCTCCGCACCCGGCCGCCACGAACGCCGCCCACGCCAACGGCAAACCCGGCGCCGGTCAACAGGACCCCGCCCCCAGGGCCGACAACTCCAGCACCAGCCGACCGGACCCCGCGCCCCGCTCCGACAATCCCGGTACCAAAAAACAGCACACAACCCAGGACCCAACCCCCGAGACCGACACCCCCGGCGCCCGTCAACACGACACCGCCCACCAGCCCCCCAACCTCGGCGACGGACAGCCGGACGCGGCCCACCAGCCCGATAACTCCGGCAACACACCGCAGGACACCGACCCGCAGCCCCCCAACACCGGCGACGAACAGCCGGACACCGCCCACCAGACCGCCAACCCCGGCAACACACCACAGGACACCGACCCGCAGCCCCCCAACACCGGCGACGAACAGCCGGACACCGCCCACCAGACCGCCAACCCCGGCAACACACCGCAGGACACCGACCCGCAGCCCGACGCCACCGGCGACGGACGGCCGCCCACCGCGCGCCCCGCTGAAGAACTCGGCGACCACCATCCGGACGCACCCCGCTCCACGGGTCCGGCTCGTGCTCAGCCGGGGAGCGGGCCTGCCAAGCCGCCCGCGAAGCCGCATGCCGCCAACACCCGGCCCAAGCCCGCCGCCAAGCGGGCCGCGAAACCCCCGGCCACCCCGCACGCCCGGCACGACCACCCCGCACCGGCTCCCGCCGCGTCCGTCCCCGAGCCCGCCAAGGCGCTCCAGGCCGCCGCTCTCACGGGTGCGCTGCCCGGCGGCAGCGCGCTCGTCCTGCCCGAGCGGCCCGAGCACAGTGAGGAGGAGCCCGAGGCCGAGGCCGTCGAGCCCCATGGCGACACCCCGCCCAGGGCGCGCTCCCCGCTGACCTCGATGGAGGCCGTTCCTGAGGCGTCGGACGCGCTCACCCCCGCCGAGGCGTTCGACGCGCTGTACATGGCGACCGCGCCGGCCCTGGCCCGGCAGGCCTATCTGCTGACCGGCCGGACCCGCCTTTCGAGGGAATCGGTGGAGCGCGCCTTCCATCTGGCCTGGGAGAACTGGCCCGAGGTCGCCACCGACCGGGACCCGGTCGGGTGGGTGCGGGCGGCGGCGTACGAGTACGCGATGGCCCCCTGGCACCGCTTCCGGCTCGCCCGCAAGGGCCCCGACCATCCGCCCGCCGAGCCCGGACACCGGGCCCTGCTCGACGCACTGCTGGAGCTGCCGCCCGCCTACCGGCGCACGGTGCTGCTGTACGACGGCCTCGGGCTCGACCTGCCGGACACCGCGGCCGAGACGGAGGCCAGCACCCCGGCCGCCGCATACCGCCTGCTGCACGCGCGGGCCGCCATCGCGCGCCGGGTGCCCGAGGTGGCCGGAGCCAAGGATCCGCAGGTCCTCTCCGCCGTACTGCGCGACCGCATCGCCGACTTGGCCCTCGCCGAGCCCCTCTCCGTCACCAAGCTGCCGTCGGCTTCGGTCGTACGCATCGGCGGCGAGCGGCGCCGGCGGTTCTGGACCCGAGCCGCGATCGCCTTCACCACGCTGATCGTGGGGGCGACGGCCTTCACCGTCGTGACGGTCCCGCATTACCACGTGCGCCCGGTGCCGGTGGGCGAACGCGTCGGCGGGGTTCCCGTGCTCAGTGGCCCGCAGCGGCTCAGCCCCGAGGACCTGGAGCTGCGCGACCACCTGCGCCAGGCACCGGCCCACGGGCCCGAACGCCTGGTGCTCGAAATCCGCTGACCGGCCCCGCCACGCATGAAGGGCCCGCACCCCCGTAAGGGTGCGGGCCCTTCATGCGATGCCCGCGCGGGCGTACCCGCAAGGGTCAGCCCGTGCGGATGCTCAGCTGCCGAGAATGGCGCGGGCGAGCTTGGCGGTCTCGGTCGGCGTCTTGCCGACCTTGACGCCGGCGGCCTCAAGGGCCTCCTTCTTCGCCTGGGCGGTGCCGGAGGAGCCGGAGACGATGGCGCCGGCGTGGCCCATGGTCTTGCCCTCGGGCGCGGTGAAGCCCGCGACGTAGCCGACGACCGGCTTGGTGACGTTGGCCTTGATGTAGTCGGCCGCACGCTCCTCGGCGTCGCCGCCGATCTCGCCGATCATCACGATCAGGTCGGTGTCGGGGTCGGCCTCGAACGCGGCGAGCGCGTCGATGTGCGTGGTGCCGATGACCGGGTCGCCACCGATGCCGACGGCGGACGAGAAGCCGATGTCGCGCAGCTCGTACATCATCTGGTACGTCAGCGTGCCGGACTTCGACACCAAGCCGATACGGCCCGGCTTGGTGATGTCGCCCGGGATGATGCCGGCGTTGGACTGACCCGGCGTGATCAGGCCGGGGCAGTTCGGGCCGATGATGCGGGTCTTGTTGCCCTTGGCCTTCGCGTACGCCCAGAAGGCGGCGGAGTCGTGGACGGCGATGCCCTCGGTGATGACGACGGCGAGACCGATCTCGGCGTCGATCGCCTCGACGACGGCGGCCTTCGCGAAGGCCGGCGGCACGAAGAGCACGGACACGTCGGCGCCCGTCTTCTCCATCGCTTCCTTGACGGTGCCGAAGACCGGGACCTCGGTGCCGTCGATGTCGACGGAGGTGCCCGCCTTGCGCGGGTTCACGCCACCGACGATGTTGGTGCCGTCGGCGAGCATGAGCTTGGTGTGCTTCATGCCGGTGGCGCCGGTCATGCCCTGGACGATGACCTTGCTGTCCTTGGTGAGGAAGATAGCCATGGTGGTGTCTTAACCTCTTCCCTTACTTCGCAGCCGCGAGCTCGGCGGCCTTGTCGGCCGCGCCGTCCATGGTGTCCACGCGCTGCACCAGCGGGTGGTTGGCGTCGCTGAGGATCTTGCGACCCAGCTCCGCGTTGTTGCCGTCGAGACGGACGACCAGCGGCTTGGTGACCTCTTCGCCCTTCTCGGCGAGGAGCGCGAGGGCCTGGACGATGCCGTTGGCGACCTCGTCGCACGCGGTGATGCCACCGAAGACGTTGACGAACACGGACTTGACGTCCTCGTCGCCGAGGATGATCTCCAGGCCGTTCGCCATCACCTGGGCGGACGCGCCGCCGCCGATGTCGAGGAAGTTGGCCGGCTTCACGCCGCCGTGGTTCTCACCGGCGTACGCGACGACGTCAAGGGTGCTCATGACAAGACCCGCGCCGTTGCCGATGATGCCGACCTCGCCGTCGAGCTTCACGTAGTTGAGGTTCTTGGCCTTGGCGGCCGCCTCGAGGGGGTTGGCCGCGGCCTTGTCCTCAAGCGCCTCGTGCTCCGGCTGGCGGAACTCGGCGTTCTCGTCGAGCGAGACCTTGCCGTCCAGGGCGATGACCTTGCCGCTGGCAACCTTGGCGAGCGGGTTGACCTCGACCAGGAGGGCGTCCTCCTTGATGAAGGTGTCCCACAGCGTCACCAGGATCTCGGCGACCTGCTCGGCGACCTCGGCCGGGAACTTCGCCTTGGCGACGATCTCGCGGGCCTTCTCGATCGAGACGCCCTCGTTGGCGTCGACCGGGACCTTGGCGAGGGCGTCGGGGTTCTCCTCCGCGACGACCTCGATCTCCACGCCGCCCTGCACCGAGGCCATGGCCAGGAAGGTGCGGTTGGTGCGGTCGAGGAGGTACGAGACGTAGTACTCCTCAAGGATCTCGGGAGCGGTCTCGGCGATCATCACCTTGTGGACCGTGTGGCCCTTGATGTCCATGCCGAGGATGTCCGTCGCGCGGGCGACGGCCTCGTCCGGCGTGGCGGCCAGCTTCACGCCGCCGGCCTTGCCTCGGCCGCCGACCTTCACCTGCGCCTTGACGACCGACTTGCCGCCGAGACGCTCAGTGGCCTCGCGCGCCGCCTCAGGCGTGTCGATCACTTCACCGGCCAGCACCGGTACACCGTGCTTGGCGAAGAGGTCCCTCGCCTGGTACTCGAACAGGTCCACGCGCGTCCGTCCCTTTTCAGTGGTATCGCGGTTGCGTTGTCTGCTGGGCGTGCCGCGAAGGGCAACGTGACGGCGCTGTCACTGAGGGAGGCGTACACGGTGTCCGAGTACGCGGCATGTCCGTCTCGCAGGTTATCTCCGCGGGACGTGGGTCCCTAAATCGCAGATCACACCTGAGCGGTGATACCTGTCACAGATCACCTGCTCAGGGCGCGTTGCCGTATGACGCCCGTCACGCTTCGGGTATCGGCAGCGGGCGCCGCTCGATCGCCGCGGCCATCACGTCGGGGAAGAGGTCCGGGGTGCAGGCGAAGGCGGGCGCGCCGAGGGCGGCGAGGGCCGCGGCGTGCTCGCGGTCGTACGCCGGTGCGCCGTCGTCGGACAGTGCGAGCAGGGCCACGAACTGCACCCCGGACGCCTTCATCGCGGCGACCCGCTTCAGCATCTCGTCCCGTATCCCGCCCTCGTAAAGATCACTGATGAGAACGACCACGGTGTCGGCAGGACGGGTGATCCGCGACTGGCAGTACGCGAGCGCCCGGTTGATGTCGGTGCCGCCGCCGAGCTGGGTGGCGAACAGCACGTCGACGGGGTCGTCCAGCTGGTCGGTGAGGTCGGCGACCGCGGTGTCGAAGACCACGAGCCGGGTCGCGATCGAGCGCATCGAGGCGAGGACGGCGCCGAAGACGGCGGCGTGCACGACGGAGGAGGCCATCGAACCGGACTGGTCGACGCAGAGGACGACCTCCTTGCGCACACCGCGTGCGGCCCGTCCGTACCCGACGAGCCGCTCGGGCACGACGGTCCCGTGCTGCGGGAGGTAGTTCTTCAGGTTGGCCCGGATCGTGCGGTCCCAGTCGATGTCACGGTGACGGGGCCGACCGGTACGGGCAGTGCGGTCGAGGGCGCCTGTGAGAGCGGTCCTGGTGCGGGTGGCGAGCCGCTTCTCCAGTTCCTCGACGACCTTGCGCACCACGGCGCGGGCCGTCTCCCGGGTGGTCTCGGGCATCGCCTGTGAGAGCGAGAGCAGGGTGGCGACGAGGTGGACGTCCGGCTCGACGGCCTGAAGCATCTCGGGCTCCAGGAGCAGGGCGGCAAGACCGAGCCGGTCGATGGCGTCGCGCTGCATGACCTGCACCACGGAACTCGGGAAGTACGTACGGATGTCGCCGAGCCAGCGCGCGACCGAGGGCGCGGAGGCCCCGAGCCCGGCGCCGCGGTCCTGGGCGGCGGGCTTCCCGCCGCCGTAGAGCGCGCCGAGCGCGCCGTCCATCGCGGCGTCGCGCCCGGCGAGCTCGCGGCCCGTCCCCTCGGCGCCCGGCTCACCGCCGAGCACCAGCCGCCAGCGCCGCAGCCGCTCGTGGGCGCCTGACTCCATGATGCTCAACTCTCCACTCCTACCGGGTTGTTGGACTGATCCCGCCCCAGCAGGAGGGCGACCAGCGGCAGTACGGCATCCGCGCGCGCCGCATCGAGACCGGAGCCGAACCCGGGCACCGGGGCGTCACCGGCCCCGGCCCGCGCGGCCGGGCCACGCCGCACGAGCTCCCCCAGCGTGCGCCGCACTCCCGCTTCGTAGCCGGCGAACGTCCGCCGCAGCAGCGGAAGTACATCCGTGAACGCGTCCGGTGCCACACCCGTCAGCCAGCCGTCCAGCAGGCCGAGCAGCGCCTCGTCGTGCACCAGGAGCATTCCGCCGCCGGGGGCGCCGCCGAAGAACCCCTCGATCCAGGCAGCCGCGTCGGCGGGCGCGGTCCCGGGCGAGAGGGCGAGCCCCATGTACCGGGCCGCGTCCGCGCTCTCCACCCGGCCGTCGTCAAGCAGCAGCCGCATCGCCCGGCCGCGAATGCCCCCGGGAACGCCGTCCCACCCGGCAAGCCGCCCCAGCACGCCGAACCAGCGCGCCCGAAGCCCGCCCGAACCGATCAGGCGGGGGCCGGGGCCGGAGTTGGTCGCTGCCGGGCCGGTGCCGGTCAAGGCGGGGGCGGGGCCGGTCGGGGCTGGCTCGGTCACGGCTTCGGCCGGGTCGGAATCTGATACGTCAGGGGTGGGGCCGCCTATCGCTGGGCTGGTCGGCGCGGCGTCGACATCGGGACCTGGGTCGGTCGCTGCCGGGCCGGTCGATGGCTCGGCGGCGGCAGGGGCGGGGCCGAGCGCGGCCCGGTCGGTCGCGGCGTGCGTCGCCGCGGGGTCGGCCGCCGCCGGGTCGACGAGGAGGTTCATCGCGGCGTGGACGGCGTCCAGGTGGTCGCGCATTTCCGCTGCGCCGTCCGCGCCCAGGGCAGCACAGGCGGGCGGCAGGCCGACGCAGATCCGTTCGGCGAGACCCGCCGCGACTTCGGCGAGACCGGCGGTCGCGGTGCCGCGGACGTCTCCGTACCGCAAGGTGCGGGCGAGGGCGGGCAGCGCCTGGGCGAGGTGGGCGACGTCGGTGTCGAGCGCGGCACGGTCGGCGAGTGCACGCATCACCACCGGGAGCGCGTCCGGCAGTTCGGCGAGCAGACAGCGCTCGGCGAGGGCGGTGATGTCGACCAGCGCCGTCGCGGCGACCGCGTCCGACTCGGTCTTCGCGGTGGCGGCGGACAGGACGGTGGTGCCCCACACCCCGGCCTCGGCGACCCGTACCGACAGTTCGGGCTCCCAGCGCAGCCGCCAGCTCTCTCGGAAGGTGCCGGTGGACCGCGCCCGGCCCTGCTCGCCCCAGCCGATGCCCAGCAGCCGCAGCCGGTGCAGCAGCCGACTGCGCGCCGCGTCGGTCTCCTTGCGCAGGTCGAGCTCCAACTCCCGCTCCGCCGCCTGCGGTTTGAGCCGCAGGGCTCGTTGGGCCCGTACGAGATCGCGCTGGAGCGGCACGGCGGGCGCCGCGTCGGGCACCTCGCCGAGCACGTCTCCCACGATCAGCCGATCCTGGATCAGCGCGAGCGGAACGTCGGAGCCCTCGCACAGCACGGCCCGTACCGCATCCGTGGTCTCGGCGAGGCCTGGCAGCGGGCGGCCGCGCAGGGCGGCGAGCGTCCCCGCGAGCCGGACGGCCTCGATGACATGGGCGGGCGAGACTTGGCGGTCCTCCTCCCGCAACAGCCCGGCGACCTTGGTCATCCAGCGCTCGACGGGCCGGTCGGGGGCGCCGAACAGGTGCCCGTACCAGCCGGGCGAGTCGATCCCCGCCCCGTACCCGCTGTGCCGGGCGAGCCTGCGGTTCGTCCAGGGCACCCATGTCAGCTCGGCCTTGACCTTGGGCAGCCCTTTGAGCAGGGCGCGGTCACCGGCCACGGTGAACTTCCCGGCGAGCGCGGGCACGTGCCAGGCCCCGCAGACGACGGCGATGGCATCCCCGAACTCCCTTGTGGCTGCCCGCAGTTGCTGCCGCATATGGGCCTCGCGGACCAGATCGCGCGGGTGACCCCCGTCCCCGTACGTCTCACGGAGCACGGCCATGGCTTCGGCGAGCGCGGCGAAGGGCGCCCGGGGGTCGGCCGCGGCGTCCCGAGAAGCGGCTGCCGGGCCGGCGCGGTGTTCCACCACGTCCTCCCACCACCGCTCCGGATCGTCGTACCCGGCGGCCTCGGCGAGCACTCCGAGGGGGTCGATCCGCAGGGCGCCCTCCGCGTCCTCCCCGTCCTCCCCCGCAGCCAGCGAGTGGGCGGCGGGAAGGTCGATGAAGCGGGCCTGCGCGCCGTGCTCCAGCGCCCACCGGATCGACACCCACTCCGGCGAGAACTCGGCCATCGGCCAGAACGCGGCGCGCCCCGGATCGTCCACGACATGGGCGAGCAGCGCGACGGGCGGCCGCATGTCCACGTCCCCGGCGAGCCCGAGCAGCGCGTCCCCCTCCGGCGGCCCTTCGATGAGCACGGCGCGGGGCTGGGCGGCGTCCAGCGCGTTGCGGACGGCGCGCGCCGAGCCGGGACCGTGGTGCCGCACTCCGAGCAGCAGGGGCCCTTCCGAGCGGGCCGGGATGACACGCGGCGGCGCTGTCATGCGGACACCTCGCGGCAGGCGCGGTAGAAGTCCTTCCAGCCGTCCCGCTCACGGACCACCGTTTCCAGGTACTCCTGCCAGATGACGCGGTCCGTCGCCGGGTCGCGCACCACCGCTCCCAGGATTCCGGCCGCCACGTCGCCGGATCTGAGTACGCCGTCGCCGAAGTGCGCGGCGAGCGCGAGGCCGCCGGTCACCACCGAGATCGCCTCGGCGGTGGAGAGCGTCCCCGACGGGGATTTGAGCTTGGTGCGGCCGTCGGAGGTCACGCCGTCGCGCAGTTCCCGGAAGACGGTGACGACGCGGCGGATCTCCGCCATGCCGTCGGGCACGGCGGGCAGGTCGAGCGAGCGGCCGAGCTGGTCGACGCGGCGCGAGACGATGTCGACCTCCGCCTCCGCGGTGGCGGGCAGCGGCAGCACCACCGTGTTGAAGCGGCGTCGCAGGGCACTGGACAGCTCGTTGACACCGCGGTCACGGTCATTGGCGGTGGCGATCAGGTTGAATCCCCGTACGGCCTGCGTTTCGGCCCCCAACTCCGGGATGGGCAGGGTCTTTTCGGACAGGATCGTGATGAGCGTGTCCTGCACGTCGGCCGGGATGCGGGTGAGCTCCTCGACGCGGGCGGTCATTCCCTGCGCCATGGCCCGCATGACCGGGCTGGGCACGAGCGCCTCGCGGCTCGGGCCGTGCGCGAGCAGCTGCGCGTAGTTCCAGCCGTACCGGACCGCCTCCTCGGGGGTGCCGGCCGTGCCCTGTACGAGGAGGGTGGAGTCCCCGCTGACGGCGGCGGCGAGATGCTCCGACACCCAGGTCTTCGCGGTGCCGGGCACGCCGAGCAGGAGCAGTGCGCGGTCGGTGGCGAGCGTGCTGACGGCGACCTCGACGATGCGCCGGGGTCCCACGTACTTCGGGGAGATCGCCGTGCCGTCGGGCAGGGTGCCGCCGAGCAGATACGTCGCGACCGCCCACGGCGAAAGGCGCCAACGGGCCGGGCGGGGCCGGTCGTCGGCGGCGGCCAGCGCCGCCAGTTCGTCCGCGAAGGCGTGCTCGGCGTGCGGCCGCAGGGCCGCTTCCGCCCGGGACTCGGCGTGGGGCTCGGCACCGGACTCGGTGCGGGCGGACTCGATTTCGGACACGGTCATGGCTCCCCCTCCAGGTCGTTCGAGACATGCGACCGGCTTGTGGGTCAACCGTGCACCACGCCACTGACAATCACTCGTCGCCGCAGGTCAGAGCCGATTGTCAGTGGTCGCACGTACCTTCGGGGACATGACTCAGCAGGAGGTGCGCCGGACGGTGGAGCAGGTGCTCGCACTGGCGCCTGACGATGCGTCACGCGACGCGGGCCGCAGGCTCGGCACGGCCGGGCCGTGGTCGCGGAGCGGGTGCGACGACTCGGGGGCGGTGTGGGGGCTGTGCGCGGGCAGTGGCAGCGAGCCGTACCGGACGGTGGTCGACACAAGTGGCCCGGGGTTCATGTGCAGTTGCCCGAGCCGGAAGGCCCCGTGCAAGCACGCGGTGGGGCTGCTGCTGCTCTGGGCGTCCGACGAACGGGCGACGCCACCCGGGACCGCGCCGGACTGGGCGGCGCGATGCCTGGCGGGGAGGAGGGGAGGATCGTCTGGGACCGGGGCCACCGAGGGAGCAGGATCAACCGCCTTTGCTGACAAGCCCGTTGACCGGGGGGCGGCCAGGCGTCGGGCCGAGAGACGGGCCGAGCGGGTGACCGCGGGGTCGGTGGAGCTGGAGCAGCGCCTGTCGGATCTACTGCGCGGCGGACTCGCGGCGGCCGAGAGCCCCGGGTACGGCATGTGGGAGGAGACGGCCGCCCGCATGGTCGACGCACAGGCACCGGGACTGGCAGGTCGGGTACGGGAGTTGGGGGCGATTGTGGGTACCGGGACGGACTGGCCGGCGCGACTGCTCGAAGAGTGTGCACTGGTGCACCTCCTCGACCAGGCCTGGCTGGGCCGCGCCGCCCTGCCGGAACCGCTGACCGCGACGGTCCGGTCCCGCATCGGCCTGCCCGCCACGCCGCAGGGCTCCGCGATCCGCGACAGCTGGCAGGTCCTGGCCCAGTACGACGCGGCGGACGCGAAGCTCACCACCCGCCGGATCTGGCTGTACGGGAGGGAGTCGGGCCGCTCGGCACTGATCCTGGACTTCGGCGCGGCGGGCCGCGCCCCGGGCCTGACACTGCCGGTCGGCCTGGCGATCGACGCGGACCTGACGCCGTACCCGGGCGCGGGCCAGCTGCGAGCCGCACTGGGCGAGCGATACGGCACGCCGACCGCGGCCGGGGGCCCGCCCCCCGGCGGCACAACCACCGAGGCGGTCGAACGGTACGGTCGGGCCCTCCTGGACGACCCCTGGCTGGACGCCTGCCCGGTGACACTGGCGGAGGTCATACCCGTACCGCCGAAGGACGGCGACGACACATGGCAACTCGCCGATACATCAGCCGAGTTGGCCCTGCCGATCGCTCCGGCCGCCGCAGCCCGGGGGAGCCTGTGGAAACTCGTCGCGCTGTCCGGGGGCTCCCCGCTGACCGTCTTCGGCGAATGCGGCCACCGAGGGTTCACCCCGCTCGCGGCATGGGCGGAGGGAGCGACGGAGACGGTGAGGCTGAGGTGACCGCGACGGCCGTCGCCGGGCGGGGGCGGGCTCCCAGCGGGAGCCGAGGGCGAGGCCGGGGGGGCGAGGCCCGGGGGGGGGCGAGGCCCCGGGGGGCGGAACCACGGGGGTCCGGGACGGGGGAGGGCAGAGCCACGGGGCCCGGAAGCGCGGCCGAACTGAGGCAGATGCGAGACGAAACCGCGGCGGCGGGGCCCAGAGCCAGGCCGGAACCGAGACCGAGGAGATACGAGACGAAACCGCGGCCACGGGACTCGGGGCCAGGCCGGGACCGAGGGGATACGGGGGGCAAGGTCGAGGCTGAGGGGCTGAGGGGCCGGGGAAGCGGGAGCGAGGGCTCCGCGGGACGAAGTCGAGGGCGAGGGGGGATTGATGACGCGCACCGCTAGGGGTGTGCCGGATGCCTGCTCCTGGGAGGAGCTGGTGGCGGCGGGGTTGTTGGGGACGGACCGGCGTCCGGTTGCCGGGACGCCCGGGGAGCTGCTCGATGCCGCGGCGGCGCAGACACTGCGGCGCAGAGCCGGGCTGCTTCCGGCTGTTGCGGGGGCACGTCCCGAGGCGGCGCCTCCTGATGGGCGGCCCGCGTTGCCGAAGGCCGCGCGTCGGCGTTTGGCACTGCTGCTCGCCGACCGTTCGGCGCCCGCGCATGCCGGAGGGCGGCGCGGGACCGCCCCGGATCTGGGTGAGCTGCTTCCGCAGTGGCTGGCGGCGGCGAACGAGCGGGGCTACCGCGCACCGGCCGAATTGCTCCCCGCTCTGCTCGACGGGGCGCGGGCCCGCACCGATCTGCGCCCCCAGGCACTGGCCTTCGCGGGCCCGCGCGGGCTGTGGCTGGCCCGGCTCAACCCCGAGTGGCGCTTCGCCCTACGTGGCGCGCAGGGCAGTGGAGTACTGCCCGACCCCGGGGACGCCGAACACATACAACTCCTTTGGGATGAGGGGCTGTTCGCGGAGCGGGTGGCGCTCCTGGGAGCGGTTCGGCGGTACGACCCGGGGGCGGGGCGCGCGCTGCTCGCCGCGACCTGGTCGACCGAGCGGGCCGAGGACCGGCTGATGTTCCTGGACTCGTTGCGCGGCGGGCTTTCGGATGCGGACGAGCCGTTTCTGGAGCGGGCGCTGTCCGACCGCAGCCGCAACGTGCGGGCGACCGCTGCGGAACTCCTGTCCGCGCTGCCCGGTTCGGCGCTCGCGGCGCGGATGGCGCGGCGCGCGGCGACCTGTGTGTCCCTGGACCGGACCGGCGAGGGGGTGTCGATCGCGGTGGAGGCGCCGCACGAGTGCGATGCGGCGATGCAACGGGACGGGGTAGCGCCGAAACCTCCGGCGGGGCGGGGTGAACGGTCGTGGTGGCTGGGCCAGTTGGTGGAGTCGGCGCCGCTGGACACCTGGCCGGCGCGGCTCGGCGGCCGCGCTCCGCGCGACATCGTGGCGCTGCCCGTGGCCGACGGCTGGGCCGACGAACTGCACGCCGCGTGGTGCCGGGCAGCGGTGCGCCAGCGGAACGCGGAGTGGTCACGGGCCCTGCTCGGCACCCCGTCGGCGCCGCCCGGCGAGGCCGCGGGCACGACGTCCCTGGCCGAGCGGGCCAAGCTGCTCTCCACGCTCGGGGAGGGGGAACGGGCGCAGTGGGTGGCCGAGTTCATATCCGCGCACGGCCTGTCGGAGGCGTTCCAGCTGCTCGGGGCGTGTGTCGTGCCGTGGGCGGGGGCATTGGGGCGGGCGGTCGTCGACGCGCTGGAGATCGCGCGGGACGCGGGCAGCTATCCGTGGAGCTTCAGCGGCGTCATGGGCCTGGCGGAACGCTGCCTCGATCCGTCGGAGTCCCTCCGCCTGGAAGCGCTGACGGCTACGCCGCCGGAGTCCGAGGGCGCGTCGCCGGGGGCCGGGGGGTACTGGGCGGAGGCCTTCCAGCGCCTGGCGGCAACGCTGTCGCTGCGAGCGGCGATGCGGGAGGAACTACGGGGCTAGCCCACCCCGCCCCCGGCAGCCGAGGGTTGCACCCCGGCCCCTTTTGCCGGTCGACCTGCGGCCCGACACCCAGTTGTGCCCCCAGGCACCCCAACTCCGCCCGGCTGAGCTGAGCCCTAGCGACTCAGCTGAGCCAACCCGAGCCACGCTGAGCCGAGCCAACCCGAACCGAACCCGAGCCCGCACTCCCAGCGCGGGTCCGGCAAAATCCAGCCCCGCCGGCGTTTGAGGAACGGGGTCCGGGGCGGAGCCCCGAGCCGGGCCGGGGAAGCCCGACTGCAAGGGCACAGCCCCTCGGGGTGGGGCACAGCCCCCGACGCGCAGGGGGGCGGGCGCCACCGCAGGGTTAGGCGCCTGCGGGCTGGCGGACGTTCGCGTTGACCCAGGTCACGATCGACGCCGTGGTCGCCCCCGGCGTGAAGATCTCCGCCACCCCGATCTCCTTCAGCGGCGCGATGTCCGCCTCCGGAATGATGCCTCCGCCGAAGACCTTGATGTCCTCCGCGTCCCGCTCCTTCAGGAGCTCCAGCACCTTCGCGAACAGCGTGTTGTGCGCGCCGGAGAGGATCGAGAGGCCGATCGCGTCGGCGTCCTCCTGGATG
This sequence comes from Streptomyces sp. NBC_01431, assembly GCF_036231355.1. Classification (NCBI taxonomy): domain Bacteria; kingdom Bacillati; phylum Actinomycetota; class Actinomycetes; order Kitasatosporales; family Streptomycetaceae; genus Streptomyces; species Streptomyces sp. NBC_01431. The sequence goes on from NZ_CP109496.1 coordinate 3,283,998, forward strand.
GCGGTGTCCACGATCTGCTCGGGCGTCTGGTGCAGCCCGGTGTAGATGACCTCCATGCCGGCATCACGCAGCGCCCGCGCGATGACCTTGGCCCCGCGATCGTGACCGTCGAGCCCCGGCTTGGCCACCACCACGCGGATCGGACCAGTTACACCCATCACTGCCTCCACATGTCCAACCTGCGCACCCCCGTGCCGAAGAGCCGGGGAAGTGAACGAACGTTATCTACAGCATCCCGCAACCCGCCGTTTCACGGTGGGGAGGGAGGGGGAAATCACACGTGGGACACGTTCGTTTTGCACCGGGCCCACACCACTCGACCCACCGGCATCAGCCGGAGCGCGGTCGCCACGGGGCGGACACGGTCGCAAGGGGAGCCGCTACGAAGGCGCCGCACCACCGTGCTGCCAGCCGCGCAGCACGGCGGTCCGGCCCCTCGCGCATCCGGGGCACGGCCCCACGAAAGCCTTCACCGGCGGAGCCCCATGAGGGCATACGGGGGACGGAGTGGTCTCCCCGTGCGCCGTTCGGGAGGTCGCCGCCGTGCAGGTCTTTTCGCTTCTGCCGCTGTACCTGCGGCGCGCCTGGTTCTCCGCGGCACTGGTCCGGGCCACCGCGCTCGATCTGGCCGTCCTCGCGGGCCATCTGCTCCTCTACCCCTCCGGTCTCGCTCCGGAACGGCACCCGAGCGACCCCGCGAAGGCCACGCCCCAGCTGCCCACCGCGGGCCGAGCACACCCGCCGGTGGTCCTGCTGCACGGTTTCATCGACAACCGGTCCGTCTTCGTACTGCTGCGCCGCTCCCTGGCCCGGCACGGCTGGCGGCATCTCGAATCGCTCAACTACTCGCCGCTGACCTGCGACATCAGGGTCGCCGCCGAGCTCCTGGGCCGCCATGTCGAGGAGATCTGTGCCCGCACCGGGCACCACCAGGTGGACATCGTCGGGCACAGCCTGGGCGGACTGATAGCCCGTTACTACGTCCAGTGCCTGGGGGGCGACCGGCACGTCCGCACGCTCGTCACACTGGCCACTCCGCACTCCGGCACCCGCTCCGCGCAACTCGCGCACGCCCACCCGATCGTGCGGCAGATGTGCCCCGGGTCCGATGTCGTCGAGGAGCTGCGCGGGCCCGCGCCCGACATTCGCACCCGGTTCGTGAGTTTCTGGAGCGACCTCGACACGCTGATGATTCCGACGGAGACGGCCCGCATCGACCACCCGGATCTGCTCGCCCAGAACGTCCAGGTGACGGGAATCGGCCATCTCGCGATGCCGGTGCATCCGGCGGTCGCGGCCGGGGTGCGTCAGGCGTTGATCGCCGGGCAGGGCAAGGAAGCAGGTCAGGAGGCATTCTCGGTGGCTTGAGCGGCTTCCCGCCGGGTGTCTCGGCCACCGGTCGCCGGTCATCCCCGGCCCTGGCGATGGCTTGGATGAGACGTCGGCTCGCGGCGGCGGTGACGTACGGGCAACCCGCCCGCCGTCGAACGCGTCTCGAACTCAGGGCCAAAACCTCGGCCACCTGTCAGCCGAAAGGCGGCTGAATGCCCCTTTCCCCGGAGGGCAAAACCTTCGGAAGATTGTCGCCCTCGCGTACCGCCGGGTACAGTCACGCCACTGCTTTCCCCGGGACCCCCGCCCATCAGGGAACCCGGCCGCAGGTTCTGTTGCCGAGGCGAGAGAGAAGTTGGTGACTGACCAGCACGCCCACGCCGGGTACGTCGGACACGGCGGTTACCTCAACGGCAGCAGCGGCCATGGTGGCGACAGCGCCCACACCGGAAGCTTCGACGTCGATCCGCTCTTCGGCACCATGCAGGGCCACGCGCGGGACACGTACGCCGACCAGAACGGCTATGCGACAGGCCACAGCGGCCAGTTCGACACCGGCGCCTACACCTCCGCGTACGACACCACCGGCCAGTGGACGATTCCGCCCCAGGCCACGCCGTACGAACCGAGCGGCGCGACCGGCCAGTTCGACACCAGGACCTTCGGCACCGGCCAGTTCGACACCGGCGCGTTCACGACCCCCGCCTTCCCCGCCCAGAGCACCGGCACGGGCGCCTTCGACACCGGCGCCTTCGACATGACGGGCCAGTGGGACGCCAGCGCCTGGACCCAGGCGCAGGACACCGGTCAGTACGACAACAGCGCGTTCGCCGCGGCCCACGACACCACCGGCCAGTGGACCGTGCCCGGCATGCGCTCCGACACCGGGACGTACGACGCGACGGCATGGAACGCGACGGCCACCACGACGACCGCCTTCCCCGAGCCCGTCACCCCTGAACCCGACCCGGAACCCGAGCCCCAACTCGCTTACGAAACGGCTGAGTTCGCCGCCCTGGAGCCCGAGGCCGAGGCTGAGTACGGGTACGAGTACGAGTACGAGTACGAGCCGGAATCCGGCCCCGACGCTTCCGGCTCCGACGCTTCCGGCCCCGACGTTCTCGATGCGCCGAGCCCGGCTCCCGCGGGCTCGCGGGCCGAGGCTCGCCGTGGTGCCGGGCGCCGGCGGCGTAGCCCCGCCAAGCGTTCGGCGCTGCTGACCGTCGCCGTTCCGTCCGTGTGCGTGATGGGGGTCGCGGGCGTCGCGGTCGCCTCCGTGGGCGGCTTCACAGGTGGTAAGGACGACGGCGGCACCGTGACGGCCGCCTCCGATCCCGCGTCGGTCAAACCGGTCGCCGCCAACACCAAGCTGGACACCCAGCTCGCCAATCTCAGCGCCGACGCGAACGGCTTCGCCGACCGGGCCAGCCGCACGCAGGAGCGTCTCGACCTCAAGGCACGCCAAGACGCGGAGAAGAAGAAAAAGGACGACGCGGCCGCCGCCAAGGAGGCCGCGCGCCCCAAGTTCGTCCTGCCGGTGACACAGAAGGGCCTCAGCGCCTACTACGGGCAGGCCGGCGTCAACTGGATGTCGGTGCACACCGGCATCGACTTCCCGGTGGACGAGGGCACGCCGGTGATGTCCGCGATCGACGGCACGGTCCGTACGCAGTGGAACAGCGCCTACGGCAACATGGCCATAGTGACCGGCGACGACGGCACCGAGACCTGGTACTGCCACCTGTCCAGCACGAAGGTGCGCAGCGGCAAGGTGAAGGCGGGCGACGTGATCGCCTACTCGGGGGACACCGGCAACTCCACCGGACCGCACCTCCACTTCGAGGTGCGGCCCAACGGCGGCACGTCCATCGACCCGCTGCCGTGGCTGCGCAGCCACGGCCTCAACCCGACGTAGCCAACTACAGCTTCTCGACCGGCGCGTAGCGCAGCAGCAGCTTCTTGGGGCGCTCGTCGCCGAAGTCGATCGTGGCCTGCGCGTCCGAGCCCGAGCCGGTCACCGACACCACGGTGCCCAGGCCGAACTGGTCGTGTGTGACGCGGTCGCCGACGGACAGCGCGACCACCGGCTTGTCGCCGCCGCGCCGGGTCGCGAAGCCCGACGGCCCCGACTTCGAGCGCGACGAGGACAGCGAGGCACCGATCCCGCCGCCGAGCGACTTGCCCGACACCGGGCCGGCCGGCGCGGCCATCGGGCCGGTCCGCTTCCACTCCAGGTGCTTGACCGGGATCTCCTCCAGGAAGCGCGAGGCCGGGTTGTACGAGGGCTGGCCCCAGGCGCTGCGCATCGAGGAGCGGGTCAGGTACAGCCGCTCGCGGGCGCGCGTGATGCCGACGTACGCGAGGCGGCGCTCCTCCTCCAGCTCCTTGACCTGGCCGAGCGCGCGCATGTGCGGGAAGACGCCGTCCTCCATGCCGGTGAGGAACACGACGGGGAATTCGAGGCCCTTGGCGGTGTGGAGCGTCATGAGGGTGATGACTCCGGAGCCGTCCTCGTCCTCGTCGGGGATCTGGTCGGAGTCGGCGACCAGGGCGACCTTCTCCAGGAACTCGGCGAGCGTGCCCGCGCCTGCCCCGTCCCCGCCCTCGGCGCTGCTGCGCTCCTGCTCGAACTCCAGGGCCACGGCGGCCAGTTCCTGGAGGTTCTCGATGCGGGTCTCGTCCTGCGGGTCGGTGGAAGCCTGCAACTCGGCGAGGTAGCCGGTCCGTTCGAGGACCGCTTCGAGGACGACCGCGGGTCCCGCCCCGGAGTCCACGATGGTACGGAGCTCCTCCATCAGCGCGTTGAAGCGCTTGACGGCGTTGGCGGAGCGGGCCGCCATGCCGTACGCCTCGTCGACGCGGCGCAGCGCCTGCGGGAAGGTGATCTTCTCGCGCAGCGAAAGGGCGTCGATCATCGCTTCGGCGCGCTCGCCGATGCCGCGCTTGGGGACGTTGAGGATGCGGCGCAGCGGGACGGTGTCCTCGCCGTTCGACAGGACACGCAGATAGGCCAGGACGTCCCTGACCTCCTTGCGCTCGTAGAAGCGGACGCCGCCGACGACCTTGTAGGGCAGGCCGACCCGGATGAAGATCTCTTCGAAGACGCGGGACTGCGCGTTGGTGCGGTAGAAGACGGCGACGTCGCCCGCCTTGGCCTCGCCCTTGTCGGTGAGCCGGTCGATCTCGTCCGCGACGAACTGCGCCTCGTCGTGCTCGGTGTCGGCGACGTAGCCGGTGATCTGGGCGCCGGGCCCGGCGTCCGTCCACAGGTTCTTCGGGCGGCGGCTCTCGTTGCGCTCGATCACCGCGTTGGCGGCGGACAGGATCGTCTGGGTGGAGCGGTAGTTCTGCTCCAGGAGGATCGTCGTCGCGTTGGGGTAGTCCTCCTCGAACTGGAGGATGTTGCGGATCGTCGCGCCGCGGAAGGCGTAGATCGACTGGTCGGCGTCGCCCACCACGCACAGCTCGGCGGGGGCCTGCGCCTCGCCGGCCGGGCCCACGAGTTCCCGTACGAGGGTGTACTGGGCGTGGTTGGTGTCCTGGTACTCGTCCACCAGGACGTGCCGGAAGCGCAGCCGGTAGTGCTCGGCGACGTCCGGGAAGGCCTGGAGCAGGTGGACCGTGGTCATGATGATGTCGTCGAAGTCCAGCGCGTTGGCCTCGCGCAGCCTCGCCTGGTACATCGTGTACGCCTGGGCGAGCGTCTTCTCAAAGCCGTCCGCGGCCTGGCCCGCGAAGGTCTCCTCGTCGATCAGCTCGTTCTTCAGGTTGGACACCTTGGCGCTGAACGACTTCGGCGGGAACCTCTTCGGGTCCAGGTCGAGGTCCCGGCAGACCAGCGCCATCAGGCGCTTGGAGTCGGCCGCGTCATAGATCGAGAACGACGAGGTGAAGCCCAGCTTCTTCGACTCGCGGCGCAGGATCCGTACGCACGCGCTGTGGAAGGTCATGACCCACATCGCGTTGGCGCGCGGGCCCACCAGCTGCTCGACGCGCTCCTTCATCTCGCCCGCGGCCTTGTTGGTGAAGGTGATCGCGAGGATCTGCCCGGGGTGCACCCCGCGGGTCGCGAGGAGGTGGGCGATGCGGTGGGTGAGCACCCGGGTCTTGCCCGAGCCCGCGCCGGCGACGATGAGCAGGGGCGAGCCCGCGTGCACCACGGCCGCGCGCTGCTGCTCGTTCAGCCCGTCGAGCAGGGCCGCCGCGTCGATCACCGGGCGCGGGGCGCCGCCGCGGTAGTGGGTGTCGCGGTCCACGGGCGCGTCGAAACGGCCCCCGAAGAGGTCGTCCGGCACCGCTTCGGGTGCGTGCGACTCCTCGGGCGGCGGCGGGTGCTCCTCCTCGGAGGGCTGGAGGTCCGCCAGGAAGCTGTCGTCAAAGAGGCTGCTCATCGTCTCCCGAGTCTAGGCGGCCCCTCTGACACCCCGCGGCCCCCTTCGAAAAGAGGACCCGGGCTACCGCGGCACGCGCCCGGCCCGGGGCCCGATCAGGTCCACAGCAGGGCGATGAAGATGTTCGCGACCGTGAGGCCGCCGACCGCTCCGAACAGCGGCTTCTCGATCTTCTCGTCGTCCCGCTTCACGTAGACGAGGCCGAGGATCACGATCAGGACCGCGAGCTTCACGCCGATCTTGATGGTGTTCACGGGGTGGTCGTCGGCCTGGTTGAGGCCGACCAGGGCGACGCCGGTGACCAGCATGGTCAGGGCCCCGTGCAGCATCGCCGGGACGAAGCGGGCGGTGCCCGCGCTCATCGCCTTCATCTGCGTCAGGAAGCCGCCGAGCAGCGACGCGATACCGATGATGTGCAGGCCGACGACGACATTGATGAGTACGTCCATGAGCCGGAGCCTAATTCCCCCCTAGCAGGCTCAGCGCAGCGGGTGGGGCCCGAGCGGAACTTCGGTCACAGCAGGCACGGAGCCTGTGGGCCGAAGCAACCACAACGGTCGGAGTCAGTCGCGTCGGCGCCGGAAAGTGGCACTTCCCGTCATGACGTCGCTCGCCCGTGTCCCCCAGGTTTAGCGTCCTCCCCCAGGTGACCGACTCCCCACCGCCGCCGCACCACCGGGCGGCCGTCGGTCACCCCCGCCGAAAGGTCCGGCGGCGGGCCGCTCCCCCTGTGCGGTCCGTCGTCGGAGCGGCTTCCGCGAGGGGGCCGGGGCGCAAGCACTGCCGTACGGAAGGACGTGAAAGCCCTCGTGGCTGCCCACCGAAAGCCCAAGCAGCATCCGCTCACCGGCCCGGCCGCCCGCACCGCCGCGACGCTCGCGCTCGCGTCGGCGGCGACCGCGACCCTCTTCGAGGGGTCCGGGCACGCGGAGCCGAAGCTCACCCCGGCTCAGGTCAAGGCCAAGGTCGACCAGCTGTACCACGACGCGGAGGTGGCGACGCAGGCGTACGACGGGACGAAGGAGAAGGCGGACGCGACCGAGCGCTCGCTGACCGAGCTGCGGGACGAGGCGGCCCGCAAGACCCAGCAGCTCAACGCGGCGCGCGACGCTCTGGGCTCGCTCGCCGCCGCCCAGTACCGCAGCGGTTCGGTGGCCCCCGAACTACAGCTGATGCTCTCCTCCGACCCGCAGCAGTACCTGGACAACGCCGCGTTCGCGGAGCGGACCGGGGACCGGACCGCGGCGTCCGTTGCGGGTGTGCGCAGGCAGGTCGCGGAGCTGGACCAGTTGCACGCCACCGCCGACGGAAAGCTCACCGAGCTGCGCGATCAGCAGTCCACGCTGCGGCGGCAGAAGAGCGACATCCAGTCGAAGATCACCTCGGCCGAGGCGCTGCTCGCCGAGCTCACCGCGCCGGAGCGGACCGCCTACGAGGCGCCCGACGCGAGCCACGGGGGCGGCGGGTCCTCCGGGGCCGACCGGTCGAGCCGGTCCGCCGACGCACCGCGCGGGCCGGTCGCGGCGCCCACCGCGCGGGCCGCGGCCGCCGTCGCGTTCGCCTACAGCGCGCTCGGCAAGCCGTACGTGTGGGGCGCGACGGGGCCCTCGTCCTTCGACTGCTCGGGCCTGACCCAGGCCGCCTGGCGTTCGGCCGGGGTGCAGCTGCCGCGGACCACGTACACCCAGATCAACTCCGGCGCGAAGGTGGCAAGATCCCAACTCGCCCCGGGTGACCTGGTGTTCTTCTACTCCGGGATCAGTCACGTCGGGCTGTACATCGGCGGCGGCCAGATGATCCACGCCCCGCATCCGGGGGCGCCGGTGCGGGTCGCGTCGATCGACGAGATGCCGTTCGCGGGCGCGGTCCGGCCCACGTGACAGCCGGAGCCGACACAATATCTGACGCTATGTCAGCAGCCGACCGGGGAACCAAAGTATCCTGACGCGACGTCAGGCCCCTTCCTCCGGAGCGACCTTCGCGCCCGCGCCCATCTCCTTGGTCAGCCAGCGGAAGACCTCGGGCACCTGCGTCTTCCACACCGCGCTGGCGTGGCCGCCGCCGTTGAGCTTGACCACGGTGACCGAGGTGGGCGCCTTGGCCGCCTTCTTCAGCGCGAGGCCGTCGTTGTAGCCGTCGGTCTGCTCACCGGAGGCGAAGAGCGAGATGTGCGGCGGGGTCTTGGCGTGCTTGAGGATCCACAGCGGGTTGGACTCCTCGCGCAGCTGGGGGTTCTTCGCGGTGATCGAGTCCTTCTCCGCGGCCGGGTCGTTGTAGCCGGAGAGGTCCACCCCGGCCCGGTAGCGGTCGGGGTGCTCGATCGCCAGCTTGGCCGCGCAGTGGGCGCCCGCGGAGTACCCGGCGACCGCCCAGCCGTCGGCGCCGGTGGCGGCCCGGAAGTTGTCGGTGACCATCTTGCGGACGTCCACGCTCAGCCAGGTGTCGGCGTTGACCACGCCCGGCACGTTGGCGCATCCGGTGTCCTTGCCGTCCAGGAGGGTGGTGCGCGGCGAGACCAGGATGAACGGCGCGACCTCGCCCTTCTCCATCATCGGCGTGAGCTGCTCCTGCACCTTCAGGGTGCCGAACCAGGCGCCTATCGAGCCGGGGTAGCCGGGCAGCAGCTCGACAACGGGGAAGGTCTTGCCCTTGTACGCCGGGTCGTCGTACTGCGGCGGCAGCCACACCGCCACATCGCCCTCGACGCCGGAGACCTGACCCTTGAGCGTGGTCTTCACCACGCCCTTGCCGACCTTGCTGGTGTACGGCTCGAACTTCTGCTTCACCCTGGGCCCGGCCGCGGCGTTGCGACCGCCGGTGCCGTCGGGACCCAGGTCGGGGGCGGCGTTGACGTGGTTGCCGCCGCCGAGGAGGTCGTCCCAGGTGTCGTACAGGCCGTTGGCGTTGTTGACGAAGAGGAAGACCACGAGGATCGCGGTGACCTGGGCGAAGCCCAGCATGAGGAGCCGCGACACCCACCGCATCACGGCGGGACCGCCGATCCTGGTCCACAGGAAGAGGGGCAGCAGCAATGCCGCCGCGGCCGCGAGGATCGCGACCACGAGGAAGGGGGTACCGGTCAGGCTCATCACGCCCCCGAAGAGGGGTGCCCGTGACAACCAGTTGCCCATTTTGCCAGCGTTTTACCAAAGGGTGACGCCCTGTGCCCCGGGCTTCTCAGCCCGTACCGCGCTCGGGGCGTACGGGGCCTAGCCGCGCCCCTGATGCTGCCGGATCGGGGTGCCCCGCCTGCCCGTCGCCTGGATCACCGCGGCGTTCACGCCGCCGCCGTCCGCGCTCAGGCCGCCCTTCGCGTCCTGGACGCCGGCCACCTGCTCGGAGAGCCAGCGGAAGGCCTCCGGAACCAGCGGCTTCCACACCACGTTGAGATGGCCCCCGCCGGTCTTCTGCACCCACACCCCGGTGGGCGGCTTCGCGGCCTTGCGCAGGGCGAGGCCGTCCTCGTAGCCGTCGCCCGGCTGGCCGGTGAGGAAGAGCGAGGTGCGCGGCGGGTGCTTGGCGTGGGTCAGCATCCACAGCGGGTTGGTCTCGCGGCGCAGCGTCCGGTCGCCCGCCGTGATCGAGTCGGACTCGGCGGCCGGGTCGTTGTAGCCGGACAGCGCGATGCCCGCGCGGTAGCGGTCGGGGTGCTCGATCGCCAGCTTGGCGGCGCAGTGGGCACCGGCCGATATCCCGGCGACGGCCCAGCCGTCGGCGCGGCCGGTCGCCCGGAAGTTGTCGGTGACCATCTTGCGGACGTCGACGCTCAGCCAGGTGTCGGCGTTGACGATTCCTGCCACGTTGGCGCAGCCGGTGTCCTGCCCGGCGAGCAGCGAGGTGCGCGGCGCGACCAGGATGAAGGGCTTGACCTCGCCCTTCTCCATCAGCGGCCGGAGCTGCCCGGTAACGTCGAGGTTGGTGAACCAGTCCTTGGCCGAGCCTGGGTAGCCCGGCAGCATCTCCACCACGGGGAAGTCCTTGGCCTTGTAGGCCGGGTCGTCGTACTGCGGCGGCAGCCACACGTACACCTCCCCGTCCACCCCGGACACCCGGCCGGTCAGCTCCGTGATCTGGACGCCCGGCCCCATCCGGGAGTCGTCGACCGGCGTGAAGACCTGCTTGATGCGCGGCTCCTTGGCGATGCTGCGTCCGCCGGTGCCGTCGACACCCAGGTCGGGCGCGGCGCCGACATGGCTGTCGATGCCGAGCAGGTCACCCCAGGTGTCGTACAGGCCGTTGGCGTTGTTGACGGCGACGAACACCACGAGCACCGCGGAGGCCTGGGCGACGAGCACCATGAACAGCCGCACGGCACCGCGCACCACGGCGGAGCCGCCGATCTTCTGCCACACGAGCAGCGGCACCACAACGGCAAGCGCGGCCACCACGATCGCGGTCACGAAGAAGGGCGTTCCGGTCAGGCTCATCACGTTGGGCAAGAGTGACACGAGCGGGTCCGGGTTGCCGGTTTTGCCATGGTTTTACGCAGGTAAGGCCGAAGTCAGCCGCTGGGGCGACACACGGGCTGTCAGACCAGTCGGCGGGCCGTCGCCCAGCGGGTCAACTCGTGGCGGTTGGACAGCTGGAGCTTGCGCAGCACCGCGGAGACGTGCGACTCCACCGTCTTGACGGAGATGAACAGTTGCTTGGCGATCTCCTTGTAGGCGTAGCCCCGGGCGATCAGCCGCAGCACCTCGCGCTCGCGCTGGGTGAGCCGGTCCATGTCCTCGTCGACCGGCGGCGCGTCCGTGGAGGCGAAGGCGTCCAGGACGAACCCCGCCAGGCGCGGCGAGAACACCGCGTCGCCGTCCTGCACCCGGAAGATCGAGTCGACCAGGTCGGTGCCGGTGATCGTCTTGGTGACGTAGCCGCGGGCACCCCCGCGGATCACGCCGATCACGTCCTCCGCGGCGTCCGAGACGGACAGCGCGAGGAAGCGGACCGGGTTCTCGGCGTCGGCCATCATGGCCGCCGAGCGGCGCAGCACCTCGACGCCGCCGCCGCCCGGCAGGTGCACGTCGAGCAGCACGACCTCGGGCCGGGTCGCGGTGATGACCGTGACCGCCTGGTCGACGTCGGCCGCCTCGCCGACCACCTCGACCCCCGTGGTCTCGGTCTGGCCGATCTCCGCCTGGACCCCGGTACGGAACATCCGGTGGTCGTCGACCAGCACCACCCTGACGCGGCGTCCTGTCGTTTCCTCGGTCATCCGTCTGCCCTCTCCATCTCCAGCTCGACCTCCGTGCCCCCGCCGGGCACCGAACGCAGCCTCGCCGTACCGCCGTTGCGCTGCATCCGGCCGATGATTGATTCTCGTACGCCCATCCGGTCACCGGGCACCGCGTCCGGATCGAATCCGGGGCCCCGGTCCCGTACGGAGACGAAGACCGTGCGGCCCTCGACCTCCGCGTACACCTGGACCGCGCCGCCCTCGCCACCGTACTTGGCCGCGTTCACCATTGCCTCGCGTGCGGCCTGCATCTGTGCGGTCAGCCGGTCGTCCAGCGGGCAGTCACCCACCACGACCACCTCGATCGGGACGCCGTGCTTGTCCTCGACCTCGGCCGCCGCCTGCTTCACCGCCTCGGCGAGCGTCTCCGGTTCCTCCTCGCGTCCGGTGCCCTCCGGCTTGTACAGCCAGGCGCGCAACTCCCGTTCCTGGGCGCGGGCCAGGCGCCGCACCTCGCCGACGTTCTCCGCGTTGCGCTGGATCAGGGTCAGAGTGTGCAACACCGAATCGTGGACGTGCGCGGCCACTTCGGCGCGCTCCTGGGCCCGGATGCGCATCAGGCGCTCCTCGGACAGGTCCTGCGTCATACGGACGAGGTAGGGACCGGCGAGCAGCGCGATACCGGCGAGCACGGCGATCGCCGCCGTCAGTACGTTGCCGAGCTGCGCCGCCGAGCCGTTGACCACGACGAACCCGGTGAGCCCGGCGCCGACCAGGGCAACTCCGGCAAGCCCCCGGGCCACCGGAAGCCACCGGCTGCGGCGGGCGCCCTCGGTCCAGCGGGCGCGGCGCGTGTTGTCGGCCTGACGCCACACCAGGATGACGCCGACGCCTATCAGGACGCTGGGGAAGACGTAGGGGTTGGCCCAGCCGCCGACGTCCACCTTGGAGGCGAAGATCGCGGCGCCGAAGACCAGCGCGATCAGCGCGACCACCTGGCCCTTGTCGGGCTTGCGCAGCCTGCGCCGGCCGTCCGGGCTGACCTCGAAGGCGGAGTGACGCTCGGCTGTGCCACCGCGGCCGAGCGGCACCACGAACCAGAACGCCGCGTACAGCAGCGCCCCCAGGCCGTTGATCGACAGCAGCCCGAGGAACACGATCCGTACCCACACCACCGGAAGGCCGAGGTGCCCGGCGAGCCCCCGCGCCACCCCGCCGAGCATCCGCCCCTCGGCGGAGCGGTACAGCTTGCGGACCGGCACTTCGTCGGCCTCGGGCGGCGACATGCGGGGGGTGGCGACTGGCATGCCCCGATCGTCACACGCGCGCGGGGCGGCGGGCATCAGGGTTGGCCCCCAGGCTTCCCTGAGGGCACCCCCCTCGCCCGCGGGAGACGGCCTCCCTCCCGAGGGGTACCGCTTCTCCCCGTTGAAGGGGGCCAGGCTCTCTCCCTTCAACGGGCCAGGCCCTCTCCCTACGACGAGGCGGGGCTTCCCTCTGCGAGGGCCGGGGTTTCCCCTTCAAGGGGGCGGACTCTCTCCCTTCGGCGCGCCGGGGCTTTCCCTTCGGGGCTGAAATCAGGGAGAGGCCAGGGTCGGGGCGGGTGCCGGGGGCGGTGGAGGCCCGTCACCATGTACGTATGAATCAGCCGACCGAGACGCCCCTCGCGCCGCCCGATCCGGCCCCCGAGGCCCCGCTGCTGCGCCGCAGCAGCAACAAGGTCATCGGCGGAGTCTGCGGCGGCCTCGGCCGGTACTGCGACATCGACCCGGTGATCTTCCGGATCGCGCTCGGGGTGCTGGCCGTCACCGGTGGCCTCGGCCTGGTCGTCTACGGGTTCGCCTGGCTGCTCGTGCCGCTCGACGGCGAGGACGAGAACGAGGCGCGCCGGCTGCTCACCGGCCGGGTTGAGGGCGCGTCCCTGGTCGCGGTACTGATGGCGCTGGCAGGCTGCGGGATCTTCCTGACGATGCTGAGGAACGGCTCGGTGATGACGTTCGCCGTGCTGCTCACGCTGCTGGTCGCGGGCGTCGGCGTCTGGTCGCAGCGGCGCTCCACCGCGCCCGCGGACGTTCCGCTCGACCCGGTCGCGGCGCAGGCCGTCGCGGACGCGCCGCCCGAGACCAAGGCGCCACCGGCACCGTCACCGCCGTCCTGGTGGCGGGACCCCATCATCAAGGACGGCACCACCGGTCCGGTCGCGGGCGGCTACCTGTGGGGCCCCCCGGACGCGGAGCCGGTTCCTGCCGCGAAGGCGCGCAAGGCCGCGAAGGCGGCGGCACGCGAGACCCGGGGGCCGCGCCCCATCGGCGGCCTCCTCTTCCTCGCCGCGCTGCTCGCCTTCGGCGCCGGGTTCGGCAGCGCCTGGGGCCACCAACCGCTGGGCACCGGCCTGGAGATCGGATTCGCGGCGGCGCTCGGGGTGTTCGGGCTGGGCCTGGTGCTCAGCTCGTGGCTGGGCCGTACGGGCTTCGGCACGATCTTCCTCGCGCTGCTCACCGCCGCCCTGCTCGCCGGGTCCGCGGCCCTGCCCAAGTCGATCGACACACATTGGGTGCGCACCGGATGGACACCCACCACCACCGCCGAGGTCCAGCCGGACTACCGGCTCGGCACGGGCGTGGCCACCTTGGACCTGAGCCGGATCGCCGTGCCGCCGGGCCACACCCTGACGACCCGCGCGGAGGTCGGCGCGGGCAAGGCCAGGGTCGTCGTACCGAAGGACGTGACCGTGAAGGTGACCATCGACGTGGGGGTCGGCGACATCCAGCTGCCCAGCGAGAAGCCGAACGACATCCAGGTCACGCCGGACCAGAAGCGGACCGCCACGCTGCCGCCGCCCGTCGGCGCCGCGCCGGCCGGCACCCTCGAACTCGACGTCAGGGTCGGCGTCGGCCAGGCGGAGGTGGACCGTGCCGCGTCATGACTTCCGCCCCGGGCGACTCATCGCCGGGCTCGCGCTGATCACCACGGCGATCCTGTTCATGGGGGACGCCGCCGGGCGCTGGCACACCCCGCCGCCGTTGGTCATCCCGCTGGTGTGCGGCGGCCTCGGCCTCGCCTCGCTGGCGGGCTGGATCGACTACGGGGTGCGCAAGCGGCGCCGTCTGGCCAGGAGCGCGTCCACGGACAGCAGGGGCGTCCCCGCCAGTACGAGCGGCAGCCAGGCCATCAAGTAGGCCAGGTCGTTGCCGTAGTAGTACGGGGTGGTCTGCCAGCTCACCGTGAGCCACAGGGAGAGCGAGATGAGGGCGCCGCCCAGTGCGGCGAGCCGCCCGAACAGGCCGATCAGCATGCCGATGCCGACGGCCAGCTCACCCAGCGCGATGGCGTATCCGAAGCCGGGCGGATTCTTCAGGGCGAGGTCCACCAGGGCGGGGATCGCGGAGGTGTTCCGCACCCCGTGCATCAGCTCGCCGATGGATCCGGTGCCGGAGGCGTGGAAGAAGGCGCTGTTCGTGAGCTTGTCGAGCCCGGCGTAGACGAACGTCACGCCGAGGAAGATCCGCAGCGGCAGCAGTGCGTAGGTGCGGGCCGTCTCCCGCCATCCCCGGGGCTGGTCCACGCCGGTCCGCACCCTGGTCGCATGTCCATGTGCCATGGCTGATCCCGCCTCCATCCGATTCGGCTCTTCACCAGACGATACGGACGCGGGGAACGGGTGTCTCATTGCGAACGGGCCGAACGGGCGGATGGGAGCCCCCCTACTCCCCCACCTCCACCACGACCCCCTCCGTCTCCACCCCCGCCGCCGTGACCACGCGTACCTCCACCCGCCCCGCCTCCACGTCCACCGGCACCGGCACCGTCAGCACCCCGTCGGTCGGGTTCGCGAAGCCGCCGGGGACCGGGATCAGGGGGACGTGGACGTGGACCGCGCCGATGCGGACGGTCAGGCGGGCCAGCAGGTCGGGGGTGGCCGCGCCCGGCGGGACGAATCCCGCGCCGCGGATCTCGATGTCGTCACCGGTGCGGATAGGAGCGTCCAGGTCCCCCGCCTCCCGGGCCCGTACCACGGAGAGGATCACCGGACGGCCGCCCTCCGCGTACTTCCCGGCGAAGTACGTCGCTGCGGAGATCGCGACGAGGGCCGCCAACCCCCAAGGAACGTCGGGGAGTTGAGCGGGACTGCGGGCCAGGCGCACCGCGGCGAACAGCACCGCCACCATGCTCACCGCCGCGTACTGGGCGTCCGCGAAGCTACCCCGCCCCGCGTCGTCCGTCAGCAGGTCGGCCCCGCGCGGCCGGTCGGCCCGCACCTTCTGCAGGCGCCGCTCGTGGACGCGTACCGTCACCACACCGCGGACGACGACCGCGATCCCCGAGGTGAGGAACACGACCGCCAACAGGCCACCACACCGGGCCAGTTCGAGCCCGCGTAACAGCGATTCGCGTTCGGCGTGGCCCGACGCTCCGGCCAGTCGCAGCGCGAGGACCAGTGTCGCGAAGACCGCGAACAGGGCCCACACCACCGCGACGGCCCGCGAGGTGGACAGCCGGTTGTCCTCGCCGAGTACGGGGGCGAGCAGGCCGCCGCGCGCCCGGTGCAGGTAGGCGACCGCCGTCAGCAGGACCGCCGCGGCCAGCGCGGCCAGGAGTCCCGCGGTGCGTGCGGCCGTCCACCCCGCGCCGATCGCCGTGAACGCCTCGGCGAGGGCGAAGGCGGCCGCCCCGGCCCACACCGTCGCCACCGTTCCCCGCCACACCCGCTCGGGCCAGGTCCGGCCCGCCTCGCGGCCGTACTCGGCGACCAGCCGGGCGGACTGGGTCAGTTCGTCCGACACCCACTGCCGGGACGCCCCGGCCGAGTGGGCCACGGCGGCGGGCAGTCCCTCACCCGCCGCGAGCCCGTCCCGCTTGGCGAGGAACTCCGCCACCGCGCGCCGGTGCCCGTCCCGCGCGCCGTGCGCGCAGTCGCCGCCGCATTGCCGAGCCTCCTGGACCGCCACCGAGAACTCCACCCCTCCGCATCAAGCCCCTTGGACCGTGAGGGAATTGTGTCGCACGAACGCCACCCACCGGCTGGGGAGCAAGGGGCCTGCGAGTGATTGACGCACCATCAAATTGACGTACTACGACAGGAGTTCGGGATCGGACCGGCTTGAGCGGGGCCCGGCACAGCCCGCCGCCTCGCCCCGGCTTCTGGGTCGGGGCGAGGCGGCGGGGACAAGCACTCAGTACGTCAACCCGTCATGGTGCCGACCGACTGGTCCACGGAGCCGTGGTCGTTGTCCATCGGCGCCAGCTGGCTCTGGGAGACCGCGGGCGAGGCGGGCGCTGCTGTGGCGGCGGCCGCCGAGCCCAGCAGGGCGAGTGCGGCCAGGCCGAGAGCCGTGACAGAAAGACGAATGCGCATTGTGCCTCCAATGAGAGAGCGGTTGGGAGAGCGGTTGATCTCCGTAAGCACAATCTCCGGGGGCACGGTCCGCGCCGCAACAAGGACAGAGCCATTCGGCTGGCGGGGCCGCGGAGTCGGCCCGGAGCTCCCCGAGGGCGGTGAGGTGGTGTGGTAGCGCGGGCCCGGCCCGACCCCGCCCGGCCTCGCAGCGCGGACCCGGCGAACCCGCGCGGCTCTCCCGATCTTCCCTTCGGCCCTGCACAGGTCTTCTCGTCCCGGCCCCCGCATGCCATCGTGATCTGACTCGACGTCAGAAAGCTGTCGTGCGTGGGAGGTTACCGGCGTGGCGCAGGACTGGACATCGATCTATCTCGCGCATCGGGAGACGTACGCCGCGTTCTTGACCGCGACCGATGCGGAGGCACGGGTCGCCTGGCGCCGCTGGCGCGGGGAGTACGAGGACGAGCGGCAGGCACTCGCGGCGGTCGACGCGGCGTTCACCAAGACGCAGGCCGCGTTCAACATGATCGATCTTGAGGCGGTGGGCGCCGCACCGGAGGCCGCGGCGCTCGTCGAGCGGATCCGGGCCATGCACGAAGCCGCCGAGGAGCCCGCGGGTGTCTGGGAGGCGTTCATGAAACTCCGCGAGGAGTTCGTCCGGGCGGCCCGCGAGCACCTGAAGGCCCACTGAGCCAAGGCGGCCCGGGAGCACCTGAAGGCCCACTGAGCCAAGGCGCCCCGAAACGACGACGGCGCCGCCCCGGGCAGGGAGCGGCGCCGTCGGTGCGGCGGTGGGGACTAGGCCCGGCCGAGGGACCGGGTTACTCCCACTCGATGGTGCCCGGCGGCTTGCTCGTCACGTCGAGGACGACGCGGTTGACGTCGGCGACCTCGTTGGTGATGCGGGTCGAGATCTTCGCGAGCACGTCGTACGGCATCCGCGTCCAGTCCGCCGTCATGGCGTCCTCGGAGGAGACCGGGCGCAGCACGATCGGGTGGCCGTAGGTGCGGCCGTCGCCCTGGACGCCCACCGAGCGCACGTCGGCGAGCAGCACGACCGGGCACTGCCAGATCTCGCCGTCGAGCCCGGCCGCGGTCAGCTCCTCACGGGCGATCGCGTCGGCCTCGCGCAGCAGGTCCAGGCGCTCCTTGGTGACCTCGCCGACGATGCGGATGCCGAGGCCGGGGCCGGGGAACGGCTGGCGCTGGACGATCTCGTCCGGCAGGCCGAGCTCCTGTCCGACCATGCGGACCTCGTCCTTGAACAGCTTGCGCAGCGGCTCGACGAGCTCGAACTCGATGTCGTCGGGCAGGCCGCCCACGTTGTGGTGCGACTTGATGTTCGCGGTGCCGGTGCCGCCGCCGGACTCCACGACGTCCGGGTACAGCGTGCCCTGGACGAGGAAGGCGACCTCGGGGCCGTCCTCCTGGAGGATCTCCAGCTGCGCCTGCTCGAAGACGCGGATGAACTCGCGGCCGATGATCTTCCGCTTGGTCTCCGGGTCCGAGACGCCGGCGAGCGCGGTGAGGAACCGCTCCTGCGCGTCGACGACCTTCAGCTGGACGCCGGTGGCGGCCACGAAGTCCTTCTCGACCTGCTCGGTCTCGCCCTTGCGCATCAGGCCGTGGTCGACGTAAACGCAGGTCAGCTGGGAACCGATGGCCTTCTGGACGAGGGCCGCGGCGACCGCTGAGTCCACGCCGCCGGACAGGCCGCAGATGGCGCGCTTGGTGCCGACCTGCTCGCGGATGAGGGCGACCTGCTCCTCGACCACGTTGTGCGTCGTCCAGGTCGGCTCGATGCCCGCGCCGCGGTAGAGGAAGTGCTCCAGGATCTGCTGGCCGTGCGTGGAGTGCAGCACCTCGGGGTGGTACTGAACGCCGTACAGCTTCTTCTCGTCGTTCTCGAACGCGGCCACCGGTACGACGTCGGTGGAGGCGGTCACCGTGAAGCCCTCGGGGGCGGCGGAGCAGGCGTCGCCGTGCGACATCCACACCGACTGCTCGGCCGGGGTGCCCTCGAACAGCGTGGAGCCGAGCTTGGAGACGGTCAGCGGGGTGCGGCCGTATTCGCGGGCGCCGTTGTCGTCGACCGTGCCGCCCAGCGTCGTCGCCATCAGCTGGAAGCCGTAGCACATGCCGAAGACCGGGACCCCGGCCTCGAAGATCGCGCGGTCCAGGCGCGGGGCGCCCTCGGCGTACACGGAGGAGGGGCCGCCGGAGAGGATGATCGCCTTCGGGTCCTTGGCCAGCATCTCGGCCACAGGCATGGAGCTCGGGACGATCTCGCTGTAGACCCGGGCCTCGCGGACGCGGCGGGCGATGAGCTGGGCGTACTGCGCGCCGAAGTCGACAACCAGGACGACGTCCGGGTTGTTGTCGGGCGCGGCTGCGGAGGGTGCTGCTGGCACGGGTGGCGGCCTTCCGGCGGTGGGAGGGGGTCGGTATTTGTCGATTCTACCGGGGCGGGCGGCGACGGGTTCGTCTCACCATCCGAACCGGGATTGGCCCGTGCTCGGGGCGTCGGTCCATACTGTGCCCATGCGCGAGCACCTCACCTTCGTCTTTACCTATGGCACCCGGCCCGCCGGACGCCATGGGTTCGTTGGTTCTGCTGCTTGAGCGACTGACACACGAACTTCCCAGAGCGCCCCGGGCCGACAAGGCCCGGGGCGCTCTGGCATTTCCGGTCCTTGCCGCTCCGGGGCGCACCGTCCACAGAAGGAGCCCCCCATGTCCGTCCCCACGACCCTCACCCACAAGACCGTCACCGAGAAGACCGGCGCCCGCACCGACGAGGCCGCCGCCGTGATCACCGGCGCCCGCGAGCGCATCGACGCACTGGACGACCGCATCATCGGCCTCATCCAGGAACGCATGGCGGTCTCGGCCGTCATCCAGGAGTCCCGGATCGCCTCGGGCGGCCGCCGGGTCAATCTGAACCGCGAGATGGAGGTCCTGGCCCACTTCCGCGACGCCCTGGGAAAGCCCGGCACCGCGCTCGCGATGACGATGCTGGAGCTGTGCCGCGGCCGGATCTGAGTTCGGGCGTTCCTCACCCGTACGGTGCCGTGACCGCCCCCGGCCCGGCTTCGTTGGTGGGATGTCCGTGCCAGCCAGGGGCGGGCCCGAAAAAACCACGCGTGGCTCCGCTGGGGCGTGTGACGCACCGCAAGTGCGTCGTGGGACCTCGTTCCAGTGTGCGTGACCGGTCGGCAGGGGACAGCAGCCCGGTCACCCCATAGATGCGGTCGGTTCCGGGGACGCCCGGGACCGGCCGCATCCGGTCCGAACGGTTGCAGCAGGCGAGCGCCGTCCAGCACGATGCAATGACAAGTCCCGTATCGCACCAGCCCGTTGACCATGGTCGACACCACTCGCGCGCCCCGCACGCGCCGGGTCGGCCACCTCGCGCACCCAAGTCCAGCGGCGCACCCCCCGGCGCCGCCCCCGCGGCACCGACGCTGCCCTGACGCCGGTGCCGACGGCCCAGGGCCCCGTCGGCCTCCTGTACACATCTGCGTACGGGACGGCTACGGGGCCCTTCGCCTGCCGCCGGGTAGGGCTGTGGACTACGTACGGCTGACGGGGTGGCAGCCCTTCGAGCGGTCGGCGCTCAGCTCCCTGCGGTCGTACGGGTCGACGGGCGAGCCGCTCGGGGCGGGGCCCGAGGCGGTGGTGGCGTCGTGGAAGTCGGCGTGCAGATAGCCGTCGTTGACTCCGCACGCCGAGTTGGCGATGTTCTCGTCGGAGCGGACGATCCAGAGCTTTCCGGCGGTGCCCTCCTTCACGGCCGGGTCGGCCGCCTCGACGTCCAGGACGCGGCGCACGATCGTGCGGGCCACCGTCTCCGAGCCGGGCGCGGTCTGCTTCAGCGGGTAGACGAAGGTGTAGTCGGCGTGCACGGCGACTCCTCCCCCGTCGGCCTTGGCGAACGTCATCCGGCCCCGGGTCTTGACCACGTCCCCGACGGGCACGACCTCCTTGGGGTTGAACCGCGTGAACATCGACAGCGGGTCGTGTTCCTTGTCCGGCTTGGCCAAAGAGGTGTTGAGGAAGTCCACCTCGTCCTTCTCCTCGGGGTCGATGAGCCCGAGGGCCGTCTCGGGGCGGGCGCCGCGCAGGGTCGCGGGGGCGAGGTCGGCGTCGACCAGGAGGGCGCGGGTGTTGTTCAGGGCCGTGGCCACCTCCTCCTTGGACAGCCCGCCCACGGCGGTGGCCTCGGGCACCTCGATCCCGGCCGCGCCGTCCGCGTACTGGAGCGCGGGCGAGCCGCGGAAGGGTTCCGTGAGGGTGGGCCGGTCCGGGTCGAACGAGGCCGGGGCGGCGGTGGGAGCGGCGGTCTCCGGCGGCAGCTGGGCCGCCGGAGTGCCGCCGGAGGAGCCGCCGCCGGTCACAAGGGACAGCGCGCGGGACGGGTTCAGCGCGACGAGCAGCAGCGCGACGCAGCCCAGGATGCCCAGCACGCCCCCCATGCGGCGCCGGCGGTCGGCCCGACCGTTCATCTCCTGCCAGGCGGGGCCGGTCCGCCAGCCCGCCGGCTCGGTGCCGCGCCATGTGAGCTTGCGCCCGTCCTCGCGGTCGGCGCGCTCGGAGGCCTCCTCCTGCCTGCGCAGCCGCTCGGCCACCATGCGGGCCCGCGCCGAGGGCTCCTTGGGCGCGGAGGCCCGGATGTCCTGCTCGGTGTCGCGTACGAATTGCTCCCAGATCTCGTCCGGCAGCGAGGCGTCGCCCGACGGCTCCCCCGAGATCGGCGGCTTTTCGCTCACTGTGGCCCCTCTTGGCATGTTCTGTGCGGCACGGCTGGTCCGCGGCAGGGGTTCGACAGGCCGGGCGGGACGATGGTTGCGGCGGCGAAGAGGTGGCGTGGATCACATAAGGACTCCGTGAAGGCAGGACAACCCTTCACAGCGGTCACGGGTCATGCATGTGGAACCAACAGCCTCGCCCGCGTTCTGTCACGCCGGGCGGGGCTCCACCAGGTCTCCGTTTTCACGCGAGAGGCGCTGCACTCGGAGGGGGGTGCAGCGCCTCTTGTCGTTGAGTGGCGCGCCATAAGGGGCGGCGCGGGGAACTGCGCGAGGAGCCTCCCGCAAGCTCTCCCCGTTCGTTCGAGTAGGGAACCCCCGTCAGCCGGGGCGAAACTCATTCCACCGGGCGGAGCGCCACCCGCGCTCAGCTCTGCTTCGGCGGGACCGCGGGCATTCCCAGGAACGGCAGCTTCAGCGCGCCGAAAGCCTCGGCGGGCACGGCGGGGGACCTCGGCTCGACCGGAGCGAGCCGCACATAGGCCGCACCCTGCGCGGGACGCGGGTCCTCCTCGCCCTTGTTGGGCCAGAACGACATCGCGCGCTCGGCCTGCGCGGTGATCGTCAGGGACGGGTTCACGCCGAGGTTCGCGGAGACCGCCGCACCGTCGACCACCGAGATGCCGGGATGCCCGTACAGCCGCTGGTACGGGTCGATCACTCCGGCCTCGGCACGGTCGCCGATCGCACAGCCGCCCAGGAAGTGCGCGGTGAGCGGGGTGCCCATGAGCTCGCCGACGTTGGAGCCTGCGAAGCCGTTGATCTCCGCCGCGATCGCCGCCGCGCCCTGTGAAGCCGCCCTGATCTGCTTGGGGTTGGGCGCGCCGTGGCCCTGCTCGGCGGTCAGCAGGCCCTTGCCGACGCCGTCCGCCTTCAGATGGGTCGTGAGCGAATTGTCGAGCGACTGCATGACCAGGCCGATGATCGTCCGCTCGGACCAGCGGTGGTTGCTGATCGAACGCGCCAGGAGCAGGGGGTGCCTGGCCGCGCTGCCCAGCCAGTTGCGGACCCGGTTGGCTCCGTACGGCACCTGGAGGATCGACATGCTGCCCATCGCGTTCGAGCCCTTGCCGTAGCGGCACGGCTCGATGTGGGTGTTCTCGTCCGGATGGATCGAGGAGGTGATGGCGACCCCCCGGGTGAAGTCGACCCTGGGTGCGCCGTGCCGCTTGCGGTAGCGGCGGTCGGTGGTCTGCGCGCCGACCAGCGCCTCGGAGTTGGTACGGGTCAGCTCCCCCAACCGCTTGGAGATGTAAGGGAGTTGACCGCTCGACTTCATCCGGTGCAGCAGGGTCTGGGTGCCGTAGGTGCCGGCGGCGACGACGACCCGGCGTGCCGTGAAGAGGCGGCCCGCGGAGCTCTTGCGGTCGGTCGGCAGGGTCGCGATCGCGAAGCCGCCCCGCGAGTCCTCGGTCACCGAGACGGCAGTCGTCATCGGGTGGACCGTCGCGCCCGCCTTCTCGGCGAGGTAGAGGTAGTTCTCGTTCAGGGTGTTCTTCGCGCCGTGCCGGCAGCCCGTCATGCACTCGCCGCACTCGGTGCATGCCTTGCGGGACGGACCCGCGCCGCCGAAGTAGGGGTCGTCAACCGACGTTCCCGGCTTGGCTTTTGACGTACCGTCACCATCGTTGCCGTCACCGAAGAAGACGCCGACCGGCGCCATGTGGAAGCTGTCGCCGACCCCCATGCGCTGCGCGGCGGCCTTCAGATGGACGTCGGAGGGCGTCATCGTCGGGTTGAGCCGCACCCCGAGCATGCGCCGCGCCTGGTCGTAGTACGGCTTCAGCTCCTCCTGCCAGTCGGTGATGTCCTTCCACTGCGGGTCCTCGAAGAACTGCTTCGGTGGCACGTAGAGGGTGTTGGCGTAGTTGAGGGAGCCGCCGCCGACCCCGGCGCCCGCGAGCACCATCACGTTGCCCAGCACGTGGATGCGCTGGATGCCGTACATGCCGAGCCTGGGCGCCCACAGGTAGTTCTTCATGTCCCAGGAGTTCCTGGGCAGGGTGGCGGGGGTGAAGCGGCGGCCCGCCTCCAGGACGCCGACCCGGTAGCCCTTCTCGGTGAGCCGGAGCGCGCTCACCGAACCGCCGAAGCCCGAGCCGACCACGATGACGTCGTAGTCGTACGTGCCGTCCTCGTCCGGATTCTGGGCAGGGGGTACCTGGGACATGGCTCTCCTTGCGTGAAAAGGGGCTGCGGGAAGGCGGGTCGCCGGGAGGGTCAGCGCAGGCGCAGGGCCTTCATCGCCTTGAGGCTGCGGGTCATGAAGGCCGCGTACTTCTCGTCGTCCATGCCGAAGGAGGGGGCCAGCGGGATCAGGCGCTGCTGGGCGACGGTCTGGGCCTCGGTGTACTTGAGGATGCCCTCGGAGCCGTGCCGGCGGCCGAGCCCGGAGTCCTTCATGCCGCCCATCGGCGACTGGACGCTGCCGTACGCGGGGGCGTACCCCTCGTTGATGTTGACCGTGCCGGTGCGCAGCTTCGCCGCCACCTCGTGGCCGCGGCGCGAATCCTTCGTCCACACCGAGGAGTTGAGGCCGTACGCGGTGGCGTTGGCCTGCTCGACGACCGCGTCCTCGTCCGTGAAGCGGTAGACGGCGACGACCGGGCCGAAGGTCTCCTCGGCGCACACCGCCATTGGCGCCTCGACGCCCTCCAGGATGGTGGGCTCGTAGAAGAGCGGGCCGATGTCGGGCCGTGCCGTGCCGCCCGCGATGAGCTTGGCGCCCTTGGCGACGGCCTCCTCCACGTGCCGGGTGACGGTCTCCAGCTGGCGCTCGCCGACGAGCGAGCCCATGTCCGCTCCGTACGCGAGTGAGCGGCCGAGCCGCATCGCCTTCGTCCGGGCGGCGAACCGCTCAACGAAGGCGTCGGCGATCGATTCGTGAACGTACAGTCGCTCGATCGAGATGCAGAGCTGCCCGGCGGAGGAGAAGCAGGCGCGGACCGCGCCCGCGGACGCCTTCTCCACGTCGGCGTCGTGCAGCACGAGCATGGCGTTCTTGCCGCCCAACTCCAGGGATACGCCCACGAGTCGGGCCGCCGCGCCCTGCGCGACCTCGCGGCCGGTGCGGGTCGAGCCGGTGAAGGACACGTAGTCGGCGTGCCGCACGACCTCCGGGCCGACGACCGGCCCGTCCCCGAGGACGACCTGGAAGACCTCGGCGGGAAGGCCCGCCTCGATCAGGAGGTCGCGGGCCCACAGGGCGGTCAGCGCGGTTTCGGTGTCGGGCTTCATCACCACGGCGTTGCCGGAGACGAACGCGGGCAGCGCGTCGCCGATCGACAGCTCGAAGGGGTAGTTCCACGGCGCTATCTGCCCGACCACGCCGCGCGGCTGGCGCAGCTCGGTGACCTTGGTCAGCGTGGGCACGACTCCCGTGTGCCGCCTGGGCTTCAGATAGGCGGGAGCCTTGCGCCCGTAGTGACGGGCGGCGACGGCGACGGCCTGCACCTCTTCGTGCGCGTGCAGTCGCGCCTTGCCGGTCTCCAGCTGGATCAGGTCGAGCACCTCGGCCTGGCGGGCGAGTACGAGATCGTGGAAGCGCAGCAGCACGGCGGCGCGGGTCCGGACCGGCGTCGCGGCCCACGCGGGCTGCGCCTTGCGGGCGCGGGCGAAGGCCTCGGCCACGTCCTCGGGCGTGGACTCGGGCAGGTCGGCCAGCTTCTCGCCGGTGAACGGGGTGTGGTTGGCGGTCCGTCCGGAGCCGACCACACCTCGGGTGAGCTGGGCGACCAGCTGACCGCTGACCACGTCGGCGGCGGTGCGCGCGCCTGCGGGGGCCGGGGCTACCGGATTGGCGCCGGTGGGCTTGCGGGTGGTCGTGGGCGAGGCCTGCGAGTCCGTCATGGGGCGAGGGTATGCCTGGGCGGGCACTTTCGGTACCCGTCGGTAATAGGTTTTCGGACCCCCGGTAACCGCGCCAGCGATTGCTGGCTACGTATCCGCTGATCAGCGCCTTACGGCTGCCCGGACACGATGATCTCCCGCAAGTGGAACGGGCTGGGATCAATCAAGGCGCCGGTCCGCGGGCCGTGGTCGATGCCGCCCCGCGGACCTGTCGGCCTCACAGGTCGTGGATCTTCAGACCGTCCACGACCTGGCTGAACAGCGCCTCGCCGTCCTTCTCCGCCTTGCCCGCCGCGGGCATCGAGACCCGCAGCCGCCAGTAGCCGCTGCCCTTCCCGGGTACGAGCAGCTCGTGGTAGCGGTATCGCGTCGGATTGACGTCGCTGGAGGACAAGGGCGTGTAGTCGGTGACGAGGTCGTACGCCTTCCTGCCCTGGTGCTGCACCGTCCTGGTGGTCACCCTGCCGTTCTTGAACTCGGTGCCGTTCTGGCCGCCGCTCTCGTAGTACGCCTTCCACGCAGCGGGGTCCGCGGGCAGCGACTTGTCGTTCTTGGCGGTCTTGTCGGCGGCCGGGTCGAGCCGGTCGGCGTAGATCCTGAACACCGCGCTCGGGTCCGCGTATGTGACGTTGTCGCCCTCGGTGCCCTGGGTGCGCGCGTATTCCTCGGGCACGGCCATGTCCGCGTGCAGCACCTCGTTCTCCGGCCGCACCTGCCAGCCGGCGGGAAGCCCGCCACCGCCGAACGGATCGGTCAGGACCAGCGCAAGCACGACCGCGACGGCGAGCAGCCCGCCGCCGAACCCGTACTGGGCCGCCCGGTTGCCGACGAGCACCGGCGGCACCCAGCGGCTCCCGCCGGCCGGCGCCGGGCCGTCCGTGAGCAGCCGGGTCGCGGGGAGCGCGGCCGGCCCGGGGGCGGCCGCGGTTTCCAGGACCGCCCGTATCTCGGCGGCCCCCGGTCTGGCCGCCGGGTCCTTGCGCAGCAGCTGCATGACCAGGGTGCCGAACGGGCCGGAGCCCCGGGCGGGCAGCTGCGGTTCGGCGGAGAGCACCGCCTGGAGGGTCGCGGGGGTGTTGCTGCGGCGGTACGGCGACACGCCCTCGACCGCCGCGTACAGGACGACGCCGAGCGACCACAGATCGGACTCGGGGCCGGGCCGCTGTCCCAACACCCGTTCCGGGGCGATGAATTCGGGCGAACCGACGAACCCTCCGGTCTCGGTCAGGCCCTGCTCGCCCTCGACCTGGGCGATCCCGAAGTCGGTGAGCACGACCCGGTCGCCTCGCCCGAGCAGCACGTTGTCCGGCTTGACGTCCCGGTGCAGTACGCCCGCCTCGTGGGCGGCACAGAGCGCGCCGAGCACCGCGAGGCCGATCCTGGCCGCCTCGCGGACATCGAGGGTGCCCTCCTGGAGCCGGTCGGCGAGCGACTGGCCGCGGACGAGTTCCATCACGATCCACGGCCTGCCGTCCTCCAGGACGACATCGTGCACGGTGACCACGGACGGGTGGTCGATGCGGGCGGCGGCGCGGGCCTCGCGCTGCATGCGCAGGTGGACGTTGGCGCGCTCGCGGTCCCCGAGGTGATCCGGGACGCGCGGCTCCTTGACCGCCACATCACGGTCCACGACCTCGTCGCGCGCCCGCCAGACCGTGCCCATGCCGCCGTGCCCGAGCCGCCCCACCAGCCGGTAGCGTCCGCCGACCAGCCGCCCTGTGCCGTCGGCCGGTGTTTGCTGCTGGTGCTCCTGGTGCTGCCGTGTCGGCTCGTACGGCTTCTGTGGCGGCACCGGAGCAGGCGGCTCCGGGGGCCGCAGGCTGTAGCTGGTGGGCTCGTTCGCCCGTCCCCCATCGTTCGTCATGTCCACATCCTGACGAACCGCGGCGCACGGTGCCACATTGACAGATGTGCAGACGCACACCCGTGACAGAAGCGCCTCGCACCGGCGGGAAGAGCGTCAGGGCGCCGGAACGAAGGAGTCCAGCGCGGTGTCGAAGTTCCGCTTCGCCTCGTCGAGCCGGGCGAGCGGTGCCGAGACCCAGACGTCGTACATCCGCCCGAACTCGTCCCAGCACACGTCATAGGTGTGCCGGGCGCCCTCGGCTTTGGTGAAGCCGTTCCAGGTGAACTCCCACAGGGCCGCGTCCCGTCCGCGGTGGGTGGTCGCCGTGACCTTGCCATCGCGGTAACCGGGGTTGCTGGCGGGCCCGTTGGCGGCCGAGTCGCGCATCACGCCGAGCGGGCCGCCGGACACCGCGTTCTGGGTGCGGATGCCGATCCGCTGGGCGCCGTCCGCTGAGGTGTAGAACACGCGCTGGGTGTCCGTGGTACGGACATAGCCGTCGGGCAGAGCGAGAGCGAAGCCGTCCGGATCGCGTACGAAACGGTATCCGTCGGGCACGGGTGGCGGAGGCCGCCGCGGTGGCGGAGGAGGCGGCGGTGGCGGGCGCCACGACGCGTACGGCGGGGCCGCGTTCGCGCTCGGCGCGGCCGGGCTCACCGAACCGCCCGCCGTCTCCACGTCGCCGAGCGCGAAGAGCGCCACGGCCGCACCGGCCCCCGCCAGCACGATCACCAGGGCGGCCCCGACCAGCACGCTGCGGGCCTGCCACGCACGGCCGGCCGGAGCCGCCGAGGCGACGGGCGTCGCGGGCACCTCGACGGGAGGCGGCCGGTGGGCGACGCGCTCGGTCGGCACGTAGCGGGGAATCGGGGTGCTGCCCGTCGCCGCGAAAGTACGCAGCAGGGACTCCGCCTCCACCGCGCCGAGGCGGTGCGCCGGATCCCGCTCCAGGAGGCCCTGGACGACGGGCAGCAGCGGGCCCGCGGCCCGCGGCGGGCGGATCTCGTCCAGGACGACGGCGTGCAACACCCCGCCCAGCGAATCGCGGTGGAAGGG
Source organism: Streptomyces sp. NBC_01431 (assembly GCF_036231355.1). Classification (NCBI taxonomy): domain Bacteria; kingdom Bacillati; phylum Actinomycetota; class Actinomycetes; order Kitasatosporales; family Streptomycetaceae; genus Streptomyces; species Streptomyces sp. NBC_01431. Next base: position 3,311,788 of record NZ_CP109496.1, read on the forward strand.
GGATTCGCCGCTCAGCGCCGCGCACAGCAGCGCGCCGAGCGACCACAGATCCGACTCCGGCCCCGCGCCCGCGCCCTGCATGCGCTCCGGCGCGGTGTACTCGGGTGAACCGACGAACGCGCCCTCCTCGCTGATCGTGGAGGCACCCGGCACCTGCGCGATCCCGAAGTCGGTGAGCACGACCCGGCCGGTGCCCTCCTCGATGAGCACGTTGGCGGGTTTGAGGTCGCGGTGGAGCACGCCCCGGGCGTGTGCGGTCGCAAGTGCGCCCAGGAGCGCGATCCCGATGCGCGCGGCCTCGCGCACCCCGACGGGCCCCGCCGAGCCGAGGCGGTCGGCGAGGGAGCCGCCGTCGACCAGTTCCATCACGATGTACGAACGCCCGCCCCGGGCCGCCCCGTCGGGCGCCTCCTCCACGACGTCGTGGACGACGATCACGTGCGGGTGCTTGATCTGGGCGACCGCGCGGGCCTCGCGCAGCGCGGCGGTGGCGGGCGCGCCACCCTCGGGGTGCAGTTCCTTGACGGCGACCTGACGGCCGAGGAGTTCGTCGTCCGCGCGCCAGACCGTGCCCATCCCGCCCCGGCCGAGCCGGTCGCGCAATCGGTAACGCCCCGCGATCAGACGGGAGTCGGAGTGCTGCCGGGGATCTCTTGGACCCTGGTCTTGGGACTGCGGCCGCGGTTCTCTCGGGTGCTGGCTTTCGGGCTGTCCCGCGGGATCTCTTGGATTCCGGCCTTCGAGCTGCTCCCGGGCATCTCTCGGATTCCGGCCTTCGAGCTGCTCCCGGGCATCTCTCGGACTCCGGCCTTCGAACCGCTCCCCGGGATCACTCGGATCCTGGTCTTCGAACCGCTCCCGGGGAGCTCTCGCATCATGGTCTGGTGTGGGCACCGGGTTCCCCCTCGATCTCCCCGCACGCGTTCGGGGCCCATCATGCCGCAGACCGGCCTGGCTCCGACGGCGTTCGCGTGAGCCCGGAAGACCCCGGTCAGCCGCCCGTCGCCGGTTTCGGCTGCCAGCCCTGGAGGACCGTGTCGAACTGCTGGCGCGTGGTGGCCCAGTCGTCGTCGGGCCCCGACATGTAGATCGCGTACTCGGGCTTCCCGCCGTCCGCGTAGTACATCTGGTCGATCGCGTGCCGCTTGCCGGGGAAGTCCACCTTCTCGACGTACGTGAACTCCCAGAGTGACGCATTCACCTGGTCCCGGAAGTTGTTGCCGTGCAGGGTGACCCGCTTGTACTGGGGCAGCCGGTCCTTGAGGGACTTCTCCATGTTGAGCATGTGCATGTACGGGTTCTCGAAGTCCGGCACCTTGGTCACACTGATCCGGATGCGGTGCTTGCCATTGTCCGGGGTGTAGTCGGTCTCGGAGCCGTCCATCTGGCGCTTCCAGCCCTTGGGCACGAGGAGGCTGAAGCCGAGCGGGTCCTTGACGCGCTGCCATCCGTCCGGCACCGAGGAGTCGCTGCCGCTGGGCTTGCCGGCCTCGGGGGTGCTGGGCGACGCGCTGGCGGCGGGCGGAGCGCCGACCGAACCTCCCTCGTCCTGCTGGTACTTCATGAACGCGTAGCCGGCGCCCACACCGACCACCGCGGCGAGCGCCACCACCAGAGCGACGGTCCGCCAGCGTCCGCGACGCGCCGGGGCCGCGGCAGGCACCGGGGATGGCGCCGGAGCGGGCACCGGGGTTGGCGCCGGGGCGGTCCGCTCGGGGCCGGTCTGCGACTGCGGTTGCGACTGCGGCGGTTGCTGTGGTTGCTGCTGCGGCTGCTGGGTGCGCTCGGTGGGCCCGGTCTGCCCGGTCTGCCCGGTCGGCGGCACCGCCGCCGAGCGCATCTCCGACTCGGACAGCTGACGGGTCGGCACATAGGCCTGCGCCGACCTGGAGGTACGCCCCTCCATCGCGTCGAGGAACATCCGCTCGGCCTCCTCGACCGAGGGCCGCTCCTCCGGCTTCTTGCGCAGCAGCGCGACGATGACGGGGGCCAGCGGGCCCGCTTGGTCCGGCGCCGGGGGCTCCTCGGCGACCACGGCCTGCATGGTGGAGATCGGCGAGTCGCGGCGGAAGGGCGACTCGCCCTGCACCGCGGCGTACAAGGTGGCGCCCAGCGACCACAGGTCGGAGGCGGGGCCGGGGTGGGCGCCCTGGACCCGCTCGGGCGCCAGATAGTCGATGGAGCCGACGAGTTCGCCGGTCCTGGTGATGGTGACGTCGCCCTCGATGGCGGCGATCCCGAAGTCGGTGAGCAACACCCGCCCGTCGCTGGCGAGCAGCACGTTGCCGGGCTTGACGTCGCGGTGCAGTACGCCCGCCGAGTGCGCGGCGCGCAGTGCGCCCAGGACGTGGAGACCGATCCGGGCGGCCTCGCGCGCCTCGATGCGGTGGCCTTCGGCGGCCTTGACCGCGTCGGCGAGGGACGGCCCGTCGACGTACTGCATGACGATCCACGGGCGGCTGTCGTGGTCGAGTACGTCGTGGACGGTGACGACGCCGGGGTGAGTGATGCGGGCGGCGGCGCGGGCCTCCTTCTGGGTGCGCGCGTGCAGCACCACCCGGTCGGCCTCGGACACGTACAGGGCCGCGGTGAGTTCCTTGACGGCTACGGTGCGGTGCAGCAGCTCATCGTGGGCACGCCAGACCTTGCCCATGCCGCCGCGGCCTATCGCGTCCCCGAGCCGATAGCGCCCGGCTAGCAACAGCCCCGTCCCGGAGCCGCTCGTGCTGTGAGTGTTTTCCACGTCCCCCGCCCGGCCAGACCTTCCCTACGGGGCCAGGTTACGGAGCGGAATCCGGCCAGGGAAGCTCGGGGCACCCAACCGTGACCATACGGACCGTTGGTCCCGCGATGATCGGGCCTTTCGCCTCTCGTGTCCGCTGCGCATAAGCGTTGATTCCCGTGCGGGCGGGGCGATTTCGGAGACTGCGCAGAGTGACGGTACGTCAGCGGATGGCTCGATAGGCACCGGTCGCCTGCCCGAATATTTCCGTGACCTTGTCGCGCTGCTCCTCCGGGCCGATGACCTGAACCACGTGATATCGGCCATTTATGATCATGGCCAGATTGCGCACGTACACCTGCCGCCCGCTGCTGTCGCGCCAGGTGAACTGCCCTTCGGCCATGGACTGCTGCCCCACGTCGATCCGCCGCAGCCCCGTCGACGTGGCCCAGCTGGAGTCCCGGAACGGCTGGAGTTCGCGCTCCTTGTTCGCCTGGTAGACCAGCGGATCCGAGCCGTTTTCCTGCACGGAGTCCCGCCCCGGCACGACGATCAGCGTGAAGTCACCGCCGACATAACGGACTTGCCCGGCATCGTTCAACGGCTGCCGCTGCCACGTCCTGTCGACGCCGACCTGGAACCCCTCGGCGTCCTTGCGCACGGCGTAACCAGTGGCGGGGGTGGGGCTCGGCCCACCGGGCCCGGTGGTCTGCGTCTGCTGGGAGGGCGGCGTGCCGCCGGGCGCGGGTGCCCGGGAGGCGCCGCCGGACTCCTGAGGGGGGCTCGACTGCGCACCGGTGTGCGGCGGGGTGGCGCTGCCCGTGTTCTGCGCGGAGCCGGACTTCGGCATGAACAGCACCGCGTACGCGACCGCCGCCGCGAGCAGCACCAGTATCAGCACCAGCAGCAGCCGGCCGAGCGACCGGGGTCTGGCGCGCCGCGGCGCGGGCCGGCTCTGCCGGTGCCGCCCGTGCTCGACGGGCGCGGCGGCGGTTCGGCGTCTGCGCCGCACGAGTTCGCCCCTGCGGCGCAGCACCGGAAGCCGCCTGGCGTCGGGGACGACCGGCGGGGCGATGCGGGTGCCCGCGTCCGGCTCCGGCGCCGAGCGCACCAGCGAGCGCAGCCAGCCCCGCAGCTCCTCGAACTCCGGTCGCTCGGTGGGGTCCTGGCGCAGCAGCGACTCGACGACGGGCCGCAGCGGCCCGCACTCCTCGGCGAACGCGGGCGGCTCCCCGCACACCATCTGGACGAGATCAGCCGCGCTCTCCTCCGGGTACGGGGCATGGCCCTGCACCGCGCGGAACAGCAGCGCGCCGAGCGCCCAGAGGTCGGTGGCCGGCCCGATCGGCGGCGCGAGCCGCCAGTTCTCGTGTATCGGTCCGGCCTGCTCGGGCGCCCACCGCTCGGTGACGGCCCCGACGACGACCATCCGGGTGTGCCGGGCCCGCTCGGCGGCCAGCCGGGTGTCGGGTCCGCGATAGGGCGCGGCGGCCGGTTCGGCGGCATGCCCCGAGCCGGGCCCCGGCGGCTGACTCCGGGATCCGCGCTCCGGCGCGGGCCCCTGCTCCGGACTCCTGGCCCACCCCCGTGCGCCCCGGCGCTCCTCGGCCGGGCTGGCCGTCGGCGTACTGGGGTGCGGCCGACGCTGCGAGTCGGCCCGGAAGGCATCGGCCCGGAACCCGGGCGGCAACGCGGGAGTCCGAGGCGCAGGCCCAGCCCCGGCGGGCGGCAGCGCGGAGCGCCGGGGCGCAGGCTCGGCCCCGGCGGGCGGCAGCTCGGGAGTCCGGGGGGTCGGCCCAGCCCCCGCGGACGGCAGCTCGGGGCTCCCTGCTCCTGAACCGGTGGGCGTGCGCCCGGCACCGGAAGGCGGCGCAAAGGGCCACGGCGCGGGGCCAGCCCCCGCGGGCGGCACCGCGGCAGTCCCAGGCACGGACCCAGCCCCCGCGGACGGCAGCTCGGGGCTCCCTGCTTCCGAACCGGTGGGCGCGTGCGCGGCGTCGGTGTCGGCCTGCCGGGGTATCGGCCGGGGCACCCAGCGGCCGGTCACCGGGTCGTACTGGCGGCGTGTGCGACCCGAGTCCGGGCCGTCGCCCTCGGCGTACGGACTCGCGGCGGCTCCGCTCGGCACCCGCACGCCACGTACGGGGTCGTACACGCCCTGGTCACGGGAGCTTCCCAGGTCGCTCCGGCCGCCCGGTTCGGGAGCGGCGGCGCTCGCACCGTCAGGCTCCGCACCCCGCCGGTCCGGAAGCTGACCTTCCGCCCCCGTGCGCGCCGCGGCCCCGGCCCGGTAGGCGGCGACCACCCCGGCCCGCGCACCGGCCCCGGGCGGCGCGGGGCGGGGTCCCTGAACCTGCTGCCGCTCCGGATCTCGCCCTGAATCGACGTACGGCGTCGGCTCGTTGAGGCCGTGATCCGCCGAGGGAGCCGGCGGGGTCGGAGGAGCCGGCGCCGTGGCTGGCGGCGGGCTCTCGCCGAAACCGTCTCCTTCCGGCGGGAGCGGCACGCCGACGTACCCGCAGAGCGCCTCCTGCGCCGCGCCCACCGCGAGGCCGGTCAGCACGACCCGCCCGTCATCGCATATCAACACCGTACGGGCGGTGATGTTGCGATGCGTCCAGCCGTGCGCGTGCAGCACCCGCAGCGCGGTCAGCACGTCGGCGGCGACCTCCGCCGCACGGAACGGATTCATCGGCCGCTCGGCGAGCAGCGCCGACAGCGGGCGCGCGGCGACGAGTTCACTGACGATCCACAGCGAACCGTCCTCCGCGAACACGTCGAAGACCTGGTCGAGCCGGGGATGGTCGGGGATCTGCGCCGCCGCCTGCGCCGCCTCGACGGCCCGCCGCACCGCCGGCTCCGCGGGCTGCCGGGTGGTCCGTCCGTAGCCGGGCGCACCGCCGTACCCGCTCGCGCCGCCGCTCATATGGGCGTCGGGCGTCCCGTAGGAGTCGTCGTCGAGCACCTCGGCGTCGACGACCTCCGGCAACGGCACCTGCCGCACCAGGACTTCCTGCCCGCTGTACGTATCGAAGGCGCGCGTTTCGGCCTGTTCGTACGCGTCGTCGGAGGGCAGCGGCAGCCGGTAGCGGCCGGCGAGCACCCGGCCCGCGTAGTCGTCCACGACGCCTCCCCACAGCGCGCTGTTCCCCCGGACCTCAGCCCCGCAGCCTCGCCACATTCCGTCAATTCCGGTCGATTACCGGCCACTTGCGGCTGCGTACGGTCCGCGAGTTCTCACGATACGTGGCCCCGCCGCATCACGTCCGGGGGATACCCGTTTCCCGGGCGGCCAGCCCCTGCCCGTGCGGGCGGCGGCTCATGCGGGCTTGAAGGTGGCGAAGAGCGCGGCCAGCGTCTGCTGCGTCTCCGGCTTCGCCCAGTCCTGGTCCTTGGCCGAGAACATGATTCCGTAGCCCTGCTTGGAGCTGACCACGAACCCCCGGTCCACCGAGTGGTACCTCGTTCCGCTGTCGTCGTAGGTGAATTCCCAGTCGGCCGTGGGCCAGCCCCGGTAATCCACCCCAGCTATCTTGACCCGTTTGTAACCGGCCCTCGTCATGGAGGACTCCTGGTCCGTCCAGTCGGCGACCGGGTCCGACTTCGGCGTGTCGGTCCAACCGATGAGGAGACGCTGCCCGTTGGGGCCGGTGAAGCGCGCGCCCGCGTCGTCGGTCGACTTGTACGACCAGCCCGCGGGCAGTCCTATGGTGAAGCCCTGGCTGTGGTGGTAGGGGGTGGTGGCCACGGTGCCCGTCGCACCGCCCTTGCCGCCGTCACCATTGCCGTCGCCATTGCCGCTGCCGCTGCTGTCGCTGGTCTTCCCGTCGTCGCTCTTGCCGTCGCCCTGTCCGGCCGTCGCCGGGGAGCCGCTGCCGGACGGCGAGTTCCCGCCCGACGACTTCTGGCCGCCGGATCCGCCCTTGCTGCTCGCCGGGAAACCTCCGGCCACGGGCCCGCTGGCCGTGGCCTTGTCGCCCTTGGGCTTACCCGCGGAATCGTCGCCACCGCCGAGCACGACGGCGAGCACCGTGCCGAGTATGGCGAGGGCCGCCACTACGGCGATGATCACGAGGGTGCGGCGCGGCACGACATCGGTGAGCGGGGCGCGCGGCGGCGGAACCGGACCGGTCGGCACGGCCGACGACTTCGACCGCGCGGCCACGGCCTTCGTCCGTACGTCCCGCGCCTCTCGGGCGCCCTGCGCCTTCTCCTTGGCCGAAGCCTTCGCCTCGGCGGCCGCGTTGCGCACGGACTTGAGCGCGCCCCGCAGACGGTCGGCGGTCGCGTCGGTCCTCGGCTCACCGGGGAGCGGCGGCAGCGGAACCACCCGCGTCGCTTCGGGCGACTCCGGCTCGGGGGCGGGGGCCGGGCGGTCCGGGGCGTTCAGCACCTCGGTGAGCAGCTTGCGCGCGGCGGTGTTGTCGAGCCGCTGTGCCGGGTCCTTGGCGAGCAGGCCGTAGATGACCTGCTCAAGGAGCGGCCCCGCGTTCTTGGGCGGGTCGACCGGTTCGGTCATCACCGCGGTCAGCGTCGCGATCGCCGAGCCCTTGTCGTACGGCGGTACGCCTTCGACGCTCGCGTACAGCAGCCCGCCCAGCGACCAGAGGTCGGCGGCGGGACCGGGCTTGTGGCCGCGGGCCCGCTCGGGCGAGATGTACGACGGCGCGCCGACGAGCATGCCGGTGGAGGTGATGGAAGGGTCGCCCTCCACCTGGGCGATGCCGAAGTCGGTCAGCACGACCCGGCCGTCCTCGGCGATCAGCACGTTGGACGGCTTGACGTCGCGGTGCAGGATGCCTTCCCGGTGCGCGGAACGCAGCACGTCGAGGATCGCGAGCCCCACCTCGGCGGCCCGTCGCGGCGTCAGCGTGCCGTCCTCGCGCACCGCTTCGGCGAGCGACTTGCCCTCGACGAGCTCCATCACGATCCACGGCCGGTCGTCCTCGTCCACGACGTCGTAGACGGTCACCGCCGCGGTGTTGCGGATCCGGGCGATCGCCTTGGCCTCGCGCAGGGTACGCGTGATGAGTCGGCGCTTCTCGTCCTCGTCAATGCTGGAGGGGAACCGCAGTTCCTTCACGGCGACGGTCCGACCGAGCGTCTCGTCCACCGCCCGCCAGACGGTCCCCATCCCGCCACGTCCGAGCACCCCGCCCAGCCGGTACCGCCCAGCGAGCAACCGCCCTTCCCCACCGCGGGAGTCGACGGCCTTGGCAGCGGCCCCCTTGGACTCGTCAGCCTTGGCAGCGGGCTTGGCAACAGCACCGCTCGGCGCGGCAGCAGGCTTGGGTGTCGACTTCGAGTCGGCAGCGGGCTTGGATATCGGCTTCGAGTCGGCAGCGGGCTCGGCAACCGGCTTGCCGTCAGACCCACCCGCACCAGACCCGCCGTCAGCCGCACCGCCACCGCGTCCCGCACCCGCAGCCCGAGGGCTCGGCTTGGTCTTCGGGGCGGGTGCGTTCTGTCCGGCGTCCGGTACAGCCGCGCCCGGCTTGGCCTGCGGCGCCCGAGGGCCTGGCTTGTCTTCCGGGGCGGCGGCATCCCGCTTCGTGCCCGGCGCACTCGCACCGGACTTGGCGTCACCCGATCCGGGGTCCGCCGTGCTCCCCGCACCGGCGTCGCCCCGCGCCGCGTCCTCACCGCGCTTGGTGTCCGCACCCGACTTGGACACGGCGGCACCCCGCCCGGCTTCGGCGGCACCGGTATCCGCACGCTCGGCGGGCGCCGACGACGCCCCCGGTTCCTGTCGCTCGTCCCGCTGAGGTTCCCGCGACTGCTCCGCCTCCGACATGCGTCCCCTCTGCGATTCCTGATCTTCGCCCGCGCCGGCTTCGGCCCGCGGCCTGCCGCGACCCGCCCTCATGGAGGCGGGCCCGGCTCACCGCTCCGACCTGCTTGTCCTGCCGGATGCCCGGCCGCGCCGGCGCCGCTGTCGAACGCGGCGTCCGCGCGAGGCCCGTAACCCGCCCTGGCAGAGCCCCCATTGTCCCTCACGCTGGGACCGGCGATGGTCCCGGGTCCGCCGCGCCCCCGTTCCCGCCCCCGTTCCCTAGACCGGTGCGATGTCCGGGGCGCCGAGGCGGGCCGCGTCCGCCGTCAGGTCGTCCGGCTGGCGCTGCGATTCCCGCTCGGCCTCCACCCGCTTCTCGTAGTGCTCCACCTCCTTCTCGATCTGCTTGGTGTCCCAGCCGAGCACCGGTGCCATCAACTCCGCGCACTCCCGGGCCGAGCGCGTCCCCCGGTCGAAGGTCTCGATCGAGATCCGGGTCCGGCGGGTCAGGACGTCGTCGAGATGGCGGGCGCCCTCGTGCGAGGCGGCGTAGACGATCTCGGCGCGCAGATAGTCGTCGGCCGCGGCGAGCGGCTCACCGAGCGAGGGATCGGCGGTGATCAGCTCCAGGAGGTCCTCGGCCATCGAGCCGTACCGGTTCAACAGGTGCTCCACGCGCACCACATGGAGCCCGGTGCTCGCCGCGATCCTCGCCCTGGCGTTCCACAGCGCCTTGTATCCCTCGGCGCCGAGCAGCGGAATGTCCTCGGTGACACAGGCCGCCACCCGCTGGTCCAGGGCGTGCACCGCCTCGTCGACGGCGTCCTTCGCCATCACCCGGTACGTCGTGTACTTGCCGCCCGCCACGACCACGAGTCCCGGCACCGGGTGCGCGACGGTGTGCTCGCGCGAGAGCTTGCTGGTCGCGTCCGACTCCCCGGCGAGCAGCGGCCGCAGACCCGCGTACACGCCCTGGACGTCGTCCCGGGTCAGAGGCACCGCCAGCACCGAATTGACGTGTTCGAGGAGGTAGTCGATGTCGGCGCTCGATGCGGCCGGATGCGCCTTGTCGAGATCCCAGTCGGTGTCGGTGGTGCCGACGATCCAGTGCCGGCCCCAGGGGATGACGAAGAGCACGGACTTCTCGGTCCGCAGGATCAGCCCGGTATTCGAGTGGATCCGGTCCTTGGGCACCACCAGGTGGATGCCCTTGGAGGCCCGTACATGGAACTGCCCCCTCTCTCCGATCAGCGCCTGGGTGTCGTCGGTCCACACCCCCGTCGCGTTGACGACCTGCTTGGCGCGGATCTCGTACTCCCCGCCCGCTTCTCCATCCTGCACCCTGGCACCGACAACGCGTTCGCCCTCGCGCAGGAAGCCCACCACCCGGGCCCGGTTGGCGACGTGCGCACCGTATGAGGCGGCGGTGCGCACCAGGGTGGTCACATAGCGGGCGTCGTCCATCTGCGCGTCGTAGTACTGCAGAGCCCCGATCAGCGCGTCCTTCTTCAACCCGGGGGCGACGCGCAGCGCGTGGCGACGACTCAGGTGACGGTGCATCGGCAGACCCCTGCCGTGCCCCGATGACATGGACATCGCGTCGTAGAGCGCCACGCCCGATCCCGCGTACAGCCGCTCCCACCCCTTGTGCTGCAACGGGTAGAGGAACGGCACCGGCTTCACCAGGTGCGGAGCGAGCCGTTCCAGGAGCAGGCCGCGCTCCTTGAGCGCTTCGCGTACGAGCGCGAAGTCGAGCATTTCCAGATAGCGCAGCCCGCCGTGGATCAGCTTGCTGGAACGGCTCGACGTGCCCGACGCCCAGTCACGCGCCTCGACCAGGCCGGTGACCAGTCCACGGGTCGCCGCGTCGAGTGCCGTGCCCGCTCCGACCACCCCCGCGCCCACGACCAGCACGTCGAGCTCGCGCTCGGCCAAGGCGGCGAGTGCATGTGCGCGCTGCTCGGGTCCCAGTGTCGCTGTCCTCACGGCTTGCCTCCCGTTGGATCGGGGTGGTTCCGCAGACCGGGTGGTCTGGCTCACACCCTCGATTCTGGCCGGGACCACCGAGATCGGCCACCGCCTGTGGACAACACTCGGGCGGCCTCGCCCGCGCAATGCCGTAAATCAGTCATATTTCCTCTTAGTCTGACATTCCGCACGCCCATTCTGTCCACAGGGCTTGCGCTCCATGTCCCCTCCGGCTAAGGGAAAGGACGGCCAACATGCCCGCAGACCTCGCCGTCATCGGACTCGGCCACCTGGGCCTGCCCCTCGCCCAAGCCGCCGTCGCCGCCGGCATCCAGACCGTCGGCCATGACACCGATCCGCGCACCATCGCGGAACTCAACGCGGGACGCACCCCCGTCGACGGCTCGCTCACCCCCGCCGACCTGCGCCGGATGCTCTCGGGGGGCTTCCGGACCGCCACCGACCCCGCGGAACTCGGCCGGGTCCGTACCGCCGTCATCTGCGCGCCCGCCCGCCTCGCCGCCGACCGCACCCTCGACCTCAGTGCGGTCGCCGAGGCGGCCCGCGCGCTCGCCGGGCGGCTGCGCCCGCACACCACCGTCATCCTGGAGTCGGCCGGACACCCCGGAACCACCGGGGAGTTCGTCCGCCCGATCCTCGAAGAGGGCTCGGGCCTGCGGGCCGGGCGCGACTTCCACCTCGCCTGTTCGCCCAGCCGCGTCGAGCCCGGCAACCGCACCCACCCCTACGCGGCCATCCCCAAGGTCATCGGCGGCCTCACCCCCGCCTGCACCGAATCGGCCGCCGCGTTCTACGGCCGGCTCACCGACAAGGTGGTGCGCGCCCGGGGGCTGCGCGAGGCCGAGATGTCCAAGCTTCTGGAAACCAACTTCCGGCACGTCAACATCGCCCTGGTCAACGAAATGGCGGTGCTCTGCCACGACATGGGCGTCGACCTGTGGGACGTCATCCGCTGTGCGGAGACCAAGCCGTTCGGCTTCCAGGCCTTCAGGCCCGGTCCGGGCGTCGGCGGTCACGGCATCCCGCTCGACCCCGCCCCGCTCCCCTACGCGGGCCTGCGCATGGTCGGTCTCGCCCGCGAGATCAACGCGCACATGCCCAGCTACGTCATCCAGCGCTCCACCGCGCTCCTCAACGAGCACGGCAAGTCGGCCCGCGGCGCCCGCGTCCTGCTGCTCGGCGTCACCTACAAGCCGGACTCACCCGACCAGGAGGGCTCGCCCGCCCACGAGATCGCCGGACGGCTGATGGATCTGGGCGCCCAGATCACGTACCACGATCCGCACGTGCCCACCTGGCGCGTGCGCGACCAGCCGGTTCCGCGCGCGGACTCGCTGTACGAGGCCGCCGCCCACGCCGATCTGACCGTGCTGCTCCAGCACCACCGCACGTACGACCTCCAGGGCCTCGCGGTCAAGGCGCAGCTCCTCCTGGACACCCGCGGCGCGACCCCGGCGGGAGCCGCCCACCGGCTCTGAATCAGGGACTTACAAATTTCATATGACCACGCGGTCACAGGCTGCTAATCTTCGGGGCCGCTCAATCGCACAATCGTGCGCTTGTCCATGTTTCCAGGGGGGAACGCGAAGATGAGTCAGTCCTTTCCGCCGCCACAGCAGCCGGGTCAGCAGCCGGGCCAGTTCGAGCAGGCCCAGCAGCCGCAGGGAGGCTTCGGCTACCCGATGGCTCCGATGGCCCCGCCGGCCGCTCCGGTGCGGAACAACTTCGCGCTCGGCCTGATCGCCGCGATCGTCGCCGCCCTGGTCACCGCGGGCATCTACGGTGCGATCATCGGCGCCACCAAGCACGAGATCGGTTACGCGGCCGTCGGCGTCGGCTTCCTGGTCGGCTTCGCCGCGGGCAAGGCTGGCGGCCGCAACCCCGCGCTGCCCGTCATCGGCGCCGTGCTCTCGCTGGTCGCCGTCTACTTCGGCCAGCTCCTCGGTGAGGCGATCATCGCCTCCAAGGAGCTCCCGGTGACCGTCTCGGAGCTGTTCTTCCAGCACTTCAGCCTCCTGAACGAGGCCTGGAAGGCCGACGCCGACCCGCTCACCTTCCTGTTCTTCGCGATCGCCGCGGTGGCCGCCTTCTCGGGCGCCAAGAAGGCCTCCGTCTGAGCAGCCGCACGACACCGCACAACGAAGGGGCCCTGATCGCCAGCCGATCCGGGCCCCTTCGTTGTGCGGCTGACCTCAGCGCTTGTGCTGCGCGTCCGCCACCGTGACCTCGACCCGCTGGAACTCCTTGAGCTCGCTGTAACCAGTCGTCGCCATCGAGCGGCGCAGGGCGCCGAACAGGTTCATCGAACCGTCCGGGGTGTGCGAGGGACCGGTGAGGATCTCCTCCGTGGTGCCCACGATGCCCAGGTCGACGAGCTTGCCGCGCGGCACGTCCTCGTGGACGGCTTCCATGCCCCAGTGGTGGCCGCGGCCCGGCGCGTCGGTGGCGCGGGCCAGCGGGGAGCCGATCATCACCGAGTCGGCGCCGCAGGCGACGGCCTTGGGGATGTCGCCGGACCAGCCGACCCCGCCGTCCGCGATGACGTGCACGTACCGACCGCCGGACTCGTCCATGTAGTCGCGGCGGGCCGCGGCGACATCGGCGACGGCGGTGGCCATCGGGACCTGGATGCCCAGGACGTTGCGGGTGGTGTGCGCGGCGCCGCCGCCGAAGCCCACCAGGACGCCGGCCGCACCGGTGCGCATCAGGTGCAGGGCAGCCGTGTACGTGGCGCAGCCGCCGACGATGACCGGGACGTCCAGCTCGTAGATGAACTGCTTCAGGTTGAGCGGCTCGGCGGCGCCCGAGACGTGCTCGGCCGAGACGGTGGTGCCACGGATGACGAAGATGTCGACGCCCGCGTCCACGACGGCCTTGGAGAACTGGGCGGTGCGCTGCGGGGAGAGCGCGGCGGCGGTGACCACACCGGAGTCGCGCACCTCCTTGATGCGCCGGCCGATCAGCTCTTCCTTGATCGGGGCCGCGTAGATCTCCTGAAGGCGGCGGGTCGCGGCGGCCTCGTCCAGCTCGGCGACCTCGTCGAGCAGCGGCTGCGGGTCCTCGTACCGGGTCCACAGACCTTCGAGGTTCAGCACGCCCAGGCCGCCGAGCTCGCCGATGCGGATCGCCGTCTGCGGCGAGACCACGGAGTCCATGGGGGCGGCCAGGAAGGGCAGTTCAAAACGGTAGGCATCGATCTGCCAGGCGATCGAGACCTCCTTCGGGTCCCGGGTGCGCCGGCTCGGGACGATGGCGATGTCGTCGAACGCGTACGCCCTGCGGCCGCGCTTGCCGCGCCCGATCTCGATCTCAGTCACGTTGTGTGGGCCTTTCCCTCTACGTCTGCATGCCCCAGTATCCCCGACACAGCGCCGAGGGGCGGCCCCGGGAACTCCGGGGCCGCCCCTCGGGCGCTCTGCGGGCGTCAGCGCCGGTTGTAGTTCGGCGCCTCGACGGTCATCTGGATGTCGTGCGGGTGGCTCTCCTTGAGGCCCGCCGAGGTGATCCGGACGAACCGGCCGTTGTCCTGGAGCTCGGGCACGGTGCGGCCGCCGACGTAGAACATCGACTGGCGCAGACCGCCGACGAGCTGGTGCACGACCGCGGAGAGCGGGCCGCGGTAGGGCACCTGGCCCTCGATGCCTTCGGGGATCAGCTTGTCGTCGGTGGAGACGGTCTCCTGGAAGTACCGGTCCTTGGAGAACGAGCGCTGCTCGCCGCGGGACTGCATGGCACCGAGCGAGCCCATGCCGCGGTACGACTTGAACTGCTTGCCGTTGATGAAGAGCAGCTCGCCCGGGGACTCCTCGCAGCCCGCGAGCAGCGAGCCGAGCATCACCGTGTCGGCGCCCGCGACCAGGGCCTTGGCGATGTCGCCGGAGTACTGCAGACCGCCGTCGCCGATGACCGGCACGCCCGCGGCCTTCGCCGCGAGGGAGGCCTCGTAGATCGCGGTGACCTGCGGGACGCCGATGCCGGCCACGACGCGGGTGGTGCAGATGGAGCCGGGGCCCACGCCGACCTTGATGCCATCGACGCCCGCGTCGATGAGCGCCTGGGCGCCGTCACGGGTGGCGATGTTGCCGCCGATGACGTCGACGCCCGACGAGTTCGACTTGATCTTGGCGACCATGTCGCCGACCAGGCGCGAGTGGCCGTGCGCGGTGTCGACGACGATGAAGTCGACGCCGGCGGCGATCAGCGCCTGGGCGCGCTCGTAGGCGTCGCCCGCGACACCGACGGCCGCGCCGACGAGCAGCCGGCCGTCCTTGTCCTTGGCGGCGTTGGGGTACTTCTCCGCCTTGACGAAGTCCTTGACCGTGATGAGGCCCTTGAGGATGCCGGCGTCGTCGACGAGCGGCAGCTTCTCGATCTTGTGGCGGCGCAGCAGCTCCATGGCGTCCACGCCGGAGATGCCGACCTTGCCGGTGACCAACGGCATCGGCGTCATGACCTCGCGCACCTGACGGCTGCGGTCCGATTCGAAGGCCATGTCGCGGTTGGTGACGATGCCGAGCAGCTTGCCCGCGGAGTCGGTCACCGGGACGCCGCTGATGCGGAACTTGGCGCACAGCTCGTCGGCCTCGCGCAGCGTCGCGTCCGGGTGCACCGTGATCGGGTCGGTGACCATGCCGGACTCGGAGCGCTTCACCAGGTCGACCTGGTTGGCCTGGTCCTCGATGGAGAGGTTGCGGTGCAGCACGCCCGCGCCGCCCTGACGGGCCATGGCGATGGCCATGCGCGCCTCGGTGACCTTGTCCATCGCCGCGGAGAGCAGCGGGACGTTCACCTTGACGTTCTTCGAGAGGTACGAGGAGGTGTCGATCTGCTCGGGCGCCATGTCGGACGCGCCCGGCAGCAGCAGCACGTCGTCGTATGTCAGCCCGAGCGTCGCGAATTTCTCGGGCACTCCGTCGACGTTTGCAGTCATGACACCTTCCCCAATGGCCTTGATCGGTGCGGATGTCCATGCTAACGGGCTGTGCGGGTGTCTCATTCCACGAGCAAGATCATCAAGATTCTTTGTACGTTCGCACGTGTTTCACATCGGCGTACGCCGCATAAGGCTCCCCGCGCTCACAAGAGGCGCGCCTACTGCTCCGCGAGGGCCCGCAGCCTGCTCAGCGCGCGGTGCTGGGCCACCCGGACCGCGCCGGGCGACATCCCCAGCATCTGGCCGGTCTCCTCGGCGGTGAGGCCGACGGCGACCCGCAGCACCAGGAGCTCCCGCTGGTTCTCCGGGAGGTTGGCGAGCAGCTTCTTGGCCCACTCCGCGTCGCTGCTGAGCAGCGCCCGCTCCTCGGGGCCGAGCGAATCGTCGGGGCGCTCCGGCATCTCGTCGGACGGCACGGCCGTCGAACCGGGGTGGCGCATCGCGGCCCGCTGGAGGTCGGCGACCTTGTGCGAGGCGATGGCGAAGACGAAGGCCTCGAAGGGCCGCCCGGTGTCGCGGTAGCGCGGCAGCGCCATCAGGACGGCGACGCAGACTTCCTGGGCCAGATCCTCGACGAAGTGGCGAGCATCACCCGGAAGGCGGCTGAGCCGGGTGCGGCAGTAGCGCAGTGCGAGGGGGTGGACGTGCGCGAGGAGATCGTGCGTGGCCTGCTCGTCGCCGTCGACCGCACGGTGAACGAGTGCACCGATGACCCCTTGGGCCGCAGCCTCGTCGTCGCGCATCGATCCATGGTGCCCCGGCGCCGCCCCGTCCGCGGCACCGCGTCCGTAGTTGTGCACTGAAGCGTTATGAGCGGGTGCGCCGGAACTCATCCCCTGCACCCCCCTCCCGCTCGACCGACCTGTCCCCGAGGAACTCCACACCTACAAGGATGCGGCATCGCGGCGGAAGCAACACCTCTGCTGCCGTTCGCGGGGCGACCGGGCCCGTCCGCCCGGCGGCGGACGGGGCTCCGACCGGCTGTGCAAACCGCCGTCAGCGCACCAGACCCCAGCGGAAACCGAGCGCCACGGCGTGCGCCCGGTCCGAGGCACCGAGCTTCTTGAACAGCCGCCGGGCGTGCGTCTTGACCGTGTCCTCGGACAGGAACAGCTCGCGGCCGATCTCCGCGTTGGAGCGGCCGTGGCTCATGCCTTCGAGCACCTGGATCTCACGCGCGGTGAGCGTGGGCGCCGCGCCCATCTCGGCCGACCGCAGTCTGCGCGGGGCGAGCCGCCAGGTCGGGTCGGCGAGCGCCTGGGTGACGGTCGCCCGCAGCTCGGCGCGCGAGGCGTCCTTGTGCAGGTAGCCGCGGGCGCCGGCGGCGACCGCGAGCGCGACCCCGTCGAGGTCTTCGGCGACCGTGAGCATGATGATCCGGGCACCCGGATCCGCGGACAGCAGCCGCCGGACGGTCTCCACACCGCCCAGTCCGGGCATGCGTACGTCCATCAGAATCAGGTCCGAGCGGTCGGCACCCCAGCGGCGGAGGACTTCCTCGCCGTTGGCCGCCGTCGTCACACGCTCGACGCCGGGCACGGTCGCAACCGCGCGGCGGAGCGCCTCGCGGGCAAGCGGGGAGTCGTCGCAGACGAGGACTGATGTCATGGCCGCCCTCCGCAGCTGATGCGCGTCACCTTGAGCCTCCAGGCTGGGTACATGTGTCACCTGTGCGATTGACGCTCTCGGACACCTGCCCGAGCGCTTGTTCTTTCAATCGCTCCGCACTCTCAACGACGGTCACTCGAAAGAGTTACGGGTCGGACGGGCACGTTCGGCACTCTACGTGAGGAAGCGCGCACACAGGAGAGCGCCGCGAGTCCGGCGCCCAACTTTTTGACCTATGCCCCATTTAGCAGCTTTTCTTCCCTTTTGCTGGTGTCTGTGACTAGATTCCCAATGAGTCATATTTACATCTACTTCTACAGGAGATGTACCTTCGTCGGTACGTACGTTTCGGATGAGCCCTCGTGCGCACCCGTCCCGTACCGGCCGCCCATCCGTCTCAGCACACGGCTTCAAGGGGACTAGAGCAATGGCAGATTTCTCCCGCCTTCCCGGACCGAACGCCGATCTGTGGGACTGGCAGCTCCTCGCGGCCTGCCGCGGGGTCGACAGCTCGCTCTTCTTCCACCCGGAGGGCGAGCGCGGCGCGGCACGGAGTGCGCGCGAGAGCTCGGCGAAAGAGGTGTGCATGCGCTGCCCGGTGCGTGCACAGTGCGCGGCCCACGCCCTGGCGGTACGGGAGCCCTACGGGGTGTGGGGCGGACTCACCGAGGATGAGCGCGAAGAACTCATGGGCAGGGCCCGTAACCGCCTGGTGACGGCGGCCGCACCGGCCGTCGGCATGGGGCCCAGCTGAGCGAGCCCGGATCGGACCGGATCAGAAGAAACGTTCCTGCGCCGTTTGGTCCAGCGGCGTCGGCAAAGTCGTGCCCCGGCGCCCCCTGGTAGCGCCCGGCGCCCTCAGCCGCGCGTGGCGGCGCGGACCAGCTCGTCCAGGGTGGCCGCGACGGCCGGAACCCGGGCCAGGTCGGGCAGCGTGAGCGCCACGATCTCCCGCTCGACGGCGGGCTCGACGGTCACCGTCCGCGCCCCCTTGGGCCGCACGGACTCGATCGCGAGCTCCGGCAGCACCGCGACACCGAGCCCCGCCCCGACCAGACCGATCACCGCCGGGTAGTCGTCCGTGGCGAAGTCGATGCGCGGGGTGAACCCGGACTCCTCGCAGACCTCCACCAGCTGACGGCGACAGCGGGGGCAGCCCGCGATCCACGGCTCACCGGCCAGGTCCTTGATGGCGACGGTGCCCGCCTCGGCCAGCGCGTGCCCCTCGGGAACCAGCCCCACCAGGCGGTCGACCAGCAGCGGGCGCACCACCAGGTCGTCCCACTCCGTGGCGTTCGAGCCGTACCGGAAGGCCAGCGCGACGTCGCAGTCGCCGTCGCGGAGCATCTCCACCGAATGCGGCGGCTCGGCATCCACGAGGGAGACGCGGGTACCGGGATGCGCGGCACGCAGCGCGGCGAGCGCGGTCGGTACCAGCGTGGAGGACCCGCTCGGGAAGGAGACCAGGCGCACCCGCCCGGCCCGCAGGCCCGCGATGGCGGCGATCTCCTCCTCCGCGGCGGTCAGCCCGGCCAGGATGCCGGAGGCGTGCCGGACCAGCACCTCGCCGGCCTGCGTCAGACGCATCTCGCGGCCGGTGCGGATGAGCAGCGGGGTGCGGGCCGACGATTCGAGGGCTTTCATCTGCTGGCTGACGGCGGGCTGGGTGCAGCCCAGCTCTCGGGCCGCCGCCGAGAAGGAGCCGGTGGTGGCGACGGCGCGCAGGACGCGGAGATGACGGGCCTCGATCATTTCTTCATCATAAGCGAATCTTGGAGACTGCGGAGAAAAATCGTGCATAACTTTGGGTTTGCCTCGGCTAGCGTTCGCTGAATGGAACTCCTGTCTGTGAACCTGGGCCGCGCCATGGCCGTCGACTACACCGACGCCGAAGGCGGCCTGACCGGTATGAACAAGCGGCCGGTGACCGGCCCGGTCCGGGTCTTCGCGCCGGGGCCCAGGGGTGCGGGCGGCAGCGGCGCCGAGGGCGACGATGTCTGCGACAGGCGCCACCACGGCGGGGACCACCAGGCGCTCTACGCCTACGCCCGCGAGGATCTGGACGTGTGGGCCGAGGAGTTCGGCCGCGAACTGCCCAGCGGATCGTTCGGCGAGAACCTCACGACGTACGGCATCGATGTGAACGACGCCCGGATCGGCGAGCGTTGGCGGATCGGCCGGAACGTCGTCGTCGAGGTGGCGTCCGGACGCATCCCCTGCCGTACGTTCGCGAGCTGGCTCAATCAGAAGGGCTGGGTCAAGCGCTTCACCCAGGCGGCAGTGCCGGGTGCGTACTTGCGGGTGATCGAGCCGGGAGAGATCCGTGCGGGCGACCCGATCGAAGTGATCGAGCGACCGGATCACGAGGTTTCGGTCACGTTCTGGTTCCGGGCGTTCACGACCGAGCGGACGCTGCTGCCGCGCACCCTCGCCGCAGGCGAGGCCATGGAGCCCGAGGCGCACGAGACCGTACGGAAGTACCTGGCCAAGCACGCCGCTTAGGGGAGGGCGCCGACCCGGCCCGGAAGAACTGTCGGTATTGGGCCAGTTCATGCGGATGGGGGCCGGACCGGGGGCGGTCACCGCACCGCCACCGGGGCACTAACGTGCGCGTATGACGACTGCACTGATTACGGGAGCGACGGCGGGCATCGGCGCCGCGTTCGCGCGGCGCCTGGCGGCCGATGGACACGATCTGGTGCTGGTGGCCCGGGACACCAAGCGGCTGCGCGAGCAGGCCACCGAGTTGCACGACCGGCACGGCATCGAGGCCGAGGTGCTGACCGCCGACCTGTCCACCGAGGACGGGATCGCCGCGGTCGAGGCGCGCCTCTCGCAGCCCAGACAGCCGGTCGATCTCCTGGTCAACAACGCCGGGTTCGGCAACAAGGGCAGTTATCTGGACGTTTCCATGGCCGACGAGCTGACCATGGTGAAGGTGCACATCGAGGCGGTGCTCCGGCTGACGTCGGCGGCGGCCTCCTCGATGCGCGAGCGCGGGCGCGGCGGGGTCGTCAACGTGGCCTCGGTCGCCGCCTTCGTACCGCGCGGCACCTATGGCGCGTCCAAGGCGTGGGTCGTGCAGTTCACGCAGGGCGCGGCCCGGGACCTCGCCGGGTCCGGGGTGCGCCTGATGGCGCTGTGCCCCGGGTTCGTGCGCACCGAGTTCCACCAGCGGGCCGGCATGGGCACCGACAACATCCCTGGCTGGCTGTGGCTGGACGCCGACAAGCTGGTGGCGGCGGCCCTGAGCGACCTCGCCCGCGGGAAGTCGCTGTCGATCCCGGACCCGCGCTACAAGGCGCTGATGGGCGCGGTGAAGCTGGCGCCGCGCGGCCTGCTCGGCGGGATCACCTCCAAGACGGGCCGCAAGTACGGGCCGAAGTGACCTGGGGGCGTCCGGTTGACGCCCCTCAGTTCCGGCGGTTCCGGGCCTCGGTGGCTGAGTAGTCGACGTTGTACTTACGCCCGTGGTGCGGGGCGGCGTTGGCGACCGGTCGGCGAGCACGGCGGCTGCCGACGCGGTGCCGTCGGCGGCGGTGCGGCGAGGTCTCATATGCCCTGCGTGCGGCCGGTCGGGGAGGTGTGGACGGTCGGTGAGGTGGAGTCGAGTACGAGTCGGCAGGTGGTTCCGTTCCGCCAGGTGACCTGGATCGTGTGGCCGGTGACCTGGATGTCGGCGAGGGCGTGGACCGGGCCGGGGTCCGGTTCCGCGGTGAGGGAGGCCAGTGCGACGAACAGCGAGGATTCGGTGCTGGTCGCTCCGTGGAGGGCCTGGATGTCCGAGGCGGGGCCGAACAGGGTTGATCCGGCGGCCAGTTGACACGCCCCTGCGGTATAGCCGTGCACGGGGTGCAGCTGGGCGGTGCGGCCCAGGGTGGTGGCCCAGCCGGTCTGGCGTACCGGGGTGCCGGGGGTGGCCCCGATGACGAGGTGTGCGCGGAGTTCGGCGCGGCCGTGCGCCAACGTCACCGAGACGATGCGCACGCCCGGCGGGCCCGGCCGCGGCTCGGACAGTGAGGCGGCCCAGCCGGGGCCGTGGCCGAGCGGCGCCGCGGGCCCCCGGGTGGTCGGCCCGGCCTGGGACAGCAGGGCGAAGTGGTTGTCGGGCGTGCCCGTCGAGGTCGGGCCGGTCGCGGTCGAGTAGGCGAAGCGCGAGTAGCAGGGGTCCTCATCCGGGCCGCCGTCCAGGTGGTGGTTACTGCCGTGGTTGTGGAGGCGGACCAGGCCGTCCGCGGCCGTCGACTGGATGAGCATGTTCGGCCGGCCGAGGGTGATGGCCGCGTCCTCGGTCTCGGCGGGCAGCGGTTCCTCGACGGCCGTCCAGGCGGGGTGGTCTGGCGGCAGGAGCAGTCCGAGGTAGCCCTTGGCCGCCCAGTACGGGGAGGCGGGGCCCGAGTAGTGCTGGATCACCGGCGGGTACGGGCCATGCCAGCCCAGCGTGAGCAGCCCGTTGGCGTCGGTGGCGCCCCGGTTGTCCGGCCGGTCGAGGAAGTACTTCAGGGTGCCCGAGGCCAGCCGCCGGGTGGCGCCGGGAGTGAGGGGCGTGTGGCCGGTGAGCGCGCCCAGCCAGGGGGCGGCCGCGGCGGCGAAGCGGTAGGTCAGCGAGCGCCCGTACGGCAGCGGCGCACCGTCGGACCCGAACAGGCGTGTATGCGCGTCGAGTTGGGCGTGCAGCCGGGGCCCGTAACGGTTCAGGAGGTCCTGGTCGCCGCCGAGGTGGGCGTGCAGGACGGGATAGAAGTGGAGCGCCCAGGCGTTGTAGTGGTCGAAGGAGCGGTTCGGGCCGTCGCTGTACCAGCCGTCGCCGAGGTACCACTGATCGATGCGTTCCAGGGCGCGTTCGATGGTGACCGCGGCGCGGTCGGTCTCGATGCCGACGTCCTGGAGGAATCCGGCGACAGTGAGCCCGAACAGCCACCAGTTGTTGTCGACCGGGGACGGGCGAAGGGCGGGCAGCAGCCAGTCGACGGTGCGTCGGCGGGTGCGGTCGTCCAGCTTGTCCCACAGCCAGGGGCGGGTGAGACGCAGTCCGAGCGCGATGGAGGCCGACTCGACGACGGCCTGTCGGACGTGGGTGGTCAGCGGCCAGGCGTCCGGATGGGACGGCGTCAACTCGCCGGTGGGGAGCGGGTGTTGGGTGCCCGAGGCGAGTCCTTGGGCGTAGCGGTCGAGGTGGCCGTGCGGATCGTCGCCGTTCGCGCCGGCCACGCGGAGTGCGGCGAGCAGCCAGGTGCGGGCGTAGCCTTCGAGGCCGTCCGAGCGCGGCCCCGACCGGCTGGGCCGGGCCCCGGGCAGGTTGATCAGACCCCGCCCCGGCGATGCGTGGGGCCGCACCGCCAGCAGGAGGCGGTCCGCCGTCCTCTCCCAGTGCTCGCGCGTCCAGCCGGTGTACGGGCTGAGCTCACGGTTCTCGAACGCGATGGGCATGGATGCGCTCCCCTCATGGATGCTTCCCTGGAGACGGCGGCGCCGGAATCGACAGGACCCGCGGGGCCGTTCCGGCGGGGTCCGGGATGGGCTCCTGGTCCCGGTCTTGGTCCAACCCGGAACCTGGTGCTGGTCCAACTCGGTCCTGGTCCAACCCGGATCTGACGCGGTCCCGGTCTGGATCCAGCCCCGCCGACCCGGGCTCTGGTCCAACCCGGTCCTGGTCCGGTCCAGATCCGACACCGACCCCAGCCCAGGGCCAATCCGACCCCTGGTCCCGGCCCCGGGGGCGGTTGGGGGCGGAGCCAAGCGTGGGGCCCGGTCTCGCGGAATCTCTGGGAACTTAGAGCTCTGTTTGATCGAACGTCAATGGATCGGACCGAATGATCGAAACTCTCGGCACTCGATCACGCTGCACTAGGGTCATGGCCCATCGGGCCACCACACCGCGAAGGGGATGCCGCCGTGCGTGAACGTGCTGCTGAACGTCATGACCGACTGCTGGAGCTGGTGCGCGCGCGTGGTTCGGCGCGGGTCTCCGAGCTCGCCGCCCAGCTGGGGGTCTCGCCGGTGACCGTGCGGCGGGACGTGGAGTTCCTGGCCAACGAGGGGCGCCTGGACCGGGTGCACGGCTCGGTCTCCTGGCCGGGCGCCACCGACGCTCCCCCGCAGGGCGGGCCGGCATCCGGTCCCGGCCCCGCCCCCCGCGAGCTGGTCATCGGCATGCTCGCCCCCAATGCCACGTACTACTTCGCCGAGGTCATCAGGGGTGCGCACGAGGCGGCCGCAGCCGCGGGGACGCGGCTGGTCCTGCGGATCTCGGACTACCGGCCGCAGGAGGACGCGGGCCGGGCGGCCGGGCTGCTCGCGGCCGGGGCCGAGGGACTGCTGATCGCGCCGGGCTGGAAGGAGCCGGACGACCCGGTCGAGCACGGCGCCTGGATCGCCGGACTCCCGGTGCCCACCGTGCTCCTGGAGCGGCGCGGGGTGCCCGGCCGGGAGCTGGACGATCTGGACCGGGTGTGCTCCGACCACAGCCACGGCGTACTCATCGCGGTGCGCCACCTGCTCGGCCTCGGCCACTCCACACCCCTGCTGGTGGCGCGGGCGGACAGCCCCACGGCGATCGCGGTGCGCGCCGGATACCGGTACGCGCTCGACGCGCTCGGCCTCAAGTCGCCGCTCCCCCCGATCGGTTCGGTGTCGGCCGAAGTGGACCCGGCCGGCTTCGAGCGCGCCGTTCAGGCGCTGCGCACGGCGGTCCTGGCCGGCCGGGCCACGGCGGCGCTCGTACACAACGACGTGGACGCCATCCGGATCGTGCAGCGCCTGGCCGAACTCGGCGTCCGGGTCCCGGACGACCTGGCCCTTGTGGCGTACGACGACGAGGTGGCGGCCCTCGCGGACATCCCGCTCACCGCGGTCGCCCCACCCAAGCACGAGGTCGGGCGGTACGCCGCCGAGCTGCTGATCGAGCGGCTGCGCAGGGGGCCCGGAGGCGGTCCGGGCGCGGGCGCCGAGGGGCCGCGGCGCCATGTCGACCTGCTGCCGCGGCTGCGAGTGCGGTCCTCCTGCGGGGCCCCGTCGGAGACCCTGCCAAACACGGCGACCCCCCGGTCCTGAATCAAGCCTCTCTGGGCCCCTCCCGAGCAGCGCGACCACCCAGTCATGAACCAAGCCCCTCGGGCCCCTCCCGAGACCCTGCCGAACGGGGGCACCCCTCCAACCGCGAACCAAGACCATTCGCTCTCCCTTTGATCTTTTTTCGATCAATCGAACTTTCGCTCTTGACTTCGGTCAGAACTGGGCCAAGGATCGCGGCCATCGCCTCGTCCCCTCACGTTCAGGAGCCGTTCCGTGAGCCGCAGTTGGACCAGATCGACATGTGCCCTCATCGGCGCCGCCACCGCTCTCACCATGCTCACGGCCTGCGGTGGCGGGGACGGCGCGGCGGGCGACGCGGGCAAGGGCAGCGCCGACAAGCCCGTCACCATCACGTTCTGGGCCTGGCAGAAGGGCACCAAGGACGTGGTGGACGCCTTCAACGCGTCCCACAAGAACATCCGGGTGAAGTTCGAGGAGATCCCCTCCGGCAACGCCGGCGGCTACGCCAAGATCTCCAACGCGGTGAAGGCCGGCAACGCGCCCGACCTCGTCACCGTCGAGTACCCGATGCTCCCGGAGTTCGTCAGCCAGGGCTCCTTCCAGGACATCAGCGAGTACGTCACCGACGACATGAGGAAGCAGTTCCTGCCGCAGTCGATCCAGCAGACCACCCTCGGCGGAAGGAACTGGGCGATCCCCTTCGACGCCGCGCCCCAGGCGTACTTCTACCGCAAGGACTTCTTCGCGAAGAACAACATCGAAGTCCCCAGGACCTGGGCCGAGTTCAAGGCCGCCGCGCAGAAGGCCAAGGCGGCCGACCCCAAGGCGCGGATCGGCACCTTCTTCCCCGACGATCCGACCACCTTCGAGGCGATGGTCTGGCAGGCCGGCGCCCAGTGGTTCAAGGCCGACGGCGACACCTGGAAGCTCAACACCGCCGACGCCGCCACCAACAAGGTCGCCGACTACTGGCAGGGCCTGCTCGACGACAAGCTGGTGCAGAACGCGGTCTCCTTCAGCCCCGAGTGGACGGCCTCCCTCAAGGACGGCTCCACCGTCGGCTACCTCGGCGCCTCCTGGGGCGCGGGCGTCCTGAAGGGCACCCTGCCCGACCAGAGCGGCAAGTGGGCCGTGGCTCCCGTGCCCACCTGGGACGGCAAGCCCGCCAGCGGCATGCTCGGCGGCTCCACCTGGGCCGTGACCAAGGGCAGCACCAAGACCCGGGCCGCCCTGGAGTTCGCCACCTGGATGTCGACCACCGAGGCGGGCATCCAGGCCCGCATCAAGTCCGGTACGTCGAGCGCCTTCCCGGCCGACATCGCGCTGCGCCCCGCCGCCAAGAAGGCCTTCGACGCGAACTTCTACACCGGCGAGGACATCTACCAGCTCTTCGACGCCGCCGGCACCTCGATCAACGCCAACTGGGGCTGGGGTCCGAGCATGGGCACCACCAACACCACGCTCAAGGACCAGTTCGGCAAGGTCTCCGGTGGCTCGGTGAAGATCACCGACGCCATCAGGGCCGCGCACGACGCCACCGTGACCGAGCTGAACAAGCGCGGGCTGAAGGTCGAGGGCTGAGAGCGATGAGCACGAAGGGGCGTCCCGCGGGACCCACCGGGCCGCCGCCCGGCACCCCCGGTGCCCGAATGCCGGGCGGCCCAGGGGGTCATGGCCCTGCCATGGCGAAGGGCGACGCGGCAGACCTACGCGCCGAGGCCCCCGGGCCCGGCCCGGCCCGCGGGACGCCCATCGGTACGCGGGCACGCACCGCCGAGGCACCCCGGCCCGGCCCGGCCCGCCGGACACCCCTCGGGACCCGGGGTCGCCACGGCGCCGCCGCGGGCGTGCTGCTGACCCCGTTCTTCGTCCTGTTCACCGCGGTCACGGTGGTGCCGATCGGTTACGCCCTCTGGCTCAGTCTGTTCACCGAGAAGCAGTCGGGGCTCGGCTTCGGCGGCGTCCGGTCCGTCTTCAGCGGGCTCGACAACTACACGGCGGCGCTGAGTGACCCGGCCTTCCGCGACGGCTTTGGCGTGCTGGCCGGCTACTGCGTCGTCTATATCCCGCTGATGGTCGGGGGCGCCCTCGCGCTCGCGCTGCTGCTCGATTCCACGCTGGCCCGCGCCCGCCGCTTCTTCCAGCTCGCGCTGTTCCTGCCGCACGCCGTGCCCGGCATCATCGCCGCGCTGATCTGGGTGTACCTCTATACCCCCGGACTCAGCCCCGTCGTCAAGGCCATGAACTCCGGCGGCATCGGCTTCAGCTTCTTCTCCTCCAGCGGCACGCTCCCCTCCGTCGTCAACATCGCGCTGTGGGAATGGCTCGGCTACAACATGGTCATCTTCTACGCGGCGCTCCAGGCCATCGACCGCTCCGTACTGGAGGCGGCCACCGTGGACGGGGCGGGCGAGTGGCGCACCGCGTTCGGCATCAAACTCCCGCTGATCCGCGCCTCGTTGGTGATGGTCTGCCTGTTCACCGTCATCGGCTCGCTCCAGCTCTTCACCGAGCCGCTGATCCTCAACCAGGGCGGCAGTTCCACGGTCACCACCACCTGGACGCCCAACATGTACGCCTACACCGCCGCGTTCAGCCGCAACGACTACGGTCTCGCCGCCGCCTCGGCCGTGCTCCTCGCGCTCACCGCGGCGCTGCTCTCCTTCGTCGTCACCCGCCTCACCAACCGGAAGGGCGCCAAGGCATGACCTCCCCGACCGTGGCCGGGCCGAACACCGCCGTGCGCGCCGGGGACGGCTCCCCCTCCCGTACGGGCACGGCCCGCCGGGCCCCCAGCCGCTGGCTGTCGCGGACAGCGGTCAACGGCACGCTGCTGCTCTCCGTGCTCTACACCCTCTTCCCTCTGGTGTGGCTGGTCACGGCCGCCACCAAGGATTCCGGCGGGCTGCTGTCCGGCGAGGCCTTCTCCTTCAAGGGCTTCGACCTCGGCCACAACCTGTCGCAGCTCGCCGCGTACAACGACGGCGTCTACTTCCGCTGGTACCTCAACTCCCTTCTGTACGCGGGCGGCGGGGCCGCCGTCTGCGCGCTGGTCAGCGTCGCCGCGGGGTACGCCTTCGACAAGTACGCCTTCCGCGGCAAGGAGAAGCTGTTCGGCGTGGTGCTGCTCGGGGTGCTCGTGCCCACCACGGCGCTCGCGCTGCCCATGTATCTGCTCGCCAGCAAGGTCGGCCTGGTCAACACGTACTGGTCGGTGCTGATCCCGGTCCTGGTCAACCCGTTCGGCGTCTATCTGTCCCGGGTGTTCAGCGCGAGCTACATCCCCGACGAGGCCCTGGAGGCCGCCCGTATCGACGGGGCGGGCGAGCTGCGCACGTTCTGGTCGATCGGTCTGCGCATGGTGATGCCGGGCTTCGTGACCGTCTTCCTCTTCCAGTTCACCGCGATCTGGAACAACTTCTTCCTCCCCCTGGTCATGCTCAGCGACCAGAAGCTCTTCCCTCTGAGCCTCGGTCTGTACGCGTGGAACAGCAACACCCATGCCGAACCGAGCTACTACCCGCTCGTCGTCACCGGCTCCCTCCTCGCCGTCATCCCCCTGGTCGTCGCCTTCGTCTCCCTCCAGCGGCACTGGAAGGCCGGACTCGCCGCGGGCAGCCTCAAATGACCGGCCCCCGCCCCCCGTTACGCTTGCGCCAGCGCCTCGTGAGGAGCCCGAGTTCAACCATGCCCCACGCCACTGACAACCGGCCCACGCTGCTTCTCGCGATGGGCCCCGGCATCGCGGACCGCCTCCTTGCCGACCGGCACCGCGCCCGGCTGGCGGACCTCGCCCGCACCGACCCGTACCTCGTCGCGCACGACCTCGCCGCTCCGGCCCCGCCCGTCGCCGCCGCCCTCGCCACGGCCGAGGTCCTGCTCACCTGCTGGGGCGCGCCCCCGCTCACCGCGGCCGTCCTCGACACGGCCCCCAAGCTGCGCGCGGTCGTCCACGCGGCGGGCTCGGTCAAGCACCACATCACGGACGCCTGCTGGGAGCGCGGCATCGCGGTGACGTCCGCGGCGGCGGCGAACGCGCTGCCGGTCGCCGAGTACACGCTGGCCGCGATCCTCTTCGCGGGCAAGAACGTCCTCGCCGCGGCCCGGAACTACGCCGCGCTGCGCACCACTCCCCCGTGGCCGATCGGGACCGGCGCCACCGGCAACTACCGCCGCACGGTCGGCCTGGTCGGCGCCTCCCGCATCGGCCGCCGGGTGATCGAGCTGCTGCGCCCCTTCGATTTCGAGGTCCTGCTGTACGACCCGTACGTCAGCGCCGCCGAAGCGGCCTCCCTCGGCGTCGAGCCGGTTTCGCTCGACGTCCTCTGCGCCCGCTCGGACATCGTCTCCGTGCACGCGCCGCAGCTGCCCGACACGTACCGCATGATCGGCGCGCGCCAGCTGGCCCTGATGCCGGCGGGTGCCACCCTGATCAACACCGCGCGCGGCTCCCTGGTGGACGAGGCCGCCCTGCTCGGCGAGCTGCTCACGGGCCGCCTGCACGCGGTCCTGGACGTCACCGACCCCGAACTCCCGCCCCGCGAGAGCCCGTTGTACGACCTGCCCAACGTGCTGCTCACCCCGCACATCGCGGGCTCGCTCGGCAACGAGCTGCACCGGATGGCGGACCGGGCGCTGGACGAGGTGGAGCGGTTCGCGGCCGGGGTGCCGTTCGCGGACCCCGTACTCCCGGCGACTCTGCGCCACTCGGCGTGAGCCGTCGCCCCTGCGCGCAAATGGGTCAAATCTCATTAAAATGGATGTGTCCCGCCCACATCCAGTCGGGAGGAGTCATGACTTTCACGCAGGTAATCGACTTCAAAACCCAGCGGTTCAGTGACCTGGACCAGCTCATGGACCGGTGGATCGCACAGACCAAGGGCAGGCGGACCGCCTCGCACAGCCTCATAGGCAAGGACCGCTCCGACGGGTCCCACTACATCGAGATCATCGAATTCCCCTCGTACGAGGAGGCGATGGCGAACTCGAACCTCCCCGAGACCAACCGGATCTTCGAGGAGATGGTGGCGCTCTGCGACGACATGCCCACCTTCATGGACCTGGATGTGGTGCGCAACGACCAGTTGAACGCTACAACAGCTCGCCGGTTCTTCCACGAGATCGCCTCGGGCGGCAACCTCGACGCCATCGGCGAGGTGTTCGCGGACGACTACGCCGACCACGACATCCTCAAGGAGCAGGACACGGTCGTCGGCTCCGACAAGATCCGCAACGACGTCGCCGGATGGCGGTCGGCCTTCGACTTCGCCTTCGAACTCGACCGGCAGATCTGCGAGGGCGACGACGTGGTGACGCTGTGGACCTTGAACGGCACCCACACGGGCGACTTCAGGGGCGTCCCGGCCACCGGCAAGCAGGTCAGCATGACCGGCACCACGATCTTCCGGTTCAAGAACGACAGGATCCAGGAAGGCTGGTGGCACTACGACGCCATGAAGCTGATGCGGCAGTTGGGCATCGGGGGCTGAGGCGCCGACACCTCCCGGAAACGGGGAAGGCCCCCGCCCCGCCGATGGCGGGAGCGGGGGCCTTCACGCGTGGTGCGGGGCCGTCAGTGGCTGTGGCCGTGACCGTGGCCGTGACCGGCCTCGGGCTCCTCCTCGGCCGGCTTCTCGACGACCAGGGTCTCGGTCGTGAGCAGCAGGGAGGCGATGGAGGCGGCGTTCTCCAGGGCGGAGCGGGTGACCTTGACCGGGTCGATGACGCCGGCCTTGACCAGGTCGCCGTACTCACCGGTCGCGGCGTTGAAGCCGAAGCCCTTGTCCAGCTCGCTCACCTTGGAGGTGATGACGTAGCCCTCAAGACCGGCGTTCTCGGCGATCCAGCGCAGCGGCTCGACGACGGCGCGGCGCACGACGGCGACACCGGTGGCCTCGTCGCCGGTCTTGTCGAGGTTGCCCTCCAGGACCTTGGCGGCGTGCACCAGGGCGGAGCCACCACCGGAGACGATGCCCTCCTCGACCGCGGCGCGGGTCGCGGAGATGGCGTCCTCCAGACGGTGCTTGCGCTCCTTGAGCTCGACCTCGGTGGCGGCGCCGACCTTGATCACGCACACGCCGCCGGCCAGCTTCGCGAGGCGCTCCTGGAGCTTCTCGCGGTCCCAGTCGGAGTCCGTGGACTCGATCTCGGCCTTGATCTGGGCGATGCGGCCCTCGACGTCACCGGAGTTGCCGCCACCGTCGACGATGGTGGTGTCGTCCTTGGTGACGGTCACGCGACGGGCGCTGCCGAGCACCTCAAGACCGGCCTGGTCCAGCTTGAGGCCGACCTCTTCGGCGATGACGGTGGCACCGGTGAGGGTGGCCATGTCCTGGAGCATCGCCTTGCGACGGTCGCCGAAGCCGGGAGCCTTGACGGCCACGGCGTTGAACGTGCCGCGGATCTTGTTGACGACCAGGGTGGAGAGCGCCTCGCCCTCGACGTCCTCGGCGATGATCAGGAGCGGCTTGGAGGAGCCGGCCTGGATGACCTTCTCCAGGAGCGGCAGCAGGTCCTGGATCGAGGAGATCTTGCCCTGGTTGATCAGGATGTACGGGTCGTCGAGGACGGCCTCCATACGCTCCTGGTCGGTGACCATGTAGTGCGACAGGTAGCCCTTGTCGAAGGCCATGCCCTCGGTGAACTCGAGCTCCACACCGAAGGTGTTGGACTCCTCGACGGTGATGACACCGTCCTTGCCGACCTTGTCCATGGCCTCGGCGATGAGCTCGCCGATCTGCTTGTCCTGGGCGGACAGCGCGGCGACGGCGGCGATGTCGGTCTTGTCCTCGATCGGACGGGCGGTCGCGAGGAGCTCCTCGGACACGGCCTTGACCGCGGCGTCGATGCCCTTCTTCAGGGCGGCCGGGGAGGCGCCGGCGGCGACGTTGCGCAGACCCTCGCGCACCAGCGCCTGGGCCAGCACGGTCGCGGTGGTGGTGCCGTCACCCGCGATGTCGTTGGTCTTGGTCGCCACCTCCTTGACGAGCTGGGCGCCCAGGTTCTCGTACGGGTCGTCGAGCTCGACCTCGCGCGCGATGGTGACACCGTCGTTGGTGATGGTGGGAGCGCCGAACTTCTTGTCGATGACGACGTTGCGGCCCTTGGGGCCGATCGTCACCTTCACCGTGTCGGCAAGCTTGTTGACGCCGCGCTCAAGGGCGCGACGGGCGTCCTCGTCGAACTTCAGGATCTTCGCCATGGGAGCGGTTCAGCCCTCTCGGAAAACTCGGGTTAACGAAACTGCGCCCCTCGCCGCCCGGCAATCAGCGGGGTGACCAGGGGCGCAGACTCAAAGCATTCGCTTCGAGGTGAATTACTTCTCGATGATCGCGAGCACGTCGCGAGCCGAGAGGACGAGGTACTCGTCGCCGTTGTACTTCACCTCGGTGCCGCCGTACTTGCTGTACAGCACGATGTCGCCGACCTTGACGTCGAGCGGCAGACGCTCGCCGTTCTCGAAGCGGCCCGGACCAACGGCCAGGACGACGCCCTCCTGGGGCTTCTCCTTGGCGGTGTCCGGAATGACCAGGCCGGAGGCCGTGGTCTGCTCGGCGTCGAGCGGCTGGACCACAATGCGGTCCTCGAGCGGCTTGATGGCAACCTTGGAGCTGGTGGTCGTCACGATCCGGTCTCCCCCTTCGGAGATCTCACGGGGTTAACTGTTTGGGTGGCGACCAGGTGGATCCGTCGTCGCGGGTGCCGGACCTGCCCGTCGCTGTGTTGGCACTCTCCAGTGGGGAGTGCCAGAAGCGAGACTAGGACGGCGATTAGCACTCGGTCAAGCGGAGTGCCAATCTCGCACCGACGCGGCGGATTCCGCGGGGCTGTGTGACGGCCCGCCAAGCGCCCCCGGACAGCCCACCGGCCGCGGTCCGCCCTCCCAGGGGCGGCCCGCGGCCGGTGCGCGCGGTTCATGCCGGATCCCCGGCTCCGGTCATACGTAGTCCTCCAGCCGGGCTACCGCGTACCCCTTGTCGGTGATCACCTTCATCACCTGCCGGACCATGTCGCCCATGGTGCCGTTCCAGTCCTGGGGTCCGCGGAAGTGGGTGAGGATGATGTCGCCGGGGTGCAGGTCGCGGTCCCACTCGCGCCATTCCATGTGATCGGTGAAGGCCTCCTCCGCCCACAGCGGCGCGGCCTTGATCCCGCACGACTGGGCGGCCTTGAGGGTGTCCTCGTTGTAGTTGCCGTACGGCGGCCGGAACAGCTTGGGCCGCTCACCCGCCCACTGGCCGATCTTGTCCTGCTGGTCGCAGATCTCGTGCCGCTGCTCGTCGTAGGAGAGCGCGGGCATGTAGCGGTGGTTGAGGGTGTGGTTGTTGAGCGTGACCCCGAGGCTCTGCATCTTCTTGAAGTACGCGTGGTTGTCCTTGACGAGGTAGTCGCTGAGGAACGCCGTGTACGGGATGCGGAGTTCCTGCATCATCTTCAGGAACTGGGGGTCCTTGTCCGCGCCGTCGTCGATCGTCAGGAAGACGATCTTGTCCTTGGTCGGCACGGTGGTGAAGACGGGCGGCAGCGAGTCTCCCCCGTCGGTCTCGAACCCCGGTCGGTTGGTGATCCTCGGCTTGACGGCGGGCGCCGGGGGCGCGAGCAGCGGCGGCTTGGCGAGCCCCCACTTCTTGACCGCCGCGAGCCGGGCGGCCTCGGCGTGTTTGAGCTGCTCGGAGTATCCGGTGAGGGAGCCGGCCGGCCCCTTGGCGGCCGGGGCGCCGTGCTGACCGGTTCCGGCGTCGTCGGCGGCGCACCCGGAGGCGAGCAGGGCGGCGGCGAGCGCCGCGGCGGCCCAGACGGCCTTGGTGAGTGATGTTCGGGATTTCCCCTTTTGTCCTACTAGCTGCATGGCGCCGCATCCTGTCAGGACCGCGCCGCGCGAGCCGCACGACACCGCCACCACGGGCGCACCGTCGCCCGCCTGGCCCACAGCGGCCCGGCGACTGGACGACAATGGCGGGGTGAACGACCTCGACACCTTCTCCCTCCTGCTGACCGGCGAAGGCCGCGCCCTGCTCGCCTCACTGCGGGAGTACGACCCGTCCCAGGAGCTGGCGGTGGCCACCCGGCTGCGCCGCGAGCACGACGCGGACCTGGTGTCGGCGGCGCTCGGGCAGGCGCGGCTGCGGCAGCGGGCGGTGGCGAAGTTCGGTGCCGAGGACGCGCACCGGATGTTCTTCACCCCGAACGGCGTCGAGCAGTCGACCCGCGCCTCGGTCGCCGCCCATCGCGCGCGGGTGTTCGCCTCGCGCGGCGTACGCGGTGTCGCGGACCTGTGCTGCGGCATCGGCGGGGACGCCCTCGCGCTCGCGCGCGCCGGGATCCGTGTCCTCGCGGTCGACCGCGACCCGCTGACGGCGGCCGTCGCCCGCGCCAACGCTCAGGCGCTGGGCCTCGCGGACCTGATCGAGGTGCGCTGCGCGGATGTGACCGACATCGACACGAGCCCGTACGACGCCGTGTTCGTGGACCCGGCGCGGCGGGGCGGCAGACAGGGCGGGGCCGCGCGAAGCGCGTCGGTGAGGGGCGGTGGTCGGGCGACGGGCGGGCGGATCTTCGACCCCGAGGCGTACTCCCCGCCGCTCTCGTGGGCCGTCACGGCGGCCCTGAAGGCGCCGTTCGCCGCCCTGAAGATCGCCCCCGGCATCCCGCACGAGGCGATCCCGCCGCAGGCCGAGGCGGAGTGGATCTCGGACGGGGGCGACGTGAAGGAAGCGGTGCTGTGGTTCGGCACCGGCGTGGCCCCGGGCGCGGTCCGCGCCACCCTGCTGCCCTCGGCCGCCGCCCTGTCGGCGCCCGCCCCGCTCGCCGCCCCGCCGGTGGGCCCGGTCGGCCGCTATCTGTACGAGCCGGACGGCGCCGTCATCCGCGCCCATCTGGTCGCCGAGATCGTCCGGCGGTGCGGCGGTCGGCTGATCGACGAGACGATCGCGTACGTCACGAGCGACGAGCCGTACGCGTCGCCGTACACCTCGGCGTACGAGATCACCGATCAACTCCCGTTCAACATGAAGAAGTTGAAGGCCCTGCTGCGCGAGCGCGAGGTGGGTGTCCTGACGGTGAAGAAGCGCGGCTCGGCCGTGGAGCCGGAGGAGGTCCGCCGCAAGGTGAAGCCCCAGGGCCCGAATTCGGCCACGGTCTTCCTGACCCGGGTGGCGGGCGCCCCGACGATGCTGATCGGAAGGCCGGTACCACGCCCGTAGCCGACCGCGCCCCTGGGGCTCGGCGCGGGGAACCGCGCAAAACGCCGCGGCCGCCCGAACCGACGAACGCGCCCCGCGCAGCGCCTAGTTGAGGTCGGTCAGCTCGTCCGCGTACACCTGGGAGAGCGGCTGAGGACCCACGTACTGCTGGCAGTTGCACTGGGCTGATTCGAAGCGCAGCGGCTTCTTGTTCTCGTCCCAGGCGACCGGGACCTCGACCCGCTCGTGGCACTTGCCCTGCTTGTCGTGCTTGGCGAGGTGATGGGTGCAGCCGCAGACCGGCTCGGGCGCCTTGTTGGCGGCTTCGAGGGCGAGCCGCTCCTGCTTGGCCGCCTCCAGGCGCTCCATCTTGCGCTCGTGCCGGGTGCGCAGCGCCGTGCGGGCGTTGTCTATCGCCCAGCCGAAGCCGCCCATCCAGAAGACGACCAGAATCCACCAGTACCAGGCCATGTCGGCCGTCCTTCCCCCGGTTGTGTCACCGCCGGTCCGCGGCGACATCCCCAGGATAGGACGCGGTTCAGCGGCGTACACCGCGGGCCAGGGAGCGCAGCACCCAGCGCCGGTGCGCGGCGGCCTTCACCACGCCGATCAGTCCGGTCAGCCAGCAGATGAGGCCGAGACCCATGCCGTAGACGACGACGGCGTAGGTGTCGTGGCGCGGGTCGGCGCTCGCGGGCAGCACCAGACAGACGACGAGGCCGACCCCGCACAGCACGGTCGAGGGCAGCAGCCAGGCCAGGTTCAGGCCGGGCCTGCGCAGGTTGCGGTCGAGCACCGGGTCGCGGTCCAACTCGCCCCACTGGCACAGTAGTTCATGGATCCGGCGGTCCTTGCGCAGCCCGAACCCGACGGCCAGGCCGGTGGGTATCATCACCGAGAGTCCGAGCACCAGGAGTACTCCGCCGACGATCGCGGTGAGGACGTCGGTGAGGGAGGTGAGCGCCGCGCCGACCAGCGACCAGCCGAGCGCGAAGAGCGCCGCCCACAGCCAGAGCAGCCCGAGCCGCCCGGCCCCCAAGTACGCCTTGACCAGGGCGTCCAGGACCTGCGCCCGGTCGGCGAGCAGCGCGTTGCGGTCGCGCCAGGCGCGTATCTCGACCGGAGGCGGGGGCGGCGGAAGCGGCGAACGGGACGACATGCGGCAGAGATTAGCGGTGCCGCGAAGGGCCCCGCCGCGCAGCCTCGGTCCCGGCCGGACCCGATGGCTGGGATCGTCCGTCGGCGGCCCCGACGGCACGGTGGTCCGCTCGCCGGCCCCTCACCCCTGTTCGAGCGGGTTGGCCGCGACGCGCTCCGGCCAGCCGCCCGCGACCAGCGTGGCCGCCACGCACGCCGGCTTGCGTGCGGCCTGCTCGCGGAAGAGGGCGACGAAGGCGGCGCCGAACCCGGCCCTCGGGTGGTGGTGCAGCAGCTCCGCCCGGAACTCCGGGTCGAAGGCGCCGAGTCCGCCGCCGGAGACGTCGGCGGTCGTGCCGATCTGGAGGAGGTGGCTCTCCACGTCCTGCTCCGCGGACACGTCGTCCCGCATGTGCAGCACGATGATCTCGGCCGCCCGGTCCCGCCGCGCCGCGTCCCAGCCGAGCCCCGCCGTGAAGACCCGGGCGAGATGACCGCCGGCCTCCTCGAAGGGCAGGGCGTGACTGTCGAAGGGCGGGGTCAGCGCGAGGTCGTGCAGGAGCGCGGAGACGTAGAACAGCTCGGCGTCGAAGGCGAGTTGGCGCTCCTTGGCATAGGCGGCGCCGAAGACGTACGACCGCATGGAGTGGTGGTACAGCGCCTCGTCGGCGTACTCGGCGCACACCGTCCGCGCGGCCTCGGCAGCCCGTCCGCCGGGCATCTCCACCCCGGCGACCCACGCACTGGTCCTGCTCATGATCCCCTCCCCGCGCGGGCCGGCTGCCCGCGGCGCCCTCAGGGTAGGACGTGGGCCGGGCCCCGGCGCGTTCAGGCGTCCCGCATCGCCTGGACGTCCAGCTTCTTCATGCCCATGACGGCCGCCATGACCCGATCGGTCTTCTCCTGGTCCCGGCCGAGCAGCTCGGGCAGCTCGGCGGGGACGACCTGCCAGCTGAGCCCGTACTTGTCCTTCAGCCAGCCGCACGGCCCCTCTTCGCCGCCCTCGGACAGCAGCGCCCAGAACCGGTCGATCTCCTCCTGGCCCTCGCAGGCCACCGCGAGCGAGACCGCCTCGGTGAAGGAGAACTGCGGGCCGCCGTTGAGCGCGATGAAGTGCTGGCCGGCGAGCTCGAAGTCGACCGTCATGACCGAGCCGGTCTCACCGGGGGCCGACGCGGTGTAGCGGGTGATCCCCACGATGCGCGAGTCGCCGCCGAAGATGGCGACGTAGTGGTTGGCGGCCTCCTCGGCCTGGGTGTCGAACCAGAGGAAGGGGGTGATCTTCTGGGTGATCTTCGCGGTCATCGTCGGCCTCCTTGCCGTTGCCGCCCGGTGCGGGCGGCATCGACAGGTGGACCGGAACCGCGCGCGGAACTCATCGCCGTGCGGCCCGGGAGCCCCGCCTCCTCGCTGCGGCCCGGCCGTCCCAGCAGATCACCACGGCTGGCGGGCGGCAACATTTCCCGCGGAGTCGGGGGCCGGGGGCCGGGCCGGGAGCCAGGGAGCCGGGGAACTGGGACCGGGAAGCCAGGCCCCGGCCCCGGCCGCTCCGGCGGGCGGAGGTCAGCCCTCGGCGATCTCCCGCACCTCCGAGGTGACGTCCCACTCCACCTCGTGGATCTGCACGAACCGCCTCGCCCACTCCACGGCCTCCGCCTGATCCTTGGCCTGGATGATCGCGTAACCGCCCACGACCTCCTTGGACTCGGTGAACGGACCGTCGGTGACCGCGAGCCCGTCGGCGTTCCAGCGGACCCGGGTGCCCTCGGCGGACGGCCTGAGGCCCGCGGTGTCGAGGAGGACACCGGCCTTGGTCATCTCGCCGATCAGTTCGCCCATCCGCTCCATGAGCTCGGGGCTGGGGCCGCCCGCGGGGGCGTTGTTCTCGTCGATGCGGACCATCGTCAGGTAGCGCGGCATGGCCGTCTCCGTTCTGTGCGTGGTGCGTGCGGTGCGGGGACCGTTCCCCGCCTCTCACTCATACGTCGAACGGGGGCCGCCGCGATCGACACCACCCGGGAAATCCGCCCAAGATTCTTTCGCGCGCCCGTCGGGCCCGACAGACCCGGACACCGCTCAGACGTAGTCCTCCAGGCGGGCCACCGTGAAGCCCTGCTCCTGGATGTGGCGGAGCATGTTGGCCGTCATCTCCGTCATGGAGGTGCCCTTGAGCTCCTTGGGGCCGCGGAAGTGCGCCAGGATGATGTCGCCCGGGTGCAGCTTCTTGTCGCCGCGCTGGTACTGCATGTTGGTTATCTGCATCGTTTCGCGCCACAACACGATCGCCTGGAGATCGCAGGCCTTGGCCGCCGTCCGGGTGTTCTCGTTCCAGTTGCCGTACGGGGGCCGGAACAGCCGGGGCACCTTGCCGTACTCCTTGCCCAGCTTCTGCTCCTGGGTGCATATCTCGTTCTTCTGCGCGGCCGCGCCGAGCGTGCGCAGGTTGGGGTGCGAGAGCGTGTGGTTCTCGATGGAGTTGCCGAGCTCCTGGAGCGGCTTGAAGTAGCCGTAGTCGCTGCGGATGATGTCGTCGGTCAGGAACATCGTGAAGGGGACCTTCAGGTCCCGCATCATCTCGACGAACTTGGGGTCCTTCTCGGCCCCGTCGTCGAACGTCACGAAGACGATCTTGTCCTTGGTGGGGATGTCGCTCACCACCGGCACCTCGCCGGGCTTCGCCTTCACCGGCTTCTCGGCCGGCGGCGCGGGCGGTGCGGCGAACGGCTTGAGCCCCCACTTGCTGTACGCGGCCGCGCCGTCGGCCCCGTCGGCGCCCGGGGACGCGGACGGCTTGCCGCCGACCTGACCGGACGGGGCGGACGCGGACGGCGCGCTGCCCGAGCCACCGCCGGACGAGCAGCCCGCGACCATCAGAAGCCCGAACAGAGCCGCACCGACCGCCTTCTTGCGACCGATTGCCTTCTTGCGCACGAGCCAACCCCATGTCCGTTTTCAGTCATCACCTGCAGAGAGGTTGATGCCAGAAACAGTCACAAGGTTGCTTTAAATGATCAGCCGTTGGTCACCGGTGGTTAGGTGGTGACCAGTCAGCGGTCAGACGGTGGCCAGTCAGCAGTCGATCATTCAGCGATCGGGCAGACCCGTCAGTCCACCGGCTCGAAACGCCAGCGGTGCACCGGCCGTGCCACCAACTCCCCTGCCGGATCGGGCAGTTCGGGCAGTTCCGCGTCGTACGGGGCGTCCCACCAGGTGATGACGAGGACCCGGTCGCCGGGCGCGCGCATGATCTCGCGGCGCAGTGGCGAACCGGCCACGGGCCGCTCCCGCACCCAGGCGAGGAGTGCGGCGCCGCGCCCCTCGGCGGCGCGGGCCTCCCACATCAGCGCGACGGTCATGAGTACAGGTTCTTCTTGCTGACCTCGTGCACGTGGTCGTGGTCGTGGCTGTGCGCGTGCGCCTCGCCGGGCACGTGCGGCTCGGTCACCGGCAGCGAGGAGTCCGCCGAGAGCTCCCAGTCGGAGGCGGACCGGTTGCGCGCCACCATCTCGGCGCCGAGGGCCGCGACCATCGCGCCGTTGTCCGTGCACAGACCGGGGCGCGGCACCCGCAGCCGGATCCCGGCCCGCTCGCAGCGCTCCTGGGCGAGCGCCCGCAGGCGGGAGTTGGCCGCGACCCCGCCGCCGATCATCAGGTGGTCGACGCCCTCGTCCTTGCAGGCCCGTACCGCCTTGCGGGTCAGCACGTCCACCACGGCCTCCTGGAAGGACGCGGCGACATCGCGCACCGGAACCTCCTCGCCCGCGTTCCGCTTGGCCTCGATCCAGCGGGCCACCGCGGTCTTGAGGCCGGAGAAGGAGAAGTCGTACGCCGGGTCGCGCGGACCGGTCAGGCCGCGCGGGAACGCGATCGCCGTCGGGTCGCCCTCCTTGGCCAGCCGGTCGATGACCGGGCCGCCGGGGAAGCCGAGGTTCAGCACCCGGGCGATCTTGTCGAAGGCCTCGCCCGCCGCGTCGTCGATGGTGGCCCCCATGGGGCGGACGTCGGCGGTGATGTCGGGGGCGAGCAGCAGCGAGGAGTGGCCGCCGGAGACGAGCAGCGCCATCGTCGGCTCGGGCAGCGGCCCGTGCTCCAACTGGTCGACGCAGATGTGCGAGGCGAGGTGGTTGACCCCGTACAGCGGCTTGTTCAGCGCGTACGCGTACGCCTTGGCGGCCGAGACGCCGACGAGCAGCGCGCCGGCGAGCCCGGGGCCCGCGGTGACCGCGATGCCGTCGAGGTCACGCGCGGAGATCCCGGCGGTCTTCAGGGCGCGTTCGATGGTCGGCACCATCGCTTCGAGGTGGGCCCGCGAGGCGATCTCGGGGACCACGCCGCCGAACCGGGCGTGCGTGTCCACGCTGGAGGCCACGGCGTCGGCGAGCAGCGTCGTCCCGCGCACGATGCCGACGCCGGTCTCGTCGCAGGAGGTCTCGATGCCCAGTACGAGCGGTTCGTCAGCAGCCATCAGTCAGTCTCTTCTGTTCCTTGGACGGTCAGTCGCATCACGAGCGCGTCGACGTTGCCCGGCTGGTAGTAGCCGCGCCTGAAGCCGATGGGCTCGAAGCCGAAGCGCTCGTAGAGCTTCTGGGCCCGGGTGTTGTCCACGCGCACTTCGAGCAGGACCTCGTCGCACTCGAAGGCGGTGGCGTGCTTGAGCAGGTCGGTCAGGAGGCGGGCGCCGAGCCCGGTGCCCCACTGGTCGCGGGCCGCGGCGATGGTCTGGACGTCGCCGAGGCCGCCGACCGCGGCGAGTCCGGCGTAGCCGACGAGGCGGCCGTCCTGTTCGGCGACCACATAGCGGCGGGTGGCGCCGGGCCCGCGCGCGTGGGCGAGCTCGGACCAGAACATCCCCGCCGACCAGGCATCCTCGGGGAAGAGGTCGTGTTCGAGGTCGAGCACGGGCGCGATGTCCCACCAGCGCATCTCGCGCAGCGACGGACGGGGGCCGCCGCGCACCGGTGTCGGTGCGGGGCAGTGGCCGGGCGACGGGTGGGCCTGGGTCACTTGGGGGTGACCACCTTGTAGTTCTTGGGCACCTGGGCGTCCGGGCGGCGCAGGTAGAGGGGGGTCGGCGGCAGGAACTCCGAGCCCTGGGCCAGCTTGTGGGCCGCGAGCGCGGCGAGCGCCGCCGCCGACTGGTGCTCGGGGCCACGCGCGTCGGGGAACGCCTCCGGGTAGAGGACGGCGCCCGCTCCGACGACGGGCAGTCCGCTCAGCTCCTCGGCGATCTCGCCGGGCCGGTCGACGGCGGGCTCGCCCGCGCGGGTACGGAAGTCGTCGTATCTAGCCCAGTACACCTCCTTGCGGCGGGCGTCGGTCGCGACCACGAAGGGCTCCTCGATGCCGGAGGCGTAGGCGAGTCCGTCCAGGGTGCACAGGCCGTGGACGGGGACGCCGAGCACGGAGGCGAAGGTCGCCGCGGTGACCAGGCCGACCCGCAGCCCGGTGTACGGGCCGGGTCCGACCCCGACGACCAGGTCCGTCACGGCGTCCAGTTTCAGGCCGGCCTCGGCGAGCACCCGCTCGACGGCGGGCAGCAGCAGCTCCCCGTGCCTGCGGGCGTCGACCTGACTGGACTCGGCGACGACGGCGGTGCCGTCGTGCAGGGCGACGGTGACGGCGGGGGTGGCGGTATCAACGGCGAGCAAGAGCACGCGAACAGCCTACGACCAAGGCGGCGGAGGCACGGCGTCCCGCCCAAGGCATCACCTGCTGCTACCGTCAGCCGCAGGTATGACCGTAGACATGCACGTACGTACGAAAGGGGAAGCCCAGGTGGCACGGAGCAGCTCGGGATTCGTGGCCGCGATCACCGTGGCCGCTCTCGCGGTGGTCGGCTTCCTCGCCTTCCAGGCCTCGGCGAGCGCACCGCGGGCCGCGGACCTCGCGGCCCCCGGTACCAGCGCGTCCCCTTCCGTGAAGCCATCGAAGGCACCGGCCGCGGGCTCGCCCAACAACAGGGTCGACCTCTCGGTGCCGGCCAACTCGGGCACCGGCGTACGGGTCGTGTACGCGCTCGGCGCGAAGCGGGTGTGGCTGGTGGGCGTGACGAAGACGCCGAAGACCTTCGAGGTCATGCCGTCCACGATCAGCCCGAAGCCGGGCACCTACGTCGTGACCTCGCGTTCGGGCAACGTCACGGGCTCGGACGGGGTGGCCGTCGAGCACGTGGTGCGGTTCGCGAGCAGCGAGAACGTGGCGATCGGCTTCAGCGCGGCGGTCGACGGCTCGATGGCGAGCCCCAAGACGGAGAAGAAGACCGGCGGCATCCGCATGAAGCGGGCGGACGGCAACGCGATGTGGACGTTCGCGACCGTCAACTCGAAGGTCGTCGTCGTCCCGTAATCGCGCGTCCGACCGCCCCGACGAACACTCGATAGAGCTACGCCGCGTCCTTGCGGGCGTCGTCCTCGGTGGTCGTCTTCGGGGCGCTCTCGCGTGGTGGGGTCGACACCGCGCTGGCCGCGGCGCACGAGGCGAGCAGATCGTGTATCGACACCCCGAGCGGCGCCGGGACGCCCCGCGGGGCCTGCGGCTTCGCTTCGCGTTCCGGCACGGTCATGGCGGCCTCCTGAGGCTGCGGAAGAAGGCGCGGTTAGGTAGACCTAACCAGGTCTCTGTCTCCATGTGACCACGCCTGGTGCGGCCCGCGCAACATTTTGCCGACGGCTTGTCGGAATGTACGGCGCACTCCGGCCCCGCCCGAGGCGCGTCCTCAGAGGCTCTCGACTC
Organism: Streptomyces sp. NBC_01431; assembly: GCF_036231355.1. Taxonomy (NCBI): domain Bacteria; kingdom Bacillati; phylum Actinomycetota; class Actinomycetes; order Kitasatosporales; family Streptomycetaceae; genus Streptomyces; species Streptomyces sp. NBC_01431. Next base: position 3,353,898 of record NZ_CP109496.1, read on the forward strand.
CCGCGTCCGCCCAGCGGGGCCCGATTCCGGTGACCGTGACGGTCCTGCGGTCGTCGTCGGTCTCGCCCACCACGCGGTCGATCAGCACCTGGAGCCGGTCCTCCGAGAGGTCTTCGACCTTCCCCTCGCCCCACTCCACGACGACCACGGACTCGGGCAGCGACACGTCGAGGTCGAGGTCCTCCATCTCGTCGAGCCCTCCGCCGAGGCGGTACGCGTCGACGTGCACCAGCGCGGGTCCGCCGACCAGGGAGGGGTGGACGCGGGCGATGACGAAAGTGGGCGACGTCACGGCACCCCGCACCCCGAGGCCCTCACCGAGGCCGCGGGTCAGGGTCGTCTTGCCCGCGCCGAGCTCTCCCGTGAGCATCACGAGGTCGCCGGGACGGAGCAGTTTCGCGATGCGACGGCCCAACTCCTGCATTTCGGAAGGGGAGTTGAGGGTCATGCCGGTGCCGGCGTCAGCCGCCGGGCTGCTGTGCGGTGCTTCCATGCGTCCCAACGTTAGCGGCCTGCGGGACCGCGCCGACCCGGGCCAGGAGGTCGGCGAGGCGGTCGGTGACCGTCTCGGGGTGCTCCAGCATCACCAGATGCCCGGCGTCCGGCACTATGACCAGCTCCGCGTCGGGCAGCAGATCGGCGATGGCCTCGCTGTGCGAGCTGGGGGTCACCAGATCGCTCTCGCCCGCCAGGACCAGGACCGGGACCTCCGCGAAGACAGGCAGGGCCGCGGCCTTGTCGTGCTCGGAGAAGGCCGGGTAGAACTCCGCGACGACGTCGATCGGAGTGCTCTCGATCATTCGCTCGGCGAACCGGGCGATGGCCGGGTCGACGTCCTTGGAGGAGAACGAGTAGCGCTTGATCATGCCGGCGAAGAGATCCGCCGTGGCCCGCCGGCCGCGCTCCACCAGCTCGGCCTGCGAACCCAGCGCCTTGAGCACCCCGGGCAGCACCCGGCGCACCGCGTTGACCCCGGCGACCGGAAGCCCGTAGTTGACTTCGCCGAGCTTGCCCGACGACGTACCGACGAAGGCGACGCCGACCACGCGCTCTCGGATCAGTTCGGGGTACTGGTCGGCCAGGGCCATGATCGTCATGCCGCCCATGGAGTGACCGACCAGGACCAGCGGGCCGTCCGGTGCGGCCGCGTCGATGACGGCCTTCAGATCGCGGCCGAGCTGGTCGATGTCGACCGGCACGCCCTCGCGCTGGGCCTTGCCGCGGTCGGAACGGCCGTGGCTGCGCTGGTCCCAGTGCACGGTGCGGACCACTCCGCGCAGCGCGGCCCGCTGGAAGTGCCAGGAGTCCTGGCTCAGGCAGTAGCCGTGCGAGAAGACCACGGTGACCGGGGCCGGGGGCTTGCGTCCGAAGAGCCTGCGCTTGCGCGAGCCGTTGGCGCCCGCCTCCGGCTCGACCTCGTCGCTCTCGTAGTAGAGGACGGTGCCGTCGTCGGCGACCGCCTTGCCCGGCATCCCGCGCAACGAACCGTAGGGGCCGGACGCGTCCAGCGCCAGACGGGCCTTCTTGCGCATGCCGCGCCCGACGGTGAGCCGCTCTATGGCGACGCCGGCCGCCGCGCCCGCCGCGACCACACCTATCGCGGCGCCCGCGATCCCCGCCACGCGCCAGTTACCCACCGCCGTCTGGGCACCCTGGACCGCGGATGCGACGGCGTCCCCCGTGCTGGTCTCGCTCACCGTGCCGCTCCGCTCTCGCTCGTCCTACTCGTCGCCGGAACACTCGTTCACATAGACCCGGGGCACCCGCGAACCGATCCGGGTCACGATCTCGTAGCCGATGGTGTCGGCCGCCCGCGCCCAGTCCTCCACCGTCGGCTCCCCGCGCTCCCCCGGCCCGAACAGGATCGCCTCCGCGCCCGGCTCGACCGTGTCCCCCTCAAGGTCGACCACGAACTGATCCATGGCAATGCGGCCCGCCGCGGTACGCACTTTCCCTTCGACCAGAACCGGACCGCGCCCCGAGGCGTGCCGCGGGATGCCGTCGGCGTACCCGAGTGGTACGAGGCCGAGGGTGGTCTCGCCCCGGGTGACGTAGTGATGCCCGTAACTGACGCCGTGACCCGCCGGAACCTGCTTGGTCAGCGCCACCGAGGCGGCGAGCGTCATGACGGGCCGCAGCCCGAGCTCCTGCGAGGTGCCGAGTTCGGGGGCCGGGGAGACGCCGTACATCGCGATGCCGGTGCGCACGAGGTCGAAGTGGGACTCGGGGAGCGTGAGCGTGGCCGGGGAATTGGCGATGTGCCGCACCTCGGGTGTGACGCCCGCCTTCTCGGCGAAGGCCAGCATTTCCTGGAAGACGGACAGCTGGGCCGCGATCGAGGGATGGCCCGGCTCGTCGGCGCACGCGAAGTGCGACCACAGGCCGGTGACGGTCACCTCGGGGGTGGCGAGCGCGGCATGGACCAGTTCCGGCCAGTCGGCGGGCTGGCAGCCGTTGCGGCCGAGCCCGGTGTCGGCCTTGAGCTGGATCCTGGCGGTGCGCCCGGCGGCGCGGGCCGCGTCGGTGACCTCGCGCAGCGCCCACATCCCGCTCACCGAGACATCGATGTCCGCTTCGATCGCCTCGCGCCAGGGGCCGCCGGGCGTCCACAGCCAGCACAGCATCGGGCCGTCGATCCCGGCCGCGCGCAGCGCCAGCGCCTCCTGCGGGGTCGCGGTGCCCGTCCATGCCGCGCCGGCCTGCCTGGCCGCCCTGGCGCACGGCACCGCGCCGTGCCCGTACGCGTCCGCCTTCACCACGGCCATCAGCTGCGCGCCGGGTGAACAGGCCCGCAGCGTACGGACGTTGGCGCGCAGCGCGCCCAGGTCGATCTCGGCGCGGGCGCGCCCGGCGGGGTTCTGTGTCTTCGCGGTCATCGCGCCAAGTCTCTCAGAGCGCACGGGGACTCGGATTGTGCCGCAGGACACACGCGATCAGGTGCCTTCCCGGTGCCCCCACACATAGACGGCGTCGCCCTGACGCAGTGCGTCCCAGAGCGTGCGGGCGTCGGCCAGGCTCAGGTTCACGCAGCCCTGGCTGCCGACGGTGGTGTAGACGCTGTGGTAGATGGCGTGGAAGGCCTGCCCGCCGTCGAAGAACTGGGCGTACGGCATGGACTGGTGGTAGATGGTCGACCAGTGGTTCTTGTGCCGCCAGTAGACCTTGTGCCAGCCCGCCCGGGTGGGCAGGCTGGCCCGCCCGCTGCGGATCGGCACCGGACCGTAGGTCACCTTCTTGCCGGTCTGCACCCACATCAGCTGCCGCGTCAGGTCCACGCAGGCCACCCGCCCCGCCCGCACGGGGCACTTGTGCGCGGCGTTGGGGTTCTTGCGGGCCGACAGGAACTGCATCCGGGACCAGGTGACCGGGCCCGCGAAGCCGATGGTGGGCTGAATGCCCTGCGCCTGCTGGAACTTGCGGATCGCGGCGCAGTCCGCGGCGGACTGCTTGCCGTCCACTTTGAGCCCGAGCCAGCGTTCGACCTCCCGCTGATGTGGCCCGGTCCTGGTGGTGCAGCTGCCGGGCTTGGCGCCGAGTTCCTCCCGCGGTACGTACTCCACGAGCCGGTCCGCGCCCTCGGGCGCCGCGGCGGGTTCGACCCTGTCCTCGGCGGCCCCGGGCTCGTACACGAGCGGCGGCAGCGCCTGGTCCGGGGTGTCGAGGGGCGCCTGCGCGAGCGGCACTCCGGGCACCAGCGTGTCGGAGGGCGCGGGCTCGGTGCCTCCCGGCGCCGGCGGGGGCGGCGCCGGGATGCCGGGCGGCGCGGGGATGCCGGGCGGCGCGGGGATGCCGGGCGGCGGGGGCAGCGGGACGCCCGACGCGGGGCCGGCGGCCCCGAGCACGAGCGCCGCCGCGAGCACCACCCCCCGGGTCCCCCATTTCTGACGCTTTGTACGCGTATGTTCTTTTCTCATGAGCGTAGGAAACCCCGCCCCCCGGGCGTGTCGCGGAAGCCGCGCGGCAGATGTCACCCGGGGGTGGACGGGTTCGTGACACGGGACCCCGTGTCCGAGCGGCCCAGCCGAAGTCCGGCGCGGTAGCGCGCGCCATGAGCGGCGCCGGAAAGTACGCGATCAGCCACCGGCTACCCGCGGAACGGGGGCCGTCTTGCGCCGGAGCGCTTGGCCGCGCCCCGCGAGAGGCCTACTCGCGGCAGGCGTGGGCCCACGGTCAGCCCTCGACCTCCGGCAGGCGTGACCCGCGGCCAGCCCCCAGCCCGACGCAGGCGCGACCCTCGGTCAGCCGCCCGTCACGTCTCGCCATACGCCCGGCAGCGCCTCGGCCACCGCGTACGCCGTCGTCGGGGCGCCCTCGGCGGCGTGGCGGCCTGCCAGGCCGTGGAGGTAGGCCGCGGCCGAGCCCGCGTCGCGGGCGTCGAGGCCGGTGGCGAGCAGGGAGCCCGCGAGGCCGGACAGAACGTCGCCGCTGCCCGCCGTGGCCAGCCACGGGGTGCCCGTCGGGTTGACCCGGACCGGGCCTTCGGCGTCCGCGACCAGCGTGGTGGAGCCCTTCAGGAGGACCGTCGCGCCGTACCGCGCCGCCAGCTCGCGCACCGACGCGAGCCGCTCGGCCTCGACCTTCTCGCGCGGGACCCCGAGCAGCGCCGCCGCCTCGCCCGCGTGCGGCGTGAGCAGGGTGGCCGCCGACCGGGCCCGTACCGCTTCGGGGTCCAGACCGCGCAGCCCGTCCGCGTCCACCAGGACCGGCACGTCCGAGGCCAGCACCTCGTCCACGCCCGCGCCGTCGCCGAGCCCGGGGCCGACCACCCACGCCTGCACCCGGCCGGCCTTCGCCGGCGAGCCGTCCGAGACCAGGGCCTCGGGGAAGCGCGCGATCACCGCGTCCGCGCCGGGCCCCACGTACCGCACGGCCCCGGCCCCGCCCCGCAGCGCACCGGCCACCGCGAGGACCGCCGCGCCGGGGTAGCGCGCCGACCCGGCCACGACGCCGACCACGCCCCGCCGGTACTTGTCGCTCTCGGCCGCCGGAGCGGGCAACAGGTCTGCCACGTCCGCGTGTTGGAGCGCCTCGGCATCCGGTACGGACGGCAGGTCGAGCCCGATGGGGATCAGCCGCACGGCCCCCGCGTACTGCCGCGCGGGGTCGATGAGCAGCCCCGGCTTGTACGCCCCGAACGTCACCGTCGCGTCCGCCCGCAGCGCCTCGCCCGCCACCTCACCGGTGCCCGCGTCCACGCCGCTGGGCAGATCGACGGCGACCACCAGCGCGTTCGACCCGCGGGCGGCCCGCGTGACCGGCACCGCGTCGGGACGCAGGCCGCCGTGGCCGCCGATGCCGGTGATGCCGTCGAGTACGAGATCGGCGGCGGCGAGCACCTCGTACGGATCGTCGGTGACGCGCCCGCCCGCCCGGGTCAGTGCGGCGAGGCCGCCGGGGTGTGCGCGGTCCGGGGCGAGCAGTACCGCGCTCACTCCGGCGCCGCGGCGGGCCAGCCGGGCGCCCGCGTACAGGGCGTCGCCGCCGTTGTCCCCGCTGCCGACCAGCAGCACGACCCTGGCGCCGTAGACCCGCCCCAGCATCGCGGCACAGGCGGCGGCGAGCCCGGCGGCGGCGCGCTGCATGAGCGCGCCGTGGGGCAGTCGCCCCATCAACTCCCGCTCGGCGGCCCGGACGGTCTCGACACGGTAGGCGCTACGCATGAAGCCAACTCTCCCTCACCCCGCCCCTTCCCGAAACCGGGGGCTCCGCCCGGACCCCGCTCCGCCATCGCCACAGGCTCCGGACGCGCGCCGCCAGCGCGGGGCAAGGTCAGCCCTCCGCGATCACCACCGCCGACGCCACTCCCGCGTCATGGCTGAGCGACACATGCCAGTGCCGGACCCCGAGCTCCGCGGCGCGTGCGGCCACGGTTCCCCGCACCCGCACCCGCGGCTGCCCGCTCTTCTCGACGTACACCTCCGCGTCCGTCCAGTGGAGCCCCGCCGGAGCCCCAAGGGCCTTCGCGAGGGCCTCCTTCGCCGCGAACCGCACGGCCAGCGAGGCGATCCCGCGCCGCTCACCGCTCGGCAGTATCAACTCGCTCTCCACGAACAGCCGTTGGAGCATCGCGGGGGTCCGCTCCACCGACTCCCCGAACCGGTCGATCTCGGCGACGTCGATCCCCACCCCGATGATCATTCGACGGTGACCGACTTCGCGAGGTTGCGCGGCTGGTCCACCTCATTGCCGCGCGCCGTCGCCAGCTCACAGGCGAACACCTGGAGCGGCACGGTCGCCACGAGCGGCTGGAGCAGCGTGGGCGTGGCCGGAATCCGGATGAGGTGGTCGGCGTACGGCGCCACCGCCTCGTCGCCCTCCTCCGCGATCACGATCGTCCGCGCTCCCCGGGCCCGGATCTCCTGGATGTTGGACACGATCTTGTCGTGCAGGACGGACCGGCCCCTGGGCGAGGGCACCACGACCACCACCGGCAGGTCCTGCTCGATGAGCGCGATCGGCCCGTGCTTGAGCTCACCGGCCGCGAAGCCTTCGGCGTGCATGTACGCCAGTTCCTTGAGCTTGAGCGCGCCTTCGAGCGCGACCGGGTAGCCGACGTGCCGCCCGAGGAAGAGCACGGTGTTCTTGTCGGCGAGCGAGCGCGCCAACTCCCGTACGGGCTCCATGGTTTCGAGCACCCGGTCGACCTCGCGGGCGATCTCGGCGAGGTCGTGCACCACGGCCCGGACCTCGTCCCCCCACTTCGTTCCGCGCACCTGTCCGAGGTACAGGGCCACGAGGTAGCAGGCCACGAGCTGGGTGAGGAACGCCTTGGTCGACGCCACCGCGACCTCGGGGCCCGCGTGCGTGTACAGCACCGCGTCCGACTCCCGCGGGATGGTCGAGCCGTTGGTGTTGCAGATCGCGAGGACCTTGGCGCCCTGTTCCCGTGCGTGGCGCAGCGCCATCAGCGTGTCCATGGTCTCGCCGGACTGCGAGATGGCGATCACGAGCGTGCGCTGGTCGAGGATCGGGTCGCGGTAGCGGAATTCGCTGGCCAGCTCCGTTTCGCACGGAATCCTGGTCCAGTGTTCGATCGCGAGCTTCGCGATCATGCCGGCGTGGTACGCCGTCCCGCACGCCACGACGACGACCTTGTCGACCTCCCGCAGCACCGCGTCCGGGATCCGCAGCTCGTCCAGGGTCAGCGAGCCCGCCGCGTCGATCCGCCCGAGCAGGGTGTCGGCGACCGCCTTCGGCTGCTCGGCGATCTCCTTCAGCATGAAGTAGTCGTAGCCGCCCTTCTCGGCGGCCGAGGCGTCCCAGTCCACGTGGTAGGCCCGGGTCTCGGCCGGCGCCCCGTCGAAGTCGGTGACGCTCACCCCGTCCCGGCGCAGCTCGACCACCTGGTCCTGGCCCAGTTCGATCGCGGAGCGGGTGTGCGCGATGAACGCGGCGACGTCGGAGGCGAGGAAGGACTCCCCTTCGCCGACGCCCACGACGAGCGGCGAGTTGCGCCGCGCGCCCACCACCACGTCAGGCTCGTCGGCGTGCACCGCGACCAGCGTGAACGCGCCCTCAAGGCGTCGGCACACCTGGCGCATGGCCTCCGCCAGGTCCTCGGCCGAGGAGTAGCACTCGGCGAGCAGGTGGGCGACGACCTCGGTGTCCGTCTCGGAGGCCAGCGCGTGGCCGCGTTCAGCCAGCTCGGCCCGCAGCGCGGCGAAGTTCTCGATGATGCCGTTGTGCACGACCGCGACCCGCCCCGCGTTGTCCAGGTGCGGATGCGCGTTGGCGTCGGTGGGGCCGCCGTGCGTGGCCCACCGGGTGTGCCCGATGCCGGTTGCCCCGGCGGGGAGCGGCGCCTCCAGGAGCGCCTTCTCCAGATTGATCAGCTTTCCGGCCTTCTTCGCCGCGGCGAGCCCGCCGTCCGCGAGCACCGCGACGCCCGCCGAGTCGTACCCGCGGTACTCCAGCCGCTTCAGCCCCGCCACCACGACGTCGAGCGCCGACTGCCCGCCTACATATCCCACGATTCCGCACATGGCGGCAGCCTACGACCGTGGCGCCCCTTTCCCGGGCCATCCCGGGCACCCCGTCGAGACCTACGGCCGGTTTGTGCCCGGACGCCACAATCCGGCCGTGGCCCACCCGAAACCCCCTGCTCCACGTGACCCACCCCACCCCCCACGGGGGAGCCGGACCACCCACAATGGGGAGGTGATCACTTCGCCGCCACGGAGCGCCCACCGCAAGCCGGAGGCGACTCCCTACGTGGACCTGACCCGCGCAGAGTGGAGCGCCCTGCGCGACAAGACGCCGCTGCCGCTGACCGCCGACGAGGTCGAGCGGCTGCGCGGGCTCGGCGACGTCATCGACCTCGACGAGGTGCGGGACATCTACCTGCCGCTGTCGCGCCTGCTCAACCTGTACGTGGGGGCCACCGCCAATCTGCGCGGCGCGCTGAACACCTTCCTCGGCGACGCGGGCAACGGGCACGGCACCCAGCACGGCACCCCGTTCGTCATAGGCGTGGCGGGCTCGGTCGCGGTCGGCAAGTCGACCGTGGCCCGCCTGCTCCAGGCGCTGCTGGCCAGGTGGCCCGAGCACCCCCGGGTGGAGCTGGTCACCACCGACGGCTTCCTGTACCCGATGGCCGAACTCCAGCGCCGCGGCCTGATGTCGCGCAAGGGCTTCCCCGAGTCGTACGACCGCAGGGCGCTGACCCGGTTCGTCGCGGACATCAAGGCGGGCAAGGACGAGGTCACGGCGCCCGTCTACTCGCACCTGATCTACGACATCGTGCCGGACGAGCGGCTCGTGGTGCGCCGCCCCGACATCCTGATCGTGGAGGGCCTCAACGTCCTCCAGCCCGCCCTGCCCGGCCAGGACGGCCGCACCCGGGTCGGACTCGCGGACTACTTCGACTTCAGCGTGTACGTCGACGCCCGCACCGAGGACATCGAGACCTGGTACCTGAACCGGTTCCGCAAGCTGCGCGAGACCGCCTTCCAGAACCCCTTCTCGTACTTCCGCAAGTACACCCAGGTCTCCGAGGACGAGGCGCTGGACTACGCGCGGACGACCTGGCGGACCATCAACCGGCCCAACCTGGTGGAGAACGTGGCGCCCACGCGCGGGCGGGCCACGCTCGTCGTGCGCAAGGGACCCGACCACAAGATCCAGAAGATCTCGCTGCGCAAGCTCTGAAGGCTCCCCGGATCCGGACGGCTCCGAAAACACGCGTGCGCCGGTCGCCCGGAACCTCTCCGGGCGACCGGCGCACGCGCCAACTTCCTTAGCCCAGTGCGGACTTGACCACATCGGCGAGACGACCGGCGACCGAGCGGGCCTGCTCGATGTCGGCGGCCTCGACCATGACGCGGACCAGCGGCTCGGTGCCGGAGGGGCGAAGCAGCACCCGGCCGGTGGCGCCCAGCTCCCGCTCGGCCTCGGCGACCGCGACACCCAGCTCGGCGGAGGTGGTGACCCGGGACTTGTCGACGTCGGGGACGTTCACCAGGACCTGCGGCAGCCGCTCCATGACCCCGGCGAGGTCGGCGAGCGTGCGACGGGTCGCGGCGAGGCGGGCGGCCAGCATCAGACCGGTCAGCGTGCCGTCACCGGTCGTCGCGTGGTCGAGGATGATCACGTGGCCGGACTGCTCGCCGCCGAGCGCGTATCCGTGCTCCTTCATCGACTCCAGGACGTAGCGGTCACCGACCCCGGTCTGGACGAGCTGGATGCCCTCGCGCTCCATGGCGATCTTGAAGCCCAGGTTGGACATGACGGTGCCGACGACGGTGTTGCCGCGCAGCGTGCCCGCCTCGCGCATGGCGAGGGCGAGGACGGCGAGGATCTGGTCGCCGTCGACCTCGTTGCCCTCGGCGTCCACGGCCAGGCAGCGGTCGGCGTCGCCGTCGTGCGCGATGCCGAGGTCCGCGCCGTGCTCCACGACGGCCGCCTTGAGGAGGTCGAGGTGGGTGGAGCCGCAACCGTCGTTGATGTTGAGCCCGTCCGGCTCGGCACCGATCGTGACGATCTCGGCACCGGCCCGCGTGAACGCCTCGGGCGAGACCCGCGCGGCCGCGCCGTGCGCCTCGTCCAGGACGACCTTCAGCCCGTCGAGGCGGTTGGGCAGCACCCCGATGAGGTGCGCGACGTACCGGTCGAAGCCCTCGCCGTACGACCGGACGCGACCCACGCCGGCGCCGGTCGGACGCTCCCACGGGGCGCCCGTGCGGTGCTGCTCGTAGATGGACTCGATGCGGTCCTCCAGCTCGTCGGCCAGCTTGTGGCCGCCGCGCGCGAAGAACTTGACGCCGTTGTCCGGCATGGCGTTGTGGCTCGCCGAGAGCATCACGCCGAGGTCGGCGCCCAGCGCCCCGGTGAGGTACGCCACCGCGGGGGTGGGCAGCACACCGACGCGCAGGACGTCCACGCCCGCGCTCGCGAGGCCCGCGACGACCGCGGCCTCCAGGAACTCTCCCGACGCCCGGGGGTCACGGCCGACCACGGCGGTCGGTCGATGCCCCTCGAAGGTGCCCGCCTCGGCGAGCACGTGCGCCGCAGCGACCGACAGGCCGAGCGCGAGCTCAGCCGTCAGATCCGAGTTGGCGACACCGCGCACGCCGTCCGTGCCGAAGAGTCGTCCCACGTCTGTCCTCCGAAAACCTCAATGTGCCAGGTGATAGACGAACGCCCCGGCAGCACGGAACGTGCTGCCGGGGCGAACGAAAGCCGTACGGGCAGGCGCGGATTTAGCGCTTGCTGTACTGCGGAGCCTTGCGGGCCTTCTTGAGACCGGCCTTCTTGCGCTCGACCGCACGGTCGTCGCGGGAGAGGAAGCCGGCCTTCTTGAGGACGCCGCGGTTGTTGTCCACGTCGGCCTCGTTCAGCGCGCGGGCCACACCGAGACGCAGGGCGCCGGCCTGACCGGACACGCCGCCACCCGAGATGCGGGCGATGACGTCGTAGCGGTTGTCGAGCTCGAGCACCTTGAAGGGCTCGTTGACTTCCTGCTGGTGGACCTTGTTCGGGAAGTAGTCCTCGAGCGTACGCCCGTTGATCTTCCACTTGCCGGTGCCCGGGACGATCCGGACGCGGGCGATGGCGTTCTTGCGACGACCCAGGCCGGCGGCCGGCTGGGGGTCACCGAAGCGGGACGCCAGCGACTCGGAGGTGTACTCGCCCTCGACGGGCACCTCGGACTCGGTGGTGTAGTTCTCGATGTCGACGAGCTCAGTCTCTTCGACCGGCTGCTCAACGGTGGTCTCGGCCACGATTCTCCTCAGATTCTTTTCTGTCTTAGGGGGTGTGGCCGGAACTACTGCGCGACCTGGGTGATCTCGAACGGCACCGGCTGCTGGGCAGCGTGGGGGTGCTGGTCGCCCGAGTAGACCTTCAGCTTCGAGAGCATCTGACGGCCCAGGGTGTTCTTGGGGATCATGCCCTTGATGGCCTTCTCGACGGCCTTCTCCGGGTTGTTCGCCAGGAGGTCGTCGTAGCGCACCGAGCGGAGACCGCCCGGGTAGCCGGAGTGGCGGTACGCCATCTTCTGGGTCTTCTTGTTGCCGGACAGGTGAACCTTGTCGGCGTTGATGATGATGACGAAGTCACCCATGTCCATGTGCGGTGCATAGACGGGCTTGTGCTTGCCCCGGAGGAGGTTCGCAGCGGTGGTCGCCAGACGACCCAGGACGACGTCCTGGGCGTCAATGACGTGCCACTGGCGAGTGATGTCGCCGGGCTTGGGGCTGTACGTACGCACTTCGTAGCCTTCGCTTCTTCAGTGGATGGGGTCCAGACACATTGCACCCTGAAGCGATATGCAGCTGGGACTCACAATGCCGGGGACGCTGCCCGTATGCGAGCCACTGGTAACTGCTCCAGAGAACCTACGTAAGGGCCCCTCGCGTGAGAACGACCAAGCCAATACGCATAACAAACCGCAAGAATACCCGGGTGCCCCCGGGCGGGTCAAAACCGCCCGGACGCCAGCTCGCCGGAATCGGCCGCTTCGGGCCCTGGCCTGCGCAAACGGCTACCGCGCCCGCTCCACCCGCCGCTCGTCCCACACGGGCTCCGTCGTCTCCCGCACCACTCCGTCCGAGCCGAACACCAGATAGCGGTCGAACGTCTTCGAGAACCAGCGGTCGTGGGTCACCGCGAGCACCGTGCCGTCGTACGACTCCAGTCCGTCCTGGAGCGCCTCCGCCGACTCCAGGTCCAGGTTGTCCGTCGGCTCGTCCAGAAGCAGCGCGGTCGTGCCGGCCAGCTCCAGGAGCAGGATCTGGAAGCGGGCCTGCTGGCCGCCGGAGAGCTTCTCGAAGGGCTGGTCCCCCTGCCGCTCCAGCTCGTAGCGCCGCAGCACCGACATCGCGGCCCCGCGGTCCTTGGCGTGCTCGCTCCACAGGATGTCGACGAGCGTGCGACCAAGGAGCTCGGGGTGCGCGTGGGTCTGCGCGAAGTGACCGGGCACGACCCGCGCCCCCAGCTTCCAGCTCCCGGTGTACGCCACCGACGCGTCCCCCGCGAGCAGCCGCAGGAAGTGCGACTTCCCCGAGCCGTTGGAGCCGAGCACCGCCACCCGCTCGCCGTAGAACACCTCAAGCGAGAACGGCTTCATCAGCCCGGTCAGCTCAAGGTTCTCGCAGGTCAGGGCGCGCACACCGGTACGGCCACCGCGCAGCCGCATCCGGATGTCCTGCTCGCGCGGCGGCTCCGGCGGCGGGCCCGCCTCCTCGAACTTCTTGAAGCGGGTCTGCATCGCGTGGTAGCGCGAGGCCATGTCCGGGCTGATCGCGGCCTGGTTGCGCAGCCGCAGCACCAGCGCCTTGAGACGCGCGTGCTCCTCGTCCCAGCGCCGCTTGAGCTCCTCGAAGCGCGCGAACCGCTCCCGGCGGGCCTCGTGGTAGGTCCCGAATCCGGCGCCGTGCACCCACACGTCCGTCCCAGCGGGGCTCGGCTCCAGGCTCACGATCCGCTCGGCGGCCCGGGAAAGCAGCTCCCGGTCGTGCGAGACGAACAGGACGGTCTTGCGGGTCTCCCGCAGCCGCTCCTCAAGCCAGCGCTTGCCCGGCACGTCCAGATAGTTGTCCGGCTCGTCCAGGAGCAGCACCTCGTCGGGCCCGCGCAGGAGCGCTTCGAGCACGAGACGCTTCTGCTCGCCACCGCTGAGCGTGCGCACCTCGCGGAACTGGGCCTTGTCGTACGGCATCCCGAGCGCGGCCATGGTGCACATGTCCCAGACCGTCTCGGCCTCGTAGCCGTGCGCCTCCGCCCAGTCGCTGAGCGCCTGGGCGTACTGCATCTGCGCGGCTTCGTCGTCCACCGTCATGATCAGGTGCTCGGCCGCGTCCACCTCGGCCGCGGCCTTCCGGATGCGCGGCTGCGCGACGGAGACGAGCAGGTCACGCACCGTGCGCTCATCTCGTACGGAGCCGACGAACTGCGGCATCACACCGAGCCCGCCGCTCACGGACACCGAGCCGCCGTGCGGCTTGAGCTCCCCGGAGATCATGCGCAGCAGCGTCGTCTTGCCGGCCCCGTTGGCGCCGACCAGGGCCACCACCGAGCCCTCCGCCACCCGGAACGAAGCATCGCCGAGCAGCACCCGCCCGTCCGGCAGGTAGTACTCCAGGTGTGCAGCCTCTAGATGTCCCATGGGCGGATTGTCACCCAGGCCCTGCCCCCCTGAACAATCGAATTAGGATGCGCGGCATGAGCTTTGGGCATGGGGGACCCGGGTGGGGCCCGGGGGATCAGCAGACACCCGACTGGGCGGCGCTCGCCGACCAGTCGGCCGCGCGCAGCAGACGCAGGAAGTGGCTGTTCATCGGGGGCGGCACGGTGGCGACGGCGGTGGTCGTCGCGGTCGTGGCCACGGTGATCGTCACCTCGGGTTCGAAGGACGACGGCAAGTCCGCCGACCAGCTGCCCTCTCCCCCGGCGCTGCCCAGCAACAGCGCCCAGCCTGGGCCCTCGTTCTCCAAGGTGGCCCCGCCTCCCCCGCCCAACCCGTACGACTACGTCGCGGACGCGAAGAAGGACAAGGCGCCGCTGAGCGCCGACACCCTCTTCCCGGGCACGAGCCTGACACTGGGCAGCGGCGTGTACGTCAAGGGCCCCACCGACAGGGTCACCGACTGCTCCTCGGCCACCCAGGGCGCGCTCGGCTCCGCCCTCAACGGCAACGGCTGCCGCCAGCTCATCCGGGCCACGTACACCAAGGACGGGGTCGCGGTCACCATCGGCGTCGCGGTCTTCGACACCGACGTCCAGGCGAAGAAGGCCAAGGACCAGGCCTCCGGCGGCGTGGCCTCGCTGTCCGGCTCGGGCGTGAACACCTTCTGCCGGGGCGGTTCGGTCTGCCGCCAGACCACCAACTCCTATGGCCGGTACGCCTACTTCACCACCGGCGGCTTCGCCAACGGGAAGAACGTCACCCAGGGCGACGCGGGCGTCTTCACGGCGGGCGACGACCTCGCGAAGTTCACCTTCGATCAGATCGTCGCCCGCGGCCGCAACCAGGCCTCAGCAGCAGCCGCCGTCCCCGCCACCTGACGCACCGTCAATCAGGGGCAGGGTCCGCATGTTCCGCGCCTGCCTGCTGCGCTCGGCGAGCAACTCGTCGGCTGGGTAGCCGACTTCCTCCAGGGTGAGCCCGTGCGGCTTCACCACGTGCACGGAGGAGTCGCGCACCGCCGCCGCGAGGACCTTGCCGGGCCACTCGACGCCCCGGTGCCCGTCCCCGACGTACAGCAGCGCACCGACCAGCGAGCGCACCATGTTGTGGCAGAAGGCGTCCGCGCGCACGGTCGCGGTGATGACGCCGCCCTCGCCGCGCGTCCAGGACAGCTCCTGGAGCGTACGGATGGTGGTGGCGCCCTCGCGCCTCTTGCAGTACGCCGCGAAGTCGTGCTCGCCGAGCAGTGCGGCGGAGGCCGCGTTCATGGCGTCGACGTCCAACTCCCAGTCGTGCCACAGGACATGACCGCGCAGCAGCGGGTCGACGCCGCCGGGGTTGTCGGTCACCCGGTACGCGTAGCGGCGCCAGATGGCCGAGAACCGCGCGTTGAAACCGCTCGGGGCCTCGGCGGCGCGCCAGATCCGCACATCGTGCGGCAGCCGCCCGGCGAGGCGACGCAGCAGCTTCTCGCGGTGCTCGGCCCACACGTCCTCGGGGAGGTCGACGTGCGCGACCTGTCCGCGCGCGTGCACCCCGGAGTCCGTGCGCCCGGCGACGGTCAGGTCGTACGTCCGGTCCGAGCGCGTGACCGTGCGCAGCGCTCCCTCGATCTCGCCCTGGACGGTCCGCCGGCCGCCGGGCTGCTTGGCCCAGCCGGAGAAGTCCTTGCCGTCGTACGACAGGTCAAGCCGCACCCGCACGAAGCCGGGCTGCACCTCGTCACTCACGTGATAGTTCCTCTCGAAGCATCCACACAGCAGAACGGGCCCGCCCCCCGAAGGGAACGGGCCCGTTCACCAGCCTTCAGAACGCTTACGCGTCCTTCGCCTCGGCGTCCTCGGCGACCTCGGCCTCAGCGGCCTTGGCGTCGGACTCCTTGACGGCGCGCACGGTGGCGGCCTCGGCCTCGGCAACGGTCGCCTTCTTGGCGATCTCGCCCTCGACCAGCTCGATCACGGCCATGGGCGCGTTGTCACCACGGCGGTTGCCGATCTTGGTGATACGGGTGTAGCCACCCGGACGCTCCTCGTAGCGGGGCGCGATCTCGGTGAAGAGGGTGTGGACGATGCCCTTGTCGGTGATCGTCTGCAGCACCAGGCGACGGTTGTGGATGTCGCCCTTCTTCGCCTTGGTGATCAGGCGCTCGGCGACCGGACGCAGGCGGCGGGCCTTGGCCTCGGTCGTCGTGATGCGGCCGTGCTCGAAGAGCGACTTCGCCAGGTTGGCGAGGAGCAGACGCTCGTGCGCGGCGCTGCCGCCCAGACGGGCACCCTTTGCGGGACGCGGCATGGTGTTTCTCCTAGTGATCTGCACCGGCCGTATGAGGTACCGATGTCAGTGTCCGAGCAGGCGGATGCCTGTCGGAGACCCGCGCCCCGTAAGGGGCGCGGGGAACTGCGCGACCAGCCGAAGCCGGCCCGCAGACGAAGACCGTCAGTACTGCTCGGTCTCCACGAAGCCCGCATCCGCGTCGTCGTCGGCGCCGAAGGCGTCGGCAGCGGCGGTCGGGTCGAATCCGGGCGGCGAGTCCTTCAGCGCGAGGCCCATTCCGGCCAGCTTCGCCTTGACCTCGTCGATCGACTTCGCACCGAAGTTGCGGATGTCGAGCAGGTCGGCCTCGGAGCGCGCCACGAGTTCACCCACGGAGTGGATGCCCTCACGCTTGAGGCAGTTGTACGACCGAACGGTGAGCTCAAGCTCCTCGATCGGCAGCGCCAGGTCAGCGGCGAGGGCGGCGTCCGTGGGGGACGGGCCCATGTCGATGCCCTCGGCGTCGATGTTGAGCTCGCGCGCCAGACCGAACAGCTCGACCAGGGTCTTACCGGCCGAAGCCATGGCGTCACGGGGACGCATGGCCTGCTTGGTCTCGACGTCGACGATCAGCTTGTCGAAGTCGGTGCGCTGCTCGACACGGGTCGCCTCGACCTTGTACGTGACCTTGAGCACCGGGGAGTAGATGGAGTCGACCGGAATGCGGCCGATCTCCTGGCCCAGCTGCTTGTTCTGCACGGCGGAGACGTAGCCGCGACCGCGCTCGACGGTCAGCTCCATCTCCAGCTTGCCCTTGCCGTTGAGCGTGGCGAGCACCAGGTCGGGGTTGTGCACCTCGACACCGGCCGGCGGGGCGATGTCAGCAGCGGTGACCAGGCCGGGACCCTGCTTGCGCAGGTACATCACGACCGGCTCGTCGTGCTCCGAGGAGACGACCAGCTGCTTGATGTTCAGGATGAGGTCGGTGACGTCCTCCTTGACGCCCGGCACGGTGGTGAACTCGTGCAGGACACCGTCGATCCGGATGCTGGTGACAGCGGCGCCGGGAATCGAGGAGAGGAGCGTACGACGCAGGGAGTTGCCGAGCGTGTAGCCGAAGCCCGGCTCCAGGGGCTCGATGACGAACCGCGAGCGGTACTCGTCAACAACCTCTTCGGTCAGCGAGGGGCGCTGAGCGATAAGCATGAGGAGATCCTTCAGTCATGGGCACCCACTATTTGATGCCCTGCTGGGTACTGCGTACTGCAAGGGTACGGGCGGCACGCCTCGAAGGAGCCGTACCGCCCGAAAACCTGTACAAGCAGCCGTGCGTCAGACGCGGCGGCGCTTGGGCGGGCGGCAGCCGTTGTGCGGCGTGGGGGTGACGTCCTGGATGGAGCCGACCTCAAGACCGGTCGCCTGAAGCGAACGGATGGCGGTCTCGCGACCCGAACCCGGGCCCTTGACGAAGACGTCAACCTTGCGCATGCCGTGCTCCTGCGCGCGGCGGGCGGCCGACTCGGCGGCCATCTGCGCGGCGAACGGAGTCGACTTGCGGGAGCCCTTGAAGCCGACGTGGCCGGCGGACGCCCAGGAGATCACGTTGCCCGAGGGGTCCGTGATCGAGACGATGGTGTTGTTGAACGTGCTCTTGATGTGCGCGTGGCCGTGAGCGACGTTCTTCTTTTCCTTGCGGCGCACCTTCTTGGCAGCGCCCTGACGACCCTTGGGGGGCATGTCTTACTCCAGCTGGAGAGGGGAGGTGATCGGTCCTACAGCGAAGACCGCTGAAAAGCGTCCGCTGTGGACTACTTCTTGCCCGGCTTCTTCTTACCGGCGATGGCGCGACGCGGGCCCTTGCGGGTACGAGCGTTCGTGCTGGTGCGCTGACCGTGGACCGGCAGACCACGACGGTGGCGCAGACCCTGGTAGCAGCCGATCTCGACCTTGCGGCGGATGTCGGCGGCAACCTCACGGCGAAGGTCACCCTCGGTACGGAGGTTGGCGTCCACGTACTCGCGGATCTTGACCAGGTCCTCTTCGGCCAGGTCACGAACGCGGGTGTTCGGGTTCACGCCCGTCGAGGCGAGGATCTCCTTGGACCGGGTGCGCCCGATACCGAAGACGTAGGTGAGTGCGATCTCCACACGCTTTTCGCGCGGGATGTCAACACCGGAAACGCGTGCCATTTACTGGCTCCAGTTGTTTTCGGGGGTCTTCCGCAGTACCGCTCCCGACCGCCGTACTAGGTACGTTTCGGGTCCCCGGCCCCCGCCGGAGGTGTCACCAGCCGGGGAAACCGGCCAGGTGGGTGCTGCGTATGTACGTTTTGCTCGCGTCGCGGGAAGAACTGCGAAGTGCAGGTCGGTCGGCGTGCGTCAGCCCTGGCGCTGCTTGTGGCGCAGGTTGTCGCAGATGACCATGACCCGGCCGTGACGGCGGATCACCTTGCACTTGTCGCAGATCTTCTTGACGCTCGGCTTGACCTTCATGGGATGTCAGGTTCTCCGGGTCAGTGCCACCGCCGCCTGGGAACAAGCGGCGCGGGCAAGATCTACTTGTACCGGTAGACGATCCGGCCACGCGTCAGGTCGTAGGGAGAAAGCTCCACCACAACCCGGTCATCCGGGAGGATACGGATGTAGTGCATCCGCATCTTGCCGCTGATGTGCGCGAGGACCTTGTGACCGTTCTGGAGTTCCACCTTGAACATGGCGTTCGGGAGGGACTCGATCACGGTGCCCTCGATTTCGATGGCACCTTGCTTCTTGGCCACGCTTCGCCTTTCGAATCGGCTACCTTGATCGACTCCCGCAGCCGTGTGTGGACACACGGGTACACGAGAGCCGACGCATCAGTCTACGTCAGGGCACCCGAAAAGACGAATCAGATGAGTCTGCCCCGACGCGGAGATCGTTACGCGGCGGAGCCCCATCCCTGACGCCGCTCTCGCGGGCTCGGCGCCGGGGCGCCTCACGAGCTTCGAGCGGCCACGGATCAGGACCGCGTCAGGCCAGCGGATCCGGCGCCGTCGTGATGCCATACTCCGCCAGCTTCGCCTTGCCGCCGTCCGGCATGGTCAGCACCAGCGGGCCGTTCTCGGTCAGCGCGACCGAGTGCTCCCAGTGCGAGGACCAGGAACCGTCGGTCGTGATGACCGTCCAGTCGTCCTCAAGCACCTCGGTGCGCGGCGTGCCCAGCGAGACCATCGGCTCGATGGCCAGGCAGAAGCCGGGGATGAGCTTCGGGTTGTGGCGGCCCAGCATGCGGCGCTTGTCGACGTAGTTCAGCAGGTGCGGGTCCATGTGCATCTCGGAACCGATGCCGTGGCCCCCGTAGTCCTCGACGATCCCGTACTTACCGGTCGAGGGGCGCGGCTGGCGGCGGATGTACGACTCGATCGCGCGCGAGACGTCGACGAGCTTGTTGCCCTTCTTCACCGCGGCGATGCCGGCCCACATCGACTCCTCGGTCACCCGCGAGAGCTCGACCAGCTCCGGCGCGTGGCCGGAGCCCACGAACGCGGTGTACGCGGCGTCGCCGTGCCAGCCGTCGATGATCGCGCCGGCGTCGATGGAGATGATGTCGCCGTCCTTGAGGACGGTCTTGTCGTCCGGGATGCCGTGCACGACGACCTCGTTGACCGAGGTGCAGATGGTGGCGGGGAAGCCGCCGTACCCGAGGAAGTTCGACTTGGCGCCGTGCTCGGCGATGACCTTGCGGGCGACCTCGTCCAGGTCCTTCGTCGTGGACCCGGGCACCGCGGCCTCGCGGGTGGCGGCGTGGATCGCGGCGACGACCAGCCCCGCCTCACGCATCTTCGCGATCTGCTCGGGGGTCTTGATCTCCACCATGTGCGGCTCACGCCTTTCTGGACAGGTACGGGTCACCCCAACGATAAGGCTTCCCTGTCCACCCTTGACCGGGCAGCCCGGCCCGCTCGACCGGGGCAGAGCCCCGCGCGCCCTCCCAGCACGGACCGTGCGGGATTGCCCGCGCAGTTCCCCGCGCCCCCAAAACCCGTCGTCGGCTGCGGACCGTGCCCACGTCTCGCGCAGTTCCCCGCGCCCCTGGCAGGACCGGGTACAGCCATACCCAGCCCGTCATGGGGGTCCCCTGGCCCTTAAGGCCTTGGGGGAGTTTGAGGACGAGCGCCCTCAAGGCGCGATACGGGGTCTGGGGCGGAGCCCCAGGAAACGACCACCAGCCCGCACACGCAAAACGGCCGCAGCACCCCAGGAGGGGCACCGCGGCCGCAGGCAGCGCGCTGAATGCGACTACGCCGCTTCGCGGCGCAACGCGTCCATCGCCTTCTTGGTGACTTCGTCGACCTTGCCCAGCGCGGAGATGGTGATGACCAGCCCCTGCGCGCGGTAGTAGTCGATGATCGGCTCGGTCTCGCTGTGGTAGACCTCAAGCCGCTTGCGCACGGTCTCCTCGGTGTCGTCGCCGCGCTGGTACAGCTCGCCGCCGCACTTGTCGCACACGCCGTCCTGCTTCGGGGCGTTGTACGCCACGTGGAAGACGTGCGCGCTCTCGTTGCGGCAGATGCGCCGACCGGCGATCCGCTTGACGACCTCGTCCTCGGGGACTTCCAGGTCGAGCACCGCGTCCAGCTTCACGCCGTCCGCCTTCAGCACCTCGTCGAGCGCTTCGGCCTGGACCACGTTGCGCGGGAAGCCGTCGAGAAGGAAGCCGTTCTCGGCGTCCGGTGCTTCCATGCGGTCCTTGGCCATCCCGATGGTGACCTCGTCCGGCACCAGGTTGCCGGCGTCCATGTACGCCTTCGCCTGCTTGCCGAGGTCCGTGCCCTGGCTGATGTTGGCACGGAAGAGGTCGCCCGTGGAGATGTGCGGGATCGCCAGGTTCTGGGCAAGGAACGCGGCCTGCGTTCCCTTGCCTGCACCGGGCGGTCCGACGAGGACGATTCGCATCAGCGGAGGAACCCTTCGTAATTGCGCTGCTGAAGCTGGCTCTCGATCTGCTTAACGGTTTCCAGACCCACACCCACGATGATGAGGATGCTCGTCCCGCCGAGCGGGAAGCTCTGGACACCGCCGAAGATGATCAACGCCATTGTCGGTACGAGCGCGATCAGCCCCAGATACAGCGACCCCGGCCAGGTGATCCGGTTGAGTACGTAACTCAGGTACTCAGCGGTCGGTCGGCCAGCCCGGATGCCCGGGATGAAGCCACCATACTTCTTCATGTTGTCGGCGACTTCCTCGGGGTTGAACGAGATCGCCACGTAGAAGAACGCGAAGAAAACGATCAGCAGGAAGTAGCTGACGATGTAGTAAGGATGGTCGCCCTTGGTCAAGTTGTCCTTGATCCAGGTCGCCCAGCCCGCCGTCGAGTTCGAGAACTGGACGATCAGCGCCGGAATGTAGAGCAGCGACGAGGCGAAGATGACCGGGATCACACCGGCCTGGTTGACCTTCAACGGGATGTAGGTCGAGGTTCCGCCGTAGGACCGGCGGCCGATCATGCGCTTCGCGTACTGCACCGGGATGCGCCGCTGGGCCTGTTCGACGAAGACCACGAGCCCGACCATGACGAGGCCGACGAGGATCACGGTGCCGAACTCGATCCAGCCGCCCGCCAGGTGACCCTGCTTCTTGATGGTCCACAGGGAGCTGGGGAAGCTGGAGGCGATCGAGATGAACATCAGGATCGACATGCCGTTGCCGATGCCCTTGTCGGTGATGAGCTCACCGAGCCACATGACGGCGGCGGTACCGGCGGTCATCGTGACGACCATCGTGATGGTGGTGAAGATCGAGCGGTTCGGAATGATCTCGGTG
Source organism: Streptomyces sp. NBC_01431 (assembly GCF_036231355.1). Taxonomy (NCBI): domain Bacteria; kingdom Bacillati; phylum Actinomycetota; class Actinomycetes; order Kitasatosporales; family Streptomycetaceae; genus Streptomyces; species Streptomyces sp. NBC_01431. The sequence continues at coordinate 3,375,579 of NZ_CP109496.1, forward strand.
GCCACCTGGCAGCCGTTGAAGAGCGCACCGCTGCGGGCGGTGGCCACCAGACCGGTGCCCTGGAGGATCGCCAGCGCGACGGTCAGATAACGCGTGTACTGCGTGATCTTGGCCGTGCCCGCCTGCCCCTCCTTCTTGAGGGCTTCCAGGCGTGGGATCACCACGGTCAGCAGCTGCAGAATGATGCTCGCCGTGATGTACGGCATGATGCCGAGCGCGAAGATCGTGATCTGCAGCAGCGCACCGCCACTGAACATGTTCACCAGGCCGAACAGACCGCTGTTCTGCTGAGCCTGGTCCACACAGGTCTGCACGTTCTTGTAGCTCACGCCGGGCATCGGCACATGCGTACCGAGCCGGTAGATCACGATGATGCCGAGTGTGAAGAGCAGCTTCTTGCGCAGGTCAGGCGTCTTGAACGCCTGGGCGAACGCGGTGAGCACGGTGCCTCCTGCGACCCCCGCGCAAGTGCGTCAGGGTGACGGTCTTGAGGATCGACGAATAAGGATGGAAAGTCTTGACCTGCCAAAAATCCGTGCGGTAGCCGTCCAGGCACACAGCACGGAACTTAGACAGTGCACGCCACCTTACCGGCGAGCGTGCCCCCCTAGGAACGACCAACCGGGGATGCCCCATATGAGAGGCATCCCCGGTCGGATGTTCAAGCCATCAAGCTGTCTCAGACAAGCTCGGTGACGGTGCCGCCGGCAGCGGCAATCTTCTCCTTGGCGGAGCCGGAGACGGCGTCAACCGTCACCTGCAGCGCCACGGAGATCTCGCCCTGGCCCAGGACCTTGACGAGGCTGTTCTTGCGCACCGCGCCCTTGGCGACCAGGTCGGCCACCGTGACCTCTCCACCCTCGGGGTAGAGAGCGCCGAGCTTGTCCAGGTTCACGACCTGGTACTCGGTGCGGAACGGGTTCTTGAAGCCCTTCAGCTTCGGAAGACGCATGTGGAGGGGCATCTGGCCACCCTCGAAGCGCTCCGGAACCTGGTAACGGGCCTTCGTACCCTTGGTACCACGACCTGCGGTCTTACCCTTGGACGCCTCACCACGACCCACACGGGTCTTGGCGGTCTTGGCACCCGGGGCAGGACGGAGGTTGTGGGCCTTCAGCGGGCTGTTCTCACCCATGTCAGTCAACCTCCTCAACCGTCACGAGGTGGCGGACGGTCTGCACCATGCCGCGGAACTCGGGGCGGTCCTCCTTGACAACCACGTCGTTCAGGCGCTTGAGCCCGAGCGAACGCAGGGTGTCGCGGTGGTTCTGCTTGCTACCGATGTACGACTTCGTCTGCGTGATCTTGAGACGGGACATTACGCACCCGCCCCAGCACGTGCACGCAGCAGAGCCGCGGGGGCGACGGCCTCGAGGGGCAGACCACGGCGAGCCGCGATCTCCTCGGGACGCTGCAGGCCCTGGAGGGCTGCCACGGTCGCGTGCACGATGTTGATCGCGTTGTCGGAGCCGAGCGACTTCGACAGGATGTCGTGAACGCCGGCGCACTCGAGCACCGCACGCACCGGGCCACCGGCGATAACACCGGTACCGGGGGAAGCAGGCTTCAGCAGGACGACGCCCGCGGCCTTCTCGCCCTGGATCGGGTGCGGGATGGTGCCCTGGATGCGGGGAACCTTGAAGAAGTTCTTCTTGGCTTCCTCGACGCCCTTGGCGATGGCCGCGGGAACTTCCTTGGCCTTGCCGTAACCGACACCTACGGTGCCGTCACCGTCGCCCACCACGACCAGCGCGGTGAAGCTGAAGCGGCGACCACCCTTGACAACCTTGGCAACGCGGTTGATCGCGACGACGCGCTCAACGTAGGCGGTCTTCTCGGCGGCAGCGCCACCGTCGCGACCCTTCCGGTCCCGCCGCTCGCCGCCACCGGCACCGCTTCCGCGGCGCTGGGGTCCAGCCATTGGATTTACCTCTCTCTGTTACGTCCGTTAGTCCCGGAACCGGGGCTTAGAACTTCAGCCCGGCTTCGCGGGCGGCGTCAGCCAGAGCGGCAATGCGCCCGGCGTACCTGTTGCCACCACGGTCGAACACGACGGCCTCGACGCCGGCGGCCTTCGCACGCTCGGCGACAAGCGCGCCGACCTGCTGGGCCTGGGCGCTCTTGTCGGCCTCGCCACCACGGATCGAAGCGTCCAGGGTCGACGCCGACGCGAGCGTGTGGCCCGCGATGTCGTCGATGACCTGAGCCACGATGTTGCGGTTGGAGCGCGTCACGACCAGGCGCGGACGCTCCGGCGTACCGGACACGTGCTTGCGCACGCGGATGTGGCGGCGCTTGATGGCAGCGCGCTTGTACGCGTCGCCCTTAGCAATCTTCACACCGTATGCCATGGCTTACTTACCCGCCTTTCCGACCTTGCGGCGGATGACCTCGCCCGCGTACTTGACGCCCTTGGCCTTGTACGGGTCGGGCTTCCGCAGCTTGCGGATGTTGGCGGCGACCTCGCCGACCTTCTGCTTGTCGATGCCCTCGACGCTGAGCTTCGTGGGCGACTCGACCTTGAAGGTGATGCCCTCGGGGGCCTCGACGGTGATCGAGTGGCTGTATCCCAGCGCGAACTCCAGGTTGGAGCCCTTCGCCTGGACGCGGTAACCGACACCGCTGATCTCGAGCGCCTTGGTGTATCCCTGGGTCACACCGGTGATCATGTTGGCCACCAGCGTGCGGGACAGGCCGTGCAGGGCCTTGTTCTGACGCTCGTCGTTGGGGCGGGTGACGTTCAGAACGCCGTCCTCACCCTTCACGATCTCGATGGGAGCCGCAACGGCGTGCGTGAGGGAACCCTTGGGGCCCTTCACGTGGACCGTACGGCCATCGATGGTGACGTCCACACCGGCGGGAACCTGGATGGGGAGCTTGCCGATTCGCGACATTAGCTTTTCCTCCGTTCCCGACTACCAGACGTAGGCGAGGACTTCCCCACCTACGCCCTTCTTGCCTGCCTGCTGACCGGTGAGCAGACCGTGCGACGTGGAGATGATCGCCACGCCCAGGCCGCCGAGCACCTTCGGCAGGTTGGTGGACTTCGCGTACACACGCAGACCGGGCTTCGAGATCCGCTTGATGCCCGCGATGGAGCGCTCACGGTTCGGCCCGAACTTCAGCTCGAGGGTGAGGTTCTTGCCGACCTCGGCGTCCTCGACCTTCCAGCCAGTGATGAAGCCCTCCTGCTGGAGGATCTCCGCGATGTGCGACTTGATCTTGCTGTGCGGCATCACGACGGTGTCGTGGTACGCCGAGTTAGCGTTGCGCAGACGAGTGAGCATGTCTGCGATCGGGTCAGTCATGGTCATGAATCGGCCTTCGGCCTCTCTCGCCGCGGTTTCCTGTATGCGCCATCCCTCTCCCCACTCAGTGGCGGGACGGGTGCGGTGCGGGGACCTACGGCGTAGTAAGTCGTTATGGGCGGCGGACGCCCAACCCCACAAGCCTACGGCATATGGAGGAGGGCATCCGCCGACCAGATACTTACCGAGAGCGTCTGGAAATTCCCAAGTCCCTTAGGACAGAGGGGAATTACCAGGAGCTCTTGGTCACGCCCGGCAGCTCGCCACGGTGAGCCATCTCACGGAGGCACACGCGGCACAGGCCGAACTTGCGGTACACGGAGTGCGGACGGCCGCAGCGCTGGCAGCGGGTGTACGCACGCACACCGAACTTGGGCTTACGAGCAGCCTTGGCAATGAGAGCCTTCTTCGCCATCTCGCTTACGCCTCCTTGAAGGGGAAGCCGAGGTGACGGAGGAGCGCGCGGCCCTCGTCGTCGTTGGTCGCCGTGGTGACCACGGTGATGTCCATACCCCGGGTACGGTCGATCTTGTCCTGGTCGATCTCGTGGAACATGACCTGCTCGGTGAGACCGAAGGTGTAGTTGCCACGGCCGTCGAACTGCTTCGGCGACAGACCACGGAAGTCACGGATACGCGGCAGCGCGAGCGACAGCGTACGGTCCAGGAACTCCCACATGCGGTCACCACGGAGGGTGACGTGGCAGCCGATCGGCTGCCCCTCGCGCAGCTTGAACTGCGCGATCGACTTGCGGGCCTTGGTGACGGCCGGCTTCTGACCGGTGATCGTGGTGAGGTCGCGAACCGCGCCGTCCATCAGCTTGGAGTCGCGGGCGGCGTCGCCCACACCCATGTTGACCACGATCTTGACGAGGCCGGGAACCTGCATGACGTTCTCGTACGAGAACTCCTCACGCAGCTTGCCCGCGATTTCCTCGCGGTACTTCGTCTTGAGACGCGGAGTGGTGGTGGTAGCCATCAGATGTCCTCACCCGTCCGCTTGGCAACGCGGATCTTGTTGCCCTCGTCGTCGAAGCGGAAACCGACGCGGGTAACGACCTTGTTGCCGTCCTTCTCCACGACGAGCTGAACGTTGCTCACGTGGATCGGGGCCTCGGTCGTCACAATGCCACCGGTCTGCGAACCGCGAGCGGTCTGGCCGGCCTTGGTGTGCTTCTTGACCCGGTTGACACCCTCGACCAGGACGCGGTCCTCGCGGGGGAAGGCCGCGATGACCTTGCCCTGCTTGCCCTTGTCCTTACCGGTGATGACCTGAACCAGGTCGCCCTTCTTGATCTTCATGCTTACAGCACCTCCGGCGCGAGCGAGATGATCTTCATGAACTTCTTCTCGCGCAGCTCCCGGCCCACCGGGCCGAAGATGCGGGTGCCGCGGGGGTCGCCATCGTTCTTGAGGATGACGGCCGCGTTCTCGTCGAAGCGGATGTACGAGCCGTCCTGACGACGACGCTCCTTGACGGTGCGCACGACGACAGCCTTGACGACGTCGCCCTTCTTCACGTTGCCACCGGGGATCGCGTCCTTGACGGTGGCGACGATGACGTCACCGATACCCGCGTAGCGGCGACCGGAGCCACCGAGCACACGGATGCAAAGGATTTCCTTCGCACCAGTGTTGTCGGCGACGCGCAGTCGCGACTCCTGCTGGATCACGTCTATCTCCTGATCGTCTGCCGGTTCCCGGCCGGGGCTTGATGAATCAAGCCCCGGCCGAGCCTGGCGGAACTAACCCGAGGGAAAACCCCTCGGACTGTCTGTATGGAATTCGCTTGCGCGAATTGCCTTACTTGGCCTTCTCGAGGATCTCGACGATGCGCCAGCGCTTGCTCGCCGACAGCGGACGCGTCTCCATGATGAGGACGCGGTCGCCGACGCCGGCAGCGTTCTGCTCGTCGTGCGCCTTGAGCTTGTTCGTACGGCGGATGACCTTGCCGTACAGCGCGTGCTTCACACGGTCCTCGACAGCGACGACGACGGTCTTGTCCATCTTGTCGCTGACGACCAGACCCTCACGGGTCTTGCGGAAACCGCGCGCTTCAGTCGTCTCAGTCACATTCTTCTCGCTCATCAGGCGCTCTCCACCGTCTCGATGCCCAGCTCGCGCTCGCGCATCAGGGTGTAGATCCGGGCGATGTCCTTACGGACGGACTTGAGCCGACCGTGGTTCTCGAGCTGGCCCGTCGCCGCCTGGAAGCGGAGGTTGAACAGCTCTTCCTTGGCTTCGCGGAGCTTGTTGAGAAGCTCCTCGTCACCCAGCTCGCGCAGTTCGGACGCCTTGGTTCCGGCCGACATCACGCCTCACCTGCCTCGCGCCGGACGATGCGGCACTTCATCGGGAGCTTGTGAGCGGCTCGGGTGAGCGCCTCACGAGCAATCTTCTCGTTCGGGTAGGACAGCTCGAACATCACCCGACCCGGGTGAACGTTCGCGACCCACCACTCCGGAGAACCCTTACCGGAACCCATGCGGGTCTCGGCAGGCTTCTTCGTCAGGGGGCGGTCCGGGTAGATGTTGATCCAGACCTTGCCGCCACGCTTGATGTGGCGGGTCATCGCGATACGAGCCGCCTCGATCTGGCGGTTGGTCACGTACGCCGGCGTGAGGGCCTGAATGCCGTACTCGCCGAACGCAACCGTCGTACCACCCTTGGCCATACCGCGGCGCTTGGGGTGGTGCTGCTTGCGGTGCTTGACCCTACGGGGGATCAGCATTTCGGTCAGGCCTCCGTTCCGGTGCTCTCAGCCGGAGCGGCAGCGGCGGGAGCCTCGGCCTTGGGGGCCTCGGCAGCCGGCGCAGCCTGCTGCGGCTTGCGGCCGCGACCGCCACGCTCGCCGCCACGGCCACCGCGGCCACCGGCCGGACGGTCGTTGGCGCCACCACGGGCCGGGCGGTTACCCGCACGGGCCGCTGCGTTCTCGGCGCGAACCTCGGCGATGTTCTTGACGTCGCCCTTGTAGATCCAGACCTTCACGCCGATGCGGCCGAAGGTCGTCTTGGCCTCGAAGAAGCCGTAGTCGATGTTCGCGCGCAGGGTGTGCAGCGGCACACGGCCTTCGCGGTAGAACTCCGAGCGGGACATCTCGGCGCCGCCGAGACGGCCGCCACACTGGATCTTGATGCCCTTGGCGCCGGCCTTCATCGTGCCCTGCATGCTCTTACGCATGGCGCGACGGAAGGAGACGCGGGAGGAGAGCTGCTCGGCAACGGCCTGAGCAACCAGCTGAGCGTCCATCTCGGGGTTCTTGACCTCGAGGATGTTCAGCTGGACCTGCTTGCCCGTGAGCTTCTCGAGGTCACCGCGGATGCGGTCGGCCTCGGCGCCACGGCGGCCGATGACGATGCCGGGACGCGCGGTGTGGATGTCCACCCGCACGCGGTCACGGGTGCGCTCGATCTCAACCTTCGAGATGCCGGCGCGCTCCATGCCGGACGTCATCATCCGACGGATGGCGACGTCTTCCTTGACGTAGTCCTTGTACAGCTTGTCGGCGTACCAACGCGACTTGAAGTCGGTGGTAATGCCGAGCCGGAACCCGTGCGGGTTTACCTTCTGGCCCATTACCGGGTTCCTTCCTTGCTGCTGACGACCACGGTGATGTGGCTGGTCCGCTTACGGATCCGGTAGGCACGGCCCTGAGCACGCGGACGGAACCGCTTCAGGGTCGGGCCCTCGTCCACGTACGCCTCGCTGATGACCAGCGAAGAGGCGTCGGTGTGGTCGTAGTTGTGCGCGGCGTTGGCAATGGCGCTGTCAAGCACCTTGCCGACCGGCACGCTCGCGGCCTGCGGGGCGAAACGCAGGACCGCCTGAGCCTCCGTGGCATCCATGCCACGGATAAGGTCCACCACGCGGCGGGCCTTCATGGGCGTGACGCGGATGTACCGCGCCTGGGCCCTGGCTTCCATGGTTGTCCCTTCGGTGTAAGTCATAGTCGTTACCCACCCCGCGTTAGCGGCGCTTCGACTTCCGGTCGTCCTTGACGTGGCCGCGGAAGGTGCGAGTCGGCGAGAACTCGCCGAGCTTGTGGCCGACCATCGACTCGGAGACAAACACCGGGACGTGGGTCTTGCCGTTGTGCACCGCGATCGTGTGGCCGAGCATGGCCGGGATGATCATCGAGCGACGGGACCAGGTCTTGATGACGTTCTTGGTACCAGCTTCGTTCTGAGCGTCCACCTTCTTTACGAGGTGGCCGTCAACGAAGGGTCCCTTCTTGAGACTGCGCGGCATCTAAACCCGCTCCTAGCGCTTCTTGTTCGTCTTGCGGCGGCGGACGATGTACTTGCTCGATGCCTTCTTCGGCGAGCGAGTACGACCCTCCTTCTGACCCCACGGGCTGACCGGGTGGCGACCACCACTGGTCTTGCCCTCACCACCACCGTGCGGGTGGTCGACCGGGTTCATGGCGACACCGCGGACGGACGGGCGAACGCCCTTCCAGCGCATACGGCCGGCCTTGCCCCAGTTGATGTTCGACTGCTCGGCGTTGCCGACCTCGCCGATGGTGGCGCGGCAGCGGGCGTCGACCAGGCGAATTTCGCCGGACGGCATACGAAGGTGGGCCATCGTGCCCTCCTTCGCCAGCAGCTGCACCGAAGCACCCGCGGAGCGGGCGAACTTCGCACCGCCGCCGGGACGCAGCTCGATGGCGTGGATGGTCGTACCGACCGGGATGTTGCGCAGCGCCAGGTTGTTGCCCGGCTTGATGTCGGCCCCGGGGCCGTTCTCAACGCGGTCACCCTGGCCGAGGCCACGGGGCGCGATGATGTAGCGCTTCTCGCCGTCTGCGTAGTGCAGGAGCGCGATGCGCGCGGTGCGGTTCGGGTCGTACTCGATGTGAGCGACCTTGGCCGGCACGCCGTCCTTGTCGTGACGACGGAAGTCGATCACGCGGTAGGCACGCTTGTGGCCACCGCCCTGGTGACGGACGGTCACACGACCGGTGTTGTTACGGCCGCCCTTGCTGTGCAGGGGGCGGACCAGCGACTTCTCCGGCGTGGACCGCGTGATCTCGACGAAGTCGGCGACGCTGGAGCCACGACGGCCCGGAGTCGTCGGCTTGTACTTGCGGATACCCATTTCTCAGTCCTCGTCCGATATTCGGACCAGGGCGCTCCGTTAGGAGGCCTGGCCGAAGATGTCGATACGGTCGCCCTCAGCAAGGGTCACGATGGCGCGCTTGGTGTCGGCGCGCTTGCCGAAACCGGTCTTCGTGCGCTTGCGCTTGCCCTGGCGGTTGATCGTGTTGACCCCGGTGACCTTGACCGAGAAGACCGCTTCCACGGCCTGCTTGATCTGGGTCTTGTTGGAGCCCGGCTTAACGACGAACGTGTACTTGTTCTCGTCGAGCAGCGCGTAGCTCTTCTCGGAAACAACCGGCTTGACAAGAATGTCGCGCGGGTCCGTGAAGGTCTTGCTGGTGATCTCGGCCATCAGGCCTCGCTCCCCTCGTTGTCATCGGCCTTGGGGCCAGACACGAAGGACTCGAAAGCGGCCTGGGTGAAGACCACGTCGTCGGAGACGATCACGTCGTACGTGTTCAGCTGGCCCGGCTCCAGGATGTGGACCTGGGGCAGGTTGCGGGCGGACAGCCACGCGGCCTCGTCGGCGCGCTCGACGACCAGGAGCAGGTTGGCGCGCTCCGAGATCTTGCCGAACAGCGTCTTGGCGGCCTTGGTGGAAGCCGTGCCCTCGACCACGCCGGTGACGACGTGGATGCGGGAGTGGCGCGCCCGGTCGGAGAGGGCACCGCGCAGGGCGGCGGCCTTCATCTTCTTCGGGGTGCGCTGCGAGTAGTCACGCGGCTGCGGGCCGTGGACGACGCCACCGCCTGCGAACTGCGGCGCACGGGTCGAACCCTGGCGCGCGCGGCCGGTGCCCTTCTGGCGGTACGGCTTGCGGCCACCACCACGGACTTCGCCGCGGGTCTTGGTCTTGTGCGTGCCCTGACGGGCAGCTGCCAGCTGAGCGACGACGACCTGGTGGATCAGCGGAACGCTGGTCTTCGCGTCGAAGATCTCCGCGGGGAGCTCGACGGTACCGGCCTTGTCGCCTGCCGGCGAAAGGATGTCAATGGTGCTCATTACCTCAAGCCCCCTTGGCCGCGGTACGGACCAGGACGAGGCCGCCGTTCGGACCGGGGACCGCGCCCTTGATGAGGAGCAGACCCTTCTCCGCGTCAACCGCGTGGATGGTCAGGTTCTGGGTGGTGACACGCTCGTTGCCCATGCGGCCCGCCATGCGGACGCCCTTGAACACACGGCCAGGGGTGGCGCAGCCACCGATGGAACCGGGCGAGCGGTGCTTGCGCTGGACGCCGTGTCCGGCGCCGAGGCCCTTGAAGTTGTGACGCTTCATGACACCGGCGAAGCCCTTGCCCTTGCTCTTGCCCGTGACGTCAACCTTGACGCCGGACTCGAACACCTCGGCAGTGATCTCCTGGCCCAGCGTGTACTCGCTGGCGTCAGGGGTGCGGAGCTCCACCAGGTGGCGGCGCGGGGTCACGTCGGCCTTGGCGAAGTGACCCTTGAGGGGCTTGTTCACCTTGCGCGGGTCGATCTCGCCGAAGGCGATCTGGACCGACTCGTAGCCGTCGACGTCGTTCGTGCGGACCTGCGTCACGACACACGGCCCGGCCTTGATGACGGTGACCGGGACAACCCGGTTGTTCTCGTCCCAGACCTGGGTCATGCCGAGCTTCTCGCCCAGGACGCCCTTGATGTTCTTGCTCATCTCGGCCCGTCCCTTCAGAGCTTGATCTCGATGTCGACACCGGCCGGAAGGTCGAGGCGCATCAGCGAGTCAACCGTCTTCGGCGTGGGGTCGAGAATGTCGATGAGGCGCTTGTGCGTGCGCATCTCGAAGTGCTCGCGAGAGTCCTTGTACTTGTGCGGCGACTTGATGACGCAGTACACGTTCTTCTCAGTGGGCAGCGGCACCGGGCCTGCGACCGACGCACCAGTGCGGGTCACCGTCTCGACGATCTTCTTCGCCGAGGAGTCGATGACCTCGTGGTCGTAGGCCTTGAGCCGGATGCGGATCTTCTGTCCCGCCATGGCTACCTAGTAGTCCTTTGTCTCGTAACGCTCTGGGACCCGAGGGTTCTACCGACTCTGTCTCCGACCCACGCGGTCGGGCGTGTCGCACTCCCTCTACGCAGAAATCCCATACGGGATTTCCCAACCAAGGGGATGCGGGCCACAAGACCTCGCAGACGGGGGCAGAACACCCACCGGGCGCCTGGCCGGCACCCCGCTGACACTTCCCGGAAGATTCCCGTACGTCCGCCCCTTGCCCCTCCTCTGGAGAAGCGTGGGACGACGAGTACTGTGGGACTCGCTTCCGGTCCTCCCGGCGGGAGGCGCGCAGCATCGGCACTCAACCGAGCAACCCCGACAGTCTGCCATACGAGGCCACGGCCTGGCCAATCGCAGCGGGGAAGCGTACCCCACGTCACAGGGGCTCACGCATTCGGCACGGGCAAGCTGTGCCCAGCGCCGCCCCTCCCTCTCCATACGGGTGCCCCGCGCCACGCCGGGTATGCCCCAGCAATCCCCGATCTGGGTGGATACGACGACGACCACGACGGGCCACCCGTCCGCGCCGGTCACCTGTTCGCACGCAGACCTTTGACTGTCGCCAACTCGGCGGTACTCGTTGCCAGTTGGCCGCCATACGCTCGCCGCGACAGCCCCGGGCCCGCGGCGACGACAACCCCCGCGGCGCTACGCCCACCTCCCGGCCTGCCGCCCCGCACACCCTCGATAGCATCGCCGGTGTCCCCCTCGGCACTCAGCGGACGGAACGTACGTGTACGACGCAAGCGGTCGCGCGCGGCCCAGCGAAGAAGCCAGGCCCACCCGAGTCGGACCCACCCGTCGCCGGGTGATCGGCACCGCGGCCGCCGCCGGGCTCGCCGCCAGCGTCGCGGGGTGCTCCGTGCCCACCACCGGGCGGGCGAAGCAGGCGGGCACGGCCGCCCCGCTCGCCGCACCCCGCACGCCCCTGCTCCTCCAGATCCTCGCCCACCCCGACGACGACCTGTACTTCATGAACCCGGACACCCAGCACACCCTGGACTCCGGCGTTCCGCTGGTCAGCGTGTACGTCACCGGCGGGGAGGCCAACGGGGACAACCGGGTCGTGAGTGACACCGGGCCGCACGTCTACGACAAGGCCGCCTACTCCTCCGCCCGCCACCAGGGGCTCCGGCAGGCGTACGCCACCATCCTCGGGCTCGACAAGTACACGCCGTGGGAGAAGTCCGTCGCCGAGCTGCGCGGCGGGCACCGCGCCGAGGTCAACCGGCTCCAACACGGCGGCCGCAGCGTGGAGTTGGTGTTCCTCAACACCGCCATGCACACCCCGCTCGGCGGCCGGATGGGGCTGCCCAGCCTCTGGGAGGACCGGAGTCTGCAACTGCCCGTCGTCATCGCCGCCGGGTCCCCGCTCACCCGGGCCAAGGCGTACACGTACGACGACATGGTCGATGTGCTCGCCGGGATCCTGGAGGACTACGCGCCCACCCTCGTCCAGACCCTCGACCCCGACCCGGACATCCAGCACAGCTCCCCCGCCGACCGCCAGCACGATTCGGAGCAGCCGGGGTACGCCGATCACGCCGACCACACCGCCGCCGCCTCCTTCGCCTGGGCCGCGATGATCCGGCACGCCGAGCGGGGCAACGCGTTCGCCGCCACCGCGTACCGCGCCTACTACAACCGGCACTGGCCCAAGAACCTCCCCCCGAAGGTGCTCGCCGAGAAGGCCGCGCACCTCGTTCCGTACGGCGGGAGCAAGGACTGGCAGTGCGGGAATCCCGGCGGCTGCGGGGACTACAACGTCGGCGGGAACCGGCCGCTGACCAACTGGAAGGGGTGGGTGCGTTCCACTCACTACCGCTACCCCGGGACCCGGCTCCTGGTGTCCGAGGACGGCGCCCACGCCTATGGCGTGCTCGGGCTGCGGGCCGTGCGGTGGAGCCGGCGCCCCGATGACAGCTGGGGCGCCGCCGAGGATCTCGGCGGCTCGCCGCTCGCTCCGGTGCTCGGCGGTACGACCCTCCCCGACGGGCGACAGCTCCTCTTCGCGCTGCGGTTCTCCTCGCTCCAGGGGCGGGCCGGGGCCAACACCCGCGAGGTCGTTCTGCTCGAACAGGCCACACCTGGAGGGCGGTTCACCGCCTGGAAGGGGCTCGGCAACCCCGAGCGCGGGGACGACCGCGGTCGGCGGATCGGGCCGCCGACGGCGGTCACCACGCCGGACGGGCGCGTCCACCTCTTCGTGCGCAACGCCGACCGGGGCATCAGCACCCGTGTCCGGGAGGCCGGCGGCACCTGGTCGCCCTGGCGCGACCTCGGCGGGGAGTCCGTACAGGAGGGGCTGAGCGCCGTTGTCGACGGGCGCGGTCGCGTGCACGTCTTCGCGGCCGGCGCCGACACCGTGCACCACTGGACCCAGTCCGCCCCCGGCAAGCCCCTCGCCCCGGCCCCTTCCAGGCTGCCGCTCGCCGTGGACGCGGTGGCCCCGGTCCCGCTCGGCGACGGCGTACAGCTCCTGTACCGCACGTCCACCGACCCGAAGAAGGCCCGCCAGGACCCCGGCTCCCCCGCCTCCCCGCACCTCACCTCCGTACACCTGGACGGCAGCGCCGCGAAGCCGGTCGCGCTCGACGGGTACGGCCCGGTGGGCGCGGCCGACGGGTACGTGCTGGGCACGGACGAGAAGGGCCTGGTCCAACTGGCGGTCGCGGGGCGGGTGTTGAAGCGGGCGCGCGGTGTCGTGACCGTAGGGGCGCCCACGCTGTACGTCCGTGACGGGCGGGCGCTCGCGGTGGGGCTCGGCGTCGACGCGACCCCCTGGTCCTGGCGGCCCTGACCCGCCCCGGCACAGCGAAGAGCCCCGCACCTCGAAAGGTGCGGGGCTCTTCTGACAGCTCAGCGAGCTACCAGGTCAATCGTCGGGTACTTACTTGACGATCTTGACGACCTGGCCGGCGCCCACGGTCCGGCCACCCTCACGGATGGCGAACTTCAGGCCCTCCTCCATGGCGACGGGCTGGATCAGCGAGACCGTCATGGAGGTGTTGTCGCCCGGCATGACCATCTCGGTGCCCTCGGGGAGGGTAACGACGCCGGTCACGTCCGTGGTACGGAAGTAGAACTGCGGGCGGTAGTTGTTGAAGAACGGCGTGTGACGGCCGCCCTCGTCCTTGGAGAGGATGTAGGCCTGGGCCTCAAACTCGGTGTGCGGCGTGACCGAACCGGGCTTGATGATGACCTGGCCGCGCTCGACGTCCTCGCGCTTGATGCCACGAAGCAGCAGACCGACGTTCTCACCGGCCTGGCCCTCGTCGAGCAGCTTGCGGAACATCTCGATGCCGGTGACCGTGGTGGTGGTCTTCTCGGTCTTGATACCGACGATGTCGACGGTCTCGTTGACCTTCAGGACACCACGCTCGATACGACCGGTGACGACGGTGCCACGACCGGTGATCGTGAAGACGTCCTCGATCGGCATCAGGAACGGCTTGTCGACGTCACGCTCGGGCTGCGGGATCGCCTCGTCGACGGCGGCCATCAGGTTCAGGACCGACTGGCCCCACTCCTTGTCGCCCTCGAGCGCCTTGAGCGCCGAGACCTTGACGACCGGCAGGTCGTCGCCCGGGAACTCGTACTCGGAGAGGAGCTCACGAACCTCGAGCTCGACGAGCTCCAGGATCTCCTCGTCGTCCACCATGTCGGCCTTGTTCAGGGCGACAACGATGTACGGAACGCCGACCTGGCGGGCCAGGAGCACGTGCTCCTTGGTCTGCGGCATCGGGCCGTCGGTGGCGGCAACCACGAGGATCGCGCCGTCCATCTGCGCGGCACCCGTGATCATGTTCTTGATGTAGTCCGCGTGACCGGGGCAGTCGACGTGGGCGTAGTGACGCGACTCGGTCTGGTACTCGACGTGCGCGATCGAGATCGTGATACCGCGCTGGCGCTCCTCGGGAGCCTTGTCGATCTGGTCGAAGGCCGAGGCCTCGTTCAGGTCCGGGTACGCGTCGTGCAGCACCTTGGTAATGGCGGCCGTGAGGGTCGTCTTACCGTGGTCAATGTGACCGATGGTGCCGATGTTGACGTGCGGCTTAGTCCGCTCGAACTTCGCCTTCGCCACTGAGTCCTCCTGAAGTGGTTCTGTACGCCTTGCTTCATCGGCGCCAGGTGATCTTTGCTGGGATGCCGGGGCCCGGGGCATTCACCGTAAACCTGGTGGTTTACGCCGAATGCCCCAGTGGCTCCGGTGACAAGCCTAAAGCGTGAACTCGGAAGAGTTACTCGCCCTTGGCCTTCGCGATGATCTCCTCGGCGACGTTCCGCGGAACCTCGGCGTAGGAGTCGAACTGCATCGAGTAGCTTGCGCGACCCGAGGTCTTGCTGCGGAGGTCGCCGACGTAGCCGAACATCTCCGAGAGGGGCACGAGGCCCTTCACGACGCGGGCGCCGCTGCGCTCCTCCATGGCCTGGATCTGGCCACGGCGGGAGTTGATGTCACCGATGACTTCACCCATGTAGTCCTCGGGCGTGGTGACCTCAACGGACATCATCGGCTCGAGGAGCACGGGAGAAGCCTTGCGCGCGGCCTCCTTGAAGGCCTGCGAACCGGCGATCTTGAACGCGAGCTCGGAGGAGTCGACCTCGTGGTAGCCACCGTCGAGAAGGATGACGCGGACGCCAGTCATCTCGTAGCCGGCCAGGATGCCGAACTGCATGGCCTCCTGCGCACCCGCGTCCACCGACGGGATGTACTCCCGGGGGATGCGGCCACCGGTGACCTTGTTCACGAACTCGTACGACGCCTCGCCGCCCTCGATGGGCTCGATCGCGATCTGCACCTTGGCGAACTGACCGGTACCACCGGTCTGCTTCTTGTGGGTGTAGTCCACGCGCTCGACGGTCTTGCGGATCGTCTCGCGGTACGCGACCTGCGGCTTGCCGACGTTCGCCTCGACCTTGAACTCGCGACGCATGCGGTCGACGAGGACATCGAGGTGAAGCTCGCCCATACCGCCGATGACGGTCTGGCCGGTCTCCTCGTTGGTGTGCACCTGGAAGGAGGGGTCCTCCTCCGCGAGACGCTGGATGGCGACACCCAGCTTCTCCTGGTCACCCTTGGACTTGGGCTCGATCGCGACCTCGATGACCGGCGCCGGGAAGTCCATGGACTCCAGGATCACCGGGTTCTTCTCGTCCGCGAGCGTCTCACCGGTGGTGGTCTGCTTCAGGCCCATGACGGCGACGATGTCACCGGCGCCCACCGACTCGATCTCCTCACGCTTGTTCGCGTGCATGCGGTAGATCTTGCCGATGCGCTCCTTCTTGCCCTTGACGGAGTTCAGCACCGAGGTGCCGGCCTCCAGGCGACCGGAGTAGATCCGGATGAAGGTGAGCTTGCCCAGGTGCGGGTCGCTCGCGATCTTGAACGCCAGCGCCGAGAGGGGCTCCTCGTCGGACGGCTTGCGCTTGACCACGACCTCCGGGTCCTTGACGTCGTGGCCCTCGATGGCCTCGACGTCCAGGGGGGAGGGCAGGTAGCGCACAACGGCGTCGAGCAGGGGCTGAACGCCCTTGTTCTTGAACGCGGTGCCACAGAAGACCGGGGTCACCGTGGTGTCCCCGCCCTTGCCGGACGCGATGGTGATGCGACGGACCGCGGCGTACAGCTGCTCCTCGGTGGGCTCGACGCCCTCCAGGAACAGCTCCATGATCTGGTCGTCGTTCTCGGCGACGGTCTCGACCAGCTTGCCGCGCCACTCTTCAGCGGCTTCGACGTGCGTGGCCGGGATGTCGACGACGTCGTACATCTCGCCCTTGGTGGCCTCGGCGGACCAGACAAGAGCCTTCATACGAACGAGGTCGACGACGCCCTCGAAGTTGGCCTCGGCACCGATCGGCAGCTGCATGACGATCGGGGTGGCGCCGAGGCGGTCCACGATCATGTCCACGCAGCGGTGGAACTCGGCGCCGGTACGGTCGAGCTTGTTGACGAAGCAGATACGCGGAACGCCGTAACGGTCGGCCTGACGCCAGACCGTCTCGGACTGCGGCTCCACACCGGCGACACCGTCGAACACGGTGACGGCACCGTCGAGGACGCGGAGCGAACGCTCCACCTCGACCGTGAAGTCCACGTGGCCCGGGGTGTCGATGATGTTGATGGTGTGGTCGACGTCCTCGAGCGGCCAGTGGCAGGTCGTCGCGGCGGACGTGATGGTGATGCCGCGCTCCTGCTCCTGCTCCATCCAGTCCATCGTGGCAGCGCCGTCGTGGACCTCACCGATCTTGTACGACACACCGGTGTAGAACAGGATCCGCTCGGTGGTGGTCGTCTTGCCCGCGTCGATGTGAGCCATGATCCCGATGTTGCGGACCTTGGCCAGGTCAAGTGAAGTGGTAGCCATCTCGGCTCAGTCTTCTCTCGGTCTCGATGTGGGTTCGGACTACCAGCGGTAGTGCGCGAAGGCCTTGTTGGACTCGGCCATCTTGTGGGTGTCCTCACGCTTCTTGACCGCAGCGCCGAGGCCGTTGGAGGCGTCGAGCAGCTCGTTCATGAGGCGTTCGGTCATGGTCTTCTCACGGCGGGCGCGGGAGTAACCCACGACCCAGCGCAGCGCGAGGGTGGCGGCGCGACCGGGCTTGACCTCGATCGGCACCTGGTAGGTGGCGCCACCGACACGGCGGGACTTGACCTCGAGCGAGGGCTTGACGTTCTCAAGCGCGCGCTTCAGCGTGATGACCGGGTCAGCGCCGGTCTTCTCGCGGAGGCCTTCCATGGCGCCGTAGACGATGCGCTCGGCGGTGGAGCGCTTGCCGTCCAGGAGGATCTTGTTGATCAGCGAGGTGACAAGAGGAGAGCTGTAGACCGGGTCGATGATGACCGGGCGCTTCGGGGCGGGGCCCTTACGAGGCATTCTTACTTCTCCTTCTTGGCGCCGTAGCGGCTGCGGGCCTGCTTGCGGTTCTTGACACCCTGGGTGTCGAGCGAACCGCGGATGATCTTGTAGCGAACACCCGGCAGGTCCTTCACACGGCCACCACGCACGAGCACGATCGAGTGCTCCTGCAGGTTGTGTCCCTCACCCGGGATGTAGGCCGTGACCTCGATGCCGGAGGTCAGACGCACACGCGCGACCTTACGGAGCGCCGAGTTCGGCTTCTTCGGGGTGGTCGTGAACACACGCGTGCAGACGCCGCGACGCTGGGGCGAACCCTCGAGCGCGGGCGTCTTGTTCTTCTCGACCTTGTCCTGCCGGCCCTTCCGGACCAGCTGCTGGATCGTAGGCACTACTTCTCCGGTTTCTGTGTGCCGTAGTAAAACTAACCTGAAACACGGCGCCGACCCACGCGGTCGGGTGTGTCGAATACTGCACACTGCCACCCGAAGGCAGAAGAGGCGCAGATTGCGGTAGCCGGTCTAGGAGCTCACCCTGCGGACGTAGGCACGCAGCGGAGCCCAGGCACACCCCAGGCACAAGGTCTGAGCGTACCTACCTCATCGACTTGGGTCAAAACAAATGGCCACGCACGGGCCCCCGCACCCAGTGGGACATGTCACCGCATACCCATCCCGTCCCACCGGTGAGACAAACCGTCTCAGCAGGCGGCCATCCGCGCCTTCCCGCACACCGGGATCCGCACCGGAAAACCCCGAAGGGCACCCACCCCGCCGCAGCGGAGTGGGTGCCCTTCGGCAGACGTAGGCCTTACTGGTTGTACGGACCGTAGTCGTAGTCCTCCAGCGGAACGGCCTGGCCGGAGCCCGTGCCGAACGGCGAGTAGTCGATGTCGTCGTAGCCGACGGCCGAGTACATCGCGGCCTTGGCCTCCTCGGTCGGCTCGACCCGGATGTTGCGGTAGCGGGACAGACCCGTACCGGCCGGGATGAGCTTACCGATGATGACGTTCTCCTTGAGGCCGATGAGGCTGTCGGACTTGGCGTTGATCGCCGCATCCGTCAGGACTCGGGTCGTCTCCTGGAAGGAGGCGGCCGACAGCCAGGATTCCGTCGCCAGCGAGGCCTTGGTGATACCCATCAGCTGCGGACGGCCGGAGGCCGGGTGGCCGCCTTCCGTGACCACACGACGGTTCTCGGTCTCGAACTTCGAGCGCTCGACGAGCTCGCCCGGCAGCAGCTCCGCGTCGCCGGACTCGATGATCGTCACGCGGCGCAGCATCTGCCGGATGATGATCTCGATGTGCTTGTCGTGGATCGACACGCCCTGCGAGTTGTAGACCTTCTGGACTTCGCCGACCAGGTGGACCTGGACCGCACGCTGACCGAGGATCCGCAGCACGTCGTGCGGGTTGGTGGCACCGACGGTGAGCTTCTGGCCCACCTCGACCGCGTCGCCCTCGCCGACCAGCAGACGGGCACGCTTGGAGATCGGGAACGCCGTCTCCTCGCTGCCGTCGTCCGGGGTGACGACGAGCTTCTTGGTCTTCTCGGTCTCCTCGATCCGGACGCGGCCCTTGGCCTCCGAGATCGGCGCGACACCCTTGGGCGTACGGGCCTCGAAGAGCTCGACGACACGCGGCAGACCCTGCGTGATGTCGTCACCGGCCACACCACCGGTGTGGAAGGTACGCATCGTCAGCTGGGTACCGGGCTCACCGATGGACTGGGCGGCGATGATGCCGACCGCCTCACCGATGTCGACCAGCTTGCCGGTGGCGAGCGAGCGTCCGTAGCAGAAGGCACAGGTGCCGACCGCGGACTCACAGGTCAGGACCGAGCGGGTCTTGACCTCCTCGACACCCGCACCCACGAGGGCGTCGATGAGCACGTCACCGAGGTCCACGTTGGCCGGCGCGATGACCTTGCCGTCGACGACGACGTCCTCGGCGAGCATGCGGGCGTAGACGGAGGTCTCGACGTCCTCGGTCTTGCGCAGCACGCCGTCGGCGCCCCGCTCCGCGATCTTGAGCTTGAGGCCGCGGTCGGTGCCGCAGTCCTCCTCGCGGATGATGACGTCCTGCGAGACGTCCACCAGACGACGGGTCAGGTAACCCGAGTCGGCGGTACGCAGGGCGGTGTCCGCCAGACCCTTACGGGCACCGTGCGTGGAGATGAAGTACTCCAGAACGGTGAGGCCCTCGCGGAAGGACGCCTTGATCGGACGCGGGATGGTCTCGTTCTTCGCGTTCGACACCAGACCACGCATACCGGCGATCTGACGCATCTGCATCATGTTTCCTCGGGCACCCGAGTCAACCATCATGAAGATGGGGTTCGTCTTGGGGAAGTTCGCGTTCATCGCCTCGGCAACCTCGTTGGTCGCCTTGGTCCAGATCGCGATGAGCTCCTGCGTGCGCTCGTCCTTGGTGATCAGACCGCGCTCGTACTGCTTCTGGACCTTCTCGTCCTGGGCCTCGTAGCCCTGGACGATGGCCTTCTTGGCCTCCGGGACGACGATGTCCGAGACAGCCACGGTGACACCGGAACGGGTCGCCCAGTAGAAGCCGGCCGCCTTCAGGTTGTCGAGCGTCGCCGCCACGATGACCTTGGGGTAGCGCTCGGCGAGGTCGTTGACGATCTCGGAGAGCTGCTTCTTGCCCACCGAGTAGTCGACGAACGGGTAGTCCTCGGGCAGCAGCTCGTTGAAGAGCGCGCGGCCAAGGGACGTACGCAGACGGAACGAGTCGCCCTGCTGCCAGGTCGTCTCGCCCTCCTCCTCGGCCGGCGGGGTCCAGCCGCGCGGCGGGACGGTGCCGATCGGGAAGCGGATGTCGACCTTCGCCTGGAGCGAGAGCTCCCGGGCGTCGAACGCCATGATCGCCTCGGCGGTCGAGTTGAAGGCGCGACCGGCGCCCTTCACCTCGCGCTCCTCTTCGTCCGTGGTGAGGAAGAAGAGACCGAGCACCATGTCCTGGGTCGGCATGGTGACGGGACGACCGTCGGCCGGCTTCAGGATGTTGTTCGAGGACAGCATCAGGATGCGGGCCTCGGCCTGCGCCTCCGCGGAGAGCGGCAGGTGCACGGCCATCTGGTCACCGTCGAAGTCCGCGTTGAACGCGGTGCAGACGAGCGGGTGGATCTGGATGGCCTTGCCCTCGACCAGCTGGGGCTCGAAGGCCTGGATGCCGAGGCGGTGCAGGGTGGGCGCACGGTTCAGCAGCACCGGGTGCTCGGCGATGACCTCTTCGAGGACGTCGTACACCACGGTGCGGCCGCGCTCGACCATGCGCTTGGCCGACTTGATGTTCTGCGCGTGGTTCAGGTCGACCAGGCGCTTCATCACGAACGGCTTGAAGAGCTCAAGAGCCATGGCCTTGGGCAGACCGCACTGGTGCAGCTTGAGCTGCGGACCGACGACGATCACGGAACGCGCGGAGTAGTCCACACGCTTACCGAGAAGGTTCTGACGGAATCGACCCTGCTTGCCCTTCAGCATGTCGCTGAGGGACTTCAGCGGGCGGTTGCCGGGGCCCGTGACCGGGCGGCCGCGACGACCGTTGTCGAACAGCGCGTCAACGGCCTCCTGAAGCATGCGCTTCTCGTTGTTGACGATGATCTCGGGCGCACCGAGGTCGAGAAGGCGCTTCAGACGGTTGTTGCGGTTGATCACGCGGCGGTACAGGTCGTTCAGGTCGGAGGTCGCGAAGCGGCCACCGTCCAGCTGCACCATCGGACGCAGGTCCGGCGGGATGACCGGCACGCAGTCGAGCACCATGCCCTTGGGGCTGTTGCTCGTCTGCAGGAACGCGGAGACGACCTTGAGGCGCTTGAGCGCACGGGTCTTCTTCTGGCCCTTGCCGGTACGGATGATCTCGCGGAGGCGCTCGGCCTCCTCGTCGAGGTCGAAGGTCTCCAGGCGCTTCTGCAGGGCAGCGGCACCCATCGAGCCGTCGAAGTACGTGCCGAAGCGGTCACGCAGCTCGCGGTAGAGCAGCTCGTCGCCCTCGAGGTCCTGGACCTTGAGGTTCTTGAAGCGGCTCCACACCTCGTCGAGACGGTCGATCTCGCGCTGCGAACGGTCGCGCAGCTGCTTCATCTCGCGCTCGGCACCCTCGCGCACCTTGCGGCGCACGTCGGCCTTGGCACCCTCGGCCTCAAGCTCGGCGAGGTCCGTCTCGAGCTTCTTGGCGCGGGCTTCGAGGTCCGAGTCGCGACGGTTCTCGATCTGCTGACGCTCGACGGAGACGTGCGCCTCCAGCGACGGCAGGTCGCGCGTACGGCGCTCCTCGTCCACGAACGTGATCATGTACGCGGCGAAGTAGATGACCTTTTCGAGGTCCTTCGGCGCGAGGTCGAGCAGGTAGCCAAGACGCGACGGAACGCCCTTGAAGTACCAGATGTGGGTCACGGGAGCGGCAAGCTCGATGTGGCCCATCCGCTCGCGGCGCACCTTGGCACGCGTGACCTCTACGCCACAGCGCTCACAGATGATGCCCTTGAAGCGGACGCGCTTGTACTTGCCGCAGTAGCACTCCCAGTCCCGGGTCGGACCGAAGATCTTCTCGCAGAAGAGTCCGTCCTTTTCGGGCTTGAGGGTGCGGTAGTTGATGGTCTCCGGCTTCTTGACCTCACCGTGGGACCACTGACGAATGTCGTCAGCAGTGGCGAGGCCGATCCGCAGCTCGTCGAAGAAGTTGACGTCGAGCACTTGTCGTCAATCCCTCTTTCGGGGTCGATTCTTCAAGATGGTCTGAGGGGGGTCCGGGGACGGCGGGGGACTCTCAGCGAGAGCCCCCCACCAGACCCGTCAGACCTCTTCGACGCTGCTCGGCTCGCGCCGGGACAGGTCGATACCGAGCTCCTCCGCAGCGCGGAAGACGTCCTCGTCCGTGTCGCGCATCTCGATGGACATGCCGTCCGAGGACAGCACCTCCACGTTGAGGCAGAGCGACTGCATTTCCTTGATGAGCACCTTGAAGGACTCGGGAATGCCGGGCTCAGGGATGTTCTCGCCCTTGACGATCGCCTCGTAGACCTTCACGCGGCCGGTGACGTCGTCGGACTTGATGGTCAGCAGCTCCTGGAGGGCGTAAGCGGCGCCATAAGCCTCCAGCGCCCACACCTCCATCTCACCGAAGCGCTGGCCACCGAACTGGGCCTTACCACCCAGCGGCTGCTGGGTGATCATCGAGTACGGACCGGTCGACCGGGCGTGCAGCTTGTCGTCGACCAGGTGGTGCAGCTTCAGGATGTACATGTACCCGACCGAGATCGGGTCCGGGAACGGCTCGCCGGAGCGGCCGTCGAACAGGTTGGCCTTGCCCGAGGGCTGGACCAGCCGGTCACCGTCGCGGTTGGGGATCGTGGCCTCGAACAGGCCGGTGATCTCGTCCTCGCGGGCGCCGTCGAAGACCGGGGTCGCGACGTTGGTGCCGGCGGCGACCTGGTCGGCGCCGATCGCCTGGAGGCGCTGGGCCCAGTCGTCCGCCAGACCGGAGACGTCCCAGCCGCGGCTGGCGAGCCAGCCGAGGTGGATCTCCAGGACCTGTCCCGGGTTCATTCGGGACGGGACACCCAGCGGGTTGAGGATGATGTCGACCGGGGTGCCGTCCTCCAGGAACGGCATGTCCTCGATCGGGAGGATCTTGGAGATGACACCCTTGTTGCCGTGGCGGCCGGCGAGCTTGTCACCGTCCGTGATCTTGCGCTTCTGCGCCACGTAGACGCGAACCAGCTGGTTCACGCCCGGCGGCAGCTCGTCGCCCTCTTCACGGTCGAAGACGCGGACGCCGATGACCTTGCCGGTCTCGCCGTGCGGCACCTTCAGGGAGGTGTCACGGACCTCGCGGGCCTTCTCACCGAAGATCGCGCGCAGCAGGCGCTCCTCCGGCGTCAGCTCGGTCTCGCCCTTGGGCGTGACCTTGCCGACGAGGATGTCGCCGGCGACGACCTCGGCACCGATACGGATGATGCCGCGCTCGTCGAGGTCGGCGAGGACCTCCTCGGAGACGTTCGGGATGTCCCGGGTGATCTCCTCCGGGCCGAGCTTGGTGTCACGGGCGTCGACCTCGTGCTCCTCGATGTGGATCGAGGAGAGGACGTCGTCCTGCACGAGGCGCTGCGACAGGATGATCGCGTCCTCGTAGTTGTGACCCTCCCACGGCATGAACGCCACGAGCAGGTTCTTGCCCAGCGCCATCTCACCCTGCTGGGTGGCGGGACCGTCGGCCAGGACCTGGCCCTCGATCACGCGGGCGCCCTCGTCGACGACAACCTTCTGGTTGACCGAGGTGCCCTGGTTGGAGCGGGAGAACTTGGCGATCCGGTACGTGGTGTACGTGCCGTCGTCGTTGGCGACGGTGATGTAGTCCGCGGAGACCTCCTGGACGACACCCGCCTTCTCCGCCTTGATGACGTCACCGGCGTCGACCGCGCAGCGGTACTCCATGCCGGTGCCGACGAGCGGCGCCTCGGACGTGATCAGCGGCACGGCCTGACGCATCATGTTCGCGCCCATGAGGGCACGGTTGGCGTCGTCGTGCTCAAGGAACGGGATCATGGCGGTCGCGACCGACACCATCTGGCGCGGCGAGACGTCCATGTAGTCGACCTCGGTGCCGGGCACGTAGTCGACCTCGCCGCCACGACGGCGGACCAGGACGCGCGGCTCGGTGAACTGCATCTCGTCGTTGAGCGCGGCGTTGGCCTGCGCGATGACGAAGCGGTCCTCCTCGTCGGCGGTGACGTAGTCGACCTCGTCGGTGACCTGGCCGTCGACGACCTTGCGGTACGGCGTCTCGATGAAGCCGAACGCGTTGACGCGGCCGTACGAGGCGAGCGAACCGATCAGACCGATGTTCGGGCCTTCGGGGGTCTCGATCGGGCACATGCGGCCGTAGTGGGACGGGTGCACGTCACGGACCTCGAAGCCGGCCCGCTCACGGGAGAGACCACCCGGGCCAAGCGCCGACAGACGGCGCTTGTGGGTGAGACCCGACAGCGGGTTGTTCTGGTCCATGAACTGCGACAGCTGGCTGGTGCCGAAGAACTCCTTGATGGAGGCGACGACCGGCCGGATGTTGATCAGGGTCTGCGGCGTGATCGCCTCGACGTCCTGGGTCGTCATGCGCTCACGCACGACGCGCTCCATACGAGCCAGACCCGTACGGACCTGGTTCTGGATGAGCTCGCCGACGTTGCGCAGACGACGGTTGCCGAAGTGGTCGATGTCGTCGGTCTCGACGACGATGTTCCGACCCGACTCGCCGACCGTCTCGGTCTCACCGGCGTGCAGCTTGACCAGGTACTTGATGGTCGCGATGACGTCGTCGGTGGTGAGCACGCCGGCGTCCAGCGGCTCGTCGGCGCCGAGCTTCTTGTTCACCTTGTAGCGGCCGACCTTCGCGAGGTCGTAGCGCTTCGGGTTGAAGTAGAGGTTCTCGAGCAGCGTCTGAGCGGCCTCGCGCGTCGGCGGCTCGCCCGGACGCAGCTTGCGGTAGATGTCGAGCAGCGCGTCGTCCTGGCCCTGGGTGTGGTCCTTCTCCAGGGTGGCGCGCATCGACTCGTACTCGCCGAACTCCTCAAGGATCTGCTCGGTGGTCCAGCCGAGAGCCTTCAGGAGGACGGTGACGGACTGCTTGCGCTTGCGGTCGATGCGGACACCGACCATGTCGCGCTTGTCGATCTCCATCTCGAGCCAGGCACCCCGGGACGGGATGATCTTGGCCGTGAAGATGTCCTTGTCGGACGTCTTGTCGATGTTGGAGTCGAAGTAGACACCCGGCGAGCGGACCAGCTGCGACACGACGACACGCTCGGTGCCGTTGATGACGAAGGTGCCCTTGTTGGTCATGAGCGGGAAGTCGCCCATGAAGACCGTCTGGGACTTGATCTCGCCGGTCTCGTTGTTGGTGAACTCGGCGGTGACGAAGAGCGGGGCCGCGAACGTGAAGTCGCGCTCCTTGCACTCGTCGATCGAGTTCTTCGGCGGCTCGAAGCGGTGGTCGCGGAAGGTCAGCGACATCGACCCGGAGAAGTCCTCGATCGGAGAGATCTCTTCGAAGATCTCCTCCAGACCGGACTTGGTGGGGACGTCCTGTCCACTCTCGAGAGCGGCCTCGACCCGAGACTTCCAAGCGGCATTGCCGAGCAGCCAGTCAAAGCTCTCGGTCTGCAGCGCAAGAAGGTTCGGAACCTCGAGGGGCTCCTTGATCTTTGCAAAGGAGATGCGCAGCGGGGCGGTGCTGGCGCCGTTGTTCGTATTGGCGGTCGAGGCGTTGCGCGAGGCGGCCAAGAGGGGGTCCTTCCGAGGGCTCGGACTCACTACGCGCGTACCGGTCCCACGTGGGCACAGAGAGAGACGTTTCTGATTCGGCCGCGAGGGCCAGGTCAGGGCGGTTCAATCCGAGGTGCTCAAGCGAGGGCATGCCCCTGGTGACGGGCAGGGGACAGCTAACAGGCAGCGCAAAGGGACAGTGTAGCCACTCGGCACACTGATGTCCAGGGCGGATTTTCAGAGACCCGCATTGCTCTTCTCAAGTACCTCGGTACCTCGGTCAGCCGTGCGCCGCGCAGACGCAGATTAGTACTGCCCTCTTCGCCGTCGATCCATGCCTCGGATCCGGATCGTTGTGACGACGCGTCCTGAGAATTGCGCGCTGCGTGCGGTTCGTCAAGACCCCTCCGCTCCCCGGAGATCGCCGCGGGAGTCGTCGTGGGCGCGTACCTGCGTCATCGCCGAGCAGACGGCGAAGATCACCATACCCCCGACGGGCCGCGCGCAAGGCAGCCACCGCGGGCACGCCGAAGGGCGACCACCCGGATGGGTGATCGCCCTTGGCAGTGTCCAGCGGCGCGCGAGCGCGCCTGCGAGACGGGTGCGGGTCCGAAGGACCCGCGAGGTGTTACTTGACCTCGACGGAGGCGCCGGCGCCCTTGAGGGACTCGGCGGCCTTCTCGGCGGCGTCCTTGGCGACCTTCTCGAGAACGGGCTTCGGGGCGCCGTCCACGAGGTCCTTGGCCTCCTTCAGACCCAGGGAGGTCAGCTCACGCACGACCTTGATGACCTGGATCTTCTTCTCGCCGGCACCGGTGAGGATGACGTCGAACTCGTCCTGCTCCTCGACGGCCTCGGCGGCCGGGCCACCGGCGGCGGGGCCGGCAACGGCGACGGCCGCGGCGGCGGTGACGTCGAACTTCTCCTCGAAGGCCTTCACGAACTCGGAGAGCTCGATGAGGGTCATCTCCTCGAACTGGGCGAGCAGGTCTTCCTGGCTGAGCTTCGCCATGATGGGCGATCCTTCCACTAATTCGGCGGGTGCCGGATGTACATGTAGGCGGGCGTACGTTCGGCCCGCTGCGACCGCGTCCCTAGTGGGCCGCGATCAATGCGCGAGCCGAGTTACTCGGCACCGCCCTGCTCGGCGAGCTTGACGCGAAGCGCTTCCGCGGTGCGGACGAACTTCGACGGCAGCGCCTGGAAGAGCGAGGCAGCCTGGGACTGCTTGCCCTTGAACGCGCCGGCCAGCTTGCTGAGCAGAACCTCGCGGGACTCGAGGTCCGCAAGCTTCTTGATCTCATCGGCGGACAGCGCCTTGCCATCAAGGACACCGCCCTTGATGATCAGGTTCGGGTTCTCCTTGGCGAAGTCACGAAGACCCTTCGCCGACTCCACCGGGTCACCGGTGATGAAGGCAACCGCCGTCGGACCAGTGAACTGGTCGTCCAGCGAAGTGATCCCGGCCTCGTTGGCCGCAATCTTGGTCAGCGTGTTCTTCACCACGGCGTACTGGGCGTTCTCACCGAGCGAACGACGCAGCGTCTTGAGCTGCGCCACGGTGAGACCCCGGTACTCGGTCAGCACGGCGGCGTTCGAGCTGCGGAACTGGTCCGCGAGCTCGGCTACCGCGGCAGCCTTGTCGGGCCTTGCCATAGAGCGTCGGCCTCCTTCCGGGTGATGAGGACCGCTCAGAAGGGGCTGAACAATACGAAACGCCCCGGCGCAGGCGCACGGGGCGTAGCTCGACCGGAACGAATCCCGGGAGCTTTCCACGGTCACCTGCGCGGGTCGTCCGCATTGAGCGGATCCTTCGGCCACCGCCCCTTCGAATGAAGGCACGGCAACGACCAGCGGTCTTTGGCTTCTGGGGAAGCGTACGGTACGTCGTCCGTGTCAAGCAAATCCGCCCATACGGGTTGCTCGTTCGGGGGTGGACGACGACGGGCCCGTCAGGCGTTGTCGCCCGTGCCGCGGCCCTTCATCATGTCGGCGAAGTCGAAGGTCTCCGACGCCGGCGGCGCACTGACGGCGACCTTGGTGCCGTAGTCCGAGTAGTGCGCGCTCATGGTGATCTGGCCGTTGGAGCTGTTGATGCCGACGTTCATCCGCACCGGGTAGCCGTCCTTGTTGAGCCAGAGCTCGGTGTCGTACCCCTGGATGCCGGCCTGCTTCATGCCGTCGACGAGCTTCTGGCGGTCCTGGGCGGGCATGCCGTCCAGGTTCTGGTTGCTCGCCACCATCTCGTCCAGCGTCAGGGTGCCCTTGTAGTGCTCCGCCGGGGCGCCGTCGATCTGCTCGGTACCGAGGTGCTTCACGTTCGGCGAGTCCGTCAGCAGGGCGAGCTGCTGGGCCGGGTCCTGCTTCTCCGCGCCGCCGGTCATCGCCTGGGGCGACACCGCACCACCGCCCGCCTTGGCCAGGGCGCCGAGGTCCATCTTCATCCAGCGCTTGCCGTCCATGTCCTTGGCCGCGGCGGCACCCACGTCCGTGTACGAGACACCGTCGAGCTGGATCATGTGCAGCTTGGCCGGTGCGTCCGGCGCGGTCTTGAAGGCGGCACCGCTCAGGGTCAGGTCCAGCGCGGCCGGGTCCCACGACTGGACGCCGGACATCTCCATGTCGCCCGCGCCCGCGGCCCCCGCCCCCGGGATCGACATCTTCATGGTGACCTTCGCCGACTTGGCCGCCGAGGTCTTCTTGTACGCCGCCTGGAGCGCCGTGCGGGCGTCCTTGGGGCTCGACATCCCGGCGTCCTTCTTCGGCGCTTCGGCGGACTTCTTGGCGTCGCCCCCGCTCTGGCACCCGGCGGCCCCCGCCACCAGTACCGCCACCGCCGCCAGGGAGATTCCGGCGCGCTCGACCGACCTGCTCATGACCCCACCCCTTGATCAATCCGACGCAAACTCCCGCAACCGTAACTCAGCCCACTGACAGCGGACACAGAAAAACCGGCCCCCGCTCCTCTGTCGAGGTGCGGGGGCCGGTCTCAGTACAGCTCAGTACGCGAACCCGCGACTGCCGGTGATCGGTGGGATCAGACGGCGGCCGGGTCCTCCTCGACGAGGAGGTTGCGGGTGCGGTTGGAGTCGAGCGAGATACCGGGGCCCATCGTGGTGGTGATGGTCGCCTTCTTGATGTACCGGCCCTTGGCGGCGGACGGCTTCAGACGGAGGATCTCCTCCAGAGCCGCACCGTAGTTCTCCACCAGCTTGGTGTCGTCGAAGGACACCTTGCCGATGATGAAGTGCAGGTTCGAGTGCTTGTCGACGCGGAACTCGATCTTGCCGCCCTTGATCTCCTCGACGGCCTTGGCGACGTCGGGGGTGACCGTGCCGGTCTTCGGGTTCGGCATCAGACCACGGGGACCGAGCACGCGGCCGAGGCGGCCGACCTTGCCCATGAGGTCCGGGGTGGCGACGACGGCGTCGAAGTCCAGACGGCCCTTCGAAACCTCGTCGATGAGCTCGTCGGAGCCGACGATGTCGGCGCCCGCGGCAAGCGCGGCCTCGGCACGGTCACCGGTCGCGAAGACCAGGACCCGGGCGGTCTTACCGGTGCCGTGCGGGAGGTTCACGGTGCCACGGACCATCTGGTCGGCCTTGCGCGGGTCGACACCCAGGCGGAAGGCGACCTCGACGGTGCCGTCGAACTTGGTCGTGGAGGTCTCCTTGGCGAGACGGACCGCCTCGAGCGGCGCGTACAGCTTGTCCGCGTCGATCTTGGCGTCCGCAGCGCGGAGAGTCTTGCTGCGCTTCACTTCAGCTCCTGTGTTGGTTCAGGCATGGAGTCGTGGTGCGGGCCAGCGCATGGCCCTACCACTGGAGGTCAAACGGGGGTGAGCTGAGATCAGCCCTCGACCGTGATGCCCATGGAACGGGCGGTGCCGGCGATGATCTTCGACGCGGCGTCCAGGTCGTTGGCGTTCAGGTCGGCGAGCTTCGTCGTGGCGATCTCGCGGACCTGGGCCTCGGTGATCTTCGCGACCTTGGTCTTGTGCGGCTCGCCGGAGCCCTTCTCGACACCAGCGGCCTTGAGGATCATCTTCGCGGCCGGCGGAGTCTTGGTGATGAAGGTGAAGGAGCGGTCTTCGTAGACCGTGATCTCCACCGGGATCACCCAGCCACGCTGCGACTCGGTCGCGGCGTTGTAGGCCTTGCAGAACTCCATGATGTTGACGCCGTGCTGGCCGAGCGCGGGGCCGACCGGCGGGGCCGGGTTCGCCGCACCGGCGTTGATCTGGAGCTTGATAAGCCCCGTGACCTTCTTCTTCTTGGGAGGCATTGCTCTCTCCGGGTCCTAGTGAGAGTGAACCGCCTGCATCCGATCAACCGGATGGAGGCATACCGCACAACGATAACGGGTATAGCTGCGCGGCTAAAAACCGAGCAGGTCAGAGGGGCTGCGAGAGCCTCTCTGACCTGCTCGGAAGTGCTGGGTTCCAGAAGCCGCTAGTTCTTCTGGATCTGGTCGAAGCTGAGCTCGACCGGGGTCTCGCGGCCGAAGATCTCGACGAGGCCCTTGACCTTCTTCGAGTCGGCGTTGATCTCGTTGATGGTCGCCTGCAGCGTCGCGAACGGGCCGTCGGTGACGGTGACCGAGTCGCCCACCTCGAAGTCCAGGACCTGGACCTCGACCTTGCGCTGCGGTGCCGGCTTGCCCTCGGCCTCGGCAGCCTCACGGGCTGCCTTCTCCTCGGCCTCCGGGGCGAGCATCTTGACGATCTCGTCCAGGGTCAGCGGGTACGGGTCGTAGGCGTTGCCCACGAAACCGGTGACACCGGGGGTGTTGCGGACGACGCCCCACGACTCGTTCGTCAGATCCATGCGGACGAGAACGTAACCGGGCAGCTTGTTCTGCCGGACGTTCTTGCGCTCGCCGTTCTTGATCTGGACGATCTCCTCTTCGGGGACCTCGGCCTGGTAGATGAACTCCTCGACGTTCAGCGAGACGGCGCGCTGTTCGAGGTTGGCCTTCACACGCTTCTCGTAACCGGCGTACGTGTGGATGACGTACCACTCGCCGGGCAGGAAGCGGAGCTCCTGGCGCAGGGCCTCGACCGGGTCGACCGGAGCGGCGGGCTCCGCGGCCTCTTCCTCGGCGGCGTCGGTGGCCTCGGCGGGCTCGTCCGACTCGGCGTCCTCGTCCTCGTCGGAGGCCTCGGCGTCGGCGGCTTCGAGCTCGGCCTCGTCGGCGGGCTCGGCGGAGTCGTCATCGGAGTCGACGTGCAGGGCAGCCTCTTCGGCCGCTTCGCCCGCAGCGGCGTCGGCAGCCTCGGCCTCGTCCTCGTCGGCCGCCTCGATGATCTCGAGCTCGTCCTCGACGGACTCGACCGACTCGATGGCGTCGTTCAGGTTCGGGTCAGACACGGTGGCTGCTTCTTCCTGGCTACAGATGGGGTGGAACATGCGAAAGGGGCGCCGTTGTGGGCGCCCTTCGCTGATCAGCCGAAGACGTACTTGACTACCTGCTGGAAGCCGGAGTCAATCAACGTCACGATGCCAATCATGATGACAACGAACACGATCACTACGCTGGTGTACGTCGTCAGCTGGCTGCGTGTCGGCCAGACAACTTTACGGAGTTCGGCGACAACCTGCCGGTAGAAGAGCGCGAGACGGCCCAGAGGGCCCTTCTTTCCGCGCTTACCGCCCTTGCGGGCCTTCTTCTTCGAATCCTTGGACTCCGCTGCCTCGTCCTGGGCATCAGGCATGTCGATGGAGCCCACGGCGTCCGTCACGCTACTCACCTGATTCCGGGTCATGGCCGTGCCGCGCCCGGTGGAGCCGCACGGCGGTGCATTGAAGTACGTACATGCGCACACATCCTGGCGAAGGTGTGTGTAGCAGGGCCGGAGGGACTTGAACCCCCAACCGCTGGTTTTGGAGACCAGTGCTCTACCAATTGAGCTACGACCCTTTGTGGTTCCCCCAACCTACCGCATCAAACGATGTGGTCGGTGAGGGCCAACAGCCAGTGAGTGTACGTGGTCAGAGGCCCGGCGTCGAACAGCTTGCTCCCGAACGGTCCCGCACCCCGTCCGCACCACCTCTGCCGGTGGCCGCTCGGACGCGTGTCCACATGCTGACCGGTCCGTGGAACGCGGATGCTCCCGGCGTTCGAGGTCTGCGAGCATGGCCCGCATGAGCGCTGCAACTCCCCCGCCTTCCTCCCCCACCGAGCGCCGGGTCTCCGCGCGCATCGGCGCCATCTCCGAGTCCGCGACCCTCGCCGTCGACGCCAAGGCCAAGGCCCTCAAGGCCGCCGGGCGTCCGGTGATCGGCTTCGGCGCGGGCGAGCCCGACTTCCCGACGCCCGACTACATCGTCGATGCCGCCGTCGAGGCCTGCCGCAACCCGAAGTACCACCGCTACACGCCGGCCGGCGGACTGCCCGAGCTGAAGGCCGCGATCGCCGCGAAGACGCTGCGCGACTCCGGCTACGAGGTCGACGCCTCGCAGGTCCTGGTGACCAACGGCGGCAAGCAGGCGATCTACGAGGCCTTCGCGGCGATCCTCGACCCGGGTGACGAGGTCATCGTCCCGGCCCCGTACTGGACGACCTACCCCGAGTCGATCCGGCTCGCGGGCGGTGTCCCGGTCGAGGTCGTGGCCGACGAGACGACCGGGTACCGGGTCTCGGTGGAGCAGCTGGAGGCGGCGCGCACGGAGCGTACGAAGGTCGTGCTCTTCGTCTCCCCGTCCAACCCGACCGGCGCCGTCTACAGCGAGGCCGACGCCGAGGCGATCGGGCGCTGGGCCGTCGAGCACGGCCTGTGGGTGATGACGGACGAGATCTACGAGCACCTCGTGTACGGCGACGCGGCGTTCACCTCGCTGCCCGCGATCGTGCCCGCGCTGCGCGACAAGTGCATCGTGGTCAACGGTGTCGCCAAGACCTTCGCGATGACCGGCTGGCGGGTCGGGTGGATCATCGGCCCGAAGGACGTGGTGAAGGCCGCGACCAACCTCCAGTCGCACGCCACGTCGAACGTCTCCAACGTCGCGCAGATCGCCGCGCTGGCCGCCGTCTCCGGGAACCTGGACGCGGTCGCGGCGATGCGCGAGGCCTTCGACCGGCGCCGCCGGACCATGGTGCGGATGCTGAGCGAGATCGACGGCGTGATCTGCCCCACCCCCGAGGGCGCCTTCTACGCCTACCCCTCGGTGAAGGGCCTGCTCGGCAAGGAGATCCGCGGCAAGCGCCCGCAGACCTCGACGGAGCTCGCCGCGCTGATCCTGGACGAGGCCGAGGTCGCGGTCGTCCCCGGCGAGGCCTTCGGCACGCCGGGCTACCTGCGCCTCTCGTACGCCCTGGGCGACGAGGACCTGGTCGAGGGTGTCTCGCGCATCCAGCAGCTGCTTGCGGAGGCCAAGGACTGAGGTCCGCTCCGCTCACGGCAGGGGCACGTCCGGGAAATCGGAGGTGCCCCTGTCCCGTTTCTGTGTACGAGCGAGACCACCTTCAGGGAAAGCCCTACCGGTGCAGTGGGGACGTGCGGCAGGATCTTGGGATGGAGCACGTTCGCGACGTACGAGATCTGCCGAAGGCCCATCTGCACCTGCACTTCACCGGGTCGATGCGGCCCACCACCCTGCTGGAGCTCGCCGACAAGTACGGTGTGCGGCTGCCCGACGCGCTGACCGGCGCCGAGCCGCCGAAGCTGCGGGCCACCGACGAGCGCGGCTGGTTCCGCTTCCAGCGCCTGTACGACACGGCCCGGTCCTGTCTGCGCGCCCCCGAGGACATTCAGCGCCTGGTGCGCGAGGCCGCCGAGGAGGACGTCCGGGACGGTTCCGGTTGGCTGGAGATCCAGGTCGACCCGACGTCGTACGCCCCGCTGCTCGGCGGCCTGATTCCGGCCCTGGAGATCATCCTGGACGCGGTCGACTCCGCGTCGCGCGAGACCGGGCTCGGCATGCGCGTCGTGGTCGCCGCGAACCGGATGAAGCACCCACTCGACGCGCGCACGCTGGCCCGCCTCGCGGTCCGCTACGCCGATCGGGGCGTGGTCGGCTTCGGGCTCTCCAACGACGAACGCCGGGGCATGGCAAGGGACTTCGACCGCGCCTTCGCGATCGCCCGCGAGGGCGGCCTGCTCGCGGCCCCGCACGGTGGCGAACTGGCCGGGCCCTCGTCGGTACGGGACTGCCTGGACGATCTGCACGCGCTGCGGGTCGGGCACGGGGTGCGTGCCGCCGAGGACCCCCGGCTGCTGCGCCGCCTGGCCGACCAGGGCGTCACCTGCGAGGTCTGCCCCGCGTCCAACGTCGCCCTCGGCGTGTACGACAAGCACGAGGACGTGCCGCTTCGGGTGCTGTACGACGCGGGCGTCCCGATGGCGCTGGGCGCGGACGACCCGCTGCTCTTCGGGTCACGACTCGCCGACCAGTACGAGATCGCGCGCCAGCGCCACGGGTTCGGCGACACCGAGCTTGCCGAACTGGCCCGCCAGTCGATCCGCGCCTCGGCCGCACCCCCGGAGGTCCGGGAGAAGCTGCTGGCAGGCGTAGAGGGATGGCTGACCCCTTAGGGGCGCGGGGAACTGCGCGACCAGCCCCGCACGGCCCGCAGCCGATCCCGCCGGGCAACAAGCGCCCCGCACGGCCCGCAGCCGAACCGACCGGACAACCTGAGCTCCGCAAGGCCCGCCCGGCAGCCGAGCCGCCGCACAACCAGCGCCCCGCAGCCACAGCCCCGACGTGCGCCTAGGCGATTCCGCGCAGGACCGCCCGCGCCGTGGCCAGCGCGAATTCCGGCAGCGGCTGGGGAGGCTGGCCGGTCTCCGTCATGTCGTACGCGAACGCCCGCAGCGCACAGGCCCCGAGCAGCAACGACGCCGCCGCATACGTGTCGGCGCCCGAGGCGATCCGCCCGGCCCGCTGCTCCGCCCGGAGATACGCGTCGACGCCCTCGATCGGCACGTGCGGGCCCGAGCCGAGTTCGCGCAGGGCGTCGTCGTGGCGGCGTTTGAGCTGGGGATCCGCGTAAAGGGACGCTGCGATCGGGAAGCTCTCCGCGTAGAACAGCGCGGCCTGGCGGGCGATCTCGGTCAGGTTCTCCTCGACCGAGCCCTCCCCCGGCTCGGCGGCCAGCCGCGACACCAGCGGGCCCAGTTGGGGCAGCCGCTCGTTGAGGACCTTCACGAACAGGTCCTCCTTGCTCGCGAAGTGCTTGTAGAGCGCGGCCTCCGAGCAGCCCGCGGCCTTCGCGATCTCTTTGGTCGTGGCCCGCGCGAGTCCAATGGTGTGCATGAGCTCGTGTGCCGCGTCGACGATGCGGACCCGGGCCGGCGGCAACTGCATGTGTGCTCCAACGGGGCTTGACGAGTGGGTAAGTATTTACTCACTCTAGTGGGGAGGCGTGGTGAGTGAATACTCACCCACCTTTTCTCGGCCACTTACCGCCCTAGGAGGGTGACGCGATGAAGCTCACGGTTTTCGGTGCCACAGGAGGCATCGGCCAGGAAATCGTCAAGCAGGCGCTGGCTTCCGGTCACGAGGTGACGGCGGTCGTGCGCGACCCCGCGAGGTTCACGGTGACCGGCACCGGCCTCCAGGTCTTCCGGGCCGATCTGACCGACCCCGAATCACTGCGCGCCGCGGTCGCCGGGAGGCACGCCGTCCTGTCCGGGCTCGGCGCCCGCAAGCGCTCGGACGCGGGGGTCGCGGCCCGGCTCACGCGGTCGGTGATCGCCGCGATGGAGGCGGAGGGGACCCGGCGGCTGATCGTCGTGAGCGCGGCGCCGCTGGGGCCGGAGCCCGAGGGGCAGCCGCTCGTCGACCGCCTCATGCTGTCCGCGATCGGCGCGCTGCTCAAGGGCGTCTACGACGACCTGCGCGTCATGGAGCAGGAACTGGCGCGCAGCGCGACCGACTGGACGTCGGTGCGTCCGCCCCGGCTGCTCGACAAGCCGCTGACCGGGGCGTACCGGGTCACCGTCGGCGCGAATCCGCGCAGTGGGCGGCTGATCTCGCGGGCGGACGTGGCCCACGCGATGCTGGCGTTCGTCGACAACCCGGCGACGGTCAAGCAGGGCGTGGGGGTGGCCTACTGAGGGCCGGGGAAGCGTTTTCGCGGGGGCTAGATCTCCACGCCAACCGCCACCGGCTCGTTCACCAGGGTCACTCCGAAGGCCTGCTCGACGCCCGCGACCACTTCGCGGGCCAGGGCCAGCAGGTCCTCGGTGGTGGCGCCGCCGCGGTTGGTGAGGGCGAGGGTGTGCTTCGTGGAGATGCGCGCCGGGCCGCTTCCGTACCCCTTGGTGAAGCCTGCCTTGTCGATCAGCCAGGCGGCGGAGGTCTTGGTGCGGTCGGCGCCCACCGGCCAAGCGGGGGGCGTGACCTCGGCGCCGAGGTGCTCCTGAGCGCGGGCGAGGAAGGCCTCGTACGCCTCGTTGGGCAGGATCGGGTTGGTGAAGAACGAGCCCGCCGACCAGGTGTCGTGGTCCTCGGGGTCGAGCACCATGCCCTTGCCCGCACGCAGCTTCAGAACAGTCTCGCGGGCCATCGTGGCGGGCACCCGGTCGCCGGGCCGCACGCCGAGCGTGCGGGCGGTCTCGGCGTACTTGACCGGCGCGGAGAGGCCCCCGGCGTCCTCAAGCTCGAAGACGACGCGCAGCACGACGTAGCGGTCGGGGTGCTGCTTGAACCGGCTGTGCCGGTACGAGAAGTCGCATTCGGCGCCGGGGATGGTGACCTTGGTGCGGCTGTGGCGGTCGTAGGCGACGACGTGGGTGATGGTGCTGGAGACTTCCTGGCCGTACGCCCCGACGTTCTGGATCGGGGTGGCGCCGGCCGAGCCGGGGATGCCGGCGAGGCACTCGATGCCGGCCAGTCCGGCCTCGACGCTCCTGGCGACGGCCTCGCTCCACACCTCGCCCGCGGCGAGCTCCAGGCGGGTCCCGTCGAGCTCGAACCCGCGGGTGGCGATGCGCAGTGCGGTACCGGCGAAGCCCTTGTCCCCGATGAGCAGGTTGCTGCCGCCGCCGATGACGAGCAGCGGGGTGCCGCTGTCGTCGGCCTCGCGTACGGCGTCGATCACCTCGGCGTCGGTGGTGGCCGTCACCAGCCGGTCCGCCGGGCCGCCGAGGCGGAGGGTGGTCAGGGGGGCGAGGGGGGCGTCGTGAAGTTCCTGCACGGGGTCCAGCGTACGGGGGCGTCCGAGCGGGGCCGCGCAGCCCTGCGGCCGGTGGCGGTGGAGGGGTTCACGCCGAGCTGGTGCCGGGGTGTCCACGAGGTGGCACACCTCGGCGGACTTGGGCCCACTGGCGCATCCCCGCCCGGCCCGGAGATTCGCCAGGACCGGACGGGGATTCGCCAGGGGCAGGCGGGGATTCGGCAAGGACGGACGGGGATGCCGGGCGGGATTCGCCAGGGACGGGCCGGGACCCGTTAGGGGCGGGCGGGGATTCGCCAGGGACGGACAGGAACTCGGCACGGGCGAGCGTTCAGCCCACCAGTTCCGCCACCTCCGCCGGGGCCCGCTCCCCCGAGCGGTCCCGGGTCGCGCGCCCCGGGAGCAGCGCCGCGGCGATGGCCGCCACCGCGACCACCCCCGCGCCCACCCACAGCGCCGGGCCGAGGCCGTCGACGAAGGCCTGCGCCGACCCGTATCCGCCCTGCGCGGAGAAGACCGAGGCCAGCACGGCGATGCCGAGCGCGCCGCCGACCTCCCGCAGCGCGTTGTTCGCGCCGGAGGCGATGCCCTGCTCGGAGGGCCGCACGCTGGACATCACCAGGTTGGCCGCCGGCGCGAAGTACAGCCCCATGCCGATGCCGCTGATGACGAGCGCCGGGAGCTGGGCCCCGTACGACACGTCGGGCGAGATGATCACTGCGAACCAGGCGAGGCCGAGTGCCTGGAGCGCGAGGCCCGTCGCGACGACCGGCCGGCCGCCGATCCGGTCGGAGAGGTAACCCGCGATGGGCGCGGCGATCATCGGCATCCCGGTCCAGGGCAGCATCCGCAGTCCCGCCTCGGTGGGCGAGTAGCCGATGACGTTCTGCAGGAACTGGCTGAGCAGGAAGATCGAGCCGAACATCCCGACGAACATCAGCAGGCTCGCCGCGTTGATCGCGGAGAACGCCCGGCTGCGGAACAGCCGCATCGGCAGCATCGGGTCGGCACTGCGCATGCCGTGGCGTACGAAGGCCGCGAGGAGGGCGGCTCCCGCGATCAGGCCGGTGAGCACGGTCGGGCTGGTCCAGCCGTCGGGGTTGCCGCGGATCAGCGCGTACACGATTCCGAAGAGGCCGCCGCTGGCGAGCAGGGTGCCGGTGATGTCGAGCGGCGCACCGGTGCCGTACGACTCGGCGAGGCGGAGGCGGGCCAGCGGAAGCACGACCAGGCCGAGCGGAACGTTCAGCCAGAAGATCCACTGCCAGGACACGTGCTCGGTCAGGCTGCCGCCGATCAGCGGTCCCGAGGCCACCGCGAGTCCGTTGACCGCGCCCCAGATCCCGTACATCATCCCGCGCTTGGCGGCGGGCACGGCCGCGGTGAGCAGGGTGAGCGTCAGCGGCATCATGATCGCGGCGCCGACCCCCTGTATCGCGCGGGCCGCGATCAGGCCGTTGATCCCGGGCGCGAGCGCCGCGGCGGCCGAGGCCCCGGTGAAGATCGTCAGCCCGGTGATGAAGAGCCTGCGCCGCCCGAACCGGTCCCCCAGCGCCGCGCCGAACATCAGCAGCACCGCGAAGGTGAGGGTGTACGCGCTCACCGTCCATTCGAGGTCGTCCAGCGCCCCGCCCAGATCCTGGCGGATGGAGGGGAGCGCGGTGGTGACGACGAGGTTGTCGAGGGCCGCCATGAAGCCGGCGACGCTGGTGATGACCAGCGCCCAGACCGCACCTGCGCGCCGGGGCCCTGTGCCGTGGTGCTCATGGTGCTTGTCCTGCTCGTGGTGCTCATGGTGCTCGTGGTTCGGCTGTTCAGACCGCTCGGACATCGCTCCCCCTGGAGATCTCGGGATGGATCGGTTCGTGATTAGTTATTGATGACTAACTTCAGCGGCCACGCAAAAGCGCGGGCCCCGCCCGCCGGTTCAGGCCTTGCGGGGGTCCGGCTGCTTCGGCTGGGCCGATTCGTAGAAGCCCGTCCACACCCGGTCCTCGGCCGAAAACCCCAGCGCCACAAAGGTGTTGATGAGCATTCCGTACGCCAGAAACGTCGTGGTCTCGGCCACGTCGGCGCCGAGGGCCAGATGGATCGCGTCGTACAACTCCATCCACCCGGCCCGGACGGCCACGCCGAACTCGTGGTCCCCGGCCGCCTCCGCGGAGGCCACGGCCACATAGGTCTGCATCTGCATGAGCAGCTTGTCCCGGTCCTCGGCGATGAGCGCCTGGTAGGCCGCGCTCATGGCGCGCAGCGCCTCCTCGCCCTCCAGCCCGTGCGCCGCTTCCCGGAAGACCGCGACGGTCTCCTCGATGCAGCGGCCGGAGGCGGCGAGGAAGATGGCCTGCTTGTTCGGGAACAGGCGGAAGAGGTACGGCTGCGAGACGCCCACCCGCTTGGCGATCGCCTCGGTGGAGGTGCCGTGATAGCCGCCACGGGCGAATTCGACCATCGCCGCGCGGATGACGCTCTCGCGCCGCTCCTCTGCACTCATCCTGACCATGGAGGATAAGTTAGTGGCCAATCACTAAGTAAGTCAACGGGCGGTACGGGACAGACCGGAGCGGTAGGGGGCGACCAGCCTCACCCGCACGGCCCCGGAGGCGGGGAGGAGGCAACCGGGACCCGCCCGCAAGGCTCCGGAAGCGGGGGCCTCCGGAGCCACTGGCCTCACGCCAGCCGGACCACCGCTCGCGCCATGCCGAGCACCTTCTGGCCCGCGCTCATCGCGGTGATGTCGACGCGTACCGTGCGCGCCTCGTCGTCCAGTTTCGCCGCCACCTTCGCACTGACCTCGATCAGTGCCCCGGTCTCGTCGTTGGGGACGACGACCGGCTTGGTGAAGCGCACGCCGTACTCGGCCACCGCGCCCGGGTCGCCGGCCCAGTCAGTGACCACACGCGCCGCCTCCGCCATCGTGAACATGCCGTGCGCGATGACGTCGGGCAGCCCGACCTCCTTCGCGAACTTCTCGTTCCAGTGGATCGGGTTGAAGTCGCCGGAGGCGCCCGCGTACCGGACGAGCGTGGCACGGCTGACGGGGAAGGACCGGGCCGGCAGTTCGGTGCCGGTCTCGACGTCCTCGTAACGGATCTTCGCGGTCATCCGCCTCACGCCCCCTCTGCCGCTCGGGACACCAGCTTGGTCCACGCGGTCACGACGTGTTCGCCGGCCTCGTCGTGGACCTCGCCCCGGATGTCCAGGATGTCGTTGCCCGCGAGGGACTTGATCGCCTCGATGGTCGAGGCCACCGTCAGCCGGTCACCCGCGCGGACGGGCCGGGTGTACGCGAACTTCTGGTCGCCGTGCACGACCCGGCTGTAGTCCAGACCGAGCTGCGGGTCCTCGATGACCTGCCCCGCCGCCGCGAACGTGATCGCGAACACGAAGGTCGGCGGCGCGATCACATCGGTGTGGCCGAGCGCCTTGGCCGCCTCGGGGTCGGTGTAGGCGGGGTTGTCGTCCCCGACCGCCACGGCGAACTCGCGAATCTTCTCCCGGCCGACCTCGTACGGAGCGGTGGGCGGATAGGTCCGCCCCACGAAGGACTGATCGAGCGCCATCGGCTGGCTACCTCCTGCGAATGGGGGTGGGTTCTCGCACCGAATCTAGTCGTACGGCCGTTCCTGGAACTGGTCGTACGGAGTGGCCGTATCAACGCCGAGAGGCCGCTCCCCGGTGTGGGGAACGGCCTCTCGAACGAGCCTGAGTGCCAGACGCCGTAATTAACGGGTCTCGCGGTGCGCGGTGTGCGAGTTGCAGCGCGGGCAGTGCTTCTTCATCTCAAGACGGTCCGGGTTGTTACGCCGGTTCTTCTTGGTGATGTAGTTCCGCTCCTTGCACTCCACGCAGGCCAGCGTGATCTTCGGGCGGACGTCGGTGGCAGCCACGTGAGTGCTCCTTGACGGACGGGTTGACGGATGAACGCATAAAAGAGTAGCCGATCGAAGGACCGACCCCACAATCGGCTACCGTGTGTAGCGGTGACCGGACTTGAACCGGTGACACAGCGATTATGAGCCGCTTGCTCTACCGACTGAGCTACACCGCTTTGACACGGAGTCCCTCACCCGAAGGTGAGGGCTTCCGCACCAGAGCCCCAATACGGAATCGAACCGTAGACCTTCTCCTTACCATGGAGACGCTCTACCGACTGAGCTATTGGGGCGAGCGATGAAGACATTACACGGTCCCTCGCCGATCGCCCAAATCCGTTTCGCACCGCCCACCGGGCCGCCTCCAGGGGCCCCGCCCCACCTGTCCCGTAGGCCACTCAGGGCCACGCCGGTACGACTATTCCGCTCCTCCTCGATGCGCGGGGTGAGCGCCCCTAGGCTCACCTCACGCTGCGTGATCTTGGCCCCGGGCCCGATCACCCGAGCCCGATCAGGAGCGCGATGTCCGACAGCCACCAGCAGCCGGCCCACTCCCCCGGCACCGGCGAAGGTCCCGACGCCGGGGCCGCCTCCTCCCTGCTGCTGTGCGGCGCCCGGCTCGCCGACGGCCGCACCGTGGACGTCCGGCTCGGCGGCGGCCGGATCGAGGCCGTCGGCACCGCGGGCAGCCTCACCGCGCACGGCTCCTCCCGCGTCGACCTGAACGGCTTCCTGCTGCTGCCCGCCCCCGCCGAGCCGCACGCCCACAGCGACACCGCGCTCACCGCCTTCAGCGCGGAGGGGCCGGTCTCGTACGCCGTCGAGGAGGTCCAGCGCCGGGCCACCGAGGCCGCGCTGCTCCAGCTCGGGCACGGCGCCACGGCGCTGCGTTCGCACGTACGCATCGACGAGGTGAGCGGGCTCGATCCGCTGGAGGCGGTGCTCCAGACCCGCCGCTCCCTGCGCGGCCTCACCGAGCTGGCGGTGGTCGCCGTGCCGCGGCTGCTGACCGGGGTGGCCGGTGCGGACGGCCTGGCCATGCTGCGGGACGCGTTGAAAATGGGCGCGTCGGTGGTGGGCGGCTGCCCCGATCTGGACCCCGATCCGGCCGGCTACGCAGAAGCCGTGATGGAACTCGCCGCCGAACACGGCTGCGCGGTCGACCTCCACACCGACGGCACCGACCCCGCGCGCCTGTCCCGTCTCGCGGCGATGTCGGGCGGGATGCGCCCCGGCGTCGCGGTCGGTCCGTGCGGCGGCCTGTCCCGCCTGCCGCGCGACACGGCGGCCCGCGCGGCCGACCAACTCGCCACGGCGGGAGTGACGGTGGTCTGCCTGCCGCAGGGCGGCTGCGCCATGATGGATCGTCAAGGAACCGCGCCCGTACGTCTGTTGAGGGCAGCAGGTGCCCGACTGGCCGCCGGGAGCGGCGCGTTGCGCGATGTCTCCAACCCGGTGGGCCGGGGCGACCCATTGGAGGCCGCGTTCCTCCTCGCCTCCCAGGCAGGCATGCGCCCCGAGGACGCGTACGCGTCGGTGAGCACGGTGGCCCGCGAGACGATGGGCCTCCCGGAGGTCCGCGTGGAGGCCGGCTTCCCCGCCGAACTCCTCGCGGTACGCGGCGAACGCATCGCGGGCATCCTGTCCCTCGCGTACAGCCGGATCGTCATCCACCGCGGCAGAGTGGTGGCCCGCACGAGCGCGGTGCGCGAGTACTGCGACTCGGCGGCGGCGGTGGCCCTGGACCTCCCGAGACAGGGGCGCGCGGACGGCGGACGGGGTGATCGGGGCTGAGGGGGCGTCTCGCTCAGCCCCACCGGCCTCGGGTGGGTGAAGCCGTGCACCCCGCCGCGGCGAAGATCGGCGGCACGTCCCGCGTGCGGGAAGCCCCACCGGCCCCGGGCGGGTGAAGCCGTGCACCCCATCGCGGCGAAGATCGGCCGCTCCACCGGCGGGTGGCGGGATCTCCGGTTACCGTCGTGACCATGCGCATTGTCATCGCTGGAGGTCATGGTCAGATCGCGCTGCGGCTGGAGCGTCTGCTCGCCGCGCGCGGCGACGAGGTGGCGGGCATCATCCGCAAGCCGGAACAGGCGGACGACCTGCGGAAGGCCGGAGCGGAGCCGGTGGTCCTCGATCTGGAGTCGGCGACGGTGGACGCCGTCGCCGAGGTGCTCCGTGGCGCGGACGCGGTGGTGTTCGCGGCGGGCGCGGGGCCGGGCAGCGACGCCGCCCGCAAGGAGTCGGTGGACCGGGCGGCGGCCGTCCTGTTCGCGGACGCCGCGGAACGGGCGGGCGTACGCCGCTACGTCATCGTGTCGTCGATGGGCGCGGACCCGACCCACCGGGGCGACGAGGTCTTCGACGCCTATCTGAGGGCGAAGGGCGCCGCCGACGAGGCCGTACGCGCCCGCACCTCACTCGACTGGACGGTCCTGCGCCCCGGAATGCTGACCAACGACGCCGGCAAGGGCCTGGTCTCGCTGGCCGCTTCGACGGGCCGGGGCGCCATCCCGCGCGACGACGTGGCGGCGGTCCTGGCCGAACTCCTGGACACCCCGGCGACCGCGGGCCTGACCCTGGAACTGATCACGGGCTCGGCGCCGGTGGCGGT
Organism: Streptomyces sp. NBC_01431; assembly: GCF_036231355.1. Taxonomy (NCBI): domain Bacteria; kingdom Bacillati; phylum Actinomycetota; class Actinomycetes; order Kitasatosporales; family Streptomycetaceae; genus Streptomyces; species Streptomyces sp. NBC_01431. The sequence continues at coordinate 3,418,727 of NZ_CP109496.1, forward strand.
CGCGGTGAAGGGCGTGGCGGGGAACTGAGGCAACCGCCAGGGGGTCAAGTCGCCCTGGCAAGGCCCGAGTTGGATTCTCGGACCAGACTCGAAGATCTACGCAAGTCCTCCCCGCGCAGGGGGCCACCTGGCGGCGCACTGGCCGGCAGCACCCCGGGAAGGCGCGGCCAACCGAGCGGAACCGTCCGGCGTCGTCCTCAGCGCCACATCCGGCGCATTGGTCTGCCCTGGCCGTCCTGGCCTGGCGGCGAGGCGGGCGGGCGGCAACGCCAGGTACACCGCCCGACAACGAAGAAACCCCTGGTGATCCGCATTTCTACGGATCACCAGGGGTTTCACCCAGTGTGGCGGCGCCAGGATTCGAACCTGGGTAGGCAGAGCCGACGGATTTACAGTCCGTTCCCATTGGCCACTCGGGCACACCGCCATGGGATGTCGCCGCTGGATTTCCGCCTTTCGGCGGTGCTCCGTGGCAACGACGTAAACGATACCCGATGCCCAGGGGTGCTTCGCCACCCCATTGATCAGCGCGGTCCGGGGGTGCGGGTGGCTAGGCTTTACGGCGGTGGTTCGGCAGTGGGGCCGGGCACCAGCGCGCGCGGTTCACGCCTCGCGCGCACTCCGACACGCACCCGATCCAAGGAGCCACAGGACATGGCCGACTCCAGTTTCGACATCGTCTCGAAGGTCGAGCGGCAGGAGGTCGACAACGCCCTCAACCAGGCCGCGAAGGAGATCTCGCAGCGTTACGACTTCAAGGGCACCGACGCCTCGATCGCGTGGTCCGGCGAGAAGATCCTGATGCAGGCGAACGGCGAGGAGCGGGTCAAGGCGATCCTCGACATCTTCGAGAGCAAGCTGATCAAGCGGGGCATCTCCCTGAAGTCGCTGGACGCGGGTGAGCCGCAGCTCTCCGGTAAGGAGTACAAGATCTTCGCCTCCATCGAGGAGGGCATCTCCCAGGACAACGCCAAGAAGGTCGCCAAGGCCATCCGCGACGAGGGCCCCAAGGGCGTCAAGGCGCAGGTCCAGGGCGACGAGCTGCGTGTCTCCTCGAAGAGCCGGGACGACCTCCAGGCCGTGCAGGCGCTGCTCAAGGGCAAGGACTTCGACTTCGCGCTGCAGTTCGTGAACTACCGCTGATCGTTTGTGAACCACCGCTGAGCCTTTCGCACCGATCGGCGCCGGGCCCGGACGCCCTGTCCGATTTCCGCCAGCGCTCAGCCGTCGGGGGCCGCAGACTCGATGTCGTACACAAGGAAAGGAACGTGCGATGACGACTGTCCATGCGGCCTTCGACAGCCCGCTTGGCGAGCTCCTGCTCGTGGGTGTGGAGTCGGCGAGCGCGCCGGGCGGGACCGCGCTGGTGTCCTTGTCCGTGCCCGGCCAGAAGGGCGGCGCCGTTGTCAGGGACGGGTGGCGGCGCGCGCCCGGGGCGTTCGCGGGGATCGGCGCGCAGCTGGGGGCGTACTTCGCCGGTGAGCTGACCCGTTTCGACATCGAGTACGCGGCCGACGCGCCCGGCACCGACTTCCAGCGCCAGGTCTGGGCCGAGCTGGACGCGATCGAATACGGGACGACGGTCTCGTACGGTGAGATCGCCCGGCGGATCGGCGCCTCCTCCGTGAAGGTGCGGGCCGTGGGCACCGCGATCGGGCGGAACCCGCTGCTCGTGGTCCGGCCCTGCCACCGCGTGATCGGCTCCGACGGCTCCCTGAAGGGGTACGCCGGCGGGCTTGAGCGCAAGGAAGCGCTGCTGGGGCTCGAAGGCGCCCTGAGCCCTCACACGGCGCCATGAGCGAGGGGCTGTTCCGGCTGCCCCGGCCGGCCCGGACCGAGGTCGCGCCGGGGGCGGTCCATGTGCCGGGCTGGCTCTCGTTGGACCGGCAGCGGGAGCTCGTCGCCGCCTGCCGGGAGTGGGCGCGCGGACCCGTACCGATCCGCCGCACGGTGCTGCCCAACGGCGGCGTCATGTCCGTGCGGACGGTGTGCGTGGGGTGGCACTGGCAGCCCTACCGGTACACCCGCACCGCGGACGATGTGAACGGGCTCCCCGTCGCCGAATTCCCCGACTGGCTGGGTGAGTTGGGCCGCGCCGCGGTGACCGCGGCGTACGGCGGCACGGCCGGGGCGGGCTACTCCCCCGACACCGCGCTCATCAACTTCTACGACGGCTCCGCCGCGATGGGCCTGCACCAGGACAAGGACGAGCGGTCCGGCGCGCCCGTGGTCTCGCTCAGCATCGGCGAAAGCTGCGTCTTCCGCTTCGGCAACACCGAGGGCCGTGGGCGCCCTTATACGGACATGGAGTTGGTCTCGGGCGACCTGTTCGTCTTCGGCGGGCCGTCACGGTTCGCGTATCACGGCGTCCCCAAGGTCCTGCCGGGGACGGGCGACCCGGCGACCGGTCTGGCCGGCGGACGGCTCAACATCACCCTCCGCGAGACCGGCCTTGCCGGGTGAGGCGCTCCAACTACCGCCCCGCGACGCCCTGTTGGTCAGCGGCTGCTGCGTGAGTTGCCGAACAGGATCCGGTAGATGATCAGCAGTACCAGCGATCCGCCGATCGCCGCCGCCCAAGTGGCGCCGTCGTAGAAGTGGTTGGCGATGGGGCGGTCCAGCCAGCGGGCCGATATCCAGCCGCCGACGAAGGCACCCGCCACACCGATGACGGTGGTGCCGATCAGCCCGCCGGGGTCGCGCCCCGGGAGCAGGATCTTGGCTATCGCCCCGGCGAGCAGACCGAGAATGATCCAGCTGACGATGCCCATGCCGGGCACCTGCCTTTCGTACGTGCGCACCGCGCGAGGTAGCTGCCGTGTTGCGTAACCCGGCAACTGTGCTGTTCGTCGGGGAAGACGCCCGTGAACGCGGCGCGGTTGCGCCCGTCGTCAGGGTGCGGCGCAGCACACAGACCCCCCTCCAACGCGGCCCCCGCCACCGCCCGCGTCACCAGCCGGCGAACGGCTGGTCCGTGGGGACGATCTCCTTGCCCAGGGGAAGCAGCGACACCGGGACCAGCTTGAAGTTGGCGATGCCAAGCGGGATGCCGATGATCGTGACGCACAGCGCGATGCCGGTGAAGATGTGGCCGAGCGCCAGCCACCAGCCCGCAAGCACCAGCCACAGCACATTGCCGACGCAGGAGGGCGCGCCCGCGTCGCGCCGGTCGACCACGGTGTAGCCGAACGGCCAGAGGGCGTACAGACCGATACGGAAGGCCGCCATGCCGAACGGGATCCCGATGATCGTCACGCACAGCAGCAGTCCCGCCAGCAGGTAGCCGAGGAACATCCAGAAGCCGCACAGGATCAACCAGATGATGTTCAGGATGGTCTTCATGGGCGGCGTCCTGCCATCTGCTCGAGTCGGGCGATGCGTTCCGCCATCGGCGGGTGGGTCGAGAACAGTTTGGAGACTCCCTGTCCGGGGCGGAAGGGGTTCGCGATCATCATGTGGCTCGCCGTCTCGATCCGGGGTTCGGGCGGCAGCGGCAGCTGCTGGGTGCCCGCTTCGAGCTTGCGCAGCGCGCTGGCCAGGGCCAGCGGGTCACCGGTGAGCTGGGCGCCGGACGCGTCGGCCTCGTACTCGCGGGACCGGCTGATGGCGAGCTGGATCACCGAGGCCGCGAGCGGTCCCAGGATCATCACCAACAGCATGCCGACGATGCCGGGGCCTTCGTCGTCGTTGGAGCGGCCGACCGGGATCAGCCAGGCGAAGTTGACCAGGAACATGATCACCGAGGCGAGGGCGCCGGCGACCGAGGAGATCAGGATGTCCCGGTTGTAGACGTGGCTCAGCTCGTGGCCGATCACCCCTCGCAGCTCCCGCTCGTCGAGGATCTGCAGGATCCCCTCCGTGCAGCACACGGCCGCGTTGCGCGGGTTGCGGCCCGTCGCGAAGGCGTTGGGCGCCTGTGTGGGCGAGATGTACAGCCGGGGCATCGGCTGGCGTGCCTGGGTCGAGAGGTCGCGGACCATCCGGTAGAGCTGCGGGGCCTCGAACTCGCTCACCGGGCGCGCGCGCATGGCCCGCAGCGCCAGCTTGTCGCTGTTCCAGTACGCATAGGCATTGGTGCCCAGCGCCACCAGGAGCGCGACGATCAGTCCTATACGCCCGAAGAAGCTGCCGATGACGATGATGAGCGCGGACAGTCCTCCGAGGAGGACAGCTGTCCTCAGCCCGTTGTGCCGGCGGTGCACGGTACGCCCTCCAAGTGGTGCGGCGGGGAACCCCTTGCTCGTGGTCCTTCCAGTGGACTCTCCCGTACTGGTCAACGCCAGGCGGGGGACGCTGGTTCCCTTGTGCGCGCTGAAGGGCGCGTTAGGCCGTACGGGCCGATCAGCGCGGAGCGGGCAGCCCGGCCATCTCCAGCGCCTTCGAGTCCGGTTCGAGCTCGCTGGTGCAGTGCGAGCAGCGGGTCGCGATGCCGGGGACCTGCGAGTAGCAGCGGGGGCAGTCGCGCAGGGCGGCCTTGATGTCCACCGGCTTGTCCCGGTCCAGGCGGGCCTGGACCTTCATCATCGGGACGACGACGAGGAAGTAGAGCACCGCGGCGGTGATCATGAAGGCGATGGCCGCGCTGATGAACTTCCCGTAGGGGAAGGTGACGCCGTCGGCGTTGAAGGTCGCCGCGCTGAAGTCTCCGGTCGAGCGGGTGGCCAGACCGATCAGCGGGGTGATGAACGCGGTGCTGAAGCCCGTGACCACCGCGGTGAACGCGGATCCCACGGCCAGACCCACGGCCATCGTCACTATGTTCCCGCGCAGGATGAAGTCCTTGAACCCGCTCAGCACCGCTCTGCTCCCTGTTGTGTCTCGTCGTACGTCCGGGTGACGTCCGCATACGACAGTGCCCTCTCAAGGGCCCCGGTACCAAACCGCGGCCCTCGCGCTCCGCCGAAAGAGGGGGGCGTCCCGCTGAAAAAGGAGGGGAACGTCCCTTTGCGGGGTGGGGAGGAGGAGTGCCTCTTTTAAAAGAGGGTGACCGAAGCGAAGTGCAGGACCAGTTGCGGGGCGCCGGACAGGACGACGCCGGCGAACGCGGTGAGCGCGATGGCGACCGTCAGCGTCGCCGGGACGCGCGGCCGGTCGGGCTCGGCCCCCGCGGGCTGCTCGGCCGCCTGCGGCGCCCGGAACAGGACGGCGGTCCACCGCAGGTAGTAATAGAGCGCGACCACCACGTTGAGGGCCATGACGACGGCGAGCCAGCCCAGACCCGCGTCGACGGCCGTCGAGAAGACGGTGACCTTCGCGAACAGGCCGATGATGCCGGGCGGCAGTCCGGCCAGGCACAGCAGGAAGAAGGCGAGCGCCAGCGCGGCCAGGGGGCGCTCGGCGTACAGACCCCGGTAGTCACTGATGCGGTTGAGCGGGCGGCTGCGGGCCACCAGGGCGGCGACCGCGAACGCGCCGAGGTTCACGACGGCGTACATCAGGGCGTACGCGACGGTCGCGCCGACCTGGCTGTTGCCGGAGTACGCGGCGGCCGCGATCGGCACCAGGAGGTAGCCGGCCTGCCCCACCGAGGACCAGGCGAGCAGGCGGACCGCGCTGTGGGCGCGCGCGGCGGACTGGCGCAGGGCTGCCGTGTTGCCGACGGTCATGGTCAGGGCGGCCAGGACGGCCAGTGCCGGGCCCCACACGTCGGCGTACGAGGGGAAGGCGACGACCGTCACCAGGATGAGTCCGGAGAAGCCGACCGCCTTGCCGACGACCGAGAGGTAGGCGGCGACGGGCAGCGGCGCGCCCACATAGGTGTCGGGCACCCAGAAGTGGAACGGGACCGCGGCCGTCTTGAAGGCGAAGCCGACGAGCGTCAGGGCGACACCCGCCTTGGCGAGCGTGTCCAACTGGCCGGGAACGGTGGCCAGTTTGGTGGCGATCTCCGTGAGGTGCAGGGTTCCGGTCGCCGCGTACACGAAGCTGACGCCCAGCAGCATGACGGCGGTCGCGGTGACCGACGACAGGAAGAACTTCAGCGCCGCCTCGGACGAGAGCCGGTCGCCGCGCCTGAGACCGACCAGCGCGAAGGCGGGCAGCGAGGCGACTTCCAGGGCGATGACGAGGGTGGCCAGGTCGCGGGAGGCGGGCAGCAGGGCCGCGCCGGCCGCCGAGGACAGCAGCAGGAACCAGAACTCCCCGGCCGGCAGCCTCTCCTTGACGGCGGTGACCGAGAGCAGGGCGGTGAGCAGGGCGCCGCCGAGCACCAGTGCCTGGATGACGAACGCGAACTGGTCGACGGTGTAGCTGCACGCGTCCGGGTTGGCGGTCAGGCAGAACGTGGAGCGGCTGCCGGTGCGCAGCGGCGCGAGGGAGGCGAGCGCGGCGACGAGTCCGGCGACCGTGATCCAGCCGAGCAGCGGCTTGCGCCGCTCGGGTACGAACAGGTCGGCGAGCAGCACGGCCAGGGCGACGGCGGCGGTGATCAGGGGCGGCGCGATGGCGACCCAGTCGACGGACTGGACCATGCTCGCGGCCCCGGCCGCCGCGGTGGTGACGTCGGGGGTCACGACTTGCCTCCTGCGAGGAGCTTCTGGACGGCCGGGTCGGTCAGGCCGAGGAGGACCGCGGGCCAGAGCCCGGCGAGGACGGTGAGCGCGACGAGCGGGCTCCAGGCGGCGGCCTCGTACCCCTGGACGTCGGCGAACCGCGGGCCCTCGTGGGGCAGTCCGCCCATGCAGACCCGGCGCACGACGGCCAGGAGGTAGGCGGCGGTGAGCAGGGTGCCGAAGGCCGCGATCGCCACGAAGGTGAGGTACGCGGGGCGGCTCAGCCCGGCGGCCGGGTCGAAGGCGCCGAACATGGCGAGCATCTCGCCCCAGAATCCGGCGAGTCCGGGCAGTCCGAGGGAGGCGACGGCGGCGAAGGCGAGCAGTCCGCCCAGGCGCGGCGCCCTGCCGTACAGGGCGGCCCCGGTGGCGCCGGCGAGGGTGTCGAGGTCGGCGGTGCCGTAGCGGTCCTTCAGGGCGCCGACGAGGAAGAACAGCAGGCCGGTGATGAGGCCGTGGGCGATGTTGGCGAAGAGCGCGCCGTTCACGCCGGTGGGGGTCATCGAGGAGATGCCGAGCAGCACGAAGCCCATGTGGCCGACGGAGGAGTACGCGATGAGCCGCTTCAGGTCGCCCTTGTTGCCCTGCTTGGCGAGCGAGAGGCAGGCCAGTGATCCGTAGATGATCCCGGCGACCGCGAAGGCGGCCAGGTAGGGCGCGAAGGTGTGCATGCCCTGCGGCGCGATCGGCAGCACGACGCGGACGAAGCCGTACGTTCCCATCTTCAGGAGCACGCCGGCCAGCAGCACCGAGCCGACGGTGGGGGCGGCGGTGTGGGCGTCCGGGAGCCAGCTGTGCAGCGGGAACATCGGAGTCTTGACCGCGAGCCCGATCCCGATCGCCAGAACGGCGATGACCTGCACGGATGTGGTCAGCCCGCGGCCGTTGTCAGTGGCGAGTGCCACCATGTCGAACGTGCCCGACTTGAGCCCGATGAGGAGCAGGCCGAGCAGCATGACGACCGAGCCGAGCAGTGTGTAGAGGATGAACTTCCAGGCGGCGGCCTGCCTACCACCCGTCGCCCGACCACCACCCCTGACGGAGGTGCTTCGCACCACACCTTCTGATCCGCCCCAGCGGGCGATCAGGAAGTACATCGGGACCAGGACCATCTCGAAGGCGAGGAAGAACAGCACGAGATCGAGGACGGCGAACGTGGCGAGGGTGCCGGACTCCAGGACGAGCAGGAGCGCGACGAATGCCTTCGGGGACGGGCCGGTGGGCATTTTGAAGTAGCTGTACAGCGCGCAGAGGAAGGTCAGCAGCGCCGTCAGGACCAGGAGGGGGAGGGAGATGCCGTCGGTGCCGAGGTGGATGTGGACGTTCAGCGCCGGGATCCACTGGATGTCCGTCGTCGCCTGCATCTTCGACGAGTGGCCGCGGTCGAAGCCGAGCGCGAGGACGATCGCCGCGAGGAGGATCACACCGGTCACGGTCACGCCGTGGCGGAGCACGGCTTGGTCGGGGTTCTTGCCCTTCAGGCCGGGCGGGGCGGGGAGCAGGGCCGCGACGGCGCCGATGAGCGGGCCGACGACGAGGAACGCCAGAAGGAACTGCATCACGGACTCGCTGATATGGATCACGGCTCAGGACCCCGCGGTGACGTTGGCGAGGACGACCACGACGGCCGCCAGGACGAGTGAGCCGGCCAGCAGCGCGCTCAGGTAGCTCTGCACATTGCCGTTCTGCGCGCGGCGGACGGCTGCGCCGAACCAGCCCGGCAGCGCGCTCGCACCGCGTACGTACGTATCGACGACCTCGCGGTCCAGGAAGCGGACCAGGGACGCCGCGGCCAGGACGGGGCGGACGAACAGGGCGTGGTAGACGGCGTCCAGGTGGAATCCGCCGGCCGCGTGGCGGTGCAGCGGGCCGAGCAGGAGACGGCCGGGGTCGGCGGGGTCGGGGGCCGAGGCGATGTCGCCGTAGACCTCGGTGTGGCTGGCGATGGCCTCTTCCTCGACCAGGCCTCCGTCGCGTTCCGGGTGCGCGGCGACCGCGCCCATCGGGGTGCGGGCGGCGAGCGCCGAGGTGTGGCGCCACGCGGCGTAGGTGACCAGGCCGCCGACCAGGGCGAGGCCGGTGGACAGGACGGAGGTGGTGACGGCCGGGGTGAGGGGGTGTCCGTCGAACCAGTCGGCGAGGTAGCCGGCGGTCAGCCCGAAGCCGATCGTGGGGACGGCGAGCACCCAGAGTACGGCGTTCATCACGACTGGCTGGTGGGTGGGGGGCTCCCCTGCTCGAACGGAGTCGAGAGCTTGGGAACGGCGCGCGGCTTCGGCTTTCCTGCCCCGGAAGGCGAGCAGCCACAGGCGGGTGGCGTATGCGGCGGTGAGCAGGGCGGTGATGAGTCCGGCGATCAGCACGGTCCAGCCTGCGCCGGAAGGGGCGACGCTGCTCTCGCCGAGCGCGGTGTGCTCGGCGGCGGACAGGACGGCCTCCTTGGAGAAGAAGCCGGCGAAGGGAGGGATCGCGGCGAGCGCGAGCAGGGCGACGGTCATCGTCCAGTACGCGTCGGGGATGCGCTTGGCCAGGCCGTCCATGCGGGACATGGCGGCCAGGGAGTTGGTTCCGGCGGCGTGGATGATCACGCCGGCCGCGAGGAAGAGGAGCGCCTTGAAGGCGCCGTGGGTCAGGAGGTGGAAGACGGCGGCCCCGCGGTTGCCAACGGCCAGGGCGCCCGACATGTAGCCGAGTTGGCCGATGGTCGAATAGGCGAGGACCCGCTTGATGTCGTCCTGGGCGATGGCGGCGAGCGCCGAGCCGACCATGGTGACCGCGGCCATCGCGGCGAACACGGTCATCGCGGCCGCCGACGCGGCGAAGACGGGGAGCAGCCGGGCCACGAAGTAGATGCCGGCGGCGACCATCGTGGCGGCGTGGATCAGCGCGGATACGGGCGTCGGACCGGCCATCGCGTCGGGCAGCCAGGTGTGCAGCGGGAACTGCGCGGACTTGCCGGCCACACCGGCGAGCAGCAGCAGGGCGATGAGGGTGGGGTGGCCGATGCCGCCGGTCAGGGCGGCCTGGACGACTCCGGTGATGCGGAACGTTCCGGCGTCGGTGGCCAGCGCGAACAGACCGATCAGGAAGGGGACGTCGCCGAGCTTGGTGACCAGGAAGGCCTTGAGTGACGCCGCGCGGGCCTCGGGGGTCTCCCAGTAGTGGCCGACCAGGAAGTACGAGCAGATGCCCATGACCTCCCAGCCGACCAGCAGCACCATCAGGTCGCCGGAGTAGACGACGAGCAGCATCGCGGAAGTGAAGAGCGAGACGAGCGCGGAGTAGGAGGTGTAGCGCGGGTCGTCGCGCAGGTAGCCGGTCGAGTAGAGCTGGACGCAGGTCGCCACGAGGCCGACCAGGACGGCGACGAGGACGGCGAAGCCGTCCAGGTGCAGGGCGAGTTCGATCGGCACGGAGCCGGTCGGGATGAACCGGGTCGCCGCGTCGATGGGCTGGGCACCGCCCTGGTCGACGGCGACGACGACGGCGAGCACGAGCGCGGCGAACGTCGGCAGGACCGCGAGGGGGCGCACGAAGCCGGGCGCCCGGCGGCCGAGCAGCAGGCCGGCCGCGGCACCCAGGAACGGAAGGAGGGGTACGAGGACGGCGAGGGTCGTGGTGGTCACGCGGCGGCCTCAGCCTTCTGCGCCGGGGCGGCGGGGTCTTGCGGGCCCGCCGGGTCCACGTCGGGGCCGGTGCCCTCGGCGGTGTCGCGGAGCTTGTCGATGTCGGCGGTGCCGCGGTTGCGGTACACGGCGAGCACGATCGCGAGGCCGAGGCCGATCTCGGCGGCGGCGATGGCGATCGTGAACAGGGTGAGTGCCTGTCCGGCGTGGAGGGTGTCGCGCAGCCAGACGTCGAAGGCGACGAGGTTGAGGTTGACGGCGTTGAGCATCAGCTCGACGGACATCAGGACCAGGATCGCGTTGCGCCGCGCGAGCACACCGTAGAGACCGGTGCAGAACAGGAGGACGGCGAGCACGGCGGGATAGACGAGGGGCATCAGCGCGGCTCCGTCTCACGGGGGGCGGCAGTGGCGGCGCCGGGGGCGTCACCAGCGGCGTCGCTCTTGCGGGACAGCACGATCGCGCCGACCAGGGCGGCGAGCAGGAGTACGGACAGTGCCTCGAAGGGCAGCACCCAGTGCCGGAAGAGGATCTCGCCGGACACCTTGGTGGAGCCCTGGGCGGGGCCGTCCAGGTCGATCCAGCTCGTGCGGAAGGCGTCCGCGACGACCCATACGAGGGTGCCGGCCGTGGCGAGCGCCACCGTGAGCGCGACCCACCGGTTGCCCGAATCGGCGTCCGGGGAAGGGCCGATGGGGGCCTTGGTGAGCATCAGGCCGAAGAGGAGGAGCACGACGACGGAACCGACGTAGATGAGGACCTGCACCCAGGCGATGAACTCGGCGGTGAGCAGGAGGTACTCGACGGCGAGGCCGCCGAGCGCCACGACCAGCCAGAGGGCGGCGTGCACCAGTTGCTTGGTCGTGACGGTCATGACGGCCGCGCCGAGGGTGGCGATGCCGACGAGCAGGAACGCGATCTCGACGCCGGACGGCGACAGGAAGCCGTGCGGCGCGGTACCGGCCGCCTGAGCGAGGAGCCTCATGCCGCACCTCCCGCCGGGCCGGCCGGCGGCGAGTCGCCGTCACCAGCCGGACGCGTGGGCCGGGCAGGCGGGGTGGCCTCGCCGGACTCCGCGGATGGCTGGGTGGGACCGGCCTCGCCGGGGTGCGCGGGGGGCTCCGGCTGGGCGGCCGCCGCGAGTTTGTCGGCGGTCTTGCGGGCCGCGGCGAGTTCCTTCGGCTCTTCCGCGCCCGGGTCGAGCGCGGGCGGGGCCGGGACCGTCCACATCCACTCGCGGAGCTTGTCGCGCTCGTGGGTGAGTTCGCGGATGTCCGTCTCGGCGTACTCGAACTCGGGGGACCAGAACAGCGCGTCGAAGGGGCACACCTCGATGCAGATGCCGCAGTACATGCAGAGCGAGAAGTCGATGGCGAAACGGTCCAGGACGTTGCGGCTGCGCTCGCGGCCGCCCTCGACCGCGGCCGGCACCGTCTCCTTGTGGGAGTCGATGTAGATGCACCAGTCGGGGCACTCGCGGGCGCACAGCATGCAGACCGTGCAGTTCTCCTCGAACAGGCCGATCACGCCCCGGGTGCGGGGCGGGAGTTCGGGCTGGACGTCGGGGTACTGCGCGGTGACGGTCTTCTTCGTCATCGTGCGGAGCGTGACGGCGAGGCCCTTGGCGAGGCCGGAACCAGGGATGGGCATTAGCTGATCGCCACCTTCACGATGCCGGTGAGCGCGATCTGCGCGAGGGCGAGCGGGATGAGCGTGGTCCAGGCGAGCTTCTGCAACTGGTCCTCGCGGAGCCGGGGGTAGCTGACCCGGAGCCAGATCACGACGAAGGCCAGGACGGCCGTCTTGAGCAGGGTCCAGACCCAGCCGATCCCGTCGGCGCCGAAGGGGCCGTGCCAGCCGCCCAGGAACAGGACGGTGGTCAGGCCGCACAGGACGACGATGCCGGCGTACTCGGCAAGCAGGAAGAGCGCGAAGCGCAGGCCCGTGTACTCGGTGTACGCGCCGAAGATGATCTCGGAGTCGGCGACGGGCATGTCGAAGGGCGGGCGCTGGAGTTCGGCGAGGCCGGAGACGAAGAAGACCAGGGCGCCGACTATCTGCCAGGGCAGCCACCACCAGTGGAAGGCGTTGAGGATGCCGGGCAGCGAGACGGTACCGGCCGCCATCGCCACGGAGGCGGCGGCGAGCAGCATCGGCAGCTCGTACGCGAGGAGCTGGGCCGCGGTGCGCAGGCCGCCGAGGAGGGAGAACTTGTTGGCCGAGGCCCAGCCCGCCATGAGCGAGCCGAGCACGCCCACGCCCATCACGGCGAGCACGAAGAAGATACCCGCGTCGACGACTTGGCCGACCGCGCCCTCGCTCGGGCCGATCGGGATCGCGACGAGGACGAGGAGGTAGGGCAGCAGAGCGACGGCGGGCGCGAGCTGGAAGATCCGCCGGTCGGCCGCGGCCGGTACGACGTCCTCCTTCTGCGCGAACTTCACGCCGTCCGCGACGAGTTGGGCCCAGCCGTGGAAGCCGCCGGCGTACATCGGGCCGAGCCGGCCCTGCATGTGCGCCATCACCTTGTGCTCGGTCTGCCCGACGACGAGGGGCACCACCATGAACACGGCGAAGACGACGACCAGCCGGATGGCGACGTCGAGTGCGTCATTCACGCGGGTCGCCTCCGGCGGGGTCGGTGGGTTCGGCTGGGTCGGATTCGTCAGGTGCTTCGGTTCCGGTGGCCGGGTCGGAGTCGGACGGTTCGGCCTCCGGGTCCGGTTCCGGCACCGCGGTGGGGGCAGAGGCGGGGGCTGGCTCCGGGGCCTGGGCGGCCTCCGGCGGCGGGGCAAGCTCCTGCTCCCCCTCCGCGAAGGCCGGTTTCGGGTTGTGCCAGGGGGCGTCCGTGCTGCGGGTGCGCGGCGGGGCGGGGGGCTTGGCGGGCTGCCCCTCCCCGGCGTCGGCCTGCTGCGAAGCCGAGCCCTCGCTCGCGCTGCGGGTACGGCGCGGACGCACGGCACCACCCTCCGAAGCCTCGCTGCCCTCAGGGGCCCCGGCAGCCTCAGTGGCCCCGCCTGTCTCGGGGGCGGCCGGGGTCGCGGGCGCTGCCGGGGCGGTCGAGGCCGCTTCCGGGGTGGTCGGGCTCGCCTCCGACGAGGTCGGGGTCGCCGCCTGCGAAGCCGAGCCCTCACTCGCGCTCCGTGTGCGGCGCGGACGTACCGCCGGGGCCTCCGCAGCCCGAGCCGCGCCAGCAGCCTCTGAGGTCCCAGCCGCCTCGGGCGCGGCCGCAGCCGTCTGCGACGCCGAGCCCTCCGAGACACTCCGGGCGCGCCGGACCGGGCGGTCTCCCGTGGCTCGCGCCGGGCGTTCGCCGGCACCGGCACCGGCCGCCGCGCGCGGCGTACGGGCCGGGCGGGCCGGGGCGGGGGGGAGTTGGCCCTTCTGGGGGCCCCATTCGTTGGGGTCGGGGACGCCGGGCGGCAGCATCTGGCGGCGCTTGGGCCCGCCGTGTTCCGATTCGCCCGGCTCCTTCGCGCCCGGCCACGCCTTCGCGACGCGGGCCGCGAGCACGAAGTCCTTGCGCAGCGGGTGGCCCTCGAAGTTCTCGGGCAGCAGCAGCGGAACCAGGTGCGGGTGGTTCTCGAAGCCGACGCCGAACATCTCGTGGGTCTCGCGCTCGTGCCACGCCGCGCCCGCGTAGACGTCGACCGCGGAGGCGAGCACCGGCGCCTCGTGCGGGACGGTCGTGCGCAGCAGCAGTCGCCGCACCCGCCGTCCCTCCAGGGACACCACATGGGCGCAGATCCGGAAGCCCGCGGCGGGTTCGTCGACGGCGCTCAGCCAGTCGAAATAGGTGCAGCCCAGTTGGTCGCGGGCGATGGTGAGAGCGGCGATCCAGGAGGCGGCGGGAACGTCGACGGTGAGCAGGCCGTACGCCTCCTCCGCCGTGGCCTCGGCGCCGAAGATCTCGGTGACGCCGCCGGGCAGGGTGTCGTACGCGTTCACGCCCGGCCCTCCCCGGGGGTCGGCGGGGCGGCCACGAGCCCGCTGGTCAGCTGGGCCGGGGTGGGCTCGTTCGCGTACCGCTCGCCGAGCGACTCGCGGGCGATCTTCTCCTGGAGCTTGAGGATGCCCTGGAGCAGCGCCTCGGGCCGGGGCGGGCAGCCGGGCACGTACACGTCGACCGGGATGATCTGGTCCACGCCCTTGGTCACCGAGTACGAGTCCCAGTACGGGCCGCCGCAGTTGGAGCAGGCGCCGAAGGAGATGACGTACTTGGGCTCGGGCATCTGCTCGTAGAGGCGCTTGATGGCGGGTGCCATCTTGTCCGTCACCGTGCCGGAGACGATCATGAGGTCGGCCTGGCGCGGTCCCGGCGCGAAGGGGATCACGCCGAGCCGGATGAAGTCGTGGCGGGCCATCGAGGCCGCGATGAACTCGATGGCGCAGCAGGCGAGGCCGAAGTTGAAGACCCACAGGCTGTAGCGGCGGCCCCAGTTGAGGACCACCTTCATCGGCTCGGGGGCCAGGCGCGAGAGCACGCCCAGCTTCTTCGGCTCGGGCAGCAGCACGGGCTGCGACTCGGGTCCGGGAGTCGTCACGTCCATTCCAGGACGCCCTTCTTCCATGCGTAGAGCAGTCCCACGGCCAGGAAGCCGAGGAAGATGAACATCTCGACGAGGGTGGTCGCGCCGTAGCCGGGGGCGGCGAAGACGGTCGCCCACGGGAAGAGGAAGATCGAGTCGACGGCGAAGATCACGTACAGGAACGCGTAGACGTAGTAGCGGACCTGGGTGTGGGCCCAGCCCTCGCCCACCGGGTCCACTCCGCACTCGTACGTCAGCAGTTTCTCCGGCGTCGGCACGATCGGTCGCAGCAGGCGCCCGGCGCCGAAGGCCACGGCCACGAACAGCACGCCGACCACGGCGAGCAGGCCGACGACCGAGTAGCTGTGGAAGTAGTCGGCAGCCGACACCGGCATCTGGCGCACGGTCGGTTCCGGCACGTCGCGCCCCTCGCTCCCTGGCCTCGATGATCTCGTCGCGCCCTGTTCGACGCTGTGTACGGACGGGAGTCTAGGCCCTGCTAAGGGGGCCCTTGGCAGGCGCGTCTCACGGGCTGGGCCGCCGGGGTGGGGTTTTCCCCCGTACAAGAGGGTGCGGCACCCCATGGCGCCGGTGGGCTCCGCCCGGCACGCTGAGGACCATGACCAGGACCCTCCGCGACCAGCAACGGTACGAAACGAATCACCGGGGCGGCGCCGCCGACGGCACGGAAACCGGGCAAGCCCCCCTGCCCGCGGCGCGGTTCGCCTACGGCGCGCACACCTGGAAGGAGATCGCGCATCTCCTCGCGAACCTGCCGATGGCGCTGCTCGGCTTCGTGTACGTCGTCGTGATGGTCGTGCTCGGGATCGGTCTGTCGGTGACGGTGGTCGGACTGCCGCTGCTGGCGGTGGGGCTCATCGGCGCGCGTCAGTTCGGCAAGGTGGAGCGGGCTCGGGCGCGGGCGCTGCTCGGGCTGCGGATCGAGGAGCCCACGCCGATTCCGGTGAGCGCGCGCAAGCACGGCGGCTTCTTCCCCTGGCTGTGGGCGAGCCTGAAGGACCCGGTGGCCTGGCGCAATGTGCTGTACGAGTTCATCCGGCTGCCCTGGGGGGTGCTGACCTTCACGGTGATGGTGGTCGGCGTGTTCGTGGCGTGGCCGCTGCTCGGGTTCATCGCCCGGGGGCTCGCCAACGCCGACCGGATGATGGCCCGCGGGCTGCTCTCGCCCTCGGACGAGCTGGAGCGGCGGATCGCCGAGCTGGAGTCCGACCGGGGTGTGGTGGTCGATACGGCCGCGGCGGACCTGCGGCGGATCGAACGGGATCTGCACGACGGGGCGCAGGCCCGGCTCGTCGCGCTCGCGATGGGGCTCGGCCTGGCCAAGGAGAAGCTTCTGGAGGACCCGGACGCGGCGGCCCTGATGGTGGACGAGGCGCACGGCGAGGTGAAGCTGGCCCTCCAGGAGCTCCGCGAGCTGGCCCGCGGCATCCACCCGGCGGTCCTCACCGACCGCGGTCTCGACGCGGCGCTGTCCTCGGTCGCCTCCCGCTGCACGGTCCCGGTCAAGGTCGCCGTCGACCTGCCGGCCCGGCCGGCGCCCGCCATCGAGGGCATCGCCTACTTCACCGTCTCCGAGCTGCTCCAGAACATCAGCAAGCACAGCCGGGCGCGCGCCGCCTCGGTCGACGTGTGGCGCAGCGCCGACCGGCTGCTGGTCCAGGTCCAGGACGACGGGGTGGGCGGCGCCCGTTTCGACGCCGGTACGGGGATGGCGGGTCTGGCCGAGCGGCTCGGCGCGGTGGACGGGCTGCTCGTCCTCGAATCGCCGGTCGGCGGACCGACCGTGGTCACCGCCGAACTTCCGTGGCGCGACCGGGGTCCGACGACCTGACGCGTGCCGCCCCGAACCGGCCGGTGGTAGGGAAAACCCCCGGCCGAAGAGGGTGACCGGCTCCATGGCCCAGGCCCACGCCCGCTGCCAGGCTGGTGGACGAAGGCGCGGCGGGCAGACGGTGGCCGCACATCGTAGAGACATCAGAGGGATGAGAAGGAAACGGACGGGACCATGACCATGGAGACGGAGTACGGCTACGCGGGGGCGCGGTCCCCGCGACGGCACTTCCTTCCGCCGGCGCTGCGCGCACCGTTCGAGGGGCGGACCTTCCGGGAGTTCGCCCATCTGCTGCTGAGCCTGCCGATCGGCATCGTGCTGTTCGTCTGGTCGGTCACGCTGGTGTCGGTGAGCGCCGGGCTGCTGATCACCTTCCTCGGCATACCGCTGATGGCCGCCGGCCTGATGGGCTGCCGGGCGTTCGGCGTGGTGGAGCGGGCTCGGGCCCGTGCGCTGCTCGGGGTGGAGATCGGCGAGCCGCAGCCGGTGCGGGCGCGCGGCGGGCTCATGTCGTGGATCGGCGGAGTCCTCAAGAGCGGGGTCTCCTGGCGGCACCTGCTCTACGCGTTCCTCCAGATGCCGTGGGCGATCTTCACGTTCGCTGTGGTGGTGCCGCTGTGGACGACCGGCTGGCTGCTGTTCTCGTACCCGCTGTGGCGGTGGGTGTTCCCGGCCTACACCGGCATGGGCGGCATCCAGCTCTACGGGGACGACCACCACCAGGTCTATCTGGACTCGCCGTTCGAGATCGCGGTGACCTCGCTGGTCGGGCTGCTCATCACGCTGGCCGTGCCGTGGCTGATCCGCGGGTTCGCGACGGTGGACAAGGTGATGGTCACCGGGCTGCTCGGCCCCTCCCGCCTGGAGGAGCGGGTCACCGAGCTGGAGTCGGACCGCGGGGTCGTGGTGGACACCTCGGCCGCGGACCTGCGGCGCATCGAGCGGGACCTGCACGACGGGGCGCAGGCGCGTCTGGTGGCGCTGGCCATGGACCTGGGGCTCGCGAAGGAGAAGCTCACCGAGGATCCGCACGCGGCGGCCCTGATGGTGGACGAGGCGCACGGCGAGGTGAAGGTCGCGCTCCAGGAGCTGCGGGACCTGGCCCGCGGCATCCACCCGGCGGTCCTCACCGACCGCGGTCTCGACGCGGCGCTGTCCTCCGTCGCCTCCCGCTGTACGGTCCCGGTGCAGGTGGAGGTGGACCTCCCGGCCCGGCCGGTACCGGCGATCGAGGGGATCGCGTACTTCACGGTCTCCGAGTTGCTCCAGAACGTCAGCAAGCACAGCGGGGCCCGGCGCGCCTCGGTCGACGTGTGGCGGGCCGGGGACCGTTTGATGCTCCAGGTCAGCGACAACGGGCGCGGCGGGGCGGACGCCTCGGCGGGGTCGGGGCTCGCCGGGCTCGCGGAGCGGCTCGGCTCGGTGGACGGGATCCTGATGGTCGATTCGCCGCGCGGCGGGCCCACGACGATCACGGCGGAGCTGCCGTGGAGGGCGTAGCCCGGCGGGTGAGCGGGGTTCGGTTTCCCAGCCCCGGATAGTTGCGCGGGTTTTCCCTGAGCTTCCGGGGGCTCTGCCCCCGGACCCCCGCTCCTCAAGCGCCGGAGGGGCTTGATCTTGGCACCCCCGCTCCCCAAACGCCCGCAGCGGCTTG
Source organism: Streptomyces sp. NBC_01431 (assembly GCF_036231355.1). Lineage (NCBI taxonomy): Bacteria > Bacillati > Actinomycetota > Actinomycetes > Kitasatosporales > Streptomycetaceae > Streptomyces > Streptomyces sp. NBC_01431. The sequence goes on from NZ_CP109496.1 coordinate 3,436,939, forward strand.
AGCTTGGCCCCCCGCAGAGGCTTGAGGAGCGGGGCTTTTTGCCTGCCGGGGGCCGATTCTTGGCCGGTTGCTGGGATGCTGGGTGGGCACACACGCCACGGCTCGGACTGGGCCGTGGGGCGCGCGCCCGAGGGGCTCGCGTCCGGGGGAACCAACGGAGTACGGGGGCTGCAAGTCGTGGAGGACAGGGTGCGGGTCGTCATCGCCGAGGATTCGGTGCTGCTACGGGAGGGACTGACCCGGCTGCTGACCGATCGGGGGCATGACGTCGTCGCGGGAGTGGGCGACGGGGATGCGCTGGTCAAGACCGTCGGCGAGCTCGCCGACCAGGGGGCGCTGCCGGATGTCGTGGTCGCGGACGTGCGGATGCCGCCGACCCACACCGATGAGGGCGTGCGCGCGGCGGTGCTGCTGCGCAGCCTGTATCCGGAAGTCGGCGTCCTGGTGCTCAGCCAGTACGTGGAGGAGCAGTACGCGACCGAGCTGCTCGCGGGGTCGAGCCGGGGGGTGGGCTACCTGCTCAAGGACCGGGTCGCCGAGGTGCGGGAGTTCGTCGACGCCGTGGTCCGGGTCGCGCGGGGCGGCACCGCTCTTGACCCCGAGGTCGTGGCCCAGCTGCTCGGGCGCAGCCGCAAGCAGGACGTCCTGACCAATCTGACGCCGCGCGAGCGCGAGGTCCTGGGCCTGATGGCCGAGGGCCGGACGAACTCCGCCATCGCCCGGCAGCTCGTGGTCAGTGACGGCGCCGTCGAGAAGCACGTGAGCAACATCTTCCTGAAGCTGGGCCTGTCACCGAGTGACGGGGATCACCGGCGTGTACTTGCCGTTCTGACCTACATCAACTCGTGACCGCCTGCCACCCTGTCGAATATCGAGCGGTACCCAGCCGACAGGTCCGAAAGTCGGTCACCGGGCCGGGATCGAGCCCCCGTCCGCGGGGCTTCCGGAGCGGTGCGGCCTAGGACCAAAGACGGATGGCTGGGCGCCTCAACCAGAGGAGCCGGGGGGCGAGTGAATCGTGGCAATTCAGGTCAGAAGGACGGCTCAAAAGAGCGTCCACGATATGAGCGGTCCAGGGAAGGCGACCCTTACCGGCATAGGGTGGGCGTTGGCGCTACCGGTCGGCCGGATGCGCCCGAGCAGCCCGCCCGAGGGAGGTCCAGTTCAGTGACCAGCCAGGTCAGTAGCCCAGCCGAGCAGGCCGACGGAGCCGATGAGGCCCTTGTCGGTGAGCAGCGACGGCCCACCGGGGAGAAAGAGGTCCGGCGCCTCGACCGCGTGATCATCCGGTTCGCGGGTGACTCGGGCGACGGAATGCAGCTCACCGGTGACCGCTTCACATCGGAGACCGCTTCGTTCGGCAACGACTTGTCGACGCTGCCGAACTTCCCGGCCGAGATCCGGGCACCTGCCGGCACGCTGCCCGGCGTGTCGAGCTTCCAGCTGCATTTCGCCGACCACGACATCCTGACCCCGGGCGACGCGCCGAACGTGCTGGTCGCGATGAACCCGGCGGCGCTGAAGGCGAACCTGGCGGACGTGCCGCGCGGCGGCGAGATCATCGTCAACACGGACGAGTTCGCCAAGCGCGCCATGGCCAAGGTCGGCTACGAGACCAGCCCGCTGGAGGACGGCTCGCTCAGCGCGTACAACGTGCACCCGGTGCCGCTCACCACGCTGACGATCGAGGCGCTCAAGGAGTTCGGGCTCTCCCGCAAGGAGGCCGAACGCTCCAAGAACATGTTCGCGCTCGGCCTGCTGTCGTGGATGTACCACCGCCCCACCGAGAACACCGAGAAGTTCCTGCGGACCAAGTTCGCGAAGAAGCCGGCCATCGCGGAGGCGAACGTCGCCGCGTTCCGGGCCGGCTGGAACTTCGGCGAGACCACCGAGGACTTCGCGGTCTCCTACGAGGTCGCCCCGGCCACCTCCGCGTTCCCGGCGGGCACGTACCGCAACATCTCGGGCAACCTGGCGCTGTCCTACGGGCTGATCGCCGCGTCCCGCCAGGCGGACCTGCCGCTCTACCTCGGCTCGTACCCGATCACGCCGGCGAGCGACATCCTGCACGAGCTGTCGCGGCACAAGAACTTCGGCGTGCGGACCTTCCAGGCGGAGGACGAGATCGCCGGGATCGGCGCGGCACTCGGTGCGGCGTTCGGCGGCTCGCTGGGCGTCACCACCACCTCGGGTCCGGGCGTCGCACTCAAGTCCGAGGCGATCGGCCTGGCCGTCTCCCTCGAACTGCCGCTGCTCATCGTGGACATCCAGCGCGGCGGCCCCTCGACGGGACTGCCGACCAAGACCGAGCAGGCGGACCTGCTCCAGGCGATGTTCGGCCGCAACGGCGAGGCCCCGGTCCCGGTCGTCGCGCCGAAGACGGCCGCCGACTGCTTCGACGCGGCCATCGACGCGGCCCGGATCGCGCTGACCTACCGCACCCCGGTCTTCCTGCTCTCCGACGGCTACCTGGCCAACGGCTCCGAGCCGTGGCGGATCCCCGACATCGACGAACTCCCGGACCTGCGCGTCCAGTTCGCGACCGGACCCAACCACACCCTGGCCGACGGCACCGAGGTGTTCTGGCCCTACAAGCGCGACCCGCAGACCCTGGCCCGCCCGTGGGCGGTGCCCGGCACGCCGGGTCTTGAGCACCGTATCGGCGGTATCGAGAAGCAGGACGGCACCGGGAACATCTCCTACGACCCGGCCAACCACGACTTCATGGTCCGCACCCGCCAGGCAAAGATCGACGGGATCGAGGTGCCCGACCTCACCGTCGACGACCCGCACCAGGCCCGCACCCTGGTGCTCGGCTGGGGCTCCACCTACGGCCCCATCACCGCCGCCGTACGCCGCCTGCGCGCCCAGGGCGAGCCGATCGCCCAGGCCCATCTGCGCCACCTCAACCCCTTCCCGAAGAACCTCGGCGAGGTCCTGGCGAGCTACGACAAGGTCGTCGTGCCGGAGATGAACCTCGGCCAGCTGGCGACCCTGATCCGCGCGAAGTACCTGGTCGACGCGCGCTCCTACAACCAGGTCAACGGCATGCCGTTCAAGGCCGAGCAGCTCGCCACCGCTCTCAAGGAGGCCATCCATGCCTGACGCTCACAGCAACGAGCTCCTGCACCTGGTGCCCAAGGCCGAGGCCAAGCAGTCCATGAAGGACTTCAAGTCCGACCAGGAAGTGCGCTGGTGCCCGGGGTGTGGCGACTACGCGGTCCTGGCCGCCGTGCAGGGCTTCATGCCCGAGCTGGGGCTGGCCAAGGAGAACATCGTCTTCGTCTCCGGCATCGGCTGCTCCTCCCGCTTCCCGTACTACATGAACACGTACGGGATGCACTCCATCCACGGCCGCGCCCCGGCCATCGCCACCGGGCTCGCCTCCTCCCGGCGCGACCTGTCGGTGTGGGTCGTCACCGGCGACGGCGACGCGCTGTCGATCGGCGGCAACCACCTCATCCACGCGCTGCGCCGCAACGTGAACCTGAAGATCCTGCTCTTCAACAACCGGATCTACGGGCTGACCAAGGGCCAGTACTCCCCCACCTCCGAGGTCGGGAAGATCACCAAGTCGACGCCCATGGGCTCCCTCGACGCCCCGTTCAACCCGGTCTCGCTGGCCATCGGGGCCGAGGCGTCGTTCGTGGCGCGCACCGTGGACTCCGACCGCAAGCACCTCACCGAGGTGCTGCGCCAGGCCGCCGAGCACCCCGGCACGGCCCTGGTGGAGATCTACCAGAACTGCAACATCTTCAACGACGGCGCCTTCGAGGTCCTCAAGGACCGGGACCAGGCCGAAGAGGCCGTCATCCGCCTCGAACATGGCCGGCCCATCCGGTTCGGCGCCGACGGGAACAAGGGCGTGGTGCGCGACGCGTCCACCGGTGACCTCAAGGTCGTCCCCGTCACCGCGGACAACGAGGCCGACATCCTGGTCCACGACGCCCACAACCCGTCGCCGACCACGGCGTTCGCGCTGTCCCGGCTCGCCGACCCGGACACCCTGCACCAGACCCCGATCGGTGTCTTCCGCTCCGTCGACCGTCCGGTCTACGACACGCTCATGGCCGACCAGCTGGACACGGCGATCGAGCAGAACGGCAAGGGCGACCTCGCCGGTCTCCTCGCGGGCAAGGACACCTGGACCGTCGTCGGCTGATCCAAGGGCGTGAGAGCCGGGTGCCCGGCCGGGGAGTCTGCCTGGACCCCGGGCCCGGCACCCGCTCTCATGGAGGGATGGACCGTCTCGCGTACCGCGTCAAGCGACGCCTGCTCGGCAAGCCCCTCACCACCAGCCGCATCGGCAACGAGAAGCTGAACAACCGCACCGCGCTCGGGGTGCTGGCCTCCGACTGCATCAGCTCGTCGGCGTACGGATCCGAGGAGATGCTCCGGGTCCTGGTGCCGGTGGCCGGTGCGGCCGCGTTCACCCTGCTCATGCCGGTGACCGGTGCGATCCTGCTGGTCCTGGTCCTGCTGACGCTCTGCTACAGCGACGTCGTCATGATCTACACCCGGGCCGGCGGCTCCTATGTGGTGGCCCGTGACAACTTCGGTCCGAACATCGCGCAGATCGCCGCCGTGGCCCTGCTCGTCGACTACATCGTCACCGTCGCCGTCCAGGTCTCGGCCGGTACCAACGCGATCGTCTCGCTCGCGCACCTGATGGCCGGCGGCCCGACCCCCATGGACCACCTCCAACTCCCCATCTCCGCCGGGGTGATCCTGTTCCTGGCGTACGGGAACCTGCGCGGGGTGCGCGAGGCGGGGCGGCTGTTCGCACTGCCGGCGTACCTGTTCATGGCGGCCATCGGCCTGGTACTCGCCGTCTCCGCCGTGCGCGGGCTCACCGGCGGTCTGCCGCACGCCGATCTCCACTCGCCGGGCGCGATCCCGGTCGGCACCCCGGGCAGCGGCTGGCTGTACGGGGCCTCGCTGTTCATCGTGTTGCGCGCGTTCGCCAACGGCGGTTCCTCGCTGACGGGTCTGGAGGCGATCTCCAACGGCATCTCGGCGTTCCGCGAACCGCAGGGCCGCAACGCCCGCCGCACCCTGATCACGATGAGCTGCGTGCTCGGCGTACTGGTCCTCGGGGTCTCCACGCTCGCCCACTTCACCCATGCGATCCCGTACACCGACGGCAGCCCGACCGTGATCGCGCAGGAGGCCCACTTCGCCTTCGGCAGCGGGGCGCTGGGGGCGATGGGCCTCGTGTTCGTGCAGCTGGCCACCGCCCTGGTGCTCTACACGGGGGCCAACACGCCCTTCACCGGGTTCCCGTACCTGGCGAGTTTCGTCGCCGAAGACCAGTTCCTGCCACGGCAGTTGACCCGGCGCGGGCACCGGCTCGCGTTCTCCAACGGGATCATCGCGCTCACCGTCGTCGCGCTCGCGCTGCTCCTGGTGACGCGCGCGAGCGTGGACAAGCTGGTGGCGCTGTACGCGATCGGCGTCTTCACAGCGTTCACGATGGCCGGGGCGGGTCTCACCGCGTACCACTGGCGGCGCCGCGAGCGGCACCGGCGGCTCAAGATCGGCGTCAACGCGCTGGCCGGGCTGGTCTCGGCGGCGGTGGTGCTGATCTTCGCCGTCACCAAGTTCACCGAGGGCGCGTGGCTGGTGGTCGTGGTGTTCCCGCTCGGGGTGTGGGCGCTGATCCGGATCAACCGCGAGTACCGCAGCGAGGCCGGGGCGCTCGGCACCATCGAGGCGCCGGGCGCCGATCTGCCGCGCCACCGGCGGCACTTGGTCTTCGTCCTGGTCGAAACCCTGGACCTGGCGACCGTCAAGGCGCTGCGGTACGCGCACGAGGTACGACCGGACGAGATCCGGGCCATCCACTTCGCGATCGACGTCGAGCACGCCCAGAAGCTCGCGGCGGCCTGGGAGGCGACGGCCGCGACCACGGTGGCGCTGGAACTGGTGGAGTGCCCCGACCGGCGGCTGCGGCACGCCATGGTGGAACTGGCCGCGCGCACCACCGAGGACGGCGCGACCTCCCTGACGGTCCTGGTCCCACGGCGCACCTACAGCAACGCGCTGGGCAAACTGCTGCACCGGGGCACCGCCGAGGAGATGGCGAAAGCCCTGGAGCACCTGCCGCACGTGGCGGTGACGATCCTGCCCTTCGACGTGTCGCGTGCCCTGCACGCCCTGGCGGCGGGCGACGCGCCCGAACCGGACTGATCCACAAGGCAGTTGACCCAGCGCGGGCCCGGCCCACGGGGCCGGCTCCGTACCCGGCCGGTCTACGGGACGCTCGACTCCCGTGCCGTGTCATAGGCCGCCCGTGCCCGCTGCACGTCGTCCATCCGCACCCCGGTCCAGCGGGCCAGTGCCCCCACCTGCTCGGCGGCCTCGCGGCCGAGCGGGGTGAGCGTGTAGTCGACGCGGGGCGGGATCACGGGCTTGGCGTCGCGGTGCACGAAGCCGTCACGCTCCAGCGTTTGGAGGGTCTGGGCGAGCATCTTCTCGCTGACCGGGCTGACCTTGCCGATCGCGCGGCGCAGTTCACTGAAGCGGTAGGAGCGCTCAAGCAGCGCGTCCAGGACCAGGACGCCCCAGCGGCTGGTGACGTGCTCCAGGACGAGCCGATGCGGGCACATGGCCTCGCGCGCGGCCCAGCCGCCGTTATCACTTACTCCCATGCCAGTACCTTACTTCAAAGTGGGTACTTTCGAAACGTTAGCGCTCTCCGTACGGTGGAAACCGGAACGAACCACCACTTCCACCCAGGAGCTTTCCATGAGCATCGTCGTCACCGGAGCCACCGGAGCCCTCGGCCGTCTCGTCATCGACGAACTGCTGACGCGGGTACCGGCGAGCGAGGTAGCCGCCGTCGTACGCGACAAGGAGAAGGCGGCCGGGCTGGCCGCGCGGGGCGTGGAGCTGCGGATCGCCGACTACAGCGAGCCCGCCACCCTGACCGGAGCCTTCCGGGCCGGCGACCGGGTGCTGCTGATCTCGGGCAGCGAGGTCGGGCAGCGGGTGCCGCAGCACACCGCTGTGATCGAGGCGGCGAAGGCCGCGGGCGTGGCCCAGCTCGCCTACACCGGCATCCTCGGCGGACCCGGCGCGGACTTCGCGCTCGCCGCCGAGCACAGGGCCACCGAGCAGCTGATCCTCGACTCGCGGCTGCCGTACACGTTCCTGCGCAACGGCTGGTACACCGAGAACTACACGGCCAACCTCGCCCCGGTCCTCGCCCACGGCGCCGTCGTCTCCAACGCGGGCGAGGGGCGCATCGCCTCGGCCGCCCGCGCCGACTACGCGGCGGCCGCGGCCGCGGTGCTGACCGGCGACGGCCACCTGGGCCGGGCGTACGAGCTGAGCGGCGACGTGGCCTGGTCGCTTGCCGAGTACGCGGCCGAGGTCGCCGCCGCCTCCGGCAAGGCGATCTCCTACACCCCCCTCACCCCCGAGGCACACCTCGCCGTCCTGACCGGCGCGGGCGTGCCCGCCGCCTTCGCGGAGATCCTGGTCGACGTGGACCACGCCATCGAGCGGGGCCTGCTGGCCGCCACCCCGGGCGACCTCGCCCGCCTGATCGGCCGCCCGACCACGCCGCTGGCCGCCTCAGTCCGGGCCGCCGTCGCCGCCTGATTCCGAGGCGTCAGGACCGTATCGCGGTACGGGCATGACACCGGAGGCTCTTCGGCGCTACCTTCAGCTGGGTTCGAGCGCGCGCACAGGGAGGGCCAGTGGCCAAGGAGTCGGCAGGACAACAGCGGGCAGGACTGCTGTACGGGATCGGCGCCTACGGGATGTGGGGGCTCGTCCCCCTGTTCTGGCCGCTCCTGAAACCCGCGGACGCCATCGAGATCCTGGCCCACCGCATGGTGTGGTCCCTCGCGGTCGTCGGCATCGCCCTGCTCGCGCTGCGGCGCTGGGCGTGGATCGGCGAGCTGGTGCGCCAGCCGCGCAAACTCGCCCTGATAGCCGTCGCCGCCGCCGTGATCACGGTCAACTGGGGCGTCTACATCTGGTCGGTCAACTCCGGCCACGTCGTGGAGGCCTCGCTCGGCTACTTCATCAACCCGCTGGTCACCATCGCGATGGGCGTCCTGATCCTGAAGGAGCGGCTGCGCCGGGCCCAGTGGGTGGCGGTCGCGGTCGGCGCGGCGGCCGTGGTCGTGCTGACCGTGGGCTACGGACGGCCGCCGTGGATTTCGCTGACGCTGGCGTTCTCCTTCGCGACCTACGGCCTGGTCAAGAAGAAGGTGAACCTCGGCGGCCTCGAATCCCTGGCCGCCGAGACCGCCGTGCAGTTCCTGCCCGCGCTCGGCTACCTGCTGTGGCTGAGCAGCCAGGGCCGGGCCACCTTCACGAACGAGGGCGCCGGGCACTCCGCGCTGCTCGCCGCGACCGGCATCGTGACCGCGATCCCGTTGATCTGCTTCGGCGGGGCGGCGATCCGGGTACCGCTCTCCACGCTGGGCCTGCTCCAGTACCTGGCGCCGCTCTTCCAGTTCCTGCTCGGCATCGCGTACTTCCACGAGGAGATGCCGCCGGAGCGCTGGGCGGGCTTCTCCCTGGTGTGGCTGGCCCTGACGATCCTGACCTGGGACGCCCTGCGCACGGCCCACCGCAGCCGCCGGGCACTGGCCGACGCGATCGCCGCGGCGGTACCGGCGGCACAGCGGGCGGGACTGCCGCAGAAGGCGCAGCCGTCCTAGACCGCGCACCTGCCGTTCGCCGCCATCGCGGCGCCGCCGCACGCCGTCACGGTCCCGCGCCCCTTCGGGAGGGGCGAGACCGCAGCACGCTTGGAGGGGGCGGGACCGCGGCGCGCTTCCGCAAGGCGGCTCACCCCGCGAACCTGCGGCGGTAAGCCGAAGGGCTCAGGCCCGTCGCGCGGTGCAGGCGCGCCCTCAGGTTGGCCGTGGTGCCCAGACCGCTCAGCCGGGCCACCCGGTCGAGGCCCCCTTCCCCGCGTTCGATCAGACGGCACGCGAGCGCGACCCGCTCCGCCGTGAGCCAGGCCAGCGGGGTGGTGCCGAGCTGGTCCCGGAACCGGCGGTGCAGGGTCGCGGCGCTCACCGCGGCCCACTGCGCGAGATCGGCGACGGTGAGCGGCTGGTCGAGGCGCTCGCGCGCCCACGCGAGCACTTGGGCCAGCGAGCTTTCGGGCACGGCGGGCACCGGTCGCTCCACGAACTGGCGCTGCCCGCCGTCCCGGTGGGCCGCGAAGACGAGGCGCCGGCTCACCGTGTTGGCGACCTCCGCGCCGTGGTCGCGGCGGATCAGCTCCAGTCCGAGGTCGAGCGCGGCCGCACTGCCCGCCGCGGTGTGGAGGTTGCCGTCGGCCACGAACAGCACATCGGGTTCGAGCAGCACCGCCGGGTGGCGGGCGGCGAATGCCGCTGCCCAGCGCCAGTGCGTGGTCGCCCGGCGCCCGTCGAGTACCCCGGCCGCGGCCAGCGTGAACGCGCCCGTGCAGAAGCTGACGAGACGCGCGCCCCGGGCGGCCGCGCCCCGCACCGCGTCGAGGACGGCCGGGGCGGGGGCGCCCAGCGGGTCGGGCCGGTTGGGCACGATCACGGTGTCGGCGGCATCGACCGCGTCCAGTCCCGCCACCCCGGACAGGGTGAACATTCCGTGGTGCATACGCACCGAGGGCGCGGCCGAGGCCAGCGTGAAGTCGTACCAGGGGCGGTCGAGTTCAGGTCGCCGAAGCCCGAACAGCTCGGTGGCGACGCCCAGTTCGAAGGGGTTCGACCCGTCGTCGACGATCACCACGACCCGGTGCGGCCGGGCGCCGGAGCGCCCACCGGGACACTGCTCGGAACGCCGGCCGGGGCACTGCTCAGAACGCTGCGAGGATCCTTGCGACATAAGCGATTCCTAGCACTCACGGCGCTCCGGGGCCCGCCCCGACGATGGAGGACATGACCACTGACCCCACCACCCTGCCCACCCTCCTGAAGACGGCGCTCGCCGGGTTCGAGGCCCTGTGGAGCCCGCGGATCGTCACGCGGGTGAATGACTACGACGTACGGATCGCGAAGGTCGCGGGCGATCATGTGTGGCACGCACATGACGACACGGACGAGTTCTTCCTGGTCATCGAGGGCGAGCTGACGATCGCCCTGCGCGAGGCGGGCGTTGAGCGCGAGGTCACCCTGCCGCAGGGGTCGGTGTTCGTCGTCCCGCGCGGCGTCGACCACAAGCCGTCGTCGCGGACGGGAGCCGCCCTCCTGCTCTTCGAGCCCACGGGCACGCTGACGGTGGGCACCCGGCACGAGCCCGTCCCGGCCCATGTCGACGCGACGACCGGCCACCCCCTGACCTGAGCAAGCACGGGGAAAGGCTGGATCGTGCCGAGCCGCATGCCCAGCCCCTCCGGTGGTTGGGGAGCCGGGGGGCGTGGGCAGCGCCCCCGGTTCGGGAAGGGGCGGGGTCGGGGTCGGGGAAAAATCAGGCGACGCCCCGCCCGGCCCCCTTCTACCCTGGCCCCATGCCCGTGTACTCGTACTACTTCTTCCGCTGATCCCCAGCGCGACAGCCGCGCGCGTGTGCCCACCCGCACCGCCGCCGCATTCGCGCTGCCCCCGCACAGGAAGAAGTCCACAACGAGTACCCCCAGGGATCCCCCATGCGCCCGCGCGCCCATCACCCCTCACAGCTGACCCTCAACGCCGTCTCCAAGGCCTACGGCGACCGATCCGTATTCGACCAGGTGTCGTTCACCGTCCGCCCCGGCGAAAAGGCCGCCGTCATCGGCGAGAACGGCTCCGGCAAGTCGACCCTGCTGCGCCTGCTCGCCGGCGCCGAGCACCCCGACACCGGCGAGGTCACCGCCGTCTTCCCCGGTGGCATCGGCCACCTCGCCCAGACCCTCGACCTCGCCCCCGACCGCACCGTCCAGGACGCCGTGGACCTCGCGCTCACCGAACTGCGCACCCTCGAATCCGGTATCCGCGCGGCCGAGGCCACCCTCGCGGAGGCCGACGAAGCCCAACTCATCGCGTACGGCGAGCTGTTGAGCACATACGAGGAACGCGACGGCTACCGCGCCGAGTCCCGCACCGAATCCGCCCTGCACGCGCTCGGCCTGCGCCACCTCACCCGCGACCGCCCCCTCGGCTCGCTCTCCGGCGGCGAGCGATCCCGCCTCGCACTGGCCTGCGTACTGGCCGCGGCCCCCGAACTACTGCTGCTCGACGAGCCCACGAACCACCTGGACCACCGGGCCACCGACTGGCTGGCGGAGCAACTGCGCGCCCACCGTGGCACGTTGGTGGTGGTCACCCACGACCGCGCCTTCCTCGAATGCGTCTCCACGACGATCCTGGAGGTGGACCGGGAGCTGCGCACGGTCGTCCGGTACGGGGACGGCTGGGCCGGATACCGCACGGCGCGGGCGGCCGCGCGGCGCCGCCGGGAGCTGGCACACCAGGAGTGGCGGGAGGAGCTGGCCCGCACCCGCGAACTGGTCGCGGCCGCCGGGCAGCGGCTCGCCGCCACCGGGCGAGACCCGCGCCAGGGCTTCGGCAAGCACCGCCGTTCCTCGCAGAACAAGCTGTCCGGACAGGTCGGGGCGGCCCGGACCCGCCTCGACCAGCTGGAACGCGAGCCGGTCGCGGCCCCGCCGCCACCCCTGCGATTCCGGGCCCGCCTCACCACGGCGGCGCCCGCCCCCGACGGCCCGCTCGTCGAGCTGACCGGCGTGAAGGTCGGCGACCGCCTCGACGTGCCCGCACTCACCGTCAAACCGGGCCGCCGCCTGCTGGTGACCGGCCCCAACGGCGCGGGCAAGACGACCCTGCTCCGGGTCATCGCCGGCGACCTCACCCCCAACGAGGGCACGGTCCACCCGACGAGCCGTCATATTGCCTACCTGGCACAGGAGTTGAGCCACCGGCCGAGCCGTCTGCCGCTGCTCGACGCGTACGCGGCCGGGCGGCCCGGCCATCCGGAGGAGTACGCCGACGGGTTCCTGGCGCTCGGTCTGTTCCGCGCGGAGGACCTGGCGATGCCGGTCGCCGCGCTCTCCGTCGGACAGCGCCGACGGCTCGAACTGGCCCGTCTGCTGACCCGCCCCGCCGACCTGCTGGTCCTGGACGAGCCGACGAACCACGTGTCGCTCGCTCTGGTCGAGGAGCTGGAGGAGGCGCTGGCCGGCTATCCGGGCGCGGTCGTGGTGGTCTCGCACGACCGGCGCTTCCAGTCCTCCTTCTCGGGCGACCGGCTGGAACTCCGCGCGGGCTCGCCGGTGCGCTGAGACGGCTGCGGGCTCCGCGCACGACGGTCGCGGAGCTCGCAGCGGTGGGGCCGGGGCTCCTACTGCTGGTGCCACCTGTCGTACTGGCGGGAGGGGTCGCACTGGGTCGTCTGCAAGAGGGTGCCGTTGCCCACGCTGGGCGTCGAGAGGCAGAGCCCGCTCGACACGTTCTGCCAGACGTCGTACCAGCCCGAGGGCGGACCGTTGGGGTTGTCCGCGAAGTACACGCGCCACTGCTGGGTGGTCGCGGCGGCGTCGCAGAACGCCACCGTGACCGTCCCCGACCCCGAGGCGGGCGCGGTGATGCACCCGCCCGTGTGCTGGTTGGTGAAGGTGAACAGGCCGGTCTTGGTGTTGAACCCTTCGAGCCACTTCTGCTCGGAGCCGCCGGTGCACGACCACATCTGGAGCCTCGCGGCGTTCTCGGTGGCGTTGTCGAGACAGTGGCCGGAGTTCCAGACGTTGATCGGGCTGAAGCCTGCGGCCTGCGCAGGTGAGCCGGTCGCGGCGATGGCCAGGATCGCCAGCACCGCCGTGACGAACGCGATGAGACTGCGTCGTAGGGCCATGTGCTCTTCTCCGGATTCCTCGCTGGATACTGCTGTCGGTTCCCATGGAGTGGAGCGCCCAAGGACGCCGCGGTCAAGGCTCGGCACCACCGGACAACGCCGAACAGGCCACCGCATCACGCACCTCACACCACCAAACGTATGCGTGTGCATATACTGCACGCGCGTGGTTTTTTGGGTTTACGTACGGAGGGGACCATGGCCCGCGATTTCCTTTTCCTGCTCGGCAGCACCCGCAGCGGCGGCAACACCGAGGCGCTCGCCCGGCAGGCCGCCGAGCAGCTGCCCGCCGGCGACACCGCCCGCTGGCTGAGCCTGGCCGACCTCGAACTGCCCCGGTTCCGCGACCTGCGGCACACCGAGGACCGCGTGCCGCCCGCCCCCACCGGTGACGCGGCCGTCCTGCTCGATGCGACGCTGGCCGCCACCGACCTGGTGATCGCCTCGCCGCTGTACTGGTACAGCGTCACCACCCCGGTCAAGCACTACCTCGACCACTGGGTCACCTGGCTCTACAACCCCGAGATCGAGTTTCGCCGGCGCATGACGGGCCGCACCCTGTGGGGCGTGACCGCGCTCGCCGGGCACGACCACTCGGTGGCCGACCCGCTGGTGGGCACCCTGCGGCACTCGGCCGCGTACATGAAGATGAACTGGGGCGGGGTGCTGCTCGGCTCCGCGACCCGGCCCGGCGAAATGGCCGGGGACAGCGCGGCGGCCGCCCGCGCCAAGACCTTCTTCAGCTCCACCCCGGTGCCCGCAGCGCACGCATGACGTGGGCCACCAGGGCGTCGATCCGCTCCGGCTCCTGGAGCGGACGGCCCAGCGCGTGGCGGTAGTAGAGCGGGCCGTAGAGCATCTCCACGGCCAGCGGCAGATCGGCGTCCGGAGGCAGTTGGCCCTGCCCCTGGGCGCCGCGCATGCGCTCGACGACCAGGGCGACGCGCGGGATGACGAGCTCGTCGTTGACCGCCCTGGCCAGCCGCTCGTCGTGCAGCAGCGCGGCGAGGATCCCGCCGTAGGCGGAGCCGAACACCGGCGAGTTGAAGAGCCGCACCACACTGCCGATGTGGGTGCGCAGATCGGCGGCGAGGTCGCCGGTGTCGGGGAACGGCGAATCGCTGACCACCATCTCGGTGACCGCGTCGAGCAGGATCGCGCCCTTCGTCGGCCACCATCGGTAGATCGTCTTCTTGCTCACCCCCGCGCGGGCCGCGATGGCCTCGATGGTGACCTTTCCGTAGCCGCTCTCCGCGCAGACCTCCAGCGCGGCCTCCAGGGTCGCGCGACGCGATCTCTCGCTGCGTCGCCGGGGGTTGGGGGCGGACTCGGACGAGGTGATCACACCCTCACTCTACGAGTACGCCGGGATCCGGATTGACAGCAGAGCCCGGGGCTCCAACAATGGCGCAGGAAACGGCACGTGTCGTGTCGAGCCGTCACGGGGGTCGGCTCGCACGACCCGCTCCGTTCCTGTCGCGCTCCCCGCCCACTCAGGCCGTGATGTCCTTCGTCGTGAAGCGCGCCCAGGCCGCCGAGCCGAAGACCGCCACGTACAGGGCCTGGAGCTCGAAGTTCTTCACCAGCTGGTCCCAGTAGACCGGCTCGCGCAGCACGTCCGCGAAGGACAGCCAGTAGCGCGTGAACAGGTACGGCTGGATCGCGTGCAGTTGCGGAATCTGGCCCAGGATCTGGACCGTGATCAGCAGTCCGACCGTCGAGGCCATCGCCGCTATCCCGCTGTTGGTCAGCGTCGAGATGAACAGCCCGAGCGCCGCTATTCCGGTCAGCGAGGCCGCCACCACGGCGGCGATCGCCAGGGCCCGCAACAGCCCGTCCGCGAAGGAGATCTGCGTGCCGGAGATCGTCGTGACGTCGCCCAGCGGGAAGAGCAGCGCGCCGACGGCGAGCGCCGAGAGCGCCACCGCGAGTGCGGCCGTCAGGCAGAACGCGAGCACCGAGACGTACTTGGCGAGCAGCAGCCGGGTGCGGCCCGCGGGGGCGACGAGCAGGTAGCGCAGGGTGCCCGAACTGGCCTCCCCCGCCACCGCGTCACCCGCGACGACCCCGACCGCCATCGGCAGGAAGACCGGCAGCGTGGCGGCGAGCGACGCGAAGACCAGGAACAGGCCGTTGTTGGTGATCTGCTCGATGAACGCGGGCCCCCCACCGCCGCCGCCACGACCGCCTCCCCCGCCGGGCGTCTCGATCCGTACGGCGATACCGATGAGCACCGGCACGGCGGCGAGCACCCCGAGCAGCGCGAGCGTCCGCCAGCGGCGCAACACGGTGACCAGCTCGGACCGGAAGAGCCCCAACGCCCACAGCCCACTCGGAGCCCGCACCGCCAGGACCCCGGATGCACCCTCCGCCCCCCGCCCGGCCGCGTCCACCCCCACGGCCCCGGATTCGTTTGCACTCTCGGCCCCAGCCCGCGACGTACCCCCGGTCTCAGCCCGCGACATCGAAGCCCTCTCCCGTCAGTGCCACGAAGGCGTCCTCCAGTGAGGCCCGCTCGGCCGCGAAGCCGCGGACCCGTACTCCCGCGCGTACGAGCTCGGCGTTGAGGTCCGCCAACTCCACGTCTTCGGGCGGCAGTTCGCCCGTCACCCGGCCCTCGGCCGCCACCGTCACGTCGGCGATCCCGCGTTCCTTGAGGACGCGGGCCGCCTCCGCGGTGTCCGGCGTGGTCACCGCGAGGCGGCCGCGCGCGTTCGCGGCGAGCTCCGTGACCTCGCCCTGGACCACGAGTCGGCCCTGGTTCATCACGGCGGCGTGCGAGCAGACCTGCTCGATCTCGTCCAGAAGGTGCGAGGAGAGGAAGACGGTCGTCCCGTCCTCGGCCAACTCCCGTATGAGGGAACGGATTTCACGCATGCCCTGCGGGTCGAGTCCGTTCGTCGGTTCGTCCAGGACGAGCAGCTCCCGGCGCTGGAGCAGCGCCGCCGCAAGCCCCAGGCGCTGCTTCATGCCGAGTGAGTACGCCCGCGCCTTCTTGCCCGCCGCGGAGGTCAGGCCCACCCGCTCCAGGGCGACCGACACCCGGGCGGTGCGGGTGCGCGGGTCGGCGGTGGGGTCGGCCGCGTCGTAGCGAAGGAGGTTGTCGCGGCCGGACAGGAAGCCGTACAGGGCGGGGCCCTCGATGAGGGCGCCCACCCTGGGCAGCACGGTGCGGGCCGCCTTCGGCATGGGGCTGCCGAGGATCCTCGCGGTGCCGGCGGTCGGCTCGATGAGGCCCATCAGCATGCGGATGGTGGTGGTCTTGCCCGAGCCGTTGGGGCCGAGGAAGCCGAAGACGCTGCCGCGGGGGACGGTGAGGTTCAGCGCGTCCACGGCCAGTTGGCCGCCGCGGTACCGCTTGCTCAGGCCACGTGTCTCGATGGCCAATTGACTGTTCCCCACCACGTCCCTTCCCGCTGTGACGCTCTGCCGCCGCCGCGTGCGGGGCCACCCCAGACCCCGCCCCGGGGCTTGGATCACGGGGGTTGAGAGAGCCCCTCTCAACCCCCGTGAAAGACCTACTTGTTCGCCGCGTCGAGAAGCGCTTCCTTCGTCACCGCGCCCACGTACACCTTGCCGTTGTCCGTGATCAGGGCGTTGACCAGGCGGGTCTTGAAGACCGTGCCAGTGCCGAACTTGCCGGTGACCTTGTCGCCGAGCGAGTCGAGGAACTTCTGTGCGTCGCCTCCCGACTTGCTGTTGTTGTCGGCCTTCGGCATGCCCTTGCCGCCGGTGTCGAGCTCGGCGATGGCCGTCCAGCCCTTGCCGATCACCTTGGCGTTCTTGGCGTTCTTGGCGTCACCGAAGCCGCCCAGACCACCCGGCAGGTTCTGCTGGGGCTTGCGGTCCTGCTTGCCGTCGTCCTCGGTGACCTTCGCGCCCTTGGGCGCGCGGAACGCGAACGTGTCCGCGGCCGGCTTCGAGAAGTCGACCTTGGTAAAGCCCGCGTCGACCACGGCCTTGCCGCCCGCGCTCGGCGAGAGCGTGAACTTCAGCGGCACCCCGGTCTTGGCGTCCACGGCTATGCGCACCGAGCCGATGGTCGAGCCGGACTGCTTGGGCTTGATGAGGAGCTGGTACGCGTCGTGCCCAGCCACCTGGACCGTGCCGTCGACCGACACCGACGTGGTGGGGTCGACGTTCTTGAGGAACTCGTCGGCCAGCGCCTTCGGCGTGGTCGGAACGCCGGACTCCGGTGCCTTCTTGCCGTGCTCCCTGGCCGCGTCGGCCGCGGACTTCTTGGAGTGGAAGACCTGGTTCGAGCCGCTGTCGTACGCCCAGACGTCGCTGCCGTTGTGGACCAGGCTGTACTCGGCTGCGTCCTCCAGGATCGACACCTTCTGGCGGTCGGGTCCGTCGGCCGCGATGCGCAGGGTGTGGGTGCCCGACGCGAGCTCGGTGAGCTTCTGCTGCGGCGCGGCGGACTTGTCGGAGCCGCCGCCCTTGGGCGCGAACGAGCCGAGGCTGCCCAGTCCGGGCAGGCCCAGGTCCGTAGTGATCTTGACCGTGCCGGAGAGCTGCTGGGTGTCCGACGCGGCCATCTTCTCGATGAGCTGCTGCGCGCTGATCTTCGGCAGACTGGGGTCACCCGACGCGGCGAGTGCCGGGACCAGTCCGATGGTCGCGGCCGCCACGCCCGCCACCCCGACCGGGACGAGATAACGCGCCGCCTTCCGGCGGCTCGCGCCCGGCTCCCCGGCCTGGTCGGTGGCCTGTGCGCTGTCGTTCGGTGCCATGTGTGCCCTACCTCCGTGGTCGGCGGCGTCCGTCCGTCGTGCTCAGTCGCCCACCCCGCGCCGCCATTCTCACCCGAATTGGTCAGGAGTGGTGGTATCCATTCGACCAAAACGGCCGCCCCCGCGCGTCAGCCCCCGGGAGCAATCCCGTGTACCTCTCTGGGATGACGGAACCCCACGGCAGCTAACCCGACCAGTAGGGGTACCCCGCCGCCCAACCGGGCCCGTGTCCTGAATCAGCCGGGTTTGTCATGAGTGCCGAGCCGTCCGGATCCGTACCTGAGAGTGAGAGCAAGCGGCACTACGAAGGGGGCTCGCCATGCTCAGGACCCAGCGCTACGCCGTGGGCGCGGCCGCGGGGACGTTCGTCCTCGCGCTGGCCGTCAGCGCCTGTGGCAGCAGCGGCACCAGTTCCACGCCCAGCTCCTCGGGGAGCGGCTCCAGCAGCAGCTCGTCCCAGCCGGCCGCCGGCACCCTCACCACCGCGAAGGTCGACAAGGTCGGCACGGTGGTCGTCGACGGCAAGGGGTTCGTGCTCTACCGCTTCGACAACGACACCGCGAAGCCGTCCAAGTCGAACTGCTACGGCACCTGCGCCACCTTGTGGCCGGCCGCCCCCGCGACCGGCAACGTCAACGTGAAGGGCATCGACAAGTCCCTGGTCGGCACGGTCACCCGGGCCGACGGCAGCAAGCAGCTGACCCTCGCGGGCTGGCCGCTCTACCGGTACTCCAAGGACGACCAGCCGCACGAGGCCTACGGCCAGGGCGTGGGCGGCATCTGGTTCGCGGCCACGCCGACCGGCGCGAAGGCAGCGAGCGACACCGGCGGCGGCTCGGGAGGCGGCTCGGGCTACTGATCAGCCCGCGCGGTGCACGACCGCGTCGCAGAGCTCCTGGAGCGCGGACTTCGCGTACCCGGCGGGCAGCGGCGCGAGCGTGGCCCTGGCCTCCTCCGCGTACCGGACGGTGTCCCTGCGGGCCTGCTCCAGGGCCGGGTGGACCCGCAGGCGGCGCAGCGCCTCGGCGTGCCGCCCGTCGTCACTGAGGTCGCCGTCGATCAGCGCGACCAGGTCCAGGTCGTCCAGGCGGCCGTCCTTGGCGGCCTGCGCCCGCAGGTGCAGCACCGGCAGCGTGGGAATGCCCTCGCGCAGGTCGGTGCCGGGGGTCTTGCCGGACTCGTGGGAGTCGCTGGCGATGTCCAGGACGTCGTCGGCGAGCTGGAAGGCGGTGCCCAGGCGCTCGCCGTACTGCGTGAGGATGTCGACCACCGACTCGTCGGCGCCGGACATCATCGCGCCGAACCGGCCGGAGACGGCAACCAGCGAGCCCGTCTTGCCGGACAGCACGTCGAGGTAGTGCTCGACCGGGTCGCGCCCGTCACGCGGGCCCGCGGTCTCCAGGATCTGGCCGGTGACGAGCCGTTCGAACGCTTCGGCCTGAATGCGTACGGCCTCGGGGCCCAGATCCGCCAGGATGTGCGAAGCGCGTGCGAAGAGGAAGTCACCCGTCAGGACGGCTACGGAGTTGCCCCAGCGGGCGTTGGCGCTGTCCACGCCGCGCCGCACGTCGGCCTCGTCCATCACGTCGTCGTGGTACAGCGTCGCCAGGTGCGTGAGCTCGACGACCACGGCCGACGGCACGACGCCCGGCGCGTACGGATCACCGAACTGTGCGGCCAGCATCACGATCAGCGGGCGGAATCGCTTGCCACCTGCGCGGATGAGGTGCTGCGCGGCCTCCGTGATGAACGGGACCTCACTCTTGGTGGCATCGAGCAGTCCCGCCTCGACAGCCGCCAATCCGGTCTGGACATCGGCTTCAAGTGCCTGGTCCCGCACGCTCAGCCCGAACGGCCCGACGACGGTCACGAGGGGTACTCCTGTCTGCTGACGATCACACGGTTTATCGATGTGTCGCTGCCTTCACTCAACTCAGCGTATCGGGTCGCTGTTCGATCACCATGGGCGCCTTCCCGTCACCCCTCGCGCACAGTCCCTTGGACCCCGGTATGTTCTGGATCAGCTCATACGATCAGGAGTACCCCTTTTGCCCCGAATGATGACCGACGCCACCGACGAGCAGCCGCCTCCGCGGGACGACCACGCCTTCTTCGGTCAGCCCCGCGGTCTGCTCACCCTCGCCGGCCTGGAAGTCCGGGAGCGTTTTTCGTTCCTCGGCATGCAGGTGATCCTCGTCCTGTACTTCGCCGGATCAGGCCGAACGCCATGCCGATCTCGGCGGCCGAGAAGCCCCAGCGCCGAGACGACCATCCTCGGCTTCCACTTCCCGGCGAGCTGTTACGCCTCCGCGCCCGGCGCGTTCGAGGTGGCGCTCGCGCCGGTGGCGGCCGCCGTGTGGGCCCGCATGGGCCGGCGCCGGCCAGACGACGTCGCTCTGGTTCCTCTCCCTCGCGCTCGCCGACGGCATCCAGGGCGCAGACCGTGAAGGTGTACGGGAAGGTCTCCAACCCCTCGCACTTCGGCGTCAACGGCGCCATCGCGGTGGTCGGCGGCGTCGCCGTGATCCTCGCCGCCCCCTGGCTCAAGCGCACCATGCACCCCATCCACTGAGGTCGCCGCCATGCACATCCGCACCGAATTCCCGTACGAGACCGAGCGCCGCGATGTCCGGATCCCACTCCCGGACGGCACCTTGCTGTACGCCCGGATCTGGCGCCCGGTCACCGAGGAGCCGGTCCCCGCACTGCTCGAATACCTCCCCTACCGGCTGACCGACTGGACGGCGCCGCGCGACTGGCAGCGCCACCCCTGGTACGCCGGGCACGGCTACGCCTCGGTCCGCGTGGATGTGCGCGGACACGGCTGCTCCGAGGGGATGCCGGGTGACGAGTACGACGCGACCGAGCTCGCCGACGGCGTCGCGGTCGTCAACTGGCTCGCCCAGCAGCCCTGGTGCAGCGGCAGGGTCGGCATGTTCGGCATCTCGTGGGGCGGCTTCAACAGCCTCCAGATCGCGGCCCTCGCACCCGAGCCGCTCAAAGCGATCGTCACGGTCTGCTCGACCGACGACCGCTATGACAACGACGTGCACTACATGGGCGGCTCGGTGCTCGCCGTGGACATGCACGCCTGGGCGGCGACGATGCTCGCCTTCGTGTCGCGACCGCCCGACCCTGCGTTCGTCGGAGAAAAATGGCGCGAAATGTGGCTGAAACGACTCGAAAGGGTGGAACCGTTCATCCACACGTGGCTCGCGCACCAGACCCGGGACGATTACTGGAAGCACGGCAGCGTCTGCGAGGACTACGCGGCGATCGACGCGGCCGTCCTCGCGGTGGGCGGCTGGCACGACCCGTACCGCGACACGGTGCTGAGGCTGGTCGAGCACCTGCCGGCCGACCGGGTGCGGGGGCTGATCGGCCCCTGGTCGCACCAGTACCCGGACCGGGGGCTCCCGCCCGGCCCCGCGATCGGCTTCCTCCAGGAGACCCTGCGCTGGTGGGACCACCACCTCAAGGGCGAGGAGACGGGCGTGATGAAGGAGCCGCTGCTGCGGTCCTGGATCAGCGAGTCGCATCCGCCGGCCACCGTCTACGCCGAGCTGCCCGGCCGCTGGGTGGGCGATGCCGCCTGGCCCTCGCCCCACGTCACCCCGGTCTCGTACGCACTCCAGGGCCCGCCCGTCCAGGTGCGTTCACCGCAGCACACCGGTCTGGACGCGGGCCGCTTCTTCCCCTTCGGCAACGACGGCGACCTCCCGCCGGACCAGCGGTCCGAGGACGCCCGCTCGGCGGCCTTCGACTTCCCGGTCCCCCAGGACGCGGACCCGCTGGAGATCCTGGGACGCCCGCGGGTCACGCTGCGGCTGCGCATGGACGTGCCGTTCGGGCAGGCGATCGCCCGGCTCTGCGACGTGGCCCCGGACGGCTCCTCGACCCTGGTCACCCGGGGCGTGCTCAACCTGTCGGCCCGCAACGGCCGCGACCGGGCGGACGCGTGGGTGCTCGGTGCGACGGAGTCGGTGACGTTCGAACTGAACGGCATTGGGCACGCTTTCCGGCCCGGCCACCGCATCCGGCTCGCCGTCTCCTCCGCGTACTGGCCGTGGATCTGGCCGCAGGCCGACTCGGTCGGCTTCACCCTCGATCCGGCCGGGTCCTCGCTCCAACTCCCTTTCCGCGAGCGGACGTTGGACGACACGATCGCCTTCGCGGACCCGGAGCAGTCGGAACCGCTCGGCGTGTCCTCCCCGGCCCCGCTGGATGAGCCGCGCCCCGAGCGGCTCGTCGTACGGGATGTGGCCAAGGGCGAGTGGCGCCTCGAAGTGGACCCGGGCTACGGCGGCACCCGGGTCTACCCCGACGGCCTCGAATTCACCGAGGACGCGCGGGAGGCCTACACGATCGAGGAGGCCGACCCCCTCTCCGCCCGCACCCGCTCGGACTGGCACCTGCGCCTGCACCGCCCCGAACTCGCCTGGGACGTGACGATCGACACGCGCTCGGAGATCAGCTGCGACGCGGCGGATTTCGTGACGTCGAACGAGGTGGTGTGCCGGGAGGGGGGCGAAGTGGTCTTCCACCGCACGTGGGAACGCCGCATCCCGCGCGAGGCGGGCTGACCCCCTCCGGCCCCGGGGGCGCAGCCCCAGGAAACCGGCCTCCCCACACCCCTTGGCTCAGGCGGCTGCCACCGAGGCGGCGAGCCTCGGGGAGGCGTACTCCGTGCCGCACACGAACCGCATCACCGGACCGAAGGACGCCGCCGCGGGCAGGCCCGTGAAGTACAGGCCGGGGACGGTGGACTGGTACCCCGCGTCCAGGACCGGCGCCCCCCGGGACGTGGAGAGCTGGGTGCGCAGACCGTGCCCCAGGAAGTCGAGCGCCGCCACGTCCATGCGATAGCCGGTCGCGGCCATGACGTGGTCCGCGGACAGTTCCCGCTGCGGGCCGGTGCCCCCGCTCAGGGTGAGCACCGGGCGGCCCCCCTCAAGACGGGCCCGTACGATCCGGCGTCCCTCGGTCACCGCGACCCGCCCGGTGAAGCGCTCGCGCAACCACCACGCACCCAGGGGGCCCAGCACATTGCGCACCAGGTAGTGGCGGGCCGGGGCGGGCAGATGCCGGAAGTGGGTCGCGTGGTACGAGAAGGCGTACAGCGACCAGGCCTTGCCGAAGGGCGAGTTGGGGCTGAGGCGGGGCTGCTGGTCGGGGGCGGCCCCGAACCGGACCGCCCCCGCCGTACGCGCCACGATCCGTACGCTCGCTCCCGTCTCGGCCATCAACACCGCGTTCTCCAGGGCGGATTGGCCCGCCCCGATGACGAGCACCTCCCGCCCCGCGAACACGGACAGGTCCCGGTGCTGCGCGGCGTGCGAGACCGGTCCCGTGGCAGAGGGGCCGTCCGGAATCGCGGCGGCCAGTTCGCGCGGCAGCCGAGCCAGTCCCGCGAGCCCGGTCGCCACCACGACCGCCCGCGCCTCGAAGCTCTCCCCGGAGTCCAGCTTCAGCGCGAACGCGCCGCCCGACACCCGGTCCACCGAGACCACCCTGACCTGTTCGAGGTCGGGGAAGAGCTTGTCGGCGAACCACTGCCCGTACGCCGAGAAGACCTCCACAGGGATCAGGTCCCAGTCCGATTCCAGCCGGCTCGTCCCGGTGTCCGCGCAGAAGTCGAGCAGCCCCGTTCCCACCTGCGGCGCGTCGATACTGGAGGCGGCCGGCGTCGACTTGAGGACCATGCCCGCCGGCATGTGCTCCCGCCAACTCACCATCGGCGAACCGAAGACGCGGACCGGTATGCCCCGGGCGCGCAGATGAGCGGCGGCGGACAGGCCGAACGGCCCCGCGCCGATGACCGCCACCGGACGTGTCGCAGTGCTCACTTGCTGTCCCTTCTCGGAATGTGACTCACCCTGCGCGCAGCGTCAACGACCGTGCTGCACGAGGTGGTTGGGCGCCTGACTTACTTGGTCACGGCGCGGCGGGAACTCCGCCACAGCCGGTACAGATGCTGCGCACCAGGACGTACGAAGCGGGCCATCATCGTGAAGAAGGGTCCGAGGTCGTCCCGCGCGACCCACGCGAGTTCGGTACCGCTCGGCCGCTCGGGCGCGTGCGGGGTGGTGTAGCCGCCGCGCCGGTAGGCGATCAGCGCGGGCAGGTCGATGTTCTCGACCACGTAGCGGCGCCCGGCCCGCTGCTCGCCCTCCGGGACCCGGCGCCCGGTGAGGTGGAGGTGCTGGGCGCGGATCACGTCGACTCCGGCCTCGCTCTCGAAGAGCCGGAACTGCGCGCCCATCCGGGGATTGAAGTCCAGGAGCTTGTAGCGGCCGTCGCGCCGGTCGAAGCGCAGATCGAGGTCGACTATCCCGGTGAAGCCGATCCGTTTGACGAACTGCTCGGCCAGCGCGGCCAGTTCGGGATTGTCCACGACGTACGCGTTGGCCGTCATACCGGCGTGCGGCGGCCAGGACCGCACCTTCACCCCGGTGAACAGGGCGAGCGGCGCGGAGTTCTCGTCGAAGTAGGCGTGCACGATCCAGTCCTCGGCGTGCTCACGCGGCAGGTACTCCTGGAGGATCACCCCGGGCCGCTCGCCCCAGCCGCGGGCCAGCGCCATGAGGTGGGCGCGGTCCTCGATCCGGGTGGTGCCGGGCACCGCGGGCCTGTGCCGCCGCACGAACGCCTCCCGGTTCTTGGCCACCACGGGAAAGCGGGCGTACCGCGCGAAGTCCTCGACCTCGGCGTACGTTTCGGGAAAGGCGGACGCCGGGGACGGCACCCCGTGCTCCACGCACAGCTCGTGCAGGCCCTGCTTGCTGGCCAGGCGCCTGGGCAGTTCCGGCGTCACAGGCGGAAACAGGAAGAGGTCGCCGAGTTCCTTCTGGTGCTCGGCGATCAGCACCGCGGCCTCTTCGTCGGTGGGGATCAGCACGGTCGGCCGCCCGATCCGGCGGCCGATCCTGAGCAGCCCGTCGACCAGCGCTTCCGGCTCCTCGGTGCCGGTCGTCGGCCAGGCGAACGCGTGCTTCAGATACCGCGAATGGGCCGCGGGCGTCCAGCGGTCCTCGGTGATCGCGTACATCGGCACCCCGAGTCTGCCGAGACTGCGGATGGCACCAACCCCTCCGTGATGCAACGGATAGTTCCCGAACTTCACGATCAGTCCCGGTACATCCCGGTCCGCCCTGAACAGCACGCCCCTGCTCGCCACCAGTCCCCCCTCGGGACAGAGAGCCCCCACGCCGCACAGGGCGCGCGGCCCCCTCGCCTCCGCACCCCGGACAGGACGCTAAGGGGGAATGACCTCTTCCGGGTACGGCATTTCCGGACATTGCGAACTCTTTAGGCACTGCCGTCCCGTCCCACGCCGACGTAACGTGTGACCCACACCCGTGGAAAGCGAGGCAGGCACCGATGTCCGAGCAGAGCCCGCTCGAACTGGCCGAGGGCGACCCCTTCGGCCCGCACAATCTCCCCTATGGCGTCTTCTCCACGCCGGGCCAACCCGCCGACCGGAGGGTAGGTGTCCGCATCGGCGACCACGTCCTGGACGCGGGGGCGGCGGCGCACGCGCTGGGCTCCCCGTACGCGGCACTCCTCGCCCAACCGAGCCTCAACCCGCTGCTCGCGGCGGGGCGCACGGCCTGGCGCGATGTGCGCCGGGCGCTCACCGCCTGGGTGACGGTGCCCGCGCACCGTCCGGTCATAGAGCCCCTGCTGCACCCGCTGTCCACCGTCGAACTGCATCTGCCGTACGAGGTCGCCGACTACGTCGACTTCTACGCCAGCGAGCACCACGCCACCAACGTGGGCCAGATCTTCCGCCCGGACGGCGCGGCGCTCACCCCCAACTGGAAGCACCTGCCGATCGGTTACCACGGCCGGTCCGGCACGGTGGTGGTCTCCGGCACGGACGTGGTACGTCCGCGGGGCCAGCGCAAGGCCCCCGCGGACCCGGCACCGGTCTTCGGCCCGTCGGTGAAACTGGACATCGAGGCCGAGGTCGGCTTCGTGGTGGGCACGCCGTCCGAGCTGGGGCAGCCGGTCGGCCTCGGCTCCTTCGACGACCACGTCTTTGGTCTGTTCCTCCTCAACGACTGGTCGGCGCGGGACATCCAGGCCTGGGAGTACGTGCCGCTCGGCCCCTTCCTCGGCAAGTCGTTCGCGACCTCGGTGTCGGCCTGGGTCACCCCCCTGGAGGCCCTCGCGGCGGCCCGCGTCGCCCCTCCGTCCCGCGACTTCCCGCTCCTCCCCTATCTGGACGACGCCGCGGAAGAGGTCCCCGGCGGCTTCGACCTGCACATCTCGGTGGCCATCAACGGCACGGTCGTCGCCGAGCCGCCTTTCTCCTCGATGTACTGGACGGCCGCGCAGCAGCTCGCCCACATGACGGTGAACGGCGCGTCACTGCGGACCGGGGACGTGTACGGCTCGGGCACGGTGAGCGGACCCGAGCGCGGGCAGCGGGGTTCGCTCCTCGAACTCACCTGGAACGGCACGGAACCGCTGGAACTGCCCACCGGGAAGCGGACGTTCCTGGAGGACGGCGACGTGGTGACCCTGACGGCGTGGGCACCGGGCCCGGACGGCGTACGGGTGGGCCTGGGCGAGGTGACGGGCCGGATCGCGGCGGCGAGCTGAGCCGCGGGGTTCCGCCCGGACCCCAGCCCCTGGGGAACCCGCTCTTGGGGGACTTTGAGCAGCGGGCCTTGGGCGGAGCCCACCTGCCGCGACCCGCCCCCACCCCCGGCGGGTTCCGGGAAGGGGCGGGAAGGGAGGGGTGGGTGGGGTGCGGGCTACTCCAGCTCGGCCAGCACGGACAGCACACCCTCCCCGTACTTCGCCCGCTTGTTCTCGCCGACGCCACCAATCGTGCCGAGCTCCTCCATCGAGCCCGGCCGAACCGTCGCGATCTCCCGCAGCGTCGCGTCATGGAAGATCACGTACGCGGGAACCCCGCCCTCCTTGGCCTGGGCCGCGCGCCACGCCCGCAGCGCCTCGAACACCGCCACCGCGTCCTCGGGCAGATCAGCGACCGCGGCCTTCTTGCCGGAGGAACTCCGCGGCGCCCGCACCGGCTTCTCCGGCTCCTTGCGCATCCGGACCTCCCGTCGGCCCCCGAGCACCTCCCCGCTCGGCTCGGTCAGGACCAGCGTCCCGTACTCCCCCTCCACCGCCAGCAGCCCCTGCGCGAGCAACTGCCGCACCACGCCCCGCCATTGGGCCTCGGACAGCTCCTCCCCGATACCGAAGACGGACAGCGCGTCATGGTCGAACTGGATGATCTTCGCGGTCCTGCGGCCGAGCAGGATGTCGATGATCTGGCCCGCGCCGAACTTCTGGCCCCGCTCACGCTGGAGGCGTACGACCGTGGAGAGCGCCTTCTGTGCCGCCACCGTGCCGTCCCAGGTCTGCGGCGGGGTCAGACACGTGTCGCAGTTGCCGCAGTTGGCGTCCGAAGCCTCCTGGCCGAAGTAGCCGAGGAGCTGGGCCCGCCGGCACGTCGCCGTCTCGCAGAGGGCGAGCATCGCGTCCAGATGCGCGGCCGCCCGGCGCCGGAACGCCTCGTCGCCCTCACCGCCCTGGATCAGCTTCCGCTGCTGGACCACGTCCTGGAGTCCGTACGCCATCCACGCCGTCGAGGGCAGCCCGTCGCGGCCCGCGCGGCCGGTCTCCTGGTAGTAGCCCTCGACCGACTTGGGCAGATCGAGGTGGGCCACGAAGCGGACGTCCGGCTTGTCGATGCCCATGCCGAAGGCGATGGTCGCGACCACCACCAGGCCGTCCTCCCGCAGGAAGCGCGACTGGTTGACGGCGCGCGTCCCCGAGTCGAGACCCGCGTGGTACGGCACGGCCTGCACCCCGTGGTCGCTCAGGTACTGCGCGGTCTTCTCGACCGAGGCGCGCGAGAGGCAGTAGACGATTCCGGCGTCCCCGTCGTGCTCCTCCTTGAGGAAGCTGAGCAGCTGCTTCTTCGGGTCGCTCTTCGGCACGATCCGGTACTGGATGTTCGGCCGGTCGAAGCTCGCCACGAAGTGCCGGGCGTCGGGCATCCCGAGGCGCTGGGTGATCTCGCGGTGGGTGGCGCCGGTGGCGGTCGCGGTGAGGGCGATGCGCGGCACGTCGGGCCAGCGCTCGCCGAGCAGGGACAGGGCGAGGTAGTCGGGGCGGAAGTCGTGGCCCCACTGGGCGACGCAGTGCGCCTCGTCGATCGCGAAGACGGAGATCTTGGCGCGGGAGAGCAGGTCGAGGGTGGCCTCCACGCGCAGCCGCTCGGGCGCCAGGTACAGCAGGTCGAGCTCGCCCGCGAGCAGCTCGGCCTCCACGGTGCGGCGCTCCTCGAAGTCCTGCGTGGAGTTGATGAACCCGGCCCGCACGCCGAGCGCGCGCAGGGCGTCCACCTGGTCCTGCATGAGGGCGATGAGCGGGGAGACCACCACACCGGTGCCGGGTCTGACGAGCGCGGGGATCTGGTAGCAGAGGGACTTTCCGCCGCCGGTCGGCATGAGCACGACGGCATCGCCGCCGGCCACGACGTGCTCGATGACCTCGCCCTGGGCGCCGCGGAAGCTCTCGTACCCGAAGATGCGGTGCAGCGTCTGTCGGGCCTCGCTCTCCGAGGCCACCGTCTGCGTCCCGCCGCCCGTCTCGATCATCGCTCTGTCTCCCGCACTGGTCCGCCGTCCGCCTCACCGTTCACCCCAGCAACGATAGGCGCCCGAGCCGACACCCCGCGAAGTTATCCACAGCCCCGGCCGGAAACGCAGAGGTCCCGGCGCCAACCCCGCACGCCGGGACCCCGAGCCACCCGCACACCTACCGCACGAACACCCCCGCGCTGTGCGCCAGATCCAGGAAGTACTGCGGGGCGACGCCCAGCACCAGTGTCACCGCCACGCCCACCCCGATCGCCGTCATCGTCAGCGGCGACGGCACCGCCACCGTCGGCCCGTCGGCCTTCGGCTCGCTGAAGAACATCAGCACGATCACCCGGATGTAGAAGAACGCGGCGACCGCGGAGGACACGACACCGACGACGACCAGCGCCCCGGCCCCGCCCTCCGCCGCCGCCTGGAACACCGCGAACTTCCCGGAGAACCCGGACGTCAGCGGGATGCCCGCGAAGGCGAGCAGGAAGACCGCGAAGACCGCCGCGACCAGCGGCGAGCGGCGGCCCAGGCCCGCCCACTTGGACAGGTGCGTCGCCTCGCCGCCCGCGTCCCGGACCAGCGTGACGACCGCGAACGCCCCGATCGTCACGAACGAGTACGCCGCCAGGTAGAACAGCACGGACGAGACGCCGTCCGAGTTGGTCGCGATGACACCGGCCAGGATGAACCCGGCGTGCGCGATCGAGGAGTACGCGAGCAGCCGCTTGATGTCGGTCTGGGTGATCGCGACGATCGCGCCGCCCAGCATCGTGATGATCGCGACGCCCCACATGACCGGCCGCCAGTCCCAGCTCATGCCCGGCAGCACCACGTACAGGATGCGGAGCAGCGCTCCGAAGGCGGCGACTTTCGTCGCCGCCGCCATGAAGCCCGTCACCGGAGTGGGGGCGCCCTGGTAGACGTCCGGGGTCCACATGTGGAACGGCACCGCGCCGACCTTGAACAGCAGACCCATCAGGACCAACGCGCCGCCGATCAGCAGCAGCGCGTCGTTGCCCATGGTGCCGGCGAGCGCCGGGTCCACCGTCTGGACGGAGCCGCTCACCACGTCCGCGATCGTGGCGTACGAGACGGAGCCCGCGTAGCCGTACAGGAGCGCGATGCCGAAGAGCAGGAAAGCGGAGGAGAACGCGCCGAGCAGGAAGTACTTGACCGCCGCCTCCTGCGACATGAGTCGCTTGCGCCGGGCGAGCGCGCACAGCAGGTAGAGCGGGAGGGAGAAGACCTCAAGGGCCACGAAGAGGGTCAGGAGGTCGTTCGCGGCCGGGAAGACCAGCATGCCGGAGATCGCGAACAGGGCGAGCGGGAAGACCTCGGTCGTGGTGAACCCGGCCCTGACCGCGGCCTTCTCGCTGTCGCTGCCCGGCACCGAGGCCGCCTGCGCGGCGAAGGAGTCCACCTTGTTGCCGTGCGCCACCGGGTCCAGGCGCCGCTCGGCGAAGGTGAAGATCGCCACGATGGAGGCGAGGAGAATGGTGCCCTGGAGGAAGAGCGCCGGGCCGTCGACGGCGACCGCGCCCATGGCCGCGATGTGGGCCTTGGTCGTGCCGTAGCCGTCGGCCGCGAGGCCGACCACCGCCGCGAAGGCGGCGGCGAGCGCGACCACCGACAGGAACACCTGAACGTAGTAGCGGCCGCGGCGCGGGACGAAGGCCTCCACGAGGACCCCGAGGATCGCCGCGCCCACCACGATCAGCGTGGGCGCGAGCTGGGCGTACTCGATGTGCGGCGTGGGGATCTTGTCCAGCTTTCCCTCGGCCGCCGTGGTCCACAGGCTGTGGACAGCTGATGTGCTCACTTGGCCGCCTCCACCACCGGGTTGGGGTCCTTCTTCTGTACGTCCGACATGGTCTGGCGCACCGCCGGGTTGACGATGTCGGTCAGCGGCTTCGGATAGACGCCGAGGAAGATCAGCAGCGCGATCAGCGGGGCGACCACCAGCAGTTCGCGGACCTTGAGGTCCGGCATTCCCTGGACCTCCGCCTTGACCGGGCCGGTCATCGTCCGCTGGTAGAGGACCAGGACGTACAGCGCGGCCAGGACGATGCCGAGGGTCGCGACCACTCCGGCCGCCGGATAGCGGCTGAACGTGCCGACCAGGACCAGGAATTCACTCACGAAGGGAGCCAGGCCCGGCAGGGACAGGGTGGCGAGGCCGCCGATCAGGAAGGTGCCCGCCAGGACCGGCGCGACCTTCTGGACGCCGCCGTAGTCCGAGATGAGCCGGGAGCCGCGGCGCGAGATCAGGAAGCCGGCCACCAGCATCAGCGCGGCCGTCGAGATCCCGTGGTTGATCATGTACAGCGTGGCGCCGGACTGGCCCTGGGTGGTCATCGCGAAGATGCCCATGATGATGAAGCCGAAGTGCGAGATCGACGCGTACGCCACCAGGCGCTTGATGTCGCGCTGGCCGACCGCGAGCAGCGCCCCGTAGATGATGCTGATCACCGCGAGGACCACGATCACCGGCGTCGCCCACTTGCTGGCCTCCGGGAAGAGCTGGAGGCAGAAGCGGAGCATCGCGAAGGTGCCGACCTTGTCGACCACCGCGGTGATCAGCACGGCGACCGGGGCGGTCGCCTCGCCCATCGCGTTGGGCAGCCAGGTGTGCAGCGGCCACAGCGGGGCCTTCACCGCGAAGGCGAAGAAGAAGCCCAGGAAGAGCAGCCGCTCGGTGTTGGTCGCCATGTGGAGCGAGCCGTTGGCGCGGGCCGCGGCGATCTCGTTCAGCGAGAACGAACCCGCCACGACGTAGAGCCCGATGACGGCGGCCAGCATGATGAGCCCGCCGACCAGGTTGTAGAGCAGGAACTTGACGGCCGCGTACGAGCGTTGGGTCGCCGCCGCCTCGTCGCCGTGGCCCGGTGCGGCAGCACCAAATTGGGAAGGCGCCGCCCGGTCGCCGAAGCCGCCGATGAGGAAGTACATCGGGATGAGCATGGCTTCGAACAGGATGTAGAAGAGGAAGACGTCGGTGGCCTCGAAGGAGAGCACCACCATCGCCTCGACGGCGAGGATCAGGGCGAAGAAGCCCTGGGTCGGCCGCCAGCGACTGCTGTTGGTCTCCAGGGGATCGGCGTCGTGCCAGCCGGCCGCGATGATGAACGGGATGAGGAGCGCGGTGAGGCCGATGAGGGCGACCCCGATGCCGTCCACACCCAGTTCGTAGCGGACTCCGAAGTCCTTGATCCAGGCGTGCGATTCGGTCAGCTGATAGCGGGCGCCGCCCGGTTCGAACCGTACGAGCTGGATCGCGGAGAGCACCAGTGTGCCCACCGAGACCAGCAGGGCCAGCCACTTGGTGGCGGTGCGCCGGGCTGCCGGCACGGCCGCGGTGGCGACCGCGCCGAGCGCCGGCAGAGCGGCCGTGGCGGTCAGGAGGGGGAAGGACATTGCGTTACACCGCCCTCATCAGCAGAGTCGCGGCGATGATCACCACAGCACCTCCGAACATCGAGACCGCGTAGCTGCGGGCGAAGCCGTTCTGCAGCTTGCGCAGCCGGCCGGAGAGCCCGCCGACCGAGGCGGCGGTTCCATTGACGACTCCGTCGACCAGGCTGTGGTCGAGGTAGACGAGCGAGCGGGTGAGGTGCTCACCGCCGCGGACCAGGACCACATGGTTGAAGTCGTCCTGGAGCAGGTCGCGGCGGGCGGCCCGGGTGAGCAGCGAGCCGCGCGGCGCGACGGCCGGGACCGGCCCCCGCCCGTACTGGACGACCGCCAGGCCCACGCCGATCAGCATGCAGACGACGGTGGCACCGGTGACCGTCCACTGGCCGACCGGCGAGTTGCCGTGGTCGAAGGACGTGACCGGCTCCAGCCACTTCACGAACCGGTCGCCGATGCTGAGGATGCCGCCCGCGAAGACCGAGCCGAAGGCGAGGACGATCATCGGGATCGTCATGGACCTAGAGGACTCGTGGGGGTGGGGCTCGTCATGCGCGCCCCGCGTTTCCGCGGCGGGCTCCACACTGGGCTCGGCCGGCGAGGGGGTCTTCGCGTGCCGCCAGCGCTCCTCACCGAAGAAGGTCAGGATCATCACGCGGGTCATGTAGTACGCGGTGATCGCGGCGCCGATCAGGGTGACCGCGCCGAGGATCCAGCCCTCGGTCCCGCCCTTGGCGAACGCCGCCTCGATGATCTTGTCCTTGGAGAAGAACCCGGACAGGCCGGGGAAGCCGATGATCGCCAGATAGCCGAGGCCGAAGGTGACGAAGGTGATCGGCATGTACTTCCGCAGGCCGCCGTACCTGCGCATGTCGACCTCGTCGTTCATGCCGTGCATGACCGAGCCCGCGCCGAGGAAGAGCCCGGCCTTGAAGAAGCCGTGCGTCACCAGGTGCATGATCGCGAAGGCGTAGCCGATCGGCCCGAGGCCGGTGGCCAGGATCATGTAGCCGATCTGCGACATCGTGGAGCCGGCCAGCGCCTTCTTGATGTCGTCCTTCGCGCAACCGACGATGGCACCGAACAGAAGCGTGACCGCGCCGACGACCACGACCGCCGTCTGTACATCGGGCACCGCGTTGAAGATCGCGCCGGAGCGGGTGATCAGGTAGACGCCCGCGGTCACCATGGTCGCCGCGTGGATCAGGGCCGAGACCGGGGTCGGGCCCTCCATCGCGTCGCCGAGCCAGGACTGGAGCGGCACCTGCGCCGACTTGCCGCAGGCGGCGAGCAGCAGCATCAGGCCGATGGCGGTGTTGCGGCCCGAGCTCGCCGCGCCCGTCTCGTTCAAAACGGTGGAGAAGGCGAACGAGCCGAAGGTCGTGAACATCACCATGATGGCGATCGACAGGCCCATGTCGCCGACCCGGTTGACCAGGAAGGCCTTCTTGGCGGCGGTCGCCGCGCTGGGCTTGTGCTGCCAGAAGCCGATGAGCAGGTAGGACGCGAGGCCCACGCCCTCCCAACCGACGTACAGGAGAAGGTAGTTGTCGGCGAGGACCAGGAGCAGCATCGCCGCGAGGAACAGGTTGAGGTAGCCGAAGAAGCGGCGGCGGTTCTCGTCGTGCTCCATGTAGCCGATCGAATAGATGTGGATCAGCGTGCCCACACCGGTGATCAGCAGGACGAAGGTCATCGACAACTGATCGAGCTGGAAGCCGACGTTGGCCTGGAAGCCCTCGACCGGAACCCAGCTGAACAGCTGCTTGGTCACCGTGCGGTGATCGGCCGAGCGGCCCAGCATGTCGACGAAGAGCACCGCGCCGATGACGAAGGACGCGCCCGCGAGCAGCGTGCCCAGCCAGTGGCCGACCTTGTCCAGCCGCCGTCCGCCGCACAGCAGGACGGCCGCTCCGAGCAGGGGCGCCGCGATGAGCGGCGCAATGAGGTTCTCCACGATTCAGCGACCCCTTACAGCTTCATCAGGCTGGCGTCGTCGACCGAGGCCGAGTGGCGGGAACGGAAGAGCGACACGATGATCGCGAGCCCGACGACGACCTCCGCGGCGGCGACGACCATCGTGAAGAACGCGATGACCTGGCCGTCGAGGTTGCCGTGCAGCCGGGAGAAGCAGACGAAGGCGAGGTTGCAGGCGTTGAGCATCAGCTCGACGCACATGAAGACCACGATCGCGTTCCGCCTGATGAGCACCCCGGCGGCGCCGATGGTGAACAACAGGGCTGCCAGATACAGGTAGTTGACCGGATTCACTTGACCGCCTCCTCGTCCCGGCCGAGCCGCTCCTCGGAGCGCTGCTCCAGGGCCTTGAGGTCGGCGAGCGCCTCGCTCGACACGTCGCGGATCTGGCCGCGGCCGCGCAGCGTCTGGTTGACGGTGAGCTCCGCCGGCGTGCCGTCGGGCAGCAGTCCGGCGACGTCCACCGCGTTGTGCCGGGCGTAGACACCGGGGGCGGGCAGCGGGGGCAGGTGCTTGCCGCGTACGCGCTCCTCGGACATCTCGCGCTGGGTCTTGGCGCGCTCGGTGCGCTCCCGGTGGGTGAGCACCATCGCGCCGACCGCCGAGGTGATGAGGAGGGCGCCGGTGATCTCGAAGGCGAAGACGTACTTGGTGAAGATCAGGGTCGCCAAACCCTCGACGTTTCCATTGGCGTTGGCCTGGCCGAGACCGGTGAAGGTCTTCAGTGAGGCGTTGGCGATGCCGGCGATGAGGAGCACTCCGAAGCCGAGCCCGCAGGCCGCGGCCCACCAGCGCTGCCCCTTGATGGTCTCCTTCAGCGAGTCGGCGGCGGTGACGCCGACCAGCATGACGACGAAGAGGAACAGCATCATGATCGCGCCGGTGTAGACGACGATCTGGACGACGCCCAGGAAGTACGCCCCGTTGGCGAGGTAGAAGACCGCCAGGATGATCATGGTCCCGGCGAGGCAGAGCGCGCTGTGCACGGACTTCTTCATCAAGATGGTGCACAGGGCGCCGATCACGGCGACCGTGCCGAGCACCCAGAACTGGAGGGCTTCCCCGGTGGAGGTGTGCGAGGCGGCCACGGCCAGCACGTCGGTGGGCGCGCTCATGCCTCCACCACCTTGCCGGACGCGGGCTCGTCCTCGCCGAAGGTGGAGGCGGCCTCCTGCGGCCGCTCCCCCTTGCTGAGCGCCACCTGCCGGACGGTGCCGGGCGCGGCCTCGGTGACCAGACCGCGGTAGTAGTCCTGCTCGTCCATGCCCGGGTAGATCGCGTGCGGGGTGTCGACCATGGTGTCCTCAAGACCCGCGAGCAGCTGCTCCTTGGTGTAGATCAGGCTCTCGCGGGAGGAGTCGGCCAGTTCGAACTCGTTGGTCATCGTCAGCGCCCGGGTCGGGCAGGCCTCGATGCACAGGCCGCACAGGATGCAGCGGGCGTAGTTGATCTGGTAGACGCGGCCGTAGCGCTCGCCCGGCGAGTAGCGCTCCTCCTCGGTGTTGTCCGCGCCCTCCACATAGATGGCGTCGGCCGGACAGGCCCAGGCGCACAGTTCGCAGCCGACGCACTTCTCCAGGCCGTCCGGATGCCGGTTGAGCTGGTGGCGGCCGTGGAAGCGCGGCGCCGTGGTCTTCTGCTGTTCCGGGTACTGCTCGGTCAGCCGCCTCTTGAACATGGCCTTGAAGGTCACGCCGAAGCCGGCCACGGGGTTCAGGGCCTTGCCCCCGGACGCCTTCGCGGGCTCCGCGGACTTCGCCGGACCGGTCGGTTCGATTGATTCAGGCACCGTCGCCCTCCCTTCCCTCTCGGTCACTGTCAGTATCGGACCCACCACTGACAATCAACTCGCGCTCTTGGCGCGGCCGTCGGCGGGGTACGGGCGGGAGGGTCTGTCCGGGCAGCGGAGGCACCGGGAACCCACCGGCCATCGGGTCGAACGCGGCGGGCGGCGCCTTCGCCTCCGCGGCCTCCTTCCGGCCGCGGAAGATGTCCGCGACGAAGGAGAGGAGCAGCACCGTGATGAGCGCGCCGCCCACGTACAGCACGATCTTCGAGAAGTCGTAGCCGTCGTTGCGCAGCGCCCGTACGGTCGCGACCAGCATCAGCCAGAGGACCGAGACCGGGATCAGCACCTTCCACCCCAGCTTCATCAGCTGGTCGTAGCGGACCCGCGGCAGCGTGCCGCGCAGCCAGATGAAGAAGAAGAGCAGCAGCTGGACCTTGATGACGAACCAGAGCATCGGCCACCAGCCGTGGTTCGCGCCCACCCAGAAGGTGCTGATGGGCCAGGGGGCGCGCCAGCCGCCGAGGAACAGGGTGACCGCGACCGCCGAGACGGTGACCATGTTGACGTACTCGGCGAGCATGAACATCGCGAACTTGATGGACGAGTACTCGGTGTTGAAGCCGCCCACCAGGTCGCCCTCGGACTCCGGCATGTCGAACGGTGCCCGGTTGGTCTCGCCGACCATCGTGACGATGTAGATGATGAACGACACCGGCAGCAGCACGATGTACCAGCGGTCGCCCTGCGCCTCCACGATCTTCGAGGTCGACATCGACCCGGAGTAGAGGAACACCGAGGCGAAGGCCGCGCCCATGGCGATCTCGTACGAGATCATCTGCGCGCACGAGCGCAAGCCTCCGAGCAGCGGGTACGTCGACCCGGACGACCAGCCCGCGAGGACGATGCCGTAGATGCCGACGGAGGCGACCGCGAGGACGTAGAGCATCGCGATCGGCAGGTCGGTGAGCTGCATCGTGGTGCGCTGGCCGAAGATGGACACCTCGTTGTCCGAGGGCCCGAAGGGGATCACCGCGATCGCCATGAACGCGGGGATCGCGGCGATGATCGGGGCCAGGACGTAGACGACCTTGTCGGCCCTCTTGACGATGACATCTTCCTTCAGCATCAGCTTGATGCCGTCGGCGAGCGACTGGAGCATGCCCCAGGGGCCGTGCCGGTTGGGGCCGATGCGCAACTGCATCCAGGCGACGACCTTGCGCTCCCACACGATGGAGAACAGCACGGTCACCATCAGGAACGCGAAGCAGAAGACGGCCTTGACGACGACGAGCCACCAGGGGTCGCGGCCGAACAGCGAGAGGTCCTCCGCAGCGAACGTGATCACGCCTCCACCACCTCCGAGGGGGCTTCCGTAACGGCCGGGCCGATCCGGACGACCTGTCCGGGGACCGCGCCGGTGTCCGCGGTGACCCCGCCGCCGGTGGAGTTCAGCGGCAGCCACACCACCCGGTCGGGCATCTCGCTCACCTGGAGCGGGAGTTGGACGCTGCCCGAGGCGCCGGTGACCTCCAGAAGGTCGCCGTCCTTCACTCCGGACTCGGCCGCGGTGGCCGCCGAGAGCCGGGCGACGGCCGCGTGCCGCGTGCCGGCCAGCGCCTCGTCGCCCTCCTGGAGCGAGCCCTGGTCGAGCAGCATCCGGTGGCCGGCGAGGACCGCCTCGCCCTCGGCGGGCCGCGGCAGCGGCTGCGCCGACTCCAGGGGCTCACTCGCGCGCGGCCCGTCCCACACGCCGAGCCGCGTCATCTCGTTCCGTACGGACCGGACATCGGGCAGCGCGAGATGCACGTCGAGCGCGTCCGCCAGCATGTGCAGCACCCGTGCGTCCGTGGGCGCCGGGGTGCGGGTCAGCTGCTCGGGCTTCAGCGCGGCCTCGAACGGCCGCGCCCTGCCCTCCCAGTCGAGGAAGGTGCCGGACTTCTCGGCGACGGCCGCGACCGGAAGGACCACGTCCGCCTGCGCGGTGACCGCGCCCGGCCGCAGTTCGAGACTCACCACGAAGGCCTCGCCCAGGGCCTCGTGGGCGCGGGCCGGGTCCGGCAGGTCCGCCGGGTCGACCCCCGCGACGAGCAGCGCGCCCAGTTCGCCGGTGGCCGCGGCCTCGACGATCTGGCCGGTGTCGCGCCCGTAGCGGTGCGGGAGTTCGCGCACGCCCCAGGCCGAGGCGACCTCGTCGCGGGCGCGGGGGTCGGTGGCCGGGCGGCCGCCGGGCAGCAGCGACGGGATCGCCCCCGCCTCGACCGCCCCGCGCTCACCGGCCCGGCGCGGGATCCACACCAGTTCGGCGTCGGTCGCCGAGGCCGTGCGCACCGCGGCGGTCAGCCCGCCGGGCACCCCCGCGAGCCGCTCGCCGACGACGAGGACGGCGCCCGGGGAGCGCAGCGCCTCGGCCGCCTCGGCGCCGTCGGCGTCAAGGCCGACGCCACCGGCGAGCGCGTCCAGCCACTCGGTCTCGGTGCCGGGCGCGGCGGTCAGCAGCGTGCCGCCCGCCTTCTCCAGGCCGCGCGTCATGTGGGTGGCGAGCGAGAAGGTGCGCTGGCCGTGCTTGCGCCAGGCCTTGCGCAGCCTGAGGAAGACGCCGGGCGCCTCCTCCTCGGACTCGAAGCCGACCAGGAGCACGGCCGGGGCCTTCTCCAGGGAGGTGTAGGTGACGCCCCGCCCGTCGAGGTCGCGGCCCCGTCCGGCGACCCGCGCCGCCAGGAAGTCCGCCTCCTCCGCCGAGTGCACCCGGGCCCGGAAGTCGACGTCGTTGGTGGCGAGGGCGATCCGGGCGAACTTGGCGTAGGCGTAGGCGTCTTCGACGGTCAGGCGGCCACCGGCGAGCACTCCGGCCCGGCCGCGCGCGGCGGCGAGTCCGGCGGCGGCCGCCTCAAGGGCCTCGGGCCAGCTGGCCGGCGCGAGCTCACCGGTCGCGGAGTCGCGCACCATGGGCGTGGTCAGACGGTCCGCCTTCTGCGCGTACCTGAATCCAAACCTGCCCTTGTCGCACAGCCATTCCTCGTTGACCTCGGGGTCCTCGGCCGCCAGGCGCCTCATGACCTTGCCGCGCCGGTGGTCGGTGCGGGTCGCGCAGCCGCCCGCGCAGTGCTCGCACACCGACGGCGACGACACGAGGTCGAAGGGACGGGAGCGGAAGCGGTACGCCGCCGAGGTCAGCGCGCCGACGGGGCAGATCTGGATGGTGTTCCCGGAGAAGTACGACTCGAACGGGTCGCCCTCGCCGATGCCAACCTGCTGGAGCGCGCCCCGCTCGATCATTTCGATCATGGGGTCGCCGGCGATCTGGTTGGAGAACCGGGTGCAGCGGGCGCACAGCACGCACCGCTCGCGGTCCAGGAGCACCTGCGTGGAGATCGGGACCGGCTTCTCATAGGTGCGCTTCTTGCCTTCGAAACGCGAATCCGTGTCGCCGACCTGCATCGCCTGGTTCTGTAGCGGGCACTCGCCGCCCTTGTCGCAGACCGGGCAGTCCAGCGGGTGGTTGATCAGGAGGAGTTCCATCACTCCGCGCTGGGCCTTCTCGGCGACCGGCGAGGAGAGCTGGGACTTGACCACCATGCCGTCGGTGCAGGTGATGGTGCAGGACGCCATCGGCTTGCGCTGGCCCTCCACCTCGACGATGCACTGGCGGCAGGCGCCGACCGGGTCGAGCAGGGGGTGGTCGCAGAACCGCGGGATCTCGATGCCGAGCTGTTCGGCGGCGCGGATCACCAGCGTGCCCTTGGGGACGCTGATGTCGATGCCGTCGATGGTCAGCGAGACGAGGTCCTCCGGCGGTACGGCCGCCTCGCCGCCCCCGGAGGAAGCGCTACTCGTCGTCACAGTCATGCGTTCACCTCCGTGCTGTCGTCCGCCCAGAGCGTGGACTTGGCGGGGTCGAAGGGGCAGCCCTTGCCCGTGATGTGCCGCTCGTACTCGTCACGGAAGTACTTGAGCGAGGAGAAGATCGGCGAGGCGGCGCCGTCGCCGAGGGCGCAGAACGACTTGCCGTTGATGTTGTCGGCGATGTCGTTCAGCTTGTCGAGGTCGTCCATGGAGCCCTTGCCGGCCTCGATGTCGCGGAGCAACTGGACCAGCCAGTACGTCCCTTCGCGGCACGGGGTGCACTTGCCGCAGGACTCGTGGGCGTAGAACTCGGTCCAGCGGGTGACCGCCCGCACCACGCACGTGGTCTCGTCGAAGCACTGGAGCGCCTTGGTGCCGAGCATCGACCCGGCGGCGCCCACGCCCTCGTAGTCCAGCGGGACATCAAGGTGCTCGTCGGTGAACATCGGCGTCGAAGAGCCGCCCGGCGTCCAGAACTTGAGCCGGTGGCCGGGCCGCATGCCGCCGCTCATGTCGAGCAGCTGGCGCAGCGTGATGCCGAGCGGCGCCTCGTACTGGCCGGGGCTCACGACGTGCCCGCTCAGCGAATACAGCGTGAAGCCGGGGGACTTCTCACTGCCCATGGATTTGAACCAGTCCTTGCCCCGGTTCAGGATCGCGGGAACCGAGGCGATGGATTCGACGTTGTTCACCACAGTGGGGCACGCGTACAGACCGGCGACCGCGGGGAAGGGGGGTCGCAGCCGGGGCTGGCCGCGACGGCCTTCGAGGGAGTCCAGGAGCGCGGTCTCCTCGCCACAGATGTACGCGCCCGCGCCCGCGTGCACGGTGAGTTCGAGGTCCAGACCGCTGCCCAGGATGTCCCTGCCGAGGTAGCCCGCCGCGTAGGCCTCCTTGACGGCCTCGTGCAGCCGCCGCAGTACGGGGACGACTTCGCCCCGCAGGTAGATGAAGGCATGCGAGGAACGGATCGCGTAACAGGCGATCACGATGCCCTCGATGAGGGAGTGCGGGTTGGCGAACAGGAGGGGGATGTCCTTGCAGGTCCCGGGCTCCGACTCGTCGGCGTTGACGACCAGGTAGTGCGGCTTGCCGTCGCCCTGCGGAATGAACTGCCACTTCATTCCGGTGGGGAAGCCCGCGCCGCCGCGGCCGCGCAGACCGGAGTCCTTGACGTACGCGATGAGGTCGTCGGGCGTCATCGCGAGCGCCTTGCGCAGGCCTTCGTAGCCGTCGTGGCGCCGGTAGGTCTCCAGGGTCCAGGAATCGGGCTGGTCCCAGAAGGCGGAGAGGACGGGTGCCAGGAGTTTCTCCGGGCTGCTCCCGTTCCCGTTGCCTTCGATCTCGGTTGCCAAGGTCATCACTCCCCCTCCTCGGAGACCGGGCCCGCCGGGTGCTCGGGGTCGGACGCCGAGGTCTGCTGCGGTGCGTCGTGCGAGCTCAAGTGACGGGCGCCGGGCTGAGGTTCGCCGTGCGGGGCCGCGCCGCGCGGGTGCACCACGCGCCCGCCCGGGGAGGTCTCCCCCCTGGCCAGCCTCAGGCCGGCCAGTGAGGCCGGGCCCGCTCCGCCGGTCGCCTCGACGGCGCCGGGGCGCTCGTCGGGGAAGCCCGCCAGGATCCTGGCGGTCTCCTGGTAGGTGCACAGCGGCGCGCCCCGGGTGGGCTCCACCTGGCGGCCCGCGCGGAGGTCGTCCACCAGGCGCTTGGCACTCTCGGGGGTCTGGTTGTCGAAGAACTCCCAGTTGACCATCACGACGGGCGCGAAGTCGCAGGCGGCGTTGCACTCGATGTGTTCGAGCGTCACCTTGCCGTCGTCGGTCGTCTCGTTGTTGCCGACGCCCAGGTGCCGCTTCAGCTCGTCGAAGATGGCGTCACCGCCCATGACCGCGCACAGGGTGTTGGTGCAGACGCCGACCTGGTAGTCGCCGGAGGGCCGGCGCCGGTACATGGAGTAGAAGGTGGCGACGGCGGTCACCTCGGCCGTCGTCAGCTTCAGCAGGTCCGCGCAGAAGGCCATGCCGGTTCGCGATACGTACCCCTCCTCCGCCTGGACGAGGTGGAGCAGCGGCAGCAGCGCGGAGCGGCTGTCGGGGTAGCGGGCGACGATCTGCCCGCCGTCCGCTTCGAGCCGGGCGCGTACATCGGCCGGATAGTCGGGTGCGGGCAGCTGGGGCATGCCCAAGTTGATGTCGGTCACCGGTCGACGCCTCCCATCACGGGGTCGATGGACGCGACGGCGACGATGACGTCGGCGACCTGGCCGCCCTCGCACATGGCCGCCATGGCCTGGAGATTGGTGAAGGACGGATCGCGGAAGTGGACCCGGTAGGGGCGGGTGCCGCCGTCGGAGACGATGTGCACGCCGAGTTCGCCCTTGGGTGACTCGACGGCCGTGTAGGTCTGCCCGGCGGGGACCCGGAAGCCCTCGGTCACCAGCTTGAAGTGGTGGATGAGGGACTCCATCGAGGTGCCCATGATCTTCTTGATGTGGTCGAGGGAGTTGCCGAGTCCGTCCGGTCCGAGCGCGAGCTGCGCGGGCCAGGCGATCTTCTTGTCCTCGACCATGACCGGTCCCGGCGCGAGCCGGTCCAGGCACTGCTCGACGATCCTGAGCGACTGGCGCATCTCCTCCAGGCGGACCAGGAAGCGGCCGTAGGAGTCGCAGGTGTCGGCGGTCGGGACGTCGAACTCGTAGTTCTCGTAGCCGCAGTACGGGTCGGTCTTGCGCAGGTCGTGCGGGAGCCCGGCCGAGCGGAGGATCGGACCGGTCGCGCCGAGCGCCATGCAGCCGGTCAGGTCGAGGTAGCCGACGTCCTGCATACGAGCCTTGAAGATGGGGTTGCCGGTGGCGAGCTTGTCGTACTCCGGCAGGTTCTTCTTCATGGTCTTCACGAACTCGCGGAGCTGGTCCACCGCGCCCGGGGGCAGGTCCTGGGCGAGTCCGCCGGGACGGATGAACGCGTGGTTCATCCGCAGGCCGGTGATCAGCTCGTAGAGGTCGAGAATGAGTTCACGATCCCGGAAGCCGTAGATCATGATCGTGGTCGCGCCCAGCTCCATGCCGCCGGTGGCGATGCACACCAGGTGCGAGGAGAGCCGGTTGAGTTCCATGAGCAGGACGCGGATGACCGATGCCCGGTCGGGGATCTGGTCGGTGATGCCGAGGAGCTTCTCGACGCCGAGGCAGTAGGCCGTCTCGTTGAAGAACGGCGTCAGGTAGTCCATGCGCGTGACGAAGGTGGTGCCCTGCGTCCAGGTCCTGAATTCGAGGTTCTTCTCGATGCCGGTGTGCAGGTAACCGATTCCGCAGCGGGCCTCGGTGACCGTCTCGCCGTCGATCTCCAGGATCAGGCGCAGCACTCCATGGGTGGAGGGGTGCTGGGGACCCATGTTGACGACGATGCGCTCGTCGTCGCTCTTGGCGGCGGACTGGACGACCTCGTCCCAGTCGCCGCCGGTGACCGTGTATACGGTTCCCTCGGTGGTTTCCCGAGCGGACGCGTGAGAAGTGGACATCAGGTGTACGACCTCCGCTGGTCCGGAGCCGGGATCTGGGCGCCCTTGTACTCGACCGGGATGCCGCCGAGTGGGTAGTCCTTGCGCTGCGGGAAGCCCTGCCAGTCGTCCGGCATCATGATCCGGGTGAGGGCGGGGTGGCCGTCGAAGACGATGCCGAAGAAGTCGTACGTCTCGCGCTCGTGCCAGTCGTTGGTCGGATAGACCTCGACGAGCGAGGGGATGTGCCGGTCGCTGTCGGGGGTGCTCACTTCGAGCCGGATCAGCCGACCGTGGGTCAGCGACCGCAGGTGGTAGACCGCGTGCAGTTCGCGCCCCTTGTCACCCAGGAAGTGGACGCCGCTGACGCCGGTGCAGAGCTCGAAGCGCAGCGCGGGGTCGTCGCGCAGGGTGCGGGCGACGCGGACGAGGTGTTCGCGCGCGATGCGGAAGGTGAGCTCGCCGCGGTCGACGACGGTCTTCTCGATGGCGTTCTCGGGCAGCAGGTCCTGCTCCTCCAGGGCGCCTTCGAGTTCGTCGGCCACCTCGTCGAACCAGCCGCCGTAGGGGCGGGAGGTGGCGCCGGGCAGCGTCACGGTCTTGATGACGCCGCCGTAGCCGCTGGTGTCGCCGGCGTCGCCGGCCCCGAACATGCCCTTGCGTACGCCGATGACCTCGCCGGTGTCCTCGCGCGGGGCGGGCACGCCGTTCTGTTGGGGGGTATCGGGAGTATCGGGAGAGCTCACCGCAGCAGCCCCTTCATCTCAATGGTGGGGAGCGCTTTCAGGGCCGCCTCCTCCGCCTCGCGGGCCGCCTCCTCCTGGTTGACCCCGAGCTTGGAACTCTGGATCTTCTGGTGGAGCTTGAGGATCGCGTCGATCAGCATCTCGGGCCGGGGTGGGCAACCGGGCAGGTAGATATCAACCGGGACAATGTGGTCAACGCCCTGAACAATTGCGTAATTATTGAACATTCCGCCCGATGAGGCGCAAACCCCCATGGAGATGACCCACTTGGGGTTGGGCATCTGGTCGTAGACCTGCCGCAACACCGGCGCCATCTTCTGGCTGACCCGTCCGGCCACGATCATCAGGTCGGCCTGGCGCGGGGAGCCGCGGAAGACCTCCATGCCGAAGCGGGCCAGGTCGTAACGGCCGGCGCCGGTCGTCATCATCTCGATGGCGCAGCAGGCGAGGCCGAAGGTCGCGGGGAACACGGACGCCTTGCGCACCCAGCCCGCGGCCTGCTCAACAGTGCTCAGTACAAAGCCGCTAGGCAGTTTCTCTTCGAGTCCCATAGGTGCCCCTCAGCCCCTCAGTCCCATTCCAGACCGCCGCGCCGCCACACATACGCGTAGGCGACGAAGACGGTGAGCACGAAGAGCAGCATCTCCACGAGCCCGAAAAGCCCCAGGGCGTCGAAGGTGACGGCCCAGGGGTAGAGGAAGACGATCTCGATGTCGAAGACGATGAAGAGCATCGCCGTCAGGTAGTACTTGATGGGGAAGCGGCCGCCGCCGGCCGGCGTGGGAGTGGGTTCGATTCCGCACTCGTACGCCTCAAGTTTCGCCCGGTTGTACCTTTTTGGGCCGATAAGCGTGGCCATGACCACGGAGAAGATCGCAAACCCTGCCCCGAGGGCGCCGAGCACGAGGATGGGCGCGTACGCATTCACGCTCCTCGCTCCTTCCAGTCGTCCTTGACCGTTGGACCGCACACGGGCACCGCGACCACCTCGTTGCCTCCTTGCCGACTGCTCGCGGCGCGAAGATCGCCTACATGTGAGGCAGTTCACAAGCCCGACTGCCCCGCATCCTATGCCCGCCGGTCTGTGATCTGCGACACGGGGTGCGCCAACGAGTTTGTGATCTCCACCACCTGACGAAGGATCATGAAGTCGGATGAGCGGTGATCTACATACGCGAAGCGCCTGAGTGATCACGAGACGTGACATCCCGAGGTGTTACCCCTGGTCGCCGACCGTCTGGCTTTATCAAGAGA
This sequence comes from Streptomyces sp. NBC_01431, assembly GCF_036231355.1. Taxonomy (NCBI): domain Bacteria; kingdom Bacillati; phylum Actinomycetota; class Actinomycetes; order Kitasatosporales; family Streptomycetaceae; genus Streptomyces; species Streptomyces sp. NBC_01431. Next base: position 3,481,598 of record NZ_CP109496.1, read on the forward strand.
TGTGCGCTAAGGGCAAATTGGCGATGGGTGGCCATCGGGTGATAAGCGGGCGCCGGTCACTCACGGGAGGGACTTCGGACCTCAAAGGTGGACGCGTGCGCGCATTCACGAAGCGACGCCTTCTGCCCGCAGTCGAGCGGATCACTCACCATGTGACCTGCGTCACTTGGTAATAGTCCGGAAATCAACGGGGCTTGGCCATCGACGTGAGGGGATGGTAAGCGCCGGGCAATTCGGACCATTCATGGAAAACACATGATCACAGCCCTGATCGCGCGTGCCAGTTTTGTCCGTTACGGCGTCAATAAGTGCTGGCAAGAAGCGGATTCGGCTCTTCCGGCGCCAACTGTGGCGCAGCACACGTTTCTTGAAGGGAACCCTGAACCCCTGATAGCGGTTATACCCATGTCCCACACCGCTCACATACCCAGCCACCGGAAGCCCCGCCGCAGCGCCTCGAAGGTCTCGCTCCGGGCCGGAGTTGCCGGTGGCGTACTCAGCACCATCGCGTTGGCAGGTGCGGCCGCCCCGGCGAACGCCGCGCAGCCCGTGACCGAGACCATCGAGATGCCGACGCTGACCGGCAACCTAGCGACCACCGCGGCCGCCACGGTCCAGGCCACCAAGACGGTCGCCGCCGACCTCCAGCTCCAGGCCGCCCAGGACGCCGCCGCGTCCAGCGCCGCCAAGGACGCCAAGAAGGCCAAGGACGACGCCGAGCAGAAGGCCGCCGAGGCCAAGGCGAAGGCCGAGGCCGCCGCCAAGGCGAAGGCCGCCGCCGCCGAGCGCGCCTCCCGCTCCGCCGAGCGCACCACGCTCAGCGCCGCCTCCACCGCCACGTCGACGTTCAAGGCATCCAACGCCACCGGCTCCGCCGCCGCCATCGTGAACTTCGCGCTGGCCCAGGTCGGCAAGGCGTACGTCTCCGGCGCCACCGGGTCCAGCGCGTACGACTGCTCCGGCCTCGTCCAGGCGGCCTACCGCCAGGTCGGCGTCGACCTGCCGCGCGTCTCGCAGGACCAGTCGGCCACCGGCACCCAGGTCTCGCTGTCCAACCTGCAGCCGGGCGACATCCTTTACTGGGGCAGCTCCGGCTCCGCGTACCACGTGGCGATCTACGTGGGCGGCGGCAACTTCGTCGGCGCGCAGAACCCCTCCACCGGTGTCGTCGAGCGCAGCCTGGACTGGGACCAGCCCACCGGCGCCGTCCGCGTTCTCTGAGCCGTACAGCGGCCTTCTGAGCCGTCCGCACCACGCCTGCAAGGGCCGTTACTCCCCCGCTCGGGAGCGACGGCCCTTTGGCATGCCCGGAATGTGTTGAACTCTGCCTGTTCCGGGGCACCATCCCCCTATCAGGGGGTGGGCGCGTGGAAGAACAGGTGCGGGTCCCGGAGCCGCAGTCGTACGAGGTCTACGCCGACGGGCTCGGCATGTTCGCCGCGATCGGGATCGTCTTCATGGTGCTCGGCCTGTGGATGCTCACCGGCATCCGCCCCTGGCAGGGCCCGGCCGACTGGGCCCAACTCGCCTTCCGCTGGGGGCTCGCGCTGTTCGTCCTGGGCGCGGGCGCCTTCCTGCTCCTGGCCTGCGTGTACGGCGCGGTGCGCCCGGTCATCCGCGCGAACGCCGCCGGGATACACCTGGCCACCCGCTTCGACGCGGCCTGGTCGGAGGTGCGGGAGATCGAGGTCGGCACCGTGGCGATCTGGGAGCACGGCGACGAGAGCACCGCGGGCGGCTACGAGCACCACCGCGTGGTGTGGGTGACGCTGCACAGCGGCAGACGGCACGAATACATAGCGCGCCGCCAGGGCGGCGACCTCTCCGCGACCGAACTGCGCACCGGTCTGTCCCGGTTCGCCGGAGAGGTCCCCGTCCGCTGGACGGACGAGGTGGAGCGCCGCCCCTAGAAAGGCGCCCGGCTCAGGCCTTGGAGGCCACCTTGGTACGGCCGGGTCAGTGGTGATCCGGCCTTACCGGATCAAGCTTTGGGGGCCACCTTCGAGAGGCCGTTGATGATGCGGTCCATCGCGTCGCCGCCCGTCGGGTCGGTCAGGTTCGCCAGCATCTTCAGGGTGAACTTCATCAGCATCGGGTGGGTGAGTCCGCGCTGCGTGGCGATCTTCATGACCTTCGGGTTGCCGATGAGCTTCACGAAGGCGCGGCCCAGCGTGTAGTAGCCGCCGTAGGTGTCCTTGAGGATCTTCGGGTAGGCGTGCAGGGCGAGTTCGCGCTGCGAAGGCGTCGCGCGGGCGTGCGCCTGGACGATGACGTCCGCGGCGATCTGCCCCGACTCCATGGCGTACGCGATGCCTTCGCCGTTGAACGGGTTGACCAGACCGCCCGCGTCGCCCACCAGCAGCAGGCCCTTGGTGTAGTGCGGCTGGCGGTTGAAGGCCATCGGCAGGGCGGCGCCGCGGATCGGGCCCGTCATGTTCTCGGGGGTGTAGCCCCAGTCCTCGGGCATGGACGCGCACCACGCCTTGAGGATCTCGCGCCAGTCCAGCTCCCGGAACGCGGACGAGGAGTTGAGGATTCCGAGACCGACGTTGGACGTGCCGTCGCCCATGCCGAAGATCCAGCCGTAGCCGGGAAGGAGCCGCTCCTGCGGTCCGCGCCGGTCCCACAGCTCCAGCCAGGACTCCAGGTAGTCGTCGTCGTGGCGCGGCGAGGTGAAGTACGTCCGTACGGCGACGCCCATCGGGCGGTCCTCGCGCCGGTGCAGGCCCATCGCGAGCGAGAGCCGCGTCGAGTTGCCGTCGGCGGCGACCACGAGCGGCGCGTGGAAGGTGACCGGGGTCTTGTCCTCGCCGAGCTTGGCGTTGACGCCGGTGATGCGCCCGTTGCGCTCGTCGACGATCGGAGCCCCGACGTTGCAGCGCTCGTACAGCCGCGCGCCGGCCTTCTGCGCCTGCCGGGCGAGCTGCTCGTCGAAGTCGTCGCGCTTGCGCACGAGGCCGTAGTCCGGGTACGAGGCGAGGTCCGGCCAGTCGAGCTGGAGCCGCACGCCGCCGCCGATGATCCGCAGGCCCTTGTTCCGCAGCCAGCCGGCCTCTTCGGAGATGTCGATCCCCATCGAGACGAGCTGCTTGGTGGCGCGCGGGGTCAGCCCGTCGCCGCACACCTTCTCGCGCGGGAACGCGGTCTTCTCCAGGAGCAGCACATCGAGTCCGGCCTTGGCCAGGTAGTACGCCGTCGTGGAACCGGCCGGGCCGGCCCCGACGACGATCACGTCCGCGGTGTGTTCGGAGAGCGGCTCGGTCACAGCGGGATCTCCCGAAGACTCGAATTTGCGTGCCGAGAAGCACAGGACACGTGCAGTCTATGGGTGGCTGTTGATCGACATCGCGAAGGGTTGCCACGCCATGAGCTCCGAGTCCCCCCAGGCCCCCGGGCCCTCCATGACGTCCCGCGTGACGTCGTCCCCCGTACCGGAGGGGTCCCTGCCCGTAGTACGGCTGCGCGTGCCCACCGAGGAGGACGCGTACGCCTGGCACCGGGTGTTCGACGACCCCGAGGTGATGGAGTTCCACGGGGGCCGCTCCGCGGAGGTCTCCGTCTACGAGGAACTGACCGCCCGCCAGCGCAAGCACGACGCCGAACACAGCTTCTGCCTGTGGACGTTGCTGGACGAGGACGACGAGGTCATCGGCTTCACCGGCGCCCAGCCGTGGCCCCCCACGGACTGGGGCCCGGCGGGCGAGATCGAGATCGGCTGGCGCCTGGGCCGCGCGCACTGGGGTCGCGGGTACGCGACGGCGGCGGCCGCCGCCACGCTGGAGCGGGTCCGCGCGACGGGCCTGGACCACGTGGTGGCGATGGTCCACCCGGGCAACACCCGCTCGGTGGCGGTGACGGAACGCCTCGGTATGACCCTGTCCAGAACGTATCTGTCCCCGGTGTCGGGGGTGGAGGCGCTGTGCTTCCGGCTTGAGCTGGCCATGAGCCCCTCCGGCGATTGAGGAGCGGGTGTGGGGGCGGCGCCCCCACCCTCAGCCCTTGAAGCCCCGGTGCAGGGCGACGATCCCGCCGGTCAGGTTCCGCCAGGCCACCTTGGACCAGCCGGCCTCCCGGAGCTTGCCGGCGAGCTCCGGTTGGGCGGGCCACGCCCGGATGGACTCCGCGAGGTAGACGTACGCCTCCGGATTCGACGACACCGCGGTGGCGACCGGCGGCAGCGCCCGCATCAGGTACTCCGTGTACACCGTCCGGAACGGCTTCCACGTCGGCTGCGAGAACTCGCAGATCACCACGCGCCCGCCCGGCTTGGTGACCCGGTACATCTCCCGCAGCGCGCCCTCCGTGTCCTGCACGTTGCGCAGCCCGAAGGAGATGGTCACCGCGTCGAACGTGTCGTCGCGGAAAGGCAGCTTCGTGGCGTCGCCCGCCGTGAACGGCATGTGGGGGTGGCGCTGCTTGCCGACCCTGAGCATCCCGATGGAGAAGTCGCAGGGCACGGTGTACGCCCCGGCCGCCTCGAAGGGCTGCGACGAAGTGGCCGTGCCCGCCGCGAGGTCGAGCACCTTCTGCGTGGGCCGCGCGCCGACCGCCTTCGCGACCTCCTTGCGCCACAGCCTGGCCTGGCCGAGGGAGAGCACGTCGTTGGTGAGGTCGTAGTGTGCCGCGACGTCGTCGAACATCGAGGCGACTTCGTGCGGCTGCTTGTCCAGGGATGCGCGGGTCACCCACCCATTCAAGCAGTACGCGGCGCCCGGCCGGCTGCCCGGCCCTCACCGCCACAGGCGGGGCACGTACATTCGCCTTTCCGTGCCACGGGGGCGCGGATCACGAGAGCGGGGCACACGACATGCGGAGTTTCCTGAGGGTGCGGGTCGCGGGGGCCGCCGCCGTGGCCGCGCTGCTGTGCGCGGGGTGCTCCGCGGCCCAGGACGGGGCCCCGGCCGTCCCGGAAAAGCCCGTTCCGCCCGCGGCCCTGAACAGCGCGTACTCCCCCTACGTCAGCGCCACCACGGCCACGCCGACCGACGCCGTGGGCTTCCCGGCCGTCTACAACCTGGCCTTCGCCATCGCCCACGGCAACACCTGCCGGGCGGTGTGGGACGACGACACGGCCATCGTGGACCAGGACGTCAAGGACCGGGCGGCGGCGCTCAAGAAGTCGGGCGCCGCGGTGCGAGTGTCCTTCGGCGGCCAGGCCGGCAAGGAACTGGCGCTCACCTGCCGCACACCGGCCGAACTGGCCGCCGCCTACGGGACGGCACTGGACGCGGCGGGTTCCGCCGAGGCCGACTTCGACATCGAGGGCGCGGCGCTGACCGACACCGCCTCGCTCACCCGGCGCGCCGAGGCGATAGCCCTGCTCCAGAAGCAGCGCGCCCTCAAGGTGACCTTCACGCTGGCGGTGCTGCCGACGGGGCTCACGCCCCAGGGCACGGCTCTGCTCACGTCGGCCAAGGAGCACGGGGTGAAGATCTCGACCGTCAACATCATGACGATGGACTACGGTCCGTCGCTCCGCGGGGACATGGCCGACTACGCGGCGCGGGCCGCGACCGCCGCGCACGACCAGCTCCAGAAGGCCCTGGGGCTCTCCGACGCCGCCGCCTGGCAGGGGCTCGGGATCACGTCGATGATCGGCGTCAACGACGTCAAGGGCGAGACATTCACGCTCGGCGACGCCGCGAAGGTACGCAAGTTCGCCCAGGACAAGGGCGTGGGACGGCTCTCGCTGTGGGTGACGTACCGCGACCAGAAGTGCCCCACAAACGTCAACTCGGGGGTGGCCCAGGCCAGTTGCAGCGGCGTGGCCCAGCAGCCGGGTGATTTCGCGAAGGCGCTGTCAGGAAGCTGACCGGGCCGAGGCGGTCACCGGCGCCGGTGCAGCAGCCGCCCCCCGATGACGGTGGCGACACAGGTCACGGCCCCCCGCACGGCGAGAGCCGCCTCGTCCGGTACGTCGAAGACGGCGAGGCGGGCCGGGCCGCCCGCGGCGAGCGGGGAGAGGAAGGCGTTGGCCGGCGCGCCGCCGGCGAACGGGTCGAGAGCCGGCGGCCCCTCGGCGCCGACACTCGCCAGCACCTCAAGTCCCGCCCGCCGCACGGCAGTTCGCACCGTGGGGGTGGTGAGCGGCCCGGTCACCGCGACCACTCCGCGGGCCAGGAGCTTCTGGGTGCAGCGGCGGGCGCTGTTGCCGCGGCGCGCGTCACTCGGGGCGAGGTCCGCGAGCGCGGCCCCGGTGATCGGCTCGGCGCCGAGCTCGTCGGTCTCGAAGGTGTCGTCCGGGAAGTAGGTGTGCTCAAGCAGGACCGCGCCGTGCCGGTTGACCAGACCGGGCGTGAGCACACCGGGCCAGCGGCGGACGCGGGCGGCGGGGTGCCCGGCGGCCACCTCCTCGTATCGCCCGATCATCGCGATCCGGTCGCCGTCGACCAGGACCGCGCCGCCGGGGAGCTCAGTGGAGTCCCCGGTCAGCACGAGGTCGGCGGCGTGGATCGTCAACACCTCAGGAACACAGCCTCAGTTGGAGGCGAGGAGCTTCAGCTCCGGGTGGGCGGTGCCGCCCTCGATCGCGGTCGAGGAGATGTGCGACTGGACGCGCGTGTCGACCGGGTCGTTCGCCGGGTCGTCGTGCACGACGAGGTGCTCGTAGGTGGTGGCCCGCTGGGCCGGCACCCGGTCCGCCTTGCGGATCATGTCGATCATCTCGATGAGGTTGGAGCGGTGCTTGGCACCGGCCGACGAGACGACGTTCTCCTCCAGCATGACCGAGCCGAGGTCGTCGGCGCCGTAGTGCAGCGACAGCTGGCCGGCCTCCTTGCCGGTGGTCAGCCAGGAGCCCTGGATGTGGGCGACGTTGTCGAGGAAGAGCCGCGCGATGGCGATCATGCGGAGGTACTCGAAGAGCGTCGCCTGGGTGCGGCCCTTGAGGTGGTTGTTCTCGGGCTGGTAGGTGTACGGGATGAAGGCGCGGAAGCCACCCGTACGGTCCTGCACGTCGCGGATCATGCGCAGGTGCTCGATGCGCTCGGCGTTGGTCTCGCCCGTACCCATGAGCATGGTCGACGTCGACTCGACGCCGAGCCCGTGCGCCGTCTCCATGATCTCCAGCCAGCGCTCACCGGACTCCTTGAGCGGCGCGATCGCCTTGCGCGGCCGCTCGGGCAGCAGCTCGGCGCCGGCCCCGGCGAAGGAGTCGAGCCCGGCGGCGTGGATGCGCGAGATGGCCTCTTCCACCGACACCTTGGAGATGCGGGCCATGTGCTCGACCTCGGAGGCACCGAGGGAGTGGATGACCAGCTGGGGATACGCCTTCTTGATCGCCGAGAAGTGCTCTTCGTAGTACTCGACGCCGAAGTCGGGGTGGTGGCCGCCCTGGAACATGATCTGGGTGCCGCCGAGTTCGACGGTCTCGGCGCAGCGGCGCAGGATGTCGTCGAGGTCGCGGGTCCAGCCCTTGGCGGTGTCCTTGGGGGCGGCGTAGAAGGCGCAGAACTTGCACGCCGTCACGCAGACGTTCGTGTAGTTGATGTTCCGCTCGATGATGTACGTCGCGATGTGCTCGGTGCCCGCGTAACGGCGGCGGCGCACGGCGTCGGCAGCCGCGCCGAGCGCGTGCAGCGGCGCGGAACGGTACAGGTCGAGCGCTTCCTGCGGGGTGATCCGCCCACCCTCGGCTGCACGGTCGAGAACGGACTGAAGATCGGCCTTCTCAGTCACCGGGGGTGTCCCTTTCGGAGGGGTTGGAATCTGGCGGGTGCGGCGCGAAGCGCCTCGTTCAAGGTGGCGGTGGGAGACGGACGGACGGACCGATCCAGCGTACGCCAGCGGTGACGCGGGACCGAGCGGGGCCCGGGGGGCCGTCCACCCCACTTGAAGCTAACCGGCGTTTTGCTTGTCCAGCGTCCCCGTCGGCTTGCCCGCGGCCGTCTCCTGGGACTCGAAGCGGAGCTTGCCGTCGGGTTGCAGGGTGTACGTCATCGTCGCGGTGGCTCCCGTGCAGCCGATGGTCGACGGTTTCGAGGAGTCCGTGCGCTCGGTGATGTGCAGCACCTGCGCGGTGGCCGAGTCCAGCGTGCCGATGCCGTGGCACTCCAGCGGGCCGATCGCGGTGGTCGTGTGCACCACGTCCGCGCCCTTCGCGCCTTTGGTGATCACCGCCGTGTACGCGTATCCCGAGGTGCCGTTGTCCTGGGTGAGCACGCCCTTCCAGGTGCCGATGAACCCGCCGGGCACGTCGGCCAGTTGGCCACCGTCGGACGGCGTACCGGACGGCGAGTCCGACGGGGACGCCGTGTCCCCCGGCTGGTCGGATCCCGTCGGCTCCCCGTCGCCGGGCGGCTGCGCCGATTCGGTCGCCGGGCTGGACGCGGGCGGCTTCGCCCCCGTGTTGTTCGTGCTGCCCCCACCCGGCAGCAGGTCGAAGAGGAACGCCGCCCCGAGGGAGACCGCCGCCAGCGCGCCCGCCACCGCGAGGGCCACCGTGCAGCTGACCTTGCGTCCCTGGCCGCGTTCGCCCGGTTCGGCGGCGGTCGCGACGGAGAGCGCCACCCGGCGGCCCCGGTCGGCGCGGCCCGGGGGTTCCGTCGGCCGCGGGGGCGTACGCGGGCCGGGCAGCCCCGCCCCCTCGGCGCTCCCGTACGACGCGTCCGGCGGCCCGAACGCACCGGCCGCCGATCCGCCGAGCGAGGCCCCATCCGTGCCTCGCGCCCCCTCAACCGCCGCGCCGCCGAGCGGAGAACCAGACGCGCCTCGCGCATCCTCAACCGCCGGGCTGCTGAACGGGATTGGGCCGGAGGCTCGTATCGAATCCTCCGGCTCCAGGTCGAGCAGCCGTACCGCCGAGCGACTGACCTCCTCGACCAGCGGGCGCGGCAGCCAGCCGTCGTTCACCAGGGCCGCGGCTCCGGCCGGGGCGAGGCGGGCCGACAGTTCCGCCGGGGCCGGGCGGTCCGCCGGGTTCTTGGCCAGGCAGGCCGTCACCGATTCGCGCAGCTCGCCCGACAGCGCCGGGCCCAACTCCGGTTGCTCGTGCACCACCTTGTAAAGGAGCGCCGCCGATGAGTCGCCGGGGAAGGGCGGCTCGCCGGTCGCCGCGTAGGCGAGGACAGCACCGAGCGAGAACACGTCGGCCGCGCCGGTGACGCCCCGGCCGAGGATCTGCTCGGGCGACATGTAGCCGGGCGAGCCGATCGAGACGCCGGTCGCGGTGAGCGAGGCGGTGCCGTCGGTGGCGCGGGCGATGCCGAAGTCGATGAGGCGGGGGCCGTCGAGGGTGAGCAGCACGTTCGACGGCTTCACGTCGCGGTGGATCAGACCCAGCGCGTGAACCGCGCCCAGCGCCTCGGCGAGGCCCGCGCCCAGAACGCGTACCGCACGATCGGGCAGCGGGCCGTGGCCCGTTACGGCCTGGGTCAGCGAAGGGCCCGCAACATAGCCGGTCGCGACCCAGGGAACGGGCGCCTCCGGGTCCGCGTCCAGGACCGGCGCGGTCCAGGCGCCGCCCACCCGCCGGGCCGCCTCGACCTCGTGCCGGAAGCGGGCCCGGAACTGCTCGTCGAGCGCGAAGTGCGGATGCACCACCTTGACCGCGACCGTGCGGCCGCCCGCGCTGCGGCCCAGGTACACGCGGCCCATGCCGCCGGCCCCGAGCCGGCCGAGCAGCCGGTAGGCACCGATGCTCTGCGGATCGCCTGCTTCCAGCGGCTGCATCGACTGCATCGCGGTGCTCCCCCAACGCCAACCTGGTCAAGCCGGTCCGAGAGCAGCGTAGGGCCGCGCGTGCGCCGTATCACCCTCTATCGAGACTCATCCGATGCACAGCCCATAGAACCGAATGACGCATTCCGCACTCTTGACTGGCGTAGTCCGCAGGCAATCGCCCGAAGAATCGCCAAAAGGGCGCCCAAAGCGCCCCGCGCAGCACTGTCCAGACCCTCAGCCAGATCCACGGAGCCCCGCATGAACCGTCGCCGCCCGGCCGCCCTGCTCGCTGCCGCCGTCATCGGCTCGGTCGTGCTGGTCGCAGGCTGCTCGGACGAGGGCAAGCCGGTGAGCTTCGACTCCGGGGCGAGCAGCCCCTCAAGCAAGGCGTCGGCCTCGCAGGCCCCGCAGAAGAACGACCCCGCCTCCGCGAAGAACGGCGCGGCGGCACAGACGCTCCTGCCGACCGGCCCGAAGGCCGAGTTCACCACGCAGAGCACGCTCGCCGACGGCACCAAGATCGGCGTGGCCACGCTCCAGGGCGCGAAGTCCGGTTTCACCGGCAAGGTGTGGGTGTGGGCGCCGAAGCAGTACTTCGAGGACAAGTACAAGAACAGCGGCTTCCCGGTGCTCATCGCGCTGCCGGGAGGAAACGGCTATCCCAAGAACTACTGGATGGGCACCGACCTCAAGCTCCAGAGCAGCATCAGCGAGTGGTCGAAGACCGGTAAGAGCCTGCCGTTCATCGTCGTCATGCCGGTCCTCAACCCGGACGCGAAGCGCTACTACGACGGCAGCGACATCCCGGGCCAGCCGAAGATGGGCACCTGGATGACCGATGACGTACCGGACTTCGTGCAGGCCAACTTCCGCACCTTCAAGTCCCGCGACGGATGGGCGTTCATGGGCTCTTCGTCGGGCGGCTTCGTCGGCCTGAAGTCGGTGCTCAAGCGGCCCGACCGGTTCAAGGCCGTCATCGCCTCGGGCCCGGACATCGTGCCGGACTCCCCGCTGTGGGCGGGCCACGAGGCCGAGAAGCAGGCGAACAACCCGGAGAAGCTCGCCCAGGACCTCATCACCGCGAACGGCCCCGAGGTGGCCCTCGCCTTCCAGGTGGGCACGAAGGAGAGCGCCGTCGTCCCGAACGTGCAGAAGTTCATCGCCACGTACGGCAAGGGGCCGATCAAGACCCGCCTCCAGTTGATAGAAGGCGGCACCCACAACGCCCACACCTACGTGAAGGGCATGGGCGAAGGGACCATGGAGTGGATCAGTAAGCAGATGCTCGCCCCGGTCCCGTCCTCCTGACCCGTCGCGTTTTCCCGAGCGACCCGCGTCACGGAGCGACCCGCGTCACGGAGCGAGCAGCTCCACATTCACATCGGCGGGGAATCCGGTGGTCGGGCCGGTCCGGCGGGCGAACTCCCGTACTCCGTCGAGCTGTTGGGCCCCAAAGCGGAAGTCCAGCGTCGTGAAGTAGCGCTCCAGGAGCTCGGCGTCGAAGACCTCCCACCGTGCGGCCTGCTCGGCGACCTTGGTGACCTCCTCAAGGGACAGGTCGCGCGAGGCGAGGAAGGCCTCGTGCACCTGCTGTACAACGCGGGGCTCGCGGGCCAGGTAGTCCTTGCGGGCCGCCCAGACGGCGAAGACGAACGGCAGCCCCGTCCAGTCCTTCCACATCTGGCCGAGGTCGTGGACCTGGAGACCGAGCCGGGGCGCGTCGTGCAGCGAGGCCCGCAGCGCGGCGTCGCCGATCAGCACGGCCGCGTCCGCCTCCCGCATCATCAGACCGAGGTCGGGCGGGCACGTGTAGTAGTCGGGGCTCACCCCGTACCGCTCGGCGAGCAGCAGCTGCGCCAGGCGTACCGAGGTGCGCGAGGTGGACCCGAGCGCGACGCGCGCCCCGTCCAGGTTCTCCAGCGGGCGCTGCGAGACGATCACGCAGGACATGACGGGCCCGTCGCAGCCGACGGCAATGTCGGGGAAGGCGACCAGATCGTCCGCGTTGCGCAGGAACTCCACGAGGGTGATCGGTGCGATGTCGAGCTCGCCGCTCACCAGCTGTTCGCTGAGTTTCTCCGGGGAGTCCTTGGTCAGCTCCAGGTCGAGCAGCGTCCCGGTCCGTGCCAGGCCCCAGTACAGGGGCAGGCAGTTGAGGAACTGGATGTGGCCGACGCGCGGCCGGCCGCCGTTGTGCTGGGGGCTGGTTGAATTGTCCACATGGCGAGGCTAGACCCGTCCCACTCCGTGGACGGCGCCGGGCCCTCGCGCGGCGCTCTCTGGCCTGATCAGAGGCCTGCCAAACACATCGGGTCGCGTGATCTTTCCCTCTACCGCAGCACACATCCTGCGTGCTACGCTCAGCGCAAGTTGCAGTTTGGTTTCCCTTGCAGTACAGAGCCTGCGGAGCATGTAACCCGCAGGCTTTTGTAGTTTTCAGACTTGTTTGCAGGTTCTGGAGCAGGGCAACCCTTTGGCCCAAGGAGGGCTTATGGCTACCGGAACCGTGAAGTGGTTCAACGCTGAAAAGGGCTTCGGCTTCATCGCCCAGGACGGCGGCGGCCCGGATGTCTTCGTCCACTACTCCGCGATCAACGCGTCTGGTTTCCGCTCCCTGGAGGAGAACCAGGTCGTGAACTTCGACGTCACTCAGGGCCCGAAGGGCCCGCAGGCGGAGAACGTCACCCCGGCCTAACTTGCCCGGGTTGGCGATCGCTGACTTAGCAGTACCCAAGGAGCCCCCGTCCTTTTCGGACAGGGGCTCCTGCCTTTGCTCCCGAGGTCCGAGGTCCGAGGTCCGAGGTCGGCTAAGTCTGCTGGGTTTGCCGGGCCTGCTGCCCGTACAGCTCTTCGATCTCGGTCGCGTACCGCTCCAGAACGGCCTTCCTGCGCACCTTCAGGGTCGGGGTCAGCTCCCCGCGCTCCACCGTGAAGTCCTCGGGCAGCACGGCGAACGCGCGGATCCTGGCCGGGCGGGACACCTCGGCGTTGGCTTCCTCGACCGCCTCCTGGACCAGCGCGCGGACCTCGGCCGCACTGCGCCCGGACGCCGCCTGCCCGTCCACCGTGATCAGCGCGACCGGATACGGGCGCCGGTCCCCCACCATCACCGCGTGCGAGACGACCGGGGAGCGCTCGATGGCCAGTTCCCAGTGCGAGGGCGTCAGGTTCTTTCCGGCGGACGTGATGATCAGGTCCTTCTTTCGGCCCGTGATCAGGAGATAGCCGTCCGCGTCCAGCTCACCGAGGTCGCCGGTGTGCAGCCAGCCGTCCGCGTCCAGCGCGTCCGCAGTGCCCGGCTCGTTGGCGTGGTACCCGGGAAAGACCATCGGGCCCCGGGCCAGTACCTCGCCGTCGTACGCGATCTTCACTTCGCAGCCCTCGACCGGCCGGCCCACCGTGCCGTAACGCACCGCCCCCGGGTGGTTGAGCGAGATCACACCGGCGGACTCGGTCATTCCGTACCCCTCGAAGACGGCGATCCCACAGGCTCGCAGGAAGTCCAGGGTGGCCGGGTCGATCGGCGCCCCGCCGGTCAGCGCCGACCGCAGGCGGCCGCCGACAGCCGCCCTGACCAGGCTGAACAGGGACTGCTCGGCGGCCTCGTACTCGTCCTGCCGCTCGGGCGGAAGCTTGCCGTCCGCCCGAGGACGCCGATCGCGACCGCCGCTTCGAACCGCTCGCGGCCGCCCTCCTGTGCCTCGGCGAGCGAGCGCACCACCGAGTGGATCTTCTCGAACAGCCGCGGTACGGACGGCAGATGGGTCGGCTGTGCCTCGGCGAGCTCGCTCACCACGTCCTCGATCCGGCCGCCGAAGTAGCAGAGTTCGCCGCCGTACAGCAGGGTCGAGAACTGGATCAGCTGGGCGAGCAGGTGGGCCAGCGGCAGGTAGAGGTAGGTGCGGTCGCCGGGGCCGCCTTCGGTGAGGTGGAGCGTCGCGTCCTGGACGGCGCCCAGGTTCCCGTGGGTGAGCCGACAGCCCTTGGGCAAGCCGGTGGTCCCGGACGTGTAGACGAGCTCGGCGTCATCACCGGGCCGAACACTCGCGGACCGGGCCAACAGATCACCGAGCGACACGGAGCCCACGTCGGGGAACCCCGGGAACAGCGTGGCGGCACGGTCGCGGGTGGTACGGCCGCCGGTGGTAGCGTCGGCGATCACGGGGTCGCCGGTGGAACGGGCGCCGGTGACGCCGCCCCCACTCGCGCCATTTCCGGTGACGCCCTCCCGGCTCACGCCGCCCCCACTCGCACCGTCCCCGGTCACCCCATCCCCGCGCGTACCGTCCCCACTCGCACCGCCTCCCCGCACGCCGTCCCACGTCATCAGGAGTACGTGATCGAGGGCCGGCAGTTTCCCGCGTAGGCCCTCGATCCGGGCGGCCGTCCGGGGGTCTTCGCAGATGATGGCCTTCGCGGCGGAGTCGGCGAGGACCCAGGTCGTCTCCTCGGCGCCCGCCGTCGGATACACCGGCACCACGACCGCGCCCGCCGCCAGACAGGCCAGATGCGCATACGTCCACTCGGGGCGCGTCTCGGCGAGGATCGCCACCCGTTCGCCGGACTGGATGCCGAGCGCGAGCAGCCCGCGCGCGGTGCGGCGTACGGTGTCGCGCAGTTCGGCGTACGTGACCGAGACCCAGCCGCCGTCCGGGCCGCGGAACCGGAGGGCCGGCTGATCGGGATGGCTCCGCGCCGCCCACTCGGCGAACACGGCGAGCGTCTCGGGGCGCTGGTGCGGGCGCCGATGCGGGTTCTGGGGCGGACTCTGGGGGGTCATGACCCGACGGTAAGCACGGGGCGGCCCGCGCGGGATGACGGGAAGCGTCAGCCCGGCTGACCCCACCGCTCAACCCCGCTACCGTCGTTGACCATGGCGAAGCCGACGATCACCGTGCACCATGTGCGGGCCGTGCTGCGCGGCGCCGAGCGGCACGGCATCGACACCGTGCCGCTGCTCCAGGCGTCCGGGATCCCCCCGCTGCTGCTCGGCGACGACCGTGCGCGGGTCACCCCGGCCCAGTTCGCGCAGCTCTTCCGGGCCCTGTACCGGGCGACCGGGGACGAGTTCCTCGGGCTCGGCGCGGCACCCAGCCGGCCCGGCACCTTCGCGATGATGTGCTACGCGGCGCTGGGCTGCCGCGACCTCGGCGGGGCGATGCGGCGCGGCACCACGTTCTACGGCCTGTTCGCGCACGGCCCCGACCTCGGCCTCGAACTCGTGGGTACGGACGCGGTGTTCACCGTCCGCAACGATCTGGCGGGCCACGACGAGGACCGCTTCCTGACCGAGTGCCTCGTGATCATCTGGCACCGGGTGTGCAGCTGGCTGGTGGGCCGCCGCATCCCGCTGACCCGCGCCGCCTTCGGCTATCCGCCGCCCCCGCACAAGGACGAGTACGAGTCGCTGTTCGGCTGCCCGGTGCGGTTCGGGGACACCCGCACCGAGGCGGTGTTCGACGCGCGCTGGCTGACCGCACCCCTCGTACGCGACGAGGCGGCCCTTGACCAGATGCTGCGCCGCTCACCCTTCGAACTGCTGAGTCGGCGCGCGTACGGCACGACGGTCGGCGAGCAGGTGCGCCGGGCGCTGGCGGGCGCCCTGCGCGCCTCGCCCCGGCTGCCCACGCTCGACGAGACGGCCACCCGGCTCGCCATGTCCCCGGCGACCTTGCGCCGCCGGTTGGCACAGGAGGGAACGTCGTTCCAGCAGCTCAAGGACGCGGTGCGGCGCGATGCCGCGATCGCGGGGCTCGCCGAGGGCCGCGAGCCGATCACGGAGATCGCGGCTCGGCTCGGCTTCTCGGAGGACACCAGCTTCCACCGCGCCTTCCGCCGCTGGACGGGGACGACGCCCGGTTCCTATCGCCTGGGTCAGTGAAGGTGAGCGGTACGGTCAGCGCCGTACCTACCGGTCAGTCACTACCTTCTCCTCAACTGCCCGCGCCCCACAGGACCGTTGGGAGAGCCGCATGCACGTCCGTACCAGAGTCGCCGGTGCCATCACCGCCGCATTCCTCCTCTCGGCAGCCACCACCCCCACCGCATTCGCCGACGACACCCCGACCGCTTCGCCCGGGGACGTCGTCACCCAGTCCCCCACCGAGTTCCATCCGCTCCCGGGCCAGTGGACCAACACCCGCGCCTGGCACGTCACGTACCGTTCCACCACCGCCAAGGGCGGCCCGAACGTCGTGTCCGGGACGGTCATCGTGCCCAACGACGGCCGCACGGGCCGGCGCCCGCTCGTGACGTACGCCGTCGGAACGGTCGGGCTCGGCGACTCGTGTGCGCCGAGCGCCAACTTCCCGTACGGGACGGCCGTCGAGGCCACCCTGATCAACCAGGTCGTGCAGAAGGGCTGGGCGGTCGCGGTCACCGACTACGAGGGCCTCGGCACCCCCGGCGACCACACCTATACGGTCGGCCGGGCCGAGGGCACCGCCATGCTGGACGCGGCCCGCGCCGCCGAGCGCCTCGGCATCCCCGGCGTCGACGCCAACTCGCCCGTGGGGATCATGGGTTACTCGCAGGGCGGCCAGGCCGGCAGCTGGGCCGCCGAGCTGCACGACTCGTACGCCCCCGAGCTGAAGGTGAAGGGCACCGCGACCGGCGGCGTCCCAGCCGACCTCATGAAGGTCGCCGCCGCCAACGACGGCGGCCTCGGCTCCGGCCTCATCCTCATGGCGGCGGCGGGCCAGAACGCGGCCTTCCCCGAGCTGAAGCTGGACTCGTACCTGAACCCGGCGGGCAAGGCGCTGATCGACTACTTCAAAAACAACTGCGTGGCGATCGACTCGACGGTCGGCTCCTTCAAGCACATCACCGACCTGACCGTGCGAAACCCGCTCCAACAGCCGGACTGGCAGGCCAGGTTGGCCGAGTCCAAGCTCGGCACGCACCGCCCGGACGCCCCGGTCTACCTCTACCACGGCACGGTGGACGAGCTGATCCCGTACGCGGTGGGGCAGCAGCTGCGCGCCGACTGGTGCGCGAAGGGCGCGAACGTGGAGTGGCACGCACTGCCGCTGCTCGGCCACATCGGCGGGGTGACGGTCGGCGCGATCCCCGCCGCGAACTGGCTGGCAGACCGCTTCGCGGGCAAACCGGTCGGGGGCAATTGCTGAACTGCTGAGCGCGCACGTGACGAGCCCGCCCCCGCGACGACGGGGGCGGGCTCGTTGCGCGAGTACGGCTCCCGGCCCGTACCGGCGAGCCGCCCCCTTGGCCCGGGTACGGCTCACAACCCGTACCGGCGGGCGGATTCCTCCTGCTGGGCGAGGCGGTGCAGCGCGCGGAGGACCGGTTCGAAGAGGACGGTCGCGGCGACGGCGGTCTCGACCTTCTCCGCCTCCGAGGGGTGGGTCTCCACGAAGTCCAGGTCGCGCACGGCGGCCTGGTGCATCAACTCGGCGTAGGGCGCCATGAGTTCGGCGTCCCAGGCATAGCCGAGCCGGTTGAGCGTGGCCACGGCGACGATCAGCGCGCGGTGGTCCGGGGAGAGTTCGCCGAGCTCGCGGGCGGTGGACCAGCCGAGCGCCTG
The DNA here is from genome assembly GCF_036231355.1 of Streptomyces sp. NBC_01431. NCBI lineage: Bacteria > Bacillati > Actinomycetota > Actinomycetes > Kitasatosporales > Streptomycetaceae > Streptomyces > Streptomyces sp. NBC_01431. The sequence continues at coordinate 3,498,801 of NZ_CP109496.1, forward strand.
GAGCAGCCGGTCCACCTCGGTGCGGGCGGCCGCCACGGACGCGTCGTTGTCGTCGGGCCCGTGCGGCAGGGCCCAGAGGGCGGCGCCCAGGCGCATCGTACGGTCCAGGGAGTCGTCGTCGACGTACCCGATCACTTCCCTGGCGGCGGCCACGGGCAGGCGGCCGACCTCGATCAGGGCGCGGACGAGGCGGAGCCGGCGCAGATGGCTCTCGTCGTAGTCGGCCGTGGTCGCACCGACTTTGCGGCCGGGCGCGAGCATGCCTTGCCGCAGATAGTACTTGATCATCGCGGTGGAGACCCCGCTCCGCTCGCTCAACTCTGCCAGCCGCACCCCTTGCACCCTTCCTCGGATAACGCCATTATCCAAGATACGAGCCCGGATAACTCCCTTATCCAACAAGGGAGTTGTCCGACAGGGGAAGTCGTCCGCCGAGGAGCTGGAGGCACCATGTCCGCCAAGCCGACCGTGAACCGCACGACCGCCGCCGCCGAGGGCGACGTCGTGGTGCTGCTGATCGGGATGCGCGTCAACCACTTCTGGGCGGTGCACCAGTGGGTTCCGGTGGCTCTGGCCATGTTCCGCATGCTCGGCGAACTCACCAAGGACAAGAGCCGCGGCCTGCTCAGCCACGTCCTGCTCACCGCGTCGCCCCGTACGTATTACGTGGTCCAGTACTGGGAGTCCCAGGAAAAGCTGTACGCCTACGCGCACTCGCCGGAGATGTTCCACCACCGGGCGTGGGCGATCATCAACCGCAAGGAGCACAAGGGCAAGGCTCGCGGGCACGTGGGCCTGTGGCACGAGACGTACGTGGTGCCCGAGGGCTCGTACGAGTCGATCTATGCGGATATGCCGCCGTTCGGACTGGGGGCGGCGACGGGGGTCCTGCCGATCGAGAGCCGGGGCCGCCGCGCCGCCCAGCGCCTGGCCCACCGGAGCGGTGCGGGGGCGCGAGCGGCCAAGTAGCCGGGCGGCGGCGTGGGAGATGGGGGTCAGCTCTGCGCGCCGCGGCGACGGCAGGGCGGCGAGCAGCAGGCCCGCGCCTGTGGCCGGTGCGACCACGGCACCGCCCGCGGCACACGGCAGCGCGGATCCGGCGCCCGTGGCGACGGGCGGGGAAGCCGCCAACGGCTACCTCGCCGACGGCTTCACGGAGCGTGTGGCATTCGGCACACAGCCGATCCGGCCGACTTCGGTGGCGTCGGCAGTGCTCGACGGCTAGATTCGGCGTCCCGTGAGAACATTGCCCGCACATACTTTACCCACGGGTAGCACACAGCTCCCGGTGGCTTGATCTTGTGCACCCCTTCACCGGGGTGCCGTGGAGGTTTCACCATGGCCGAGCGCCGTTTGGCAGGCAGGCTCGGCGCATTGGACGGCCTGCGCCTCGTCGCCGCGTTGATGGTGGTCTGCTACCACTACCTCGCGCTGACGCGGCCCTGGGGGCACAACCCGGCGACGATCTTCCCGACCGTCCACAAGTTCGCCGAGTTCGGCTGGCTGGGCGTCGAGATCTTCTTCCTCGTCAGCGGATTCGTCATCTGCATGAGCGTGTGGGGCCGCACGCTGGGCGACTTCGCGGTCTCGCGGGTCTCGCGCCTGTTCCCCGCCTATTGGGTGGCGGTGCCGCTGACGGCGCTGGTGGTGAAGAAGTGGCCGGAGGTCACCTCCGTGCGCGGCTGGGACGACGTGATCGTCAATCTGACGATGGTTCAGGCCGGCAACAACACCCGCAACGTCGACGACGTGTACTGGACGCTGTTCGTGGAGCTCAAGTTCTACGTCCTGATGGCGATCGTCGTCCTGTGCGGGGTCACCTACCGCAACCTGCTCATCTTCTGCGGGGTGTGGACCGTGGCGGCCGCGCTGGCACCCAGCCTCGGCTTCCCCGCCCTGGCCGCCTTCGCGATGCCGCAGTACGCGCCGTTCTTCATCGCGGGCATCGCCTTCTACCTGATGCGGCGCTTCGGATCCAACGCCCTGCTGTGGGGCATCGTCCTGTTCCAGCTCCTGCTGTCCCAGCGCTACGTCCACTACCGCATCGCCAGCAACCTCGGCCGCGTCGCCGCCGACCACCTGCCCACCTGGCCGGTACGCCTGATCATCATCGCCGGGTTCGCCATGGTCGGCGCCATCGCCCTGGGCGCCTTCGACAAGATCCAGTGGAAGTGGCTCTCCACGGCGGGTGCGCTCACCTATCCGCTGTACCTGATCCACATGTTCATCGGTATGACCCTCATCCACCACTTCCGCAACAAGGTGCCCGCCCCCGTTCTCGTGGTGTCGGTGATCGCCCTGATGATGGCGGTCGCGTGGCTGATCCACCGCTTCGTCGAACGCCCCGTCGGCAAATGGATCCGCGACTCCATGAAGCGCGGAATCGCCGACGTACGCCTCAACTCCCCCGCCCGCCGGGGCTCCCGGCCGCGCACCACCATCCCCGCGGCGACCGCCGCCGAGGGTACGCAGCCCGAGCCGGTACCGGCGAACACGTTCAGCGGGGTCGGCACGCGATAGGGCCCTTCGGGGTTGCTGGAACGTCTGCGCGTCCGGCCCCACATCACAATCCGGTGGCCGTGTCCGAGGCGCGCGCAACTGCGGGCCGCCGGACACGCCAACGCCCGCACCCCCGGTAGGTGGGGCGCGGGCGTCTCAGGGGCGAGGTGCTCAGGCAGCGGCCGGGGCCGTCACCTTCTGCTCCGCCTCCCGCACGTCGTAGTCGTCGTCAACCGGCGAAAGGTGCACCGAGTTGAAGACATCCCGGTCCAGGATGTTCTCCCGGGCCGACACCACGACCGGGACCAGCGCCTGGCCCGCCACGTTCGTGGCCGTGCGCATCATGTCCAGCACCGGGTCGATGGCCATCAGCAGGCCGACGCCCTCCAGGGGCAGGCCCAGCGTGGAGAGGGTCAGGGTCAGCATGACCGTGGCGCCCGTCAGGCCCGCCGTCGCCGCCGAGCCGATCACCGAGACGAAGGCGATCAGGACGTAGTCGCCGATACCGAGGTGCACATCGAAGATCTGGGCGATGAAGATCGCGGCGAGCGCGGGGTAGATCGCCGCGCAGCCGTCCATCTTGGTGGTCGCGCCGAACGGCACCGCGAAGGACGCGTACTCCTTGGGCACACCGAGCCGCTCGGTGACCTTCTGCGTCAGCGGCATCGTGCCGACCGAGGAGCGGGAGACGAAGGCCAGCTGGATCGCGGGCCAGGCGCCCTTGAAGAACTGGAGCGGGTTGACCTTGGCGACGGTGGCGAGCAACAGCGGGTAGACGCCGAACATCACCAGGGCGCAGCCAATGTAGACGTCGGCGGTGAAGGTCGCGTACTTGCCGATGAGGTCCCAGCCGTAGTCGGCGATGGCGAAGCCGATGAGGCCGAGCGTGCCGAGCGGGGCCAGGCGGATGACCCACCACAGGGCCTTCTGGAGGAGTTCGAGTACCGCCTCGCTGAGCGTGAGGATCGGCTTGGCCTTCTCGCCGAGCTGGAGCAGCGCGATTCCGGCGACGGCCGCCATGAACACGATCTGCAGGACGTTGAGTTCGGTGAACGGCGTGATGATGTCCGTCGGGATGATGCCCGTCAGGAAGTCCAGCCAGGAGCCCGTGTGCTTGGGGAGCTTGCCGTCCTTCGGGGTGAGGCCGGTGCCGGCGCCCGGGTTGGTGAGCAGGCCGATCGCGAGGCCGATGGCCACCGCGATCAGCGACGTGATCATGAACCAGAGCAGCGTGCGCGAGGCGAGGCGGGCGGCGTTGTTCACCTTGCGCAGGTTGGTTATCGACACGAGGATCGCGAAGAAGACGAGCGGCGCGACGGCCAGCTTCAGGAGCTGGACGAAGATGCTGCCTATCTGCTCAAGGGTGTCCTTGAGCCAGCCGATGTCCTGGCTGCGGGCGAGCCAGCCGAGCAGGCCGCCGAGGACGAGGCCCGCGATGATCTGGGCCCAGAACGGGAACTTGGACGATATGGAGAAGCCGCGCTTGGGCTTCTCGTCGGTGGTCGCGGTGGACGCGGACACGGACACACTCCCGGGTGAGCGGAGACGGAGACGTTCGGGAAAGAGCGCGGCGCCCGTTCACAGAGGACTGGTCGGTGTGGACCTGTCACAGAAGGCTGGGGACACCGCCGCATGATGCCGGGGTCAGACCCCGCGGCAACAGACCGCGGACATGCAGCGGCAGAGGTCGACATGCAGACGCGCCACGAGCGGAACGGCGCCGCCGGTGGGGTGCTGGTGCACGGCTGCTGTCATCATGTCGAACACGTTAACACTTGAACTTTGAGAACCTCAAAGCAGTTCTTTTACCCATGCTGACCGGAATCCTGCTGCGAGGAGGCGGGACGCCGCTCGCCAACTGGCCGGGCCCGGCCGCGAGTCGGCCGGAGAACGACGACGGCCCCGTCCCGAAGCGGTGGCTTCGGGGCGGGGCCGTCGGAACGTGTGAGGTGCCTTACGACAGCAGCGCGACTACGCGGGTGCTACTGGACGAGACCGTCCTCCTGGGACCGGTTCGCCTCCAGCTTCGCCTTCGCGTTCTCGACCTTGCCGACGAGTTGCGCGGACATCGCGTCGCGCTGCTTGCGCAGGAGTACGAAGCTGAGCGGCGCCGAGACGACGAGCGCGAGCAGGATGACCCAGACGAAGTTGGAGTGGCCCAGGCCCTTGGGCAGCACACCGAACTGGACCAACAGGCCGACGAAGACCAGGCTGCCCATGAAGATCCCCACACGCAGCATGGTGTACCAGATGGTGGCGCTCGGCTTGGCGGCGTTCACGACTGACCTTCTCTCTACGGTGGATCCTGCCCGACTAGTGAAGCACGCCCGCAATTGGATCAATTCAGCGGGCGCGGCTCCCCGGGCACGGCCCCGGCGCGGGCGGCCCGGCTCAATCAGCCTCAGTGCAGCGGCAGCAGCATGATGATGTCGTCCCGGTCGTCGCCCTCGGCGACCCGGATCGCGCCGGGCACCCGCCCGACCTCCTTGTATCCGCACGAGCCGTAGAACCGGTCGACCCCGGTCCCGCCCCGGCAGGTGAGCCGGATCGCGTCGACGCCCTCGAAGCCGCGTACGGCATCGGCGGTCGCCTCCATCAGGTCGCGCCCGTATCCCTTGCCCTGATGGCCGGGGTGCACCATGACCGTGTACAGCCACACCCAGTGCTTCATCAGGCGGTGGGTGTTGTACGCGATGAACGCGGTGGCGGCGACCCGCCCGCCCTCGTCGTACCCGACGAGCAGCCGCATCCGCCCCTCGGCCATCGCCACGAAGTGCTTGACCAGTTCGGGACGGATGTCCTCGACGGAGACCGGCGGTACGAAACCGACGGCCCCGCCCGCGTTGGACACCTCGGCCCACAGGGCAAGGAGTCCGTCACGCAGGGCGGGGGTGAGCGGCGGGTCGAGCTGGAAGGTCAGTGCCACCGGGCCTCGCTCAGAAGCGCATCGGCTGCGGCGTCTCGCGCAGCCCCGCGTCCGGACCCGGGTACTCGCGGATGATCTCGTACCGCGTGTTGCGCTCTACGGGACGGAAGCCCGCCTCGCGGATGAGGTCGAGCAGGTCGTCCCGGGTCAGCTTGTTCGGCGTGCCGTAGTTGTCGGCGTCGTGCGTGATCTTGTACTCGACGACCGAGCCGTCCATGTCGTCGGCGCCGTGCTGGAGCGCGAGCTGGGTGGTCTGGAGGCCGTGCATGACCCAGAAGCACTTCACGTGCGGCACGTTGTCGAAGAGCAGCCGCGAGACCGCGAAGGTCTTCAGCGCCTCCGCGCCGGTCGCCATCGTGGTGCGCGCCTGGAGCTTGTTGCGGACCTTGCCGTCCTGCATGTCCACGAAGTCGTGCTGGTAGCGCAGCGGGATGAAGACCTGGAAGCCGCCGGTCTCGTCCTGGAGTTCACGCAGCCGCAGTACGTGGTCAACGCGGTGGCGCGGCTCCTCGATGTGCCCGTACAGCATGGTCGAAGGGGTTTTCAGGCCCTTCTCGTGGGCGAGGCGGTGGATGCGCGACCAGTCTTCCCAGTGCGTGCGGTGGTCCACGATGTGCTGGCGGACCTCCCAGTCGAAGATCTCCGCGCCGCCGCCGGTCAGCGATTCCAGACCGGCGTCGATGAGCTCGTCGAGGATCTCGGAGGCGGTGAGCCCGGAGATCGTCTCGAAGTGGTGGATCTCGGTCGCCGTGAACGCCTTGAGCCCGACGTTCGGCAGCGCCTCCTTGAGGGCTTTCAGCGAGCGCGGGTAATAGCGCCAAGGCAGCGTCGGGTGGAGCCCGTTGACGATGTGCAGCTCGGTGAGGTTTTCGTTCTCCATCGCCTTGGCGAGGCGGACGGCCTCCTCGATGCGCATCGTGTATGCGTCCTTCTCGCCCGGCTTGCGCTGGAACGAGCAGTACGCGCACGACGCCGTGCACACGTTGGTCATGTTGAGGTGACGGTTGACGTTGAAGTGGACGACGTCGCCGTTCATGCGCGTGCGCACCTCGTGGGCGAGCCCGCCGAGCCAGGCCAGATCGTCCGACGCGTAGAGCGCGATACCGTCCTCGCGGCTGAGCCGCTCACCGGCCCGGACCTTCTGCTCCAGCTCGCGCTTGAGTCCCGCGTCCATCAAGGCCGCCTCCCATACGTGTGTCTTTCAGGCTCCACCAAAGGTACGCCCCGGCCTACTCCGGAAGTTCCCCGACCCGGTTCTCCCACTTCGTGGAGAGCACGATCGTGGTGCGGGTGCGCGAGACGCCCTTGGTCGAGCCGAGCCGGCGGATCGTCTTCTCCAGGCCGTCCACGTCACCGGCCCGGATCTTGAGCATGTACGAGTCGTCGCCCGCGATGAACCAGCAGTCCTCGATCTCGGCGAGGTCGCGCAGGCGCCGGGCCACGTCCTCGTGGTCGGCGGCGTCGGAGAGCGAGATGCCGATCAGCGCGGTGACCCCGAGGCCGAGCGAGGCCGCGTCCACGGTGGCGCGGTATCCGGTGATGACCCCGGCCGTCTCCAGACGGTTGATGCGGTCGGTGACGCTGGGGCCGGAGAGCCCGACGAGCCGGCCCAGTTCCGCGTACGAGGCCCTGCCGTTCTCGCGCAGTGCCTGGATGAGCTGCCTATCGACGGCGTCCATATGCCTGAAGCCTTCCATTGTTCAGCGATACCGCGAGTTTACGTGTAGAATCTAAGGCATGCAGGGACGACACCCTGCGAATCATTCAGCTGTGTGGATAAATTTCCAGCAGATCAAAGACGATCTTTCAGGAGTTGTCACCGTGTACACGATCGAGATGGCCTACGCCCGGATGCGCGAGCTTCAGGACCTGGCCAACCGCTCTCGTGCCCACCAGCCGTCCTCGACGAAGCACCGCGCCCCCAAGCGCGCCGCCAAGAAGCGCTAATCCCCGCGGGAGCCTCCGAGTTCTCCCTCCCAACGGCGGTACAGGCCGTGCGGCACTCCTGCCGCATCCAGCACCCGCCCCGCGACGAAGTCCACCAGATCCTGGATGTGCGTCGCCCCCGCGTAGAACGCCGGAGAGGCGGGCAGCACCACGGCGCCCGCCTCGTCCAGTGTCACCAGATGCCTGAGCGTCTGACCGTTCAGCGGCGTCTCGCGCACCGCCACCACCAGCTTCCGCCGCTCCTTGAGCGTCACGCTCGCGGCCCGCTGCAACAGATCCTTCGAAAGCCCCAGCGCCACCCCGGCCACACAGGCCGTCGACGCCGGGACGATGAGCATCCCCTTCACGGGGTAGGAGCCCGACGAGGGCCCGGCGGACAGATCGCCCGCCGCCCAGTGCCGTACGTCCCGCGTGTCCACATCGAAGGCGTGCGGCTTCCCGTCCGCGCCCCGCGCCAGCCAGGCCCGCAGATCGTCCTGCCAGTGCGCGTCCCGGAACGCGATGCCGGTCTCGTCAAGCAGCGTGAGCCGCGAGGCCCGCGACACCACCAGGTCGACGCTCTCCCCCGCCGCGAGCAGCCCCCGCAGCACCGCCGCCGCGTACGGCGTCCCGGACGCGCCCGACACCCCGACGACCCAGGGGGTGCGCTGCTGACTGTGTACGTTCACATGCTCCACGTGTCCGAGCCTATCGGGGGGCGTGGGGGCGGGGCCGGGCCAGGTGTGGCTAGAGGGTCAGGCCCCGCACCAGGAGGTCGAGCAGCGCGCAGATGAACAGCGCGATCCCGATGAAGCCGTTGACCTGGAAGAAGGCCCGGTTGAGGCGGGACAGGTCGTGCGGCTTGACGAGGGTGTGCTCGTAGAGGAAGGCGGCGAGCACGATCAGCAGGCCGAGCCAGAAGAAGAACCCGGCGCCGGTCGCGAGCGCGTACCAGACCAGCAGCGCCATCGTGACGGAGTGGCAGCCGCGCGCCCCGTAGATCGCGGCCGGGATGCCGAACCGCGCCGGGACCGACTTCACGCCGTGGCCGCGGTCGGCCTCGACGTCCTGGCAGGCGTAGATCAGGTCGAAGCCGCCGATCCAGATGCCGATGGCGAGGCCGAGGATCACCGCGTCCCAGGACCAGGCGCCGGTGATCGCGATCCAGGCGCCGACCGGGCCCATCGCCTGCGCGATGCCGAGGATGGCCTGCGGGAAGTTGGTGAACCGCTTGCCGTACGGATAGACCACCATCGGGATCACCGCGACCGGGGCCAGCGCCAGACACAGCGGGTTGAGGGCCGCGGCCGCGCCGAGGAAGACGACCAGGGCGATGAGCGCGCCGGTCCACGCGGAGCGCACCGACATCGCGCCGGTGACCAGCTCGCGGCCCGCGGTGCGCGGGTTGCGGGCGTCGATCTCGCGGTCGATGATCCGGTTGCAGGCCATCGCGAAGGTGCGCAGGCCCACCATGGCGACGGTGACCAGGAGCAGCCGCTCCCAGTGGATGTTCTTGTCCAGCTGGAACATCGCGGTCAGCGCGGCGGTGTAGGCGAAGGGCAGCGCGAAGACCGAGTGCTCGATCATCACGAGCCGTAGGAAGGCCTTGGTGCGGCCCGGCTGCGGGACTGCTGCTGCGGAGGCGCTCACCGGAGTCCGTACTCCGGTTCATCCCCGCGGAGGCGGGGAAACCCGGCCTCCGCACCGCTGTTCTCCATCATCTGCCAGCACCTCACAGCCCGTATTCCTTCCAACGCTTCGTCACCCGTTCCGCGGTAGCCGCGTCCGACTCGACCATCGCGGGCCAGCCGCCGTCGCGCGTGTAGCCCTCCTCGGGCCACTTCGCGGTCGCGTCGATGCCCGCCTTGCCGCCCCAGAACTGCTGGTAGGAGGCGTGGTCGAGGTGGTCGACCGGGCCTTCGACGACGGTCAGGTCGCGGGCGTAGTCGGTGTTGCCGAAGGCCCGCCAGGACACTTCGTGCAGGTTGTGGACGTCGCAGTCGGCGTCCACGATCACGATCAGTTTGGTCAGCGACATCATGTGCGCGCCCCAGATCGCGTGCATGACCTTCTGGGCGTGCTTGGGGTACTTCTTGTCGATCGAGACGATCGCGCAGTTGTGGAAGCCGCCCGACTCCGGCAGGTGGTAGTCCACGATGTCCGGCACGATGATCTTGAGCAGCGGGAGGAAGAACCGCTCCGTGGCCCGCCCGAGCGGACCGTCCTCGGTCGGCGGCCGGCCGACCACGATCGACTGGAGCAGCGGGCGCCTGCGCATCGTCACGCAGTCGATCGTGAGCGCGGGGAACGGTTCCTGCGGGGTGTAGAAGCCGGTGTGGTCGCCGAACGGGCCCTCCGGCAGCATCTCGCCCGGCTCAAGCCAGCCCTCGATGACGACCTCGGCGTTGGCCGGGACCTGGAGCGGCACGGTCTTGCAGTCGACCATCTCGATCCGCTTGCCCTGGATGAACCCGGCGAACAGGTACTCGTCGATGTCGCCGGGCAGCGGCGCGGTGGAGGCGTACGTGACGGCCGGCGGGCAGCCGAAGGCGATCGCGACCGGCAGCCGCTCGCCCCTCTTGGCCGCCACCGCGTAGTGGTTGCGGCTGTCCTTGTGGATCTGCCAGTGCATGCCGATGGTGCGCTTGTCGTGGCGCTGGAGGCGGTAGAGGCCCAGGTTGCGCACGCCCGTCTCGGGGTGCTTGGTGTGGGTGAGACCCAGGTTGAAGAAGGAGCCGCCGTCCTCGGGCCAGGTGAACAGCGCGGGCAGTTGGTCGAGGTCGACGTCGTCGCCGGTGAGCACGACCTCCTGGACGGGCGCGCTCTCCTGCTTCACCTTCTTCGGCGGCACGTGCACCATCGAGCCAAGCTTGCCGAAGGCCTCCCGGACCCCGACGAACCCCTGCGGCAGCTCCGGCCTGAGCAGCCCGCCGATCTTGTCGCTGATCTCCTCGTACGACTTCAGCCCGAGCGCCTTGAGCAGGCGGCGGTCGGTCCCGTACACGTTCATCGCGAGCGGCATGGCGGCGCCCTTGACGTTCTCGAACAGGAGCGCCGGGCCGCCGGCCTTGTTGACCCGGTCGACGATCTCGCCGACTTCGAGGTGCGGGTCGACTTCGGCCTTGATGCGCTTGAGGTCGCCCTCGCGCTCCAGCGCCCTGAGCAGCGAGCGGAGATCGTCGTAAGCCATGGGGTCAAGTATCGGGCACCCGATACCCTGGGCCGGTCACCGGGGCCGAGGCACGGCCCGCAACCGCTCCCGGGGGGACCGTCACGCCATGCTCAGGTATCTGCCGTTCCTGCTGGTCCTGGCGCTGTGGATCTACGCGTTCATCGACTGCCTGAACACTCCGGAACAGGACGTCAAAGGCCTGCCCAAGGTGGCGTGGATCATCGTCGTGCTGCTCTTCGGCGAGGTCCTCGTCGGCCCGGTCGCCTGGCTGCTGGCGGGCAAGGTGCGGCGCGCGCCCGCGCGGTACGTCGCGCCCGATGACAACCCCGAGTTCCTGGCGTCGCTGAACAAGGACGTGGACCGGGACGAGCCGTAGGGCCACCGCGCCTCGCGGACGCCGCTACGAGCGGTCGACGTAGACGTCCCTCAGCTCCTGCCACCGCTCCTTCGACCAGGACGACCAGTCCTTGGGGCGGCCGTCCAGCGCGTCGGCGAGGAACTCGAAGTGGTTGTGCCAGCCGGCGAGGCAGTCCAGGCGCAGCGTCTCGCTGCCGGGGAACTCATTGGTGAACCGGACGACCGTGCCGTGCGCGCCCTCCGGTTCAAGGTGGAAGCGGATGCGGCCGTGCAGGTCGATGGTGTACTCGGCGACGTGCTCGGGGTCCCAGGCCGTGACGGTCCCGCTGTGCACCCCGTCGCCCTCGTCGTTCAGCCAGCGCAGCGTGACCGCGCCGTCGAGCCGGGGTTCGAGGACATCGGCGGCGGCGAGCCAGCCGGGCAGTCCCCCGGGCGTCGCGACGGCCGCCCAGACCTGGTCAACGGGGTGTGGCAGATGGAGCTCGTAGTGGAGCAGCCAGGCCCCGTCCTCGAACGCGCTGGTGCCATAACCAAGAGACTCGGTCATGGCACCAGTGTCTCTCCGCAGAGGACTAGACGCCCGCGTAGGAGTGCTTGCCGTTCACGAAGATGTTCACGCCGTAGTAGTTGAACAGCCAGCAGCCGAACGCGATCAGCGCGAGGGTGGCGGCCTTGCGGCCCTTCCATCCGGCGGTGGCGCGGGCGTGCAGGTAGCAGGCGTACGCGACCCACGTGATGAAGGACCAGACCTCCTTGGGGTCCCAGCCCCAGTAGCGGCCCCAGGCGTCGCCTGCCCAGATCGCGCCCGCGATGATCGTGAACGTCCACAGCGGGAAGACGGCCGCGTTCACGCGGTAGGCGAACTTGTCGAGCGAGGCGGCGGCCGGGAGGCGCTCCATGACCGAGGTCGCGAAGTTGCCCGGCTGACCGCCCTCGGCAAGCTTGGCCTCGTACTTGTCGCGGAACAGGTAGAGGATCGTGGCGACCGCGCCCACGTAGAACACCGCGCCGCAGAAGATCGCGGTGGAGACGTGGATCCACAGCCAGTACGAGTGCAGCGCGGGTACGAGCTGGTCACTGGCGGTGTAGAGGACGGTGACCGCGAGGCCGAGGTCGAGCAGGACCGTGGTGACCAGCGGAAGTCCGAGCCAGCCGATGTTCTTCTTCAGGGCGAGCAGCGTGAGGTACACGCCGACCGCGACCGTGGAGAAGGTCAGGTTGAACTCGTACATGTTGCCCCACGGCGCCCGCTGCACGGACAGCGCGCGGGTCAGCACACCGGAGAACTCGATGAGGAAGGCGAGCACCGTCAGCGAGACGGCGATGCGGCCGTAGAGGTCGCCCTTCTCGTCACCGCCGGAGGCACCGGGGCCGTCCGGGACGTCGCGGGCGCCGGAGACGGACCGCGTCACGATCTTGGGGCGCTCCAGGACGGCGGTGCCGCCGTTCTTGGTGGCGACCTCGACCTTGACCGTGCCGGCGTCCTGGGCTTCCTGCCCGGCGCCGGTCAGCGCGGCCGCCGTGCGGGCGACCTTGCTGCGGCTGCCGAAGAGCCACTCGGCCATGTTGGCGAAGAAGGCCAGCAGGTACACGGCCATCGACGAATAGATCAGGTAGTTGCTGGTGTGCGCCAGGCTCTCATTGGTGGCGGCGGCGAGATTCACTTCTCAGCCCCTTCGGCAGGAACAACTGAGGATTCGGGTTCGGGATCCGGCGCGGTCGGCGCCTGCGGGATGAGCGTGACCGCGAGATCGGCCAGCTCCTCGGGTAGCTTCGCGGACTCGCTGCGGCCGAGTCCGGCCATCTCTACGACGGTGACCCCGTCGTCCCCCCTGACGGCCCGGACCCAGATCCGGCGCCGCTGGATGAACAGGGAGCCGGCGAGTCCGCCGATGGCACCGATCGCGCCGGTGAGGGCGAGCCCGCTGGCCGGCTGGTGGGAGATCTGGAAGCTCGCCCACTGCTTGATCGCGCCGGGGCCCTTGTCGAAGGTGATCGACCCGGCACCGTCGGGCAGGTCCAGGCTCTCGCCCGGCAGCAGCAGCTTCTTGAGGATGTTGCCCTGGGCGTCCTTGAAGGGCTTGATGGACCGGCTGCTGGTGTCCAGCTGGTACACGTTCTTGGGCAGGCCCGAGTCCACGCCGAGGTCGCCGTGGTAGGCGCCGACGTTGAGGACCGGGAAGTCGAGGGCGGGGAACTGCGAGAACATCTGGCCGGTGCCCTTGCCGCCGAAGGTCGGCACGAAGAACGCGGCGAAACCGAGCTGGTCCTTGTTGCCCTTGGCGTCGCGGTAGCCGTCGAGCACCTTGATGGCGCCGCTGGACGTGAGGTTGTTGTCCATCGGCAGCAGCGGCACCGCACCGTGGAAGACGACCTGGCCGCGGCCGTCCTTCACGGTGACCGTCGGCGCGTAGCCGTGCGCGAGCAGGTAGACCTTCGACCCGTCCACGTCGAGCGGCTTGTTGACCTCGACGGTCTTGCCCTGGGGCTTGCCGTCGGCGCCCTCGGAGTAGGTGAGGTGGGCCTTGAACTCGCGAGCCGTGCCGACCTCGGGCCCGGTGCGCTCATAGGTCGCGTCGAACCGGTCCAGGGTGAAGCTGAACGGCGCCAGGTCCTCGGTGTTGAAGAGCGAGCCGGATTTGAAGTCGTCGAACTGGGTCAGCGTGTTGGAGAACCCGTCGCCCTGGACGACGAGCTTGTGGCCCTCCGACTTGAAGAGCTGGCCGGTGGCGAACGCCACCAGGATCACGATCAGCGACACATGGAAGAGCAGGTTGCCGGCCTCGCGCAGATAGCCCTTCTCGGCGGCGACCGCGTCCCCGCTGATACGGGACCGGAAACGGCGCTTCTTGAGCATCGCAAGCGCGGCCTCGCGGACCTGCTCGGGCTCGGCGTCGGTGCGCCAGGTCGTGTACGCGGGAAGACGGGTCAGGCGGCCGGGCGCGGTCGGCGGCAGACCGCGCAGCTGGCCGACGAACTGCCAGGTGCGCGGCACGATGCAGCCGATGAGCGAGATGAACAGCAGGATGTAGATCGCGGAGAACCACACCGAGCTGTAGACGTGGAACAGGCCGAGCTTCTCGTAGATCGGCGAGATGGTGTCGTGCCGCTTCTGGAAGTCGGCGACCTTCATCTCGTCGACGCTGGTCTGCGGGATCAGCGAGCCGGGGATGGCGCCGAGCGACAGCAGGAAGAGCAGGATCAGCGCGACCCGCATCGAGGTCAGCTGCCGCCAGAACCAGCGGATCCAGCCGAAGACGCCGATGCCGACGGGCCCGTTGGACCGTTCCTCGGTGGGGGCGGTCGAGAGTTGGGCCCCGGCCGCGCCGAGGTCGGGCTCCGCCCCGGCCTCACCGAGGTCGGGCTCCGGAGTCGATTCGGTCTTGCTCATGCGTCAGACACCCACCTGAAAGCCTTGGGACCAGCTCTGCACCTGCTGGACGAGCTCCGCCCAGGCCCCGGTCAGCAGCAGCACACCGGTCACGATCATCATGCCGCCGCCGACCCGCATCACCCATACGTAGTGCCTCTTGACCCAGCCGAAGGCGCCGAGCGCCTTGCGGAAGGCGACCGCCGCGAGCACGAACGGCAGTCCGAGGCCGAGACAGTACGCGACGGTCAGTATCGCCCCGCGGCCGGCGCTCGCCTGGTCCATCGCCAGCGCGTTCACCGAGGTGAGCGTCGGCCCCAGGCACGGCGTCCAGCCGATGCCGAAGAGCGCGCCGAGCAGCGGCGCCCCCGCCAGACCCGTCACCGGCCGCTTGTGGAAACGGAATTCGCGCTGCGTCATCCAGGGCATGAGCCCCATGAAGAAGACGCCCATCAGGATCATCAGCACCCCGAGGACCTTGGAGAGCGTGTCCCCGTAGTCCTGGAGGTTCTTGCCGAAGTAGCCGAACAGGGCGCCACCGGAGACGAAGACCGCGGTGAAGCCGAGGACGAACAGGCTCGCGCCCGCGACCATCCGGCCGCGCCGCGCCTCGGCCAGATCGGTGCCGGTGACTCCGGTGACGTACGAGAGGTAGCCGGGGACCAGCGGCAGTACGCACGGCGAGAAGAACGAGACGAGGCCGCCCAGTACGGCGACGGGCAGGGCCACGAGCAGGGCCCCGCTGAAGACCGTCTCGTTCATTGAGCCGACGGCGGCCAGTGCCATCACAGGATCACTTCTCCGCGATCAGCGGGTCGATCATCTGGTGCAGCTTGGCGTCGTCCAGCGCCATGAGGGCGCGCGCGGCGATCTTTCCGTTCCGGTCGAGAACGATGGTCGAGGGAATGGCCTGCGGATTCAGGCTGCCCTTCGGGAAACGCAGAATGAGCTTGCCGATCGGGTCGTACAGGCTCGGATAGTCGACACCGAATTGCTTCTCGAACTGCTGGGCCGGGCCCTTGTCCGTGTCACGGGTATTGATGCCGACGAACTCGACGCCCTTGGCCTTCGTTTCCTTGGAGACCTTGGCCAGATACGGCGCCTCGGCCCGGCAGGGCGCGCACCACGAGCCCCACACATTCAGGACGACGACCTTGCCCTTGAGACTGGCGACGTCGAACTGCTTGCCGTCGACGGTGTCGCCGGACAGTTCGGGGGCGTTCTGGCGGTCGCCCTTGGCCACGGTGGAGATTCCGCCGGTGCCGGTGACGAACTTCGTGTCACCGGAGCCACCGGACGTACCGCCGGAACTGCAGGCCGTCAGGGTCAGCGCACCGGCGGCCGCGGCAGCCGCGGCCAGCGTCAGCGGGCGACGGCGTCGAAAGGCAGGACTCACGGACATGTGAAAAGTTTCGCATGGCGGTTCCGGGGATCTTCCGCGCCCCCCTGACTGCCCGGAAAGCCCCTTGTCAGGAACGTCTAAACAGACTTCATGAACGTGTTCCAGCCACCGGCGGGGGCCTCTCCCACGTTGAGCGTACGGAGCTTGGCGAGCACCTTCGGGTCCTGGACGTCGAGCCAGTCCACGTACTGCTTGAAGGAGACGAGCCTCACATCCTTCTTCTCGTCCCGCTGCGCCACGATGCCCTTGAACGCCTCCTCCACGGCATCCATGTAGATGCCGCCGTTCCACTCCTCGAAGTGGTTTCCGATGTAGAACGGCGCGCGATTGGTTTCGTATGCGCGCTTGAATCCCGCGAGATACGCCTCGGTGGCCTGCTTGCGCCAGCCGGGATAGTTGGCCGGCGGCGCCTTGGTCGAATTCTTCGACTGGTTGGCGAGGATGTTGTAGTCCATGGACAGGACCTGGAAGGAATGCCCGGGGAAGGGTATTTGCTGGAGCGGCAGGTCCCACAGGCCGTGCCGCTTGACCGGCCACACCTGGGTGCCGCCGGGCGAGGAGGCGTCGTAACGCCAGCCCAGCTTCTGAGCGGTGGGCAGCAGGTTGTCCTGGCCGAGCAGACAGGGCGTGCGGCCACCGGCGAGCTCGCGCCGGTAGTCGAACGGCAGCGGGTCCTCGTCCGTCAGACCGGTGTTGGTCTTCCAGTGGGTGACGAAGTCGATCGCCTGGTCTATCTCGCTCTGCCACTGGGCCGGGGTCCAGTGCTCGACGGTGCCGCGCCCGGAGCAGAAGTGGCCGTTGAAGTGGGTGCCTATCTCATGGCCGTCGTTCCACGCCTGGCGGACGCACTTCAGCGTCTCCTTGAGGTGCGGGTCGGAGAGGTAGCCGATGTCGGAGGCACCGACGGGATTGTTCGGCGGCCGGTAGAGGCGCTTCTTGTCCTCGGGCAGCAGATACAGCCCGGACAGGAAGAACGTCATGCCCGCGCCGTGGTCCTTGGCGAGCTGGAGGAAACGCGGGAAGAGGCCGTTGCCGACCTCGCCGGCGCCGTCCCAGGAGAAGACCACGAACTGCGGCGGGGTCTGTCCGGGTTCGAGGGGGACGGGCTTGTCGGGCTGGTGCGGCTGCTTGCCGGTGTCCGATGTGGAACCGTCGCCTATCAGTTTCGCGTCGGCCTTTTTGGCGGCCGCGTCACCGCTCTCGCCACCCTTGCCACTTGACCCGCTACCGCCCGAAGTGCCGCAGCCGGCCAGGCCGGCCGCCGCTGCGGCTCCCAGACCCAGTCCCAGCATGCCCCTTCGGCTGACGTTCCGGCCGATCTCCCGCATAAGCCCGTCCGTTCCCATCGCTTCGCACCGTCGTCTCGTCGTCCTCGAAGCCCAAGCGCGTCACCACAGTTGGGCAATCTGTGAGATGCCGGGTGAAACTGGGATGGTTCCATACGGCTCGCACAAATCTTCTTAAACCGTACGAGATGCTGGTTCGGCCCGAAGGGGCGGGGGTGGTTCGGGCCGAAGGGGCGGGCGTGGGGTCCCGTGAACGACTCAGGTGGCCGGGCCAGTTGGGGCGGCGGGTTGTGAGGGGCGGGCTGGGCGCCGATGGGTTGCGATCGGCGGATCGGGGCCGACGGGCTGGCCGGGGGCGCCGGCCAGCCGGAGGCGTCAGGCGCCGAAGGCCTTCGACTTGCCCTTGACCGGCTTGGCGCCGGCGAGCAGATGCGCCGGTACGAGATCGCGGGCGGGCTCGCTGTAGCCAACGGAGACGATCCGGTCACCCTGATAGGTGAAGCTGGTCAGCGAGGCCAGGGTGCACTGCCGCTTGCGCGGGTCGTGCCACAGGCGACGCTTCTCCACGAAGCTGCGCACGATCCAGATCGGCAGCTGGTGGCTGACGCACACCGCCTCGTGACCGCGAGCCGCGTCGCGCGCGGCGTCCAGCGCGCCCATCATCCGCACGACCTGCTCGACGTACGGCTCGCCCCAGGACGGCCTGAACGGGTTCGTCAGGTGCTTCCAGTTGGCAGGCTTGCGCAGCGCGCCGTCGCCGACCCCGAAGGTCTTGCCCTCGAAGACGTTGCCCGCCTCGATGAGCCGCGGGTCGGTGGCCAGGTCGAGACCGTGCACCTTGGCGATCGGCGTCGCCGTCTCCTGGGCGCGCTCCAGCGGCGAGGAGACGACATGGGTGACGTCCCGGCCCGCGAGGTGCTCGGCGACCCGGTCGGCCATCTGACGGCCGAGCTCGGAGAGGTGGTACCCCGCCCGGCGCCCGTAGAGCACCCCGTCCGGGTTGTGCACTTCACCGTGGCGCATGAGGTGCACGACGGTGATGTCGTTCCTGCTGTCGTTCCCGCTGTAGTTCTTGCTCTCGCTCATGCGGTGGCCTCCGCTGCGGCGCGGGCGGCGGCGGGCAGCGCGGCCGCGATGCGCTCGATCGCGCGCTCATCGTGGGCGGTCGACACGAACCAGGACTCGAAGGCCGACGGCGGCAGGTAGACGCCCTGCGACAGCATCGAGTGGAAGAACCCGTTGAAGCGGAAGGCTTCCTGCTTCTTCGCGTCGTCGTAGTCACGGACCTCGTCGGCCGTGAAGAAGACCGAGAACATGTTGCTCGCGGTCTGCAGCCGGTGGGCCACGCCCTCCTTGCTGAGCGCGCCGGTGACCAGCGCCTGGATCTCACGGGAGACGGCGTCGACCTTCGCGTACGCCGCGTCGTCGAGCAGCCGCAGCTGGGCGAGACCGGCGGCGGTGGCGATCGGGTTCCCGGAGAGGGTGCCCGCCTGATAGACGGGGCCGGCCGGGGCGAGGTGGCCCATGACGTCGGCACGTCCGCCGAACGCCGCGGCCGGGAAGCCGCCGCCCATGACCTTGCCGAAGGTCATCAGGTCGGGGGTGACGCCGTCGACACCGAACCAGCCCGCCTTGGACGTACGGAACCCGGTCATCACCTCGTCGGAGATGTACAGCGCGCCGTTCTTCGCACAGGCCGCCTTGAGCCCCGCGTTGAAGCCGTCCCGGGGCGGTACGACGCCCATGTTGCCGGGCGACGCCTCGGTGATGACGCAGGCGATCTCGCCGGGGTGCGCGTGGAAGGCGGCGTGCACCGCGTCCAGGTCGTTGTAGGGCAGCACGATCGTGTCGCCGGCCTGCGCACCGGTCACCCCGGGGGTGTCGGGAAGGCCGAAGGTGGCGACCCCGGAACCGGCGGCGGCCAGCAGCGCGTCCACATGACCGTGGTAGCACCCGGCGAACTTGATCACCTTGGCGCGGCCGGTGAAGCCGCGGGCGAGGCGGATCGCGGACATGGTCGCCTCGGTGCCCGAGGACACCAGGCGGACCTGCTCGACCGGCTCGACCCGGGCCACGATCTCCTCGGCGAGCGCGACCTCGCCCTCGCCCGGCGTACCGAAGGAAGTACCGCGTGCGACGGCCTCCTGCACGGCGGCGATGACCTCGGGGTGCGCGTGCCCGAGGATCATCGGACCCCAGGAACACACCAGGTCGACGTACTCGCGGCCGTCGGCGTCGGTCAAGTAGGGACCCGTACCGGACACCATGAACCGGGGCGTACCGCCCACGGCACGGAAGGCACGGACCGGGGAGTTCACGCCGCCGGGCGTCACGGCGGAAGCGCGGTCGAAGAGGTTCTGCGAAACTGGGGCGTCGTATTCGTACGGATAGCTCACACACGCCATGGTGGCAGAGGGCCGGACGTTCTTGCGGACTGGTGTTTCACCGCACCCGCGCGGGGGAGGTCAATGACACGATGATCCGCAGATGATCGAGTTGCATCGGCGGATCATCGGGTTGCGCGGTGGGGGCCGCGCCATCTACAAAGCAGTCGGGCTACAAGCAGTCGGGTGAAGGATATGCATCGCGGTGGCGGACTGGGCGAAGGGACCGACGACCGGGGTCCCGAGCGCGCCCACCGTCGGGGACGGCACCGGCGACGCGACGCCCAGGACCGGATCGAACGGGTCGGGGGCGGCGCAGGGGCGGGGAACGGGAGTGGCCGCATGGGGGTGACCTACAAGTACTTCGGTGCCCCGGACGGCGCCACGGCGGCCCGGGTGCCCGTCACCATGCGCCCCGAGGAACTCGGCGGCGACGAGCTGGGCATGGGCGGCATGTTCACCAAGATCAAGCCGGAGACGGTGGCCGCGATGGTCCTCACCGGCATCCAGGGCATACCGCTGCACAAGGTGCCGCCCCTGGAACTGGTCGTCCTGCACCCCGACTACGCGGTGGTCAAGCTCCCCATGACCGTCGTCGACCCGTTGCGCGGCGTCGGCGAGGAGTCCGTCGGCGCGGCCGCCTTCATCTGGTCCACCGTCCCGGACCGCGGCGGCCCGCGTGACGCCTTCAACGTCTACCAACTCCTGCACGAATGGCAGGATTTCAGCCACCGCCTGCACGACGCGGGCCATCAGGCCTACTGCCTCGTGTGGCCCTGATCAGCTGACTCTCGCCCCGAGCGGCTGCACCTGAGCACCCAGCGGACCCGTCGCGCGGGGCCGCACCCCGGGCTGCCAGCGCCCCCTTGAACCTGGGTCGACCTGACTCCTGGACCTTCGCCCATCCGGCTTCTGGACCTTCATCCACCTGGCTTCGCATCTGCGACGTATCTTCCGACGGATCCTTTGTATATGCGGGCTAATGACGCTTATCTTGTCGCACATGCAGTCCTACACCATCGGCCAGGCAGCGCGTCTGCTCGGCGTCAGTCCCGACACCGTGCGCCGCTGGGCCGACGGCGGCCGCGTCACGACCCACCGTGACGAGGGCGGCCGCCGACTCATCGACGGGCGGGATCTGGCCGCTTTCTCCATCGAGGTCGGCCAGTCCTCCAGCGGCGAGGACGAGGAGCCCTACACCTCCGCCCGCAACGCCTTCCCCGGCATCGTCACCGCCGTCAAGCTCGGCGATGTCGCGGCCCAGGTCGAGATCCAGGCCGGTCCGCACCGGCTGGTTTCCCTCCTGACCCGGGAGGCCGTCGAAGAGCTGGGCCTGGAGGTGGGCATGCAGGCCACCGCACGGGTGAAATCCACCAGCGTGCACATCGACCGCACCTAGAGGTGCCCGGCGGAGTCGCGAGCTCGCGATCCGGGCCACGCCCCGCCCGACACGCCCCCGGCCGGAACCAAGGCCACCCCAGTACGTCCCCCGCGGCGTCGCCCTTCCCCGAACTCTCTCACCGCTTCAAGCGGGGAACCCTCACCTCCCGGCGCGGCTCGACAAAGCATCCGAAGGAGTTCCACCCATGCCTGTCATGGCTCTCAGCACCACGCGCCGCCGCGCCGCCGCGGCGGCCGTCTCCGCCGCCCTGCTCATTCCGCTGGCCGCGTCGTGTGGCAGCGGCAAGTCAAGCGGCGACACCAAGGCCGCCTCCCCGTCCGGCAGTTCCAACTCGGTGCCCGCGGCGCAGCTCACCGTCCTCGCCGCGTCGTCGCTCACCGACGTCTTCAAGGCGGCGGGCGCGGCGTACGAGAAGGAGCACCCGGGAACCAAGGTGAAGTTCTCCTTCGCCGGTTCGCAGGAACTCGCCGCACAGGTGAAGCAGGGCGCCCCCGCCGACGCGCTGGTCACCGCCGACACCAAGACCATGGACGGCCTGAAGGCGGACACCAACAGTCCGTCCGTCATTGCCAAGAACCGTCTGGTCATCGCGACCGGCAAGGGCAACCCGAAGAAGGTCGAAGGCCTCAAGAGCCTGTCCGGGACCAACTTGAAGGTCGTCCTCGCCGCTCCCGAGGTACCGGTCGGCCGCTACAGCAAGCAGGTCCTCGACGCCCAGAAGATCACGGTCAAGCCGGTCTCCGAGGAGCCGAACGTGCGCGCGGTACTGAGCAAGGTCGAGCTGGGGGAGGCCGACGCAGGCATCGTCTACAAGACCGACGCCTCCTCCGCCAAGGGCAAGGTCGACACGGTCGACATCCCCGACGCGCAGAACGCCGTCGCCCAGTACCCGGCCGCCACCCTCAAGACCTCGAAGAACGCCGACGCCGCGGCCGCGTTCGTGAAGTGGCTGTCCTCCCCCGAGGCGCAGAAGATCCTCCAGGACGCGGGCTTCCAGAAGCCGTAACCACAACTCCCTGATGGAGCCACAACTCCCGCATGGGGTCTGCCCGTACACAGGGGGACGGGCAGCCTCCAGTCGGGAGCGACGTGACGTTCCCCCGTCCGGGAGGTCGCCCGTGCGGCGCCATCAGGGCACGGTGTCGATGAAGCCGCCACACCCCTCAGGGCACGGTCGCGATGCAGCCGTCGTACCCCTCACGGCACCGGAGCCCGTCATGACTCGCAGCCGCCAGGACGCCGGACCCACGAAGGCGCCGCAACCGTCAGGACACCCTGACCGTCAGGACACCGTGGCCACCAAACCGCCGTACCCACCAGCACACCGGGGCCAGCCATGACTCGCAGCCGCACCCGTACTCGCCCGCGCACGCCCGTCGCGCTGGGGGTGCCCGCGCTGCTCGCGATCGCTTTGCTGCTGATGCCCCTTATCGGCATCCTGGCGCAGACCTCGTGGGGTGAACTCGGCACGGACCTGACCGACCCCGATACCACCGAAGCCCTGCGCCTCTCGCTGGTCGTCTCCTTCTGGGCGCTCGGCCTCTCCCTTCTTCTCGGTGTGCCGCTGGCCTGGCTGCTCGCCCGCGTCGACTTCCCCGGCAAGGCCCTGGTGCGTTCGCTCGTCCTGCTGCCGATGGTGCTGCCGCCGACGGTGGGCGGCGTGGCGCTGCTGCTCGGCTTCGGCCGACGCGGCCTGCTCGGCCCCTGGCTGGAGGACACCTTCGGCATCACCCTCCCCTTCCACACCTCCGGCGCGGTGGTCGCCGCCACCTTCGTCGCCATGCCGTTCCTGGTGATCAGTCTGGAAGGCGCGCTCGGCGGACTGAGGCCTCGCTACGAGGAGACCGCCGCCTCGCTCGGCGCGTCCCCGCTGCGGGTCTTCCTCACCGTGACCCTGCCCATGGTCGCGCCGGGTCTCGCCGCGGGCGCGGCGCTCACCTGGGCCCGCGCGCTCGGCGAGTTCGGCGCGACGATCACCTTCGCCGGCAACCTCCCCGGCACCACCCAGACCCTGCCCCTCCGGGTCTACCTCCTCCTCCAGGACTCCCCGCAGGCCGCCACCTCCGTCTCTCTTCTCCTGCTGGTCATCGCGATGGCGGTACTCGTGGCCCTGCGCGGCCGCTGGACCGGCCCCGCCTCGCTGGGCGGTGGCTCACCCGGCACCGCCCCGCTCCCGGACACCGCGGAGCAGGATCTATCGGGACAGCCGGGTTCCATCCCCGCATCCCTGAGGGCGGCCGGTTCCGTACGCACCGGCGCGGACAACCCCAGTGACGGACACGGGAACACGGCCGCGGATGGCGTCAACACGCCTGAATCAACGCCGAGTTGGGGGCTGCACGCCGAGATCTCCGGCTTCAATGTGCTGACCCTGGACGCCGAACCCGGCACCACCATCGCGGTCGTCGGCGAGAACGGCGCCGGCAAGACCACCCTGCTACGTGCCCTGCTCGGCCTCACCCCGCGCGCCCATGCCGAACTTCGCCTCGGCGACCTCGATGCCACCGCGCTGCCGCCGCACAAACGGGGAGTCGCCTGGGTCCCCCAGGACGGCGCGCTGTTCCCGCATCTGACCGCGCTCGCCAACACGGCGTACGGGCTGCGCGCTCAGGGCGTCTCCCGCACGGAGGCACGTGCCAACGCTCAGCACTGGCTGGACCGGCTGGGCGTCGGCCACCTCGCCCAGCGCAAGCCCGCCCAGCTCTCCGGCGGCCAGGCGCAGCGCGTCGCGCTGGCGAGGGCCCTCGCGGCCCGTCCCCGGCTGCTGCTCCTGGACGAGCCGCTCGCGGCTCTCGACCAGACGACCCGGGCCCATGTCCGGCACACGCTGCGCACCCACCTCGACGGGTTCGGCGGGGTCTGCCTGATCGTGACCCACGATCCGGTCGAGGCGGTTTCGCTGGCGGACCGGGTCCTCGTCCTTGAGGCCGGGCGAACCCTTCAGGACGCGCCGCCCTCCGAGGTCACCCGGAATCCGCGCTCCCCGTGGGTGGCCCGGATGCTGGGGCGCAATGCCTGGGCAGGGGAGGCGAACGGCGACGGGCTCGCGCTGTCCGGCGGCGGGCGGATCGTGGCGGCCGAGCAACTGCCGGAAGGCAGCCGGGCGTTGGCGATCATCGCGCCGGAGTCGGTGTCGGTGCACCGCAAGCGCCCCGATGGCAGCCCCCGCAACGTCTGGTCCGGCACTGTGCGGGAGATCACGGCGAGCGGGAGCAGGCTGCGGGTGCTCATCGGATCGGCCGAGGCGCCCGACCTGATCGCGGAAATCACCCCGGAAGCCGCGCTGGAGCTGGGCCTTGTGGACGGCGCGGCCGTATGGTCGAGCGTGAAGGCGACCGAGGTAACCCTCGTGTCGCTGTGACTCGGCGCCCCTAGACTGGCTGCCCGGGGCGGCAGGAGCAGCCACCGCACCAAGGAGACGGGAGGCGAGGGTGACGACGAGCAGCACCGACCCGTCGGCGGAGGTGCTCGGTGAGGCAGCGGGGGTCTTCGGACTCCTTGCCTCGCCCGCGCGGCTGCACATCATGTGGATGCTGAGCCATGGCGAGTCCGATGTGTCGGGTCTTGCAGAGAGGGTCGGCGGTGCGTTGCCGGCCGTCAGTCAGCATCTGGCGAAGCTGAAACTCGCGGGGCTCGTACGGTCCCGGCGGGAGGGTCGCCGGGTCGTCTATCTCGTCGATGATCCCGATGTCGCTCAGATGGTGTGCTGGCTGGTGGCCCGGCTGGGCGAGGGCGTGAAGCTGCCGGGACCGTCAGGACTCGTCCGTGACCTGGGCGCCTGAGCGGTTCTCGTCTGTGCAGTTGTCAAGGAGCACTCCTTTGCAGCTGCTGCGTTCGCTGGGCTCGGGGCCACGGGGGCTGGTGGAGTCCGAGGCCGAAAAACGACTCGCGCGGTATGGGGAAAACGTCCTGCCCACCCGCCGGGTTCCCTCCCTGCCGATTATTTTCCTCCGCAGCCTCCGGGACCCGTTCACGGCCGTCCTCGCCTGTCTGGCGCTGGTCTCCGCGGCGGTCGCCGCCTGGGCCACTGCCGCGGTCATCGCGGTTCTGGTGGTGGTGAGTTGTGCGCTGCGGGCGGCCGGTGAGCACCGCGCGGACCGTTCGGCGGCGGGGCTGCGGGAGTTGGTGGCGAGTACCGCGACCGTGCTGCGCAGATCGGACGAGAGCGCGGCGCCGGTGGCGCGTGAGATCCCGGTGGATCAGGTGGTGCCGGGCGATGTGGTGCGGCTGGCCCCCGGCGATCTCGTACCGGCGGATCTGCGGCTGCTGCGGGCCACCGGCCTGACGATGCATCAGGCCGCGCTGACCGGCGAGTCCGCACCGGTGTCCAAGTATCCGGTGGACGAGCCCGTACGTGCGGGGGGTGCGCGCGCCTCCGGTTCGCCCGCCGACTTCGACGCGCCGACTGCATGGCCGGTGAGCGAGCCCGCGCATCCGGCAAGCGAGTCGGCCGCGCATCCGGTTGGTGGGCCCGCGGGTCCGGCGGATGTGCCCGTCTCATACTCGGCGAGCGCCCTGTCGTCCCGGCCGTCCGTCGCATCGCGCGAGCAGCCGCTCGGCGCCCGGGACTTCGACCGGCCCGAGGTCTGCTTCCAGGGAAGCAGTGTGGCTTCCGGCAGCGGCACCGGTGTGGTGATCGCGACGGGCGCCGACACCCGGTTCGCGACAGGCGACAAGCTGCCCGGGAATGATCAACGCACGACCGCTTTCGACCGGTCCGTGTACGGCATCTCCTGGATCCTGATCCGTTTCATGCTGCTCACTCCGCCACTGGTTCTGATGGCCAACGCGGCGCTCCGCGGCCGGGGCCTGGAGACGCTGCCGTTCGCCGTGGCGGTGGCGGTCGGGCTCACGCCCGAGATGCTGCCGGTGATCGTGACGATCACGCTGGCGCGCGGCGCGTCCGCGCTGGCCCGCACCCACCAGGTGATCGTCAAGCGGCTGCCCGCGCTGCACGACCTTGGCGCCGTCGATGTCGTCTGCCTGGACAAGACGGGCACCCTGACTCAGGACCGGCCGGTCCTCGACTGCGCGCTCGACACGTCCGGCACGCCCGACGACTCCGTACTGCACTGGGCCGCCGTCAACAGCCTGTGGACCTTGCAACTCGCCGAACTGCCCATGTCGGACGCCCTCGACGCGGCCCTCCTGGACGCCGCGGAGGAACGCTTCCCCGAGGGTCTCGATGCCCTGGAGTACGACGCCCTCACCGCCCTTCCCTTCGATCCGGTACGCCGTCTGTCCACCGCCGTCGTCAGGAGCCCGCATGCGCTGGGCCGCCACACCCTGGTGGTCAAGGGCGGCGTGGAGGACGTACTGGAACGCTGCGTGCTCGGTGCCGACGAACGGGAGCGCGCGGCCGCGCTCGCGGACCGCCTGGCCGCGGACGGGCTGCGCGTCCTCGCCGTGGCGCTGGCCGACCGGCCCGCCACCACGCGCCCGTACACCACCGCGGACGAGCGCGGACTGACCCTCCTGGGCCTGGTCGGGCTGCGCGACGCGACGGCGGAGACGGCGGCCGAGGCACTCGCGGCGCTCATCCGCAGCGGGGTCGCGGTGAAGGTACTGACCGGCGACCACCCCGGCACGGCCGCCCGCGCCTGCCGCGAACTGGGCCTGCCTCCCGGCGAGGTCGTCACCGCCGCCTCGCTCGACGCCCTCACCGACGCCGAAGCGGGCGAACTCGCCGCAGGTAGTACTGTCTTCGCGCGCTGCTCCCCCGAGCACAAGGCCCGGATCGTACGGGTGCTGCGCGAGCGCGGACATGTCACCGGATTCCTCGGCGACGGCGTCAACGACCTGCCCGCGCTGCGCGCATCCGATGTCGGCATCTGCCCGCCCGACGCGGTGGACGTGGCCCGCGAGAGCGCCGATGTCGTTCTCGCCGCGAAGGATCTGACCTCGCTCGACCACGCCATCATGGCGGGCCGCAGCAGCGGTGCCGTGATCGCCGGCTATTTGCGGATCACTCTCTCTTCAAACCTCGGCAACGTCATCGCGATGCTGACCGCCGGACTCCTGCTGCCGTTCCTGCCCATGCTGCCGTCCCAGGTCCTGGTCCAGAACCTGTGCTTCGACGCCGCCCAGCTGGCCTTCGCGTACGACCGCCCGCGAGCCGGGGCGCTGCGCCGCCCGCTGAAACTGCGCCCGCGCGAAGTCCTCGCCTCCGTCACCGGATTTGGCGTCGTGAACGCCGCGGCCGACCTCGCGACCTTCGCGGTGCTGGTGTGGGCGGTGAGCAGCACTCGCGCCGAACCCGCCTTCCACGCGGGCTGGTTCACGGAGAACCTGCTGACCCAGGCCCTGGTCATGGTCCTGCTGCGTACGGGACGCGGCGGCGGAGTCCCGGTCACGGCCGGCCTCCTCGCCCTCACCGGACTGCTGCTCCCGCTCTCGCCCCTGGGACCGCTGATCGGCATGGCCGCGCTGCCGCCGGCCTACTACCCGCTGCTCGCCCTGGTGCTCGCCCTGTACGCGGCGGCGCTCTACTGGTTCGCCCGGCACGACCACGCCGCAGAAGACGACGACTCCGTAGGAGACGGCCTCTCCGCGAGCGACGATCACTCCATAGGAGACGACGGCTCCGTAGGATCGGCCCATGGCAGCGAGCACCCCCGAACCGCGGCGTGACACCCGGGGCATCATCGACGCCGCCGACCTCTTCGCGCACGTACGATTCCGCCGCCACGAACCGGCGCCCGCGCTGCGCCCGTACCTGGAGCACTACTGGCTGATCGACTGGGACCTGCCCCAGCCGTACGCCTCGCACGTGGTGCCGCACCCCTCCGTCAACCTGGTCTTCCAGCGGTACGACGACGGGCGCCCCGACTTCCTCGAACTCTCGGGGGTCGGCCTGGCCGTGGACACCCGGAAGCTGTCGGGCCGCGGACGGGTGTGCGGAATCCAGTTCCGGCCGGGCGGCTTCCGGCCCTTCGCGCCCGCCTTCCCCGTCTCCGAGTGGACGGGCCGGGTGATCCCGGCGGGCCCGGTGTTCCCGGCCGCCGACCCCACGGCCGTCCTCTCGCCGGACCGGGACGAGGAGCGGGTGGCGGCTCTCGACGCCTTCCTGCTGGGCCTCGATCCACAGCCCGACCCGCAGGCGCGGCTCGCGATGGAGCTGGTGGACCGCATCCGCAACGACCGGACGGTGCGCCGGGTCGACGCGCTCGCCCGCGAGGCGGGACTGTCCGCCCGGTCCCTGCAACGCCTCTTCGCGGCCTGTGTGGGCGTCGGCCCCAAGTGGGTCGTGCTGCGCTACCGCATCCACGAGGCCCTGGAACACGCCGAATCGGACGCCCCCATCGACTGGGCCCGACTGGCCGACGAGCTGGGCTACGCCGACCAGGCCCACCTGGTACGGGACTTCACGGCAACACTGGGCGCCCCGCCCTCGGCACTGCGTCCGGGCGGCTCCCGCCCCTGATCACCGGCCGTTGTCAGACCCGGTGCTTACAGTTTTGAACATGACCGACACAGTGTGTGACAAGCCAAACCCTCTGCCGATCCGCTACCCGCGGCCTCCGCCGCGCGCCTCAGTCCAGCCGCTTGTCGAAGTTGAAGGCCGTCACCGCCATGCGCTCGCGGAAGTAGAACCGGTGGGCGTCGGTGCGATGAGTCCCGGAGTCGAGGTTGAGGGAGGTGCAGCCCGCCGCCCTCGCGTGGCTCTCCAGGAACGTGAGCAGGGCATGTCCCACCCCTGTGGAGCGGGCCGTCGCGGCGGTGACCAGGTCGTCGACGTACAGCTTGCGGACCGCGCTCGTATTGACGACGATCCGCCATCCGGCGGCGCCGACGCACACCCCGTCGTCGCCGTACGCGGCAGTGAAGCGCAGCCCCTGGCCGTGCCCCTCCCCGTAGATCTCGGCGAAGAGGTCCTCGGTGAGGTGCGGGCGGAGTTCGCGCAGCACCGGCAGCAGGTCGTCCGTCAAACGCCGGTCGCCCGGCTCAAGGTCGATCATCTTCATGCGGGAAGGGTAGAGGCGACGCCCCCCGGCCGCTCCCCGCGGCACCCTCGCTCACGTACCCCGGCCTGGAGCGGCCGCGTTCCCCGGACCAGCGCGGCGCGCAGGGGGCCGCCCGGAAGTCGCTTGACGGGCAGGCGCCTATCCCGCATATTTATCTGCGTAACGCAGATTCTGCACGATACAGAATCTTGCCCAATGGAGACCAGCGAACCGAGCCGCTGGAAGCCGTCGCCCGCCTGCCCTCACGCAGGCGTCCGATCCGCAACCGCAGTCGTCTCACGCCTTCGACCGGAACGCCGTCACCGCCGCGACGGCCGATCACCGACGTACGCTCGTTCTCTGCACGCCAGTCCTGCCGTAAGGCATCAACTTCCTTTATCCGAAGGGCATTTACACCATGACGGTTCTGATCACCGGCAGCCGGGGCAAGGTCGCCACCACCCTGATCCCGCTGCTTCGCGAGCGCGGTCTCGCCGTTCGCGCGGCCTCCGCGAGCCCCGACAAGCTCACCCTGCCGGACGGCGTGGACCGCGTCGTCTGCGATCTCGACGACCCGGCGACCTTCCCGGCCGCGCTGGCCGGAGTCGAGTCGGTCTTCCTGTACGCCAACCCCAAGCACATCGAGGCGTTCCTCGCCGAGGCGAAGGCCGCGGGCGTCCAGCACATCGTGCTGCTCTCCTCCAGCTCCGTCCTCCAGCCCGACGCCGACACCAACGCCATCGCGGCGATGCACCGCGCTGTCGAGCGCACCCTCGAAGCCTCCGGCATCCAGTCGACCTTCCTGCAGCCTGGCGCCTTCTCGGGCAACGCGCTGGGCTGGTCGTGGTCGATCAAGTCGACCGGCACCGTGGACCTCCCCTACCCCGGGGCCCAGGCCAGTCCCATCCACGAGGCCGACATCGCGGAAGCCGCCCTCGCCGTCCTCACCACCCCCGAACTGCGCGGCCGGGCCTACCACTTGACGGGACCCGCCTCCCTGAGCGCGGCCGAGCAGGTCGCGATACTCGCCGAGGCAAGCGGCCGGCCGCTCACCGTGAACCCCGTGACCGGGGAGGCCTGGAAACAGTCGGTGGCCGAGTTCATGCCCCCGGGTGTCGCGGACGCGCTGCTCAGCTACTTCGCCGCGAGCGAAGGCCGTCCCGACGCGGTGACCACTGCGGTCGAAGAGCTGACCGGCCATCCCGCCCGCACCTTCGCGTCCTGGGCCCGCGAGAACGTGGACGCCTTCCGCCCCTGACCCACCGGCGGCTCGCTCAGGGGATCCCGGTGCCGCACCGAGTGCGGCCGTGCCTCCGGTGCTCCGGCGCGAGTACCGGGGCGCACCCGGAAATCCCTGGCCCGATGCCCGCACCAATGCGATCCTGACGGCGTGAACGGACCGGAGATCCATCTCGACTTCGCCCCCGAACTGCGCCTTTTCGTCCCGGCAAAGCGCCGCCAGGGGCGCAGCGCCGTCGTGACCGACGGCTCGTCCACGCTCGGCCACGTCGTGGAATCGCTGGGCGTCCCGCTCACCGAGGTCGGCCGGTTGCTTGCCGACGGCCGAGAGGTCGCCGTCTCCCACATCCCGGCCGCCGGTGAGTCAGTCGAGGTGCGCGCCGTCGAGCGCCCCCAGCAGGTGCCGGGCGCCCCGCTCCGCTTCCTGCTCGACGTCCATCTCGGCACGCTGGCCCGGCGGTTGAGGCTGCTCGGCGTCGACGCGGCGTACGAGAGCGAGGACATCGGCGACCCGGCGCTCGCCGCGCTGTCCGCGCGGGAGCAGCGCGTCATGCTGTCCCGGGACCGGGGGCTGTTGCACCGCAGGGAGCTGTGGGCCGGGGCGTACGTCTACAGCCACCGCCCCCAGGAGCAACTCCGGGACGTACTGGGCCGGTTCGCGCCCGCGCTCGCGCCCTGGACCCGCTGCACCGCCTGCAACGCGCCGCTGCGAAGCGCCGACAAGGACGCGGTGGGCGAACGTCTGGAGCACGGCACCCGCACCACGTACGAGGTCTTCGCCGAGTGCACCGCCTGCGAGCGCGTGTACTGGCGCGGCGCCCACTACGCCGATCTGGAGGCGATCGTGGACGACGCGGTACGGGAGTTCGGGGCGGGGCGGGCCTGCCCGGCGGACCGGACCGGATGAGGCAACGGTCCCTGGGCCGGCGCCCTTCCGCCAGAGCTCAGCGGCCGTCCGTCAGAACTCGCCGCTCCTGAGGCGTTCGATCTGGCCGGCGCCGATCTCCACGGTGCGGCGCATGTGGGTCGCGATGAGCGCGATCTCGTCGTCCTCGTACGCGTCGAACATCTGCCACCAGACACCGTTGAGGCGGCCCCAGACCTTACCGAGCTCCGCCATCTTTTCGGGCACGAGCTCCACGAGCACTTTCCTGCGGTCGTGGGTGCACCGGCGCCGCGTCACATATCCGGCCTTCTCCAGGCGGTCCGCCAGGCGGGTCGCGGAACCGGTGGTCAGCCCGGTCAGTTCGGCGATCCGGCCCGTGGTGACGGGGCCGGCTTCCAGGCCCAGCAGGTTGAGGCACTGGAGATCCGTGGGGTGCAGCCCCAAGCGGTCGGCCAGGGCCTGGTTGAAGAGCGCGTACGAGGCCATGTAGCGCCGCGACACGGCACCCAGGTCCCGCATCAGCCCGGCCCGGTCGGTGTGCTCCCGATCGCTGCCGGTTTTCTTCTGTGCCATGCAGAAAGTGTACGGCGCAGAGCTTGCATAAGGGCAGCGCTCAACGAGCCCGCGCCCGATGGGTACGCAGGCGGCACAGCCAGGGAGTCGCACCCGGCCGCGCACGACCGGATTCGGCCGCGGACTAAGGGGCCTCGGCCGTGAGATAGCGCTGGATCGTGGGGGCCAGCCAGCCGATCACCTCCTCGCGGGACATGGCGACGGCGGGCGGGAAGCGCAGCACGTAGCGGGTCAACGCCATGCCGAGTATCTGCGAGGAGGTCAGCGCGGCACGGCGCGGGGCGTCGGCGGGGTCGGGGCAGACGCCCGCGACCAGCGGCACGAGCTGCCCAGCGAACACCATCTGCACTCGCTCGGCGCCCGCCGCGTTGGTGACCGCGACCCGGAGCATGGCCGCCAGCACGTCGTCCGCCTCCCAGAGGTCGAGGAAGTGGCCGACGAGCACGGCGCCGATGTGCTTGCCGGGCAGTCCCCCCAACGCCGGCATGCGCAGGTCGACTTCGGAGGCGGCGGCGAACAGGCCCTCCTTGTTCCCGTAGTAGCGCATCACCATCGACGGGTCGATTCCCGCGTCGCGGGCGATCGCCCGGATGGTCGCGCGCTCGTAACCATCGGCCGCGAAGCGCTCTCGGGCGGCTTCCAGGATCGCGGCCTTGGTGGCTCCGGAGGTGCGGCGGGGGCCTCCAGCAGGGGCTTCGGTCGTCATGCCAACAATCGTAGGCCAACAAGCGTTGACAAGCCAGCCGCGTTGGTTCTACATTTGCCAACAAGCGTTGACCAACAAGCGTTGACCAACGAGCGTTGGCACCCAGGAGGCAGCCATGAACGGCACCACGGGCTCAACCGGCTCCACCCGCTCCACCGGCCCCGAAAGCCCCTTCACCACCGACGTCCTCGTCGTGGGCTCGGGGCCAACCGGGCTGCTCCTGGCCGGCGACCTCGCGGCCGCGGGGCTGGACGTCACGGTGGTCGAGCGTCGCGCGCACGGGGTCAGCAATATGACGCGCGCCTTCGCGGTCCATGCGCGCACGCTGGAAATGCTCGACGCCCGCGGCTTGGCCGACGAGTTGGTCAAGCGGGGCCGGACGATCGACCACCTGCGCCTGTTCGGCCGCGCCTCGCTCGACATGACCCGCTTGCGCTCGCGTTTCCCGTACGTGTTGATCACCCCGCAGTACGAGGTGGAGCAGGTGCTTGAGCAGCGTGCCCTGTCGGCGGGTGCCGAATTCCGTTACGGGGCCGAGCTGTTGAGCCTCCGCCAGGACGCCGAGGGGGTGACGGCCGAGCTGCGCGGCACCGCCGATGCGGGGCCCACCACGGTCCGGGCCCGCTATCTCGTCGGGGCCGACGGCGTGCACAGCAGCGTCCGCGAGGCGCTCGGACTGCCGTTCCCCGGAGTGTCCGTGATCCGCTCGATCGTGCTGGCGGACGTGCGTCTCACCGAAGAACCGGAGGGGCTTCTCACCGTCAACGGCTCGGGCGACTCGTTCGCCTTCATCGCCCCCTTCGGCGACGGCTATTACCGGGTCATGGGGTGGAACCGGAAGCGCCAGGCCCCCGACAGCGCGCCCGTGGACCTCGCCGAGCTCCGCACCATCGCCCGCGAGGCTCTCGGCTCCGACTACGGTATGCACGACGCCCGTTGGATCTCCCGCTTCCACAGCGACGAGCGCCAGGCCCCCGACTACCGGGTCGGCCGGGTCTTCCTCGCCGGGGACGCCGCGCACGTCCACTCCCCCGCCGGCGGCCAGGGCATGAACACCGGCCTCCAGGACGCCGCGAACCTCTCCTGGAAGCTCGCCGCCGCGCTACGGGGCCGCACACCTGATGCCGAGGCCCTTCTCGACAGCTACCAGACGGAGCGCCACCCGGTCGGCAAGACGGTGCTGCGCACCAGCGGCTCGCTCGTCCGGCTCGCCATGGCCCACAACCCCCTGCAACGCGTGGCGCGTTCACTGTTCACCCGGATCGTCGCCTCCGTACGACCCGCTTCCAACCGGGCCATCGGCATGATCAGCGGCCTCGCCATCTCCTACGGCCAGGAACGCGGAGCCCACCCGCTCACCGGAAAGCGCGCCCCCGACCTGGAGCTCGCGGAGGGACGCCTCTACGAGGTGCTGCGGCGGGGCGAGTTCGTCCTGGTGACTCCACGGGGCGGCGAAGCGCCGGCACCCTCGGGAGCGATATGCGCCCACTGGAAGAGCGACCGCCGCGGCACGCTGCTCGTCCGCCCCGACGGATACGTGGCCTGGGCGAGCGACCGCGCGGACGCGCCCGGCCTGCACACGGCCCTCGCGCGCTGGACGGGGCGCGCCTGAGGGGCCACCGGGTATGGGCTTGAGTACGAGCAGTCGCCCGGGGCGCGCCTGAGGGGTCACCCGGGAGCGGGCCTGAGGGCGAGCCGTCGCCCAGGGGTGGGCCGCGGGACGCGTCGGCCACCGCGGCGGCGACAGGCCACCCTGCGGCCCTCCGGTCAGAACGTGTACGGGTCGCCCGTGGCCAGTACCAGCACGCGGTGGGTGTCGTTCGCCGGATTGGGGTCACTCAGGCCGCCGTTCCAGGCGGTGCCGATGTCGACGGTCACCTGGGCCGGGGTGCCGACGACCGGTACGTCCAGGGCGAATTGGGCCCCGGTCCCGGCCGCGTGCATCGGGCCGGTGCCGCACTGCACCACCGAGGGGACGGTCCGCGAGCAGCTCGGAGGGAGGGTGGCGCCGGGCTCAAGCGCCACCGAGAACCGCAGCCGCACGGTGGTTCCGGAGACCGCGGCAGGACCGTGGTTCGCGCTCTCAAGCCACACACCGACCCGGCCGTTCCAGAGGGAGACGTGACCGTGATACGACACATCCGCCTCAGCCCCGACGCCCCTGGCCGACCCCGGAGCGGGCACCACACCGCGATCGTGGCCGACCGCCCCGCTGGGCGTGCCGGTGGCGATCAGTGTCGCCGCCGCCAGCACGGCGACGGCAACGGTTGCCAGCGTGCCGCGAGCCCCGGCCCGCCGTCGAGCGCCGACCCCGCCCCCGCGAGGGGCCCCGGCCCCGAACCCGCCCGAGCGGGGCACGCCAGCCCCGGGGCGAGGCACCCCGGCTCCAGCCCCGGCCGCGGCGGCACGAGACGCCCCGACCCCGGCCGCCCAAGGGACTCCGGCTCCGACCACGGCCCCTGCCGCGCAAGGCGCCCCGGCCCCCACCCCGCGAGGTTCGCCAGCCGCCGCTGGCCTCCCCCACCTGCTGGACCTGCCGATTCGGCCGACCTTACGGATGGCGCCGACCACGCCTACTCGGCCGGTCCAGCCCCACCCGTCGGCTCCGGCCGTCCCGGCTCTGCCCGCCCCAACTGCCCTGATCAATCCGTTCATCACACGAACCACCATGAGCGAAAGGTACCTTTCACCCCTTATTTCCCCGGAACGCCACCCCGTCCCGTGCCACCCTGTGCGCATGCTTGTAGCCCGCTCAGCCCTTCTGTTCGTCGTGGCGGCCCTGTTCGAGATCGGCGGGGCGTGGCTCGTCTGGCAGGGCGTCAGGGAACACCGGGGCTGGATCTGGATCGGTGCCGGAGTCGTCGCGCTCGGCATCTACGGCTTCGTGGCGACGCTCCAGCCGGACGCCGAGTTCGGGCGGATCCTCGCGGCGTACGGCGGTGTGTTCGTGGCGGGTTCGCTCGCCTGGGGCATGGTCGCCGACGGCTACCGCCCCGACCGCTGGGACGTCACCGGCGCGCTGATCTGCCTGGTGGGCATGGCTGTGATCATGTACGCGCCGCGCGGCCGCTGAGTGCCGCCCCCACCTGCGACGCCGCCCGCCCCGGCCTCCCCACCCGTCTCGGCCCCGTCACCTCGGCCCGCCTATCCTGGCCGCACACCGGCTTCAACCACCCGTCCACCACCGCCCCCCTCGACCGCGCCCCGTTCACCCCGGCCGTCCGACCACCACCGCCCTCAACCGCGAGCGCCGCCGCCCCTTTTGACCTCCACCCCTTCACCGCGAGCGCCGCCGCCACCCTTTGACCTCCGCCCCCTTTAACCACACTCCCCCACAACCGCCGCCCACCCCCCTCAACCCAGCACACCGCCGCACGCCACCCACCACACCGCCATCCGCCATACCTTCGACCGCAGCGCCGGTCACCACACGCGCGAGGAGCACGACATGACTGCCGCCGGGACCCCGATCGCCGTCGTCACGGGAGCGAGCAGCGGAATCGGTGCCGCCACGGCCCGCCGGCTCGCCGCCGCCGGATACCGCGTGGTGCTCACCGCCCGCCGCAAGGACCGCATCGAGGCGCTGGCCGCCGAGATCAACGAGGCCGGGCACCAGGCCACGGCGTACGCGCTCGACGTGACGGACCGCGCGGCAGTGGACGAGTTCGCCACCGCGTTCCGCACGATCGGGGTGCTCGTCAACAACGCGGGCGGCGCGCTGGGCGCCGACCCGGTGGCCACCGGCAACCCGGACGACTGGCGGCAGATGTACGAGACCAACGTCATCGGCTCGCTCAACGTCACCCAGGCCCTACTGCCCGCGCTCGAAGCCTCGGGCGACGGCACGGTCGTCATCCTGTCCTCCACGGCGGGCCACGCCACTTACGAGGGTGGAGGCGGGTACGTCGCCGCGAAGAACGGCGCCCGGGTGCTCGCCGAAACCCTCCGTCTGGAGATCGTGGGTCGCCCGGTGCGGGTCATCGAGATCGCGCCGGGGATGGTGAAGACGGACGAGTTCGCGACGACCCGCTTCCGCGGCGACACCGAGAAGGCCGCCAAGGTGTACGCGGGCGTGGCCGAGCCGCTCACCGCCGATGACGTCGCCGACACGATCACCTGGGCGGTCACCCGGCCCAGCCACGTCAACATCGACCTCCTGGTGGTCCGCCCCCGCGCCCAGGCCTCCAACACCAAGGTCCACCGGGAGCTGTAGGCGGAGCAGCCCACCCCACCCAGCACCCCGGCTACCGGACTGCCCCGCCCGCAGCATCGGCGTCCTGGTTAGGCGGAGCAGCCCATAGCGCCCCACCCGGCACCCCAGCTACCGGACATGCCTCGCCCACAGCATCGGCGTCCTGGTGTGGCGGAGCAGTCCATCGCACCCCACTCGGCACCCCCAGCTACTGACCCTGCCTCGCACGCAGCATCGGCGTCCTGGTGTGGCGGCGCTTCTCGCCCGCGTGGAACACCAGGATGATCATGCGGGCGCCCGGCGCGGCCATCGGCTGGGCGGCGCACATCGTCACCCAGCCGGGTCCGAGCACCGCGTGGTTGAGGGGGCGTTCGTCACCGTCGAGATGGAGGTAGGCGCTGGCCCGGTTGTAGATGCCTGCGGCGAGGGGGTCCGCGAGGACCTCCTTCTCGATCTGCGTCAGCGTCTGGTCGGTGGGGTCGGCCGCCAGCGCCGCCCGCAGCTGGGGCAGCACGAGCGGCGCCCAGGAATGCTCCCAGTCGGTGAGGGTCTGCCGGGCGCCGGGGTCGAGCGCCATCCACCGCATGGTGTTCTGCGGAACCCTCCGACCGGGGAACATCTCGGTCCAGCGCTCGTTGTGGGCCAGCAGGTTCCACGACCGGTCATTGACGTACGCCATGTGTCCGATGCCATCGACAGCCTCTTGCCACACGCCGGGGATCTCCTCTCCGGACTGCGAGTTCAGGGGGAACGGCGGGTCCTGGCCCAGGCAGTACCGCCAGAGCGCGATCCACTCCTGCTCGTTCATGCCGAGCAGCCGGGCCACGTCCTGGAGCAGGTCGGCGGGCGGGTTGGGGTAACGGCCCGACTCCAGGCGGCCGTAGGTGTCGGGGGCGCGGTGCAGGATCTGGTCGATCTGGGCCTGCGACAGGCCGGGCGCCCGCCGTCCCTGCCGGGTGGGCCTGCTCAGCCCATGGCTCTCGGGCTTGATCAGCGCACGGCGTTCGCGCAGCAGAGCGCGCAGAGCGGGCTTGTCCATCTGTGGTTCTCCCCCGGATACGGGCGGCCGGCGACTTCGCCGATGGCCGCGCGGTTGGAACGGCCGCTCCCGACTGTCGGCCCCGACTCCGCCATCAGCTCCGGGCCGGGTGATCGGCGTACACCGGGTCGTCGGCGCACATCCGATGCTCGGCATACGTTCCATTGTCGGAGCGGATCGATTCCTCGATGTGCACCGGGTGGTCGAAGAGCGCCGTTGGACCGGCGTGGACCAGCGGGGCATGGCTCGCCGACAGCGCAACGGCCCCGGACGAAACCGTCAGGGGCTGACACCGCGGTCATTGCGGGCGGGGCGAGGGCGGCGGCCATCACGGCCGGGGCGCGGGCCGGGAGGTGGTTGGCGAGGCGTGCCTTTCGTGGACGAGTCGGGGTACGGTCGGCCGCTCCGGGCACAGCGTAGGCGCCCGCCCCTCCGGACCGGTCGCCGAGGCACCCGCCAGGAGAGACCCCACGGGTACGCTGACTGATGAGCCATGCATGGATCAAGCGGTAGCGGGGTGCGCTCGTACGCCGGGCGCACACACGCAACGGCACAACGGGGGCAGTCATGGGCGAACCGGACAACTGGGCGACCGCCGCCGGTGAGTTGTCGCCCGAAGCGGTCGAGGCCTATGGCCGGGTCACCCGCCATGAACACATCGACCCGGAGCTGGACGCCCGAGCGCTCGCCGAGCTCACCGAGTGGGGTCTGGTCACCACCGACCCGCGGTTGCCGCACCTGCCCATCGCGCTCGACCCCCAGGAAGCCGGCCGGCGCCGCCTGGACGACGAGCTGCGGCAGGTGGCGGCCAAGGCCGCGCACATGGCCCGCATCCCGCAGCTCACCGACGAGCTGAGTCTGCACTTCGAGCGGGCGAAGTGGCGGTCGGGCCGCGGCTCGGAGTTCCTCGCCGAGCCCGAACTCGTCGACGCCCGTATCGAGCAGGCCGTCGGCCAGGCCCGCGCCGAACTCCTGACCGCGCGGCCCGGCGGCCCCCGCACCCCGGCACGGCTGGCGGCCGCACAAGAGCGGGGCGGCGCGGCGCTCGCCCGCGGGGTGGGCATCCGCACGCTCTATCTGGACACCGGCCGCGACGACGCGATGACCCGCGCGTATGTGACGGCGATGACCGGTCTGGGCGCCCAGTTCCGCACCCAGGTCACCCCGTTCCAGCGCTGTGTGGTCATCGACCGGCGCCAGGCGTTCATCTCCGACCACATCGTCAACTCCACGCCCAGTCATGCCTCGTGGCACGTTCGGGACCGGGCCGTGGTCGCGTTCATCGCCGAGGTCTTCGAGGAGGGGTGGCGGCGCGCCGACCCCTGGAACGGCGACCCGCGCAGCGGCGCGCCCCGCTCGGCCGGGCGTTCCGGTACGCGCACGACACCGCTCCAGCGCGAGATCCTGCGCGACATGGCGCGGGGCATCGAGCAGCGGCTCACGGCGCAGCGGCTCGGGATCGGGCTGCGCAGCCTGTCCAAGGAGGTGCACACGCTGCGGCGGTTGTTCGGGGCGTCGACGCTCCAGGAACTCACCTATCAGTGGGCGCTGTCCGACGAGCGCCTCATCGACGACCCGCCCCCGCACCACGACCAGGCCACAGCCCCGCCGCACCACGACCAAGCCACGGCCTGAACCAGCCCCGCACACTCGCGACCCAGTACACGCGCGCCCCCCGCACCCCCGTACACCCGCGGACCCCCGTACACCCCCGTACACCCCCGTACACCCGCGGACCCTCGTACCCCCGCGCCCCGCGCACCCGCGCCCCGTACAACCGCGCACCCCCGTACACCCGCGCCCCGCGCACCCGCGGCCCCCCGTACACTCGCGACCCTCGTGCACCGGCGCACCCTTTGGCCTCCGCCGACACCGTCGCGCCGCCCGGGCCGCCCCTATCGCGCCCGCCGGGCCGGATCTTTTCCCATCCCTCTTTTCAGCGGATAAATCTTCAGCGGAAAACACCGCCCGCTTCCTGCATCCTGAGTGAGGACGATCAACACGCCCCTTGAAAGGCGGAACTGGATCGCCGTACGTCCGATGTCACGAGGACGTTGTCCGCGTCACGCCAGAACCGGCAGTGCAGGGCATGGGCAGACGATGCCCTGCCGGGCGTCCCGCGGACTCCGAGCGGCTTCTGCCACGGCCGCCGGGCAAAACCGGACCCCTCCCCGGTACGTCCTCGTGATACGGGCAGTGCCCGGCAGCCTCTCGGCTCGCCGCAGGCACAGCCGCGCGCCCTCCGGCGCTTTCCCGGCATGCGGGCCGGGAAGAGGCGGCGGCCGGGGGTGCGAGCCCCCGGCCCGGCCGCCCGCACCCTCGAACGAGGTGCGTTTCAGCCCTTGACGCACACCACCTGCTTCAGCTTCGCGACGACCTCCACCAGGTCGCGCTGCTGGTCGATGACCTTCTCGATCGGCTTGTACGCGCCCGGGATCTCGTCCACGACGCCGGCGTCCTTGCGGCACTCCACGCCCCGCGTCTGCTCCGCCAGGTCGCGCGTCGAGAACGTCCGCTTGGCCGCGCTGCGGCTCATCTTGCGGCCCGCGCCGTGCGAGGCCGAGTTGAAGGAAGCCGCGTTGCCGAGGCCCTTCACGATGTACGAACCCGTGCCCATCGAGCCCGGGATGATCCCGAAGTCGCCGGAGCCCGCCCGGATCGCGCCCTTGCGGGTGACCAGGAGGTCCATGCCGTCGTACCGCTCCTCCGCCACATAGTTGTGGTGACAGGAAATGACCGTTTCGAAGGTCACCTTGGCCTTCTTGAACTCCTTGCGGACCACGTCCTGGAAGAGCGCCATCATGATCGCCCGGTTGTACTTCGCGTACTCCTGAGCCCAGAACAGATCGTTGCGATACGCCGCCATCTGCGGCGTGTCCGCGACGAAGACGGCGAGGTCGCGGTCGACCAGGCCCTGGTTGTGGGGCAGTTTCTGCGCCTCGCCGATGTGGAAGTCGGCCAGCTCCTTGCCTATGTTGCGGGACCCGGAGTGCAGCATCAGCCAGACCGAACCCGTCTCGTCCAGACAGAATTCGATGAAGTGGTTGCCCGACCCGAGCGTTCCCATCTGCTTGGAAGCCCGCTCCTCGCGGAATTTGACCGCCTCCGCGATCCCCCCGAACCGCTCCCAGAACCCGCCCCACCCCGCCACCGGGAAGCCGTGCAGGCGGCCCGGGTCCACCGGGTCGGCGTGCATGCCGCGGCCCACCGGGATGGCCTGCTCGATCTTCGAACGGAGCCGGGACAGGTCGCCGGGAAGGTCGTTGGCGGTCAGCGAGGTCTTGACCGCGGACATGCCGCAGCCGATATCGACGCCCACCGCCGCCGGGCACACCGCGCCATGCATGGCGATGACCGAGCCGACCGTGGCGCCCTTGCCGTAGTGCACGTCCGGCATCACGGCG
Organism: Streptomyces sp. NBC_01431; assembly: GCF_036231355.1. Classification (NCBI taxonomy): domain Bacteria; kingdom Bacillati; phylum Actinomycetota; class Actinomycetes; order Kitasatosporales; family Streptomycetaceae; genus Streptomyces; species Streptomyces sp. NBC_01431. Next base: position 3,539,507 of record NZ_CP109496.1, read on the forward strand.
AGGCCCTTGATCCACGGCAGCGTGGCGACGTTGCGCAGCTGCTGGAGCGCCCCGTCGTCGACCGAGGCCGGATCTGTCCACATCCTGATGGGCACCCGTGCGCCGGGCATCTCCACGTACGACATAATTCCTCGATCCCCCGAAAGCTGATATCTACACGAAAACCTGAAACCGCACTTATGGCAAAACCGGCGCCAAGGCCCACAAACAGGACAGTGGACCGGCGTTCACAGGTTCGCGTGCGATACACATTGTGTCCGGCCACCGTCCGCGGGCGGCAACCGTTTTTTCTTCCGTCGTCCTGCTGAAAGGAGCCTGGGAACCGTGCAGCGAAAGGCGTACGTGCCCGGTCTCGCGCTCCTCGTGGCGCTCGCCTCCGGCTGCTCGGCGGCCTCCGGCACCGACGGCTCCACCGCCGATTCCAAGGACGGCGTGACCAAGGCGGCCCCCGCGCCGCCCGGCAAGTACCGCACCCTGCCCGAGCCCTGCCACGCCGTGAGCAAGAGCGCGCTCAAGAGCATGCTGCCGGGCGCGGCCACGCTGGCGGAGGCCGACGCGGCCAAGGAGTACGCGGGCACCGCCGACCTCACCTACGACACCGACCGGCGGGTCGGCTGCCGCTGGAAGGACGACACGGCCGACGGCGGGCGCAGGCTCTCGGTCGACTTCGAGCGGGTCGTGTCGTACGACCCGGCGGTGAGCGACGACGACACCGCGACGGAGCTGTACGGGAAGAAGGAGACGGCGGCGAACCTGCCCGCGCCCCGGAGCTCCACGCCCGCGGCGAGCCCGTCCGGCAGCCCGGCCCCGGCCACGAGCGCGAGTCCGTCGGGCAGCCCGAGCGCTTCCGGCTCGACCGCCCCCGGCACCCCCTCGACCCCGCCCAGCGGCGCCCCGGCCTCCGCCGGCGCCTCGGCCGGCACCGACGCGGACGAGCTCCAGCCGCGGCGGCTCAGCGGCATCGGCGATGCCGCGTTCCTGAACGACGTGGCGTCCCCGGCCGGCGCCGACGGCGGCACGGGCCCCTCAGGACGTACCGTCTCTGTGGTCTTCCGTACGTCCAATGTGATCGTGACCATCGAGTACACCGCCCAGTCCGCGGCATCCGCCGCGGTCCCCGACAGCAAGGAGCTGCAGGAGCAGGCCCAGGCTCTGGCCGGCAAGCTCGTCGAGCAGTTCAGCGAATAGCGCGCCAGCGCGAAGAACGAAGAGCGAAGGAATCATGCACCGATCAGCCCCGGCCACCCCCGAAAAGGCCCACGCCCCGGCCCCGCGCATCCGGCTCGCCCGCGTCCTCGCCTGTGGTGCCGTCCCTGTGATGCTCGTCGCAGCGGGCTGCTCGTCCGGCTCGGGCGGCGACGCATCGAAGGACTCGTCCGCGTCCGCGTCGGCGTCCGCCTCCGGCAGCAAGCAGGCCTCGGCCTCCCCCGCGCCGGCGAAGTTCGCCAAGCTGCCCGACGCGTGCAAGACGGTCACGCCCGCGTCGATCGACAAGTACGTCCCGAAGGCCAAGACGAAGGCGGGCGAGGTGGGCAAGACCTCGGACCCGCAGGCCCAGGCCAGCTGCACCTGGAACGGCCTGGACGACAAGGGCGTGCAGGGTTCGCTCTACCGCTGGCTCGACGTCGACCTGAAGCGCTACGACTCCACGGCGGGCCTCGGCAGCGGCGAATCCCTGGCGCACAAGCAGTTCGACCGTGCGGTCTCGGCCGCGCAGGCGACGGCGGACGCGAAGAACGTGAAGACCTCCCCGGTCCCCGGCCTCGGCGACCAGGCGACGGCGATCACGTTCGACCTGAAGAAGACCGACGCGGACTTCAAGTACGGCGTCGTGGTGGTCCGCACCGCCAACGCCGTCGTCACGGTCGACTACAACGGCACCGGCTACCAGGGCGCCGACGCCCCGCAGACCAACGAGGTCCAGGAGGGCGCGACCGTCACCGCCAAGGAGACGGTGGCGACGGTGGCCACCGCGAACAACAAGTAGTCCCAGCGCGACCGTACGGAGTCCGGCCCTCCCCTGTGGGCCGGACTCCGTACGCATGTGCCAGGCTGTGCCCGCCAATTGCCTGACAAGGGGAGGGGACGCGGGTGGCCGCGACTCAGCTGACTCGGACGCACCGCATTCTGATCGGGGTGGTGGTCGCGGGTGCCGTGGTGATCGCCGGGATCGGTTTCGCGGGTTCGTACGCGGCGGTCCGCGAGCTCGCGCTGCACAAGGGCTTCGGGAACTTCTCCTACGTCTTCCCGATCGGCGTCGACGCGGGCATCTGTGTGCTGCTCGCCCTCGACCTGCTGCTCACCTGGATGCGCATCCCCTTCCCGCTGCTTCGCCAGACCGCCTGGCTGCTGACGGCCGCCACCATCGCCTTCAACGGCGCCGCCGCCTGGCCGGACCCGCTGGGCGTGGGCATGCACGCGGTCATCCCGGTGCTGTTCGTGGTCTCGGTCGAGGCGGCCCGGCACGCGGTCGGCCGGATCGCCGACATCACGGCCGACAAGCACATGGAGGGCGTGCGCCTGACCCGCTGGCTGCTCTCGCCGATCCCCACCTTCCGGCTGTGGCGCCGCATGAAGCTGTGGGAGCTGCGCAGCTACGAGCAGGTGATCAAGCTCGAACAGGACCGCCTGGTCTACCGGGCCCGCCTCCAGTCCGTGTACGGCCGCGCCTGGCGCCGCAAGGCCCCCGTCGAGTCCCTCATGCCGCTGCGCCTCGCGAAATACGGCGTCCCGCTCGCCGAGACCGCCCCGGCGGGCCTCGCCGCGGCCGGGGTCGAGCCGGTCCTGCTTCCGCCGCCGCCCGTGCTCGCCCAGCAGGACCGGCAGCCCGAGCTGCCCCCGGCCCACGCGCACTCGGCCCCCGAGGAGCAACCGCCGGTGCAGCCTCAGTCTCCCGCGCCGGACGCCGTTCCCGTCGCCGAGGAGCCCACCACGCACGAGAGCCCCTGGTTCGCCGCCCAGCAGGTCTCGCAGGAGGCGTACGAGGGCACGTACGACCCGGACTTCATCGGACCCGAGCCCCAACCGCAGCCCCAGCAGGAGCCGGTGATGGTCCCGGCGGGTCCCGGCCGCGAGCGCCGTCTCGGCGTGCCCGACCCGCGCGCGGCCGAGCCGCACCCCGCGCAGCAGCAGGCGCCCTCCACCGAAGCGGCCGAACCGACGCTCGCGGACGCCGAGTTCGCGGAGACGGCGTACGAGGTCTTCCGCCAGTACTCCAACCAGCACACCATCTATCCGACCGTCGACGTGCTCGACATACACCTCAGCGACGGCCACGGCGTGACCCATCCCGACAGCACGGCCCTCCTGCGCAAGCTGCACCCCGAGTTCAAGCAGCGCTTCCAGGCCGAGCTGACCGAGGACCACATCGCCTGACAAATCGTCAGGAAGCTTGCTGGCGCTGCTTCTTGCCCGTCTCCGCCCAGACGGCCGGCACCGCGCCGAGGACCAGCAGCGCCAGATAGCCGACCGGCGGAACGTCGGCCAGTTTGTGCAGGAAGCCCCAGGGGCCGTCCCCGAACAGCCCGCCGGCGAGGCCGAGCGCGCCCTGGATGCCGACGACCCAGCCGAGGGGGCCGACGACCTGCTTGGTGATGTTCGCGTTCATGACTCCACGGTCCCCCGGCGACGGGGCCCGGACATCCTGCGCGGGTCGCAAACCGCGGTACACACAAGGATGCAGCGAGGGCCGCCACCCACGAGCGGGTGACGGCCCTCGGCCACGTATCGGGTCAGGCGGCGAGCAGCTTGCGCACCCGGTCCGCGCCCACGGCGAGCAGCAGCGTGGGCAGGCGCGGCCCGGTCTCACGGCTGACCAGGAGCGTGTAGAGCAGCGCGAAGAAGGAGCGCTGGGCGACCTTCAGCTCGGGCGTCGGCTTGGCGTCGGGGGCCAGGCCCGCCATCACCTTCGGCACGCCGTAGACGAGCGTGGTGAGCCCGTCGAGCGACCAGTGCGAGTCCAGGCCCTCGACGAGCAGGCGCAGCGACTCCCGGCCCGCGTCGTCCAGCGAGGCGAGCAGCTCGGTGTCGGGCTCCTCGCGGACCAGGGTGCGCTGGTCGGCCGGGACCTGGGTGGAGATCCAGTTCTCCGCGCGGTCCAGGCGCGGGCGCACCTCGTCCAGCGAGGTGACCGGGTTCGCCGGGTCCAGCTCGCTGAGGATGCGCAGGGTCTGGTCCTCGTGGCCCGCGGTGATGTCCACGACGGAGGCCAGCGTGCGGTACGGCAGCGGGCGCGCGGTGCGCGGCAGCTCACCGGCGGCCGTGCGGGCGGCCCGCGCGTGGGCGGCCGCGTCGGCGGGCAGCGCCGAGCCGTCGGCGACCTTCGCCTCCAGCTTGTCCCACTCGTCGTACAGGCGCTGGATCTCCTGGTCGAAGGCGATCTTGAACGACTGGTTCGGCCTGCGGCGCGCGTACAGCCAGCGAAGGAGCTGCGGCTCCATGATCTTCAGCGCGTCGGCCGGGGTCGGGACCCCGCCCTTGGAGGACGACATCTTGGCCATGCCGCTGATGCCGACGAAGGCGTACATCGGGCCGATCGGCTGGACGCCGTCGAAGATCGAGACGATCTGGCCGCCGACCTGGAAGGAGGAGCCGGGCGAGGAGTGGTCGACGCCGGACGGCTCGAAGATCACGCCCTCGTACGCCCAGCGCATCGGCCAGTCGACCTTCCAGACCAGCTTGCCGCGATTGAACTCGCTGAGCAGGACGGTCTCCGAGAACCCGCACGCGGAGCAGGTGTAGGTCAGCTCCGTGGTGTCGTCGTCGTACGCCGAGACGACCGTGAGGTCCTTGTCGCAGCCACCGCAGTACGGCTTGTACGGGAAGTAGCCCGTCGAGCCCGTGCCGTCGTCCTCGGCCGCCGCGCCGGAGCCCTCGGCGGCCTCCAGCTCGGCCTCGTCGAGGGGCTTCTGCGACTTCTTGCCCGGGGCCTTCTTGGTCCGGTACTGCTCAAGGATCGCGTCGATGTCACCGCGGTGCTTCATCGCGTGCAGCACCTGCTCGCGGTAGACGCCCGAGGTGTACTGCTCGGTCTGGCTGATGCCGTCGTACTCGACGCCCAGCTCGGCGAGCGCCTCGGTCATCGCGGCCTTGAAGTGCGCGGCCCAGTTCGGGTACGCGGAACCGGCCGGGGCCGGGACCGAGGTCAGCGGGCGGCCGATGTGCTCGGCCCACGACTCGTCCACACCGGGGACGCCGTTGGGCACCTTGCGGTAGCGGTCGTAGTCGTCCCAGGAGATCAGGTGACGGACCTCGTACCCGCGGCGGCGGATCTCGTCCGCGACCAGGTGCGGCGTCATGACCTCGCGCAGGTTGCCCAGGTGGATGGGGCCGGAGGGGGAGAGTCCGGAGGCGACGACGACCGGTTTGCCAGGCGCACGTCGCTCCGACTCGGCGATGACATCGTCCGCGAAACGGGAGACCCAGTCGGTCTCGGTGCTGCTCTGAGCCACGGTCGGCACGTCCTTCTTTCTCGTATTGCCCTCGTCTGCCCGGGAGAGGCCGGCACGCCCATTCTCCCAGACGGAACGAGCTCCTCCGGGGTTGCCCGTTAACCGGGAGAAAGGGCAGGAGACCCCGTGGGAGAATCGGGGGGCAATCATCGTCACCCTCGACAGGAACGGCACCTCATGGCCTCGGTCCATTCCCTCGCTTCCACGGTCCAGCAGCGCCTGGCGGACGCCCTCTCGGCTGCGCTGCCGGAGGCCGGCTCCACCGACCCGCTGCTGCGACGAAGCGACCGGGCCGACTTCCAGGCCAACGGCATCCTGGCGCTCGCGAAGAAGCTCAAGGGCAACCCGCGCGAGCTCGCGACGAAGGTCACCGACGCGCTGGACGCGGGTGACCTGCTCAAGGACGTCGAGGTCTCGGGCCCCGGCTTCCTCAACATCACGCTCGCCGACCGGGCGATCATCGAGACCCTCGCCGCGCGCGCCGCCGACGACCGGCTCGGCGTGCCGCTGAAGGAGAAGCCGGGCGTCACGGTCATCGACTACGCCCAGCCCAACGTGGCCAAGGAGATGCACGTCGGCCACCTGCGCTCGGCGGTCATCGGCGACGCGCTGCGCGGCATGCTCGACTTCACCGGCGAGCGGACGATCGGCCGCCACCACATCGGCGACTGGGGCACCCAGTTCGGCATGCTCATCCAGTACCTGATCGAGAACCCCGGCGAGCTGGCCCCGCCCGAGGACGTCGACGGCGAGCAGGCCATGTCGAACCTGAACCGGGTGTACAAGGCCTCACGCGCCGTCTTCGACTCCGACGAGGAGTTCAAGGAGCGCGCGCGCAAGCGGGTCGTCGCCCTCCAGTCCGGCGACGCGGAGACCCTGGAGCTGTGGCAGCAGTTCGTGGACGAGTCGAAGGTCTACTTCTACTCGGTCTTCGAGAAGCTGGACATGGAGATCCAGGACGACGAGATCGTCGGCGAGTCCGCGTACAACGACCTGATGCCGCAGACCGCCCGCCTCCTTGAGGAGTCCGGTGTCGCGGTGCGCTCCGAGGGCGCGCTGGTGGTCTTCTTCGACGAGATCCGCGGCAAGGACGACCAGCCGGTGCCGCTGATCGTGCAGAAGGCGGACGGCGGCTTCGGCTACGCGGCCTCCGACCTCTCGGCGATCCGCAACCGCGTCACCGACCTGGACGCCACGACGCTGATCTACGTCGTGGACGTACGCCAGTCGCTGCACTTCAAGATGGTCTTCGAGGCGGCCCGCCGGGCGGGCTGGCTCGGCGACGACGTCACCGCGCACAACATGGGCTACGGCACGGTGCTCGGCGCGGACGGCAAGCCGTTCAAGACCCGTGAGGGCGAGACGGTCAAGCTGGAGGACCTCCTGGACGAGGCCGTCGAGCGGGCCACCGCCGTCGTGCGCGAGAAGGCCGAGAAGGTGGGCCTGACCGAGGAGGAGATCGTCGAGAACGGCCGGTACGTCGGGATCGGCGCCGTGAAGTACGCGGACCTGTCGACGTCGGCGAACCGCGACTACAAGTTCGACCTGGACCAGATGGTGTCGCTCAACGGTGACACGTCCGTCTACCTCCAGTACGCCTACGCCCGGATCAAGTCGATCCTGCGCAAGTCCGAGGGCGCGACCCCCACGGCCCACCCGGAGCTCGAACTCGCCCCGGCGGAGCGGGCGTTGGGCCTGCACCTGGACGCGTTCGGCGAGCTGGTCTACGAGGCGTCGGCCGAGTACGCGCCGCACAAGCTGGCCGCCTACCTGTACCAGCTGGCTTCGCTGTTCACGACGTTCTACGACCAGTGCCCGGTGATCAAGCCGCGCCCGGCGCAGGAGGTCGTGGAGAACCGGCTGCTCCTGTGCGACCTGACCGCCCGGACGCTGCACCAGGGCATGGCGCTGCTGGGTATCCGGACGCCCGAGCGCCTCTAGTCAGCGCCAACTCCCGTGTGGGACCGGCTGGTTCAGCCGGCGTCCAGGTGGTCCCACACGTTGGTGTCCAAGCGGTACTCGTACGCCGGACGGCCCTTGACCGCGCTGGTGCGGAACGGCTTCCCGTTGTCGTAGACGGGGATCCTGCCCGAGCGTTCGCCGCTGCTCCAGGCGACCTCCAGGTACCAGCTGACGTCGTGCGCATCGGTGTGCAGGTTCAGGTCGAAGACCTCGGGGTCGGTCGTGGACACCTTGAACGGGAAGTCCTTGGCCGGCACGACCTTGTCGGCCTGCTGACCGGCGACCGGCTTGCTGACCGGCTGGGCCGCATCCAGGTTGAAGTCGAAGGACTGCGGCATGATTCCGCTGCCGCAGCCCGAACCCATCGAGTACGCCGTCCAGTTCAGCGGCGCCGACCGCCCCACCACCCGCACGTTGATGCCGGTGATCACCACCGAGTCCTGGCTCTTGCCGGTCGCGGTCAGCTCCAGCTTCAGTCCCCCGCCGTCGACCCCGTTGAGCGCGCGCGCCCAGGAGCGCCGGTCCTGCTCGTTCGTGGGTGGCGGCGGCACCGCACCGGGCTTCTGGTCGAGCAGGAAGAACTTGCCGCACGGCGTTTCCCAGTCGTACGAGCTGATCCCGACGCTCAGCGGGACGCCCTCGGGCGGAGCGTGCTTCTTCGTGTCCTTCGAAGCTGAGGGGCTCGGGGAGGAGGACGGGGAGGGCGAGCCGGGCGTGCTCGCGCTGGGGCTCGAACTCGGCGACGGGCGGGCGCTGTTCGTGGCCTCAGGCGTGCTCGTCGTGGCGTCGGCGACGGTGTCGCTCCCGTCCGGCCCGCCCGACAGGGTGGCGACGGCCGTCACGGGCACCGCCAGCGCGACGACGGCGGCGCCGATGAGTACGAGCCGTGTCTTCTTCGTGCCGAGCCGGTCCCCGAATCCGCGCATGCGTTTCGTGGCGGGCGGGGCGGCCGGGCCGACGGCGGGCAGCTCGCTCCCGCCGGACGGACCGGCCCCGCTCTCGGCGTCGGCCTCCGCCTTCGCGGGCGGGGCCTGAGCGGGCCCGTTCTCGACGGCGGGCTCGGGAGTGGCCCGGTCGGCGGCTTCCGCATCTGGCGCGGGATCAGGCACGGCGGCGGGAGTCGAAGTCGGCTCGGGCCCGGGCCCGGAAGGCGTATCGGCCATGGGCGCTGGGTTCGCCCCGCGCGAGCGGCGCCGGGCCTCGTCCGCCAGGATCCACCGGCGGTGCAGCTCGACCGACTCCTCCGGCGTCGCCCCGCACAGCCGGGCGAGCCGCTCGACGGGGGCGTACTCGTTGGGAACCGCGTCGCCGTTGCAGTACCGGTGGAGCGTGGACGTACTCATGTGGAGCTTGCCCGCGAGGACTCCGTAACTGCGTCCCGAACGGTCCTTCAACTCGCGCAGCAGCGCCGCGAACTGCTCGGACTCGGTTGTCGCCATGCCCCGGTTCCCTCCCCATCCATCCCAGGAACGCATTCCAGGGACAGGTTGTTTCCCCAGGTCAAAGGGTGTTCCAGCGTTCCAGCTTCCCCCATTGTCCCTTGCTCGTTGCGGGGCCGTCGGACCGGCCCGCAAGGTAGGTGCAGCAAGCAGCCGAACAGCTCGATCCGGGAGCAGTCCATGCGATTCCGCATCCGGTTCAACGTCACGGATTCGATGGCCGTCCTCATTCTGGCCGCGTCCATCGCCACCGTCATCACGCTGATCCACCACCTGCGCCGCTGACGCGTTCACACGTCAAGCAGGCGCACTCACACGGGGAGTACCAAGCATCATGCGCACCAATTTCCGCATCGCCGCCGCTGCGACCACCACCCTCGTCGCCGCCCTCGCCCTGACCGCCTGCGGCAGTGGTTCGGACGACGCGAAGGCGGGCGACAAGCCCTCCGCCTCCTCGACCGCCACCCCCGCGACCGGCGACGGCCAGGCCCCGGCGGCGGGCGACGCGGCGGGAGCCGCCCAAGGCGGCAAGGGCGCGGCCTCGGGCTCCGGTTCGGGCTCCGGTTCGGGCTCCGGTTCGGGCTCCGGCAAGCACGCCGGCTCGCCCGCCAAGTCGACCGGCAAGACCGCGAAGAAGCCCTCGTCCGGGGGCGGCGGCACCGACACGCCCTGCACCGGCGCCAGTGTGAAGCTGACCGCGACCCCGGTGAGCCGCCCGGTCAACCACATCCTCCTGACGGTCACCAACACCGGCAAGACGATGTGCAACGCCTACGATGCCCCCGCCGTCTCGTTCTCCACCGCCCAGCAGTCCCCGATCGCGGTCGACAAGGAGACCATCCCCCAGGCGGTGGTCTCGCTCGCTCCCGGCGCCTCCGCGTACGCGATGGTCCGCACCCTCGGCGAGGACGACGGCAGCGAGTCGTACAACACCAGCCATGTCACCGTGTACTTCGTCGGCGAGGCAGGCATGGAGTCGACGGGCCCCGCCGCGAAGTCCACGCTCCCCAAGAGCGTGGCGGTCGTGGACAGCCAGGCCAGGGTCACCTACTGGCAGTCGGACCTGTCGACGATCGACTCCTGGTAGCCGACGCGCCCGACGCCCGGCCTCAACTGCCGTGTGCCACTGGGCGAGTGAGGGAGCGGCTCGTGGCAGCGAGGGCGACGGCGGCCAGGATCAGAGCCGCCGCGACGGCGAACGTGACCCGCATCCCGGTGGCCACGGCCCCGGAACCGGCCGTGGTGACATCGGTCGTCGCCGACGCGAGCGCAAACACCGCGCCCATGGCGGACGTTCCCGTGATGAGCCCGAGGTTGCGCGACAGATTGAGCATCCCCGACGTGACGCCCCGCCGGTCCGGCCGCACATCCGCCATGACGGCGGTGTTGTTGGCCGTCTGGAACACCGCGTACCCGGCCGTGATCACCACGATGGGACCGACGTACCCGAGGACGCCGGAGGTCGTCGGCGTCACGGCCAGCAGGACGGATCCGGTCGCGATCACGACGAGTCCCGCGACGGTCGTGCGGTATGCGCCGAAGCGGTCCGCGACGCGCCCGGCCGGCACCCCGGTCAGGGCGGCGACGAGGGGACCGGCGGACAGGACGAGCCCGACCAGGCTCTCGCCGAGCCGGAGCGTACGGGCAAGGTAGAACGGCCCGACCACCAGCGTCGCCATCATCACCGTCGAGACGAGCGTGCTCATGGCGAGGCTCGTGCTCAGCGCCCGATCGCGGAACATGGCCGGCCGGATCAGCGGCGACGTCGCCCTCTGCTCGGCCCGTACGAAGAGGCCGGCTCCGAGGGCGGCAGCCACCAGCAGAGCGGCGTTGAGCGGACCGAAGCTGCCGTGTCCCAGGGTCATCGCGAGGGCGTAGGCCGCGAGCGTCAGAGCCAGGAGCAGCGTGCCCATGCGGTCGAAGGCGGCCGCCGGGGCGGTCCCGGGTTCGCGCCGGTCGACGGGTAGATGGCGGTGGGCGAGTACGAAGGTCACCAGGCCGAGCGGCACGTTGACCAGGAAGATCGCCCGCCAGCCGAGACCGGAGAGCAGGACGCCGCCCAGCGAGGGGCCGAGAGCGGTGCCGATCGCGGACATCGTGCCGAGCAGTCCCATGGCCCGGCCGGTCCGCGCCTTGGGGACGGTCTCGCCGACGAACGCCATGGTGAGGGCCATCATGACGGCCGCGCCGAGGCCCTGCGCCGCGCGGGCCGCGATCAGCAGCCGGAGCGTGGGCGCGGCGCCGCACAGGACCGAGGCCACCGTGAACAGCACGATCCCGGCGAGGAGCAGCCGTCGGCGGCCGGTGAGGTCGCCGAGCCGTCCGACGCCGACGATCAGGGTGGTGATGGCGAGCAGATAGGCGAGGACGATCCACTGGACCTGCTGGAAGGAGGCGTCGAACGCGCGGGCCAGGGTCGGCAGGCCAACGTTGGCGATGCTGGTGCCGAGCGAGGACAGCAGGTGGGACAGCGAAAGCCCGGCCAGCACCCACCGGACCGAGGGCGTCCGCGCCGCCCTCCCCCCGTCCGTCCGCCCCGCGTTGATGAGCTTCACCATGGACCCCGCCCTCCGGCCGGAGCCCGCCGACGGGGCTCTTGCCGAGGAAGGTCCCTCTACAGACCGCTAACGGCAATCCTTGTTGCCAATTCCGGGACGGCGCGGTGGAATGCCCGCATGGACAGACTGGACGGCCACGAACCGGCCGAAGCCTCCCGCCACCAGGCAGTGCTCGACGAAGTCGGCCCCCGGCTCAAGCGGTTGCGTGCCCAGCGCGGTCTGACGCTGGCCGCGCTCGCCGAGGAGACCGGCATCTCCAAGAGCACCCTGTCCCGCCTGGAGTCCGGACAGCGCCGGCCCAGCCTGGAACTACTGCTTCCGCTGGCAGCCGCGTACCGCGTGCCCCTGGACGACCTGGTAGGCGCTCCCGAGGTGGGGGACCCCCGGGTGCGGCTGAACCCCCGCCCGTTGCCGAGCGGCGGCACGTTCGTCCCCCTGACCCGGATGCCGGGCCCCCTCCAGGCGTACAAGCTGCTCATCCCCGACCGGGGCACCGAGCCCGAGCTGAAGACGCACGAGGGCTACGAGTGGCTGTACGTCCTGGACGGGCGGCTGCGCCTCGTCCTCGGCGGACACGACATCGTTCTCGGCCCCGGCGAGGTCGCCGAGTGGGACACCCGGCTGCCCCACTGGTTCAGCAGCGCGGACGGGCGCCCCGTCGAGGTGCTCAGCCTCTTCGGCAGGCAGGGCGAGCGCATGCACGTCCGCGCGAAGCCGCAGGCCTGACGGCGCCGCCACTGGAGTCCAACTCCTTGTCCCACCGGGGGAGTTCAGCCCTTGAGCGCGTGTCCCAGCCGACGCAGTCCCTCCGCGATCTCGTCCGGCGCCGATGTCACGAAGCAGAGCCGCAGCGCGGCCGCATCGGGCGCACCCGCGAAGAAGGGAGCCCCCGGCACATAGGCGACGTCATGCTCAACCACCTTGTGCAGCAAGGCTGTTGCGTCGCTGCCCGCGGGGAGGCGGGCCCACAGGAACATGCCGCCCTCGGGGCGGTTCCACGTGGAGCCGTCGGGCAGCGCGTCGGCGAGGCCCGCGAGCATGGCGTCCCGGCGCTCGCCGTAGGCGGCCCGCACCCGGGCGACGTGTCCGTCAAGGTCGCGCTCCGCGAGATAGCGGGCGGCGGCGAGCTGGTTCACGGTGGGGGTGTGCAGGTCGGCGGCCTGCTTGGCTATGACGCAGGCGCGCAGCAGGTCGTGCGGCGCCCGCACCCAGCCGATGCGCAGCCCCGGCGCCATGATCTTCGAGTAGCTGCCGAGCAGTACGGTCCGGTCGGCGGCGTCCTCGTACGACGACATCCACGGCACCGTCTCGCCCTCGTAACGCAGCTCGCCGTACGGGTCGTCCTCCACGATCCACAGCCCGCGCCGCACGGCCACGTCGGCGACGGCCCGGCGCCGCTCGGCGGTCATGGTGCGGCCGGTGGGGTTCTGGAAGGTGGGCACGGAGTAGAACAGCTTGGGCCGCTCGCGCGCGACCAGTTCGTCCAGCGCGGCGGGATCGGGCCCGTCCTCGTCACACGGCACCGGGACGATGCGAGCACCGGCGAACCCGAACACCTGCAACGCGGCGAGGTAGCAGGGATCCTCCACAAGCACCACATCGCCGGGTTCGAGCAGGGCGGCGGCGAGGAGGGTGAGTCCCTGCTGCGAACCGGTGGTGATCAGCAGGTCGTCGGCGCCGGTCGCCAGTCCGCGCGCACTGAGCCGCGCGGCCGTCGCGGCCCGCAGCGCGGGACTGCCCTCGGTCGTGGAGTACTGAAGCGCGGTCGCCGCCTGCTCCTCCATCACGGCTCGGAACGCGGCGGCCATGCCCTCGCCGTCGAACAGCTCGGGCGCGGGCAGACCCCCCGCGAAGGAGATCACCTCGGGCCTGGCGGTCAGCGCCAGGATCTCCCGTACGGGAGAGGGACCGACGGATGCCGCACGAGCGGCGAGCGCGGGCACGGCGGCGGCCGATGAGGCGACGGCGGGCATGGGGCGGCTCCTGTCAGTTGCTCGGACGTCCAACTACCCAGCACTTTATGCAGCGCCCGGCCCCCGCGATCAGGCCATTCCACGATCCGGGCGGGCGCGGGGCGAGGTGCTCAGGCGTCCGGCTCGCTGTCCGGACCGCTGTCCGCCTCGCGGTCCGGGCAGACGAACTCGCACCAGACCACCTTCCCCGGGTCCCGCTCCCCCACGCCCCACTTGTCGGCGCTCGCGCCCACGAGCACAAGCCCCCGCCCACCGTCGTCCGCGACATCCGCGACGCGGGGCACCCCGCCCCCGCTGTCATGCACCTCGACCCGCAGCACGGCCCCCTCGCACAACAGCAGCCGCAGCAGAAACCCCCGCCCCGGCGGCACGCCGTGCACCAACGCGTTGGTCGTGAGCTCGCTGACGCAGAGCAGTACGTCATCGAACCGATGGAAGAACCCCCAATCGGCGACGGCCCCCGCAGCGAACTGCCGTGCAGCGGGGATCGATTGACGCGCCCGAGGGTAGAAGCGCTCCCGGAAATCGTTCTCGGTCATGGGGGGAGGGTTGCGGAGGAAGGGTGGGCAGCCGCAGTGGCCTGACCCGTACACAATTTCTGTACGGGTCCACAATGCGTAACGTACGGGTCTACATGGGGAGTTGGCAGGCATGCGCCCCAGGAAGCGACCCCGGAAGAACACGTCGGCGATGAAGATGGTCGGCGCCCTCGTGGCGACCTTCCGGACCGCAGCCCGCCTGACCCAGCGCGAGCTGGGCCAACGCGTGCTGCTGCACGAGGAGATGATTGCCTCGATCGAACAGGGCCGCCGCCCTCTGAAATTGGACCTGGCCCGCTCGCTCGATGCCCTCCTTGAGACCAAGGGAGCGTTGGAGACGGCCGTCCACAACATGCCGGAGATCGATCTGATCCCGGCATGGGCGGAGGAGTACATGGACCTGGAGCGGGAGGCGATCGCGCTGCCCTGGTTCGAGAACCAGGTACTGCCGGGCCTGCTCCAGACAGAGAACTACGCACGGGCGGTGTTCCGCAGCAAGGTGCCGGCGCTGAGCGAGGAGGAGATCAACGCGCAAGTGGCAGCACGCCTGGATCGCCAGGAAATACTGCACCGCAAGGTCCCGCCGACCCTTAGCTTCATCGTCTCCGAGGGAATCCAGCGGGACAGGCTAGGCGGCCCACCGGTCCTCCGGGACATGCTCAATCACCTGCACCGATGCACTGAGCTGCCCGGAATCACCCTGCAAGTAATGCCGTTGGGACTGAAGAGGCATGCCGCACTCGACGGCCCGTTCACCGTGTTGGAAACGCCCGACCACCAGCACCTCGGCTACGCCGAGACCCAACGTGGCAGCCAAATCATTTCGGATCCCGACGAGGTGAGCATCCTTGCTCAGAGGTATGCGATGCTGCGGACACAGGCCCTCAACTCCGAGGAAACCAAGGACCTGTTGGACCGCTTGCTAGGAGACCGATGAGCAACGCCGCACTGAAGTGGTTCAAGTCCAGCTACAGCGGCAGCGACGGCGGCCAGTGCCTCGAAGTCGCCTGCGTCTGGCGGAAGTCGAGCTACAGCGGAAGCGATGGAGGCGAGTGCGTGGAGGTGGCGAGCCACCCCTCCGCCGTCCACGTCCGGGACTCGAAGAGCCCCGAGGGCCCCACCCTCACCCTGAACCCCACCGCATGGCAGGGCTTCGTCTCCTCGGTCTGAGGGCGTTGTCAGTGGCGGGACTTACATTCGGGTCATGGCGATGCTTCCGAACGCACTTCCGCACCTGACCGACGACCCGACCGGCAAGGCGCTGGGCCTTGACCTGCCACCGGGCAGGCTGATCGGCCCGGCGGACGAGCCGCTGCTCTGGTACGCCGACGGCCCGGCGACCCCTCAGGACTGGCTCCGGCTGGCGCAGGCACGAAGAGCGGCGGGGCTGCATCCCGTACTCCTTGGCGGCGCGCGGGAGTTGGCGGACTGGGGCTTGGACGCGGACCGGCCGTCGTACCCGGGTGACCACGACGCCGAGGACGTGCTGGCCGAGTTCTGGGAGGCGTACGCCGAGGACGAGCTGGGCTATGAGGGCGGCGAGTGGCCCGGCCTGGCCCTGGCACCCGCACTCCACGAGGACCCGGACCGCAGGGCGGCGGAGACGGCGGGGGCGGCGCTGAACGAGGCCCCCTTGAAGGGCGCCCGCATGGCCTTGGTCCCGGCCCGCCGGAGTGCCGACATACCGGCGGTGATCGGCTGGACGGGCCCGCTGAACCACGAGAACGACGTGGCGAGGCTGTGCGCGGTGCTGCGCTCGTGGGAGGACAGGTTCGGCGTACGGGTGGTGGGCCTGACGAGGGACGAGCTGACGCTGTCGGTGGCGGCCCCGCCCACGAACGACGAGGAAGCCCTGATCCTCGCGGCGGAACACTTCGCGTTCTGCCCGGACACGATAGAAACCGACCTGCACGAACACGCGAAATCCCTTATGGGCAGGCCGAGTTGGACCTTCTGGTGGGACTGAAGCGACGGCTTCACACACGGCGGACGCCATGACGCACTCGTCCCGCCTCCCTCGCGCCGGGCAGGCGGGACGAGTGCGGTGGTTTCACAGCCCCCGCGCGACCTCCGTCGCCCAGTACGTGAGGATCATGTGCGCCCCGGCCCGCTTGATGCCGGTCAGGGTTTCGAGGATCGCTCGGTCACGGTCGATCCAGCCCTTTTCCGCCGCCGCTTCGATCATCGCGTACTCGCCACTGATCTGGTACGCCGCGACCGGCACGTCCACCGACTCGGCGACCTTGGCCAGGATGTCGAGGTAGGGGCCGGCCGGCTTGACCATCACCATGTCCGCACCCTCGGCCAGGTCGAGCGCCAACTCCCGCATGGATTCACGGGAGTTGGCGGGGTCCTGCTGGTACGTCTTGCGGTCGCCGCGCAGCGCGGAACCGACGGCCTCGCGGAACGGGCCGTAGAATGCGGAGGAGTACTTGACGGTGTAGGCCAGGATCGACACGTCCTCGTGGCCCGTCTGGTCCAACGCGTCCCGGACGACGCCCACTTGGCCGTCCATCATGCCCGAGGGGCCCACGACGTGGACGCCCGCGTCGGCCTGGACCTGGGCCATCTCGGCGTACCGCTCAAGGGTGGCGTCGTTGTCGACGCGGCCGTGCACGTCCAGGACTCCGCAGTGGCCGTGATCCGTGTACTCGTCGAGGCACAGGTCGGACATGATGACCAGCTCGTCCCCGACCTCCTCCTTCACGGCGCGGATGGCGACCTGGAGGATGCCGTCCGGGTCGGTGCCGGCGGTACCGACGGCGTCCTTCTTCTCGTCCTCGGGCACTCCGAACAGCATGATCCCGGAGACGCCCGCCGCGACGGCCTCGACGGCGGCCTTCCTCAGGGTGTCCAGGGTGTGCTGCGCGACGCCGGGCATCGCCTGGATCGGAACGGGTTCGGTGATCCCTTCCCGTACGAATGCGGGGAGGATGAGGTCGGCGGGGTGCAGCTGGGTCTCCGCGACCATGCGGCGCATGGCGGGGGTGGTCCGCAGCCGACGGGGCCGGGCCCCGGGGAAGGATCCGTACTCAGTCATGTCGTACACGCTACGCCGCCGCGGAGGGGGCTTTCCCCCCGCCCACCCCGGTCCCGGCGGGGGCACCCGGGCCGCCTGCGGCCCCGGCCTCGCTTCTGCCCGCGGGCCCTGCGAGCTTGCTCGCGCAGTTCCCCGCGCCCCTAACCCCGCTCACGTCTGCGGACCGTGCCCACGTCTCGCGCGGTTCCCCGCGCCCCTAGGTGGGTCGACCTTGGCAGGGTGCCTCATCGAGCCCACCCCGGCCCGTCCGGCGATTGAGGACGAGCGCCGTCCAGGCGCGAACGGGGTCTGGGGCGGAGCCCCGGGAAACCCCGCTCACGTCTGCGGACCGTGCCCACGTCTCGCGCAGTTCCCTGCGCCCCTGAGGTTCAGGCGCGAACGGGGCTGGGGCGGAGCCCCGGGGAGTTGGGGCCCCGGGGTCCGGCCAGGTGGGGTTACGTCGTGCGGCGGCGGCGTGCGCCGGGGCGGCGCTCGCTGGGACGCGTGACGTGCTCGCCCGCCGACACCGCGGCGTCGCGGCGCGCCGCGCCGAAGTCCGCCAGCGCCTGGGCCAGCTTGTGGACCGACGGCTCCGGGGCCATGACGTCCACCCGCAGCCCGTGCTCCTCCGCGGTCTTCGCCGTGGCGGGGCCGATGCACGCGATCACGGTCACGTTGTGCGGCTTGCCCGCGATGCCGACCAGGTTGCGGACGGTGGACGACGACGTGAAGAGCACCGCGTCGAAGCCGCCGCCCTTGATCGCCTCACGCGTGTCCGCCGGCGGGGGCGAGGCCCGCACCGTCCGGTAGGCCGTGACGTCGTCGACCTCCCAGCCCAGCTCGATCAGGCCCGCCACCAGCGTCTCGGTGGCGATGTCGGCACGCGGCAGGAAGACGCGGTCGATCGGGTCGAAGACCGGGTCGTAGGGCGGCCAGTCCTCCAGGAGACCGGCGGCCGACTGTTCGCCGCTCGGCACCAGGTCCGGCTTCACACCGAATTCCACGAGCGCGGCCGCGGTCTGTTCGCCGACCGCGGCGACCTTGATGCCCGCGAACGCGCGGGCGTCGAGACCGTACTCCTCGAACTTCTCGCGCACGGCCTTCACCGCGTTGACCGAGGTGAACGCGATCCACTCGTAGCGGCCCGTCACCAGGCCCTTGACCGCGCGCTCCATCTGCTGGGGCGTGCGCGGCGGCTCGACGGCGATCGTCGGGACCTCGTGCGGCACGGCACCGTACGACCTGAGCTGGTCGGAGAGCGAGGCGGCCTGCTCCTTCGTACGCGGTACGAGCACGCGCCAGCCGAACAGCGGCTTGGACTCGAACCACGACAGCTGGTCACGTTGGGCAGGGGCACTGCGCTCGCCGACCACGGCTATGACGGCCTGGTGCCCGTCCGGCGAGGGCAGCACCTTCGCCTGCTTGAGCACCTGGGCGACCGTACCGAGCGTCGCGCTCCAGGTCCGCTGCCTGGTCGTGGTGCCGGCGATCGTCACCGACATCGGGGTGTCGGGCTTGCGTCCGGCCGAGACCAGCTCGCCGGCCGCGGCCGCGACGGTCTCCAGGGTGGTGGAGACGACCACCGTCCCGTCGCTCGCGCCGACCTCGGCCCAGCACCGCTCGGAGGCGGTACGGGCGTCGACGAAACGGACGTCCGCGCCGGCCGCGCCGCGCAGCGGCACACCGGCGTACGCGGGCACACCGACCGCGGCGGCCACGCCCGGCACCACCTCGAAGGGGATGCCCTCGGAGGCGCAGGCCAGCATCTCGCCGGCGGCGTCGCCGTCGAGGCCCGGGTCGCCGGAGACCGCACGGACGACCCGCCTGCCGGAGCGCGCGGCCTCCATGACAAGATTGGCGGCGTCCCGCAACACCGGGATCCCGGCGGTTGTTGACGCCTCGTCAACTACCGTCAGCTGGGGCGTGTCCACCCCTGCCCGCGCATGCGCGCGAACGACGTCGAGCACTGCGGGCTCAGCGATCAGGACGTCCGCCGACGCCAGCGCCTCCACGGCGCGCAGCGTCAGCAGACCCGGGTCTCCGGGCCCGGCACCGAGGAAGGTGACGTTTCCGGCAGCGGTGGGGTGGGTGGTGGGGCTCAAAGTTCTCGCTCCCCCATAAGACCGGCCGCACCCTTGGCAAGCATCTCGTCCGCGAGTTCGCGTCCGAGAGCCATCGCCTGGTCGTGCGACGTGGGTACGGGACCGGTGGTGGACAGCTGCACCAGTGAGGAACCGTCGGTGGTACCGACGACTCCGCGCAGGCGCATCTCATGAACAACCTGCTCCTGCGCCATCGAGGTCTCCCCTGCTCGAACGAAGCCGAGAGCTTGGGGAAGGTCGGCGAGTGCACCCACAGGTGCGCTGCAACCGGCCTCCAGGGCGGCGAGCAGGGACCGCTCGGCGGTCACGGCGACCCGCGTGAACGGGTCGTCGAGCTCGGCGAGCGCGGCGGCGAGCTCGGCATTGGCTGCCGCGCACTCGATCGCCAGTGCCCCCTGGCCGGGGGCGGGCAAAACGGTGTCGACCGACAGGAAGTCGGTCACCACGTCGATACGTCCGATGCGCTTCAGCCCGGCGGCGGCCAGGACCACCGCGTCGAGCTCGCCCTTGGTGACGTATCCGACGCGGGTGTCGATGTTGCCGCGGATCGGCACGGTCTCGATGGTGCGGCCGTGGCTGCGGGCGTACGCGTTGAGCTGCGCCATCCGCCGCGGCGAGCCGGTGCCGACGCGGGCCCCGTCCGGAAGCTGCTCGAAGGTCAGCCCGTCGCGGGCGACCAGCACGTCGCGCGGGTCCTCGCGGACCGGGACGGCCGCGAGCACCAGATCGGGGTGCTCGGCGGTGGGCAGGTCCTTCAGGGAGTGCACCGCGAAGTCGACCTCGCCGCGCAGCAGCGCCTCACGCAGCGCGACGACGAACACACCGGTGCCGCCGATCTGCGCGAGGTGCTCGCGGGAGGTGTCCCCGTACGTCGTGATCTCCACCAGCTCGACGGGGCGCCCGGTCAACTGCCGTACCGCGTCGGCCACATGCCCGGACTGGGCCATGGCGAGCTTGCTGCGCCTGGTCCCGAGCCTCAATGCTTTCTCGGTCATGACCGCCCTCGGTTCTTGACATCGGCGTCGTTCAGATCGGCCCTGGAGACGGCGGCCACCGTGTCCGGGTCGAGGTCGAACAGAGTGCGCAGCGCGTCCGCGTAGCCGGCGCCGCCGGGTTCCGCGGCCAGCTGCTTGATCCGCACGGTCGGTGCGTGCAGGAGTTTGTCGACGACGCGGCGCACGGTCTGGGTGACCTCGGCGCGCTGCTTGTCGTCGAGTCCGGGCACCCGGCCCTCCAGGCGCGCGACCTCGCTGGCCACGACCTCGGCGGCCATGGCGCGCAGCGCCACCACGGTGGGCGTGATGTGTGCGGCCCGCTGGGCGGCGCCGAACGCGGCCACCTCGTCGGACACGATCGAGCGCACCTGGTCCACATCGGCGGCCATCGGCGCGTCGGCGGACGCTTCGGCGAGCGACTCGATGTCCACGAGCCGCACCCCGGGGACGCGGTGCACGGCGGCGTCGATGTCCCGCGGCATCGCGAGGTCGAGCAGCGCCAGCTTCACGGGCCCGGCCGGTACGGGAGCGACGCGCCCGGCACGGGAAAGACGCCGCTGGGTGTTCTCGGCCCAACTGCCGTGCAGCTCAAGGGAGTCGGCGTCGACACCCGGGGTCGCGGCGGCCGCGCCGTCGGCCCGGAGCGCCTCGTCCACCACCCCGAACCCGGCGACCGCGGCACCCGCGACCGCCGTGCCAGGGAAGTCGACGGGGCACCCCGTGACAGCGGCGGCATCTGCCGACGCGGCCGGCTCGGCCGCCTTCAGCTCCTCGCCCACCGCGAAGGCCACGGCCTCGCCGGTGAGCACGAGGCCGGTGGCACCGGTGCAGGACACCGCCACGTCGACTCGTGTCAGTTCGCGTGCGACGTCGGCCATCGCCACGGCGCGCGCGGCCGTGCCCGACTCGCCGAGGATCTCGGCGAGGCGCTCGGCGCGGGCGTGGGTCCGGTTGGCGACGACGATCTCGCGGATGCCGATCCGGCCCAGCGTCGCCGCGGCGAGCGAGGACATCGAACCGGCGCCGATCACCAGCGCCCGCTTGCCCTTGGCCCAGTCCTCGACCGGCTCGCCCGCGGCGAGCTGCTCCAGACCGAAGGTGACGAGCGACTGCCCGGCCCGGTCGATGCCGGTCTCGCTGTGGGCTCGCTTGCCGACCCGCAGCGCCTGCTGGAACAGGTCGTTCAACAGGCGCCCCGCGGTGTGCAGTTCCTGCCCGAGCGCGAGGGTGTCCTTGATCTGCCCGAGGATCTGGCCCTCGCCGACGACCATCGAGTCGAGGCCGCAGGCCACCGAGAAGAGGTGGTGGACGGCCCGGTCCTCGTAGTGCACGTACAGATAGGGGGTCAGCTCTTCGAGGCCGACGCCGCTGTGCTGGGCGAGCAGCGTGGAGAGCTCGGCGACGCCGGCGTGGAACTTGTCCACGTCCGCGTACAGCTCGATCCGGTTGCAGGTGGCGAGCACCGCGGCCTCGGCGGCGGGCTCGGCGGCCAGCGTGTCGTGCAGCAGCTTGACCTGCGCGTCCGGGGAGAGGGAGGCTCGCTCCAGGACGCTCACGGGGGCGCTGCGGTGGCTCAGACCGACGACCAGGAGGCTCATGCCGGCATCACGGCGGGCATGTCCCCGTCCGGTCCCTTCCGGACATTGCCCGCGCCACCGCGCACCGGCGGCACCACGGCCGCGGTGGCCTCGGCGACGGCGGCTTCCTCGCCGGCCTTGCGCTGCTCGTGGAAGGCGAGGATCTGGAGCTCGATGGAGAGGTCGACCTTGCGCACGTCGACGCCCTCGGGCACCGACAGGACCGTCGGCGCGAAGTTCAGGATGGAGGTGACTCCGGCGGCGACCAGGCGGTCGCAGACCTGCTGGGCGGCGCCCGCCGGGGTCGCGATGACCCCGATCGACACGCCGTTGTCGCTGATGATCTTCTCCAGGTCGTCGGTGTGCCGCACCGGCATGCCTGCCACCGGCTTCCCGGCCATCGCGGGGTCGGCGTCTATCAGGGCCGCGACGCGGAAACCACGGGAGGCGAAGCCGCCGTAGTTGGCGAGCGCGGCGCCGAGGTTGCCGATACCGACGATGACAACCGGCCAGTCCTGGGTCAGCCCCAGTTCCCGGGAGATCTGGTAGACGAGATACTCGACGTCGTACCCGACACCGCGGGTGCCGTACGAGCCCAGGTACGAGAAGTCCTTGCGCAGCTTCGCGGAGTTGACCCCGGCGGCGGCCGCGAGCTCCTCGGAGGAGACCGTCGGCACGGAGCGCTCCGAAAGTCCGGTGAGCGCGCGCAGGTACAGCGGAAGCCTGGCGACCGTGGCCTCGGGGATTCCTCGGCTTCGGGTCGCCGGTCGGTGAGTTCGGCCAGTTGCCACGGTGCTCCTGCGGGATGAGCGGGGCTGTAGGCGGCCACACGTTCCAGGGCCGCCCCGTCGGATGCAGGCTATGTCTTTGTGAACGCGTGCACAAAGATGGTGTCCGCTTTGTCCGAGCAAAGTGACCGGGCTCACGCGAGTCGAGGAGGGAATCGCGGAACCACAGACGGGTTCAGTCCGTTCAGGACCCGAAGGGGGCAAAGCCGCACACTCTCCTCACAGCGATACCCCCGAACCACAGCAAAACGACCATGATGGTAACCGCAACCATCACGATCCCCATCATCTCGCTGCTCAGCCGCCCAGCGCCCGGAACTGCGCCGGTGCTCACTTCAGCCGGCCAGTGCGCCCTTGAGCCGGGCCGGGTCCACGCGCCAGAAGGTGTGCTGCTCGCCGTCGACCAGC
This sequence comes from Streptomyces sp. NBC_01431, assembly GCF_036231355.1. Classification (NCBI taxonomy): domain Bacteria; kingdom Bacillati; phylum Actinomycetota; class Actinomycetes; order Kitasatosporales; family Streptomycetaceae; genus Streptomyces; species Streptomyces sp. NBC_01431. The sequence continues at coordinate 3,562,317 of NZ_CP109496.1, forward strand.
ACCACCGGGATCTGCTCCCAGTACTCCTTGTACAACGCCTCGTCCTGGGTGATGTCCTTCTTCTCCCAGGACGCGCCCGTCTCGGCACACACGGCCTCGATCACCTCCTGTGCGTCGTCGCACAAATGGCAGCCGGGCTTCCCGATCAGCGTGACCATCCGCCCGGCGGGGTCCCGCTGCGGCTGCTTCTTCGTACGTCGCGGCAAGAAACTCATGCCTCCCATTCTCCAACCCCCACGCCTCCCGGGAACCCCATAAGCCCGGATCGTCCGTTTAACACGGTGGCCTCGGAGAGTTCACGCCATCGCTCCCCGGCGAGTCGGGAACTTCCGAACAGACTGGCTATGCTCACGGCATGGCCGCACTGGGATGGCTCACCCCTCGTAGGCGCTCGGCGACAGCACGCAGCGTGCTGGCCGGCGAGGCCGCAGCCGAGGCAGCCCGCAAGTCCTCGCAGGAACTGGCAGAGCTCGCAGCACTGGCGGACACAGCCGCCGAGCGGCCCTCGGAGCCGGACTTCCCCGTCGTGGGGGACGACCTCGCCGCGGCCTTCTTCGACCTCGACAACACCGTGATGCAGGGCGCCGCCCTCTTCCACTTCGGCCGGGGCCTGTACAAGCGGAAGTTCTTCCAGCGCCGCGAGCTCGCGAAGTTTGCCTGGCAGCAGGCCTGGTTCCGGCTCGCCGGCGTCGAGGACCCCGAGCACATGCAGGACGCCCGCGACAGCGCCCTGTCCATCGTCAAGGGCCACCGCGTCTCCGAGCTGATGTCGATCGGCGAGGAGATCTACGACGAGTACATGGCCGACCGCATCTGGCCCGGCACCCGTGCGCTGGCCCAGGCCCACCTCGACGCGGGCCAGAAGGTCTGGCTGGTGACGGCCGCGCCGGTCGAGACCGCCACGATCATCGCCCGCCGCCTGGGCCTGACCGGCGCGCTCGGCACGGTCGCCGAGTCCGTGGGCGGTGTCTATACGGGACGCTTGGTGGGCGAGCCGCTGCACGGGCCGGCCAAGGCGGAGGCGGTGCGGGCACTGGCCGCCGCCGAGGGACTCGATCTGTCGCGCTGTGCCGCGTACAGCGACTCGCACAACGACATCCCGATGCTCTCGCTCGTCGGCCACCCCTACGCCATCAACCCGGACGCCAAACTCCGCAAGTACGCCCGCGACCGCGAGTGGCGCCTGCGCGACTACCGCACCGGCCGCAAGGCCGCGAAGCTCGGCATCCCGGCCGCCGCCGGCGTGGGCGCGCTGGCGGGCGGCACGGCCGCCGCCGTGGCCCTGCACCGCCGCCGGCGGTAGCCGACAGCCGGAATATTCGATTGCGGGGGTTTCGCCCCCATCCCCCGTGGCCCGCCTGCCCCGTTGCCGACACCCGGGCACAACAGATCCCCGGCACGGACAGATCTCGAAGCAATCCGATCAACTTCTGCTCACGATGTGCGACTTGAACAGCTACATAGACGTAACAGAAGCGACGGAATCGACGATTTGAGCAACTGGGTGTAGCGCTCCCTGCACGAAGCGTTATTCTCCTCAGACGCAATCCGGAACCCGCACATCGCCACGATGGGTGAACGGTTCCGCACTGCACGTGATGGAAGCTCTGCCTCTGGGAGTCCCGTGTACCCACACGTCGGGGTTGACGCCTCGGGCCTGGCTACGCTGCGCGGGGCGGTCATCGACCGCCTGCGCGTCTTCGTCCCCACCGCGTACGCCGGCGCCCCTGCCTTCGCCACCGCAACACCCGTCGGGCCCTGCTATGCCCTGGCCGACGGTGGCGCCGCAGTCGGTAGACGGAGCGGCGGCCGCAGCACGGGCACGTCCGCGACGTCCACCGTCCGCCGGCCCACCGCCGACAGCGACAGCGCCCGCATGATGGACCTCGTCGAACGCGCACAGGCCGGCGAGGCCGACGCCTTCGGGCGGCTCTACGACCAGTACAGCGACACGGTCTACCGCTACATCTACTACCGCGTCGGCGGCAAGGCGACGGCCGAGGACCTCACCAGCGAGACGTTCCTGCGCGCGCTGCGCCGGATCTCCACCTTCACCTGGCAGGGCCGCGACTTCGGCGCCTGGCTGGTCACGATCGCGCGCAACCTGGTCGCCGACCACTTCAAGTCGAGCCGTTTCCGGCTCGAAGTGACCACCGGCGAAATGCTCGACGCCAACGAGGTCGAGCGCTCCCCGGAGGACTCCGTCCTGGAGTCCCTCTCCAACGCCGCCCTGCTCGAAGCCGTACGCAAGCTCAATCCGCAGCAGCAGGAGTGCGTCACCCTGCGCTTCCTCCAGGGCCTCTCGGTCGCCGAGACCGCCCGCGTCATGGGCAAGAACGAGGGTGCGATCAAGACCCTCCAGTACCGGGCCGTGCGCACCCTCGCGCGGCTCCTCCCGGAAGACGCCCGCTGACCTGCCCCGCCTCCTCCCGGACGACGCCGGTCGATCCGCCCGGGGCGGGCCAAACTCACCTTCGGTGAGCGCCCGATAACGCTGCGATCCGATCATCCTTCCTCCGTAACCCAAGTGCCGCGTCCGTCGTTGTCCGGAATGAAGGCTCCCTGTGGTCACGCCATGTCCACAGCCGCTCACTCGATCGTGTGGATGTGCTCAAGGCGTGCAACCTTCCAGGCCCCTTGGGGAGTCGACCGTGATGACGAGAGGAGGTGCCGCCAGTGATCGCGAACGTATCGGCGCACCGGCGGGCGAACGCCTTCGCCCAGGCCCTGGAAGAAGCCTCGGCGGCCGACCAGGAGACACCCGATACCGGAACGGCCGAACAGGCCGACACCGGAAGGATGTTGACCCTGGCGGGTGGGCTCGGCGAACTGCCGAAACCGGAGATGGACCCGCAGGTCAAGGTGGAGCAGCGAACGCTGCTCATGGCCGAGATGGAGCGGATGTTCGCCGGCGGCGCTGCCGCCGACCCTCAGGTGCCCGAGCAGCGGACCGGCCGCGGCGCCCACCGGGCGGCGTCGCTCCGGAAATTGCGACCCCGCTCCCGCTGGTCCAAGGGCATCGCGGCGGGCGGACTCAGCATCGGTGTGGCAGCGGGCGCGTTCAGCGGAGTGGCCGCTGCGAGTTCCGACGCCCTTCCCGGTGATTCCCTGTACGGGCTGAAGCGCGGCATGGAAGACCTGAAGCTCGGTATGGCCGACGACGACGCCAGCCGGGGTGAGCTCTACCTCGACCAGGCGTCCACCCGGCTCTCCGAGGCGCGCCGCCTGATGGAGCGGGGTCGTGCGGGCGACCTCGACCACGAGCAGCTCGGGGAGGTCCGCCGCGCCCTGAACGGCATGGAGCACGACGCCTCCGAAGGCCACCGCCTGCTGCACGAGGCCTATGCGCGGGACGGCTCCATCGCCCCCATCGCCGCGCTGAACTCGTTCGCCCAGGCGCACCGCGACAGTTGGAGCAAACTCCGCGGCAAGCTGCCCGCCCAGCTGACCGATGTCGGCGACAAGGTGAGCTCAGTCTTCGCCGCCATAGACCAGGAGGTCGGGCCGCTCCAGTCGATGCTGCCCAAGACGTCGTCCACGACGCACGGCCGGACCGGCTCGTCGCGCCCCGGCGCCTCCTCCGGCACCGCTCACCCGTCCACCCCGTCCTCGTCCGGCTCCTCGGGCCACGGCACGCCGCCCACCAGTGGCAAGCCGCAGCCTTCGGGCCCCCCGTCGAACGAGGGCCTCCTCGGCGGCAACACGGGCGGCCTGTTCGAGCCGGGCACCGGGGTCACCGCCCCCGGCCAGCCGGGCCAGCCCGCCAGGCCCCCGGTCCCGGACGTCACCCTGCCCCCGCTCCTGCCGGGCCTGCTGCCGGGCCTGGGCATTGACGGGGACAAGACGGAGAAGACGGAGTAGGTACGGATGTGACTGAGGGGCCGGGGTTCTCCCCGGCCCCTCAGTCACATCCGGCGCGACCCGCGCCCGCAACAGAACACCCACAACAGAACCCGGACCTCAGAAGAACCCCGGACCCCAGAGGCACCCCGGGCCTCAGAAGAACACGGACCTCCGCTGCACGAGCAGCTTGTACAGCGTGTGCTGGATCTGCTCCCGCACCTGGTCCGTGAGGTTGAACATCAGCATCGGGTCCTCCGCCGCCTCCGGCGGATACCCGTCCGTCGGGATCGGCTCGCCGAACTGGATCGTCCACTTCGTCGGCAGCGGCACGAGCCCCATCGGGCCGAGCCACGGGAACGTCGGCGTGATGGGGAAGTACGGGATCCCAAGCAGCCGGGCCAGCGTCTTGGCGTTCCCGATCATCGGGTAGATCTCCTCCGCGCCGACGATCGAGCACGGCACGATGGGCGTGCCCGCCTTCAGCGCCGTCGACACGAAGCCGCCCCGCCCGAACCGCTGTAGCTTGTACCGGTCGCCGAACGGCTTGCCGATGCCCTTGAACCCCTCCGGCATCACGCCGACGACCTCGCCGCGCTCCAGGAGCGCCTGGGCGTCCTCCGAACAGGCCAGGGTGTGCCCGGCCTTGCGGGCCAGTTCGTTGACGACCGGCAGCATGAACACCAAGTCGGCCGCGAGCAGCCGCAGATGCCGCCCGGCCGGATGGTGGTCGTGGACGGCCACCTGCATCATCAGCCCGTCCAGCGGCAGCGTCCCGGAGTGGTTGGCGACGACGAGCGCCCCGCCCTCGGCCGGGATGTTCTCGACGCCCTTCACCTCCACCCGGAAGTACTTCTCGTAGAACGGCCGCAGGATCGACATCAGGACCTGGTCGGTGAGCTCCTTGTCGTAGCCGAACTCGTCGACGTCGTACTCACCGGTGATCCGCCGCCGCAGGAAGGACAGGCCGCCCGCGATGCGCCGGTCCCAGCCGCCGTACTGCCCTGCGGGTGCCGCCGCAGCGGCCCCGGAAGCCTCCTCGGTGGCCTCGTGGGCCACCGGCAGTGCGCTGACCGGCGCCGCGGGCCTGTCGAGCGGCTGAGCCACCGGGTCGACCTTGCGGCGGCCCGCGGCCGGGCGCCTGCGGCCGGTGCGTTGCGCGCTCTGGCGCGAGCGGTCGTCGTCGAACGGGATGACCTTGGCGTCCGCCATCGTTGGTGCGCTCCTCATTCCGCGTTCGAAGGGGTGGTGGCGTGGGCGGGGACCGCGCCCGGGAAGGGCGCGAACGGCAGCCCCGCCACCCGGTCCACGGCCCGCGCCAGCGAGTCCGGCGGCAGCAGACCGGGGCCCCGGCTGCGCGCGAAGTCCGCGAAGGCCCCGGCCGTCGTGTACTTGGGCTCGTACCCCAGCGTCTCGCGCATCTGGATGGTGCTGACCACCCTGCCGTGCGTGAGCAAACGAATCTGCTCCGGCGAGAAGTCGGTCACCCCCACCGTTCTGAGCGCCGTGCCGACCCAGCGCACCGCCGGCAGCATCACCGGCACCGTGGGCCGCCCGAGCCGTCGCGAGCACTGCGACAACAGCAGCACGCCCTCCCCCGCCACATTGAACGTCCCGCTGTTGAGGGTGCCACGCCGCGGCTCGCCCGAGGCGATCCGCAGCACGTCGATCACGTCGTCCTCGTGGACGAACTGGAGCCGCGGGTCATAGCCGAACACCGTCGGCAGCACCGGCAGCGAAAAGTACTCGGCGAGCGGCGAGTCCGCGCCCGGACCCAGGATGTTCGCGAAACGCAGCACGCACACCGCCACATCGGGCCGCCTGCGCGCGAAGCCGCGCACATAGCCCTCGACCTCGACCGCGTCCTTCGCGAAGCCCCCACTGGGCAGCGATTTGGGCGGCGTCGTCTCGGTGAACACCGCCGGATCGCGGGGCGCCGACCCGTACACGCTCGTACTGGACTTCACCACGAGCCGCTTCACGGTCGGCGACTTCTGACAGGCACCGAGCAGCTGCATGGTGCCGATGACGTTGGTTTCCTTGACCGTGGCACGCCCGCCTCCGGAACTCAGCGGCGTCCCGGTCACATCCATGTGCACCACGGTGTCCACACCGTGCTCGGCGAGCACCTTCGCTATCGCTGGCTGGCGGATGTCCGCCCGTACGAAATCGGCACCACCCAAATGGTGCCCCGGCCGGACCACATCGACCCCGATCACCCGGTCCACTTCCGGGTCCCGCTGGATCCGGCGCACCAGGCGACCGCCCAGCTGCCGGGCCACTCCGGTGACGAGCACGACCTTCCCCAAGATCAGCGCCTTCCTTCGGCCTTCGGTACGCCCTTGCACCCTCTGCGCCACCGTAGCGGCTGGATGTTGCGTGGTGATGGCCCCGTACCGGCGCATGGCCGAGAAAATGCCTCCGCGAACGCCGCAGCCCCCCCACCGACAATGCGGCGGGAGGGCTGCGAATTCACGAACAGCGCTCGCTTACTTCTTGTTGCGACGCTGAACGCGCGTGCGCTTGAGCAGCTTGCGGTGCTTCTTCTTGGCCATCCGCTTGCGCCGCTTCTTGATAACAGAGCCCACGACTACCCTCGCTCACTTCTTCTCACTCGGTGCGGGGCGTCTGGGCCCACACGACCTACGTCGGCCTAGCCTACCTGCCACCGAGTGAGGGACGTAATCCGAGGGGAGCGAGTGACTCCCTCAGACCGTTTCCACCCCCACAAAGGACTCGCGGAGATACTCGTGAACTGCCTGTTCCGGAACCCGGAAGGACCTGCCCACCCGGATCGCCGGCAGATGACCGCTGTGCACCAAGCGGTACACGGTCATCTTTGACACTCGCATCACCGAGGCGACTTCCGCCACGGTCAGGAACTTGACCTCGTTGAGAGGCCTGTCACTCCCAGCAGCCATGACCCACCTGTACCTTCCGCACCGAACGCGCACCGGCTTCCCCTCCGGTGACTCAACGTCGCTGTGCGCTCACTCCCCAGACTAGGGGCGGGTGGTGCGAGTGGGGAAGAGGAGCTGCCATCGGCCGCCTACTGTGACAGACACGCTCGATTGAGTACATAGCGAGTAAGCGGCCGGTAGTAATCAGACCGCACAGCGTCATCAAGCGGAACGGCCACGGCCACCCGCCCCTCGGCCTCGCCGACGAACAGCGCGGGGTCGTCGGTATCCGCCAGCCCGACCGCCTCAATGCCCAGCTGACCTGCCCCGCAGACCCATCCGTGATCTCCGATCACAAGATCGGGAACCCGCCCGCAATCCCCCGCCGCGACCCCCAGCGCGACCCGAACCGGCAGCGGTGAATGGCTGTGCGCACCCGGCGCGCTCCCGGCCGCCGGTACGCCGGGTTCCCGCACCAACGCGACTCCCCGTACGTAGTCAAGGTTGTACGTACGTACCCCGAACCGGGTCGTTATGTCGACAGAGCTACCCTGCGCAGGGGTGAGAACAGGGCAGCCCGCCGCCGACAAAGCGTCCGCCAGCGCGGCGTAGAACCCGAGCAGCCGGTGCGGATGCCCGGTGCCGAGCAGCACCGCGCCCTGCCGTGCGGCGACCTCCCCGAGCCGCGCCGCGAAGGCGTCGAGTCCCGCCAACGTCCGCTCCGGGTCGATGACATCGGGCCCGCTGACGTGCCGCGGATCGTCGCTCACCCCGCACTTGTCCGCCATCAGCCGCAACAAGTCCCGCTCGCCCCAGTGCCATTCGGGCTCGAGGCCGAGGGTGACCCGCGGATCCCGGGCCGCGAACAGGCGGTAACTCCGCAGGCTCTCCTCCCGAGAGGTCGCCACGGGCCCGGACAGCCTTGCCGCCAGAAGATGCGCCCGCAGCGCCCCAGTGCTCAACACCCGACGATGCTCCCGCAGGGGCGGGTTCCGGGTGCCAAAACAGGCTGGAGAACGCACAGTTGGCGTAACAGCGACGGCGCTCCAGCCACATCAGCCCCTCAGGCCAGCAACCCCCGCAACGGAAACACCGCCCGCCGGGTCGCCAGCACCGCCTGGTCGAGCCGGTCCGCCGGGTCGTACCCCGCGTCCCATCCCCGCCAGGACACCACCCGCCCGTCCGTCATCCGCCCCGGCCCCAACTGCCGCGTACGCGCGAACACTTCATCCCGCCAGGACGCCGGAATCACCGACTCCGGGTCGATGGGCGCATGCCCGGCGATCCCCACCAGATGCGTCCAGGAACGCGGCACCACATCCACCACCGCATACCCGCCGCCCCCCAGCGCCAGCCACTTCGCCCCCTCGACGTACTCGTGCGCGAGCTCGTGGCAGGCGGCCTGCACCGCCCGCTGGGCGTCCAGCGAAACGGCCAGGTGCGCCAGCGGATCCTCGAAGTGCGTATCGGCGCCGTGCTGGGTGACGAGCAGCTGTGGCCGAAAGTCGGCGATCAGCTCCGGCACCACGGCGTGGAAGGCTCGCAGCCACCCCTCGTCCCCCGTCCCGGCCGGCAGCGCGAGATTGACGGCGCCGCCCTCGCCGGGCCCGTCCGCACCGGTCTCCTCCGGCCACCCGGTCCCGGGAAACAGCAGGCGGGGATGCTCGTGCAGTGAGACCGTCAGGACGCGCGGGTCCTCCCAGAACGCCGCCTGCACCCCATCCCCGTGGTGCACGTCGACATCGACATAGGCGACCCGCTCGACACCCAGCTCAAGCAGCCGGGCGATCGCGAGCGCGGCATCGTTGTAGACGCAGAATCCGGCCGCCCCGCCCGGCATCGCGTGGTGCAGCCCGCCCGCGAAGTTCACCGCGTGCGCGGCCTCCCCCGCCCACACCGCCTCGGCGGCGGCGACCGACTGCCCGGCGATCAGCGCGGAGGCCTCGTGCATACCGGCGAACGCGGGATCGTCCATCGTCCCGAGCCCGTACGAGGTGTCCGCGGCCCGCGGGTTCGCGGAGGCCGCCCGCACCGCGTCGATGTAGTCCTCGCGGTGCACGAGCCTCAGCGTCGAGTCCCCGGCCGCGGGCGCGGCGACCACGTCCAGCTGCTTGTCGAGCCCGTACGCCCGCACCAGACCCATGGTCAGCGCGAGCCGGACCGGGTCCATCGGATGACTCGACCCGAAGTCGTAGCGCGTGACAGCTTCATCCCACATCAACAGTGCGCGGCCGCTCATGCCCGCCACCGTATCGGGCGGCCTGCGAGCCGAACGAACGGGCGTACACCAGCGTCAGCAGCACCAGGACCATCGGAACGAGCATCGCCCCCCGATAGCTCCACGCATCGCCCAGCGCACCGACGAGCGGCGAGCCGACGAGGAACCCTACGTAGTTGAAGACGTTGAGCCGGGCGACCGCGGCATCGCTGGCCCCCGGGAACAGCCGCCCGGCAGCCGCGAAGGTCTGCGGCACGATCACACAGAGCCCGAACCCGAGCAGAGTGAATCCGGCCATCCCCGCCCACGGCCCCGGCGCGGCCGCCACCACGGCGAACCCGCCCGCCGCGAGCACCGTCCCGAGCCGCACCACCGCAACCGCCCCGAACCGCCGCACTCCGAAGTCCCCCGCGGCCCGCCCGAGCAGCGTGGTGACCATGTAGACGTTGTACGGAACGGTCGACAGCTGTTCCGAACTGCCCAGGGTGTCCTGGAGGTACTTCGCGCTCCAGTTGGAGACGGTCGAGTCGCCGATGTACGCGAAGCACATCACCAGGCACAGCGGCAGCAGCAACCGGAAGACGACGGGCTTCGCCCCAGTGCCGCCCTCCGCCACGCCACCGGCGGGCTCCCCGTCGACGTACCACCGGCTGGCGACCAGACACACCGGCAGCAGCACGGCGACGACCGGCGAGTACGACACGAGCAGCGACAGGTGCCAGTGGGCCCCGGCCCAGGCGAGCGAGGCACCCCCGATCCCGCCGAGGCTGTACGAGGCGTGGAACCCGAGCATGATGCTGCGCCCGTACGACCGCTGGAGACTGACCCCCAGCATGTTCATCGAGGCGTCCAGCGCCCCGACCGAAAGCCCGAACGCCCCGAGCGCCAGCGCGGCCTGCCACATCCGGCCGCCCGCGCCGGCCCCGAGCAGCGCCAGGAGCACGGCGGGCTGGGCGAACCGCAGCACCGCGCTCGGCCGCACCCGCTTGATCAGCTGCTCGGTACAGACGCTGCTGACCCCGGCGAGGATCGGCACGGCCGCGAGGAAGACGGGCAGCAGCCCGTCGGAGATCCCGTACCGGTCCTGGATCGCGGGTATGCGGGTCACCAGGAGGGCGAAGGCCATGCCCTGGGCGAAGAAGCTCACCGCGAGGGACGCCCTGCCGTGCCGCAGGCGTGCGTCTGTCATGGCCGCACAGCCTAGGGCCGTCACTTACTCCTGGGTAGATGGATCACCCGAGCAATCCGAGCAGCTGCCGCATGTCCTCGAAGAGCCCGTTGGCGCCGGCGAGTCGCTCGGCGGGTGTCATCGCGGTGAACCCGTACACGTCCATCCCCGCGGCCCGCGCGGCCTCGACGCCGAGGCGGCTGTCCTCGACCACGGCGCACCGCTCGGGCGCGACGCCCATCCGTTCGGCCGCGTGCAGGAACAGGTCCGGCGCGGGCTTGCCGCGCCCGACGTCCTCCGAGGAGAACACCCACTCCTCCTCGAACCACTCGTCGAGCCCGGTCGTGCGGTGCCCCACCCGGATCCGCTCGTGCGTGCCGGACGACGCCACGCAGTACGGCACCCCGTCCGCGACCAGCTTGCCCAGTACGTCGGTGACCCCGGCGACGGGCCGCAGCTCCCGCTCGAACGCGGCGAAGATCCGGGCGTGCAGCGTCTCGTCGAAGTCGAGGGGCAGCGACGCCCCGGTCCGTTCCTTGATCAGGTCGTGTACGCGATGAACGGCGGCCCCCATGTAGTCGCGGAGGGACTCCTCGTACGAGGTGGCGTGACCGAGTTCCGTGAGGTACCCGGCCAGGATCGTGTTGGAGAGGGGCTCGCTGTCCACGAGCACGCCGTCGTTGTCGAAGATGATGAGGTCATAACGCATGACTCGACCTTAAACGCAGAAAAGCCCCGCACCGTGATCCCGAAGGACCATGATGCGGGGCTTTCCCCAAAAATTGTTCGGCGGCGTCCTACTCTCCCACAGGGTCCCCCCTGCAGTACCATCGGCGCTGAAAGGCTTAGCTTCCGGGTTCGGAATGTAACCGGGCGTTTCCCTAACGCTATGACCACCGAAACACTATGAAGTTGAACACCGGAACCCCAAGCAGGGGCTCTGACAGCTGTTCATTGCTTCAGAACAAACACAGTGGACGCGAGCAACTGAGGACAAGCCCTCGGCCTATTAGTACCAGTCAGCTCCACCCCTTACGAGGCTTCCACATCTGGCCTATCAACCCAGTCGTCTACTGGGAGCCTTACCCTCTCAAGGAGGTGGGAACACTCATCTCGAAGCAGGCTTCCCGCTTAGATGCTTTCAGCGGTTATCCTTTCCGAACGTAGCCAACCAGCCATGCCCTTGGCAGGACAACTGGCACACCAGAGGTTCGTCCGTCCCGGTCCTCTCGTACTAGGGACAGCCCTTCTCAATGTTCCTGCGCGCGCAGCGGATAGGGACCGAACTGTCTCACGACGTTCTAAACCCAGCTCGCGTACCGCTTTAATGGGCGAACAGCCCAACCCTTGGGACCGACTCCAGCCCCAGGATGCGACGAGCCGACATCGAGGTGCCAAACCATCCCGTCGATATGGACTCTTGGGGAAGATCAGCCTGTTATCCCCGGGGTACCTTTTATCCGTTGAGCGACGGCGCTTCCACAAGCCACCGCCGGATCACTAGTCCCGACTTTCGTCCCTGCTCGACCCGTCGGTCTCACAGTCAAGCTCCCTTGTGCACTTACACTCAACACCTGATTGCCAACCAGGCTGAGGGAACCTTTGGGCGCCTCCGTTACTCTTTAGGAGGCAACCGCCCCAGTTAAACTACCCATCAGACACTGTCCCTGATCCGGATCACGGACCGAGGTTAGACATCCAGCACGACCAGAGTGGTATTTCAACGACGACTCCACAACCACTGGCGTGGCCGCTTCAAAGTCTCCCACCTATCCTACACAAGCCGAACCGAACACCAATATCAAACTGTAGTAAAGGTCCCGGGGTCTTTCCGTCCTGCTGCGCGAAACGAGCATCTTTACTCGTAGTGCAATTTCACCGGGCCTATGGTTGAGACAGTCGAGAAGTCGTTACGCCATTCGTGCAGGTCGGAACTTACCCGACAAGGAATTTCGCTACCTTAGGATGGTTATAGTTACCACCGCCGTTTACTGGCGCTTAAGTTCTCAGCTTCGCAACCCCGAAAGATCACTAACCGGTCCCCTTAACGTTCCAGCACCGGGCAGGCGTCAGTCCGTATACATCGCCTTACGGCTTCGCACGGACCTGTGTTTTTAGTAAACAGTCGCTTCTCGCTGGTCTCTGCGGCCACCCCCAGCTCACCGAGTAAATCGGATCACCAGTGATGGCCCCCCTTCTCCCGAAGTTACGGGGGCATTTTGCCGAGTTCCTTAACCATAGTTCACCCGAACGCCTCGGTATTCTCTACCTGACCACCTGAGTCGGTTTAGGGTACGGGCCGCCATGAAACTCGCTAGAGGCTTTTCTCGACAGCATAGGATCATCCACTTCACCACAATCGGCTCGGCATCAGGTCTCAGACTATGTGTTGTCCGGATTTGCCTAGACAACGTCCTACACCCTTACCCCGGGACAACCACCGCCCGGGCTGGACTACCTTCCTGCGTCACCCCATCGCTTACCTACTACAGATCCGGGTCACCGGCTCCACCACTCCCCTCAACTCCGAAGAGATCAGGGCGGCTTCACGGGCTTAGCATCGTCTGATTCGATATTGGGCGTTTCAAAGCGGGTACCGGAATATCAACCGGTTGTCCATCGACTACGCCTGTCGGCCTCGCCTTAGGTCCCGACTTACCCTGGGCAGATCAGCTTGACCCAGGAACCCTTAGTCAATCGGCGCACACGTTTCTCACGTGTGTATCGCTACTCATGCCTGCATTCTCACTCGTGAACCGTCCACCACTAGCTTCCGCTGCAGCTTCACCCGGCACACGACGCTCCCCTACCCATCCATACAGGCGTTGGCCCTATACGTATGAATGACACGACTTCGGCGGTACGCTTGAGCCCCGCTACATTGTCGGCGCGGAATCACTTGACCAGTGAGCTATTACGCACTCTTTCAAGGGTGGCTGCTTCTAAGCCAACCTCCTGGTTGTCTCTGCGACTCCACATCCTTTCCCACTTAGCGTACGCTTAGGGGCCTTAGTCGATGCTCTGGGCTGTTTCCCTCTCGACCATGGAGCTTATCCCCCACAGTCTCACTGCCGCGCTCTCACTTACCGGCATTCGGAGTTTGGCTAAGGTCAGTAACCCGGTAGGGCCCATCGCCTATCCAGTGCTCTACCTCCGGCAAGAAACACACGACGCTGCACCTAAATGCATTTCGGGGAGAACCAGCTATCACGGAGTTTGATTGGCCTTTCACCCCTAACCACAGGTCATCCCCCAGGTTTTCAACCCTGGTGGGTTCGGTCCTCCACGACCTCTTACAGCCGCTTCAACCTGCCCATGGCTAGATCACTCCGCTTCGGGTCTAGAGCGTGCAACTCAAACGCCCTATTCGGACTCGCTTTCGCTACGGCTTCCCCACACGGGTTAACCTCGCTACACACCGCTAACTCGCAGGCTCATTCTTCAAAAGGCACGCAGTCACGACTGCATGTGCAAGCACATACAGCGACGCTCCCACGGCTTGTAGGCACACGGTTTCAGGTACTATTTCACTCCGCTCCCGCGGTACTTTTCACCATTCCCTCACGGTACTATCCGCTATCGGTCACCAGGGAATATTTAGGCTTAGCGGGTGGTCCCGCCAGATTCACACGGGATTTCTCGGGCCCCGTGCTACTTGGGTGTCTCTCAAACGAGCCGTTGATGTTTCAGCTACGGGGGTCTTACCCTCTACGCCGGACCTTTCGCATGTCCTTCGCCTACACCAACGGTTTCTGACTCGCCTCACAGCCGGCAGACTGTGAAAGAGAGATCCCACAACCCCGCATGCGCAACCCCTGCCGGGTATCACACGCATACGGTTTGGCCTCATCCGGTTTCGCTCGCCACTACTCCCGGAATCACGGTTGTTTTCTCTTCCTGAGGGTACTGAGATGTTTCACTTCCCCTCGTTCCCTCCACATACCCTATGTGTTCAGGTATGGGTGACAGCCCATGACGACTGCCGGGTTTCCCCATTCGGAAACCCCCGGATCAAAGCCTGGTTGACGGCTCCCCGGGGACTATCGTGGCCTCCCACGTCCTTCATCGGTTCCTGGTGCCAAGGCATCCACCGTGCGCCCTTAAAAACTTGGCCACAGATGCTCGCGTCCACTGTGCAGTTCTCAAACAACGACCAGCCACCCATCACCCCCACCATGCAGTGGAGTTCACTGGGGCCGGCGACCGAAGACCAACAGGCAAAGCCCGTGCCTTCAGATACCCAACAGCGTGCCCGGCCCTCTCCATCGCCTCGTTCCGTGTTCCACGCTCCGAAGAGCAGTACTAGCGGCCCGAGTTGACCAAGAGCGCCGAATAGTCAACGTTCCACCCATGAGCTGACCGTGCAGAACATTTGTCTGCAGACGGTGCTGTGCTCCTTAGAAAGGAGGTGATCCAGCCGCACCTTCCGGTACGGCTACCTTGTTACGACTTCGTCCCAATCGCCAGTCCCACCTTCGACAGCTCCCTCCCACAAGGGGTTGGGCCACCGGCTTCGGGTGTTACCGACTTTCGTGACGTGACGGGCGGTGTGTACAAGGCCCGGGAACGTATTCACCGCAGCAATGCTGATCTGCGATTACTAGCAACTCCGACTTCATGGGGTCGAGTTGCAGACCCCAATCCGAACTGAGACCGGCTTTTTGAGATTCGCTCCGCCTCACGGCATCGCAGCTCTTTGTACCGGCCATTGTAGCACGTGTGCAGCCCAAGACATAAGGGGCATGATGACTTGACGTCGTCCCCACCTTCCTCCGAGTTGACCCCGGCAGTCTCCTGTGAGTCCCCATCACCCCGAAGGGCATGCTGGCAACACAGAACAAGGGTTGCGCTCGTTGCGGGACTTAACCCAACATCTCACGACACGAGCTGACGACAGCCATGCACCACCTGTATACCGACCACAAGGGGGCGACTATCTCTAGCCGTTTCCGGTATATGTCAAGCCTTGGTAAGGTTCTTCGCGTTGCGTCGAATTAAGCCACATGCTCCGCTGCTTGTGCGGGCCCCCGTCAATTCCTTTGAGTTTTAGCCTTGCGGCCGTACTCCCCAGGCGGGGAACTTAATGCGTTAGCTGCGGCACCGACGACGTGGAATGTCGCCAACACCTAGTTCCCAACGTTTACGGCGTGGACTACCAGGGTATCTAATCCTGTTCGCTCCCCACGCTTTCGCTCCTCAGCGTCAGTAATGGCCCAGAGATCCGCCTTCGCCACCGGTGTTCCTCCTGATATCTGCGCATTTCACCGCTACACCAGGAATTCCGATCTCCCCTACCACACTCTAGCTAGCCCGTATCGAATGCAGACCCGGGGTTAAGCCCCGGGCTTTCACATCCGACGTGACAAGCCGCCTACGAGCTCTTTACGCCCAATAATTCCGGACAACGCTTGCGCCCTACGTATTACCGCGGCTGCTGGCACGTAGTTAGCCGGCGCTTCTTCTGCAGGTACCGTCACTTTCGCTTCTTCCCTGCTGAAAGAGGTTTACAACCCGAAGGCCGTCATCCCTCACGCGGCGTCGCTGCATCAGGCTTTCGCCCATTGTGCAATATTCCCCACTGCTGCCTCCCGTAGGAGTCTGGGCCGTGTCTCAGTCCCAGTGTGGCCGGTCGCCCTCTCAGGCCGGCTACCCGTCGTCGCCTTGGTAGGCCATCACCCCACCAACAAGCTGATAGGCCGCGGGCTCATCCTTCACCGCCGGAGCTTTTAACCCCCCAAGATGCCCTGAGGAGTGTTATCCGGTATTAGACCCCGTTTCCAGGGCTTGTCCCAGAGTGAAGGGCAGATTGCCCACGTGTTACTCACCCGTTCGCCACTAATCCACCCCGAAGGGCTTCATCGTTCGACTTGCATGTGTTAAGCACGCCGCCAGCGTTCGTCCTGAGCCAGGATCAAACTCTCCATGAATGTTTACCCGCTATCGGGTGCACACATCACGTAAGAGCGGGACGACCAAGCCGGAATAAGGCCGGTCGTCCACAGCGTCCTCGCTGTGTTGTTGCCTGCCCACCACAAGAGCGGAACAGGACTTTTCAAAGGAACCTCGATCCGCCGAAACGGATACGGGGTTGTCAATCTGGCGTTGACTTTTGGCACGCTGTTGAGTTCTCAAGGAACGGACGCTTCCTTTGTACTCACCCTCTCGGGCTTTCCTCCGGGCGCTTCCCTTCGGTATTTCGTGTTCCCGACTCTATCAGACGCTTTCGTGTCCGACTTCCTCGGTGCCTTTCCGGTTCCCCCTCTCGGGTTTCCCTTTCCGGCGGTTCCGACTCTATCAGATCCTTTCGGACCTGATTCCCGGTCTCCCGGAGCCAAGTCGGCTTGCCTTCCCGGCCGTTGGGCCGTTCCGACGGGTGAGACATTAGCGGAATCCTCGGGCCCGACGCCAATCGGGATGCGTCCTCGAACGCGGATTCCTCATTTCGCAAAAGCGCACGAAAAACGAGACGACGAGGTGTCGTTCATAAGAAGTGGTTGATGCGGAATGGCTGTCCGGGGACCGACCGGGGTCGGCGCTCACGGCGGACAACTCGGAGAACACTACGGATCGGGCGAGGCCGTGTCAACCCTCGGCCGGGGTGTCCGACGGGCCTCGCAGGGGCTGGACCTCGTGCTTTCGGCCGAGGAAGACGTGGCGGGATGACCGATCTGGCGGACCCCGGGCTCGGCCTAGCTTGGCGGGTATGAGGTCTCTTCTCCGTAGCGCCGTGGCTGCCGCGACCCTCCTCGTGCTCGGAGTGGCCGTGGCACCCGGGGCCGCGTACGCCGTGGACGGGGACGACCGTGTCGCGCGGATCCGGCTGCGGGTCGTCGACGCGGTGAATGAGGAGACCCGGCACGAGGTCGAGCGGGCTCGCTCGTGCGGGGGCGGGGCCGCCTCGGGTGAAGTGGGCCGGCTTGAGCGCAAGTTGGAGCGGGGATGCCGACTGGCGGCGGAGCTGCGTTCCATCGGAGCTCGGGGCAACAGTGCCCGGGGCCGGGCCACTGGGGGCGCCGGGTCCTCGACGGGTGTCGCCGGTGAAGGGGAGCCGCAGGCCGGGGTCGGTCTGTTTCACGCCGCGGGCCAGGCCATTCCACATGCGCCTGTGGGGGTGCTGGCCCTCGTGGGCGGCGTGGCGCTGGCCATCGCCGGATGGGGTGCGGCGGCTGTTGTGCTGCGGCAGCCGCCGCGCGGCAGAGGCTGAGGGGTCAGCTCTGGCCGGAGGCCAGTTCGCGGCTGCGGTCGCGGGCGGCTTCCAGCGCCGCGATGAGGGCCGCGCGTACGCCGTGGTTCTCCAGCTCGCGGATCGCGCTGATGGTCGTGCCCGCCGGGGACATCACCGCCTCGCGCAGCTTCACCGGGTGCTCGCCGCTGTCGCGGAGCATCACGGCGGCGCCGATCGCCGACTGCACGATCAGGTCGTACGCCTGGGCGCGGGGCAGGCCGAGCAGGATTCCGGCGTCGGTCATCGCCTCGACCAGGTAGTAGAAGTACGCCGGGCCCGAGCCGGACAGGGCCGTCGCGGCGTCCTGCTGTGATTCCGGTACGCGCAGGGTCTTGCCCACTCCGCCGAAGATTTCCTCCGTGTGGGCGAGGTGGTCCGGCGTGGCGTGGCTGCCGCCGCTGATCACCGACATGCCCTCGTCGACCAGGACGGGGGTGTTCGGCATGACCCGGACGACCGGGGTGTTGGGCGTGAGGCGGTCTTCGATGAACGCGGTGGGGATGCCCGCCGCCGCGCTGACGACGAGTCGGTCGCTCGTGACGTACGGGGCCAGTTCGTCCAGGAGCCTGCCCATGTCCTGGGGCTTCACCGCGAGGATCAGCGTGTCGGCGCGCTTGGCGGCCTCGGCGTTGGTGACCGCGTCCACGCCGTAGCGGGCGTGGAGTTCCGCGGCGCGCTCCGAGCGGCGGGTGGTCACCAGGAGGTTGGCCGGGTGCCAGCCGGCCCGGATCATTCCGCTGAGGAGGGCCTCGCCGATCTTGCCGGTGCCGAGGACTGCGACGGTCTGGGTCATGCGGGTCACCCTCCTGGTGGTGCGCTTGCTCCTGCGCGGTCCATCCTCGCACCGGGGGTGGGGCGGTGCGGGGTGGTGTCCGAGGGGCGGTACGGGGACGCCGGGCCTGCTTCTTTCCCGCCGCCCCGCCCTTGGGCGGGGGGTGCTCAGGGGGTTTGGCGGCGGAGGGTTGCCGCGCCCAGGGCGAGGACCAGGGCCGCTACCGCGGCCACGATTCCCGCGTCTCTTGCGAAGTCAGCGGTGGCCTCGGGGTGGTGGAGGACCTGGGTCATGGCGTCCACCGCGTACGACATGGGCAGGACGTTGGAGATCCATTCCAGTACCGGCTGCATCGCGCTGCGCGGGGTGAACAGGCCGCAGAGCAGGAGCTGAGGGAAGATCACCGCCGGCATGAACTGGACCGCCTGGAATTCCGACGAGGCGAAGGCCGAGACGAACAGGCCGAGCGCCGTGCCGAGCAGGGCGTCCAGGAGGGCCACCAGGAGCAGCAGCCACGGGGAGCCGACCACGTTGAGGTCGAGGAGCCAGAGCGCGATGCCGGTCGCGATGAGCGACTGGAGGACAGCCAGGGCGCCGAACGCGAGGGCGTAGCCCCCGATCAGGTCGCCTTTGCCCAGGGGCATGGCGAGGAGGCGTTCCAGGGTGCCCGATGTGCGTTCGCGCAGGGTGGCGATGGAGGACACCAGGAACATCGTGATCAGCGGAAAGATGCCGAGCAGCGAGGCGCCGATGCTGTTGAACACGGCCGGGCTGCCGTCGAACACGTACCGGAGCAGGATCGTCATCAGGGAGGGGATGACGAGCAGGAGCGCGATGGTGCGCGGGTCGTGGCGCAGTTGGCGCAGGACGCGGGCGGCGGTCGCCAGGGTGCGGGATGCGTTCATCGGGGTGCCTTGCCTCGGGCCCCGAGCTGGGCCTCGTCCACGAGGTGGAGGAAGGCTTCCTCCACCGTCCGGGTGGCGGTACGGGTGCGCAGGGCGTCCGGGGTGTCGTCGGCCAGGAGGACGCCTTCGCGCAGGAGGAGCAGGCGGTGGCAGCGCTCCGCCTCGTCCATGACGTGCGAGGAGACCACGAGGGTGGTGCCGCGGGTGGCGGCGATGGTGTGGAAGAGGGTCCACAGGTCGCGGCGGAGTACGGGGTCCAGGCCGACGGTGGGCTCGTCCAGGACGAGCAGTTCCGGAGTGCCGAGCAGGGCGACGGCCAGTGAGGCGCGGCTGAGCTGGCCGCCGGAGAGGCGGCCCGCCAGGTCGTCGGCGTGGCTGGCGAGGTCGACGTCGGTGATGGCCCGCTCGACGGCTTCGGTGCGGGTGGTGCGGTGGGCCCGGCCGGGGTGGAGTACGGCCGCGAAGTAATCGAGATTCTGACGTACCGTCAAGTCCTTGTAGATGGACGGATCTTGGGTTACGTAGCCGATCCTCCGACGCAGGGACGGGGTGCCCGCGGGGGTGCCGAGGACCGTGAGGGTGCCGGTCACTTTCGCCTGCGTACCCACGAACGCACGCATCAGGGTCGACTTTCCGCAGCCGGACGGGCCGAGGAGGCCGGTGATGCGGCCTCGCGGGACGGTGAAGTCCAGGTCGTCGAGGACGGTTCTGAGGCCTCGGACAACGGTCAGGGCTCGGGCCTCGACCGCGGGGGCGGCGGCCGGGGAGGCGGTGTTCGTGGTGCGGTCCGGGTTCGTGGTGCGGTCCGGCTTGGAATTCACCATGTGATGAATAGTCCTCCGCCGGAGAGTGGGCGTCAAGGATCGGGGACCGTACGCGGTGCGCTGTGCGCTCGTCCGCTCAGTTGGTCGCCAGGCGCAGGTGGACCACGTAGCTCTCCTGAACCCATCCGTCCGGGAAGCGGGTACCGAGTAGGGCGCGCTCCTTGGCCAGGAACGCCGCCGCCTTCTCCTCGCCCAGGACCAGGAACGCGGAGTGGCTTCCCAGGTTCGCCAGGTGAGTGGCGAGCGGGACCCGGCGGGTGTGCGGGATGCGGCGTTCCGCGAACTCCAGGCCGGGGACGTCGGTCCAGGGGTGGGCGCCGCCGGTGGACTCGGTGGACTGGGTGGACCCGGCCGCTTCGCCAGTCGCCTTCGCTGCCTCGCCGGCGGCCTTCGCGGCTTCGCGCTGCGGTGCGAAGAACGCGTGCAGGCGGGCCTCCTGTTCGGCCACCCACTCCACGGTGCTGTCCGTGATGTTCCACCACAGCGCCAGCGCGCCGCCGGGCCGGAGTACGCGGCGGGCTTCCGGGCCTGCCTTCGCCGGGTCGGTCCAGTGCCAGGCCTGGGCGTACGTGATGAAGTCCGCGGATGCGGTGGCGAGGGGCAGCGCGTTGCCGTCGCCCCGCACCAGCGGGATGTGGGGGTTGCCGCGACGGAACTCGGCGGCCATGCCCTCGCCGGGTTCGACCGCCGTGACGTTCGCGCCGCGGGCGTGCAGCAGGGTGCTGGCTATGCCGGTGCCGGCCCCGATGTCCGCGACGTGGGCGTTCTTCAGGGGGTGGGCGGCGAGTTCCTCCACCGCGTCCAGGAGCGCAGGGGGGTACGAGGGGCGGTTCGCGGCGTATTGGGGAGCGGCGGTGTTGAAGGACTGGGCGCGGTTACCGGTCGTCATGGGGGGATTCTTGCCCAGCCGCCCGCCGCTTCCGCCTCCCCGGCTACTTTCGCCTCCCCGTTAATTCCTTCTGCCCCGCTACTTCCGCCTCCCCGCTACTTCCGCTTCGGCCTCTTGCGCGCCGCCGGGTTCCCCGTGCGGCTGCCCTGGCGGCGTTCGTACTGGGTGCGGGCCGTTTCGTACTCCTTGCGGTGCAGCGCCTCGCCGGGGGCCTCGGTGAAGGTGCGGAAGAAGTAGGCCAGCAGGGAGCCGATGAAGCCGATGGTCTTCAGACCCTGGAGCGAGCGGTCCGCGTCGGGGTTCTCGGGGCGGGTCGAGAAGCCCTCCCAGGTTTTGCGGAACGCCAGCGCGCTACAGATCGCGAACATCACCACGACCAGCACGTTCACAAATCCGCCGGTGTTCGCGATCTGTAGCCCCTCGTACGCGAAGCGCAGCACGAAGCAGGCCGCCGCTGCCGCCGCCAGCGAGCCGATCGCTGCGCCCGCTCGGCGCAGGCCGTATCCGTTGTCGTGGTCGACCCACGTCGTACCGAAGAAACGGATCGGCTCGGGCCGCGGTCCAGGGGCGAGGATCGCAGCCGCCGGCTTGCCCTTGCGGGCGCCGGGCCCCGTCCGGTCGCCGCGCGCGGTCGGGTCGGCGGACCCCGTCTGGTCGCCTTGCCCGTTCCGGTCAGCGGCCTCCGTCTGGTCAGGGGCACCGGTACGGTCGGCGGCCTCTGCCCGGTCTGCGGCCCCGGAACGGCCAGCAGCATCAGCCCGACCAGCAGCCCGCGTACGCCCAGCGGCTGCGGAACGGCCAGCGGCCCCGCGACGGCCAGCAGCACCAGTTCGGTCGGCTGGGACGTTGCCGTCGTCGGCCTTGCTGCCGCCTTCGGCTCCGCTGCCGTCCTCCGCGCTCGCGCCGTTCTTCTCGCTCATGGGGTCGATTATCCCCGGGCGCGTCCCGTGGGGCCGCCGACCGTGCGGGGCCTCGCCCGCTGTGCGCTCCGCGCGAAACGGCGTTCTCCGGCCGGTCTTCGGCCGGTCTTCAGCGCCTCTTCAGCCGGTCTTCGGCTCCGGGCCGATGCCCATGGGGCCGCTCCCCCGAGCTCTCGGCTCGCTCGAACCGCGGGGCCCCACCGCGGCGGAGCCGCGCGAGACCCCCACGGCCGCTCAGCCGCAGCGCGGCGCCACGTAGCCGTCGCTGCCCGTCTTCACATACGCGTCGGACACAAAGCGGCCGTTGCCAATGTTGTCCCAGATGTTCGTGGTGCCGTACGGGCCCGAGACCTTCGTGCCCGGGGTCTGGCAGTTCACCTCGACTGTCGCGCCCTGCGGCAGGACCTCGACCACCGCGTACCCCGTGCCGGGGCCGCTGCGGACGTTCAGTTCGCAGCCCGGCGCCACCGGATAACGTGCCATGTTCATCTCCCCCGTCTGCTTCACTCTGCGTGCAACACGCAGGCTAGCAAGCCCCTCGGGCCCGTACGTCCCATCGACTAGGCTCCGTCGGACGCGGGCGTACAACGGACACATGGGGGTGGGCCATGGCGTCGCCGCGCAGTATCGGGTTCGGGGCGGAGGGTGCCGAGGAGCCGGAATCCGTCGGCGCCTACCGGCTCGAATCCGTGCTCGGGGCGGGCGGCATGGGTGTGGTGCACCTGGCCACCTCTCCCTCCGGCATGCGGCTCGCCGTCAAGGTCGTCCACGCCCAGCACGCCGCCGATCCGGAGTTCCGGGCGCGGTTCAGGCAGGAGGTGTCGGCGGCCCGGCGGGTCAGCGGGGCCTTCACCGCCTCCGTCGTCGACGCCGACCCGGAGGCCGACCGGCCCTGGATGGCCACCGTGCACATTCCGGGCCCCACCCTCGCCGAACGGGTCAGGGACAGCGGGCCACTGACCGCCGAGGAGGTGCGCCGGCTCGGGGCCGGGCTCGCCGAGGCGCTGCGCGACATCCACCGGGCCGGGGTGGTGCACCGCGACCTCAAGCCGAGCAACGTGCTGCTCGCCGCCGACGGACCCAAGGTCATCGACTTCGGGATTTCGCGTCCGTACGACAGTGATCTGCGGACCGAGACCGGCAAGCTGATCGGGACCCCTCCCTTCATGGCGCCGGAGCAGTTCCAGCGGCCCCGCGACGTCGGGCCCGCCGCGGACGTGTTCGCCATGGGGGCCGTGCTCGTGCACGCCGCCACCGGCAGGGGGCCCTTCGACTCCGACTCGCACTACATCGTCGCCTACCAAGTGGTGCACAACGAACCGGACTTGACCGGTGTGCCCGACGATCTCGAACCGGTGCTCCGCGACTGCCTCGCCAAGGACCCCGGCGACCGGCCCACCCCGGACGAGCTGATGTCCGCGCTGCGGTCGGCCGCGTACGGCTCAGAGGCCCACATCCGCACGCAGCGGTTCAGGAATCCGGTACGGGGCAAGAGCGCGGCCGCCGAGTCGGCGGGCGCCTCGCGCCCGAGCCGCCGGGTGCGCGGCCGGGCCCGCTGGGTGCTCGGCGCGCTCGCGCTCGTCGGGATCGCCGGTGGGGCCGTGGCGGGCCTCCAGGCGCTGCCCGACGGGACCGGCACCGAGACCGTGGCCGCCGCCCCCGAGCAGGGCGCGGCTTCCCGATTCCGGCCCTGGTCCGTGCAGTTGCCCGGGAAGGGCACGGGTGAGAACCGCATGCCCTTCTGCTCCGCCGGCCCGGACGGCCACTCCCTCTACTGTGCCGCGCCCGGCGTCGCGGTCGCCCGGCTCGATCCCCTCGACGGGAAGATCCTGTGGTCCGTGCCGGGGGCGGCCGGGGCGATGCTCTCCGACGACCTCGCTCCGGTCGTCGCCGGCGGCCGGGTGCTCGTACGGATGCCCGGGGGCGGGGCGCTGCGCGCCTACGACCCCGGCACCGGGAAGCAGGTGTGGTCGGTGGACGTGTCGGCGTACTCCGGGGTGCGTCCCGCGGGCGACACCGTGTTGCTTTCGGCGCCCGACGGCGGGGTCACCGCGCTCAACTCCCTTACCGGGAAGCTGAGATGGCACCACCGGATCGGGGACCGGCGGTCGCAGTGGATCGTGCCCGGCGATCTTGGCCGAGGGGACTCCCCCGGCGGCGCGGCACTCGCGTTCGTCGCCACACCCTCCGCGGACGGCGCGTCGACCTCGGTCGGCGCCGTCGATCCGGCCACCGGCGCCGTGCGCTGGCAGAGCCGCGTCGACGGGCGGCTGAGGCCGGTCGCGGCCGACGGGAAGGCGTTGTTCCTGCTGCCGGCCGACGCCGGCGGGCTGACCTCGGCCGTCGTACGCCTGGACACCGCCACCCGCGCCGTCCGCCGCACCCCGCTCACCTCCCCACTCGACCAGGCGCAGGCCGCGGCCGACGGGGACACGGTGTACGTGTTCGGGGCGGGCGGGGCGCTCGTCGCGGTGGACTCGGTGCGCGGCGGTGAGACGTGGCGGCTCGACACCGGCGTCGCCCGTGCCTCGCGTCCCGTCGCGTCGGACGGCCGGGTGTATCTGACCGGTGCCGACGGCAGGCTGCTCGCCTTCGACGCACACAAGGGCGTACTCGCCGGGCAGACCAACCCCCGGATGAACGGCGGGCGTTACACCTTCACGCCCGCCCTTCCCGCGCCGCTCGCCGCCGGGGGCAGGCTGTATGCCGCCGCCCCCGACGGGTCGGTGTTCGCGGTCGACCCCGGCGCCGTCACCGCGTGGTGAAGCCCGGTCAGCCGAGCTTCGACACGTCGCGGACCGCGCCTCGGTCGGCGCTGGTGGCCATCGCCGCGTAGGCGCGCAGCGCGGCGGAGACCTTGCGTTCGCGGTTCTTCGGCGCGTACACGCCGCCCAGAGCCTCGCGCCGGGTCGCCAACTCGGCCTCGGGGACGAGGAGTTCGATCGTACGGCCCGGGATGTCGATCCGGATGCGGTCGCCGTCCTCGACCAGCGCGATGGTGCCGCCGGACGCCGCCTCGGGCGAGGCATGGCCGATGGACAGGCCGGAGGTGCCGCCGGAGAAGCGGCCGTCGGTGATCAGCGCGCAGGTCTTGCCGAGGCCGCGGCCCTTGAGGAACGACGTCGGGTACAGCATCTCCTGCATGCCGGGGCCGCCCTTGGGGCCCTCGTAGCGGATCACGACCACGTCGCCGTGGGTGATCTCCTTGCGCAGGATCTTGTCGACGGCCTCTTCCTGCGACTCGCAGACCACGGCCGGGCCCTCGAAGGTCCAGATCGACTCGTCGACGCCGGCCGTCTTCACGACGCAGCCGTCCTCGGCGAGGTTGCCGTGCAGGACCGCGAGTCCGCCGTCCTTGCTGTACGCGTGCGCCGCGTCCCGGATGCAGCCCTCGGCGGCGTCGGTGTCCAGGGTGTCCCAGCGCTCGGACTGCGAGAACGCGGTGGCCGAGCGGACGCAGCCGGGGGCCGCGTGCCACAGCTCGACCGCTTCTTCGGACGGGGAGCCGCCGCGCACGTCCCAGGCGTCCAGCCACTCCTTGATGGAGCGGGAGTGGACGGTGTGCACGTCCTCGTTGAGCAGGCCCGCGCGGTACAGCTCGCCGAGGATGGCGGGGATGCCGCCGGCGCGGTGCACGTCCTCCATGTAGTACGTACGGTTCTTGGCGACGTTCGGGGCGACCTTGGCCAGGCACGGGACGCGGCGGCTGATGGCGTCCATGTCGCTGAGGCCGTAGTCGAGCTCGGCCTCCTGGGCGGCGGCCAGCAGGTGCAGGATC
Source organism: Streptomyces sp. NBC_01431 (assembly GCF_036231355.1). Taxonomy (NCBI): domain Bacteria; kingdom Bacillati; phylum Actinomycetota; class Actinomycetes; order Kitasatosporales; family Streptomycetaceae; genus Streptomyces; species Streptomyces sp. NBC_01431. The sequence goes on from NZ_CP109496.1 coordinate 3,587,756, forward strand.
GTGTTGGTGGACCCGCCCATCGCGATGTCGAGCGCCATGGCGTTCTCGAACGCGGCGCGGGTCGCGATGGAGCGGGGCAGGACGGTGTGGTCGTCGTCCTCGTAGTGCCGCTTGGTGATCTCCACGACCGTGCGGGCCGCGTTCTCGTACAGGGCGCGGCGGGCGGTGTGGGTCGCCAGGACCGAACCGTTGCCGGGCAGGGAGAGGCCGATCGCCTCGGTCAGGCAGTTCATGGAGTTGGCCGTGAACATGCCGGAGCAGGAGCCGCAGGTGGGACAGGCGTTCTCCTCGATGCGGAGGATGTCCGCGTCGGAGATCTTGTCGTTGACGGCGTCCGAGATCGCGTCGACCAGGTCGAGCGTGCGGACCGTGCCGTCGACCAGGGTCGCCTTGCCGGACTCCATCGGGCCGCCGGAGACGAACACGGTCGGGATGTTGAGGCGGAGCGCCGCCATCAGCATGCCGGGGGTGATCTTGTCGCAGTTGGAGATGCAGATCAGGGCGTCCGCGCAGTGCGCTTCGACCATGTACTCCACGCTGTCCGCGATGAGGTCGCGGGAGGGCAGGCTGTAGAGCATGCCGCCGTGGCCCATCGCGATGCCGTCGTCCACGGCGATGGTGTTGAACTCGCGGGGGACGGCTCCGGCGGCCAGGATCGCCTCGCTGACGATGCGGCCGACCGGGGCGAGGTGGGTGTGGCCCGGCACGAACTCGGTGAAGCTGTTCGCCACGGCGATGATCGGCTTGCCGATGTCCTCGCTCGCTACACCGGAGGCCCGCATAAGGGCGCGGGCGCCCGCCATGTTGCGGCCGTGGGTGACTGTGCGGGACCTCAGCTCGGGCATCGTCGCTCGTCTCCTTCAGACAGGGTGGGCTGTCTGTGAGCCTACGCCGGTGCTCCAAGATTTGGACAGCCTGCCCATATGGCAAGACTCCAGTTCGCCATGTGACCCCCGGGGGCTAGCCCTCGGTCAGGTACCGCTGGAGGGTGGGGCCCACCAGGCCCACGATGGTCTCCGGGTCCGCCGAGGCCAGCGGTTCCACCTCCAGTACGTACCGCATGATCGCGATCCCGATCATGTGGGACGCCGCCAGTTCCGCGCGGAAGCGGGGGTCGGGGACCTTCAGGTCGGCCGCCACCCGTTCCAGCAGGCGGCGCAGCACGAACCCCCGCAGGACCTTCGCCGCCGCCTCGTGGGTAAGCGCCGAGCGGATCACGGCGATCAGCGGGGCGCGCGTCGCCGGGTTCTCCCAGACGGACAGGAAGTAGCGGGCCAGGCGTTCGCCCACGCCGTCGAGGTCGTGGCCGAGGACCGCCGACAGCGTCAGGGCCGGTTCGAAGTCCACCTCGACGGCCGCCGCGAAGACCTCTTCCTTCGTGCCGAAGTAGTGGTGCACGAGCGCCGCGTCGACCCCGGCCGCCTTGGCGATGCCGCGCACCGACGTCTTGTCGTAGCCCCGGCCGGAGAACTCGGCTCGGGCGGCGGCCAGGATGCGTTCGCGCGTGCCGGGGCCCGCATCGACGGTGGCCCGCGGCGGCCGGCCGCGGCGGCGCGGGGTGGCCCGGCCCGGGTCCGTACCGTCCGGGGAGCCGGTCATGCGCGGCGGGCCGGCGCGGACGCCAGGTGCAGCCGGGTGAAGGCGAGCGCCTCGGCGAGGTCGGCCTCGCGTTCGGCTGCGGACATGGCGCGGCGGGTGTTGACCTCGATGACGACGTGACCGCCGAAGCCGGTCAGGGCCAGCTGTTCGAGGAGCTCGGCGCACGGCTGGGTGCCGCGGCCCGGCACCAGGTGCTCGTCCTTCGCCGAGCCGCGCCCGTCGGCGAGGTGCACATGGGCGAGCCGGTCGCCCATCCGGTCGACCATGGCCATCGCGTCCGCACGGGAGGTCGCGGCGTGCGAGAGGTCGATCGTGAAGTTGCGGTAGTCGTCCTTGGTGACGTCCCAGTCGGGGGCGTACGCCAGCATTTCGCGGTCCCGGTAGCGCCACGGGTACATGTTCTCGACGGCGAATCTGACGTCGGTCTCGTCGGCCATCCGCCAGATGCCGTTGACGAAGTCCCGGGAGTACTGGCGCTGCCAGCGGAACGGCGGATGGACCACCACCGTGGAGGCGCCGAGCCGCTCCGCCGCCGACCGGGCCCGCTGGAGCTTGACCCAGGGGTCGGTGGACCAGACCCGCTGGGTGATCAGCAGACACGGGGCGTGGACGGCCAGGATCGGCACCTGGTGGTAGTCGGAGAGCCGCCGCAGGGCCTCGATGTCCTGGCTGACGGGGTCGGTCCAGACCATCACCTCGACACCGTCGTAGCCCAGGCGTGCGGCGATCTCGAAGGCCGTCGCCGTCGACTCCGGATAGACCGAGGCCGTCGACAGGGCGACCTTCGCATCCGGGATGCGCACCACTGGATCTGCCACGGAGACAGGGTACGGGCCGCCACCGCTCGTCGGGGAGGCGGTCCGGCGAGCCCGACGAACGTCACACTCGGCGCTCACCCGGAACCGGTCACCCCACCGGAAGGTGGTCGAGGTGGCGCAGGATCACGCCCTCGCGCAGCGCCCAGGGGCAGACTTCCAGCTCATCCACCTCGAAGAGGTCCATCGCGCCCTCCGCGACGAGCGCCCCGGCGAGCAGCTGGCGCGCCCGGCCCTCGGAGACGCCGGGCAGCGTGGTGCGCTGCTCGACCGTCATGGCGGCGAGCTTGGGCACCCACTCCTCCAGTGAGTTACGACTCAAAGTGCGCTGGACGTAGGCCCCCTCGCTCGACCGTGCGGCCCCCGCGATCCGGGCGAGCTGCTTGAACGTCTTCGACGTGGCGACGACGTGGTCGGGCCGCCCCGAGCGCGCGAACTCGCCGACGGTTCCGGCGATCTGGGCCCGTACGTGCCGGCGCAGGGCCCGTACGTCGGCCGGGTCCGGCGGGTCGCCCGGCAGCCAGCCCGCGGTCAGCCGGCCGGCGCCCAGCGGCAGCGAGACCGCCGCACCGGGTTCCTCGTCGATGCCGTACGCGACTTCCAGGGAGCCGCCGCCGATGTCGAGCAGCAGCAGTTTTCCGGCCGACCAGCCGTACCAGCGGCGGGCGGCCAGGAAGGTGAGCCGGGCTTCCTCCTCGCCGGACAGGACCGGCAGCTCGACGCCGGTCTCGTCGCGGACGCGGGCGATCACCTGGTCGATGTTGCTGGCCTCGCGGACCGCGGAGGTCGCGAAGGGCAGCAGTTCCTGGACGCCCTTGTCCTCGGCGGACAGCAGCGCGCCACTGATCGTGGCGACCAGCCGGTCGATGCCCTCGGGTCCGATCGCACCGTCCCCGTCGAGGAGTTCGGCGAGCCGCAGCTCGGCCTTGTGCGAGTGCGCGGGCAGCGGCGCGGCACCGGCGTGCGCGTCCACCACCAGCAGATGAACCGTGTTCGACCCCACATCGAGGACTCCGAGTCTCATGGAGTGAACGCTACTGCGCGTGCGGACACGGCCTCGGACATACGCTTGAGGTGTGCCAAAGACGAAAAAGGCGAAGCCGGGCAAAGCCAAGGCCGCGAAGAACCCCGCCCCACCGGTTCAGGACGAGCAGGGGATCGACTTCCCGCGCGCCTGGGTCGAATTCCCCGACCCCGCCGACGACGAGCAGGTCTTCCGCTGCGATCTGACGTGGCTGACCTCACGGTGGACCTGCATCTTCGGCAGCGGCTGCCAGGGCATCGAGGCGGGCCGCGCCGACGACGGCTGCTGCACGCTCGGCGCCCACTTCTCCGACAAGGACGACGAGAAGCGGGTGGCCGGGCATGTGGCGCGGCTCACCCCGGAGCTGTGGCAGTTCCACGACGTGGGCACCGAGTCGGGCTGGATCCAGACCGACGAGGACGGCGACCGCCAGACCCGCCGCTGGGAGGGCTCCTGCATCTTCCAGAACCGGCCGGGCTTCCCGGGCGGCGCCGGCTGCTCGCTGCACATCCTGGCCCTCAAGGAGGGCAAGGAGCCCCTTGAGACCAAGCCCGACGTGTGCTGGCAGCTGCCGGTGCGCCGGACGTACGACTGGATCGAGCGGCCCGACGACACCAAGGTGCTGCAGATCTCGATCGGCGAGTACGACCGCCGCGGCTGGGGCCCCGGCGGCCACGACCTGCACTGGTGGTGCACCTCGGCGACGTCCGCACACGGCGCGGGCGAGCCGGTGTACGTGACGTACAAGCCGGAGCTCACCGAGCTGATGGGCGAGGAGGCGTACGCCGTCCTCGTCGAGCAGTGCGAGGCGCGGCTCGCCTCGCAGCTGCCGCTGGTCGCGCCGCACCCCGCCGATCCCGCGCGGTAAGCAGGCCTACGCGGTACGGGAGTTGACCCCAAGCCCGGTCAGCCGGTGTGGCCGGCCGGGGGTGCCGGCGGGGTCTGTGTCGGCGAGGCGGGTGGGGTCGGCGTGGGGCTCGACGTCGGCTGCGAGGGCGTGGGCGCCGGGCTCGACGGTGGCGGCGTGGGCGGGAGCGAGGCGGACGCGCTGGATCCCGGCGGGCCGGGGTGGCCCGGGTGGCCGGGGTGGCCGGGGTCGGGCGCGGACGGCGGGGTGAGGGGGGTGCCGTCGCCGGAGATGCGTACCGCGGCGCCCGAGGGCGCCACCTCGACCCGCACCGACCAGGAGCGGTGCGGCTCCACGGCGTGCTCGACCCGGATGTAGACGGTGACGCTCCGGCCGGGCGCGAGCTTGCCCGCGCTCTGGCTGAAGGAGAGCCAGGGGGCGCGGCTGCGCAGCGACCAGTCGACGGGCGAGCCGCCGGTCGAGGTGAGGGTGAGCACGGTCGTGTCGCCCGCCGAGCTCGCCGCGACGGCGAGCCGGCCGGGGCCCGCGGGGGCGGCCGAGGGGCTGATGACCTCGACGGAGACGTCCGGGGCGCGGCTGCCGGCGGTGAAGCGGCCTTCGGGTTCGCTGCGGGCGTTGCCCGCGTTCTCGTACCGGTCGTACGGGTGCCCGTTCAGGCCGGCGGGAGTGTCGGCCTCGCTCGCGGTGACCTTCGCGCCGCCTTGGGTCTCCCCCGTGGACGGGGCTCCGCGGTAGGCGGCCCAGAGTGCGAAGACGGGCGCGGCGACGACGGTGGCGACGACGGTGGTGGTGACCGCCCTCGCGCGCAGCCGGTCGCGCCGGGCCGCCCGGTCCTTGGGGTCCATCGGGAACCCGGTGCGGTCGAAGCGCGGGGCCCCGCCGCGCGTCCGCGGCACGTGCAGCATCGCGGCGTGCGCGGCGGCCCGCGGCGCCTGAGCCAGCGGCAGCGCGGCCGGGGTGACGGTCGAGCCGGGCCAGGGGCCGCCCGCGTCCGCGCGTTCGGCGGCGCGACGGCAGCGGGGGCAGTCGTCCACGTGCCGGACCAGTTCGCGGCGCAGCGCCGCGGACAGCAACACCTGGTGGTCGCCGGTCAGTTGGGCGACCGACGGGCAGCCGCCGGTCTCCACGACGGCGAGCGCGGCCCGGGTCCGCTCGACCTCGCAGGCGCCCGCGGCGAGCAGTTCGCGGGCGGCCGGGTAGGTCATGCCGAGCACCGAGGCGACCTCGCGGGCGCCGAGCTGGTGGCGGACCGCGAGTTCGAGGGCCTCGCGCTGCTCGGGGGTGGTGCCGGCGGCCTCGGGCCAGGCGAGCAGGGCGAGTTCGCGGCGGCGGCGCTCCTGCTCCTCCTCACCGATCGCGGCGGCGGGGGTTTCCTCGGGCACGCGTCCGGTGTGGGCGCCCTGCCGGTTGCGCCTGCGCTCGGCCAGCTTGCGCAGACAGGCCCAGCGGGCCAGCGCGTACAGCCACGCCTTGCGTTCGGCCTCGCCCTGGGGGCAGCGCGCGTACTGGCGCTCGGACACGGCGAGCATGTCGCCGAGCGCGGCGATCGCCTCGTCGTGGTCGCACAGGACGGACAGACAGTAGGTGAACAGGCCGTCGAGGTACGCCTCGTAACGCGCGGGCGGGCGCTGGGTCAACGTGCGGGGCGCCCGGTGTGCGCCGGTGTTGTGCGCTGGCTGATCCAGTCTGCTGCTCGTCACCCGAGCGACCGTAGGGGGAGGATCGAGGGTTCTTCGTACCGGTTGCGCACAATTAATCCTTACGGGTGAACGTATCCCTCAAAAGGGGACAGGAACCTGGTCTTCCACGGCATTCCATGGCAGACCGATCACGCACAGTTCCAACGGCCGCAAGCAGCCGGAACGGCGGCCTGCGGGCCAGGACCACCCGAACGGCGGGGCGCGGAAAAGCGGCCCCCGCGCCGGGCAGGCACAAGGCCCCTCGCAACACGGGCCCGGCGGCAACCGCGGCACCCCTGCCGGGCGGCGTGGGTGGCGGCCCGTACGGGAGTGTCAGTGGCCCCCTATACGGTGACGCCATGGCTGCCCGTACGAAATCCGCGAAGGACCGGCCGTCCTACCGCTGCACCGAATGCGGCTGGACCACCGCCAAGTGGCTCGGCCGTTGCCCCGAGTGCCAGGCCTGGGGGACGGTCGAGGAGTACGGCGCGCCCGCGGTTCGCACCACGGCGGCGGGCCGGGTCTCGACCGCCGCCCTGCCCATCAGCCAGGTGGACGGCCGCCAGGCGACCGCCCGCACCACCGGCGTCGACGAGCTCGACCGGGTGCTCGGCGGCGGCCTGGTGCCCGGCGCGGTCGTCCTGCTCGCGGGCGAGCCCGGCGTCGGCAAGTCCACGCTGCTCCTGGACGTGGCGGCGAAGGCTGCCTCCGACGACCACCGCACGCTGTACATCACGGGCGAGGAGTCGGCGAGCCAGGTCAGGCTGCGCGCCGACCGCATCAAGGCGCTCAGCGACCACCTCTATCTGGCCGCCGAGACCGACCTGTCCGCCGTCCTCGGCCACCTGGACGCGGTGAAGCCGTCCCTGCTCGTCCTGGACTCGGTGCAGACCGTCGCCTCCCCCGAGATCGACGGCGCCCCCGGCGGCATGGCCCAGGTCCGCGAGGTCGCGGGCGCCCTGATCCGCGCTTCCAAGGAGCGCGGCATGTCCACGCTCCTGGTCGGCCACGTCACCAAGGACGGCGCGATCGCGGGCCCGCGCCTGCTTGAGCACCTGGTCGACGTGGTCCTCTCCTTCGAGGGCGACCGCCACGCGCGGCTCCGTCTCGTGCGAGGCGTCAAGAACCGCTACGGGGCGACCGACGAGGTGGGCTGCTTCGAGCTGCACGACGAGGGCATCACCGGACTCGCCGACCCCAGCGGCCTGTTCCTCACCCGGCGCGACGTGGCCGTGCCCGGCACCTGCCTGACGGTCACCCTGGAGGGCCGCCGCCCGCTGGTCGCCGAGGTGCAGGCGCTCACGGTCGACTCGCAGATCCCCTCCCCGCGCCGCACCACCTCGGGCCTGGAGACCTCCCGCGTCTCGATGATGCTCGCGGTGCTCGAACAGCGGGGCCGCATCACCGCGCTCGGCAAGCGCGACATCTACAGCGCGACGGTCGGCGGCGTGAAGCTCTCCGAGCCCGCCGCGGACCTGGCGGTCGCCCTGGCCCTGGCCTCGGCGGCCAGCGACACTCCCCTGCCCAAGAACCTGGTGGCGATCGGCGAGGTGGGCCTGGCGGGCGAGGTCAGGAGGGTCACCGGGGTGCAGCGCCGGCTGGCCGAGGCGCACCGGCTCGGCTTCACCCACGCTCTGGTGCCGACCGACCCGGGCAAGGTCCCGGCCGGTATGAAGGTCACGGAAGTCGCCGACATGGGTGACGCGCTGCGGGTGCTCCCGCGCGGGCGTCGTGCACAGGCCCCACAGGGGGAGTAGCCGCGCCGGTAGACTTTGCCCTGGTCTCGCCCGTCCGTACGAGCAGTACCCGAGCAGTACGCGCCGTATGAGCAACACCGGAGGAGTGCAGTGGCAGCCAACGACCGGGCATCAGCACCCGGAAAGTCCGGCACAGGCTCCGGTAACGAAGCGCTGATGCGCGCCGCCCTGAGCGCCGTCGCGCCCGGCACGGCGCTCCGCGACGGCCTGGAGCGCATCCTGCGCGGCAACACCGGCGGTCTGATCGTCCTGGGTCTGGACAAGACCGTCGACTCGATGTGCACCGGCGGCTTCGTCCTGGACGTCGAGTTCGCCGCGACGCGCCTTCGCGAGCTGTGCAAGCTCGACGGCGCGCTGGTCCTCGACAAGGACATCACCAAGATCCACCGGGCCGGTGTGCAGCTGGTCCCCGACGCCGACATCCCCACCGAGGAGACCGGCACCCGCCACCGCACCGCCGACCGCGTCTCCAAGCAGTGCAACTACCCGGTCGTCTCGGTCTCCCAGTCGATGCGCCTGATCGCGCTGTACGTGAACGGGGAGCGCCGGGTCCTGGAGGAGTCGGCGGCGATCCTGTCCCGCGCCAATCAGGCCCTCGCGACCCTGGAGCGCTACAAGCTCCGCCTGGACGAGGTGGCGGGCACGCTGTCCGCGCTTGAGATCGAGGACCTGGTGACGGTCCGGGACGTCACGGCGGTGGCCCAGCGTCTTGAGATGGTGCGCCGCATCGCGACGGAGATCGCGGAGTACGTGGTCGAGCTGGGCACGGACGGGCGGCTGCTCTCCCTCCAGCTGGACGAGCTGATCGCGGGTGTCGAGCCCGAGCGCGAGCTGGTGGTGCGGGACTACGTGCCCGAGCCCACCGCCAAGCGGTCGCGCACGGTGGACGAGGCGCTGCGCGAACTCAACGACCTCACACATGCCGAGCTCCTCGAACTGCCCATAGTGGCAAGGGCGTTGGGCTACAGCGGTTCGCCCGAGACGCTGGACTCGGCGGTGTCGCCGCGCGGCTACCGCCTCCTCGCGAAGGTGCCGCGGCTGCCGGGCGCGATCATCGAGCGCCTGGTCGAGCACTTCGGCGGCCTCCAGAAGCTGCTCGCCGCCTCGGTGGACGACCTCCAGACCGTCGACGGCGTCGGCGAGGCGCGAGCGCGGAGCGTGCGCGAGGGCCTGTCCAGGCTGGCCGAGTCCTCCATCCTGGAGCGGTACGTGTAGCCGGCGCGGGCGGGGCTAGTCCTGGGCCAGGGAGAAGGACGCCCTCGCCACCGGGAGGCCGGGGAAGTGGGCCTCCAGGAGATAGGTGCCGGGGGGCACTGAGCCGGCCGGCGGGGTCGCGCAGCTCGGCGCGGACTTCGTGCGGTCCCACTCCACGGTGTGGACGATCGTGTCGTCCCCCGGCACCTCGAAGAACACGCTGCCGTTCCCGACCGCGCAGTCGTCCGTCGACCACACCCGGTCGTTGCCGGTGGAGGTGACCGTCACGACTGCCCCCTTCGGCCCGAGGTCCGCCTTGCAGGTGGAGGCCGAGTTGTTCTTGAGGACGACTTCGAGCCGCGGCTTCTCCACCGGTGCGTACGCCGTCTTGCTGCTGCGGAGCGTCAGCGTCAGCGACCCCGGCGCGCAGGTCGGCAGCTCGGACCCGGCCGGCACCTGACGGCCGGTGTTGCCGCCACCGCCCGAACTCCCGCTCCCGGAACCGGAGTCGGAGCCCGACGAGCCGGCACTCGCACCGCCACCACCGGAGTTGGCGCCACCCGAGCCGCCCGAACCACCCGAGCCGCCCGAACCACCCGAGCCGCCCGAACCACCGGAACCGCCCGAGCCGCCGGAGCCGCCCGAACCGCTGGACTCGTCGCGGCCGCCGGGCGCGGTGCTGACGGCGGGTCCGGAGCCGGAGGGGCCCGGCGTGATGGAGTGCGTGGGTTGCGGGCCCTTGTCGTTGCCGCTGCTCTTGTTGCCGCTGCCACCACCGGAGGTGACGACCCACAGGACGATGATCGCGATCAGTGCGATCAAGGACAGCGCGACTGCCCTCCGTCGCCAGTAGATGGAGGAGGGAAGCGGCCCGACCGGATTGCGCAGAGATCCCACGCACCGAACCTTACGAGAGATCGCGGCCAACTCCCGCCCCACCCGCCGCCTCTCGTCCCAAGTTTTCCGGATCATCATCACGGAGGGCGGCGGTCGGGGGCGGGGCGGCGGCCCCGGTCGCCCGCGATGAGCTCGCACCGATGATTCATACTGTCCGTCACCATGGATAGTGAGCTCTACCGCAACATCACCGACTTCGCCCACGACATGCCGTCGTGGGTGCAGCACATCGTCGAGGTCTGGACGGAGTACGGCCTGCTCCTGTTCGGCGTGCTGTTCGTCGTCGCCTGGTGGCGGGCCCGGCGCCGCGACACGACGTCCCTCGCGCTCGCCCTGCTCGCCCCGCTGGCGACGGCGGCCGCCTACGTGTGCAGCGAGGTGCTCAAGTCGGTGATCGACGAGGAACGGCCCTGCCGCGCCGTGGCGGGGGCGGCGACCTCGCTGATCGCCTGCCCGGTCAACGGCGACTGGTCGTTCCCGTCCAACCACGCCACCATCGCGGGCGCCGCCGCCCTCGCGCTGGCGCTCGCCTGGTCCCGGATCTGGCTGCTCACCGTGCCGATGGCGCTGGCGATGGCCTTCTCACGGGTGTTCGTCGGGGTGCACTACCCCCACGACGTGGCGGTCGGCCTGGCGCTCGGCGTGGTCGTCGCGCTGCTGGTCGTCAAGGTGGGCACCCGGCCCGCGCTGGCGCTGGCGGAGTCGATGCGTACGAGCGACATCTCGGCCGTCGCCGGGTTCGCCGGACCCGGCGCGCGCCAGCACGCCCGGCAGCACGCGCGCCGCTGAGCCCCCTCGTGCTCCCCCTTCGGGCGCCGAACGTGCCAGGATCGGATCTGCGATGAAGATTCTGCCGACGATGCCCACCGTGTCCACGAACGCGACGACCGAGCCCGCCGTCCTCCACGAATCCGTCATCGGCTGGTTCGGCGAGCACGCCCGCGACCTGCCCTGGCGGCGCCCCGAGGCAGGCGCCTGGGGCGTGATGGTCAGCGAGTTCATGCTCCAGCAGACCCCGGTCAACCGGGTGCTGCCGGTGTACGAGCAGTGGCTGGCGCGCTGGCCGCGCCCCGCCGACCTGGCCGCCGAGGCGCCCGGCGAGGCGGTGCGCGCCTGGGGCCGGCTCGGCTATCCGCGCCGCGCGCTGCGGCTGCACGGCGCGGCTCTCGCCATAACGGAGCGGCACGGCGGCGACGTACCGGCCAATCACGGTCAGCTGCTCGCGCTGCCGGGCATCGGCGAGTACACGGCGGCCGCGGTCGCCTCGTTCGCGTACGGGCAGCGCCACGCGGTCCTCGACACCAACGTCCGCCGGGTCTTCGCGCGCGCCGTCACCGGGGTGCAGTACCCGCCGACCGCCACCACCGCGGCCGAGCGGCACCTGGCCCGCGCGCTGCTGCCCGAGGACGAGGCCACGGCGGCCCGCTGGGCGGCGGCCTCCATGGAGCTCGGCGCGCTGGTCTGCACGGCGAAGAACGAGACGTGCGCACGCTGCCCGATCGCCGCGCAGTGCGCCTGGCGGCTGGCCGGGAAGCCCGCCCACCAGGGCCCGGCGCGGCGCGGGCAGACGTACGCGGGCACCGACCGGCAGGTGCGCGGCCGGTTGCTCGCGGTGCTGCGCGAGGCCACCGACCCCGTACCGCAGTCGGCGCTCGACGCGGTGTGGCACGAGCCGGTGCAGCGCGCCAGGGCGCTCGACACCCTCGTCGCGGACGGTCTCGTGGAGCCCCTCGACGGCGGTTACTACCGGCTGCCGCACTCCTGAACCCGGCGTGTCCGAGTGTGCCCGTTACGCCCGGAACAGCGGCGTTACCCCTGGAAAACGGCGGTAAACCTCGGCTGTTACACAACCGATGGCTCTCCGTGCGTCGGCCGACGGCTCCTCCGCACAGCCCCGTGACAAGCGCTCCGTAGGTTCATTCACGTAAGCGACCAGCAGGACGAGCGGGACCAGCTCGCGGGGATGACGGAGGCGGTTGGGTATGGCGCAGGGCGAGGTGCTTGAGTTCGAGGAGTACGTACGCACCCGGCAGGACGCGCTTCTTCGGAGTGCCCGGCGGCTCGTTCCGGACCCGGTGGACGCACAGGACCTGCTCCAGACCGCGCTGGCCCGCACCTACGGCCGCTGGGACGGCATCGCCGACAAGACGCTCGCCGACGCCTACCTGCGCCGGGTCATGATCAACACCCGGACCGAGTGGTGGCGGGCCCGCAAGCTCGAAGAGGTTCCGACCGAGCAGCTGCCCGACGCCCGCGTCGAGGACGGCTCCGAGCAGCGCGCCGACCGCGCCCTGCTGATGGACGTCCTCAAGGTGCTCGCCCCCAAGCAGCGCAGCGTCGTCGTGCTGCGGCACTGGGAGCAGATGAGCACCGAGGAGACCGCGGCGGCGCTCGGCATGTCGGCCGGCACCGTCAAGAGCACGCTGCACCGCGCGCTGGCCCGGCTCCGCCAGGAGCTGGAGAGCCGCGAGCTCGATTTCCGTGCCCTGGAGCACGGCACCGTGCGCGAGGTAAAGGGGCGGGAGCGGTGCGCGGCCTGAACAGGGGCAACGGGGGCGCTCTGACGGCGGGGACCACGGCACTGGCCGGGCTCTCCGCCCTTGGGCTGCTCATGGCCGGGTGCTCCACGGGCGGCACCGGCACCCGCGACGAGGGAGCGGCTCCGCGCAGCGACAAGACGGCCCACGCCACGCCGTCGCCCAGCGCGTCGAGCCCGGCCCCGTTCGCCAAGGTCGACCCGGTACGGCTGCTCAAGGACGATCCGAAGGTCAGCGCCCAGGTCAAGGCCGGCCTCAAGCCCTGCACCAAGGACGAGTACCCGGTCGACGTGACGTACGGGCACCTGACCGGCGCGAGCGGCCAGGACGTGATCGTGAACGTCATGAACTGCTCCGACGCCGTCGGCCTCGGCTCGTACGTCTACCACTCCTCGGGAGCCTCGTACAGCAACGTCTTCACCGCGGAGGAAGCTCCGGTCTACGCCGAGATCGACCGGGGCGAGCTGGTGGTGACCCGGCAGATGTACGCACCGGGCGACAAGCCGGCCTTCGCGTCCAGCGAGATCGTCACCACCTACCGCTGGTCGGGCACCAAGTTCGCCCAGCAGGACGAGGTGGAGAACGACTACAGCAAGGCGGCCGGCGGCAACGAGACCATGGCGCCGGTGCCCGCCTCGCCCTGACCGTGCAGCGGGGGCGGCCACCGTCGGTACGGTCATGCCGCAGACTGGTTACCGCGCCCGGATCCACCGCACGACCGCCGGGCGCCGGAAACGACCACCGGAGAACTGAGAGAGCAGCGCGATGGCCGAGACCCATGTTCTGTTCGTCGAGGACGACGACGTCATCCGTGAAGCCACCCAGCTGGCCCTTGAGCGGGACGGCTTCACCGTGACGGCCATGCCCGACGGGCTCTCCGGCCTGGAGGCGTTCCGCGCCGACCGGCCGGACATCGCGCTGCTCGACGTGATGCTGCCGGGCCTGGACGGCGTGAGCCTGTGCCGCCGGATCCGCGACGAGTCGACCGTGCCTGTGATCATGCTGTCCGCGCGCGCCGACTCCATCGACGTCGTCCTCGGCCTGGAGGCCGGGGCGGACGACTACGTCACCAAGCCCTTCGACGGCGCCGTCCTGGTCGCCCGGATCCGCGCCGTGCTGCGCCGCTTCGGCCACGCGGGCGGGCCCGGCGCCGTCGAGACGCCCGAGGAGGCGCCCGAGCGCGGGGTGCTCGCCTTCGGCGACATCGAGATCGACACCGAGGGCATGGAGGTCCGCAAGCGCGGCGAGACCGTCGGCTTGACCCCGACCGAGATGCGGCTGCTGCTGGAGTTCTCCACGGCGCCCGGCACCGTCCTGTCCCGCGACAAGCTCCTGGAGCGGGTCTGGGACTACGGCTGGGGCGGCGACACCCGGGTGGTGGACGTGCACGTCCAGCGGCTGCGCACCAAGATCGGGCAGGACCGGATCGAGACCGTCCGTGGCTTCGGCTACAAGTTGAAGGCGTGACGCGCCGATGAGGCGCTTCGCCCCGCGCACCGGCATCCGGCGGCTCCGTCCCCCGGGGGCCCACCCCCGGACCCCCGGCCACGCCCCCCGCCCGGCCCGGCCCGAACAGGAGCACGTCGCATGAGGCGCTTCGCCTTGCGCACCGGCATCCGGTGGAAGATCAGCATCGCGATCACGGCGGTCGGCGCGCTCACCGTGATGGCGCTGAGCCTCGTCGTGCACAACGCGGCGCGCGTCTCGATGCTCGACAACGCCCGCGAAGTGCAGGTCGAGCGGCTCAACTTCGCGCAGAACTACTACGAGACCAGCAACAAGCGGGTCCGCTTCGGCACCAAGCTCAACGATCCCGCCCTGCCGCCCGAGCTGAAGGCCAAGGCCCTCCAGGGGCGCAAGGTCTCCTCCGTGCAGGACCACGACAGCGGCTCGCCCGACATCTGGGCCGCCGTGCCCGTGGGCAACGGCGACGTCCTGTCGCTGCACTCCAGCTTCACCGACCGCAGCTCCAGCGTGATAGCCGACCTCGACCGTGCCCTGGTCATCGGCTCGGTCGCGGTCGTCTTCGGCGGCTGCGCGCTCGGCATCCTCATCGGCGGCCAGATCTCGCGCCGGCTGCGCAAGGCGGCCGACGCCGCGGGCAAGGTCGCCGAGGGCAACACGGAGGTACGGGTACGGGACGCCATCGGAGGCTTCGTACGCGACGAGACCGACGAGCTCGCCCGCGCCGTCGACGCGCTCACCGACGCGCTCCAGGAGCGCATCGAGGCCGAACGCCGGGTCACCGCGGACATCGCGCACGAGCTGCGCACCCCGGTCACCGGTCTGCTCACCGCCGCCGAACTGCTGCCGCCCGGCCGCCCCACCGAGCTGGTGCGCAACCGGGCGCAGGCCATGCGCACCCTGGTCGAGGACGTGCTTGAGGTGGCCCGGCTCGACAGCGCGTCCGAGCGGGCCGAGCTCCAGGAGATCGCGCTGGGCGAGTTCGTCACCCGGCGCATCGCCGTGTTCGACCCCGAGGTGAAGGTGCGGGTCGTCCACGAGTCCTCGGTCAGCACCGACCCGCGCCGCCTGGAACGCATTGTGGGCAACCTGCTCGGCAATGCCGCCAAGCACGGCAAGGGACCGGTGGAGGTGACCGTCGAGGGCCGGGTCGTACGGATCCGCGACCACGGCCCCGGCTTCCCCGAGGCGCTGTTGCGCGACGGGCCGAGCCGGTTCCGCACCGGGTCGAGCGACCGGGCGGGCAACGGCCACGGCCTGGGACTGACGATCGCCGCGGGTCAGGCCAAGGTGCTCGGCGCCCGGCTCACCTTCCGCAACGCCGCGCCGGAGGGCACGTCCGGCGCCGCGGGCACCGGCGGGGCGATCGCCGTGCTCTGGCTGCCCGAACACGCCCCGACGAACACGGGCAGCTTCCCGGCCCAGCCGCCGGGCGGGCAGGCGCGGTAGGGGGCGGCAGGGCGACCCGCCCCGCGCTCATCGAAAATCGGGAAGGCGCCAACGGCCCTCAGCGACAAGACTGTTGACCATGCATGCGGGCGAGCACACTTCCCCCCTCCTTCCCGAACCGGCGCCGGTCCGCCGGAAGGAGACCGAACTCCCCTCCCCCGACGACGAGTTGGCGCCCCCCGAGGCCGAGCGGCGGGCCACCTGGTTCGAGTTGTTCTGCGACCTCGTCTTCGTCGCGGCGGTCGGGCAGATCACCCACCGCATCAGCTCCGGACCCACCCTCGGCTCGGTCGCCGCGGCGTCCGCGCTGTTCGTGCCCCTGTGGTGGACCTGGGTGCTGTACGCGGTCCGGGCCAACCGCGCGGACCGGGACGTCACCTCGCACCGCCTTGTCACCATGGCCGGCCTCGCGGCGGTGTGCGGGCTTGGGGTGTTCGTGGGCAGCGTGGGGACCTCCCAGGGCGCGGACACCGGGTTCGCGCTGTCGTACCTGGGCGCCCGGCTCGGCGTCGCGGCGCTGTACGCCCTTGAGGCCCGCCGCGAGCGCGTACTGGTCCCGCTGCTCGCCTCGTTCGGCGCGGGATCGGCCGTCTCGGCGCTGTTCTGGGCGGGCGGCGCGCTGCTCGCCCCGGCCGGGCCGGTGCGGTACGGGAGCTGGGCGGCCGGCATGGCGGTCGATCTGGCCATTCCGCTGCTCTCGGGCCGCCGGATCGCACGGGCCCCGCACCACACGGAGCACCTGCGCGAACGCTTCGGTCTTTTCACCATCATCGTGCTCGGCGAGTCGGTGCTCGGCTTCACCAACGGCCTGGTCAAGGCCCACAGTGCCGGGTCCGCGACGGTGACGGGCGCGGCGGCGTTCGCGCTGTGCGCCTGCCTGTGGTGGTCGTACTTCAGCGCCAGCGGGACCCGGCCGGGCGCGCACGCCGAACTGGCCCGCGATCCAAGGCTGTTGCACACCTACGTCTTCGGGCATCTGCCCGTACAGCTCGGACTCGCGGTGACCGGGGGTGCGGTGGGCACCGCCGTGGTGGGCTCGGCGAACCGGCTCACCACGGCGCTCGCGCTGTGCGTCCTGGGCGGGGTGGCGCTGTTCCTGCTGTCCACGGCGGCGGTCCGGTCGGCCTTCACGGGCGTACGGGACCCGGTGGTGCTGCTCCGCGTGGGGACCGCGCTGTTGATCGCGGCGCTGGTGCCGGTGGCGGGGTCGTTGCCGGTGGCGGTGGTGCTGGCGGTTCCGGCGGGTCTCCTCGGGGTGTCGGTGGCGGCGGAGGGGCCGAGTCACCGGCGCCGCCTGGCCGGGGCGGGCTAGCGGCCCGGCGCCCCGGGCCGCGTTACTTCTTGCCCTGCTGGATGCGCACCAGGTTCCCCGACGGGTCGCGGAAGGCGCAGTCGCGGGGGCCCCAGGGCTGGTCGATGGGCTCCTGGAGGACCTCGGCGCCCGAAGCGCGCACCTTCTCGAACGTCGCGTCGAGGTCGTCCGTCCGGAACACCCACATCGGCAGAACGCCCTTGGTGAGCAGCTCCTGGAGGGCGTCGCCGTCGCTCTGGGAACGGCCGGCGTGCGGTTCCGAGAGCACCATTTCGAGGTCGGGCTGCGTCGCGCTGCCGAGGGTGACCCAGCGAAATCCGCCCGAAGCGACGTCGTTGCGCTCTTCGAGGCCGAGCGCGTCGCGGTAGAAGGCGAGCGACTCGTCCAGGTCGTTGACGGTGATGTGGCAGTACTGGAGTGCGATGGTCATGCCGTCAAAGCTATGCGGCGGCGTCGCCGTCCGCTTCTCGAATCCTGCCCGGAAGGTGGCGGGCTGGGCGGGTGCGCACCTTCGCCACGCACGCGGGCATCGCGGCCACGGCGGGGTGCACCCCGAGGCGGTACGCGCTCGGCGTCTCGCCGACGATTTCGGTGAACCGCGAGCTGAACGAGCCGAGTGACGTACAGCCCACCGCCATGCACGCGTCGGTCACGCTCATCCCGCCGCGCAGCAGCGCCATCGCCCGCTCGATCCGGCGGGTCATGAGATAGCTGTACGGAGTCTCGCCGTAGGCCGCCCGGAAGCGCCGCGAGAAGTGCGCGGGGGACATGAGCGCGTGCCGGGCCATCGTCGGCACGTCGAGCGGTCGCGCGTACTCACGGTCGATGAGATCCCGCGCTCGGCGCAGGTGCGCGAGGTTGGCGAGGTCTTCGGGCGTCATGCGATCGACGCTACCACCGGGCACTGACACGGCCCCTGGCGTCGGCAGGGGCCGGTGGACACGACGGTGCCCCCGGAGCAAGGGGGGGGTTCTACCGGTCCCCGGGGGCACAGCGGCGTCTCGTGCCCCGCCGCGCGGACGGGGCACGAGACGCGCGGTCAGCTCACGCTCACCGAGTCGGCCGGCGCGACCTTGTCGACCGGCGCCGCCGGGCCGGAACCACGCAGCGGCACCTCCTTCACGAACAGCGCCGCCACGAACATGGCCACCGCGATGATCGAGCCGACCAGGAACGTGCCGTGCGTACCGGAGGAGACGGCGTACTGGTACGCCTCACGGACCGGCGGTGCCAGCTTCGCCAGGCTCGCCTTGTCGAGCTGTGCGTTGGCCAGGTTGCCGGCCCCCGACGACGCCGCCGCGCCGAGCCGGTGCACCATCTCGTCGCCCACCCGGTTGGTGAAGATCGCGCCCATGATCGAGACGCCGAAGGACGAGCCGAGCGTACGGAAGAGGGTCGTGGAGGACGAGGCGACGCCCATGTCCTTCATCTCGACGCTGTTCTGCGCGACCAGCATCGTGATCTGCATCAGGAAGCCCATGCCGGCGCCGAGCACCGCCATGTAGACACCGGACATCAGCCGGGTCGTGGTGGTGTCCATCGTGGACAGGAGGAACAGGCCGACCACGACGAGCGCGCCGCCGATGATCGGGAAGACCTTGTACTTGCCGCTGTTGGTGGTGACCCGGCCCGCGATCAGCGAGACGGCCATCATCGAGAGCAGCATCGGCAGCAGCAGGAGGCCCGAGTTGGTGGCGGAGGCGCCCTGCACGGACTGCTGGTACAGCGGCAGGAACAGCATCGCGCCGAACATCACGAAGCCGGTGAGGAAGCCGATCCCGGACATGAGCGAGAAGTTGCGGTTGCGGAAGATGTGCAGCGGCACGATCGGCTCGGCGGCCTTCGTCTCGACGAAGAGGAAGCCGACGATGGCTGCGACACCCAGCGCGATGAGCTCCATGATGATCGCGGAGCCCCAGGCGTACTGCGAGCCGCCCCACGTGGTGACCAGGACGATCGAGGTGATGCCGACGGTGAGCAGGATCGTACCGAGGTAGTCGATCCGGCCGCGGGCCCGCTTCTTGGGCAGGTGCAGGACGGCGGTGACCATGGCGAGCGCGACCGCGCCGAGCGGGATGTTGATGTAGAAGGTCCAGCGCCAGCCGAGGTGGTCGGTGATGGCGCCGCCGACCAGCGGGCCGCCGATCATCGCGAGCGCCATGACGCCGGCCATCATGCCCTGGTACTTGCCGCGGTCGCGGGGCGGTATGAGGTCACCGATGATCGCCATGACGCCGACCATGAGGCCGCCGGCGCCGAGACCCTGGATCGCGCGGAAGCCGATGAGCTGGGTCATGTCCTGTGCCATGCCGCTGAGCGCGGAGCCGGCCAGGAAGATCACGATGGAGGTGAGGAAGGCGCCCTTGCGCCCGTACATGTCGCCGAGCTTGCCCCAGATCGGCGTGGAGGCGGCGGTGGCCAGGGTGTAGGCGGTCACCACCCAGGACAGGTGCTCAAGGCCTCCGAGCTCGCCCACGATCGTCGGCATCGCCGTGTTGACGATCATGTTGTCCAGCATGGCGAGCAGCATCGCGATCATGAGCGCGAGCAGCACGACCCGCACGCTGCGGGGCTGTGGCCCGTCGCTCACCCCCGTCTCCGCGGCCGTCTCGTCCGTTATCCCCGTCGCCATCGTCCCCAACTCCCTGAGCGTGCCGTCCACCGAGCGGGGCACTTACTTGCCGCCCGGCTAGTTACCACTACACTGGGGAAGGTAGACCCCAACTTGCCGGGCGTCAAGTAAGTAAATGACAAACGGCACGGCCGCCGGGGGACGGCGGCCGCACGTATTCGGGAGAGCGGCATGGCCAGAGGAAACACCCGCCAGCGGATCCAGGACGTTGCCCTGGAGCTCTTCGGTGAGCAGGGGTACGAGAAGACCTCGCTGCGCGAGATCGCCGAGCGGCTCGATGTGACGAAGGCCGCGCTCTATTACCACTTCAAGACCAAGGAAGACATCATCATCAGCCTCTTCCAGGACCTCACCAGGCCCATGGACGAGGTGATCGAGTGGGGCCGGGAGCAGCCGCGGGACCTGGATACCAAGCTGGAGATCCTGCGCCGCTACAGCGAGGCGCTGGTCGGCGCGGAGCCGCTGTTCCGGTTCATGCAGGAGAACCAGGCGGCCATGCGCGAGCTGAGCATCGGCGAGAGGTTCAAGGAGCGGATGCACGCGATGGTCGACCTGCTCAAGGACCCGGACTCCGCCATGTCCGACCGCATCCGCTGCTTCACGGCGCTGTTCTCCTTGCACGCCGGGATGTTCGTCCTCAAAGACATGGAAGGCGACCCCGAGGAGAAGCGCACCAGCATCCTCGAAGTCGCCAACGACCTGGTCATCCAGGCCCACCACAACTCCCGCCGATAGGCGGTCAGAGGGTCACGCCCACCGTCCTCAGGAACGCGACCGGGTTGACGGCCGAGCCGTAGTTCGGCGTCGTACGGATCTCGAAGTGCAGGTGCGGTCCGCTGGAGTTTCCGGTGTTGCCGGACAGCGCGATCCGCTGGCCGGTGGTCACGCTCTGGCCGACACGCACGTCGATCCGCGAGAGGTGGGCGTACTGCGAGTACGTGTTGTCGGCGTGCTTGATGACGATCGCGTTGCCGTACGCCGGGCCGTCTCCGGCGCCGACCGGGCCCGCCTTGACGATGGTGCCGCCGTGCGCGGCCCCCACGCCCGTACCGTTCGGCACCGCGAAGTCCTGCCCGGAGTGCTTGTGCGACCACATCGAGCCGCCCAGGCCGAAGCTCGCGCTCAGGGTGTAGCGCTCGACCGGGTGCACCCAGGACGCGGCCTTGGCCGCCGCCGCCCGCTTCACCGCGGCCGCGGCCCTGTTCTGCGCCTTGGCCTGCTGGGCGACGGCTGACGTGGCGGTGGCGGTGGCGGTCGAGGCGATGCCGGATCCGGTGCCGTTCACCTCGCCGGCCGCCGCGACACCCGTACCGAGGAGCGTGACGGCTCCCATCGCGGCGGCGACGGCGAAGGCGCCCGCGGTGCGACGGCGGAACGCGAAGGCGCGGGCGGGCTGGGAGGTGGTGCGCTGGGGCATGCGGGACTCTTCCGTACGGCGACAAGGGATCGCCGCCGGTCGAGCCGGCGGCAGAGGCCGACCCGGCACGCGCAGGACGCACCGGGTCGACCTCACCTTGGTAACCCGAACTCCCATCTCTACCCAAAACACCCATCTACTACCGAAAGCCGTAAGGATCAGTGAGGGAATACCGGACAGCCCCGGCCAACGCCTCCTAGGCCACCTAGTAGGCCCCTGACCGGCTGTGCGGCTTGTCACCGCGACCGGGCCCCAGGTCCTTCCCTTTCGGGACCAACGGCCCGCGACCCTCGCTACGCTGACGCGTTGTGGACCCCGCACAGTTAGGCCTCAAGCTCGCCACGAGCGTCGTCGGCCCCCTCGTCAGAAAGCTCTTCGTCTCCGAGGGGCCGGGCGCCGGACTGGTGGACCGGCCGGTTCGCCTTTCCTCGTACGTCTCCTTCCGCGGCGAGAAGCGCACCCTGACCGAGCCCGACCTGCGCAGACTCGCGGTCGCCCTGGTCAAGGAGGGGGTGCGCGGCGGCGAGCGGCCCGTCCCGGCCGACGAGGAGCAGGCCGTCGCCGACGCGCTCACCACGACGCTGTACGCGCTCGGCGAGCTGAGCCTCAGCGACGTCGAGGCCGTGGCGCTCGGCCACCGGGCGCTGGCCCGCGAACTGCGCCGGTCCTGCGACCGCCCGGAGCGCCACCTCTCCGCCGACGCCGCGCACTTCTACGAGAGCCTGCTGCTCGCCACGTGTCTGCACATCCTGCACTTCTTCACCCAGCGCACCACGTTCGTCCCGGCCACCGTCGTCCAGCAGAGCCGACGCCAGGCCGAACTGGCGGCCAAAGTCGATGAGTTGATCGCCAGAACACCGCGCGCCGACGCGTATGACGCCGAGTTCGAGCGCCGCTACCTCGCCCATGTCGCACGCAAGCACGGCAAGTTGACGATCTACGGGCTCGACCTCACCAACTCGCCCGGTACCTGGCCCCTGGACGCCGCCTACCTCAGTCTGGAAGCGACGCCCGCCGCCCCGCGCACCGAGCTCGCCCACCAGCTGCGTGCCTCCGCCGTCCGCTACGAGCAGCACCCGGGACTGCTCGCCTCCCGCTTCCGCCCCGACCGCTTCCCGGACCGACCGGGCCCGGCCGAAGCGCCGGCGCCCTGTCTGCCGATGCCCGCCGACCAGGCCCTCGCCGAGCGCGAACGCGTCCTGCTGCGCGGCGAGGCGGGCTCCGGCAAGACCACCCTGGTCCAGTGGCTCGCCGTCTGTGCGGCCCGCCACGACCCGACGGCCCCGGACGGCCGCATGGCGTACCTCCGCGACCGCATCCCCTTCGTCCTGCCGCTGCGCACCCTGACCCGGCACGGAGAACGGCTGCCCGCCCCCAAGGACTTCCTGCTCGCGGTCGGCTCCCCGCTGGCCGGGGAGCAGCCTGCCGGCTGGGAGTCGCGGGTGCTCACCGCGGGCCGGGGCCTGGTCCTGGTCGACGGCATCGACGAGATCCCGGACGCCGAGCGCGCCCGCACCCGCGGCTGGCTCGGCGACCTCATCGCCGCCTTCCCCGGCAACCGCTGGCTCGTCACCTCGCGCCCCTCGGCCGTGCGCGAGGACTGGCTCGGTGACGAGGACTTCGCGGAACTGACCATGTCCACGATGAGCCCGGCGGGCGTGGCCGCGTTCATCGGCCGCTGGCACACGGCCGCCCGGACCGGCACCGAGGACGAGGACGCGGTCCTGGCCGCCTACGAGCGCCAGCTCCTGGACGCCGTACGCACCAAGTCCGACCTCGGGCGACTGGCCACCAACCCGCTGATGTGCGGGCTCATCTGCGCCCTGCACCGCGACCGCCGCGGGTTTTTGCCCTACGGCCGCAAGGACCTGTACGACGCGGCCCTCACCATGCTCCTGACCCGCCGCGACCGCGAGCGCAGCATGGACCTGCCCGAGCTGCGCGAGGAACCCCAGCTCCAGCTCCTCCAGCGGATCGCGTACTGGCTGATCCGCAACGGGCGTACGGAGATGGACCGTTCGCGCGCCGAGCAGATCATCGGCGAGCTGCTCCCGGCGGTCCCCGAGATCGCCCGCATCGGCGACGCGGCGGCCGTCTACACCCACTTCCTGCACCGCAGCGGACTGCTGCGCGAACCGGGCCCCGGCGCCGTCGAGTTCGTCCACCGCACCTTCCAGGACTTCCTGGGTGCGCGGGCCGCCGTCGACGAGGGCGCGTGGGGCGAGCTGGTCCGGCACGCCGGGGACGACCAGTGGGAGGACGTGGTCCGGATGGCCGTCGCACACGCCCGCCCGCGCGAACGCCGGGAACTCTTCGGCGAGTTGCTCGCCTTCGGGGACGGACACGAGTCCTCCGCGGTGCGCATGCGGGTGCACATGCTGGCCGCGACCTGCCTGGAGCACGCGGCGGAGCTCGACCCCGCGGTACGGGCCGGGGTCGAGCGGCGCACCACCGGGCTGATCCCGCCCGTCAGCTCACGCGCGGCCCAGATCCTGGCCAAGGCGGGACCGCTGATCCTGGACCTGCTGCCGGAGCCGGACCAGGTGGACGACACGATCGCCGTGCACGTGGTGACGGCCGCCTCACACACCGGTTCCGACCGCGCCATCCCCTTCCTGGCCCGGTTCGCGCGCCATCCGAAGCTCGGGGTGCGGTCTCAACTCGCCTGGTCCTGGGGCCGGTTCGACACCCAGCAGTACGCGGACGAGGTCATCGCCCGCCTCGATCCCACCGACCTGTACTTCTGCGTGACGTCCGAGGAGCAACTGGCCGCGCTTCGGGCCCTGGGGGGCCGACCGCTCCTGGAGGCGCGCGGCGACCTGTCGGCGGACGCGCTGCGGCAGTACGCGGGGGACGTCCGGCTGAAGAGCCTGAGACTCCGCGACAACACGGCCCTACGGGCTCTGTCGTTCCTGGCGGGGCAGGACGCGCTGGCCGATCTGACGATCACGAAGTGCCCGCGGCTCACCGACCTCAGCGAGCTGAGCGGGGTGCCCCTGCGCTCCCTGACCCTGCACGCGGCACACGGGTTCGACCCGCGTGCGCTCTCGGCCCTGTCCAGCCTGGCGAGCCTCACCCTGAGGGAGCTCTACGGGACGTGGCGGCTCGCCGACCTGGCCGCCGACGCGCCGCTGACGACGCTCGACCTGTCCTGGGCGAGCAGCCCCGCCGGCGGTCTCGCCGGTCTCGGCCGGTTCGAGTGGCTGGACACGCTCCACCTCGGCCCGGACAGCAGCCCGGTGGTCTCCGGCGACTGGGCCGCCCTCACCGGGCTGCCGCGGCTCGGCACGCTGGGCGTCTCCGGCCGGTCGGTGGAACTGGCCCCGCCCACCACGGCCGCTCTCGCGTCCGTCAGGGGCGTAGAGCTCTACGGACCCACGCCGTCGTCCGTACTGGAACGGATTCCCGGGCTGTTTCCCGGCATCGAGATGCTGATCGTCCGCGACAGCGCGGCGGAGCTCGATGTCGCCCCACTGGCCTCGGCGAGCCGGCTGAAGGCGGTGCGCGTCGGGTCCGGGACCGTCGAGCTGCGCGGGGCCGACGCCCTGTCCCCGGACGTCCGGATCACCCGGGAAGGCCGACCTTTTCCAGGAACGCGCCCAGGTTCCCCCGTGCCCGCTCCACCTGTTCCTCCTGCGTGAGCGACTCCTCGAACCGGCCGAAGACACCGTCCGGCACCTTCTTGCCGCGCAGATACAGCGAGCACGCCAGGTCGGTGCACATGTAGATGCCCACCGAGTTGCCGTCGCGGCCGGCTCGGCCCGCCAGGCGCGCGGTCATCAGGGAGACCCCGCTGCCGGAGTGCGTCGTCAGGCAGACCGAGCACATGCTGCGCTGGAGCGCGCCGCGCTGGCGCGAGGGGAAGCGCAGGGCGACCCCGACCAGCTCGCCGGCGCGCTCCGTGACGAGGTTGGCGCGGTCCGGCGCGGACGGTTCGCGCCAGCCCAGGAAGTCCAGGTCGTCCCAGGGGCGGGAGTCCAGGTCGCGCGGCACGGCGAGGCGCGAGGCCTCGCCCTTGGAGCAATTGATGAACGACGCGCGGATCTCCCGCTCGGTTACTGCCTTCATGCCACAGGACGCTAACGCTAGGCCCATTAGGCAGCAACCTAATATTCCCAGGAAGCCACCGACCACGCCCCACCCCTGTCCCAACTGACGTACCCAGAGCCAGAATTGGGGCGACGCGAGGGGGCGCACCATGACCGATGACACCCACGGATCCGACACGTTCCACGCTTTCGACGGCATCGAACTGGCCGACGCCATCGAGTCCGTACGCGACCAGCTCACCGAGGCCGCCGCCCGGTCCACCGGGCAGCCGCTGGTCTTCGAGCTCGGCGACATCCACATGGAATTCACGCTGGAGCTGCGCAGGGAACTCAAGGGCGGCGCCAGGGTCAGGGCCTGGGTGGTGGACGCCGGCGCGGACGCCGGGCGCAGCACGGGGCGTACGCACAAGGTGTCCTTCACCCTGAAGCCGCACACCGCCGCCGACGGCTCCGCCTGGAAGGTCGCCAACGACGCTCCCGGCGGGCGTTTCGGGACCGGGCCGCGGTGAGCACGGGGGTGCCGACCACCGCCGACCGGGTGGTGGCGGTGCTGTCCGACGGGCGCCAGGGCAGTGGGGTCATCGTGTCGCCCTGGCTGGTGCTGACCTGTGCGCACAACCTGATCGGCGCTTCCCCCGTCCGGCTCGCCCATCCCGCGATCGGCGAGATGAGCTCCCAAGTCCTGTGGCAGGACGCCGAGTTGGACGCCGCACTGATCTACAGCGACGAGGAGCTGCTGCCGGGGCTGTTGCGCCTCGGCGCCGTCGACACCGCGCAGTCACTGCCCGGCTGCGAGATCATCGGCTTCCCCGACATCCAGCGCTACGGCAGCGACCACCACCTGGACTACGACCAGTTCGTCGGTACGGTCCTGCCGGTCGCGGGCAGTCTGCGCGAGGACCTGGTGTGCGAACTGCACCGGCCGCCGGCGCCCGAGCGCGCCGACGGCACCTCCCCGCTCGCGGGCCTCTCGGGCGCGCCGCTCTTCGCGGGGGCGACCCTGCTCGGCCTGGTCAAGGAGATCCCGCGCGGCCGCGGCCACCGCAGAGTGGTGTGCGTGCCACTGCGCAGCGTCTTCGACTCCGAGGGATTCCGGGCCGCGTTCGCCACACTGGCCGCCGTCACCGGCCTCGAACTGGTCACCGGCGTACCGCCTGAGGACCAGAGCTACGAGCGCGAGTACGCGGAGGCGATAGGCGCCTCGTACCGCAAGACGAAGATCTTCGGCCTGGACGAGCTGAACAAGCGGGACTCCGAGTGGGACCTGGACACCGCCTACCTCAGTCTGGAGGCGAGACCGAAGGCGACCGAGCCGCCGCAGGCGGGCCGCCCGCTGATGGACAGCGCGCCGCAGCGCATCGACGCCCTGCTCGCCTCCCGCCCCCGGGTCCTCATCCGCGGCGAGGCGGGCGCCGGGAAGACCACCCTGGTGTGGTGGCTCGCGGCGCACGCGGCGGCCGGGCGGCTCGGGCCGGGCCTCGCCGATCTCAACGCGCTCGTCCCGTTCGTGGTGCCGCTGCGCACCCTGCGCGCCCAGGGCGCCACCTTCCCGCTGCCCGCCCAACTCCCCACCGCCGCAAGGCTGGTGGTCGACGCGGCACCCGAGGGCTGGGCCGGGCGGGTCCTGAAGACCGGTCAGGCGCTGCTCCTGGTGGACGGCCTCGACGAGGTCCCGCAGGAGGACCGCGAGGAGGCGCACCGCTGGCTCGCCGCCCTGCTCGACCGCTACCCGCGCACCCGCTGCGTCGTCACCGTACGGCCGATGGCGGTCGAGCCGGACTGGCTGAAGTACGCCGGCTTCGAGGAGCTCAGACTGCTCCCGATGAACGACGAGGACATCTCCGCCTTCATCGCCGCCTGGCACCGCGCGGCCCGCCTCGACAGCGGCCCGCACGAGGACCTGGACGAGCTGGAGCGCGACCTGTCCGAACAGTTCAAGCAGAACAGCGCGCTGCGCGGCCTCGCGCGCACCCCGCTGCTCTGCGCGGTGATCTGCGCACTGCACCGGCTGCGCCAGGGCTTTTTGCCGGACACCCGCTGGAAGCTGTACGAGGCGGCCCTGCGGATGCTGCTCGGCAACCGGGACCAGCAGCGCAAGGTCGAGGCGCCCGAGGGCATCGAGATCAGCGCCGAGGAGTGCACCGAACTGCTCCAGCGGATCGCGGTGTGGCTGGTGCGCGAGGGGCAGTCGGAGTTCTCCCGCGACCAGGCGCTGCGCCAGCTGAAGCGGGCCCTGTCCGGCATGGAGAACGTCCGCGGCCAGGGCACCCCCGAGGACGTGCTGCGCCATCTGCTCAACCGCAGCGGGCTGCTCCAGGAACGCGCCGACGGCGTCTTCCAGTTCACCCACCGCACCTTCCAGGACTTCCTGGCGGCCAAGGAGTTCGTGGAGGACGGCCATCTCAACGAGCTGCTCCGGCACGCCTCGGAGGAGCAGCAGTGGCAGGACGTGATCCTGCTCGCCGCCGGACACTGCGGCCGCCGCGACCGTCCGGTCCTGGTCAACGGGCTCATCGACGCGGGCTCCCGGCAGGAGAGCCACCAGGACAAGGCGAAGATCCACGTCCTGGCGGCGCGCTGCGCCCAGCACGCCGCCTACCTGGACGAGACGACCGCCCGCCGGGTCCGCGAGCGCATCGCGGCCCTGCTCCCGCCGCGCGACCTGGAGACCGTCACCCTGCTCGCCCGCCTCGGCCCGTCCGTCCTCGGCCACCTGCCGGACCCCGGCGGCACACCCGCCGAAGCGCTGCCGAACGTCGTCGGGCTCATCAACCGGGTCGGCAACGCCGAGGCCGTCGACCACGCCCGCGCCTGGGCCGCGGCCCACCCATGCGCCGTCGACCTCTTCGCCACCGAGTGGTCGCGCTACCCGGCCGAGCGGTACGCCCGTGAAGTGCTCGCCCACCTCGACCTGCGCGAGGCCCGGCTGCACATGGAGACCCGCTGGCAGCTCGCCCAGCTCCCGCACGTCCCCGACGCCCGCCGCCTGTGGATCACCGTCCCGCCGGACCTCGGCGCGGACGAACTCCACGCGGCGCTGCGCGGACGCGAGGTGGCCTCGCTGCGCCTGAACGGCACCGACCACCTCACCGGCCTCGGCTTCCTGCGGGACAGCGCCGAGCACCTGGAAGACCTGGAGGTGCTGCGCGGCTCGGGCCTGCGCGACCTCTCCCAGCTCGCCCGGCTGCCGCGCCTGGCCTCACTCGGCTTGCTCGACGTGTCCTCCCAGGAGGTCGACCTGGCCCCGCTCGGCGAGGTCCGGGCGCTGCGCACCCTGCTGTTCGGCAGCAGCACCGACCTGCACCTGGCCCAGCTGCCCGTCCTCGGCGGCGTCACCACCCTGCACCTGGAGGCCGACCAGGTCGCGGGCTTCGACGCCCTCAACCGCTGGCCCGCGCTCAGCCACCTGGAGCTCGCCCCCTCCGCGTCGGCCACCACCACAAGGCTGCTCGCGTACGTGCGCGGGCGGGCGGGCATCACCCGGCTCGGCGTCGCGCTCAGCTCGGTCGCGGCCCTGTCCGGGGTGGCGCCGCTGTCCACCGTCCGCCACCTCGACCTGTGGCTGGCCAACTCCGACGGCGACCTCGGCGCGGTCCTCGCGGTGTTCCCCGCGCTGACGACGGTGGACCTCGCGGTGGGCACCGTCCAGGCGGGCGCGTGGAACCCGGCCGCCCTGCTGCGCCGCCCCGGCCTGACGGTCACCGTCAACGGCGGCCCGCCACCGCCCGAACTCCCCTGAGGCGGGCAGGAGTTGACGGACACGAAGAAGGGGCTGCCCCGGCGCGTACGGTGCGTACGAGCCGGGGCAGCCCCTTGGGGCAAGACCTCCGAGGAGGGCTACGCCTCCTTGCTCAGGTTCGGACCGCCACCGGCGGCCGCGTCCTCGATCGGCGGGACGTCGGGCAGCGCCGACTTCTCCTCGCCGCGGAAGGTGAACTTCTTCCCCTCACCCTCACCCTCGGTGCCGATGACCACGATGTGACCGGGGCGCAGCTCACCGAAGAGGATCTTCTCGGAGAGGATGTCCTCGATCTCCCGCTGGATCGTCCGGCGCAGCGGCCGGGCGCCCATGATCGGGTCGTAGCCCTTCTTGGCGAGCAGCGACTTGGCCTCGGCATTGAGCTCGATGCCCATGTCGCGGTCCTTGAGGCGCTCGTCCACCTTGGCGATCATGAGGTCGACGATCTGGATGATGTCTTCCTCGGTCAGCTGGTGGAAGACCACCGTGTCGTCGACACGGTTGAGGAACTCGGGGCGGAAGTGCTGCTTCAGCTCCTCGTTGACCTTGGCCTTCATCCGGTCGTACCCGGTCTTGACGTCGCCCTGGGCGGCGAAGCCCAGGTTGAAGCCCTTGGAGATGTCCCGGGTCCCGAGGTTGGTCGTCATGATGATGACCGTGTTCTTGAAGTCCACCACCCGGCCCTGGGAGTCGGTCAGACGACCGTCTTCCAGAATCTGGAGCAGGGAATTGAAGATATCGGGGTGGGCCTTCTCGACCTCGTCGAACAGGACGACGGAGAACGGCTTGCGGCGCACCTTCTCGGTGAGCTGGCCGCCCTCTTCGTAACCCACGTAACCGGGGGGCGAACCGAAGAGGCGGGAAACCGTGTGCTTCTCGCTGAACTCCGACATGTCGAGGGAGATCAGCGCGTCCTCGTCGCCGAAGAGGAATTCGGCGAGCGTCTTCGACAGCTCCGTCTTACCGACACCGGACGGGCCGGCGAAGATGAACGAACCGCCGGGGCGCTTCGGGTCCTTCAGGCCTGCACGGGTACGGCGGATGGCCTGCGAGAGCGCCTTGATGGCGTCCTTCTGGCCGATGACGCGCTTGTGCAGCTCGTCCTCCATGCGGAGCAGTCGCGAGGACTCCTCCTCGGTGAGCTTGAAGACCGGGATGCCCGTGGCCGTGGCCAGGACCTCGGCGATCAGCTCGCCGTCGACCTCGGCGACGACGTCCATGTCGCCGGCCTTCCACTCCTTCTCGCGCTTGGCCTTCGCGGCGAGCAGCTGCTTCTCCTTGTCGCGGAGAGAGGCCGCCTTCTCGAAGTCCTGGGAGTCGATGGCCGACTCCTTGTCGCGGCGCACGCCCGCGATCTTCTCGTCGAACTCGCGGAGGTCCGGCGGCGCTGTCATCCGGCGGATGCGCATCCGGGAACCGGCCTCGTCGATCAGGTCGATCGCCTTGTCCGGCAGGAAGCGGTCCGAGATGTACCGGTCGGCCAGCGTCGCGGCCTGGACCAGCGCCTCGTCGGTGATGGAGACGCGGTGGTGGGCCTCGTAGCGGTCGCGCAGACCCTTGAGGATCTCGATGGTGTGCGGCAGCGACGGCTCGGCGACCTGGATGGGCTGGAAGCGGCGCTCAAGGGCCGCGTCCTTCTCCAGGTGCTTGCGGTACTCATCCAGCGTGGTGGCGCCAATGGTCTGGAGCTCACCGCGGGCCAGCATCGGCTTGAGGATGCTCGCCGCGTCGATCGCGCCCTCGGCGGCACCCGCGCCCACCAGGGTGTGGAGCTCGTCGATGAACAGGATGATGTCGCCGCGGGTGCGGATCTCCTTGAGGACCTTCTTCAGGCGCTCCTCGAAGTCACCGCGGTAGCGGGAACCGGCGACCAGGGCGCCGAGATCCAGCGTGTAGAGGTGCTTGTCCTTGAGCGTCTCGGGCACCTCGCCCTTGACGATCGCCTGGGCCAGGCCCTCGACGACGGCGGTCTTGCCGACGCCGGGCTCGCCGATGAGCACCGGGTTGTTCTTGGTGCGGCGGGACAGCACCTGCATGACCCGCTCGATCTCCTTCTCGCGCCCGATGACCGGGTCGAGCTTGGATTCGCGGGCGGCCTGCGTCAGGTTGCGGCCGAACTGGTCGAGCACCAGGGACGTGGAGGGAGTGCCCTCCGCAGGGCCGCCGGCCGTGGCGGCTTCCTTGCCCTGGTAGCCGGAGAGCAGCTGGATGACCTGCTGCCGCACCCGGTTGAGATCGGCGCCCAGCTTCACGAGGACCTGGGCGGCGACGCCCTCGCCCTCGCGGATCAGGCCGAGCAGGATGTGCTCGGTGCCGATGTAGTTGTGGCCGAGCTGGAGGGCCTCGCGGAGCGACAGCTCCAGGACCTTCTTGGCACGAGGGGTGAAGGGAATGTGCCCGGACGGGGCCTGCTGGCCCTGGCCGATGATCTCCTCCACCTGCTGGCGGACCGCCTCGAGCGAAATCCCGAGGCTCTCCAGGGCCTTAGCGGCGACACCCTCACCCTCGTGGATCAGGCCCAGGAGGATGTGCTCGGTGCCGATGTAGTTGTGGTTGAGCATCCGGGCTTCTTCCTGAGCCAGGACGACAACCCGCCGCGCGCGGTCGGTGAACCTCTCGAACATCGTTAATCGCTCCTCAGAGCGGTCGGGCAGTAAGGGGGCGGTCCCCTCCCTGTCCTTCCGCATGCTAGTCCCGCAGGGCGGGACAGCTCATTCCAACTGCCGACACCCGTTCATTGCCTCCCGGCCCGAACAGCCGACAACTGCTCCAACCCGATGGTGCGAGACGATGTTCCCGCAGGCCAGGTAGATACCCCTGTCTCCAGTACGCCGATGGCGAACGTGAGACCGCCTGACGAGCGTGTCGCCCCTCCCCACTAGGAATGTCTTACCCGTAAGGGCGGACACTCCATGCGGCGCACCCCGGTTCCGTAAGCTACGGGCGAACACACCTGCGCCCGTTCACACCCCCATGCACCCCGGAAACGGCAACGCAGCGCAGCCGTCCGGGAACTCTGCGTAACTCCGCGCCGTTTCTTCAGTTGCTCCGGTCATGGCCCTCACCGTCCCGGCTCCTCGCACCCCGCTGGATGGCTCGCTCGCGCACTGGTACGAGCGCGAACTCGGCTGGGCCGTCTCCGCGGGTCCTCCACTCCAGCTTCTCACCGGACTGCGCTTCGACGTACTGGAACTCCCGGCGACCGCCGGCTTCGCGCTCCTCGCCCGGTACGAGCACACCGGTCCGGTAGCCCTGATGGGGCGGCGGATGCGGCTGCTGGTCGCCGCCGGCAGCGCGGAGGAGCTGCCGGGGCTGCTGGACTGGCTGGAGTGGGGCGGGGTCGACCTCGATCTGACGGCCATCGGCGCGGGCGGTCGGATCACCGCCCCGCTGCCGCCGGGCCGGCCCGGCTCACAGGGGGCCGCCGAATGGCTGCGACCCCCCGAGCCCGGATGCGAGGTGGAGACACGGCTCCCGGCGTTCACCGGATTCGCACAATCCGCGAAATCCCCGGAATCCAGCGGATTCACAGGATTCGCCAAGGGCGGTGGCGCCGGTACGGACAGCGCTTCCGGGGGCCCCGGGAGTGGATGCTCCGGCTCCCCCGGACCCCGCGGTGGCCGCGCCGCGGGCCTCAGCCTGGTGAGGCTGGTGGCCGCGGCGGCGACGGAATGCCACCGGGCC
Source organism: Streptomyces sp. NBC_01431 (assembly GCF_036231355.1). Classification (NCBI taxonomy): domain Bacteria; kingdom Bacillati; phylum Actinomycetota; class Actinomycetes; order Kitasatosporales; family Streptomycetaceae; genus Streptomyces; species Streptomyces sp. NBC_01431. The sequence goes on from NZ_CP109496.1 coordinate 3,619,872, forward strand.
CGGTTGTTTCACGCTAAATCCCCAGGTGGTGCGGGGAGTGCGGAAACTCAGCCGTTCTGCTTCTCGTAGGCCTCACGGATTTCGGCCGGGACGCGTCCGCGGTCGTTCACGTTGTAACCCTGCTCCTTGGCCCACTTGCGGATCTCGGCGGTGTTCTGGTTGCCGGTGCCGAGCAGCGCGCCACGGGCCTTGCCGCGACCGCCCGCCGCGCGGCCACCGGTACGCCGGCCGCTCTTGACGTAGGGCTCAAGGAGACCGCGGAGCTTGTCCGCGTTGGCGGTGGTGAGGTCGATCTCGAAGCTCTTCCCGTCAAGAGCGAACGTCACGGTCTCGTCAGCCTCGCCACCGTCGAGGTCATCGACAAGAAGGACCTGAACCTTCTGTGCCACCGGATTTCCTTTCATCGAAAATGCAGTACGCGGAAAGGAAACCGCTTTTGCGTGGAAAACACAAACCCCCGGGAGAGGTTCAGGATCCTTGCACAGCGGGAAACGTACGCGATTCGGACATAGGGTTCCGACAGCTTCCTGCCGCTTCCCCGATCACAGGTGCAGAAGCATCCGGGTGTTGCCCAAGGTGTTCGGCTTCACTCGTTCGAGACCGAGGAACTCGGCGACGCCCTCGTCATAGGACCGCAGCAGCTCGCTGTAGACATCTGTGTCGACGGTATCGACCGGAGTCTCCCCGATCTCGGTGAAGCCGTGCTTCGCGAAGAACGCGACTTCGAAGGTGAGGCAGAAAACCCGGCTCACTCCGAGCCTGCGCGCGGTCCGCAGCAGCTCACCGAGCACGAGATGCCCCACACCCGCGCCCGTGAACTCGGGATCCACGGCGAGAGTGCGTACTTCGGCGAGGTCTTCCCACATCACGTGGAGCGCCCCGCAACCGACCACCCGGCCGTCCGAGTGGCGTTCCGCCACCCAGAACTCCTGGATGGACTCGTAAAGCGTGACGGTTGCTTTGTCGAGCAGGATCCCGTCCCCGACGTACGCGTCGAGAAGGCTTCGCACGGCCCGTACATCGCTCGTCCTGGCCCGGCGGACGGTGACGGCATTAGCGGCGGGATAAGACATGCCTGGACGCTATCGCCCCGCTCCGGCCCCGGACGCATCGCCCTCTTCGGATCCGCGTTCGACTTCCGGACCGGCTTCGGGTTCTGGTGCGGCTTCGGGTTCTGGTTCGGGTTCCGGCTCCTGCACCATGCGGACGGCATCGCGCAGGGCTTCGCGCTCCTCGGGGGACATCATGCCGAAGAAGGCGACGAGAGCGGCCGCCCGGTTGTCGCTCTGGGACCAGGCTTCGTTCATCAGCGCGGCGGCGTACGCGGCGCGCGTGGAGACCGCCGTATATCGATAGGCCCGGCCGTCGACTTCCCTGCGGACCCAGCCCTTCTGATGGAGATTGTCCATTACGGTCATGACCGTGGTGTACGCGATGGACCGTTCCTGCTGAAGGTCTTCGAGGACTTCCCGGACGGTCACCGGACGGTTCCACTGCCAGACGCGCGTCATGACGGCGTCTTCCAGCTCTCCCAATTGACGGGGCACATCTGCACCATAGTGGGAGATGTCGCGAATGGCTGGTTATTTTCCGCGGGCGGGCAGCAAAAAGGGCGCACGGCGGGAAATGCCCCGTGCGCCCCTGCTGGGTGTGTGCCTGTGTGCCGCGCCGTCCCGACCGCGGGGTCAGGAGGCGGGCTTGTGCTCCGCGGCTTCGGCGCGCGCGAGCGCGATGTCCACGGCCGCGTCCTCCTTGCCCTTGTTGGGGCCGCCCTGGCTCTTCACGATCGTCACGACGAGCGCGGTGAAGAAGACGGCCATCACCACGGGGGGCAGAAGCGCGGAAACGTAGTCCATACCGACAGGGTAGCTACCCGGCCGCGCGCTGCGCGGGCGGGGGCGCCGGGCGGCGGCGCGGCGGGAAGACCTCGGACGGCTTGGGCACCGGGCGCTCGGGCGCGGGCGTCGGGCGGGCCGGGGCTCCCGGGCGCGGCTCGGCACCCTTGTCCTTGTCCCCGGCGCGCCCGCCGACCAGCGTGAGCAGCCGGGTGCGCTGGCCGGGCGCGGTCGTGGCGCGACCCGCCGGACGCGCCCGCACGGAGCGCTCGGCCAGCAGCCGGCAGCGTTCGAGCAGGGCCGCGCAGACCGGGTTCGAGCGCAGGGCGCGCAGGGCGGCCAGGTCGTGGGGTCCCGGGTCGTAACCGGCCGCCAGGGCGTCCTGGAGCAGCTCGGTGTAGCCGGGCAGCGAGCCGGGGAGGGCCGCGCGGTAGCGGGCGAGGTCGGCCAGCAGGAAGGCGCGCAGCCGGTCCCTCTCGCGGACGGCCTCGTCCACGGAGTGGGCCAGGCGCAGACAGTCCTGGATGTCCTCGTCCTGGACAGTGCTGGGATGGAGGGCGATGGCGAGGGCGCGTCGGAGCACACGCAGCTCGTCTGCGCCGAACGCCATGCCGCCACGGGATCCGTATGGCGTGGGCATGCAGTGACGATACGTGCTAATTGGACAAAATCCGCTTAATTACCCGATATCCGGCGCGTTGGCAATCCGGAAAGCCGACGGCGGCGGCTCGAATGGCGGCGCGGATAAGCGGGGCGGCGGCGCGGGAAAATCAGCGCCACCGCCCTATGGGCGTCCGGCTCCGCCTCAGGAGCGCGCCACGTTGCGCTCGTACACCAGCCGCAGGCCGATCAGGGTCAGCCACGGCTCGTGCTCGTCGATCTCCTCGGCCTCGCCGAGGACTGTCGGGGCCAGGCCGCCGGTCGCGATGACCGTGACGTCGTCGGGGTCGCCGCCGGGCCCGACCAGCTCCCGCTTCATGCGCCGCACCACGCCGTCGACCTGACCGGCGAATCCGTACACGATGCCGGACTGCATGGCTTCGACGGTGTTCTTGCCGATCACCGAGCGGGGGCGGGCCACCTCGATCTTGCGGAGCTGGGCACCCCGGATGCCAAGGGCGTCGACGGAGATCTCGATGCCCGGGGCGATGACGCCGCCGGTGTACTCGCCGCGCGCGCTCACCGCGTCGAACGTCGTGCCCGTGCCGAAGTCGACCACGATCGCCGGGCCGCCGTAGAGCTCGACGGCGGCCACCGAGTTGACGATGCGGTCGGCGCCGACCTCCTTCGGGTTGTCGGTCAGGACCGGCACGCCCGTCTTGATGCCCGGCTCCACGAGCACCGCGGGGACGTCGCCGTAGTAGCGGCGGGTCACCTCGCGCAGCTCGTGCAGGACGGAGGGCACGGTCGCGCAGATCGCGATGCCCTCGATGCCGTCGCCCAGTTCCGCGCCGAGCAGCGGGTGGGTGCCCATCAGACCGTTGAGCAGCACGGCCAGTTCGTCCGCCGTGCGGCGGGCGTCGGTGGAGATCCGCCAGTGCTCGACCACCTCTTCGCCGTCGAACAGGCCGAGGACGGTATGGGTGTTGCCGACATCGATCGTGAGCAGCATCAGGCCCGGCCCTCTCGGGTGGCCTCGCGCAGGTCCAGGCCGATGTCGAGGATCGGCGAGGAGTGCGTGAGGGCGCCGACCGCGAGGTAGTCGACGCCCGTCTCGGCGTACTCGGCCGCGTTCGCCAGGGTGAGGCGGCCCGAGGATTCGAGCATCGCGCGGCCGTTGACCAGGGCGACCGCCTCGGCCGTCCGCTCCGGGGTGAAGTTGTCGAGCAGGATCAGGTCGGCGCCGGCGTCCAGGACTTCGCCGACCTGGGCCAGGGTGTCGACCTCGACCTCGATCGCCAGGTCCGGGAAGCGGTCGCGTACGGCCTTGAAGGCCTCGGCGACGCCACCCGCGGCGACCACATGGTTGTCCTTGACCAGGGCCGCGTCCGACAGCGACATGCGGTGGTTGACGCCGCCGCCGCAGCGGACCGCGTACTTCTCCAGGGCGCGCAGGCCCGGGGTGGTCTTGCGGGTGTCGCGGACCTTGGCGCCGGTGCCTTCCAGGGCGTCGGCCCAGGCGCGGGTGGCGGTCGCGATGCCGGACAGCCGGCACAGCAGGTTCAGCGCGCTGCGCTCGCCGGTCAGCAGGTCGCGGGTGCGGGTGGTGACGCTGAGCAGCTTCTGCCCGGCGGCCACCCGGTCGCCGTCGGCGACGTGCCGCTCGACCTCGAACTCCTCGGTGCACACGATGGACAGGATCGCCTCGGCGACCCGCAGGCCCGCGACCGTACCGGCCTCGCGGGCCGTGAAGTCGCCGGTGGCGACGGCGTCCTGGGGGACGGTCGCGGCCGACGTGACGTCGATCCCGCCGTCGAGGTCCTCCTCGATGGCGAGGTGGGCGATGTCCTCGACCTGTACGGGGTCCAGGCCCGACTCGGCGAGCAGCGCGGCGAGCGCCGGGTCGAGCCCGCACTCGTACACCTCCTCGCCGCCGCCGCAGCCGCAGCCGTCGCCGCAGCCGCCCTCGGCGGGCGCACCGATCTGGATCAGGGGGACGTCCACCGGCTGGGGACGGAGTTCCTCGGGCGTGCTCACGGTTACGGCTCCAGGGGGGTGGCGGCGACGGTCGGGGGGAAGGTGGCACCGGCGGTGGGACGGATGTCCAGGGACCGCTCGGGCGTGATGCGGACGACGAGGTGGCGCTGCCAGGAGGCGTCGTCGCGGTCCGGCCGGTCCTCGCGCCAGTGGCAGCCGCGGGTCTCCTCGCGGGCGGCGGCAGCGGCGACCAGGACCCGGGCGACGAGCAGCAGGTTGGTGGTCTCCCACGCCTCGACGCCCGGCACGGCCGCCTTGTGCTCGTCGGCGCGGATCGCCTCCAGGCGGTCGGCGGCCTCGGCGAGGCTGTCGGCGGAGCGCAGCACTCCGGCGCCCGCGGTCATGATCCGCTGGACCTGGATCCGGGCGGCCGGGTCGAGCAGCGGCACGGCAGCGCCCTGCGGCTCAACGCCAACTGCCTTGCCCGGTACGTAGGTTGAGACGTTCGCCGCGATGTCCGCCGCGATGTTCTCCGCGAAGACCAGGCCCTCAAGGAGGGAGTTGGAGGCGAGCCGGTTGGCGCCGTGGACGCCGGTGCAGGCGACCTCGCCGCACGCGTACAGGCCCGCCACCGTGGTGCGGCCGCGCAGGTCGGTGCGGATGCCGCCGGACGCGTAGTGCGCGGCCGGGGCGACGGGGATCGGCTCGGTCACCGGGTCGATGCCGTGCGAGCGGCAGGCGGCCAGGATGGTCGGGAAGCGCTGCTCCCACATCTGGGCGCCGAAGTGCCGGGCGTCCAGGTACATGTGCTCAGTGCCCCGCGCCTGCATCTGGCGGGTGATGGCCTTGGCGACGATGTCACGCGGGGCGAGCTCCGCCAGCTCGTGCTGACCGAGCATGAAACGGGTGCCCGACGCGTCGACCAGGTGGGCGCCCTCGCCGCGCACGGCCTCCGACACCAGCGGCTGCTGGCCCTCGGAGTCCGCGCCGAGGAACAGCACCGTCGGGTGGAACTGGACGAATTCGAGGTCGGAGATCTCGGCGCCCGCGCGCAGCGCGAGGGCCACGCCGTCGCCGGTGGACACCGACGGGTTGGTGGTGGCCGAGAACACCTGGCCCATGCCGCCGGTCGCCAGCACGACGGCGGGCGCGCGGACCGCACCCACGCCGTCGTGCTGGCCCTCGCCCATCACGTGCAGGGTGATGCCGGCGGTGCGGCCCCGCTCGTCCTTGAGGAGGTCGAGCACCAACGCGTTCTCGATGGTGCGCACGGCCTGCGTACGGACCGCTTCGACCAGCGCGCGGGAGATCTCGGCGCCGGTCGCGTCCCCGCCCGCGTGCGCGATGCGGCGGCGGTGGTGGCCACCTTCGCGGGTCAGCGAGATCGCACCCGTCTCGTCGGTGTCGAAGTGGGCGCCGGTGGCGATCAACCGCCGTACGGCGTCCGGGCCCTCGGTCACGAGCAGGCGTACCGCGTCCTCGTCGCACAGGCCCGCTCCCGCCACCAGGGTGTCGCCCAGGTGCTGATCGGGGGTGTCGCCCTCGCCGAGTGCCGCCGCTATGCCGCCCTGCGCCCAGCGCGTCGAGCCGTCGTCCAGGCGGGCCTTGGTGACGACGACCGTGGCGAGGCCCGCCGCCGTGCAGCGCAGGGCGGCGGTCAGGCCCGCGACTCCGGAGCCGACGACCACGACGTCCGCGTCGATGGCCCAGCCGGGTGCGGGGGCGTCAAGCCGTATGCCGGTGCTTGTCATTCCGGTGCTCCGAACGTGAGCGGGATGTTGTCGATGAGGCGCGTGGTGCCGACACGGGCGGCGACCGCGAGGACCGCCTCACCGCCGAACCCGTCGCAGGCCTCCGTGAACGTCGCCGGGTCGACCAGCGCCAAGTAGTCGGCCACGACCGGGGGTTCGGCCTTGGCCGCCTCGTCGAGCACGCCTTGAGCCACGGCCTTGATGGCCACGGGGGACGGCGCCGCCGCGGCGACCGCGTACGCGTCGGCGGCGGCCCTGGCCTCGCCGATCGCGGTGAGCGCGTCGGCGCGGCCCGTGGCCGCGCCCGCGGCGGCGGCCCGCGCGTACAGGGCGTGCTCGGCGGCGAGCCGGTCGCGGGCCGCGAACAGGGCACGGGAGAGGGCGAGGGCCGCGGTCCGCTCGGCCGGGGCGAGATAGCGGTTGCGGCTGGAGAGCGCGAGGCCGTCGTCCTCGCGCACCGTCGGTACGCCGACGATCTCCACGGGGAAGTTCAGATCGCGCACCATGCGCCGGATCAGCGCGAGCTGCTGGGCGTCCTTCTGCCCGTACAGCGCGAGGTCGGGCGCGGTCAGGTGGAGCAGCTTGGCGACGACGGTCAGCATGCCGTCGAAGTGGCCGGGCCGGCAGGCGCCTTCGAGGCGCTCGCCCATGGGGCCCGCGGTGACGCGCACTTGGGGCTCGCCGCCGGGATAAACCTCTTCGACCGACGGCGCGAACACCGCGTCGGCGCCCTCGCGTTCGGCGATCGCGCGGTCCGCGTCCAGGGTGCGCGGATAGCGGTCCAGATCCTCGCCCGCGCCGAACTGCAACGGGTTGACGAACACGGTGACCACCACCTGCCCGTCGGAGCCGGCCAGTCGGCGTGCGGTACGGATCAGGGTGGCGTGGCCCTCGTGGAGCGCGCCCATGGTCATGACGACGGCGCGGCGGCCGGTCCGCTCCAGGGCCGCGAGCTCCGCGGCCGTACGCACGAGGGCGGTCTTGGCGGCCTGGGCCTTCATCGGGCTTCTCCTTCGGCGAGGACGCCGAGCAGGTCCTCGGCGAGCTCGGGCTTCAGCAGTCCGTGGGCGAGCGCCCGGTCGGCGGTCGTACGGGCCATCGCGAGGTAGCCGGCGACGGTGCCCGGCGCGTGCTTGCGCAACTCGGCGACGTGGGCGGCGACCGTGCCGGCGTCGCCGCGCGCGACCGGACCGGTCAGGGCCGCGTCCCCGGAGCGCAGGGCGTTGTCGAGCGCGGCACCGAGCAGCGGGCCGAGCATCCGGTCGGGGGCCTCGACGCCCGCTTGGCGCAGCAGCTCCATGGCCTGGGCGACCAGCGTGACCAGGTAGTTCGCGCCGAGCGCGAGGGCCGCGTGGTACAGCGGGCGGGCCGCCTCCTCGATCCACTCCGGTTCGCCGCCCATCTCGATGACCAGCGCCTCGGCGGCGAGCCGCAGCTCCTCGGGGGCGGTCACGCCGAACGAGCAGCCCGCGAGCCGCTGGACGTCCACGCTCGTGCCGGTGAACGTCATCGCGGGGTGCAGGGCGAGCGGCAGCGCGCCGGCCCGTCGGGCGGGGTCGAGGACGGCCGTCCCGTACCGCCCCGAGGTGTGCACCAGGAGCTGGCCGGGCCGGATCGCGCCGGTCTCGGCGAGACCCTCGACCAGACCGGGCAGCGCGTCGTCCGGAACGGTGAGCAGCACCAGGTCCGAGCGCTCCATGACCTGGGCGGGCGGGACCAGGGGCACGTCGGGCAGCAGGGTGGCGGCCCGGCGCACGGAGGCGTCGGACACGCCGGAGACCGCGACCGGGCGGTGACCGGCGAGCTGGAGCGCGGCGGCGAGTGCGGGGCCGACCCGGCCCGCGCCGACGACGCCCACGGCGAGGCGGGCGGGGCGGTCCGCCGGACTGTGGTCGAAGCGGTGCTCTGGTGATGCGTTCACGCGTGGGGGCCTTCCGTTCCAGTCCGCGAGGGGTACCGGACGCCAAACCAAAATCAAACGGCCCCGTCATGCTACGCCCCGGGCCGGAAAACTCCGTTGGTTGTCCACAGGCTGTGGGCGATCATCACACCATGGCAGATCCCGAGCTCCATCCCCTCCCCGAGTCCACCTCCGACGCCCCCGGCGGGACGGCGGACAAGACCCCGGAACAGGCCCGGCAGCACCGCCTGGCCGTCTTCCGGGGCGCCAAGCGGACCCTGGCGGACCAGACGGTCGACCACACCCTCGCGGAGCGGCTGACGGCCCTCCTGGCGGACGGCGCCGAGGTCTACGACCTGGACGAGTTCCCCGACGTCTACGGCAACGGCGCCGTGGCCGAGCTGGAGCGGCGCACCGCCGAGGCGCTCGGCTTCCCCGCCGCCGCGTTCTTCCCGACCGGCACCATGGCCCAGCAGGTCGCCCTGCGCTGCTGGGCCTCGCGCACCGGCGACCCGACGGTCGCCCTGCACCCCATGGCCCACCCCGAAGTGCATGAGCGCGACGCGTTCAGCCAGGTCAGCGGGTTGCGCACGGTCCACCCGACGGAGGAGCCGCGACTGCCGAACGCGGACGAGGTACGCGGCTTCGAGGAGCCGTTCGCCACCCTGATGCTGGAGCTTCCGCTGCGCGACGCGGGCTACGTCCTGCCAACCTGGGACGAACTGGTCGCCGTGGTCGACGCGGCCCGTGAGCGCGACGCCGTGGTGCACTTCGACGGCGCCAGGCTCTGGGAGACCACAGTCCACTTCGGCCGCTCCCTGCCCGAGATCGCGGGCCTCGCGGACAGCGTGTACGTGTCGTTCTACAAGACGCTGGGCGGCCTGTCGGGCGCGGTCCTGGTGGGCTCCGAGTCACTGATCGAGCAGGCCCGCACCTGGCGGCACCGCTACGGCGGCCAGCTCTTCCAGCAGTTCCCCGCCGCCCTCGCGGGCCTGCTCGGGCTGCGCAAGGTGCTGCCCGAACTCCCCTCGTACGTGGCCCACGCCAAGGTCGTGGCCGAGGCCATGAAGGAGGGCTTCACGGCGGCGGGCGTGCCGTGGTTCCGCGTCCATCCCGAGCCGCCGCACACCCACGAGTTCCAGGTGTGGCTGCCGTACGACGCCGAGGTGCTCAGCGCGGCCGCGCTGGCCCAGGCCGAGGAGAGCGGCGTCTGCCTGTTCCGGCGCTGGTTCGCCAACCCCTCGGGACCGGCCGGCCTCGCCTTCACCGAGGTCACGGTGAACGCGCCGGGCCTGGCGTGGACCGCCGAGGACGTACGCGCCGCGGTGGCCGACTTCGTACGACGGCTGCCGTAACCGGTGGTCCCGGCGCCCCGCCCGCTCAGCGGCAGGCGGGCGGGTGGTGACGGGGGTGGTGCGGGGCGAACAGGCGGGCCAGGGCCGCGCGCAGCCGGCCGGTGGCGAGCCGGCCCGCCAGAACCGCCTCGAAGCGGCGGTAGTCCCGCAGTTCCCGCAGCACCGCCACGTCGTGGGTGCCGGGGAGCGGCGGCGCGCTCTCACCGAGCCGGGCCATGCGGTAGCTGTCGATCATGTGCTGCTGTATCGCGTCCATGCCTCCACGGTGAACCCGTTCGGGCCGCCCGTCGCGCTGATTGACGAGCCGCGTCAAATGGCGCTGACCAGCGGCGCCGATTGACCGGGACCGTCAATCGGCGGGGGCGTTGTCAGTGGCCCGGTGCACGATGGGGCCATGAGCGTGACCATCGACATCACGGGCCTGCCCGCCGAGCGCATCGACTTCTCGATCTCGCCGCTCGCCGAGCTCGGCCTGGCCCTGCACGCGCTCTCCGAGCCCGGCCACCACCCGGGCCTGCACGGCTGGGCGACGGCGACCGCGGCCGCCCTGAAGCCGGACCTCGCCGACCGGCTGCACGAGGCCGATTTCCTGTGGCGCAACACCTTCTCCGACGTGTTCATGCCCTTCGCGGGCATACCCGGCTGGGACGGGCGTACGGGCTCGACGCTCGCCGAGGACCTGGACCTGCTCGACCGGCTCTCCGACGAGCGGTTCACCGCCGCCGCCCTGGAGTTCACCTGCTCCAGCCTGTACGGGGTCAAGACGCCGTCCCCGCTGCGCGATCCGGCGCTGCGCGTGCGCGCCCTGGAGATGGCGGCGACCCGCGGCCCGCGCCAAGTGGAGTTCACCCAGCGCCTGTTGAGCGACCCGGCGTCCGTGCGGGCGTGGGTGCGGCGGCTCCTGGAGGACTGCGAGGAGGCCTTCTTCGCGGACACCTGGCAGCGGGTCCGGGTCCAACTGGCCGCCGACGCGCGGCACAAGGCGGAGCTGCTGCGCCGCAAGGGGCTCGGCGAGGCCGTCCAGGCGGTGTCGGCCGCGCTGAGCCTGGACGCGAGCGGGACACGAATCAGCGTGGACAAGCTGACCGAGGGGCGGACGACCGCCACCGACCCGGAGCCCGGCGCCGGCCTCACCTTCGTGCCCACCTCGTTCGGCTGGCCGCACCTGATGGTGCTGCACGCCCCGGGCTGGCGGCCGGTGATCCACTATCCGGTGCACGGACCCGAACTGCCCTCGCCCGCCTCGGTCGAGGTCCTCAAGCTGCGGATGGAGGCCCTCGCGCACCCGATGCGGATGCGGCTGTGCCGCAACCTGGCCCGCTCGCCGTACACGACGAGCGAGCTGGCCGACGCACACGGCATCACCGCGCCCGAGGTCTCCCGCCACCTGGCCGTCCTGAAGAAGGCCGGGCTCATCACGACCCGGCGGCGCGGGCGTTACGTACTGCACCAGCTGGACCTGACGGTGGTGGCCCGCCTCGGCAGCGACTTCCTTGAGGGGGTGCTGCGGTAGCGCTGCGCGGGGGCGGTCGAGGCGACTGCGGCCAGTCGGCGGCTGGTCGCGCGGTCCACCGCGCCCCTCGGGGCGCTCGGCGCTAGGACACCCTCAGCAGGAGCTTGCCCGTCGAGGTGCGGCCCTCCATCAACTCATGGGCGGCGGCCACCTCTTCGAGAGGGAACTCCGCCGTGATCGGCAGCTCCACCTGGCCGGTGGTGGCCAGCCGCAGCGCCCGCCCGGCGATGTCGCGCAACGCCCCCCGGTCGCCGGCCGCCGCGAGCCCCAGGATCGAGAAGCCCGAGACGGTGCGACCGCGCGAGTACAGCTCGGCCTGCCCGACCTGCCAGGCCTGCTCACCGCTCGCGTTGCCGTACGAGACAAGCCGGCCGAACAGGGCGAGCGACTCCAGGCCGCGGCGCAGGGTCTCGCCGCCGACCGGGTCGAGCACCAGGTCCACGCCCCGGCCGCCGGTGGCCCGCAGCACGTCCGCGTCGAAGCTGTCGGTCAGGAAGGCGTCGTCGTAGCCGTGCTTGCGGGCGTAGTCGGCCTTGGCCTCGCTGGAGACCACGCCGTACACCGCGCCCGCCCCGGCCAGCTTGGCGATCTGCCCGGCAACGGTGCCGACGCCGCCCGCCGCGCCCTGGACCAGGACGCTCTCGCCGGGCTGTAGCCGGCCCACCTCGTGGATGAGGGCGTGGGCGGTCGGCAGCACGGTGGGCAGCGTGGCCGCGGTGCGCAGGCTCACGCCCTCGGGTACGGGGAAGACGGTGACGGCCGAGGCGAGGGCGACGTCCGCGTAGGCTCCGCCCTCGGTCATCGCGGCGACCTCCTGGCCGACCGCGAGGCCCTCGACCCCGGCGCCGATCGCGCGGATGCGGCCGGAGAGTTCCAGGCCGGGCACGAAGGGCAGCGAGGCGACCCGGTATCCCGCCGAACGCGCCTTCAGATCCGCGAAGTTGACGCCGGCGTAGGCGACGTCGACGCTCACCTCACCGGGCCCCGGCCGCGGCACCTCCGCCTCCACCAGCTGGAGAACCTCCGGACCGCCGAACTCGTCGAATCGGATCGCGCGCATGTCGCCACTCCCCCGCACTTGAATTGCCCTGGGTTCCGAACGAGCCCGATAGTACGACGCCCGTCGTACTAAGACAATGCCGGTCGGCGAGGGCCCGGGGCTGCACCGGGTCGCGGCGGCCCGGCGCGGAGCGGAAGGCCGCGCGCCGGGCGGACCCGGCACCGGCGGGCCCGCCGGTCAGACGGCGCCGCCACCCGCGCGGACCAGCCCCGTCTCGTACGCCAGCACCACGACCTGCACCCGGTCACGCAGGCCCAGCTTGGTCAGGATGCGGCCCACGTGGGTCTTCACGGTGGCCTCCGAGAGGACCAGGCGGGCGGCGATCTCGCCGTTGGACAGCCCCTGGGCGACGAGCAGCATGACCTCGCGCTCGCGCTCGGTCAGCTTCTCCAGCTGCTTGTGCTCCGGCTCCTTGCCGCTGGCCGGGAGCATCGGCGCGAACCGGTCCAGGAGGCGGCGGGTCGTGGAGGGCGCGACCACCGCGTCCCCGCTGTGCACCGAGCGGATCGCGCCGAGCAGTTCGGCCGGGGGCACGTCCTTGAGCATGAAACCGCTCGCGCCCGCCTTCAGCCCGGAGAAGGCGTACTCGTCCAGGTCGAAGGTGGTGAGGATCAGCACCTTGGGGGGATTGGCCGCCGCGCAGATCCGCCGGGTCGCCTCCACCCCGTCCAGCTTCGGCATGCGCACGTCCATCAGGACCACGTCCACCTCGGTCGCCCGGAGCACCTCGATGGCCTCCGCGCCGTCGCCCGCCTCCGCGACGACGTCCATGTCCGGCTGCGCGGCGAGCACCATCCGGAACCCCGTGCGCAGTAGCACCTGGTCGTCCACGAGCATCACGCGGATCGTCATCGTTCTCTCTCCATCACGCCGTACAACGGTACGTACCCCAGCACGTACAGGAAATCAGTGAGCCGGCTTCAGCGGCAGCAGGGCGCTGATCCGGAAGCCGCCGCCGGGGCGCGGCCCCGCGTCCAGCGTGCCGCCGACCATGCCGATGCGCTCGCGCATGCCGATCAGGCCGTGCCCCTGACCGTCGGCGCCGCCGTCCTCGTACATCTCGTGGGCGGCGCCCCGGCCGTCGTCCTCGACGAGGAGGCCGAGCCCGTCGTCGAAGTACACGAGCCGCACGCTCGCCCCCGCGTCCGGACCGCCGTGCTTGCGGGTATTGGTGAGGGCTTCCTGCACGATCCGGTAGGCCGTGAGCTCCACGCCGCTGGGCAGCGGGCGCGGGGTGCCCTCGATCTTGAAGTCGACGGTGAGGCCCGCCCCGCGGACCGTCTCCACCAGATCCTCGATCTGCTGGACATCGGGCTGCGGCACGTACTCCCCCGCCTCCTGGTGCTCGCCGGTGCGCAGCACCCCGAGGAGCCGGCGCATCTCGGCGAGCGCCTGGCGGCCGGTCATCGAGATAGTCTCCAGGGCGGTCTTCGCCTGGTCCGGCGAGCTGTCCATCACGTACGCCGCGCCGTCGGCCTGCACGACCATCACCGACACGTTGTGCGCCACCACGTCGTGCAGCTCACGGGCGATGCGGGCCCGCTCGGCGGCGACCGCCACCTTGGCCTGCGCCTCGCGCTCCCGCTCCAGGCGCGCGGCCCGCTCCTCCAGTTGCGCGAGGTAGGCCTTGCGGGTCCGCATCGAGTCGCCGAGCACCCAGGCGAGCACGAACGGGACCGTCATCATGACGATGAAGAAGGCCTTCTCCGTCGCGGAGTTGGGCCCGGTGTCCAGCCAGCGCACATGCGCGAGCGGCGCCGCGCACAGCCCCGCGACGAGCGCGACCCGCGAGGCCCAGCGCTCGCCCGCGGAGGCCACCGTGTAGATGATGACCAGCATCGCGAAGTCCTGCACCTGGGGCTGCACGTTGAGTACGAGCTGGGCGACGCCCACGGCGATCACGAGCAGCAGCATCTTCTCGGGCACCCGGCGGCGCAGCGCCACGGCCGCGCTCATCCCGAGCGCGACCAGGAGCTGGATGGGCCAGCCCGCCTGGCGCGGATCGTGCGCCGCGGCCGCGACTTGCAGGCAGGAGAACCCGAACAGGATGACGGCCCAGAAGGTGTCGACCCCGGTCGGGTGTCTGCGGATGAAGTCGTAGAGGCGCTGCACGTAATCAGCGTAGGGAAAGGGGATAGGTGCAGGGGTCAACCGCCGGGGCGATCCTGATCCCGGCGGCGTACTCCGCAAGGTGGAGACTTGGCCCCGTGACGGATGAGACGTGTCAACACGCGGCGGGTACGAGTGACGCGGAACCGGGGTCGCCGGGCGCCCCCGTCGGCTGGCGTGCGGCCACCGAGCGGGCGCTGTACGGGCCGGGCGGTTTCTATCTGCGGCCCGAGGGGCCGGCCGGGCACTTCCGCACGTCGGTGCACGCCTCGCCGCTCTTCGCACGGGCCGTCGCCCGCCTGCTCACCGAGGTCGCGGCCGGGCTCGGCCCCGGCCCGGTCGACCTCGTGGACGTGGGTGCCGGGCGCGGGGAACTGCTCACCGGGGTGCTGGCCGCGCTGCCTGCCGGCTTCCCCGTCCGCCCGTACGCCGTCGAGCGCGCCCCCCGCCCGGCCGGGCTCGACGAGCGGATCGTCTGGCGTGCTTCGGTGCCCCGGGGGGTCCGGGGTCTGCTCTTCGCCAACGAATGGCTCGACAACGTGCCCGTCGAGGTCGCGGAGGTCGATCCGGACGGGGTGGCCAGGCTCGTGCTCGTACGGCCCGACGGCAGCGAGACGCTGGGCGAACCGGTGTCGGGCGCGGACGCCGCGTGGCTGGAGCGCTGGTGGCCGCTGGGTGAGCCGGGCACGCGGGCGGAGATCGGTCGGCCGCGGGACGAGGCGTGGGCGTCGGCCCTCGCCGCGCTGGACGCGGGGGTCGCGGTGGCCGTCGACTACGCCCATACGAGGCAGGCGCGGCCGCCGTTCGGTTCGCTGAGCGGGTTTCGCGGCGGGCGGGAGGTGGCGCCGGTGCCGGACGGGTCGTGCGACATCACGGCGCATGTCGCGCTGGACGCGTGTGCGGGGGGTTCCGGGGAGCTGACCTCGCAGCGCGAGGCACTGTCCCGGCTCGGCGTCTCGGCGACGCGGCCCCCGCTGTCGCTGGCGTCCTCGGACCCGGCGGCGTACGTCCGCGCGCTGGCCGCGGCGGGCGAGGCGGCGGAACTGACGGCCCGGGGCGGCCTGGGCGACTTCGGCTGGCTGACACACCGGGTATGACCCCGTGGCGCTACCCCCGGCGGGGGCTGGGCCGCAGGCCACGCGGCCTCGGGGGATACTGGCCCGCATGACGGAGACGACGGTCGGGATCGGGGGCGGGGCGGAGAGCACCGACATGGTGCTCAACATCGGCCCCCAGCACCCCTCCACCCACGGAGTGCTACGCCTGAAGCTCGTACTGGACGGCGAGCGCATCCAGCACGCCGAGCCGGTCATCGGCTACATGCACCGCGGCGCCGAGAAGCTCTTCGAGGCCCGCGACTACCGCCAGATCGTGATGCTGGCCAACCGCCACGACTGGCTCTCCGCGTTCTCCAACGAGCTCGGTGTCGTCATGGCGGTCGAGCGGATGCTCGGCATGGAGGTCCCCGAGCGCGCCGTGTGGACCCGCACGCTGCTCGCCGAGCTGAACCGGGTCCTCAACCACCTGATGTTCCTCGGCTCCTACCCGCTGGAGCTCGGCGGCATCACCCCCGTCTTCCACGCCTTCCGCGAGCGCGAGGAGCTCCAGGCCGTGATGGAGGAGGTCTCCGGCGGCCGCATGCACTACATGTTCAACCGCGTCGGCGGCCTCAAGGAGGACCTGCCGCTGGGCTGGCTCGGCCGGGTGCGGCACGCCATCGCCTCGGTGCGGTCGCGGATGGACGTGTACGACCGCCTCGTGCTCGGCAACGAGATCTTCCGGGCCCGGACCAGGAACGTCGGCGTGCTGTCCGCCGAGGCGGTGCACGCGTACGGCGTGAGCGGCCCCATAGCGCGGGCCTCCGGCGTCGACTTCGACCTGCGCCGCGACGAGCCGTACCTCGCGTACGGGGACCTCCAGGACACCCTGAAGGTCGTCACCCGCACCGAGGGCGACTGCCTGGCCCGCTTCGAGTGCCTCCTGGAGCAGACCCACAACGCGCTCGACCTCGCCGACGCCTGCCTCGACAAGATGGCAGACCTGCCGCCCGGCCCGATCAACCAGCGGCTGCCCAAGGTACTGAAGGCGCCCGAGGGCCACACCTACGCCTGGACCGAGAACCCGCTCGGCATCAACGGCTACTACCTCGTCAGCAAGGGCGAGAAGACGCCGTACCGGCTTAAGCTGCGGTCGGCCTCGTACAACAACATCCAGGCACTCGCCGTGCTGCTGCCGGGGACGCTGGTCGCCGACATGGTGGCGATCCTGGGGTCGTTGTTCTTCGTCGTGGGCGACATCGACAAGTAGGCCCAACCGGGTTGCCGCGCCGGTCAGTTGGACCAGTGGCCCCGGACGGCGGCAAGGACGAAGCCGGGGCCGAAGCCGATGATCAGGCCGCGCTCGTCGTGGCCGGGCGGCTCGGTGAACGTACGGGACAGCACGTCGAGGACCGCCGAGCCGCCCAGGTTCCCGTTCTCGGCGAGACTGGCCCAGGCGGTGCGCAGGGCCCCGCCCGCGCGGTCGCCGTCGAGCTGGAGGCCGGCGGCGATGTCGTCCAGGATGCGCGGACCGCCGGGGTGGACCACCGCGAAGTCGAGCGGCCGGCCGTCCGCCGCCAGCCATTTACGGATGGCGGGCAGGCAGTCGTTGAAGGCGGCGGTGGCCGCGCGGGTGGAGTCGAAGTGCAGCCCGGCGCCGGTCAGCCGCCCCCGGTAGCGGTCGGCGCTGTCGGGCAGCGCGTACTCGAAGGCGTCCTCGATGACGAAGCTCGCCCCGCCCCAGGAGGGGCGCGCGGAGACGACCGCGGCGGCGGCGCCGTCCCCGAACAGGACCTTGTAGACCATGGATTCGCGGCTGGTGTCCGCGTGGTTGTACGTCGCCGCGGACAGGCATTCCGAGGTGACGACCAGGACGTTGGCGCCGGGGTGGGCGGCGATGTCGTCGCGGGCGCGGAGCAGCCCCTGGGCGCCGCCCGCACAGCCGGTCGTGCTCATGGGGTGGCGCCGGATCTCGGGCCGCAGACCGAGTGCGGCGATCAGGTGGAGGTCGAGGCTCGGCACGGTCCAGGAGGTGGTGTGGCTGGTGATGACGCAGTCGATGTCCTCGGGCCGCAGCCGGGCCGCGTCCAGCGCTCTGCGGGCCGCTTCGACCGCCATGACCGACGCGTCCTCGTAGGCCGCCCGGTTGCGCTGTTCGACAAGGGCATTTCCGGCCACGGTCGGCGCGCCCAGCGGACGGCAGAAGTGGCGGGTCTCGACGGTCGTCGCCCGAGCGATCCTCAGGAAGGCCTCCAGGCGCGGCAGGTCCGGATGGGCCCGGCGGATGTCGGCGCAGATCTCGTCGGTCGTCACGGTGTTCCCCGGGAGGGCCACACAGGGAGGTGCTATGTGAGCAGGCACGGACGAACTCCCTCAGAAATCGAAAAGGGCAGATCCTTAACGTACGTCAGGCGGCCTGAATCGATCCCCGAAATGAAAAAACTTGGTCAACTGGCCGTCTGGACAGACGCGTTCCAGCTCGCGGGCGATACGCCCGGGACAGCAGCCAGCATGCCCCGGGCACCCGGAAAAGTGACCGGCCCTGCGACACATGGGAGTAAGCGGGCCGCCGGGGCGTCAGCTAGGAGATGGCGGTGCGCAGTTCGGCGAGGTCGAGCTGCTCGGTCTCGTCGTGCGCGGTCAGGTCGATGACCTCGCCGACGACCTTATCGGGGCTCTGCTGCGCCCGGCTCGCCAGAACTTCCTCGCCCACCACGTCGGCGAGGTCCTCGTCCTGTACGGCCTCGATCGCGGCGGCCGCCTTGTGCCCGGCACCGGCCTGCCCCGCGCCGGTACCGAAGAAGTCGAAGCTGCCCTCGGGGCGAACCGCCCGGCGCGCCGTGTACGGCACCACGGCGGCGGCGACCGGCGCGGGGGCGGCGGGCAGTTCGGCCCGCCGGGGCTTGGCGGGGAGGGCGGACGACGGGCGGGCGTGCTGCCCGCTGCCGACGGCCGCCGAGGGCTTCCCCTGCGGCCCCTCCGCCTCCCCGGACTCCGAGCCGGCCCGCGCCGACTCCGCCTCGGCCCGTGCCTTCGCCTGGCGCTCGGCGCTGAGCGAGAGGCGCTCCAGGGCGCGGGCGGCCGCGAGATAGGCGGCCGGGGTCGGGGTGCTGCCCGACGGCATCAGCGCCTTGGGGGCCGTCGCCTCCAGGGCGAGTTGGCGTCGCCCCTCCAGTGCGCTGGCCCGCTCGGTCTCGGCGTTGGCGTAGCGCCGCAGCAGGGCCGCGTGTTCGCCGCGCAGCCCGGCCAGCTCCATGCGCTTGGTGCGCAGCTTGGCGTCGAGGCGGCCGCGCAGCTCGCGCGACTCCTCCAACTCGGTCTCCAGCTCGGCGATCCGCTCCTCGGTACGCCACTGGTCGGCGGCGCGCGAGCGGGTCAGCTCGGCGACCCGGCGGCCCGCCGCCCGGTCCCAGCTGCGCATCAGCACCGAACCGGTGACGCAGGCCGCCGCGGCGGCGGCGGCCAGTGCTCTGAGCACCGTGGGCTGGTCGAAGAGCCAGGCACCACCGGCGCAGATGACCGAGACGCCGGCGACGGCCGACGGCTGAAGGAGCCGGTGCAGCGGAGGGGAATGACGGTGGCGTCCACGTGGCATGGCCTGAAATTTACCGTGCGTAGGCGTCACATGTACCCCCGCCCGCCAATCTGTTCCCCTGTAGTTACTCCGATCGCCAATTTCGACTACTTCTTGATCAGCCCCTTCGACTGGAGATACGCCTTGGCGACATCGGCCGGCTTGGCCCGCTCGGCATCGACCTTGCGGTTCAGATCGACCAGATCGGCCGTCGTCAGGGCCTTGGTCAGCTTGCCGAGCGCATCGGCTATCTCCTGGCCGCCGGCGTCCTTCGCATTGACGACGGGCAGCACGTTGTCCGCGTTCTGCAGCTTCTTGTCGTCCTGGAGCAGAACAAGGCCGTAGGTGTCCAGGGTGGCGTCGGTCGTGGTGGTCAGGACCAGTTGATCGACGCCGTCCTTGACCGCCTGCTTGGCCTGCGGGGTGCCGACGCCCTTGGGGTCGATGCCGGCGACGTCGATCCCGTACTTGGACGTCAGACCCGGCGCGCAGAACGGCCGGATCTTGCACTCGTCACCCGCGGCGATCTTCACCTTGGCCTTCGACGTACCCAGATCCGAAAGGGACTTGAGGTTGTTCTTGGCGGCGAATTCCTTGGTCACCGCGAACGCGTTCTGATCCACCGCCGCACCGGCCGGCAGCACCTTCAGACCGCGCGGCCCGGCGAGCTTGGACAGTTCGGCCACGGTGGCCGTGACATCGCTGGAGGCGAGCGGCTTGTCCTTCGCCGTGTCACCGTTCACCTTGGCATTGAGGAATTCGGTGAGGGTGGCCGCGTATTCCGGTACGACATCGATCTCGCCCTTCTCCAGGGCGGGTTCGTACAGTTCGCGGTTCTTCACCGTGGTGACAGAGGTCGAGTACCCGGCGTCGGCGAGGACCTGGGAGTACAGCTCGGCCAGGACCGCGGACTCGGTGAAGCCGGCCGCGCCGACGACCAGCGAGCCCTTCTTCCCGCCGCCGGTACTGCTGGACGTGCCGTTGTCCTTGTCGTTCTTGCTCTTCTCCAGGCTGTCGCCACCACACGCGGCGAGCGAGCCCGCGAGCGCCACCGTGCCGAGCACCGCACCGGCCGTACGCAGGATCTTGCTCATGAAGATTCACCATCCAGAGAATTACGGGGTAACGGATCGCGGGTTTCGCGGATCACGATCAGCGGATCAAGGGGTCACGAACGCTTGCGCAGCGGGCTGAACAGGCGGTCAAGGCCCACCAGCGCGCCCTCCACGAGCAGCGCGAGCGCCGCCACCAGCAGCGCCCCCGCCACCACCTGCGGGGTGTTGTACACCGCGAAGCCCTCGGTGACTATGCGGCCCAGGCCACCGAGGCCGGCCATCGCGGCGATGGTCGCCGTGGCGATGATCTGGACCGCCGCCGACCGGAGCCCGGTCATGATCAGCGGGTAGGCGAGCGGCAGTTCGACCTGGAGGAAGAGCTGACGCCCGGACATCCCCATGCCGCGGGCCGCCTCCACCGCGGCCCGGTCCACCTCGCGCATGCCGACGTAGGCGTTGGTCAGCAGCGGCGGCACCGCGAAGAGCACCAGGGCGATCACGGTCGGCAGATAGCCCGCGTTGCGCAGCGGGGTCACCATGAACAGGGCGAGCACCGCGAAGACGGGTATCGCCCGGCCGACGTTGGAGATGTTGACCGCGAGCGCGCCGCCCCTGCCGATGTGCCCGAGCCACAGCGCGAGCGGCAGGGCGACCAGGCACGACACCACCAGGGCGAGCGCGCTGACGTACACGTGCTCACCGAGCCGGTGCCAGGCGCCGTCCTCCCCCGACCAGTTGGCGCCCGTCGTCAGCCACGTCCAAGCCTGCGCGAAGACTCCCATGGTTCAGACCGCCTTCGCCGTACGGATCCGGGTCCAGGGCGTGAGCAGCCGCTGGAGACCGAGCAGCAGCAGGTCGGCGGCGATCGCGAGCACCACGCACAGCACCGAGGCGGTCAGGATCTGCGCCTTGAAGAAGGTGGGCAGGCCCTGCTCAATGAGGTTGCCGAGGCCGCCGTGGTCGACGAGGGAGCCGATCGTGGTCAGCGCGACGGTGGCGACGGTGGCGATCCGCAGACCGGCCATCAACGCGGGCAGCGCGAGCGGCAGCTCGACCTCGAACAGCAGCCGTATGCGCCCGTACCCCATGCCGCGCGCCGCCTCCAGGGCATCGGCGGGCACCGATTCGAGCCCGGCCAGGATGTTGCGCACCAGGATCGTCAGTGAGTAGAGCACCAGGCCCGTGATCACAAGGCCGGCCGAGAGGCCGAAGACCGGGAGCAGCAGGGCGAACATCGCGAGCGAGGGGACCGTGTAGAGCACGGTCGTGAAGCCGAGCACGGTCGCCGCGACGCCCTTGCGGCCCCGGGCGAGCAGCGCCAGCGGGAAGGCGACGAGCAGCCCTATGAGCACGGACACCGCGGTGATCCAGACGTGCTGGACCGTCGCGTCGGTCAGCTCCTGGCTGCGGGAGCTGACGTACTCCCAGCAGATCCAGTCGTTCGCCGCCAGGCAGTTCCCGGCCACTCCCCCACCTCCCCCGGCCCGCTCCGTACGTCTGTCTGAAGACCCTAACCCTGACCACTGACAATCGACTCGGGCCTTCGCATTACAGCAACATGGGCTTCACACAAGGGCGGTCACCACCCGGCACAATGGGGCATCATGATCCGGTTCGAGCACGTCACCAAGCGGTACGACGACGGCACCACCGCCGTGGACGACCTGTCCTTCGAGGTGGCAGAGGGTGAACTGGTCACTCTCGTAGGACCGTCCGGCTGCGGCAAAACCACCACGATGAAGATGGTCAACCGGCTCATCGAGCCGACCAGCGGGCGGATATTCCTGGACGGCGAGGACATATCGACCGTCGATCCCGTTCAACTGCGGCGCCGCATCGGCTATGTGATCCAGCAGGTCGGTCTCTTCCCGCACAAGACGGTCCTGGAGAACACCGCGACCGTCCCGCACCTGCTCGGCGTGAAGAAGGCGAAGGCCCGCGAGCGAGCGGCCGAACTGCTCGACCTGGTGGGGCTCGACCCCAAGACGTACGGATCGCGCTACCCCGAGCAGCTCTCCGGCGGCCAGCGTCAACGGGTGGGCGTGGCAAGGGCGTTGGCGGCCGATCCGCCGGTGCTCCTGATGGACGAGCCGTTCGGCGCGGTCGACCCGGTGGTGCGCGAGCGGCTCCAGAACGAGTTCCTCAGGCTCCAGTCGCAGGTGCGCAAAACGGTCCTGTTCGTCACCCACGACATCGAGGAGGCGGTCCGCCTCGGCGACCGCATCGCCGTCTACGGGCAGGGCGCCATCGAGCAGTTCGACGCCCCCGCCGCCGTGCTCGGCACCCCCGCCACCGAGTACGTGGCGGACTTCGTGGGCGCCGACCGGGGTCTCAAGCGGCTCTCCGTCACCCCCATCGAGGAGAGCGACCTGGAGCAGCCGCCCGTGGTCCACCTCGACGACCCGCTGCCGGCCGAGGTGCCGCGCTGGGCGGTCGTCCTGGATGCCGAGGACAACCTGCACGGCTGGATCTCCGCCGAGCAGGCCCGGCTCGGCAAGGGCACAGTCCGCGAGCACGCCCGGCGGATGGAGGCCTGGCTGCCGGTCGGCGCCTCGCTGAAGCAGGCCTTCGCGACGATGCTCCAGCACGACGCCGGCTGGATCGCCGTGATCGACCGCGCGGAGCGCGGCCGCTTCCTCGGCGTCCTCACCCCGGCCCGGCTCCACGAGGCGCTGCGCCGCTCCGTCGACGCGGACGCCAAGGACGTGCCCCGGACCGAGGTGAAGGTCGAGTCGGTCGAGTCGGTCAGTTCGCGCTGAGCCGCCCGCTCATCCACTCCAGGGTCGGCGGGATCTCGCGCCGCCAGGTGTTGAAGTTGTGCCCGCCACTGTCGAGCGTGATGGACGACACACGGCCGGGCGCCTTCACCTTGGCGATGAAGGACCGGGTCGGCTTGAGGTTGTCCTCGCCGGACAGCGAGGTGGTGACCAGGAAGGACGACTTGCCCTGCGGCAGGTGGTCCAGGCTCCACAGCAGGTTGGCCCGGTTCTCCTCCTTCTTGTTGCCGTGGAAGAGGTCACCGGTCGTCGGGTCGTCCGCCGCCTTGTAGTACGCCGACAGTCCCGCGCTCGCCGCGAACTGCGCGGGGTGGTGCATGCCGATCTTCAGCGCGCAGTAGCCGCCGGTCGAATCGCCGATGAAGCCCCAGTTCTGCGCTTTTGTGCCGACCCGGTAGTTCGCCGAGATCGCGCCCGGCACGTCCTTCGCGAAGAACGTCTCGGTCTGCGGGCCGTTCGGTATGTCCACGCATTCGGTGTCCCGCTGACCCGCCACCGTCGGGCGCATCATGATCAGGATCATCGGCTGCATCTTCTTCTGTTTGGCCTGCGTCCACGCCGTCTTCGGGTACCGCAGGCCCTTGAGCAGGTTCTCGGCGGTGCCCGGGTAGCCGGTCAGCACGATCGCGGCCGGGAAGGTCTTGTTCTCGTACGCCTTCTGGAAGTACTCGGGGGGCAGATAGACGTAGGCCGGGCTCGTGATCTTCGACTTGGCGCCGGCCAGCACGATCTTCTGGATCTCGCCGCCCAGCGCCGGCTTGCCCGCCCCCGGCGTCTCCGGCTTCTGCTTGTCGATGACCTGGACGTTCGTGCCGCCCGCCGAGTGGTCGACGACCTTGCCCATGTCCTGCTCCTGGCCGAACAGGTCCGCCCAGGACCCGTAGAACAGGAACGAGTTGTTGGCGGCCAGACCGACCGAGGCGAAGATCGCCAGCTGGGTCGCGAGGAGCAGCCCGACGCGGCCCGTCACAGCCTTCCAGCTGCGCCGTGCCAGGCGCGGCCACAACCAGATGGTGACCGCGAACAGCACCACCGCCAGGAACACGGCGAGTGCCAGAACCTTGTTGCTCGTGAGACCCATGAGGCGCTGAAACTTTCTGACTGAGAATTTCCTGAGACCAAGGGAACCCGCCCCCCGAATGTGCCGTCCTAGAGGGCGCAAATTGTCCGGCTGGACGGTGTGGACGCCGTCCCCCGGCCAACTGAATCTCTCGCGGAGTCACGGGAAGCGATGTCTGTCAGGATAGATGGGGACAAAAACGGATCGGTTCCGACTCGTGTACGAAAGGTCCTCCGCGGGCCGCGCCCCGAGTCGGTTCCCAGGGTGGTCGGAACAGCCTGCACGATCGTGGGCCTCCTGGACGTAGCGGCCGGAGTCTTCGATCGCGTCCGGCACAGTCGGTTCCACAGCGTAAGCGAGGTGCTGCCGGGCACCTTCGGCCCCTTCGCGGCGGCCGTGGCGCTCAGCGCCGGCATCCTCCTGCTGCTCCTCGCGCACGGTCTCAAGCGCCGCAAGCGCCGGGCCTGGCGGGCCGCGGTGGTGCTGCTGCCCATCGGGGCGGTGGCCCAGTTCTGGTACCGGCACTCCATCACCGGCGTGCTGATCTCATTGGTGCTTCTCACCCTGCTGGTCCGCCACCGGAGCGAGTTCAACGCGCTGCCCGACCCGCGCAGCCGCTGGAAGGCCGTCGCGAACTTCTTCCTGATGGGCGCCGGATCGCTGGGCCTCGGCCTGGTCATCGTGAGCGTCCACCCGAACAGGACGGTCGGCAATCCGTCCATCGTGGACCGCATCCAGCACGTGATGTTCGGCCTCTTCGGCTTCGAGGGCCCGGTCGAGTACCAGGGCAAGACCAGCTGGACGGTCGGCTACTCCCTCGGCGCGCTGGGCCTGCTGACCGCCGTCACCACGATCTACCTGGCGTTCCGGCCCGAGCACCCGGCCGCCCGGCTCACCCAGGACGACGAGCACAAGCTGCGCGAACTGCTCGCCAAGCACGGCGCCCGCGACTCGCTCGGCCACTTCGCGCTCCGCCGCGACAAGGCCGTCGTCTTCTCGCCCAGCGGCAAGGCGGCCGTCACCTACCGCGTGGTCTCCGGTGTGATGCTCGCCTCCGGCGACCCGATCGGCGACGTCGAGGCCTGGCCCGGCGCCATCGAGCGCTTCATGGACGAGGCGAAGGCACATTCCTGGACCCCGGCGGTCGTCGGCTGCTCCGAAACCGGCGGCGAGGTCTGGACCCGCGAGACCGGGCTCGACGCCCTGGAGCTGGGTGACGAGGCGGTGGTGGACGTCTCGGATTTCTCGCTGGCCGGACGCGCCATGCGAAACGTACGCCAGATGGTCAAGCGCATCGAGCGCAATGGCTACGAAACCCGCGTACGGCGCGTTCGTGACCTCTCCGACGGTGAGCTGGAGCGGATCCGCCGGGCCGCCGAGGACTGGCGCGGCACCGACACCGAGCGCGGCTTCTCGATGGCGCTGGGCCGCATCGGCGACCCGAACGACGGCGACTGCGTGATCGCGACGGCCCACAAGGCGGACGACGACGGGGCGGCGCCCGGCCCGTACGGCGACCTGAAGGCCATCCTGCACTTCGTGCCCTGGGGCAAGGACGGAATGTCGCTTGAGATGATGCGCCGCGACCGCTCGGCCGACCCCGGCATGAACGAGCTCCTGATCGTGGCCTCGCTCCAGGCGTGCGACAAGATCGGCATCAAGCAGGTGTCGCTCAACTTCGCGATGTTCCGCTCGGCGCTCGCACGCGGCGAGAAGATCGGCGCGGGTCCGGTCCTGCGGATGTGGCGCGGCCTGCTGGTCTTCCTCTCCCGCTGGTTCCAGATCGAGTCGCTGTACAAGTTCAACGCGAAGTTCCAGCCCCGGTGGGAGCCGAGGTTCATGGTGTACCGGGCGCACGCCGACCTCCCCCGCATCGGCTTCGCCGTGATGCAGGCCGAGGGCTTCGTGAACCTGGGCCTGCCGGGGCCGCTGGCCCGCCTGACCCGGGCGGCCCGCCGCGAACGCGCCTGCGCGCACGTGACCACCCCGGACCAGGTGCCCGCGGCGTAGCCGCCCCCTCCCGCAAACCCCGGTGCCGGGCCCCCTTTACGGGGCCCGGCACCGGGGTTTCGCTTTCCCCGCCCTGCTGCTTGCGGCTTCCCCACGGCGATGGGTTCCCCCGGTGGGGGCCGGGGTGCGGTGGCGGGACGGGGCGCTGGGTACGGTGCGCGCTGGGGCTCCGCCCCGCCGCTTCCCGAAACCCTCCGGGGGTGAGTGGTTCGGGTGCGGATCGCGCCGACTGGTCGCGCGGTTCCCCGCGCCCCTGGCGGGGCCGCCCGGGGGCGGGGCCCCAGGTGTCAGGCCTTTTCCAGCTCCACTTCAACCGCCGTCGCCGAAGACTCCGCGACCCGCCGCCCCCGCGCCTTGTCGGACGAAAGGCCCACCAGCGCCACGCCCACAACAAGCACGAACGCGATCCCCGCCAGCGCGAAGCTCAGCGTGAACTGGCTCTCGGCCGGCAGCGGCGGCACGCCCTTGGGCAGGCCCGAGATCACCTTTGAGGCGAGGAGGGAGGTGATCACCGCGCTGGCGATCGCCGAACCCACCGAGCGCGAGATCGAGTTGATGCCGTTCGCGATGCCCGTCTGGTGGTGCGGGACGCTCGCCACGATGAGCGCCGGCATCGCCGCGTACCCGAAGCTGATCGCGGCACCGATCAGCATCCCCGCGAGGATCACGGACGACGTCGAGTCGTGTGCCCCGGTCAGCCAGGCGAAGCCCAGGACACCGAAGGCGGCACCGGCCGCGAGCGTGAAGCGCGCTCCGATCCGGCCCACCAGCTGCCCGCCCAGCGGTGCGGCGACCAGCGAGACGAGCGTGGTCGGCAGCAGGTACTCGACGGAGGCCCGAAGCACGGACGCCGAGAAGCCGTAGCCGGTCAGCTTGTCCGGCATCTGCACCAGGTACGAGACGCCGATGAACTGCGAGAACATCGCGAAACCGAGCAGCAGCCCGGCCAGGTTGGTGAAGAGCACCGGCCGGTGCGCGAACATCCGCATGTCCACCATGGGCGCCTTCACGTTGCGCTCGACCAGGACCCAGACCCCGGCCATGACCACGGCGGCGACGAAGAACCCGACCGTACGGGCGGAGCCCCAGCCCCACTCGTGACCCTGCGAGATGGGCAGCAGGAGCAGAACGAGGAAGCCGGCCAGGGTGGCCGCGCCGAGCCAGTCGGTGCGCCCGCCCGTCTTCGTACGGGAGGCCGGTACGACCGCGATGACCGCGATCAGGGCGAGGACCGCGAGGATCACTGCGAGCCAGAACACCCGGTGGTAGTCGGGGTGCGAGCCTTGCGTGAGCAGACCGGCGCCGACGAGCGCGAGGCCACTGCCGAACGCAAGGGTGCCGCTGACCAGCGCCATCGCGCCGTGCAGCTTCTGCGGCGCGATCTCCTCGCGCAGTACGGAAAGAGCGAGCGGGAAGATCGCGGTGGCCGCGCCCTGGAGCACCCGGCCGACGATCAGCAGGGTGAGCGAGCTGGTGGTGGCGGCGAGCACGGAGCCCGCGACCATGACCACGAGCACACCGATCAGCGTCGGCTTCTTGCCGTGCATGTCGCCGAAGCGGCCGAGCAGCGGGGTGAAGACGGCCGCCGAGAGCAGGGTCGCGGTGGTGACCCAGCTGACGCCCGAGGTGGTGGTGCCGAGGTCGGTCTGGATGATCCCGAGGATCGGTACGACCAGGGTCTGCATCATCGAGACGACCATGGCGGCCAGGCCGAGCACCAGGACGAGGCCGGTACCGCCGCGGGGGCGTTGGTTAGTGGTCACTTTTTCTTCCGTACGGCAGGAGGAGGTACTTGAGCGGATGGAAGCTTGATTACCTCAAGCAACTTAATGAAGGTAAACATCAAAGGTTGAGGTAGTCAAGTTTCACTCGAATCGCGGGTACAGTGGACGGCATGCCTGGAACCAGCCGCCCGACCGCTGTCAGCAACGCCGTGCTCATGGACGCCATCTGGGACTCCCTGGCCGGCTTCTACGGCGACTTCTCCTCGGCCGCCGCCGAGGAGGGCCTCACCTCCAGCCAGGCCAAGACCCTGACCGTGCTGCGCCGCGGACCCGCCTCCATGCGCTCGCTCGCCACCACGCTGCACTGCGACGCCTCCAACGTCACCGGGATCATCGACCGCCTGGAGGCCCGCACTCTGGTGCGCCGCGAACCGAGCCCGACCGACCGCCGCGTCAAGAACGTCGTCCTGACCGAGGACGGCATACGCACCGTGGAGACCGTGCGGATCGGCATGCTCGCCACCCACACCGCCCTGGACGCGCTCCCCGACGCCGACCGCGTCGCCCTGCACGACCTCCTCCAGCGCCTTTTCGCCACCCCCGAGCATGGTCCGGCAACCTCCGGCTGACGCCTACGCTGGACGTATGAGTACGTTGAACGGGCGGGGGTCCGTCGAAGGCCTGCCCGAATGGGACCGCTGCGCGGTCATGGGCGTGGTCAATGTGACGCCCGACTCCTTCTCCGACGGCGGCCGGTGGTTCGACACCTCCACCGCCGTCAAACACGGCCTCGACCTCGTCGCCGAGGGTGCCGACCTCGTCGACGTCGGCGGCGAGTCCACCCGCCCCGGCGCCTCCCGCGTGGACGAGGACGAGGAGCTGCGCCGCGTCATCCCGGTCGTGCGGGGCCTGGCCGCCGAGGGCGTCACCGTCTCCGTCGACACCATGCGCGCCCGCGTCGCCGAACAGGCGATAGCCGCCGGCGCGGCTCTGGTCAACGACGTCAGCGGCGGGCTCGCGGACCCCGCGATGATCCCCGCCGTCGCCGCCACCGGCGCCCCCTTCGTGGTGATGCACTGGCGCGGCTTCAGCCAGGACATGAACAGCCGCGCGGTCTACGACGACGTGGTGGCCGAGGTCGTCGCCGAACTCCGCGTCCGTACCGAGGCCGTCATCGAGGGCGGCATCGCCCCCGAACGCCTCGTGATCGACCCCGGCCTCGGCTTCGCCAAGCAGGCCGAACACGACCTCGCGCTCGTGGCCCACCTCGCCGAGCTGCACGCGCTCGGCCGCCCCCTCCTGGTCGCCGCCTCCCGCAAGCGGTTCCTCGGCCGCGTACTGGCCGGTGACGAGGGCGCCCCGCCGCCCGCCCGCGAGCGCGACGCGGCCACCGCCGCCGTCTCCGCCATCGCCGCGCACGAGGGCGCCTGGGCGGTCCGCGTCCACGAGGTACGGGCCACCGCCGACGCCGTGCGCGTGGCACGCGCCGTCGAGGGCGCGCGGTGAGCGCGCGTACCGACAGCGAGGCGGTCGAGCGCGCCAACACCGCGTTCTACGAGACGCTGGAGCGGGGCGACTTCGACGAGCTGTCCGAGCTGTGGCTGAGCGCGACCGAGGCCGGCGACACCGGGATCTCCTGCGTCCACCCGGGCTGGCCGGTGCTCTCCGGGCGCGGCGAGGTGCTCCGCTCGTACGCGCTGATCATGGCGAACACCGAGTACATCCAGTTCTTCCTGACCGATGTGAAGGTCGTCATCCTGGGCGACACCGCGCTGGTGACCTGCACCGAGAACATCCTCAGCGGCGGCCCCGCCGAGGAGAGCGGCGAGCTGGGGCCGCTGGTCGGGCAGCTCGTGGTCGCCACCAATGTGTTCCGCCGCACATCCGACGGCTGGCGGCTGTGGTCCCACCACGGCTCGCCGGTCCTCGCCGAATCGGGCGACGAAGAGCCGGAAGAGGACTGAATCCGGGCACGATTGGGAGCTTTGGAGGATTGAATCCCCGGTCATCGGGTAGGGGCGGCTACCAGCCCTTTGAAGATCTGTCCATAGCCCCCGTGGGCGAGCACTGTCAGTGCCCGCAGGTAGATTCGATTGTGGGCACCGTGCCGCCCGCACGCGGCCGCATGTCCGTCTGACCAACGACAGCAGGAGTGATTCGCGTGGATCGTGTCGCGCTGCGCGGCCTCAAGGCCCGTGGGCACCATGGCGTCTTCCCCCGGGAACGCGAGGAGGGCCAGACCTTCATCGTGGATCTGGTGCTCGGCCTCGACACCCGCCTCGCGGCGGCCGACGACGACTTGGCGAAGACCGTGCACTACGGCGTGGTGGCCGAGGAAGTGGTCGACGTCGTCCAGGGCGAGCCCGTCGACCTGATCGAGACGCTCGCCGAGCGCATCGCCCAGCAGTGCCTCAAGCACGACGGCGTGCAGGAGGTGGAGGTGGTCGTCCACAAACCGGACGCGCCGATCACCGTCCCGTTCGACGACGTGACCATCACCATCACCCGGAGCCGAGTATGACCGTGTTCTCGCAGGGCCAGAGCGACCCGACCGTACAGCCGGTGCCCGCCTCCGTGGTCGAGCAGGTCGACGCCGCCGATGTCACGCTCTCCAATCCGCGCCGCGCCGTCATCGCCCTCGGATCCAACCTGGGCAACCGCATGGAGACCCTCCAGGGCGCCATCGACGCGCTGGAGGACACCCCCGGTCTGCGCGTCAAAGCCGTCTCGCCGGTGTACGAGACGGAACCGTGGGGCGTCGAGGCGGGCTCCCAGCCCTCCTACTTCAACGCGGTGGTCGTGGTGAAGACGACGTTGCCACCGGCCTCGCTCCTGGAGCGCGGCCACGCCATCGAGGAGGCCTTCGACCGGGTGCGCGACGAGCGCTGGGGCCCGCGCACCATCGACGTCGACATCGTCGCGTACGCGGACGTCGTCTCCGACGACCCGGTGCTGACGCTCCCCCACCCGCGCGCCCACCAGCGGGCGTTCGTACTGGCCCCCTGGCACGACGTGGAGCCCGAGGCGCAGCTGCCCGGCCACGGCCCGGTGGCCGACCTGCTGACCGGCGTCGGCCGCGACGGCGTACTGCCCCGCGCCGATCTGGAACTCCGCCTGCCCGAGTAGTCGTTACGCTTCCGAGGTCGACCACCGAGCGCTCCACGGGAAGTAGAGTGCATTGACTGCGGGCCGATGAGGATCCCCCTGTTTCGAACGAAGTTGAGGGCTCGGGGGAAGCCGGTCGCGCACTCCCCCGCGCCCCTCGCGGGCGCTGTAGCGCACCGAGCTTCGACACGACCGCTACTTCGACACGACCGCTAGAGACGCGAAGGGCACTACTCCGTGAAGCAACTGCGGCTGGGCGTACTGGCCGGACTCTTCGTCATTGCCGGAGTGCTCTCCTGGGCCGGCGCCCGGCTGTGGGACTCGGTCGGCACCCTGCCCGGCGTGCCGATCGCGGCGCCGATCGTGCTCGGGGTGATCGCCGCCGCGCTGCTCGCGACGGCCCTGTCCATCCGCTCCCGGCTGCGCGCCCAGCGCGAGCGCCGCCCGGGGGCCAAGGGCGTCGAGCCCCTGATGGCTGCCCGCGCGGTGGTCTTCGGCCAGGCCAGCGCCCTGGTGGCGGCTCTGGTGTGCGGGATGTACGGCGGCACCGGCGTCTATCTGCTGAGCTACCTCGACATCCCGGCCCGCCGCGACCAGGCGATCTACGCCGGCTTCTCGGTGGTGGCCGGCATCGGCGTCATCGCGGCGGCCCTGTTCCTGGAGCGCATCTGCAAGCTCCCGGACGACGAGGACGACAACAAAGCGCCCGCCGTCTGAGACCCCCGCCCCGCCGCACGGACCACAACGGCCCCGGCTTCCTGCTCGACAGGAGGCCGGGGCCGTTCCCATCCCGGGAGCCCCAACGGGCTCTCCCGATAAGGGAGTTGGACGCACAAACACGGGGCCTTGGGAAGATCCGGTACGCCGCTGTTCATCAACTGCGGAGCCGGTGTCCATCGACTACGGGCCGGTGTCCATCAACCGCAGGGCCGGTGTCCATCAACCGCGGGCCGGTGTCCATCGACTGCGGGCCGGTGCTCATCGACCGCGGGCCTGCCGTGGCTGGTCGCGCGGCCCTCAGGGCACGGCACCCGCTGTCCGCGGAGCCCTCAGCGAGCCATGATCAGGCTCATCGCCTCGTTGCGGGTCGCCGGATCGCGCAGCTGGCCGCGCACCGCCGAGGTGATGGTCTTGGCCCCGGGCTTGCGGACCCCGCGCATGGTCATGCACATGTGCTCGCACTCGATGACCACGATCACGCCGCGCGGCTCCAGGATCTCCATCAGCGCGTCCGCGATCTGCGTGGTCAGGCGCTCCTGCACCTGCGGCCTGCGGGCGAAGACGTCCACCAGTCGGGCCAGCTTGGACAGACCCGTGATCTTGCCGTCCGTGGACGGGATGTAGCCGACGTGGGCCACCCCGACGAACGGCACGAGGTGGTGCTCGCAGGAACTCATGACCTCGATGTCCTTCACCAGGACCATCTCGTCGTGGCCCAGGTCGAACGTCGTCGTCAGCACGTCCTCGGGCTTCTGCCGCAGACCCGCGAATATCTCCCGGTAGGCCCGAGCCACCCGCGCCGGTGTCTCCCGGAGCCCTTCGCGGTCCGGGTCCTCGCCGACCGCGATGAGGAGCTCACGCACGGCGTTCTCGGCTCGCTTCTCGTCGAACTCGCCGATCTTGGCCTCGCCGTCCAGCGTCACCGGGTCGGTCATCTGTGCCTCGTTCCTCAACTGTCTTCCATGGCGCGTGGCCGAAAAACAGCCGCGCCCCCACAGGCTAAAACCTGGGGGGCGCGGCATGCATTCCGGGGCCCGTGTGGACCCGCGGGCTCAGCTCTCGGGCCGGTCTTCGGGGGCCGGGGCGGCCTCCGTGGCCTTGTCCAGCGGCACGGAGCCGTTGGCGCTCGCGGCGCCATTGGTCAGCGCCAGCTCCTTCGGCGAGAGCACCGGCGGGCGGGTCGACGGCGTACGCCGCGAGGAACCGGTCCACGCCGGACGGGCCGGGCGCTTGACGATCCCGGAGAAGACCTCGGCGATCTGCTCCTTGCTGAGGGTCTCCTTCTCCAGGAGCTCCAGGACCAGCTTGTCGAGGATGTCGCGGTTCTCGACCAGGATCTCCCAGGCCTCGTTGTGCGCCGTCTCGATGAGCTTCTTGACCTCTTCGTCGACGAGCGCCGCGACCTCTTCCGAGTAGTCGCGCTGGTGCGCCATCTCACGGCCCAGGAACGGCTCGGTGTTGTCGCCACCGAACTTGATCGCGCCGAGCCGCTCGGTCATGCCGTACTGCGTGACCATCGCGCGGGCGGTGGCCGTGGCCTTCTCGATGTCGTTGGCCGCACCCGTGGTCGGGTCGTGGAAGACGAGCTCCTCGGCCGCGCGCCCGCCCAGCATGTACGCCAGCTGGTCGAGCATTTCGTTGCGCGTGGTCGAGTACTTGTCCTCGTCCGGCAGGACCATGGTGTAACCCAGGGCCCGGCCGCGCGACAGGATCGTGATCTTGTGGACCGGGTCCGAGTTGGGCGAAGCCGCGGCGACCAGGGCGTGTCCGCCCTCGTGGTACGCGGTGATCTTCTTTTCCTTCTCCGACATGATCCGGGTCCGCTTCTGCGGGCCCGCCACGACGCGGTCGATCGCCTCGTCAAGGGCGTTGTTGTCGATCAGCTTCCGGTCGCCGCGCGCCGTCAGGAGCGCCGCTTCGTTCAGCACGTTCGCCAGGTCGGCACCGGTGAAGCCCGGGGTGCGCCGCGCCACGGCGGACAGGTCCACGTCCGGAGCGACCGGCTTGCCCTTCTGGTGGACCTTGAGGATCTCCAGACGGCCCTGCATGTCCGGGCGGTCGACCGCGATCTGGCGGTCGAAGCGGCCGGGACGCAGCAGCGCCGGGTCCAGGATGTCGGGCCGGTTCGTCGCGGCGATCAGGATGACGCCGCCCTTCACGTCGAAGCCGTCCATCTCGACCAGCAGCTGGTTGAGCGTCTGCTCGCGCTCGTCGTGCCCGCCGCCGAGGCCCGCGCCGCGGTGACGTCCCACGGCGTCGATCTCGTCGACGAAGACGATCGCCGGGGCGTTCGCCTTGGCCTGCTCGAAGAGGTCGCGCACCCGGGAGGCGCCGACGCCGACGAACATCTCGACGAAGTCGGAGCCGGAGATCGAGTAGAAGGGAACGCCGGCCTCACCCGCGACGGCGCGGGCGAGCAGCGTCTTGCCCGTACCGGGCGGGCCGTACAGCAGCACACCCTTGGGGATCTTGGCGCCGACGGCCTGGAACTTCGCCGGCTCCTGGAGGAACTCCTTGATCTCGTGGAGTTCCTCGACGGCCTCGTCGGACCCCGCCACATCGGCGAAGGTCGTCTTCGGGGTGTCCTTGGTGATGAGCTTGGCCTTGGACTTCCCGAAGTTCATGACTCGGGAGCCGCCGCCCTGCATCTGGTTCATCAGGAACAGGAAGACCACGACGATGAGGACGAAGGGGAGCAGCGAGAGCAGGATCCCGAGGAACGGGTTCTGCTTGTCGGGCGAGACGGTGTACCCCTTGGGGATGTCACCGGCCTTGACGCTGCTCTGCAGCTGATCGGCCAGCGAACTCGCCTGGATGTCCCCGATGTAGTTCGCCTGGACCTTGCTGCTGCCCTTGACCTTCTGGCCGTCCTTCAGGTCGATCTTGATGACCTGACTGTCACCTGTGGTGATCTTGGCCTGTTCGACCTGCTTGTTGCTGATCGCCTGAACGACATCGGATGTGTCGACCGCCTTGTAGCCGCCACCCGAGCCGACGACCTGCATCAGCACGACCACGGCGAGGACGGCCAGCACGATCCACATGACCGGCCCACGGAAGTATCGCTTCACGTCCATCCATACGGAGCGCGAGAACGCCCCGTCCCTCCTGCCCGTAGGTAAATGCTGCTGTGAGTATGACTAAGACTGTGTGTAAAGACTGTTCTTCGGACGGTACCCCAGCATTGTCACCCGTGGCCGCACGGTACGGCTGACAAAGGCCCCTTCCCCTGCTCCAACGGCGGGAGGGCCGCTGTGGTTCCCCGGACGGGCCGGAGCTGTGTCAGCCGCCGTACACGTGCGGCGCGAGGGTCCCGACAATCGGGAGATTGCGGTACTTCTCGGCATAGTCGAGGCCGTAACCCACGACGAATTCATTGGGGATGTCGAACCCGATCCACTTCACGTCGATCGCGACCTTTGCGGCATCCGGCTTACGGAGCAGCGTGCAGACCTCAAGCGAGGCGGGCTCGCGCGAACCGAGGTTGGAAAGCAGCCAGGACAGCGTCAGACCGGAGTCGATGATGTCCTCGACGATCAGGACGTGCTTGCCCTTGATGTCGGTGTCGAGGTCCTTGAGGATCCGGACGACGCCGGAGGACTGGGTGCCGGCACCGTATGAGGAGACGGCCATCCAGTCCATCGTGACCGGGGTGGCCAGCGCGCGGGCCAGATCCGCCATGACCATCACGGCGCCCTTGAGGACACCGACGATGAGCAGGTCCTTGCCCGCGTACTCCGCGTCGATCTTCCCGGCCAGCTCGGCCAGTTTCGCGTCGATCTCTTCCTTGGTGATGAGCACCGACTGAAGGTCGGTGCCCATGTCCTTCTCGTTCACCCGGGCCGCTTTCTTGGGGGTTTCGTTGTCCGTGCGGGAGCCGAGTTACGTGCGTGAGCTCAGCTCTGCCGAATGACCAGTCTGCCACCCTGCCGACGCGCGACGACGCGGCCGGGGAGATTGATGGCCCGCTGGCCGCGCCAGCTGGTGATCAGTTTGTCGACCTCCTCGACATGGCGGGCGAAGAGCGAACCGGCGGGGGAGCCCGCGTCGATGGCCGCCCGGCGCACGATGCGGCGGCGCACGGCGGGCGGTAGCGCGAACAGCCTGGCGCAGTCGAGGAGCCCGGCGTCGTCCCGTACGGCCGGGTCCGCCTGGACGGCCCAGGCGTCCAGGGCGTCGGCGTCGTCGCGGGAGAGCTGGGCGGTGCGGGCCAGCGCCTCGACGACGCCCTTGCCGAGCGCCTTCTCCAGAGCGGGCAGGCCCTCCTGGCGCAGCCGGGAGCGGGTGTAGGCGGGGTCGGCGTTGTGCGGATCGTCCCAGACGGGCAGCGACTGGACCATGCAGGCCTTGCGGGCGGTCTGCCGGTCGATCTCCAGGAACGGGCGCCGGTAGCGGCCCCGGGTTCCGGAGACGGCGGCCATACCGGAGAGCGAGCGGGTGCCGGAGCCGCGGGCGAGGCCGAGCAGGACCGTCTCGGCCTGGTCGTCGCGGGTGTGGCCGAGCAGGATGGCGGCGGCGCCGTGGCGCTCGGCCGCGGCGTCCAGAGCGGCGTAGCGGGCGTCCCGGGCGGCGGCCTCGGGTCCGCCCTCGCGGCCTACGCGAACGGCGATGGCCTCGGCCGGGTCGAGCCCAAGGCCTGACATGCGGGAGACGACTTCGGCGGCCCGCAGGTCGGAGCCGTGCTGGAGGCCGTGATCGATGGTGATGCCGCCGGCGCGCAGCGAGAGCTTGCGGGATTCGAAGGCGAGGGCGGAGGCGAGCGCCATGGAGTCGGCACCGCCCGAGCAGGCCACGAGCACGAGCGGCTCGGGGGCGGTACGGGTGCCGGCCCCGGCGGCCCCGGCGGCCTCGGTGTCGCGGGAGTGTTCGTTCAGTACGTCGTGGAGTACGCGGCGAACCGCCAGGCGTATCGCTGCGACCGCAGGATGGGGACCCATGTCCGGTGCCCTTCGGTGAAGTTGGGGGTGCCTCTGGCGCGGAGAGGAAGCGGGGGGGAGATCAGAGGGATCAGAGGGAGCAGGAGAGCCGTTCAGTCACACAGAGTGCGTAGATGGTGACAGAACAGAGCCGTTACCCGAGCATTGCACGCCTACCCATGCCCGACGGTCCCTCGGATGGGTGATTCCCGCGTTGACACCTTCCACCGGCGGCTTTCGCGTCAGGAGTCCGCCTTGCGGTGGACCCGCGCGACCCAGTCCGCCGGCTTGGCGATCTCGGCCTTGGTCGGAAGCGTGTTCGGGGACGTCCACACCCGGTTGAAACCGTCCATGCCCACCTCCTCCACCACGGCCCGCACGAAACGCTCGCCGTCACGGTACTGGCGCAGCTTGGCGTCCAGGCCGAGCAGCTTGCGCAGGGCCAGGTCGAGCCGGGAGGCACCCTTGGCCCGGCGCTCCTTGAACTTCTCGCGGATCTCCGCCACCGACGGCACGACCTGCGGTCCGACCCCGTCCATCACGTAGTCCGCGTGTCCTTCGAGCAGCGACATCACGGCGGTGAGCCGGCCCAGGATCTCGCGCTGGGCCGGGGTCTGCACCAGCTCGACCAGGGAGCGGCCGTCCTCGCCCTCCTCACCCTCGGGCCGTCCGCCGCTCAGCGACTGGGCGGCCTCGCGCAGCCGCTCCAGGATCGTCATCGGGTCGACCTCGGTCTGGTCCAGGAATGACTGGATCTCGCCCTCCAGGTGGTCGCGCAGCCAGGGCACGGCCGTGAACTGGGTGCGGTGGGTCTCCTCGTGGAGACAGACCCAGAGCCTGAAGTCGTGCGGGTCCACGTCGAGTTCGCGCTCGACGTGCACGATGTTGGGCGCGACGAGCAGCAGCCGGCCCCCGCCGCCCGGCGCCGCCGGGAGCTCCCGGCTCGCGGGCGCGAAGGTCTCGTACTGACCGAGGACCCGGGAGGACAGGAAGCTGAGCAGCATGCCGAGTTCGACACCGGTGACCTTGCCGCCGACCGCGCCGAGCACGGCCCCGCCGGGCATGTTCCCGCGGCGGTCCTGCATCTTGTCGAGCAGCGGGCGCAGCACCTCGCGGAAGCCCGCGACGTTGGCCCGCACCCATCCGGCCCTGTCGACGACCAGGACCGGCGTGTCCTCGGGTTCGACACCCTCCGGGATCATCCGGGTGAACGCCCGCACGTGTTCCTCGGCGGCCTTGGCGTGCCGGCGCAGCTCGGCGACGACGGCGCGTGCCTCGTCGCGGCTCACGTCGGGGCCCGGCCGCACCAGTCGGGTCGCGGTCACGACCGCGAGGTTCCAGTCGACCATCCCAGAGGTACCTGCACCGCCGATGCCAGTCATGCGTCAACCGTACGTTGTCGACCCGGTGAGGGGACCCGGTTGGCGGCGCTCAGTGCGCGATGAGTCGGGTGGCCAGTTTGTCGAGGGCCTTCTGGGTGGGGAGCGGGTCGGCTCCCGGGGTGCCCGCCGTCAGGAAGGCGAACGCGAGGAGGTGCCCGCTCGCGTCCACGACCGTCCCGGCCAGCGTGTTGACCCCGGCGCCGCCCAGGGTCCCGGTCTTCGCGCGGACCAGGCCGGTCGCCGCGGAGTCGGTGCCGTAGCGCGCGCTGAGGGTGCCGGTGAACCCGGCGACGGGCAGGCCCGTGAGGATCGGCCGCAGCATGGGGCGGGCCGGGTCGGCGGCGCGGGCGAGCAGCTGGGTGAGCAGCCCCGCGGTGACCTTGTCGGTGCGGTTGAGCCCGCTACCGTCGGCGAACTCGGCTCCGCCCAGCGGGAGTTGGAGCTTGGCGAGCTGGGCGGGCACGGCCTCGGCGCCGCCGTCGAAGCTCGCGGGTCTCCCGGTGGCGATCGCGGTCTGGCGGTTCAGGGCCTCCGCGATGTCGTTGTCGCTGTTGGTCAGCATCCGCTCGACGATCG
This sequence comes from Streptomyces sp. NBC_01431, assembly GCF_036231355.1. Classification (NCBI taxonomy): domain Bacteria; kingdom Bacillati; phylum Actinomycetota; class Actinomycetes; order Kitasatosporales; family Streptomycetaceae; genus Streptomyces; species Streptomyces sp. NBC_01431. The sequence goes on from NZ_CP109496.1 coordinate 3,657,908, forward strand.
CGGGCAGCGGCGCGGACAGGGTGCTCGCGACCGGCTTGGCGCCGGACGGCGCGGCCGCGGCCACGGGAGCGCTCGCCCGCACTCCGCGCGCTTGCAGCAGCTCGGCGAAGGCGCGGGCGGTGTCGCCCGCCGGGTCGGCGGTGCGCGCGGCGGGCCCACTGTCGGTCCCGGTGTCCAGGCGCCCTTCGTCGGTCATCAGGGCGACGACCGGAGCGAGGTTCTCGTTCGGCCCGATCGGATGCACCGCCGGTCCGGTGAACAGCGAGGTGTCGTAGGCCAGTTGTACGTGGTCCACCGAGTGGGCCCGCAGGGCGCGGGCGGTGTCGTCGGCGAGGGCCGCCAGGCGCGCCCGGTCCAGGGTGGGGTCGCCGCCGCCGACGAGGGTGACGGCGGAGCCGTCGGCCGGAGCCACCACGGTGGTGGCGAAGCGGTGGTCGGGGGCGAGCGCGGTGAGGACCGCCGCCGCCGTCGCGATCTTGACGGTGGAGGCCGGGGTCATGGCCGCGTCCGCGCGGGCCCCGTACAGCGCGTTGCCGGTCGCGGTGTCGACCACCGAGGCGGCCGGCTGCGCGCCGAGTGCCGGGTCGGTAAGCAGCGGGGCGAGCGCGGCGGGCAGCCCGGCCGGGACGGGGGCGCCGGCCGGGGTGCCGAGTGCGGCGAGCACGGTGGGCGCGCTCGGCGCCGGAGCCGGAGTCGGAGCCTGAGCGTCCGGATCCATCGGGCGCTGGTGATGTGCGCCACCCCCGGCGCCCCGCGCTGCGGCCCGGTCGCGCTCGGCCGTACGCTGGCCTGAGTCCCACGGTCCGGCCACGGACACCGTCCCGGCGGCGACCGCCAGGCCGACCGCCGCCGCACCCGCCGTGAGCTGCCATGTCTTGGGTCCCGGCACCGAGGACCAGCCCCTTTCGCGATCACACACCTGCGTGAGGGACACTTAATCACCAGAACTGCGTCCAGCCGCGAACACGGCGCCCGGCGCAGCACCCGTCCGATGCATGTGCTGATCATGGAGGAGAGCCACCCGTGGAGTTCGACGTCACCATCGAGATCCCGAAGGGATCGCGGAACAAGTACGAGGTCGACCACGAGACCGGCCGGATCCGCCTGGACCGTCGACTCTTCACCTCGACCAGCTACCCGGCCGACTACGGCTTCGTCGAGAACACCCTGGGCGAGGACGGCGACCCGCTGGACGCCCTGGTCCTGCTGGACGAGCCGACCTTCCCCGGCTGCGTCATCAAGTGCCGTGCCATCGGCATGTTCCGCATGACCGACGAGGCCGGCGGCGACGACAAGCTGCTGTGCGTCCCCGCCTCGGACCCGCGCGTCGAGCACCTGCGCGACATCCACCACGTCTCCGAGTTCGACCGCCTGGAGATCCAGCACTTCTTCGAGGTCTACAAGGACCTGGAGCCCGGCAAGTCCGTCGAGGGCGCCAACTGGGTCGGCCGCGTCGAGGCCGAGGCCGAGGTCGAGGCCTCCTACAAGCGCCTTGAGGCGCAGGGCGGCGCGCACTGACGCGCGATCTTCCGTACGACGACGGGCGGTGCACCTTCGAGGTGCGCCGCCCGTTGTCGTACCAGCCGATGAACGCCCACATACTGGGCACACGCATCGAAGCGGCCGGAGGGAGGCGTGGGACACGTGGTGGCTGAGCAGCAGGAGTGGACCGAGGACCGCAAGCCGCAGTCCGACGAGGCGCGCAGCGCGTTCGCACCCCCCGAGGGCGTGGAGCAGCCGCAGCCGCCCGAGGAGGACTCACCGACCTCCGAGTTCGCGCTGCCCGCCGGAGTCGCCACCCCGGCCGCCGAGCCGGTCGCCGACCAGGCCGCCTCCGCGTTCGCGACGCCGAGCACCTACACCGCGCGCGACGTGCCCTCCGCCCTGATCACCACGGCGGGCCTGCCGCTGGTGCGGCTGTCCAAGGACGCGCCCTGGCAGGACCGGATGCGCACCATGCTGCGGATGCCGGTCGGCGAGCGGCCGGTGCCCGAGCCGGTGCAGAAGCACGACGACACCGGCCCCGCCGTGCCCCGTGTGCTCGACCTGACGCTGCGTATCGGCGAGCTGCTGCTCGCGGGCGGCGAGGGCGCCGAGGACGTCGAGGCCGCGATGTTCGCGATCTGCCGCAGCTACGGGCTCGACTCCTGCGAGCCGACGGTCACCTTCACCATGCTCGCCATCACCCACCAGCCGTCCCTGGTGGACGACCCGGTGACGGCCAACCGCACGGTGCGCCGCCGGGGCACCGACTACACCCGGCTCGCGGCCGTCCACCGGCTCGTCACCGACATGACCAGCGCCGACCACGAGGTGTCGCTCGAAGAGGCCTACCGCCGCCTCGCGGAGATCCGCCGCAACCGCCACCCCTATCCCGGCTGGGTGCTCACCACCGCCTGCGGACTGCTGGCCGGCGCGGCTTCCGTGCTGCTCGGCGGCGGTGTCACGGTGTTCCTGGTGGCGGCGGTCGGCGCGGTGCTCGGTGACCGGCTGGCCTGGCTGTGCGCGGCCCGCGGACTGCCGGAGTTCTACCAGTTCGTGGTGGCCGCGATGCCGCCCGCCGCGATGGGCGTGGCGCTCAGCCTGCTCTCCTGGGACCTCAGCCCGTCCGCCGTGATCACCGGTGGCCTGTTCGCGCTGATCCCCGGGCGGGCCCTGGTGGCGGCCGTCCAGGACGGTCTGACGGGCTTCTACGTCACCGCGTCGGCACGGCTGCTCGAAGTCGGGTACTTCTTCGTCGCGATCGTCGTCGGCGTCCTCACCGTGCTGTACGGCGGGCTCCAGATCCACGCCGAGCTCAACCCGGAGGGCACCTTCAAGCCCATCGACCGCCCGGTGATCCAGATCCTCGCGTCGGTGCTGCTCTGCCTGACCTTCGCGGTGCTGCTCCAGCAGGATCGTTCCACCGTGCTGATCGTGTCCGCGAACGGCGGGGTCGCCTGGGTGGTGTACGCGGCGATCGCGGTCACCGCGAAGGGCTCGCCGATCATGGCGACGGCGGTCGCGGCGGGCCTGGTCGGCCTGTTCGGCCAGCTGCTCTCGCGGTACCGCAACACCTCGGCCCTGCTGTACGTCACGGCCGCCATCGGCCCGCTACTGCCCGGTAGCGCCATGTACTTCGGCGTCCTGTCGATCGCCCAGAACCACTTGGACCAGGGCATCGCCTCGCTCGCCAAGGCGGCGGCGCTGGCCCTGGCGATCGCGATCGGCGTGAACCTCGGCAACGAGATCGCCCGGCTCTTCCTCAGGGCCCCGGGCGCGAGCCGCGCCGCGGCCAAGCGGACCCGCGGCTTCTGACCGTACGGGCCTGACGGCGTACGGCCGGTGACAGCGTAGGACCGGTCGCCGTGTACCGCCGGTGGCGTCGTGCGGCCGGTGACGTACCGGGGTGAAGCGCCGGTCAGCGCTTGGCGTGGCGGCCGCCGCGCTGCGGGGACCGGGCCGTGGGGCCGTCGGCCGCGAGCGGCGGGTTCTTCTTCGCCTTGGCGCGCGCCCGCAGGAACTCGATGGCGATCGGCACGACCGAGACCAGCACGATCGCGACGAGGATCAGCTCGATGTGCTTGTGGACGAAGCCGACGTTGCCCAGGGCCGCGCCGAGCAGGGTGACGCCCGCGCCCCACAGCGTGCCGCCGATGACGTTGAAGGTGACGAACGAGCGGTAGTTCATGCCGCTGACGCCCGCGACGATCGGTGTGAAGGTGCGCACGATCGGCACGAAGCGGGCCAGGACCAGCGACTTCGGCCCGTACTTCTCGAAGAATTCGTGGGCCTTCTCGACGTTCTCCTGCTTGAAGAGCTTGGAGTCGGGCCGTCTGAACAGCGACGGGCCCACCTTCTTGCCGAACAGATAGCCCACCTGGTCGCCCAGGACCGCGGCGAGCACCACGAGCACACAGACCAGCCACAGCGGGGTGTCCAGCTTGCCGGTGGTGACGAGGAGGCCGGTGGTGAACAGCAGCGAGTCGCCCGGCAGGAAGAACCCGATGAGCAGTCCGGACTCGGCGAACACGATGAGCAGCAGTCCGGCCAGACCGAAGGTCTGGAGCAGATAGTCCGGGTCCAGCCAGCTCGGTCCGAGGGCGAGGTCAGTCACGGGTACCGGGCTCCTGGGGGTGGGTGTCGGGCGGGCTGTCCGCCGTCGGCAGCCAAAGTTATCAACGTAACGCGCGAAAGCATGGTTCCAGGGGCAGGCTGGGGAGGGCCGACAAGGGCTGGTGGAAGGGGCGACCGCATGGGTATCGAGGAGTACGGCGGCGGGCAGGGACCGCAGTCGGACGTGCTGGTCGTGACCACGAACGACGTACCCGGCTACACGGTGCAGCAGGTCATCGGGGAGGTCTTCGGACTCACGGTGCGCTCCCGTCACCTCGGCAGCCAGATCGGTGCCGGGCTGAAGTCCATGATCGGCGGCGAGCTGAAAGGCCTGACCAAGACGCTGGTCGAGACGCGGAACCAGGCGATGGAGCGGCTGGTGGCCCAGGCGAAGGCGCGCGGCGCCAACGCGGTCCTGATGATGCGGTTCGACGTGACGGAGGCGGCCGACGTGGGTACGGAGGTGTGCGCGTACGGCACCGCGGTGGTCATCTCTCGCAGCTGAGTCCGGGCGCCCGCCCAACTCTCTCTCCCCCCGAAAGGACGTTGACAGCTCATGGCACTGCACCGGGGCGGCAGCAAGAAGGATCACGCCGACGAGAAGGGGGAGGGCGGTCGGCTCTCCCTGAACCCGTTCTACGGGGAGGCCGACCCCATCGGGTCGATGACGTCGGCGCCGCCCCGGCACCGGCTGCCCGAGCGGCCGCTGGCGCCGACGACCGCGTACCAGGTGGTCCACGACGAGCTGATGCTCGACGGCAACGCCCGCCTCAACCTCGCGACGTTCGTCACCACCTGGATGGAGCCGGAGGCCTCGGTGCTGATGGCGGAGTGCCGCGACAAGAACATGATCGACAAGGACGAGTACCCGCGCACCGCCGAGTTGGAGCGGCGCTGCGTGGCGATGCTCGCCGACCTCTGGCACGCGCCGGATCCGACCACCGCGGTCGGCTGCTCCACGACCGGCTCCAGCGAGGCCTGCATGCTGGCGGGCCTCGCGCTCAAGCGGCGCTGGGCGCAGCGGAACGCGGACCGCTACCCCTCGCGCGAGGCCCGCCCCAACCTCGTGATGGGCGTCAACGTGCAGGTCTGCTGGGAGAAGTTCTGCAACTTCTGGGAGGTCGAGGCGCGCCAAGTGCCCATGGAGGGCGACCGCTTCCACCTCGATCCGCAAGCCGCCGCCGCACTCTGCGACGAGAACACGATCGGGGTCGTCGGGGTGCTCGGCTCCACCTTCGACGGGTCGTACGAGCCGATCGCCCAACTGTGCGCGGCGCTGGACGATTTGCAGGAGCGTACGGGTCTGGACGTCCCCGTGCACGTCGACGGGGCGTCCGGGGCAATGATCGCGCCCTTCCTGGACGAGGACCTGGTGTGGGACTTCCGGCTGCCTCGGGTGTCCTCGATCAACACCTCGGGGCACAAATACGGTCTCGTGTACCCCGGGGTGGGCTGGGCGCTGTGGCGCACGGCGGAGGAGCTCCCAGAGGAGCTGGTCTTCCGGGTGAACTACCTCGGCGGCGACATGCCGACGTTCGCGCTCAACTTCTCGCGGCCGGGGGCACAGGTGGTGGCGCAGTACTACACGTTTCTGCGGCTCGGGCGGGAGGGGTACCGGGCGGTCCAGCAGACGACGCGGGACGTGGCGCGGGAACTCGCGGAGCGGGTGGAGGCCTTCGGCGACTTCCAACTCCTCACCCAGGGCAACGAGTTGCCGGTGTTCGCCTTCACGACGACGCCGGAGGTGGACCGGTACGACGTGTTCGACGTGTCCCGGCGGCTGCGCGAACGGGGCTGGCTGGTTCCCGCGTACACCTTCCCGGCGAACCGCGAGGACCTGTCGGTCCTCAGGGTGGTCTGCCGCAACGGCTTCTCCTCCGACCTGGCGGACCTCCTGATCGAGGACCTGTCCCGGCTGCTGCCGGAACTGCGGCGCCAGGCCGCGCCACTGGGGCGGGACGAGTTGGTGGCGACGGCGTTCCACCACTAGGCGCCGCTCAGCGGGTTCTGCCCAAGGGGCCCGCCCGCTCGTTGCCCTGTAAGAACCGGCCCCGCCCCGGTGGTGCCCGTCAGTCCGGGGCGGGCCCCTGGGGTGACGGGCCGGCGGGGGCGGGGGCCGAGCCCCAGTCCGGGGTCCAGCCGGGTTCGCCCGCGAAGGCGTACGCACCCGCCTCGATCCGGGCGATCAGCCCCCGCGTCCACGCCGCCCCCGCGTCCGACGAGTGCACCCACATGTTCATGATCTCGCCGATGTGGCCGAACTGGTCCGGGCCCTCACCCACCAGGTAGTACTCCGCCACCGTGGCGCGCCATCCCGCCAGCTTCTCCAGCCGCTCGCGCAGCAGGGCGACGACCTCCGCGCGCGGCAGGTCCACCATGAAGCCGAGCGCCGCCGACATCACGTCCATCTTCTGGTCGTACGAGGACAACGCCTCGCGCAGCAGCCGGAAGTACTCCGCGCGGCCCGCCTGCGTCAGCTCGTACTCCGTGCGCGGCGGCCCGCCGACCGTGCTGGGCGCCACCTCATGGGCGAGGAGGACGCCCTGCTTGGCCATCTGCTTGAGCGCGTGGTAGATCGAACCGGGCTTGGCGTTGGACCACTCGTGCGCGCCCCAGTACTCCAGGTCGCTCCGCACCTGGTAGCCGTGTGCCCGGCCGTGCTGACGTACCGCGCCAAGGACGAGGAGACGGATCACTGACATGGCGCCAGCCTATGACCTCAGGAATTTGCGAGCGCCACCAGCTCGAACGCGGTCTTGCCGTCCAGGGATTCACGGACGATGTCCGCGTGCCCGGCGTGCCGTCCCATCTCCTCGATCAGGTGCAGCATGAGCCAGCGCATCGAGACCCGGCCCTCCTTGGGGAACCACGGCTGGTCCGGCAGCGGGAAGGTGTCGTCGAGGGAGGGCACCTTGCGGATGAACTCCTCGGTCTCGGCGGCCACTTCGTCCCAGAACGCGAGCATCCCCTCGACCGTCTCGTCACCGACGAGCTGGAAGCTCTCGTGCCAGTTCGAGGCGTCGCGCTGCTTCTCGTTGGGCTGCTGCTGAGCCATCCGCAGCCAGTTCAGCTCGCACTCCGCGACGTGCTTGACCAGCCCGGACAGCGACAGCCCGCTGGCGCTGGGGCGGCTCGCGGCCTGCTCCTCGGTGAGCCCGATGAGCGCGCGGCGCAGCCCGCCGCGCTGGGCCTCGACAAACGCGAGGAGCGCGCCGCGCTCGTCGCCCCGGTCTTCCGCGGGAACGTGAGTGACCATGATCCGGACCGCCTTCGTTCGTGTTCTGCCGTGCTGACAAGGATCACGTTATGAAGCAATGAGGTCAGGTTCTGTCCGCATTGGCGGCCGACTTCGAAGGAATCGGCCGGAGGGATCGCAACCGGAGCGATCAGAACGGGAACGGGCTGCGCTCGTGCTGGACCGAGATCCACTTCTGGGTGGTGAACGCCTCGACCGTGGAGTCGCCGTTCAGCCGCCCCAGCCCCGAGTACTTCTCGCCGCCGAAGGCCACCAGCGGCTCGTCCTGGATCGTGGAGTCGTTGACGTGCATCATCCCGGTGACGATCCGCTTGGCGAACCGCACCCCGCGCTCCACATTGGCGGTGTGCACCGCGCCGCTGAGTCCGTACGGGCTGTCGTTCGCCATGCGTACGGCCTCGGCCTCCCCGTCGAAGGGGATGAGCAGCGCCACCGGCCCGAAGATCTCCTGGCGCAGTACGGAGGAGTCGGCGGGCAGGCCCGCGAGCACGGTGGGCTCCACCAGGTTGCCGCGCGTGCGGCCCCGTACGAGCGCCGTGGCCCCCTCGGCGAGGGCCTGCTCGACCAGTGAAGTCAGCGCTTCCGCCTGGAAGTTGTTGATGACCGGGCCGATGTCGGTGGCCGGGTCGGCCGGGTCGCCGGTCTTCAGCGAGGCCACCTTCGCGAGGAACTTGGCGGTGAACTCCTCCTGCACCGAGGAGTCGACCAGGATCCGGTTGGCGGCCATGCAGACCTGGCCCTGGTAGACGAAGCGGCTGAAAACCGCCGCGTCCACCGCGTAGTCGAGGTCCGCGTCGTCCAGGACGACCAGCGCGCTGTTGCCGCTCAGCTCCAGGATGACGCGCTTGAAGTGGCTGCCGGCGACGGAGGCGACATGGCGGCCGGTGCGGTCGGAGCCCGCGAACGAGATCACTCTGGGGACCGGGTGCTCTATCAGCGCGTCGCCGACCTCGGCGATGTCGGTGACCAGGACGTTCAGCAGCCCGGCGGGCAGCCCGGCGTCCTTGAATATCTTGGCTATGAGCCCGCCGCCGACGACCGGCGCGTTCTGGTTCGGCTTGATGACTACGGCGTTGCCCAACGCCAGTGCCGGAGCGACCGACTTGATCGTCACCAGGAACGGGAAGTTGAACGGGCTGATCACCCCGATCACACCGACCGGGAGCCGGTAGACGCGGTTCTCCTTGCCGTCCACCGGCGAGGGCAGGATGCGTCCCTCGGGGCGCAGCGCCAGCTGTATCGCCTCGCGCAGGAACTCCTTGGCGAGATGCACCTCGTACACCGCCTTGAGCCGGGTGCCGCCCAGCTCACTGATCATCGCCGCGATGATCTCCGGCTCGCGCTCCTCGACGATGCGCAGGGCGCGCTCGAAGACCAGTCTTCGGGTGTAGGGGTTGGTGTCGGCCCACTCCCGCTGGGCGCGCTCGGCCACCCGGTAGGCCTCGTCGACCTCCTCCACGGTGGCCACGGTGATGGCGGCGAGCTTCTCCCCGTTGTACGGATCGAAGTCGATGATGTCCCACGACCCGCTGCCGGTGCGCCACTGGCCGTCTATGAACTGGTGGGCTAGGTCGGTGAAGAAGGACATGCCATCCCTAACTACTGGCCTGATGTGACGTCATCCTACTGATGAGTCAGCTGAGTTGGAGGAGTCCGCGCAGAAGATCGCGGCTTTCCTCCGGGCCGGGACTGTCCTTCTGGAGGCGGGCCATGGCCCTTTCGTACTGCGCGACCTCCTCCGCCTTGTCCAAATACAGTGCGGAGGTGAGCTGTTCGAGATAGACGATGTCCGACAGGTCCGACTCGGGGAACCGCAGCATCGTGAAGGCGCCGCTCTCCCCCGCGTGCCCGCCGAAGCTGAACGGCATGATCTGGAGATTGATGTTGGGCTGCTCCGACAGCTCGATGAGATGCTTCAACTGGCCGCGCATCACGTCCCGTTCACCGTAGGGGCGGCGCAGCGCGGCTTCGTCCAGTACGGCGTGGAACTGCGGGGCCCGCTCCGAGACGAGGGCCTTCTGGCGCTCCAGACGCAGCGCGACCCGGCGGTCGATCTCGGCGGTGGGCGCGCCCTGCATGCCGCGCGAGACCACCGCGTGCGCATAGGCCTCGGTCTGCAACAGGCCGTGGACGAACTGGACTTCGTAGATCCGGATGAGCGACGCGGCGCCCTCCAGACCGATGTATGTCTGGAACCAGCCGGGGAGCACATCGCCGAAGCTGTGCCACCAGCCTGCGATGTTGGCCTCCTTGGCGAGGCCGAGGAGCGCCATGCGCTCGGACTCGTCACCGACGCCGTAGAGCGTGAGCAGGTCCTCGACATCCCTGGCCTTGAAGCTCACCCGCCCCAACTCCATACGACTGATCTTGGATTCGGATGCCCGGATGGAATAGCCGGCCGCTTCCCGCGTGATGCCGCGCGACTCGCGCAGGCGCCTGAGCTGTGAGCCGAGCAGAATGCGCCGGACCACCGAACCTCCACCGGCCTCGACTGCGCTCGGCCGGGGGGATCCCCATGCCTCCCCTGCGGTCACTTCGCCGTCCTCCCCATCCGAATGTGGAGGGCAGTCTGCCATCAAAACGCTTCAGCCCGTACCCGTGTGATTACGGAAATGGTCAAGGAGCGAAATCGGCCTGAGGAACTTCCGGGGAAGAAATGAGCAAGAAACGGCACGGGGTTGGACAGGTCGGTCGCGTGCACGTGCATCTGCCCTTGCATCGGGCCGAAGCATTCGGAACCATGGTCCCCGCGCACCTGCGTGCTCAACTGCGTCTAGCTGCTTGCGTCCTGTACCGCCACGGCCGCGAACCTGGGAGTGCTTCGCATGGGGACGAACGGATCGACCATGCTGGAGCCGTGCGAGCCCTTAAGGCAGGCGCTTCCCTCCATCGACCCCTCGACGGTCTCGGGCTCGGCGTCCTGTGCGCTGCCCGCCCGGTACGAAGCGGTGGGCGGGGCAAGGAAGTTCACGAGATCGACGCTGACACAGTGGGGGCTCGGCGAGCGCTTCGACGATGTCGCCCTGGTCGTCTCGGAACTCGTCACCAACGCGCTGCGGCACGCGCTGCCCGCCGACACCCCGCGCGAGAGCGACGCCCCGGTGCGGCTGCATCTGATGCGCTGGACCAGCCGCCTGGTGTGCGCGGTCCGCGACCCCAGCGCGGAGAGCCCCGTCGAGCGCGAGGGCGACGACTTCGGCGCGGAGTGCGGGCGCGGCCTGTTCCTGGTGGACTCGTTCGCCGACAGCTGGGGCTGGCACCCGCTGTCGGGCGCGCTCGGCGGCAAGGTCGTCTGGGCCCTGTTCCGTCTTCAGCCCGCGGAATAGCACGACACAACAGCCGGAGGCTGCGGCTCCGACCCCGCGGTCCTCGACCCTGCGGCTTGCGCCCCTCCGGATCGTCGACCCTCCGGATGTGCGACCCTCCGGATTTTCGAGGCGGGTTCACCCCCTCACACGGGGGCCCGTCCCGCGGGGTTCAGTCCATCACCAGGTGATCGAACTCGCCGTCCTTGATGCCGAGCAGCATCGCCTCTATCTCAGCCCTGGTGTAGACCAGTGCGGGCCCGTCCGGATGGCGTGAGTTGCGTACCGCCACCCCTCCGCCCGGCAGTTTGGCGAATTCGACGCAGGAACCCTGCGAGTTGCTGTGCTGGCTCTTCTGCCAAGCGACACCCTGAAGCTCCGCTGCCGCCATGCCGTTGTACGCGTGGTGCAAGGTCGCTCCCGGGATGTGCAGAGGTGCATCTGTGAATGGTCAACTGCCCCGGATCATAGCTGTGTTCATGTGCGCCTGCATGGGAAGATGCACGTGCACGCGGGGTGCCCAGGCGGTTACAGCCGCTGCGTGGGCCACCGGGATCGACTCTCCGTACCCGACAGGCAGACGCATTCCGGGGTCCGACGGTTCAACCGGCCGCGCGATCACCCCTGCCCCGGCATACGAAACCGGCCGTCGCCGACTCCCCTTCGACCGGGCGGCGGAGGGCGGAGGGGGTCGGTCCGCTCAGCGCCGGGCGATCAGGACCGTCGACGCCGGGTGGCCCGGCCCGGCTGGTAGCTTGTCGCGGTCTCGAACACCGTTCACAGGGGGAAGAAAAGCCGTGCACAGGCACATACGTACCGCCGCATTCGCCGCCGCCGGGCTCTCGGTCGCACTCGTTCTGACCGGCTGCGGCAGCAGCGGCAAGAAGTCCGACCCGGCCACCAAGTCCCCGGCGGCGAGCAGCGCGCCGTCGGCTCCGGACGGCGGCGGCACTCCGGCCAAGAGCGCCGACCTCCAGGGCAGCTGGACCGCGACGAGCGGCGGCAAGACCGTCACCATGGTCATCGCGAACAAGACCGCGGCCCTGCTCTCGCCGCACGTGTGCTCCGGCACCACGGCCGAGGGTGCGGGCATGACCATGATCACTCTGAAGTGCGCGGACGGGAACACCGAGCGCACCCAGGGCATGGCCACGATCAAGGGCGACAGCCTTGAGGTGAAGTGGGAGGGCTCCGGCACGGACACCTTCACCCGGGGCAAGACGGCCTCGCTCCCGAGCGGCCTTCCCACGGCGGGGCTCCCCACCGCCGGCCTTCCGACCCCGTAACCCCGAAAGGGTCAGGGGCTGCCGTACGCACAACTTCCTTACAGTTAGGGGGAGTTGGACGGCGTGAGCGCGTCGGTCAGGTCGTCCAGGCAGTGCAGGACGAGACCGGCGCCCTGCCGGACCACCCGGTCGGGCACGCCCTCGCCGTCCCACGCGGCCAGGGCCTGCTCGACCTCCTCCCAGCGCGGCACCCGCCGCTCGCGCACCGCCTTCGCGCCCTGTTCTGTGGCATGCCGCAGTGCGTCGGCGAGCTTGGCCGCGGCCGGCACCGGCACCGCGTCCCGGTCCGGAAGATGCGCCTCCATCAGCATGGCCGTACGCCCCAACTGCCGTAGCGCGCGGGCGGCTTCGTCGGCCGCGGAACGGGAAAGCCCCCGGTGGCGGACCGGCTCGTGCCGGGCCTTGTCGAGCGCCTCCTGCCAGGCGATGCGCGCCGCCCGGGTGTCGAGCAGCGCTTGGCGGATCTCGCCGGAGCCCCGGCTCGGATCGGCGTAGTGGGCGATGACGGCGGCGGCGTACCGGCCGTCCCCCGCCACCCAGTCGGCGAGCCGGGTGCGCAGCCTCGGCGTCTCCCAGGCCGGGTAGACGGCGTACGAGACCATCGCGAGCGCACCGCCCAGCAGGGTCAAGAACACCCGGTCGGGCACCGTCTGGGTCCACTGGAGACCGCCCATGCCGAGCAGGAACACCACATACGCGGACACGCAGGCGCTCAGCACCGCGTAGCCCGTGCGCATCAGCAGGTACGCCAGGAACGCGCAGGCCACCGCGATGGCCGCGGACGTCGGGGTGTCCGGATGGGTGAGCTGCACCACGCCGGTCGCCAGCGCCACGCCCACCAGGGTGCCGCCGAAGCGGGCCACCGCGCGGGCGTAGGTGAGCGAGAAGTCCGGTCGCATCACCATCACGGACGCCATCGGCGCCCAGTAGCCGTGGCCGAGCGGCAGTACCTGGCCGAGGAGGTAGCCGGCCGTCGTCACCGCGCAGACCCGCACCGCGTGCCGCAGGATCGGTGAGTCGCGGCGGCCCAGCTCGGCACGCATCGTGCGCAGTGCGACCGGCACCTCGCGGAACAGGGTCGGTCTGAGCAGCGGGGCCGCGTCGTCGCCGGTGCCGCTGCCCCCGGCGGTCTCGACCACGTCGGCGAGCAGCGCGCCGAGCCGGGCCGCGGCGCGGCGGGCGGGGCCGGTCAGGATGGCGCCGGTGTCGGGGGTGGCGAGCGCGGCCTCGGCCGCGGGCGGGATGCTGACCGGCTCGCCGTGTCTGACGGCCCGCGCGGCGGCGTCCAGTACGGTCGCGGCGGCGGCGAGCAACTCCCTGACCCGGTCGCGTTCGACGCCCTCGTCGGGGACGCCCAGCGCCGGGTCGGCGAGCGAGGCCAGGACCGGCCGGATCCGCTCGGCGATGCCCCGGGCGCCGTGCAGTTCGGGGGGCCGGCGGCGGGCCTCGCGCGGGGTGACGGCGGCGGCGAGCCGGGCGGTCATCAGGGGCTGCGGGTCGAACGGCGCGACCGGATCGTGCCGTAGCCGGCGCGCGTAGTCGGCCACCGCGGCCAGTGCGTCGGCCAGCGCGTCGCGCCGCGCGCCCCATCGGCGTACCGGGAAGACCACGACGAGGGCGGCCTGCACGACCCCGCCGAACGCGATCATCGCGGCGTGCCCGGCGGCCTCGCCGAGCGAGCTGGGCAGGGTGACGGTGACCAGCATGATCGCCACGTTCGACGAGGCGATCACGCCGACGGTCGGGCCGACCGCCCACGACAGGCCCGCCACGAACGTCCACACGGCGAGCAGCAGCAGGAAGAACGGCGAGTGGGTGCCGACGAGGTAGCCGAGGAACGTCGAGATCGCGAGCGAGAGGCCGGAGGCCAGCGCCAGTACCGGCCTGGGGCGCCAACTGCGCTGGTACGTGGCGATGGCGGCCTGGAACGCGCCGAACGCGGAGCTCACGGCGACCGAGGGGCCGAAGAGGGTGAGGCTGATACCGACGACGATGGCAAGGCCGGCGGCTCCGCGCAGGGCCACCAGCGGTTCCAGGCGCAGGCGCTCGACCTTCAGCCCCGAGCGTGTGGTCTCTTTCAGCGCACGGAGCCAGCCCATGATCTAGAGGGTAGTGCGCTGCTCACCACCGTGCCGCTCGCGGCCCGGGAGGCTCTTGCCGAAGGGAGATTGGTCTCAGCTCCCCGGAAGTCGGGGGCGCCCTTTGTGTGCTCGGTCCGCTGCCTCCCGGCCGTGCGTCCAGCCCTCCTCGTCCGTCGCGCCGCGCACCCTCGTCGTCACCGTTTTCGGGAACATCTCCTGCGCGCGGTCCGTCACCGCGACAGCGCGGGTGGCGAGGACCGGGAGGAGGGCGCCGCCGAACTCCTCCTCCACATGGCGGGCCGTCGCGGCGAGCAGGTCGCCGAGGCGGTTGGCGTAGGAGAGGAGGAAGGACTGGCGGAACGTCTTGGTGCGTTTGCGGCCGCCGGCCCGCTGCGCGGCCTCCGCCCGCGTCATCGCGGCCGTGCCCTGCACGAGGAGGGAGGTGTAGAGGAGCTCCACCGCCTCCAGGTCGCCCTCGAAGCCGACGACCGTCGAGAAGCCGAGCTCCGAGCTCCACACCGCCCGGCAGTGGTTCGCGCCGGCGACCGCGTCGAGCAGGATCGCCTTCGCTGTCTCGTACGGCGCGTCCACCCCGATCCGGCAGGCCCCCGGCACCTCGCCGCCCGGCCCCTGCCCCGCGAGCAGCGCCTCGTCCACGCTGTGCCGCGCCATCAGCTCCTGCGCCTTGGCGCTGAGCGCCTCCGCCTCCTCGGGAAACCCGGTCGCCTCGGCCTTCGCGAGCAGCGCCCTGATCCGGGCCAGGGTCTTCGGCTCGCCGTGCACCGGCGGTCCGAGCAGCGCCGCCCCCGGCGCCGGGCCGACCGGCTCGATCGCGGGCAGCCGCAGCAGCAGCCGGTAGAGCTCAAGGACGGCGGTCGCGTACGAGAAGCGGTCCGCGTGCCAGGCCTGCGCCGGCAGCTCGTCCAGCTGCTCCTGCCAGCGTGCGGGCAGCCGTTCGTAACGGGCGAGCTCGTCGCGGACCAGGCCGCTCAGGATGCGCACCTGCGGCTCGTCCAGGTCGCGCCGTACGATCCGTACGACATCGGCGGGCTGCCAGCCCCGGTCCCAGGCGCGCCGCACGAACTCCCGCCCGCGCAGGGCGAGTTCGGCGTCCGCGTCCGGGGCTGCGGCGAGCAGTGAGGCGCCGGTGTCCAGACCCGCGTCGCCCTCGGCGTAGAGCGCCGCCGCGAACGCCCGGTCCACGCTCTCCACCGACATCAAGGTGCCTCCCTACCGATCCGCGCGCTGCCGGTCACGATGGTCCCAGCAAGCGCACGGAACCACGAAACGCGGCGCCTTCCACGGCTCGCGCGACTCGCTTGTCCACAGCCTGTGGACAAAGTTTCGGTACGGGAACCGCCGCGGTCCGGCACGGCCGTACGCCATGGTGGACCGGAGGCCGTCGGTAGGGCGGCAGCCTCGCCCGGGGCGGCGGGGGCCGGCCGCGGCGCAGTCGCTCCGGCGCGCCGACCGCCGGATGCGGTCGCGCGGTGAAACCGTTTCGCGGTGCGGGGCCTCCATGAGGTGTCCGGTCCGCTTGAGACCGGCCCCATGGGGCACCCGAAGGGACAACGAACGAAAGGACCGGCCGTGTTGCGCCTGCGTACCGCCCCCCTGGCCGCGATCACCGTGCTCACCGCCACCCTGGCCCTGACCGCCTGCGGCGGCAGCGGGGCCGGCAAGGTGGCCACCAGTGACACCCCGAGCAGCACCGGCTCGGGCAGCTCCGCCGCCGCGTCCAGTGCGCCCGGCACCGACGGCGGCCGGAGCATGGCGCCCTCCGGCGGCAGCATCGGAGGCGGCACGAACGCGGGCACGGGCGTCGGGGACGGTGGCTCCGGCCACTGCCTGACCTCGCAGCTCGCCTTCGCCGTCAGCCCCGGCAGCGGCGCGCAGTCGGCGGGCTCGCAGGGCGTGGTGACCATCACCCTCACCAACAACGGCGCCAAGCCCTGTGTGATGAAGGGCTATCCGGGCGTCGACCTGGTGGGCGCCACCACCAAGTGGTCGCTGACCCGCGGCACCGCCGAGACCCCGTCGACGGTCACGGTCCGGCCGAACGCGACGACCACCTTCAACATCTTCTACCTGCCCTTCACCAAGGGAAGCGGCCAGGAGTTCAAGCCGAAGAGCATCGTCATCACCCCGCCGGGCGAGACCCATTCCCACACCCTGCCCTGGACCTTCTCCTCGGTCCTGCTCCAGGACGGGGCGACGCACCCGGGCACGTACATCAGCCCGGTGGGCTCCAAGTAGGCGGCCCAGGCGGCCAGTTGGCGTCCTACAGGCCCGCGCCCGTGAGCCGGTTGGCGAAGGTGGACAGGGTGTAGGTGCCGATGCCGAGGACGACTTCGAGGGCGTTCTGCTCGGTGTACCCGTACGAGAGGAAGTCCTTGACGGCCTCGTCCGCGACCCCGCCCGCCGTCGCGAGCACCGCCAGCGTGAAGCGGCGTACGGCGTCGAGCTTCGGGTCGGCGAGCGGGCGCTGCTCGTGCAGGGCGCTCACCAGCTCCTCGTCCGCGCCCAGGGTGCGCAGCTTGCCGGTGTGCATGGCGACACAGACGTGGCATTCGTTGCGGACGGCCACGGTCATGATGACGACCTCGCGCGCCGGCGGCTCAAGGGTGCACCGCTCGAAGATCCCGCTCACCGCGAGGAAGCCGTCCAGGACGTGCGGGGAAGTGGCCATTTTGGCGACGGGCGAGGTGAGCCGGCCGAGGTGGCGGATGGTCACCTCCATCGACTTGCGCGAGGCGGCGGGGGCCGATTCCAGGGTGTGCTCGGTGAACGTCATGCGGCACCTCTTTCGTACGGTCCGGAACCAGGGACCCGGAACCAGGGGCGGTCCGGAGCCCGGGAATCCCGGCGGCCGGCGCCCGGAATGCCGGGTCCGGAACTAGGATGGACAACGTGGTTGACGAAGAAAAGGTAAACCAGGTTGTCGATTCGCGCAACGGCCCGAGCGCCGCGCGGCATACGGGCACGCCCCGGAGCGGCCCTGCGGCCCACCCCGACGCTCCCGGGTACGAGCTCCCCCTGCTCCTCCTCGCCGGATTCCGCTCGCTCATCGACCGGCTGCACGCCGAGCTGGCGCGCCAGGGCCACCCGGACATCCGGCCCGCGCACGGCTTCGCCCTCCAGGCCATCGGGCTGCCCGGGTCGACCGCGAGCGAGATCGGGCGGCGGCTCGGGGTCTCCAAGCAGGCGGCCGGCAAGACCGTGGACCGGCTCATCGCCCTCGGCTACGCCGAGCGCGCCGACGACCCCGCCGACGCCCGCCGCAAACTGGTCCGTCTCACCCCGCACGGACTCGACGCGCTCGGCCGCTCGGCCGCCATCTTCGACGAGCTGAGGGCGAGCTGGGCCGACACACTGGGCGGCGAGCGGCTGCGCGACCTTGAGGCATCCCTGCGCGCGGCCGTTCCCGCGGACGCCTTCCGCCTCGACGCGTCGAGCTGGCTGGGCAGTTGAGACCCGCGATCCGCGCCGTGGCCTTCTGAACGCCTTCGGCTGGTGGGACGCGTACGGCGAGAGGGGCCGGGACCGCGAAGTCGCGGCTCGCCCTCTTGCCTGGAGCGCACTCGAAGACGTTGGCTGGATGCCCATGAAGTACACGCAGCTCGGACGCACGGGTCTCCAGGTGAGCAGGATCGTCCTGGGGACGATGAACTTCGGACCGCAGACCGACGAGACCGCAAGTCACGCGATCATGGATGCCGCCCTCGACGCGGGCATCAACTTCTTCGACACCGCCAACGTGTACGGCTGGGGCGAGAACAAGGGCCGCACCGAGGAGATCATCGGCAGCTGGCTCGCCCGGGGTGGCGACCGGCGCGACAAGACCGTCCTCGCCACCAAGCTCAACGGGCACATGGGCGTGGGCGACCCCTGGCCCAACCACCACAAGCTGTCGGCGGTCAACATCCGCCGCTCCGTCGAGGCTTCGCTCCGGCGCCTCGGCACCGACTACATCGACGTCTACCAGTTCCACCACGTCGACCGCCTGACCCCGTTCGAGGAGATCTGGCAGGCCATCGACGTCCTGATCACCCAGGGCAAGGTCCTGTACGCCGGGTCGTCCAACTTCCCCGGATACAAGATCGCCCAGGCCAACGAGATCGCCGCCCGTACCGGCCGGGTCGGCCTGGTCAGCGAGCAGTGCCTCTACAACCTCGCCGAGCGCCGCGCCGAGATGGAGGTCGTCCCCGCCGCCCGGGAATACGGGCTCGGGGTCATCCCCTGGTCGCCGTTGCACGGCGGGATGCTCGGCGGGATCCTGCGCAAGGAGCGCGAGGGCGGCGGCTCACGCTCCAAGGGCGGCATCGCGGCCCAGTCCCTCACGGACCCGGCGGTGCGCGCCCGGGTCCAGGCGTACGAGGACCTGCTCGCCAAGCACGACCTCGACCCCGGCGAGACCGCACTGGCCTGGCTGCTCACCCGGCCCGGAGTGACCGGGCCCATCGTCGGACCCCGTACGGCGGAGCAGCTGGACGCGGCGCTGCGGGCGGTCGAGCTCGACCTGTCCGACGAAGTGCTGACGGCGCTGGACGACATCTTCCCGGGCCCCGGGCCGTCGCCGGAGGCCTTCGCCTGGTAGGCCGGTTGCGCGCGGGCGGCCGTCCTCAGCCGACGGCGGCCGCCACCGCGACGACGACGAACATCAGCACGAGCACACCGGCCATGATCCGGTTCCTGGTCTTCGGGTCCACCCCTTGAGCCTAACCGCCCCCGCCGAGCGGCCAGCGGGCGACCGGCTCGTACCGGGGCCGCTCGCCCGGTACGCCACCGCGCGGGAGGGTGCTGCGGACCAGGATCAACTCCGCCACCTGCCAAGGGCTGCCTTCGAGTGCGGCGAGCTCCGCCACGTACGGGCGCAGGTCGACGGGTGTGCGCGAGCGCGCCAGGGTGAGGTGCGGCACATATCTGCGGTGCGCGTCCATCGCGATGCCGGAGCGGCGGGCGGCCGCGTCGGCGCGTTCCGCGAGCAGGCGCAGGGGGTCGATGGCGCCCGCGACCCCGGCCCACAGGGCGCGTCCGTCGAAGCGGCCGCCGCCGTGCAGGCGCACCGTGAAGGGCTCGGTGCGGCGGGCCGCCCGGCCGAGCCGTGTGTCCAGTTCGGCAAGCAGCGCCTCATCGGTCTCCCCCAGGAACGCGAGGGTGAGGTGCCAGCCGTCCCGGCCGGTCCAGCGCAGCGCGTCCGCGCCGGGTAGAGTGCCCAACTTCCTTACGACGAGGCCGAGTTCAGCCACGGCCTGGGCCGAGGGGAGTACGGCGGCGAAGAGGCGCATGGGGACAGTCAATCAAGATCGGCACCCTGTGCGGAGCCGCCGCGGGCGTCCGGCGTAGGATCCGCTCGCTCGTCTCACCGGGGCCCGCGGCCCTGCTTTCCTGGGGGGAAAGAATCCATGCGGCTCTCCGTCCGCTCTGTTCTGGCCACGGCTGCCGCCACTGTCGGGCTCGTCGCATCCGCGGTCGCTCCCGCCGAGGCGTCGGTCGGCTTCGACCACTGTCCGGTGGGCAAGTTCTGCGTCTTCGACCGGGCCGACGGCCAGGGCGCGATGAACGCGTACGCCGGCCCCGAGGCCTCCTCCGGCCCCTGGGACGACGACGCCCCGGAGGTCTACAACCGCAGCGGCGGCGAGTTCTCGTGCATGTGGAGCCCGGCAGAGTTCCAGTACCTGGACCCGGGTCGCGACATGTACGTCACCGGTCCGGGCATCGGCGACACCCAGACCCAGCAGCCCGCGCGGCGCGGCGCGAAGAAGCCCAAGGACGACAACAGCGCGTTCCGCTGGGGGCGGACGCTGCGCGAGTGCCGCACGGGCAAGGAGTACTCGGACTGGACCTCCCGCGACGGAGGCGCCGAGGACGCGGACCCGCTGCCCTTCGGCGACCTCAACGGCGACGGCCAGGCCGACCTCCTCCAGCGCAACTGGAACGGCAGCCTCTACTTCCTGGACGGCAACGGCAACGGCACTTATCTGGGGCGGGGCTGGAACACCATGACCGCCTTCGCCCGGCACGGCGATCTGACCGGCGACGGCAAGGAGGACCTGCTCGCCCGGGACCGGGCCGGCGTGCTGTGGCTGTACCCGGGCAAGGGCGACGGACGGCTCGGCCCACGGCTGCGCCTGGGCGCCGGCTGGAACGGGATGCGGCACTTCGCTCCCGTCGGCGACCTCGACGGCGACGGGCGCACCGACCTGATGGCGATCGACAGCGCCGGGCGGGCGTGGCTGTACCCGGGCGACGGGCACGGCGGCTTCGGGCACCGCAAGAGCCTCGGCGGTGACTGGAATGCGACCTTGACGTTCACCGGCACCGGCGACCTGACCGGCGACCACCACAACGACCTTGTGGCGAACGACACTTCGGGCCGCCTGTGGCGCTACCCGGGCAACGGCCACGGCGGCTTCGGGCACCGTGTGCTGATCGGCAGCGGCGGCTGGGACCAGTACCCGACGCTGCTGTGCGTCGGCGATGTCGTGGACGACCTCGCCTGGTCCGCGCCCGACCTGCTGGCCAAGGGCGACCGCAGGCTCACGACATACCCGGGCACCGGCAAGGGCACCCTCGGCCCCGGCCAGGAGGACTGGAACTGGGCCATGAGCGACGTCTTCTGAAGCCGGGTCGCGACGGCTTGCGGACCGGGCGCGCGGGCCCTTTGAACACCGCGCGCGTCCGCTTCTGAACCCGGCTCGCGTCCGCTTCCGGACCCGGCGAGACCACGCACAACGGCCCGGCCCCCGTCATCGGTTCGGGGGCCGGGCCGTTTCGCTGTGCCGCGGGTGGTCAGGCCGCCGCCACCAGCGACTGCTTGCGCGGGACGAACTCCAGGTGCCGGTGTCCTGGGCGTACGTCGACCTTCAGGCGCAGATTGGCCGCGCGGGCCAGCATCAGGCCGACGCCGATCGCCGCCGAGCCGCAGATGAGGCCGCCGAGCGCGAGGCTGACGCGGACACCGTAGACGTCGGTCAGCCAGCCGAAGAGCGGGCCGCCGAGCGGAGTGCCGCCGGTGAAGACCATCATGAACAGGCTCATGACGCGGCCCCGCATCTCGGGGTCGGTGGCCATCTGCACCGAGGCGTTGGCGGTCACGTTCACCGTCAGGCCAAGGATGCCGACGGGGATCAGCAGCGCCATGAACACCCCGAGGCCCGGGGCGCCGGACGCGACGATTTCGAGGACCGCGAACAACAGCGCCGCGAGCGCGAGCACCCGCAGCCGGGTGGTGGCGCGCCGGGCCGCGAGCAGGGCGCCGATCAGCGAACCGATCGCCATCAGGCTGTTGAACAGGCCGTACAGACCGGAGTCACCGTGGAAGACGTCGGAGGCGAACGCGCTCAGCCAGATCGGGAAGTTGAACCCGAAGGTGCCGACGAAGCCGACGAGCACGATCGGCCAGATCAGCTCGGGCCGCTCGGAGACGTACGCGAGCCCTTCCCTCAACTGACCCTTGCCGCGCGGGGCGAGCCTGGTCGGCTGGAGTTCCTTGGTGCGCATCAGCGTCAGCATCAGCAGCGGGGCGGTGAAGGACAGGCCGTTGGCTAGGAACGCCCAGCCGGGTCCGACGGCCGCCATGACCGCGCCCGCGACGGCGGGGCCGACGAGCCGGGCGGACTGGAAGTTCGCCGAGTTCAGGCTGACGGCGTTGCGCACCCGGTCGGGGCCGACCATCTCGGAGACGAAGGACTGCCGGGTCGGGTTGTCCACGACGGTGACCAGGCCGGTGAAGAAGGCGGTCAGATAGACGTGCCAGACCTGGACGTTGCCGGACAGGGTCATCACGGCGAGGAAGAGCCCGCCGAGGCCCATCGCGCTCTGCGTCACGAACAGGATGTTCCGCTTGGCGAACCGGTCGGCTATGACGCCGCCGTACAGGCCGAACAGGAGCATCGGCAGGAACTGCATGGCGGTGGTGATGCCGACCGCCACCGAGGAGCCGGTGATGGTGAGGACCAGCCAGTCCTGGGTGATCCGGGCCATCCAGGTGCCGATGTTCGACACGATCGCGCCGGAGAAGAACAGCCGGTAGTTGCGGACCGCGAGCGAGGAGAACGTCCCCCCGCCGCGCTTGTTGTAGGTGGGGGTCGGTGCGGGGGCGGATGGTGATCCGGTTCCCGTACTCAAAAAGGGTTCGCCTCCTAGCTATGCGCCTTACAGGTGTGCGAGCTTCTCCAGGACCGGGGCGGCCGCGCGCAGCTTCGCCCACTCGTCCTCGTCCAGGTTTTCGGCGAGGGAAGCCAGCCAGGCGTTGCGCTTTCGGCGGCTCTCTTCGAGCATCGCCTCGGCCTCTTCGGTCTGACTGACCACCTTCTGCCGACGGTCATCGGGATGCGGCTCCAGCCTGACCAGGCCCTTTGCCTCAAGCAGCGCGACGATGCGGGTCATCGACGGCGGCTGCACATGCTCCTTGCGGGCCAGTTCGCCAGGTGTGGCCGAACCGCACCGGGCGAGTGTCCCGAGCACCGACATCTCGGTCGGGCTGAGCGATTCGTCGACGCGCTGGTGCTTGAGGCGCCGGCCCAGCCGCATGACGGCCGAGCGCAGGGAGTTCACGGCTGCGGCATCTTCACCGCTGCCGTGGGGCAGGTCAGACATGTTCGTTAGAGTAACTCATTACTCTGGCTAAATACCACCCGGTTAAGCCCAGGTGTCCAGCGCCACACCGGAGACATCGCGCCACAGATCACCCGAACGAGTGAGACGTAAGCGAAAAGTGACGCACCGGGGCTGGGCGGGCGGCGACCCTCGTGCCATGGGGACCAGCGTGCTCAGCCTGCGAATAGACAGTGAGCTGCTCGAACGGCTCAGGCACCATGCCGCGAAACGCGGAATGAGCGTCCAGGACTATGTGGTCCGGACGCTCATTCGCGACGACTTCGACGAACGCTTCAAGGCGGCGGTCGACGAGACGGAGAAGTTCTACGGGGCGGCCTAGGCGCTCCGCGGGAGAGCGGGGCATGGCTCCCCACGCCGGTGGATGCCGATCGCGCGGTGCCCGCACCCCTGTCGTGGGCCCGAATCCCGGGCCGGGGGGCCGGGCTCAGGTCAGTCCCAGCGCGGGCATCAGGTAGTAGAAGCCGAACACCGCCGCCACGACGTACATCGCGACCGGGACTTCGCGGCCCCGGCCGGCCACCAGGCGCAGCACCGTGAAGGTGATGAAGCCCATGCCGATGCCGTTGGTGATCGAGTACGTGAACGGCATCATCACCATCGTCACGAACGCCGGGATGGCGATCGTCCAGTCCGCCCAGTCGATCTGCCCGATCGAGCCGGACATGATCAGGAAGCCGACCGCGACCAGGGCCGGGGTGGCCGCCTGGGAGGGGACCATCGTGGCGAGCGGGGTGAGGAAGAGGGAGATGGTGAAGAGCCCGCCGGTGACCACGTTCGCGAGGCCGGTCCGCGCGCCCTCGCCGACGCCCGCCGTGGACTCCACGAAGCAGGTGGTGGCCGACGAGGAGGAGGCGCCGCCCGCCGCGACCGCGATGCCGTCCACGAACAGGACCCGGTTCATGCCGGGCATGTAGCCGTTCTCGTCGGTCAGGCCCGCCTCGTCGCTGATGCCCATGATCGTGCCCATGGCGTCGAAGAAGGTCGAGAGCAGCACGGTGAAGACGAAGAGGATGCCGGTCAGCAGGCCGACCTTGGAGAACCCGCCGAAGAGGCTGACCTGGCCGACGAGTCCGAAGTCCGGGCTGGCGACCGGGTTGCCCGGCCACTTCGGGGTGGTCAGACCCCAGGACGGCACCTTGGCCACGGCGTTGATGATCATCGCGAGGACGGTCATCGCCACGATGGAGATGAGGATCGCGCCCGGCACCTTGCGCACCATCAGCGCGAGCGTGAGCAGCACGCCGAGGACGAAGACCAGGACCGGCCAGCCGAGCAGGTGCCCGTTGCTGCCGAGTTGGAGCGGCACGGTGGTGTGCGCGGCGTCCGGGATGCGCGAGACGAAGCCGGAGTCGACCAGGCCGATCAGCATGATGAACAGGCCGATGCCGATCGCGATGCCCTTGCGCAGTCCGAGCGGCACCGCGTTCATGACGCGCTCGCGCAGCCCCGACGCGACCAGGAGCATGACCACGAAGCCGGCGAGCACGACCATGCCCATGGCGTCGGGCCAGCTCATCCGGGGGGCGAGCTGGAGGGCGACCACGGTGTTGACGCCGAGACCCGCCGCCAGCGCGATCGGGACGTTGCCGATGACGCCCATGAGCAGGGTGGTGAAGGCGGCGGTGAGCACGGTCGCGGTGACCAGCTGTCCGCTGTCGAGCTGATGCCCGTACATGTCCTTGGCGCTGCCGAGGATGATCGGGTTCAGCACGATGATGTACGCCATCGCGAAGAAGGTCGCGAATCCGCCACGGATCTCGCGGGCGATCGAGGAGCCGCGCTCAGAGATCTTGAAGTAGCGGTCCAGGCCGTTCATGCGGAACCTCAGTGGTGACGGGGGCAGGGAAACGGCACGTACCCGAACTTCTTTGGACGTTTTAACGAACAGAATGAGTCAGCCGTAAGCCGTTTCAGTATGAATACATAGGTCGAAGATCACCATCTCCGCGCGTAGACCCATGGGGGGCCTGTACGCGGCCGTCCGCAGAGGGCGTGGACAGGGCGCGCCCTACACTGATCGCATGCCCGCGTTTTCCATGGGATCACCCCAGCACGAGGCGCCGGAGCCCCTTGAGGGACCCGTGGTCGCCACCATCACCGGCGGCACGATCCTCTGGTTCGTCCTCTTCCTCGTCCAGCTCCCCTTCTACGGCTGGTTCGACTCGCACGGCCACCTGTGGTGGGTGTGGACCTGCCTGGCCGGCGGCGGGCTCGGCCTCATCGGCATCTGGTACGTCCGCGGCCGCGACGCGGCGCTGAAGCGGCACGCCGCCCAACAGGAAGCCAAGGACGAATAGGCGCAAGAGCCGAAAGTCACCAACGCGCGGGACCCACGTACCGCCAGAGGACCATCCGTCTCCTCCCAGGGTCGGATGTTCGGCCGTCCCGGCAGGTGAAGCGCCCCGTCCCCCCGTACCGTCGAAATCATGACGCAGCGCGCCAACATCGACGCCGGGGCGGAACTCGACCCCGTCCATCCCGTGAAGCTCCCCCAACCGGCGGGGCGCGCGGGGGGACTGACGACGGCCGAGGTCGCCAAGCGGGTGGCGCGCGGCGAGGTCAACGACGTACCCGTCCGCAGCAGCCGCTCCACCGCGGAGATCGTCCGCGGCAACGTCTTCACCCGCTTCAACGCGATCATCGGCGTGCTCTGGGCGATCATGCTCGTGGTGGCGCCGATCCAGGACAGCCTCTTCGGCTTCGTGATCATCGCGAACACCGGCATCGGCATCATCCAGGAGATGCGAGCCAAGAAGACCCTGGACGGCCTCGCGGTGATCGGCGAGGCCAGGCCCACCGTGCGGCGCGACGGCCGGGCCGCCGAGATCTCCACCTCCGAGATCGTGCTCGGCGACGTCATCGAACTCGGGCCCGGCGACAAGATCGTGGTGGACGGTGAGGCCGTCGAGGCGGACGGCCTGGAGGTGGACGAGTCCCTGCTGACCGGCGAGGCCGATCCGGTCCTCAAGAAGCCCGGCGACAAGATGATGTCGGGCGCCTTCGTGGTCGCGGGCGGCGGCGCGTTCACCGCCACCAGGGTCGGCCGCGAGGCGTACGCGGCTCAACTGGCCGAGGAGGCCAGCCGGTTCACCCTCGTCCACTCCGAGCTGCGCAGCGGCATCTCCACCATCCTCAAGTACGTCACGTGGATGATGATCCCCACCGCCCTGGGCCTGGTCATCAGCCAGCTCGTGGTGAAGGACAACAACGTCCAGGACTCCATCGCCCGCACCGTGGGCGGCATCGTCCCGATGATCCCCGAGGGCCTGGTCCTGCTCACCTCGGTCGCCTTCGCGATCGGCGTCATCCGCCTGGGCCGCAAGCAGTGCCTGGTCCAGGAACTCCCCGCCATCGAAGGCCTGGCCCGCGTCGACGTGGTGTGCCTCGACAAGACGGGCACGCTCACCGAGGGCGGCATGGACGTCACCGAGCTCCGCCCGCTGAACGGCTCGGACGAGGCGTACGTACGCAAGGTGCTCGGCGCGCTCGGCGAGTCCGACCCCCGGCCCAACGCCTCCCTCCAGGCGATCATCGACGCCTACCCCGACAGCGAGGTGTGGCGCTGCACCGAGTCGCTGCCGTTCTCCTCGACCCGCAAGTACAGCGGCGCCGCGTTCAGTGAGGGCGACGGCGAGAACAGCACCTGGCTGCTTGGCGCGCCGGACGTGCTGCTGAAGCCGGGCGACCCGGTGCTGACCGAGATCGACACCCTCAACGAGAAGGGCCTGCGCGTCCTGCTCCTGGCCGGCTCCTCGCGCGAACTCGACGACCCGGCCATCGCCTCCGACACCAGGCCCACCGCGCTGGTCGTCCTCGAACAAAGGCTGCGGCCCGACGCCGCCGACACTCTGCGCTACTTCGAGGAGCAGAACGTCAAGGCCAAGGTCATCTCCGGCGACAACGCGGTGTCCGTCGGCGCGGTCGCCGCGAAGCTCGGCCTGCCCGGCGCGGCCAACACCTTCGACGCCCGCCAACTCCCCACCGACCAGGCCGAGATGGCCGATGCCCTCGACGCCAACGCGGTCTTCGGCCGGGTCACCCCGCAGCAGAAGCGCGACATGGTCGCCGCCCTCCAGTCCCGCGGCCACACCGTCGCGATGACGGGCGACGGCGTCAACGACGTCCTCGCCCTCAAGGACGCCGACATCGGCGTGAGCATGGGCTCCGGCTCGGAGGCGACGCGGGCCGTGGCCCAGATCGTGCTGCTGAACAACAGCTTCTCGACGCTGCCTTCGGTGGTGGCGGAGGGCCGCCGGGTGATCGGCAACATCACGCGGGTGGCGACGCTGTTCCTGACGAAGACGGTGTACTCGGTCCTGCTGGCGGTCCTGGTGGTCTGCTCCCAGGTCGAGTACCCCTTCCTGCCAAGGCACTTGACCCTTCTCTCCACCTTCACCATCGGCATCCCGGCGTTCTTCCTCGCGCTCGCCCCCAACAAGGAGCGCGCCAAACCGCACTTCGTGCGCAGGGTGATGCGGTACGCGATCCCCAGCGGGGTCATCGCGGGGGTGGCCACGTTCGTGACGTACCTCATCGCGCGGGCGTACTACTCGGGACCGGGCGAGCTGGACGCGGAGACCAGCGTCACCACGCTGACCCTCTTCCTGGTCTCGATGTGGGTCCTGGCGATCATCGCGCGGCCCTACACGTGGTGGCGCGTCGCCCTGGTGGTGTCGATGGGCGTGGCGTTCCTGCTGGTGCTCGCGGTGCCGTGGTTGCAGCACTTCTTCGCGTTGAAGCTGGTGGGGGCGGTGCTGCCGTGGACTGCCGTCGGCATCGCGGTGGTGGCGTCCGCCCTGCTGGAACTGACCTGGCGCTGGGTGACCCGCCGCTGGCCGGACTAGACAGGGAACTAGTCGAACCAGCGGTCCCTGGCCAACTCCTCCGTCCGTGACGGGTCCTCCAGGAGCGCCGCCACCTCGAAGCGGCGGGGCCACTGGCCGGCGGCCCAGGCCAGGCCCGCCGCGACGCCCTCCAGGGTCGCCGCGTGGACCGTGCCGTCGACCGGCCGGCGCCAGTCCAGTTCCGTCCCGCCCGCCATCAGCGACTCGTGCTCGACGTACGTCGAAGGCGTGGCCGCGCCGAGCAGCGCCCGTACCGAATCCGGCACCGCACGCTCGACCCCCGCCGTCGTCACCTCGGCGTCCGCGGACTCGCTCAGCCGCCCCACCTGAAGCAGCTCCGCGAGTTCGCCCGCCCGCGCCGGGGCGACCGGCAGCAGGGCCGCGCCGCCCGCCAGCGGCAGCAGGTCGGGGGCGTCCGCGACCATCGCGTCGGCCGCGTCGACCACCCGGACCTCGCCGTCCACCACGGCCCGCAGCTCGTCGGGCAGCGTGACCTGATCGGGGTCGAGGTCCGCCAACGCCGTGTACAGGGCATGGAGTTGGGAAGCCGGCACCGGACGGTCCTCGTCGGCCAGGCGGCCCAACAGCTCCGCCGCGCCGCCCGGTTCGTCCAGGAGCACCGCCACCGAGGTCCGCACCCCGAGCGCCCGCAGGACCTGGGCGTCCTCGAAACCGGTCGCGTCCGCGGACTCGTACAGACCGGCGAGCAGCGGGTCGGAGCCCGCCGCGCGCAGACCGGCGGGGCGCCGGCCGCCGAGCACCGGGTGATCGCGCAGCCACCACGCGGTGTAGGGGCGTACGGACTCGGTCGTGCCGTCGGGCAGCAGCACCCGCACTGGCTGGATCAGGGCGTCCCGCAGCGGCGGCTGGGCGAGCAGGGCGAGCGCCTGCGGCCAGGCGTCGTCGTCCACCAAATCGAGATCGCGTACGGCGACGATCTCGGTGGCGACCGGCGGGACCGGAGAGTCCGGCAGCCGGTCGAGGACGTCCTCGCACCAGACGTCCACGGCGTCGAGCAGCCCCGCGTCGTCGGGTTCGGCGAAGTCGCCGTCACGGGGCTCCAGTTCGTCAGGATCGAGGACGACATCGGTGGCGCGCACCAGGGCGAAGGTGGCGAGCACCCCGCACGCGGTGAGCGGCTGTTCGCCCCAACGTCCCGCCAACTCCCGTTCCACTTCGGCGAGTTCACCCTCCCGAATGACCGCGGCGAAGGCCGACCCGGGCAGGACCAGCTCCCCCGCCGGGGCGAGTTCACCGTCCTCGTCGGGCAGCGCGAGCGCGCCGAGCCAGGGTTCGTCACCGGGGGCGAGGTTGGCGTCGCGCACCAACGCCAGGACGGTGTCGGCGAGTTCGTCGGCGTCGAGGGCGTCCTCGTCCCAGACCTCCCCGGCGTCGAGGGATCCGGCGACCGCGGCCCGCACCTGAGGAGTCGTCAGGACGGCGCGCGGGGTGGCGGGCAGCGCGCCCAGCTTTTCGAGCAGAGGGTGCGCGGCGTCCGCGTGGGCGACCTTCAGGCCGAGGCGGCCGAGGTCACGCGGCGTGTCGGCGAACGGCAGCAGGACCTGCCGGGGGCCGATGGCGGTACGGCCGCCCGCGAGCGGCACCGGGAGGCCGGACAGCCGGTCGGGGTCCACCCCGGCGAGCGTGTCGTAGAGCCGGTACCACCACTCGGGGGCGCGTTCAGCCCCGGCGATGCGCTCGATGGCGTCGCCGAGCTGGAGCCGTCCGACCTCCAACGCCCTTAGTTCCGGGCGTCGTTCGAGACCGGCCGGGAGCAGGGTGGGCAGCACTTCGGCGAGGACGCGCACCGTGTCGGCGCCCGCGCCCTCTACGACCTCCGCCTCGAACGGGCGCAGCGCGAGGAGTTCCTCGGTGGGCGCGGCGGGCGCGAGGAACGCGGTGCGGGGCAGGCGTTCCAGGACAGCCGCGCGCAGGGCGCCGTCCAGCGCGCCCCGGCCGAGCGGCCCCGGCACCAGGTCGAGCGTGCCGGTCGTCACCGGCGCCCATCCACCGAGTAGTTCGGCGTACACGTCGGCCGCGCGCTGCACCAGGAAGTCGGTGAGCGGGCCGGGCGCGGGGTGGCGGCGAGCGGTGTCGAGCGGGAACGACGCGATCAGCAGCGCCGGTACGCCCAGCGGCTCGTCGGTGGGGGTCGGCGCGTGGACGACGGCTGCGGTACGGGGCCGCTCGGGCGCGCCCTCGTCGTCCACCGGGACCGCCCACGTCACCGTCCAGTGCGGCCGCAGCCGCTCCTCGACGGGGCGGTCGGCGAGCAGCTCCTTGCCGATCGGCCCGTGATGGCTGACGGTCCGCCAGCGGTGGACGGTCCCGTCGCGGCTGTCGTCGATGTGCACGTACGCGTCGTGCACAGATCGCGTCAACACCCGTGTGGAGTCCGGGGTTTCGACCACGATCTCGGTCAGTCCGGGCAGTGTGAGGAGCAGCGCGTCATCGATGCCGTCGAGGAGGCGGCGCACCAGATCCTCCGCGGTGCCGTCGCGCAGCGGCAGCACCACGACGGTGTCGTAGCCGTCCGGTGCGGCGCCCTCGGCGGGCAGCGGCAGCCGCAGCAGCGGTACGTGTCCGTCGCGGCGGCGCAGCTCGTCGCCGAGGCCGGGGCTGGCCTGGGCGGCGTCGGCGGCCAGCTCGCGGGCCTCGGCGAGCGACCAGCGCACGCCCCCGGTGCGGCCCACCACGGCGGGCTCGTCGCTGACGGCGAGCACCGCGGCGAACCCGACGCCGAAGCGTCCGACGGCCGCGTCGGTGTCGGCGCGCTTGGCCGAGGCGCGCAGGGTGGACAGCGACTCGACGCCGGCGGCGTCCAGGGGGGCGCCGGTGTTCGCGGCGGCGAGCACGGCCGGGGTGTCGTGGTCGGCGGCGTGCAGGGTGAGCCGCAGCCGGCCGGTGGTGCGGGCGCGGGCGGCGGCGTCGGCGGCGTTCTGGGCCAGCTCGACGACGAGGCGGTCTCGGTAGCCGCCGAGAGCGAGGTCCTCCTCGGCGTTGGCGTCCTCGCGGAACCTGGCCGGGCCCCCGCCCCAGGCGTTCAGCACCCCGCGGCGCAGCCGTGCCGTGCCGAAGGGGTCGGCCCCTTCGGCCGCCATCGCCTTGACGATCACGCCGTACTCCGCTCTGTCCGTCCCGGTGGTGCCGGGAAGTGGATGCGGCCCGAAGGTACCGCGCGGGCCACGAGACCTTGAATTCCCCCACCCCGCCCCTCCCCGATTCCAGAGATTCCACCCCGCCCTGGTGGGTGGCGCCCAGAAAGGGGCGCGGGGAACTGTGCGACCAGCCACGAACGACCCGCACCCGAGCGAACAGCCCCCGGCCGGAGCAAAGCCCCGGAGGGACACCGGTGGCGCAGCCCCGAAAAGGGCGCGGGGAACTGCGCGACCGGCCACAAACGACCCGCACCGGGGCGAACGGCCCGCCGGGGTTCGAGGGGCGCAGCCCCTCAGGGGGCTACGAGTGGCCCAGGTCGTCAGACCCCGCGTCCGTCGCCTCCGACACAGACCCCTCGTCCCGCACGGGATGCAGCGGGAACGGATCCGGCGCGACCGAGTCCAGGACGGGCGGGGCCGGCCGCGGCGGCTTCGGCATGACCGCCGCCTCGGAGTGCCCACCGCACCCGTAGTCCAGCGCCACGACGTGCCCGTCCGCCGGACCGAATTCGTTGGCGCAGATACCGAAGGCCTGCGACAGGGACCCCGCGATGGGGACCAGGAACGCGCAGGACACGCAGGACGCCGGCGCCGCCTGCGCCATCGCGGTCTTGCCGCCGAAGGATTCCTCCCAGCGGTCGGCCGCCGCGTGCAGCCCGTACCGCGACAGGATCCGCGCCCGTCGCATGCCGAGTTCTTCGGCGACGGCCGCGATGGAGCCGCGGGTGGTCGTCGCCGGGGCCACCAGTTCGGCGTCCTCCGCCTCGACCCGCTCGGCCAGCTCCTCGGAGACCGCGGAGTTCGGCGGCGGGGCGTCCTCGCCGGAGTAACCGGGCTCCAGGCGCAGATCGTCGGCCTCGGTGGGCAGCAGGTCGCCGGGGCCCATGTCACCGGGGCGCAGTCGCTCGCTCCACGGCACCCACTCGGGTGCCTGGAGGGCGTCCGGTCCGGGCAGCAGGACCGTCTCGTCCAGGGTGATCAGCTTGGCGCGGGAGGCCCGGGTGACGGTCACCGCCCAGCGCCAGCCCCGGTAGCCCAGTTCCATGCACTCGAAGAAGTGCGTGACGACCCGGTCGCCCTCCGAAACCAGGGCCACATGCTCGCCGACCACACCGGGCGCGGCGGCTTCCTCCGCCGCCTCGCGGGCTAGGTCGACCGCCTCGGCGCACAGGCGGTCAGGGGTACGGCTTCGCGTCGTCGCAGCACTCACAGGTCTCGCTTCTCTCCTACGCCGTCTCACGGGTGCGCCGGGGAGCCGAATCCGTACGGGTGGCGGGCGGAGCGGACCAGGGGGCCGCGTCAACGTCCGCGCCCGAGCGATCAACTGCCCAGCAGCTGTCCAGTTCTCTGGCCGGGGGACCCCTGTGCTCGTGACGAGCTCGGGGGCGCACCTTCTGCAATCCATTCTGCGGGATCGCGGGAAGGCGCGCGGCCATGGGCAGCCGCGGGCGGCGCGCCTGTCACGCTACCCCCTTCGTGGCCCCCGGCCCACCTGCACGTCCGAATCCCGGTTCGGGTCGGACGGGCTTGGGGCACTATGACGGGGTGACAACCGCAAGGTCGTCGGGGTCGCCGGACGGGCCGGGCCGCCTGCGCAGGGCGGGCCGGGCGGTCGGTCGCGCCCTGCATCTGCCCTTCACGGGCACGGCCCGATCGATCAGAAAAGCCACACACGCCCACGGCGCCGGTGAGTCGGGGCTCGGCAAACTGATCGAGCTGCACGCGGTGAACGGCGCCGGCGACGTCATGATCACCGTGGCGCTCGCCTCGACCGTCTTCTTCTCCGTACCGACCGACCAGGCGCGCGGCCGGGTCGCCCTCTACCTCGCCATCACCATGGCGCCGTTCACTCTCCTGGCGCCCGTCATCGGCCCGTTCCTCGACCGGATGCCGCACGGCCGCCGCGCCGCGATGGCCGGTGCGATGCTCGCCCGCGCCCTGCTGGCCCTGACCATGTCCGGCGCGGTCGCCACCGGCGGCCTTGAGCTCTACCCGGCGGCGCTCGGGGTGCTGGTCGCGTCGAAGGCGTACGGCGTGGTCCGCAGCGCCGTGGTGCCGCGACTACTGCCGCCCCGCTTCTCCCTGGTGAAGGCGAATTCGCGGGTCACCCTCGCCGGGCTGCTCGCGACGGGAGCCGCCGCGCCGATCGGCGCCGGGCTCTCCCGCATCGGCCCCGAATGGCCGCTCTACGGGGCGTTCTGCGTCTTCACCGGCGGTACGTTCCTGGCCTTCACGCTGCCCCACAAGGTCGACTCGGCGAAGGGCGAGCACAAGGCGCGGCTCTCCGACCGGGGTGGCCAGAAACCCAGCCTGCGCACGGTCGGCGTGTCCGTCCAGAACGGTCTGTACGCCAATGCCGCCCTCCGCGCGCTCTCCGGATTCCTGATCTTCTTCCTGGCGTTCCTGCTGCGCGAGTACCCGCTCGCCGGGCAGAGCGCGGCGGTCTCGCTCGGCATCGTCGGCGTGTCGGCGGGGGTCGGAAACGCGCTGGGCACGGCGGTCGGCTCGCTGCTGCGGGCGCGCGGACCCGAGGTGCTGATCGTGACGATGCTGACGATCGCGCTGGGCGTCGCGGTGCTGTCCGCCGCGTTCTTCGGCGGCCCGATGGTGGCCGTGCTCGGCGCGACGGCCGGCTTCACGCAGGCGCTGGCCAAGCTGGCCCTGGACGCGATGATCCAGCGGGACGTGCCGGAGGAGGTCCGTACGTCCGCCTTCGCCCGCTCCGAGACGCTGCTCCAGATGGCCTGGGTCCTCGGCGGCGCCATCGGCATCGCGCTCCCGCTCAACGGCGTCCTGGGCATGGTGGTGGCCGCGGGCCTGCTCGCCCTGGGCGCCGCCGTCTCCGTACGGCCCCTGCTCGGCGCGGCGCGCCGGGGCACGCCTCACGCGCGGGTGGCCTGAACAGGCGCGCGCGGCCCGTCCGACACACCACTTCGCACCCCCGCGCGGCTTGGCTCGGGGCGACCGATAGCCTTCGGCCCATGACCGTTGCGTTCACTTCCGGTAGGACCCGCCGGGTCGGCGTCGCACTCGCCGCCGCCTCCGCCGGACTCCTCGTCCTCTCCGCCTGCGACAAGCCGACGCCTCTCGCGACCGTGACGGTCGGCACGAACTCCGTCAACACCGAGGCCTCCTGCCGCGGCGACGGCAAGCCGCTCGCCGAGGACAAGCTCACCAGTTGCCTCAGCGGCGTCAAGAACGCCACGTCGATCGACTACGCGCCCGGCGCGACCCTGCGCCTCGGCGTCGACCCCAAGGTCGTCGAGAACGGCAGCAAGTGGATCGCGCTGCTCGACGGCAGCCCGATCACCGAGGCGTCCAGCCAGACGTACCGGAGCTTCCCGGGCGCCGACGTCTTCTCCACCGGCGGGCAGGGCGCCGCGCCGAAGGAGAAGAAGGTCAGCATCGTGCAGGTCGACAAGGACAACAAGCCCGAGTCGGTCTGGAGCTTCACGCTCAAGCACACCAACTCCTGACGACCGGGCTCCGCCTGATGCGCGTACTGGTCGTGACCGCGGTGGCGGCGGAGGCGAACTCCGTCGCCGCCGGCCTCGCGCTCGCCGGCTACACGCCCCTGGACACGGAGCCCGAAGCAGAACACGCGCCCGCCGCACCTGCCTCGCCGGAGACGGACCCCTCACCCGTACGCGCACCCGCCTCGTCCGGGGTCCGGCCCGCTCCTTCGCGCCCCACCAGCCCGACGCCGCCCGTTCGCTGGCGCGGTTCCGGCGGGCACCGCGTCGATGTGCTGGCCGCCGGGGTGGGTCCCGCGGCCGCCGCGGCCGGTGCCGCCGCCGCGCTCGCCACGGCCCCGTACGACCTGGTCGTCTCGGCCGGGATCGGGGGCGGATTCCCCGCCCCGCTCGGCTCCCTCGTCGTCGCCTCCGAGATCGTCGCGGCCGATCTGGGCGCCG
Source organism: Streptomyces sp. NBC_01431 (assembly GCF_036231355.1). NCBI lineage: Bacteria > Bacillati > Actinomycetota > Actinomycetes > Kitasatosporales > Streptomycetaceae > Streptomyces > Streptomyces sp. NBC_01431. Next base: position 3,692,469 of record NZ_CP109496.1, read on the forward strand.
GCTCGGCCGACGGCTTCATCCCCGTCACCGCGCTCGGCTTCGGGCGCGACACGCTGCACCCCCACCTACCCCTGACCCGCGCGGTGGCGCGGGCGCTCGGCGCCCTGGTGGGCCCGGTCCTCACCGTCACGACCGCGACCGGCACCGCCGAACGGGCCGCCGAGCTGCTGGCCCGCCACCCGTCCGCCGCCGCCGAGGCGATGGAGGGCTTCGGTGTCGCCGAGGCCGCCGACCGGTTCGGAGTGCCGGTACTGGAGATCCGCGCGGTCTCCAACTCCGTTGGCCCGCGTGACCGTTCGGCCTGGCGGATCGGTGACGCGCTCGCCGCGCTCACCGAGGCGTTCGGGAAGTTCCCGCCCGTACTGGAGAGTTGGACCAGCCATGAGCCCGTCTGAGCCGTTGAAGATCGCCTACTCTCCCTGCCCGAACGACACCTTCGTCTTCGACGCCTGGGCGCACGGCCGGGTACCCGGCGCGCCCGCCCTGGACGTCACGTTCGCCGACATCGACATCACCAACGGCATGGCCGAACGCGGCGAGTTCGACGTGCTCAAGGTGTCGTACGCGGTGCTGCCGTGGGTCCTGGACGAGTACGCGCTGCTGCCGTGCGGCGGCGCGCTCGGCCGGGGCTGCGGCCCGCTGGTCCTCACCCGGGAACCGGACGATGGGGGCACCTCCCTGCTCAAGCGCGGCCGAGAGCTTGGGGGACTCACCGGCAGGACCGTCGCCGTACCGAGCGAGAAGTCGACGGCGTACCTGCTGTTCCGCCTCTGGGCCGCGGACGTCGTACCCGGCGGAGTCGGCGAGGTCGTGGTGATGCCGTTCCACGAGATCATGCCCGCGGTGCGCGACGGCAGGGTCGACGCCGGACTCGTCATCCACGAGGCGCGGTTCACCTACCAGCAGTACGGGCTGCACTCACTGGCCGACATGGGCGAGTACTGGGAGCAGACCACCGGGCTGCCCATCCCGCTCGGCGCGATCATCGCCAAGCGCTCGCTCGGCGCGGACACGCTGCGGCTGCTCGCCGCCTCTGCCCGGACCTCCGTGCGGGCCGCCTGGGACGATCCCGAGGCGTCCCGGCCGTACGTACTGGAGCACGCGCAGGAGATGGACCCGGCGGTGGCCGACCGGCACATCGGGCTCTACGTCAACGAGTTCACCGCCGACCTCGGCGAGGACGGCTACGCCGCGGTGCGCGGGCTGCTGACACGCGCCGCGGCCGAGGGGCTCGTTCCGCCCCTCGGCCGCGATGCGCTCGGTTTCGTCCCCCAGGTGTGACGGCGTTGCGCGTCCCCCGGGTGTAACGGCGTTACACGTCCAGCTGGTCGGCGACCGCCCGCAGCAGGCCGCCGATCTTCTTGCCCGCCGCCTTGTCGGGGTAGCGGCCCTTCTCCAGCATCGGCGTGATGTTCTCCAGCAGTGTCGTCAGGTCCTGCACGATGGAGGCCAGTTCATCGGGCTTGCGGCGCTGGGCCGCGGCCACCGACGGGGCCGGGTCAAGGACCGTGACGGAAAGGGCCTGGTCACCGCGCTGTCCGGCGACGACGCCGAACTCGACGCGCTGTCCGGGCTTGAGTGCGTCGACTCCAGCGGGGAGCACGGAGGAGTGGACGAAGACGTCGCCGCCGTCGTCCCGGGAGAGAAAGCCGAAGCCCTTCTCGCTGTTGAACCACTTGACCTTGCCGGTGGGCACGTCTGTCCTCGTCCTCGTACTCGTCGTTGTGTGCGGGGCGCCGAAAAACGGCTCTGGATAGCACTACAGCGGGTCGCCTTCCGACCCGCCGACACCAAGGCTAATGGTCCAGGGGCTGCTGACAAGACGTCCCGGCCTGTCCTTACGTGCAGGGGAACTACCCTGGCGGGGTGAGTACCGAAACCCAAGCCAGGACCGACCACGACGCCCCCGGCCCCGGTGATCGGCTGGTTCGCGTCGGCGCCGTCGTCTTCTTCGTCGGCGCGCTCGCCACGCTGGTCACGGTGGCGCCGCTGTTCCTGCACACCGCGCCGTTCCCGTCGTTCGCCTATCTCGTCTGCATGCTGATGGGCGTCGGCTTCCTGATCGCGGGCGCGGGCGTGCTGCGTTCCATCGCGGCGCAGCGCCGCCAGGCACGTACCTGAGGTGCCCGGCGGGCGGCTTGAGGGGCCCGACCTGTACGTAAGTGCGAGGCCTCGCTGTCAAGCCCCTTCGGCCACGTAACCCTTCAACCAGGCCGGAAATGACGTCAGATCGCCGAGGATGACGTCCGCACCGGCCTCGCGCAGCTCGTCCGCGCCGATCGGCCCGGTCGGCACCGCGACCGACAGGGCGCCCGCGGCGCGCGCCCCGAGCACATCGCCGAGGTGGTCGCCGACGTACACCGCGGCGCCGTGCTCGCGCAGCGCGGTCGCCTTGCCCTCGGCCCAGAGCCCGCCGACGACCTCGTCCGGGACGATGCCGAGGTGGTCGAGGTGCAGCCTGGCCTGCGGCGCGTTCTTGGCGGTGACGACGACCGCGCGCCCCCCGAGCTCCCGCACCGCGCGCACCGCGTCGGCCGCGCCGGGCAGCGCGGGCGAGGGCAGGATCGCGCGCCTGGGGTAGATCTCACGGTATTTGACGACCATCTCGGCTATGAGCTCCTCGGGGAACCAGTGCCGCAGCTCCCAGTCCAGCGGCGGCCCGAGCCGGCCGACAGCCTGGTCGGCGTCGATGAACGTCCCGGTCGCGGCGGAAAGCTCCTGGTAGACGGCGTGGATACCGGGTCGTGTGTCGATCAGGGTCATGTCGAGGTCGAAGCCGACCGTGGGCACGTTCGTGGGCATGCGAGCCATTGTGCCCAGACGCCGCGCGCGCCCGGCCGCGCCGGGGGCCCGCCCCGGCGCGATCCCCCGGAGGGTCTCGGGAAGGAAGGGGCGGGGGTGGGGAGAACGCCCCTAACCGCCCAGGGGGGACACCCCCTACCGCCCACCCCTCCGCGCCCGCCACACCAAGAACGCCGCCGACGTCACCGCCGCCACCCTGATGAGCCACGGCCACATACCGCTCAGCGCCGCGCCCATCTCACCCTGGGCGATCGGGTCGCCCCAGCGTCCGTCCTGGCGGCCCCAGAGCCAGACCAGGCCGCCCAGGAGCGTCAGGCCCGGCATGCCCAGGACCGCCCACTTCACCTCCGCGCGGCTGAGCCTGCGGGACGCGTACGCCAGGAGCCAGCCCGCGCCCAGCGCCAGCCACAGGCCGAACAGCGCTCCCGCCACGAGCAGCGCCGCCGCGAACAGCAGGAGGGGGTTCGTCACGCCGCCCCCGGGGCGGGTGGCGCGGCGCAGGCGCAGTCGGCCCCGCCGCGGCGATTCGACATCGACATCGGCATCGACGTCGGCCTCCACCGCGACGGCTTCCGCCTCCTCCTCTTCCAGCGGCGGCTTCAGCAGTTCCGGGATCTCCACCCCGCCCACGAACCCCGCGACGGAGTCACCCGCACCACCGAGCGGGCCGGGCTGCACCCGCCACCAGTCGGGTTCGACGCCCTGCGCGCCGAGTTCGTCCATGCCCGCCAGATGCGGCGGCGAGGGCACGACGGGCGGTGCCGCCTCATCGGCCCCGCGCGGGCGCGGAACGCGTTTTCCCCGGCCGGGGAACAGCCGGTCGCGCTGGGCCGGCACGCCCGGCTCGGGCTCCGCGGGCGGGGCGACGTACGGGGTGCCGGACCCCGACGCCGCCGTCTCCACGACCTCCTCCGGCGTCCCGAACCGCCCGAGGATCCGCCGCACCGTCGCCGGCGTCTCAGTCGCGTACTTCGCCCGCTGCCGGTCGATGTCGTTGCGCAGCGCCGACACCAGCCGCATCCGGTCCCCGGACGGCAGCTGACGCTGCTGGGCCAGGTCGCCCACCCGGCTCAGGTAGTCGTAGACCAGCTGGTCGCTCTCGATCCCCACGCGCGCTTCCCCTCCGCGGTCCCCGCCCCGCCCCCCGAGCTCTTGAGGAGCAGGGGGACCCTCAGCCTCCCTGAGAGCCGCCGTCCGCCGGTCCGGTCGCGTTTTGGACACCGGCTCTGGCTCCTGACGGTAGCGCGCAGCGGCTAACGTGGGGCGGATGGGGACCGGCCAGCGCAATCAGGAGGCGCACGTGCCCGACACGACGACCGGCACGGCCGGCACGACGAGCAGGGCTGCCTCGGCACCCCGCACCCTCGCCGAGGCGCTGCGCGTCCGCACCGACGACTCGCTCGCCGCCCTGCTGCGGACCCGCCCCGACCTGCTCAGCCCGGTCCCCGGCGACCTCACCCAGCTCGCCACCAGGGCCGCCACCAGGGCCTCCGTCGTCCGCGCCCTTGAACGGCTCGACACGTTCGCCCTCCAGACCGCCCAGGCCCTCGCCGTCGCACCCGACCCGGCCCCGTACGACACCGTACGGAGCCTGCTCGCGGGGGACGACGGCGATCAGGCCGTCGAGGACGCGCTGCCCGGTGCGGTCGCGGCGCTGCGCGAGCAGGCGCTCGTGTGGGGCGGCGACGACCGGCTGCGGCTCGTGCGGACCGCCCGGGAACTGCTCGCGCCCTCCCCCACGCACCTCTCCGCCACGGGCCTCGGGCCGACCGTCGCCGAGGCGATCTCGGGAATGTCGCCGGGCCGCGTCCAGGAGATCCTCCGGGCGGCGGGGCTGCCGGCCACCCACGACCCGGTCTCCGCGATCGCCGCGCTGACCTCCCTGTTCACCGACCGCACCCGCATGGCCGCCCTGCTCGACACGGCCCCGTCCGAAGCGCTGACGGTGCTGGACCGCCTGGTGTGGGGGCCTCCGTACGGCGAGGTCTCCGCCGATCCGCCGCCCCCCGTGCGCTGGCTGCGCGACCACGGCCTGCTGCTCCCGGCCTCGCCGCGCACCCTGGTCCTGCCGCGCGAAGTCGCTCTGCACCTGCGCGCCGGGCGCGCGCACCGGGCGCCCGAGCCGATGGCGCCCGCCGTGGCGCCGCTGCGCGAGTACCGTCCACAGGCTGTGGACGCGGCCGCCGCGGGCCAGGCGTTCACCGCGCTGACCACCGTCGAGGACCTGCTCGCCGAGTGGAACGAGGGCGGCCCCGCCGTGCTGCGGGCCGGCGGTCTGTCCGTACGGGATCTCAAGCGCACCGCGACCGCCCTCGACGTCTCCGAGCCGATCGCCGCGTTCTGGCTCGAACTCGCTTATGCGGCAGGCCTGTTGGCCTCCGACGGCGAGGCGGACGAGCGGTTCGCGCCGACCCCCGAGTACGACGACTGGCTGGAGCTGCCGCCCGCCGAGCGGTGGGGCCGGCTCGCCGTGGCCTGGCTCGCCGCGACCCGCACGCCTGGGCTCGTCGGCGACCAGGACAGCAAGGGCCGCACCCTCGCCGCGCTCGGCCCCGACCTCGACCGCTCCCCCGCGCCCGAGGTCCGCCGTCGCGTCCTCGCCCTGCTCGCGACGCTGCCCGACGCCACCTCCCCGGACCCCCAGTCGCTGATCGACCGGCTGCGCTGGGAGCACCCGGCCCGCAGCGGCCCGGACGACCTGCGCTCGCGGCTCGCCCAATGGACGCTGTCCGAGGCCGAGTTGCTGGGGTTGACCGGCCGGGGCGCGCTCACCACGCACGGCCGCGCCCTGCTCACCCCGGCCTCCGGCGCCCTCGAACTCGACGCCGTCGGCCACCTCGCCGCGCAGGCGCTCGCCCCGCATCTTCCCGAGCCCGTCGACCACATACTGCTCCAGGCCGATCTGACGGCGGTCGCGCCCGGCCCGCTGCGCAGACCGCTCGCCGCGATGCTCGGGGTGCTCGCCGACATCGAGTCCAAGGGCGGCGCCACCGTCTACCGCTTCACCCCCGGCTCGGTGCGCCGCGCCCTCGACGCGGGCCAGACCGCCGCCGACCTCCAGGCCTTCCTGACCGAACACAGCCGTACGCCGGTGCCGCAGCCGCTCAGCTACCTGATCGACGATGTGGCCCGCCGACACGGCCACCTGCGGGTGGGTGTGGCCTCGGCCTATGTGCGCTGTGACGACGAATCGATGCTGGGCGAGATCCTCGCCGACAAGCGCAGCCAGCCGCTGCGGCTGCGCCGGCTCGCCCCGACGGTCCTGGCCACCACGGCCGAACCGGGCGCCCTGCTCGACGGGTTGCGCTCGATGGGCTACGCGCCTGCCGCCGAGTCCGCCGAGGGCGATGTCGTGATCACCCGCGCCGACTCCCGTCGTACCCCGCGCCGCGCGGCGCCCGTGCCGGTTCCCGACGGCCCGCCGCTGCCCGACGAGACGCTGCTCGACGCGGCCGTGCGCGCGATCCGCGCGGGCGACACGGCCGCCACCGTCGTACGCAAGGAGCCGGAGGCGGCCCGCACCGACGGCTCGCTGCCGCGCACCTCGCCCGCCGAGACGCTGGCCACCGTGCAGGCGGCGGCCATGACCGGCTCGGCGGTGTGGATCGGCTACGTGAACGCGGAGGGCGCCGCCAGCCAGCGGGTCATCGCGCCGGTACGGGTGGAGGGCGGCTTCGTCACCGCGTACGACCACACGGCGGACGAAGTCCGCACCTACCCCCTGCACCGCATCACAGGCGTAGCAGAACTAGCCGACGACCCCGCCTGACCCCCACTTTCAAGGGGCGCGAGGACCTGCGCGCTCAACCACGCACGCCCCGCAGCCAACATCGGGCCCCTTCAAGGGGCGCGGGGAACTGCGCGACCAACCACGCACGGTCCGCTGCCAACACCCCACCCCACCCACCCACCCACCCAAGGGGCGCGAGGAACTGCGCGCTCAACCACGCACGGTCCGCACCCCGAAACGGGGTTGAGGGGCGCGGGGAACTGCGCGAACGACCACGCACGACCCGCAGCCAACATCCCACCCCACCCCACCGAGGGCAGCCCGCACCCGACGACCCGACGACCCGCACCCCCCGCGGAGCGCCTAGTCGACGTTGACCGGCCCATCCCCCTTGCCCGAACCACGCTCGGCGTTGCCGGAGAGCAGACCGGGCAGCGAGAGCTGCCGGTCGCTCTTGTCGCCACGCGGCTCAGACCCGCTCAGGTTCTGCCGGACGGAGTCGAGAATCGTCAGCCCCTGCCCGACAAGCCCCGCCGCGATCTCGCCCAAGCCATCCGCCCCGTTGAGCACGTTGACGTTCGCCCCCGCGAGGCCCCCCGCGGCCTCCTTCACGATCTGCGGCAGCTGGTCGATCAGCATCCGGTCGAGCGCCACCCGGTCGTACGACGCGGCGGCCTCGGCCTGGATCTTCATCCGCTCCGCCTCCGCGATCGCGAGGACCTTGATGCGCTCGGCCTCGGCCTGCGCGGGCTTGACGATCTCGGCGACCAGCTGCTGCTGGCGGAGCTCGGCCGCGCGCTGGGCCAGCTCGGTCTGCGCGGCGAGCACCTCCTGCTGGGCGTGCGCCTGCGCGAGCGGACCGGCCTGGGCCGCGTGGGCCTGGGCCCGGTCGACCTCGGCGGAGTACTCGGCCTTGACGACCGCGGTCTGGCGGGCGTACTCGGCCTGGTTGCGCGCGGCCACCTGCTCCGCCTCCACCGAGGCCTGGGTGGCCTGCGCCTGCGCGATCTGGGCCTGGCGCTGGATGGCCGCCTTGTGCGGCGCGGACATCGCGTCGATGTAGCCGACGTCGCCGTCGTCGATCGACTGGATCTGGAGCGAGTCCACGATCAGGCCGATCTTCGCCATCTCGGTCTTGGAGGTCTCCAGGACCTCGGCGGCGAGCTTCTGCCGCTCGGTGACGATCTCCTCGACGGTCATCGATCCGATGATGGACCGCAGGTGACCGGCGAAGATCCGGCCGGTCAGGACCGACATCTGGTCCTGGTCGGACAGGAAGCGCTGGCCCGCGTTGACGATGCTCTCGTTGTCGTTGCCCACCTTGAACGCGATCACGGCGCGCACGTGCAGCGCGATGCCCTGCCGGGTCACACAGGTCTCGGTGACCTCGGCCTCGCACATCGAAAGCGTGAGGAAGCGGGTCTTGCGGAAGATCGGCAGGACGAACTTGCCGTGGCCGGTCACTACCCGGAACGGGGCGCCCCCAAGGCCGCGCCTGCCACCGGAGATCAGCATTGCCTCGTCGGGGGCGGGAACCCGGTAACCGAACATCCTTTGTCTCCTTAGCCGGCGTCGGCGGCGTCGCCGCCCAACGCGTCCAACGGATCGGCCCACTCGATGACGTCCACCTGGCGGGTGCCACGTGATCCGATCACGAGTACGGTCGCCCCCTTCGGGAGGGGTTCCTCCGACCAGGCGAGGAAGGCCTCGGAGCCGCCCCTGACACTCACCAGGATCTCGCCGGGACCGGCGGCTCCGCGAGTGGCGACGAGCAGCACTCCGGGACAGCCGATGACCGCATCGTCCTCGTACACGGCCTGACGCCCCCCATCGTTCTGGTTCTGGATTCCAGACCTTAGACCTGTGGGGATCAGGGGCCTATCCTCGGGCCACCCCGTGTTGGACCGGAAGCATCGATACCGGTCCTGACCTGTGGGTACGGCCGCCCGGTCGGGCAGGAACAGCAGCCCGGCGGCCAAGCCGGGCACAAGCCACCGTCCGGCCCCCACCAGGTGCGAGGCGCCCAAGCCCGTCCGGCCCCACCACGGGTGGCTCCGCCACACCTCCGGATGCGGCAGACTGGAAGTTTGCCCGCCCGCCCCAGGGTGGCCATCCGTCGGAAGGGACACGCCCCAGGTGAACGGACCCCTCATCGTCCAGTCAGACAAGACCCTGCTCCTGGAGGTCGACCACGAGCAGGCCGACGCCTGCCGTCGTGCCATCGCGCCGTTCGCGGAGCTGGAGCGGGCGCCCGAGCACATCCACACCTACCGGGTGACGCCGCTGGGCCTGTGGAACGCGCGGGCCGCCGGGCACGACGCCGAGCAGGTCGTCGACGCGCTGGTCGAGTTCTCGCGCTACCCGGTGCCGCACGCCCTGCTCGTGGACGTCGCCGAGACGATGGCCCGCTACGGCCGCCTCACGCTGTCCAAGCACCCCGTGCACGGTCTCGTGCTGACCTCCACCGACCGGCCCGTACTCGAAGAGATCCTGCGGTCGAAGAAGGTCACCCCACTGGTCGGGGCGCGCATCGACGCCGACACGGTCGCCGTGCACCCCTCCGAGCGCGGCCAGATCAAGCAGACCCTGCTGAAGCTGGGCTGGCCGGCCGAGGACCTCGCCGGGTACGTCGACGGCGAGGCCCACCCCATCGAGCTCGCGGAGGACGGCTGGGCGCTGCGTCCGTACCAGAAGCAGGCCGTCGAGGGCTTCTGGCACGGCGGCAGCGGTGTGGTCGTGCTGCCCTGCGGCGCGGGCAAGACGCTGGTCGGCGCGGGCGCGATGGCCGAGGCGAAGGCGACGACGCTCATCCTGGTCACCAACACGGTCTCGGCCCGCCAGTGGAAGCACGAGCTGGTGAAGCGCACCTCGCTGACCGAGGACGAGATCGGCGAGTACAGCGGGACGCGCAAGGAGATCCGGCCGGTCACGATCGCGACGTACCAGGTCCTCACGACCCGCCGCAAGGGCGTCTATCCGCACCTGGAGCTCTTCGACTCCCGCGACTGGGGCCTGATCGTCTACGACGAGGTGCATCTGCTGCCCGCGCCGGTCTTCAAGTTCACTGCCGACCTCCAGGCCCGCCGACGCCTCGGGCTGACCGCGACGCTGGTGCGCGAGGACGGCCGCGAGTCGGACGTGTTCTCGCTGATCGGCCCCAAGCGGTTCGACGCGCCGTGGAAGGAGATCGAGGCGCAGGGCTACATCGCGCCCGCCGACTGCGTCGAGGTGCGGGTGAACCTCACGGACTCGGAGCGCCTCGCGTACGCCACCGCCGAGACGGAGGAGAAGTACCGCTTCTGTGCGACGACCGCGACGAAGCGCAAGGTGACGGAGGCGCTGGTACGGAAGTTCGCGGGCCAGCAGATCCTGGTCATCGGCCAGTACATCGACCAACTCGACGAGCTGGGCGAGCACTTGAACGCGCCGGTGATCAAGGGTGAGACCTCCAACGCGCAGCGCGAGAAGCTCTTCGGCGCGTTCCGCGAGGGCGAGATCAGCGTGCTCGTGGTGTCGAAGGTCGCGAACTTCTCGATCGACCTGCCGGAGGCGACGGTCGCCATCCAGGTGTCGGGCACGTTCGGCTCCCGCCAGGAGGAGGCCCAGCGCCTGGGCCGCGTACTGCGCCCGAAGGCGGACGGCCACCAGGCGCACTTCTACTCGGTGGTGGCCCGCGACACCATCGACCAGGACTTCGCCGCCCACCGCCAGCGCTTCCTGGCCGAACAGGGCTACGCCTACCGGATCATGGACGCGGACGAACTCCTCGCGGACAGCTGACCGGTCCGCTCCCCGGCGGCCACCCACCCCACCACCGCAAGCCCCATCAGTGCGTAGGGAGACGCCAACGGCTGTTGCCACAACGGGAGTTGGAGGTCGAGGTCGCCCGCGTGAGGCACCAGCCACAGGGTGCGGGCGGTGAAGACGACGGCGAGCGCGGCGGCCGTACGGGCATGCCCCTCGGCGGCCAGCAACGCGATCAGGGGAACGCACCACACCCAGTGGTGCGACCAGCTGATGGGCGAGATCAGCAGCGCGGTGAAGGCCGTCGCCACCAGCGCCCGGCGTTCATCGGCGCGGCGGGCGGCCCACAGCCCGGCGCCGCCGACGGCGAGAGCGCACACCGCCCACGCCGCGCCCGGCTCGGCGGTGTGCAGAAGCCGGGCGACGAGCCCTTGCAGTGACTGGTTGTCGACGATCCACGCCTTGCCGACCCGCCCCGTCTCGAAAAGCCGCCGGGTGAAGAACTCGACGCTGGCGCAAGGGAGTACGAGCGCGCCGACCAGCACGGTCACCCCGAACCCGACGAGCGCGGTGGCGGCTTCCCGGCGAAGCCCACGGACCAGCAGACCCAGCACGAAGAACAGCGGCGTGATCTTGATTCCGGCGGCCACACCGACCGCGAACCCCCTGCCGGCGGCGCCCGTGGGCCGGGACAGGTCCCAGAGTACGAGGCAGGCGAGCGCCAGGTTGACCTGCCCGAAGAGCAGCGTCTGGAAGACGGGTTCCAGCCAAATTCCGGCGGCGGTCGCGGCAAGAACGTACGCGAGGCGCGGCTTCAGACCCGCGAAGCGGCAGGAGAGGTGGACCAGGAGCGCGAGCAGCGCGGCGTTGCCGACGACGAAGAGGGCCTTGAGGACCGGCAGCGGCAGCCAGGCGGTCGGCACGAACAGCAGGGCGGCGAACGGCGGGTAGGTGGCCGGCAGGTGCCACTCGGTGACGGTGAACCCGTAGAGATCGGTGCCGTGGACGACGGCCGCGCCCTCCGCCCGGTAGACCAGGGCGTCCGCCATGGGGATCCGCAGGGCGACGCAGAGCACGGCGAGCGCGGTGAGCGAAAGCGCGAGGACGGCGCTCGCCACCAGGGCGGGAATCGCGGAGTGTGGGCGTACGGTCACACGAAGTGACCCTAGCGGGAAGGGGATTGCGAAGGACATCGGCGCTTGCGGCGCACACCCGCCTCAGTACTCGCGGTGCACATCCGCGCCAGTACTTACGGTGCTCGCACCCGCGTCAGCGCTTGCGGTGTACACCCGCCTCCTCCGCGTACTCCCCGAGGACGACGACACGGAAGGCGGCGCCTGCCATGACCTTGGCGGCTCGGACCGCATTGCCGATCATGTGGGTACGGTGGGTCGTGGCGCCCGAGGCGGTGGCGCCTCTGGGGGGCCGGGCGGAGGGGGCTGGGGTGAAGGTCGCGGTACTCATGTATCCATGATGGATTCCGGACAACCCTGGCACATCGGTCCCCGGGCTGAGTCTGCCCACACCCCGCGTACTCCTTTGGTCCGACCCCAACCCCTACGGGGTATGAGCCCCGCGTCTCCACGGAGGAATGACGACGATGGACGAACTCGCTTCCGGCGGCGGCGCCGACCACGAACACCTCGCCCGGCTCTTCGAGGAGCACCGCGGGCACCTGCGCGCGGTGGCGTACCGGATGCTCGGTTCGCTCAGCGAGGCCGAGGACGCCGTGCAGGAGGGCTGGTTGCGGGCCAGTCTCGCGGACAGCGGCGCGGTGGACAACATGGGCGGCTGGCTGACCACGATCGTCGGACGGGTCTGTCTGAACATGCTGCGTTCGCGCAGTGTGCGGCGTGAGGCGGCGCTCGACGTCGGGGACTACGAGACGGTCCATGTGCCGGATCCGGTGCTCGGCCGGGTGGACGTGGTCGACCCCGAACAGGAGGCGCTGCTGACCGACTCGGTGGGCCTCGCGCTTCTGGTGGTCCTGGACACCCTGGCGCCCGCCGAGCGCCTCGCCTTCGTGCTGCACGACATGTTCGCGCTGCCCTTCGAGGACATCGCGCCAATCGTCGACCGGACGGCGGCGGCGACGCGTCAGCTGGCGAGCCGGGCGCGGCGCCGGGTGCAGGACCAGGGCGCTTCTCCCTCGACGGACCGCGGGCGCCAGCGCGAGGTGGTCGACGCGTGGATCTCCGCCTCGCGGGCCGGCGACTTCGAGGCGCTGCTCGCCCTGCTCGACCCGGACGTGCTGCTGCGCGCGGACGCGGGGCTGCTGCCGGCGTCGAAGTTGGTGCGCGGTGCGCGCGCGGTGGCCGAACAGGCCCACACCTTCCGCAAGTTCGCGCCGTTCACCCGCCCGGTCCTGGTCAACGACATGCCGGGCATCGTCGCGGTGGTCGACGGCCGGTTGTACTCGGTGATGGCCTTCACGCTGGGCGAGGACGGCCGGATCACGGAACTGAACATCCTGGCCGACCAGGAGCGCACGCCGAAGCTGGACGTCTCGTTCCTGACGGCCTGACCTTGGGAGGTGCTGGGGCGGGCCCGGGGAAAAACCGCTCGCCCCGCACCCACCCCCCGGCTAAAATCCCCCCTCCGCCAAAACCGCCGGAGGCACCCCGTGCAGACGCACGACCCCAACGACCCCCTGCTCCGCGAGCGCACCCACCTCACCGACTCCCGCGCGGCGCTGCGCACCATGCGCGAGGACGTCCAGGCCCTGGACATCAAGGACGTCACCGCGAACTGGGTCACCGCCGCCGTCCTCCAGCGCCAGATCGACGACCGCATCAAGGCCCTCGCCGACCTCTCCCACACCCCCCTCTTCTTCGGCCGTCTCGACTATCTCCACGCCCCCGGCGCCGACCTCGCCGAGGGGGCCGAGGGCGAGCGGTTCTACATCGGCCGACGGCACGTCCACGACGCCGACGGCGACCCGATGGTCATCGACTGGCGCGCGCCCGTCTCGCAGCCGTTCTACCGCGCCTCCAAGAAGGACCCGATGGACATCGGGCTGCGCCGCCGATTCGGCTACACCGGCGGCGAGTTGACGGCGTACGAGGACGAGCACCTCACCGACCCGACCGAGAGCGCGCGGACCAGCAAGCTCCTCCAGGCCGAGATCGAGCGCCCCCGCGTCGGCCCGATGCGCGACATCGTGGCGACGATCCAGCCGGAGCAGGACGAGATCGTGCGGTCGGGTCTTTCCGGCAGCGTCTGCGTGCAAGGGGGGCCCGGCACCGGAAAGACCGCCGTCGGCCTGCACCGCGTCGCCTACCTCCTGTACGCCCACCGCGACCGCCTGGCCCGCACCGGCACCCTCGTCATCGGCCCGAACAAGTCCTTCCTGCACTACATCGAGCAAGTCCTCCCGGCTCTGGGCGAGTTGGAGGTGAAGCAGGCCACGGTGGACGACCTCGTGTCGAAGGACGTCGAGGTACGCGGAGCCGACCCCGCCGAGTCCGCCGTCGTCAAGGGCGACGCCCGGATGGCCGAGGTGCTCCGCCGGGCCGTCTGGGCGCACGTCACCGTCCCCACCGAGCCCATCGTCGTGGTGCGCGGTTCGCGCCGCTGGCGCATTCCGGCGTACGAACTCGCCGAGATCGTCGAGCAGTTGAAGGACCGCGACATCCGGTACGGAGCCGCCCGCGAGGCGCTGCCGCAGCGGATCGCGCACACCGTTCTCGTACGGATGGAGCAGGCCGGGGAGGCCCCCGACGACCGCGTGCAGGACGCGGTGGCCCGCAACAGTGCCGTGAAGGCGGCCGTGAAGGAGATCTGGCCGCCGGTGGACCCGGCGAAGCTGGTCCTGCGGCTGCTGAACGAGCCCGAGTTCCTCGCCGCGCACGCCGACGGCATCCTCACCGCCGACGAGCAGAAGGCGATCCTGGCCCCCAAGCCCGCCCGCAGTGTGAAGTCCGCGAAGTGGTCGGCGGCCGACGCCGTTCTGATCGACGAGGCGAACGACCTGGTGGCCCGCACCCACTCGCTCGGCCACGTCGTCCTGGACGAGGCGCAGGACCTCTCCCCCATGCAGTACCGCGCGGTCGGCCGCCGCTGCACGACCGGTTCGGCGACGGTGCTCGGCGACCTGGCGCAGGGCACCACGCCCTGGGCGACGGCGAGTTGGGCCGAGGCGCTGCGTCACCTCGGCAAGGAGGAGGCGGTGGTCGAGGAGCTGACGGCCGGTTTCCGCGTACCGCGCGAGGTGATCGCGTACGCCTCGAAGCTACTGCCGTCGATCTCGCCGGGGCTCACGGCGGTGGAGTCGGTACGTGAGACGCCCGGCTCGCTCGACGTGCGCGAGTCGGCGGACCTGGACGCGGATGTGGTCGCGGCCTGCGTGGCGTCCCTCGTACACGAGGGCTCGATCGGCCTGATCGCGGCCGACGCCAGAATTCCCGTACTGGCAACGGCACTTGAGGAAGAGGGCCTGGCCTACCTCGCGCCCGGCGAGGAGACGACGGCCAAGTCCCGGCTGACCCTGGTCCCGGCCTCGCTGGCCAAGGGACTGGAGTACGACTACGTGGTCCTGGACGAGCCGGCCGCCGTGGTCGACGGCGAGCCCGACGAACGAACCGGCCTGCGCCGCCTGTACGTGGCCCTGACCCGCGCCGTCTCCGGCCTCACCGTCCTGCACGCGGCGCCGCTCCCGGCCCAGCTCGGGTAGCCCGGGGCGGCCACACCGGACGTCGGCGGCCTCGCGGGCAACCGGCCCGCGGGACGGCCGCAGGCGCCGCCTGGCCTGAGCGAGCCCCCGGTCAGGCCAGGGGTGCCCGGGAGGCGACCACGATCGGGTACGACGTGTCGCGAGGCGTTCCGGGTGGGGTGTTGGCCGTGTAGTGCACGTGCAGGACGCTGTAGTACGACTGGCCTTCGTGGCCCGGCCTGGGGCGCACGGTGTCAAGGCGCACGGTCACGGGGTAGGAGTGGAAGCGGCCGGCGGCACAGTAGGGCCGGCAGTCGTTCACCATGTCCAGGCCTGCGGCCGCGGCCGATGCCGGCCCCCACTGTGTCCAGCGCAGGGAGACGAGGCCGTTGTTTCCGTCACCGCAGGCGATCAGATAGCTGCCGGGCCGGACCTGGGAGTTCCCGGAGCAGTCGACCGCGACGGTGGGGGGGTCGCCGGGTCGCTCCTCGCCCGCGGCCGGCCCAACGGCTGCGGCCAGAGCCACCACCGCGCCGATGAGAGCTGCCGCCTTGGCCTTCTGCCGTCGCATGTCCGCTCCTCAGCCATTTCGGAACACATCACTCAGCCACTTCACGGCCCGTCTCGCAACCGCTTCAGAACACGTCACTCGAAGCGAGTACGCCGCGAGGGTGTCGTCCCGGCACAGTTCCCATTGTCCGCATCCCTCCCCACATCGCGACCGCACGGCGAGCACCACGGTTGCGAGTGGGCGCCGGGCGCCGCGCACGCCTAGTACGGCAGCGACTTCACCAGCGCGTCGAGGAGCCCCGGGAACCGCGCCTCAAGGTCCTCGCGGCGTAGCCGCACGTAGCGGTTGCGGCCGACGACGCGGGTGGAGGTGACCCCGGCTTCGCGCATGATCCGCATGTGGTGCGAGACGGTCGACTTGTGCAGGTGGCCGAGGCCGAGCGCGTCCGGGGCACAGCTGTACTGCTCGCCGTCCGAGTACACCTTGAGCAGCCACAATCGCACCGGGTCACCCAGCGCGTGCAGCACCTTCACCAGCTCGATGTCGGCCGTGCCGGGCTGCGGAAGCCGCTCGCCTGCGTCGGGGTCCTGCGCCTTCTCCTCCACCATGCCCGCACTCTCCCCTCCCCTAAAATTGTTTGACAACTATCAAACGACCCCTATTCTACGAGGGACCGTTTCGTTTGACATGCGTCAAACCATTCTCGCACCGCGCTGCCCGTGGAAGGGGACCACCCATGCGCCTACGCCTCATCCTGCTCGCCCTCGGCACCTTCGCCGTCGGCACCGACGGGATGGTGATCGCCGGGATTCTCGGCCTCGTCTCCCGCGACCTCGACGTATCCGTCACCGGCGCGGGCCAGATGATCACCGTCTTCGCGCTCTCGTACGCGGTGCTCGCACCCACCCTCGCGACCCTGACGGCGAAGTGGCCAAGACGACGCACCCTGCTCATCGCGCTCACCGTCTTCACCCTGGCCAACGCCCTGTCCGCGCTCGCCCCCACCTTCGGCACGCTGCTCCTGACCCGCGTCCTGGCCGCCGTCGGCGCCGCGCTCTACACCCCGACCGCCAGCGCGGTGGCCACCTCGCTGGTGCCGCCGGAGCGACGCGGCCGGGCCATCGCCACGGTCATGGGCGGCATGACGGTCGCCACCGCGCTCGGCGTGCCGCTGGGCACCTGGATCGGCCGCACCGACTGGCGGCTCACCATGTGGCTGGTCACGGTGCTCGGCGCGGCGGCCTTCGCGGGCCTCGCCCTGATGCTGCGCGACCTCCCGGCCCCGGCCCCCGCCGTCTCCCTGCGCACCCGGCTCGCGCCGCTCACCGACCGCCGCGTCCTCGGCGCGACCGCCACGACGTTCCTGGTCTTCCTCGCCTACCAGACCGTGTTCATCTACTACACCGTGGCCTCGGCCCCAGCGACCGGCGGCGACCAGTCGCGGCTGACCCTGCTCCTGTTCGTGTCGGGCGTCTTCTCCGTCGTCGGCAGCAACGCGGGCGGCCGGATCGTCGACAAGTGGGGCCCGCGCCTCGTGATGCTCACGGCCGGTACGCTCTCGGCCGCCGTCTCGCTCGCGCTGCCCTGGCTCATGCAGTCCATGACGACAGCCCTCATCGCCTCCGCGCTCAACCCGCTCGCGGGCTGGGCGGTGGCCGTCGCCCTGCCCGCCCGACTGGTCTCCCTCGACCCGCCGAGCGCCCCGCTCCTGCTCTCCCTCAACTCCACCGCGCTGTACCTGGGCATCGCGGCAGCGGGCGGCACGGGCAGCGCCGCGATAGCCATCCTGGGCGACCGCTGGTTCCCGATGGCCTCAACTGCCTTGATGCTGGCGGCAGTTGCGATGGCGTACGCGACGACGCGCGAGCCCCGGGTACGCATGCGGCTGGATCCGGGGTGGACCTGAGGCAGCCGCCGATCTCCACCCCGGGCTCCACCCATGGGTCCAGGTGCGTAAGGCCCGGTGACAGCAGTCTTGAGTCATGACAACGACCGACTGGATCACCGACATCGCGCTCGTCCTCGTCGTCTTCCGGCAGCTGCGGGAAGGCCGACTCGACCTCAAGACCTTCCTGATCCCCCTCGGGATCGTGGCCTTCGTGGCCCAGAGCTACCTCAGCTCCATCCCCACCGCGGGCAACGACCTCGTCCTCATCGGCGCGCTGATGGCCGCGGGCGCCGCGCTCGGCATCGCGGGCGGCGTCTTCACCCGGATCCGCGTCGCCGGGGAACACCTGCTGATCAAGGCCGGCGTCGCCTCGGCCGCCCTGTGGGTGCTCGGCATGGGCGCCCGGATGGGCTTCCAGGTGTGGGTCGACCACGGCGGCGCGGACCACGTCGCCCGGTTCAGCATGACCCACCACATCACCACGGATCAGGCGTGGGTCGCCGCCTTCGTCCTGATGGCGCTCACCGAGGTGGTCACGCGGCTCGCCACGATCTTCATCCGCGGCCGCATGGTCGCCGACCGCCGTCGGCCGTCGGCGGCAGCCGGGACTCGTACCGCCCGCACGCTCGACCACACGGCCTGACCGTGCGCCTGCGAGGCCACGGCCGGACCGCGAACTCCCGCCCCCAGGGCCCGGTATCGGGCCCTGGGCCGTACGGCCCGACCACCGGCCCCCGATCCCAGGGCACCACGACGGACCCCCGGCCCCACGGCCCGGCCACGAGCCCCCAAGCACCCAGCCCGACCAGGAGCTTGCGCCCCCACGGTCCGACCGTCGGCTATGGTCGCGCCGTGTCCGAAGCCCAGAGCGCCCCGCCCCACGGGCCGGCCCCGCACCAAGGGTCCGGCCCGCGGGTCGTGCCCGGTCAGGACCCCCGTACGCAGTGGATCCCGACCCTCCTCGTCGTCGCGACCGCGATCTGGACCATCCAGCCGCTCGGCCTGACCGGCCGCGGCCTGGCCTGCGCCCTCCTGGTCCTGGTCAACTCCCTTGCGCTGTCGGTCCGTCACGTACCCGACTCCAGGCTCTCCCCCCGCCTCACCCTCGCCTGGCTGACGTTCGGCGTCCTCGCCGCGGTCGCCCTGATCGGCGTGAGCACCGCGGGCGCGAGCTACCTCTTCGCGTACTTCATCGTCGGGCACATCGGGTTCCGCCTGGAGCCCCGCCCGGCCCTCACGCTCGCCTTGCTGTGCGGCGTGCTCTGCATGGTGGTGCTGTACTTCCGCTTCGGCGTCGGCCAGGACCTGCTGCCCTGGACGCTCGGCTTCACCACCGCGGCCCCGGTGCTGATCGGCATGCTCAACCGCAGCCGCCACCGTGCGGTCATGGCGGCGCTCTCGGCGGCCGAGTCCGCGGAACGCGCCGCGCGCGCCGAGGCGCAGGCCGCCATCCTGACCGAGCGCGGCCGGATAGCCCGCGATGTGCACGACGTCCTGGCCCACTCCCTCGCGGGCATCAACATGCAGCTGGAACTGGCCGACGCGCTGATCGACACCGGCGACCTGGACCGGGTCCGCGAGGCCAACCAGAAGGCGCACAGCATGGTCAAGGAGAGCCTGAAGCAGGCCCAGTGGACCGTGCACGCGCTCCGCGAGGACTCCCTGCCGCTGGTGGAGAGCCTCACCGCGATGCTGGACTCCTCGGGCCACCGCGACGCGCTCACGGTGACGGGAACCGTACGCGACGTACCGTCCCGGGTCACCCAGAACCTGCTGCGCATCGCCCAGGAGGCCCTGACCAACGCGGCCCGGCACGCCCCCGGCGGCAAGGTCGCGGTGGAGCTGACGTACGCCGATGCCGCCATGACACTGTCCGTACGCAACGGCCCGGCGACCCGTAGGGTGAACGCCGGCGTCGGCAGCGGAATGGGCCTGATCGGCATGCGGGAACGGGTCGCCCTGCTGCACGGGACGATCACGGCGGGCCCGGTCGTCGCCGGACCGTACGAGGGCGGCTGGCAGGTGGAGGTAGTGATCCCGGATGAGTGAACCGACGCACAGCGCCCGGAAGTTGAGGGTGATCGTCGCCGACGACCAGGCCGCCGTACGCGAGCCGCTGGCCGCGGTGCTCGGCCTGTCCGACGACATCGAGGTCGTCGCGGCCGCCGCCGACGGCACCGAAGTACTCGCCGCTGCCGCCGCCGGCCCGGTGGACGTGGTCCTGATGGACCTGCGCATGCCGGTGATGGACGGCATCGAGGCGACGCGGCGCCTGACCGAGGAGCACCCGGAGGTGGCCGTGGTCGTCCTGACCACGTTCGCCGACGACGACTCGATCCTGGCCGCGCTGAGCGCGGGCGCGCGCGGCTACCTGACGAAGAACGCGGGGCGCCAGGACATCGCCCGCGCGATCCGCGCGGCAGCGGCGGGCCAGTCGGTCCTCGACCGCGAGGTCCAGGATCGCCTCCTGGCCACGGTCCGCACCAAGCCCACACCCGCCGCCGCCCAGGCCCTGCCCGCCGACATCACCCCGCGCGAACGCGAAGTGCTCACCCTGATCGGCCAGGGCCTGCCGAACCGTGCCATCGCCCAGCAACTGTTCATCAGCGAGGCCACGGTCAAGACGCACATCAACAACCTGTTCGCCAAGGCGGACATCCACGACCGCGCCGACGCGGTACGCCGCGCCATCGCAGCGGGCCTGGCCTGACCCGGCGCCCCCCTTACTGCCACCGGGCGAGCGTCAGCCCCGCCCGCCCCCGGCATACGCGACGAACTCACCCCAGGCGGCGGGCGAGAGCGCGAGCTGCGGCCCGGCCTTGTCCTTGGAGTCCCGGACGTGGATGACGGCGGGGCAGGCGGCGACTTCTACGCAGTCGCCGCTACCGCTGCTGCTGTACGAGGACTTGTACCAGTCGGGGCAGACGGCGACCTCGACGCAGTCGTCACCGGAGCTGCCGCTGTAGCTGCTCTTGAACCAATCCAGTTCGATGGTGGTCATAGCGCTCCTCGCAGTGTCTCCAACATCGCTACGGATTCCTCGTAGCTGTTGGCCTGTGAGCGCAGTTTCGCATACCGCATATGGAGCGTGCTGACCACTTTTGGATCGGAGACGAACTGTCCGCTCTCCTGCCCCTCGCAGTAACCGAACCACCGGTTGGCCGGGGTCTCAAGCAGCCGGATCGGGCCATCCATCGCAGCATGAACTCCCCTTTTCATGGGCACGACTTGGAACTCGACGTTCCGGGGCTCTACAGATGCCAGCACATGGTCGATGAGCTCCCGGGTCACCTCCGGGCCACCGGTGCACCGCAGGAAGAGATGCTCTTCCAGGATGAAGCTGTAGGTCGCGTTCGGGCGCTCACGCAGAAGCTGCTGGCGCTCCAGTCGGGCCGCGACCTGCGCCTCCAGTTGCTCGTCAGCGAGGGGAGGCAGGCGTTGGCCGAACAGGGTACGGGCATACGCCTCCGTCTGAAGCAGACCCGGCACGAGCCGGGACTCGTACGTGTACAGGCTGATCGCGCCCTGCTCCAACCGGGCCCACTTGCGGAACCACGTCGCGAGGCCGGGCTGGCGGTTGAGGTGGGGGGCCGACCTTCGCAGCGCGCCCGTGTTGCCGAGCGCGGGTTCGGCGCGCTCGATGAACTCGGGGTCGGGCATGCGACGGCCCAACTCGACGGAGGCGACGGTGTGTTTGGAGTACCCGACCAGCGAGGCGAAGGTCTCGCGGCTGATGCCCGCGTGTTCGCGCAGGGCCTGGAGGACCGCGCCGAACGTCCGCAGACTGTCGGAGGGGTCGGGTTCTCCGTCGTGTCCCTCGTGGTCCCATGCCATCGGCGGCCACCTCCCGGTGAACAGATCGCCCCGCGTACGCAACTCACCCAGAGTTACGGCACCGGCGCCGTACTGTCTACAGCGCGTGCGCGTACGCTCGCGCAGCGTACGCGGCGGATGCCTGGTGTCGGAGGGGGCGGCCCGGTCAGGGTGGGCTCATGCACCTGGAAGCCGATGCAAGGGCCGGTCAACTACCGGTTACCGTACGTGTATTCAGAAAGCGGTTCGCCTCGACCAGGCGGGCGGCCGGGCTGGCGCGGAGGCTGGCGCGGGGGCAGCTGGAGACGTGGGGTGTCGCGCACGGAAGCGAGCCGTCGGACACGGTGGCGCTGATCGTGGCGGAGCTGGCGGCGAACGCGGTGCTGCACGGGTATGTGTCGGGGCGGGGCTTCGAGTTGGCGCTTGAGCTGCGCGAGGACGGCGTGGTGCGGATCGAGGTGACGGACACGCGGGCCGACAGGACGCTGCCGGTGGTGGCGTCGGCGGCGCCCGAGGACGCGGAGTCCGGGCGCGGCCTGCTCCTGGTACAGGCCCTGGCCGACCACTGGGGCACGACGCCGGGCCCGTCACCACAGAAGACGGTATGGGCCCAACTGACGCTGGGCGCTGCCAGTTCGACGCCAAATCAGAACTGAACGCCCCAGCCCCGACAAGGGCGCGGGGAACTGCGCGCCCAGCCACAAACAACCCCCGCCCGGGGCTCGGGGGGCCGCACCCCAAAAGGGGCGCGGGGAACTGCGCGCCCAGCCACAGACAAGCCGCACCAGACAAACAACGTCGCCCGGGGTTCGAGGGGCGGAGCCCCAAAGTGGGGTCTGGGGCGCAGCCCCGGGGGCAGGGCTTTCCAACCCCCGTCACGGGCGGGTGGGTGGGCAAACCCCCGGGGGCACGGGGGCGCAGCCCCCGAAGGGGTCTGGGGCGAAGCCCCAGGCAGGACCGCGGTGTCCAACCCCGCGCAACGGGCGGGCGGGCGGGAAACGCCCCACTCCCACCCCCCGCTACGCGTCAAGCACAGCCCGCCACCCCGCAACCGCCTCCGCCGAGACCGGCCCCGCCCACCCCAACGGCCGGGACGCCCCGCCAATGTGCACCGCGTCGATCCCCGCGTCCCGCAACACCGGCACGTGCGAGAGCCGCAGCCCCCCGCCCACCAGGATCCGCGGCTCGTACCCGGGCTCACCCCGACGCGCGGCCTCCGTGACCAGCACGGGCAGCCCGTCATCCACCCCCAGCGCCGACCCCGCGGTCAGATACGTGTCGAGGCCGGGCAGCCCCGCCAGCTCCTTGCGGAGGGCATCGCGTGAGGCGGCGCGGTCGATGGCCCGGTGGAACGTCCAGCGGCACCCGGGCAGCGCGGAGACGAGCGCGCGTACCGCTTCCATGTCGGGCCCCCCGGTCCCGTCGAGGAAGCCGAGCACGAATTCCTCCGCCCCCTCGCCGCGGAGCGCCTGAGCGTCCCGTACGAGCGCGTCGACGTCACCCGCCGCGAACCCGTCCGTCAACCGCAGCATCACCCGCAGCGGGATGTCCACCGCCGCCCGGATCGCCGCGAAGGTCTTCAGGGGCGGGGTCAGCCCGTCGGCCGCCATGTCGGTGACCAGCTCAAGGCGGTCCGCCCCGCCGGCCTGGGCCGCGACGGCGTCCTGCGCATCGAGCGCGATCACCTCAAGCAGTGCGCGGTTGCTCATCTGACCCCATTCCTCCGTCACCCGGGCCCAGCTCGGCCCAATAGGTCTAGTCCATTGCCCAGCCTACGCCGCGAAATGCCCGGCCCGCAGGGACGGTAAACGCGCCCATCAGGCACCCCCGGCCCGGCCAACCCCTTGCACCTAATACACCCGGGGGGTATACATAAGGGAGACGGATACCCCCAGGGGGTATAGTTCACCCCGGTCCACACCCCCGCAATACGCTCCGGAATCTCCGCCCGAGGAGTCGCACCCATGACCACCACCACACCCGGCGCCGCCGATGTCGAACTCGCCATCGGCGGGATGACCTGCGCCTCGTGCGCGGCCCGGATCGAGAAGAAGCTCAACCGCATGGACGGCGTCGACGCCACCGTCAACTACGCCACCGAGAAGGCGAAGGTCACCTTCCGCGAGGACGTCTCGGTGGCCGACCTGATCGCCACCGTCGAGGCCACCGGCTACACCGCCACGCCGCCCGCGCCCGCTCCCGCCCTCGTACCGGCCGCCCCGGACGGGAGCGGGCAGCCGGAACCGGAAGCCGCCGACGAGCTGCGCACGCTGCGCCAGCGCCTGACCACGGCCGTCGCGCTCGCCGTCCCGGTGATCGCGATGTCGATGATCCCGGCCCTCCAGTTCCAGTACTGGCAGTGGCTCTCGTTCACCCTGACGGCGCCCGTCGTGACGTACGCCGCCTGGCCCTTCCACCGGGCCGCCTGGACCAACGCGCGGCACGGCGCGGCGACCATGGACACGCTGATCTCGGTCGGCACATCGGCGGCGTTCCTCTGGTCGGTGTGGGCCCTGTTCTTCGGTACCGCCGGAATGCCAGGCATGACGCACCCCTTCGAGCTGACCATCTCCCGCTCGGACGGCGCGGGCAACATCTACCTGGAGGCCGCCGCCGGAGTCACCGCGTTCATCCTCGCCGGGCGCTACTTCGAGGCCCGCTCGAAGCGCAAGGCGGGCGCGGCCCTGAAGGCGCTGCTCGAACTGGGCGCCAAGGACGTCACGGTCATACGCCCCGACGGAAGCGAAGTCACCATCCCCACCGCCGAGTTGACGGTCGGCGACCGCTTCCTGGTCCGGCCCGGCGAGAAGATCGCCACCGACGGGACGGTGGTGGAGGGCAGCAGCGCGGTCGACGCGTCGATGCTCACGGGCGAGTCCGTACCGGTCGAGGTGACCCCCGGCGATGCCGTCACCGGCGCCACGCTCAACGCGGGCGGGCGTCTGGTGGTCGAGGCCTCCCGCGTCGGCTCTGACACCCAACTGGCCCGTATGGCCAGGCTCGTCGAGGACGCCCAGAACGGCAAGGCCGCCGCCCAGCGGCTCGCCGACAAGATCTCGGCGGTGTTCGTGCCGGTCGTGATCGGCCTCGCGCTCGCCACCCTCGGCGGCTGGCTCGCCACCGGCTCCGGCCTCACCGCAGCGTTCACGGCCGCGGTCGCCGTACTGATCATCGCCTGCCCCTGCGCCCTGGGCCTGGCCACCCCGACCGCGCTAATGGTCGGCACCGGCCGGGGCGCCCAGCTCGGCATCCTGATCAAGGGCCCGGAGGTCCTGGAGACCACGCGCAAGGTGGACACCATCGTCCTGGACAAGACGGGCACGGTGACGACGGGCCGGATGACGCTGCTCGCCGTGCACACCGCGGACGGCACGGACGAGTCCGAAGTCCTGCGCCTGGCAGGCGCGTTGGAGCACTCCTCCGAGCATCCCATCGCCCGCGCCGTGGCGGACGGCGCCGCCGCGAAGGTCGGCACGCTGCCGGTCCCCGAGAACTTCGCGAACGTCGCCGGGCTCGGCGTGCAGGGCGTGGTGGACGGACACGCGGTGCTGGTCGGCCGCGAACAGCTCCTGGCCGAGTGGGCGATGGAGCTGACCCCGGCCCTGAAGAGCGCGAAGGCCGAGGCCGAGGCGGCGGGACGCACCGCCATCGCGGTGGCCTGGGACGGCGAGGCCCGCGCGGTCCTGGAGGTGGCCGACGCAATCAAGGAGACCAGCGCCGAGGCGATCCGCCGCCTGCGCGCCCTCGGCCTGACACCGATCCTGCTGACCGGCGACAACAAGGCCGTCGCGGAGGCGGTCGCGGCGGAGGTGGGCATCGAGCGGGTCTACGCGGAGGTGATGCCGCAGGACAAGGTGGAGGTCGTGAAGTCCCTCCAGGCAGCGGGCCGTTCGGTCGCCATGGTGGGGGACGGCGTGAACGACGCGGCGGCGCTCGCGCAGGCGGACCTGGGCCTGGCGATGGGCACGGGTACGGACGCGGCCATCGAGGCCGGTGACCTGACCCTCGTACGAGGCGACCTGCGCGCGGCGGCGGACGCGATCCGGCTCGCCCGCAAGACCCTGGCCACGATCAAGTCGAACCTGTTCTGGGCCTTCGCCTACAACGTGGCCGCGCTGCCGCTGGCGGCGTCGGGCCTGCTGAACCCGATGATCGCGGGCGCGGCGATGGCGTTCTCGTCGGTGTTCGTCGTGGCCAACTCGCTGCGCCTGCGCCGCTTCAACTGACCGCGCCGCCCCTCAGGACGCGAGGGACCGCGACATGAGGAAGCCCCTGCCGCCGGACAGGGGCTTCCTCATGTGCTGATCCGAATGCGCGCGAGTGGTGCGGACACTCAGACGCCCTGGCGGTTGCCGGTGACCCGGTCGACCAGTTGGGAGGTGCGGTGGCGGGCGGCCGGGCCGGGCCGGGGGCGCGGCGCCATATCGCTGCCGGGTCCCGGCCCGGCCCGCCGCAGGCGGGCACCCGCACGCGAAGGGAGGCCCGCCAACGGCGCGGCACCCCCGTGCCCGTCCTTCCAACCCGGCCGAACAGGCGGGCGGGTGGGAAGGCGCCAGCCCCCGCTACCCTCACCGCATGCCGCTCCAGGACAACTCCCTCCCCGCCCGCTGGCACGCCGCCCTGCTCGCCGCAGGCGGGACCCCCCGCGACCCGGACCCGTACGCCGCCGACCTCCTGGCCCGCTGGGCCGAACCCCAGCGCCGGTACCACGACACCGCCCACCTCACCGCCGTCCTCGACCACATCGACGTACTGGAGCAGTACGCCCACGACCCCGCCCTCGTCCGCCTCGCCGCCTGGTTCCACGACGCCGTGTACCTCCCGGACCGCTCCGAGAACGAGGAACGCTCGGCCCGGCTCGCCGAACGCGCGCTGCCCGAGGCTGGTCTGAGCGCCCAGGCCACCGCCGAGGTCGCCCGGCTCGTACGGCTGACCGTCACCCACGCCCCCGACGACGGCGACGCCAACGGCGCGGTCCTGTGCGACGCCGACCTCGCGATCCTCGCCGCGCACCCCGAGGCGTACGCCGCCTACGCCGCCGCCGTACGCGAGGAGTACGCCTTCGTACCGCAAGACCTTTTCCGCGCGGGCCGGGCCGATGTGCTGCGCCAACTCCTCGCCCTGCCACGACTGTTCCGCACTCCGCACGGAGAACGCGCGTGGGAGGCCGCGGCCCGGGAGAATCTCGCGGCGGAACTGGCCCTGCTCGCCCCATAATCGGCCCGAGCCCACCGCTCGCCCCGCTCCCGCCGAAAGCAGGTATCCGCGTGCTGCCCGTGACCGTCCAGGCCGACCGTCTCACCCTCCACGAACTGACCCCCGCCTCGGCCGCCGAGCTCCAGTCGGGCGGCTCCGGCGGCTGGGAGTGGGTGCCGGGCGGCCCCCACGAGGGCAGCCGCTTCGCCGCGGGGAAGATGCTGGCGGGCATGGCGGCCGGGCGGCACCTGACCGGCTGGGGCGCGTACGTCATGGTCCGCACCGAGGACGATCGCGCCATCGGCGGCATAGGCTTCCACGGCCCGCCGGAGGACGGCCGCGTCGAGGTCGGCTACGACCTCGCGGAGTCCGCCCGCGGCCAGGGGTACGCGACCGAGTCACTCCGGGCGCTGACCGCCTGGGCGCTGGCACAGCCCGACGTCGAGACGGTGTACGCCACGACCGACGCGGACAACACCGCCTCGCAGCGCGTCCTGGAACGGGCGGGCTTCACGCGCATAGGCGACACCCCGCGCCCGATCGCGGGCCGCCAGGCCCAGCACCTCTTCGAGCAGAGCCGCCCGGAGTAGCCCCGGGCAAGCCCAGCCGTTGATCCGCCCCCGGCAGACGGCGGACACCAGTCACCCGGCGCCACGCAGCAGCCACCCGCGCCCCGACGGGGCGCGGTTCCGCGGCCTGGCGCAGGCGGACCCCGCCAGGCCGGGCACACGCCCGCAAAGCCACCCGCGAGCCCTGCCGTCAGCCCGGCCCCGGCGGGCGCCGGGAATAGTGAAACCAGCCAATTCGTTGGCACCCGATATGCCTGCCGACGCCATACCCGCGCCCGCACCCGCACCCGACCCCTCCCCCAGCACGCCGTCCTCTGCGCGCATGCCGCTCGCCGTCTACATCCTCGGCCTGTCCGTCTTCGCGCTCGGCACGAGTGAGTTCATGCTCACCGGCCTCCTGCCGTCCATCGCGGACGACATGCACGTGTCGATTCCCCAGGCGGGCCTGCTCATCTCGGCCTTCGCGATCGGCATGGTGGTGGGTGCCCCGCTGCTCGCGGTGGCCACGCTGCGCCTGCCGCGCCGCACCACCCTGCTCGCGCTGATCACCGTCTTCGGCCTGGGCCAGGTGGCCGGCGCACTGGCCCCGAACTACGCCCTGCTCTTCACGTCACGGGTGGTGTCCGCGCTGGCCTGCGCCGGATTCTGGGCGGTCGGCGCGGCGGTCGCCATCGCGATGGTCCCGGTGAACGCCAGGGCCCGCGCGATGGCCGTCATGATCGGCGGCCTGTCGATCGCAAACGTACTCGGCGTGCCCCTGGGCGCGCTGCTCGGTGACGGCCTGGGCTGGCGTTCGGCGTTCTGGGCGGTCGGCGCGGCCTCCGCGATCGCCCTCGTCGGCATCGCGACCCGCATCCCGCGCATCCCGCTCCCCGACGAGAAGCCCCGGCTCCGCCGCGAGCTGCGGATCTACCGCGAGCCCCAGGTACTGCTCTCGGTCGCCATCACCGCGCTCGCCGCGGGCGGGGTGTTCTGCGCGTTCAGCTACCTCAAGCCGCTCCTGACCGATGTCGCGCACCTGGACCCGGGCTGGGTCCCGGCCGTCCTCGGCCTGTTCGGGGTGGGCGCCCTGGTCGGTACGACGATCGGCGGCCGGGTCGCCGACGCGCACCTCTTCGGTGTGCTGCTCAGCGGCATCACCGCCTCGACGGTGTTCCTGGTCGCGCTCGCCCTGTTCGCCTCGACGCCCGCCGTCGCGATCACCCTGGCGTTCCTGATCGGCTGCTCGGCGTTCTACACGGCGCCCGCGCTCAACGCGCGCATGTTCAACGTCGGCGGCGCCGCCCCCACGCTGGCCGGCGCGACGACGACCTCCTCGTTCAACCTGGGCAACACCGCGGGCCCCTGGCTCGGCGGCGTCGTGATCAGCGCGAACCTCGGCTTCGCCGCCACCGCCTGGGCGGGCGCGGCGATGACGGTCCTCGCCATCGGCCTGGTCTCCGTCTCCCTGCGGCTGCACACGTCCCACTCCCGCGTGGTCGCCCGCTCCGCGGCCACCGACCCCGCGTCCCTCGAAGCCCGCGTGCGGGCCTGACGCACGGATACGACACGGGTACGAGGGCTGAAGCCCGGATACGGCAGAGCGCCCCGCACCGAAACGGTGCGGGGCGCCCTGTCATGCGGTGCGCTTAGGCCGGGGTGACGTTCTCCGCCTGCGGACCCTTCGGGCCCTGGGTGACGTCAAAGTTGACCTGCTGGTTCTCCTGGAGCTCACGGAAGCCGGTGGAGTTGATCGCCGAGTAGTGCACGAAGACGTCGGGACCGCCGCCGTCCTGCGCGATGAAACCGAAGCCCTTTTCGGCGTTGAACCACTTCACGGTGCCGGTTGCCATGTGTTTCCCCTGTCGAGGATCGCGGGGCACTTGCTTGTCGGTGCCCCTGGGTAAGGTGATCGCCCTGGTCCTCGGACATTGCTGCACAGCACGACGCCCACGGCGTAAACCGCGGGCGCTGAGACTTCGGAACCACGACTACTGGCAAGGAAGTTAGCCGATCCGCAGTCGTCTGGCTACGGGCCGCAGCCGAACCGGTGAAAGTTCCGGCCAACGCATGATGCGGCTCCGGCGCGCCGGGCCCCTCAGGCGGGCCTCCCCTTCGGCCTTCGCAGCCCCGCCTCCGTGAGGCGGCGTACCAGCTCTTTCGAGCCGATCTCCACCGCGCCCGCCCGCACCGCGTCCGCGTAGTGCTGCGAAGGCACGTCGTAGTGGTCGCCGTCGAAGGCGCGCCGCGGGCAGCCGATGGACGCCGCGAACGCGTGCAGTTCCTCGTACGAGACGTCGCTGACCAGGTGCGACCACATGCGGCCGTGGCCCGGCCAGTTCGCCGGATCGATGTAGAGCGTCATCCGCCGAGACCGGCGAGCCCGCCGAGCCCTCCGACCGGCGCGACGCTGACGCCCGCCTTGCCGCACACCCAGTGCGGATCGGGCCCGAGCTCCGGTTCCACGTCAAGCGCGTGCGGATCGCCCGCGTCGCACACCGGGCACAGCGGCCACCGGCCGTACCGCTCAAGGAGCGCGTCCTGTACGTCCTGGGCGACGAGCCCGGCGACGTACTCGGTGCCCTCGGGCCACTGCTCGACCCACCAGCGCCGGTGGGTCACCGCGTCCTCGACCAGCGAGACGACATCCGCGTGCGCCACGTCGCGCGCCGCCAGATCCGCCAGGACCAGGGCGCGGGCCGCGTGCAGTGCTTGCTCCAGGGGTTGTACGTCGTCCATGCAGTCCATTGTCACCCCACCCGCAACGGCGGCACCCGCCCCGCGTCGCGCCCCCGCCGGGACCAAGGGCCCGGCGGCGGGCGGGACCGAAGGGGGTTGACCGAAGGAGCCGCCGAAAATATCTTTCAAAGGTGACCAACGACGTGAAGGAAAGTTTCAGCGACGCGGCCCCGCCCGCACCGGCGGCCCTCGCGGCCAAGGTGCGCACGCTCGCGCCGTCCATGACGCGCTCCATGCAGCGGGTCGCCGAGGCCGTCGCCGGCGATCCGGCCGGCTGCGCGGCCCTTACGGTCACCGGTCTCGCCGAGCTCACCGGCACCAGCGAGGCCACCGTGGTGCGCACCGCCCGCCTCCTCGGCTACCCCGGCTACCGCGACCTGCGTCTCGCGCTCGCCGGGCTCGCCGCCCAGCAGCAGTCGGGCCGGGCCCCCGCGGTCACCGCCGACATAGCCGTCGACGACCCGATCGCGGACGTCGTGGCCAAGCTCGCCTACGACGAACAGCAGACCCTCGCCGACACCGCCGCCGCCCTCGACACCGTCCAACTCGGCGCCGCAGTCAGCGCGTTGGCCGGCGCCCGGCGCATCGACGTCTACGGGGTGGGCGCCTCCTCGCTGGTCGGCCAGGACCTCGCGCAGAAGCTGCTGCGCATCGGGCTCATCGCGCACGCCCACACCGACCCGCACCTCGCCGTCACCAACGCCGTGCAGCTCCGCTCCGGCGACGCGGCGGTCGCCATCACCCACTCGGGCTCCACCGGCGACGCCATCGAGCCGCTGCGGGTCGCCTTCGACCACGGCGCGACCACCATCGCGATCACCGGCCGCCCCGACGGTCCCATCTCGCAGTACGCCGACCACATCCTGACCACCTCCACGGCCCGCGAGAGCGAACTACGCCCGGCCGCGATGTCGTCCCGGACCAGTCAACTCCTCGTCGTGGACTGTCTGTTCATCGGCATCGCCCAGCGCACCTACGAGACGGCGGCCCCGGCGCTCGCCGCCTCCTACGAAGCCCTGGCCCACCGCCACAGCCCCCGTACCCGATAGCCGAGTCCGACCACAAAGCCACCCAGGATCTGAAGAGCCGTACGCACGAGAACACGAGAAAGAGCCGCCGTCACCATGACCACCCAGGACTACGCCGAGCTCCGCGCCCAGCTGGACACCCTCACCACCGAGGCCTTCCGGCCCGAGCTCGCGGAGATCGACCAGCTGCCGACCGCCGAGATCGCGCGGATCATGAACAGCGAGGACGCCACCGTCCCCGCCGCCGTGGCCGAGCGGCTCCCGGCCCTCGCGGCCGCCATCGACGCCACGGCCGCGCGGATGGCGCGCGGCGGGCGGCTGGTCTACGCGGGCGCCGGTACGGCCGGGCGGCTCGGCGTCCTCGATGCGAGCGAGTGCCCGCCGACGTTCAACACCGACCCCTCCGAGGTCGTCGGGCTGATCGCGGGCGGCCCGTCCGCGATGGTCAAGGCGGTCGAAGGCGCCGAGGATTCCGCACAGCTGGCGGCCGAGGACCTGGACGCGCTGGGCCTGACCGCCCTCGACACCGTGGTCGGCATCTCGGCCTCGGGCCGCACCCCGTACGCGGTCGGCGCGGTCGAGCACGCCCGCTCGCTCGGGGCGCTCACCATCAGCCTGTCCTGCAACGCGGGCAGCGCCCTCGCGGCGGCCGCCGAGCACGGCATCGAGGTCGTGGTGGGCCCGGAACTGCTCACCGGCTCCACAAGGCTGAAGTCCGGCACGGCGCAGAAGCTCGTCCTCAACATGATCTCGACGATCACCATGATCCGCCTTGGCAAGACCTACGGAAACCTGATGGTCGACGTACGGGCGTCGAACGAGAAGCTGCGCGCCCGCTCGCGCCGCATCGTGGCGCTGGCGACCGGCGCCGACGACACGGAGATCGAGGCCGCGCTCGCCGCCACGGACGGCGAGGTGAAGAACGCGATCCTGGTCATCCTCGGCGGCGTCGGCGGACCCATCGCCGCCCGGCTCCTGAACGAGAGCGCGGGCCACCTGCGCGCCGCACTGGAAGCGGCCCGCACGACCCGCACGATCGGCTGACAGCGCCCACACCCGCCATCACCGCACAGCAAGGCACCGCCACCATGGCACCGGAGAACAGCAACCACGCCACCGCCGCCGCGATCCTGCCGCTCGTGGGCGGCGCGGCGAACATCACATCGGTCGCCCACTGCATGACCCGCCTCCGCCTGGGCCTCAAGGACCGCGCCCTGGTACGGGACGACGCACTGAGGGCGCTGCCCGCGGTGCTGGGTGTGGTGGAGGACGACACGTACCAGATCGTGCTCGGGCCGGGCACGGTGGCGCGGGTGGCCCCGGAGTTCGAGGCACTGGTATCCGCCGGATCCCCTCAACTCCCGCCTACAGCAGAGGAGTTGGCGGAACGCGGTGCCGAACTGAAGGCGGCGCGGAAGGCGAGGAACGCGACCCCGCTCAAACTCCTCCTCCGCCGCATCGCGAACATCTTCGTGCCGCTGATCCCGGCGCTGATCGGCTGCGGCATCATCGCGGGCCTGAACGGCCTGCTGGTGAACCTGGGTTGGCTGCCGGCCGTGACGCCGGCCCTTGCCGCGCTCGCGTCGGGGTTCATGGCGCTGATCGCGGTGTTCGTGGGCTTCAACACGGCGAAGGAGTTCGGCGGCACGCCGGTGCTCGGCGGCGCGGTCGCCGCGATCATCGTCTTCCCGGGCGTGGCGAAGATCGACGCCTTCGGCCAGCCGCTCTCCCCCGGCCAGGGCGGAGTCCTCGGCGCGCTGGGTGCGGCGGTGCTCGCGGTGTACGTCGAGAAGTGGTGCAGGCGCTGGGTGCCAGAGTCGCTGGACGTCCTGGTCACCCCCACCCTCACGGTGCTGGTCTCGGGCCTGGTCACGCTGTACGGCCTGATGTTCGTGGCGGGCGAGGTCGCGACCGGCATCGGGCACGGCGCGAACTGGCTCCTGGACAACACGGGCGCGTTCGCGGGCCTGGTGCTCGGCGGACTCTTCCTCCCCCTGGTCATGCTGGGCCTGCACCAGGCGCTGATCCCGATCCACGCCACCCTCATCGAGCAGCAGGGTTACACGGTGCTGCTCCCCGTCCTCGCGATGGCGGGCGCCGGTCAGGTGGGCTGCGCGGTGGCGGTGTACGTACGGGCCAAGCGCAATGAGCCGCTGCGCGCCACCATCAAGTCGGCGCTCCCCGCGGGCCTCCTGGGCGTGGGCGAGCCCCTGATCTACGGCGTCTCCCTCCCCCTCGGCCGCCCGTTTGTCACGGCGTGCGCGGGCGGCGCGGCGGGCGGCGCGTTCGTGGGCCTGTTCTCGATGCTGGGCGACAGGGTGGGCTCGACGGCGATCGGCCCGTCGGGCTGGGCCCTGTTCCCCCTCCTCCGGGGCAACCACGGCCTGGGCACGACGATCGCGATCTACGCGGGCGGGCTGGTGGTGGGCTACGCGGTGGGCTTCGCGGCGACGTACTGCTTCGGATTCAGCGAGCGACTACTGGCCGACCTGAACACCGCGCACCCGGCGGAGACCCCCGCCCCGGCCACGGAACCGGTGCGGGCCACCTGAGCACCCGGCACCCCCGGCGGCTGCGGCCCGCCCGTCGGCCCGGAAGCAGCTCAGCGCGGGAAGGCGGCCGTATCGACCTCCGAGAAGAAGGGGTCGGGGAGCGCGACGATCCCGCCGAACGACACCGGCTCGCCCCGCTTGTACGCCCCGCCCTCCGGCTCCGTGAACAGCGTCGCCGTCGGCCCCCGCGAGTCGAACCGGTCGATGAGCAAGTACGCCGGGACCGGCGCATGGGCGTACGCCCACAGCTTCTTCGTCCGGTCGTCCTTCGCATTGCTCTTCGAGGCGATCTCCACCACCAACAGCGTGTCGGCGCCGTCGACGGGCAGCGGGTCCTCACCCGCGTCGGCGGCCCGCTGTGCCAGCTCTGCCCGCCCGAAGACGACCAGGTCCGGAACGTACAACTTGTCCAGACTGGCGATGTGCACACCGAGTGTCTGATAGAGCCCGTAGCCGTCGGGCAGGCAGCCGTACAGCCTCTGCGACACGAGGTCCGCGATGAGGTTGTGGCCGCTACTGGGGGGTGGAACCACGATGATCCGGCCCTCGTCGATTTCGGCCCGCCAACCGTCGGGCACGTCCATGTCCTGCCAGGCCTTCAGCAGGCGTCCCCACTCGGAGCCGCCTTCCACCACCTCAGCGGTCACTGCGGACCTCCCGATCTCGGCCTCACACGACGTGAACGTACGGGCACTCTTCGGCGCCCGATGCCCATCCCCCTCAGCGTCCCACGATCGTGTGAGCGATGCAGCAACCCGGCGCCGGACCCACGGCGGGCGCCCGCGCCGCGGTTTCACCGACACCAACCCGAACCACGCCAAGGCCCAGGCCATCGCTGATCACATCCGCGATGCGCTTCAGGAGGCCCACCGCGTCGACGAGCGCTTCAGCACGACCCTCGCCAAGCTCAAGGCCCGGTTGACGGTCAGGCCCGGTCCCGGCCCCACTCCTCGAACTCCGCCACCACATCCCGCAGCCGCCAAGCGTCCGGGTCCTTCAGGAACATGTCGCGGAGTTCGGGGATCGGGACGGCCGCCGGGTAGTAGTCCTCGTCCTCGTACAGGTCCTCGTGGTCCGGGTCCTCCATGGGGTCCCCGGGGACGCCGACGAAGGGGCCGTCCCACGCTCCCGACTCGAAGTCCGTCGCCGGGTTGACCTTCCACACCGCGCCCGCCCGTACGCACACCTCGCCGAAGTACCACGCGGGGACGGTGAGGCGCGGAGTGTGCTGGGCGGCGCGCACGTCCTCCCACGCGGCACCGCCGAAGTCCGCCCGCACCGCCGCCTCCAGCGCGTCGATCGAGTCCACGAAGAAGTCCCAGTCACCCGGGTGCGCCGCGGCCCACTCCCCGAAGGCCGCCTCCTGCTCCGCCAGCCACGCCCTGAGCCGGGGGTGGTCCGTCCACTGCTGATCGAGCTCGCTCATGGGAGCCGAGCGTACGGGAGCGGTGTAAGAGGCTTGTGGAGATGGGGAGTTGGGAGTTTGGGGACCGGGAAAACTATGGGTCTCCTGTGGGCCGAGAGGGCTAGCGTCTGGTGTTGCGCGACGCCATTGAGCACGGGGGCCCCTGGTGTCGCAGCACGCTGCACGCCCACTTCTTCGGGCTCCCGGGGAAAGACACGCTCGCGTGAACCATCCGATCTCCCGGATATCTCCGATATCCGTATCCACACGCCGACAGCACCTGTGGGCGCGCGCCGCGGTCGCGCTCGCCACCGTCGGCATCCTCTCCGTCAGCGGACTTCCGCAGCTCCAGGGCACCGCCGACGCCGCGACGAAAGCCATGCCCTGCGAGCAGATGTTCAAGCTCAAGGGCAAGCCCACCGACCCCGGCAAGCTGCCGTGGGCCAAGGGCGACGCGGTGCGGCCCGAAACCGACTGGGACTCCTACGGATTCCCCAACCAGCGCCAGGCCATGGACGGCCTGACCTTGCCCGACGACCCCGCCGAGCGCGACAAGATCCTCGGCAAGCTCACCCTGCCCTACAAGAAGTACGCGGAGGGCACTCCCGACCGGGTCTACGCCACGTACAAGGACTACCTGTCGCGCAACGGCAACACCGACACCAAGTACGGCGGCTTCAGCAACTGGCTCAACGAGGCCTACATCGAGGTGTACGGGCGCAATCCGCGTGGCGAGGCCTTCCACGGAAAGGTCGTCAAGGACCTCGGGCTCCTCGGTCCGGACTGGATCTGCGAGGAGAGCCTCACCGTCACCGACCCGGACACCGGCAAGCCGTACACGCGGCGCTTCGACGCGGTCAATCACAAGACCAAAGAAGTCCTCGAAATCAAGTCCGGCGGGAACCACGACAGTTCACAGGCGCCGAAGGACCGCGCCTTCCTGAAGGACCCGAAGTACAAGGATTACAAGCTGCGTTACACCTTCGGGCAGCAGCAGTCCGAGGACACGCTCCGCTACACCGACAGCCTCAAGAAGCTCGGCGGATCGGGCCGGGTCACCACGTACGAGCATGTCGCCACGCCGGAGGCCGAGTTCAGCCCCGGCAAGTACACCGCGCAGGACACCGCGCGCAGCATCGGCCGCAGTGCCGACGTCATCCGGCAGTCGCCGCCCAACCCCGCCGACATGAAGCGCCGGATGGACCGCATCCGGGCCGCCGACCCCGAGGGCTTGCGCGTGCGCGGCCCCGGCGGCGTCGACTTCTCCACCCTCGAACTCCGCTACGTGGGCAAGCCGGTCAAGGGCCGGGGCCTCAACTACTCGTTCTCCGCCAACAAGGTCGACGAGTCCTCGGGCCTCGGCTACGGCGGCAAGGAGCGGGCCGAGCTCATCTCCGACTCGTTCTTCACCTGGCTCGCCCTGACCCCGGAGAAATTCTGGGTCAACCTCAACCCGGACGAGCCCAGCCGGATCATGGACAAGACGTTCGGCTCGACGGACGCGGGCCGCGTGCTGCTCCAGGCCGACCTGGAGATGAAGCACGACTACGCCAAGGACATGGACCCGCGCACCGGCATCGGCAAGCAGCTCTTCGCCAAGCTCGCGGCGGAGAACATCCCTTGCACCCACGGCGTGCGCAACTGGATCGTGCCCAAGCCCGCCGAGGTGCGCGAGCAGGACGGCGGCCTCTACATCCTCGACGCCCCACTCAAGGTCAACTCGGTCCCGCAGGACTTCAAAACACCTCAGCCGAACGGCAGTTGTGACCTCACCGAAGCCCAGCACAAGCGCGTCCAGGAACTCATGGACACCATGATCGTGCCGGACATCGAGAAGAAGGTGAACAGCGACGCCAAGTACGCCGACCTGCGCACCGTCTACAACGCGCGCGTCGCCGCCGAGTGGATCCGCCAGCAGGACGCCAAGTCGCCGACGGACTACCACGCGATCATCAACAGCAACAAGGTGACCGACTGGCCCCTGCGCGGCAAGAACGCGTCCTGGACGCCCGAGCAGACGTACAAGGACTACGTGAAGTCCTTCACCCAGGGCGACTACAGCTACCCCTGCGAGAAGGCCGGCCGCCCCGGCACGTGTGTGGCGGGGGGCGTCGACTTCTCCAAGTCCCCGAAGCAGAACGTCACTCAGGCCAAGTTCACCGCTGAGCACAAGAACCTGCCCCGCACGACCGACATCTCCGTGAAGGCGATGACGGACGACGCGGAGAACAAGGCGCTGCTTGCCCTCGGCGGCAACACCGCCGCCCACACCGGCACGGGCGGCGGCACGAACCCGACCCCGACCCCGACACCCACACCGACCCACCCCGGCCAGCCCTCGACTCCCCCGGCCACGCCCAGCCCGAACCCCGGCCCCACCGGGGTGCCGTCCGGCGACCACCACGCGAGCGGGGGCCTGGCCAACACGGGCACCCAGATCGCCACGGTGGCCGGCGCGGCGGCCGCGCTGCTCGCAGCAGGCGCGGGCCTGGTATGGCTCCGCCACCGCCGCAGGGCCTCCGGCGGGGCGTAAGCCTGGGGCGCGTAACCCTCAGGGTGCCGGGGGGGTTGCGGGGCTGGGTGTTCGGCTACAGGCACGTCGTGGCTGGTCGCGCAGTTTCCCGCGCCCCTGACTACGCCGGACACAGGCACCTCCGGCCCCTCCGGCGGTTGAGGGCGAGCGCCCTTGAGGCGCGAACGGGGTCTGGGGCGGAGTCCCAGGTACGTGGGTTGTCAGTTGCTCACCCCTGAAGGGGTGCCGCCACCCAGCGGCGCCCCTTCAGGGCCGTACGCCCCGGACAGCACCGCCACCAGCCGCAGCGCCATGTCCAGGTTGCAGCGCCCCAGGTCCACCAGGGGGAACAGGACATGCCCCGAGCAGGTCAGCGGGTCGATGCGCAGCGACGGCAGCACCACACCGGCCCGCGCCAGGCCCTCCCGCAGCTCCTCCACCGCTCGCACCCGCTCCATCGCCGTCAGCGCCATCTGCCTTGCCCTCCCGCACACCGAGTGTTCCGCTTTCCTCACCCAGCGTGGCCGATTCCCGCTAGCCTGA
This sequence comes from Streptomyces sp. NBC_01431, assembly GCF_036231355.1. NCBI lineage: Bacteria > Bacillati > Actinomycetota > Actinomycetes > Kitasatosporales > Streptomycetaceae > Streptomyces > Streptomyces sp. NBC_01431. Next base: position 3,730,131 of record NZ_CP109496.1, read on the forward strand.
CTACCGACGGCAACCCAACAACCCCAGCTGTTCCTGAGGGAGTTGCCCATGCCAGGACCCAAGGACCTCGACCCCTCCACCTCTCCCCGCGCCCTCCTCGGCGCCGAACTCCGCTTCGCCCGCGAGAAAACCGGCCTCACCCAGGACGAACTGGGCCAGCCCCTTTTCGTCTCCGGCTCCTTCATCGGCCAGCTCGAATCCGGCACCCGCCGCATGCACCTCGAATACGCCCGCCAGATCGACCAAATCCTGGGCACCGAGGGCTTCTTCAGCCGCAACTGCGTCGCCGCCGCCAAGTCCAAGTACCCCGACCACTTCGCCGAGGCGGCCGAGGCGGAAGCCGTCGCCACGACGATCCGCGAGTACGCGCCTCTACTCATCCCGGGTCTACTCCAGACGGAGGCGTATGCGCGGGCCGTGTTCCGCGCCTACCAGCCCACGGCCCCGGAGGCCGTCATCGATGAGCTGGTGGCGGCTCGGCTGGAGCGCGCCCAGCTCCTCGCTGATCCAACAACCCCCATGTTGTGGGCAGTGATTGACGAAGCCGTACTGAGGAGGGATGTTGGCGGCTCGGAAGTGATGGCCGAAGCTCTGGCTCACATCGCCGCGCTCGGCTTCCGACACCGGATCATCGTCCAGGTGTTGGAGTTCGAAGCGGGGGCGCACGCGGCTTTGAATGGCTCCCTCAAGTTGATGAGCTTCGAGGACGCCCCTCCCCTCGCCTACCTACAAGGTCTGAGCACGGGACGGCTTCAGGACGATCCCGCCACTGTCGCCCGTCACGAACTGACCTACGATCTACTCGGGGCCAGCGCACTGTCACCAAAACAATCCCTGGCCCTGATCGAATCAGTGGCGGAGGATTACGCCCATGAGGATCAGCCCTAAGTACGATCTGAGCAAGGCCACTTGGCACAAGTCGAGCTACAGCGGGGGCGACGGCGGCGACTGCCTCGAAGTAGCCCGGTGGCACAAGTCCAGCTACAGCGGGGGCGACGGCGGCAACTGCCTCGAAGTGGCGCGCTGGCGCAAGTCCACCCACAGCGGTGGCGACGGCGGCAACTGCCTCGAAGTAGCCGACGACTGCACCGAGTTCGTGCCGGTCCGCGACTCCAAGGCCGTCCCCGACGGCCCGGCGCTCGTGTTCCGAGCCGCGGCCTGGTCGGCGTTCGTCGCCGACATAAAAGGATCCAACACGGCGGGCTGAAAACCCCGTTCACCCAGTACGAGCCGGTCGCCTTCCTGATGCGGCCGGCTCGTCGCGCATGCCCCGAAGCTCAGGCGGCGAGCTCCGAGCCGTGCCTGAAATGGAATGGGAGGAGGGTCTCAACCCACCCTCCCTCCCCGCCAGTTGGGCACACACCTGACAGATTTCCACTTTCCGTGTTCAGCTTGCCACGGAAGGTGACGACCCTCTAGCGTCACTGACAGCAAGCAGCCCCCGCCAGGTGCGGGAACACCTCCGGGGGCTTGACCACCAAGATCACTCTAGGAAGTTGATCCGATGGCTGACAGCCACTCTAGTGCCGCGCCCTCCGCCGCGCACGCAGACCCGCACCCGATGGCCAACCCGGGCTACGGAAAGCGTTCGATCTCCGGCCAACCGGCTCGCACCAACAACGACTTCACGCACCTTCCGCCCCGAGAGGCCGCCGTCGCCGCATACGTCGACCGGCTCCCGGAAGGCGCGGACATTTCCGTAAAGACGCTGGCCAAGGTGCTGCCGTACGGCCAGTGCGCCTTGCGTACCGCTCTCCAGCACCTCGTACGCGCGGGCCACCTGCGCCGGGGACGGGAACATGTGCGCGGCTCGACCAGTTCCCGCTGGGTGACCCACACATGGTTCTCGCGCACCGCGCGGGACGACGCGTGGTGGGCGGAATTCACCCGAGGGTGTGTCGGCGACGCGTCACCACCACCCCCACCCCCACCCCCCTCCGCTCCCGCCCCCACAGCCCCAGCCCCAGACCCGGCCACAGCCACAGCCACAGCCACAGCCACAGCCACAGTGACTCAACCACCCACTCGCAGCCGGGCGTTCACGCTGCTGGCCGCCCTGGGGCGTACCGCACCCGCGCTCTCCCTCTCCGCGCGAGACTGCTCGGACCTGGAACCGCTGGCGGCCGTGTGGTTCGAACGCGGCGCGACGGAACAGGAGGTACTGCACGCCCTGACCGCCGGACTGCCGACCCCGGTCTACAGCCCCGGCGCCATCACCCGCACCCGCCTCATCAACAAGCTGCCACCCGAACGGGCGCCCACGCGCCCGGCCCTGCGTGTTCTGGAGTGCGCGAGGTGCGGCGCTCCGGGCCGCCCCGAGGCCCTGCCGGGCGGCGAATGCGCTCCGTGCCGAGGCGAATCCGCACCGCGCGCGCCCGGCGCCGCCCTCCCCACCGAAAAGGTCCGCGCCCATGCCGCCGAGGCCCGGACGGCGGCGAGGCGACGCCCCGAGAGGACCTCCGCGTGACCATGCAGCCCATCCGCGCACGTGGCGGGGCACGATGTAGGGGAGGAGGCGACGCCATGACCCCCAGCACCGCCGAGCACCCCCAGATGTCCGTCGAGGACTTCGAAGAGCTCGCCCGCCATGCCCCCGAGACGGTGACTCTTGAGTTCATCAACGGAAAGCTGGAGGTCAAACCCGTGCCGGACGGCGACCACGTAACGATCTTCATGTGGCTGCTCCGACAGTGCATGCGGCACCGGCCCGAGCTGGATCTACATCCCGAGCAGGGCTTGAAGGTCGGGGCGTACCGCAAGGGCCGTACCAGGCCGGACGGATCACTCGGGCCAGTGGGCCATTTCGCCGGCGGGGGCGAATGGGCAGATCCCGCCGGCGTACTCATGGTCGTGGAAGTCACCTCTCATGACTCCGGCACCGACCGCCGAGACCGCGTCGAAAAGCGCGACGGCTATGCCCAGGCGGAGATCCCCGTCTACCTCCTCATCGACCGGGACGCCAACGCCCTCGTCGTCCACAGCGACCCGCAGGAGGGCAGGTACGCGCAGACCGTCTCCCACCCCTACGGCGCGACCGTCGAACTGCCCGACCCGGTGGGGATCACCCTGGAGACCGAGAGGCTCAAGGACTACGCCCTTTAACCAGGCTGGCGGTCGAACTCCGTTGCCCCGGCGCCTACTTGGCGGACTTCAGAGTGATCGCGCCGTTGCCCGTGGTCAGGTCCAGCTGGTGCGGGGCGGACGGGCTGTCCGCGATGCCTATGTCCTTGTTGCCCTTCTGGGTCTGCGCCGAGACGCGGTACGGGCCGGACGGGGCGGTCACGCTGATGCTGCCGTTGGACGTCTGCGCGCGGACGTCCTGGCGGGTGGCCGGCGTGATGGAGATCGAGCCGTTGGAGGCCTGCGCCTTCACGCCCGTGCCCTTCAGGCCGGTCGCATTGATCGCGCCGTTGGCGGTGTGGACGTCGACCGGTCCGCTCGCGCCCTGCACGGTGATCTCCCCGTCGCTCGTGGACACCCTGACCGCGCCCACCGCCGACAGTTTCAGCGCGCCCTCCGTCGCCGAACCCGTGACCGGAATCCCGGCCGGGACGTCGACCGTGTAGTCCACCGAGCAGTGGGAACCGCAGCTTTCGAGGACCAGGACGCCGTTCTCGACGCGGTACGTCGGGCCCTCCGGCTTCGCGTTGCGGTACGTGATCTCCCGGTGCACGGCCACCTCGCCCAGGCCCTGCTTCCCCCGCAGCCGGACACCGCCGGACGCCGTGTCGATGCGTACCGAGGTGATCTTCTGCGCGACCTTGCTGTCGTCCTTGACCACCTTGTCGTTCAGGGCGCCGCACGCCCCGAGGCCGCCGACCGCGAGCGCGGTCAGGGTCACGGCCGCGATGGAGCGGAGCCGCAGCTGTGGTGCCGTAGACATGAACTTCCCCCGATTGGGTGCCAGTTGGCGGGCCAACCGCCGTCGATCATCATCACTGCCAGCGTAGACCGGCCCCCATGGGCTCCACCATGAAGCCAGCACCCGTATCGAGCTTCACTTTTCCGCACCCCGGGGGTTCGGAAAACGCCCGAGGGCGGCACCCCTTGAAGGGGGTGCCGCCCTCGGTTCGTACAGCTTGACCAGACTTACTGAGCCGGGGCTCAGAAGTCCATGTCGCCGCCCGGCATGCCGCCCGGGGCGCCGCCGGCGGCGGCCTTCTCCGGCTTGTCGGCGATGACGGCCTCGGTGGTGAGGAAGAGCGCCGCGATGGAGGCGGCGTTCTGCAGCGCGGAGCGGGTGACCTTCGCCGGGTCGATGATGCCCTCGGCGATCATGTCGACGTACTCGCCCGTGGCGGCGTTCAGACCGTGGCCGACGGCCAGGTTGCGCACCTTCTCCACGACGACGCCGCCTTCGAGACCACCGTTGACGGCGATCTGCTTCAGCGGGGCCTCAAGGGCGAGCTTCACGGCGTTGGCGCCGGTCGCCTCGTCACCTTCGAGCTCAAGCTTCTCGAACACCGCGGAAGCCTGGAGCAGGGCCACGCCACCACCGGCGACGATGCCCTCCTCGACGGCCGCCTTCGCATTGCGAACGGCGTCCTCGATGCGGTGCTTGCGCTCCTTGAGCTCGACCTCGGTCGCGGCACCGGCCTTGATGACCGCAACACCGCCGGCGAGCTTCGCCAGGCGCTCCTGCAGCTTCTCGCGGTCGTAGTCGCTGTCCGAGTTCTCGATCTCGGCGCGGATCTGGTTGACGCGACCCTGGACCTGGTCGCTGTCGCCCGAACCGTCGACGATCGTGGTCTCGTCCTTGGTGATGACGACCTTGCGGGCGCGGCCGAGCAGGTCGAGACCGGCGTTCTCCAGCTTGAGGCCGACCTCCTCGGAGATGACCGTGCCGCCCGTGAGGATGGCGATGTCACCGAGCATGGCCTTGCGGCGGTCGCCGAAGCCCGGAGCCTTGACGGCGACGGACTTGAAGGTGCCGCGGATCTTGTTGACGACCAGGGTCGACAGCGCCTCGCCCTCGACGTCCTCGGCGATGATCAGCAGCGGCTTGCCCGACTGCATGACCTTCTCCAGGAGCGGGAGCAGGTCCTTGACCGAAGAGATCTTCGAGTTGACGATCAGGATGTACGGGTCGTCGAGCGACGCCTCCATACGCTCCATGTCGGTGGCGAAGTACGCCGAGATGTAGCCCTTGTCGAAGCGCATGCCCTCGGTGAGCTCAAGCTCAAGACCGAAGGTCTGCGACTCCTCGACGGTGATGACGCCTTCCTTGCCGACCTTGTCCATCGCCTCGGCGATGAGCTCGCCGATCTGGGTGTCGGCGGCGGAGATGGAGGCCGTCGAAGCGATCTGCTCCTTGGTCTCCACGTCCTTGGCCTGCTCCAGGAGAGCGGCGGAGACGGCCTCGACGGCCTTCTCGATGCCGCGCTTCAGAGCCATCGGGTTGGCGCCGGCGGCCACGTTGCGCAGACCCTCGCGCACCAGGGCCTGGGCCAGGACGGTCGCGGTGGTCGTACCGTCACCGGCGACGTCGTCCGTCTTCTTGGCGACTTCCTTGACCAGCTCGGCGCCGATCTTCTCGTACGGGTCCTCGAGCTCGATCTCCTTGGCGATGGAAACACCATCGTTGGTGATCGTGGGGGCGCCCCACTTCTTCTCGAGGACGACGTTGCGGCCCTTGGGGCCAAGGGTGACCTTGACGGCGTCGGCGAGCTGGTTCATCCCGCGCTCGAGACCGCGCCGTGCCTCCTCGTCGAACGCGATGATCTTGGCCATGTGAAGTGGTCCTCCCGGACAGGGGTGGCGTTCTTCGTGGACCGCGCCGGTGCCCGCGACGGACGGCCTGCAGCCCTTGTGGTTCCTTGCCCCACCCGGCCTGCGGGCCTCACTGACCCGATCCAAGTTCTGTCACTCTCACTCGGAGAGTGCTAAGCCCAATGATTAGCACTCGGCCCCTGCGAGTGCAAGCGAGTCTCTTGAACCGGACCCCTCCACTTACCGGTGTCGTCCGGTCCCCCAGCACCGGCGGGGGCGCCGCCCCCGCACCCCGGCTCCTTGCGGAGGGCCGTCCATTTCGGCCGCGGACCGGGCGTGGCTGATCGCGCCGTTCCCCGCGCCTCTTTCAGGGTGCATGCGGCCATACCCAGCCCGTCCGGCGATTGAGGACGAGCGCCCTTCAGGCGTGAATGGGGTCTGGGGGCAGAGCCCCCAGGGGGCCGACCACCGGGCCGCGCCCCCGGGGGACGCGGGAACGCGTGAAGGGGGCCACCCTTTTGGGCAGCCCCCTTCATGCGTGAGTGCGTCGGTGGTCGATCGCGCCGAGATCAGACGGCGAGCTTGACCATGTCCGCCTGCGGACCCTTCTGGCCCTGCGAGATCTCGAACTCGACTCGCTGACCTTCTTCAAGGGTGCGGTAACCGTCCATCTGGATCGCGCTGTAGTGGACGAAAACATCCGCACCACCGTCGACCGCGATGAAGCCGTACCCCTTCTCCGCGTTGAACCACTTGACGGTGCCCTGAGCCATGCCTAACTCCCCTATTACTGGCCCTTGCACGGGACCGCACTTCGCGGACCCGGGTCAGATCTCCACCCTCCGACAGGAGAGGGTGTGCGCCGGAACGCGTCGACCGCGGCTGAATGTATCTGCCCAACTGCCCTCTGCAACAGGTCAATCGGACGAGAATTCCGGGCGCTCACAGGGAGCGGAATGCCATCTATTCTGCATTCCGGGGCAAGTCGGGCCGGGCAAAGCGCACTTATGGCGCAAAGGGCTCTCACACTTTGACCCCACGTTGTCGCGTTCTCATATGCGCTTGGCACTCGAAGCGAAGGGGCTTCCCCAACTGTACCCCGCTCAACCATGTTGAATTGCCCCCTCCGCTTCTTAAGTGGAGGGGGCAATTCCGAAAACAAAGGCGGGGCGGTCAGCCTCCGGCGACGGCCGGAATGATCGAGACTCCGGCGCCCTCGGGCGTCGCCGTCTCCAGGCCCTGCTCGAAGCGCACGTCGTCGTCGTTGACGTACACGTTGACGAAGCGGCGCAGCTTGCCCTGGTCGTCCAGGACGCGGGCGGCGATGCCGGTGTGGTTCTTCTCCAGGTCTGCGATGACCTCGGCGAGGGTGGCGCCCTCGGCGGCGACCTCGGCCTGACCGCCGGTGTAGGTGCGCAGGATCGTGGGGATGCGGACGTTCACGCTCATGGTTCGGTGCTCCTAGTCGTTCAGCAGTGGCTCAGTGGGCGAGGCCCGCGTCGCGGAACGCGTCCAGGCTCGGGCGGATCGTCGCCGTCGGGCCGGTGGTCGGGGCCACGGCGTCGAGGGTCTTGAGGCCGTCGCCCGTGTTGAGAACGACCGTGGTGAGCGAAGGGTCGATGAGTCCGGCCTCGATGAGCTTCTTGGTGACGCCCACCGTCACGCCGCCCGCCGTCTCCGCGAAGATGCCCTCGGTGCGGGCGAGCAGCTTGATGGCGTCGACGATCTGCTCGTCGTTGACGTCCTCCACCGCGCCGCCGGTGCGCCGGGCGATGTCCAGGACGTACGGGCCGTCCGCCGGGTTGCCGATCGCCAGCGACTTGGCGATGGTGTCCGGCTTCTGCGGGCGAACCACGTCGTGCCCGGCCTTGAAGGCGGTGGACACCGGGGAGCAGCCCTCGGCCTGCGCGCCGAAGATCTTGTACGGCTTGTCCTCGACCAGGCCCAGCTTGATGAGCTCCTGAAGTCCCTTGTCGATCTTGGTGAGTTGCGAGCCCGAGGCGATCGGGATGACCAGCTGGTCCGGCAGCCGCCAGCCGAGCTGCTCGCAGATCTCGTACGCCAGCGTCTTGGAACCCTCGCCGTAGTACGGGCGCAGGTTGACGTTGACGAAGCCCCAGCCCTCGCCCAGCGGGTCGCCGATGAGCTCGGAGCAGAAGCGGTTCACGTCGTCGTAGTTGCCCTCGATGCCGACGAGCTCGCCGCCGTACACCGCGGCCATGACGACCTTGCCCTGCTCCAGGTCGTGCGGGATGAACACGCAGGAGCGGAATCCGGCCCGCGCGGCGGCGGCGCCGACCGCGCCCGCGAGGTTTCCGGTGGAGGAGCAGGAGAGCGTGGTGAAGCCGAAGGCGCGGGCGGCCTCCAGGGCCTGCGCCACGACGCGGTCCTTGAAGGAGTGCGTCGGGTTTCCGGAGTCGTCCTTCACGAAGAGCTTGCCGGGCTCGACGCCCAGCTCGCGCGCCAGGTTCTCGGCCCTGACGAGCTTGGTGAAGCCCGGGTTCAGGTTCGGCTTGTCGGCGACGTCGGCGGGGACGGGCAGCAGCGGCGCGTAGCGCCAGATGTTCTCGGGGCCGGCCTCGATCTGCTTGCGCAGCGCCTCGGGGTCGCCGAGCGGCAGGTCATAAGCCACTTCGAGCGGTCCGAAACACAGTTCGCACGCGAAGATCGGGCCGAGTTCGAAGCGCTGTCCGCACTCGCGGCAGGAAAGCCCGGACGCCGGACCGAGATCGACAGCAGTGCGGGATTCAACAGTCTGTGCAGACATGGAGGGAGGCCCTTTCTCCTCATCTTCCTCAGGGCGAACTTCGCCATGAGACGGATTTGGCACCTTCCCTAGCCGGGGACCTGCGCCGTGACTGGCGAGAACCGACTGGAGGGTTGCCGGGGCTTCAACGGGCCGTTTCCCTCTGCCCCTCTGGATGAGCGGTATTCGATTGTCAGCGTGGTGACGACCCCGACATGCGACGGTCATCCGCGTTGCTCAAGACTGTAACCGAAGCCCCGGACGGTTGAGACAGCCGTCCGAACCGCGAGATGGATCACACAAGGAGGCCGGAAACCGTGCTGGAAGAGGTGGAGCGCTGGCTGAGCAGGCGTTCCTGGTCGGCGGCCGAGCGTCCGCTGGACCGGATCATGGCCGCGAAGCACAAGGGCGGAGCCACCGTCAGCGTCGTCCTGCCCGCTCTCGACGAGGAGGCCACGGTCGGCGCCATCGTCACCGCGATCCGGGACGCGCTCATGACGTCCGCGACTCCGCTGGTGGACGAACTGGTCGTCATCGACTCCGGTTCCACCGACCGCACCGCCGAGGTCGCGGCGGCGGCCGGCGCGCGGGTGGTCCACCGGGACGCGATCCTGCCGCGCATCCCCGCGCTGCCGGGCAAGGGCGAGGTGCTGTGGCGCTCGCTGCTCGTGACCAGCGGCGACATCGTGTGCTTCATCGACGCCGACCTGAAGGACTTCGACCCGGCGTTCGTGTCCGGGATCGTCGGGCCGCTGCTCACCGACCCGGACGTGGACTTCGTCAAGGCGATGTACGACCGCCCGCTCGGAGAGGCGGCGGGCCAGGGCGGCCGGGTCACCGAGCTCGTGGCGCGACCGCTGCTCAACCTGCACTGGCCCCAACTGGCCGGATTCGTCCAGCCGTTGGGCGGCGAGTACGCGGCCCGGCGCTCGCTCCTTGAGCGGCTGCCGTTCCCCGTCGGGTACGGGGTGGAGATCGCCCTGCTGATCGACGCGCTGCACACGGTGGGCCTCGACGGGCTGGCCCAGGTCGACGTGGGCGTACGCAAGCACCGTCACCAGGACGGACAGGCGCTGGGGCGGATGGCCGCCGCGATCTACCGCACCGCCCAGCTGCGGCTGTCCCGGGGCCACCTCGTACGCCCCGAGCTGACCCAGTTCGAGCGCGGCGAGCGCGGCTTCGTACCGCGGACGTACGCCGTGGACACCGAGGAGCGGCCGCCGATGCGGGACATCGAGGAGTACCCGGTCCATCGCGCCGCGTAGCGCCCCGGCAGGACGGCCGGATCCCGCCCCTCGGGCGGGGCGTACGCGTGTTTGGCGGATTGCGGGGCGGGCTAGGTTCCGCTCATGGTCTCCGAGCACGCCACCCCCAAGGTCCAGGTACTCCTCGCGTCCAACCGCGGCCCCGTTTCGTACGCCCTGAAGGAGGACGGCTCGCTGGAGTCCAGGCGCGGCGGGGGCGGGCTGGTCTCCGGGCTCAGCGCGATCGGCGACGAGGTGGAGTCGCTGTGGGTCTGCGCGGCGCTCGGCGACGGCGACCGCGAGGCGGTGCGGCGCGGCATCGGTGAACAGGGTGTCCGCATGCTGGACATCGATCCGGAGGTCTTCGCCCAGGCGTACAACGGCATCGCGAACTCGGTGCTGTGGTTCGTCCACCACATGCTCTACCAGACGCCGCTGGAGCCGTCCTTCGACGCGGAGTTCCGGCGGCAGTGGGCTTCGTACGAGACGTGCAACCGGGCGTTCGCCGAGGCGCTGGCGGCGGCGGCCGGGGACGGGGCGCGGGTCCTGGTGCAGGACTACCACCTGGCCCTGGTGCCGGGGATGCTCCGCGAGCTCCGTCCCGACCTGCGGATCGGGCACTTCTCGCACACGCCGTGGGCGCCGGTGGACTACTTCCGGATGCTGCCGGACGACATCGCGGCGCGGCTGGTGCGGGGGATGCTCGGCGCGGACCGGCTGGGGTTCCTCACCCGGCGGTGGGCGTCGGCGTTCATGGACTCGGCGACGGCGACGCTGCCGGACGAGACGGAGGCGTTCGTGCCGTCCGGCGAGGGGCGGCGCTGGTTGCGGCACCGCGTGCCCGGCCGGGCGCCGCACGAGACGGACATCGCGGTGCACCCGCTGGGCGCGGACGGCGACTTCCTGCGGCGGCGCTCGCGCGAGGCGGACGTGGAGGAGCGCATCATCGCGCTGCGCGAGCAGATCGGTGCGGGCCGTCGGACGATCGTGCGGGTCGACCGCACCGAGCTGTCCAAGAACATCGTGCGGGGCCTGCATGCCTACCGGCACCTGCTGGACACGCGTCCCGAGTGGCGGGAGCGGGTCGTGCACGTCGCCTTCGCGTATCCCTCGCGGCAGGACCTCGCGGTGTACCGGGACTACACCGCGGAGGTCGCCCGGGTCGCCGAGGACATCAACTCGGCGTATGGCACGGCAAGTTGGACCCCGGTCCTGCTGCACGTCCAGGACGACTTCGCCCGCTCGCTGGCGGCGTACCGGCTCGCGGACGTGGCCCTGGTGAACCCCATCCGGGACGGCATGAACCTCGTCGCGAAGGAGGTGCCGGTGGTGTCGGACGCGGGGTGCGTGCTCGTGCTGTCGCGGGAGGCGGGCGCGGTGGCGGAGCTCGGGGACGACGCGCTGGTGGTGAACCCGTACGACGTGGTGGGCACGGCCGACGCGCTGCACGCGGCGTTGTGCATGGGGGAAGGGGAGCGGGCCGAGCGGACGAAGCGGCTGGCCGCGGCCGGGACGGGCGTGCCGCCCCGGCGCTGGTTCCTGGACCAGTTGGAGGGGCTGGGGAGCTGAGGGGCCGAAGGGCTGCGGGCCCGCCCTTTTGCCCCGCGCGTTGCCCGGGGTGGCAAGGCCCGGCCCGCTTGGCGTCGCCCCTCCAACAGGGAACTCCTGAACGGCTACATCTGACCGGCCAGCGTTCGCAGGAACGTCGTCACCGATGCCGGGCCGTTCAGCAGCAGGTCGGCCCGCTCCGACAGTTCGGGTATCACCGTATCCGCGGCCACCAGCAGGCCCGGCATTCCGTCCGAGCGGAGCTTTTCGACGGCGGCGAAGGCGGGAAGGTCGCCCAGGTCGTCACCCGCGTACAGGACCGACTCGGCGCCGACCTCTCGTACGTACGCGGCGAGCGCCACCCCCTTGTCCATGCCGGGGGGCCGCAACTCCAGTACCAGGCGGCCCGGTTCGAGGACCAGGCCGTGGTGGCTCGCAAGCTCGGCCATGGGTGCGCGCAGCGCCTCGTAGGCGGCCTCGGGGTCCTGGGCCCGGCGGGTGTGGACCGCCACGGCCTGGCCCTTCTCCTCCACCCAGGTGCCGCGCCAGGCGCCGTGGGACTCAAGGACTCCGGGGAGTTCGGCGCGGGCGGCGGTTACGCCGGGGTGCGGGGCGGGGGTGTGGACGGTGCCGGTGACCGCGTCCCAGCGTTCGGCACCGTAGTGGCCCAGGACGACGAGGTGTTCCAGGCCCGGTACGCCCGCGAAGCCGCCGTAGCGGACCGCGACCCCGGCCGGCCGGCCGGTGACCACGGCGACGGATGCCACGTGCGGGGCCAGCGCGACGAGCGCCGGCACGGCGTCCGGGTGGGCTCGGGCCTGTTCGGGGTCGGCGACGATCTCGGCGAGGGTGCCGTCGAAGTCGAGCGCGACGACGGCCCGTTCCGGCCTCGCGACGATCGCGGCGAGCCCGTCGCGGCCGAGCTGGGTGGCGGGGGTCGGCAAGGGGTGCGGTTGGCTGCCCATGCGCTCGACCCTATCGGGGCCGGGCCGGGACACATATGGCGCAATGCCTCAGCGGCGGGCCCGCTGCTCGTCGCGGACCCGGCGGAGGCGGTTGACGGTGACCGGGTCGTGGGCGAGCGCCCGGGTGTCGTCGAGGAGGGCGTTGAGCAGCTGGTAGTAGCGCGTGGGCGAGATGCCGAGCTCCTCGCGGATGGCGCGTTCCTTGGCGCCGGGGGCGGGCCAGGACCGCCCCTCCATGCGGAGCACGGCCTGCGCCCGGTCGTCTAGCTCACTCATACGGCCCACCGTAGCCGGGGGCCACGCCCCCGGCCCCCACGCTCACTCGTCCACACACCGCATGCGGCCGCTCGCGCGGTTCCCCGCGCCCCTGGCGGGGCCGTGGTGGGCGAGGTGGACCAGGGTTATTCGGCGTTCTCCGCGTCCACCGCGACCTTCGCGATGTCCTGGAGGACCACCTTCGGCGAACCGCCGGGCGCCACCGCGCCGCCGATCTTCTTCTTCACCGTCTCGCTCACCTTCGGCCACGACGTCTTGCCCACCGGCGGCAGTTCCGACGTCGCGAGCGCGGCCAGGAACGGCTTGAGCTCCTTGTGCTTGGCGTCCGACGCCATCGTCGCCGACGCCGACACCGTGGACGGCAGCAGGTCGTACTGGTCCGCGAACTGGAGCACGTTCTGGTCGGAGAACGTGAAGTCCAGGAACTTCCCGATCTGCGCCCGGTGCCCGCTCTGCTTGAAGCCCATGATCCAGTCGGCGACGCCCATCGCCGCCTTGGCAGGACCGTTCTGGCCGGGCAGCGGCACCATGCCGAACTTGATGCCCTTCTTCTTCGCCTGCTCCATCAGCGAGGGGTGGCCGTTGAGCATGCCCACCTCGCCCTTGGCGAAGCCGTCGAACGCGGCCTGCCGGTTGAGCTTGGCGGGCGCGACGGGACCGGTCAGTCCCGGCTCGACCAGGTTGCTCTTCAGCCAGTCGAAGGTCTGGATGTTCTCGGGCGAGTCGATGTCGTACCTGTCGACCGAGTTCGTGTAGCCGCCGTTGCCGCTGAGCATCCACATCATGCTCTCGGCCTGCGCCTCCTCGCTGCCGAGCGGCAGCGCGAAGGGGGTCTTCACACCCTTGGCCTTGAGCGCCTTGGCGTCCGAGGCGATGTCGGCCCAGGTCTGCGGCGCCTTGATGTGCGCCTGCTCGAACAGCGTCTGGTTGTAGAAGAGCAGACGCGTGGAAGCCACGAACGGCATGCCGTAGGAGACGCGCTTGACCTGCCCCGCGTCCGCGAGCGAGGACAGGAAGTTGGCTTGTACGGGGATGGAGAGCAGCTGGTCGACGCTGTAGAGCTTGCCGGTCGCCGCATAGTCCGAGTACGCGCCGATCTGCGCGATGTCGGGGGCGTGGCCCGCCTTCACCATCTCGGCGACCTTGGCGTCCACCACGTCCCAGGAGAAGATCTGGACATCTATCTTGATGCCGGGATTCTTCTTCTCGAAGTCCGTGACGACGTTGTTCCAGTACGTCTTCGTACTGCCACCGCCGGAAATGTCGTAGTCCGCGGCCACCAGCTTGAGGGTGACGTCGCCGGATCCGCTCTGCCCGCCGCATCCCGAGAGCACTGCCGTCATACCGAATGCGGCCACTGCCGCGATCAAGCCCAAGAAGCGCCGCTGCACGCGCTATCCCACCCTCGTTGTGATCCTGGCGGATCCAGTCGGTCCCCCGTGACGTCCTGATTGTGAGCTGCGATTTTCCCTCATACGGGGGCATGAGGTCTACACCAGTCGCATATCGCTTCCGCAACGCCCGGGGCAAGAGTACATTGGAGAACTTTGGGCGTAGAAAGCGCTTTCTACTTCATCCGGCGAGTGGACTAGACCTTTAGTGGGTTTTGGCGCGAGACTGTTCCCCGTGAGACACGTCATCGCCCTGGATGTGGGCGGCACCGGGATGAAGGCCGCCCTGGTCGGGGTGGAAGGCACGCTCCTCCACGAGGCGCGCAGGCCCACCGGCAGGGAGCGCGGGCCCGACGCCGTCGTCGAGTCGATCCTCGCGTTCGCCGCCGAGCTGCGGGCGTACGGCGAGGAGCACCTCGGCGAAAGCGCCGTCGCGGCCGGGGTCGCCGTGCCCGGCATCGTCGACGCCGAGAACGGCGTCGCCGCGTACGCCGCCAACCTGGGCTGGCGCGACGTGCCCATGCGCAAGCTGCTCAGTGAGCGGCTGCGGGGCGTGCCGGTGGCGCTCGGCCACGACGTGCGCACCGGCGGTCTCGCCGAGGGCCGCATCGGTGCGGGCAAGGGCGCCGACCGCTTCCTGTTCGTGCCGCTGGGCACCGGCATCGCGGGCGCCATCGGCATCGACGGCCGGGTCGAGCCGGGCGCGCACGGCTTCGCCGGGGAGATCGGCCACATCGTCGTACGCCCGGGGGGCATCGCCTGCCCCTGCGGTCAGCGGGGCTGCCTGGAGCGCCTCGCGTCCGCCTCCGCCGTGACGCTGGCCTGGGCCGAGGCGAGCGGTGATCCGGACGCGGACGCCGCCGACTGCGCCAAGTCCGTCGAGTCCGGCGACCGGCGCGCGATCGCGGTGTGGCAAAACGCGGTCGACGCGCTCGCCGACGGCCTGGTCACCGCGCTCACCCTGCTCGACCCCCGCGTGCTGATCATCGGTGGCGGACTCGCCGAAGCCGGGGAAACGTTGTTCGCACCGCTCCGGGCCGCCGTCGAGGAGCGCGTGACGTTCCAGAAGCTACCCGAGATCGTGCCGGCTGCCCTCGGGGACACCGCCGGGTGCCTGGGCGCGGGCCTGCTCGCCTGGGACCTCGTCGCCACGACCACCGACTCGGGCTCCGGTCCCGACTCCGCCCCCGCCCCGGCCTCCGGCTCTGGCGCCGACTCCGACTCCGACTCCGACTCCAGTGAGGTAACCGCCTGATGGCCGCATCGCTTGTTCTCTCCGGCGCCCGCGTCGTCCTCCCGACCGGGGTCGTCGAGAACGGACGCGTGATCGTCGACGGCACGGTCATCGCCGGAGCGGCTGCCGCGGACGCGCCCTCGCTCGACCTGTCGGGCCACTGGATCGTGCCGGGCTTCGTGGACATGCACAACCACGGCGGGGGCGGCGCCTCGTTCACCAACGGCACGGTCGAGGACGTCCTCAAGGGCGTCCACACCCACCGCCTGCACGGCTCGACCACCGTGGTCGCCTCCACGGTCACCGGCGAGATGGACGTGCTCGCCCAGCGCGCCGGGCTGCTGTCCGAGCTGGTCGAGCAGGGCGACCTGGCCGGCATCCACTTCGAGGGCCCGTTCATCTCGCCGTGCCGCAAGGGCGCGCACAGCGAGGACCTGCTGCGCCACCCGGACCCGGCCGAAGTCCGCAAGCTGATGGACGCCGCGCGCGGCACCGCGAAGATGTTCACGCTCGCCACCGAACTGCCCGGCGGCCTCGACTCCGTACGCCTGCTCGCCGAGCACGGCGTCATCGCGGCGATCGGCCACACCGACGCCTCGTACGAGCAGACGGTCGAGGCGATCGACGCGGGCGCCACCGTCGCCACCCACCTGTTCAACGCGATGCCCCCGCTCGGCCATCGCGAGCCCGGCCCGATCGCGGCCCTCCTGGAGGACGAGCGGATCACCGTCGAGCTCATCAACGACGGTACGCACCTGCACCCCGCGGCCCTCGAACTCGCCTTCCGCCACAAGGGCGCGAGCCGGGTCGCGTTCATCACGGACGCCATGGACGCGGCCGGGTTCGGCGACGGGCTCTACCACCTGGGCCCGCTGGAGGTCGAGGTCAAGCAGGGGGTGGCACGCCTGGTCGAGGGCGGTTCGATCGCGGGCTCCACGCTCACCCTGGACCGGGCGTTCCAGCGCGCGGTGACGATCGACGGCATCGCGGTGGAGGACGCCGTACGGGCACTTTCGGCCAACCCCGCGCGGCTGCTCGGCGTGGACGACAAGGTGGGCTCCCTCGAACCCGGCAAGGACGCCGACCTGGTGGTCCTGGACGCCGACTTCGCCGTGCGGGGCGTGCTGCGCAAGGGCGCGTGGGTTCTTGAGCCCCAACTCGGCTGATTACCCCCTGCCGCGGCGGCGCGGTCGGCCCGAGGTCTGGGCCTGCCGCCGTCCGTTTGACATGATCACCCCGTGATTCTGACCGTCACGCTGAACACCGCGCTCGACATCACCTACCGCGTCCCCGCCCTCGTACCGCACGCGAGCCATCGCGTCGAAGAGGTCACCGAACGCCCCGGCGGCAAGGGCCTCAACGTCGCCCGGGTGCTCGCCGCGCTCGGTCACGACACCGTCGTGACGGGGTTCGTGGGCGGGCCGAGCGGTGAGGTGCTGCGCGCGCTGCTCGCCGACTTCGCGCCCGTTGACGAACTCGTCCCCATCGCGGGCGCCACCCGCCGCACGCTGGCCGTGGTGGACGCGACAAGCGGCGACACCACCCAGCTCAACGAGCCGGGCCCGCTGGTCTCGCCCGCCGAGTGGGAGGCGTTCCTCGCGGCGTACGAGCGGCTGCTCGCCGACGCCGACGCGGTGGCGCTGTGCGGCAGTCTGCCGCCGGGGTTGCCGGTCGGCGCGTACGCCCAACTGGTGCGCCGGGCCCGCACGGCGAAGGTGCCGGTGCTCCTGGACACCAGCGGCGAGCCGCTGCGGCGCGGGATCGCGGCCCGGCCCGATCTGGTCAAACCCAACGCGGACGAACTGGCCCGGCTGACCGGTTCGCGCGAGCCGCTGCGCGCGGCCAGGGACGCCCGTCGGCGCGGGGCCCACACGGTGGTCGCCTCACTCGGCCCCGAAGGGCTCCTCGCGGCCGCCCCCGAAGGCCTGTGGCAGGCGGCCCCGCCGACCGCCGTCCAGGGCAACCCGACGGGCGCGGGCGACTCGGCGGTGGCCGGCCTGCTGTCCGCTCTGGTCGAGGGCCTGGACCTGCCGGGCTGTCTGACCCGCGCGGTGGCCCTGTCCGCGGCGACCGTACTGGCACCCGCGGCGGGCGAGTTCGACGCGAAGGCGTACGAGGAACTGCTCGGTACAGTGCGCGTGTCGCGGCCCGCGCACTGAATCCGGGGCGCTTCAGGAGGCCGGGGTCAGCCAGATCTGATCGAGGTTGACGTTGCACTGGTTGCCCTGCTCACAGGACAGCTTGATCTCGTTGGCGCCCTTGTCGAGCTGCACTATGGCGTACGTGCTCTGCCAGCCCTTGGACCAGTCGCCAGCCGGGGAGCCCGCGAAGTTCTTCATGTTCATCGGGCGGCTCTGCGCCTTGCCGTTGAGCGTTATCGTCGCGTTCGCGTCGGCGCCCGGTACGCCGTAGCGCAGGTTCAGCTTGTACGAGCCGGCCTTCGGGACATCGGGCTTCCAAGTGACCGAGGCGCCCACGTTGTTGAAGTCGCCGACGAACGCGCCGCCCGTGGCCTGCGCGCCGGGCACGTTGGTGCCGACCTGCGCGGAGCCGCCGAGGGTCAACGTCGCCGCGTCGTCCTTGGGCAGGTCCGCCGGGGCCGACGCCGAGGACGACGGGTCGGTGCTCGGCTGTTGCGAAGGTTGGCTGGAAGAAGACTTGCCAGGGTTGGCGGTGTCGTCCTTCTTGTCCTTGCCGTCGTTGTTGCTGGCCAGCGCCACGGCGATGCCTATGACGACGGCCGCGACCACCGCGACCGCGCCGATCAGCAGCCCCTTGGTGTTGGGGCCGCGCCCCTGAGGCGGCGCCGGGGGCGGGGTCTGCCGGGGCGGGGCGCCGCCGGGGTAGGTCTCCGGCGCCGCGTACTGGGCGGTCGGCTGCCCGTACTGCTGCTGCGGAGGCCCCTGGTACTGCTGCTGCGGGATCTGTCCGTACTGGCGCTCACCGACCGTGCGCACCTGGTTGTACGACGTCCTGGGGACTCCGGGCTGCTGCTGCCCCACCGTCGGACCGGGGTAGCCGTAGCCGCCACCGGTGCGGGGCGGGTTGGCGCCCGATGCCTGCCCGTCCTCATACAGGTAGCCGAACGGATCGTCGTCCTCGGGGGTGCTCGCGCCGTTGTTGCCGGGCGTCGTCATCCGGGGTCACTCCTCACTGTCCGCCAGCCGTCGCCGACCGGCCGAGCCTACCCCGAACGGACCACTGCCCCGTCTGGGCTTGACCACACCCGGCGGGGCCGACGTGATCAGCCGGCCCGGCGGTGGACCTTGGCGCGCGACCGCTTCTCGATGTACATGCGCTGGTCGGCCGAGCGCAGGACCTCTTCCACGGACATCCCGCAGCTGGCCCAGCCGATGCCGAAACTGGCCCCGACCCGGACCGCCCTGCCGTCCACCCGGATCGGCGGGATGATCGCGTTGCGCAGCCGAACCGCCAGGTCGGCGGCGTCCGCCGCGCCGAGCCCGTCCGCGAGGACGACGAATTCGTCGCCTCCGAGCCGGGCCACCGTGTCGCCGTCGCGCACCCCGGTGGTGAGCCGGCGCGCGACCTCGATGAGAACCGCGTCACCGGTGTGGTGACCGAATCGGTCGTTGATCGATTTGAAGCCGTCGAGGTCGCAGAAGAGGACCGCGAGCCCCTTCGTACCGTCGTCGATCTCACTGTCGGGGGCCACGGTGTGGACGTGGTGGTCGTACGGTCCGCCGCCGGGCACCGCGTCGAAGTCGAAGCCGTCGGCCCGGAACGCGTGCCCGTGCCCCTCGCTCTCGGCGGCGGCGGGCAGCCGGTCGTACGCCGCGTCCAGAGCGTCGGCCGTGGCCGCCGGTCCGGCCGAGTGCGGCCGGGGACAGAGCCGGGCCGACAGCCTCGCGCGCAGCTCGGCACTGTTGGGCAGGCCGGTCAGGGCGTCGTGCGAGGCGCGGTGGGCGAGCTGGAGCTCATGCCGCTTGCGGTCCTCGATGTCCTCGACGTGGGTGAGCAGGAAACGCGGCCCGTCGGCGGTGTCGGCGACCACCGAGTTGCGCAGCGACACCCACACATAGGTGCCGTCGCGCCGCCCGAGCCGCAGCTCGGCCCGGCCGCCCTCGGCGGAGGTGCGAAGCAGTGTCCCTATGTCCTCGGGGTGCACGAGGTCGGCGAAGGAGTAGCGCCGCATCACCGAGGCGGGCCGCCCGAGCAGTCGGCACAGGGCGTCGTTGGTGCGCAGCAGGCGGCCGTGCTGGTCGCCGCCCATCTCGGCGATGGCCATGCCGGAGGGCGCGTACTCGAAGGCCTGCCGAAAGCTCTCCTCGCTGGCCCGCAGCGCCTGCTGCTCGCGCTCCAGGCGGACCAGGGCGCGCTGCATGTTTGCGCGGAGCCGGGCGTTGCTGATCGCAATCGCCGACTGCGACGCGTACATCTGGAGCGCTTCCCGGCCCCAGGCGCCGGGCTTGCGGCCGTTGCGGGGTTTGTCGACGGAAATGACGCCGAGGAGCTCCTGGGCACCGCCCGCGGAGTACATCGGGGCGTAGAGGCGGTCCTGCGGATGCCACTCGTCCTCGAAGCGCGGATCGGGGCCCTCGGTGTACCACTGCGGTACGTCGTCCTCCAGGAGCACCCAGCCCTCGGTGTGCGGGATGAAGCGGAGGCCGTCCCAGTCCTCGCCCATCGACAGGCGCCGGTCCCAGGAGGCGCGCGAGCCGACCCGGCCGGTGATCAGGGCTTCGGCGGCGGCGTTGCCCGCGAAGGCGGCGACGACCAGGTCACCATCGGGTCGTACGAGGTTGACGCAGGCCAGCTCGTAGCCGAGTCCGGCGATGATGCCGTCCGCAACGGTCTGCAGCGTGTCCGCCAGGCTGCGGGCGGTGTTCAGCTCCGCAACCACCTGATGCAGCTGCCGCAAGGTCGCAAGACGGACGTACGGCTCCGACTCGGTCTCCATTGCTCGCTCTCCCCGAGACCTCGACAGCAACTCCTGGCTTCAGATCGGCGTTCCTTTTCCACTGTCCCCGCCACTGAATCACAGCGAGCTGCGTAGCCGGTACACAGGGTCAACAAATAGTGCTCTCTGTGACTCAAGTCACAGCAGATGAGGAAGAGTTGGACGGTCTTTCCGTCTTTGCCCCCTACCTTTTCTGAACGCAAACACTCGTTGAGTGCGGGCGTCGAGAGCGGGCAGGGACCGGGCCGCAAGACCTAGGTCCGGGCTGGGTCCAGGGTCCGATGCGGCCGACGGTGCGAGGAGACTAGCGTTCCGGTTGTGTTGCAGACACCCCTTACCGGCACCCTTTCCGCACTTCCCGCACTTCCCGCAGGAACCCCTCATCCTGATGGGGTGAGCAATGACGAGTTCCGCGCGGCGATGTCCCGACTGGCCGCGGGCGTGGTCCTGGTGACCGCGCACGACAGCGACGACGGGCCCCGCGGCGAGGACGTCGGCATGACCGCGACCGCCTTCATGTCGGTCTCCCTCGACCCGCCCCTGGTCCTCGTCTCGCTGCGCAACGGCTCCCGGATGGACGACCTCTTGGCGGAGCAGCCGCTGTGGGCGGTGTCCCTGCTGTCCGAGAGCCAGCGCCACATCGCCGGCCGGTTCGCGATGAAGGGCCGCATCAGCGACCGTCTGCTCTTCGAGGACATCCCGTACCGCACCGGCGAGGTGAGCGGCGCCCCGCTGGTCGGCGGCGCGCTGGCGACCCTGGAGTGCCGCACCGAGCAGCACGTCGTGGCGGGCGACCACACGCTGGTCGTGGGCCGGGTCCTGACGGTGGGCCTACCGAGCGCGGAGGGCGGCCCGTTGACGTACTTCCGGGGAAAGTACCGGCAGTTGGGGTGAGCGGGGCCCCGGGGGGGGGCGAGCGGGGCAGCACCGCCGGTGTGAGGGCCAGCACCGCCGGTGTGCGGCAGAGCCGCAGCGGCCGCGAGGGAGTCACGAGTTGCGCGGCCGATACGCATTCACGAGCCGCGGCCGAGACGGGCTCACCAGGTCCGCGGTCGGTACGGGTTCACCAGTCGCGGCCGGTGCGGCCCTTCTTGGTCTGGGCGCGCTGCTTCTTCTCGCGCAGGCGGCGCTCGTTGATGCCGCGCGGGATCTTCGTGGCGCGGCGCGGCTTCGGCGGCGGGGCGGTCGCCTCGGCGAGCAGCGAGGCAAGCCGGACGGCCGCCGTCTCGCGGTTGCGCCACTGCGAGCGGTGCTCGGAGGCGCGGACCGAGACGACGCCGCCCACCAGCCGGTTCGCGAGCCGTTCCAGCGCGCGGGCCTTCCAGACCTCCGGCAGCGCCTCGGTCTTCGCGAGGTCGAAGCGGAGCTCCACCTGGGAGTCGCTGGTGTTGACGTGCTGGCCGCCGGGCCCGGACGACCGGGAGAAACGCCAGATGAGCTCGGCCTCCGGGAGGGAGACGGAGCCGCGGATGAGATAGGGCCCGGACATGACATCCATGGTGACGGGTGCGCGGCACCCCGTCACCCGCTTTTCAGCGGACCGCGGCCGCCGGTCCCCCCTGACGACCCCTTGGCAAAGAAAGCAAAGGGGATTGGAACCTCACGGTCCCCTGCCGACGTTATGGGGGATGACGGTAACTTCGGGACGGCCGAAGCCCGCACATCACGACGAAGGGGACATCCCATGGCTGTAAGCCTGTCCAAGGGCGGCAACATCTCGCTCACCAAGGAGGCCCCGGGCCTGACCGCCGTCACGGTCGGCCTCGGCTGGGACGTCCGCACCACCACCGGCACCGACTTCGACCTGGACGCCTCGGCCATCGCGGTGAACGCGACGGGCAAGGTCTACTCCGACGGCCACTTCGTCTTCTTCAACAACAAGTCGACGCCGGACCAGACCATCGTCCACACCGGTGACAACACCACCGGTCAGGGCGAGGGCGACGACGAGTCGATCAAGGTCAACCTGGCCGGCCTGCCCGCCGATGTCGACAAGATCGTCTTCCCGGTCTCCATCTACGACGCCGAGAACCGCTCGCAGAACTTCGGCCAGGTGCGCAACGCCTACATCCGCATCGTCAACCAGGCCGGCGGCGCCGAGGTCGCCCGCTACGACCTGAGCGAGGACGCCGCGACCGAGACCGCGATGGTCTTCGGCGAGCTGTACCGCAACGGTGCGGAGTGGAAGTTCCGCGCGGTGGGCCAGGGGTACGCCTCGGGCCTGGTCGGCATCGCGCAGGACTTCGGCGTCAACGTCTGACGCAACTGGGCGGACCCGACGCCCTGACGTCTTCGCGGTGAGATGCCCCCGGCGATTTTTCGCCGGGGGCATCAACTTGCCTACGCGTGGCCTGAATTCACCGTTCACCGGACAGTAGCGACCTCCTTCCGGACACGAAAAGGTCAAATACTTGTCGGGTCGCTGTCAAGATGTGGTCATCTCCTGGCAGTCTCCAACTCGCCCCCACAGAACGAGTGAAGGAGACCACCGAGTGCGAACCACTCTGCGTGCCGCCGCTCTTGCCGCATCCGCCGCCATGGTCGTCGTCGGCGTACAGTCCGGCTCCACCGCCGGCGCCACCGACCGCGCCGCCGGCGCCACCGCGCTCCCCCTCAGCACCACCCAGCGCGCCGACGCCCTGCGCACCGCCCAGGACGCGGCCCCCGCCGCCGCCCGCCAGATCGGGCTCGGCGCCCAGGAACAGCTCGTCGTCCGCGACGTGATCAAGGACGCCGACGGCACGGTCCACACCCGTTACGAGCGCACGTACAACGGCCTGCCCGTCCTCGGCGGCGACCTCGTCGTGCACACCGCGAAGGACGGCGCCCTCAAGGGCGTCGACAAGGCGACCGACGCGAAGATATCCGTCGCCACCGCCACCACCTCGCTCAAAGCCGCCCCCACCGGCTCCCGCAAGGTGATCTGGGCCGCCACCGGCAAGCCCGTCCTCGCCTACGAACGCACCGTCACCGGCACCCAGCCGGACGGCACCCCGAGTCGCCGCGACATCGTCACGGACGCCACCACCGGCGCCGAGCTCTACTCCCACGAGGAGATCGAGACCGGCATCGGAACCAGCGAGTACTCCGGCAAGGTCACCCTCGGCACCACCAAGAGCGGCTCGACCTACAGCCTCACCGACGCCGCGCGCGGCGGCCACAAGACGTACGACCTGAAGGGCGGCAGCTCCGGCACCGGCACGCTCTTCACGAAGTCCACCGACACCTGGGGCAACGGCTCGCCCTCCAACCGCGAGACCGCAGCCGTGGACGCCCACTACGGCGCGGCCGAGACCTGGGACTTCTACAAGACCGAGCTCGGCCGCAACGGCATCGCGGGCAACGGCAAGGCCGCCTACTCGCGGGTCCACTACGGCAACGCGTACGTCAACGCGTTCTGGGACGACAGTTGCTTCTGCATGACGTACGGCGACGGCGAGGGCAACAAGAAGCCGCTCACCGCGCTCGACGTGGCCGGTCACGAGATGAGCCACGGCCTCACCGCCGCCACCGCCAAGCTGAACTACAGCGGGGAGTCCGGCGGCCTCAACGAGGCGACCAGCGACATGTTCGGCACGTCGGTCGAGTTCTTCGCCAACAACGCCTCCGACAAGGGCGACTACCTCATCGGCGAGAAGATCGACATCAACGGCGACGGCACCCCGCTGCGCTACATGGACAAGCCGAGCAAGGACGGCAACTCCGCCGACTACTGGTCGAGCACGGTGGGCAACAAGGACGTGCACTACTCGTCCGGCCCCGCCAACCACTTCTTCTACCTGCTGTCCGAGGGCAGCGGCGCGAAGACGATCAACGGGGTGAGCTACAACTCACCGACCTACGACGGCTCGAAGGTCACCGGGATCGGCCGGGTCAAGGCGTACAAGATCTGGTACAAGGCGCTCTCCACGTACATGACCTCGACCACCAACTACGCGAAGGCGCGCACCACCACGCTCCAGGCGGCCTCGGATCTGTACGGGGCGACCAGCGCGGAGTACAAGGCGGTGGCGGCGACTTGGACCGCCATCAACGTGAAGTAGATGTGACATAGCGTCAACTCACCTGGTTCTACGGGGAGTCGGGCTTGCCGTCCCCGTAGAGCCAGGTGTCCCACACGGATGCGGCGAGGCTCCTGCCCGCCTCCTCGTCGGCGAAGCGGGTGAAGTCCGCGGTCGAGGCGTTGCCGTACCGGTGGACGCGCACCCAGTCCCGCAGCAGGGCGTGGAACTTCTGCTCCCCCACGGCCTGGCGCAGCTTGTGGACGACCATGGCGCCGCGCACGTACACCGGCCGCGCCGACACCTCGGCGGCGGTCGGCGGCTGGGCGGGCGGGAACGCCCAGATCTCGTCGCCGCCGTCCTTCGCGTACTCCTGGTCGAAGAGCCGCTGCGCCGACGGGCCGCCATGGTCCTCGCTCCACAGCCACTCCGTGTACTGCGCGAAGCCCTCGTTCAGCCACATGTCGCGCCAGGTGGCGGGCGTGACGGAATCGCCGAACCACTGGTGGGCCAGCTCGTGCACCAGGGTGCTGGCGTCGAAGTGGTCGAGCGGCAGCACCGGCCGGTTCTGCGTCTCCAGGGCGTACCCGGAGCTCTTCTCGGGTGCGACGATGACGCCGGTCGAGGAGAACGGGTACGGCCCGAAGTTCTGCTCCTCCCACGCCAGCATGTCCGGCAGCTGGGCCACGACGGCCGCGGTCTGCTTCTTCACCCGGGGGTTGACGGCGGTGTAGATGGGGATCCTGGACTTGGTCATCCCCTTGTCGTCGATCTCGTACGGTCCGATGGCGACGGTGGCCAGATATGTGGCCATGGGCTGGGTGGTCCGCCAACTGAAGCTTGTACGGCCGCCGTTGGAGACCTTGCCCGTCAACTCGCCGTTGGACACGACCTGAAGACCGTCCGGCACGGTGACCTTGATGTCGTACGTGGCCTTGTCGCGTGGATGGTTGTTGGAGGGGAACCAGGCCATCGAGCCGGTCGGCTCACCGAGCGCGAGCACACCGCCGTCGGGCGATTTCAGCCAGCCCTCCAGGGAGCCGTCGGGATCGGTGATGGTCTTCGGGCTGCCCGAGTAGCGGACGTACGCGGTGAAGGTCTGGCCCTCGGTGAGCTCGTGGTGCGGGCGTAGGGTGAGTTCGTCCCCGGCCCGGTTGACGGCCGCGGGCCGGCTGTCGACGGTGGCCTCCTGCACGTCCATCCCGGCGAAGTCGAGATCGAACGCGCTGAGGTTCTTGACCGCCCGCGCCACGATCGTGGCCCCGCCCTTGAGGTGCCCGGAGGCGGGGTCGTAGTCGAGGTCCAGGCTGTAGTGCTGGACGTCGTAACCGTCGTTGCCGAGCCGGGGGAAGAGCGGGTCGCGGGTGCCCGAGGAACCAGGGGTGCCGTCGACGCCGCCCGAACAGGCCGTGACGGCGAGGACGGTGATCAGCGCGGCGGCCAAACGGGCCGGGGCCACCGTGTACCGCCCCTTCACTGCCGCCCCCCGCCTCTCCGGTCGTTTGTCCACATCTGTGATCCTACGGGCGCCACGAGCCCCCGCGAGGCGCGGTCACTCCTTCAGCGCCGCGAAGCTCCGCGAGGCGCCGCCACTCCTCACAGCACCGCGAGGCCCCGCGAGGCCCCGCCACTCCTTCAGCGCGGCGAGACCCGCCCGGCCGAGCTCCTGTCCCGGATCGCGACGCGGACCACCGACCCCGCCGACACCCACGACCGGGCCGTCCCCCGCCCCAGGGCGCGGCCCGCCAGAAACACCCCGACCCTGGGAAGGGCCGCGGGCCCGGGACAGGCGTGGGCCCGGGAAGGGGCGCGGGCCGGGAAGGGCGCGGGCCCGAAAAGGGGCGCGAGGAACTGCGCGACCAGCCACCAACCACCCGCGGCCAAACCCCAGCACAACCCAGCCGGGGTCGGGTCAGGGGCGGAGGCCCGGGGGCACCCCAGGGTCAGGGCCGGAGCCCAGCGCGGGCTCACACGGGTTCAGAAGCGGAGCCCAGGGCGGACCCCCCGGGTCAGAAGCGGAGCCCAGGATGGCCCCCCCGGGGGTCAGAAGCGGAGCCCAGGATGGACCCCCCCCCGGGGGTCAGAAGCGGAGCCCAGCGCGGACCCCCCGGGGGTCAGGGGCGGAGCCCCTGCGAGGGGGCTGCGGAAGGGGTGCCCACCCCAGCCATGACACCATCGAGGCGTGCTCGACATCGGCTACTCCCTATCCCGCCGTTTCCCCGACCCCTCGCAGACCGACTACAGCCGCGCGGACGTCTACACCCTGCGCCACGACCTGTTCTGCGGAGACGTCTACCTCGCCGACACCAAGGCGGACCGCGAGGTGTCCACAGCCTGGGGATGGGTGCCCGTGCTCGACTTCGCGTGGGCACTGTGCGACACCGTCGAGCGGCTCGACCGGGACCCCCGCGGCTCGCGCGCCTCGCAGCCCCAGTACGCCGAGATCGACTTCACCGAGTCGTCGGACCGGATGCTCTTCGAGCGCCGCTTCGGATGGGTCGACGTGGAGGCCGACTGGATGCCCGCCGACGAACCGCCCCTCACCTTCTCGCACGCCGAACTCCGCCGCGAGACAAGGGACTTCCTGCACGACTTGATCGCCGATCTGACCGACATGCACGAGAGCCTCGGCGACAACCCGATCGTCTGGGACCTCCAATCCCGGTTCCCCCGGATGGACTGACGTGACCGCCGGCCCGCTCTGGGACCCCGCGGCGCCCGGCGTGCTACGGCTGCCCTCGGGACGGCTCGTACGGGGCCGCGGCCTGCGCCACCCGATGCCCGCCGGCCCGCTGCCCGACTTCGCCGTCCGCCTGCTCGGCAAACGGCCCGTCGAACCGCCCGACGGCGCCCTTGAGGTCCACTGGCTGCGCTGGCCCGACTTCCGGCTGCCGAGCAGCGACGCCCAGGCGCGGCAGATCCTCACGGAGGCCTGGCAGCGGGCCGCCTCCGAGCGCGTGGAACTCACCTGCGCGGGCGGCCTCGGCCGCACCGGCACGGCGCTGGCCTGCATCGCCGTACTGGACGGTGTCCCGCCGCAGGAGGCGGTGGCGTACGTCCGCGCCCACTACCACCACCGGGCGGTGGAAACTCCCTGGCAGCGGTGGTACGTACAGCGCCGCTTCCACCCGTAGCCACGTGGCCCAGGTCCCGACCGGACCACAGCCCCGCGACGAGGGCCTCTACGCCTCCACCCGCACCCCGATCTGCGCGGCCAACGCCGGTGCCAGATCGAGGAGTTGGGAGGGTGTGATGACCGCGCCCGCCAGCCGCTCGACCCCGCGCGCGATGTCGAGCAGTGTCGCCCCGCGCAGATCGACGTCCTTCATGCGGACCCCCGTGAAGTCCGCCCCGCGCAGCTCGCAGCCGTGGAACTCGACCCGCTCCAGCTTCGCCCCGCCGAAGTCCGGTTCGGTCAGGACGCAGCCCTCGAAGACCACGTCACGCAGCTCGGCCTCGCGCAGATTCAGGTAGTCGATCTTCCCGCCCTTGATCAGCACGCGCTCAAGCACCGACCCGTGCAGCTGCACCCCGCCCATCCGGACGTCCCGCACCTCCACGTCACGCAGACCGGCCCGGGACAGATCCGTACCCACCCCGCGAATCCCCGACAGGACCGAGTCGATGAAGCGGGCGCCACTCAGCCGGGTCTCGTCCAGCGCGCATCCGTAGACACCGCAGTCGAGGAAACGGGCACCGTGCGCCTGCTGCCCGCCCAGATCGAGGTTCCTGAACTCCAGCCCGTCATAGTCGCCCTCCGGCTCCAGTTCACCCGCGCCGAACGGCGCCAGTGGTGGCAACCTCACCTCCGTCCTGCGGGCTCCCGCCGTCGCCGCCGAATTCTTCGCACTCCGTGCCGCTGCCATGTCCCCATGCTGGACCATGGCACTGACAATCACCCCTGCTCGCAAGCGGGGGAAGGCCCCGCTCCGTAAATTCGCGACGCGGACGTGTCACATTCGCGGAACCCGCACCGTCCCATCTCCGAACGCGTCGCCCCCGCCCGGCGAGCGACTGTTCCAGGGCCATCTCCCCGTCGCCCCGTACGAGTCGAAGGCCGCCGGGATCGCCCGCGCGGAGCTGCTCCTCGACACGGGGTTCCCGGGGTGGCGCGAACGCACCACATGGCGCCGCGAGGCCCTCGCGGCGGGCCGCACGGGCGCGGTCGACCCGCCCGGCACGACCTGGCGCGACCGCCCCGCGATCGACCGGGGCCACGGCGTGTACCTGGCGGGTGACCAGGTCGCGGCCCCGGGCGTCCTGTCGGAGGTGGCCTTCAACAGCGCGATGGCGGCGGCGTCGATGGCCCTGAAGAACCTGAACTGGCACGCCTGGACGCGCGTCACGCCTGACCGGTCCCAGCTCCGCCAAGGCCCACTGGACCCACTCCACACCCCCCTGACTTCGAGGGGACGGCGAACCATGGTCCAGGAGATCAAGCGCAGGGCCCGCGCTACACACTGGAGCCGGGGCGCTGATGGCCAGCGGGTGCTACTGCGCCCCGCCCAGCTTGCGCAGCGCGTCATCCGTGAGCCGGTTCACGGTCCACTCCGACATCGACACTGCTCCGAGGGACCGATAGAACTCGACGGCAGACAGGTTCCAGTCGAGGACCGACCACTCCAGGCGCTCATAGCCGCGCGCCACACAGATGCGGGCCAGCTCGGTGAGGAGGGCCTTGCCGTGGCCGCCTCCCCGGGCCTCGGGGCGTACGTACAGGTCCTCCAGGTAGATGCCGTGCACCCCGCGCCAGGTCGAGAAGTTCAGGAACCAGAGGGCGAAGCCCACCGGCTCGCCCGACTCGTCCTCCGCGATGTGCGCGAACGCCGCCGGGTGCTCGCCGAACAGCGCCTCGCGGAGCTGCTCCTCGGTGGCGCGCGCCTCGTCCAGTGCCTTCTCGTACTCGGCGAGCTCGCGCACCATCTGGTGGATCACGGGGACATCGGCGGCTGTGGCATTGCGAATCATGGCCGAAGAGTAGGCGGCGCGGCATCCGTGCCGCCTATCCGTTTCGCCGTACGGACAGGGCACGGGGGGCCGGGCGCAGGACGGGGCCGCCGCGGGTGCGGGGTGGGGGTGGGCAGTCGCGGGCGCGGTACAGACATGCGGGCCCTCCGTCCTCCTGGGAAAGTCACACCCGGCCGACGCCCGGATGTCGATCCCCCGTCCCGCCCCGCCCTCATGCGTGAATCAGCGCATGAGGCGTTTTCCCCCCGGCCGACGGCACCGCGGCGCACGGGCCCCCGACACGCAGGCTCCCGACACATCTGCCGATCCCCCACCGCCCCGCCGCACACCGCGTGCCGGCGCGCTACACCGCACCCTCCGCCACGCGCTCCACCACGCCCTCCGCTACATCCGCAGCGCCCCCGGCA
Organism: Streptomyces sp. NBC_01431; assembly: GCF_036231355.1. NCBI lineage: Bacteria > Bacillati > Actinomycetota > Actinomycetes > Kitasatosporales > Streptomycetaceae > Streptomyces > Streptomyces sp. NBC_01431. The sequence goes on from NZ_CP109496.1 coordinate 3,759,538, forward strand.
CCTACCTCTGGCTCGCCGCGCTGTTCGTCACGACCGTCGCCATGCACCACATGTCGCCCGAATTCGAGACGGACTTCCTGCGGCAGCGGTCCACCAACATTCACGAGTTGTCGACCAACCCGGGCCGCGTCCTGATCGCGAGTGCCTTCTGGATCGACGGCGGTGGCTGGCTCCCGTACGCCGTGCTCTACACCATCTTCCACGCGCAGGCCGAACGCTGGCTCGGCACCCTGCGCTGGCTGATCATCGCGTTCGGTACGCACGTGGCCGCCACGTTCATCAGCGAGGGCGCCCTGCTGTGGGCCATCCGGCACGGCTACGCGCCCCCTTCCGCGGTCAACACCCTTGATGTGGGCGTCAGTTACGCCCTCGCGGGCGTCATCGCGGTCCTCACGTACCGGATCGCCCCGCCCTACCGCTACCTCTATCTGCTCGGCGTTCTCGTCGTCTACGGCGCCCCGCTCCTCAGCGGCCGCACGTTCACCGACCTCGGGCACTTCGCGTCCGTACTCATCGGTCTCGCGTGCTACCCGCTGACCCGCGGGCAGGGCGGCGCGCCCTGGAACCCGGCCGACACCCTGCGCGCCGCCGCCCGCCGGCTCAGCAGACCCCGCCGAGCGGCTCGCTAAGAAACGCCCGCCGCTGCCAGCGCCTTCCCGAACGCCTGCGTGTCGAAGATCGCCCGGCCGGCCCCGGCCGGTTTCTTCCCGTCGATCAGCACCACGGGGCTGCCGTTGACGCCCGAGTCCTCGAACGCGCCCTCCGCCGACTTCACCCAGGCCTTGTACGTGTCCTCGCGCACCGCCTTGTCGAAGGCGGCGCCGCGCAGCCCCGGCACCTTGTCGGCGATCTTCAGCAGATTGTCGGCGGTGAGGGCGTCATCGGTCTCCTTCTCCGGCTGGCTGGCGAACACCGCCGCGTGGAACTCGGGGAACTTGCCCGCCTCGACGGCCGCCCGCATCGCGTTGACGGCCCGCTTCGAGCCGCTGCCACCGAAGTTGGCGTCGAGGAACGAGGCGATCGTGTAGCGGACCTTGACCTTGCCCTCGGCCGCGAGCCTGGTCACCGCGGTCGCACCGCCGCCCTCGTAGTGCTTGCAGAACGGGCAGCGCGGATCCTCGTACACGGTCACGGTGTGGGGCGCGGCCGGATCGCCGACGACGATTTCCGCACCCGCCACCTTCGCCGGCAGCTTCGCCAGCGTGGCGGCCTCCGGCGCGGTCTTCACGGTGAGTTCGGCCTGCGAGGACGCACCGGAGCCCGAACCGGAGGAGCAGGCGGCCGCCGAGAGGCCGAGCCCCACGGCCGCCACCACCACAACCGCGGCACGACGGATAGCGCGTACGCCCATGAAAAACCAACCCTTCGGTGCGAAATACCGCAAAATTACCTGACCTTCGACACTAAACACCCGCCCCTGCCGCCCTGGCCGCCAAAGGTCCCCCCGCACGCCGCCATTGGTCCCGCGGATTCCGCAGCGACCCTGCCCACCTGCGGATTCCATGGCTGGACAGCCCCCGTGCCCCGGGTGTACGAACAACCCCCATGAGCGCGATCAACGGCGGAATCTCCTTCTGGTACGCCACCGACGGCATACCCGCACCCCGCGAACCGCTGGCCGGTGACACCAGCGCCGACGTGGTGATCGTCGGCGGCGGCTACACCGGCCTGTGGACGGCGTACTACCTGAAGAAGGCGGCGCCCTTCCTCAACATCACCGTCCTGGAGTCCCGGTTCTGCGGCTACGGCGCCTCGGGGCGCAACGGCGGCTGGCTCTACAACGGCATCGCGGGCCGTGCCCGGTACGCGAAGCTGCACGGGCAGGACAGCGCGGTCCGCCTCCAGCAGGAGATGAACGCGACGGTCGACGAAGTCGTACGCGTCGCCGCCGAGGAGTCGATCGACGCCGACATCCACCGCGGCGGGGTGCTCGAAGTGGCTTACACACCGGCCCAGTTGGGGCGGCTCAAGGACTTCCATGCCGCCGAGTTGGCCTTCGGTGAGAAGGACCGCGTCCTGCTGGGCGCGCGGGAGACCACCGAACGCGTCCGGGTCAGCGGGGCGGTCGGCTCGACCTGGACCCCGCACGGCGCGCGCATCCACCCGGTGAAGCTCGTCAAGGGCCTGGCCGCCACGGTCGAGGCCCTCGGCGTCACCGTGTACGAGTCGACCCCGGTCACCGAGATCCGGCCGCGGCACGCCGTCACCCCGTACGGAACGGTTCGCGCGCCCTACATCCTGCGCTGCACGGAAGGCTTCACCGCATCGCTGAAGGGACAGCGGCGGGCCTGGCTGCCCATGAACTCCTCCATGATCGCCACGGAGCCGCTCGGGCCCGAGGTGTGGGAGGCGATCGGCTGGGCGGGCCGCGAGACGCTGGGCGACATGGCGCACGCCTACATGTACGCGCAGCGCACCGCCGACGACCGCATCGCGCTGGGCGGCCGGGGCGTCCCGTACCGCTTCGGTTCGAAGACGGACAACGACGGGCGTACCCAGCCCGCCACCATCGAGGCACTGCGCGACATCCTGGTGCGCTTCTTCCCGCAGCTGGCCGGGGCCCGCATCAGCCACGCCTGGTCGGGGGTGCTCGGCGTGCCGCGCGACTGGTGCGCCAGCGTCACCCTGGACCGTACGACGGGGCTGGGCTGGGCGGGCGGCTACGTCGGCTCGGGCGTCGCCACGGCCAACCTCGCCGCTCGCACCCTGCGCGACCTGGTCCAGCAGGACTCCGGGCAGGCGGGGCCCACCGAACTGACCACCCTGCCGTGGGTCAACCACAAGGTCCGCATGTGGGAGCCGGAGCCGCTGCGCTGGCTGGGGGTGCAGGGGATGTACGCGGCGTACCGGGCGGCCGATCGCCGCGAGCTGGCGGGACGGCGGGCGGACACGGACCGGATCGCCACGATCGCCGACCGGATCGCCGGACGCCGCTGAGCCCCTGGCGGGGCGGGGTGCGGGCACGGCTTCCACCCTCCCCGGGGCTCGCCGGGGAGGGCCAGCCGCTCAGGCCACCACGATCCCGTACTCCCCCACCAGCTCCCCCAGCCCGCCCCGGTAGCCCTTGCCGCCTGCCACGAAGTCCCAGTCGCCACCCGGTCTGCGGCGGAACGAGCCCAGTACCAGGGCCGTTTCGCCGGGGCGGCCGTCCGAGACGGGGAGACGGTCCAGTTCGCGGCTCGCGGGGTCGCGCAGGCAGATCGCCGCGTCCGTGAAGCCGGACAGGTCCTGGTCCGGGTTCAGCTCGGGGTCGACGGCGGCGACCAGGACCAGCCGGTCGGCCCGTTCGGGCAGCGCGTCGAAGACCACCCGCACCGCCGCCCGGTCGCCCCCCGTGCCCGGCACCATCCGTACCGAACCCCCCGGATTCTCGGGGTTGTTGAAGAACACGAAGTGCTCCTCGGCCAGCACCCGCGCGCCCCGGCACACCAACGCGCACACATCGAGGGCGACCGCGCCGGCCCACGTCATGCCGAGCAGGTTGAAGTCCTCGACCGCCCCCCGCTGCTCAGGGACGGCGTGCACAGACCCGGGCGCAGACGCAGAGGCAGAAGCAGCCGCAGCCGTAGAGGTAGACGCAGAGACGGGCGCAGGCGCGGACCCGTCGCCGAGGCGGCCGCGCAGGCCGTGCTGGTGCAGCAGTCCCACCAGCTCCTCACCGGAGACCAGCGTGAGCGGCTTGCCCTCGGCGAAGCCGTACGAGCCGGGCCCGAAGCCCGAAGTCGTCACCAATACACCCTTGTTGGCGCCGGCACCCTGGACCGTTCCGTACAGATCGCGCACCGCGGTCGGCGGAACCGTGTTGCGGTAACGCTTGACCTGGACGATGATCCGGCCGCCGCTGATCGGGTCCGGATCGAGGGCTTCGACGTCCACCCCGCCGTCATTGGAGCGCTGCGTGGTCAGCGCCTGCATCCCGCGGGCCCGGAACAGCTCGGCGACCAGGCCCTCGAACTCGATGGGGTCCATCGTGAACAGGTCGGGCTCCTCACCACCGCCGTGCGACACCACTCCCGTACCCACATCGGCAGGCCGGCGCCCGGGACGTACCGCGGCGCGCTGGTCCGGCCGCGTGGACAGCTGCCCGCGCAGCGCCTCCACCAGGCAGTCGACCGCGCTGACCTGCCCGAGGTTGAGCCGCGCGAACGTGGCGCGCGACACGCTCACCGTGGCGAGGAAGATCTCCGCCCGGCGCCCGGTGGCGGGGTCCACGTCGTCGACGAACCCGTTCAGGGCCACCGATTCCAGGACCCCGGCCTCATCGGCCGCGAACAGATCGCGAAGGACGAGCAGCATGCACTGCGCGAGCGCGTCCCGGTACAGCGCGCGGCGCTGGGTGACCGGGCGGGCCGACTCCTTCTCCTGGTCCGAACTCGCCACGTAGCGTACGGACTTGGACTCCGGGACGATCTCGTACCCGGGCAGCTCCCAGTCCAGGACCAGTTGGCGCGCGCCCCGGTCGAAGGAGGCCGCCACCTGGCGGGGGAAGCCCTCGGGCCAGGCGCCCGAGGAGTACAGGGCGGCCGAGAAGTAGTCGACCACCGCGCCGGGATCGCCGGCCTTCAGCGCGTCGGCGAGCTCGGCGATGCCCGCGTTGTGTCCGCGCACCTCGGCGAGCTGTCCGTCGGCCCAGGCGTCGTACTCCGCCCGGTACGCCGCGAGTTGCTCCTGGCGGCGCGCCTCGGCGAGCTGCGCCGCCTGCCAGTCGTGCTGGTACCGGGCCTGCGCCTCCTGCTGGGCCTGCGCCCGCCGCCCGGCCGTCCAGCCGCCCGGCGCCTGGTAGTGCGCCGGATCCGGCATGGCCACCGGCTGGGCGAGCCGGCCCGGCTCGAACGGCGCGATGCGCTCCGGCCGCATCAGCGCCGCGATCCTGAACGGTGCCGCCTCGCAACCGGCCGCCAACAGCCCGGCGAGCGCGGCCACTTGGTCTTCCAGCTCCTGGGTCCGCAGCCGCGCGTCCGCGTCCCGCCCCTGCCGGTACGCCGCCTGCTGCTCCCGCTGCGCCCGCGCGAGATCACGCTCGTACGCCCGCTGCTGCCGCTGCTGCTGCGCCACCGCCCGCTGCTGCGCCTCCCGCTGGCGCTGCTGCTGACGCTGCGCCTCGGCCCAGACCCCGACCAGACCGCTGGAACGACGGCTCATGCGTTGACTGCCTCTCTCCCCACACCCCGGCTCCCCGCACCCCGGAAGAGCCCCGCATCCCCGGAGAGCCCCACACCCCGGAAAAACAAGTGTCCCGGACCTGGCAGGCCCGGGACGGTTTGTTGCACTTCGCTACGACAGAGCCCCCTGTCGGGTTCGAACCGACGACCCCCGCTTTACAAGTTCGATCAGGCTACCCGCGCCGACGGCCAACCTGACGGACGGGTGCGGCTTGAGGCTGCCAAGGTACGGCGCTGATCGAGGCCGTTGATGTCAGCGTTGGATGTCAGCGAAACAGCCCCGGCATGGGGCAAGCTTCCAACGGCTCGTGCGGCCGATCGGTCCAACCCCACCAGACGTGCCGACTCGGGCACTTCCAGAGGGCCCGGCAGATCCGCTGACCGTCGTCCTCCCGTCGGGAGAGCACAAGGCCGCCTGATTGGGTGAGTTGACCGCACTCGGGGCAGGGTGGGGTCTCGTCGATCATGCGCCGCACCTTAACCGAGGAGTTCTTCTCAGTCTCCAAGCACCCTGCGTTGGGTCCAACCTCCTGAGATCTACTGGCGCTCACCTGCACTGATGGCCCATCGCCAACCCATCTGTCCCACGATCCAAGCGATGACGGCTCGCAGGGGACCGCTTGTCACCAAGTGCGCCGCTACTGCCGGTTGATCGGCACCTCATAGACGATCTCGCACAGAGCAACCGGCACGACGATGTCGGCCGTCTCCACGGGGCGCCCCTGATCGCTGTAGTACGTCCGCCGAATGTGTGTGACGAGCGCGCCCTTCTGAATGCCGAGCAGTGACGCCTCTTCGGCGGTCGCGTGTCGCGGCTCCGGCTGCTCCACGGCATGGCCGACCGTGATCCCGATCTCGGCCATACGGTTCACGACGCCCTCTCCGGCATGGGGCCCTCCCTCGGGAAGGACGACGATCGTCCCCGCGGTGAGGTCGTAGGGCTCCCAACTCGTGGAGAGCTGCACGGGCCGGCCGTCGGCCAGGAACTCGTACACGGTGCGGACACAGAGATCGCCTACCGCGATGCCCAGCCGCGACGCGATCTCACCCGGCGCCGGAACCTTCGCATCGGTCCGGCTCTCCCAGCCACCTTGCCGCCCCAGGGCACGCATGTCCGAGCGGAACGGGGAGCCGTCGGGCTGCTCGCGAGCCGCGGAGCGAACCACGCGCACGCGCTCCCGCGGCTCGGCGACGTACGTTCCGGACCCGGCCCGCCCCTCCAACACCCCTTGCGAGATGAGCAGTTCCTGCGCCCGGCGGATCACGTTCTCGCCGACGCCGCACTCCTGGGCGATCTGAGCGCGGGAGGGCAGCCGATCGCCCGGCGTCCACTCGCGATCCGCGATGCGCCGCCGGAGGACATCAGCGATGCGGAGATAAGGCGGCTGCTCAGGCATGTGGAAAATCTAGTCCACTAGCTCTAATCTAGTTAACTAGCTTCACTGAAAGTGATCAGCGGTGACGGAGGCTGCCCTGTGCCTGCTTCAGAAGTGAGCGCGGGGGCCATCGCTGCCCGGCTGTCCGCCCTCGGACTCGCCACACGCGTGGAGGAGCACGCACGGCAGACCGCGATCGAGGCGGAGGTACCCGACTGCCTCCCCGCCGAGACCTGGCAGGAGGCCCTGGACGTGGTCGCCCAGGCCGACCGCTTCGGCCTCCTGGCCACCAGCCTGGGCGGCCGCACGTTATGGGCCGCCGTACGCAAGCCAGCCCCCGCGACGGACAACGCCCCGGGACCTGGCCAACAGCGATAGGAGCACCATCGTGTCCAACCGCATCCGCCGCGCAGCATCGCAGTTCGGCGAACGGCTCTCAGAAAGGCGCCGGCATCGCCAGCGTCCCCCAACTGCCGTTTGCACCACGGCCAATCACCCGGCTGGTAGCGATCGCGGGGTGGCGAAGATTCCTAGGCACCCGCAGAAGCACACTGAGGTGCTGATCGGGGAGGAGACGGCCCTAATCCGCCCGTACCTGCTGGCATCCGAGCAACGAGCACGGCAGCGCGCCACGATGCTCGCCCTTCGCGCTCTGGTCGAGACGCCTTACTGCTCGGCAGAGGCCCTTTGATGCCATACCGCCGCCTTCAGTCTCTTGCAGCGCAGAGAACTTTCGAAGCCCCGTACCGTTCGAGTTCGTGCCGGGTCGGCCAGCACCGCGAGTGCGCGCATTCTGTGCCGACACCAGCGCCGAGCGGCGTCCCCGTGATCTACGAGGCCTGCACATGCTCGTGCCACACGGTGTCCGACCGGGATACGACTGCCGGGGTGTCCCCTTGAAGAACTGGACCTCCGGCCGTTCCCTGACGGCCCCTGTCGAAATCACCTCGACCAACGTGCGATGCGGCGACGTCATCCTGACCGGTGCCCGCCCGTGCCGTGTGACGTACCTCGGCCAACTCCCAGGTGGAGCCAAACGGCCCCTCTTCGAGTCAGGCGAACAGTTGACGATGTACGTCCGCACTCGATTGATCACATCGAGGGGGCCGTCAAGGTGGTGACCCGGCCCGCCCCGCCCCTCCCGTACGCGATCGCCGACGACCTACGCGCCCGGATCATCACGGGACGACTCCAGGTCGACGAACGCCTCCCCTCGGAGGCTCAGCTCGCCGCGCACTACAGGGTCAGCACGCCGACCCTGCGAAACGCCTTGGCGGTCCTCCAGGGCGAAGGGCTCATCGAGAAGATCCACGGCAAAGGCAACTTCGTGCGCCGCCGTCTTCATCAGGTCACATACGTCGGCGGCGGCCACATGGCCATCGACCGGGATGCCGCAAGGGTGACCCTCCGCGTCACGGTCCGCACCACCAAGATCTGGGCGCGAAGTGACGTGGCCTCGCTGCTGAAGGTGCCGCTCCACAGCCCGCTGACCGAACTGCGCTGCGTCGGCTACGAGGGTGATTCGCCACACAGCCTGATCCGCTTCTACGTCCCGCGCGACCTGGCACCGGTCAACCCGCGAGCAGAGCTGTCCTGTTGGGGGTCGGTCGAGGCGACCCTGGCGGAGGCGCGCCCAGCACTCGCCGACACTCAGGAGACAGTCAACGCCCGCCTTCCGACCCGGAGCGAAGCCGCCACCCTGCGCATCAGCACGGCACTGGCCATCCTGGCAATCACCCGGGTCTCAACCGACATCACGGGCCGCGTGGCAGAAGCAGCCCACCTCGTCCTCCCCGGCGACCGCGCCAACGCCCTTTTCACCACCCATCGCATTACGGCAGAGAGGCTGACGCAACGATGACCCCGCACGATGAGCTCCGCCTCCTGCCCTGGTCGAGCCCGGACGGCAAGCCGTGCTACTTGAGCACCGACGACCCTGCCAGCCGCGTGTCTCGCATGGCGGACGAGATGGAAGCGGCACAACTCGACCTCGCGCGGGAGTTGATGAAGCACGCTCTGGAGATGCTGGCCGACGACAAGATTAAAAGGTCGGAGATCCGACACCTGTCGAAGATCCTTGCCGAAGCCTTAGGAGACACCCTCCGGGTAGCAGCACTCCGCGGCCTTCGCTTGGCAACCCTGGTCCCTGCACCCTGGAAACACAGCGACCTTCCTCAAAGCCCGCCAGGAGCTGACGCCCACGGCCGTCCGTAGCATGACAAAGAGAGAGGCCCGGACGACGCGACCTGGGCCTCTCTAGAGGAGGCTTCCCTCCGGAGCTATTAGCCCGGACCAAGGCGTCAGAACCACGATCTTCTTCCTGGGCTGAGGAATCTACTGCCACTGAGCCATGGCAGGAGGGCGCACACCCAGGAGGAACGCTCGACTATTTTTCTAATTTAGTGATCCGTCAGCGGTTGCGAAGGTAGCCTGACTCCCATGAACCTTCAGGCGCAGATTGAACTAATTACGGCACCACAAGACTTCACTCGGCTTTGCAATGCAGTATTGCAGGCAGAGTACGGCACCGACTTTCTCCCCATCGACGATGATCGAGCCGACCGCGGGAACGACGGATATCTCAAATCCGAAAAACGCATGTTTGCTGCGCACTGCTTCAAGCGCATCCAGAACAAAGGCCTTGACGGTGAGATTCGCAGCAAAATGATGGGCGACCTAAAGAAGGCTATCACTCTGCGCGACCAAGGCGACTGGGACATTACCCGGTGGACGTTCTTGTGTAATTACCCGATACCAGAAGGAATCGCCGCAGAGGTGCATGCATTCGGCACGCGCGCCGGAATCGACGTGAGTTGGTGCGGGCCGGGCTACTTTGCTGAAGTTCTACAAAGAGTTACGAGCGTTCGAGAGCTATTTCCGAACCTAATGGGAAACGACATCCTGAAAAAACTTGATGAAATATCCCAAATCATCGAGTCCCTGTCGCGCCCCCCAGATGATGTACAGATTCTGGTCGATTGGGTGCCTCGGGACGCCGAAGAGCAGCGTGCGCTCATTTCGCAGGCTCCACCTGCATGGGAGTACCTGCTATTTGCAAGCGCCCTGAAGCTGGGAAAAGAGCGCCTGGAGCCTAAGTGGCGCGATTTCCAAACCGGATATGGTCGACGGAACGGCATGTACCACGATGAGTCGTCCAGCATTCAGAGATTGGTCGACGCGTTTTCGGACGTCGAGGGAGTAGTCGAGCGCATGGTGATGGTATTTTCCGCCAGAATTCAAGAAGAGGCATTCGGCCCGCCAGGGGTCCGAGGAAATTCCGATTCTATTCTTCATCTCGCCGGAAGGGTTGTTGCCGGTTATGAAGAAATTTTGGACTGGGCTAGTGAAATTCGCGGAGAGGTCTACCCTGAATCGACCAAGAATGCCGCGAAGCTAGCCGCACAAATGGCGGAACGCCCGGCTCAGGACGTAAGAGACTTCATAGATCGCGTTTTCCTGGAGATTTCCAAGTTGCCCGATCTTCTGAAGCTCCCGAACCCGCGAGTAAAGCTCAGTCTCGAACTAACCGTAACTGTAGATGACGCCGCCGTTCTCGCTTTCACGAAAGAGGTACGGAAAATTCGCCGAAAGCGTCGCTTCTAGCTTATTCGTTTCAAATTGAACCATGCACAGACTGCGGTTCGCCAGCGCATCCATAGCACCAAGGTCGGCGGAGCGGCTTTGGGCGGGAGCTGCTTTGGCGCGAGTGATCATGGCCCCGTAAGCTTCCGGCGCGTCGGGCAGGTTGTGGACCTGCCCGGTAAAGCACGACGTTGGGGCCATGATCTTCGAGGCTCGCGCCAAAGTGGCTGCCTAAAGCCGTGGAGCCGGCCGCCCCAGCCACGGAGGGTGTCTCCCACTTCATGCCCGCAGCCGCAAGCGCGCCGCCGGGCGCGGCCAGCCGGGGCGGAGACAGGAGGCAGGCCGCGCCGCAGAGGCGGCGCGCGCCCGCGCCGTGCGCGGGCACTTGATGAAGTAGGGAAAGTTCTATCGCGCGGGCGTCAGGCGCTTACCGTCGTGGCTGCGGACGTGCGGGCCCGCCCCGTCCAGCGCGTCCAGGAGACGGATCGCGTAGACCTCGGACATCCACTCCGCGACCTCTTCCGGCGTGAGCCAGTCGACGGCCGTTGATTCGCTCGACGTGCGCTCCACGCCGCCCGCGGGCTTGCAGCGGAACACCAGGGCCACGATGCCCCGGGTCGTGTTCTTGTAGACCCCGGTCAGCTCGTCGACCTCTACGTGGATGCCCGTCTCTTCTCGGACTTCGCGACGAACACCTTCCTCCGGGGACTCATCGAGTTCGAGTACGCCGCCGGGGAGTTCCCAAGTGCCGTTGTCAGCGCGCCGGATGGCCAGGAGCCGACCGTCGTCGCGAACCACTACCCCGGCGACGGACACGGAGTGGAGTGGCGTTGACTGGCCTTCCCGGGCGCTGTTACTCATGTACAGGAGCATAGGAGGAAGAGAAGGACTATGGGAACAGTAGTAGGAGGTGGGAGAGCCGTACCTCGGTACGTGCAGATCGCCGACGAGATCGTTCAGCAGATCCGAGCCGGTGTCCTCAAGCCCGGCGAAATGGTGCCGAGCGAGTCCGAACTCGTGGATCGCTACGGCGTCTCGGGCGGGACCATTCGTAAGGCCATGGTCGAGGTCCGGGCCAGTGGGCTCGTGGAGACCCGGCACGGCAAGGGCTCCATCGTGAAGGACCGGCCGCCCGTGCGGCACCGCTCCTCCGACCGTTTTCGGCGCTCGCATCGGCAGGGCGGCAAGGCCGCGTACCTGGCCGAGTCCGCCCAGTCCGGAGCGACCGCCAAGGTGAGCGTGCTCTACATCGGCCCCATGGAAGCCCCCGAGGACATCGCCGAGCGCCTGGACGTCGAGGCCGGCACTCAGGTGCTCGCCCGTCGGCGGCTGTACTTCCGCAACGGAACGCCCGTCGAAACGGCGACCTCGTACCTCCCGTGGGACGTCGTGAAGGACATCCCCGAGCTCTTCGCCGAGAACCCCGGCGGGGGCGGCATCTACGCCCGACTCGAAGACCACGGGCACGAGTTCGCGGAGTTCGTCGAGACGCTCCAAGCCCGCCCTGCGTCCAAGGCCGAGACGTCCGAGCTGGCGCTGAGCCCCGGGGCTCCGGTGGTGCACCTCGTCCGCGAAGCCGTGACGACCGCGGGCCGCGTCGTCGAGGTTTGCGACACCCTCATGGCCGCTGACCAGTTCGTCTTCAGCTATCGGATCCCCGCCGCCGACTGACTCACGCTCAACTGCCCACAACCCGCCGGGACTTCCTCGTCCCGGCGGGTTGACTCATGTACAGGAGTCATGCACTCTTCTTCATGTCACTCATGTACATGAGTGACGGAGTTCAGCATCTATAGAGGAGTGATCAGCTGTGCGTCAGATCCCTGTAGACACTTCCGCCGCGACCGTGATGGTCGCCAAGGCGCCGCAGCCCAAGGTCAAGGACCGCCGTACCGGCGAGCTCGCCGTGGACGCCGACACCGGAGCCGCGCTGATGACCGTGGACGTGATGTTCGCGGCCAACGACGAAGTCGAGATCCTGTCCGTCACCATCCCCAAGCCCGGTCTCTCCGACGACTTGGCCATGGGGACCCCGGTCGCGCTGACGGGGCTCATCGCGCGGCCGTGGGAGAACGAGTTCAACGGCCAGAAGCGGCACGGCATCGCTTACCGCGCGGTCGCCCTCACTTCCCTCGGCGTCGGCTCTACGCAGCCCAAGGCAGCCTGACCATGACCACCTTCACGGTCGTGTTGACGCTGGTCGTCGCCTCCGCAGTGGTCCTGCGGTGGCGGCGCCCCGCCTGGTACTGGGTCTGCTTCGGCGCCGCGCTCGCCTCATTACGGCTTCTGATCCGGTACGCCTCGGTCATGGAGGCCTGCGGGCTCACCGTGCCACCCGCGCGCTGGCAGCTCGCCCTCGCCCGGATGGCAGGCCGATCCGTACCCGAGTCCCGCTCGCCCCGCGTCCTGCGGTTACGGCCGACGCGCACGGGCCTGGTCCTGCGGCTCAAGCTCCGCCCCGGTCAGGACGCCTTCGACTTCTCCGCCGCCACGGACCGGCTGCGCCATTCGTTCGGGATGTACGGCGTCAGCTCTCGCGAACTGCGTTCAGGAGTTGTGGAGTTGCGCATGACCGGCTACGACGTGCTCAGGCGGGTTCGGATGCCCGCCGAGAAGGCCGGTGACGCTGCTCCGATGTGCATCCCCGTGGCCCTGCGCGAGGACGGGGCCGTGCACTACCGCGACTTCCGTGCCGTGCCTCACGGGCTCACGCTGGGAGCCACCGAGTCCGGTAAGTCCGTGTACCTGCGCAGCCTCGTCTGCGGGCTCGCCCCACTCGACGTCGCCCTGGTCGGGATCGACTGCAAGCAGGGCGTCGAACTCTTCCCCCTGGCCCGCCGCTTCTCCGCCCTCGCGGACGCCCAGGAGACCGCGCTCGACCTCCTCGACGCGCTCGTCTCGCACATGGCGGACGTCTACCGGCTCATCCGTGCCCAGCAGCGCATCAGCGTCGCCGTACCGGACGCGGAGATCGCCGCCGACATCTGGGACCTGCCCGTCGACCTTCGCCCCGTCCCGGTCGTCGTCCTGGTCGACGAGGTCGCCGAACTCGCGCTCTTCGCGAACAAGGACGAGGAGAAGCGCCGCGATCGCATCGTCACCGATCTGGTCCGGCTCGCCCAACTCGGCCGCGCCGCAGGCATTTACCTGGAGATCTGCGGTCAGCGCTTCGGCTCCGAACTGGGCAAGGGCATCACGATGCTCCGCGCCCAGCTCACCGGCCGCACCGCCCACCGCGTCAACGACGAGACCAGCGCCAACATGGCCTTCGGAGACATCTCCCCGGACGCCGTTCTCGCTGCCATCCAGATCTCGCCCGATACTCCGGGCCTCGCCGTCGCCGGCGACTCGACCGGCGGCTGGGCCCGCATCCGCGCCCCGCACACCTCGCTGCGCGACGCCGTGAACCTCTGTAACACCTACGCCGACCGCACGCCGGACCTACCGGCCCTCGCCGCCTTCCGGCCCGTCGTCGCGGCACCGGCCAAGGCCCTCGCGCCGTTCAACGCCTCCCCCGCCACGGCCTGACACACCCCGCACCACGGTCGGCGCGGCCACCTCGCGCCACGTCCCTACCCCCTCCATGCCGAATTGGTGGAGCCTCATGAACCGCTCGATCCGCGTGGACGCCGTTCTCGTACAAGCCGGGATCGCCGGGGCGCTGTCCTTCGCACACCTTCATGACCTCGCTGCCGCCTCCGGGCAGGACGGCTGGAAGGCCTGGGCCTATCCCGTCAGCGTCGACCTGCTCCTGGTCGCGTCCTGGCGACGGCTTCGCACTGAAGGTCCGTCGCGGCTTGCCTGGTCCTGGTTCCTGATCGCGCTGTCCGCGTCGCTCGGAGCCAACGTGGCCACAGCGGGCTTCTTCGACCTTCAACACCCTTCTTCCTGGCTGCGGTTCGGCATCGCCGGGTGGCCAGCGCTCGCCTACCTCGGCGGCACCCTGCTCGCCCACACCTCGCCAGACCCGACCAGCGACGAACCGACGGAGCCGTTGCCGACGCACGAGTCCGCTCCCTCGGATGCCGCCTCCGCTCGAAGGCTCATCGAGGCTCCCGGACGGGAAGAGCCCGCTCCGGCCACCGCCTCCGTTCCGGCCGCCCTCGTCGACCACGCCCGCAAGCTCGCCGACGACCACCAGGCGCGTACGGGATCCGCGATCGACGCCGACACTCTGCGCGCCCGCCTCGGAGTACCGGCCCAGCTCGCCAACGCCATCGTCGCCCAACTCGACTGAGGCCAGCGGCGATACGGGCTCGTTTGGCCAACACCCGACCCCCGCCCGAAAGGACTGACCGACATGCCCGCTCGTGACCACTTCCACTCCGTGATGCGGATCGGCCCCGTGCAGATCGGCACCTATCGCGACCACCGCGGCCGGACCAAGCACGCGGCCGTGTGCACCAACGACCGCTGCGGCTGGTCCGCCGACTACTCCAGCCGCAGCGCGGCCCAGCTCGCCGCCCGCACCCACCGCTGCGCCACCCGATAGGAGCCCACCGTGGACGTCCCGCTCTGGCTCGCCCTGGTCGTCGTCGGCTACCTCGGCATCAAGCTCGTCCGCCCGCCCTGGTGGCTCGTGGCCGTGCTCCTCGTCGGCGGCTACCTCCTTGCCGACAGCCTGTTGTCCCCCGTCATCGACATCGCGATCAAGTAGTCAGCCGCGAAAGGGGATTCATCATGTTCCGTCCCAAGGTCCCGACCATGCCGCAGCCGACCGGCCTCGCCATTCCGCCGACCGTCACCGTCGAACCGGTCGTCACCGCCCAGCACCCCGTGCAAGCCGTGCAGGCCGTCGTACCGAGTCCCGCACCCTCCCGGCCCGCCATCCAGATCACCCCCGGCGCCGTCATCGCCCTCATCGGCGGAGGGACGGCCGTGGTCCTGGTGCTCGGCGCTGTCCTGGTCTCGATGCTGCTCGCAGTCGCCCTCACCGGGACATCGCTCGCCATCTGCGCCCTGGTCGTCCGTTCCCTGATGAGCACGGGCACGAAGCACCGCTGACCGGCCCCCGGGCGGCCTCGATACCGCCAAGCATCCGCCGCCCGGGAGCCGTACGCCCTCCGATCCGAGAACCGAAGGAACCTCCAGCATGGCTCACCCCGCCGCACCCGACCGACGCCTCCGCACACGGGAGTCGCCCGTAACTGCAACGCCCATCGACCCGATCACCCTCGGAGACCTGTTGAGAGTGGCCTCGGCCCCCGACTTCGATCGCTGGCAGGACCAGGTCCGTCGCACCGGCGGCTGCTCCGACCCCGTACACCTCACCGGCTGGACTCTCACCAAGGACAGGACGACCGGGGAGACCCTGCACTCGTACTCCACCGGCACGGAACCGGGCGGCCGACTCCGCGTCGCCTGCGGTAACCGCCGCGCCTCCCGCTGCCCGTCGTGCGCCTGGACGTACGCGGGCGACACCTACCAACTCATCCGCGCCGGGCTCGCCGGGGACGACCGCCGAGACGTTCCCGGCACGGTCCGGGACCACCCGCGCGTCTTCGCCACCCTCACGGCCCCGTCCTTCGGTCCGGTCCACAATCGCCCTGGCCGAGGACTCTGCCGCTGCGGCACTGCCCATGCCACGGACGACCCCGCACTGGGCACGGCCCTCGACCCGACGACGTACGACTACGCGGCGGCGGTGCTTTTCAACAACCACGCGGGCGGCCTGTGGATGCGCTTCACGACCCGACTGCGCCGAGAGCTGGCCGCACGCGCAGGGGTGACGCAACGCGAGTTGAAAGAGTCGGCCCGCGTCTCGTACGGAAAGGTCGCGGAGTTCCAGAAGCGGGGTGCCGTGCACTTCCACGCCGTGATCCGCGTCGACGGCCCGGACGGACCCGGAACGCCGCCGCCGTCCTGGGCCACGGTCGCTCTGCTCACCGACGCCATCCACGCCGCCGCAGCACACGGCTATACGTCCGTCTCCGTACCGGCGGCCGACGGGCAACCGGCCCGTACCTTCCGCTGGGGCGCGCAGCTCGACGTACGCCCGATCAAGGCCTTCGGCGACGGGTCGGACATCACGGAACAGGCCGTGGCCTCCTACGTCGCCAAGTACGCCACCAAAGCCGCCGAGAACACCGGCACGCTGGACCGACGCATCGGCGAGCCGGCCGAGCTCGACCGTCACGACCTCCCCGAGCACGCCCGGCGCCTGATCAAAGCCTGCAAGCTCCTCGATCCGCTCTACCCCGACCGCCGTCTCTGGGCGTGGGCTCACATGCTCGGCTTCCGGGGCCACTTCTCCTCGAAGTCGCGCCGTTACTCGACCACGCTGGGCGAACTCCGGGCTGCGCGAGCCGACTTCCGCGCCGCACAAGAGCGCGAAGCCCTCGGCCTGGAGGACCGCGAGCCGGACAGCGTCCTCGTCGTGCGCGACTGGCAGTACGCGGGCCACGGCCACACCCCCGGCGAGTCGGCCCTCGCCGCGACCATCGCCCGCGCGCTCCAGCTCAACCGCGAGACCGCGCGCGAGGAACTGCCCGCCCAACTCGCCCTGGAAGGAGCCGCAGCATGACCACCTCGACCACCACCGCCGAGCTGCTGACCGTCACCGAAGTCATGACGCGGCTCAAGCTCGGGCGCTCCAAGGTCTACGACCTCATCCGGTCGCACCGCCTGGTCTCGATCAAGATTGACGGTGCGCGCCGCATCCCGCTCGACTCCGTCAGCGCTTTCATCCTCGGCCAGATCGAGGAGGCTTCCTGATGGCCACCACCCAGCGCAAGCGCAACCCCAACGGCGCGGGCACGATCACCAAGCGCAAGGACGGCCGCTACCAGTGCGCGGTCTACGTCCTCCAGCCGGACGGCACCCGGGCCCGCAAGTTCGCGTACGGCAAGACCTGGGAGGAGTGCGACGCCAAGCGCCGCGAATTCCTCGACAAGGTCGCGAGCGGCACCCCGGTGCCCACCCGGTCGGCCAAGCTCTCCGAGTGGCTGTCCTTCTGGCTGGAGAGCGTCGTGAAGCCGCGCCGCAAGCTCAGCACGTACGACAAGTACGAGGCGCACGTCCGGCTCTACCTCTCCCCGATGATCGGCGGGAAGCGGCTTGAGTCTCTCGGGACCGCAGACGTCCGGCGCTTCCTCCTCCAGCTGGAGAAGAAGACCACGGCCGCCACCGCGAAGGAGTCGCACCGGGTCCTGCGCTCAGCCCTCTCCGCCGCCTGCCGGGAGGAGATGATCACGCGCAACGTGGCCAAGCTCGTCGAGCCTCCGCGCCCGAAGCCGCGTGAACTGAGCCCGTGGTCCCTCGACGAGACCCTGACCTTCCTCGCCGCCGCCCGACTCGATCCGCTCTACGCCGCCTTCGTGCTCGCCATCGCCATGGGCCTGCGCCGGGGAGAACTCGTCGGTCTGCGCTGGTCCGACATCGACCTGGAGCAAAGGACGTTGACCGTACGGCAGCAGCTCCAGCGCCGACGCGGCGTGCTCTACAACGACGAGACGAAAGGGCGCCGGAGCCGGGCGCTCCCGCTCCCCGCCATGTGCGTCGCTCCCCTGCGCTGGCACCGCATGCGCCAAGCCGCCGCCCGCGAGGGTGCCGGTGCGGCCTGGCAGGAGTCCGGCTACGTCTTCACCACTCGGACCGGCCGACCGGTCGAACCCCGCAACGTGCACCGGTCCTTCGTCCGGGTCTCCGAGACCGCCGGCCTCCGCGTCGTCCGGCTGCACGATGCCCGCCACGGTTGCGCAACCCTGCTCACCGCGGCCGGAGTCGCGCCCCGCGTCGTGATGGAGATCCTCGGCCACTCGCAGATCAGTCTGACCATGGACGTGTACACGCACGTCGTCCAGGACACCCAGCGCGAGGCCATCAGCCACATGGACCGGCTGCTGCGGCGTCGCCCGGTCAGGGACTGACCGCCCGGCCCGGAAGTGACCATCCGGGAGTGATCAACCGCGTTGATGTCAGGGACGGATGTCAAAGGCCCCCAGCCAAGATCGGCTGGGGGCCTTTTCCCTGGAGCCCCCTGTCGGGTTCGAACCGACGACCCCCGCTTTACAAGAGCGGTGCTCTGGCCAGCTGAGCTAAGGAGGCAACCCGAGAAGTGTAACCAACGCTCGCGCGGGCGCGGCCGGAAATTCGCGGCCGCCGACCTGCTGACAAGGCGGACGTCGCCGGGTAGCGTCCTGACCCAGTCCGCTCAGGTGGACTACACCACTTCTCCCTCTACTCGGATCGTCCGGCACGTTCCTGCCGGTGAAGGGACACATCAGTCATGGCCACTGTCACGTTCGACAAGGCGACCCGGATCTACCCGGGCTCCACCAAGCCCGCGGTCGACGGTCTGGAGATCGAGATCGAGGACGGCGAGTTCCTCGTACTCGTCGGACCCTCCGGCTGCGGAAAGTCCACCTCCCTGCGCATGCTCGCGGGCCTGGAGGACGTCAACGGCGGAGCGATCCGCATCGGTGAGCGCGACGTCACGCACCTGCCGCCCAAGGACCGGGACATCGCCATGGTGTTCCAGAACTACGCGCTGTACCCGCACATGACCGTCGCCGACAACATGGGCTTCGCCCTCAAGATCGCCGGCGTGAACAAGGCGGAGATCCGGAAGAAGGTCGAGGAGGCCGCGAAGATCCTCGACCTGAGCGAGTACCTGGACCGCAAGCCCAAGGCGCTCTCCGGTGGTCAGCGCCAGCGTGTCGCGATGGGCCGCGCCATCGTGCGCGAGCCGCAGGTCTTCCTCATGGACGAGCCGCTGTCGAACCTCGACGCCAAGCTCCGCGTGTCCACCCGTACGCAGATCGCCTCGCTCCAGCGCCGGCTCGGCATCACCACCGTGTACGTCACGCACGACCAGGTCGAGGCCATGACGATGGGCGACCGGGTGGCCGTCCTCAAGGACGGTCTGCTCCAGCAGATCGACTCGCCGCGCAACATGTACGACCGCCCGGCCAACCTGTTCGTCGCCGGCTTCATCGGCTCGCCCGCCATGAACCTGGTCGAGGTGCCGATCACCGACGGCGGGGTGAAGTTCGGCAACAGCGTCGTGCCGGTCAGCCGCGAGGCGCTGTCCGCCGCCGCCGACAAGGGCGACCGCACCGTCACGGTCGGCGTCCGCCCCGAGCACTTCGACATCGTGGAGCAGAACGGCGCCGCCGCGAAGGCCCTCACCAAGGAGTCCGCGGACGCCCCGGCGGGCCTCGCGGTCACCGTCAACGTCGTTGAGGAGCTCGGCGCCGACGGTTATGTGTACGGATCCGCGGAGGTCGGCGGCGAAGTGAAGGACCTCGTGGTCCGCGTCAACGGCCGCGCGGTGCCGGACAAGGGCACGCAGCTGCACGTCGTCCCGCGGCCGGGCGAGACCCACGTGTTCTCGACTTCCACGGGAGAGCGCCTCAGCGACTGACCCAGCCGCTAGGCTTGCCGCGGCCCTGCATTGACTGTGGGGCCGCGACTCGTTGTCGGGGTTCGCTGTCGGGTTCACCACCGGGGTTCACCACCGGGGTTCGCCGTCCAGGCCGTCGGGGTTTGCCGGTGCGGCCCGTTGTCGACAAATACCCCGGCATACCGCTCATTTCGAACCGCGTTCGTCAACGCGTAATTCGAAAAGCGACGTCGAACCATCCCCCGACAGGGTGACTAAATGTCGCCAAATCATCACTCCCCGCTACGCTCGCCTCCGTGACGCACACAGCCCGCCGAATCGGCCGAACCCTCGCCCTCGTCCTGCCCGTCGTCCTCGTGCTCTCCGGGACGCTCGCCGTCACCCGGGTCAACTGGGCCGGCAGCAACGACTCGCAGATCCTGACCGCCTCTTCCGAGAACGTCTCCGTACGCGCCAAGTCCCGCGCCCCGCAGGACGTGTTGCGCGACGCGCTCCTGACCGAGCTCCAGGAGAAGGACCCCGGCACCGCCCTCACCCACCTCCAGCGCGAGGTGGAGCGGCGCCCCTCGCTCGCCCGGCACTGCATGTCGATCGCCCGTGCGCTCGGCCGGGCCGCGGTGGAGCACTACGGTCCCGTGAAGGCCCAGTCGTACTCCCGCCCCGTCTGCGACACCTCCTTCGCCTCGGGCGTGGCCCAGGAGCGGTGACGTCCCGCTGCGGGGACGCCTATCGTTCACCGCATGACTGCGAGCACAACTGCGACGTTTCCGACGCAGGCCGTGATCCTGGCGGGCGGCCAGGGCTCACGACTTCGTCCGTACACCGACGACCGCCCCAAGCCGATGGTCGAGATCCCGGGCACCGGGGTCCCGATCATCGGCCATCAGCTCGCCTGGCTGGCCGCCGAGGGCGTCACTGACGCCGTCGTCTCCTGCGGCCACCTCGCCGACGTCCTGAAGGACTGGCTGGCGAAGGCGGACCTGCCGCTGCGCGTCACCACGGTCGTCGAGGACGAACCGCTGGGCCGGGGCGGCGGCCTGAAGCACGCGGCGGCCTCGCTGCCCCACCCCGGCCAGCCCTGGTACGCCACCAACGGCGACATCTGGACGCGCTTCTCGCTCCGCGAGATGGCCTCCTTCCACGGCGAGCGCGACGCGACCGCCACGCTGGCCCTGGCCCGCCCCCGCATCCCGTGGGGCGCCGTCGAAACCGACGCCTTCGGCCACATCACGGACTTCATCGAGTCGCCGCCCTCGCCGTACCTCATCAACGCGGGCGTGTACGTCTTCTCCGCGGCCTTCACCGCGATGCTGCCCGACGTCGGCGACCACGAGCGCACCACGTTCCCCCGGCTGGCCCGCGAGCGCCGCCTGGCCGGGTTCCCGCTGCCGCACGGGGCGTACTGGCGGGCCATCGACACCGCGAAGGACCTCACGGAGGCGGCCAAGGAGCTTTCCGCTCAAGGGCGTTGACCCTGCCGGCCATCCCGCCTCGGGCACTGCCGCCCACCGATTTCTTCGACACAGTTGATCGACACAATTGTGGGGCCGGACACCTTGCGGTGTCCGGCCCCTCAACTGTGGTGCGGGTGCTAACCCAGCAACCCGCCGATCGGGTTCCGGTTGCCGCCCCCGGTGGAGCCGCCCGTCCCTCCCGACGAGGTCGGTCCCGCGCTCGTGGTCGGCGGGGGCTGGAGCGTGCGGTGGTGCGAGGGGGACTGGCCGCCGGTGCCCGCGGTGTGGCTCGGCTGGCCCGTGGTGCCCGCGGTGACCGTCTGGTGCGCCTTCGGCTTCTTCGACGCCTTCGCGGACGGGCTCGCCGTACCGGTGCCCTTCGGCGCCGGCTTGGCGCTCTTGGCGGGCTTGCGGGGCGCCAGCGCGGGCCCGGTCTCGCTCGGCAGCGGGGTGCCGGGCAGGTAGTTGGTCGGGTCGTCGTTGGGGCCCGGCACCGTCACGACGGTGGTCGAGCGGACCGCGCCGCCGAGCAGCGCGCCGGTCACCAGCGTGAGACCCACGACGACGGTCGCCATGACGAGGCCCCGGCGCAGCACCCGCCGCCGCAGTTCCCAGAGTTCGGAACGCGGCCCCAGCTTGCGCCAGGCCTCACCGGCGAGCCGTGCGTCCAGCGAGTACACCGGGGCGCCCGCGATGATCAGCGGGGACCAGGCGGCGAGGTAGATGATGTCGGGCGCGTCGTAGGCGCGAACGGTCTGCCAGCTCACCGTCACCAGCAGAGCCGCCGACAGCATCGCCCCGAACACGGCCGCGACGCGCTGCCACAGGCCGAGCATCGTCAGTACGCCGACGACGACTTGGAGGAAGGCGACGGTGAGGCCCGCACCCACCGGGTGCTGGAGGGCGAAGTCGCGCAGGGGCTCGGCGAGCGCCCAAGGGTGCAGCGAATTCAGCCACTTGACCATCGAGCCGCGTTCGCCGCCGTCGAAGTACACGGGGTCGCACAGCTTGCCCATGCCCGCGTACACGGAGATGAAGCCGAGGAAGACGCGCAGCGGGAGCAGCACGACACCGAGGTTCATGCGGCGGCCCGGGTAGTAGGCGTGCCGCACGGCCGACGCCTCGGTGCCCGCATTGCGCGGCCGCGGCTCGTCCGAGCCGTCCTCCGCGAACCCGTCCGGATCCTCGAACTCGGCTTTCCCGTACGTCTGTTGATCGTAGGGAGAGCGCATCTGCGGGAGCAGCGCGGTCTCCGGGCCGGGGCCCGTGATCAGCGGCCCCGGCATGGCGTCGTCGACGTCGATGCGCGGGATGACCTGCGTCGCGCCGGCGGCGTAGCGCTCACTGCCGACGACGGAGGTCTCGCGGACCGCTTGAAGGAGTCCGCTCGCCCCCGGCGCCGACTTGCCGCTCCACACCACGGGCGCCCTGCGGCGCACCGCGGTGCTCGAAATGACGGGCTTCGGCAGCGACTTGGGCGCGAACAGCACCCGGAAGCTGGCGTGGTTGACGATTACCTGGGCGGGGTCGGCGTCCACCTTGAGCATGCTCAGGGCAGGCTGGTCGTCGATCCCGGGCCGGGGCGTTCTGGTGTCCACACTCATCTAACCGAGTGATGGGTGCTTAGGACACTGCTTGACGGGCCCGAATCTGTCCGAGACCCGTCAAGATCACCTGTTTCAGGCGCGTCGGCGGGCCGCTTCGTAGAGCACGATGCCCGCGGCCACACCGGCGTTGAGGGATTCGGCTCCGCCCGGCATCGAGATCCGCACCCGGTAGTCGCAGGTCTCGCCGACGAGTCGGCCAAGTCCCTTGCCCTCGCTACCGATCACGATGACGACGGGGCCGCCGATCTGCTCCAGCTCCTCGACCGTGTGCTCGCCGTCGGCGGCGAGGCCGACGATCGTGAGGCCTTCCTTCTTGTAGGCCTCAAGCGCGCGCGTCAGGTTGGTGACGCGGGAGACCGGCGTACGGGCCGCGGTACCCGCCGACGACTTCCAGGCGCCCGCCGTCATGCCGGCCGCGCGCCGCTCGGGCACGACCACGCCGTGGCCGCCGAAGGCGGAGGTGGAGCGGACGATGGCGCCGAGGTTGCGCGGGTCGGTCACGCCGTCGAGCGCGACGATCAGCGGGTCCTCGCCGTTGTCGTACGCGAACGCGGTGAGGTCCTGCGGGTCGGCGTACTCGTACGGCGGGACCTGGAGGACGAGGCCCTGGTGGTTGAGGCCGTTCGTCATCCGGTCGAGCTCGGGGCGCGGAGCCTCCATCAGGTTGATGTTGCCGCGCTCGCCGGCGAGCTGGAGGGCCTCGCGGACCCGCTCGTCGTTGTCGATGTACTGCTGGACGTAGAGCGTGGTCGCCGGTACGCCGTCGCGCAGCGCCTCGAAGACCGGGTTGCGGCCCACGACCATCTCGGACGTGCCCTTGACCCCGCCGCGCCGGGGCGCCGGGCGACGGGTCGCGGCCTGCTTGGCCTTGGCGGTCGCGATGCGGTTCTTCTTGTGCTTCTTGCGGTCCTCGGCCTTGGGCGTGGGGCCCCGGCCTTCCAGACCCCTGCGCCGCTGGCCACCGCTGCCGACCGTAGCGCCCTTCTTGTTGGACGTGCGGCGGTTCCTGCGCTGGCTGTTCCCGGCCATGACCTACCTATTTCCTGTGAATCTGCGATCCACATGACGATGCAGATCGGGTACGTACGTATATGAAGTGTGCCGCCCGATCGCGCGAGCGGCACATCGCGTGTGGGTTCAGCGGGGGCCGAGGGTCCAGCGCGGGCCGCTGGGACTGTCCTCGATGACGAGGCCGGACTGGGTGAGCTGGTCACGGATCGCGTCCGCGGTCGCCCAGTCCTTACGAGCCCTGGCCGCCTCACGCTGTTCCAGAACCAGGCGCACCAAAGTGTCCACCGCGCCGTGAAGCTCCCCGCCCCGGTCGGCCTCTTCCACCCAGTGGGCATCCAGCGGGTCCAGACCCAGAACACCCAGCATCGCCCGGACCTCAGCCAGACGCGCCGTCGCGGCTTCCTTGTCATCGGCCGCCAGCGCGCTGTTGCCCTGGCGCACCGTGGTGTGGACGATCGCGAGAGCCTGCGGCACCCCGAGGTCGTCGTCCATCGCCTCGGCGAACGCGGGCGGCACCTGGGCGGCAGGCTCGACAATGCCGCCCGCCTTCTCCACCACACGCTGGATGAAACCCTCGATCCGCGCGAACGCCGACTCCGCCTCGCGCAGAGCCTCCTCGCTGTACTCGATCATCGACCGGTAGTGCGGAGTACCCAGGTAATAGCGCAGCACGATCGGCCGCCAGCGCTTGACCATCTCCGAAACCAGCACCGAGTTCCCGAGCGACTTCGACATCTTCTCGCCGGACATCGTCACCCAGGCGTTGTGCACCCAGTACCGCGCGAACGCGTCACCGAAGGCCTTCGCCTGAGCGATCTCGTTCTCATGGTGCGGGAAGATCAGATCAAGGCCGCCGCCGTGGATGTCGAACGCGCTGCCCAGATACTTGTGAGCCATCGCCGAGCACTCCAGATGCCAGCCCGGCCGGCCGCGCCCCCACGGCGTCTCCCAGTCCGGCTCACCCGGCTTGGTCGCCTTCCACATCGCGAAATCCCGCGGATCCCGCTTACCCGACACACCCTCGTCCGGCTGGCGCAGATCGTCGATGTCCTGGTTGGAGAGCGCCAGGTACTCCGGGAAGGAACGCACGTCGAAGTAGACACTGCCGTCCGCCTCATACGCGTGACCACGCTCGATCAGACCCCGCATCATCTCGACCATCTCGGTGATGTGCCCGGTCGCCCGCGGCTCGTAGGTCGGCGGCAGGCAGCCCAGCGCCGTATAGCCGTCGTTGAACGCACGCTCGTTGTCGTACCCGATCGACCACCACGGACGGCCCTGCTCGCCCGCCTTCCTGATGATCTTGTCGTCGATGTCGGTGACATTGCGGATGAACGTCACGCCATAACCGCGGTACTCGAACCAACGCCGCATGACGTCGAAGTTCAACCCCGACCGGATGTGCCCGATGTGCGGGGCCGCCTGAACAGTCGCACCACACAGGTAGATCGAGACACAACCCCGCGAGAGCGGAACGAAATCACGAATCTGCCGGGCGCTGGTGTCGTACAGGCGAATGGTCACCCCACCAGGGTAGTGGCCCAATACCAGTGCCCCGCGACCCTTCCGGGCCTCGGGGCACACAATTTGGCGACTGTTGGGTGTCGGGCCCGCCCGACGATCTTCCGCGGGGTGGTCGACCGGCCTTCCGCGGGGTGATCGACTTCTATCGCGCCCGGTACACCAGCGCCGTGGCGATCGCCGCGAGCCCCTCGGCGCGGCCGGTCAGACCCAGCCCGTCCGTGGTGGTCCCGGACACCGAGACGGGCGCCCCGGCTGCGGCCGACAGCGCCTTCTGCGCCTCGTCACGCCGCTTGCCGATCTTCGGGCGTACGCCGACGACCTGGATCGCGATGTTCCCGATCTCGAAGCCCTCGGCGCGCACGATCCGGGCGGCCTCGGCGAGCAGGGTCGCGCCCGAGGCGCCGGACCACTCGGGCCGGTCGGTGCCGAAGTGTGCGCCGAGGTCGCCGACGCCGGCCGCGGAGAAGATCGCGTCGCAGGCGGCGTGGGCTGCCACATCACCGTCGGAGTGCCCGGCGAGCCCGTACTCCGCGTCTTCGGGGCCGTCCCAGAGCAGCCCGGCGCACCACAGCTCGCGGCCGCGCTCGAAGGCGTGGACGTCGGTGCCGATGCCGACGAGCGGGATCACGGGCCCGATGGCGGGAGCGGAAGGGGTGTCAGAAGCCATCGTTGGCCCTCCGTCGTGCGAGTACGGCCTCGGCGAGTACGAGGTCGAGGGGGCGGGTCACTTTGAAGGCCTCTTCGTGGCCGGGCACCACCACGACGGTCAGACCCAGCTGTTCGACCATGCCGGCGTCGTCGGTGACGCTGCCGGTGACCGTCTCGTGGGCGCGCACCAGGGTGGCGTGGTCGAAGCCCTGCGGCGTCTGTACCGCGCGGAGCCGGGCGCGCTCGGGGGTGGCGACGACGGACTCGGGGCCGCCGTCGGCGCGCGGCTCGACCTGCTTGACGGTGTCGGCGAGCGGGAGGGCCGGGACGACGGCGGGGGCGCCGTCGCGTACCGCCTCGATGACCGCGTCGACGGTGTCGACGGGTACCAGCGGGCGGGCCGCGTCATGGACCAGGACGATGTCGAAGCCGGGCGGCAGCGCGTCCAGGCCCAGCTTCACGGACTCCTGGCGGCTCTCGCCGCCGGGCACCACGAGGAAGTCGGTGCGGTCCGGCAGGGCGTGCTCGGCGAGCAGGTTCTTCACCTCGGTGGCGCCGTCCGGCGGGGCCACCACCACGACCAGCGAGACCGCGCGCGAGGCGGCCATCGCCCGGACGGCGTGGATCAGCATCGGGGTGCCGCTCAGCGCGCGGAGCGCCTTGGGGGCGCCCGGACCGAGGCGCACGCCGCGTCCGGCCGCTGGAATCACCGCGGCGGTGCGGAAAGGACGCGATTCGTCAGACAAGGTTTGTGTCCTCAAACGACGTGGGTATGGCGTGGGGGGACCCCCTGCTCGACGAGCGTGGGGGAGTGCCGGGCGCGACGCCTGACCGGCCCTTCCGTGACACTGGTCAGGCGAGCTGCCCGGGGCCCGGCACACCACAGTGCTGGCGCTGTTGGCGAGGGGATACGAACATGCCGCAGCGCCCGGCGACACAGCAATTTTCACTGCTGGTCAGCGGGCACCGCGGCAAGGCCGGTCATCCCAGGGCGAGCCCCGGAACGGGCGGCGTCAGGACGCGAGAACCTCGTCGAGGAGGGCCTCGGCCTTGTCTTCGTTGGTGTTCTCCGCGAGGGCCAGCTCGCTCACCAGGATCTGGCGCGCCTTGGCGAGCATGCGCTTCTCACCTGCGGACAGTCCGCGCTCGCGCTCACGACGCCACAGGTCACGCACCACTTCGGCGACCTTGATGACATCGCCGGAGGCGAGCTTCTCGAGATTTGCCTTGTAGCGACGGGACCAGTTCGTGGGCTCTTCGGCATACGGCGCGCGCAGCACCTCGAAGACCCGGTCCAGCCCGTCCTGCCCGACCACATCGCGTACGCCTACGAACTCCGCATTGTCCGCCGGTACGCGCACTGTCAAGTCGCCCTGGGCGACCTTGAGCACCAAGTAGGTCTTGTCCACGCCTTTGATCTGGCGAGTTTCGATAGCCTCGATCAGCGCGGCCCCGTGATGGGGATAGACCACGGTGTCGCCAACCTTGAACGTCATGTGACAGGTACCCCTTCCGTGGCTATCCAGGGTAACACGGAAACTGCTTGTTCTGAATGGCGTTTTCGCAGGTCAGGGCATATCTCGGGGCTTGACAACAGCAACACGAACGTGCTGCGGAAGCCTTCCGGAAGCCGGTATTCGCAGGTCGGAGCGGCTGCGAAGGGGCCGCGAAACGCGTACGTTACCCACCCCCGATCGGGGGCCCGGACGGCCGAACGTCCCGGTTTGCCGGGTTCCAAGCGGTGAACTTGATCTACTCCGTTCGGCGCTCGTTCACCCGTTCGGCCGCGCCGGATTCTTTCCGGAATTGATCAACGGACGCCCCGGAGGGTCATCCCCGGAGGATTTTCGGTAAGGAATGTGTGGCGGCCCGGGAAATTGATCACCCGGCATATGTGAACGGCGTACGAAACACCAAGATCGGCGCGTGATCCGCCCGGCTTCGGCAGGCCGGGGGCCGTAGGGGGCGGGTCGGGTGCGGGGCGCGTGGGACGGCTCGGTAACCTAAGCCCGCTGACACACCCTTAGCTGGCCCTTAGGTATGCGGCCGGCTGACCCGTAGCCCGTCCGAAGCAGTCCGTCTCGTACGTCCAAGGAGTTGCCGCCGCCGTGAGCCGCAGCCTTCGACGCGGCGCCCTCGCCGCTTCTGCCATCGCGTTCTCGCTCCTCTCCCTCTCCGCCTGCGCGGCGGGCAACAAAGCCCAGACGCTCGGGGTGAAGGCCGACAACGCCTACGTCACCGTCGGCGACATCAAGGTCCAGAACGCGACGGTCGTCACCCAGCCGAAGGCCGACGCCGAGGGCCCGGCCGTCGTCACGGCGACGCTGTTCAACAACGGCGCCGACCCGCAGACCCTCGACTCCGTCCAGGTCGGCGCCACCGCCGTGAAGCTCTCCCCCGCCAAGGGCTCGGGAGCGGTCACCATCGCGGGGCACAGCTCCATCATGCTCGGCGGCAAGGACAACGCCTCCGCCGTCATCGCCAACGGCCGCGAGGCCGCCAAGAACGGTGACGCCCAGAAGGTCACCTTCCAGTTCAGCAAGACCGGCGCGGTGAGCGTGGACGCCTTCGTGGTCCCCGCCACCAGCTACTTCGCGGGCGTCGGCCCCAGCGAGCTCCCGAAGCCCAAGGAGACCCCCTCGGGCCTGCCGACCGGCTCCGCCTCGGGCTCCCCGACCGGCTCCGCCTCGCCGAACACCCCGGCCGCCGGCTCCAGCGGCAAGCCCGCGGGCTCCGGCTCGCCGTCGCACACGGCCACCGGCCACTGAGGTACGCGAACGCGAAAGGAGGGCGGCCCCGGATCACTTCCGGGGCCGCCCTCCCGCGGTTTACGGAGCCGGTGCCGGTATGGCCTACGGCTCGAACTTGTAGCCGAGGCCGCGGACCGTCACCAGGTAGCGCGGCGCGCCCGGGTCCGGTTCGATCTTGGCGCGCAGGCGCTTGACGTGGACGTCCAGAGTCTTGGTGTCGCCGACGTAGTCCGCGCCCCACACCCGGTCGATGAGCTGCATACGGGTCAGTACGCGGCCCGCGTTGCGCAGCAGCATCTCCAGGAGGTCGAACTCCTTCAGCGGGAGGTCGACCTTGCCGCCGGAGACGGTGACCACGTGGCGGTCGACGTCCATGCGGACCGGACCCGCCTCCAGGGCGGCCGGGGTGACCTCCTCCGGCTCGCCGCGGCGGCGCAGCACGGCGCGGATGCGGGCGACCAGCTCGCGCGAGGAGAACGGCTTGGTGACGTAGTCGTCGGCTCCTATTTCCAGCCCGACGACCTTGTCGATCTCGCTGTCCTTGGCGGTCACCATGATGACGGGCACGTTGGAGCGGCCGCGCAGCTGACGGCAGACCTCGGTGCCGGGCAGGCCGGGCAGCATCAGGTCGAGCAGGACCAGGTCGGCGCCGTTGCGCTCGAACTCGTCCAGGCCGTCGGGCCCGGTGGCCGCCACGGCGACCTCGAAGCCCTCCTTGCGGAGCATGTAGGACAGGGCGTCGCTGAAGGATTCCTCATCCTCGACGACGAGCACTCGGGTCACGGAAGGACCTCCGGGGCAGGAACTATGGCTGGTGATTGAGGCACAGCGGAACTGAAGGTCTCGTACGGGATGTCGTCGTCCTCGTCGGCCGTGACCGGGCCGCGCCCGGCAGAGGCGCGGTCGCGGACGGCGCCGGCTTCCGGCAGCCGCAGGGTGAAGGTGGAGCCCTGTCCCTCGGAGCTCCACACCGTGACCTCCCCGCCATGCGAGGCGGCCACGTGCTTGACGATGGCCAGGCCCAGGCCCGTGCCGCCGGTGGCACGCGAGCGGGCCGGGTCCACCCGGTAGAAGCGCTCGAAGACGCGCTCCCGGTCCTTCTCGGAGATGCCGATGCCCTGGTCGGTCACGGCTATCTCGATGAGGTCCCCGCCGGGTGCGGCGATGCGCCGCCCGGCGATGCCGACCCGGGTCCGGGCCGGCGAGTAGTTCACGGCGTTCTCGACCAGGTTGCCGAGGGCCGCGGCGAGCTGGCCGCGGTTGCCCCAGACGTACAGGTCGGCGGTGCCGCCGGCGGCCATGGTGATCTGCTTGGTGGACGCGGCGTGCCGGGAGCGGTCGATGGCCTCGGCGACGAGTTCGTCCACGCGGACCGGCTCGGCGTCCTCCAGCGGGTCGTCGTTCTGCACCCGGGAGAGGTCGATGAGCTCCTGGACCAGGTTGGTGAGCCGGGTCGCCTCGATCTGCATGCGGCCCGCGAAGCGGGTGACCGCCTCCGGGTCGTCCGAGGCGTCCATGACGGCCTCGGAGAGCAGGGAGAGGGCGCCGGTCGGGGTCTTGAGCTCATGGCTGACGTTGGCCACGAAGTCGCGCCGTACGGCCTCGATGCGGCGGGCCTCGGTGAGGTCCTCCACCAGGAGCAGCACGAGGCGGGAGCCGAGCGGGGCGACCCGGGCCGAGACCGCGAGGGCCTCGCCCCGGCCGGTGCCGCGCCGCGGCAGATCCAGCTCGGCCTGGCGTATCTCGCCGTCCCGGCGGGTGGCGCGAGCCATGTGCATCATCGGCTCGACGGCCAGTTTGCCGCCCCTGACCAGGCCGAGCGCGTACGCCGCGGAGCTGGCCTTGACCACCGAGTCGCTCTCGTCGAGGACGACCGCGGAGGAGCGCAGTACGGAAAGGACCGTGTCCACGCCCGGGGGCAGTACGGCGTCGTTGTGCAGGGACGTCCGGGTGGGGCGCGCCTGGTCGCGCTCGCTCCAGCGGAACGCCAGCATGGCGATCACGCCGGTGCACACCCCGGCGATCGCTGCCAATGCGGCGACCGCCGCGTTCACGTCCATGCGTCCAGGTTATGCGGCGCCGCTGACACTCTCCCAGCCAAACGGGTGGCCGCTCGAACGTTCGTCGCCCAGAGTTCACCGAGGTGACGGGGACGGTTCACTTCCTATGGCCGAATCGGACGCGTAACGGACCGAACGTGGGAGCGTGGGGGTCCGAGCCCCCCGGACGGCCCCGGACCCCCGGTTCGCAGTGAGCCTGGTTCGTATGTGAGGAGAGGGACACCCATGCGGGACGCGTACCACGAGGAACTTGACTCGATCGGCGAGGGCCTGGTCGAAATGGCCCGCCTTGTCGGGTCGGCGATCGGGCGCGCCACCACGGCCATGCTCGACGCCGATCTCAAGCTCGCCGAGACCGTGATCGCGGGCGACCAGAAGGTCGACGACCTCCAGCACGACCTGGAGGCGCGGGCCATAGCACTGCTGGCCCGCCAGCAGCCGGTCGCCACGGATCTGCGCATCGTCGTGACCTCCCTGCGCATGAGCGCCGACCTGGAGCGCTCCGGCGACCTCGCCCAGCACGTGGCCAAGCTGACCCGGCTGCGCTACCCGGAGCGGGCCGTGCCGCACGACCTGCACGCCACCATCCTGGAGATGGGCCAGCTGGCCCAGCGCCTGATGGCGAAGGCCGCCGAGGTCATCATCACCAAGGACGTCGACCTGGCCCTCCAACTGGAGCAGGACGACGACGAGATGGACCTGCTGCACCGCACGCTGTTCCAGCACCTGATGGACGACCGCTGGAAGCACGGCATCGAGACGGCGGTCGACGTGACGCTGCTCGGCCGTTACTACGAGCGGTTCGCCGACCACGCGGTGTCGGTCGCCAAGCGCGTCGTCTACCTGGTGACCGGCGAGCACGCGGACGAGCTCCAGCCACCCACCCAGAGCGACGGCGCCTGACCCGCCCCGCCGGCACGGGCCGGGCCGGGGCAGGGCCCCAACAGGCTTGCGCGCGTGCGCTGTTGATGCGCCGCCTCCAGTGGGCATGCAATGGGCGAAGGCTCCTTGCGTCTGCCTACCCCGGGAGGGACCCATGGCCGATTCGCCCAGGAACGACCCGCAGCAGGAAGCATCCGTGCCGCCGGCCGAGGTGCTCCGGCTGCCGCTGATCGGCGCGTGCGGCTGCGGCTCGGGCTGCGGCTGCGGCTGCCAGTCGGGCGCGCCGTGCCAGTGCGGCGGCTGACCGGACCGACAGTGCCGTACGGGAACGCGACCGGCGTCGCCGTACAGGCATGAAGGGGCCCCGTCCGATCAAGGACGGGGCCCCTTCGCGGACCGGCACCCCGGGTCAGTTCACGGTGACGGTGACCGTCGGCGAGTAGACGTTGTCGTACTTGATCCGCAGCTCCTGCTTGCCCTTGTCATTGAGCTTGGCGTTCAGGGTGTAGGCGCTGCCCTTCTTGACCAGGGTGCTGGCCTGCAGGGTCGTCCAGTTGCTGCCCGTCTTGTGCTGGAGCACCAGCGTGCTGCCTATGGGCATGCCCTTGGTGCGGCCCGCGAACACCACCTTGCCGCCCGCATTCACCGTGGTCGGCGACACCTTCACGGTGATGGAGGCGCTCGGCTTCGACGCCGAGACGGACGGACTGGGCTTGGGGCTGGTCGCGGCGGAGGCGAAGGTGCCGGCGGCTCCGGCGGTCAGCAGGGCGGCGGACAGGGCACCGGCCGCGAACGTGCGGATGCAGCGGCTGCGCAGGGTGGCTTTCACTTGGAACTCCCGTCTTGGCGGACTCCCCCGGATGAAACGCAGTTCACCATTTCAGGCGAAATGCGCCTTTCGAGGCTATCCGCACCAAGAAGGGTCGGCGACCGGAGCGTACCGAGTGGGTAACGGAGCGTAAACCAAAGCCCCCTGTCGGGCGGAAATCCGCGGGACAGGGGGCTTCGGCGTGACGGGGAGCTACCGGGCTACTTCTTCTTGCCCTGGTTCTTCACGGCCTCGATCGCGGCGGCGGCCGCGTCCGGGTCCAGGTAGGTGCCGCCCGGCTTGACCGGCTTGAAGTCGGCGTCGAGCTCGTACACGAGCGGGATGCCGGTCGGGATGTTCAGGCCCGCGATGTCGGCGTCGGAGATGCCGTCGAGGTGCTTGACCAGCGCGCGCAGCGAGTTGCCGTGCGCGGCGACCACGACGGTGCGGCCCGCGAGCAGGTCCGGGACGATGCCGTCGTACCAGTACGGCAGCATGCGGACGACGACGTCCTTGAGGCACTCGGTCCGCGGGCGCAGCTCCGGCGGGATCGTGGCGTAACGGGCGTCATCGCTCTGCGAGAACTCCGTGCCGTCCTCAAGCGCGGGCGGCGGGGTGTCGTACGAGCGGCGCCACAGCATGAACTGCTCCTCGCCGAACTCGGCGAGCGTCTGCGCCTTGTCCTTGCCCTGGAGCGCGCCGTAGTGGCGCTCGTTCAAGCGCCAGCTGCGGTGCACCGGGATCCAGTGGCGGTCCGCCGACTCCAGCGCGAGCTGGGCGGTGCGGATGGCGCGCTTCTGGAGGGAGGTGTGCAGCACGTCGGGGAGCAGGCCGGCGTCCTTGAGCAGCTCACCGCCGCGCGCCGCCTCCTTCTCACCCTTCGCGGTGAGGTTGACGTCCACCCACCCGGTGAACAGGTTCTTCTCGTTCCACTCGCTCTCGCCGTGGCGGAGCAGGATCAGCTTGTACGGTGCGTCGGCCATGCGCCCGAGCCTAATCGACGTTTCGGCGCCCACGCGCGCGTGGGGACCTGGGCCCCGGGCCGTCTCGATTGACGGACGCCGTCAATTCGGTGGCCCCCGGGACAGGCCCACTTGTAACGTGCGGACATCGCTAGCACCACTTACACGAGCCTGCCCGCCGGAACCGTGTCCGGGCCGGCCGCACTCCCGGGGGAAGCCACATGTCCGTCGCCAGTCTCAGGCGCGCCGCACGAGAATCCGTTTCCGGTCTGCCGCGGGAGTTCTGGTGGCTGTGGACCAGCACCCTGATCAACCGGCTCGGGGCCTTCGTCGCCACGTTCATGGCGCTCTACCTCACCCTGGACCGGGGCTATTCGGCGTCGTACGCGGGGCTCGTGGCCTCGCTGCACGGGCTCGGCGGAGTCGTCTCGTCCATCGGCGCGGGCATCATGACCGACCGGCTCGGCCGCCGGCCCACCCTGGTCATCGCCCAGACCTCGACGGCCCTGTCCGTCGCGCTGCTCGGCTTCATGACCGATCCGGCGGCGATCGCGGGCGTCGCCTTCCTCGTCGGCATGGCCAGCAACGCCTCCCGGCCCGCCGTGCAGGCGATGATGGCGGACATCGTGAAGCCCGAGGACCGCGTCCGCGCGTTCTCCCTCAACTACTGGGCGATCAACCTCGGTTTCGCCGTCTCCTCGATGACGGCGGGCTTCATCGCCCAGTACAGCTATCTGGCGGGCTTCCTGGGCGAAGCAACGCTGACGCTGGTCTGCGCGATCGTGGTCTTCCTCAAGCTCCCCGAGTCCCGGCCGCGACAGACCGCGGTGGAGAAGGCCGCCGAGCCGCACATCGGCATCACCACGGTGCTGCGCGACGGCCGCTTCATGGGCGTGGTCGGCCTGTCCTTCCTCATCTCCCTTATTTTCCAGCAGGGTTACGTGGGCCTGCCGGTCGCGATGGGCACCGACGGCTTCTCCAGCGCCGACTTCGGCCTGGCGATCGCGGTCAACGGCATCCTCATCGTGGCCGTCCAGATCCCGGTCACCCGCTACCTCCAGCACCGCGACCCGCGCCGCCTGCTGATCGTCTCGGCGCTGCTCGCGGGCTACGGCTTCGGCCTGACGGCGTTCGCGGGGTCGGTCGCGGTGTACGCCCTGACGATCTGTGTCTGGACCCTGGCGGAAATCGTCAACGCCCCTACCCAGACCGGCCTGGTGGTCCGCCTCTCGCCCGTCCACGGCCGCGGCCGCTACCAGGGCGTCTACACGATGTCCTGGTCGGTGGCGGCGCTGATCGCACCGCTGATGTCCGGTTACGTCATCGACCACTACGGGCCGGACTGGCTCTGGAGCATGTGCGCGGTGCTGGGAACGGCGACGGCGGTGGGGTACTGGGCGCTGATGCGGGGGCTGCCGGCGGAGGGGGCGGAGGCGGGCGCCGGGGCCCGCCCCGGTGCCGGTCTCGACCGGCGCGCTGTACGGCGCACGCCCGTCGATCCTCACCGGGCCGCCCAGGGCCGAACGGTTCCACCAGCGGGTCGCTCCGTTCCGCAGGAGGAGGCGGACACGTCGCGCCGTCAGATGTAAGAGATCAAATGGCGCGTGACGGATTATCAATGCAGGTGGCCGAAGACGGAATGATCGCCACCGGCCAACTTCCTTTTTGTGCAATGGTTTCCTGTCGGTTAAGTCACAGGTGCACACAGGGGTCCGTGAGTTGACCGCCACGAGGCTTCCCGGGCAATCTGGACGAGCCGGCGAAGAAGCCGGGAACCCGGGTGAGCCCGGGTTCTGTGCGCTGGTCCCGCCTACGTGCCCTTGAGCGCTGTGCATCTGTTCCGGTCCGATCCAACAATCCGCTGGAAGCCACGGAACGCAAAGGGAGACTTTCTTCCCGTCGTCTGCACGAAGGAGGTTGCATGTAAGCACTTTCAGACACCATCGCCGAACGGCGGGGCAACCCACCGTCTCGGCCGGGACAACGTCCTTGATCGCCTGGCGGTGCTCGGAACATCGACACCACGGGGCGAAGGACCGACATCCCGACGCTCATTCGGAGTCGCCCGCGGGCTCTGGCCGCAAGCCGAAACCCGCAGGCCGAACCCCTACCAGGTCAAGCCGCTACGGCTTCACCTGAGCGAGGTACCTGGTCCGACCGACCAGTCAACCGAATGACCGGATCAAAACCGGGCGACACAAGGCCGTCCGGCTGGTGCTGAAAGGGACGACGTGGGCGCGCTACTCGATTACATCGTCAATATCCTGGTCAACGGAGTTCACCCGGTGCTGATCGGCCTGGATTCCGTGCGGTGGGTTAGGGAGGGTTGGAAACTCTTCTTCTCCACCAAGAACAGCAAGGGTGCCACCGAATCCCCCGAGGAGAAACCGGCCTCGGTGAACCCGGAAGCGGAGCAAATGGAGAGGGTGACCACGGTTGCCGTCACCGACACTCCGGGCGAAGAGGGGGACGACGTGAGGATCGTGATCACGTTGTCGCGGGGTCGTGGCAGGAAGAACACCTAGACCTTCGTGCTGAAACACGGCGATTGATCACGGTGTAGCTCGTCCTGTCAGTGCCCCGGGGGACAGAAAGGCCCGGATGCTCGCCGCACCCACCGGCGAACACCCGGGCCTCCTGCTTGCCACCGTTTCAAGGCCCGGGCAGCCTACGGGCTCAGCCCTCCGCGTTCCGGGTCAGGTGGGCGAACGCGTCGAGGTTCCGCGTCGACTCCCCCCGCGACACCCGCCACGCGTACTCCCGCCGGATCGCCGAGGCGAACCCCAACTCCAGCAGGGTGTTGAAGGAACCGTCCGCCTCCTCCAACACGACTCCGAGCAGCCGGTCGATCTCCTTCGCCGAGACGGAGGACAGCGGAAGGCGCCCCGCGAGGTACACGTCTCCGAGCCGGTCGACCGCGTAACTCACCCCGTACAGACGGAGGTTGCGCTCAAGGAGCCAGCGGTGCACGACCGGTTCGTTCTCGTCGGGGTGGCGCACGACGAAGGCGTTCACCGACAGGGAGTGGCGGCCGACCCGCAGCGAGCAGGTGGTGGAGAGCTTGCGCGTGCCCGGCAGGGTCACGACATACGTTCCGGGCTCCGGGGACTCCCAGGAGAGCTCCGCGTCCTTGAGGGCCTCTTCGATGACCTGCCGCACGTCAGCCATGCCGCGAGCCTACGCGAACCACCCTCGCACGAGCCCCCGCAGCGGCGCCGAAGCCCCGGCCCGGGACGGACAGGGACGGGCGGCTCACCCGTGCCGGGCCCGCACCCTGCGCCGGTGGTCCTGCATGGCCGCCGTGTACACGTCCGCCGTCGCCGACGCCGCCGTCCCCCAGCCGAAGGACTGCGCGTGCCGCGCGGCCGCGTCGCCCATGCGCTGCACCAGCGCGGGGTCCTGGACGAAGCGGCGCAGCGCCGTCGCGTAGTCCTTCGGGTCGTGGCCCTGCACCAGGAAGCCCGTCGATCCGTCCCGAACCGCGACCGGAAGCCCGCCGACCGATGCCGCGACCACCGGGGTTCCGGCCGCCTGCGCCTCGATGGCGACAAGACCGAACGATTCGCTGTACGACGGCATGACCAGCACGGACGCCGCCCGGAACCAGTCCGCCAGGCAGTCCTGCCCGACGGGGGGTTTGAACCGTACGACGTCACTGATGCCGAGCCGGGCCGCCAGCTTCTGGAGTCCCTCCGGCTTCGCCAGGCCGCTGCCGCTCGGGCCGCCCACGATCGGCACGATCATCCGCGAGCGCAGCGAAGGGTCCCGCTCCAGCAGGTCCGCCGCCGCGCGCAGCAGTATGTCGGGGGCCTTCAGCGGCTGGATGCGGCCCGCGAAGACGGGGATGAACGCGTCCCGGGGCAGCCCGAGCCGGGCCCGCGCCGCCGTCCTTCCGTCCGCCGGGCGGAACCGGTCCAGGTTCACCCCGGGGTGGACGACGGCGACCTTGCCGGGGTCGGCTTCGTAGAAGCGGACGAGTTCGTCGGCCTCCTCGGCGGTGTTCGCGATGAGCCGGTCCGCCGCGTTCACGATCTGCGTCTCGCCGATGACGCGCGCGGCGGGCTCGGGGGTGTCGCCCTCGGCGAGCGCCGCGTTCTTGACCTTGGCCATGGTGTGCATGGCGTGGACGAGCGGCACGCCCCAGCGCTCGGCGGCGAGCCAGCCGACGTGGCCGGAGAGCCAGTAGTGGGAGTGGACCAGGTCGTAGTGGCCGGGCCGGTGCCCCGCCCACGCCTGCATCACCCCGTGCGTGAAAGCGCACAGCTGGGCCGGCAGTTCCTCCTTCGCGAGGCCCTCGTACGGACCCGCGTCGATGTGCCGCACCAGTACGCCGGGCGACATCTCCACCGTCGGCGCGAGCCCGCCGGTGGTGGCCCGCGTGAAGATCTCGACCTCGATGTTGATCGCGGCGAGCCGCTTGGCGAGCTCGACGATGTACACGTTCATGCCGCCCGCGTCGCCCGTCCCCGGCTGGTGCAGCGGGGAGGTGTGCACGCTGAGCATGGCCACCCGGCGCGGTTTGCGGTGGCCGCCGGGAAGCCGGAGCCTGGGCGGCCCCGCCAGGGTGCCGGCGAACCGGGACACGTACTGGCTCACGTCGAGGTCCTCCTCGGCTCGGGGCACTGCCTGAACCCGGAACGGGTCTGCCCCTGCGGACGCCCCCTCCGGAGACGGGCATGCCGACACGCCCCTCCACAGCCCCGAACACCGGAATTCGACCTTTCATTTCCACTTTGCCAAAAAGTTGCCGGACACGGTCGCCCCGGAACCGGCGCCCGGCACCCCGCCGAAGCGGGGCGGCGCCCTCCGCCTGCGCCCGGAGCCGCCGCCGCCCCGCCTACCCTCGTCGTATGGCTCCACCCGCCCCACCCGCGAAGCGCCCCGTCGGCACCGTCACCCGCGGCACCACCAACCCGAACCGGCTGCGCCGCATGGACCGCTGGATCGCCGACGCGCACGGGGCCGCGCTGCGCCGCTCGGACGCCCCCGTCGCCGTCGACCTCGGATACGGCGCCGCTCCCTGGACCGCGGTGGAACTGCTCCAGCGGCTGCGCGCCGCGGCCCCGGCCGTCTCGGTGGTCGGCATCGAGATCGAGCCGGCCCGGGTCGCCGCCGCCAAGCCGTACGAGCGCGAGGGCCTCACCTTCCGGCACGGCGGCTTCGAGGTGCCGCTGGCCGAGCCGCCGATGCTGATCCGCGCGGCGAACGTACTGCGCCAGTACGACGAGGCCGAGGTGGCCGCCGTCTGGGCCCGGCTGTGTGCGCGGCTCGCGCCCGGCGGGCTGCTCGTGGAGGGCACCTGCGACGAGATCGGCCGCCGCCACGTGTGGGTCGCCCTCGACCGCTCCGGGCCGCGCACGGTGACCTTCGCGACCCGGCTCGGCTCCCTGGAACGCCCCTCCGACCTCGCCGAACGTCTGCCCAAGGCGCTGATCCACCGCAACGTCCCGGGCGAGGCGGTGCACGCCTTCCTGCGCGATTTCGACCGGGCGTGGGCGGCGGCGGCCCCGTATGCCTCGCTCGGCGCACGGCAGCGGTGGATCAAGGCGGTACGTGAGCTGTCGGCCGACTGGCCGCTCGCGGACGGCGTACGACGCTGGCGGCAGGGCGAGGTCACGGTCAACTGGGCGGCGCTGGCGCCCAGTTGAGGCCGCCAACGGCGCTGACCCACGGGTTCGCGGACCGGGTGCCGGATGCCTTGTGGGTGAACTCCGGTCCCCTGGGGAACGCGCGGCGCACGATGTTCGTCCCACACAGGGGGATGTGACCCGTCAGGTGCCGTGTGCCCCTGTCGTTTTGACGGAGGCCGTGGCAGCATCGCCGCATCGGCAGGATGTTACTGACGGTAAATCACATTCGAATGATCCGGTGTGGGGCCGGGGTTGGCCGGAGGGGGAGTTTTCAGTGCCGAAGAAGCGCCGTTTGGCGGCCGCGATCACCTTGGTGTGCGCGTTGACCGTGTTGGCCGCGCCGGGCACGGCGTTCGCCGACCCCGCGCCCACGCCGTCGACCGGGACGCCGGGGCTGCCGGGACAGCCTCGGACGCTTGACGAGGTCGGCAAGCAGATAGACGAGCTGTACCGGCAGGCGGCCGTGGCAACCGACGCGTACAACCTCGCCGAGGAGCAGACCAAGGAGCAGTCCGCGCAGATCGTGCGGCTGGCCCAGCAGATCGTGCAGGGCCAGGAGAAGATCAAGCGTCTGAAGGACCGGGCGGGCGCCACCGCGCGGATGCAGTACCGCAACGGCGGCCTGCCACCCGGCGCGCAGTTGCTGCTCAGCGGCGACCCCGACTCCTTCCTCGACGGCGCGAACCGGCTTCGCCAGGGCCAGCAGGCGGCCCAGGGGCTGCTGGCCGAACTGAACAGGACCCAGGCCGACTTGGCGGCGTACAGCAAGGACGCCACCGCCCAGTGGAAGAACCTGGAGGCCAACCGGGTCAAGAAGGAAGCCGCGAAGAAGGACATAACCGAGAAGATCGCGGCGGCCGAGAAGATCCAGTCCCAGCTCAAGGAGCAGGAGCGCCAGCGCCTGGCCGAGCTGGAGCAGAAGAGGGAGTTCGACTCGCAGACGGCCTGGCTGAGCACGGGCGTCCTGAAGGACATCAGCAGCAGCGCGAGCGAGCAGGGCAAGAAGGCCGTGAAGTTCGCCACCGACCAGATCGGCAAGGCATACGTCTGGGGCGCCGCGGGCCCGGACACCTTCGACTGCTCGGGACTGACCTCCCAGGCCTGGCTCGCCGCGGGCCACCCGATCCCGCGCACCTCGCAGGAGCAGTGGGCGCAGCTGCCGCACGTCGCCATCAAGGACATGCGCCCCGGCGACCTGATCATCTACTTCGCCGACGCCACTCACGTGGGGATGTACATCGGCGACGGAGCGATCGTGCACTCGCCGCGTCCGGGCCGGACCGTGACGATCACCGGCGCCGGTTCCATGCCGATACTCGGCGTCGTCCGGCCGGACAACTAGGCGAACAGCCAGGCGGGCACGGCAAGCGGGACAAAGCGGGCCGGATGGGTAAGCCGGGCGCGTAATGAGGGCACCTGCGCCGCGTACGGCCGGGCATCGCGGGGGCGACCGATCGGGCAGGGAGCAACTTCCTGAGGCCTGGACAAATCGGGCATGCGGCATATGCCAACCGCCTTGTGCCCGATCAGCCGCCGTACGCCATTCCGCCGCGCCCGCGGATGACGCTAGGGTCCCGGCTGGTGGGGTGCCGACCGGCGCTCCCCCGCCCTCGGGGGGAGGGAAGGAAACCGGAACCGACGATGCCAGCATCCCAGCACGTACCCGTACCGCACCAGCGAGCCGCCCCGGAGGCCGCCGTGAGCAACTCCGGCGCCGGCGCGCTCAACCTGCTGGTGATCGAGGACGACCCGGCGGGCACCGTCAGCGTGCACGAGCTCCTCGACGCGG
This sequence comes from Streptomyces sp. NBC_01431, assembly GCF_036231355.1. Lineage (NCBI taxonomy): Bacteria > Bacillati > Actinomycetota > Actinomycetes > Kitasatosporales > Streptomycetaceae > Streptomyces > Streptomyces sp. NBC_01431. Next base: position 3,800,126 of record NZ_CP109496.1, read on the forward strand.
CGGGCGCCCGGGGCCGGATCCGTACCGCCCGCAACCTCACCGAGGCCGAGCGGCTGCTCACCGACGACGTCCACTGCATACTCCTGGACCTCGCGCTGCCCGGCGGCGACCCCGACGACGAGCTCGCCGCCCTGCGCCACCTGCTCCGGCTCGCCCCGCGCCACGCCGTGCTGGCCCTCACCCCGTCCACGCACGCGGAGCGGGCGGCCGAGGCGGTCCGGGTCGGCGCGCAGGACTACCTCTTCCGCGACGAGCTGGACGCCAGGCTGCTCAGCCGCGCCATCCGGTACGCGGTGGAGCGCAAGCGCGCGGACACCGCCCAGTACAAGCTGGCCGAGTCACGGCTGCGCGCGCAGGAGAACGCCCGCCTGGAGCGCGGGCTGCTGCCGACCCCGCTGCTCGAGGGCTCGGACCTGCGGTTCGCCGCCCGCTACCGCCCCGGCCGCTCCCGGGCGCTGCTCGGCGGGGACTTCTACGACACGGTGCGCACACCCGACGGAACCGTCCACGCGATGATCGGCGACGTGTGCGGACACGGCCCCGACGAGGCGGCCCTGGGCGTCGAACTCCGCATCGCCTGGCGGGCGTTGACGCTGGCGGGCCTGTGCGGCGACGAGCTGCTCTCCACCCTGCAAGAGGTCCTGGAGCACGAACGCGACAGCGACGAGATCTTCGCGACACTCTGCACCGTCGACATCTCCCCCGACGGCCGCGGCGCCGGCCTGTGCCTGGCCGGCCACCCCGCTCCGCTGATCGCCCGCAGCGGCCGCGCCTTTCTGCTCCCGTACGAGGACAGCGGCCCGGCGCTCGGATTGCTGCCCCGCGCACGCTGGCCGCGCCGGCAGGTCGAACTCGGCCGCGAATGGGGTCTGTTGATGTACACCGACGGCCTGATCGAGGGCCGCACCGGCGAGGGCAACCAGCGGCTCGGGCAGGACGGCATGCTGGACATGATCAACGGCCAGCTGGCGTCCGGACTGCGTGGCGAGTCACTGCTTGAGGCCGCGGTGACGCGGGCCCGCGAGCTCAACGGCGGCGAGCTGACGGACGACGTGGCGGTGGTCCTGCTGGAGCGCAAGCGGCGCTGAGGCTCCCGGCCGCACGGAGCGCGGCCGGAAGCAGGACGCCTCGGCGCGGGGAAGCCGCCTCGGCGCCGGAGGGCTCGGCTACCGGCCGCCGTTGTACGGCCCGTACGGACCGTCGCTGCTGGAGCCGCCGGGGCGGCCGCCCCGGCCCCCGCCGGACACCTGCCGCAGCGCGGGCCGCACGTCGACCATGAACACGATCGAGGCGACGAGCCCGGCGAGCTGAAGGATCAGCACCGGCACGAACAGGTTCACCACGACCGTGAGGCCGAGGACGACCAGCCAGAAGGGCTTGGTCTTCTTGTCGGCCGCGCGGTACGCGTCCTCGCGGGCCAGGACGGCGAAGATCAGCGCCACCACGGCGATGACGAGCAGCCCGAGATAGAGCACCGAAGTGAGCAGGCTGAATCCCGTGAGCAACATGTCGTGCACCGCCTAATGAGTGGGAGAGCGCCTCGCGGCCAAGGTACTAGGAGAACGGAGCGGACACCCGAAAGGTGCCCGCCCCGCGAACCGGCCTGTGCGGCTGGGTAAGGAACCTGAAAGACGGCTACTCGGCGGCCTTGGCGGCGGGCTTCTTCGCCGGGGCCTTGCGCGCCGTGGCCTTCTTGGCCGCGGGCTTGTCCGCACCACCGTCGGAGGCGGCACCGTAACCGGCGTCGGCCTTGGCGGAGTCGTCGCTCGCGGAGTCCTTCGCGGGCTCGGCCTTGGGCTCGACGGCCTCGCTGATCTCGAAGATCTCCTCGGCGGCCTCACCGCGCCACTGCTTGACGACCTCCTGGCCGTGCTCGGCGACGGTGTCGTAGCCCTCGCGCGCCTTCACGGCGTACTCGGCGAGCACGCCGACGCCCCGCAGGGCCAGGTCCTGGGCGTTCTCACCGAGCTTCTTCAGGTCGCCGTCGAGGGCTCCGAGGAACTCGTTGGCCCGGGTGGTGACGGCGCTCTGGACCTCCTTGACCCGCGCGGCGGCCTTCTCCTGCACGGCCTTGGGGTCGGTGCGGCGCACGGCCTCGATGCGCTCGGGGGCCTCGGTCTGGATCTTCTCGATCAGCGCCGGAACCTTCTTGGCCTGCTGCGCGGCGATGTCCGCCGTGCCCGCGACGAAGTAGAGGGGGGTGGGGTCGGTGAGGGTCTTGCGCAGGTCATCGGTGATGGCCATGACTGTCCTCCCGGATCAGTGCTCAGTTGCTCGCTTGAGGGTGGTCGGCATCGCTGCCGTCGGCCGTGCCGGGCGCGTCGGCATCACTGCCGTCGACCGGGCCGGGCGTGTCGGCGTCGAGTCCGTTCTCCTTGCGGAAGGACTCGTAGATCTGCAGCAGTACCTGCTTCTGACGCTCGCTGAGCGAGGGGTCGGCGAGAATGACACTCCGCGTTCCCGCCGCCTCGGGCGACCGTTCGTCGAGAATCCCGGCCTGCACGTACAGCGTCTCGGCGGAGATCCGCAGCGCCTTCGCGAGCTGCTGCAGAATGTCCGCGCTCGGCTTGCGCAGCCCGCGCTCGATCTGACTCAGATACGGATTGGACACCCCGGCGGCATCGGCAAGCTGCCGCAGCGACAGCTGCGCATTGCGCCGCTGCTCGCGCAGGTACTCGCCGAGATTGCCGACGTTGAGCGATGCCATGTTCCGATGGTGCACCCATCGCGCTAACTATTGCAAGCACATGCTTGCAATAGTGTTCGCCGCCACAGGTCCAGATGGCGCAATGCTGTGCGTCCTGCTGTCCGTTCCCCGGATATCTGCGGTTTCCCGCCGAGTCTGCGATGTGAAGTGAACGGGTCCCGGACGACCTGCGCAGCGAGCTGCCCTACCGGCCCGCGCAGAGAATCGGACCGGACCCAAGGGGCCGCGGCGGTGCCGTACTGTCCCGTGAAGCCGTAGCGAGCTACTGGTGCCGGCGCTCTCGCGCTTAGCGGTCAGGATGGCTGGACTTGGTCGAAGTGAGCGAGGGCTTCGGCGGGGTCCGGGCTCACGAGGCGTTCCAGACCGGCCGTCGTGATCTTCGCCCACCTGCCGGCCCGTGCCCACATCTGTTCCTCGAAGGCGCGGACGGCCTTGTCCAGATCTTCAGGGCCGGTAGCGATGAATTCGGCGAGTTCGGCACCATCCAGCATCGCGAGGTTCGCGCCCGCCCCCAGCGGGGGCATCAGATGGGCGGCGTCGCCCAGGAGCGTCACCCCGCGGACGTGGGTCCAGCTGTGGGACACGGGCAAGACGTAGAAGGGGCGGGAGACGAAAGCGGTGCCATGGCGGAGCAGGTTGAGGACGGGAGCGGCCCAGCCGTCGAACAGAGCCAGCAGACTCGATCGCACGGCCGCGACGTCGGTCAGGTCCAGGTTTGTGTGCCAGTCCAGCGGCGCGCGGAACTTGGTGTACACCTTGACGTGGCCGCCGCTGTTGCGCTGGGCGACGAGGCTTCGGTTCACTCCGTACGCAGCCACGGAACCGTCGCCGATCAACCGGGCGAGGTCAGGGTGGCGGGTGTCGACGTCGTCGAGGGAGGTCTCGACTGAGGTGACGCCGGTGTAGTGCGGCGTCACCGGCGAGACTGCCGGGCGGGTCCGGGACCAGGCGCCGTCCGCGCCGACCACGAGGTCGAACGTTTCCTGTCGCCCGTCCGCGAAATGGACCAGTACGCCGTCCCGGGTCCCCGGCACCACCTGCGTCACGCCCCGTCCCCACTGGACGTCGAGAGGGCCGAGCAGCAGGTCACGGAGTTGCCCGCGGTCGATCTCGGGATTGGCCCGGTCATCTGGACGGGGTCGCCAGTCGCGCAGGACGGCCCCGGCCGTGTCCAGGATGCGCATGGCCTGGCCCTCGGGACGGGACAGCGCCTGGAACTCCGCCAGCAGCCCCGCCTTGTCCAGCGCGAGCTGGCCCAGCCCTTCGTGCAGGTCCAGCGTGCCGCCCGGGGGTCGGGCGTCGGGGGCGGGATCGCGTTCGAGGATGGTGACGGGGTGGCCATGACGGTGCAGGACACGGGCGAAGGTGAGGCCGGCAGGACCGCTCCCGACCACGGCGATGCGATGTCTCATGTCGATACACTGTATTTTCTCAGTACGCTGCATCGCAACAGTACGATGTGCCCATGACTGTCTGGGACCGGCCGGAGCCGCCGATTCGCCCCGTGCCGCTCGACCGGGAGCGGATCGTGGCCGCCGCCATCGCGCTGGCCGACGAGGGCGGGTTGGAGGCGGTGTCGTTGCGCAAGGTCGCCGCCCGGCTGAACGCGGGCCCGATGCGGCTGTACGGATACATCTCCACCAAGGAGGAGCTGTTCGACCTCATGGTGGACGAGGTCCAGGCCGAGATTCTCCCCGAGGAGCAGCCCGGTGACTGGCGGGAGGCGCTGCTCGTCCTCGCCCACCGCACCAGGCAGGCAGCTCTCCGTCACGAATGGCTGGCCGACCTGCTCGGCCGCCGCCCGGCCCTGGGCCCGAACGGCCTCGCCGTGACCGAGGCCACGCTGGCCGCCCTCGACGGCCTCACCGACATCGACACCGTCATGCGAGCCGTGGAGACTGTCAGCGCCTACTTCACCGGCGCGATCAGGCGCGAGATCACGAACCTGCGGGCCGAGCGCGCCACGGGCCTGTCCAAGTACGACTGGCAGCGCGCCCACGGCCCGCACGTGACGAGAATGCTGGCCACGGGCCGCTTCCCGGCACTGGCCAAGGCCGTGTACGACGGCACGGACGTGGACGCCGAGACATCCTTCGCGACCGGCTTGGACTGGGTCCTCGACGCTGTGGCCGCCAAACTCACCCGGCCGTCGACGTGACGCTCAGCTCCTGCTGAATGTGAGCGAGGCCGGGGTCGGTGTCCACGGGCCGTGCGGGACTTGCGCCGCTACCACTTCATAACCCTGCCCAGCGGCAGGGGATCGCGCCGGACTGTGTAATCGCCTGGACGAGGGGTTTGGTCCCATTCAAGCTGCCCGGTCCCTGCCGGTCTGCAAAGTGGCATAGATGGGGCTGGGTGTGCTGGAGGGGACGAAGCCGTCACAAGTGGACGGCTTCGAGGTCGGCTGGCGAGACGACCAGGGTGAACATCGGCTGCCGTTGGCGGATGCGGTCTGGGTGCCGTTCGAGGCCGGGCGGCCGGTCCGCGACTTCCCGTCGTATCGCGGGCAGCGGCATTTCCCTGGGTCGTATTGGTCGTCGCCGACTGCTGGGCACGTGGGGTTTGAGTCCTGGCTGGAGCGGGATCACGCGATGCTGCTCGACTTCACGCCGCAGGTGATGGGGCTGCTGTCGCAGCCGTTGTGGCTGTTCTGGGAGGACGAGCGGGGCAAGCGGGTCTCGCACGCTCCGGACTACTTCGCTCGGTTCAAGGACGGGCGGGGGCTGGTGGTGGACTGCCGGCCCCTGGACCGGATCGACGCACGGTCAGCGGCCAAGTTCGCGGCGACACGGGCGGCTTGTGAGGCGGCATTTGCCGCTCAGTCGTGGTCGATGATCAGTCGTGGTCGATGAGGGACATCCCGGATGCCAGAGCGCGGGCGGCGTCGGCGTAGTACTGCTCGTCGGCGCCAGGGGCGAGACCGAGGGGGACGCCCTGGCTGAGGCCGACGAACAGCGCTCTGAGCGCGGTGGTCAGGCGTTGAGCCTGTTGCGACGTCACGACGCCTGCGTTGTGCCGCCTTCCGGTGAACAGCGCGATCAGATGGTTCTCCTGCGCCCGGACGGACGTGGCGAGCTGGGCCCCCAGATCGGGGTCGTGCAGCGCCATGTCCAGCAAGGTGATCTGGAGCGACAGGCGGGACAGCGCGTCCGGGGCGTCACAACCGCGCCGGCAGAACCGGGCAAACGCGTCGACCGCTTCCAGCAGGTCGAGCCCGGCGTGAACCGCCTGCTCGATCTCCTCGTAGTACGGCCGCAGGTAGTCGGCGACCAGCGCGACCACCAGGCCGTTCTTGCTCCCGAACAGGGAGTAGACGGCCCCGGTTGTCAGGCCCGCGCGCTCGGCGATCTCATCCAGCTTGGCCCGGTATCCGTCCCTGGAAACGACCTGGAAGGCAGCGTCCAGCAAGGCCCGGCGGTTGCGTTCCTTGGCCTCCGCTCTCGTCATTCTCATAATTCGATTATTACCGTAATCTTGATACGGAACCAGTCGGAACGAGCTTCGTCGGGACGAGCTTCAAGGAGGACGGCCCATGACCCAGGCCTTGGCACCGCGGGTGACCCGTCAGACGGTGGGCGCCATCGCCGATGGCGGCTTCAAGGTGTTGCTCGCCGTTGTCTACATCGCCGGCGCCGCCCCGCTCGGCCGGCTGCTCGGCACGCCGGCCTGGCTGATGGTCGTCTCGGGCGTGGCTCTGCTGATCGGTGGCGGCGTCGAGACCGGATACACGCGCAGCCGGTCGATGCGCACCTACACGCGGCTCATGATCGCCTACGACAGCGGCTGGGTGCTGACGGCCCTGGCCGGCCTCCTGATGGCATGGCGGGGCGGCAGCGCCGGGGGTGAAGTCTGGATGGGGTACCAGACAGCCGCCCCCATCGTGTTCGCCGCGCTGCTGGTCGGCGCTGCCCCTGTGCAGATGGCCTCGGGCACCCGGCGCGACACCTCAGTTTGAGCGAGGCATCCGGCCCGCCGCGAGCAGCGCCTGCGGGAGCGGCCGGCTGTGGACGATCTCCAGGCCGGACACCGCCCGCGTCAGGACCACGTACAGCCGGTGCAGGCCGCGGTCCTCGGCCGCCGCTATCGCGGCCGGTTCGACCGCCACCACGTGGTCGTATTCGAGACCCTTGGCCAGCGTCGCGGGCAGCACGGCGACCCGGAGGCCCTCGGTGAGGCCCGCCGCCGCGAGGTCGGCGCGCAGCGCGGCCACGTCCCGGTCGGCCGCGATCACGCCGACCGAGCCCTCCCGGCCGAGCGCCGCCCGAACGGCGGCGGCCACCGCCCCCGCGAGCTCTCCCGGCGCATCGGCCCGCCGGTACGCCAACTGGCCGCCACCGCGCAGGGATTGACCTGCCGGTACGTCGACGTCGAGCGCGGGGAGCAGCCGGTTGGCCACCGCCACCAGCACGGCCGGCACCCGGAACCCCGTCGTCAGCGGCACCACCGCCGCGTCCGGCTTGCCCAGATGGGCCAGTTGGGCGGACCAACTGCGGGCCGCCCAGGGCGTGGTGCCCTGGGCCAGGTCGCCGAGCACCGTCAGCGAGCCGAACGCGGCGCGCCGGCCGATCGCCCGGCACTGCATCGGGGACAGATCCTGCGCCTCGTCCACGACGATGTGCCCGTACCCCTCGGGGTGCTCGATCAGGCCCGCCACCTCGTCGAGGAGCACCAGATCGGCCGCCGACCACTTCGCCGACTTCCACGAGCGCGGCGGCCTGGCCCACAGGAGCGCCTTGCGCTCGTCGGGGCCGAGGACGTTGCCGGCCACCGCGTCCAGCGCGTCCGGGTCGCTGAACAGCTCGGCGAGCACCTCCTGCGGGGTCACCTTCGGCCACACCGCGTCGACGTACTCCGTGATCGGGCGCGCCCGCGCGAGCTTTCGCAGCCAGGTGTTGTTCATGGGCCCGGCCCGCCCCTCCGCCCGCAACTGGATCGCCCGGACCGCCCGGCTGCGCACCCGTTCCCGTCCGACCGCGTACGGCGGCGCCTCGGCGCGGACGGTCGCGACGATCTCGGCGAGCGCGCCCTCGGAGAGTCGCCAGGTGTACGAACCATCGCGTACGGCAAGGGAGTTGAGGGGTTCACCGACGCGTCCGTACAGCGCGCGGCGCAGCACCTCGGCCATCCGCGCGTCGTGCTTGACGGCCGCCGCGGCCGGGTCGTCCACCGCCCGCACCTCGTGGCCGCGCGTCCCGCGCACGACCTCCTCGTCCACGGTCGACTGGCGGATGCCGGTCTCGCCGAGCGCCGGGAGGACTTCACAGATGTAGGAGAGGAAGGTGCGGTTGGGGCCGAGCACCAGGAGGCCGCGGCGCTCGACGCGCTGCGGGAAGGTGTAGAGGAGGTACGCCGCGCGGTGCAGGCCGACGGCGGTCTTGCCGGTGCCGGGGGCGCCCTGCACGCAGATGGACCGGTCCGGCGAGGAGCGTACGAGGTCGTCCTGCTCGGGCTGGATCGTCGCCGCGATGTCCCGCATGGGGCCGACCCGGGGGCGCTCGATCTCCCCGGTGAGGATGGCGCCGGGCCCCGTCGCCTCGCCCGCCGTCAGGTGCTCGTCCTCCAGGCCGGTCAGGTCCTCGGCGGCGCCGAGGCTGCCCTGCGCCCAGCCGAACCGGCGGCGGACCGCGACGCCCTGGGGGTCGTGGGCGCTCGCCTGGTAGAAGCGGCGCGAGACGGGGGCCCGCCAGTCGACGACGAGGGGCGGGGCGGAGGGGTGTTCGCTGATGCGGCGGCGGCCGATGTGGTAGCTCTGGCCTGCGTGGTCGCCGTCGGCCGACGCGTCGAAGTCGAGCCGCCCGAAGAACAGCGGGCCTTCCGGGAGTTCCCTCAACTCCTTGGCCCAGCTGCGGAGTTGATAGCCGAGCACCTCGGCGTCGGCGCCCGACGCGAAGGCGTTCTCGCCGTGCACGACCCGGGTTCCGGCACCTTCGGTCATGGCGGTCAGGGCCGCCCGGCAGGCATCGTGGTGGGCCCGCTCCTGGCTGAGTTCCCGGTCGAGAGACGTCATACCGCGAGGATAACGGATAACGTAACCGAGTTACGTTTTTTACTTGGTAACGATAGTCGGCCCGACCTCGCCCCGACCTCAGCGGCGCCCGTCGCCGTACTCCGCCCCGAGTCCCGCCCCCAGCTGCTCGAACGCCCGGTCCGCCGCGCGCAGCGCCTGCGCGTACAGCGCCTGCGCGCTCTCCCCGGCCGCGATCCGGCGCACGTTCTCCTCGGCGAGGATCCGCTGGACGGCGCTGATCTGGCCGGCCGCGAGCTGTGCGCAGAGCCCTTCGCCGAGCTCCGCGGCCAGCGCCCGCTGCGATCGGTTCTGGTAGGCGTGCATCCCGGCCGCCAGGCTCGGCGTGCCGTACAGCAGCCGGTGGTAGGCGAGCACGTTCGGGTGGTCGCAGAGCCCGGTCACCGGGTCGCGGCGGTCGAGACCCTGGCGGAAGTGCGCGTGCAGGGCGGGCAGCGGGGCGATCCCCTCGGCCCGGCCCGCCGCGACGACCCGGGCCGCCTCGTCCTCGTGGTCGGCGAACCGGTGCAGCACCAGGTCCTCCTTGGCGGGGAAGTAGCGGAACAGGGTCGGCTTGGAGATCCCGGCCGCCGCGGCCACCTCCGCCACCGAGACTCCGTCGAAGCCGCGCTCCAGGAACAGCGCGATCGCCGCGTCCGACACCGCCTGGTACGTCTGCCGCTTCTTGCGCTCGCGCAAGCCCGTCTCACTGCCCATGGTGCGAGCCTACGTGGCCGCCCTTGACCTCGACTCCGGTTGAGGTTGAAGACTCCGGGAGGTGCCGCTCGGGGCATGACGCGGACCTCCCACGGGGGTGGGGATCAGAACATGTCCGGGCACCAGGGGCGGCGGTCCGTGCGGAACAACGCGTCCATGCGCGCCGCCGCCCCCTCCCGCCCCTCGACGACCCGGCCCAGCGCAAGCAGCCGGACCGCCGATTCGTCACCCAGGTACAAAGTCCCCAACTCGCCTACGTCCAGGCTCAGTTCGGCCGAGCGGGTGGTGGGGGTGCAGCGGGCGCCGGTCGCGGCGGCCGCCAGCAGGAAGCGTCCCGAGGCCAGGCCCGCGGCGTCGTGGACCTCCAGGACGAGTTCGCCCTCGGCGGCGTACGTGCGCGTCTCAAGGGCCGCCGCGACATCGAGCAGCCGCAGCCACAGGAAGTCGCTCTGCGTGATGATCCTGGCAGCGCGCGGATTGGGCAGGTACAGCGGCAGGAGGGCGTCGGGGGCCCGGTAGCCGGTGCGGACCCTGCGGATCCAGTCGATGGAGCACAGGTAGTGCCACAGGGCGCGCTCGGCCCGCGGGTCCGTCGCGATCAGCTGCCGTACCTTCGCCGTGTTCTCGGGCAGCTTGGCGTCGCTCCACGTCTCGTCGGCCGTGTAGGCCGCGAGTCCGGCCGCCTCGCCGTCCGCTGTCCGGTACACCGCGAAGAAGGGCTCGGTCCAGCCGTCGCGGTGAGCCGCGCCGGTGGCCAGGTCCCACCAGCGCCGGTCGCGGCTGACCGCGCCGGGCTGCGCCGCCCGGAACCGCTCGAAGACCTCCGCGCCGACCTTGCCCGCCTCGGCCGGGTCCACCAGGTCGATGCGGGCGCCGTCGTCGGGACGCGCCCAGCGGGGGTCCAGGCCGGTACGGCCCGTGTCGATCTCCCACTCCGCGAATCCGGCGGCCGGGCCGTACCCGTACCGGCCGTAGATCGGGTACTCGGCGGCGACCAGCGTCGATGCCACCTCGCCGCGTTCCTTGGCCGCCGACAGCTCGGCCGTCATCATCCGGGTCAGCAGCCCGCGCCTGCGGTGCGTGGCCGTGACGGTGACGCCGGTGACCGCGGACACCGCGAGGGCCGCGCCGCCGGGCGCGGTCAGTTCCTGCGCGAAGGACCGGAACGTCGCCACGCACCGGCCGCCCTCGAAGGCGCCCCGCACCCGGCTCACGTCGGTGTGGGCGAGCCGGCCCGCCGCGTCCTCGGCGCTCACCACCGGCGGCCGCAGGAACCCCGCGTGGACGGCCTTCAGCCAGTCGGTGTACTCGGCCTCGGTGATGGTACGGACGTCGATGTGCTGGTCGGCGGCAGCGCTCATGGCGCCCACGCTAGGCGGGCCCGCTCGGACTGTCGCCCGAATTTCCCCGGGCCCGCGTGCTCGGGCGCCCGCCCCCGCTGCGGCCGCCCGCCCCGGCTCAGAAGACCGCGCGGATCTCGCCGACCTGTGCGGCCCCGCCGAACAGCGGCGCCCGGCCGATCCGGTCCACCACCGGGCTGTCCACGCCCAGGAGTTGGAGCGCGCGTGCCAGGACCGGGCCCAGCGAACGGATCGCGCCGTCGTCGACCTTGAAGGCGAGCGCGCGGCCGTCGGGCAGCGCCACCGCCTGCACCGCCTCCGCGCCCATCTTGGACAGCGCCCCCGGCACCTCGCGCATCAGCCAGGTGTCGGGCCGCCGCGTACCGGCCACGTACTCGGGGTGCGTCCGCATCGCCTCGGCGACCCGGCCCTCGGGGGTGCCGGGGGCGGCCGTCGCGAAGGTGGCGAAGGCACGGGCGAGGCCGGTCAGGCTGATCGCCATCAGCGGCGCCCCGCAGCCGTCGGTGCCGACCGAGGCGACGCGCTCGCCCGCGGCCGCCTCGACGGAGTCATGGACCAGCTGCTGGAGCGGGTGCGCCGGGTCGAGGTAGCTGTGCAGGTCCCAGCCGTTCAGCTTGCAGGCCGCAAGCATCGCCGCGTGCTTGCCGGAGCAGTTCATGGTGAGCCGCTCGCGGACGTGGCCGGCCGCCAGGTACGTCTCGGCCTCGGCCGGGTCCAGCGGCAGGTCCGGCGGCGTCTGGAGGTCGTCCGGCGTCAGCCCGTGCTCGGCCAGCATCTTGCGTACGAGATCGAGGTGGAAACCCTCGCCCGAGTGGCTGGCGGCGGCGATGGCCAGGCGCTCGCCGGACAGGTCCAGGCCCGCCCGCAGCACGGCGGCGGCCTGCATCGGCTTGTTGGAGGAGCGGGGGAAGACGGGCGCGGTCGGGTCGCCGAGCGCGAGCTCGACGCTGCCGTCGGCCGCCAGTACCACCAGCGACCCCCGATGATGGCCCTCGACGAACCCGGAACGTACGACTTCGGCGAGGACCGGGGGTATCGGGGACGTCGAGGACACGGCGGTCATGGGGTGGCCTTCCGGGCAGGTGACCTGCCCCGGAGGGATCGCTTCCGGATGGGCGGGTCAGATGAGCAAATCGTCTACTTGTGCTTCCCCATCACGGTACCTGCGGGCGATCTCGGCGCTGCAATCGTCGGCCGTGCGCTGGACCTCCTTGCGGCGCCGCGAGACCTGCTGCTCGTAGCGGATCAGCCGCCCGGTCGCCGTGTGCAGCTCCTCCTCCGTACGGGCGTCCAGGTCGGACAGCTCGATCTCCGCGTCCATCTCGGCGGCCAGGAGGCGGTACTCCTCGTTACGCGGTGCGGACAGCGTGACGTGCCGGGCGGAGGCCCGGTGCGAGGAGGGCGCGTCGGTGAGGATCTCGGCGAGCCGCTCCACCACCGGCGCCTGCGGCCCGGTGCGCCGGGCCAGCTCGGCCCGCAGGATGTCGATCCGGCCGTGCAGCAGCCGCCGCACATAACTCAGGTCGGCCTCGTCGCTCTGCGACTGGCGGCGCAGCGTGCGCAGCTCGGCGAGCCGGAGCGCGGCCAAGTCGTGGTCGCGCTGGGGCGGCAGCTGACCGGCCCGCTGCACGGCAGGTCGCACGGCGGTGCGCGGGTTGGTCCGGCTCAGCGATACGGGACCGGGCGACTGCCCGGCGCCTGGTGTGCTCATGGGTCTTTCCGTCCCCTCGACCGGTGCTCGGGTTCCCCCCGGCCCCGAGGGCCGAGGTGTGCACCGCCTGTACGCATCGTGCCACTTTGGGTACGGCACGTGCAGGTGCACTGCACCCGTTCAGCCGCTCGGAAATCGGAGCGACCCGTGGCATAAGTTGGGGCGCATGCGAGCGGTGGTGCAGAGGGTGGACGGCGCGAAGGTCGTCGTGGCGGGCGAAACGGTCGGCGAGATCACCGGTGAGGGCCTGTGTGTCCTGGTCGGGGTCACGCACGGGGACACCCCCGAGAAGGCGGCGCAGCTCGCCCGGAAGTTGTGGTCGGTTCGCATCCTTGAGGCGGAGAAGTCCTGCTCGGATGTGAATGCACCCTTGCTGGTGATTTCTCAGTTCACTCTCTACGGGGACGCCCGCAAGGGCCGCCGGCCCACCTGGAACGCGGCCGCCCCCGGCGAGGTGGCCGAGCCCCTGGTCGACGAGGTGGTGGCCCAACTGCGGGCGCTGGGCGCCCAGGTGGAGACGGGCCGGTTCGGCGCGGACATGCGGGTGTCCCTCACGAACCACGGCCCGTTCACGGTGCTGGTGGAGGTCTGAGCGCCCGGCGGCGCTACGGCTCGACCACGACTTCCTGTGCCGCCGCCGTGTTCCCCGCCAGGAGCTCCGCGTCGACCGGCACGTTCCGTTTGACCAGGGCCAGCGCGATCGGGCCCAGTTCGTGGTGGCGGGCCGAGGTCGTCACGAAGCCGAGCTGGCGACCCTCCTCGCCGTCGGCCGCGAGCCGCACCGGCGTACCGGGACCGGGCAGCAGCACCTCGCTGCCGTCCAGGTGCAGGAAGACCAGGCGGCGCGGCGGCTTGCCCAGGTTGTGGACCCGGGCGACCGTCTCCTGGCCGCGGTAGCAGCCCTTCTGGAGGTGCACGGCCGAGCCGATCCAGCCGACCTCGTGCGGGATCGTACGGTGGTCGGTCTCGAAGCCGAGCCGGGGCCGGTGCGCCTCCACCCGGAGCGCCTCGTACGCCAGGATCCCGGCGAGCGGCCCCGCCTCGGCGGCGTACTTCTCCAGGTCGGCGCGCGGCAGGAACAGATCGCGCCCATACGCCGTCTCGCGCACGACCACGCCCTGCGGCACCTCGGCGATGGACCCGGCGGGCAAGTGGACGACCGCGAACTCCCCGGTGCGGTCGGCGACTTCGACCCGGTAGAAGAACTTCATCGACTCCAGGTAGGCGATCAACTCGCCCTGTGTGCCGGGTTCGACGTGGATCCACACCGTCGTGCCGTCGTCCACGAGGTACAGGGCGTGCTCGACGTGGCCGTTGGCGGACAGGACGAGGGCCTCGGTCGCCTGCCCGGCGGGCAGTTCGCTGACGTGCTGGGTGAGCAGCAGGTGCAGCCAGCTCAGCCGGTCGTCGCCGGTGACGGTGATGACACCGCGGTGCGAGAGGTCGACGAGACCGGTGCCGCCGGCCAGCGCGCGCTGCTCGCGGAACAGGTCGCCGTAGTGCGCGGCGACGCCTTCGTCGCGCCCTTCGGCGGGGACGGCGCCGGGCTGGGACAGCAGGGGGCTCTTCATGTACGCAAGCCTACGACTCGGTATCCGCGGCCTTCTCGGCACAGGCCTGGCAGCGCCCGAAGATGGCGAAATGCTTCATGTCCGTGTCGAAGCCGAAGGTGTCCCTGAGCTTCGCGGTGAAGTCCGCGGCCACCGACACATCGGCCTCGATCACCTCGGTGCAGTCGCGGCACACCAGGTGGATGTGCTGGTGGCGGTCGGCCAGGTGGTAGGTCGGTGCGCCGTGCCCGAGATGGGCGTGCGAGACCAGACCCAGCTCCTCCAGGAGCTCCAGGGTCCGGTACACGGTGGAGATGTTCACGCCGCCCGCCGTCTTCCGCACCTGGGTGAGGATGTCGTCGGGCGTCGCGTGTTCCAGTACGTCGACGGCCTCCAGGACCAGCTGCCGCTGAGGGGTCAGCCGGTACCCGCGCCTGCGGAGGTCGCTCTGCCAGTCGGTGGTCACCACGCTCCCAGTGTAGGAGCGGGCGCACTCGACGGGGCGGGGAGTGCGCGCCGGGTGGACGGGCGGCCTACTTGAAGAAGGCGATTCCGTCGTCCGGGAGATCTCCGAGGCCCCGGGCCATCTCGGCGACCTGCTCCGGAGTGACGACCTTCTTCAGGTGCGCCGACATGTAGGGGCGGAGCTCGACGTCGGGGGTCGCCTTCTCGCCGACCCACATGAGGTCGCTCTTGACGTACCCGTAGAGCCGCTTGCCACCGGTGTACGGGCCGGAGGCCGCGGTGCGCGCGACGGCGTCCGTCACGAGGTCGATCTGCGGCTTCTGGTGGGCGAGTTCGCCGTACCAGATCTCCACGATGCCCTGGTCGCGGACCATGACGGCCTCGACCTTGCGGTCCTTGTCGATGCGCCAGTAGCCCGACTCGGACTCCAGCGGCTTCACCTTGTTGCCCTCGGCGTCGAGGATCCAGGAGTGCGAGACGTACTCCAGGAAGTCACGGCCGTCGTGGGAGAAGGTCACGGACTGCCCGAAGTTCGCCTTCTCGGCGCCCGGGAAGTCGGTGACACCGGCGCCCTCCCAGGTCCCCAGGAGGAAGACCAGGGGCACGAGGTCGGGGTGGAGGTCGGACGGAATCTCGATCATGAGGCTGCGATCTCTTCGTTGCGGGGGGTTTAGCGCTGGCCCTGGTACAGCTTCTTGACGGTCAGCCCGGCGAAGGCGAGGACGCCGACGCAGACCAGGACAAGGAGGGTGGAGAAAACAGCCTCAAGCACGGGGGGCTCCTCGCATGAGCGGGTGTAGGGGCGGTCAGGGCCGGCCCCCAGCCTAATGGGTGGGGGCGCCGGCCCTCTCTGTGAGGTACGCCGCCGGTGTCAGCCGTGCGGGTCACCGGCGCCGGCGAACCGCACCAGGTGGATGCGGGTGGCGGACCCACAGGCCACGGGGGAGGCGATGGCCCGGCGGATTACAGTTCGGCGTATGCCGAAGCAGAAGCTCGTGATCAAGGTGACCGCCGGGGCCGACGCACCCGAGCGGTGCTCGCAGGCCTTCACCGTGGCGGCCGTCGCCGTCGCCAGCGGGGTCGAGGTCTCACTGTGGCTGACCGGCGAATCGTCCTGGTTCGCACTGCCGGGCCGCGCCGCCGAGTTCGAGCTCCCGCACGCCGCACCGCTGCCCGACCTCGTCGAGTCGGTCCGGGCGGGCGGCCGGATCACCCTGTGCACCCAGTGCGCCACCCGCCGGGACATCACCGAGAAGGACGTCCTGGAGGGCGTACGCATCGCGGGCGCGCAGGTCTTCGTGCAGGAGGTCATGGGGGACGGCGTACAGGCGCTCGTGTACTGAAGCCCGCCCCACCGGTGTCGTGGCAGTGCCGCGCTGAAGAGGCGCGGGGCCGCGACATCGTGCGCAATCGGCACGCGGCCGGTGGACGCCCCCCGCCGAGCGCTCAGCGGCGCTTCTTGCCGTCCAGCTCGTCCCACCACTCGTCGGACTTCGGGTCGCCGGAGGGGTCGTCCCACCAGCGGTCGTCGGGGCCGCGCCGGTTGGCCACCATCGCGGCGACGGGCGGGATCACCATGGCCACCACGCACATGCCCACCGCCGCCGGGACCGACCACAGGCGCACGAAACTCCAGGCGGACACGAAGAGCAGAATGCAGCCGCCCATCATCCAGAAGTAGCCGCGCCGGCGCCGGGCCAACATAAGTCCAGCGTACGGCCGCGGCGCCCGGCCGGAAACGGCACGGAGGGCCGCACCCCATTTCCAAGGCGTCCAACCCCCGGGGTGCGGCCCTCCGGCCAGTACTGCGGCGCCGTCGGTCAGACGGCGATGGCGACCTCGGCGAGGCCGCCGGTCTGGGTGACGACGGTGCGGTCCGCGGTGCCGCCCGGCACCAGCGCGCGCAGGGTCCAGGTGCCCTCGGCCGCGTAGAAGCGGAACTGGCCGGTGGCAGAGGTCGGGACCTCGGCGGTGAACTCGCCGGTCGAGTCGAGCAGGCGCACGTAACCCGTGACGGGCTCGCCGCCGCGGGTCACCTGACCCTGGATGGTGGTCTCACCGGGCTTGATGGTCGAGGCGTCGGGGCCGCCGGCCTTCGCTCCACACATGGTTCTTCCTTACGGTCTACGGTCTGGGGGTGTGCGGGGGGGCTGGTCGCCCGGGTTACTTGTTGGCGCCGAGCTCGATCGGCACGCCGACGAGGGAGCCGTACTCGGTCCACGAACCGTCGTAGTTCTTGACGTTCTCCTGGCCGAGCAGCTCGTGCAGCACGAACCAGGTCAGGGCCGAGCGCTCGCCGATGCGGCAGTACGCGATGGTGTCCTTGGCCAGGTCGACCTGCTCGTCCTCGTAGAGGGCCTTGAGCTCGTCGTCCGACTTGAAGGTGCCGTCGTCGTTGGCGTTCTTCGACCACGGGATGTTGCGGGCGGACGGGACGTGGCCCGGACGCTGCGACTGCTCCTGCGGGAGGTGGGCCGGGGCGAGCAGCTTGCCGGAGAACTCGTCGGGCGAGCGCACGTCGACCAGGTTCTTGTTGCCGATGGCGTTCACGACGTCGTCGCGGAAGGCGCGGATGGAGGCGTCCTGCGGCTTGGCCTTGTAGTCGGTGGCGGCCCGGTTCGGGATCTGGTCGCCGTCCACGAGGTCGCGGGAGTCGAGCTCCCACTTCTTGCGGCCGCCGTCGAGGAGCTTGACGTCCTGGTGGCCGTAGAGCTTGAAGTACCAGAAGGCGTACGAGGCGAACCAGTTGTTGTTGCCGCCGTACAGGACGACGGTCGTGTCGTTCGCGATGCCCTTCTTCGAGAGCAGGGCCTCGAAGCCGGCCTGGTCGACGAAGTCACGGCGGACCGGGTCCTGGAGGTCCTTCGTCCAGTCGATCCGGATCGCGTTCTTGATGTGGTTCTTCTCGTAGGCCGAGGTGTCCTCGTCGACCTCGACGATGGCGACCTTCGGGTCCTCGATGTGGGCCTCGACCCAGTCGGCGTCTACCAGGACGTCGCTGCGGCTCATGTTGATCTCCTCCGGGGCAGTCTGCGGGGGGTGCTGCGCGGGGTGCGGGTACGCGTCTGCGGCGCGCGTACGCGGCACCGGGTGGGCCCTGATCGCCCTGATCGCGGTCGAAGGGCCGGGGGAAATGCGGGAGTTGAGCGTCCCGCTCAGAAGGGGCGACAGAGCATGGCGGCGACGCGGCACAGGTCTACTGCCCGCCGCTTCGTGAGGTCCGCCTGTCGCTTCATGCGTCCGATCGTAGGGAGCCATACCGGGGCGTGTCACCGGCGTGTCGCATCTTGAGACGCGATCATCCACATAGTGGTACGAGGAGTGCCTGCGGGCCACCCCCGGCCCCTTCCGGGGGTGGGGGGTGCGACGGTGCCATCTGCCCTGCGGACGGGGGTGTCTCACGATGCGGTCGGGGCGTCTGCGGGCCCGCGTGCGGGGCCGCCCACCCGCCGCGCGTCACCCCGGGCCGACCCCGGCCCCCCGGGGCTCCGCCCCAGACCCGTTCGGGGCTCCGCGCCCCGTGTGGATCGTTCGTCAGGTGCGGGCTGACTGTGGCTGGTCGCGCAGTTCCCCGCGCCCCTTCGCGGGGCTTCGCACGGGAGCTGGGAAGACTCCACTCCCTGCACTCCGGCCGCGCGGATTGCTCGCCGGGGGCGGGTCGTCTGTGGCTGGTCGCGCAGCTCCCCGCGCCCCTTGGCGGAGCCTGGGTGGGGAAGGAGCGGCGGGGGTCAGCCCGCCAGGTGGACTTCTGTGCCCTCGCCCGAGAAGCGGAGCCCCGCCTCCGACGCCGTTACCTTGTTCAGCTTGATGCTCGACGGCATTCCGTCGATCTTCAGGTCGTAGTCGACCGCCTTGCGCAGACGCTGGTCGAACCCCGGCACCGGAAGCCGCGGCAACGACTCCGCCCGGAGCTGCACCGACCCCGTACCCGCCAGGCTCACCGTGCTGTACGCCGACACCTTCTGCCCCGCGAGGAGCGCCTTGATCGCGGGCGGCAGTGTCACGCCCTGGCCCTCCAGGAGGTCGGTGAGCGGGCCGGTTACTTTGACCTGGCCCTTCGCCGCCCGCTCCGGGCCCGCGTAGCCGACCGTCGCCCCCTTGGGCGCCGCCTTCGACAGGTCGGCGTACGAGATCTGAGCCGCCCCGTCCGCCCGCCCGGCGACCGCCGACGAGAAGCTGCTGTCGATCCGTACCGCATGCAGTTCCGCCGTCACCTCGGTGACGTTGACCGAGTGGCCACCGGCCGTGGCGGTGACCCCGGACAGGGAGACGTCGACCTCGTCGAGCTCCTTGCCGAGGACCTGGGTAAGGAAGGGGAAACCCTTGATGCTGACGTCGGGGGTGGAAGCGAGCCGCTGGCTGCTCTTGATCTTGTCGGCCGTCTTGGACTCGGCGATGTTCACCGCGATCCGGTCCACGGCGACGAAGATGCCGCCGAGAACCACCGCGATGATCAAAAGTATTCGCAGTGCGCGCATTGCGTACGTGTCCCCCGCTCGTCGGCCCTCGACCCTCGATCGGCAAACTTTTGATCGTTGACCGCTGACTTAGATCGTTTCTTTGATCAATCTCTCCGAATGACGATCGCGAGCCTAGTCGCGGTTCCCTACCCCACCGCGCGCCCGATGAGATACAGCACAGGGACGGCCGCCGTGAGCGGCAGGGCGACGCCCGCGGTCATGTGGACGAAGCGGGACGGGTAGTCGTAGGAGGCCACCCGCAGCCCGATCAGCGCACAGCCCGCGGCCGCGAGGCCGAGCAGCGCGCCGCTCGCGCCGATGCCCGTCAGGCCGCCCACCGCGATGCCGACCCCCGCCGCGGCGAGCAGCGCGACCGCCACGGAGGCGGCCGACGGCAGCGGCAGTGCCCGCGCGAGGGCGGCGACGCCCACCGCGGCCGCGCCGACGGAGACCGCGTGCGGAGGCGCCGCGAGGTAGCCGCCCGCCAGGATCGCGAGTGCGGCGGAGGCGACGGTCGCCATCAGCCCGTACATCCGCTCGTCGGGGTCGGCGTGCGAGCGCAGCTGGAGCACGAGGGTGAGCAGCACCCACACGCCCAGCGTGCCCAGGATCGCGGCGGGCGCGTGCTCACGGCCGAGGGCGAGCAGGGCGACATCGGCGACGAGCCCGCCCGCGAAGGCGAGCGCGATGCCCTGCCGGGCGGGCCACATCCCGTTCAGCCGGAACCAGCCGGCCGCCGTCACGGCCTGGAGCAGCACGAGAGGCACCACCAGGGCGTACGGGCCCATCGGCGCCGCGACCGCGAGGAGCAGGGCAAGCAGTGCGGTCAGCGTGGCGGGACGCATCCCGGGCGCGATGATCGGCGAGCGCCCCTCGGCACGGGCCCGCTGCGCGTCGGTGATCCGGGCGTTGCCGACCGTGGTGGGCGAGCCGTATCCGGCCCCCCCGGCGGTCGGCGGCTGGTCGGCCACCCCGTGCGCCTGCCCCGCGGCGGCCGCGGCAACGGGCCCGGACGACCCGTACGACGGATTTCGGGAAGGCACGGCGGCCTGCCCGGCGGCGCCGTAAGCGCCGCCCTGAGAGCCACCGGCCTGCCCGGCCGCACCGTAAGCGCCACCCTGGGACGCTCCGTAGGGCGCGGCGGTCTGCGGCATCGGCATCTCGGGCGGCAGCGGCACGGACGTCGTGCCCGAGCCGCTGTGGGCGGGCGGGCCCCCCGCGGTGTTCTGCGGCGGCAGGTACGGGGCCTGCTCGGCGCTCTCCTGCCAGGGCTGCGCGTGCCGCCCCCGGCTCTCAGCGGGCTCGCCCGGCTGCGGCGCGGGCGGGATCGTGGGCTGGTACTGGGTGTCCCAGGTCTGCCCGTCCCACGTCTGGGTGTACTGCTGCTGGTCCTGGTACGGCTCGTACGGGAACGGCGGCTGGGGCTGTACGGGCTGCCCGTACTGGTCGTACTGCGGCTGCTGCTGATACGGGTACTGCTCGCTCATGACGTGGGGGTCACCCTCCTGCGAACGGCGGGAGCACCTCGACCGTGCCGCCCTCGGCAAGGCGTACGGTCTCATGGTTCCGCTTGCCGACGGGGTCACCGTCGACCAGGAAGGAACACCGCTGGAGTACGCGCGCCAGCTCTCCGGGGTGCCGTTCGCGCACCGCGTCGAGCGCCTCGGCCAGCGTTCCCGCGGCGTACGGCTCCTCGGCGACACCGGCGGCGGACTTGGCCGCGGCCCAGAAGCGGATGGTTCCCGCTGCCATGGTGAGGCTCCTTTCGTCGCCCTCCATGATGGGCTACGCGGCGGGCCGCGCGGCGGTCAGCCAGCTCGCGATCCTGGTGAGCAGGGCCTCGTCGGCGGCGTTCTCCGCGTGCCCCATCCCCCGCTCCAGCCACAATTGCGCAGGTCCGGCCGCCGCCAGCATGCGCGGATGGTCGACCGGGAAGTACAGGTCGCGGTCGCCGTGCACGATCAGCAGCGGGGTCGGCGCGATCAGCGGGACCGCCTCGACCGGCGAGAGCGGCACCGGGTCCCAGTCCTCGGGATGGATCCGGGTGGCGAAGCCGAACCGGCCGACCAGCCGTCCGGCGCGCCGGGTCACGAGCCAGTGCACCCGCCGCATCGCGGGCGTGCCCCGGTAGTACCAGCGGGCGGGCGCGCTGACCGCCGCCACTGCTTCCGTGCGCCCCCGCGCGCTCCCCTGGTGCGTAGCCGCGTGCCGCAGCACCACCGACCCGCCCATCGAGAAGCCGACGGTCACCACGCGTGCGTACCCGAGTGATCTCGCCCACTCGACGGCCGTCGCGAGGTCGAGCACCTCGCGGTCGCCGACGGTGGAGCGGCCCGTGGACCTGCCGTGCCCGCGGAAGGAGAAGGTCACCACGGCCGCGTGCTGCGCGAACACGCCCGCGGCCCTTCGTACGGCGGGCCGGTCGGCCGATCCGGTGAATCCGTGCGCGACCACGATCGCGGTATCGGTGACACCCTTGCTGCACGGTTCATAAACCGCCTCGATCCGGACACCGTCGGAGGTACACAGGGTTGCGCGCCGGGGTCCGGGAGTGATCGAGGAAACAGCTGAAGTGTGAAATCGGCCCTCTGCCTCGGAACTCATGTGGGCTATTCTCCTAGGCAGAGGATCCGGGCAACGCAGCCCCCGGGTCCTTTTGTGTTTCCCGGTCGTTGTTACGGACGGGTGAACAAACGCTCACAAAAGAACTGCACCCGGGTCGCGGGGGCAGAACCGGAACAGCAGTACAAGTACGAAGCAGTGCCGCAACGCCCCCGGACTCCTGAGGAGTAGGGGGAACCCCCTCCGCAGGGACCGAGGAGGAACCGACGTTATGGGCGAGCGAACCGTGCACGATACGAAGTCACCGCCAATGCCGAACCCGGCATGGGGACACCCCCTGCTCGAACGGAACCGAGAGCTCGGGGGTGGGACGCGATGAGTTCTCTGCTGCTCCTGACCAATGCCCTCCAGCCGTCGACGGAGGTGCTCCCCGCCCTCGGCCTGCTTCTGCACAGCGTGCGGGTGGCGCCCGCGGAGGGCCCGGCCCTCGTGGACACCCCTGGTGCCGACGTCATCCTGATCGACGGCCGCCGCGACCTCCCGCAGGTGCGGTCGCTGTGCCAGCTGCTCCGCTCCACCGGACCCGGCTGCCCGTTGATCCTGGTCGTCACCGAGGGCGGCCTGGCCGCCGTCACCGCCGACTGGGGCATCGACGACGTCCTGCTCGACACCGCGGGCCCGGCCGAGGTCGAGGCGCGGCTGCGGCTGGCCACCGGCCGCCAGCAGATCACCTCCGACGACTCCCCGATGGAGATCCGCAACGGCGACCTCTCCGTGGACGAGGCGACGTACAGCGCGAAGCTGAAGGGGCGGGTCCTGGACCTGACCTTCAAGGAGTTCGAGCTGCTCAAGTACCTCGCCCAGCACCCGGGCCGGGTGTTCACGCGGGCCCAGCTGCTCCAGGAGGTCTGGGGCTACGACTACTTCGGCGGCACCCGCACGGTCGACGTCCACGTACGGCGGCTGCGGGCCAAGCTCGGTCCCGAGCACGAGTCCCTGATCGGAACCGTCCGAAATGTCGGATACCGCTTCGTGACCCCGGAGAAGGTCGAACGTGCGGCCGAGGAGGCCAAGGCGCGGGCGGTGGTCGACGCGGCCACCGCCGAGGCGAAGGAAGCGGCTGCCCGCTCCTCGAAGCGGTAGGCCGGCCGGGTAGGTCACACCTGGGGTACGACCTGCCATACGGCCTGCCCAGCGGGGGGTCACCCCGCGTAGACTGCCGCGCGTGGCCAAGGTGACGCGGGACGACGTGGCACGACTTGCGGGTACTTCGACCGCCGTCGTCAGTTACGTCATCAACAACGGACCCCGGCCGGTCGCCCCGGCCACGCGCGAGCGTGTCCTCGCCGCGATCAAGGAGCTGGGGTACCGGCCCGACCGAGTGGCCCAGGCGATGGCCTCGCGGCGCACCGACCTCATAGGAATGATCGTCCCGGACGCCCGCCAGCCGTTCTTCGCGGAGATGGCGCACGCGGTCGAGCAGGCGGCGTCCGAGCGCGGGAAAATGGTCCTGGTCGGCAACTCCGACTACATCGACGACCGCGAGGTCCACTATCTGCGGGCCTTCCTCGGCATGCGGGTCGCCGGGCTGATCCTGGTCAGCCAGGGCCCCAGCGAGCGGGCCGCGGCCGAGATCGACGCCTGGGACGCCCGGGTGGTGCTGTTGCACGAGCGGCCCGAGGCCATTGACGACGTGGCGGTCGTCACCGACGACATCGGCGGCGCCCAGCTCGCCACCCGCCACCTGCTCGAACACGGTCACGAGTACGTCGCCTGCCTCGGCGGCATCGAGTCCACCCCGGCGGTCGGCGACCCGGTGGCCGACCACGTCGAGGGCTGGCGCCGGGCCATGCTGGAGTCCGGCCGCTCCCTCGAAGGCCGCCTCTTCCAGGCCCCGTACAACCGGTACGACGCCTACAAGGTGGCGCTGGAGATCCTCGCCGGGCCCCAGCGGCCGCCGGCCATCTTCTGCGCGACCGACGACCAGGCCATCGGCGTGCTGCGGGCCGCCCGCGAGCTGCGCATCGACGTGCCGGGCGAGCTCGCCGTGGCGGGGTTCGACGACGTGAAGGAGGCGGCCCTGACCGATCCGCCGCTCACCACGATCGCCTCCGACCGGCCCGCGATGGCGCGGGCCGCGGTGGATCTGGTCCTGGACGACGGGTTGCGGGTGGCGGGCTCGCGCCGCGAACGTCTCAAGCAGTTCCCCTCGCGGCTCGTCGTGCGCCGCTCCTGCGGCTGCGGGTAGCGTCCCGCCCGGCTTGCCGTCGGCGACGCTGCGACCGCGGAAGCTTTCCGTCCGTTTTTCGGCGCCGCGAGGCGCCTTTATTTCGGGCAAACACGGTTCTGCCGGGCTTCTTAACCGGTCCTCAGACTGCTCTCATCATCCGTAGCGAAGGTCATAGACATGACCGAGAGCCCCCGCCACAGCGGCGAGTACCCCGAGCAGCAGCCGAACCACTCTCACGAGTCCTGGCAGCGAGCCAAGGACGACGCCCGGCGAGAGGCCGAGGCCCACGCGGCCGCCTATCCGCCGCCGCCCCCGTACCAGCCGGCCACCCCCGTCGGCGCCGCCCCCGGCACCACCGGGTGGCCGGGCGGCGCGGCGGTCCACCCCGAAGCCGGGTTCCAGGGCGGCGACGGCGGCGGCGCGGGCGTCCACCACCTCGCCGGGGCGGACGCGGGCTCCCCCCAGCCACGCCGCGCGAAGCGCTCGGTCGGCCTCCTCGCCGCCGTCGCCATCATCGCCGCGGCCATCGGCGGCGGGACCGCGAGCCTGGTCGAGCACTACGTCAGCAACGACGCCACCAGCGTCGCGGCCGGCGTCAGCGGCACCAACGCGGCCAACAGCACCAACGGCACCGTCGCGGGCGTCGCCAAGGCTGTCATGCCGAGCATCGTCGAGATCAACGCGACCTCCAGCTCGGGCGAGTCGACCGGCGCGGGCGTGATCGTCACCTCCTCCGGCGAGATCATCACCAACAACCACGTCGTCTCGGGCTCCACCCAGATCAAGGTGAAGCTCAGCGACGGCAAGTCGTACACCGCGAAGGTCCTCGGCACCGACCCCGACAAGGACCTCGCGCTGATAAAGCTGGACGGGGCGAGCGGCCTCAAGCCCGCGAGCCTCGGCGACTCCGGCAAGGTCGCCGTCGGCGACCAGGTCGTCGCGATCGGCTCCCCCGAGGGCCTCACCGGCACCGTCACCAGCGGCATCATCTCCGCCCTCAACCGCGATGTCACCGTCGCCAAGGAGCAGGGCAACCAGGGGCAGGGCCAGGGGCGTGGCCAGGGGCAGGGGCAGGGCCGCGGCAACGGCGGCTGGCCGTTCGAGTTCGGCGGGCAGCAGTTCAACGGCGACACCGGCTCCTCGAAGACGACGTACAAGGCGCTCCAGACCGACGCCTCGCTCAACCCGGGCAACTCCGGCGGCGCGCTCATCGACATGAACGGCAACATCATCGGCATCAACTCCGCGATGTACTCGCCCAGTTCGAGCAGCGCGAGCGGTTCGTCGGCCGGCAGCGTCGGCCTCGGTTTCGCCATCCCGATCAACACCGTCAAGTCCGACCTCGCCGGCCTGCGCAGCGGCGGCAGCGGCGGAGCCGACACCGGTGGCAACAGCAACCAGGGCGGCAACAGCTCCGGGAACGGCTTCGGCGGCGGCAGCTACTGATCCGCGCGGGGCCGCGAGCCGCCCCGCGCCCCGCCGTCCGCGTGCGAGGCTGATGACACCGAGCCGAAGCGAAGCAGAAAAAGAAGGAACCCGCTCATGAGCCCCGCCGAGGACGAACCGCAGCGCATCCTGATCGTCGACGACGAGCCCGCCGTCCGCGAGGCGCTCCAGCGCAGCCTCGCCTTCGAGGGGTACGGCACGGAGGTCGCCGTCGACGGCCTCGACGCCCTCGCCAAGGCGGAGGCGTACCAGCCGGAACTGATCGTCCTGGACATCCAGATGCCGAGGATGGACGGGCTCACCGCGGCCCGTCGGCTGCGCGCGGCCGGCTCGACCACGCCCATCCTGATGCTGACCGCGCGCGACACGGTCGGCGACCGCGTCACCGGGCTCGACGCGGGCGCCGACGACTACCTGGTCAAGCCCTTCGAGCTGGACGAACTGTTCGCCCGCATCCGGGCGTTGCTCCGCCGCAGCTCGTACGCCGTGGACTCGGGGGCGGCCGGGCGGAGCGAAACGAACGTCCTCACCTTCGCGGACCTGCGGATGGACCTGTCGACGCGCGAGGTCACGCGCGGCAGCCGGGTGGTGGAGCTGACCCGCACCGAGTTCACCCTGCTTGAGATGTTCCTGGCCCACCCCCGCCAGGTGCTGACCCGCGAGCAGATCCTCAAGGCGGTCTGGGGCTTCGACTTCGAGCCGTCGTCCAACTCGCTCGACGTGTACGTGATGTACCTGCGCCGCAAGACCGAAGCGGGCGGCGAGCCCCGGCTCGTGCACACGGTTCGGGGCGTGGGGTACGCGCTCCGGCCGGGCGGCGCGGAGTGAACCGAGTTCTGCGCCGGTACCGCTCGATGCCGCTGCGCTCCCGCCTCGCCATGCTGGTCGCGACGGCGGTGGCGGTGGCGGTGGCTGCGGTGGCGGTCACGTGCTGGCTGCTGACCCGGGCCCAGTTGCACGCGGAACTCGACACGACCCTGCGCAACAGCAGTGCCCCCAGCGAGTCGGTGGACGCCGCCCTGCGGAACTGCCTTGGCCCCGGCGGCAGTTCCGCGAGCACCACGCAGCGGTACAGCTTCGCCTACATCCAGGTCGTCCTGCCGGACGGCACCCGCTGCATGGCGCCGAACTCACAACCCGTGAAGGTGCAGCGGCAGGACATCGCGGTGGCCAACGGCCCGCGCGCGGACACACTGCACGACGGCGTCACCGAACGGGGCGAAGCCGTACGGGTCCACACGGTGCGCGAGCGCCTGCCCGGAGGGGTCGGTTCGATCGGCGTCAGCGTCTCCCGCCCGCTCACCGAGGTCGACTCCGCCCTCAACCGCCTCGCCCTCCTGCTGACCGGTCTCGCCGGCATCGGCGTCGTCGCGGCCGGCGCGGCCGGCCTCTGGGTCGCGCGGACCGGGCTGCGGCCCGTGGACAAGCTGACCGGGGCCGTCGAGCACGTGGCGCGGACGGAGGACCTGACGGTGCGCATCCCCGTTGAAGGAGAGGACGAGATTGCGCGCCTGTCCCGCTCGTTCAACGCGATGACCGCGGCGCTCGCCTCCTCCCGGGACCGGCAGGCGCAGCTCATCGCGGACGCGGGGCACGAGCTGCGCACCCCGCTCACCTCGCTGCGTACGAACATCGAGCTGCTCGCCAGGAGCGAGGAGACGGGCCGGGCCATCCCGCCCGCCGACCGCAAGGCGCTGATGGCGTCCGTCAAGGCCCAGATGACCGAACTGGCCTCCCTCATCGGCGACTTGCAGGAACTGTCGCGCCCGGACGCGGTGCGCGAGGGCCCGCTGGAGGTCGTCGGCCTGCACGACATCACCCGCATCGCGCTCGACCGGGCCCGGCTGCGTGGCCCCGAGCTGACGATCACGGCCCAGCTGGCCCCCTGGTACGTACGGGCCGAGGCGGCGGCGTTGCAGCGGGCGGTGGTGAACGTCCTGGACAACGCGGTGAAGTTCAGCCCGCCGTACGGGACGATCACGGTCGCCCTGGACCGGGGCGTCCTGACCGTCCGCGACCACGGCCCCGGCATCCCCGCCGAGGACCTGCCGCACGTCTTCGAACGGTTCTGGCGCTCCCCGTCGGCCCGAGCGCTGCCCGGCTCGGGGCTCGGCCTGTCGATCGTGGCGCGTACGGTGCGGCACGCGGGCGGCGAGGTCACGCTGGCCACGGCCCCGGAAGGCGGCACCCTGGCCACGATCACCCTGCCGGGCGCCCCGACACCCCCGCCGCAAGCCCAGTTCGCGCCCTGAAGAGCGCTCGTCCTCAAACACCGACCCTGCCAGGGGCGCGGGGAACCGCGCGAGCAACCACCCACGACCCGCAGCCAACGTCCGAACCCCACAAGGGGCGCGGGGAACCGCGCGACCAGCCCCCACCGGACCCGCGGACAAAACACCTGACACGGAGTGCCCAAAACGCAAGAGGGGGTGGCGGGCCCGGCAGACCCGGTCGCCCGTCACAGACCCGGCGTTGACCCCACGGACGCGGATCCAAGATCGCCCCATCCGCGCGCCACCCCGCCGTACCCTCGTAGGCATGACAGACGCAGCCGCCCCCACCCCGGCCACCCGCGACATCCAGACGCTCGACGAGCTCAGCCACTCGCAGGCTCAGGCCGTCCTCGACCTGCTCGCCGAAGCCGCCCGCGGGGACGGCCAGCAGGCCGTTTCCGAGCAGGGGCGGCTCCAGTTGCGCGGCGGCCGGCGCGAGGGCGTCCGGCACTTCCTGCTGACCACGGACGGCGTGCTCGCCGGGTACGCCCAGCTGGAGGACACCGATCCGGTGGAGGCGCCCGCCGCCGAACTCGTCGTGCACCCCGCGCAGCGCGGCCACGGGCACGGGCGCGCGCTCGGCAGCGCGCTGCTCGGCGCCACCGGCAAGCGGCTGCGCGTCTGGGCGCACGGCGGCCACTCCGCGGCCCGCCATCTCGCACAGGTCCTCGGCCTCACCCTGTTCCGCGAACTGCGCCAGCTGCGGCGCCCGTTGAGCCCGCTGGACATCGCGGAGCCGGTCTGGCCCGCGGGCGTCACCGTACGCACCTTCACGCCGGGCGACGACGACGCGGCCTGGCTCGCGGTGAACGCGGCCGCCTTCGCCCACCACCCCGAGCAGGGCTCCCTCACCCAGCGTGACCTGGACGACCGCAAGGCCGAGCGGTGGTTCGACCCCAAGGGCTTCTTCCTCGCGGAGAAGGACGGCGAGATCGTCGGCTTCCACTGGACCAAGGTGCACGCCGAGGAGCAGCTCGGTGAGGTGTACGTCCTCGGCATCCGGCCGGACGCGCAGGGCGGCGGCCTCGGCAAGGCGCTGACCGCGACCGGTCTTCGCCACCTGGCCGCCGAGGGCCTGCCCACCGCGATGCTGTACGTGGACGCCGACAACACCGCGGCGCTCACCGTCTACGAGCGCCTCGGTTTCACCACCCACGAGGTGGACCTGATGTACCGCGCGGAGTCCTGAGCCCGCCCCCTTGCCGCCGCCGGGGGCGCCGCCGCATTCTGGAGGGCGTCCCCCACGGCGACGTCTGCGGGCCGGGGTCAGCTTGCCCGCACGTCATGTCCTCGTAACCAGGCATTCAGACACGCTTGCGACGCTCACACAATGAAGCCGCCGGCGCCCGCCACCCGGAACGGAACTGTTCCCCCGCCCAGAACCGCCAGGGCACTCACTCCCGCCCTCTCCGACGCGCTGGATACCCCCGGTGCGCGGAAGAATGGGGACATGAGCCAGCAGCCCAGCGCCGAGGTCCCGCTCCAGCCCGCCCAGCCGTCCGTCGGCTCCATCGCCGCACACCGGCCGCACACCCTGGCGGCCGCCGTCTCCGACCTGGAGCCGGACATCGACGCGGACCTGGACGGATACGAGGAAGCGGGGGCCGAGAGCGGCAGCGACGCACTTCCCTCGGGCCGCTTCCTGGACCGCGAACGCAGCTGGCTCGCGTTCAACGAGCGCGTCCTGGAGCTCGCCGAGGACCCGGCGACCCCGCTGCTCGAACGGACCAACTACCTGGCGATCTTCGCGTCGAACCTGGACGAGTTCTTCATGGTCAGGGTGGCCGGCCTCAAGCGCCGCATCGCGACCGGCGTGGCCACCCGATCCGCCTCCGGCCTCCAGCCGCGCGAGGTGCTCGACCTGATCTGGACCCGCTCGCGCGAACTCATGGCCCGGCACGCCGCCTGCTACCAGCAGGACGTCGCCCCCGCCCTCGCCGACGAGAACATCCACCTGATCCGCTGGCCGGAGCTCACCGAGAAGGAGCAGGCCCGCCTCTTCACCCTGTTCCGGCAGCGGATCTTCCCGGTGCTGACCCCGCTGGCCGTGGACCCCGCGCACCCCTTCCCGTACATCTCGGGCCTCTCGCTCAACCTCGCCGTGGTGGTCCGCAACCCGGTCTCCGGGCACCGCCACTTCGCCCGCGTGAAGGTTCCGCCGCTGCTCTCGCGGTTCCTGGAGGCCTCGCCGGAGCGCTATGTCCCGCTCGAGGACGTGATCGCGGCCCATCTGGAGGAACTCTTCCCCGGCATGGAGGTCCTCGCGCACCACATGTTCCGGGTAACACGCAACGAGGACCTGGAAGTTGAGGAGGACGACGCCGAGAACCTCCTCCAGGCCCTGGAGAAGGAGCTCATGCGGCGCCGCTTCGGCCCGCCGGTCCGTCTTGAGGTCGAGGAGTCCATCGACCCGTACGTACTCGACCTCCTGGTAAGGGAGTTGAAGGTCTCCGACGCCGAGGTGTACCCGCTGCCGGGGCCGCTCGACCTCACCGGCCTGTTCGGGATCTCCGCGCTGGACCGGCCCGAGCTGAAGTTCCCGAAGTTCGTCGCGGGCACCCACCGCGAGCTCGCCGAGGTCGAGTCCGCCTCCGCGCCCGACATATTCGCCGCGGTGCGCGAACGCGACGTGCTTCTGCACCACCCGTACGACTCGTTCTCCACCTCGGTCCAGGCCTTCCTGGAACAGGCCGCGAGCGACCCGGACGTGCTGGCCATCAAGCAGACGCTGTACCGGACGTCGGGCGACTCCCCGATCGTGGACGCGCTGATAGACGCCGCCGAGTCGGGCAAGCAGGTGCTGGTCCTGGTGGAGATCAAGGCGCGCTTCGACGAGCAGGCCAACATCAAGTGGGCGCGCAAGCTGGAGGAGTCCGGCTGCCACGTCGTCTACGGACTCGTCGGCCTCAAGACGCACTGCAAGCTGTCCCTGGTGGTGCGCCAGGAGGGCGACACGCTGCGCCGCTACTCGCACGTCGGGACCGGCAACTACCACCCCAAGACGGCCCGTCTGTACGAGGACCTGGGGCTGCTGACCGCCGACCCGCAGGTCGGAGCCGACCTCTCCGACCTGTTCAACCGGCTGTCGGGGTACTCGCGCCGCGAGACCTACCGCCGACTCCTTGTCGCCCCCAAGTCCCTGCGGGACGGCCTGATCGCGCGGATCACCAAGGAGATCGCCCACCAGCACGCCGGACGGCCCGCCTACGTCCGCATCAAGGTCAACTCGATGGTCGACGAGGCCGTCATCGACGCCTGCTACCGGGCCTCCCAGGCGGGCGTGCCCGTCGACATCTGGGTCCGCGGCATCTGCGCGGTGCGGCCCGGCGTCACCGGGCTCTCCGAGAACATCCGCGTACGTTCGATCCTCGGCCGCTTCCTGGAGCACTCGCGGGTCTTCGCCTTCGGGAACGGCGGCGAGCCCGAAGTCTGGTTCGGCAGCGCCGACATGATGCACCGCAACCTCGACCGACGCATCGAAGCACTGGTCCGGGTCGCCGACCCGGCCCACCGCGCGGCCCTGAGCCGGCTCCTGGAGACCGGGATGTCGGACACCACCTCGTCCTGGCACCTGGGCGCCGACGGGAACTGGACCCGGCAGGCGACCGACGCCGACGGCCAGCCGCTGCGGCACGTACAGGAGATGCTGATAGACGCCCGGAGGCGCCGGCGTGCAACGCCTTGAGAACATCCCGGGACACGAGACGGCGGCCGAGGTCCTGGCCCCCTATCTCCACGCGCAGGCGGGGGAGTTCCTGCGCAGTCTGCGCCTCCACCGGGAGGCGGGCCCCGACAACCATTCCACCGAGGAGGCCGCCCGAGCCCTGCGCGCCGCCGCCCGTCGCATCAGCGCGACCCTGCACACCTTCCGGCCGCTGCTCGACGCGCCGTGGGCCGACCAGCTGCGGGCCGAACTCGCCTGGCTGTCGGGCACGTTGGCGGGCGAGCACGCCCTGACGGCCCGGCTCACCCGACTCCTGGACTCCCTGCACCGGCTGTCCGGCAACCAGGTGCCGCCGCCCCGCGGCGAAAGCGGTTCCCTCACCGTGGGCGCCGCCCGCGCCGGGGCACTGCTGGACCGGCAGCTGACGCTGGCCCGCACCCGGGCCCACTCGGCCGCGCTCCAGGCGCTCGGCTCGTCCCGGTTCCACGCCGTGGCCGACGCGGTCGCGCTGCTCGCCAGCGAGGTGCCGCTGGCGTCCGCGGCCGCCGCACACGCCGCAGAGGTACTGGCGCCCGCGGCGCTGGACGCCGAGGACCGCCTGGAGCGGGCGGTGGCCGTGCTGCCGCTGGCCCGCGCGGCCCGTCCGTACAACGCGGAGGCCCTGGTCCAGGCGAGCGAGAGCCAGGACAGCCCCTGGCACCAGGTGCGGCTGCTGCTCCGGCTGTACCGGTACGCCCAGGAGGTGCTGCACCACGGGCTCGGCGCCACCGTGCCCACGGAGCGCCTGGCGGCCGCGGGGTGCGCCCTGGACCGGCACCGGGACGCCGCCGAGGCCGCGTCCGCCGCGTCCGCCGCGGCCCGCACCCCGCGCATCGCCCCGGCCACCGCGTACGCGCTCGGAGTCCTGCACGCCGACCAGCGGCACGAGGTGGAGGCGGCCCGCTTCGCCTTTCAGCGGGTCTGGCAGCCTGTGGCGGTGACTTCAGCACCCTCGGCGACGACGGCCGCACCATGAGCACCGCACCCGGCAAGACCGTCCTCGCGGCGGGATGCGTGCTGTGGCGGCGCTCCCCGTGGGGCGACGGCGTTCCCCATGCTCCCGACCCGGTCCGAGACGGTCGCGGCTCGGTACGCGATGCTCCCGACCCCGTTCGAAATGCTCTCGACCCGGTTCGGGCGTGGGAGGCCGGCGCCATGGAGATCTGTCTCGTCCACCGGCCGAAGTACGACGACTGGTCGCATCCCAAGGGGAAGCTGAAGCGGGGCGAGGCACCGCTCGCGGGGGCGCTGCGGGAGGTGCTCGAAGAGACCGGGTTCGCGTGCGTGCCCGGCGCGCGGCTGCCCACCGCCCACTACACCGACGCCCAGGGCCGCCCCAAACGGGTCGACTACTGGGCCGCCGAGGCGGGCGAGGGGCACTTCACCGCGAACGCCGAGGTCGACCGGCTGCTCTGGCTGCCGCCGGCGGCCGCCCACCACCGCCTCACCCAGCCGCGCGACCGCCAGCTGCTCCTGGCGCTGCTCGACGCCCTGCACTCGGCCTGACGCCTGCCCCTGCGGGCCGCGGGCCCACTCCGGGTTGCCGAAACGGTTCCGTATGCCGTCTGAACACGAACCGGTAACGGTCGGCACCGCACTGCCCGCCACGGTTCACCTTCCGTTAACTCTCTCCCGCAGACGGCTTCACCTGATCTGCCTAATTTCGGCCTTACACGGTGCACGGCACCCCGCCCTCACCGCCCATCCACGCACGCCGCCGTACAACGAACGGAAACCGGCGGCTCCCGGAAGGAACACCCGAAAGTGAAGCTTCAGCGCAAGAACCGGCTCCGCGCCACCGCCCTCGGCGTCATCGCCGTGTCCAGCGCCCTGGCCCTCACGGCGTGCGGCAGCGACAACAACAGCGGCGGGAGCACGGGCGGTACGGGCGGCACGGCCTCCGGGGCCGCCTCCAACGTGAAGTGCGACGGCGCCAAGGGCCAGCTCCTGGCCTCCGGCTCCTCCGCGCAGAAGAACGCCATGGACCTCTGGGTCAAGAACTACATGGCGGCGTGCAAGGACGCGCAGGTCAACTACAAGTCGTCGTCCTCCGGTGAGGGCATCGTCGCCTTCACCCAGGGCACGGTCGGCTTCGCGGGCTCCGACTCGCCGCTCAACGCCCAGCAGGTCGCGGACTCCAAGAAGGTCTGCACCGGCGGCGGCCAGGGCATCGACCTGCCGATGGTCGGCGGCCCGATCGCGATCGGCTTCCACGTCGAAGGCGTGGACAGCCTCGTCCTGGATGCCCCGACCATCGCCAAGATCTTCAACGGCAAGATCACCAAGTGGAACGACGAGGCCATCGCCAAGCTGAACCCGGGCGCCAAGCTCCCGGACCTGGCGATCCAGGCCTTCCACCGCTCCGAGGACTCCGGCACCACCGAGAACCTCACGAAGTACCTCAGCGCCACCGCCAAGTCCGACTGGACGTACGCGCCCGCCAAGAAGTGGGCCGCGCCCGGCGGTCAGGCCGCGTCCGGCTCGGCCGGCGTCGCCGCCCAGGTCAAGCAGACCAACGGCGCGATCGGCTACTTCGAGCTCTCCTACGCCTCCTCCCAGTCGATCAAGACCGTCGACATCAACACCGGCGCCTCCGCCCCGGTCAAGGCCAGCTCCGCGAACGCCTCCACCGCCATCGCCGCCGCGAAGATCGCCGGCACCGGCAAGGACCTGGCGCTGAAGCTGGACTACACGACCAAGGCCGACAACGCCTACCCGATCGTCCTCGTGACGTACGAGATCGCCTGCGACAAGGGCAACAAGCCCGCCACCCTCAGCGCGGTCAAGTCCTTCCTCTCCTACGCCGCCAGCGCCGACGGGCAGAAGCTGCTCACCGACGCCAGCTACGCGCCGATCCCGGCCGAGATCAACTCCAAGGTCGTCGAGACGGTCAACTCCCTCTCGTAGCACGACAGTTGAGCCGCCCGGCCGAAGACCCGGCGGCTCGCGTGGGGCGGGGGCCCCGATCCGGCCCCCGCCACACACCATCCGGTGCACCGCCGCCAGGGGACCCGCCCGGTCCCCGCCCACAGACCGGAAAGACCATGGCTTCTTCCATAGCAACGGACACCCCACCACCGCCCGCTCCCGCCTCCCCGGCCCGCCGCAGGCAGTCCACCGGCCGCGCGGGCGACAAGATCTTCCTCGGACTCTCCCGGGGATCCGGCATCTTCCTGCTGGCGGTCATGGCGGCCATCGCCATCTTCCTCAGCGTCCGGGCCGGCATAGCGATCTCGAAGGACCAGGGCAACTTCCTCACCACCTTCGACTGGAATCCGGCCGGCTCCCCGCCGGCGTTCGGCATCGCGGTGCTGCTGTTCGGCACGGTCGTCAGCTCGGTCATCGCGATGGCCATCGCCGTGCCGATCGCGGTCGGCATCGCCCTGTTCATCTCGCACTACGCGCCGCGCAAGCTGGCCGCGTCCCTCGCGTACGTCGTCGACCTGCTCGCCGCGGTCCCGTCGATCGTCTACGGCATCTGGGGCGCCCTGTTCCTGGTGCCCTACCTCGGCGGCCTCAACGACTGGCTCGACAAGTACATGGGCTGGACCTACGTCTTCGAGAAGACCGAGATCGGCGTCGCCCGCTCGATGTTCACCGTCGGCATCCTGCTCGCGATCATGATCCTTCCGATCGTGACCAGCGTCAGCCGCGAGGTCTTCCTCCAGGTCCCGCGCATGAACGAGGAAGCCGCGCTCGCCCTGGGCGCGACCCGCTGGGAAGTCATCCGCCTCTCGGTGCTGCCCTTCGGCCGCTCCGGCGTGATCTCCGCGTCGATGCTGGGCCTGGGCCGCGCGCTCGGCGAGACGATGGCCGTCGCCACGGTCCTCTCCCCGAGCTACGTCCTCTCGCTGCACGTGCTCAACCCGGGCGGCGGCACCTTCGCGCAGAACATCGCCGCGAAGTTCGACGAGGCCAACGAGCTCGGGCGCGACGCCCTGATCGCCTCGGGCCTCGTCCTGTTCGTCCTCACCCTGCTGGTGAACGGCGCGGCCCGCATGATCATCGCGCGCCGCAAGGAGTACTCGGGGGCCAACGCATGACCGCCCCGCTGCCCCAGCCGACGCCCCCCGGACCCCACCTCGACCACCGCCCCGCACGCCGAGCCCCGGAAGGGAGCCCCGCATGAGCCACACCGCCGTACAAGATGCACGGCCGGCCGCTCCGGCCCCCCACAAGGGCAGCCTCAGCGCACGGTCCCTGCCCCGCTGGGCGGGTGCCGGATTCGCGGTGGCCGCCGTCGCCCTCGGCATCGTCATCGGCCTCGTCTTCGACCTGCAGAGCAAGGTCCAGTGGGGCCTGATCGCCGCGCTCCTGTTCATCCTCATCTCGTACGCGGTCACCACGGCCGTCGAGAACAAGCGGCAGGCCAAGGACCGGGTGGCGACCTCCCTGGTCTGGGTCTGCTTCATCCTCGCGGTGATCCCGCTGTTCTCCCTGCTGTGGACGACGATCAGCCGCGGCATCAAGGTCCTCAACGGGTACTTCCTGTCCCACTCGATGGCCGGCGTCCCCGGTTTCGAGGCGGGCGGCGGTGTGTACCACGCGCTGATCGGCACCCTGGAGCAGGTGGGCCTGGCCACGCTGATCTCGGCACCGCTCGGCCTGCTGACCGCGGTCTACCTGGTGGAGTACGGCAAGGGCACGCTCGCCAAGGCCGTCACCTTCTTCGTGGACGTCATGACGGGCATCCCGTCCATCGTCGCCGGCCTGTTCATCCTGACGCTGATGCTGATGTTCCAGCTGGAGCCCTCCGGCTTCATGGGCTCGCTCGCGCTGTCGATCCTGATGATGCCGGTCGTGGTCCGCTCCACCGAGGAGATGCTCAAGCTCGTACCGAACGAGCTGCGCGAGGCCTCGCTGGCCCTTGGCGTGCCGAAGTGGCGCACGATCCTGAAGGTGGTCATCCCGACCGCGCTCGGCGGCATCACCACGGGCGTGATGCTCGCGATCGCCCGCATCGCCGGTGAGACCGCCCCGATCATGCTGCTCGTGTTCGGCAGCCAGCTGATCAACACCAACCCCTTCTCGGGCGCCCAGTCCTCGCTCCCCTTCTACATCTGGGAGCAGTACCGGGTGGGCAGCGACGCGTCGTACGACCGCGCGTGGGCGGCCGCCCTGGTCCTGATCGCCTTCGTCATGATCCTCAACCTGGTGGCTCGCGGCATCGCCCGCTGGAAGGCCCCCAAGCACGGTCGCTGACGCGGCCAACTCAGCGACCGAGTCCGTAACCCCGAAAGAAGCAGTGATCAGTGATGGCCAAGCGAATCGACGTAAGCGGACTGTCCGCCTACTACGGCGCCCACAAGGCGATCGACGACATCTCGATGACCGTCGAGCCGCGCTCCGTGACCGCCTTCATCGGCCCGTCCGGCTGCGGCAAGTCGACGTTCCTGCGCACCCTGAACCGCATGCACGAGGTCACCCCCGGCGGCCGCGTCGAGGGCAAGGTGCTCCTGGACGACGAGAACCTGTACGGCTCCAGCGTCGACCCGGTGGCGGTGCGCCGTACGGTCGGCATGGTCTTCCAGCGCCCCAACCCGTTCCCCACCATGTCGATCTTCGACAACGTGGCGGCGGGGCTGCGCCTGAACGGCAAGTTCAAGAAGAACGAGCTGTCCGACGTGGTGGAGAAGTCCCTCAAGGGCGCCAACCTCTGGAACGAGGTCAAGGACCGCCTCAACAAGCCCGGTTCGGGCCTCTCCGGCGGCCAGCAGCAGCGCCTGTGCATCGCGCGGGCGATCGCCGTGGAGCCGGACGTGCTGCTGATGGACGAGCCGTGCTCGGCCCTCGACCCGATCTCGACGCTCGCGATCGAGGACCTGATCGGGGAGTTGAAGGAGCGCTTCACGATCGTGATCGTGACGCACAACATGCAGCAGGCGGCGCGCGTCTCGGACCGTACGGCGTTCTTCAACCTGGCGGCGGTCGGTCAGCCCGGCAAGCTCATCGAGATCGACGAGACCGAGCGGATCTTCTCCAACCCGTCCGTGCAGGCCACGGAGGACTACATCTCGGGCCGCTTCGGATAACCGGCCCCCCTCGCACGTCTGCGGTGCTGCATGGCGGTGCCACCGCAAGACGAAGGGCCCGCCCCCTGGTTTCAGGGGGCGGGCCCGTTCACGTACGTACCGAAAGGACCGGCGCAGACCGGCCCGCCGGCGGTCAGCCGAAGAACAGCTGCACCACGAGGTAGCTGCCCGCCGCGACCAGCGCGGCCGCCGGCATCGTGATGAACCATCCCAGGACGATGTTCTTCGCGACCCCCCACCGCACCGCGTTGACCCGCTTCGTCGCCCCCACACCCATGATCGCCGAGGTGATCACATGCGTGGTGGAGATGGGCGCCTGGAACAGGAACGAGGACCCGAACATGATCGAGGCACCGGTCGTCTCCGCCGCGAACCCCTGCGGCGGATCCAGCTCGATGATCTTCCGCCCCAGCGTGCGCATGATGCGCCAGCCACCGGCGTACGTACCCAGCGACAGCATCGCGGCGCACGAGATCTTCACCCAGATCGGGATCGCGTCCCCGGCGGACTGAACGTTGGCGATGGTCAGCGCCATCACCACCACACCCATGGTCTTCTGCGCGTCCTGAAGACCGTGGCCGAGCGCCATGCCGGCCGCCGAGACGGTCTGCGCTATACGGAACCCGCGCTTGGCCTTGTGCGGGTTGGCCTTGCGGAACATCCACAGGATCACGCACATCACGAGGTAGCCGACGATCAGACCGACCACCGGCGAGACGAACATCGGGATGACGATCTTGTCGAGCACCCCGGACCAGTACACGGTGGTGCCGCCCGCGAGGGCCGCCCCGACCATGCCGCCGAACAGAGCGTGCGACGAGGACGACGGCAGCCCGAAGTACCAGGTGACGAGGTTCCAGATGATCGCGCCGATCAGCGCCGCGAACAGGATCCCCATCCCCTTGTTGCCCTCGGGCGTGGAGATGAGCCCCTCGCTCACGGTCTTGGCGACCCCGCTGCCGAGGAAGGCACCGGCGAGGTTCATGACGGCGGCCATCGCGAGCGCGGCCCGCGGCGTCAGGGCCCGCGTCGAGACCGAGGTGGCGATCGCGTTCGCGGAGTCGTGGAAGCCGTTGGTGTACGTGAATCCGAGCGCGACCGCGATGGTGACGATCAGTGCAAAGGTGTCCACGGAGGTCAGGACTCCTTGACGGCGATGGTCTCCACCGTGTTCGCCACGTGCTCGAACGCGTCCGCGGCCTCTTCGAGTACGTCCACGATCTGCTTGAGCTTCAGCACCTCGATGGCGTCGTACTTGCCGTTGAAGAGGTGGGCGAGCAGCTTGCGGTGGATCTGGTCGGCCTGGTTCTCCAGGCGGTTGACCTCGATCCAGTACTCGGTCAGATTGGACATCGTGCGCAGGTTGGGCATGGCCTCGGCGGTCAGCACGGCCGCCCGGTTGAGCACCTCGATCTGCTGCTCGACGCCCTTGGGCAGTTCCTCCACGTTGTAGAGGACGACCAGGTCGACGGCCTCCTCCATGAAGTCCATGATGTCGTCGAGGCAGGACGCGAGGTTGTAGATGTCCTCGCGGTCGAAGGGCGTGATGAACGAGGAGTTCAGCTGGTGGAAGATCGCGTGGGTGGCATCGTCCCCCGCGTGCTCCGCCGCCCGCATGCGCTCCGCGATCTCGGCCCGGGACGCGGAATCCGCTCCGAGCAGTTCCATGAGGAGCTTCGAGCCCGTGACGATGTTGTCCGCGGACGCGGAGAACATGTCGTAGAAGCTCGTCTCCCTGGGGGTCAGACGAAAGCGCACGTGGGGTCCTCGGAGTGCTTGGGATTCGGTCAGGCTGATGCTAGGCGCATCATCCGGCCACGGCTAACCGGCGTTCTTCAGTGTCGCCCATCAGGCACAGTGATCAGCACGGGCCCCCACCGGGGAATCCGCAAATTCGGTACCATATACCCACGAGGGGTATCAAGCCCCTTGCCAGGCTTGGCAGACCCGGACCTGGCGGACAACGGGAGGACGCGATGACCACCACCGAGGCGGCCGGCCCCCCGGTCGAGAACCCCGCGACCGATCACGACCACGGCGTGCACGGCTACCACAAACAGAAGGACGAGCACCTCAAGCGGCTGCGCCGCATCGAGGGCCAGATCCGCGGGCTGCAACGGATGGTGGACGAGGACGTCTACTGCATCGACATACTCACCCAGGTCTCCGCGTCCACCAAGGCCCTCCAGTCCTTCGCCCTCCAACTCCTGGAGGAACACCTGCGCCACTGCGTCGCGGACGCCGCGGTGAAGGGCGGCGACGAGATCGACGCGAAGGTGGAGGAAGCGACGAAGGCGATCGCGCGCATGATGCGCACGTGATGCCCACCTGTACGCGCATGTGAGGGTCGCACAGCGGTAGGGAGCGGCGGGGTCGGCAACCCGGCCCGCGCCAACGCCCCCGCAAGCGCCCGTGAACACCCGGGCCCGAGGGGCGCGGCCCGACGCCACCACCCCGGCAACGGCGGCCGGATGCTGAACATGGCGGTGTTCGGCGCCACCATGTCGTATGCCCTGATGGCGCTCTCACGCCCCGCGGCTCACCGCGAGCGGCCCCGCCAAGCGGTCGTCGGTACGCGGGCCCAACCGCCCCACGAACCCCGCCCAGCGCCAGGACCGGTCAGCCACCCCTCGGCCGTCGGCCCCGGGATCCCCGGGCGCGATCCGCTCAGCCGCCCGCAGGGGCCGCTTTCGCCCGGCCCGGCGGGACTTCGGCCAGCTGCACGACGTTCAGCACTTCGTCGATCAGGTCCGGGCTCAGCCGGTCCCCCTCCGCCGCCGACGCCGCGATCATCAATTCACCGCACAGCTCGATCTCGACGAGGGCCACGTGGTCCTGGACGGTCGCACCGCGAAGCGAAGCCACGCACATCACCCTTCCTCGACCTCTTCCCGCCGTGGTCCGCCGTGTCTGCTTGGTCTGCCCTGTCTGTTCTGCTCGTCGTTCTCTGCTCGGCCTCTGCTCTGCCCGGCCTCTGCTTGCTCTTCGCTGTCGGCTTCCTAGCGTAGGGAGCGGAACACGGACCGCGCATGGCACGGACGGACCATTTCCGCCACCGACAGCCCACCTGAGGGGGCCATTTCTGGCTGATTACGGCTGGATCTTCCCGTCGAAGATGTCCCGCCCGGCCGGCAGCCGTACGCTCACCGCCGCCCCGAACCCGTACAGCAGCGTGGTCGAGGCGACCGCGACCGGCCGCCCCTGGTTCACGTAACTGAACTGCTGCCGCAGTTTGCGCAGCCGCCCCTGCTCGTCGAGGTACGCGTCGAACGGAACCGCCCCCTTGGAGAACCCTTTCGTCACCTGTGCGGGAAGCGGCGCACTGCCCCGGTAGTGCCGCACCGTCGTACCCGCCAGGTTCTCCTCACCGACGTACGTCACGCCCTGGGCGCCGCGCAGGAGTCCGGCCGCGGTGTACGGATCGGTGACGCCGCCGGTGACGAGGTTCCCGTCGGCGAGCGCGGCGGTGTCGATTCGCACCCATTTGTTAGCGGGTACTCCGGCACCCCGGTTCTTCATGTACAGCGTGCCGGGCGCGAGGAGTTCGGTGATCGGCGGGTGCCCGGCCGCCCCGGAGGCCGAATTGGGCAGCATCACGGTCAACTGCCCGGTTCTGCGCCGGAAGTCGTACGTGCCCTCGCCGCGAATGGTGACCCGGGTGCCCCCGGTGGCCATCTCCATGGAGGTGGTGGCCCGCGAACTCCCCGCCGCCACCAGCCGGTCGGCGGCCGTCCGCACCGCCGCGGCCGGGTCCTCCGCGGCCCCGCGCGCGACCTTCGTGTCGGCTCCCCCGCAGCCGGCCGCAGTCGCGATCACCCCGCCCACCAGGGCGGCGGCCACCACCGCACCGGCTCGCCCGGATCCATGTTGTCGCATCACCATTGCCGCCAAACCCCCAACGCCCACCTGGCTTTGCCCACTGGGCCTAACGAGCGCAGTACTGCCCCCGTCACGCCCGCAGTACGGTGGTGACGTGCCCCACCAGACCACCATCACGGAACGCGGCAGCTTCGCCGTAGCCCGGTGCACCTGCGGCTGGACGGGCCCGGCCCGAAGAAGCCGGGACAGGGCCCGTACCGACGCGGACATCCACCTCACGCCCGCCCCCACCAGCCCCTCGTGGGAGCCCCTCCCCGGTTCTTGAGGCCTTCGGGAAGGTTGCGGAGCGGGCTGGGCCCGTCAGCGGCTCCGCGGCGCCCCGGTTCGCGACGGGGCGGGGCGGGGAATAAGCCCGCGCAGCCCACCCACCCCCCGGGAGCCCCCATTGCGCCGCCGCACCCTGCTCACCGCAACCGCAGCCGCCCCGGCCGCCCTCACCACCGCGTGCAGCGGCAAGAGCACCGAAGAACACCGACCGTCCCCCACCTCACCCGCCCCCACCCGGACCAGCACGGCACCCCCCGACTGGGCCGCCCTCGCCCGCTCCCTGGACGGCAAGCTCGTCCGCCCCGGCGACGGCGATTACGCGAGCGCCCGCCAGCTCTACAACACCCGCTTCGACAGCCAGAAGCCCGACGCCGTCGCCTATGTCTCCCACGAGGCGGACGTGCAGGAGTGCCTCGCCTACGCCCGCGCCCACCGCGCCCCGGTCGCCATACGCAGCGGCGGTCACGACTATGCCGGGTGGTCCTCCGGCACCGGCCGCCTCGTCATCGACGTCTCCCGCCTGAACCACGTGGGCTCCGACGGCACCATCGGCGCCGGCGCCCGCCTGGTCGACGTCTACACCGCCCTCGCCAAGAGCGGCCGCACCATCCCGGGCGGCTCCTGCCCCACCGTCGCCGTCTCGGGCCTAGCCCTCGGCGGCGGACACGGCGTCACGGCCCGCGCCTACGGGCTGACCTGCGACAACCTGACCTCCGTTACCCTCGTCACCGCCGATGGCCGAAAGCTGACGGCCAGCGAGAAGCAGTACCCGGATCTCTTCTGGGCCCTGCGCGGCGCGGGCAACGGCAACTTCGGGGTGGTCACCGGCTTCGGCTTCCGTACGCACGAGGCCCCGCAGGGTGTCATCGCGTACCTGACCTGGCCGTGGCGGCAGGCGCAGGGGGTGATCGAGGCCTGGCAGGCGTGGGGGCCGGACCAGGACGACGAGATCTGGTCGGCCGCGCATCTGGCCGGGGCGGCGGGCGGCGGCAACCCGACCGTGAACATCGCCGCGTTCTCGATCGGCTCGTACGGCGATCTTCAGAACGCGCTCGACCGCCTCGCCGACCGCGCGGGCGCCCCCGCCGCCTCGGTGTCCCTGCACCGCACCGGCTTCCAGGACGCGATGCTGCTGTACGCGGGCTGCTCGACGTTCAGCCAGTCCCAGTGCCACCTGCCCGGCCCCACCCCGGGACGCACCCCGCAGGGAGTGCTGCAACGGGAGACGTACGCGGCCGCCTCCGACTTCTACACCACGCCGCTTCCCCCTGACGGCATACGTCAACTCCTCACCCGCGCCGAGCAGTTCACCCGCGTCGCCGCATCGGACAACGGGGGCGGCGGCACCATCGTGCTGACCGCGCTGGGCGGCGCGATCAACCGGGTCGCCCCGGACGCCACCGCGTTCGTGCACCGCACCTCGCGGGTGCTCGCCCAGTACATCGCCTCGTGGCGACCGGGCACCTCGGGCGCCACCCAGCAGTCCTGGCTCGCCCGCACCCACGAGGCGATGCGCCCCTACGCCTCGGGGGCGGCGTACCAGAACTACGCCGATCCGTCCCTGGCCGACTGGCGTACGGCCTACTACGGCACGGCCGCACCGCGCCTGGCCCAGCTCAAGAAGCAGTACGACCCGGCCCGGCTGTTCGACTTCCCGCAGGCACTGTGAGCGGGCGGGTCACGTTCCCGCAGGACTGTGACCGCCGCTCACTTTCCCGCAGGTTCGTGACCGGGCCACTCCCGTCCCTGTAGGCACGTTGACCGGGACGGTCACGCCGCGAGGTCGCGCTCCTCGGACTCCGGGCGCTCGACCGCGCCGGGCGCGGCCGCGACCACCGTCAGCGCTTTGCGCGAGTGCACCAGCAGGCCGAGCCGCGGCGAACGGGCGACGGCCGCGACGACCGGGGTGAGCAACAGCTGTGCGAGCGGGGCGAGCAGCAGCACGACGGCGGTGCCGAGCGCGAAGCCGCCGACGACGTCGGTCGGGTAGTGCACGCCCATGTAGACCCGGCAGAACCCTTCGAGCAGGGCGAGCCCGAGGGCGATGAGGCCGAACTTCCGGTTGGCGACGAAGAGTCCGGCGCCGATGGCCATGGCGATGGTGGAGTGGTCGCTGACGAACGAGAAGTCGGACTTGCCGGCGATCAGGACGTCGAGTCCCTTGTGGTCGACGAAGGGCCGCGGCCGCTGCACGAAGCCGCGGATGGGGATGTTGACGAGGACGGCGATGGCGGCGGCCAGCGGCGCCCAGACGATCCCGGCGACGGACGCGACCGCCGAGCGCCGGTCCTCCCCGCGCCGCACGCTCCACCAGCACCACAGGACCACGAGCACGAGGCCGAGCAGAATCCCGTACTCACCGATGAATTCCATGGCGCGGTCGAACCACGACGGGGCGTCCTTGGCGAGCCCGTTGATGTCGTAGAGCAGGCTGACATCGGGATTCGCTCCGTCGAATGCGAGTCCAGCCATGCTGCGGCCCCTTGCCTTGTTCCGTTCTGCTACCAACCCCCGTGGTCAGTACGTACATCAGTCACTGTCCAGGAAACGCCTTCGATGGCCGCCGCGTTCCACTCTCCACTGAATGATCACGCCGACGTTATCGAAGAGTGACTCATCGTCGCAGCTCAGGGCCTTGGCTTCACGGAGAGTTCCAGCCATCGGCAGACCTTGTTCACGCCCCCGGTTTGAACGTCGGCAGCGCTGCCGCGCCGTCCTTGGTGACCCGGGTGGCGCCGAAGTAGTCGGGCGCGTCGATCTTGTCGAAGCGGATGACGGCGCCGGTGTAAGGGGCGTTGATCATGTATCCGCCGCCGACGTACAGGCCCACGTGGTGGATGGCCCGCGAATTGCCGAGGTCGGTCGAGAAGAACACCAGGTCGCCGGGGAGGAGTTCGTTCCGCGCGGGGTGCGGGCCCGCGTTGTACTGGTCGTTGGCGACGCGCGGAAGCGTGATCCCGACGCTCTGGTACGCGGCCTGCGTCAACCCCGAGCAGTCGAACCGCCCGCCCTGCTCGGGCGTTCCCTCCCCGCCCCAGAGG
This sequence comes from Streptomyces sp. NBC_01431, assembly GCF_036231355.1. Lineage (NCBI taxonomy): Bacteria > Bacillati > Actinomycetota > Actinomycetes > Kitasatosporales > Streptomycetaceae > Streptomyces > Streptomyces sp. NBC_01431. The sequence continues at coordinate 3,844,534 of NZ_CP109496.1, forward strand.
TAGGGCGTCCCGAGCTTCTGCTGAGCGAAGTAGATGGCCCCCGCCGCCTGCTGAGACGGCTGCACCCGCCCAACGGGCCGAGCGAAGCTCTTTTCCAGGGAGCGGATGGTCTTTACGTAGCCCTGGGTCTCCGGATAGGGCGGAACGCCCTGGTACTTGATGACGGCGTAGGCACCGGCGTTGTACGCCGCCAACATGTTGGAGCTCGTGTCGCCGGGCACGTCCTTGACGTATTTGGCCAATTCGCAGTCGTAGGAGGCGGCTGACGGAATGGCATCCGCGGGGTCCCAGATGTCCCGTTTGCCGTCCCCGTTCCCGTCGATGCCATGGGTCTCCCAAGTCGCCGGCATGAATTGGGCGATGCCCTGCGCGTTGACGGGACTGACGGCATTGGGCTTCCAGCCGCTCTCGGAGTACAACTGGGCAGCGAGCATCGCGGGATTGAGACCGGGGCAGAGGTTGCCCCACTTCTCCACGAGCGGCTGGTAGAGGGCCGGAACCGCCCCCTTGGCGAGTTGGACCGCCCCGCCACCCGCCGAGGAAGCCAAGCCGGCTGCGGCCGAGTACGTACCGACGACGAGCAGCGCAACGAAGCTCAGGCACACCCCGAACCCGACCCCGACGACCACCCAGACTCTGCGCACCCCTCAACCCTCCCCCATCGAGGACCGGTTCACCGCTACTTCCCCCGCACTCGTGTCGGGCCCCGGCTCATCCGGCCATGAATCCGTCGCACACGATGCTCTTGTAGTCCTTGACCGCTGTCACATGGCGGTACGTCACCGTCCACTCGCCGGGATCCCGAGTCAGGGGGATCGCGGCCAGCGTCTTGTCACCGGTCCGGTAGGTGAAGTCGTCGGGGTAGGTGAAGTACTTCCAGTCCGTCTGTCCCGGGGCGTACATGTTGGTCACCTTGCTCATGAACCCGAGCTGGCGGTTGTTGCCCCGTGCCGTGGGCCGACCCTGCGCGTCGAGCTCGTGAGGAGGCTTGACCGCCACCGAGACGTAGTACGGGTCCAGCCCGGGGTCCTCGTCCTTGAGCCGGTATCCGATGCGCGCCTTGCCCGGCGGTACATCGTCGTCGGGGTACTCGTCGCCGGTCGTGACCGAATACTGGAACTGCAGATGCGCCGTCTCCTCCGGCGGAAGGTTGCACCGGTGCGCGAGGCCCGACCAGAAGTCGCCCGACGGCGCGGTCTGCTCGATGAACTGCGGCGGGCCCTGCGGCGTCGGCTTTCCGGCACCGGCCGGCTGCGCACTCCCCATCGCCCCTGGCGACGTACTGGCGCCAGGCGTCAACACGGCGCCGGATCCTCCAGCGCCACCACCCTGCGCCCGCCCCCCACCCCCGTCGTCCCGCATCGCGCGCAGTGCCACCGCCGCCGTCACCCCCAGTACCGCCGCCACCGCGATCGTCACCAGCCACAGCGTGCGCGGGGAACGGCGGGCAGGGGCGGCCGTCGGTCCCTGCGGGGCCAGCGTCGGGACGTAACCGGGGTGCGACGGGGCCGGAGCGGCGTAACCAGGGCCCTGGGTGGGCAGTTCGTGCGGGGCTCGCAGCGCGGTGGCGGGGACCTCCTCGGCGAGGCTCGCCAGCGACTGGTAGTGCGGGTCCTCGACCAGCGCGGAGCTCACCGCACAGCGCACGATGACCTCAGCGGGGGCCGGCCGCTCGGCCGGGTCCTTGGCCGCACACGCCCGGATCAACCCCGCGAGCCCCGTCTCGACCCCCTCGGTGTCGATATCCCCATGCACCGCCCGGTACGACACCGCGTCCATCGGTCCCGACCCGAACGGCGCCCGCCCGGTCGCCGCGAACGCGATCGTCGCGCCCAGGGCGAAGACGTCGGCCGCCGCACCGACCTGATTGCTCATCAGGACCTCCGGCGCCGTGAAGCCCGGCGTGCCGGGGGCCAGGCCCGTCTGGGTCAGGGCGGTGTCCGTGGCGCCCTTCGCTATGCCGAAGTCGATCAGCTGCGGGCCCTGGGGCGACAGGATCACGTTCTGGGGCTTGAGGTCGCGGTGGGTGACCCCGTACGCGTGGACGCTCGCAAGGCCCTCCGCCAGCGCCGCGAACAGGCGGCGGCACGTGTCGGCGGGGAACGCGCCCTGCTCGCGCACCGCCTGAGAGAGCGTCGGCCCGGCGACGTACTCCGTGGCCAGCCAGTACGGCGCCGTCTCCAGGGACGCGTCGATGAGGTTCGCGGTGTACGCCCCGCGCACCGCCCGCACGGTCTCCGCCTCGCGCCGGAAGCGCGCCAGGGCCTCCGGATGGTCCGTGATCTCGTCCTTGATCACCTTGATGGCGACGAGCCGGCCGCCCGGCGAACGCCCGAGGTAGACCATCCCCATCCCACCCGCTCCGAGCCGGGCGAGCACCGCATACGTACCGATCCGTTCCGGATCCTGCCGAGGCCTGAGCGCTTCCACCGCTCAACCCTGTCATGGGACGGTGCTCCGTCACATCCGGGTATCAGTTTGTGATCACGGAAGCAGGCACGCGCAGGTGATGGCCTGATCCGACGTCACGTCACCGCCCGCAGCGGCCGGTTCGGGAGCCGCCGCTGGCGTCGGGGACGGCTCGGGCGCCACGGGCCTCGGGTCGCCCGCCGACTCCGCGAGCTTGTACAGCGACTTGGTGTGCTGGCCGAAGACGATGCTGTACGAGACGTCCGGGTCGTCGCCGCCGAACTCGTACCCGCCGATCACCCCCGCGACCGCCCCGCCGTCGACGGCCCACGGGCTGCCGCTGGTGCCGCCGGGGAAGTCCGGGCAGTCGATGCGCTGCTGCTTGTCGCCGTAGGCGTCCGCCGTGTTCGTGCAGACCTGCGGGTACTCGGTGTCGCCCGGGTACCCGGTGACGGTGACCGGCTTGCCGGTCATGCGGCCCGCGAACAGCGGGGCGCCGCCCACCACGTCCTCGACCTTCTTGCCGTCGTCCGAGCCGGGCCCGAGCACCGCGAAGGCGACGTCACTGTCCTGGTCGCCGTCCTCGTTCCACGCGTCGTCCGCGTACACCGTCTCCACCGGCCAAGTCCCGTACGGCGCGGTCCCGTCCCGGTAGGCCGGCACGAACACGGCCTTGCCGCCCTCCGACTCGTCCGGGGGCAGGCAGTGCGCGGCGGTGACGATGAGGTCGCGTCCCGAACTCTGAACGACCGACGCGGTGCAGAAGTGCCCGCCGTCGAGATCCCCCTTGAACAGCGCGCCCACCCGGGCGTTGGCCGCGCTGGCAGGCGCCATGGTGGTCAGGTCCCGCGCGCCCGCGTCGCGGTCCCCGTACATCGGTATGACCATGAGGACCGCCACGGCGGACAGCGCGCCGAATCTTCCGCGCTGGGGCGAGAACTTCATCCCGGAGATGCCAGTGCGCTTCATCGGGGCGGCTCCTGGTGGTCGGCGGGCCAGCGGCGGACTGCGAACACTCTGAACTCTCGCGGGCCCGGCTGAGAACGACCATGAACCTTTTCTGAGAACTTTCTATGAACCGGCCCGTCGCACCCCGCCCCGCCATCAGCTCCGTACCCCATCACGGGCCGCCGACACGACAAGCGCCCCAAGGGTGCAACAACGACAGTCATTGCCCGGAGTCACCCTGCGTGATACACAGAGTGACCATACGCGTTTTCGCATTCAACCGGTTCACCGCAGGTCAGGGCGGTGGTACCGGTTCAGCCGTGCGGGGGCGGGTAAAGAGAGGCGCCAAGGCGTCCTACGCCGACGGTTTCATCAGCGAAGATAGAGCCTGACCCATGCCGTGCGGCAGGGGCTTCGAACTACCCGACAGGGGCGGTGAGTTACATGTACCTGGCAGCCGGAAAAGGCGACATCACCACCATCATCGGCGGAATCGCCCCCAACTGGGGGCCGTTCGGGACGCTCGGCAACGAGGCCCGCATCATGGTCGAGGTGGTGATGGCGGTGGCCATCCTCCTCTGCCTCGGGATCGCGGTCTGGGGCGCGGCCAAACAGCGGATCGGGGCGACGGCGCTGCGTGACACCTTCAGCGCCGAACAGGGCAAGGGCCTGATCGTGGCCGGCCTGACCGGAGTCTTCATCATCGGCTCGCTCGGCACCCTCTTCACCATCGTGTACGGAATGGCCGTCTGACCTCCCATCAGCCGGCCTTCCGCTTCCCTTACCTCCCTCACACCATCCGTCCGTCGCGCCCAACGGCAGAGGTTGCGTCTCCCTGATGTCGAGTCACCACACCGCGCCCGCGCGGGAACCAGCACGGCTACCGTCGTACTACTACTTCGCGGATCCGCACACGGTCGAGGGGGCGCAGACGGCATGAGTTTCGACGACGATCCGGGCCGCGGCGGCGGCGACCCGGCCGACGACCGCTTCAGCACGCTCGGCGGCACGCGCCAGACCCGTACCCGTCTCCCCGAGGGCACCGGCGACCCGTACGGCAGCACCCGCCGCCCCCAGCGCGGCTCCCGCTCCCTGGTGATGGCCGTCGGCGTCGTGGTCCTCCTGGTGGCCGCGATCGCCTTCGCGAACCGGGGCGGCGATTCCGGCTCCTCCACGGACGGCCAGAGCCCGAAGAAGCCGGACGCCCAGTCGACGGCGCCAAGCGGAACGAAGCCGGTGGGGGGGAAGCAGGGGGGGATCGCGTCGGGGTTCGCACAGACGGAGCAGGGCGCGCAGTCGGCGGCCGTCAACTATCTGGTGGCGCTGGGTTCCGACGGCATGTACAACACCGGCCGTCGGCACGAAATTGTGGCCACCGTGTACGCCCCCGACGTCGCTGCGGCCCGACAGGGCGACCTCGACAGGGCGTACTCGGGGAAGGACTTCCTGACCCGCGTCGGCCTCAACCCGGACGGCACGGCACCGGCTGGGCAGGCGTTCATCTCCCGGTTCAACCCAGTCGGCTCCAAGGCGGACAAGTTCGACGGTGCCACCGCGACGGTGTCGGTCTGGTACTCAGCGCTGTTCGGGCTTGCGGGCGAGGGCTCCAAGAACCCGGTGTCCGAGAGCTGGTTCACGAACACGTTCCAGCTCAAGTGGACCGGCGGGGACTGGAAGATCACCGACTTCACGCAGAAGGACGGCCCGGCACCCGTCGGCCGTGACCAGGCCGCCGCTCCGGCCAAGGACATGTCCGACGCCGTGGAGCAGTACGGAGGGTTCACGTATGCCCGGTAAGCCGCCCCGCCGCGCTTTCTCGATCGCTGCCGCGTTCACGGCCGTCCAGACAGCGGCCATCCTGCTCGCCAGCAGGGCGTACGCCGCCCCGTCACCCACGCCGAGCGGAACACCGGGCGGCAGTCCGAGCCCCAGCCCCAGCAACAACGCCTGCGACCTCATTCGTGGCCCCGCCAGGGACTACTGCGAGTCCGGCGCCAGCAAGGGCGGCACCACCCCACCCCCCGGCACCACCGACCCCGCCGACCCCCTGACCTCCCTGGCAAAGGGATGTGCCGATGCCGCCGCCTGGATCATCGGCAAGCTCTCCGACGCGGTGAAGTCGACGGCAACCGTGGACTTCACCAACTCCAGCTTCCGCACCCAGTACGCCGTCGTCTTCGCCGCCGCCACCTTCCTCACCCTCGTGCTGTGGCTCCTGGCCGTGGCCAAGCGCGCCATCCGCGGGGTGCCGCTGTCCACCGCGATCTCCGAAGCCGTCGGTTTCCTCTGGCTGACCGTGCTCGCCTCCGCCTTCACCCCGCTGATCCTCTACACCGTCGTATCGGCGACAGACGCGGTCACCGAGGCCATCGCCAACGCGACCGGCAACCAGTCGGACGTCTTCTTCGGCTCGTTCTCCGCCGCGCTCAAAAAGGGCACCGACATCGGCGGCGGACCCATCATGCTGATCGTCGTCGCCCTGGTCTCGATCCTTGCCGCGGGCGTGCTCTTCCTCGAACTGGTCGTCCGCGCCGCCCTGTTGTACGTCGGCGCCCTGCTCGGCACCGTCGTGTACGCGGGACTCGTCGACAAGAACATGTGGGGCCACGTCCGGCGCTGGGCGGGCATCATGATCGCCGTGATCATGGTGAAACCCGTCATCGTGATCGTGCTCGGGCTCGCCGGAGCTCTCTCCTCCGGCAAGGGCCCGGACTCGTTCTCGGCCGTCGTCTCGGGCCTCGCGATCATCCTGCTCGCCATCTTCGCCTCGGCGATGATCTACCGCTTCGTGCCCGGCTTCGGCGACGAGATCGCCTCGGCCCGCACCAACCGGAAACAGGCCACCGACGGCTCGCAGGCCGCCGCCCTCATCTCCTCGCCCGCGGCCCTCGTCTCGCAGGGCATCAAGACCCACAGCGGCCGGGGCAACCAGGGGGGCGGGTCCGAAGCCCGCCCCGCGAACGCCGTGTCCGGTGGCATGGCCGCCCACAGCAGCCGGGGCTCCGGCGGCGGCGGAGCTGTCTCCTCCGCCGCGCCTCCGCCACGCAGCGGCTCCGGCCCGACCTCCGGCACACCGCACACCCACCGCCGCAACTCCGGCGGCAGCGCAGGTAACAAGAACAGTGGAGGTGGAGGGCGTTGACGACCCAGTCCCAACCGGTCGCGCCCCGCCGTACGTATCTGATCGGCCGCGCCCGGCCGTCGGCCGTCGTCGGCAAGAACCGCGAGACCGGCGAGATCGTACTGATCATCGGCGGCGCCTTCCTCGGCATGATGTGCGGGCTGCTCGTGCCCGTGCTCTCCCTGCGGATCGTGCTCCTGATGGGCTTCCCCTTCCTGGCCCTGGCCGCCGTGTACCTCCCCTACCGGCGCCGCACCTTCTACAAGTGGTTTGAAATCAACCGCAGTTACAAGCGTTCGCTGCGCCGCGGCACCGCCTACCGCTCCAGCGCGGCGGAAGCGGGCGTCGGTCTCGACGGGCGCGAGGTCGAGGTCGGACCGCCGCCCGGCATCGGCCACATCAACTGGCTCGCCGCCCCCTTCGGCCCGGACGAGATCGCGGTCCTGCTGCACGCGGACCGGCGTACGGTGACCGCCGCCATCGAGATCGAGGGCCCCGGCGTCGGCCTGCGCGACAGCGAGGACCAGGAAGCCCTCGTCGACCGGTTCGGCACGCTGCTCAAGCACGTGGCCAACGGCGACGGCTTCGTGACCCGGCTCCAGATGCTGGCCCGTACCCTGCCCGCCGACCCCGACGCCCACGCCAAGGACGTCGCCCAGCGCGGCGACACCAAGGCACCCGGCTGGCTGATGGAGTCCTACGACCAGCTCCAGTCCATGGTGTCCACGTCCAGCGAGCAGCACCGCGCCTACCTCGTGGCCTGCATGCAGTACAGCCGCGAACTCGCCGCCGAGGCCCACGCGATGGCCCGCGCCGCCCACCCGCAGGCGGGCCGCAAGCTCGACCGCGACGCGGGGCTCGCGGTCGTCATGGCCCGCGAACTGACCGATATCTGCGCCCGGTTGGCGGAGGCGGACATCCGCGTACGCCAGCCGCTCGGCCAGAGCCGGCTCGCCTCGCTCGTGCACTCCATGTACGACCCGGACCACCCCATCGACCACATCCAGGCGATGACCAAGCGCAACGCCTGGCCGGCCGAGCTCGACGCCGTGGAGCCCACCTACCTCCAGGCCAAGACCCGCGAGTCCTCGACCCGGGCGCCCTGGTGCCACTCCACGGCGTGGGTGAAGGAGTGGCCGATGACCCCGGTCGGCGTCAACTTCCTGGCCCCCCTCCTCGTGCACACCCCGGACGTCATCCGTACGGTCGCCGTCTGCATGGACCTCGAACCGACCGAAGTCGCGATCGAGCGCATGCTCACGGAGAAGACCAACGACGAGGCGGAGGCATCGCGCGCGGCCAAGATGAACCGCACCGTCGACCCCCGCGACATCGCCGCCCACGGCCGCCTCGACCAGCGCGGCGAGGACCTCGCGAGCGGGGCGGCGGGCGTCAACCTGGTCGGCTACATCACGGTGTCGTCGCGCTCCCCCGAGGCGCTGGCCCGCGACAAGCGGACCATCAGAGCCTCCGCCGGCAAGTCCTACCTGAAGCTGGAGTGGTGCGACCGCGAGCACCACCGGGCCTTCGTCAACACCTTGCCGTTCGCGACCGGCATCCGCCGCTAGTTGAGAGGCAGTACCCGCCATGCGAGATCCGCTGTCTCTCGTCACCGACGCCTTCACCGCCCTGCTGTTCGGCAAGGTGGAGACCACCCGGCTGCCCGTCCGCACCTCCACGGGCCAGGCCCAGGCCGTCTACCTGCCGACCGCCGCCCCCGGCCTCGGCGACTCCGGCGTGATCATCGGGCGCGAGGTGTACAGCGGCAAGGGCTACATCTACGACCCCTTCCAGTTGTACGGACAACAGCTTCCGGCCCCGCACTGGCTGGTCCTCGGCGAGTCGGGAAACGGCAAGTCGGCGCTCGAAAAGACCTATGTCCTGCGTCAGTTGAGGTTCCGTGACCGCCAGGTGGTCGTGCTCGACGCCCAGGGTGAGGACGGCGTCGGCGAATGGAACCTCATCGCGCGCGAGCTGGGGATAACCCCTATCCGGCTCGACCCGATGACGGCCATGGACGGCGGCATCCGGCTCAACCCCCTGGACCCGGCGATCACGACGACGGGCCAGCTCGCCCTGCTTCGAACGATCATCGAAGTTGCGATGGGCCACGGCCTGGACGAACGATCAGGCTTCGCCCTCAAGGTCGCGCACGCCTACGTCAACGCCACGATCACGGACCGCCAGCCGGTCCTGACCGACATCGTGGAACAGCTCCGCCACCCCGAGCCCGAGTCGGCGGAAGCGATGAACGTCGACATAGACGATGTACGCGCCTGGGGCCTGGACGTCGCCCTGGTGCTCGACCGCCTGGTCGACGGCGACCTGCGCGGCATGTTCGACGGCCCCACCACGGTGGGCATCGACCTGGACGCCCCCCTGATCGTCTTCGACCTTTCGCACATCGATCGAAACTCGATCGCGATGCCGATCCTGATGGCCATCGTCGGCGTATGGCTGGAGCACACCTGGATCCGCCCCGACCGGAAGAAGCGCATCTTCCTGGTCGAGGAGGCCTGGCACATCATCAACAGCCCGTTCGTGGCCCAGCTCTTCCAGCGCCTGCTGAAGTTCGGCCGCCGCCTCGGCCTGTCGTTCGTGGCGGTCGTCCACCACCTGTCCGACGTCGTGGACGGCGCGGCGGCGCGGGAAGCGGCAGCGATCCTGAAGATGGCCTCGACCAGGACGATCTACGCGCAGAAGGCGGACGAGGCGAGGGCGACGGGCAGGGTCCTCGGCCTACCGCGCTGGGCCGTGGAAATCATCCCGACGCTGACACCCGGCATCGCGGTGTGGGACGTGAACGGCAACGTCCAGGTGGTCAAACACCTGATCACGGAACGCGAACGCCCCCTGGTCTTCACCGACCGTGCCATGACGGAGTCCGCGGCGACGGACGACATCCTGGCCGCGGAACTGGACTCCCAACTCGAATCGGAGACGGAACGCCGAGCGGCACTGGTCGAACAGCAACTGTCCGCCGCACCCGATTCGTCCGAGTCCACGGTGGCCTGAAATGAGCGGACCCGGCGCCCCCCGGGGCAACCAGCGCGGTATCCCGGACTCGCTTCTGGTCGGCCTCCTGGCCTTCCTGCTCGGCCTTACGGTCCTGGTGTGGACGGCCACGGGTCTGGGTGGCCTCTTCACCCACGGCGCGTGGCCTCCCGGCGTATCGTTCACCCACAGCCCGATGGCGCTGCGCGCCCTGGTCACGGCCCCCCACGACCTCCCCGCCGCCTGGCCCGACACCCCAGCGAACGCCCTGTCGGGCTACGGCTTGTTCTGGGGCCTCCTCATCGGCGAGCTGATGGCCCTGGTGGTCCTGACGGTGTTCGTCCTGGGAACGTTCACCCGGTGGAGAGCGGTAAGAGCGAGAGCCCGGGAGGCTACGCCCCCAACTACCCCCATTTCGGGACTCGTTGAGAGCTCCGCCGCCCCCACCCAGGCTGCGAGAAGCCCCTCACCCCCCGCTGTGGACGCCGCGACACCGCCCCACACCGTGGGCATCGCCCCCGCGCCAACCTCCGCTCCAACCTCCGCGCCGACACGAACCCCGCTCGCCGCGCCGCACCCCGAGCAACCGGTCACCCCCCAGCCGGCACCCGCGCCGGCCACGCCGGTGGAGCAATTCCCCACCCCCCGGGCAGAAAGCCCAGCCCCCCGCCTGCTGTTCGGCCCCCCGGAATCCCGCCGCCCCCCGGCACGGCAGGCGATCCAGGACGCGGCGGGCCCCACCCTGGTGGTCACCTCGGACCCCACCCTGTGGGCAGAGACCAAGGACGCCCGAGCAAAGCTCGGCCCCGTACACCTCTACGACCCAGCCCACCGCTGCGACACCCCCGCGCGCCTCCACTGGGCGCCCACCACCGGCTGCGAAGACCCCGACACCGCGGCCGCGAGAGCTGTCGCCCTCCTGGCCCCCGTCCGCCCCCACGCCCGCATGGACACCGCCATGGCGGACACCGCGGAAACGCTCCTCCGCTGCTGGCTGCACGCCGCCGCGCTGGAGAGCCGCGACAGCAAGGCCACGAAGCAGCTGCACCGCTGGTCCCAGGGAACGGCCGCCCATGAGGCCGTACGCATCCTCCGCACCCACCCCAAGGCGCAGAGCGGCGCCGCCGGCCTCCTGGAGTCCGCGCTCACCGCGTACCCCGAACGCCGGGAAATCGCCCAGCAGTTGACGGCCCGAGCGCTGGCCTGCCTCTCCTCGATCCACATCCGCGACGCCTGCACACCAAACCGAGCGGATTCGCTCGCGCTGGAATCTTTCGTGAACGAGGGGGGCACCCTTTATCTGGTGGGTGAAGCGATCGAGAACCCCCGGTCCGATCCCGCCGCGATGCCCCTGCTCACGGCACTCGCCTCCGACGTGGTCGAGCGCGGCCGCCGCATGGCCGAACGGTCATCTGACGGTCGCCTCGACCCACCAATGACGCTCGTCCTGGACGACATCGCGGCCGTGGCGCCGCTCCCCCAGCTACCGGAGCTGCTGTCGACCGGCCGGGACCGGGGCCTGCCGACCCTGGTCCTGCTCCGCTCCCCCGAACAGGCACGGGCCCGCTGGACCGAAGCCCTTACCTGAGGGCTCCACGACCAAGGCACACACCTCACGGCAGCCGCAGCGCTAGGGCCGCACGACTTCCATCTCCCAGTCGAGGCCGCCGGCCTCGCCCTCGATCGGAGCCGAAACCCCGGTCGATACGAATCCGATCTTCCGGTAGAAGCCCTGCGCGCGGGGGTTCTCCTCGTGGACGTAGAGCCGGATCCGTTCGACGGCCGGCTCCTCCAGCGCCCAGGCCCACTCCATGGCAGCCTCGAAGAGCCGCTCGGTCAGGCCGAGCCCACGGTGCTCGACCCGTACGAACACACCCACCAAGTGCGCCTGCGGGGCAGTGATCTCCCGCCCGAAGATGTCCTTCGCCCCAGGCTGCTCCACCAGCACGACAACCGTGCCGACCAACTCTCCGTCCGGGCCCTCGGCCACGAACTGCCGGGCCGAAGTACCGTGTGAAACCCTCGCCGTACGCTCCTGCCAGAACGCGTCGGGGCGCTCCAGCGCCTGTTCAGTGGTCTCAAGGAAGGCGACGGGCGCGGCCGGATCGGCCAGCGCGACCAGGCGCAGTTCCTTCATCCGGAGCCATTCGTCGGCGCGCACAGGGCGAATCACATAGTCCATGCGCTCATGCTGGCCAGCCGCCCGACCCCCCGCAACGTGTTTTGCCACACGACCCCGGGCGCCCCGGGCGTCCGACCCTCCTGTAAACGCAGAAAAGCCCCGCACCGTGATCCCGAAGGACCATGATGCGGGGCTTTCCCCAAAAATTGTTCGGCGGCGTCCTACTCTCCCACAGGGTCCCCCCTGCAGTACCATCGGCGCTGAAAGGCTTAGCTTCCGGGTTCGGAATGTAACCGGGCGTTTCCCTAACGCTATGACCACCGAAACACTATGAAGTTGAACACCGGAACCCCAAGCAGGGGCTCTGACAGCTGTTCATTGCTTCAGAACAAACACAGTGGACGCGAGCAACTGAGGACAAGCCCTCGGCCTATTAGTACCAGTCAGCTCCACCCCTTACGAGGCTTCCACATCTGGCCTATCAACCCAGTCGTCTACTGGGAGCCTTACCCTCTCAAGGAGGTGGGAACACTCATCTCGAAGCAGGCTTCCCGCTTAGATGCTTTCAGCGGTTATCCTTTCCGAACGTAGCCAACCAGCCATGCCCTTGGCAGGACAACTGGCACACCAGAGGTTCGTCCGTCCCGGTCCTCTCGTACTAGGGACAGCCCTTCTCAATGTTCCTGCGCGCGCAGCGGATAGGGACCGAACTGTCTCACGACGTTCTAAACCCAGCTCGCGTACCGCTTTAATGGGCGAACAGCCCAACCCTTGGGACCGACTCCAGCCCCAGGATGCGACGAGCCGACATCGAGGTGCCAAACCATCCCGTCGATATGGACTCTTGGGGAAGATCAGCCTGTTATCCCCGGGGTACCTTTTATCCGTTGAGCGACGGCGCTTCCACAAGCCACCGCCGGATCACTAGTCCCGACTTTCGTCCCTGCTCGACCCGTCGGTCTCACAGTCAAGCTCCCTTGTGCACTTACACTCAACACCTGATTGCCAACCAGGCTGAGGGAACCTTTGGGCGCCTCCGTTACTCTTTAGGAGGCAACCGCCCCAGTTAAACTACCCATCAGACACTGTCCCTGATCCGGATCACGGACCGAGGTTAGACATCCAGCACGACCAGAGTGGTATTTCAACGACGACTCCACAACCACTGGCGTGGCCGCTTCAAAGTCTCCCACCTATCCTACACAAGCCGAACCGAACACCAATATCAAACTGTAGTAAAGGTCCCGGGGTCTTTCCGTCCTGCTGCGCGAAACGAGCATCTTTACTCGTAGTGCAATTTCACCGGGCCTATGGTTGAGACAGTCGAGAAGTCGTTACGCCATTCGTGCAGGTCGGAACTTACCCGACAAGGAATTTCGCTACCTTAGGATGGTTATAGTTACCACCGCCGTTTACTGGCGCTTAAGTTCTCAGCTTCGCAACCCCGAAAGATCACTAACCGGTCCCCTTAACGTTCCAGCACCGGGCAGGCGTCAGTCCGTATACATCGCCTTACGGCTTCGCACGGACCTGTGTTTTTAGTAAACAGTCGCTTCTCGCTGGTCTCTGCGGCCACCCCCAGCTCACCGAGTAAATCGGATCACCAGTGATGGCCCCCCTTCTCCCGAAGTTACGGGGGCATTTTGCCGAGTTCCTTAACCATAGTTCACCCGAACGCCTCGGTATTCTCTACCTGACCACCTGAGTCGGTTTAGGGTACGGGCCGCCATGAAACTCGCTAGAGGCTTTTCTCGACAGCATAGGATCATCCACTTCACCACAATCGGCTCGGCATCAGGTCTCAGACTATGTGTTGTCCGGATTTGCCTAGACAACGTCCTACACCCTTACCCCGGGACAACCACCGCCCGGGCTGGACTACCTTCCTGCGTCACCCCATCGCTTACCTACTACAGATCCGGGTCACCGGCTCCACCACTCCCCTCAACTCCGAAGAGATCAGGGCGGCTTCACGGGCTTAGCATCGTCTGATTCGATATTGGGCGTTTCAAAGCGGGTACCGGAATATCAACCGGTTGTCCATCGACTACGCCTGTCGGCCTCGCCTTAGGTCCCGACTTACCCTGGGCAGATCAGCTTGACCCAGGAACCCTTAGTCAATCGGCGCACACGTTTCTCACGTGTGTATCGCTACTCATGCCTGCATTCTCACTCGTGAACCGTCCACCACTAGCTTCCGCTGCAGCTTCACCCGGCACACGACGCTCCCCTACCCATCCATACAGGCGTTGGCCCTATACGTATGAATGACACGACTTCGGCGGTACGCTTGAGCCCCGCTACATTGTCGGCGCGGAATCACTTGACCAGTGAGCTATTACGCACTCTTTCAAGGGTGGCTGCTTCTAAGCCAACCTCCTGGTTGTCTCTGCGACTCCACATCCTTTCCCACTTAGCGTACGCTTAGGGGCCTTAGTCGATGCTCTGGGCTGTTTCCCTCTCGACCATGGAGCTTATCCCCCACAGTCTCACTGCCGCGCTCTCACTTACCGGCATTCGGAGTTTGGCTAAGGTCAGTAACCCGGTAGGGCCCATCGCCTATCCAGTGCTCTACCTCCGGCAAGAAACACACGACGCTGCACCTAAATGCATTTCGGGGAGAACCAGCTATCACGGAGTTTGATTGGCCTTTCACCCCTAACCACAGGTCATCCCCCAGGTTTTCAACCCTGGTGGGTTCGGTCCTCCACGACCTCTTACAGCCGCTTCAACCTGCCCATGGCTAGATCACTCCGCTTCGGGTCTAGAGCGTGCAACTCAAACGCCCTATTCGGACTCGCTTTCGCTACGGCTTCCCCACACGGGTTAACCTCGCTACACACCGCTAACTCGCAGGCTCATTCTTCAAAAGGCACGCAGTCACGACTGCATGTGCAAGCACATACAGCGACGCTCCCACGGCTTGTAGGCACACGGTTTCAGGTACTATTTCACTCCGCTCCCGCGGTACTTTTCACCATTCCCTCACGGTACTATCCGCTATCGGTCACCAGGGAATATTTAGGCTTAGCGGGTGGTCCCGCCAGATTCACACGGGATTTCTCGGGCCCCGTGCTACTTGGGTGTCTCTCAAACGAGCCGTTGATGTTTCAGCTACGGGGGTCTTACCCTCTACGCCGGACCTTTCGCATGTCCTTCGCCTACACCAACGGTTTCTGACTCGCCTCACAGCCGGCAGACTGTGAAAGAGAGATCCCACAACCCCGCATGCGCAACCCCTGCCGGGTATCACACGCATACGGTTTGGCCTCATCCGGTTTCGCTCGCCACTACTCCCGGAATCACGGTTGTTTTCTCTTCCTGAGGGTACTGAGATGTTTCACTTCCCCTCGTTCCCTCCACATACCCTATGTGTTCAGGTATGGGTGACAGCCCATGACGACTGCCGGGTTTCCCCATTCGGAAACCCCCGGATCAAAGCCTGGTTGACGGCTCCCCGGGGACTATCGTGGCCTCCCACGTCCTTCATCGGTTCCTGGTGCCAAGGCATCCACCGTGCGCCCTTAAAAACTTGGCCACAGATGCTCGCGTCCACTGTGCAGTTCTCAAACAACGACCAGCCACCCATCACCCCGAACCAACCGGTTCGAGTGCACTGGGGCCGGCGACCGAAGACCAACAGGCAAAGCCCGTGCCTTCAGATACCCAACAGCGTGCCCGGCCCTCTCCATCGCCTCGTTCCGTGTTCCACGCTCCGAAGAGCAGTACTAGCGGCCCGAGTTGACCAAGAGCGCCGAATAGTCAACGTTCCACCCATGAGCTGACCGTGCAGAACATTTGTCTGCAGACGGTGCTGTGCTCCTTAGAAAGGAGGTGATCCAGCCGCACCTTCCGGTACGGCTACCTTGTTACGACTTCGTCCCAATCGCCAGTCCCACCTTCGACAGCTCCCTCCCACAAGGGGTTGGGCCACCGGCTTCGGGTGTTACCGACTTTCGTGACGTGACGGGCGGTGTGTACAAGGCCCGGGAACGTATTCACCGCAGCAATGCTGATCTGCGATTACTAGCAACTCCGACTTCATGGGGTCGAGTTGCAGACCCCAATCCGAACTGAGACCGGCTTTTTGAGATTCGCTCCGCCTCACGGCATCGCAGCTCTTTGTACCGGCCATTGTAGCACGTGTGCAGCCCAAGACATAAGGGGCATGATGACTTGACGTCGTCCCCACCTTCCTCCGAGTTGACCCCGGCAGTCTCCTGTGAGTCCCCATCACCCCGAAGGGCATGCTGGCAACACAGAACAAGGGTTGCGCTCGTTGCGGGACTTAACCCAACATCTCACGACACGAGCTGACGACAGCCATGCACCACCTGTATACCGACCACAAGGGGGCGACTATCTCTAGCCGTTTCCGGTATATGTCAAGCCTTGGTAAGGTTCTTCGCGTTGCGTCGAATTAAGCCACATGCTCCGCTGCTTGTGCGGGCCCCCGTCAATTCCTTTGAGTTTTAGCCTTGCGGCCGTACTCCCCAGGCGGGGAACTTAATGCGTTAGCTGCGGCACCGACGACGTGGAATGTCGCCAACACCTAGTTCCCAACGTTTACGGCGTGGACTACCAGGGTATCTAATCCTGTTCGCTCCCCACGCTTTCGCTCCTCAGCGTCAGTAATGGCCCAGAGATCCGCCTTCGCCACCGGTGTTCCTCCTGATATCTGCGCATTTCACCGCTACACCAGGAATTCCGATCTCCCCTACCACACTCTAGCTAGCCCGTATCGAATGCAGACCCGGGGTTAAGCCCCGGGCTTTCACATCCGACGTGACAAGCCGCCTACGAGCTCTTTACGCCCAATAATTCCGGACAACGCTTGCGCCCTACGTATTACCGCGGCTGCTGGCACGTAGTTAGCCGGCGCTTCTTCTGCAGGTACCGTCACTTTCGCTTCTTCCCTGCTGAAAGAGGTTTACAACCCGAAGGCCGTCATCCCTCACGCGGCGTCGCTGCATCAGGCTTTCGCCCATTGTGCAATATTCCCCACTGCTGCCTCCCGTAGGAGTCTGGGCCGTGTCTCAGTCCCAGTGTGGCCGGTCGCCCTCTCAGGCCGGCTACCCGTCGTCGCCTTGGTAGGCCATCACCCCACCAACAAGCTGATAGGCCGCGGGCTCATCCTTCACCGCCGGAGCTTTTAACCCCCCAAGATGCCCTGAGGAGTGTTATCCGGTATTAGACCCCGTTTCCAGGGCTTGTCCCAGAGTGAAGGGCAGATTGCCCACGTGTTACTCACCCGTTCGCCACTAATCCACCCCGAAGGGCTTCATCGTTCGACTTGCATGTGTTAAGCACGCCGCCAGCGTTCGTCCTGAGCCAGGATCAAACTCTCCATGAATGTTTACCCGCTATCGGGTGCACACATCACGTAAGAGCGGGACGACCAAGCCGGAATAAGGCTAGTCGTCCACAGCGTCCTCGCTGTGTTGTTGCCTGCCCACCACAAGAGCGGAACAGGACTTTTCAAAGGAACCTCGATCCGCCGAAACGGATACGGGGTTGTCAATCTGGCGTTGACTTTTGGCACGCTGTTGAGTTCTCAAGGAACGGACGCTTCCTTTGTACTCACCCTCTCGGGCTTTCCTCCGGGCGCTTCCCTTCGGTATTTCGTGTTCCCGACTCTATCAGACGCTTTCGTGTCCGACTTCCTCGGTGCCTTTCCGGTTCCCCCTCTCGGGTTTCCCTTTCCGGCGGTTCCGACTCTATCAGATCCTTTCGGGCCTGATTCCCGGTCTCCCGGGGCCAAGTCGGCTTGCCTTCCCGGCCGTTGGGCCGTTCCGACTCCCGAACTCTAGCGGACTTTCCCGGTGACTCGTAATCGAGGGTTCCGGGCCCAATCGAATTTGAATTCGGCATGCCGAATTCAACCCCGGTCGAGGGATCGTGCTGAGTTGGGTTGCCGCAGAATCTGCGGCGGACGGTTGTTGCAGAACCGTACCGGCTCCGCGACAACTCGAAGAACCTTACGGACCGAGGGAGACCGTGTCAACCCGGCCCCGGTCGGCCTCAGTCGAGGTCGGTGAGGCGTCCGCCCGCGTCCGGCTGGGCGTGCTCCACGCGGCGGAGCAGGCGGATCAGCATCTCGCCGAGCACGCCGCGCTCCTCGGAGGAGAGGTCCTGGAGAAGGTCCTCCTCGAAGTCGCTGGCCATGCGCATGGCCTCAAGCCACTTCGTGCGGCCCTCGTCGGTCAGCTCGACGATGACGCGCACCCGGTTGTTCTCGTCACGGTCCCGGGTGACCAGGCCCTCGCCGGCCATGCGGTCGATGCGGTGGGTCATGGCGGCCGGGGTGAGGCCGAGGCGCTTGGCGAGTTCGCCGGGGCCCAGGCGGTAGGGCTCGCCCGCCAGGAGCAGCGTCTTGAGGACCTCCCACTCGGCGTTGCTGATGCCGAGGGCGGCGACCTGGCGGCCGTACGCCACGTTCATCCGGCGGTTCAGGCGGCCCAGTGCCGAGACGACCTTTTCCACCTGGGGGTCGAGGTCGCGGTACTCCCGCTGGTACGCGGCGATCTGCTCGTCGAGGGTCGGCTCCTGGGGGCCGTCGGGCTCGCAGGGCTCGGTGGTCTCAGGCATGTCGCGAGTATGGCACGGGGGTCGTTGGCATCTAAGTCCTTGAGTGTGTATTGTTAAGCATCTAATTTTAGTGTTGAAGTCTTCAGATCTGAGCCCTTGACGTTCGAGCCCTCCGCTCACGTCCTCGGCTACGGGTTCTCCAAGCTTCCAGACCCCCAAGGTGGTGAGTGTGACCAAGGCGATGGGTGCAGCGATGCGCCGGATCCAGGCAGGTAACGCGCTGAGCGCGTTTGGACTCGGGTTCACCGTTCCGTACCTCTATGTGTACGTGGCTCAGGTGCGGGATCTGGGTGCGACCACGGCCGGTGTCGTGCTCGCCGTCTTCGCCATGGCCGCGCTCGTCGTGCTGCCGTTCACCGGCCGCGTCATCGACCGGCGCGGGCCGCTGCCGGTGCTGGTCGGCGCCGCGGTGCTCGCCTCGCTCGGCGCGCTGAGCATGGGCTTCGCCTCCAGCGTCCCGGCCGCCGTGGCCTCGGCCGCGCTGCTCGGCGCGGGCACCGCCGTGATGCAGCCCGCGCTCGCCACGATGATCGTCTGGTGCTCCGGTCCCAAGACGCGCACCCGCGCCTTCGCCATGCAGTTCTTCCTTCAGAACCTCGGTCTGGGCATCGGTGGACTCATCGGCGGACAGATCGTGGACCTGAGCCGCCCCGCCAGCTTCACCCTGCTCTTCTCCATCGAAGCGGCGATGTTCCTGGTGCTCGCCGGGATCGCCGCGTCCGTGAGGATGCCCCACTCGGCGGTCCTCTCGGACCCGCGTCCCAAGGGTGAGCAGGGCGCCGGCGGCGGAATCCGGGCCCTCCTCGGGCACCGGGCGATGGTGCAGCTGTGCGTGCTCGGGTTCGTGCTGTTCTTCGCCTGCTACGGGCAGTTCGAGTCGGGTCTTGCCGCGTACGGCACCGAGGCCGCCGGGATTCAGCCCTCGACGCTCGGAATCGCGCTGGCCGCCAACACGGCCGTCATCGTGGTCGCGCAGTTCCTGGTGCTGAAGTTCGTCGAGCGCCGGCGCCGCAGCCGTGTCATCGCGTCCGTCGGTCTGATCTGGGCCGTGGCGTGGATCGCGGCCGGTTACGCCGGGCTCGGGCACGGCAGCCAGGCGATGGCGACCGCCGCGTTCATCTCGACGTACGGGCTCTTCGGGCTCGGTGAGGCGATGCTGTCGCCGACCGTGGCGCCGCTGGTCGCCGACCTCGCCCCCGAGTCGATGGTCGGGCAGTACAACTCGGCGTTCGCGCTGGTCAAGCAGTTGGCGTTGGCGGTCGGCCCCGCGGTGGGCGGGCCGATGGGGGCCGCGCTGCACGGCCCGTACATCGTGACGTTCGTGCTGTTCTCGCTCGGCATCACGGTGCTCGCGCTGCGGCTCGGCAAGAAGCTGACGCCCGCGCAGGACCAGCCGTTGCACTCGGCCGCCTCGCGTGTGGTGGCCGTGCACAAGCCCGAGCAGGCGCCCGCCAACGCCTAACCGGGCAGGGCGAACTCGCACCACACCGCTTTGCCGCCGCCCGGTGTGCGGCGCGAACCCCAGGACGAGGCGATCGTCGCGACGATCGAGATGCCTCGTCCTGCTTCGTCCGCGGGGTCGGCGCGGCGGCGGCGCGGCAGGTGGTCGTCGCCGTCCGTCACCTCGATGATCAGGCGGCGGTCGGTGCGGCGCAGTCTCAGGCGCATCGGCGGGGTGCCGTGCTGGAGGGAGTTGGCCACGAGCTCGCTGGTGGCCAACACGCCGAGGTCGCGCAGTTCCACCGGGAAGCGCCAGGAGGCGAGGACGCCGGAGGCGAAGGCGCGGGCGCGCGGGGCCGCTTCGATACCGCCGAGCAGGTCGAGCGCCGCGTTGTGGAAGAGCTCGGCGGCAGGTCCCGTACGGGCCGGATGCTGGCAGACCAGGACGGCGACGTCGTCGTCGTGTTCGGCGGTGACGCCCAGCGAGCGGATCAGGCGGTCGCACACCACTTGCGGGGTGCCGACGGCGCCCGACAGTGCCCGCTCCAGGGCGGCCACGCCCTCGTCGATGTCCTCACCCCTGCGTTCGACCAGTCCGTCCGTATAGAGGACGGCGGTCGCGCCGGGCGGCAGCGCGATGGTGCCGGAGGTGTGCAGCCAGCCGCCGGTGCCGAGCGGCGGGCCGGTCGGGTCCTCGGCGCAGTGGACGGTGCCGTCCTCATGGCGTACCAGAACGGGCAGGTGGCCCGCGGACGCGTACACCAGATGACCCTCGTTGGGGTCGTGCACTGCGTAGACGCAGGTGGCGATCTGGCTGGCGTCGATCTCGGCGGCCAGGCCGTCCAGGAGCTGGAGCACTTCGTGCGGCGGCAGGTCCAGGCGCGCGTACGCCCTGACCGCGGTGCGCAGTTGGCCCATCACGGCGGCCGCACGGACCCCTCGTCCCATCACGTCGCCGATGACCAGGGCGGTGCGGCCGGCGCCCAGGGTGATCACGTCGTACCAGTCGCCGCCGACCGCCGCGTCCGTGCCGCCGGGCTGGTAGGTGCAGGCCACGCGCAGGTCGTCGGGCTGTTCCAGTTCTTGCGGGAGCAGCGAGCGCTGGAGAGTGACGGCGGTTTCGCGATGGCGCCGTTCGCTGGCGCGCAGCCGCTCGGCGGCTTCGGCGTGGTCGGTGACGTCGGCGGCGAAGACGAGCACACCGCCCTCGCTTTGGCCCGGGATCTCCACCGGGGTGCACGTCACCGTGTACGACCCGCCGCCCTGGATCTTGCGGGATTTGACCGTACGCGGCTTGCCGCTGCGCAGCACCTGGTCCATCAGCGGGGGCAGGCCGAGCTCGGTGAGCTCGGGCAGCGCCTTGGCGGCCGGGGCGCCGAGCGGCCGGGTGCCGAAGGCCGCCGCGTAGGCGTCGTTGACGTACGCGATGCGGTGCTCGGGGCCGTGGAGCAGGACGACCAGGGCGGGAAGCTGGCCCAGGATGTCGCGCACGGAGAGGTCGTCCAGGGCCGGTGGCTGGGCGTCGTCGTCCGGCCAGGGATCCGGCTGCGCGCCGGATTCACCGCGGGCGGCGGGCACGGAGCCCCGGTCGGCGCGGTCGGTCCGTGCTGCGGAGCGGCGCGGCGTACCGGGGAGCCGGGCGCTCCAACGCGTGAAGTTCACGGTGTTCCAAGCCTCGTGTGTTGCTGCGGTTGCTGTGCTGCCGGTGCTGGTGCGGTGCTGGTGGTCGCGGATCACTCTGTGCAGGTGTGGGCCCACCTATGGTCACACGTCCAGTGTGACCGACCGCACTGACAACCGTCAGTTCTGCTGGGGGGAGGGGCCCTTGGCGGGCGGGCCGCCGCCGGCCGCGATCTCGAATTCGGCGCGCGGGTGTTCCAGCGAGCCGAGCGAGACGATCTCGCGTTTGAACAGTCCGGCCAGGGCCCATTCGGCCAGGACGCGGGCTTTGCGGTTGAACGTCGGGACGCGGCTCAAGTGGTAGACGCGGTGCATGAACCAGGCCGGGTAGCCCTTGAGTTTGCGTCCGTAGACGTGGGCGACGCCCTTGTGGAGGCCGAGGGAGGCGACCGAGCCCACGTAGGCGTGGCGGTACTCCTTGAGCGGGGCGCCGGCCAGGGCCGCGGCGACGTTCTCGGCGAGCACCCTCGCCTGGCGCACGGCGTGCTGGGCGTTGGGCGCGCACTCCTTGGCCTTCTCCTGCGACGTGAGGTCGGGGATGGCGGCGGCGTCGCCGGCCGCCCAGGCGTGATCGACGCCCTCGATCCGCAGGTCGGCGGCGCACCGGAGCCGACCGTGCTCGTTCAGGGGCAGGTCGGTGGCGGCGAGGATCGGGGCGGGCTTGACGCCGGCGGTCCACACGACGGTACGGGTGGGGAAGCGGGAGCCGTCGCTGAGGACGGCGACCCGGTTCTCGCACGTGTCGAGCCGGGTCTCCAGGCGTACGTCGATGTTGCGCGCGCGCAGCTCGCGGATCGCGTACCGGCCCATCTCCGCGCCGACCTCGGGCAGGATCTTGTCGCTGGCCTCGACCAGGATCCACTTCAGGTCCTCGGGCTTGATGTTGTGGTAGTACCGCGCGGTGTAGCGGGCCATGTCCTCCAGTTCGGCGAGCGCCTCGACGCCCGCGTAGCCGCCGCCGACGAAGACGAAGGTGAGCGCGGCGTCGCGGATCGCGGGGTCGCGCGTGGAGGAGGCGATGTCCATCTGCTCGATGACGTGGTTGCGCAGGCCGATGGCCTCCTCGACGGTCTTGAAGCCGATGGCGTGGTCGGCGAGACCGGGGATCGGCAGGGTGCGGGAGACCGAACCGGGTGCGATGACGAGTTCGTCGTACGCCAACTGGACGCCTCCGGTGCCGTCCTCGGGCGAGGCGAGGGTGGTGACGGTCGCGGTGCGTCCGGCGTGGTCGATCCGGTCGGCCCGGCCGATGACGATGCGGCACTTGTCCAGGACCCGGCGCAGCGGTACCACGACGTGGCGCGGGGAGATGTTTCCGGCCGCCGCCTCGGGCAGGAACGGCTGGTACGTCATGTAGGGATCGGGGGCGACCACGGTGATCTCGACGGTGCCGCTCTTCAGCCCGGCTCTCAGCTTCCGTTGCAGGCGCAGCGCTGTGTACATCCCGACGTATCCGCCGCCGACCACGAGAATGCGCGCAGGTTCTGTCACTACACCATGACGCAACGGGCCCCGGGCTTTGTCCACAGGCCCGACAGATTGTGTGACTGGAAGGCGTTGGTGCGGCGGCCGGGCCGTTCTCCCCGTCGACGGGAGATATGTGCAGGTCAGGGAGTGAGTGACACGTGATGTGTGGGGTCCGATTCCGTCAGGTTTCGGTCCTTGGTCCGATCGGGGGGCACACCGTGCGGAAGAACCCCTTCTGAATTGAGTCCGGCTCAACTATGTTCGTATCTCGTCGGGGTGTGGGTCACGGACCGGTCCTCGACTGTCAGGGCGGGGAGTCTCCGGGGGGAGACGTTATTACCGGGGGATAAATGCACATTCAGGACTCTCATTGGCAGACCGCCGTCGCGGCTTCCGACGGCAACGGCCGGATGGCCACTGGTCTGGGTGCGGGCGGATCGCGTTCCGCGCCGCTGCGGGTGGACGCCCAGCGCAATCTCGAACACGTGCTGCGCGCCGCGCGCGAGGTGTTCGGCGAGCTCGGTTACGGGGCGCCCATGGAGGACGTGGCTCGCCGGGCCAGGGTCGGTGTGGGCACCGTCTACCGGCGGTTCCCGAGCAAGGACGTGCTGGTGCGCCGGATAGCCGAGGAGGAGACCTCGCGGCTGACCGACCAGGCGCGCACGGCGCTCGGCCAGGAGGAGGAGCCGTGGTCGGCGCTCTCCCGGTTCCTGCGCACGTCGGTGGCCTCGGGCGCCGGGCGGCTGCTTCCGCCGCAGGTGCTGCGGGTCGGCGTCGACGCGGATGAGGTCGAGGCCGTACCGGACGGTGCCGACGAGGCGCGGGTGCCGCAGCAGCGCCAGGTCGGTTCGGCCGGACCGGTGATCGAGCAGGGGCCCGGCTGGGGCCGGATGATCGAGCCGCGTACGTCGCCCGAGCAGGAGCTCGACGACGCGGGTTCGGCCGAACTGCTCGAAGTGGTGGGCCAGTTGGTGGACCGTGCGCGGTCGGCCGGGGAGCTGCGCGGCGATGTGACCGTCGCCGATGTGCTCCTGGTGATAGCCACGGCGGCGCCCTCGCTGCCGGACGCCGCCCAGCAGGCCGCCGCGTCGTCGCGACTCCTCGACATCCTGCTGGAGGGGCTGCGATCGCGTCCGTCCTGATCCACCGACCGCGGTTCTGATCACCAACTTCCGTGTGGGACAAGGGAGTTGAGGACGGGGACGGGCGTCGGCGCCATCGTTGGCCGAGCCTTCGAACCTTCCCCGAAAGAGTGACGGCTAGCGCTCCGGTGCGGTAAGTCTCCCCGGATGAGTGGTTGCCGAGCCCGAGGGCTCGGCTCCGCTTGCGCTCTGTGGCACGCTTGCCCGGTGGTCGGGTCTGAGCGTGCTTACGGGAGCTTCCGCTATGGGCGTTGAAGAGCGGGACGAGTCGCGCTCAGACGGCGGCGGTCCGGAATCCGGCGGGCCGGGCGGTGCGCAACCGCCGTTCCGGCAGGTGCCGAACCAGGGCGGCCCCAGCGGCTCCCCGGGTGGTCCCGCGCCCATTCCCGGGCCGAGCTCCGGAGATTCCGCTTCCGCCGCAGGGGACGATGCCGAGCTGGGCGGGACCGTGCTGCCGGGGCCCTGGGGGCCCATGGACGGCATCGGCGATCCGGCCGCGAGCGTGCCGCCGCAGCGCGAGGGCGGGTTGCGCGAGGGCGCGGTCATCGAGATCGCGGAGGTCGGGAAGTCCGACGCCGATCTGATCCACGCGATGCGGACCGGTGACGACAGCGCGTACGAGGAGTTGTTCAGGCGCCACTCGGCCGCGGTGCGGCGCTACGCCCGCAGCTGCTGCCGGGACGCGCACACCGCGGACGACCTGACGGCGGAGGTCTTCGCGCGCACGCTCCAGGCGGTGCGCGGCGGGGCCGGGCCCGAACAGTCGGTGCGCGCCTACCTGATGACGACCGTGCGGCGGGTCGCGGCCTCCTGGACGCGGACCGCCAAGCGGGAGCAGTTGGTCGAGGACTTCGCGGTCTTCGCGCAGGAGGCCGCGCGCTCCTCGGAAGTGGCCGACGACGACACCATCGATCTCGGCGCCGATGTGCGGGCCATGCACGAGGCCGAGCAGACGCTGGCCATGCAGGCGTTCCGCTCGCTGCCGGAGCGCTGGCAGGCGGTGCTGTGGCACACCACCGTCGAGGAGGAGTCGCCGAGCGAGATCGCGCCGCTGTTCGGGCTCACCGCCAACGCCACGGCGGTCCTGGCCAGCCGGGCCAGGGAAGGCCTCAAGCAGGCCTACCTCCAGGCACATGTGTCGACAGCGCTGACCTCCGGCGGGGACTGCGCGCGCTATGCCGACCGGCTCGGCGCGTATGCGCGCGGCGGGCTGCGGATGCGGGCCGAGCGCGGGCTGAGCAAGCATCTGGAGGAGTGCGCGAACTGCCGGGTGGCGGTCGTGGAGCTCAAAGACGTCAACGCCGGGATTCCCGCGCTGCTTCCGGTCGCGGTCATCGGCTGGTTCGCCGCCGGGTTCTCGCTCAAGGCCGCGGGAGTCGTGGCGGGTGGCGCCGCCGGGGCCGCGGGTGCCGGTGCCGCGGCAGCCGCGACCGGCGGCGGTTCGTCCGGCGGTACGGCGGGGGGCGCCGCGGCCTCCGAGGGGCTCGGCGCCCCGGCCAAGGCCGGTATCGCGGCGGCGACCGCCGTCGCGGTGGCGGCGGGTGTCGTGTTCGCGCTGAGCGGCCACCACTCGGCGCCGCCGAAGCCCGACGCGAAGCCGCCCGCAGTGGTGCCGGTCGTGCCGCGGAAGCCGCCGCCCACGCCCGAGCCGCCCGCCCCGACCGCGCCGGCACCCACCCCACCGCCCAGGCCGGTGCACAAGCCGTCACCCCGGCCCACGCCGCCGAAGCCCGCCCCGCCCAAGCCGGCGCCGCCCCGCCCGACGCCGACTCCCAAGCCCACCCCGCCTCCCCCGCCGCCCGCCCCGACCGTGTACCGGGTGAACCGCCTGGCGTACGGGGTGTTCGGCGACGGCACCAAGCCGGAGGTGCGGCTCGGCGAGTCGAGCTGGCTGTGGCAGCGTTCGGGCGTGCGGATCGGCGACACGAGGTATCCGCACGGGGTGACCGTGCACGGCCGGTCCTCGGTGACCATCGACCTGAACCGCCAGTGCCGTACGTACGACGCCTACGCGGGCCTGGACCATCTCACGATGGAGCTCGGGGCGGTGCGGTTCTCGGTGTACGGGGACGGCACCAGGCTGTGGCAGTCGCCGGTCCTGCACGGCGGCGACCCGGCGGTACCGGTGCACGCCGACATCACGGGCCGCAGGACGATCCGGCTCGTCGCCGAACCGCAGGACGGTTTCAGCGGGGCGGCGCTGGCGGATTGGGCACGGTCGGAGATCAGCTGCCGGTGAGCAGGGCCCCGGGGGCGGGGCTGGGGGGCGGCCTTGACCGCAAGCTTGAGGGAAAGCTGCCGTCCCTGACGGCGAGGTGCCGGTCAAGGGGCCGGGGATGCCGCCGGGATCGCCGCCTCCAGGAGGGGTGGGATTTCCGGCGGGGTCAGCGCGGTGCCGGTGGCGTGCTCGGTTTCGTATGTCTCGGGGCTGAGCGCGCGGCGAGCTCGTACCGTGACGGATTCCTCCATCGCCAGCTCCGGTGCGGACCGCGGGATTCCGGCGCGCCAGGCAGTGGCCGCGGCCAGCACCCGTACTGCGCGGGCGTGTTCACCGAGGTCGCCGAGGAGCCGGGCCGCGCACTCGGCCAGGTGGGCGAGGACTCCTTCCGGGCACTCGGCGTCGGCCGCCGTGCGCAGAACTTCGGTTAGTTCCCGCAGACCCGCCGCGGGGCCGGACTCGGGCGGCGATGACGCGGGCGTTCAGGGCGCCGAGGGACGCGGTGAAGTGCGCGTGGACCGGGCCGCCCCGGCCGGCGTTACGGGCCCGGTCGCTCAGGGCGCGGGCGGTGGGGGTGTGGCCCCGGTCCAGGGCGATGGCGGCGAGCACGGAGTGGATGTACGGCAGGGCGTCGGGCGTCCGGTACCGCTCCGCCTCCGCCTCCGCTTCGGCGAGTGCCTTCTCGGCGGACTCCATGTCGCCGGTGCGGTAGGCGAGTTCGCCGAGGCGGGTGGTGAGGAACGGGGTCTCGTGGTGGGCGCCCACCTCGCGGGCGAGGTGCAGCGCCTCCTCATACGCGGAGCGCGCCTGCTCGGGCCGGCCGCGCAGCATCGCGGCCTCTGCGGTGGCGCCGGCGACCTGGGCGCGTACCCAGCGGTCTCCGACGCGGTGGCCCAGTTCGCGCAGTTCGGCCAGGTCTGCGTCGATGCCGTCGAGGCCGCCCGGGGTGTCGACGGTGAGGTGGACGCGGAACATCAGCGCCACGCTGAGCGCCCAGTCGTCACCGTGGCGGCGGCAGTTGGCGATGACGGCGTCGACCAGCTCGCGCAGGCCGTACGGGGTGTCGGTGAGGAAGGCCGTGAACGGCCACAGCAGCCCCGGAAAGTGGGACGCCTGCGGTCCGCCTGCCTCGAAGACCGCCCGCAGCTGCCCGAGCCGGGCCTTCGCGGCCGGCGTTTCGAGCTCCTCGGCGGAGGCGGTTTCGGCGAGCAGGAAGTAGTGGAGCAGGTCGAGGTGCAGCCGGGGCCAGTAGCGGGGGTCGCGCTCGTCGGAGGGGGCGGGCGAGAGCGAGGCAATGGCCCGCGTCCAGGCGACGCCCTCGGCCCGGTAGTCCCGCAGCCACCAGAACCACCCCATGGCGAGGGCGAGTTCGGTGGCGACGAGTTCGTCCGGGAAGGGTTCGTCGCGGGCCGGTTCGGAAGGGGCGCGTCCGTCGGGGGCGCGTCCGTCGGGGGGCGACGTGGGGGTGGGAGCGGCGGGCGGCAGCGGGGAAGCGGCCGGGGCGGATGGAGCGGGTGGGGTGGCTGAGGCCGGGCCCGTACCCACGGCGGCCGATGCCCCACTGGCCGGGGCCACCGCCGTGGTTGTTCGGCGCAGGACGGCGCGGATGTTGTCCAGGTCCGTCTCCAGGCGGCGGATCCACGGGAGTTGCTCGTGCGCACGGATGTGGGGTTCGGCGCGGAGGGCCAGTTCACGGTAGTAGGCCGCGTGGGCGTCGGCCGCCTCGCGCAGCGTCTCGGGGGTCTGGTCGGCCCGCTCGGCGGCGTACTCGTGGATCGTCTCCAGCATGCGGTAGCGCATGCCGCTGCCGTCGTCCGCGGGGACCGCGATGACCAGGGACTTGTCGACCAGGGCCGCGAGATCGTCGGTGCTGCCGCAGACCGCCTGCGCGGCGGCGAGGTCCCAACCGCCCGCGAAGACGGAGGCGCGGCGCAGGACGGTGCGTTCGGGTTCTTCCAGCAGGTCCCAGGACCAGTCCACGACGGCCCGCAGGGTTTGCTGGCGGGGCAGTACGGTGCGGCTGCCGCCGGTGAGCAGGCGGAATCGGTCATCGAGGCGGTCGGCTATCTGACGCGCGGTCAGCATCCGGAGCCGGGCGGCGGCCAGTTCGATGGCGAGCGGGAGCCCGTCGAGGCGTCCGCAGATTTCGGCGACGGCCTCGGGGTCGGCGCCGGGATCGAAGCCTGGGCGTACGGTGCGGGCGCGTTCGGCGAAGAGCCGGTGGGCCGGAGCGGGCGGCAGCGGCCCGACCGGGCGGACCGCCTCGCCGGGTACGCCGAGGGGCTCGCGGCTGGTGGCGAGGATGCGGAGGTTCGGACAGTGGGTGAGCAGCGTCTCGGCGAGCCGGGCGGCGGCGTCGATGACGTGCTCGCAGTTGTCGAGGACGAGCAGGGTGCTCGGGCGCCGCGAGAGGTCGTCGATGAGGCGGGCGGTCGGGTCGTCGGGCGCGGCCCCCTGGCCTTCCCGCACCAGCAGGGTCGTCTCGCGCAGCCCGAGCGCGGAGACAACGGCACCGGGCACGGCCTGGGGCTGCTCCAGGGAGGCGAGCTCCACCAGCCAGGCGGAGGTCACGAGGGCGCGCCTGGGTCGACCCGCGTCGATGCGGTCGCGTTCGTTCGTTGTCAGGGTTTCGGACGCCGCGCGTTCCGCCAAGCGGGTCTTTCCCGTGCCGCCGGGACCGGTCAGGGTGACCAGGCGGGATGCGCTCAACTCTTCCTGAATCCATGCCAGTTCGGGCTCTCGGCCCACGAACGAGGTCAGGCGGGGGCGGATGTTGCCCGTGGCGGTCGGCGGGGCGGGGGCGGCGGGCGACTCCTCCAGCAACTCGGCGTGCAGTGCCGTCAGTTCGGGGCCCGGGTCGGTGCCGAGGGAGTCGGCCAGGGTGCGGCGGGTCGTCTCGTACGCGGCGAGGGCGTCCGCCCGGCGGCCCTCGGCCCGCAGCGTACGGATCAGCTGGGCGTGCAGCGTTTCGTCGTACGGGTGCGAGGCGAGCAGTTCCGTCAGCTCGGCGAGCAGCGGTGCGGTGGCCCCGCGCCTGAGGTCGGCCTCGATGCGGTTGCGCAGGGCGGCTCGGCGCTGGGCCTCGGGGCGTGCGGCGGCGTCGCGTTCGGGGAGGTCCGCGAGGGCCGGGCCGCGCCACAGCGCGAGGGCGGCACGCAGGGTGCGGGCCGCGGACTCGGGGTCGCCCGCGGCGAGCTGGGCGGCCCCCTCGGCGGCCCGCTCCTCGAACGCGTACAGGTCGATCTCGTGCGGCGCCGCGGCCAGTTGGTAGCCCGCCGGGCCGGACTCGACGGCCGCCCTGCCCAGGACGCGGCGGAGCCGGCCGACGAGGGCCTGAAGGGCCGCGGGCGCGTCCTGCGGCGGATCGTTTGCCCATATGTCGTCGATCAGCGCGGATACGGGGACGGGGCGCGCGGGGTGGAGCGCGAGCGCGGCCAGCAGGGCGCGCACGCGGGGCCCGCCGAGGGGGACGGCGGTGCCGGTGTCGTCTCGCGCCTCGGTGACGCCCAGGATCAGGTACCGCACCCACCCATTGTGACGTGGGCGGGGCGCGTCCGGCGTGGGCTTTCCCCTCCGCGACACCCGCCATGCCTGCGGGAACTTGCCCGCGCCCCTCTCAAGACCGCAGCGTAGGCCGCCTCGGTGGGGTCACCCCGCCCGCCACCGCGCGCTGCCGCGGCGCTGCCGTGCCCGTCCAGCAGGTGCCGCGGCGGGACAGCAGACGGCGGAGCCAGAGCTCTGTGGAGATCAGGTCGGCCAGGCCGTCCAGGGGAAGCGGGTCGCCCGCGGCCGCGGAGCGGACGGCCCGGCGGACCGTGCGGGCCTCGATCAGGCCCGCGTCCGCGAGCAGCGGGGCTTCGAAGAGGGCGACCAGCGGGTCGGCGGCCAGGCGCAGGCCCGCTCGGGCGGCGGCCGCCGAAGGGGCATGGGAAGGGGCGCCCCAGCCGGGCGGCAGGTCACGCACCCCGGATGCCGAAAGCACCGTACGCAGGATCGTGGCGCGGGCGCCCGGCTGGACGCGCAGGGATTCGGGCAGTGCGCGGCAGGCGCGGACGACCTGGTTGTCGAGGAAGGGCGCGTGCAGGCGCTGGCTGCGCACCTCGGCGGCCTGTTCCAGGATGCGGTGGTCGGCGGCGTAGCGGGCGAGGGCCGCCGAGGCGCGGGCTTCGCCGGGGCGCTGCGAGGGGGCCGGGCGGGTCGCCGAGGCCATCAGGCGAACCGATACTTCGGCGAGTGCTTCCCCGGTGAGCCAGCGGGCCGCCGGGCCGGGGCGGGTCCACGACAGTGCGGCCAGGGAGATCGACAGGGGGCTTCCCGGGTCGTCGAACTGGGGCTCGCGCAGGGCGTCGGCGGCCGATTCGATGCCGGTGCGGTAGGGCGTACGGGCCAGGCGGCGGGCGGCGCGGTAGACCGTGAGCGGGACGAAGAGGGAGTTCGCCGAGGGGCCGCCCGCCTTCGCCAGAGCGGTGGCGGGCCGGAGCAGATGACGTCTTTGACGGTCCATCAAAAGATCGGCCAGGCGCGCCGGATGGGCGTCCAGGACCTGGCGTGCGCCGCTGCCGGTGAAGTGGTCGGCGCTGCCCGCGAGCAGGCGGCGCCGGTGGCGGGCGGCGGTGATCAGCGAGGGACCGGGCTCGTCGGTGAGCGGACCCTCCAACTCGGCGTACGGGAGCGAGTCTTCGGAGCCGGTGACGACGACGTGGTGCAGGCGCGGGTTGGCGGCCATCGCGCCGGCCCGCTCCAGTTCGGCCTGGCGGCCCGCGCCCGGCACGGCGAGGTCGTTGAAGGTGACGGCGAGCAGCCGCTCGCCCGCCCCGGTGCCGTGGCCGAGGACCGTGCCGGGTACGCCGGGCAGTCCGGCGGCGAGCAGGGCGAGAGTGGCGGAGGCGGGCCCGCCGGAGAGGTCGGACCCTATGCCGGGCGCCGGGCCCCCGCGGGCCGCGCGCCGCTCGGCCGGGCCCATGCCGGGGACCGGGCCGGGGTCGGGCGGCAGGGTCTCGGGGGCGTGCCGGGGCGCGGTGAGTCTGGCCCGTACCGCCGACACCAGCGCGTCGCGTACGCCCTCCACGGCGGCGGCGGGCGCCAGTTGGGGCGCGGCCACCGCGAGCGAGGCGAACGGCTCGTACCCGGTGATCTCGCGTGAGCCCTCGCGCAGGACGAGAGCGTGGCCGGGCGGGATCCGCCGGACCCCCGCGTACGGGGTGGAGTCGCCGAGCGCCTCGGGCACGTCGGGGCAGGCGAGCAGGGCGGCGAGGTGTCCGATGTCGAGCTGGGCCTCGATGAGGTCGGCGAGCGGAAGTGCCGCCGTTCCGTAGGCGGTTCCGCCCGCCCAGGGCGTGTAGAAGACGGGCCGGGCCCCGGCGAGGTCGCCGACGACGGTGACGCGACGGGCGACTTGGGCGACGGCCGTGTAGCTGCCGGGC
Organism: Streptomyces sp. NBC_01431; assembly: GCF_036231355.1. Classification (NCBI taxonomy): domain Bacteria; kingdom Bacillati; phylum Actinomycetota; class Actinomycetes; order Kitasatosporales; family Streptomycetaceae; genus Streptomyces; species Streptomyces sp. NBC_01431. The sequence continues at coordinate 3,876,086 of NZ_CP109496.1, forward strand.
CAGGCGGAGAGGTGGCGCAGTGCGCCCCCGCGCGCGGCGAACAGGCCGACCCTGAGCTCCTCGTCGGTGGCGGCGCAGCAGCCGAGGACCGCGAGGCGGGTGTCGGCGCCGACGCTGACCACCCTGATCTCGTCGGGGCGCCAGTCCCCCACCGCCCACAGCGGATCCGGGTCGCCCCACAGGAGTTGGGCGCCGACGGGGTGGACGGTGCGGCCCTCCTCGGGCTCGCCGATGGAACCGGCCGTACCGTAGCCGGACGGTCCGTGGGCGGCCGTTCCATAGCCGGACGGCCCGTCGGCGGCTGTTCCGTACGCGGCCGTACCGTGGGCGGCCGATCCGTACGCAGCCGTACCGTGGGCGGAGCCCGTGCGGAAACTCGCGGCGACGCTGCTCCACCCCACCAACCACCGCATCGCCGCCTCCACAGGCTGTGGACAACTCGTGGACAACATTCAGCACGGACCAAACGGGTCCGGGACCCCATGCTGCCACGACAACGGCGCCCGGGAGGGGCCCCGGGGAGCGCCCGCACCAAGTCAATTCGCCCTGCCGGGTGGCCGATTGATGTCGCTGCCGGGGCGCACGGGGCAGCGCCCGGGTGATGGCGGGCGCCCTCGCAAGGCATGGAGCGACGGTCGATATCCAGCCATTCTCGGGCGGCTGGAGCTTCGCCGCCACCGGCTTCGGGGACACAGAAAACAACAGTCCGGGAGGCGCTGTCCGCCTCCCGGACCGGTCCGCCGCCCGCGGGGATTGAGGCGGCGGTGTCCCCCAGCCCGCTGGATCCAGTGCAGCGGGCCGACCCACGCACCACACATGGAAGCGCTCCCTTGGTGGACCAGCGAGAGCGCACGGCCGGGCGCACGGCCACACGGCGGGAGCGCGACGGCGGTCGGCCCCGCCGCACCACCGGCGCAACACCGGCCGCGATCCGACCCCGGCCACAGGTGTCGGCGGCCGTTCGTACGGAAAGCAATCTCGCCATACGGAAGACCGCCTCTTAACGGTAGGGATGCGGCGAACTACGCTGTGTTTACTGCTGTTCTCCACGGGTGGCATATTCCCGGGGGCTCGGCCACATGCTTTTGCGGCCGACGAACCGGACACCACACCGCCCGGGGGACGCCGTCTGTGTCGAGGGGTGGCGCATGTCCAGGGAGCAACGCGGGCCGAACGAGAAGCTCGGCACCGTTCTCGCCCTCGCGGGAATCAGCAACGCGGGCCTCGCGCGTCGGGTCAACGACCTCGGCGCGCAACGCGGTCTGACCCTTCGCTACGACAAGACCTCCGTGGCCCGGTGGGTCTCCAAGGGCATGGTGCCTCAGGGCGCCGCGCCCCATCTGATCGCGGCGGCGATCGGCGCCAAGCTGGGCCGGCCCGTCCCACTGCACGAAATCGGCCTCGCGGACGCGGACCCGGCCCCCGAGGTCGGCCTCGCCTTTCCGCGCGACGTGTCCGAGGCTGTGCGCTCGGCGACCGACCTGTACCGGCTGGATCTGGCCGGGCGGCGGGCCGGCAGCGGCGGCATCTGGCAGTCACTGGCCGGTTCCTTCGCGGTCAGCGCGTACGCGACGCCCGCCTCCCGGTGGCTCATAACCCCCGCCGACTCCTCGGTGGCCCGCGGCGCCGAACCGGGCGATCTGCCACCACTGAAAGTCGGCCACAGCGATGTCGCCAAGCTGCGCGAGGCGGCCGAGGACGCGCGCAGGTGGGACTCCAAGTACGGCGGGGGCGACTGGCGTTCGTCCATGGTCCCCGAATGCTTACGCGTCGACGCCGCCCCGCTGCTGCTCGGCTCCTACAGCGACGAGGTGGGGCGCGGCCTGTTCGGCGCGACCGCCGAACTGACCAGGCTCGCCGGGTGGATGGCCTTCGACACCGGCCAGCAGGAAGCCGCCCAGCGCTACTACATCCAGGCGCTGCGCCTCGCCCGCGCCGCGGCCGACGTACCGCTCGGCGGATACGTACTGGCCTCGATGTCGCTCCAGGCCACCTACCGCGGCTTCGCCGACGAGGGCGTCGACCTCGCGCAGGCTGCCGTCGAACGCAACCGGGGCCTCGCCACCGCCCGCACCATGTCCTTCTTCCGCCTGGTGGAGGCGCGCGCCCACGCCAAGGCCGGCGACGGGCACCCGGCGGAGGCCGCGCTGAAGGCGGCCGAGTCCTGGCTCGAGCGCTCACGGGACGGCGACTGCGACCCGTCCTGGCTCGGCTTCTACTCCTACGACCGCTTCGCGGCGGACGCGGCCGAGTGCTACCGCGACCTGAAGGCGCCCCGGCAGGTGCGCCGCTTCACCGAGCAGGCGCTTTCGCGGCCCACCGAGGAGTTCGTCCGCTCGCACGGGCTGCGCCTGGTGGTGAGCGCGGTCGCCGAGCTGGAGTCGGGGAACCTGGACGCGGCGTGCGCGGCGGGCACCCGGGCGGTGGAGGTGGCGGGCCGCATCTCCTCGGCCCGCACCACCGAGTACGTACGCGATCTGCTGCACCGCCTGGAGCCGTACGGGGACGAGCCGCGGGTGGCCGAGCTGCGCGAGCGGGCCAGGCCCCTCCTGGTGACCCCGGCTTAGATCACTTCCACCGGGCGTTTACCGGGATTGTCAGTGGGTCAGTGCAGTATGTGGAGGAGGAGGTCCGGGGCGGTCCCCCGGACAGGACGCGGCCGGGGCGGGAGGTGTGTGGGTGACGACGTACGACTGCGACGTGCTGGTGGTCGGCGGCGGAATCGTCGGCCTGTCGACGGCCTACGCGCTCAGCCAGGCCTCACCCGGCACCCGGGTGGTGGTCCTGGAGAAGGAGAGCGGCCCCGCCCGGCACCAGACCGGGCGCAACAGCGGCGTCATCCACAGCGGCATCTACTACCGGCCGGGCTCGCTCAAGGCGCGCTTCGCGGTGCGGGGCGCGGCCGAGATGGTGGAGTTCTGCGCGCGGCACGGCATCGCGCACGAGGTCACCGGCAAGCTGATCGTGGCGACCGAGCGCGCCGAACTGCCGCGGCTGCACGCCTTGGTCCAGCGCGGCCGCGAGCACGGCATCCCGGTGCGGGAGCTGGGCCCGGCGCAGATAGCGGAGTACGAGTCGGAGGTCCGTGGCCTCGCCGCGATCCATGTCGGCACGACCGGGGTGTGCGACTACCGGGCGGTGGCGGCCCGCCTCGCCGAGCTCTCGGGCGCCGAGGTGCGGTACGGGGCGGAGGTCGTCCGGATCGCACGGCGCCCCTCGCACGGCGTCGCGTTGCGCACGGCGGACGGCACGGTGCTGCGCGCGCGGACCCTGGTGAACTGCGCGGGTCTGCACAGCGACCGGGTGGCCCGGCTCGCGGGTGACGAGCCGGGGGTGCGGATCGTGCCGTTCCGCGGCGAGTACTACGAGCTGGCCCGGCCCGGCCTGGTCAAGGGGCTCGTGTACCCGGTGCCCGACCCGGCGTTCCCGTTCCTCGGCGTCCACCTCACGCGGGGTGTGGACGGCTCGGTCCACGTCGGCCCCAACGCCGTGCCGGCCGCGGCCCGCGAGGGCTACGACTGGCGGACGGTGCGCCCCGGCGACCTCGCCGGCACCCTCGCATGGCCCGGCACCTGGCACATAGCCCGCAGACACTGGCGGTACGGCGCGGGCGAGCTGCACCGCTCGCTCTCCAAGCGCGCCTTCACCGACGCGGTACGCCGACTGCTCCCCGCCGTCGAGGAATCCGACCTGCGCACGGCCCCGGCCGGCGTCCGAGCCCAGGCGGTCCTGCGCGACGGCACCCTGGTGGACGACTTCCTGATCCGCGAAGCCCCCCGCACAGTCCACATCCTGAACGCCCCAAGCCCAGCGGCAACAGCCTCCCTCCCGATCGGAAGAGAAGTAGCGAAGAGAATCCTGGCAACGCTGGACGCCGTATAAACCCCGCGCACAGACGGCCCGCCCAATCAGGGGCGCGGGGAACTGCGCGACCAACCACCAACGGCCCGCACCCAACGCAGACGGTCAAGCACAACAGGGGCGCGGGGAACTGCGCGACCAGCCACAGACGGCCCGCACCCGACCGAACAGACGCGGAAGCGGCTCGCGGTCCGGGGTCCGGGGTCCGGGGCAGAGCACCGAAAGGGGTGCGGGGGTGCAGCCCCGCATGGTCTGGGGCGGGCGGGCCCGGGGCTCAGCCGATCCAACCCCCGTCACGGGCGGGCGGGTGAGAGAACCGCCCCCGGGTCACGCCAGCGCCCCGAGCACCCCCGCCCACGTAGAATCGGCCGCATTGTGTCTGAGCAGCCCCGCACCCCAGAATCCCCCGCCCCGGCCCCGGCAGCCGAAAAGGTCCTGCCGCGCGACAAAGCGCCCCGCTTCCCCGGCGGCCCCGCCGCAGACCCGGCCGGCTCGCACCACGAACGCCGCATCCGCAGCTTCCAGCCCCGCCGCAGCCGCGTCACCACCGGCCAGGGTGAGTACCTGGAGCGGCTCTGGCCCGTGTGGGGCTTCGACATCGACGGCATGCGGAAGATCGACCCGGCCGCGCTGTTCGACGGGCTTCCCGTCGTCCTCGAAATCGGCTTCGGCATGGGTGAGGCCACCGCGCAGATGGCTGCGGAGGACCCGTCGACCGGCATCCTCGCCGTGGACGTGCACACCCCCGGCCAGGGCAACCTCCTCGGCCTCGCCGAGCGGGCCGGCCTGACCAACATCCGCGTGGCCAACGGCGACGCGATCATCCTGCTGCGCGAGATGCTGGAGCCGGACGCCCTGGACGGGATGCGCGTGTACTTCCCGGACCCCTGGCCCAAGAAGCGCCATCACAAGCGCCGCCTGATCCAGCCCGAGTTCCTCTCGCTCGCCGCGACCCGGATGAAGCCCGGCGCCGTACTGCACTGCGCGACGGACTGGGAGGAGTACGCCGAGCAGATGCTCGACGTGCTGAGCGCGCACCCGGACTTCGAGAACACCGTGGAGGGCGGCGGCTACGCGCCGCGGCCCGCGTTCCGGCCGCTGACCCGGTTCGAGGGCCAGGGGCTCGACAAGGGGCACGTGGTGCACGACCTCCTGTTCCGCCGGGTCGGGCGCAGCGCGTAGTGCAGGCACCGTCGCGGATTGTCAGTGACCCTCGTTAGGGTCGTCTGGTGTCCTTCGAGCCGCTACCGCATCGCCCGTACCCCGGGCAGCCGCCCCAACAGGCCGACCCGGCCTTTCCGGGACGGCCGGTTCCGGCGTGCGCGGACGAGCCACGGTTCGACGCGGTGCCCGACCGGGCGAAGTGGCGCTACCGGCCGCGCCGGGACTTCTGGCGCTCCAAGGCGGTCCGCGCGGGCGCGCTGATCACCCTGCTCGCGCTGTGCGGTCTGGTCATCCTCGCGCTCGTCCGGGCACAGACCGGCACGGAGGGCTTCCTGGTGGGGCTCGGCCTCGCGGTTTTGCCGGTGCCGCTGCTCGGCGCCGCGTTCCGCTGGCTGGACCGGGTGGACCCGGGCCCTTGGCGCAACCTGTTCTTCGCCCTGGCGTGGGGCGCCTGCGCCGCCGCGCTGGTGGCGATCATCGCCAACTCGTTCGCGACGCGCTGGATAGCCACGGCCACCGCCGACCCCTCATCGGCCGATCACCTGGGCGCGAGCGTCATAGCCCCGATCGTCGAGGAGAGCGCGAAGGCGGCGGCCGTCCTGCTGCTGTTCCTGTTCCGCAGACGGGACTTCACGGGGATCGTCGACGGCGTGGTCTTCGCCGGTTTCACCGCGACCGGCTTCGCCTTCACCGAGAACATCCTGTACCTGGGCAACGCCTTCGGCGAGGACCAGGCGAGCCACACCGGGGGTTCGACCACAGCGGCGACCTTCTTCGTACGGGTCGTCATGTCGCCCTTCGCGCATCCCCTGTTCACCGTGCTCACCGGCATCGGCTTCGGCGTGGCCGCGCTGTCGCCGCCCGGCAGACGGCTGCGCCGCATCATGTTCCCGATGCTCGGTCTGCTGCTGGCGATGGGCATGCACGCCCTGTGGAACAGCTCGACGCTGTTCGGGCCGTACGGCTTCTACATCGTGTACGGGGCCTTCATGGTGCCGGTGTTCGGGCTGCTCACCTGGCTCGCGATATGGAGCCGACAGCGCGAGTTGCGTACGGTCGCCGCCGAGCTGCCCGCGTACGCGGCGGCCGGCTGGCTGGGGCCCGCTGAGCCGCTCGCGCTGTCCTCGATGCGGGCGCGCGCGACCGCGCGGGACTTCGCGCACCGGACTTTCGGCGGGAAGCCGGCGGCTCGGACGGTCGCCGAGTACGAGGCGTTCGCGACCTCGCTCGCCTTCTTGCGGCACCGCGCCTACCGGAGTCCGGGCGCGATGGGCCCGGCCCCGGATTTCACGGCCCGCGAGCAGGAGCTCCTCCACCATCTGTGGGAGCGCAAGCCGGTCGCGGCCCCGGCGCTGCTGTACGCGGCGGGGGCGACGGGCCGCATCTGGATACCGCCGCAGTTCGCCCCGCCGCACCCCTACGTCCAGCACGCGCAGTACGCGCAGTACGCGCAGTACGCGCCGTACGGACAGCAGGCCCCGCTGCCGGGTCCGGCGCAGTACAACCCCTACCTACGCTGAGGCGCGCACCGCCGCATCGGACCCACGCCTACGCGGAGGCGACCGTCAGCGCCGAGACCTCGGCGTCGGTGAGCTCAAGGTCGGCGACCGCGAGCAGCGCGGGCAGCTGCTCGACCGTACGGGCCGAGGCGATGGGGGCGGCGACGGTGGGCCGGGCGGCCAGCCAGGCCAGTGCGACGGTGGCGATCTCGGCGCCGCGCTCCTGCGCGATCCTGTCGAGCGCGGCGAGCACCTTGCGGCCCCGCTCGGTCTGAAGGTGCTTGCCCGCGCCCTCGGCGCGGGCGCTGTCCACCCGCTGGCCCGGCCGGTACTTGCCGGTGAGGAAGCCGGACGCCAGCGCGTAGTAGGGGACGGCGGCCAGGCCCGCGCGGGACGCGGTCTCCTGGAGGGCGCCCTCGTAGGTGTCGCGGGAGACCAGGTTGTAGTGCGGCTGGAGTGCCACGTACTTGGCGAGGCCCTCGCGGTCGGAGAAGTCCAGGAACTCCTGGAGCCGCGCCGGGGTGATGTTGGAGGCGGCGATCGCGCGGACCTTGCCGTCCCGGACCAGCTGGTCGAGGGCGGTGATGATCTCCTCGACGGACACGGTGGGGTCGTCGTAGTGCGTGTAGTACAGGTCGATGTGGTCGGTGCCGAGGCGGCGCAGCGACTCCTCGGCGGCCGCCTTGATGGTGCTTGCGGACAGCCCCTTGTACTCGGGGTGGGCGCCGACCTTGGTGGCGATCACCACGTCGTCCCGGTTGCCGCGGGCCGCCGTCCACTTCCCGATGATCGTCTCGGATTCGCCGCCGGACAGGCCGGGGGCCCAGTACGAGTAGGCGTCGGCGGTGTCGATGAAGTTGCCGCCGCCCGAGGTGTAGGCGTCGAGCACGGCGAACGACTGGTCCTCGTCGGCCGTCCAGCCGAAGACGTTGCCGCCGAGGGCGAGCGGGAAGACGGAGAGGTCGGAACTGCCTAGCGCACGGAGAGAAGTCATGGGTTGATCAACTCCCGTGCGCCGTGCGGTATTCCGAACCCCGCACGGATCAGGAGTTGAGGCTCTTTGGATTCCCAACCCCGCACGGTCAGGGATTGAGACCCTTTGGATTCCCAACCCCGCACGGATCAGGGATTGAGGCCCTTGGACTGGAGCCATGTCATCGGGTCGATGCCCGTGCCGTCCGGGGTGTGGACCTCCAGGTGGAGGTGCGGCCCCGTGACGTTGCCGGTCGCGCCGACCCGCCCGATGACGTCCCCGGTCGCCACCTTCTGCCCCGCGCTGACCGCGATCGACGACTGGTGGCAGAACCAGAGCTCGCTGCCGTCGTCGAGCGTGATCACCGTGCGGTAGCCGTACGCACCAGCCCAGGCCGCCGACTTGACCGTCCCGGAGTGAACCGCCTTGATCGGCGTGCCCGTCGGGGCCGCGAAGTCGAGGCCGGTGTGGTGGCCCGAGGCCCACATCGAGCCGGCCTCGCCGAACGTGGAGGTGATCGTGTACGAGCCGACCGGCAGCGAGTAGCTGGCGGCCAGCTTGGCCAGCCGCTCCTCTTCGGCCTTCTTCGCCGCGGCCTCCGCCGCCGCCTTCTTGTCCGCCGCGGCCTTGGCCGCCGCCGCGTCCTGCTTGGCCTTGGCCTCCGCGGCCGCCTTTTCCGCGGCGGCCTTCTGGGCGGCGGCCTTGGCCTCGGCCACGGCGCCCGCCTTCTGCTGCTCGGCCTGCTGGAGGATGCGGGCGCGCAGCGCCTCACCGGCGTCGGTGGCGCCCTGCTCGGCCTCGGCGGTGGAGAGCCCGGTCATGGTCAGCGGGGAGGCCGCGATCTTCTGGTCGGCCCGCGCCGCCTCGGTCTTCGGGGTGCTCGGGGCGTCGTGCGAGACGAGCTCGCCGACGCCGGGCAGCGACCCGAGGTCCGGCAGGTTCTTGGTGAGCGAGTCGGGCAGCGAGATGGAGACCGGCGGCTTGGTCTGCGCGGTGGCCATGCCGCCCGCGCCGACCGCGGCGATGACGCCGACGCCGAGCACGGTGGAGCTGCGTGCGAGTCCGCCGCGCTGCTTGGCCACCCGGTGCCGGCCGCGTACCGGGCGTATGGACTCCGCGGTCGGGTCCCACTCCTCCCACGTCTCGCTCTGGTCCGGCGCATCGCCGTACAGGGAATCGGGAGAAATCGGGGTGTCGAGGGCAGGCTCGTTGGACGCCACGAGGGCGCGCTCCTTTCCTTCCTTCTCGCCTACCGGGTTAGCTGACGGGTTCGGAGCAGGAAGGTCTCCTACGAGCGCCCGCGAAGGCGCCCGATTCACCCCAAGTTGGTGGTTCCCCGGTTCCCTTGCGGGATTCGGCGCATGCGCGCGGTGCCGCCGTTGCGGCGGCTGGGCCGACCGCGCTGCGTTATCGAACGTTAATAGACACCCGGTCCGGATTCCAAGCCGTTCTCACTGATCGTTAACGGCCGCGGCCTGGACTTAGTACCCACAGCCGGGTCAAACCGGGCGAGTTGACGGCGATTCAGCGCGGCTCGCGTCACCCGGCATTCCTGACGGTGTGTCAAATGTTATGCGGAGGGATACCCCACGGGCACCCACGGTGACCGGCTCTCGCCGCACTCATTTCACGATCCTGACGGTGCGGCGCCGGTCGGGCTGGCCCTCGATGGGCCGGTTCACCGCGAGCAGCGCCATGTCGTCGTTGGTGCCCCCGCCGGTGTAGCGCCGTACGTCGTCCACGAGCGCGTCCAGAACCTCGTCCGGACCGGGGAAGATCGCTCCGAGCAGCCGGGCGCGGGGGTCGTAGAAGACGCCTTCGGCGTCGCGCGCCTCGGACAGGCCGTCCGTATAGAACAGCAGCGTCGACCCCGCCGGGAACGACCGTTCGTCGGACCGGTCCGGCCACACCCCCAGGTCCGCCATGCCGAGCGGCAGCGCGGGTTCCGCCGGGACGAGCACGTCAAGGGCCCCGTCCGCGTGCAGCATCAACGGCTCGGGGTGCCCCCGGTTCACCAGGCGTACGGTGCCGTCGCCGCGCGGGATCTCGCCGAGCAGCGCGGTGGTGAACCCCTCGAACGCGTCGAGCCGGTCACGCCGGGTGCCCTCGCGGGCCAGCGCCCGCTCCAGCCGCCGGGCCACCGCCTCCAGGGAGGACTCCTGTTCGGCAGCCTCGCGGAAGGCGCCGATCACCACGGCGACGGCCTCCACCGCCTGGAGCCCCTTTCCCCGTACGTCCCCGACGATCAGCCGCACCCCGTGGGGGGTGTCCTGCACGGCGAACAGGTCCCCGCCGATGAAGGCGTCGGCCTGCGCCGCCTCGTACCGCGCGGCGACGTGGAGGCCGCCGATGCGGGAGGCGGGCGTGGGCAGCACGGCGCGCTGCGCGGTCTCCGCGATGACGCGGGCGGACGCCAGTTGTTCGTCGCTGCGGCGCAGGATGCGGTTGATGACGAGCGCCAGGCCGCCCACCGTGAGCACGGTGAACAGCTCGCTGGCGCCTTCGCCAAGGTTGGGGAGGTCCTGTATGAACCAGAGCCCGACGACCGCGACCAGCGAGCCCGCCCCGATGGCGGCGGTCGCGCGGCCCGAGTAGAACGGGGCGGCGATCAACGGGGCGCCCGCGAACAGGGCGGCGGCGGTCAGTTCGGGCGGCGTCGAGGCGTCGAAGATAAAGCCGACGACGATGAGCAGTACGGGTAGCGCCCGTACCAGGCGCCTCTCGCCCTCTGTTCGCTGCCGCACCCGTCCAGCCTGCCCCGTCCCCCCGCCGAAGGCGACTCCGCCACACCCGAGCGGGTACCGGGCCGGGCAGGGAGGCGCCGCGTCACAACGGGCGCCGGGCCCCGGCCCGGGTACGGGGGCCGGCCAGAGCCGCGCCCTCACAACCGCCCCCCAAGCGGGCCCCGAACCCCAGGGGCACCGAGTCCGACCAGAGCCGCACCCCCACAACGGGCATCGCGCCCGACCGGAGCGCCGGGGGCGCAGCTGGGTTCACTGCCGGCGGCAGCGATGTGAGCCCGGTCGGCCGCGGGCGCAACTCCCCCTGGTGTGGCGATGGTCGGCCGCCCGGTCGGATCCGCACGGCGGCCCGGACCAGTCACCGGTGCCCAGTCGGCAACCGCGCCCAGGGCCGATCACAGCCGGAGCCACCACCACACCCTTCGCGGGACCCTCCTTCACGGGACGAGCCTCCCGCACCTGGTCACACCCGCCCAGCCCGACCACGCCGAGCACGAGGGCGAGCAGCACGGCGGTCCGTGCCCGCGTGCCTCTCCTCGGAACTACCGCACACTCACTCATGGCGCACGCAAAGCTACCCTCCGCATGCGCGCCGGGCGGCTCAGCCGTCCGAGAGGTGCCGCTGCGCGTACACCTTCAGGGCATCCCGTACGAATTCCGCCGTGCCCGCGCCGTGCTGGTCGTAGTTGGCGCCGAAGCGGGGGTCGTCGACGTACATCTGGCCGAGAGCGGCGACGTACGACCTGGTGGCGGTCTGGGTGTGCGACAGCCAGACGACATGGCGGCGGGCGATGTCCTGCGCCTGTTCGCCGTCGACGGGCAGGCCGGCCGCGTGCGCGCGGCCCCAGTCGCGCGCGATGTACTCGTGCTCCTCCCGGAATCCCTTCTTCTGCTCCTCGCTGAGCGAGCGCCACCAGCGGTCGCCCTTCTCGTAGGCGTCCCGACCCCAGCGACGGCTCACCTCCTCCTCGTACCGCGTGTGCTCGAAGCCGTCGAACACTTCCTCGGCCATGAGTTCTTCCCCTTCCTCGGTCTTGCGCAGGGTGGTCCGCACCGAGGCGATCTGCCGCGCGATACGCGCGCGCTCCTGTTCGAGGAGGTGCAGATGGGTCCGCAGCGCGGCGGCCGGATCGCGCTCGCCTTCGAGGACCTCACCGATCACCGGCAGCGAAAGGCCCAGCTCCCTCAGGAGCAGAATCCGCTGGAGGCGGACCAGGGCGTCCTGCCCGTAATAGCGGTAACCGTTGCTTCCGATCCGGCTCGGAACGAGCAGGCCGAGCTCTCCGTAGTGCCGAAGCGTGCGGCTCGTCGTCCCGGCCTTCTTGGCGATCTCCTGGATCGACCACTCCTTGCCGTTCACACCGATCACGCTAGATCTTGACGTTGCGTAAAGGTCAAGCACCGGATCGGGGAACGCGCCGGATCGGGAAACGCGCCGGTTCCGGGAACGCTCCGGATCATCCGGGAATGCGAAGAGGCCCGGCACTCGAAAGTGCCGGGCCTCTTCGGTCAGTAGCGGGGACAGGATTTGAACCTGCGACCTCTGGGTTATGAGCCCAGCGAGCTACCGAGCTGCTCCACCCCGCGTCGGTAAACACAACTGTACGTCATTCGGAGGGGTGCTCCGAACCATTTACGGCGCACCCCTCCCGACGGCCTCTCGCCCTGGCGTCCCCGGGGACGGACGAATGCCGTGACAGGGGCGGGCGAATCCGTGACAGCGGTCGCGCACGAGGCGTCCCGCTTCCCCGCGCTGCCCCCACCTGGTCGCCCTCATCGCCGCGGCGGAACCCCCCGCCACCGCCGGCCTCGCCGAACCGCGGGGCACTGAACACGCCTGAGGGGACCGGCAGTTGAAGCGCCGGGCCCCTCGGAGTCGCACTGCGTAGGGATCACATGCTCGAACCGCGGCGACGGCGCGCGCCCAGCCAGGCGAACGCTCCGCCGAGGGCGACGAGGGCGGCGGCGACACCGGCGTACAGACCGGTGCGGGAGTCGGCGCCGGTGTGGGCGAGGCTGCCGGTGGCCGAGGTGGTGCTGAGGGCGGCGTTGTTCGCGGTGACGGCCGGAGTGCTGGACGAGGCCGGCTCGGCGGGCTTCGTGGCGGGCGTGCCGGAGGGCTTCGCGGACGGCTTGCCGGTGGGCGCGGTGGGCTGCTCGACCGGGCCGAGCGAGAAGCGCGCCTGCGCGAAGTCGAACGGGTAGGTGTTGCCCGAGGCGAGCGAGACCCGGGCCTCCGCGGTGACCGGGGTGACCCTCTTGAGCTGCGTCCTGAGGCCCAGGTTGATCCGCAGCGGCAGGGTGCGTACGCCCTTCGCGGCGCCGAAGCCCTTCTCGATCGCGGGAACGGTGATGTTGGCGCCGTCGGTCTTCAGGTCCTGCCAGCGGCCGTCGATCAGCCCCTGTACCCGGAAGTCGGGGTGGTTCACCTGGGCGCCGGCGTACGACAGCGTCAGGATGGTGTTGAGCTCGGTGTTGAACACGCCCTCGCCGGTGGCCCGGTACTTCAGGTCCAGGTACTGGCGGGTGCCCGGGGCGTCCGTGGTGGCGCCGGGCTTCTTCTCGAACCAGGTCGTGAGGTGGCCCGTCTTGATCTGCGGGTCGGCCTTGAAGACGCGGGAGGCCTGGTGGCTCTGCGCCACCTCACCGTTGAGGCTGGCCGCCGTCAGCGTGAAGTCACCGTCGTTGGTGGGGTAGTTCGCGGCGAGGCCGATGGTGACCTTCCAGGTCAGCTTGCCGTTCGCCGGGACCTGGAAGCCATCGCCGACACCCTTGCCGGACGCCGGGTAGAACAGGCCCTGCCAGCCGCCGTCCTGGTGTCCGACGAAGGACTTGGTCGCCGGCGCGTCCACCGCGTCGACGTTGAAGACGATGTCCTCCTTCTGCACCGGGCTGGCCCCGGCCGCGTCGCCGAGCAGCCACGGGTGGAACGGCTGCGCCTTGTCCGTCGGGTTCCGCACGGTCAGCTCGAACGTCTCGGTCGCCCCGCCGCGGGTCAGCGGCCCGTTCGGCGCCGGGGTGCCCATCTCCATGAGCAGCGGGCGCTGGGCGTCGCCGGCGGTGGCGGCCTGCGCCGACATCGGCAGCAGTACGGTGCCGGCGACGGCGGCGACGACAGCGGCGGCCGCGGGACGGAAGGAGCGGTCGGTACGAGCGGACATGGCGGATCCCCCCAAGGATCGACAAGAGCGTTCTGCGCGGCGGCAGTCGGCGAAGACGAGAGAAGTTCGGACGAGCCTCGGCAGAGCGCCGGGCCGGTCCGGAGGTGGTGCGAAGTGATCGCCGCCTGGCCGGTACTGCATCCCCCCGGTTGCTGCGATGTGCCCATCTTCGCGCAGCATCGATCCCCAAATAACCTTCACTCTGTCACCGACGCGCAACAGAGATCAGGAACGTAAGTCGACGCAGAGGGAGGGCCGTTGTCAGGCCCAGCCGGGGGCCGGGGGAAGCGGCCAGGACGGCGGGGTCGGCAGCGGATGGTCCGCGTGGAGTCCGGCCGCCGTACCGCGGCCGGCGAGCCAGGCGAGGAGGTCCCGGCTCGGGCCCGCGGCGGTGGGGCCGCCCCGGCCGATCGGCCAGGACCGGCCGAGGTCGGTCGCCTCGATGCGGGCGACGGGGAAGCCGCGTACGGCCAGCGCCGCGACGGTGCCGTCGAGGGCCCAGGCGACGTAGTCGGCGGGCCAGTCGGCGACGGTGTGGCCGAGGTTCAGATCGACGTGGTGGGTTTCGAGTTCGCGCCGCGCCCGGTGGAGGGTGAACCAGGCGGGGTGCCGCCAGCCCGCGAGAGCGGCGACCAGGGTGTTCCACCGCCCGCCCGGCATCGCCGCGGCCTCGTCGAACAAGCCCTCCAGGCTGCCCCGCACGTCGGCCACCAGGGTCGCGGCATCGCGCCCGGCCCCCTCGCGCAGCGCGCGCTCCAGCGCGGGAGTGTCGGCACGCGGTCCGGGCTCGGCGCCGGTACGCGCCAGGGCCAGCAGCCACCGGTAGACGTCGGCGCTGCGGGCGAGATGGGTGAGGACGTGCCCACGACTCCATCCGGCCAGCGCGGACGGCTCGCGGGCCTGCTGGTCGGTGAGCCCGTCGAGGGTGTCACCGAGCCGCGCGGCGGACCCGCGAACGGCATCGAGGAGAACGGCGAGTTCGGCCGGTCCGAGTCCGGTGGTGTCGGTCACGTGCCGGTACTTTACGACGCCGCCGGGCTGGTGGCCTGGCTGCCGATCGCACCCCGGGCAACCTGACGGCGCGACGATGCCCGCCCCCGAAACGGTGCTTCCCGCAGGTGCTTCCCGCGAACGGCGCCGCGCCCGGCCGGTGCCGCGGCTGCGGATCGCGCCCTGGGCAACCTGGCAGCGAGGCCCGCGTCACGGGCACGCGGCAGCCCGCACCAGCACCAGCACCAGCACCAGCACCAGCACCAGCACCAGCACCAGCAGCCGACCCTGCCTACGGGCTGCTGTTACCGGCTCCGCCGAGGAGTCCGAGCGCGGTGAGAACGGTGACGGAGAGCGTCATCCAGAGGATGAAAGCGCCACCGCCGTAGAGCACCGAGCCCGCGATGTCCGTACCGGCGGCGTAGCTCAATACGCCGGCGACCACGGCAACGAAGGCGGATGACACGAGCGCCAGGACGACGAGGAGCACCTGCGCGGCGAAGGGGGAGAGTTTCACCGGTCCCAATCCCTTTCGTAAGAGTGGCCGGACCGATGGCAGGGTTGCCTCAGCTCGGCCACATGGATGTGGCCTTACTGAGGCTTTGGACGCATCAAAGCGCTCGTTGCTACACCTGCGCGGCCGGTGCCCCCTTGCGCCCACCGATCATGCGCAGTCAGTCAGACAGCCTCTTCGGACGGTCCTCGTCGCCGTCGCCCCGCCCGACTTCCTCGTACGAGGCCCCGCCTCGCATTGACGAGCGTAGCCCTGTCAACTCCGTGATCGCCACAGCCAGTTGAGCATGGCGAGCCGCACTCCGACCGCTCCCGCATGCCGTGCCCTGCCTCGCGATCCACGCCCCGATCAGCTACTCGGCGCCCTTCCTTGCACGGGGCCACGCTCGACGTCGCACAACATCGCCCCGAAACGCCGGAGCGCCCCAGCCAATGATCCCCGGCCGGGGCGCTCAGACGCAGGTCAGAGGGGTAAACCCCTGACCCCACTCGATGTAGGCCATGTCGGACTCGAACCGACAACCAACGGATTAAAAGTCCGCTGCTCTGCCAATTGAGCTAATGGCCCTTGGCGAGTCACCCATGAGCATAGCCGGACGCCGCCCGGCAGCCGATCGGGTATCGGTTGCCGGGCCCGTCGCGGGTCAGGCGCGGGGTGTCGCGTCGGCCGTCGGGCGCAGGAACCAGTGGCGGGCCGAGGCCAGCCACCAGGCCGTCGCGAAGCCCAGGACGGCGAGCACCGCGACCGGGGCGTAGTTGAAGTTCTCCCAGGTCATCGGGGAGAGCTGCGGCAGCATGAACAGGACTGTGATGACCGCCACCCAGGCCACCGCCAGGATGCCGACCGGGCGCGACCAGCGGCCCAGGTGCCAGGGGCCGCGGGCGAAGGAATCTCCACGGAACAGGCGCAGCAGGGTCGGGATCACATAGGCGATGTAGAGGCCGATCACCGCGATCGAGGTCACGGCCGCGTACGCCGTCACGTTGATCAGGTAGGGCAGGCCCAGGACCAGCGCGGCCCCGGCGGCCAGCCAGACCGCCGCGACCGGTGTGCGGGTGCGGGGGCTCACCGTGTGCCAGAGCCGGGAGAAGGGCAGCGCGCCGTCGCGTGAAAAGGCGTAGATCATGCGCGAGTTGGCGGTCACCGACGCCATCCCGCAGAAGAGCTGCGCGCCGATCACCACCAGCAGGAGCAGTTTGCCGCCCGTCGCGCCCAGTGAGTCCAAGAGGATCTGGGCGGGGGGCGCGCCGGTGTCGGAGTTCAGCTGGGTGTCGTACGCGCCGATCGCGTACGTGAAGCCGAGGAGGAGGACGAGGCCCGCTATCCAGGACGTCCAGATCGCGCGGACGATGCCCTTCGGGCCCGCCGTCGAGGCGTCGTGGGTCTCCTCCGTCATGTGGGCGGAGGCGTCGTACCCGGTGAAGGTGTACTGCGCCATCAGCAGGCCGATCAGCACGACGTACACGCTGTTGGTGAAGCCGGTTTCGTTCACGAACTTCGTGAAGACGAACGAGGTGGAGCGGTGGTGGTCGGGGACCAGCGCGAGCGCGGCCACGATCACCGCGACGCCGAGCACGTGCCACCACACGCTGACGCCGTTGAGGAACGCGACGATGCGCACGCCGAAGGTGTTCAGGAGGCCGTGCAGGAGCAGGATCGCCGCGAACAGCAGGATCGTTCGGGCCGGGGTGACCCCGAAGCCGAACTGGAGGTTCAGGTACGCCCCGAGGAACGACGCGGCGCCGAAGTCGACGCCCGCGGTCACGGCGATCTGGCCGAGCACGTTGAACCAGCCCGTGAACCACGCCCACGCGGCGGCCTGGCGCGGCGGGGCCAGACGGTGGGCCCAGAAGTACAGGCCCGCCGAGGTGGGGTAGGCCGAACAGATCTCAGCCATCGCGAGGCCGACGACGAGCGTCATGAGGCCCACCGCGACCCAGCCCCAGGTGATCAGGGCCGGGCCGCCGGTCTTCATGCCGTACGCGTACATCGTCAGGCAGCCGGAGAGCACCGAGATGATCGTGAACGAGACGGCGTAGTTGGAGAACGCCGACATCCGGCGCGCGAGGACCTGCTTGTAGCCCAGCTGTGCCAGGCGTTCCTCGTCCGACCCCGGTGTTCCCTCGCTGGTGGTGCCGACGTCAGTTGTCATGCCCCCGGTGATGCCCGCACCGGGGGCCCGACATGCCATCAGTCAGCCATGGAATGACCGCGTCTGAGCGTCCGCGGGACCGAAGTGGCGCCTAATAGAGCGACTTGTACATGTTCCAGCCACCGCCGAGCGGCTTCCGCTCCCCGAAGGCGCCGTTCCCGGCACCCGGGTACAACCAGAGCGAGCCGCCGTTCTCCCGGGCCAGCAGGTCGGGCCTGCCGTCGCCGTCGAGATCGCCCGCGCCGACCAGGGAGTTGAAACCGCCCCAGCCGCCGCCCAGGCGGATCCGGTCGGCGAAGCCGCCCTTGCCGTTGCCGGGGTACGTCCACAGGACACCGGCGGAGTCCCGGGTCAGGAGGTCGCCCCTGCCGTCCCCGGTCAGGTCGCCCGCGCCCACGATCAGGAGGCCGCCCCAGCCCCAGCCCGCCTTGACCGGGTCCTTGAAGCCGAGGGCGCCGTTGTCGGAGTAGACGTACAGATCCCCGCCGGGCGTCCGGGCCACCAGATCCGGGCGGCCGTCGCCGTCCACGTCCCCGGGCGACACCAGCGTGTCGTAGGCGTTCCACCCCTTGCCCAGGCTCTGGTACGCCGTCGAGGGCGTCAGCGCGGCGCCACACGGCGGTGTGTACGCCCGCAGCTCACCGGTCGCCATGCGTACCAGCACGTCGTTGCACCGGTCGCCGTTCACGTCCCGGAAGGCGATGGCGGCGGCCATCTCGTTCGCGCCGGTCCAGCCCTCGCCGACGGCCTGCGCCGAAGTGGCGACGCCGGGTCCGGTCCGCAGGTCGAAGCGGCCCGAGGGGGTCAGCGCGAGGAGGTCGGCACGGCCGTCGGGGCCGCCCGCGCCGACGAAGTCCCGCGCGACGGCGCCCGCGCCGGTCAGGCCGACCGTGCCGGTCCGGGTGAGGGCCGCGCCCTGGCCGTCGGCCGGGGTGGCGGTCAGGGTCCAGGCGTAGCCGCCGTTCGACGCGTACCGGCCGTCATCCGCCTTCCCGTCCCAGTCGGGCCGCACCAGACCGCGGGTCTGTCCGCCGGTCAGGGTGCGGACCGTGGCACCCATAGCGTCCTTGACGGTGAGCTGCCAGGACGCGGCGGGCTTGCTCAGCCACCAACGGGGCTTCCAGGAACCGGAGTTGGCGTTGCCCCGGGCGGGCGTGTCCGCGTCGATGGCGCTCAGAGCAGAGGTGGGGACGCCGGTCGGGACGACGTGAATGGCGTCCTCGGCGTCGACGTGGGCGACGGGCCCGCCGAAGCGGTCCACGGCCCAGCCCTTGTCCGCGGCCGTCTGCTTCGGGCTGCCGAGCGTCCGGGTGCCCGAACCGCCGCGCACGTCCGTGACGTTGAGGACGCCGCCCTGCTGCCAGGCGACGTAGCCGTCACCGAGCCGGGCGTCCTGGTGCGCGGGCAGCGCGACGCCGCGCCCGGTGGCGCTGTCGTACACCCCCGATGCCGAACTCCCGCACTCCCACAGGATGTTGACGCCATTGGCCTGGAGCGAGGTGAGGTCGCAGTCGCTCACCTTCGCGGTACTGAGGGTCTTGCCGCTGCGTACGTCGATGGCGTCCACCGAGCCGGTGCCACTCTCGACCCACAGGGTGGAACCGTAGAGCGCGTACGCGGAGTACATCTGGGAGTCGGGGCCGCGGTAGACGTACTCACCCGTGTCGAGGTCGTTGACCTCGACGCCGTACGGCCTGGTGGCCACGTACCGGCCGGACACCTGGAACGGATCGCTGCGCCGGAACAGCGGACCGTCCAGGACGGTCCGGCCCGGCAGCGACGCACCCTCGTCGACCACCCGCAGGCCGTCGGCCGCCCGGTACACCAGTCGCCCGTCGCCGGTGGGCTGGAGCTGGGGGCAGCTGTCGTCGGCGCAGCCGTTGGGGAAGGCCTTCTCGTCGCCGCCCCGGTCCACCCGCTCACCCGCCGCGGGAGCGCCGGTGACCGTGAGGTCGATGCCGCGCAGCCGGGCGGGCCGCTCACCGTCGCCCAGTACATGGTCGAGCGTGCTCAGGCGCCCCTGCGCGAGGGACATCCCGAGGCCGGCGGTCCGCACCAGCGGCGCGTTCGCGACCTCGGTCACGGAGAAGGAGCCGTCGGCGCCCGGGGCCCGGACCGCGACGACGCCCTTCCTGCCGCCCTCGGCCCGGCCGATCAGCATCGTGCCGTCCGCCGTGAACCGCGGCATCGCGGTGGCGCGCTCCAGGACCTGGCGCTCGGGGCCGCCGCCGAACGGGACGGCGACGATGCGGTAGTTGAGGGAGGAGTAGTACGTACCGCCGTCCGCGGAGATGCGCCGGGCGATCAGCACGTGGTCGCCGACCGTGCCGAGCAGCCGCGCGTCGTCGTCGCCGGAGACCGTGAACTCGTGGGCGGCGGGCTTGTCGAGCGCCGCCATGTCCCAGACCTTCACCCGGCCGTCGGGCGCCCACTGGGTGACGTGACCGCCGCTCACCTCGGTGCGGTCGACCTCGGCCAGCTTGGTGAGGCGGCTGCCCGACGCGTCCAGCCAGTACACCCAGGTGAACCCGCTGTAGTGGGTGATGGCGAACAGGCCGTCCCCGTTCGACGCCAGTTCGTTGACGTAGTCGCCGAACACGGCGGTCGGCCGGTCGTTCACGCTGCCGTTCCTCCAGGTCAGCGCGTGGAGCGTGGTCGTACTCCAGTCCTTCTGCGAGGTCACCACGGTGTCGCCGAAGACCGAGAAGAACTCCTGGCCCACGGGCAGCGTCCAGGTCCGCTCCGAGCCGTCCTTCATGTTGCGCTGCGTGACGCTGCGTCCGTCACGGCTCCTGAAGGTGACGGTGTCCGTCCCCGTCCCGTAGGCCACCTCCATGCCCGCGGGCATCGGCAGCGGCTTGGTGACTCCGTCGGCGTACGTCGTCCAGTTGAAACCGTCGTGCACCCAGCCGGACAGGTATCCGGTGTCTCCCGCGCCGTTCAGGACGACCGCGTTCTGGTCGGGCCGCTGCTCGGCGGGGATGGTCAGTCCGGCCGGCGCGTCGGCCGCGACCGCCGCCTGCGTGGTGAGTGGTACGACGACCGCGGTGATGCCGAGGGCGGCGGCTGCCGCGACAGCGCCGCGGAACATGGTGTGACGTCTCAAGTGGCTCTCCCGTAACCCTTCAAGGCAGGGGAGGACACGGCGAACGCGGTGTGCAGGATGAAGCCCCCCGGCTTCCCATAACCCCCCAGATCAAGCGCTTTGACCCTAACAGCAGACTCACAGGAAGCGGCGCGCGGTTTCGAACCCGTTCAGTTGCCGCCACCACGGATACGCGAACAGGGCCCGCACCACACCGATGAGGTGTCGTGCGGGCCCTGTCGAGCCGTCAGGCGGCGGCGTCAGGCAGTGCCTCAGCCGTTGCGCTTCCAGCGGGGCTTGTCGTCGCGGCGACCGAAGGAGCCGGTGTTCGTGCCGGTGTTGGAGCCACCGCGGTGGTCGTCACGACGGCCGTACGGGCGGTCGTGTCCGCCGGAGCGGAAGCCACCGCCGGCGGGACGGTCGTCACGACGGTCGCGGTTGAACGGGCGGTCGCTGCCACCGCGGTTGAAGCCGCCCGAGGGGCGCTCGTCACGGCGGTCGCGGTTGAAGCCACCGCGCTCGCCACCGCGGTCGTCACGGTTGAAACCGCCCGAGGGACGGTCGTCGCGGCGGAAGCCGCCACGGTCGCCACCGCGGTCGTCACGGTTGAAACCACCGGAGGGGCGGTCGTCGCGACGGAAGCCGCCCGAGGGACGGTCGTCACGGCGCTGGAAACCACCGGAGGGACGGTCGTCACGGCGGAAGCCGCCGGAGGGACGCTCGTCACGACGCTGGAAACCGCCCGAGGGACGGTCGTCACGGCGGAAACCGCCCGAGGGACGCTCGTCACGACGGTCACGGTTGAAGCCACCGCGCTCGCCACCGCGGTCGTCACGGCGCTGGAAACCGCCGCGGTCGCCACGGTCGCCGCCACGGTTGTCACGGCGGTCGAAGTTGCCCCGGTCGTCGCGGCGCTGGAAGCCACGGTCGTCGCGGGACTCGCGGGCCTCCGGCTGAGCCGGAACCGCGGCGGCGGCAGCAGCCGCGACCTCGGCCTCGGCCTCGGCGGCGACCTCGGCGACCGCGGCCGCCACGCCCTCGGCGTCCTCACCGCGCTCGCGGGCGGCACGCGCCACCAGGCGGTCGGCCTCCTCGCGGAGCTCGGCGGCCCGGCGCGTCGAGCGCTCCAGCTGCTGGGTGAGCTCGGCGACCTCGCGCTCGGCCTGCTTGGCGGCGTTGTTCGCCGAGTCGGCCTGGACCTCGGTCAGCGAACGGGCGCCGGTGATCTCGGCGACCTCGGGGTCGAAGGCGCCGGCGCTCTGGATGATGTGGCGCGAGGCGTCGACGCCCGCGTCCTCCATCAGCCGGAAGATCTGGCGGCGCTGGTGCGGCAGGGACAGCGACACGACGACACCGGACTTGCCGGCGCGGGCGGTACGGCCCGAACGGTGCAGGTAGTCCTTGTGGTCACCGGCCGGGTCCACGTTGAGGACCAGGTCGATGCCGTCGACGTGGATGCCGCGCGCGGCGACGTCGGTGGCGACGAGCGCGTTGACGTAACCCTTCTTGAAGTCCTCAAGGACTCGGGTACGCGCGCCCTGGGTCATGCCGCCGTGCAGCGCGTCGGCCTTCACGCCCGACTCGCACAGCTGCTCGGCGATGCGGTCCGCGCCCAGCTGGGTGCGGACGAAGATGATCGTGCGGCCCTTGCGGGCGGCGATCGCGGCCGTGACCGGCGCCTTGTCCTTCGGCTTCACGACGAGGACGTGGTGGGTCATGGTCGAGACGTTGCCCTGCGCGCTGTCGACCTCGTGCGTGACGGGGTTCGTCAGGTAGCGCTTGACCAGCGTGCTGATCTCGTTCTCCATGGTGGCGGAGAAGAGCATGCGCTGGCCGCCGCCGGGGATCTGGTCGAGCAGCTCGGTGACCTCGGGCAGGAAGCCCAGGTCGGACATCTGGTCGGCCTCGTCGAGGACGGCGACCTGGACGTTGGCGAGCGAGCAGGCGCCGCGGTTGATGAGGTCGCGCAGACGGCCCGGGGTGGCGACGAGGATGTCGACGCCGCGCTCCAGGGCGTAGATCTGGTTGCTCATCGAGGTGCCGCCGCAGACGACCTTCATCTTCAGGCCGAGCACGTCGCCGTACGGCTGGAGGGCGTCCGCGACCTGCATCGCGAGCTCACGCGTCGGCGTGAGGATGATCGCGCGGGGCTTCTTCTTCTCGGTGTGGCCGCCGGCCAGCTGGGCCAGGGTCGGCAGACCGAAGGAGAGGGTCTTGCCGGAACCGGTACGGCCACGGCCGAGGATGTCCTTGCCGGCCAGGGCGTCCGGGATGGTCGCGGCCTGGATCGGGAAGGGGGAGGTCACCCCGTTCTGGGCGAGCTTGCGCACGACGCCCTCGGGCAGACCGAGGTCCGCGAAGGTGACGGTGGGCTCGGTGTTCTCGTCCGCCTCGGACTCGACGATCTCGACGACCTCGATGACGTCGGAGGCCGCTACGGCCTCGACGACGTCGTTCTCACGGGTCTCGTTGTTCTCGTTCTCGGGCAGGACGGAGTGATCAGTGCTGGAAATGGACATGCGAAATGCGAAACCTTCCGGAGTCTCGGCACGCGCCCGTCAACTCCGTGATTCGCAATTCGACCGCCTCGATGCGGTCAGCCACGGCTAGGGAGAGTACGCGCCACACGGCGCTCTTCTGTGTCGGCGCCGGGCAATGGGATCAAACGATCTACTACCATACGCACCCCCACCCCCTTAAGGCAAACCGAGTCCGCCTAAACCGGTCCCACCTGCGGTGATGCGGTCGGCTCCTGATCCATCTCGACCCTGCTGCGGCGCAGCGCGCTGTTGTGGGTGTCGGCTCCCGGGGTCGTGGACGGCGAGGGGTCCGCGGTCACCGGCGGCGGCGCCGGAGCCGACGGGGAGGGCGGCGGGCTCGGGGCCGGGTGGCTGGGCACGGAGGGCGGCTGCGAGGGACCGCCCCGCGAGGGCTTGGCCGGGGCGGGCACGCCCGGCTTCGGCGGGGCACCGGCCGGCGGCGCGGCCGCGCCCGGCGCCGTGGCGGACCCGCTGGGGCTCGGCGCCCCGGACGCCCCGCCGGGCGCCTTCGCCTCGTGCTTGCCGGTGTGGGCCCGGCCCGCCGCCTCGCCCCCCTTGCCGCCGCCGGACCTGGCCGCCTCACCGTGCTGCCCGGCCGAGGCCGAGGGCTTCGGCCTGCCCCCGTCGTCCCTGACGCTCATGCAGCCCGCCGACGCCGCGAGCACCAGGACAGTCACGGCCAGCTCGGCCAGGCGGACAGGGGTGGTCAACTGGCGCACGGGGGCACCTCCGGGACGGGGAGCGGCGGGGTCGTACTTCCCAACTCCCGCGCCCCCACCGGGGACACGCCCGGCCCGCACCCGGGTTGCCCCCGACATTCGTCCGAGCCACGTCAAACTCCACCGCCGGTCTCGACGGGACCGGCAGGTCTCACGCCTGCCCGGCTTTTTGATGTTCTCCGGGCCGCCGGAACAGGCGTGCGTCCCGGACAATGGACCGTGTGCTGGAGATGACGCGCGACGCCTTCGAAGAGCTGGTCAGCGATGCCCTGGACAAGATCCCGGCAGAGCTGACCAGGCTCATGGACAACGTGGCCGTATTCGTCGAGGACGAACCCGATCCGTCGGACCCGGAGCTGCTGGGTCTGTACGAGGGGACCCCGCTCACCGACCGAGGTGAGTGGTACGCGGCCGTCTTGCCGGACCGGATCACGATCTACATGGGCCCGACCCTGCGGATGTGCGAGACGGCCGAGGACGTGGTCCACGAGGTTTCCGTGACCGTGGTCCACGAGATCGCCCATCACTTCGGCATCGCGGACGACCGCCTCCACGAGCTGGGCTGGGGCTGACCAGGGCTGATCGAGCCCGGCGGCGGTCACGCGATCACCCCAAGAGCCCCCGAAGAGACACGCGACGGGATTCGTGACCCCCCGTCACTTCCGCCTCCCCGAGCAGTTCCTCGAACTCCTCGCACGTCATCTCCAGCACCCGGCCATTGCCGGTCACCCGGCGGCATACGGGCGCGCCCGCAGGGGCATACGGCTCCCATGCGAGCCATGTCCGCGACCCGCCAGGCGCTGGCACGGGCAGCGGGACTGTGCTGCGTCGTCCTGATCGGCGCCTGGCTGGGACTGCTGGTCGTCGGCAACGTACGCACCCCCGTGGGCCCCATGGACACCACCATGACGCTGCGGCCCTCGCTCACCGGCGGCACCAAGATCAACGTCTCTCCGCTGGGCGCCCTCGAACTGCGCTCGCACCTCGCGCCGCTCCGGCTGGACGTCGACGTCGACCGGCTGGACCCGGAGCGCGCCCAGGCGCTGGTCAGCCACCCGGAGCGGATTTCGGGGCTCCAGCAGGAGATCACCCGCGACGTCGGGCAGGGCACCCGGGACGTGGCGCTGCGCTCGTGCGTCGCGGTTGTCTCCGGCGCCACCGCGCTCGGCCTCGCCGTCTACCGCCGCCCGCGCCGCGCGCTGGCCGCCGGCGGACTCGCCCTCACCCTGCTCGGCGCCTGCGGCCTGAGCGCGTACGCCACCTGGAACCCGCAGTCCGTACTCGAACCGAAGTACTCGGGGCTGCTCACCTCGGCCCCGCAGGTCGTCGGCGACGCCCGCTCGATCGTGACCGAATTCGGCGTCTACCAGCAGGAGTTGGCGAAGCTGGTGACCAACGTCACCAAGCTGTACGACGTCGCCTCCACCCTCCCCGCCTACCAGCCGGACCCGGCCACCCTGCGCGTGCTGCACGTTTCCGACATCCATCTGAACCCGGCCGCCTGGCACATCATCACCTCGCTGGTCACCCAGTACCGGATCGACGTGATCATCGACTCCGGCGACACCATGGACCACGGCAGCACCGCCGAGAACCGCTTCCTCGACGCGATCCCCGACCTCGGCGCCCCGTACGTCTGGGTGCGCGGCAACCACGACTCGGCGGCCACCCAGCGCTATGTCGCGGGGCTGCGGAACGCGCACGTCCTGGACGACGGGCAGGCCGTCACGATCGCGGGCGTACGCATCGCCGGGATGGGGGATCCCGAGTTCACCCCGGACCGCTCGACGGCGGACACCGACCCCGACGGGGCCGAACGTGCGGCCGGGAGCCGGCTCGCCGCCGCCCTGCGCGCCCAGAGCCGGGCCGGCACCCCCGCCGACATCGCGGTCACCCACGAGCCGGCCGCGGCGCGAGACGGACGGCACCGTCCCGCTCGTCCTCGCCGGGCACCTCCACCACCGCGAGACGGAGGTCATGAAGCAGGGCACCCGGCTGAAGGTGGAGGGATCCACGGGCGGTGGGGGCCTGCGCGCGCTCCAGAACCAGGAGCCGGAAAAGGTCCGCGCCTCCGTCCTGTACCTCGATCGCACCACCCGCCGTCTCCAGGCCTGGGACGAGGTGACGCTGGGCGGTCTGGGCCTGACCACGGCCGAGGTCGCCCGCCATCTGCCCACCCCGCGGTGACCTCCACGGAAACCGTTTTGGCGATACCTCCCCGCATCCCATATGCTTCTCACGTCCCCGACGCGCTGCGAAGCGCCCAGGCGGGCCAATTAGCCCTCATCGTCTAGTGGCCCAGGACGCCGCCCTTTCAAGGCGGTAGCACGGGTTCGAATCCCGTTGGGGGCACGCACAATCCTGTGCGAGACTTGGTCTCGCGCAAGCTTGGTCCTGTGGAGCAGTTTGGAGTGCTCGCCACCCTGTCAAGGTGGAGGCCGCGGGTTCAAATCCCGTCAGGACCGCTGGTGTTTCACGTGAAACACCGTGGCTGGGTAGCTCAGTTGGTACGAGCGATCGCCTGAAAAGCGATAGGTCGCCGGTTCGACCCCGGCCCCAGCCACCACCCGAAAGCCCCGACCGATCCGGTCGGGGCTTTCGTCGTATTCCAAGCCCAGGATGGCGTATTCCAAGCCCAGGACGGGGCCCGCCCTCCCCCGGGCGGGCCCCGTCACCTCAGGTTTCCTCCGACGCGCGGGTGCGGCCCCGCCAGCCGCGAACGCCCAGGACCAGCGCGGCCACCGCCGCCAGGACCATCAGCAAGACCCAGTCCGGGACCGCGTCGCCGATGCCCTTCGTCCACTCCTCCACCGCGTACGAGTCGTCGACGTCCAGCAGCCCCGGCAGGGCCGTCGCCCCGTCGTACGCGAGGAACAGCGCGCCCAGCGCGATGAAGAAGAGGCCCGACAGCAGCGACGTGGTGTGGAGTTCGAAGCGGCCCAGCCGCACGATCCGGCCACGCAGCCACTTGCGGCCGCCCAGTTCGAAGCGTTCCCAGAGCAGCGCCAGGACGAAGAGCGGCACCGCCATGCCCAGCGCGTACACCGCGAGCAGCAGGCCCCCGTAGACCGGGCTGCCGCTCACCGCCGCCACGGTGAGGACGCTGCCCAGGATCGGCCCCGCGCAGAAGCCCGCCAGGCCGTAGACCGCGCCGAGGGCGTAGACGGAGAGCGCGGTCGTGGGGCGGATCTTCCCCGACAGCTGCGTCATGCGGCGGCTCGCGAAGCCCAGGCCCACGATCTGGGCCACGCCGAGCGCGACGATCAGCCAGCCGCCGATGAGCACGAGCTGGTCGCGGTGGCCGTAGAAGATCCGGCCCGCGTACGAGCCCGCCGCCCCCAGCGGGACGAGCGTGGTCGCCAGGCCCGCGTAGAAGATGCCGGTCCGGGCGAGCAGCTTGGTGCGGCTGGAGATCGAGTACGCGAAGAACGCGGGCAGGAGCAGCGCGCTGCACGGGCTCAGGAGCGCGAGGAGACCGCCCAGGAACGCGGCCAAGTAGCCGATGTCCGGGGTCATTTCTTCGCCGCCGCCTTCGCCGCCTCGACGGCCTGCGCGAACTCGTCCATCGGCTGGGCGCCCGCCAGCGGACGGCCGTTGATCAGGAACGAGGGGGTGGAGCTGGCGCCCAGGCCGTACGCCTCGTCCTGGTCCTTCTTCACCGCCGCCTTGGCGGCCTCGCTGTCGAGGTCCGCCGCGAAGCGGGCGTCGTCCGGCACGCCCGCTTCCTTGGCGAGTTCCTTGACGCGCTCCGCGCCGAACCCCTTCTCCTTCGAGCCCTGCGCGTACGCCGCCGCGTGGAACTGCCAGAACCTCCCCTGCTGCCCGGCCGCCCAGGCCCCGCGCGCGGCCGCCTCGGACTCGGCGCCGAAGATCGGGAAGTTGCGCCACTCGATGCGCAGGGTGCCGTTGTCGACGTACTTCTTCACCAACTGCGGCTCGGTGTCGCGGGCGAACTTCCCGCAGTACGAGCACTTGAAGTCGGCGTACTCGATCATCACGACGGGGGCGTCCGCGCGGCCCTGGGCCAGCGGGTCCCTGGCGTCACGGCGGGCCAGCTTCGTCAGCTCGGGGTGGGTGTCGGCGGCCGCGTCGGTGGAGGAGGCGTCGCCGACCGCGGGCCGGGGGCCGGGGTTGGTCGCCTGGTAGGAGGCGATCCCGAGGACGGCCGCGGCGGCCACCACGGCCACCCCGATCAGGAACGGCTTGCGGGACTTGGCGGGCGGCGGGCCGGGCTTGCGGGACTTGGCGGACGTGGCAGCCTTCGCGGGCTTCGCGGACGTGGCAGCCTTCGCGGGCTTCGCGGACGTGGCAGCCTTCGCGGGCTTCGCGGGCGTGGCGGGCTTCGTGTTCTTGGGCATGCGGGAACTCCGGGTGCGTACGCAGGGCGCGTACAGGAAGGACGCGTGCAGCAAAGACGCGTACGGGGAGGAAAAGGGCGGTCGCGGGTGAGCGGACCGGACCTCTAGACCCGGAGCACCGAGAGTTCGACGGGGGAGGGCGCGACGAGCGTCGGCCCGCGCACCGGCGGGTTGCGGTGGGCCGCGTAGAGCCCGCACAGCGCGCCGGGCGCGATGCGGTCCTCCAGCACCGGCGCCTGGTCGTGGGCGACGCGCGCCCGGACCGGCGCGGCGGGCTCGGACCCCTCGTTCTGCCCGCCCTTCTTGCAGCCGGGCGTGCCCGACGTGCCGGCGAACGCGGGCGCCGACGCCTTCTGCGCGGGTACGCCGCCGGGCGCGGCCGAAGTCGCGGCAGCCGGCCCGCACAGCGCCACCGCGAACACCGCGAACACCGTCAGCAGCACCGCGGTGAGGCGGCGGCGCGGGGCACGGGAGCGGGGCATGCCCGAAATGGTACGGGGTGTTCACCCAGGGACACCGAAATGCGTTCGCCACTCGTCCGCGGCGGGTGAGATCCTGAATCAGGTATGTCTACTTCCTTCGCCGATCTCCAGACGCTGCTCGACGGGGCCTCGCTGCGCGACGCCCACCGTCTGGGCCGCCGTCTCGAAGGCGCCCGCCGCATCCGCAAGCCCGAGGCCCGGCAGGCCGTGCTCGACGAGATCGCCGCCGAGGCCCAGAAGTCCGCCGAGCGCATCGCCCGGCGGTCCGCCCGCGTGCCCGAGGTCAGCTACCCCGAGCAGCTCCCGGTCAGCCAGAAGAAGGACGACATCCTTCAGGCGATACGCGACCACCAGGTCGTGATCGTCGCGGGCGAGACCGGCTCGGGCAAGACCACCCAGATCCCGAAGATCTGCATGGAGCTGGGTCGCGGTGTCCGCGGGATGATCGGGCACACCCAGCCCCGCCGGATCGCGGCCCGCACGGTCGCGGACCGGATCGCCGAGGAGCTGAACACCCCGCTGGGCGAGGCGGTCGGCTGGAAGGTCCGGTTCACCGACCAGGTGAACCAGGACGCGACCTTCGTGAAGCTGATGACGGACGGCATCCTGCTCGCCGAGATCCAGACGGACCGCGAGCTGCGCGCCTACGACACGATCATCATCGACGAGGCCCACGAGCGGTCCCTCAACATCGACTTCCTGCTCGGCTATCTGGCCCAGCTGCTGCCCAGGCGCCCCGACCTCAAGGTCGTCATCACCTCGGCGACCATCGACCCGGAGCGCTTCTCGCGCCACTTCGGCGACGCGCCCATCGTGGAGGTCAGCGGGCGTACGTACCCCGTCGAGGTGCGCTACCGCCCCCTCCTCGAAGAGGACAGCGAGGACTCCGACCGCGACCAGATCACCGCGATCTGCGACGCCGTGGACGAGCTCCAGTCGGCGGGCCCCGGCGACATCCTGGTCTTCCTCTCCGGTGAACGCGAGATCCGCGACACGGCGGACGCGCTGATCAAGAAGAACCTCCGGTCGACGGAGGTGCTCCCCCTCTACGCACGCCTGAGCCACGCCGAGCAGCACCGCGTCTTCCAGCAGCACTCGGGCCGCCGGATCGTGCTCGCCACGAACGTCGCCGAGACCTCCCTCACCGTCCCGGGCATCAAGTACGTCATCGACCCCGGCACCGCCCGCATCTCGCGCTACAGCCACCGCACCAAGGTGCAGCGCCTGCCGATCGAGCCGGTCAGCCAGGCCAGCGCCAACCAGCGCAAGGGCCGCTGCGGCCGTACGTCCGACGGCATCTGCATCCGGCTGTACTCCGAGGACGACTTCCTCACCCGGCCGGAGTTCACCGACGCCGAGATCCTGCGTACGAACCTGGCCTCCGTCATCCTCCAGATGACCGCGGCCGGCCTCGGCGACATCGAGAAGTTCCCCTTCATCGACCCGCCGGACCACCGCAACATCCGTGACGGCGTCCAACTCCTACAGGAACTGGGCGCGTTGGACCCGACGGAGAAGGATCCGAAGAAGCGGCTGACCCAGCAGGGCCGCAAGCTGAGCCAGCTCCCCGTCGACCCGCGCCTGGCCCGCATGGTCCTGGAGGCCGACCGCAACGGCTGCGTACGCGAGGTCATGGTCATCGCGGCCGCGCTCTCCATCCAGGACCCGCGCGAGCGCCCCTCCGACAAGCAGGCGCAGGCCGACCAGCAGCACGCCCGCTTCAAGGACGAGACCAGCGACTTCCTGGCCTTCCTCAACCTGTGGCGGTACGTCCGCGAGCAGCAGAAGGAGCGCGGCTCGTCCTCGTTCCGCCGGATGTGCAAGCAGGAGTACCTGAACTTCCTGCGCATCCGCGAGTGGCAGGACATCTACTCGCAGCTGCGTACGGTCGCCAAGACCATGGGCATCCACCTGAACGAGGAGGACGCGCCCGAGCAGTCGGTGCACACCTCGCTCCTCGCCGGACTCCTCTCGCACATCGGCTTGAAGGACACCGACAAGAACGAGTACCTGGGCGCCCGCAGCGCGAAGTTCGCGATCTTCCCCGGCTCGGCG
Organism: Streptomyces sp. NBC_01431; assembly: GCF_036231355.1. Lineage (NCBI taxonomy): Bacteria > Bacillati > Actinomycetota > Actinomycetes > Kitasatosporales > Streptomycetaceae > Streptomyces > Streptomyces sp. NBC_01431. The sequence goes on from NZ_CP109496.1 coordinate 3,906,380, forward strand.
CTCTTCAAGAAGCAGCCGAAGCTCGTGATGTCGGCGGAGCTCGTGGAGACCTCGCGCCTGTGGGCCCGGGTCAACGCGAAGATCGAGCCCGAGTGGATCGAGCCGCTCGCCCAGCACCTGGTCAAGCGCACCTACAGCGAGCCGCACTGGGAGAAGGACCAGGCCGCGGTGATGGCGTACGAGCGCGTGACGCTGTACGGCGTGCCGATCGTCGCGAACCGCAAGGTGAACTACGGCCGCATCGACCCCGAGGCCTCGCGCGAGTTGTTCATCCGCAACGCCCTGGTCGAGGGCGACTGGCGCACGCACCACAAGTTCTTCGCCGACAACCGCAAACTCCTCACCGAGGTGGAGGAGCTGGAGCACCGGGCGCGGCGCCGCGACATCCTCGTGGACGACGAGACGCTGTACGACTTCTACGACCGGCGGGTGCCCGAACACGTCGTGTCCGGCGCGCACTTCGACTCCTGGTGGAAGCACAAGAAGCACGACGAGCCCGAACTCCTCGATTTCGAGCGCGAGATGCTCATCAACGAGAAGGCCGGGGCGGTCACCAAGGACGACTATCCGGACTCCTGGCGCCAGGGCCCGCTGAAGTTCCGGGTGACCTACCAGTTCGAGCCGGGCGCGGACGCGGACGGCGTGACCGTGCACATACCGCTCCAGGTCCTGAACCAGGTCACCGACGAGGGCTTCGACTGGCAGATTCCCGGCCTGCGCGAGGAGGTCGTCACGGAGCTGATCCGTTCCCTCCCCAAGCCGATCCGCCGCCATTACGTCCCGGCGCCGAACTACGCGTCGAAGTTCCTGGACCGGGCGGTGCCGTTGCAGGAGCCGCTGCCGGTCACCCTCGCCCGCGAGCTCCAGCGGATGGTGGGCGTCCCGGTCACGGCCGACGACTTCGACCTCACCCGGGTGCCGGACCACCTGAAGATCACCTTCCGGATCGTCGACGAACGGCGCCGCAAGCTCGCCGAGGACAAGGACCTGGAGGCGCTCAAGCTCCAGCTGCGCCCGAAGGCCCGTCAGGCCCTCTCGCAGGCCGCCAGGGCCACCGCGGGGCCCTCGGGCGAGTCCATCGAGCGCTCGGGCCTCACGGACTGGACGATCGGCACCCTGACGAAGGTCTTCGAAACCCGCAGGGCGGGCCAGCCGGTGAAGGCCTTCCCGGCGCTGGTCGACGCGGGCGAGACGGTCTCCGTACGCCTCTTCGACACGGAGGCCGAGCAGCAGCAGGCGATGTGGCGCGGCACCCGGAGGCTGATCCTGCTGAACATCCCGGTGAACCCCGCCAAGTTCGCCTCGGACAAGCTCACCAACCAGCAGAAGCTGGCCCTGTCCCGCAATCCGCACGGTTCGATCCAGGCGCTCTTCGACGACTGCGCGACGGCGGCCGCGGACAAGCTGATCGCGGACCACGGGGGCCCGGCCTGGGACGAGGAATCGTTCCGCAAGCTGTACGACAAGGTCCGCGCGGACCTGGTGGACGCGACGGTGCGCACGGTCGGACAGGTCCAGCAGATCCTGGCCGCCTGGCAGGCCTGTGAGCGCCGCCTGAAGGCCACGAACAGCCTGACCCTGGTCGGCAACGTGACGGACGTACGCAACCAGCTCGCGGCCCTCGTGCCGCCCGGCTTCGTGACGAAGACGGGGCTGCGCCGGCTACCCGACCTGATGCGCTACCTCGTCGCGGTGGACCGCCGGCTCCAGCAGATGCCGACGGCCGTCCAGCGCGACACCACGCGCATGGAGAAGGTCCACGAGATGCAGGACGAGTACGCGTGGCTGCTCGAACAGCTGCCGCAGGGGCGTCCGGTGCCGCAGCAGGTCCTGGACATCCGCTGGATGATCGAGGAACTGCGGGTGAGCTACTTCGCGCACGCGCTCGGCACGGCGTTCCCGGTCTCCGACAAGCGCATCGTGAAGGCGATCGACGCGGCGGCGCCGTAGCGCGGGCATCGCTCTGCGTGAGTTCGACCTGACCAGCTGACCTGCGGTACAGTCTGACTCGCAGCCAAGCACAACGGGCTGCGAAACCAGGTCCTGTGGAGCAGTTTGGAGTGCTCGCCACCCTGTCAAGGTGGAGGCCGCGGGTTCAAATCCCGTCAGGACCGCAGCAAATCGGAGCCCGCATCCCCACCGGATGCGGGCTCCGGTGTTTCCCGGGCACACCCCCGAAGGCCGCGTCCCACGGCACTGCCGCGCAGCGACACGGCAAATCCCGTCAAGAACGCGGCAGTTGAAGCCCCGCATCCGTTTTCGGACGCGGGGCTTCGGTGTTTTCGGCTTCCGTCTTGACTGGGGCACCTGCCGCCGGTACCCCTGCAAGGAGGGGAAGCGGGCCCCGGGAGGTGTCGCATGGCGCAGTCGTCGAGGCACGAGACGCGGGCGCTGCTGCGCGCCCACCTGGCGGCCGCTTCGGGCTACCGCCACCTCACCCGCCACTGCGCCGTCTGCCACCGGCTCCTGCGGCTCGCCATGGAGCCCGCCGAGGCCGCGCGCCCCGAGGACGAAAGACCCTCCAACCGGTGACCATTGGCGGCCCGGCGACCATTCCGGCGGTGGGAGGCTCGTACGAGGACGGGCTTGACGGTGTGACGGGAGTCACGGAATGAGTTTCCGGAACGGGTGAACTTACACACCCCCTACAACGCTCCCATTTAATATATGCAATTGCACTCCCCCGAACGGCCGTCGGCCAGAGCGTGCGGAATTACCCCTTCCGCAGTAGTCGGAACAGGGGTGGGGAGCCTCCCGGACGTGCCGGACAAGCCCGGACATAAAAAGATCGCGCTGGACCCGGCGGAGTCCAGCGCGATCGACGACGCGACCCGTTGGGGCGGGCATGCGTCATGTGGAGCTATAGGCGGGCCTGGCCGGGGTGGGGGCCCCAGTACGCCCGGATTTATTGGGGTGTTGTTCAGGCCTCGCTACGCTGCTGCGGAATACCCGCCAGCAGTGCGCGGACCTCTGCCTCGCGGTACCGGCGATGCCCACCCAGCGTGCGGATGGACGTGAGCTTGCCAGCCTTGGCCCAGCGGGTCACCGTCTTCGGGTCCACGCGGAACATCGTGGCGACCTCAGCCGGGGTCAGCAGCGGCTCGGCATCAGGGGTGCGAGCGGTCATGAGCGGCCTCCTCGGGAGAACCGAACCTTCTCGGTTCTTTCCTCTAAATTCTGCACCTTGACCCGCGTTGCCCGAAATGGCGGACGCGAGCCGAGTCGGTTATAGGACGAACGGCTTGTCCTCGGCACTACAACTACACCATCCGTCCAGCCACGTCGGCCAAACCGATGGAATTGCCCTCCCAGGTGTTCATCAGCGACGGAAGCCGATGGACCATGCCATAGCGGACAGTCACGCCACAGTGACGATCAGTCACAGAGCGATCAGGAGTCGTCAGACCCCCCATAGCAAGCAATACCGAGCATTCCACCCTCAGTTGGGCGGAAAGGGATCCTCCCCGGACCCCTTGTCCTATTTTGGCACGAGGGTGGGGTCTGGGCGCAAGGGTGAGATAAGTGCGTTCCGTCACGCTTGAGGGAAAGGCCCGTATCAGGACCTACGTCCTAAGGCAAGCGTTCGAAGGCCCCTCAGAAAACGGCCCGGCGGCTCAGTTGGCCATCCGGCGCTCCTTGACGGCCCGCCAGCGCTCCGCGAATCGGCCGTACGCCTCCTCCGCGCCCGCCTCGTCGCCGGCCCGCAGCGCGGCGACCCCCTCCGCGACATCCGCCGCTGAGCGGTCCGCCTCCAGAGCGGGCCAAGGAAGGGCATGAACGAGCCCCCCGTAGTCCAGCTCGACCATCGAGCGCGGATGGAACTCCTCCAGCCACCGCCCGACATCCACCAGGCCCTCGGTCAGCGGCCCCTCGTCGATGTGGTCCCGCACCGCCTTGAGCGCCCTGGCCAGGCGCCGGCGGGCCTGGACCATCGGGGTGCGGTAGCGCAGCACGGGCGCCGCCGCGCCCTTACCTCGGACATACTCGCGCTCTTCGTCCGAAAAGACCGTGAACCAGCTCACAGGAACGTGCCAAACACTGGTCAAGATCCAGGGCCGGGCGTCCGGGTTCTTCTCCCGCCAGCGCTCGTAGTCCGCCGCGGCCTGCCGGCGCACCACCTCGGGCAGCACGGCGTCGAGCACCGGCGCCGGGAACTGGCCCTCCAGCCCCTCCAGCGCCTGCCAGCCGCGCAGCCGGGTCCGCCACGGACAGACGCACACCACCCCGTCGACCTCCGCCACGAACGCGTCCGCGCTCTCGTGCACCGGCACCGGGACGGGCGGGGTGGCCACCAAGTCGGCCAACGCGCGCCGGAGTTCGTCCTGGGCCGTAGGAGTGCGCCCGCGCTCGGCATAGCGCAGCCAGTGGCCGCGCTCCGGTTCGGGAAAGGCGGCCAGCGGCTCGTACACCCGCAGGTAGGACGCGTACGGAACGATCACCGAGGACACCAGCGCCATGCTCCGCATCGTCCCACGGGAGTGCGCCCCTGCGCGCCCACGGGGGTGATCCTCAGCACTGAGCCCGATCTACGGGCGCGTAGGACTTAACCTGCTCCTCAACCAGGCCCGCCACCACCCATCGGCGGGCCGTCAACCGCCGCTTCGTACTTGGGAGTCACCACCGTGACCGATGTGACCGGCGCCGATGACGTACTGCACACTCTGTTCCGCGCCGACCAGGGCGGCCACGAACAGGTCGTGCTGTGCCAGGAACGAGCCAGTGGGCTCAAGGCAGTCATCGCGATCCACTCCACCGCCCTGGGCCCGGCCCTGGGCGGGACGCGCTTCTACCCGTACGCGACCGAGGCGGAGGCCATCGCCGACGCCCTCAACCTGTCGCGCGGCATGTCGTACAAGAACGCCATGGCCGGGCTCGACCACGGCGGCGGCAAGGCCGTGATCATCGGCGACCCGGACGCGATCGAGGCCCCGCAAAGGACAGAACTGCTGCTGGCCTACGGCCGGTTCGTGGCGTCCCTCGGCGGGCGTTACGTGACGGCCTGCGACGTGGGCACCTATGTGGCCGACATGGACGTCGTGGCCCGTACCTGCGAGTGGACCACCGGCCGCTCCCCCGAGAACGGTGGCGCGGGCGACTCGTCGGTACTGACCGCCTTCGGCGTCTTCCAGGGCATGCGGGCCTCGGCCCAGCACGTGTGGGGCGACCCGACGCTGCGCGGCCGCAAGGTGGCCGTGGCGGGCGTCGGCAAGGTCGGCCGCCACCTCGTCGATCACCTGCTTTCGGACGGCGCCGAGGTCGTGATCACGGACGTGCGCGAGGAATCGGTACGCGCCATCGCCGCCCGGCACCCCGAGGTCGCCGTCGCCCCCTCCACGGACGCGCTGATCCGCACCGAGGGGCTCGACATCTACGCTCCGTGCGCGCTCGGCGGCGCCCTGAACGACGAGAGCGTGCCGGTGCTCACCGCCAAGGTGGTGTGCGGCGCGGCCAACAACCAGCTCGCGCACCCCGGCGTCGAGAAGGACCTCGCGGACCGCGCGATCCTGTACGCACCCGACTACGTGGTGAACGCGGGCGGTGTGATCCAGGTCGCCGACGAGCTCCACGGCTTCGACTTCGACCGCTGCAAGGCGAAGGCCGCGAAGATCTTCGACACCACGCTCGCCATATTCGCTCGTGCGAAGGAAGACGGCATTCCGCCGGCCGCCGCGGCCGACCGGATCGCCGAACAGCGGATGGCGGAGGCACGTCAACACTGAGCCTCTCCGGGGCCCGCCGACCGGGCTGAGAGACATGACTCACGCCGGTCGGCGGGTCGGGCGCCAATAAGAGGTTAAAATCGCGGTTGACCAGCGAGGACAGGGCGCTTTGTTGGTTCTGCCAAGTGGCGCGTAATGCGGGCGGCGTACCGTATGGCCGCGGAAGCAGGTACCGTTGAAGCCCTACGGACACGGACTCTCCATGGAGAGTCCGTTCCGGATCATGAACGCGTGTCAAGACTCTGGGGCCGTCGAGCCCCGTCACCGAGGGGGTCGAGCCATGGGGCGCGGCCGGGCAAAGGCCAAGCAGACGAAGGTCGCCCGCCAGCTGAAGTACAGCAGCGGCGGGACTGACCTGTCGCGTCTGGCCAACGAGCTGGGCGCATCTACTCCGAACCCGACAGTGAGCCAACCGCCGAACGCGGAGCCACTGGAGGACGAGGAGGATGACCCGTACGCCCGCTATGCGGAGCTGTACGGGAACGACGACGAGGACGAGGACGAAGAGTCCGGTCCGTCGTCGCAGCGCCGCGGCGCTTGACTACGCTGATCCCGCTTCCGCAGCAGCCTTCGTTCCTGCTGCTCTGAGCACACCGACCCGGTCCGGGGCCTTCGCCCCAGACCGGGTTTCGTGCTGCCTGTAGCGGCTTACTTGGCGTAGTCGCCCGTCAGCTCGGCGCCGTCGCGGTGCTCGCCCCGGGTGCGGATCTCACCGGCGACCCAGGCGTCCACGCCCCGGTCCGCGAGGGTCTGGAGCGCGACGTCGACCGAGGCTCCGGGGACGATCGCCATCATGCCGACGCCCATGTTGAGCGTCTTCTCCAGTTCGAGCCGCTCGACGTTGCCCGCCGTGCCCACGAGGTCGAAGACCGCGCCCGGCGTCCACGTCGAGCGGTCGACGGTGGCGTGCAGGTGGTCCGGGATGACCCGGGCCAGGTTGTTTGCAAGGCCGCCGCCGGTGATGTGGCTGAAACCGTGCACCTCGGTGGTGCGGGTCAGGGCCAGGCAGTCCAGCGAGTAGATCTTGGTGGGCTCCAGGAGCTCCTCGCCGAGGGTCCGGCCGAACTCCTCGACGTGCTGGTCCAGGGTCATCCCGGCCCGGTCGAACACCACATGCCGTACGAGTGAGTACCCGTTCGAGTGAAGCCCGGAGGACGCCATCGCGATGACCGCGTCGCCCTCGCGGATGCGGTCCGCACCGAGCAGCTGGTCGTACTCGACGACCCCCGTACCGGCGCCGGCGACATCGAAGTCGTCGGGGCCGAGCAGGCCCGGGTGCTCCGCGGTCTCGCCGCCGACCAGCGCGCAGCCCGCGAGCACACAGCCTTCGGCGATGCCCTTCACGATGGCCGCGACGCGCTCGGGGTGGACCTTGCCCACGCAGATGTAGTCGGTCATGAACAGCGGCTCGGCGCCGCACACGACCAGGTCGTCCACGACCATGCCGACGAGGTCGTGGCCGATGGTGTCGTACACGCCCATCTTGCGGGCGAGGTCGACCTTCGTGCCGACGCCGTCGGTGGCGGAGGCGAGCAGCGGGCGCTCGTAGCGCTTGAGGGCCGAGGCGTCGAAGAGTCCGGCGAATCCGCCGAGGCCGCCCATGACCTCGGGCCGCTTCGTCTTCTTCACCCACTCCTTCATCAACTCGACGGCGCGGTCGCCCGCTTCGATGTCGACGCCCGCGGCTGCGTAGCTGGCACCAGTGGTCTCGGATGACATGGCTCAGAGAACTTTCGTGTCGTACTGCAGGGTTTTACGGGCGGCGCAGGGCGTCGGCTGCCGCGGTCGCGGCGGGGCCGGAAGCCAGCTCGGACTCCAGAAGCTGCTTGCCGAGCAGCTCGGGGTCGGGGAGCTCCATCGGGTACACGCCGTCGAAGCAGGCGCGGCAGAGGTTGTCCTTGGGGATCGTCGTCGCTTCGATCATCGCGTCGGTCGAGATGTACGAGAGCGAGTCGGCGCCCAGGGACGTGCCGATCTCCTCGATGGTCATGCCGTTGGCGATCAGCTCCGCGCGGGTCGCGAAGTCGATGCCGAAGAAGCAGGGCCACTTCACCGGCGGCGACGAGATCCGGATGTGGACCTCGGCGGCGCCCGCCTCACGGAGCATCTTCACGAGCGCGCGCTGGGTGTTGCCGCGGACGATCGAGTCGTCCACGACCACCAGGCGCTTGCCGCGGATGACTTCCTTCAGCGGGTTCAGCTTGAGCCGGATGCCGAGCTGGCGGATGGTCTGCGAGGGCTGGATGAACGTACGGCCCACATAGGCGTTCTTCACCAGTCCTGAGCCGTACGGGATGCCGCTGGCCTCCGCGTATCCGATCGCGGCGGGGGTGCCGGACTCCGGAGTCGCTATGACGAGATCGGCCTCGACCGGTGCTTCCTTGGCGAGTTTCCGTCCCATCTCCACTCGGGAGAGGTAGACGTTGCGGCCCGCGATGTCGGTGTCCGGGCGCGCCAGGTAGACGTACTCGAAGACACAGCCCTTGGGCTTCGCGTCCGCAAATCGGGACGTGCGCAGACCGTTCTCGTCGATGGCGACGAGCTCGCCCGGCTCGATCTCGCGGACGAAGCTGGCGCCGCAGATGTCGAGAGCGGCGCTCTCGGAGGCGACGACCCAGCCGCGCTCCAGGCGACCGAGGACCAGCGGGCGGATGCCCTGCGGGTCACGGGCGCAGTAGAGGGTCTGCTCGTCCATGAAGACCAGCGAGAAGGCGCCCTGCACCTGCGGAAGGACCTTCGCGGCCGCTTCCTCGACGGTCAGCGGCTTGCCGTCGTCGTCCGTCTGGCCCGCCAGGAGCGCGGTGACCAGATCGGTGTCGTTGGTGGCGGCGAGCTGAGTAGCCCGCCCGTTCTCCTTGGGCAGCTCGGCGACCATTTCCGCGAGCTGCGCGGTGTTCACCAGGTTGCCGTTGTGTCCGAGCGCGATCGAGCCGTGGGCGGTCGCCCGGAAGGTCGGCTGAGCGTTCTCCCACACGGAGGCACCCGTGGTCGAGTAGCGGGCGTGACCGACCGCGATATGACCCTGGAGGGAACCGAGCGAGGTCTCGTCGAAGACCTGGGAGACAAGTCCCATGTCCTTGAAGACGAGGATCTGGGAGCCGTTGCTGACCGCGATGCCCGCGGATTCCTGGCCCCGATGTTGGAGGGCGTAGAGCCCGAAGTAAGTGAGCTTCGCGACCTCTTCACCCGGAGCCCAGACACCGAAGACGCCGCAAGCGTCCTGGGGGCCCTTCTCACCGGGGAGCAGGTCGTGGTTGAGTCGTCCGTCACCACGTGGCACGCCACCGAGTGTAGGCGAGATCGACCACTGGTCCGAATTGGGGATACCGACAGACGGCCGCGATGGCCTCTTTTGTAGCTTTCGTGCCTCGGCCTCCCGCGACCGCCCCCTTCTGACCTTCGGCCACGTACCCGCAGGTGGGCCGGGGTACGCGTCGGCCGCTCGCGGTGTTTGCGACTGCGTCCGGGGTGGGGCGTGGGGCGGTGCCGAGTGTGACGGAGTTCGCTTCCGGCGCGGGGTTGGGCCGGGGGCCAGGTCCTGGGGCGTGTGCGCTGCGTGAGGACCCCGCGGCCCGCAGTCGCTGATCACGCGGTTCCCCGCACCCATGAACCCGCTATCGACCGCGGACCGTGCAAGGTTGCTCGCGCGGTTCCCCGCACCCCTGAACCCGCTATCGACCGCGGACCGTGCGTGGTCGCTCGCGCCCGGGTCGGTACGGGCATACCTGAGCCCGGGTCACGGCCGGCGGGCCGCCCGCCCCCGGGCGGCTACGACATCACCGGCAGGAGCGCCGTGAGGTCCGCCCGCTCGCCGCTCGCCGCGACCTGCGCCGCGTTCAGCGCCTCGGCCCATCCCGTACGCCCGGTGGCGAGCCGGATCCAGGTGAGCGGGTCGGTCTCCACCACGTTCGGCGGGGTGCCCCGGGTGTGCTTGGGCCCGGCCACGCACTGCACCACCGCGTACGGCGGGATCCGCACCTCGACCGAGCCGCCGGGCGCCTTCACGGCGAGCGCGTCGGCGAGCAGCCGCGTGCAGGCGGCGAGCGCCTGGCGGTCGTAGGGGATGCCGAGTTCGGGCAGCGCGTCGTTCAAGTCGTCGGTGTGGACGATGAGTTCGACGGCCCGGGTCACCAGGACGTCGGCGAAGGTCATCGCGCCGAACCGGGTCGGCATGAGCCGGGTGTCGGCGGTCGCGTCGAAGAGCTCGGCGGTGCGGGTCGCCCGCCGCTCGAACAGGGCGTCCAGGTCACCGACCCGCTCCGCCAACTCCCTTGTGCCGTCCGCGACTTGACCAGCGGCGGCCGCCGTCGCGAACGGCCAGTCGAGCAGCGCGACCTCTTGCTTGAGCGGCTCCTCCTCGGCGAGGTAGCGCTCCAGCATGCCGAGCGCCATCGTGTGGTGCACGGCGAGCTCGCGCACCGTCCAGTCACCGAGCCGGGTGGGCCGACCCAGCTGCGCGGGCGTGAGCGTGCGGACGGCGTCGCGTACGTGGCCGAACTGGGCGAGGACGGCGGACCGGACCTTCGCCGGGTCGTAGCTGCGGGTGCGCTTCTTGGCCGGGGGCATGAAACCGAGCCTACGCCGGGCCGGGATAACTCCCCAGACCGTTTTCGACCTGCGCGAACGCCCGCTCGGCGCGCTCCGCGGCGTCGGTCACGACCCACTGCACGGACTCCCCGCCGAGGATGCGGCGGTGGTGTTCGGTGATCAGCGCGTTGCGGGCGCCGGTCAGCTGGGCGGCGGCGACCGCGGCGAGCATCGCATCGCCGCTCTCCTCGGCGAGCAGCTCGGCCAGCTCCTGCTGGGCTTCGCGGAAGGCGACGGACGCGCGCTGGAGCAACACCGGTGTGTTCATGATGAGTTGGCGGGCCTGGAGGGAGCGGGGGTCGTCGTTGAGGCCGACCGACGGGTCGCGCGCCTCGATCATCTCCAGGAACTGCCGACGCACCGCGGCCACCGCCGACTCGCCCGGCTCGCGTTCGCGCACGGCCCGTACGACATCGCCGACGTGGTGCATCATCGGCGCGGTGACCAGGTCTTCCTTCGTGCCGAAGTAGTTGAAGACGGTCATCTTCGAGACGTCGGCGGCGGCGGCGATCTCCGCGACGGAGACGTGGTCGAAGCCTCGCTCGGTGAACAGGTCCAGCGCGGCGCGCCAGATCCGCATCCCGGTCTCGCGCTTCTTGCGCTCGCGCAGCCCCATCTCACCATCAGCCATGACAACACTGTACCAGGATGAAATTTAATCCGAGATGAAAGATTGACCCGGTACATTTTCTAGGCCATGGTGGTGCCCATGACCAAGACCCAGACCCTCATAGGCTTCGCCGTCTGCATCGCCACGATCCTGCTGGCCGTGCTCGACATGAACATCGTCTCGGCGGCCACCGTGCCCATCGCCCGCGATCTCGATCCGGCCCACGGGGTGGACAAGATCCCCTGGCTGATCAGCACGTTCGCGCTCGCCTCGGCCGCGGCGCTGCCGCTGTACGGAAAGCTCTGCGACAGCCTCGGCGCCAAGAAGGTCTTCGTCGGCGCCGTCGCCACCTTCCTGCTCGGCTCCACGCTGTGCGGCGCCGCCCAGTCCATGACCGAACTGATCGCGGCGCGCGCCCTCCAGGGCCTGGGCGGCGGCGGCCTCATGAGCGTCACGATGGTCGTGCTCGCCCAGCTCAAGGGCCCGGACGGCAAGGGCGGCAACAAGGGGAGCGGCATCGGCGGGATCGTCGCCGGCACGGGTATGGCGGTCGGCCCCTGGGTCGGCGGCACGCTGGCCGACCACGCCAACTGGCGCTGGATCTTCTACATCAACCTGCCGCTCGGCATCACCGCGCTGGTCGCCGCGATCCTCGTACTGAAACTCCCGGTCTCCCCGGTCCGCCACCGCATCGACTACCTCGGCGCGGCCCTCGCCGCCGCGTTCACCAGCAGCCTTCTCCTGCTGACCAGTTGGGGCGGCCAGCAGTACGCGTGGGGCTCGCCCCAGATCCTCGGCCTGGCCGCGGCCTGCGTGGTCTGCCTCGCGCTGTTCCTGCACCGCCAGCGGACCGCCGCCGAGCCCGTGCTGCCCCTGTCGATGTTCAAGGTGCCCCAGCTCCGGTACGGATTCGCCATCCAGGGGCTGCTCGGCGCCGCGATGATGGGCGCGCTCGTCTACGTCATGGTCTACCTCCAGGCGGTGCGCGGGCTCGCCCCCGCCGCCGCCGGGCTCTACCTCATCCCCATGGCGCTCGGCATGACCGCCGTGGGCCTCGCCGCCGGAAGGCTCACCGCCCGGGGCCAGTCCGTGAAGACCTCCGTGGTGATCGGCACCGTCACCTCCACCGTCGCGCTCGCCCTGCTCGCCACCCTCGACGCCGGCACCTCGCTCTGGCTGATCCGCACCGGGCTGCTGCTCATGGGCTGCGGGTTCGGCCTGCTCATGGGCCAGCTCATCCCGTACGTCCAGAACGCCGCCCCCGCCCACCAGCTGGGTGTCGCCACCACCAGCATCCGGTTCTTCCAGACCCTCGGGAACGCGCTGGGCGCCGCCGTCTTCGGCACCCTGCTCAGCCGGGTGTACGAGGCGAAGGTGCCCGGCGGCTCGACCAGCGCCATCGCCCACCTGACCGGCGCCGCCCACGACCGGGCGGTGCACGGCTTCGTCACCGCGATGGACGTCGTTTTCCTGGTGGCCGCCGCGGTCATGGCGGTGGCCGCGGTCCTGGCCGCCAGGCTCCCGGCCGAGACCGGCCCGGCAGCGTACGAGCCCATCCAGGAGAGGGAACTCGTCGCGGCCTGAACGCACTTCGGCCCCGTACCCCCTCAACAGGGGTACGGGGCCGAGGAGTTGAGGCGGTACTAGGCCAGCAGAGCCGGAATGGTCGCCTCGTAGGCCGTGCGGAGCTCGCTCAGTTCCAGAGTGAACTCGTCCTGGACGTCGATGCTCTCACCGTCCACGACACCGATCCGGACCGCCGGAAGACCGCGCGCACCGCACATGTCGGTGAAGCGCAGCTCCTCGGAGCGCGGCACGGAGACGATCGCGCGGCCCGCCGACTCGGAGAAGAGGAACGTGAAGGCGTCGAGCCCGTCCGGAACGACGAGGCGCGCGCCCTTGCCGCCCTTCAGGCAGGACTCGGTCACCGCCTGGATCAGACCGCCGTCCGACAGGTCGTGCGCGGCGTCGATCATGCCGTCGCGCGAGCCCGAGATCAGGATCTCGCCCAGCAGCTTCTCGCGGTCCAGGTCCACCTTGGGCGGCAGGCCGCCGAGGTGGTTGTGGATGACCTCGGACCAGGCCGAGCCGCCGAACTCCTCGCGGGTGTCACCGAGGAGGTAGAGCAGCTGGCCCTCTTCGGCGAACGCGATCGGGGTGCGCCGGTTCACGTCGTCGATCACGCCGAGCACCGCGACGACGGGCGTCGGGTGGATGGCCGTCTCGCCGGTCTGGTTGTAGAGCGAGACGTTGCCGCCGGTCACCGGGGTGCCGAGCTGGAGGCAGCCGTCCGCGAGCCCACGGGTGGCCTCGGCGAACTGCCACATCACGTCCGGGTCCTCGGGGGAGCCGAAGTTGAGGCAGTCCGAGATGGCCAGCGGCTTCGCGCCGGAGGCCGCCACGTTGCGGTAGGCCTCGGCGAGCGCCAGCTGCGCACCGGTGTACGGGTCGAGCTTGGCGTACCGGCCGTTGCCGTCGGTCGCCATGGCCACGCCCAGGTTCGACTCCTCGTCGATCCGGACCATGCCCGCGTCCTCGGGCATCGCGAGCACCGTGTTGCCCTGCACGAAACGGTCGTACTGGTCGGTGATCCACGCCTTGGAGGCCTGGTTCGGGGAGGCGACCAGCTTCAGGACCTGGTCCCTCAGCTCCGCGCCGGACCGCGGACGAGCGAGCTTGCCCGCGTCGTCGGCCTGGAGCGCGTCCTGCCAGGAGGGACGGGCGAAGGGCCGGTGGTAGACCGGGCCCTCGTGGGCGACGGTGCGCGGCGGTACGTCCACGATCTGCTCGCCGTGCCAGAAGATCTCCAGCTGGGAGCCCTCGGTCACCTCACCGATGACGGTGGCGATGACGTCCCACTTCTCGCAGATCTCCATGAAGCGCTCGACGTGCTGCGGCTCGACCACCGCGCACATGCGCTCCTGCGACTCGCTCATGAGGATTTCCTCGGGCGAGAGCGAGGAGTCACGCAGGTGGACGGTGTCCAGCTCGACGCGCATGCCGCCGGAACCCGCGCTCGCGAGCTCCGAGGTCGCGCACGACAGGCCCGCCCCGCCCAGGTCCTGGATGCCCGCGACGAGCTTCTCCTTGAAAATCTCAAGGGTGCACTCGATGAGGAGCTTCTCCTGGAACGGGTCGCCGACCTGGACCGCCGGTCGCTTGGCCGGACCGGTCGACTCGAAGGTCTCGGACGCGAGCACCGAGACACCGCCGATGCCGTCGCCGCCGGTGCGGGCGCCGTACAGGATGACCTTGTTGCCGGGGCCCGACGCCTTCGCGAGGTGGATGTCCTCGTGCTTCATCACACCGATGCAGCCGGCGTTGACCAGCGGGTTGCCCTGGTAACAGGCGTCGAAGACGACCTCGCCACCGATGTTCGGCAGGCCCAGGCAGTTGCCGTAGCCGCCGATGCCCGCGACGACGCCCGGCAGTACCCGCTTGGTGTCCGGGTGGTCGGCCGCACCGAAGCGCAGCGGGTCCACGACCGCGACCGGGCGGGCACCCATGGCGAGGATGTCGCGGACGATGCCGCCGACGCCGGTGGCCGCGCCCTGGTAGGGCTCGATGTAGCTGGGGTGGTTGTGCGACTCGACCTTGAAGGTGACCGCGTACCCCTGGCCGACGTCCACGACGCCCGCGTTCTCGCCGATGCCCACCAGCATGGCGTCGTTCTCGGGGACCTTGTCGCCGAACTGCTTCAGGTGGACCTTGCTGCTCTTGTACGAGCAGTGCTCGGACCACATGACCGAGTACATGGCGAGCTCGGCGCCGGTCGGGCGGCGGCCGAGGATCTCCCGGATGCGCGCGTACTCGTCCTCCTTGAGGCCGAGCTCCTTCCAGGGCTGCTCGACGTCCGGGGTCTCGGCGGCGTGCTTGACAGTGTCGAGAGTCATGCGTTGACCAGCTTCTTCAGGATCGAGGTGAAGAATCCGAGGCCGTCGGTACGGCCCGTACCGATCAGCGGCTCCACGGCGTGCTCGGGGTGCGGCATCAGGCCGACGACGTTTCCGGCGGCGTTGGTGATGCCGGCGATGTCACGGAGCGAGCCGTTGGGATTGACGTCCAGGTAGCGGAACGCGACCCGGCCCTCGGCCTCCAGCTCGTCAAGGGTGCGCTCGTCGGCGACGTAGCGGCCGTCCATGTTCTTGAGCGGAACCTGGATCTCCTGGCCCACCGAGTAGTCGGCGGTCCAGGCGGTCTCCGCGTTCTCCACCCGCAGCTTCTGCTCGCGGCAGATGAAGTGCAGGTGGTTGTTGCGGAGCATGGCGCCCGGCAGCAGGTGGGACTCGGTGAGGATCTGGAAGCCGTTGCAGATGCCGAGGACCGGAAGACCGGCCTTCGCCTGCTCGATGATCGTCTCCATCACCGGCGAGAACCGGGAGATGGCCCCGGCCCGCAGGTAGTCGCCGTAGGAGAAACCGCCGGCGAGGACGACCGCGTCGACCTGCTTGAGGTCCTTGTCACGGTGCCAGAGCGAAACCGGCTCGGCGCCCGCGATGCGCACAGCCCGCAGACTGTCCCGGTCGTCGAGAGTTCCGGGGAAGGTGACAACGCCGATGCGTGCAGTCACTTGGACTGCTCCTCGACCTTGACGGTGAAGTCTTCGATGACGGTGTTGGCGAGGAAGGTCTCGGCCATCTCGTGGATGCGGGCGAGGGCGGCCTCATCGACCGGCCCGTCCACTTCCAGCTCGAAACGCTTTCCCTGACGTACGTCGCCGATCCCCTCGAAGCCGAGACGGGGCAGTGCGCGCTGCACCGCCTGTCCCTGCGGGTCGAGGATTTCCGGCTTGAGCATGACGTCGACTACGACGCGTGCCACTGGCACTCCCGGTGTGGTGTGGTGCGAAGGCGGTTCCCTCAGAGTACCCGCCCGGAAAATCTACGCGGGTAGATATCGCTAACACCTGATCACGTTCCGGTTTCGGCCGCGACAACACGTGGGAAAAATCCCGAGAAAAAGTCGCCGAAGTCATTGCGTCGGGACACGCTGATGCAATTGGCTGGGCTTCACATTGCAATGGGTGTCGCTGTACAAAGGAATCTCAGCGAAAGCAACATTGCTCCATAACAGCCGGAAGGCCGGTATCGCCGCACGTCAGGCATGTGCCCATGTGCGACTGGCGACACCGTAGGAAGGAACCGATATCCGTGGCTCAGCGCGTAGTGGTCACACTCTCCGATGACATCGACGGCGGAGAAGCGGCGGAAACGGTCACGTTCGGCCTGGACGGAAAGGTCTACGAGATCGACCTCAATCCCGCCAATGCAAAGAAACTGCGCAAGGCGCTCGCGCCTTACGTGTCGGCGGGCCGCAAGCAGTCGAAGTCCGGGAAGACCTTCAGGCACACCGCCGTCGCCCCCGACCCGGCGGCCGTCCGGGCCTGGGCCCGCTCCAACAAGATGGACGTGCCGGCCCGCGGCCGGATCCCGAAGAAGGTCTACGAGGCCTTCGCCGAGGCGAGCTGACCTCCCGGCCGGGGCTGCTCTGCGGCCGCCCCGGCCACCGGAGTTGCAAACCCCCCCTGCTGATCAGCTAGAGTCTGGAGCACGCCGAGGGGCAAGGCCGAAAGGCCCGGTCCACCGGAGCGTGCGGGTGTAGTTCAGTAGTAGAACATCCCCCTTCCAGGGGGAAGGCGCAGTGTGCAATTCCTGTCACCCGCTCTGCATTGCCTACCAGTCATCCTTGTGGATCAGGTAGAGTAGTGCTCGCACCGCCCAGTGGCCCCTCTTTTTGAGGAGCGTGTGGTCGGAGGCATGCGGACGTGGCTCAGTTGGTAGAGCATCACCTTGCCAAGGTGAGGGTCGCGAGTTCGAATCTCGTCGTCCGCTCAGGAAGCACTAAAGGCCCCGGTTCATCGAACCGGGGCCTTAGTCATGTCCCGGTTCACTCCTGACATTTGTCATGCGCGGCGATGACAGCGCGCACTGCCCCCGCCTCCCTTCCCGCGGAACGCTGAAGTCATGGCAGGCACAGCAGATGTGATCGAGGTCGAGGAGCTGCGGCGGACCTACGCCGGTGGCTTCGAGGCCGTTTCCGGAATCTCCTTCTCGGTGGCGCGCGGCGAACTCTTCGCGCTGCTCGGCACCAACGGCGCGGGCAAGACCTCCACCGTCGAACTCCTCGAAGGTCTCGCCCGGCCGAGCGGCGGCAGCGTGCGGGTGCTGGGGCACGACCCGTACACCGAGCGGGCCGCCGTACGGCCCCGTACCGGGGTGATGCTCCAGGAAGGCGGCTTTCCAGCCGAGTTGACCGTCGCCGAGACCGTACGGATGTGGGCGGGCTGCACCAGTGGGGCCCGGCCGGTGGAGGAGGCGCTCGAAGTCGTCGGCCTCGCCCGGCGCTCCGACGTACGCGTGAAGCAGCTGTCCGGGGGCGAGAAACGGCGGCTCGACCTGGCGCTGGCGCTGCTCTCGCGGCCCGAGGTGCTCTTCCTGGACGAGCCGACGACGGGGCTCGACGCCGAAGGGCGGCGCGACACCTGGGAGTTGGTACGGGCGCTGCGCGACGGCGGCACCACCGTCCTGCTGACCACGCACCACCTGGAGGAGGCCGAGGCGCTCGCCGAGCGGCTCGCGATCCTGCACGACGGGCGGATCGCGGCGAGCGGACGCGTCGAGGACGTGGTCGCGGCCCAGCCGTCACACATCGCCTTCGAGTTGCCCGACGGCTACCACCTGGGCGATCTGCCGCCGCTCGCCGCACTCGGCGTCACCAGCCACGAGACGTCCGGCCGCACCGTGAGGCTGAAGACGGCCGAGCTCCAACGGGCCGCCACCGGGCTGCTGTTGTGGGCCCGCGACAGCGGGGTCGAGCTGCGGGGGCTCGATGTGCGCTCGGCCTCGCTCGAAGAGGCGTTCTTGAAGATCGCGCAGAGCCGGCGCGAGGAAAAGGAGACGGTTCGATGAGCACCCTGGACGCGGTACGCAGCCCGGTACGGGCCAGGGAGCGGACGCCGAACAACGCGGCGGACCGCATGAAGGCGCTCGGGCGGGCCGAACTCACCCTGCTCGGCCGCAACAAGTCCGCCCTGTTCACGATGCTCGCGCTGCCGAGCCTGCTCACCTACTCCCTGTACTCCGCCGTCCAGAGCATGGACCTGAAACGGGCCGGGCTCACCGTCGGGACCGTGCTGCTGCCCGGCGCACTCGGCTACGTCCTGCTGTTCGCGGTGTACTCGACGCTGAGCGGCGTCTATGTCATACGCCGTGAGGAACTCGTCTTGAAGCGGCTGCGCACGGGCGAGTTGCGGGACCTGGAGATCCTGGCCGGGGCGGCGCTGCCCGCGCTGGTCCTCGGGCTCGCGCAGTCCGTGCTGCTCGCGGCGGGCTGCGCGGTCCTGATGGATGTGCCGGTGCCCGGCACGGTGTGGCTCGCGGCCGTCGGGCTGCTGCTCGGCATGGGCCTGATGGGGGCGCTCGCCGCGGCGACGGCCGCGCTCACCAAGTCCGCGGAGGCCGCCCAGATCGCGGTCCTGCCGCTGATGATGGTGTCCATCCTCGGCTCGGGCATGGTCGTTCCGCTGGACACCCTGCCCGACCAGCTGGCCGCTGTGTGCGAGATGCTGCCGCTGACCCCGGTCATCGGCCTGATCAGGGACGGCTGGACCACCGGCACGGGCGCGGGCGACGTGCTGCGGGAGTTGCTCGTCATGGTTGTCTGGACGTTCATCGCGGTGTTGGTGGTGCGCAAGCGGTTCCGCTGGGAGCCGCGGCGCTGAGGGCGAGGGGGCGGCGGCGTGGTCGGCCGGATACGGGCATGGCACCAGCGGCACTGGCGGGACCGCAGCAGGGTCGAGAAGGTCGAAGTGCAGAGCCGGCTGATCTGGCGGTGCTCGACGTGGTTCCTCTTCATCAGCTGGGACGTGCCGTTCGTCATCCAGGACCTGCGGCCCGAGCCGCTGGCGAGGGCCCTGGCCTGGGCCGTTCTGGCGACCGGCGCGGTGCAGGCCTTCCAGGGCCTGCGGGCGCACCGCGACGCGCTGGACCAGTACCTGGGGCGCGGCGTGGCATCGCGCCGCCCGCTGGTGGTGGCCGGAGTGCTCTGCCTGGTCTCGATCGCCCTGCTCGCCGCGCTGTACGCGGGGCACGGCATCAAGGACACCGAGCTCATCCTGGTGCTGGTCTACGTCGTGCTGCCCTTCGGGATGACGTACAGCATGCTCACCACGCCGTGGAAGTTCCTCCTGCGGTCCGCCCTGCTCGCCGTCCCGACCGCCGTGGCGTTCACCCTGGCCGGAGTGCCGGCCGCGCGCGTGGTCTCCCTGGCGCTCGCGGCCGCCCTGTCCGGCGCGTACAACCTGCTGGTGTCGCGCTGCGGGGCCTGGACGCTGTCGGTGATGTGGGAGTCGGACCGCGCCCGCGAGACCGAGGCGCGCCTCGCCGTCGCCGAGGAACGGCTGCGCTTCGGACGGGACATGCACGACGTGCTCGGCCGCAACCTCGCCGTCATCGCGCTCAAGGCGGAGCTCGCCGTCCAGCTCGCCCAGCGCGGCCGGCCGGAGGCGGTGGCGCAGATGGTGGAGGTGCAGCGCATCGCGCAGGAATCTCAGAAGGAGGTACGGGAAGTGGTGCGCGGCTATCGCGAGGCGGACCTCGGCGTCGAAATCGAGGGCGCCCGGGGGGTGTTGGAGGCGGCCGGGATCGGCTGCGACTTCAGCGGCCCGGCGGACGGGCTGCCCGTCGAGGCGCAGTCGGCGCTCGGCTGGGTGGTGCGCGAGGCCACCACCAATGTGCTGCGGCACGGGGACGCCCGCGCGGTGGCGATCCGGCTCGCCCTCACCGAGCGCACCGCGACCCTGGTTGTCGAGAACGACGGCGTGCCCGAGCGCCCGGCCGGCACCCCCGGCTCCGGCCTCGCGGGGCTGCGCGAACGCCTCTCGGCGATCGGCGGCACCCTGGAGGCGGGGCCGGCCGGCGGCGGCCTTTTCCGGCTGACCGCGGAGGTGCCCCGATGACGCGGGTACGGGTGCTGCTCGCTGACGACGAGCATCTGATCCGGGGCGCGCTGGCCGCCCTGCTCGGCCTGGAGGACGATCTGACGGTGGTCGCGGAGGCCGCGTCCGGGCCCGAGGCCCTCGCGATGGCGCGGGCGCACCGGCCCGACGTCGCGGTGCTCGATCTGGAGATGCCGGGTGCGGACGGTGTGACAGTGGCCACAACGCTGCGGGCCGAGCTGCCGTCCTGCCGGACCATGATCGTGACCAGCCACGGCCGTCCCGGACACCTCAAGCGGGCACTGTCGGCGGGGGTGCGCGGCTTCGTACCGAAGACGGTGAGCGCCCAGCGCCTCGCCGAGATCATCCGGTCCGTGCACGCCGGAAACCGTTATGTGGACCCGGAGTTGGCGGCCGACGCGATCTCCGCCGGGGACTCGCCGCTGACCGCGCGCGAGGCCGAGGTGCTGGGGTTCGCGGCCGACGGGGCACCCGTCGCGGAGATCGCCGAGCGGGCCGCGCTGTCCCAGGGAACGGTGCGCAACTACCTGTCCTCGGCCGCCGCGAAGCTGGGCGCGGAGAACCGTCACACGGCCGTGCGTCTCGCCCGCGAGCGCGGTTGGGTATAGTGGTCTCCGCGCCACGGCGCATGCGAACGTAGCTCAGCTGGTAGAGCACCACCTTGCCAAGGTGGATGTCGCGAGTTCGAACCTCGTCGTTCGCTCAGAAGAAGAAGCCCCCCGGCCGCTCGGCCGGGGGGCTTCTCGCTGTCTACGACCAGCTGTTGCCGGTGAGGACCTCGTACGCCTCGACGTACTTGGCCCGCGTCGCGTCCACGACCTGCTGGGGCAGCGCGGGCGGCGGCCGCTCGGAGGTGCGGTCCCAGCCGGAGGCCGGCGAGGTCAGCCAGTCGCGCACGTACTGCTTGTCGTAGGACGGCTGGGCGCGGCCCGGCTCCCAGGTGGCGGCCGGCCAGAAGCGCGAGGAGTCCGGGGTGAGCACCTCGTCGGCGATGACGAGCTCCTCGCCCGCGAAACCGAACTCGAACTTGGTGTCGGCGAGGATGATCCCCCGCTCCAGCGCGATGTCGCGGGCCCTGCCGTACACGGCGAGGGTGGCCTGGCGCAGCTCGGCGGCGGTCTCCGCACCGATCTGGCGGGCGACCTCCTCGTAACTCACGTTCTCGTCGTGGTCGCCGACGGCGGCCTTGGTGGCGGGCGTGAAGATCGGCGCGGGCAGCTCGGAACCGTTGGACAGGCCCTCGGGCAGCGCGAGACCGCACACCGTACGGGACTGGTTGTACTCGACGAGGCCCGATCCGGTCAGGTAGCCGCGGGCGACGCACTCCACCGGGACCATCGCGAGCGACCGGCACACCAGGGTGCGGCCCGCCCAGTCGGCGGGGGCGCCTTCGGGGAGCTCGTCGGAGATGACGTGATTGGGCACGAGGTCGGTGAGCAGGTCGAACCACCACAGCGAGAGCTGGGTGAGCACCCGGCCCTTGTCGGGGATCTCGGTGGGCAGCACCCAGTCGTACGCGGACATCCGGTCGCTGGCGACCATGACCAGGTCGCCGGCCTCGTTCTGATAGAGGTCACGCACCTTGCCCGTGTGGAGGTGGGTGAGGCCCGGAACCTGGAGCGGCTCGGGCTTTTCTACGAATCCGGACACGGTTCCTCCGCGTAGGTTGATCCAGGAGCGATTCCGATTCTCTCGCATGCGGCCGGGCCCGGCGGTCGCGGGTCGGGCCCGGAGCCCCCGGCCGGATCCGGTCGGCCCCGCGGAGGCGGAGTCAGTCCCGCTTGCAGATGCGGTCCAGGAGGTTGGCGGTGGCCCGCTGAATGCGGGCGTCCACATGGCCGGGCCGATCCAGGGCCGGGGACCAGGCGAAGGTGCCGGCGGCGAAGACGAGCGCGCCGGAGGGGGCCCGGTACAGGGAGGTCTCCTGGTGACGGGCGTTCTGCTCGCCGTCCCGGTACGGGGAGTGGGCGAGCAGAATGCGGTCCTGGTGCTCAGGGAGCGCGGTGCGCGGGTAGTAGCGGTCGGCCTCGCCCGCGACCAGACCCTCGATCTCGTCGCCCTCACCGGCGCCGGTCGCCTCCCACAGCCAGTGGTCGGCGTTGCGGACGACCATGGGGTACGGCTCGGGGACCCGGCCCGCGTACTGGATGCCGAGGAGTTGCTGCTCGGCGCGCGCGACCTCGCGCCACAGGGCGGGCCGGCCGGGGCCGCGTCGCTTGCGGCAGGTCAGCAGACGGTCGGGTACCCCGGACGGCGACGGCCCCAACTCGACTTGCCAGTAAAGGGTGTTGGCGGACAGGAAGACGAGCGAGGTGCCGCCCTCGCGGGCCAGCTCCACGGTGCGGCGCATCGGGGCCGACCAGTACTCGTCGTGGCCGGGGAAGACCAGGCCGCGGTAGCGGGAGGGATCCACTCGGCCGGCGTGCAGATCGCGGGCGTCGGCGTAGGCGAGGTCGTAGCCGTAGCGCTCGGCCCAGCGAATGAAGTCGTAGGCGTGGCCGACGTGCAGGGGCAGACCCGCGCCCGCGTACGGCCGGTCGAAGGAGACGGTGATCGCCGCGTCCTCCTCACCGAGGAGGCGGCCCTCGTCGTCCCAGGCGTGGTAGAGGCTGGCGCCGGTGCGGCCGTCCTCCGGATAGAGGTTGTAGGCCTGCCAGGTGATGTCGGGCAGCAGCAGGAGCAGATCCGCCGGGTGGCTGTCGCGAACGGTGAACGGGATGTGCGAGCGGTAGCCGTCGGCGGTGGTCAGCACGGCGACGTGGGCGCCGATCGACGCGTGCGAGGGGACCTGGTAGCGCCAGGACTGCCACCAGTGGTGGCAGGAGACGGTCCGGTCGGCGGCGAGCGGCAGCGGCTGGACGATTCCGGAGAGCCGCGGGCTGGTGGTGATCTTCGCGGCTCCGTCGCCGCCGTAGTGCCCGATCCGGTAGATGTCGACGGTGAACTGCTGCGGCGGGTTCACGGTGATGTGGAAGTCGATGGCCTCGCCGGGTTCGACGGCACCGCTGGAGGCGAACCCCTTGATCTGCTGGCGTACGTCGTCGGCGGTGCGGGGGCCGGTGATGCGGGCGGTGCTGCGCGGGGTGCCGCGCTGGACCGGGAGGTGGTCGACGTACCAGGGCACCACGTGGCCCGTGTCGTCGAAGTAGGTCTCGCTGCCGCGCAGCCAGGGCAGTGGGCCCTGCCCGAAGGGGTCCGAGACGGCGTGCGCGAGGGCCCCGGATTCCCAGCGCGGGATGTGGTCCGACCGTTCCGCCCCCATGTCACTCCCTCCTCGATCCCCCGTGCCGTCATCGGTGCGGCGTTTTGGTGCCACGGCGGTACGACTGTGACGCGCCGCCTGTCAGCTACCGGTCTCCAGCACATCACATAACGCACGCACTCCGTCACCGTTCGTCGCGAATTGACGTGAAGGGGAAGTTGACGTTCCGGATGTGAGCAGGTGAGGGGGCGGAGGAGGGCGGGGTGGACAGGGGGCACTGGGGTTCACCGGGGGGCGTGAGGGGGCGGGCGGGGGGCGCCAGGGTTGAGGGGGCGGGACGGGGGCGCCAGGGTTGAGCGCGGGCCGAGGGAGTGGGGCCCAGGGGGCACAGCGTGGGGCGAGGGGGCGGAGCCCAGGAGTTGAGCGCGGGCGGAGAGCGGGGCCCGGGGCTGAAGGGCGCGAGCGGAGGGAGTGGGGGCGCCCAGGGTTGAGGGCACGGGCCAAGAGAGCAGAGCCCAGACTCAAGGGCGCGGGCCGAGAAAGCGGGGGCGCCCGGATTCAGGAGCGCGGCCACTCAGACCAGGCGTATTGGCTTCTCCGGGCGGATGCCTATGACCGAGAGCCACCCGCGCAGTTCGTCCGCGTCCCCGTCCTCGACCAGCGTCAGCACCGGCGAGGACAGGTCGGACCGGCGTACCCCGTCGACGAGCAGCGAGGGCCCGTCCAGCCAGTCGAGGCCGGGCAGCGCGCCCGCCGTGTCGACGGCGGCGCAGCACACCATCGCCGTCACATGGTCGGCGAGCAGTTCGCGGCCCGTGCGCGGCGGCTGGAGCGGGAACAGCGGTATCGCGTCGGCACCCCAGGACTCCGGGCCCGGGACGGGCGGCGCGGACGCGGCTTCCTCGTCGGCCACTTCCGCCGCGATCTGGGCGGCCAGCCGCTCCGCGGCCTCGCCGTCGCCGGCGGCGAGGTGGTCGATGACGCGGGCGAGCGTGGGCGCCGCCGGTTCCGCGGCGCGGCGCTCGCCGAGCGCGTCGAGTACCCGGTGCAGCCGGGCGGCCTCGATGCGCCATTTGCGGTCAACGACCTCCTCCGGGTACGCCGCCCAGTCGACCGGCGCCCAGTCGGGGCCGGGCTCGGCGGGGCCGCCGTGGAAGAGCCGGGCGGCGAGCAGCGAGGTCGCCTCGTCGGCGACTCCCGGTTCCTCCAAGAGGTCGCAGGCCGGGCGCTCGCCGAGGCGGGAGGTGAAGCCCTCGGCCAGTCGGTCGCGCCGGGAGAGCTCGGTGAGCGCCGAGACCACGCCCGCGTCGAGGCGGGACGGCCAGCGCCCCATCCGCCAAGCGGGCAGTGCGACCCGGGTGAGCAGCCGGTCCCAGCCCGCGTAGGCGAGCCCCACCTGCTCCTGGGCCACTATCCGCACCCCGTAATCCACAGCCTGTGCACGCTCGGACGCGGCGACGGCGACCCCGCGCTCCATTTCGGCGACATGCGTCCGGCAGCCCCGCAGGAGCAGCCGGGCCATCGAGCCGACGAAGCCGAACCCGAGGCGCCGTACCGGGTCGAGGCCGGGGCGGGCGGCCACGGCGACGGCCGCGTCCAGACCTCTGACGAATCGGCGCGCGGCGGCTATGTCCGGGTGCGCGGAGGGTCCCGTACCGGCGACGACGGGGGCGAGGATCGCGCGGAGTTCGCCGACCCGCATCCACCACATGAAGGGCGAGCCGATGACCAGGACCGGCGCGGCGGGGACCCGGCGGGCGCGGCCGGAACGTACGTCGGCGCCGCCCCGTATGGAGCGCTCGGGCACCGGGCGCTCGGCGGCGCCGTGCGCGCGGTGCGTACGGTCCTCCAGCCAGCTGTCGCAGTCCGGCGTGAGGGCTATGGCCGAGGGCGCGGGCACATCGAGCCGGTCGGCCAGGTCTCTGACCAGGCGGTACAGGTCTGGGGCGGCCGATTCGGAGAGGTGCACCGTCGGCGAGAGGGCGGGCCTGGCCCGTACGATCACCGCGGCGACGGCACCCGCGAGCAGCAGCACGACCAGTGCGACGACGGTGACCGCCCAGCGCGTGGCGTCCCACCCGCTGCCGTCGATGCGGCCCTGGACGGCGGCGACGCCCAACACCACGGCGACGGCGGCCGGCAGCAGGGCCACGGCCAGCGCCCTGCTGCGGATGCGCAGCACGGCCAGAGCCCGCGAGCGCGCGTGCTGCGCACCCACCTCTCCACCCATTCCGGTATCGGACACGGCGTTCACCCCCTCTGCCCTGCGGCGGCATTGCTCACTCCCCCACTGTGGCACCCCCCACTGACATCGCAATGCCGGTGGGCCAAGTGCCGCAACGCCCTCGCCGCACCCTAGTTGGGGCCCCGGCAGGAGTCATCCCGATGGGGCGACCGTCACTCGATGGAATGGCTTTGGGTAAAGGTGTGAGTGTTCCGGAGCGGGCGCCCGGCACGGCCGGTCGAACGCCGGGACGGGGGTGCGGGGGCGCAGGCCGGAACGGGCGCGGGGCCGCAACTGTGACGGTTCGGCACCGCGCCGCAGTCGTCAGCCCCGGCCCTCCGCCGCCGCGCGGGCGATGTCCGTGCGGTGCTGCGAGCCGTCGAGGCGGATCCGGCCGACGGCCGCGTACGCCCGGTCGCGTGCCTGCGTCAGGTCCTTGCCGGTCGCGGTGACCGAGAGGACCCGGCCGCCCGCGCTGACCACCGTGTCGCCGTCCCTCCTGGTCCCGGCGTGCAGGACGTACGCGGTGGGCGCGTCCTCGGCCGCTACCTCGTCCAGGCCCTCGATCGGGTCGCCGGTGCGGGGCGTGGCGGGGTAGTTGTGCGAGGCGAGGACCACGGTCACGGCCGCGTCGTCGCGCCAGTTCAGCGGCGGTTCGACGCCGAGCGTGCCGTTGGCCGAATTGAGCAGGACGCTCGCGAGCGGCGTCTTGAGCCGGGCCAGCACGACCTGCGTCTCGGGGTCGCCGAAGCGCGCGTTGAACTCGATGACCCGCACCCCGCGCGAGGTGATCGCAAGGCCCGCGTACAGAAGTCCGGAAAACGGCGTTCCGCGGCGGCGGAGTTCGTCGACGGTCGGCTGGAGCACGCTCGCCATCACCTCGTCGACGAGCTTGGGGTCGGCCCACGGAAGTGGTGAATAGGCGCCCATACCACCGGTGTTGGGACCCTCGTCGCCGTCGAGCGCGCGCTTGAAGTCCTGCGCGGGCTGGAGCGGAAGGACGGTCACGCCGTCGGTGATCGCGAAGAGCGAGACCTCGGGGCCGTCGAGGAACTCCTCGATGACGACGCGGTCGCAGGCCAGCGCGTGCTCGCGGGCCGCGGCGAGGTCGTCCGTCACGACGACGCCCTTGCCGGCTGCGAGACCGTCGTCCTTGACGACGTACGGAGCTCCGAAGGCGTCCAGCGCCTCGTCGATCTCCTCGGGGGTGGTACAGACGTAGGAGCGGGCGGTGGGCACGTTCGCCCCCGCCATCACGTCCTTGGCGAAGGCCTTGGAGCCCTCCAGCTGGGCGGCCTCCCGGGAGGGGCCGAAGCAGGGGATGCCGGCGGCGCGTACGGAGTCGGCGACCCCGGCGACGAGGGGGGCCTCGGGCCCGACGACGACCAGGTCGCTGCCCAGCTCGACGGCGAGGCGGGCGACCGCGTCCCCGTCCATCTGGTCGACCGGGTGGAGCTCGGCGACCTCCGCGATCCCGGCGTTGCCGGGGGCGCAGTACAGCGCCGTCACGTCGGGGTCGAGGGACAGGGAACGGCACAGGGCGTGTTCGCGGGCACCGCCGCCGATGACAAGGACCTTCACGGCAGCCAGCCTAGCCGCCACGGTGGCGTGATCTTTGTGCGGGCCACCAGGTGGACCCCTACCCCTCGTTCGTATATTCCTCCACCACGGTCGCCCCGAGCTCGCGCACGATCAGGTCGTGCCCGGACAGCGCGTTGTCCACGAGATCCGGGTCGTCGTCCTCCGGAACGTCGTCCTCCGGCCGGACCGGGGGTGGCGGCGGCTCCTCCTGCCGTACGGGAGCAGCAGCCTGCGGCGGCTGCTGTACGGGCGTGGAGGCGGCCGGAGTCGAGGGCCTCGGGGCCTGCGGGGTCGGCTGAACCGGCTGGTGCTGCTGCACCGGCGGCGCCGGGGGCCGGGGCGCGCCGCCGCCGAAGTTGCCCGCGGCGGCCGGGGGCTGGGCGCCGCCCGACGGGTCGATGATCGCCTCGACCTTCCACTGCACCCCGAACCGCTCGGAGAGCACGCTGCGCAGCACGTCCTCGCTGCCGCTGCTCGCGAAGTTGTCGCGGGCTCCGGCGTTGATGAAGCCGAGCTGGACCGTGGTGCCGTCGAAACCGGCCACCTGCGCGTTCTGACTGAGCAGGATCCAGGTGAAGCGCCGCTTGTTCTTCACGGCCTCCAGGATGTCCGGCCACATGTTGCGGACCTGCATCGCGTTGCCCTGACCGGCCGGGGCGGGGGCCTGCGCGACCGGGGCCGGGGTGGGCTCCGGTGCGGACGCGGGAGCGGGTGCGGGTGCGGGCCACGCGCCTGCGGAAGGGGCGGAAGCGGGAGCAGGGCCGGGGGCGGGAGCGGGGGCCGCTGCGCCGGGCCAGGCCCCTGGACGCTGACCGCCCCCCTGACCGGGTGCGGCCGCCGACGGCCAGGCCCCGGCCGGATTCCGCTCCGCGGGCTGAGCGGGCTGGGGCTGAGCGAGGGGCGCCGACTGAGCGGGCTGCGGCTGCACGGGTTGCTGCGCGGGCGCCTGCTGCACGGGCGGAACCGGCGGCGCGCCGGCCCCCGAATGGGCGGGCCCGCCAACCGGCGCCGGCCCTCCCGCCCCCGCACCCCGCGCCGCGGCCCGAGCAGCCTCGGGCCCGCCGGGCCCACCCTGCATCGGCGCATGCGCCTCGGGCCCCGGAACGTAGCCCATGGCGGGCCCACCGGCGGGCGCCGCCTGGAAGTTGGCGCCGCGCTCCAGACGGTCGATCCGGGCCTGGAGGGAGCGCTCGTCGTCGTACGCGGCAGGCAGCAGTACCCGGGCGCAGATCAATTCGAGCTGGAGCCGGGGCGAGGTGGCCCCGCGCATCTCGGTGAGCCCGGCGTTGACGAGGTCGGCGGCGCGGCTCAGCTCGGCCGCGCCGAACACGGAGGCCTGCGCCTGCATCCGCTCGACGACGTCCACGGGGGCGTCGATGAGCCCCTTCTCCCCCGCGTCGGGAACGGCGGCGAGGATCACCAAGTCGCGCAACCGCTCCAGAAGATCGGCGACGAAGCGGCGCGGGTCGTTGCCGCCCTCGATGACGCGATCGACAACCTCGAAAGCGGCGGCCCCGTCCCCCGCGGCGAAAGCGTCCACGACGGAATCGAGCAGCGACCCGTCGGTGTACCCGAGCAGGGCGGTGGCCATGGCGTACGTCACACCGTCTTCGGCGGCACCGGCGAGCAGCTGGTCCATGACGGACATGGAGTCACGCACGGACCCGGCCCCGGCCCGCACGACGAGCGGCAGCACCCCGTCCTCGACGGGAATGCCCTCGCGCCCGCAGACCTCCCCGAGGTACTCCCGGAGCGTCCCCGGCGGCACGAGCCGGAACGGGTAGTGGTGCGTACGCGACCGGATGGTCCCGATGACCTTCTCGGGCTCGGTGGTGGCGAAGATGAACTTGAGGTGCTCCGGCGGCTCCTCGACGACCTTCAGCAGGGCGTTGAAGCCCGCCGAGGTCACCATGTGCGCCTCGTCGATGATGTAGATCTTGTACCGGCTGGAGGCGGGCCCGAAGAAGGCCTTTTCGCGCAGCTCACGGGCGTCGTCCACGCCACCGTGCGAAGCGGCGTCGATCTCGATCACGTCGATGGAGCCGGGCCCGTTGCGAGCGAGATCCTGGCAGGACTGGCACTCACCGCACGGGGTGGGCGTCGGCCCCTGCTCGCAGTTCAGGCACCTGGCGAGGATCCGGGCACTGGTCGTCTTGCCGCAGCCCCGCGGCCCGCTGAACAGGTACGCGTGATTGACCCGGTTGTTCCGCAGCGCCTGCTGCAGCGGGTCAGTGACATGCTCCTGCCCGATGACCTCGGCGAACGACTCGGGGCGGTAGCGGCGGTACAGCGCAAGGGACGACACGCATACGAGGTTATCGGGGCCCACTGACAACCGTCCCCGCCGACGGATCCCGGGCCGCACCCGGCCGGGCGAAAGGGCGCCCACGCAGGGGGAGTAGACCCGCACCCCCGCGAAAAAATAAGCGCCCCCCACGCACCCGCCAGAGCCAACCTACCCTTGCTGCCTTCCGGCCCTGGGGGAGTTCAGTCAGATAGCGCCACGTGAGGGGCTCCGCACAGGGTACCCGATCCCTGACGTGGGAACGAGTTCGCGAGCACCCCTCAACGTCTTGTATTGTTTGCCGCGGAGGATTCGCCTAGTGGCCTAGGGCGCACGCTTGGAAAGCGTGTTGGGGGCAACCCCTCACGAGTTCGAATCTCGTATCCTCCGCCAGTGCCTCACCGGGCACGATGTTGAAGGGCCCCACCGTTCGCGGTGGGGCCCTTCTCCGTTCGCAGTCTCATCTACAGTCTCAACGCGCTTCGGCGGAGCCGTTCGAACCGTCCTCCTCGGCGGTCTTGGCCACCTCCCGGATAAGACCGCCGACCTGTTGCGCGACGTCGGCCAAGATTCCGCCCGTCACGTGCTGGTAGCGGGCCGCCATGGCCGTGGACGACCACCCCATGATCTGCATGACCACGCGCTCCGGGACTCCGAGGATGAGCAGCACCGTGGCGACGGTATGCCGGGCATCCCTGGTGGCAGTTCCGGTTGCATTTATATCGACATTTAGGACATGTCATCAAGCAGGAAGGGCTCGCGCCCGCGTCCTACAGGTCGACCGGCGCCGACCCCGAGGGGCTTTGACACCAAACGCGGTCACGCCCCGCATCCGTCGATGCCTTATCCACCCATCGCGGGCCGACCTGCGGCGACTCTGACTCACGGCGGATCCGCGCGGATCTGCCCATGGTCCCGGGACGAGCTCGCGTTCATAGCCCGATCATCCGGACCTTGCTGCCGCACAGCCGGGTCAGGTCATCGACATCCGACGTGAGGATGGCGACCGGGCCAGGCTGACGCAAGGCCGCTTCCGCGACGGTGGCGTCGATCGCGTACTTATGTCCGTGCAGACCTGCTCCCTTGAGCAGTTGTGCCGCCGCCTTCGCCGCTGCCTCCGTGACCGGCTCCACCTTGACCCGGGAGAGCGCCCATTGCAGTTGGGGCAGGTTCACCTTGGCGTGGCTCACCTCCACGATGGTGTTGGCGCTGACGACAAGGTCCGCTCCCATGTCATGGAACACCTGGAACATCGCCAGAACCTTCCACTCCTGCGCCACCCAGGCCGACAGCCCCTCGCTGTCCAGCACGACGGTCTCAATGTGCCCGCTCACGCGGCGCTCGCGCCGCCGGCCTGCGGCGTACCGAAGATCCGCGCCCGCGCCTCGGCCAGCTCTTCCTCGCTGAAGGCCCCGTGCTCGTCTGTGTGGCTGCGCAGGTCGGCCCCCAGGAGCTGATGCCGGATCTGCCTGGCGACCGCTTCGGCCACGTAGCCGGAGATGTTGTCCGTGATCTTCTTCAGCTCCGTCACCTGCTCGGTGGGGAGTGTCACCGTGATGCGTGTGGTGTCAGCCATAGCCGCAAGCATACTGCGGTATGCGCGCTGCGTGCTGCCTGTTCTCCGCAGTCGGTCCGGCCGGCGGCAGTCGGGGTGACTGTCCGTTCGACCAGGGCCTCAGCTGGGCAGTTGTGCGACACGCCGGTTCAGCGGGCCCAGTGGCGGTATGCCTCGATCCACTGTGAGCCCTCTGGGTCGGGTTCCGGCAGCGGCAGGTCCAGAATTCCGATGTCCTGTCGGACCGACCCCCGGGTGCAGCGTGCGACCACGCGACCGTCCTCGGCCAGTTCGACACCGACCACGCTCACCTCGACGCCGAGAACGGTCGTTGTGAACGGGAGGGCGAGGTTCTCCTCGATCATCGTGAAGAGGCCGGTGAGCTGCTCGTCCTCGCCGTAGGCGTCGATCGTGGCCTCTTCGATCAACGTGTCCAGTGTGGCGGGGTCCAAGGCGCTCATGGCCTCACCGTAGCGCCACACCGCGGCGAACTCGGCTCGTTTCCGGGAGTGAAGGCAAGGCCCGAACTTGCCAGTGGGTGACCGCTCCTGGTGGAGTTCGATGGCAGCGGGCCTGGATATGGGTCCCGGCGAGCGGCAGGGTGGGCGAGAGTGTCACGGGTCGTCGTACGAGGGTCGGGTACGGGTGTGAGGAGCGCACCGCCGCTGGCCCGACAGGAGACGTCCGCCTTCGTGAGGGGGCTGCTCGACGCCGGCTGGGCGACGGTGTTCCTGCCCGGTGAGCCCGCCCGCCTCGGCCGGCTGTTGCTGTGGAAGCCGACCGGGGCAGCAGCCGGAAACGGTATGGCGCCCACCGGCCTTGAGACCGAGGCGGTGGAACTGGTGCTACCGCATGGCCGCTCGGTCAGGCGGCGCACGGTGGAGGGTTACGCGCTGCCTGTCGCCGTTGCTGTCTCCGCCCTGGCCGACGCCCAGCCGACGCACCCGTCCGCCACTGCCTGGCAGGTGGCCGCCCGCTTCGCGCTGCGGCTGCTCGCCGACGGCCGCCTCCACCCGGCCCTCACCCCCGCCGGCTATGACACCTGGCAGGCGGGTCCCTTCACCGCCGCCCAGCGGCAGACACTGAACGCCCTGGCCACCGCTTTCCCTCCCCACGCCCACTGTCTGCCCGAGCCCGGCCCGGCCCCGCTGCGGATCGCGGAACCCGCCGCGCTGGTGCGCCAGTTCTGCGACGCGGTCGCCGACGAGCTGGTCCGCACCCCGGCCGCTCCGCTCGCCATGGGCCTGCTGCCGTACGCCTGGCGGGAGAAGCATGCGGTGCCCGTGCTGCGCGAGTGGGCCGAGGAGATCACCGACGCGTTCACGGCCGAGGTGAGCGTCTCGTTGCGCGTGGACGTACCCGAGGGACGCAGGAGGCAGTTCCGGGCCGTACTGCAGTTGCACACCGCGGCCGATCCGTCGCTCGTCGTCGAGGCCGCCCGGCTGTGGAGTGAGACGGCCGAGGTGGAGCGGCTGCTCGGCCCGCGCGCCGAGACCGAGACCCTGCTGGCGCTGCGCCGGGGCGCCCGCGTCTGGCCCCCACTGCGGAGGCTGCTCGACGATGCCGCCCCCGATCAGCTCCGGTTGACCGACGACGAAGCCTTCGACCTGCTGGGGGACGCCACCGACACGTTGCGCGCGGCCGGTGTCGACGTGCACTGGCCGCGCGAACTGGTCAAGGCACTCACCGCGACCGCGGAGATCGGGCAGCGCACCGCCCCCGGTTCCACCTCGGGCGGCCTCCTGGACGCCGACGCGCTGCTCGACTTCCGCTGGCAGCTCTCGCTCGGCGATGAGCCTCTCAGCGAGGCCGAGATGGATGCCCTCGCCGAGGCGCGCCGCCCGCTCATCCGGCTGCGTGACCAGTGGGTGGTCGCCGATCCGAAGCTGGTGGCCCGCGCCAAGCGCCGCCGCCTTGACCCGCTCTCTCCCATGGAGGCCCTGGGCGCCGCGCTGACTGGCGAGGTGGAGCGGGACGGCGAGCCGGTCCCGTGCGCGGCCATCGGCGCGTTCGGCGACCTCGTCGCCCGTATCCGCGACCCCGAGTCCCGCACGCCCGCCCCGCAGCCCGCTGCACTCAAGGCCACCTTGCGCGACTACCAGAAACGGGGCCTGGCCTGGCTGGCCGAGATGTGTGAACTCGGCCTCGGCGGCTGCCTCGCCGACGACATGGGCCTGGGCAAGACCATCACCCTCATCGCCCTGCACCTGCACCGCCAGACCGCCCCCGCCACCGCGGGCCCCACTCTCGTCGTCTGCCCAGCCTCCCTGCTCGGCAACTGGCAGCGCGAGGCGGCCAGGTTCGCGCCGTCGGTGCCCGTACGCCGCTACCACGGCGGCGACCGCCACCTCAAAGACCTCACCGAAGGCGAGATCGTCCTGGTCACCTACGGCGTCCTGCGCCGCGACCGCGACGTCCTGGCCGAAACCGCCTGGTCGCTGATCGCCGCCGACGAGGCCCAGCACGTCAAGAACCCCTACGCCGTCACCGCCCGCGAACTGCGCGCCTTGCCCGCCCGCGCCCGCGTCGCACTGACCGGCACCCCCGTGGAGAACAACCTCTCCGAGCTGTGGGCACTCCTGGACTGGACCACCCCAGGACTCCTCGGCTCGCTCGGTGCCTTCCGCGACCGGCACGCCCGGCCCATCGAGACGGGCGAGGACCCCCAGGCCGCCGAACGGCTGTCCCGCCTGGTCCGCCCCTTCCTGCTGCGCCGCAAGAAATCCGACCCGGGCATCGCCCCCGAACTGCCTGCCAAGACCGAGACCGACCGCGTCGTACCCCTCACGACCGAGCAGGCCGGCCTGTACGAGGCCGTGGTCCGCGAGACCATGGCGAAGATCGCGGAAGCCGAGGGCATCGCCCGACGCGGCCTGGTCCTGAAACTCCTCACCGCGCTCAAGCAGATCTGCAACCACCCGGCCCAGTACCTGCGCCAGTCCACGCCCTTGCGCGGCCGGTCCGGCAAGCTCGACCTGCTCGACGAACTGATCGACACCATCACCGCCGAAGGCGAGTCCGTGCTGGTCTTCACCCAGTACACGCAGATGGCGACGCTGCTGGAGAAACATCTCGCCGAGCGCGGCGTCTCCACCCTCTTCCTGCACGGCGGCACGCCCGTCGCCCGCCGCGAGGAGATGGTGGACGCCTTCCAGCGCGGTGAAGTGCCGGTGTTCCTGCTGTCG
The DNA here is from genome assembly GCF_036231355.1 of Streptomyces sp. NBC_01431. Taxonomy (NCBI): domain Bacteria; kingdom Bacillati; phylum Actinomycetota; class Actinomycetes; order Kitasatosporales; family Streptomycetaceae; genus Streptomyces; species Streptomyces sp. NBC_01431. The sequence continues at coordinate 3,940,284 of NZ_CP109496.1, forward strand.
TTGAAGGCGGCGGGCACCGGCCTCAACCTCACCCGCGCCACCCATGTGGTGCACTACGACCGCTGGTGGAACCCGGCCGTCGAGGACCAGGCCACCGACCGCGCCTACCGCATCGGCCAGGACAAACCCGTGCAGGTCCACAAACTCCTCGCCGAGCAAACCGTGGAGGACAAGGTGGCGAAGCTGCTCGAATCCAAGCGCGCGCTCGCCGACGCCGTCGTCGGTTCCGGCGAGGCTGCCCTGACCGAACTGTCCGACGCCGACCTCGCCGAACTCGTCGCCCTGGGAAGGCCGTCATGACCCCCTCGCTCCCCAGCCCGCGCCGCGCCCCCGCCCGTGGCAAACGCGCCTTCGCCGCCACCTGGTGGGGCCAGGCGTGGGTGGCGGCCCTGGAGGACTCCAGCCTGGACGCGGGACGCCTTTCGCGCGGACGCACCTACGCCCGCAAGGGCATGGTCGGCCCGACCACCGTCGCCCCCGGCCAGATCAAAGCCCCGGTCCAAGGCAGCCGCCCCCGCCCCTACCGCTCCGCCGTCCACCTGCCCGTCCTCACGAACGCCCAGTGGGACACCCTCCTCGACACCATCGCGGCCCGCGCCGGGCATCTCGCAGCCCTCCTCGACGGCGAGATGCCCACCGAACTCGTCGACGACACCCGCCACACAGGCGTCCCCCTGCTCCCGCAGCCCACCGAACTCGAACCCGAATGCTCCTGCCCCGACTGGGGATACCCCTGCAAACACGCCGCCGCACTCTGCTACGCCATCGCCGCCACCATCGACACCGACCCGTTCGTGCTCTTCGCACTGCGCGGCCGCGGTCGTGAGGAGGTCTTCGCCCAGCTGCGCGCACTCCGTACGGCAGCACAGGAGACCGCAGCCCCACCGGCACCGGCCGGCATCCCGGCCGCCGCCGCGTACGCCCGCTGGGCCGAAGAGTCCCCCGAACTGCCCGAACTCCCAGAGCCCGCCGCCCACGCCACAGCACTGCCCGTCGCCCCGCCACCCGGCACCGGCCTGGCCGCCGCAGACCTGGAACGCCTCATGGCCGACGCCACCGCGCGCGCCGCCCGGCTCCTCGCGGGCGCCACCGCCGACCTGTACCTGACCCAGCACCAGGACGCCGTGCGCATCGCCGCGAGCAGCCCCGGACCCGAGTGGTTCCACCACCTGATCCGGAACACCGGCACCAAGCCCACTGCCTTCGCACGCCTCACCCGCGCCTGGCGCCATGGCGGCCCCACGGGCATCACCGTCGCTGAACAGCCCTACACGCCCGACCCGACGGTGATGAAGGCCGCCCGCACCTCCCTGGGCACCGCCCTCGCCGAGATGGCCGACTCCCCCGCACACCTCAGAACCTGGCGCAACCGCCTCACCCTCACCCACCACGGCATCCAGCTGCGTCTGGGCCCCGACACCCGCTGGTACCCCTACCTCCAGGACGACGACGGCGAATGGTGGCCCGCAGGACCAGCCGACAGTGACCCGGTCACCGCGCTCACCGCGGCCTGGCCGCAGAACGGGGGGTAGTGGTCCAGCGCTCCACTTGCGGGGCCGAGTCCGAGCCCGAGTCGGATCCCGAGCCGGATCCCGAGTCCGAGTCCGAGTCCGGCAATTAGACATTTCCGTTTGGCATGTGCCCGGATGGTCACGGCTGTAGCGTCGAGCTCCTTCTCGGTGACGGCCGGAGGAACGTCGCAGGCAGGGGGCGCCCGGACGCGGGTGTCCGGCGTGGGGGTGCGTCGTGGACCAGTACCGATTCAATCCGCCGCCCGGCTGGCCGGCTCCGCCGCCGGGGTGGGTGCCGCCGCCCGGCTGGGAACCCGAGCCGTCCTGGCCACCGCCGCCCCCGGGCTGGCAGCTCTGGGTACCCGTCGCTTCCGTATCCGTACCCGCCGACGCATCGGGCGGTGCCGCCTGGGGCGTCGGCCGCCCCTCGCCCGCCGGGGGCACCGTACCCGCGGCCCGGCAGGGCGGAATGCTGCGGCGGCTGCGGCGGGACGGCCCGTCCGAGGCCGCGCAGTTACGCGAGTGGATCCATGCCACCCAGGGGGCCGACGCCCTGAACGTCGCCCTGCTGACGCAGCGGTCGCGCGACGAGGCGCAGGAACTGCGCGCCCAGGCGGAGCGAGAGGCGGAGGAGATCCGCCGCGAAGCCCGTGATGTGGTCAAGAACGTCAAGGAGCACGCCCGCCGGACCGCGCGGGAGACCGAACTCGTCCGCAAGGACGCCGACCGGCTGCGCGGGGAGGCTTTCCAGGCGGAGACACGGCTGACCGAATTGCGCGCGCAGATCGTGACCACGGACGAGACGGCGATGCTCCAGCAGGTCGGCATCTACGCCTACCGCCATCCCTTGCAGGACGCCGTCGCCTACCGCAGCGCACTGGATTCCCTGCGCGCGGAGATCAAAGACCTGGCCCGCAAGGACGGGGCGGTTCTGGCGGCCACGGACTGGACGGTCAACGGATCGGTGCGCGAGGGCCGCAAAATGGTGCGCGACTTCTCCAAGCTCATGCTCCGCGCGTACAACGCCGAGGCCGACTACGCGGTGCGCAGCATGCGCCCCTACCGTCTGACCTCGCTGGTGGACCGCCTCTACAAGAGTCGCGAGACGATCGCCAAGCTGGGCTCCACCATGCACATCCGGATCTCGGACGGCTATCACAACGCCCGCGTACGGGAGTTGGAGATGACGGCCGACTTCCTGCAGAAGAAGGAAGAGGAGAAGGAAGCACAGCGCGAGGCACGGGCCCGCGAGCGCGAAGAGGCCGCGGCGCAACGCGAACTCGATCGCGAGCGGGAGAAGCTGCACAAGGAGATGGGGCACTACCAGTCCGCCCTTGAGCGCCTTCGTGAGCGCGGGGACCACGCGGCGGTCGGCGAGATGGAGGCGAAGCTCGCCGACCTTGAGAGGGCGCTGAACGATGTGGAGGCCCGTGCCGCCAACGTACGGACCGGGTACGTGTACGTGATCTCCAACGTGGGGGCGTTCGGCGACCGCATCGTCAAGATCGGCATGACGCGCCGGCTCGAACCGCTGGAGCGGGTCTACGAGTTGAGCGGGGCGGCGGTCCCGTTCCGCTTCGACGTGCACGCCCTCATCTTCAGCAAGGACGCGGTGGGTCTGGAGACGCGTCTGCACCAGGAGTTCGCGGCCCGCCGCGTCAATCGCGTCAACAGCCGGAAGGAGTTCTTCTACGTGACGCCGGTCGAGGTGCGGGACGCGTTGGAACGCTGTGCGGGCGAGCACGTCGTGGAGTTCAGCGAGGTGCCGCAGGCGTTGGAATGGCGAGCCAGCACGGCCGGTGCCGGTACCACGGAACAGCGTCCCTGACCCGTTGCTGTCCCGGCGGGCGCGTCACCCCGGGGTCGCAACGGGTCACCTCCGCCCGTCTCTCGCCCGTTCCCCGCCCCCCGCCTCTCTCCCCTTCCCTGTCGGCGCCACACCCGCGCGCCGGTCACACCCGCGCGCCCGTTACGCCTTCCCCGTCGGCGTCACCTCCACGAACGGGATGTGGTCGCGTCCGATGAGGTAGTAGTCGTCCTCGGTGCCGTCGGTTTCGATGCCGCAGACGGCCATGAGGCGGCGGGCGGTGCGGGGGTGGCGCGGGGCATAGGCAGCCATGGCCCGGCCGGATTCCTCGGGCGTCATGGGGCGGGCGGTCGCGGTGCTGCGGTGGCGGCCGACCTGGATGGTGACCCGGGGGGTCTGCTGGATGTTCCGGTACCACTGCGACTCGGGGCCGAAGCCGGAGGCCAGGTGGTACGCGCCGGTAGCCGGGTCGCGTCCGGTGATCTCCAGAACGACCTGCCGGGGCTGACCGCTTGTGCGGCCGGTGTGGGTCAGCAACAGGAGCCTGCCGCCGAGGAGTTGGCCGAGGCGCCAGCGGTAGAGGGTGATCGGCGCGCGGGCGATCACTCGGCGCCAGCCGGTCGGGGAGGGCGTCGCTCGGACCTTTCGGGGCATGGGGTCCTGCCTTTCGTCGCGGCTCGGCGGCCGCTTGTTCGGTGGCCGGTGGGGGCGCCCGCAGGGTGCTGGCCCGACGTCCACGGGATGCGCCGGGCGCTCGCGAGGGGCTCACGGGGCGCAGGGCTGCCGGGGACCGCGACCGCCCGCCCCGGCGCGCGCAGCGCCCGCACGGCTCGCACCGCCCAGGACTCCATTGCCCAGCACCCCGCCAAGCGCCCGCGTCGACAAGTTTTGCAGAGTGCAATATTCTACCTGTGACTCACCTCGGGAGTGAGCCTCTGTACATCAACTGCCTTGATGCCGACCCGAGTTGCATCGAAGAGGACGGCGGCCCGGCAGGGCCCGAGTGCGTCGCCCATGGGAGTGATGACCATGACAACAGCGCGCAGCCACCACGTGGCCTACTCGTTCCTCTGCACCGACTGCGCATACGGCTGGGACGCCGCCTACGAAGTCCGGGACCGGGCACCCTCGGCCAGTGGCGGCCCGGCACCCGCCGAGCATTACCTCGTTGGCATCCGCATCCCGTCACCCCTCACCCATAACCTCTGTACCGAGTGCGGCAGTGCGCGCGTCCGCGCGCTCGGGCCCGGTCGTACGGTCGCAGTCACATCCCCATCCCCATCCGCATCCGCATCCGCATCCGCATCAACAGCCACAGCCGGCGCAGTCGGCCACCGCGCATAGGAGGCAGCTTGTCCGCGCAGGAGACGTCCCGGGTTCTGGTGGCCCTCGCCACCCGCCTCGCCGCTGCTGACGAGGGGCAGAGCGGAGCGCTGTGGCGGCTCACGCAGGAGAGTCGGCAGCTCGACGCCAACCTGGTCAGACTGCCTGCCGACGCCTCCGTCCCCGGACACGTCGAAGCCGAACTGGACGTACTGCTGGTGGTTGTGGACGGCGCCGGGCACCTCGACGACGGCGTGAGTCTGCAAGAGCTGGAGCCCGGCGTCGTGGCGTGGCTGCCGAAGGCGGCGCCGCGCGGGCTGCGCGCCGGTCCGCGCGGATTGGCCTACCTGACCGTCCACCGACGCCGCCCCGGCCTCACCATCGGCGGGCGCACCGCTGCCGCCGAGGAAGGCGGGGAGGCGGCCTGCGCCCTGGACCGGGTCTGCCCGGCGTGCGGCCGCATGAGAGCGGAGGCACGAGCCCCGTTCTGCAGTTGGTGCGGGGAAGAGGTGGGGGCCGCCTAGTTCTGGGCGGCCGAACAGGACCCGGCACCGCTCAACACTCCGACTCCGGTCCACCCAGCGCCGGTCGCCCTACCGCGCAGCCCTGAGCACCCGCCAAGCCCCCATGTGGCCCGAGCCTCATGGCCGCAGGCCCCGTACGTCGTGCCCACACGCCGCCAGGCCCACATGGCTCGCGCCCCCATGCCCGCGAGCCACACGGCCCGATCTCCCGTGTCCGCCAGCGCCACAGCCCGAGCACATAGCCCCAGGCCACACGACCCCGAACTCCCACAGCCACACGCCACACGGCCCGAGCCCCCATGTCCGCCAGCGCCACAGCCGGAGCGCACATGACCCCAGGTCTCATGCCCCGAATCCGCACGGCCCCCGACTCCACAGCGCAACCCCACACCCCCGAGCCCCCAGCGCCCAAGCCCCCTTCAGACCACCGGCTCGCCCCCCAACAGGTCCCCGACCCCGCCCCGCTGTCCCGCGCCGATCGTGGGGTCGGCCGCGATCGCCGGGGTGGCGCCGGTCGCTGGGGTCGCCGGGTCGTCTGCGATGGCCGTCAGGGCGCGCAGACCCACGACGAGGCCCGCGCGCACGTCCACCGGCAGTCGGCTCACCAGAGCCGCGATCTCCCGGTGCCGGTGGTCCAGGACCTCGCGTACGAGATCCGTACCGGCGCCGGTCAGCCGCAGGATGACCTCCCGGCGGTTGTCCGGGTTGACCTTGCGGTCGACCAGGCCCCCGCCCTCCAGCCGCTCCACCATCCGCAGAGCCGTCGACGAGTTCACCCCCAGGGTCGCTGCCAGCGCCGCGAGCTTGGCCGGGCCGCTCCCGTCGAGGACGACCAGCGCCCGCAACTGCGGCAGCGTCAAGGTGTTGCTCACCTCGGCGAGCGCGCGTGCCGACAGGCCCACCAGGAGGCGCGAGGCCGCCATGACCGCCTCCGTGACCTCCCCGGTCTGCTCGGCGAGACCGGCCGCCCCGAAGCCACCCCCCGAGCCGTCCCCACCGCCAGGCCCGGCGCCATCCTCACCACCACGCCCGGAGCCGCTTCGGGGGTCGCCCCCATGGGCACCCCCGTCCGCCAACCGTGGCGGGTGGTCGTGTGCGGCGTCGCTGGCCATCTGATTTGTCCACCGTTCTGTCGTCCGGTCGGCCGACCGGACGCTCGTCCGGCCGGTCTGAGATCAAGTCTCCCGCAGGCCCGCAACCAGCCTGTAAGCCACGCCACACCTATCATTGCACTCTGCAATGATAGCCTTGGGGCATCAACCCGGTGCTGCGCGGGCGCGACAGAACCGGTCAAGGGATGTGATGGCCATGGGCGTTGAACTGGTTCATCGAGCGTATTCATTTGTCTGCCTCAGCTGCGGGCACGGTTGGGAGGCCTCGTACGACGTACGCCTCCGCACCGACCAGTACAACCGCCTCCACGCCGACTACTACCTGGCGGACCGCAAGGTCCCCTCGCCGCTCGCCCGCGCCCAGTGTCCGGCCTGCGAGAGCGGTCGCGTACGGATACTGCGCCCCGGACGCGTGGACTCCGCCCGCCCGCACCCCGGCTGATCCCGGCACCCAGCGGACCCGCACCCCCTGACACCAGGGGGACACCACCCGGGCAATGACGCCCGACCTCGGCACGGCGCGACCCCGCCACCGCGCGACCCCGCCACCGGCGACCCCGCACCCAACCGTCGACACCCGCCACCGCGGCCGCCGACGGCCTCCCACATGCGCCTGGACCACACGTGCCCGGCCCACATGTGCCAGGACCACACGTGCTCGCCCACGCATGCCCGGCCCACACGAAACCCCACCCCCACCCCCAACACCTCGACACTCCAACCCCGACACCCCACCACCCCAACACCCCGAAGCGGAGCCTCCGTGCCTAGTTCCAGCGCGTCCTCAGCACCCAAAAAGTCACGAACCCCACGCACCTCACGAACCCCACGGACCAATGCCGCGCAACGGCCGACCCGGCCCAAGGAGACCGGTCCCCCGAAGCCGGCCGCGCACCTCGGGAAGGTCGCCCACCTCGGCGACTTCCACGTGTTGCCCCGGGTGGCGGTCATCACCGCGCTCGCCGCCCCCGTCGGCGCGATCGCGGCACTGGTCGCGGTCGGGCTGCTCAAGCTGATCGCGCTGTTCACCAATCTCTGCTTCCACGGCCGTCTCTCCTTCGCCCAGACCACACCGGCCGGCACCACGCACTGGTGGCTGCTCCTGTTCATGCCGATCGTCGGCGGCCTCGTCATCGGATTGATGGCGCGGTACGGGTCCGAGAAGATCCGTGGCCACGGCATGCCGGAGGCCATCGAGTCGATCCTGGTCGGCGGCAGCCGCGTCCAGCCCCGGCTCGCCGTGCTCAAGCCGGTCTCGTCCGCGATATCCATAGGCACCGGCGGCCCGTTCGGCGCCGAGGGGCCGATCATCATGACCGGGGGCGCGGTCGGGTCGATCCTGGCCCAGTTCCTGCGCGTGACCACCGACGAACGCAAGACCCTCCTCGTCGCCGGCTCCGCCGCGGGCATGGCGGCCACGTTCAACGCCCCGCTCGCCGCGATCCTGCTCGCCGTCGAGCTGCTGCTCTTCGAATGGCGCCCCCGCTCCTACCTCCCCGTCGCGGTCGGCGCGGTCACCGCCACCCTCGTCCGCGGGCCGATCCTCGGTACCGCACCGCTCTTCGGCGGCGCTCACGTCCCGGCCCAACTCCCCATATCGGCATACGGGTTGTGCGTCGCGGCCGGGATCGGCGCTGGGCTGCTCGCGCTGCTCGCCACCTGGCTCGTCTACGTCTCCGAGGACCTGTTCGCGAAGCTGCCGCTGCACTGGATGTGGTGGCCCGCCATCGGCGGCGCCATCATCGGCATAGGCGGACTGTTCGAGCCCCGCGCCCTCGGTGTCGGCTACGACGTCATCGACCAGCTCCTCACCGGCCGGGCCACCGTCAGCCTGATCATCGGCATCCTCGTCGTCAAGACCCTCATCTGGGGCCTGTCGCTCGGCTCCGGCACCTCCGGCGGCGTACTGGCCCCCATGTTCATGGTCGGCGGTGCGCTCGGGGCCGCCGAAGGGCTCGTCTTCCCCTCCGTCAGCCCCGGCTTCTGGGCCCTGGTGTCCCTGGCGGGCGTGCTGGGCGGCGTGATGCGTTCGCCGCTGACCGGCATCGTCTTCTGCCTGGAACTGACCCATGAGATGAACGCCCTGATACCCATGGTGATCACCGCGTCGGCGGCGTACCTGCTGTCGGTGATCGTCCTGAAGCGGTCCGTCCTCACCGAGAAGATCGCCCGCCGCGGCCTGCACCTCAGCCGCGAGTACTCGGTGGACCCGCTCGAAGTCCATCTCGTACGGCAGCTCGAAACGCCCGTCACCGTGACCTTCCGTACGGGCGGGAGCGCGTCCGAGGCCACCGCGCTGCTGCGCGCGGCCCATCAGGGCGGCGACGCCGAGCGGCTGCTCGCCCAGCGGCTCTACCCCGTACTGGACGAGGACGGGCGCCTTGCCGGGGTGGTCACCCGCGCCGAGCTCCTGCACGGGGCCCCGGACGACCCGCGTCCGCTGGGCGCGCTCACCCGGCCCGCGATCACCGCCCACCCCGACGAGACGCTGCGGACCATCGCCAACCGGATGGCCGCGCACCACATCACTCGCGTCGTGATCGTGCCGCGCGGCGACGCGGGCGGGGTCGAGGGCATCCTCAGCCTGCGCCACCTGCTGGAGGCGCGCCGCGTCGACCTGCACGAGGAGCAGCACGCCGAGCGCCTCATCACCCCGTTCCGGCGCACCCCGCGACCGTCCCGGACGGTCGCCAGGGGTACGGGTGAACTACAGCCTCAAAAGGGCCAGTTGACGCCCTGACACCCTTTCGAGCACCCCCGCCGCCGTCCCACCTACAGCGGCCCGTCCTCGGGCTGCCAGGGGATGCGAATCGTTTCGGTGGGGCGCAACTGACGTCTGGCGGACTGGAGTTGCGGTGCGTCGGTGGGGTGGTTGCGCAGGCCCTGCCGGCGGGGCGGGGCGCCGGAAAGGAGGGCGCTCGTGCGGTACAGGTAGCCCACCTTGATACGCAGGGCCCACGGATCGAGGGGCTTGATCAGGTAGTCGGCGACACCCAGGTCCAGTGCCTGCGCGGCCAGTTCGTGGTCGAGGCCCATTCCGGTCACCAGAATGACGGGAATCAACTGGGTCTGGGACAGGCGGCGCAGATAGCGGACCACGTCCAGGCCGCTCACGCCCGGCATCACCACGTCCAGGACCGCGACGGCTATCCCTCCGTGGAGGGCGGCCTTGAGCGCCGCGTCCCCGTTGGTCGCGAGCTCCAGCGGGTAGCCGAGCGGCGCGAGGATGCTCTCCATGGCGAACAGGTTGTCCTCGTGGTCGTCGACCAGTAGCACCTTCATGTCCGCGGACATGGCCCCATCACCTTCATTCGGGAGCACACCGGTTGGGCATATGCCCGCTCGTGGCGACTCGTACGCAGTCGGAGAGCACAACTGTGGGGTGCACGTGGGGGATGCACGGGGTGCGTGCATGTGCCCGGATCTTCCGCACATGCTCGTCGGCTGGGTTTCGCGTGGTCCGAATTCTCGCACCGGGCCGGGCGGAACAGCAGGGTGGGGACGGCTCCGGTTGTCCGGCACCATGGCGCCATCCGGTGCCAACACGCAAGTGCCACAGGCTCATTTACGGCAGTTGATCACACCTATGGGTGAATCGGTGAATGCGCTTATGGGATTCGGTACCCCTGCGCGCCCCCCGCTCCGCCGCGCCCGCCGGGCGCGACCGCCATACCCGGGTGGTCTGAACCACCGTTCCTGGCGCGGCACTTGATCGTCTGAAACCTCCAGAATGACCGGATGATGATCCCGTCATCCCCTTTCATGCGGTACGCGACCGGGCGCGGCAAGCGATGAACGCGTCCGCCCCCCGGCGCCGCAACGGCCCCGCCGCCCTCGTCGCCGCGGTGCTCGGCGCCGTCCTCGTGCTCGGCGCCTGCTGGCTCCTCCTGGTCGTCGTGCCCGGGGCACTCGACGAGGAGAAGGCGTTCGTCGTGGCGACCGGCTGCCCTCTCGCGCGCGTCTCGGCGGAGTGCAGACACACCGTGGCGGCGACGGTGACCTCCGTGGTGGCCGATCAAAAGCACCGCTCCACCTACTACTGGCTGGGATTCGACCCCGTACCGGACGGCCAAAAGGCCCTCTCGCCGCTGCGGGTCAAGATGGACGGCCGCACCCCGGTGTTCGCGGCCGTGGAGCCCGGCGCCATCGCCCAACTGACGTACTGGCACGGGGAGATCAGATACGTCGAGTACCGCGACCTGCGCCAGTACACCTCGGCGGACCCGCGGGGCGGTTACCGGCTCCCGTTCGCCGCGGCGCTCGTGCTGATCTTCCTGGGCGGGGCCGCGCTGCGCGGCGCCCACTGGTGGGCCGGGCGCGCCGGTGAGCCGGCCGCGCCCGAGCCGTGGCGCCTGGCCGTGCCGCTGGCCTCCGCGCTGCTGCTCGCCTGCTGCGCCTTCGGCACCCCGTGGGTGGCCGGCGGGGTGCCGACCGCCCTGCTGCTCACGGCGGCCGGAGCCGTGCCGGTGCTGGCCTGGGCGGCGTGGCTGACCCGCCGCCACCGCCGCCGCACCACCGACACGATCAGGGTGGTGCCGCTGATGCCCGCCACACCGGGGTGCTTCCCGGGCCGCGTACTCGGCGAAGTCCCGTACGCCCACGAAGGGTTCGGGTACCTGGTGGCCGCCCCCGGGCTGCTCGCCGCCACCCCGGACCCGACCGGCCGCTTCGCCCGTCACCCGGTCCCGCGCACCCTCACCCCGATCCGCGTCCGGCCGCCCTACTGGACCGACCCCGGCCCCCGCCCCGCCCCCGGCTCCCAGGTGGTGGAGTGCCGGGACGGCGCGACGCCGGTGTACGTGGTGACCGAAAAGCGCTACACGGCCTGGGTGTTGGGGGCGCTGGCGCGCTGCCCGGGGATGGAGGTGCGGCCGGGGGGCGGGGTGCTGAGGGGATAGCGGGGCGCGTCGGGCCCTACTCGGCCGGGACCTCCGCGGGACAGCTCGTCCCCTCCCTCGGCAGCGCCCCCGTCGCGAAGAACGCGTCCGCCTTCGTCCTGACGCACTGGGAGGCGGTGTACGCACCATGGCCCTCGCCCTCATAGGTGAGCAGGACACCCGAACCCAGCCGCTTGGCGGTGTCCTCGGCCCACACGTAGGGCGTCGCCGGATCGCCCTTGCCGCCGACGACCAGGATCTTGGGCGCGCCGGGGTGGTTGATGCGGCGGATGTAGTCGGTGCCCGCGGGCCACCCGGCGCACGCGACCGCCCGCCCGGCCGCATTCGGCCCGAAGTAGGGCGATTCGGCGGCGAGTTGAGAGCGTACGGTGTCGAATTCCTTCACCGGGTCGGCCGGTCGCTCCGGGTCGTCCGCGCAGTTGACGGCGAGCAGCGCCTCATCGCTGTTGCCGGCGGCCGTCTCGTCCATCGCGCCGTTGAGCGAGATGAGGACCGAGGGATCGCTCTCCTGGAGCAGGGCGGCGATGCCGGAGGACAGGACCGGCCAGGAGGCCTGGCTGTACAGGGCGGTCCGTACGGCGCTTTGGAGGTCGGCGCCGGAGAACTCCTCGCTGTCGGCCGCCGTCACCGTCCGCCCGTCGGCGAGCTTCGCGACCGCCTGGTCGAAGGACGCCCTGACCTCCTGCGGGCTGGTGCCGAGCTCGCAGTTCTGCTGGGCGCAGGCCACGAAGAAGGCGTCGAGGGCCTGCTGTAGCCCCTTGGTCTGCGCCAGTACGTCCTGCTTGGCGGAGGCCTGCAAGGTGTCGACGGCGTCGAGGACCATCCGGCCGGTCTTGTTGGGGAACTGGCTCGCGTAGACCGCGCCGAGCCGCGTCCCGTACGAGATCCCCAGGTAGTTCAGCTTGTGCTCGCCGAGCGCCTGACGCAGGACGTCCATGTCCCGGGAGGCGTTGATGGTGCCGACGTGGTCGAGCAGCGGGCCCGTCTTGTCGTGGCACTCCGCGGCGATGCGCTTGGCCTCGTCGACCGCGGCGGCGCCCGTGTCCGGCGGGCTCGGGCCCTCCCCCTTCAGTTGCTTCATCTTGTCCGCGCCGCCGCAGTGCACGGGGGAACTGCGCGCGACCCCGCGCGGGTCGAAGCTCACCAGGTCGTAGTGCTTGGCGATCTGCGCGGCCTCGTCCCGGAACGCGGCCAGGCCGTCGACGCCGGATTCGCCGGGCCCGCCGAAGTTGAAGACGACGGAACCCTTGCGGTCCTTACCGCTCGCCTGCGTCGTGAAGCGGGAGACGGCGAGCGCGATCGCGCCCTTGCCGGGATCGGCGTAGTCGATCGGCACGCTGAGGGTGCCGCACTCCATGTCCCGTACGGAATCGAGGAGTTCACCGGTCTGGCCCTCGGTGGGCTTGCAGGGCTCCCAGCCGATCCGCTGCTGGTAGAACCGCCCCAGATCCGGGTCCGGCCCAGCGGCTTCGGTGACGGCCGCGGGGCCGATCAGTGCCAGCGCCGTGGTGGCTCCGGCCGCGATCACGCGTCGAGCGAGCATGGACTCACCCCTCCAGGAAGCCGAGCCCCCCGTTCAGGCTAGGCACCACCGACCGATCCCGCGCGCCGAGGCCGGTCACCCTCAGTAGCCGCTCGTTGGCGCGTCGTCCGCAACCAGTCTCCGAACGCCTCCGCGCCCCGGGCCTCGGGCCGCTCGGAGGTCAGGTGGCCCGCGCGCAGGGGCCGGCGTATGGCCCCGGGCAGGGGCACGTGCAGGAGGGCGTACCTGCCGGAAGCCGCCGTGCGCCACTGCTCGGCCAGGGTGCGCAGGTCGGTGACCTCCGGGCCCGCCGCCTCCACGCGGGCCCGGCGGGCAGCCGACTCCGCCGCGTCCGCCACGGCTCCCGCCGCCTCCACCGCGGCGATCGGCTGGAGGCGGACGTTCCGTGTGGCGGGCAGCACGCGGGCCCGGCCCGTCACGGTGAACACGCTCGCGACCAGCTCGTGGAACTGGGTGGCCCGCACGATGGTCCACGGCACCGGGCCGGCCGTCACCTCGTCCTCCTGCGCGGTCTTGACCTTGTAGTACGGCAGCGGTACGCGGTCGCAGCCCACGATCGACACGCACACGTGGTGGCCGACGCCCGCCGCCCGCTCCGCGGCGAGCAGCCGCCGCGTACCGTCCACCAGGGTGGCGCGCATGGTGCGCGGGGAGGTCGAGTTCGCCGCGTCGACCACCACGTCGCAGCCGGCGAGCGCCTCCTCAAGGCCCGCACCCGTGCGCAGGTCCACCCGGTACTCGGCCGAACTCCGGCTCAGCACCCGCACCTTGTGGCCGCGCTCCCTCAGCTGTGCCACCACATGGCGCCCCAGCGTGCCGGTGCCTCCGGCGACGGCTATGTCCAGCGTGCTCCGCCCGCTCGCGCTCTGTCCGCGCGCCTGGCGCTCGCCCGCAAACGGTCCGTGCGCGGGTTGCTGGCCAGCGGCGGCCGTGCCGGATGTGGTGCACGTGGCGTCCGGGTTCATGGCGTCCGTGTTCACGTCGTTGCTATTCGCGTTCACGTGGTTGCCATTCGTGTTCGCTTCGTTGGTATTCATGCCCCCAGGACGAGACGGCGGCGCCATGTGTGACAGTCCGGGCGACATCGAGACGCGGCAGACATGGGTGACCGTCACATGTGCAGGGATTCCGCGGCTTCCCGGTGGCCCTCCGGCTCCAGCTGGATCGTGGAGTGCGCCACGTCGAAGTGGTCGCCCACACAGCGCTGGAGCCGGGCGAGCAGCTCCCCGTACCCCCCGTCCAGGGCGGCCGCCGACACCACCACATGCGCGGTCAGCACGGGCATCCCGGACGTCACGGTCCAGCCGTGCAGATCGTGTACGTCCACCACACCCGGCTCATCAAGGAGGTGCTGGCGCACCTGGGCGAGGTCCATGTCCTGCGGGGTCGCCTCCATCAGCACGTGCAGGGCGTCGCGCAGCAGGCCGTACGCTCTCGGCACGATCAGCAGCCCGATCACGATCGAGGCGATCGGGTCGGCGGCCTGCCAGCCGGTGAGCAGGATGACCAGGCCGCCCACGATCACCGCGACCGAGCCGAGCGCGTCACCGAGCACCTCCAGATAGGCGCCGCGCAGATTGAGGCTCTTGTCCTTGGCATCCTTCAAGAGCCACAGTCCCACCAGGTTCGCGGCGAGCCCGCCCACCGCGACGGCGAACATCAGCCCGCCCTTGACCTCGACGGGTTCACGGAAGCGGCCGATCGCCGACCACATGACCCAGACGAAGATCGCCGCGAGCAGCAGCGCGTTCAGGACCGCCGAAAAGATCTCCACCCGGTAGAAACCGAAGGTGCGGCGCGGGGTCGGGGCGCGCTGGGCGAGCGTGATCGCGCCGAGCGCGAGGGACACCCCGATCGCGTCGGTGAGACTGTGCGCGGCATCGGCGAGCAGCGCGAGGCTGCCGGAAAGCAGCGCGCCGACCACCTGGATGAGGGTGATCGACACACTGATGCCGATGGTCCACAGGAGCCGCTTGCGATACGTGCCGCTGAGCGTGCCGGATGCGGCGGTGGGCGCGCCGTGGTCGTGTCCCATGCGCGCCTCCTCGTGCCGGGCGGGGCCCCGCACAACATCGCTGGTGCCGGGCGCCGCCCCCGCACACCTCGCCGTGCCGGCCGCCGCCCACGCCCCACACGCCTCACTCGTGCCGGGCGCGACCGCACACACGCCCCGCACACCTCAGAGGATCACGAGGTGTGCCCTCCCGCCACCGTGGGGGTCCCGGGGAGCGCCGACGCGATCACCTCCGGCAGCCGTACCCGGTCGGCCGAGGTCCCGACGCCCGTCGGCCGCATCCACCACGGCGCCGCCCCGGCCTCCGGCTCCCCATGGATGCCGCCCCCATGGGGCAGGGACCCGGGCAGGTCCTCGGCCATGTAGCGGCGCGCCGCCACGTGCCAGTTCAGGATGCCCGCGATCCAGTCCTGGAGTTCGGCCACATAGGTGTCCAGGGCCGCCCGCCCCGCCTCGTCGAGCTCGAAGTCGGCGTACAGAACGGGGAGTTCGTTGTCCACGACGTGCTGGAACTGTCGCAGCCGCGACCGCATCAGGTCGTCCGTGATGCGCAGGGCCGTCGGGTAGTCGCAGTTGAAGAAGTTCTGGATGACGAGGACACCGTTGTGCAGCTCGCCCTCGTACTCGATCTCCTTCTGGTACGAGAAGACGTCGTTGAGCAGGCAGCAGTAGTCCGCCGCCGAGTTCTCCAGGTTGCGCACCGGGCCGCTCTCGTAGATCCCGGACGGCAGCCGGTCCGCGTGGCGCAGCCGGGACAGGCTCATCGTGAGGTCGGAGCCGAAGGTGTAGCGGCGCATCTCGATGTAGTCGACCGGGTCGGGGATGCGGTGCTGGGCCTGGTTGTGCAGTTCCCACAGCCAGCTCTCCAGCATGACGTCGACCGACCGGCGGAAGGCCGCGCGGGCCTCGGGCGGCATCGGCCCGGCGGTGCGCGCCCACAGGTCGGCGAGGCCACGCTCCATGGGGGTCTGGGCCACCGCGAGTCCGGCCGCCGGCTCGTCCAGCGGCATGCACAGGGCGAACCGCTCGACGCAGGCCCGCGCCCCGGCCAGATCGCGCGAACGGCCGTACGCCAGCGGGAAGTAGTCGTCGCCGTACGTCCCCCAGGTCAGCCACTCGGCGCTGAGTTCCATCTCCTCCAGGGTCGCGTCGGGGTCGAGGCCGCCCGAGCACAGCGCGAAGTCGTAACCCGCGAGCTTCTCCGCGTCCCAGATGTCGTCGAGCAGGCCCATCCGGTCCGCCCAGGCGATGGAGAGCCGCCGGGCCTCGGCCACGTGCGGACTGACCGTCAGCGGGTACGGCACGTCGAAGTCGGGCAGCAGGGACTGCCCGACCTTCTGCATCGGTACGTGAGTGAAGCTGCGGTGCCGGGCCGCCGCCGGGCGGCCGAACAGCGTGGTGATGTCGAACGCCGAGGTGCCGAGCAACCCGTCGAAGAGGGCGGGCCCGGTGACCGCGCCCTCGTTCATGTAGCGGCTGGAGCGCATGTGCCACTCCTGCCCGCCGGACTGCCAGTCCTGGAGCCCCTTGGCGTACGCGGCGACGGCCGCGGACTCGGCCGGCGTGAGGCCCTTCTCCAGGCACAGCGCGGGGACTTCGGTCAGCGCGGTGTTCTCGAACTGCTGGAGCCGCGAGGTCAGCAGGTCGTTGACGGCTTCGGCCGCCTCCTGTGTCGTACAGCCGAGGAAGGTCTCCAACACCAGGACGCCGTTGCTGAGTTCACCCTCGTCCTCCACCTCGCGCTGGTAGGAGAACAGGTCGTTGCGCAGGTGCACGCCGTCGGCGAACGCGTCGGTGAGGACCCGCAGCGGTCTCGACTTCGCGACGGACGCGGGGAGTTCGGCGTTCGCGTACTCGATGAGTCCGGCCGACCAGGGCGCGCCGCCCACCTTGCGGCGCATCTCGATGTACTCGACGGGGTTGGCGATCCGCCCCGCGTTGATGTTGGCGAGCTCCCACAGCGACTCGTTGAGCAGATTGCGGGTGCTGACCGCGAAGCGCTCGCGCCAGGCCTCCGTCATGGCCGGGACGGTTCGCGCCCACAGGTCGGCGAGGCCCGCTTCCACGGGGTTGGTGGGCTCCGGGAAGCCGTCCGCGAGGTCCATGGGCATGAAGGCGGGCAGCCGGTCGAGGTACTCCTTGCCGCCCTTGCGGTCCAGGGTCCGCTTGAACATCTCCAGGAAGTGGTCGTCGAAGAAGAACACCCACACGTACCAGTCGGTCACCAGGGCCAGCTGCTCGGCGTCGCAGTCGGGGTGGGTGTACGAGCACAGCAGCGCGTAGTCGTGCGCTTCGAGGTCCTTCAGCTCCCAGATCCCGGAGCCCTCCAGCATGCCCATCCCGGCGGCCCACTCGCGGGTGTGCGCGCGGGCCGCTTCGAGATGGGGATTGAGCCGAGCCGGATACGGCATGTAGAAATCCGGCAGGACGAAAGGCTGGGTCACTGCGGTCGCCCCTCCTGGTACGCGCGTTGACGGTCGGGCCCGAACTACCCAGCCCCGACACGCCCATTCGGCACGCGTATGTCTGTCATACGAAAGCGTGAGTCCACTCGAAAACGCTTCTGTGGGGCGCGGCACGCAGTACTCGCCTCTGCGGTGCGCGGCATGCGGCACTCGCTTCTGCGGTGCGCGGCACGCAGCACTCGATTCCGCGGTGCGTGGCACGTAGTAATCCGCCCGCTGTGTCCACATGCGACCGGGGCACCGTCCGCCGATCATCGAGGCATGAACACAACCCTTCGGCTCGCCCAGCAGCCCGACGCGGACGAGCTGCTCGGCCGGAGCCCCCTGGCAGCCCTGGTCGGCATGCTGCTCGACCAGCAGGTCCCCATGGAGTGGGCGTTCTCCGGCCCGTACACGATCGCCACGCGCATGGGGGCGGACGACCTCGACGCCGGGGCGATCACCGCGTACGACCCGGAGGCCTTCGCGGAGCTCCTCAAGGAGAAGCCGGCCGTCCACCGCTACCCGGGCTCGATGGCGAAGCGCATCCAGTCGCTGTGCGCCTTCCTGGTCGAGGAGTACGGGGGTGACGCGGCCGCGGTGTGGACGGGCGCGGCGTCCGGGGCCGAGCTGCTGGGCCGCCTCCAAGCGCTGCCGGGCTTCGGCGAGCAGAAGGCGAAGATCTTCCTCGCGCTCCTGGGCAAGCAGTTCGGGGTGCGGCCCAAGGGGTGGCGGGAGGCGGCTGGGGCGTATGGGGAAGCGGGGTGCTTCCGCTCGGTGGCGGACATCACCGGCCCGGATTCCCTGGTGAAGGTACGCGCGTACAAGCAACAGGCCAAGGCGGCGGCGAAGGCGGCGGAGCCGCCGAGGTAGCCCGGGGGCCATGCCGCCCGCACCGCGCTGGAACGGCGAGATCTCCCGCCCCGGCCAGGCCCGGACGCGGCGTCGCCGTGGGCCTCGGGGCGTAAGTGGGGTGGTGGGCGCCTCGGCGGTATCCCGCGCCCCGGTTTCGTCCGTGTCGCGGGCGCGAAGGGGCTCGGGGGCGCCCGCCGTCCGGTCACTGTGGGTCAGGACGCGCCCCATACGCCGGTTTTCTTAAGTTTTGTTCAGGATTGCACTCGCGTTCCATGGCTGCGCCCGGAGCCGCTCGCCCGGTAGGCTTTCCGTGTGATCTTCAAGCGCATCGGAAGCGGGCGGCCGTACCCCGACCACGGCCGGGAAAGCACCCGGCAGTGGGCGGACGTCGCGCCGCGCCCGGTCCGGCTCGATCAGCTCGTGACCACCAAGGGCCAACTCGACCTGGAAACCCTGCTCGCCGAGGACTCCACGTTCTACGGCGACCTCTTCGCGCACGTCGTGAAGTGGCAGGGCGACCTGTACCTGGAGGACGGGCTGCACCGCGCGGTACGGGCGGCGCTCCAGCAGCGCCAGGTCCTGCACGCGCGCGTACTCGAAATGGACTGACCCCGACACCCGGGTGAGCCTTTCGGGCCTTTTGAGGCGCATACGGGCGCACACGCGCCCCCGCCGTTGATCATTTAGTAGGCATCATCACAAGGCGGCATTACGCTGCCGCTATGAGCATGCTCACTCCCCCCGGCATGGGCGGAAAGTACCGCATCAAGGGCGACACGTACCCGCGGATGCGACGTCCCCGAAGGCGCGGCCGACTCATCGCCGCGCTCGTCGGCGCGGTCCTGGCCCTCGGCCTGATCGGCTGGGGGACGCTCCAGCTCATCGACGTGTTCGGCGGCCACAGCGGCGCCAAGGCCGCCGCGCCCAAGGGGGACTGCAAGAAGAACTCCGCGTCCCCCGCCGCCCCGGCGCAGGCGCTGCCCAAGCCCGCCCAGATCACGGTCAACGTCTACAACGCGACCCCGCGCGGCGGCCTCGCCAAGTCC
Organism: Streptomyces sp. NBC_01431; assembly: GCF_036231355.1. NCBI lineage: Bacteria > Bacillati > Actinomycetota > Actinomycetes > Kitasatosporales > Streptomycetaceae > Streptomyces > Streptomyces sp. NBC_01431. Next base: position 3,959,361 of record NZ_CP109496.1, read on the forward strand.
GTGGCGGACGAGCTGAAGAAGCGCGGCTTCGCGATCGGCAAGGTCGGCAACGCGCCCGAGGCGTACGACAAGAAGGTCCCGGGCAACGGGATACTGCTCGGCAACCCCGCGTCCACCCGGGGCCCGCTCTCCGTGCTGGGTACGCAGCTCAAGGGCGCGGAGCAGAAGGTCGACACGCGCAACACGCCGGACGTCGACCTCATCATCGGCACCACCTTCGGCGCCCTGAACACACCACAGGACGCGACCACGGCCCTGGCCGCCCTGGCCAAGCCCGCACCCGCGCCCTCGGGGAAGTGCTGAGCGCTCCGCGGAAGTGGTGCCCGCCGGCCGCGGACCGGCGGGGTCCCCCTGCTCGAACGAAGTCCAAGCTTGCGGGATCGCGCAGTTGTCCGCGCCCTTCAGGGCGCGGTACCGCACCGGACCGTCACGCGGTCGCCTAGCCGGCGGTCCCGTACATCCGGTCACCGGCGTCGCCGAGCCCCGGCACGATGTAGCCGTGCTCGTTGAGCCGCTCGTCGACGGAGGCGGTCACCACGGTCACCGGGGTGCCCGCGAGCTCGCGCTCCATGACCTCGACGCCCTCGGGGGCGGCGAGCAGCACCACCGCGGTCACGTCGTCGGCGCCGCGCTTGATCAGCTCCCGGATCGCCGCGACCAGCGTGCCGCCGGTCGCCAGCATCGGGTCGAGCACGTACACCTGACGGCCCGACAGGTCCTCGGGCATCCGGGACGCGTACGTGGAGGCCTCCAGGGTCTCCTCGTTGCGGATCATGCCGAGGAAGCCCACCTCGGCGGTCGGCAGCAGGCGCACCATGCCGTCCAGCATGCCCAGGCCCGCCCGCAGGATCGGGACCACCAGCGGGCGCGGGTGGGAGAGCTTGACGCCCGTCGTCGGCGTCACCGGGGTCTCGATGTCGACCTGCTCGGTGCGCACGTCCCGGGTGGCCTCGTAGGCGAGCAGGGTGACCAGCTCGTCGGCGAGCCGCCGGAAGGTCGGGGAGTCGGTGCGCTTGTCACGCAGCGTGGTGAGCTTGTGCGCCACGAGAGGGTGGTCGACGACATGGATCCGCATGACGTCCACAGTAGCCGGGGAGCAGGGGCACCGCGCCCCACCTGCTGAGGGCCGGCTCTGGCGTCAAGCGGCCGAACGGGGGGAAGGTGGGGAGCAGAACCGACCGGGGCGGTGTGAGCCAATGGCGGACGAGCACGACCGAGACCAACAACCCGAGAACGACACGGACCGCCGTCGGCGGCGCGCCCAGTTCCTGCGCGAACTGCACGAGGCGAAGGCGCTGCGCGACCGGGTCCAGCCGCGGCGCGCCCGCGCGGCCCGTATGCGGCAGGCCATGCGCATGCGAACCTTCCGCTGGTGACCCGCGAAACCGGTGCTCCCGAGCCCGTGATCGCGGCGACTGGAAAAACGCAACCGTGGAAGAACTCTCGCAACCGCGGTTTTTTCTGCCACGATTCCGAAGGAAGCCACAGCCGGGGGGACCCCCAACCGGCACGCCTATGACCAGTGGGAGAGTCACGGTGTACTTCGCCGCACTGCTCGCGCGCACCGAAGACGGGTGGGAAGCGAGCGACACAGAGCTCGACGATGTGGAAACGCTGTCCGATCTGGCCGACCTGGCCCGGGAAGCAGCGGCCGACGGGGCCGATGACACGGTGCTCGTCTTCATCGAGCAGGAGGACGCCTGGTTCGGCGTCGTCCGCGTCGACGGCGAGGAGGACCCACGCGTCTTCGTCTCCAACGCCGCCGTCGCAGCCCGCTCCTCGTACGGGGCCATGCTCACCGACGAACTGCTCGGCCACGACCAGGACGACGAGGAGGACGAGCTGGAGGCCCTTGACCTCGACGGCACGGAGGACGGTTACGAGGAGGAGGAGGCCCAGTCGGCCACGGACGACCCGGACGACGGGGACGACCCGTCGGACGGCGCCGTGCCGGCCGGTCCGCTCGGCGAGAGCGCGATCCTCGCCGACCTCGGCATCGGCGAGCGCGACCTCCTCGCCCTGGACGGCGACGCCCTCGTGACGATCGCGGACGCGCTGGGCGCGGCCGAGGTCCTGGAGGCCGTCCGCTAGTGCCCCATCCGCACGACCCCGTACAGCAACGATGGGCGGAGCCGATGCGTTCCGCCCTGGCCGGGGCCGCCGAGGCCGAGTCGGCCGGCGACGTGCCGGTCGGCGCGGTCGTGCTGGCCGCCGACGGCTCGTTCCTCGCGTCCGGGCACAACGAACGCGAGGCGACCGGTGATCCGACCGCGCACGCGGAAGTCCTCGCGATCCGCCGCGCGGCGGACCGGACCGGCCAGTGGCGGCTGACCGGCTGCACGCTCGTCGTCACCCTGGAGCCGTGCGTGATGTGCGCGGGCGCCATCGTCCAGTCCCGGATCGACCGCGTCGTGTACGGCGCCCGCGACGAGAAGGCCGGGGCGGCCGGATCGCTGTGGGACCTCGTACGCGACCGACGGCTCAACCACCGCCCCGAGGTCGTCGCCGGGGTCCTGGAAGAGGAGTGCTCGGCGCAGCTGACGGCGTTCTTCCGCCAGCGGTGACGGAGCTCTCGCAGAACCGATTTCAAACCACGGCCCACCTTGGGCTAAGCTCTCTCTCGGTAGCGTGTCCGAGCGGCCGAAGGAGCTCGCCTCGAAAGCGAGTGTGGGGAAACTCACCGAGGGTTCAAATCCCTCCGCTACCGCTTTCAACACCCCGCCGGGCTGAGGAAACTCAGAACGGCGGGGTGTTTTGCGTGGGTCGCCGGGTGCACACGCCACTCGCCCAACGACGTCAATCGCCGCCCGCCGAGCCGCTGGTGGCAACCCCCCGTCGCCCCCGCCCGAACCCTCCTGGCGCCAGCGCCCGCCGCGCATGCGAGAGCCCCCGGCCGGAAGAAGGGCGACCGGGGGCTCTCGCATGCTGGACGGGGGGAGCGGCATCGGGGGGACAAGCCGCTCCCCCCGATGAGAACAGAACCTGCAAGCCCTGCGCCGCGGTCAGGGGGGAAGCTCGCGGCGCGGACCCCGCAGTGAGGTCCTGATCCTGGCCCTCCGCATTCCTGCCAGATCCGGGGGGCTCAGGAACCATCCTGCTCTCCCGTCACACCCGTACCGCCGGGCGAAGGACCCCGATCGCCGGGCCGTTGGTCCATAAAGCCCGGGTGAGTACTGGCCGGGTGGCGGTTAGACTCACCCGACCGCACAGCGGACCGCCGGGGAGGGGCAAGGTAAGTGGACGTCAAGAAGGTCCTGCTCTACGTGGCCGTGGTCTTCGTGCTGTACACGATCATCACGTCACCCGTGCAGGCCGCCGGGATGGTCCAGACCGGGTTCGAGGGCATATCGAGCGCGGCCAAGGGCGTCGGGCAGTTCATGACCAATCTGGTCCGTTGAACCGCCGCCGTTCGGCCCCACCACAGCCGTAGGAGAAGTTCATGATCCGCCACCTGGTCCTGTTCAAGCTCAATGAAGGTGTCGCGCGCGACGAGGCCCGGGTGGCCGCCGGCGCGAAGGCGTTCCAGGAGCTCGACGGGCTCGTCCCCGAGATCCAGTTCTGGGAGTGCGCCTGGAACATCACCGAGCGGCCGATCGCGTACGACTTCGCCATCAACTCCGCCGTGGCGGACGCGGACGCGCTGAAGCGCTACCTGGAGCACCCGGCTCACCAGGCGGCCGCCGCGCAGTGGCGCGAGTTCGCCACCTGGGTGATCGCCGACTACCCGTTCTGACCCGGCCCGCAGCCCGGCCCCGCGCCTGAGAAGGCGCGGGGCTTTTTTGCTGCCCGGCGAGGCGCTGACCGGCCCATCTGCCCCAACTTGCCCTCAACACGTAGTTATACGGTGCTTGCACACAGTGGACATGTCTTGTGATGCTATGACCGCTTTTGACGGATGAGTTGACCGAACGCTAAGGGGTGGCGTGACAGTGCCGGCCAGTACGACGCCTCAAGTCCCACCCCAGAACGAGCCGCAGGACGCACGCGAAGTGCCCGCCCAGGAATCCCCGGAGGGCCCCAGGGACCCCGCGAGAACCTCCAGCCGGGGCGCGGACACCCGCGCCCTCACCCAGGTGCTGTTCGCTCGCCTCAAGGGGCTTGAGCCGGGCACCCCGGAGCACGACCGGGTGCGCGGGGCGCTGATCGAGGCGAACCTGCCGCTCGTGCGGTACGCCGCCGCGCGGTTCCGCTCCCGCAACGAGCCCATGGAGGACGTCGTCCAGGTCGGCACGATCGGCCTGATCAACGCGATCGACCGCTTCGACCCGGACCGGGGCGTGCAGTTCCCCACCTTCGCGATGCCCACCGTCGTCGGCGAGATCAAGCGGTACTTCCGCGACAACGTGCGCACCGTGCACGTCCCGCGCCGCCTGCACGAGCTCTGGGTGCAGGTGAACGGCGCCACCGAGGACCTGACGACCCTGCACGGCCGTTCCCCCACCACCGCCGAGATCGCCGAACGGCTGCGGATCGGCGAGGACGAGGTGCTCGCCTGCATCGAGGCGGGCCGCTCCTACCACGCGACCTCCCTGGAGGCCGCCCAGGAGGGCGACGGCCTGCCCGGCCTGCTCGACCGGCTCGGCTACGAGGACCCCGCCCTCGCCGGGGTCGAACACCGGGACCTGGTCCGCCATCTGCTCGTACAACTGCCCGAAAGGGAACAGCGGATCCTGATGCTCCGCTATTACAGCAATCTGACGCAGTCCCAGATCAGCCAGGAATTGGGAGTGTCGCAGATGCATGTGTCAAGGCTCCTCGCCAGGAGTTTCGCCCGGCTGCGGTCCGCAAATCGAATCGAGGCATAACCGGATCGAGTGGTCCGCGCTCCTGGCACATCCCTGCGAAAATTCTGCCCGCAAACGCCCGGCACCCCTTGCTTCCTGCACGTACTCCGGCCCGACTTGTCGACAAGTCACTACAGCGTGTTGCCGACATGTGACATTCTGCTGGAACCGCGTTTGCCGCAGCCCCCCGTCCGGTATTCAGGTGGAGGCTGCTTCCTCCGATGGTCGTGGCCCAACGCGACCGTCCGCGACCTCAAGGGGGTGGCATGTCCGCAGAACAGGGCAGCTCGAAGGTGCTCACGCTCACCAAGAGCGCACCCGCACCAACCGTGCGCCGACACGCCGCAAACACCGCAGCCATCGACACCCGCACGCTGTCCCGCTCCTTGTTCCTGCGGCTGGCCACCCTGGACACCGACAGCCCGGAGCGTACATACGTACGCGACACGCTCATCGAGCTCAACCTGCCGCTCGTGCGGTACGCGGCGGCCAGGTTCCGCAGCCGCAACGAGCCGATGGAGGACATCGTCCAGGTCGGCACGATCGGCCTGATCAAGGCGATCGACCGCTTCGACTGCGAACGCGGCGTGGAGTTCCCCACGTTCGCGATGCCCACGGTCGTCGGCGAGATCAAGCGGTTCTTCCGCGACACCTCGTGGTCGGTGCGGGTGCCGCGCCGCCTCCAGGAGCTGCGGCTCGCCCTCACCAAGGCGAGCGACGAACTCGCCCAGAAGCTCGACCGCTCGCCAACGGTCCCCGAACTGGCGGCAGTTCTCGGGGTCTCCGAGGAGGACGTGGTCGACGGGCTCGCGGTCGGCAACGCGTACACCGCTTCCTCGCTCGACTCGCCCGCCACCGAGGACGACGGCGGCGAGGGCTCGCTCGCGGACCGGCTCGGCTACGAGGACACCGCGCTCGAAGGCGTCGAGTACCGCGAGTCCCTCAAGCCGCTGCTCGCCAAACTCCCGCCCAGGGAACGGCAGATCATCATGCTCCGCTTCTTCGCGAACATGACGCAGTCGCAGATCGGCGAGGAGGTCGGCATCTCGCAGATGCACGTCTCGCGTCTGCTCACCCGCACGCTGGCCCAGCTCCGCGAGGGCCTGATCTCCGACTGAGGACCGCCACCGAAGCCGCTCCTCTGGTTAATTGACGCATCGTCAGACACACTGGCGCGATGCGACGACGTGTGGTGATCGGCGTCTCGGTGGCGGTGGTGCTCGGCCTGGGCGGCACGCTCGCCGCCCGCGCGGGCGGCGGGGGCGCAACCGGCTACGTGGCGGTCGGCGCGGCCGGCACCGGACCCTCGGCCCCGGACCACGCGGTGCCGCCGCACGGCGCGGTGGAGCTGGTGCCGCTGGACGGGGCGCCGTCGGGTGCGCCCGGCGGGCCTGCCCGATCCGGTGTGCCCGGTACGCCGCCGGGCCCCAGCCCTGCCGCATCTCCGGGCCCAGGGGGCCGGACCCCCACCACGCCGGTCACACCGACAGCGCCGGGCACTTCAGCCGACCCGGCCGGGCCTTCGGCGCCGGGGGGCGGCAACTCCCCTTCCGCTCCTGGGCGTTCGGGGACGGGCGGCCCTACAGATACCGGCAGCTCCTCACCCGCTCCGCCGCCCGCCGGGCCCGCGGTGCTGACCCTCGGGGCGCCGAGCCGCTCGGCGGGGGACCACCGCTGGTGCGAGAACGTGACCGTGCGGTTCGGCAACACCGGCGGTACGGCCGTGAAGTCGGGCACTGTCACCTTCGCGACGCACGTCATCGGGCTGCTCGGCGTGGACTGGGCGACGATCACGTCCAGTCAGGCGCTGCCGGTGCCGATCGCGGCGGGGGCGGTGCGGTCACAGACATACGGGGTGTGTGTCGACGCGTGGCGGGTGCCGCTGGGGATGCATATCGAGACCCGGTCGGTGACGGCGAGCTGGGGGTGACCGGGGGCTTCGCCCCGGGCCCCCGGCGGGAAGGAAATCAGCCCAGCGCCAGCCAGGCCACCGCTCCCAGGATGGCGATCGCCGCGATCACGCCGATGATCAGGCCGACGCGCGGCCCGGCCGGCGCCGCCGCCGGAGTCGCCGGCTGCCGGCCCTGCGGCCCGCCCTCGTCGACAAAGGCGCGGAACATCTGAGTTGAGCCCGCCGGGTCGTGGTTGCCCTCGGGACCCTGGGGCGCGTGGGGGTTGTGTGCCATGGGGCAGGACCCTAGCGAAGTTGGGGGTCGCGCCCAACCCCCGCCCCCGCAAGAACCCGTTCCGGACCCCCGCGACCTGCAACTTGGGTTTCCATATGCGAAGGCTTTGCAGTTCCTTTGCCGCCAGACCTCCCATTTAGTTTGCCTTCGGCAACCAACAATCTTATGGTTGCCTAAAGCAACAAGATGTGAGGAGGTGTCCATGGCAGCGCAGAGCCTGTACGAGGAGCTGGCCCGGCAGCTCAGCGCCATCGGCGCCGTCAAACGAGGACTCGCGCGGATCCTGCCGCCCGAGTGCCCGGCCGGCTCCGCCGCGGCCCTCACCCTCCTGGAGCGGTACGGCGAGATGCGGATCAGCCGCCTCGCCGAACTCCTCGCGGTGGACATGTCGGTGACCAGCCGTCATGTCGCACACGTGGCCGAGCGGGGCTGGATCGAGAGGTCCGCCGACCCCGCCGACAAGCGCTCGCGGATCGTGCGGCTCACCCCCGCGGGCCGGGCCATGGTCGACGATCTCGGGCTGCGCACCGCGGAGATGTTCGCGCACACCCTCAAGGACTGGTCCGACGACGAGGTCGGGCAGCTCAACACGATGCTGGCGCGGCTGCGCGACTCCTTCGGAGACTGCCGGGCACCCCACGTCCGCACCCCCGAGCCCCGGATCGCCCAGACCAGCACCCCCGCATAGCAAACACACCCGTACACCCGCCCAACAGACGTACAAGACAAGGAACTTCATGGCTACGACCACACCAGCCGGTGTGCGGGGCGGCCACGCCAAGCACGGAGGGCACACGCCGTCCGAGAGTGGCGCGCCGATGACTCACCGGCAGATCATGGAGGCGTTGTCCGGGCTGCTGCTCGGCATGTTCGTCGCCATCCTGTCCTCGACAATCGTCACCAACGCCCTGCCGCACATCATCAGCGACCTGGGCGGCGGCCAGTCCGCGTACACCTGGGTCGTCACGGCCTCGCTGCTCGCGATGACCGCGACCACCCCGCTGTGGGGCAAGCTCTCGGACCTCTTCAGCAAGAAGCTGCTGGTCCAGATAGCCCTGGTCATCTACGTCTCCGGCTCGATCGTGGCCGGTCTGTCCCAGAACTCCGGCATGCTGATCGCCTGCCGCGTGGTCCAGGGCATCGGCGTCGGCGGCCTCTCCGCGCTCGCCCAGATCGTCATGGCCGCCATGATCTCCCCGCGCGAGCGCGGCCGTTACAGCGGCTACCTCGGCGCCACGTTCGCGGTCGCGACGGTCGGCGGACCGCTGCTCGGCGGCGTGATCACCGACACCGACTGGCTCGGCTGGCGCTGGTGCTTCTACGTCGGCGTGCCGTTCGCCATCATCGCGCTGGTCGTGCTCCAGAAGACCCTGAAGCTCCCCGTCGTGAAGCGTGACGTCAAGGTCGACTGGACCGGCGCCTTCCTGATCAGCGCGGCCGTCTCGCTGCTCCTGGTCTGGGTGACGTTCGCGGGCGACAAGTACGACTGGATCTCGTGGCAGACGTATGCCATGGTCGGCGGCTCGGTCCTGCTCGGCGCGCTGTTCGTGTTCGCCGAGTCGAAGGCCAGCGAGCCGATCATCCCGCTGCGCCTGTTCCGCAACCGCACCATCACCCTCGCCTCGATCGCCTCGCTCTTCGTGGGTGTCGCGATGTTCACCGGCACGGTGTTCTTCTCCCAGTACTTCCAGCTGGCCCGCGGCAAGACGCCGACGATGTCCGGCGTCATGACGATCCCGATGATCGGCGGCCTGTTCATCTCCTCGACCATCTCCGGGCAGGTCATCACCAAGACCGGCAAGTGGAAGGCCTGGCTGGTCAGCGGCGGCGTGCTGGTGACGGCGGGCCTCGGTCTGCTCGGCACGATGCGCTACGACACCCCGTACTGGCGCCTCTCCATCTACATGGCGCTGATGGGCCTCGGCATCGGCATGATGATGCAGAACCTGGTCCTGTGCACCCAGAACCAGGTCTCCGCCGCCGACCTCGGCTCCGCCTCCTCCGTCGTCACCTTCTTCCGCTCGCTCGGCGGTGCGGTCGGTGTCTCGGCGCTCGGCGCGGTCATGGCCAACCGGGTCACCCACTACGTCCACGACGGCCTCACCGCGCTCGGCCCGCAGGGCGCGGCCGCCGCCAAGAGCGGCAGCGGAGGCTCCGGCGCCATCCCGGACCTGGCCACGCTGCCCGGCCCGATCCGCACCGTCATCGAGAGCGCGTACGGACACGGCGTCGGCGATGTGTTCCTGTACGCGGCGCCCTGCGCGCTGCTCGCCTTCTTCGTCACGCTGTTCATCAAGGAGGTCCCGCTGCGGACCCGTGCGGTGGGCGCGAGCGAGGAGGCTCCCGCCGCGGCGACCGCCCCGATTCCCGCCCAGGCGACGGCTGTTGAGGCCACCGCCACGATGACCCCCGTGGCCACGGCGACCCCGGCCGCCGCCCCGGTGATCAACGGCATCGCGGTGCACGGCACGGTGCGCGGCGCCGAGGGGGCGCCCGTCGCCTCCGCCGCCGTCACCCTCATCTCGCTCGGCGGCAGCCAGCTCGGCCGCGCGGTGGCGGGGCCCGACGGCGGGTACCTGCTCGATGCGCCGGGCGCCGGTTCGTACGTCCTGATCGCGGCCGCCGACGGCTTCCAGCCGCAGGCAGCGACCGTCGTCGTGGGCAGCGATCCGCTCGGGTACGACATCCTCCTGTCCGGCACCAGCGGCCTCGCCGGTGCGGTCAGGGCGGCCGAGACCGGGGCACCGGTCGAGGGCGCGATGGTGATCGTGACCGATGTGCGCGGCGATGTGCTCGCCACCGGCAAGTCGGGCGCGGTCGGTGAGTTCACCTTCGGCGAGCTCGTGCCGGGCCAGGTCACCGTGGCGGTCAACGCGGACGGCTTCCGCCCGCTGGCGCTGCCGGTGGAGATCGCGAGCCACGGCGTGACCCGTATCGAGGCCGCGCTCCAGTCCGGGGCACGGCTCCAGGGCACGGTGCGGGGCGGCGCCGACCGGCGTCCGCTGGCCGACGCCCGGGTCACCCTGGTCGACGCGGCGGGCAACGTGGTCGCGGGTACGACGACGGGCGACGACGGCGCGTACGCCTTCGCCGACCTGAACTCCGGCGAGTACACGCTGATCGCGACCGGCTACCCGCCGGTGGCCGGCTCGCTGACCGTGGCCGGCCGCGGCGTGGACGGCCACGACATCGAACTCGCCCACCCGGGCGAGTAGTTGACCCCCGGGTGCGGGCGCCGCTTCGAGCGGAGGCGGCGCGCGCACCCGGCGTGGAAACGGGCCCCGGGTACGGGGCGGCGGGCAGGGGACGGCCGGCCGCCCCGGGCCCGGGGCCCGGCCTTTTGCACCTAAGAGGCTTCTGTACTTCAAGAGGAGAGAAAACGGGATGGGACTGCGGGCACAGGTACGGACACGCGACGGCTGGGCGGTTTCGCACGCCGTGGTGACGATGACCGACATGACGGGGACGCAGGTACTGCGGGCGTCGGCGGCCCCAGACGGCTCGGTTGCGGCGGACGTGGCGCTGGCGCCCGGCCCGTACACGGTGATCGTGACGGCCGTCGGGTACGCCCCCGCCGCCTCCACCGCGCTGGTCACGGCGAGCGGCCGGGCCGAGGCGGGCACCGTGGTGCTGGCCCGCCAGGGCGGCGTCGAGCTGCCGCCGCCGGGCCCCTGGACGATCGACCCGGTGCACTCGTCGGTCGGCGCGGTCGCCCAGCACCTGGGCATCTCCAGCGTGCACGGCCGGTTCGGCGAGTTCGGCGGCCGGATCGAGATCGCGGAGGACCTGGCGAAGTCGCGGGTTCAGGCGGTGATCGGCGCGGCCTCGATCGACACGGGCAACGCCATGCGGGACGGGCACCTCAAGTCGCCCGACTTCCTGGACGTCGAGCGCTTCCCCGAGATCACCTACCGCAGTACGGGACTGGTCCCGGCCGGCCCCGACCGCTGGACGGTGCAGGGCGAACTGTCCCTGCACGGCGTGCTCCGCGAGGTCGACCTCGACCTCTCCTACCTGGGTACGGGCCCGGACCCGTGGGGCGGCGTACGGGCGGCCTACCGCGCGACGGCCGAACTGCGCCGCGAGGACTTCGCGATGAACTACAACCAGGTGCTCCAGGCGGGGATCTCGGCGATCGGCACGACGCTGAAGGTGGAGCTGGACATCCAGACCGTGCAGGGCGAAGCCCTGCCCACCGTCTGACCCGGGGCGCGCCCGACCCTCTTGGGCTGCGCCCGGCCAGGCTGCGCGATCATTTCGGCTGCGGGCCGTGAGGGCCGATCGCGCGGTTCCCCGCGCCCCTGACAGGGTCGGTGCCGACCCCGGCAAGCATTTTCAGCCCGTCATGAGGGTCCCCCCTGGCCCTTAAGGCCTTGGGGGAGTTTGAGGACGAGCGCCGTTCAGGCGCGAACGGGGTCCGGGGCGGAGCCCCAGGGGGTCAGGCGGGGTGCTGGGTGCTCAGGGCTTCGATGCCCGCCACGAGCAGCGAGAGCGCGAAATCGAAGTCCCGCTCCCGCATCTCCTGCACCGTCTCCCCACCCCGCGCCGCCATCAACTCCGCCGCCTCCTCGAACTGCGCCCGGTACTCAGGCCGTTCGTTCAGCGCCCCCATCGCCTGGGCGAAGTACTCGTCCTGCGTGACCCCCGCATCCGCGCAGCGCTGCACGAACGTGCCCTCGATCGTGCCGAACCCATACACGAACTGGAAGACCGCGGCCAGCCCGCCCATCTGCCCGTGCGGCGGCAGCCCCGTGCGCGCCAGGATGCGCTGGGCCGTGCGCGAGAAGGCCATCGAGTGCGGCCCGATGTTGAGGTAGCGGCCGATCAGCGCGGACGCCCAGGAGTGGCGTACGAAGACCGCGCGGTAGCCGATGGTGACCGCGCGGAGCTGGTCGCGCCAGTCGGCCGCCTCGTCCTCCATGTCGGGCAGCTCGATCTCGGAGAACACCGAGTCGAGGGCGAGTTCGAGGAGGTCGTCCTTGGTGTCGACGTACCAGTACAGGGACATCGCGGTCACGCCGAGCTCCCCCGCGAGCCGCCGCATGGAGAACTTGGCGGACCCTTCGGCGTCGAGCAGCCGGACGGCCTCGGCGGTGATCCGGTCCCGGTCGAGAGCAGCGCCGCCCTCGGGCGCCTCCGCCCGGCGCACCCGGTTGCCCGCCTTGCTCCCGAGCCACACGCTGGTACGCGCCGCATCCTTCGTACGGTCCGCCGCCGACACCATCGCCGCCCTCCTCGGGTTTTGTCCTGCCGACCCCGCAGGGTCCTGTCCGTAGGGAACACACCCCTCAGGGGATATGTCCGGAATTCGGGGAGCTCACCCCCGTCGATGCTATGCGGCGGTAGCCGACCCGGCGGGCGCGGGCACGCCTCGTTCCGCGCGGTGCAGCAGCACCGCCGCGAGCAGGCCGCCCGCGAGGACCGCGACCGCGCCGACCAACTGGCTGGTCTCCAGGCCGGAGGCGAACGCGTCGGCGATCTCGGACCGCTCGGCGTCGTTCCCGGCGGCGGCGAGCGCGGCGGGCAGCGAGGCAGCCGCGACCGGCACCAGCGCGGCGAACCGCGAGTTCAGCACCGCGCCGAGCACCGCGACGCCGAGCCCGTTGCCGAACTCGCCCAGCGTTCCGTTGACGCCCGCGCCCACGCCCGCCTTCTCCGGCGGTATCGCGCTCATGATGGCGTTGGCCATGGCCGGCATGGAGAAGGCGATGCCCGCGCCCATCACGACCAGGCCGAGCAGCGTGCCGCCGTAGCTGTGGCCGCCGAGCAGCGCGATCGAGGCGAGCCCGGCCGCGTTCGCGGTCATGCCGATGGCGATGGCGCGCGGGGTGCCGACCGTGGCCACCAGCTTGGCGCCGATCCCCGACATGTTGAGCACTACGACGCTCAGCGCGAGCGGCGCGGTACGAAGGCCCGCCTCCAACGGCCCGTATCCCAGGACGAATTGGAGGTGCTGGGTGAGCAGGAACAGCGAGCCGCCCATGCCGAACGCCACCAGGATCGATCCGGCCACCGCCCCGATGAACTTCTGGTTGCGGAAGAAGTGCATGTCCAGCATCGGGTGCTCGATCGACAGCTCCCAGCGCACGAACCCGGCGAGGAACACCAGTCCGATGGCCGCCGAGGCCAGCACGTGGCCGGAGAGCCAGCCGTGCCCCGGACCGGAGATGATCGCGTACACGACACCCGTCATACCGACCGTGGAGAGCAGCGCCCCGAGCAGGTCGGGCCGGTCGCCCCGGGGGTTCTTCGACTCGGGTACGAGCACGATCACGGCGGCCAGGCCGATCACCGCGACCGGGATGTTCACCAGGAAGATCGCGCCCCACCAGAAGTGGTCGAGCATGACCCCGCCGATCAGCGGCCCGGCGGCGAAGCCGAGCGAGTTGACGGTGGCCCAGACGCCGATGGCCTTGACCCGGGCCTCGTCGTCGAAGATCTGGACGACGACGGCCAGGGTGGTGGTCATCAGGAGCGCCCCGCCGATGCCCATGCCGGCGCGCGCGGCGATCAGCTGCCCCGAGTTCTGCGCGAAACCGGCGGCCAGCGAGCCGATACCGAAGAGCGCGAGTCCCGCTGCGAGCATCTTCTTGCGCCCGTAGCGGTCGGACGCGCTGCCCGCGGTGAGCAGCAGCCCGGACTGGACCAGCGAGTACGCGTTGATCATCCACTGGATGTCGGCGGTGGACGCGCCGAGCGAGGTGGTGAGGGAAGGGATGGCGACGTTGAGGACGGTGTTGTCGAGCAGCACCGTTAGCTGGGCCAGGCAGATGACGCCGAGGATCAGCCAGCGCTGCGGATGGGCGGCGGGGGTGGTTCGGTTCTCGGTTGTCGTGGCCGTCATGGCGGCTCCCTGGCTCCTTATACGGTGTACGAGAGGTGGTGCTGTACACCGTAAGGGAGTTCTTCTACGCCGTAAAGCGAATTACTTCCCCAAGGCCCGCGGCGGACGAACACCTGCCCGACGTGGAACGCTGAGCCGGATGGCTGGACGGACGAGGAGAGCGCCGTGACACCTGGACCGAGACGGTACGGCCGAATGGCTCAACTGACGCTGAGCGCAAGCCTGTTGGGACTGATTCTGGTACCTGCGGCGCACGCGTCGCCCGGCTCCGGGCGGGAGGTGCCGCTGCGGGTCGCGACGTACAACATCCATGCGGGCGCCGGAATGGACGACGTCTTCGACCTCGACCGGCAGGCCGCCGCGCTGCGGGCCCTGCACGCGGACGTGATCGGACTTGAGGAGGTCGATGTGCGCTGGGGCACGCGCAGCCAGGGGCGCGACGTGGCCGCGGAGCTCGCCGCGCGGCTCGGCATGCATGTCTCGTTCGCGCCGATATACAGCCTGGACCCCGAGCAACCGGGCGGCCCCCGGCGGGAGTTCGGCGTCGCGGTGCTGTCCCGGTACGCGATCCTGGCCGCCGAGAACCACGAGATCACCCGGCTCTCGACCCAAGTCCCGCACCCCGTACCGGCGCCCGCGCCCGGCTTCGGCGAGGTGAAGCTGAAGGCGCGGGGCGTACCAGTCCATGTGTACGTCACCCACCTCGACTACCGGGGCGACCCCTCGGTACGGGTGGCGCAGGTCGCCGACACGCGGCGCATCATGAACGCCGACCGAGGCGCCCGCAAGATCCTGCTCGGCGACTTCAACGCCGCACCTTCTTCGTCTGAACTGTCCCCGCTGTGGCGGGAGTTGACCGACGCCGACCCGCACGCGAACAGCTTCCCCGCGGATGTTCCCGTCAGGCGGATCGACTATGTGGCGGTGCAGAGTGGCGCGGTACGGGTGCGCGACGCGACGGTGCCCAGGACACTGGCCTCGGACCACCGCCCGGTCGTCGCCGATCTGCTACTCCGCCGGTGAGGCCGGGCGTGGCTGGGGAGGGGCTACCTCACCCAGGCCTGACCAGCGGGGGCTGCCTCGCCGGTGGCCGGGGCCCGACTAACGAGGCCACCTCGCCGGTGAGGCCGGGCGTGACCAGCGGGGCTACTCCGCCGACGAGGCCCGGCCCGACCGGAGGGGCCACCTCACCGACGAGGGCGGGCCGGCCGGGGGCCGCCTCGTTGACCAGGCCCCGCCCGACCGGCAGGGCTACTTCGCCGACGAGGTCAGGTCGTAGAAGGTGGCGGTGCCGAGCGTCACCTTCGGGAAGGTCGCCTCGACCCAGCTGCTGATGGAGCTGCCACTGGCCTGGCCCCCGCCGCCGCCGCCCATCATTCCGCCGCCGCTCGCGATGAAGTAGTGGATCTTCCCGTCCGCCACGTACTTCTTGAACTGCGCGAGTGTCGGTGACGGGTCACTGCCGTTGAAGCCGCCGACCGCCATCACCGGGTCCTGCGTGGCGAGTTGATAGCTCGCGGCGTTCTGCGACCCGATGGCGGCCGCGGCCCAGGTGTACCGCGCCGCGTCCTTCTTCAGGAGCGCCCCGGCCTGCGCGCTCACCTTGGCACCGTCGAGCAGGCCGCCCGTACCAGCACCCATACCGGCGCCCGCGCCGCCACGCTCGCCGCCGACGCCGGGCATCGTCGGTGCCCCGCCGTTGCGGCCCTGTGCCTGTCCGGGCCGGCCTTGGGGCTGGTTCCACCCTTGGCCCGTGGGCGCCTGGCCCATGGGCCCGCCGGGCATCCCCTGCCCGCCCTGCGGCGGCTGCCCCTGGCCCGCGGCGCCGCCCAGCCGGCCCCCGCCGAACCGCATCCGGCCACCACCCCCGGGCCCGCCCATCGTGCCGGTCCCGGTAGGCCCCGCCGTGACGATGGAACCGGTGTGCCCGGTGTCGAGCGTGCTGACCGAGTACGCGCTCGGTCCGGCCAGCGATGCCACGAGCCCGGCACCCGCGACACCGAGCGCCACCCCGCGGTTCAGCCGCCCCGCGCACGCGAGGCCCACCCCGGCGAGCAGCCCGCCGACGAGCACCGCCCAGCGCAGCCACGGCAGATAGTCCGGGGTGCGCCCGAGCAGCACGTACGACCACAGCGCGGTGCCCGCCACCGTCACCCCGAGCGCGAGGGCCGCCCAGACGCGCGAGCGCTCCTCCCACAGCACCGTGACGCCCATGCCGACGAGCGCCGCGATGTAGGGGGCCAGGGCCACCGTGTAGTACTGGTGGAAGATCCCCGCCATGAAGCTGAAGATCACGGCGGTCATCAGCAGCGCGCCGCCCCAGGCCAGGAACGCGGCCCGCGCGGTGTCGCTCCGCCCGGCCCTCCAGGTGATCACGAGGCCGGCGATCAGCAGGAGCAGCGCGGCGGGCAGCAGCCACGAGATCTGGCTGCCGATCTCGGAGTTGAACATCCGGCCGATGCCGGTCGCCCCCCAGCCACCACCGCCACCGCCGCCCTGCTTCATCCCGGCCGGGAGTTCCATGCCCCCGGGCATGGCGCCGCCGCCGACGCTGCCGGTCTCGTCACCGCTGATCCGGCCGAGTCCGTTGTAGCCGAAGGTGAGTTCAAGGAAGGAGTTGTGCTGCGAGCCGCCGATGTACGGGCGCGAGGACGTGGGCCACAGTTCCACGGCGGCCACCCACCAGCCGCCGGAGACGATCAACACCCCGGTGGACAGGGCGAGTTGGCTCAGGCGGCGACGTACGGTCGTGGGCGCGCACACCGCGTACAGGACCGCGAGCGGCGGCAGGATCAAGAACGCCTGGAGGGTCTTCGTCAGGAACGCGAACCCGATCGCGACACCGGCCCACACCAGCCACTTGGTGCGGGCGTCCTCCAGCGCGCGCAGCACGCAGTACACGGTGACCGTCATGAGGAGCGCGAGCAGCGCGTCCGGGTTGTTGAAGCGGAACATCAGGGCGGCGACGGGCGTCAGGGCGAGCACCGCGCCCGAGATCAGCCCCGCGGCCGGGCTGAACCGTCGCCGCACCGCCGCGTACAGCACGGCGACCGTGCCGACGCCCATCACCACCTCGGGCAGCAGGATCTGCCAGGAGCCGAGGCCGAAGAGGCGTACGGACAGGGCCATCGGCCACAGCGCGGCCGGGGGCTTGTCGACGGTGATCGCGTTGGCGGCGTCGAGCGAGCCGAAGAAGAACGCCTTCCAGCTCTGGCTGCCCGCCTGGACGGCCGCCGAGTAGAAGGAGTTCGCGTAACCGGACGCGCTGAGGTTCCACAGGTAGCCGGCGAAGGTGAGGGCGAGCAGCGCGAACAGCGCGGGGCGCACCCAGGCCGGGTCATCGGGCCGACCGCGCCACAGCCGGCTCCGGGCCACCCGGCGCCCGGCCGCGGCAACCCCCTCGCGCGGATCGGCCTGGGCGGAGGTCGTAGTCATCGTGCGTGGCCCTTCGGGTCGGAGGCTTGCGGGGCGCGGGGGTGTGGATCGGGGTGGTGCGGGTCGCTGCCGTATGGGCCCCGGTCGGGCGGGGTCCGGTCGGGCGGGGCGCAGTGGCGCGTGGCGTGGTCGAGCCGGGTTTCGGGGCGCTGCGGGGCACAGCCGGGCCGGGTTTCGGGGCTCAGCGGAGCGGTGGTGGGCGGGGTTTCGGGGCTTTGCGGGGTGGCGGCGGCTGCCGGGCGGCGGGCCGGGAAGACCCAGGCGCGGAACAGCAGGAAGCGCAGCACCGTGGCCGCGAGGTTCGCCGCCAGCAGGACGGCGACCTCGGTGGAGTGCGCGGCGTTCGCGTTGGCGGCGTCGAGCGCCGCGAGCGAGCCGCTGGTCAGCGCGAGCCCGATGGCGAAGACGGCCAGGCCCTGGGCCTGGTGGCGCACCGCGCGGTCCCGGCCGCGTACCCCGAAGGTGAGTCGCCGGTTGGCCGCGGTGTTGGCGACGGCCGACACCAACAGGGCGGTCCCGTTGGCGAGTTGGGGCCCCATGGCGCCCCGCGCGACGGCGTACAGGGCGAGGTAGAACAGGGTGGAGAGCGCGCCGATGACACAGAACCCGACGAGCTGGCGGGCGAGCCCGCCCGGCACCCCCTCCAGCTGCCGGTCCCGGGGGTCGTCGCCGAACGGCCGGGCGAGCCGGTCGAGTGGCAGCGCCCCCACCGCGAGCGCCCGCCCGACGCGCCACACGCCCAACAGGTCGTCCCGCGCCGTACTGACCAGGTGCACGGTGCTCGCCGGATCATCCACCCAGTCCACCGGCACCTCGTGGATCCTGAGCCCGGCGCGTTCGGCGAGCACCAGCATCTCGGTGTCGAAGAACCATCCGGTGTCCTCGACCATGGGCAGCAGCCGCTGGGCCACCTCGCGCCGGATCGCCTTGAACCCGCACTGGGCGTCGGAGAACCGCGCCGCGAGCGATCCGCGCAGGATCAGGTTGTACGTACGCGAGATGAACTCCCGCTTGGCGCCGCGCACCACCCGCGAGGAGCGGGCGAGCCGCGAGCCGATGGCCAGGTCCGAATGCCCGGAGATCAGCGGCGCGACCAACGGAAGCAGCGCGTTGAGATCGGTGGAGAGGTCCACGTCCATGTAGGCGAGCACGGGCGCCTCGGACGCCGACCACACGGTACGCAGCGCCCGCCCGCGCCCCTTCTCCTCAAGGCGGACGGCGCTGAGTTCCGGTATCTCCCGCTCAAGTCGCGCCGAAATCAGGGGAGTCGAGTCGGTGCTCGCGTTGTCCGCGACGGTGATCCGGAAGCCGTACGGGAAGGTCCGCGCGAGGTGCTCGTGCAGCCGCCGCACACACCGCTCCAGGTCCTGCTCCTCGTTGTGGACGGGGATCGTCACATCGAGGACGGGGGCGCCGGACGGCTGGACGGTGAGGTGCCGGCGAGCGGGAAGGGCGACCGGCTGCGGTGCGCCTGCGGCGCGCGGGGCGCTCGGGGCAGAGGATTCGGTTCGCATGACAGCGACCCTCGTCGCCGCCGCTGTCACACCTGTGTGGTCAGCCTGTGCCCAGCCTGTGGGAAGTGGCCCGCGCCCTCGGCGGCGGGGAGGTGCACCGCGAATACCGTCTGCCCAGGGGCACTTCGCACCGTCACCCGGCCGCCGTGGGCGACGACGACGGCCTGCACGATCGCGAGGCCGAGTCCGGTGGAACCGGCGTTGCGCGAGCGGGAGGCATCGCCACGGGCGAACCGCTCGAAGACGCGCGGCGCCAGCTCGGGCGGGATGCCGGGACCGGTGTCCTCGATCTCGACCACGACCCAGGGCCCGCACTCCTCGATGCGGGCGGTGACGGTGGTGCCCGGCGGGGTGTGCGTACGGGCGTTGCCCAGAAGATTGACCAGGACCTGCTGGAGCCGGGCTCCGTCCCCGTGCACGGTGACGGGCCGCACGGGCAGTTCGAGCCGCCACCGGTGGTCCTGCCCCGCCGCGTGCGCGTCACCCACCGCATCCACGACGAGCGAGGAGAGATCAGTGCTCTCATACGAGAGCGGGCGTCCGGCGTCGAGCCGGGCGAGCAGCAACAGATCCTCGACCAGGACGGTCATCCGCGCCGCCTCCGACTCGATCCGCCCCAGCGAACGCCGCGTGTCGGGCCCGATGTCCTCGCGCCCGCGCCGGGTCAGCTCGGCATACCCGCGGATGGAGGCGAGCGGAGTCCTCAGCTCGTGGCTGGCATCGGCGACGAACTGCCGTACCCGCGTCTCGCTGTCCTGCCGGGCGCTGAGCGCCCCGTCCACGTGGTCGAGCATCCGGTTGAGCGCCGCGCCGACCTGCCCGACCTCGGTCCGTGGATCCGCCTCGGCGCCCGGCACCCGCTCGTACAGCGCGACCTCCCCGCTGTGCAGGGGCAGTTCGGACACCCGGGTGGCCGTCGAGGCGACCCGCCGCAGCGGGCGCAGGGCGACCCCGACGATGGCCGTCCCGGCGATCCCGGCGGCGACGAGACCGGCGGCGGTGACGCAGATGATGACGAGGACGAGCGTGTTGACGGTGGAGTCGACCCCGTCGGTGGGGTAGCCGAGGACGAACGCGCCGTCACGGTCCCAGGTGGCGCGGTAGTCGCCGAGGCCCGGAACCGACACAGAGTGCACGGCGCCGTCCTTCGGGACGGCCGTCAGGGCCCGGGTCTGCGCGTCGGACAGCGGCGCGGACCGGGCCTGGCCCAGCCGCTCCGGCTGAACGGCCTGAAGGCCCGCGGCCCCGCCCGAGGGCAGCGTGCCCGCACCGATCGTGTGCGGCGGCTGCCCCGGCCTTGAGACGAGGAGCTCCAGCCGGTCGGCGCCGCCCATCGGGTCCTGGCCGGGCCCCACGTGCCCGGTTATCCGGACCGACGTACTCACCTGGCCGTCCAACTGGTGCTGGAGGTTCGCCCCCATGGCGAGCACCGTCACGGTGCCGATGACCGCGCCGATCACCGCGAGCAGCGTCACCGTGGACACGACGAGCCGCGTGCGCAACGACCAGGGCCGCCGGAACCTGGCCATCCGGGCGCTTACTCCCCCGGCTTGATCAGATATCCCGCGCCGCGCCGGGTGTGGATCATCGGGGAGCGCCCGGCGTCGATCTTCCGGCGCAGGTAGGAGATGTACAGCTCGACGACGTTGGCCTGTCCGCCGAAGTCGTACGACCACACCCGGTCCAGGATCTGCGCCTTGCTGAGCACCCGGCGCGGGTTGCGCATGAGGAAGCGAAGCAGCTCGAACTCGGTCGCGGTGAGGTGGATGTTGACCCCGCCGCGCGCCACGTCGTGGCTGTCCTCGTCCAGCGTGAGGTCGCCGACGACCAGCACGGACTCGCTGCGTACGGCCGCCGTGCCCGAGCGGCGGATCAGCCCGCGCAGCCGGGCCACGACCTCCTCCAGGCTGAACGGCTTGGTGACGTAGTCGTCGCCGCCCGCCGTGAGACCGGCGATCCGGTCCTCCACGGAGTCCTTGGCGGTGAGGAAGAGCACCGGCACGTCCGGGAGCTCTCGCCGCAGCCGCCCGAGGACGGCGAGGCCGTCCATGTCGGGCAGCATGATGTCGAGGACCACGGCGTCGGGCCGGAAGTCGCGGGCGTCGCGCACCGCCCCGGCCCCGTCACCAGCGCTGCGCACGTCCCAGCCTTCGTAGCGCAGCGCCATGGAGAGGAGCTCGCTGAGCGGCGCCTCGTCGTCCACGACGAGCACTCGGACGGGACTCCCGTCCGGCCTGAGCATTTCGGTCCGCCCCTGGGGCGAGGAGGTAACGGTCATGGCCCCACCCTGTGAGCGGGCCCTGAGAACATCCTTGCCCGATCCTGTGAATTCCCTGAGAAATGGCGCCGGGGTCAGGGGACGTCCGGCACCCGCAGGGGCAGCCCGAACAGGCGGGCGGCGTTGTCGTGGCAGACCGCCCGGAGCCAGTCGTCGCCGAACCCGAGCCGCGCCAGGGCCTCAAGCTGGTGGACGTACGGGTAGGGAATGTTCGGGAAATCGGTGCCGAGCAGGATGCGGTCGCCCAGATCCCGCAGCCTGCCCCGCTCCGACGCGGGGAAGGGGGCGATGCGCTCGCTGAAATCGGTGAAGGCCATGGTCGTGTCGAGCATGACCGAGCCGTACGTTTCGGCGAGGTCGAGGAAGTCGGCGTACTCCGGCATCCCCATGTGCGCGACGATCAGCCGGAGCCGGGGGTGCCGGGCGAGCACCCGGGCGACCGGCCCCGGCCCGGTGTACTTGCCGGGCGCGGGCCCCGACCCGCAGTGGATGACGACCGGCACACCGGCGTCGGCGAGCATCCCCCAGACGGGGTCGAGCAGCGGGTCCCCCGGGTCGTAACTCCCCACCTGCACATGGGACTTGAAGACCCGCGCGCCCGTATCGAGCGCCTGCCGCACATAGCGCCCGACACCGGGCTCGGGGAAGAAGGTGGCGGTATGCAGACAACCGGGCGTCCGGGCCGCGAACTGCCCGGCCCATCCGTTGAGCCACTCGGCCATGTCGGCCTTGTGCGGATAGAGCATCGAGGTGAACGCGACCACCCCGAACTCCTCCCGCAGCAACCGCACCCGCTCCGTCTCCTCCTCGCGGTACGTGATGGGCCACTCGACCCCGCCCACCAGCTCCCCGGCGGAGTCGAAGTACTCCCAGACCTTCCGCATCACCCGGCGCGGCATGAAATGCGTATGCACATCAATCCCCCCAACCACCCCGAGCCGCCCCCAGAACCCCCGGACAGCCGCTCCCTCGGCCCCGCCCCCGGCCGCCGCCCCGGCCCGAGAAACCCCGCCGGCGGGGAGACCCGGCTCGCCTTCGGCGGAGCTGGGCGGGTGGGGGGTGGTGGGGTGGGCGGCGAGGTGGGCGAGGTCGGCGGCGGAGTGGGTGGCGCTGACGACGGCAGGGTGATCGTCGGGGCTGGCGGCGGGGTGGGCAGTGGGGTGGGCAAGGTCGGCGGCGGAGTGGGTGGCGCTGACGACGGCAGGGTGATCGTCGGGGCTGGTGGTGGGGTGGGCGGCGGGATGGGCGTGGGGGCGGGCCTCTTCACCCTCGTTCAAAGCCGTAACTCCGCTCGACCTTGGCGACATGGACGCTGTAACCCTTGTACCAGTCGGCCCTGCCACGCTTCTGCGCCTGCTGGTGCTCGACGCGGCCGCGCCAAGCGGCGATGGCCTCCTCGTCCCTGAAGTACCCGACGGTGATCCCGAGCCCGCCGGGGTTGCGCGCGCTCTCGTACCCGAGGAAGCCCGGTATCTCCTTCACCAGCTCCCTCATCTCGACGGCGGTCTCCCCGTACCCGTTGTCGTCCTCGGTTCGCAGGGAGGTGAACACCACGGCGTAATAAGGCGGTTCGATCCCCGAGACCAGCCCTTGCACTTGATCGCTCATGCCCCCACCCTCGGCCGCGCCGCCCGACGCTGTCCAGATCAATTACCGGAAGGGATCCAAGAGGGATCCAAGCCTTGACCTCGCGCCGGACGGGATCGCCCGCCGTGCGGCCCACGCCGTGACGCCGGGCTCAGCACGCCGACCCATCACACCGCGACGCCGGACCCGCCACGCCACGCCAACCACGCCGCCCACCCTGCGACCTCGAACCCGACACGACACCCACCACGCCACCCAAGAGACCCGCCCCAACCACCACCGGCCTCCCCACCCCGGTCAGAAGAGGAGGTCCTGCACCCCGTCCGCCCGGGGTCGAGGGAGCTCGCGGACGGGGACGCTGACGCCCCCGCCGGTGCCGTCGCCGACGGCGGTCAGGTCCCAGCCGCTCATGAGCCGGGTGTCCAGGACGAGGATTTCGTCCCCGCCCCCGTCCCCGTCCCCGGTCGCCAGATGCAGATCGGGCCCGGCAGCCGCGAGCAGCCGGCCGCCGACCACCCCGCCGTCCACCAGCTCCGTCACCACCCCGCAGGCCGGCGCGAGCCCGGCAAGCCCGAACTCCTCGGTGTGGTCGACCACTTCGCAGGGCAGCCGCTCCAGGGACTCCGGCCAGTCGGCCAGCGCCACGGCCCGCGCATGGAGCCGGGCCACTTCCGCCGCCCGCTCGGCCACCCCGGGAAGGCGGGCCCTTACCGCCCGCTTCTCGGCGTAAGCGATCCGGTCCGGCACACCCAGGGCCGTCCTCAGCAACTCCTCGCTGCGTCGCGCCGCCATCAACGGCCCTCGCCCCAGCCAGCCGAACGCCACCGCCCCCTGTTCGAGCAACCGGGCCGAACCCCGCTCCTCCGCGGTGATCCCGACCTTGACCATCCCGCTGCCGAACCAGGCGAGGTAGACGCGATAGGTGCGGGGATCATCGACGTACGTGTCGGCTGCGACGGAATGCGCCCGGTCCAGCCGCGCACACTCCCCGCACCGCGCCTGCGTACTGCGCCCCGGCACCGGCGCCGCGAGGGGGCAGACGTTCCCCCGCGCCCCCACACACCTCCGCTCCCCGACCACCCGAAACGCGATCCCCCGCCCGTACACAAGCGCACTGGCCCGCCCCTCCTCCCACACGAGCCGGGGTCCGCCCTCCCCCCAGCGAACCCCCACGCACCGCCACATCCCAGCCACACCTCGACGGTACCGACCACCACTGACAACGCCGCCCGCCCGAAATCAGAAGCACACCCCCGCGCTCCAGAACATGATCATCACGGCTCTGTCGTCATCAGCGGCCAAGTACACGCGACCACCCCCCTGGTGGACAGCGCGGCGGCCCGCACCGAACGACCGGCCTGGCACGCGGACCAGAAACGCAAGAGGCCCCGGACGCGATGTCCGGGGCCTCTCACCTGTGTGCACTCGGCAGGATTCGAACCTGCAACCTTCTGATCCGTAGTCAGATGCTCTATCCGTTAAGCTACGAGTGCTTGTGCTTCCGGGGTTTTTTCTGCCCCGTCGGCGTTGCGAGAACAACATTACATGACCTGCGCCGTGACGCGAAATCCATTGGCCATACCGGCTCCGACCTGCGGGAATGCCTCTGCGTGAGCAGCCGCGGGGGCGTGGGCCCCGGTTGGGAAGTGCCCCGGAACGGCCGAAGCCCCGGCCGTGGGGCCGGGGCTTCGGGTGGTGCTGGCGGAGGCGGAGGGATTTGAACCCTCGATGGGCTTTAAAACCCAAACCGCATTAGCAGTGCGGCGCCATAGACCGGACTAGGCGACGCCTCCAGCACACCATCGCTCGCGCGAGTGGTGCGTGCAGATGATGACACAGCCTTGCGGGCCGTCACCAATCGAACCCCACGGTACTAGGCAGAAGGCCGCCAGGGCAAAGGCGTTCCGTGTGGCGGAGTGTGGCGCAACGCCGGGCGTTGACGCGCGTTAGACCGCGGGAGACCGAAGACCCGCCGAAACACCTGGAGTACGACATGCTGCGCCGCCTCGCCGTCACCGCCGCCGCCTCGCTCACCGCCCTCGGCGCCGCCCCCGCCGCCTCCGCCGGGCCCCTGCCGGTCCCGGTCCCCCTGCTCGGCGACGGGCACACCGAGGACCGGCTCACCGTCACCGTCACCCACAACCCGGGTACCGACGGGACGTACACACTCGAATGCCACCCGGCGGGCGGAACCCATCCGCGCCAGGAGCAGGCCTGCGACAAACTGGACTCGGTGACGACGTGGGGCAAGGACCCCTTCGCGTCGGTGCCGAAGGACCAGGCGTGCACGTTCATCTACGGCGGTCCCGCCACCGCGCACATCACCGGCAGCTGGGCCGGGCGGCCCGTGGACGCGACGTACAACCGTGCCAATGGGTGCGAGATCTCGCGGTGGGACAACATGGTGCCGTTGCTGCCGAGCGCCAGGTAGGACACCCCGTACGCCCCCCGCGCGTACTCCGTGGTCACACAACCTTGGTGAGAGCTCCCCCTCATCCGCCGTCGCTCGCACACCGCCTGCCTTTAGACTCCCTCCCAGTGACAGGCCGCAAGGTGCAGTGGTTCAGGGAGGAAGCGTCGTCGTGAGCAGCAGGCCATCCCGAGGCGCTGCTCGCCTCGCAGCCATACTTGACGCCCTTCCGGACGGGCTTCTGCTCGTCAACTGCAACGGCACGGTCGTGAACGCCAACACCGTCGCACTGGGAATGCTGGAGGCGCCGGGTACCGGGCTCGTGGGGCGGGGAGTCCTCGATCTGCTGCCCGCCTTCGACTCCAAGCTCATCCCCGGCTCCATGCGCCGGCCCGAGAGTGAGGACGAGCAGGGCCGCACCAAACCGACCCGGATGATCGCGCGCCGCACCGACGGCACCGAGTTCCCGGTCGAGGTGACCAGCGCCAACCTGGAGGACGGGCGGGACGCGTACGCCTCGTACGGCAGCGGCGGCGGCCCCGGCTCGTACTCCGGTGACGAACTCCTCATGCTCGTCCTTCGGGATCTCTCCGGCACCGTCGACACCGAAGCCGAACTCGCCCGTTCGCAGCGGCAGACCGAGATGATCCTGCGCGCGGCGGCCGAGGGAGTGGTCGGCACCGACACCGACGGGCGGGTGGTGCTGGTTAATCCGGCCGCCGCGCAGATCCTCGGCTACCGGGCCAGCGACCTCGGCGGGCGGGAGCTGCACCCGCTGGTGCTCCACTCGCGCGAGGACGGCGAGGCGTTCCCGTACGAGGGAAGCCCGCTCGCCGACACCCTCAAGTCCGGGCGCAAGCACCGGGTGCGCGGGCAGGTGATCTGGACGAAGAGCGGCGCCATGGTGCCCGTAGACCTGACCACCGCGCCGGTACGCGACGGCGACCTGCTGGTCGGCGCCGTCATGACGTTCACCGACCGCCGCCCGTACGAGGAGCAGGCCGCCAAGCACGCCGAGGTCCTGGAGCGGGAGACCGCGCGCTACGACGCGCTCGCCGCCCGCCACCAGCAGCTGCTCTCGGTCCTCGCGGGCTCGCTGCGCGGCCCGCTGGACGAGCTGCGGCACGAACTCGCCGCCCTCGCCGCCGATGACGCGGGACAGCTGTGGCCCGAGGCCAACCAGGTGCTGCACCACCTCGCCGCCGGGTACTCCCGCATCACCACGCTCGTCGACAACGTCCTCGGCTACCAGCGCCTCGACGCGGGCAGCGAGGAGCTCAAGAAGGCCAAGGTGCTGGTCGGTTCGGTCGTCGGCGCCGGTGTCGACGGGGCCGTCGAGCTGATCGGGCCGGGGCGCGCCCAGTTCGCCGTGCACACCCCGCCCATCGAGGCCGAGGTCGACGCCGGCCGGCTGGCGACCGCGCTGGCCCACCTGATCGCCGACGTCGCCGGGGTCGACGCGACGGGCAAGGCGCCGGTGGCCGCCGGCGGCTACATGGACTCCACCGTGGTCGTGGCGGCCGCGGTGCGCGGCGAGGTCGTACGCATCGAGGTCCGCGGGCCCTACGCGGGGGGCGACCCCGTGCACGGGCCCATCGTCCGCGGCATCGTGAAGGCGCACGGCGGCGTCCTGCAAACCGTGGACGTGCCGGGCATGAGCGGTTCGGCGTACGTGCTCGAAGTGCCGCTCGGGGCTGGGGCCGGGACGGTCGAGGCGCCCGAGGCGGCCCCGGAGCCCAATGAGGCGCTGCTGCCCGCGCAGCACGACGGTGGGCTGCGCACGCAGCCCGACGGCGGCGGGCGTCGGCGCGCGCGGCGGGCGTCCACGGACGCGTTCCTGGAGAGCCCGGTCACGGAGGAGAAGTCCCCGACCGGCCGGCGCCGGGGGCGCTCGGAGGCCACCGGGGGCGCGGGGGAGTCCGACAGTGGCTCCGGTCCGGAGGGTGAACGGGGCCGGATTCCCGGCCAGCAGGGCGCGCAGGCCGCGCGGCTAGGTGTTGAGAGTGGTGGTCAGAGCGGCGGCCAGAGTGGTGGTCCGGGTGTCAGGAGTGCCGGGAGTGCCGGGAGCGGTGGCGCGTCCGGGGCTGGGTCCCCGTCGGGGTCTGGGCGTCGTCGTGGGCGGCCCAGCCCTGCCGAACAGGCCGTAGGCCGGGCCTCCGAGGGGTCCGTCGTCACCGGTGCCGAGAGCGCGCGCGAGTCGTCCGGCATGGGCCGGGCCGCGCTGGGCGAGACGGTGCCGCCGCAGGGCGTGCCGAACGAAGCCACGGGCCGCCGGGCCCGGCGTGCGCTGCCCTCGCCCGCCGCACTTGAGGCGCCGGCCGCCCCCGCCGAGAACGCGGCCGCGCCGACCGGGCGCCGAGCCCGGCGCGCGCTGGGCTCCGCACCGACCGGTGCGGCGAATGGTGCGGGTGGTGCTTCTGCGGGTGGCGTGGCTGGGGGAGCTTCTGGGGGTGGCCAGGACGGCTCGGCGCGGACGGCGTTCGCGCTGCCGCCTGCCGACGCCGACCGCACGCCGAACCCTGCCGCACCTGCGGCCGCGCCCCTGGGCGCGACTTCGCACCCGGGTGTGGCCGACGCGTCGCTGCGGGACCGCCACGGCTCCGGGCGAGGCACGGGGGCGGCGGGCGCCGCGAGCGCGGGAACCGCTGCGGGAGCCATGGGTGGTGCGCCTGTGAGTGGTGCACCCGTGGGTGGTGGGCCTCTGGGTGACGGCTCTGTAGGCGCCGGGGCCGTGGAGGCTGGGCCCATGGGGGGTCGCCCCATGGGTGCGGGGTCTACGGGCGCCGGACATATGGATGTTGGGGCTATGGGCGCTCCGCACAGGGCGGCCGGGGCCATGGGGTCTGGACCTGTGGGGCCTGGGTCTGTGGGGCCTGGGTCTGTGGGGCCTGGGTCTGTGGGGGATCAGGCCGTGGATGCCGGCCACATGGGCGCGGGGCACATGGGTGCTCACACCACGGACGCCGGGCACATGGGCGCGCGGCCTAGGGGCGCTCAGACCATGAGCGGAACACCCATGGGTGCTCACACCACAGACCCCCGGCACACGGCTGCCGGGCGCACGGGCACACAGAGCACAGACGCCGGACGCACGGGCACGCAGCCCATGAGTTCGCAGCCCGCCGCCAGCCAGGCCATGGGCACGCACCCCATGGGTGGCCAGCCCGCAGCCAGCCAGCCCCTTGGGGCCCAGCCCACAGCGAACCAGCCCATGGGCAGCCACCCCACAGGCACCCACCCCGCAGAGGTCAGCCCCGCCCCCGGTCCCGCAGGCCACCAGCAAGGCGCGGGTCGCGCGCGGCGGAAGGCCCGCGCCGAGGACGCATCGGCGGGCGCCCCCGCCCCCGGTGCCCCGGCAGCCGAGCACGCCGAGCACACCCCGGCCCAGCCGCATCCCGCCGAGCGGCCCGAATGGGCTGCCCGCGCGGTCGCGGCGCCGGGTGGGCCCGGTCCCGTACCGCCGCAGGACCCGGCCGCGCCCGAGCCCGGCCGGCCCGGCTGGGGCTCCGGCACGCCGTCCGCCCCGGCAGCACAGCCCGCGGCCGGACCGTCCGCTCAGCCCGGCCCCGTATCGCCCACGCGGCAGCCGCTGCCCGCCGAGACGCCGCCGGGTGGGATCCCGGCCGTCGGCGGGGACACCCAGGGGCGCGCCTTCAGCGTGCGGACGCTCGGCCAGGGCGCGCCGTTCGGCCGGACGCAGCCACCGGCCCAGCCCCAGGGTCAGACGCAAACGCAGGCGCCCGCACCGGCCACCGGCCAGACGCCCGCGCAGCCCGGCACCCAGGCCGCGGCCCCGCTCGGTTCGGGGCGGCGGCGCAAGCTCGGTACGCCCACGCCTCCCAAGGGTGTCGAGCGGCCCGCAGAACCGGCCGCCCGGCCGCACCCCGTGCTGCCGTCGCCCCCCTCGGAGGGCCAGGGCCGTGCGTACGCCATAGGGGCGCCCGACGAGGGTGCCGAGGGGCCCGAGCCGCTCGACGGGCCCGGCGGCGCGGTCGAGGTGGCCCACCGGCCGCAGCCGCAGCCCATCGACGACGAGCTTCCTCCGGAGCCGCTCGACAATCCGCGTCGGCTGCTCGTGTGGCCCGCGCCCGACGTCTCCACCCAGCAGGCGCTGAGCGAACGTGGCTACCGGCCGGTGGTCGTGCACTCCCGCGAGGAGGTCGACGCCCAGATCGCCGCCTTCCCGGCCGCGCTCTTCGTGGACCCGCTGACCGGTCCGATCACCCGCACCGCGTTGCAGTCGCTGCGCCAGGCGGCCGTCGCGGCCGAGGTTCCGGTGCTGGTCACGGCGGGTCTTGGGCAGGCGACGCGGGAGGCGGCGTACGGTGCCGACCCGGCCGTCCTGCTCAAGGCCCTCGCGCCGCGCGACAGCGAGCAGCACCCGCCCCGGGTGCTGCTGATCGAGGAGCACGAGGAGATCGCGCTCGCGCTGACGGCGACCCTGGAGCGGCGCGGCATGCAGGTCGCCCGCGCCGCGACCGACTCCGAGGCGGTCACCCTGGCCGGTCAGATGCGGCCGAACCTGGTGGTGATGGACCTGATGCAGGTACGCCGCCGCCGCGCCGGAATCGTGGACTGGCTGCGCGCCAACGGGCAGTTGAACCACACCCCGCTGGTCGTCTACACCTCGGCCGCCATCGACCAGGCGGAGCTCCCCAAGCTGGCGTCCGGCGAGACCGTACTGTTCCTGGCCGAACGGTCCACCAGCGGCGAAGTACAGGGCCGCATCGTGGACCTCCTGGCGAAGATCGGCACCAACTGACCCCTACCACCTACTAGTTACCAGTAGGTGGGGGGGTGGGAAGTGGGCATCGGGTCATCCGCGTGCCCCTCGGCGCCTCCTGGCCGATCGACACCTCGTGACCCCTCGGCGCCTGGTGCCGCTCCATGCGTAGGCTGGCGCGGCGCGCGACACCGTACGAATCACGAGGAGAGCCCCGTGGCCACCGCGAGCTCCGCCATACGTCAGGAACACGCCACCGTCCCCGCCGACAACGGCGAGGTCACCCTGCTGATCGCCCGCCAGGTCGAGGAGGGCTACGAGGAGTCGTTCGAGAAGTGGGCGCGCGACATCCTCGCCGCTGCCGCGCGTTTTCCCGGGCACCTCGGGCACGGGCTCTTCCGGCCGTCGACTGAGGGGGCGCCCTGGTTCCTCGTGCACCGCTTCCGGGACTCGGCCGCCCTTGAACGCTGGCAGAATTCGCCGGAGCGGGCCGGTTTCTTCGCCACCTGCACGGGCCACCACCACAGCGAGATAGCCCGCCGCGAACTGACCGGCATGGAGACCTGGTTCGCCAAACCCGGTGAGACCCGCCCCGCGCCGCCGCGCTGGAAGATGGCGATCAGCTCGGGCCTCGCCATCTTCCCCATCTCGCTGCTCGGCAACGCTGTGCTCGGCCCCTACGTCGCGGGCCTTCCGCTGGTGGTGCGGACGGCCGTGTTCACCGTGCTGTTCAGCGTGCTCATGACGTACGTGGCGATGCCGAACATGAGCCGGCTGCTACGGCGCTGGCTGCACGGCTGAGCAGGGCCGGGGCTAGCGCAGTTCCGTCACGTCCAGCTCGCCGTCCGCGTACTGCCTGCGGATGACCTTCTTGTCGAACTTGCCGACGCTGGTCTTCGGCACCGCGTCGATCAGCGCCCAGCGCTCCGGGAGCTGCCACTTGGCGATCTTCCCGGCGAGGAAGGACTTCAGGGCTGTGTAGTCGGCGGTGGCGCCCGGTTTCAACACGACGGTGGCGAGCGGACGTTCGCCCCACTTGTCGTCGGGGACGGCGACCACCGCCGCCTCGGCGACCTCGGGGTGCGCCATCAGCGCGTTCTCCAGTTCCTGGCTGGAGATCCATTCGCCGCCGGACTTGATGACGTCCTTCGCACGGTCGGTGAGGGTGAGATAGCCGTCCGTGCTGATGACGCCGACATCGCCCGTTTTCAGCCAGCCGTCCGCGCTGAACTTGTCGGCCGGGCGGAAGTCCTCGCCGCCCGCGCCGCCGAAGTACGCGCCCGCGATCCAGGGGCCGCGCACTTCGAGCTCGCCCGCCGACTCCCCGTCCCAGGGCAGGAACTCGCCGCCGGGACCGGTGAGCCGCGCCTCGACGCCGGCGGGAAAGCGGCCCTGCGTGAGACGGTACGGCCACTCCTCCTCGGCGCTCAGCCCGGCCGGCGGGTTGGACATGGTGCCGAGCGGCGAGGTCTCCGTCATGCCCCAGGCGTGACAGAGCCGTACGCCGAGCTTGTCGTACGCCTCCATCAGCGACGGCGGGCAGGCCGCGCCACCGATCGTGACGTTGCGCATGGAGGTGAGGTCGCGCGGGCGGGCCGTGACCTCGGCGAGCAGGCCCTGCCAGATGGTGGGGACGGCGGCCGCGTGCGTCGGCTTCTCGCGCTCGATCATGTCGGCGAGCGGCGCGGGCTGGAGGAAGCGGTCGGGCATGAGCATGCTGACCCCGGCCATGAAGGTGGCGTGCGGCAGGCCCCAGGCGTTCACATGGAACTGCGGCACCACGACCAGCGTCGTGTCCTTGCCCGTGAGCCCCATCGACTCGGCCATGTTGACCTGCATGGAGTGCAGGTAGATCGAACGGTGCGAGTAGACGACACCCTTGGGGTCGCCGGTCGTGCCGGAGGTGTAGCACATGGCGGCGGCGCTTCGCTCGTCCAGCTGCGGCCAGTCGTACGTCGTCGGCCGCCCGGCGATCAGCTCCTCGTACTCGTGCACCTGCGGGCCAGAGCCGTCGATGTCGTCGAGGAGCGAACGGTCACCTGGCCCGGACACCACGAGGTGCTCCAGCGTCGGCAGATGCGGAAGCAGCGGGGCGAGCAGCGGCAGCAGCGAACCGTTGACGATGACCACCCGGTCGGCGGCGTGGTTGACGATCCAGATCAACTGCTCGGCGGGAAGCCGCAGGTTGAGGGTGTGCAGCACGGCACCCATGGACGGAATCGCCATGTACGCCTCGACGTGCTCCGCGTTGTTCCACATCAAGGTCCCGGTCGCCTGGCCGTCCTCGACGCCGAGCTCGCGCAGGGCGTGGGCCAGCTGGGCGGCCCGGCCACCGATCTCGGCGAAGCTGCGGCGGTGCGGCTCGGAGTCGCCGGTCCAGGTGGTGACCTGGGACGCGCCGTGAATCGTCGACCCGTGGGTCAGGATCCGCGAGATCAGCAGCGGTACGTCCTGCATGGTGCTCAGCACGGCGTCCTCCCGGTGAGCGCTGCGGTGCGCCCGGTGGTGGCGATAGGGGTGAGCCGATTCTGCGCACATACCAAGCGGTATGTCACTACCCGGGAGTAGTTTCAGCCGAGGTCCGCGAAAGTTACCTGCGGATACTCGTCGGCGCCGTCCTTTCCGTCGGCCTCACCATCACTGCGCGTCACCGTATGGGTTCGAGTTCCGGGTCCTCGCGGAGCTTGCCGAGGGCACGCGACACCGCGCTCTTGACCGTGCCCACCGACACCCCGAGCACCTCGGCGGTCTGCGCCTCGCTCAGGTCCTCGTAGTAGCGCAGAACGACCATGGCACGCTGGCGGTCGGGCAGCTTCATGACCGCGCGCCACATCGCGTCGTGCAGGACCTGGTGGTCGGCCGGGTCCGGCCCCGGCACGACCTCCGGCTCGGGCAGCTCGTCACAGGCGAACTCCTCGACCTTGCGCTTGCGCCACTGCGAGGTGCGGGTGTTGAGCAGCGCGCGGCGCACATAACCGTCGAGCGCCCGGTGGTCCTCGATCCGGTCCCAGGCGACGTACGTCTTGGTGAGCGCCGTCTGCAGCAGGTCCTCGGCATCGCTCGGGTTCGCGGTCAGCGAGCGCGCGGTGCGCAGCAGCACGGGGCCCCTCGCGCGGACGTACGACGAGAACGACGAGTACGCGTGGTAGGGCGTCGCCGCTCGGGAGGCGCTGGTGCAGACGGGCGTTGTCATGACTCCACGCTATGAGCGCTCAAGCCCCGCGGGATCGGCCCCAGGTCCCGAAGCGGTGTCCGCCTCAGGTTGTAGGGGTGGGGGTGGCCTCACCTCCTGAAGGTGGAGGACGCATCCCCACCCGTCGGGGTTCAGCCCCGCCACGCCAGGCCCTGGGGCCCGCCAAACCCCGGGGCCCGCCACGCCTGGCTCTCGCGGCCCGCCAGATCCCCGGGGCCCCGCCGCGCCTGGCCCTCGGGGTCTGCCAGACCCCCGGCCCCACCACGCCACGCCGAACGCGGGGCGCCCTGGCCAGCCGAACGCAGACCGCCCTGCCCGGCCGAACGCGGACCGCCGCCCGGTCCGCCGCCCCGCAGACCACCCCGCCGAACGCCGACCCCCACCCGGTCCGTCACCCCGCGGACCGGCCGGCCCAGCCGAACGCAGACCGCTCAGCCCGGCCCGCCGAGTGACCTCGTGGCCTAGCCGTCCCTGCCCAGGATCAGGCCCGAGGTCGGAACGCCCGTGCCCGCCGTGACCAGGACGTGGGCCGCGCCGGGTATCTGGTTCACCGAACTCCCCCGGAGCTGGCGGACCGCCTCCGCCATGCCGTTCATTCCGTGCAGATACGCCTCTCCCAGCTGGCCCCCGTGCGTGTTGAGTGGCAGCGCGTCCGCCGCCACGAAGTCGGCCGCCTCACCCGGTGTGCAGAAACCGAACTCTTCCAACTGCATCAGCACGAACGGCGTGAAATGGTCGTACAGAATCCCCACATCGATCTCGGCGGGTGTGAGGCCCGAGGTCTGCCAGAGCTGGCGCGCGACCACGCCCATCTCGGGCAGTCCGGTCAGCCCGTCCCGGTAGAAGCTGGTCATCCCCTCCTGTCTGCGGCCGGCGCCCTGCGCGGCCGCGGTGATCACGGCGGGCCGCTGCCGCAGATCCCTGGCCCGTTCCGTGGTGGTGACGACGATCGCTTGTCCGCCGTCGGTCTCCTGGCAGCAGTCCAGGAGCCTGAGCGGCTCGACGATCCACCGCGAGGCCGCATGATCGGCCAGGGTGATCGGCTTGCCGTAGAAGTACGCAGCCGGATTGTTCGCGGCATGGCGGCGATCGGTCACGGCGACATGGCCGAACGCGTCCGGCGTCAGGTTGTAGGTGTGCAGATACCGCTGAGCGGCCATGGCGACCCACGACGCGGGCGTGAGCAGCCCGAACGGAAGCGACCAGCCGAGCGCCGCCCCCTCCGCCGACGGCTCCCGGTGCTGCACCCCGGACCCGAACCGTCGCCCGGAACGCTCATTGAACGCCCGGTAGCAGACCACCACTTCCGCCACCCCGGCAGCGACCGCGAGAGCGGCCTGCTGGACCGTCGCGCAGGCCGCGCCGCCCCCGTAGTGGATGCGCGAGAAGAACGACAGCTCACCGATGCCCGCCGCCTGCGCCACGGTGATCTCGGGGCTGGTGTCCATGGTGAACGTCACCATGCCGTCGACGTCGGCGGGCGCGAGCCCGGCGTCGTCAAGTGCCGCGTGCACCGCCTCGACCGCCAGTTTCAGCTCGCTGCGCCCGGAGTCCTTGGAGAACTCGGTCGCCCCGATCCCGGCGATGGCCGCCTTCCCGCCGAGCGAGTCGGCCCTGCGTACGCTCATGACCGGGCTCCGGGGAGCGCGTGGTGCTCGGCGGAGCCCACAAGGCCGGGCACGGCCACGCGGACGGTGCCCGTGACGTGATGGCCGAGCCCGTTGGCACCGACCACCCGGACCTCGGCGACGTCTGCCTCCACGGCCGTCACCGTGCCGGTCAGCGTCATGGTGTCCCCCGGATAGTTGGGCGCCCCGAGCCGTATCCTCACCGACCGCAGCCGGGCCGCGGGCCCGAAGTGGTCGGTGATGTACCGCCCGACCAGGCCGTTGGTGGTCAGGATGTTCATGAAGATGTCCGGGGAACCCTTCTCCCGGGCGAGCACCGCGTCGTGGTGTACGTCCTGGTAGTCGCGGGAGGCCACCGCCCCGGCCACGATCAGCGTCCGGGTGACCGGAATCTCCAGCACCGGCAACTCGTCTCCGACCTTCACGCCCCTACCCCCGTGATCCCCGTCTGTTTTTCGGACACGATCAACTCCCCCAATTCCGCGAGGAGTTCGGCACCACAGCCCAGGTGGGCGTCGAGCTGCCGTCCCCACAGGAAGTGCCGGTGGACGGGGTGCTCCAGGTCCGCCCCAAGGCCGCCGTGCAGGTGCTGGCCCGCGTGCACGACGCGGGTGCCCGCCTCCGCCGCCCACCAGGCCGCCGTCAGCGCGTGCGTCCCGTACCGCAGCCCCGCGTCTCGTCGCCAGGCCGCCTCGTACGAGGTGACCCGTATCGCCTCGGTGTCCATGTACGCGTCCGCGGCCCGCAACAGCACGCCCTGGTTGGTGGAGAGCGGGCGCCCGAACTGCTCGCGGGTCGTGGTGTGCCGAACCGCCCTGGCCAGCGAGCCCGCGCACACACCGGCCTGGAGACCGGCAAACGCCGTACGGGCGGTGGCCAGCACGTCCTCGTACGCACCCGGCCCGCCCACGCGCTCGCCCGGCGTGCCGTTGAGCGTGAGCCGACCGGCCGACCAGGGTGCGGTCGTCTCCACCGGCTCGGCCTCCGCATCGGCCACCCGCACCAGCCACAGCCCGCGCTCGGCGTCAGGGACCAGCACATGGGTGGCGTCCCGCAGCCACGGTACGAGCGGAACGACCCCGCTCAACTCACCTTGCACCGTTGTCTGTACGCCCCCGCGCCGCGACGCGGGGAACGCACCGGTCGCCACCGCCGTGCCGTCGCGCAGGGCGGGCAGCAGTCGCTCGCGCTGCATGGGCGTGCCGTGCGCGGTGAGCGCGAGAATCCCGTAGACACAGCTGGCCGCGAACGGGACCTGGGCCGTGGTCCTGCCCTGCTCCTCCAGGGCGATCACCAGGCCGAGCAGACC
The DNA here is from genome assembly GCF_036231355.1 of Streptomyces sp. NBC_01431. Lineage (NCBI taxonomy): Bacteria > Bacillati > Actinomycetota > Actinomycetes > Kitasatosporales > Streptomycetaceae > Streptomyces > Streptomyces sp. NBC_01431. The sequence continues at coordinate 3,995,252 of NZ_CP109496.1, forward strand.
GATCTCCTCGACGGCCGCGGGCAGACCGGCCCCGCACAGTGCCTTCCACAGCTCGGCGTCCGTCCCCGTACCGGCCGCGGTGAGCCTCTCGTGCGTGGACAGGTCGCCGAAGATCTGCGCGGCCAGATCACGCACGGCCGCCTGTTCCTCGGTGGGTGTGAAGTCCATCAGACCGCCTCCGTCCGGAAAACGGGCAGCTCCAACTCGTCGTCCATCCGCTGGAATTCGAGCCGGACGGGCATGCCGATGCGCACCTCGTCCGGAGCCACACCGACCACGTTGCTGATCATCCGCACGCCCTCCGCGAGCTCGATGAGCCCCACCGCATAGGGCGGGTCGAAGGCCGGGAAGGGTGGGTGGTGCATCACGACGTACGAGAAGACGGTCCCGCTGCCGCTCGCCTCGACGGTGTCCCACTGCGCCGATCCGCAGGCGTGGCATCCCGGCAGCCACGGGAACCGCAGCTCGGCGCAGCCGCCGCAGCGCTGGATGAGCAGCCGGTGCTCTGCGACGCCGGCCCAGAATCCGGCGTTGTCCCGGTTGACGACGGGCCGGGGCCGTACCGCCCCGGCCGAAGCCTTCGGTTCAGCGACCGTCCGGGCCCCTCCCGGCCCCCCGGCATTCCCAGGACTCCGCGAATTCCTTTGCGCGGGCGCGTACTTGAGAATCCGGAAGCGATGTGTGCCCGCGAGGGCGCCGTTGGCCCGGACGTCCATCCGGGTGGTGACGAAGTGCCCGGCCCCCAGCTTGGTGGTCTTGGGCTCGGACACGGACTCGATCACCGCGTCGTAGGTGATCCGGTCGCCGGGACGGAGATCGCGGACGTACTCCTGCTCGCAGTCCGTCGCGACCACCGAGGTGAACCCGGCGCCGTCGAGCAGCTCGAACAGCTCGTCGTAGGCCGAGGTGCGGCCCGAGCCGTCGCCGTGCCCGGAGAGGCCGCCCATCGTCCAGGCCTGGAGCATCGTCGGTGGCGCTATGGCGTCAGGCCCGGTGTACGCGGCGTTGGTGTCGCCCATCGCCTCGCACCAGTGCCTGATCATCGGCTCGTTGACGAGGTCCTTGCCGACCCCGGCGGTCGCGGCCGCCCGACCCTCGAACTTCTTCAACCGGCCAAGGAAGTCGGCCTCGTTCACCCCGCTCACCTCTTCCCCCTCTTCATGCCGAGCCGCATCGTCGCGACGATCTCCCGCTGCACCTCGCTCACCCCGCCCCCGAACGTGTTGATCTGCGCCGCCCTGTTCATCCGCTCCAGCTCCCCGTCCCCGAAGGCGCCGGGCGAACCACCCCGTACCAGGCCCGCGTCACCCACGATTGCCTGACACATTCGATACGTTTCGACCGCGGCCTCCGTTCCCGCGAACTTCACGCCGCTGGCGTCCCCGGGGGCCAGCCGGCCACCCCCCACATCGGCCACCAAACGCCAGCTGAGCAGGCGATTCACCGCCAGCCGTGCATGCGTCTCGGCCAGCTTGGCCTTCACCCAATCGTGGTCAACACGGCGCTCACCATTCACCGGATCGGGCGTACAGGCGTGGGTGAGCGCCGCGTCGCAGAAATCCTCGGCCTGCATGCCGATCGCGGCGAGCGCGACCCGCTCGTGGTTCAGCTGGTTGGTGATCAGCCCCCAGCCCGCGTTCTCCTCGCCGACCAGGTTCCCGGCAGGCACGCGGATGCCGTCGTAGTACGTCGCCGTTGTGGTCAGACCGCCGACCGTCTCGATCGGCGTCCACGAGAAGCCCGGCGCCTCGGTCGGCACCAGGATGATCGAAATCCCCTTGTGCTTGGGCGCGTTGGGGTCGGTGCGGCAGGCGAGCCAGATCCAGTCGGCGTTCTGCGCGTTGGAGGTGAAGACCTTCTGCCCGTCGATCAGCCACTGCGCGCCGCCCTCCGCACTCCCTTCCACGCGTACGGCCCGGGTGCGGAGCGAGGCGAGATCGGTACCGGCCTCCGGCTCGCTGTAGCCGATGGCGAAGACGAGGTCGCCACTCAGGATCCTGGGCAGGAAGTACGCCTTCTGCTCGGCGGTCCCGTACTTCATCAGGGTCGGACCGACCGTGTTCAGGGTGACCATCGAGACCGGGGCGCCCGCCCGGTAGGCCTCGTCGAAGAAGACGAACTGCTCGTCGGGGCCCCGCCCCCGACCGCCGTACTCGACGGGCCAGCCGAGCCCCAGCAGCCCGTCGTCGCCGATGCGGCGCAGTAGCGCGCGCTGCTCGGCGGCGCTCGCACCGAGTGGTGGTCCGTCCGGCATCAATTGGGAGAAGTACATGCGGAGTTCGGCGCGCAGCCGCTGCTGGCGCTCGGTGGGGGCGAGGTGCACGACGGGGCCTTCCGTGCGTACGGCGGGCGGGGAACGGGATCCGCGTCAACGGCGTCATGTGCGTCATCTGGGTCACAAGGTTTTCTGACTGTCCGTCAGATGCCGTCCCGCTGTCAATGCCCGCCGCAGCGAGGGACGCTCCCTTGGGCCACGTACGCATGTCGCGCGCATGCGTACGGCCCGGGTGGCAGTGCCGAAGCACCGCCACCCGGGCCGCCGATCACCCCACTGACCGGCCCCGCAGCCGGGGCGAAGGCTCACCAGAGGCGTGAGAAGTTCACGGCGACGTTTCCGTTGCCCTGGTTGACCGATGTGAAGGCGGAACCGTTCACCTGGGCGGTATTGCTCTGGTTGGTGGCGCCTGATCCGACAGCCTGCTGCTGGGTGGTGGACGAATTACCCCGATTGTCATGTCCGACCCCGCTGCCGCTGACGGTCGCGACCGCCGCGTTCGATCCGTGGCCAGCGATCGAGCCGTTGTCGGCGATGGCCACACCCGAGCAGAGGGCGGCGGCGAGGGGCAGCGCGGCAACGGCGGCGAGAACGCGGGCGGTACGGATGCTTGCCATGTCAATTCCTCCAGGAACCAGATGTACGTGCTGCTTGTACTGCCTTGCCCGTGTCTGTGGTGCTGATGGTTCGGCTCGGGCCGGGCAGTAAGTACGGCCTGTTCCAAGGCAGTTGGCCGACCACCTCGGACGCTGTGACGACGTCGCGAGATCAGAATTGCCCACCGAATCCCCGGCGAACCCGCCAAGTCGGCACCTTTCGCCCGCAAGCGTGATGACATGTCGATAAACCTCCCATGCACCCCCAACCGGCGACCGGGGGACGGGTTTGCGGCCGGACCCGCCAGCCCCCAAGGGGAGAACCGTTTCGGCACCGAAGCAGCCAGACTTTCCGGCCGATCAGGTCGCCAGGCGATCAGCGGGGTCACCCGGAGGCCGCCCTCCCGGAGGGGATTCCCTTTCTCGAACATTCGTACGAACATGGAGCCATGGCCACCATCGACCGGCAGGCCGCCACCCTGGCCCTCGCCCACGCCCTGTCCGCCGCCGAGCGCGGGCTGCCCGTCATCCCGCTGTCGCGCACCAAGCTCCCCGCGATCGCCTCGCCACACCGTGCGGACCCCCGGCCGGTGCTCTGCCGGGGCGAGTGCGGCCTCCCCGGCCACGGGGTGCACGACGCCACCACCGACCCGTCCGCGGTGCGCGCGCTGTTCGCCACCGCACCCTGGGCCACGGGCTACGGCATCGCCTGCGGCCGGCCCCCGCACCACCTCATAGGCATCGATCTGGACACCAAACCACCGGCGGCCGATTCCACCGCGGCGCTCCAACACCTGGCCCTGGGCCACCTGTTCACCATCCCGGAGACGGTGGTGGTGATCACTCCGAGCGGGGGCCGCCACATCTGGCTGACCGGCCCCCCGGACGCGGTCGTGCCGAATTCCGCGAGCCGCCTCGCCCCCGGCATCGACATCCGGGGCTCCGGCGGCTACCTGGTCGGCCCCGGCTCGCTGAGCAGCCGGGGGGTGTACCGGCTCGCGCCCGGCACCGCCCACCTGGAGCCGGCCCCCTGCCCCCGCGCACTCCTCGACCTCCTCACGCCCCCCACGCGCCCGCAGCACGGCCAGCGGTACGCCGGCCACCAGGGGCAGGGGCTGGTTCAGTTCGTGCTGGCCGCCCAAGAGGGGCAGCGCAACACCCGGCTGTTCTGGGCGGCGTGCCGGGCGTACGAGAACGGAATCGGCGAGGAACTGGCCGCCGCACTGACGACCGCCGCGATCCGGACCGGCCTCACCGAACACGAGGCCCGCGCGACGATCGCCTCCGCGGCGAGGATGAGCGCAGCTCGGTGAGGGCGCGGGGGAGGTGGGCGTGTGAAGGGTGTGGCGTACGGGGTCGGGGGGCACGGGCCGGGGCGTACGGGGTGGGGCGGCGGGTCCCGCCGCACCTAGGGGAACCCGAGGGGGCTTCCCCACCGTTACTTGGGGGGACCACCCCATGTCCCGGCCGCACCCTCAACGGCCAAGATCCATCCATGACTTCACAGCTGACGCAGATCCGAATTGTCGTCGGCGCGGCCCTCCTCGGCGGCGCCTTAACCTCGATCACTCCGGCCTCGGCGGCCGACGTCCGCCCCTCTCGGGCCCAGCCCGGCGCCATCGTCTCGTCGGAGCAGGTGGCCGACCTGACGGCGGGAGAAGTGACGGGACAGCTCCAGGGGAAGATCGACTCGTCGCAGGTCCGCTACGGGGTGACGGCCTACCGGGTCGCCTACCGCACCACTGACAGCGCGGGCGCCCCCACCACCGCCAGCCAGCTCCTCGTCCTGCCCAAGAACGAGGCACACCGCCTGCCCACCGTCTCCTGGCTGCACGGCACCACCGTGTACCGCAAGGACGTCGCCTCGGAGAACCCGAAGTCGGACGACCGGCTCGCGGCGCTGCTCTTCGCGTCGACCGGCCGGGCAGTCTCGGCCCCCGACTATGTGGGCCTCGGCTCGGGTGAGGGCTTCCACCCGTACGGCGACCCGGCGGCCACGGTGTCGGCGTCCGTCGACGGACTGCGCGCGGCCCGCGCCATCGCCCACCAAAAGGGACGCGAGCTGGACCGGAAGGTGCAGGTCAGCGGGTTCTCGCAGGGCGGTCCCGCGACGATGATGGTGGGTCGCGCACTTCAGCAGGAGGACGCCGACCGCTACTTCCGGCTGGGCGCGCTCGCTCCGGTCAGCGGTCCCTTCCATCTCTCCGTCTTCGAAGCCGCGGCGGCCAACGACAAGATCAACAACTCCGGCCTCTACCTCGCCTACTTCGCCACCGCCTGGAACAAGATGTACGGCCTCTACAGCTCCCCCAGCGAGGCCTTCCGCTTCCCCTACGACCAGAAGGTGGAGGGCCTCTTCGACGGCTATCACACCACTGAGCAGATCGCGCGCGAACTGACGCCTGCCGCCAAGGACTTGTTCACCGAGGACTTCCTGAACAAGGTCCGCGCGCCCAGCGGAGTCCTGCAACGCAAGCTGCGCCCGACGGACAACACCTGCGACTGGAAGCCGGACGTGCCGGTGGACATCTTCTACGCCAGCGGCGACAAGGACGTCGACAACGCGCACTCCGGGTACTGCGCGGACCAGTTGGCGCGCAACGGCGCCGCCGAGAAGCTGACCGATGTCGGCGACTACAGCCACAACGATTCCGTCCGGCAGGCACTTCCCCGGATCATCAGGTTCTTCGACAAGTCGGAGACGATGACGGGCTGAAGCGGGCGGTCCTGAGTGGATCCGCCGACGCCGGTCAGCCGGCCGGGCCACGCTGAAACGCTGGCGCCGCCTCGCTTGCCCGCGAGACGGCACCAACTACTCGGTCAGCTCGGGAGGTTGGTCAGCACCCCCAGGACAGCTGCTTGTAGCCGACGTACAGGAAGCCGCGCGAGTTGATGTCGACGGTCGAGCCCGCTCCACCCATGGAGTCCGACGCCCACGCCGCGTGACCGTCCGGGGTGTAGACCACGAAGTTGCCGTCTCCCTGATACGTCGCGTGGTTGGCGCCGGACCCATTGCTGTTCGACGCCCAGCACACCTTGCGGCTCTGGGCTCCCTCGGTCGGGTCGCCGTCCCAGCGGTACTCGACCAGGTTGCCGTCCGACTGCATGATCAGCTGGAACCAGGTGCTGGAGCCCGTGGTGCCGATGATCGAGTCGCCGGCGTAGAGGGTCTCGCCGCGGGACAAGGCATTGGTGGTGTTCGCCGAAGCGGTTCCGGCCACACCGACAACGGCTGCCACTGCCGCAGCGCCCGCTACGAGCATTTTGATCGTCTTGCGCATGGGTGTCCCCCCGTAGGTGAAGCAGATGTACTTGGATGGCGCCCTGGCCCTGACACGGCCCAGACGGCCTCCGAGGTGCGGCTTCACCGTGCCGGGTGGCGCTCGCCGGTGGCAACCTTGATCGGCGTCTCAGCGTCTCGTCTTGCTCCCAGGCCCTCTAACCTGCGGATTGGGACGTCCCGCAAGGGAGGGCCAGGCGCGATGCACGACGCGCGGGATGCGCCCAAAGGACGGCGCGGTTCCCGGTGGTTCGCCCGGTTCACGCCGGGTGCGCACACGGTGATCCGGGGCGTCGCGAAGGGGATCAAGGCGAACCAGACCCCACGGAAAAGGGGCGCCCCGGAATCAGGACGCCCCTTGTGACCAGCGCATACGCTGACCTGCTGCGGTGGGTGTGGGATTTGAACCCACGGTGACTCGCGCCACGACGGTTTTCAAGACCGTTCCCTTAGGCCGCTCGGGCAACCCACCCACGCCCCGCCGACCAGCGGCGGAAGCGGCTACAGCCTACCGGCAACGGGTCAGTTGCTGTCGCCCCTGCGTTCGCCCAGGGTGATCGTGACCGTGGTCTCCTTGCCGTTCCGCTTGTAGGTCAGCGGGACCTGGTCGCCCGGCTTGTGCGTCCAGATCTCGCTGATCAGCGTCGGGCCGCTGTCGATGGGCATGTCGCCGAACTTGGTGATGAGGTCGCCCGGCTTCAGACCGGCCTTGTCCGCCGGGCCGCCCGGGGTGATCGGTTGCTGGCTGGCGGTGCCCTGGGGGGAGATCTGGGCGCCGTCGCCACCGCCGGGGAGGCCGGCGCCGCTGCTCTGCTGGATCCCCACCGAGGCGCCGATCACCGGGTAGACCGGCTGGCCGGTCTTGATGAGCTGCTCCGCGACGTTCTTCGCCTGGTTGATCGGGATGGCGAAGCCGAGGCCGATCGAGCCCGCCTGGGACTGGCCCATGCCGCCGCCCGTGCCCGCCGACTGGATCGCGGAGTTGATGCCGATGACCGCGCCCGTGGAACTGATCAGCGGGCCGCCCGAGTTGCCCGGATTGATGGACGCGTCGGTCTGTAGGGCGCTCATGTACGAGGCCTTGGAGTTCTGGCCGTCGCTGGAGGCCACCGGGCGGTTCTTGGCGCTGATGATGCCGGTGGTCACGGTGTTGGAGAGGCCGAAGGGGGCGCCGATCGCGATCGTCGAGTCGCCGACCGCGATCTTGTCCGAGTCGCCGAGGGCCAGCGGCTTGAGGTTCGAAGGGGCGTTCTTCAGCTTGATGACGGCAACGTCGTAGCCCTGCGCGCGGCCCACCACTTCGGCGTCGTACTTCTTGCCGTTGGAGAACGTCGCGGACAGCTTGCCGCCGCTCGCCGCGGAGGCCACCACGTGGTTGTTCGTGAGGATGTGGCCTTCCTTGTCGTAGATGAAGCCGGTGCCGGTGCCGCCCTCGCCGTCGTTGCCCTGGGCGTCGATCGTGACGACGCTGGGCAGCGAGTTCGCCGCGACGGCCGCCACCGTGCCCGGATCGCGCTTGAAGTCCTTCGGGGTGTCGGAGGACGCCACCGTGGTGGAACCCGAGCCGCTGTTGTCCCGGTCCGCGGCGAAGTAGCCGATGGCTCCGCCGATGCCGCCGGCCACCAGCGCGGCCGCGACCACCGCGGCGACCAGGCCGCCGCCGCGCTTGCGCGGAGCGGGGGACTGCGGGGCGCCCCACGGGTCGCCGCCGTTGCCCTCGCCACCGCCGCCGTAGGAGGGGAGCACGGGCGGGGGCGGCGGCCAGCCGGCGCCGCCCTGCTGCGGGGGCGCCGGCTCGTGCGCCGCGTACGCCTGCGGGTCGTGCTGCGCCGACGCGGCCGGGGTGGGAGGCAGCGGGGCGGTGGCCGGGTCCTGGCCGGGCTGCGCGCCGGGCTCGTGGGCCGACGCGGCCGGCTGCGGCACCGCTTCGTGGACGAGGGTGCTGTCGGCCTCTCGGGGCGCGGCGGGCGGCGCGTCCGAAGGCGCGGCGGGGGCCGTGGTGCCGGGGGCTGCGGCAGGGGCGGGAGGTGCAGCAGGTGCAGACGACGGGGCAGGCGGGACGGCCGGGACCGCGGTGCCCTCGTTCTCGGTGCTCACAGCTTGCTCTCCTCGGTTTCCACTCGGTCTGGGGGACGGATGGTCTGGCGGGCGTCGTGCGGGTGGTGCTCGGCGTTGCTGTCGGGCGTCGGCGCGGGGCCTCGGCAACAACAATGGTGCGCCGGGGGTCCGACATCGGACCCCGCACTGTGCGGATGACTCCGCTCAGCTTTTACCACCGCACGTCAGGCCACTGTAAGCAGGAGCTGTGTATTGGGGCGCGCCCGGCGGATCCCGCCCCGGGCGCCGCACCCGAAGAGCGCCCTCGAACGGGGGCGCCCGGATGCGCCGGACGCGCCCTGGCGCACCGGCCTGTGACCCGGCGGTGGCACGATGACGCGGTGACCCAAGCACGGCAGCACAGCCCGCACACCCCAGACAGCGACCGCATCCAGGTGGTGGCCCACCGCGGAGCCTCCGAGGACGCCCCCGAGCACACTCTCGCCGCGTACGTGAAGGCGATCGAGGACGGGGCCGACGCCCTGGAGTGCGATGTCCGGCTCACCGCCGACGGCCACCTCGTCTGCGTGCACGACCGGCGTGTCAACCGCACCTCCAACGGCCGTGGCGCGGTGTCCACCCTGGAGCTGTCCGCGCTCGCCGCGCTCGACTTCGGCTCCTGGAAGGACAGCGAGGAGAGCCCTGACTGGGGGGACCGCGAGTTCACCTCCGTGCTGACCCTGGAGCGGCTGCTCGAACTCGTCGCCGATGCCGGGCGCCGGGTCGAGCTGGCCATCGAGACCAAGCACCCCACCCGGTGGGCCGGGCAGGTGGAGGAGCGTCTGCTGCACCTCCTCAAGAGGTTCGGCCTCACTGAGCCGCCGCCGGCCGGTGAAACCTCCCCGGTCCGCATCATGAGTTTCTCCGCTCGCTCCCTGCACCGGGTGGCCGCGGCGGCGCCCGACATCCCGACCGTCTATCTGATGCAGTTCCTGTCGCCGCGGCTGCGCGACGGGCGGCTGCCGGCCGGGGCGCGGATCGCGGGTCCGGGGATGCGGATCGTGCGCAACCACCCCGCCTACGTCGAGCGCCTCCACAGCGCGGGGCACCGCGTCCACGTCTGGACGGTGAACGAACCCGAGGACGTCGATCTGTGCGTAAGCCTCGGAGTGGAGGCAATCATCACCAATCGCCCGAAACAGGTTCTATCCCAACTGGGCCGTATGTAAAGGCCATTACAGGGAGTGCACCGGCGCGTTCGCTCCGCATTCGATCGTGACAAATGCGTCGCCTGCCGACGGTTGGCCGGTTTCCGGTCCAGTCCATTGGGGCATCCACACCGTGGCGTGGGGCGAAGGAGGTCTCGGGGGTGGCGTTGGTGGTGGCACAGGAGGTGCCCACGTCGTCGAGCATGGCCGTACCCCATGGCCCTGCGGGCGTGGGCAAGGCGAGGCACCGGATGCGTGAGCAGTTGCTCGGCAGCGGGGTGTCCGAACCGGTCGTGGACGATGCCGTTCTGGTTCTGTCCGAACTGCTCAGCAACGCCTGCCGGCACGGCAGGCCGCTGGGGCGGTCGGACATAGGCGACGGCGACATCAAGGCGGCTTGGCGACTCGACAAGGCAGGGCGGCTGACCGTCGAGGTGACCGACGGAGGCGGCCCGACACGGCCCGTCCCCGCGACGCCTTCGGTCACCGCGCGCGGTGGCCGCGGGCTCAACATCATCAGTGCCCTGGCCCAGGACTGGGGTGTGCGGGACAGCGCGTCCGGCGAGGTGACGGTGTGGGTGATTCTCATCGCGGGGCACCGCCACGACGATTTCGCTACGCGCGTTGCGGCCCCGGGAGCAGCACCGGGACTGGAGTACGCGGACGTGTTCGACGACCTGGACTGAGCAGCACGTACGGGCCGGAAGGCGCCGCGCGCACGACCCCCGGGGACACACCGACCGTTCCCGGGCCGTGCTCGGGAGCCGGGCCCTCGTCATCGGGCAGCACTGGGGGCCACACCCGCCGACCGCCGGTCGGGCTCGGGAGGCCGGGACCGTCGGCGTTGGGCAACGCCCAGGGGCCGGGCGCACCAACCCCGGCCAGCGCTCCGGGCCGGGCGCGGCCGATGGCGGGCAGCGCGCCCAACACCCCGCTGCGGCGGCCTGGATGGCTCCGGGGCGGCTAGGCTCGCGGCCGACACAGCGACACCGCACCACCGCAGTCGGGAGAGCCACACCATGGCCAAGAAGCGTCCCCAGGCGAAGGCCGTCAAGCCGCAGATCAGCGACGGGGAGATCCCGGTCGTCGGGGCCCGCGAGCCCTGTCCCTGCGGCTCCGGCCGCCGTTACAAGGCCTGTCACGGGCGGGCTGCCTCGCACGCCGTGACCGAGCTGGTCCAGCGCCCCTTCGAGGGGCTGCCCGGCGAGTGCGACTGGGTCGCGCTGCGCGAGCTGGTCCCGGCCGCGACCGTACCGCTGACGCTCAAGGACGGGCTGCCCGACGGCGTGCCCTCCGTGACGCTGGCGACCGTGCTGCCGATGGCGTGGCCCGCGCTGCGCCGCGAGGACGGGTCAGTCCTGATCGGCCTGCAGAACGACACCCCCTCCGGCGACATCAGCCGCGACCTCGCCGACACGCTGAAGCGCGCCCTTGTCGCCGAGCCCGGCTCGCCGGTCGCCGCCCAGCGCGCCGAGGCCGACGGCGTACGGCTCCAGGACCTGCTCGACCCGAACGGCCCGTTCGAGCCTGAGGTGCACGCCGGGTTCGAGTTCTGGGTGCCGGACGCCGAGAGCGCCGCCCCCGAGGTCTCCGCCTCGCTGGAGCGCGCCAACGCCGCCGCGATCCCGACCGTACGGCTGACGTCGGTCGACTCCTCGTACTGGTGCGAGACGCCCGAGAAGAACCACCTGCGGTGGGTCATGCCGCACCCCGAGGAGAAGCTGCTCGACGCGCTGGCGCGGCTGCACGCGGCGGGGACGTCCTCGCTCGGCGAGGGCACCCGGCTGGTGGGCTCCTTCCGGGCGCACGGTCTGACCGTGCCGGTGTGGGACCTGCCGGTCGGCATGGGGGCCGAGGAGTGCGAGAAGCCGGCCGCCGAGTTCGCCGAGCGGCTTGCCGGGGCGCTGGCGAGTGACGCGCCGCTCACGCCGGAGGAGCGCCGGGCCAGGGGCGGCCTCACCAACCGTCAAGTGACCCTCAGCTGAGAGTGACGACCGCTGGAGTTTCGGTCGACCGACAGGTGACTCCTGTCACAACTGCCCGTACTCGCAGGTAAATCGGTGTCCGAATTACCGAGATCGAATTTGCGAACGACCGATCTCTTGTTACGGTTTCCAAGAGCCCGGTCGCTGGTGCATCCCCCGTCGCCAGCGATCGGGCCCTTCCATTGCCGGTCCGGTCAACGGGCCGAAGGCTGCGCGGAGTTGCTACCCGAACGCAGCAGCAGCGGTGAGTCCTCCGCCGCCCCCGAGAACTCCGACACCGCCGAATACGCCCCCGCTCCCGCCGGGCGCCGCGAAACATTCTGATGCGGGGTTTCACAGGATTTCGGCTGGTCGTCCGCGGCCACCAGGCAGTTCGTCTCCAGGGTCTGCCCGTCCGGCCCCATCAGCGTGAGCACGGAGTGCAGCTCCTCGCCAGTGGCGTTGCGGTAGTAGGTACGCGCCCAGGTGTCGCGCCCCCGGTCCAGCACGCAGGTCTGCGCCTCGACTCCTTCGGGGGAGACGAGTTCGGGGCCGCACTGCGCGGCCGCGTCATCGGGCACCGGGCCCCGTGGCTTGTTCGCCCGCACCGCGGTGTGTCCGAGGGGGGTTTTTGCGTCATCCGCCGCACCCTCCCTCTCGGGCCCTCCGGCGGGCCCGGCGGACGCGGCCAACGGCAGTAGTGCGGTGCACACCACGACTGCGGCGAGCCCGGCCATGCGGAGGTGCTGGAGATTCATGGGGGGACCCACCTGCTCTGGATTCCTGATGGTGGGCCGAAGGTATCCACGGAAACCGGGCGCTTTGCGGCCCGCTCGGCCAATTCCCGTACAACCAGGGCTTGCTCACACCCGAAAGAGTGAAGGCGGCTCGGAAACCGAACCGCCTTCTCGCTCATTGGGTATGCCCGGGTCCGCTCACCCCCGGGCCGCCCCTCTCAGTACGCCAGTCGGCTGCCGCCGTCCGGTGCGCTGGTGCTCGCCTCGACCAGCGCGTCCACCACCGCCTCCACGTCCGGCAGCCATGGCGCCGCCGAGCCGGGCAGCGGCGCCCGCTCCCAGCGGACCTGGCCCTTGCCGGTCAGCGACGGAGGGAGCACCAGGTACCCGCCCTCGCTGTGGAAGCGGAGCGAACTGGGCACCCAGTCCTTGGAGTAGAGCAGTTCGCCCAGGCGCTCCATCGAGTACGGAGCCACCAGGAGCGACCACCGGGTGGGGGTCGCCACGACCGGGCCGAGCCGCACGCCCATGGAGTCGAGCGCGGCGAGCGCCCGTGCTCCGGCGACGGCCGGGAGGCTGATCGCGCAGGGCGCGCCGGCGCCGGTGGCGAGCATGACCGGCGCGGTCGGCCGGTTCGCCCACCACCAGCGGATCATCCGCTCGTCGGTGGTGGCCGCGAGCAGCGGGGGGTCGAAGGGGTGCGCCCCGGGCACCACACATTCCGCATCAGGACAGGCACAGCCGCGGCCGCCCGCGGCCAGTCCCACGCCGGGGAGCACAGGCCATTTCCATCGGGTCGCACAGGTCAGCGCGGCGCCGAGCTGAGCAGCCCTTTCACTGCGCCAGAACCGGAACCTGCGTCGCCTTCCGAGGATCTCGCGCATGAGCGCTCGTTCCTTTCCGTTGAACGCCGAGTCCACATCACACCGTGTGTGCATCACTTCTCTGCGCGTACTCGCTCTGTGAGCCTGCGGTACGGGAACCCGCCAGGACCGAACGTGGGCGGGGACCTCTGGTCGCGACGGCCACTGCCTGTAACCATTTAAAGCATGGCGAAGGGTGGCGCGTGCATGGCGCTTGCCGTCCTGTGTGCAAAAACCCCGCCACTCGGGGGTGAGGCGCGGCCGGTCGGCCCTTAAGACGTCAAGACCGACCGCACGGTTCCGGGGCGTCTTCAACTGCCCAGGACCACACCGATTACGTACCCAACGCGCTTGAAACGACGCACAGTTGAACGGCCTCAGTCGACCCCAGGACTGGTCCACCGGGGGCATTTTCCGGCCAAGTTGCGCGTCCCACGGACACCAATAGTCCCGCTATGACAATGCTGGACATCCCCTCACTTGTGCGTGTACATGTGGATGCATTGATAGCGGCGCAGAATGACATGGGGGTTTGCGATGCTATTGAGCAAAATCGACCAGTCGGAAAGCCGGCTGCCATGAGCGCCCCTCACCTGCCGAAAGTGGCTGGAATCGATCCAGCCGTTCCGCCGCCCGCGCACACTCATGCGCCTCTGCCCTCACCAGCCGCCCACACCCCGCCCGGTGCGGTGCTCCAGGACCGGCTCGCCGGCTGGGTCTCCGACCTCACCACGCTGCACGAACTCACCGAGCGCCTCACCCGCACCACCGTTCTTGACGACGCCCTGAACGAACTCCTGAGGGCGGGCGCCGCCCTGGTCGGCGCCCGGCGCGGCCTGGTCGTGCTCGAACCCGCCGACGGCCTCGGCCCTGCCAGCACCACCGGGCTCGGGCTCGCCCACGCCGACCTCGGCCACATCGAGACCGTGCCGCGCAGCGCCACCGCGTACGGCCGGATCCTGGACGGGCTGCCGGACGCGGACGGCGGCTGCGACCTCATGGCGGACGACGGTGGCCTCGACCCGCGCCACCGCGAGGTCGCCACCCGCCTCGGCTACGCCGCCAGCTATGCGCTCCCCCTGTGCACCGACGGCGCGGGACGGCTCGGCGCGGCCGTCTGGTTCTACGACGAGAGCGCCGAACCCGTCGAGCGCCGGCGGTACCTCGCCGGGCTCTACATCCGGTACGCGGCCGAGCACCTGGGCCGCCTCGTCGAACTGGAGCGGGCTCGCACGCAGTTGGCGACCGTCGCCGAGGAACTGCTGCCCAGCCGGCTGCCCCGGGTCGCCCGGGTCCGGCTGGCCGCCCGCCGCCGCACCGGGCCGCGCGGCGGCGGTGACTGGTACGACGCGCTGCCGCTGCCCGAGGGCGCCCTCGGCCTCGCCGTCGGGTCGGTCACCGGTTCCGGGCCGAGCGCGGTCGCGGCGATGGGCCGGCTGCGCGCCAGCCTGAGGGCGTACGCCGTCATGGAGGGCGAGGATCCGGTCGCCGTGCTCTCCGACCTCGAACTGCTGCTCCGGCTGACCGAGCCCGCCCGCTCGGCCACCGCGCTGTTCGCCTACTGCGAGCCCGCCCTGCGCAAGATCGTCCTCGCGGGGGCCGGACACGCCCCGCCGTTGATCGTCGGCGACCGGCGCACCGAGTTCGTGGAGACCTCGCTCTCGGCGCCGCTCGGCATGCTCTCCTGCTGGGAGGCGCCGAGCGTGGAACTCACCACGGAGCCTGGAGAAACGGTGCTGCTGTACACGGACGGGCTGCTTCACCGCACCGGCGAGCCCATGGACCGGGCCTTCGCCCGGCTGCACGCGGCCGCCGCGAGCGTCCCCAAGGCGGTCCGGGACGATCCGGACGCGGTGGTCGATCACGTCCTGACGACCGTGCTGCCCGACGGCCTCGACGGGGCGGACAGCGCCGAGGACGTGGTGATTCTCGCGGCCCGCTTCGGCTAGCCCGGGTAACAGGCACTAAGGCCCTGGACCCCCTTCCGTACGCCCGTACGATGGTGAAGGCCCCCCTGGCCCTGACGGCCTCGGGGGACTCCGATGTCGTACCTAGTGGAGGCAGACCGTGGCCGACCAGCTCACCCCGGCGGAATCGAATCTTGCTGCTGGCGCAGCGGGCCCGGACGAGACTGACGAGAAGCCGATCAAGCAGCGCAAGAACGGCCTGTACCCGGGCGTCTCCGACGAGCTGGCCGAGAACATGAAGTCGGGCTGGGCGGACACCGAGCTGCGCGACCTGGAGCCGATCGCCCAGGCCGGCCGCACCGCCGACCGCCGCGCCGCCCTGTCCAAGCGCTTCCCCGGCGAGCGCCTGGTGATCCCCGCGGGCAACCTGAAGACCCGCTCGAACGACACCGAGTACAGCTTCCGCGCGGCCACCGAGTACGCGTACCTCACCGGCGACCAGACCGAGGACGGCGTGCTCGTTCTGGAGCCCAAGGGCGACGGTCACGAGGCCACGCTCTACCTGCTTCCGCGTTCAAACCGCGAGAACGGCGAATTCTGGCTGTCCGGCCAGGGTGAGCTGTGGGTCGGCCGCCGCCACTCGCTGAGCGAGGCCGAGCGGCTCCTGGGCATCCCCGCCAAGGACGTCCGCGAGCTGGCCGCCGCCCTCACGGAGGCCACCGGCCCGGTCCGCGTCGTGCGCGGCCACGACGCCTCGATCGAGGCCGCGCTGACCGACAAGGTCACCGCCGAGCGCGACGAAGAGCTGCGCGTGTACCTCTCGGAGGCGCGCCTGGTGAAGGACGCGTTTGAAATCGCGGAGCTGCGTAAGGCGTGCGACTCGACCGCGCGCGGCTTCGAGGACGTCGTCAAGGTGCTCGACAAGGCCGAGGCGACCAGCGAGCGCTACATCGAGGGCACCTTCTTCCTGCGCGCCCGCGTCGAGGGCAACGACATCGGCTACGGCTCGATCTGCGCCGCGGGCCCGCACGCCACCACCCTGCACTGGGTGCGCAACAACGGTGCGGTCCGCTCCGGCGAGCTGCTCCTGCTGGACGCCGGTGTGGAGACCACCGAGCTCTACACCGCCGACATCACCCGCACCCTGCCGATCAACGGCACCTTCTCGCCGCTCCAGCGCAAGATCTACGACGCGGTGTACGAGGCGCAGGAGGCGGGCATCGCCGCGGTGAAGCCCGGCGCGGCCTTCCGCGACTTCCACGACGCCGCCCAGCGGGTGCTCGCCGAGAAGCTCGTCGCCTGGGGTCTGCTCGGCGACCTGGACGTGGAGAAGGTCCTGGACCTCGGCCTCCAGCGCCGCTGGACGCTGCACGGCACCGGCCACATGCTCGGCATGGACGTCCACGACTGCGCCTCCGCGCGCACCGACACCTACGTCGGCGGCGACCTGACGCCGGGCATGTGCCTCACCGTCGAGCCCGGTCTGTACTTCCAGGCCGACGACCTGACGGTGCCCGAGGAGTA
Source organism: Streptomyces sp. NBC_01431 (assembly GCF_036231355.1). NCBI lineage: Bacteria > Bacillati > Actinomycetota > Actinomycetes > Kitasatosporales > Streptomycetaceae > Streptomyces > Streptomyces sp. NBC_01431. The sequence continues at coordinate 4,011,643 of NZ_CP109496.1, forward strand.
CCGCGGCATCGGCGTCCGGATCGAGGACGACATCCTGGTCACCGAGGACGGCAACGAGAACCTGTCGGCCGCGCTGCCGCGCAGCGCCGACGAGGTCGAGGCGTGGATGGCCCGGGTCAAGCAGGCCTGACCCACCCCGCTCGCGGCATCGGGGGCGCGCCGCTCAGGACACCTTGAGCAGCGCGCCCTCTCGCCATTTGAGGATCTTGTCGAAACTGACCACCGCGCCCCGGCCCGGCCGGTTCCTGAAGTGCACGTGGTCGGCGAGCTGTTCGATCAGGCCGAGGCCCCTGCCGTGTTCGGGCAGCCAGCCGGTTCTGGCCGGGACGGCGTTGCGGTGGGCGCGGCGGGCGGGGAAGCCCGGTCCCGAGTCGGCGACCTCGATGCGGCACTTCTCGCCGTCGAGGTAGGCGGTCACCCGGTACGCCCCCGACGCGCTCCCGGAGACCGCGTCCCCGCCGTGCTCGACCGCGTTCGCGCAGGCTTCGCTGAGCGCGACCGAGAGGTCGTAGGAGATGTCCGGGTCGACCCCCGCGGTCTCCATGGCGCCGAGCAGAAGACGGCGGGCGAGCGGAACGCTCGCAGCCTCGCGCCGCAAGTGGAGAGACCACCAGATGCTCATGTTCCAGCCTCCTGGCTGCGGCTCGACAAAGCCCTTCTCTCTACGGGCGCAGTATTGCCGCAAGTTCCCGCCCGTAAGCGCCCTCTTGACGTGATGGCGCCCATTCGGCGGATGTACGCGCCCCTCACGCCGGTGTAAAGCACCTCGGAACCTTCCGGTCCGTTTCGCCGGAACGCCCCTACCAGTACCAAAGGCGACCTTCCGGACCTGCCGTATGGGGCAGGTAAGCGCAGTGCGATGATGGCCCCGCCATGTCTTCTCCCCACGCCCCAGCAGGCGCCGGTCTCCGGCTGCTCAGGGCCGCGGTGTTCGCCGCGGTCTGCGTCGTGCTGTCCGCGATGGGGCACGTCATGGCCGCCTGCGCGACGGTCCCCTGGTGGACACTGCTCGCCGGGTTCCTCGGGGTCCTGGCCGTCGTCGCACCGCTCGCCGGACGGGAACGCTCGCTGCCGCCGATCGTGGCCGCGCTCGCGGCCGGACAGCTCGGCCTGCACATGCTCTTCGGCGTCGGCCAGCACACGGCGGCCGCCTCCGGCGACGGATCCACCGGCGACCTCCCTCTGGTGCGGTTCGCCGGCAAACTCCTCTGCGGCGCCGGATCGACCCCGCTCACCGCGGCGCAGGCCCAGCGGATCGTGACCGACGCGGGCATCGACCCGGCCCGGGTCAGCGGCGGCCACGCGGGCATGAGCGGCATGGGCGGGATGGCCGACATGATGTCGGGCACCGCAGGCAGCGGCCCGGCCTCGGCGCACTCGGTGTCACTGGCCGCCTCGCTGCTGCCCTCGCTGCCGATGCTCCTGTGCCACCTGCTCGCCGCGCTCGCCACCGGGTGGCTGCTGCGGCGCGGTGAGGCCGCCCTGTTCCGGATGGTCCGCCTGGCCGCCGAGTCCGTCACAGCCGCCGCCGAAGCCGCTTCCGTACGCTCCCTGCGGCGCGCCCTGAGGCTCGTACGCTCCCTGTGCGCCGGGCTCATGGCCGCGGGCCGTCAGGGCTCACGCGCCCCCCGTTCACACCAGTTGGCCCCCCTCCCCCTGGCCGGGGCGGAACTTCAGCACTCGGTGATCAGGCGCGGGCCGCCCGCGGCGTACGCCCTCGCAGCCTGAACGCGGCCCACTCCCCACACGTACCGCAGGAGTGGTGTCGCGGGTCCCCGCGCACCTTTGGCGCGGTGGACCGTCCACACCTTCCTGCTGACTGGAGTGTCTTCGCCATGAACGTTGCCCGTTCGCGCACCCGTATCGCCGTCGTCGGTTCCGTCGCCGCCGCCTCCGTCCTGCTGCTCTCGGGGACGGCCTTCGCGCACGTCACCGTGCAGCCGGAGGGCGTACCCGCCAAGGGCGGGTACGCCGTCGTCGACTTCAAGGTCCCCAACGAGCGCGACAACGCCAAAACCGTGAAGCTTGAGGTCTCCTTCCCCGCCGACCACCCGCTGGCGTCCGTGATGCCGCAGCCGGTGCCGGGCTGGAACATCGAGGTCACCAAGTCCAAGCTCGCCAAGCCGCTGACCGTCCACGGCAAGCAGATCAACGAGGCCGTCACCAAGGTGACCTGGAGCGGCGGAACCATCGAGGCGGGTCAGTTCCAGAAGTTCCCGCTCTCCATCGGCACCCTGCCCACCGACACCGACCAGCTCGTCTTCAAGGCCCTCCAGACGTACGACAACAACGAGGTCGTCCGCTGGATCGAGGAGTCGAAGAAGGGCGCGCCGGAGCCCGCGAACCCAGCCCCCGCCCTCCAGCTCACCGCCGCTGCCGCCCCCGGCGGTGACGACGACGCGGCGGCGCCCGCCGCCACGAACACCTCGGCCAAGCAGACGGGCGCCTCGGCCGCGTCCTCGTCGGACACCGACACCACCGCCCGCGTCCTCGGCATCGTCGGCATCCTCGTCGGCATCGCCGGAGTGGCCTTCGGCGTGTTCGCCGGACGCCGCCGCTCCGCGTGACCCGCCCTCCACTCCTCGACCGGAAAAGACCGGAAAATCTCCTCATGCGCACCAAGACCGCGCTGACTGCCGCCGCTCTCGCGGCGGCAGCGGCGCTCACCCTGACCGCCTGCGGCAGCAGCGGTGACAGCGGCTCCAAGAGCCCCGTCGCCGATGTCTCCGCCTCGGCGAAGACCCAGGCCGCGACGCTGCTCGACCGGCCGTTCACCAAGCCTGACTTCGTCCTGACGGACACCAACGGCAAGAAGTTCGACTTCCGCGCCGAGACCAAGGGCAAGCCGACGCTCATCTACTTCGGCTACACCAACTGCCCGGACGTCTGCCCGCTGACCATGGGCAACATCGCCGTCGCCAAGAAGGCGCTGTCCAAGGCCGACCAGGACAAGCTCCAGGTGGTCTTCGTGACCACCGACCCCGAGCGGGACACCCCCGCCTCGCTCGGCAAATGGCTCAAGGGCCAGGACCCGTCCTTCATCGGCCTGACCGGCGACTTCGCCACCATCCAGGCCGGCGCCCGGCAGCTGGGCATCGGCATCGACCCGGCCACCAAGGACAAGGACGGCAAGGTCGTCTCGATGCACGGGGCCCAGGTCATCGCCTTCTCCCCCAAGACGGACCAGGGATACGTCCTCTACGGAGAGGACGCGACCGTGGCCGACTACACCAAGGACCTGCCGAAGATCATCAAGGGGGAGAACCCGTGAACCGCCGCACCACCCACACCGTCCGCACGACCGTCGCCGCCGCCATAGCCCTGTCCGCGGGCCTCGCCCTGGCGGGCTGCTCCTCCAGCGCCGACGCCAAGCCGAAGCTCACGGTCAGCGACGCGTTCATGCCGATGCCGACCAGTGACATGGCCGGCGGCTTCCTCACCGTCAAGAACGACGGCAAGACCGCCGACAAGCTCACCAAGGTCACCAGCGACCTGTCCGACAACGTCACGATCCACGAGACGAAGAACCAGAAGATGCAGGAGGTGGCCTCCTTCGACATCCCCGCGGGCGGCGAGCTGGACCTCGAACGCGGCGGCAGCCACATCATGTTCATGGGTCTCAAGCAGAAGCCGAAGCAGGGCGGGAAGGTCACCATCGAGCTGCACTTCGAGAAGGCCGACCCGGTCAAGGTCGACCTTCCCGTGAAGGAAGCCACGTACAACCCGAAGCACCACTGAGGCACCCAGAGGGACTTGAGGGACTGACATGACGGCCACCGCCCCACGCCTCGGAACCATCGCGAGCAGCCGCCCCCTGACCCGGCTGCTGCTCGTCACGGTTGCGCTGCTCGGCGCGCTGTTCGCAGGCGCGGTACCCGCGTCCGCGCACGCCGCGCTCACCGGCAGCGACCCGAAGGAGGGGGCGGTGGTCGCCACCGCACCCGCCCAGGTCGCCCTCACCTTCTCCGAGGGCGTCGCCCTGGACGCCAACTCCATCCGGGTCCTGGACCCGGCGGGCAAGCGTTCCGACACCGCCGAACTCGTCAACCTGTGCAGCGGCGACATCGTCAAATACGGCGTCCGGCTGCGCACCGGCATCCCCAACGGCACCTACACGGTGGCCTGGCAGGCGATCTCCGCCGACAGCCACCCGGTGTCCGGTGCCTTCACGTTCTCCATCGGCGCCCCCTCCGCGACCAGCGCCGTCGTCCCCACCCAGCAGGTGGGCGGCGGCCTCGTCGGCGTCCTGTACGGCATCACGCGGTACGCGGCCTACGGCGGGTTCGTGCTGCTCGCCGGCGGCGCCGCCTTCGTCCTCGCCTGCTGGCGGCGGGGGGCGTCCGTGCGCCCCGTGCAGCGGGTCGTCGTCGGCGGCTGGCTCACCATGACCGCGGCCACCCTCGCCATGCTGCTGCTCCGCACCCCCTACACGGGTTCCGGGAAACTCTCCGACGTCTTCGACCTGAACGGGCTGAGGGCCGTCCTGGAGACCAAGCCCGGCGCGGCCCTCATCTCCCGGCTGCTGCTGCTCGGCGCCTCCGCCCTGTTCGTCTCCGTGCTGTTCGGGGCGTACGCCAAGCGTGACGACGAGGCCGAGAAGAAGGACCTCACCTTCGGACTCTCCATCGGCGGAGCCGTCGTGGCCGCCGGACTCGCCGCGACCTGGGCGCTGTCCGAGCACGCCTCGACCGGTCTTCAGCCGGGCGTCGCCATGCCCGTGGACGTACTGCACCTGCTGGCCGTCGCGACCTGGCTCGGCGGGCTCGCCACCCTCCTGGTCGTGCTCTACCGGACCCCGGGCATCGAGCGCGCGGCCGTGCTGCGGTTCTCGAGCATCGCGCTCTGCAGCGTGGCCGTGCTCGCCGCGACCGGGCTCTACCAGTCCTGGCGGCAGGTCGGCACATGGTCGGCGCTGGTCGACACCAGCTACGGTCAGCTGCTCCTGGTCAAGGTCGGCCTGGTCGCCGTGCTGGTGGGGACCGCTTCCCTCTCGCGGCGCTGGACCGCGCGCCTGTCGGAGTACACCGCGCCGGAGGCTGAGGCCGCCGCGATCGTGGAGCAGCGGGCGAGCGAGCCGACGCCCGTCACCGTCCCCGACGACGGCAACGACTCCAAGCGGGCCGCTCAACTCGCGCGCCAGCAAGCCGCGATGAGCACCGCCCGCGAGAAGCGGATCCGGGACGCCGACCCGGAGCGCACCGGGCTGCGCCGCACGGTCCTGGCGGAGGCCGGCATCGCGGTGGTGCTGCTTGCCGTGACGACGGTGCTGACCACGACGGAGCCCGGCCGCACCCAGGAAGCCGTAGACCGGGCGAAGGCCGGCTCCGAGGTCGCCGTCGCGGACCGGCCGGTCGACATCCGGCTGCCGTTCGACACCGGCGGCCCGAACGGCAAGGGCACCGCCAAGCTCACCCTCGACCCGGGCCGCACCGGCGCCAACGAGCTGCACGTCTGGCTGGAGGACCCCTCGGGCAAGCCCAAGGACGCCCCCGAGGTGAAGGTCTCCTTCACCTTGGCCGCGAAGTCCGTCGGCCCGCTGCCCGTCGTGCCGGACCGCGTCACCGCCGGACACTGGAGCGCGAGCGGCGTCCAGATCCCGATGGCGGGCGACTGGCGGATCTCGGTGACCGTACGGACCTCCGACATCGACGAGACCACCGTGGACAAGAACGTCAAGATCGGCTGAGTAGAACTGACATGAGCGAGAGCAAGAACTCCGGCCCTGCCATCACCTCCGGCCCCTCCCTCGACATCTCCCGGCGCAAGCTGCTCGGCACCGTCGGTGCCGCGGGCGTGGCCGGCGTGGCGTTGGGAGCGGCGGGCGGTGCGGCGGCCTATGCGGCCGTGGAAGCTCCGGACTCGGGGACGGCGCTCACGACCGTCGGCGCCACCGAGGTGATGTTTCACGGGAAACATCAAGCGGGGATCACCACTCCGCTTCAGGCCGGCGGGCATCTGATCGCCTTCGATCTCGCCCCGGGCGCCGGCCGCAAGGAGGCGGCCGCCCTGCTGCGGCGCTGGTCGGCGACGGCCAAGTCCCTGATGGCGGGCGAGCCGGCGGGCGGCACGGACACGGGCGTCGCCCTGGACGCGGGCCCCTGTTCGCTCTCCGTCACCTTCGGCTTCGGGCACAGCTTCTTCGACCGTACGCAGCTGACCGACCGGCGTCCGGTCCAGCTCGACCCGCTGCCCGACTTCTCCTCCGACCAGCTCGACCCGCAGCGCTCGGGCGGCGACCTGTGGGTGCAGATCGGTGCGGACGACGCGCTGGTCGCCTTCCACGCCCTGCGCGCGATCCAGCAGGACGCGGGGTCGGCGGCGAAGGTGCGCTGGCAGATGAACGGCTTCAACCGCGCCCCGGGCGCCACCAAGAAGCCGATGACCGCCCGCAATCTGATGGGCCAGATCGACGGAACCGGCAATCCCAAGCCCTCGGACGCCGACTTCGAGCAGCGGATCTTCGTGCCGGACACCGCGCAGCCCGCGTGGATGGCGGGCGGCTCGTATGCGGTCGTCCGCCGGATCCGGATGCTCCTGAACACCTGGGAGAAGCTGCCGCTGCCCGAGCAGGAGAAGGTGATCGGCCGCAAGAAGTCGGACGGCTCCCCTCTTTCCGGGGGCACCGAGACGACCAAGATGCAGCTCGACAAGTTCGGTCCGGACGGCAAGCTGGTCATTCCGGAGAACGCCCACGCACGGATCGCGGCTCCCGAGCAGAACGGCGGCGCGGCCATGCTGCGGCGCGCGTTCTCCTACCACGACGGCATCGCGGCGGACGGCACGCCGGACGCCGGCCTGCTCTTCGTCTGCTGGCAGGCCGACCCACTCAAGGGCTTCGTGCCGGTGCAGCGCAAGCTCGACCGGGGCGACGCTCTGTCGGCGTTCCTGCGGCACGAGGCGAGCGGGCTGTTCGCGGTGCCGGGCGGGCCGAAGCCGGGCGAGTACGTGGGCCAGCGGCTCCTGGAGTCCTGACCCGGGGCCGGCGGCGGGCCGCCGGTCGTGGCGACTGCTGGGTGCGGGCGACTTCGGGCCATTAGTGTGACGTGCATGTCCGCCACGCGATACACCTATCTGGGTCCCGAGGGCACGTTCACCGAGGCCGCCCTGCGCACGCTCCCCGAGGCCGCGACCCGCGAACTGGTCCCGATGGTGTCCGTGTCGGCCGCCTTGGACGCGGTGCGCCACGGAGAGGCGGCCGCCGCCCTCGTCCCCATCGAGAACTCGGTGGAGGGCGGCATCACGACCACCCTCGACGAGCTGGTCTCGGGCGAGCCGCTGATGATCTACCGCGAGGTTCTGCTCTCCATCAAGTTCGCGCTGCTCGTCCGCCCGGGGACCACGCTTGCGGACATCAAAACGGTCACCGCGCACCCGGCGGCCCAGCCGCAGGTGCGCAACTGGCTGAAGGCGAACCTTCCGGAGGCGCTGTGGGAGTCGTCCGCCTCCAATGCCGACGGCGCCCGCCTGGTCCAGGAAGGGCGGTACGACGCCGCGTTCGCGGGTGAGTTCGCGGCCGCGACGTACGGCCTTGAGCCGCTGATCACCGACATCCACGACGCGGTCAACGCGCAGACCCGGTTCGTGCTCGTCGGCCGCCCCGCCCGGCCCGCGGCGCCGACCGGCGCGGACAAGACCTCGGTGGTCATCTGGCAGCGCGAGGACCATCCCGGTGCCCTGCTCGAACTGCTCCAGGAGTTCGCGGTGCGCGGGGTCAACCTGATGCTGCTCCAGTCCCGGCCGACCGGTCAGGGCATCGGCAACTACTGCTTCGCCATCGACGCCGAGGGCCACGTCGCGGAGCGCCGGGTGGGCGAGGCGCTGATGGGGCTGCGGCGGATCTGCCCGGAGGTGCGCTTCCTCGGCTCGTATCCGCGGGCGGAGGTGACGCTCGACGACGTACGGGCGCTGCGGGCCGGAATCTCGGACGTGGAGTTCGTGGAGGCGGCGGAGTGGCTGGCGCGCTGTCAGGACGGCAGGCCGTAGGGCTGTGCCGGGTCAGGCGGTCCTACCTGCTGATTTTCGTTGTCCACAAACTTATCCACAGGCTTGCTTCTCGACCTGTGGGTAAGTCGACAACACAACCGGACACAGTCGACAAATCCCTGTAGTGACGACAGAACAGTCCACAGGGCAGCAGGGCCCCTCCTGTCACCTCAATTCCATTGATCAACTCTTTAGAGCGAGTAATTCCCACCCGAATGAGTGTGTGGAACGGGTTTGAGAGGGGAAACCTGACGCCCGCATGCGGCTTTCGGAACGATCTCTTCCGCAGTCCACAGATCTCCCGCACAGCCTGTGGATAAGTTTTCCCGGACGCGCGCCTCTGTGGACAAGTCCCGGGCGCGGCAGGGCAGTCGGTCAACCGACGTCCATAAAGCGCCCCTTTCCGGGGAATGGCATCGATTTCCTTGACGCGCGCCCGGGAATTTCATTGCCAGATTCCCTAATTCGGTCAATTGGGACAAAGCGTCACGCGGGTGAGGCGCACCGGGGATATCGGGTGGGGGGCGGGGAGTCCGCACCGGTAGCCTGGAGGGGTGATTGACCTTCGCCTGCTCCGTGAGGACCCCGACCGTGTTCGCGCCTCCCAGCGCGCCCGTGGAGAGGACGTCGCCCTCGTCGACGCCCTGCTCTCCGCCGACGAGCTGCGCAGGTCCTCGGGCCTCCGCTTCGACGAGCTGCGCTCCGAGCAGAAGTCGCTCGGCAAGCTCATCCCCAAGGCCACGCCGGACGAGCGCGCCGAGCTCCTGAAGCGGGCCGAGCAGCTCAAGACGGACGTCAAGGCCGCCGAGGCCGCGCAGAACGAGGCCGACGAGCAGGCCAAGCACCTGCTCCTGAAGCTCGGCAACATCGTCCACTCGGACGTCCCGGTCGGCGGCGAGGAGGACTTCGTCATCCTGGAGACGCACGGCACCATCCGCGACTTCGGCGCCGAGGGCTTCGAGCCCAGGGACCACCTGGAGCTCGGCGAGGCGCTGGGCGCCATCGACGTCGAGCGCGGCGCCAAGGTGTCGGGCTCGCGCTTCTACTACCTGACGGGTGTCGGCGCGCTCCTGGAGCTCGCCCTCGTCAACGCGGCGATCGCGCAGGCCACCGAGGCCGGCTTCATCCCGATGCTCACTCCCGCGCTGGTCCGCCCGCGCGCCATGGAGGGCACCGGCTTCCTCGGCCAGGCCGCCGAGAACGTGTACCACCTGGAGAAGGACGACTACTACCTGGTCGGCACCTCCGAGGTCCCGCTCGCGGCGTACCACATGGACGAGATCATCGACGCCGACAAGCTTCCGCTGCGCTACGCCGGCTTCTCGCCGTGCTTCCGCCGTGAGGCCGGCACCTACGGCAAGGACACCCGGGGCATCTTCCGGGTGCACCAGTTCGACAAGGTCGAGATGTTCTCCTACGTCCACCCGGACGAGGCGGAGAGCGAGCACAAGCGGCTCCTGGACTGGGAGAAGCAGTGGCTGACCGCTCTTGAACTGCCCTTCCAGGTCATCGACGTCGCCACCGGCGACCTCGGCGCCTCCGCCTCACGCAAGTTCGACTGCGAGGCGTGGATCCCGACCCAGGGCAAGTACCGCGAGCTGACCTCGGCGTCCAACTGCGACGGATTCCAGGCCCGGCGCCTGTCGATCCGCATGCGCGACACCGCCGACGGCAAGAGCAAGGTCCAGCCGCTGTCGACGCTGAACGGCACGCTGTGCGCGGTCCCGCGCACCATCGTGGCGATCCTGGAGAACCACCAGCAGCCCGACGGTTCGGTCCGGGTCCCGGCCGTGCTCCGCCCCTACTTGGGCGGCCGTGAGGTCCTGGAGCCGATCTCCAAGTGAGCACCGCTGTGGGGCGCCCGTTCCCGTACAAGCTGATCGCGACCGATCTGGACGGGACGCTGCTGCGCTCCGACGAGTCGGTCTCGCAGCGCACGCGCGACGCGCTCGCCGCCGCGACCGCGGCGGGCGCCGCGCACATCGTGGTGACCGGCCGGGCGGTGCCCTGGACCCGGCACATCCTCGACGACCTCGGCTACGAGGGGCTCGCGGTGTGCGGGCAGGGCGCGCAGGTCTACCACGCGGGCGAGCACCGGCTGCTGACGTCGGTGACGCTGGACCGCCAGCTCGCCGGACTGGCCCTGTCCAAGATCGAGGCGGAGATCGGCCCGCTGGCGCTCGCCGCGAGCCGCGACGGCATCGACGGCGAGGTCCTGGTCGGCCCCGGCTACCGGGTGCAGGAGGGGCCGCTGCCGGTCCTGCACGTCGAGGACCCCGCCGAGCTGTGGTCGGCCCCGCTGAACAAGGTGTACGTCCAGCACCCCGGGTACGACGACGACGCGCTGGCGGAGATCGCGCGGCAGGTGGTCGGCAGCCTGGTGGACGTGGTCATGGCGGGCGCGGGCGTCGTGGAGCTGCTGCCGCTGGGGCTCAGCAAGGCGACGGGCCTCTCCCTCGCCGCGCGCCGACTCGGCTGCAAGGCGCGGGACACGATCGCGTTCGGGGACATGCCCAACGACATCCCGATGTTCGGCTGGGCCGAGCACGGCGTAGCGATGGCCAACGCCCACGACGAACTGAAGGCCGTGGCCCACGAGATCACCGCGTCGAACGAGGACGACGGGATCGCCGTGGTGCTGGAGCAGTTGCTCCAGCAGTGAGGTCCATGCCGCGAGCTTCGGCCAAGGGCGGCGTGTACGGCTCCGCACGACGCTGACCACAAGCACCGATACGCGCGACGGGGACAGTGCCGTTGGCGGGCACAGTAAGTACCGTTACGTGTAAGGGGCGTCCGCTACTGCGGGCGCCCCTTACACGTACGAGAGGGGCGGCCTCGCGCGGATGCGCGCTCGAAGCGGCCGCCCCGGCAGCCGCTCGCGAGCGGCTCGTCGGAGTCGTCGGTGCTACTCCGATGCCCGCCCCGCGCCACCCCGCCCGGAGCTCGACCGACTCGTGTGTACGGTCATCGTCGCGCTCCTCCCCGTTCCGACGGGCCGGCGCTGCCGCGTGCGGCTGCCTCAACCACTGTGCCCCGCACGGTCGTTGGCCGCCACTGCTTTTCGCCCGGACGCTCCCTTGGGCACGCCCCTGGTCAACGGCCAGCAGGCGAAGCCGATGGCCAGCGCCGTCACATGGCCGAGGTCGGTGAACGTACCGCCGGTCGCGAGCGGGATGCCGAAGAACCCGACCACCCCGACGAGGTACAGCCAGCGCCAGGGGTACGGCAGCCGGTACACGAGGATGCCCGCCGCCGCGGCAAGCCCATAGCTGACCCCGATGTCCACGACGTGTGACATGGCGTGCGCGAGACGCTTGGGCAGGTGCTGGTTCTGGATCGACCACAGGACGTACTCCTGGCTGATCAGGGTCGCCACGACGTGCCCGACGACGACCGTGCACAGCCAGCGCAGGGTACCGAGCCAGCGTTCCACGTTGGCGTGCACGACCTCGAAGAGCACCAGGTAGAGCAGGAACGAGGACGGGTTCTCGATCCAGAAGGCGCTGGTGAACAGCGACTGCACGGGGTGCTTGGTCAGCTCGTGGATGTTGCTGCTGTTGCGGTGCAGCAGGAAGCGCTCCAGCTCCCGGGTGGAGAGCTGGATGACAAGACTGGTGACGGCGATGATCAGCAACCAGATGTGTGTTCCGGGTGCGGAGCGCACCCAGGACCAGACCGGCCGCGAGGGCTCGGTGCCGCGGTGGAGCGTGGTCGTCATCCCTGAATGATGGCGCGGAAGGCTGTGGGGGCAGGGCCACGCCGCGTGGGGGAGGCCGGTGGAGAGGAGTTGTAGGATGACTGGGCAACCGGGTGAATGGAGTGGACGAGGTGGCTCTTCGTACAGCAGGGCGGCAGTCGCTGGTGGACACGGTGGTCGATCAGCTGCGTGCCCAGCTCACCAACGGCGAGTGGGCGGTGGACGACCGCATTCCGACCGAGCACGAGCTCGCCGAGCAGCTGGGCGTCGGCCGGAACACGGTCCGCGAGGCGGTGCGCGTCCTCGTGCACGCCGGGCTGCTCGAATCGCGCCAGGGCAACGGCACGTTCGTACGCTCCACGGCCGACCCCGCGGCCGTACTGCGAGGCATTCGCGCGGCCGGCGCCCTTGACGTACTCGAACTCCGCGTCGCATTGGAAGCCGAAGCCGCAAGGCTCGCCGCCGAACGCCGGGACACCAACGACATGGTGGCCCTGCGCGGGGTGCTCCAGACCCTGCGGGAGCACGGCGACCGGGCCGCCGACGCCGATATGGCGTTCCACATGGGCGTGGTGCAGGCCACGCACAACCCGGCGTTCATCGAGGTGTACCGGTTCTTCTCGGTCCAGGTGCACGAAAGCCTGATCACCGCGTTGCGCGACGACGAGATGCCGCCCATCGACCTCAACACGCATGAGGCGCTGGTCGACGCGATCGAGAGCGGCGACCCGGCGGCCGCCGAAGCCGCGGTACGCGAACTGCTGCGACAACCGCTGGAAGCGGTGCGCGCGGTGGTGGGCCGTCCCATCGGCTGACACTTCCACCGCGGGGCTCCGGCCGACGGGCGGACGAGGGTGCGGATGAGGGCCCATGGCGAAGGCGGACGAGGGCTGGTCATGGGCGCCGTACGCCATCCGGTGACGAGGGCCTGGCGAAGGCGGACGAGGGGTCGCCACGGGCGCGCCGTACGTCATCCCGAACCCGACCTCTTGCCTGCCGGTCCGCCCAGGCCTCCTGTCCTGCCGTCCGTCCCGATTTTGCGTCTCCCCCTTCTCCCCTTCTCCCCGTCTGCCGTCTTCCCGTCTGCCGTCTTCCCGTCTCCCTGCCTTCGAGAGAGGTGCTTGCTTTGTCACGCCCGGATGCTGACCAACTGCTGTTGCCGGACGCCGAGGCCGATGTGCGGCCCTCGTCCCAGGGCGTCGCCGCGCGGCGGGCGCTGCTCGCGCATCCGGTGGTGCTGCTGGTCGGGATCGTGCTGGCGTCGGTGAACATGCGGGCGGCGCTGGCGAGCGTGTCGCCGCTCGTGAGCGAGATCAGCCAGTCGTTCGGCCTGTCGTCGACTGCGAGCAGCCTGGTGACCTCGGTGCCGGTGCTGTTCCTGGGGCTCGGCGCGCTGGTGGCGCCCTGGCTGGCGCGCCGCTTCGGCAGCGAACCGGTGCTGCTGTTCGCGCTGCTGCTCCTGGCTGGCGGCATCCTGGTCCGGGTGGTGCACTCGACGGCGGCCCTGTACGGCGGCGGAGTGCTGGTGGGAACGGCGATAGCCCTGCTCAACGTGCTGATGCCCGGCCTGATCAAGCGCGACTTCCCGGACAAGGCAGCGTCGATGACGTCGGTCTACACCGGCGCGATGATCGCGGGCGCGACGGTCGTGGCCGCCTGCTCGGTGCCGCTGGAAAAAGCGTTCGGCGGCAGCTGGGAGGCTTCACTCGCGGTGTGGTCGCTGCTCGCGGTCCTCGCGGCGGTGGCGTGGCTGCCGCAGGTACTGATCGCGCGCGGCCGTACGGGCCATGAGGTACGCAGCGCGGCCTCCGCGGGGTCCGGTGAAGGGAAGAGCGTGTGGCGCTCGGCCCTGGCCTGGCAGGTGACGCTCTTCATGGGCCTGCAGTCGCTCTGGTCGTACGTGCTCATCGCCTGGATGCCGACGATCTTCACGGACCACGGCATGAGTCGCTCCACAGCCGGTGTGATCTTCGCCTTCAACAATCTGATCCAGGTGGCCGGTGCGTTCGGCGTGCCGCTCCTGGCCGGGCGGATGCGCAACCAGCGTCCGCTGATCGTTCTGGTCACCTCGCTGGTCGCGGCCGGATACGCGGGCCTGATGATCGCCCCGGTGAGCGGCGCCTGGCTGTGGGCGGCGGTCCTCGGAGTCGGCCAGGGGGGCGCGGTGGGCCTGGCCCTGACGCTGATCGTGCTGCGCTCCGGTGACGCCCGCACGGCGGCCCGGCTGTCGGGCATGGCCCAGACGGTCGGCTATCTGCTGGCGGCCGCCGGTCCCCTCGCCGCGGGCGCGGTCCACCAGGCGACGGGCGGCTGGACCGTGCCGATCGCGTTGGTTCTCGGCGTGTGCGCGACGGCACTGACGGTGGGTCTGTTTGCGGCCCGGGACCGGACGGTGTGACCGTCTGACCTGCCCGGCCGCCGCCGACACCGCGGAGGGCGTTCCAACACCTGTTCCCCGGATGCGCGACTTGTGCCACAGTCCGCTCGTTGTCAACGTGCGTGGAGGCAAATGGAGTTGGTGGCGTCGTACCTTTCGTGAATTCGGGGATTGCCGGTCGCAGTACGAGAACCGGTCATTGAGTCAGTGGCGTAGATGAGCGGACCTCCACCCCCTGTGGCCCGGGGATAGGGCGTCCCGCTCATGCACCAACGACCATGAACGGAAGGCCCAACCATGCCATCCGAAGTCGCCCTACTCGAATCGCGCACCCTGCGCGCCGACCATCTGGGGCGCGTCGACGTCCTGGGAGAAGGTCAAGGCGTTGCAGTTGCTACCGGAAGCTCTGCACGTGACCACCGAGGCCGTAGCCCAATGCTTCGCTGTCCACAAAGGAAGCTGTGCACAGCGTCGTCAGACGTCATCGCGAGGAGCTGACCAACGACGAGGTGATCATCCTCAGCGGCGATGAACTGCACATTTCTGACGTGGTCAAAACGACCACGCCATCCGATGGGGGTCCTGAAAGTTATCCACAGGACCGCTCCCGCCTGCGCGTCCTCAACCGCCGAGCCGTCCTAAACATCGCCATGCTTCTTCGCGACAGCGACGTGACCCGTCGAGTTCGCACCTATCTCCTCGACTCCGAGCAATCCCCCCGGACCGTCATCGCGAGCGACCCCCGCTACGACGGCCTGGACCTCCGGGTCACCAACCTGGGGAGCTCCATGGCCCGCATCGACCCCGCGCTCCAGGAGCTGGGTCCCGTGCTGCGGCGGATGTCGGTGCGGCTGGAGGCGAGGGACCATCGCATGGAGGTGATGGATCACCGGATCGAGTCGATGGACCACCGGCTGGAAGCCGTGGACCGGCGGCTCGACGCCACCAACCGCGTGGTCGGGGCGATGAGCGGCCGGCTCGCGGATCTCTCCGAGGACGTCGCGGAGCTCAAGCGGCAGTGGCCCGCCGTTCCACGACAGCGCCGGAAGTAGACCGGAGGCACGCCGCCCCCGGAAGCGGTCTGGACAAAGGCGCCCCGGCAGCGGAGCCAGAGCCCACCGGCCACCTGCCCACGGGCAGTATCACAGGCAGGGCCCGACAACCGGCCATGCCGACAGGCGCACCACAGGCAAGGCCCGACAACCGGCCACATGCCCACGGCGCGCACAACAGGCAAGGCTCGACAACCGACCACATGCCCACGGGCAGCACCACAGGCGGGGCCCGGCGACGCGTGTCGTCGCCGGGCCCCGCCCCTGTCCGGGGACCCCCGTCACTCCTCCCCGGCCAGCTTCAGGGTGCGGAGCTTCCGGCCCGCGTACCAGGTGGCCGCCATGGTCACGCCCACCAGCAGGATCACCGCGAGCGGCAGCCCCACATCGGAGGAGATCACCCCGTTCGCGCCGATCTTCTCGGCGAGCGCGAGCGACCACTGCTGGACGCTCAGCGTGCGTGCCCCCGGCACCAGGTTGCCGAACAACGACTCCCAGACCAGCGCGTACACCAGGCCGAAGACCACGGCGTGCCGGGTGACCGTGCCGAGTAGCAGGAAGACCGCCGCGTACGCGATGGACGCGACAAGAGCCGCCACCGTGTAGGCGATCGCGATCTGCTGGCCGTTGCCGTTCAGGATGAATCCGGCGATCAGCGTCGGAATCGCGGAGAAGGCCATCGTCACGGCGATCGCGACGATCAGCTTGGTGAAGATGATCGTCGAACGCTTCACCGGCTTGGCCAGCAGATAGACGATCGAGCCGTCGTCGATCTCGGGGCCGATCGCACCCGTACCGGCGATGACACCGATCAGCGGCACCATCGTGGCCAGCGCGAAGCTGCCGAGGAGATCGGCGGTGACCTGGTCGTCCGCACCGGTGAAGGAACGTACGGCCGCCGCGATCACGATCAGCAGGGCGGGCAGGACGAAGAGAATGGCGGCCCGGCGGCGGCCGAGCAGAGCCCGGTAGGTGAGCCGGGCGACGGTCGGGTTGTACATGGGAACGTCCGCTCCTTTCTGGAGGCGCTCAGGCCGCTACGAGGTAGGAGAAGACGGATTCGAGGGACTCGTCGGACGGCGACACCGTGAGCAGCCGGATGCCGTGCGCCTTCGCGACTTGCGGGAGCAGGGTGGTGAACCGGCCGAAGTCGACGGCCTGGATGCGCAGCGCGCCTTCCTTGAGGTCGACCTCGATCCCAGCGGTCGACGGGTCGGCGATCAGCGCCGCGGCCAGCGCCCGGTCGTCGCTTGAGCGGATCAGATAGCGGTGCGGGCGGTCCGTCATCAGCCGCCGGATCTTGCGGAAGTCCCCGCTGGCCGCGTGCCGTCCGGCCACGATGACCTCGATGTGCGAGGCCAACTGCTCGACCTCTTCGAGGATGTGGGAGGAGAACAGGACCGTGCGGCCCTCGGCACCCATTCGCCGCAACAGATCCATCAGTTGCATGCGCTGGCGCGGGTCCATGCCGTTGAACGGCTCGTCGAGCAGCAGCACCGACGGGTTGTGGACGAGGGCGGAGGCCATCTTGACCCGCTGGCGCATGCCCTTGCTGTACGTCTGGATCTTGCGGTCCTGGGCGTACTCCATCTCGACCGTGGCCAGGGCCTGTCCGGCCTCACGGGCACCGAGGCCGTGCAACTCGGCGTTGGCGACGACGAATTCGCGACCGGTGAGGAAGTCGTACATGGCCTCCCGTTCGGGGACGATGCCGATCTTCTTGTAGACGGACTCGTTGCGCCAGATCTGCTCGCCGTCGAGCGTGACCGTGCCCGTGGAGGGGGCGAGGAAGCCGCCCATCATGTTGATGAGGGTGGACTTTCCGGCGCCGTTGGGGCCGAGCAGTCCCGTCACGCCGGGGCCGATCGTCATGGTGACGTCGTTGACCGCCACCACGTTCCCGAACCAGCGCGAGGTGTGGTCGATGTCGATGGTGGTCACAGCCCGACCTTCCGGTAGCGGCGCATCAGCACGGCGTACGAGCCGTAGATCAGCGCGAGGACGACGAGCAGGTAGACCGCTCCGGCCCCGGCCCCCGGGCCGTGGCCACCGGGGAAGTTGGAGCTCGCCCCGAGGAACGCGGTCTGTACGCCGTCGATGAGCGTGATGGGGGAGAACAGGCCGAGCCACTGGACCGCCCCGGGGGAGCCCTGGTTGAAGGCGATGGCCTGGACCGCGGAGACGGCCCCGTAGGAGACGGTCAGTACGGCGATGACGGCGGCCACTCCGAAGCCGCGGCGCGGGGTCAGCGCGGCGACGACCAGGCCGATGCCCGCGAAGAGCAGTGAGAGCAGTACCACCGATACCAGCCCCTGGGCGAACCCCTTCGTCTGGTCCGCGAAGTCGAGTTTGGCGAGCAGCGCGCCGACATAAAGGATGACCAGCGGCGCGCCGGTGATGACGAACAGCGCCGACGCCATCGCGGCGAACTTGGCCAGGACGTAGTCCAGGCGCTCGATCGGCCGCGAGAAATACAGCGGCACCGTCTTGAAGCGCAGGTCCCGCGAGACGGTCTGGGGCGCCTGACCGGCGATGAACAGCCCGATGACGGCCTGGAGGAAGATCGCGTACCGGGTGTACTGCACCGGGAGGTCGTTGGCCTTCGTGGCGACGGCGACCGCGACCATGATGGCCGCGGGCACGCACATCACCGCGAACAGCAGCATCGGAAGCACCTTGGACTTGGCGCTGCGGCCAAGTCCGTACGCCCCGCGCAGCGACTGCGAGAAGAGTGAGCGGCGGGCGTAGGCCCGGCCCAGACGCGGCCCGTCGTAGTTGCGGTAGCCGATGTTGTGGATCTGGGTCTGGGTGCCGTCAGTTGCCATCGTGGCCGCCTCCCTTCTGCTCGGCGCCGGCCGCGGTGGCCGCCCATGCGGCGGCGCGTTCGGAGACCGGCTCCTGCGCCGGGGTCTTGAACACCTCGGCGATGTGGTGACGGCGCTGTTCCATCCGCACGAGACCGAGGCCGAGGCCGGCCACGGTGTCGCGGACGGTGTCATAGGTGTCGTCGCCGGTGGCCTCGACAAGGAGGATGTGCCCGGCGCCCGGCAGGCCGTCCTCCAGGCCCGCGTGCAGTGTGATCCCGGCGGCCGTGAGCGCCTTGCGCACCGCCTCGGTGCCGTCGGTGTGGGTGTCGGAATCGGTGACCTCGACCGCGAGGGTCGTGGTCATCTGCGTGAAGTCGCTGGTGGAGCTGGAGCGGAGCAACTGGCCGCCGTCGATCACCACGACGTGGTCACAGGTGCGCTCCAGCTCGCCCAGGAGGTGCGAGGTGACCAGGACCGAGATGCCGAAGTCGGTGTGGATGCGGCGGATCAGGCCGAGCATCTCGTCTCGGCCGACCGGGTCGAGGCCGTTGGTCGGCTCGTCCAGGAGGACCAGCTGGGGGTCGTGGACGAGCGCCTGAGCGAGCTTGACCCGCTGCTTCATGCCGGTCGAGTAGCCCCCGATGGGGCGGTAGCGCTCCTCGTAGAGGCCCACGTGGCGCAGCGTGTCGGCGGTTCGCTCGCGGGCCGCGGTGGCCGGCAGGCCCGACATGCGCGCCATGTGCACGACGAACTCGGTGGCCGAGACGTCGGGCGGCAGGCAGTCGTGCTCCGGCATGTAGCCCACCCGCTCGCGGATGGCGCTGCCGCTGGTGGCCACGTCGAGGCCGAGCACGGCAGCGGTGCCCTCCGTTGCGGGCGAGAGACCAAGAAGGATCTTGATCAACGTGGACTTGCCGGCTCCGTTGGCGCCCACCAGCCCGGTCACGCCGGGGCCGATGTCCAACGAGAGCCGGTCAAGCGCGGTCACCCTGGGGAACCGCTTGCTCAGGCTTTCGGTCGCGATCACAGTCACGTCATCGACGGTAGTGGCGCAGGACACACGAAGCGTCAGACCAGGCGGCTGGATCGGTGTCCGACTCCAGAGGTACGGACCCGTAGGGGACCCCGTACGTGAGGCTGATGGGCTCACTCCGGCGGTGCACGGAGTTGTCCACAACCGGCTCGTCGTCCACAGGCTGGTGCGGGCCCCTTGACGCAGCCGCCGAGCATTGTCACATTCATCAGTGTCAAGTTACGCACGCGTAGGGCGACAGGGGTGGACGGATGCCATCAGCGGTGAAGGCTGAACTCGACACGCGACTGCGCGGGTTCAGGGAGGTGCAGAGCCTCGCGTACGAGTGCGCGGAGGCGGTTGCCGCCCAGCTCAAGCCCGGTGTGACCGAGCGCGAGGCGGCACGGATGCAGCGGGACTGGCTGCGCGGACGGGGGGTGCGCGACTGGTTCCACCTGCCGTTCGCCTGGTTCGGCGACCGGACGGCGTTCGTGAACTTCCGTGTGCCCCTTCAGTTCTTCCCCACCAACCGGCGCCTGGAGGCGGGGATGCCATTCATCCTCGACATGGCCCCGGTCCACAAGGGCTTCACCGCGGACATCGGCTACTCGGGCTGCCTCGGACTCAACCCGGTGCACAACAGGCTGCTCGCCGACCTGGAGGCGCACCGCGAACTGATCCTGCGCGAGGTGCGCGAGAAGCGGCCGCTGCGCGAGATCTACGAGGACGTGGACCGCCTCATGGTCCGCCAGGGCTATGCCAACCGGCACCGCGCCTATCCGTTCGGCGTGATCGCCCACAAGATCGACCAGGTGAAGGAACGCCGCTGGTCGCCGAATGTGTTCGGGTTCGGCACCCAGGCGCTCAAGGGGCTGGCGAGCGACGCGGTGCACGGCCACCGGGACGGCTGGTCGCCGCTGTGGTCCCCGTACAAGTTTTCCGACCACCCTCCACAGCCCGGACTGTGGGCGGTCGAGCCGCACCTCGGCTTCCGGGGTACGGGCGCGAAGTTCGAGGAGATCCTGGTCGTGACCGACTCCAGGGACCCCGAGCAGAGCGCGTTCTGGCTGGACGACGACCTGCCGCACGTGCGGCGCTGGGCCGAGGAGAAAGCGGCGTGAGCATGGCGAGCGTAACCATCGAAGGGGCGCGCGAGCGCTGGGTGCGGACCGGCGGCATCGAACTGTGCGTCGCCGAGCTGGGCGACGACTCGCAGCCCACCGTGCTCCTCGTGCACGGCTACCCGGACAGCAAGGAGGTGTGGTCCGAGGTCGCCGAACGGCTGGCGGAGCGCTTCCACGTGGTGCTGTACGACGTCCGCGGGCACGGCCGCTCCACTGCGCCGACCCCGCTGCGCGGCGGCTTCACCCTGGAGAAGCTGACGGACGACTTCCTCGCGGTGGCCGACGCGGTCAGCCCGGACCGGCCGGTGCACCTGGTCGGCCACGACTGGGGCTCGGTGCAGGGCTGGGAATTCGCGACGGTCAGGCGCACCGAGGGCCGCATCGCCTCCTTCACGTCGATGTCGGGGCCCTCACTCGACCACTTCGGGCACTGGATCAAGAACCGGATGAGTCACCCCACCCCGCGCAAGGTGGGCCAGCTCCTCGGCCAGGGCGCCAAGTCCTGGTACGTGTACATGCTGCACACCCCGGTCCTTCCGGAACTCGCCTGGCGCGGCCCGCTCGGCAAGCGGTGGCCGAAGATCCTCCAGCGCGTGGAGAAGGTGCCCGCCGACGGCTATCCGACGGAGTCCCTGGCTCAGGACGCGGCGCACGGCGCCTGGCTCTACCGGGACAACGTCCGTGCCCGGCTGCGCCGGCCCCGCACCGACGCCTACGCCCATGTGCCCGTCCAGCTGGTCACCCCGCTCGACGACGCGTTCCTGTCGCCGAAGCTGTACGCCGAACTGGAACAGTGGGCTCCGCAGTTGGTGCGGCGGACCCTTCGGGCCAAGCACTGGGTGTCGCGCACCAGGCCGGACCAACTGGCTGCCTGGATCAGAGAGTTCGTCCGCGCCAACGAGGACGGCATACCGGCGCAGGACGCGGTGGCGACCGGCCCGTACGCGGACCGGTTCGGCGGCCAGCTGGTTCTGGTCACGGGCGCGGCGAGCGGCATCGGCCGGGCCACCGCTTTCGCGTTCGCCGAGGCCGGCGCCCGGGTCGTGGCCGTGGACCGGGACGCGGAGGGCGCCACCCGGACCGCGGAGATGTCCCGCCTGATCGGCGCGCCCGAGGCCTGGGGCGAGACCGTGGACGTCAGCGACGAGCAGGCAATGGAGAAGCTCGCCGAGAAGGTCGCCACCGAATACGGCGTCGTCGACGTCCTCGTCAACAACGCCGGGATCGGCCTTTCGGGCTCCTTCTTCGACACCACGGCCGAGGACTGGAAGAAGGTCCTCGACGTCAATCTGTGGGGCGTCATCCACGGCTGCCGCGTCTTCGGCAAGCAGATGGCCGAGCGCGGCCAGGGCGGCCACATCGTCAACACCGCGTCCGCCGCCGCCTACCAGCCCTCCCGGGCGCTGCCCGCCTACAGCACGTCGAAGGCGGCCGTGCTGATGCTCAGCGAGTGCCTGCGCGCCGAACTCGCCGGCCAGGGCATCGGCGTCTCGGCGATCTGCCCCGGCCTGGTCAACACCAACATCACGTCGACGACGCACTTCGCCGGGACCGACGCACAAGAGGAGAAGCGCCTCCAGAAGAAGACCTCGCGCCTGTACGGACTGCGCAACTTCCCACCCGAGAAGGTCGCTTCGGCAATCCTGCGGGCCGTGGTGAAGAACGAGGCCGTGGTGCCGGTGACGGCCGAGGCCCGCGGCGCCCGCCTCATGTCCCGTTTCGCGCCCAGGGCCCTGCGCGCGATCGCCCGGCTGGAGCCGCCGCTGTGAGCACGGAACGCCGAGAAGGCACGGACGGTGAGGAGCACTACTGGATAACCCCGCGCAGGGTCTCGTTCGACTGGGACGAGACACCGCTGCACTGGATACCCGGCGAGCCCACCGCCACCCATGTCATCAATGTGCTGCACCTGCTGCTCCCGGCGGGCGAGCGGTGGTTCGTGAAGGTGTTCAAGGAGGCTCTGCCCCTGGTCACCGACCCGGTGCTGCTCAAGGACGTCAAGGGCTTCATGGGCCAGGAGGCGACGCACAGTGTGCAGCACGCGTACGTCCTGGACCATCTGGCGGCGCAGCGCCTGGACACCGCCGACTACACCCGGCACGTCGACTTCCTCTTCGAGAAACTCCTCGGCGAGAAACCGCCGTTGGGGGCGCCCGTCCCCACGCAGGAATGGCTGCGTTTCCGGCTCTCGCTGATCGCCGCGATCGAGCAGTTCACGGCGGTCCTCGGCAACTGGGTGCTGCACGCCGAGGGACTGGACCGGGCCGGCTCGGACGCGGTCATGCTGGATCTGCTGCGCTGGCACGGCGCGGAGGAGGTCGAGCACCGGGCGGTCGCCTTCGACATGTACCAGCACTGCGGCGGAGAGCCGCTGCTCCGCTACGCCCGCCGCGTCGAGGGCATGGCGGTGGTCGCCCCGGTGCTGCTGTGGCTGTGGGTGTGGGGCGCCTCCTATCTGATCCGGCACGATCCCCAACTCAACGGCCAACTGCGCTACTCGCTGCGCGAGCACAACCGGGCCGTGCGCCGGGGTCTGCTGCCCAGCTGGAAGGAGCTGGGTACGGCCATACCCCGCTACTTCCGCCGGTCGTACCATCCCTCGCAGGAGGGCTCCCTGCGCAAGGCCGTCGACTACCTCGCGACCTCGCCGGCGGCCCGAGCGGCGGCGGGCGCGCTGGGCCGCGCCGCCTTGGGTTAGAGGGAGTGGGATTGTCCGGGCAGTCAGGGGAGCAGCAGGGGACGCCGTCGTCGGCGACGGCCGAGTACCGGATCGAGGACCTGGCGCACGCCAGCGGCGCCACGGTCCGCACCATCCGCGCGTACCAGGACCGGGGCCTGCTGCCCCGGCCCGAGCGGCGCGGCCGGTCCAACGTGTACGGCGACACCCATCTGGCCCGGCTGCACCAGATCGCCGATCTACTCGACCGCGGCTACACACTGGCCTCGATCAAGGAGCTCCTGGAAGCCTGGGACGCCGGCCGGGGGCTGGGCGGCATCCTCGGCCTGGTCGCCGAGGTCAACGGTCCCTGGACCGACGAGGAGGCCGCTCGGATCTCCCGCGCCGAACTCGACGCGACGTTCGGCGGCACCCAGGACGACAAGGCCGTCGCCGACGCGGTGGAGCTCGGCATCCTGGAACGCATCCCGGGCAACGAATCCGAGTTCCTCGTCCCCAGCCCCCAAGAGCTGGCGGTAGCAGCCGAGTTGCACGCCGCTGGGGTCCCGCTCGATGCCATCTCTGAGCACCTGCGCGAGTTGCGCGGCCAGGTGGAACACATCGCGGCCCGCTTCCTCGACTTCACCACGGAGCACGTCTTCGCCCGTTACCTGGACCATCACCCCCCAACCGACGCCGAGGCGGCCGAAGCCGCCGATCTGGTACGTCGCCTGCGTCCGCTCGCCCAGCAGACCGTCGACGCCGAACTCGCGCGAGCCATGCGCCTGTTCGCGACCAGGCACCTCCAGCGCCACCTCGGCACCCCTGCCGTCGCCCCGCCCGCCGCCGACCCCAGTCCGGTGACACTGCCCGAGGACACGATCCGGGCCGTTCAGGCTCTGGTGGGCCCCGACAACATCACTGCGTTCATCACCGCGGCCGCCGAACGCGAGGTTCAGAGCCGCGTGTTGGACGCCCTCTCTATGTCAACTCAGGTCAAGGAGTAGATGAAGTCCTACTAAATCTATTCATTAGGTACCTAGTTGGCCAAACTTCGCGATCCGGGCTCCAGTTGTCCACAGCGGAGCCAAATAGCCTGTGGATAACGTGACTTCACTGTGGATCAAACGCAACTACCCTCCTCAATAAGGTGATTGGCGTCACTGACCGGCGAACCCCTTGCCGTGGAGGCCGAATGGCACACGGCGAGGGAGATGGACCGTCGCGACGGGCGGATCCGAGACGTTCTCCGCGTCGAGGATGACCGGATCACTGGCGTCCCTCGCCGCGTCGTACCCATAACCGAGGAGCCGCCCCGGACCGGCCGACCGTTTCAGGCGGCCTTCTGGGCGGCGGCGCGGCGGGCGCGCTCCGGGTACTGGGCGGTGATGAACGCGGGAATGGCGAACCCCGCGGCCTGGACGGCTATCGAGGCAGCGCTGCCCAGCGACTCCGCCTCGATGACGGCGAGCCCGGCGGCGGTCAGGGTGAAGGCAGCCGCCCAGACAGTGGTCAGCACCACGTTGATCCGGATGAACACGGGGTGGTTCCACACCTCGCGCGGCGCCTGCCGCTTGGCTATCCCCGTGGTGAAGGGCCGACGGACGGCCAGCGTCGCCCAGGCGGTCAGGGCCAGCCAGCCGGTGGCCAGCGCGCCGCCGTACTCGCGGAGCCCGCTGTCAGGAGAGGCGAAGGCGATGATGCTCAGAACGGCGAAGAAGGCGATCGTGGACTGCTCAAGCATCAGGGAGTCGCCGGAGATTCCGCGCTTGCGGTCGTTGTAGAAGAACCAGGCGGCCACGGCGAGGGCAGTGACCGCGCCCCACTGCCAATGTGCGCTGCCGACGGCGGCGAACGCGATCCACGGGATGAATCCGCGCAGGTAGTTCATGAGGGCCCCCCTTGCTCCGAGCTTTCGCTGCGGTCCACATTCCAACTTCGATATGTCGAATATAGAGGGTCCTACTTTGACATGTCAACAGTGGAATGTAGAGTGGCTCCCATGAGCCTCCGCCACGCAGTCCTGGGCCTCCTTGCCGACCGACCGGCAAGCGGCTACGACCTCATGAAGCTGTTCGAGACCTCCCTCGCCCACGTCTGGTCGGCGACCCAGAGCCAGGTCTACGGCGAGCTGGGGAAGCTGGCCGACAACGGGCTGGTCGAAGTGTCCGCCGAAGGGCCGCGCGGCCGGAAGGAGTACGCGATCACGGCGTCGGGCAGAGCCGCACTGCACCACTGGCTCACCGAGGTCGAGCCAGTCCGCACCCGGCGCAGCGACTCGCTGCTCCGCGTCTTCTTCCTCGGCGAGCTGACCCCGCTCGAAGCGCAGACGTATCTGCGGACCGAGGCCGAACGCTCGGCCCGCCAGCTCGTGGGCCTCAAAGAAGCGGAAGCCGCCATCGACTGGGGCGACGACGCGATCTCGGTGCACGGCCGCCTCGCGCTGGAGTACGGCAAGCGCCTCAGCGCGATGCACGAGGAGTGGGCCCGGTGGGCGGCCGACCAGCTCAAGCCGTAACCAGCCACGCCACCAAGGAAATTGGGGTGCCGGATCGCTGTGCGACGCGCCACCCTGACCGTATGGCCACAACCTCCAACGAGAGGCCGGGCGATTTTGCGCGGCCGCTCCCGGACGACAGACGCACCGTGAAGGTGTCCAAATACCTCTCGAAACACCTGCGCCACCAACCCGAGCGCATCGGGCTCGCCCTCGACCCGAACGGCTGGGTGGAGATCGACGTGCTGCTGCGGGCCGCGGCCGCCCACCGCTTCCCCATCACCCGCGCCGAACTCGACCACGTGGTGGCCACCAACGACAAGCGGCGCTTCGCCGTGCGGGGCGATCGCATCCGGGCCAGCCAGGGCCATACCGTGGCCGTCGACCTCGGTCTGCCCCCCGCCGAACCGCCCGCGTACCTGTACCACGGCACCGTGGCCCGCAACCTGGAAGCGATCCGCTCCGAGGGCCTGCGCCCCATGGACCGCCACCACGTGCACCTCTCGACCGACCGCGAGACCGCCGGCCAGGTCGGGGCCCGCCGCGGCCGTCCCGTCGTGCTGAGCGTGGACGCCGGGGCGATGCACCGAGCGGGGCATGTCTTCCACGTGAGCGCCAACGGGGTGTGGCTGACAGACGCCGTGCCGCCTGAGTACCTCCGGCTGCCGGCCTGAGCCGTGTTGCACGCCATGATCGGCTCCATGGGGCATCCGCGTCCGCCCACCACCGAGTCGGTGATCACCGACGTGCCGCGCGACTTGGCGCCGGCCTTCCCGCGCTCCCTCTACGGTGGGCCCGCCCACTCCAGGGGCGGTTCTTCGCGCCCGGCTGGTGGCTGGTCGTGCCGGTGCCCGGCGACGGGGTTTACAAGGAACTGGTGCTCGGCGCGCTCACCCCATGGATGAGCGCGCACGTCCGCAGCGCCAAGGGCTAACGGCCGAGCTGCGCGAGCCCCTCGGTCGCGATCTGCTCGAAGACCTTGGGGTCGGCCGCGAAGTCGGAGTCCGGGATCGGCGCGTGCAGGACGATCTCCGTGAAGCCGAGCTCGAAGTGCCGGCCCGCGAAGTCCACGAACGCGTCCAGCGATTCCAGCGGGCGGCCGGGCTGCGGGGTGAACCCGGTGAGCAGGATCTTGTCCAGCTCGCCCACGTCACGCCCGATCTCGTCGCAGGCCGCGCCCAACTTCTTGACCTGATCGCGGATCGCCTCGACGGACTGCTCGGGCGTACCGGTCTCGAACAGCTTCGGGTCGCCCGTGGTCACCCACGCCTGCCCGTGCTTCGCCGCCAGTTTCAACCCGCGCGGGCCGGTCGCGGCCACCGCGAAGGGGATCCGGGGCCCCTGCACGCAGCCCGGGATGGTGCGGGCCTCAACCGCCGAGTAGAACGTCCCGTCGTACGTCACCGAGTCCTCGGTGAGCAGCCGGTCGAGCAGCGTCACGAACTCGGCGAACCGGCCGGCCCGTTCGCGCGGCGTCCACGCCTCCTGGCCGAGGGCAGTGGCGTCGAAGCCGTTGCCGCCCGCTCCGATCCCGAGGGTGATCCGGCCGTTCGACACGTCGTCGAGGGTGATCAGGTCCTTGGCCAGGGTCACCGGGTGCCGGAAGTTCGGCGAGGTGACCAGGGTGCCCAGACGCAGCCGGGTGGTGGCGCCGGCGGCGGCGGTGAGGGTCGGGACCGCCCCGAACCACGGTCCGTCACGGAACGTCCGCCAGGACAGATGGTCGTAGGTGTACGCGGTGTGGAAGCCCAGCTCCTCGGCGCGCAGCCACTCGTCACGACCGCCGTCGTGCCAGCGGCGTACCGGAAGAATCACAGTGCTCAGACGCATGCTCACGAGCCTACGTCGGATCCATGCGCCCCCGTGGCCGCTCAGGGTGCACGAGGAAGCAGCGGAAGCGGAAGCCACGACCGCAACACCGTGCACGTGCTTCCCGGAGCGTCAGATTTTTTCCGTACGCCCCCCGTGCCTCAGATGCACCATCGTCCGCTCTCAGATGTGCGCTCATTCGCACGTCCGTGCACATGTGTACGGAACAATGGACCCCGTGACCTTCGCTACGGACCCCGCCCCGGCAACCCGGCACCTGCCGGCCGCTCCACGGTTGATTGCCACCGATCTGGACGGCACGCTGTTGCGCGACGACAAATCGGTCTCCGACCGTACTGTCGCCGCGCTGGCCGCCGCCGAGGAGGCGGGCATCGAGGTCTTCTTCGTCACGGGTCGGCCGGCCCGCTGGATGGGGGTCGTCAGCGACCACGTCCACGGCCACGGCCTGGCCATCTGCGGCAACGGCGCGGCCATCGTCGATCTGCACGGCGTGGGCAACGGACACCGCTTCGTGATGGTGCGGCCCCTGGAGCGGTCCGCCGCCCTCGATGTCGTCACCCTCCTGCGGGCAGTCGCGCCCGGCACGTCATTCGCGGTCGAGCGTACCGGCGGCTTCCACCACGAACCCACCTATCCCCCCATGCACATGAACCCGGCGGCGAGCGTCTCGCCCGCCGAAAAGATCTTGGCCGAAGACGCGGATACGGCGTGCCAGCCGGTACTCAAGGTGCTCGCGTTTCACCCCGAACTGACCCCCGACGGCTTTCTCGCACTGGCGCGCACGGCGGTCGGGAACCGAGCCGAGGTCACCCGCTCCAGCCCCACCGCGCTCCTGGAGATCAGCGGTGCCGGCATCTCCAAGGCCTCCACGCTGGCCCTGTACTGCGCCGAGCGCGGCATCTCGCCCGCCGAGGTCGTGGCCTTCGGTGACATGCCGAACGACATGGCGATGCTGAGCTGGGCCGGCACCTCGTACGCCATGGGCAACGCGCACCCCGATGTCCTCGCCGCCGCCTCCGCTCGTACGGCCGCCAACAACGAGGACGGCGTGGCCGTCGTGATCGAGCAGATCCTCAAGGCCCTCTGAAGCCAGTCGGTCCCGAAGGACGACTCGGCCCCTCGGGTTGCCCGCCCAGCTTGCGCGGCTCGTAGCGCGGCCGACGGGTGTTTCACGTGAAACGCTCCCGCGCCGCTGAGCGCTGTTTCACGTGAAACAGCGCTCAGAGCGGTGCCTCCCAGATCACCGTCGTCCCGGCTCCACCGTCCCCGAGGCCGGCTCCGTACGAGCTCGACCCGCCCAGCGCCTCTGCCCGCCGCTGGAGGTTGCGCAGTCCGCTGCGGCGTCCGCCCGCGGGGATGCCGATCCCGTTGTCGGCGACCGTCAGCCGCACCCCCGGGCTGCCGTCGGGCAGTTGCGCCGTGGCATCCACGGTGACCTCGATCCGGGAGGCCTCGGCGTGCCGGAAGGCGTTCGAGAGCGCCTCGCGCAGCGCCGCGATGAGGTTCTTGCCGGCCAGCTCGCCGACCAACGTGTCGACGGGGCCGAGGAAGCGGTGGGCGGGCTTGAAGCCGAGCGGCACGGCGGCCATGTTGATCTCCCGCAGTACGCGGGTGCGCAGCCCGGAGGGCGCCTCGGCGGGCCCCTGCTGGAGCGCGAAGATCGCGGTCCGGATCTCCTGGATGGTGACATCGAGTTCGTCGACCGCCTTGCCGATGCCGCCCTGCACCTCGGGCACCACCGACTTGCGCTGGGCGCCCTCCAGCATCATTCCGGTGGCGAAGAGCCGTTGGATGACCAGGTCGTGCAGGTCGCGAGCGATCCGGTCCCGGTCCTCGTACACGGCGAGCCGCTCCCGGTCCCGCTGGGCCTCCGCCATCATCAGTGCGAGCGCGGCCTGCGAGGCGAACTGACTGGCCAGGATCCGCTCAGCCTCGCTGAAGGGGCGCCCACCGCGCACCCGGGGCGTGACGAGCGCACCGAGAACACGGCCGCCGCTCTGCAAGGGCAGCAGCATGCTCGGCCCGTAGCGCTCCGCCAGCTTGGTGATCATGCGGGAATCGGAGGCGGCGTCCTCCACGAAGACCGCCTCGCCCTCCAGCAGGGTCGAGACGACCGGACTCTCGGGCGGGATCACCACACCGAGGGAGGCACCCTGGTCGTCGGAGGAGACCGCGACGATCTCCAGACCGCCCTCCTCGGCCGGCAGGAGCACAATTCCGGCGTCCGAGTCCGCGAGATGGCGGGCCTGTTCGGCGACGACCTCCAGCGCGTCGTCGGCATCGCCCCCCGACAGCAGGGCCGTGGTGACGGCGACCGAACCGTCGATCCACCGCTCGCGCTGGCGCGCCGCTTCGTAGAGCCGGGCGTTGCCGATGGCGATCCCGGCTTCGGTGGCGAGGACGCGCACCATGTGCAGGTCGTAATCGGTGAATTCGGCCCCGTTGTGCTTCTCGGTCAGATAGAGGTTGCCGAAGATCTCCCCCTGAACGCTGATCGGGACACCGAGAAAGGTGCGCATCGGCGGATGGTTCGGGGGGAGGCCGGCCGAGCGCGGGTCGGCGGAGATCTCGGCGAGCCGCAGCGGCTCGGGATGGTGGATGAGCCAGCCGAGCAGCCCGCGGTGGCCGTCGGGCAGATGCCCGATGGCGCGAGCCACATCGTCGCCGACGCCGTACGTCACGAAGTCGCAGAGGCCTCGGCGCTCCTCGTCCACGACCCCGATCGCGGCGTAGCGCGCGTCGGCGAGTTCGGCCGCCGTCTCGCAGATCCGGTCCAGCGTGGAGTGCAGCTCCAGTCCGGTGCCCACCGAGCGCATCGCCTCCAGCAACTGCGGCACCCGCGCGGTGAGCTCGGTGGAAAGCCCCTGCAGGCTGCGAGTGGCCCGGGTCGCCGCTTCGAGCGGATCCTGGTCCGTGCGGTCCAGGGCCTTGATGTTCGGGTGGCCCGTCGGACTCTTCGGGTCTGGCGACACTGACATGCCTTGAGACTAGTTAGTCCTATTTGACGGGGAAAGTCGGGTAATGGTTGCCCTCGGTCTCGCGCTCCCGTTCCAGCATTCGTCGCAGCGGGCCTTCGATCAGCGCGAGATCCTCGTACGCACCGCGCTGCACCGTCCGTCCCTCATCGAGGACGACCACCTCGTCCACCGCCTCCAGGCCCCGCAACCGGTGTGTGATCAGCACGGTCGTACGGCCGCGGGTGGCGTCGAGCAGATCCGTGGTGAGCGCGTCGGCGGTGGCCAGATCCAGGTGCTCGGCGGGTTCGTCCAGGACCAGCACAGGGAAGTCGGCGAGGAGCGCCCGTGCCAGTGCGAGCCGCTGACGCTGTCCGCCGGACAGCCGTGCGCCGTGTTCACCGACGAGGGTGTCGAGGCCGTCCGGCAGCCCGTCCACCCAGTCGAGCAGGCGGGCCCGCTCCAGGGCGGTGCGCAGTTCACCGTCGGTGGCGTTGGTGCGGGCCAGGCGGAGGTTCTCGCGCACGGAGCTGTCGAAGAGGTGGGCGTCCTGGGCGCACAGCCCCACGAGCCGCCGTACTCCGTCGCCGCTCAGCAGGTGCGCATCACTCCCGCCGATCTCGTACGCGCCGCTCCTGGCGTCCAGGAACCGGAGCAGCACTTGGGCGAGGGTCGTCTTGCCGGATCCCGAGGCGCCGACGACGGCGACCCGCCTGCCCGGAGTGAGTCGCAGCGCGAAGTCGTGCAGCGCGTCCCGCTCCTGACCGGCGTACCGGGCGGAAAGTCCGCGCAACTCCAGCGGGAACGGCAACACGGGCGCGTCGAGGGCCGATTCGGGTTCCTGTACGGGCACGGGCGCATCGAGCACCTCGTAGACCCGCTCCGCGCTGCGCCGCACCCGCTGGCGGGCCTGGACGGCCAGCGGCAGCGCGGTCACGGCCTCGAAGGCGGCGAGCGGAACCAGGACGATCACCGCGAGCTGCACGCCGTCGAGGCGTCCGGCCACGACCGCCTGCACTCCGACCAGCGCCGCGGCCGCCACGGTGAGCCCGCAGACCAGCGCGGAGAGACCGCCGCCGAGCGCGGTGGCGGCGGCGCCCCGCGAGGCGATCCGGGTCAGTTCCGCATCGGCGTCCTTCACCTCACGGGTGCGGCGGCCGAGCGCCCCTGCGACGGTCAGTTCGCCGGTGCCTGTGAGCAGATCGGCCACCCGGGTGGCGAGTACCCCCCGGGCCGGAGCGAGCTGTCGCTCGGCCCGGCCCGCGCAGGCCCCGCTGACCAGCGGGACCACGACTCCGGCGGCGAAGAGCCCTGCGGCGAGCACTGCTCCGGCCTCGGGCAGCAGCCATGCGGTGAACCCGGCGCTCAGCACGGACACCACGACGGCGACCCCGGCCGGAAGGGCCCACCGCAGCCAGTAGTCCTGAAGTTCGTCGACATCGGCGACGAGGCGGGACAGCAGGTCGCCGCGCCGGGTCTCGCGCAGTCCGGCGGGCGAGATCATCTCAAGGCGCCGGTAGACGGCGACCCGCAGTTCGGCGAGCATCCGCAGCACGGCGTCGTGGGAGACGAGGCGTTCGGCGTAGCGGAACACCGCCCGCCCGATGCCGAAGGTCCGGGTCGCGGTGACGGCCACCATCAGATAGAGCACCGGCGGCTGCTGTGCGGCACGCGAGATGAGCCAGCCGGACGTCGCCATGAGGCCCACGGCCGAGCCGAGCGCCAGCGCGCCGAGCAGCAACGCGAGGGCGATACGGCCGCGCAGCCCGCGGGCCGCGACGCGGACCCGGGCGAGCGGGTTCCGGCCGCTCGGAACCTCACCCGTCGCGCTGTCGACGGAAGAGACCTCAACGGGGCGTGCTTTCATGCCAGTTGATGGGCGGGGCACCGCGCCCGGCACGGGGTATCGGGCCGTCGACTCGGTGGGCCGAAGCTCCACCACCCGGTCCGCGACCGCGAGCAGCGCCGGGCGGTGCACGACCAGCAGGACCGTGCGGCCCACCGCCAGCCTGCGAACCGCCTCGACGATGCCGGCCTCCGTCTCGCCGTCGAGCGCGGCCGTCGGCTCGTCGAGCAGCAGCACCGGCCGGTCGGCCAGGAACGCGCGGGCCAGCGCGAGGCGTTGCCGCTGTCCCGCCGAGAGTCCCGCGCCGCCCTCACCGAGGACGGTGTCGGCACCGCTGGGCAGTGCGGACACGAAGCCGTGCGCTCCGGCATCTCGCAGCGCGTCGAGCACGGCCGCATCGTCCGCGTCCGGCCTGGCAAGGCGTACGTTCTCCGCGATCGTCCCCGCGAAGAGGTGCGGCCGCTGAGGTACCCATGCGATCCGCTCGTGCCAGTCCGTCAGGGACAGCGTGCTGAGGTCGCTGCCGGAGACGAGGATCCGGCCGCCCTCTTGCGGGGCCACGAAGCCGAGCACGGCGTTCAGGAGCGTCGACTTCCCCACTCCGCTCGGCCCGGTCAGCGCGACCGTCTCGCCGGGCTCCACCACGAGCGAGGCGGCCGCCAGGGACGGTTCCGTACGTCCGGGGTGCCGCACGGTCACCGCGTCGGCTTCGATACGGACGGGACCGGCCGGGACCTTGTCGCCACCGCCCTGGGGCAGTGGGGTCTCCAGGACGTCGAAGATCTCCTCCGCTGCCGAGAGCCCCTCCGCCGCCGCGTGGTACTGCGCCCCGACCTGACGCAACGGCAGATAGGCCTCGGGGGCGAGGACCAGGATCACCAGGCCGGTGTAGAGGTCGAGGTCGCCGTGGACCAGGCGCATGCCGATCCCGACCGCGACGAGCGCCACCGAGATCGTCGCGAGCAGTTCAAGGGCGAACGAGGAGATGAACGCTATGCGCAGGGTCTTCAAAGTGGCTCTGCGGTAGTCCGAGGTGATCGCCCTGATCGACTCGGCCTGCGCCTTGGCCCGTCCGAACACCTTCAGCGTGGGCAACCCGGCTACCACGTCGAGGAAGTGCCCCGAAAGGCGGGAGAGCAGTCGCCACTGGCGGTCCATCTGCGACTGGGTGGCCCAGCCGATGAGCACCATGAACAGCGGGATCAGCGGCAGGGTGACGACGATGGTCGCCGCCGATACCCAGTCCTCGGTGACGATCCGGGCGAGGACGGCCACCGGCACCACGATGGCGAGGCCCAGCTGCGGCAGATAGCGCGCGAAGTAGTCGTCGAGCGCGTCGACACCGCGCGTCGCGAGCGCGACCAACGATCCGGTGCGCTGTCCCACCAGCCACTCGGGTCCGAGACACGTCGCCTGTTCCAGGAGCCGCCCTCGCAGCTCCGACTTGACCGCCGCGCTCGCCCGGTGAGCGGCGAGATCCGTCAACCAGGAGACCACACCCCGCCCGACCGCGACCGCCGCCAGGAACAGCAGCGGCGTCCTCAACCCGGCCGCGTCATGGCCGTGCTGGAAGGCACCGACCACGACCTCGGCGATGAGCATCGCCTGGGCGATGATCAGGGCCGCGCCCACGAGACCGAGGGCCACCACCGCCGCCAGGAAGAAGCGGGTGGCACGGGCGTACCGGAGCAGTCGCGGGTCGATCGGTTTCACGTGAAACATCCCCAACTGGAAGACGAGAGTCGGGCCACAGGGGTGTGTTTCACGTGAAACACACCCCGCCGAGGCCTCGGTGGAAGCCCTTCAAAGGCCTCAGTGCGCATCAGCGATGCTCTGGGTGCCGATCCGCTTGCGGAACACCCAGTAGGTCCAGCCTTGGTACAGCAGCACGATCGGGGTCGCGACGCCCGCACACCAGGTCATGATCTTCAGGGTGTAGGGAGTGGACGAGGCGTTGGAGACCGTGAGGTTCCAGGCGTCGTTCAGCGAGGACGGCATGACGTTCGGGAAGAGGCTCAGGAAGAGCGTCGCCACCGCTGCCGCGACCGTGATGCCCGACAGCGCGAAGGACCAGCCCTCCCGCCCGGCCTTGATCGCCCCGATCGCGCCGACCAGCGCCAGTACGGCGATGACCATCGCGACCAGGCTCTTCGTGTCGCCGCGCGAGGCCTGGGTCCAGATCAGGAAGCCGAGCGCCAGCACGGCCGTAGCAAGACCCAGCTTGAACGCCAGCGCCCGCGCCCGCTCCCGGATGTCACCGAGCGTCTTGAGTGAGGCGAACACCGCACCGTGGAAGGTGAAGAGGAAGAGCGTGACCAGGCCGCCCAGGATCGAGTACGGGTTGAACAGATCCCAGAAGGTGCCCACGTACTCCTTGTGGGCATCGATCTTCACCCCGTGCACGATGTTGGCGAACGCCACGCCCCACAGGAACGCCGGGATGAGCGAGGCCCAGAAGATCGCCTGCTCCCAGTTGCGCTGCCAGTTCTCCTCCGGCCGCTTGGCCCGGTATTCGAAGGCGACACCGCGGACGATCAGGCAGATCAGGATGATCAGCAGCGGTAGGTAGAAGCCGGAGAAGAGCGTCGCGTACCACTCGGGGAAGGCGGCGAAGGTCGCGCCGCCGGCCGTGAGCAGCCAGACCTCGTTGCCGTCCCAGACGGGACCGATGGTGTTGATCAGGACGCGCTTCTCGGTGCGGTCCCTGGCCAGCAGCTTCGTCAGGACGCCGATTCCGAAGTCGAAGCCCTCCAGGAAGAAGTAGCCGATCCACAGGACGGCGATGAGTACGAACCAGACGTCGTGGAGTTCCATGCCTCGATCTCCTCAGCCTCAGTACGAGAAGGCCATCGGCCGGTCGGGGTCGCGGTCGTCCCCGCCGATCTTGGTGGGCGGATTGAGGTCGGACTCGGTCAACTCGGGCGGTCCGGCCTTGACGTACTTGACGAGCAACCTGACTTCGATCACCGCGAGCACGGCGTAGAGCAACGTGAAGACGATCATCGAGGTGAGGACTTCGCCCTGCGAGACGCTGGGGGACACCGCGTCCCTCGTGCGCAGCACGCCGTACACGACCCAGGGCTGACGGCCCATCTCGGTGAAGATCCAGCCCCACGAGTTGGCGATCAGCGGGAAGCCGAGCGTCCAGACGGCGCAGAACCAATACCACTTGGTCAGGCGGGCGCCGAGCGGCTTGCTCTTGAAGAGCACCAGGTTCGGCACTTCGTCCTCACCGGTCCGCATCCCCGGCGCCAGCATGAACTTCTTGCGGGTCAGCCACAGCCCGACCAGGCCGATGGCGAACGACGTCATACCGAAGCCGATCATCCAGCGGAAGCCCCAGAAGGTGACCGGGATGTTGGGCCGGTAGTCGCCGGGCCCGAACTTCTGCTGCTCCGACTTGTTCACGTCGTTGATGCCGGGGACGTACGAGGAGAAGTTGCTGTCGGCCAGGAAGGACAGTATTCCGGGCACGGAGATCTCGACGTCGTTGTGGCCCTTGGCCACATCGCCGATGGCGAAGACCGAGAAGGGAGCGGAGTTCTGTCCGTCCCACAGCGCCTCGGCGGCCGCCATCTTCATCGGCTGCTGCTTGAACATGACCTTGCCCAACGAGTCACCGCTGACGGCCGTGAGCAGTCCGCCTATCACCAGCGTGACCAGGCCGAGCCGCAGCGACATCCGCATCACCGGTATGTGCTTCTTGCGGCGCAGATGGATGGCGGCGACACCGACCATGAACGCGCCGCCGGTGAGGAACGCCGCGGTCAGCGTGTGGAAGACGACGACGAGGGTGGTGTCCTGGGTGAGGACGTGCCAGAAGTCGGTCAGCTCCGCACGGCCGGTGGCCTTGTTGAGCTTGTAGCCGACCGGGTGCTGCATCCAGGAGTTGGCCGCCAGGATGAAGTAGGCGGAAAGCATGGTGCCGATGGAGACCATCCACATGCAGGCGCAGTGGATCTTCTTCGGCAGCTTGTCCCAGCCGAAGATCCACAGCCCGATGAAGGTGGACTCGAAGAAGAAGGCGATGAGCGCCTCGAAGGCGAGCGGGGCGCCGAAGACGTCACCGACGAATCGCGAGTAGTCGGACCAGTTCATGCCGAACTGGAACTCCTGGACGATGCCGGTGACGACGCCCATCGCGATGTTGATCAGAAAGAGCTTGCCCCAGAACTTCGTCGCCCTGAGGTACTTCTCCTTGCCCGTTCGCACCCAGGCGGTCTCCAGCCCCGCGACAAGTGCGGCGAGCGAGATCGTCAGAGGGACGAAGAGGAAGTGGTAGACGGTGGTGATGCCGAACTGCCATCGCGCCAGGGTTTCCGGCGCCAGAGCCAGGTCCACGTCGTCACTCTCCTTACGTCGCCGTGGTCACAGCCGCAGCTTGCCCTTTTAATCCCACCGATCATGGGAGCAACAGGACAGCTTGTGAACGCGTTCACATTCACAAGCATTATGTCGCACAGGCTGCCGGATGCTTCAGCGGGGGGGGGGTCCCTAAACGCGGACACCCCCTTCCCGAGAGCTTCAACATATTGTTGAATGCTGCGCCATGGAGAACCCTCTGCGCATACGCATCTCATGGCCCGCGGGAAGCCTCACCGCGACACTCGACGAAACCCCCACGAGCGCGGCGCTCGCGGGGGTACTCCCGATCACCTCCACCGCCCACACCTGGGGCGAGGAGGTCTACTTCGACACCCCGGTCTCCCCCGCCCCGGAGCCGGGCGCCCAGCAGGTGGTGGAGCCGGGCACGGTGGCGTTCTGGACCGACGGCGATGCGCTCGCGCTGCCGTACGGCCCCACTCCCATCTCGCGTGGCGAGGAGTGCCGGCTCGCGAGTCCCTGCAACATCCTGGGCCGCGTCGACGGCGACCCGCGGCTGCTGGCCACGGTCCGCTCCGGCGACCCGATCCGGGTAGACGCCCTCTGAGGGCTGGTGACCGAGCCCGCGCCCGGCGCGGACACCAGCCCCGAGGCCCGTCAGATCTGCTTGCGGAAGCCCTCCGCGACCTTCAGGAACAGATCATTGGCCTCGTTCTCACCGATCGTGACGCGCACGCCCTCGCCCGCGAACGGCCGGACCACCACGCCCGCCTCCTCGCACGCCGCGGCGAATTCGATCGTGCGCTCCCCAAGGCGCAGCCAGACGAAGTTCGCCTGCGTCTCGGGCACGGTCCAGCCCTGCTTCACCAGTCCCTCGTGCACCCTGTTCCGCTCGCACACCAACGCGCCGACACGGCCCATCAGTTCGTCCTCGGCACGCAGTGAGGCGACCGCCGCATCCTGCGCGAGCTGGCTGACACCGAAGGGCACGGCCGTCTTGCGCAGCGCCGCCGCGACCGGCTCGTGGGCGACCGCGAAACCGACCCGCAGCCCGGCGAGCCCGTACGCCTTGGAGAAGGTGCGCAGGACTGCCACGTTCGGCCGCTCGCGGTAGATCTCGATGCCGTCCGGCACCTCGGCGTCGCGAATGAACTCCCGGTACGCCTCGTCGAGCACCACCAGGACGTCGGAGGGCACCCGGTCGAGGAAGCGCTCCAGCTCGGCCCGGCGCACCACCGTGCCGGTCGGGTTGTTCGGGTTGCAGACGAAGATCAGCCGGGTCCGGTCGGTGATCGCGTCGGCCATTGCGTCGAGGTCGTGCACCTCGCCGGGGGTCAGCGGCACGCGGACGGACGTCGCTCCACTGATCTGGGTGATGATCGGGTACGCCTCGAAGGAGCGCCAGGCGTACATGACCTCGTCACCGGGGCCGGAGGTGGACTGGATCAGCGACTGCGCCACCCCCACCGATCCCGTGCCGGTGGCCAGATGCTCCAGGGGAACACCGAAACGCTCGGACAGCTCGTTCATCAATCCGGTGCACGCCATGTCCGGGTACCGGTTGAAGTTCCCGGCGGCCGACATCGCGCTCTCCATCACTCCGGGAAGCGGCGGGTACGGGTTCTCGTTCGAGGAGAGCTTGTAGGCGACCGGGCCGTCGGACGCCGCGGGCTTGCCGGGCTTGTAGGTGGGGATGCCGTCCAGCTCGGCGCGCAGCTTGGGGCTCGTCTCGCTCACCGCAGGTCCTCCTCGACCGTTCCGTGCACGTACTGCGCGCGCCGCCGCGGACAGCCGCGTACACATCCAATGCTTCTTACCTTATGAGGATTCGGCTCCCCTGCGAATAGCGGACGGGAGCCGGTTTCGTGGCGGGCGCGCGGGGAGGGGGAGCGCTGCCGTTCTGTGCGCACGCCGGTGGCTCGCGCCGTGGCGCGCATCACCCGTGAGGGTGAGTTGAGACCTCGCCGAGACCTCTGACAGTTACCAGCCGCGTACGGGTCGACAACCTCCACCATTACGTCATTGCCCTCAACTGCCTTGCATTTCAAGGTGATTAAGGTGCTTCGATCATGCAGAAACGTGTCTGTCAACGCGCGCATATGCACCAGGGCCAACCGCCTGTCATCGCCCTACTATCGGCTCGCCATGACAGCAGCAGGGAAGCACCAGGTGAGCCGGTCGACCGGTCGCCGGCTGGGGCGGGCGGGCATTCGGGACGTGGCCGCCGCCGCCGGTGTCTCCATCACGACCGTCTCCGACGCGCTCAACGGCAAGGGGCGGCTCCCCGACGCCACCCGCCGACACGTCCGCGAGGTCGCAGACCGGCTGGGCTATCGCCCATCCGCAGCGGCCCGCACGCTCCGTACCGGAAAGTCCGGCCTCATCGGCCTGACCGTGACCACGTACGGGGATGAACCTTTCACCTTCACCGAATTCGCGTACTTCGCCGAGATGGCGAGAGCCGCCACCTCGGCGGCGCTGGCCCGCGGCTACGCCCTTGTCATCCTGCCCGCCACCTCACGCCGCAGCCCGGCGGACGTCTGGTCGAACGTCGCCCTCGACGGCACCGTCGTCATCGACCCCTCCGACCAGGACCCCGTCGTCACCGAACTCGTACGCCAAGGCCTCCCGGTCGTCTCCGACGGCCGCCCGGCGGGCTCCCTGCCCGTCACGGCCTGGGTGGACAACGACCACGAGGCCGCCGTACTCGACCTGCTCGACCATCTCG
Source organism: Streptomyces sp. NBC_01431 (assembly GCF_036231355.1). Lineage (NCBI taxonomy): Bacteria > Bacillati > Actinomycetota > Actinomycetes > Kitasatosporales > Streptomycetaceae > Streptomyces > Streptomyces sp. NBC_01431. The sequence goes on from NZ_CP109496.1 coordinate 4,050,529, forward strand.
CCGCCGCGGGCGCCCGCCGGATCGGCCTGCTCACCGGAACCACCACCGACACCTACACCCGGCTGTCCACCGAGGCTTATCTGAGCTGGTGCGAACGCGTCGGCCAGGACCCCGTGTACGAGTCCTACCCGGCCCACGACCCCTGTGCGGGCGCCGTCGCAGCCGACCGGCTGCTCGCCCGACCGGACCGGCCCGACGCCGTGTATGGCCTCTTCGACCCCAACGGGACGGATCTGCTCGCGGCCGCCCGGCGGTACGGGCTGCGGGTGCCCGAGGACCTGCTCCTCGTGTGCTGCAGCGAGTCCACCGTGTACGCCACCACCGAACCGCCCATCACCACGCTCTCGCTCAAACCGCGCCGCATCGGCACGACGGTCGTCCAGCTCCTCATCGACGCGATCGAAGGGATCGACAACGGTCACCCGATCGAGCAGGTGATACCGACCGAATTGATCGTGCGGACCTCGTCCCAGCGCCGTCCGCCTCGCACCACGGTCAGCCCGCCCCGCTCCCCGGCAAAAGGCCAACCCGGCCCGAACAAGGAGTGATCCGCGGCCGGTCGGCACCCACCGACCGGCCGGTGCGGGACTCGGGAGCTGGTCGAACCGCAGGGATCGGCCGGGACCAGACCGGCATATTAGGGACGTAACAACCAGCAAACGTCGCCCGCACCCGGATTGACCACCCCTGGTGCGTCACACAGCATGCGGCTCATTCCTATGATGGGCGCACGACACCACGGTTCCCCTCCCGACCTGGAGGCTCCTACGGTGTACGGCGGCGCGACGGTGGTGGAGGGGTCGATGACTCAGGGGGCCGGTCAGGGACCCGTGCGGACGGAGACGTTGCGCGACTTCCGGGTACCTCCGTACGCACAACAGACCCCCGCACCAAACCCGGAGGAACCGGCCGCCCGGCCGGAGCCGATGGCACCTGTGTTCCACCAGGAGCCTCACCAAGAGGCCTCGGCCGCCCCGGAAGCCGCCGTGCCACTCGCGCAGCCTCCGGCACCCGGCGCGAGCGCCACTCCGGCCGACGAGCCCTCCGAGGACTACACGCCGACAGCCCGCGACCTGCCCGTGATCAACCGGGGGGACACCCTGCGGCTGCCGACGGTCGAGCCCGTCGCGCCGCAGGCGCCGGACGGGCCGGGCCCCCTGTTCGTCGTCGGCGACGTCCACGGCTACCTCGACGAACTCCTGGCCGCCCTGCGCGAGCAGGGCCTCATCGACGAGTCGGGCAACTGGGCCGCGGGCACCGCCCGCCTCTGGTTCCTCGGCGACTTCACCGACCGCGGGCCCGACGGCATCGGCGTCATCGACCTGGTGATGCGGCTCTCCGCCGAGGCAGCGGCAGCCGGCGGCTACTGCAAGGCCCTCATGGGCAATCACGAGCTGCTGCTCATCGGCGCCAAGCGGTTCGCCGACACGCCGGTCAACTCCGGCGCGGGGACCGCCACCTTCCAGGCCGCCTGGCTGCTCAACGGCGGTCAGAAGGCCGACATGGACCGGCTCCAGGACGTGCATCTCCAGTGGATGTCCCGGCTCGACGCGATCGAGCAGGAGGACGACCATCTGCTGATGCACTCCGACACCACCGCCTACCTGGACTACGGCGACTCCATCGAGGCGGTCAACGACACCGTCCACGCCATTCTCACGCGCAACGACGCCGACGAGTGCTGGGACCTGTTCCGCAAGTTCACCAAGCGCTTCGCGTTCCGCGACGAATCGGGCCCGCAGGCCGCACGCGAGCTGCTCTCGGCCTACGGCGGGCAGCGCGTCGTGCACGGTCACAGCCCCATTCCCTACCTCCTGGGCGAGGTCGGCACCGAGGACGGCGAGGAGGACTCGCGTCCGGTGGTGGAGGGCCCGCATGTGTACGCCGACGGTCTCGCCATCGCCATGGACGGCGGAGTGACCATGGCCGGAAAGCTGCTGGTCCAGCAACTGCCGTTGCATGGCTGACGGTTGAAAGGGAAGGCGTTCCGCGAATCGCCGGGTATGCCATTTGCGGAAACACCCTGTCACCCCGTGCCGTAGCGGCTCTACCATCGGGTTATCCGTAGCAGGCTCTCCTCCGTTTCCGCCCAGTTGCCCGTTCACCAGGCGGGCTTCCCGGCCCGACGGAGCATCGGGGGATGCACATGAACAGCGCTCCGCACCTGCTGGCCGAGGACCGTCCGGAGTTCGAGCGGATCCTCGACGAAGCACTGCGCACCGCGCATGAACGGCCCGAGCTTTCCGGTATCGGCGACCGCCTCAACGCCGTGCAGTTGCGCACCATGGTGCTCGCCGCCGGCACCTTCATCACCGAGCGGGCAAGTGCCGAGTACGAGCACTACGTCGCGGCGCGCGAACAACGGCGCACTCAGCCGGACGAAGGCGAGGCCGCTGACGCCTCCGTCCTCGTATCAGCGGGCGAGGCCCTGGAGCCCTCGGGCGCGGGCATCGGCGCCGTCGTCACCGTCCTGGCCCCGGTGCTCGCCGGCACCGCCGCCGCAATCTTCCTGCTGGTCGGCTACATCCTGAAAATGCTCCACCCGCAGCCCTCGTTCGCCGACACGATGCTGACGGCGGGCTGGTTCTTCGGCGCGCTGACCGCCGCCGCGATACTGGCCGCCGGAGTCGGCTTGCTGCTCACCGCGCTGCGCAACGGCGCGACCCAGGTGGTGGCCGTCGATGAGGACAGCGAGGCGGATGCCCCCGACGAACGCACCCAGGAAGTCGCCCGCGCCCGAGAGGCCTGGCGTCACGCCGTGCTGGAACGCGGCATCTACCCCTTCCTGCGCGACGCGCTCGCCGACCCGAGCATCGACCCCAGCGCCCCGGCCGCACGCCGCCCTCTGGGCCGCATTCCCACCCTCGGCTACGACCGTCCGGGCTTCGACAGCCCCGACGACGGCGCCTCCCCCAACAGTCATCCCAGCTTCACGAGCCCGGACTTCACCAGCCCCGACTTCGGCGGACCGGAGCACCAGCCGGACTGAACAACCGGACGTGGGCGTGTGTTTCACGTGAAACAGCCGGTTTCACGTGAAACACCCGGCCCCGGGAGTCAGTCGGCGAGCGGCAGGTACACCCGGTTCCCGCTCGCGGCGAACTCCGCGGACTTCTCCGCCATACCGGCCTCGATCTCGTCGGACTTCAGATCGCCGCCGTGTTCGCGCCGGATGTCCTGGGAGATCTTCATCGAGCAGAACTTCGGACCGCACATCGAGCAGAAATGCGCGGTCTTGGCAGGCTCCGCGGGCAGCGTCTCGTCGTGGAACTCCCGGGCGGTGTCCGGGTCCAGGGCCAGGTTGAACTGGTCCTCCCAGCGGAACTCGAACCTGGCGTCCGAGAGCGCGTCGTCCCACTCCTGTGCGCCGGGGTGCCCCTTGGCCAGGTCGGCAGCGTGTGCGGCGATCTTGTACGTGATGACGCCGGTCTTCACGTCATCACGGTTGGGCAGACCGAGGTGCTCCTTGGGCGTGACGTAGCAGAGCATCGCGGTGCCCCACCAGGCGATCATCGCCGCGCCGATGCCGGAGGTGATGTGGTCGTAGGCGGGCGCCACATCGGTGGTCAGCGGGCCCAGGGTGTAGAACGGGGCCTCCTCGCAGATCTCCTGCTGGAGGTCGATGTTCTCCTTGATCTTGTGCATCGGGACGTGCCCGGGGCCCTCGATCATCGTCTGTACGTTGTGGCGCTTGGCGATCGTGTTGAGCTCGCCGAGCGTGCGCAGCTCCGCGAACTGCGCCTCGTCGTTGGCGTCCGCGATGGAACCCGGCCGCAGGCCGTCGCCCAGCGAGTACGTCACGTCGTACGCCGCGAGGATCTCGCAGAGCTCCTCGAAGTTCTCGTACAGGAACGACTCCTTGTGGTGCGCCAGGCACCAGGCCGCCATGATCGAGCCGCCGCGCGAGACGATGCCGGTCTTGCGGCGGGCGGTCAGCGGCACGTACCGCAGCAGTACGCCGGCGTGGACCGTCATGTAGTCGACGCCCTGCTCGGCCTGCTCGATGACCGTGTCCTTGTAGATGTCCCAGGTCAGCTCCTCGGCGCGGCCGTCGACCTTCTCCAGTGCCTGGTACAGCGGCACGGTGCCGATCGGGACGGGGGAGTTGCGCAGGACCCACTCACGCGTGGTGTGGATGTTGCGGCCCGTGGAGAGGTCCATGACCGTGTCGGCGCCCCACTTCGTCGCCCACGTCATCTTGTCCACCTCCTCCTCGATCGAGGAGGTGACCGCGGAGTTTCCGATGTTGGCGTTGACCTTCACCAGGAACCGCTTCCCGATGATCATCGGCTCGATCTCGGGGTGGTTGATGTTGGCGGGCAACACCGCGCGGCCTGCCGCGATCTCCTCACGGACGACCTCGGGGGAGACGTTCTCGCGGATCGCGACGTACTCCATCTCCGGGGTGATCTCACCGCGCCGCGCGTACGCGAGCTGGGTGACAGCCTGGCCGCCGCGGCCCCGGCGGGGCTGGCGCGGGCGGCCGGGGAAGACCGCGTCGAGGTTCTTGAGGCCCCCGCGCGGCGAGGTGTGCTTGATGCCGTCGTCCTCGGGGCGGACCGGACGGCCCGCGTACTCCTCGGTGTCGCCGCGCCCGATGATCCAGTTCTCCCGGAGTGGCGCGAGGCCGCGGCGGACATCGGTCTCGACGTTCGGATCCGTGTACGGCCCGGACGTGTCGTACAGCGTCACGTCCTTGCCGTTGGTGAGGTGCACCTGACGGACCGGCACCCGGAGGTCGGGGCGGGACCCCTCGACGTACCCCTTGTGCCAGCCGATGGACTTCCCGCTCTCCTCAGTGCTGGAGGCAGGCGTGCGTGCATCCTGAATGGTCATTGAGACCTACTCCCTACGCCGGCATTACCCGGTAACAGGTTCGGCGGTCGGCGCAGCCCTTCCGTACGGTTCGTACGGTTTTCAGCGCCCTCTCAGCCCGGTGCTCCGAGCTCCCGCGTGTGCAAAGGTGTCACCACGCTAGCGTCATCACTGGCGCGCTGAACAGAGGGCCCCCTCCGTTCTTGCGATGATCAGGCGGTGACCTCACCAGTACCGCACCATCCGCACCAGTCGAGCGGACACGGCCACGGGCACGGCCACTCTCACAGCCACGGGCCCGCCACACCTGTGTCGAAGCATCTCCGCAAAGTCATCGCCGCCGTGCTGATTCCTTTCTCCGCGGCGGTGGTCGTCGGTCTCGTGGTGCTCTGGCCCGGCGGCGCCCCGCCACACCAGCGCACCGGCGTCGGCTTCGACCGCCAGACCCAGCAGGCCAAGGTCGTCAAAGTCGACAAGGTGGACTGCAAGTCGGTCAACGCCGGTCAGACTCCGTCGAACGGCGACACCTCCACCGCCGAGGGCCAGGAGGCTCGCCGCTCCCAGCAGGGGCTGTGCGGAAAAGCGACCGTCGAGGTCACCTCCGGCAAGGAGAAGGGCCGCACCTTCACCGAGATCGTGCAGCCCGACTCCCCCCGCCAACTGCACCAGGGCCAGGGCGTGATCGTGGCATACGCCCCCGACGCGCCCCATGACCTGCAGTATTCGGTGACCGATGTGAACCGCAGGGTCCCGATGGCGCTGCTCGCCGGGATCTTCGCGCTGGCGGTCGTGGTCGTCGGCCGGCTGCGCGGGGTGATGGCGCTGGTGGCCCTGGTGGTCTCGTTCGCGGTGCTGACCCTGTTCATCCTCCCCGCGATCCTCCAGGGCTCCAATCCGCTGCTCGTAGCGGTCGTCGGGGCGAGTGCCATCATGCTGATCGCGCTCTACATGTGCCACGGGCTCTCGGCGCGCACCTCCGTCGCCGTCCTCGGCACCCTTGCCTCATTGATCCTGATCGGCCTGCTCGGCTCGGTCTTCATCGGCTGGGCCGCGCTCACCGGCAACACCGACGAGAACACCGGTCTGATCCACGGTCTCTACCCGAACATCGACATGTCGGGCCTGCTGCTCGCCGGCGTCATCATCGGCTCCCTCGGCGTGCTCGACGATGTGACGGTCACCCAGACGTCGGCGGTCTGGGAACTGCACGAGGCGAATCCGACGATGGGCCCGCGCGGTCTGTACCGGGCGGGCATCCGGATCGGCCGCGACCACATCGCGTCGGTGGTCAACACGCTGGTCCTCGCGTACGCGGGCGCGGCACTGCCCCTGCTGCTGCTGTTCTCGATCGCGCAGAGCAGTGTGGGGACGGTGGCCAACAGCGAGTTGGTCGCCGAGGAGGTGGTCCGCACGCTGGTCGGGTCGATCGGACTGGTCGCCTCGGTGCCGTTGACCACCGCGCTGGCCGCGCTGGTGGTCTCGGCCGACCGCCCGGTTTCCGGCATTCTCCCCGCCCCACGGTCGAAGCCGGTGCGCAGTGGTGGTGGCCACCGCCGCAAGAAGTAGCGGGACGGCGTCAGCCGGCGTTCTGCTCCTCGGCGAGGATGCGGCCGAGCGCGTCCTCAAGGTGTCCGTCGAAATCACCGAGCGTCCGTTCCTGCCCGAGGGGCACGAGCTTGTCGGTGCGGTCGAGGAACGCGATCAGGGGTGCGGCACCGGCCCTGAACAGGGCTCGGTCGGTGCCCACCTGAAGCCGGATGCGCACATCACAGAGCTCCCCCTGCTCGGTGGGCTCGATCCGCACATCGCCCTCCCCAGTCGGCGCGTTGATGCCGTCGAGCAGCAACTCGCGGCCAAAAGCCCAGGTGACAGGCGTGTCGCCGGGAAGGTGGAAGGTCATCCGCACCGCATACGGGTCCGCCGCTTCGTACGTCAGCTCCACCGGGATCCGAAAGGAAAGCTCCTCGGAGACGAGGAAGCTCATCATCACTTCTGCCTCAACCGACTCACGCATCACACGTACCCCGCTTTAGCTGAATCTGGCCAGGATTGATCCCCCATGGCCCTCTTGACGCCATGGTGCTGTAAGCGCTAACAGATCACAAGGAGTGAGTTTTCAGATACTGATAGAGAACGCGAGCGAACTGAGCAGACTTCCCACTTCTCCGCGTAGCCGCTCGATCGCGGGCAGCAGCCGTTCTTCCTGGTGAAGGGGTACGGAAATGGCCATGGCCGCGACGCTGGAACCGACCGTGACGGGGATCGCGGCACAGACGGTGCCCAGGGCGTACTCCTGCCGTTCGACAAGCGGGCGCATACGCTCAGTAACCGCCAGGCGGTCGAGCAACGCGCGCCGGCTGGGCACGGTGTAGGGCGTGATCGCCTGGACCGGATGCCGGTCGAGGTGGTCCTCACGGGTGCTGTCGTCGAGCTGGCTGAGCAGGCACTGACCGATCGCGTGGGCGTGCCCCGTCTCGCGGAAGTCGGCCCATTCCTCCACGGCGGGCGCGGCGGGGCTGTCGGCAACCCCGGCGATCTCGATCTCACCCTCGCGGTAAACCGCGAAGTAGACGGGCACTCCAATGGAATCCCGCCAGCGCACCAGTGAGTTTGCGATCTTGCTGCGACGATTCTGCAGGGCGCTGCCGTTCGCCAGCCGCTCCGCTGCGCAACCGAGGACGAACACTCCCTTCTCGCGCCGCAGATAGTCCTCGTGGGTCAGGGTCCGCAGCAGGTGGTAAGCCGTGGGGAGCGGCAGCCCGGCCTCACGGGCAAGCTGTTTGGCCGGAGCGCCGTCCGCGTGGGAGCCGACTGCTTCCAGCAGGCGCAGGGCCCGTTGGACCGAGCCGATCAGGGTCGGGACGGCGGCGTTCGAAGCCGTGGCCACAGGTCACCCCCAGGCGTGCTGACGGGCGCCACGCCCGCCTGCGGGGGCCGCCCCCGCGCCCGCCGCGGTCCCGAAGGCGGCGGCACGGACCGGTGGACCGGCGGTTGTGTGCGGTCGGGCCCGTGATTCCGAAGGGGGCGGCGAAGGCTCGCCACTCTAACGGCCGACTCACGGCGGAAGGGGGTTTGCACAGGTCCGTTCCCCCAGCCGGGCTAATCCCCGAACGCACCGGCCGCGACGCCGGGCTCGGTCGAGCCCGCTCCGGAGACCGGGCGGAATCTCAAGTTCCGCCCGACTCCGCTACCAATCGCCGCGTGAGGAGGACGAGGAGGACATGAACCTCCGTACGACGTAGATCAGACCGCCGACCAGGGCCACGAAGACCAGGACCTTGAAGAGCAGCCCGAACAGGAAGCCGACCACGCTCGCGACCAGTCCGCCGAACACGAACAAGGCGATGACGGGCACGGCGACCCACTTCACCCACCAGGGCATCCCCGCGAATATCTCCCGTGCGGCCATCGGCCAACCTCTTTCCGTTCAGTTCACGAGTTGTGTTCTTTCGACACTCCTGATGCTAGGGGCGAGGGGACCTCGTGCGTGGCCCCGCAGCCCTTGAACTCCCCTGATCGAACCCCTAGGGAGAATCGGGGGCGACCCTCAGCTTTCGGGCGGAGAGAAGACCACCAGAACCCTCAGGTCCTCGGTGATGTGGTGGAACTTGTGCGCCGCCCCGGCCGGCACATAGACCACGCTGCCCCGCGCGACCTGCGTCGTCTCCAGGCCCACGGTGATCGAGGCGCGGCCGCTGACCACGAAGTAGACCTCGTCCTGGGCGTGCGGGGACTGCGGGTCGTGTGCGCCCGCGTCGAGGGCGTACAGGCCCACCGACATGTTCCGTTCGCGCAGGAACTGCAGATATGCCCCGTCATTGGCGGCCCGTTCCGCCTCCAACTCGTCGAGCCGGAATTCTTTCATCGCCCTCTGCCCCTGCACTCGTACCGATCAGGTCTGCCACGATCAGACACATGAAGAATTTCGTAGTCAAGACGATCGCCAACGCGGCAGCCCTGGCCGTGGCCATCTGGCTGGTCAAGAACATCACCCTCACCGGCGACAGCACCGGCAGGAAGGCGCTGACGCTGATTCTGGTCGCGCTGCTATTCGGCGTGGTGAACTTCCTCGTCAAGCCCGTGGTGAAGTTGCTCTCCTTCCCGCTCTTCATCCTCACGCTCGGCCTGATCACGCTGGTGATCAACGCGTTGATGCTGCTGCTGACCTCCTGGCTCGCGGACAAGCTGAACCTCAGCTTCCACGTGGAGGGCTTCTGGGCCGCCGTGGTCGGCGGCTTGATCATCTCGATCGTGTCCTGGGCGATGCACATAGTCCTGCCCGACGACAAGGACTGAGCCTTGGCCACCCCCAAATGTGTTGTGGAGCGTGCGGCATGACGAACCCCGGTGACGGAACACGAGCCGTGCGGGCCGGTCTCCCCGACCCCGTGGCGTACGAACCGGCCCTGCCCGGCCCGGTGTTCGCCGCCCATTTCCATCTGCCCGGCGAAGCCGCGGGCCCGTACACCTACGGTCGCGACACCAACCCGACGTGGACCCACCTGGAACGGGCCGTCGCCGAGCTGGAGTCCCCCGACGAGGCTGCCGAGGCGATCGTGTTCGCCTCCGGGATGGCGGCGGTCTCGGCCGTGCTGCTCTCCCAGGCGCGCTCCGGCGACACGGTGGTCCTGCCGGACGACGGCTATCAGGCGCTGCCGCTGGTCCGCGAGCAGTTGGAGGCGTACGGCATCGAGGTGCGCACCGCGCCGACCGCGGACGATGCCCAACTGGGTGTCCTGGACGGCGCGAAGCTGCTGTGGATCGAGACACCGTCCAACCCCGGCCTGGATGTGTGCGACGTACGCCGTCTGGCGCGGGCCGCCCACGAGGCGGGGGCCCTGGTCGCGGTCGACAACACCCTGGCCACCCCGCTCGGGCAGCGCCCTCTCGAACTCGGCGCGGACTTCGCGGTGGCCAGCGGCACCAAGGGCCTGACCGGACACGGCGACGTTCTGCTCGGCTATGTCGTGTGCCGCGATCCAAACCTCGCCGCGCGAATCCGCAAGTGGCGCAAGGTCGTCGGCGCGATCCCGGGGCCGATGGAGGCATGGCTGGCCCACCGCTCGCTCGCGACCCTGCACCTGCGCGCGGACCGCCAGTCGGCGAACGCGCTTGCGCTCGCCGAGGCACTGGCCAAGCGCGATGAGGTCACCGGACTGCGCTACCCGGGGCTGCCGACCGACCCGTCGTACCGCCAGGCCTCGGCGCAGATGCGACGCTTCGGCTGCGTGGTCTCCTTCGACCTGCCGGATCGCGGCTTCGCCGAGCGGTTCCTGGAATCCCTCCAGCTGGTCGACGACGCCACCAGCTTCGGCGGGGTGCGGTCCACGGCGGAACGGCGCGGCCGGTGGGGCGGCGATGCGGTGGCGGAGGGCTTCATCCGTTTCTCGGTCGGCGCCGAGGACGCCGCCGATCTGATCGCGGATGTGGAACGCGCCCTCGACCGGGCGGGTTCCGCCGGATGAGTCCGGTGGGCAGTACATCCGATACGTAACACGGGCGGTCCGAGCCTCCCCCCTCGTGGCTCGGACCGCCCCGGTTCCCGCGCGCCAAGAACCGCCTGCACAAGGCTAGTTGACTGTGCGTCAGTGTCCAATCACAGTGGCGACAGCGACCTATCGACATATTTATAGTTGGATCCGGCCGGGGACGTCGTGAGGCAGTTCAGGACGGGAGGGCAGCATGGACCTCGCCCTGCTGCGTACGTTCGTCACCGTGCACCGGGCCGGTTCCTTCACCCGGGCCGCGGCACTGCTCGGGCTCTCGCAGCCTGCGGTGACCAGCCAAATCCGCACCCTGGAACGGCAGTTGGGACGCCCTCTCTTCCTGCGCCAGGCGCGTGGGGTGACCCCGACGACCATCGGTGACGAGCTCGCTCAACGGGCCGCGCCGCATCTGGACGCGCTCGTCGAGATCACCGAGTCGGGCTTCGGCGAGGAGGCGGGCATCCGCACTCTGCATCTGGCCGGGCCACCGGAGTTCACCTCACTGCGCGCCCTGCCCGCGCTCACTCGCCTCATCCCGCACGGTCTCGCCCTGCGGGCCTCCTTCGGCAGCGCCGAGGAGACCTTGGGGGGACTGGCCGCAGGCCACCACGATCTGGCGATCGCCACCGCCCGGCCTCGCGGGCGGCTGCTGAGCGCGACGCCGCTGTGCGACGAGGAGCACGTCCTGGTGGCGGGGGTGCGCTGGGCGGCCCGGCTCGGCCCCGGCTCGCTCCGGCACACCGGTCCCCGCGTCCTGGAGACCGTCCCCGTGGTGGAGGTCCACGAGTCGCTGCCGCTGGTGACGCGCTACTGGACGTCGGTGTTCGACACCAAACCCGCTGCCGCGGCCACGGTGGTCGCCCCCGACCTGCGGGCGGTCCTCGCGGCGGTGGTGGCCGGCGCGGGCCTCGCCGTACTGCCGCGCTACCTCTGCGAGACGGCGCTGGAGCAGGGGGAGGTGGTGGCGCTCCTGGATCCTCCGGTGCCTCCGCTGCGCACCTATTTCCTCGCGGTGCGCACCGGCACACTCGGCCTGCCCCACATCGCGCGGGCGCAGGATTGGCTACTGCGCGCAGCGGCCGACTGGAGCTGAGGAGCAGCAGGGGAGCCCGAGGAGTTTCGCAGCCGCCCCTTCGGGCCACATTTCTCCCATGACCGTACGTCCAGTGGTCAAGCGCACCGCACGAGCCGTTCTGCTTGACGGTGACGATCTGATCCTGATCAAGCGAACCAAGCCCGGCATGGATCCGTACTGGCTCACCCCCGGTGGCGGCGTCGAACCCGAGGACTCCACCGTCGTCGAGGCACTCCACCGCGAGGTGCACGAGGAACTCGGCGCGAAGATCACTGATGTCGTGCCCTGCTTCGTCGACACCGTCGAGCACATCGGCGCCGACGGCGGGGCGACCGGGGTGAAGGTGCAGCACTTCTTCGTCTGCCGCCTCGATTCCATGGACCCCTCCCTGCGGCACGGCCCCGAAATCGAGGAGCCGTGCGGCGAGTACGAGATCGTCCGGATCCCGTTCACCCGGGTCGGGATCGCCTCGGTCCACCTGGTGCCGCTGTCCCTCAGGCACTACCTGGACGGCAACATCGAGGGTGTACGGGCTATGCACGCCCCTGATCTGGGGTAGCCCGCTCCTCGGTCGCCCGCGTTTCGTGGCGTACGCGCAGTGCCGTCAGCCTCCCGTGCCCTGCGCCAGGGCGAAGGCCTCGCGAAGGTCGCCACCGCTGTAGGTGTGGGTGGCCCGCCCGGCGAGATGGTGGTCCGCGTTCACCGCCACCGACACGGGCACCGCCGCGAAGAGTTCCACATCGGACATGGAGTCCCCGTATGCCACGCAATCCCCGGCACCGACCCCGAACTCGGCGCACAGCTGGCCCATGACCGTCACCTTGGCGGCTGGGCTGAGGATTCCCGCCGGGTCCACGGGCCGAGTGAAGGGCACCTCGGGGAAGCGGGAGCCGCGCGCCGCATGGGCTCCCCAGCCCAGGAGACGCTCCACGAAGAAGGAAGGCGAAAGCGAGATGACAGCGCAGTAGTCGCCCCGCTCGCGGATCTCTCGCCAGACGTCCCGGATTCCGGCGAGCCAGGGAGCGGTCGCGAAGGCTGTCGCCACGTGCAGCTCAGTGAGCCCGGACCACAAGGCGTGCACCCGCACCGCGTACTCGGGCGGCCCGATCCGCCCGGTAGCCAGCTCCCGCTCCAGCTCGCCGATCTCGCTGAGCAGCCCGAGCTGCCGGGATATCTCGACCGGCGCGGCAGAGCCCCGCATGAGCGTGCCGTCCAGATCGAAGAGGTGAAGTCTCGCCATGTACGCCGAGGCTAGTACGTGGGGTTACTCCCTCTGCCGGACGCCCTGGAGGGGCGGTCGGCGGCACCGTGTTTCACGTGAAACATTCTTCTGTCCTCGCACCCATTCGCCCGCGCCGCGCGCTGTTTCACGTGAAACATCTGAGCCGTCCCGCCCGCCGGAGCTGGCTGGTGGCCCATGTCGCGGTCTCCGTGAGCTGGCTGGGGCTCACCCTGGGGCTGCTCGCTCTGGGAGTGACCGCGTACACCACGGATTCCGCCTCGATGACGGAGGCTGCCTACCGCTCCATGAAGGTCTTCGGGGACTGGCTGGTGGTGCCGATCGCGCTCCTCACTCTGGGCACCGGACTGGTGCTGTCGCTGGGTACCCGGTGGGGGCTCGCACGCCATCGCTGGGTCTGGATCAAGTTCTGGCTGACCTTGATTACGCTCTCCCTCTCGGCGTTCGCACTGCGGCCGGAAATCAACAGGGCGGTCGCGGCCGGTGTGCATGACATCAGCCTGGTCGCGGCTCCGGTCGTCTCCTCCAGCGCGTACTTCTTCATGACGGCGATCTCCGTGCTCAAGCCGTGGGGGCTGACCAGGCGTGGCCACAAGCACCGGGCCGAGAACCGGAAAGTGGTGGACGCCACGGCAGTGCGTCAGACAACCTGACCCTCATGCCCTCACCGCTCGCCGAGCTCCCCATTCGCCGCCTGACCGCCGACGACCGCATCGCCTGCGCGGACCTTTCGGAAGACCGGAGCTGGCCACGCGAAGAGCACAAGTGGGGGTTCCTGCTCGTGGCCGGAACCGGATACGGGATCGACGCTCCGGACGGCAAGGGGCTGGCCAGCGCCTGCGTCGTGACCTCGTACGGCCCAGGACTCGCGGCCATCGGCATGGTGCTGGTGGCCGAGCGCTACGCACGCCAAGGCGTCGGCCGCCGACTGATGCAGCACGTCCTGCGGGAGATGAAGGGCACTCCGCTCACCCTGCACGCAACGCCCTACGGCCGCCCGCTGTACGAGGAGCTGGGCTTCGAGACGGCCGGCCGGGCCGAGATGGTCAGGGGCCACTTCAGACCGTCGGGCCCGGCGCCGACGGTGGCGACCCGCCCCGCGACCGCCGAGGACCTGCCGAGGATCCTCCGACTGGACACGGAGGTCTTCGGCCAGGACCGCACCCACGTGATCACCCGCCTGCCGGCCTTCGCCGACCAGCTGCGCGTCGCCGAGGACTCGGCAGGACTCATCGGCTTCGCGGCCGCTTGGCCCAATATGAACACCCATGTGGTGGGCCCGCTGATCGCCCGCGACACGGAGACCGCGAAGGCTCTCGTCGCCTCTCTCGCGGCCGGCACCGACCGCCCGCTGCGCACGGATGTGGATGTGCGCCACGAGGCCCTGCTGAGCTGGCTGAAGGCTTCCGGAGTGGAGTCGGCCGGTTTCAACACGGTGATGACCCACGGCATCCCGGATCTACCCGGCGACTGGACGCGCCGCTTCGCACCCCTGACGGTGGCTGCGGGCTGACCGGGACGCGCCGGACTTACCGACCGCGGCGCGGGAGGCCCAGAAGGATCGTGAGCGTCCGCCCCTCATATGCCGTGATCCCACGGGCACTTGGAGACGGACGTCAGGCGATGTCAACGCTGCGCCAGAGCCTCCACTGCGACGGTCGCAAACCCGTGGTCCTGGTCCGGGGCGCCGCCTCCCACACCGATCGCGCCGATCAGACGGCCGCCTCGGTGGACGGGGACACCGCCCGCGATGAAGAGAAGCGGACGGTCGAGCGCCGTCGGCAGGGTGTGGAAGAGTCCGCCCGGCTGGACCGCGTCCACCAGGTCGGCGGTCGGAGCGTTGAGCTGGAGTGCCGTGTAGGCCTTGCGCGTGCTGGTCTCTCCCGCAATCAGGACGGCCCGGTCGTCCCGGCGGAAGGCGAGCAGATGACCGCCCGCGTCGAGGACGGTGACCGCGACGGTGACTCCGGCCTTCTCAGCGGCGGAGCGTGCCGCGTCGATGAGGGCTTCGGCGTCCTGGACGGTGAGCGGGGAGACAGCGAGGGCGGTGCTCATGGGAGGTAACTCCTTGATGGATCAGTGCAGTTGATTCAGTGACGCGATGCCGTTGCGCGAGCCGTCTCGGGCACGGCACCCGAGACGATCACGCTGCCCGCGTTCGTACGCCGCTCAAGCCGACTGGAGACGAAAGCAAGGACGAGGGCGGACACGGCAAGCGCGGCGCCGACCCAGTTCGGGGCGGTGTAGCCAAGGCCTGCCGCGATGACGAGGCCGCCAAGCCACGCGGAGAGCGCGTTGCCGAGGTTGAAGGCACCGATGTTGACGGCGGACGCCAGGGTGGGCGCGCCCGCGGCCTGGTCGAGTACGCGCTTCTGCAGCGGAGGTACCGTTGCGAAGCCCAGCGCACCGATCAGGAAGACCATGACGGCGGACGCAGCCTTGTCGTGGGCTGCCACGGTGAACAACGCCAGGGCCAGGGCGAGCCCGGACAGGGACACATAGAGCAGCGGCATCAACGCGCGGTCCGCGAAGCGGCCGCCGATGAGATTCCCGGCGACCATGCCGAGACCGAACAGAACGAGCAGCCACGTGACAGAGGTGTCGGCATAGCCGGCGACGTCGGTCATCATCGGGGTGACGTAGGTGATCGCGGCGAACACTCCGCCGAAGCCGAGCACGGTCATCGCCATGGCGAGCAGCACCTGCACGTTCCGGAACGCGGCGATCTCGTGCCTCAGCCGTACGCCCTCGGTCTTCGGCATGTCGGGCACGAGCTTGGCGACACCGAGCAGACCGAGCACCCCGAGTGCGGCGACGACGAAGAACGTCGTACGCCAGCCGACCTGCTGGCCTATGAGCGTGCCGGCGGGAACACCGACGACATTGGCGATGGTCAGGCCGGTGAACATCATCGCGATGGCTCCGGCCTTCTTCTCGGGGGCGACCAGATCGGCCGCGACCACCGAACCGATCCCGAAGAACGCGCCGTGTGCGAGCGAGGCGACGATCCTTCCGGCCAGCATCAGCCCGAAGACGGGTGCGACGGCGGACACCACGTTGCCGACCACGAAGAGGCCCATCAGCACCATCAGCATCCGCTTGCGCGTGATCTTCGTGCCCAGGATGGTCATCAGCGGAGCACCGAGCACCACGCCCAGCGCATAGCCGCTGACCAGATATCCGGCCGTGGGGATGGTGACGCCGAAGGTCCCGGCAACCTCGGGGAGCAGCCCCATGATCACGAATTCGGTGGTGCCGATACCGAACGCCCCGATGGCCAGGGCTAGGAGCGCGAGTGGCATTGGACGTGCCTTTCCAGGTTGCGTGAGCGCCATACAAGCGTCCACAATAATTGCAGACGCCGATTAATTGCAAACGCGGGCTATTGCGTACGTGCCCTATCCTGGTGACAACCCGCTCCGGACGGAGGACAGACGCATGACCGCGACGGACCCCGCACTCACCGCCCTCGCCCAGGGCTGGTGCGCCCTTTCCCTGCTGCACGGCAAGATCGACACCCATATCGAGCGCGCTCTGCAGTCCGGGCACGGCCTCAGCGTCCGCGAGTACTCGCTCCTCGACGTCCTCAGCCGCCAACACAGCGGTCCGGGCGGTCACCTCCAGATGAAGCAGGTGGCCGACGCCGTCGTGCTGAGCCAGTCGGCCACCACCCGGCTCGTCACCCGGCTCGAGGACCGCGGTCTGCTGACCCGCTACCTCTGCGACACCGACCGCCGCGGCATCTACACCGACGTCACCAAGGCAGGTCTCGCCCTGCTCGCCGAGGCCCGGCCCACCAACGACAGAGCCCTTCGCGAGGCGCTCGACGAAGCGGCGAAGATCCCGGAGCTGGCCCCGCTGGTCCGCACCGTCGAAGCCCTTCACATCGCTGCCTGAGACAGTCGGGCATACGATCCGACGCCATGAGCGATCTTGAGATCAGGCCTGCTGCGCCCGAGGACATCCCGGCGATCGTGGCAATGCTCGCGGACGACCCGCTGGGCGCACAGCGCGAGTCACCGGACGACCTCACCCCGTATCGTGCTGCCTTCGACCGGCTCGCGGACGATCCGAACCAGCATCTGATCGTCGCCGACCGTGGCGGCCAGGTGGTCGGCACCCTCCAGCTCACGATCATCCCCGGGTTGTCGCGGCGCGGAGCGACCCGGTCGGTCATCGAAAGCGTCCGCATCCACGGCGACGAACGAGGAGGCGGCCTCGGCACCCGGCTCATCGAATGGGCCGTCGACGAATCGGGGCGCCAGGGCTGCCAGTTGGTTCAGCTGACGTCGGACCTCACCCGTACCGATGCCCATCGCTTCTACGAGCGGCTGGGGTTCGAGGCCTCGCACGTGGGATTCAAAAAGCCCCTGTAGGGCCGAGTTCCACATCAGCCACAGTCCGCGCACCCGACGTGTTTCACGTGAAACGGCAGCCCGGTCCCCGTGAGGAAACACCGATTCCCCGTTTCACGTGAAACGTCAGACCCCGCGCCAGCCCTCGGGGTCCACGCCGCCCGGGACCGCCGTCGCGTCGGGCCCGTACGGCTCGCGTGTGAACACGAAGGACCCGAGGTCCAGGTGGCTCACGGAGCCGTCGGACCGCCGCACCACACGCAGCGTCTCCCCCTGGTAGTAGCCGTCGAGACCCGTCCAGGCGCCATCGGGGGCGGCCATGAAGCGGGAGGCGCGGCCTGGGGCCTGGAGGGGTTCGAGGGCCACTGATCGGTCGGCCGCCAGCCTGAGGACGTACGGCTGAGTACCCCAGTACCAGGGTCCCGTGAGCTCCAAGAGTTCCCTGTCGACCTCCGGAAGGGGTCGCCAGGGCTCCGGGAAGCTGGGCTCGGCCTCGGCCACGATCCGTACGAGGTCGGCGGCCAGCGTTCCGCACTTCGGGGCGGACGTCGCGTTGGCCAGCGCGACAGCGGCCACACCCCCGGCAGCGCTCACCCACAAGCCCGCGACGAAGCCGGGCAGCGAGCCGGTGTGGCCGGCCAAGTCGAGGCCGTGGACGTGGGCGAGCTGCACGCCCAGCCCGTAGCCCCCCTCTCGGTCCCCTGTCTGGGGCGGCGCGGCAGGAGTGCGCATCTGCGCCACGGAGTCGGCACTCAGCACGCGGTCGTCGCCGTTTGCCAGGAAGACGGCGAAGCGGCAGAGGTCCGCCGCGGTCGACCAGAGCTGGCCGGCGGGAGCCATCAGACCGAGGTCCTCGGACGGCTCGGGAAGCAGTACGTCGGCCCAGGGGTGCACCGCCCAGCCACCGGCGTGGGGGTGGGCCGGCTGCGTACTCGTGCGGTCGAGGCCCAGCGGTTCCAGGATCTCGGTCCGCAGGGCCTCCTCCCACGGCACTCCTCGTACCGCCTCCACCAGGGAACCCAGCAGCGTGTAGCCAGGGTTGGAGTAGTGGTGCAGCCGGCCCGCGGGGTGCAGTTGCGGTTGCTCGCCCAGTACATCGGCGAGCTCGGGGCGGACGGTGCCGGGTGTCCGCTCCCACCAGGGCGCGGGCGTCTCGGCGGCCAACCCCGCTGTGTGGGCCAGGAGTTGAGCGATGGTCGCGCTGCCCGCGTTCGTGCCGGGAAGGTGCTTCTCCAGCGGGTCGTCGAGGTCGACCAGCCCCTCGTCGCGCAGCCTCATCACGAGTACCGCCGTGAATGTCTTGGTGATGGAGCCGATGCGGTACTGGACATCGGCATCGGGGCCGTGGCCGTCGACGGAGGTGCGTGACCCGAACCAGACCATCCGCCCGTCCCGCACCACGGCCGCGACGAGCGAGGGCGCCCGCTCGGTGGACTGGGCGACTGCGATGCGGTGAAGAAGGGCGCGGCGCGTGCTCGGCAGCAGCTCTTCGAAGGGGGACGGCGATACGGGCGAACTGGATGAAGTCATGGAGCAAGGTCTATCCGGGCAGCTGCCCGCGGTCGACCGCTTTTCACCCTACTGAGCGGTCGAGCCACTAGCAGTTGGCCAGGGCCTGGTCGGGAGGCGGAATCCGGCCCACGTCGCCCGCAAGGGAGATGCCCGTCGCCGGGCCGGAGGCCGCCCGATCAGGTCTGCGCCATGTCCACGAAGCGGGAGTAGTGGCCCTGGAAGGCGACCGTGATCGTTGCGGTCGGACCGTTACGGTGCTTGGCCACGATCAGATCCGCCTCGCCGGCGCGGGGCGACTCCTTCTCGTACGCGTCCTCACGGTGCAGCAGGATGACCATGTCCGCGTCCTGCTCGATGGAGCCGGATTCACGGAGGTCGGAGACCATCGGCTTCTTGTCGGTGCGCTGCTCGGGGCCACGGTTCAGCTGCGAGAGCGCGATCACCGGCAGCTGAAGCTCCTTCGCAAGGAGCTTCAGATTTCGCGACATGTCCGAGACTTCCTGCTGCCGGCTCTCGGCGCGCTTGGAACCGCCGGACTGCATCAGCTGGAGATAGTCGATGACGACGAGGCGGAGGTCGTTGCGCTGCTTCAGGCGGCGGCACTTGGCGCGGATTTCCATCATCGACAGGTTTGGCGAGTCGTCGATGTAGAGCGGCGCCTGGGAGACGTCCGGCATGCGGCGGGCCAGTCGTGTCCAGTCCTCGTCGGTCATGGTGCCGGAACGCATGTGATGAAGGGCGACCCGGGCCTCGGCCGAAAGCAGACGCATCGCGATCTCGTTGCGTCCCATTTCGAGCGAGAAGATCACGCTGGGCAGGTTGTGCTTGATCGAACAGGCCCGCGCGAAGTCCAGGGCCAGCGTGGACTTACCCATGGCGGGACGGGCGGCGATGACGACCATCTGCCCGGGGTGCAGCCCGTTGGTGAGCGAGTCGAAGTCGGTGAACCCGGTGGGGACACCGGTCATTTCGCCACTGCGCGAGCCGATCGCCTCGATCTCGTCGAGCGCGCCCTCCATGATGTCGCCGAGCGGGAGGTAGTCCTCGCTGGTGCGCTGCTCGGTGACCGCGTAGATCTCGGCCTGTGCGGAGTTGACGATGTCGTCGACGTCGCCGTCGGCCGCGTATCCCATCTGTGTGATCTTGGTGCCTGCCTCGACGAGCCTACGGAGCACGGCCCGTTCATGGACAATCTCCGCGTAGTACGAGGCGTTGGCCGCTGTCGGCACCGACTGCACCAGCGTGTGCAGGTAGGAGGCGCCGCCGACCCGGGTGATCTCGCCGCGCTTGACGAGCTCGGCGGCGACGGTGATGGGGTCGGCGGGCTCGCCCTTGGCATAGAGGTCGAGGATCGCCGTGTAGACGGTTTCGTGGGCGGGCTTGTAGAAGTCGTGGCCCTTGATGATCTCCACGACGTCCGCGATGGCGTCCTTGGAGAGCAGCATGCCGCCGAGGACGGACTGTTCGGCGTCGATGTCCTGGGGAGGCACCCGCTCGAAGCCCGAGGACGGCCCGTCCCAGTCGTCCTGACCGCGGTCGTGCTGGTCGTCGCGGCCCCTGCCACGGCCGCGACCGCCTCGGCTCTCGCTGTCGCCGCGCTGGCGGGAAACAGGCAGACGGTCACTTGGACCGGTGTCGGCCCAGGGCTCGTCCAACGGCTCGGGAATGCTCACCGGCCACCTCCTCCCGTCCGCTCCGCGGACCTAGCCGTGCCATTCTTTCTACGGCACGACACTGACAAAACGAGAAGCCCGACTCCGGTTCCGGCGCGTCGGGCGCCGGACCACGTTAGGCCCGCGAGCGGCGTCAGCCAATCTGGTTATCCACAGGGCATGTGGACGAACGACCGGATGCTGTGGAGAAGTCTCCGGAACCTGTGCACGGACCGGGGGACAGCACTGTGGACAAAGTCATAGACCTTCCTTCATCACGGCCCTGACCTGGCATTTCTCCGTCCACCGGCTGTGGGGGAGAAAAACTTTCCCGACTGGGTCAAGATCGCGGCGAACCACCCGCACAAGAACCACCCTCAGCACCCGAGGTAAGACCCAAAGGTGCATTGCATCCATTACCTGTGGAAGATTAGATTGAGCGCATGACACAGGCCCCCGCGACACCGGACAACGACCGGCGGCGGTCCCGACGGCGACACGATCGCGAGATCGTGTCGCTTGCCGTTCCGGCCTTCGGCGCCCTCGTCGCCGAGCCGCTCTTCCTCATGGCGGACAGCGCGATCGTGGGCCACCTCGGCACCCCGCAACTGGCCGGTTTGGGTATTGCCGCGCCGCTGCTCACCACCGCCGTGAGCATTTTCGTCTTCCTCGCGTACGCCACCACCGCCGCGGTCTCCCGCCGGGTGGGCGCCGGCGATCTGCGAGCCGCGATACGGCAGGGCATGGACGGCATCTGGCTGGCACTCCTACTGGGTGCGGCCGTCGTGGCCGCCGTACTGCCCGCAGCTCCCTGGCTCGTCGGCGCCTTCGGCGCCTCGGAGACCGCTGCCCCGTACGCCATCACCTATCTCCGGATATCCGCCCTCGGCATCCCGGCGATGCTCGTGGTACTCGCCGCCACCGGCCTGCTGCGCGGGCTCCAGAACACCAGGACTCCCCTGTACGTCGCCGTCGCCGGCTTCGCGGTCAACGGCGTGCTCAATGTCGGGCTCGTCTACGGCGCCGGGCTCGGCATCGCGGGATCGGCGTGGGGAACCGTCATCGCGCAGCTCGGCATGGCCGCCGTCTACCTGACCGTGGCGGTACGTGGGGCCCGGCGGCACGGCGCCTCCCTGTGGCCGGACGCAGCAGGGATCAGCAACAGTGCACGGGCGGGCGTGCCGCTCCTGGTACGTACGCTCTCACTGCGCTCCGTCCTGATGATCGCCACTGCCGTCGCCGCCCGCCTGGGGGACGCCGACATCGCCGCTCACCAAATCATCCTGTCCCTGTGGAATCTGATGGCCTTCGCACTGGATGCCATAGCCATCGCCGGTCAGGCGATCATCGGCCGCTATCTGGGCGCCGGCGACGCGGCGGGTGCCAAGCAGGCTTGTCGCCGCATGGTGGAGTGGGGCATCGCCTTCGGGGTACTGCTCGGCCTGCTTGTCGTGGCCAGCCGACCCGCCTTCATCCCGCTCTTCACCAGCGACCCGACCGTCCAGGATGCCGTGCTGCCCGCCCTCCTTGTGGTGGCCCTCACCCAACCGCTCGCCGGAGTCGTGTTCGTACTCGACGGCGTACTGATGGGAGCGGGCGACGGCCCCTACCTGGCTCGTGCCATGGTGCTGACGCTCGTCGTCTTCGCTCCGGTCGCCCTGCTCGTTCCCACGTTTGGTGGCGGGCTGACCGCACTCTGGTGGGCCATGGCCCTGATGATGACGGTCCGGACGCTGACCCTCGTAGTCCGGGCCCGCTCCGGACGCTGGGTGGTCACCGGCGCGACCCGCTGACCCTGTTTCACGTGAAACGCCCCTCCGAAGCGTCCCCTGCGAAAGAGCGGACGCAGAGCGAGGGCAGAGGGTCCGCGTTTCACCTGGAACACAGCGAAAGGGCCGCACCCTGAGGGATGCGGCCCTTTCTGTGCTGTGCAGCGCTTAGGCGGCGATGACCTCGACGCCAAGCTTCGCGACAACGTCGGCGTGCAGACGCACGGACACCTGGTGGGCACCAAGGGTCTTGATCGGCGAACCGAGCTCGACGCGGCGCTTGTCCACGTCCGGGCCACCGGCAGCCTTGATCGCCGAAGCGACGTCAGCCTGGGTGACGGAGCCGAAGAGACGGCCGGCGTCGCCGGAGCGAACAGCCAGACGCACCTTCACGCCCTCGAGCTGAGCCTTGACCTCGTTGGCCTGCTCGATGGTCGCGATCTCGTGGATCTTGCGCGCACGACGAATCTGCGCGACATCCTTCTCGCCACCCTTGGTCCAGCGGATCGCGAAACCACGCGGGACCAGGTAGTTGCGAGCGTAGCCGTCCTTGACGTCAACGACGTCGCCGGCAGTGCCGAGGCCAGAGACCTCGTGGGTGAGGATGATCTTCATTATTCGGTCACCCTTCCCTTATCGCGCGGTGGACGTGTAGGGCAGCAGCGCCATCTCACGGCTGTTCTTGACGGCCGTGGCGACGTCACGCTGGTGCTGCGTGCAGTTGCCGGTCACGCGGCGGGCACGGATCTTGCCGCGGTCGGAAATGAACTTCCGCAGCATGTTCGTGTCCTTGTAGTCCACGTAAGCGGTCTTGTCCTTGCAGAAAGCGCAGACCTTCTTCTTAGGCTTGCGCACAGGCGGCTTCGCCATGGTGTTTCTCCTGTGTGATCAAGAAGTGTGGGTACGAGCTGCCCTAGAAGGGCGGCTCGTCCGAGTAGCCGCCGCCGGAGCTTCCGCCCCAGCTGCCACCGCTGCCACCCTGCGGCTGTCCGCCACCGGCCGGTGCGCTGGAAGCCCACGGGTCGTCGGCGGGAGCACCGCCGCCGGCCTGCTGGCTGCCACTGGGGGCTCCGCCCCAGTTGCCACCGCCCTGCTGCTGACCTCCGCCGCCGTAGCCGCCCTGGCCGCCGCGACCGGTGGTCTTGGTGACCTTGGCCGTGGCGTTCTTGAGGCTGGGGCCGACTTCCTCGACGTCCAGCTCGAAGACCGTGCGCTTGACGCCCTCGCGGTCCTCGTACGACCGCTGCCTCAGCCGGCCCTGCACGACTACGCGCATGCCTCGCTGAAGCGACTCCGCGACGTTCTCCGCCGCCTGACGCCAGACCGAGCAGGTCAGGAACAGGCTTTCGCCGTCCTTCCACTCATTGGTCTGACGGTCGAAGGTGCGGGGAGTGGACGCGACACGGAACTTCGCGACGGCCGCACCGGAGGGGGTGAAGCGCAGCTCGGGGTCGTCGACGAGATTGCCGACGACCGTGATGACGGTCTCGCCTGCCATGGATGAACCTCTCGGCGGGGATTGCTGCTGGCTGCTGTGTTGCTACTCGGACCCGATTACCTCTGAGCGGAAGCTCAGTGGGTCTCGGGGCGGAGGACCTTGGTCCGGAGGACCGACTCGTTCAGGTTCATCTGACGGTCGAGCTCCTTGACGACCGCAGGCTCGGCCTGAAGGTCGAGGACCGTGTAGATGCCCTCGGGCTTCTTCTTGATCTCGTAGGCGAGACGACGACGGCCCCAGGTGTCGACCTTCTCAACCTTTCCGTTGCCCTCGCGGACGACGGAGAGGAAGTTCTCGATCAGGGGAGAGACAGCGCGCTCCTCCAGATCGGGGTCGAGGATGACCATCACCTCGTAGTGACGCATGTGGAACCCACCTCCTTTGGACTCAGCGGCCACGGTCGTTCCGTGGCAGGAGGGTCGTGATGCGTAAGCAACGGTATCGGCGACCACTGACAATCCCCCTCCACGAGGAGCGGGACGGCATGCGGGCACGGCTGACACCGGTGCAGACCGTTCAGAGTACCTGTTGACCCGCTTCCGGTTGAAATCCGGTGGGCAGGGGACGCAGTCTGTACAGATCGGGTGTGTGCGGCGTCACCCTCGCCGCCTTCCGCCAGGAGGTGCCCCATGGCACAAGCAGTGCGACCGAATGCCCCTGTTTCCCTCTTCGCGACCGACGGCAAGCCCCATCCCCTCCAGGACACGTTCGCGGCCGTCACGGTCGTGCTGGGAGTGCTGGCCTTCACCACGGCGTGGTTCTACAACCTCCACCTGATCAGCTCGTGGGCCGGGCTCCTCGGCATCCTCACCGGTGCCTACGGGCAGTTCATCTCGGCCACGACCCGCGAGCGCTTCCTGCTGATCCTGGGACTCGGCGCATCCGCTGTCGGCTTCTTCCTCGGCATGGCCCATGGCGGCCTCTTCGGCGGTGTCGTCGGCGGCTGACCGCCGCGCGGAACCCACCGCCACCGGATGGCCGTACGGCGTGGTGCCGTACGGCCATCCTGGGCGCTCCTGCGGCCCAGTAGGCTTCGGCACGAGAGCCGGAGCCCCTGTACCCATGGGGACACACCTGCCGAGGAGCGCCCCGCATGAGCCTGACCCTGAGGACCATCAGCCGTGAGCAGCATCTGGCGTACATCCAGAGCCTGCCCTCGGCGAGCCACTGCCAGGTCCCGGCGTGGGCTGATGTCAAGACTGAATGGCGTTCGGAGAGCCTCGGCTGGTTCGACAAGAACGGCGAGCTCGTCGGTGCCGGTCTTGTGCTGTACCGCCAGCTCCCCAAGGTCAAGCGCTACTTGGCGTATCTGCCCGAGGGGCCGGTCATCAACTGGTACGCGCCCAACCTGGACGAGTGGCTGAAGCCGATGCTCGCGCACCTCAAGCAGCAGGGCGCGTTCTCCGTGAAGATGGGCCCGCCCGTCGTCATCCGCCGCTGGGACTCGGCCGCCATCAAGTCCGGTATCCAGGACCCGGATGTGAAGCGCCTGCGCGACGTCGAGGCCTCGCACATCGAGCCGCGCGCCTTCGAAGTCGCCGACCGGTTGCGGAAGATGGGCTGGCAGCAGGGCGAGGACGGTGGCGCCGGATTCGGCGACGTCCAGCCGCGCTACGTCTTCCAGGTTCCGCTGGCCAACCGTTCGCTGGACGACGTCCTCAAGGGCTTCAACCAGCTGTGGCGCCGCAACATCAAGAAGGCCGAGAAGGGCGGTGTCGAGGTCGTCCAGGGCGGCTACGAGGACCTCGCCGAGTGGCAGCGCCTGTACGAGATCACCGCGGTACGCGACCACTTCCGGCCGCGCCCGCTGTCCTACTTCCAGCGCATGTGGACGGTCCTCAACTCCGAGGACCCCAACCGGATGCGGCTCTACTTCGCGCGCCACAACGGCGTGAACCTGTCGGCGGCGACGATGCTGGTCGTCGGTGGCCACGTCTGGTACTCCTACGGTGCCTCCGACAACATCGGGCGCGAGGTCCGGCCCTCCAACGCGATGCAGTGGCGGATGCTCCGCGACGCGTACGCGATGGGTGCGACGGTCTACGACCTGCGCGGCATCTCCGACTCGCTGGATGAGACCGACCACCTCTTCGGCCTCATCCAGTTCAAGGTGGGCACCGGAGGCGAGGCGGCCGAGTATCTCGGCGAGTGGGACTTCCCGTTGAACAAGTTGCTCCACAAGGCGCTCGACATCTATATGTCGCGTCGCTGACCGGTTGCGTAACCTCGTTCCTCGTACCTCCTACACATCGCAGCCATCAGAAAGGTCCGGACGGCCAATGGCGCTCACCCTCTACGTCGACTCCGCTCGCTGGCGGGCGCACCAGAAGTCCGTGATCGACCAGTTCCCGGGCATCGTCCCGGTCTGCAAAGGCAACGGCTACGGCTTCGGCCACGAGCGGCTCGCGGACGAGGTGTCCCGCTTCGGCTCGGACATCCTGGCGGTCGGCACCACCTATGAAGCCGCCAGCATCAAGGACTGGTTCAGCGGCGATCTTCTCGTCCTGACGCCGTTCAGGCGTGGCGAGGAGCCGGTGCCGCTGCCCGACCGCGTCATCCGCTCGGTCTCCTCGGTGGACGGCGTGCACGCCCTGGTCGGCGCTCGCGTGGTCATCGAGTGCATGAGCTCGATGAAGCGCCACGGCGTCAAGGAGGAGGAGCTCGGCATGCTCCACTCCGCCATCGAGGACGTACGCCTCGAAGGCTTCGCGCTGCACCTCCCGCTGGACCGCACCGACGGCTCGGACGCCGTCGAGGAGGTCATCGCATGGATGGACCGCCTGCGCGCGGCCCGTCTGCCGCTGCACACGATGTTCGTCAGCCATCTGCGGTCCGAAGAGCAGGCGCGGCTGCAACAGCAGTTCCCGCAGACCCGCTTCAGGGCCCGCATCGGAACGCGGCTGTGGCTCGGCGACCACGAGGCGACCGAGTACCGCGGCGCCGTCCTCGACGTCACCCGCGTGGCCAAGGGCGACCGGTTCGGCTACCGCCAGCAGAAGGTCGCCTCCGACGGCTGGCTCGTCGTGGTCGCCGGCGGCACCTCGCACGGCGTGGGCCTTGAGGCCCCGAAGGCCCTGCACGGTGTGATGCCGCGCGCCAAGGGCGTCGCGCGTGCTGGGCTCGCCACCGTCAACCGCAACCTGTCGCCGTTCGTCTGGGCGGGCAAGCAGCGCTGGTTCGCGGAGCCGCCGCACATGCAGGTGTCGATCCTGTTCGTTCCCTCGGACTCGCAGGAGCCGCACGTGGGCGACGAGTTGGTGGCCCATCTGCGGCACACGACCACGCAGTTCGACCGCCTGGTCGACCGCTAGTCGCGAGCCGACCGCTCACAGAACATCGGGCCCCTGACCGACGACAGCCGCCGTCGGTCAGGGGCCCGAGCCTCTTCTACGACGCGGGGGACTTCGTGCCCCATTCGACGCGCGGCCCCTCGACACGGTGCGTCGCGTGCCGTGGCGGATGCGCCGCCTGCCCCAGGACGAACACGTCCTCGGCGCGGTCGAGGACGCCGCCCGAGGGGTCGTCCGTTCCGTCCCGACGCACCACGTCCCGCTCCGGCATCAGGATGTCGCGCACGACGAGAGCGCACAGGTACAAGGTCGTCAACAGGTGGGCGGCGATGGCCAGTTGGTAGCCCTCGGGCGGCAGCCCCTGATGCTTTTCACCGCTCATCGTGTAGGCGAGGTACAGCCAGATCCCGAGGAAGTACACGACTTCGCCGGCCTGCCAGATCAGGAAGTCCCGCCAGCGCGGCCTGGCGAGCGCCGCCAGGGGGATCAGCCACAGGACGTACTGCGGCGAGTAGACCTTGTTGGTGATGACGAATGCGGCGACGACCAGGAAGGCGAGCTGTGCGAAGCGCGGGCGGCGCGGAGCGGTGAGCGTGAGCACCGCGATTCCGGCGCAGGCGAGGACCATCAGGAGCGCGGCCAGCGTGTTCACCATGTCGGTGTCCAGGCCCTTGCCCGTGCGCTGCGAAATGATCAGCCAGAACGAACCGAAGTCGACGGACCGCTCCTGGCTGAAGGTGTAGAACTTCTTCCACCCCTCGGGCGCGAGCATCATGACCGGCAGGTTCACGACCAGCCAGGCACCCGCGGCGCCCAGCATCGCGGCCCCGAGTTCCCGCCACTTTCCGGCGCGCCAGCACAGCACGAGCAAGGGGCCGAGCAGCAGTACGGGGTAGAGCTTCGCGGCCGTTGCCAGGCCGATCAGGATGCCGAAGGCGAGCGAGCGGCCACGGGACCACATCAGCATGGCCGCAGCGGTGAGCGCGACGGCGAACAGGTCCCAGTTGATGGTGGCCGTGAGCGCGAAAGCGGGGGCGAGCGCGACGAGCAGGGCGTCCCAGGGGCGTCGGCGGTGCGTGCGCGCGACACAGACGGCGATGACGGCCGTGCAGACCATCAGCATTCCGGCGTTGACCATCCAGTACATCTGCTCGCGGTGCTGCATGTCGCCGCTGCCGGGGGTCAGCCAGGAGGCGACTTCCATGAACAGGCCGGTCAACACCGGGTACTCCAGGTAGTTCATATCGCCGTTGAGGCGGTCGAAGTACGGGACCAGATTGTCGGCGAAACCGCGGAGCGAGTACAGGTGCGGGATGTCCGAGTAGCACGCGTGCGTGTACTGCGAATTGGCACCCCGAAACCACGCCCAGTCGTAGCAGGGCAGCTTCTGGGCCATCCCCAGGGCGAACATGCCGAGCGCGACGAGCACCACGATCCTGATCGGAGTGAGCCAGTGGCGACCGGGGCCGGCCCAGCGGCCAAGCGGGCCGCCGATCAGCTGGCTGCCGGCCACGGCGACCTCGTCCTGCTCCGTGGGGTGCACGACGGGTTCCGCGGAGGCTCCGCGCCGGTCCTCGTGCACACGGGGGCTCGTCTCGCTCGTCATGCCCGACATCCTGCCGTACGCCGCTGTGGATACGGGGAGCGGTGGTGTTTCACGTGAAACGAGAGGTGTGTTTCACGTGAAACGAGGAGGCTCCAAGCGGAGGGTTCCACGCAAGCCGAAGGGGCGGTGTTTCACGTGAAACACCGCCCCTCGTCTTCAGTCGGCCGGACCTAGCCGTTGGGTCCTGCGATCCAGCCCCCCGGGCCGCCGGGTTTCGATCGGGTGGGCGACGGACTCAGGGTGGGCCCGCCGGCCGCTCCGCCGTTCGTCGGGCCCTGATTGGTGCCACCCGTGTCGGTGCAGCTCCAGTCCCACTTGCTGCACGAGTTGCTGGGACTCGGAGAGGGCGACAGCGACGGGGTGCTGGAGGGCTTGGTGGACGGGGACGGCGAGGGTGAGGTGCTCTGCGAGGGAACGGCGGTGGGGCTGGGCGACATGCCAGAGCCGTAGACCTTGTCACCGATCTTCTCGGCGGCGGGGAACGTCTCGGCCGGAGAGTTGCCGAGTGCCTGGTCCATGTAGTCGTGCCAGATGGTGGACGGGAAGGACGCGCCGTGGATCTTCTCCTGGCCGCCGGTTCCGAACATCTCCAGGAACTCGCGCTTCTTGCTGGTCTCGTTGTCGTCCAGCCGGTACATGTCGACGGCGGTCGAGTACTGCGGCGTGTAGCCGACGAACCATGCCGACTTGTTGCCGTCGGTCGTACCCGTCTTGCCCGCCACCTCGCGGCCATCGAGCTTCGCGTGCGTTCCCGTGCCCTTCTCGACGACGGTCTTCAGTACGTCCGTGACGTTGTTGGCCACAGCGGCGGGGATGGCGCTCTTGGCCTGGTCCTGGTGCTGGTAGATCACCTTCCCCTCCTTCTTCACCGACGTGACGGAGAACGGGTCTCGCTGCGTGCCGCTGGCGGCGAAGGTGGCGTACGCACCGGCCATCCGGATCGCGCTGGGTGACGACGTACCGATGGAGAACGACGGAACGCTGGAGGAGGCCATGCTGGTCTTGTTGTCGTGCAGCCCCGCCGCCATGGCGACCTGCTTCACCTTGTCGGTGCCGACGTCCATGCCGAGCTGGACGTACGGGGTGTTCACCGACTCCTGCATGGCATAGCGGAGGTCGATGCCGTAGCTCGGCGGGTTGTAGGACTGGTTGCCGTCGTTGGTCTGCAACCACTCGTTGCCGTTCTCGTCCTTCCAGACGGACCCGTCGTAGTTCTTGATCTTCAGCTTGTTCTTGCCGCTGTAGATGCTGTCGGGCGAAACAGGCGTCCGGTCCGAGTCGCTCTGCTGCGCGGGCTTCTTCGGGTCGCGCTTTCCGTACTCCATACCGGCCGCCAGGACGAACGGCTTGAAGGTCGAGCCGACCTGGGCGCCGGTTTCGTCCGCATTGTTGGTGAAGTGCCTGGTAGCGTCCTCACCGCCGTAGATGGCCGCAATGGCCCCCGTCTTCACCTCCACGGAAGCGGCGCCGAACTGGACGAAGGTGTCCACCTTCGGGCGCTTCTTCGGGTCGATGTTCTTGTCCCGGACCTCCTTGACGACGTTCTCCATCTCCTGGACCTTCTTCTTGTCGAAGGTCGTGTAGATCTGGTAACCGCCCTTGTTCAGGTCGATGTCCGGGTTGGCGTTCTTCGCGTACGCCTGGGCGAGGTCCACGAGGTAGCCGATCTGCCCGCTGAGGTTCGCGTTCTTCTTCGGCTTGTCGGGCATCGGGAAAGTCGTGTACTTCGCACGCTCGGCCGCGTCCATGTGCTTGTCCTTGACCTCCTGGTCAAGGATCCAGCCCCAGCGCTCCGTGGCGTTCTTCGTGTTCTGCTGCGCGGTGGCCGCGGGGTCGATCTCCGGGGCTCCGGCCGGGTCGAAGTAGGTCGCGCCCTTGAGGAGCGAGGCGAGGAAGGCACACTCGCTCGGGTTCAGGTCCTTGGCGTCCTTGCTGTAGTACGTACGGGCCGCCGCCTGCAGGCCGTACGCGCCGCGGCCGTAGTAGGCGGTGTTGAGGTAGCCCGCCATGATCTCGCTCTTCTTCTTGGTCGCACCGACCTTGATGGAGATGAAGAGCTCTTTGAACTTACGGGTGATCGTCTGCGACTGGTCGTCGAGGCGGGCGTTCTTCACGTACTGCTGCGTGATGGTCGAGCCGCCCTGGGTCTGGCCGCCCTTCGCCATGTTCAGCAGGGCGCGGGCGATGCCCTGGGGGTCGACGCCGCTGTCGGTCTCGAACGTCTTGTTCTCGGCCGAGATGACGGCGTACCGCATCGCCGGCGGGATCTGCTCGTACGGGATGATCTGGCGGTTCACCTCACCGCCGGTGGCGACCATCTGCGAGCCGTCCGCCCAGTAGTAGACGTTGTTCTCGGCCGTCGCCGCGCGGGCCACGTCCGGGACGCCCACCAGGTAATACGCCACACCGATGAAGACCACCAGCACGCCGAAGCAGCCCACACAGGTGGCGCTGACCAGCTTCCAGGACGGCATCCAGCGACGCCAGCCGTTCTTGCCGTAGCGGGGGTAGTCGATGAACCGCCTTTTGGGCGGCCGACCGCCGCCCGCGCCGCCCCCGGCCGACCGGCGCCCCGGCCCGCCAGGAGGGCCGGCGCCGTCTGCCGCACGCCTGCGGGCGCCGCCCCGCTGAGCCCTGCGCGCCTCGGCCCGCCCGCCAGGGGCGCGCTCCTCTGCGTGCGGCGCCGACGGCGCCCCGTACGCACTGGATGGCGACTGGGCCGAGGGGTCCGGGGATCCGCTCGCCGGCCGAGCCCCTCTGCGCCCGGAGGGCTGCTGCGCGGCGCGCCGGGCAGCGGCACGTCCACCGCCCTGGGGTTGCGACGGTTTGCGACGGTGCTCGCTCATCGAACGACTACTCCTCGGGCAGGCGAGAGCGCCTGG
Organism: Streptomyces sp. NBC_01431; assembly: GCF_036231355.1. Taxonomy (NCBI): domain Bacteria; kingdom Bacillati; phylum Actinomycetota; class Actinomycetes; order Kitasatosporales; family Streptomycetaceae; genus Streptomyces; species Streptomyces sp. NBC_01431. The sequence continues at coordinate 4,081,709 of NZ_CP109496.1, forward strand.
AAACGGCAGCTGGGTTCCTGTCCCCCCGGTACGCGAAGCTCCCCGGTGAAGGGCGCGTCCACGCTGCATCCCATGTGCCGATGGCGCTGAACACGCCGACGCCCCCTGACGTCACCCGGCACACAGTGGTCTGCATGGCGCACAGACTACGCACGCTCAAAACCCCCCTAGGGCCGAAGGTCACCCCAAATCAGGCAAGTCGCTTCCTATGAATTGAGGATGTGACGCCGTTCACCATGGCCCCACTTGTCGCAGCTGCGACTCGGGCCTATCGTGCTGATGTATCGAGTCGATACATCAGCACGGCATAAAGGTCCCCGACGACCGAGGAGGCGAAGGATGAGCAGGCGCTCCGGCATCCTCGAATTCGCCGTACTCGGCCTGCTCCGCGAGGCTCCGATGCACGGTTACGAGCTGCGCAAGCGGCTCAACACCTCGCTGGGGATCTTCCGGGCCTTCAGTTACGGGACCCTCTACCCCTGCCTCAAGACGCTGGTCGCCAACGGCTGGTTGATCGAGGAGCCGGGCAGCGCTCCCGAGGATGCGCTCGCCGCTTCACTCGCAGGGCGCCGCGCCAAGATCGTCTACCGGTTGACGGCGGAAGGTAAGGAGCACTTCGAGGAGCTGCTCTCCCACACCGGCCCCGACACCTGGGAGGACGAGCACTTCGCAGCCCGTTTCGCCTTCTTCGGGCAGACGGAGCGAGAGGTGCGGATGCGCGTGCTGGAAGGTCGCCGCAGCAGGCTGGAGGAGCGCCTCGAAAAGATGCGCGCCTCCCTGGCCCGCACGCGCGAGCGCCTGGACGACTACACGCTTGAGCTACAGCGCCACGGCATGGAGTCCGTGGAGCGCGAGGTGCGCTGGCTGAACGAGCTCATCGAGAGCGAGCGGGCGGGACGGGATCAGCGATCCGGCCCCGAAACCGGCTCGGCTCAGCAGGACCACACATCAGGAGAGACGGGCGGCCTGCCCCGGCACCGGGACAGCACCCGGCCGGATCCGTCCGAGGACACCGCCAACTGAAGGCCCTGCGCACGCAGGACTTCGAAGAGATCAAACAGGGAGCAACCGGAATGGGTTCGGTTCGCGTAGCCATCGTCGGCGTGGGCAACTGCGCCGCCTCGCTGGTGCAGGGCGTCGAGTACTACAAGGACGCCGACCCGGCCACCAAGGTCCCGGGTCTGATGCACGTCCAGTTCGGCGACTACCACGTCGGCGACGTGGAGTTCGTCGCCGCGTTCGACGTCGACGCCAAGAAGGTCGGCCTCGACCTCTCTGACGCCATCGGTGCCAGCGAGAACAACACCATCAAGATCTGCGACGTCCCGAACAAGGGCGTCACGGTCCAGCGCGGCCACACCCTGGACGGTCTCGGCAAGTACTACCGCATGACGATCGAGGAGTCCGCCGAGGCCCCGGTCGACGTCGTCCAGGTCCTCAAGGACAAGCAGGTCGACGTTCTGATCTGCTACCTGCCGGTCGGTTCCGAGGACGCTGCGAAGTTCTACGCGCAGTGCGCCATCGACGCCAAGGTCGCGTTCGTCAACGCTCTTCCGGTCTTCATCGCCGGCACCAAGGAGTGGGCGGACAAGTTCACCGAGGCGGGCGTCCCGATCGTCGGCGACGACATCAAGTCGCAGGTCGGCGCCACCATCACGCACCGTGTGATGGCGAAGCTCTTCGAGGACCGCGGTGTCCGTCTTGAGCGCACCATGCAGCTCAACGTCGGCGGCAACATGGACTTCAAGAACATGCTGGAGCGCGACCGCCTCGAGTCCAAGAAGATCTCCAAGACGCAGGCCGTCACCTCGCAGATCCCCGACCGCGACATGGGCGAGAAGAACGTCCACATCGGTCCGTCGGACTACGTGGCCTGGCTGGACGACCGCAAGTGGGCGTACGTGCGTCTTGAGGGCCGTGCCTTCGGCGACGTTCCGCTGAACCTGGAGTACAAGCTCGAGGTCTGGGACTCCCCGAACTCCGCCGGTGTCATCATCGACGCCCTGCGCGCAGCGAAGATCGCCAAGGACCGCGGCATCGGCGGCCCGATCCTGTCGGCGTCGAGCTACTTCATGAAGTCCCCGCCGGTGCAGTACTTCGACGACGAGGCCTTCGCCAACGTCGAGAAGTTCATCAAGGGCGAGGTCGAGCGCTAGAGCTCGCACCCCTGAGGACTGCTGAGGGTCCCTGTGCGCCATGTGCGCCCGGGGACCCTTTCCGTATGTGACGCTTGGCCAATGCCCGTCGTACGTGATCTGTGCGTGCTCCTGCGCCTGAAGGATTTCCGGCATCTGCTGGCCGTGCGGCTGCTGTCCCAGGCCGCGGACGGCGTGTACCAGGTCGCCCTTGCCACGTACGTCGTCTTCTCCCCCGAAAAGCAGGCCTCGGCCGGCGCGATCGCCTCCGCCATGGCCGTCCTCCTGCTCCCTTACTCCCTCGTCGGCCCGTTCGCGGGAGTGCTGCTCGACCGCTGGCGACGCCGACAGGTCTTCCTCTACGGGAACCTCCTGCGGAGCGTCCTCGCCTGCTGCACCGCACTGCTCGTCCTCGAAACCGCGCCCGACTGGCTGTTCTACGCCTCCGCGCTCGCCGTGACAGCCGTCAACCGCTTCGTCCTCGCCGGGCTCTCGGCCTCGCTGCCCCGGGTGGTCGACCCCGAGCGGCTCGTCATGGCCAACTCCCTCTCCCCGACGGCCGGGACCCTGGCCGCCACCGCGGGCGGCGGGCTGGCCTTCGCGCTGCGTCTGGTGATCGACGCCGATGCCGCGACCGTCATTCTGGGCGCCGTCCTCTACCTCTGTGCCGCGCTTGCCTCCCTGAGGCTGGCACCCGGCCTGCTCGGGCCCGACCCCGGGGCCGTGCAGCCCGGCCTGGCCGCGGTGATCACCTCCACCGCACGCGGACTGGCCGACGGCGTACGGCACTTGAACGCACGCAGGCCGGCCGCGCGGGTCCTCCTCGCGATGACGCTGATGCGGTTCTGCTACGGCGGCCTCACCGTGATGCTGCTGATGCTCTGCCGCTACGCCTGGGCGGACGGGCGGGGCACGGGGGCCGGCGGTCTCGCGCTGCTCGGGCTCGCGGTGGGCGTCTCGGGGGCGGGTTTCTTCGCGGCGGCCGTCATGACGCCGTGGGCGGTGACGCAGCTCGGCCCGTACCGGTGGATCGTGGTGTGCTCCGCCACCGCCGCGGTGCTCGAACCGGCGCTCGGCCTGCCCTTCGCCCCCGTCCCGATGCTGATCGCCGCCTTCGTCCTCGGCCTGATCACCCAGGGCGCGAAGATCACCACGGACACCGTGATCCAGTCCACGGTGGACGACTCGTTCCGGGGCCGGATCTTCTCCCTGTACGACGTCCTGTTCAACATGGCCTTCGTGGGCGCCGCCGCGGTCGCTGCCCTAATGCTCCCGCCGGACGGCCGTTCAACCGCCCTGGTCATCACGGTGTCTCTCATCTACGCGGCGGTAGCTGCCTTTATGACCCGCTTTCCGCGCGCCTGAGTGTCACATCGAGGCCACAGAATGGCCTGCGGTGTCGGCGTTGCCCCGGGGGCCCGCTAACTTACGGGCGTCATACATCGCCATCCTTTTCGAGGGGACCCTCTCAGTGACCACGCCGCCCCAGGGCCAGAACCCGTACGCCCAGAACCCCAACGCTCAGTACGGGCAGAACCCTCAGTACGGGCAGCCCGGCTTCCCGCCGCAAGGCGCGCCCTACCAGGGGGTTCCGATGGCTCCGCAGGGCACGCGCCCCAGCGGCGCCAAGAAGGCGTTCAAGGCGATCGGCATCGTCGTCGGCCTGATCGTCATAGCCGGCGGCTGGTACGTCAACCAGCACAGCGAAGACGCCAAGCAACTGGCCGTCGGTGACTGCCTGTACAACAAGGGCACCGACGACAATCCTGACATCCAGCAGGTGAGCTGCACGGACTCCAAGGCGACCAACAAGGTGCTCAAGAAGAGCCCTGGTGCCAGTGTTCCGCAGCTGACCTGTCAGAGCGTCACCGGCACCACTGCGGCCTTCACATGGAAGGAGAAGGGCAACTCCTTCACCCTCTGCCTGGGCGACGCCAAGTAGCACCCCATGCGAAGGGGCGGTGTTTCACGTGAAACACCGCCCCTTCGTCATGCCAACGACCGGTCATGTTTCACGTGAAACATGACCTCAACCCTGCGCAGCCCACCACTCCTTGAGCGCCGCGACGGCCGCATCCTGCTCCATCGGTCCGTTCTCAAGGCGCAGTTCCAGCAGGTGCTTGTACGCCTGCCCGATCGCTGGGCCAGGGCCGATGCCCAGGATCTGCATGATCTGGTTACCGTCGAGGTCGGGCCGGATCGAGTCCAGCTCTTCCTGCTGCTGAAGCTCCGCGATCCGCTCCTCAAGGCCGTCGTAGGCCCGCGACAGCGCGCTCGCCTTACGCTTGTTGCGCGTGGTGCAGTCCGAGCGGGTCAGCTTGTGCAGCCGGTCCAGGAGCGGGCCCGCATCGCGGACGTACCGGCGCACCGCCGAGTCGGTCCACTCCCCGGTGCCGTAGCCGTGGAAGCGCAGATGCAGCTCCACCAGCTGGGCGACGTCCTTGACCATCTCGTTCGAGTACTTCAGCGCGGTCATCCGCTTCTTGGTCATCTTCGCGCCGACCACCTCGTGATGGTGGAAGGAGACCCGGCCGTCCGACTCGAAGCGCCGCGTCCTCGGCTTGCCGATGTCGTGCAACAGCGCAGCGAGACGGAGCACCAGGTCCGGCCCGTCCTGCTCCAGGTCGATCGCCTGGTCCAGAACGGTCAGCGAGTGCTCGTAGACGTCCTTGTGCCGGTGGTGCTCGTCGCTCTCCAGACGCAGCGCGGGCAGTTCCGGCAACACGTGGTCCGCGAGACCGGTGTCCACGAGAAGCCGCAGCCCCTCCTTCGGATGGGCGGAGAGCAGCAGCTTGTTCAGCTCGTCCCGTACGCGCTCGGCGGAGACGATCTCGATGCGGCCCGACATCTCCGTCATGGCGGTGACGACCTCGGGAGCGACCTCGAAGTCCAGCTGGGCGGCGAAACGCGCGGCCCGCATCATCCGCAGCGGGTCGTCGGAGAAGGACTCCTCGGGCGTTCCCGGCGTGCGGAGCACCTGTGCGGCCAGATCATCGAGGCCCCCGTACGGGTCCACGAACTCCTTCTGGGGCAGAGCCACCGCCATCGCGTTGACGGTGAAGTCGCGGCGAACGAGGTCTTCCTCGATGGAGTCGCCGTAGGACACCTCGGGCTTGCGGGAAGTCCTGTCGTAAGCCTCGGAGCGGTAGGTCGTCACCTCGATGAGGTAGCCGTCCTTCTGGCAGCCGACCGTACCGAAGGCGATCCCGACCTCCCAGACGGCGTCCGCCCAGGGCCGCACGATCTTCAGGACGGCCTCGGGGCGGGCATCGGTCGTGAAGTCGAGGTCGTTGCCGAGCCGCCCGAGCAGCGCGTCACGGACCGAGCCGCCGACGAGGGCAAGCGAGAACCCCGCCTCCTCGAATCGGCTGGCGAGATCGTCCGCTACAGGGGACACCCGCAGCAGTTCGCTCACCGCGCGGCGCTGCACCTGGCTCAGTGCACTGGGATTGTCTTCGTTGGCGTTCGGCACAACAGAAAAGGGTACGTGGCCCGGCCGACCGGAGCGTCATCGTTGTTACGGTCCTCTGATGTGCGGAAGCGGCCGTCGGTACGGCACTCTTCCGATCATGTGGAGCAGTCCGCGGCACTTCGCCACAGTGCGCATCGTTACCATGCGTGGACGCAGCAACCGACAGCGAGGGACGGGCAAGCGCGTGGCCGAGGCGGCACATTCCCAGGGGATGACTCCCGCTCCTGCCCGCCGGTGGCTGCGCCGCACGGCGGCGCTGCTCGTCGGCGCCCCCCTGTTCGCGGGCCTGGTGTCCGCCACGGCCGCTCCGGCGGCGCATGCGGCGGAGGAGTCCACCTCGGCGCAGAACGTCCAGGTGTCCCTCGACTCGATGACCCCCAAGGCCCCCGTCAAGAGCGACACGCTGACCATCTCCGGACGGGTCACCAACAAGGGCAGGCAGGCGGTCACCGGAGCCCATGTGGGGCTGCGGGTGGGGCCGAAGCTGTCCGGGCGTACCGCGATCGACGAGGCGGCCGCACGCGGCGGATATTCCGCCAGCGCCGACGCCGGGGAGCTCGGCGACGGTTTCACCGTCAAGTTCCCGAGGCTGGACACCGGGATCAGCCAGGACTTCAGCCTGTCCGTGCCGGTCTCCAAGCTGGGGCTCGGCGAGGACGGCGTGTACCAGCTCGGCGTTTCCCTGTCGGGCCAGACCGCGAATCAGCCGTACGACCAGGTGCTCGGCATCCAGCGGACCTTCCTGCCGTGGCAGCCGGAAGCCACCGAGGGCAAGAAGAGCCAGCTCACGTTCCTGTGGCCGCTGATCTCCTCGGCCCACCTCACCGCCCAGACGGGCTCCGACGCCCAGCAGACGCCCGTCTTCGCCGACGACTCCCTGGCGAAGGAGATCGGCCCCGGCGGGAAGCTGGAGCAGATGGTCTCGCTCGGTCGGCAGCTGCCCGTGACCTGGGTCATAGACCCGGATCTGCTGGCCAGCGTCGACGCGATGACCCGCAACTACAAGATCAAGGTCGGCGACAACCTGGTCCCCGGCACCAGCCAGGACGTGGCCAAGGCGTGGCTGAGCTCGCTGGAGGCGGCGGTCCAGGGCGAGAAGGTCGTGGCCCTCCCCTTCGCCGACCCCGACCTCGCATCGCTCGCCCACCACGGCCGGGACGTCCCCGGCTCGCTGAGCCATCTGCAGAGCGCCACCGAGGTGGCGCAGAAGACCATCGACACGATCCTGCACGTGACCCCGTCGGTCGACTACTCGTGGCCGGTGGACGGCGCCGTCGACCCGTCCATCATCGATGTGGCCACCTCGGCCGGCGCACACAACGTGATCGCGCGCAGCGACAGCCTGCGGGACGGCGCGATTCCCTACGCTCCCACGGCGGCCCGGCCCATCGGCGGCGGCACCAACGCGATCGTCGCCGACGCCCGGCTCTCCACAGCCTTCCAGGGCGACATGTCGAGGGCGGACACCTCGACGCTCGCCGTGCAGGAGTTCCTCGCGCAGACGCTCGCGATCACGCTCCAGGACACCGACAAGCAGCGCAGCATCGTCGTCGCCCCGCAGCGCATGCCGACGGTCAGCCAGGCGCAGACGATGGCCGCCGCACTGCACGCGCTGGATCCGCAGCGCTGGACCCAGCCGCTCGACCTCTCGGCGGCAGCCACCGCCAAGCCCGATCCGCTCGCCATGACGAAGGTGCCCGGCACCGGCGCCTACCCGGACTCGCTGCGCCAGCAGGAGCTGCCGACCGACGCTTTCCAGGACATGAAGAACACCCAGGGCACCCTGGACAAGTTCAAGGTCATCCTGAGCGCACCCGACCGGGTGGTCACGCCGTTCGGCAACGCGGTCAACCGGGAGATGTCGACGTCCTGGCGCGGTGACCCGGGCGGCGCTCAGACCTACCGCACCGGCGTCCAGGTCTACCTGGACGGTCTGACCAGCCAGGTGAACCTGATCCAGAAGTCGACCGCGACCATGTCGGGGCGCAGCGCGACCATCGCGGTCACCGTGCAGAACAAACTCGTGCAGGGCGTCGACCACCTGGTGCTGAGACTCCAGCCGAAGAGCCCGACCCGTCTGCAACTGGGCGAGGACGGCGACGCCATCGGCGAACAGCCGGTGAAGGTGGACGGCGACCGCAGCCAGTCGGTGAAGTTCACCGCCATCGCCAATGCCAACGGTCCCGTACCGGTGACCGCGCGCCTCTACACCCAGGACGGCACGCCCTACGGTGAGCCGATGGAGTTCACCGTCCAGGTCTCCGAGATCACTCCGACGGTGATGCTGGTCATCGCCGGCGGCGTCCTGCTCCTGGTGCTCGCGGGCATCAGGATGTACACCCACCGCAAGCGCTCCATGGCTCGCGATGAATCCGAGGAGAACGGCGACACCGGTCCCTCGAACGGTTCACCGGACACTGATCCCGGGCAGCCGAGTGACCCGACGCCGGACACCGGTCCGGAAAGCGGGGCCCCGCCGGGCCCGGGTGAGAAAGTGGACCATTGAGCTATGTCGTGGCCGGTCGGCCGGGGACGATGAGGTGGGGTAACCATGAACGCGCCGTACGACGGTGACCGTGGGCAGGGCGCTGGCAGCGGTGCCGCGCCCTCCGGGGGCATGCCCCCGGCACCCGCCCAGCACGCACAGGTCCCGCCGCCCCAGCCCGCGCCGGACCCTTACATCCAGGACGCGTACGCCTACGACCCCTACCGGTCGCAGGATCTCTCCGCCCAGGACCCGGTGACCGAGGCGCTCTACGACCGTGCGGCCCACCCGCCGCCGCCTCCGGGCACCTATGCCGAGCAGCCGCCGCTCTACCAGCAGCCGGCCGCCCAGCAGTACGCGCCCGACCCGCGGATCTGGGCGCAGACCCCGCCACCGGAGCCCGAGGGCCCCTCACGCCATCTTCCCTACGGCGACGACGCGAGGACCACGCAGTTCGTGGGCGTCGACGACCTGGTCACGCAGGCGAGTGAGGAACTCCCCGAGCAGGACGCGTTCGCGCACCTGTACCGGGACCAGCAGCAGGCGGGGCCGCCCTCGGAGCCCGCCGCGCCGGAACCGGCTCCCGCCCCGCCGAGCAAGCCCGCCGGGCGCGCCTCCAGCCTGATGAAGTCCAGCGCCGTGATGGCGGCGGGCACCCTGGTGTCCCGGCTGACCGGCTTCGTCCGCAGCCTGGTGATCACGGCCGCGCTGGGCGCCGCACTGCTCGGTGACACGTTCACCATCGCGCTCACCCTGCCGACGATGATCTACATCCTCACCGTCGGCGGCGGTCTGAACTCGGTGTTCGTACCCCAGCTGGTCCGCTCCATGAAGGACGACGAGGACGGCGGCGAGGCCTACGCCAACCGTCTCCTGACACTCGTCATGGTCGCGCTCGGCACCATCGTCGCGCTCGCGGTCCTCGGAGCGCCACTGCTGATCAAGCTGATGTCGCCGACCATCGCCAACGACACGGCCGCCAACAGCGTCGCCGTCACGTTCGCCCGCTACTGCCTGCCCACGATCTTCTTCATGGGTGTGCACGTGGTGATGGGCCAGATCCTCAACGCCCGTGGAAAGTTCGGCGCGATGATGTGGACCCCGGTCCTCAACAACATCGTGATGATCTGCACGTTCGGCCTGTTCATCTGGGTCTACGGCACCTCCGCCGAGTCCCACATGGGCGTCCAGACGATCCCGCACGACGGCGTCCGCCTCCTCGGCATCGGCACCCTGCTCGGCCTGGTCGTGCAGTCCCTGGCGATGCTGCCCTACCTGCGGGAGACCGGTTTCCGCTTCCGGCCGCGCTTCGACTGGAAGGGCCACGGACTCGGCAAGACGGTCAAGCTCGCCAAGTGGACCGTCATGTTCGTGCTTGCCAACCAGGCCGGTGTCATCGTCGTCACGCGGCTCGCCACGGCGGCGGGCAAGGCATCCGGGCGTTCCGGCGCGGGTTTCCTCGCCTACTCCAACGCCCAGCTGATCTGGGGCATGCCACAGGCCATCATCACCGTCTCGGTCATGGCCGCCCTGCTGCCGCGCATCTCGCGGGCCGCGCACGACGACGACCCGGGCGCCGTCCGCGACGACATCTCGCAGGGCTTGCGCACCTCCGCGGTCGCCATCGTCCCGGTCGCCTTCGCGTTCCTGGCGCTCGGCGTCCCCATGTGCACCCTGCTGTACGCCTCCAGTGGCGTCCAGGCCGCCCAGTCGATGGGCTTCATCCTGATGGCCTTCGCGCTCGGCCTGATCCCGTACTCCGTGCAGTACGTCGTCCTGCGCGGCTTCTACGCCTACGAGGACACCCGGACGCCCTTCTACAACACGGTCATCGTGGCGGCCGTCAACGCGGCCGTCTCGGCCCTCTGCTACGTGGTCCTGCCCGCCCGCTGGGCGGTCGTCGGCATGGCCGCCGCGTACGGTTTGGCGTACACCGTGGGTGTCGGAGTGGCCTGGCGGCGACTGCGCAACCGGCTGGGCGGCGACCTGGACGGCGCGCACGTCCTGCGTACGTACGCGCGCCTGTGCCTGGCCGCCGTGCCGGCCGCGGTCGCCGGTGGCGCGGTCGGCTTCGCACTGCTGAAGTTCCTGGGCCAGGGCGCCGGAGGGTCGGTCGTGGCACTGGTCGCAGGCGGTGCTGTCCTGCTCGGGGTCTTCTTCGTGGCGGCCAAGCGGATGCGCATCGAAGAGCTCAACGCCATGGTCGGAATGGTGCGCGGCCGCCTCGGCCGCTGAGGCCGGAGCCCGCGCACAACCATCGTCGGCCACCGCGTGTCGTGCATAGTGCCGGACTGTGGGCACAATTGGCATGACTTTGCATGGCTGGCCGACAGCACGCAACGGATGGGGAGGCAGGAGCGACGGTGGCGGAACGTAGCACGGCTGCCGTCGACGTGGCCGACAACAGCGGCGACAACCCGCTGACCGCCAAGGCGGACAAGGCGACGACCGACGGGGTGACGGAGTCCATCGACACTGCAGACACGGCGGAGATGAGCACGAACGGCACTGGCGGCGAACGCAAGGCCACTGAGCCGTCCATTGCGACGCCCGAACTGCACAGCGGTCACAAGCTGGCCAGACGCTACCGCCTCGAAGAGTGCGTCACCCGTCTGGACGGTTTCAGCAGCTGGCGTGCGGTCGACGAGAAACTCCGCCGCGCCGTAGGCGTCCACCTGCTGCCCGCCGATCATCCGCGGGCACGCTCCGTGCTGGCCGCCGCCCGCTCCTCCGCGCTGCTCGGTGATCCGCGCTTCGTGCAGGTCCTGGACGCCGTCGAGGAGAACGACCTCGTCTACGTCGTCCACGAGTGGCTGCCGGACGCCACCGAGCTCACCGCGCTGCTCGCCCTCGGTCCACTGGAGGCGCACGACGCCTACCAGATGGTCACCCAGGTCTCGCAGGCCATGGCCGCGGCCCACCGCGAGGGCCTCGCCCACCTCAGGCTCACCCCGAGCGCGGTTCTGAGGACCTCCACCGGGCAGTACCGCATCCGTGGCCTTGCCGTGGCCGCCGCGCTGCGCGGCATCAGCTCCGACACCCCTCAGCGCACCGACACCGAGGCCATCGGCGCCCTGCTGTACGCCGCGCTGACCCAGCGCTGGCCGTACGAGAGCGACGCCTACGGCCTGCACGGGCTGCCCAAGGGCGTCGGCCTGATCGCCCCCGATCAGGTACGAGCGGGCGTCCACCGCGGCCTCGCCGAGCTCGCCATGCGGGCCCTGGTCAACGACGGGGCCACCGCGTCCCGTCAGGAGCCGCCCTGCACCACGCCGGACGAGCTGGTCAAGGCCGTCGGGGAGATGCCGCGCATCCGCCCGCCGGAGCCCGCGTTCACTGCGCCGCCCGAGTACCAGCGCACCACCTACCAGCAGGGCACCTACGGCCGCCCCGCCGCAGGCCCCGCCGTCACCCAGCCCGTGGTGCCTCCGCCGCCGCCGCTCCAGGGACGGACCGGCAAGGCGCTCAAGTGGGCCGTGTCGGCCCTCCTGATCGCTGCACTCGGTCTCGGTAGCTGGCAGCTCGCGGACACCCTGCTCCACCGCGACAAGGGGTCCACCGAAACGGGCAACACCCAGACCACGGACCACAGCGACGGCGACGGCGACAAGCCGAAGGCTCCCGTCCCGCTCAAGATCCAGGGGGCCGAGGAGTACGCACCGGACGGAACCCCGCAGGACGCCAAGGATGTCGACAAAACCTACGACGGTGACTCTTCGACGTTCTGGCGTTCCAGGCGCTTCGATGACGGACCGAGACTTGCTCCGTTCAAGATGGGCGTCGGGATCGTCTACGACCTCGGCGCGGAGAAGGATGTCTCCACCGCGTCGATAGCGTTGCGTTTCGGTGGCGACCACACCACGATCAAGCTGTACGCGACAGACTCCATGTCGTCGAGCAAGCAGGTCGACAACATGAAGCTGATCGCAACGACAACGACCAGCAGCACTACAGCCAATCTCACGGCAAAGGCTGCGGTGAAGACGCGCTACGTCGTGCTGTGGATCACTGATGCTCCTTATGCACCTGGTGACGGCTACAGCACACCGGGCTACAAGCAGGCCATCACGGATGTGAAGTTCGCCGGCTGACCGAACGGCAGGGGAGGGACTCACCGTTGGACGAGGCCACACTGGGCGACCTCGGCGACCAGGACCTGCTCGCGCGCCATGTAGACGGCGACCCCGATGCCTTCGGCGAGCTCGTGCGGCGTCACCGCGACCGGCTGTGGGCGGTGGCGCTGCGCACCCTGGGTGACCGCGAGGAGGCCGCTGACGCCGTCCAGGACGCCCTCGTCTCCGCCTACCGGGCCGCCCACACCTTCCGCGGCCAGTCGGCCGTCACCACCTGGCTGCACCGCATCACGGTGAACGCCTGTCTCGACCGCGCCCGCAAGGCGGCCTCGCGCAAGACGTCCCCGGTCGACGACCCCGAGCGCCTTGAGCAGCTCATCGAGCCGCACGAGTCGGCCGAGGCCCCGGCCGAACGCCAGGACCTGCACCGTCAGCTCATCGAGGCGTTGGGAACCCTCCCCCCGGACCAGCGCGCCGTGCTGGTCCTCGTCGACATGCAGGGCTACCCCGTGGCGGAGGCGGCCCGCATGCTCGATGTCCCCACCGGCACGGTGAAAAGCCGCTGCGCCCGTGGGCGGGCCCGGCTCGTGCCACTGCTCACTCATCTGCGCGGTGATACGGGGGGTAGCAGTGAGTCCGGTGGGGGAAGGAACCGGACGCCGGGGACATCCGTCCCACCGGCGTCGGGCACAAACAACGCAGGACCGAGCGATTCGGCTGCCGTGAAGGGCGGAGGTGGGCGCGCGTGACATCCACGACCGGAACGACACAACACCCGGACGTCTCGGAGATCTCCGAACTCACCGAGGGCATCCTGCCGCCGTCCCGTACGGCCGACGTCCGCCGCCACCTCCAGGACTGCCCCCTCTGCGCCGATGTGCGGGACTCCCTCGAAGAGATCCGCGATCTGCTCGGCACATTGCCGGGACCGCAGCGGATGCCCGCCGATGTGGCGGGGCGCATCGACGCGGCACTCGCCGCCGAAGCGCTGCTCAATGCCACTGCCCCTGAAGACACCACGCGTGAAACCACGCATGTTTCACGTGAAACGCCCGCCGCGCTGAGCGGACCGACGCCTGATCCCGCCCCGGCCGCTGCCGGGCCGGACGTGCCGCCGATCGACCGTCCGGCTGGGCGTGGCCGCGCCGCCACCGGCCCCGGCCGTTCCGCCAAGGCGCGCCGTCGCCGCACAGCCGTGCTCAGCGCGGTGCTGGGCGCCGCGGCCGTCGGAGCGGGGATCTTCTTCGTGCAGGCTGCGCAGTCGCCCTCGCCCGCCCCCAGGGCCGAGACCCACTCCTCCAGTCAGCCCCAGCCCAGTGGCCCCGTCTTCGCCTCGGACTCGCTCCAAGGGCGCGTCCAGTCACTGCTCACCCAGCACGGCGGACTGTCCTCCCAGAGCCCCTCGGCCAAACTCGCGCCGTCAACGAAGAAGGAACCCAACAACGAGAACTCCCCCGACGGAGTGCGGTCGGCCGTAAGCGTCCCGGCCTGTATCCAGGAAGGCACCGGACGCCCCTCCACAACCCCCTTGGCTGCCGAGGAAGGCACGTACGAGGGAACCAAGGCGTATCTCGTCGTCCTGCCCGACCAGGCGAACCCCGCCAACGTGGAGGCGTACATCGTCGACGCCGCCTGCGTGAGCGCCACGCCCCCGGCCCAGGGAAAACTGCTGCTGACGCACTCCTACCCCCGCCACTGAGACAGCGCGCACGCCGCGTCTCCGTGCTGCCCGTCCGGCTCGGGAATGCATCCCCCGTAGGATCCGTTGGGTGGGGTGAGAGTCCTGGACCGGGGCCCCGACAGGCAGTAGGCAGTCCGCAGAGACGAGGAAGAAACCCGTGAGCGACGTCCGTAACGTGATCATCATTGGCTCAGGGCCGGCCGGATACACGGCCGCGCTGTACACCGCACGTGCGTCGCTGAAGCCGTTGGTGTTCGAGGGCGCCGTCACCGCCGGCGGTGCGCTGATGAACACCACTGAGGTGGAGAACTTCCCCGGCTTCCAGGACGGCATCATGGGCCCCGAGCTCATGGACAACATGCGGGGCCAGGCCGAGCGCTTCGGTGCCGAGCTGATTCCGGACGACGTCGTCGCCGTGGACCTGACCGGTGACATCAAGACCGTCACGGACACCGCGGGCACCGTCCACCGCGCCAGGGCCGTCATCGTCACCACCGGTTCGCAGCACCGCAAGCTGGGTCTTGCCAACGAGGACAAGCTGTCCGGCCGCGGCGTCTCGTGGTGCGCCACCTGCGACGGCTTCTTCTTCAAGGACCAGGACATCGCCGTGGTCGGCGGCGGCGACACCGCGATGGAGGAGGCTACCTTCCTCTCGCGCTTCGCCAAGTCCGTCACGATCGTCCATCGCCGCGACAGCCTGCGCGCCTCCAAGGCGATGCAGGAGCGTGCCTTCTCCGACGAGAAGATCAAGTTCGCCTGGGACAGCGAAGTCGCCGAGATCCACGGCGACCAGAAGCTCTCCGGTCTGACCCTGCGCAACACCAAGACCGGCGAGTTGTCCCCCCTGGCGGTGACCGGACTCTTCATCGCCGTGGGGCACGACCCGCGCACCGAGCTCTTCAAGGGCCAGCTCGACCTGGACGACGAGGGCTACCTGAAGGTCGCGGCCCCGTCGACCCGCACCAACCTGACGGGTGTCTTCGGCGCAGGCGACGTCGTCGACCACACCTACCGGCAGGCCATCACGGCCGCCGGCACCGGCTGCTCCGCCGCCCTGGACGCAGAGCGCTTCCTCGCCGCCCTCGCGGACGGCGAGAAGGCCGCAGCGGCCGTCTGAGCCTTCCCCCAGCTTCTCTCTCCCCTCACCACACCCCTTAGGAGACTGCCGTGGCCGGCACCCTGAAGAACGTCACCGACGCCGACTTCGATGAGGTCGTCCTCAAGAACGACAAGCCCGTCCTCGTGGACTTCTGGGCTGCGTGGTGCGGCCCGTGCCGCCAGATCGCCCCGTCGCTGGAGGCCATTGCCGCCGAGCACGGCGACGAGATCGAGATCGTCAAGCTCAACATCGATGAGAACCCGGCGACCGCCGCCAAGTACGGCGTGATGTCGATCCCGACGCTCAACGTCTACCAGGGCGGCGAGGTCGCCAAGACGATCGTGGGCGCGAAGCCGAAGGCCGCGCTGCTGCGTGACCTCAACGGCTTCATCAGCGAGAAGTAAGTCTCTCCTCGCTCGTTGTTTCACGTGAAACGGGCCCGCCCCCTCGTGGGGGCGGGCCCGTTTCCTTATGAAGTCGAGACCTAGAGCGGCCTCAGTGCCGGCTCCTTCTGGACCGCCCCCAGTAGTCGGTCCAGTGCCAGCTCGACGTCTTCCTTCCAGGACAGCGTCGTGCGCAGTTCGAGGCGCAGGCGTGGATACCTGGGATGCGGCCGTACGGTCTTGAACCCCACCGACAGCAGATAGTCCGCCGGAAGCACGCAGGCGGGTTCCCGCCAACGGGCGTCCCCGAACGCCTCGATGGCCTTCACGCCTCGGCGCAGCAGATCCTTGGCAACCGTCTGCACCATCACTCTCCCCAGCCCCTGCCCCTGATAGCCCGGCATGATCCAGCCGGTCATCAGCAGGACGGCATCGGCGGCCACCGGGCTGGTGGGAAATGCCGTGGCGCGGGGCACGTAGGCCGGGGGTGCGTAGAGCACGTAACCGACCGGGATGTCATCGACATAGACGACCCTGCCGCAGGAACCCCATTCCAGAAGCACTGCGGAAATCCAGGCCTCCTTCTCCAGTTCGGGCCTGCCCGCCCTTACTGCGGCCTCTCCGCTGACCGGGTCGAGTTCCCAGAAGACACAGGAGCGGCAGCGCTTGGGGAGATCAGGAAGGTTGTCCAGCGTGAGCGGTACAAGCCGACGCCCCATGAAGGCTGTTCCTCACTTCCCTCGCCTGCTGCACCCCGCGCGGCTGACAGCGCGCTCCGCTCCCGGAGCAGGCTGCCGACGAATCCGCCGACGGCCCCGAGGCCCAGACCCGCTGTCATCAGTTGAGTGCGGCTCACCGTTCGCATGGCCCCCGCGCTCCCTAGAAGATGGATCAAGGTGGATGTGCCATACCAGTACGCATCGTATCCACCCGGTCATGGCGGGGATAGCGTCCGCATGCAAAGGGCGGGCCGTGTTCCGGTATGAACCAGAACACGGCCCGCCCTCACCCAGCATGGCGCCAGCTCAGCTGTCGCCATCCTCCGAGTCGTCCTCGGCAAGACCCTTTTCCAGGACCCGTCCCTCGCCCGGGGCGAGGGTGCCGAGAATCCTCTCCAGATCGTCTATCGAGGCGAACTCGACGACGATCTTTCCCTTCTTCTGCCCCAGGTCGACCTTCACCCTGGTCTCGAAGCGGTCCGAGAGACGGTTCGCCAGATTGGAGAGCGCAGGCGCCAGGCGCGTCCCCGCCCGGGGACCCTTGGCCTTGGGGGCGGCCTCGGGCTCCGAGGACATCAGGCTGACGATCTCCTCGACCGCCCGTACCGAGAGCCCCTCCGCCACGATGCGGTGGGCCAGCCGGTCCTGCTCCGCGGTGCCCTCAACGGAGAGCAGAGCCCGTGCGTGGCCGGCCGAGAGGACCCCGGCGGCGACCCTGCGTTGTACGGGCGGGGAAAGACGCAGCAGGCGCAGGGTATTGGAGACCTGCGGCCGCGAGCGGCCGATGCGGTCCGCCAGCTGGTCATGGGTGCACTTGAAGTCCCGGAGCAACTGGTCGTAGGCAGCGGCCTCTTCCAGCGGGTTCAGCTGGGCCCGGTGCAGGTTCTCCAGAAGGGCATCGAGAAGAAGCTTCTCGTCGTCGGTGGCCCGGACGATCGCGGGGATCCGCTCAAGCCCCGCCTCCCGGCAGGACCGCCAGCGCCGCTCACCCATGATGAGCTCGTAGCGATCGGGGCCGGTCTGCCGGACGACGACGGGCTGGAGGAGCCCGACTTCCTTGATGGAGGTGACCAGTTCGGCCAGAGCGTCCTCGTCGAACACCTCACGCGGCTGGCGCGGGTTGGGCGTGATCGAGTCGATCGGTAGCTCGGCGAAAAACGCACCAGCCGGCGATACCAGTTCCGTTGAAACCTCCGGCTCGGGCACCACTGTTTCACGTGAAACAGCGGCGGCCGGCAGCGTTGCCACCTTCGCGGCCGCCACCCCCCGTTCCGCGGTCAGCAGCGGCACCGCCGACGGGGACGTGGAAGCCGTCCCCACCGAGGACCCCGGCTTCTCCTGCGAGGCGGTAGGGATCAACGCTCCGAGCCCGCGCCCCAATCCTCTGCGTCGCTCACTCACTGGATCCCCTCCGACATGCTGTGCTGGTTGTTCTGGCTGACCACATGCGCGTGCGTGGGGTCATACTGCACGCCGACACCGCGCAGGGCGATCTCGCGGGCAGCTTCGAGATACGAGAGCGAGCCGCTGGAGCCCGGGTCGTAGGTGAGCACCGTCTGTCCGTAGCTCGGCGCCTCGGAGATGCGGACCGACCGCGGAATGCTGGTCCGCAGCACCTCTTTGCCGAAGTGGCTGCGCACCTCGTCGGCCACCTGCGAGGCGAGCCGGGTCCTGCCGTCGTACATGGTGAGCAGGATCGTCGACACATGCAGCGTGGGGTTCAGGTGCCCCCGCACCAGATCGACGTTCCTCAGCAGTTGGCCCAGCCCCTCCAGCGCGTAGTACTCGCACTGGATCGGGATCAGGACCTCGGCCCCCGCGACCAGGGCGTTGACCGTGAGCAGACCCAGCGACGGGGGGCAGTCGATGAGGATGTAGTCCAGCGGCTGCTCGTACGCCTGGATGGCGCGCTGCAGTCGGCTCTCCCGGGCCACCAGGGACACGAGCTCGATCTCCGCACCGGCGAGATCGATCGTGGCCGGTGCGCAGAAGAGGCCCTCGACGTCCGGGACCGGCTGCACCACTTCGGCCAGTGGCCTGCTCTCGACCAGGACGTCATAGATCGAAGGGACTTCGGCGTGGTGGTCGATACCCAGTGCCGTCGAGGCATTGCCCTGCGGATCGAGGTCGACAACCAGGACCCGAGCGCCGTGCAGCGCCAAGGAAGCGGCGAGGTTGACCGTGGTGGTGGTCTTCCCTACGCCGCCCTTCTGGTTGGCAACGACCATGATGCGGGTCTGCTCCGGCCGGGGCAGACCCTCGCCGGCCCGGCCGAGGGCTTCCACCGCCAGCTGGGCAGCGCGACCGATAGGGGTGTCGTCCATCGGGGGCGGCGTTTCACGTGAAACATCCTCCCCCGCCGATTCGGTACGGGGACCGGGGACCGGATCGGTCATCGGTCCCGCGATGTTGGCGTCGGACCGCAAGGATTCACTCTCCTCGACTTCAGGCTCGCAATAAGCAGAGCCTCCCATGTCTTCGGGGTCGTGAACCAGCGAGGCCCGGTCTTCTGTGGATGAATCCACCTCTGTGGACAACTCCGTAGCCTTCGCGGGGGACTCAGGGCCCCCTGCGAACGGCCTGCGGTCGCGCGACGAGGAAGCCGCACGGCCACGGCTGATGATTCCATGCAGCAGTGAGCGACGTTTCACGTGAAACACGATGCATCCGCGCCCACCGGAGTCCGTTACGACACTCCGAAATGCGTACGTATACCGCCTTTTATGGAGCATTGACGCGCTGGAGCCATGCGTGCGGAACAGGCCCCGCACGCTTGGCTCCGGGGCCTTGGCTCAGCGTCGGCGCCTGGTCCGGCTCGTTCGGGCGGCCTTGGCGCGCTTCGCGGCGAACCGCACACCACCGGGGCTCTCGCCGACCTCGACCCGTACGACCGTGGACAGCGGGTCCACGACACCCTGGCCGACCTGAAGAACTGTGGTCTCCACCACACCGAGCTTGCTCAGCGCGGCGCGCGCGCCCACGATCTCCTCCTCGGCCGTATCGCCCTTGAGCGCCAGCATCTCGCCGTAGGGACGCAACAGCGGAACACCCCAGCCGGCCAGCCGGTCGAGCGGTGCCACCGCGCGCGCCGTCACCACATGCACGGGCGGCACCTTGCCCAGCATCTCCTCGGCTCGTCCGCGCACCACGGTCACG
This sequence comes from Streptomyces sp. NBC_01431, assembly GCF_036231355.1. Classification (NCBI taxonomy): domain Bacteria; kingdom Bacillati; phylum Actinomycetota; class Actinomycetes; order Kitasatosporales; family Streptomycetaceae; genus Streptomyces; species Streptomyces sp. NBC_01431. Next base: position 4,100,912 of record NZ_CP109496.1, read on the forward strand.
TGGTCGAGTCCCAGAAGCTCCACGACCTCCTGGAGGAAATTGGTGCGCCGCAGCAGCGGTTCAAGCAAAGTGATCTTCAGGTCAGGGCGCACCAGCGCCAGCGGGATGCCCGGCAGCCCCGCACCCGAGCCGACGTCGCAGACCGTGACGCCTTCCGGAACGACCTCGGAGAGCACCGCGCAGTTGAGCAGATGCCGCTCCCACAGACGCGGGACCTCACGTGGCCCGATCAGACCGCGCTTGACCCCCGCATCCGCGAGCAGCTCCGCATACCGCACGGCCTCCGGGAAGAACTCGCCGAAAACCGCCCGTGCCTCTTCCGGCGCCGGGGGAAGCTCCGCTGCTGCCTCTGCCTCCGTCACGGGGACCGTCCCTTCCCTACCTACGCATGACCGCACTGTGGCGGCTGACTATCAGGCTGACAAAGATCGGCCCCGCCTGCGAACAGACGGGGCCGACACAACAAGGAACCCTCAGGCGGGCAGCACGACGACGAAGCGCTGGGGCTCCTCGCCCTCGGACTCGCTGCGCAGCCCCGCGGCCGCGACCGCGTCGTGCACGACCTTGCGCTCGAACGGCGTCATGGGGTCCAGCTTCACCGGCGCACCGGTGCTCTTCACCTCGTCCGCCGCCTTGGCACCCAGCTCGGCGAGCTCCGTGCGCTTCTTGGCCCGGTAGCCCGCGATGTCCAGCATCAGCCGGCTGCGCTCCCCGGTCTCGCGGTGCACGGCGAGCCGCGTCAGCTCCTGGAGCGCCTCCAGCACCTCGCCGTCACGGCCCACGAGCTTCTGCAGTTCACGACTGTCGCTGTCGCTGATGATCGAGACCGCGGCCCGGTCCGCCTCGACGTCCATGTCGATGTCGCCGTCGAGATCGGCGATGTCGAGCAGGCCCTCGAGGTAATCGGCGGCGATCTCCCCTTCCTGCTCCAGGCGGGAGAGGGGGTCGACGCCCTCAGCGGCCGGGGAGGTGGTGCCTTCCGTCACGGATGGACTCCTTCTTACTTCTTGGACGGGTGCTTGGGCCGCTGCTGACCCTTGCGCTGACCCGACTTGGCTCGTGCCTGGCCGGCGGTGGGCTTGCCCTGCTTCGGCTTGGCCTCCGGCTGGGGCTTCGCGTCCTGCGGTTCGGCCTTCTTCCCCTCGGACACCTCGTCCGTGGAGTCCGAGGCCTCGGAGTCCTTCGACAGCGAGGTCTTCGCCGCGTCGTCCTGCTGAGCCGCGGTGGCCTGGCGCTGGGCCTTGGTCTGCCGCTTGGGCTGCTGACGCCTGGGCGCCGCGCCGTCGACGTCGGCTGCGGCCGAGTCGCTCTTCACCACACCGCCGTCGGCCTGGGCCACGAAGCCCTGCTTGGACAGGCTGGTGACGAACTTGCGCTCGTTGTCGTTGCGGTCCGGGCCCTTGGCCACGATCGCCTGGACGACGGTCCGCCGCCGCTTGCCCCGTACCTCACCGTGCTGGGAGACGCTCTTGACCAGGCGCTCCAGGTAGTGCGCCTGAGCCTTGGAACCCGGCGTCGGGTTCTGGTTGATGACGTACATCTGCTGGCCCATGGTCCACACGTTGGTGGTCAGCCAGTAAACGAGGACACCGACGGGGAAGTTGATGCCCATCACGGCGAACATGACGGGGAAGACGTACATCAGCATCTTCTGCTGCTGCATGAACGGCGTCTTGACCGAGAGGTCCACGTTCTTCGTCATCAGCTGGCGCTGGGTGAAGAACTGCGAGGCCGACATCAGCACGATCATGATCGCGGTGACGACCCGGACATCGGTGATGGAGGCGCCGAGGGCCTCGACCTTGGCGGCGCTGTCCGTGAACTTCGCGGCCAACGGGGCACCGAGGATGTGGGCCTTCTGGGCGCTCTCGAGGAGCGGCTGGTTGATGACGCCGATGGTCTTGCCGTTGGCGATACCCGAGAGCACGTGGTACAGCGCGAAGAAGAACGGCGACTGCGCGAGGATGGGAAGGCACGAGGAGAGCGGGTTGGTGCCCGTCTCCTTGTACAGCTTCATCATCTCTTCGGACTGTCGCTGCTTGTCGCTCTTGTAGCGCTCCTGGATCGCCTTCATCTTCGGCTGGAGCGCCTGCATGTTCCGGGTCGACTTGATCTGCTTCACGAAGAGCGGGATCAGGCAGATACGGATCAGCACCACGAGGGACACGATCGACAGGCCCCAGGCCCAGCCCGTGTCCGGCCCGAAGATCGCGCCGTACAAACTGTGGAACTGGACGATGACCCAGGAAACAGGCCAGGTGATAAAGCTGAACAGACTGGCAATCGTGTCCACTAATCAGGCTCCTTGAACATTGGGCGGAGTCTCTGCGGCCGGGCTGGTCTCAGCGGCGGAGGTTCCGCCCTTCCTGCCGCGCCAGGCAGCGCGCAACGCCTCGTGCCATCGAGGTCGTTTGCGCTCCGGTACGTAGTCCACGCCGCCCGGCGACCACGGATTGCACCGCAGGATGCGCCAGGCGGTCAGGGCTGTGCCTTTGACGGCGCCGTGCCGGTCGATCGCCGTATATCCATAGTGGGAACACGACGGGTAGTACCTGCAGACGGGCCCAAGAAGTGGGCTGATCGTCCACTGGTACAGCTTGATCAGGGCCAGCAGCGGGTACTTCATCGCGCGCCCCCTCCCAGCAGCCGCGAAAGAGCGGCGTCCAGGTCTCGGGCCAGCTGTGCATGGTCGGCATCACCCGCACCGGGCAATGCCCGTACGACCACCAGGCTACCGGCGGGCAGCCGGCGAAGCCGATCACGCATCAGATGGCGAAGCCTGCGCTTCACCAGGTTGCGGACGACCGCTACACCCACGGCCTTGCTGACAACGAAACCCGCACGCGTCGGGGGAGCGCTCTCCCCAGGCGCGTGCGGGTCCGTTGAACCGCTGCGTAGATGGACGACGAGGAGCGGGCGTCCGGCCCGGCGTCCTCGGCGTACCGCGGTCGCGAAGTCCTCGCGCCGCCTCAGCCGATTCTCGGTAGGCAGCACGTCATGACCTGTTAGCTAATTACGCGGACAGGCTTGCGCGACCCTTGCCACGGCGGTTCGCGAGAATCGCGCGGCCGGCGCGGGTACGCATCCGCAGGCGGAAGCCGTGGGTCTTGGCGCGGCGACGGTTGTTCGGCTGGAAGGTGCGCTTGCTCACTCGGGGGCTCCAGAAATGATTCGTTGGCGGCGGGACATCGCCTGGCTGTCACCGTGCGCCCACGAGTAGCTCGCGTATACGCCCGTGTGCACCGCTTCACGACCACAGATCGTGATCTTTGCCCATCGGAGGCAGGCGGCAGCAGCCATCGACAACTCGACCTGGTTACGGTACGCGCGGCTACGCCATCCGGTCAAACCGGCGTCTCGTCGGGGCCCGGTATGCACAGGCTGTGGACAACAACTTGAACCACGTCAGTGGGCCCGACTACCGTGGCTGAACTCCGAATCTTTTCCCGATGTGTCCTTGCCTGTCTGTCTATGCCATCCCATCCCGTCCCGAGAACCACACATTCGTGGGACCTGCGAGAGAGCGTGCCCTGTGGCTGACGTACCTGCCGATCTTGCCGCAGTGTGGCCACGAGTGCTGGAGCATCTCCTCGGGGAGGGGCAGCAGGGCATCGAGCCCAAGGACAAGCAGTGGATCGAGCGCTGCCAGCCCCTCGCACTGGTGGCCGACACCGCACTGCTCGCCGTCCCCAACGAATGGGGCAAGCGCGTTCTGGAGGGCCGGCTCGCCCCGCTGATCAGCGAGACCCTCAGCCGCGAGTGCGGCCGCACCATCCGGATCGCGATCACCGTCGACGACTCCGTGGGCGAGCCCGCGCCGCCGGTTCCGCAGCAGCCCCAGCAGCAGCGCTACCAGGACGACCCCTACGGCCACCGGCCCGCCGACGACGGCCTGCCCACGGTGCGCCCCGCCTACCCCGGCGAGTACCAGCAGCGTCCCGAGCCCGGCGCCTGGCCGCGTGCCCAGGAAGACCTCTGGCAGCAGCCCCGGCTCGGCGGCTTCCAGGACCGCGAGCCGTCCGGCGAGCAGTGGCGCGAGCCCTATGGCAGCCCCCGCCCCCACCAGCCGCAGCACGACTACCGCTCGCCGCAGCCGCCGGAACGCCCCGAGCGGGGCCAGTACGACCAGGAGCGCGGCCAGTACGAACCGGAGCGCGCGCAGTACGAGCAGCCCAAGCCGCAGCCGTACGAGCAGCAGCGCCACGAACGACACGATCGGACCGAGCGCCGGGAGCTGCCGGACGCGCAGCCCGCGCAGCGCGGCGGCTCGGGTCACCTGGCGCCGTCGCCGTCCGGCGGAGCATCCGCGCAGGGCGGTCCGGGCGAGCCGCACGCGCGGCTGAACCCGAAGTACCTCTTCGACACCTTCGTCATCGGCTCGTCGAACCGTTTCGCGCACGCCGCCGCGGTCGCGGTCGCCGAGGCGCCGGCCAAGGCCTACAACCCGCTGTTCATCTACGGGGAGTCGGGCCTGGGCAAGACCCATCTGCTGCACGCGATCGGGCACTACGCGCGCAGTCTGTATCCCGGCACGCGGGTGCGGTACGTGAGTTCCGAGGAGTTCACCAACGAGTTCATCAACTCGATCCGCGACGGCAAGGGCGACACCTTCCGCAAGCGCTACCGCGATGTGGACATCCTCCTGGTCGACGACATCCAGTTTCTGGCGAGCAAGGAGTCGACGCAGGAGGAGTTCTTCCACACCTTCAACACGCTCCACAACGCCAACAAGCAGATCGTGCTGTCCTCGGACCGGCCGCCCAAGCAGCTGATGACCCTGGAGGACCGGCTGAGGAACCGTTTCGAATGGGGCCTCACCACCGATGTGCAGCCGCCCGAACTGGAGACGCGGATCGCGATCCTGCGCAAGAAGGCGGTGCAGGAGCAGCTCAACGCGCCGCCGGAGGTGCTGGAGTTCATCGCGTCTCGGATCTCGCGGAACATCCGCGAACTGGAGGGCGCGCTGATCCGGGTCACGGCGTTCGCCTCGCTCAACCGGCAGCCGGTGGACCTGGGTCTGACCGAGATCGTGCTGAAGGACCTGATCCCCGGCGGCGAGGACTCGGCGCCGGAGATCACCGCGAGCGCCATCATGGCGGCCACGGCCGACTACTTCGGTCTGACGGTGGAGGACCTCTGTGGATCCTCGCGCAGCCGGGTCCTGGTGACGGCTCGCCAGATCGCCATGTACCTGTGCCGCGAGCTCACCGACCTCTCGCTGCCCAAGATCGGGGCCCAGTTCGGCGGCCGCGACCATACGACGGTGATGCACGCGGACCGCAAGATCCGCGCGCTGATGGCGGAGCGCCGCTCCATCTACAACCAGGTCACCGAGCTCACCAACCGGATCAAGAACGGCTGACAGAGCCTCAGCGAACACGCCGAAGGGCGCCCCGGGATCGATTCCCTGGGCGCCCTTCGGCGTTCCGGGCCGCGGCCTGGGGCCTCTCAACCGTGTCCGGCCGACCCCGCCGCGAGCCCCTTCCAGGCCTCCGCGAGGGCCCCGGAAGCCTTCGGAAGGCCCGCGGAATCCGTGCGTACGAGTCCGAACGAAGCGTGTGTACGAGGCCGACGGAGCTCACAGTGTTCGAATACTGGCTGGTCAGAGACGGTTCTCCACAGATCTGGGGACTTTCTTCCGTCCACACCCTGGGGACCGCGAAGTTGTCCAGATTGCTTCCACAGGCGCAGCGGCTGATACTCCATCACCCCAGGTCAACACCCTGTGGATTTGTGGGCATCCTCGTTCCACAGGGTGTGGACGAATCCTCTGTCCACAGCCTGTGGGCGAAGTTGTCCACCGGCGGCCCACAGCTCTTGATCCGTTGTCCCCAGCTTGGTCCACGTTCTCCACACCTCTGTCCACTGTTCGGCAAGGAAACACCCGGGATCACCGGACTGAGTGAAAGCCGTCACACGAAGGGGACGGGTTGGCCTGTGGGGAACCTGGGTAAAGCTGGGGACAGGCCTGGGGAGAAGTGGCCCCCTCCTGTGCATTGGTTGTGCAGAACTTTCGGGCGTCCACAGAAACCATGAGTTGTCCACCGGCTCCACCCACAGGGGCAGTGGACAAAAAACGCGGGATGACCTGCGCAAACGGGGTTATCCACGGTTTCCACAGGCCCTACTACTACTCCCACTCATAGTTAGCTCGGGATCTGCTTCGAAGTGGGGCCTGTGCACAACTCGCCGCCGGAGCTCCCACTGCGGCTCGACGCGACTTGACCCCGACGCGCACCGAGTGTCAGCGGCGTACGTCAGACTGGTCCCCGGCGATACAGCCGACGACGAAAGCCAGCAGGGCGAGCCAGCAACAGCAGGAGGCGGTTCCGGTGAAGATCCGGGTGGAGCGCGATGTACTCGCGGAGGCGGTGGCCTGGGTGGCCCGCAGCCTCCCGGCCCGTCCGCCCGCGCCCGTACTCGCGGGCCTTCTTCTGAAGGCGGAGGACGGCGCGCTCAGCTTCTCCAGCTTCGACTACGAGGTCTCGGCGCGGGTCTCAGTGGAGGCCGAGGTCGACGAGGACGGCACGGTGCTCGTCTCCGGCCGCCTGCTCGCCGACATCTGCCGCGCCCTCCCCAACCGCCCGGTGGAGATTTCCACCGACGGTGTACGGGCGACCGTGGTCTGCGGTTCCTCTCGCTTCACCCTCCACACCCTGCCTGTGGAGGAGTACCCGGCGCTGCCGCAGATGCCGACGGCGACCGGCACCGTTCCCGGTGAGGTCTTCGCCTCCGCCGCCGCCCAGGTCGCCATCGCGGCCGGCCGCGACGACACGCTGCCGGTGCTGACCGGTGTCCGCATCGAGATCGAGGGCGACACGGTCACCCTGGCCTCCACCGACCGCTACCGCTTCGCGGTCCGCGAGTTCCTGTGGAAGCCGGAGAACCCGGACGCCTCCGCGGTCGCCCTGGTGCCCGCCAAGACGCTCCTGGACACCGCCAAGGCGCTCACGAGCGGCGACACGGTCACTCTGGCGCTCTCGGGCTCCGGCGCCGGTGAGGGCCTGATCGGTTTCGAGGGCGCGGGCCGTCGCACGACCACCCGCCTCCTTGAGGGCGACCTGCCGAAGTACCGCACCCTGTTCCCCACCGAGTTCAACTCGGTGGCGGTGATCGAGACCGCCCCCTTCGTCGAGGCCGTCAAGCGAGTGTCCCTGGTGGCTGAGCGCAACACCCCCGTGCGGCTCAGCTTCGAACAGGGCGTCCTCATCCTGGAGGCCGGTTCCAGCGACGACGCACAGGCTGTGGAAAGGGTCGACGCCAACTTGGAAGGCGACGACATCTCGATCGCCTTCAACCCGACCTTCCTGCTCGACGGCCTGAGCGCGATCGACTCCCCGGTCGCACAGCTCGCCTTCACCACCTCGACCAAGCCGGCGCTGCTCAGCGGCAAGCCCGCCGTGGACGCCGAGGCGGACGACGCGTACAAGTACCTGATCATGCCGGTCAGGCTGTCCGGCTGAGTGGTTCGAGGACGTACACCCCGGGCACCCGGGGTGTACGTCTGAGCGGCTGACCCCGCAGGTGTGTGGCCAGGCCCCGGCGTAGGCTCGGACGCGGGTACGAAACGCCACAACGTCAAAGGATCATGTGATGGAGCTCGGTCTCGTCGGCCTCGGCAAAATGGGCGGCAACATGCGCGAGCGCATCCGCCGCGCGGGGCACACCGTCATCGGTTACGACCGCAACGCGGACGTAGCGGATGTCCACAGCCTCAAGGAGCTTGTGGACAGCCTCAAGGGTCCGCGCGTGGTGTGGGTGATGGTTCCGGCGGGTGCCGCGACGCAGTCCACCATCGACGAGCTCGCCGAACTCCTGTCGCCCGGCGACATCGTGGTGGACGGCGGCAACTCCCGCTGGACCGACGACGAGAAGCACGCCGTCGAGCTGGGCATCAAGGGCATCGGCTTCGTCGACTGCGGTGTCTCCGGCGGTGTCTGGGGCCTGGAGAACGGCTACGCGCTGATGTACGGCGGCGACGCCGAGAACATCGCGAAGGTCCAGCCGGTCTTCGACGCGCTCAAGCCCGAGGGGGACTTCGGCGCGGTCCACGCGGGCAAGGTCGGTGCCGGCCACTTCTCGAAGATGGTCCACAACGGCATCGAGTACGCCATGATGCAGGCCTACGCCGAGGGCTGGGAGCTCCTGGAGAAGGTCAACTCGGTCACCGACGTCCGCGAGGTGTTCCGCAGCTGGCAGGAGGGCACGGTCATCCGTTCCTGGCTGCTCGACCTGGCGGTCAACGCGCTGGACGACGACGAGCACCTCGACAAGCTCAAGGGCTTCGCGCAGGACTCCGGCGAGGGCCGGTGGACCGTTGAGGCCGCCATCGACAACGCCGTGCCGCTGCCCGCGATCACCGCTTCGCTGTTCGCCCGCTTCGCGTCCCGGCAGGACGACTCCCCGCAGATGAAGATGATCGCCGCGCTGCGCAACCAGTTCGGCGGCCACGCGGTCGAGTCCAAGTAGCACCAAAGAGCAGTAGGTAAGCCGGGGGAGGTCGGCGACACCATGCACGTCACCCATCTCTCGCTGGCCGACTTCCGCTCGTACGCCCGGGTCGAGGTTCCGCTCGACCCGGGCGTCACCGCTTTCGTGGGCGCCAACGGGCAAGGCAAGACCAATCTCGTCGAGGCGGTCGGCTACCTCGCCTCGCTCGGCAGCCACCGCGTCTCCTCGGACGCGCCGCTGGTGCGGATGGGCGCCGAACGGGCTGTCATCCGTGCGGCCGTCACCCAGGGCGAGCGCTCCCAGCTGATCGAGCTGGAGCTCAACCCGGGGCGCGCCAACCGCGCCCGCATCAACAGGTCCTCGCAGGTCAGACCCCGCGATGTGCTGGGGATCGTACGGACCGTGCTGTTCGCGCCGGAGGACCTGGCGCTGGTGAAGGGCGACCCCGGTGAGCGGCGCCGGTTCCTCGACGAGCTGATCACCGCGCGCTCGCCGCGCATGGCGGCCGTCCGGTCCGACTACGACCGTGTCCTCAAGCAGCGCAACACCCTCCTGAAGTCCGCCGCGATGGCCCGCCGGCACGGCGGCCGCGGCATGGACCTGTCCACGCTGGACGTGTGGGACCAGCACCTCGCGCAGGCCGGTGCCGAGCTCCTCGCGCAGCGCCTCGACCTGATCTCCGCGCTGCAGCCGCTCGCCGACAAGGCGTACGAACAACTGGCCCCGGGCGGCGGGCCGTTGACCCTGGAGTACAAGCCGTCGGCGCCGGGCACCGGGCACACCCGCGAGGAGCTGTACGGCCAGCTCATCGCGGCCTTCGCGGACGTCCGCAAGCAGGAGATCGAGCGGGGCGTGACGCTGGCCGGTCCACACCGCGACGATCTGCTGCTGCGCCTGGGCGAGCTGCCGGCGAAGGGGTACGCGAGCCACGGCGAGTCCTGGTCGTACGCGCTGGCGCTGCGGCTCGCCTCGTACGACCTGCTGCGGGCCGAGGGCAACGAGCCGGTGCTCGTGCTCGACGACGTGTTCGCCGAGCTCGACGCCAGGCGCCGCGAACGCCTGGCGGAACTGGTGGCTGTGGGCGAGCAGGTCCTGGTGACGGCCGCGGTGGACGACGATGTTCCGGGAATCCTCGCGGGAGTGCGCTACGAGGTCGCGGCGGGCGAGGTGACGCGGGTATGAGCGAGGCATCCGAATCGGCCGAGCCGCTGAAAGTGCCCGAGTCCTCCGGCGTCGACCTGGCGCGCGTCGCGCTGCGCGCGGCCAAGGAGCAGGCCAAGGCACGGGGCGCGGCCGCGCAGCAGAAGAAGCAGGCCCGGCGGGGTGGCGGACTGCGCTCCGGAGCGCGGGCGGACGGGCGCGACCCGCTGCCGCTGGGCGCCGCGATCAACCGCCTGATCAGTGAGCGCGGTTGGGAGGCGCCGGCCGCGGTGGGCGGGGTGATGGGCCGCTGGCCGCAGATCGTCGGCGACGACCTCGCCAACCACTGCGTGCCGCAGTCGTACGACGAGGCCGAGGCCGTTCTCACCGTCCAGTGCGACTCGACGGCCTGGGCGACCCAGCTGCGGCTGCTCGCGCCCCAGCTGGTGGCCCGGCTCAACGCGGATCTGGGCCACGGCACGGTCCGGCTGCTCAAGGTGCTGGGCCCGAGCGGCCCGCCGCAGCGTTACGGCAGGCTGCGCGCCCCGGGGAGCACCGGGCCCGGCGACACCTACGGGTGAGGATCCTTTGTAAGAGCTCCGGCTGAGAGCTCCCCTTATATGGAGCGCGGTCCGGCCGTCTTCACAGGGAGCGGGGCCTGTCCGCCGCACGCTGGTTGACGTGCGAAAACGGGGCCTGAGAGAGCCCTGGGACCCGGTGAGGAGCATGAGGCGTCCCTCACCGTAGTCGGAGGTTGACAGGTCGAAGCGCTGAATGCCCGTGTGAGGCTCTTGGGGCCCCTCCCCGAATATGGGGAGTCGGTAGGCGCCCGCTCAGGGCGGCACATGCGGACTCAGGTACCGGCAAACCCCCATTCATGTCGGCGCTACCGGTAGACTGGTGCACAATCCCGCCGTCCTCGCGGGACCCACCGAAAGATGCGGTCGGAAGCTTGCTCCCCGGAGCGGCGCCCGACGCTGACCATCGCTGAACGACGCAGCCGCTCCTGCCTGACAGGGGAAGGCTTGTGCTGTGCCAGAAAGGGCGCTTCGTGGCCGATTCCGGCAACCCCAACGAGAACACCCCGTCCACTGCCGTCGGCGGGAACGGCGAGGTCACCGCCTCGTACGACGCCAGCGCGATTACCGTCCTCGAAGGTCTGGACGCGGTCCGCAAGCGACCCGGCATGTACATCGGCTCGACCGGTGAGCGTGGTCTGCATCACCTTGTGTACGAGGTCGTCGACAACTCGGTTGACGAGGCCCTGGCGGGGCACGCGGACACCATCGATGTCACGATCCTGCCCGACGGCGGCGTGCGCGTCGTCGACAACGGCCGTGGCATCCCCGTGGGCATCATCCCCTCCGAGGGGAAGCCGGCCGTCGAGGTCGTGCTGACCGTCCTGCACGCGGGCGGCAAGTTCGGCGGGGGCGGGTACGCCGTCTCCGGCGGTCTGCACGGTGTGGGCGTCTCCGTGGTGAACGCGCTGTCCACGAAGGTCGCCGTCGAGGTCAAGACCGACGGCCACCGCTGGACGCAGGACTACAAGGCGGGCGTGCCGACCGCGCCGCTCGCCCAGCACGAGGCCATCGAGGAGACCGGCACCTCGGTCACTTTCTGGGCCGACGGCGACATCTTCGAGACCACCGAGTACTCCTTCGAGACGCTCTCGCGGCGCTTCCAGGAGATGGCCTTCCTCAACAAGGGCCTGACCCTGACGCTGACGGACGAGCGCGAGTCGGCGAAGGCCGTCTCGGGCGCCGACTCCGCCGACGAGGCAGAGGAGCACCAGCCCCTGTCGGTGAAGTACTTCTACGAGGGCGGCATCGTCGACTTCGTGAAGTACCTCAACTCGCGCAAGGGCGAGCTGATCCACCCGACCGTGATCGACATCGAGGCCGAGGACAAGGAGCGACTCCTCTCGGCCGAGATCGCGATGCAGTGGAACTCTCAGTACAGCGAGGGCGTTTACTCCTTTGCGAACACCATCCACACGCATGAGGGGGGTACGCATGAGGAGGGATTCCGCGCCGCGCTCACGGGCCTGGTCAACCGGTACGCCCGTGACAAGAAGCTGCTGCGCGAGAAGGACGACAACCTCTCGGGCGAGGATATCCGCGAGGGTCTGACGGCGATCATCTCCGTCAAGCTGGGCGAGCCGCAGTTCGAGGGCCAGACCAAGACCAAGCTGGGCAACACCGAGGCGAAGACGTTCGTCCAGAAGGTGGTGCACGAGCACCTCACCGACTGGTTCGACCGCAACCCCAACGAGGCCGCGGACATCATCCGCAAGTCCATCCAGGCGCAGACGGCCCGCGTCGCCGCCCGCAAGGCGCGCGACCTGACCCGCCGCAAGGGGTTGCTCGAGTCGGCGTCGCTGCCCGGCAAGCTCTCGGACTGCCAGTCCAACGACCCCACCAAGTGCGAGATCTTCATCGTCGAGGGTGACTCCGCCGGTGGTTCGGCGAAGTCCGGCCGCAACCCGATGTACCAGGCGATCCTGCCCATCCGAGGCAAGATCCTGAACGTCGAGAAGGCGCGGATCGACAAGATCCTGCAGAACACCGAGGTCCAGGCGCTGATCTCGGCGTTCGGTACCGGGGTCCACGAGGACTTCGACATCGAGAAGCTCCGCTATCACAAGATCATCTTGATGGCGGACGCCGATGTCGACGGCCAGCACATCAACACCCTGCTGCTGACCTTCCTGTTCCGCTTCATGCGGCCGCTGGTCGAAGCCGGACACGTGTACCTGTCGCGTCCGCCGCTCTACAAGATCAAGTGGGGCCGGGACGACTTCGAGTACGCGTACTCGGACCGTGAGCGCGACGCGCTCGTGGAGCTCGGCAAGCAGAACGGCAAGCGGATCAGGGAAGACTCGATCCAGCGCTTCAAGGGTCTCGGTGAGATGAACGCCGAGGAGCTCCGTGTGACCACCATGGACACCGAGCACCGGGTGCTCGGCCAGGTCACCCTGGACGACGCGGCCCAGGCCGACGACCTGTTCTCGGTGCTGATGGGTGAGGACGTCGAAGCACGCCGCTCCTTCATCCAGCGCAACGCGCGCGACGTCCGCTTCCTCGACATCTGACTCGGTCTGTCGCTGACCGCTTCGAAAGGACTTGAGAACCAGCAATGGCCGACGAGAACACACCCGCCACCACTGAAGCCACCGAGGAAGGCCCCGTTCTGCGCATCGAGCCCGTCGGGCTCGAGACGGAGATGCAGCGCTCCTACCTCGACTACGCGATGTCCGTCATCGTCTCGCGTGCGCTGCCGGACGTGCGGGACGGTCTGAAGCCCGTCCACCGCCGCGTCCTGTACGCCATGTACGACGGCGGGTACCGCCCCGAGAAGGGCTTCTACAAGTGCGCCCGCGTCGTCGGTGACGTCATGGGTACGTACCACCCGCACGGCGACTCCTCGATCTACGACGCGCTCGTGCGCCTCGCCCAGCACTGGTCGATGCGCATGCCGCTGGTGGACTCCAACGGCAACTTCGGTTCCCCGGGCAACGACCCGGCCGCCGCCATGCGGTACACCGAGTGCAAGCTGATGCCGCTGGCCATGGAGATGGTCCGGGACATCGACGAGGAGACCGTCGACTTCACGGACAACTACGACGGCCGCAACCAGGAGCCGACGGTCCTGCCGGCGCGCTTCCCCAACCTGCTGGTCAACGGTTCGGCCGGCATCGCGGTCGGCATGGCGACCAACATCCCGCCGCACAACCTGCGCGAGGTCGCCGAGGGTGCCCAGTGGTACCTGGCGAACCCGGAGGCCTCGCACGAGGAGCTCCTGGACGCGCTGATGGAGCGCATCAAGGGCCCCGACTTCCCCACCGGCGCACTGGTCGTGGGCCGCAAGGGCATCGAGGAGGCGTACCGCACCGGCCGCGGCTCCATCACGATGCGCGCGGTCGTCGCGGTCGAGGAGATCCAGAACCGCCAGTGCCTGGTGGTCACGGAACTGCCGTACCAGACCAACCCGGACAACCTCGCGCAGAAGATCGCCGACCTGGTCAAGGACGGCAAGGTCGGCGGCATCGCGGACGTCCGCGACGAGACCTCCTCGCGCACCGGCCAGCGCCTGGTGATCGTCCTCAAGCGGGACGCGGTCGCCAAGGTCGTCCTGAACAACCTGTACAAGCACACCGACCTCCAGACCAACTTCGGCGCCAACATGCTGGCGCTGGTCGACGGCGTGCCGCGCACGCTCTCGATCGACGCGTTCATCCGCCACTGGGTGACGCACCAGATCGAGGTCATCGTCCGGCGTACGAAGTTCCGGCTGCGCAAGGCCGAGGAGCGGGCGCACATCCTGCGCGGCCTGCTCAAGGCGCTGGACGCGATCGACGAGGTCATCGCGCTGATCCGGCGCAGCGACACGGTCGACGTGGCGCGCGAGGGCCTCATGGGCCTGCTCTCCATCGACGAGATCCAGGCCAACGCCATCCTTGAGATGCAGTTGCGCCGGCTCGCCGCCCTGGAGCGCCAGAAGATCGTCGCCGAGCACGACGAACTCCAGGCGAAGATCAACGAGTACAACGCGATCCTCGCCTCGCCGGAGAAGCAGCGGGCGATCGTCAGCGAGGAACTGGCCGCGATCGTCGACAAGTTCGGCGACGACCGGCGCTCGGCCCTGGTGCCGTTCGACGGCGACATGTCCATGGAGGACCTGATCGCCGAAGAGGACATCGTCGTCACCATCACCAACGGCGGCTACGTCAAGCGCACCAAGACCGAGGACTACCGCTCGCAGAAGCGCGGCGGCAAGGGCGTGCGGGGCACCAAGCTGAAGCAGGACGACATCGTCGACCACTTCTTCGTCTCCACCACCCACCACTGGCTGCTGTTCTTCACCAACAAGGGCCGGGTCTACCGGGCCAAGGCCTACGAACTGCCCGACGCGGGACGCGACGCGCGCGGTCAGCACGTCGCCAACCTGCTCGCCTTCCAGCCGGACGAGAAGATCGCCCAGATTCTCGCGATCCGCGACTACGAGGCGGCGCCCTATCTGATCCTGGCCACCAAGGCCGGCCTGGTGAAGAAGACCTCGCTCAAGGACTACGACTCGCCCCGTTCGGGTGGTGTCATCGCCATCAATCTGCGGGAGACCGCGGACGGCGGCGACGACGAACTGATCGGCGCCGAGCTGGTGTCGGCCGAGGACGATCTGCTCCTCGTGAGCAAGAAGGCGCAGTCCATCCGCTTCACGGCCACCGACGACGCGCTTCGCCCGATGGGCCGCGCCACCTCGGGCGTCAAGGGGATGAGTTTCCGAGAGGGCGACGAACTGCTCTCGATGAATGTCGTCCGGCCCGGTACGTTCGTCTTCACCGCAACCGATGGCGGGTACGCGAAGCGCACCCCCGTCGACGAGTACCGCGTCCAGGGTCGCGGCGGCCTCGGTATCAAGGCCGCCAAGATCGTGGAGGACCGGGGTTCGCTGGTCGGTGCGCTGGTGGTGGAGGAGAGCGACGAAATCCTCGCCATCACGCTCGGTGGCGGTGTGATTCGTACGCGAGTCAACGAGGTCAGGGAGACGGGCCGTGACACCATGGGCGTCCAACTGATCAACCTGGGCAAGCGCGATGCCGTGGTCGGTATCGCCCGTAACGCCGAGGCGGGCAGCGAGGCCGAAGAGGTCGACGGAGCCGATGACGCCGAGGGCGCTACTGCCGAGGCTGCTGCCGAGGGCGCCCAGCCTTCGGCCGGGGAGCACGAGGAGTAAAGCGTGAGTGGAGCCACGGGCGCCGGAGCGGCCGCTTCCGGAGCGAAAGGTGCCCGTGGCCCTGCCGCGGACTCCCAGGGGGTAACGGTGACGGACACCCGGGGGCCTCAGGCCCGCACGGAGTACGAGGGCCACGCCAACGGGCCGCTGCCCGGTGAGCGTGAGCGGCCCGCACAGGGCCAGCAGCCCTACCACCCGCCGCAGGCGTATCCAGCGCCTCAGCGGGGCAGTTCGGGGGCGGCGGTCCGCCGGCCGCGTACGGGGGCGCGTACGACGCCCCGAACGCGCAAGGCGCGGCTGCGGGTGGCCAAGGCCGACCCGTGGTCGGTGATGAAGGTCAGCTTCCTGCTGTCCATCGCGCTCGGCATCTGCACGGTGGTCGCGGCGGCGGTGCTGTGGATGGTCATGGACGCCATGGGCGTCTTCTCGACGGTCGGCGGCACGATCAGCGAGGCCACGGGCTCGAACGAGTCCAACGGCTTCGACCTCCAGTCGTTCCTCTCGCTGCCGCGGGTGCTGCTGTTCACCTCGATCATCGCGGTGATCGACGTGGTGCTCGCCACCGCACTGGCGACGCTCGGCGCCTTCATCTACAACCTCTCGGCCGGTTTCGTGGGTGGCATCGAGCTCACGCTGGCCGAGGACGAGTAGCCGCTGCCCACAGCCGTCCGGCTATCGATTTTGGGACTGGCGGTCCCGTGCGCTAATCTTCAGAGGTCGGCGCGCGGGACACACTCCCGCAAGGCGCGGCGGGGCTATAGCTCAGTTGGTTAGAGCGCATCCCTGATAAGGATGAGGCCACAGGTTCAAATCCTGTTAGCCCCACAGCAGACCTGACACAGGTCACAGGCCCGGTAGATCTCATGATCTACCGGGTCTTCTGCATGTCCTCCTGCCCCACCCTGCCGGCCCGTCTGTTGCCGCCTCGGCTCTCGTCGCCGGACTCGTCGGCGTGCCTCCGGGCGCCCGGTACGAGGGACGCCCATCCTCGGCGAATGGTTCCGGAATCCAGAGGTAAATTAATTATTGCTTTTCCGGGGGCGTGCGTTTTTTATTCGCAACCACTTCGCGCTCCCGCGCGCCTGACCATCCCTTGTATTCCGTCGAGCTATTGGTGATAAAACTGTCGTTGTCCAACTCGTCGAATAGTTCTATTAATCAGAAGGGTGGAGTCATGATTCAAAGTGTCAAGCGTGTGATCGCTGTGGGTGCTGCTACTGCCGCGCTGGCCGCCGGAGTGGCTTTCTCCTCGGTCGGTACCGCGGAGGCTGCTCAGTCGCACGGGATCGTGGCGGCGCACGGTGGCAAGGAGAGGTGCCACGTGGTCAAGGGCTACTGGACGAAGACCTGGCACAAGCCCTCGCGCGACCGGCACGGCAAGGTCCACCCCGGGTACTGGACGAAGACCTGGCACAAGGCGCGCAAGGTCTGCGAACGACGGTAATGTCCGCCTACTCGCGCAAAGAGTATGTGAGGCCTCTTTAAAAAGGTCGCCAAAATCACGCGGAGCCCTCAGGGGGAAATCCCTGGGGGCTCCGTGGTATTTCTCCGGCGCTATTTCTGTGTATTTGCTGTGCGGAGTGTTGCAGGGCTGGGAGTGGCGATCTCGCGGCCGGGATCTGCTGCCTGGACCGCGATAAAGGAGAGCGTCGGGGAGTCATACGGTGTTGATCAAGGCGGGGGCGTGAGGCAGTGGGCCTACACGACACGGGGAGTGCTTGCGTCTGCACGACATGGAGAAGGCCGCCGGTGCGAATCCGGCCGCCCCGCTCCTTCAGGCAGGCCGCCCTGCGGCGTGCACGGCGCGGAAGTCGTCTCCCCGTGCACGCAGGACCGCCTCCGTGACCCAGAAAACACCGAAGAGCCCGGCAACTCGGGGGAGTTGCCGGGCTCGCAGCTCGGGCAGAGCGGGGTGGGTCAGGAGGTCATGGCCTCCGGCCCTGGGCCATCCGCGGGGGCGGCGGGGTTCGGAGCCTCCGGCCTGGACTCATCCGAAGGCCGAGCGGGGTTCGGGGCGTCGCGCCCCGGACCATCCGCGGGGTTCGGGGCTTCGGCACCCGGACCATCCGCCGAGTTCGGGGCTTCGGCACCGGGATCGGTCGCGGGGGCGGCCTCGGGCTCATCCGCTTCCGTCGGGGCGTTGTTCTCATCGGCGCCCTCGCTGGGCGTGTTCGGGTCGTCGGCCGCGTCGCGGACGTCGGTGCGCTGGCGGGAGGAGGGCGAGGCGCCGTGTGCCTCGGCGCGGATGCGCTGCTTCATGGTGGGCGGCAGCGCCGAGGCGGCGGGCAGGGCCCAGTGCACGGCAGGAGCAACGGAGGCGGGGAGTTCGCTCCGGTTGTACGTCACGTCGTGTTGCGGTACGGAAGCCGCGGGGGCGGCGGCGGAGGCCTGACCGGCGAAGCCGAGGGCTGCGAACAGGGCGACGAACATGCTGATGAGGGCCGTCCACCACGTCGTGAGCTTGCTGGTTGCCATGACTTCCTCGCTTCTTCCGTGAGCAGGGTGTGCTTTTGGGTTGCCCGAATTGCGTTGTATCCGATGATGTGCGGGCAGTGCGGAGGAGGCGAGGAGCGACGCACCGTATCGCCGGATCTTCCGATGAACTACACACGGATGGAGCATCACCGATTGATATCGATCGGTGTGTATAGTCGGGCGGCAGAGGTCCCTTACGTCAAGGAAAGACGAGGTCGCGCGGTGAAGAAGCTTCTCCTGGTCGCACTGGCTGCCATCGGCGGGCTCCTCGTGTACCGCCAGATCCAGGCGGATCGCGCCGAGCAGGATCTGTGGACGGAGGCGACCGACTCCGTGCCCGCAGGTTCGGGTGTGTGAGACGAAGACCCGGTTGCGAAGCCCCGGCCACTGATGTGGCCGGGGCTTCGTGCTGTCCCGGGGCGGGTCCGTCCCCGGGCGCCGGTGTGTTCACGTAAGCGAATGGCTGACTTGCGAGGGCAAAGGTGGGGCGGGGCGACGTGAGGGCGAGGCACAACAGGTCCTGGACCGTGGCGGACGGGTCGCGAGCGACGGCGGGCAGCAGGTCGCGTGCGGCCGCACGCAGCAGGACCCGGGCAGTGGGGCGCAGGATCGGGGCGGTCGCAGGCGTGCTCTGCGCGCTGCTCGTGTCGCCGGGCCCCGCGCACGCGGCCGGGCAACCGCAGCCGTACCGGTATCCCGGCGGTGTGCAGGACGTGGCGGGGGCGGCGAAGAACACCGACGGGCCAGTGCTGAAGCCCGACACTGCCTATAGGTCGGTCATCAAGCCCCAAGGCAAGCTCTATTTCCAGGTCGTCCTGGACGGCACGAGCGACGCCTATGTGTCGGCGGTCGCCGTGCCGGGCCCGCCGGGTGCGAAGCTCGCGTACGGCGACTCCATCAAGGTGTCGCTCCAGAACGCCGACGGCGACACCTGCGACTCCCAGCGCCGTTCGATCGGCTCGGCGCAGTACCCGCACCCCATCGCCGCCTACGCCTATCGCGCGCTCCGCCGAAGCCTGTCGACCTGTCAGGAACCCGGCACCTATTACATGGTGGTCGAGCGGGAGAGCGATGCCGCCTCCACGCCCGGCGACTGGGGTCTGGAACTGCGCTACTCGACCGAGCCCACGACGAAGACCGCCGGGCCGAGTACGGCACCGTCGGGCTGGCCCTCCGGGTCACCGGCCGCGCCGACCGGCGCCCCGCAGCGGCGTCACGGCGGCAGCGGCTTCAACGACGCGACGGCCTTGTCCGAAGGACAGTGGAGGGACTCGATCCGGCCGGGCGAGACCCTCTTCTTCAGCGTGCCGCTCGACTGGGGCCAGCAGGTCTTCGCCACCGCCGGCCTGGGCAGCATCGCCACCGCCAAGGACGGATACGTCGGCAGCGCGCTGTCCCTCCAGCTCTACAACCCCGGGCGCGGGCTCGTCTCCGGGGCGTCGGCTCCGTACGACGGAAAGCAGAAGGAGGCCGCGCTAGAGCCGCTGGCGCCGGTCGCCTACGAGAACCGGTACGCACCGGCCGACCAGGTCTCGGCGATGCGCTTCAGCGGGTCCTACTACCTGGAAGTGTCACTCAGTCCCGAGGTCGGGCAGACCTTCGGGGACACGCCGTACGACGTGACGCTGGGGCTGACCGTCCGGGGACAGGCGAAATCCGGCCCGGCATACGCGGGGCGGGCTCCCGATTTCGGGACGCCCGCGCCTTCTGCCGATGACAGCGCGATGAAACTCCTCGCAGCCGTCGCAATCGGCACCGGCACGGTGCTCGTGGCCGGGCTCGGAGTGTGGACGCTGGTGGCCCGCAGGCGCGCTGCAGCCCCCGCGCCCCAGAGGTTCGGACCGCCCGCGGCCTGGTAGGCGCCCCTGGCCCCGACCCTCAGGTCTGGGCCAGCGCCCAGAACCCGACCGCGAAACACACCAGCGCCACCAGGAGCACGGGGACCGCGACCTTGACGGGAGGCCCCGGTCGGCGCGGCTTGAAATCACCGCCAGGGACGGGAACGTGTGGGGGCGGCGGCGCATTGGGATGAGGCGTCACCGGGACATATGGCGTCGTCGCAGAGGGGTACTGCGCTGTGTATGGGGTGGTGGGCAGAGTTCCGAAGGTGTGTTCGTAACCCGGGGCCGGTTCGTACGCCGGGGACGGTTCGTACGGCGGGGCCTGGGTGGGGGGCGTCGGAGGTTGGGACTGTGCAGGCTGAAGGCTGCCGGGGTCGGCCTGCGGTTGTGCGGTCCAAGACGCCAACCCGCTTGATGGCTGGCCTTGTTGATGGGCCGCCGCTCCCAAATGGCGGTGTTGGCCGGAAAGTTCCCGTCCCTCGTCCCCGCGTACGGAGTCCGGCGCGTCCGGCGTCGCCCGATCGGGGCCCTTCTCGGTGCAGCCGGGCGGCAGGGGGCCGATCTGGTCGAAGACCTCGACGGGTTCCTCGTCCGGGTCCTGCTCGGGGAGCAGTTCCACCGCGGAGGCCAGCGCCTTGCGCGCCCCGGTCGCCGTGCGGAACCGGTTCTGCGGGTTCGGCTGGAGCAACCCCGCGAGAACCTGCCAGAGCGGCTCAGGAATGCCCTGAGGGGCTCCCGGAGTGCCGTGGGCGGTGAAGTGTTCGACGAGCGCCCGTGCGTCCGGCTTGCTGCCCTCCAGGAGGTACAGCGCGACCAGGCCGACGGCGAACAGGTCGGCCGGGAAGTCGGGCTCCGCGCCCATCAGCTGCTCGGGAGCGAAGTAACCCGGCGTCCCCACCACGTAGTTGGTCTCGGTGAGACGGGGCTCGTCCTTGCGCATCGCGATGCCGAAGTCGGAGAGCTTGAGGTGCGGGCGGCCGTTTCCGGTGGCCTCCAGGAGGATGTTGGCCGGCTTGATGTCGCGATGGACGACGCCCTCCGCGTGCACCGCCGCGAGACCGGCGAGGAGCTGGTCGAGCAGAATGCACACGAACCGGGGCGGCAGCGGCCCGTAGTCGCCGATCAAGTGGGCCAGTGAGCCGCCGCCGACCAGGTCCATGGTGAACAGGACCTTGTCGTCGTCGGCGGCCCAGCTGGCCGGGGCCAGGACGTGCGGATGGTCGA
Organism: Streptomyces sp. NBC_01431; assembly: GCF_036231355.1. Lineage (NCBI taxonomy): Bacteria > Bacillati > Actinomycetota > Actinomycetes > Kitasatosporales > Streptomycetaceae > Streptomyces > Streptomyces sp. NBC_01431. Next base: position 4,121,776 of record NZ_CP109496.1, read on the forward strand.
TCCTGAGGGCCTGCTCGCGAACGAACCGCAGCAGGGTGTGGGCGTCGCTCTGCTGGAGGACCTTGGCCGCCACGTAGCGGCGCCGCCGCCGGTCCCAGGTGCGCCAGACGGCTCCGGCCCCGCCCCGGCCGACCGGGTCGATCAGCTCGTACCGACCGGCGAACACCTCACCCACCCGACGCCCCTTGGATCGATCCGACCGTTGTCAGCTCTGGTGTGCCTCGTAGTGCGAGACCGCCTCAGCGGTGCGCCCCGCGCCGTACACCCGGAGGAACTCTGCCAGTTCGGGGTGGGCGGGGGCGAGGGCGTCGGCGGCGTCGATGATGTCGCCCGCGGCCGCGACGGAGCGCAGCAGCGACTGGATCTCGCGGACCACGCGGCGTACCGTCGGCGCGCCCGAACTGGACGTCGTCTGGCCGGTGTTGGTCAGTACCGAGCCACCCTGCGACTTCTTGATCTCTTCCATGCGGTCGGTGGCCTCCACGGCACTCACACTGCCGTCGGCGACCTGCCCCGCCAGATCCTGGAGGGCCTGGACGCGCTGCACCACGGCGGGATTGCCGATCTTGGCGCGCTGCCCGCTCATGAGCTGTGACAGCATGGGCGCCGAGAGCCCCAGAATGGCGGCGAGCCGGGCCTGGTTGAGCCCGAGGTCGTCTATCAGCCGACGGAAGAGCGCCCCCAGCGGTTCTCCGTACCAGCTGCGCTGAAGCTCCCTGGCTCTGGCGGTCGCTTCCTGCTGTGCTGCGTCCATTGCGCGTCTCCCCATCGCTTCCCCATTGAGGCCGCTTCACGGGTGCGAACCTCGCCGAGCATCTTACGGAGCGTGGTCGTTCACCGGGAGTCCCAATCCTTTTGCGAGATCCCCCGCTGCACCCGGTACTCTGTTCCCGCAACACCTCATCCGGGGCCTTAGCTCAGTTGGTAGAGCGCTGCCTTTGCAAGGCAGATGTCAGGAGTTCGAATCTCCTAGGCTCCACATTCACAGAGCCCCTCTGACCTGCGGAAACGTAGGGCAGAGGGGCTTCTTCGTGTGCTGGCAGGGCCGGTACGTCGGCACCAGGTACGGAGCCCCCTTTCGGGCGTCGGCGGCGTGCTGGTGGGCGCGGACGCTGGTGGAGCCGATCGAGGCGAGCCAGTCGATGTTCCCGGTCGCGTCCGCGTTCACCTGCGCCGTCGCTGCATCCGCTCGAAGACGGCGTCCTTGATCCGGCGGTGGAACCCGCGCGTGCGGGGAGGCCCGAGCCCCGTTTCGTTGAGGCGCGTCCCGCCGGGCCGCCCCGGTCCGGAAATTCCACACGACTCCGTTTATGACGGTCCGATACGACGGTCCGATCGTCCAGCCGCGGAAGCCCCGTCGAGGATGTCGGCAGCTACGGCCGCAACAGATCCACTCGGCAGCAGACAGCTCATGGTGATGTATCACCCCGCCCCACCTTGATCACCACCCGAGATCGCTTCGACGGCAGGCTCTGGATCAAGCGGAGGAGGGCGGCTCCCCCGGCCGGGGGAGCCGGTCCCTCCGTGCGGGGGAGGCCGCGGACCGGGATGGGCGGAAAGCTTGAAGGCAGCGGATGAATGCCCGACTCCCTTCTTCCCGTGGAGGATTGACCATGCGTGAGTTCCCCATCGCCGCTGCGCTCGTCAGCGCGGCCGTGGCCCTCGTGGCCGGAACCACCGGAGCCGCCGCGGCGGCTCCGGTACCGGCGCCCGCCCAGCACCTCGCCCTGCGCAGCTGGACCCTGCTCAACGAGCACGGCCCGGGGGCCAACGACGGTGAGCGGCTCACCGCCCGGGTGGACGCCCGGACCGTCGACGGCCGCACCCGGGGGCACGCGGTCGTCCAGCACGTGTTCATAGGGACGGGCACCGTTCGGGTCGAGTTCGATGTCGATTGCCTGGCCGTCGACGGCGGCGCTGTCACCGTCACCGGGCCGGTCGCCACGGCCACCGCCACCCCGGTCGGCGGCGGGCCTGCGACCACCGGGCCGACCGGCTGGCACCCCGAGACAGGGCTCACCTTCTACCCGGCTGACAAGCATGGCGAGCGCCGGGTCGGCTGGGCCGGCGCCAGCCTGTTGGACCCGAGCAAGCCCGCCAGCGCCACCAAGTGCACCCCGGTCCCGGCCAGCCTCTGGGTTATCGGGGGTGGGACCGTCGTTGGCAAGTGACGCCCAGCGCGTCTATTCGAACGCACGAGGCAGCAGGTTGGTGCCGGCCCGGCCTGAGAGAGTGGCCGAGCGGCGGAAGCCGGTGGGCCCGCGGCGCCGTCTGCGCGGTCCGATCTTGCAGGTTTCGTGGAGTACCACTGCTTCAGCTGATCGGACGGCTGGTGATTAGAATCGTCTCTCATGTCGAAGCCTGACGAACTGCTTGTTGACGTCGCCGCTCTGGTGGAGTCCGGGCACAGCAATCAGATGTCTCTGACCGTGGTCGCCTGTGGTGCTGTCATCACCGGGCGCCTGGCTCCCGAAGCTGTCTGGAGGCAGCGGGTGTCGGAGGTCCTGGCGGACTCGGCTCACCTGAGCGATTTCTCCACCGTGTTCACCGCTGCCACGCGCAGCGAGGGGCCGCCCACACATCTGCACTTCCACGTGGCGCGGATTCTGCAGGGCGCGGTGGGGATTCCGGAGACGGGCGGGATGTACCGGGTGGCGATCGAGGACGTCAGCGCCTGGACCGCCGGCGACTTCAGCTACTCCGACCACTGACCTACTGACCTCCTGACCGCCGGGAACGCCTCGTTGGTCCATGGCGGCCCTGGGAGACGCCAAACATCACGGTCGGGCCTTAGCCCTTCTCCGCGTTGAACCACAGCTCCCGCAGCCATGTCTCTTGCCCGCCCGGTCGATGCCGCCTCCCGCAACGCGCGGGAGGCGGGGATGATCGCCCTCTTGCCTGCGGTACGGCACAGCAAAACGCCCACGCCGAACGTGGGCGAAGCGGAGCTTTCGAACTGTGACAGCTGACGCGGGCGCTGCGCCTCCACACGCCCTGTCACCCGAGAAAACGAGCCAAGCGCCACACCCTCGACATCTGTGTACGGGACCGCCGGTACCCGGCGGGCGCGCGACACCTCAGACCGCGGGCGGTGAATTCACCGACTCGGCGGCCCGGCGGTATTCGGCATTGATGCGCTGGGCTTCTTCGAGCTGGTCTTCGAGGATGACGATGCGGCAGGCGGCCTCGATGGGGGTCCCCTGGTCGACGAGTTCGCGGGCGCGGGCGGCGATGCGCAGTTGGTAGCGGGAGTAGCGGCGGTGTCCGCCCGAGGAGCGGAGCGGGGTGATGAGGCGGGCTTCGCCGATGGCACGGAGGAAACCCTGGGTGGTGCCGAGCATCGCGGCGGCCCGGCCCATGGTGTAGGCGGGGTAGTCGTCGTCATTGAGACGGTTGAACGAGTCGTCTGCTGTCATTGCACCTCTTTCATGGAACGCGTTGAGGGGCCCGGGTGCCATCTGGCACCCGGGCCCCGAAGGAACTGCTACACCATCTGTCGGCCCTGGCATTGCGCCGACGTTCTGTATCCGCATGCGCACCCGGGAGAGGGCGTGGAATGCGGGGATCGCGGTTGCTTGACCGAAGACCACCTCACTATCGATGTCCTGCGGTACCCGGGTTCACGACTTCCACCCGGGCGATCCTGATGGCGTGGGGCTCCTCCGTTCTTCCCTCGGTGATCAACTACTTACTGAACGGGGGACTGCGTACTGCTGGTACTGCTCTACTACTGCGTACTGCGGTGATGCGAACTACCAGTGGCCTGCTACAGCGCCACTCCCGGCAGCCAGCCCCGTCGCCCATCCTGCTCTTGCTCTGGCTTGGAACCCCACTGCCGAGCTACCCGGTGCGCGCGCCCGCAGCCGACGCCTTCACCGGGGTACTGCTCACTGACTTCACTGCTGGATATAGCGGGTACTGCCACTGCGTTTACTGCGGTACTGCTCCACGGCGGCCCCTGATCACTGCGGGCCACCCGGTCCGGTCGTCAGCCCCGTCGCCGTCCTGCAAAAACGTGGCTTCGGAACTCCACCACCGCACCGTCCTGCGTACTGCACCTTCGCGTACTGCTTCCCGGCAGTTCGTCTCTGCCGGGCCCTGCTGTCCTTCTGGGTTACGAGAGAAACCATAGCCACGCCACCATCCAATGTCTACTTCCGCCAGCATAGATTTTCGTTCATTGGTCAGAGAGATAGTCGAGTTCGACCGCAGAAGGGGGTGCGAGACGGCCACCCCAGCCGGGGGGACACGCGCTCCGAGCAGCGCCGTTACGTCAACTGCCACGCCGCGAACATGTGGCCCTGGTCGTCTCGGAGTTCATCGCCAACGCAGTCCCGCAGCGGCGGGACATGCACCTGGAAGACTGACCCGGCACCCGGTCAGCGAGGTGGCCGCGCAGGACCCATAGTTCGCAAACGCCCCGCATGGCGCACCCCTGACCTGAACGGGTGGCCCTGGCGGCTATTCGTGCCCAGGTGTCGGCGCCTTCCCGACCCGACTGTCCGCATCGGCGGGCAATGGGCGGTCGGCGGCCCTCAAACGCATGGGGCGGCGCTGGTCTCGCCCCCTGATTCTTGAGTGCAACGGTTTGCTCCGCCAGGCCCGCCGCATCAGCGCGGAGGCCCATCGGGCGGCATGGAGCAGGCTGAACAGCAGCCCGAGCGCCGCGACCAGTCCTCCCTCATGTCGGCGCCACGAGCAGGACGTACTCGGTGCAGGGCACCACGAACAGGACGTAAACGTAGAGGAGCAGCAGTCGGCCGGTCGCGATGGCGAGCGGGGCCAGGCCGCGGGCGCGGCCTCCGAGGCGCTTGGCGGCCCGGCGGAGGCCCCTATGTCGGCGGGCGCCGCGCGCGATGATGCGGCGAGTTCGCGCTCACGTAGCCGGTTGAAGGTTGTGAAGGCCCTGGATGATCCGGCGGCGGTTCGGGGCCATTCAGGCGTGGGCATGCCACACGGCTGCCCCCCCGTGCGCCCCGGGCGTGATCACTGCCCTCTCTTGACAACAGCGGGCGCGCGGCGGCCTGTTGAGGTCGCCGGACGCCCGCTGCTGGTCTACCGGTCAGCGGTGCTTGTCCACAGACACGGATCAGTGGCCTTCGTCGCGCTCCGCGGCCTCGTCCGCCGCCTGCTTTGCCTGCACCTCGGGATCGAGGACGTCGGGGCTGCTGCCGTCCACCGAGGTGAGCGGCGGGCGGTGGGCGATCTCGGTCGGCTCCGGCGGCTCGACCAGCCAGTCCGGGTTGGCCTGCTTGTCCCACCACCGCCACGCGGCGAACGCGCCGCCCGCCAGGATGCCCACGACCACCAGGCCCTTGGCGAATCGTGCCGCCTTGGCCTGCCGCCGGTGCTTGCGCACGAGCTTCTCGATCTCCTTGGGCGAGACCTGGCCGCGCAGTGCCGCGAAAGCGGCCGTCGAACGGGACAGCGCCTCCTCGCGCAGGGGCTGGGCGGCGGCGACCGCCTGTTCCACGCGCGGTGCGGCGAACTCGGCGGCCTGCCGGGCGGCCCGGCGCGAGCGTTCAGCCGCCTGGTGGGCCACCTCGTCCACCCGGGCCGGCACCCGCGGCGCGATGTGGGCGCCGTACTGCCGATGGGCCTGGCGGCGCGCCTGCGACGCGGCGTGGGACACCTTCGGTGCGACGCGTACGCGCGCTTCCTGCGCATAGTGCTGCGCGTACTGCGCGGCTTGCTGCCTGGCCGAGTCGGCGTAGGGCGCCACCACTTCCGCGGCGTGCAGCACGCTCTCCTTCGCCGTTCCGGTTGCGGCGCGCACGCTCTCCATGCGGGTCACGTGATCCTCCTCCTTGGTGGCGGTTCGGTATGTCGCCTTTCCACCCATCTCGAAATCATGCCTGTCCTGCGGGTACCCGGCATGTGCGTCATGGCATCCGGGTGGGCCTGGCTTGTTTGAAGCAACTGCGCACGCGGATGGGGAGGGAGCTCGCCGACGACGATGCCACGGTCGCGCCCGGTGCGGGGCCGTTCGACGGGTATCCATCGATAACCGGGCGCTTTTCCACCGGGCGGTCCGGTCCGTGCGAGGATCGGGGGACGTTCAGTGCAGACCTCCAAGGAAGGCAGATCGTGGCCGACCAGCTTTACGCCACCCTGAAGACCAATCAGGGCGACATCGAGATTCGGCTCCTGCCGAACCACGCTCCCAAGACGGTCAAGAACTTCGTGGAACTCGCCAAGGGCGAGCGCGAGTGGACGAACCCCGAGACCGGCCAGAAGACCACGGCACCGCTGTACGACGGCACCGTCTTCCACCGTGTCATCGAGGGCTTCATGATCCAGGGCGGCGACCCGCTGGGCAACGGCACCGGCGGTCCCGGCTACGAGTTCGGCGACGAGTTCCACCCGGACCTGGCCTTCACCAAGCCGTACCTGCTGGCCATGGCCAACGCGGGCCCCGGCACCAACGGCTCGCAGTTCTTCATCACCGTCTCGCCCACCGCGTGGCTGACCGGGAAGCACACCATCTTCGGCGAGGTCTCCAACGACGCCGGCAAGAAGGTCGTGGACGCCATCGTCTCCACCCGGACCAACCCGCGCACCGACCGCCCGGTCAACGACGTGATCATCGAATCGGTCGTCGTGGAGAACCGCGAAGGCTGATCTCCGGCTCCGCAGGGAACCTTTCCGCCCCGCTCGTCCGTATGACGAGCGGGGCGGAGCTGCTGCACGAGGACGAGGGAGCCCGATGAACCAGGACCAGGATCAGGCGCGACGGGCCGGTCTGCCCGGCTGCTACCGCCACCCCGGCGTGGCGACCGGCATCAGTTGCGCCCGCTGCGAGCGCCCGATCTGCCCCGAGTGCATGATCAGCGCCTCCGTCGGTTTCCAGTGCCCCGACTGTGTGCGCACCGGCTCCGGCACCGGCCACGCCCCGACGGCCAGTCGGCCGCGCACTCTGGCGGGGGGTCTCCTCTCGGCCGGTGATCCGCAGCTGGTCACCAAGATCCTCATCGGGCTGAACGCCGTGATGTTCCTGGTCCAGGAGGTGGTCGGCGACCGGTTCACCGACGCGCTCTTCCTCCTCGGCAGGGCCGGCGTGCCGGGCTTCGACGGCCCGCAGGGCCTCGCCGAGGGCCAGTGGTACCGCCTGGTGACCTCGATGTTCCTGCACGGCGGCGTCGTGCACATCCTCTTCAACATGCTGAGCCTGTGGTGGCTCGGCGGCCCGCTGGAAGCCGCGTTCGGCCGGGCCCGCTATCTGGCGCTGTACGTCGTCTCGGGTCTGGCGGGCGGTGCGCTGACGTATCTGATCGCGAGCCCGCTCGAACCCTCGCTCGGCGCGTCCGGAGCGATCTTCGGCCTGTTCGGCGCCATGGCGGTGCTGATGCGGCGCATGAAGTACGACATGCGGCCGGTGATCGGGCTGCTCGTGGTCAACCTGATCCTCACGTTCAACCCGTGGATGGGCATCGCCTGGCAGGCGCACGTGGGCGGTCTGGCCGCGGGCGTGCTGGTCGGCATCGGCATGGTGCACGCCCCGGCGAAGCACCGCGCGCTCGTGCAGTGGGGCAGCTGCGCACTGGTGCTCGCCGCATCGGTCGCCATGGTCCTGATCCGCACCGCCGAGCTCACCTGAGCACAGCGGGTGCGAGCTTTCCCCAGAGTTGTCCACAGCGGGTGCCCGAACTTGTGCACTGGGTGGGGAATGCTTGTGCCCCTCGCTCCCGACCTGGTGATTTCCAGGCGGGGCAAGGGGCACAAGAGGGTGGGGACAACGGTGGAACCAGTCACACCGGCGTCAACTTCCCGGAAGTTATCCACAGATCGTCTGAGTTATCCACTCCCGGTGGATAGCGCTGTGGATAACTGGGGGCAGAGCTTGCTTCCGGGCGGGAAACCAGCCCTGCCGTCCCGGTCGGGAAGCCGGCGGGAACGCCGCTACTTCCACTGCGTGGAGACGCCGAAGCCACCTGCGATGAAGCCGAAGCCGACCACGATGTTCCAGTTACCGAGCGCCTTCAGGGGCAGATCGCCCTCGGTCACATAGAAGAGGACGATCCAGGCGAGCCCGATGAGGAAGAACGCCAGCATCACCGGGGCCACCCAGCCGCGGTTGCCCAGCTTTATGGCGGTGGCCTGCTTCGCGGGGGGCGGCGTGAAATCGGCCTTCTTGCGGATACGTGACTTCGGCACGAGGAACTCTCCTGTCGATGCGCTGCGTGACCGCGCAGGGAACTGTGGCGGCGCCGGGGGACGGGACTGCGGGGGAAGCCTCCCCCAAGCGTCCGTTAGCGTAGTGCTTCCGTGGCGCCGAAGGAGATAAGGGTACGTTGAGCAATTCTGCCGACTCCCCCGACGGGGTCCCCCAACAGCCCCGGCGCCGCTTGCGCGGTCGGCCCGTCCGGCTGCTGTCGGCCGCCGTCTTCGCGCTCGCCGGCCTCATTTTCGTCACCAGTTTCAACACGGCCAAGGGCACCAATATCCGCACCGACGCCTCACTCCTGAAGCTGTCGGACCTGATCAAACAGCGCGACCACAAGAACCAGGAGCTCGGCGAGTCCACCGCGGCCCTCCGCGGCGACGTGGACGCGCTCGCCCAGCGCGACGACGGCTCGACCAAGGCCCAGGACCAGCTCCTCAACGGCCTCAAGGACGCCGCGGGCACCGCGCCGGTCTCCGGCAAGGGCCTCACCGTCACCCTCAACGACGCCCCGCCCAACGCCACCGCCGCCCCCGGCTACCCCGCCCCGCAGGCCAACGACCTGGTCATCCACCAGCAGGACCTGCAAGCCGTGGTCAACGCGCTGTGGCAGGGCGGCGCCCAGGGCATCCAGGTCATGGACCAGCGGCTGATCTCCACCAGCGCCGTGCGCTGCGTCGGCAACACGCTGCTCCTCCAGGGCCGCGTCTACTCGCCCCCGTACAAGATCACGGCGGTCGGGGACACCGGGAAGCTGCGCGGGGCGCTCAGCGCCTCCAAGGCGATCCAGAACTACCAGCTGTACGTGACGGCCTACGGGCTCGGCTGGAAAGTCGACGAGCACAAGGCGATGACTCTTCCCGGCTACTCGGGCACAGTGGATCTCCACTACGCGAAGCCGGTGCAGTAGCGGCGCGGGAGGGGGCCACCGCCGATGTCCGTGCGGATCCTCGTGAGGTCGTTCAGCGAACTCTGCATCACCGTCGGAACCCTGATCGTCCTGTTCGTCGTGTACGTCCTGTACTGGACCGGGGTGAAGGCCGACAGCGCCGCCAGCGACCAGATGTCCGGCCTCCAGCAGCAGTGGGCGCAGAGCCCCCCGCCCCGCCCGGCCGCCCCGCAGAAGGCCGCCCGGCCGCCCGCTCCGGCCGCGTACACCGAAGGCCGGTCCTTCGCTGTCATGTACGTGCCCCGGCTCGGCAGGGACTGGCACAAGCCGGTCCTCGAAGGCACCGCCGTCAAGGACCTCCAGAAGGGCCTCGGGCACTACGCGAACACGGCACGGCTGGGACAGCAGGGCAACTTCTCGGTGGCCGGCCACCGGCGCACCTACGGCGACCCGTTCAAGGATTTTCCCGAACTGCGGCCCGGCGACGCGGTCGTCCTGCGCGACGACACCACCTGGTACACGTACCGCATCGACAACGTGCCCTACCGGACCGTGCCCAGCGACGTCGGTGTCATCGACCCCGTCCCGGCCAAGTCGCCGTTCCGCTCACCGGGCCGCTATCTGACCCTCACCACCTGCGACCCGGAATGGGGCAGCAGCCACCGCTTGATCGCCTGGGCACACCTCGACGCCACTCTGCCTGTGACACAGGGCAAACCCACAGCTTTGGCCGGGTGACCCCACACCGTCACCGGGGCCCTTAGTCTGGTGCCGTAACGATCGTCGGAAGGGACAGCGGGGACGGCATGTACGGCTGGATCTGGCGGCATTTGCCGGGCAACACATGGCTGCGGGCGTTCATCTCGCTCGCCATGGTGCTCGTGATCGTCTACGTGCTCTTCCAGTACGTCTTCCCGTGGGCGGAGCCGCTGCTTCCGTTCAACGACGTGACGGTGGATCAGGGGATGGGAGCCACAGGCCGGTGAACGCGCGCATTCTCGTGGTCGACAACTACGACAGCTTCGTCTTCAACCTGGTCCAGTACCTGTACCAGCTCGGCGCCGAGTGCGAGGTCGTCCGCAACGACGAGGTCCTGCTCGCCCATGCCCAGGACGGCTTCGACGGCGTCCTGCTCTCGCCGGGACCGGGTGCCCCCGAACAGGCGGGCGTCTGCATCGACATGGTGCGCCACTGCGCCGAAACCGGCGTTCCCGTCTTCGGTGTCTGTCTCGGCATGCAGTCGATGATGGTCGCGTACGGCGGTGTCGTGGGCCGGGCCCCCGAGTTGCTGCACGGCAAGACGTCGCCGGTGCTACACCAGGGCACCGGCGTTTTCGCGGGGCTCCCCTCACCCTTCACGGCGACCCGCTACCACTCGCTGGCCGCCGAGCCGGCGACCCTGCCGGACGCGCTCGAAGTCACCGCGCGTACCGAGGACGGCATCATCATGGGGCTGCGCCACCGTGAACTGCCGGTCGAGGGCGTCCAGTTCCACCCCGAGTCGGTCCTCACCGAGCACGGTCACCGGATGCTGGCCAACTGGCTGGTGCGCTGCGGCGATGCGGGGGCCGTCGAGCGGTCGGCGGGGCTCGCGCCGGTGGTGGGCAAGGCCGCGGCGTGACTTCGGTGCGCCCGGAGCACGAGTACGACCCGCTGACGGACCCGCTGCCACCCGGCGCGCACGGATCACCCTGGTTCCGCTCCGACAACCTGGCGCCCGACGCGTCAGCCCCCGTACAGGAGCCCGTATCCCCGGCCGTACCGGAGCCCGCACAGGACCCGCTGACGCAGGCTCAGCAGTGGTACGAGCCAGGTCCGGCACAACACCAGCAGGACTGGCGACCGGAGCCCCAGGCCCCCGCGCCGCTGCCCGTCGCCGAGCCCGAGATACCGATATCGGCGCCGATATTCCCCGTGCCGGCCGACGACGGAACCGTCGCGCTGCGGAGCGCGGCGGAGGTCCCCTCGCCCCCGCCGGTCACCGGGGGACGGGCCGAGCGCCGCAGGGCCGCCAAGGGCCGGGGGCGCCGGGCCGCGGCTCCGGCGCCCGCGCCGGCCGAAGTGCCCCGCACCCGCGCGGAGGCGCGCCGGGCTGCGAAGGCCCGCAAGGACAGCGCGGCGGTGATCGCCAGCCGGGTCATCGGGGAAGCGTTCATCACGCTGGGCGTGGTGATGCTCCTGTTCGTGACGTACCAGCTGTGGTGGACCAACGTCCGTGCCCACCAGGAGGCGGGCAGCGCCGCCAAGAAGATCGCGCAGGACTGGGCGGACGGCCGCAAACCGGATGCGTTCGCCCCCGGCCAGGGCTTCGCCCTCATGCACATCCCCAAGCTGGACATCGTCGCCCCCATCGCGCAGGGCACCAGCAAGGCGAAGGTCCTCGACAAAGGCATGATCGGCCACTACGACGAGGACGGCCTCAAGACGGCGATGCCGTCGGATCCGACCGGCAACTTCGCGGTCGCGGCCCACCGCAACACCCACGGCGAGCCCTTCCGGTACATCAACCAGCTGAAGCCGGGCGACAAGGTCGTGGTCGAGACGCAGGCCGCGTACTACACCTACGAGATCACCAGCTCGCTGCCGCAGACCCCGCCGTCGAACGTCTCCGTGCTCAAGCCGATCCCCACCGGATCCGGATTCACCCGGCCCGGCCGCTATCTGACGCTGACGACCTGCACGCCGGAATTCACGAGTACCTACCGATTGATCGTGTGGGGCAAGATGGTTGACGACCGACCGCGCAGCAAGGGCAAGCCCGACGCGCTCGTGGAATGACCGAACGGACAGCAGGGGCGGGTGCGGTGGCTACAGGAACCGACCACGAGGAGCGGACCGGCACGCCCGGACCGGCTCCGGTCCGGAGCAGGCGGCGCACCATCGCCGCCGTCATCAGCGTCTTCGGTGAACTCCTTATCACCGCAGGCCTGGTGCTCGGCCTGTTCGTCGTCTACTCCCTGTGGTGGACGAACGTCATGGCCGACCGCGAGGCCTCCGCGCAGGGCGACAACGTGCGCCGCGACTGGGCGGCGAGTGCCGGGCCCGGCGCGCTGGACACCAAGGGCGGGATCGGCTTCCTGCACGTACCGGCGATGAAGAACGGCGAGGTGCTCGTCAAGAAGGGCACCGACACCGACGTCCTCAACGACGGTGTGGCGGGCTACTACACCGACCCGGTCAAGGCGGCGCTGCCCGGTACGGCCAAGACCGGAAACTTCACGCTGGCGGCCCACCGGGACGGCCACGGCGCCAAGTTCCACAACATCGACAAGCTCAAGAACGGCGATCCGGTGGTCTTCGAGACCAAGGACACCTGGTACGTCTACAAGGTGTTCGCGGAGCTGACCGAGACGTCGAAGTACAACGTCGACGTGCTGCAGCCGGTGCCGAAGGAGTCGGGCGTGAAGAAGCCCGGCCAGTACATCACCCTGACGACCTGCACCCCGGTCTACACCTCGAAGTACCGCTACATCGTGTGGGGCGAGCTGGTGCGCACCGAAAAGGTCGACGCCAAGCGCACCCCGCCGGCCGAACTGCGCTAGCCCTCACGGGCGTTCGCTCCGGCTACGCATCCAGTGCCCCTACGCGACTGAGCCCCGGCCCCCGTGAGGGAGCCGGGGCTCAGTGCTGAGCGGGCGGCGGGCTAGGTCAGCGGTCCGCCGAAGATCGGGCCGCCGTTGCCGCCGCCGAGTGTGGTCAGCGTGATCGGCTGGTTCGGGTCGACCGTGGTACCCGAGCCGGGCGTGACGATCGCGACGCGCGCCTTCTCGTCGTTCGAACTGCCCTGTGAGAACTGGATGTTGCTGAAGCCCGCGTCGTTCAGCATCTGCGTGGCCTTCTTCACCGTCTGCCCGACCAGACCCTGAGGCACCTGCCCCTGCGTCTGGGGCGGCGTCTGCTGCGGGCCCTTGGAGACCTTCAGGACGATCTGGACGTCCTTGGCCTGGGGGGTGTTGCCGGCCGGGGTCATCGAGACGATCTGGTTGAGCGGCTTGTCGGAGTCCACGTCCTGGCGCGACACGTTCGTGAAGCCGAGGGCACTGAGCTGCTGGACCGCCGCGTTGTAGTCCGAACCCGTCACGTCGGGCAGCTTCGTGGTCTGCTTCTTGGCGATCGTGAGCGTGACCGTCGAGTTCTTCTCGGCCTGTGAACCACCCTGCGGATCCTGCGAGTCGACCGTGCCCGGCGTCGAGCTGGACTCGACCTCCTTGGTCTTCACCTGGAAGCCCTTGCTCTGGAGGAGCTGTGTCGCGCTGTCCTTGTCCTTCTGCGTGACGTCCGGAACCTCGATCTTGGGCGCGCCCGTGGACACGGTGACCGAGACGGTCTCGCCCTTCTTCATGTTGCCGTTGGCCGGGGTCTGGCTGCAGATGTTGCCCTTGGGCTGGTCCGCGCACGGCTCGTTCTTGGTCACGGACATCTTGACCCCGGCGTTGGTCGCCAGCTTCTCCGCGTCGCCCTGGCTGCTGCCGACGAGCTGGGGCACGCTCACCGAGGTGCTGTCGGCGCCGCCGTTGAAGACCGACTTGCCGATGAGGATCGCGCCGACGAGGACGAGGACGCCCGCCAGGACCAGCAGGATCGTCGAGGTGTGGGACTTCTTCTGGCGGCGCCGGTCGGGGCGGTCGTCGTAGCCGTAGCCGCCGTCGTCCGGATTGACCGGGGGCAGCATCGAGGTCTGGCCGGCCGGGTCGGTGGGCCGCAGCGCGGTGGTCGGCTGGTCGTTGCCGTAGCCGCTGTTGTAGCCGTCGTACCCGTTGCCGTAGCCGACCGCGCCGAGCGCGGCGGTCGCGGCGACCGGCTGGCCGTCGAGGTAGGCCTCGATGTCGGCGCGCATCTCGTCGGCCGACTGGTAGCGGTATTCGGGCTCCTTGACCAGCGCCTTGAGGACGATGGCGTCCATCTCGGGCGTGATCTCGGCGTCGAAGTTCGAGGGAGGCTGCGGCTCCTCGCGTACGTGCTGATAGGCGACCGCGACCGGCGAGTCCCCGACGAAGGGGGGCCGGACCGTCAGCAGCTCGTACAGCAGGCAGCCCGTCGAGTACAGGTCGCTTCGCGCGTCGACCTGCTCACCCTTGGCCTGCTCCGGAGAGAGGTACTGGGCGGTGCCGATCACGGCGGCGGTCTGCGTCATCGTCATGCCGGAGTCGCCCATGGCGCGGGCGATGCCGAAGTCCATGACCTTGACCTGGCCGGTGCGCGTCAGCATGACGTTGGCCGGCTTGATGTCGCGGTGAACGATCCCGTTGCGGTGCGAGTACTCAAGGGCCTGGAGGATGCCGATGGTCATTTCCAGGGTGCGCTCGGGCAGCAGCTTGCGCCCGGAGTGCAGCAGCTCACGCAGGGTCGAACCGTCGACGTACTCCATCACGATGTACGGGATGGAGACGTTGTCGACGTAGTCCTCGCCGGTGTCGTAGACAGCGACGATCGCCGGGTGGTTGAGCGAGGCGGCCGACTGGGCCTCACGGCGGAACCGGGCCTGGAAGGACGGGTCGCGGGCGAGGTCGGCCCGCAGCGTCTTCACGGCGACGGTGCGGCCGAGCCGGGTGTCGTGCGCGAGGTAGACCTCCGCCATGCCACCACGGCCGAGCACCTGGCCCAGCTCGTACCGGCCGCCGAGGCGACGCGGCTCTTCCATAGCTAATCCAGCCCTCTCCGTCTGTCCCGACCGTACCCATGGGTGGTCCGGCGGTGTGCTGTTCGCGCATACGCTACCGGGCACCGCAAGCCGATCAGCCCGCGACCGCCACCTGATACCGGACCGGTACAGGGCACGTGTGATGTTTCACGTGAAACAGGACGACGTTTCACGTGAAACAGCCCGGATCACTTCTTGCTGTCGAGCACCGCCTTCATCACGTCCTTGGCGATGGGGGCGGCGAGCTTGCCGCCCGCGATGTCGTCACGGGTCGTGTCCGAGCCCTCGATCACCACGGCGACCGCGACCGGGGAGCTGTCGCCGGCCTTGGCGTACGAAATGAACCAGGCGTACGGATTGCCGCTGTTGCCGACGCCGTGCTGGGCGGTACCGGTCTTGCCGCCGACGGTCACGCCGGGAATCTGGGCACTGGTGCCGGTGCCGTCCGAGACCACGAACTCCATCATCTTCTGGAGCTTCTGGGCGTTGGCGGCCGACACCGGCTGGCTCATCTGCTCCGGCTGGGTCTTGGAGAGCACGTCCAGGTTCGGCGCCTGGAGCTGGTCGACCATGTACGGCTTCATCAGCTTGCCGTCATTGGCGACGGAGGCGGCGACCATGGCCATCTGGAGCGGGGTCGCACGGTTGGACGCCTGCCCGATGCCCGCCATCGCGTTCTGCGGGCGGTTGTCCTTCGGGAAGACGCTGGCGTCCGTGCGGACCGGGTTGAAGATCTCCTTGTTGAAGCCGAACTTCTCGGCCTCGGCCTTCATCTTGTCGTTGCCGAGATCGTCGCTGATCTTGCCGAAGACCGTGTTGCAGGAGTACTGGAGGGCCACCTTGAGCGTGGCGTTCTCGCAGGGAATGTTGCCTTCGTTGTTCAGGGGCTGAGTGCTCAGCGGCAGTTTGAACGGAACCGGGGACCTGGTCGGCTCATCGATGGTGGAGTACAGGCCGTTCTCCAGGGCCGCCGCGGCGGTCACCACCTTGAAGGTGGAGCCGGGCGGGTAGGTCTGGCGCAGCGCCCGGTTCAGCATCGGCGCGTTCTTGTCGTCGAGCAGCTTCTTGTACGCCGCCGAGTCATTGCTGCTGCGCCCGGCGAAAGCGGCCGGGTCGTACGACGGAGTCGAGGCGAGCGCCAGGATGGCGCCGGTCTGCGGGTTGATCGCGGCGACGGCGCCCTTCTTGTCACCGAGCCCCTTGAAGGCGGCTTCCTGGGCGGCGCTGTTGAGCGTCGTGACGACGTTGCCGCCCTTCTTCTTCTCGCCGGTGAACATCGACAGCGTGCGGTCGAAGAAGAGCCGGTTGTCGGTGCCCGAGAGGATGCCGTCGTCGATCTTCTCCAGCTGGGTGGCGTCGAAGACCTGCGAGGCGTAGCCCGTGACGGGCGACCACATCGGGCCGTCCTTCCAGGACCGCTTGAACTTGTAGTACGTGTCCTGGGTGGCGACCGAGCCCGTGATGACCTGGCCGTCGGCGGTGATGATGTTGCCGCGCTCCACGGCGAAGCGCTCGATCTGCACCCGCTTGTTGTTGGCGTTCGCGTTCAGCTCGTCGGCACGGACGTACTGGAGCCAGTTGTCGCGGATCATCAGCGCGAGGACCAGCAGCCCGCAGAAGATCGCGATCCGGCGCAGGGGCTTGTTCACGGGCGGACCACCTGGGTCATCTCGGCGTCGGGGGACGGGGCGGGGGCCGGGGCGGGGCGGCGTGCGGTGTCGCTGATCCGGATCAGAATGCCGATCAGCGCCCAGTTGGCGATGACGGAGGAACCACCGGCCGCGAGGAACGGCATGGTCATACCGGTCAGCGGGATGAGTCCCATGACACCGCCGGCCACGACGAAGACCTGGAGCGCGAAGGCGCCGGAGAGGCCGATCGCGAGCAGCTTGCCGAAGGGGTCGCGGGCCGCGAGCGCGGTGCGCACGCCTCGCTCCACGATCAGGCCGTAGATCAGCAGCAGCGCCATCATCCCGGCCAGGCCGAGCTCCTCACCGACGGTGGAGAGGATGAAGTCGGCGTTGGCGGCGAAGCCGATGAGGTCGGAGTTGCCCTGGCCCAGACCCGTGCCGAGGGTGCCGCCGGAGCCGAACGACAGGATCGCGTTACCGATCTGCTCGCAGGCGCCGCTGGTCTTGTAGCAGGCGAAGGGGTCCATCCAGGCAGTGACGCGTGCCTTGACATGCGATTCAAAGGAGGCGACGCCGACCGCGCCGACCGCCGACATCAGCAGACCGAACACGATCCAGCTGGTCCGCTCGGTCGCCACGTACAGCATGATCACGAAGAGGCCGAAGAACAGCAGCGAGGTGCCGAGGTCGGTCTCGAAGACCAGGATCAGGATCGACATCGCCCAGATCACGAGGATCGGGCCCAGGTCACGCCCGCGCGGCAGGTAGATCCCCATGAAGCGGCGGCTGGCCAGCGCCAGCGCGTCCCGCTTCACCATGAGGTAGCCGGCGAAGAAGATCGCCAGGATGATCTTCACGAACTCACCGGGCTGGATCGATCCGAGCCCCGGAATGGTGATCCAGATACGGGCACCGAACTTCGCCGGGAAGAACATCGGCGTGATCAGCAGCAGCATCGCCACGACCATCGAGATGTACGTGTAGCGCTGCAGAACCCGGTGGTCCTTGATGAGCAGCAGCACCCCGATGAACAGGGCCACACCGAGCGCCGAGAACATCAGCTGGTGCGGTGCGGACGGGCTGAACGACCCGTACAGGCCCTTGGCCTGCGAGATCAGCCGGGGTGACTGGTCCAGACGCCAGATCAGCACGAGGCCCAGACCGTTCAGCAGCGTCGCCAGCGGCAACAGCAGCGGATCGGCGTACCTGGCGAACTTGCGCACCACCAAGTGCGCGACACCTGCCATCAGGCCGAGGCCGAGGCCGTACCCGAGCATGCCGGAGGGCAGGCTGCCGGTCATGGCAAGCCCCACATTGGCGTACGCGAACACCGGGATGGCCACGGCGAAGATGAGCAGGGCCAGCTCGGTGTTGCGGCGGCTCGGTGCTTCGATCGCGCCAATGGTGGTCGTGTTGGTGACAACGCTCATGATGTGGAAAGGCCCCCTACGGCTGCCTACTGCTTACCGCACTGCGAGACCAGCTTCTGCTCGTCCTCGGAGAGGCTGGGGCCGGGTGTGGGAGATGCGGTGGTGGTCGTCTTGTTGGACTGGGCGCCGGTGGTGCCCGTGCTGGGCTTCGCCGGCGGAGTGTTGCCCTCGGCGGCGCGGCGCGCCTCTTCCTTCCGGCAGGCGGACGCCTGGGTCGAGAACTCCTTGATCTTGGCCTGCGCCTTGTCGAGGCTGCTGGCGGCGATCGTCGAGTCGATCTGGCTGCGCTGGTACTGCGGAAGGTACTTGAGTTCGACGTCGGGGTAGTCCGTCTCCACCTTGGAGAGCTTCACCCACGCCAGGTCCTGGCTGATGCCCCGGTACAGCGCGACGTGCGGAGAGCCCTCGCTGTTGGTGCCGATGTAGTACTGCGTCTGCGTCCAGCGGTAGCCGCCGTACAGGCCGCCGCCGACGACCGCCAGGGCCAGCACGATGTACAGGGATCTGCGCAGCCACCGGCCGCGCCGGCGCGGCTTGACGAAGTCCTCGTCGGTGTACGAGCCGAAGGCGCCCTCGGGCGGGTTGCCGTAACCGCTGTCCTCACCGCTGCCGGGCGGGCCGAAGCCTCCCGGTGGCGAGGGAGCGGGCCGGCCGAGCCCGGAGGCACGGCCCGCCGGGGTCTGCATGGCGCCGCCGTCGTTCAGCTGCAGCTGGTTCTCGGCGACCGCGCCGACGATCACCGGAGTGTCGTTGAGCTGCCCCGCCAGGGTGTCCCCGGAGTCGACGTCGAGCACATCGGCGATGATCACCGTGATGTTGTCGGGACCGCCGCCGCGCAGCGCCAGCTGGATCAGCTCCTGCACCGTCTCCTGCGGGCCCTGGTAGCTGGCGAGGGTCTCCTCCATCGTCTGGTGGGAGACCACGCCCGACAGCCCGTCGGAGCAGATCAGATAGCGGTCGCCGGCCCGGACCTCGCGGATGGAGAGATCCGGCTCGACGTGGTCACCGCTGCCCAGCGCCCGCATGAGGAGCGACCTCTGCGGGTGGGTGGTGGCCTCTTCCTCGGTGATCCGGCCCTCGTCGACCAGCCGCTGCACCCAGGTGTGGTCCTGGGTGATCTGGGTGAGGACGCCGTCGCGCAGCAGATAGGCGCGCGAGTCGCCGACGTGCACGAGACCCAGGCGCTGGCCCGTCCACAGCAGAGCGGTGAGCGTGGTGCCCATGCCCTCCAGCTGCGGGTCCTCCTCGACCATCATGCGCAACTGGTCGTTGGCCCGCTGCACGGCGGTGCCCAGCGAGGTCAGGATGTCGGAGCCGGGTACGTCGTCGTCGAGCGTGACCAGCGTGGAGATCACCTCGGACGAGGCGACCTCCCCGGCGGCCTGACCGCCCATGCCGTCGGCGATGGCGAGGAGGCGCGGGCCGGCGTAGCCGGAGTCCTCGTTCCCCTCGCGGATCATGCCTTTGTGTGATCCGGCGGCGAAACGCAGGGACAGACTCATGTGCACCTGCCCTGTCGACGCTTCCTCGGGGTACAGCCGGTCATGTCGAGCCACACTGCCCACCCTCCGGTCGGGAGCCCGCCCCGGTCCGTCGGGACCGCCGAGACTCGCTCGCTCCGCTCGCTCATTGTCGTACTACTTCCGCAGCTCGATGACGGTCTTGCCGATGCGGATCGGCGCGCCCAGCGGAATCGGGGTCGGGGTGGTGAGCCGGGTCCGGTCCAGATAGGTGCCGTTGGTGGACCCGAGATCCTCGACGATCCAATTGCCGTCCCGGTCCGGGTAGATCCTGGCATGGCGGCTCGACGCGTAGTCGTCGTCCAGGACGATCGTCGAATCGTGCGCCCGGCCCAGCGTGACGGTCTGGCCCTGCAGCGCGACCGTCGTGCCGGTGAGGGTGCCCTCGGAGACGACGAGTTTGGTGGGCGCGCCGCGGCGCTGGCGCCCGCCGCCCTGCTGCTGGCCGCGCTGAGGCGGTGGCGCGGCGGCCGCGGCGGTGGCCTGCCGGCCGGTCTGCTGCTGCCGGTTCGCGTCATTGCCCCGGCGCGAACCGCGCTGGGTGACGCGCGTACCGAACAGGTCGCTGCGAATGACCTGGACGGCCACGATGACGAACAGCCACAGTACGGCGAGGAAACCCAACCGCATGACCGTGAGGGTCAGCTCTGACATTGCCCCCGCTTCACCCTTCGGCTTGCCGGTAAACGATGGTGGTACTGCCCACGACGATCCGCGAGCCGTCGCGGAGCGTAGCGCGGGTGGTGTGCTGCCCGTCCACCACGATGCCGTTGGTGGATCCGAGATCCTGGATCGTCGGGGGCGTTCCGGTCCGGATCTCACAGTGCCGGCGCGAAACGCCGGGATCGTCGATCCTCACGTCCGCATCGGTGCTGCGGCCGAGGACCAGCGTCGGGCGCGAGATCTGGTGGCGGGTGCCATTGATCTCGATCCAGCGTCTCACCTGGCCGTGACCGCCCGGCATCGGCCCCGGCACAGCCGGTCGGCGGTCGGCGGGCGAAGCGCTGGGACGGCCCGGCGGCGGCGCCGCGGGCATGGGAGGCGCAGCGGCCGGCGGATAGCCGTAGCCGCCGCGGCCGCCCTGGGCCGGCGCGGGACGCTGCGAGGCACCGGGGCCGGGGCCCTGGGGGCCCTGCTGGTCGGTGCTGGACGCGAGCGTGCGGCTGCGCACCCGGTACAGGCCGGTGTCGAGATCCTCGGCCTTCTCCAGGTGCACCTTGATCGGGCCCATGAAGGTGTAACGCTGCTGCTTCGCGTAGTCACGCACCAGGCCGGACAACTCGTCGCCGAGCTGACCCGAGTACGGACTGAGCCGCTCGAAGTCCGGGGCGCTCAGCTCGACGATGAAGTCATTGGGTACGACCGTGCGGTCCCGGTTCCAGATCGACGCGTTGTTGTCGCACTCACGCTGGAGCGCGCCCGCGATCTCGACTGGCTGGACCTCGGACTTGAAGACCTTCGCGAAGGTGCCGTTGACCAGGCCTTCGAGACGCTGCTCGAAACGCTTCAGGACTCCCATGGGGCACCTCCTCCGTCGTTGCCGTCCAAGTGTTGCTGCCGGTTCTGCTGTGCGTCGTGCTCTTGGTACTGCTTACTGATCGTATCCACGCGTCGGGAAATCGGCTGGTTCCCCTTCTGTGCCCTGTGGACGAGTGTCACCTCTCACACG
This sequence comes from Streptomyces sp. NBC_01431, assembly GCF_036231355.1. Classification (NCBI taxonomy): domain Bacteria; kingdom Bacillati; phylum Actinomycetota; class Actinomycetes; order Kitasatosporales; family Streptomycetaceae; genus Streptomyces; species Streptomyces sp. NBC_01431. Next base: position 4,142,717 of record NZ_CP109496.1, read on the forward strand.
CACCTCTCGTACGGATCGTAGAGGTGGCCTCCCAACAGTGTCCCGCACCCGGAGTGCACTCAGGAGGAGCGGGTAACGATGCCGGGGGTTGCCTCTCTCCTGATCTGCTCCTCCCCAGCAGGGTCGCCCCAAACAACGGATGTGAATCCACCCTGTCCAGCGTGCTAATCTTCTCGACGTCGCCAGGCAATCGCACCGAAAAGTGAGAGAGCCCAGCACACCACTCTTGCGCGAGTGGCGGAACGGCAGACGCGCTGGCTTCAGGTGCCAGTGTCCTTCGGGACGTGGGGGTTCAAATCCCCCCTCGCGCACAAGTCGGAAGCCCCGCAGATCTTCGGATCTGCGGGGCTTCCTTCGTCATGCCACCGGGCGGTGCGACTTTTGTCGCGGCGGGGCGCGACGAAAGAGAGCCGCCGGGGCGAAGACCCGCTGTCTAGGGTGCGGGCGTGGATGTGTCATCGAGAGTCCGGTCCGGGTGGCGCCTGCTGAAGGGGCCCGAGCCCTGGTCGCGGCGCCGGATCACCGGCGAAGTGGCGCTCGCTCTCGCTCTGGCCCTGGTGGTCGGCGGGATCGGACTGCTCAACGGAGGCCCTTGGCGGGCCGGAGCCGTCGCCGCCGGGGTCGCCGTGCTGTCGCTGCTGCGGCGCTCCCTGCCCGCGAGCGTGCTGCTCGCGGCGGCCGCCCTGACCATGCCGGCCGGCGAGACGGCCCCGCTGCTGCTGATCGCGGCCTGGTCGGCGGGGCGCCACATCATCGGCGCCACACGGGCGCTGGCCGCGTTCACCGGTGCCTTCCTCCTCTACCTGGTGGTCGGCATCGCCGTGCTGTGGCCCATCGCACAGCCGGTCCTGGTGGCCATCTTCGGCACGCTGTTCTTCCTGGCGGCGGCCGTCGTGCCCGGCCTCACCAGCCGGTACTGGTCGCAGCGGCGCACCCTGCTGCGTGCCATGCAGGAGCACAACGCCCAACTGCTGCGCGAGCGCGCGATGGTCGCGGGCCAGGCGCGGCTGCGCGAACGCCAGCGCATCGCCCAGGACATGCACGACAGCCTCGGCCACCAGCTGGCGCTGATCTCCGTGCACACCGGCGCCCTGGAAGTGGACCCCGAACTGACCGGCCGCCAGCGGGAGGCGGTCGGAGTGCTGCGGCAAGCCTCGGTCTCCGCCATGCACGAACTGCGCGAAGTCGTCGGCATCCTGCGGGACGGCATCGAAGCGCCCACGGCGCCCGGCGCCCAGCCCGCATCCCGCGGCACCGCCGGGATCGAGGCGCTCGTCGCGGCCGCCCGCGCCGCCGGAAACACCGTCGAACTGCGCGGCAGCGGCGAGCCCAGGCCACTGGCAGCCGCCGGTGACCACGCCGCCTACCGGATCGTCCAGGAAGCTCTCACCAATGCCTACAAGCACGCGCCGGGCGCCCCCATCACCGTGGAACTGCGCTACGAACCGGACTCCTTCGTCATCGAGGTCGTCAACGGCGTCGTCGACCGCGCCGCCGTGGAACAGGCCGGCGAGGTGGTCAGCGGCGGTCAGGGACTGACCGGACTGCACGAGCGGGCCCGCCTCGTCGGCGGCATGGTGCACACCGGCCCCACCGACGACGGCGGCTTCCGCGTGGCGGGGGTCCTGCCGTACGGGGCGGCCGACGCAGCGACCTTCGTAGCGGCCGGCGACGACTTCCGGCAGCAGTCGGCATCCCTCCCGCTCGGCGACGGTGGTCCGGTCGTGGACTGGAACATCGCGGAGAAGGAGCTGGGCATGAGCGGCAGGAACAAGGCGGGCGGCGTCGCGCTGGGATGCGGGATCGCCGTGGGAGCGGTGGTGCTCCTCGTGATCGCGGCGGTCGTCGGGCTGTTCCTCCTCGCCGGATCGGCTGAGAAAGCCATGATCGACCCGTCCGAGTACGACAAGATCCAGGTCGGCACGTCCGAAGCTCAGGTCCGCGAGCAGCTGCCGAGCGGCGACACGGTGCTGACCTCCGGCCTAGCCGGCAAGGGACCCGCAGAACCGGAAGGCTCCCGGTGCACCGTCCTGATGTCCTCCGAAACCGGCGAGGGCATCAAGACAGAGCCGGTGTTCCGGTTCTGCTTCAAGGACGGCAAGCTGATCGAGAAGAAGTCGTACGACGTGGAGCGCTAGCTGCGGCCCCGGGGGCGGCTCAGCGGCGGACAGGACAGGATTTGGGTGTGACGGGACCACGCATCAGGGTCGTGATCGCCGACGACGAACCCCTCATCCGGGCCGGGATCCGCATGATCCTCACCTCGGACGCGGCGATCGACGTCGTCGCGGAGGCCACCAACGGCCGAGAAGCCGTCGAACTCGCCCGCTGCCACGCCGTGGATGTGGTACTGCTCGATATCCAGATGCCGGAAATGGACGGCCTGAGCGCCCTGGCCGAACTCCGCAGGGCCGTACCCGCGGCGAGAGTGATCATCCTCACGACGTTCGGCGAACGGGAGAACGTCTTGCGCGCACTGGAGCACGGCGGCGCCGGATTCCTCCTCAAGGACACCGCGCCCGCGGAGCTGATCCGGGCGGTACGGGCCGCTGCGGCCGGCGACGCCTATCTGTCGCCCGGCGCCACCCGGCACGTCGTGGACCAGCTCGCCACGGGCCGGGCCGCGGCCCGCGCGGAGGAGGCCAGACGCCGGGTCGGCGTCCTCTCCGAGCGCGAGCACGACGTTCTGTCGCTGCTCGGCGAAGGCCTGTCGAACGCGGACGCCGGCAAGCGGCTCCACATGAGCGAGGCCACGGTGAAGACGTACGTCAGCCGGATCCTGGCGAAGCTCGACTGCGAGAACCGGGTCCAAGCGGCGCTGCTCGCACGGGACGCGGGGCTTTAGGCGGGGCAAGGGCGCCGAGGGAGTTGCGGGGGCGGGACGGCGGCGGGCGAGGCAGGAAGCGGGTCCCCCACCGCTGTTTCACGTGAAACAGCGGGCCGGCCTGCCCGCCCGCAGAGTTATCCACAGGGGGAGGCGGCTGCTGGCCAGCGCCTGTACGGTCAGGGGCAGTTGAGCTTTTGACGTGGTGCGAGAGCGCTGTACGTACGCGCCGTACGCGAGGTTGTCCGAGGACGGGGGAGGCGGCACGCCATGGGTGGAGTCGACGTGTTGGTACCGGCGCAGCGGACCGGGCCCGGGGAAGGGGCTCAACGGATCCCCGAGGTCGCGGGTTTCGCCCGGCTTCCGAAGACGAAGGCAGGTCTGGGCGGGCTCTCACCGAAAGGTGATGCGCTGAAGGACGGTTCGCCGAAGAGCGAAGGAAAGGCGCTGCGGGACCTGGTGCCGCGTGCCTCGCACGATTCCCTGCTGCTCTTCGCCGACCGGCCGGACGCCCTGCGCGCCGTGGAGGAATCCAACCTCGGCCGCGTGGCAGAGCTCACGCCGATACGCGTGGGCCGCATGTCCGCCAGCCCCTTCGCTTTCCTGCGCGGCTCGGCCGGGCTGATGGCACACGACCTGGCCGGCACCCCCGTCACCGGCGTCAGCGCACAGATCTGCGGCGATGCCCACGCGGCGAACTTCGGCCTCTACGGCGATGCGCGCGGCAGCCTCGTCATCGACCTGAACGACTTCGACGAGACCGTCACCGGCCCCTGGGAGTGGGACGTGAAGCGGCTCGCTGCCTCACTCGTCCTGGCCGGCCGGGAGGCGGGCGCCGACGAACACACCTGCCGCGCGGCGGCGTTCGACGCCGTCGGGTCCTACCGCCGCACCATGCGCCTGCTCGCGAAACTACCGGTCCTCGACGCCTGGAACGCCATAGCTGACGAGGAACTCGTCTCGCACGCCGACGCCCGAGACCTCATCGGCACCCTGGAACGGGTCTCAGCCAAGGCCCGCAACAACACCAGCGCACGATTCGCGGCCAAGGCGACCGAGCAGCGCGAGGACGGCGGTCGGCACTTCGTGGACGCACTGCCCGTGCTGCGCCGAGTGACCGACGCCGAGGCGGCAGCGGTCGCTTCGGCACTGGAGCAGTACCTCGACACCCTGCCGGAGGACCGGCTACCGCTGCTCGCCCGGTACGCGATCCACGATGTGGCCTTCCGCGTGGTCGGTACGGGAAGCGTGGGGACACGGTCGTACGTCGTGCTGCTCCTGGACCACCGCGGTGAGCCGCTGGTGCTCCAGGTCAAGGAAGCCAGGCCCTCTGCTCTGCTCCCGCATCTGCCGAAGGCCGGGTTCCCGATACCGGACCCCGGACACGAGGGGCGCCGCGTGGTGCTCGGGCAGAAGCGGATGCAGGTGGTCAGTGACATCCTGCTTGGCTGGGCGACGGTGAACGGACTGCCCTACCAGGTAAGGCAGTTCAGGAACCGGAAGGGCAGCGTGGATCCCGCCGCGCTCGCTGTTGACCAGCTCGACGACTACGGGCGCATGACCGGCGCGCTGCTCGCGCGGGCTCATGCGCACAGCGTCGACCCGCGGCTGATAGCCGGGTACTGCGGAAAGAACGAGGAGTTCGACGACGCGGTGGCCGCCTTTGCGGTGACCTACGCCGATCGCACGGAGGCCGACCACACGATCCTGGCCGCTGCGGTCCGCGCCGGCCGGGTCGCGGCTGAGCTGGGAGTCTGAGGGGCTAAGCGAGAAGGAGGAGAACGAGGAGGGGAGGAGAGAAGGAGTAGGACGAGAAGGGCGGCTGACGCGGAGGGCGAGGAGCCCTGCGCAGAACGAGCTTCGTGGGGCGGGGAACCGGCATGCTCAGTCGGTCCGTTAAACAGGGCATGCCTTCCGTTCTCGTTCTCGGTTTCGACCCGCACGCGGTGCCCGGCATGGACGGGGACGCCATGCGCGCCGTCCTCGACCAGGAACTGGCTCGTTTTGGCGACCATGCCATCGACGCGTCCATGACGCTGATTGCGCCCGATGCATCAGCTGAGTCCACAGTGATCGCCGCGCTGGGTGAGCGGGACTGGGACGTCGTCGTCATCGGGGGAGGAATACGCAAACCCGAGCCCGCACTGATGTTCTTCGAGCACGTCGTGAACCTGGTCCGGCAGCATGCGCCGGGGGCCGCGTTCGCGTTCAACACCAGCGGCGGCGACAGCGTCGAGGCAGCCAAGCGGTGGCTGTGATGCCGGGCTGTGAACCTGGAGTGTGATCCCGGACTGGGTTCGCCAGGCTGTGACGCCGCGCCGTGATGCCCGGCGGACGCGGACGGTCTGGCGGACGGGGGCGGTCTGGGGGACAGGGACCGGCTGCCCGTAGTCCGGCTGGGGTGGGCGACCCCGAGGAGGACTGAGCAGGCGGGCGGGTGTGCGCTTGCGCCGGGGGGACGGAGGGGGTGGGTGGGGAGGGGGAGGGAGGGGGGAGGGCCCCCGCCCCTCCCCGCCGCCCGTACGCTGGAGCGGTGACGGACGAAGCTGCCGGCGGTACGACTGCCCGGAACGACGACCCGCGGACCGCCCCGCCGAGCGCGGCGGCCGAGCCGGAAACTCCGCTGGGCGGGGACGCCGGGGGCGGCTTTCCATTGAGCGAAGGCGACTCTGCCGGGCAGGCCGAGCCGCCCGACGGGGCCGGGGAGCGGCCCGAGGCCCGGCTGGAGCGGGCGGTCCGGGCGGCTGAGCAGGCGCTGATCGAGTTCGAGATCGCGGTGGAGACGTTCCGGGTCGAGGTGGAGAACTTCTCCCGGCTGCACCATCAGAAGCTCGGTCCGATGTACGCCCGTCTCGATGAGCTGGACGCGCAGATCGCCGAGGCCAGGGCCGTACAGAGCGGTGACCCCGAGGATCTGCGCAGGGCGCAGGAGGCGCGGGCGGCGGTTCAGCCCATGCCCGGGGTCGACGAACTCTTCCATGACTGGATGGACTCCGACGGCCTCTCCCCCGAAGCGGCGTCGATGCTCACCGACCAGCCGGTGCGGCCGCCCAAGCGGGTGCGGCCCAGCGAGGAGGTGCGTCGGCTGTATCGCGAGCTGGCGCGCAAGGCGCATCCGGACCTGGCGCAGGACGAGGCGGAGCGGGCTCGGCGGGACGAGTTCATCTCCCGGGTCAACGCGGCGTACGGACGCGGTGACGAGGCGTTGCTGCGCGAACTCGCCGAGGAGTGGGCGGCGGGTCCGGTGCCGCCCGAGGTGCGGCCCAGCGAGAGCGAGGAACTGTACGCGCGGCTGGAGTGGCTGAGCCGCCGAAAGGAGTTGCTCGCGCTGCTGGCGCGGGAGTTGGAGGACAGCGCGATCGGCTCGATGCTGCGGATGGCGCCGGACGATCCGGACCGGCTGCTCGATGAGATCGCCGAGCAGCTGCTGGCCGAGGTGTCCGGTCGTGAGGCTGAACTCGCGAAGCTGGTGCAGTAGCGTTCGGATGACCTGCCGGGTTCGTACGAGAGAAGGCATGACCCATGAATTTCGCCCAGCTTCCCTCGGTGGATGTCGCTGAGGTGCCGGCCGATGCTCTGGTGCTCGATGTCCGCGAGGACGACGAGTGGGCGGCCGGGCATGCCGAGGATGCGCTGCACGTGCCGATGAGCGAGTTCGTGGCCCGCTTCGGTGAGGTGACCGAGGCGGTGGCCGATGGTCGCCGGGCGTATGTGATGTGCCGGGTCGGTGGACGGTCGGCGCAGGTCACCCAGTACCTGGTGCAGCAGGGTATCGACGCGGTGAACGTGGACGGCGGCATGCAGGTGTGGGAGGCGGCGGGCCGCAAGGTGGTGGATGCGCAGGGCGCTCCGGGCACGGTCATCTAGCTTCCGGCGGGCCCGGAGCGGTTGCCCGGCCTCCCGTTTTCTGCCTTCTCGGGGCTAGGCGCCCTGCCCCGGCGGGTGGGCCGCGATCAGGTCGCCGAGGGCTTCCTCGTGGGCTGCGGCCGGGCCCAGGGAGAGCTCCAGCTGTTTGGCCCAGGCGTGGTAGCGGTGCAGCGGGTAGTCGGTGTCGGCGCCGAAGCCGCCGTGCAGGTGCTGGGCGGTCTGTACGACGCGGCGTACGCCCTCGCCGGCCCAGATCTTGGCGACCGACACGTCACCCGCGGCGGGGAGCGCTCCCTGGGCGCCGGTGCTGATGCGCCAGGCGGCCTGCCAGAGGGTCGCTTCCATGGCGCGCAGGTCGATGTAGCGGTCGGCGGCCTGGACGGCGACGGCCTGGAAGGTGGCGATCGGGAAGCCGAACTGCTCGCGTTGTGCGGTGTATTGGCTGGTCATGGCGAGTACGGCGGTGCCGAGGCCGAGGGCGAGCGCGCAGGTTCCGGTGGTGAGCAGATTGCGCAGCGATTCCCATGCGCCGTCCGCGTCGATGACGGCGTGCGCGTCGATGCGTACGGCTTGGAGGTGGACCTCGGCGAAGCGTTCGCCGTTGGTGGAGGTCTGGTCGGCGAGGTTGGTTCCTGGGTGGGTGCGGGGGACCAGGGCGAGTACGGTGCGGCCGTCGATGGTGTGGGCGGGGACGGCGATGTGGTCGCAGGTGTGGGCCCAGGGGACGCCGGTCTGGGCGCCGTCGAGCACCCAGTGGTCGCCGTCCCGGCGGGCGGTGACGGCGAGTTCGGCGCCGTCGTGGCCGGTGCGGCCGTTGGCGGCGACGGTCAGCGCGAGCTCGCCTCGGCCGACGGCGGGCAGCAGTTCGCGCGCCAACTGCGGTTGCGCATACCGCTGTACGGTCATGGCGACCGCGCTGGTTTCCAGTAGCGGTACCCGGGCGAGGACCTTTGCCGATTCGCGCAGCACCAGGCACAGGGCGATCGGGTCGAGCTCCGCTCCGCCGTACTCGGCGTCGAGGACCAGGCTCAGCAGGTCCGACGCGGCGAGCTTGGCCCACAGTGCGCGGTCGAAGTCGTCGGCGACGGCGCCCGCGGTGAGCGCGGGGCTGGGGACCGTGTCGGGTGTGACGTCGAAGAAGACGGCCTTGGCCGCCTCGACGGCTGCCTGCTGCTCCTCGGTGAAGGTGAAGTCCACGTGCTGTCCTCCCGCGTGCACCGGCTCTGTCGGGATCCGCCGTGCGGCATCAAGTGGCGGGCTCCCGGCTGTATCTGACGGGTCGTCAAGATAGAACAGGTTCTACAGGAATAGAACAGCTTCTTCGGGATGGGAATGGGCGCACACCGGCCGGGCCTGATGATGGAGGGATTCCGAGTCGGCCGCCTCCGACCGCCCCACCCCTGGCGCAACCTCGCCGCCCCCCTCGGGCCCCCATCGTCCTCACCGACCCACCGACCTCACCGGTCGAAGTCCAGCTCCACCTCCCCGGTGGCGGGGTGCGACTGGCAGGCCAGGACGTAGCCCGCTTCGGTCTCCTCCGGCTCCAGCGCGAAATTGCGGTCCATGCGCACCTCGCCCCGGACCAGGAAGGCCCTGCACGTTCCGCACACGCCGCCCTTGCAGGCATACGGGGCGTCCGCGCGGGCCCGCAGGACTGTTTCCAGCAGGGACTCGCCTTCCTTGACCGGCCAGTTGCCCGAGCGGCCGTCCAGGGTGGCGGTCAGCGTCGCGTGCGCGGGGGCGGCAACGGCGACCGGCGCCGGTGCCTCGTCCACGTGGAAGATCTCCTGGTGGATCCGGTCGCGCCGGACCCCGAGCCCGCGCAGGGCCCGCTCTGCACCCTGGACCAGACCGAAGGGCCCGCACAGCAGCCAGCCGTCGATGTCCGTCACCGGCAGCAGCGCGGGCAGCAGCCCGGTCAGCCGCTCCTGATCGAGTCGGCCCGACGGCAGCCCCGACTGCTGTTCCTCCCGGGACAGCACGGTGACCAGCTGGAACCGGCCGGGGTAGCGGTCCTTCAGGTCGGCGGTCTCTTCGAGGAACATCGTCGACGCGGCGCTGCGGTCGCTGCGTATCAGGCAGAACCGCGCCGCGGGCTCGCGAGCGAGCAGCGTTGCCGCCATCGACAGGACGGGGGTGATCCCGCTGCCTCCGACGATCGCCGCGAAGTGCCCCGGGCGGGGGGCCAGCACGAACCGGCCCATCGGCGCCATGACCTCGACGGTGTCACCGACGGACAGCTCTTTGAAGGCGTACGTCGAGAATTCGCCGCCTTCCACGAGCCGGATGCCCACCCGCAGGACCGGCTCGCCCGGTGCCTCGACGGCCGGCGCGCAGATCGAGTACGTACGGCGGATCTCCTTGCCCGCCACGGTGCGGCGCAGGGCGAGGTGTTGGCCGGGGAGGTGGCGGAAGGTCTCGCGGAGCTCGGGCGGCACGGCGAAGGTGACGGCCACCGAGTCGTCCGTGAGCTGCTCGACCTCGCTGACCCGGAGCGGATGGAACATCTACAACTCCTTGAAATGGTCGAAGGGTTCACGGCACGACACGCAGCGGCGCAGTGCCTTGCACGCGGTGGACGAGAACCGGCTGAGCAGCTCGGTGTCGGTGGATCCGCAGTGCGGGCAGCGCACCGACAGGGTGAGCGCCACGGGGCCCTCGGTCGTGTGCGGCCGCGGTGGAGCTATGCCGAACTCCGCGAGTTTGCGGCGTCCTTCGGCACTGATGTCGTCGGTCGACCAGGCGGGCGACAGCACCCGTACGACCGAGACCTCGGGTATCCCGTGGTCGTGCAGTACACGCTCGATGTCGCTGGACATCGCTTCGACGGCGGGGCAGCCGGTGTAGGTCGGCGTGAGCTCGACCCGAACCCGGCCGGGCTCCTCGACGTGGACGCCGCGCAGTACGCCGAGTTCTTCAAGGGTGAGGACCGGCAGCTCGGGGTCGGGGACGGAGCCGGCGAGGCGCCGTAGCTCGGTCTCCAGGGGGGTGAGGGCCGCCTTCGTCACCATGACGCCCCCGGGTGGCTGCGGTGCAGGTGCTGCATTTCGGCGAGCATCCGCCCGAACGATTCGGTGTGCAGTCCCTGCCGTCCGGCGCCGGCCGTCCAGGCTCCGCTGCGCGGGCCTTCGGGGACGGTCAGCGTCGCGCGGCCGAGGATCGAGGTCACGGACTGTTCCCAACTGGCTTCAAGACTGGCCCAGTTGAGGTCGAGACCGGGAATCGGCTGGAACATCTCGCCTGTGAAGCGCCACAGCGCCTCACAGGCCCGCTGCATCCGCCGGTGGCTCTCCTCGGTGCCGTCGCCGAGCCTCAGGGTCCACTGTTCGGCGTGGTCGCGGTGGTAGGCGACCTCCTTGACCGCCTTGGCCGCCAGGTCGGCGAACTCGCCTTCCCCTGCCGCCAGTTCTCCGTACATCAGGTGCTGGTACGTCGAGAAGTACAGCTGGCGGGCGATGGTGTGGGCGAAGTCGCCGCCCGGCTGCTCGACCAGCTGGAGGTTGCGGAAGGCCCGTTCTTCGCGGAGGTAGGCCAGCTCGTCCTCGTCGCCGACGCGGGAGAGCAGCACCCGGGCCTGCCCGAGCAGGTCGAGGGCGATGTTGGCCAGGGCGACTTCCTCTTCGAGGACGGGCGCGTGCCCCGCCCACTCCCCCAGCCGGTGCGAGAGCACCAGGGCGTCGTCGCCGAGGGCGAGGGCGGCGTCCGACGAGACGGTGGCCGTCACAGGTGCTTCACCCCTTCCGGGATCTCGTAGAACGTGGGATGGCGGTAGGGCTTGTCGGCGGCCGGGTCGAAGAACGCGTCCTTCTCGTCCGGCGAGGACGCGGTGATCTCGGTGGACGGGACCACCCAGATCGAGACGCCCTCCGACCTGCGGGTATAGAGGTCGCGGGCGTTGCGCAGCGCCATCTTGGCGTCCGGCGCGTGCAGGCTTCCCGCGTGGGTGTGGGACAGCCCGCGGCGGGAGCGCACGAACACCTCCCAGAGCGGCCAGTCGTGCGTGCTCATGCTGTTGCCTCTCCGTTCGTGTGCTGCTTCGTGGCGTAGGCGGCGGCCGCTTCGCGGACCCAGGCGCCTTCTTCGTGGGCGCGGCGCCGCTGGGTGATCCGCTGCTCGTTGCAGGGGCCGTTGCCCTTGAGGACCTCCCAGAACTCCGTCCAGTCGATCTCGCCGAAGTCGTGGTGGCCGCGCTCCTCGTTCCAGCGCAGCTCCGGGTCGGGCAGCGTCAGGCCGAGCGCCTCGGCCTGGCCGACCGCTATGTCCACGAAGCGCTGGCGCAGCTCGTCGTTGGAGTGGCGCTTGATCTTCCAGGCCATCGACTGCGCGGAGTGCGCCGAGGTGTCGTCGGGCGGGCCGAACATCATCAGTGACGGCCACCACCAGCGGTTCACCGCGTCCTGCGCCATGGCGTGCTGCTCCGGCGTCCCCCGGGACAGGGTGAGCAGCAGCTCGTACCCCTGTCGCTGGTGGAAGGACTCCTCCTTGCAGATGCGGACCATCGCGCGGGCGTACGGGCCGTAGGAGCAGCGGCACAGGGGGACCTGGTTGGTGATCGCCGCGCCGTCCACCAGCCAGCCGATGGCGCCGACGTCGGCCCAGGTCAGGGTGGGGTAGTTGAAGATCGAGGAGTACTTCTGGCGGCCCGAGTGCAGTTTGTCGAGCAGTTCCTCACGGCCGGTGCCGAGTGTTTCCGCCGCGCTGTACAGGTACAGCCCGTGGCCCGCCTCGTCCTGGACCTTCGCCATCAGGATCGCCTTGCGGCGCAGGGACGGGGCCCTGGTGATCCAGTTGGCCTCCGGCTGCATGCCGATGATCTCGGAATGGGCGTGCTGCGCCATCTGGCGGACCAGGGACGAGCGGTATTCGTCGGGCATCCAGTCGCGTGGCTCGATCCGCTCGTCCGCGGCGACGGCAGCGTCGAACGCCGCCTGGTAGGACTCGTCCGTCCCTGCGGCTGCCGTGGCTGTCGCGGTCACTCCGGTCATTCCGGCCCCCTGCCGATCTGTTGTGCGGCTGTCGCCAACCGACCGATCGTTCGGTCCAATGACTTCAATGGTCGGTCGACGGCCCGTAGGGTGTCAACCCTGTGGATAACTCAGTGGGTGCCGATCGGGGCGGGATGGATTCGTACAAGGACGAGACCGGAGCCGGGGGCCAGGCCGACGGAGCGGGGTTTGGGCAGGTCAAGGCCGGTGTGGCCGGAGCCGACGCCCCTGACGGCACCGGCCACGGCGACCGCGCCGACGAAGGCCACGGCGACCCGGCGGGCGGAGGCCACGGCGCCCCCGACGACGGGGGTGCGGCCGTGGGAATCGACCCCGCGGACGATTCGCCGCGCGGGATAGCCGGACTGCCCCGGCGGTTCCAGGTCGTCGCCGCCGTCGCGCTGGCATGCGTCGGCGTGATCGCCTGCGTCCAGATCGGCATGGTGTTCCTCCACGTCGCTCCGTCCAACACGGTCAGCAAGCAGTACGGCAAAGCCGTCGACGACTGGGTGTACCCGGAGTTCGAGCAGAACTGGAAGCTCTTCGCGCCCAATCCGCTCCAGCAGAACATCGCGGTGCAGTCGCGTGCCGAGATACGCATGCCCGACGGCCGGACCAGGACCACCGACTGGATCGACCTCTCGGCCCAGGACAGCGCCGCGATTCACCACAACCCGCTGCCCAGCCACACCGAGCAGAACGAACTGCGCCGCGGCTGGGACTTCTTCGTCGGTTCGCACACCGACGACAACAAGCCGAACGGCCTGCGCGGTGAGCTCTCCGAGCAGTACCTGCGCCGCATCGTGATGCTTCGCCTCGGCGCGCAGCGCGACGGCGGCACCATCGAGCGGATCCAGGTCAGGTCCATGACCACGGCCGTCAAGGGCCCCCCGTGGAGCGACGAGAAGACCGACACCCGGCCCGCCTACCGGGTCGTGCCGTGGTGGACGGTGACCCCGGCCGACCTGCCCGGTGGTGTCGGTGACGCACGTACGGAGGCCAAGCGGTGAGCACGCACGACCACGGCGGCCCGACCGCCCCGCCCTCGGACAGCCCGGCCACCGCGCCGTCGGCCGCCCCGCTCTCCTCCAGCCCCGCCACCGCGCCCGCGTCTGGCCCGACCGCCCCGGCGTCGGCCGCCCCGCCCGCCGAGCCCGCGGCTGGCGTCGCCCCGGTGTCCGTGGCTGACGCGCGGTCTTCGGCGGGTCTCGGATCCGCGGCCGCCGCAGAGCCCCCCGCCACCGAGCCCCCCGCCCCCGGGAAGGCCGTGCCAAGCGGCCCCGCCGCGGGTACCGCCACCCCTGTCGAGACCGTTGCCGCGCGTGCCGTGCGCATCGCCTCGGCCACGGCTCTCGGCCCGTACCAGAGCGCGGTCGTGCGGATCGGGTTCTCCGCGACCTGGCTGTTCTTCCTGCTGCGCGAGCTGCCCAACCGCCGTGAGCTGTACGGCCCCGACGGCCCCTGGGGCTGGGATCTGGGCAGCAGGCTCGTCGCGGGCAACCACGCCTTTACCTCGCTGCTGTGGACCGACAGCACCATCTGGTTCGAGATCGTGTACGCGCTGGCGCTCGTGTCCAGCGCGCTCCTGATGCTCGGCTGGCGCACCCGCACCACATCCGTCGTCTTCATGATCGGTGTGCTCTCTCTGCAGAATCGCTCCGTCTTCGTCGGGGACGGCGGTGACAACGTCATCCACCTGATGGCGATCTATCTGGTCTTCACGCGGTGTGCCCAGGTCTGGTCGCTCGACGCGCGGCGCGCCGCGCGCGGGGCGGCCAGGGACCGGATCGGTCCGGCCCGGGACCGGATCGGTCCGGTGCTGTGGGCGGTATGCGGTCTCGCGCTGCTCGCCGGGACCTGGCGTACGTCGGCTGCGGGGGTGTCCGGCGGCGGTGAGTGGTGGCTGTGGGTCGTCTTCTGGGGCATGTGGGCCGTGCAGGGGCTGTGGTGGGCGACCGGGAGGTTCGCCGCCGCCGAGTCGCGCGCGCTGCTCGACGTCCTCGGCAACCTCGTTCACAACGCGGCCATGGTCGTGATCATGGCGGAGGTCTGCCTGATCTACGCCACCGCCGGCTGGTACAAGATCCAGGGCAGTCGCTGGCAGGACGGCACCGCGCTGTTCTACCCGCTGAAGCTGGACTACTTCTCGCCGTGGCCCGAACTCTCCTCCCTGCTGGGCGCGAGCGGGGTGATCGTGATGCTGCTCACTTATGGAACGGTCATGGTCCAGGTGGCGTTCCCGTTCACGCTCTTCAATCGGCGGGTCAAGAACGTGCTGCTCGTGGCGATGATGCTGGAGCACGCCGGGATCGCGGTCCTGCTCGGCCTGCCGTTCTTCTCGCTCGCGATGATCGCCGCGGACGCGGTGTTTCTGCCGACGTCCTTTCTGTGCCGGGTGGGTGCCGTCGCGGGCCGGGCCTGGCGGGGCGTGCGGCTGCCCGAGCAGCGCCGGGAACGGGACGGGGCGGCCGAGCGGCCCCGTACGCTCGTGGGGTGAGCAGCACCGAACAGTCGGCCCCGGCCGAGAGCGCCCCGGCAGACGATCCCATCCAGTACGACGAGGGCTTCGGCCCGGCCGAGGTCGGGGTGGGCCCGCATCCGCTGCCCTGGCCCGAGGGCGGGCGCTACGACCCGGAGCTGCTCGCGCACGGCGACCGGCGCAATGTCGTCGACGCCTACCGGTACTGGACGCGTGAGGCGATCGTCGCCGACCTCGACACCCGACGGCACGACTTCCATGTGGCCGTCGAGAACTGGGGCCACGACTTCAACATCGGTTCCGTGGTGCGTACCGCCAACGCGTTCCTCGCGAAGGAGATCCACATCGTCGGGCGGCGGCGTTGGAACCGGCGTGGGGCGATGGTCACGGACCGCTACCAGCACGTGCGCCACCACCCCGACACCGAGTCGCTGACCGCGTGGGCGGCGGCCGAGGGTGTGCCGATCATCGGCATCGACAACCTGCCCGGCGCGGTGCCGCTGGAGCGGACCGAGCTGCCGCGCCGGTGTGTGCTGCTGTTCGGGCAGGAGGGTCCCGGGCTTACCGAGGAGGCCCGCGAACACGCCCAACTGGTGTGCTCCATCGCGCAGTTCGGCTCCACGCGGTCGATTAACGCGGGTGCCGCGGCCGCCGTCGCGATGCACGCCTGGGTGCAGAGGCACGCCGTCGTCCCCGACTGACGCGCCCCCGCTCCCCCCAAGCGTCAGGCCTGCCTGCGGACCTCCACCACGCGGAACCTGTTGGCCACGAACGCGCTGTCGCACAGGGCCGCGTTGGCCGCCGGGTTGCCGCCCGAGCCGTGGAAGTCGGAGAAGGCGGCCGTCTGGTTGACGTACACCCCGCCCGTCAGGTTCAGCGACAGCTGGGCCGACTCGTCCAGGCAGACGTCCTCCACGGCACGCTCCACCTCCGGGGAGGTGGTGTACGCGCCCACCGTCATGGCGCCCTTGTCGCGGATGGTGCGGCGCAGCAGCTCGACCGCGTCCGCGGTGGAGTCGACGGCGACCGTGAAGGAGACCGGGCCGAAGCACTCCGACAGGTAGACCGCCTCGGCGTCCGGCTTCGCGCCGTCCAGCTTGACGATCACCGGGGTGCGGACCACCGCGTCCGGGAACTCGGGGTTGGTCACTTCCCTTGAGGGCAGGGCCACTTCGCCGAGGCCGGCCGCCGCTTCCAGACGTGTCTTCACGTCCGGGTTGACCAGGGCGCCCAGGAGCGCGTTGGCGCGGGCGTCGTCGCCGAGGAGGCCGCCGACCGCGCCCGCGAGGTCGCCGACCACCTCGTCGTACGACTTCTTGCCCGCGTCGGTGGTGATGCCGTCGCGGGGGATCAGCAGGTTCTGCGGGGTGGTGCACATCTGGCCGCTGTACAGGGACAGCGAGAAGGACAGGTTGGCGAGCATGCCCTTGTAGTTGTCGGTGGAGTCGATGACCACCGTGTTGACGCCGGCCTTCTCCGTGTAGACCTGCGCCTGGCGGGCGTTGGCCTCAAGCCAGTCGCCGAACGCGGAGGAGCCCGTGTAGTCGATGATCTTGATTTCGGGGCGCACGGCGAGGGCCTTGGCGATGCCTTCGCCGGGCCGGTCGGCGGCCAGCGCGACCAGGTTGGGGTCGAAGCCCGCCTCGGCCAGGACCTCGCGCGCCACCTTCACGGTCATCGCGAGCGGCAGGACCGCGCGCGGGTGCGGCTTGACCAGGACCGGGTTCCCGGTGGCCAGCGAGGCGAACAGGCCCGGGTAGCCGTTCCACGTCGGGAAGGTGTTGCAGCCGATCAGCAGGGCGATGCCGCGGCCGGCCGGAGTGAACGTCTTGGCGAGCTCCAAAGGCTCGCGCTTGCCCTGCGGCTTGGACCAGGCGGCGCTGCCCTCAGGGGTGCGCGTCTGCTCCTGGTAGGCGTAGGCGACGGCTTCCAGGCCGCGGTCCTGGGCGTGCGGCCCGCCCGCCTGGAACGCCATCATGAACGCCTGGCCGCTGGTGTGCATGACCGCGTGCGCGAACTCGTGGGTCCGCGCGCCGATCCGGGCCAGGATCTCGATGCAGACCAGGGCCCGCGTCTCGGGACCCGCGGCCCGCCAGGCGCCCATGCCGGCCCGCATCGCGGGCAGCAGCACGTCGAAGTCGGGGTGCGGGTACTGGACGCCCAACTCGATGCCGTACGGAGAGACTTCGGCGCCCGTCCAGTCGTCGGTGCCCGGCTGGTCGAGGTCGAAGCGCCGGTTCAGGAGCGCGTCGAAGGCCGCTTTGCCGTCCTCGGCGCCCGTCTCCCCGTAGGCCTTGGGGTGCTCCGGGTGCGGCGACCAGTACGCACGCGTGCGGATCGCTTCGAGGGCCCCGTCCAGAGTGGGCCTGTGCTTCTCGGTCAGCTGCATGCGAGCAACTCCTCGTCGAGTCATCGAGCTGGGCAGGGAGAGCCGGACACCGTTAGAGTAACCGAACGATCGGTCGGGACAAGAGGGCCAGGGAAAACCTGTGGACAACTACCGGCCACAGTCGCCGCGGGTCCGGTGGGCAGCCCTTGGGAGGGGGCCCGCCGGGCCCGTCGGCCAGTCGTAGGGGAGGATCGCGTCCATGACCGAAACCGCCACCTCAGCCATCGCGCCGAGCCGTACCGTCGCCGTCGTCGGCACCGGGACCATGGGCCAGGGCATCGCCCAGGTGGCCCTGATCGCCGGGCACCGCGTACGGCTCCACGACGCCGCGCCGGGCCGCGCGCGCGAGGCCGCCGACGCCATCGCCGGGCGCCTTGGGCGGCTGGTCGACAAGGGCCGCCTGGCCGTCGCGGACCGCGAGGCGGCGCTGGCCCGGCTGCACCCCGCCGAGGATCTCGCCGAGCTCGCCGACGCGGCGCTCGTCATCGAGGCGGTCCTGGAACAACTCCCCGTCAAGCAGGAGCTGTTCACCGCCCTGGAGGGCGTGGTCGGCGAGGACTGCCTGCTCGCCACCAACACCTCCTCGCTCTCCGTCACCGCGATCGCGGGCGCGCTCAGGCACCCCGGCCGCTTCGTCGGCCTGCACTTCTTCAACCCGGCGCCGCTGCTTCCGCTGGTCGAGGTCGTCAGTGGCTTCGCCACCGAGGAGGCGGCCGCGACCAGGGCGTACGAGACGGCGAAGGCCTGGGGCAAGACGCCGGTGCGCTGTACGGACACTCCGGGATTCATCGTCAACCGCATCGCCCGCCCCTTCTACGCCGAGGCCTTCGCGGTGTACGAGGAGCGCGGGGCGGACGCGGCCACCATCGACGCGGTGCTGCGCGAATGCGGCGGCTTCCGGATGGGCCCGTTCGAGCTGACCGACCTGATCGGGCAGGACGTCAACGAAGCGGTGACGCGCTCGGTGTGGGAATCCTTCTTCCACAGCCCCAAGTTCACGCCGTCGCTCGCCCAGCGCCGCCTGGTCGAGTCCGGGCTGCACGGGCGCAAGAGCGGACGCGGCTGGTACGCCTACGAAGCGTCCGGCGCGTTGGCGCAGGGTGACGGGCGCGGTGAGCCGCACACCGCGCCGCCCGCCGAGGCGCCGGCGGCCGTCACCGTCGTCGGAGACCTGGGCCCGGCCCGCGAACTGGTCGCGATGATGACCGAGGCCGGCATCGACGTGAAGACCGTCAACGACGGCGGTCCCTACATCGAGCTTCCGGGGGATGGACAGCTCGTCCCGGCCGACGGCAAGACGTCCGTCGAGTTCGCGGACGTCGTCTACTTCGATCTCGCCCTCGACTACCGGGGCGCCACCCGCATCGCGCTGTCGGCGAGCGAGGACACCTCCGAGCGCGCCCTGGCCGAGGCCGTCGGGCTGTTCCAGAAGCTCGGCAAGGAGGTCAGCGTCATCGGTGACGTGCCGGGAATGATCGTCGCCCGCACCGTCGCGATGCTGGCCGACTTCGCCGCCGACGCCGTCGCCAAGGGCGTCGCCTCTGCCGAGGACATCGACACCGCGATGCGGCTCGGCGTCAACTACCCGCTGGGGCCCGTCGAATGGAACCGGCGGCTCGGCCCGGACTGGGCGTACGACCTGCTCTCCGCACTGCATGAGCGCTGCCCCACCGGCCGCTACGCGCCCTCGCTCGCGCTGTACCGGCAGGCGTACGCCACCGAAGGGGAGACGGGCTCATGACGACCGCCAAGCGGGACACCTACACGCCCGAGACGCTGCTCACGGTCGCCGTCAGGGTCTTCAACGAGCGCGGCTACGACGGCACGTCGATGGAGCACCTGTCCAAGGCGGCCGGGATCTCCAAGTCGTCGATCTACCACCACGTCGCCGGCAAGGAGGAACTGCTGCGGCGGGCCGTGAGCCGCGCCACCGACGGTCTCTTCGGCGTTCTGGACGAGCCGGGCGCGCTCCGCGGGCGACCGATCGAGCGGGTCGAGTACGTCACTCGCCGTACGGTCGAAGTCCTCATGGCGGAACTTCCCTACGTCACGCTGCTGCTGCGCGTCCGCGGCAACACCAAGACGGAGCGCTGGGCGATGGAGCGGCGCAGGGAGTTCGACCAGCGGGTCGCGGATCTGCTCAAGGCTGCCGTCGCCGACGGGGATCTCCGGTCCGACCTGGACATTCGGCTGGCGACCCGGCTGCTGTTCGGCATGGTCAACTCGCTGGTGGAGTGGTACCGGCCGCAACGTGAGGGGGAGGCGGACGGCGACCAGGTGGCCGACACGGTGGTCCGGATGGCGTTCGAGGGGTTGCGTACCGGCCAGTGAGCACCGGCGCCGTTGACTGGGGCACCGAAGCGGATCAACATCCACGGTCATGGCTGCTTCGCGAACTCCTGCGCCCGTTGTGTCCGTCTGCGCCGCGGTACTGCTTGCGGGTCTGACGCTGGCCGGGTGCAGTGGTGCGGGCGGAAAAAACGATGCGGCGGCAAAGTCGCCGGATGCCTCGGCGGCCGTCAAGAAGGCCGAAGCGGGGGCCCCCGCTCCGGCGCCGCCCGCCAAGGGGGACGACTTCGGTTGTCTGACGCCCGAGCAGGCCAGGGCGGGCTCGATCGTCTTCACGAGTGCGGCAGGCGCGCCCACTGGCGGCTTTCTGACCGGTAGTGGCAATACCGGGATCGTTCTCGCCCATCAGGCGGATGGAAATGTCTGTCAGTGGAAGGACAAGGCCGTTGAGCTCGGCAAGGCGGGCTTCCGGGTGCTCGCGGTCAACAGCACGACCGGCGACGAGACCGCCGAGATCGAGGGCGCGGCCACCGCGCTGCGCACCGAGGGCGCCTGGAAGCTGCTCCTCATGGGCGCGTCCAAGGGCGGCACCGCCGCCCTCCAGGCGGCCGCCGGCATGCCCCTGAAACCGGACGCCGTGGTCGCGCTGTCAGCCGCCGAGAAGTACGGCTCGATG
This sequence comes from Streptomyces sp. NBC_01431, assembly GCF_036231355.1. NCBI lineage: Bacteria > Bacillati > Actinomycetota > Actinomycetes > Kitasatosporales > Streptomycetaceae > Streptomyces > Streptomyces sp. NBC_01431. The sequence continues at coordinate 4,162,226 of NZ_CP109496.1, forward strand.
GACGCGCTCGCCGCCGCGAAGACGCTCAAGGTGCCGGTGCTCTACATGGCCGGTGACCAGGACGGCACGTTCACCGCGGCCGCAAGGGAGCTGAGCGCGGCCAGTGCCGGGGCCCCCGAGGACCGGCTCGTGTCCGCCAGGGGAACGGCCGCGCACGGAGTGGCCCTGCTCGGCGCCTCCGACAACTGGGACACCGTGCTCGCCTTCCTCAAGAAGTACTGCACCTGACTTCCTCGGGAAGTACTGCACTCGACCTGACGGCCCGGCCCTCACACCGGGTCCAGATCGGTCTCCTCGAACACCAGCAGGGTGCGCGTCGACAGGACCTCGGGGATGGACTGGATCCGGGTCAGGACGAGCTCGCGCAGTGCCCTGTTGTCCGGGGTGTGCACCAGGAGCAGAACGTCGAAGTCGCCGCTCACCAGGGCGATGTGGGCCGCCCCGGGCAACTCCTGGAGCTGCTCGCGCACGGTGCGCCACGAGTTCTGCACGATCTTGAGCGTGATGTACGCGGCCGCTCCCTGGCCCGCCCGCTCGTGGTCCACGCGGGCGGTGAAACCGCGGATGACGTTGTCCTCGACGAGCCGGTTGATGCGCGCGTACGCGTTGGCGCGCGAGACGTGCACCCGCTCGGCCACGGCGCGGATCGACGCCCTGCCGTCCGTCTGGAGGATGCGCAGGATCGCGTGGTCGATCTCGTCCAGCGGGCGCGGTGGTGCGGGCCGGGTGCCACCGTTGGCCATTTGTTCAGCTGCCATGTCCCCCCGCCTTCCTGTTGTGGACGACCTGTTCCCATCCCAGGCTGTGGAGAACCGTTTGTCCACAGGCTGAAGGTGCCTGTAGCCAAAATGCGTCCACGACCGAACAATCGGTAGGTGAGGGGCGTCACATTCACGCCTCGCGTTCGGATGTCCGCTCCTACAAGGAGGTGCATTGGCATGACGGTCCAAGAGCTCCCCGGTGCCGCCGCATACCGGCCGACCCCTCCACCCGCCTGGAGGCCCCGCACCGACCCCGCGCCGCTCCTGCCGGACCCGGAGCCCTTCCGCGTCCTTGGCACGGGCGCCGAGCTCGACGCCGCGCTGATGCTGAAGCTGTACGGGGAGCTGGTGCGCGGCCGCCGCTACAACGCCCAGGCGACCGCTCTCACCAAGCAGGGCCGCCTCGCCGTGTACCCCTCCTCGACCGGGCAGGAGGCCTGCGAGGTCGCCGCCGCGCTCGCCCTGGAGGAGCGCGACTGGCTGTTTCCCAGCTACCGCGACACCCTGGCCGCCGTCGCCCGCGGCCTCGACCCCGTCCAGGCGCTGACGCTCCTGCGCGGCGACTGGCACACCGGCTACGACCCGCGCGAGCACCGCATCGCACCGCTGTGCACGCCGCTGGCAACCCAGCTGCCGCACGCGGTGGGCCTGGCGCACGCGGCCCGCCTCAAGGGCGACGACGTGGTGGCGCTGGCGCTGGTCGGCGACGGCGGCACCAGCGAGGGCGACTTCCACGAAGCGCTGAACTTCGCGGCCGTCTGGCAGGCCCCGGTGGTCTTCCTGGTCCAGAACAACGGCTTCGCGATCTCCGTGCCGCTCGCCAAGCAGACCGCCGCGCCCTCCCTCGCCCACAAGGCCGTGGGGTACGGGATGCCCGGTCGCCTGGTCGACGGCAACGACGCGCCCGCCGTGCACCAGGTGCTCTCCGAGGCGGTCGCCCGAGCCCGGCGAGGTGGCGGACCGACCCTGATCGAGGCCGTCACGTACCGCATGGAGGCGCACACCAACGCCGACGACGCGACCCGCTACCGGGGCTCCGCCGAGGTCGACGCCTGGCGCGAGCACGACCCGATCCGGATCCTGGAGGACGAGCTGACCGCCCGCGGCATCCTCGACGAGCACGGCATACGGACCGCCGCCGAGGCCGCCGAGACCATGGCCGCGGCGCTGCGCGAGCGCATGAACGCCGATCCCGTCCTCGACCCCATGGATCTCTTCGCCGAGGTTTATGCCGAGCAGAGCGGCCAACTGCGCGAGCAGGCAGCCCAGTTGCGTGCCGAGCTGGAAGCCGAGGCCCGCTGATGACCACCGCCACGGCCAAGAAGCCGGCCACCATGGCGCAGGCCTTGCAGCGCGCGATGCGCGACGCCATGGCCGAGGACCCCTCCGTCCATGTCCTGGGAGAAGACGTCGGCGCGCTCGGCGGTGTCTTCCGGGTCACCGACGGGCTCGCCAAGGAGTTCGGCGAGGACCGCTGCACCGACACCCCGCTCGCCGAGGCGGGCATCCTGGGCACGGCCGTCGGCATGGCGATGTACGGGCTGCGGCCGGTGGTCGAGATGCAGTTCGACGCCTTCGCCTATCCGGCGTTCGAGCAGCTCATCAGCCATGTCGCCAAGATGCGCAACCGCACCGGCGGGGCGATGCCGATGCCGATCGTGGTGCGGGTGCCGTACGGCGGCGGGATCGGCGGCGTAGAGCACCACAGCGACTCCAGCGAGGCCTACTACATGGCCACGCCCGGACTGAAGGTCGTCACGCCCGCCACCGTCGAGGACGCGTACGGGCTGCTCAGGGAGGCGATCGCCTCGGACGACCCGGTCGTCTTCCTGGAGCCGAAGCGGCTGTACTGGTCGAAGTCCGACTGGTCGCCCGAGGCTCCGGTGACGGTGGAACCCATCGGCAGGGCGGTCGTGCGGCGCACCGGACACAGCGCCACGCTGATCACCTACGGGCCGTCCGTGCCGGTGTGCATGGAGGCGGCCGAGGCGGCCCGCGAGGAGGGCTGGGACCTCGAAGTCGTGGACCTGCGCTCACTGGTGCCCTTCGACGACGAGACGGTGTGCGCATCGGTGCGCCGCACCGGGCGGGCCGTGGTCGTCCACGAGTCGGCCGGTTTCGGCGGCCCCGGCGGCGAGATCGCGGCGCGCGTCACCGAACGCTGTTTCCACCACCTGGAGGCACCCGTGCTGCGGGTCGCCGGATTCGACATCCCGTACCCGCCGCCGATGCTGGAGAAGCACCATCTGCCGGGCGTGGACCGGGTCCTTGACGCGGTGGCGCGGTTGCAGTGGGAGGCGGAGCACTGATGCCGAAGGTCCTGGAGTTCAAGCTGCCCGACCTCGGCGAGGGGCTCACCGAGGCGGAGATCGTGCGCTGGCTCGTCGCGGTGGGCGATGTGGTCGCCGTCGATCAGCCGGTGGTCGAGGTGGAGACGGCCAAGGCGATGGTCGAGGTGCCCTGCCCCTACGGGGGCGTGGTGACCGCGCGCTTCGGGGAGGAGGGCACGGAACTGCCCGTCGGATCCCCGCTGTTGACGGTCGCGGTCGGTACCGCGGCGGCCGTGGCGGAGGCCGAGGCCGCCGGTGCCGCGGAGGGCTCGGGCAACGTCCTGGTCGGATACGGGACGGCCGCGGCCACCACCCGCCGCAGGTCCCGGATAAGGCCCACGACGCCGACGAGGTCCGCCGCCGCGCCCGCACCCGCGAAGGGGCCCGTGCCGGTCATCTCGCCACTCGTGCGCCGACTGGCCCGTGAACACGGCCTGGATCTGCGGGAGTTGCGGGGCAGCGGGCCCGAGGGGCTGATTCTGCGCGCCGATGTGGAATCGGCCGTGAAGGCACCGGCCGAGGCAGCCGCACCCGCCTCCGTGGCGCCCGCTCCCGCCGCCGCCCCCGCGTCCGGCGGTGAGCGCATCGCGTTGCGCGGCATCCGCGGCGCGGTCGCCGACAAGCTCAGCCGCAGCCGCACCGAAATCCCCGACGCCACCTGCTGGGTGGACGCCGACGCCACGGAGCTGATGGCAGCACGCGCAGCCATGAACGCCGCGGGCGGCCCCAAGGTGTCCGTCCTCGCGCTGCTCGCCCGGATCTGCACCGCGGCCCTCGCCCGCTTCCCCGAGCTCAACTCGACGGTGGATGTGGCCGCCCGCGAGATCGTGCGGCTGCCCGAGGTCCACCTGGGCTTCGCGGCCCAGACCGAGCGCGGCCTGGTCGTCCCGGTCGTCCGCGACGCGCACACCCGCAGTGTCGACTCGCTCGGCGCCGAACTCGCCCGGCTCACCGAGGCGGCCCGCACCGCGTCCCTGACCCCCGCCGACCTGACCGGCGGCACCTTCACCCTCAACAACTACGGGGTGTTCGGCGTCGACGGCTCCACGCCGATCATCAACCACCCCGAGGCGGCGATGCTGGGCGTCGGCCGCATCATCCCCAAGCCGTGGGTGTACGAGGGTGAGCTCGCGGTGCGTCAGGTGGTCCAGCTCTCCCTCACCTTCGACCACCGGGTGTGCGACGGCGGCACCGCGGGCGGCTTCCTGCGCTACGTCGCGGACTGCGTGGAACACCCGGCGGTACTGCTGCGGACCTTGTGACCGACCCCTGCGGCGCTGCCGCGGACCTCACGACGATCGCCCGGCCGCGCTGCCGGCGCCCCGGGTGACGGACGTGGCGGTGCCGGGCGCCCTGTGACGAACGCCCCGGTGGACTCGGGACGTTCGCGGGTGGTGGTGATCGTCCGGCGGCCCATACTCGGGGGATGACCGCGTATGACGCCGTAGTACTCGCCGGGGGCACCGCCACAAGACTCGGCGGCGCCGACAAACCCGGGCTCAGCGTGGGCGGCCGGGCGCTGCTCGACCGGGTACTCACCGCCTGCTCCGGGGCCGCCACCACCGTGGTGGTGGGCGGCCGCCGGGGCACCGCGCGGCCCGTGGAGTGGGCCAGGGAGGATCCGGCCGGCGGCGGACCGCTGGCCGCCCTTGACGCCGGGCTGCGTCACACGACGGCCGAGAGCGTGCTGGTGCTCTCGGCCGATCTGCCCTTCCTGGCCGCACCGGCCGTCGACGCGCTCCTCGACGCGCTGGGGCGTACCGGCCACGACGGCGTGCTCTGCACCGACCCCGACGGCCGCGATCAGCCGCTCGTCGCCGTCTACCGTGCCGAACCACTGCGCCGCGAGTTCGCACTGCTCGTCACCCGGCACGGCTCGCTCGCCGGACTGCCCTTGCGGCTGCTCACCGCCGGACTCGACCTCGCCCGCATCGACGCGGGCCCGCTCGCCTCGTTCGACTGCGACACCTGGGAGGACCTCGCGGCCGCACGGGCCCGGATCAGGGAGCATGGAAGCGTGCTGGACGAATGGATCACCGCAGTCAAGGACGAACTCGGCATCGAGCTGGACGTCGACACGAGCGTGCTGCTCGACCTGGCCAGGGACGCCGCCCACGGCGTCGCCCGGCCCGCCGCCCCCCTCACCACCTTCCTGGTCGGCTACGCGGCCGCGCAGGCGGGCGGCGCGGGCAAGGACGTGGCGGACGCGGCCCGCAGGGCAGCCGCGCTCGCCAACCGGTGGGCGGCCGAGGCCGAGGCGTCCGACGGCCCGAAGAACGAGGCCGGATGACCGCCCCGAGTCCCACCGCGGACGACGGCTCCGACGAGGCCCTCGCCCTGCTGCGCGAAGCCCGCACCCCGGCGGGCGGCGGCGCAGGGACCGCGAAAGCAGGCAGGGACCGCGCTCAGGCCCCGTCGTTCGACGACCCTCCCGCGCCCCGCCGCCGCGCCGCCGCCTGGGCCGACGCGCGGGCGGTGGCCGCACGAGCCGGCCGCACAGCCCCCTCCCGCTCCCACCGGGTGCCGCTGGAACAGGCCGTCGGCGAGATCCTCACCGAACCGCTCACCGCACTCACCGACCTGCCGTCCTTCGACACCTCCGCCATGGACGGCTGGGCCGTAGCGGGGCCCGGCCCCTGGGCGGTGCAGGAGGGCGGGGTCCTCGCCGGACACGCGGCACCAGGCCCCCTCGCCGACGGTGAAGCGGTACGCATCGCCACGGGGGCCCGCATCCCGGCGGGGGCCACCGCGGTGATCCGCAGTGAACACGCCCGCACCGACGAGGCCCGGACGCAGCTCCAGGCCGACCGCGTGGTGCTGCACGGTCAGGACATCCGCCCGCGCGGCCAGGAGTGCCGCTCCGGCGACGTGCTGCTGCCCGCCACCGCGCTGGTCACCCCGGCCGTACTCGGCCTGGCCGCGGCCGCCGGCTACGACGACCTTGCCACCGTTGCGCGGCCCCGCGTCGAGGTCCTCGTCCTCGGTGACGAGCTGCTCACCCAGGGGCTCCCCCACGACGGGCTGATCAGGGACGCGCTCGGCCCGATGCTCGGGGTCTGGTTGCGGGCGCTCGGCGCCGAAGTCGTCGGGACCCGGCGCCTGAAGGACGACGCGGGCGCGCTACTCGCCGCCGTCACCGGCTCCTCGGCCGACCTCGTGATCACGACCGGCGGCACGGCCGCCGGACCCGTCGACCACGTCCACCCCGTGCTGCACAAAGCCGGTGCCGAACTCCTCGTCGACGGGGTCGCCGTACGGCCCGGACACCCCATGCTGCTGGCGCAGATCGGAGTGGGAAAGCACCTGGTCGGGCTGCCCGGCAATCCACTCGCCGCAGTGTCCGGACTGCTCACTCTGGCCGAGCCGCTCCTGCGTGAACTCGCCCACCGGGCAAGCCCGGTGGCGTACACCGCGCCGCTGCGCAACGAGGTGCAGGGACATCCACACGACACCCGGCTCGTCCCCGTGGTGCACCGGGGCGAAGGAGTCCTGCCGCTGCACTACAACGGGCCCGCGATGCTGCGCGGGATCGCGGCGGCCGACGGGCTCGCGGTGGTGCCGCCCGGCGGGGCACGGGCAGGACAGGAGGTCGAGATCATCGACCTGCCATGGTCCCCATCGGGCTCCGGCGAAGGGCGTTTCACGTGAAACACCCGGCCCTGACCCACAACTCCCGTACAGCTGAGGGATGTTTCACGTGAAACACCCGCCGCGGAACGCCAACTCACGTATCCGACCCGGCAGTTTCACGTGAAACTGCCGGGCCAGGACGCGATGGCACGCCAGGCAGCGGAGAAGCTGATCACCCGGCGGGTGCAACTGCCCCGCCGGGTTGTCGACCGACCACTGCGCCAAGTCGCCAAGCGGCTCCTGATGGCGCTCGCCGTGCTGATACTGACGACCTTCATCGTCTGGATCGACCGCGAGGGCTACCACGACAACGCCACCGGCAGGGTCGACTTCCTCGATGCCGTCTACTACGCCACCGTCACGCTGTCCACGACGGGCTACGGCGACATCGTTCCGTACAGCGACAGTGCACGGCTGACCAACATCCTGCTGGTCACACCCCTGCGCGTGCTGTTTCTGATCATCCTCGTCGGAACCACTCTGGAGGTCCTCACCGAGCGGACCCGCGAGGAGTGGCGGCTCAACCGCTGGAAGGCTCAATTGCGAGACCACACCGTCGTCGTCGGCTTCGGGACAAAGGGCCGCTCGGCGATCCAGACCCTGTGCGCGACCGGCCTGAAGAAGGACCACGTCGTGGTCGTCGACCCGAGCGCGAAGGTGATCGAGACCGCCACCGCCGAAGGCTTCGTCGGGGTCATCGGCGACGCCACCCGCAGCGATGTGCTGCTGCGGGCCGAGTTGCAAAAGGCCCGCCAGATCGTCATCGCGACCCAGCGCGACGACACCGCGGTTCTGGTCGCGCTGACGGCGCGCCAGCTCAACCGGGGCGCCAAGATCGTCGCCGCGGTGCGCGAGGAGGAGAACGCGCCGCTGCTGCGCCAGTCCGGCGCGGACGCCGTCATCACCAGCGCCAGCGCGGCCGGCCGACTGCTCGGCCTGTCCGTGCTCAGTCCGAGCGCGGGCACCGTGATGGAGGACCTGATCCAGCAGGGCAGCGGGCTCGACATGGTGGAGCGGCCCGTGAAGAAGAGCGAGGTCGGGCGCGGAGTGCGGGAGACCGAAGACCTCGTGGTGAGCGTGCTGCGCGGTCACCGGCTGCTGCCGTACGACGATGCCAGGGCGAGCCCGCTCCAGCTGACGGACCGGCTGATCACGATCGTACGAGCGGGTGGCACGTCTTCGCGGGAGCAGCCGGAGTAGCGTCGCACGCATGTATGCGATCACGATTCCTGAGCCGGGCGGTCCCGAGGCGCTGGTCTGGGCCGAGGTGCCCGATCCCGTACCGGGCGAGGGCGAGGTCCTCGTCGAGGTGGCGGCCGCCGCGGTCAACCGTGCCGATGTGCTCCAGCGGCAGGGCTTCTACAACCCGCCGCCGGGGGCGTCCCCGTATCCGGGCCTGGAGTGTTCCGGGCGGATCATCGCGCTGGGGACCGGAGTGTCCGGGTGGAGCGTCGGCGACGAGGTGTGCGCGCTGCTGAGCGGCGGCGGATACGCGCAGAAGGTGGCGGTGCCGGCCGGGCAGCTGCTGCCCGTGCCCGATGGAGTGGAACTGACCGACGCGGCGGCCCTGCCCGAGGTCGTCTGCACCGTGTGGTCGAACGTGTTCATGGTGTCCCAGCTGCGCCCCGGAGAGACGCTCCTGGTGCACGGCGGAGCGAGTGGAATCGGCACGATGGCGATCCAGCTCGGCAAGGCGGTCGGCGCCAAGGTCGCGGTGACGGCGGGCGGTCCCGAGAAGCTGGCGCGCTGCGCCGAGCTGGGCGCGGACATCCTCATCGACTACCGCGAGCAGGACTTCGTGGACGAGGTCCGCAAGGCCACGGAGGGCGCCGGCGCCGATGTCATCCTCGACATCATGGGCGCGAAGTACCTGGAGCGGAACGTGCAGGCGCTCGCCGTCAACGGCAGGCTCGCGGTGATCGGTCTCCAGGGCGGAGCCAAGGGCGAACTCAACCTGGGCGCGCTGCTCACCAAGCGGGCCGCCGTCACCGCGACCTCGCTGCGGGGTCGGCCCGCGTCGGAGAAGGCCGCGATCGTGGCGGCCGTGCGCGAGCACGTGTGGCCGCTGATCTCCGGCGGCCGGGTGCGGCCCGTGGTGGACCGGGCCGTGCCGCTCGCGGACGCCGCCGAGGGCCACCGGGTGCTCGAAGCCTCCACGCACGTCGGGAAGGTCCTGCTGACCGCCGGGTGAACGCCACAGGGGGCGCCGTGAAGGCGCCCCCTGTTCATGCTGCGTACGGCCCGACCGGCCCTGCCCCGGCCGCCCCGAATGACGGAGTGTGCGCCCGAAGGGTCGGGTTTACAGGTACGGGCCCGAGCGGGCGCCGGCGTGCAGGCCGCCGTCTTCGTCGTCCTCGTGGGAGGCACCGGGCGGCAGCGCCCGGCGCATCTGCTCCAGCTGGGCGCGGGCCGCCATCTGCTGGGCGAACAGGGCCGTCTGGATCCCGTGGAAGAGACCTTCGAGCCAGCCCACCAACTGGGCCTGAGCAATGCGGAGTTCGGCCTCCGAGGGGATCGCCTCGTCCGTGAACGGCAGGGAAAGGCGCTCCAGTTCCTCGACCAGCTCGGGCGCCAGACCGTCTTCCAGCTCCTTCACCGAGGAGGCGTGGATGTCCTTCAGACGCACCCGGCTCGCCTCGTCCAAAGGAGCGGCGCGGACTTCCTCAAGAAGCTGCTTGATCATGCTGCCGATCCGCATGACCTTCGCCGGCTGTTCGACCATCTCTGTCACCGGGACCTCGCGGGACTCGTCGTCTCCACCGCCGATGGCCATTCCGTCCTGGCCTACGACCAGGATGTGGGGGCTGTCCGGCGACTTTTCGTTCCTCGGCATCTCCATGCCGTCCATTCTCTCGCACACGTGCCTCACATCACGTTGTGCCCCCGGCAAGCAGTGATCCACCTCCTGCTGCTTGACGATTCCGGTTGAATGCGCGGTGTTTCACGTGAAACACCGCGCATTCAACCGGCCCTCGCGTCACGACCGGCGAAGCCGCAGCCCCAAGAACCCGAGACCCAGGCCGGTCAGTGCCAGGCCCGCGCCCAGGGAAAGGACGTGGTAGCGCAGGTCGGACTCGTCGGTGACGGCCTGGGCCGACGGGTGGTGGTGCGCGGACGGAGGGCGCTTCGCGGCGGTGCTGGGGGCGGGCGGCGGAGCGGACTTCCGGGGCTCGGGCGGCTTGGGTACGGGGGTCTGCGTCTGTGGCTGCGTCTGTGGCTGCGTCTGCGTCTGCGGGGCGTCCTCCTGCCGGGCCGGCCTGGCGGCGTCGGGCAGTTGCAGTTCGTCGTCGGCGGCGTAGGGGAGGAAGTCGTGCGGCGGCGAGACTCTGCCCGGCCGGGTGCGGCCCTCGCCCGCCCGGCTGCCCGCGAGGCGCTGCTCGGCGGAGGCGGTCGGCGAGGAAGGCCGCGCGCTGGGCGGGGAAGTGCGCGTGCTGGGCGAGGAGTTGGGGGAGTCGGAGGGAGTGGCCGTGGCGGGCGGGCTGGGTGACGGGGTGCTGACGGCGGACGCGTAAGGCAGCGGTGTCAGGAGCAGCGCCCCCGTCAGTGTCGCGGCCGCGGTGAGCGGCCGGAGCCCTGGAGCCATGGGATGGGCCCCCTCCCGTACGGACGTGCACGATCGCCTGGGCTGACCGAATCAGCGTCACACGGGGCGACTTGTGCGGCATCCCGGGAGCCCGCGGGCGTCCGCCGAACGTGAGGTCCTCGGCCCGAAGTCGTCGCCCGCGCACCGAAGGCCCGGCACCAGGGTGCCGGGCCTTCGGTGAACGAGCGGTGCGCGGTTACTGCGCCGGGGCATTGCCCGAGGAGATCTGGATCGTGAACTGCGCTTCCTTCTTGTCGACGTCTACGCCGGCGGCGGGGAACTGGGTGATCACCACGTCCTCGCCCCACTGGCCGTTGTCGACCTTCTCGACGTTGACCTTCCAGCCCGCGGCCTGCAGGCAGGACTTCACCGACAGGACGTCCTTGTACGTGAAGTCGGGCGCTTGCACCTTGCCCGGATCCAGCGTGGAGGTCTGCGGCGAGGTGCACTTCTCGGTGTCCATCGTGCGTGAGCGCTCCGGGCCCTTGTGGCCCGCGGCCGGCGCCGAGCTGCTGGCCTTGGCGTCGCCGCCGGAGCCGCCCGAGTCGTTGTTGTTCAGCATCACGGCCGTGACCAGACCGCCGACCGCGAGCAGGGCCACCGCGACCGCGCCGACGATCACCGGGGTGTTCCGCTTCGAGCCGCCGGAGGCGGGCGACGAGGGCTGGGCCGGGGAGATCGTGTATGGGGGCGGGGTCTGGGCGGCCATCGGCGCGGGCTGCTGCGCCGCCTGCGGGTATCCGTACGAGGGCTGCTGCTGCGGGGCGGTCGGCGCGGGCGTCGGCGGACCGTAGGGCCCCGGCTGGTACGGCGTCTGCACACTGCCCTGGAGGCCGGGCGCGGCCTGCGAGTCGAGCGGCGGGAAGACGGTCGCGCCGACGCCCGCGCCGCTGGTGGCCGGGGCGCCGCCGGTGATGACCGGGGCCGCGCCCATCTGGCCGGAGGACGCGATCCGCAGGATCTCGTCGTGCATGGCCTGGGCACTGGGGAAGCGCTCGTTCGGGTTCTTCTTCAGGGCGCGGGCGACCAGCGCGTCCATGGCGGGGGTGATCGACCGGTTCACCGAGGAGGGAGCGACGGGCTCCTCCTGGACGTGCGCGTACGCGATCGCCAGCGGTGAGTCGGCGTCGAAGGGGATGCGGCCCGTCAGCAGCTGGAAGAGCATGATGCCGACCGAGTACAGGTCGGAACGGGCGTCCACGCCGCGGCCGAGCGCCTGCTCGGGCGACAGGTACTGGGGGGTGCCGACGACCATGCCGGTCTGGGTCATCGAGGTGACGCCGGACTGCATGGCGCGGGCGATGCCGAAGTCCATCACCTTGACCTGGCCGCGCTTGGTCATCATGACGTTGCCCGGCTTGATGTCCCGGTGGACCAGGCCCATCTCGTGGCTGACCTCAAGGGCGGCCAGTACGTCGGCGGTGACCTTGAGCGCCTTGTCGGCGGGCATCGCGCCGTACTGCTGGATGTCCCTGTGCAGCGTCGAGCCGAGCGGCTCGCCCTCCACGTACTCCATGACGATGTACGGCATCAGCGCGCCGCCCAGCTCGTCCTCGCCGGTGTCGAAGACCGAGACGATGTTGGTGTGCTGGAGCTTGGCGACGGCCTGCGCCTCGCGGCGGAACCGCTCGCGGAACGACTGTTCCCGGCCGAGCTCGGTGTGGAGCGTCTTGATGGCGACCTGGCGGTCCAGGGCCGAGTCGTAGGCGAGGTACACCGACGCCATTCCGCCTTCGCCGAGGAGGTCGCGAAGCTGGTAGCGCCCGCCCGCGATGGAACCGCCCGCATAGCGGCCGTGTGCGCCGTCCTGGCTCATGACTGTGCATCCCCCTTGGCGCGGTGGCCCGTGCTGATCCTCGTTTTTTCAGGCCAAGTCTGCCCGAGGGGTCACCCACGTCAAGCCGGGTGCCCGTTCCGTGACCGTACGCACTGGAAGAGTCTCGCAAGCGTTACAGGAACGGCATCGAATACGTACGGGATTTGCATGGGTACACGTGGAACCGATTGGATGGCCGGTCCATCCCGGGCCGACGCCCCGCGGTAACGCTGTAGCGTGCACTACTGCACAACCAGGTGAAGAGCACGACGGAAGACCGTAAGGAACGACCGCGGACGCGGCCAGATACGACGGCGAGGACTGATGGCACCCGAACCCGACGGAAACGGCGCCGGGATGGCCGATGCGCAGGACCACGAGTCGTGGGTCGGCGGACTCGTCGGCGACGGCCGCTACCGTCTGACCCACCGGCTGGGACGCGGTGGCATGGCGGAGGTGTTCGCCGCCGAGGACGTGCGCCTGGGCCGTACCGTCGCCGTGAAACTGCTCCGCGCCGATCTCGCCGAGGACCCGGTGTCCAAGGCCCGCTTCACGCGTGAGGCACAGTCCGTCGCCGGGCTCAACCACCACGCGGTGGTGGCGGTGTACGACTCCGGTGAGGACTTCGTGGGCGGTCAGACCGTCCCGTACATGGTGATGGAGCTGGTCGAGGGCCGCACCATCCGCGACCTCCTGGTCGACGCGGACGCGCCGCCGCCGGAGCAGGCGCTGATCATCGTGTCCGGGGTGCTCGAGGCGCTCGCGTACTCGCACCAGCACGGCATCGTGCACCGTGACATCAAGCCCGCGAACGTGATCATCACCGACACCGGCGCGGTCAAGGTGATGGACTTCGGCATCGCGCGGGCCCTGCACGGCGCCCAGTCGACGATGACCCAGACCGGCATGGTCATGGGCACGCCGCAGTACCTCTCGCCCGAGCAGGCGCTCGGCAAGGCCGTCGACCACCGCTCCGACCTGTACGCCACCGGCTGCCTGCTGTACGAACTCCTCGCGCTGCGGCCTCCGTTCATCGGCGAGACGCCGCTGAGTGTGGTCTACCAGCACGTCCAGGACATGCCGGTGCCGCCGTCGCAGGTGGCTCATGTGGCGCCGCCGGAACTCGACGGCCTCGTCATGCGTTCTCTCGCCAAGGACCCGGACGACCGTTTCCAGTCCGCCGAGGAGATGCGCGGCCTGGTCCAGTACGGACTGCAGATGCTCCAGGCGCAGGGCGGCCACACCGGCACCTGGAACACCGGCCCGGTCGAGCTGATGTACGAGGGCGCCCACACCCCCGCGATGGGCACCACCGGAGCGACCACCGCCATGGGTCACCCGGGGCACGGCGAGACCTCGCAGTTCCGCGGTCCGATGCTGCCGCCGATGAACCCGGACGACGGCGGCTACGACGGCTACCGTCACGGCGCCCAGAAGCAGGGTGGCGGCCGGGGCAAGATGATGCTCTTCGTGGTGCTCGCGATCATCGCGATCGCCGCGGGGGTCGCCTTCGCGCTGAACGCCACGAAGGGCTCGGGCGGCGGCACGGGCGGCACGCCCTCGAACTCGCCGAAGGTCTCGCCGTCCATCTCCCAGTCGGACACCCCGTCGGCGCCGGACACCCAGGGCAGCAGCGAGGGCCAGTCGTACGGCAGCAGCACGGGCGGCGGCAACGAGTCGCCCTCCCAGCACCGCTCGCGCTCCGCGTCGCCGTCGCCGAGCAAGTCGCACGCCTCGCACTCGCCGGGCACCGATCAGGGCACGACGTCGGGCACGTCCTCGGGCACGGACACCCAGGGCACGTCCTCGGGCACGGACCAGGGCACCACCCAGGGCACGTCCTCGGGTACGACCACCGGCACCACGCAGGGCACGACCACCGGGACCACCCAGGGCACGTCCTCGGGTACGAACCAGGGCACCACCAAGGGCACGACCACCGGCACCACCCAGGGCACCTCCGCCGGCCCGGGTGGCTCATCGCCGAGCCCCGGGCACTGACCGACGATCCCGGGGCCCGATACCGAGCCCCGGGGGGTGCCCGCGGGCCGCGCACCAGCGCTCAGCCCGCGAAGGCCTCGCACACCGCTTCGTACTCGCGGGTCCACCAGACCGCCAGGGCCGACGCCGCAGGAAACTGCGGGTCGGCCCTTCGGTCGTGCAGCTGGTAGCGCCAGCGCAGGATCCAGAAGTCGTTGAGCCGTTCCCACCACACCCGGTGCACGGCGGTGGCCAGCTCCCCGGCGTCGGCCCCGGTGGCCCGCCGGTAGGCCCGCGCGTAGGCCCGTACCTTCGCCAGCGGGAGCTCGCCCGACGGGCGGACGAAGAAGATCACCGCTGCCCGGACCGCCTCCTCGGCGCGTGGCTGCACGCCCAGCCGGTCCCAGTCGACGATGGCCGCGGGTTCGGCCCAGCGGCCCTCGCCGCGGTAGAGCAGGTTCAGCGGATGGAAGTCGCCGTGCACCCAGGCGCCGGTGGCGGGGGCGGCGGGGCGGCGGTGGGCGTGCTGGCCGAGCAGCACCCGCCGCTCCAGGAGCCGGTGCTCGGCGAGTTCGTCGAAGGCGTCCCGCGGCCGGTGCCGGCGGGCCCGCGCCACCAGGTCGTCGATGAGCGCGAAGCTGTCCGCGGGATCGGCACTGCGGTGCTCGGCCTGCGGTACGTCGGGCTCCATGACCTGCGCCAGGCAGGTGTGTACGAGCCCGAGCAGCGCACCGAGGCGGTGGGATTCCCCGGCGGAGAGCTGGGCGCCGTCCCGGTGGCTGCCGTGCACCCAGGGGTGCAGGGCGTAGCAGTGGCCGCCGATCACGGCGACGGTGTCGCCGTCCGCGTCAGGTACGGGCGGGGCGACCGGGACGCCGAGTCCCTGGAGGCGTTCGGTGGCCCGGTGCTGGCGGGCGATGGCCTCGCGGTCGCCGTCCAGGTGGTGCTTGAGGAAGTATTCGCCGCGGGTGGTGGCGAGCCGGTAGCCGCGGTTCAGCAGGCCCTGGGCGACGCGTTCGCAGGAGAGCGGCTCACCGGGGGACGCGTAGCGGCGCAGCAGGGCGCCGACGGGTGGGGTTGCAGATGAGCGCGGCACTCGTCAGATGTTAGATCACACAACGTGCTTGAGTTGTCGCTCTTTGGAGTAGTCAGGCGAATGGGCTGTTGGGGCACCACGAGGGCCCCGGACCGAAAGCCGGTCCGGGGCCCTCGTGGAGTGCGCATGCAGCCGCAGCGGCACCCGGCCGCCGAGCACGATGTGGCGGGCCGGGCGACGAAGGGCAGGGCTCGCATGCTGGTCGCCACGCGGCCCGTACGGGACGCGGCTGAGCAGTTCGATGGCGCGGGCTTCCTCGCTGGACATGCCCCCACTGTGAGCGGCGCCCTGGGGCGCGGAAAGAGCCCGCGGCCCCTCGCGGGCCGGGACGCAGGTCCCGAAGTGTGCGCGGGCCGGGCGGGGCAGGGAAAGGGGGCTCAGTGGCTCTTCTCGGCCTGGATCCGGGCCACGTACGCCGCGGCCTGCGAGCGGCGCTCCATGCCCAGTTTGGAGAGCAGTGAGGAGACGTAATTCTTGATCGTCTTTTCCGCGAGGTGCAGCCGCTCGCCGATCACGCGGTTGGTGAGGCCCTCGCCGATCAGGTCGAGGATCTTGCGCTCCTGGTCGGTGAGGTTGGCCAGACGGTCGTCGTCCTTGCTCCTGCCGCCGTCGCGCAGCCGCTCCAGGACGCGTGCGGTGGCCACCGGGTCGAGCAGCGACTTGCCGGCCGCCACGTCGCGCACGGCGGTCAGCAGCTCGCTGCCGCGGATCGCCTTGAGGACATATCCCGAGGCACCGGCCATGATCGCGTCGAAAAGGGCCTCGTCGTCCGCGAACGAGGTGAGCATCAGGCATTTGATGTCCTCGTTCTGCGAACGGATCTCACGGCAGACCTCGACTCCGCTGCCGTCCGGAAGGCGGACGTCGAGGACCGCGACGTCCGGGCGGGTGGCGGGGATCCTGACCAGGGCGTCCGCCGCGGTGCCGGCCTCGCCGACCACTTCGATGTCGTCCTCGACGGACAGCATTTCGTGGACGCCTCGGCGCACCACCTCGTGGTCGTCGAGCAGGAATACGGTGATTTTGCCTGTTTCGCGCACGGAATCAGTCTCACACATTCGTCCGAAGCACGCCGGAGAGTGCCATAAGTGACCCCTTCCCGAGTACCGCGTGACCGGGATAACGTGCCGTTGTTCCGGCGGCCTGCAAGGCTGTGACCAGGGGCTGTTCCCGCCTTTCTCGATTTACTTGGAAATCCAAGCAAAATCGCAGGTCAAGTGGGGTTTCGCAGTAATGCGCAGCACTGGGTAACGTGCCTTTGACAGGGCGCTCGCCGGGGCACCTGTCACGCCTGATTCCCGGCCGGGCGCGCACACCCCGCGCACTTTGACGGACAGGCGAGCCTCCCCCAAGCCCTGATGGGCCGGGGGGACCCCCAGGCTTACCGGCGAACCCGGAAGCCGGACAGACGGAGGAGCACGCACGTGACCGTGGAGAGCACTGCCGCGCGTAAACCGCGACGCAGCAGCAAGCGCACCGCCGGCGCCGGCGCAAGGAAGACGGCCGCCGACCCCGAGCTCGTACAGCTGCTGACGCCCGAGGGCGAGCGGGTCGAGCACCCTGATTACGCCATCGACCTGAGCGCCGAAGAGCTGCGCGGGCTCTACCGCGACATGGTGCTGACCCGGCGCTTCGACGCGGAGGCCACCGCGTTGCAGCGGCAGGGCGAGCTGGGCCTGTGGGCCTCGCTGCTCGGCCAGGAGGCCGCGCAGATCGGCTCCGGCCGCGCGCTGCGGGACGACGACTACGTCTTCCCGACCTATCGCGAGCACGGCGTCGCCTGGTGCCGCGGCGTCGACCCGACGAACCTGCTCGGCATGTTCCGCGGCGTCAACCACGGCGGCTGGGATCCGAACAGCAACAACTTCCACCTGTACACGATCGTCATCGGCTCGCAGACGCTGCACGCGACCGGATACGCGATGGGCATCGCCAAGGACGGCGCGGACAGCGCGGTCGTCGCCTACTTCGGCGACGGCGCCTCCAGCCAGGGCGATGTCGCGGAGGCCTTCACGTTCTCCGCCGTCTACAACGCCCCCGTGGTGTTCTTCTGCCAGAACAACCAGTGGGCGATCTCCGAGCCCACCGAGAAGCAGATGCGGGTGCCGCTCTACCAGCGCGCCCAGGGCTTCGGCTTCCCCGGTGTCCGGGTCGACGGCAACGACGTGCTGGCCTGTCTGGCCGTGACGAAGTCGGCCCTTGAGCGGGCCCGGCGCGGCGAGGGGCCCACCCTGGTCGAGGCGTTCACCTACCGGATGGGCGCGCACACCACCTCCGACGACCCGACGAAGTACCGGGCCGACGAGGAGCGCGAGGCCTGGGAGGCCAAGGACCCGATCCTGCGGCTCCGCGCCTACCTGGAGAACGCGGGCCACGCGGACGCCGCGTTCTTCGAGGAACTGGAGAGCGAGTCGGAGACGCTGGGCAAGCGGGTGCGCGAGGCGGTCCGTGCCATGCCCGACCCCGAGCCCATGGCGATCTTCGACAACATCTACGCCGACGGCCACGCCCTGGTCGACGAGGAGCGCGCCCAGTTCGCCGCTTACCAGGCGTCGTTCGCGACCGAGTCCGAGGGCGGCGTCGCCGCGGTGGAGGGCAACTAGCCATGACCGTACAGAAGCTGCCGATCGCCAAGGCGATCAACGAGTCGCTGCGCAAGGCGATGGAGACCGACCCCAAGGTCCTGATCATGGGCGAGGACGTCGGCAAGCTCGGCGGTGTCTTCCGGGTCACCGACGGGCTGTTCAAGGACTTCGGCGAGGACCGGGTGATCGACACCCCGCTCGCCGAGTCCGGCATCGTCGGCACCGCGATCGGTCTGGCCCTGCGCGGCTACCGGCCCGTCGTGGAGATCCAGTTCGACGGTTTCGTCTTCCCCGCCTACGACCAGATCGTCACCCAGCTCGCGAAGATGCACGCCCGCGCGCTCGGCAAGATCAAGCTGCCGGTCGTCGTCCGCATCCCGTACGGCGGCGGCATCGGCGCGGTCGAGCACCACAGCGAGTCCCCCGAGGCGCTGTTCGCGCACGTGGCGGGCCTGAAGGTGGTCAGCCCCTCGAACGCGTCGGACGCGTACTGGATGATGCAGCAGGCCATCCAGTCCGACGACCCGGTGATCTTCTTCGAGCCGAAGCGGCGTTACTGGGACAAGGGCGAGGTCGACCCGGAGGCCATTCCGGGCCCGCTGCACGCGGCCCGTACGGTGCGCGCGGGTTCGGACCTGACGCTGGTCGCCTACGGCCCGATGGTGAAGGTGTGCCTGGAGGCGGCCGCCGCCGCTCAGGAGGAGGGCAAGTCGATCGAGGTCGTGGACCTGCGCTCGATGTCCCCGATCGACTTCGACGCGGTCCAGGCCTCGGTCGAACGGACCGGCCGCCTGGTCGTCGTCCACGAGGCGCCGGTCTTCTACGGCGCCGGTGCGGAGATCGCCGCCCGGATCACCGAGCGCTGCTTCTACCACCTGGAGGCCCCGGTGCTCAGGGTCGGCGGTTACCACGCCCCGTACCCGCCGGCCCGCCTGGAGGAGGAGTACCTTCCGGGCCTGGACCGGGTGCTCGACGCCGTCGACCGCTCGCTGGCGTACTGAGGAATCGTGACGACAATGACTGAGAACGCTGCCCGCTACCGCGAGTTCAAGATGCCGGACGTCGGCGAGGGACTCACCGAGGCGGAGATCCTCAAGTGGTACGTCAAGCCCGGTGACACGGTGACCGACGGCCAAGTGGTGTGTGAGGTCGAGACCGCGAAGGCGGCCGTCGAACTCCCCATCCCCTACGACGGTGTGGTCTCCAAGCTGCACTTCGAAGAGGGCGTGACGGTGGACGTCGGCATGTCCATCATCACCGTCGACGTGGCCCCCGGCAGCGTGGAGGAGGCT
The DNA here is from genome assembly GCF_036231355.1 of Streptomyces sp. NBC_01431. Lineage (NCBI taxonomy): Bacteria > Bacillati > Actinomycetota > Actinomycetes > Kitasatosporales > Streptomycetaceae > Streptomyces > Streptomyces sp. NBC_01431. The sequence goes on from NZ_CP109496.1 coordinate 4,181,299, forward strand.
CCGCCCGCCGAGGCCCCGGAGGCAACCGCGGTGGCCGCCGCCCCGCCCGCCGAGGAAGCGCCCAAGGGCCGCACGCCGGTCCTGGTCGGCTACGGGGTCTCCGAGGCCTCGACCAAGCGCCGCCCCCGCAAGGGCGCTTCGGTGCCCGAGCAGGCCCCGGCCGAGGCCCTGCGGGCCGTGCAGACCGAGCTGAACGGCCAGGCGCCCGCCCCGGCTCGCCCGCTCGCCAAGCCCCCGGTCCGCAAGCTCGCCAAGGACCTCGGCATCGACCTCGCCAGCGTGGTGCCCACCGGCCCCGACGGCATCGTCACCCGCGAGGACGTGCACGCGGCGGCGGCTCCGGTCGCCGAACAGGTCGCGGCGCCGGCCGCTGTTTCACGTGAAACAACTCCCGCTCCGGCGGTGCCCGTTCAGGCGGACGCCCGCGAGACCCGGATCCCCGTCAAGGGCGTCCGCAAGGCGACCGCGCAGGCCATGATCGGTTCGGCGTTCACCGCTCCGCACGTCACGGAGTTCGTCACGGTGGACGTGACCCGCACGATGAAGCTGGTCGAGGAGCTGAAGTCCGACAAGGACATGGCGGGCCTCAGGGTCAACCCACTGCTCCTGATCGCCAAGGCACTCCTTGTCGCGATCAAGCGGAACCCGGACGTCAACGCGGCCTGGGACGAGGCGAACCAGGAGATCGTCCTCAAGCACTATGTGAACCTGGGCATCGCGGCGGCCACTCCGCGCGGCCTGATCGTCCCGAACATCAAGGACGCCCACACCAAGACCCTGCCGCAACTGGCCGAGTCCCTGGGTGAGTTGGTGGCGACGGCGCGCGAGGGCAAGACGTCGCCCGCGGCGATGTCGGGCGGCACGGTGACCATCACCAACGTCGGCGTGTTCGGCGTGGACACCGGCACCCCGATCCTCAACCAGGGTGAGTCCGCGATCCTCGCGGTCGGTGCGATCAAGCTCCAGCCGTGGGTCCACAAGGGCAAGGTCAAGCCCCGCCAGGTCACCACGCTGGCGCTCTCCTTCGACCACCGCCTGGTCGACGGCGAACTCGGCTCCAAGGTGCTCGCCGATGTGGCGGCGGTCCTGGAACAGCCCAAGCGCCTGATCACCTGGGCCTGACCGCCCCGCCAACACGGCCGTCCAGCACGGCAGTTGCCCCCCGGCCCCCGTCGCGTATCCGTACGCAACGGGGGCCTCGGCGTGCCCCGGGTGGACAGGTTCCCGGGCCCGGCGGACAGTGGTGGGGAGGCGGCGCGGGGCCTGCCACCTCATGACCTGGCGGCTGCCCGCCGCGTGACCTGGGCGGACAGGGGTATGAGGGGGGTGTGTGGCCTCTGTCACGCGCCCGTGACATGGAACAGACGGTTCTCGCACAGGTGCTCCATAGCTTTCTTCTTGCAGCCCCGCCCAGCCTCAGCGGCCCCACCCGACAGAGGAGGCGGCATGCAACCTCTCCTTCTTCCTCCTCCGGCCGCCCGGCCGCCCTGCTTCACGGAGTCGTTCATGTCGACCTACACCCCTTCCCGCCGCCTCGCCCTTCGCACCGCCGTCGCCACCGCAGCTCTCGCCGGCGCCCTGTTCGCTCCGGCGGCCGCGTTCGCCGCCACCACCGCCGAGGCCCCGGCCGCGGCCCAGCCTTCCGCCGGCCAGTCCGCCAACCCCCGTTACGACGGCGAGAAGGTCCTCGTCTACAAGGACGCCACGCACGGCGTGCTCGCGGTGCTGCGCAACGGCCCCGAGGGCCCCGAGGCCTGGTTCCGCGCGGTGGGCCCGAACTGGAAGCCGGGTGACGCCTGGGCCGTACGCGTCATCGCCGGGGTCAGCCGTCAGCAGCCGACCGACACCGCCAAGGAGTACGTGGTCGGGCTCAAGGCGCAGCTCCTCGACGCGTCGAGCGCGACCCCGAGCGTCAAGGTCACCTCTCCCGACGGCACCGTCAAGACGTACGCCCTGCCGAAGGGCCGGCCCGCGACGAAGCCCACCACCCCGCCCGTCGGTGGCGCGTCCGCCAAGAGCTGCACCGTCACGCGGACCAACTCCATCGGCGCCGGCACCGACGCGGTGATGACCATGAGCCCGAGCGGCCCCACCGTCACCTTCCAGGACGGCCCCGGCGACCCGGTCCCCAGCCTCGGCAAGCTCGACCGCAACCACCCCAAGCTGCCCGCCTCGGCCGGCATCTACGCCGAGATCCTGCACCCCTACGCGACGGCGCCGCAGCTCAAGACCAAGGTCGAGGGCGGCGTCGGATCCCGGTACGCGATCCAGGACTTCCCGAAGCTCCCCCAGGGCTGCAAGCTGAACGCCACCACGCCCGCCAAGACGCCCTCCGCCGCGCCCTCGGCGAACACCGGCCAGACCTCGGTCGTGCCCAAGGGCGCCGTCGCGGCCGGTGCCGAGATCAAGGACCAGTCCGGCGACAAGTCGGCGCTCCTCGTGGGTGGCGCCGGTCTCGCCCTCGTGGGCGGGGCGGGCTACACGGTGCTGCGCCGCCGTGCCGTGAACCGGGGCTGACCGCCTGCGAATCGCTCGGATCCGCTGCCCCCGGACGCCTGGTGCGTCCGGGGGCAGCGGCACACCCGGAGACCCCTGGAGTCCCGCCCGCACCCGGCTCGTTCCGCGATCCGGACGCGTCTTCCTGATGCACCCCTGTTGTATCTATCCTGTGCGCATGTCTCCCGCCCCGGCCCCCGCCATCAAGCAGCCCCCTGCTGCCGACCGCGTATACATGCACGTCAAGCAGGCGGTACTCGACCGCCGCTACGAAGGCGGCACGCTGCTCACCGAAGGGGAGCTGGCCGAGGCGGTCGGGGTTTCGCGGACGCCCGTGCGCGAAGCGCTGCTCAAACTCGAAGTGGAGGGGCTGCTCAAGCTCTACCCGAAGAAGGGCGCCCTCGTGCTCGCCGTCTCCGCGCAGGAGACCGCCGACGTGGTCGAAACCCGGCTGCTCGTCGAGGAGTTCGCGGTCCGCAGGGCCGTACCCGCGCCCGAGCGCCTCGTGGTGAGCCTTCAGGAACTGCTCACGGAGCAGAAGGCCCATGCCGCCGCCGGAGACCTGGCGGCGCTCGCCGTCGCCGACCGCTGCTTCCACGCCGAGATCGTGCGCAACGCCGGAAACGAGATCCTGGCCCGGCTCTACGACCAGATGCGCGACCGGCAGCTGCGGATGGGCGTCGCCGTCATGCACGCCCAGCCCGACCGCGTCGCCAAGAACATCGCCGAGCACGAGGAGATGCTGGCCGCGATCCGCGACGGCGACGGCGAGCGCGCCGCGCAGTGCGTGCGCCAGCACCTCAGCTGGGTCAAGGTGCTGGTCAGGGGGGACGACCGATGAGCTCAGCCGCACTGGGCACCCGAGAACCGCTCGGCGGACGCCGGGCGCTGTTCGTGTGGGGCATAGGCGTCGGCGTCTACTTCGTCGCCGTCATCTTCCGTACCTCGCTCGGCGTCGCCGGACTCGACGCCGCCGACCGCTTCCACGTCAACGCCTCGGCCCTGTCCACCTTCTCCATACTCCAACTGCTCGTGTACGCGGGCATGCAGATACCCGTCGGCCTCATGGTCGACCGGCTCGGCACCAAGAAGGTCCTGGTGCTCGGGACCGCCTTGTTCACCGTCGGACAGCTCGGCTTCGCCCTGTCCCCCTCGTACGCCACCGCGCTCGCCTCCCGCGCCCTGCTCGGCTGCGGCGACGCGATGACCTTCATCAGCGTGCTGCGGCTCGGCTCGCGCTGGTTCCCCGCCAAGCACGGACCGATGATCGGGCAGGTCGCCGCCCTGTTCGGGATGGCCGGGAACCTGGTGTCCACCCTCGTCATCGCCCGCGCGCTGCACGGCGTCGGCTGGACCCAGACCTTCGCGGGCAGCTCGCTCGCCGGCGTCGTCGTCCTGGTGCTGCTCCTGCTGTTCCTGCGTGACCACCCCGAGGGCCACGAGCCGCCGCCGGCGCACCACGCCGGTGCCGCGTTCGTACGCCGCCAGATCGCCGCCGCGTGGCGCGAACCCGGGACCCGGCTCGGAATGTGGGTGCACTTCACCACCCAGTTCCCCGCGATGGTGTTCCTGCTGCTGTGGGGGATGCCGTTCCTCGTCGAGGCGCAGGGACTGAGCCGCGGCACGGCGGGCACGCTGCTGACACTGGTGGTGCTCTCCAACATGGTCGTGGGCCTGGTGTACGGGCAGCTCATCGCCCGCCACCACGCGGCCAGACTGCCGCTGGCGCTCGCCACCGTCGGGGCGACCGCGCTGCTGTGGGCGGCCACCATCGCCTACCCCGCCGCGCACGCGCCGATGTGGCTGCTCGTCACCCTGTGCCTGGTGCTCGGCGCGTGCGGGCCCGCCTCGATGATCGGCTTCGACTTCTCGCGCCCGGCCAACCCGCCGGAACGCCAGGGCACCGCGTCCGGCATCACCAACATGGGCGGTTTCGTGGCCTCCATGACGACGCTGCTCGCGGTGGGTGTGCTGCTCGACGCGACCGGCGACAATTACCGGATCGCGTTCTCGTCGGTGTTCTTCCTGGAGGCGCTCGGCCTCACCCAGATCCTGCGGCTGCGCGCCCGCGCGGAGCGCCGCGAGCGCGACCGGCTGGTGGCGAGCAGGGTCGAGGCGGTCCACGTCCCGGTGTGAGCGGCGCCTACGGCGTGACCGCGAACTCCCGCAGGATCGCCTGGGCCATCGCCTGGTCGCCCTCCGCCTTGACGCGGTCGGCGACCGCGTGCGGGCGGACCCGGCCGCAGGCGAGCCGCAGGAAGGTCTCCCAGTCCATGGCCAGGGTGACCAGCGGGCCCAGCGAGGGCGCGCCGTCGATGGTGCCGCGCCCGTCCGCGTCGACCCGTACCGTGCGCAGGAACTCGACCGGCCCGTGGATGTCGAAGACCACCGCCGAGTTGGGCGGCGCGCCCGCGTCCTTCGCGACCACCCGGGGCAGCGTGCTCAGCAGGATGTCGCGGGCCACGTACGCGCCCGGCGAATCCAGGTTCCCCGGCTTGTTCAGGGCCCAGCGCAGATCCTGCTCGTGCACCCACACGTCGAACGCCCGCATCCGCAGCGCCAGTTCCAGCGTCTGCTCGGCGCCGAGGGGGGCCCGCACCTTGGTGTCCGGATCCCGGTTCTCGTTGCGCAGCTGCCGCGCCCGGCGAATGATCGTGTACTCCAGCTCGGAGGTCATCTCCGGCGCCGTGTGGTGCCGGCGCACGTCGACCTGCATCTCCATGTAGCGGGCGAACTCGGTCTGTACGTGGAAGAGGTCGCGCGGCAGGGTGTGGATGGGACGGGGGTCGCCCAGCTGCTCGCACTCCATGCCGATGATGTGCGACACGATGTCCCGCACCGACCAGTTGGGGCACGGCGTCGCACGGTTCCACTCGCCCTCGACGAGCGGCAGCACCAGCTCCGATATCGCCTCGATGGAGTGGGTCCAGGCATCGGCGTAGGTCTGAAGGCTGGGATGGACGGTCACGGGACCCCTCGGCGGTTCTTTTGTACGCGGGCTGGACTGCGGGACTGCGGGACTGCGTGGGAGGCTTGATGGCTAAGTTACGCTGCTCGCAGGCACCCCGGCAGTGCTTTGGTGTGACGATCGTAGGCTGTTTCCCATAGTGCTGACGGCCCGAAGGCCAGGACGGTGGTACTGTGCGCGCTTCGCTCATCCAGATCGACGTAAATCCCGAAGAGTCCGTCAATTCCCGGCGTCGACGCGTCGGTTCACTCGTCCGGGAACAGCGGGGCAGCGATCTCGTCGTCCTCCCCGAACTGTGGACGGTCGGAGCCTTCGCCTACGAACTCTTCGCGGACGAGGCGGAGGCACTCGACGGGCCGACGGCCCGGGAGATGTCGGACGCGGCCCGCGACGCCGGGGTCTGGCTGCACGCCGGGTCCGTTCCCGAGCGGGGTGACGACGGGGTCCTCTACAACACCTCCCTCGTCTTCTCGCCCGACGGCACGCCCGCGCACACCTACCGGAAGATCCACCGCTTCGGCTTCGACAAGGGCGAAGCGGTACTGATGGGTGCGGGCGAGCACCTGGTCACCGCCGCCTTGCCGGACCTCACCCTGGGCCTCGCCACCTGCTACGACCTGCGCTTCCCCGAACTGTTCCGCGGCCTGGTCGACGCCGGCGCGCACGCCTTCGTGATCCCGGCCGGCTGGCCCGAGCGGCGCCGCGCCCACTGGACGCTGCTGGCGCGGGCCCGTGCCGTCGAGAACCAGGCGTACGTGCTGGCCTGCGGCACGGGCGGGACGCACGCGGGCGTCGAGCAGGCCGGCCACAGCATCGTCGTGGACCCCTGGGGCGAGGTGCTGGCGGAGGCCGGCCCCGGCGAGGAGATCCTCACCGTGGACCTCGACCCGGCGAAGGTGGCCGACACCCGCGAGGTGTTCCCGGCGCTGAAGGACCGGGTGCTGGGTCTGGACCCGCCCAAGCGCTAGCCGGGGTGGCCGGCGGCTCCTGGCCGTCGGGCCCCGCAGTGCCACCGGCCCGGCACACGGGTCAGTCGTCGTGGCCGCGCTCCTTCTCGTCCATGCGGATCACGCAGATCACCACCGCGATCATCAGCGCCGCGTCCGCGTCCTCCCGTACGACGTTCACCGCGTACGTCTCCCGCACCCGGAACCACTTGCGTGAGACGTGCGCGAGCAGCTCGCCGTCGTACTCGACGGTGAACTCCCTATCCAGGATCCTGCCCGTCACGTCGAGCTCGGAGCCCTCGACCAGGCTGACGCGGTAGTGGTTGCGCAGCAGGGACAGCCGCTTGCGGCGGACGGTCGCGAGGGTCTCGTCGTCCCGCTCGATGGTCATCGCGTCCCGCAGGCTGAACATCTTCTCCCGCAGCGTGATGAGCACCCGCCCCGACGGGTCCTTCAGCTCCAGGGTGTCGCGCAGCCGCAGGGCCTTGCCGTCGGCGAGAAAGGCCTGACGGCCGTCCTCGGTCTCGATCCAGTAGTCGTCACCGATGGCGAAGATCTTGTCGCGCACGAGGTATTTCATGCGGTAACCCTGCCCGCCCCGGGGGCCCGCCGAACTGCGTCACGGGGTGTTCATACCGGGATGGCAAGCTTGAACCATGAACGATGCTGCCCCGGCGCCCACCCCCGCGCCCGCGCCCCGCCGTGCCCGTGTCCGCGCCCCCGAGCTGATCGGCAAGGGCGGCTGGCTGAACACGGGTGGGAAGGACCTGAGCCTCGCCGATCTGCGTGGGCGCACAGTGATCCTCGATTTCTGGACCTTCTGCTGCATCAACTGCCTCCACGTCCTGGACGAGCTGCGAGAGCTGGAGGAGAAGCACCGGGACACCGTGGTCATCGTCGGGGTGCACTCGCCGAAGTTCGTGCACGAGGCCGAGCACCAGGCCGTCGTGGACGCCGTCGAGCGGTACGGGGTGGAGCACCCGGTGCTCGACGATCCCGAGCTCGCGACCTGGAAGCAGTACGCGGTGCGGGCCTGGCCCACGCTCGTGGTGATCGACCCCGAGGGGTACATCGTCGCCCAGCACGCGGGTGAGGGGCATGCTCATGCCATCGAGCGCCTGGTGGAGGAGCTGGAGGCCGAGCACGACGCGAAGGGGACGCTGCGTCGCGGCGACGGGCCCTACGTGCCGCCGGAGCCCGTCGCCACCGATCTGCGCTTTCCCGGCAAGGCGATCGTGCTGCCCAGCGGGAACTTCCTGGTGTCCGACACCACCCGCCACCAACTGGTCGAGCTCGCCCCGGACGGGGAGAGCGTCGTGCGGCGGATCGGCGGGGACGGGCAGTTCAAGGAGCCGCAGGGGCTGGCGCTGCTCCCGGACGGGAAGGTCGTGGTCGCCGACACCGTGCACCACGCGCTGCGGGTCTTCGATCCGGCGAGCGGGGACATCGAGCCGCTCGCCGGCACGGGCAGGCAGTGGTGGCAGGGGCAGCCGACCTCGGGACCCGCGCTCGAAGTGGACCTGTCCTCGCCGTGGGACGTGGCCTGGTGGCGCGGCAAGGTGTGGATCGCCATGGCGGGCGTGCACCAGCTGTGGACGTACGACCCCCAGACGAAGACCGTCGAGGTGGCGGCAGGTACCACCAACGAGGGGCTGGTCGACGGGCCCGGCGGTGAGGCCTGGTTCGCGCAGCCGTCCGGGCTCGCGGCCACCGAGGACCGGCTCTGGGTCGCCGACTCGGAGACCTCGGCGCTGCGCTACGTCGACGCCGACGGCGCGGTGCACACCGCTGTCGGTACGGGGCTCTTCGACTTCGGGCACCGTGACGGGGCGGCCGCGCAGGCGCTGCTCCAGCACCCCCTGGGCGTCACCGCGCTGCCCGACGGCTCGGTCGCGGTGGCGGACACCTACAACCACGCGCTGCGCCGCTTCGATCCGGCGAGCGGTGAAGTGACCACGCTCGCGACCGACTTGAGGGAGCCCAGCGCCGCCGTGCTGGTCGGCGACGACATCGTGGTCGTCGAGTCGGCGCGGCACCGGCTGACCCGGCTGCGGCTGCCCGAGGAGGCGGTACGGGTCGAGGCCGTGGCGCACCGCACCCAGCGTGCGGCGACCGAAGTCGCCCCGGGCGGGCTCCAGTTGGACGTGGTGTTCCAGGCGCCGGCCGGGCAGAAGCTGGACACCCGCTACGGTCCCTCCACCCGGCTGCTCGTCTCCTCGACCCCTCCCGAGCTGCTGCTCGCGGGCGAGGGCACGGGCACGGATCTCGCGCGCGAGCTGAGTCTGAACCCGCAGGTCGCCGAGGGCGTGCTGCACGTCTCGGCGATGGCGGCCTCCTGCGACGACGACCCGGCGAACGAGTACCCCGCCTGCCACGTCCACCAGCAGGACTGGGGCGTCCCGGTCAAGCTGTCCCTGGACGGCGCGAGTCGCCTGCCCCTGGTACTGGCCGGAATGGACCCGGCCTGACACCCCGCACCTGACGGTGGGGGGGGGTAGGTGCTCCCGAAGGGGCGCGGGCAAAGCCCCCTACCCGAACCCCGGCTTGAACGGTCCGATGCTCAGGGGCGGTCCGCACAGGGGCAGCACCGCGGGGCGGCCCTGGGAGTCGAGGACCGGCAGGGTGCTCGCGGTGGCCGAGCCCGGCAGGGTCACCCGCACCGTGGATCCCCGGTCCGGGCACGGGCGCGCGGTGTAGTGGACCAGGGCCGCACCGCTCGCCCCGGGGTGCAGTGCGAAGGCCTGCGCGTACGGCTTGGCCGGGGCGGAGGTGAGGGTTGCCCGGCCCGCGTCGTCGGTGAGGGTCAGCGCGGGCGAGCCGTGCAGCACGCACGCGTGCCCGGAGCTGTTGCGGACCGTGAGGACGGCGACGCCCATGGCCGGGCCCGCGCCGTGGCCCCGCCCGGCGGGGCCGTCGCCCGCGATGCGGAACGTGAACGACAGCGCGGTGGGCGGGCAGTACGTGCGGGCGTCCTCCCCGCCGTCGTCACCCGGCCCCGTCCGGGGGTCCGTGCCCGGGGTGCCCGGCGACGCGGTGGCCGCGGTCGGGCCGGCCGGGGGCGGGGTGCCCGGTCCGGTGGAGGGCAGCGGCGTGCCGCTCGGGGTGGGCGGGGCGGGCGCGGCCGGGGACGGCGGCGTCCGCGTGGTGCCGCTCGCCTGTGCCGGGGTGCCGGACCGCACGGATGTCTCGCCGGTCCCGGGCGTGGTGGTGGGCGCGCCGTCCGTGCAGCCCGTGAGCGCGGCGAGCAGCACGACGAACGTGGCGAAGGCGGCCGAGGCCTGGCCCGAGCTGGTCCTCCCCCTGCGCATCGCGTCTCCCCGTCCGTGTCGAATGAGTCGAATATATGTGCCGCGACTCTATGTGCGCGGCACTCTCGCAGGCTCCCCTGCCGATCCGCTAACGCGCCGCCGCAGTGGGGCCCGTGGGCCCCTCCCGTCCATGGCGGCCGACCCCCGGATCCCCACCGGTCACGCGGGACGGCAGCTCGCCGAGCCGGGCGTGCGCCGCCGCCGCGCCTTCCTCGTAGCCGTGGTCGTCGGCCTCACGAGCCGCGACGGTGAGCTGGCGGCGTGCCTCCTCGGTGTGGCCGAGGCCGGCCAGCGCCTCGCCGTAGCTGGTGCGCAGCAGCACCCGGCGCGGGATCGCCTCCGGCGAGGGGCCGAGTTCGAGGCCGCGCCGGGAGTGCTCCATGGCGAGGCCGAAGGCGCGGGCGTCCAGGAAGTGCCGGGCCAGGTGCTGGTGGGCGAGCATCTCGGTGGAGCGGTCGCCGACCCGGCCCGCCAGGGTCAGCGCATGGCCGAGCAGGTCGCCGGCCCGGTCGTTCTCGCCGTACTGGACGAGGATGAGCGCGAGGTTGATGCGGGCGATGGCCTCGCTGGTGACGTCGCCGGCCCGCCGGGCGAGGTCGGGGGCCTTCTCCAGCTGGGCCAGCGCCTCGTCGTAGCGGCCCTCCTCGTGCAGCACCCAGCCGAGCAGCGCGCGGGTGCGGGACTGGGCGTCGAGCTCCTGCTCCAACTCCGCTGATTCCAGGGCCTGTTCGAGCAGCGGGACCCAGCCGTCGCGGACCCGCCACAGGATCAGCGGCCACTGGAGCAGGACGAGCCGCCAGGCCCGGTCGTGCATGGAGGCGGCGACGGCGGCGGCGACCGCCCCGCGCAGGGTGGCCCGTTCGGCCTCGTACCAGGCGAGCGCGGCCTGGCGGTCCTCGAACTCGCGCACCGCGGCCGGCCGGCGGGCGCCGGGGGGCGGCACGAAGCAGGGCTGGCTGCCGGGTTCGGCGGTGGCGGTCGCGACCAGACCGGTGTGCAGATAGTGGTCGAGGAGACGGGCGAGCCCGTCCGGGTCGGCCTCGGGGGCGAGCGCACGGGCGTAGAGCCGTACCAGGTCGTGCAGCGTGTACGAGTCCGGCCTGGTGCGGGAGTGGGCGGGGCCGCGCGGGCCCGACTCCACCACGAGATGGGCGGCGGCGAGGCGTTCGAGGGCGGCGGCGGCCTGGTCGGGGGTGCAGCCGGCCAGCGCGGCGGCCGTATAGCGGTCGAGTTCGGAGCCGGTGTGCAGGCCGAGCGCACGGAACATCCGGCGGGCCTGTTCGGGCAGTTGCTGCACGGTCAGCCGCAGGGCCGCGGCCACCCCGGTGTCCTCGACCCGCAGCAGCCCCAACCGGTGCTGTTCGTCGGCGAGTTCGCCGACCAGGGCGGCGAGGGTCCACTGGGGGCGGGCGGCGAGACGGGCGGCGGTCACCCGCAGGGCGAGCGGGAGGCCGTCGCAGAGCGCGGCCAGGCGGGCGGCCGCGGCGGGTTCGGCGGCGACGCGCTCCTCGCCGATGACGGCGGCGAGCAGGGCGGTGCAGTCGGCGGCGGGGAGTTCGTCGAGGCGGACCGGGCGGGCCGCGTCGGTGGCGACCAGGCCGCCGAGCCGGTCGCGGCTGGTGACCAGGGTGACGCAGTGGTCGCCGCCCGGCAGCAGCGGGCGGACCTGCTCGGAGTCGCGGGCGTTGTCGAGCACGACCAGCATCCGGCGGTCGTCGGTCAGCGAGCGGTACAGCGCCCCCATCCCGGCCTCGGTCTCGGGTATTCGCTGCACGGGGACGCCGAGTGCGAGCAGGAACTCCCGCAGGACGACGGTGACCTGACGGGCCGGGGTGTCGCTGTAGCCGCACAGGTCGGCGAAGAGACGGCCGTCGGGGAAGTCGCTCAGGCGCTCGTGCGCCCAGTGCACGGCGAGCGCGGTCTTGCCGACCCCGGCTCCGCCGGTGACCAGGGCTATCGCGCCGTACTGGCCGGCCGTGGCCGCGTCGAGGGCGCGGAGTTCGGCGTGCCGGCCGGTGAAGCCCCGGGGCCTGCGGGGCAGCAAGTCCGGTACGGGATCGGACAGTTGGGGCAGTTCGGCGGCCTTGGCCGGACCGGTCGGGGTGCCGGTCCGCAGGATCGTGGCGTAGGCCTCGGCGAGCACCGGGCCGGGGTCCACGCCGAGCTCGTCGCAGAGCAGGCGTCGGGTGCGGTGGAACCAATCGAGGGCGTCGGACTGCCGTCCCGAGTGGCTCAGCGCCAGCATCAGCGCGGCCGAGAGGGGTTCGCGCAGGGGGTGGGCGACGGCTTCGGTGCGCAGGACGGCCGCGGCCCGGCCGTGCTCGCCGAGCTTCCCGTAGGCCTCGGCGAGCGCCTCCACCGAGGCCAGCCTGAGCTCTTCGAGGGTGTGGGCGGCGGCTTGCAGGGGCGGGCTGGTGACGGTGCCGGTGAGAGCGGGTCCCTGCCACAGGGCGAGCGCCTCGCGCAGCATCAGCACCGCGTCGCCGGGGCTGCGCTGGCCGCGGGCGAGGGAGACCAGTTCCTCGAAGCGGTGGGCGTCGATCAGGGTCTCGGGCAGCCGCAGGACGTAGGCCGGTCCCTGAGTGGCCAGTTCGATGCCGTACGCCTCAGCGCCGTGCTCGGCGAACAGCGCCCGCAGCCGTGAGACGTGGCCCTGGAGGACGGTACGGGAATGGGTGGGCGGCTCCTCGTCCCACAGGGCCTCGGTGAGCCGGTCGACGCCGACGGCGGTGTTGGGCCGCAGCAGCAGCATGGCGAGCAGGCTGCGGCGCTTGGCCGGACCGAGCGGGAGGAACGCACCGTCCTCCGTCGCCACGCCTACTGTTCCCAGGACGCGGAACTCCACGGCGACGGTACCCCCTTGCTCCCCGTACCTGGTCTGCTCGGGCCTGGTCAGGGCCCGGACAGTCGAGGATACGCGGGGCCCAGGGGGGTCGGCCCACGTCCGGGGCCTCAGCGGCCGGAGGTGGCGCGGGTCACCCCAGGTGGTGGCGGTGCTCCTCCTCGACGACGGCGGTCGGCGGCAGCACCCGGCGCCGCCGCAGCACGCTGGTGAAGACGGCGACGCCGATGATGCCGACGGCCATGAGTATCAGGCCGACCATGTCGAGGTTGACTCCCTTGGCGTGCCAGTCCGTCGCGAAGGTGAGGATCGCCCCCACCGCGATGAGGATGATGCAGCCGCCCAGGCCCATGGAACTCGCCTCCGTAAAGTGGTTGGCCGTTCCGGGTACCCGCACCCGCAACGGCCAATCCCCTTCACACACACGGCGGTTCAGCCCGCCAGGAACGCGGTCAGCGCGTTCGCGAGCAGGTGCGGGTCGTCCGCCCCGCACAGTTCCCGCGCGCTGTGCATCGACAGGATCGCCACGCCGATGTCGACGGTCTGGATGCCGTGCCGGGCCGCGGTGATGGGTCCGATGGTGGTGCCGCAGGGCATCGCGTTGTTGGAGACGAAGGTCTGCCACGGCACCCCGGCGCGCTCGCAGGCCGCGGCGAACACCGCGCGTCCGGCGCCGTCGGTGGCGTACCGGGCGTTCACGTTGACCTTGAGGATGGGGCCGCCGTTGGCGCGCGGGTGGTGCGTGGGGTCGTGCCGCTCCGCGTAGTTGGGGTGCACGGCGTGCCCGGTGTCGGAGGACAGGCAGACCGTACCGGCGAAGGCTCGGGCGCGGTCCTCGTACGTGCCTCCGCGCGCGAACACCGAGCGCTCCATGACGTTGCCGAGCAGCGGTCCGTCCGCGCCGGTGTCGGCCTGCGAGCCGTCCTCCTCGTGGTCGAAGGCGGCGAACACCGGGATGTACGGGAGGGCGGCGGCCGTCGAGACGGCGGCGAGCGCGGCCGTTCCGGCGTGCACGGAGAGCAGGTTGTCCATCCGGGGCCCGGCCACCAGCTCCCGGTCGCGGCCCAGGTAGGCGGGCGGCTCCACGGAGTGCAGCATCAGGTCCCAGCCCGCCACCTCGTCCTTGACCAGGCCCGCCTCCTGCTCCAGGAAGCGGATCAGATCGCCTTCCTGCACGTCGTCGCCCAGACCCCAGATCGGCTGGAGGTGGCGCTGGCGGTCGAGCTTGAGCCCGTCGGTGTTCACCGAGCGGTCCAGGTGCACGGCGAGCTGCGGTACGCGCAGCAGCGGCCGGTCCACGTTGACCAGGCGGTGGCTGCCGTCCTTCAGGGTGAGGCGGCCCGCGATGCCGAGGTCGCGGTCGAGCCAGGTGTTGAGCAGCGTCCCGCCGTAGATCTCGACGGCCACCTGCCGCCAGCCGAACGCCCCCGAGTCGGGCTGCGGCTTCACGCGCAGGTTCGGGGAGTCGGTGTGGGCGCCGACGATCCGGTACGGGGTGTGGGGCTCGGCGCCCTCGGGCACGTACCAGGCGACGATGGCGCCGCCGCGCAGCACGTACTTGCCGCCGTGGCTGCCGTCCCACGCCTCCGTCTCCTGGACCTGCCGGAACCCGGCCTTCTCCAGGCGTGCGGCAGCGTTGGCCACGGCGTGGTACTGCGACGGGCTCGCCGCGAGGAAGGTCAACAGATCGTCGGTGTGGCCGCGGTCGAAGCGGGGCGGTGTGCTCATGCCAGCCACCCTAGCGGCGGCCCCGCCTTTGCTCCGGGGCTCTGCCCCGGCCTGCCCCGGACCAGCCAGGGACCTGCCCTGCGGGGCCTGCCGCCGCTGCCCGCCCGCCCCTCGGTGAGAGCCGGACGAGCCGAGACGCCCGGACGGGCCGGGCACGGGAAAGGGGCCCGGGGTCCGACCACCCCGAGCCCCTCGCACCAAGGGGGCTAGAACGCCGCCTCGTCCAGGTCCATCAGGGAGTTGTCGACCGTCTCGGCCAGCGCACGCGCCGTCCCGACACCCGGCAGGACGTTCGCGGCGAAGAACTTCGCGGCGGCGATCTTGCCCTGGTAGAAGGGGACGTCCTTCGCGGAGGCGGAGGACAGCTTCTCGGCGGCGACCGCCGCGCCCTTCAGGAGCAGGTAGCCGACCACGACGTCGCCGGAGGCCATCAGCAGGCGGGTCGTGTTGAGGCCCACCTTGTAGATGTTCTTGACGTCCTCGCCGGTCGCCGTCAGGTCGGTGATCATCGTGCCGACGATCGCCTCCAGGTCCACGGCCGCCTTGGCGAGCGAGTCGAGCGAGCCCGCCAGCTCCTCGGGGCCGCCGTGCTGCTCGGCGAGGAACTTCTTGATCTCCTCGGAGAGCGCGTTCAGGGAGGCGCCCTGGTCGCGGACGATCTTCCGGAAGAAGAAGTCCTGACCCTGGATCGCCGTGGTGCCCTCGTACAGCGTGTCGATCTTCGCGTCACGGATGTACTGCTCGATCGGGTACTCCTGGAGGTACCCGGAGCCGCCGAAGGTCTGGAGCGACTCGGACGACAGCTTCTCGTACGACTTCTCCGAGCCGTAGCCCTTGACGATCGGCAGGAGCAGGTCGTTCAGGCCGACCAGCGCCTTGGTGTCCTCGCCCGCGGCCTCCTTGACCTGGATCGCGTCCTGGACCGAGGCGGTGTAGAGCACCAGCGAGCGCATGCCCTCCGCGTACGCCTTCTGCGTCATCAGCGAGCGCCGTACGTCCGGGTGGTGAGTGATCGTCACCTTCGGCGCGGCCTTGTCCATGAACTGCGAGAGGTCGCTGCCCTGGACGCGCTCCTTGGCGTACTCAAGGGCGTTGAGGTAACCCGTCGACAGCGTCGCGATGGCCTTCGTGCCGACCATCATGCGGGCGAACTCGATGATCATGAACATCTGGCGGATGCCGTCGTGCTTGTCGCCGATCAGCCAGCCCTTGGCGGGGTGCTGGTCGCCGAACGTCATCTCGCACGTGTTGGACGCCTTCAGGCCCATCTTGTGCTCGACGTTGGTGGCGTACACGCCGTTGCGCTCGCCCAGCTCGCCGGTCTCCCAGTCGAAGTGGAACTTCGGGACGAGGAAGAGGGACAGGCCCTTGGTACCGGGGCCGTGGCCCTCGGGGCGGGCGAGGACGTAGTGGAGGATGTTCTCCTCCATGTCGTGCTCACCGGAGGTGATGAAGCGCTTCACGCCCTCGATGTGCCAGGAGCCGTCGTCCTGCTGGACGGCCTTGGTGCGGCCGGCGCCCACGTCCGAGCCGGCGTCCGGCTCGGTGAGGACCATGGTCGAGCCCCACTGCTTCTCGACGGCGATCTGGGCGATCTTCTTCTGCGCCTCGTTGCCCTCCTCGAAGAGGATGCCGGCGAACGCCGGGCCCGAGGAGTACATCCAGACCGCCGGGTTGGAGCCCAGCACCAGCTCGGCGTAGGCCCAGATCAGCGAGCGCGGCGAAACGGTGCCGCCGATCTCCTCCGGCAGGCCCAGGCGCCAGTACTCGGAGTCCATGAACGCCTTGTAGGAGCTCTTGAAGGACGCCGGGACCGGAGCGGTGTTGGTGGCCGGGTCGAAGACCGGCGGGTTGCGGTCGGCGTCCGCGAAGGAATCGGCCAGCTCGTTCTCGGAGAGACGCGCTATCTCCTCCAGGATCGACTTGGCGGTGTCGACGTCCATCTCCCCGAACGGGCCGGTGCCGTACAGCTTGTCGCGTCCGAGCACCTCGAAGAGGTTGAACTCGATGTCGCGGAGATTCGACTTGTAGTGCCCCATGGCGACGGCTCCGTAAGCAGGATCGGTTACATCAATACCAGCAAGTAGCTCCGATGATGCTACCCGTGGGTAATAAGATGCAACCCCTAACGGGACAACTGTGACGCGGCTCTAATCGCCGAGCACTACGCTGTGGCCCATGTACGGCTACGACCAGCACGCAGGCGGCCCTGCCGCGCAGCAGCAGTACGCCCCGCCGCAGCAGGGCGGGTACGGGGAGCAGCCGCTGTACCCCGAGCCGTCGCCGCCCTCGCTCGCGGACGCGGTACGCGCCTTCACCACCGGGTCGCTGTCCGCCGAGGACTTCCAGCAGATCTTCGCCGGGTCGAAGGTGTACTGCCCGCGCGGTGACAACCCCGGGTTCCTCGCGCTGCACAACACCCAGCAGCCGGTCATCCCGATGTTCACCTCGCTCAAGGAGCTGCGCCGGTACGCGGGCAAGGAGTCGAAGTACTTCGTCATCACCGGCGCCGAGGTCATCGACCTCCTGCCGACCGGCTACGGCTTCGTGCTCGACATGGAGGGCGACCACCGGATGGTCTTCGACGCGAAGGCCGTGGAGCAGATGGTCGACTTCGCGATGCGGCGCATGTACGGATAGCCACCGCTCGGCGGCTTCACTTCGGGCCCGTACCCCTTGGGGGTGCGGGCCCGAGGCGTACTCCGGGCGGGCCGGGAATGAGGGGCGCTTGCTAGATGTTCACCATTCAACTACTTTGGATGCAGAGCATCCCGCAAGGAGGGCCGTCCCATGCCAGCTGTGACCGTCGAAAACCCGCTGACCCTGCCGCGCGTCACCGTGCCCGAGGGCGCAGCGGCCCGCCCCGTCCTTGCCGTGACCACCGCGCCGCAGGGGTTCGAGGGGGAGGGGTTCCCGGTGCGCCGCGCGTTCGCCGGGATCAACTACAAGCACCTCGACCCGTTCATCATGATGGACCAGATGGGCGAGGTGGAGTACGCGCCGGGCGAGCCCAAGGGCACCCCGTGGCACCCGCACCGGGGGTTCGAGACGGTCACGTACCTGCTCGACGGCACCTTCGTGCACCAGGACTCCAACGGTGGCGGCGGCACCATCACCGACGGTGACACCCAGTGGATGACGGCGGGCTCCGGCCTGCTGCACATCGAGGCGCCGCCGGAGTCGCTCGTCATGTCCGGCGGGCTCTTCCACGGCCTCCAGCTGTGGGTGAACCTCCCGGCAGCGGACAAGATGAAGGACCCCCGCTACCAGGACATCCGCGGCGGCCAGGTCCAGCTGCTCACCTCCGGCGACGGGGGCGCGCTGCTCCGCCTCATCGCGGGCTCGCTCGACGGGCACGAGGGGCCGGGCATCACGCACACCCCCATCACGATGGTGCACGCGACGCTGCGGCCGGGTGCGTCCGTCACGCTGCCGTGGCGGTCCGACTTCAACGGGCTCGCCTACGTGCTGGCCGGGCGCGGGTCGGTCGGCGCCGAGCGTCGTCCCGTCCACATGGGGCAGACGGCCGTGTTCGGCGACGGCGGCTCGCTGACGGTCCGCGCGGACGAGAAGCAGGACGGTAACGCCCCCGACCTGGAGGTCGTGCTGCTCGGCGGGCGCCCCATCCGTGAGCCGATGGCGCACTACGGGCCGTTCGTGATGAACACCCGTGAGGAGCTCCAGAAGGCCTTCGACGACTTCCAGCAGGGCCGACTGGGCAAGATCCCGGCGGTCCACGGCATGTGAGTCCCCTTCCCCGCCCCTTTCCGGGCAGCGTCCCCGGTTCGGGAAGGGGCGGGCAGGGCAAAGGCTCCGCCAGCTGACGGGGCGTCACCCGGGCGGGCTGCCGGGCGGGCGCGCCGGCGCCCGCCGTGGTCGGGTGGGCGGGTGGAGAAACCTCAGGCGCTGCTTCCCGAGGGGGCCCGGCGGGCCGCCGCCTGGTGTGTGGTCGTGCTGCTCGTCACCGGCGTCGCCGCCATCGCCGTCTGGCTGTGCATCGTCTTCAAGGCGGTGGTAACTCCCGTACTGCTAGCGCTACTTGGCACCGCTCTGCTGGGCCCGGTGCACCGCTGGCTGATCCGCGTGGGGGTCCGGCGGTCCATCGCCGCCGGGCTCACCTGCGTCGCACTCGTCGCGGTGGTCGGCGGCGCCGGATACATCGTCGTCAGCGCGCTCATCAACACCGGTGACCAGATCGTCGCCTCGCTCAAGCAGGCCGGGCACTGGGTGGCCGATCACCTCGGGGCGGCCGGCGGTGACGGGGTGACCAACATCGCCGACAACGCCAAGCAACTGCTGTCCAAGTTCGGGGCCGGGGCGGCCAGCGGGCTGCTCGAAGGGCTCAGCGTGCTCGGCTCGCTCATCGCCACCAGTGTGCTCGCGCTGCTGCTCACCTTCTTCTTCCTCAAGGACTCCGACCGGGCCGCCGACCTCGCGCACTCACTGGCCCCGCGCGGTACGGGTGACACCGTGGAGGCCATGGCGCGACGGGCCTTCGAGGCCGTCGAGGGGTTCATGCGCGGCACCACGATCATCGCGTTCATCGACGCCATCTGCATCACCGCCGGGCTGCTGATCCTGCGCGTGCCCGGCGCCGTCGGCCTCGGCGCGCTCGTCTTCATCGGCGCCTACATCCCCTACCTGGGGGCGTTCGTGTCGGGCGCGGTGGCGGTGCTGGTCGCGCTCGCCGACCGGGGGTTCGGGATCGCCCTGTGGACGGTCGGGGTGGTCCTCGCCGTGCAGCAGCTCGAAGGGCACATCCTCCAGCCCGTCATCCAGAGCCGCACCGTCCAGATGCACCCCGCGATGATCATGATCGCGCTGACGGCGGGCGCGAGCGTGGCCGGACTCGTCGGGATGCTGCTCGCGGTGCCGGTCGCGGCGGCCGGGTTCGGGGTGCTCGGCGAACTGCGCAGGCGCTACGCCCCCAACGGCCCGGCCCCCGCGAATCCGGCGGGCCCACCGCGACCCGCGCCGTAACGCGGGGCGAGCGGGGCGATCCGACGGGCTCGCGCGCCCCGCCGCCCCTTACCCGGCCGCCCCTTACCCGGCCGCGCCGGGCGGCCCGCCCCCACTGCCCAGGCGTCCCCGGCAGCCCGGCCGCCCCCGGCGACCGGCCACCCCACCTACCCCTCCACCTCCGGCGACCCCTCCGTTTCCCGCGAACCTCCCGCCCCCGCCTCGTGCAGCTCGAACCAGATGGACTTGCCGTCGCCCCTCGGGTCCACGCCCCACGCGTCCGCGAGCATCTGCATCAGGACCAGGCCCCGGCCGCTGGATGCCATTTCGCCGGGGCGGCGGCGGTGCGGGAGTTCGTCGCTGGCGTCGGCGACCTCGACGCGCAGGCGGCGGGTGCCCAGCGGGCCGCAGGCCTCCGCCACCAGCACCGCGTCGCCGTCGGTGTGGACGAGGACGTTGGTGATCATCTCCGAGATCATCAGGACCGCCGAGTCGACCTGCTCCTCGTCCGCCCAGTCGTGGAGGAGTTCGCGCAGCTGCCTGCGGGCGCCCGCGATGCGCTCGGGTTCGGCCTGGGCGACGGTCAGCGCGGTGCGGCGGATGGCGGTGGTCGTGGCGGGACCGGCGCCGCCGCCAGCGTTTCGGCGGAGCAGCAGCAGCGCGACGTCGTCCTCGCGGCGGTCCACCAGTGGACCCGTCGTGTAGTGCGAGGAGGGCCCGTGCACGGCCTGGACCAACTCGTCGGCGAGTTGCTCAAGGCCCTGGTCCGGGTCCTTCTCCAGGACGGGGCGCAGCCGGGTCCAGCCGCTGGCCATGTCGTGGCCCCCGGTCTCGATCAGGCCGTCCGTGCAGATCATGATCGTCTCGGTGGGTTCGAGGACGAGCCGGGTCGTGGGGTAGTCGGAGTCCGCCTCGATGCCGAGCGGGAGACCGCCCGCGGTGGGGCGTATCAGCGCGGTGCCGTCGGCGGTGCGGATCACCGGGTCGGGGTGGCCGGCCCGTGCGATGTCGAGGGTGCCGGTGGCCGGGTCGACCTCGATGTACAGGCAGGTGGCGAAGCGCGGCGCGTAGTCCTCGTGACCGTCGCCCGCCGGCTCGGGCACCCCGTACGACTCGGTGATCCCGTACAGGAAGCGGGAAGCGCGGGAGAGGACCGCGTCGGGGCGGTGGCCCTCGCTCGCGTACGCCCGCAGCGCGATGCGCAGCTGGCCCATCAGCCCGGCGGCCCGGACGTCATGGCCCTGTACGTCGCCGATGACCAGGGCGAAGCTGCCGGTCGGCAGCGGGATCATGTCATACCAGTCGCCGCCGACCTGGAGGCCGCCGCCGGTCGGGACGTAGCGGGCGGCGACCGTCATGCCGGGGATCTCGGGACCGAGCGTCGGCATCATCGAGCGTTGCAGGCCGAGCGAGAGTTCGCGTTCGTTCTCCGCCTCGCCCGCCCTGGCCAGGGCCTGCGCCAGCATGCGGGCCACCGTCGTCAGGACCGAGCGCTCGTCGGGGGTGAACGCCACCGGGTGCTTGAACGCCGCCATCCACGCCCCGATCGTCCGGCCGGCGACGATCAGCGGGACGAACGCCCACGACTGGCGGTCGAAGCGCTGCGCCATCGGCCAGGTGGCGGGGAAGCGGCGCCGGTACTCCTGTGGCGTCGGCAGGTAGATCGCTCGTCCGTTGCGCACGACATCGGCCGCCGGGTAGTCCATGTCGAGCGAGATCTCCGCGAAGGGCCCGTCGTCGCCGGGGTTGTGCCCGTGGTGCCCGATGATCGTCAGCCGCTCGCCCGCCACCCCGAACACCGCGAGGCCGTCCGGCGAGAACCCGGGCATGGAGAGCGAGGCGGCCACCCTCAACACCTCCGAGGTCGAGCGGGCCTCGGCGAGCGCGCGGCCGGCGTCCAGCAGGAACGCCTCGCGCGAGCGCCGCCAGTCGCCGGTGATCGAGGTCTGGGCGGCCGTGGTGCCCGGCTGCGGCTCGGCGACCTCCTGGAGGGTGCCGATCAGTACGTAGCTGTCGCCGCTGGCCAGCGGCTTGGAGCGGCTGCGTACGGTACGGAGTACCCGGCCGCTCTCGTCCATGATCCGCAGCCGGGCCTCGGCGAGGGTGCCCTCGGCGACGGCGAGATTGATGATGCCGTCGACCTCGTTCCAGTCGACGGGGTGAAAGCGCGAGCGCACGGCCCCCTCGGTCGTCGTCACCCGTTCCGCGGGCAGGCCGAGCAGCCGGGCGGCCTCGGCGTCGAGGGTGACCGTCCCGGATGCGTTGTCCCAGCGCCACAGGCCAGTCGCGATAGCGGCCAGGACGTCCTCTGTGCGCATTGCCCCACTTTATGAATGTTTGCTCCCTCGTCGCCACCGAGAGTGCCCGTTCCACCGGGCGGTAACCTGGACGGGTTGATTCCCGCCTGTCTCGCGAAGAATCTCGCGAAGTAGTCGCGACCACCGTTCGCGAAGAATTGGATGAACGATGCACCGGTACCGGTCCCACACCTGCGGCGAGCTCCGCGCCTCCGACGTCGGCAGCGACGTCCGGCTGAGCGGCTGGCTGCACAATCGCCGAGACCTGGGCGGCATTCTCTTCATCGACCTGCGGGACCACTACGGCATCACCCAGCTGGTCGCCCGGCCCGGCACGGCCGGCGCCGAGGCCCTGGACAAGCTGTCCAAGGAGACCGTCGTACGCGTCGACGGCAAGGTCGTCTCGCGCGGCACCGAGAACGTCAACGGTGAGCTCGCCACCGGCGAGATCGAGATCGAGGTCGGCGAGGTCGAGGTACTCGGCACCGCGAACCCGCTGCCCTTCACGATCAACGCCGACGACGGCGTGAACGAGGAGCGGCGCCTGGAGTACCGCTTCCTGGACCTGCGCCGCGAGCGCATGCACCGCAACATCATGCTGCGCTCGGCGGTCATCGCCTCCATCCGCTCCAAGATGGTCGCGCTCGGCTTCAACGAAATGGCGACCCCGATCCTGACGGCGACCTCCCCCGAGGGCGCCCGCGACTTCGTGGTCCCCTCCCGCCTGAACCCGGGCAAGTTCTACGCGCTGCCGCAGGCCCCGCAGCAGTTCAAGCAGCTCCTGATGATCTCCGGCTTCGACCGGTACTTCCAGATCGCGCCCTGCTTCCGTGACGAGGACGCCCGCGCCGACCGCTCGCCGGGCGAGTTCTACCAGCTCGACGTCGAGATGAGCTTCGTGGAGCAGGAAGACGTCTTCCGGCCCATCGAGAAGCTGATGACCGAGCTCTTCGAGGAGTTCGGCAACGGCCGCCACGTCACCTCGCCGTTCCCGCGGATCCCGTTCCGCGAGTCGATGCTGAAGTACGGCAACGACAAGCCCGACCTGCGCGCCAAGCTCGAACTCGTCGACATCACCGACGTGTTCGAGGGCTCGGAGTTCAAGGCGTTCGCCGGCAAGCACGTGCGCGCCCTGCCGGTGCCGGACGTCGCGTCGCAGTCGCGGAAGTTCTTCGACGGGCTCGGCGACTACGCCGTCTCGCTCGGCGCGAAGGGCCTGGCCTGGGTGCGCGTGGCCGAGGACGGTTCGCTCTCCGGCCCGATCGCCAAGTTCCTGACCGACGAGAACGTCAAGGTCCTCACCGAGCGCCTGGGCCTGGTCCCCGGGCACGCGGTGTTCTTCGGCGCGGGCGAGTTCGACGAGGTCTCCAAGATCATGTCGGGCGTCCGCGTCGAGGCCGCCAAGCGCGCCGGGCACTTCGAGGAGGGCGTCTTCCGGTTCTGCTGGATCGTCGACTTCCCGATGTACGAGAAGGACGAGGAGACCGGCAAGATCGACTTCTCGCACAACCCGTTCTCCATGCCGCAGGGCGGCCTGGAGGCCCTGGAGACCAAGGACCCGCTGGACGTCCTGGGCTGGCAGTACGACATCGTGTGCAACGGCATCGAGCTGTCCTCGGGCGCGATCCGGAACCACGAGCCCGAGATCATGTTCAAGGCGTTCGAGGTCGCGGGGTACGACCGGGAGACCGTGGAGCGCGAGTTCGGCGGCATGCTCAAGGCGTTCCGCCTCGGCGCCCCGCCGCACGGCGGCATCGCGCCCGGCGTCGACCGCATCGTGATGCTGCTCGCGGACGAGCCGAACATCCGCGAGACGATCGCGTTCCCGCTGAACGGCAACGCGCAGGACCTGATGATGGGCGCGCCGACGGAGCTGGACGAGTCCCGCCTGCGCGAACTGAACATCGCGCTTCGCAAGCCGGCGGCGGACAAGACGAAGTAGGGCCCCGCGCCCCTTCTCCAACCCCCCGGGCCGCAGCCGGGGGGTTGCGTCTTTCCGGCACCCGGCTCAGCCGAGGTACGGCTCGCAGCGATGCTCCAAGTAGTGCTGGATGCGCAGGCGTTGGGTGTGGTGCATGGGCAGGGCGTCGAGGTCGGCCGGCGCGACGAACCGCAGTTCCGTGCTCTCCTCGGAAAGGGCCGGCTCCCCACCGGTGATGCGGGCAGTGAAGCAGATATTGAACTGCCTTCGTACCTCGCCGTCGCTGTACTCGATGATGTGCCGGGGGTCCGTGTACGTGCCGACCAGTCCCGTGATCTCCACGTCGAGGCCGGTCTCCTCCTTGACCTCACGCACGGCCGTGCCGGGCAGCGAATCGCCCAGCTCCATCCCGCCACCGGGCAGGGCCCACAGGCCGCTGTCCCGACGCCTTTGCAGCAGGAGACGCCCCTCACCGTCGGCCACCACCGCAGACGCGGCCACGACCATGCTGTTGGGCGCGGGCGCCTGCGGATCGTCGTAGTACTCGGTCCGGGCCATCGGCTCATGCCTCCAGGGGGCGCGCTGTTTCCCACACAGCATGGAAACTGTCCGCGTAGGTGTCGAACATGCCGCCGGATTCATGGCGGCGAAGGTGCCACACGGGCGCACCGTATGCGTTCGTACCCCAGACGTGGGCATTGACCAACACTTGATCATCAGCCCGATAAAGGCTGTTGTAGAGCGTCGTGCCGTGCGTCCGGAGTTCGATGCCGGGCGTATCCGCCAACGGGTGGTAGTGCAGGAGGGCGAGGCGGCAGCGTGATTCGATGCCGTGCCCGAACTTCTCTTCCCGCCCTCTCTGCTGGATGTTCTCGCTGTCCGCATCACCGACCGCGATACGTATCGCGCACCCGTCGGCAGCCCGCTCCCGCAGGAGATCGTTCAGCCGGGGATACGCCTCGTGCAGGAACAGTGCCGCGTAGACCAGGACGTCGATGCGCTCGCGCGCTGCCGTGAGGAGGTTCACGAACACGGATACGGGAAGGTCCGCCCGCTGGTCGTACAGCGCGACCAGTTCCGGACTCACTGCCCGAGCGGCGCGTGCCTGACGGAGCGTCGGCCACAGGGTGTGAACGTCCTCGCCCAACGTCTCGGCCGCCTTGAGCGCGGTCGTCCGCCGTGGAGTGCGCCCGAGGTTGACCCACCGTTCCACGCTCTTCGGATCCACGCCCATCACCCTGGCCAGTGAGGCGTGCGTCCAGCCTCCGGACGCCATGACGGCCCTTAACCGCTCGTTCTGCATGGGGACGTTCTACAGGGTATGGGACGTCCCGAAGTGCCGAACGTACGAGGTTCCCTCGTCCTGATCACCAGCGCGACGATCGCCACACCAGCGGAGTGAAGGGGTGCAGGATGGTGTGGGGACTGTGGCAACAGGCCGAACAGCGTGATCCGTTCCCGGTGTACGACGCCGATCCGGCGGATCCGGACTGCGACGTGTGCGTGGCACTGGTTGCGCAGCGCACTGAGTGCTACTGGCTCCGGGACCTGTCCGGCGCCGTCGACTGCAACGTGGAGATCCGTCGGCACCCGCACGCAGGGGTGTACCGATGACCCGCGCTGGGCTCCGCTACGTCTCCCACACGAGCACGCTGGACGGACTGGGCCAGGCACGTTCCTCGCGCGTCGGGAATCCGAGCATGGGCGACATCGAGTACCGATGTACCGTCCGGGCCGCATTGCGGCTCGATGCGCGGCATGTCGAGATACTGATCAACTCTCACGGCACGCCATCGCCGGTCCTTGCCGCATCTTGGCTGGGTGCTCAAGTGCGCTGGTGCGTTGGCGCATTGGGCTCCCATGACCCTTCGGGTGGGCAGCTTCAGGCCTGGCTGGAGAACGACACCGCACAGTGGGCGTTGCTTGCCGCCCTGACGGCGGGCCAGAGCGCCCACGTACGGATCTGCCATGGCACGTCCACGGTCGAGCTGTGCGCACAGCGGGTGGTCAAGGCGCCGGCCGTGGTCACCCCCTGACTTCGGCCCTCCTGGACAAGGCCCAATCGCCTGCGCTGAGGGGGTATCCGTCAAGCAGGTGGAACGATGGCTCGGGGACGGTGAGTTGACCCCGCATGCCAGGAACCGCGCGGACGCCTGTCAGGTGTTGGGAGTGGATGAAGACGTGATCTGGCCGCGGGCGGTCAAGGACCGCATCAAGACGGGCGACGACCGTGAACTGGTCCACAGCTATCCCTACCGGTCCGCATGCCCTTCCACGGTCTGGGCCGAGGTGGTGGAACGCGCGGACTCGGACATCTTCCTGGCCGGGTACACCAATTACTTCTTCTGGACGCAGATCCCCGCGTTCGCGGATGTCGTGCGCCGGAAGGCCGAGTCCGGCTGCCGGGTCCGGTTCCTGCTCGGGGACCCTGGGGGACAGGTGACGCGGCAGCGGGAGGCCGTCGAGGACGTGGCTCTGAACGTGTCCACGCGGATTCGACTCACCCTGGAGAGCCTGACGCGACTTGCGGCCGTGGAGGGGCTGGAGGCACGGTTCAGTGCGCCTCTGGACGCAGTCAACCACGTGAGTCTGTCCGTGTTCAGGTTCGATGACGAAGCGCTGGTCACTCCGCATCTGGCACGGCTGGCCGGGCACGACTCGCCGCTCCTGCATCTGCGCCGCCGCGGCCCCGGCGGCATGTTCGACCGGTTCGCCGGGCATGCCGAGGAACTGTGGAGCAGGGGCGTGCCGGTCCCGCGGTGAGGGAGCCCGCCCCGCCCCGCCGTACCTCATCTGCGGCGCGGCGGGGCGGTTTTGCCGGGGCTGGGCTCAGTTCTTCGAGCGGCTGAAGAATTCCAGTTCGGCTATGGCCACCTGCTTGTCGGGGGCCGTGCCGAATGCCGAGCGCAGGATGAGGCGGACCGAGGCCGCGTCGCGTACGCGGACGTCGATGCGCTGGACGCCGCCGTCGTTGATGCTCTGGTGCGAGGTGTGCGCCTTGCCGCTGGAGTCGGTGACCACCAGGTCGAACTCCTGCGGGCGGGCCTGCTCCGACTGCTGGCCCGAGCGCTTCGAGGTGCCCGGCGTGATCAGCAGGGCAAGCAGGTCGGTCGGCTGGCCGAACGTCGCCTCCAGGTACTGGCCCGCCGAGTCGCCCTGAAGGCCGGTGCCCCACCACGTGTTGGAGTAGCTGTCGAAGGCCAGCTCCGGGCCGTGCTTGGGGTCCGAGTGCGAGGCCTTCCACGCCGTCGGGTGTACGGCGACGCGTTTGGCGAAGTGGTCCTGTACGGCGCGGGCCGCCGGGGGGCCGCCGAAGATGCCGCCCACGATCAGGCCCACAACCGCCAGGGTGATCAGCACCCTTGCGATCCAGCGCTTGCGGTCCCGGTACAGCGGGGGGCGCTGGCCGGCGTACGGGCCCTCCGCGTTGTCCGTGCGGCGGGGCGTGAGCGGGGTGGCGCAGCTGCGGCAGAAGTTGCGGTGCTGGTGGTTGGGCGTGCCGCAGGCCGGGCAGGGCGTGCCGTTTTCCGGGGCGGGGGCGGGAGCGGCCGTGCGGACGCGGGGGCGCGCTGCTTCCGGGCGGCCGGGCAGGACCGTTCCCGGCGCCTCGGGGGGCTGGGCGGGGGTGGGGTCCTGTACGGGTACGAGGAGGGCGCGGGCGGCGTCCGACGCGGTGGGCCTCGCCGTGGGGAGGGGGGTGGTGGTCGCCGCGGAGTCGTTCACCGCCGGGATGGGAGTCGTGGTGGCTTCCGGGGCCGCGGCAGCGGGGTGCGCCGAAGCCGGGGTCGCCGGTTCGGCCGGGTTGGCGGCCTCCGGCTCGGCAGCGTCGGGCGCGCCGGCCGCTGACGGGGTTCGTCCAGCGGCGGGTGCCGGGGCGTCAGGCTCCTCGGCCGGTGTGGCGGCCGCGCGGGACTCACCGGTAGGGGTGCCGCCCGCCTTGGACGTGGACGCGGGCCGGTGCTCATCGGCCGGGGCGGCCTCCGACGACGGCGTGGACGCGGACGCGTCCGGGGTCGGCGCGGTCGCCGACGGGGTCCAGCGGAGGAAGGCTCCGCAGGAGTCGCAGAAGGACTGGCCCGTGGCGCGGGCCGGGGTGCCGCAGTCGGGGCAGGGGACGGTGGCCGGGGTGGACATCTGTCAATTCCCTTCGGGATTCAGGGTTTTGCCGGTTACCTCGGCCGTGAAAGGGAGGTGGGCGGGGCGGGCTGCCGCCACCACCGCCTGGAGGCGGTGGGGGTCGATCGTGGACGGGTCGGGGACGGCGAGGACGACCCGCAGGGACGCGCGGGCGGCGCCGGGGAACGGGCCCAGCGGGCGGCCCGACCACGTCGCGCCGCCGCTCTCGATGATCTGAGGGGTCACCCCGAAGGCCAGTTGGACCGCGCGGGCCAGGCCCTGCGCGGTACCCCGCACCCGGTGCAGCGAGACCGCCGTCGCCACCGCGTGGCGGCGGATCTCCAGCGGCTCCGTGCCGTCGAGCTCCGTGCCGACCCAGCTGGTGAGCCAGTCCACGAAGTCCTCGGGGGCCAGCGCCGGGTCGAAGTAGGCCTCCAGGCAGTCGAGCACGTTGAACAGGGGGGCCAGCACCACGTCCAGGCCCTCGACGAAGCGCTGCGCGAAGTCGTCGTCCGCGTACACCGCGGGCAGCTGGCCGCCCAGTGGGTGCGAGGAGCCGAGGCCGGCGACGGATCCGCGGGTGCTCATCGGGCCTCGATGACGCGGACGCGGTGGTCGAAGGGGAAGAGGAGCGCGGAGGGGGCGAGTTCTATTCGGTCCGTCGCGTCGCCGCGACGGCCGGTCAGCGGGTCCGCGGGGTGCAGCAGCACCTCGTCCACCAGCTCCACGCCCGGCACCCGCTGGAGCGCCGCGAAGATCTCGCCCGCCCGCAGCGGGCGGCCGAAGGGCCAGCCGGTGCCGTGCGCGCCACCGGTCAGCGGGTCCAGGTAGGAGTAGAGGGCGTTGAGGGCATCGTCGCGTACGTGGTCGGCCTTCGCCGCGCGGAACGCGTGCAAGGTGGCGACCACCGTCACGCCCTGGTAGAACGGCGGGCCGACCGCGAGCCGGGTGCCCAGCGGGCGGCGGTCGTCCAGGAAGGACGTCACCCGGCCCAACAGCTCGTCGCCCGGCACGAGTTGCTCGAAGCGCAGCCGGCCACCCCGGTCGGGGACGGCCTGCGGGACGACCAGGACCCGTACCGCGTTGTCGCCGGACTCGGCCGCGTCCGCCGCCAGGCACGCGATGCGGGCGGTCTCGGGGGCGGCCCGGCGGGCCAGCTCCTCGTAGTCGCGGGCGGTCACCGCGCGTTCCTGGGCGCGCAGCGCGATCGGGGCGCGGGTCTTGGCCTCCTCGACCGTCTCGCCGTCGACCCCGCCGCGCGCCGCCTCCCGGTTCTCGACCCGCGCGATGTACGGGATGGAGCTGCGCAGCACCTGGATCGCGCCGCGGGCCACGTTGCCGGAGCGGCCGCCGCCGGTTCCGTAGCGGGAGGCCCGGATGGCCGCGCCCTTGACCGGGACGGCGCCGAACTGCCGCACCGATCCGTCGGGTTGGCGCACCGCCGGGCCGAACGCGATCTCTCCGGTCGCCGCGTCCAGGGTGAAGTGACGGTCGAAGGGGCCCGAGGCCGCGAAGTCGTCCACCGACTCCCACTCCTCCCACCCCTCGCCCGCCGACACTTCCAGGCGTACGCCGCCCACGACGGGCGCGTGGGCGAGCAGCAGCCGCTGGCCCGGGACGCCCTCGGAGTCGCCGAGGGACTCGTCGCGCACCGACTCGGCGTGCGAGACCTGGGTGGTACCGCCGATGGTGAAGCCCGATGCGCCGCGCACGGTCGGCGAGACGCTGTAGAACGGCTGGCCGGGGGCGGCCTCCACGACGCGGCAACGCAGCCAGCCCGCGTCCAGCCGGCCCGCCATCCGGGACACCGTGTGGCCGCCCGGCATGTGCAGGATGACCTCGCCGGGCCGGTTGAGGCCGCCGGTCGAGTCCTCGGCGACCTCGCACTCGACCCAGCCGTCGGCCGTCCACGCCTCCCACACCAGGGGCGGCTGGCGCGGGTCGACGCCGACGCCGTCGACGCGGCTCTCCAGACGCAGCGCGGCCGTGCAGTTCGGGATGGCCGCCGACAGGCCGAAGAGCAGCACGTCACCGGGGAGCGGCCCGGAGCTGAACACGGACACGTCGGTGTTGCCGAGCACGTCCTGCGAGCAGTCCTCGGGTCCGGCGCCGGCGGGCTGGCGCAGGACGTGGGTGAGGTGGCAGGGCACGATCGTCAGATCGTCCTCGGTCGCGAAGACCACCGCCTCCTCGGTCTCGGTCCGGCTGGTGGCGACCTCGGTGCCGGTGGGCAGCACCACCGGTTCCGACTGGGGCGCGGAGAGCCAGAACGTCACCGACGCGCGCGCGGCGGCCGGCGGGAACAGGGTCACGCCGAGCAGGTCGAGGAAGGCGAGCTGGTTCTTCTCGGGGACCCGGTTGAGCCGGTACACCAGCTGGTCGGCCATGTGCGCGACGGCTTCGATGAGGGTGACACCCGGGTCGGAGACGTTGTGGTCGCTCCACTCGGGGCAGCGCTGCTGGATGTAGCGCTTGGCGTCGTCGACGAACTGCTGGAAGCGGCGGTCGTCGAGATGGGGTGCGGGCAGGGCCATCAGTGTCGTTCGCTTTCGCCGGCCGTCGGGCCAGGCTGGTCGCCGCCCTCGGAGGGAATCACATAGAAGGGGAAGACGAGGCTGCGCGGGTTGTTGGTGCCGCGCACCGAGTACCGCACGTCGATGTGCAGCACCGTCGGCTCGTCGGGGGCCGGGGTCACCGTGACCTCCTCGACCTCGATTCTGGGCTCCCAGCGGTCGAGCGAGGTGCGCACCTCGTAGCGGATGCGCCCGGCGGTGGCGTCGTTGACGGGCGCGAACACCAGGTCGTGCACCGCGCAGCCGAACTCGGGACGCATGGGCCGTTCGCCCGGCGCGGTGGCGAGCACCAGGCGCATGGACTCCTCGATCTCGCGGTCGCGCCGGGCAAGGGCGATGCCACCACCCGGGTCGGTGCGCATCGGGAAGGCCCAGCCGGCCCCGACGAAGTGTTCGCTCATCTCAACTCTCCTAGACGATCGGCGCGCCGTTGACCAGCGGGGCCGCGGAGGTCAGCTCGATGGCGGCCGCTCCGCTGATGGCGACGGTCGCCGCGGTGATGCTGGCGTTGGCGATCGCCGTGATGGCCGCTTCGCCGGCCGCGTTGAGCGACACCGCGCCTCCCGCGGCGACGGACGCCTCGCCACCGGCCTTCACGTCGAAGGCGAGGCCCGCCTTGACGTTGACGGCCATGCCCGCGTCCATCTCGATGCCCGCGCCCGCCCGCAGGCTCAGACTGCCGCCGGCCTTCAGGGACAGGTTGCCGCCCGCCTCGATGTCGACGCTGCGCGTGCCCTTGATCTCGACGGTGCCGTCGCTGCTGATGGTGAGCGACGTACGGGCCTCGTTCAGCTGGATGTGCAGCCTGCCCTTGCCGGTGCGCAGCCGGATGCCGCTGGACATGCGGGCGGCGCCGCCCTCTTCGAGCAGCTCGACGGTGTGCCCGCTGCGGGCGGTCAGGGACCGCCAGTTGATCTGCCCGCTGGTCGGGTCGACGGCCGGGATGCTGTCGGGTTCGCGGGTGTTCTTGTCGATGCCGTTGTAGAGACCGGCGATGACGTAGGGGTGCTCAAGGGACCCCCGGTCGAAGGCGCACAGCACCTCGTCGTTGACGTCGGGGAGCACCAGCCCGCCGCCGCCCTTGCCGCCGAACTGCGCGATGCGGCACCAGTCGCTCTCGTACGTCTGGGACAGCCACGGAAAGCGCAGTCTGACCCGGCCGAGCTTCAGCGGGTCCTTGGTGTTGGTGACCAGGGCGATCGCCACGCCCGGCATCAGTGGCGCCTGGTCGGTTCCGCCCGCGGCGAGCCCGTACAGCGAACGGAACTGGCGGCCCGAGACGTTCAGCCAGGTGGTGAACTGCTCGCCGGACGCGAAGACATGGCGGACGCCGGTGGCCGTGTACTTGCCCTCGAAGGGGAAGCCCGCGCCCTTCACCGCGATCGGCACCCCGGGCTTCAGGGCCGGGTTGCCGGTGACGGCGACCTCCAGCTCCGCGAAGGCTCCGGTGACGTCGTCGGCGAGGGCGCGCGCGGCGTGCGTGACCTCGGACTGGGTGGTGTACGGGACCTGGGTGGCGGTGAGTTCCGCCGCTCCGAACGGCGTGGTGACGGTCGCCGGGGTGATGTCGGCGGCGATGTCCGGGCTGGTGACGGCCGGGACGGGCGCCTGGAGCTGCTGCTTGGTCCGCATGTCCCAGCCGCGCACCGTGACCTTCTTGACCTGCCCGGCCGCGGTCATCGCGACCCGGCTGTGCAGGGTGTTCGCCCCGAAGTCCAGGACGTACGGGCTCTGGGCGGCGGGGGTGGTGTCGGAGGGGGCGCCGGACGCGGGCTTGAGGGCGGCGAAGTCCAGCTTGCCCTCGTTGTCGAAGGACAGCCGTACGTCGTTCTCGGCCGCGAGCCGCGCCAGGAAGTCCCAGTCGGTGGTGTTGGGCTGGGTCGCCAGGTCGTACACCGTCGACGTCGAGTCGATCTTGCCGAGGGTGAGGCCGTTGAGCCCGGCGACGCGGCGCACGATGTCGGAGGCCGTCATGCTCGGGTAGCCCACGACACGGCGGTTGCGCAGCAGCCGGTGACCGGGGTCGTAGCCGCGGACCACGAGGTGGCGGCCGGTGCCGGGCTCGGCGTCGACCTCCAGCGCGGTGACCTCGCCGGTCAGCATCGGATCGCCGCGCCGGCCGTCGGTGAACGGGCTCAGAACGGCCTTCGCGCCGATCTTCAGCTGCGGGAACTTGGTGGTGAGCGTGCCGTCCTTGTCGCTGAAGGTCAGCTGGAAGGCGGAGGGCACGTTGACGGAGGCGTCCACCCAGCCCTCGATGAGCCGCACGGCCAGCGGGTCGGGCAGCACGGCGCCGTTGAGCTGGACGTGCAGGACGGTGGTGAAGGTCTTCTCGCTCACGCGGCCCCCTCGGAGGAAGCGGGCAGCAGCAGCTCGGTGCCGGGCCGCAGCCGCATCGGGTCGTCGATCTCGTTGGCCTCGGCGATCACCCGCCACTGGGTGGCGTCGCCGTACTCGCGCCAGGCGAGCGAGGCGAGCGTGTCCCCGGCGACCGTGCGGTGCACCCGGCGCGCCGAGAGTGCGCCCGAGGTCGGGTTCTGGCCCTTGGTGGAGGTCGCGATCTCGGTGAGCGCGAGCGTACAAGTGGCGCGCAGCGGCGTGCCGTTGGGGCTGAACAGGGTGTAGTGGGCGTTGACACTGGTGACGTATGCCGTGAACTGGACGGTCGAGAACGACCCCCAGCTGAACTTCACCCACGGCGGCGACGGCGCCTTCGCGCTCACGCTCTGCGAGGTCACCTCGCAGCACGACAGCAGCAGCTCCACCTGCTTCTGCACGGTGGTGGAGTTGGGCGTGCCCGACGCGTCGAGGAACACCTCCAGCTGGAGCGAGGCGGGCTGCGCGCCGGTGAACTTGGGCGGCGCGCCCCGGGTGTAGGCGACGGCCGGCGCGGTGTGCCAGCTCGCGGACCGGCCCAGCTGCACCTGCGACGGGTTGAACTGGAACTTGACCTCGCCGATCAGGCCGCCCATCGAACCGCCGAGGTCCGTGGGCGGCTGGTGGATGGCGAGGGTGGCGCGGGACAGCCCCGCGGCCTTGCCTCCGGTGGGAGCGGCCATGCTCACGCACCTCCCGCGTCGGTGAAGCCGTGGTGGGCGATCTCCAGGGTCTCGGTGGCCACGCTCGGACTCGCCGGGTCGAGGCTCGGCCCCGTCCAGCGCACCGGAAGCACCTCGACGAGCCCCCACTGCGCGACGATCGAACCGTCGGCGCGCAGCGCGGCGATCTGCGCGGTGGGCCGGGTGATGCCGGTGGCCAGCGACGAGATCCAGGCGGCCACCTTGGAGGTGTCGGCGGTCAGCGGCCGGGTCAGCCGGATCGTGGAGAAGGTGACCCGGGTGGGCAGCTGCCACACGAACCCGTTGTTGCCGCCTTCCTGGCGCTGCTCCACCTCGACCTCGGACGCGAGACCGTCGCAGCCGTTGAACAGGCCGAGGTTCTGGCCGTCGATGGTCAGCTTGAAGAAGACGGTGGAGCCGGGGTCAAGGGTGGTGGGCATGGGGTGGTCTTCCGTCGGTGGGAGTGGCTACGGGTCTGTGGTGGCGGTCAGCGGTCGCGTAGCCGGCCGACGCGCTCGCGGTCGCCGCGCAGCTCGGCTCGCAGGAGCCGGGAGAGCGGCGCGACGAGCCGTCGGGCCAACGCGTCCAGATCGGTGGGCTGTTCGGGGCCGGTGGACTCGGCGGTGGGCGTCGGCGCGGGCGTGGTGGCAGGAGCCTGCGCGGTGCGCTGCACCTGTCGCGGTACGGGGGCGGGGGCGGGCGCCGGCTGCGGTGCCGGTGCCGGTGCGGGCGGGGGGCTCTGGCGCCGTACCGGAGTGACGGGTGCCGGGGCGGCCGGGGCCCGCTGCACGGACGGCTGCGCGACGCCCCGGGGCGCGGCGGGCCCGCGCAACGGAACGACCGGCCGGGCCTCGCTGGACGCGGGGGCCTGCTTGAGGGGCGCGGGTGATGCCGTCGGCGCCGCCCCGCGGGTCGCTGCCGCCTCCTGGTGCCGCGTGGTGAGCGGCCGCGCGGAAGCGAGCGGGGGCCCGTCAGCGGAGGCCATTTGTATGGGAGTTGGGCCGGGAAGCCGGACCTTGCGAAGCGGGGTCGCCGGGGCCGCCGGGGCCGCCGGGGGCGCGGGGGCAGGAGCGCGCTGGACGGGAGGAGGCGTGGGGGCGGCGGCCGGCGGCGGGGTGGCCGGAACGACTGGCGGGGCGGGCGGGGTGGCGCTCGGCGTGATGGGGGCCCCGATGAGGGGGCGGCGCCGGGGGCCGTCGGCCGCCGCGCTCTGCACCCGGCTGACCCGCCGGACGACCGGCTTGCGCTGGACGGGAGGCGCGGGGGCGGGCGTCACCGGCTGGGGGGCGGCGACGGGCGCGGCAGCCTGCGGCGCAGGTGCGGGTGCGGGTGCCGGGGCGGGGGCGCGTACGACGCCCACCGGGTCGAGCTGGTAGGAGGGGCGGACCGGCCGGGGGGCGGAGGTCAGCGGAGGACGGACGGGCGTCAGAGCGCGCTGAACAGGTCGCGGAGCAACGGGAGTCGAGGCCGATTCCCGTACGGGTGCGACCGGCGGTGCCGACTGCGAAGAGGCCGAGCGCTGGACCGGTGCGTCCTGCGGTGCGCGGGTCTCGGCGCTCGGGCCGCGTACCGGCAGGGCGGAGTGCGGTGCGGGCGCGGTGGCCCGCTGGACGGGGGAGTTGGCGCCCTGGGTGTGTGCGGGGGTGGTGGAGTGCTGCGCCGCGGCGGGCATCCCGGTGGGAGCCGACGCGCCGGAGGGTGTCGTACGGGGGTGGGCAGCGTCGGGCGCGGCCGGGGTGGCGGGGCGTATGGCTTCGGCTGCTCGGGGTCGCGGCGAGTCGGGCGCGGGCGTGCCGGACCGCTGCACGGCGTCGCTCGCGGTGGGCTGCGGTGCCGCGGGCGTGGCGGTGGAGCGCTGTACTGCCGGGGCCTGTGGGGCCTGCGGGGCCTGTGGGGACGTGGCGGGTGCAGGCTGACCAACTGCTCGCTGCACAGCGTGAGTTGAGCCGATCGTAGGCCGGGTCGCTTCAGGCGCGGGGTCGGCGGACGGGCGCTGCGGGTTCGCCGCATGGCTCGCGTCGCCGGGCGTGGTCGGGCGGCTCTGCGCGGGGTGGACGGGGGGTGCGCTGGGCGTGGCGGCCCGCTGTACCGGGGCAGGGGCGCCGGAGGCGGGGCGCGGTGCAGCGGCGGGGGTGTTCGGAGTCGCGACCGGGGGGCCTTGCGGCGGCGTGGCGGCCCGCTGGATCGCGGGGCCGACGTTGGGTACCGGGGGTTTCGGTGCCTGTCCGGGGCTGTTCGTAACTGCCCGCTGTGCAACGGGAGTTGTGCCGCTCGCGGAGGGCGTGGTGTCGGCGCCACGCGGCGCCGGGCCCTGCTGCGAGGTGATTGCCCGCTGGACCGCAGGCTCGGCCGAGGTCGTGGGCCGCGGCGCTGAAGCGCTGGGCGTGGTGGGTGTCGTGGACCGCGCCGCCGGTGCGGAGGGAGGGGTGGCCCCGGTGGGTGTGGCGGGATTCGCGCCGGTCGCGGAACGCGTGGCTTCGGCCGCCGGGCGCTGCTGCGAGGTGGTCGCCCGCTGAACCGGAGGTGTGCCCGGCGTCGTGGGCCGCGGAGCCGATGCGCTGGGTGAAGGCGTCGTTGGGCCGTGGCCGGGCGAGGCGGGCGCCGTGGGCTGCGGTGCCGCGGGGGAAGGAACGGCGCGCTGTACCGCGGGAGTCGTGCCGGGTGCGGGGTCTGCCGATGCGGCGGGACCCTGCTGGGCCGCTGCCCGCTGTACCGCGGGCACGACCGGCGACGCCGCCGGGCCCTGCGCCCTGGAGGCACGCTGGTCGCCCGCGCTGCGCGGTGCCGCCGCACGCGGCCCCGGCGTCGCGGAGCCGCCCGTCGACCCGGGCGAAGTCGGGGTGGCCCGCTGCACCGAAGGGGTGGGTGCGGTACGGGAGTCGGTGCCGGCGCCAGGCTGGGCGGCGGCCGCCCGCTGCGCGGCGCTCCCCTGAGCGGGAGCGGCGGGCGTACCGGTCCGCGCCGGTCCGATCGGACTCGGCGACACACCCTGCCCGGGAGTAGCCGCCCGCTGCACGGAGGCCGAACCGGCCTGCGAGGCCGGGCCGGAGCCGGAGGTTGGGCGGGAGCCCGAAGCCGGGCGGGAGCCCGAGGCTGGGCCGGAACCTGAAGCCGGGGCAGAGCCCGAGGCCGAAGGGGAGCCCGAGGCCGGACCGGAACCCGAAGCCGAGGCAGAACCTGAAGCCGGGCGGGAGCCCGAGGCCGGAGCGGAACCCGAGGCCGGAGCGGAACCTGAAGCCGGACCGGAACCTGAAACCGGACGCGAGCCCGAAGCCGAGGCAGAACCTGAAGCCGGGCGGGAGCCCGATGCCGGGGCAGAGCCCGAGGCCGAAGGGGAGCCCGAGGCTGGACCGGAGCGCGAAGCTGAGGCAGAACCTGAAGCCGGGCGGGAGCCCGAAGCCGACGCAGAACCTGAAGCCGGGCCGGAACCCGAGGTCGGACCGGAGCCCGAGGTCGGACCGGAGCCCGAAGCCGCGCCAGGAGTCGAAGCCGGACCGGAACCCCGGCCCGAGCCGGAAGCCGGAGCCGAGCCGGAAGCCGGAGCCGAGACAGCCCTCGAAATCGGAACTGACCCCGGGCCCGAACCTGACGCGGAGCCCGAATTCGACGCAGAGCCCGAGGCCGAACGCGAACTCGACGCCGACGCAGAACCTGACGCAGAGCCCGAGCCCGATCGCGGAGCGGAGCCCGACGCCGACCCAGAACCCGACGCGGATCCCGATCGCGGAGCGGAGGCCGGACCCGAACGCGATCCCGAAGTAGAACCTGACCCCGAAGCCGGACCGGAACCCGGAGCGGAGCCCGAGGCCGAGCCCGGACCGGAACCCGATCCCGAAGCAGAACGCGACCCCGAGCCCGGACCGGAACCCGAAGCAGAACGCGAACCCGAGGCCGGACCGGAACCCGAACCCGGAGCAAAGCCCGACCCCGAGACCGACCCGGAATCCGAACTCGACGCCGACCCAGAGCCCGAACTCGTCCCCGCGCCGAAAGCCGGAGCCGAAGTCGAGCCGGGGTTCGCGGTGGAAGGCGGGGTTGCCGCGTCCCCCCGGGGCCCACCGGGCGCCGAACCGGCCACCGGCAGGCGCATCAGGGGTGCCGACGGGCCGGGTGCGACCGGGGTCACGGCGTTGTGGAGGACGCCGTGGGGGGCCGTGGGAGAGACCGCGTGGGTCAGGGGGCGGACGACCGAGAGGTCCTGGTGGGCGGCCAGGGTGGAGCCGAAGCCGGCCTCCGCGGTGAGGCGGGGCGCGGCCAGGGCCCGCTGGATCGGGGGCGCGGCGGCCCAGCCGCCGTCACTCCGTACGGGAGGGGCGGCCGGAGCCGCCGCGGCGGTCTCGGACGTGCGACCGCGTCGGCGCTTGAACAAGCCCATCCCCCGTCACCGCTCCCCTTCGCCTTGTTCCACCAGTGCCGCCACCCGCCGTACGTACGCCCGCCGGTCCGCATGCTCCAGATCGAGGATGGAGTCCATGCCCCAGTGGAAGTGGTAGGCCAGGTACGCGGTCTCCTCCTCGATCCGGTCGGCCGCGTACGTCACGATTCCCCCAGGCGGCTCCCGGCCAGCTCGACCTCGAAGGACTCGTTGCAGTGCGGGCAGGCCACGGCCGCCCGGGTGTGCCCCTCGGCGTTGATCTGCCGGTAGAAGTCCTGGAGGAAGGCCAGGTCGGAGGCGAACATGTTCTCCACCGTGCCGTCGTGGACGTCGCCGAGGGTGCCGAGCCGGGTGATCACCCGGCCGAGCAGGACCACCGACAGGTACGCCGGGTTCTCGCGAACCCGTACGTCCCGCAGCGGGACCAGCTCGTCGCGGGCGGTGGCAAGACGCATCGCACCGTGGCGGTGCACGGTGCCCGACTCGTCCACGTAACCGCGCGGCAGCTCGAACTCGAACTCGGTGCGCAGCGGCTCGCGCGCGCCCGACGGGGGCTGGGCCTGCGCCTCGGCTCCCCCGACTCCAGGACCTTCGCGCCGCATTACTCGATGACCAGCTCTTCGAAGGTGATGGTGACCTGCTCGGTCATCGCGGCGGCGTCGCCGGCCTTGACCGAGCTGATCTCGACCTTGGTGCACCAGGCGTTGCGCAGGTTGTAGCGCTTCACCGGGTTCTCCTGGTAGTCCATCATGATGATGGAGGCGTTCTTGCGGGCCGAGCCCATGTTGCCTTCGATGGACTGCTTGATCCACTCGGAGAACGTGGACGACTGGGTGGCGCCGCGGGTCACGGTGCACTCGCCGGCCTTCTTCACACCGGGCAGCTTCTTGATGACCGGCTTGCCGGCCGAGGAGACCTGCTGGTACTCGATGACGTCCTGCTCCATCGAGAGGCTGCTGACTTCCTGCAGGTACTCGACCATGACACCGTCGATCTGCAGGCCGAAATTGTGGGTGGTGAGGGCATCACCGGGCTGAAGCGACATGCTGGGTTACTCCTGTTCGTACGAAATCGGCCTAGAAAAAGGGGAGTTGGTGCTGACTACTCCTCCAGCTCGCCGCCGCCGCCCGAGAACTGGGCCAGGCGGAACACCACGAACTCGGCGGGCTTGACGGGCGCGATGCCGATCTCGCAGACGACGCGACCGAGGTCGACGGACTCGACCGGGTTGGTCTCCTCGTCGCACTTCACGTAGAAGGCGTCCTCGGGCCGCTGGCCGAACAGGGCGCCGTTGCGCCACTCGTTGACCAGGAACGCCGAGATGTTGCGGCGGATGCGGGCCCACAGCGCCTGGTCGTTCGGCTCGAACACCACCCACTGGGTGCCGATCAGGATCGACTCCTCCAGGTAGTTGAAGTAGCGCCGCACGTTCAGGTAGCGCCAGGCCGGGTCGGAGGCGAGGGTGCGGGCGCCCCAGACGCGGATGCCGCGGCCCGGGAACGCGCGGATGCAGTTGACGCCGACCGGGTTCAGGAGGTCCTGCTCGCCGCGGGTGATCTGGAGTTCCAGGTCGACGGCGCCGCGCACGATCTCGTTGGCGGGAGCCTTGTGGACGCCGCGCTCGGAGTCGTTGCGCGCCCAGACGCCGGACATGTGGCCGGACGGCGGTACGACCTTGGTCTGGCCGGTGGACGGGTCGAAGACCTTGACCCAGGGGTAGTACAGGGCGGCGTACCGGGAGTCGTAGCCGGCCACCTCCATGCGCCACTTGCGGATGTCGCGGGCGTTGAGTCCGGGCGGCGGGTCCAGGACGGCCATCCGGTCGCCCATCAGCTCGCAGTGCGCGACCAGACCGAGCTGGACGGCCTTGACCTGCTCCAGGTCGATCAGACCCTGCTGGTAGATGGCCATCAGGTCGGGCACCGCGACCATGTTGATCTCGTCGAGGGCCTCCAGGCCGCCGAAGCCGGTGCGGTCGGCGGAGTCGCCGATGAACTGGCCGGACTCGATCCGGGCGACGGTGCCGGCACCCGTGGCGGTGGCCTGCGCGGGGACGACGACCGGCGGCGCGAGCGTGACGGCCTGCGCCTCGGGGCGGGCCAGCTGGCCGCCCGCGACGGCCTCTTCGACCGTGATCGTCTTGGAGCGCTGCTTGACCTGCGTGACGACGAAGTTCCGGGCCGACTTCTTCGCGCTGACGTCGAAGTTCTCGACGACGGTGTCGCCGTCCTTGACGACCAGCTTGAAGCGGTCGCCGCCGTTCTCGCCCTCGATGTCCTGCACCTCGACGGTGAGCGCCCCGCCGTTGCTCGCGCCGGTCGTGATGGCGGCCACCTTGAACGCGCCGAGCGCCACGGCCTCGCCCGCGGTGATCGCCTGGGGCGCCGCGGTGGCGGCGGCCTGCGGGGCGCCGGTGTTCGCCACGGAGGCGTCGGTGCCGCCGACGCGCACGACGTAGGCCGCCGTACCGCCGTTGTTGAAGAAGCCGTAGACGGAGTGCGCGAGGTAGTACCCGTCCGTGAACTCCCCGAACTCGGCGACGTACTGCGACCAGTTGGTCACCAGGGTCGGCTCGTTGAGCGGCCCGACGGGAGCGAGCCCGACGAAGGCCGCGACGGAGGTGCCGACGCCTTCGATGGGGCGGGATCCGCTGGCGACTTCCTCGACGTAGACGCCGGGGGAGAGGTAGTTGGGCACGGTCGGGGTCTCCTCGTGAAGGTGGGTGGTACGAGCCGGGACGATCCGGCTGCCGGGCGAGGTCCGTTACGGGTGGTCGACGCCACCTTGCGGGGCGGACGCCGCCGTGCTGCCCGCGGTCCGCCGGGCGGCTGCCACGGCGGAGGTGGTCTGCGGGGCCGCGTCGCTCGGGGCGTGCCGGGCAGGGTCCGTCGCTCGCGGGCGGTCAGTGCCCCGCGCGGCCTGCTGGTCCTGCGCACGCATGTGGTTCCCGTTCCCCCGAGTCGCCGTGGTGGCCAATGTCCTGCCCAGCCTCGCTGGCGCGGGCGGGCGGCGGGAGGGGAGAAGGTGCGGGGGCGAGGGCAGCCCGGGTTGCCCGTCCGGTCACTCGGACGGGTGGGCGCGGGCAGCGGCGCGGGCGGGAGACGGTGTCGCACCCCGCTCCCGGGGGCCCTGCGGCGGCAGGCTCAGCCGTCTTCCTCGGCCGGCGCCGCCGGGCCGGGAGCGGTCGGCGCGCCGGGGCGGCCGGCGCTCAGCCGGTTCGCCTCGCGGACCTTCTCGATCAGTTCCTCCCTGCGCCTGGCGTCCTCGGTCGCCTGCTGTTCCGTACTGTCACCCATGGCGTGCACCCCCAGGCAGGTCCGGCTCCGCCGACGTGGTCCCGGCCCGTGTTCGTCCGGTAGCTGTCCGTACGTCAAGCAGCGTGCTCCTGGGACCACGGGTCCTGCCAGTGGGCGCGACGGTCGAATGCTTTTTGGGTGCGTGTTCGAACTCCCCTACGCCATCCGGGTGTTG
Source organism: Streptomyces sp. NBC_01431 (assembly GCF_036231355.1). Lineage (NCBI taxonomy): Bacteria > Bacillati > Actinomycetota > Actinomycetes > Kitasatosporales > Streptomycetaceae > Streptomyces > Streptomyces sp. NBC_01431. The sequence continues at coordinate 4,222,359 of NZ_CP109496.1, forward strand.
GGCTGGTCCGCCGGGCGGGACACCCGGAGCGTCAGCGGATTGTTGAAGTAGCCGGACGCCGCCTGCTGTTCGTGGAAGCTTTCGCCGGGCCCGCCGCCGTAGACGCGGAAGAACCAGGAGCGGCAGGTGTGGTCCTCGAAGTCCTGCTGCAACTGAAGGCGCGGCTTGCCCGTGACCTTCTTGACCTCGGGGTCGGTGACGAGGGCGGCGAGCACCTCGTCGAACTTCGTCTTGAAGGCCTGCTGGTCGTCGCTTTCGAGCAGCGGCTTGAGCTTGCTGAACCAGCCGCGGCTGTCGTTGGCCCGCTTGAGCAGCACGTTGTACAGCTCGGAGCGGGCCTTCGCGTCGAACTCGTTGCGCGCGTAGTTCTCCAGCGTCACCTGGCAGCTGCCGTCGAGGGACCGGGCGACGACCGCGGCGAAGTGGTAGCCCCACACGTCGCCGCCGCGGTCGGCGGCGGGGGACACCGAGTGGTCGAGGCCGTCCTTCGCGAGCATGCTGAAGATCGCGAAGCCCTCGCCGGCGCCGGGGGAGGCGTACTTGTTGATGCCGAGGCGGGCCTCGGTGGCGTCCCGGCCGCCATCGCGGGTGGCTTCGCCGTACGCCTTGCCGAGGTCTCCGGCCGGGGCCGGGCCGGTGTCCGCCGCGGTGACCGCGCCCGCCACGTCGAGCTCGGAGCCCGCGTCGGTGGCCACGGCGTGCGCCAGGCGGTTCGCGCGGGCGTCGCTGTCCGAGCCCGGGGTGAGCAGGAAGTTCCCCGCGCCGCCGCCGAGCACCGCCGAGGCGCGCTTGGCGTGCTGCGAGCCGATCAAACTACAGGCCAGCGAGATGCAGGTGGACCGCAACAGGGAGACGAACGGCCCGAGTTGGCTCTGGGCGGGGGCGTTCATGACGACGGTCGGCTGGACCCGGAGCAGTCGCTGCGCGCCGACGCCGATGCTGCGCCCGCCGGTGACCAGTTCCACGGTGCTTCCGGCGGCCCGCAGCGCCGCGTTCGCGGTGTCGACGACGGCTTGCACCGCGTAGAACTCCTTGGGCTCGTCCACGCCGTGGACCGCCAGCGTCCCGTCGTCGGCCACCCGCAGCGGCGCGTCGGCGGGGCCGACCTCGGCGAGCTCGTAGCGCAGCCGCTCCCTGATGTCGCGCGGCTCGCCGCCGCCGCCCACGGCGACCTTCGGCTCCGGGCCCTGCGCGACGAAGTGCGGGCCCCGCTCGCCCGGTTGGGGCTCGGCGTCGTAGCTGCCGCCCGCGTGGGTACTGATGCGCTGCACGGACGCGGGTGCGTGGGTGCGGGCGGCGGGTGAGAGGAGCCGGGCGAGGGCTCCGTTGCCCGCCGTGCGCTGGAGGTCCGCGAGGTGCGAACCGGGCCGCAGCGGCGGCCGGGCACCCGGGCCGTCGCCGCGCCGGTCGGCCGGCTTCTGCTCCTGGACCCGCACGTGTTGGGACTCCCCTCGGTGGCTGCCTCGCGATTCTTCGTCCGGATAGGTGGGAACGCACGAGGCGCACGGCCCGTCTTGGGGGCAGGGAACTTGCCCTTTCGCCCGGTTACCCACGGGATACAGGCGCGCTTCAAGCCAACTCCATGGGGGATACACGGGATGATGAGGGCTTCGGGGCGGTCCTGACGTAGCGTGCGGGGTGGACCGGAAGAACAAGATCCGTGGGCCGGAAGGGCAAACGTCGGGGGACGAGACGGCCGGGTGAAGGAGAGGCAGCGGCGCGTGGCGGAATCCGGCGGAACGGGCGAGAGCGGCATAACCGGCACACTGCGGTTCCGGATGCTCGGACCCGTGGAAGGCGAACTCGACGGCAGGCCCCTGCTGTTGGGCCCGCCCCAGCAGCGGGCCCTGCTCGCCGTGCTGCTGCTGCGCGAGGGCAGGGCGGTCTCCATGCCGGAGCTGCTCGACGCGATCTGGGGAGACCGGCTGCCCCCGCGCGGGGTGGGCACCCTGCGCACGTACGTGTCGCGGCTGCGCACCCTCTTCGAGCCCGGCCGCCCCGCGCGCACCCCGGCCCGGCTCCTGGTGTCGGCCGACGACGGGTACGCGCTGCGGGTGCCGTCCGAGGCGCTCGACACCGCGGTCTTCGAGGCGCGCCTGGCCGAGGCGGCGCGGCTGCGGGGCGCGGGCGACACCGAGGGCGCGCACCGCGAACTGACCGCGGCGCTCGCGCTGTGGGGCGGCAGCCCGCTCGCGGGCCTGCCGGGGCCGCACGCGGAACGCCAGCGCGACCGGCTGACCGAACTGTGGCTCTCGGCCCGCGAGGACCACTTCCACTGCGACCTGGCCCTGGACCGCCACGCGGCGACGATCGCCCCGCTGCGGGCGTTCGCCGCCGAACACCCCCTGCGCGAACGCGCGCAGGCACTTCTGATGCTGGCCCTGCACCGGGCGGGCCGCCAGGCCGACGCGTTCGCGGTCTACGACGCCACCCGCCGCACCCTGGACGCCGAACTCGGCGTCCCCCCGGGCCCGGAACTGACGGCCCTGCACACCCGCCTCGTCAGCCGCCCCCTGGTGGCACCCTCCGCCCCCGTGGTGGGCGAGTCTTCCGCGGGGCGAGCGGACTCTCCCCCGGTCGAGCGGAGCCGCGACCTCGGGCAGGAGTGGGCGCGCCGAACCCCGGATGCCGCCCCGCCCGCTCCCGCCGTCCCCGCCGCTCCCGCCGTGCCCGCACCGGACGCTCCGGCCCAACTCCCTTCGGACACCCCGGACTTCACCGGTCGCACCGCCTCCCTCGCCGAGCTGACGGCCACCCTCCAGGACGCCTGTGACGGCCAGGCCGTAGGCGTAGCCGTCCTCACCGGCCTGGCCGGAGTCGGCAAGAGCGCCCTGGCCGTACGCGCCGGGCACCTGATGCGCGCCGCGTTCCCCGACGGCCAGCTGTACGTCGACCTGCGCGGCCACGACCCCGAGCCCGCCGACAGCGCCGCCGTCCTCGCCCAGCTGCTGCGCTCCCTCGGGGTCGGCGAGGGCGCCGTACCCGAGGACGCCGGACAGCGCGCGGCGCTGTACCGCTCGCTGCTCGCCGGCCGGCGCGTCCTGGTCCTGCTCGACAACGCGCACGACACCGCGCAGGTCCGCCCGCTGCTGCCCGGCGCCCCGGGCAGCGCGGTCCTCATCACCAGCCGGACCCGGATCGTGGGCCTGCCCGGGGCGCGGCTCGTGGACGTCGAGGCGCTGTCCGAGCAGGACGCCCTGACCATGCTGGAAGCGATCGCGGGCAGCGAACGGGTGCGGGCCGAGCCGGGGGAGGCCCGTCAACTGGTGGGCGCCTGCGGTCGGTTGCCGCTCGCCGTACGCATCGCGGCGATGCGCCTGGCCGCCCGCCCCGACTGGGCGGTGGCCGATCTGCTCGCCCGGCTGCGCAGCGAGCGCCGCCGCCTGGACGAGCTGGAGGCCGACGGGCTCGGCGTGGACGCCGCCTTCCGGCTCAGCTACGAGGGCCTCGCCGCGCCGGCCGCGCGCGCCTTCCGCCTCGCGTCCGCCGCCGACGTGCCGGTCTTCGGCCGGGACACCACGGCCGCGCTGCTCGGCGTCGACGAGTACACCGCCGAGAGCGCCCTGGAGGCACTCGTCGACGCCGGTCTCATCGAGGCGTACGGCGTGGACCGCTACCGCTTCCACGACCTGGTGCGGATCTTCGCGCGGCGGATGCTGGAGCGTTCCCCCGACGCCGCCGAACGGCCCGCCGCCCAGCGCAGGCTCCTGGACCACGTGCTCGCCGGGGTGCTGAACGCGCTGCGCTGCCTGCAACCGCTCAGCGGCGTACCCGATCAGCTGCACGCGCCGCGGGCGGCGGGACACCGCCCGGCCGACGCCGCCGACGCCCGCGACTGGCTGCGGGAGTCGCACGAGCTGATCCGGGCCACCGTCGAGCAGGCGCTCGGCAAGGGCCCCTGGGGCGACCTGGGCGAGCAGGCACTGCGGCCCGCCGTGGACCTCCTCACCGGTTGGGCCCAGCTGATCCGCGGCACCGCCCACCGCCGCGAACTCCAGGGCCCGGCCCGCCTGGCCCTGTCGGCGGCGCACCGCCACGGTGACGCGCGGGCCGCGGGCCGGGCGCTGCGCCTGATCGCCGTCGTACCGCAGCAGGGCGCCGACACCTACCCGCGCACCGAACGCACCCTGCGCCAGGCGCTCAGGTACGCCGCGCTGGCCGGTGACCCGCTGACCGAGTCGGAGGCGGCGCACGAACTCGCCATGATCCTGGGCGTGATGGGCCGCCCCGCCGAAGCGCTCCCCCTGTTCGAGCAGGCGTACGCGCGCTTCACCGAACTGGACAGTTCCGGCGACGCGGTGCGCGTCCTCGCCCATGTGGTGCGCACCCACATGCTGCTCGGCCAGAAGGAGCGCGCCGAGGCGGCGGCCGATGAAGTGCTGCGCAGGGCAAGGGAGTTGGAGGACCGGGGTACGCTCGGTCATGTGCTGTACCAGATCGGCTGCGCGCTGCTCGCGGGCGGCCGTCCGGTGCGGGCCGCGGCTCATCTGCGCGAGTCGCGCCAGCACCACCAGTGGAGCGGCGACCTTCGCTGGGAGGCGCTGGCCTGGGCGCGGCTCGCGCACTGCGCGCTGGCCCGGGAGCGGCCGAGCGAGGCGGCGGCCTGTGCGACACAGGCCCTGTCCATCGAGGGCGACCTCGGGGACCCGTTCTGCCGGGGCATCGCGCTCGCCGCGCGCGGCCGGGCCCTGCTCGCGCTGGGCGAGACGCCGACGCTGTCCGCGCTGGCCTCGCTGCGCACCGCGCACCGGCTGCTCAGCGCGCGCGGCGCGGCGGAGGCCGACGAGTTGACCTCGCTGCTGTGGACCGGCCCGCACACGGTGCCCCGGCAGTCGACCGGCCCATCGGCCAGCCAGGTCGGCGAGGCCACGAGTGCAGCGAGGGCTGCCCTCTGACAAAGCCTTTCGGGCACGGTGACGTCCGGCGCGCCCCCTAGCCTTTCGCTCATGACCATGTGGACGTCTCTGGACCCGGCCGCTGTCGCCGTCGATCCCGGTGGGCGGGCCACCGCGCGGCTGCGCGTCCGGAACACCGGTGACACGGTCGAGGAATACGGCCTGTCGGTGGTCGGCACTCCCGCGGGCTGGGCCCGTGTCGAGCCCGACACCCTGCGCCTCTACCCCGGCAGCGAGGGCACAGCGGAGATCTCCTTCGCGCCGCCCCGCTCCCCCGACGCCCTGGCGGGCCCGGCCCCGTACGGCGTCCGCGTGGAGCCCCGCGAGCACCCCGAGCTGCGGGACGTCCTTGAGGGACAGGTCACCGTCGCGCCCTTCACCGAGGTACGCGCGGAACTGCTGCCGTCCAGCCTGGTCGGCCGGTTCCGCGGTCGGTCCGCCGTCGCCGTGGACAACGTCGGCAACACCCCGCTCACGGCCTCGCTGACCGTACGCGACGAGACCAACCGGCTCACTTACGAGATGACGCCCAACTCGGTCCAAGTGGCGCCGGGGCGCGCCGCGTTCGCGAAGGTGGTCATCCGGCCGCAGCAGGTCCGCTGGACCGGCTCCGCCGAGCAGCACCGCCTGACCCTGGCCGTGCGCCGCTCCGGCGACGACCGGGGCCTGGAACTCGGCGGCACCTTCGACCAGCGGCCGGTGCTGCCGCGCTGGCTGCTCGCCGTGGGCAGCGTCCTGGTGGCGGCCGCGGTCGCGTTCGTCGCGCTGTGGCTGGGTTTCCAGCCCAAGGTGAACACCGCGACCGGCGAGACGCAGCCGGGGGCGAGCGCCCAGCCGGTTCCGCAGGGCGCCGAGTCCCCGCTGCCCTCGGCACCTCCGACCCAGGCGTCGCCGCCGCCGGGCGCCCAGAACCCGCCCGGTGGCAGCAGTGGTGGTGCCGGCGGTGGCGGTGGTGGCGGCGACGACAACAGCTCCGCGCCCGGCGGCGGTCCGCCGGTGATCCCCGCGCCGCCCAAGCAGCCGCCCGCGAACGCGAACGCCAAGCCGGGGCCGCCCTGGAGGATGGGCTACAAGCCGGACGAGATCGTCACGTTCGCCCAGTACCGCCTGGCCACGCTCAACAACGTCTGCGAGCTGAAGCCCGGCTGGACCGCCGGCGTCATCGACAAGCTCACGGACACCTCGCTGCGCTGCTATCAGGAACACGTCATGCGGGACCAGAAGAGCAGCCGCGAACTGACGAAGACCGACCCGATCGGCACCCTGGGCCGGGCCACCCTGACCTCGCTGTGGGCGCAGGGCATCCGGCCGGACGACGTGAAGAGCGGCGCCAAGAACTACCAGGTGACGCAGTTGGCCGCGTCGTTCTGGTGGGCCTCGCAGGCTGTCATCTCGACCCAGGACCTGACCTACGACCGCGGCTACGCCCGCACCGGCATCGAGTACTTCAAGAGCGGCCAGAAGAACGGCCAGGTAACGGTGTCGGACGACAAGATCAAGGGCTGGATCAAGCAGTACCAGCAGGAGGTCGGCCTCCCGGCGACCGGCACGGCCGACGCGGCGACGATCGGCAAGCTGGTCGGCGGCTCGGTCAACGGACCCGGACAGCCGGGCCGTTAGCGCGGACGTTAGCGGGCGTTAGGCATCGGCTGCGCCCCCGAAAAAGCTCCCGGGCGGCTGTTCCCCCACAGTCGCCCGGGTCAGGCCTCCCGGTGATCCCGGGCCGGCCACCGGCCGCCCGCGACCCGGTCACCCCGGAGCCGCGACCGCGGCCGACGGGGCCCGGCCACCCCGGGCCCCGGCCGCTCAAACGTCCGGACGGTCGTCCCCCGCGACCGTCCGGATCCGGCCACCGCCACCGGGCCGGGCCATCCGCGCATGGCCGTCAGGGCACCGACAGCTGCCCTCGGGACTGCCCTTCGCGGCGCTGTACGGGCCCCCGTGCTGCCACTTGACTCATGGGGTGAGTATGTGGACATCTCTGGAACCCCCCGCGACCAGCGTCGCCCCCGGGGACAGCACCGTCGTACGGCTTCGGGTGCGCAATACGGGGGACACCGTCGAGGAGTACCGGCTCTCGCCGGCCGGGGAGGCCGCCGGCTGGGCGCGGGTGGAACCGGACGTGCTGCGGATCTACCCCGGGGCCGAGGGCACGGCCGAGGTCACTTTCGCGCCACCGCGCACCTCGGACGCCGTGGCGGGCCCGGTGCCGTTCGGCATCCGGGTCGAGCCGCGCGAACACCCCCAGGCGGGCGATGTCGCCGAGGGCCGGCTCACCATCGGCCCGTTCACCGAGCTCCGCGCCGAACTGGTGCCGCGCACCCTGCGCGGCCGCCGGCGCGCCCGGGGCCGAGTGGCCATCGACAACCTCGGCAACCAGCCGCTCACCGCGTCCTTCTCCACCCGGGACAACGGCGACGCCTTCGGGGTCGACGTCAACCCGGGCGCGGTCCAGGCCGCCCCGGGCCGGGCCGGTTTCGCCGAACTCCAGCTCACCGCCGCCAAGATCAGCTGGTTCGGCCCCTCGCGTGAGCGCCCCTTCTCCGTGCAGGTGTCGCGGGCCGGGGCGGCCGCCCCGGAGGAGCTGCGCGGCACTTATGTACAGCCGTCGGTGTTCCCCCGCTGGGTCCTGGCGGTCGGCTCCCTCCTGGTGGCGCTCGCCGTGACGTTCGCGCTGATCTGGTTCAAGCAGGCCCCGGGGGTGACGAGCCAGGCGAGCGAGAAGGCGCCCTCCAAGGAGGAGCCGCTGCCGCAGGGCAAGGCGAGCGCGCTGCCGGCCGCCCCGCCACCGCCCTCGCCGTCGGCCTCGGCGAAGGCCCCCGACGCCCCGCCGCCGCCCGCCGGTGACGCCCCGAAGCCGAACAAGCCCGCCGGCGGCGGTGGGCCGAAGCCGCCGACGTACGACCCGGGCAAGCTGGTGCGCATCCAGTCCGGGCTCGGGAAGTACATGACGACGGCCACCGACCAGAAGCCCGAGGGCCGCTACGTCTACAGCTGGGCCGAGATCCGCAACCAGCCCACCTGGGACCAGTACTGGTACGTCCACCCGCTGCCGAACAACGAGTTCGCCTTCAGCTCGTCCACCGAGTCGTGGGCCGTCGCGGACAACACCAAGGAGGGCAACCAGATCCAGATGTGGGGCGCGTCTGGCGGTCTGCCCAGCCTGTCCAACGGGCAGATGACCAGCAACCAGAAGTGGGCGATCCAGCCGATAGACGGCGCCGACGGCTTCGTGCGTCTGGTGAGCAAGGACGACGGCTGGTGCCTGTCGGACCTGTCGCCGAACGACAAGGTCATGCAGGTCACCGAGGTCCGCCCCTGCGGCGCCCTCCCCGCCGACCAGCAACGCTGGAAAATCGTGCCGTAGCCCTATGAGCCCGCCCCGTCAGGGGCGCGGGGAACTGCGCGACAAGCCGACCACGGCTCGCAGCCGACCCCCCGCCCCGGTGGGCGCGATCTGGGCATGGCGCCAAGCCCGCCCCGTCAGGGGCGTGGGGAATTGATGGGCATGGCGCCAAGCCCAACCCGTGAGGGGCGCGGGGAATTGCGCGACAAGCCGACCGCGGTCCGCGGCCGAGCCCCCGTCCGCCAACCCCCATCCCCCGCCCCCCGGAAGGCTACGGCTTCCAGGCTGCCCCAACCCCCGGCACGAGCCGCCCCGACTTCACGTACTCCCGCCGCGCCCCGGTGCGCACGTCCTCCGCGGTCACGGGAGACCCCCGGCCGGCCGCGAGGTACCCCGCCGTCACCGCCGCGGAGCGCACCGCCCCGCCCGCCAGCTCGAACTCCTTCGCGCAGGCGTCCAGTTCGGCTTCCAGGCCCTCCTCCTGCGGCACTCCGGCGAGGCAGGCGCGCCACAGCGTGGCCCGCAGTTCCACGTCGGGGAAGGGGAAGTCCACCACCAGGTCGAGCCGTCGGGTGAAGGCCTCGTCGATGTTGGCCCGCAGGTTGGTGGTCAGGACCGCGATGCCGTCGAAGGCTTCGAGGCGCTGGAGCAGATAGGCGCTCTCCAGGTTGGCGTACCGGTCGTGCGAGCTCTTGACCTCCGAGCGCTTGCCGAACACGGCGTCCGCCTCGTCGAAGAGCAGCACCGAGTCGGTCCGGTCGGCCTCCGAGAAGATCCGCTCCAGGTTCTTCTCGGTCTCGCCGACGTACTTGTCCACGACGGACGACAGGTCCACCACGTACAGGTCGAGGCCGAGTTCGCCCGCGACGACCTCCGCGGCCAGCGTCTTGCCGGTGCCGGAGTCGCCCGCGAACAGGGCGACCACGCCCCGCCCGCGCCCGCCTCCGGTGCGCAGCCGCCACTCGCCGAGCACCCGGTCCCGGTGCCGGGCCCGCCCGGCCAGCTCGTGCAGCAGGGCGAGCGGCTCGTCGGGCAGCACCAGGTCACCGAAGCCGACGGCGGGCCGCACCCGTCGCGCGTGCTTGTCGAGCAGCGGCGCCGACAGCAGCCGCGCGCTCTTCTGTACGTGGCCGAGACCGACCGGCACTCCTTCGAATCCGGCCAGCGCCCGCGCCCCCCGCGCGGCCCTGCGCACCTGCCCCGCGCCGAGCCGGTAGGGCCCGACGGCGTCCGCCAAGTCACCTTCGTAGGAAGGGAGTTCCTCGCTCCAGGCGGCCAGCGGGGCGGTCTCGGCGGCCGTGTCCTCCAGGGCGAGGAGTCCCGCGTCGGGCGCCCAGCCCGGGTCGTACGGCTCGGTCCCCGCAAACACCACGGTGACGTCACCGGCCGCCAACTCGCGTACGTACGGACCGGGTTGATCCTGCGGCAGTTCCACCACGACGGCGGTGCCGGCCCCGCGAAGGCGGGCCTCGCGCAGCAGTAGGCGGGCGGTCGCCGCTTCGGCGCGCTCGGGGCGGTGGTGCAGCACCGGCCGTCCGGCGCCGCGCAGGGCCGCCGTCACGGCGTCCGCGCCGCTCCCGGCCCGGCGCTCGCGCAGATGGACGGCGACGGGCCGCGGGGAGTGGGCGATCCGCGCCGCGAGCCCGTCGGCGGTCGCGCTTTCGTCCCCCGGCACGGGGGTCAGCAACTCGACGCGGGCGTCACCCAACTGACCGTCCAGCGTGTCGTCGCCCAGGAGGTGGGCGACCACCCGCTCCGGGACCCGCAGTGCCCGGCCCGGCAGCGGCCGGTCCTCGTCCTCCACGACGATGAGGCCCCCGTCGACCAGTGGCGCGGCCGGATGGAGGCGACCGCGGGCGACCGGGTCGTACGATCCGGTCCCCGACAGTTCCAGGGCGAGGGCCACCGAGGCGCGACGCCGGCCCACATCGTCGTTGAGGTAGCCGTAGAGCTGCTCGAAGCGCCGGTCCACATCGGGGGCGAGCGCCGCCAGGAGGATCAGCTCGTCGAGCACGGTGAGCCCGAAGCCAGCCGCGACCGCGGCCAGGCGGTCGCCGGGCTCCGGGGTGAACGGGCCGTCGGCAGCCGGGAGTTGGGGAGCGGGCGCGTTCACGATCCGGGTCGCCGTCTCCGGCGAGATGTACAGACCGCGCAGCGGGTCGCCCGCCGTCGGGTCGTCGGCGGAGCGGGCCGCCACCAGGGCGGCGACCGAGGTCCGCAGGCGTTCGAGGCGGTGCAGCAGGGCGCGGGCGGCCTCGCTCACTTGCCGCCACCGCCCCGCGTGGTGCGCCGCATCCGGGGCTGCGAGTCGCCGGGCACTCCGTGCCGGCCGGACACGGTGACCACCGCGCCCTCGGTGACCGGCGGCGCGACCTCGTACACCGGGGTGACCGGGAACGGCGTCGTGATCACCACGTCGAGCGAGGGCTTGAGCTCGCCGCCCAGCGCCGACCAGATGTCGGCCAGCGAACGCGACTCGGCGGGCGGCACCGCGACCGTGAGCGGAATGGTCGCCTTGTACGCGTCGAGGGCCTGGGGCACCGACTCGGCGGGCAGCATCTCGTGCGGCAGCAGACACGCCAACGCGCCGGAGAGGAGGCGGTGTTCGTCCTCGGGGCGGCTGGTCCAGGCGGTGAGGAGATAGGACAGCCGGTACCAGCGGGGCGGCTGGCGCTTGCGCAGCACGATGCCGTTGGCGTCCCGCTCCGCGTACGCGCCGCGCTCGCGGCGGGCCACGTCCTCGCGGATGTCGTACAGGTAGGCGTTGAGGGTGGGTGTGTTGCGGCGCGCCGCCCAGTCGCGGGTGGGCGCCTCGAAGACGACGTCCCCCGTTCCCTCGGGCAGCGCCCCGCCGCGCAGGATGCGCCGCAGCGCCTCGTCGATTTCGTGGATCATTGAGCCAATTCCCCGGGTTGCCGGACACCGGCCGAAACCGGGCGGTCGCGGCGGCGATGGTGCGGTAGGAGCCGTGCGGGCTCTTTAGATGTAGCCCTCGCGCAGCGCGTAGGCGACGGCGTGGGCGCGGTTGGTGAGCTGGAGCCGTGTCATGAGGGCGTGCAGGATGTTCTTGACGGTCCGTTCCGAGTAGGCGAGCTTCTCGGAGATCTGCCGGGTGTCCAGGCCCTCGGCGACCAGGCGCAGTACGTCCACCTCGCGCGGCGCCATCCCGAAGAGCGGCGCGGCCGACGCGGACCCGGCCGAGGAGGTGGTCTCCGAGCGGCGCAGCCGCCCGACCTGCACGAGCAGTCGGCTGATGAGGTCCGGCGGCAGTTCCCCCTCGCCGCGCGCCGCGCTGTGCACGGCCTTCAGCAGGCGCTGCTCGGTGGCTTGGTGGCGCCACAGGATGGCGCGTACGCCGTACTCGACCACGGTCAGCAGATCGGGTTCGCGCAGCTCGCGGGCGATGAGGACCACGCGCTGCTCGCCGCCGCGCACGACCCGGCGCAGCTCGGCGGAGGCCGTGTCGTCCACCTGGTCGACGAGCATCACGGCGACGGCGGGGTCGGCCGGACGCCCCTCGCCCTCGCGGGTCTCCCGGGTGTCGCGCAGGACTTCCACGGTCGGCTGGTGCTGAAGGTGGCTGATGACCCCGGCCCGGCTCAGCGGATCGGAGGCGTGAACGGTCACCGTGACACGATTCGCGAGCAATGGCATTCCCTGTCCCTTCTCCCACCCCGTGCGTATTCGATCAGCACATGGTGGTCCGGCCCGATCAACAGCGAATCAACAACCGTTGAATAGGCCACCAATCCGGTCGGCAGCGGTCGGAAGTGACAGGAAAAGAGGGGCGGAGCCCCGGATCGGCCGATCCTGGACCCCGCCGCCGCACAGGGAGACCCGTTACGCGGGCTTCTCCTCAAGGCGCGGGAACAGCACCGCGCCCTTGGTGACCTTCGCCCCCGGGGCCAACTGGCCCCAGCCGCCCGCCTCCTGGACCCGTCGGCCGTCGAGCGCGCCGAGCGCGGCCTCGGCGCCCAGCGACTCCCACAGCTTCTGCGAGGTCTCCGGCATCACCGGGTTGAGCAGCACGGCGACGCCGCGCAGCGACTCGGCCGCGGTGTACAGGATCGTCGCGAGCCGGGCCCGGCCCTCGGCGGATTCGTCCTTGGCGACCTTCCACGGTTCCTGCTCGGTGAGGTAGCCGTTGACCTGCTTCACGAAGTCGAAGACCGCCAGGATGCCGCCCTGGAAGTCGAGTTCGTCGCCGATGCGCCGGTCGGCCTCGGCGACCGCCTTCGCGAGACCCTCCTGGACGGCCTTCTCGGCGTCCCCGTCCGCGCTGGAGGCGGGCAGCTCGCCGCCGAAGTACTTGCCGACCATCGCCGCCACCCGCGAAGCCAGGTTGCCGTAGTCGTTGGCGAGTTCGGAGGTGTAGCGGGCGGTGAAGTCCTCCCAGGAGAACGAGCCGTCCTGGCCGAAGGCGATCGCCCGCAGGAAGTACCAGCGGTAGGCGTCCACACCGAAGTGCGAGGTGAGGTCCTGCGGCTTGATGCCCGTCAGGTTGGACTTCGACATCTTCTCGCCGCCGACCATCAGCCAGCCGTTGGCGGCGACCTTCCCCGGCACCGGAAGCCCGTTGGCCATCAGCATCGCGGGCCAGATGATCGCGTGGAAGCGCAGGATGTCCTTGCCGACCAGGTGCACGTCGGCCGGGAAGATCTCGTCGAAGCGGGCCTGGTCGGCGCCGTACCCGACAGCCGTCGCGTAGTTGAGCAGCGCGTCCACCCACACGTAGATCACGTGCTTGGTGTCCCACGGCACCGGTACGCCCCAGTCGAACGTGGACCGCGAGATCGACAGGTCCTGAAGCCCCTGCCGCACGAAGTTCAGGACCTCGTTGCGGGCCGACTCGGGCTGGATGAAGCCGGGGTTCGCCTCGTAGAACTCAAGGAGCTTCGGGCCGTACTCGCTCAGCTTGAAGAAGTAGTTCTCCTCCTTGAGGAGCTCCACCGGCTTCTTGTGGATGGCGCACAGCTCGGTGCCGTCATCGGACTTGATCAGGTCGCCGGGGAGCTTGTACTCCTCGCAGCCCACGCAGTACGGGCCCTCGTAGCCGCCCTTGTAGATCTCGCCCTTGTCGTACAGGTCCTGCACGAACTCCTGCACCCGGTCGGTGTGCCGCTTCTCGGTGGTCCGGATGAAATCGTCGTTGGCGATGTTCAGGTGCTCCCACAGAGGCTGCCATGCCTCGCCCACCAGCTTGTCGCACCACTGCTGCGGGGTGACGCCGTTCGCCTCGGCCGTCCGCATGATCTTCTGGCCGTGCTCGTCGGTGCCCGTGAGGTACCAGACCTTCTCGCCGCGCTGGCGGTGCCAGCGGGTGAGCACGTCACCCGCGACCGTGGTGTAGGCGTGGCCCAGGTGCGGGGCATCGTTGACGTAGTAGATGGGCGTCGAAACGTAGTACGTCGGCGAAGGCATGCGCTAAATCCTATCCGGCGCCACGCCCCGGGCCGCCCGGGATGTCCGAATGGCGGGCACCGCCGGAGGGGTTCGCGGAAACCCGTTCCATCGGGCGCTCCATCGCCGTCGCGCCCGGCGGATACGGTGACGGCGCCGACCGACCCCCGGGGGCCGGTCGGCGCCGTCACCGTCTCACTGCCGAAGGCCCCCGGTCAGCCACCCTGGGGGCGGAACGAGCCGAGCAGCCCGCCGTAGACCTCGGCGTCGCTCAGCTCGCGCGGCGCGGGGCCCGCGTGGAAGAACCCGATGTGATCGTTGTCGGCCTCCGCGGCGCGCAGGAAGTCGAACGCCTTCGAGTCGTCCTCGCCGAACGCCACGAACTGCCAGTACAGCGGCTTGTCGGCGACATCGGCGAGCGCCTGCCGTGCGGGCAGCTTGGCGTCGGGGGCGCCGTCGGTCTGGAACACGACGAGCACCGGGCCCTCGTGCCCCGCCTTCTCGACGTGTTCGACGACCTCCTCGACGGCCCGGTGGTAGCTGGTCCGCCCGAGGCGCCCGAGCCCGGCGTGCGTCTCGTCCACGGCACCCTCGTACGCGTCGAGGGTGAGGTCCACCGACCCGTCGATGTCGGTCGAGAAGAACACCGTGTGCACGGTGGCCTCCTCGTCCAGGTGCGCGGCCAGCCCGAGCACCTGCTCGGCGAGGCCCTGCGCGCTGCCGTCCTTGTAGTACGGCCGCATCGACCCGGACCGGTCGAGCACGAGGTACACCTTGGCGCGCACCCCGCCGATCCCGGCCTTCTTGACCGCGGCCCCGGCAGCCTTGTAAGCCCCGACGAGCCCAGGAGCCCGCGACTTGAGCCGCGCGGCAGAGACAGCGGCCTTGGGCTTGTCGGCGTCGGCGTCGGCCTGTACGGGGGTGGGCGCGGCTTCGGCCTGTACGAGGGTGGGCTCGGGCTCGGCGTCTGCCACGACGGGCTCGGGCTCGGCGTCGGCCTGTACGGGGGTGGGCTCGGGTTCGGCGACCGGCTCGGGCTCCGGGGTCGGCTCGGCTTCGGCCTCCGCTGCCAGGGGCTCGGGCTCAGCTTCTGCCTGTACGGGGGCAGGCTCGGGCTCGGCGTCTGCCACGACGAGCTCAGGCTCGGCGTCGGCGACCGGCTCGGCTTCGGCCTTCGCCTGCTCGGGCTCGGCTTCGGCGACCGACTCGGCCTCCGCCGCCACGGGCTCGGGCTCGGCCTCCGCCGCCACGGGCTCGGGCTCGGCGTCGGCCTCCGCCGCCACGGGCTCGGCTTCCGCCTCCGCCTCCGCCTCCGCCTGCGCGGGCTCGGGTTCGGCTTCTGCCGCCACGGGCTCGGGCTCCGGCTCGGCTTCCGCTACGACGGGCTCGGGCTCCGCTTCCGCCACCGGGGTGACGGGCTCGGGCTCGGCGTCTGCCAGGACGGGCTCGGGCTCCGCCTCGGCGAGCTGCACGTGCTCAGGGGCCACGGCCTCGGCCTCGGCCTCCGGCTCCGGCTCGGAGGCCACAGCGGGCTCAGCCTCTGGCTCGGCCTCCGGCTCGGAGGCCACAGCCACAGGCTTGGGCTCCGGCTCGGCTTCCTCCGCCCGCGCCGGCTCCTCGGTCGCCTTCACCGGCTCGGTCGCCCTCACCGGTTCCGGGTTCGACTCCGTGCGGGGCTGGGGCACCTCCGCGGCGGGTTCGGTGGGGTCGGCCGGCTCCGGGGTGGAGGGTTCCGCCGGGTGGGACGGGGACGGGATCGGCGGGCGCGGGCCGTCGAAGGCGGCGGCGACGAGTTCCTCCGCCGTGGACAGGTCGCGCCGGCCCGGCGCCGGAACGGTGGGTGCCGACGTGCCGGACGCGACCGGTGCCGGTGCCGCCTCGGCCGTGCGTTCCGTCTGGGGCGGTACGGAAGCCGCCGCCGTCTCGGCACGCTCCGCGCGATCGCGTCCGAACACCTTGCGCAGCAAGCTCCGAATGCCCATGGGCGAGGCCTTTCGCATGAGTTGGGTGCGATACGTACCGCACTGCGCCACAGTTCCGGGATTCGATGCCCGGGATCCCTGGCCAGCACGGACACGTAAGGTTAGCGACCCTCCCGGGCGATTCCGGGAAGGGGCCGGGGCACGCCCCGAATGCGTCGTCGCGCGGTGCTACTTCCCGCGCTGTCCGCGCCAGCGGGCGATCTGCTGCACCGGGTCGCCGGTGTACGCCCAGGGCACCTTGGCCACCCGTTCCCCGAGCAGCGCGACGAGCTCGGCACCCTCGTGGGTCAGGCCCGCGCAGCAGGCGGCGTGCGCGAGGTAGTTGAGCTCGGCGGCCTCCTCCGGCCGGATCGGCCCCGGCGCTCTGCCGCCGAGCCAGCGGTCGTGGGTGCGGCGGAGTTCGGTGACGGCGAGCTCGTGGGTCCAGTGCTGCCCGAAGCCCCGGACCGGCGTGCCCCTGGCGGCTTCGGCGACATAGCGGTACTCCTCCACTCGGGCGATCTGCACCAGGACCGGCAGCGGTGACCCGGCCGGGGCGGCGCCCGCCGCGTCGCGCGCGAAGTCGTACATCGAGCCGTGCGTACCGTGCCAGCGCGCGGAGAAGTAGCGCAGCATCTGGACGTGGCCTTCGAAGTGGTACGGGTCGCGCCGGCGCAACTCGTCCCACCAGGAGCGCAGTTCGCGCCGGGCCACCCCGCCCTCGTACAGCCGCACCACGGTGAGCAGGGAGGCCCAGGGCATCGGGTCGGCGGGGCGGGCGTCGGCGGCGCCGAGGCAGGCCATGACGGCGACGTCGATGCGGTCGCGGTCGCTTCCGGCGCCGCGCCCGGCCGCGATGGCGGCGTTGAACACCCGGGTGACCTCGGTCGCGGCGCGCAGCACCGCCGCGTCCGGGTTGTCCGGTTCGGCGGCTCGCCAGGCTTCGACGATGGACGACCCGGCGGCGGCGTCGGCGAGCAGCCTGATCCGGTGGCTGCGCAGCGGCCAGTCGTCACCGGTGGCCCGCAGCAGGTCGCGCACGCCCTGCCAGCGGCCGATCACGATGTCGTGCCGGGCCTCGGTGAGCGGCCGGTCGCCGAGGTCGGGATCGAAGCGCACGGCCGGTTTCCGGTCGAAGCGGCGGCGCAGTGCGGCCATCCGCGTACCGCCTCTCAGAAGTCGGTGGGCAGGCCGAGACCCGCGTTTCCGGGCTTTTTGGTACGGCGGCCGACGGCCGGGTCGTCGGCCGCGGCGGACCGGGTGGCATCCAGGAGGGCCGGGCGGTAGTAGGCGCTGCCCCGGCGCCAGTACCAGAGCATCGGGACGACCCCGGCCAGCAGGCTGCCCAGGCCGATCGCGATGGCGGCGCCGCTGAGCCGGGTCAGCGAGGCGCCGAACACGCAGAACATGAAGACCGAGCCGAGCAGCGGCCAGGCCCCGCCGAGTAGGAAGGAGCTGATGGATTCGGTGAGGGTGCGGCGGTAGGCGACGACCGCGGCGAGGCCCGCGAGGCCGTAGTACAGGGCGGTCTGGAGGCCGATCGCGGCGAGCGCGTCGGCCATGATGTCCTCGACGGAGCCGAGCGCGTTGGCGGCGACGAACAGTACGAGCGCGACCGCGCCGACGACGACGATCGCCACCCAGGGGGTGTTCCACCGCCGGTGTACGGTGCCGAGCGCGCCGGGCATCGTGCGGTCCCGGCCCATCGCGAACAGCGAGCGGGTGACCTGGATGAGGGTGGTCTCCAGGGTGGCGATGGTGGAGAGGACCACGGCGAGCACCATGAGCTTGCCGCCGGCGCCGGGCCAGATCCGCTCGCCGAGCACGGCCAGGACGTTGGACTGGTGGGCCTCGATCTCGCCGCTGGTGAGCAGCACATTCACGGCGACGGTGAAGGCGATGAACAGGGCGAAGACGAGCCCGACTCCGATCAGGGCCGCGAGCCCGGCGGTGCGGCGGCTGTCGCGGGTCTCCTCGCTGAGGTTGCTGGTGACGTCCCAGCCCCAGTAGTAGAACGCGGCGATGAGGGTGCCGGCGGCGAACCCGGACACGCTGTCGAAGTGGCTGAATCCGAGCCACCCCCAGTCGAAGGCGGTCACGCCGTCGCCCTCGCCGATGCGGATCAGGGCGCCCGCCCCGAATCCGACGAGGATCACCAACTCGACTCCGGAGACGATGAGTTGGGCCCGTGCGGAGAGGCGGGCGCCGCCGAGCACCACCCCCAGCATGAGCAGGAACCAGGCGGCTCCGGTGGCGGTGGCCAGGGCGGTGTTCTGGGCGAGCGCCGGGTCGAACAGGCCGAGCGTCATCTGCCCGGCGGGCAGCGATCCGGCCACCATGAAGATGGTCGCGGCGACGACGAGCGCCCAGCCGCTGAGGAATCCGAGAAAGGGGTGCAGGGTGCGGCCGACCCAGGAGTAGGCGGCCCCCGCGTTGACGTCGATCCGGCCGAGCCGCCCGAAGGCGAGCACGATGCCGAGCATGGGTATCGCGCAGTACAGCAGCGCGGCGGGACCGGCGAGCCCCACGGCGCCGACGAGCACGGCGGTGGTGGCGGCCAGCGAGTAGGCGGGCGCGCTGCCCGCGACCGCCATGACAACGGTGTCGAACGGGGACAGGACGTTGGGCTGAAGCCCTCTGCCGCTGGTGGTGCTGCGCATGGCCCGAACATCCTTTGACGGCTAGACATATGGCGGTATGTCACACACCTCGCTTCCGCTGCGCCGGGCACACGAAAGCCGACCGCATCGTAGTCGCCCCTGGCCGGGCCCCGGCCATCGCGGCTTTGGGGAACGCACGTCCACGTAAGCGGCGCGGGCATGCCCGGCCCTGCTCACCCGTGCGGGGGATAGGGCGCATGGCCGGGCAAACCGACGGGGAGTGTGAGCTCGCTCGGATCGATCGCCACCACCTCGGGGGACCGCCCGCATGCGTCAACTCCTCGTCAGCTCAGCCGTGTTCATGACCGCGCTCGCCGCCGCGCCGGCACCCACGGCGCACGCCATGCCCACCGCCCGCACCACCGCCCCGGCCGCGCCCGCAATCCATGCCGTCCATTCCGTCCACGCCGTCCCGCCCGGACAGGTCTACTTCTGGTCCGGGCCCGACCAGATGGGGGCGGGCGGGGCCTGGGCCTACAAGCCGCCGGGGTACCGCGAGGCCGATCCCCGCATCAAGCGGCGCGCCTACTCCTTCGACTCGCACGCCGGCGTCACCGTGTACGCCATCAGCCACCAGGGCGGTGGCGACTGCCTCTACCGGGCGATCCTCCCGGACGACTACGACAACAACTGGACCGCCTGGGCGACCAAGTTCGACGGCGTGAGCGACAACAAAATGGGCTGCGAGCCGGGCTGATCCGCCGATGCGTTCTCGTGCGCGGGCCGCCGCGCCACTGCTGCTGGCCGGGGCCCTCGCCCTCGCGGGCTGCGCCGCCCCCGGCCCCGACGAGGTGATCAAAGCCGCCACCCAGCGCCTGACCGATACCTGTCTGAGCCGTCAGGGGCTCGTCCCGCCCCGTCCCGGCCGGAGCTCGCCGCCCGCCGAGCAGCAGCGCGTGTCCGCCGCGCTCTTCGGCACGGGTCCGGCGCAGCTGTCCGTCGACCTGCCCACCGGGTACGTCGTCCGCACCCACACCGACGGCTGCCTCGCCGCCGCACAGCAGCGTCTCTACGGCGACCAGCCCGGCTGGTTCCGGGCCTCGGTGATCGTCGACAACCTTCAGCCCGAAGCCGACCACAACCACCAGAGTCTCGCCGAGGTGCGTGCCCGCCACCCCGCCGAGATCGCCGACTTCGAGCGGCTGCGTGCGCACGCCCTCGTCCAGGCGACCGCCCTGCTCAGCAAGCGGCCGACGACAGGAGAACCGTCCCCATGAAGCGAATCGCCGTGCTCCTCGCCGCCACCCTCATCTCCACCGGAGCCGTCCTGGCCACCTCGTCCGCCGCCCAGGCGTCCGCGCCCTGCCGCAGCGGGTTCTTCTGCGTCTGGACGGACGCCAACTTCTCCGGCATGAAGATCGAGCACAGCGGCGACGACCACTGGTGGGAGGGCGACATGTTCAAGCACGACTCGTCCTGGGCGAACCACGGCATCTCCGGGCCGGGGGTCAAGGACCACGTGAAGGTGTACGAGGGCCGCGAGCTGCTCGGCCGCGTGACGATCTGTCTCGCTCCCGGACAGGAGGTCGGCTACAGCAGCGGCGCCAACGACCAGGGCGGGTCGCACACGTGGACCATGGGCTGCTGAGACCCCCGTGGAGCGGGCCGCTACGACCGGGCCCGCTCCCCGACCCAGCCCCGCTCCCCCAGCCACTCGCGGTAGGCGGGCGCCGACGCCGCCGCCTCCCAGTACGCGGCCTCCAGATCCGCGCGCACCCCGGCCAGCTCACCTCCGTACGCCCCGCCGCGCACCGCGACCATCAGCCGCACGCCCAGCGGGTCGTCGCGCAGCGGGCGGATGGCGAGGTCGGGGCGGGGCAGGGAGGTGGGCTGGCAGAGGGTGACGACCTCGCCGGTGGCGACCAGGCCCGCCGCGGTGAGGTAATCGCCGTGCAGGACACGGGGGTTGAGGCCCGCGGTGTCCAGGACCCGGCGCAGGCCCTCCCACTCGCCGTCCACGCTGGGGTCGATCATCCACTGGTCGGCGGCGAGGTCGGCGAGGTCCACGACCCGGTGGCGGGCCGCCGGGTGGTCGGCGGCCAGGCACACGAACTGCGGCTCGCGCTCCACCAGGACGTGGACGTCCAGGCCCGGCGGCACCCGCAGCGGGCAGCCCTCCACCTCGTGGACGAAGGCGACGTCGAGGTCGCCCGCCGCGACGTGGCGCAGCAGTGCGGTGGCCGAAACCGCCACCTGGAGCTGGGTCTCGGTGCGGGGTAGTCGTTCGCGCAGCCGGCGCAGCCAGCCGGGGATGGCGCGGCTCGCGGTGGAGCCGATGCGCAGCCGGTCGCCGTCGGCGCCGCGGGCCGCGGTGGCGCGGGTCTCGGTGACCAGCGCGGTCAGGCCGGCGAGCAGTGGCCGGGCCCGGCCGACCACGCCCCGGCCAAGTGCGGTGGGCACACAGCCGGTCCTCTCGCGGGCGAAGAGGCGCCCGCCCAACATCGCCTCGATGCGCTGTAGTTGGGTGGTCAGGGCGGGCTGGCTCGTGCCGAGCGCACGCGCGGCGCCATGCAGACTGCCGGTGTCGGCGATGGCGCACAGCAGCTTCAGATGTCTCACCTCCAGCTCCATGCGGCCGAGGTTAGGGCGCGCTCAGTGGTCGCACCAGATGGCCAAAACCACGCTGATACGCGGGAGTTATCGCAGATCGGCATCATTCCCGTGCGCCGCTGTGGCCTCCACAATCACCGAAACGCGACGATGACGTACCCGTCGTCGCACGCCACCCGCGGTCGGCCCACCCAGCCGTGCGCGGATCCCCGAACGATTGGCAACCCCCCATGAGACACTCCCGCACCCTTGTTGTGACCGCCGCGCTCGGCATGGCCCTCGCGGGCCTCGGCGCGGTCCCCGCCACCGCCGCGACCCCCACCCCCGCCACCGGGCACTACACCGCGGGCGCCAAGCACACCGCCGCCAACGACCGGGCGTTCTACGACGCCGTGATGAAGTCGGTCGCCAAGAAGCGCGCCGCCAACCCGCTCGCCGCCGCGGTGACGGTCACCTACAGCACCGCCAACGCCCCCAGCTTCCGCTCGCAGATATCCCAGGCGGCGCAGATCTGGAACTCCTCCGTCCAGAACGTCCGCCTCGCGGAGAGCAGTTCGGGCGCCGACTTCGAGTACTACGAGGGCAACGACCCGCAGAACGGTTCGTACGCCTCGACCGACGGGCACGGCAGCGGCTACATCTTCCTCGACTACGGCCAGAACCAGCAGTACTACTCGGTCCGCGTGGTGGCCCACGAGACGGGGCACGTACTCGGTCTGCCGGACCACTACTCGGGCCCGTGCAGCGAGCTCATGTCGGGTGGCGGTCCCGGTACGTCGTGCCGCAACGCCTACCCGAACAGCACGGAGAAGTCCCGCGTGAACAGCCTGTGGCGCAACGGCCTGGCCTCGGCCTTCAAACCGGCCGCCTGACCCGGGGTCCCGGGGCTCCCGATCGTGCCGGGAGCCCCGGGCTCACATCCGAACCGACCGGGTCCGGGACGGCGCTCACGCGCCGGGCGACGCGATCGCTCGGGCCGCCCGGACCTCCTGCCTCAGCGGAGCGAGGACACCCTCCTCGTCTCCCTCCAGTTGGGCCCGAACCTCCACGAGGGTCTCGCTTTCCCGCAGCCCGTCGGCGAGTTCGCGGAGCTGGACCGCGATGTCCTCGGCCTCGCCCGCCGCCGGCGGCCGCGCCCCGTGGTTGACCCGGACCCGCGCCGCCGTCGTCGCGTCGACGATCCGCTCGACCGCGACGACCAGCGGCCACCACGCCGCCGCCCTCGCGCCGGTGGGCGGCGGTTCCGTCAACGCCCGCTGGAATTCGCTGCGTACGGTCGACAGGTCCCGGTACAGGCGGCGCCGGTGGCGGACCCGTTCGGTCCGGTCGTCCTCGGAGCCGAACGCGTACTCCACGTAGTCCGCCGTCGCCGCCACCGCGTCCGCGAGCCGGGCGCCGATGCGGGTGTGCCAGCTCTCGGGCCACAGCAGATAGCCCGCGACGAGCGCGATCGCGCAGCCGATGAGGCTGTCCCACAGGCGGGGCATGACCAGGTTGAAGCCCTGGTGGTTGAGGACGTCGGAGAGCAGCAGGATCACCGGGGTGATGGCCGCGGTCTGGAAGGCGTAGCCCTTGGCCGAGAACGCCGGGATCAGTGCCGCGAGCACCATCATGACCGGCACGTCCCACCATCCGCGCGGCACGTTGGCGAGCACGCCGGCCGCGATGACGAGCCCGAGCGCCGTGCCGATCGCCCGCGTCAGGGCGCGCGCGAACACCGAGCCGAAGTCGGGCTTCAGGACGAAGACGATGGTCAGCGCGACCCAGTACGAGCGCTCGACCGGGATCACGGACACCAGCACCTGCGCGAGGCCGATGCACAGCGCGAGCCGCAGGCCGTAGCGCCAGGACGCCCCGGACAGCAGGACGTTGCGGCCCGCGCGGCGCACCCGGATGCGCAGGGCGGCGGGGCGGCCGAGCCGGTCGTCGATGTTGGTCCGGCCGGGGTCGGCGTCGTGCACCACGGCGAAGGCGTGCCGCAGCGCGGTGTCCAGGGCGCGTTCGGCGGGCGTCGCGGGCGCGGGCAGCCGCAGTTCGGGTGAGTCGGTGCGGCCCTCCTCCACCGCGCCCGCCAACTGCCGTACGGCTGCCGGGATCGCGGCGTCGACGCCCCAGCCGCGCAGATGCACCGCGGGGGCCGCCTCCACGAGCGGGATCACCACGTTGAGCTGGGCGAGCAGGCGCACCAGCTCCCCGCGCCTGCCGTGTTCGCGGGCCCGGCGGCTGAGGATCAGGTCGTAGGCGGTGTTGAGGGACTGCGTGACCGACTGGCGTCTGGTGTCGTACGCGTCGGTCGCGGCGGCTTCGATGGCTTCGGCGACCGCGCGGTAGGTCCCGGCGACGGCGGCGCGTTCGGGTTCGGTGCGCCGCAGCGGCCAGCCGAGCAGGCTGAGCAGGAGCACGAACAGGCCGCCGAGGCTGAGCAGCATCGGCGCCTTCCACCAGGGGCCCGGCATCGGCAGGCCCGCTCCGACGACGGCGTTGAGCAGGAGCAGCAGTCCGGAGACGGAGGCGACCGCGCCGATCGAGGAGATCATTCCGGAGACCAGCGCGACCAGGGTCAGCGCGCCGACCGCGAGCCAGCCGTGCCCGAAGACGAGGCTGCCGACGGTTACGCCGACTGCCCCGAAGAACTGCGGCACCGCGATGTTGAAGATCCGCATCCGGTACGCGTCGGCGGTGTCGCCGATGACCCCGCTGAGCGCGCCCATGGAGACGAGCGCGCCGTACGCGGCCTGCCCGGTCGCCATGCCCACGGCGAGCGGTGCGGCCAGCGCGACCGCGGCCCGTGCGACGGCGGGCCAGGGGATGGGGGCGGGGGCCGGTCGCAGCCCGCCGATGAGCCATTCCGGCGGCGCGAGCCGCCCCTGCCGTATGCCGCCCTCCGCCCGCTTCTGTTCAGCCATGACCACACGACACCGTAAAGAGATCACTTGGTGCAAACGGGACGCCCAATGGAACCGTAATTGTTATCCACAGCCTGTGGATAACAATTACGGTTCC
Organism: Streptomyces sp. NBC_01431; assembly: GCF_036231355.1. NCBI lineage: Bacteria > Bacillati > Actinomycetota > Actinomycetes > Kitasatosporales > Streptomycetaceae > Streptomyces > Streptomyces sp. NBC_01431. The sequence continues at coordinate 4,246,174 of NZ_CP109496.1, forward strand.
GTCCATGCGGCCCGCACCCGCGCGCACCGCACTCGCTCGCGCATCCCGGGGCGGGTGCCTGCGCCCGTTCCCCGCCCGTCTGCCCCCTCCCGTCAACGGTTGCGCGCGGCTCGGGGCACCCCCGTGTCCGGATCATCCCCGAATCACACGGCGAAGACCGTCTTGCCGCGCGCGCCCCCCGCGCGGTTCCGGGCGAGCGCCCGCGGGGCCATTTCCAGCGGTAGTTCCGCGTCGACCGGCACCGAAAGGTCGCCCCTGGTGGCCGCCGCTGCGAGTTGGTCGAGCAGGGCCGTCGAGGCCTTGAGCCCGAAGTTGACCGCCTCGACGCCGGGCGGAACGAGCGCCGGGTCCGCGACGGAGCGGGTGGTCAGCGCGGTCCCGCCGGTCCGCACGAGGCGGGCGTGCGCGGCGAAGTCCTGCGGGGTGGACGACACGAGGTCGACCAGGGCGTCGAGACCCTGCGGGCACACCTCGCGCACCCGGGACTCCAGCGACTCCTTGGTCGTGTCGATCGTGGCGACGGCACCCAGTGCGGTCATCCGCTTCCGCTCGTCGCCCCGCACCGCCGCGATCACCCGCACCTCGCGGGCCGTCGCGAGCTGGGTCAGGACGCTGCCGACCCCGCCCGCCGCGCCCACGACCAGCATGCTCTCGCCGGGCAGCAGCACGGCCGCGCTCACCAGGATCTGGGCCGCGGTCATGCCCGAGGTGGGCAGCACCGCCGCGGACCGCAGGTCGAGGCTGTCCGGCACCTCGGCCAGCCCGGAGTCCTGCGGCACGGTCACGTACTCCGCGTACGTCCCGGCCCCCACCGGCGGCCGCGACACCTGCCCGTACACCCGGTCGCCCACCACGAACCGGTGCTCGCCGGGTCCGACCACGTCGACGCGCCCGGCGAAGTCCACGCCCATGACCAGCGGGAACACATGGGGCGCCCGCCCTTCAAGGAGGCCGTCCATGACCTGCCAGTCGTACGGGTTGAGCGCGGCGAACTCGACCTTCACCAGGATCTCGCCCTCGCCCGGCTCCGGCTTGGGCATGTGGACGAGCTCGGGCTCGGCCCGGAAGGCCGTGACGGCGACAGCGCGCATACGGGTACGCCTCCTGCTCGCCCCCCTGGACTCCTACGATCCTGACCCGCCGGCCCCGGCCCCGCACGTCGGCGTCAAGCGCTCCGCGGGAAGCGCGGCTCGTCGCTGCGACGGGCCGTGGCTGGCCGCGCGGTTCCCGCGCCCCTTCAGGGCTCCGTACCGCACCGGACACCCACAAGCCGCCTACCCGCCGTACAGGCCGACCCGGACGAGCAGCGCGCGGTGGTCGGTGCCGCGCAGGGTGAGGAAGCGCGCGGAGCTCACCTTGAAGTGGCCGCTCACCAGGACGTGGTCGATCTGGGTGCGCAGCGGGGTGGTGCGGTCGGCGGGCCAGGAGTAGGCGCGCGACTGCCCGGTGAGCCGCGCACTGTCGTGCAGAGCGCCCGTATCGAGCACCGACCGGAACAGGGCGTGGTCCTGGGAGGCGTTGAAGTCCCCGGCGACGATGACGGGCTGCCCCTTCACCGCTCGCGCGAACTCCCTTACCCAGCCCAGCTCTTGGCGCCATTTCCCCTCGTCGCCGGGCAGCGGTGGAGAGGGGTGCGCGAGCTGGATCCGCACATCCCGGCCGCCGACGGTGACCACCGCGCCGGGCATCGCCATCACGGACGCGATGGGCTCGGTGGCCCGGAGCGGGAACCGGCTGAGGATCGCGGACCCCGCCGAACCGTCCTCGCGCACGACGTCGCGGTACGGGTAGTCGGCCTTGGGCAGCTCGGCGGCCAGTGCGTCGGCGCACCGGAAGCTGCACTCCTCGACGAACACGAGGTCGGGCTTCTCGCGCCTGACGGTGGCGATCAGATCGTCCGTGGCCCACCCGAACTCGGTGTTGGAGGTGAGGACTTCGAACTCGGCGAGGATGGCGCCGCCGGGCCGGGTGACCGCGGCGCCGTACGGCTGGGTGTACCAACCGGTGACCGCGAGCACCGCGACGCCCCAGACCATGCCGGTACGCCAGCGCGCGAGCACGCTGAGGGCGAGCCCCGCCCCTCCTGGCACGAGCAGCCAGGGCAGGAAGGCGAGGGCCTGCGGCACCGGCGTCACCCCGTCCGAATCGGCGGCCCGGCACCCCACCACGACACTGACCCCGGCGAGCAGCAGCGCGCCGAGGACGCCGGACACCCACCGCCACGGATGCCGCCGCCCCTCGATCACCGACCAGTCCGGCACGGTCCCGGTCCCCAAGGTGTCCAAGTCGGCATCCCCCCCCACGTCGGCCGTACGGTAGAACGCCCGAATCCTCCCTCAAAGACGGCGGGAGGCGGGGGACGGTTGCCGGTCCTTTGCCTTCGCCGCCACCCGGGCGAGGATTGCGCGCAGGGCGTGGTTGAAGGCGTCCGGCTGTTCCAGGTTCGGCAGGTGGGCGGCCGACTCGATGACGGCCAGCGACGATCCGGGCACCGCGGCGTGCATCGCCTCGGCGTCCGATACCGGCGTGTATGAGTCGTCGCGGCCGACCACGACCAGCGCAGGGACGGTGACGGTCGTCAACAGGTCCTGGTAGTCCGGGCGTTCGGCCCGGCCGCGCAGGGCCGCCGCCGCCCCTTCGGGGTGGGTGGAAGTCATCATGCGGTGCACCTGGGCCCGTACCGACGCGTCGGCGTACGGGGCGACCATCTTGTCCAGGACCTCGTCGGCGTAGCCCCGCATGCCCTCGCTCAGCAGCCGGTCGGCCATCGCGTTGCGGGCCGCCTTTCCCTCGGGGGTCTCGGCGGTGGGGAAGGTGTCGGCGAGGACGAGGCCGTTGATCCGCTCCGGGAAGAGCCGGTAGCACTCCATGACGATCTGGCCGCCCATGGAGAGGCCGCCCAGCGTGAAGCGCTCGATGCCGAGCGCGTCCACGAGCGCCCGCACGTCCTCGGCGAAGACGCTGAGCGCGGTGGTGCCGGGGACCACCGGCGCGCTGCCGTAGCCGCGCAGGTCGGGGGCGATCACGCGGTGCGTACGGGAGAACTCCGCGATCTGCGGGGCCCACATCGTGCGGTCGAAGGGGTGGCCGTGGACCAGGAGCAGGGCGTCGCCCGTGCCCTCGTCGGTGTAGGTGCGGGACATGAGAAGGAGGCTAGGCGGGCCAACTCATCGGTGCAATAAGATCTTTGCTCTCGGTGCAATGAGGGAATCGGTCGAAGGGGGTGCCGCGTGGACTACCGCGGGATTGCGGACGAGGTCGAGGCGGAGATCGCCTCCGGGACGCTCAAGCCGGGCGAGCGACTGCCCACCCAGCGCGCCTTCGCGCGCCGCCGCCGCATCGCGGTGTCCACCGCGATCCGGGTGTACGGGGAGCTCGGCCGCCGGGGTCTGGTGGTGGGCGAGGTCGGGCGCGGCACGTTCGTACGGGCCGCGCCGCCGCACCCCGGGTCGGTCCTCGCCGAGGACAGCGGCCGCACGCCCGTCAACCTGGAGCTCAACTACCCGGTGGCGGACGGGCAGTCGGAGCTGATGGCGCGTTCGCTCGGGGCGCTGCTGCGGCCCGACGTCCTCACTGCGGCCACCCGCCCCGCCGCGGCCGACGGCACGCCCGAGGCCCGCGAGGCCGCGGCCTCGCTGCTTGCCCGGCCGGGCTGGCGGCCCGACCCCGCGCGCATCCTCTTCGCGGGGAACGGCCGCCAGGCCATCGCCGCCGCACTGTCCTGCCTGGTCCGCCCCGGCGGCCGGATCGGCGTCGAGGAGCTGACGTACCCGCTGGTCAAAGCGGTCGCCGAGCGCCTGGGCATCGATCTGGTGCCCATCGACATGGACGAACAGGGCCTGCGCCCCGACGCCCTGACCACGGCCCACCGCCGCACCCCGCTGAGCGCGGTATACCTCCAGCCGACCCTGCACAACCCGCTCACCCTGACGATGGGGGAGGAGCGGCGCCGCGAACTGGCCGGTGAACTGGGCGAGTTGGACCTGTGGGCAATCGAGGACACGACATGGGCGTTCCTGGCGCCGCGGGTCGGTACGGGGCAGCCGGGCGACACGCGAGCGCTGGGCGACGGGCCGCCCGGCGGCGGGTTGCCGGGCGGAATTGAGCCGCCGGGTGGAACCGGGCAGCCGGATGGCGTCCGGTCCTCGGGCGGCATCCGGCCGCCGGGCGGCGCCCCGACCCCCAGCAGTCCCGCCGACCCCCCGCCTCCCCTCGCCGCGTACGCGCCCGAGCGGACGGTGCTCGTCGACAGCCTTTCCAAGCGGCTCGCCCCCGGGCTCACCACCGGGTTTCTCGTGGTGCCCGCCGCCCGCGCGGACGACCTCGCGCGGGCCCTGCGCTCGGGGGCCTGGACGGCGGGGCGGTTCAATCTGGAGGCGGCCGTGCGATGGGCCGCTGACGGGACCGTGGCGGCGGTCGGCGCCGCCAAGCGGGCCGATGCGGCCGAGCGGTACGAGCTGGTGCGCAGGCACCTCGGCGGCTTCCGCGTCCGCAGCGACCCGGCCGCGTACTACTGCTGGTGGGAGCTGCCCGCGCCCTGGCGGGCCGAGACGTTCGCCGCGGCCGCGGCCGAGCGGCTGGGGATCGCGGTGACGCCGGGTACCGCGTTCGCGGTGGGGAGCCGGGTGCCGGACGCGGTCAGGATCGGCCTGGCGACCCCGCCGATTCCGGTCCTGGCCGAGGCGCTTCGGTCTCTGGCCGCTCTCGCCGCAGCCGCCGCCCCGTGAGCCACGCCCCCAGCGCGAGCAGCAGCCCGAACGCGAGCACCCCCCACGCCGCCGCGGACAGGGAGTCCGTGAGCGCGTCGTAGACCGCGCCCGCCGCCGCCGGGTCGGAGTCCGCGGGCAGCCCGTCGAGGGTGAGCGAGCGGCCCACGGCGACCAGCACGTGCAGGACCACCGCGCCCACGGCGAGCCCGAGGCCCACCCCGATCAGGGCGCGGCGCCGGCGCGGCGCCGCGAACACCGCCCCGACCGCCACCACCGGCACGGCGATCGCGCCCCACACGCCGATGCGCTGGAGCCACCGGAAGACGGTGCGGACGGGACCGAGCTTCGTCGATTCGACGACGGTGAGGTCGGTGGGTTCCACGGGGATCTCGTTCGCGAACGGCACGCCCTGTGCCTCCAGTTCGTTCTTGATCTGCTCGATCGCGGGAGCCAGGTCGATGCGGACGTTGTTGCCGCCGCCGTTCTGGGTGAGGGCGGCTTCGACGCTCGCGTGGGCGGCCCGGTTCGCGGTGTTCCACACGCCCTGGAAGGCGGAGGTGGTGGTGAACGACCGCACGGCCCCGCCGACCAGCGAGGCCACCGGCGCCTGGAGCGGCCCCACGTCGATGTTCGTCATGATCGCGTCGGTGACCCGGGTGGCCACCGCAGTGCGCACGGCGTCGTTCCCGGCGAGCGGGGCCATGGCGGAGACGTACCGGTCGCGGTCACCGATCTCCGTCTTGGTCCAGGTGGAGATCGCGCCCAGCGGGACCAGGACGGCCGCCAGGACGATCAGCACCGCCGACAGGAAGCTGCGCACCCGTCCACGAAATCCCGGGTTGCCGGGCGGCGCGCGCGGGTGTGGGCTGTATGGGGGACGGGCACGCGCCGCGCCCGTCGGCAAGCGGAAGGAGTGCCGCCATGGCCGCACAAGCTTCGGTACCCGCCAGGAGTCACCGCCACGGACGCCCGATCGCCCACCGTCCGAGCGGGGCCGTCCTCGCGATCCCGGTCGTCCTGGGAGTGGTGTACGGCATCTACGCGGCCGCCATCGATCGCGCCGGTGGCCAGGTCACCGGCGGCAACATCGCCCTCGGTGTCGTGTCCGGCGTCGTGATCATGGCTCTGGGCGTCGGGCTCCTCAGCATCCAGTCGAGCCTTTCCCGCGAACGGCGCGCGGCGGCGTACGGGGCCCTGTTCGGCGTCGGAATCGGCTTCCTGCACAGCCTGACCGGCGAGAGCATCATCAGGGCCTCGGGCATGGGGCTGGCCTTCGGCGGGGCGATGTTCGCGGCGTCGTTCTACTGGTTCTACACCCACGAGAACTGAAGGTTCCCGCCGAGCCCCGGACCCTCCCCGTACCCTGGTGCCGAACCAGGAGGAGGTGGCCCGTGGCCGACAGCGAGAAGAGTCAGGAGCGCGGCATCGCCCTGCGCGCCGGGTTCTACATCTTCGGCACCCATGTCTTCGCCGGATTCGTGTGGCTCCTGTTCTACGTGGGGAGCCACGCCCACAAGTAGCCCCCACATGCAGCCCGCCGACAAGTAGTCCCCACACGTAGTCCGCCCCCAGTCGGTTGCGTCAACAACTAGTCCCCGCAGGGGAGTTCGGGATTCGGCAGACGCTGTTAACCTCCCCGCTACTCGCATGGGGGGCCCGAGCCGGGCGGCTTCTCTATCCTCGCGCGGCATGCACGCGCGGCTTCGCGTACCCCGCATGCTTCCCACGCATGAGGCGGAGTACTTGTGGCAGAGAACAAGCACGGCCGGCGAAGCACGCTCCTGCGCAGGGCGGTGGGCGCTGCGCTGACGCCCGCGCTGGCCCTCGGCGCACTCGGAACGACGGGTGCGACGGCCAGACCGCACCCCACCCCGGCCCTCGCATCCGACCACTGGGGCGCCCCTTCGGCGCTCACCGACGGTACGACCATCCAGACCCTCATAGACACCCGAACCACCAAGCAGGGCACGGTAGTTGGGCTCTGGTCCCGGCTCGCCGCCGACCGCTCGCAGCGCGACCTGCTGGTCGCGGTGCGCCCGGCGGGCAGCACCAAGTGGGGCGCCGCCCGCACCCTGGCGAGTTCCACCTACGACACCTCCTCGCCCGTGGACGCCCGCGTCCTGGCCGCGCCGGACGGCTCGCTCACCGTCGCCTGGGTCGACTTGGCCGCCGCAGGGGCCCGGCTGCTCACCTCGGCGCTGCCCGCCGGGGCCGCGTCCTGGTCGTCGCCGGTGCAGATAGCCGCCGCCGACCGGATCCAGGACATTCAGCTCGCGGGCACCCCCGCGGGCCGCACCGTCGTGGTGTGGGCGCACGGCGTCGACCCGCAGTACGAGGTGTACGCGGCCGAGCGCACCGGCGCGGACGGCGCCTGGTCGGCGCCCGCCCGGCTCGACGCCACGGCCGCCGGAGTCCAGGACGCGTACCCCCAGGTCGCGGTGGCTGCCGACGGGTCGGTGACGGCGGTGTGGACCGAGTACGGGTCGGCGGGCGCCGCGTTCAAGTCGGCCGAGCAGGGCGCGGCGGACACCGCCTGGAGCGCCCCGCACGACACGTTCGACCACCCGGTCACGGCGAGCCACGCCAAGCTGGCGCTCGGCCCGCGCGGTGACCTCGCGATGGCGTGGCTGGCGAACGGCGCCCTGGACTACGCCCAGAGACCGGCCGGAGCCGCCGCCTGGGGCCCGGTCGAGACGGCCGCCCCGACGGACAGCTTCGGCGACGCGGTACCGTCCCCGCTGCCCGGCCCGGACGGTGACGTCACGCTGGTCTGGTCCGACTACCGGTCCGGCACCGACGGCTACTGGATCCGCACCACGACCCGGGCCGCCGCCACCGGCACCTGGGAGCCGGTGCAGACCCTCTCGACGCAGTACGCGGGCGCGACGCCCTTCGCCGCGGACATCGGCGCCGACGGCACGGTGTGCGCCGGGTGGAGCCAGCCCGCCGACAGCGGCGACGCCGACCGTTTCGTGGTGGCCTCCCGCGTCGGCGGCGCCTGGAGCCAGGCCAAGGAGCTCAGCACCAACACCACCGGGTACGCGCGCGGCGGCATATCCGTGGGCGGTCCCGAGAACCGCCCGACCGCCCTGTGGGAGGACCCCACCGGGACCTACACCACCCGCCTGATGACCGCGACGACCTCCACGCAGCCCGCGGTGTGGCGCGACTACAACGGCGACGGCAAGGGCGACCTCCTCGCCCTGACCCCCGGCGGCAGCCTCACCATCCGCACCGGCACCGGCACCGGCGACGTCACCCCGGGGCCGTCCGCCCCGGGCTGGCCGACCAGTTCCCGCTACATCCCGGCGGGCGACCTCACCAACGACGGCGACAACGACCTCCTCGTACGCGACGCGTCCGGGCAGCTCACCCGCTACGACGGCGCGGCGGGCAAACCCTTCGCGCCGGGCGGCCCGCACCTCGCGCTCGGGGCCGGCTGGAATGCGTACGACGTGCTCACCGTCCCCGGCGACCTGACCGGCGACGGCCGCCCCGATCTGCTCGCCCGCACCCCCTCCGGCGATCTGTACATGTACGCCGACAACGGCGCGGGCGCCTTCAAGGATCCCGTGAAGATCGGCTTCGGCTGGCAGGCCTACAACACCGTCATCGGCGCGGGCGACCTGAACGGTGACGGCTTCGGCGACCTGCTCGCCCGTGACGGATCCGGCGTGCTGTGGCGCTACGACGGCAACGGCAAGGGCACCTTCAACGACCGGGTCCGGATGGGCGCGGGCTGGGGCGTGTACAACGCGCTCGCCGGAGTCGGCGACATCACCGGCGACGGCAAGTCGGACCTGGTGGCCCGCGACACCGACGGGGTGCTGTGGCGCTACCCCGGCAACGGCGCCGGAAGCTACACCGACCGCGTGCGGATCGGCGGCGGCTGGCAGATGTACCAGAACCTGTACTGACCGTCCCCTGCGGCGCCTGCGGACCGTCGGCAAAGACACCGTAATGCCGGGCCCTTTGTTCCTGGGGCCCGGCATCATCGCGGGCTACAGTGGCCGCATGTCGTCCGCGTCGCAGTCCTCTCACCTCTGCTGGTGGCGCTCCTTCTAGGAGCGGCCACGACTCACGCGCGACACCATCGCGGGCCGTTCAATATGGACGGCCCCTTTTTGTTGCCCTTGCCCTCGCTGGTCAAGCAGTGGGCGCCGTCCAGGCCCGGCCCCGCATCCCACTGCCCCCGAGGAGCCCGCAATGCACACCACCACCACCGCCGCGCCCACGACCACCGTCGAGGCCGCGCCCACCGTCACCGCCCCCGGCGCCGCTCCCGCGAGGACCGCCGACCGCATCCTGACCGGCGACCGTCCCACCGGCGCCCTCCACCTCGGGCACTACTTCGGCACCCTCCAGAACCGGGTGCGGCTCCAGAACGAAGGCGTCGACCTCTTCCTCGTCATCCCCGACTACCAGGTGCTCACCGACAGAGACGTCGCCGAGCGCCTCGACGAGAACGTGGTGGGCCTCGTCCTCGACTATCTCGCCGCCGGTGTCGACCCGGACCGCGCGACGATCTTCACGCACAGCGCGGTCCCCGCCCTCAACCAGTTGCTCCTGCCGTTCCTGAGCCTGGTCTCGGTCGCCGAACTCGGCCGCAACCCCACGGTCAAGGACGAGATCGCCCACTCCCGCCAGGCCGCCGTCTCGGGCCTCATGTTCACCTACCCCGCGCACCAGGCCGCCGACATCCTGTTCTGCAAGGCGACCCTGGTCCCGGTCGGCCAGGACCAGCTCCCGCACCTGGAGTTGACCCGTACCATCGCCCGCCGCTTCAACGAGCGGTACGCCCGCGTCTTCCCCGAGCCGCGGGCGCTGCTGTCCGCCGCGCCCCTGCTGCTCGGCACGGACGGCGGCAAGATGAGCAAAAGCCGGGCCAACTCCATTGCCCTGCAAGCGAGTTCGGACGAGACGGCGCGCCTGATCCGGGGCGCGAAGACCGACGCGACGCGCCGCATCACCTTCGACCCCGAGACCCGCCCCGAGGTCAGCAACCTCGTACTGCTCGCCGCGCTCTGCCAGGGCGGCCGTGACCCGCACGAGGTCGCGGCCGAAATCGGCGACGGCGGATCGGCGGCACTGAAGAAGACGGTCACCGAAGCCGTGAACACCCACTTCGCCCCGCACCGGGCCCGCCGTGCGGAATACGCCCAAGACCTCACGCACGTACGAGAGTTGATCGAGAAGGGAAACCAGCGGGCGAACGAAATCGCCGAGACCACCCTGGATGAGGTGAGGGAGGCCATGGGAACGTTCCGGTCGGCGGCATCCTGTTAGGGGCGCGGGGCTGTGACACTGTGCGGCTTCGCCGCGCAAGGCGGTGCCGGTCGGGCGGCACCCTGTTAGGGGCGCGGGGAACTGCGCGACCAGCCACGCACGGTCCGCAGCCGAACTGTCCGCGCTGGCGGAGCCGCGCACGGTCCGCCGCCGAAGGGCAGCGCGCAGCCAAGAGCACATGCCGGTCGGCGGCATCCTGTTAGGGGCGCGGGGAACTGCGCGATCAGCCGCGCACGGTCCGCAGCCGACCTGTCCGCGCTGGCGGAGCCGCGCACGGTCCGCAGCCGAAGGGCAGTGCGCGGAGCGGCTACGCCGGGGAGTGGAGCCAGCCCTGCGCGCGGGCCGTCTCGGAGGCGGTCCGCAGCAGGTTGGCGACGGCCGGGCGGCGCCCCGAGCCCCGCGTGAGCAGATGGAGCTCGATCGTGGACGCCGGCCGCAACCGCCGCCACGCCAGCGCCCCCGGCAGCCCTTCCACCGCCGACTCCCCGATGACGGAGACCGCCTCGCCCCGCAGCACCGGCGAGTGCGCGGCGTCGAACGACAGCTGCCGCAACAGGAGTTGAGGCTCAAGACCCGCCCCCGCGAAGATCCCCACAATCGCGTCGAAGTGCCCGGGGTTCGCCTCGCGCGGATGCACCAGCAGGCGCTCGCCCGCGAGCGAGGCCACCTCGACGGACTCCCGCGCCGCCAGCCGATGGGCGGCGGGCAGCAGTACGCCCTGCGGTTCGAGGCGTACCAGGGTGCGGACGAGTTCGGGCGTCGGCGGCGGGCAGCGGACCAGACCCGCGTCCAGGGTGCCGTCCGTGACCCCGGCGACGATCTCGGCGGTGGTCAGCAGCCGGGTCGTCACGGCGAGCGCGGGGTGGCGTTCGGCGAGGGCGGCGAGCAGCGCCGGTGCCGTGCCGTACCCCGTGCTCGTGCTGTACCCGAGTGTCAGCGCGTCCCGCTCCGTCTCGGCGAAGCCACGCACATCACGCCACAACCGGTCGGCCTCCGCACACAGTTCGGCCCCGCGTTCCATCAACAACCGCCCGGCGTCGGTGGGTTCGACGGAGTGGGTGGTGCGGTCCAGGAGCCGTACGCCGAGCTCCTGTTCCAGCTGCCGGATCTGACGGCTGAGCGCGGGCTGGGCTATGTGCAGACGTTCGGCGGCGCGCGTGAAGTTCCGCTCCTCGGCGACGGCGAGGAAGTAGCGCAGACGGCGGAGTTCGAACATGCCCAGCAGCATACGAACGGTCGTGAGCAGCGGTTATGCCGGTACGGCATGAGCCGGTCCCGAACAGGTCTTTCCCTCGGGCGGGCCCCCGTTCCTAGTGTTCAGGTGTCGGAAAGAGACACCGCGAACACGGCGAATACCGATGAACACCACAAATGCAGCGAACACGAAGGATTAAGAAAAATGAGCATCGAGACCACCACCTCAGCCGCCCCCGCGAACGTCACCGAGGCCAGCCGGGCTGTCGTCCTCGCCTACATGGACACCCTGGTCACCGGCGACTTCGACGCCCTGCGCGAGTTCTTCTCGCCGGACGCCACCTGGACCCTCGCCGGTGACCTCCCGCTGTCGCGGACCTGGACCGGCCCCGGCGAGATCCTGGACGAGTTCATCCCCGCGATGCTGTCGCGGCTCGTGCCGGAGTCGCTGGAGCTGGAGTTCGGCGGCGTCATCGCGGACGGCGAGCGCGTCTTCGCCGAGTGGAACTCCCGTGGCCTCGCCAAGTCGGGCCTGCGCTACGACCAGCACTGCCTGGCCGTGTTCACCATCCGGGAGGGCCGCATCGCCGAGGTGCGCGAGTTCTTCGCCGACACGCTGCACGCCAAGAACGTCGTCTTCGTCTGAACCCGGACCCTCCTCCTGAAAGGCACCTGCCATGAAGGCCGTACTGCCGGGCTCCCCCGCCGACACGGACAAGCCCGTCATCCTGGGCGAGGCCCCCGAACCCGCCCCCGCCGCCGATGAGTTGGTGGTCGCGGTCGAGGCGTACTCGGTCAACCGGGGCGAGACCTTCCAGCTCGACGGGCAGCTTGACCGTACGTGGCCCGGCTGGCGGCCCGGCAAGGACGTGGCGGGGACGGTCGTACGCCCCGCTGCCGACGGCAGCGGCCCCGCCGCCGGAACCCGGGTCGTGGCCCACCCGCCCGCGTTCGGCTGGGCCGAACGCGTCGCGGTGTCGAGCGCGAGTGTGTCCGAACTGCCGGACGGCGTCGACGCGTTGACCGCCGCCGCCCTGCCCCTCGCCGGGATCACCGCGCTCCGGCTGCTGCGCGCGGCCGGACCCGTCGCCGGTCGCCGCGTCCTGCTCACCGGCGCGAGCGGCGGAGTCGGCCACTACGTCACCGAGCTCGCCGCGTCGTCCGGAGCGGCGGTCACCGCGGTCGTCGCCACTCCTGAACGGGGCGCCCGCTTGCGGGAGTTGGGCGCGGCCGTGGTGGCCACATCGCTCACGGACACCGAGGGTCCGTACGACCTCGTACTCGAATCGGTGGGCGGCGACTCGCTCCCCGCCGCCCTCGCCCTCCTCACGCCGGGCGGTCTGCTCGTCTGGTTCGGCCAGGCCAGCCGTACGCCGGTGACCCTCGACTTCTTCGACTTCTTCAAGGGCCCGAGCCAGGCCCGCATCGCCCACTTCGACTACACGACCTCCGACAGGACGTACGGGGCCGACCTCGCCACCCTGGTCCGCCTGGTCGCCACCGGGCGCCTGCACCCGGAGATCGGTTCGGTACGGGACTGGTCGCGCACGGCCGAGGTCATCGCGGACCTGCGCGCCCGGAAGGTGCGGGGCAACGCCGTACTGACCGTCTCCTGAAGGGAGTTGGGTGATTTGCGTCACCCAGGGTCGATCAGGCGATTACGCTCGGCGATGAACCGACCGTACGCGACGCCGCGTGATCCCGGAGGTGCCCGCCATGGCCAACATCCGACACCTCGACCCCAGCGCGTCGCCGCTGGACTACTACGGCTCGGAGCTGCGTAGGCGCCGCGAGGCCGCAGGCCTCACCCAGGAAGCGCTGGGCGGCTGCATCTTCGTCACCGGCTCCCTGGTCGGCCAGATCGAGACCGCCCACAAGGTCCCGACCCGTGATTTCTCGGAGCGGGTCGACGCGGCGCTGGGTACGGATGGGATGTTCACGCGGCTCGTGGGGTTGGTGCTGCGCAGCCAGCTCCCGACGTGGTTCCAGCAGTACGCGGAGATGGAGGCGACGGCCTCCTACATTTCCACGTACCAGGCGCAGTTGGTGTACGGCCTTCTCCAGACGCCGGAGTACGCACGTGCCGTGCTCGGCGTACGGACCGAGGGGGACCTCGATGCCAGGGTGGCGGCCCGAATGGAGCGGCAGCGAATCCTGGAGCGCGATACGCCACCGCTGATGTGGGTCGTGATGAGCGAAGCGGTGCTGCATCAGGAGATCGGCGGCCGTGACGTCATGCGACGGCAACTGGCGCACCTGTTGGACCTGCGTGAGCGGGAATGGGTGAAGGTGCAGGTGCTGCCGTTCGAGGTGGGCGAGCATGCGGGCTTGATGGGGTCGTTCACCTTGCTCCGTTTCGATGACGACCCGGACATCGTCTACACGGAGGACTTCATCCAGGGCCATATGACCGCCAACCAGCAAGCCGTCAAGGAGGGTTCACTCCGTTACGATCATTTGCAGGCCGCCTCGCTCTCTGTCGAACGCTCGGCGGCACTGATCGCCCGCGTAATGGAGGAGCGTTATGGGGACCAACCAGAACCTGACGGGCGCACCGTGGCGTAAGTCGTCGTACAGCGGCGACACGGGCGGTAACTGCATCGAGTGCACGCCCCTCGGCGGAGCCGCCTGGCGCAAGTCGTCGTACAGCGGTGACACCGGAGGCGAGTGCATAGAGTGTGCCCCCCTCGGCGGTGCCGCCTGGCAGAAGTCTTCGTACAGCGGCAACACCGGAGGCGAGTGCATAGAGTGCGCCCCCCTCGGCGGAGCCGCGTGGCAGAAGTCCACGTACAGCGGAGCTGGCGGAGGCGACTGCGTTGAAATCGCCGCTCAGCCGTGCCGGATAGCCGTCCGGGACTCCAAGAACACCGAAGGCGGAGCCTTCACCACCACCCCCGAGGCCTTCGGGGCCTTCGTGGCGGCGGCGCGTGAAGGTGTGTTTGGCTGAGCGGATGGTGAAGGCTGAGCGTAAACGGGGTCTGCGGGCGCGGTGGCTGGTGTTTCCGGTTGCCGCGCTCCTCGGGTGGGGGTGCACGCGGTACGTCGGCACGCACGCGGACCCGGGGTCCACGAAGCCCACGCCGTCCGCCTCCGCCTCCGCGTCCGCTCCGGCGAAGGCCGCGCCGACGCCGGGCGGCACGTACGATCCCGCCGACTACGCGCCGCAGGTGCGGACGTACGCGAAGAAGGCCGGGATCAGCGCGCAGCTGCTGATGGCGATCCTCTACAACGAGGACTACAAGCCGCACGACCCGGCGTTCGAGCGGAGCTGGCAGAAGTACAAGCCGGACGCGGCTTTCGGCATCGCGAACATGCACCGGGCCGCGTTCGACCAGACGAAGCGCGGGCGGGACTTCGCGTCGCGGAAGTGGGAGGAGCTGCCCGACGACCGGGCGCTCGCGGTGGAGGCGGCGGCCTGGTACCTCCACGACATGTCCGAGCAGTTGCCCTCGCACTGGTCGGGACCGTACTCGCGCGACGAGTTGATGGCGCTCGGCTACAACGCGGGCGGCGGCAACATGGCGGCGTTCGCGCGGGGCGCGAAGCCGGGGAGCCAGGCGGGGGACTACCTGGCTCGGCTGCGCGAGAACTGGAAGAAGGCCGGGACGGCGGTCGGCGGCTGAGGAGCGGGGCGGCGTTCCGGGCTGAGGCCCGGGGCTAACCCGGCGGCGACGGTTCGACGTCGCCCGTGCACAGCATCTTGTGGCCGACCTCCGCGCACGCCTCCGCTTCCTTCGGGTCGGGAGCGACCAGCATCGGGCTCTCGGTGTCGGTACCGGTCGAGCTGTTGCGTACTTCGGACCAGATGGTGTCGCAGGACGGGCTGTAGCGGAGCTTCACCGCGTACGAGGCCGTCGTCAGTGCGCTCTGGGTGCGGGCGTCGGTGCGGCAGGGGGAGACGGCGGGGTCGGCGCCCTGGCAGCTGGCACCCCGGCAGGCGGGCGACGCGGCGGGCGCGGGTCTC
Source organism: Streptomyces sp. NBC_01431 (assembly GCF_036231355.1). Lineage (NCBI taxonomy): Bacteria > Bacillati > Actinomycetota > Actinomycetes > Kitasatosporales > Streptomycetaceae > Streptomyces > Streptomyces sp. NBC_01431. Next base: position 4,261,327 of record NZ_CP109496.1, read on the forward strand.
GCGGTGGGGCCGTGCGGGACGGCGGCCCAGGCGGCGGACCCGACCAGGGCGAGCGCGGCGGCGATGGTCACCGTACGGCGGTGCGGGCGGCGGGGCGGCGCCGGTGCGGGCAGCGCGGGCGCTTCGGCCGACGGGGGCGGTGGGGCCACGGGCTCCGGGGGACGTACTGCCTGGTCCCAGAGGGCGAGGAGCCGGGCGTGGTGCTCGGGGCCGCCGAGGGCTCCGAAGGCGTCCACCGCGCTGCGGGGCGGAAAGTTGTCCCCGTTCAGATAGCGGTGCCAGGCCGACTTGCTGTAGGCGGTGCGGGGGGCCAGTCCGGCCAGGCTCAGGCCCATCGACTGTTTGAGGTGCCTCAACTCCTCGATCAACAGCCTCGTTTCGGGCCGGGTCGACTCGGGCAACGGTCGCCACTGGGCCACGCGGTCCCTCCAAAAAGTCCACAAGATCCCGTTCCAGGGGCATCTGTACCCCTGGAGGGCCGGAGCCAAGCTCCGGCCCCTGGGGCGAACGGGCGAAGTTGTGGGTTCAGCCGCCGGCCCCGGTCAGCACCACGGGACGGCCGGGGCGGCCGTGACGCGGACGTACCGGGCGGAGACGTAGCGGGCGTGCTGCACGGCCACGCGGTACCAGATCTTGTTGCCGTGCACGGAGGTCCCGATCGTCTTGCAGACCAGCGGCACCCTGCGCCCCGAACGCAGGGTGCCGGTGGTCCGGTAGGTGACGCCCGCGCCGGAGCGGACGTGCAGCCGGTGGCCGCGCGGGGCGGCCACCGTGCCGTGGGGCAGCACCCGGTGGTGGTGCGCGGAGGCGACGGTCGCCGTGGCGGGCGCGGCCGTCGGCGTGGCGGCCATGGCGGTGGTCGGGAACAGGGCGATGACGGCGGCGACGGCGACGACGCTGTTGCGCACGGTGCTTCGGTTCATGTGTGTTCTCCAAGGTGCGGGGTCCCCGAGTAAGTGACCCTGTGTCATCAACTGTGTCCGGAGGGTGTCAAGGAGATGCGTCCCAGTCGTTCCTGGGACGAATAGGGACGGGGACGGTGGGGCGCCGCCCGGCCCTGGAGCCGTTCGCCGTCGCGGGCGTTCACACGCGTGGCGGAACGCCTGAGCCTCACTCGGCGTGAGGGCGCGCTCCGAACCGGGCGGCGGGCGATGACATTTGTCCTGCGGCAGTCAGGACGCTTCACTCTGCCGCCGTGACCGCCCCGGACGGGAGTATCAGTGATGTCGGCAAGGGCCGGCGGCACTGAGGAAAAGGTGAGGGGAACGCCATGAGCGCCACGGTCGCGATGCAGACGCCGGTTCGGATCAACACCCAGGTCGAGGCCCAGGCCGACGCCACGGCGACCGTCGACGGAGCCGTCCTCAAGGGTCTGCCCAACTGGTACTTCCCGCTGGTCGGCCTCTTCGCCGGGATCTTCGACATCGCCCGCGCCTACCCGATCCTGTACGCGCTGATCCCGGTCGTCGCCATCGTCCAGATCGTGCTCGCCTTCACCGTCCTGAAGGCCCGCATCCGGTACATGAAGTCGCTCTGGAAGAACAAGCGCACCCGCTTCCTGGCGCTGGGCCTGCTCGTCGTCCGCTTCGTCATCCGCTACGGACTCGGCGTCGCGGGCCTCGCGCTGGGAGCCGCGACCGGTCAGCTCACCCTCGGCATCGTGATGGCCGTCATCGGCACCGCGATGGCCTGGGGCGACCAGTGGCTCATCCTGCGCACCCTCAAGCGCGCCCGGACCGTGGCCGCCTGATCAGACCGCCCGTCCTCCTCAGCGCCGCGCCGGTCCCGGAACCCCGGGGCCGGCGCTCGCTGTTTCCCCGGCGTATCGCCAGGGCGGGGGCCTGTGCGGGCGCCCGAACGGCGCCGCTCGGTGCGGCACACCTTTCGATATGCCTGGTACAGCTAGTTTCATCACTTATGGGAGTTTCGAGTTCCGCGAAGCGGATGCTGGTCGGACGGCCGCTGGACACCAGCCGCCTGGGGGAGACGCTGCTGCCCAAGCGGCTCGCGCTGCCCATCTTCTGTAGCGACCCGCTGTCCTCGGTCGCGTACGCCACCGAAGAGATCCTGCTGATCCTCGCGCTCGGCGGAGCCGCCCTGCTCAACCTCACCTGGTACGCCGCCGCGGCCATCGTCTTCCTGCTCATCGTCGTGGTCGCCTCCTACCGGCAGACCTGTTACGCCTATCCGGGCGGCGGCGGCGCCTACATCGTCAGCTCCGAGAACCTCGGGCCGACCGCCGCGCTCACCGCGGCCAGCGCGCTGCTCGTCGACTACGTGCTGACCGTCGCGGTCTCCGTCGTCTCCGGCGTCGCCGCCATCACCTCCGCGGTCCCCGCCCTCAACGACCACCAAGTCGCCCTGTCCGTGGCCTTCGTGGTGGTGCTCACCGTCATGAACCTGCGGGGCGTACGCGAGTCGGGGCGCATCTTCGCGATTCCCACGTACGGCTTCGTGTGCGTGATCTACCTGATGTTCGCGGTCGCCGCCGTCCGCCTGGCCACCGGCACAACCATCCTCGCCGAATCCGCCCACCTGCCCATCCACGCCACCGGGAACTACACCGGGATCGCCGTCGTCCTGCTTGCCATGCGCGCCTTCGCCTCCGGGTGTACGGCGCTGACGGGCGTGGAGGCGATCAGCAACGGCGTGCCCGCCTTCCGGCGGCCCAAGAGCCGCAACGCCGCCAACACCCTCGCCGCGATGGGCCTGCTTTCGGTCACCATGTTCGCCGGGATCACCGCGCTCGCCATGATCTTCCAGGTCCATGTGGCCGCCGACCCAACGGAGTTGGGGCTGCCGGCGGGGACCGCGACTGCGACCGCGCTCGCCCAGATCGCCCGCGCCACGTTCGGCCATGTGGACATCCTGTTCTACCTGGTGCAGGCCTTCACTGCGGGCGTGCTGATCCTCGCCGCCAACACCGCCTTCAACGGCTTCCCGATGCTCGCGTCGATCCTGGCCCGGGACCGGTACGCGCCGCGCCAGCTCTACAACCGGGGTGACCGGCTCGTCTACTCCAACGGCGTCGTGCTGCTCGCGCTCGCCGCGATCGGCCTGATCGTGCTGTTCAACGCCGAGCTGACCCGGCTCATCCAGCTCTACATCATCGGCGTCTTCGTCTCCTTCACGCTCTCGCAGGCCGGCATGGTCAAGCACTGGCGCAAGGAGCTGCGGACGCCCGAGGGGCAGCAGAACCGGCGGCACATCCACCGCTCGCTCGCCATCAACTCGGTCGGCGCGACCATGACCGCGATCGTCCTCGTCATCGTGCTGATCACCAAGTTCACGCACGGCGCCTGGCTGGTGATCATCGCGATGCCGCTGCTGTTCTTCGGGATGAAGGGCGTGCGGCGGCACTACGACCAGGTGGCGAGGGAGGTCGCCGTCGCGCCGGACGCCAAGCCACGCAAGCCCTCCCGCCACCACGCGTTCGTGCTGGTCTCCGCCGTGCAGGCGCCCACCCTCAAGGCGCTCGGCTTCGCCCAGGCGCTGCGACCCGACACGCTCACCGCACTGACGGCGGCAGCCGACGACGACGCGGTGCGGCTGCGCGAGAAGTGGGCGGCGTACGACCTCGGCGTACCGCTGACCATCATCGACTCCCCGTACCGCGAGGTCGTCGGGCCGGTCCTCGCGCATGTGAAGGAGACGGCCGAAGCGGATCCGGGCGCAATGGTGTCGGTGGTCATCCCCGAGTACATCGTGAGCCACTGGTGGGAGCAGCCGCTGCACAACCAGAGCGCACTGCGGCTCAAGGCCCGGCTGCTGTTCATGCCCGGGGTGACCGTCATCGACGTGCCCTACCGGCTCCAGTCCGCCCGCAAGCGCGAGGGCGCCGAGCGCCGCACGGGGTGACCACGGGTGCCCGGCCACGGTGGGGCCGGGCCTCGCCCCCGTAGTACTTGGGGAGTCACCCCTAGGTCTACGGAGCTACCCGCCAAGTGGCAACTCCAGCGCGACGCGGACGACATGGCCTGATCCATAGCTTCGGTACCGGCAGAACACCCCCGGTACGGAAGGTCTCCCATGGCGTCGCGTCCGCACGGCAAACACCCGCACGGCCCGCGCACGAACGACGGCGCTGCGCACCCGGAAGCTGGCCATGGCGCTCCGCGTCCGGAAGCGGAGCCTGGGGGCGACGGCGCTGCGCACCCGGAAGCGGGCCATGCGGGCCACGGGGGCGACCGCGTTTCGCGTCGCGGCCGGGCGCGCGTCGGGCGGGTGCGCCGCACCCTGATCGCCGCCTTCGTCGCCGCCTCCGTGGCCGTGCCGCTGTCGGGCGCGGCCCGGCCGGCGGCGGTCGCGGCCCCCGCGCCCGCCGCCCTCGCGCCACTCTCCGTCGGCACGCTCGGCGCCCGCTACGAGACCAACCGGGCCAACGTCCTGGCCGCCGAGAAGATGGCCGAGGACCACCAGGACCGGCGCAGGGCAAGGGCGTTGAGCGCCATGGCGGACCCGGACCGTCACTTCCTGTCCTTCGACGGGCGCGCGGGCGGACGCACCGCCGAGGTCTTCGGCGACCTGGCCCGCGCCGAGACGATCGCGGTCCTGGTCCCCGGCTCGGACACCAGCCTCGACCAGTACGGGCGGCTGCTCGACGGCGCCCGAGCGCTGGCCGGTCAGCTCGGCCCGCAGGCCGCCGTCATCGCCTGGATGGGATACGAGACCCCGGGCACCGTGAGCCCGGAGATCCTCACGCCGGGACGAGCCGACGACGCCGCCCCCCAACTCACCACATTCATGAGGGAGTTGGCGGCGGCCAAGCCGACCGCCCGGACCTCCCTGGTCTGCCACTCCTACGGCTCGGTCGTCTGCGCGAAGGCCGCGTCCGGCGTCGAGGCCGCCGACATCGTCCTGTACGGCAGCCCCGGCACCGGCTTCGACACCGCATCCGCCCTGCACACCTCCGCCACCGTGTGGGCCGGCCGCGCCGGCGGCGACTGGATCGCCGACGTGCCCCACACGAGCCTCCATCTCCCCTTCGTCACCGTCGGATTCGGCAGCGACCCCGTGTCGCGGCACTTCGGCGCCCGCCACTTCGACGCGGGCTCCGGCGGCCACAGCGACTACCTCAGACCCGGCTCCGTACCGCTGAGGAACATCGCCCGGATCGTGAACGGCCAGAGTCCGCAGGAGGACCGTCATGCGTGAACTCGTCCACCGGATCGAGGCGGCGACCCCGCCCGACCGCGACCGCGCCATCGACGCGCTGCGCGCGTTCGCGATCCTCGGGGTGGTGCTCGGGCACTGGCTGGTCACCGCCCTCGTCTTCGACAGCGGCACCGTGCACGGGGCGAGCCCTCTCCAGCACATGCCCCAACTGGCGCCCATATCCTGGGCGTTCCAGACCCTCGCCGTCTTCTTCCTGGTGGGCGGGCAGGTCGCCACGAAGAGCTACGCGTCCGCTCGCGCCCGGGGCACCACGTACGGGCAGTGGCTGCGGGCCAGACTCGGGCGGCTGTTCAGGCCGGTCGCGGCGGTGCTCACGGTGTGGCTGGTCGCGGCGGGCGGCATGCTCGCCACGCAGGTCAGCCCGGACGTCGTGCACACCCTGGTCAAACTCGTCCTGTCCCCGCTGTGGTTCCTGCTGGTGTTCGCCACGCTGACGGCCGCGACGCCGATCGTCTGCCGGGTGCATCCGCTGTGGCCGCTCGCGGTCGTCCTGTACGTCGACGTGTACCGCTTCGGATACGGCGGGGCGGCCTGGACCGGCTGGATCAACGTGGCCGCGGGCTGGCTGGTGCCGTACTGCCTGGGCGCGCTGTGGGCGCGGCGCGGGGCGGGCACCTCGCTGCGGGCGACCGGATGGGTGCTGCTCGTCGGCGGGGCCGTGGCGACCGCGCTGCTCGTGCTGTTCGCGGGCTATCCGGCCTCGATGGTCGGGGTGCCGGGGGCCGCGATATCCAACCTCAACCCGCCGACGCTGGCCGCCGTCACCTTCGGACTCGCCCAGTGCGGCGCCGCCCTGCTGCTGCTCGGGCCGCTGCGCCGGGTGCTGCGCCGGCCCGCGCTGTGGGCGGCGGTGGCGCTGGTCAACCTGTCCGCGATGACGATCTTCCTGTGGCACCAGACGTCGATGATGGCCGTCACCTGCCTCGGCCTGCTCACGGGTGGCACGCTGCCCGGACTGCACACCGTGCCCGACGGCGGCAGCTGGATCCTGGCCCGGCTCGCCTGGCTGCCGGTGTTCGCGCTGATGCTGACGGTGTGCTGGCTGACGTTCCGTACGTACGAACAGCCCCGGCGCGGGGCGTCGAGAGTGGTGCGCGAAGGGCGTCCCGCCCGAACGGGGGAGATGGGGCGTGCCTAGGGTGAGCCCTGTGAAACAGGGGGACGGGCAACGGGTTCGACAGGTGGGGCGTCGGCTCGCGGCGCGACTGCGGGCGGTGCCGCGCGACGTACGCAAGGATCTGTTCCCGACGGCCGAGTCGTCGCCGCCCGCGGAGCAGCCGGACTGGATGATGTGGCGGCCCGCGCTCATCTTTCCGCTGCTGTTCGGCGCGGTCGTCGCGGTCGCCTTCGGCACCGACCAGTACGCGCACCGTTTCCATTTGGGGGTGGAAGCGGGTGTGGTGCTGGCCGGGATCCAGTCCGGGGCGGTGATCCTCGCGCTCTACCGGCCGCTGGCGGCCTGGTGGGCGACGACGGCCGTCATGTTCGTCGCCGCGCTGTGGGCGGAGTCCTGGGTCGACCTGGACGCCATGTATCCGTGGAGCGGGCCCGGGATCGCGATCCAGACCGCGGTCCTCCTGTTCGTCGCCCTGCGCCACCGGCCCCGGGTCGCGGCACAGACACTGGCGTTCAGCCTCGGGGCGGGTGCGCTCTGCGCCGTTCTGCCCGGTCGGCCGAACAGCTCGCCGAGTGCCGGCCTCGCCCTGGTGTTCTTCTCGCTCGCCGTCGTGGTCGGGGTCGCGCTGCGCGGACGCCGGGTGGCCCGGACGCAGCTCGTCGCGCAGCGGGAGATGACCGCGGAGGAACGGGCCCGGCGCACGCTCCTGGAGGAGCGCACCCGGATCGCCCGCGAGCTGCACGACGTGGTGGCCCACCACATGTCGGTGATCTCCATCCAGGCGCAGGTGGCGCCGCACCTCGTGGAGAACCCGTCCGACGAGCTGAAGGAGAACCTCGCGGGCATCCGGCAGAACGCGGTGGAGGCGCTCACCGAACTGCGCCGCGTCCTGGGCGTGCTGCGCTCCGAGGACCCGCTCGCCGAGGGCGCCCGGCACGCGCCGCAGCCCTCGCTCCAGCGCCTCGGCGAACTCCTCGCCAACGTCCGCGGCGCGGGGGTGGAGGTCACGGTGGACGTCCTCGGCACGCCCCGCCCGCTGTCGCCCGGCGTGGAACTGTCCGCGTTCCGGGTCGTCCAGGAAGCGCTCAGCAACGCGATGCGGCACGCGCCTGGGGCCTCGGTGGGGGTGGTGGTCGCGCACCAGAGCGCGGAACTCGTGGTGCGGGTCACCAACACCGCGCCGGACCGGCCGGTCGCGCCGTCGCCCGGCGCCGGGCACGGGCTGCTCGGCATGCGCGAACGCACTGCCATGCTGGGCGGTGCGCTCGCCACGGGCGCGACGCCCGACGGCGGTTACGAAGTCACCGCCACGTTTCCGCTGGAGGACAGCCGCCCATGACCATCCGTGTCCTGATAGCCGACGACCAGGTGATGGTCCGTCAGGGATTCACCGTCCTGCTCAACGCGGAGCCGGACATCGAGGTCGTCGGCCAGGCGGTCGACGGGCTCGACGCGGTGGCCCAGGTCGGTCAACTGGCCCCCGATGTCGTCCTGATGGACATCCGCATGCCGCAACTCGGCGGCATCGAGGCGACGCGGCGCATCACGGGTGCGGCCGGTGCCGCGGAGCCCGCGGGTGCGGGGTCCGCGGTGAAGGTGCTCGTCCTGACCACCTTCGATCTGGACGAGTACGTGTACGAGGCGCTGCGCGCGGGGGCGTCGGGGTTCTTGCTGAAGGACGCCTCCGCGGCCGAACTCGCCCAGGCGGTACGGGTGGTGGCCGCGGGGGACGCGCTGCTGGCGCCCAACATCACCAAGCGCCTCATCGCGGAGTTCTCGCGCCTGGCGCCGGTGCCGCAGGCGACGCCGCTGAAGGAACGGGTGGGCGAACTGACCGAGCGCGAGACGGAGGTGCTGACGCTGATCGCCCAGGGCCTGTCCAACGCGGAGATCGCGGCGCGCCTTGTGCTGGCGGAGCAGACGGTGAAGACACACGTGAGCCGGATCCTGGTGAAGCTGGGCCTGCGGGACCGGACGCAGGGGGCGGTGTTCGCGTACGAGTGCGGGCTGGTGCGGCCGGCGGGGTATTGACCCCGCCGGCCGCACGGTCACCTGCTGGATCCCTCAGCCGCGGCGCCGCCGAAGCAGGAGGAAGCCGCCCGCTGCCACTCCGGCCGTGGAGACCGCGGCCAGGGCCTGCGGGGCCACCGCGTTCCCGGACGACGTCGAAGACGACGACGAAGGCGATGCCACTGCCGCCGCCGGGTCGCCGCCGTGGCCGTGGTGGCTCACCGTCGAGCGGGGCGCGCCAGCCGCGATCTTCTGCTCGGTGGGCGCGGCCGGCTGCGCGGCCGCCTTGGCCGGGGCCCCGTACACCACGTCCGAGCAGCCGTAGAACGCCTCGGGACTGTCGTCGCGCTGCCAGACCTTGTAGATGATGTGGCGTCCGGTGCGGGCGGGCAGCGTGCCGGTGAAGTCGTAGTAGCCGTCCGTCGCCGTTCTGGAGGTCCGGTAGGTGGCGACGGGCGTGTCGTCCAGGTCGGACCACTTCAGTGGTTTGGTCGGGTCGAAGCCGTCTTTGGTGATGTACAGCGTCATCGTGCCCGAATGCGGCGCGGTCACCCGGAACTTGAAGTCGAACGAGCCCGCCGACACGTTGGTCGCGGGCCAGTCGGTGCGGGCCCAGTCCAGCGCGCGGTACTTGTCCCGGTTCGCCGAACACAGCTTGCCGTCCGGGATGAGCTGGCGGGACTGGCCGTTGGCGTCGGCGATGTTCACCTCGTTCCAGTCGTACAGCGGCTGGGTGCCGGAGTCCGCGACCAGGTCCTTGCACACCTGCGACACCGGGTGCTCGGGGCCCTCGGCGTAGCAGGCGGCGACCCGGCTGACCGGGTTGAACAGGGAGCCGTGCGCGGAGGCGGGCGTGGGGGCGAGGGCGAGGAACGCGAGGGAGGTCGCCCCGAGGACACCCAGGGACGCTGCGGTACGCCGAGCGGACATGCGAGTGCTCCTTGATCGTGGGAGTACGTGCGGTGGCGAGCTGCGGCCGGGCTGGGCGGCGGTGCCGGGGATACGCCAAGTCGGCCTGGTGTAGCGGCACTTGAGAGACTGGCATTGGCCTAGACCAAGCCGCAAGAGGTCTACGCCAACCTGTCCGCACGGCCTGAGGACGACGGCCCGCCCAACGGCCTGTCACGGTGGGGACGGGACCACCAGTGGGCCTCTCCGTGGGTCAGTGCGGGCAGCCGCCGTTCCAGCGTCGCCACCCGGCGGGCCGCGACCGTGCCGCGCAGCAGCCGCACCTCCTCGCCGCCGGTGGTCTCCTCAATGAGCGCGCCCATCGCGGACAGCTGTGCGGTGACCGCGGTAAGCGTGCCGAGCGGAACCTCCAACTCGAACGCGTGGTACGGCTCGTAGACCCGCGTGCCCGCTTTCCGCAGCGCGTGCTCCAGGACGATCCGGCTCGCGGCGCGGAAGTCACCCGCCGTACTCATCACGCTGTCGAACCCGGAGCGTACGAGGGTGACCGCGCAGTCCGTCACCGCCCACCCCTGCGGGCCGCCCGAGCGCAGCACGTCGTACACGGTCTCCTCGACCGCCTGGTGGAACGCCCTCGGCAGCGCGCCCAGTTCGGTCTCGTACCGGAAGACGTTCCCGGTTCCGTACGGAGCCGGCGCCACGCGCAGGCCCACGGTCGCCCAGTACCCGGAGGGGGACGGGCCCCGGTTGATCTCCTCGGTGAACTCGGCTACAGAGTGCGGACGTTCGCTGCACACCGTGCGGCTCGGCTCGAAGACCGCCTCGATGCCGTACGCGTCGGCCAGCGTGGCCGCGATGACCTCCTTCTGTACCTCCCCGTACAGGAACACCGAGGTGGCGCCGCCCGGTTCGGTGCGGGCGCGGATCAAGGGGTCCTGCTCGGAGAGGTCAACCAGCGCCGCGTGCAGCCGCGCGGCCGCCGCGGTGCCGGGCTGTCGGGGGTGTACGACGCTCTGGAGGGTGGGGGCGGCGAAGTGCTGTGCGCCCGGAGCCTTTGGCGGGCCCAGGCGGTCGCCCACCCGGATGTGGGGCAGTCCTCGCAGTCGGCCGATGTTCCCGGCGGTGAGAGGGGTCGGGCCGGACGCGCCCGCCGTGCCTCCCGCGCCCTCGGCTCCGACGACGTCCAGGGCGGTCAGGCGGCCGGTGTGGGTGGCGCCGTCGGACGCGGTGAAGGTCAGACGCTGACGGTTGCTCAGACGCCCCTCAGTCAGGCGGAGGTACGCCACCTTGCGCCCCGAGCCGTCGCGCTTCACCGCGAAGACCGTGCCGCGCGGCGGGGCGGCGGTGTCCGGCGTGGGCGCCGGGAGCAGGGTCACGACGGCGTCGACGAGCGCGGCGATGCCCTGTCCGCCGATCGCCGAGCCGAAGTACACCGGGTGCACGAGCCCACGCGCGGTCTGGTCGGCGAGCGCCTTGGTCAGTTCGGCGGGCGTGAGCGGTGGGCCGTCCACGACGCGGGCGAGGATCGCGTCGTCGTGCTCGGCGAGCAACTCTCCTTGGGCAGCGCCGAATCGGGCGTCGCTGTAGGAGTGTGGCGCCGTCTTGGCGGATGGCGTGCCCAGGTCGCGTACCGCCGTCATGGGGGCGATGTGCGGGGCCAGTTTGCGGCGGATGTCGGCGAGGAGGGCGTCCGCTCGGGCGCCCGCGCGGTCGATCTTGTTGACGAATACCAGCGTCGGGAGCCGGGCCTCGCGCAGGGTGCGCATCAGGATGCGGGTCTGCGCCTGTACGCCCTCCACGGCGGACAGGACGAGTACCGCGCCGTCGAGCACGCCGAGCGCGCGCTCCACCTCGGCGATGAAGTCGCTGTGCCCCGGGGTGTCGATCAGGTTGACCTGGGTGTCGCCAACGCGGAACGACGCGACCGCGGAGCGCACGGTGATGCCGCGCTGCCGCTCGATGGCGTCGGTGTCGGTCTGCGTGGACCCGGCGTCCACGCTGCCGAGCCGGTCGATCGCGCCGGTGTCGTAGAGCAGCCGCTCGGTCAGGCTGGTCTTACCGGCGTCGACGTGGGCGAGGATGCCGATGTTCAGGGTGCGGGTGGGCAGGGCTTTCATGGGTGCGGGGTTCTCCGAAGGTCGCCTTGAGGTGTGGGCTCTGGGCTGTTTCGAAGAGTCGGCGCACTTGTTGCTCCCGCGGGTGGGGTGGGTTCGGCTCGGTCAGGCTAGGCGGAGGGGGACGGGGGCGCGAGGGGTTTTGCGGGCGGCTCCACCCCTGTGGCTCCGCCCCCGGGGTCGTCTGGGGCTCGGTCCCCCACCCCGCCAGGGACGTGGGGAACTGCGCGAACGGCCACCCCGGGTCGGGCCGGACCCGGCACGGGGTGTGGGGGTGGGTGGACAGTAGAGTGCGGCTCCAGCCACTCGCACCGCATCCCGAGGTATCCGTGACCCCCCACCTCCCAACCCCCCTCCCCGACGTCACCGTCGTCGGGATCGGGGCCGACGGGTGGGCCGGGATCGCCTCCCGGGCCCGGGACGCGCTCGCGCACGCCGACGTGATCATCGGCGGGGCCCGGCAGCTAGCCCTGCTGCCCGACGGCTGCGAAGCCGAACGCGTCGCCTGGCCCTCGCCGCTGCGACCCGCCGTCCCGGGGCTGGTCGAAGCCCACACCGGGTGCCGCATCGCCGTGCTGGCCAGCGGTGATCCCATGTTCTACGGCATCGGCCGCACCCTCGCCGATGTGCTCGGCGCCCCGCCGCTCGTCCTGCCGCACCCCTCCTCCGTCTCGTACGCCTGCGCCCGGCTCGGCTGGGCCGTCGAGGACACCGAGGTCGTCACCGTCGTCGGGCGGCCCGCGGCCAGGATCGCGGCAGCGCTGCACGACGGCCGGCGCGTCCTCGTGCTCAGCGCCGGAGCCGCCACGCCCGCCGATGTCGCCGCCCTGCTGCGCGACCGCGGCTTCGGACCGAGCCGGATGCGGGTCCTCGAACAGCTCGGCTCCGAGGACGAACAGTGCGTCGAGGGCACCGCCGACGGCTGGTCGGCCCCTCCTGGCGACCCGCTCAACGTCGTCGCCGTCGACTGCCGCCGCGCTCCCGGCGCCCTGCGCCTTGGCGCCGTACCGGGTCTCCCGGACGAGGCGTACGAACACGACGGCCAGCTCACCAAGCGGCACATCCGCGCCGCCACCCTCGGCGCGCTCGCGCCCGCGCCCGGCGAACTCCTCTGGGACATCGGCGGCGGCTCCGGCTCGATCGCCGTCGAGTGGATGCGTACGCATCCGTCCTGCCGGGCCTTTACCGTCGAGCGGGATCCGGTACGGGCCGAGCGCATCGGTCGCAACGCCGACCGGCTCGGTGTGCCCGCGCTGCGGGTCGTCACCGGTGCCGCGCCCGCCGCTCTCGCCCAACTCCCCGCCCCCGACGCCGTGTTCATCGGCGGCGGGCTCACCGCACCCGGGCTGCTCGCGGCCTGCTGGGACGCGCTGCCCACCGGTGGACGGCTGGTCGCGAACACCGTCACCCTGGAATCCGAGGCGCTGCTCGCCGAGTGGTACCGCCGCCACGGCGGCGAACTGGTACGGCTCGCGGTCGCGCACGCCGTGCCCGTCGGTACCTTCACGGGCTGGCGCCAGGCCATGCCCGTCACCCAGTGGGCGGTGGTCAAGTCCGGCCCCGTACCGCTCGACACCCTTACTGGAGCAGACAGATGACCGTGTACTTCATCGGCGCGGGGCCCGGCGCCGCCGACCTGATCACGGTGCGCGGCGCCCGTACGCTCGCCTCCTGTCAGGTCTGTCTGTACGCGGGCAGTCTCGTGCCGCGCGAACTCCTCGCCGAATGCCCCGAGGGCGCCCGGCTCGTGGACACAGCGCAGCTCAACCTGGATGAGATCACCGCCGAGTTGGTGCGCGCCCACGAGGCCGGGCAGGACGTGGCCCGGCTGCACTCCGGCGACCCGTCCGTGTTCAGCGCCGTCGCCGAGCAGATGCGGCGGCTGGACGCGGCGGGCGTGCCGTACGAGGTGGTGCCGGGGGTGCCCGCCTTCGCGGCGGCCGCGGCGGCGCTCAAGCGGGAGCTCACCGTGCCGACGGTCGGCCAGACCGTCATCCTGACCCGCGTCGCCCAGCGTGCCACCGCCATGCCGGAGGGCGAGGACCTCGCGACGCTGGGACGCAGTGGGGCGCTGCTGGTGCTGCACCTGGCGGCGGGGTACGTCGACCGGGTGGTCGAGGAGTTGCTCCCGCATTACGGTGCCGACTGCCCCGCGGCCGTTGTCGCCTTCGCCTCCCGGCCCGAGGAACTCGTCCTGCGCGGCACGCTCGCCGACATCGCGGGGCAGGTGAAGGAGGCGGGTGTCGTGCGTACGGCGGTGATCCTGGTGGGTCGGGTGCTGGGGGCGTCCGAGTTCCGGGACAGCCACCTGTATTCGGCCGAGCGCCACCGCTGCTAGGGCCTCCGGTCTTGGGGTGCTGGGGGCGCTCGCCCAGGCCCCCGCCTCCCGCTCCTCAAACTCCCCAAGGCCTTAAGGGCCAGGGGGGACCCCCATGACGGGCTGGGGTCGAGTGCCGGTGCGGACCGGTGGGGGCTGGTCGCGCAGTTCCCCGCGCCCCTGGCGGGATGCGGTGCGGGTCCCCGGGCCGTGCTCCGGATCCCCGACGACCGTCAAGCCGCGGACCGGTGGGGGCTGGTCGCGCGGTTCCCCGCGCCCCTGGCAGGGTTGGTGCCGGCCCGCATCGGCATCCGTAGCCAGGCGGGTGGCTGGTCGCGCGGTTCCCCGGGCCCCTGGCGGGGTCGGGACCGGGGTCACGGACCAGCCGGATCGCTTCGGCCCACCACCGACCCCGCGCGGTCGATGCAGATCACGTCCACCACCACCGGTGCCCCCCGCAGCACTCCCAGCGCCTCGTCCCGTGCGCGGGTGGCCACCAGGTCGCCCAGCGGGATCCCCGCCGCCGTGCACAACTGAAGTGCCGCCAGGCCCGTGTTGGCCTCCCTCACCTGGTCCGCGAGGGACTCGTCCGCGCCGCCCTGCCGGGCCAGCGCGGCCAGGAAGGGCTTGTTCACCTGGGAGCGGGCCGAGTGGAGGTCCAGGTGGCCCGCGGCCAGCTTCGACAGTTTGGCGAAGCCGCCGCAGATCGTCAGGCGGTCCACCGGGTGACGGCGTACGTACTTCAGGACCGCGCCCGCGAAATCGCCCATGTCCAGGAGGGCGTCCTCGGGCAGGGCGTACTGCGCCATCACCGTCTTCTCCGAGGTCGAGCCCGTGCAGCCCGCCACGTGGCGGCGGCCCGCCGCCCTTGCCACGTCCACGCCGCGGCGGATCGAGTCGATCCACGCCGAGCACGAGTACGGCACGACGATGCCGGTCGTGCCCAGGATCGACAGGCCGCCCAGGATGCCCAGGCGGGGGTTCCAGGTGGAGCGGGCGATCTCCTCGCCGTGGTCGACGGAGACCGTGATCTCGACATCGCCCGGCGCACCGTGCCGCCCCGCCACCAGCGCCACGTGCTCGCGCATCATCTGGCGCGGCACCGGATTGATCGCCGGGTCGCCCACCGGCAGCGGCAGGCCGGGCAGGGTGATCGTGCCCACGCCCTCGCCCGCGCGGAACACGACGCCGGAGCCGGGCGGAAGGAGCCGTACCGTCGAACGGATCAGCGCGCCGTGCGTCACGTCCGGGTCGTCGCCCGCGTCCTTCACCACGGCCGCCATCGCGTGCCCGGCGGCCAGCTCCTCGGCCGCCAGGGCGAACGCTGGCGTCTGGCCCCGCGGCAGGGTGATCGTCACGGGGTCGGGGAAGTCGCCGGTCAGGAGCGCGGTGTACGCGGCCGTGGTGGCCGCCGTCGCACAGGCGCCGGTGGTCCAGCCGGGGCGCAGCCCGGTGTGCTTGAGTTGGGCGCCGCGCCCGCCCTTGGCCTCACTCATGATCCTCGGCCTCACTCACGAACGGAACCGATCCTGTGCACGTCTTGATTCTGGGGGGTACGGGCGAGGCCCGGCGGCTGGCCGGGCTGCTGTACGACGCGGACCTCTCCGGGATGCGCGTGACGAGTTCGCTCGCGGGGCGGGTCGCCGCGCCCCGCCTTCCGGCCGGCGAGGTCCGCGTCGGCGGGTTCGGAGGCGCCGAGGGGCTCGCCCAGTGGCTGCGTACGCACCGGGTGGACGTACTCATCGACGCCACCCATCCTTTCGCCCGGACGATCAGTTTCAACGCTGCGGCGGCCGCAGCCGCAGCCCATGTTCCCCTGCTCGCGCTGCGCAGGCCCGGGTGGGTCCCGCAGGAAGGCGACCGCTGGCACGCCGCGGACTCGCTGGACGACGCGGCGTCGCTGCTTGCGGAGCTGGGCCGCCGGGTCTTCCTGACCACGGGACGGATGGGCCTTGCCGCCTTCGCCCACCTCGACGAGCTGTGGTTCCTGATGCGCTCGGTGGACGCGCACGAGCCGCCCTGCCCGGCCCGAATGGAGGTGCTCCTGGACCGGGGCCCCTTCACCCTCGACGGGGAGCGGGAGGTGCTGCGGGCGCACGGGATCGACGTGCTGGTCACCAAGGACAGCGGAGGGGCCGCCACGGCGCCCAAGCTCACCGCCGCCCGCGAGGCGGGGATCCCCGTCGTCGTGGTGCGGCGGCCGCCCGTGCCGGACGGCGTGCGCGTGGCGGCCACCCCCGAGGAGGCGGCCGCCTGGGTGCGTCAGTTCTCCGGGTAGCGGCGCGGGGTCCAGACGATCTCCTCGCCGTCGCCCCGGCGTACCGTCCGCGTCTGCGAGGAGCCGATGAGCAGGATGGTGCGCATGTCGACCTCGGCCGGGTCCAGCTCGGCCAGGCGCACGATGCGGACCCGCTCGGCGAGCCCGCCCACGTCCCGCGCGACCACGACCGGGGTGTCCGGCGCCCGGTGCTCCAGGAGTAGTTCGCGGGCCTTGGCGACCTGCCAAGTGCGGCTCGCGGAGCCGGGGTTGTAGAGCGCGAGTACGAGATCGGCCGAGGCCGCGGCGTGCAGGCGCTCCGCGATGACCTCCCAGGGCTTGAGCCGGTCGGACAGCGAGATGGTGGCGTAGTCGTGGCCGAGCGGGGCGCCCGCGCGGGCGGCGGCCGCGTTGGCGGCGGTCACCCCCGGCAGAACCCGCACGGGGACGTCCGCGTACTCGGGCTGGGACGCGACCTCCAGGACGGCCGTGGCCATCGCGAAGATGCCCGGGTCGCCCCCGGATACGACCGCGACCCGCCTGCCCCGCATGGCCAGTTGGAGCGCGAATTCGGCGCGCTCGGACTCCACCTTGTTGTCCGATCCGTGCCGCCGCTGCCCCGGGCGCTCCGGCACCCGGTCCACGTACGTGGTGTAGCCCACGATGTCGTCGGCGGCGGCGAGCGCGCCCCGCGTCTCGGGAGTCAGCCACAGCGGCCCGGCGGGACCGGTGCCGACGACCACGACCTCGCCGCGCTCGCGCTCGGGGGGTGTGGCGTCGATCCGGCTGGGCAGCACCGCGACGGAGAAGTACGGCACCGACTCCGGGTCCACGTCGGCCAGTTGGCCGGTGCGCTCGCCCGCCATGGTGGCGCGTTCCACGTACCGCGCCTCCTCCAGGCGGCCCGAACGCTCCAGCGCGCGACGCACCTTGGTGAACGTACGCCCCAGCTTCATCACGACGGCCGAGTCGGTCGCGGCCAGGCGCGCGGTGAGCTCCTCCTCCGGCAGCGTGCCGGGCAGGATCGTGAGCACCTCCTCGGCCTCCACCAATGGCTCCCCGAGCCGGGCGGCCGCGGCGCTCACCGAGGTCACACCGGGGATCACCTCGGTGGGATAGCGGTGCGCGAGCCGCTTGTGCATGTGCTGGTACGAGCCGTAGAACAGCGGGTCGCCCTCGGCGAGCACGGCGACCGTGCGACCAGCGTCGAGGTGCTCGGCCAGCCGGGCCGAGGCCTCCTCGTAGAAGTCGTTGAGGGCGCCCCGGTAGCCGCCGGGGTGGTCGGTGGTCTCCACCGTGAGCGGGTAGACCAGCTTCTCCTCGATGTGGTCGGCACGGATGTGCTGCGCCGCGATCGAGCGCGCTATCGACCGGCCGTGGCGTGCCGAGTGGTACGCGACGACATCGGCCTCGGCGATCGCCTGGACGGCGCGGACCGTCATCAGCGACGGGTCGCCGGGCCCGAGCCCGACCCCGTAAAGCCGACCGCTGGTGTTGCCGGTCTCGTTGCTGTTCTCGTTCATTCCGTCTCACTCGCGATCGCGTTGAGCGCGGCGGCGGCGATCGCGCTGCCGCCGCGCCGGCCCCGTACCACCAGGTGTTCCAGGCCCGAAGGGTGCGCGGCGAGCGCGTCCTTGGACTCGGCGGCGCCGATGAAGCCGACCGGTACGCCGATGACGGCGGCCGGGCGCGGCGCGCCCTGCTCGATCATCTCCAGGAGACGGAAGAGCGCGGTGGGCGCGTTGCCGACGGCGACGACCGCGCCGTCCAGGCGGTCGCGCCACAGCTCCAGGGCGGCGGCGCTGCGCGTGGTGCCCATCTTCGCGGCGAGCTCGGGCACCGACGGGTCGGCCAGGGTGCAGATGACCTCGTTGTCGGCGGGCAGCCGCTTGCGGGTCACGCCGCTGGCGACCATCCGCGCGTCGCACAGGATGGGCGCGCCCGCGCGCAGCGCCTCGCGGGCGCGGGCCACGACGCCCGGCGTCCAGCCGAGGTCGCGGGTCAGGTCCGTCATGCCACAGGCGTGGATCATGCGGACCGCGACCTGGCTCACGTCGGCGGGCAGCCCGGCGAGGTCCGCCTCGGCGCGGATCGTGGCAAAGGACTGGCGGTAGATCTCCGCGCCGTCCTTCTCGTAGTCGAACACTGTGCTCCCGCTCATCTCGTGGTTGTTCCGTCGCCGCCCGGTTCCGCGGGCGTCGTACGTCCGCCGCCCGTCCGTGCCGGTTCTGCCGTACTCATGTCTGGCCGCCGTGCCGGTTCTGCCGTACTCATGTTCGGCCGTTCCGCGCTCGGGCGACCGCTTCGGCCAACTCGCTTTCCGGCACCGGGACTTCGCGTGCGGCCGCGCCCCGTACGGCGACCGTGTAGTGGCCATCGGCGGTCGCGGTCACGTCCACCCAGTCGCCCTGCGGATGCCCGCAGCGGCGTTCGCAACCGGACCAGTAGACCGGCAGCGCGCCCGGCCCCGGCAGGGCGTCCCGACGTACGTCGGCCAGCGCCTTGGCGCAGCCGGGCCGCCCGGTGCACGCCCCGACGCCGGTCCATGGCGAGCCCGGCGCGGTGATGAACCCGGCGTCGCCGAGCTCCCGCAACCGCTCCCGCGCCGCGCGCTCGCCGAACCCGGGCACGACGAATCCGCGCCAGGGGGTGACCCTGATCTCACCCGCGGGCCCGGCGAGCGCCCGCAGCCGGCGCGCGCCGACCCGGCCGAGCACGGGCACGACGACCAGGGTGTACGTGCCGTCGGGGCTTGCCACGATGCCGGGGGCGGCCGAGGCCGCGGGGATGTCCGCCGTGGCCGGAACCGTTGGCAGGTCCGTGGTTGCCGGGCCCGCTGGGACGTTCGCCGTGGCTGGGCCCGTTGGCAGGTCGGCTGTTGCCGAGCCCGCCGGGGCGTTCGCGGTTGCCGGGTCCGGGATGTCCGCGGGTGTTGAAACCGCCTGAGTGTTCGCCGTGGCCGGGCCCGGCGGGACGTCCGCCGTGGCCGGGCTCGCGCTGATGCCCGCGTGCTCCAGGGCCGTCGCGAGGTCCACCGCGCACCCCGGAGGGAGTTCGCGGACTCGCCACGCGCCGTTGCCCGCGGCGCTCGCGGTCGCCAGGAAGGCGTGCGCGGCGGCGAGCGCGGCGCGGCAGGCGTCGGCCCCGGCCACGCGCAGCGCGCTCGCACCGACGCGTACGACCGCCGTGTCCCCGCCCGGCTGTGCGAGCAAGGTCACATCGGCGCCGAGGCCCGCGACGTCGCCGCGGCCGTCGTCCAGGGCGAACAGGAACCGGCCCGAGAGTGCCGCCGTCCAGTCCCGGCCGCACAGCAGGGCGTCCAGTTCGCATAGCCATGGGCGCAGGTCGCCGTGGCCGAGGCCGTCGAGTCCGGCCAGCGGAGAGGCGATGATGTTGCGGACGCGCTCGTGCCGTTCGGAGGGCAACAGGCCTGCCCCGCGCAGGAGTTCGGCCAGGCCCGTCCCGCAGGAGTCGCCGAGCCCGCGCAACTCGGCGTTGCCGCGGGAGGTGATGCCGAGGTGGCCGTCTCCGTACCGCTCGGCCGCGGTGGCCAGCGCGTCGAGCTGATGATTCGTCAACATGCCGCCGGGCAGCCGGAGTCGGGCCAGGCGGCCGTCGTCGGCGGTGTGCAGCCGCAGGGCGCCGGGGCAGGCGTCGCCGCGGTCCCGCACGACGGGGGCCGGGCGGCCGGGTTCTCCGGTCGCATCCCGGTCCGGGGTGCGGGCCTCGCGTACGACAGCTCCCAAGGGGTCCTCTATACGGGGTTCGCCCTGGTTGGGAGGTGTTGAGGAGGGGGGCGGCATGGCGGCGAGCATACCCACGCGTGCGCCGGTGGCCACCCTGGGTTCTTCCCCCACCCCGCCCCTTCCCGAGACCCTCCGGCGGTGAAGGACCCTGGGGCTCCGCCCCAGACCCCGTTCGCGCCTGAAGGGCGCTCGTCCTCAAACTCCCCCAAGGCCTTAAGGGCCAGGGGGGACCCCCAGGACGGGCTGAAACGCTCCGTTGCGGGCCGGGGCCGATCCCGCCAGGGGCGCGGGGAACTGCGCGAGCAAGCAAGCAGGGCCCGCCCCCGACCGCCGCCCCCGGGTCAACCCTGCCAGGGGCGCGGGGAACTGCGCGAGCAAGCAAGCAGGGCCCGCCCCCGACCGCCGCCCCCGGGTCAACCCTGCCAGGGGCGCGGGGAACTGCGCGAGCAACCATCCACGGCTCGCACCCGACCGCCGCCCCCGGGTCAACCCTGCCAGGGGCGCGGGGAACTGCGCGAGCAAGCAAGCAGGGCCCGCCCCCGACCGCCGCCCCCGGGTCAACCCTGCCAGGGGCGCGGGGAACTGCGCGAGCAACCATCCACGGCTCGCACCCGACCGCCGCCCCCGGGTCAACCCTGCCAGGGGCGCGGGGAACTGCGCGAGCAACCACGCACGGCCCGCCCCCGACCGCCGCCCCCGGGTCAACCCTGCCAGGGGCGCGGGGAACTGCGCGAGCAACCACCGCACGCCCGGGGGAGCCCGCACCCCGCCCCGCCCGCGCGAGCGGCCCGCGGAGCCCAGCCGAGCAGCCCGGGACGACCCCGAGCGGCCAAAGACCGCCCTGGACGGGGTCGCTACTATGCAGGCAGCGGGCCACCTGGCCCGGCACGCCGGTGACGGCGTCAGGGGAGGAAGCCCGGTGTGATTCCGGCGCGGTCC
Source organism: Streptomyces sp. NBC_01431 (assembly GCF_036231355.1). Lineage (NCBI taxonomy): Bacteria > Bacillati > Actinomycetota > Actinomycetes > Kitasatosporales > Streptomycetaceae > Streptomyces > Streptomyces sp. NBC_01431. The sequence continues at coordinate 4,281,911 of NZ_CP109496.1, forward strand.
CGCCACTGTGAGCCCGGACCCGAGCCCCGCTCGGCCGGGTGAGTCAGGAACTCCCCTTCCCCAGCTCCGGGTCCCGCCCGGCGCGGGGGAGACCCATTCCGACACCACCCGGGGCGCGGACACCCCGAGGAAGGCCTGACGCCGCATGCTGCACACGTCCGGGGAGCCCGCAGAGGACCCCCGCCCCATCCTGCTCCTGTCGACGTCCGACACCGACCTGCTCAGCGCCCGCGCCGCGAACGGCCCGGTGGGCTACCGCTTCGCCAACCCGTCCCGGCTCGCCCTGGACGAACTCCCCGCGCTCCTCGACGGCGCCGGACTCGTCGTTGTGCGCCTGCTCGGCGGCGTACGCGCCTGGCAGGAGGGCCTCGACGCGCTCGCCGAGAGCGGACTGCCCGTTGTCGTGCTGACCGGCGAACAGGCCCCGGACGCCCAGCTGATGGCGGCCTCGACCGTCCCCGTCGGCATCGCGGCCGAAGCGCACGCCTACCTCGCGCACGGCGGCCCGGCCAACCTCGACCAGCTCGCCCGCTTCCTGTCCGACACCGTGCTGCTCACCGGCCACGGCTTCGAGCCGCCCGCGCCCGCCCCGTCCTGGGGACCGCTGGAGCGTACGGCCACCGCCACCGGTACCACTGCCGCCACCGACGGCCCGACCGTCGCCGTGCTCTACTACCGCGCCCACCACATGAGCGGCAACACCGCCTTCGTGGACGCCCTGTGCGGCGCGATCGAGGACGCGGGGGGCCGGGCGCTCCCGCTGTACGTGTCCTCGCTGCGGGACCCCGAGCCCGCGCTCATCGAAGAACTGCGTGCCGCCGACGCCATCGTGACCACCGTTCTCGCGGCCGGCGGCACCAAGCCCGCCACCGCGTCGGCGGGCGGCGACGACGAGTCGTGGGACGCGGGCGCGCTCAGCGGCCTGGACGTGCCGATCCTCCAGGCGCTCTGCCTCACCGGCTCGCGCAGCGCCTGGGAGGAGAACGACGAGGGCGTGTCCCCGCTGGACGCGGCCAGCCAGATCGCGGTGCCCGAGTTCGACGGCCGCCTGATCACCGTGCCGTTCTCCTTCAAGGAGATCGACGAGGACGGACTCCCCTCGTACGTCGCCGACGCCGAGCGGGCCGCGCGAGTCGCCGGGATCGCCGTACGGCACGCGAAGCTGCGGCACATCCCGGCCGCCGACAAGCGCATCGCGCTCGTGCTGTCCGCGTACCCGACCAAGCACTCCCGGATCGGCAACGCGGTCGGGCTCGACACCCCCGCGAGCGCCGTCGCGCTCCTGCGGCGGCTGCGCGCCGAGGGGTACGGCTTCGGGCCCGAGGAGGAGATCCCGGGCCTCGTCTCCGGCGACGGCGACGAGCTGATCCGCGCCCTGATCGAGGCGGGCGGCCACGACCAGGACTGGCTCACCGAGGAGCAGCTCGCCGCCAACCCGGTCCGCATCCCGGCCGCCGACTACAAGCGCTGGTACGCGACGCTGCCCGGGGAACTGCGCGAGAACGTCGAGCAGCACTGGGGGCCGCCGCCCGGCGAGATGTTCCTGGACCGGTCCCGCAACCCCGAGGGCGACATCGTGCTCGCGGCCCTGCGCCGCGGCAACCTGCTGATCCTCATCCAGCCGCCGCGCGGCTTCGGCGAGAACCCGATCGCGATCTACCACGACCCCGATCTGCCGCCCTCGCACCACTACTTGGCCGCCTACCGCTGGATCGCGGCGTCCGCCGCCGACGGCGGGTTCGGCGCCGACGCGATGATCCACCTCGGCAAGCACGGCAACCTGGAGTGGCTGCCCGGCAAGAACGCGGGCCTGTCCGCCGCCTGCGGCCCGGACGCGGCTCTCGGCGACATCCCGCTCATCTACCCGTTCCTGGTCAACGACCCGGGCGAGGGCACCCAGGCCAAGCGCCGCGTGCACGCCACGCTGATCGACCACCTGGTGCCGCCGATGGCCCGCGCCGACTCCTACGGCGACATCGCGCGCCTTGAGCAACTCCTGGACGAGCACGCCCAGATCGCGTCCATGGACCCGGCGAAGCTCCCCGCGATCCGCGCCCAGATCTGGACGCTGATCCAGGCCGCGAAGCTCGACCACGACCTGGGGCTCGAAGACCGCCCCGAGGACGAGGGCTTCGACGAGTTCATCATGCATCTCGACGGCTGGCTCTGCGAGATCAAGGACGTCCAGATCCGCGACGGTCTGCACGTGCTCGGCAACGCCCCGGCGGGCGCCGATCGCGTCAACCTGGTCCTCGCGATCCTGCGCGCCCGCCAGATCTGGGGCGGCACCACCGCCCTGCCCGGCCTGCGCGAGGCGCTCGGCCTGGACGAGTCGGCGGCCACCCGCACCATCGCCGACGAGGCCGAGGACAAGGCCCGCGCCCTGGTGCAGTTGATGGACGACGCCGACTGGGACCTCGCCGCGATCCCGGCCGATCAGCCCCAACAGGTCCGCGCCATCCTGGAGTTCGCGGCCCGCGAGGTCGTCCCGCGACTCGCCGCGACCACCGCCGAACTCGACCACGCCGTGCACGCCCTGAACGGCGGCTTCGTACCGGCGGGCCCTTCGGGCTCCCCCCTTCGCGGCCTGGTCAACGTCCTGCCGACCGGCCGCAACTTCTACTCCGTCGACCCCAAGGCCGTGCCCTCCAAGCTCGCCTGGGAGACCGGCCAGGCCCTCGCCGAATCGCTGGTCAACCGCTACCGCACCGACAACGGCGACTGGCCGACCTCGGTCGGGCTCTCCCTGTGGGGTACGAGCGCGATGCGCACGGCGGGCGACGACGTGGCCGAGGCGATGGCGCTGCTCGGCGTGCGCCCGGTCTGGGACGACGCCTCGCGCCGCGTCACCGGCCTGGAGGCCATCCCGTACGAGGAGCTCGGCCGCCCGCGCATCGACGTGACCTTGCGCATCTCGGGCTTCTTCCGCGACGCCTTCCCGCACACCATCGGCCTGCTCGACGACGCCGTACGCCTGGCGGCCTCCCTGGACGAGCCCGCCGAGCACAACCACGTACGCGCCCACACCCAGGCCGACCTGGCCGAGCACGGCGACGAACGCCGGGCCACCACCCGCATCTTCGGATCGCGCCCCGGCACCTACGGTGCGGGCCTGCTCCAGCTCATCGACTCCCGCGACTGGCGCACCGACGCCGATCTCGCCGAGGTCTACACGGTGTGGGGCGGTTACGCCTACGGCCGCGAACTGGACGGGCGCCCGGCCCGGGACGAGATGGAGACGGCGTACAAGCGGATCGCGGTCGCGGCGAAGAACACCGACACCCGCGAGCACGACATCGCCGACTCGGACGACTACTTCCAGTACCACGGCGGCATGGTGGCGACCGTCCGCGCCCTGCGCGGGACCGCCCCCGAGGCCTACATCGGCGACTCGACGCGCCCGGAGACGGTCAAGACGCGCACCCTGGTCGAGGAGACCAGCCGGGTCTTCCGGGCCCGGGTCGTCAACCCCAAGTGGATCGAGGCGATGCGCCGCCACGGCTACAAGGGGGCCTTCGAACTCGCCGCCACCGTGGACTACTTGTTCGGCTACGACGCCACGACCGGCGTGGTCGCCGACTGGATGTACGACAAGCTCACCGAGACGTACGTCCTGGACCCGGCCAACCGCGAGTTCCTCCAGGACGCCAACCCCTGGGCCTTGCACGGCATCGCGGAGCGCCTCCTGGAGGCCGAGTCGCGCGGCATGTGGGCCAAGCCCGACCCGGCGGTCCTCGAAGCACTGCGCCAGGTGTACCTGGAGACCGAGGGCGACCTGGAGGAGGGCCAGGGCTGAGGCCGCCCGGCCGTTCAGCCCTGGGTGCCGAAGTCCTGCGTCCACCAGGGGCCGCCGGACCCGTAGTGCACACCGACGCCGACCTCCTTGAACGCGCAGTTCAGGATGTTGGCGCGGTGGCCGGGGCTGTGCATCCAGGAGTCCATCACCGACGCCGCGTCCTGCTGGCCGCGGGCGATGTTCTCGCCGTACGAGCTCCACTGGTACCCGGCGGCGGTGATGCGGTCGCCGGGGCCGGCGCCGCTCGGGTCGGTGTGGTCGAAGAAGTTCTGCGCGGCCATCGCCTCGGAGTGCTTCAGCGCCGCCGAGTACAGCTTGGGGTTGCTGGTGAGGGCGGAGCAACCGGCCTTGGCGCGCTCGGAGTTGAGCAGCGTGAGCACTTCCTGCGCGGCGGGCACCTCGGCACTGGCCGTGTTCGGCGCCGAACGGGCCGCGGACGTCGCGGGCTTCGGCGGGGCCGGGCGCGCGGACGGCTTGGCGGCGGGCGCGGTGTGCTTCTCCGGCGCCTTGCTGGGTGAACTGCCGGTCGCGGGGCGGGAGTTGGAGGCTGACGGCGACGGCGGTACGGGCTTGGTGCTGATGCCGTCGGCGGCCGCGTCGGTGGTGGTCTTGGCGGCGTCCGCGACGGAGTGGGCCGGGTCCTGCCCGGTGCCGGTCATGAAGTGCAAGGCCCCGCCGAGGGCGCCGACCACGGCCAGGGCGGCTATCACGGCGGCGGCCCGGCGCCGGCGCCGGGCCTGCCGGTCCCGGCGCAGATCACCCCGCGAGGCGGGCGCGCGGCCCTTGCGGGCGCCGTGGGTGGCGCGGTGCGAGCGGGGGGCGTGCGGGGCGTCGGTGGCGTGCGCCGCCGTCTGCATGCCCTGCGCCTGAGCGGCGCTCTGGCCGTGGGCGGCGTTCTGGAGGTTCGGCGTCTGTCCGTGCAGGGCGGCGAAGAGGCCCGCGGTGGCCGCGACCGGGACGAGGGCGAGGCCGACGAGGAGTCCTTCGGCGGGTATGAGCCCACTCCAGTGTCCGGAACACACCGCACAGGTTCGCGCGTGCCGGGCTATTCGCTTGCGCCACAGCGCGGAGGGCACGCCGTCCCATGACAGCGCGAGCCCCGACAGTTCGCCGCAGCGCTCGACGCCGGACAGGGCGCGCACGACGACGCGGGCCGTCTCCAGCTGGCCCTTCATGCGCTGGATGCGTACGGCCGCGTGCTCGGGGGACAGGTCGAGCGCCGAGGCGACCTCGCCCCGGGTGAGCACCCCGGCCGCCTCCAGCCACCACAGCGAGAGCAGCGCCCGGTCGTCGGGTTCCAGCCAGCGGGTGGCCTCGGTGACCTCCTTGCGCTGCCCGGAGAGCCCGAGCCGCACGATGGTGAGGTCCACGAAGTCGGCACCGGGGTCGGCGACGTCGTACGCGTCCTGGAGCCCGCCGTCGACGGGGGCGCGGCGGTGGCCCTGCCAGTACCGGCGGACCTCGTTCATGGTGACGGCGACCAGCCAGGACCGAAAGGCCGCCGGGTCCCGCAGCGAGCCGAGCCCGTCGAGCATCCGCAGCAGGCTCTCCTGCACGACGTCGTCGACGTCGGCGTGCCCGTTCAGCGCCCGGCCGACGATGTTGTAGACGAGCGGCAGATACTCGGCTATGAGCTCGTCGCGGGCCCGCTGGTCCCCGGCTCCGGCCGCGACGACCATCGCGGCTCCCTGTTCACTGATCACGCCTCGACCACTCTCCCCAGCACCGACCGAACCTAACTGACCCGACCCAAGGGAGAACACCCTGGCGGCCGTCGGATAACAGAAAACGGATTACGGAAATCGGATCACAGGAACCGGCCGGCGGAAACCGGACGACCGCCGGCCGGGTCACGGCGCGCCGGCGCCCCATGTCACCCGGGGCGTGCCCGACCCCCAGCATGTGGGAGCCGGCCGACGGAAACTCGGGGCACGGCTCGGCGAGCCGGGCGGCGCCGACCAGAGCAGCGGCGGCCACTCGGCCATTCGGTCATTCGGCCACGAGGCTGTCCTTCTGGGGCCGCGTTGCCGACATGCGCACCGGCCGACGAACCGCCGGGCGCAAAAACGCAGGAGCCGCGGAAACCCGGTCACCCAGCGCCGCAGGTGTATCGTGCCCAGCACCTTCCTGAGCGAAATGCACCGTTTTGTACGAAGAGTCGAGTGCCCCCAGGCCCGCCGTACCCCGGACCGCCGCCCCCCGGGTCGGCCGCCGCACCGTCCTGACCACCCTTCCCGCGGCGGTCGCGCTGACCGGATGCGGCCCCGCGCCGCGGCGTGAGCGGCGGCCCGAGCCCGGTGCGGCTCCGCGGCCGGTCCGCCAGCCGGGGGTCACCGAACCCCAGCAGCCGCACGCCCTCCTCATTTCCTACGACCTGACGCCCGGCACCCGCGGTGCCGCCGGGCGGGACGCGGTGCGGCGGCTGCTCGCCCGGTGGACCGAGCTGCTCGCCGCTGCCGAGCCCGGCCCCACCGCGACCGTGGGCATCGGCCCCGCGCTGCCCGCGCGGCTCGGCGCCGGCGCCCCCGAGGGTCTGCGCGAACTGCCCGCGTTCGTGGGCGAGCGCCTGGAGGCGGGGGCAGGCGGCGGTGAGATCGCCGTACAGATCTGCGCGCAGGACCCGCGGGCCTGCGAGCGGACGGCCGCGATGCTGGCGGGTGCGGGCGCCGGGGTGCTGCTGCCGCGCTGGCGCCAGTCCGGTTTCCTGCCGCCGGAGCGCCCCGGCGCCCGGTCGGGCCCCTTCACCTCCGTACAAGGGGGCGACACCCCGCGCAACCTCCTCGGCTTCAAGACCGGCACGGCCAACCCCACTCCGGCCGAGAGCGAGCACTGGGTGTGGCTGGCCGGCCGGAACCCGTACGCGGACGGCACCTTCCTCGTCGTACGCCGGGTGCGCCTGCGCACCGAGGAGTTCGGGCGGCTGCCGGTCAGCAGGCAGGAGCAGATCATCGGGCGGCGCAAGTACGGTGGCGAGCCGCTCGGCGGCGGAACCGAGCACCAGGACGTCGATCTGGAGGCGAAGACGCCGGAGGGCGCGCTCGTGCTGCCCGCCGACGCACACGTGCGGCTCGCGCATCCCCGGCTCGACAACGGCGCGCGGATGCTGCGGCGCGGCTACGCCTACGAGAACAGCCCCCAAGATCGGGGGCTGCTCTTTTTGGCCTATATGAACGATCCCGGGCTCTTCGTCCGCGTGCAGCAGCGGCTGGCTGCGGGGGACGCGCTCAACTCATTTGTCCAGCACCACGGTTCGGCGCTCTTCTACGTGCTGCCGGGCGCCCGCCCGGGGTTCCCGCTCGGCAGCACCGTGCTGTAGGCGTCCGCCGCTGTCAGGCCCTCAGGACCAGAGCTGGTAGACGTTCCCGTCGTTGCACTCGTGCGTGTAGACCTTGCTGGCGTCGTTGGCATCGAGGCATTCGCCGGTGGCCACGTTCTGCAGCTTCCAGCCGTCGCCGGTGTTGATCTCCCGCCAGCGCTGGTAGTCGTTCTGGCCGCTGCTGCAGGCCTCCACGTAGGCGTCGTGGTCGGTGTACCCAGCGAGGCAGGAACCCGGTACCTGCGCCATCCGCTCGATGAAGACATTGCCTCCGACGTTGACGTCGTGCCACTTCGAGGCGCCGAACGAACAGGGGTAGAGGCCCACGTCGTTCCAGCCGGAGTGGTGGTCCCACATGCCGCTGAGACAGCCTCCGCCGTTCTTGTGGTTCCACACGACGTCACCGTCCGCATGGGCCGCCGCGCTCGTCCCGACGATCAGGAGCGGTGCGACCAGGGCCGCACCCACCAAACGCCCAATACGCTGCCGAATCACTTCAGTTCCCCCTTGTTGTAGCGGTCTGCGGCAGGTTGTCTCAGTACCAGAGCTGGTAGACGTTTCCGTCGTTGCACTGGTGCATGTAGACGGAGCTTCCGTTGCTGTCGAGGCATTCGCCGGTCTGCCGGTTGCGCAGCTTCCAGCCGTTACCGGTGTCGATCTCGTCCCAGCGCTGGTAGTTGTTTCCGCTGCAGGACTCCAGGTAGACGTCGTGGTCCGTGTAGGCCGTCATGCAGTAGCCGGGGCTGGTCGCGTCCTTCTCAAGCCAGCTTCCGTCGCTCTGGTGCACGTCGTGCCAGAAGGCGACGGTGTTCTGACAGTTGTCGACCTCGACGTCGTTCGGCGTGCCCGCCCAGTTGTAGCTCGGCTCCAGGCACGCGTTGTCCGGCTTGTGGGTCCAGTGGACGTCCGAGTCGGCGTGGGCCGCCGCGCTCGTCGCCAGGACGAGGAGCGGAGCGGCTGCGAATGTTCCGACCGCCTGAGCTATGCGCTTGAGACGCATGTCTGATCCCCCTGTTTCGCAGTGCGACGGATTAGGTGTCCGGACTCGTGCGGAGTGCGGACCACGTCGGCGCCGACTCCCCGTTGGCGCCCTGCGCAACCGTATGCAGCCGGGTGCCGCCGAGCAGCACCCACAGCTTCCCGAGACGTGTCCCGTCGGCATCTCACCGTACTGACCTGCGATGTGGGAAGCCGAGCACCCTCGATCCCGGGACGTCCCGCCGGAACTCACCCAGCCTCCGGAAAGTGGCAGGCCACCTCCCGCCCCTCCCCGGGCACGACGGTTCGCAGCACCGGCGCCTGAGTGCGGCAGATCTCCTCGGCGCTCGCGCAGCGCGGGTGGAAGGCGCAGCCGGGCGGGGGTGCGGCCGGGCTCGGGGGGTCGCCGAGCAGGGTGATGCGCTCCCGGCTCCGCTCGGCCGCCGGGTCCGGCAGCGGCACGGCGGACAGCAGCGCCCGGGTGTAGGGGTGGGCGGGGGCCGCGTAGACGCGCTCCTTGGCGCCGATCTCCACGATGCGCCCCAGATACATCACGGCCACCCGGTCGCAGACCCGCTTCACCACCGACAGGTCGTGCGCGATGAAGAGGTAGGCGAGGCCGAGTTCCTTCTGGAGGCGCTCCATCAGGTTGACGATCTGGGCCTGTACGGAGACGTCGAGCGCGGAGACCGGTTCGTCCGCGACGATCAGCCTGGGGCTGAGCGCGAGTGCGCGGGCGATGCCGATGCGCTGGGCCTGGCCGCCGGAGAACTCGTGCGGATAGCGGTCGATGTGCTCGGGGATGAGCCCCACCAGGTCCATCAGCTCGACCGCTCGGGCGCGCGCCGTGGATGCCGAACTCCCGTGTGCCAGAAGGGGATCGGAGATGATCCTGGCCACCGTCTGGCGCGGGTTGAGGGAGGAGTGCGGGTCCTGGAAGACCATCTGGAGGTCCTTGCGCACCGGCCCCAGCTCGCGCCGGTTCAGCCGGCTGATGTCGCGGCCGTCGTACGCGATCGTCCCGGAGGTGGGTTCCAGGAGCCGCACGATCATGCGGCCGGTGGTCGACTTGCCGCAGCCGGACTCGCCGACCAGGCCGAGCGTCTCACCGGCCGCCAGGTCGAAGCTGACGCCGCCGACGGCCCGCACGGGCGCGGAGCGGCTGCGCCGGCCGGGGAAGGACATCGTCAAGTCACGTACGGAGAGCAGGGGTTGGGCACTCATGGTCACGGGTGGCTCCTTGCTGCGGGCCTCGTTGCGAGGTTCGTGGTCATGAGGCGACGCCTTCGTACGCGGGGAGGTGGCAGGCGACCGGATGGCCGGACGGGCCGGTGAGCAGCGGCCGTTCGCTCGTGCAGCGCTCCCGTACGGTCTCGGAGGCGACGGCGGCCCTCGGGCAGCGGGGCGCGAACGCGCAGCCGGGTGTGGGGGTGAGCAGGGACGGCGGGCTGCCGGGGATGGCCCGCAGCGGTTCGTCGTCGCTGTCGTCGAGGCGGGGCAGCGAGTCGAGCAGGCCGCGCGTGTAGGGGTGGGCGGGCATGGCGAACAGGTCGTCCACCGGGGCCTGCTCGGCGGCCCGTCCGCCGTACATCACCAGGACCTCGTGGGCGACCCGCGCGACCACCCCGAGATCGTGGGTGATCATGACGACGGCGAGTCCGCGTTCCTCCTGGAGACGGGCGAGCAGCTCCAGGATCTGGGCCTGCACGGTGACGTCGAGGGCGGTGGTCGGCTCGTCGGCGATGAGCAGTTCGGGTTCGCAGGCGAGCGCCATGGCGATCATCACGCGCTGGCGCATGCCGCCGGAGAACTGGTGCGGATACTCGCCCGCCCGACGCCCCGGCTCGGGGATGCCGACCTCGGCGAGCATCTCCACGGCGCGTCTGCGGGCCTGTGCGCGGCGGGAGTTGAAGTGCACCCGGTGGTGTTCGGCGATCTGCTCGCCGACCGTGTAGTAGGGGTGGAGGCTGGACAGCGGGTCCTGGAAGATCATCGCGATGCGGCGGCCGCGCAGCCGGTTCAGGGAGCGTTCGGGCAGGCCGACCAGCTCCTGGCCGTCCAGGCGGATGGAGCCGGTGACCTCGGCGCCGGTGTGCAGGCCGAGGACGGCCATCGAGGTGACGGACTTGCCGGACCCGGATTCGCCGACGATGCCGAGGGTGCGCCCCCGGTGGACGTCGAAGGAGAGCGCGTCGACGGCCCGTACCGGACCGCGCCCGGTCGGGAAGGTGACGCTCAAGTCCCGTACGGACAGCAGGGTTTGATCGTCTGTGGCGGCGGCCATCAGAACCTCACTCGCGGGTCGACGACGGCGTACAGGAGGTCGACGGCCAGGTTGGCGACGACGATGAAGGCGGCGGCGAGCAGGGTCACGCCGAGGATGACGGGCTGGTCGCCGGTGGACAGGGCGTTGTAGAAGAGCCTTCCGATGCCGGGCAGGCCGAAGATGGACTCGGTGATGACGGCGCCCGCGAGCAGCCCGCCCAGGTCCATGCCGAACAGGGTGAGGATCGGGGTCATCGCGGCGCGAAGGCCGTGCTTGACGACGACGGTGCGGCGCGGCAGGCCCTTGGCGCGGGCTGTGCGGATGTACGGCTCCGCCATCGTCTCGATCATCGAACTGCGGCTCTGGCGCGCGTACATGGCGGCGTACAGGATGGCGAGCGCGATCCAGGGGAGCAGCAGGTTGGACGCCCAGTGCACCGGGTCGGCGGTGAGGGAGACGTACTGCGGGTAGGGGAGCAGTCCGGCCACCCGGATCAGGCCGTAGATCAGCATCACCGAGGTGAAGTAGACCGGCAGTGAGGCGGCGGCGACCGCGCCGACCATCAGGGCCCGGTCGGTGAAGGTGTCCTTGCGCAGGGCCGCGACGACCCCGGCGGACAGGCCGAGCAGCAGCCAGAGCACGGCCGCGCCGAGCGCCAGCGAGGCGGAGACCGGGAGGCGGTCCATGAGCAGCGACCAGACGGACTGGCTGTTCTCGTACGAGTAGCCCAGGCACGGGAAGCCGCAGTGCAGCGTGTACTGGCCGCTGCCCATGGTGCGGCCGGTGAAGATCCCGGAGGCGAAGTCCCAGAACTGCCGCCACAGCGGCTGGTCGAGACCCATGTGGGCGCGGATCGCCTCCAGACGGTCGGCGCTGCACGACTTGCCGCAGGCGGCGGCGGCCGGATCGGAGGGCAGGACGTAGAAGATGGTGAACGTGACGGCGGCGATCGCGATGAGCACGCCGATCACGCCGAGGACGCGGCGGGCGAGGTAGCGGGTCATGTGCGGCTCCCCCGCGGGTCGAGGACGTCGCGCAGCGCGTCGCCGAGCAGCGTGAACGCGAGCACCGTGAGGAACAGGCAGCTGCTCGGGACGATGAAGTACATGGGGTCGGTGTCGTAGAAGGACACGCTCTCGGCGATCATCTGGCCCCAGGACGGGGTGGGCGGGCGCACGCCCACGCCGAGGTAGCTGAGCGCCGCCTCCGTGGCGATCATGCCGGGGACGATGAGCGTGGTGTACGCGATGACGGGCCCGGCGACCCCGGGCAGGATGTCCCGGCTCAGGATGCGCCAGGGTCCCGAGCCGCCGACGCGGGCGGCGTCCACGTACTCGCGGTGTTTGAGCGAGAGGGTCTGGCCGCGCACGACACGGGCGATGCCGGGCCAGCCGAACAGGCCGATGACGGCGGTCATCAGCAGGATCCGGTTGACGTCCTTGGCCACCGACATCATCGCGATCATGAAGATGAGGGAGGGGAAGGACATGGTGAGGTCCATCAGGCGGGAGAGCACGGCGTCGGTGCGGCCGCCGAAGTATCCGGCCGCGATCCCGGCGGCCGTGCCCGCGACCACGACGATCGCGGTGGCGGTCAGCGCGATGAGCAGGGAGACCTGCGCGCCGTAGACGACGCGTGCGAACAGGTCGCGGCCGGTGACGGGTTCGACGCCGAGCCAGTGGTCGGCGGAGATCCCGCCGAGCGGCCCCAGCGGCTGGCCGCCGAGGTAGGGGTCGATGGCGGTCTTGTCGAACTCGTCGGGCGACCAGCCGCCGAGCGCGCCGAGCAGCGGGGCGCCCGCCGCCATGAGCAGGAACAGGACGACGACGGCGAGGGAGACCTTCACGGAGGTGCGGCGGCGCAGTTCCGCGCGGGCCGCGCGCCAGGGTCCGGCCCCGGTCGCCGCCACCGGTGACTTCACCAGAGTGGTCATGACGATCGTGTCCTCAATTCCCGCTCTTGGCGGGGGACTTGAGCCCGACGGTGGCGTAGTCGAGCTGACCGCCGAAGGACGTCTGGCCGTAGGCCCCCGCGACGTTGGTGCCGAGCACGAGCGGCCAGCGCCGCACCAGGACCGGGACGGCGGGCGCCTTGGCGAGGATCTCGCCGTCGAGCTGCTGCCAGGCGGCGGCCGCCGCCTTCACGTCGGTCATCGCCGCGATCTCGTCCATCCGCTTCATCGTGGCCGCGTCGCGGAACAGCGAGTGGTTGCCGGAGTTGCCCTGGTCCTTGATGAAGCGCCCGTCGAAGACGAACGGCAGGAAGGTGGACCCGGACGGGTAGTCCGGGCACCAGCCCGTGTACACCATGTCCGTGCGGTTCTTGGTGTCGCCGATGGTGGCGTAGAACGCGGAGGGGTCGACGGTCTCGATCGTGACCTTGATCCCGGCCTTGGCCAGCGACTGCTGGACCGCCTCGGCACGCCCCTTGTCGCCGGTGGACACGGTCATCTTCGTCGTGAACCCGTCGGGCTTGTCCGCCTCCTTGAGCAGTTCCTTCGCCTTGGCGACATCACCGGTGGCGGGGATCTTGAGGGTGTCGGGCTGCTTGCCGTTGAAGAGCGTGGCCGGCATGTACGCGGTGGACAGGTCGTTGAAGGCGGGCCCGCCGGAGGAGGTGAGCACCGCGTCCTTGTCGAGCGCGTACTCGACGGCCTGGCGCACCTTCACGTTGTCGAAGGGGGCCCGCCCGGTGTGCATCTGCACCATGTCCGTGCAGTTGGTGGACTCCGCGAGCAGCCGCGAGCGGACCTCCGCGCTGGGGAGCACCTTCGACGCGCTCTCCGGGCGCAGCGCCTCCCAGGAGACGGCGGAGGCGTCCGGGCCCTGGCTGGCGATCATCCGGTCGTCGATCTGGGTGGCCTTGAGCCCCATCGTGACGACGATCCGGTCGGGGTAGGCCTTGCGCACCGTGTCGGTCGCCGGGTCCCAGCCGGTGTTGCGCACCAGGACCAGCTTCTTGTTCCGCTCGTAGGACTCGACCTTGTACGGGCCGGACGAGAAGGGTCTGTTGTCGTAGGTGGGGCCGGTGTCCCGCGCCTTCGGGACGGGGGCGAACGTCGGCATGACGGTGGCGTTCGGGAACTCCGCGAAGGGCTTGCGCAGTTCGAAGACGATCGTGTGGTCGTCCGGTGTCCTGATCGAGTCGAGGTGCTTGCCCTGGGCGGGCCCCCGGTAGCCGTCGGCGCCCGCGAGGTAGCGGGCCGCGTAGTCGGCGCCGCCGGGCAGGTCGGGCGAGAAGGACCGCTCGACGTTGTACTTGACGTCCTGCGCGGTGACGGGTGTGCCGTCCTCGTACTTGACGCCCTGTTTCAGGTGGAACGTCCAGGTCTTGGCCCCGTTGGACGAGGTGCCGAGGTCGGTCGCGAGGTCGGGGACCAGCTCGGCGCCGCCGGTGCCGGGGGCCGCCTTGTAGGTCACCAGGGTGCGGTAGAGGAGCCGGGTGCCGAAGTCCATGTCGTCCATGACCCAGTTGCGGGCCGGGTCGAGATGGCTGAAGTCCTGGTCGGACAGGACGTTGAGGGTGCCGCCCTTGGCCGGGGTGCCACCGACGATGTTGCCCACGTTGGCGGCGGCGGGGTTCTTGCCGCCGGCCTCGCCCCCGCTCGCGTGCTTTCCCCCGGAACAGCCGGCCGCGCCGAGGGCGAGCGTCGCCGCGAGGGCTGCGGCGACGGCGGTGGAAGTGCGCTTGTTCATCAGTGGTCACTCCGTGAACAGGTCGGACAGCCAGAGCTGGCTGGAATGTGACCCGTAACATAGTAATGTGAAATTGTACTGGCAACCCATCAGCACGCCTTTTATCCACCCTTGCCCATGGCGGAGTTGGTGCTGGGGGCCGTCGGGCGCCTGTTCCGGGTGGGTCTCTTGGCAGGCGCCAGTGCCATGTGAAATATTACTGAGGTGTCCATGCGAAGCACGTCGGATGTCATCGTCGTGGGGGCCGGAGTGGTCGGTGCCGCCTGTGCCTACTACGCGGCCCGCGCCGGTCTGCGGGTCACCGTGCTCGACCGGGGCCCGGTGGTGGCCGGCACCACCGGCGCGGGCGAGGGAAACATCCTCGTCTCCGACAAGGAACCCGGCCCCGAACTCGAACTCGCCCTGTTCTCCGCCCAGTTGTGGCGCGAGCTCGCCGGGCTGCTCCCACCGGGCATCGAGTACGAGCCCAAGGGCGGCCTGGTGGTCGCGTCCGACGGGGCGGGCTTGGCCGCGCTGCGCACCTTCGCGGCGGGCCAGGAGAAGGCGGGCGTGACCGTACGCGACGTGGCGGCCGACCGGCTGCACGACCTGGAGCCGCACCTGGCGCCGGGTCTCGCGGGAGGCTTCCATTATCCCCAGGACGCCCAGGTCATGCCCGCCCTCGCCACCGCCCACCTGCTGCGCGCCTCGGGCGCGGAGATCCGGCTCGGCGAGGCGGTCACCGGGGTTCTCACCGGACCCGGCGGCGCGGTGCGCGGGGTGCGGGGTGCCTGGGGCGAGCTGCACGCGCCGTACGTCGTGAACGCGACCGGCGCCTGGGGCGGCGAACTCGCCCGGCTCGCCGGCGTCGAACTGCCCGTGCTGCCCCGGCGCGGCTTCGTCCTGGTCACCGAACCGCTGCCGCGCGTCGTACGGCACAAGGTGTACGGGGCCGACTACGTGGCCGATGTGGCCAGCGGCTCGGCGGCGCTCCAGACCTCGGTGGTCATCGAGGGCACCCCGGCGGGCCCCGTCCTGATCGGCGCGAGCCGCGAACGCGTTGGCTTCGACCGCACCCTGTCGCCGGAGGCCCTGCGCCG
This sequence comes from Streptomyces sp. NBC_01431, assembly GCF_036231355.1. Lineage (NCBI taxonomy): Bacteria > Bacillati > Actinomycetota > Actinomycetes > Kitasatosporales > Streptomycetaceae > Streptomyces > Streptomyces sp. NBC_01431. Next base: position 4,297,041 of record NZ_CP109496.1, read on the forward strand.
CCTGGCGGCCGGGGCGACCGCGCTGTTCCCGGTGCTGGCCGGCATCCGCGCGATGCGGACGTACGCGGGCTTCCGCCCCTACCTGCCGGACCACCTCCCGGCGATCGGCCCCGACCCGCGCGTGCCCGGACTGCTGCACGCGTGCGGCCACGAGGGCGCGGGCATCGGCCTCGCCCCGGCGACGGGGCACCTGGTGGCGAGCTGCCTGACCGGGGCCCAACCCGCCCTGGACACAACGCCGTTCGAGCCGTCCCGGTTCGACTCCGCCGCCTGACAAGGACGTCACGAAAGGAGGCCCGCGGTGGCCCGTACCCCCGCAGAGCTCACCGGGGCGCAGCCCGGCCCGGCGTTCGACATCACCGTCGACGGGCGGCCGGTGCCCGCGCTGCCCGGCCAGTCCGTCGCCGCCGCGCTGTGGGGCGCGGGCATCCTCGCCTGGCGCACCACCCGCGAGGGGGGCCGCCCGCGCGGCGCGTTCTGCGGCATCGGCCAGTGCTTCGACTGCCTGGCGACGGTCAACGGCGTGCCCAATCGGCGGGCCTGCCTGGTGCCCGCTGCACCGGGCGACGAGATCACCACGCAGGAGGGACACGGCCATGCGGGACTTGGCGTCTGAAGGGGCGGGGGGAACGGAACCCGGGGCGGCGCATGATGCGGGGTCGGGCGCGCCGGCTTCCGGCCCGCTGGAGGTGTCTGGTGTGGGGGTGCCGGGTCCGGCGGGTGGTGTCGGCGGCGGGGTCGCTTCCGCGGGCGATCCCTATGACCTTGCCGTCGTCGGGGCCGGGCCGGCCGGGCTCGCTGGGGCCGTCACCGCGGCCGAACGCGGCCTGAAAGTCGCCCTGTTGGACCTCTCTGATGGCATCGGCGGGCAGTTCTACCGGCAGCCCGCGGCCGCGCTCGGTGCTGCGCGGCCCGAAGCCCTGCACCACGACTGGCCCGCGTTCGTGGAGCTGCGCCGACGCCTGGAAGCGAGCAGTGTCACCCACCTCGCGGGCCACCACGTCTGGACGCTCGCGCGCGATGGCGACGAGGCGTGGACGGTGCACGCCGTGATCGGCGCCGACGGCGACGGCGAGAAGCCGGTACGGGTCCGGGCTCGGGCCGTGCTGCTCGCGACCGGCGCGTACGAGCGCCAGCTCCCCTTCCCCGGCTGGACGTTGCCCGGCGTGGTGGGTGCGGGTGGCGCGCAGGCCATGCTCAAGGCCGGGCTCGTGCTGCCCGGGAAACGGGTGGTCGTCGCGGGCAGCGGCCCGCTGCTCCTGGCCGTCGCCTCCTCCCTCGCCGCGGCCGGTGCGCGCGTCCCCGCCGTGGTCGAGGCCTCCGGCTACCTCGGCTACGCCCACAGTCCCAAGGCGCTTGCCGTAAACCCGCACAAGCTCGCCGAGGCCGTGGTGCACGGCAGCGCGCTGCTGCGCCACCGGGTACCGCTGCGCACCCGCAGCGCGGTGACCGAGGTGCACGGCAGCGAGCGCGTCGAGGCCGTCACCGTTGCGCGCCTTGACCGCGAGTGGCGGCCGGTGCCGGGCACCGGGCGCCGCATCGCCTGTGACGCCCTGGCCGTCGGCCACGGCTTGGTGCCGGGCATCGAACTCGCCACCTCGCTCGGCTGCGCCACCCGCCGCACCCTCGACGGCACCCTCGCGCTCGCCCTGGACGCCCACCAGGAGACCTCGCTGCCCGGACTCTGGGCGGCGGGCGAGACCGGCGGCATCGGCGGCGCCCAACTGGCACGTATCGAAGGGGAGTTGGCGGCCAGAGCGATCGCCGACCGGCTCGGCGGGAGCCCTGGGCCGGCTGGGCGCGTGCGGCGGTTGCGCCACCGCCGCACCCGGCTGCGCGCCTTCGCCGACGCCATGGCGGCCGCGCACGCGCCGGGCCCCGGCTGGACCGACTGGCTCCCCCACGCCACCGAAGTGTGCCGCTGTGAGGAAGTGACGGCCGGCCGGATCCGCGAGGCCGTGGAGGACTACGGCGCCCGCGATGCCCGTACGGTCAAACTGCTCACCCGGGCGGGCATGGGCTGGTGCCAGGGCCGGATGTGCGGGACGGCGGTTGCCTGCCTCGCGGCCGGTGCCTCGGCCCCCGAACCCCCGGCACAACGACGCCCGTTCGCGACCCCGGTCCCGCTCGGAGTGCTGGCCTCGCTGACCCCCCAGGCTTCACCGTCCCCGGCCCCCCAGGCCTCGCCGGAGGGGGGTGAGCCGTAGCCGCCCCGGCCGGCGCGGCGGCTCGGAGCAACGTGACATTGTACTCTGGGTCTCCGCTCGTACGGAGGAACAGCATGGGGCACCTGAAGCAGGGCAAGGTCATCACCACCACCGAGCGGCTGCGCGACCAGGTGGCCCACGCGTTGCGCGCCGCCCTGATCTCCGGTGAACTCCGACCCGGCCAGGTCTACTCGGCGCCCGGCCTCGCCGAGGACTTCGGCATCTCCGCGACCCCCGTACGCGAAGCCATGCTCGATCTCGCCCGCGAGGGCCTCGTGGAGCCGGTCCGCAACAAGGGGTTCCGGGTCACTGAGGTCAACGAGCGCGATCTCGACCAGTACACCGAGATCCGGGCCCTGATCGAGGTCCCCATGATCGGCCGGATCACCCGCACCGCGGACCGCGCCGACCTGGAGGCGCTGCGGCCGGTCGCCGAGGAGATCGTGCGCGCCGCTCGCGAGCACGACCTCATCGGTTACCTGGAGGCGGACCGCCGCTTCCACCTCTCGCTGCTCGCGCTGTCCGGCAACGAGCGCCTGGTCGAGACCGTCGGCGATCTGCGCAAGCGCTCCCGCCTGTACGGGCTGACCGCCCTGGACCAGCGCGACGAGCTGATCCCGTCGGCCGAGGAGCACCTCGAACTGCTCGACCTGATGCTGTCCGGCGACGCGCGGGCCGCCGAGAAGTGCATGAGCCGCCACCTCGGCCACGTCCGCTCCCTGTGGGCGCGCAGCGAGGCCGCCGACCCGAAGCCGAAGCGCCGACTGGGCGCGAGCCGCTGAGCGTACGGCTCCCGAAGCCCCGACCCACGCACGTGCGACGCGCGCGGGCCGGACTCCGGTTCCGTACTCCTAACTCCTGACCCTCGACTCCTGGCGCCTACGAATCGGCGCCGGGGGCCCGCACGATCGGGATCCACAACTCGGCGTCCGTCTGCTCGTTCCCGGTCGCCGGCCGGGTGCGCAGGAGCTCGGGGCCCGGCCGGTTCTGGTACGGGTTCGACGGGAACCACTCCGTGTACACGTCGCGCCACATCTCCTGGAGCGCGAGCGGGAAGGGCCCGGTGCTCTCGAAGACGGCCCAGGTGCCCGCGGGCACCACCATCGAGTCGAGGTCGTCGGGGACTTCCGCGTCCGGCCGCGCCAACGCCGCGTGCCAGTAGTCCAGTTCGGTCCCTTCGGCCCGGCTCGGGTCGAGGTCGTCGCACACCGAGACGACGCCCTCGGGCAGCTGGTCGGACAGCTGGTGGATGCGCAGCGCCGTCTCCTGCCCGATGCCCTGGATGAACGCGGCGATCGCCGGGTTCACCCCCTCGTGCACGAGGGGCACCCGCGCCTTCCTGCCCACCAGCAGGAATTCTTCCTTCTCCACAACCCGGTACCGCATGCTGCTGCTCCCTTCGATGACGAGACGGAAGGACATCCGGGGCTGGGACTGCAGGGCCGCACCGGTCCGCCGCGCCTCGCCGGGGCCGACGCCGTGCACGGCACGGAACGCCCGCGCGAACGCCTCGCCCGACGTGTAGCCGTAGCGCACCGCCACGTCGAGCAGGGTTCGCCCGCCGGCCAGTACCTCGGCGCCCGCGACGGTCATCCGCCGCCGCCGCACGTACTCCGACAGCGGCATTCCGGCCAGCGCCGAGAACATCCGCCGCAGGTGGTACTCCGAGGTCACCGCGATCCGGGCGAGCTCGGCCACGTCGATTTCCCGGTCGAGACAGTCCTCGATGTGGTCCATGGCCTGATTGAGCCGCTCGATCATTCCCCGCCCCCCTTCCTTCCTTACGCGCTCCACGCTAAGAGCCGCCCGCCCTGCCCGACCCGACAATCCGTGCCCGCCCCGATCGGGTCCGCGAGACGCGTACTGCGCCGAGTGATCCGGGGTCAGGGCGCCGGGGCCTGCCCGCGGGTCCCGTTCAGTCCCGCCGCTCGTGCGGGCCGGTGTTCCAGATCGACCAGCACTCCTCCAGGTCGGACGAGGCGGCGCCGGGCCGGGTTTCGAGGTGCGCGGCGGAGATGGCCGCGTGCAGGTGGTCGAGTTCGTGCAGATAGGCCTCGGCGAACAGGCCGGACTCGGGCTCCGCCTGCGGGGGGTCCGCCTTCGCGCGCGGTCCTGCCCCGCCGAACAGGACGGAGAGCAGGACCCAGGCCAGCCAGGACAGGCCGGTGGCCGTGGCGATGGTGCCTTCGACGGTCATGGCGGGGGCGGCGGGCATGATCTGCTCCTTGAGGGGCTGGCCGGGCGCGGCCTCGTACGACAACCGCGACACCCTGCCGCAGGCCCGGTTGATCATTCCGTCCGCCACCGGGAGGCAGCTATCCCCGGAACAGGTGGTTCACCGCTCGTACCCCTGACGGCCACCGGCCCGAACCGGCCACCGGCTCAGTGCGGGGCCTCGCCCTGGTGGGCCGCGGCGGCGCGGCGGTACTCCGCGTTGATGCGCTGGGCCTCTTCGAGCTGGTCCTCAAGGATCACGATGCGGCACGCGGCTTCGACGGGGGTTCCCTGGTCCACGAGCTCACGGGCGCGGGCGGCGATCCGGAGCTGGTAGCGGGAATAGCGGCGGTGCCCGCCCTCGGAGCGGAGCGGTGTGATCAGGCGGGCCTCACCGATGGCCCGCAGGAAGCCGGGTGTGGTGCCGAGCATTTCGGCGGCCCGGCCCATCGTGTAGGCGGGGTAGTCGTCGTCGTCCAGACGGCCACTGAGCGGAGTTTCTGCTGTCATGTCACCTCTTTGTGCAACGCGTCGAGGGGCCCTGGCGCCGTACGGCACCAGGGCCCCGAAGGAAATTCAACACCATCGGTCGGCCCTATCGCTGCGCCGACCTTCTGTTTCCGCCCACGGGCCCGGTGAAGGGGCGCGTGTGCGGGGATCGTGAATGCTCGACCGGAGACCACCTTCCGTTCTGGGGTCTTGCGGTACCCGGGCTCTTCCCAGCTCACCCGGGCGATCCTGATGGCGTCTGCATCCTCCGTTCCCGGTCTGTCCCGCACGGCTGTCCTGGCCGTGCCTGTGGAAGAAATCCTAATCACTTGAAAGTCTAATGTCTATGTTGGCGAGCGTAGATTTCGAGTCGCGGACGTACGTGTGCGATGGCTCGCGGCGTGGCGGCGGGTACGACGACGAGGGCCCCGCCGGTGTTCCGGCAGGGCCCTCGTGGATGTGCTGGGTGCGGGCCGTGGCCCGTCTTCGTGGTGCGTCAGGCGAGCGCGGGCGAGCCGAGCAGCGCCGAGGCGGTCTCGACCGGGCTCATGGCGGGCGCGGGTGCCACCTCGGCGGCGGTGGCGCACTTGAAGCCGAGCATCGTCATGGCCCGCACGACTTCCTGGGCGCTGAAGTCGCGGCGGTCCTGCCGCGTGACGACCGAACCCACCTGCTTGACGGGGTAGTGGCGGCGGCCGATCTGTACCGAGTCACCCACGAGCGGCTCGGGCTTGATGCCCTTCATGGACTCGATGACCCCGTCCTTGGTGAGGTCGAACGGGAAGCGGGCGATGACACAGCGCATGTTGCCTCACAGAGGGAGGAGGGGCGGCCGGGTGTTGGGGCCTGACGGGAGGGGGACTGAGGGGGAGCGTCCGGCGGTCCTGCGGACCTGCGGCCGTGTGGCGATCGTACGGATCGGCGGACGTCCGGCGGTCGTCCGGCGGTCGTACGCCAACGGGCTTACGCCGCGGCGTTGTCGGCGCCGGGGTTTCGCTGGCCGGCGGCGCGCGCGGACTGGCCGGAGCGCCGGTCCTGGGCCGTACGGCTGCGGCGTCCCCGGGACGAGGCGGAGGCGCTGCGCCGGGGGCGTTCCGCCACCGGCACGCTGATGGTGACCGGGACGCCCGAGGGGGCCTGGGCGCCCGTGATGCGGGTCAACTCGGCGTCTCCGGAGCGCACTTGGGTGGTCTGCGGCACGATCCCCGCGGTGGCCATCAGGCGGCTCATGTCGCGGCGCTGGTTGGGCGTGACGAGCGTGACGACGCTGCCGGACTCGCCGGCGCGGGCGGTGCGGCCGCCGCGGTGCAGGTAGTCCTTGTGGTCGCTGGGCGGGTCGACGTTGACGACGAGGTCGAGGTTGTCGACGTGGATGCCGCGGGCGGCGACGTTGGTGGCCACCAGCACGGTGACGTGTCCGGTCTTGAACTGGGCCAGGGTCCGGGTGCGCTGGGGCTGGGACTTGCCGCCGTGCAGGGCCGCGGCGCGTACCCCGCTGTTCAGCAGGTGGTCGGTCAGCCGGTCGACGGCGTGCTTGGTGTCCAGGAACATGATGACCCGCCCGTCGCGGGCCGCGATCTCGGTGGCCGCCTGGTTCTTGTCGGCGCCGTGCACGTGCAGCACGTGGTGCTCCATCGTGGTGACCGCGCCCGCCGAGGGGTCGACGGAGTGGACGACCGGGTCGGACAGGTAACGGCGGACCAGCAGGTCGACGTTGCGGTCCAGGGTCGCCGAGAACAGCATCCGCTGGCCGTCCGGGCGCACCTGGTCGAGCAGGGCGGTGACCTGCGGCATGAAGCCCATGTCGGCCATCTGGTCGGCCTCGTCGAGGACGGTGATGGCGACCTGGTCGAGGCGGCAGTCGCCGCGGTCGATGAGGTCCTTGAGGCGGCCCGGGGTCGCGACGACGATCTCCACGCCGTTGCGCAGCGCACTGGACTGCTTGCCGATCGACATGCCGCCGACCACGGAGGTCAGACGCAGCCGCAGGGAGCGGGCGTACGGCATGAGCGCGGCGCTGACCTGCTGGGCCAGCTCGCGGGTGGGGACCAGGATCAGCGCCAGCGGCTGGCGGGGTTCGGCTCGCAGGCCCGCGGTGCGGGCGAGCAGCGCGAGGCCGAAGGCCAGGGTCTTGCCCGAGCCGGTGCGGCCGCGGCCCAGGACGTCCCGGCCGGCCAGCGAGTTCGGCAGGGTCGCTCCCTGGATCGGGAACGGCACGCTCACGCCTTCGCGGCCGAGCGCGGCCAGCAACTGATCCGGCATGGCGAGATCGGCGAAGGCTTCGACGGCGGGGAGCGCCGGGGTGGTCGTCACCGGCAGCGCGAATTCGCCCTGCGGCGAGGAGGGCCGGCGGCCGTAACCGCCCGGCCGTCCGGTCGAGGCCGGGCGGCCGCCACCCCTGGGGGCGCCGGAATTCGCGGACCGGGTGCGGGTCCTTGAGAAGCGGTCGTTCGGGGCGTTCGTACGGGTGCGGTTCACGGGGAACCTTCCTTGATGGGGCACGTATCAAGGAATTCCCGGAAATCGAACGGCACAGGGAATCGCAAGAACGAGCCAAGTGGATGCGAAGGCGAATCGAACCCCGATGGAATTCGGGGTGAGTCGCCGGATCGCTGAGCAGCTGGGTTGCCGGGGCCGGAAATGAAGGGCGGTCCCGGCTGCCCGGACGAATCGAAAACGTCGCGGGCGTCGCCGTGCGGCGGGCGCTCGGACCGGACGCCGGCGCTGGGCCGGACGTCGCGGGCGCCGGGCCCGGAAACGCAACGAGCTGGGGCCCGCACCCCAAGGTGCGGGCCCCAGCTACGAAGTACGCGTCTGCGTCAGGCGGGAACGATGTTCTCGGCCGTCGGGCCCTTCTGGCCCTGCGCGATGTCGAAGTTCACCTTCTGGCCTTCGAGCAGCTCACGGAAGCCCTGAGCGGCGATGTTCGAGTAGTGGGCGAACACGTCCGGACCGCCACCGTCCTGCTCGATGAAGCCGAAGCCCTTTTCAGCGTTGAACCACTTCACGGTACCAGCAGCCATGTCAATCTCCTTCGGGGCATTTCCCGGAGTCCGCACCGTGCGCACTCCGCGTCACTGCGATGATTACCCCGCCGGATCATGACCGGACATACAAAAGTGCGCTCATCGGCACGAACGGCCGACGAGTGCACCTGAAGTTTCGGGAACCACAACTGCAACTGATATCGACAGTAGCACGCCTTCATCGCCGGGGCCTGGGCAATAATTCCACTCCGCCAGTCACATGAAAAACCCTCACAGCGCCTTATCGCGATTTCTCTCTTCGCGGCGACAGATATACGGGGGCGGCCGGAAGGCGGGGGCGGCGCGCCGGGGCCATATCGGTGACATGGGTGGTGGCCGGTAGTGGCGCGTCCCGAAGAGGCGGCGTCTGTGTGAAGCTGCCGTTCGCGTATCTCGCGTTCATGGCGGACCAGGGAGTGTGCGTGCGGGGCAGTGAGGTGGGCGCGGTGTCGAACTCGTCGTCCAACAAGCCGTGTTGAGGCGGTCGTTGCTCCTGGGGGCGGCCGCCGGCGCCGCGATCGGAAGGCAGTCGCCGAGGGGCGGTCAGCCCGGCGTGCGTGCCGCGGCCCGGAACGTACCCGATGGCCTGACGGTGGCGAAGGTGGGCGATCTGACCGGGCCGGGGATCACGTCGCGGTTCGGGATGGCGGCTGCCGACCTGGCGATCGCGGCCCGCACCCCGGACGGCCGACTGCTGTTCGTGTTCGGGGACACCTTCGAGGAGGCGCGGATGGGCGGCGCCGGTTGGCGCTCGCCCGTCGCGCTCTACGGCCGCATGCCGCCGGGCGGACAGGTGGCCTGGACCGGCGCCGTCGGCGGTAGGTACGCGCGCCAGCTGATGCGGTACCGGCACGACGGCCCGGAGCTGTCGACGGTCCTGCCCACCGACGTGATCACCATCGGCGCCGACATGTATCTGCACATCGCGGTGCACCAGGGCTTCGGGAACGTGCGGTGGAGCGAGATCTGGCGCTCGCGCGACGCGGGAGCGACCTGGCGCCCCACCGGGGCCCGCTTCCCCGGCGGCCTGCACGGCGGGCACTTCCAGCTGCTCACCTGGGGGCTGGGCGGCGACGGGTACGTATACGTGTACTCGACCGGTTTCCAGCGGGACAAACCGGCCATCCTCCACCGCGTCCCCCGGGCACGGATCGCCGATCCCGCCGCCTACCAGCCATGGGGCCGGGCCCAGGGCGTCTGGGCCTGGGGCAACCCGCCCACCCCCGTCCTGCCCGGCAGGATCGGCGAGATGTGCCTGCGTCCGCTCGCCGGCCGGTGGCTGCTGACCTGGTTCGACGCGGGTGAGTACCGGATCGACGCGCTCGTCCTGGACACCCCCGCGCACGACACGTCCGCCGCGCCCCGCACCACGCTGCTGCGCGGCGGAGCCTGGGGGAGCGAGGACGACACGCATGTGGCCCAGCTGTACGGCGGCTACGTCATCCCGGGGTCGACACTGAGCGACCTGCACCTGTCGGTGAGCCAGTGGAACACGGCGGCCGGTTGGCCCTACCGGGCGATGCACTTCCGGATCCGCGGCGACCTGCGCGCGTGAGGATCGCGGTGACCATCCGGCGGGGCGGCGGGGCGACGGGCCGCCATGAAGCACGCGGGCGGGCGGGGGCCCGTCCGACGGCCCGGGGCGGGGCCCCGGCCGCTGGTGGGTCGGGGCCCGTCCGGTGTGCGGGGGCCGTCACGCGAGGTGGTAGACGTCGTCCTTCAGCTTGGTGAGCCTTTCGTAGTCGGCCGTGAGCCGCTCGTCGTCGTCCGCGGTGAGGTGGGCGCGCAGCGGGCTGGTGAGCAGGTCGACGGTCGGGCTGATGCGCGCGCCGGGCCGGAGCTTCGCGCTGACGGTGAAGACGCTGTCCAGTGCGGCTATTTCATCGACGACGGACTGGTCGACGAAGGCCACCACGCCGTCAAGGGTGGTGGGGGCGTTGTAGACGGCGGCGGGGCGCAGCTTGCGGTAGGTGCGGCCGCCGTACTGCTCGATGAACCGGTCCGGGTGCACGAACGCCTGCGCCGTGAGGCCCGCCTGGTTGTGCCCGAGGCACAGGTCGTGGAAGTCCGCGTGGATGTTGCCGTTGAGCCGGGTGCCGATCCATCGTCGACACCGTCAGCGCCGACGGCCACCACTACACGTGTGGCGTCTGGCAGTACGAGAAGACGCTTCTGCCGTCCGGCAGGAACAGGTCCGCCACGAAGGACGTGAAGGCGTCGTCACTCCGGGGGCCCGGCACAGGGCTCGCCGCCATCCCCAAGCGGGGCGACCACTCGGCCGGGGTGCACCGCCGCTTCGTCCCGGCCCAGGGGCGCACGGTGAACTGCCAGGCCGGTTTGGGCGCGTTCCTGTCGGGACCGGGCGGACACATACCCGTCGACTGGCGTCTCCTGCTGCCCGGCCGGTGGAGCGAGGACGAGCGGCTGCGCTCCCGCGCCCGCATTCCCGCCGACCACCGTGACCGGCCGCTCGCCGCGCAGGTGCTCGGCCTGGTCGACTCCCTGGCGGCGTCGGGCGGCGCGGCCGGGCTGCCGGTCGTGGCCGACACGTCTTCCAGTACGCCCTGCGCACGCCCGACTCCGACCGGCGCTGGGCCCTTGAGCCGTACCGGCCCACCGGCGACGACCTGGCCTTCGCACAGTGCTTCGTCGACTGGAACGCGCTCGACCACGGCATTCAGCGCGTCGACGCCTGCCGCACGCGGGACGGCCGCCTGCTGCTGGTCGAGCTGGAGGATCTCAACCCCTATCTCTCCCTGGACCGCCTCGCCCCGGCCGACCGCGACGCCTTCGTCGCCGCTCTGAAGACGTCGCTGCTGCGGTTCAGCGGATCGAATTAGCGCGCAGCGCACCACAAGGACTTGTGCTGGCGGCACGCGCGGTGCAATGTGAAATATCACTGATGCCCGCGCCGGGCGGGGTGGCCATGCGTCTCCTCGCGGCGGACGGGCCGGGCAACTGACGGATGTGCGCTGCCTGTTGGGCGCCGCACAGCGATTAATAAAATGTCACATGCCATAGAGAGTTACCGCACATGACCGTCGGCGTCGCGGCCTGCGGAAGCGCCGGGTCGCGCCGCTGGGCCGAGCGGGCGGGCGAGGCGGGCTGCGGCTCGGTCGTCGCCCGCGCCCCCGGCCGACCCCGTAGACGTGCTCCGCGCCGGTCCCCGCCGCCCTCCCGATCGGAGAGACATGCCTGTCCTGCCCGTACGCCTGCGCCCCCTCGCCCTCGCCGCCGCACTCCTGCCCTGCCTTGCCGTCCCCGCCACGGCGGCCACCCCGACACCGGCCAACTCGCCTCACTCTGCTGCGAGTTGTGCGCTCCCGGGAAAAACAGGCTGGACCGACGAAGGGCATGACACCGACCGCGCACAGTTCCAGACCGCCACCGGCACCCACCGCGTCCTCACCCTCTTCGTGGACTTCCCGGACGCCCCGGCCACCGACTCCACCAGCGCCTACGCCGCCCAACTCGCCCCCGCCGCCGACTGGATGGCCAAGGCCAGCTACGGCCGCTCCCGGCTCGCCATCACCTCCCTGCGCCGCTGGGTCCGCATGCCGGCCGACTCGACCTCGTACGGCTTCGCACGCGGACTCACCTTCGAAGCCCACGAGAAGTACGTGCGCGACGCGGTCACCGCCGCCGACCCCTACGTGGACTTCTCCCGCTACGACATGGTCTACGTCGTCCCCGACAAGGCGGCGACCGCGATCTCCTTCTCGCCGACGTACCTCTACGACCCGGCCACAGCCGGCATCACCGCCGACGGCACCCGGCTCAAATGGGCCGTCACCTTCGGCCAGGACATGTGGCACTGGGGGGCCAAGGTCGCCGACCACGAGACCTCCCACACCTTCGGGCTGCCCGACCTGTACTCCTTCACCGGCGCCACCCACCAGTACGTCGGCGGCTGGGACGTCATGGGCAACATCGCGGGTCCGGCCCCGCAGTACCTCGGTTGGCACTCCTGGAAGCTCGGCTGGATCCGCGACGGCCAGGTCGCCTGCCTGTCGGCGCCCGGAAGCCGCACGGTCGGGCTGACGGCGGTGGAACGCCCCGGCGGCACCAAGATCGCCGTACTGCGCACCAGTGACACCACGGCGTACGTCGCCGAGTCCCGCCGCGCCGAGCGCGATGACAGCTCCGCCTGCTCCACCGGCGTCCTCGTCTACAAGGTCGACTCCGCCGTGCGGACCGGCGAGGGGCCGGTGCGCGTCGTGAACGCCCACCCGGCCGCGACCCCGCCCGCAGGCTGCGCCCAGCTCGACATGGCCGCGTACGAGCCGGGCCAGAGCTTCACCGATCCCGCGACCGGTGCCCGCATCGACGTCCTCGCGGGTGGCAGGGCGGGGAACACGGTGCGGATCAGCAAGGGGCGATGACGAGCCCGGTGCGCCGGACCGGTTCCCGCCCCTCGCAAAAGAAAGTGCCGCTGCCGCGCGACACTCTGGCGACTCACGTAGTCAAGAGGGGTATGCACGGGAACCACAGCACAAGAGAGCAGGCGGGGGCCGAGTGAAATCAGCACAGGAGGACGCCTATCTGGAGTTCGTGGCCGAGAGGGGGAAGGCGCTCTACCGCGCGGCGTACGTACTCGCGGCAGGCGACACGCACCTCGCCGAGGACCTGGTCCAGGAGACCTTCAGCCGGGTGTACGTCCACTGGAAGCGGGTGGCCCGTGCGGCCAGCCCGGCGGCGTACGCGCAGACGGTTCTGATCCGTGTCTTCCTCACCCTGCGGCGGCGGCGGAGCACCGGCGAGCGTCCCACCGGCCAGCTGCCCGACAGTGCGGCATCCGGCCCGGACACCGCGCTGCGGCTCACCCTGCTGGACGCGCTGGCCGAACTCCCGCCCCGCGACAGGGCAGTTCTGCTGCTGCGGTACTGGGAGGGCCACAGCATCGAGGAGACCGCCGGGATGCTCAAGCTGAGCAGCAGTGCGGTCCGCTCCCAGGGGACCAGGGCACTCGACAGGCTGCGCGCTCTGCTCGGCGACAGCCTGTCCGACCTGGTTCCCCACTGAGGTTCCCGGTGCGCGCAGGCCCGTACCACCACCACATCCCCTCCAGCCACAGACAAGGTGACGCACGCATGCCGTTCGAAGCAGACCTCGCACATGCCCTGGGCCGTACGACCGACTCCCTCGACCCCGATCTCTCCGCGCTCGTCGGCGGAGCCGTGGAGCGCGGACGAAGCCGTCGTCGCCGGCGCAACCTCGGAGCGGGGGCGGCGGCCTGCGCCGCGATCGCCGTGGCCGGCCTGGTGATCCCGGGCGTGCTCTCCGCGGCCCGCCCCGGCGGATCGGACATGGAGACGGTGGCGCTGGCGACGCCCCGTTCCGCGATCACCGGCACCCAGATGAGCGAGACCCTGAAGAAGACGTTCCCCGGGGGCCGGTTCAGCCAGGTGACCGGGCAGAGCAACAACCCCTCTGATCCGTCCGGCGGTTACGTCGCCAACGGCGAACTCGTCGTCGACGACGGGCACGGCGCCGCCTCGGTCGGTGTCTCGGCCGTGCGGCTCAAGCTGCCGCTCGGGGACGGCGACGGGCTGAGCTGCGAGCGGGCCCGGACGCCCGCACGTGCCAAGGGCGACACCTGCGAGCTGAAGAAGCTGCCGAGCAGCCCCGCGCTTCCCGGCGGGGCCCTGGTGATGTTCGAGGAGACCGCGGACAGGCACCCGGCCGGTACCGAGCCCGCCCACCGCTGGACGGTGACGCTGACCCTGAAGAAGACCGGCGCGCAGCTTCAGATGGTGCAGTGGAACAGCGCCGGCCCCTTCGACGGCGGCCACACTCCGACGCCGACCCGCCCCGCCCCTCCGCTCTCCGAGGAGCAGGCGGTGGCCGCACTCACCGGTGCCGTGTGGTCGCCGATCCTGGGCGCCGTCGCCTGATCCGTCCGTAAACGGACTCGTAAGAAGTCATAAGGAGTTGTACGGAGTCGTACGAAGTCCGCGGGGTACGGGGCCCTGGCTATGGGCCGCGTCTCAGTCGTCCGCGAGGCGTATCGGGGCGAACTCGATGTCGCTGGGGACCGAACCGAGGGTGGGCTCAGTCCTCGGCCCGGAACGGGCCGTTCGCGCCGGACAGGTCCAGCGTCCGGAGCAGGTATCCGGCCTGCACGCGGTTACGGGCGCCGATGCGCGTCATGATCTCGTTGATGTGGCGTTGGCAGGTCCGTACCGACATGCCCATGCGGCGCGCGATCGCCTTGTCGTCCTCGCCCGCGATCATCATCCGGATGATGTCCGACTTCACCGCGTCGGACACCGCGATGGCCTCCCGGCGACCCACCGCCAGGGGGAAGGCGCTGGCCTGCACCCAGGCGCGTTCAAAAGACTCGACCATGAAGTGGACCACGCTGGGGTCCCGGACCAGCGCCGCGCCCTGAGGCGCGTCCCACAGTTCGATGAACGCGACCTCGCGGTCGAAGACGATCAGCCGCGAGAACGCGTCGCCGATCGTGCGGATCTCGGCTCCCATGGCCGTCATCTGTTCCACGAACGCGAGCGTGGCCTGGCTGAACTGCGCGGTGTGCTGGTAGATCGTCCGCATCACGACCCCGCGGGCCAGGGCCGCTTCGGTGCGGACCATTGCCTCGCCCAGGACCTCTTCGGGGCGCGCGCCGCCCGGCTGTGAGGTGAGCACCTCCCGCTTCACACCGGCGGCCAGCTCCTCCAGCCGGGCGCGGACGTCGGCGAGGTTGCTGATGGTCTCCACGCCTTCCTGGCGCAGCCGGTGGATGATGCCCTTGCGGTAGAGGTCGGCCAGCCCGGAGAGCTCGATGCGGATCTGGTCCACGGCGCCCTGCATCTCGGCGACGCGCCGCGTCACGGGCCCCACGATGTTGAGTTCCGCGCTGTCGGGCGAGACCACGGTCAGGGTTCCCGGACTGCTGTCGTGCTTTTGCAGCAGGCCCAGGCCGAGCAGCGTGCGCACGGCACCCGCCACGCGTTCGGGCGGCTCACCGAACCGTTCTGGAAGATCCACCTCCTCGATGCTCATGCGGTGAACCGCAAATTCATAGATTCGATGTTCTAGCGCCCCGAGGGGCGTTACCGCCGCCAGCTGCTCAATGTCCACGTTTGGAATCTTAGATCACTGATCGTTCACCCCTCGAAGGCTGAAGCAGCGCATAACGATGCGTTCATATGGGTGCCATCGGCTGTCAGTGCAAGCAGCATAAAACTGCTGACGCACAGCGACGTTGACCAGACGTTGCGCCACGGAACGACGGGGGATACACGCGTGATCATGTACGAGAGGGCCGCGCTCGCCTGCTGCCCGCCCGCCCTAATTTTGGTTGCGCCGTTCGCGCCCGGCGGGCATGGAGTGGTCGCCGTCGAAGAGGGCCACGTCACGGCCGGCCCGGCAACCGAGAGCGACCTCGGCTGGGGCTGAGCTTCCGCGTGATCAAGCCCTCTGAGCGATCGGAAGGGCACCCCATGCCACTCGGTGAGGCCGGGTGCCGCATCATCGACATGCCCGCATCATCGACATGCCCGCGTCCATCGACATGCCCGCGCCCTCGGACGACCTCCTCGCCAGCTACGAGGAGCTGCCGGTCGACGCGTACATGGGCCACGGCACCCGGTACAAGAAGTTCTCCCAGTACCGGCTGTCGGCAGCCGCCGACGGAAGCTGGTCCTTCGAGCGGCTGCCGCACCGCGACTACACCGCGTTCAAGAAGTTCAACGCGGTCGGCGGAGGCATGCGCCGCATGTATCTGCCCATCGACGTGGATTTCACGCCGCTCATCGCCCTCGGGGCCCAGGAGTTGGACCTGGACCGCGGCGAGGACTGGCAGATCAACGTGCACCAGAACCGCACCCGCGCCGAGCTCGGGCGGCCCGGCCCGCCCACTCCGGAAGGCGTGCACCACGACGGGCACGAGTTCGTCATGATCGGCGTGCTCGACCGGCAGCGGGTCGGCGGCGGCGAGACCCGCCTGTGGCGCCCCGGCGCCGACGCCCCTTCTGGAGCGGCACGCTGGAGCCCGGACAGGCCGTACTGCTCGATGAGTCGCCGCCGTGTGGTTGACGCTGGTGACGGCGTTTGCCGCCCGCATGCTGACGTGGCTGCGGCGTCCGCGCGTGAACACGGCGATGGACCGAACCGCCGTCGGCGTTCTGGTACTTCTGGGCGTCGGAACTGCTGCCGAGACGGTCTAGGCCCGAGCGGAGTCGGCGCAGGTCAAGGAATGCGTCGCGCAGTACGAGACGGTCGAGCGCTGGATCGACCAACAGGCCCGGACCGCACCGTTCCGTCGGGCCCACAGGCGTTACGAAGTGTGGCGTCACCAGCGATACCAACGGCCACTTCCGCCGCGCGGGCGGGCGACGAAGCCGATGAGCCACACGACCAGGACCACGATGGCAATCCACCACAGCGCCTTGAGTGCGAAACCGGCACCGAAGAGGATCAGGGCGAGCAGAAGAACGAGAAGCAGGGGAACCATAGTTATCAACCTCCGGTCCGCCGAGTGCCCCGGAAAGCCCAGGCCACACGTCTGAACGACATGATTCGTATTCGCTCTTCCGGGCATTCGGATTCAATTGGCCGGCCCCGCCGGGGGTGATCGACGCGCGGCCGAATGGTGATTCTGAGGGTTGGGACGCGGCAGCTGCGGCAGCCGAAACCTTCGGCTTGGCTGGGCCCTTTCCGCTGCCCCAAGCGCGGCCCTGCTCGCCGTGCGGGTGCTCCCCGTGGTGAACTCAACGAGTTGATCAGTGCGGCACGTGACAGAGATGCTCGACCGGGCAGGAGCCGAGCCGCGAGGACCGTCCAGGCGCCATCGACGCGGTCGGCGCACCTTGTGAAGGCATCGAGTGGGGTGTCGGGGGCACTTGGGGCAGCGGACCGGACTTGAGGAAGTGGTGCTTCATGGATATCGCGCGCAGGAACAACGTCACCGTCACCGGTAACCCGCAGGGGCGGACGGTGGTGCTGGCCCACGGCTTCGGCTGCGACCAGAACATGTGGCGGCTGACAGTGCCCGCCCTGGTCGAGCACTACCGGGTGGTGCTCTTCGACTACGTGGGCTCGGGCCGCTCGGATCCGTCCGCGTTCTCCGAGGACCGCTACGGATCGCTGGGCGGCTACGCCCAGGACGCGGTGGAGGTGTGCGAGGCTCTGGACCTGCGCGACGCCGTGTTCGTCGGCCACTCCGTCAGCGCCGTGATCGGAGTCCTGGCCGCCGACCTGGCTCCCGAGCGGATCGGAGCGCTGGTGATGGTCGCTCCGTCTCCGCGGTACATCGACGACGACGGCTACCGGGGCGGGTTCAGCACCGAGGACATCGACGAGCTGCTGGCGTCGCTTGAGTCGAACTATCTGGGCTGGTCGGCGGCGATGGCACCGGTGATCATGGGCCATGAGGACCGGCCCGAGCTCGGCGAGGAGCTGAAGAACAGCTTCTGCGCCACGGACCCGGAGATGGCGCGCGTGTTCGCCCGCACTACGTTCCTGTCGGACTCAAGAGACGAATTGAAGAGTGTGCGGGTGCCGACGCTCGTCCTGGAATGCACCCAGGACGTCATCGCCCCCCGCGAGGTCGGCGCCTACGTCCACCGGGCGATCCCCGGCTCGACGCTGGTCACGCTCGACGCGACCGGACACTGCCCGCACCTGTCCGCACCCGAAGCCACCAACGAAGCGATCCGGAACTTCCTGGCCAGCCTTCGATGATGTGCCGCAACGGGGAGCATCCCGACCCGCACGAGGCGGACGGCGAGAGAACCGCGGACGCGGCGTTCGCCGCACTGCTTGAGGACAGCGCCGAGGAACTCTACGAGTGCGCGCCGTGCGGATATCTGTCCACGCTGATGGACGGCACCATCGCCAAGATCAACGCCACCCTGCTGGGCTGGCTCGGCCTGGAGCGCGCGGAGGTGGTGGGCCGGATGCGCTTCACCGACCTGCTGACGGTGGGCGGCAAGCTGTACCACGAGACCCACTTCGCCCCACTACTGCGGATGCAGGGCGAAATCGGCGGCATCGCCCTGGAGATCAAGCAGACCGGCGGTGCCCGCATGCCGGTGCTGGTCTCCTCCGCGATCAAGCGCGGTGACACCGGCGAGCCGCTGCTGATCCGTACAACCGTCTTCGACGCCCGGGATCGCCGCGCCTACGAGGAGGAACTCCTGCGCGGCCGCAAGGCCGCCGAAGCGGCGCGCAAACAGTCGGAAGCCGACCGCGCCAGGCTCCAGGACGCCCTGGCCGTACTCCAGCAGTCCCTGCTGCCCGACACCCTGCCGCCAGTGGCCGGGATGGAGACGGCCGCCTACTACCACACCGCCCATCCCGACCGGCTCGGCGGCGACTTCTACGACGTCTTCCCCATCGACGCGAATCGGTTCGGCTTCTTCCTCGGTGACGTGTGCGGCAAGGGACCCCAGGCCGCCGCCGTCACCTCGCTGACCCGCTACACCCTGCGCGCCGCCGCCCTGCACGACCCGGACCCCGTCGCCGCCCTGACCACGCTCAACAAGGTGCTCCACGAGCGCTACGCCGGCGATGGCGACCCGCGTTACTGCACCGTCGTCTTCGGCACGCTGGAGCCCGACCCCGAGACGGGGAACGTCGCCGTACACCTCGCTTCCGGCGGCCATCCTCCCGTCATCATCGTGCGGGCCGACGGCACGGCCGACTTCCTGCCCACGCCGGGCGGCCTCCTCGTGGGCATCCTGCCGTCCGCACGCTTCACGGCCGCCACGAGCGTGCTCACCCCCGGCGACACCCTCCTGCTCTACACCGACGGCCTCACCGAAGCCCGCACGAGCCAAGACCGCAGCAGCCTGTACGGAGACGAAGCCCTAATCGCCTTCGCCGCCGGCCACGCCGGCAAACCGCCGAACGTCCTGATCCAGTCCCTGACCGGCCTGCTGAACAGCTTCGGCGAAGGCGTCGGCGACGACACCGCCCTACTCGCTCTCGGCGTCCCCGCCGCCAACCCGGGGACGAGAAGCCTCGAATGAGGGCCATCCGGGATCTGCTCGCCGACATGGCCGCCCGCGGCTGCCGCCGTACGCTGCCGGAACTGCGCCGCTTCAGCCGTCAACTGGGGGAGTCCCCGCGTGAGCGATCAGCCCGGCGAGCAGACCAAGAAGCCCTTCCTGTACGTCGTCGTGTGTGGGGCCGGAGGGCGTCCTGGTCGGCTCGTACAAGCCGCACAAGCCGAAGGGCGGTGGCGGGGCCGACCGCTTCCACCGGGAGGAAAGCGCTGGAACTGCTCACGCCCGAGCCGCCCGCACCGGCCTGATCAGGCCGACAGCGATCGAAATGCCAGCTCGTCGCGCCCCGCGCCGGCGGCAATTCCAGTAATTCCCGCATCGCTGGCGCGACTTCACGGGCGGACTGGCAACAAGTGCGCGGGCTCCACAGGGGGGTCTCAGGGTTAGAAGCGACCGGCACTCCCCTGGATGAGGACCTACGGCGCCTGAGCGGGTTCCGGGGACGAGTCACGGATCAACGGCCGTGCTCATGGCGGATGCGCCGCCGCGGGCGGAGCCGCCCCCGGCCCCCGTCGCGCTGGTCGCGGCGGGTCGGGACGGCGGGCGGCTCGGCCAGGCCGGGAACCGGTCGTGCCGGGCCGCCGCGGGTTCCTCGGCCGACGGGGTGGAAGCGGCTGTAGGGGTGGAGCGCAATCCGCTCGGAGTGCTGTGCGTTGAGGAGGTGGATCACGCGTGCCGCTCCGACGATCAGAAGCAGCGTGACGGCGATGGTCAGGGCCGTGGTCATGGCGGTCACATCCCCACCAGGAGGCGGCTGGGACGGGCCGGGACGATGGCATGGGGCGAGGTGGCACCGCCCTCGTACTCCCACGCCTCCTCACGATCCTGCGGTCGCTCGGTGGCCGGTGTGTCGTGGAGGGCCGCCCCTGCGGCCATGAGTGCGCTCGCGGTGAGCTGGGGGCCGGTGCCGTCGGTCGCGGCGGCCATCAACCGGGCGGCCGCAGGGGCGTTGGTCTCCGGCGGGATGACGAGGAGGTCCCAGCGTCCGGCCGTGTAGGACAGCAGCAGGAGCTTGTGCGGGTCTTGCTCGGCCTTGAACCAGCCTGCCTTCACCACGTGTCCGGCAACGGGGATCTTTCGCGGGATGACGGGCCAGTGCCGGGGATTCACCGCGATGCGGGTGATCCGGCCCCACCGCGAGTCCAGTACGTCTATCAGTGCGGGCAGTTCACGCAGCAGGTCACGGGAGCGGGGCCACCAGGCACCGTCCAGGAGCCCGGGGGAGCTGCCCGGGGATTTCAGTGCGACGCGCGCCGCGGGGGGCTCGCGCTGAGGGAAGTGCCGGTCGGTCGTGGTCGCGGACATGGCGCGGACCTGTCTCCGGGGGCACTGTCCACGGACGACACCCGGTGTCTTTGCTCACCGGGAACGACGTCGGCGTGAAGGCCGGCGTGCGAAATGCTCCCGGTGGCTCAACCGTACTCCCCGACGAGGGCGGGCAGACGGGTACGGCGGCCGCAGAATCCCGCGTGAGACGGATCAGCTCTCGGGCGGGGGCGGGGGGATGGTGGAGGTGTCGAAGGTGCCCGTGATGATCGAGGTGGCGAAGTCGGTCAGGCCCAGGTGACGGCTGCGGGCATAACCGCGAAACGCGCCGAACGCCTCGTCCGGTGAGGTCCCCCAGCGTTCGGCGAGGAGGCCCTTGACCTGCTCCACCAGGATGCGGCTGTTGAGCGCGGTCTGGAGCTGCGTCCTCTCGATATGGGACCGCTCCAGAGTGCGCTGCTGGAGGATCGTGATCGTGGCGACGCTCGCGAGCGCCTTGGCGAGCGCGATGTCGCTCTCGCCGAGGCGGTGGGGTGTCTTCTGGAAGAGGTTGAGTGCGCCGATGTTCCGGTCCCGCAGCCGCAAGGGGATCGCGTGGGTGGTGACGTAACCCGTCTCGCGCGCGCGAGTGGCGAAGCGGGGCCAGCTCGCCGTCGTCCTGGGACTGATGAGGTCGATATTGGTCCTGGCGGTCCCGCTGCGGAAGCAGTCCACGCACGGACCCTGGCCGTACTGGAGAGCGAACAGTTCCAGGAGCCGGGCGTGTTCGTCGGAGGCGGCCACGACCTGGAGTTTCCCGAGCGGGTCGGCGAGCAGGATGCCGGCCGCGGAGACGTCGAGGAGTTCGACGCATCGGGTGGACAGGCGCTGGAGCAGGTCCAGAACGTCGAAGTCGTCCGTCAGTGAGTCGGTGACCTCGATGAAGATCTCCGTCAGCCGTTGTTCGCGGGCCATGCCGATCATCCCTTTCGACCGCCGCGCGACTGCGGCCCATTCAAATCGTCGTTGAACCGAATCCGTCCGGCCACCACGTCCCCAGCCACGTCGCCGAGCGGCAGATCCCGGCGGTATGCGTACGCCCTCAGCCGCAGCAGAGCCTCCGCCAGGGAAGCGTCCAGCTGGGCGCTGACCATGCCCGTGGCCCGGTGCAACTCCCCGGTAGCCCCACGACCGTCACGGAATCCGCCAGTCCGTTGCCGCCGCCGTGCCCGTTGCCTTCCAGGACCACCCCGGTCAGCGCGGCGGTCAGGGCCAGGGCGTCGGTGTACTGCTGCTCCGGTACGGAGGCGCTTGTCCTGGAGGACACCACGCCCAGTACGCCGGGTCAGCGGTCGGCGCGGACCGCGCCAGGTCCAGTGCCAGGACGGCCATGCCGTCGCTGATCAATGGGCTCCGCCCTGCCGGGGTTTGGCGACCAGCCCAATCAGCTCACCGTGAACACTATCCGCGCCCGCCGGACACCGCTGCCGCTGTCTAGCGGGGGCTGGCCGAGACCACCCCCTGACGGGCCGCGTCGACCGTCGCGTACCGCGGAAAGACGCCGGTGAGATCGACGATGCGGAGCAGCAGACCGATGCTTCGTCCCACGTAGACCAGGCGCAGCCATCCGGAGCGGTCCAGACACGTGGCCCGTGCCACGCACAGGGGGCCCAGGGCGCTGCAGTCCATGAATGTCACTTGGGTCAAATCGACTACGACATAGGGGATTTGAGCGCCCCGCTGCGCTCTGGCCAGGTCTCCGGACAGGAGCGGGGCGGTCAGGATGTCGAGTTCGCCGGATGCCCGGATCACCCGGCACTCCTGCGAGAGGTCGGCAGCGGTGCCCATGCGGCCCGTCTCCTCATGACGTACTGCGTACGAGTGGGATGGAGCGGTCTGCGGAGAGACGGCCGAGGTCTGGGGCACCCGCATGAGCAGAGTACGGCTCCCGGGCCCCGGAGCGGTTTCGTCTGTGTTCGGGTCGCGAGTTGAGCATGAACTGCTCTGCCTTGCATGTTCTGTTGGCGCAATCCGGTTGTTCCGGGTTACTTCTCTGTTCGTTTCGTGCTTCGTCAGCGGTGGCGACGCATGTGCATGCGGACGGTCGTGCCGTGCTCCGTGGTGCGCATGTCGACGGCGTCGCTGAGCTGCCGGATGATCCATAGCCCGCGTCCGTCCAGGTGGGACGTGTCGGGCGGCAGATACCCGGCCAGGGCGGTATCGAGGGTGCCCTTGGGGTTGGTGATCTCGCCGTCCCGGTCGACAAGCCCGGCACGACGCTGCACGAGCCCACCCGGGTCCTGGGAGGTCTGCTGGAAACGGTTATGGCGCGCACGGCAGGGCGCCGCGACTTCCGCCTGTTCGGACCGGACGAGACGGCCTCCAACCGGCTCCAGGCCGTGTACCGGGCCACCGGCAAGGCGTGGCAGGAACAGACGCTGGAGGTGGAGAACCTGGACCGGCACGGCCGCGTGATGGAAATCCTGTCCGAACACACCTGCCAGGGCTGGCTGGAGGGCTAAGTCCCCTGAGGTCGTCCGGGTCCACCTGCCCCCGGACGCCAACACCCTTCTCGTGGTGGCCGACCACGTGCTGCGCTCCCGCGACTACGTCAACGTGGTCGTCGGGGCAAGCAGCCCTGCTTCGACTGGCTGACGCATGACGAGGCCCGCGCGCACTGCGCAAACCGGTCGTTTTCGCCTACCACGGCTACCCGTGGCTGATCCACCGCCTCGCCTACCGCCGCACCGGACACGCCCACGCCCACTTCCACGTTCGCGGCTACAAGGAGGAAGGATCCACCACCACGCCCTTCGACATGGTCGTACGCAACGACCTCGACCGATACCGCCTGGCCATGGATGTCATCGACCGCGTCCCGGGCCTGGCGGTGCGCGCCGGGACCAAGTACGACAGGAGCTCGCGGACACCCGGCTGCGCCACCACACCTGGATCCGCGAACACGGCACCGATCTCCCCGAAGTCGCCGAATGGACCTGGAACTGAACACCGGGAACGGACCGGACGTCGGTGTGACGCTGTGTGGAGCCTTGTGGCCGAACCGGGGACGCGGAACTGGGGCACCGGGTACCCACGTGCCCGGCCCTTCTCCATGTGAAAGGGGATTCAGCCGTGCTCCTCCTCCTCGGACTCCTCGGACTCCATGCGCCGGATTCCCTCGTGGGTGAGGGTGACCATCGCGGGGGTGTTGCCGGGTTCCCAGTCGACGGTGATCAGGCCGTCGCCCGCCAGGTAGGTGCAGGCGGCCGCCAGGTCCTGTTCCGGCACGTGGATGTCGCGTTGCAGCTGTGCCCCCGGTGATGCCGAGGAGGCGGTTGCCTTCGACGGCTTCGTACAGGACCCGGAGCACCTGATCGCGGTAGGTCCTGCGTTCGTGCAGTGTGGCCATGGCCGCGTCCTTTCGTGTGCAGGGGGCGGGCTCCGGGGCTCGTGCGGGCTCTCAGGTCTCGTCGGAGTGGGCGCCGATGCCGACGGGGGGCCGGCTGGCGTCCAGCCAGGAGCGGGCGGGTCCGGCGGGTGTTGCAGTGTCCACGGTGAGGTGGAGGCGAGTGTCGCCGTCGAGGCCGGGATAGCTGCGCTGTTCCGCGCCGGCGAAGCGGCCGCGAAGGGCTTCCGCGACCGCTCGGGCGGCTTCGGGCGTGTGCGCGATGATCCGTACCTCGGCCTGCCCGAGCGACGGCAGTCTCTGGGTCTGGATGTACTTCATGTGGGCGTGTCCCCTTTCGGAGAGGGCGAGAAGCCGGCGGGTCGGAGCGCCGTGGCGCGCTCCCACCCGCTGCCCCGGTCGGAGCAGGGTCTGTTCCTCACCGGTCGGCATCCGTGTGGCGGTCTCGACGGCTGGTGTCGTTCGGCAGGCCGGGAGGTCTCGGCAGGGGGTCGCTGAAGTGGTGGGCCGCGATCCGTGCGTCGTGCTGGGCGTTGAGCAGGTGGATCCAGCGCATGCCGATGCCGGTTGCCAGGATGATCAGCGCGATGATGACGAGGGTCTCCATGTCGCTCACCTCCAGCCGTTTCCGGGCAGAGGGAGGGCGCTTCGTCCCATCGGGCTCCCGAAGGGGGACATGCAGGCCCCGCCTTCGCTCTCCCAGGTGGCTTCCCGGCGCACGTCATCGCCGATG
This sequence comes from Streptomyces sp. NBC_01431, assembly GCF_036231355.1. Classification (NCBI taxonomy): domain Bacteria; kingdom Bacillati; phylum Actinomycetota; class Actinomycetes; order Kitasatosporales; family Streptomycetaceae; genus Streptomyces; species Streptomyces sp. NBC_01431. The sequence goes on from NZ_CP109496.1 coordinate 4,321,373, forward strand.
CTGCGCCCGATGACGGCTTCGTTGATCATCAGGACGCCTGCGGTGAGGACGCTGCCCGGGATCGCGGCGGCGTCCATCAGGCGGGCCGCGGCGGCGGGTGCGGTCTCGGGCGGGATGACGAGGAGGTCCCAGCGCCCCACGGTGTAGGACAGCAGGATGAGCTTGTCGGGGTCCTGTTCGGTGAACCAGCCCACGTGCAGCACGCGCCCGTCCACGGCAACCGTGTGTGGGACGACGGGCCAGCGGATGGGGTTCACGGTGACGCGGGTAACGCGGCCCCAGGGTTCCTCCAGGGCGGCGACGAGCGGTGGGAGCTCGGCTTCGAGGTCGCGGGAGTAGGGCCACCAGGCCCCGTCCAGCTGGCCGGCGATGGTGGTCTTCGGGGTGAGGGACAAGCGAGCCGGGAACTCTGCGGCGAGGTCGCGGGGCGCGGTCCGATCGAGGGTGGTGGTCATGATGCGGACCTGCCCCCGGGCTGCCCGTCGGCAGCCCGGTTTTTAGGCGATCGCCGGAAATGACACCCGCGTGAAAGCCGGTGTGCGAAGTACTCCCGGTGTTTTCACTGTACGCCCGTTCGGTGGGCTCTGACCGGCGTGACCAGGTATTTTCCGGCGGGCGGTGGAACGGGCGGCGGGAGTATCGTGAAACGAGGCGGCCCCTGCACGTCGCCGACCGGGCACTGGCATCGGCGCCGCCCTGCAACGGCGTACGGCCGCACCCCGTAGACGGGCGAACCCACATGGCTGACTCCGACATCCCCCACACGCCCCCACTGCTCCTGCCGGATGAGATCCACCATGCGGTCAAACCTGGCACGGCCCTGCTGCGGCTGGAGACCACCAGCTCCCGGGAGGGGCGCCTGGACGGCGCGTGGTGGCCCCGCACGCGCGACATCGAGACCGAACTGCCCGCGCTGATCAGCGTGTTGACCGGACATCTCGGGCCCATCACCCGGGTGGGCCTGGACGCGTCCGCCTGGAACGGCCTCCCCACCCGCCTGGTCATCGACGGCCAAGTCGTGCACCTCGACTCCCACCCGGTCGGCGACGGCACCGTCCTCATCACCCGCGGCCACAACGACCACTTCGCCCTCCTGCTGGTTCCCCCGGACACCACGGCCGACGCCGCCCGCGAAGCAATGGCCCGCGCCGTCCGCGCCGACAACATCACCCAGGCCACTCAGATCCTCATCGCCACCACCCCCGAACCCGAGGACGGCGCCGCCGACCCGGCAGCCCGATCCTGAGGATCCTCCGGTGCGTTGTGCCCCGTGCGCTGGAGCACCTCGGGTCGGGCGTCGGGCGGGAAGCACAGAACCCGGCCGGGGTGACTGCGGGCCGGCCGGGCTCTGGGCGTGTGGCGAGTGGTGCTCTGGTCAGAGCGGCTCGTCGTGCAGGTCCTCTTCGCGCAACAGGTCGTCCTCGCGGCGGCGCGAGGTCTCCTTCTGGTCCTGCTTCTGTCCCTGCTCGCGGGACGCCTTGCCTGGCCGGGGGTGAGCGGGGTCTCCGGGGCGATGGTGCTCCTGCGCCTCGCGGCCCTTGCCCGGCTCCGGACGCTTGTCCTGCGTATCGCCCATGACAGCGGCTCCTCTTGATGAGTGGGTACGGATTCCTCTCGGACGACGCTGACATGCACAGTTACGGGCTGCATCATTTCGACGACGAGGCGAGGCACACGGGTGACGCCCGTCCCCGATGCGGCGGCATCCGAAGGCGGGCCGGCGGCCGTTCAGTTCCGAGGATGGGCGGGATCACGCATTCCTTCCGCTACTTGGCCGCCGGTGATTGCTGGTTCAACGACGAGAGCTCCGGCGATCAGGACGGCCCCAACTGCCGTCTGCACACCTGATGGACCCAGCGGCATGACTGGCAACGCCCGCGCCGCGTGCCCCCGCCCCACACACTCCCAGGGCGGGGAGGTGCGTGACGGCCCCTGATCAGGTGACCGGCGCCCGGCCACTCCTCAAAGCGGGCCCAGCTGATCCATCAACATTCCACGCGGAAGCATCAGCGCAAGCTCGCCGGTGCCATTGATGTCGATGTGCGCCGTCAGCGCGCGGAGGTCGAGGCGGCCGGGCACGCGGATGGCGAAGGGGTAACCATCCACCCCTTCGTCCCGCGCGCACGCGACATGGTTGAGGACCCCGTCACCCAGGAGGCGTGACCACTCGCAGCGCCGGATCGACATCCGACGGTCCGGCGCTCCGGCGCGCCTGCCGACTGCGGTCAGTCCAGGGGCACTTCGCAACCGCACACGAGCAGCACTTGGCCCGGCGAGTGGCGCGGGCCGCACGAAATGGGTCTCAGGATTGGAGACGACCCCACGGCGAGCGTTCAGAAAGGGGCTTGCGCCGCGCAATTCGGCGCGGCAGTCGGTCCCTTATGGCACGCGAATGGCACGAGCCCGGAAATTGGTCTAGACAACAAACAAACCCCAGGCCCTCGGCCTGGGGTTTCGTCATGGAGCGAGTGACGGGAATCGAACCCGCGCTCTAAGCTTGGGAAGCTTATGTTCTACCATTAAACTACACTCGCGTGATCATTTCCCTACGGGGGAGTGGATCGTCGCTCACTCTACCCCATGCCCGGCCCTCGGTGAATTCACCGAGGGCCGGCGTGCTGTCCGGGGTCGGGATCCCTGTGTGGGCGGGGGGAGTTGGGGCGTACCGTGAAGGGCGTGTGCGTGGCGGAGTGCCGCGTGCGAGTGCGTTCAGTTCATCCCCTAATGTGGTGTTTTCTCCGTCCATGCTTGTTGGGGAAGGGACTTGAGCGACTTGATGGACTCGTTGGAGCGCACCGTCGTCCGTTGCGCCGGAGGGCATGTCTTCACCACGGAATCGTTCCCGATGCAGCGGCTCGGTGCCGAGCGGATCGGGCCCGGCCGGCTCATCCGCTGCCCGCGCTGCGCGCGCCTGCGGCACGCCGTTCCCGTACTGCCCGATCAGCGGTAGCGGAACCCGGAAGCCGGCACCATCGGCGGTAGCCACGGGACCAGGTGGCCAGCGCGATCAGCTGTAGGCGCCGGGCCCGGTGGCCCGCCCGGCCAGGGGGCGAGCCGCTGGACCCGGTGGCCCGCCCCGCCAGCGGCGGCAGCCGCCGACCCCGCTGGCCAACCCGGCCCCCGGTATCCGCGGACCCCGCTGGGCCACCCAGCAGCGGCATCCGCAGGCCCCCCTGCCCCACCCAGCCGCGCGGTGGCCGCCGGGCCACGCGCCGTCCCCGCCCGGCCGGGGATGGCGGAACGCGGTGGCCCGGCCTCGCCGCGGTGGTCGATTGGGGTCGGGACGGGCGCTCTGCGTATCCTCGGGACGTGCTTCTCTCAGACAAGGACATCCGGACCGAGATCGACGCCGGGCGGGTACGGATCGATCCCTACGACGAATCCATGGTGCAGCCGTCAAGCATCGACGTGCGCCTCGACCGCTTCTTCCGGGTGTTCGAGAACCACCGCTACCCGCACATCGACCCCGCCGTCGAGCAGGCCGATCTCACCCGGCTCGTCGAGCCGGACGGGGACGAGGCGTTCATCCTCCACCCCGGCGAGTTCGTCCTCGCGTCGACCTACGAGGTCATCTCGCTGCCCGACGACCTCGCCAGCCGGCTCGAGGGCAAGAGCTCGCTCGGCCGGCTCGGCCTCGTCACGCACTCCACCGCCGGGTTCATCGACCCCGGGTTCTCCGGGCACGTCACCCTTGAGCTCTCCAACGTCGCCACGCTGCCGATCAAGCTGTGGCCGGGGATGAAGATCGGGCAGCTGTGTCTGTTCCGGCTCAGTTCGTCCGCCGAGGAGCCGTACGGGTCCGAGCGGTACGGATCCCGCTACCAGGGCCAGCGCGGCCCGACCGCCTCGCGGTCCTTCCTCAACTTCCATCGGACCCAGGTGTGAGTATGAACGACCAGAACGACGTGCGCGAGAACCTCACCTACGAGAAGTTCGGCGGTGCCATCCGCGAACTCGCGCAGACCATCGCGGACGACGGGTACGAGCCCGACATCGTGGTCTCCATCGCCCGGGGCGGCGTCTTCGTCGCCGGCGGCCTCGCCTACGCGCTGGACTGCAAGAACATCCACCTGGTGAACGTCGAGTTCTACACCGGCGTGGGCACCACGCTCGAAATGCCGGTCATGCTCGCGCCGGTGCCCAACGCCATCGACTTCTCCGGCAAGAAGGTGCTGATCGCGGACGACGTGGCCGACACCGGCAAGACGCTGAAGCTGGTGTACGACTTCTGCCTCGACCACGTCGCCGAGGTCCGCAGCGCCGTCATCTACGAGAAGTCCCACTCCCTCGTGAAGTGCGAGTACGTCTGGAAGCGTACCGACGAGTGGATCAACTTCCCGTGGAGCGTCGAGCCCCCCGTCGTACGGCGTGAGGGCCAGGTGCTGGACGCCTGACATCCCCCTGGACGACGAGAAGGGCCCCGGTTCTCGCGAACTGGGGCCCTTTTTGCCGTATGCGCGACAGGCAGCCGTACGCCTAGATCGTGCCCAGCTTGATCAGCGAGAGCAGCGCGATCAACTGGATCGCGGAGGCGCCCAGCGCCTTCGGCCACGGCAGGTCGTGGGACTTGCTCACCATCGAGGTGAACAGCGCGCCGGCCGCCAGCCAGGTCGCCCAGCCCAGCACCTGGACCACGCCGTTGTTGCCGCCCAGGAACACGGCGAGCAGCAGGCGCGGGGCGTCCGTCAGCGACATGATCAGCATGGAGAGGCCCACCGTCGGCTGCCACGCGCCGTCGCCGCCGAGCTGGCGGGCCAGGGTGTGGGTCACCGCGCCGAGGATCAGCCCGCCGATCACGAAGACAACGCCGGTGGTGAGGACCACCGGGGCCGCCTTGGACAGCGCCGTGCTGATGACGTCCTCGCGGGCCTTGTCGAAGCCGAAGATCGCCAGCAGGCCGTACAGGAACGTGACGACCAGCGCCGGGCCCCACACGGGGTGGTCGCGCATCTGCCAGAACGTCGGGCCCGGCCGCATCACGATGCCGGACAGGAGTTCCTTCCAGTGCAGCCGCGGACCGCTCGGGGCGGCCGTGGCCGCGCCCGCCCGGTAGGTCGCGCCGTCGCCGTACGGATCCTCGCCGATGCTGAACGCCTGGGTGTGGCCCGGGTTGTTCGCGTACGGGTCCTGGGCGGGGGCGTAACCCTGGCCCTGGCCCTGGTAGGACGGGTCGCCGAAGTACTCCGGCTCGTCCTGACGCGGCTGGGGCGCCTGCCGGTATGGCGGCTGCCCCTGCCCGTAGCCCTGCTGGTTTCCCTGCCCCTGTCCGTACCCGTACTGCGGCTGCTGCTGGGCTCCCGGCCACTGTTGTGACGGGGCCTGCTGCTGCCCTTGCTGTTGCGGTTGCCGCGGGGGGCGGTTGTCCCGGCCGCCGCGTCCGATCCTGAATCCAGCCACGAATCGAACGTACCTGTTCCGCCGGTACGCCAACCGTGGGACGACCGGAACCGGACGCCTTTGCGGCTGACCTGTGACATCCCCTAGGGGGCGGCCGCAGGGGGGAGTTGGCTGAGCCTCCTCCGACCGGACCCCGATGATCGCGGCCGGCGGCGGCATCGCCCCCGGGGGCGCCGCGGGCCTCGGCTTTGCGATGCTGCGCCGCCGCGGCGGCCAGCGCTGACCGGAGGCGCACGCCTCACCGCGTACGACGGAAAGCGGCCGGTTCCGCCCCTTGGGCAGAACCGGCCGCTTCCGTGTGCGTAGAACCCCTGGACTGGGGGCCGGGGTTACTTCACCGGCTCCGGCTCCGGCGTGGTCTCCGTCTCGGCGGTGCCCGCCGGGTCGGCCGGGGTCTTCACCGAGTCGAGGAGCAGCTGCGCCACGTCCACGACCTGGAGCGACTCCTTGGCCTTGCCGTCGTTCTTCTTGCCGTTGACGGAGTCCGTCAGCATGACCAGGCAGAACGGGCAGGCCGTCGACACGATGTCCGGGTTGAGGGACAGGGCCTCGTCCACGCGCTCGTTGTTGATGCGCTTGCCGATCCGCTCCTCCATCCACATGCGCGCACCGCCGGCGCCGCAGCAGAAGCCGCGCTCCTTGTGGCGGTGCATCTCCTGCTGGCGCAGGCCCGGGACGGCCGACATGATCTCGCGCGGCGGCGTGTAGACCTTGTTGTGACGGCCCAGGTAGCACGGGTCGTGGTAGGTGATCAGACCGTCGACCGGGGTGACCGGGACCAGCTTGCCCTCGTCGATGAGGTGCTGGAGCAGCTGGGTGTGGTGGATGACCTCGAACTCGCCGCCCAGCTGCGGGTACTCGTTCGCGATCGTGTTGAAGCAGTGCGGGCAGGTCGCGACGATCTTCTTCGCGGACTTCGGCTTCTTGGTCGACTCCTCTTCGTCGTCCTCTCCGAACGCCATGTTCAGCATCGCGACGTTTTCCTGGCCGAGCTGCTGGAAGAGCGGCTCGTTGCCGAGGCGGCGGGCCGAGTCACCGGTGCACTTCTCGTCGCCGCCCATGATCGCGAACTTGACGCCCGCCATGTGCAGGAGCTCCGCGAAGGCCTTCGTGGTCTTCTTCGCCCGGTCTTCGAGGGCGCCCGCGCAGCCGACCCAGTACAGGTAGTCGACCTCGGTGAGGTCCTCGATGTCCTTGCCGACGATCGGGACCTCGAAGTCGACCTCCTTGGTCCACTCGACGCGCTGCTTCTTGGCGAGCCCCCAGGGGTTGCCCTTCTTCTCCAGGTTCTTGAGCATCGTGCCCGCCTCGGACGGGAACGCGGACTCGATCATCACCTGGTAGCGGCGCATGTCGACGATGTGGTCGATGTGCTCGATGTCGACCGGGCACTGCTCGACGCAGGCGCCGCACGTGGTGCAGGACCACAGGACGTCCGGGTCGATGACGCCGTTCTCTTCGAGGGTGCCGATCAGCGGGCGCTCGGCCTCCGCGAGGGCGGCCGCCGGAACGTCCTTGAGCTGCTCCTGTGTCGCCTTCTCGTTGCCCTCCATGTCCTTGCCGCCGCCTGCGAGCAGGTACGGGGCCTTGGCGTGCGCGTGGTCGCGCAGGGACATGATCAGCAGCTTGGGGGAGAGCGGCTTGCCCGTGTTCCAGGCGGGGCACTGCGACTGGCAGCGCCCGCACTCGGTGCAGGTGGAGAAGTCGAGGATGCCCTTCCAGGAGAAGTGCTCGATCTGCGAGACGCCGTAGACGTCGTCCTCGCCCGGGTCCTCGAAGTCGATCGGCTTGCCGCCCGACGTCATCGGCTGGAGCGCGCCGAGGGCGACGCCGCCGTCCGACTCGCGCTTGAACCAGATGTTGGGGAAGGCGAGGAAGCGGTGCCAGGCCACACCCATGTCGGTCTTGAGCGCGACCGTGATCATCCAGATGAACGACGTCGCGATCTTCAGGCCCGCGAAGAAGTAGGTGAGGTTCTGAAGGGTGGTCAGGCTCATCCCCTTGAACCAGGCGACCACCGGATACGAGACGAAGAACGAGGCCTCGTAGCTGTCGACGTGGTGCTGGGCGCCCTCCAGGGCGTGCAGCGTGAAGATGCAGACGCCGACGATGAGGATGACGGCCTCGACGAAGTACGCCTGGCCGGTGTTGGACCCCGCGAACCGGGACTTGCGGCCCGGCGCGCCCGGCCGGTTCAGCTGCCGGATGACGATCAGGGTCAGGATGCCGATCGTCGTCATCGTGCCGAGGAACTCGACGAAGACGTTGTACGGCGCCCAGTCGCCGATGATCGGCAGGATCCAGTCGGCCTGGAAGAGCTGGCCGATGGCGTTGACGATCGTCAGCAGCAGCGAGAAGAAGCCCACGGCCACGAACCAGTGCGCGACGCCGACGATGCCCCACTTGTTCATGCGGGTGTGGCCGAGGAATTCCTTGACCACGGTGACCGTGCGCTGCGTGGGGTCGTCCGTGCGGGTGCCGGCCGGTACGGACTGGCCGAGGCGCATGAAGCGGTAGATCTGCACGATGGCACGGCCGAACAGCGCTACGCCGACCGCGATTAGGACCAGCGACACGATGATCGCGGCGAGTTGCATGGTGGGGCTCCTCGGGCCTGCGAGGTGGGTGACGGGGGACGGGCTCGAACGGATTACTAAGCAGTAACTTATCCAGTCCACCTGAGCGTACCCACTTATCCCGCCGCACTGTAGCCGCGCAAGCGGTGATCTGTGTCGCTCAGAGTGCCCTCGAACGCGACCGGTTATCCATCGTGTTATTCACCACATATGCGGACATAACAAACTAACTTGTTCTCCGCCACTTCTTGTTCTCCGCGCCTTGCCGACGATCGAACCGAATTGGGTGTCCCATGCCAGCTCCCGCCACGTACCTCGTCACCGGTGGCGCCGGATTCATCGGCTCGCACCTCGCCGACGCGCTGCTCGGCCGGGGCCACACCGTGATCGTGCTCGACGACCTGTCCACCGGCGCCCGCGCCAACCTCGCCGCCGTCTGGTCCGACCCACGGCTGCGCTTCGTGCGCGGCTGCGTCCTGGACGAGCGCCTCACCGACGAACTGACCGCGCGCTGCGACACCGTGGTCCACCTCGCCCCCGTGACGGGCTGCGTCGGCGCCGCGGCCCTGCGGCACGGCCGCGGGCTCCTGATCGCGGCGGCGGACGGCCGCGGCGAGGCGGCCGCGGGCGCCACCGTCGTACGGATCGGGGAGACCGTCGGACCCCGCCAGTCGCCCGGACATGGCACCCTGCTGCGCCGCCTGGTGCGCCGGGCCGTCGCCGGCGAGCCGCTCACCGTGTACGGCGGCGGCACCCGGCGCTGCCGCTTCCTCGACGTCGCCGACGCGGTGGACGCGCTGCTCGCCCTGCTCGCGCACCCGGCTGCCGCGGGCGCCGAGTTCGATCTCACCGGCGCCGAGGAGACGACCGTCCTGGCCCTGGCCGAGCGCACGCTGGCCCGCAGCGGCGTCGCCGGCGAGGTCCGCCGGCTTCCGTACCCCGACGACCGCGCCCCGTGCGAACAGGAAACTGCTACCCCGCCCGACCCGGCGCGGCTGAGCGAACTCACCGGCTGGCGGCCCGCGCGCGGCCTCGACGACATCCTCGACGCGGCGCTCGCGCGGGCCCGCACCGAAGCGCCCGTCGTCCTGCCCGGCCTGCGCCTGCCCGCCGCCTCGCCGGCCGGGCAGCACCTCGGCTGAGGGGGGCCGGACATGCTGCACGGGATCACGGCCGCCACCTCGGCCCTCGTACTGGCCGCCCTGCTGGCCGGCCTCATCCGCACCCTAGCCCTGCGCTTCGGCTGGGCCGGGGTCCGCAGGCGCGGCACCACCCCGCACCTCGGCGGCATCGCCGTCGCGCTCGCCACCCTCGGCGTGGCCTGCGCGGGGCCGCTGCTCGGCGTCGCCGAACTCGGCGAGGGCGTCGCCCCCCTGCTCGGCGCGGCCGGCGCGGTCGCGCTGCTCGGCCTGGTCGGCGACCTTCGGCCGCTGGGCGGACGGGTCCGGCTCGGCGCGGAAGCCGCCGCCGCTACCGCTGTCGTCACGCTGGCCGGTCTGCCGCCGGGCGCGGGCGCCCTCGCGGTGCTGTGGATCGTGTTCGTCACCAACGCCTTCCAGCTCCTGGACACCTCCGACGGCGCGATGGGCGCGGTCGCCGCCGTCACCGCGCTCGGCCTCGCGGTCTGCGCCATCGCCGAGGGCCGCCCCGGACACGGGCTGCTCCTGAGCGTGCTCGCCGCCGCCCTGACCGGCTTCCTGCTGCACAACTGGCACCCGGCCCGCATCCATCTCGGCGACTGCGGCTCCCTGTTCACCGGGTTCCTGCTCGCCTCCTCCGCGGTGGCCGTGCACGCCACCACGCCCGCCCCGCAGGCCACCGCCGAACTGTTCGCGCTGACCGTCGTCGTCCTCACCGACACCCTGCTGGTCCTGGTGTCCCGGCGCCTCGTGGGCCGCCCGCTGCTGCGCGGCGGCGGCGACCACATCGCCCACCGGCTGCGCCGCATGGGCTTCACCACCCAGGGCTCGGCCGTCGTCCTGGGCCTCGCGTCGCTGGCCGCGACCCTCGTCGGTCTCCAGATCCACGACGGGCGCATCGCCCCGGTCGCGGTGCTGCCGCTCGGCCTCCTGGTGCCCTCCGCGGTGGTGCTGCTGCTCCGGGTGCCGGTGTACGGCCCGGCCTCGCGGCGCCGCGCACCCCGCGCCCGTACCCCCGCGGGATCCACCGCCTCCGTCGACATGGCGGGCGGCCGCGGATGACCCCGTTTCCAGCAGGGAGCAGTACGCACGTGATGACCTACCTCCTGCGCCGGGCGCGCCGCGCGCTGCGCCGCCTCGGCGTCGACGTGGTGCGCCACCGCCCCGGCGCCGACGACCTGGTCCGCCTGCTCAGCCGGTACGAGATCGACCTGGTCATCGATGTCGGCGCGCACCGCGGCGACTTCGGCGCCCGGCTGCGCGAGGCGGGCTACCGCGGCCGCATCGTGTCCTTCGAGCCGCTGCGCGAGGCCCGCGCCGAACTGCGTCACCGCGCCGCCCTCGACGACACCTGGAGCGTCCTGCCGTACGCGCTCGGCGACCGCACCGGCACCGCGACCCTCAACGTCTCCGGCCACTGCGGCCCAGCGAGCTCCTTCCTGGAGATGATGCCCCGCCACCTCGCCGCCGCGCCCCGCACCGCGTACACGGGCGACGTCATCGTGGAGACGCGCCGCCTGGACGAGCTCTGGGAGCAGGTCACCGCCCCCGGCGAGCGGGTCTTCCTCGCGCTGGACGTGCAGGGGTACGAGGCTCAAGTCCTGGGCGGGGTGGGCGAGTTCGCCGACGAGATCTGCGGGCTGCGGATCGGCGCGCCGCTGGTGCCGCTCTTCAAGGGCGCCCCGCTCTTCGACGAGCTGCTCGCGCTGGCCCGGGAGGGGCTCGGCCTGACGCTGATGTCGATGGCACCGGGCCTCAGCGACCCCCGCGACGGCCGCCTGCTCCAGTGCGACCTGGTGCTGCTGCGCGAGGACAGCCCCCGCCCCGATGAGCAGGTGCCCGCGCAGGTCCCGGCCGCCGTGTGAGCCGTGCGGGCCTAGGCCCAGAAGCCCTGGTGGGTGGGGAAGCCCTCCCACGGGTCGCTCGGCGGGGCCGGGAGCGGGACGTAGGCGCGCAGCATGTGCTGGAGGGCGTGGCGTTCGGTGAGGCGGGCGGCGGCCCAGGTGCGCAACCCGGCCGCCCGGCGCAGCAGTTCGGCCGGGTCCTGGCGCAGCAGCTCCCGCACCCGGTCAGCCGCCTTGCGCGGGGTGTCCACCAGGTGCAGCCCGTGTTCGGGACCCGGCAGCCACTCCAGACCGGGGCGGCGCGGGCCGACGTGGGCGCGGCCCGCCCCGAGCGCGAGGGGGAGCCGTTCGCAGAAGTACCCGGCGTGGTGGCGGTGGTGGTGCCAGCCGACGGTGACCAGCGCGCGCCGCAGCGCCCCGGGCGACTCGGGGTGCTCCGGCCGGTACGGCATCGGGTCACCCGCGAGCAGGCCCCTCAACTCCCTTGCTAGCAGCCGGTGTTCGCGTCCGCGGCCGGCGATCAGGGCGACCCCGCTCGGTTCGTGGTGGGCGGGCTCGTCCAGGAAGGGCTGCGGCACGGTGTGCGGTACGTAGTGCACGGGGCGGCGGGCCGCGCGCTGGAGCAGTGCCGCCTGTGGGCCCATGGCCACGCTGTAGATCTCCTCCGCGCACCGCATCCAGACCAGGTTGCGCTCGCGGGGCGGCCGGCTCAGCCCGCTCCAGGCCTCGCCCTCCCACACCACGACGGGCGGCGCGCCGATGGCGCCGAGCCAGCCGAGCACGTCCCGGCGGCGCCAGGGGCGGGGTTGCGGCGACTGCACGAAGACCGCGCACGGGCGGACGTCGGCGGGCAGCGGCTGCCCGTCGCCGGGCACCACGCAGGCGTACCGGAGCAGCCCGTCGGCGGCGAGCGAGGCGAAGGCGGCCCCGAACCGGGTGTGCGGGCCCAGCGGGCCGCGCTCGTTGCCGATGTGCAGGACGAGGGGGGTGCGGGGGGTCATCGACGTACGCCTTCCTCGGTGCGGGAGGCTCATCATCGACGGACAAAAGGCGTGAAACGGAAAGGCCGGGCCGCTGGCCGGGGGTGAACGACCGGAAGGGTGCCGCCCGTTCGGGCCCGGTGTGAGCTGGCCCGACGGCTCTGATTGCCGGTAAGCGCAGGATAAAAGTTGAGTCGATGCCACTCAGCTCTGTTGACGCCGTGGGACGAGTGATGCATCCTTGAGCCAGTTCCACTCAAGTAGTCAGTTGGAGGAATCGAAATGGCACGTGCGGTCGGCATCGACCTGGGCACGACTAACTCCGTCGTCAGCGTTCTTGAAGGCGGCGAGCCCACCGTCATCACCAACGCAGAGGGCGCCAGGACCACGCCGTCCGTCGTCGCCTTCGCGAAGAACGGCGAGGTGCTGGTCGGCGAGGTCGCCAAGCGCCAGGCGGTCACCAACGTCGACAGGACCATCCGGTCGGTCAAGCGCCACATGGGCACCGACTGGAAGATCGAGCTCGACGGCAAGAGCTTCAACCCGCAGCAGATGAGCGCCTTCATCCTGCAGAAGCTGAAGCGTGACGCGGAGGCCTACCTCGGCGAGAAGGTCACCGACGCGGTCATCACCGTGCCGGCGTACTTCAACGACTCCGAGCGCCAGGCGACCAAGGAAGCCGGCGAGATCGCGGGCCTCAACGTCCTGCGCATCGTCAACGAGCCGACGGCCGCCGCCCTGGCCTACGGTCTCGACAAGGACGACCAGACCATCCTCGTCTTCGACCTCGGTGGCGGCACCTTCGACGTGTCCCTCCTGGAGATCGGCGACGGCGTCGTCGAGGTGAAGGCCACCAACGGTGACAACCACCTCGGTGGTGACGACTGGGACCAGCGCGTCGTCGACTACCTGGTCAAGCAGTTCCAGTCCGGTCACGGCGTGGACCTGTCCAAGGACAAGATGGCCCTCCAGCGCCTCCGCGAGGCCGCCGAGAAGGCCAAGATCGAGCTGTCCTCGTCCACCGAGACCTCGATCAACCTGCCCTACATCACGGCGTCCGCCGAGGGCCCGCTGCACCTGGACGAGAAGCTCACGCGCGCCCAGTTCCAGCAGCTCACCAGCGACCTCCTGGAGCGCTGCAAGACGCCGTTCCACAACGTCATCAAGGACGCGGGCATCAACCTGTCCGAGATCGACCACGTCGTTCTCGTCGGCGGTTCCACCCGCATGCCGGCCGTCGCCGAGCTCGTCAAGGAGCTGACCGGCGGCAACGAGGCCAACAAGGGCGTCAACCCGGACGAGGTCGTCGCCATCGGCGCCGCCCTCCAGGCCGGTGTCCTCAAGGGCGAGGTCAAGGACGTCCTGCTCCTCGACGTCACCCCGCTGTCCCTCGGCATCGAGACCAAGGGAGGGATCATGACCAAGCTCATCGAGCGCAACACCACGATCCCGACCAAGCGGTCCGAGATCTTCACGACGGCCGAGGACAACCAGCCGTCCGTGCAGATCCAGGTCTACCAGGGCGAGCGCGAGATCGCGGCGTACAACAAGAAGCTCGGGATGTTCGAGCTGACCGGTCTGCCGCCGGCCCCGCGCGGTGTCCCGCAGATCGAGGTCGCCTTCGACATCGACGCCAACGGCATCATGCACGTGACCGCGAAGGACCTCGGCACGGGCAAGGAGCAGAAGATGACCGTCACCGGCGGCTCCTCGCTGCCGAAGGACGAGGTCAACCGCATGCGTGAGGAGGCCGAGCAGTACGCGGAGGAGGACCACCGCCGCCGCGAGGCCGCCGAGAGCCGCAACCAGGGCGAGCAGCTCGTCTACCAGACCGAGAAGTTCCTCAAGGACAACGAGGACAAGGTCCCGGGCGAGGTCAAGACCGAGGTCGAGGCCGCCGTCGCCGAGCTGAAGGAAAAGCTCAAGGGCGAGGACTCGGCCGAGATCCGCACCGCCACCGAGAAGGTCGCGGCCGTCTCGCAGAAGCTGGGCCAGGCCATGTACGCCGACGCCCAGGCGGCGCAGGGTGCGGCGGGTGCCGAGGGCGCCCAGCAGGCCCAGCCCGGTGGCAAGGAGGACGACGTGGTCGACGCCGAGATCGTCGACGACGAGAAGCCGCACGACACGAAGGGCGGCGCCGCCTGATGACGGAGGAGACCCCGGGCTTCGAGGAGAAGCCCGACGTCCCCTCCGGCGCTCAGGAAGACGCCGAGCCGAAGGCCGCCGACTCCTCCGAGAAGGGGAAGGCGGCCCCGGCCGGGGACGCAGCCAAGGACATCGCTCTGCAGGCTCAGCTGGACCAGGCCCAGACGGCGCTCGCCGAGCGCACCGCGGACCTCCAGCGCCTCCAGGCCGAGTACCAGAACTACCGCCGCCGCGTGGAGCGGGACCGCGTCACGGTCAAGGAGATCGCCGTCGCCGGCCTCCTGACCGAGCTGCTGCCCACGCTCGACGACGTCGGCCGGGCCCGTGAACACGGCGAGCTGACCGGCGGCTTCAAGTCGGTGGCCGAGTCTCTTGAGACGGTCGCCGCGAAGATGGGCCTCCAGCAGTTCGGCAAGGAGGGCGAGCCCTTCGACCCGACGGTCCACGAGGCCCTGATGCACAGCTACGCGCCGGACGTCACCGAGACGACCTGCGTGGCGATCCTGCAGCCCGGGTACCGGATCGGCGAGCGTACGATCCGGCCCGCCCGGGTCGCGGTGGCCGAGCCCCAGCCGGGGGCGGCCGCCAAGGACGAGAAGTCGGACGACGAGGAGAGCGGTGGCCCCGACAAGGGCTGACGCAGCGGTCTTGGAAGCAGTGACCGTTCGGAAGGAGGGACGTCGATGAACACGAAGGACTTCGTCGAGAAGGACTACTACAAGGTTCTCGGCGTCCCCAAGGACGCCACCGATGCCGAGATCAAGAAGGCGTACCGCAAGCTCGCCCGCGAGAACCACCCGGACGCCAACAAGGGCGACACCAAGGCGGAGGAGCGCTTCAAGGAGATCTCCGAGGCCAACGACATCCTCGGCGACCCCAAGAAGCGCAAGGAGTACGACGAGGCGCGCGCCCTGTTCGGCAACGGCGGCTACCGGGCGGGTCCCGGGGCCGGCGGCGGCTTCAACTTCGACCTGGGCGACCTGTTCGGCGGGCAGCAGCCCGGCGGCGGCGCCGGGGCCGGCGGCTTCGGGGGCGGGCTCGGCGACGTGTTCGGCGGCCTGTTCAACCGGGGCGGCGCGGGCACCGGCACCCGCACCCAGCCGCGCCGCGGGCAGGACCTGGAGTCCGAGGTGACGCTCAGCTTCACCGAGGCGGTCGACGGCGCCACCGTCCCGATCCGGCTGTCCAGCCAGTCCCCCTGCAAGGCCTGCTCGGGCACCGGCGACAAGAACGGCACGCCCAGGGTGTGCCCGACGTGTGTCGGCACCGGCCAGGTCTCGCGCGGCTCGGGCGGCGGCTTCTCGCTGACCGACCCGTGCGTGGACTGCAAGGGCCGCGGCCTGATCGCCGAGAACCCGTGCGACATCTGCAAGGGCAGCGGGCGGGCCCGCTCCTCGCGCACCATGCAGGTCCGCATCCCGGCCGGCGTCAGCGACAACCAGCGCATCCGGCTGCGCGGCAAGGGCGCGCCGGGCGAACGGGGCGGCCCCGCGGGCGACTTGTACGTCGTCGTCCACGTGGACACCCACCCGGTCTTCGGCCGCAAGGACGACAACCTCACCATCACGGTGCCGGTCACCTATGTGGAGGCGGCGCTGGGCGGCGAGGTCAAGGTCCCCACCCTGGGCGGCCCCGCGGTCACCCTGAAACTGCCCGCGGGCACCCCCAACGGCCGTACGATGCGGGCGCGCGGCAAGGGCGCGGTCCGCAAGGACGGCACCCGGGGCGACCTGCTGGTCACGGTCGAGGTGGCCGTGCCGAAGGACATGGACGACAAGGCCCGCGAGGCCCTGGAGACCTACCGCGAGGCGACTGCGGGTGAGGACCCGCGGGCAGAACTGTTCCAGGCCGCGAAGGGAGCATGAGATGGACCCCCGCCGGAGTCGGAACCCGTACGAGTTGAACGACGAGACGCCGGTGTACGTCATCTCGGTGGCGGCCCAGCTCTCCGGCCTGCACCCGCAGACCCTGCGGCAGTACGACCGCCTCGGCCTGGTCTCGCCCGACCGCACGGCCGGGCGCGGCCGGCGCTACTCGGCCCGTGACATCGAACTGCTGCGTACGGTGCAGCAGTTGTCGCAGGACGAGGGCATCAACCTGGCGGGCATCAAGCGCATCATCGAGCTGGAGAACCAGGTCGCGGCGCTTCAGGCGAGGGTGGCCGAGCTGTCGTCGGCGGTCGAGGGCGCGGCCGTCGCCATGCGGCAGCGCGAGGCCCAGGTGCACGCTTCCTACCGCCGGGACCTGGTCCCGTACCAGGACGTGCAGCAGGCGAGCGCGCTGGTCGTGTGGCGCCCGAAGCGGGCGACGGAGTAGTCCGGGCCGTCCGCGGCCCCGCGAGCGCTCTCAGGGCCCGCTGTCCCCTCTCCCGGGGCGGCGGGCCTTGTGCGTGCCTCAGGCGTCCTGGTCGAGGATCCCCGACTGGGCGATGAGGAAGCCGAGTTGGGCCCGGCTGCCGCTGCCGAGGGCGGCGGCCAGCTTGGCTATGTGGGCGCGGCAGGTGCGCACGTTCATGCCGAGGCGGCGGGCGATGGCCTCGTCCACGTGGCCTTCCACGAGGAGTTTGGCGATGGAGCGCTGGACGCCGGTGATGCCGGCCGTCTCCAGGTGGTAGGGCACCTCGTCGTCCCAGGGCGTGGCGTACTGCCAGAACTGGTCGAAGACGCCCACCAGGTACTGCACGAGCCCCTCGTGGCGCAGTTCCAGGGCGACTTGGCGGTCGCTGCGCGCGGGTATGAAGGCGATCTTGCGGTCCATGATGATGAGCCGGTCGATGATCTCCTCAAGGGTCCGCACCTCCAGACCGTACGGAGCGATCCGTTCCACATAGCCGATGGTGGCGGAGTGGTGGCGGGCGGTGTGCTGGTAGAGGGTGCGCATCTCCACCCCGCGGGCCACCAGTGGCTCGATGCGGCGCAGGCCCGCCTCGAAGCTCTCGGGTCTGCGGCCGCTGCCCGGCTGGATGACGAGAAGCTCCTCGGTGCACTCGTCGATGACGCCGTCCAGGGTCGCGTTGATGAGCTCCAGGCCTTCGAGGACCGTGATCGCGTGGGTGCCGGTGAGGGCCGGCGTGGCGATCGACATGAACGGCTCGAAGGTGTTGGCAAGTGCGACGGAGAGCTTCCTGCGCTCCTGGATCTCGCGCTCCAGCGGCTGGGTCAGCAAGTTGAGCACCACCGTGGGCGGAACCGGGCGCAGGAGTTGCGCGTCATCCGGGTCGGGGCGGAGCAGGGTGAGATCGACCAGGCACGGGGCCGAGTCGGCCTCTGAGCGGGTAATTCCCCCGGTACGCAGGGCAAGCGCGTACAGAGCCGTTCCTGTCTCGCACAAGTCAACCGGGCCGTGATCGTGTCCTATATGCCCCTGATTCAACCTAGTTGCACCCCCCTCATCCTTTTGAATTACAGGAACATGATGCCTGGCTGCGCTGGTGCAAGCGCTCGGAGTGGGCCATCGTCGTATCCGCGGGGGGAGGTAATGATCAAAAGAGGTGGAGATCGGCCATGAGCAGGATGGTTCGAGCACTAAGCACGACAGCCGTTGTGGCGGCTGCTCTCTGCGCTCTCTCGGCGCCTGGGGACCTCACTTGGGAGAGCCACCCCGCGAAGGATGTCGCGTCCCGGCAGGACATCACCTGGGAGATCGCGCCGAAGGCGGCGACGGTCGCCCAGGACATCACCTGGGAGGTCGCTCCCGCGGGTGCTGTCGCATGAGCTTCCCGCCCGACGACCGTACTTTCCGTCGCGAAATGGCCACGGCCTACCGCTCTGGGTGGCACTTCATCGACCTCGCCACAGCAGTTCCCCATCGTGGCGATTCGTTGATGGTCACCCTGCTCGGTGAGCCGATCCTGATCGCACGTGAGGACGACGAGGACGTCCGTGCCTACCGGTGCCTGCGCCGGCCGCGCGGGGCGCCGCAGCCCATTCGCTGCGTTGTCCGGTACGGCATGGTCTTCGTGAATCTTGACCAACGCGACCACCAGCTTTTCGAGTCGGAGACACAACCCGATTCATCCACCGCCACCCCCCGCAGTGCCTGACGCGATCCCCCGTCGTTGTACATCGCGCAGGTGCTTCCCCCACACAGCGGCGCCATCGTGGACCTGAACACGATGGCGCCGCTGTGCTGTCCGGGCACGGACGGCGCTCGTCTCAGGTGTTGCCCATCGCCCTGGTCAGCCTGATCTCGATGAGCACCCGGTCCGGGTTCGGGGCCGGGGTCCGCTGGTAGCGCACCGCGTAGCGCTCCACCGCGTCCGCGATCAGCTCCGCCTCCGTGCGCACGACGGCGCGGCCCTCCAGGGTCGCCCAGCGCCTGCCCTCCAGCTGGCAGAGCGCGACCCGCGCGCCGGCCGGGTCCACCGCGAGGGCGGCCAGGATGTTGGCGACCTTGCGGCTCCCCTTGTTGGTGATGATCCGCGCCAGCCCCGCCTGTGGGTCGTACGTCGCCCCCACCGGCACCACGTGCGGCGAGCCGTCCGGCCGCTGGGTGGTCAAGGTGCAGATGTGGCGCTCGCGCCAGAAGCTGAGATAGGCGTCGTCGGGTTTGCGTACGTCGATGGCCATGGCCAAGCAACCTAGTCGCCGGACTCCCTTCCGACACCTTGAGCGGAATAGACTCAACTTTGTGTACGTTGGAAGGGTCATGGGTGGTGGGGCCATGCCCAGCCGTACGAGGAGGAGGAGCGAACGCACGTGGATGCCGAGCTGACCAACAAGAGCCGGGACGCGATCAACGCGGCAAGCAGCCGGGCCGTCGCCGGGGGCCACCCGGATCTGACCCCCGCGCATCTGCTGCTCGCGCTCCTGGAGGGCCAGGACAACGAGAACATCACCGACCTGCTGGCCGCCGTGGAGGCCGACCAGGCCGCCCTGCGCTCCGGCGCCGAGCGGATCCTGGCCGGGCTGCCGAGCGTGACCGGCTCCACGGTTCCCCCGCCGCAGCCCAACCGCGAACTGCTCGCCGTCATCGCCGACGCCGCCCAGCGCGCCAAGGAGCTGGGCGACGACTACCTCTCCACCGAGCACCTGCTCATCGGCCTGGCGGCCAAGGGCGGACAGGCCGGTGAGATCCTCTCCGAGCAGGGGGCGAGCGCGAAGAAGCTCCTTGCCGCGTTCGAGACGAGCAGGGGAGGGCGCCGGGTGACCACACCCGACCCGGAGGGTCAGTACAAGGCACTGGAGAAGTTCGGCACCGATTTCACGGCCGCCGCCCGCGAGGGCAAGCTCGACCCGGTCATCGGCCGGGACCAGGAGATCCGCCGGGTCGTCCAGGTGCTCTCCCGGCGCACCAAGAACAACCCGGTGCTCATCGGCGAGCCCGGCGTCGGCAAGACCGCCGTCGTCGAGGGCCTCGCCCAGCGCATCGTGAAGGGCGACGTACCGGAGTCCCTGAAGAACAAGAGGCTGGTCTCGCTCGACCTCGGTGCAATGGTCGCAGGTGCGAAGTACCGCGGCGAATTCGAGGAGCGCCTCAAGACCGTCCTGTCCGAGATCAAGGAGAGCGACGGGCAGATCATCACGTTCATCGACGAGCTGCACACCGTGGTCGGCGCGGGCGCCGGCGGCGACTCGGCGATGGACGCCGGCAACATGCTCAAGCCCATGCTGGCCCGCGGCGAGCTGCGCATGGTCGGCGCGACCACGCTCGACGAGTACCGCGAGCGCATCGAGAAGGACCCGGCCCTTGAGCGCCGCTTCCAGCAGGTCCTGGTCGCCGAGCCGAGCGTGGAGGACACCATCGCGATCCTGCGCGGACTCAAGGGCCGCTACGAGGCCCACCACAAGGTGCAGATCGCGGACAGTGCCCTGGTCGCCGCCGCCACCCTCTCCGACCGGTACATCACCTCCCGCTTCCTGCCCGACAAGGCCATCGACCTGGTGGACGAGGCCGCGTCCCGGCTGCGCATGGAGATCGACTCCTCGCCCGTCGAGATCGATGAACTCCAGCGCGCCGTCGACCGGTTGCGCATGGAGGAGCTGGCCCTCAAGAACGAGACCGACGCCGGTTCGCTCCAGCGCCTGGACAAGCTCCGCAAGGACCTCGCCGACAAGGAGGAGGAGCTGCGCGGCCTCACCGCGCGCTGGGAGAAGGAGAAGCAGGGTCTCAACCGGGTCGGTGAGCTGAAGGAGAGGCTCGACGACCTGCGCGGCCAGGCCGAACGCGCCCAGCGCGACGGCGACTTCGACACCGCCTCCAAGCTGCTGTACGGCGAAATCCCGGGCCTGGAGCGGGAGTTGGAGGAGGCCGCCGAGGAGGAGGCCGAGCAGGAGAAGTCCAAGGACGCCAAGGACACGATGGTCAAGGAGGAGGTCGGACCCGACGACATCGCGGACGTGGTCGGTGCGTGGACCGGTATCCCCGCCGGGCGTCTGCTGGAGGGCGAGACGCAGAAGCTCCTGCGCATGGAGGCCGAACTGGGCAAGCGCCTGATCGGCCAGTCCGAAGCCGTCCAGGCCGTCTCCGACGCGGTGCGCCGCACCCGGGCCGGCATCGCCGACCCCGACCGTCCCACCGGCTCCTTCCTCTTCCTCGGCCCGACCGGCGTCGGCAAGACCGAGCTGGCCAAGGCCCTCGCCGACTTCCTCTTCGACGACGAGCGGGCGATGGTCCGCATCGACATGTCGGAGTACGGCGAGAAGCACAGCGTCGCCCGCCTCGTCGGAGCGCCCCCCGGCTACGTCGGCTACGAGGAGGGCGGCCAGCTCACCGAGGCGGTCCGGCGCCGCCCGTACAGCGTGGTGCTCCTGGACGAGGTGGAGAAGGCGCACCCCGAGGTCTTCGACGTGCTGCTCCAGGTCCTGGACGACGGCCGGCTCACCGACGGGCAGGGCCGCACGGTCGACTTCCGCAACACGATCCTGGTCCTGACCTCCAACCTGGGCAGTCAGTACCTGGTCGAGCCGACGACGTCGGAGGCGGAGAAGAAGCAGCAGGTCCTGGAGCTGGTCCGGGCGTCCTTCAAACCCGAGTTCCTCAACCGCCTGGACGACCTGGTGGTCTTCTCGGCGCTCACCAAGGACGAGCTGTCCCACATCGCCGAGCTCCAGATCGCCCGCCTGGCCAAGCGCCTCGCGGACCGCAGGCTCACCCTTGAGGTCACCCCGGCCGCCCTTGAGTGGCTCGCGGAGGAGGGCAACGACCCCGCCTACGGAGCGCGCCCGCTGCGCCGTCTGATCCAGACCGCCATCGGCGACCGGCTCGCCAAGGAGATCCTGGCGGGCGAGATCAAGGACGGCGACACGGTTCGGGTGGACCGATTCGGGGAGGGGTTGATCGTGGGGGCCGCGAGCTGATTGAGCCACCCGCGCCCGATTCGGTCAGCCCGCAGCGGATACCCGGGGGCGGGGCTTGCCAGCCCCGCCCCGCAATGGGGGAGGATGACCGGAACCGTACGAAGGAAGATTCACGATGAGCATCGACCCGTCCTCGATTCCGAATTTCGGGGCTCAGCCCGGCCCGCCGTCCGGCGGCGCGCCCTCCGGGCCCGTCATCCCCGACCAGGACCTGGTGAAGCAGCTCCTGGACCAGATGGAGCTCAAGTACGTCGTGGACGACGAGGGCGACCTCGCCGCGCCGTGGGAGGATTTCCGTACGTACTTCATGTTCCGCGGCGAGGACGACCAGCAGGTCTTCTCGGTGCGGACGTTCTACGACCGGCCGCACAGCATCGACGACAAGGTGCAGATCCTTGAGTCGATCGACGACTGGAACCGCCGCACCCTGTGGCCCAAGGTCTACACGCACACCCACGACGACGGCACCGTCCGCCTGATCGGTGAGGCGCAGATGCTGATCGGCACCGGTGTCGCTCTTGAGCACTTCGTGTCGTCCACGGTGAGCTGGGTCCGCGCCTCGATCGAATTCGACAAGTGGCTCCTGGAGCAGCTCGGCCTGGAGAAGGACGTCGAGGGCGGCGAGGGCGAAGAGCCGGGCGAGTCCGACTCCGAGTGAGCCCGGCGGCGTGACTCACAGCGCCATCGGGGCCAGCGCCAGCAGGTAGGCCCCGTAGCAGAACGAGAGCCCGGCCAGGGCGACGGTCACCGCGACCGCCGCCCGGGGCCGGGCTCTCGTCAGTGCGCGGGCGAGCGGCACGAGGAGCGGGAAGGCCGGGAGCAGGAAGCGCGGCTTCGATTCGAAGAAGCCGGACCCGCCGGCCGTGATCACCACCAGGACCGCCGTGTAGAGAAGCAGCACCAGCGGCGGCCGGTCCAGGGCGAACAGCACGAACAGCACCACCATCACCGCGGTCAGCAGCGCGGCCATCGTGAACCCCAGGTCGTACGGGGTCGTCGCCATCCGGGTGAGGAAGCGCGGCCAGCCCGCGCCGAAGTCGAAGCGCGAGGTCCAGCCGGCCTGCACCGCGAAGTAGCCGCCGAGCGGATCGCCCGTGCGCAGCCCGACCCACAGGACGTACCCGCACCAGCCGAGCGGCGCGCACAGCGCGGCCGCCCACGGCCGCCAGTCGCGCCGCCCGCCGCGCCAGATCTCGGGCACCGCCGCCGCCGTCACCGCCGCGGCCACCGCGACGGCGTTCGGCCGGGACAGGCCGGCCAGCAGGGCGAGCGAGCCCGCCCACAGCCAGTGGCGCTCCAGGGCCGCCCACAGCGACCACGCGGCCAGCGCCGTCATCACCGGCTCGGTGTACGCCATCGTCAGGACGACGGAGTGCGGAAGCAGCCCCCACAGCAGCACGAGCAGCGTGCCCACCCGGCGCCCGTACAGGCGCTCCCCGATCCGGTAGATCCCGCAGGCCGCGACCGCCGCCGCCGTCCACGACACGAGCAGTCCCGCGGTGCCGCCGGTGACGGGCAGCGCGGTGGTCACGGCCCGGATCAGGCCCGGATAGAACGGGAAGAACGCCAGGTCGCTCTGGACCGAGCCGTCCGGCCAGGACAGGGTGCGGCCGTAGCCGTGCGCGGCGATGCGGAGGTACCAGTCGGCGTCCCAGGCGGTCGCGAGCCGCGCGCGAGGTGACATCCCCCGGTGCCAGGCCACCGCCGCCAGGACCAGGAGCCCGATCAGCCGGGCGGCGGCGAACAGGCCGAGCGCGGGGGCCGCCCGGATCAGCACGTCCGCCCGGTGCGGAACGCGCGCGAGGCCCCGGACCCGGGCGGCGGCGGTGATCTCGGCGGACAGGGGGCACCTCCGGGCGCACTGGTCGGTCAGACCGACCATCCGCGCGGATCCGGCGTCCCGCACCCGGTGCGCCGCCTACCGGGTGGAACTTGGCCCACTCGGCGGCGTCCACGCGTGTCCCGTGTCCCGTGTCCCCGCGTGTCCCGTGTCCCCGCGTCGGCACGAGCGGGCGGGGCCGGACTACGGGGCCAGTGCCTTGAGCCGGGTGACTGCCTCTTCGAGCACCGCTGTCCGCTTGCAGAACGCGAAGCGTACGAAGGGGGCGCAGGCCTCCTTGTGGTCGTAGAAGACCGCGTTCGGGATCGCGACCACGCCGCAGCGCTCGGGCAGGGCGCGGCAGAAGGTCAGCTTTCGTAGTGGTAGCGGCACTGTGCGATCAGGACGCCGTCCTCGGTGGCCTTGTAGATCAGCCGGTGCTCATCGTTGATGCGGCGCGACCAGTAGCCCTGGAATCCGTGCTTGAGCGGTTCCGGTTTGCCGATGCCCTCGTTGCCGTTCCGGGTGATGTCCGCGATGAGCGCGTTGATGCGCTTGAGGATCTTCCGGTCCTGAAGCTGCCACCACAGGTAGTCCTCCCAGGCACGGGAGGAGAAGGTGATCTTCAACTCGCGGCCCTTACTCGTCCGTTGCCAGCTCGCGCACGATGCCGCCGCCGTTTTCCAGCTCGTCGATGGACGCAAGCAGGCGCCGGGCGTTGGCCGGACTGCGCAGCAGGTACGCCGTCTCCTTCAGGGACTCGTAGTCTTCAAGGGAGACGATGACGACCGGCTCATGTCCGGCCCGGGTGATGACGACCTCTTCGCGGTCGTCGGTGACGGAGTTGAGCACCTCGGCGTACCGCGCGCGCGACTCGGAATACGTCATGGTCTTCACAATCGACCTTCCTTCCACGTACAGAATATTGTACGTCCGCCCTGTTGGTGCGGCAAGCGCCGAAATGACGGCCTCCGGCGGGAAAGTGCCCGGCAGGCGAGGCGGCGGGGACGCGTCGACCAGTCCCGCAGGGCGACGGTCAGCCCGCGAATGCCTTGCGGAGCCGGCCGACCGCTTCCTCCAGCACGCTCACCTTCTTGCAGAACGCGAAGCGGACCTGACTGCGGCCGGCGTCGGGATCGTCGTTAGAAGACGGCGTTTGGGGATCGCCACGACGCCGCAGCGCTCGGGCAGGGCGCGGCAGAAGGCGTGGCCGTCGCTCTCGCCGAGGGGAGTGATGTCGGTGGTGATGAAGTAGGTGCCGGCCGGGCGGTGCACCGCGAACCCGGCCGCCGTGAGCCCCGCGCTCAGTAGGTCCCGCTTGGCCTGGTGGTCGGCGCGGAAGGCGGAGAAGTAGGAGTCGGGCAGGGACAGCGCCTCGGCCACCGCGTACTGGAAGGGCCCCGAGGCCACGTACGTCAGGAACTGCTTGGCCGAACGGACCGCGGTCACCAGTTCCGGGGCGGCGGTCACCCAGGCGACGCCTCGTTGGCCTACCTATTCGTCGGTGGTGCGACTGGCCCCGCTGCGGATCTCCGGCATCGTCGGTGAGCCGACCGCACAAGCCGTCCGGACCGGTCTCCCGGCCGTACCGCCGGGCTCGGTGGCGCGGCACTGTCCGTCGTATCCTGACCACGCACGGGAAGGAGCCGTCCATGAGCGTCGACGCGATCGTGCACACCGAGTTTCCCAAGGGGTACACGGTCCTGTTCGGGGCCGACGGAAAGGTGATCATGACCCCGCAGAGCGAAGAGCACTCCAGCACCATCAGGTCGATGCAGATCGACTCCGCTCTCGCCCTCGGCCGCCACGCGAAGGTCACCTCCGATGTCTACATCGACTTCCCCGCCGACGAGAACTCCGCCCCCGATCTGGCGATCCTTCGCGAGGACGCCCGCCGGAGGGCAAGCGCTACAGCTTCGAGGACGTCCTGCTGATCTCCGAGGTCGTCCCGACCTCTTCCGCGCGCAAGGACTACGACGACTGCACCGCGAAGTACGGCCGCTACGGCATCCCGATCTACCTGGTCCTGGACCCCTACGCCCAGGAAGTCGTCCTCCACACCCAGCCGACCGCCACCGGTTACATCGCGGCACACACGCACAAGTACGGCACGGGCAAGCTCCCCATCCCCCTGGCCGACGGCCGCACTTTCACCCTCGACCTCGACGAGCTCCCGCGCCCGGAGCCCGAGGCGGACGCCCGCTGACGACGGACTCCCGGTGCGGCCCGGCCCGTGCCGTTGGCACCGCTGTCGTCGGACTGTCGTTCCTGGTCGGGGGAGTCGGCTCGGCCTGCCCGGCCTTTCGTCGATCGGGATCGGCCAGGAGGCGTGCCGTTCCGTGTGCCGTGAGTCCGTGCGACGAAGTCCGGTTCGCCGCAAGGAAGTTCGAAGCCGTGTTTACTGCGGGTGACAACCACCACGTACTGCCCTTGAGGCAGCGGCCGCCCGTCCTCGGCCGAGTTGCCGGCCCCGGTTCGGCGATAGCGTGGCACGGCAACGACTGCTGCAGACAGGTGGACGAGATTTCATGCGGATGCGGTTCGAACCCGAGGCCGAGGAGGAGTTCGAGGCGGCGTGCGGACTGCTGGTCGACCGGCTGGTCCGGTGGGCCGGGGAGCAGGGGCTGGCGGTTGACGGCTTCCTGGCCGAGGCGGCGCTGGACTACCGGCACCGGGCGACTGCCGACGGCCGACTGGGGCGGTGGGAGTCGCGCCATGTGGAGGAGCTCCTGCTCTCCTGGCTTCCCCAGCAGGTCACTGAGCTTCCCGGGGAGGAACGCGCCGACGCCCCGGGCACACTGCGCACGCTGCTGCGCTACCTGCACGCCGCGCAGTTGGCGGACCCGCGCGGCCCCTCGCTCCAGGATTCCCTTGCCGTGGTCGACAGGGTCGCGGAACAGCATCCGGCGGCGATGACGGACCGCACTCGCTGGGGATTGGCGAAGTTCTGGGCGATGACGGCCGCTGAGCAGGGCGTGGACGTCCAGGACGGGGCGGCGTTTCAGCGCTTCGCGGACCGGGCGCAACGCGGGGAGGTCGCCTACGATCAGCAGGCTCTCGCCGCGATCATGGAGCGGCGGCTGACCGGCCGCGCGCTGTCCGGCGTGGCTCGGGCCGAGCCACAACTGCCCGTGACGCTTCCCCCGAACGACGAACTGCGCCGACGGGCCGAGGCGTCGACAACCGTGGCGCAGTTGCGCGGACTCGCCGAATGGGCGGGGCAGGGCGGCCGCCCGGTGACGGCGACGGGACGGCTGCGGATGGCGGAGGCCCGCGAGCTGGTGGACGTACTCGGCACCGGCGACAGGATTGAGGGGGTGCGCTCTTCGGCCGACCTGCCGCGGCTGGGACTGCTGATGGAGTGGGCGAAGAAGGCACGGCTGGTCCGGGTGGTCAAGGGGCGGTTGCACGCGGTGGCCAAGGCCCGGCCGGTGCTGGCCGACCCGCTCCAGCTGTGGCTGCGCGCCTTCGACGCTTGCTTCGAGTTGCGGCAGGCCCTGATCGGGGCGCGCAGCGGCTGGCACGTCGAGTCGATGCTCTTCGACGTCTACGAGCACATCCTGGACGACGTGCTGAACACGCTCTACAGCCTGTCGTACCCGATGCCCTGGCCGCGGCTGCACGACACCGTACACCTGGCCTATCGGACCTCCTTCCAGCTTGACGCCGGGTTGGACCTTCAGCACCGGATGTGGTTCGAGCACGCCGACCGGGATCTGCGCGTGGTGCTCGACCTGCTGGACGACCTGGGCGCGATCGAGCGTGACCGTGGGATGGCCGATCCTGTGTTCCTCGACATCGACCTCTCCGATGCCGGTCCCGAGCTGCTCGCGGACATGCCGCCGGAGCTCGCGGAGCTGCTGGGCGTCGCGGGGGAGGCAACGGACCCGGCGGCACGGGAGCGTGCCGATGCCCGGCGGGAGGAGCTGACCGCCGGGCCGGTCGAGCTCATCCGTCTCACCGAGCTCGGTACCCGGGCCGTACGACAGCGGTTGCTGGCGGCCGGCAGGGACGCACCGTTGGTCGGTGAACTGGCCCAGGCGTCGGCGGCCGGCCTGCTGGGGGTGCTGGCCGAGGACTACGCCCCGGACGCCGCCCGCACGGAGCTGGTCGGCTGGATCACGGCCCACGGCGAGCGGGAAGGTGCCCTGCGCCAACTGATCGACGCCGTAAGGACCATGACCTTCCGCACGCGTGCGCAGGCGATGCTCGACGTGCTGCTGGCGGCGTTGCCGGACGGTGAGGGCGAGCGGCTGCTGCGCACGCTGCAGCGAGACACACAGTTGGCGCCGCTGGCGCTGAACACGCTGGCACACCGTGAGTTGCTGTCCCCAGAGGACATGAGCGATGCAGAGTCTCTACTGGTGCTCGCCGAGAGCCTGCTTCAGCTCGTGGAGTTGGCGGGCGGCGGGGACGGCGCCGAGGAGACGCTGCGCGCCCAGGGCTCCCAGGCCAGGGACGCGGTTGCCGCCGCGTTGGACTCCGCGCACCCGGACCGGGCCGGACTCGACGAGCTCAGGCAGTTGGCGGCCCGGGCTTTGGGTACCCACCGCGCCCGCGCCCGGAAGGCTCGGCGCTCCTCAGGCAAGAGCGGCCGCAAGCGGCGCCGCTGACCGGGCAACACCGCCTGCCCCCAGGCGCCGGGTGCGCCGGCACTGGCACGGAGCCGGGCGGAGGGAAACCGATGGGTCCCGGCGTCGCACGTCCTCGGCGGCGCGTTACCGTCGGGGTCGTGGTTGAGGGATGGGGCGAGGACGGGTTGCGGGCCCTGCGTGGCGCGCTCCACGCGCAGGACGGAGTGGCGTTGCTTGCGGCGTTGCGTCGTGGGCCCGTGCGTGAGGTGCTGCAGCTGGTCGGCGATGGTGTGGCCGGGGCCGCGGCGCAGGGCCTGCCGGGGGCTGCGGAGATGGCGGCCTTGTGTCTCGGCGCGCTCCAGGAGCGCGGCTTCCGGGGCGATGAGGAGCTGGCGGAGAGGTTGCGCGCGGCCACGGGAGACGCGGCGATCCCCCTCCTGCGCCCGCTCGCGGTCGATCTGGAGATGCTCGCCATGCTGCTGGAGGGCGACCCGGCCGAGTCCGGTGGCCGGATCGATCTGTCCACCGGGGAGTGCTGGCCTGCGTTCACCGATGAGCTGGGGCCTGGGCCTGGGCCCGAGGCCGAGGAGGACGACGATCCCGAGCGATCGCTGTACGTGCCGGCTCTGGGGTCCCGGGCCGGTTACCGGGACATGGAGCTGTTCATCGGAGCGGTCGAGGACGTCGCCCTTGCCGACAGGCTGCGGATCGCCATCGGTGGGCGGGGCGCCTTCCGGCGCTTCAAGGACGTCCTCGCTGGTGACGAGCGCTCCTGGAGCCGGTACCACCGGTTCCGCGATGAGCGACAGCGCGGCCGAGCCCGCGCCTGGCTGGCCGAGGAGGGGTACTTCCCGCACATCACCTTCTTCGTAGAGCCCAGCTCGGGTTCGTATCCTTCGGGGCCGGTATGACTCTTTGCTGCCCCTGTCCTGCGTGATCCGGGGCGCTGTCACCGGGCCTGGCGGCGCCGGTTGATCGCTGATGAAAGTGTGTCCGCCGACAGGCGGGCTGTGTGATGTGACTGTCGATCACCGGTGTCCCGGTCGGCCAGGCAGCAGTCGAGTGCGGGTGCGCGACGGCTCGGAGCAACCAGGCCATGTGGCCGGTACATTTGCTGGTACATCTGTGGCTGTCAGGCGGCCAGCGTCTTGAGTCGGGAGGCCGCCTCCTCCAGCACGCCTGTCCGCTTGCAGAACGCGAAGCGGACAAAGGGCGCGCCGTGCTCGCGGTCGTCGTAGAAGACCGCGTTGGGGATCGCCACCACGCCGCAGCGCTCCGGCAGGGCGCGGCAGAAGGTGAAACCGTCGCTCTCACCAAGGGGCCGGATGTCGGTGGTGATGAAGTACGTGCCGGCCGGGCGGAAGACCTTGAAGCCCGCCCGCTCCAGGCCGCCCGCGAGCAGATCCCGTTTGGCCAGCATGTCCGCGCGGAAGTCCGCGAAGTACGAGTCGGGCAGGCGCAGGGCCTCGGCCACGGCGTATTGGAAGGGCCCGGAGGCGACATACGTCAGGTACTGCTTCGCCGAGCGGACGGCGGCCACGAGTTCTGCGGTACCGGTTACCCAGCCGACCTTCCAGCCGGTGAAGGAGAACGTCTTGCCCGCCGAGCCGATGGTCACCGTGCGCTCGCGCATGCCGGGGAGGGAGGCGAGCGGGATGTGCTCGGCGCCGTCGAAGACCAGGTGCTCGTACACCTCGTCGGTGATCACCAACAGGTCCCGCTCACAGGCGAGTTCGGCGACCGCGGTCAGCTCGGCGCGGGTCAGGACCGTGCCGGTCGGGTTGTGCGGGGTGTTGAGGAGGATCAGCCGGGTGCGCGGGGTGACGGCGGCGCGCAGCTCGTCCAGGTCGAGCACGAAGCGCCCGTCGGACGGGCGCAGGGTCACCGGGACCCGGGAGGCGCCCGCCATCGCGATGCACGCGGCGTACGAGTCGTAGTACGGCTCCAGGGCGATCACCTCGTCGCCGGGTTCGAGCAGGGCGAGCAGGGCGGCCGCGATCGCCTCGGTGGCGCCCGCGGTCACCAGGACCTCCCGGTCCGGGTCGTGGTCCAGGCCGTACCAGTGCCGCTGGTGTGTGGCGATCGCGGTGCGCAGTTCGGGCACGCCGGGGCCCGGCGGGTACTGGTTGCCGTGGCCCGCGCGCAGGGCCCGCACCGCGGCCTCCCGGACGGCTTCGGGCCCGTCGGTGTCGGGGAAGCCCTGCCCGAGGTTGATGGATCCGGTCCGCTGGGCGAGGGCGGACATCTCGGCGAAGATCGTCGTTCCGAACTCGGCGAGGCGGCGGTTGAGCAGGGGGCGCGCGCTGGAGGTCATGACGGCCATCCTGCGGGCAACCTCTGGAGTTGCTCAAGTGTGCTTTGGCGTGGGGCGGCCGGGGGCATCCCCCTTCCACGCGGGACCACGGGGGTCCGGGGACATGGGGACGGTGGGGGATGAACATCGCCATTGGGGTCGGGATCGTCGCGCTGGTGCTGTTGGTGTTCGCGATCGGCCCGGCCGGCCGGCGCCGGCGCAAGAGCCGGCGATCGGGCGGGCGCTCGTTGGCGTCCGGGGGGTCCGGCAGCTGGTGGGCGGGCGGTTCGGACGGCGGAAGCAGCGGCGGCCACCACGGGGGCGGTCACAGTGGGGGCGGCCACCACGGCGGGCACTCCTGCGGGGGCGGCCATTCGTCCTGCGGCGGGGGCCACTCGTCCTGCGGGGGCGGCGGCTGCGGTTCGAGCTGAGCGGCCCGCGGAAGTCCGGCGCGGCGGCGCGCCCCGGAGGGGTGCGGGGCGGTGGCATCGGGCGGCTGGGCCGTGGCGCGGGGTTGTGACATCGGTCGGTTTTGCCGCGGTGCGGGGTTGTGACAGCGGGCGGTTCCGCCGCGGCCGCGAGGGCGGTGACAGCGGGCGTCTCCGCCGCGGTGCGGGGCCGCGACATCGTGCGGCTGCGCCGCGGCGGACACCGACCGGGTGCTTTCTTTTCCGCCCGTAGTTGAACGTTTGAGCCCAGTGGCCCCCCAGGGGATGGAAACCACATCAAGTTGGGTAAAAAACCTGTGAGCGCCGCGCACTTCGTGATTCCCTCGCAGATGAGAAACGACGCAGCCCTCGGACCCCTCCCGGGCGACCAGAGCCGGTCCCCCGGTACCACGTTCCGGTCCGAGGTGACATCGGTCACCCACCCGCCACATGTGTGTTTTGCGGAGCCCACCCATGCTCACGACCCTCAAGACCGCCTACACCGACACGCGCGCCGCCGACCTCGCCTGGGCGCTGGGCCGGGAGCCGTTGCCCGCCCTCGCCGTGCTCGACCTCGAACTCGCCGGCGCCAAACTCCAGTTGAGACTTCTCGGCGCCTCGCACCAGGTGCTCCTCGACGAGGAGTGCGGTACCTGCTCGGAGACCGTCGCCTGCATGCCCGGCAGCAGTACGCCGCTGCCGCTCGGCGTGGCCAAGCGGCTCGGGCAGTGGGACTACGAGTTCGCCGCGCGCGTCGAGACCCTCTCGCACGGTTCGTTCGCGGGGCGCGCGCAGGAGCTGCTCGCCCTGGTCGCTGACCACCCCAACGGGCTGGCCGGAACGTTTCCGGGGTCCCCGCACGCGTTCACCGCGATGCTCGCCCAGCGCGGCGAGGGCCAGGTGTGGTGGCGAACCTGGCACGCCTACCCGCAGGAAGGGCAGTTGGTGGCGACGCGGACCCGGGTCGGCGCCCGGATGCCCGCACCCCTCGGGTTCTGAGGCGCCCGATTCGCCGGTGGCCCGCTCCAGTTGAACCCGTGTGGGTGACAGGAAGCGAACGGGGTGTCACGTAGCGTTCGGACATGATCGAACCGCTCCCCGCTCCCCTGAGGAGGCCGCGGTCGGGTCGGTTCCTCGTCCTGGCCGTCGTGTTCATCTGCGCCGCCTGCGGCCTGGTGTACGAGCTCGAACTGGTCGCCCTCGCCTCATACTTGATCGGTGACTCGGTCACCCAGGCCTCCGTGGTCCTGTCGGTGATGGTCTTCGCGATGGGTGTCGGCTCGCTGCTCGCCAAACGGCTGCGCTGCCGCGCCGCCGTCGGCTTCGGCCTCATCGAGACCACCCTCGCCCTGGTGGGCGGCTGCTCCGCGATGGCGCTGTACGCCACGTTCGCCTGGCTCGGCGGCTCCCGGTACGCGCTGGTCGCCTTCTCGCTCGCCATCGGCATGCTGATCGGCGCCGAGATCCCGCTCCTGATGACCCTCATCCAGCGCGTGTCGAGGCGCGTTGAGGGGGACGCGAGCGGCACCGTGGCCGACCTGTTCGCCGCGGACTACGTGGGCGCGCTGGTCGGCGGACTGGCCTTCCCGTTCCTGCTGCTTCCCCAACTCGGCCAGCTTACGGCCGCGTTGCTCACCGGCGCCGTCAACGCGATCGCGGGCGGCTCGCTGGTCCTGCTGCTCTTCGGCCGCGACCTGTCGACGCGCGCCCGCTGGGTGCTGCTCGGTGCCAACGTCCTCGTCCTTGTGGTGCTCGCCCTGACCACCGCCATGGTGGCCGACTTCGAACAGGCGGCGCGCCGCGCGGTGTACGGGGGCCAGGTGCGGGTCGCCGTCCAGAGCCGCGTCCAGGAGATCGTCCTCACCGGCCAAAAGAGCGGCCCGCTCGACCTGTTCCTCGATGGACGGCTGCGCGTCGACGGCCGCGACGGCTCCCGCTACCCTCGCTCCCTGGTCGGCCCCGCCCTCGACGCGGGTCCGCACGGCCGGGTCCTGATCCTGGGCGGCGGCGACGGCCTGGCCGCCCGGGAGGCGCTGCGCCACACCGGCGTCCGCTCGGTGACCGTCGTGGAGCGCGACCCGGCGATCCTTCAACTCGCCCGCACAGACCCGGCGTTGAGCACCCTGAACGGCCACGCCTACCAGGATCCGCGGCTGCGCCCGGTGGTCGCGGACGCCTTCGGCTGGCTGCGCCGGGACGGCCGCACCTCGGGAACGTACGACGTCATCGTCTCGGACCTGCCGGACCCCGGTGTCACCGCCGGTACCAAGTTCTACTCGCAGGAGTTCTACGGGCTCGCCTCCCGCGTGCTGGCTCCCGGCGGGCGGCTCGTGGTGCACGCCGGGACCGTGGCGAGCAGCCCCCGCACGTTCTGGACCGTCGAGAGGACCGTGCGCGCGGCGGGCCTGGCGACCTTCCCGTACCGCGCGGCCGGGCATGCGAGCGGCCCCGCGCGCGGCGGCGAGCGCGCGTCCGGCGCGGCTTCGGCGAAGCCCGCGCGCGACTGGGGATTCGTCCTGGCCGACCGCCCGGCACCGCTGTCGCTGGGCTCGGCCGGAGCCCGCCCGGGGGTGCGGCTGCCGGCCGGTGCCGAGCCGCTGACCGCGCCGGGCGAGGCGGCCCGGTACCCGCCCTCCACGCTGGTGCATCCGCGTTACTCCGGTTGAGCCGGACCCGCGCCGCGCGGACCGGGTACGCCACCCGCGCCGCGTTTGCGCAGACGTGACGGCCGGTGCTGAGTAGGCTCGGTGGCTATGGAGCATGAGGTGTTCGTTCCGGTTGAGGCCCAGTCACTCCGGCAGACGCTGCGCGACCCCGCCCGGGTCGCGGGCTGTGTGCCGGGGCTCCAGCAGGATGCGGGCGAGCCGCCCATCGCGGGCCGGCTGAAGGTCCGGCTCGGCGGGAGCACCATCACCTACCGCGGCGCCCTGCGCGTCAGCGAGCGCGACGGCGACGTGTTCGCCTTCGAGGGCGAGGGCGTCGAGGTGCGCGGGGCGGGCGCGGCCGAGCTCGCCCTGACGGTGCGGCTCGCCCCGGCTGACGGCGGCACCACGCTCGCCTTCACGGGGACCGCGCTCGCCGAGGGCCGGGCCGCCGACGTCCCCGACGAGGCGGTCAGGGCCTCGGCGGCCCGGCTGCTCGACCGGTTCGCCGCGGCGCTCGCCCAGCCCGCGGCGACCGAGGAGCCGTCCGCCACGCAGCTCGCCGACACCGACCTCAACACCGACCTCGACGCCGAGGCGCTCGCCTCGGTCTTCGAAGCGGAGGTGCCGCCGCCGTCCCTGGACCCGATCGCCGACGAGGAGTTCGCGATCGAGGTCGACGACACGATGCCCGCCGAGGCCGCACACGCCCGCCGCACGATGATCGGCCGCAGCGCCGAGGAGGTCGACCACGCCCCGCCGCGCGGCCGGTACGCACCGGTGCCCGCGCCCTCCGGCGGCGGTGCGGGTGCCACCCTGCGCTGGGTCGCACCGGCCGCGGCGCTCGCCCTCGCCTCGGCCGTCGTCGTCGGCCGCGCGCTCAGGCGCCGTCGCTGACCCCGCCCGGCGGCCCCACCGGTTAGGGTCGGGGCGTGAGCAGTGACCAGATCAAATTGGGCGCCGGCGGCACGGAATTGACCGTGGACGCGGGCGACGGCTGCCGGATCAGCAGCCTGCGGATCGACGGCACCGAGATGCTGCGCCAGGGCGAGCGGTACGGCTGCTTCCCGATGGTGCCGTGGTGCGGACGCGTCGAGAACGGCCTGTTCCGCGACGGGGGCGAGAAGTACCAACTGCCGCTCAACGCGGCCCCGCACGCCATCCACGGCACCGCGCGCGACCATGCGTGGAAGACGGCGCGGGTCTCGGACACCGAGGCCGTCTTCACCTACGAGCTGGCCGAGCCCTGGCCGTACACCGGCACGGTCACCCAGATCTTCGAGCTGACCCCGGACGCGCTGACCGTGCGGATGGGCATCGAGACGTACGACAACTCCTTCCCGGCCCAGGTCGGCTGGCACCCCTGGTTCCGGCGGGAGATCGACGGCAGCCGGGTCGAGCTCGCCTTCGAGCCCGAGTGGCAGGAGGAGCGCGGCGATGACCACCTGCCCACCGGACGGCGCATCCCGCCCCTGCCGGGCCCCTGGGACGACTGCTTCGGCATGCCCGACGGCGTGGACGTCACCCTCACCTGGCCGGGGCTGCTCGAACTGAAGGTGACCAGCCCCGGCGAGTGGGTCGTGGTCTACGACGAGCAGGACGAGGCCGTGTGCGTGGAGCCGCAGTCGGGGCCGCCCAACGGTCTCAACACGCTGCCCCGCCTCGTCACCCCCATCGACCCGCTGGAGCTGGCGACCACATGGACCTGGCGCCGCCTCTAAGCTGACTGGCATGACTGACGTACGCGCTGACCTGCTCCAGCAGATCAAGGACAAGGCCGTGGTGCACGGCAAGGTGACCCTTTCGTCGGGTCGTGAGGCCGACTACTACATCGACCTGCGCCGCATCACGCTGGACGGCGAGGCCGCGCCTCTGGTCGGTCAGGTCATGCTCGACCTCACCGCCGAGCTCGACTTCGACTGCGTGGGCGGTCTGACCCTCGGCGCCGACCCGGTCGCCACCTCGATGCTGCACGCCTCCGCCGCCCGCGGGCAGCGCCTCGACGCCTTCGTCGTGCGCAAGGCGCAGAAGGCGCACGGGATGCAGCGCCGTATCGAGGGCGCCGACGTCAAGGGCCGCCGCTGCCTCGTGGTCGAGGACACCTCCACCACCGGCGGCTCGCCGCTGACCGCCGTCGAGGCGGTGCGCGAGGCGGGCGGCGAGGTCGTCGCCGTCGCCACGATCGTCGACCGGGGCGCTTCTGCCGCGATCGCCGACGCCGGGCTGCCCTACCTCACCGGGTACCAGCTGGCGGACCTCGACCTCGCGTAAAACTCGTGACGTAGCTCCCGGGATCCGGTCCTACGGTTCTGACCTGGGCGTTCTTCAAGGGGCGGGCTGTTTCACGTGAAACGGCCCGCCCCTCGCGCGTCCGCCGGGTGGAGCCAGTGCCAGAGTCTGGAAAGATGGGCCGCGACGATGACGTCGCCCCCAGGTCAGGGCCAGCACATACCGCACACCCGCACATCCCAAGGAGCGGACAGATGCCCATCGCAACCCCCGAGGTCTACAACGAGATGCTCGACCGGGCGAAGGCAGGCAAGTTCGCCTACCCGGCCATCAACGTGACCTCGACCCAGACCTTGCACGCTGCGCTGCGCGGCTTCGCGGAGGCCGAGAGCGACGGCATCATCCAGATCTCCACCGGTGGTGCCGAGTTCCTGGGTGGCCAGTACAACAAGGACATGGTCACCGGCGCGGTCGCCCTGGCCGAGTTCGCGCACGTCGTCGCCGCCAAGTACGACATCACGGTCGCGCTGCACACCGACCACTGCCCCAAGGACAAGCTGGACGGCTACGTCCGCCCGCTCCTTGAGGTCTCCGCCGAGCGCGTCGCCAAGGGCCTGAACCCGCTCTTCCAGTCGCACATGTGGGACGGCTCCGCCGAGACCCTCGCCGACAACCTGGCCATCGGCCAGGAGCTGCTCGCGAAGGCCGCCGCCGCGAAGATCATCCTTGAGGTCGAGATCACCCCGACCGGCGGCGAGGAGGACGGCGTCAGCCACGAGATCAACGACGAGCTGTACACGACCGTCGACGACGCGCTGCGCACCGCCGAGGCTCTGGGCCTGGGCGAGAAGGGCCGCTACCTGCTCGCCGCGTCCTTCGGCAACGTCCACGGCGTCTACAAGCCGGGCAACGTCGTGCTCCGTCCCGAGCTGCTCAAGGACCTCCAGGCGGGCGTCGGCGAGAAGTACGGCAAGGCCTCGCCGTTCGACTTCGTCTTCCACGGCGGCTCCGGCTCGACGGCCGAGGAGATCGCGACCGCCCTGGAGAACGGCGTCGTCAAGATGAACCTCGACACCGACACCCAGTACGCCTTCACCCGCCCCGTCGCGGACCACATGTTCCGCAACTACGACGGCGTCCTGAAGGTCGACGGCGAGGTCGGCAAGAAGTCGACGTACGACCCGCGCACCTGGGGCAAGCTGGCCGAGGCGGGCATGGCCAAGCGCGTGACCGAGGCGTGCGCGAACCTTCGCTCGACCGGCACGAAGCTGAAGTAATCACGTCCTGACCGCTTGGGCCCGGCCTCCCCTTGGGGGGTGCCGGGCCCGAGCCGTATCCGGAGGCCTTGGATGACGTACGACTTCGACATACCCGTGGACCGGCGTGGCACCTGGAGCGTCCAGTGGGACGGGGTGGACCGGCGGTTCGGGGCGGCGGGGCTGTTGCCGTTCACCATCTCCGACATGGACTTCGCCTGCCCGCCGCCCGTGCTCGCGGCGCTCCAGGAGCGGGTCGCACACGGCGTGTTCGGCTACACCGACTGGCAGAACGAGGAATTCCGCTCGGCGGTGCGCGACTGGTACCGGGTGCGGCACGCGACGGAGATCGACACCGGCCGCCTCGTCTACGCGCCCTCCGTGCTCAACCAGCTCTCGCAGCTCCTGCGCATGTGGACCGGGCCCGGGGACGCGGTCGTTGTCCACACCCCTGTGTACGACGGTTTCCGCAAGGCGGTCGGCGGGCTTGGGCGCGAGCTGCGCGGCGTCCCGCTCGACGACCCGGCCGCGCTTGAGGCGGCACTGGCCCGGGACGGCAGCCGGGTGCTGCTGCTGTGCTCGCCGCACAATCCGACGGGCCGGGTGTGGACCGAGGCCGAACTGGCGGGCTTCGCCGCGCTGGCCGAGCGCTGCGGGGTCGCGGTGATCAGCGACGAGATCCACGCGGACTTCGTCCACGACGGCCACCGCCACCTGCCGTGGACCCGGTTCGGGCGGGGCCGCTGGGCGCTGATCACCTCCGGCACGAAGTCGTTCAACTTCCCGGCGCTGACCGGTTCGTACGGGGTGGTCGGCGAGGCGGCGGACCACGCGGAGTTCGTCCGCCGCATGGAGACTGGGGAGGGGCTCGGCTCGCCCGCGGTCCTTTCGCTGGTCGCGCACATCGCGGCGTACCGGGAGGGCGGGGAATGGCTGGACGAGGTGCGGGCGTACGTCGCGGGAAACCTGGCATTGGTGGCCGATCGCCTCAACTCTGCCTTTTCCACGCTGAGTTGGGAGCCCCCGGAGGCCGGGTACCTCGCCTGGATCGACCTGCGTCCCCTGGGTGTGGACGACGCGGCGCTTCAGCGGGAGCTGGTGGAGGGGGAGCGGGTGGCGATCATGCCCGGGTCGGTTTACGGGGCGCCGGGGTTCGTTCGCCTGAACGTGGGCTGTGCGCGGTCGAAGGTGGAGGCGGGGGTGGGGGCGCTGACGCGGGCGCTGGGCCGGCTGGCCTGACCGGGCCCGCTGCCGGCTCCGGTCGGCGGAAACCAACCCCCTTGCGGCTACTGAGGAACGGACCTCGTCCCCGCCCCGGCCCCGGTGGGTTTCGGGAAGGGGCGGGGTGGGGGACAGTTCCGCTGTGGCGGACTACGTACGCATCGGTACCCGTCCCGGCCGCTGGGTGCTGCTCACCACCGTGCTCGGGTCCGGCATGGCCATGCTCGACTCGACCGTCGTCAACGTCGCGCTCCCCCACATCGGCGTCGACCTGGACGCCGACATGGCCGTCCTCCAGTGGACCGTCAACGCCTACATGCTCACCCTCGCCGGCTTCATCCTGCTCGGCGGCGCCCTCGGCGACCGCTACGGGCGGCGGAAGGTGTTCGTCATCGGAGTGGTGTGGTTCGCCGCCGGGTCGCTGCTGTGCGGGCTCGCCCCCGGCGCCGGGGTGCTCATCGCCGCCCGCGCCCTCCAGGGCATCGGCGGTGCCCTGCTCACCCCCGGCTCCCTCGCGATCATCCAGGCGAGCTTCCATCCGGACGACCGGGCCCGCGCGGTCGGCGTGTGGTCCGGGCTCGGCGGGGTCGGCGCGGCCGTCGGCCCCTTCCTCGGCGGCTGGCTGGTCGACGGCCCCGGCTGGCGCTGGGTGTTCCTGATCAACGTGCCGCTGGCCGCGCTCTGCGTCCCGGTCGCGCTCGGCCGCGTACCGGAGTCGCGCGACCCCCGCGCCCACACCGGTCGCTTCGACGTGATGGGCGCCGCGCTCGGGGCGCTGACGCTCGCGCTCGTGACGTACGCGCTGATCGAAGCCCCCGGGCAGGGCTCGTCGCGGCTGGTCGTCGGGGCCGCGGTCGCCGGGCTCGGGCTCGGCGCGGCGTTCGTGCGCCGCGAGCGGCGGCTGCCCGACCCGATGCTGCCGCTGGACATCTTCCACTCCCGCGTCTTCACCGCCGTCAACGCGGTCACCGTCTGTGTGTACGCCGCCTTCGGCGGGTTC
Organism: Streptomyces sp. NBC_01431; assembly: GCF_036231355.1. Lineage (NCBI taxonomy): Bacteria > Bacillati > Actinomycetota > Actinomycetes > Kitasatosporales > Streptomycetaceae > Streptomyces > Streptomyces sp. NBC_01431. The sequence goes on from NZ_CP109496.1 coordinate 4,360,214, forward strand.
TTCTTCCTCGCCGCGCTCCAGCTCCAGGTCGTCGCCGGATACTCGGCGCTCGGCGCGGGCGCGGCCCTGCTGCCGACGACGGTGCTGATGCTGCTGCTCTCCGCCCGCTCGGGCGAGCTCGGCCAGCGGATCGGGCCGCGCATCCCGCTCACCGTCGGACCGCTGCTGTGCGCGGCCGGGATGCTGCTGATGCTGCGGGTCGGCGAGCACGCGGCGTACGTAACGGATGTGCTGCCCGCGCTGCTGGTGCTCGGCCTCGGCATGGTCACCCTGGTGGCGCCGCTCACCGCGACGGTGCTCGGGTCCGTGGACGTGGGGCGGGCCGGGCTCGCCAGCGGCATCAACAACGCCGCCGCGCGCGCCGCCGGACTGCTCGCGGTGGCCGCGCTGCCGCTGGCCGCGGGGATGGGGCCCGAGGCGTACCGGTCGGCGGCGGAGTTCGGGGCGACGTTCCGGCGGGCGATGCCGATGTGCGCGGGGGCGCTGGTGCTGGCCTCCGTGATCGCCTTCCTGACCGTGCGGCGGCCGGGCGCGGAGGCTTCCGAGCCGCAGTGCCGGATGCAGTGCGGGGTGTCCGGGCCGGCCATTGAGCCGGGGCGGGCCGAGTAGCGCGGCCGGGCCGAGCCCCAGCAGCCACCGGGCCGCACCCCGGAGGGTCTCGCCAAGGGGCGGGGCGGTGAGATCTTCCCCTGGCAGACTGGGCCCCATGTCCATTCACGAGAACCTGCTCGGGGGCCCCGCCCCGACCCTGCTGCCCGACGACCCGGAGCCGCGTGAGCTGCTCGCCGGCGGCACCGCGCCCGCCGAGGTCGCCGCCAAGTACCCCACCTCCTCGCTCGCCTGGGCACAGCTCGCCGACGACGCGTTCGACGGCGGGCGCTCCGTCGAGTCGTACGCCTACGCCCGTACCGGATACCACCGCGGCCTGGACTCGCTGCGCCGCGCCGGATGGAAGGGCCACGGCCCGGTGCCGTGGGAGCACGAGCCCAACCGCGGTTTCCTGCGCGCCCTGCACGCCCTCGCGCGCGCCGCGCAGGCGATCGGCGAGGACGCCGAGCACGAGCGCTGCACGGCCTTCCTGCGGGACTCCTCGCCGCTCGCCGCCGACACCCTGGGCTGACGCCGTGGCCTGATCAACTCGGGCCGGATCGGGAACGCCTGTGCCGTCCGTGGCGTCTGTACATCTGACACGGACGGCACGGGCAGCCGCGTACGGCACGAAAACGCGGGCCCGGCCGCATCGACAGGCTGGCGCAGAGGCCCCACTCCTCTCCCCCCAACTCCAGCCGGGGACCAGGGGAGAACTCCGTCTTGGGCAAGCGAGGCGCCCGCAGCGCAGTCAGTGGTGGCCGGAAACAGGCAGAGCGGCACGGGGCACGTCAGCGGCCGCCGGGCCGGGCGCCGCGGCGCGGCCGGGCCGCTCGGCGGCGGTCGCGACCGCGCGTGCTGCTCGTCGTCGGATGCCTGCTCGGGCTCACGGTGATCGGCGGGGTCGCCGTCGCGCAGTGGCCGGGTGGCGGCCACACGAGCGCCGTGGAGCCCGGCAACACCGTCGCGAGCCCCATGGAGGCCCAGCCCCCGCTGCCCGTCAAGCCCTCGGTGTCCACCAGCCCGAACGCGCCCCATGTACCCGCCTCGGGCCCCGGCACCTTCACCACCGCGCGGGCCTCCGGCCAGACCGTCGGCACGGCGGGGCCGCTGCGCCGCTACGCGGTGCAGGTCGAGGACGGCGTGGACGTCTCGGCCAAGGACGCCGCCCTCGACGTCCAGAAGATCCTCGCCGACCCGCGGAGCTGGGCCGCGCACGGCAAGGGCCGCTTCCAGCTGGTGGCCGACGGCGCCGATGTCGTCATCAAGATCGCCACCCCGAAGACCACCGACAAGCTGTGCGCCTCCAACGGAGATACCGGCGGCGAGCTGAACTGCGAGGTCACGGGCGGTGTCATCGTCAACCTCAAGCGGTGGGTGACCGGCTCGCCGCAGTACGACGGGCCGCCCGCCGAGTACCGCCACCTCATCATCAACCACGAGATAGGCCACATGATCGGCTATCACCAGCACATGGCCTGCCCGGGTGCCGGAAAGCTCGCCCCGGTGATGATGCAGCAGATCAAGGGCCTCAACGGCTGCAAGTCCAACGCCTGGCCGTACACCTCGGACGGGACGTTCATCTCGGGGCCCTCGGTGCCCTGACGAAGCGGACGGAACCGTGTTTATGATGCGGGTGGGGACCGGGGCTCCGATGCCGACCAAGGAAGGGGCGGACCGCTACCCGGACACATCGAGGAGACAGCGATGTCATCAAAGATGTCCGAACCGGTCGAGTCGCCCCAACCGGGCGACGAGCCGGAGACCCCGAATCTGGACTTCGCGGGCACCACACCGTACGAGGACTACGTCCAGGCGGACGTCCTCACCCACCTCCAGCACCTGCGCTCCGACGATCCGGGCGAGATGGTCTTCCTGGTCACCACCCAGGTCATGGAGCTGTGGTTCACGGTCATCGTGCACGAGTGGGAGACCGCGTCGCGGGCGCTGCGCGCGGACCGGGTGCAGGTCGCGGTCGACGCCCTGAAGCGTTCGGTACGGGAGCTGGAGGCGCTCAACGCCTCGTGGACGCCGCTGGCGCAGCTGACCCCGGCCCAGTTCAACTCCTACCGCTCCGCGCTCGGCGAGGGCTCCGGATTCCAGTCGGCGATGTACCGGCGGATGGAGTTCCTGCTCGGCGACAAGTCCGCGTCGATGCTGGTCCCGCACCGGGGCGCGCCGCGCGTGTACGCCGAGCTGGAGAAGGCGCTGGGCGAACCGAGCCTGTACGACGAGGTGCTCGCGCTGCTCGCCCGCCGCGGGTACGCGATCCCAGCCTCGGCCCTCCAGCGCGACCTGGCCCAGAAGTACGAGCCGTCCGCCGAGGTCGAGGCGGTCTGGTCCGAGCTGTACGCGGGCGACCAGAACGCTGAACTGGTGCGCCTGGGCGAGGCGTTGACCGATGTCGGCGAACTCGTGTGGCGATGGCGCAACGACCACCTCGTCGCGACCCGGCGGGCGATGGGCGCGAAGACGGGTACCGGCGGGTCGGCCGGGGTGGCGTGGCTGGAGAAGCGGGCCACGAAGAGCGTGTTCCCCGAGCTGTGGACAGCGCGCAGCCATGTCTGAGGCGCTGGCCAAGAAGGCCGCGGCGCTGGACGCCGCAGACGAACTCGCCCCGCACCGCGACCTGTTCGCCCTCGAAGAGGGCGCCGTCTACCTTGACGGGAACTCGCTGGGCGCGCTGCCCCGCCACGTTCCGGCCCGGATGCAGGAGGTCATCGCCCGCGAGTGGGGCGAACTGCGCATCCGCTCCTGGGAGGAGAGCGGCTGGTGGACCGCGCCGGAACGCATCGGCGACCGGATCGCGCCGCTGGTCGGGGCCGCGCCGGGCCGGATCGTGGTCGGCGACTCGACGAGCGTGAACGTCTTCAAGGCGCTGGTGGCGGCGGTGCGGCTGGCCGGGGACGACCGGGACGAGATCCTGGTCGACGCCTCCACGTTCCCCACGGACGGGTACGTGGCGGAGTCGGCCGCGCGCATGACGGGTCGTCAGATCCGGGCCCTGGCGCCCGGGGAGATGGTCGCGGCGCTGGGCTCGCGTACGGCGGCGGTGCTGGTCAACCACGTGGACTACCGCACGGGCCGCCTGAACGACCTGCCGGGGATGACGGCGGCGATCCAGGCGGCCGGGGCGCTCGCGGTCTGGGACCTGTGCCACAGCGCGGGCGCGCTGCCGGTCGGCCTCGACGCGCACGGCGTCGATCTCGCGGTGGGCTGCACCTACAAGTACCTGAACGGCGGCCCGGGTTCACCGGCGTACCTGTACGTACGCGGCGACCATCAGGCCCGCTTCGACTCGCCGCTGCCCGGGTGGAACTCGCACGAGGACCCCTTCGGGATGCGGCCCGAGTACGTGCCGGGCGAGGGCGCGGTACGGGGCCGGGTGGGCACCCCGGACATCCTGTCCATGCTGGCCCTGGAGTCGGCCCTCGATGTGTGGGAGGGAGTCTCGATCGAGGCGGTCAGGGCGAAGTCCCTGGCCCTGACGGACTTCTTCCTGGAGTGCGTGGAGGCGTACGTTCCGGCCGGGCGGGTGTCGTCGGTGACGCCGCTGCCGCACGCGGAACGCGGCAGCCAGGTCTCGTTGCGCTGCCCGGAGGCGGGCGAGGCGATGCGCGCGCTGACCGCCCGCGGGGTGGTGGGCGACTACCGCCGCCCCGACATCCTCCGCTTCGGCTTCACCCCCCTGTACGTGGGCTTCGCCGAGGCGGAGCGGGCGGCGGGGGAGCTGGCGAGGGTCCTGAGCTGAGGGCGGGGCCTTGCCCTCCCCACCCACCCCCTGCGGGGCCGCCCCCTGGTCCGCCGCTGGCCGTGCGCTGCGCCTGATCGCGCAGTTCCTCGCGCCCCCTGGGGGGCGGGGTGCTTGGTCTTGTGCGGACCGTGTGTGGTTGTTCGCGCAGTTCCCCGCGCCCCTGGGTGGGTTGGGGTGCTTGGTCTTGTGCGGGCCGTGTGTGGCTGGTCGCGCAGTTCCTCGCGCCCCTGGGGGTGTGGCCTGGCGGTGCGTGGAATGGGCTCGCGGCACGGAGGGGCGGCCGCCGGCGGTGGGATGTGCCCACTGGTGCTCAGCCTTGGCAGGGCAGTCACGGGTGGGCGGGAGGGTGGGTAGGCCCGCCGGAGGCGGGCGCTCGCGTATGGCGGGCGGGCGCCGAACCCCGTGGCCACCCACTGGTGCTCAGCTTTGGCAGGGCAGTCACGGGTGGGCGGGTGGGAAAGGGCGCCCCCCAACCACACTGGTAGCGTGATCAACCCCCGTGGCCCGGCGAAAGGTTGGGGAATGACGGATTCCGCAGAGCGTGACGCGGCTGAAGAGGCCTCCGCCTTTTCGCATCCCCCCGTCACCCCGGACGCCACCGCCGCCTACGGCTCCCACCCCGACCAGGTGGTCGACTTCTACACCCCCCGGGACGGGAACAACGCCGCCCCCCTCGTCGTGCTCCTGCACGGCGGCGCCTGGCGGGCCCCGTACGACCGCACCCACCTCACCCCCTTCGCGGACTTCCTGGCCCGGCGCGGATTCGTCGTGGCGAACGTGGAGTACCGGCGCGGGAGCCTGCTGCCGCAGCAGGGTGGCGACGCCCCGGTCGCCGGGCGCTGGCCGGACACGTTCGACGACGTGGCGGCGGCACTGGACGCGCTGCCCGCCCTCGTACGGGACGCGGTGCCGCACGCCGACCCCCGCCGCACCGTACTGGCCGGGCACTCGGCCGGCGGCCACCTCGCCCTGTGGGCGGCGGGCCGCCATGTGCTGCCCGAGGGTTCCCCGTGGCGCACCCCGCGCCCGGCCCCGCTGCGCGGAGTCGTGGCGATGGCCCCCATAGCGGACTTCGCGAAGGCGCTGGAGCTGGACGTGTGCGGCGGAGCGCTGCTCCAACTCCTCGGCGGAAAGGGGGAGTTGGCGGCGCGTGCCCCGCACGCCGACCCCGCCGCGCTGCTCCCCACCGGCATCGCCACGGTCGTCGTGCAGGGCCGGGAGGACATCGTCGTACCGCAGGCCGTCGCGGAGGCGTACGTGGACGCGGCGGCGAAGGCGGGCGAGACCGTGGGCCTGACCCTCCTGGACGACGTGGGCCACTTCCCGCTGATCGACCCGGCGGCGGACGCGTGCGCGGTGGTGGCCGAGGAAATCGCCCAGCTCGCGTACTGAGTCGCCCCGCTCGCGTACTGAATCGCCCCGCCGCGTGCTGAACGGTCGCGGGCGGCGTTCCCCGTGCCCGCCTAGTACCTGAGGCGGAGCTTCAAGGATCCCCATCTCGCCGGACGCCGCCCGGCGGCCCGCCCCCTACCGTGGAGGCGTGAACGAGACGACCAGACCCCGGCAGGGGAGAGGCAGTGCGGCGGGTGGCGGTGTCGGCCACGCGACGCTGCGGAGTCCAGAGTTCCGGTTGGCCGCGAACGTGTACGCGGGGCTCCGCAACGACCTGTTCCACGACGCCTTCGCCTACCGGCCGCTGCCCCGCAAGAAGACCGACGGCCTGCTGACCCGCCGCCTGAGGGGACGGATACGCGAGTACGCGTCGTGGACCCCGCACGCGTTCGTGGGCTTCCTGGCGTTCTGCTCATTCCTGTTCGGGCTGGGAAACCGCGACCAGGAGTGGTTCGGCGGGATCACCTGGCTGCTCGGCGGACTGTTCCTGGCCACGCCGGTGGTCATGACGCTGGTGCGTCCCGTCGGCGCGTTCTGGCTGTCCTGCGCGGTGACGCTCGTGTCGGGGACGACCGCCGGCCACGGCGGTTTCGGCCCCTGGTCACCCGGCACGTTCTTCATGCACCTGTGCGTCCTCGCCGTGGTGGGCCTGCGCACCCGCCCCCGGGTGGCGGCCTGGATGTGGGCGCTCACCGTCGTCCTCGGCTTGCTCCTGAGCTCCGTACAGGGCACGTACGGTGGCAACGCCGTGCCGATGGCGACCGTCTACGCCCTCGTGCTGCTCGTCATCTGCGTCCTGCACATCCGGCGCGACGCCGAGCGGCAAGTCAGCGCGGAGAAGTCGGTCACCGCCGTGGAGCGCGACCGGCGGACCGTGCTTGAGGAACGTACGAACATCGCGCGCGAGCTGCACGATGTGGTGGCGCACCACATGTCGGTGGTCGCCATCCAGGCCGAGGCCGCGCCGTACCGGGTGGAGAACCCGCCGCCCGAGCTGGCCCAGGCCTTCGTCACGATCCGCGAGAACGCGGTGGCCGCGCTCACCGAGCTGCGCCGGGTGCTCGGTGTCGTACGCGCGGAGGACTACGAGGCGCCGGACGCCCCCCAGCCCACCCTCGCCGACCTGGACAGTCTGCTGGCCAACGTCCGCGAGGCCGGGCTGCCCGTCGAGAAGGTCATCACCGGTGCGGTACGCGAACTCCCGCAGGGCGTGGAGCTGTCGGCGTACCGGATCGTCCAGGAGGCGTTGAGCAATACGCTGCGGCACGCGCCCGGCGCGGCGGCACGGGTGGAGATCGGATACGTTCTGGGCGGCCTCGGCCTGCGGATCGTCAACGGTCCCGCGACCGCCGAGGCGGGGCCCTCGCAGGGGTCCGGGCACGGGATCACGGGCATGGAGGAACGGGTGGCGATGCTGGGCGGAGCGATGACGGCGGAGCCGGGCGCGGCGGGCGGCTACGAGGTCACCGTCTTCATCCCGGTCGCCGCGGCCGAGCCGGAACCGGCGGCCACGAGCCTGGCGAAGGACGGACAGGCATGACGGCGATACGCGTTCTGATCGTCGACGATCAGATGATGGTGCGCGAGGGCTTCTCCGTGCTGCTCGGCGCGCAGCCGGACATCGAGGTCGTCGGCGAGGCGGTCGACGGCCGCGAGGCGGTCGCCCAGGTGCAGGCGCTGCGGCCCGACGTGGTGCTGATGGACATCCGGATGCCCGGGATGAACGGCATCGAGGCGACGCGGGAGATCGTCGCGGCGGGCGACGCGTCGAAGGTGCTCGTCCTGACGACGTTCGATCTGGACGAGTACGTCTACCAGGCGCTGCGGGCGGGCGCGTCCGGCTTCCTGCTGAAGGACGCCTCGGCGCGTCAACTCGCCGAAGGCGTACGGGTGGTGGCGTCCGGGGAGGCTCTGCTCGCGCCCTCGGTGACGCGCCGCCTGATCAACGAGTTCGCGCGGGTTGTGCCGGCGCCGCGGGCCGGGGCGCCGGCGCCGGGGCAGGTCGATGAGCTGACCGACCGGGAGACGGAGGTCCTGGTGCTGATCGCCCAGGGCCTCTCGAACCAGGAGATCGCGGACCGGCTGGTGGTGGCGGAGTCCACGATCAAGACGCATGTGAGCCGGGTGCTGGTGAAGCTGGGGCTGCGTGACCGTACGCAGGCGGCGGTGTACGCGTACGAAACCCGCCTGGTGACGCCGGGCTGAGGCGCCCTTCGCTTGCCGCGGGCTGTGCGGGTGCGTGGTCTTTGCGCGGGCCGTGCGTGGTTGATCGCGCAGTTCCCCGCGCCCCTGGGTGGGTTGGTCTCGTGTGGTCTCGTGCGGGCCGTGCGTGGTTGGTCGAGCGGTTCCCCGCGCCCCTGAGGGGGCTTGATCTGCTGGGGTTCGCCCCGCATGCTCCCCGCATGGATGCCACCGCCGTCTTTCGTCCTGGCTCGGCCGACTTCGTAGCCGACCCCTATCCCGCGTACGCCGAGCTCCGCGCCGCGGGCCGGGTGCACTACTACGCCCCCACCGCCCAGTGGCTCGTCCCGCACCACGCGGACGTCTCCGCGCTGCTGCGGGATCGAAGGCTCGGCCGGAGTTACCGGCACCGCTTCACCCACGAGGAGTTCGGCCGCACCACGCCACCCGCGGCGCACGAGCCGTTCCACACCCTCAACGATCATGGCCTGCTCGACCTGGAGCCCCCGGACCACACCAGGATCCGGCGGCTCGTCTCGCAGGCGTTCACCCCGCGTACCGTCGAGCGCCTCGCCCCGACCGTGCGGCGTCTGGCGGCCCGCCTCGTCGACGACTTCCGTGCGGCGGGCGGCGGCGATCTCGTCGCCGAGGTCGCCGAGCCGCTGCCCGTCGCGGTCATCGCCGAGATGCTCGGCATCCCCGAGGCCGACCGCCCCCTCCTGCGCCCCTGGTCCGCCGCCATCTGCGGCATGTACGAACTCGCCCCGGACGAGGAAACCGCCGCCCGCGCCGTGAAGGCTTCGCTGGAATTCACCGAATACCTGCGGGAGTTGATCGCCGGGCGGCGCAAGAACCCCGGCGACGATCTCATCTCCGCGCTCATCGCGGCGTACGAGGACGAGAGCGGCGACCGGCTCAGCGAGCAGGAGATGATTTCGACCTGCGTGCTGCTGCTCAACGCGGGCCACGAGGCCACCGTCAACACCACCGCCAACGGATGGTGGGCCCTGCTGCGCAACCCCGCACAGCTCGCCGCGCTCCGAGCCGCCCCGGACGCGCTCCTGCCCACCGCGGTCGAGGAGCTGATGCGGTACGACACTCCGCTCCAGCTCTTCGAGCGCTGGGTCCTCGAAGACATCGAGTTCGCGGGACAGATCCTGCCGCGCGGCAGCGAGGTCGCCCTGCTCTTCGGCTCCGCCAACCGCGACCCGGCCCGGTTCGCCGACCCCGACACCCTGGACCTCGCCCGCGCCGACAACCCGCACATCTCCTTCGGCGCCGGCATCCACTACTGCCTCGGCGCGCCGCTGGCCCGCCTCGAACTCCAGGCTTCCTTCGGGGAGTTGCTCAAGAAGGCGCCCCTGCTGCGACTGGCCGCCGAACCCGAGTGGCAGGCCGGATTCGTCATCAGGGGCTTGAAGGAACTCCACGTGGTCGTCGAGTGAACGGAGTTCACGTCACCAGGTCGCGACGGCGGAACGCCGCGAGCCCCGCCGTCACCAGCGCTGCCGCGATCAGCGTCAGGACCAGCACCGGTGTCCACACCATCGGAGTACCGGGCAGCTTCGGCAGCCGGCCGAAGGGTGAGAGGCCGAGGACGGCCCGGGGCAGGTTCAGCGCGGGGCCGATCCAGCCGAGCGCCAGACACACCCCGACCACCGCGAGCGCGGCCTGCGCGAGCTTCGGGAACGCCCCGTACAGCAGCATCGCGAGCCCCGCGAGCGTCCAGACCGCCGGGAGCTGGACCAGCGCCGCGCCCAGGACCGGGCCCGTCCTTCCGCCGTAGCCGACGGCCAGGCCGAGCCCGCCGACCACCATGATCAGGGCCGAGCCGCCGAACGCGATCACGAGGTGCCCGGCCGCCCACCGCACCCGGCCCACCGCGTTCGCGAGCACCGGTTCGGCCCGCTGTCCGGTCTCCTCGCCGTGCAGTCGCAGCACCGAGGAGGTGGCATACAGGGCCGCGACCATCCCCAGCATGCCGACCATCGTCGCCAGGAACGCGTCGGTCAGGCCCGACTGCCCGCCCATGCGCTGGATGATCTCCTTGGTCTGTGCGTTGTCACCGACCAGATCGGCCGCCCCGTTCGTCATCCCGCCGAAGAGCAGCCCGGCCAGCGCGAATCCGAGGGTCCAGCCGATGACGCCGCCGCGCTGGAGCCGCCGGGCCAGCCCGTACGCCGTCGTGATGCCGCCCTCGGCGGGCCCCGGCCTCGGCGCGACGAAGCTCATCCCGATGTCGCGCCGCCCCGCCAGCACGTACGCCGCCGCGCCCTGCGCGAGGGCCGCCGCCGCGATCAGGAGCAGCGCCCACCAGCGCTCGCCCGCGTACGGCCGTACGTTCTCGGCCCAGCCCAGCGGGGAGAGCCGGTCGAGTACCGAGGAGGCGTCGCGGGTGGCGGTGTCTCCGGCCGCCCTGAGCAGGAAGGCCGCGCCGAGCACCGCGCCGGTGAGCCCCTTGGCGAGGCGTGCGCTCTCCGTCAGCTGCGCCATGATCGCCGCCATGCCCGCGAAGAGCATGCCGATCGCGGCGGTCGTCAGTCCCAGCGCGGCCGAACCGGCCGTGTTTCCGGTCGACTTGGCGAGCCCGGCCGTGATGATCAGCGCGACGGCCGCGTTGGCGACCAGCGCGGCGAGCAGCGCCGACGTGAGCGGCGCCCGTCGCCCCACCATGGCGGAGGACAACAGTTCCTGACGCCCCGTCTCCTCTTCCTCCCGGGTGTGCCGTACGACGATGAGCAGGCTCATCACCGCCGCGAGCACATACCCGAACCCGCCGAACCGCCAGGCCGTGAGCCCGCCGACCGAGTCCCCGAAAACCGGCCCGTACAGCGCCCGCAGCGAGCCGTTCCGGCCCATCGAGTGGGCCACGTCCGCGCGTTGTGCGGCGGTGGTGTACACCTTCTCCAGCGTGCCCGCCCCGCTGGCGACCAGCGAGCCGAGTGCGAGGGCCCACACCGGGAGCATCACCCGGTCCCGGCGCAGCGCGAGTCTCAACAGGGCACCGGTGCCGGTCAGTTCACCGGCCGAGCGGACCCGTACCCGTACCGGCCGGGATGCCGTGGTCGTACTCATCGGGTCACCGCCCCTTCGCCGTCCGCTTCCTCGGCGCCGGTGTAGTGGCGCAGGAACAGCTCCTCCAGGGTGGGCGGGGTGGAGACGAGGGAGCGTACGCCCGACGCGGTGAGCGAGCGGAGCACCGCGTCCAGCTTGTCGGTGTCGACCTGGAGCTTGACCCGCCGTCCTCGTACGTCCAGGTCGTACACGCCGGGCAGGTGGGCCAACCCGTTGGGGGCGGCGGCGAGTTCGGCGGTGACGGAGGTGCGCGTGAGGTGGCGCAGCTCGGCGAGCGAGCCGGTCTCCACCGTCCGGCCCCGGCGGATGATGCTCACCCGGTCGCAGAGGCTCTCCACCTCGCTGAGGATGTGCGAGGACAGCAGCACGGTCCGGCCCCGGTCGCGCTCCTCCTCCACGCAGCCCTGGAAGACCTCCTCCATCAGCGGGTCGAGCCCGGAAGTCGGTTCGTCCAGGATCAACACGTCCACGTCCGAGGCGAACGCCGCGACCAGGGCGACCTTCTGCCGGTTGCCTTTGGAGTAGGTGCGCCCCTTCTTGGTGGGGTCGAGCTCGAACCGCTCGATGAGGTCGGCGCGGCGGGACGCGTCGAGGCCGCCCCTCAACCTGCCGTACAGGTCGATGACTTCGCCGCCGGAGAGGTTGCGCCACAGGGTCACGTCGCCCGGTACGTACGCCACGTGCCGGTGCAGTTCGACCGCGTCCGTCCAGGGGTCGCGGCCGAGGAGCTGGGCGGCGCCGGAGTCGGCGCGCAGCAGTCCGAGCAGCACCCGGATGGTGGTGGACTTCCCGGAGCCGTTGGGGCCGAGGAACCCGTGGACCTCGCCGGTCTCGACGGCGAGGTCGAGGCCGTCGAGGGCGTGGGTGCGCCCGAACGACTTGTGCAGTCCGGCGACCGTGATTGCCTTCGTCATGTTTTTGAACGTACGGTATTTTCACGAAGTTGTGAAGTTAAGGAACCCTGTAAAGTCCGTGTTCATGACCAGGGTCGAGCGGGAGGTTCGGGACGTGCGGGACGCCAACGGGACGCCGTCGGAGCGGGACGAGGACGCGGTGGCCCGGTTCGTCGAACGGTTCGCCTCCGAGCTGACCGAGGCGGGCATGCAGCGGATGGCGGCCCGGGTGTTCGCCGCGCTGCTCATCTCCGAGTCCGGTTCGATGACCTCGGCGGAACTCGCCTCGGCGCTCCGGATCAGCCCCGCGGCGGTCTCGGGTGCGATCCGCTACCTCTCCCAGGTCAACATGGTCGGCCGCGAGCGCGAGCCGGGTTCGCGGCGGGACCGGTACGTGCTGCACAACGAGCTCTGGTACGAGACCTTCACCAACCGGGACCGGCTGCTCACGCGCTGGGAGCAGGTCATGCGGGACGGCGTCGCCAGTGCGGGTGGGCCGGGGACGGCGGCGGGGGCGCGGATGGCGGAGACGGCGGCGTTCTTCACGTTCCTGCACGGGGAGCTGTCGCAGCTGATGGGGCGCTGGCGCACCCACCGCGCGACCCTGGACCTGCCGCCGATTCCGCCGGAGTAGAACTCCCCCGGCGCCCGGGAGGGGCCTGATGCCCCCCCGCCGGGGCCGGGCCCGGTCACCCCGGCAGAACCAGCCCCCACGCGCCCGAAAGCGCCGTCCACGTCCGGGTGCGGACCGGGCCCGCGACCACTGCGTCCGCCCGGTAGCGGAAGCCACCCGCCGGCCCGGCGCCGGAGACCGTCACCACCCTCGCCACCGCCCGCGCCCGTTCCCCGGAGCGGCCGTGCACCACCACCTGTGCGAGCCCGTCCGCCGAGGCCAGGGACACGCCGGTCACCGGGCGGTCCACGTCCGTCAGGAGCACCCCGTCCGCCTCCACCCGCAGGCGGTGGGCCATCGCCGCCGCCACCGGCGCGGGGGCCCGCACCAGCGTGCGGGCGAGCGAGCGGCAGGTGCCCCACACCGACGACGGCGGCGCGGCCGGCGCGGGCCGGCTCAGGTCGGGGATCCGCAGCGCGCCGAGCACCACCCCGTCGCTGTCGTCGACCAGCAGGTCGAGGCGGCGCTCGGTGCCCTCCAGGACCGCCCGCGCCGCCGCCACCGCGCCCATCGGCACGCCCAGCGAGCGGGCGAGCTCCAGCGAGGCCGCCCCTCCCACCGGAACCAGCGCCAGCGCGCCCCGCGCCAGCTCACGCTCCTTGTGCAGCAGCGTCACGGTGCGTAGCAGCGCGGCGTCGTCACCGACCACTACCGTGCGTCGGCCGCCCCGCCGGGCCAGCGCCCGCGCGAATTCCTCCGGGCCCTGCGGCCAGCAAATCTTCGCCTGTGCTCCCGCACACAGAACATCCTTCGCGATCCGTACGGACTCGCCGTCAATACGGCGGGCGACCGGGTCGATGAGCACGACGAGCTGGTGCGCAGCCGACACCTCGGTCCTTCCTCGGGTAGCATCTTTGTGCAAGAGCCCCTTGCGCTATTGCGCCAGGGGCTTCGTCTATTCCGGGGCAGCGGTTCAACGGATCAGGCCCATGGTGTACGCATCCACGTATGGAACGCGTATGCCCCTGACCTTGGACATGCCCCGCCCGGAAGGGGTGTACGCCTGTGCCCGCACTTGTGCTGCTCGGTGCTCAGTGGGGTGACGAGGGCAAGGGAAAGGCCACCGACCTCCTCGGTGGATCCGTTGACTATGTGGTGCGTTACCAGGGCGGCAACAATGCCGGCCACACGGTTGTCGTAGGCGACCAGAAGTACGCGCTGCATCTTCTCCCTTCCGGAATCCTCTCGCCGGGGTGCACCCCGGTGATCGGTAACGGAGTCGTCGTCGACCCGGCGGTCCTGCTCTCCGAGCTGAGCGGGCTGAACGAGCGCGGCGTCGACACGTCCAAGCTCCTGATCAGCGGAAATGCTCACCTGATCACGCCGTACAACGTCACGCTCGACAAGGTCTCCGAGCGCTTCCTCGGCAAGCGGAAGATCGGCACCACGGGTCGCGGCATCGGCCCGACCTACGCCGACAAGATCAACCGCGTCGGCATCCGCGTCCAGGACCTCTACGACGAGTCGATCCTTGAGCAGAAGGTCGAGGCGGCCCTGGAGGGCAAGAACCAGCTGCTCGCCAAGATCTACAACCGCCGCTCGATCGAGGCGGGCAAGATCGTCGAGGAGATGCTCCAGTACGCGGAGCAGATCAAGCCGTTCGTCGCCGACACCACGCTGATCCTCAACAAGGCGCTGGACGACGACAAGGTGGTCCTCTTCGAGGGCGGCCAGGGCACCCTGCTCGACGTCGACCACGGCACGTACCCGTTCGTCACGTCCTCCAACCCGACCGCGGGCGGCGCCTGCACGGGCGCGGGGGTCGGGCCGACGAAGATCAGCCGCGTCATCGGCATCCTCAAGGCGTACACGACCCGCGTCGGCGCGGGCCCGTTCCCGACCGAGCTGTTCGACGAGGACGGCGAGGCGCTGCGCCGCATCGGTGGCGAGCGCGGTGTCACCACCGGCCGCGACCGCCGCTGCGGCTGGTTCGACGCGCCGATCGCGCGCTACGCGACCCGCGTCAACGGCCTGACCGACTTCTTCCTCACCAAGCTGGACGTGCTGACCGGCTGGGAGGAGATCCCGGTGTGCGTCGCCTACGAGATCGACGGCAAGCGCGTCGAGGAACTGCCGTACTCGCAGACCGACTTCCACCACGCGAAGCCGATCTACGAGAAGCTGCCCGGCTGGTCCGAGGACATCACCAAGGCGAAGACCTTCGCGGACCTGCCGAAGAACGCGCAGGCGTACGTGAAGGCCCTTGAGGAGATGTCGGGCGCCCCGATCTCCGCGATCGGCGTCGGCCCCGGCCGCACCGAGACGATCGAGATCAACTCCTTCATCTGATCGCTGTTCACGTCATCCGGGAGCCCCCCCCGGATCGAGGATTGCTGAGTGGGGCTCCCGGCGGCAAACGTGCCGCCGGGAGCCCCACTCAGTCGATTCCGGGCAGTATGTGCGGCTCCGCGAGGTCCTCCTCGTAGCCGGCGAGCCGGATCGGGGCGCATCTGGCCCAGATGTCGAGGCTGCTCAACTCCTGTTCCCCCGCGGCTCGTTCGCGGATGGTCGTGTCCGGTGCCATCGGCTGACTCCTTCCGTCCCTGACGTTGCGGGAACGCTAACGGCCGCCGCTGGACCGCGGGACGCGGCTGCCACGAAGGTGGGAGCGCCCGGTACCGAAGGTGTCAGCGGTGCCAGGATCCGGCGCCGGGGTGGTGGGCCCGGCGCGGGCGGCGCCAGGCGGGCCGGGGCGGCGGCGCGGGCTCCGCGGCCGGCTGCCGGGCGAGGCCGAGCAGCACCGCGGTGAGGGCGGCCAGTTCGTGCGGGTCGGGATCGCCGCGGACGACGTGGAAGGCGGCGGGGCGGTTCTCGGCGGCGCTCATACCGGCGGGTTCCCGTGTTTGCGGGCCGGCAGGTCGGCGTGTTTGGTGCGGAGCATGGCCAGCGCCCGGATCAGCACCGAGCGGGTGTCGCGCGGGTCGATGACTTCGTCCACGAGGCCGCGCTCGGCGGCGTAATAGGGGTGCATCAGCTCGGTCTCGTACTCCTTGATGCGCTGGGCGCGGACCGCGTCCGGGTCGTCGGCCGCGGCTATCTCGCGGCGGAAGATCACGCCCGCCGCACCCTCGGCGCCCATCACGGCGATCTCGTTGGACGGCCAGGCGAGCGACAGGTCGGCGCCGATGGAGCGCGAGTCCATGACGATGTACGCGCCGCCGTAGGCCTTGCGCACGATCAGCTGGATGCGGGGCACGGTCGCGTTGCAGTACGCGTAGAGCAGTTTGGCGCCGTGCCGGATGATCCCCTCGTGCTCCTGGCCGACGCCGGGCAGGAAGCCGGGCACGTCCACCAGCGTCACCAGCGGAATGCTGAACGCGTCGCAGAACTGCACGAAGCGGGCGCCCTTCTCCGACGCCTCGATGTTGAGGACGCCCGCCACCGCCGATGGCTGGTTGGCGACGATCCCCACCACCTGGCCGTCGAGCCGGGCGAGCGCACACACCAGGTTGGCGGCCCAGGCGGCGTGCACCTCGAAGTAGTCGCCGTCGTCGACGACTTCCTCGATGACCTGACGCATGTCGTAGGCGCGGCTGGGCTCGGTGGGCACGAGGTCGAGCAGCCCGTCGCAGCGCCGGTCGGCCGGGTCCTCGCTCGGCACCGCGGGCGCCAGCTCGTGGTTGTTGGCGGGCAGCAGCGACAGCAGGTGGCGTACGTCCGCCAGGCAGCTCTCCTCGTCGTCGTAGGCGGCGCTCGCCACCCCGGACAGCTGCGCGTGCACATCGGCGCCGCCGAGTTCGTTCTGGCTGACCTTCTCGCCGGTGACGGCCTGGACGACGTCGGGGCCGGTGATGAACATCTGGGAGATGCCGCGGACCATGAAGACGAAGTCGGTGAGCGCGGGGGAGTAGGCCGCGCCGCCCGCGCAGGGGCCGAGCATCACGCTGATCTGCGGGATGACTCCGGAGGCGGCCACATTGCGGCGGAAGATGCCGCCGTAGCCGGCCAGCGCCGAGACGCCTTCCTGGATCCGGGCGCCCGCGCCGTCGTTGAGGCTGACCAGCGGGGCGCCCGCGGCGGCCGCGAGGTCCATCAGTTTGTGGATCTTCTCGGCGTGCGCTTCGCCGAGGGCGCCGCCGAAGATCCGGAAGTCGTGGGCGTAGACGAAGACGGTGCGGCCCTCGACGGTGCCCCAGCCGGTGACCACACCGTCGCTGTAGGGGCGTTTGTGCTCCAGGCCGAAGCCGGTGGCACGGTGCCGGCGCAGCGATTCGATCTCGGTGAAGGAGCCCTCGTCCAGCAATAGCGCGACACGTTCGCGGGCGGTCAGTTTGCCGCGGGCGTGCTGGCGTTCAGTGGCCGCGGGCTCCGGTCCCTGGTGGGCCCGTGCGCGCAGCCGTTCCAGCTCGCCGAGCCGGGTGTGCGCGTCGGACCTCTGGTCGAGCACGGTCATGAGTACTCCTGCCTCCACTGAGGGGCCGGCGTCGGCCGGCCGGGGCGGTGATCCGGGGCGGTGATCCGGGAATCAGCATGCCAGAGATTGATTCCTTCGTGAAGGTATTTTATTGTGGGGGTCGTTGGTGAGGGTGCGCGCACTGTCGGTGCCGCCCCGGGCCTTCCCCTGTTTGTACGTACTCCGTCACGCACCCAGCGAGGAAGGAAGGACCGATGCAGCAGCAGGAGACCGGCCGCCGGCACCAGTGGGTGGCGCGCGAGCTGCACGACCGGGTGGGGAACGAACTCGCTGTGGCCCAGCGTCAGTTGGAGCTCGTCGAGCTGCACCTGACGCGGAACCCCGCGCTGGCCGCGGAGCGGATCTCCGGTGGTCTGCGGGCGCTGGCCGAGGCGATGCGCGTCACCCGTGAGCTGGCCGGGGAGCTCGCCGCGGGCCGCGCCCCGCGCCCCGCCCGCGGCGATCTGGCCGACGACCTCCGCTCCTTCGCGCGCGCCCTCATGCCGACCGGTACGCGGGTCGCCGTCCAGGTGGGCGGCGACCAGGACCGGCTTCCCGACGAGCAGCGCGGCCAGCTGTTCCTGATCCTGTGCGAAGCGATGCGCAACGCCTCCACGCACGCGGCGGCGGAACACGTCTTCGTCCACGCGGACATCACCGCGACGGCCGTGTCCGCGGCCGTCGAGGACAACGGAAAGGGATTCGACATGATCGGCGACCCACCGGCCGGCCACGGCATCGGCCTGGCCTCCATGCGGGAGCGCGCCCGCGCCCTGGGCGGCAGAGCGAGCGTCGTCTCCGTGCCGGGCCGGGGCACCCGGGTCAGCGCGTGGCTGCCGCTGCCCGTCGGGGGGCCGCGGCCGTGACCGGCGCCCGGGTACGCATTCTGCTCGCCGACGACCACGCGATCCTGCGCGAGACGCTGCGCGAATGCCTGGAGGCCGAGGAGGACTTCGAGGTGGTGGCGGACGGCGCGGACGGCGCCCAGGCCACCGCGCTCTCGGCCCGGCTGCGCCCCGATGTGCTGCTGCTCGACGTGGAGATGCCCGGAGCACCGGTGGGCGTCACCGTCCAGCGGGTCCTGGAGGTGTCCCCGCGCACCCGGATCATCATCCTCAGCATGCACGAAAGCCCGGACCTGGTCCGGGAGTTGCTGGCGTTGGGCATCCGCGGCTATCTCAACAAGCGGGTGAGCAGGCACCATCTGGCGTCGGTGATCCGGGGTGTGATGCGCGAGGGCGACGAGGTCCAGATCTCGGTGTCGCAGTTCGCCGCGCTCGCGCCGGGCGCGCAGGACAACCGCATCTCGCCCCGGGAGCGGGAACTGCTCACCCTGGTCGCCCAGGCGCTGAGCAACCGTCAGATCGCGGTCCGCCTCAGCATCACCGAAGGCACCGTCAAGCGTCATCTGCGCAACATCTTCGGCAAGTTGGGCGCGGTCTCGCGGATCGACGCCGTCAACAAGGCGGTCGCCGCCTCGCTGATCGCGCCGCAGCCCGCGGGGCGGGAGAGGTGACACCCCTCCCGCCCCGCGCCGGGTGGCCCGCCCGTCAGGCGGCGAAAGCCTCCGCGGCAGCGTGGCCGTCCTCGAACATGTGGTAGAGCCGGATCCGGCCGTCGGCGACCGCGATGTGCAGCGCGAACTCCGAGCTGAACTTCTTGCCGGTACGGCGGATCACGTGGATGAAGCGGCCGAGCGCGATGCCGGTGTCGCCGTCGGCGACGATCCGGTCCACCTCGAACCGCTCGGTGGCCGCCACCTCCTCGCCCGCGCTCTTGAAGAACGCCGCCAGCTCGTCCTTGGTCGAGCGGCGCCCGGTCCACGGCACGGTGGCCGAACCGGCCACGTTCCAGTCGACCTCGTCGGTGAACAGGTCGAGCAGCGCGGTCAGGTCGCCCGCACCGAAGCGGGTGAAGAACTCCTGGATCGTCTCGGTGGTGCTGGCGTTGGCGACGGTCTGGACGGACATGGAAATCTCCAGATGACTCGGGTGACTCAGGTGATGGACAGGGAAGTTCGGCAGGTGCAGCTGCCGAAACCGGCGGCGGCTCAGGCGAGCGCGGGCACCGGGACCTCGGTGGGGGCGGACGCGTGCAGGAAGGCCTGCGCCTGCTCGGGTGCGGTCACCGGCGCCAGGTGGGCCAGGTGGCCGTCGGGGCGTACGGTCGCGATCACCGGGCGCTTGCCGAAGGCCCGGCGCAGCGGTTTCGTGGCCGCCGGGTCCACCGCGCCCAGGTCGAGCACGGCGACCTGGTCGGTGAACCGGCGCCGCAGCCCGGCGGCCGTGGCCGCCCAGTCGGCCGGGGCCTGGCCGCCGGGCCAGAGCACCACGGTGTACTTGTACGGATCGAGCGCCGGCACCCCGTTGTCCTGGACCGGCGGGGCGAACAGCGGCACGCGCTGGCCGACCCGGGCCGGGTGCGGGATCCGGCGGAACAGCGGATCCGAGACGGACTCCGAGTAGTCGACGTCCGCCTGGGCGAGCAGCGGCACCAGGATCTTCTGGATCAGCCCGGTCCACTTCGCCGTCACGAAGATGGCGTCGCGCACCGCGATCCGCAGGGTGGAACGCTGCATCGCGAACCTGGCCTGCGCGGCGGACGTCTTGGACATCCGTACGGCGCCGACACTGCGCTCGGGGTGGTACGTCTCCAGGATCGCCTCGTCGAGCCGGCCCTGAACCACCCCGCCGAGCTTCCAGCCGAGGTTGGCGGCGTCCTGGAAGCCGATGTTCATGCCCTGGCCGCCGGCCGGGCTGATGACGTGCGCGGAGTCGCCGACCAGGAAGCAGCGGCCCTGGCTGAAGCGTTCGGCGAGGCCGAGCCGGGGGCGGAACGAGCGCGTCCACACCGGCTCGCCGACCTTGAAGGTGGTGTGCGCGCGCCGGTTGATGACCTCTTCGATCAGCTCGCGCGAGGGGTTGCCCTCGTCCGCGCCCCGGTGCGGGATGTTCGCCGCGATGCGGTAGTGCCCGCCGGCCAGCGGCACCAGCGCCACCACACCGTCGCGCGAGTAGTAGTACTGCGCGTTGGCGGGCACGCCGCCGGTGATGGGCGCGTCCCCGATGGCGTACGTGACGTCGATCGGCTCGCCGTCGAAGCGGATGCCGAGCATCTCGCGGGTGACGCTGCCGGGGCCGTCGGCGCCGACCAGGTACAGCGGGAGCACGGTCTCGGCGGTGCCGTCGGAGTGGCTGAGCACGGCGCGCGGCAGGGTCTGCGAGGTGGCGTCCAGCTCCTCCAGGGTGACCCCGAACTCGATGGTGCCGCCGAGCTCGGCGAGCCGGTCGCGCAGCACCCGCTCGGTCTCCCGCTGGGGCAGGGTCAGGACGAACGGGTACGGCGAGTCGGGCAGCCTGTGCATGTGCGCGGTGCCGCGAAGACGGCCCTCGGAGTAGTAGCCGACTCCCTTGCTGCGGTGGCCCGTTGCGGCCAGCCGCTCGCTGACGCCGATCCGGCGCAGCACTTCGAGGCTGCGCGGCCACACCAGGATGCCCTTGGAGTGCGGGTCGGACTCGTCGATGCGGGCCCGGCGGTCGATCAGGCGGATGCGGACGCCCTGCTGGAGCAGCTCGCAGGCCAGCGTGATGCCCACCGGTCCCGCGCCCACGATCAGAACCTCCGGCGAGTCGCCGGACAGCGGCGCGCGCGTGGTGTCCCACTCCATCAGACCGTCACATCCTTGGTGCTGAGGAGCTCGGCGGCCTCGCCGATGGACTCCACGGACAGCAGCTCGTCGTCGGTGACGGGGATGCCGAGCCGGCGTTCCAGGATCACCGCGAGTTCCACCATGACGAGCGAGTCGAACTCGAGCGCGTCGAAGCGGGTCTCGGGCGAGAGGTCCTCGCCGGGCAGGCCGTACTTGTCGGTCAGGATCTGTATGAGGTCGTCGGCCAGCAGCTGTGACATCGACTTTCTCCTTCGTCCAGGTCAAGTGGTGTGGAAAGCGGGGTGGTTGGGGCGGTCACACGGGAACGAGCTCGGGCCACACCAGGGCCGCCGAGCCCCAGGTGACACCGCCGCCGAAGGCGCTCATCAGGACCCGGTCGCCGGCGCTGATGTCACCGGCCGCCGCGGCGTCGCCGAGCGCGAGCGGGATGGATGCCGCCGAGGTGTTGCCGACCTTGTCGAGGTTGATCACGGCGCGCTCCACCGGCACCCCGAGCTGTTCCGCGACGGCGTGCAGGATGCGCACGTTGGCCTGGTGGCCGACGAACCGGTCCACCGAGTCCACCGGCCAGCCGATCCGTTCGAGCAGCGCGCCGGCCGAACCGGCCATCCGCTTCACGGCGTTGGTGAACACCTGGCGGCCCTGCATGGTGAACCAGGAGTCCGCCGGGTCGGGCGCCAGGCCGCCGGCCCGCTGCCGCGAACCGCCGCCGGGGATCTTGATGAGGTCGGCGAGTGCTCCGTCGCTGCCGAGGTCGAAGCCGAGCAGCGCGCCCGGCTCGTCGGCGTGGCCGGCCCGCAGCACCACCGCGCCCGCGCCGTCGCCGAAGATGACCGCGCCCGAGCGGTCCTCGGGGTCGATGATGGAGGTGAAGGTCTCCGCCCCGATGACCAGGACGCGGGTCGCCTGACCGGAGGCGATCGCCCCGGCCGCGCCCGAGAGCGCGTACACGAACCCGGAGCAGACCGCGGCCATGTCGTACGCCGGTATGGGGCCGAGGCCGAGCCGGGAGGCGACGTCCGGTGCGGTGGCCGGGCACGGGTGGTCAGGGGTGGTGGTGGCCACGACGACCAGGTCGACCTCGCTGACCCCGGCGGACTTCAGGGCCCGCTCGCCCGCCTCGACCGCGAGGTCGCTGGTGGCCACCCCCGGTCCCGCCATGCGCCGTTCGGTGATTCCGGTGCGGCTGCGGATCCATTCGTCCGAGGTGTCGAGCCGCTCGGCCAGCTCCGCGTTGGTGACGATACGGGGCGGGAGCGCGGTCCCCAGCCCCTCCAGGACAGCCGTCAGTCGGGTAGTACTATCCATGCTGGACCCTCGATGGTCTGAGCGAGACCATTCGGCGACTGACCGGCTCACGGCGTCAACTGTCTGCCGGTTGGTCGTCGGATGGCTCGTGTGGACGGTTGGGTGGTCAGCCGGCGAGCGCCGGCTCGCGCTGCGTCTCGATCGTGGTGTCGATGCGCCCGTACGCCTCCCGTGCCTTGGCTATCGCCTCGTCCTCGGTCATGACCGGGGTCAGGCCGGTGATGGCGACGATCTTCCGCAGCCGCTCGGGCAGCGGACCACCGACGATGTGGACGGGGATCTCCAGCTCGGCCAGGACTTCGAGCAGCCGCTCGTCGGCCATGGTGCGGAAGCGGTTGTTGACCGGACGGTGTCCGTCGGCCGACAGCGGGAGCTCGTTGCGCAGGTGGACGAAGGCGTCGAAGCTCCGCTTGACGTGCTGCTTGAACGAGACGCCCAACTGCCGCATCACGGCGTCGAAGAAGGCGATCTCCGCGGTGCGCTCCACGTCCTCGCCCTCGGCCAGGTTCACCGAGTCGTTCGGGTTGATGCCGACCCGCACCCGCAGCGCGCCGTAGATCCACTCCTGGAGCGAGGAGCCGTCGGAGACGAAGCCGTCGGCGAGCTGGTACTCGTACTTCACCCGCTCGGTGTGCCGCACGACGATCATCTGGAGCAGCTCGGCGGCGGTGCACTCCTCCAGGGTCTTGCCGGGCGCCGCCTCCGGGAGGATCTCGCGCATGGTCTTCGCCATGGTGCGCGGGAGCCCGGTGTAGTGGGCGAGGGCGAGCGCGGTCAGTGTCTTGCCGGACGAGTAGGTGCCGGAGATGCCAAGCCTCATGTGCGTACTGCCTTATCAACTAGGGGAGTTGGAGCGGGCGCTCAGCCGGCGGCGGTGGCGGCGAGCCGGGGGATCTCGTGGGTCACCGAGCACATGACGCGGATGCCCGCGCAGGTGCTCGTGATGTCGGCGGTGCGCCACAGGGCGCCGCGCACATCGAGGAGGGTGCTGTCGGTGAGCTCGGTCGTCACCGCGAACGGGTCGGCCGCGGGGCGGTCGGGGCCCTCGCACTCAAGGACGGTGCGCCGCATCCACAGCGTGTTGCTGCGGGCCCGCTCCACGTTGTCCAGGCCGTACAGGAGCGCCTGGCCCATCTGGAGGGCGACCACGAAGGCGTCGACGAAGGAGACGGACGGCTGGTAGGCGCCCTCCAGGCCGACCGCGCTGCGGTGGGCGCCGGGCACCGGCACCACGGTCACGGTGGCGTCCGCGCGCTGTCGTTCGAGGTCGACGGTGACCTCGGTGATCGGCTGGCGGCGGTGCTTGAAGCCCTCTCCGTACACACCGGCGGGCAGATCGGCGAGGCCGGTGTCGTACGTGGCATGGCCGCTCTCGCACAGGCGGCCCGCCGGGTGGACGATGTCGCACCGGACCCGCATGCCGCCGACCGTGCAGTCGAGCACCGACAGGGCAGCCGACGGATCGGCCTCGTCCTCGCGGGTGGTACGCAGCCGGGCCTCGGCGCTCAGCGCTTCGAGGTTCTCCTCGTCCGGCGCGTTCCCGGCCCGGATCTCGATGCGCCGCACCCACATCGCGGCGCGCTCGCGCTCGCTCAGGCCGTGCCGGCGGGTCAGGAACAGCTCGCCGAGCCGGGCGCCGATGACCAGGGCGTCGATGGTGCTCAGGTGCGGGCGCTGGTCGGTGTCGCCCTTCTTGGACCAGTCGGGCGGGCAGATCACCGAGGCGGTCGCGGTGATGGTGCCGCTGCCGGGCGGTCCCGGGGCGACGACCACGTCGCCGAACCGGTAGTCGACTCTGCGGTGGCCGTCACCGAAGAACCGCCGCTGGGCCGGGCCCAGGCTGTCGTCGATGGACGCCAGAAAAGCCGTCGCGGACGTCATGACACTCCTTTCCTGTCGCTCTCGTGCGGTGGAGGTGTGCGGGGGCGCGGGGCCGGGGTGCGGGGTGCGGCGAGCGGTGTCGGCTCAGCCCCGCACGGTGGCGCGCATCAGGGTGGGGGCGCCGGACATCCGGAAGTTCACGGATCCCAACGAGCCGCCCACGACGGGGAGTTGACCCTCGTAGGTGTACGGGCAGACCCCGGCGGGCACCTCGACGCGGCCGAGCAGCTGGTCGGTGACCTTGCGCAGCTTCCCGAGGAACTGGCGGTCGTACGCCTGGGACAGGGCCCGGCCCGGGAAGAAGCCGTCGAAGTACTCGCCCGTGACGTGCTCCATGGACGGGTCGGTGATCAGCCGCAGCGTGGGCGCCGCGCCCTGGGCGACGGTGGCCAGCGGCTGGATGCGGCTCTCGCGCACCATGCCGGTGTCCATGAACCCCGCCGGATGCAGGCAGTTGACGGTGACACCGGTGCCGCGCAGCTCCTCGGCGAGGTCGAAGGTGAAGGCGACCAGGGCGAGCTTGGCGCGCCGATAGGCCACCACACCGCGGTAGTTGTCGTAGAAGGTGGCCTCGGCCGGGTCGAAGGGCGCCTGGCCCACCGAGCCGATGTTGACGACGCGGGCCGGAGCCGTGCGGGTCAGCAGCCCGAGCAGCGAGCGGGTCAGGGCCACCGGGGCCAGGTAGTTGACGGCGAAGCGCAGCTCGTGCCCGTCCCGGCTGGTCTGCCTGGTCTCGCCGGGCGGGCCGAAGCCCACCGCGGCGTTGTTGACCAGGACGTCCAGCCGGGGGGTGACGGCACGGACCTGTTCGGCCAGGTACTCCACCTCGGCGAGCGAGGACAGATCGGCCGTGCACGGGATGGCGAGCGTGCCCAGTTCCGCGGCGAGTTGGCGGACCCGCTCCGGATCCCGCCCGTGCACCAGCACGCGCCGGCCGCCGGCCACCAGCTCTTGGGCCAGGTGGCGGCCGAGACCGGCGGTGGCTCCGGTGATCAGAACGGTGGGCGTGTTGTCGGTCATGTCCTGCTCCATCGAAGGGGGACGGGGGCCGGTTGCCTCAGTTGCCGCGCGGCGGGTGGTTGACGTTGGGGATCGAGAAGTTGTTGACGTAGATGTTCGGCCCGTCGATCTTGTTTCGGGCCACCATCTCCAGGAATTCCTGGGCCGGGGCGTTGTTGCGGTGCTGCTCGTAGGAGGCCTCGTCGGTGAACGTCGCCTGGAACACCACACGCGTCGGGTCGTCCTGGTCGGGAACGATGTGATAGCTGATCGTTCCCTCTTCGTCGCGGAGCGAGAGGAAGGCCTCGCGCTGGGCCGACTCCAGGAATTCGTCCCGGTGTTCCGCGGCGATGTTCTCGAAACTGGCGACGACGGTCAGGATGATTCCGTCGTCGCCTTCCGAGCCGAGCGTGGCGGGTGCGGAAGTGGCGACATCCTGCTGAATGGTCACGGGTTTTCTCCCTGAACTCCGGTGTGGCCTCGAAGTGTTGCGGCCTGACGTGATCCGACATTAGTGAGCGGTCGGCCGGAATTGAATTCCCCCATGGGTCTGCGGCCGGGTTTCAAAAGTTGTACGTGGCTACCCCGTCGGAATAGTTCGGGCTTCTCCTGTGGTGCGGAACGGGAAGGATGGCAGCCGTAGGACTCCCGGAGAGCCCGGAAGTCCCGGACATGACGGGAGAATTCGTATGCGAGCGATCGTCCAGCAGGCCTTCGGCGGCCCCGGGGTCCTGACCATGGGGGAGGCCGAGCGGCCGACGCCCCTGCCCACCGAGATCCTGGTGCGGGTCAAGGCGATCGGGGTCAACCCGGTCGAGGCGATCATCCGCAGCGGCGCGTTCCCGCTGCACGGGCAGCCGCCCTTCATCCTGGGCTGGGACGTCTCGGGCGTCGTGGAGCACGTGGTGCCGGGCACCTCCCGCTTCAAGGAGGGCGACGAGGTGTTCGGCATGCCGCTGTTCCCGCGCGCGGCCGGCGCCTACGCCGAGTACGTCGCGGCTCCCTCGCGGCACTTCGCCCGCAAGCCCGCCGCGCTGAGCCACGCGCAGGCCGCCGCGATCCCGCTGGCCGGGCTCACGGCCTGGCAGAGCCTGGTGGAGGTGGCCCAAGTCGGGCCTGGGCAGCGGGTGTTGATCCACGCGGGCGGCGGGGGAGTGGGCCATCTGGCGATCCAGATCGCGAAGGCCCACGGCGCGTACGTGATCACCACGGCGAGCGCGCCCAAGCACGACTTCCTGCGCGGGCTCGGCGCGGACGAGGTGATCGACTACCGGGCGGTCGACTTCGAGGACGCGGTCTCCGGCGTCGACACGGTCCTGGAGCTGATCGGCGGCGACTATGCGGACCGCTCCCTGCGCACGCTGCGCCCCGGCGGCCTCCTGGTCACCGCGATCGCCCGCTCGGACACCGCCCTCGCCGCCCGCACCCGTGAGGCGGGCTTCCGCTTCGCGGGGGTGTCGGTGGAGCCGGACTACGTGGGCCTGGAGGCAATGGCCGCCCTGGCGGACAAGGGCCTGCTGCACCCCCACGTGCACAAGACCCTGCCCCTGACAGAGGCCCCCAAGGCCCACGAACTGATCGAGTCGGGCCACGTCACAGGAAAGGTAATCCTGGAACCGTAACCCCCGAACCGCCCCGACCCCGGTCGGCTGAAGGGGCGCGGGGAACTGCGCGTGAAACCACGCACGGTGGGCGGTCGAGAGACGGGGTGGTGGGGCTCAGCTGCCGGACCGGCCCACCCCGCCCAGCCAGGGGCGCGGGGAACTGCGCGCCAAGCCACGCACGGGCCGCGGGCAAGAGACGGGCCGAGCCCGTCGAAGGGGCGCGGGGAACTGCGCGAGAGGCCACGACGACCCGCGGCCGAGCCGCAGAGGCAAGGGCGCCCGCGACCCCACCCCGCCCCGCGGAACACCCGTGCCTACGCCGGCGCAAGGGGCCGGGCCCCCACCCACCCCACCCCCTCCGCCACGCGAACAAACGCTGAGGTCAGCTCCGAGCGATCCCCCGCCGCCCGCGCCAGGCAGATCTCCTGCGGGGGCAGCCCGAGCAACGGCACGTAGCGCACCCCGGGCCGCGTGTAGAAGGCGGCGGCGGACTGCGGCAGCAGGGTCAGTCCGCCGCCGCGAGCCACCAGCTCCAGCTCCTCCTCCACCGGCCCCGCCCCCCACGCCGCCCGCACCAGCGACGCCGCCCCGCGCACCACGGCCGGCGCGCTGCCCGCCCGGCGCAGCAGGGGTTCGCCGTCCAGGTCCGCGCCGGTGAGCGCCGCGGCCCCGGCGAGCCGGTGGCCCGCCGGAAGCGCCGCCACCAGGTCCTCGCTGCCCAGCGGCGTGAGCACGATGCCCTCCCGCGGCACCGGCGCACGTACGAAAGCCACCTCCACCGCGCCCCGCAGCACGGCCTCCGCCTCGGTCCGCGCGGCCAGCTGGCGCACGTCCACGGTCACCCCGGGCCGGCGCGCGGCGAACTCGGCGGTGATCGCGGCCACCGTCATGCCCCAGCCGAAGCCGACCGTGAGGTGCGTTTCCCCGCCCGCCGCCCGGTACATGCGGTGCCGGGCCGCCTGCGCCGAAGAGAGCAGACCGCGGGCGTCGTCGAGAAACTGCCGCCCCGCCGCCGTGAGGGCCACCGAACGCCGGTTCCTGGCGAGCAGTTCGAGCCCGATGTCCTGTTCCAGGGAGCGAATCTGCCGGCTCAGTACGGGCTGCGCGATATGCAGTTCCTCGGCCGCCCTCCCGAAATGCAGCAGATCGGCCACGGCCACGAAGTAGCGCACTTTGCGGAGATCGAGATCCATCGTATTCACCGGCCCTCTCTTGCGGTTTGGGTATCACAGGAATCAATTTAGGTATTGGACGGCCGAGTTGATTTCCGGGCACTGTTGGCACAGCAGAAATTCGACTCGCCGAACACAATCGGAAAGGTACGGAAATGAGCCTTGCAGGAAAGCGTGTGGTGCTTCTCGGCGGCAGCTCGGGAATCGGGTTCTCGGTCGCCGAACTGGCCGCCGCGGAAGGCGCGCAGGTGGTCATCGCTTCCAGCAGCCAGGACAAGGTGGACCGGGCCCTCAAGCGCCTGCCGGACGACGCCCAGGGTTTCCGCCTGAACGTCACGGACGAGGACGAGGTACGCCAGTTCTTCGCGGAGCTCGGCGAGTTCGACCACCTCGTCTACACGGCGGGCGACCCGCTCCAGATCAAGTCCTTCGACGAGACGGACGTGGCGCAGGCCCAGGAGTTCTTCAAGGTCCGCTACTGGGGCGCGTTCACCGCGGCCCGGCACGGCGCCGCCCACATCCGCAAGGGCGGTTCCATCGTGCTGAGTTCGGGCAGCGCCGGCGCCCGCCCCGCCAAGGGCTGGATGGTCGCCGCCTCCATCACCAGCGCTTCCGAGGCGCTCGGCCGCGCCCTCGCGGTGGAGCTCGGCCCGATCCGGGTGAACGTGGTCCGCCCCGGGCCGACCCGTACCGAGCTGTGGGACGGCAGCGTCCCGGAGCCGGAGGAGCTCTACCAGGCGCTCGGCGACAAGCTGCTCGTCGGCCGCGTCGGCCAGGTCTCCGAGGTCGCGCAGACCTACGTCTACCTGATGAACAACGGCTTCAGCACGGGCTCCGTCGTCACGGTCGACGGCGGCCACTTCCTGTCCTGACGCCCGTTCCCCCAGATTCCGGCGGCGGCCAATCCCCCGGGCCGCCGCCGGCCCCCGTAGAGGAGACGCATTCCCCGATGCGCATCGAACTGGACCACGGGCCGGACGGAGAGCCCGGCTTCCTGGCCGTGACGGAGTCCATCGAGTGCCTGCTGGACGGCACCCGGCTGCTGTCCATGGCGACCGTCGGCGACGACGGAGCGCCCTGGTCGCACAACGCCTACTTCGCATATGACTCGGACCTCCATCTGTACTGCCTGACGCGGCCCGCCTCGGGGCACGTCAGGAACCTGGTGAACAGTGCGGGCCGGGTGTCGGTGACCGTCGCCGACACCGGCCAGCCGGGCATCCCCGGCACCCGGCAGGGCCTCCAGCTCCAGGGCCACTGCGAACTGGCCCACGGCTCTCAACTGGCTCTCGGCATCGAGGAGTTCGCGGCCCGCTATCCGGCCTTCGCCGCGGCTGTCCGCGACGCCGCGCGGCCCGATCCCTCCGGACGGGCCCTGCGGCTCTTCGTGTTCACGGCCGAGGAGTTCAAGGTCTTCGACGAGCGCGCCTTCGGCCTGGACACCTGGCTCACCGGACGCATCCGCCGGACCGCGCCGGCCGCCGTCTGACATCTGCTGCGCCCGTACAACGCTATGCACCGCGCGGCCCGCCGGGTATTCCGATTGCGTGACACCGGAATACCTCCGGCGGCGTGCCCCGGTGCGCCCTAAGAGGTATTTCCCAGGAGGTTCACCATGTCCGTCGACGCCCCTTCCGCCCTCGCCCCGCGCACCGGTGAGGAGGTGTTCCGCGCGCTGGCCGCCCCGGGCGACCGCACGCCGTGGGAGTCCATCGGCGACCTCGCGCCGGGCCTCGGCGCGCACATCCAGCACGGCCTCGGTGCCCTGGTCGGCGACGCGGGCCTGGACCTGCGCACCCGTGAACTGGCCACCGTGTGCATGCTCGCGGCGCTCGGCGACAGCGCCCCCCAGCTGGCCTTCCACACCGCGGGCGCGCTGCGCGCCGGCGCCACGAAGGGCGAGGTCGTCCAGGCGGTCGCGCAGGTCGCGCTGTACGCGGGCATCCCCCGCACCCTGAACGCGCTGGCCACCGTCCGGCCGGTCCTCGACGCCCACCCCGACGCCGGCTAGGCCCCACAACTCCCGTGTGCCGTACCACTTTTGACACACCCCTACGCGCCCAAAGCGGAATTCCCGGGGTGCGGCGGGGCCACTAGCGTCAAAAGGGCGCCGGGACATGCAACTGCACTTACGTAAGGCAATGCGCCTGGAGAAAAAAGAAAGCAGGAATTGATCGCCGTGACCACGTCCGTCGCGCCACCCAGCAGAGACAGACTTCCCTCGCTCACCGGTCTGCGCACCATCGCGGCCCTGATGGTCTTCTCGTTCCACATCTACGCCGTGGCCATCTTCGCCTCGCCCACCGTCAACAAGTGGATGTCGCACTCGGCGAGCCAGGGCGGCGTCGGGGTGACCTTCTTCTTCATCCTCAGCGGCTTCCTGCTCACCTGGACCGCCCGCAAGGACGACCCGGCCCGCAAGTTCTGGCGCCGCCGGGCCGTGAAGATCATCCCCAACCACCTGGTGACGTGGGTCCTCGCGTTCGTCTTCCTGTCGCTGAGCGGCCTCACCCTCACCGGCTCGTTCGGCGGCATCGGGCTCGACTCGCTGCCGAACCTGTTCATGATC
Source organism: Streptomyces sp. NBC_01431 (assembly GCF_036231355.1). Classification (NCBI taxonomy): domain Bacteria; kingdom Bacillati; phylum Actinomycetota; class Actinomycetes; order Kitasatosporales; family Streptomycetaceae; genus Streptomyces; species Streptomyces sp. NBC_01431. The sequence goes on from NZ_CP109496.1 coordinate 4,390,366, forward strand.
CAGGACTGGTTCCCGCGGGCCGGGGTGTTCTTCAGCATGAACATCCCGAGCTGGTCGCTGGGTTGTGAGGCGTTCTTCTACCTCCTGTTCCCGGTCACCCTGTGGGCCGTACGCCGTGTCCGCCCCCAACTCCTGTGGCCGACGGCCGTGTTGCTCGTCGGGCTCGTCTGGCTGATGCCGGTGCTCGCCAACACGTTCTTCCACGGCGGACCGCTGGTGCCGGGCCTGCCGGTGTCCGAGGACCGCATGTGGTTCGTCTACACCCTGCCGCCGGTGCGGATGCTGGAGTTCGTGCTCGGCATCGTCCTCGCGCTCATCGTTGAGTCCGGCCGCTGGCCGCGCATCGGCCTGTGGCCCGCGACCGCCCTCGCGCTGGCCGGGTACATCGGCTCCTCGTACCTGCCCTACCTGTTCGGCCTGGTCGCCGGCGCCGTCATCCCGCTCGCCCTGCTGATCCCCACGGTCGCCGTGGCCGACCTCCAGGGCAAGTCCTCGCCGTGGCGCGGGAAGACCATGGTGTGGCTGGGCAACGTGTCCTTCGCCTTCTACATGGTCCACCAGCTGGTGATCCGCTGGGTGCACTACGCGCTCGGCGCCACCCGCTCCTGGGACACCCCCCAGGCCATCGCCGTCACCGCGCTGATCCTCGCGATCTCGCTGCTCGCGGCGACGGTCCTGTACTACGCCGTCGAGATGCCGCTGGTCCGGCTGCTCAGCCGGTCCCGCCGCACGGCCCCCGCCGCACCGCTCACTGCCGCTCCCGCACCAGAGGCGGAGGTGGCAAGCCGCTCGCTCACCCTCCAGCGATGACTCCCCCCACTGCCATCACCGCACCCAGCCCCGCGTAGGAGTTCCCATGTCCGCAACCGTCAGTGAAACCCCGACCATCGCCTCGGTGGCCGATCCGCCGCAGCTGCGCATGACGTCCCGTCAGCGCCTCATCCTGGTCCTGCTCCTCGGCTCGCAGTTCATGCTCGCCGCCGACTTCTCGATCCTGAACGTCGCGCTGCCGGACATCGGCACCGGCCTCGGCTTCTCGATCGGCTCGCTCCAGTGGGTGACCACCGCGTTCGCGCTGGCCGCCGCCGGATTCACGCTGCTCTTCGGCCGCGTCGCCGACCTGTTCGGCCGCCGCAGGCTGTTCCTGATCGGCATGGGCATGCTGACGCTCGCCTCGCTGGTCGGCGGTCTCGCCACCTCGCCCGAGATGCTGCTCATCGGCCGCGTCGCGCAGGGTCTGGCCACCGCCATCGTCACCCCCGCCGCGCTCTCGCTGCTCACCACGACCTTCTCCGAGGGCCCGCTGCGCGCGAAGGCGCTGGGCCTCAACGGTGCGATGCTGTCGGCCGGTTTCATCACCGGCGCGGTCCTCGGCGGTGTCCTCACCGACCTGCTGAGCTGGCGCGCGACCTTCTTCATCAACGTGCCGGTCGGCGCCGCCGTGTTCTTCATCGGCCTGTCCGTCATCCAGGAGAGCCGCGCCGAGCGCACCGCCAAGCTCGACGTCCCCGGCGCCATCACGGTCTCCGGCGGTCTGCTCGCCCTGGTGTACGGCATCAGCACCGCCCAGGAGAAGGGCTGGACCAGCGCCGCGACGCTCATCCCGCTGCTCGCCGGCATCGTCCTGCTCGGCGTGTTCTGGGCCATCGAGCTGCGCACCCCCGAGCCGCTGGTCTCGGTCCGGGTGGTCAAGCGCCGCACGGTGCGCTGGGGCAACCTCGGCGGCTTCGTCAGCTTCACCATGGCAAGCAGCCTGACCTTCCTGATGACGCTCTACCTCCAGCGCGTCCTTGGCTACTCCCCGCTGGTCACCGGCCTGACCTTCGGCCTGCTCGGTGCCGCGGCGTTCGTCGGCGGCACCGTCGCCCCGCGCCTCATCGGCAAGGTGGGCGGCCCCGGCGGTCTGGTCGTGGGCCTCGCCGTCCAGGCGTCGGCGAGCTTCCTGCTGTTCTTCGTCGGTGACACCAAGAGCTGGATCACCCTGGTCCTGGTCGGTACCGCGATCTCCGGCTACGGCCACATCACCGCCGTGGTCTCGTACATGGTGACCGCGACCTCGGGTCTGCCGGACGAGGAACAGGGCCTGGCGACCGGTCTGACCACCCTGACCCAGCAGGTCGGCCTGACCCTGGGCGTCCCGGTCCTGAGCACCATCGCCACCGCCCAGGCCGGCCGGCCGCACCCCGGGCAGAGCGACGCGCAGGCGGTCCTCGACGGCGTACGTACCGCGACGCTCGTCAACGGCGGCGTGCTGCTCGCCGGCATGGTCCTGCTCGCCGTGTTCTTCCTGCCCAAGGCGCGCCGCGCCGAGGTCACCGCGTAACTCCTCCCACGGTGCCGGGCCGCCCCGAGCCCGCGCCCCTCACGGCACCGGGCCGCCCCGAGCGCGGCGGCCCGGTGCCCGCTGTCCCCCAATCACCCTTGCTTGAAAGGCAGTTCACATGCGCGCGATCGTCGTCAAGGCCTTCGGAGACCCGGACGTTCTGGAGGTCGCCGAGGTGGCGCTTCCCGAGCCCGCCGCCGGCCAGGTACGCATCAAGGTCCAGGCCGCCACCGTCAACCCGGTGGACGTGGCCACCCGGGCCGGGGCGCTCGCCCCCTTCCTGCCGGAGCTCGACCAGTACCCGCTCGGCTGGGACGTCGCCGGCACCATCGACGCGCTCGGCGAGGGCGTCGACGACTTCAAGGCGGGCGAGGCCGTGGTCGCCCTGTCCGACTGGTTCGGCACGCTGGCCGGCGCCCAGGCGGAGTACATCGTCCTGAACGCCTCCGCTGTCGCCATCGCCCCCACCGGCTTCTCGCCCGCCGAGGCGGCCACCCTGCCGCTCAACGGCCTGACAGCCCTCCAGGCCCTCGACCTCCTCGGCCTGTCCGAGGGCCAGAGCCTGGTCGTCACCGGCGCGGCCGGCGCGGTCGGCGGCTACGCCCTCCAGCTCGCCGCCCGGCGCGGCCTGAAGGTCTACGGTGTCGCGGGTTCCGAGGACCGCGACTTCGTCACGGGTACGGGTGCCACGTTCATCGCCCGTACCGACGCCCTCACCGAGGCCGTGCGCGCGGTGCTGCCCGGCGGCGCGGACGGCGTCCTGGACACCGCGGTGCTCGGCGGCCCCGCGCTGGCCGCGGTGCGCGACGGCGGTGCGTACACCGGCGTGTTCGGCCCGGCGGCGCCCGAGTCCGAGCGCGGCATCCGCGTGGACGCGGTGTCCGTGCAGAGCAACGCCGACCAGCTCGCCGAGCTGGTCTTCCTGGCCGAGTCCGGCGCGCTGACGCTGCGCGTGGCCCGCACCTTCGGCTTCGACGAGGCTGCCGAGGCGCACGCCCTGTTCGGCAAGGGCGGCACCCGCGGCCGACTGGTCCTGGTGCCCTGAGGCACGCCCTCGCGAGGCGGGGCGGCGGAGAGGTTTCCCGCCGCCCCGGCCCGTCCTCTTGATCGCAACGGCGGTCGGAGGTGGCAGAGGTGCTCGCTGAAGCGGCAGAAGTGACCGCTGAAGCGGCACAAGTGATCGCGGAGGTGACAGAAGTGAACGACCCGTACGCCCTGTCCGTCGTCAGGCCGCGACCGGTCGCCGATCCCGCGGTGCGCATCTTCCTGTTCCACCACGCGGCGGGATCGCACCGCGTGTTCGCCGACTGGGTGCCGCACTTCCCCGCCGACTGGGAGGCCTGCCTCCTGGAGGCACCGGGGCGCCGTCGGCTGAGCGGGCTGCCCGCCCTGCGCGACGCCCGCGCGCTCGCCGGGTACTTCATCGACGCCATCGGCCCCCGCCTCGATCGCCCCTTCGCCCTGTTCGGGCACAGCATGGGAGCGGCGGTCGCCTACGAACTGACCGCGCAGCTGGCCGAGTTGGGGGCGCGGATGCCGCGCTGGCTCGGGGTGTCCGCCTGCCGGGCGCCGCGGCTCGCCGCCGAGACCCTGCGCGGCCGTCCCGTCCACAGCCTGCCCGACCGCGAACTGCGCATCGTCCTCGCCGAGATGGGCGGGATGCCGACCAGGGCGCTCGACGACGAGGACGTCTGGCAGCGGATCGCCCCCCGCATCCGGGACGACTTCCGGCTCGCCGAGGGCTGGCGCCCGCGCACGGCGGGCGATCGCATGCCGGTCGCGCTCTCGCTGTTCGGCGGCGCGGCCGATCCCGTCGTCTCCCCGCGCCAGCTCGTGGCCTGGGCCGATGCCACCGACCGCCCGGCGGGTCAACACCTCTACAGCGGCGGCCACTTCTACTTCCAGGACCGGACCGCCGAGGTGGTGAGCAGGATCGTGACGGAAGTCCGGCGGTACGGCGGCTGACCACTGCGCGGGACGTGGCGTCCGTCGGTCGCGGGCCGACGGGGCCCCGCGCCCCTGGGGTGCCCTGGCGTGCCACGTGGCTGGACTTGGTCACAAGATGACGCGTCTTTGCCCGTACTTGACGGACGGTTAGATTCCGGCACGCACCCGGTACCACCCAGTGGGACCAGGGTTTCCAGGCCGGTCCTCACCGTCGATGATCTTCGGCGCGATGGCCGCGGACGGCGCTCGGGCCCCGCCTTCCCGGCGGTCACTCGCACATTTCCGGCCATGCGCGCACCGGCGCGCGCATGCCTTCGCCTTCACCGAGGAGAGACCCCATGACTCCGGTACGCCGTGCGTCCTTTTTCGACGTGGACGAGACGCTGGTGACCCAGAAGACCCTGTTCGGCTTCCTCCGCTTCCACTTCACGGCCACGGGCCGCCCGGCGGGCGCGTACGAACAGGCCCGCGCGGGCGTGCTCGGGCTGCGGGAGCGCGGCGCCTCGCGCGAGGAGGCGAACCGCGCGTACTACGCGCTGTACGCGGGCGCGTCGGCGGCCGAGCTCACCGAGCAGGGAAAGGTGTGGTTCCGGCTCCAGTTGAGATCCGGCGGCTTCTTCCATCCGCCCGGTCTCGACGCGCTCCGCCGCCACCAGACGGACGGCGACGCCACGGTCCTGGTGTCCGGCTCCTTCTTCCCCTGCCTGGATCCGATCGCCCAACACCTTGGCGCGGACGACGTGTTCGGCACCGCCCCGGTCATCATGGACGGCAGGCTCACCGGCGATGTGGTGCGGCCGATGATCGGCGACGCGAAGGCGGACGTCGTCGTCGCCTGGGCGACCGGCCACGGGGTGGACCCCGCCGACTGCTACGCGTACGGCGACCACGCGTCGGACCTGCAACTGCTCCGTGCCGTGGGGCATCCGGTCGCGGTGGGCGACGACCCGGCGCTGCGCGCCCACGTCACCGAGGCGGGCGGCGGCATCCTGCCGGGGGTGGGCTAGTGGTCCCCGGCTGCTCATCGTCAACCAGGGGCGCGGCCACGGCAGTTGCGGGGTGTGGGCTAGCGGTCCCGGCCGCTCCTCGTCAACCGTGGGAGCGGCACCCCCGGATCATCGCGAGCACCAGCTCCCACACCCGCTCCAGCCACGGTTCGAAGGAGCTGTCGCGGGTCAGGGCGGCCGCCGACTGCGCGCCGAGGACCACCGAGAGCAGGAGCTGGGCGATGGTCTCGGCGCGGTAGCCGGACGTCACCTCGCCCTCGTCCTGGCCCCGCAGCACCACGGACACGATGGCCCGGCACATGTCGCCGAGCAGGCCGCCGTCGCCGGTCCCGGCGATCAGCCCGTCGTTCTCCAGACGGACCGCCGCCCTCAGCCGCTCGTCCTCGCGCAAAGCGTGCGCCAGCCCCACGGTGATCGTCCGTAGCGCGGTGAGCGGGGCGGTGCCCGGCAGCTGGGACTCCGCCAGGAGGCGGGCCCAGCTCTGGGCGCCCACGGCGACGAGCGCGCCGGCGAGCCGCTCCTTCGACGGGAAGTGGCCGTAGAGCGCGCCCTTGGTCATCCCGGTGCGCGCCGCCACGGACTGCACGGCGGCATCGGCGTACCCGTGGCGGGCGAACTCCTCGGCGGCGGCGTCGAGAACCTGCTCGCGCGTACGCCGGGACCGCTCCTGCTGGTTCATCTGCCACCTCTCCGGTGAGCTGCACTCTTGACCGAAAGATACCCTCCTGAAGGAATTTTTTTAAGATCGAAAAGATGCCACCTTCGATACATCTCCGGTGCCTCCGGCGCGGTCGGCCGGTAATCGTCGCACGTCATCCGGGTGCGGTGGTCCTGGGGCGGGTCCCCGTCCGGCGCGGGGACAACGATGTCCTCACTCGGTACGTGGCAGCCGCGTAAGGCCCCACGGCCCGCCGCGCGACGAGGTGCCGGGCGTCGCGGCCCCGCCCGTAATCCGCTCGGCACCCCTAAGCCCGCGCCGCGCCCGGCAGCACGATGGCGAGGATCTCCTGCACCCGGTCGGCGATGTCCGCCCGGTTGTTGATCACCCAGGACATGTGCTGAGCGCCGAAGAAGGCCGAAACCAGTACCCGCGCCAGGGCCTGCGGGTCGCTGCCGGCCGGCAGCGAGCCCTCCGCCTCGGCCGTGCGCAGCAGGCCGGTGACGATCTCGGTGTAGCCGAGGAAGGGGGTCGGCAGGTCGGCGTCGATGAGGGACTGCTCGATCTGGAGCCGGGCCCCTGCCCGGATGACCTCGTCGTCCCGGAACATCGCGCCTGTACGGGTGAGGAGTTCGGTGACCGCGGCCAGCGGGGCAAGCCCTTGCTCCTGCACCTCGTGCGCGGCGGAGCGCAGGCGCACGTAGAACTCCTCGGTGACCGCGACGGCGAGGGCGTTCTTGTTGGTGAAGTGGAAGTAGACGGCGCCCTTGGTCGCGCCCATCAGCTCGGCCACGTCGAGGATGGTGGTGGCGGGGTAACCCTTGTCCGCGAAGGCGCGCGCCGCCGCGTCCAGGATGAGAGCGCGGGTTCGGATGGCGCGCTCCTGCTTGAGGTCGGAGGCGGCGGGTTTCTGGCGGGCCCTTGTGCTCATGCCCAGTCCCTTCTCTTCGCTGTGCTGCCTTGCGCTCTGGATCGGCGCCGGGGGAAGGCTTTCCCATTATACCTTCTTGAAGGTATGTTCTTGGAGTGCCAAGCGGCCCATCCGCCGCGCTGGCCTGTTCACTCACTTCATTGGGGGATTTTGTGAGGCAGACGTCCATCGTGTCGCGACCGGCCCTCGAAGCTTCGGCGCCGGCCGCCCGCACCGCGTACGACTCGAACGGCGAGCACGGGCTGTCCTTCCAGCAGCCGGTGCCCCGGCGCCTGGTCCACCGGGCGGCCGTGGCCGAGGTGCTGCTCACCGACAGCGTCCGGCTCGGCGAGCACAGATTCCTGGTCGCGGCCCAGTGGCCGCGCGACCACGCGCTGCACAACCCCGACGCCGCGGGCCGCACCGATCCGCTGCTCTTCGCGGAGACCATCCGGCAGATGTTCGTCTACCTGCCGCACACCTACTTCGGCATCCCGCTGACGCACCGCTTCATCGGCGACGGGCTGAGCTTCGACTTCGAGGACGCCGCACCGCTCAAGGTCGGTGCCGCGCCGCTCGACGTGGTCCTCGAAGCCGAGTGGACGTGGGTGGGCAACCGGCCGCCGAACCGGTACGGCATGCGCCTGGACGTGGTGCTCACCATCGACGGCCAGGTCTACGGCCGCGGCCGGATCAGCGGAATCGCCGTCGACGATCGCCGCTACTCGCTGCTGCGCCGGCGCGACGCCGGCGCCTGCCCCGCGGGGGACGGGGACGCGGTCGAGCGGACCGCGGTGGCTCCGGCCGCCGTCGGCCGGCTGCGCGGCAAGGACTGCGTACTGGAGCGCGGCGTACGCGACGGCTCGTGGTGGCTGCGCGTCGACACCGATCACGCGATCTTCTTCGACCACCCCAGCGACCACGTGCCGCTGATGGTGGCGATGGAGGGCGCCCGCCAGCTCGGGCATCTGCTGGTCCACAACGGCGGCCCCGGCGCCCCGCTGGTCCTGGTCTCCGCCCAGGTCGAGTGCCTGGCCTTCGGTGAACTGGACGTGCCCACCGAGCTGGTGGTCGAGGAGGCCGACGAGCCGACGGGCGACCCCTCGCTGCGCCGGCTGCGCATCAGCTCGTACCAGAACGGCCGCCCCTTCGTGTCCATCACGACACTCTGGTCGCGCCCCGTCGCCCCCCGCCTCGCCTACATCCCGACGCAGGCGGCCCGACCGTGACGCTGCGTCTTCTCGAACTCGAACTGGCCACTCCCATCAATGAGTTGGTGAGCAAAGCCGCCATCATGGCCGCCCGCGGCGCCGAATTAGCGGAACGGGAAGGCCGGTTGGGCGGCGAGGCGGTGACGGCGCTGACCCGGGCCGGGTTCCCCGCCCACTTCGTGCCGCGCCGGTGGGGCGGTCGCGAGGGTGACTTCGCCTCGCTGCTCACGGCCGTGGCCGAGGTGGGCGAGGGGTGCGCGTCGGCCGCCTGGTGCGCCGGACTGTGGGCCGCGCACAGCAGGTTCGGGGCGTTTCTGCCGGAGCGGGGCCAGCGCGACCTGTGGGAGTCCTCGCCCGGCGTCCGCATCGCGACGGGCCTCGCGCCCCACGCCGCCCGCGCGGTGCGCACCGATCCCGGCGACTGGTCGCTGAGCGGCCAGTGGGAGTGCGTCAGCGGCATCGACAGCGCCCACTGGGTGCTGCTCGCCGCCGCCGTGCCCGAGGAGGAGGGTGCGGTACGCGTCTTCGCCGTGCCGCGCGCCGACGTCGAGGTGGTCGACTCCTGGCACAGCACCGGACTGCGCGGCACGGGCAGCAACACCGTTGTCCTGGCCCCGACTTCGGTGCCGCACCACCGCTCCTTCGCCCTCGCCGGTCTGCTCGCCGGCCGACCGGACGACGACGGGCCCCGCTGCCACAGCGTGCCCGCCCAGCTGGTCGGGGGCCTGATCTTCTGCGCCCCGGCCGTCGGCGCCGCCCGCGCCGCCCTGCGCGCATGGTCCGACTGGGCGGCGCCGAAGGCCGCCACCGCCGCCCCGGGCAGCGAGCTGCACCGCACGCTCGCCCGCTCGTCGGCGGAGATCGACGCGGCTGGACTCATGCTGGCGGAAGCAGCCCGGCGGGCCGACGAGGAGCCGGTGACCCGGCTCGGCGTCGCCCGCAACCAACGGGACGCCGCGGTCGTGATCGACCTCCTGGTCACCGCCGTGGAACGCCTCTTCCGTACCGGCGGTCTGCACGCCCGCGACGGCGGCGGCACGGTGGAGCGCTGCTGGCGCGACGTCCACACGGTGTCGGCGCACGCGGTCCTCCAGTTCGAGGGGGCGGCGACGCAGTACGCGGCGGCGGCGCTGGCCCGCTAGAGCGCGGCGGGTGGTCCTGGGGGCTGCGCCGGCCCCCAGGACCCCTCCCCGCCCCTCCCCGAGGCCTGACGGGCCGGGGAGGGGACCACGAGGGACTGGATTTCCGGCCCCGGGGCCGCAACCGGCCCGCTGCGTAGGCGATTTGGCGACCGGAACTGAATTGCGGCGCATCCTCGGGCCGAGGGGATCGTTTCTCCAGATGTGATCATCCGGGACCTGTTCATCTGCGTGGCCGCCGCCGCGGCGGTGGGCCCATGGGCAGTCCAACTGGACACCTGCCCAGCCCCGTCACCGGCGCCGGCTGCGCATCCCCACCCTCATCCCCCGCTGTGGACAGTGGTTCCACAGAACCCCGGGGGCCCCTCAAAGCCGAGCGAGCGCGAGACCGTGCGGGAGCGCGGGCACGGCGAACCCCCTCAGTGGGAACCGCCCCCACCGCCCGCGCCCACACCCGGCAGGGCGCCGGTAGCGGCCCCGCCCGCCGTGCACGCGCCCCCGCACGCGGAGCCGTACCACCCCACCGCCGCCCAGGCCCCCGCCCCCACCGGCCTTTCGGTGATGACCCTCATGCTCGTCGTCACCACCCCCGCCGTACTGGCGGCCGCAGCCCTCCGCCCCAGGAACCGATCCCGCTCAGGAGCCCGCCCATGCCGCAATGGCTAGTCCTGACTCTCGCCGTCGCGCTCGTCTGTGCCGTCGTGCTGACCGCCACCGTGCTGCGACACCGCAGAGTGGCAGGCGCGGAGGACCCGTCCGAGACACCCGACGTCATCGAGTACATGGTGATGATGGTCGGCGTGGTGTACGCGATCGTCCTCGGCCTGGCCATCGCCGGGGTGTGGGAGGCCCGCAACGCCGCCGACGACTCGGTGCACCGCGAGGCGCAGGCGCTGTACGAGGTCGAGCAGCGGGCGCAGGTCTACCCGCCCGGCGTGCGCGACCGCATCCGGAGCGAGATCGGCGCGTACGCCCAGCACACGGTCACCGTCGACTGGCCCCGGCTGGTCAACGGCGAGGAGCCCGCGCCGCGCGGGGCCGAACTCCTCGGCACCGTGCGCGCGGACGTCACCCGGCACAAGCCCGCCGACGAGCTGGAGGCCCAGGCCTACCAGCCGCTGCTGGACCAGATCGCCGCCGCCGACAGCGCCCGTCACGCCCGCATCGACAACGCCGGTTCGACGCTGCCCGGGGTGGTGTGGTTCGGCCTCGTCGGCGGGGCGGTGGTGACGATCGGCCTGATCTTCATGCTCCAAATCCGGCGCTCGGCAAGGGAGTTGCTGCTCGCCGGAGTGTTCAGCGCGCTGGTGGTCTTCCTTCTGTTCCTGGTGTGGAGCTTCGACGCCCCGTTCGGCCGCTCCGGCGTGGAGTCGGCGCAGCCGTTCCAGGAGCTGATCAGCACGGTGTAGGCCGCGGCCGGGCTCAGGTGGGGAACTCGCCCACCCAGCTGCGGTCGAGGAGGTTCTCGGGAAGGTACTCCGACTCCACCGTGATGGGCATCCCCGCGTCGTGGGCGAGGCAGGCCAGGGCGAGCGGGGCGAGCGCGACGGCACCGTCGAGGTCCTCGCGCCGCTCCTCGTCGGCGGTCCAGTACTCGTGGTGCAGCTCGACGGCCTGGGTGAGCGCCGCGCTGAACTTCTCCTCGTCGCCCGTGATGAAGCGGTAGAAGACGTTGAGCGGCGGATAGAGGATCTTGAGCATGAGCTCGCGGTCCACGAACCGCAGCGCGTCGGGGCTGGTCCCGTCGAACGCGGCGACCAGCTTCTCGCCGAGCTCGGGGCGCTGCATCCAATACGCCTGGACGGCCTCCACCCAGGGGTAGATGTACTCCTCGAACTCCGCTCCCGAGGCACGCAGCAACTCGACCGGAACGGCGGCGAGTTGGTTCATCCGGTTCTGGTCCCGGCAGATGACGGCGAGCCAGAAGGCCTCCAGCCAGGTGCCGGCGTCACTGAAGTGCGCCGGAGGGATGGCGGGGATGGTGCGCGGCTTGTGCGCGATCAGGCACTCCACCGTGCTGCCCTCGGGCGCGGTGACCGCCGCGAACAGCGCGGAGCCGGTCTGCATCGCCGCGACCCAGGCCTCCCACGACTCGACCGCGTTCGCGGTGGGGTCGTGGAGGGCGTGGACACGTGCCGTGGTGAGCGCCTTGCTGAAGGTGAGACCGAAGCTGTCCGGATACTCACCAAGGTCGTCGATCTCCGCCAGGGTGTCGGCGTCGATCTGAGCCAGCCGCTCGGCCGAGCCGTCGCCCGGGTCGTACGCGGGCCGCGAAATCTTCGTTGTCATGGCTCAGTTCCTCACGGACAGGTCGAACCGCTTCATCCGCGGTGCGGAGATCCTTCGCCTTCCTTCTGTTCCTGGTGTGGAGCTTCGACGCCCCGTTCGGCCGCTCCGGCGTGGAGTCGGCACAGCCGTTCCAGGAGCTGATCAGCACGGTGTAGCGCTCACGCCTCGTACTCTCCGACCCAGGACCGCTTCACGAGGTGCTTGGGCAGGTATTCGGAGACGACCTCGATGGGGAACGCGGCGTCGGCGGCCATGCAGGTGAGGGCCAGCGGGCCGAGGGCGACCAGGCCGTCCCGGGTGAGGGAGCGCGCCTCGTCGCCGGTCCAGTACTGCTTGTGCCAGGTGAGGGCCTCGCCCAGAGCCTCGTTGAACTCGGCCGCGTCCCGCTTCACGAAGCGGTAGAAGAGGTTGATGGACGGATAGACGAGCTTGAGTGTCGTGTCCGGGTCGGCGATGGTCGCCTGTTGGGGATCGGTGCCGTGGAAGGCGGCCTGGAGCTTGTCGCCCAGGTCGTCGCGGCCGTGGAAGAGGCTCTGGAGGGTCTCCACCCAGGAGTACATGTATTCGTCGAAGACCTGCCCGGATGCGCGGAGCAGGGAGACGGGCACGTTCATCAGCCGTTCCAGGCGGTCGTTGTCGCGGCAGATGACCGCGAGGTAGACCGTCGTGAGCCAGGCCCCGGCGTGCGTGTAGGACGTCGGGCCGGTCGCCGGGAGGTTCTTCACCTCGCCCTTGCTCCCGATCCGGCACGGTACGGGCCCCTCGGCCGCCGCGGCCGCGTCGAACAACCCGCACCCGACCTGGAGCGCGGTGACCCACGCCTCCCACGTCTCGAACTGACCCGCGTCGGGGTCGGTCGCGCAGTACGAGTAGGCCACGGTCAGCGCGCTGTCCAGGGCCCGGGACCGGGACATCTCCGACCCTTCGAGCCGCTGGAGCACCCGGTTGGTGCTCGCCAGGAGCCCCTCCATGTCCTCCTTGATCTGCACGACGGGAAAGTCATGGCGGGGGACGCTCGTGACCACTGGTGCTCTCCTTTAAATCTTGAAGTGTTCCATCACGGCACCAGCGTAGGAGCCCGTGTTGTCGGCCGCCTTCACCAGGACGTAATCGATCTTGTTGTCCTCCAGCGCGTCGAAGAGGGCGTCCGCGATGTCCCGGTCCTTGCCGCCGCGATTCCACATCTCCGTGAGGATGGTGTGGACGTATTCCTTGGTCCCCTGCTTGACCATCATGTTCGCGGCCGTACCGGAACCCTTGCGCCAGCCGAGCTCCCCGGAAGGCGCCTTCGCCTCGACTATGAGGTACTTCCCGTTGTCGTCCAGTTTGTAGAGCTGGTCGAACATGTTGGCACCGTTGGGCGTCTTGGGAAGGTCGATCCAGTCGGCGGTCGGGAATTCCTTGGGAACCACGTGCAGTTCGGCCGCGAGTTCGCCGAGTTTCTCCGACAGTTTGCTGTTGTTCGGCGTTCCGAGGAGATCCTTGTCATAAGCGAGCTGCGCCGCGGCAAGGTCCTTCTGGGCCTTGGGGCTCGGGGCCTCGTCGAATGCCTTCTGGGCATTGGTGAGGTCGACACCGAGTTTGCGGTGCTTCGCCGCCTCGTCGAGGTTCGGCAGGTGCCGGGGGTCGACCGAGTCCAGGTTCAGCGCCGTCTTGCCGAACTTGAACTCGGACGGGCCGTGCGGCAGGGCGTGCCGGGGCACCCAGCTGCCGTTCGGCATCTCCACGAGCTGGGGGAGTTCGACGCCGTCCACGAGCGTCTCGACGCTCTTGCGGTGGCCGAGCGTGTTGTAGTACTTCTCGCGCCAGGCCGGGTCCTCGTTCGCCCTGCGGACGTGCTCGTCCATGAGGCGCTTGCGCTCCGCGGCGTCGATCTGCCGCGGCTCGTGGCCGCTCGGGTGCCCGTCCGGGTGCGCGGCATCGCCGCCCGAGCCGTCGTGCCCGCCGCCGGAGCCGTGGCCGCCGGAGCCGGAGCCGTGCCCGCCGGTGGTGGAGTCGTGGCCGCCGGAGGAGGGCCCGTGCCCGCCGTGGCCCGGGGTGCTGCCGTGTCCGGCGTCCGCCGCGTGTCCCGCCGTGTCGCCCGTCGAGGGACCGCCCCCGCGGCTCCCGCCCGTCGCACCCCGGTCGAGGTCGTTGGCCGCGCCGTGGCCCAGGTCGCGGGCGGTGCCGCCGGGGGTGTGGGTGCCCGGGGTGGCCGGGTGGTCGCCGACGTGTCCGGCCCGGTCGCCCGCGCCGACCAGCACCGGCTGCTTGACCCCGGCCGGTACGGATTCGGCGGCGTGCGGCAGGGAGCTCTTGAGCTTGGCGATGTCGTCGGCGGAGAGCTCGACGTGGGCCGGGGCCAGAGTGCCGTCGGGTTTGTAGACCTTGCCGTCGTCGAGGTTGAGGCGGCTGCCGCCGGGCCATTCGACGTAGTTGCCCTTGATGACGGGGGTGTCGTCGGCGAAGGAGATGTTGTCGAGGTGGCCGAGGCCGGGGAGGGCGGTTTTGGATGCGCCGAAGGTGATGTTCTTGAGGTTGCCGAAGAGGTCGCCGACTTTGATGATGCCGAATTTCCCGGCCTTGGCGACGTAGGTCATGGGGTCGACGACCTTGGCGACCTTGCCGGTGACGGAGAGGACCTTGGCGACGGCGCCGGTTTTGGCGGCGGTGCCGCTGCCGCCGGTGAAGACGGTGGTCAGGACGTTGAAGGTGACCGATCCGGCCGCGCGGGCGGGGTTCTTGCCCCATTCGTCCCAGGCGACGAGGGCTTTGCCGGTCTCCTTCATCGCGGTACGCGAGTCACGGAGCCAGGAGGGCATGTTCTTGTCGGGGACGGTCCAGAACACCCCGGCCAGCGGGGTGGAGGTGATGACGAGGCCGGTGGCGAGTTTCGCGAGCCCGGTCCAGGCCTGACCGGCCTTGTCCCAGCCGTCGACACCGACGAGGGTGCCGAGGCCTTTGACCGTGCCCCAGATCCCGTCGACGATGAACCCGTCCCACACGAAGCTCTTCACCTGGTGCCAGGCCCAGGCGAGGCCGGTGTACTCGCGTTCGGCGTGGCCGCCCCAGGGGGTTTCCTCGGCGTGTTTGAGGGCGTCCTCGGAGTACCCGTACATGCCGTCTTTGTGGCTGCCGTCATCGACGGTCAGTTTGCTTCCGCCGACCAGCGCGGTGATCTTGTCGTGGCAGGTGCGCTCGGCGGCGGTGAACGCGGCGATCGCGGCGGCGACATCGTTCATCAGCCGCTCGTTGTGGTCGACCTTCTTCTGGTCGCGCCGCCAGTGGTCATCGCCCTCGATGCTGTCGGTGAAGGTGAACGCCTCCGCCCGCAGGCTCTTCAGCTTCTCCACCAGCGGCCGCACGTCACTCTCGTACGCGGTCAGCGCGGCGGCCGCCTTCTCCAGCCCGTCGGCGAAATCGTCCGCCTTCGTCTTCACGGCCAGCGTCGTGGCGAACAACTGGTCCGCCTCCGGGGCGTGATAGCACGCCGACAGGCCCTGGAACTCTTGGTGGACATCGGACCCACCGGTACGGAACTCACCGGCCTGCTTCGTCAGCGCGGCCGCGTCCTTGCCCAGCTGCTCCAGGTTCCCGGTGAACATCGGGATCCCGCCGGGCTCGATCACATCCTTGCTCACTGGCCCGCCCCCGACGCGTCAGCATTCTTGTCGGCGGGGGGAGCGGGCACGGGCTTGCCGTCGGGCCCGATCTCCTGGCCCTTGTCATTGATGACGGGCTCCTTGACGGCCTGCGCCTGCTTGTTCGCGGCCATCTGGAGATCACCGTGAATGTAGGCGGTGGTGGCATCGAAGGCGCCCTGCATCGAACGCCCCGTCCGCACCGCGATGTAACCGAGCTCCTGCGCCTTGTGCTCCATGAACTCACCCAGCGCCGCACCGACCGGCCCGATCGGAGGAGCCGTACCGCAGTACGGCCCCGAAATCGTCCCCGCCGAGGAAGCCGCCGACTTCAGACTGGTCTGCATACCCGTCCCGGCCGTCGACATCGCCTCAGCCGCATGCGCCGTCTTTTGCAGCACACCCGACACACCCGCCGGCGAAACATCCCAGCTACCCACCACACACCCCCGTCACGCACACCACAACTGCCCTACAACTGCGCCCAGTTCAGCCGATCGCGTCGACGGCGGCCTTCGCCTTGGACAGCGTCGAATGCGCCGTGCCGTCATTGAGCTCCAGCGTCCCGCGCACCAGCCGGATGATGTCGCGGACCTCGTTCGCGGCCTTGTTCCAGCGCAGTTCCTTGCCGTGGTACTCGTCCGAAACACCGTCGGCGGTGAACTCGGCCATCGCGGCCTTCACCGCGCGGTCACGGTCGTTGAGAACGCGCTCAAGATGCCCGATGATCCCCGCGAGACCACCCTGGACCTCGGTCGAAGCCCCCGTGTCGTAACTACGCCGGTCCTGGTTCTGACCCATGATCCCTGCCCCCTGTAGTTAGTGACGCGCGCCGAAACGAGCCGCGTCGAAGTTCGCCGACGACATGTTCTGATGCGCGTTGGACTCCTGCTCGTGATCACCAGACCCGAACGCGGAGTCCATCCCGGACTGCCCGCCCAGAATGTCCTGCAACGACCCGTTCAGGTCATTGGTGATCTCATCCGCGTGCGCCTTGAACGTGTCGAACGCGGACTTACCCGCGCCGTTGAACTTCCCCTCCAGCGGATCCGCCGCAGCGATCAACTGCCGGATCAACGCGCCGAGATCAGTACTCGACCCATCGGTGCTCTTCCCCAGATCGGACAGAGTCGTGGACCCCATGTCGAACTTCACGCACACACCCCCGTAACAGACACGGCCAATACGAATCGCCAGGCTTGAAGCGCGTGGCGAGATCATGTCTATCGAACGTGTGTTGCGGACGCAATCTGCTTCTGTCCCAGTTTGGTAGCAGGCCCCTTAGCTGGGGTGCCCAGCCCTGAAGGGGCGCGGGGAACTGCGCGACCAGCCGGAGACGCCCCGCACCCGACGATCAACCCGCGCCCGGGGCGAATCCCCGAGGGGTGCAGGGTGCCCAGCCCCAAAAGGGGCGCGGGGAACTGCGCGACCAGCCAGAGACGCCCCGCACCCGACGATCAACCCCGGCCCGGGGGGGCGACCCCCGAGGGCAGGGAGGGCTCTGCGTCAACCCCCTCCGCGCACCCCCCAATTGACCCGAGCAAAAAAATTCCACCCCGCCGCGCAGCGCATTGCACGGATCCCACCCCCGCCGCCCCCTATAGGTGACCAACCATCAAGGAGGTGGCCGTGAGCCCCGGTCTGGTGGACTACGACGACTTCTTCCGCGCAGAGTTCCCAAAGACCGTCCGCTACCTCATGCGGACCGGTGCCTCTTTCGAAGAGGCCGAGGACTCCGCGCAGGAAGCCATGAAGGCACTGCTGCACAAGTGGCCGGGCTGCGAGCACCCCGTCGGATGGGTCCGCACCACCGCTTGGCGTGCGTACATCAGGAAGGCCGAACGCGACCGCAAGCGCGTCGCACTGGAGTCCCTGAACGCCCGCCTCGCACCCGCGCCGCACCACCAATCCACCCATCCGGACGAGTACGCCCAGGTGCTGAAGATCCTGCGCGAACTCCCGCCCCGGCAGCGCGAAGTACTCGCCCTCGCCCTGGACGGCTACGGCACGGACGAGATCGCCGAGCTCCTGGACCTGAAGTCCGGGACCGTGCGAAGCAACCTGCGCCATGCCCGCGCCGCCCTGCGCAGCGCCCTGGAGACCCACCTGGAACTCCCGCCCCACCCCGAGACCAAACCCCAAGCCACACCCGCCATCAACCCCACCATCCACCCCACAACCAACCCCGTTCCCGAAACCCACTCCCAAGAAGGAGGTCCGCATGCCCAGCAGGGATGAGAAGGGTCTCGTGACGAGCCGGCCCCACCCGCAGGCCCCCACACCGGGGGAGGCGGCCCTTCAGCTGCGCCGGCTGCACCCGGCCTTCGAACGCTTCCTGCGCGGCGTCGACGCCGAGGTCGACGCCAGGATCACCGACGACGAGCTGGAACACCGCCTAGGCCGCATCAAGGAGGCGGCCCACGGCACCCACCAGATGCCGCCTCCGCCACCCAGCCCCCACGAGTTGGCCTCCCGAGAGGAATGGGCGGCGTACGGCTACCACGTCGTACGGCTCTGGCTGACCGCCATAGCGACAGCAACTCGCGCTCACACAACGGGAGTTCGCCGGGACGACATCGATCCGCTCGCCGTGGAGACCGTCGCCCGCGCCGTCAACAGTTTCCGGGACCGGGCCCTGCGCCCGGACCGCATGCCGGAGCCTGCGGCCGCCGGGGCCGAGCCGAGGGCGGAGTTCCTGACGGAGTGCGTACGCCACCTGCCGTACGCCCAGCGCAGCCGCCGGCTCATGGGGGAGCACATTCCGTACGACGAGTTCGAGGACACGGACGAGGTGGAGATCGTGCAGGCGCTGTACGGCTGCGTGGCGCCCGGCCGTACGGACACCCTGCGCCGGGTGGCTCGCGAGGAGGACTGGCCGGGCCAGACCGAGGAGGTCATCACGCTCACCCCGATCGCCATCCGGGCCGCCGCTCAGAACTACCCCGAGGCCGTCGATCCGACGGCCATGACCTGACAGAGTCCGCACCACCACCGCCCCGCGCAAGGTGACACATGAACGCGAACGACGATGCCAAGGTGCGGCAGATACTCCGCCGCAGTCACGAACTCGACTACGGACACTTCGCGATCGGAATCGAGATCCAGCCCTACAAGCTGGTCGCGGTCCTGTCCGAGATCGACGGAAGAGTGGTGGCACGTTCGCGCCGGGACCTGACCGACATGGACCCGGACGAGGTCGTCAAGCACGCGGCGGAACTGGCGGCGCAGGTCGCCTCGGACCGGCTGGGCTGCGGGTTCCCGAGGAGCAGGCTCTGTCTCGGCGTGCAGGTCGGCGGTCCCGTCGATCCGGACACCGGGATGGTCCTGCACCTCCTGAACGCCCCCGACGACCGGGGCAAGGACCGTCCGCCCCCCTATGAATGGGTGGACTTCCCGCTCGGCCCCGAGCTTGCGGCCGCGTTCGGCTGCAAGACCGCGGTGGAGAACGACGCGCACGCCTTCGCCGCGTACGAGCAGCGGCTCGGGGTGGGCGCCGATTGCCCGACGTTCGCCGTCATCCTGATCCGTGACGGCGTGGGCGCGGGAGTGGTCGTACGCCGTGAACGGCTCGCGGTGCCAATCGAGTTCGGGCACTACCAGGTGTGGCCGCGCGGGAGGGCCTGCGACTGCGGGATGCGCGGCTGCATCGAGAGCCAGCTCGGCAACCGTGCGATTCCGGCGGTCGTCAAGGAGCGCACCGGGCGGGAGCTGGACGGTCTGGAGGCCGCCATAGCGCTCGCCGACGGCGGCACCGCCCAGGCCTCCGAGGCGACCGCCGCCTTCCGCAAGGCCGGGGTCTCACTGGCCCGGGGCATCGCCACCCTGCTCACCACTTTCGGGCCGAGCCAGATCGTCATCTACGCCGCCGAGGACCTCATCACCGGCGGTCCGGGCCGCCGCGCGGCCAACGCCTTCCTGCGCGCGCTGCGGAACTTCCCCGACCACACCTTTCAGATCAGTCGCAACTGTCACATCGTCACCAAGCCGCTGGATGTCGTACGAGGTGCGCAGGGCGCTGCCCTGATCGCGCTGGAGAACTGCCTGGGCATCCAGCTCCAACCTCGCTGATCCCGCTAGGAGCACACCGCATGGGCTCTTCTGCCACCCCTCACGAGCGCGCCGCGCGCTCCATCGGTCTCGATGTCGGAGGAACGAAGATCGCTGCCGGAGTAGTGGACGCCAAGGGGCACGTCCTGGAACGCGTACCGCAGGTGCCGTGCCCGGCGGACGACCAGGAGGCCGTGCTGCGGGCCGCCTCCCGGCTCATCGACGGGCTGCGCGACCGCCACCCGGGCGTGGTCGCCCTCGGTGTCGGGGCGGCCGGTCTGGTCAGCTGGCCCGAGGGCCGCATCCGCACCGCCCCCAACAACGCCTACCACGACCTGCCCTTCCGCCACCTGCTTGAAGATTCCACCGGCCTGCCAACGGTGGTCGACAACGACGCCAACGCGGCGTGCTGGGCGGAGTACCGCATGGGCAACAGTGCCTCGTACATGGCGTTCGTGACCGTCGGTACGGGGGTCGGCGGCGGGCTCGTCCTGGACGACCGGCTCTTTCGCGGACGCACCGGCATCGGCACCGAGCTCGGCCACATGATCGTCGATCCACACGGCCGGCAGCGCTGCGGCTGCGGCATCGTCGGCTGTCTCGAACCCCTCGCGTCGGGCCCCGCGCTCGGCCGGTACGGCAGGTCGGCCGCCGCCACCGAGCCGCAGGGCCTGCTCGCCACCCTCGCGGGTGGCGCGTCCCGGGTGACCGGCGAAACCGTCTCGACGGCCGCCAGCTCCGGAGACCCCACTGCCCGAGCCCAGTTGGCGCACCTGGGCCACTGGCTCGGCATCGGCATCGCGACGCTGGTCAACCTCTTCGACGTCGAGCTGGTGGTGGTCGGCGGCGGCGTCGCGGACGCCGGTGACGCCCTTCTGGCCCCGACCCGGCGCAGCTTCGAGCACTACGTCACCGCCCGGGGCCACCGCCAACTCCCGTCCATCAGGCCCAGTTTGCTCGGGCCGGGCGCGGGCTGGATCGGCGCGGCGCTGCTGGCGCTCGACGCCTACGAGGAAAACGCGCTGTGCGGCAGCAGCGCCGCCCTCACCTGACCGACGCCGACTCCCACCCGAGGAACGCCGTCCACGCGCGGGGATCGACAGCGAGGGAGGGCCCATCGGCCACCTTCGAGTCCCGCACGTGGACGGCTTGGGGGCAGGCGGCCACCTCTACGCACTGGCCGCCGCTGTCGCTGCTGTAGGAGGACTTCTGCCAGGGGAGGGCCACCTCTATGCACTCCCCGCCGCTTGCGTTGCTGTACGAGGACTTGCGCCAGGCGAGAGCCACTTCCACACAGTCACCGCCTCCGCTGTCGCTGTAGCTGGACTTGAACCACTGGAGCATGCTGCTCATCTCTGCTCTCCCGCCAACTCCTCGATGAGGCCCAGTGAAGTGCGAGGATCCAGGGCTTGTGCCTGGATCTTCGCATAGCGCTGGGCGAGCGTACTCACCTTTGGAGGGTCGGTGATCAGCAGGCTTTCGCCTTGCACCTCCAGGAAGGCGAGACGATCGTGCTCCAGGGTCTCCACTAGGTTCATCGTGCCTCGATCACCTGAATGTTCACCACTCAACCCGCAGTCCATCGGCAGTACTTGGAGCGTCACGTTACGCCTACGCGCACATTCTGCGAGGTGCAGCATCTGTCCACGCATGACCTCCGGCCCGCCGATCACCCTCCTCAGTACCGACTCCTCCAGCACAATCTCGATCAGTGCGATCGGGTTCCGGTCGAAGAGCACTTTGCGTGCCATCCGCGCCTCCACCAGTTCCTCGACGCGCTGCTCAGGAAAGGGCGGGTAGCCGCCGCCGATCAGCGCCCGTGCGTACTCCTCGGTCTGGAATAGGCCATGGATGACGAAGGTCACGTACGGCCGCATCACCAACGCCTGCTGCTCCAGCAGGGCGTAGTCCTGGAACTGCACCGGGAACTTCTCCAGGCGTACTGGCACCCGGGCATCCTCGAAGATGCCCATGCCGTCGCCGAGGACCCGCTCCAGCTGAACCAGCATGTCGTCCGATGCGGGCTGGGCCAGGGTCTCCATGGCGCTCACAGCGGCACCGGAGAATCCCAGCTGCTTCCCCAATTGCTCCTGCGTCCACCCCTTCCGTACGCGCAATTTGCGGGCCAGATTGGCCACCATCTGGGCCGTCGGGCCCGCCGTCACTTTGTTTTCCGCTCGTGCCATTGCGATCACGCTCCGACTCAACCGGTCTCAACCGGTCTCAACTCAGCCCCGCCGAATTCGACTCCTCATCAAGGGAGTTGGGGCTGGTCAACGGCTCCCCGACGGTCCCTCTGAGGCCATGGAAAACGCTAGCGGGACGGACCCAAACTGTCCCCGTGGATACGCAAATCGGCGACGTAAACCTGGACTGGATTCCGCGCTCCGGGTTCCAACTCAGAAAAGCGGGCGTGCAATTCGACGCCGTACGCATCGACGGTGACGGCGGGCTGCGCACGGCCGAGGCGCTGGAGCGGTTGACCGGGGGCGATCCGGGGCCGATCGTCGTGGAGGCGAACGGGCAGCGGGCGGTGTACTTCCTCGTCGCGCCGGGCAGCACCTCGCACCGGGTCTGGCCCGTCGGGGTCACACCGTTCAACTCGGCGTCGAACAGCGTGAGTTATGTGCCGGTCCCGGGGCTGACCGGGCACACCTGGCCGCTGTTGTGGCGGTCCGTACCGTCCGGGCCGGACCGGTTCGTGCACACCCTGCTGCTGCGGTCGGTGGTGACCCTGCTCGGTCAGTGGCCCTTCGTGTAGTCGAGGAACTCGCCAGTGCCCACGGTCTGGCGGTGCAGTCGGCCGTCCGGCAGCAGTGTGACGGTGCTGGGCTTTCCGGGGTTGCACGCGCCGGTCGAGCCGGGGCCGACCTCGGAGGGGCCGAGCTGGAGCGGGGCGCCGGCCGACGCGGGTGCCTCGGTCAGGCGTGCCCGGAAGACGCAGTGGTAGCCGCTGCCGTCGGCGGTGAGCGTGAGCACCGTGTCGCCGACTCCGCCCGGCCGGATGACGAGGCTGCGGGTGTTGCCGCCCGCGATGGTGGCCGACCAGGAGCCGACGTACGGCTGCGGTACTCCGCCGGGCGTGGCGGGGGACATGTCGTCCGGGCTGCCCGAACTCCTTGAGTGGGATGGGGAGTTGGTGGCTGGGGGACTGACTCCCCGGTCACCCGTGGTGCCGGTGGCGCCGCTGCTCATGTACGCGTACACCGAGCCGCCCGCGACGGCGGCGACCACGATCGCCACCGCGATCAGCGCCGCCGTGGACTTCGCGCTGCGCTGCGGCGGGGCCTCCGGGGCGTACGGGTCGTACCCCCGGGGCGGATGGGCGGGCGGCGTGGTCGGCCGGGTGAGCGGCGGCGTGGACGGCTGGGTGGGGACGGGCGCGGGGGCCGGTTCCGGGCGCTCCGGGACGGATGCCGGGGGTATCTCCATGTCGAGCAACTGCACGGCGTGGCTGCCCAGTTCGGCCACCAGCGGCGCGGGCAGCCACGGGTCGTCGGCGTCGTCCGGGACGCGTCGCAGGATGCGCTCCGGGCTCGGGCGGGCCGCCGGGTCCTTGTGGAGGCAGTCCCCGATCAGCTCCTGGAGCCCTTCGGGTACGCCGTCGAGGTCGGGCGGTTCCTGCGCGATGCGGAACATCAGCGCGTGCACCCCGTTCGTCGGCTCCCCGAAAGGCATGCTGCCGCTCGCCGCGTACGCCAGGACCGAGCCGAGGCAGAAGATGTCGCAGGCCGGGGTGATCGGGTCGCCGCGCACCTGCTCCGGTGCCATGAACCCGGGCGAGCCGACGAGCGAGCCGGCGTGCGTCAGACCGCCGTCGGTGACGGTCTCCAGGGCGCGGGCGATGCCGAAGTCGATGACGCGGGGGCCGTCGATGGTGAGGAGGACGTTGGACGGCTTGAGGTCGCGGTGCACGATCCCGGCGCCGTGGATGTCCTTGAGCGCGTGCGCGAGGCCGCGTGCCAGGGCCCGTACGGAACGTTCGGGCAGCGGGCCGTGCGGGCCCGTCACGACGGACTGGAGGGAGGGACCCGCGACGTAACCGGTCGCCACCCACGGCACGGGTGCCTCGGTGTCGGCGTCGAGCACGGGCGCGGTCCATCGGTCGGCCACCCGCCGCGCGGCCAGTACTTCCTGGCGGAAGCGGCCGCGGAAGTGGTCCTGGTTGGCGAGTTCGGGCCGCACCAGCTTGACGGCGACCGTACGCCCGCGGTCCGAGCGTGCCAGATACACCTGGCCCATGCCGCCGGCGCCGAGCCGGGCGAGCAGCCGGTAGCTTCCGATCCGCTCCGGATCCCCCGGCCCCAACGTCCCCGATATGCCCACGTCGGCCGTACCTTCCCCGATCCCTGCCGCCCCCGCACGCCGAGAATAGTGCGGGTTTCCTGACGGGGGGTGTGTGTCGGTGCGTGCGGGCCGTATGTGGCTGGTCGCGCAGTTCCCCGCGCCCCCTTGGGTATCCGGGCCTTGGGGTTCCCGCGCCCCTTAGGTGTCCGGGGCTTAGGTGCCGGGGGGATGGGCCGACACCTTGCCGAGCCCTGCGGGTCAACGTGGACAGGGTGGCCATGGCTGGTGCCGCCTGGGGCTCCTTACCCTGGGGGCATGACCCCTCAAGGCACCCCTGATCCGCAGGCGGGCGCGGCTGTGAAGGCCGCCGACCGTGCGCACGTGTTCCACTCCTGGTCCGCCCAGGGACTGATCGACCCGCTCGCCGTGGCCGGCGCGGAGGGGTCCTATTTCTGGGACTACGACGGCAACCGCTATCTCGACTTCACCAGCGGCCTCGTCTTCACCAACATCGGCTACCAGCACCCCAAGGTCGTCGCCGCGATCCAGGAGCAGGCCGCGAAGATGACGACCTTCGCGCCCGCGTTCGCCGTCGAGGCCCGCTCGGAGGCGGCCCGGCTGATCGCCGAGCGCACCCCCGGCGACCTCGACAAGATCTTCTTCACCAACGGCGGCGCGGAAGCCGTCGAGAACGCCACCCGCATGGCCCGCCTGCACACCGGTCGCCACAAGGTGATGAGCGCCTACCGCTCGTACCACGGCGGTACGAACACCGCGATCAACCTCACCGGTGACCCGCGCCGCTGGGCCTCCGACAGCGGCTCGGCGGGGGTCGTGCGGTTCTGGGCGCCGTTCCTGTACCGCTCGCCCTTCCACGCCACCACCGAGGCGGAGGAGAGCGCGCGTGCGCTGAAGCACCTTGAGGACACCATCGCCTTCGAGGGCCCTGCCACCATCGCCGCGATCATCCTGGAGTCCGTGCCCGGCACCGCGGGCATCATGACGCCGCCGCCCGGCTACCTCCCCGGCGTGCGCGAGATCTGCGACCGGTACGGGATCGTCCTCATCCTGGACGAGGTCATGGCCGGGTTCGGCCGTACCGGCAAGTGGTTCGCGTGCGAGCACTTCGACGTGGTGCCCGACCTGATGACCTTCGCGAAGGGCGTGAACTCCGGGTACGTGCCGCTCGGCGGTGTCGCGATCAGCCAGAAGATCGCCGAGACCTTCGAGCACCGCCCCTTCCCCGGCGGCCTCACCTACTCCGGGCACCCGCTGGCCTGTGCCGCGGCCGTCGCCACCATCAACGTGATGGAGGAGGAGGGCATCGTCGAGCAGGCCGCCCGCATCGGCGCGACCGTCCTGGAGCCGGGCCTGCGCGAGATCGCCGAGCGGCACCCCTCGGTCGGCGAGGTGCGCGGCAGCGGCGTGTTCTGGGCCCTGGAGCTCGTACGCAGCAAGGAGACGCGCGAGCCGCTCGTCCCGTACAACGCGAGCGGCGCGGACAACGCGCCGATGGCCGCGTTCGGCGCCGCGTGCAAGAAGAACGGCCTGTGGCCGTTCATCAACATGAACCGCACCCACGTCGTGCCGCCGTGCAACATCACCGAGGCGGAGGCCAAGGAAGGCCTCGCGGTCCTGGACGAGGCGCTCACCGTCGCGGACGAGCACACCGTCTGACCACCTCCGCCGGGGGGAAATGGGCGCTCTCCTTTGTCCGGTTTCCGGGCACCCCATAGGGTGGCCCGGAGCCCGAGGAGGGGAGCGAGCCATGCCCGCGAGCGGAGCGGTCACCCGCAGCACTCTTCGGCAACAGATCGCGGACGCGCTGCGTGACGAAGTACTCGCAGGGCGTATGCAGCCCGGGGTGGAATTCACGGTCAAGCAGATAGCGGAGCAGTACGGCGTCTCCGCGACGCCCGTGCGGGAGGCGCTGGTCGACCTCTGCGCGCAGGGCCTGCTCGACTCCGACCAGCACCGCGGCTTCCGCGTGCGGGTGTTCTCGGTCGGGGACTACAAGGGGATGGTCGAGGCGCGGGCGCTGGTGGTCGACGGGATCTTCCGCCGCGCCGCGGTCCCCGGCTCGCTCGAACCGTACGGGCCGGCCCTCGTGTCCGTACGCCGCCGCGGCGAGGAGGCCGCGCGGGCCGCCCGCGGCCGTGACCTGAACATCCTGGTCGGCTACGACCTGCGGTTCTGGCGGGAGCTGTGCGCGCTGGCCGGGAACACGTACATCTCCGACTTCCTGCACCGCCTTCGCATGCAGAGCTGGGTGTTCGCCGTGCCCTACCTGCGCGACCACGCCGAGCTCAGCGACTGGCTGTGGACCGGCCACGACGAGGTGGTCGACGCGCTCGGCCGGGGCGACTTCGAGCTGGCCCGCGCCCTGATCAACGCCTACAACGACGATTCCCTCGCATGGGCGGAGCGGCTTCCCCGGTGAACATAGATGTGGCCGGACAGGTCGAACTGAGCGTCGTCGTCCCCGCCTACAACGAGGAACAGCGCCTGGCGCCCACCCTCGAAGCCATACGCACCCACCTCGGCGACAGCTGTAGCTGGGAACTCATAGTCGTCGACGACGGATCGGCCGACGAGACCGTCCGGGTCGCCCGCGAGGCAGCCGCCCGCGACCCGCGCATCAACGTCGTCGTCAGCGAGACCAACCGCGGCAAGGGGCACGCCCTGCGGCTCGGGGTGCTCGCCTCCTACGGGCGCCGCGTCCTGCTCACGGACGCCGATCTGGCCACCCCCATCGAGGAGTTGGACCAGCTCGCCAAGGCGATGACCGAGGGCGAGACGGCCGCCGCGATCGGCTCGCGCGCCCACCCCGACGCGAACATCGAAGTCCACCAGAGCCGGCTGCGCGAACTCCTCGGCCGGATGGGCAACCGGCTCATCAGGGCCGTCGCCGTGCCCGGCATCCGCGACACCCAGTGCGGGTTCAAGCTGTTCGACGGCGAGAAGGCGCGCGCGGCGTTCGCGGACGCCCGTCTCGACGGCTGGGGCATAGACGTCGAGATCCTCCAGTTCTTCCGCCGCAAGAGCTGGGAGATCGCCGAGGTGCCGGTGCGCTGGTCGCATCAGGAGGGCTCGAAGGTCGGCGCGGCGGACTACGGCAAGGTGTTGTGGGAGCTGGCCCGCCTCAAGGCGCGGGCCGTCCGGCGCGTGGACCTCGTCCTCGGCACGCTGTTCCTGCTCTCCTCCGTCCTGCTCTACAAGAACCTGTGGGCCGACCTCCGGCACGGCTACCTCGCCGACTCCCTTCAGGACCAGAACCAGTGGGAGTGGTTCTTCGCGGTCACCGCGGACAACGTGGCCCATCTGCGCGACCCGCTGTTCACCACCGTCCAGAACTTCCCCGACGGCGTGAACCTCATGGGCAACACCCCGATGCTGGGCCTGTCCGTCCCGTTCACGCCCGTCACGCTGGCCTTCGGGCCGACGGTGACGTGGGCGCTGGTCCTCACGCTGGGCATCGCGGCGACGGCGTACTCCTGGTACTGGCTGTTCGCCCGCCGGGTCACCGAGAACCGGTGGGCGGCGGGCCTGGGCGGCGCGCTCGCGGCCTTCGCGCCGCCGATGATCTCGCACGGCAACGCGCACCCGAACTTCTGCGTCCTGTTCATGATCCCGCTGATCATCGACCGCGCGCTGCGCGTGTGCGAGGGCGCGAACGTCCGCCGCGACGGGCTGGTCCTGGGCCTGTTCACGACGTACCAGATCTTCCTCGGCGAGGAAGTGCTGCTGCTCGCCTCGCTCGGCATGGCGCTGTTCGCGCTGTCGTACGCGCTGGCCCGTCGCGATGCGGCGCGTGCCGCTCTGCGTCCGCTGGCGAAGGGTCTCGGGTACGCGCTCGGGATCTGCCTGGTCCTGATCGCCTACCCGCTGTACTGGCAGTTCGCCGGCGCGCAGAGCTATCACAGCGTGCTGCACGGCGACAGCGCGGGCAACTCACCGCTCGCGCTGGTCGAGTTCGCGAGCCGTTCGCTGCTGGGCGACGACGCGACGGCCGACAAACTGGCCCTGAACCGCACGGAGCAGAACGCGTTCTACGGCTGGCCGCTGGTGGCGCTCGCCTTCGCCCTGGTCGTACGCCTGTGGCGCGAGCCGCTGGTGAAGGCGCTGGCGTTCACGGGCGCGGCGGCCGCGATCCTCTCCCTCGGCCAGAAGATCCGCATCCCGTACACGGACGTGGTCTTCCCCGGGCCCTGGAAGCTGCTCGCCCACCGCCCGCTCTTCGAGTCGGTGATCGAGGGCCGGGTGGCGATGATCTGCGCGCCGGCCCTTGGCGCACTGGTCGCGCTCGGCGCGGGGCGGCTCGCGCGCAGCGGGGTGCGGGCGAACAAGGCGGTCGGCTTCGCGGCGATCGCGCTCGCGCTGATCCCGATCGTCCCGACGTCGTTCCCGACGAACGGGCGCCCGGAGGTGCCGCATTTCATCTCCTCCGGGATGTGGAAGAAGTACGTGAAGCCCGGGAAGTCGCTGGTCCCGGTGCCGCTGCCGGATCCCGGCTCGGCGGAGGCGCTGCACTGG
The DNA here is from genome assembly GCF_036231355.1 of Streptomyces sp. NBC_01431. Classification (NCBI taxonomy): domain Bacteria; kingdom Bacillati; phylum Actinomycetota; class Actinomycetes; order Kitasatosporales; family Streptomycetaceae; genus Streptomyces; species Streptomyces sp. NBC_01431. Next base: position 4,418,337 of record NZ_CP109496.1, read on the forward strand.
CAGTCGTCGACGGGCCTCGGCTTCTCCGTGCCCGGCGGCTACTTCAACGGCCCCTGGGGCCCGGACCGCGTCGGCATCTACGGAGCCTCCCCGCGCTGGACGTCGAACCTGTTCGGCGACATCCGCTCGGGCAAACCGGTCCCGGACATCGGCACGGACTGGCAGAACCAGGCGCGGCAGGACCTGGACTACTGGCGGGCGGGGGTCGTGGTCCTGCCCCCGCAGCCGAGGGCGCCCGAACTGTACGAGGCGGTGAGCCGACTGCTCGGACGGCCGGGCGAGAAGGTGGACGACGTCTGGATCTGGCAGATGTGACCTCCGTGTCGGCCGGCTGCGGCTTCCCCGGTCCTCCCCCGCGGGCGCCCAGCGCCGAGTAACGGGCGAGCGGCTGGGTAAACCCCCGGGGCTGGAACAGCAGGGGAATCGGTCACCCCGTACCGGCAGTTGACCGGCGCTCTTCGCGCAGAGTACCCAGCGCATTACGCTGTCCCGACCATCGCACGAACGAGTTGAGAGCGAGCCCGCTTTGGCCTGTGACCTGTGGCTGGTCCCCCTCGTCGACGTCCTGTGCCACAGCCCCGACAACCCGTTCGCCGAGGAGATCGCCTCGTACGACAAGGCGCTCGGCGACGCCGGTCTGCCGCCGGTGCCGGTCTTCGCGTACATGCCGGGTCTCTCCGGCGACGTCGCGCCCGTCGCGGGGTTCGACTACGACGCCCTGCACTTCCTGCGCCGGGCCTACCTGCTCCTGCTGTGCGGGCTCGCGGTGACCCCCGTCGATGAACTCGGCGGCGACTACGAGCAGTTGCTGGAGATGTTCGAGGCGACCGCGCAGCAGTCGCACCTGGTGTGGCACTACGACCACGCGGGGGCCTACGTCCCGGTCGACTTCCAGGCACCGCTGTCCAACGAGGAGCTCCTCGCGGGCGGCGGCCCGCTCGGCTCGGCGCAGGGCCTGCTGCGGGAGCTGGCGTACGTGGCGCCCGCGATCGGGATAGATCCCGCCAATCCGCCGACCGCACCCGCGCCCCCGGACCGGCCCACCTCGCTCGAAGAACCGGCCGGACCCATCCCGTACGACGAGAGCCCGTTCGCGCGCGAGCGGCACGTGTGGCTGGGCCTGCACGCGGCGGCGACCCGGAGTCTGGCCCAGGGATCAATGATCATCTTCAGCTGAGGGACCCGAGGTACTCGCGGTACTTGAGGGTCTGACTCCTGAGGCCCCCGAGGGCGCTACCCCCGAGGCCCCTCCGGCGGCCGCTGGCGCGGCATGTTCGGCCGGGTCGCCGGCGGCAGGGGCAGGCGACCGGGCCCAGGGGCCCCGTCCGTCCGCGGAGCCGCCGCGTTCAGGCTCTGCATGACCAGCGGCGCCGGACCCGAGCGGAACTCCACCATCCAGTCCGCGGTCTCCGAGCGGACCAGTTCGGTCACGTCCTCGGTGAACCGGCGCAGCACCGACAGGCAGCGCTCGGCCGCCTCGCCCGCCGTGCCCTCGGTGGGCCCGAGCACCTCTCGTACGCTCTCCGACGCCCAGTCGAACTGCAACGCGCCGAGCCGCCGCTGCACGGCCTGCGCGGTGGCCACGTCCCTTATCCAGCCCGAGGTCAGGCCGAAGTAGCGGTCGCAGGCCATGCACGCCCCGCCGAGCAGCAGACACAGGTAGCCCCACCCCGCCGCGCCCTCCAGGGCGCCCGTCAGGTCCAGGAGCGGCAGCACCGCCCCCGCGACCGCCCCGCACGCCGTGCCGGCCCGCAGGCCACGCGCGCCGCGGCGCTTCCAGAGCCGGTCGGCGAGGTACCAGTCCGCGGTGCGCAGCGCCCCCGCCTCGACCCACCGGTACAGCTCGTCGAGGCGCTCGGCGGGCTCGCCCCAGTCGCCGCGCGGGAACGGCCTGCCGGTCAGGTCACCGGTCTCCTTGCCCCCGCCGGGCCGGGCCTCCCCCGGGGGGCCCTCGGGCTGCATCTCCGGCTGGCTCACCCGGCCGCTCCCTCCGCGCTGCTGCTGTGACCCTCTGTGACCTGCCATTCCTACCGCCGAATGGAGGGCCGGGCGGTCGATATCCAGGTATTTCCGCCCGGAAGTGCCCCTTGATCAGGTATAGGAACGCACATCGCGTCACTCGAAAGAGTCGCGGAGCAGCGGGCCGGTCGACCACGTAGGCTCGGAGTGCCGAAAGCGGCAGCGTTTGCCGAAGCCTTCCTGACGAAACCCGGAGTGAAACGTGATCCCTGGTGGTGGCCAGCCCAACATGCAGCAGCTTCTCCAGCAGGCCCAGAAGATGCAGCAGGACCTCGCCCGCGCCCAGGAGGAGCTCGCGGCGACCGAGGTCGACGGCCAGGCCGGCGGCGGTCTGGTCAAGGCGACCGTGACCGGCTCGGGCGAGCTGCGCGCCCTCGCCATCGACCCGAAGGCGGTCGACCCGGAGGACACCGAGACCCTCGCGGACCTCATCGTCGCGGCCGTGCAGGCCGCCAACGAGAACGCCCAGGAGCTCCAGCAGAAGAAGCTCGGCCCGCTGGCCCAGGGCATGGGCGGCATGCCGGGCCTGCCGTTCTGACCCGTACCCGGCACGTAATCAGAACCCGCGCCCGCCTTACTCAGGCGGACGTGAAGCAACTACCGTAAGCATCAGAGCACCAGCGCGACCCACGAGAGGCGTTCCGTTGTACGAAGGCGTGGTCCAGGACCTCATCGACGAACTGGGCAGGCTGCCCGGCGTCGGTCCCAAGAGCGCGCAGCGGATCGCCTTCCACATCCTCCAGGCGGAGCCGACCGACGTACGCCGTCTCGCCCATGCCCTCCTTGAGGTCAAGGACAAGGTCCGGTTCTGCGCGGTGTGCGGCAACGTGGCGCAGGAGGAGCGGTGCAACATCTGCCGCGACCCGCGCCGCGACGAGACGGTCATCTGTGTCGTGGAGGAGCCCAAGGACGTGGTGGCCATCGAGCGGACCCGCGAGTTCCGCGGGCGTTACCACGTGCTCGGCGGCGCCATCAGCCCGATCGAGGGCGTCGGCCCGGACGACCTGCGCATCCGCGAGCTGCTCGCGCGCCTGGCGGACGGCACGGTCACCGAGCTGATCCTGGCCACCGACCCCAACCTGGAGGGGGAGGCCACGGCGACGTACCTCGCCCGCATGATCAAGCCCATGGGCCTCAAGGTCACCCGTCTCGCCAGCGGACTGCCGGTGGGCGGCGACCTGGAGTACGCCGACGAGGTCACCCTGGGCCGGGCCTTCGAGGGAAGGCGGCTGCTCGATGTATGACGCCCACGAGGGGTACGAGGAAGGTCAACTCGATGTCTGACGCAACGCTGCACGCGACCAGCCAGGACCCGGACTCCTTCGTGGTCCAGATCGCCGACCAGGTCGAGTCCTTCATCGTCGCGGTCACGGAAGTGGCCAAGGGCGACGAGCCCGACAGCGCGGTGCCGTTCCTCCTCCTGGAGGTCTCCCAGCTGCTGCTCGCGGGCGGCCGGCTCGGCGCGCACGAGGACATCGTCCCCGACGAGCGTTACGAGCCGGACCTCGGCCCGGAAGCGGACGTGGACGAGCTGCGCGAGCGGTTCGCCCGGCTGCTGGAACCCATCGACGTGTACTCCGAGGTCTTCGACCCGTACGAGCCGCGCAAGGCGCCGGTGCCGTGCCGGATCTCCGACGACCTCGCCGATGTCGTCACCGACCTGCGCCACGGCCTGGCCCACTACCGCGCGGGCCGCACCACCGAGGCCCTGTGGTGGTGGCAGTTCTCGTACTTCTCCAACTGGGGCTCGACGGCCTCCGCGGCCCTGCGCGCCCTCCAGTCCCTGGTCGCCCACGTCCGCCTCAACCAGCCCCTGGAGGAGCTGGACGGCCTCGACACCGACCAGGATCTGGCGGAGGACGCCCTGGCGGAGGAGGCGGGCCGCGTCATGGCCGAGGAACTCGCGGGCCCGCTGGGTCTGCGCGAGGCGAAGTAGCCGGGGTTCACTTCAAGTGGCTTCCCACGCCGGGGAGTTGGGGCGTGCGGCCCGGGTGGACCAGTTCATCGGGACGGCCGGCATCTGGGTCGGGGTGAGACCGGTCGTCGCCTTGAAGACGTGGTTGTAGTGGGCCTGGTCGTGGAAGCCGCAGCGCTGCGCGACCAGGCACGGCGGCAGTCCGCTCTCGCGCAGCCGCAGCGCCGCCCTGAACCGCAGGATGCGGGCGATCGCACCGGGTGAGCGCCCCACCTGTTCGCGAAAGCGCCGCTCCAGCTGACGCACGCTGCAATGCGTGGCGGCGGCCAGGTCGCCTACCGTCACCCGGCCCCGGCGCAGCTCCAACTCCCGCCAGGCGCAGGCGACTTCGGGCGCGATGCGCGGGCGGAGGCCGGCGCCGTGCAGCCGTGCGAGGTACTCGTCCAGGAGCCGGCACTGCTGCGGCCAGTCGGCCGTCGCCTCCAGCCGCTCCGGGAGGTGGCGCAGGGCGGGCGGCAGCAGGTGCACCGGGTCCAGATGCGGCAGGTCCCACTCGTACATCGGGATGCCGAACAACCGGTAGGCGCCCATCGGCGACAGCCGCACCGCGACGCCCCGTACACCGCCGTCGTGGTGGCCCAACAGGGCGGTGGTGAACGGCAGATCGGCCCGCGAGCGGCAGCTCACCGTCCGCACCGGCTCGACGAGTCCCACGATCTGCACCGGTACGTCGAACCCGAAGACGACGGTGCACGCCGTGTCCGGGAAGACCAGCCGGCGCTGCGGGCTGTGCGGGGGGTAGTGGTAGCCGAAGTAGCCGTGGACGTGTGGCGCGAGGCCGGGCCCCGGCGGTCTGTAGCGGAGCGGCGGTGCACCCATGGCAACCCCTTCACGAAGCCCTTCTGTCGCCGGACGCCGAGATGGTGCTCGCGGCGCCCCCTCTCCCGCAACGAACTCCCGCGCCAATCAAGGCGTTTGATGGCTCAATCGCACCTCTCATGGCAAAGGACCCGTTACTTCCGGATGGTGTCGCGTCCGTACAAAGACGGGGAGTGTCCGGTCGGTCGATGGTGGTGACCGCCGCACCAGCCTCTGGGGCGGCACCCTCTGGACAGGAGACGACCATGAACCTCCTTACGCGGCTGCCGCTGCGCGCGGCCAAGATCGCGGGAGCGCTCGCCGCCTCGGCGGCCCTCGCCTTCGCCGGCACCGGTACGGCCTCGGCGGCCACACCGTCGGTCCCGGCCCCGCTCGCCCACTCCACTCAGCTCCGCCCCGGCGCCCAGCCGGTCCACGCCCTCGACGCGGGAGCGCTCAGGAACCTCAACACGGGCCGCTGTATAGACGACAGCTTCGCCTACGGCCTGCGGGCCTTCGGATGCAACGGCATGAACTACCAGTACTGGGGCCTGTACGGCCAGTCCAACGGCAACTGGGTCATGAAGGACGGCAACACGGGTCGCTGCATAGACGACAGCGGCGCCTACGGCCTGCGTTCCTTCGGCTGCAACGGCATGAACTACCAGCGCTGGGAGATCTACTACAACGGCAACGGCACCCTGACCTTCCGCAACGAGAACACCGGCCGCTGCATAGACGACAGCGGCGCCTACGGCCTGCGGTCCTTCGGCTGCAACGGCATGAACTACCAGCAGTTCGTGGGTCAGTAGCCATACGTTTTTCCGGGTCTCGGGACCCGGGACCCGTGACCAGGGTTTGGTTTGGTCTTCAGGGGGGGGGTGGGCTTCGCCCAGCCCCCCTTTTTTTTGTGGGGTGACCGGTCGGCTCGGCTATCTGGTCGCAGTCCTCGTCCGCCGTGGGGGCCTGTGACGCCGCCCACAGTCCGCGTACCCGGCATGGAAAAGGGCAGGTGGACCGTGCGAGCGGTCCGGAACAGCGCCCGGTGATCAATTCGTGAGCGGGACATCTCACGGAGTGATACGGCGCGGGCGAATCCGGCCCGCTCGTTAGACTGAGCCGACCCAGTAATGAACTGAGCGAGGAGCGCACGTGGGCCTTGTCGTGCAGAAGTACGGAGGCTCCTCCGTTGCCGATGCCGAAGGCATCAAGCGCGTCGCCAAGCGGATCGTGGAAGCCAAGAAGAACGGCCACCAGGTGGTCGTCGTGGTTTCCGCGATGGGCGACACGACGGATGAGTTGATCGAGCTCGCGGAGCAGGTGTCACCCATGCCTGCCGGGCGGGAATTCGACATGCTGCTGACCGCCGGAGAGCGGATCTCCATGGCACTGCTTGCCATGGCGATCAAAAACCTGGGCCACAAGGCCCAGTCGTTCACGGGAAGCCAGGCCGGTGTCATCACCGACTCGGTCCACAACAAAGCGCGGATCATCGACGTCACGCCGGGGCGGATCCGTACCGCGCTGGACGAGGGCAACATCGCGATCGTCGCCGGTTTCCAGGGCGTCTCCCAGGATTCCAAGGACATCACGACGCTGGGGCGCGGAGGGTCCGACACCACCGCTGTCGCCCTCGCCGCCGCGCTCGATGCCGAGGTCTGTGAGATCTACACCGATGTCGACGGCGTCTTCACCGCGGACCCCCGCGTCGTGAAGAAGGCCCGGAAGATCGACTGGATCTCCTTCGAGGACATGCTGGAGCTGGCCGCGTCCGGCTCCAAGGTGCTCCTGCACCGGTGCGTCGAGTACGCCCGCCGTTACAACATTCCGATCCATGTGCGCTCGTCCTTCAGTGGACTCCAGGGCACCTGGGTCAGCAACGAACCGCGAGGGGACCAGCAGGTGGAGCACGCCATCATCTCCGGAGTCGCCCACGACGTCTCCGAGGCCAAGGTCACGGTCGTCGGGGTGCCCGACAAGCCGGGCGAGGCCGCGGCGATCTTCCGCGCCATCGCGGACGCCGAGATCAACATCGACATGGTGGTGCAGAACGTCTCCGCCGCGTCGACCGGTCTGACGGACATCTCGTTCACGCTTCCCAAGGCCGAGGGCCGCAAGGCCATCGACGCCCTGGAGCGGACCAAGCCCACCATCGGGTTCGAGTCGCTGCGCTACGACGACCAGATCGCCAAGATCTCGCTGGTCGGCGCCGGGATGAAGACCAACCCGGGCGTCACCGCGGGCTTCTTCGAGGCGCTCTCCGACGCGGGCGTCAACATCGAGCTCATCTCGACCTCCGAGATCCGCATCTCGGTGGTCACCCGCGCCGACGACGTGAACGAAGCCGTGCGCGCCGTGCACTCCGCCTTCGGCCTCGACTCCGACAGCGACGAGGCCGTCGTCTACGGGGGCACCGGGCGATGACCCGTAGACCGGCGCTCGCGGTCGTCGGTGCGACCGGGGGCGCCGGTGCGGTGATGCTCCAGATCCTGTCCGAGCACGCGGACGTGTGGGGCGAGGTCCGCCTCGTCGCGTCCGCGCGCTCGGCCGGGCGCACCCTGCTCGTACGGGGCGAGGAGTGCGAGGTGCTCGCGCTGAGCGAGGAGGCCCTGGACGGGGCCGACGTCGTGGTGTTCCTCGTCCCCGAAGCGGTCGCCGCCCAGTGGGCGCCGGTCGCGGCCGCCAAGGGCGCGGTGGTGGTGGACAGCTCGTCCGCCTTCCGGATGGACCCCGACGTGCCGCTCGTGGTCCCCGAGCTCAATCCCCACGCGGTACGGATGCGCCCGCGCGGCATCGTCGCGAGCCCGCACGCCACCACCCTCGCCATGATCGTCACGGTTGGCGCGCTGCACGCCGAGTTCGGTCTGAGTGAGCTGGTCCTGTCCACGTACCAGGCCGTCAGCGGTGAGGGGAAGGCCGGCGTCGAGGCGCTTCGGCGGCAGATCTCGCTGGTCGCGGGGACCGGGCTCGGCACGAGTCCGGGTGATGTGCGCCGCGCCGTCGGCGAGGGGCTCGGCCCGTTCGCGGCGCCGGTCGCGCTGAACGTGGTGCCCTGGGCCGGGGAGCTGGCCGAGGACGGCTGGTCCTCGCAGGAGCTGGGGCTGCGCGACGAGTTGCGCAAGCTGCTCGACCTGCCGCGGCTCCCGGTGGCCGCCACCTGTGTGCGGGTGCCCGTCGTCACCACGCACTCCGTGTCCGTGCACGCCCGCTTCGAGAACGAGGTCGATGTGGCGCGGGCCCACGAGATCCTGGCGACCGCCCCGGGTGTCGTGCTCTTCGACAACCCGGCCGTCGGCGACTTCCCCACGCCCGTGGACGTGGTCGGCACCGACCCCACCTGGGTCGGCCGGGTGCGCAGTTCGCCGGACGATCCGCATGTACTGGAACTTTTCGTCTGCGGTGACAATCTGCGCAAGGGCACGGCCCTGAACGCCGCGCACATCGCCGAGTTGGCGGCCCGGGAATTCACCGACCGGTGAGGGCTACAGGTTTGTACGATCTGTGAACGCTCTGTGGGCAAGTCGCTGGTCTGTACCACTTGAACTGCACCGACGCCTTGTTACACGATTCATTTCCATGTCCCTGCAACCGCAGTCCGGCATGGAGCGTCTATGCGGTCGCCCCTTCAAGGTGCCGTAAAAATCGGGGCATTGGGGAAGAGCGGTTACGCATGAGGGCATTTGTCGCACCGCCAAACACGGTGTCGTACGCGTACAACCCTGGCGGGGAGGAACGTGTCCAACAGGCGTGGCAGAGGTACTCGACTTCAGAGCGGTTCCGGTGCGCGGCGGGACGACCGTCCGTCCGCGCCGGCGCCCCGGTGCGGCCGGTGGCATGCCGGTGATCGCGCCCATGCCCGCCACCCGCCCCGCCCGCGTACCGTCCCAGGCGACCTCGTACGAGAGCGCTGACGGGGTGATGGCGGCCGGCACCACAGTCGATCACCTCACCGAGACCTACCGCGCGCACTACCGCTCGCTGCTCGGTCTCGCGGCCCTGCTCCTGGACGACACCGCCTCCTGCGAGGACGTCGTGCAGGAGGCGTTCATCCGGGTCCACTCGGCCCGCAACCGGGTGCGCGAGCCGGAGAAGACCCTCGCCTACCTCCGTCAGACCGTCGTGAACCTGTCACGCTCGGCGCTGCGCCGCCGCATCCTCGGACTGAAGCTGCTCTCCAAACCGATGCCCGACATGGCGAGCGCCGAGGAGGGCGCGTACGACCAACTGGAGCGCGACGCGCTGATCAAAGCGATGCGCGGGCTCCAGCGCCGCCAGCGCGAGGTGCTCGGGCTGCGGTACTTCGCGGACATGACCGAGGCCCAGGTCGCCGAGACGCTCGGTATATCCGTGGGCTCGGTGAAGGCGTACGGATCACGCGGCATCGCCGCCCTGCGCGTCGCCATGGAGGCACCGGCATGAACGGGCCCGACAGGTACGGCAACAGGCAGCCGGGGGACCACGGGGAGCACGGGAAGAACGGGCCGGACCAGCGGCCCGCGAATGACCTGAACGACCTGACTGGATACGGATTCGTGGACAAGACGCCGGACAAGAACAACACCGGCACCCCTCCCTACGGCCTGCCGCCGGTCCCGGCGGGGGCGTACTCGCCCGAGGAGCAGGCACTGCGCAGCCTGCTGCACGGCGCGGTCGGTGACCTGACGCCCTCGGAGGGGGCGCTCGACCATCTGCGCGGCGCGGTGCCCCTGCGCCGGACCCGCAAGCGGCAGGCCGTCGTCGGCTCGGTCGCGGCCGCGCTGCTCGTGGCCACCGCCGTACCGGCGTTCATCCACGTCGCCAACACCGCGGGCAGCGCGGGCGAGCAGCCCGCCGTCGCCGGGCACGGCGAGCAGGCGTCCGGCACCGGCGGAATCCGGACGGGCGACCCGGCGACCGGCGTGCAGGACGGCGATCAGCCCTCCGCGATGGGCACGCCGCCCGGGAAACCCGACGGCAAGGGCATGCCCGCGACGCCCGGCAGGGGCACCACCGGCGGCACGGCGGGCGGCGCGACCGGAGTCGGCAGCGGACCCGTGCAGACGAACTCGCCGGCGTGCGGGCCGGACGCGCTGAGCGTCAAGTCGGCGAGCGTCGGCAAGCCCGACTCCACCGGCAAGGTGTACGGGAGCTTCCGCATCGTCAACGCGTCGAAGAAGCAGTGCGCGATCGGCGGGGTCGGCAAGTTCAACGTGCAGGCGCAGGGCGCGGCCAACCCCTCGAAGATCACTGTCGTGGAACACGCGGCGGGCGATCCGGCGGCCGGGCTGCCCGACCCCTCGCAGGAGACCACGCACCTGGTGCTGAACCCCGCCGCGGCGTACGAGGTGCGGTTCGCGTGGGTGCCCTCGGACACCTGCCCCAAGACGCCGGTCTCGCCCGGCCCGAGCCCGACGGCGGCCCCCAACGGCAGCACCAGCGGGATCGCCGCGCCGACCACGGCCGGCGGCCGGACGGCGCAGTTCAGCACGGACGGCGGTACGCCGAGCGCGACGGCGGACGGCACGGTCGCGGTGACCCACGTCGCCGAGCCGGGCGCACCGACCGCGGAGGCGAAGATCCCGAACGCCTGCGCCGGGACGGTCTACAAGACGGGTGTCCTGGACGCGGCGACGCAGCCGGCCGTCGCCTCGCAGTAGCCGCCTGCCCGACCGGCCTGGTGGCTCGCGGCGCTGCCGGTCAGCCGGGAAGCGGTGCCGAGGGGGTCTCGCTGGGGGTGTCCGCCGTGGTGTCCGCGGACGTCGCGTCCGGCTCCGGGGCGAGGCCGAGTTCGGCGTCCTCCAGGGCTTCCGCCTCGCGCCGCACCAGGCGGAACCACATGAAGACCACGAACCCGGCGAAGACGAACCACTCGCCGGTGTAGCCGAGGTTCTGGAACGCCTTCAGGTCGAGCCCGCTGTTCTGCGGCGCGGCCGCCGGTACCGGAGTCATCCCGGCGTCGGCGCTGGGCAGCGTCACCCAGGCGTCGTACACCGGATACGGAACCAGGTTGACCAGGGCCGCCGCGCTGATCATGCCGACCTGGCCCGGCGGGAGGCCGCCCGCCGCGTTCACCCCGTCGGAGCCCGCGTTCTCGGACGCCTGGAGCTCACCGGTGACGGACACCTCGCCTGCGGGCGGGGCCGGGGCCTTGGTGCCCTTGGGAATCCAGCCCCGCACCACGGGCAGCACCTTGCCGCCGTCGGTGCGCAGCAGGGTCAGTACGTAGCTGCCGGTCTTGCCGTCGACCTCGCGGCCGGGCACCAGGAACTGCTCGGCGTACCGGCCGCGCGCCGCGGCCGGGCGGCCGGAGGTGCGCTGGTCCACGGGGAGCAGCGAGGCGAGCGGCTCGGCCTTCCGCGTGGCGGGATCGGGGGCCTTCTCGGCCGCGTTGTGGGACTGCACGCGGTCCTCGAAGCGGCCCAGCTGCCAGGACCCCATGAAGATGCATACGGGGATGGCGAGCAGGACGAAGACGTGGATTCCCCACCAGCGGGGTGTGAGCAGGAACCGGTACACACCCCCACGGTACGGAATCCTGCCGGGGGGCCGGGCCGCGGGGTGCCCGCGAGTACCCCGGTCTTTGCCCCGGCCCCCGGGGCTCCGCCCCCGGGCCCCCGCCTCTCACTTCGTCCGCGCGCCGTATGTGGCCGCTCGCGCGGTTCCCCGCCCCCTGGCGGGGTTGCTGCCGGGCGGAGCCCCGGATACGCCTGCAACCCCCCGAGGGCCTCGGGAAAGGACGGGGTGGAGAAGAATCAGCCCGGCAGGTGTCGCGCCGCGAAGTCCAGCTCCAGGCGGACCTGCTTGATGCGCTCCTCCACGACCAGCGACCCGTGCCCGGCGTCGTACCGGTACACCTCATGGGTCGCCCCCCGCTCGGCGAGGCGGTCCACGTAGTTCTCCACCTGCCGGATCGGGCAGCGCGGATCGTTGACGCCCGCCGAGATGTAGACGGGCGCCTTCACCGCGTCGACGTACGTGAGCGGCGAGGACGCCGTGAAACGCTCCGGCACCTCCTCCGGTGTGCCGCCGAGCAGCGTGCGGTCCATCGCCTTCAGCGCCTCCATCTCGTCGTGGTAGGCCGTGACGTAGTCCGCGACCGGCACCGCCGCGAGTCCCAGCGCCCACGCCTGCGGCTGTGTGCCGAGGCCGAGCAGGGTGAGGTAGCCGCCCCAGGATCCGCCCGCCAGGACGAGGCGCGCGGGGTCGGCCAGACCCGAGGAGACGGCCCAGTCGCGGACCGCCGCGATGTCTTCGAGCTCGATGAGTCCGACCCGGTGCTTGAGCGCGTCGGTCCACTCCCGCCCGTACCCCGTCGAGCCGCGGTAGTTGACCCGGATCACCGCGTAGCCGTGGTCCACCCAGGCAGCCGGGCCCGAGGCGAACGCGTCGCTGTCGTGCCAGGTCGGACCGCCGTGGATCTCGAAGACGGTGGGGAAGGGGCCCTCGCCGGCCGGGCGCTGGACCAGGGCGTGGATGCGGCCGCCGGGCCCTTCCACCCAGACGTCCTGCACCGGGACGGAGGCGGGCGCCTTGAAGCTGGGGGTCCCCCCTGCTCCTTCAGAGCTTGGGGGAGGATCGAGGACGACCTCGCCCGTCGTGGAGCGCACCTCGGAGGGGCTGGCCGCCGACGACCACAGGTACTCCACCGTGCCGTCGGGCCGGGCCGTCGCCCCCGACACCGAGCCGGCCGGGGTGTCGATCTCGATCAGCGAACGCGTCGCCAGATCGAAGCGGAACAGGCTGCTGCGGGCCTCGAAGCCGTGGACGACGAGCAGCCCCGAGCCGTCCGGGTACCACTCGGCGGACACGTCGCCCGGCAGGTCGAGCGCGAGGTCGGTCTCCTCGCCGGAGGCCACGTCCCAGATCATCGGCTCCCAGCGGCCGCGGCGCTGGTGCGCGACGAGCAGCCGGGTGTCGCCCGTCAGCGGCGCGAACCCGAGGATTTCCAGGCCGAGTTCATCGGTGCCGCCCTTGGTGTCGTCGAGCTCGGCGACCGTCGAGCCGTCCGGGCGCACCACGCGCAGCGCGGAGTGCATCGCGTCGCCGTGCTCGGTGTGCTCGATGGCGATCAGCGTCCCGTCGTGGGAGAGGTCGCCCACGCCCGCCGACTCGCGGTGCCGGTAGATCTCGACCGGGGCGGAGCCGGGGCGGGCGACGTGGATCGTCGTGCCGTCCTCGTCGGTGGAGCGGCCGACCACCGCCGTGCCGTCCCGGCCGAGCGCGAGGCCCGCCGGGTAGGACGGTTCGAGACCGGGCACGGCCGGCTCGTCGTCGCCGCCCCCGAACGGCTGGCGCTGCCACACGCCGAACTCGTCGCCGTCCGTGTCGCTGAACCACCAGATCCACTCGCCGTCCGGCGTCAGCACGCCGTCGGTCGTCCCGTTCGGGCGGTCGGTGGCCCGGCGCTGCGCGCCGGTGGTGCGGTCCCATGCGTACAACTCGTACGTCCCTGTCGCGTTCGACACGAACAGCGAGCGGTCCGGGGCGTCCTCCGCCCAGTCGGGGAGCCCCACCCGGGGCGCCCTGAACCGCTTCTCCCAATCCGGCATCTCGTTCATGACCCCATCATGCTCCGTGGCACCGACAGCCCGTCCGCGTCCCCCCGAGCCTGTGGACAACTCATGGCGGACCTCGGTCAAGGCCGGGGATTCAGCGGCCCAGCAGTTCCACGAAACGGTCCATGTCGACGTTGCCACCGCTGATGATCACGCCCACCCGCTTGCCGCGGTAGCGCTCCGCGAGGTCGCGGGCCGCCGCGAGGCCCAGACAGCCCGTCGGCTCGACGACCATCTTCATGTGGGTCGCGAACAGCCGCATGCAGTCGACGAGTTGGGCATCGGTGGCCGTCACGATGTCCGTCACGCGGTCGCGGATCACCGGGAAGGGGTGGGCGCCCAGGTGCTGGGTCTGGGCGCCGTCGGCGATGGTCGCCGGGGTGTCGATGTGGACGACGGAGCCCGCGCGCAGGGACCGGCGGCCGTCGTCGCCCGCCTCCGGCTCGACCCCGTACACCTCGCACGACGGCGCGAGCGCGCCCGCCGACAGCAGGGTGCCCGACAGCAGCCCGCCGCCGCCGAGCGGCACGAACAGCGCGTCGAGCGGGCCGGTCTCCTCGAAGAGCTCCTTGGCGGCGGTGCCCTGGCCGGCCATCACGTGGGGGTGGTCGTAGGGCGGGATCAGCGTCAGGCCGCGCTCGGCGGCCAGCGCCCGCCCGATGGCCTCGCGGTCCTCGGTGTAGCGGTCGTACAGGACCACGTCCGCCCCGTACCCGCGGGTGGCGGCGAGCTTGCCGGCGGGGGCGTCGTGCGGCATGACGATGGTCGCGGGGATGCCGAGCAGGGCCGCGGACAGCGCCACGGCCTGGGCGTGGTTGCCGGAGGAGTAGGCGACCACGCCCGCGCGGCGCTGCTCGGCGGTGAACCGCGACAGCGCGTTGAAGGCGCCGCGGAACTTGAACGCCCCCATGCGCTGGAGGTTCTCGCACTTGAAGTAGAGGCTCAGACCCAGCTCGGCGTCGGTGAGCCGCGAGGTCAGGACCGGGGTGCGGTGGGCGTGCGGGGAGATCCGCTCGTGCGCGCGGACCACATCGTCGTATGTCGGCAGCTGCTCCATGCCTTCGGAGCGTACGGGGCTACTGTGCCGGGTGCGGAGGCGTGTCCGTGGGGGTCTGGGCCGCGGTCTGGGCCGCGGTCTGGACCGGGGCCGCGGCCGGGGTCACCTGCGGGGTGGCGGCAGCGGGCGCGGGTCCCTTGTCGTCCTCGCGCATCGCCTTGGTCTCGCTCTTGAGGATGCGCAGGGACTTCCCCAGCGCACGTGCCGTGTCAGGCAGCTTCTTGGAGCCGAACAGCAGGATCAGTACTACGGCCACGATCAGCAGATGCCAGGGCTCCAGCCCATTGCGCAGGAACATCCCGCCGTCCTTCCTCGTTCGCGTCCTACAGCCGTTTTCGTCCAGCCGTTTTCGTCGCACGGCTGGGGCTGATGTCTCTCAGTGAGACTTGCTACATTGCGCAACTGTACAACCAGAGCGTGCGACTCACCGTCTCCTCTACAGAAGAGGCGTACCTGAGGGATGAGGGGTCCGATGGCCGGCAGCCACAAAGCGGGAGCAAGCAGGCGTGAGGGTGGCGGCGCCGCCGCACCGCGGCGCCGCGGCAAACGCAGCCGTGCCCGTATCGCCGGGGTCACCGCGCTCTCGGTCGTCGTCCTCGCGGTCGCCGGCGGTGGCTGGGTCTACTTCCAGCTGAACGGCAACATCAAGACCTTCGACGACGGCGGCGTCTCCGCGGAGCGCCCCGCTGCCTCCACCAAGGGCTCGAACGTCCTGGTCATCGGCTCGGACACGCGCTCCGGCGACAACGCCCAGTACGGCCACGGCACCGGCGACATCGGCCGCTCGGACACCGCGTTCCTGATGCACGTGTACGCCGACCAGAAGCATGCCGTCGCCGTCTCCATACCCCGCGACTCCCTGGTCGACATACCCCCGTGCAAGCTGCCGAACGGCAGCTGGACCACCACCAAGCACGGTGTGATGTTCAACTCGGCGTTCGAGGTGGGTGAGACGGTGCAGGGCAACCCGGCCTGCACCCAGAACACCGTCGAGAAGCTGACCGGGCTGCGCGTCGACCACACCGTGGTCGTCGACTTCGCGGGCTTCTCGAAGATGACGGAGGCCGTCGGCGGCGTCCAGGTCTGCGTCCCCAACGACGTCTACCAGGGCGACCTCAACCCCAACCTGCACCACAAGGGCAGCCTGATCTTCGCCAAGGGTCCGCAGACCGTGGCCGGCCAGAAGGCCCTGGACTACGTGCGCATCCGGCACGGCATCGGCGACGGCTCCGACATAGGCCGGATCCAGCGCCAGCAGGCCTTCGTCGGCAGCCTGATAAAGAAGGTGAAGGGCAACGGCCTGGACCCGACCAGCCTGCTGCCGCTCGCCAGCGCCGCCACCAAGTCCATGACCGTCGACTCGGGCCTCGGCTCCGCGGACAAGCTGATCTCGTTCGCGATGTCCATGAAGGACATCGATCTGCACAACACCAAGTTCGTGACCCTGCCCTGGCGCTACGAGGGCGCGCGCGTCGCGGTCGTCAAGCCGGAGGCGGACGCCTTGTTCGCCGCGCTGCGCGCGGACCGCACCGTCGACGGCCAGGACGCGGGGGCGAAGGGCGCGAGCGCCTCGCCGAGCCCGTCCGCCTCGGCCGGCGCCCCGGGCGCCGCCGGGCAGGGCATCGCGGTCGCCGTCTACAACGGCACCGTCGCCAAGGGCCTGGCCGGCAAGGTCGCCGATTCGCTGAAGGCGTCGGGCTTCACCGTGACCGGCGCCACCACTGCCGCCACCCACGACTACACGCACACCGTCATCGAGTACGGCGCGAACGACGAGGCGAAGGCCAACACGCTCGCCACGCACTTCCCCGGCGCACTGCTGCGCAAGTCGAAGGCGCCCGGTCTCAGTGTCATCGTCGGCACGAAGTACGAGGAGAGCGGCGGGGGCACGAGCTCCGCGCCCAGCGCGCCCGCCGCGGTGCCCTCGTCGGTCGCCGACAAGGCCCGCTCGGCCGACGACAACATCTGCTCGAACCTCTCCTACGGGTAACTCGAACCCCTCCTACGGGTAAGGCGGGGCCGGGGCCGCCCCCGCCCCGCCCACCGAGCGGGATCTCAACCGCGTACGGCTGCCACCTCGCGGACCGGGGGCAGCCGCGGCTCGTCCGCGCGCCAGCGGCCCACGCCCATTTCCGCCGTGATGCCGGGGCCGAAGCCGGCGATCAGGCCGCGGGCGCCCTGCGTCATGCCGCCCTCGGCGAAGAGCCTGGCCAGGGCGTCGAAGACCACCGAGCTCGCGATGTTGCCGCGTTCGGTCAGGGTGTTGCGGCTGAAGCGGAACATCTCCGGGCCGAGCCCGAGGAAGCGGCACAGGTCGTCCAGGATGCGCGGGCCGCCCGCGTGCACGATGTAGAAGTCGAGCTCGCCGACCTCCCAATCGTGGTCCGCGGCAAGGGACTTGAGGGCCGGGGCGAGCATTTCCATGGTGCCCGGGACGCGTTTGTCGAGCTGGAAGTGGAAGCCCGTCTCGCGCACGGCGTACGAGATCCAGTTCTCGGTGTCCGGCACCAGGTGCGAGGCGTTCCGCTCCATCCGCATGCCGGTGCCGCCGTCGCCCCGTACGACCGCGGCCGAAAGGGCGTCGCCGAACAGGCCGTTGGAGAGCAGTGAGCCCACGCCGATGTCGGTGGGCTGGTAGAGCAGCGAGCAGAACTCGCACGAGACGATCAGCACGTTGGAGCCCGGGTAGGCGGTGCAGAAGTCGTGCGCGCGGTTGATCGCGGCGCCGCCCGCCGCGCAGCCGAGCTGGGCGATGGGCAACTGTCTGGTGTCGGTGCGAAAGCCCATCGTGTTGATGAGCCAGGCGGTCAGCGAGGGCATCATGAAGCCCGTGCACGACACGTAGACGATCAGGTCGATGTCCACCGTCTCGACCTCGGCGTACGCGAGGGCGCGGCGCACCACCTCGGGCACCCGGGCCTTCGCCTCGACCTCGTACACGCGGTTGCGGCGCTCGAAGCCGGGATGGCTCAGGGTCTCTTCCAGGGGCTGGACGAGGTGGCGGGTCAGGACGCCGGTGTTCTCGATCAGTCGCAGTACGAGATCGCGCTGGGGGTGCTCGGCGTGCGTCTCGCGCGCGAGCGCCAGGGTCTGCTCCTGGGTGATGACGTGGTCGGGCACGGCGACCGCCGGTCGGCACAGGGTGGCCATCGAACTTCCCTTCTTCGGTGGACGGTTGGTCACCAGGCGACCGGAAGAGCCAGTGGGTAGCGCCAGATGGAGTGGGTGTTCCACGGCACCTCACCGGCGCCGCCGTCGAGCCGAAGTGAGGGGAAGCGGGTCAGCAGCGAGGTGAACGCCACCTCCAGCTCCATCTGCGCGAGCGGGGCGCCGAGGCAGTGGTGCGCGCCCCAGCCGAACGTCATGTGCGGGACGGCGCCCCGGTCCAGGTCGACCTCGTGCGGCCGGTCGAACTTGACGGTGTCCCGGTTGGCGGTGAGGTACGAGACGTGGACGACGTCCCCGGTCTTGATGAGCACCCCGCTCAGTTCGACGTCCTCGGTGGCGACGCGGGGGATGCCGACGCCCTTGCGGAACGGGATGAACCGGAGCAGCTCGTCGAGGACGGAGGGGAAGCGGTCGGGGTGCGCGCGCAGGGCGTCGAGGATGTCCGGCTTGGTCAGCAGGGTGTACGCGATGTTCCCGAGCTGGTAGGTCGTGGTGTCCTGGCCGGTGATGAGCAGGACCATCGCCATCACGGCGAGCTCCTGGTCGTCGAGGAGCTCGTCGCCGTCGCGGGCGGTGGCGAGGGTGGAGATGAGGTCGTCGCCGGGGGCGCGCCGGCGGGCGGCGGTGAGGTCGGTGAAGTAGGCGCGCAGTTCGGCCTTGGCCCGTACGGCCGCCTCCCGTGCGGCGGCGCCGATGTTCATCATGGTCAGCGCGTGGCTGCGCAGCCAGTCCCGCTCGTCCGCCGGGATCGCGAGGACCTCGCAGATCGTGACCAGCGGCAGCGGGGCGGCGACGTGCTCCACGAAGTCGGCGGGTGAGCCCTGGGCGGCCATCCGCCCGAGCAGCTCGTCCACCACCAGCTGGGTGCGCTCGCGCATCCGCGCCACGTGCTTGGGGGTGAAGCTCTTGGCGACGAGGCCGCGCAGCCGCGTGCTGTCCGGGGGGTCCATGAGGTTGATCGACTCGGCCTGCACGATGGGCTCCGGGGTCATCCGGGGGAAGTCCCGGCCCGTGACCGCGCTGCGGCTGAACCGGCGGTCGGTGGTCACCGTCCGCACGTCCTCGTACCGCGTGACCAGCCAGGCCTCGCCCTCGCCGTAGGCCATCCGGATCCGCGCCACGGGCTCGTCCGTCAGCATCCGGCCGAGCTGCGGATCGAACTCAAGGGCCTCCGCATAATCGAAAGGGCAGCTCCACACGGTGTCTCTGGTCTTCACGAGGCGTACTCCGGTGTGTCAGGAACAGGCTGTGCAGTGGACTAGCCCTGTATCCCCGATTTGGGTCATGAACATGTCCGCGATCCACCGAATTAACCGATTAGAGGGATATTTGCGGAGCCAGGGTGACAAGCGGGGGTCGGCCCGGATTCCGGGGTCGGCACACGGGTGTCCGTCACGACAGCGGGATGCGGCAGAAGCGGCCCACGACACCCAGGTCCGCCTCGATCGCGGCCGCCGCACCGCGCAGCACCGGCAGCACCTCGGCGACACACTCCGCCACCGTGCGCCGGGTCGTGTGCATGGCCACGTTCACCGCCCCCACCGCCCGCCCGTCAGGGCCGCGTACCGGTACGGCGATCGACCGCAGCCCCTCCTCCAACTCCTCGTCCACCAGGGCGTACCCCTGGGCCGCCACTTCGTCCAGGGTGGCGGCCAGCGCGGCCGGGGAGGTGAGGGTGCGCGGCGTGAGCGCCCGCAGCTCCATGCGGCCGAGCCGGGCCGCGCGTTCCGCGGCGGGCAGGTCCGCGAGCAGCACCCGGCCCATCGAGGCGGCGTACGCGGGGAAGCGAGTGCCCAGGGTGATGTTGACACTCATGATCCGGCTGGTGGCGACCCGGGCCGTGTACTGGATGGCGTCGCCGTCGAGCACCGCGAGCGAGGCCGAGTCGTGCAGGGTGCTGACCAGCGCGGCCAGGTGCGGCGCCGCGATGTCGGGCAGTGCCGTACGGGACAGCGGGGGGCAGCCCAGCGACAGGACGCGCGGGGTGAGCCGGAAGGTGCGGCCTTCGGTGGCGACCAGGCCCAGGTGGTGCAGGGTGATCAGGGCGCGCCGGGCGGTGGCGCGGGCGAGCCCGGTGGCCTCGGCGACCGCGCTGAGCGAGAGCTCGGCCCGGCCCTCGCCGAACGCGGTCAGCACGGTGAGACCCCGGGCCAGCGACTCCACGAATTCCGCGCCGAGTTCCTGTTTGGAGGCGGAGGTCCAGGCCGCGAGCGCGCGGGGCGCCGAGGGCGTGGGGGCGGGCGCGCCGCGCAGCTCGGCCTCCATCGCCATGGCGGTCTCGCGCAGCCGGGGCAGCACCGCCGCGCGCAGGGACGCCGCGCTGTGCCGGCTGGTGTGACTCACCACGCTCACCGCGCAGACGGGCGCGCCCGCCGCGTCGCGCACCGGCACGGCCACCGCGATGAGCCCCGGCTCGATGAGCTGGTCGTCCACCGCCCACCCGGCGTGCCGGGCCGCGGCGACCCGCTGCTCGAATCCGCCGACGGCCTGGGTCACCCGCTGCTCGAAACCGGTGCGGGTGCTGGTGCCGGTGTTGTTGCCCGTCCCCGCCCCCGTGTCCGTGCCGGACGGGACCGCGGGGAAACCGGCACCGGCCGGACCGGCGGCGCGCTGTTCGCGCCAGTCCTGCCACTGCCGGGGTGACCAGTGCGCGGCGAACAGCGGCCCCGGCGCGGTGCGTTCGGCGGGAAGCAGGTCGCCGATGCGGAAGGTGAGCGACATCGCGCGGCGCCGGGTGCTCTGGTGGACGAAGCGGATGCCATCGCGGTCGGGCACCGCGAACGACACCGACTCGTCGAGTTCTTCGGCCAGTTGGACCGCGTGCGGGCCGAGCAGCGCGGGCAGCCGCAGCGCGCCCAGGTAGGCGTTGGCGAGCTCCATGAGGCGTGGGGCGAGCGTGGCGCTGGACCCGTCGAGGCGGAGATGGCCCATCCGGGCCAGGGTCGCGACCACCCGGTCGACGGTGGATCTGGCCAGGCCCGTCGCCCGGACCAGCTCGCCGAGGCTGAGCCGCCCGTCCGCGTCGCTGAGCGCGCGCAGGACCGCCACCCCGCGCATCAGCGGACCGACGGCTTCGGCGGGGGCGGTGTCCATGGGGCCTCCGGGGGCAGGGCGTTGACGCACGGGGCGTTGACACGCGTACCGGCTGAACGCACACTCGGGGCGAGCGCAATTCTGAACCTTAGTTCATCTGGCGAACACGACCAAACGGCGAGAGCGTTCCATGGACAAAGTCGTACCGGCCCCCGCCGCGGCGGTGGCCGACATCCCCGACGGTGCCTCCCTCGCGGTCGGCGGCTTCGGCCTCAGCGGGGTGCCGAACGTCCTGATAGCAGCCCTGTACACCCAGGGCGCCACCGCCCTGAGCGTGGTCTCCAACAACTGCGGCGTGGACGGCGGCGGCCTCGGCGTCCTCCTCGCGGCCGGCCGCATCGCCCGTGTGACCGGCTCGTACATCGGCGACAACAAGGAGTTCGCCCGCCAGTACCTGGGCGGCGAACTGGAGGTGGAGCTGGTCCCGCAGGGCAGCCTCGCCGAGCGGCTGCGCGCGGGCGGCTGCGGAATCCCCGCGTTCTACACCCCGGCGGGCGTCGGCACCCAGGTCGCCGACGGCGGGCTGCCACTGCGCTACGGCCGCGACGGCGAGGTGGCCGTTGCGTCGGCACCCAAGGAGGTCCGGGAGTTCGGCGGCCGCGAACACGTCCTGGAGCATGGCATCACCACGGACTTCGCGCTCGTACGGGCCTGGAAGGGCGACCGGCACGGCAATCTGCTCTTCCGCCGGGCGGCCCGCAACTTCAACCCGTCGGCCGCGATGGCCGGACGGGTCACGATCGCCGAGGTCGAACACCTCGTGGAACCGGGCGAGCTCGATCCGGACACGGTGCACGTGCCGGGGGTTTTCGTGCAGCGCGTGGTGCCGTTGACTCCAACTCAGGCGGCATCCAAGGGAATTGAGAGGCGAACGGTGCGTGAGGGGATGCGCGAAGGGGAGGCGGGACGGTGAGCGGCTGGACCCGGGAGCAGATGGCGGCGCGCGCTGCCGCCGAACTGCCCGACGGCAGCTGCGTGAACCTCGGCATCGGGCTGCCGACCCTGGTGCCGGGGCGGCTGCCGCCGGGAGTGGACGTGGTGCTCCACTCGGAGAACGGCATCCTCGGCGTCGGGCCCTACCCCCTGGAGGCGGACGTGGACCCGGACCTCGTCAACGCGGGCAAGGAGACGGTGACCGTGCTGCCGGGGGCCGCGTTCTTCGACTCCGCGCTGTCCTTCGGGATGATCCGGGGAGGCCATGTCGACACCGCGATCCTCGGCGCGATGCAGGTCTCGGCGGGCGGCGACCTCGCCAACTGGGCCGTCCCCGGGCGCCTGGTGAAGGGGATGGGCGGCGCGATGGACCTCGTGCACGGGGTACGGCGGGTGATCGCGCTGACCGAGCACACCGCGAAGGACGGGACCCCGAAACTCGTGGAGCGGTGCACCCTGCCGCTCACCGGCCGGGCCTGCGTGCACCGGGTTATCACCGACCTGGGGGTACTGGACGTCACCCCCGGCGAAGGCTTCGTCCTGGTCGAGACGGCGCCCGGCGTCGAGGCCGAAGAGGTGCGCGCGAGGACGGGGGCCCCGGTTCGCATCCGTACCGCACGAAGCGAATCACCAGAGGCAGCGGCACAGGCAGCAACAGAGACAGAGACCGAGGCAGCGGCACAAGCAGAAGGAGAGGTGGCAGGACGATGACGCTCACCCAGGGACACGACGGCACCGCGCGGGAGGCGGCCACGCCGGGGCACGGCGTGGGCCCGTACCGCAGCGGCGCGTTACGCGTTCCGCTGATGGCCCCGACAGCCGTCGGCGGAGATCCGGAGGCGGTCGAGCTGTACGGTCCGGTCTTCGGCGTCACCGAGGTCACCGCGCTCGACGCGGACCTGACCCGCCAGCACGCGGGCGAGCCGCACGGTGAGCGAATCACCGTGTCGGGCCGGGTGGTCGACCGCGCCGGACGCCCGGTCCGCCACCAACTGGTCGAGATCTGGCAGGCGAACGCGTCCGGTCGCTACGCCCACCGGCGCGACCAGCACTCCGCCCCGCTCGACCCGCACTTCACCGGGGCGGGCCGCTGCCTGACGGACGCCGAGGGCAGGTACGCGTTCACCACGGTCAAGCCGGGCGCGTACCCCTGGGGCAACCACGAGAACGCGTGGCGCCCGGCCCACCTCCACTTCTCGCTCTTCGGTACGGCCTTCACCCAGCGCCTGGTCACCCAGATGTACTTCCCGGGCGACCCGTTGCTGGCGTACGACCCGATCCTGCACGCGGTCACCGACCAGGCGGCCCGGGACCGTCTGGTGGCGGCGTACGACCCACAACTGTCCGTACAGGACTGGTCGTTGGGCTACCGATGGGACATCGTGCTCGACGGCCCGGCCGCCACCCTGCCCGACCCGGAGGTGGCCGCGTGATGCCCGAGGCCACCCCTTCGCAGACCGTCGGCCCCTTCTACGGTTACGCCCTGCCCTTCCCCGGCGGCGGTGACATGGCGCCCACCGGACACCCGGAGGCGATCACGGTGCACGGGTACGTGTACGACGGGAACGGCGAACCGGTGCCGGACGCGCTCCTGGAGTTCTGGCAGGCGGCGCCCGACGGTTCGGCGGCGGGCCGGGCCGGCTCGTGGCGCCGGGACGCGGCCACCGGCGCCTTCCTCGGCCGCGAAGGCCTCGACTTCACGGGATTCGGCCGGGTACCGACGGGTGCGGACGGCCACTGGTCGCTGCGCACCCTCCCGCCGCCGCCGGCCGCGCCCTACCTCGCGGTCTGCCTGTTCGCCCGCGGCCTGACGCGCCACCTCTTCACGCGGGCGTACGTCGAAGGGCTCGGCGGGGACGGCCAGTTGAAGGCGCTGGCGGGGGCGCGGGCAGAGACGCTGCTCGCGCGACGGGAAGGTGACCGAAGCCCGGTCTTCCGCTTCGACATCCACTTGCAGGGGGAGAAGGAGACGGTCTTCCTTGACTTCGCGTGACGGCGCCCGGAGCGTCCAGGACTCGGGGGACGTCGGACTTCTGGCGCCGGTGAGCGCGGGGAGCCCGGGGGAGGCGGCGACGGGTGACAGTGCGGTGCTGCGGGCGATGCTGGCGGCCGAGGCGGCGCTGACCCGGGCGCAGGCGACGCTCGGGGCGGCGCCGGAGCGGGCCGCGTCGGCGGTGGCGAAGGCCGCCTGCCCGGAGGCGTTCGACGCGCGGGCACTGGCCCTGCGGGCCGGGGCGGGCGGCAATCCGGTGATCCCGCTGGTGGCCGACCTGAGGCGGGCCGTGTCCGAACTGTCCCCGGGGGACGAGGAGTTCGTCCACCGGGGTGCGACCAGCCAGGACATCCTGGACACGGCGCTGATGCTGGTCGCCGCCCGCACCCTCGATCTGATCGCCACGGACCTGGCGGCGACGGCCGGGTCCCTCGCGGTCCTCGCCGACCGGCACCGCGCCACGCCGATGGCGGCCCGCACCCTGACCCAGCACGCCGTGGCGACGACGTTCGGCCTGAAGGCGGCGGGCTGGCGGTCGCTGGTGGTGGACGCGCACGAACGTGTCGTACGGGTCAGGAGCACGCTGCCCGCCCAACTGGGCGGCGCGGCAGGCACGTTGGCGGCGTTCGAGCTGGCCGGGCTGGAGGGCCCGGTCCTGGTCGAGGTGTTCGCCGCGGAACTGGGACTGGCCGCCCCTGCGCTGCCGTGGCACGTCCTGCGCACACCGGTGGCGGATCTGGGTGGAGCGCTGGCGTTCTGCGCGGGGGCGCTGGGGAAGGTGGCCGCGGATGTGCTGGTGCTGTCCCGCACGGAGGTGGGGGAAGTGGCGGAGCGCGTGGGCGGGATCTCCTCCGCGATGCCGCACAAAAGCAATCCGGTGCGCTCCGTCCTGATCGCCTCGGCGGCCCGGCAGGTACCGGCGCTGACGTCGGTGCTGTACGCCTCACTGGCGGCGGAGGACGAACGCCCACCCGGGGCGTGGCACGCGGAATGGTCCCCGCTGCGCGAGGCCCTGCGCCTGTGCGGGGGCGCGGCGCGGGCGGCATCGCAACTGTGCGCGGCGCTGCGGGTCTCCCCGGACCGCATGCGGCGAAACCTGGAACGGGGCGAACTGGGCGACCCCGGTGCGCCGGTGGGCGCGGCGCAGGCGCTGGTGGATCGGGCGCTGGGGAGAACCCTGGGGTGAGGGGGTGCTGTGGGCTTGGGTGGTGCTGTGCGCCGGCCCGCTGGGCGGTGTCCGACGCGCGCCGGCTCATGTTCATGCCGTGCCCCGGCCCGTCCGTGCCCGAACCACTCCACGCCGCCGAACAGGCGCGGGGAGGAAGTGTCCCTGCGCTCAAAGGAAACCCGTGCTGCACCATCACCTGACCGCCGCCTCCGCATCCACCGCCCCCACCCTCCTCCTCGGCCCCTCCCTGGGCACCACCCTCGACGTCTGGGAGCCTCAACTCACCCCCCTCTCCCGTCACTTCAACGTCATCCGCTGGGACCTGCCCGGTCACGGCGGCTCCCCGGCATCCGACCTCCTCCCGGCCCCTGCTCCCACCCTCGCCACTCTCGGCGCCCTCGTCCTGGAGCTTCTCGACACCCTCCGCGTCGACACCGCCGCCTACGCCGGTATCTCCCTCGGCGGAGCCGTCGGAGCCTGGCTCGCCGCGCACCACCCCGAGCGCGTCGCATCCCTCGCCCTCATCTGCTCCTCCGCCCACTTCGGCCCGCCAGAACCCTGGCGCGAGCGGGCAAAGAGCGTACGTTCCAGAGGAGTTGGGCACCTCGCGGACACCGCACCCGGACGCTGGTTCACCCCCCGATTCCCCGCCCCGCCGCACCTCCTCAACGGCCACCGCCGCGTGGACCCGGCCGCGTACGCCGCCTGCTGCGACATCCTCGCCGGGCTCGACCTGCGCGCCGACCTGCCCCGCATCGCCGCTCCCACCCTGGTCGTGGCGGGCCGCGACGACCTCGCCACCCCGCCCCCGCACGCCCGCGAACTCGCCGACGGCATACCGGACGCCCAGCTCGTGGAACTCCCCCGCGCCGCCCACCTCGCCAACGTGGAGCAGCCCGAAGCCGTACGCGACGCCCTGCTCGGTCACCTCATCCGCGACCACCCCGGGTCCGTCGCGTCCCGAGGCGAGGGCGCCCGGCGTGCCGTACTCGGCGACGCCCACGTGGACCGAGCCCTCGCCCGCACCACGCCCTTCACCGCGCGCTTCCAGGACTTCATCACCCGGTACGCCTGGGGCGAGATCTGGGGCCGGGACACCCTGGACCGGCGCACCCGCAGCGCCGTCACGCTGACCGCCCTCGTCGCGGGCGGCCACAAGGACGAGCTCGCCCTGCACGTGCGGGGAGCGCTGCGCAATGGCCTGAGCCCCGACGAGATAGCCGAAGTACTGCTCCAGTGCGCCGTGTACTGCTCCGTCCCCGCCGCCAACTCGGCGTTCGCGATCGCGGAACAGGTGATCAGCACGTACCAGGACGACGACGAACGAGAAGAGGCGGACCACTGACATGCACGCAACCAGCCCGAACGGTTCGGCCAGCCCGACCGGCTCGACCAGCCCGAACGGCTCGGCCAGTCAAGCCAGCCCGTCCAGTCCAGCCGGTTCAGCGAGCCCCACCGGTTCAACGAACCACGGCCGTCACACCACCCATCACACCACCGTCGCCATCATCGGTGCCGGCCCCGCCGGGCTCCTCCTGGCCCGGCTGCTCGACAACGCCGGGATCGACTGCGTGGTCCTGGAACGCCGCGACCGCGCCTACGTCGAGCAGCGCCAGCGCGCGGGCATCCTCGAACAGACGACGGTCGACGTCCTGAGAGCCGCCGGTGCGGCCGAGCGCATGGACCGCGAGGGCATGCCCCACGACGGCATCGAGCTCCGCTTCGACCGCCGCTCCCACCGCATCGACTTCCCCTCCCTCACCGGCGGCCGCCGCGTGATGGTGTACGCCCAGACGGAGGTCGTGAAGGACCTCATAGCTCAACAACTGGCCGGTGGCGCAACGCTGTTGTTCGAAGCGGAAGTCGAAGGAGTGGAAGGGGTCGAAGGGGCGGG
The DNA here is from genome assembly GCF_036231355.1 of Streptomyces sp. NBC_01431. NCBI lineage: Bacteria > Bacillati > Actinomycetota > Actinomycetes > Kitasatosporales > Streptomycetaceae > Streptomyces > Streptomyces sp. NBC_01431. Next base: position 4,444,969 of record NZ_CP109496.1, read on the forward strand.
GGCAGGCGAGGGAGGCGGGAGAGGCTTGAAGGACGCACATCAGACCTCCGCTCCCACCCCCACCGTCCACTACCGCCACCAAGGCCACCCCGCCACCCTCACGTGCGAGTACATCGTCGGCTGCGACGGCTTCCACGGGGTCGCCCGCAACGCGGTCCCCGCCGCCGTCCGTACGACGTACGAGCGCACCTACCCGTACTCCTGGCTCGGCATCCTCGCCGAAGCACCGCCCGTGTACGACGAGTTGATCTACGCGCACTCCCCGCGCGGCTTCGCCCTCGCAAGCATGCGCTCGCCCGCCGTCAGTCGCCTCTACCTCCAGGTGCCCAACGGCACCGACCCCGCCGAGTGGTCCGACGCACGCGTCTGGGAGGAGTTGGACGCCCGCCTCGCGACCGACGCCGACCATGGCTGGAAACTGGAACGGGGCCCCGTTGTCGCCAAGTCCGTTCTGCCGATGCGGAGTTGGGTGACCGAGCCGATGCGGTACGGGCGGCTGCTGCTGGCGGGTGATGCCGCGCACATCGTTCCGCCGACCGGCGCGAAGGGGTTGAACCTCGCGGTCGCCGATGTCGTCACCCTCTCCCGGGCGCTGGTCCAGTGGCAGGTGACCGGTTCGACGGAACGGCTCGACGCGTACTCCGAGACCTGCCTGCGCCGGGTCTGGCGCGCCGAGCACTTCTCGTACTCCATGACCGGGCTCCTGCACGCCGACCCGGCGCAGTCCCCCTTCGAAACCCGGCTCCAGCTTGCCCAGTTGGACCGCATCAGCCAATCGCGACACGCGGCCGCCGAACTCGCCGAGAACTACACAGGCCTCCCGATCAAGCCCTGACCACACCCGACACCCGCCGCAGGTCCGCTCGCCCATACCCCCACGCGGGGACGGGCCGCCTCTTACCTGCGGGCTTCCAACTCCCCGGCCAGTACTCCCGCCTGGAACCGGGAGGTCGCCCCCAGCGCTTCCATCAGCTCGGCGACCCTCCTGCGGTACGTCCGCAACGACATGCCGAGCCGCCGCGCTGCCGATTCGTCGGTGTGCCCGGCGCCGAGCATCCGCAGGATCTGCCGGGCCTCCGCGCCCAGTTCCACGGGCGGCCTGCGCAGATGGTCCGCGAGATCGGGCGACGCCGCCCAGGCCGCGCGGATCAGCGATCGGACCCCGGCGACGATGTCAGGCGTTCGGATCACCGTGTACGTACGTGTCCCATCGGCCGGAGTTCCGGCGAGGATCGCTATCCGCCGGTCGAGCACGATGGTCTCCTGCGTGAGCGGCGCGGCGCAGATGCGTATGTGCGCCCCGCCCGCGGCCATCTTGGCGAGGCGCCGCTCGGCCCGTGCGTCGGGGAGGGCGTGGGGGGTGTAGAGCTTGCGCATCCTGAGCCCGCCGGGCTCGGTGGTGGGCCGCAGCCCGGCGGAGAAGGCAGTGCGCACCCCGGCCGACCAGGTCATCGGGTCGGCGGCGGCGACCAGGAACTCCCGCCGTGCCCCCGCGAACAGATGCCCGGCCCGGTCGATGAGCTCCCGCTCGCCGCGGAGCGTCACGATCTGGTCGTCGGTCATGAGGCGAAGTCTGCGATGCCGCTCGGCGCAGGTCAACGCAAGGCCCGCCCGGCGACAAGCCGGCCTTGAACGCTGGGCCCGGCCGACAGGACGACCTTGGACGACCGCCGGTCCGAGGCCGCGCGAGGCGCAAGCCACCTTGGGACGATCACCGCGATCGGACTCGCATGGGGAAAGGGCGCCGTTCCGGGCGATCGATGGGTTCGGTCTCGGGCGGGGGAGAGCGCTGTCCGGTGCGGTCACCGCGATCGGACTCGCGCAGAGGAAGGGTGCCGTCCGGTGTGATCGCCGGGTTCGGGCCCGTGCGGGGGATAGGGTCCGTACCCGCCGATTACCCCCGCTCGGGTCGCGCAGGCGGATGCGGTGCATCGCGGGTGATCGCCTCGCACGTGAGTTTCCGGGCTACGTGATCCCGTCCGCCTGTTCCGTCAACCGCTCTGACCTGCCACGCTGTTGCGATGACAGAGGTGTTCTTGCGGCGACTGTCGCGTTGGCAGGCCGAGCAGCAGCGGGAGTCGGTGGCGGACCTGTACGTCGCGGCGTACGAGGGTGTGTCCGGTGCGGATCCCCGCGGCCGGGAGGGGTTCCTGCGTCGCTTCGCCGAGGACGTTCAGCGCCCCGGATTCGACATGATCATCGCGAGCGACCCGTCCATGGTGGGCTGCGCCTACGGCTACCCCCCGGGCCGTGAGGGCGAGTGGTGGCACGGCTTCCGCGGTGCGGTGACCGACGGCGACGAGGAACTCGCCTCCGGCGACCGGGTGTTCGCGCTCGCCGAGCTGATGGTGCTGCCCGCGCACCGCCGTGCCGCCATAGCCACCCGGCTGCGCCAACGTCTCCTGGAACGCGTAGACGCCGACCTGATCACCACCCTGATCGACCCGGCCAACACGGCGGCCGCGGCGGCGTACGCCTCCTGGGGCTGGACCAGGACCACCCGCCCCACCCCCGCCGGCCTGGAGGCCTGGACCAGCCGCCACCCAAGCTGAGCCGGGCCCGCGGCGGACCCGAACCGGCCCAAACCGGGCCAGCCCGCACCCGCCCAAACCGCACCCGCCCAAACCGCACCCGCCCAAACCGCACCCCCCCAAACCGCACCCGCCCAATCCGGGCCCGCCCAAACCGCGCCCCCGTCACCTCACAGGTGCATCATCGCCATCAGGTCGGCGCTCCGTATCCCTGTCACCACTTCGGGGGCCTGCTGTCCGGGCTGTAGCCAGCCCGCCGCCTCGGCGGCCAGGACGGCTGCCGCTTCGGCCGCGTCCGCCGCGGAGTTCAGGGCGGGGTCCCTTCCGAGGGCGCCGGCCGCGGCTGCCTCTCCCGCGGCCCGGGACGCCGTGTTCGCGGCGCGCGAGGCGGTGACGGCGAGTTCGCCGTCACCGTCGTGGGCCAGGCCCATCTGCGAGGCCTGCGCGGCGGAGGCGGCGGCGTTCCTGGCGCAGCGGGAGTCCGCGGCGGCGTCGGGCGGCCTTTCGGCGAGCACGGCAATCGCCTGAGCAGCCGTACGCGCGGCGTGGGCGGCCTTCCAGGCGGTGTTCTTCTCCTCGTCGCTGCTCCGGTCGGCCGGGGTGTGCTGCTCCACGTAGTGGCTGACCGCCGCGGCGCGGGCGGCCGCACTACGGGCGCGGGCGGCGTGACCCGCCCTGAAGTGCTCGTCCGTGGCTGGCTCCGCCGCATCCCGGTGGTCCTCGCGCCCCTCGGCCGGAGCCGCGCTCTGCTCGTCGTCGCGTTCGCTCATCGCCCTCTCCTCGTCTCCCCGTACGCCTATTTTCTGGAACGAACAGGCCAAGCACCCGTACGTCTACGTCTGGAACAGACCAAGCACTCGTCCCCCTACTTCTGGAACAGACCAAGCACATGGTCGAGCGACCAGGCCTGCCAGCACATGGCGAAGAACCCGGCCACCGAGATCAGCGCCATCATGAGGTTCTGCCCCTGTTCGGCCCAGTCGTGGATCATCAGCACGAAGTACGTCAGGTTCAGCAGCAGCCCTCCGACCAGGGCGACCGGCGTCAAGAAGCCCGCGATCAGGCCGAGGCCGAGGGCCAGTTCGGCATAAGCGACGAGGTAGGCGTGCAGCCGCAGGCGCGGCTTCACCAGCCGGTCGAAGCCGTGCTTCACGAACGGCCACCGGTGCTTGTCCGCGATGCCCGCGGCCCAGGCGATCCCGCCGCCGTCGAACCACGTCGACTTGTCCTTGTGGCGCCAGCTCTCCAGCCACCACAGGCCGAGACCGATCCTCAGGACCGCGAACCACTCGGCCCCGCCGAGCCCAAGCGTCTGCATGACACGCCTCCACAGCCGTACTCGAAGCCGCCGCACGCGAAGCAGCCGTACGCCAAGCTGCCGCACGCGCGAATCTGCCGCACGCGAAGCCGCCGTACCCGAAATCCGTACTCGGAGCAGCCGTACTCGGAGCAGCCGCACTCGGCACGCGTGGCACTCGACCTGATGGGCCGTCAGTTCAGCGGAAACGGGGAGATCTATCAAGGGGTGCGTGCGACTGACCGCCGAACGACTCCACTTGTCGGGCCGGGTTCTTGCCCATACGCTCAATCTGATGGACCGTCAGATATGAGTTGATGAAACGGCCAGCGGCAGGGGGCAACGACGTGCTCGACAGTCAGGACGGCTCGCAGGACATCCCGAAGGTGATCAGCGTGGACGACCACGTGATCGAGCCTGCGCACCTCTTCAGGACGTGGCTTCCGGCCAAATACCGGGAGCAGGGCCCGCAGCCCTTCACGGCGGGCATCGGCGACCTCCAGTACATCGGCGGGAAGTACCGGTTCACCACGGACCCGGCCGGACAGCAGACCGACTGGTGGCGGTACGAGGGCGAGCTCTTCCCGTACAAGCGCATCATCGCCGCGGTCGGCTTCTCGCGCGACGAGATGACCCTCGACGGCATCACCCGCGAGCAGATGCGGCGCGGTTGCTGGGACCCCAAGGCGCGGCTGGCGGACATGGACCTCAACCACGTCGAGGCCTCCCTCTGCTTTCCGACCTTCCCCCGGTTCTGCGGCCAGACCTTCGCCGAGGCCAAGGACAAGGAGGTGGGACTGGCCTGCGTCCGGGCGTACAACGACTGGATGGTGGAGGAGTGGTGCGGCGACAGCGGCGGACGGCTGATCCCGCTGTGCCTGATCCCTTTGTGGGACGTCGAGTTTGCGGTGGCGGAGATCAGGCGCAACGCCGCCCGCGGGGTGCGCGCGGTGACCTTCTCCGAGATCCCCACCTACCTCGGGCTGCCGTCCATCCACTCCGGCTACTGGGACCCGTTCTTCGCGGCGTGCGAGGAAACCGGCACCGTCGTCAACATGCACATCGGCAGCAGCTCGCAGATGCCCGCCGCCTCCCCCGACGCGCCGCCCGCCGTCCAGGCCGCACTGAGCTTCAACAACGCGATGGCCTCGATGATGGACTTCCTGTTCAGCGGAGTCCTGGTGAAGTTCCCGCGGCTCAAACTCGCTTACAGCGAAGGGCAGATGGGCTGGATCCCGTACGCCCTGGAGCGCGCCGACGACGTGTGGGAGGAGCACCGCGCCTGGGGCGGCGTGAAGGACCTGGTCCCCGAGCCGCCGTCCACGTACTACTACCGGCAGATCTTCTGCTGCTTCTTCCGGGACCGGCACGGCATCGAGGCGATCAAGACGGTGGGCGTCGACAACGCCACCTTCGAGACGGACTATCCGCACGTCGACTCCACCTGGCCGCACACGAAGCAGGTGGCGGCCGACCATGTGGCTGGGCTGTCCGACGACGTGGTCTACAAGCTGCTCCGCGGCAACGCCATCCGCATGCTGGACCTGCCCTTCGACGCCGACCGGAGGCCGACCGCCGTCTGACCTGTACGGCAGGGGTAGCGCTGGGGCCCGCGCCTCCCGGCGCTACGGTTCCCCTGTGATCCTTCTAGGAGGCGGTCGGATGGACAGCCACACGTCACAGGCACTGCTGACGCTCGGGCGCTGGTACGTCCGCCACGCCCCCGGCGCGATCGGCAAGGCCTCCCTGGCGGCCGGGTACCTCAACCAAGGGCTCCGCGATCAGCCGCGGCGGCGGATCGTGCGCACTCGCTCCGGGGCGCGGATGGGTGTGGACACCCAGGACATCATCCAGCGCTACCTCTACCTGTTCGGTGTGTGGGAACCACACATGACCCGCTGGCTCCGGGGGCGGCTGCGGCCGGGTGACGCCTTCATCGACGTGGGCGCGAACATCGGCTACTACTCCCTTCTGGCGTCCCAACTGGTGGGCGCCGGCGGCCAGGTGGTGGCCATCGAGGCATCGCCGGTGTTCCACCGGCGGCTCGTGCGCCAGGCCGCGCTGAACCGGCGCACCAACATCCGTGCCGTGAACGAGGCCGTCGCCGATTCCCGCAGGACGCTGACGTTCACCCTCGCCAGCTCCCACAACATGGGCGCCAACAGCATCGTCCCGTACGAGGGCCCGGCGGAATCCAGCTTCGAGGTCGAGGCCCGCCCGCTCGCCGAAGTGCTGAGCGCCGCGGAGGTCGCCCGCGCTCGCGTCATCAAGATCGACGTCGAAGGCGCGGAAGGGAGCGTCGTGCGGGGCCTGGCTCCGGTCCTCGACCGGCTTCGTCCCGACGCGGAGATCACGGTCGAGGTGACCCCGGTGCGAATGGCCCAACTGGGCGACCGTGCGGAGGAGTTGATCGCCACCATGCGGGCCCACGGGTTCCACGCGTACCGGATGGCGAACGACTACGCCCCGCAGAGCTATCCGGCGGCCCTGCACGCCACGACGCCCGAAGTCCCCGTCCGCCTGCGTACCGCGGTGGCCGGCGAGAGCGACCTGGTGTTCTCGCGGACGGACGCCGAGACCCTTCCCTAGGCAGTGCCCGCCGGGTACCGCCACCCGAGCCCGGCCAGCGCCGTGGCGCGCGCCTCCACGACGGCCATCCGGGCATCGCGCTCGGCGGTGTCGGTGTGGGCGGCCTGACCGGTCGCCTGGCCGGGCCACTTGCGGTAGAGGAGGCCGGGCTCCGCGGTGAACCAGCCGCGGCTGACGGCGTTCAGCGCGAGCAGCAGGCCGGTGTCCTCCGATGCGGGCAGAGCCATCCATCCGCCGAGCGCGAGGAGCAGGTCGCGGCGGACGAAGAGGGCGGCCGGGTGCACCGGGGCGCGGAAGTCGTGCGCCTTCCAGTAGGCGAGCACCTCGCCCCGCTCCAGCGGGCCGCCCGCCGGATCCCCCTCGAAGCCGACCGTGGAGCCGTCGGGCAGGAAGTCGAGCACCCGGGACGTCGCCCAGCCGATGGCGGGGTCCGCTTCGAGCGCGGCGAGGTCGCGCGCCAGGCAGCCGGGGGTGAGCTGGTCGTCGGCGTCCAGGACCTTCACGTAGTCGCCGTCGGCCTGTGCGAGTGCAATGGTCCGGGCGACTCCCGGGCCCCCTGGCCGGCCCTGCCGGAAGGTCACCCGGCGGTCGTGCGGGACGTATGGCTGGACATCGTCGGTGAAGCCGTCCTCCTGGACCAGCCAGTGCCACTCCCACCCGTCGGGCAGCTCCTGGGTGCGCAGCGACTCGTACGCCTCGGGCAGATACCGGGCCGAGGGGCCGTGGACGGCGGTGAGGACGATGATGCGCCGGGGCACGGCGGTCACCACCTTTCCGGGGAGTGGTGAACTGCGGGGTGGCACGAAAAGACCCGACCGCTGGCGACGGGGGATGCACCAGCGATCGGGCTATGGCCAACACTAACAACGAGGCTCGTCCGGCGGGAGTCAACTGCGCGACCGCAATGACGAGTTGTGATCGACATCACGCCGTCCGGTTACGTATCGCAAGGGGGTGCGTACGAGAGGCGGGGCAGGTTTTCGTGCCATTTGTCCGGAGTCAGTACGCCTTGGGTGGTCGAGCAGATGCGGCTGATGGCCTCGCCGGCGTCCAGGTTCCACAGCCGGACGGTGTCGCTGCCGCTCGACACCCCGAGCAGATGGCTCCCGGGGCTGAACGACAGGAAGTTCCCCGTCTTGGCGTTGGGGCTCATCGACTGCCCGATGGGGGCGGTCTGCGCCGGGTCGGTGACGTTCCAGAGCCGGACCGTGTTGTCGTTGCCGCCGCTGGCCAGGGTGCGGCCGTCCTGGCTGAACGTGAGCGACACGACCGCTTCGGTGTGGCCGACGAGGGGGGAGCCGAGCCGGGTGGCCCGCGCGGGGGAGGCGATGTTCCAGAGCCGGACCGTGTCGTCGTCGCTGCCGCTGGCCAGGGTGCGGCCGTCCGGGCTGTAGGCGAGCGCGTTGACGGGGCCGAGGTGCCCGGTGAGCGGCGAGCCCAGCGGGGCGACGTGCCGCGGGTCGGTGACGTTCCACAGCCGGATCGTGGTGTCCGCGCTGCCGCTGGCCAGCGTGTGGCCGTCCGGGCTGAAGACGAGGGAGTTGACGTAGCCCCGGTGGCCGGTGAGCGGGGCCCCGAGCGGAACGTTGTGGGACGGATTGCTGACGTCCCACAGCTGGATCGTACGGTCGTCGTAGGCGGTGGCCAGGGTGCGCCCGTCCGGGCTGAAGGCCAGCGCGTCGGGGCCCGAGAACCGGGTCCGCAGCGGGATGGGTGAGCCGTACGAGACGGGCCGGGCCGGGTCGGTGACGTTCCACAGCTGGACCCTCTGGCTCCCCAAGAACACGGCGAGTGTGCGACCGTCGGGGGAGAACGCCAGGTCACGCAGGTCGCCGGGGCCGGGCACGAACGGCACGCTCAGCGACACCGGCCGACCCGGAGCGTCCACGTTCCACAGCCGCACCCGGTCGTCGCTCGCGGCCGTGGCGAGCACCCGCCCGTCCGGGCGGAACGCTCCGATCCGGCCGGTCATGTCCGATGTCGGTATCGACCACAGGCGGACCTTGCTGTCGCCGCTCCCGGTGGCGAGGGTGCGGCCGTCGGGGCTGAAGCCCAGGGCGTACATCTCGCCACTGCTCCCCGCGAGGGGCTCGCCGACCTGCGAGGGATAGGCCGGATCGGTGACGTTCCACAGGCTGGCCGTGCTGTCCGCGCTGCTGGCGGCCAGCATGGTTCCGGCCGGGTTGAAGGCCACCGACCAGATGGGACCGGTGTGGCCGGTGAGCGGTGAACCGAGCGAGGCCGGGTGATGGGGGTCGGCCACGTTCCAGAGCCGGACGGTGTCGTCCGAGGCGCCGCTGGCGAGGGTGTGGCCGTCGGGGCTGAACGCCACGGAGTGCACCGTGCTCGTGTGGCCGGTCAACACGGTGTCGATCCCCACCGGATGGCCCGGGTCCGTCATGTCCCACAGCCTGACGGACCCGTTGTCGCCGCCCGCCGCCAGCGTCCGTCCGTCGGGGCTGAACGCCACGCAGCGCACTGCGGCACTGTGGCCGGTCAGCACACCGCGCGGGGTCGGCCGGTGGGGGTCGGACACGTCCCACAGGCGGACGCTGTGATCCTCGTTGGCGGTGGCCAGCGTGTGTCCGTCCGGGCTGAAGGCGACCAGGTAGACCGTGCCGCCCTCGCCGGTCAGGGGCGCGCCGATCGGTTGCGGGCGGCTGGGATCGCGTACGTCCCACAGCCGAACCGTGCCGTCGTCCGAAGCACTGGCGAGGGTGTGCCCGTCCGGGCTGAAGACCGCGCTGCTCACCCAGCTGGTGTGGCCGGTGATGGGCTGGCCCAGGGGTTTGGGACGGGCCGGGTCCGACACGTCCCACAGCCGTACGGTCCGGTCGTAGCTGGCGGTGGCGAGCGTGCGCCCGTCCGGGCTGAACGACGTGAGGTAGACCGCGCCGGTGTGGCCGAGGAGCGGGGTGGCCAGCGGCGCGTTCACGATCGAGATCAGCCGGTTGTTGGTGCCCTCGTCGTCGGGCCTCAAATGGTGCGCCACCAGGGCGAGTTGAGCCGAAAGGGATGGGTCCGAGTGCTGCACGCGGTCGGCTTCGGCGACCACCTGCTCGAACACGGCGTCGTCGCGCTGCTGCCAGGCGACCACCGCCGCGCCGACGGCGAGCATCGCGAGGACGACCAGGGCCGACACCGCGGCCCGGCCGATCCAGACCGTGCGCCTGCGCAGTTTGACCGACGCGGCGAGGAAATCGACCGCGACCCGGGTCAAGAAGGTGTCACCCGAGGACTTCGCCCAGGTATGGGCCTGTTCGAGGCGGGACCCGCGGTAGAGCAGGGACGCGTCGCGGCTCGACCCCTCCCAGGCCCTGCCGTCCTCATCAAGACGCTGGCGCAGCAGGTTGCCGGTCCGGTCCTCGTCGATCCAGTCGCGCAGCCGCGGCCAGGCGTGGAGCAGCGCTTCGTGGGTGATCTCCACAGTGTCCGAGTCGAGGGTCACCAGCCGGGCGCGCACCAGCGCTTCGAGCGACTCCTCCGTCTTGCCCGAGTCCGTCGACTCCTCCGCCAGCTGGCGGCGCGTCCCGCGCCTGCGGGTGGCCTGGGTGTCCTCGCCCAGCCTGACCAGCCGGAGCAGGAGCAGCCGCGCGGCCGTGCGGGCCGCCGGATCGAGACTGGACCAGGCCTGCTCGGCGGTCGCTGCCACCGCGCCCTGGATCCCGCCCGCCGCGCGATAGCCGGCCAGCGTCAGCCGTCCCGCCTTCCGCCGCTGCCAGGTGGCGAGCAGGGCGTGGGACAGCAGCGGCAGCGCCCCCGCGTTGCGCGCCCCGCGCGGGCCGTCGGCGCTCACTTCCCGGACGATGAGCTCGGCGAGGCCGGGTTCGAGTTCCATGCCCACGGCCTTGGCCGGACCGGTCACCGCCTCGCGCAGCTCAGCGGTGGTCAGCGGCCCGAGCACCATGTGCCGGTGCTGGAGCGCGTCGGCAAGTTCCGGAAAGGCCAGGCACTGCTCGTAGAAGTCGGCGCGTACGCCGAGGACGACGAGCACGGGCGCCCGTTCACCCTCGGCGGGTGTGCTCGCGGCGTGCAGGAGCTGGATGAACGTACGCCGGTGCGCCTCGTCGGCGCAGAGGGTGAAGGCCTCCTCGAACTGGTCCACGATGACGACCGGAGGGGCGGGGGAGGGGGCGCCACCTGGGATGGCCGAGGGTGCTGTCCTGCCCGGCGTGGGGGCGGACGCTCCCCTTGAGGACGCCGTCTTGTGCGGGGTGGGTGCCTCGCCCGGGACGGGGGAGGAGGCCTCGCGGCGGGCCCACGCCGAGACGGCCGCCCGCACCGCCCGCCCGAACTCCGCGCTACCGGGCCGCTTCGCGGCGGAGGGCCGTACGCCGGGTTCGTGCGCGGCCGACTCCTCCGCGGCCCGGATGACGGGTACCAGCTCGGGTATCCGGCGGCCCAGCTCCCGCAGCGGGTCGGCGCCCGGCACGAGCTGGAGCACCTCCCGCGCGCGGCCGTTCCCGCCGCCGAGCGCGCCGTCGTGCAGCGTGGGCACCAGGCCGGCGTTCAGGAGCGAGGACTTTCCGGCTCCCGAGGCGCCGACGAGCATGACCAGGCCGCCCGTCTCCTCCACCGCGCGGAGCTGGGCGACGAGGCACTCCGTACTGCGCTCCCGGCCGAAGAACCACCGGGCGTCCTGTTGGCGGTAGGAGGCGAGCCCCCGGTACGGGCACACGCCGGCGGGGACGGCCGGGGCTTCGGCCGGGGTCCCTTCCTTGTCCTCGGCGGACGACGCGGGACGGTCGCCGACCGGATCGGCGACGGCGCGCTCCCACAGGCGCTGCCACTGGGTCAGGTCGTAGAGGCCCGGCGACACGGGTACGGGCCGGGCCCGACGCGCCTCGGGTATCAGGATGTGCAGGACCACGGCGAGGGCGGCGAACTGGGCGGGTACGTTCTTGGCCCGCCGCCAGTCGCTGATCCGCTGGGCGGACACCCGCACCGGCCGCCCTCGTTCGTCGACCCGCTGAAGTCGGACGACGGCCTCGGAGACGCGCTTGAGGGGAGGGTCGCCGGCCTCCTTGTACAGCAGCGCGAGGCGTTCCGCGAAGGCCGTGCGTGTCCCTGAGTCGGAACTCAAGGTCTCCACCCCTTACCTCACCGCGCCTGAACGTCCGGACCGGAAAACCCACCCTATATGGCTGACCTGCGAATAGGCCCTGGGCCGGACACCGGAACCTCTGCGGCCGAGGGCCCGGGTGGCAGGATCTCATGCAGTAGCGCAGCACCGACCGTATGGTCCGGAACCGGTCCTCACAGGGGAGGGACCGGTGCCGGACCACATGGGCAGCGAGGTGTCAGGCGCGGGCCCGTCAGCCGGGGGTGTCGAGAGCGGCCAGGATGTCGGCCGGTTCCGCACGGACGGTGTAGTCGGTGTCGACGAAGGCCCAGCGGATGGTGCAGTCGCGGTCGATGACGTACGTCGCGGGCAGCGGCAGGGTGCGGGAGTGGCCGCCGTTGACGCGCCGGAGATCGAAGCCGAACGTGTCGTAGAGGGCGCCGAGCTCAGGCGGGGGCCTTGTCCCCAACACCGAGGGCGCGCTCGGCCAGCTCGGACGCGGCCAGTTCCCGACCGCCCCGCGCCATGACCTCACGCAGATCGGCGGGGGCCTGCTCGGCGAACGCGTCGTAAACGGCGCGGAGCTCGGCGCCGAGACTCATGGGGCGGTTCCTCCTGGGAAGTCTTGGAATAGCCGTTCCGGGATGGGGTGGTGCGGGACGGCGCGGGACGGGTGGGACACGGCGCGGGACAGGACCGGTGCGGTGGGGACGACGCGGTTGGGCGGCCGTCCGGCGCGGTACGGCTCGGCTCGCTCGCCGGTGAGGGGCGCCCGCGTCGGCGTCGACACGGGCGTCGGCGTGCCGGGACGGTCGAAACGGGGCGATGCGTCTGTGTCGCCATGGGCGTCGATACGGGCATTGGCGTGCCGGGTCCGCCGGTGAGGGGCGCCCGCATCGGCATGGACACGGGCGTTGGCGCCTCGGGGCCGTCGGAGGGGGCGATGCGTCCGCGTCGCCGTGGGCGTCGGCACGGGCATTGGCGTGGACCTGGCCGGGCCGACTTGGGCCGGACCTGTCGGCCCTGGGCCTGAGCCGACCCGGGCGTCACGCGGGCGTCACCCGGACGTGCCGCGCGGACGGCTGAGCCGATGACCCCCGGGTCCGCAACGGACCTGGGGGTCATCGGCTAGGCACCGCGTTGTCAATGGACCGCGGTGCTATCGGCCCTGGCCCTGGCCCTGTAGCAGCAGCCAGACCAGCGTCGCGACCGCGACACCGACACCGAGCGCGATGCCCAGTGCCGGGTTGAGGAACGCGATGTAGCTGACCATCGCGAACACCAACACCACCACCAGCGCGATCAGCGTCCTGTTCTCGTTCGGCATGGGCACTCCACGTTCTCGGCCACATCCCAGGAGGGTTCTCTCCACGGGCGGCGCGCGCGTCCCGCCCCGCGCCGGTCTTCGGGGGCGGCTCGCACACGGAATACGGAATACGGAATACGAATATGGGGAATCCGCGCCCCTCTCCGTGCAACAGAGCCGCGCCAGCCGGTCGTTCGCGCTGATCGGACGCCCGGCGTCGCCTGCGCTGACGCTAGGAGACAAACACCTTCTGCGCGGAGTTCAACCCCGGCCCGCCGACCGGCTGGGCCAGTGCCGCCGTGCTGAACGTCAGGGCGACCAGCAGCGCGCACTCACCCAGCGCGGGGGCCGGTGGTCGAAGCCGGCTCCGATGGAGGGGCCGAGGGCTGCCCCCACGTTCAGGGGCGCGGTCGCGAACGTTCCGCCCAGGGAGGGGACTTCGGTATCCGCGTACAGCGCCTGGGCGATGAGGGTCGATCGGACGGTGAACGACAGCACCCCCCGGACGAAGACCAGCAGGAACGTCGCCACCATGGTGCCCGCGGCGGCCGTGAACAGCGTCCAGCCGACGAGCAGGGCCAGACCGCCGGGAACCAGGAGTCGCATGGGCCGCGCGGCCGACTTACGGCCACCGACGATCACACCCGCGAACGCCCCGAGCGCAAGCACGACGGTGCCCAACTACCCCTGAAACCACTGGCGTTGATGACGGCGATGAGCCAGGTAGGTGAACGTGCAGAACGCCCCGGCGTTCACCAGGCCGCCGAGGGCCAGCATGACGAGTAGCCACGGGCCGGACCGCCCAGGACCCGCAGCTCACGGCGCACGCTGGGCGAGGATTCGCCCGGCGAGGATGAGAAAGCGGGTGTGGGCCTGGCGTGGGCGTGGTTTCGTCCGGGCACGGAGGCTCGGTGGCCATGGGCCCTGGCGTGGGTTCGCCCGGCACGGAAGGCTTGGGCGTTGGTCCTGGCACCCGCGCGGGCGCGCACCCGGCGTTGAGCAACGTCGGGCGCGGGCGCCGCCGTCCTCACCGGGCTCGCCCGGCGCCGACGGAACCGCCGACGCGGGCCGCCCCGGCACCGATCGTACGATCGCGAAGATGACGGGTGCGCAGACGAGAGCCACGACCCAGAACGCCGGGCGCCATCCCCGCAGTTGATCCGCCCCGGCGCCCGCGGGCACCCCGGCGATGCAGGCGAGGGTGACACCACTGAGGCGAACGGAGACGGCCCGCCCCCTGGCGTTGGGCTCGACCATGCTGGTCGCCGTCGCCGTCGCCGTCGCCGTCGCCGTCGCCGTCGCCGTCGCCGTCGCCGTCGCCGTCGCCGTCGCCGTCGCGAGGCCGACGTCGAGGAATCCGGCGTTGGCCAACGCCCCGACGGCACGGCTCATGCGCAGGACGTCGAAGCTGGTGGTGAGCGCCCGGCGGCATGGACGATCAGGAATGCGACCAGGGACGCGACCAGAGACGCGATCAGGAAGGGCGATCAGCAAGGCGGCGAGCAAGGCGGCGAGGAAGGCGACCAGGGCCCGCCGCCGGGAGCACCGCCGGTAGCGCCGCCTGGAGCACCGCCGTGGCCGCTCGGGACCGCGCGCGGCCGCTCAAGCGCCGCAGCTGCGTTGCGTCTCAGCGGAAAGCGGCGATATTGCGGGCGACCCAGTCGTTGAAGGGGCGCGGAGCTCGGCCGAGGACTCGATTCACGTCGGGGCTGATCCGCAGTTCGGCGGGGTTCGGGGCGGCGATGATGTCCAGGGTGTCGTCGGCGAGCTCCGGCGGCACGAACTGGGTCATCGCAGCCTTGGCCTCCTCGCGGGTGAGCTCGTGGAACCGTACCGGCGAGCCGAGTGCGACGGCGATGGTCTCCGCCTGCTGACGCGGCGTGATCACCTCCGGCCCGGTCAGCTCGAAGACCTGCCCGGTGTGCCGGTCGTCCAGCAGGCAGGCCGCCGCGACTTCGGCGATGTCCGCCGGGTCGACGACCGGAACCCCGACATCACCGAAAGGTGCGGCGACCATGCCTTGCGTGCGGACGGACTCCGCCCAGGCCAAGGCGTTGGAGGCGAAGCCGCCCGGTCGCAGGACGGCCCAGTCCAGGCCGGACTCCCGCAACGCGTCCTCCACCGCGCGCATCGCGACCCGCGACGGGCCGAGCGGCCTGGTCGACACGCCCTGCGACGACAACAGGACGACCCGGCTGACCCCGGCCGCCGCAGCCAAGCCGATGATGTCGGACGGCCTGGCTTCGGGGGCGTGAAGATCGCCGGACAGCAGAAGGAACAGCGCCTTCGCCCCCTCCAACGCGGACGTGAGCCCCGCCGGCTCGGCCAAGTCGGCCAGCACGTGCCGGACCCCGTCCGGCATCGCCACCGCGTGCCGTGACACCGCCGTCACCTGCTCGCCCGCCTCGGTCAGGGCCTGCGTCAAAGGCCGGCCCACGTTCCCGGTAGCTCCGGTCACCACGATCATGTTCAGCTCCTACTCCGTTGTGCGCTTGGGTAGTTGACGCTAGGAGCCGGGCTTACTTTTCGTAAGAACATACCCAGAGGTAAGCTCCGGACATGAGGGAAGGCGCGCAGCTGAAGCAGGCCGGGACAGCCAGCCGGTATGAGGTGTTTCACACCGACTGCCCCGCGCGCGACGTGGTGGACCACATAACCAGCAGGTGGGGTGTGTGGGTGCTGATCTCCTTGCGCAGGAGCGACCTTCGGTTCTACGAGCTACGCGACAGCATCCAGGGCATCAGCGAGAAGATGCTCGCTCAGACCCTGCGCGCCCTGGTCCAGGACGGCCTCGTCCGGCGTGAGGTCGAGCCGACGACACCACCCCAAGTGACGTACGGACTAACCGAGTTCGGCCAGGAGGTCGGCCAACCGCTGACGGACTTGTTCGACCGGATCACGCAGCGGCTGACGCCGCCCAGCGCGGAATAGTGCGGTAGCGATCGGCCTCAAAGGCGCATCCAGACCTGACCTGTTGGGCTCTAGGCGTGAGCTGTGGGGCCCGACACCACGACCTGTTGGGGCCGGGGGCCATGACCTGTTGGGGTCCGACACCATGACCTGTTGGGGCCGGGGGCCATGACCTGTTGGGGGCTGAGACCATGACCTGTTGGGCCCGAGACCATGAGCCTGCGGGTCCGAGGTCATGACCTTGATGCAATGACCTCACGCGCCGAGGCGCCCACCGACCACTGGCCTCCAACCACGCGCCGACCGCGGCTTCGACATTGAGGCGGTCGCCTGAGGCGGAAGGCTTCGCTCCGCGTCGAGCAACGCGTCGTCTGTCTGATGACCCGTCAGGCTCGTTACGACTACCGCCCCTTGGGCGACGGAACCCATGAGTGCTCCTCGCTAAATAGCGGGGTCAATTCGCCCGTGACAGAACGAAGACGTAGCGGGGAACCA
This sequence comes from Streptomyces sp. NBC_01431, assembly GCF_036231355.1. Taxonomy (NCBI): domain Bacteria; kingdom Bacillati; phylum Actinomycetota; class Actinomycetes; order Kitasatosporales; family Streptomycetaceae; genus Streptomyces; species Streptomyces sp. NBC_01431. The sequence continues at coordinate 4,461,159 of NZ_CP109496.1, forward strand.
GCCGTAACTCGGTGCGGGATACAAATAGTGTCGACCGCACGCACCGCGCCACTTGCTGGGGGATCACGATGAAGTTCACCCGTACCGCCGCGCTCGCCGCCATCGGCCTCGCCGCCACGCTTTCGCTCACCGCCTGCAATAACGGTGACGATTCCGGAGCGGCCCCGTCCGCCAAGGGCCCCTCCTCCTCGTCCTCGTCTTCGGGCGGCGAATCGAGCTCGGGCAGCGGGTCGGGCTCCGGCGGCGCGCAGACGGGCAAAGCGAAGCCGGGCTCCGGCGGCAACTCCTCGTCGTCTGCCGGTGCCGGGAACGGCTCGGGGAAGAGCAAGTTCTGCCGCACGAGCGACCTGACCATCGAGGCCGCGGACAGCTCGCCCGACAAGAAGACGGGCGACATCACTGTCCAGATGACCAACAAGGGCGCTAGCACCTGCTCGGTGACGGGCTTCGCGGGCGTCGACCTGAAGGACGCCGACGGCACCTCGGCCCCCGTCGAGCGCGGCCATGAGCAGCCCCGTATCACCGACCTGAAGAACGGCGACACGGCCACCTTCAGCATCTCGTACCCGGTCGACAGCAGCGGCAAGAGCCTGTCGAAGCCGACCAGCATCGTGGTGACGCCTCCGAACGAGACGCACAGCGTGTCCCTGAAGTGGCCCGCGAACGCACTGCCGCTGGCCGGACCCTACGACAGCAGGATCCAGGTCCACCCGGTCGGCATAGCCAACTGAGCCGCCGCGGATACCGGCCTTCGCGGGCGTGCGTGGCGCCGTGTGGCGCCCTCCGAGCCTTCCGGGCTGGGGTGCACGAGCACCCAGGCAGGCTCAAGCGGTGTCCAGGCGCCCGCACCGAAGGCAATATGCGCCCTCCCCCCTCCCTCTCCCACCCCCGATCTAAGAGTCAGAAGAGGTCTCGATGGCGCCCAGGCGCTGGGTCTGCGCGTCGTACTCCCTCAGGACCTCCCGAAGGTGCTCAAGTGCCTCTTGCGGGATGTCCGGGGGAGCGGAGTCGGTTACATACCGGGCCGCCGCCACCAGCGCGGCCATTTCGTAGGCGTGGGACGTGACGCGCAGTACGCCGGGCCGGGCCCATTCAAGCTGCATCATCCGGCCGATGACTTGATGTATTCCTTGACCTGCTCCAGCTCCTGGGCGAAGGCGTCGTAGTCCTCGCGGATGCCGTTGATGTACGCGCTCCAGCCGAGACTGGTCTTGGCGTAGTGGACTGCCTCCTGGATCTCCTCGTCCGTGGCCCCGAAGAGCTTCGCGGCCTCTGTGTGGAAGAGGGTGCAGTAGTGGCATTTCGTCTCGGAGTGCAGGCCCACCCCGATGAGTTCCTTGTACTTGTTCGGGATGAGTGTTTCACCGAGTTCTAGCTTCTTGAAGATCGCCCACTCGTGTTCCAGCAGGTCATCCGGTATACGGGAGAAGAAGTGCGGAACGAGTCCCAGCGTTTCCTTGATCTCCGCCTCGACCTCGCCGCGATTTCGGCCAGTCATCCTGACCACTGCCTCTCAATCAAGCGGATACGCGGTGTATGTCTGATTTTATTCGCCGGTAAGGGCATGCGGCGAACTGGTGGAGCAGGCCTGCTCGACCACTGCGTTGCGTCCCCGGATCCCGGCCGCCGGCTGGTCCACGACGGGATCGGTGTGGGCCGCCTCCAAACGGACGGTGCCCCCCTCCATCCCGGCGTCGGCCGATCCCCCGCCGGAGGCAAGTGCGCCGCCTCCGAAGCGGTAGTCACAGATAGACACGCACCCAGAAACAGGTGAGGCACCTACAGTTTCCTGTAGGTGCCTCACCTGGTGTTTCAGCTGTCGGGGTGGCGGGATTTGAACCCACGACCTCTTCGTCCCGAACGCGATCAAGGGCTCTCGGCCCTGGTCACATGTCCTGTGGGCTCGACATCTACCCGCCGGGTGCGTCCGTGGGCGTCCGCGTCCGTACGGCGCAGACTGCTGCGGTTGGCCCCCCGTTTGGCCCCCGAGAAACGGAGATCAGCGGACTACGGGGAGCTCAGGGCTTCAGCCACCGACGACATGGTTCTGATGACCACATCAGCGCCTGCGTCCTCTAGGGCGCGCTCCTTGCCTGGCTTGTTCGCAAAGCCAATGGAGCGTCCGCCCGTAGCTTTCGCGGCCTCCACATCTGTCACTGAGTCCCCGATGAGGGTGCATTCGTGGGGGTGCGTCTCCAACTCGCTGGAGGCCCGCAGCAACGAGTGAGGGTCGGGCTTCATGGCGTCCGGCCAGTACGGGGCCCGACCGACAACCGCGTCGATGAGGTGCCGGAGTTCGTGGACAGTCAGGAACGCTCGGACACATGCCGTTGAGTTGTTGCTGACGATGGCGACCTTACGACCGGAAGCGCGGGCCGCCTCTAGCGCGGCTACGGCACCCGGGATCGGCGGGCCCGCAAGTCGAACGGCTGTCACCTCAGCTTTGGTCAGTTCATCTTCGATCGTCCGCAGGGCAGACTCACCGCCCTGCGGCGCAAGGCGAAGGATCTCCATCGGGTCATCCGTGCCGTAGGCCTTGCTCCCCAAGGCGGCGTCGTACTCCGCCAGGGTCTCCGCAAGGTGGCGCGCGACTTCGAGGGCGGGGTACCCCGCGAACACATCGCAGACAGGCCCGTCGAAGTCGAACAGGACCGCTCGGGTCGCACCGAGGACGGTCGCGAGGGTGCTACTTCCCATCCGGGTCAAAGTCCCTTCCGATGGTCTCCCACACACTGTCGAACCACATGCGTGCCTGGTTCACCTGCTGGGCTCCGCTGGACGACTCGCCCTCGTTCAACGAGTAGTGAAACAGGGTGGCGTCGGCGCCTACCAGGTCGTAGATCTCTATGGCTTCGCCCTGCGTGACGACCTTGTTCGGGCGGATCGGGTAGTACCCGAAAAACGCGTCTTCCTGATTGATCACGTAGAGCTTGAAGAACTGCGTGCCGCTGTGGACGCGCACACTGACCTTCGCCTCACTGACCAGTCCGAGCACGCTCAGCTCGTGCATCGTGTTGGCGATGCTGCGGGTGAAGCTGATCATCATGGCGTGCATACGAGCCCGAAGGCGCGGGTCGTCGCTGCCATCCTCGCGACGGACAGGCGCCGCCTGAGGCAGTGACATATCCGGAACCAGGATGCGGATGTTGATGGTCGATGGGGTGAGGCGCCCGATCCGAATTTTGTCGATCGGCTCCTGAAGCGCCCCGTGCAGCGTCTCGCTGGAGAACCCCGCGAAGTCGATCGACACGTTCTCGCTGGCGAAGGCCTGTTCCACGTACGGCCGCAGGCCTGCCGGCCGTTCGGTGCGGTTCCGTACGTACACGCCGCTTCCCTTGCGGGAGACGATCAGCCCCTCGTCCTCCAGTTCACGGAGGGCTCGCTGGATCGTGGCGCGGGCAAAGCCGTAGGCCTCGGTCAGCTCTTTCTGTGACGGGATCTTGTCGCCGGGGCCCAGCTTCCGAGTCCGGATGGCGGCGCTCAAACTGCTCGCCACCTGCTCGTACGGCGGCCGGTCATCGTCCGGGTCCAGGGGTTCAGGCGTGAACGTCATGCCTCCGATGCTACGGCCTCTTTTCTCGATTAGGGCAGCCAAGATAGTCAGGTGTTGACGTGACTAGCCAGGATGGCTACGTTGTTCTTATCCGAACCGGGCTAGCCAGGTTGGTCAGGTCGATTCGGGTTGTGCTGGCTTGGGATTGCTCGTTTCGAAGGCGGCTTTGGCCGCGCGCGCTGCGGGCCCTGCGCTGGTCGTTCCTTGACAACTGAATGGGGATCACGCCGCCTCTCCTCGGCCAAGTAGGCGGCCACGCGGGTCTCTCGCGTGACGTATAGCGCTACCCCAACCCTCCGCAGCCTGCTGCGGGCCGGTTGCCTCCTCTGCCCGTCCGGGCGCCCTGCGGGGCGGTCGTACGGGCGGGGTTGAGGGGAGCCGGAACATCCCCTTCGTTTCCTTGGAGTCCCCATGGCTGCTGTTGAGATCGTTTCGTTCGGCTACCTGCACGACGCCGCACCGTCGGCGCACCTGACGATCGACCTGCGTCACCACTTCCGCGATCCGCACGTGTCGCCTGAGCTGCGCTACATGACGGCCGACGACGAGCCGGTACGCGCCGCCGTGCTGGGCACGTCCGGCATCACGGACCTGGTGGAGGCCACGGCTACGGCGGTTGCCGCCTTCGCTTCGGGCCCGAGCGCCGGAGCCGTGACTGTCGCCGACGGATGCGCGGGCGGCAGGCACCGAGCCCCGACCTTCGCCCACGCACTCGCTGAGCGGCTGCGCGCAGAGGGCCACCAAGTCACGGTCACCCACCGCGACATGCACCGCCCCGTCGTCCAGCGCTGACCCCAACCGCACGTCCCTCCTCAGCCCCGACCCCGCTGTACGGGGGCCGCGACGGCACCGGATCGAATCCGGCCCGGGGCGCTGGCCGCACCCGTGGCCCGCCGCACCGCTCGCGTGCGGCTTCCACTTCAACGGCACGCGGCCCCGGTGCTCCAACACCGGGGCCGCTTTCGAGCCGTACCACCTGCTAGGGAGACCACGACTCATGAAGAACATCGCTGCACTTCAGACGGCCGTTACCGACCTCCTGCCCGACGCCGAGCCGTCGGCGGCCGAGCTGGACGCGATCGACGTTGAGATGCCGCTGATCCTGGCGGAAGTCGAGTTGCTGGACGCGCAGATCATCACGCTCGACCGCGCCCCGAACGAGCTGGACGCCCGGCGTATCCGGCGGGCCCGCCGCAAGGTGCTGGCCGCCCGCCGGGCACTCACCAACCTGACCGCCGCGCCGGGCACGTCGGGGGTCGGGGCATGAACCGCACCCCCAAGACCCTGCTGGTGCTCGCGCTGGTGGCCGTGGTCGGGATGGCGTTCCGGGTGTCGTGGAACGCGCTCAGGGACGTGGCCCGAGCGATCGGCGCGGACCACACCGCAGCCACCCTCTACCCCTTCGTGGTCGACGGCCTCATGGCGCTGGCGCTGGTCGCCACGCTCGTACTGACCGCCGACGCCCGACGGTTCGCGCTGCGGGTGCTGGGCACCTACACCGCCGCCTCGCTGGTCCTCAACTACGTCCACGGCCTCGTTCCGGCGCTGCACGGTGCGTCGGTCGACTGGGGACGGTTGGCCGACTGGAACCCGGCGAACTGGGCGCTCGTACTGCTCGCCACGTCGCTTCCGGTCGGGTCGATCTACTTCGGGTCCGACCTGGTCGCGAAGGTGCTCCACCACCAACCGGCCCCGATCGCGAATATGGAGGAATCGACCGAGAACGTGAGTAATCGGTCGATGGCTGACCAGGACGAACCTGCCCCGGCGCCAGTCGCAGTGAACCCGGTGCCGATCCCGCGCCCGGTGCAGGTCGGCTTCCTGAAGCCGACTCTCCCGCTCAAGCCGCTGCCCGCGATCGAGCCTGCACCGGTTGGGCCCGTGTCCACGGTGGCGGCCGACTCAACCCGGCCGCGCCGGGCAACCGGTCGGGTCCCCGACATCGCACGGTCGACCCGACCAAAGCGCACCCCGGCCGAACTCCTGCAAGAAGCGCGGGCCGCGTCGGCCGACTGGCCCGACACGCATCTGACGGCCGACCGGCTCCGTAAGACGGTCCACACGTCGGCGGAGAAGGCGCGGGGGCTGCGGGACGCGCTGATCGCTGAGCGGGCCGCGTGATGGCCACGCTTCCGGTTTACCGGTGGCGTCTGGCCCCGGATGGCTTTGCCACCCGCCGCCAACTCCGTGCGCGGGGCCTGCGGCCTCCCCGCCTCGCTCGGCACCTGCGTCCCCTGCTCTTTCCCCTCTGCCTCTCTCTGAGGAGTCTGTGATGGGTAAGCCCGACACCCGGCGTCTTGACCGGGAGATCCAGAACAACGAACGCAAGTTGGAGGCGGTCCAGAACCGGGAGCTGTGGCCACTGAACGGCCGTGAGCGCCGCAGCGTGCTGGCGGGGGTGGTGTCCGGCGCGCGCGGTCTGCACCGTGGCACCGGCACCGACCACGGTGACCGGCGCATCGACACCGCGTGGCAGAGCGCCGAGACCCGCCTGATCGCGGAAATCACCGCGTTGCAGATGGAGCGGCAGCGGGTCGTCACGGAAGCCGCGCGCGCCAAGGCCGCCAAGAAGTCGTCGGGGTGGTGGTGACCGTGGCCGCCCGTGAGACGCCGCCCGGTGAGTGCCCGCAGTGCTGGCAGCACGCCTACGACCGGCGCGTTCACCGCCACCTGAAGCCCCGGCAGGACTGCCCGCAGTGCGTCGACCACATGGTCAACGGCTGCCCCAACGTCGTGCCCAAGAAGCCGTCTAAGTGGTGGTGACCCGCACCCGCCCCGGCCCGCACCACTCCGCACGGACCTTCCGCCCCCGAACCTGGGACAGTCAGGAGTCAACTCCCATGATTTCCAACGTCGTTCGCCTCACCAAAGACACCACCCCCTCGCGGCAGGAGCCGTCCGGGGCGGCGATCCTTGCTGTAGCAGCGCCGGGCGCCGAAAAGCCGCCTGTGCCCCTGTGGGTCCGCTCCGGGCGGGCCGTACGCGGCATCGTCACCCACGAACACACCCGCACCGCTGGACGGTTGGCCGTGCGGCACGGCATGTACGCGGTGGGCGGCGCCCGCATCGTCGCCAAGCGCACGTGGGAGGGCCGCACCGCCACCCGCTACGAACGCATGCTCCGCGCTGCGGAAGCCGCCGGGAACTACGAGGTCGCGGCCGAGTGGGAAGAGCGCGGACAGCGCTTCCGCGACGCCCGCCACCGCCGCCGCATGGACCTCCTTCACTCACCGCTCGACGCCGCCAAGGGCGTGGCCGTAAGTGCCGGCATGGGCGTCGGCTCTCTCATCGCGCTCGGTGTCGTGATGGCGGTCGCGACCAAGGACGTCACCCAGGTCGTCACCCCGCTGATGGCGACGGTGGAGTTCATCAACCTGCTCATCACAGTGGCGACTGTGGTGTGGGGCCCGGCCGTCACGATCGGCCCGTTCCTCGCGCTGCTCGCCCTGTGGGGTGTCGGCCGCCACCAGCAAGCCGCCCCGAACTGGGCGCTCCCGGCAGCGGTGCGCAACGGGGAGGGCGAGCCGATCACCCCGTCCATCGTCGTCAAGGCCCTGCGCGACCTGGGCGTGCCCGCACTGGGGCGGGCCATCAAGGAGATGGGCGACGCGGGTGCGGCGATGCTCGGCCCGATCCGCATCGCCGGATGCGGCGTCGAAGTCGACGTCACCCTCCCCTCCGGGGTCTCGACCAACGAGGTACAGAACAAGCGCCGCAAGCTCGCAGAGAACCTCTCCCGGCATGAGCACGAAGTGTTCATCACCATCCCGCAAGCCGCCCGCACCGTTCGCCTGTGGGTCGCCGACAGTGGCGCGCTGGACGAGCCGATCGGTCCGTCCCCGCTGGTCACGGACGAGACGATGACCGCCGACTACGCCAAGGGCCGCGCCCCGTGGGGCCAGGACCTACGCGGGGACGCTGCGGCCATCAGCCTGTATCAGCGCCACCTACTCATCACCGGTCTCTCGAACCAGGGCAAGACCGTGGCGCTGCGCTCACTGGCTCTGTGGGTGGCGCTGGACAGGTCGGTTCAGTTCCTGATGGGCGACCTCAAGGGCGTGGGCGACTGGGCCATGTTCGACGGTCTGGCCAAGACCCTGATCCAGGGGCCGACGGACGACCACGTGATCCAGGTGACCGAGATGGTCGAAGGTGCGGTGGACGAGATGAACCGCCGCCTCCAGGCACCGCCCGGCACCGTGTTCCCCGCGCTGATCGTGCTGGTCGATGAGGCGCAGGTCGCGTTCATGTGCCCCGTCAAGGACGACGAGAAGCGGCCCTACGGCGGCTCGAAAGCCAACTCCCGGTACTTCATGGCCGTCCGGAAGATCCACAACCAGGGGCGTGCGGTCAACGTCCTGATGTGGCAGGGCACCCAGGACCCCACCGATCAGAACCTGCCCAAGCTGGTCCGTGAAGGCGCCCACACCCGCGCTTCCCTCGCGCTCGGCACGGAGTCTCAGGCCCGGATGGCGCTCGGCGACAAGGCTGTTGACGGTGGCGCCGCCCCGAACCTGCTGCGTCCGGGGCTGGACAGGGGAACGCTGGTCGTCGCGTCCGACGGCATCGCCATCCCCGCCGGGCAAGCGTCCATCACCGTGCGCACGCACTACATCGACGACGACGCGGCCGTATCCATCACCGACCGCGCCAAGGCGCTGCGCGACGGCGTCACCACCCTGCACGTGGTCGAGCGGGGCGAGCAGCGTGACCCGCTCTCCGACATCGCGTCTGTGGTCGGCACGGCCGAGCGGGTGCGGACCAAGGATGTCCTCGCCCGGCTCGCTGCGCTGAACGCGGACGCCTACGGCGAGTGGTCCTTCCTCGATCTCAAGCGCGTCTTGGGCGCCGCCGGGGCCGAGCCCCGCAAGTCCGACGGGGTCATGGTCGTTGACCGTGACCGCGTCGCCCGCGCGCTCGCCAACCGCGACGGCGACGGTTCCGCTTCCGCCGCCTGACACAGGGAGCCGAGCCCCGGCGGGTCAGGGAGGCAGGGAGAACTCCCTGCACCCCTCCCTGACCCGCCTCCCTGGCCCTGAGCTGCGCAAATGATCTGTCAGGGAGTCAGGGAGGCCCGCAGGTCAGCACCCCCGAAACCCCCTCCACAGCGCCCCCGGTAGGGGGTGTCTCTGCCTCCCTGCCCATCTCCCGAAGGGATTCCGCATGTACCCCGACAGCACGCCCCACGGCACCGTGACCGGCGCCGGACTGAGCGAGGCGCAGGCCGAGATGGAGGCGCGCCGGATCATCGCCGACGCCTACCGGCCCACCGCCTACCGCGATGACACCCCAGTCCCTGCCCACGGCGACACCCCGCCCGTCACCCAGCCCGGACGCCCCCCGATGAGCCAAGGCGCCACCGACGCCAGCGTGCTCATGCTCACCGGCGGCGCCACCACGACCATGGTCGGCGGCACCGCCGCCGTGCTCATGTACGTCTCCCAGTTCGCCGACCCGGTCGTGTGCGCCCTCGTGTTCGGCGCCCCCGCCGCCCTCGTGCTCGCCCTCGCCCGGCTTGTCGGACGCGCGAAGCCTGCCCCGGACGTCCACCACCACTACTCGGGTCCCGTCCACCAGGAACAGCGCGACATCCACATCCGTAAGTCGATCTTCAAGCGCAACCACTTCCACGGCTAACCAGGAAGGGCAACACCCGTGATGCGACTCCGCTTGCAGCTCACCGGCTGGTCCCGCCGGACGCTGATCCTGATCGACACCCCCCGCCCCAACTGCCCCAACTGTGAAGGCGACGGCGGCATCGGGTGCGACTACGGCGACCACGAGGGCGAGTACGCGGGCACCGACTGGGAGCCCTGCGACTGCTGGACCGAATGGCGCAGGACCCTGCTGCCGCTCCCACGCCTGCCCCGCCTCCTGCGCCGACGCGTCGACCACCGCGACCCGTGGAGCAACGAACCCCCGTTCTAGCTACGCCAAGGGCGGCCCCCGTCTCGCCAAAGTCACGGGCCGCCCTTGCCTGCCAGCACTTCTCGAAGAACTGGAGACACCCAGCATGACGCAACCCACCGACAACCGGCGAGAGGGCACTCAGGGCCCGTTCCGCCCGGCCGCCAGTGATCTGCTGAGCACCGCGCTCGACCTGGCTCGTGCGGGCCTGCCGGTGCTGCCTCTGCGCCGGGGCAAGGTCCCGTTCGGGAACTGCCCCACGTGCGCGCAGAACGCATGTGGCGGGCGCCCGAACATGAAGAACGCGGGCCCGTGCCTCTGCCCCGACGTGTGCCACGCGTGGGCCGCCGCCACCACTGACCCGGACGTCATCAACTCCCCGACCTGGGGGCGTGCGTGGCGCCGGGCGGTCGGGATCGGCTACCACCCCGGCGGCGCCGGGCTCACCGTGGTCGACCTGGACTCCCCGGCCGCCGTGACCTGGGCCCGCCAGAGCCTGCCGCCCACCCGGACCGTGGCCACCACACGCGGGGAGCACTGGATCTACCAGGGCGCCATCCGCTCAGTGAACGGCGTCCGGGCGGACGTCGACATCAAGTCCACGATGGCCTACGCCCGGTGGCGCGGCACCGGCAGCGGCACCCTAACCGTCCTGCCGGAAGCGGTGCGCGCGCTGGCCGTGAAGCCGTCCACGGTCCGGCGGCCGTCCGTCGTCACGGTGCCCGCGCTGGCCGGTGGTGGGGAATGCCGGCACCGCACTCCCGCCTACCTGGAACGCGGTATCGCCATGGCGGAGCAGCGCATCACCGACGCCCGCAGCGCGGTGCACGCGACGGTCTACCGCACGTTCCTGGCGGTGCTGTCCGTGCACGGCCGGTGCGGCTGCCTCACCGACACCCACACCGCCCGCCTGTTCACCGCAGCCCAGGCCAAGGGCGAGACGGCCCGGCACTGCGCCGACGCGTGGGCCAACGCCCGCACCGCCCTGGGGATGTGAGCGCCGTGTCCGAGGACGAGAAGAACCCGGCGCGGCAGATCATCACCGACTACGCGCAAGCGCACTTCCGGTACTTCCGCACCACCGAAGGCACCGTCTACGCGCAGCGCAACGGCCACCCCGTGGCCCGGCCGATCCGCTCCCAGGGCACGACCGGCAGCCACCGGCAGGAACTCATGGTCGACCTGTTCCGGGACGGGCTGGGCGTGTTCAACGGCACCGCCATGAAGGAGGCGCTGGATTTGATCGAAGCACTCGCGCTCGCCCAGGACGTTCAGCCCACGCACATCCGCGTTGCCCCCGGGTTCGACGGGGCGACGTGGCTCGACCTGGGCCGCGACGACGGCCAGTCCGTCCGCATCCACCCCACCGGGTGGGAGATCACCGTTCCCGATCCGCGTGAGGTGTGCTGGCGGCGCACCCAGCTCACCGGCGAACTGCCCCTGCCCGCCACGGACACCGGCGGCAAGGGCATCGACCTGCTCCTGGGCCTGTGCAACTTCGCGGGCCCGGCAACCGAGTGCCTGGCCATCGCCTGGCTCCTCGGCTGCCTGGAACCGACCGTGCCCGTCCCGGCCCCGTTCCTCACCGGCCCCCAGGGCGCGGGCAAGTCGACGGGCGGGCGGATGCTGGTGCGCATCCTCGAAGGGATGACCGGCGACCTGCGCCGCGCGCCCAAGGACGAGGAGAACCTGATCACGGCCGTGGCCGCCGGATGGGTCACCGCCCTCGACAACCTCTCCCACCTGCCCCCGGACCTCTCCGACCTGATGTGCTGCATCGTCACCGGCGCCGAGAGCATCAAGCGCGCGCTCTTCACCGATGGCGACGTGGTCCGCTCCCGCTACCGGCGTCCCCTGCTGCTGACCGGCATCGACGTCGGCGTCATCCGCCCCGACCTCGCTGAACGGCTCCTGCCCCTGCGACTGGAGCGGCCCCGGGTACGGCGCACCGAAGCGGAACTGTGGGCCGACTACGCCGAAGCGCTGCCCATCGTGCTCGGGTCGCTCCTGGATCTGGCGGTCAAGGTCCGGGCCGCTGAGGCGGTCACCCCGACTGATCTGCGCATGGCCGACTTCGCCCACCTGTGCGCCCAGTTCGACGCGGTCTGCGGGCTCGGAGCGCTGGACGCCTACCGGGCCAGCCTCGATGACCTCAACGACGACGTCATTGAGGGGGACCTGCTCGCGCAGACCGTCCTCAAGCACGCCGCCGACCTCGACCCGGGCGCTGAGGTGCGGATGACGTCGGCCGAGTGGCTCCACTGCCTCACCGGGCTCTACAGCGGCGAGGAATGCCGCCCCCTGCCCAAGGGCTGGCCGACCACGGGCAAGGTGCTGTCCGACCGCCTCAAGCGGCTACAGCCCACGCTCGCGGCCCGGGGCGTCCTCGTGGACTGGGGCCGCAGCAAGACCGCCCGGTACATCGAGATGGCCCGTCAGGCCCCGCCCCCGCCGCCCGAGCAGCAGACCGCCTTCTGACCGGCGGCCCGCCGGGGCGGACAAGCAAGAGGAGCACGGCCCGCCAGGTGGTGCTCCTCTTGTTGTTCCGGCGGCTTGCCGCCGCTGCAAAGGACGTGCCGCGAACGCGGCTCCGCATTCACGCTCTGAGCAGTGACGCGCCACCACAGAAACCACCCCCCTTTTTTTCCTAAGAAGGGAAGTCCTGCGTCACCTGCGTCACCACGGCCCGCCAGACGGCCCCTGAACTGCGACAACAGCGGTGACGCAGACGGCCGAATCCTGCGTCATCGTGCGTCACCTGCGTCACCCGATGACGGACGCCTGCGTCACCGGTGACGCAGACCGCAAACCTCTGCGTCACCCGAAACCGCAGGTCAACGGCCCAGATGACGCGGATGACGCGATGACGCAGAAATCCCCGCTTCGGACAGCACAGCCACCTGACAGCACCCGAAGGAGTCGCACCGTGGCCACTCGCGCCGAACCCATCGATCAGATCCTCTACAAGCCGGAGGAGGCCGCCACGGCCCTCCGCGTCGGGCGCTCGACGGTCTACGAGCAGATCCGGCTGGGCCGCCTCCGGACGATCACCATCGGTCGCCGCAGGCTCGTACCGCCTGAGTACGTGGCCGAGTACATCGAACTTCTCAAGCGCGAGGCGCAGAACGCTGCCTGACCATGCTTCCTCTCCTTCAACGACCCGACGGGCCGCGCCAATCGGCGCGGCCTGTCCCTTTGGAGCACATCGCATGACTGAGACACCCAAGAGTGCCCGCCGGGCCGGACATGGCGAGGACACGATCTATTGGGATGCCGCGAAGAAGAGCTATGTCGGCGCCGTGTCCCTTGGCTACGCCCCGAATGGCAAGCGGCGCCGCCCGAAGGTCTACGGCAAGACCAAGACTGAAGTTCGCCAGAAGATCAGGGACTTGAAGAAGGAGATGCAGTCCGGGGTCAAGGCGCCCGTGAACTACACCGTGGCCGAGGCCGTGAGCGACTGGTTGGAGCGCGGGCTCAAGGGGCGGGACCAGAAGGGGACCATCGGCAAGAACCGCTCGATGGCCAACAAGCACCTGATCCCGTTCATTGGCAAGGCCAAGCTCAAGGACCTCAGCGCGGATGACGTCGATGACTGGCTGGACGACCGGGCGGAGTTCCTAGCGACCCGCAGCCTGCGTGATCTGCTCGCCATCCTCCGTCGCTCTGTCGCGCACGCTCAGCGTCGGGACAAGGCCGCGCGGAACGTCGCGCTGCTCGTGACCGCACCGGAAGGGCGCCCCGGCCGCCCGAGCAAGGCCATGAATCTGGAGCAGGCACGAGCCGTACTCACGGCCGCGCGCCCGTCGCGGCTGTATGCCTACCTCGTGCTGTCCTTCCTTGGAGGCGTACGAACGGAGGAGGCGCGCCCGCTCACCTGGGACCATGTCTTCCTGGAGACCAAGGACGCCATCCCGCCCCATGTCGCAGTGTGGCGCTCGGTGCGCAAGCACGGAGACACCAAGACGCGGAGGAGTCGCCGGACCATCGCCCTGCCGAAGATGGTGGTTGAAGTCCTCGAAGAGCACATGCGGCAGCAGAAGAAGGAGAGGGCGGCCAAGGGGCTGGAGTGGGACCAAGCGGGGAGGGTCTTCACGACCCGGAGCGGTGAGCTCTTGGACGCGGCCAACGTCCGGCGGGACTTCCGCGCCATCATCGCCAAGGCCGCCAAGGTGCCGGGCATTGACCTGAAGCCGCACGAGTGGACGACCCGAGAGACGCGGCAGAGTTTCGTGTCCCTGCTCTCCGACCACGGGGTCCCGCTGGAGACCATCGCTCTATTGGTCGGGCACACCAGCCAGGCGACTACCGAAGCGGTCTATCGCAAGCAGTTGCGGCCAGTGATCACGAAGGGCGCGGAGGCTATGGACGCGATCTTTGCGCAAGGTCAGGAGGGTGACGACGAGGGGGGTGCGGACAAGCCCCTGGCAGGAACCTGATCGATTTCCTTTGGCCCCCTGTTTGGCCCCCCGGGAACGACAGAGACCACATACAGTTTCCTGTATGTGGTCTCTGACCAGCGTCGGGGTGGCGGGATTTGAACCCACGACCTCTTCGTCCCGAACGAAGCGCGCTGCCAAGCTGCGCTACACCCCGATCGTCTCCGCTTGTCGCGGCGACGTCGTTTACTTTAGCCCACCGGCGGCTGGAGACGAAATCCGGTTTGCGGGGCCTCGGCGGTAGGGGTGGATGCGTTCCACCCGGACGACCGCCAGGGTCGCGACGTAGGGGGCGAGGGGTATGGCCAGGGCGTGGCCCCGGCGCGCGGGCGGGGCCTTGTCCAGAGCGCGGGCCCCGGGCCGGCCCGGGGCCCAGCTCGCCCCCGGCGGTCCCGGGCCCGGAGCGCCCCCGGACTTGCCCAGCGTGTGCCCACGGCGACCGGGCCCAGCGCGCGACCCACGGCGACCGGGCCCAGCTGGGCGTCCCACGGCCACCCCGGGCCCAGCGGGCGGCCCCGCGTGGATGGCTAGCGGCGTTGTTCCACCAGCGTCAGGAGGGTTGCCTCCGGGGGGCAGGCGAAGCGGAGGGGGGTGTAGCGGTTGGTGCCGCAGCCTGCTGAGACGTGGAGGAAGGCTCGGTGGCCGTCCGTCTCGTGGGTCGAGAGGCCCTTCGCCCGGTCCGTGTCCAGGTCACAGTTGGTGACCAGGGCCCCGTAGAAGGGGATGCACAGCTGCCCGCCGTGCGTGTGGCCCGCGAGGATCAGCGGGTAGCCGTCCGCCGTGAAGGACTCCAGCGTGCGCAGGTACGGGGCGTGCACCACCGCGATCGAGAAGTCCGCCCCCGTCTCGGGGCCACCCGCGACCTCCTGGTAGCGGTCCCGCTTGATGTGCGGGTCGTCCAGGCCCGTGAAGGCCAGCTCCATGCCGTCCAGCTTCAGGCGGCCCCGGGTGTTGCTCAGATTCACCCAGCCCGCCGCGTCGAACGCGTCCCGCAGCTCCTCCCACGGATTGTGGACGACGCCGACAGCCGGCGCGTTGCCGTTGAGCCCGTGCCGGCCCTGCGCCTTCTCGAACAGGTACCGGGCCGGGTTGCGGAGCTTCGGACCGTAGTAGTCGTTCGAGCCGAAGACGTACACGCCGGGGAATTCCATCAGCGGGCCCAGCGCGTCGAGCGCCTCTGGGACGCCCTCCGGGTCGGACAGGTTGTCGCCGGTGTTCACCACGAAGTCGGGGCGCAGGCCCGCCAGTGACTGGAGCCACGCCCTCTTCTTGCGCTGGCCGCCCACCATGTGGATGTCGGACACCTGGAGCACGCGCAACGGACCCGCCCCCGGCGGCAGCACCGGCACCGTGACCCGGCGCAGCCGGAACGATCTCGCTTCGAAGCCCGCCGCATAGGTGAGACCTGCGGCCCCGACCGCCGTGATGCCCAAGGGAATTCCGTATCGCGCGCGCATACGACCATCGTCGCAGACCCTGGCGGACGCGGAAATCAGCGGGCGAGTACGGCTGTGCACCTGACACACTGGGGGCATGACCACGCTCAAGGCCCGACTCAAGGACGACCTCACCACCGCCATGAAGGCGCGCGACGAACTGCGCTCGTCCACGCTCCGGCTGACCCTCACCGCCGTCGCCAAGGAAGAGGTCGCCGGCAAGACCGCGCGTGAGCTCTCCGACGACGAGGTCCTGAAGGTGATCGCCAAGGAGGCGAAGAAGCGCCGCGAGGCGGCCGAGGCCTTCGAGCAGGGCGGTCGCGCCGAGTCGGCTGCGCGCGAGCTGGCCGAGGGCGAGGTTCTCGACGCGTACCTGCCCAAGCAGCTCTCCGACAGCGAGCTGGAGGGGATCGTCGGCGCCGCCGTCGAGGAGGCCAAGGCGGCCGGGGCCGAGGGGCCGCGCGCGATGGGTGCCGTCATGAAGATCGTGAACCCGAAGGTGGCGGGCCTCGCCGACGGTGGCCGTGTCGCCGCCGCGGTGAAGAAGCTCCTCGCGGGCTGACCCCGCCCCCTCCACGTACGTAAAGGGGCGCCCCGGGAGTGAATCCCGGGGCGCCCCTTTTATGTGCCTTCAGCTTATGCGCGGGCGCCTCATGCGTGTGCGCTCCGCGTGTCTACCGCCCATGTGCGTACGGCCTATGGGCCGACACACGCCGCTCCCTACTGCGGCCACCCGCCGTCCGTGCCGCCGATCAGGTCCGGTGGGACGGGGATGCCCGGGAACGGTGAGGTGCCGTGGGCCGGGGGTTTGTTGTCGCCACCCGGCTTCGGCTTGCGCTTGTTCTTGCTCTTGTCGGGGTTGGCGGGGCCGCCGGTCGCGGGTTCGCCGCCCGGCTTCTGGGAGTCGGGGATGTTGACCGTAATGAACGGCGCCGAGGTCTGGCCCTGGAGCGCGCCGGTCATCGCGTCACGCCAGATCGGTCCTGGGACCTGGCCGCCGTACACCTGCTCCTGGAACTGGCCACCGATGGTGATGTTGTTCATCTCGACGCGCTGCGACGGGCTGCCGACCCAGACCGCGGCGGACAGGTTCGAGGTGTAGCCCACGAACCAGGCGTTCTTGCGGGCGTCGGTGGTACCCGTCTTGCCCGCGTTGTCGCGGTCCTTGAGGCCGGCCTCCTGGCCGGTACCGGAGTCGACCACGCCGCGCAGCAGCGTGTTGATGCTGTCCGCGGTGTTCTGCGACATCGCCTGCGAGCAGGACGTCTTCGGCACCGGCAGCGACGAGCCGTCCACCTTCTTGATGGACTCGATGGCGATCGGCGTGCAGTACGTGCCCCGGTTGGCGAAGGCGGCGTACGCGGAGGCCATCGTCAGCGGCGAGATGCCGGTGGAGCCGAGGGTCAGCGCCGAGGGCACCATGGGCAGCTTGTCGCCGTTGCCCTGGACCACGTGCAGCTTGTCGGTCATCTGCGAGACGGGGCACATGCCGATGTCGCCGAGCATCTGCACGAAGTACGTGTTGACCGACTTGGCCATCGCGTCCTTCAGTGCGAACGGGCCGATCTCGGACTCGTTCTCGTTCTCCAGGTGCGCGGGGTTGTTGGGGTCGTTCACCCAGGGCTTGCCGCTGCACGTCTGGACGGTCGCCGGGTAGTCCATGTCGTACGGGGACGGGTACTGCTGGGTCGGCGGCTTGCCGCCCTCGATCGCGGCCGCCGCCAGGAACGGCTTGAAGGTCGAACCGACCGGGAAGCCGTAATTGGAGCCGCCCATCTGCCGGTTGACCGAGAAGTTGATCTGGGTCTCGTTGTCCCCGAAGCCGTACGGCTTGGACTGGCCCATCGCCAGGACCTTGCCGGTGCCGGGCTGGACCAGCGTGACCGCCGTCGCGACGCTGTCCTTCTGGTAGACGTGGTTCTTGATCGACTCCTGCGTCGACTTCTGCGCCTGCGGGTCGAGGGTGGTCTGGACGGTGAGCCCGCCGCGGTTCCAGAGCTTGGCCCGCTCCTCCTTCGTCTTGCCGAAGGTCGGGTTGGACAGGAACACCTCACGCACGTAGTCACAGAAGAAGCCCGCGCCGTCGACGGCGGTGATGCAGCCGTTCTTCGGCTTGCTGACGTCCAGCTTGATCGGCGCTTCCTTGGCCCGGTCGGCCTCGGCCTGCGAGATGTCCTTCATGTCGACCATGCGCTGGAGCACCGTGTTGCGGCGCTTCTTGGCTTCCTGGGCGTCATTGACGGGGTCGTACCGGCTGGGGGACTGC
This sequence comes from Streptomyces sp. NBC_01431, assembly GCF_036231355.1. Lineage (NCBI taxonomy): Bacteria > Bacillati > Actinomycetota > Actinomycetes > Kitasatosporales > Streptomycetaceae > Streptomyces > Streptomyces sp. NBC_01431. The sequence continues at coordinate 4,478,757 of NZ_CP109496.1, forward strand.
ACGATGCCCGCGAGCATCGCGGACTCGTCGAGGGTGAGGTCCTTGGCCGACTTGGAGAAGTAGCGCTTGGCGGCGGCCTCGATGCCGTACGCCTGCTGCCCGAAGAACGTGATGTTGAGGTAGTTCTCCAGGATCTTCTTCTTGCCGAGCTCCTCCTCGACCTGGATCGCGTACTTGAGCTCCTTGACCTTGCGGCCGATCGTCTGCTGGGTGGCCTCGGCGACCTTGTCGGGGTCGTCGCCGGCTTCTTCCACGAAGACGTTCTTCACGTACTGCTGGGTCAGGGTGGACGCGCCCTGGGCGACGCCGCCGCTCGTCGCGTTCTTGTTGACCGCGCGCAGCACGCCCTTGAGGTCGATCGCGCCGTGTTCGTAGAAGCGCGAGTCCTCGATCGCGACGATCGCCTTCTGCATGTACGGGGAGATGTCGGCGAGCGGCACCACGGTGCGGTCGCGCGAGTAGACCTGGGCGATCGTGCCGCCCTTGTTGTCGAGGATCGTGGTGCGCTGGCTCAGCGGCGGGGTCTTCAGATTGGCCGGGATCTCGTCGAATCCCTCGACCGTGCCCTTGGCCGCGAGCCCCAGCGCGCCGGCCGCCGGAAGGGCGATCCCGGCGAGCACGGCGCCCGCCAGCGCACTCACGCCCAGGAACTTGGCGGCCTGCTGGGTCCCGGTCAGGCCTGCGCCCGAACGCTTCTTTGCCATGAGGGGCAGCCTACGTTCTCAATCGCCGGACACGACTCAAGGCTCTGGCCTAAGCTGCGGTCAACTGTCACAGCAGTGCGGCCGCGCAGCAAGGTCCGGGCTGTGTACAGAGGCGTTCCATCGTCCCGAATCCGGTGGGAATCAACCCCGGTTGGTGTCCGATTAGGCCTCATGCGTCATCGGGTGTCCGTTCTGGCTCAGCCGGTGCATCCCGATATTTCGGTTTCGTCACACATGTCGCCGGCTCACTCCGTTGGGTGATCTGCCGCGTACGCATAGTCCGTTCGGGCCATTCAAGATTGGGCCCGCCGGGGGTGTTGCGCTGTGCCTACCTTCCGTAACGTCCTCAACTGGCAGCGGTGAATATGCCGCTACCGCCGTGGGGGAGCCTCGATTCGGGAGAGGACGGCGCCGGCATGGGCTGGGTAACCGACTGGAGTGCGCAGGCAGCCTGCCGCACTACCGATCCGGACGAACTGTTTGTACAGGGTGCGGCACAGAACAGGGCCAAGGCGGTGTGCACCGGTTGCCCGGTGCGGACCGAGTGCCTCGCGGACGCGCTCGACAATCGTGTCGAGTTCGGCGTGTGGGGCGGGATGACGGAGCGGGAGCGGCGCGCGTTGCTGCGCAGGCGCCCCACCGTCACCTCTTGGCGCCACCTTCTGGAGACCGCGCGCACCGAGTACGAGCGCAGCACGGGAATCCTGCCCGTGTGCGCGGAGGAGGACGCCGTCTACGACTACCGGCATTCCTTCGGAGAAGAGGCGTTCGCGGCGGTGGGCTGATGGGGCCGCGGGATCAGGCAGCTCCGGCCGGGGGACCACCGGCCGCGAGCCGGTCCCCGATGGTCCGGAGCCCCGTGAGGTCATGCACGTCACCGGGCAGGGCAGCCACTTCGGCCACCGCGACCTCCGGGTGGAGCGCGGTGAAGCGGTCGCGCGTCCGCCGTTCGCGCGCGAGCACCTGCATGCGCTCGGCGTGCAGTCGCAGCAGCCCGGCGGTCAGCCGCTCGATGGAATCTTCGCAACTCCCGGTGTCCCCGGGGGAGTTGACAGTGTCGGGAGAGGGATCGCTGGTGCTACGACCTTCAGCCTTCCCGGCCTCCTGATCCACAATGCGACCCTCGTCAAGATTTTCTGTGTGCCCGCTGTCCGGGGCGTCATGGATGTCGGAGGCGTCCGGGGCATCGGTGTCCGCCGCCTCCGGCGGTTCTTCGAGGTTCTCCGCCGCGGCGAGAGCGCGCTCGGCCGACAGCCGGGCGGCCGCGCTCCCGTGCACCCGGTTGAGGACGAGCCCGGCCAGCGGCATGTCGTCGGCGGCCAGGCGCTCCACGAAGTAGGCGGCCTCGCGCAGCGCGTCCCGCTCGGGCGCGGCGACCACGAGGAAGGCCGTGCCCGGCGCCTGGAGCAGTCGGTACGTGGCGTCCGCGCGGGTGCGGAACCCGCCGAACATCGTGTCCATCGCGGCCACGAAGGTCTGCACGTCGTGCAGGAAGGGCCCGCCGAGCAGCTTGCCCAGCGTCCCCGTCATCATCGACATGCCGACATTGAGGAACTTCATCCCGGCCCGGCCGCCCATTTTCGCGGGCGCCATGAGCAGCTTGATGAACTTGCCGTCGAGGAACGATCCGAGCCGCTTGGGCGCGTCCAGGAAGTCGAGCGCGGAGCGTGACGGCGGGGTGTCGACAACGATCAGGTCCCACTCGTCCCGGGCCCGCAGCTGACCCAGCTTCTCCATCGCCATGTACTCCTGCGTGCCCGCGAAACCGGCCGACAGGGACTGGTAGAAGGGGTTCGTCAGGATCGCCTTGGCCCGGTCCGGATCGGCGTGCGCCTCGACGATCTCGTCGAAGGTCCGCTTCATGTCGAGCATCATGGCGTGCAGCTCGCCGTCGCCCCGGACGCCCTTGACCCGGCGCGGGGTGTTGTCCAGCGAGTCGATGCCCATGGATTGGGCGAGCCTGCGGGCCGGGTCGATCGTGAGCACCACGACCTTGCGGCCCCGCTCGGCCGCCCGAACTCCCAGTGCGGCGGCGGTAGTTGTCTTCCCCACCCCGCCCGAACCGCAGCACACGATGATGCGGGTGCCCGGATCGTCTAGCAGCGGATCGATCATCAGCGGCTCGGCCGCGTCCAAAGTCACTCACCCACCCCGAGCTTGCGCAGTTCCGTGGCCAGGCGGTAGAGCCCGGCCAGATCCATTCCCTCGCCGATCAGTGGCAGTTCGTACGTCACAAGCCCCAACTGGCCGAGCACCCAACGCTGTTCACGCTCCAGCTCCACCCGCTCGGCGTGCTCGGCGGCCTGCTCAAGGAGCGGCGTCACCAGCTTCGCCGAACCGGTCACCCCGGCGCGCGTCAGCGTCTTGGCGACCTCCTTGCGCCGCTCTCCGGTGACCCCGCGCACCGCGGCTTCGTCCAGCACGTGCGGCCGGACCATGTTCACGATGACGTTGCCCGTCGGCAGCTCGGCGCCGCGCAGTTCCGCGATCCCGTCGACGGTCTCCTGTACGGGCATCTCTTCGAGCAGCGTCACCAAGTGCACCGCTGTTTCAGGTGACTTGAGGACCCGCATGACGGCCTGTGCCTGGTTGTGTATGGGCCCGATCTTCGCGAGCCCGGCCACCTCGTCGTTCACGTTCAGGAATCGGGTGATGCGGCCGGTCGGCGGCGCGTCCATCACCACGTAGTCGTACGCGTACCCGCCCTGCTTGTTCTTGCGGCGCACCGCCTCGCAGGCCTTGCCGGTCAGGAGGACGTCCCGGACGCCCGGCGCGATGGTGGTGGCGAAGTCGATGGCGCCGAGCTTCTTCAGCGCCCGTCCCGCGCCGCCCAGTTTGTAGAACATCTGGAGGTAGTCGAGCAGCGCGCGTTCCGCGTCGATGGCCAGGGCGTACACCTCGCCGCCACCGGGCGCCACGGCGATCTTCCGCTCCTCGTACGGAAAGGCCTCCGTCTCGAAGAGCTGCGCGATGCCCTGTCTGCCCTCGACCTCGACGAGGAGCGTGCGCCTGCCCTCCGTCGCGAGGGCGAGCGCGAGTGCTGCGGCGACCGTGGTCTTGCCGGTACCGCCCTTGCCGCTGACGACCTGGAGCCTGCTCACACCTTCGAGCCTAACCAGTCGGTGCGCGGGCTACGCATGTGGTCCGCGTAAGGCGCCCGCGCAAGGGGGCGGGCGGCAACGGCTACAGTCGGGCCCATGACCAAGTGGGAATACGCGACCGTGCCCCTTCTCGTGCACGCGACCAAGCAGATTCTGGACACCTGGGGCGAGGACGGCTGGGAGCTGGTCCAGGTCGTCCCCGGGCCGAACAACCCCGAGCAGCTGGTGGCCTACCTGAAGCGGGAGAAGCAGGCATGAGCGCCGTCGAAGCCAAGCTCGCCGAACTGGGCCTGACGCTGCCGTCGGTGGTCCCGCCGCTCGCCGCGTACCAGCCCGCCGTGCGGTCCGGCGGGTACGTCTACACCTCCGGCCAGCTCCCGATGGTGGAGGGCAAGCTGCCCGTCACCGGCAAGGTCGGCGGCGAGGTGACGTCTCAGGAGGCCAAGGAACTGGCCGCCACCTGCGCCCTCAACGCGCTGGCCGCGGTCAAGTCCGTGGTGGGCGACCTGGACCGCATCGCGCGCGTCGTGAAGGTCGTCGGCTTCGTGGCCTCCGCCCCCGACTTCACCGGCCAGCCCGGCGTCATCAACGGCGCCAGCGAACTCCTCGGCGCGGTCCTCGGCGACAAGGGCGTCCACGCCCGCAGCGCCGTCGGCGTCGCGGTGCTCCCGCTGGACGCCCCGGTCGAGGTCGAGATCCAGGTGGAGCTGGTCGCGGACTGACGTCCGTCAGCGGGCGCCGAAGGGGTGTGGGTCACCTGCACCCCGTGCGCGTGGGCGCCGAAGGGGTAAGGCTCACCCGCACTCAGTCCGGGCGGCCGTCGAAGAGGTGTGGCTCACCTGCACCCCAGCCGCGTGGGCGCCGAAGGGGTGTGGCTCGTCCGCACCCCCTCGAACATCCGCACGTCACCCCGTAGCATCCGGCCATGCCCAATGGTCAGTGGTACCCGCCGGAGTGGCCGGACCGGATCCGCGCCCTCGCCGCAGGCGAGCTCACCGCGGTCGAGCCGCGGCGGGCCGCCACCGTGATGCTGCTCCGGGACGGGGCGGGCGCGGGCGGCCCCGCCGTGCACATGCTGCGCAGACGCGCCTCCATGGCCTTCGCCGGAGGCGCGTACGCGTATCCGGGCGGCGGTGTGGACCCCCGCGACGCCGAGGACTCCCAGCTCGGCTGGGCGGGCCCGAGCCGCGAGTGGTGGGCCGAACGCCTCGGCACGGACCCAGCGTCCGCCCAGGCCATCGTCTGCGCCGCGGTCCGCGAGACCTACGAGGAGGCCGGCGTCCTGCTCGCGGGCCCCGGCCCCGCCAGCGTCGTCGGTGACACCACCGGCGAGGACTGGGAGGCGGACCGCCAGGCGCTGGTCGTGCGCGAGCTGAGCTTCGCCGAGTTCCTGGACCGCCGCGGCCTGGTGCTCCGCTCCGACCTGCTCGGCGCCTGGGCCCGCTGGATCACGCCCGAGTTCGAGCCCCGCCGGTACGACACCTGGTTCTTCGTCGCCGCGCTCCCCGAGGGCCAGGTCACCCGGAACGCCTCGACCGAGGCCGACCGCACCGTCTGGATCCGCCCCGCCGACGCCACCGCCGGCTACGACAGGGGCGAGCTCCTGATGATGCCCCCGACCGTTTCCACCCTGCGCGGCCTCGTGTCGTACGCCACCGCCGCCGAGGCCCTCGCCGCGTCGGACGGCCGTGACCTGACGCCGGTACTCGCGCGGGCCCGCCTGACCGACACCGGTGAACTGGTCCTGAGCTGGCCGGGCCACGACGAGTTCACCAAGCACATTCCGGCGGGGGGCGGGGCCTGATGACCCGTCCCGCGACCGGTGTCGCCGCCCCTGGAGGTGCCCTGTGAGTGATGCCGCCGCCCTTCCCGGGCAGCCGCGCGGCGCGGTCCTCTCGGGCCCCGCCACCGCCCGTGCGGTCAACGTGCTGGCGCCCAACGCCTCCGCCATGACCCTGGACGGCACCAACACCTGGATCGTCGCCGAGCCCGATTCCGACCTGGCCGTCGTCATCGACCCGGGCCCCCTCGACGACGGGCACCTTGAGCGCGTCGTCGCCACGGCCGAGCGGGCGGGCAAGCGGGTCGCGCTGACCCTGCTCACCCACGGGCACCCCGACCACGCCGAGGGCGCGGCCCGCTTCGCCGAGCTGACCCGCACCCCGGTGCGCGCCCTGGACCCGGCGCTGCGCCTGGGGGACGAGGGGCTCGCGCCGGGTGACGTCATCACCACCGGCGGCCTGGAGCTGCGGGTGGTGCCCGCCCCCGGCCACACCGCGGACTCGCTCTGCTTCCATCTGCCCGCCGACCGCGCCGTCCTGACGGGCGACACGGTCCTTGGCCGCGGTACGACCGTCGTGGCCCACCCCGACGGCCGCCTGGGCGACTATCTCGACTCCCTGCGCAGGCTGCGTTCGCTGACCGTCGACGACGGCGTGCACACGGTGCTGCCAGGACACGGGCCGGTGCTCGACGACGCCCAGGGCGCCGTGGAGTTCTATCTGGCCCACCGGGCCCACCGGCTCGCCCAGGTGGAGACGGCGGTGGAGAACGGCCACGTCACGGCGGCGGAGGTGGTGGCCCTGGTCTACGCGGACGTCGACCGGTCCCTGTGGCCGGCCGCCGAGCTGTCGGTGCTCGCCCAGCTGGAGTACTTGGGGGAGCACGGGTTGATCTAAGCGCCGGAGTGCCGCCCGAAGTGCCCGCTAGGATTCCTTGCGTTTGAACTTGCCTGTGGGGATGGGGACTTCGGCCCCGTCCGCCAGATGAAGCGTGACCGTCTCGCCGTAGCTGTACATGTCGCGGGTCGCGTAGTCGTCGCCCTTGGGACGGGTGAGGAGGGAGCACTCACCGCGGAAGGGGTCGATGATCAGGTAGATCGGAACGCCGAAGCGAGCGTACTGGTGGATCTTGATCTCGTAGTCGTTGGAGTCGTCCTTGGTCGAGACGATCTCTATGGCGGCAAGGATGTCCTGGTAGGAGTACGGTTCCCCTGCGCCGTCTTCCAGGATCGTCACATCCGGGACACGGTCGGGCTCGCCCGGGAACCTGATCAATACGTCGGACAGGACCCGCGGCTCCGCGATGCCGGCGTTGAACGCCGCGCTCTGGACGTGGAAGATCGTCCAGCTCTGGACGTTGCTCTGCGGCGACATCACGATGCGGTCCCCCACAACCTCGATCTTGAAGCCCTCGTGCTCCTTGGCGAGCAGCTCAGCGGTGTGCCGCAGCACGTCGTCCATGACGCTCATCACTGCCTCCAGGCTCGTCACTGACTGTTTTCGCAGAATAGGGCACGCCTCTGACACCAGGGTGAGGAATTCCTTCCGCACACGCGAATGGGGCCCGCCTCCCAAGAGGCGGGCCCCATTCACGTACGGGATCGAAGAGGGTCAGCGCGAGCGCTTCGCCAGTCGCTCCACGTCGAGCAGGATCACCGCGCGGGCCTCCAGACGCAGCCAGCCGCGCTGGGCGAAGTCGGCGAGCGCCTTGTTGACCGTCTCACGGGACGCGCCGACCAGCTGGGCCAGCTCTTCCTGCGTGAGGTCGTGCACGACGTGGATGCCCTCCTCGGACTGCACACCGAAGCGGCGCGACAGGTCGAGCAGCGCGCGGGCGACCCGGCCCGGCACGTCGGAGAAGACCAGGTCGGACATCTGGTCGTTGGTCTTGCGCAGTCGGCGGGCGACCGCACGCAGCAGGGCGGTGGCCACCTCCGGCCGGGCGTTCAGCCAGGGCTGCAGGTCGCCGTGGCCCAGGCCCAGCAGCTTGACCTCGGTCAGCGCGGTCGCGGTGGCGGTGCGCGGGCCCGGGTCGAAGAGGGACAGCTCGCCGATGAGCTCGCCGGGGCCGAGGACCGCCAGCATGTTCTCGCGGCCGTCGGGTGAGGTGCGGTGCAGCTTTACCTTGCCCTCGGTGACCACGTACAGGCGGTCGCCGGGGTCGCCCTCGTGGAAGAGGGCGTCGCCGCGGGCGAGCGTCACCTCACTCATCGAGGCGCGGAGCTCCGCGGCCTGCTCGTCATCGAGCGCCGCGAAGAGCGGGGCGCGCCGCAGAACGTCGTCCACGAATCTCTCCTTGTCGACCGGTATCAGAGGAGCGTGCTCCCCATTTTGCCGGACGGTCTAAACAGTGCGATCAATCACAAGGATGACGTACTGGAGTGCCGGACCGTGAGCCAGGGGGCCGATTGGGGCCGTGATTGGCTGTGGCCGGGGCGGATGTCGGTGCCGGGCTTTAGGCTGGCCGGGTGTCCAATTCGCCGGTGAGAGCGCAGGCCAGGGGGGCTGGAAGAGTGTCCGCAGAGAACGATTCCGCTGTGGGCGAACAGCCCGCGTCCAAGGCGAAAGTACCCGCGAAGAGAGCCGCGCGGGCCCCGAAGTCCACGTCGGCGCGGTCCGCGTCCGCGCCCGCGGGGGAGGGCGCGGTGAAGCCCACGCAGAAGGGTGCCGGGGTGAAGCCAGCTGCCAAGAAGGGCGTGGCGAAGAAGAGTGCCGCGGCCGGGCCCGCTGCCTCCAAGGCCGCCGGGGCCAAGCCCGAGTCCCGGCTTGCGATGATCCGCCGGGCGCGCCGGATCAACCGCGAGCTCGCCGAGGTCTATCCGTACGCCCATCCCGAACTGGACTTCCGCAACCCGTTCGAGCTGCTCCTGGCGACCGTGCTCTCCGCGCAGACCACCGATCTCCGGGTCAACCAGACGACGCCCGCGCTGTTCGCCGCGTATCCGACCCCCGAGGACCTCGCCGCGGCGAACCCCGAGGAGGTCGAACAGATCATCCGGCCCACCGGGTTCTTCCGGGCCAAGACCCGGTCGATCATGGGCATCGCCGCGGCTCTGCGGGACGAGTTCGGGGGCGAGGTGCCGGGCCGTCTGGAGGATCTGGTCAAGTTGCCGGGGGTCGGCCGCAAAACGGCGAATGTCGTGCTCGGCAATGCTTTTGGAGTCCCGGGAATCACCGTCGACACCCACTTCGGCAGGCTGGTGCGCCGGTTCGGGTGGACCGAGCAGGAGGACCCGGAGAAGGTCGAGGCGGAGATCTGCGCGATCTTCCCCAAGAGCGAGTGGACGATGCTCTCGCACCGGGTCGTCTTCCACGGCCGCCGCATCTGCCACTCCCGCAAGCCCGCCTGCGGCGCGTGCCCGATCGCCCCGCTGTGCCCGTCGTACGGCGAGGGCGAGACCGACCCCGAGAAGGCGCAGAAGCTCCTGAAGTACGAGAAGGGGGGCTTCCCGGGGCAGCGGCTGAGCCCGCCGCCGGACTATCCCGGCCTCCCGGCACCCCCGTTGGGAGCGGCCTGACGTCACCCGGAAGACGGACGCTGCGGCCGGCCGGAACGAATGTGACGGCCGCAGGCGTTGTGGACGATGAACGACGGGGGTGCATATGACGCACGCGAGCGAGACGTACGACGGTGGTCTCGGCGGCATCGAGGCGCGGGGCCGCACCGGCGGCCCGAACGGCCACGCCGAGCCCGGCGGCGGCCCCATGGCGAGCCCTGGCGCCCAGCCCGGCGCCCGGGGCGCGAACCAGGTCCCCGGTGCCGCGAGGCCTCCCGGCGCGCGCCAGGGGCCTTCTGCCGCGCAAAACCCCGGCCCCGCCCCGGCCCCCGCTGCCGCCCGCGTGCCCGGCCATTCCAGAGCCGATCAGGACGGCGGGCCTGCTCCCGGCCGTTCCGGCCATGTCGGGGATCGGCCCGCCCCCGACGTGACCACGTGGGGGCTGCCCGACTGGCTGGAGCCCGTCGCGCGGGCCGCCGAGGTGGTCGAGCCCGAGCAGATGAGCCGGTTTCTGCCGCCCGAGAGTGGCGGCGGGCGGCAGTCCGCAGTGCTCGTCCTGTTCGGCGAGGGACCCCGCGGCCCCGAGCTGCTCCTGATGGAGCGCGCCAGCCAGCTCCGTTCGCACGGCGGCCAGCCGTCCTTCCCCGGCGGCGCCCTGGACCCCGAGGACGGCGACCCGCGCACCACGGGGCCGCTGCGGGCGGCCCTGCGCGAGGCTGAGGAGGAGACCGGGCTCGATCCGGCCGGCGTCCAGATCTTCGGCGTGCTGCCCCGGCTGTACATCCCGGTGAGCGGTTTCGTCGTGACGCCCGTGCTCGGCTGGTGGCGCGAGCCGACACCGGTGCGGGCGGTCGACAGCGGTGAGACGGCCCGGGTCTTCACCGTCCCCGTGGCGGATCTCACGGACCCGGCCAATCGGGCCACCGCGGTGCACCCGCGCGGCCACACAGGCCCGGCATTCCTGGTCGAATCGGCGCTCGTGTGGGGCTTTACGGCGGGTGTGATCGACCGGATCATGCACTACGCGGGCTGGGAACGCCCGTGGGACCGGGCCAAGCAGGTGCCGCTGGACTATCACGCGTGACAGGCTGGGGCCCGTGAACGTGCTGGACATCCTGTTGCTGGTCGCCGCCGTATGGTTCGCGATCGTCGGCTACCGCCAGGGCTTCGTCGTCGGCATCCTGTCGGTGATCGGGTTCCTCGGCGGTGGCCTCATCGCCGTGTACCTGCTCCCGGTCATCTGGGACGAGGTCACCAACGAGTCCCAGGTCTCGACGACCGCCGCCGTCGTCGCGGTCGTCATCGTGATCGTCTGCGCCTCCGTGGGCCAGGCCTTCACCACGCACCTCGGCAACAAACTGCGCCGGTACATCACATGGTCCCCGGCCAGAGCCCTGGACGCCACGGGCGGCGCCCTGGTGAACGTCGTGGCCATGCTGCTCGTGGCGTGGCTGATCGGTACCGCGCTGGCCGGTACCGCCCTGCCGACACTGGGCAAGGAGGTCCGCAACTCCAAAGTCCTGCTCGGCGTCTCCAACGTGATGCCCCAACAGGCGTCCACCTGGTTCAGCGACTTCTCCTCTGTCCTCGCGCAGAACGGCTTCCCGCAGGTCTTCACGCCGTTCTCCAACGAATCGATCACCGAGGTCCAGGCACCCGACCCGAGGCTCGCGGGCAGCCCCGTCGCGGCCACCGCGAAGAAGTCCATCGTCAAGGTCGTCGGCATGGCCCCGAGCTGCGGAAAGCGCCTCGAAGGCACCGGCTTCGTCTTCGCCGACCGCCGCGTCATGACCAACGCGCACGTCGTGGGCGGCGTCGACGAGCCGACCATCCAGATAGGCGGCCAGGGGCGTACGTACGACGCGAAGGTGGTGCTCTACGACTGGCGCCGCGACATCGCGGTGCTCGACGTGCCCGACCTGAAGGCGCCCCCGCTCCAGTTCACCTCCACCGACGCCCGCAGCGGCAACAGCGCGATCGTCGCGGGCTTCCCCGAGGACCACCCCTACGACGTCCGCGCCGCCCGGATCCGCGGCCGGATCAGCGCCAACGGACCGGACATCTACCACCGCGGCACCGTCCGCCGCGATGTCTACTCGCTGTTCACCACGGTCCGCCCGGGGAACTCCGGCGGCCCGCTCCTGACCACCGAGGGCAAGGTGTACGGGGTGGTGTTCGCGAAGTCGCTCGACGATCCGGACACCGGATACGCGCTGACCGCCGACGAGATCCAGCCCGACATCCAGCAGGGCCGCACCGCCGATCAGCAGGTCGACAGCCAGCAGTGCGCCCTGTGATCCCGTGACGGCTCCTCGATGACGCCCCGATGGCTCCCCGATGACTTCCTGACGAGAAGGCTCCCCGATGAGACTGACGATCCTCGGCGGCGGCGGCTTCCGTGTCCCGCTCGTGTACGGCGCCCTGCTCCGCGACCACGCGCCCGGGAGAGTCACCGAGGTGGTCCTGTACGACCTGGACGCGGCCCGGCTGCACGCCATGGGCCGGGTCCTGGCCGACCAGGCGTACGGCATCGAGGACGCCCCCCGGGTGCGGACCACCACCGAGCTCGACGAGGCGCTGCCCGGCGCGGACTTCGTGTTCTCCGCGATCCGGGTGGGCGGTCTGGAGGGCCGGGCCGCCGACGAGCGGATCGCGCTCGCCGAGGGCGTCCTCGGCCAGGAGACGGTCGGCGCCGGCGGCATCGCGTACGGACTGCGGACCGTGCCGGTCGCCGTCGAGATCGCCCGCCGGGTCAAGGCGCTCGCTCCCGAGGCCTGGGTCATCAACTTCACCAACCCGGCGGGCCTGGTCGCCGAGGCGATGGCCGAGCACCTCGGCGACCGCGTCATCGGCATCTGTGACTCGCCGGTGGGCCTGGCGCGCCGGGTCGCGCGCGTGGTCGGCGCCGACCCGGACACCGTGCGCCTCGACTACGCGGGCCTCAACCACCTGGGCTGGCTGCACGGCCTGTACGACGGCGAGAAGAACGTCCTGCCGCGCCTGTTCGAGCACGGCGACGAGCTGCTGGACTCCTTCGAGGAGGGCAGGCTCTTCGGCGCCGACTGGCTGCGCTCGCTCGGCTCCGTCCCCAACGAGTACCTGCACTACTACTACTTCAACCGCGAGGCGGTGGCCGCCTACCAGCGGGCCGAGCAGACCCGCGGCGCGTTCCTCAGGGACCAGCAGGCACGTTTCTACGCGTCGGCGGAGACGGTGCCCGACGCGTCGGTGTGGGCGGCCTGGGACCGTACGAGGGCCGAGCGCGAGGCCACGTACATGGCGGAGAACCGGGACGTGTCGGGCATCGGTGAGCGCTCGGCCGACGACCTGGAGTCCGGGGGGTACGAGAACGTCGCGCTCGCCCTGATGCGGGCCATCGCGAGGAACGAGGCGGCGACGCTCGTCCTGAACGTGCGCAACGGCACCTCACTGCGCACCCTCGACGAGCGAGCCGTCATCGAGATCCCGTGCCGGGTGGATGCCGCGGGCCCGCGCCCGCTGCCCGTCTCGCAGCTGACGGACCATGAGGCGGGCCTGGTCAGCGCGGTGAAGGCGGTCGAGCGGTGTGTTCTGGAGGCGGCCGCGAGCGGGTCGGCGCGGACGGCGGTGAAGGCCTTCGCCCTGCACCCGCTGGTCGACTCCGTCCAGGTGGCCCGAAGGCTCCTGGACGGCTACCGGAGCGTGCACCCCGGGCTCGGATACCTCAGGAACGACTAGCCGCGGGCAGCCACCGCATACGCCTAGGTGCGCGTATGCCGCAGCCGGGCCGAGACCCAGCGGGCCCGGCGCCGCAGGATGCGCGGAATGCCCACCTCCTGGGATTCCGGGGAGGGGTGTTGCAGCCCCTGCCCCTGCGGGCCGCCCCTCTCGTACGAGACCGGCCCTGCGGCCGTTCGGCGGTTGCGTGCTGCGTCACCGTAGTCGTGCGTCCAGCCCATACCTCGACGTGTGCCCGGGGCCCATGGTCGGTAACCGCCTCGGCGGCGGCCAATTGGCCTATGCGCCAGGCATTTGGCTGTTCGTAGGACAAGAGTTCCCGCGGCGTCACCGGAACTCAGCGGTCCGGTTCCGGATCCTTCAGCCAGTTGATCAGTTCGGCCGAGAACGCGACCGGGTCCTCCTCGTGCGGGAAGTGCCCCAGACCGTCGAACAGCCGCCAGCGGTAGGGCGCTTCGACGTATTCGCCGGAGCCCGCAGCGCTGCGGGTCCGCATCACCGGGTCGAGCGAGCCGTGCAGATGCAGCGTCGGAACCCGCACGGGGCGCTTCATCCGCCGGTTGAACTGGATGCCGTCGGGTCGCGCCATCGACCGGACCATCCACCGGTACGGCTCGATCGAGCAGTGCGCGGTGGAGGGGATGCACATGGCGCGCCGGTAGGTCTCCACGGCCTCGTCCTCGGGCTGGCGCGGGCCCGACCAGTCCCGTACGAGTCGGCCGACCAACGCACCGTCGTCCGCGACCAGTTGACGCTCCGGCAGCCACGGCCGCTGGAACCCCCAGACGTAGGAGCCGGCCGTGGTCTGCTTCATGTCGGCGAGCATCGCCGAGCGCCAGCGCCGGGGGTGCGGCATCGAGGACACCACGAGCCGGCGCACCAGCTTGGGGCGCATCACGGCCGCCGTCCACGCCAGGTAGCCGCCCAGGTCGTGTCCGACGAGGGCCGCGTCGGGCTCGCCGAGCGAGCGGATGACCCCGGTGATGTCGAGCGCGAGGTTGGCCGGGTCGTAGCCGCGCGGGGTGCGGTCGCTGCCGCCCACACCGCGCAGGTCCATCGCCACCGCCCGGAACCCGGCGTCGGCCAGCGCGGTCAGCTGATGGCGCCAGGTCCACCAGAACTGCGGGAAGCCGTGCAGGAGCAACACCAGTGGCCCGTCGCCGAGTTCGGCGATGTGGAAGCGCGCACCATTGGCCGCCACGTCCCTGTGGGTCCAGGGACCATCGATGCGGACGGGGCTGCCGGTGCCGCCAGGGCTTCCGGTACCGGGCTCGGGTTCGGTCATGCAGACGAGCGTGCCACAGCGGGGGAGGCCTCGGTGACCGTGCCCTGGAGGGTGGCCGGGCGCGGATGCGGCTTGACTCCCTGGAGGGTGGCGGCCGTCGCCTTCGCCGACGCGATCGACTTCTCCGGCGGCTTGACCTTCTTGAACTTGGCCACGGCGAGCAGCCCGAGCACCGCCGCGAGCAGCAGGAACGCCCCGCCGACGATCAGGAACGACCAGGCGAGCCCGAGCCCCAGATTGTGGATCCCGTACGCCGCCGCGAAGCTCAGCACCGGCAGCGAGAACAGCACGAACACGCCGGCCGTACTGATGGCGAGGCCACCGGTCGCCCCGCGCTTGACGTCCTGCCGCAGTTCGGCCTTGGCCAGCGCGATCTCGTCGTGCACCAGGGCGGACATCTCGGCGGTCGCGGCGGCGACCAGCTGGCCGAGGCTGCGTTCGGCGCTGCCGGCGTTGTGGCTGGGGTCGCTCATCGCTGATTCCCTCTTCTCATCTCGGTTACCGACGGGTCGGACGGGCCCTGCGGATCCCGCAGGGCCGTGATCAGATCATGTCGCACTGTCGCCGTCATCGCGCCCCGCCCCCGCGAGTTGGGCCAGCCTGCGGTGCTCGGCCGCCTTGTTCTCGTAGATCGCCGCCATCCGCAGGTGGTACTCCGGCTTGTCCATTTCGTACACATCGGGGATGCCGTCCTGGTCGTCGTCGCGCTCCTCGTCCTCGACGAGCGCCTTGTAGGTGCGCACCCGCAGTTTGAGCAGGACCGAGGACAGCACGGCCGCGATCAGCGAGCCCATCAGGACGGCCGCCTTGATTTCGTCGGTCAGCTTGTCCTGGCCGCCGAAGGCGAGTTCGCCGATGAGCAGCGAGACGGTGAAGCCGATGCCGGCCAGCGAGGCGACGGCGAAGACGTCGGGCCAGGCCAGGTCATCGTTGAGCTCGGCCTTGGTGAAGCGGGCCGCGAGCCAGGTGCCGCCGAAGATGCCGACTGCCTTGCCGACGACCAGGCCGAGCACCACGCCGAGCGTCTCGGGCCGGGTGAAGACGTCGGCGATCGCGCCGCCCCTGATGGAGACGCCGGCCGAGAAGAGTGCGAACAGCGGCACCGCGAGGCCGGCCGAGACCGGGCGCACCAAGTGCTCGATGTGCTCGCCGGGGGAGTGTTCCTCGCCGTCGATGCGGTGGCAGCGGAGCATCAGGCCCATCGCGACACCGGCGATGGTGGCGTGTACGCCGCTGTTGTACATCAGCCCCCAGATGACGAGGGCGAGCGGGACGTAGACGTACCAGCCCCGCACGCCCTTCCTGAGCAGCAGCCAGAAGACGGCGAGCCCGAGGACGGCCCCGCCGAGGGCGGCGAAGTTGATGCTGCTGGTGAAGAAGACGGCGATGATCAGGATCGCGAAGAGGTCGTCGACGACGGCGAGGGTGAGCAGGAAGGCGCGGAGCGCGGAGGGCAGCGAGGTGCCGATGACCGCGAGGACGGCGAGCGCGAAGGCGATGTCCGTGGCGGTCGGTACGGCCCAGCCGCCGAGGGAGCCGTTGCCGACGACGTTCACCAGCGTGTAGACGAGCGCGGGCACGGCCATGCCGCACACGGCCGCGATCACCGGCAGGGCGGCAGCCTTGGGGTCGCGCAGTTCGCCGGCGACGAGTTCGCGTTTGAGCTCGATGCCGGCCACGAAGAAGAAGATCGCGAGCAGCCCGTCGGCCGCCCAGTGCTCCACGGAGAGGTCGAGACCCAGGGAGCCGATGCCCAGATGGAAGTCGCGTACCGATTCGTACCCGGAGCTGAAGGTGTTGGCCCAGATCAGGGCGATGATCGCGGCCACGAGCAGCAGGACGCCGCCGACGGTCTCGGCGCGCAGCGCCTCCGCGACGAAGTTGCGCTCGGGGAGCGAGAGGCGTCCGAGGAACTTGCGCTTGCTGGGGGTGGGTATGGCCACGGGGGCGACCTCCGGTCGGTTCGGCGGGCATGACTCAGCACGTTGCCGACCAGACTTCCCGGCGCACCTGACTTTCTTGTCGCATCGTTGACGCTTTCCTTACTTTACCTAACTTTACGAAACGGTGCATACGCCGGGGTGGATCCGGTGATCATCACTTTAGGGGTAGAGCGGACATAAGGCGCGCGAAAAGGGGCCCGGCGGAAGGCGCGCGAATGGGGCCCGGCCGCAACCCCGGCCGGGCCCCTTCGGCGGCGTACCTCCGCTGCTCAGTCCTCGCTGGCGGCGCTCGGCAGCTGGGTCTGGATCAGGGCCATCACCGAGGAGTCGGTCAGGGTCGTGACGTCTCCCAGCTCACGGTTCTCGGCGACATCGCGAAGGAGGCGCCGCATGATCTTGCCCGAGCGGGTCTTGGGCAGCTCCGCCACCGGCAGCACCCGCTTCGGCTTGGCGATCGGGCCGAGCGCCGAGCCCACGTGGGCTCGCAGCTCCTCCACCAGGCCGTCGGACTCGGCGGCGCTGCCGCGCAGGATCACGAAGGCGACGATGGCCTGCCCGGTCGTCTCGTCGGCCGCACCGACCACGGCGGCCTCGGCCACCGAGGGGTGCGAGACGAGCGCGGACTCGACCTCCGTGGTGGAGATGTTGTGGCCGGACACCAGCATCACGTCGTCGACGCGGCCGAGCAGCCAGATGTCGCCGTCGTCGTCCTTCTTGGCGCCGTCACCGGCGAAGTACTTGCCTTCGAAGCGCGACCAGTAGGTGTCGATGAACCGCTGGTCGTCGCCCCAGATGGTGCGCAGCATGGACGGCCACGGCTCGGTCAGGACCAGGTAGCCGCCCCCGCCGTTGGGAACCTCGTGCGCCTCGTCGTCCACCACGGTGGCGGAGATTCCGGGCAGCGCGCGCTGGGCGGAACCCGGCTTGGTCTCGGTGGCGCCGGGCAGCGGCGAGATCATCATCGCGCCGGTCTCGGTCTGCCACCAGGTGTCCACGATGGGGCACTTGTCGGCGCCGATGTGCTTGCGGTACCACATCCACGCCTCGGGGTTGATCGGCTCGCCGACCGAACCCAGGATCCGCAGACTGCTCAGGTCGAACTTGGCGGGGATGTCGTCGCCCCACTTCATGAACGTACGGATCGCGGTCGGCGCGGTGTAGAGGATGGTCACGCCGTACTTCTGCACGATCTCCCAGAACCGCCCCTGGTGCGGGGTGTCCGGGGTGCCCTCGTACATGACCTGGGTCGCGCCGTTGGCGAGCGGCCCGTAGACGATGTACGAGTGCCCGGTGACCCAGCCGATGTCGGCGGTGCACCAGTAGACGTCGCTCTCCGGCTTCAGGTCGAACACCGCGTTGTGGGTGTACGCGGCCTGGGTGAGGTAGCCGCCCGAGGTGTGCAGGATGCCCTTCGGCTTACCCGTCGTACCCGAGGTGTAGAGGATGAACAGCGGGTGCTCGGCGTCGAAGGCGGTGGGCGTGTGCTCCGCCGACTGGCGGGCGACGATGTCGTGCCACCACACGTCGCGGCCCTCGGTGAACGCCGTGTCCTGGCCCGTGCGGCGGACCACCAGGACGTGCTCGACCTGGGGGCACTTGGCGACGGCATCGTCGATCGCGGGCTTCAGGGCGGACGGCTTGCCGCGCCGGTAGCCGCCGTCGGCGGTGATGACGAGCTTGGCGTCGGCGTCCTGGATGCGGGAGGCGACGGCGTCGGCCGAGAAGCCACCGAAGACCACGGAGTGCGCGGCGCCGATGCGCGCGCAGGCGAGCATCGCGACGGCCGCCTCGGGGATCATCGGCAGATAGACCGCGACCCGGTCGCCGGCCTGGACGCCCAGCTCGATAAGGGCGTTGGTGGCCCTTGACACCTCGTCCTTGAGCTCGGCATAGGTGAGGGAGCGGCTGTCGCCGGGCTCGCCCTCGAAGTGGATGGCGACCCGGTCGCCGTTTCCGGCCTCGACATGGCGGTCGACGCAGTTGTACGCGACGTTCAGCCTGCCGTCGGCGAACCACTTCGCGAAGGGCGGGTTGGACCAGTCGAGGGTCTCGGTCGGCTCGGTGTCCCAGGTCAGGCGCCGGGCCTGCTCGGCCCAGAAGCCCAGCCTGTCCGCCTCGGCCCGCTCGTACGCCTCCGCCGTCACGTTGGCGTTCGCGGCCAGCTCGGCGGGCGGCGCGAACCGCCGCTCCTCCTTGAGCAGGTTGGCCAGGCTTTCGTTACTCACGACATCTCCCTTTCCCAGGGCGTCCTATGTGCCTATGTGTCCCAGGCCATAGCTCATCAGGCCGACGGCCGGGTGACAAGAGTCTCCAGGAAATTGGTTTAGACCTGTAGAGGGTCCTGGTCACCGGCGTGGCGCACGTATGGCCTCCCCCGTCACGGGGAGGCCATACGTTCTCACGGGCACGAAAAGGGACAGGTTCGGACGGTCGCTTTCGGACAGGTGGTCCGCGGGCGGGTGGTCTGCGGGCGGCCGCAGGGTCAGGCGGGTGACTCCTCCAGGGCGGCGGGGCCGACCCCCTCGAAGACCTCCGAGGCGTCATCCGCGACGAGCAAGTAGGCCTGCGCCTCGCCGACATGGAAGTACATGCCGTGCAGTGAGAGGGTGCCCGCGGCGAGGGCACGCGCCACCGAGTCGTGCCGCCGCAGATGATCCAGCTGCTGGACGACATTGGTCAGACAGAGCTGCTCCACCGCGTCCGCGGGCAGCCGCCCGGCGATCCGCGCCCAGGAATGCCGCCGGTTCGCCATCCGCTCCATGCTCGGCATCCCGTGCCGCAGCCACCGCCGCAGTGGTGTCATCGGCGCGCCGGGGCTGCTGTTGAGCAGTGCCTGCATCGCACCGCAGCCCGAGTGCCCGCAGACGGTGATCGACTCGACCTGGAGCACGTCCACCGCGTACTCGATCGCCGCCGCCACCGAGTCGTCGGTGCTCTCGGTGCCCGGCGGGGGCACCAGGTTGCCGATGTTGCGCACGGTGAACAGGTCGCCCGGCCCACTGGAGGTGATCATGCTGGTGACCAGGCGGGAGTCCGAGCAGGTGATGAAGAGCTGCTGGGGACGCTGGCCCTCGCGGGCGAGCCGGGCCAGTTCGTCCCGTACCAGGGGCGCGGTGTTGCGCTGGAACGAGCTGAGCCCGCTGGTCAGTTGGTGTCCCAGGGTGCGCTGCGGCGGCTGCTCGTGGCAGTGGTGGTTGCGCCACGGCGTCCAGGGGCGGCAGCAGGTGTGCGCGGCGGAGGCGGGATCGGCGGTCCCCGGCCGGGCGGCGGGTTTCGCCGGGGCGGACCCGGCCCCCGCCCGCCCGGCGATCCGCACCCGGCCACCGCGTGCGGTGTGCCCGTCCTGCCAGCTCTGAAGCGCCTCGAAGGCGGCATGGTCCATGAACGACCCGTCCAACTCGACCACAGTGTCGGCTCCTTGGGGGATGTGTGCGAGCGCCCGGGTCAGCCGGGGCACGGCGAGGAACGTCAACTGGCCGCGCACCCGCAGCACATACCTGCCCTCGGCCTCCTCGTGCGCGATGATGCGGGTCCGGGCGAGCCGGTGCAGCGCAACGACCACGGCCACCGCGATCCCGATGACCACGCCCTGGAGCACGCCGAGGACGAGCACTCCTGCGACGGTCGCCACGTAAACCAGGAATTCGCGGTGCTTGTGGACGTTGCGGATGTGGGCGAAGTTCACCATCTGGATGCCGACCATCATGACGAGCGCGGCCAGCGCGGCCAGCGGGATCCACTCCAGTACGGAGACGAGCAGCCCGGCCGCGAGCAGCACCCACACCCCGTGCAGCACGGTGGAGGCCCGACTGGTTGCGCCCGCACGGACGTTGGCGCTCCCGCGCACCGCGCCGCCGGAGACGGGCATGCCGCCGAGCAGCCCGGAGACGGCGTTGGCGATGCCCTGCCCGCGCAGCTCCCGGTCCAGGTCGGCGCGCGGGGGATGCGCGCCGCCCGGCCGTTCGGCGCCGAGCCGGTCCACGGCCACCGCCGAGAGCAGCGACTCCAGGCTGGCGACCAGCGTCACCGTGAGCACCGCGGTGGCGAGCTGGAGCACCGGCCCGTGCGGCAGCTCGGGCAGCACGTGCGCGTCCCAGGAGGGCAGCTCGACCCGCGCGATGTGCGGCGCGGTCGGCGCTGCGACGCCCGTGGCGACCACCACGCACGCGAGCGCGGCGGGGATCCGGCGCAGCGCCCTTCCGGTACGCCCCGGGATGCGCGGCCACAGCAGCAGTACGGCGATGGTGAGCGCGCCGACCAGGGGCGCGGCGGGGCCGACCCTGGTCAACTGGCCGGGCAGCGCGAGGGCGTTGTCGATGGCGGCGCTCTGCGGCGAGCCGCCGAGGACGATGTGCAGCTGGGCGAGCGCGATGGCGGCTCCGATGCCGGCCAGAGTGCCGTGCACGATGGCGGGGCTGACGGCCAGCGCGGAGCGCGCCGTCTTCAGTGAACCCAGGGCGACTTGGAGCAGGCCCGCGCCCACGGTGATGGCGCAGGTGGTGCGCCAGCCGTAGGTCTGGATCAACTCGGCCGACACCACGGTCAGTCCGGCGGACGGACCGCTGACGAGCAGCGGTGAGCCGCCGAGCAGACCGGCCACGATTCCGCCGATGCCGGCGGCGATGAGGCTGGCTTCGAGCGGAGCGTCGATGGCGACGGCGAGGCCGAGCGACATCGGGACGGCGAGCAGGAAGACGGTGATGGACGCCGAGAGGTCGGCGCCGGGGATGGTGAAGCGGCGGCGCCTGGGTCCGGCTCCCGAGGGGGGCGGGCGGTGCGGTCGCCGGAAGCGGGGCGGGTGAGCTGGGGGCTGGGTGCGACTGGGGACGCAGGCAGGCATGGTTCCCGTCTCCTCCGGGGCGGCGCGGTCGCGGAACGTGGGTCGCGGCCGTGGGTCACGGCATTGCAGCGGCGGGATTCTCAACTCTCGGTAAATGAATCGTAATGCAAGGTAAAGGGTGATGTGTCGCGTTTGGGGCAATTAGGGCAATGATTCACCCTCAAGGGTGAATAATCAGCTTTTCGTTCGGCTTGTCGTACCGCAGCCCCCGACTGTGCGTGCGACTTTTGCGGCGCCGTGACGGCATTCAACGCACATAACCGCAAGGAAGAGGTGGGCGGATGATCGCCGCCACGCACGCCACGAAGAGGATCGCTGTCGGTGTCATCGCCGCGGCACTGGCCGCCGGTGCCGCGGGCTGCTCCTCGGGTCCCGCCCAGACCAAGCCGGGCGCCCCCGGCGGCAGACCGGGCGCCGCGGCCCCCAACCTCGCCCCGCATCTCATCGGCGACGGCTCAACCGCGTACACCGGGCTCCAGCCGCACCTGCTCAAACCGCAGAGGCTGAAACCGGGACAGCAGCCGCCGCAGTTCGTGGTGTTCTCCTGGGACGGCGCGGGCGAGGACAGCCAGCGGCTCTTCTCCCACTTCAGGGAGGTCGCCAAGGAGAACAACGCGACCATGACGTACTTCCTGAGCGGCGTGTACATGCTCCCGGAGGACAAGGCGAACCTGTACACCGCGCCCAAGCACTCCCCGGGCCGCTCGGACATCGGCTTCAACGACCTCAAGGGAATCAAGGACACCGTCACCCAGCTGCGGGCCGCGTGGGAGGAGGGCAACGAGATCGGCACCCACTTCAACGGCCACTACTGCGGCCCCGACGGAGGCGTCGGCACCTGGTCGGTGGACGAGTGGAAGAGCGAGATCGCCCAGGCCAGGTCGTTCGTGAAGAACTGGAAGACGAACTCGGGCCTGAAGACCGAGGCGCCGCTGCCGTTCGACTACGACAAGGAACTCGTGGGCGCCCGCACCCCATGCCTCGAAGGCCAGAAGAACTTCGTCAAGGCCGCGGGCGAGCTGGGCTGGCGCTACGACACCAGCGGTGTCAACGACCAGGTGTGGCCCAAGAAGAACCCCAACGGCGTCTGGGACCTGTCGATGCAGCTGGTGCCGGTCCCGGGCCGCGACTTCCAGACCCTGTCCATGGACTACAACTTCTACATGAACCAGTCCAACGCGATGACCGGTGACGCCGATCAGCACGAGTACTGGGGCAACCAGATGCGCGACGGCCTGCTCCAGGCCTTCGCCCGCTCCTACGACGGCAACCGCGCCCCGCTCATCATCGGCAACCACTTCGAGTCCTGGAACGGTGGCGCCTACATGCGCGCCGTTGAGGACACGATCAAGACGGTGTGCAACAAGCGCGACGTCCACTGCGTCTCGTTCCGCCAGCTCGCCGACTGGCTCGACGCGCAGGACCCGGCCGTGCTCGCCAAGTTCGGCATGCTCAAGGTGGGCGAGGCCCCCAAGGGCGGCTGGGCGGCCCTGGAGGCCGCCCAGCCCGGGGTCCCGGTGCGGCCGGTCGCCCCGCTGAAGCCCGGGGCGTCCCAGTCGGCCATCAGGCAGGCTGCGGCTCGCTGACCTCGGCGACCAGCCCCTCGCTCAGTACGAACCCGGGGTCGACCTGCGCGGCCAGGTCGGCCCCGGTCTTGGCGTTGCCCCAGCTCTCCGCGTTCTTCAGGTGGAAGTGGACCATCTGCCGTGTGTAGCGAGCCCAGTCCCGGTTGCCGTACGAGTCGTCCGCGGCGTTCTGGAGCGTCTGGAGGGCGAGCCGGTTGTCGGCCTCCAGGAGCTCGAAGCGCGGTGGGCGGCCCTTCTCCATCGCGCGCACCCAATCGGAGTGGCCCACCGTGACCAGCAGGTCCTCGCCGACCTCCTGGCGCAGGAAGTCCACGTCGTCCCGGCCCTGCACCTTGTTGCCGACGACCTTGAGGGCGACCCCGTAGTCCCGGGCGTACTCCTTGTACTGGCGGTAGACCGAGACGCCCTTGCGGGTCGGCTCGGCCACCAGGAAGGTCATGTCGAAGCGCGTGAACATGCCCGAGGCGAACGAGTCCGACCCCGCCGTCATGTCCACGACGACGTACTCGTCCGCGCCGTCCACCAAGTGGTTCAGGCAGAGCTCGACCGCGCCGACCTTCGAGTGGTAGCAGGCGACCCCCAGGTCCGACTCGGTGAACGGGCCGGTCGCCATCAGCCGGATGTCCCCGTCGTCCAGGCGGACCCGGCGCGCGCACGCCTCGTACACCGGGTTCGCCTCGCGCACCCGCAGCAGCCGGGAGCCCTCGCCCGGCGGAGTCGTCTTGATCATCGTGTCGGTGGAGGCGATCCGCGGGTTGGTGCCGCGCAGGTACTCCTTGATGAGCGGGAGGTGCGCCCCCATCGCGGGCAGGGCCGCGGCCTCCGCCTCGTCGAGCCCGAGCGCTGCCCCGAGGTGCTGGTTGATGTCTGCGTCGACCGCGACGACGGCGGCCTCGTTGGCGGTGAGGTGACGGATGAAGAGCGAGGACAGCGTGGTTTTGCCGCTGCCGCCCTTCCCCACGAAAGCGATCTTCATGTTCACCAACGGTAATCGCAATGTGGCTGTCAGTATGCAAGGTGAGTGAAGAAGACCACTCGAAGGTGGGGCGGGGCTTGCGGACGCGTAGCCTCCCTACTTATGAGTACGAACGCCGCTGACCCTCTTGTCGCCCTCGGCGGGCTGCCGGGCGTCCCGGACGCCGTGGACCTTGTGCGCAAGGCCGTGGACCGGGTGTACGGGCACCGCGTGATGCGGCGCCGCAGCAACGAGATCGCCTCGGAGGCGGCGCTGCGCGGGGCCCGCGGCAGCGCCGCGCTGTCCGGCGCGGACTGGGCGCTGGAAGAGGTGCGGCGGCGCACCGACTTCGGCAGCGAGCCCGAGGCGCGCACGGTCGGAGCGGCTCTGAGGCTGTCCGCGGAGGCGGGCCAACTGCTGTCCATCTGGCGGCAGTCGCCGCTGCGGGTGCTCGCCCGGCTGCACCTGGTCGCGGCCGCGGACGCCGGTGACGCGGTGGGCCGGCCGCGCCAGGACGGCGAAAGCGTCGACGAGCCCTTGATCGAACTCCCGCTGCCGGACGCGGACGAGGTGGCGGGCCGCCTCGAAGGACTCTCCCAGCTGATCATCGCGGGCAGTTCGGCTCCCGCCCTGGTGACCGCGGCGATCGTGCACGGCGAGCTGCTCGCCCTGCGGCCCTTCACCTCCTGCAACGGGCTCGTCGCCCGGACCGCCGAGCGGATCGTGCTCATCGGCAGCGGCCTCGACCCCAAGGCGATCTGTCCGGCCGAGGTCGGCCATGCGGAGCTTGGGCGGGCGGCCTACGCGGCGGCGCTCGACGGCTACGCCTCGGGCACGCCGGAGGGGATGGCGGCCTGGATCACCCACTGCGGGAAGGCGGTCGAGCTCGGCGTGCGCGAGTCGACGGCCGTGTGCGAGGCGCTCCAGCGCGGCGCCGCGTAGCCGGTTCCTGCCTGCGGGCCGTGGCCGGGTAGCCGCCTGCGGCCGTGGCCGGGTGGCTGCCTTCGGGGCCCGGAAAAGGGTTGCGGCGGTATCGATGTCCGATACCGCCGCTGGCATGTCCACCGGGTTACCAAGCGTCCTCGAATGTTGCCCATCAGGCCGGGATTCTCTGCCCGTTCACCTGGTGCGGCTGGCCCGTAATCGACGGGTCGACGTCGCGTGGGTGCTCGATTTCCATGCTCGGTCCGTGGGGCCTTTATTGCGTAGAAGGTGATCCTCTCGGATGTCCCAGGTCTCGCGGGCCGTTGAGTCCTTTCTACTCCCGTCCGCCAGGAAGCGAAACCCCTGACCCCAGTTCTTTACTTTTAGCTTCAAACAGGTGCAAAGCGGACGTCTGTTTTCAGGCGTCCCCGTTCGGGCGCTCCCTCGCGGTCCGCGGGCCAGGGGCGGGGGCGGGGCCTGGGGCGGGGGCCCTCCGCCCTGGCCCGCGGGCCTCAGGTCGAGGCGGCCGCGCGGCGCCGACTGGCGTACCAGACGAGACCGGCGGTCGCGGCGGCCGCGCCGACCGCGGCCGCGGCCACGAGGGCCGGTCGCGGCGGCATCTTGATGACGGGCACCCGTTGCTTGAGGCTGACCGGTCGACTGAAGACGAGAACCGGCCACTTTCTGGCGTTCGCCTCGCGGCGCAGGGCCCGGTCCGGATTGACGGCGTGGGGATTGCCGACCGACTCCAGCATCGGCACGTCGGTCGCCGAGTCGCTGTACGCGTAGCAGCGCGCCAGGTCGTACCCCTCGGACGCGGCCAGTTCCTTCACGGCCTCGGCCTTCGTCGGGCCGTAGGCGTAGTACTCGACCTCGCCCGTGAAGCAGCCGTCGTCGCCGACGACCATTCTGGTGGCCACCACCCGGTCGGCGCCGAGGAGTTCGCCGATCGGCTCGACGACTTCGGCGCCCGAGGTCGAGACGATGACCACGTCGCGGCCCGCGGCGCGGTGCTCCTCGATGAGGGAGGCGGCCTCGTCGTAGATGATCGGGTCGATCAGGTCGTGCAGGGTCTCGGCGACGATCTCCTTGACCTGCTGCACGTTCCAGCCCTTGCAGAGCGCGGACAGATACTCACGCATCCGCTCCATCTGGTCGTGGTCGGCACCGCCGGCGAGGAATACGAACTGCGCGTACGCGGTGCGCAGTACGGCTCGGCGGTTGATCAGTCCTCCTTGATAGAAGGACTTGCTGAAGGTCAACGTCGACGACTTGGCAATGACTGTCTTGTCCAGGTCGAAGAAGGCGGCGGTACGCGGCAGCGAGTGGTTTTCCACGAGCCCGAGCATAGGCGCCCACCATTCGGCGTAAGCTGGGGCGTGTGGGTTTGCCTGAGAAGGCTCTCGGGTACACCATGGAAGTCACGGATCGTTCGCGACCGTGCTAACCCGGTCCGACTCCTCCCCCCCCGAGTCGACCGTGGGGACGACCCCCGCTCTCCCCCCCGGCGGGGGTCGTCGCATGTCCGGACGCGTTTTCGGCCCTCGGACCCGACCGCAGTCCCCCTCTTTCCGCCCCGAACGCGGTGATCTCCGACTGCTGAGACTCGTTACTGTGCGTAATGGTTGCGCTGCTCTCCGGAAGTCACCGGTATAGGTGAACGGGATATTCACAACGGGGGTAGTTGTCCACAGTTTTGGATCAAGATCCACATTATTCCGAGTCTCCCTCCACCGTGATTCCAGTTCGCGAAGTACGCGGACGCAGGAATCGCAGTGAGAGGGGGCGGAAATCGTGGATGGAGTCATGGCATCCGAACGGCCGCCGGGCGCGGAGGGACGGCGCGGCGGACCGCTGATCGTGACCGAGGACGAGGAACTGCTCGACGATCTGCTGCGGCTGTGCGCCGCGGCCGGTGCCGAGCCCGAAGTGTGCCACGGGGTGCCCGACCGCAGGGGCGGCTGGGAGAGCGCGCCGCTGGTTCTGGTCGGCGACGACGCCGCGCCCCGGTTGCTCGGATCGGCGCGCAGGCGCGGGGTGTTGCTCGTGGGCCGGGACCAGGACAACCCCGGCGTCTGGCAGGCCGCGGTCGAGCTCGGCGCGGATCACGTGCTGCGGCTGCCCGACGCGGAACCGTGGCTCGTCGACCGCATCGCGGACGCCGCCGAAGGCGTGGGCAGTCCCGCCCTGACCGTCGGAGTGATCGGCGGACGCGGCGGCGCCGGGGCGTCGACGCTGGCCTGCGCCCTGGCGGTGACCGCCGCCAGGTCCGGGCAGCGCACCATGCTGATCGACGGCGATCCGCTCGGCGGCGGCCTCGATGTGCTGCTCGGCGGGGAGCAGGCCGGCGGCCGGCGATGGCCGGATTTCGCCGCTTCGCGAGGACGGGTCGCCGGTGGCGCCCTGGAGGAATCGCTGCCGCATCTGCATCAGTTGAGGGTGCTGAGCTGGGACCGGGGAGACTCGGTCGTGGTTCCGGGCGAGGCGATGCGTGCGGTGCTCGCGGCAGCCCGCAGACGGGGCGGGGTGGTCGTCGTTGACCTGCCGCGCCGCGTCGACGACGCGGTGGTCGAGGCGCTCGCCCAGCTGGACCTGGGGCTCCTCGTGGTCCCGGCCGAGTTGCGCGCGGTCGCCGCGGCTAACCGGGTCGCGTCGTCGGTCGGCATGGTGCTGCGCGACCTGCGCGCGGTGGTCCGGGGCCCGTACGCCTGCGGCCTCGACGAACAGTGGGTGGCCGACGCGCTGGGTCTACCGCTCGCTGGTGAACTGCCGCCGGAGCCCGGCCTGTTGGAGGCCCAGGAGAACGGGTCGCCGCCGGGCGGCGCGCCACGCGGGCCGCTGGCCCGGTTCTGCACGGCCTTCTGGAGCCAGGCGCTCGCGGGCGGCCGTACGGGTGGAGCGGTCCTGTGAACGGGGTGCGCGATGCGCGTACGTCTTCGTCCACGGTGGGCCGGGCTGGGGCGGGCGGAAGCCCATCGGCCGGTGGCGGGGCGCCGCCCGGGGGGCAGGCGGCGCGGGGCGCCGGGCCGCCGCTGCTCGACGCGGTGCGCCAGCGCCTGGCGGAGAGCGGGGCCGAGCCCACACCGGCCAGGGTCGCGGCGGCGCTGCGCGCCCAGGGCAGGCTGCTCGGAGACGCCGAAGTACTGGGCGGAGCCGAGGCGTTGCGGTCCGAGCTGGTGGGCACCGGGCCGCTGGAGCCGCTGCTCGCCGATCCAGAGGTGACGGACGTGCTGGTCTCCGCACCCGACCGGGTCTGGGTGGATCGGGGCGGCGGACTCGAACTGACGGGGGTCCGCTTCGCCGACCCGGCGGCCGTGCGTCGCCTCGCCCATAGGCTCGCCGCGGTGGCGGGCCGGCGCCTGGACGACGCCCGGCCCTGGGTTGACGCCCGGCTGCCGGACGGCACCCGGATGCACGCCGTCCTGGAGCCGGTCGCCGTCGGCTCGGCCTGCCTCTCGCTGCGGGTGGTGCGGCCGCGGGCGTTCTCACCGGCCGAACTCACCTCGGCGGGAACGGTGCCGCCCGATGGCGAACAGTTCCTGCGGGCACTGATCGAGGCCCGGGTGTCGTTCCTGGTGAGCGGCGGAACCGGCACCGGCAAGACCACCTTGTTGTCGACGTTGCTCGGTCTGGTCGGAGCGGGCGAGCGGATCGTACTGGCCGAGGATTCCGCCGAGTTGAGGCCCGACCATCCCCATGTCGTACGCCTGGAATCGCGGCCCGCCAACCAGGAGGGTGCCGGCCTGGTGACCCTGCGGGACCTGGTGCGCCAGGCGCTTCGCATGCGGCCGGACCGCCTGGTAGTGGGGGAGGTGCGGGGAGCTGAAGTGACCGACCTGCTCAGCGCTTTGAACACGGGACATGAAGGCGGCTGCGGCACGGTCCATGCCAATTCCGCGGCCGACGTCCCCGCCCGGCTCGAAGCGCTCGGGACGGCGGCCGGGCTCGACCGGGCCGCGCTGCACAGCCAGTTGGCGGCCGCGCTGTCGGTCGTGGTCCACCTCGTACGCGACCGGACCGGGCGGCGCCGGATCGCCGAGGTGCGCGTCCTGGAGCGGGACGCGGCCGGCCTGGTGGTGACGGTGCCCGCGTTGCGGTGGGGCGCGGCGGGATTCGTGCGCGACTCGGGCTGGGAACGGCTGCGGGCGCTGATCGGGGGTGCGTTGTGACAGATCTCCGGATGGGTCTGCCCGCCTGGGCGGCGATGTGTGCGGGGGCGGCCGCGTGGCTGTGGGCAGGACAGGACCAGGGGATGCGGCGGGCCCGGCTGATGTTCGCCGGAGCGGGGGCCACGGCCGGTGGATCACCCGATGTGGCCGGGGTGGGTGGCGCGTTCACGGCATCGCCTTTCGGACGTTTTCTTGAGGGAGCACGGCGCCGAGAGTGGCGAAAGATGCGGCTGGAGTGGCTGTGTCTGCCGGTGGCACTGGTGCTCGCGTTACTGGGCGGGTCGGTGCTGCCGCTGGTCGCCGGAGCGGTGGCGGTGCCCCTGGTGAGCCGCCGGCTGCGGGCCAGGGAGCGCGAACGGGCCCGGGTGCGGCGGGCCGATGAAGTGATCGCCTGGTGTGCCGCGGTGGCCGGGGAGTTGCGGGCGGGTCGCCAGCCCGGCCAGGCACTGGCGGCAGCGGCCCGGGACACGGCGGCACTGGGTACGGCGGCAGCGCCGGTGGTCGCGGCCGCCACGTTCGGCGGCGATGTGCCCGCGGCGCTGCGCGAGGCCGCCAGGGAGCCGGGTGCCGAAGGGCTCGCCGGGGTCGCCGCCTGCTGGCAGGTGGCGGTCGACGGTGGCGCGGGACTCGCCTCGGGCCTTGAGCGCCTGGAGAGCGCGCTGCGGGCGGACCGGGAGCAACAGGACGCACTGCGGGCCGAGCTGGCCGGCCCTCGCACGACGGTTCTCCTGCTGGCCCTGCTGCCGGCCTTGGGACTGCTGCTCGGCACGTCGATGGGCGCGGGCCCGCTGCGAGTACTGCTGCACACCCCGGCCGGGTTCGGCTGCCTGCTGGTGGCCGCGGTCCTGGAGACGGCCGGGGTGTGCTGGGCGGCGCGGATCGTGCGGGCGGGGGAGGGGCGGTGAGCCTCAGGGCGACGGCTCCCCTCGTGACGGACTGGGCGGCGGGGATGGGTGTGCTCGCGTGGGGACGGGGAACGGGAGCGAGCCCCTTCCATCCGGAGGTTGTCCACAGGCTGGGGGTGGAAGGGGGGGTAATGGCCCTCGCCCTGTGGACGGTCCTGGAACTCGCGCGGCGTCGGGAGGAACGCGGGGTGCGACGCCGGATCTCCGCGCTGCTGGCTCTTGCGGCCCGGCCTCCGCGCAGGCGCTGGGGCCCCGCCCGGACGGCCCGAGCAAAGAACTGGGCGCCTCCGCTGGGCGCGTTGGTGGCCTGCTATGTGCTGACCGGCGGGATCGGGGGCGTACTGATGGGGCTCGCGGCGGCCTACGGGACCTGGAGGTGGGGACGTCGGCGCCGGGCGAAGGGCGACGGGCCGCAGGCGTGCCGGGCTGCCCGTGAACTGCCGCTCGCAGCCGACCTGTTGGCCGCGTGCCTCGCGGCCGGGGCGGGACCGCGCGAGGCCGCGGGGGCGGTGGGCGCCTCCCTGGACGGGCCGGTCGGGGCACGGCTGGGGCGGGTCGCGGCAGAGCTGCGGATGGGCGGCGAACCGGCCGCCACCTGGGGGAGGTTGGGGGTGATACCGGGCGCGGCCGAATTGGCCCGGTGCCTGGAGCGGGCCGCGTCATCGGGATCGCCCTCGGCAGTCCCGGTCGCCCGGGTGGCCGCGCGCTGCCGGGCCGAACGGACCAGGGACGCCTCGGCGCGGGCCAGACGGGCCGGCGTGCTGATCACCGGCCCGCTGGGCCTCTGCTTCCTGCCCGCGTTCCTGGCGGCCGGCGTCGCCCCGGTGGTGATCGGTCTCGCGGGCGGGCTGCTCAGACGCTGAGGGTGCGACCTCCGTGGAGTGGCCGAACCATCTACCTGAATCGTCATCAATATCCGTATAAATCAAGGGAGTTGAAAGAAATGGACAACACGGTCATGAATCAGGTGACGGCCGACGTGAAGTGTCGGATGCGGCTCTGGGGGGCGGCGGTGCGGCGCCGGCTGCGGGGAGATGCCGGGATGTCGACTTCGGAGTACGCCGTGGGCACCCTCGCGGCCTGTGCCTTCGCGGCGATCCTGTACAAGGTCGTCACCAGCGGCGGAGTCGTGACGGCGTTGACCCAGCTGATCACCAAGGCGCTCGATGTCCAGTTCTGAGCCGGATTCTGAGCGCGGTCGGCGGTGGC
The DNA here is from genome assembly GCF_036231355.1 of Streptomyces sp. NBC_01431. Classification (NCBI taxonomy): domain Bacteria; kingdom Bacillati; phylum Actinomycetota; class Actinomycetes; order Kitasatosporales; family Streptomycetaceae; genus Streptomyces; species Streptomyces sp. NBC_01431. The sequence goes on from NZ_CP109496.1 coordinate 4,509,373, forward strand.
GCGGCGACCGGGGCTTCGTGACGGCTGAGACGGCCGTGGCGATTCCGGCGCTGGTCGGATTCGCGCTGGCGCTGCTCTGGGCGCTGATGGCGGCCTCGGCGGAGATCCGCTGCGTGGACGCGGCCAGGGCCGGGGCTCGCGCGGTGGCCCGCTCCGAGCCGGAGGCCGTCGCGGTGGCGGCGGCCCGGTCGGCGGCGCCCAAGGGCGCCACGGTCACGGTGCGACGCACCGGGGACCTGTGGCGCGTCCGGGTCGAGTCCGCCACGCCCGGCCCGCACCATTTGGCACTGACGCTGAGCGCCGAGGCGGCGGCGCTGGCGGAGGACACGCTGGGAGAGCCCTCGTGAAGCACTGGGAGGCAGGACTCGCCGGCTGGCCGGAGGGAGGGTTTTCGGGGCGGTGGGTCGCGGGTCCTGTGGTCCGGCTGGGGCGCGGTCTCTTGGGTCCGTGGGTGAGGGGCGCGCGGCGTGGTGATCGGGGTTCCGCCACGGTCTGGGTGGCGCTGACGGCCGCCACGATGTGCGCGGTGTTCGCCGCCGTACTCGGGCTCGGGCAGGTGGTGGCCGCCCGGCACCGGGCCGGCGGCGCCGCCGACCTGGCCGCGCTCGCCGCAGCCGACCGGGCCCTGTGGGGCTCGCCGGACGCCTGCGCCAAGGCAGCCGAGGTGGCCCGTGCTCAGGGGGCCGAGTTGGTGCGCTGTTCGGTGGCCGGGGAGATCGCGGACGTACGGGTGCGGGCGAGGTTCGGTCCGTACGGGCCGACGGTCAGGTCGCGGGCGGGGCCGGCACGGGCTCTTCCGGGGCTCCCCGCAGCAGTTCCGTGAGCAGGCGGACGGCGCCCCGCTTGTGCAGGGGGTCGTTGCCGTTGCCGCACTTGGGCGACTGGATGCACGACGGGCAGCCGGCCTCGCACTCGCAGGACGCGATCGCCTCGCGGGTCGCGGTCAGCCACCGTGCGGCCGTGTGGAAGGCGCGCTCGGCGAATCCGGCGCCGCCCGGGTTGCCGTCGTACACGAAGACCGTCGGGAGCAGCGTGTCCGGGTGCAGCGGGACGGACACGCCGCCGATGTCCCAGCGGTCGCAGGTGGCGAAGAGCGGCAGCATCCCGATGGAGGCGTGCTCGGCGGCGTGCAGGGCGCCGCCGAGGATCTCCGGGTTGATGCGGGCGGCATCGAGCTGGTCCTCGGTGACCGTCCACCACACGGCCCGGGTGCGCAGGGTGCGGGGCGGCAGGTCGAGCTTGGTCTCGCCCAGGACCTCGCCGGTGATGAGTTTGCGGCGCAGGAAGGAGACGACCTGATTGGTGACTTCGACGGAGCCGTAGCACAGGCGGCCGGCGCCCCAGGGGATCTCGGTGTCGGTTTCCAGGACGGAGATGGCGGTGGTGTCCCTGGCGACGGTCGAGTAGGGCGGATTGGCCTCCTCGACGAGGGCGGCGGAATCCTCCAGGTCGAGGTGTTTCACCAGGTACGTACGGCCCTGGTGGAGGTGGACGGCGCCGTCGTGCACGGCGGTGTGCGCGGCGGACGCGTCGACGGTGCCGAGCAGCCGTCCCGTCGAGGCCTCGACCACCTGGACCGGGCGGCCGCCGCCGCCCCGGATGTCGGTGAGGTCGGCGGCCCGCTCGCGGCGGGTCCAGAACCATCCGTTGCTACGGCGCCGCAGCAACCCCGCCTGCTCCAGCTGGGGCATGAGGGCCGCGCTCGCCGGGCCGAACAGTTCGAGGTCGGGCTCGGTGAGCGGCTGCTCGGCCGCTGCCGCGCAGAGGTGGGGGGCCAGGACGTACGGGTTGTCGGGGTCGAGGACGGTGGACTCTACTGGCTGCTGGAACAGCGCCTCGGGGTGATGGACGAGGTAGGTGTCCAGCGGGTCGTCGCGGGCGATCAGGACGGCGAGCGCGCCCTGGCCCGAGCGCCCGGCCCGGCCCGCCTGCTGCCACAGCGAGGCTCGGGTGCCGGGGTAGCCCGCGATCAGTACGGCGTCCAGGCCCGAGACGTCGATGCCGAGTTCCAGGGCGGTGGTCGCGGCCAGGCCCAGGAGTTCGCCGGAGTGCAGGGCCTGCTCCAGGGCGCGGCGCTCCTCGGGGAGGTAGCCGCCCCGGTAGGCGGCGACGCGGCGGGCGAGGGCCCGGTCGACCTCGTACAGGCGCTCCTGGGTGATGACGGAGATCAGCTCGGCACCCCGCCGGGAGCGGACGAAGGCGACCGTGCGGACCCCCTGAACGGCCAGGTCGGTCAGGAGGTCGGCGGTCTCGGCGATGGCGGTACGGCGGACCGGGGCGCCCTTCTCGCCGGGCAGCTCGGTCAGCGGGGGCTCCCACAGGGCGAAGACCAGCTCGCCACGCGGGGAGGCGTCGTCGGCCACCTCGACGACGGGCAGGCCGGTCAGACGGCCCGCGGCGAGGGCGGGCTCGGCGGCGGTGGCGGAGGCGAGCAGGAAGACCGGGTCGGCGCCGTAGCGGGCGCACAGGCGGCGAAGGCGGCGCAGGACCTGGGCGACGTGCGAGCCGAAGACGCCGCGGTAGGTGTGGCACTCGTCGATGACGACATAGCGCAGGGCGCGCAGGAAGGAGGACCACCTGGGGTGGGAGGGGAGTATGCCCAGGTGCAGCATGTCCGGATTGGTGAGGACGTAGTTGGCGTACTGGCGCACCCATTCGCGTTCCTCGACCGGCGTGTCGCCGTCGTACACGGCGGGCCGGATCGCGTTGCCCAGCGGGGCCGCCATGGCCTTCACCGAGCGGCGCTGGTCGGCGGCCAGGGCCTTGGTCGGGGCGAGGTAGAGGGCGGTGGCGCCGCGTCCGTTCGGGGCCTCGGAGCCGTCCAGGAGGGTGCTGAGGACCGGCGCCAGGTAGGCCAGGGACTTGCCGGACGCCGTGCCGGTGGCGATCACCACCGATTCGCCGTTCAGGGCGTGCTCGGCGGCGGTGGCCTGGTGGGCCCAGGGGTGATCGATGCCGGCGTCCTGGATGGCGTTGATCACTTCCGGGCGGATGAGGTGCGGCCACACTGCATGACGTCCTGCGCGCGGGGGCAAGTGCTCCGTATGAGTGATGCGCGCAGCCCGGCCCACCCCTGCGGTGAGCCGGTCGAGGACCGTGCCGGGGTCGGGTCGTTCACCCGTGCTGTCGGCGGGTGTTCTGGGGCGGTGATTCCTGGCCATCGGCACCGAGTGTGTCACTGGTGTAGCGGACAATGGTCCCAAGGCGTCGTGCATGGCTGCTGGTAAGTGATTGAATGCCATCGCGGCTGGCGATCCGTTCTCTGGCTCCGCCGGGGAGACCTAGGGAGCGGCCGCTCGATAGCAAGGTGCTGGAGGATCCGTGGACCTGTCCCTGTCGACTCGCAATGTGTCCGGCCCTGGTGGCGACCGTACGGTCGTCGAGGTCGGTGGCGAGATTGATGTGTATACCGCGCCCAAGCTGCGCGAGCAGTTGGTCGAGTTGGTGAACGACGGCAGCTACCACCTGGTTGTCGACATGGAGGGCGTGGACTTCCTCGACTCCACGGGCCTCGGCGTGCTCGTGGGCGGGCTCAAGCGTGTGCGTGCGCACGAGGGCTCCCTGCGCCTGGTCTGCAACCAGGAGCGCATTTTGAAGATCTTCCGGATCACGGGACTCACCAAGGTGTTCCCGATCCACGGCTCGGTCGACGAGGCCGTCAACGCGACCGACTGACGGCGGCCGTCCGCGGACGGCTCCGGAGGAAGGACAGGGGCACCGGGTGGCAGTTTGGCCCGGGGCCCCTGAGAGGTACGCCCGTACGTTCGAGGGGGATCGCCATGGCCACCGTTGAACTCCGTTTCAGTGCCCAGCCCGAGCACGTCCGCACGGCCCGCCTCGTGGCGGCCGCGGTGGCGCGCCGGGCCGGGGTCGATGAGGCAGTGCTCGACGAGGTCAGACTCGCCGTCGGCGAGGCGTGCAGCCGTGCTGTCGGGCTGCACCGTACGCACGGCGTCGACGCGCCCGTGCGCGTCATCCTGACCGAGGAGGAGAAGACGTTCTCCATCGAGGTCGGCGACGAGGTGCCCGGGTCGGGCGGTTCCGCTTCGGCGGTGCCGGGTGTGCGCGGCCCGGCCCCCGACGACGAACTCGACAGCGGGGAGGACGAAATGGGCCTCGCTGTCATCAGTGGGCTTGTGGACGATGTGGAGGTCAGCTCCGGCGAGTCCGGGGGTGTCATCCGGATGAGCTGGCCGACCACACCGACGACGGTGCTTCCCTGATCCACTTGTTTTTGATATTGAGACGGGCCCTGCTGAGCAGGGCCTTTTTCTTTTCCTTGATCCAGATTTCGTGGCCCGTTCCTAGATCGATGATCAAGCGTCAATGCGTTTGCCCCATTACCGCTTTCGGGGTCACTTTCGTGACCGGATCTCTCTCTGGTGGGCCGATGAAGGTCAATTCCATTTGCGGCGCCCTGTTTTGATCGTGTTCCGCTCCCTACAATCCGTCCACATCTTGAGCTCTGAGCGTCAAGGAGGACGAATGGCGGGGCTCTTCAACCCAACGGAACTCGACCACCCCACATCTCTCGCGGCCGCGGTACTGACCGACGGCAACCGGCTGATCGTGATCGTCATCGCGGGTGTCGCGCTGGCGGCCCTGATCGTGGCGCAATTGCTGGTGCGCCAGGTCCTCGCGGCCGGCGAGGGAACCGAATCGATGAAGAAGATCGCGGCTGCCGTGCAGGAAGGCGCAAACGCCTATCTGACCCGGCAGTTGCGCACCCTCGGCGTCTTCGCCGTCGTGGTGTTCTTCCTGCTGTTCCTGCTGCCGTCCGACAACTGGTCGCAGCGCGTAGGCCGTTCGGTGTTCTTCCTGATCGGCGCCGTCTTCTCGGCGACGACGGGATACATCGGCATGCGTCTGGCCGTGCGCGCGAATGTGCGCGTCGCGGCCGCCGCCCGCGAAGCGACTCCCGCGGAAGGCGAACCCGAAAAAGATCTCACCGCGGTCTCCCACAAGGCGATGAAGATCGCTTTCCGTACCGGCGGTGTCGTCGGCATGTTCACGGTGGGCCTCGGCCTGCTCGGCGCTTCCTGCGTCGTGCTCGTGTACGCGGCCGACGCGCCCAAGGTCCTTGAGGGCTTCGGCCTCGGCGCCGCACTGATCGCCATGTTCATGCGTGTCGGCGGCGGCATCTTCACCAAGGCCGCCGACGTCGGCGCCGACCTGGTCGGCAAGGTCGAACAGGGCATCCCCGAGGACGACCCGCGCAATGCCGCCACCATCGCGGACAACGTGGGCGACAACGTCGGCGACTGCGCCGGCATGGCGGCCGACCTGTTCGAGTCGTACGCCGTGACCCTCGTCGCGGCCCTGATCCTCGGCAAGGCGGCGTTCGGCGACTCGGGCCTCGCCTTCCCGCTGATCGTCCCGGCGATCGGCGTGGTCACCGCGATGATCGGTATCTTCGCGGTCGCCCCGCGGCGCGCCGACCGCAGCGGAATGTCGGCGATCAACCGCGGGTTCTTCATCTCGGCGGTGATCTCGCTCGCCCTGGTGGCCGTCGCGGTCTTCGTCTATCTGCCGTCCTCGTACGCCAAGTTGAACGGCGTGACGGACGAAGTGATCAAGAACCACAACGGTGATCCGCGGGTCCTGGCGCTCGTCGCCGTGGCCATCGGCATCGTGCTCGCGGCGCTGATCCAGCAGTTGACGGGGTACTTCACCGAAACCACCCGGCGTCCCGTCCGCGACATCGGCAAGTCCTCGCTCACGGGGCCCGCCACCGTCGTCCTGGCCGGTATCTCCATCGGGCTCGAATCGGCCGTCTACACCGCTCTGTTGATCGGCCTCGGCGTGTACGGGGCCTTCCTGCTCGGCGGCACCTCGGTCATGCTCGCGCTGTTCGCGGTGGCCCTCGCCGGAACCGGTCTGCTGACCACGGTCGGCGTCATCGTCGCCATGGACACCTTCGGTCCGGTCTCCGACAACGCCCAGGGCATCGCGGAGATGTCCGGCGACGTCCAGGGCGCCGGCGCCCAGGTGCTCACCGATCTGGACGCCGTGGGCAACACCACCAAGGCCATCACCAAGGGCATCGCGATCGCGACCGCGGTGCTCGCGGCCTCGGCGCTCTACGGCTCGTTCAAGGACGCCATCGGCACGGCCGTCAAGGACGTCCACGCGAAGGCCGGCGAGCTGACCTTGAACATGGACATCTCCCAGCCCAACAACCTGGTCGGGCTGATGCTGGGCGCGGCGGTCGTGTTCCTCTTCTCGGGGCTCGCGATCAACGCCGTTTCCCGGTCGGCCGGTTCGGTGGTCTTCGAGGTGCGGCGGCAGTTCCGCGAGCACCCCGGGATCATGGACTACACCGAGCAGCCGGAGTACGGGCGCGTCGTCGACATCTGCACCAAGGACGCGCTGCGCGAGCTGGCCACCCCCGGTCTGCTCGCGGTGCTGGCCCCCATCACGGTCGGCTTCACGCTCGGCGTCGGCGCGCTCGGCTCGTACCTTGCGGGCGCGATCGGCACCGGCACCCTGATGGCGGTCTTCCTCGCCAATTCGGGCGGTGCCTGGGACAACGCCAAGAAGTTGGTCGAGGACGGCCACTTCGGCGGCAAGGGCAGCGAGGCGCACGCCGCCACCGTCATCGGCGACACCGTCGGTGATCCGTTCAAGGACACCGCGGGTCCGGCGATCAACCCGCTGCTGAAGGTGATGAACCTGGTCGCGCTCCTGATCGCGCCGGCCATCGTCAAGTTCAGTTACGGCGACGACGCAAACCCAGTCGTTCGAGGGATTGTGGCGGCGCTCGCCGCGATCGTCATCATCGGCGCGGTGTACGTGTCGAAGCGGCGCAGTGTGGCCGTTGGTGACGAGGGCAACAGCGAGCGGGTCGCGAAGTCAGCGGACCCGGCGGTGGTTTCGTAGCTCCACGGCACACAAAGGGCGGGCGGACGGTGTGGTTTGACACACCGTCCGCCCGCTGTGCTTGGTGCAAATGGCTGCAATAGAGGGCAGACCGCACGGGTGGCAAGCATTTGTCGCCCACTTGGCGTGTATGTTCCGGGGCCGAGAGCCTTGGAAGGGACCAAACCGGTGAACAAGAAGCTTGCAGCCGCACTGTCCGGCGGTGCGGTACTGATGCTGACGTTGTCGGGCTGCAGCGACGACTCCAACAAGAAGGTCGACGACTGGGCGAAGACCTTCTGCAACACGGCCCAGCCCCAGTTCAAGAAGATCACCGACGCCAACGCGGCCATTCAGGCGCAGACGCGCGACGACAGCAAGCCGGCCGATGTGCAGAAGACGGACTCGGCCGCCTTCCAGCAGATCTCGGACGCCTACAAGGCGCTGGGGGCCGCCGTGGACAAGGCGGGCGCACCGCCGGTCAAGGACGGCGCGACCACCCAGCAGGAGGCCGTCAAGGAGCTGAACGCCTCCTCCGTGTCCTACGCGAACCTCCAGAAGAAGGTCGCCGCGCTCAACGCCGGCGACCAAGCCGCGTTCGCCAAGGGCCTGGAGGACATCGCGACCGAGCTCGGCAAGATCAGCTCGTCGGGTGACGCCTCGCTGAAGAAGCTCGAATCCGGCGACATCGGCACGGCCATGCAGAAGCAGCCCGGCTGCCAGAAGCAGACGCCGTCCTCGCCCGCGCCTTCGGCGTCGGGAGCGGGCGCACCGCCCGCCAAGTCGGCCTCGCCGTCCGGTTCGGCCTCGCCTTCGGGCTCCGCGTCACCGTCGGCCTCGGCCTCGCAGAGCAGCAAGCCGTAGTCCGTACGCGCCTTCGGCCGCGGCCCGGTCCCCCGAGCGGGGCCGGGCCGCGGCCGTGATGGGGTGAATGTCAGTGGCAGCGGCCACAATGGGCGGGTGAGTACGACCAGTCTTCCCGCGCCCGGTCGCGCAGCCCTGCTGCGCGACGCCCTGCTCGCCGCCGCCTTCACCGCCGACGGGCTGCTCGACCTGCTCGGCGCGCCCGCGTACGCGGCGCTGGCCCGCAGCGAGACCGTTCCCGCGCTGCGCGCCACCCGCGGGCAGGCGCCGCTCGACACGCTGGTGCGGCTGTTCCTGCTCCAACAGCCGGTCGCGTACGAGAGCGCCCGCGCGGCGCTGCCGCTTGAGGAGGGGCTCGCGGACGGCTGGGTGGTCCGCTCGGGCGACGAGGTGCGGGCCACGGTGGACGTACGGCCGTACGGCGGACCCGAGGGGCAGGACTGGTTCATCGTCTCCGACCTCGGCTGCGCGGTCGGTGGCGCGGGCGGGGCGAGCGGGCGCGACGAGGCCATGGTGCTCGGCGTCGGCGGCGCGTCGACGACGCTGGCGGGCCTGACGGTCCGGATGCCCGTGGACTCGGCCCTCGACCTCGGTACGGGCTCGGGCATCCAGGCGCTGCACGCGGCGCAGCACGCGACGCGGGTCACCGCCACCGACCTGAACCCGCGCGCGCTCGACTTCACCCGGCTCACCCTCGCCCTGTCCGGCGCGCCGGAGGCCGAGCTGAAGACCGGCTCGCTGTACGAGCCGGTGGGGGACGAGACGTACGACCTGATCGTGTCCAACCCGCCGTTCGTGATCTCGCCCGGCGCCCGGCTGACCTACCGGGACGGTGCGATGGGCGGGGACGATCTGTGCCGCACGCTCGTTCAGCAGGCGGGGGAGCGACTCAACCCCGGCGGATACGCCCAGTTCCTGGCCAACTGGCAGCACGTCGAGGGCGAGGAGTGGCAGGACAGGCTGCGGTCCTGGGTACCCCGGGGCTGTGATGCCTGGATCGTGCAGCGCGAGGTCCAGGACGTCACGCAGTACGCCGAGCTGTGGCTGCGCGACGCCGGGGACCACCGCGACGACCCCGTGCGGTACGCGGAGCGCTACGAGGCATGGCTGGACGAGTTCGAGGCGCGCAAGACCAAGGCGGTCGGCTTCGGCTGGATCACCCTGCGCCGCACTGACAGCGAGCGGCCGTCCATCGTGGCCGAGGAGTGGCCGCACCCGGTCGAGCAGCCGCTCGGCGACGCGGTACGGGCGCACTTCGAGCGGCAGGACTATCTGCGGCGGCACGACGACGCGGCGCTGCTCGCCGACCGGTTCCGGCTGGCCGACGAAGTGGTGCAGGAGCAGGTGGGGCTGCCGGGCGCCGAGGACCCGGAGCACGTGGTGCTGCGGCAGAACCGGGGCATGCGCCGCGCCACCAAGGTGGACACCGTGGGCGCGGGCTTCGCGGGCGTCTGCGACGGGCAGTTGACGGCCGGACGCATCCTGGACGCCATCGCGCAGCTGATCGACGAGGACCCGGTCCTGCTACGGGACCGGACCCCGGAGGCCATCCGGCTCCTGGTGGAACAGGGCTTCCTGGAGCCGGTGCGGGACTGACCCGATGAGGGAGGGGGACGCGTGCCTCCGTCACGGCGTCGGCCACCGCGCGTGCCTGCGTGACGGCGCCGTGCTCACCGCACGTCGGTTGATCGCCGGTCCCGGTCGAAGCCGTCTGGCGGTGCGTGATCGGCGAGCGCGACCGCCTTGTGTCACCGTCAGCCGTGTCGTTGGGGACCGGGCGGCGTCGAAGCCGTACTCAAGCTCCGCGCCCTCATCGGCAACAGCGGCGTCGACACCTGCTGGGCGTACACCTCGCCCACGAGTACCAGGGCCTCCACCCATCCCCGACCAGCACAACTACCAACTCGCGGCCGGATCGCGAACATCCCCGCAGAGGAGCTGTGCCCCTCGCCGATCGCGCCTTAGAAACCGAAGTGCGGCACCGTGACGCCCTTGGGCAGCTTCGCGCTGTTGGAGCAGTCCACCACCGGCCCGACCTTCATGGACTCCTGGTTCACCTTGGCGTCGCCGGGCAGCACCACGTTCGGCCGGTCGGTCGTCGAGCATTCCTGGGTCTGCTTGATGACGTAGCTGCCGTTCTTCTTGTCGATGTGGACGGTCTCGCTCTTGTGAATGCAGGTGGTCTGACCCGCGGGGGAGGTCTTGCACTCGCCCTTGGGTTGATCGGCGTGGGCCTGCGCGGCGCCGACGCAGATCACGGCGAGACTTCCGAGGAGCCCCGAGACGGTTGCGATCTTCTGCCGACTGAACATGTGCTGCGTTCCTTTGCAATCGAGGCCCGGACGCCTGCGCCGTTGATCGGCGTGCACCCGAGCCTTGGAGAAAGCCGAAATACGGGGACCCAGTGCCTGGCGCGTCCTCAACTGCGTCCGGCGACGGCAGCGTTGCAGCCCGGACGCGCACCCTGGTGGGTTTGTTGCGCGGCCGGGCTGCACTTGCCGTTGAGGGTTTTGTCCAGCACACCGTTGAGCGGCCCGAGCTGATCCAGGTGCACATTCAGATCGTGCGGCTCGCATATGGTGTTCTGAAGAATGTCGATGCGCTTGTTGCGGTGCTCCGAGGTGATGGGCGACCCCATGGTCCGCGAGTCGACCGGTTGCCGGGCCGACGAGAGTGCGGGGTGAGGCGCGACCACCTGCGAACCGACCTATGGGGCCGACCGCGGAGCGGAGTACGGAGTTGCTCGACCAGCGAACGCTGCGGCTACGACCACAGCCCGCCGAAACGTGCGCATCGAGCTCTCGGCAATTCCTTACTGGCCTTCCCCGTTGTCCGGGCCGTGCTCCGGGCCGTTGTCCGGGCCGTGGTCCGGGCCGTGGTCCTGACCGTAGTTGACGCCTGCACCATTCTCCGGCGCGAACACCGGAGCGCCCTCCCGGCCGTGGTGCCCATCGCCGTCCGGGTTGCCGGAGTTGGCCACGGCGTTGGCCTGCGAGGAAGCCACCGCGGTGATCGCACCGAAGCCGCCGTCGTGGGCGAAGCTGACGCCAACACCGAGGGTGGACAGCCCCGCAACCGCTGCGGCTACGACGGCAGCCCGCTGAAACTTGCGCATAATTCGACTCTTCCTTATCTGGGTGTGAAGCCCTGACCGGACTACTTAATGTAAGCATATGCATACGCAGTGTGGTCATTTGGGATCTTGCGCCCTTTCTGTCTCCGTGTCGGCTTATGGCAAGGCGCCCTTCGTCCGCCATGGACTTGAAGGGGATGAGGAAATGGTGATGCGGCGGTTGTGCGCTCACCGTTCTCCCCCTGAAACGAGATTTCCCCGGGGGTGGGTCACGGGCGGTGGAGGCCGCTCACTCGTTTGCCCGCCGACCGGAACTGCCCGTCCCGAAACTCACCGGAACCGACCCCGTCGGCACGGAACTCGTAGGCAGGAAACAGCAGATGGCCGGACCAGGTCGTACTGGTCCGGCCATCCGCTGTGTGAAAGGTGAGGAAGGGTGGAGGAAGGTTCCGCCCCGGGTTCAGCTCAGCAGGCCAAGGGGGCTCCCGCCCTCTTCGCCCCTTTCGGGACCCGGGTTGTTGGGGGAACACGTCACCTGGGGCCCGATCTGCATGTTCCCGCGGTTCAGCAGGCCCACGACGGGCAGTGACAGAGGCTCCGTCGGCACGCAGCCCTGCGCCTGACGGAGTACGTACCCGTCGCCATCAGGGGTGTTGCCGACGATCCGCTGGATGCAGGTGGTGTTGCCATGGGAGTCGGAGGTGCAAGTGCCCGGCCCTGCCGCGGCGAACGCGTGGCCGGCGCCGGCACAGGTCGCGGCGAGGCCGCCAAGAAGCCCCGACACGGCCGCGATCTTCTTCCTGCTGAACATGTGATGCGTTTCCTTTGTGAGGGGCGCCAGGGCGCCGTGCGCCGCGAACCGACCGCGCCGGACTCTGGGGGTGTCGAAGAGCCGGGCTCCAGCGTCCGGCCCAAGTCCGGGACGTTCGGGTCCGTTTCGCTTACGAAGTGAAGGGCTTGCCTGGGGAAGGCAGTTACTGCATTCAGCGGCCTCGCGCTTCGGGTGGCCGCACGTGAACGGGCCCCTTCGGGGGGTGACCCCGAAGGGGCCCGCGGAAAGCGTCGGGCACGATTACGCCGCCGACCTCACTTGGTGAACGCGTTGTTGAACTGGCCGCAGGCGGTGCCCAAGGTGTCGGAGAGGCCGAGCACGCTGAGCGGGGTGTTGGCCTCGGCCCCCGCCTGCGGGCTGCACTCCTGGTAGGGGCGGTACTGGTCGGTCACCCGCGGGCCACCGTCGTGGGCGTAGGCGGTACCGGCGCCGGCGCCGACGGCGGACAGCCCGCCGGCCACTGCCACTGCTGCGATCATGGCCTGCTGAAACTTACGCATGGAACCCTCGGCCCTTCATTGCCTGTACATCGAGGCTGATTGCCTATCGTGACTGAACGGACACTAACAGTAACGACGGGCGTCCCCAGAAGTCGCGCCCACCTCACCGAAATTGACTCTTCCTGGCCCGGAGAAATTCGCGTCCTCAGGCTCGACCCACTCGTAGGCCGAGACGTGTGGGTTGACGCCATCGGATGCCCTGTGGACCGATTGGCTCACATCCGCCGATCACTCAATCCACTCAAAAGTGGGAACACATCATGTTCTGGGTGCCCCCGTTCGCGCTTGCGGCATTCCCTTGAACTGGTCCGCCCCATCCGGGCTCCAACTGCGAAACGGAGACGCCCGTGCGAATGACCGACATCCAGCGTTGCGAGGTCCGGCCCGGACGGCTCGTCGAGTGGGCGCTCAGTCCGGCGACCGTCACCGCGGCGGCGGGCCTACCGGTGGACCCCCGGCCGCCGGCGTATGTCCAGGAGTCGCACATCAGGACCGCCCGATCCGTGCGAGAGGACGGCCTGACCGTGCCGACCTGGCTCGGCACGGCATTCGACATCCCGGGCACGGTCGATCTCGACGCGCTGCAGGACGCGTTGCGCAGCTGGACGCTTCGGCACGAGACGCTGCGCAGCGGCTTCCGTTGGGACGGCGACGAGATGCGCCGGTTCACGCTTGATGCCGAGGCCGTTTCACTCCACCGTGAGGAGGCCGGCGACTTTCCCGACGCGGCGCGACTCGTCCAGCACCTCCAGGACCGCTTCGACGCCGCCGCGAACGCGCTGAGCTGGCCCAACTTCCTTTACGCGGCGGTCATCAGGGCCGACTGCACCAGCGTGTACATGGCTTTCGACCACAGCAACGTGGACGCGTATTCCATCCAGCGCCTGCCCGCCGAGATCAACGAGCTCTACGCGGCAGCCGCCGAGGGCCGCCCCGCTGAGGAGTCGCCGGTCGGCAGTTATGTCGACTTCTGTGAGATCGAGCGGGCGGACGCGGACCGGATCGACGGCACCCACGCGATCGTCGGCCGCTGGCGCGAGTTCATCCGGCGGTGCAACGGGAAGCTGCCCAACTTCCCCGTAGAACTCGGCCTGGAGCCCGGCGGCCCGCTGCCCACGCAGAAGCTCATGCGCGAGATGCTCGTCGACGCTGACGCCGCCGCGGCGTTCGAGTCGTACTGCCGACCCTTCGGTGGCAGCCTCGTCGGCATCCTGGCCGCCACCAGCCTCATCGTCCACGAGATCAGCGGACAGCCCGTCTACCGCGCCGTCCTGCCGTTCCACACCCGGGTGAAGTCCAAGTGGTCCGATTCCGTGGGCTGGTACGTCGGCGGCGCGCCCATCGAGGTCGCCATGGACAACGCACCCGATTTCCGCGGCGCCCTGGCAGCCGTGCGCGCCGAGCTCCAGGCCAACAGGTCGCTGGCCCGCATGCCCCTTGCCCGGGTGCTGCGCCTGCTCGGCTCGGACTTCCGCCCGACCTCGCCCGACCTGTACTCGATCGTCTCGTACGTCGACGCGCGAGGCATCCCCGGTTCGGAGCGCTGGGACGAACTGGCCGCGTACGGACTCGTCCGGGTGTCCTACGGCGACCAGGTGTGCGTCTGGCTCAACCGGCTCCACGAGGGCCTGTGGTTCACCTGCCGATACCCCGACACCGATGTCGCCTTCAAGAACATGCGGCTGTACGTCGAGCGGTTGGGAGACATCATCCTCTCGGTGGCCCGCGAACAACGTGCCCTCGAACTCGCCCCACACGACCTGGTCGGCTGAACGACCCACGGCACCCCGCTTGTCGGCCACCGCCGACACGAGCAGCAGGACCCGTTCCGAGGCGCCCCCGACCACACCCACCGTCGGGGGCACCATGACGACCGCGCTCGCCGCGTCGCCCATCGAGACGCCAAGGCTGACGGCGCCCGGCCCGACGCACCGCATCGCGCCGCAGCTGTCGAGCCGTCCACCGCCAGGATTTAGCGCCAGCGGACGACGCACCCCGCGCCGCTCGCGCGGGTCGGGCGGCGCCGCGATCGGGCGGCGAGCGCAGACAACTCCGGTGGCACCAGGGCGACTTGCGCAGGCCCCGATCGGACCGACGCCTTTTCAGCCCAGAGACTTCCCGGAGTAGATCCGCACCCAACGACGAATGCCGGATCGGAATCACTCCCGATCCGGCATTTACGTCTTTGTGCCGCCGGCGGCCCGTTGACCTGACGGAAATGCCCGTACCTCGAAGATGCGGGTGGGCTTTGCGCGACATAGAAGCCTCGGTGCCCCGACCGCAGGCCGGGGCACCGAGGGAGGTGTGACTGCTACTTGCCGAAGGCGGTGTTGCTGCAGCCCATGCTGGAGCCCATGGAGGTCTGCTGCGAGCCCGCGTTGCCCTCGCCGTTCAGCAGGTTGCCGCCCAGGCCGTTGAGGATGCCGACCTGACCGAGGATGTCGACGTTGCTGTCATGCGACGTGCAGGTGGTGCTCTGCGTGATGTTGAAGAAATTGCTGTCTTCGCCCCCGCCCTTGCCCCCGCCGTGGGCCTGGGCTGTGCCCGCGGCCAGCATTCCGAGGCTGCCGAGGGCGGCGACCAGGACGGCGGCCTTGCGAAGCTTCTGCATGTCATCTCCGTTGGAGTGAAGTGGTCACGATCTGCGACAGATCGACTTCGTGTAGTTACAGAGGTAATACGAAGTATCCGCAAACCACCCGGCGGCGCGCCGAATTCGGGGAATCCCTCACCGCCTTGGTCGATTGTGGGAGCTAACCCGCCCCGTGAATCCTGGGGTTGAACTCGCGGCGGCGGGTGGGTCGATCGGTTCGCGTCGCGGGCCAGGCCGGACTTGGCGAGGCGCTAGTCGAGGCGGGCGGGCCCCTGCGGGACCTGCTTTCGGCCGCGTCGGACCACCCGGATCAGGTGGTCAAGTCCCGCGGCGGCCGGACTGGCTGACATGCGGCGACGGGGGCCGTGGCGTGGCGCAACTGGGCTATGGATAGGGCAGGTTGATTATAATTCTGGCGCCGTTCGATAAACTCCGGAATTTCGCGGCCCAGACGCGCACTCAAGCTGTTCGGACGAGAAGTGGACGAGTGCTGAGCTGGGTGTGGCCGCCACGTTGGGTCCCGGTAGTTCCGCCGTGTGAGGCTCCTCGTCCCGACTTTGCGGTCCTAGGAGAGGTGCGTGCGGGCCACGGAGGAAATGGGAGCGATGGCTTTGGGCTGATATCGGCAGACGCCGGTCAGGGAGCCTTGATCTCGGCCTTGATCTTGGGCTTGGGCTTTGGACCTTGGCCTTGATTTGATCTTGCCGCGCCTGCGGGGCACCCGCATCACCGGCCGTCGCCTGCCACAGTCCCTGGCTGGCCTTCGGTGGCCGTATCAACTGCCCGTCCCCGGCCTCGATGACGGTTACCGCGCCGAGGGTCGCCGCAGGCGCTTCCGCCCGCTGCCGTAGCCATATCCCGCCCAGGCCCCCGCCATGGCGTCGGGACGCTCAAGGGCCCGCCGTGCCGGCCCCTGACGCCGCTGGCCGCCTTGTACCAGCAGCCTGGGCACGCCCTGGGTCGTGCAGGCGCCGTGGGAATCCGGCCGGCCGGAGCCGTGATCCCTGCCGATGTCTACCGCTGATCAGCGAAGTCGTATACCGGCGGACGAAGGCCGTCAATGTCTGTGCCAGCACCGCGATCTGACCTGTCTTTAGGTAGGTCAGCGATATGCGGTCGCCGCTTCTTGATCGTCCGCACACGGATCCACGGATCCACGGATTAGCGACGGGCGATCTCCGGGGATTTCGCAGCCCGCGCGAACCGTTCAGCCGCCTGTCGTCGCCCCGGCCCCCATCGCCCCCTTGCCCGGGTGCGTAGCCCGCGCAGGCCGCCGCTCGTGTACCTCATGCCCACGGCGTACCGCAGCGATCAAGCGCATCCCCCAGCCGCTGTCACGACTTCGACCTCTGCGCCCTGCTCCGTCGGCTCGGCTGTAGTCGACGTGCCCCTCGGCTAGCTGCTCCGACATAAATCGGATAGCTGCTCCCACATAAAAGAGTCCCGGCACCGGGCCTTGGGCTCGGTGCCGGGACCTGCTTCCCGCTCTCGGTCGCCTATGCGACCGGACACACGCTTAGAAGGCGCTGTTGTTGCAGCCCATGCTCGAACCGATGTGGGTGTTCTGCGCACCCGGGTTGCCCTCGCCGTTGAGCGCGTTGCCCAGCAGACCGTTGAGCAGGCCGACCTGGCCAAGGACGTCAAGGTTCAGGTCGTGCGACTTGCAGTTGCTGCTCTGCCCGATGTTGAAGCGGTCGCCGCCCTTGCCGCCTTGGCCCCCGTCGTGCGCCTGGGCGGTGCCGGTGGCCAGCATTCCGAGGCTGCCCAGGGCAGCGACCAGGACGGCGGCCTTGCGAAGCTTGTTCATTTGCTCTCCGTTGGAGTGAGTGGATGCGATCTACGGCAGATCGATTCCTTACGGTCACGGAAATTAATACGAAATCCCATCAAACCGCCCGATGACGCGCCGGATGCCGAGATCTTGTTGTGGAAGCACTCTGAAGCCGTATTGCCCGAGAAAGGGCCCGTTCGTGTCATCCGCCAGCCATACCTGCGGAAACGCGTCGACCGCGCGTCGAGCCAACCGCTGACCGTCCGGCCTCTTCCGCGAGCGTTCAGCCGTACTTCCGTGGAGTTGTCGGCGTACGCATGAGCGTTGCTCCGGCCAGATCATTCGCCAGCAGGTGGAGACCATTTCGCTGCGGCTGCCGACCGTTCGCATGGCGAACAGTCATCGGCTGTGACATGGCGAATTCCCCGGATTCTTAAGGGACTTTGCCGATATCGGCATCATCTCGGGGGGCGCATGGAATCCCGTGGCGGTGGTTCAGGGCGCGTACGAGATCTGGTGCTTCCGCAGCGCGTATGGGTCGTGGCGCACCGAGCGGGCGATGTCGCAGGCGCCATGTCGCACGGGGTGCCGACGGCATAATGGAGTTGGCGGTACGTCAGGTGCAGCGGGTCGACGCGATGGCGTATTGCCGACGGGCTGGGGTGGAGCCGACGGGTCGGGGTGGTGCCTGGATGCTTCGGACCCTGGGCATCACGTTTGCGCGGTGCGGACCTGTCGCAATTGATGCGGGTGGCGCCAACGCCCCTCAGACACCAAAGGTGCTGGGTGCGGACGGCCTTTCAACGAGGTGCCCACCCGGTCGACCACGACGCCGACTGCCAGCCAGGTCGAACACCGTTGCAGTGCTGGCCGGCCGGGGTGCTTCTGATGGCCCTCGGTCAGACGTCATCCGGCCAAGAGCCATCACGCGAAACGGTTCGGGAGGCTTCCGCGCCTCATCGGGTCCATCGCCTCATCGGGTCCGTCCAAGACCGCCGCAAGGCAGCTTCAGGAACCGTCAGGAACGGTCTGGTGGGCACAGGCCTAGTGGTGGGCGCTGGCGGCGGCGTTCGCCTGGTTGTTGGCCTGGGTGCAGTTGACGCCGTGCGTCTCGGCGCCGGCGAGTACGGCGACGGGGAGATTCGCGTTCAGCAGGTTCTGCGGGCTGCACTCCTGGGACGGGCGGAAGAGGTTGTTCTGGGTCGCCGAGGAGGAGTCCGACGGGGCCGGGGCGGCCGTCTGGGGGGAGATCTGGGGGGAGATCTGCGGGTTCAGCTGAGGGTTGACCTGCGGGCTGACCTCGGAAGGCTGGGGCAGGGACATCCGTTGCGGGGCGGGCGAGCCGTAGGACTGCGCAGTGGCGTGGGCGGTGCTCGACGAGGCGGCCTGCGCGTCCGGCTGCGGAACGGCGGTCGGAGCGGCGCCGTACCCAACGGGCCCGGCGGCGAGGCTGGGGCCGACGCCGATGGCGGACAGGCCGCCGGCTGCTGCGAAGACAAGCGCGGCTTTATGAAGCTTTCGCATGGAACCCCTCGGCCCTTCATTGACCTGTGCGTGGAACGTATCGGAAATACATATGAGCCAGTGCAGTCGTTGCTGTTTCGCTGCCGTGTGCGGCTGCGAGGACCAGCGTCCTGGCCCAGTGCGGAACGAGATGAGTGCGGGTCCCGTTACGGGAGCTGGGACGTGGTCACCCGTTTGCCGAGGGGTGTGAATCATCATGTAAATCGTCAACGCAGGAACGCGGTCGTCCCAGTTGCCGCTTGGTGGGGTGACAAGTCCTCACTCATCCGTGGTGCGCCGGAGACGGCAAATGGGTGACGGAAATTTGGATCCCGTGACCGGGCCGGAGGAAATGTCGTTGCCAGCTGGGAGAAGGCGGCGGCCATGAACCGGAGAGAGGCAACGGGTCCGCTGTCAGCTCCGGCGTGAAGTCCACCTGACAGCCCCCCATTTCCCCTGTTCGGGCGCAGTGTGAATATCAGACTGGGCGCACGCAAGACTGCACTGAATGCAACGGATTTCCCGTGTACAGGTATTGAAGGGCCGAGGGTTCCATGCGAAAGCTTCATAAGGCCGCGCTCGTAGTAGCAGCGGCCGGCGGTCTGTCCGCCATCGGCGTCGGCGTCAGCCATGCCGACTCTCCCGGCGGGTACGGAGGTCCCGGTCCGGCGCCTGGCCCCCAGTACTCGGCACCCGAGGCCGTAGGCCCGCCTCCGCAGTACTACCAGGCTCCTCCTCCGCAGTACGCGCCTGCTCCGCAGTACCAGGCTCCGCCTCCGCAGTACTACCAGGCTCCTCCTCCGCAGTACGCGCCTGCTCCGCAGTACCAGGCTCCGCCTCCGCAGTACTACCAGCCGCAGTACGCGCCTGCTCCGCAGTACCAGGCGCCCCAGCAGAACCGCGCGCAGGCCACGGCGATGTCCAGCGCGTCGGGCACGGCACAGACCTCCGGTCAGCAGCCCTACTCCCAGCCGATGATGCAGGCCGCACCGCCCGTCGCCGCCTACGCCCAGTCGACCGGTGTCGCGCAGGCCGGGCCGCAGCCGGCGCAGATCATGCCGCAGGTAACCCCGCAGGCGGCGCCCCAGGTCACTCCGCAGGTAGCCCCGCAGGTCGCCGTGCCCCAGGTCTTCAACCCGGAGCCCGCGCCGCGTGTCGCCCCGCAGGTGAACCCCCAGGTGAACCCGCAGGTCAACCCGCTGATCAACCCGCTGATCGCACCGGTCGGCGCCCCGCAGGTACCCGGGCTCGGCCTGGGACAGCTCGCGGCGCCTCCCGTGGGCCAACTGGGTCTGCCGCGCCTCGGCTGATCCCCGCCGCGCGACCGGCCACCGTCCCCACCCGATCTGTTGCACCTCGCACCGCTCGACCAACGGAGAGAAGAAATGCGCAAGATTCAGAAGGCCGCCCTGATCGGCGCCGTCCTCGGCAGCATCGGCGCCTTCAGCGGCACCGCCTTCGCGCACGGCGAGGAGGGCGCGCACGACACCGACATCATGCAGAACTCCGAGTGCCGCTCGCACGACATGAACATCAACGTCCTCGGCAGCGTCGGCGCCCTCAACGCCCTGCTGGGCAACGGGCTCAACGGCGAAGGGTCCCCGGGTGCGCAGCCCAGCCACCTCGGTTCGGACATGGGCTGCAACAGCAAGGTCGGCTGAGCAGCCGCGCTGCGAGCCTCCCCGCATTCCCCAAGACCCCGCCCTCGTCATGTCCTTCGCGGACCTGCACGAGGGCCACTGGCTTCCGGGCCCGGCACGACTCCCTCAGCGATCGGACGACCTGGGGTGGCGTCACCGGGCCCGGGAGGTGCGGTGCGGACGTACCGAGTGGTGGGCGTCTTCCCGGGCCTGGATCCTGACGTCGGGCGTCGCCAAGTCCGCCCAACACGACCACGGTCCGCCCTCGTTGCTCGACGACCCCGCCTACGCCGCCTTCCGAGGGCGGTTGACCGGGACGGCAGCGCCCTCTACGTCCGCGTACGGAATAGACGCAACACGAATGCGGGGAAACGATTTTCCGCACGCCGGGTAGAGACGGACGCTGGCGCCTTCGAGAGCTCGTCCCGGACCTGCGCCGTGCCCCTGCGGCCTGCGCCAGTTCCCCGCTCGCCGCACTCAGGCTGCTGAGCCCGGCTTCGTACACCGCATGGTGGCGGACTCGTACAAGATCAGGGCCCCGGGCCCGACGGACGCGACCGGAGCGCCGCACGGTGTCATCCGCCCGCCGAACGCCTCCTGTTGGCCGAAGCGTGTCGGCGGCTTCCCGTGGGAACCCGCCGCATTGCGTCACCGGCGTGGACCCGTGAACCCGGCGCAGCGCCAGGGAACTTGAGGGCACGAGGTCTCGGGGCGATGTGCGTCCCGGGACCCTTCGTGCACTTCCCTTGACCGCCCCCTTCAACGACGTGTCGCGGCCCCGGTCACCGTGGCAACACGCCCAACGAGCCGAAACGGTCCGCCAGATGAACCGACGAGCCGTCACGAGCGAGCGCAGCCAAAACCCCCCCGGTAACAGCATGTAATACATCTTCAGAATTTCATCGACCATGGGCGGTAATCAGATATGCGGGAGGTCTCTCTGGGTCAATATTCCCCCGAATGTACGACGCCTCGTGCCGTGTGATGCTCGTTAGGCGGTCGTGACTTTGAAGGAAAAGAACTCAGAAAAGGCTCGTCCCCTCCTCTCGCACCAGGAAGTCGGCTGGGCGGGCCTCACGCACTGCTCGGACCTGCTTGAGGACTTCTTCGCAACCATCAGCCGGATGGAGCGGGAATACCTGCAGGCCGCGGCGGAGGGGTGGTCGGTCCAAGGCGCGCACACCCGATGAAACATCCCGGACCGCGCAGAGAAGCCAAGGAAGGAGAGGGTTCAGGATGAGGACCGACTATGACGCGGTGAACCAATACGCTGATTACACTCAGCCAATTGACGTGCAGCACATGTGGCGCACGCCTGATCCGGAGGCCCCGGCGGACGGTTGGGACCCGGACGAGGAGCTGGCCCGGATCCTGCAGCCGACGCACAGCGTGGATCCCGTCCCTCCCCCTCTGGACAGCGACAGGCACTCACGCCGCACGGTCAGCCGACGCCGGCCTCGGACAGGGTTTCACATCCTCGCCGGGAAACGCAGGATCATCGCCGTCTCGATCCTGATCGCAATAATCACCATTTGCGCGGTGACGATGCTGACCTGGTCCATCTCTTATTCGTACAATCAGCTGCGCGCCATTGCGCTGCTTGTGGCGTCTCCGCATTTGGCGCGATGGTGGCCGCTGACGGTGTACGGGCCGTGGATGCTGGCAGGTCTGTCCATCCTGCGGGCAGCCGTTCAGCACCGGACTGCTCGGCGTTCCTGGGCCGTGATGCTGATCTCCTCCGGCACTGCGGTTGCTTTGTGCATCGGCCAGGCGCCACATTCGCTTTTCGCGATGGTGGTCGTCGGAATCCCGCCGGTTACCGCCCTGGTCTGCTTCCGTGAACTCGTCGGCCAGTTCTCGCCCCGGCCCGGCCCTCGGCACGCATTCGACGTGCTGAGCGGGGCCAAGAAAGTAAGGCCGTAGGTTGCCCGAAGGATCCGGGCGGGACCGAGAGACGCCCCGTGACGGACTTCGAGACGCCCCGGGACGGACTTGACGATCGGCCGTCAGACGCCGCCACCGTGTACCGATCTCCTCTCGCGGGGAGGCGAGTTGGCCGGTCGGATACCGCGGGGCGCGGCTGGACAGGCCGATCGGCGACGGGCAGGCAAGCGTCCTGTTGAACGCATCAGGCCCTCGCAGACATCCGGGCACCGGGTGTCTGCGAGGGCCTGACCGTGTGCGGCATCGGGTGTTGAAGGGGACAGCACGACGAGCGCACCGCCCGGTCGGTTCCGGCAAGGCGCTTGAGCCCTGGGCGAGGCGGTGGCTGTCGACCGCAGGCGCGGAGCACGGCGTTGAGGGCACGGTCTTCGCGCCATGGGAAGCGCGTGCACCGGCGTCCCCCGGGCGTCCCCGGACGGGAACTCGGCGCGATCGGCGTCCGTTTCTATTTATGGGAAACGCCGTCCTCGCATCCTCCACCGCACGCGTGTTGGGGGGCGGTACGACGGCTGTCGCGAACCCATGGCGATACGGCACGCTCGGCGCCGTGTTGCTCTCGCCGCGGCGCTGCTCGCTCCTCTGATTCGGATACGCCCTGCCGTGCGTCCTCAACGCCCTCAACTGCCTGGCCGTCAGCGCCCTCACGCTCACCACCGCGTGCTCGGTGCTCGCCTGTCCGGGGCTGCCCGCCCATGCCCCGCCGAAGCCCTTTACCTCCGGCCGTCCTGGCCTGCTGGGAGTTCGGGCTCGGGCCCGGCCCCTTCGGTCCGCGCTTCGGGGACGTGTTCCTTGTCCACGGCGTCGAACGTGGCGAGTTCCGCCCCTTCTTCATTGGAGCCGGAGCCGGAGTCGGAGCCAGCAGTTCGTGCCGCGACGCCGTGCCGGTCGCTGCCCGGGTGGATGGGTACGGCGGGTGACGTACCGCAGCTGACGCACGCGGCGGGCCGCGCGCTCGATGTGATGTGACTCCGGACGCGTTCAAGGGAAGGGGGGATCTGGCTGAAATGTGCATGATCGGGTGACCGTTCACCCGGAGTTCCCCGGGATGCGGCCCCGGCGCTGCCCCGGGGTGCGGCGCGGTGACCAGGATCGCCCGCATGACTGCGATGGGTGGGACCGAGACGGGGCCTGCGGTGTTTGCGGGGACGGTGTTCGTGCTGTTCGGGGGTGCTCTGCTGCTGTGGACGGCGGCCTGTGTGCGGCGCGGTACGCCGGTCGCGCAGGGAACCGGACCAGTTGCCTCCGCCGTGCTCGCCGGCGCTTTCGGTGCCGGGTTCCTGCTGCTCGGCCTGTGGTGCTTCGCCCGTATCTAGCCCGAAAGGGGATGAAACGCTTTTCGGAAGGCTTCGGGACGGTCCGGGCGGCAGGATCGCGGTAAGTCGGGTTACCGTTCGAGTGGCCGCTGCGGGCTTTTGCTGTTTGACACGGGGGCGGGTTGTACCGTCACACTCCGCAGCGTCACGTACTGACACCCCGAGTGCCGACCGGAGAGAAGAGCGAAGTTGTCCCCGACCAGCGAGACCGCAAAGGGCGGCCGCCGACTCGTCATCGTCGAGTCTCCTGCCAAGGCGAAGACGATCAAGGGCTACCTCGGCCCCGGTTATGTCGTCGAGGCGAGCGTCGGGCACATCCGCGACCTGCCGAACGGCGCCGCCGAGGTGCCCGAGAAGTACACCGGTGAGGTGCGCCGTCTCGGCGTGGACGTCGAGCACGACTTCCAGCCGATCTACGTCGTCAATGCCGACAAGAAGGCCCAGGTCAGGAAGCTCAAGGAGCTTCTGGCCGAGTCCGACGAACTCTTCCTCGCCACCGATGAGGACCGCGAGGGCGAAGCCATCGCGTGGCACCTGCAGGAAGTCCTGAAGCCCAAGGTCCCGGTCCACCGGATGGTCTTCCACGAGATCACCAAGGACGCCATCCGGGACGCCGTCGCCAACCCGCGCGAGCTCAATCAGCGCATGGTCGACGCCCAGGAGACCCGCCGCATCCTCGACCGTCTCTACGGCTACGAGGTCTCGCCGGTCCTGTGGAAGAAGGTCATGCCGCGGCTGTCCGCCGGGCGCGTCCAGTCCGTGGCCACCCGGCTCGTCGTGGAGCGGGAACGCGAGCGCATTGCGTTTCGTTCTGCTGAGTACTGGGACCTGACCGGGACGTTCTCCACCGGCCGGGCGGGCGACGCCTCCGACCCGTCCACGCTGGTGGCACGGCTGAACACGGTCGACGGCCGGCGCGTTGCGCAGGGCCGTGACTTCGGTCCCGACGGACAACTCAAGAGTGACGTCCTGCACCTGGACGAGGCCAACGCGCGGGCCCTGGCCGCGGCGCTCGCCGAGTCCTCCTTCGCCGTGCGCTCGGTGGAGTCCAAGCCCTACCGCCGCTCGCCGTACGCCCCGTTCCGTACGACGACGCTCCAGCAGGAGGCCTCGCGCAAGCTGGGCTTCGGCGCGAAGGCGACCATGCAGGTCGCCCAGAAGCTGTACGAGAACGGCTTCATCACCTATATGCGTACGGACTCCACGACGCTGTCCGACACGGCGGTCGCGGCCGCCCGCGCCCAGGTGACGCAGCTGTACGGCGCCGACTACCTGCCGGACAAGCCGCGCACGTACGCCGGGAAGGTCAAGAACGCGCAGGAGGCGCACGAGGCGATCCGCCCTTCGGGTGATCGTTTCCGCACCCCGGCCGAGACCGGTCTGTCCGGCGACCAGTTCCGGCTCTACGAGCTGATCTGGAAGCGGACCGTCGCCTCCCAGATGAAGGACGCGGTCGGCAACTCGGTGACCGTCAAGATCGCGGGGCAGGCGAGCGACGGCCGACAGGCCGAGTTCACCGCGTCCGGCAAGACGATCACCTTCCACGGCTTCATGAAGGCGTACGTCGAGGGCGCGGACGACCCGAACGCCGAGCTCGACGACCGCGAGCGCAGGCTGCCGCAGGTCGCCGAGGGCGACGCGCTGTCGTCCGAGGAGATCTCGGTGGACGGCCACGCGACCAAGCCGCCCGCCCGCTACACCGAGGCCTCGCTGGTCAAGGAGCTGGAAGAGCGCGAGATCGGGCGTCCTTCCACGTACGCCTCGATCATCGGGACGATCCTGGACCGCGGTTATGTCTTCAAGAAGGGCACGGCGCTCGTCCCGTCGTTCCTGAGCTTCGCCGTGGTCAACCTCCTGGAGAAGCACTTCGGGCGGCTCGTCGACTACGACTTCACCGCCAAGATGGAGGACGACCTCGACCGCATCGCGCGGGGCGAGGCCCAGTCGGTGCCGTGGCTGAAGCGTTTCTACTTCGGCGAGGGCGACTCGACCACGGGCGGCTCGGCCTCCGCCGCCGGTAACGGCGACGGGGACCACCTGGGCGGTCTCAAGGAGCTCGTCACCGACCTCGGTGCGATCGACGCCCGCGAGATCTCCTCGTTCCCCGTCGGCGAGGGGATCGTGCTCCGCGTCGGGCGCTACGGCCCCTACGTCGAGCGCGGCGAGAAGGACTCCGAGAGCCACCAGCGCGCGGACGTCCAGGAGGACCTGGCCCCCGACGAGCTGACCGTCGAGTACGCGGAGGAACTGCTCGCCAAGCCGAGCGGCGACTTCGAGCTCGGCGCGGACCCGGTGAGCGGCAACCAGATCGTCGCCAAGGACGGGCGCTACGGTCCGTACGTCACCGAGATCCTGCCCGAGGGCACGCCGAAGACCGGCAAGAACGCGGTCAAGCCGCGCACCGCCTCGCTCTTCAAGTCGATGTCCCTGGACACGGTGACGCTGGACGACGCGCTGAAGCTCATGTCGCTGCCGCGGGTGGTTGGTACGGACGCCGAGGGCGTCGAGATCACCGCGCAGAACGGGCGCTACGGGCCGTACCTGAAGAAGGGCACCGACTCGCGCTCCCTGGAGACCGAGGACCAGCTCTTCTCCATCACGCTGGACGAGGCGCTGGCGATCTACGCCCAGCCCAAGCAGCGTGGCCGCGCGGCCGCCAAGCCGCCGCTCAAGGAGCTCGGCGTCGACCCGGTCAGCGAGAAGCCGGTCGTGGTGAAGGACGGGCGCTTCGGTCCGTACGTCACCGACGGCGAGACCAACGCGACGCTGCGGACCGCCGACAGCGTCGAGGAGATCACGCCGGAGCGGGGTTTCGAACTGCTCGCCGAGAAGCGGGCGAAGGGCCCGGCCAAGAAGACGGCCAAGAAGGCTCCCGCGAAGAAGGCCCCGGCCAAGAAGGCCGCGACCGCGAAGAAGGCCCCCGCCAAGAAGACGGCGGCGGCGAAGAAGACCACGGCGTCCAAGACGGCGGCGGCGAAGAAGGCCCCGGCGAAGAAGACGGCCGCGAAGAAGACGGCGGCGTCGGAGTAGTCCCGACCGCGAGAGGGGGGCCGGGGGCTGACGCCCTCGGCCCCCGTCGGCGTTTGGGGGCGAAGAGCCAGGACGGGTCGGCCCGCAGGACGAGGGGGCTGGCTCACCGGGTCCGGGGCCGGCCATGGGCCACGTCCGCCCGGTTCGGTACGCCAGTCCGGTCCTGCTCAGTCCGGTGCGTCAGGGCGCCTCGCCCCGCTGGGTTTCGCGGCGACGGTCCGGCGCCCCAGCAGTGGAGTCCCGGTGGGCTCTGGGTGGTTCTGTCCGTCCATATGTTCGGGCACCCCCGCGAGGACCCGTTCGCTCCGGATAGGCTGGGCGGATGACGCGAGGAGCCGAGCAATCCCCAAGCTCTGAAGGGCCGGGGGGGACCCCCACGGTCGTGAGCCCCACCTCCGAAGCCCTAGCCGCAGACTCACGCGAGCGCGCTGTGCGTGCCCTGCTGCGCATCCCATCGCTCCGGCGGTTGTGGAGCGCACAGCTCGTGGGCGGGATCGGCGACACGCTCGCCGTGCTCGTCACGCTGCTGCTGGCGTTGCAGGCCGCGGTGGAGCAGCAGTCCTTCGGGGGTGGATACCGGGGTGCCGCGTTCGCGATCGCCGCGGTACTCGGCGCCCGGGTGTTCGCGACGGTGCTCTTCGGCGCCGTGCTGCTCGGCCCGGTCTCCGCGCTCACCGCGCCGGGCGGCCCGCTCGACCGGCGCTGGACGATGGTCGGCGCCGACGGCGTACGGGCCGCGCTGCTGATCGTCGCGCCGCTGTGGATCGACTGGACCCCGGCCAACGCCCTGCTGTTCATCCTCGCCACCGCCTTCCTGGTCGGCGTCGCCGAACGGTTCTGGACGGTCGCCAAGGAGAGCGCGGCGCCCGCGCTGCTGCCCCCGCCGCCCCTGGAGGGCGCGGCCGTGCGGCCGCTTCCCGACCATCTGGAGGCGTTGCGCAGGCTGTCGCTGCGCACCACTTTCGTGGCCATCCCGCTGGGTGCCGTCGCGCTGCTCGTCGCCGCGCTCGTCAGCAATCTGCTGGGGACGGGCGTCGACTGGTTCAAGCTGCACCAGGCCGCGCTCGCCTCGTACCTCGCCGCGGGCCTGTTCGCCGCCTCCATCTCCGTGGTGGCCCTGCTCGAACTGCCGGCCACCCAGACTCCGCGGGCCCGTTCACCGCTGGAGGGGCTACGCAGGCCCACCACCGGCAACGGTCCCGACAAGGGGCGTACCGGCGCGATCTCGCTGCTCGTGCTCGCCTGCGCCTCGGTCGCCGGGGCGATCGCCGCGGCGGCGGCCGTCGCCGTGCTGCACGCCGTGGACCTGGGCGGCGGCCCGGCCGCCTTCGCGCTGCTGATCCTCATGCTGACCGGCGGCACAGTGCTCGGCATCCGCACCGCCGCCAAGATCCTTCCGGTGCTGTCCCGGCGGCGCCTGATGTCGCTCGCCATCGCCGTCACCGGCGTCGCGCTGCTCGCCATGGGCCTGGTGCCCGACCTGGCGACGGTGTTGCTGATCGCGCTGGTGGCGGGCGTCGCCGCCGGCGTCGCGGCCAATACCGGTCATGTACTGATCGACCAGGAGACCGAGGAGTACCGCAGGGCCCGCACGACCGAGCACCTCCAGGCGGTCGTACGGGTCTCGATAGGTCTGGGCGCCATCGCCGCGCCGCTGCTGGCCGCGGCCATCGGGAGCCACCGGGTCGAGTCGGGCGCGTTCGTCTTCGAGCACGGTGGCGCGGGCTTCACGCTGATGCTGGTCGGAGCGTTGCTGCTGCCCGTGGCCGCCGTGGTGCTGGCCAAGACCGACGACCGCCAGGGCGTCCCGCTGCGGCGCGATCTGGTCGACGCGGTGCGCGGTGCCGACCCGGCGCAGGCCCCGGCCGCGACCGGCTTCTTCATCGCACTGGAGGGCGGCGACGGCGCGGGCAAGTCCACGCAGGCCGAGGCGCTCGCCCAGTGGATCAGGGCCAAGGGCCACGAGGTCGTGGTGACGCGTGAGCCCGGCGCGACGCCGATGGGCAAGCGGCTGCGGTCGATCCTGCTCGACGTGTCGTCCGCGGGCCTCTCCAACCGTGCCGAGGCACTGCTGTACGCCGCGGACCGCGCCGAGCACGTCGACTCGCTGGTACGCCCCGCCCTTGAGCGCGGCGCGATCGTCATCTCGGACCGCTACATCGACTCCTCGGTGGCCTACCAGGGAGCCGGTCGTGATCTGTCCCCGACCGAAATCGCCCGAATCAACCGGTGGGCAACTGGCGGACTCGTACCGAATCTGACCGTTCTGCTCGATGTTTCGCCCGAGACGGCGCGCGAGCGGTTCACCGAGGCGCCGGACCGGCTGGAGTCGGAGCCGCCCGAGTTCCACGGCCGGGTCAGGTCCGGGTTCCTCACCCTGGCCGCCGCCGATCCGTCGCGCTACCTGGTGGTCGACGCGGGCCAGGAGCCGGAGGCGGTCACCACCGTCGTACGCCATCGGCTCGACCAGATGCTTCCGCTGTCCGAGGCCGAGATCAAGGCTCAGGAAGAAGCGCGCAAGAAGGCCGAGGAAGACGCCCGCAAGCGCGCGGAGGAAGAGGCCGCGCGCAAGGCCGAGGAGGAGCGTCTGGAGCGCGAGCGCCAGGAGCAGCTCGCCAAGCTCCGCGCCGAGGAGGAGGAGCGCAAGCGGCGCGAGCTGGAAGACGCGCGCCGCCGCGAGGAGGAGCGTCAGGCGGAGGAGGCCCGGCAGCGGGCCGAGGAGGCCAGGCGGCTCGCCGAGGAGGAGCGCAAGCGGCGCGAGGCCGAGGAGAAGGCGCGCGCGGTCGAGCAGGAGCGGCTGCGCAAGCAGGCCGAGGAGGAGGCCCGGCTGCGCGCCGAGGCCGAGGAACGCCGACTGGAGAAGCAGCGCAAGGCGGAGGAGGCGCTGCTCCGCGCCGAGGAGGCCCGCCGCCTCGCGGAGGCGGCCGCCACCGCGGCAGCGGCGAAGGCGGCGAGTGCGGCTTCGGCCGCCGCGGCACCGACCACCAAGATGCCGCCGGTTACCAAGGCGTCCGCTGCGTCCACGGCACCGCCGACTACCAAGGCGTCCGCCGCGCCCGCGTCGCAGTCGGCGGCCCCTGCCGATGTCTCGCCCTCCGAGATCACCGTCCCGACCCCGATCGTCAGCCCGAACGAGGTCACCCAGCCGGTGCCGGTCGCCGAGCCGAACGAGGTGACCCAGGAAGTGCCGGTCGCCGAACCGAACGATGTGACGCAGGAGGTGCCGGTCGCCGAGCCGGGTGCGGCGGGCGGCGATTCCGGCCGCGGGGCCGACGCCGCGGAGACGACCGTGCTGCCGGCGGTGTCGGACGCGGCCCGGGACGGCGCCCGCGGCACCGCGCGCGATGTCGAGGAGACGGCGGTGCTGCCGCCGGTACCCCACGCGGACCCCGCGGACCGGGTGCCGCCGGGTATCTTCCGCGACGGGCCGGGCGCGGGGCACCGGGCCGACGGCGGCAACGAGCGCACCCGTGAACTGCCGCAGATCGACCCGGTGACGGGCCAGGAAAGGCCTCGGCGGCGTTCGGACTGGGCGGAGGAGACCCCGCTGGACGACCTGCCGACGCTCGCCGACGAACTCCTCGGCCCGCGCGACGACGAGGACGACAACCGGCGGGGTGGCCGCCGCCGCTGACCGCCCACCAGGCCCGCGGTGGCCGCCGCTGACCAGCCCACAGACCCGGGGCGGCCGCCGATGACCGGCTCGCCCGCGGCGTCGGCGTCCGCGGGCGGGGCGGGCCGGGGCTGCCGGCCGGCTGCCGCGGGCTCGCCCGACCTGCGGGGTTTGTGCGGCGGCGTCCGTTGTCAGTGGGGTGGCGCACAATGGGGCGCAGCAGTGACAGCGGTGCGAAGGGGCAGTCGATGGCCGTATGGGACGACCTGGTGGGCCAGGAGCGGGTGCAGGAGCAGCTGGGTGCCGCGGCCCGGGATGCCGATGTGCTGGTCACCGCCGAGCGTTCCGGGCTGCCGCGCCCCGAGGCGTCGAAGATGACGCATGCCTGGTTGTTCACCGGGCCCCCCGGTTCCGGCGGCCCCACCGCCGCCCGTGCCTTCGCCGCGGCGCTCCAGTGCGTCAGCCCCGACCGCGCGCTCGGCGGCCTGCCGGGCTGCGGCTTCTGTGACGGATGCCATACGGCTCTGATCGGTACGCACGCCGATGTCACGGTCGTCACCACCGAGGGCATCACCATCGGCGTCAAGCAGACCCGTGAGCTGGTCCGCGGGGCCCAGATGTCGCCGTCCGGCGGCCGCTGGCAGGTGATCATCGTCGAGGACGCCGACCGGTTCACCGAGCAGGCGGCCAATGCCGTCCTGAAGGCCGTCGAGGAGCCCGCCCCGCGCACGGTCTGGCTGCTCTGCGCGCCCTCTCTTGAGGACGTGCTCCCCACCATCAAGTCCCGCTGCCGCCACCTCACCCTGCGCACCCCGCCGGTCGAGGCGGTCGCCGACGTCCTGATACGGCGCGACGGCATCGAGCCGGAGGCCGCGTATGCCGCGGCGCGCGCCACCCAGGGCCACATCGGCCGGGCCCGCCGGCTGGCCACCGACGCCGCGGCACGGGCCAGGCGCGCCGCCGTCCTGAAGGTGCCGCTGCGGGTCGACGACGTCGGCGGCTGCCTCAAAGCCGCGCAGGAGCTGGTCGACACCGCGGCCGAGGACGCCAAGCAGGTGGCCGAGGAGGTCGACGTCAAGGAGACCGAGGACCTCAAGGCCGCGATGGGCGGGGTCGCCGGTGGTCGTATGCCGCGCGGCACCGCCGGGGTGATGAAGGAGCTGGAGGACAAGCAGAAGCGCCGCAAGACCCGTACCCAGCGCGACAGTCTGGATCTCGCGCTGACCGAACTGACCGGCTTCTACCGCGACGTCCTCGCCCTGCAACTGGGCACGAAGGTGGCGATCGCCAACGAGGACGTACGGGACGCGGTGGACCGGATCGCCCGGTCGTCCGGCCCCGAGCGCACCCTGCGCCGGATCGAGTCGATCCTGGCCTGCCGCGAAGCCCTGGACCGCAACGTGGCTCCGCTCCTGGCGGTGGAGTCCATGACGCTGGCCCTGCGAGCGGGCTGAGCCGGGAGCGTCCGGTGGGGCATCGGGGTTGACGGGATCACCCGTACGAGGCGCACCGCCGCGCACGGCATACATCACGTCATGGGGCGGCTACGCTCCGGAGATGGACTCAAGGCGCCTGCTCCGCACCTCGGCCATCGCCGCCGCGACCGCTGGCCTGCTCATCTCCGGCTGTTCGTCGGGCAGTTCGTCCACGTCCGCGACCGCGTCCCCCAAGGGGGCGAGGAACGCGGCCCCGGCCGACGCCCCCACGAGCGAGGCCCTCACCCCGTACTACACGCAGAAGCTGAGCTGGCGGGCGTGCGGTGTCGGCAAGTTCGAGTGCGCCACGTTGAAGGCGCCGCTCGACTACGCCAAGCCCGCCGGCGGATCGGTCAACCTCGCGGTCTCGCGGGTGAAGGCGACCGGGCCGGGCAAGCGGATCGGCTCGCTCCTGGTCAACCCCGGCGGCCCGGGGGGCTCGGCGGTGGGCTACCTCCAGTCGTACGCGGGCATCGGCTATCCCGCGCCGGTCCGGGCCCGCTACGACATGGCGGCCATCGACCCGCGCGGCGTGGCCCGCAGCGAGCCCGTCGAATGCCTCACGGGCAAGGAGATGGACGCGTACACGGAGGTCGACCAGACCCCCGACGACCCGGCCGAACAGGCCGCCCTGACCAAGGCGTTCAAGGATTTCGCGAACGGCTGCGAGGCCAAGTCGGGCAAGATCCTTCCGCATGTCTCCACGGTCGAGGCAGCTCGTGACATGGACATCTTCAGGGCGGTGCTCGGCGACCAGAAGCTGTACTACGTGGGCGCCTCGTACGGCACGTTCCTCGGGGCGACGTACGCCGAGCTCTTCCCCGCGCGCACCGGCCGGCTCGTCCTGGACGGGGCGATGGACCCCTCCCTCTCCTCGCTCAACATGAACCGGGACCAGACGGCGGGCTTCGAGACGGCCTTCCAGTCCTTCGCGGCGGACTGCATCAAACAGAAGGACGGCTGCCCGCTCGGCACGGACTCCGTCGAGGACGCGTCGGCCCGGATGGAGAAGTTCTTCAGGGACGCCGACGCCGAGCCGATCCCCACCGGCCAGAGCCGCCGGCTCGGCGAGTCCCTGGCCACGACGGGCGTCATCGCCGCGATGTACGACCAGGACGCGTGGCCCGAACTGCGCACCGCGCTGTCCCGCGCGATGAAGGGCGACGGCGCGGGTCTGCTGACCCTGGCGGACTCGTACTACGAGCGCGACAAGAGCGGCAACTACGCGAACCTGATGTACGCCAACGCCGCTGTGAACTGCCTCGACCTGCCACCCGCCTTCGCCGGGCCCGCCGAGGTGAGGGCGGCGCTGCCCGCGTTCGAGCAGGCTTCCCCGGTGTTCGGGGCCGGCTTCGCGTGGGCGAGCCTGAACTGCGCGTACTGGCCGCTGAGGGCCACCGGCACCCCGCACCGCATCGAGGCGCGGGGTGCCGCCCCGATCCTGGTCGTCGGCACCACCCGCGACCCCGCGACCCCCTACAAGTGGGCCCAGTCCCTCGCCGCCCAGCTCTCCTCCGGCACGCTGCTCACGTTCGAGGGCGACGGCCACACCGCGTACGGCCGCGGCAGCGACTGCATCGACACCGCGATCAACACCTACCTCCTCGACGGCACCCCGCCGCCCCGGGACAAGCGCTGCTCATAGCCCGCCCGGGGCCCGGTCGACCCTGGTCAGGACCACTCCAGAAACTGTGTAGACTTGGCGACGCTGCTGCTCGCACCATGGTGCGCAGGGCGGTGCCGCCTTAGCTCAGTTGGCCAGAGCAACGCACTCGTAATGCGTAGGTCTCGGGTTCGAATCCCGAAGGCGGCTCTGTGGAAGCCCCAGGACTCACTCGCCGTGACCTGGGGCTTTTGCTTATTTCGGGGCCAGTTAGGGCATGGCGAGGCGCACGGCTTGCGTACGGGGTCGATCTCGACGTGGGCGGCGGCAGGCGGGGTTGAATGTGATGGGCTGCTGCCCGATCGCGTCGTTCACGGCGGCGCGCGGTGGCCTTCACGTGCTGGCGCGTGGCGGGGCCGGTGACGCGGCGAAAGGGCGGCATCTCGTCGGTCGCCGCCTTCATCGCCTTGCGGTGGGCGCGGTGCTCCGTGCCCTTCCACGGGATGGTCGTCAACTCGTGGATCGCGGGCCGCCGTTGGGAGTTCGTCCTCCAGGATCTGGGCGTTGGCGTCGCGGATGTCCGGCGCGTGGCCGCCCAAGGTTGGCCGCTAGGCATGGTGGTGGCCCCACTCAGGGCCGATCGCTGCCCACTCACGCTCCCACGCCGCTGCACGCGAACGGTCCAGCCGCCATTGCACGATCCGCCTGCCACTCAGCGCGAACAGACACGTGATGCCGGCCGCGGTGCCTCCGAAGACCGCGCCCTGCGCTGCGGCCTCGCTGGGCGTGGGCGGGGCGTCGTGCAGAGCGCCGCTGTCGTCCAGCCAGATCGTGGTCCGGGTGCCGGCGTCGGCGGCCGGGGTCACCAGGGCCCGGCCGGTGTGGGTCGTGCCGGCGGGGTCTTTCCAGCGGATGGTTGCGCGGACGTGCCCGTGTTCTGCGGGCAGGGCGTTTGCGCTGGTGGGGGCGTCCTCGGTCAGGACGGCGGAAGCCTGATGCCAGTCGCCGTGCTGGTGCAGTGTGGCCTCGTAGGCAGCCGTCGCGGTCGCCGCGCCCGCCATCGGAGCGCCGATGACCAGCAGTGTGCCGGCGGCGACGCGCGTCCAGGTCTCGGCGATGTCCGAGCGGCGCTTCAGTTCGTTGCGGCGCCAGCGCCAGAACCTGACCTTCGTACGCATCACGGCGTCCCTTCCGGTGCACCGACCGTTTCTCGGACGATCGCCGGGAATGGGAACTGGGCGGCCTTCGGGCCGAGGTGCGGGTGGCGGCCGTGGCTCGTATGCCGCCACTCTTGCGGGCGGCCGGCGCACCACGACCGGGAAGGCCGGTCTGTCAGGAACCACGGTCGCATTCGCCGGCCACGGGGGCATCACCCGCAGCAGGTGATCAGCGTGACCTGCCTGTTCCGTATGCTCCGTGTGTCCCTGTGCAGAGCTCTCCTTCCGTTGCGGCCTGTGGCCCACCGCGCGAAGATCGCAGTGTGGCGACTATTCCGGCATGCGGTTCTCGGCGGCGCGGGTGAACGCCATGGCCCATCCGACGTCCGGCAGGGGCCGGGACCCCACCCTCGGGCCCCTGACTCCGAGTGGTGATCCTCTGCTCGCGGCGCGGTTCAGCGTTCCGGTTCTGCCGAAGACGTATGTGCGTCGGCCGCGTCTGGCCGAACGTCTCACGGAAGGTGTCCGGGGGCCTGTGACGCTGGTCAACGGGTCCGCGGGAGCGGGCAAGACGTTGCTGGTCGCCGACTGGATCGTGGCGTCCGATCCGCCGGAGAACGTGGCGTGGTTGACCGTGGAGTCGGAGGACAACGGACCCGGCATCTTCTGGACCTATGTGCTGGAGGCCATGCGGCATCACGGCCTCGACCTGCCCGACGACGTCGGCAGCCCGGCCCGGCCCGGCGAGGTGGACCATTCCCTGCTGGCCCGTGTCGCCGCCCATCTGAGCGCGAGTCGGGAGGCCGTGATCCTCGTTCTCGACGAGTTCGACCGCGTGGCAGGCTCGGTGGAGATCGCGGATGAACTCCAGTTCGTGCTCGGCCACGCGGGTGGCGGGCTCCGCCTGGTGATCATCAGCCGTACGGAACCGCTACTGCCGCTGCATCGCTATCGGGCGGCGGGTGAGGTCACGGACGTCCGTGGCGCCGACCTGGCGTTCCTGCCCGAGGAGACGGGCGTTCTGGCGTATCGCCACGGTATGCGGCTGTCGGACGAGGGTGCCCGTGCGTTGACGGAGCGGACCGGGGGCTGGGCCGCGGGGTTGCGGCTGTGCATCCTGGCCGCGCAGCGGGCCGACGCCCCGGAAGCCTTCTTCAAGGACTTCGAGGCAGGTCAGAGCACCCTCGCCGATTTCCTGCTCGCCGAAGTGCTGCACGCGCAGCCCGCCGAGACCCAGGATCTCCTGCTGCGTATCAGCATCCTTGACCGGATCCACCCCGATCTGGCCAATGCGCTCACGGGGCGGGCGGACGCGGAACCGATTCTGGTGGGGTTGCAGCGGGCGAACGCGTTCGTCGAGGCCGTCGGTCACTCGTGGTACCGGCTCCACCCGCTGTTCGCCGAGATCCTGCGGCTGCATCTCCGTCTCCGCCACCCGGGGCTCGAACCCGAGCTGCATCGGAGAGCCGCCCGGTGGCTGGGCGAGGCCGGCCTGCTCGCCGATGCCCTGTCGCATGCGGCGGACGCGGGCGACTGGGAGATGGCCGCGACCCGTTTCATCGACGATCTCGCGATCGGGCAGTTGCTCACAGGGCTGGAGACCGAGCGCCTCGACAGCCTCTTCGCCCGGATGGCGCCGGATGCCTCCGGACCGGCCGCGGACCTCGTGCGTGCCGCGCGTCAACTGGCCCGCAGGGACGTCGAGCGCGGCCTCGGATACCTGCGGCGTGCTGAGGAGAGTCTGCGGGACGACACCCACGCCGCCGCGTCGGCGCAGCTCAGCTGCGCGCTGCTGCGTGTCCTGGCGGCCAGGCTGATCGGTTCGGCCGAGCTGGCCGAGCTGGCCGCCAGGGACGCGGAAGAGCTGGAGCGGGCCGTCTCCGTCGAGTGTCTGGATCAGCATCCGGAGCTCACCGCTCTGATGCTCACGAATCTCGGTTCCGCGCAGCTGTGGGAGGGGCGCTTCGATGCCGCCCGGACGGCCCTGTCCGTCGCCGCGAACACCTGCGACGGGCCGGCCACCGCCTTCCCGAGGTACGAGGCTCTGGGCCGGCTGGCCCTGATCGACGTGCTGCGGGGTTGGCCCGGACGTGCCGAGGTACATGCCCGGGGTGCGGTGGCCGAGGCGGAGCGTTCCGGGCTGCCTCTCGCCTCCCGCACGGGGGTCGCACAGCTCGTGCTGGCCGCCGTGGCCATCGAACGCGACGATCTCGACGCGGCACACACCCATCTCACGCAGGCGGCCACCACTCCCGTGGCTCCGCACGACCCGATCGTGACCGCGGGCCTGGCGATCCTGTGGTCACGTCTCCTGCTGGCCGAAGGCGATCCGCGGGCCGCGCTGGAGGCTCTGGACGGGTGGGGAGGGCCGCCGACCGCGGTGCGGCCCTCCCCGTGGGTGACGGCCCGGATCGCCCTCGCCGCGTCTGCCGCGCATCTCGCCGACGGTCACCCCGATGCCGCCCTGGAGGTGCTGCGGGAGCAACAGGCCGCCGGGCCGGAGAGTGTCCTGGCCGCCGCCCGGGTCCGGCTTGCCACGGGGGACGGCGAAAAGGTGCTCGACCTGGTCGGCGAGCTCCCCCCGGGGCAGGGCGAAGGGCCCGCCATCACCGTGCGGGCGTTGCTGGCGCGGGCGCAGGCCACCGACGTACTGGGCGACGGCGTCCGCGCGCAGCGGCTGGCGGCCGAGGCTCTGTTCATGGCCCGGCCGGAACAACTGAGGCGGCCCTTCCTGGAGTCCGGTCCCTGGCTCAAGCAGTTGCTGCACCGCCGACCCGGCCTGACACGGGGCCACGACTGGCTGCCGGCCGACCTCATGGGACACGCGGCGGACTCCCACGCGAGCGAGCCCGTCCCCCTGCTCGAACCTCTCAGCGAGCGCGAGCACGAGGTACTGGAACAGCTGGCGCAGATGATGTCGACGGAGGAGATCGCAGTCGGTCTCTTCCTGTCGGTCAACACCGTCAAGACCCACTTGAAGAGCATCTACCGCAAGCTCGCCGTTACGCGACGCGGGGAGGCAGTCCGACGGGCCCGGGAAGCGGGCCTCTTGTGACACCCCGCCGCCAACGCGACGGCCGGGCACGGTCCAGGTCACCTCAGGCGGGTGATGACCCGCTCACCGCTGGGGCGCAGCATGAGGTTCGTGGGGGCACGAGCCGCCGTACGATCGCGAGAGAAGCCTTCTCATGCGCTACGAGATCCGCGTCGACGGGCAGATGTCGGACCTGCTGACCGAGGCGTTCCCGGAACTGAAAAGCTTTGTCGTGCCCCATCAGACCGTGCTGTTCGGGCGGGTCACCGACGAGG
The DNA here is from genome assembly GCF_036231355.1 of Streptomyces sp. NBC_01431. NCBI lineage: Bacteria > Bacillati > Actinomycetota > Actinomycetes > Kitasatosporales > Streptomycetaceae > Streptomyces > Streptomyces sp. NBC_01431. Next base: position 4,546,451 of record NZ_CP109496.1, read on the forward strand.
CCCATCTGTACGGCCTGCTGGCTCGCTTCCAGTCGCTGGGACTGCACGTGGCCGAGATGCGCCGCCTTCCCGAGTGAGCAGATACCGGGCGAGCCGCTTCTCGTGGGCGAGAACGTAACCGATGGCGATGCCCGCCGTGATCACGGTGAAGAGGGCGATCAGCCACGACAGGAGTGTGAACACCGGGCCCAGGGGGCCGAATTGGGCCGGGCCGCGGTTGAGCATGTCCGGCAGGAACACGGTGGACGCGGCAGATACGGCGACTGCTCCGCCGCCGGTCAGCACCGCCGCGGGGAGGAGTGGCAGCCAGGGAACGCGGCTGCCGGGCAAGAGGTGCTGGGTCCACCACCACAGCAGGGTGCTCGCGATGACGGTGAGCGGTACACCGAGCGCGGGTCCGACGCCGAAGCCGTCGCGGACGGTCCCCTGGAAGAGCAGGGCGGCCAGCCACACCAACAGCCATGCCACCCAGAGCCAGATCACCAGGTGGGTTCTCAGGTGCGGCAGATGCCATGCCCGTTCGCACAGACGCTGGAGTACGCGGCTGCACGACGTGGCCGACAGGATCGTGACGAGGATTCCGATGGTGCCCCAAGTGTCGCCCCGTGTTTCGCCATTGACCTGGTAGATGCGGCTGACCTGCTCGGCGGAGGCGCCTTCGAGTCCGACGACGGCGCGGAGCGAACTCCGCAACTGCTCCTGCGACGCCGCCGGGGCGAAGGCCGCGATGACGAACAGCGCCGGCAGCGCGGCCAGGAACGCCTGGGCGGCCAAGCGGGTGGCGGTATCCAAGAGACCGACGTACCGCAGATGTCGGGCGATGCGTTCGATCGGACGGGACGGTCGCGGCAGACGTCGCACGAGGCGCCGCGATCCGTCCATGGCTGATCAAGTCGCCCGTCAGGTGCCCAGCAGCCGGGCTTTGGCCGCGGCGAACTCGGCGTCGGCGAGCAGCCCTTTCTCCTGTCAGGTTCTGCCGGACGAGTGCGACCAGGCCCACGGTGGGGCGGGCGGCGACTTCGGCCGCGACGTCCCGCAGGTCCTCGAAGTCGGACAGCTCGATGCGGTCGACCTGCTCATCCGGAGCTTTGGTGATAAGCAGCGCATCCAGGATGCGGACGTCCTCATGGCGCTCGACCCGACCCAGCGCCTCCATGCAGGAATCCGGCGGCTGCTCACCGGGGAAGGAGAGGACGACCAGGTCGACGGGTCCGAGTTCGCCCGTCAGCGGGCTCCCTTCAGTGAGGACGGTTCAAGCGGCGAGGACCTTGGTCTTGGCCTTCTCGTACTCGGAGTCGGTGATGTCGCCGTGGTTGTGCAGGCCGGCGAGCTTGGCCAGCTCGTCCGCCCTGGTCACGCCGGATGCCGGAGCGTCGGCGGCCGCTTCTTGCACGTAGGAGCGGAAGGCCTGCTCCTGCTTCTGTGCCTGCCGCGCCTCGCGACGGCCCATTCCCCTGCCCCGGGCGATCAGGTAGATGAAGACGCCCAGGAAGGGCAGCACGCAGACGAAGAGCGTCCAGCCGGCCTTGCCCCAGCCGCTGAGGACGTCGTCGCGGAAGATGTCGCCGATCACCCTGAACAGAAGGATCAACCACATGACCCACAGGAAGAACCACATCATGGTCAGGAACGCGTTGAACAGCGGGTAATCGCTCACGATGGCCTCCGGCTAGCCGATCCGTCGTCGGACTCAGCGTCGGTGGGAACGGGTCTGGACGCATTCCACAGTGCGCCGAGAACGAGGCCCTGGGATCACCCGGTGCGGGTGGCGCGAGGTGCGCGCGGGCGCCGATCGTGTCGTCGGTCGGGGTGAGGTGAGGGACGTGGATGGCTCCGTGGTGTGGACGCGGGGACCCGTTCGGGCGCCTCGCGCCTGTCAGCGGGCCCTCTCGGGTCCGCCCGACTCCGTCTGTTCGGCGGCCAGGGTGGCCCGGCCGGTAGCGGCGAGCAGTGCGAGAAGGGCGAGGACGGCCAGCAGGATGAGGACCAGGAGCAGGATCGTCAGCGCGGTCGGGTGGTCCCACAGAGCGAAGACCAACGCCACGATCAGCAGTGCGGCGATCGTGACCCACCGTCGGTAGGCCAGTGCCCACGTCCCGACACGCCCGGTGTGGACCTCGTGGCCGTACGCCCACGTCGCCGCGGAGTCCGCGGTGCGTTCCGAGGCGCCCCGTACGGCCACGGGCAGGCGCCCCGGGCCGATGAGGTAGGCGCCCAGCGCGATGACGACGCCGAGCACGATCGCGGTGCGCAGGCTCACCCGCAGGAAGTGCAGCAGGGTGTCGAAGACGGCCGCGGCGGCGGCCGGCGACTGGACCTGCGGGGGAAGGTGGTCCAGATAGTAGCGGCGGGCGATGACCAGGCCGATCGCCACGATCAGGCAGGCGAAGGCCGCGCCGAGGGCGGTGCGCGCGAGGGCGCGCCGTCGGCGGTGGGCCAGCAGCACGCCGGCCGTGCCGATCACCACGACGAGTACGGGGAGCCAGTTGCCGATCACGTCCAGCAGATGGGCGCCCTTGCGGAGCTTCCCGAGCTGGTCGGACTGGAAGAGCACCAGCTGCTTGTTGACGTCGGGGATCTTCTCCGCCGGGGACAGCCCGGCGTCCACCAGCTCCTGCTTCACAGTGTCCACGGCGGTGCCGACGTCGAGCGTCACCTTGTCCCCGCTGACCCCGACGGCGCCGCGTCCCTGCCCGGTGAGGGCGTGTACGACGGCGCCGTGGGCGGCCCGATTGGCAGTCGTCCACACCTTCTCGAAGCGGTCACTCTGCACGAACCGGGTGGCGACCTTGGTCACGGTGGTGTTGACGGCGGAGTCGAGCTGCGGGCCGAGGCCCTTGACGGCTGCGGCGGCTCGTGGCGGCAGGCCCTGGGACGTCAGCCAGGCCGCGATGTCCGCGGCGACCTGGTTGCCGTTCACGCGCACGTCGATCGCCTCGGCGATGCGGTGGACGGCCGCGTCCTCGATGGCCGGATCGCTGGCCAACGGTGCGACCGTCTCGACGTACCGGTCGGTGTCGAGCGCGATGTCGTGCACCCACACCGTCAACAGTGCGACGGGCACGAGGACGCAGGTCAGCACGATCAGAATCGCCGAGGCCGTGCGCCGTACGATCTGCCCGGGTCCGGTGCCGTGTCCGCCGTCCCCTTCGGCCCGTCCTCCTTGGCGAGCGGTGTCCTTCGGGGCGGGCTCGGAGCCGCTGGACTCGGGCGGGCCACTCATGGGGCCTCCAACTCTCGGGGTGCTTCCTTCCATTTCCGCCGCTCGTGGGTGAGGCGGCACCCCGTGAGAAGCCATCCGAGCGAAAGTCCGGGTCGCGAGGGTCAGCTGTCTGGTGGGCCTACGAACCCCTGGGGCGTTGCAGTGCCGGGCGCCGCAGGGTGAGTGGCGCGGACGGCGTCGACCGGAACGATCGAGGTGCGCGGCAGCAGCGGCCCGCCGGTTCACACAAGGACATCGCCGAGAACGGTGAGCGGGGCGACGGTCACAGCGTTCCGCCCGCTTTCTCGGCCGCCGCCTGCTCCCGCCGTACCGCACCGCGCAGGGCAAACGCCATCGCCGTTTCCGCGACGCCCAGGAGCACCAGCCAAAGGCCGAGCAGCCGGGCCAGGGCGACCGCGGACGCAACCGGATAGCCGAGCACCACGATGCCGGCCACGACCCCGAGCGCACCCGCCGCGATGGCCAGACCCCGGTGCGGGAGGCCGCGGTTGGCGAGCGCGACATACACGGTCATCAGCCCGGACAGCAGCCAGAACACGCCGACGACGAGGGCCAGCGCGGCGATCGTCTGCAGCGGGTGCCGCAGACACAGCACCCCGATCAGCACGGCCCCCAGGGCGAGGAGGGCGCGCATGAGACGCCCTCCTCCTTCGGTATCCGAGTGGGCGAAGGCGGTCACGAAGACGAAACCGCCCCTGAGCAGGAAGTGCAGCCCGATCAGGACGGCCAGCACGTGCAGGGTCTCGTCCGGCCAGACGAGCACGATGATGCCGGGTATCAACGTCGCGAGTGCGAGACCGAGCGCCCAGAGCCAGGAAGCCCCGAGGCCGGCCAGCGTGTCTTGGGGATCCGTCGCCGGTGCGGGGGTTGATGTGGTGGTCATGGCATGCCTCCGGAATCAGTGTGGGAGTTCGCCGTCGGACTCCTGATCACCCGCGGCGGGTGATCAGGAGTCCGACGGCGACGTGCGCGGGGGCCCCGGACTCCCACGGTGATCACGTCGATGGTGGCGAGCCGCTGTGTGTGCGAGACCCGGTGTCCGAGCCCCGCTTCGCACGCCTGGCCCGATCCCGCAACCACGCCCTTGTGGTGACCGCGGTCCTCCCCGCGGTGGCACTGGGGCCGGCGCTGCCGCGCTGGGAGGACTTCCCCCTAGTCGTTGAGCGACCCCGGCTTGACCACGCACAGGGCCCAGATGGTGAACCCGTACAGGGCGATCAGGGTCAGAGACCACACCGGGTAGTACGGGATGGACAGGAAGTTGGCGATGATCAGCAGCGCCGCGATGCCCACTCCGACGACTCTCGCCCAGGTGGCCGCCGCGAACAGGCCGATGCTCACGAGGATGGCGATCGCACCCAGGACCAGTTGGATCCAGCCCCAACTGGTCAGGTCGAACTTGAAGACGTAGTTGGGGGTTCTCACGAACACGTCGTCCTGGGCGATCGCCATGATCCCGCGGAACAGGTCGAGGATGCCTGCGATGGCCAGCATCACAGCGGCGAAGAAGGTCAGGCCGGTGGCGGCCGCAGGCACGCCTGCCGAGCGGTGATCGTGTGGGGCGGTGGTGGCCATGGGAGGCCTCCGTTCCTCACGGGCTGCGGCTCGCAGCCGTTCGCCACCTAGCGTGCGCCCCAGCGGGCGGCGGGTCGTCACCCTCCAGGGGTGACGACGGTCGATCACCTCCCGGTCAGCATGAATCACGCGGGACATCCGAGACTCGGTGCCCGACTGGAGCCCTACAGGCAGCCCGAGGTGACCGAGGGCTCGCCCCATGTCCTCGCTGCATCCGTGGCCGCTCAGGAAGCGGCCGGCGCGTTCGTGCGCGACTGGTTCGCCCGTCCGTCGGTCCGCGCCGCGCGAGGGCGCGGACCCGGTAGGGAGGTTGGCCGGATGAGCAGTGGCGCCTGGACCGGGCTGGCAGTAGCGGGTGTCACTGCCGCGTACGCTCTCGGATCGCGTCGGCTGCTGCCCGGACTCACCGCCTGGGAACTGGCGCTGGTCGGCGCGATCCTCGCGCCCACCGACGCGGCCCTTGGGAAGACCGCCATCTCCGACCGCCGCGTTCCGGCCTTGGTACGCCAGGGCCTCAACGTGGAGAGCGGTCTCAACGACGGCATGGTCCTGCCGTTCTACGTCCTCTTCCTGGCCGCCATCCCCGGCACGACCTACGCACACGAGGGCGTGGCCGGCGTCTTCTGGCGCGCTCTGCTGCACAGCGGCACCCTCGGCCTGCTGATCGGCCAAGGCGGCGGTCGCCTGTTGCAGGCGGCCCGGCGCAGGGGATGGGTCACGAAGGAATGGCGGGGCGTGTACTGGCCGTCGTGAGGATGCTCCCCGTCGCACTGTCCCTCGCCGGGACCGGACTGCGCATGCCCACGGTCGGCTACATCGGCTGGTTCGGGCCACGCGGCCTCGCCTCCATCGTGCTGGCGCTCCTGGTGGCGGAAGAACACATCCCCGGCGTCGAACTGCTGGGCCGGGTGGTCGCCGTCACGGTCGCGCTGAGCGTCCTGCTGCACGGCGTTTCGGCCGTGGCGCTCGCCGAGCGGTACGGCCGCTGGTACGGGCGCACGACCGTGGCCGGCGGTCGCGGCCTGCGGGAAGCCGTTCCCGTACCGGAGGGCCCGGCACGCCACCGGCTCGGCCGCCTGGACCACCCCGAGGCGTAGACGTCGGCCGGATCCGGTTGGAACCCGGGCCGTGAACGGTGACGGTGTCCGTGGCGGACGTAGCGAACCGGACGCTCAGGGCGCTGCATCCGTACGAGCGGTGACCCGCCCCGCGCCGACCGCATCGGCCAGCGCCCGATGGTCGCGTTCGTTCTGGTCGGCGTAGGCAGTCGCGAAGTCGGCCAGCGCCCGGTCGAAAGCGTCGCCGCCACCGAGGTAGGCGGCGATGGCGATCGGGTCGCCGGAGCGGGCGTGGGCGCGGGCCAGCGAGGCTCCGCACAGTTGGCCGAAGAGCGCCAGAGTCTTGGGATCCATGGTCTCGGGCTGGGCTATGCCCTTCCAGTCCCGCAGCTGCCGGACATAGAAGTCGCGCGGTCGGCCGTCGATGCCGGTGACGCTCTCCCAGCCGAGGAAGATGTCGGCAGCCGTCTGCATGAGGCGCTGCCCGGCCACCACCCGCTGCCCTTGGTTCTCGTACTCACTCGCGCCCACATGGGCGGCGAGAACCGACTCACCGGCCTCTTTGGCCTGCAACAGCAGCGGATCCTCGTCGTCGCGGCCCAGCAGAAGGACGATCCAGCAACGGGTGCCGACGCTGCCGACCCCGACCACCTTGCGCGCCATGTCCACCACGCGGAAGCGGCTGAGGAGGTGCCGCCGCTCGGTCGACAGACTGCGCGCGTAGCCGGCGACCAGCCGGCGAAGAGTGTGCTCCAGCTCGTCCCGCTCGGCGTCGGGAAGCAGGTCGACGAGCGGAGTGATCAGCGGGGGATCCGGGGTGATCCGGCGCGCACCGTCGACCAAGGCCGTGAGCTTTCCGGCTGCCTGCAGGCCCGTCCTGCCGCGCGCCTTCGCGGACGCCGTGGAGACCCGCTGACGGGCGCTCTTGCCCGGCCGTTCGGACAACAGCGTCTCAAGCCGGTCGGCGTCGTCCCGCGCGTACCAGACGTCGAGCGTGCGCAGGCCGGCGAGCTCACGCATCCGCTCGCGGTAGGCACGTACGCCACTCCGTACGGTCTCGCCGCATTCCGCGGCCGAGAACGCGTTGGCACGGCCGGCGATCACCAGGCTCGCGGCGAGCCGCTTGACGTCCCACTCGAACGGTCCCGGCAGGGTCTCGTCGAAGTCGTTGATGTCGAAGACGAGATGACGCTCGGGGGAGGCGAGCAGCCGGAAGTTCAGCAGATGCGCGTCGCCACAGAGCTGAACCAGCAGTCCGGTATGGGGCGCGGAGCCGAGATCGCAGGCCATGATCGAGGCCGCGCCCCGGTAGAAGCGGAACGGCGACTCGAGCATCCGGCCGTACCGGATCGGCACGAGTTCCGGCACACGGGTGGCCGACTGCCCTTCGATCACGTCGACCGGATCGGGCCGCTTCTCATCCGGCTCGAAAAGGGCGTGGCTGGAGCGCGGCACACGGGCCCGCACTCTTTTGCCACGCTCCGCACGTTCGGATGCGGTGAGAGCACCGTGGTTCGTCGTGACCATGGCCGGACCTCCTTCTTCGCATCGTCACATCCTTCGCCCCTCGCGGTATCACCCGAGGCAGGTGATGTACGGACGTGGTTCAGGCAGGTGTGATGGGTCCTGTGCGGGACGGGAAGGAAGACCGTGGCGACCGACCGGACGGCAGTCATCGAGGGAGATCACCAACCATCGTCGGTGTCGAGGCAGGCAGCCCATGAGGGAACCGAAGATCGACTACGCGGAGGTCTTCCACGCCCTGCCCGGCATGGTGGCGTTGCTGACGCCCGACCTCGTGTACGTCGATGTCAACGAGGACTTCCAGCGGCTGGCCGGGCGCACCCGCGAGCAGCTGCTGGGCCGGTACATCTTCGATGCCTTCCCCGAGAACCCGAACGATCCAGCCGCCGCCGGCATGCGGGAGACCCGGACCTCGATGCTGCGCGCGGTGGCCACCGGCGAACGCGACACCATGGCGGTCATCCGGTACGACATCGAGGATCCCCAGCGACCCGGCCGTTGGGCGGAGCATTTCTGGAGCCCCGTCAACGCGCCCGTCCTCGGCCCCGACGGGCGCGTGGTGCTCGTCGTGCACAGGGTGGAGGAGGTCACCGAACTGATCCGCCCCCGCGGCGGCGCAGGAAGCAGCGACCGCCAGGCCCGCGTGCTGGAAGCCGAGCTCTACACCCGTTCCCGTGAGCTGCAGGAAGTCAATGAACGCCTCCGTAGCGCCCACTCCCGCGAACGCGAGGTGGCCCTGGCTCTGCAGGCAGCGATGATGCCCGCCCCCGTCCCCGTCGGGCAGCACCCGGCGGCCGTGCGCTACCGGCCCGCCATCGGTGCCCTGAACGTGTGCGGCGACTGGTACGACCTGGTCGACCTGCCGGGCAACCGACTCGCCATCGCGGTCGGCGACGTCGTCGGCCACGGCCTCAAGGCCGCGTGCGTCATGGGCCAGCTGCGCAGCGCACTGAGCGCGGCCGCCCGCGTCGCCGACGGCCCGGCGCGGGCCCTGGAAGTCCTTGGGCTGTACGCCCGCTCGGTCGACGGCGCCGAGTCGACCACCGTGGTGAAGGTCTTCCTCGACTGGGACGACAACACCGTCACCTACAGCAGCGCCGGCCATCCACCACCCGCCCTGCTCCATCCCGACGGCACCGTGACCTTCCTCGACCAGGCCACCGACCCGCCGCTCGGCGCGCGCCCCGAACACGTCCCGCGCCCCCAGGCCGCCACACCGTTCACCGACGGCGCCATCCTCGTCATGTACACCGACGGCCTGATCGAACGCCGCACCGAGGACATCGACGCCAGCCTGACCCGCCTCACCGACTCCTTGACCAGCCACCACCTCATCGACCCCGAGGCACTGGCCGACGCCCTCCTGGCCGACCTCCTGCCGCCCGAGGGCAACACCGACGACATCGCCCTGGTCGTCATCCGCCTCTGACCGGCCTCCTTCGCCGCCACAGCCAGGCTCCTCCCACCGCCGGCGAGGACGCTGTCAGCACGATTCCCAGGACCGGCCAGTTGCTGCCGCCCAGGCGCACGTCGCCCACGATCAGCACAACGGGGACCAGCAGCGAGAGCACGGTGGCGCGAGTGCCCCGGGTCACCACCTGTGCGTGCGGGGCAGCGGTTTCGGCGTGGGGGACGCCGACCACTGTCCGGTGGGCCACGGGGCCTGCAAGCCCTCGCAATGACCGAGGGCGGGGCAGTGGAAAGTCGCGGCGGTCCGGTTGTACGCGGTTGCTCCGGCTTCGCAGGTGATGACCGGCGATGTAAGCCGGCTTCGGACCGCCAGGGTGGATACCGCCCCGGTCTCGTGGCCCGGGGGCGGTCCGCAGGGGGCGTGAGTATAGGGCGCCAGGGGGCGAAGTCTGGGGAATCGCCGTCAGGAGGCTGGGGACGTCTCATTCGCCGGTATGTTGCGTGACGTCCGATGACGTCTCTCCTGCGGCGCCCGCCTGAACCAGGCGGGTCCCAACTCGGTTGGGAACGTTGAGAGATGGGAGATCGGATCAGATGGAGCGATCAGCAAGGCGGAAGAAGCGCCCACCGCGGGTCCAGTTATCGGACTGGATGCAGCTGGCGGCGCTGGTTCTTACAGCGATCACTGCCATCGCGGGGTGCGTCGAACACTTTGGGTGACGCAGGAGGCGTGGGCCGGACGGCTGGTCAGGCGCTGAGAGCGAGCCCGGCCGGTAGGTAATCGGCCGGACCCACCCTCTGCCCCGCGCGCGGGCCTGGCTTCGGGTGGCACCCCGGAGCCGGGCCTTGTGCGTAGGCGGGGCCGGAACCGCGAAGGTTCCCTGCCCATGGGATGAGGGAACCGCAAGTTGTCGAGCCCATCAAGTGTGGGTGGCCGCCGTTCGTGGCTTGACCATGGCGGAGAGGCATGGCTAACCAGTGGCGTGGAGGGTGGCGAATGCCATTCGGGGGAAGATCGGTTACAAAGACCCAGGCAGGCGCCTTGCAGGGGGTGGCGAATCCTGGCGAATGGCGAGGTGCGGGCCTGAGGCCTCTGGAGCCCCCCTTGTCGGTCCCCTCGCCCCTCCTTCGACGCTCCGTCCCTTCCCCACTCCGCATCTCACCGCACCGACCGTATTCGCCGCACCAGCACCGAACCTCCCACCCCGATCGCCCCCGCCAGTGCGTACAGCGCTCCGTAGCCGCCGAGGTGGGTGACGATGGGGGCTGCGATCGCCGGGGCCAGGACTTGGGGGAGGGCGTTCGCGATGTTGATGACGCCCAGGTCCTTGCCGCGGTCCGCGGCGACCGGCAGGACGTCCGTGAGCAGGGCGAAGTCCACCGAGGTGTACACCCCGTACCCGACCCCGAGCACCAGGGAGGCCACCACCGCGCCGGTCCACGTCTGCCACACCGCGAGCAGCATCGTCGCCGCCGAGATGACCAGGCCGGACCAGACGACGAAGACCTTGCGCCGGCCCGTGCGGTCCGACCAGATGCCGCTGATCACCACCGTACCGAGCAGCGTGACCGCGTCCAGCGCGGTGAGGATCAGCACGCCGGTGTCCGCGTCGCCCCGGTAGTGCACGGCGTCGGTGAGGTAGTACAGCAGGTACATCGTGCTGATGGAGTACGACAGGTTCATCAGGAACCGCGTCAGCCACGCCCACCCGAAGTCCGGGTGGCGGCGCGGATCGATCCAGAAGCCGGATACGAACTCCCGCCACTGGAAAGGCGGTTGATCGCGGTGGTCCAGCACCGCGTCCCTGCGCATCAGTACGTACGGGATGAGCGCGAGTAGCGAGAAGGCCGCGCACGCCAGGTACCCCGCCGTGATTCCGCCCGCCGCCGTCGCCAGCGCGGTACCGATCAGGATGCCGCCGACCTGCGACACCCCCAGCCAGCCCCCGACCATCCCGCGCTGCCGGCGCGGAACCTGGTCCGGCACGGCCGCCGTCAGCGCGGCGAACGAGGCGTTGAGCGCCAGCTGCACCACGCACCAGCCCGCCGCCATCACGGCCACGTCGGGTGCCCACGCCAGGATCAGCAGCCCCGCGACCCCGCCCGCGCCGCCCGCGACGACCCAGGGGATCCGGCGGCCGATACGTGCCGTCGTACGGTCGGACAGCGCGCCGAACACCGGGTTCGCCACCATCGAGACGGCGGCGCCAAGTCCCGTCACCAGTGCGAGAGTTGAGGCCTTGTGGCCGGGGGTGAAGTGTTCCGCCTGCCGGGCGAGGAGCAGTTGCAGCGGGCCGAACCACCCCACCCACACCCCCAGATTGGCCAGCGAGAGCGCGCCCACCCAGCGCCCGCCGGGCCGCTCCTCGCCGTCCCCCACGGCGGAGCCCGGGGCCCTGACCCCGGGCTCCGCACTCATCGCCCGCCCCGCGGCGAGCCCGCCGCCGCCCGGCCTTCGCCCCCGCCGTCACCCCGACCCGCCCCCGGTGCCCCGCCCCCGCCTCGGATGACGTCCCGGTACCACGCGTACGAATCCTTCGGCGTGCGCTTCAGCGTCTCGTAGTCGACGTGGACCAGGCCGAAGCGCTGCTTGTATCCCTCCGCCCACTCGAAGTTGTCCAGGATCGACCAGATGAAGTAGCCCCGTACGTCGACTCCCTCCGCCATCGCCCGGTACAGGGCTCGCAGGTGGCCGTCGTGGTACGCGATTCGCCGGGTGTCGGTCACGCGTCCGTCGGCCGGGTCGGGGCCGTCCCCGTACGAGCAGCCGTTCTCGGTGATGACCAAGGGCGGCAGTGAACTGCCGTAGCGCGTGCGGAAGTTGACGAGCAGCTCATGCAGCCCGTCCGGTACCACCGGCCAGCCGAAGTCGGTCCGTTCGTGGCCCTCGATCTCGTGGATCCCGAACGGCAGGTCCGCGGGGAGGGTGATACCGGCGAGGCTGGTGGCGGCGTCCGGGTTCGGGGCGCCCACCAGCGCCGGGTTGTAGTAGTTGATCCCGTACCAGTCGAGCGGCGTCGAGATGGTCTTCAGGTCCTCCGCCACCGGGCCCGGCATCAGCGCGGCCAGGCCCTCGTCCGGGTAGGCGCCGGTGAGGATCGGGTCGGCGAAGAGGCGGTTCATCAGGGTGTCGTACAGGTCGGCGGACGCGCGGTCCTCGTCGGTGTCCCCGGCCGTCCACACCGGGCTGTGCGAGGCCGCGATGCCGATGTCGCGCGCCCCGGCGGCGCGCAGTGCCTCGACTCCCAGTCCGTGCGCGAGGAGTTGGTGGTGGGCGACCGGCAGCGCGTCGAACACGAGCTGCCTGCCGGGGGCGTGCTCGCCGAGCCCGTACCCGAGCAGCGTGATCTCGGCAGGCTCGTTCAGTGTGATCCAGCGCGGCACCCGGTCGGCGAGCCGCTCCGCGACGATCGAGGCGTATGCGGCGAACCGCTCGGCCGTGTCCCGGCTGAGCCAGCCGCCGCGCTCCTCCAGGGCGAGCGGGGTGTCCCAGTGGAACAGGGTGGGGACGGGGGCGATCCCGGCGGCGCACAGTTCGTCGACGAGCCGGTCGTAGAAGTCGAGGCCCCGGCTGTTGACCGGGCCCGTCCCGGTCGGCTGGACCCGGGACCAGGAGATCGAGAAGCGGTAGGCGCCCACACCCAGTTGGGACATCAGGGCCACGTCCTCGCGGTAGCGGTGGTAGTGGTCGGTCGCCACATCCGCGTGCGAGGCGTCCTTGATCCGGCCGGGCTCCCTGGTGAACGCGTCCCAGGTGGACGGTCCCCGCCCGTCGGTGTCCACCGCCCCTTCTATCTGGAAGGCGGAGGCGGACACCCCCCACAGGAATCCGGGCGGGAAGGAGGGCAGCGGCAGCGGCGGCGGCGTCATGAGGGAACCTTTGGGCCGGCTGACGTGTCCTGTCAATGGAAAGTGAGCAATTCTCAACTTCTCCGGGCTCAACCCCCTGTGCTCAACCCCCTGTGCTCAACCCCCTGTGCTCAACCCCCTGTTTTCAATCCCCGTCCTCAATCCCCATCCTCAATCCCTGTCCTCACCCCCGTCCTCACCCCCCGTTCTCAACTTCTTCGTACGAGGGAGCAGTGCCCATGACCGAGCCGTACGGCCAGCACGACCGCAGCGCCAACTCGCCTCATCCGGTGACCCGCTACCTCTACCTCGCCCGGCACGGCGATGCCGGAGGGGAAGGCGCCGAACTGACCGGTGTGGGACGGCGGCAGGCCGCGTTGCTCGGGCGACGGCTGGCCGGGGTGCCGCTGGCCGCCGTGCACCACGGCCCGCTGGGCCGGGCCGGCCGCCGGATCCGTCCCGCGCCACGAGCTCGTCGTCACCCACGCCTTGCGAAACCTGGGTTGAAACATCGCGGGGGCCCCGGCGCGTCAGTGGGGTGTAGGGCGGGGACGAGACACGGGCGGGGGTGAGCGGGGCCGTGAGGCAGCCGTGGCAGAGGTGGCAAGGGAGACCGGATGAACCCGAGCGGCCGGATGGGTTTCGCGGATCAGGCGGGTCGGGTGGGCCAGGCGCGGCGGGCAGGCCCGGGTTGTCCCGGGTCGAGGGCTACCTGGAGTTCGCGGCGGGCCGTGCCGACCAGCTCTTTCGGTCCGCCTGCCTGCTGACCAGCGGTGACACCCACCTCGCCGAGGACCTCGTACAGGAGACGCTGGGCCGGATGTACGCGCTGTGGGGGCGCGTCTCCAGGATCGACAACCCGGCGGGCTATGCGCAGACGGTGCTCGTACGGACCTTCCTCACCCACCGCCGACGCCGCTCGGCCACCGAACGGCCGCTGGGTGAACTCCCCGAGCGTGCGGCGGCCTGCGGCGACGATCCGGCCCTGCGCGTGGCCCTGCTCGACGCGCTCAGTCGGTTGTCGCCCAAGGACCGGGCGGTCGTCGTGCTCCGCTACTGGGAGGACCGCAGCATCGAGGAGACGGCGGACGCCATGAACGTCAGCTCGGCCGCCGTCCGCACCCGCTCGGTCCGCGCCCTCGCCAAACTCCGCGACCAACTCGGCGGATCCCTGGCCGAGTTCGTCACACATTGACCCCGGGGGCCCCTGGCCGAGTTCGCCACCCTTTGGCTCCGGCGGATCCTTGGCCGAGTTCGCTACCCATTGGCCCGGTCGCATCCTTGGCCGAGGTCGGAACCCATTGACCCCGTCATACCGATACCGGCACCGCGTTTTCACCCATCAGGACAGGAAGGTCTGGTTTGCCATGCCCTTTGAGGACCGACTCGGCGAGGTCATGCGCCGCACCGGAGACAGCTTCGAACCGGAGGACCGCCGCGGCCTGGTGGCGAGCGGCCTGGTCCGGGGCCGTCGCCGACTGGCCCGGCGCCGTACGGCCGCCGTCACCGGCAGCGTGCTCGCGCTCGCCGCGGTGGGCCTCGGCGGTGCTTACGCCGCAGGGCTCGTCGGCGGCACCGGCGGAGCCGCCTCGGTGGCCTCGCCGCCGAAGCCGACCCAGCAGGGCGGCAGCACAGGGGAGCAGATGGTCGCGCTCTTCACGTCGCTGCTGCCCCCCGGCACCGTCACCGGGCAGCAGGGGCGGGGGGCGGACGAAGGCCCCAAGGGCTTCGGCGGGCCGTCCGCGTCGGCGGTGTTCGACGACGGCAAGGGCGGCGGCCTTGTCGGGCTCGCGGTCAGCAGGGTTGATCCCCACAGCGAGGCCGCCGGCGAGCAGGTCGCCTGCCCCGCCCAGTCCGCCAGGGACTACGACGCCTGCCACGCCGAGACACTGGCCGACGGCTCGCGCTACATGCTGTTCCAGGGCTACGAGTACCCCGACCGGCGCGAGCCGACGAAAGAGTGGCGGGCGGTCCTGCTCACCCCCCAAGGTGCGCTGATCGACGCCAGTGAGTGGAACGCGCCCGCCGAGAAGGGCGCCAAGGTCTCCCGGGCCACCCCGCCCCTCACCGCCGAGCAGCTCAAGTCGCTTGTCACGGCGCCCAAATGGCTTTCGGTGGCGTACGGGCTCAAGGCACCGGCCAAGAACGATCACCGCAGTACGGGTCCCTCCGCCGAGGCGGTCGAGAAGCAGCTCGCCGCGCTGCTGCCCACGGGCAAGGGGCTCCGCGTCCTGGAGAAGGACGGCCAGGAGGGCTACGCCTCCCTCGTGGTGGACGACGGCAACGGCAAGGGCCTGATCCAGGTCAACGTGCAGACCGGGATGTCGGACGTCTCCCCGGGCGGCGAGACCTCCACCCTGCCGGACGGCACGCTCGTCGGCCTGGAGAAGAAGGACGGCGAGAAGGGCGGTGCCGGAGTGGTGTGGTGGACCGCCGACACCGTGCGCTCCAACGGGTTCCGGGTCGTCGTCTCGGCCTTCAACACCGGAAACCAGAACAAGGCCGCCACCCGCGCCGAGCCTCCGCTCACTCTGGAGCAGCTGAAGGCGATCGCCCTCGACCCGCACTGGCTCGCCCTCAAGTAGCCCTGCGTTGCCGTCGGTTCGAGTCGCCGGTGGGGCGTTCGGCCGCGCGCGTCGCCTACTTCGCGTCCGAGTAGCGCTCCACCACCGCCGTCGTGAACGGGAACCGCACCGGAGTGTCCCCGAAGGCGATCCGCCCGGCCAGCTCGCCCGCCTCGCGGATCGCCTTCGCCACCGTTCCGGCCTCCTCGGCCGGGCAGTGCACGATCACCTCGTCGTGCTGGAAGAAGACCAGCTCGGCGCGGAGCCCGGCCGTGAAGAGCGCCTGGCGCAGCGCGGCGAGCAGCAGCAGCGCCCAGTCTGCGGCGCTGCCCTGCACCACGAAGTTCCGGGTGAACCGGCCGCGCGCCCGAGCGTCACTGGAGGCGTAGCCCGGGGTGAACTCTCCATCGCCGGAGCCTGGTTGAGACTCCTCCTGAGGGATCCCGGCCTCGTCGGCGTCCCCGTATCCGGCCGCGGGTGGGCTGGTCCGGCCGAGCCAGGTGCGGACCAGGCGGCCCTCCTCGCCGGCCTTCGCCGCGTCGTCGACGTACGCCACCGCGCGGGGGAAACGTCTTCGCAGCGCGGCGAGGTTCTTCAGGCCGTCGCCCGATGTCTGGCCGTAGATCGCGCCGAGCAGCGCCAGCTTGGCGTGGTCGCGGTCGCCGGAGAAGGCCCGGTCGGACAGCGAGGTGTACAGGTCGCCGTCGTGGCCCGCGACCTCCATGAGGCCCGGGTCGCGGGAGATCGCGGCGAGCACCCTCGGTTCCATCTGGTCGGCGTCGGCGACCACCAGGCGCCAGCCCTCGTCGGCGACGACCGCCTGTCGTATGACCTTGGGGATCTGTAGGGCGCCCCCGCCGTTGGTGGTCCAGCGTCCGCTGACGGTGCCACCCGGGGTGTACTCCGGCCGGAAGCGGCCCTCGCGCACCCAGTCCTGTAGCCAGCTCCAGCCGTGCGCGGTCCAGATCCGGTAGAGCTTCTTGTACTCGATCAGCGGCTCGACCGCGGGATGGTCGAGCTCCGCCAGCTCCCACCGCCGGGTCGACTTGATGCGGAAGCCCGCCTCGCCGAAGGCCTTCACCACGTCGGCGGGCAGGTCCGGTCTGACCCGGCGTCCGAAGGCCGCCGACACCCGGTCCGCCAGCTCCGCCAGACGGCGCGGCTCGCCCCCGGTGCCCGTGCGCGGCGAGCCGCTCGCGTACCGCTCGCCGAGCAGGCCGTTCAGCAATTCGCGGTGGACGTCTGCCCGCCACGGCAGCCCCGCTCGGTTCATCTCGGCGGCGACCAGCATCCCGGCCGACTGCGACGCGGTGAGCAGCCGCATCCGTCCCGGGTGCTCGGTGCGGTCGTGCCTGCGCTGCTGTTCCGCGTACACCTCCAGGAGCGCGTCGAAGGGCAGGCCCGCGGTGCCGCTGGGCTCGAAGAGGGATGACTGGGAGCCCGGTTCGGCCGCGCGGGGCGGCGGGTCGGCCGGTACGGGTCTGTGGTGCAGGCGGGCCCAGGCGGCCGCCGCCGAGCGGGGCTCGCCATGCCTGCCCTCGTGCCCGAGCAGGAGCAGCTCGGCGTCCTCGATGTCGTAGCACCGCTCGACGCGCACCCCGGCGGCCAGCAGCCGGGGGTAGATCTCGGTGGTGGACCGCCACACCCAGCGGCCCACCGCGGGGCGGCCGCGCACGGCCTCGGTAAGGTCCGGCTCCTCGCGCACCGGGCCCGCGGGCAGCCCGTCGTCCCCGAGGGGTGCGAGCCGTGCCCCGCCGCCCTCGGTCGCCTCGACGGCCCACCGTTCGTCCACGTGATCGAGTCTGGCACCCACCACTGACAACGGCCCCGCGCGGCGCGCTCACCTGGCACCACGCCTCCGACGTGCCGTTCGACCACGGCCCCGGGCCCGACGTGCCGTTCGACCACGGCCCCGATCACGCCACCGTGTGCAGCAGCGCCGCGGCCTCGCCCCGCGAGCTCACCCCCAGCTTGGCCAGGATGTTCGCGACGTGGAACTTCACCGTCGACTCGCTGATGTGCAGCTCCTGCGCGATCGTGCGGTTGCGGTGGCCGCGCGCGAGATGGCCGAGCACCTCCGCCTCGCGCGGGTGCAGCCCGGCCAGCGGGTCGGCGCGCGGGCTCGGGGACGTGCCGAGCGGCAGGGTCGCGGTGACCGTGGTGCCCCAGCCGGGCAGCGCGTCGACGGCGAGGGTGCCGCCCAGGGCGGCCACACGCTGCGTCACCCGGTGGCTGCCGAGCGCCTCGCGCGGCAGTTCGCCGGGCCCGTCGTCCCGTACCGCCGCGACCAGTTGGCAGCCGTCGAGCCGCCAGCGGACGTGGATGCGCCGCACTCCCTGCTGCCCGGCCATGGCCAGCACGACGGCGCGTACCGCGGCGCGCGCGATGTGGGCGACGTCCGCGGGGACGGGCGTGTCGGCGTCCTGTGCCGTGGGCGGGGCGAATTCGAGCCGCACCTCGTTGTGCCGCAGCAGCGGTTCCAGGGAGTCGGCGAGCCGTGTGAACGCCTCGCCGGCCGGTTCCTCCGCGAGCTCCTGATCGCGGTCGGCGTCGGCGCGCAGCTCGACCAGCGCGGAGACCGCGAGTTCGACGGCGCGCGCCCGCGCCGTCCGGTCGTCGAGGTCCTTGCCGCGCAGCACGCCCAGCAGCCCCGTCAGCGCGGCCTCGTACGCCTCGCCCAGCTCGGCGATCACCCGGGCCCGCTCGGCGGCGGTGGCCCGCGACTGGGCGAGCGGTCCCGGCACGCCCTCACTGGCGATGCGCGCGCGATGCCCGGTCACCAGGTCCCAGAGCTGCTGGACCACCTCGGCGTCCTCCACCGCGAGGCCACCCCCGGCCGACTCCCGCACGCCGCCCCGCATCAGAGCACCGCGCTCCCCGGGCGATTCCCCGCCGCCCCGTACGCGAGTGCCCCTCCCGCCGGGCGATGGCCGGGCGGAGCCCCCGGCCGGGGCTGGGGCGGGTTCGCCCACCAGGACGAGCACCGGCAGCCGGGACGACATCGGTGCCGCCTCGCTCACCACCGCCACCACCGCCCGCTCCTCGCCGCCGATCACCGCCGTGCCCGCCCACGGTCGGCCCGGCACGACCGCGGCGGCGATCGTCCGGAGCTCGGGGACGGTGACCCGCCCGGCCGGCGCCGCCTCCGTTCGGCCGTGTGCCTTGAACGGCGAATGCGCGCAGTACGGCGACAGTTCGGCGGCAAGTGTGTGCGGGACCAGTGGCGCGACGGCGTCGGACAGGAGCGGCAGGAGCCGCTCCATGGGCGCGCGCACCAGCTCCGCGGCGAGTGAGAGGGCCTCGGGGGCGGTCCCGGTGCGGGGCGTACTGCGGCTCGTGCGGGGCTCCATCGCATCAGCGTACGGTCGGCGCGGCCGTCCGTGCCCCGTCTTGTGGCCAGGTCGAACCGGCCGTAAGGCGGGGTGGGTTGGGCCGGTCGGCGACGGACGCTGGAACCACCACGTCAACCACCACGTGGTGAGCGATACGAGGAGTGCTGTGATGGAAGCGATCGTGTTCGAGCGGTTCGGCGGTCCCGAGGTGCTGGCCCTGGGCGAGCGGGAGAAGCCGCGGCCGGGCCCCGGGCAGGTGCGGGTGAGGGTGGTCGCGGCGGGCGTCAACCCCGTCGACTACAAGATCCGCAACGGTTGGATGCAGGCGGCGTTCCCGACCCCGCTCCCCTCGGTCCCCGGTCTGGAACTGGCGGGCGTCGTGGACGAACTGGGCGACGGCGTAACCGAGTTGGAAGTGGGCGACGAGGTGTTCGGGCAGGCCGACACCGGTGCGTACGCCGAGTACGCCCTCGCCACCCATGTCGTACCCAAGCCCGCCGGGCTGAGCTGGGAGCAGGCCGTCGCGCTGCCCGTCGCGGGGGAGACCTCGGAGCGCGTCCTCAAGGAGCTCGAACTGGGGCCGGGCGAAACCCTGTTGGTGCACGGCGCCGCGGGCGTGACCGGCTCGGTCGGCGTGCAGCTCGCGGTGGCCCGGGGTGCCACGGTGATCGGCACCGCGTCCCCGGACAACCACGCCTTCCTGCGTGAGATCGGCGCGACGGCGGTGGCGTACGGGGAGGGACTGGTCGAGCGGGTCCGCGCGCTGGCCCCGCAGGGCATCGACGCGGTGTACGACGCGGCCGGGCGGGGCGCGCTGCCCGACTCGATCGAGCTGCGCGGCGGCACCACCTCCCGCATCGTCACCATCGCCGACCAGGAGGCCGCCGCCCTCGGCGTCGCCTTCAGCGGCGGTGGCACGCCGCTCCCGGGGCCCGTCTACGAGGCCCACGCCAAGCTCGCCGCCGAGGGCCGACTGCGGGTGCGCGTCGCGGAGACCTTCCCGCTCTCCGGCGCGATCAAGGCCCTGGAGCTGAGCGAGACCGGCCACGCCAAGGGCAAGCTGGTCATCAAGCCGTGACGCCGGCCCGGTAGCGCCCCGGCGTCGTGCCGTACTGCCTGCTGAAGGCGTGCGACAGGGCGTACGGGCTGCTGTAGCCGACGCGCCGGGCGATGGTGTCCAGCGCGTCGGGGGTGGCCCGGAGCAGGGCGGCGGCCCGGGTGAGCCGCCACCAGGTGAGGTACGCCATCGGCGCCCGGCCGACCAGGGCGGTGAACCGGCGTGCCAACGTGGCCCGGGACACGCCCACCCGGGCCGCCAGACGTTCGTTGCTCCAGGCCTCGGCCGGGTCCTCGTGCAGGGCACGCAGGGCCGCCGCGACCACCGGGTCGTTCAGCGCCGCCGGCCAGCGCGAGGTGGTGCTGTCCGCCATCCAGGCCCGTACGAGGTAGACGAGCAGCAGGTCGAGCAGGCTGGGCAGCGCGACCGCGGAGCCGGGGGCCGAGGTGGCGACCTCGCGCCCCAACAGGTCGATCGCGGCACGCAGTTCGCCGTGCCGGCCGGCCCGGTTCGGGATGTGCACGACATCGGGGAGCTCCGCCATCAACGGGTGGGCGTGGCGCTGGTCGAGCCGGTACTTGCCGCACAACAGCTCGGTGTCGGCTGCCGAGTTGGCCGACGGGACGGCCGCGACGCGCGCGAGGTCGACGGCCCGCTCGACGGTGGCCCGGTCGGCCGGGCGGTCGGCGATCACGTGCCCGGTGCCGTGCGGCAGCAGCACCGCGTCGCCCGTGTTCAGGCAGAGGGGCGACCCGCCGTCGGGCAGCATCCAGCAGCTTCCTGCCAGGGCGACGTGGAAGCCGGCACCCTCGTACGGGGCGATGCGGGCGCACCAACTGCCGCCCACCCGCAGCCTGGTGGAAGAGGGGCGGCCCACGCGGACCGCGGAGATCGCGTCGCTCACCACGTCCATCCGGCCAGCCTAACGATGAGCCGTTCGCGTATCCATATGAGCCGAGGAGGCATTGAGCGGCTCAGACCGCCTTCTTAGGGTGGCGGTATCGGAATCGAGCGGAAGGCGGCAGGCGTGCAGAGCATCACCTTGGGCGAGGTCGAGATCATCAGGGTCGTGGAGTGGGAGGGCGCGTTCGGGCCCGCGCGGCGGATCGTTCCCGACGCCGGCATCGAGGTGTGGAAGGCGAACGAGGACCTGCTCGGGCCGGATTTCTGGGAGCAGGACAGCGACACCTGGAGGGGGGCCCTACAGACCTGGGTGCTGCGCAGCGGCGGGCGGACCGTCCTCGTGGACACCGGGGTCGGCAACGGCCGCGAGCGGCCCAGCACTCCGATGTTCCACCACCGGAACACCGATTTCCTGGGGCAGTTGGCGCAGGCGGGGGTGCGGCCCGAAGACGTCGACGTCGTCGTCAACACCCATCTGCACGCTGATCACATCGGCTGGAACACGGTGGGCCACGGGCCCGGCGAGTGGGTGCCCGCGTTCCCCAACGCCACCTACCTCATGCCGGCCGCCGACCACGCCCACCTCGACCCGGCGGGCGGCCGCGGCCTGCGCGTGGACGACGTGGCCCTCTTCGAGGACAGCGTCGTGCCGGTGGTCCGGGCCGGGCAGGCCGTGCTGTGGGAGGGCGAGCACCGCATCGACGACAACCTCGTCCTGGAGGCCGCGCCGGGACACACGCCGGGCTCGTCCGTGCTGCGGCTGGCCTCCGGCGGCGAACGGGCGGTGTTCGTCGGCGATCTCCTGCACAGCCCGGTGCAGATCGCCGAACCGTCCTGCAACAGCTGCTTCTGCGAGGACGCGGCAGGGGCCGCCGCCACCCGGCACCGCATCCTCGGCCGCGCCGCCGACGAGCGTGAACTCGTCGTTCCTGCCCACTTCGGCGGTCCCGGCGCCTTCGAAGTGCGGCGCGAGGCAAGCCGGTTCGCGGTCCGGAACTGGGCCTCCTACAGCGCGTAACGCGTGCCCAGCTCCCAGGCGCCGTGCAGCGCGTCGGCGAACGCGGCGGCCAGCTTGTGCTCGCCGCCGACGCCCGGGTGCGTACCGTCGTAGGTGTCGCGGTGGATGTCGTACGAGGCCGGGACCGAGGCGAGCAGCAGCGGGGAGGCGGCCGAGTCGAGGTCGGCGACCGCCTTGGCGAGCAGCTCGTTGAAGCGGTCCACCTCGGCGGCGAACGGCGCGTCGGTCTCGGCCCGCACGTTGGGGATGACGGGCAGACAGACCATCCGCACGCGCGGGTTGGCCGCGCGGGCGCCCTCGACGAAGGCCCGCACGTTGGCCGCGGTCTGCTCGGCGTCCGTGTAGAAGCCGAGGTCTATCAGGCCCAGCGAGACGAGCAGCACGTCGGCCCGGCTCTCGGCGACCGCCGGGCCGATGAGCGGCGCCATGTGCAGCCAGCCCTCGCCCCAGCCCGCGAGGTGGCGGCGGGCCGCGACCGGGAAGTCCGGGGTGGCGTAGGCGTGCGAGACGGGTGCGCCGGCCGCCGGGTCGTACAGGGCGTCGCGCGGGCCGACGATCTCGTACGGGCCGCCGAAGGACGCTTCGAGGTGGCGCCACATGCGGTAGCGCCAGGTGAAGTCGCCGGGGCACCCGATGGTCATGGAGTCGCCGACGAAGAGAAAACGCATGGGGGTCATCATTACCGATCGGTACGGCGGCGGCGACGTGATGGTGGACACCCCCGGCCTTCGGACGCGGGCGTGGACACTGGGGCCATGCGTTCGCTTCTGAGGGTGTGTGCGGTGGCCGGACTCGGCCTGTTGTGCGCGGCGGGGTCCGCCACGGCCGACGACGGCGGGTTCACGATCAAGGACCCACGGATCACGGAGTCCAGCGGTCTCGCCGCCAGCCGCGCGCACCCCGGCATCTACTGGACGCACAACGACAGCGGTGACGGCCCCTATGTGTACGCGGTCGACTCGAAGACCGGGCGGACGGTGGCGACCGTCACCATGGCGGGGATCGGGCACCCGCGCGACGTGGAGGCGATCTCGATCGGGCCCGACGGCGACCTCTACGTCGGGGACATCGGCGACAACCTGGACGGCGCCTGGAACCACGTCTGGATCTACCGCTTCCACGAGCCCGCCCAGCTCAGGGACCAGACGGTCAAGGCCACCCAGTACGTCGTCCAGTACGCCGACGGGCCGCGCAACGCCGAGGCGCTGATGGTCCATCCCAAGACCGGCCGGGTCTACATCGCCTCGAAGCGCGAGAGCGGCGGCGGCCTCTACGAGGGGCCCGCGACGCTTTCGTCCTCCGGCACGAACATCTTCCGCCGGGTCGGCGAGGTGCCCTGGGTGACCGATGGCGCGTTCTCGCCGGACGGCAGGACGCTGGTGCTGCGCGGATACTTCACGGCGGCCGCGTACGCCTGGAAGGGCGGGGCGGGCAACCCGCTCGGCGACTGGAACGCGGTGCGGGGCGTGCCCGTGCAGCAGCAGTCCGAGTCGGTGACGTTCACCCCGGACGGCAACGCCCTGATGTTCGGCACGGAGGGCGCGGACAGCGAGGTGGTGCGCGTCCCCTTTGCGGGGGAAGGCGCCAAGTCGCCTGCGGGGAGCGGGAGTTCAACCGAATCGGGTGGCAGTGCGGGCAACGGGAACCTGGTGCTCGGCGCGATGGTTGTGGCGGGCGCCGCCGTGCTCGGGGTGGGCGCGAAGCGGCTCCTGCGGCGCCGGACGTAGCTCCGGGTGCCGGAGGTGCGGACCCGGCGCGCGGCCGGATCCGCACCCCGCGCGCGGGGCGTCAGCGCTGCGGCGTCGGGCACTCCTTCCAGGCCAGGTGGTAGATGGTCTGGATGTCGCCGTCGGTGGAGTCCATGGCGATGAAGCTGTTGGTCGTGGTCGGGTCCGAGGTGCCCGCGTTCACGCGCAGTTCGGTGTTGATGTTGAAGTTGCGCTGGACGCCGCAGGGGGCCCAGACGAGCTGGCCCCAGTCGGTGGAGTCGGTGGCCTGCCAGTCGTTGTCGAGCGGGCCGTTGAAGGGGTGCGATCTGCTCGCCGTGTCCGGCGAGCCCTGGAAGTAGTACGAGGCCTTCTGGGTGGCGGTCGCGCCGCCCTCCAGGTGGGCGTAGCCGCGGTAGTCGGCGCTCGCCACGGCGTAGGTGAAGCCGCTCGGGACGTGCACGATCAGGTTGAGCTGGCAGTTCTTGCGGAAGTCGGTGGCCTTGGAGCCGACGCCGACCTGGGCCAGGTACTGGCTGTAGGTGACGGTGAAGGCGGTGTTGTCCGGGGAGACGGCGACCGCGGCCGTGCCGATCGGACAGCCGGAGCCGTTGACGGTCGCGACCTCGATGACGATCTTGTCGGGCGGGGCGACGATGTGGGCGGGCGCGGCCGGGGCCGCCTGGGTGAAGAGCGAGCTGGCGAGGAACGCTGCGGTCGCGCCGCTCGCGAGAAGTGCACCGGGCATGATGCTCCGATCGGTTGTCGGTGGCCTTGCGTGGATGTGGGGAGTCCAGCCGAGCGCCCATGCCCGCGGTGCGAAAAGTAGTTGAGGCATGGACATGTCAAACCTTCGGACCGGTCCGGCCGTGGTGTGCGACGCGCCGGATCGCTTTGGATGGTAGGGACCAAGCGCCCCGCGGAATAGGGCGGTTATCGGCCGCGGCGTGAGGCGTGTGACGGCGCGCGATAGGGCCCGGCACCGTGGCGGTGCCGGGCCCCTCGTTCGCGTACGTGTCGGCTACGTACCCGGGATGTCGGCGAGCCTCAGAGCTGCTCGATGACGTAGTCGACGCAGGCCGTCAGAGCCTCGACGTCGGCCGGGTCGATCGCCGGGAACATCGCGATGCGCAGCTGGTTTCGCCCGAGCTTGCGGTACGGCTCGGTGTCGACGATGCCGTTGGCGCGCAGCACCTTGGCGATCGCGGCGGCGTCGATGTCGTCGGCGAAGTCGATCGTGCCGATGACCTGCGAACGCTTCGCCGGGTCGGTGACGAAGGGGGAGGCGTGCTTGGAGTCCTCGGCCCAGCCGTACAGGGTGCGCGAGGAGGTCGCGGTGCGCCGCACCGACCAGTCGAGCCCACCCTGGCCGTTGATCCACTTCAGCTGCTCGTTGAGCAGGAACAGGGTGGACAGGGCAGGGGTGTTGTACGTCTGGTTCTTCAGCGAGTTGTCGATCGCGGTCGGCAGCGAGAAGAACTCGGGCACATGGCGGCCGCCGGCGTGGACGCGCTGGGCGCGTTCCAGGGCGGCGGGCGAGAACGCCGCGAGCCACAGGCCGCCGTCCGAGGCGAACGACTTCTGCGGGGCGAAGTAGTAGACGTCCGTCTCGGTGATGTCGACCGGCAGGCCGCCCGCGCCGGAGGTGGCGTCCACCAGGACGAGGGCGCCCTCGTCGGCTCCCGCCACGCGCTTGATCGGGGCGGCGACACCGGTGGAGGTCTCGTTGTGGGTGAACGCGTACACGTCCACGCCCGCCTCGGCCCGCGGGTCCGGGTGCGTACCCGGGTCGCTGCTGATGACGGTCGGCTCGGCCAGCCAGGGCGCCAGCTTGGCGGCCTTCGCGAACTTGGACGAGAACTCGCCGAAGTTCAGGTGCTGGGACTTGTTCTCGATCAGGCCGTGCGTCGCGACGTCCCAGAACGCGGTGGAGCCGCCGTTGCCCAGGATCACCTCGTAGCCCTCGGGGAGGGAGAAGAGGTCACGGATGCCCTGGCGCACCTCGCCGACCAGGTTCTTGACCGGGGCCTGGCGGTGGGAGGTGCCGAGGAGGGAGGTACCGGTGGCGGCCAGGGCGTCCAGCGCCTCCGTACGCACCTTGGAGGGGCCCGCGCCGAAACGGCCGTCGGCGGGCTTCATGTCAGCGGGAATCTGGATTTCAGCCACGGCGGGAGCGTATCCGGTTCCGGGCCACCCGGTCCGCCAGGTCCGCCCGATGAGACGGGCCCCACAGACCGGGCCGGGACCGCCTGGGGCTCGTCGCCAGGGGCGCGGGGGAACTGCGCGACCGGCCACCGGCGGCCCGCAGGCCGAGAGCGGGTTCTGGGGCGCGGGGAACTGCGCGACCGGCCGGCCACGGTCCGCGGCCGAAATCCAGCCCCTCCGGCGTTGAGGAGCAGGGGGCCGGGGGCAAAGCCCCCCCCGGTCAGCCCAGCCGCACCGGCAGGTCGAACAGGTCGTTCTGGGTCACGATCGGCTTGTTGCGGAGCTCGGCGCGCGGGACCGCCAGGGCCAACCCAGGAAAGCGGGCGTACAGGGCCGGAAGGGCGACAGCGGCCTCCAGACGGGACAGGGCCGCTCCGGGGCAGACGTGCGGGCCGTGGCCGAAGGAGATGTGCCGCACCGGCGCGCGGGTCACGTCGAAGTCGCCCGCGGTCGGCCCGTGCTGCGCCTCGTCCCGCCCGATCGCACCGAACGAGACGATCAGCGCCTCCCCCGCGGGGAGGACCCGGTCGCCCACCGCCACGTCCTCGGTCGCGAAACGGAACAGGACGTGCGACGTCGGCGTGGACCAGCGCAACGTCTCCTCGATCACGTTCTCCCACGGCACCGCCCCCGTCAGCACCAGCTCGCGCTGCTCGGGGTGGGTCTCCAGGGCCACCACCGCGTTCACGATGAGGCTGATCGTGGTCTCGTGGCCCGCCGCGACCATCAGCTGGAGGGTGTTGGTGATCTCCTCCGTCGTGAGGTGGTCGCCGTCCTCGGACGCCGCGAGCAGCGCACTGGTCAGGTCGTCGCCCGGCGCGCGCCGCTTGGACTCGACGATCCGCCCGAACAGCTCGCCCAGGTCCGCCATCATGCCCGGCACCTCATCGGGCGGCGTCTGCGTCGAGAAGAACTTCTCGAACAGGGCCTTCATGCGCGGGTGATCGGCCGAGTCCACGCCCATCAGCTCGCTGACGACGTTCATCGGCAGCGGATACGCGAACTCCGCCTTCAGGTCGACCACTTCACCGGCGGGACGCGCGGCGAGACGGTCCAGCATGGACCCGGTCAGCTTCTCGATGCCCGCCCGCAGTCGCTCCACCCGGCGCACGGTCAGCGCCTGTGCGACCAGGGTGCGAAGCCGCCGGTGCTCCTCGCCGTCGACCGTCAGCATCGACCGGCCCGGGTTGGCGAGCCCGATCAGCGGCCAGTCCAGCGGTATCTCGCCGCGCTGCCAGGCACCCCACGCGCCGATGTCCTTGACCAGGCGCGCATCGGTGAGCAGCCGGCGGGCCTCCGCGTGGTGCGTCACGGAGTAGCAGGCCACCCCGCCGGGCAGCACGACCCGTACCAGCGGACCGGCCGCGCGCAGCGCCGCGCTCTCGGCGTCGAGGTCGCCGACGAACGGGTCGAGGGTGATGGCACCGCCGTGGTCGACGGGGCACTTCGTCGGGCTGCTCATCTGACTGCTCCAAGGGCGGGAGTGGGAGTGAACGTGACGGGAAGCTCAGTCAGGCCTCGTAGCCACGGGGACGGCCGACGGGTCAACGGCCCCGCGTTCGGGGCGAGATCGACGTCCGGCAGCCGGTCGAGCAGCACCTCGATCCCGGTGCGCGCGATGACCTCGGCGACCTCCTGCGCGGGGAAGGGGCAGCGGTGCTCGCCGTGCCCGAACGAGAAGAAGGCGTTGTTCCCGCCGGTCAGCGCGCCCGCGTCGGTCCGTACCTGCGGGTCGCCGTTGGCCGCGGCGAGGCCGAGCAGCAGCAGGTCGCCGGCGCGGACGTGCCGGCCGCCGAGCCGGGTGTCGCGGGCGGCCCAGCGGCCCGCCACGTTCTGGGTGGGGGTGTCCTCCCAGAGCACCTCGTTCATGGCCTCGCCGACGCTGTGCCGGCCGCCCGCGAGGGAGGCCGCGAACCGGTCGTCGGTGAGCATCAGGCGCAGCGAGTTGCCGATCCAGTCGGCGGTGGGCTGGTGGCCCGCGGCCAACATCACCATGAGGTCCTGGCCGACCTCCTCGACGGTGAAGCCGTACGGATTGGCGAGCATCCGGGACGCCACGTCCTCGCCCGGCTCGACCTGCTTGGCGGTGAGCAGCGCGTACATCGACTCGGCGAGATGGCGCTGGCCCTCAAGGGCGCCCTCCCTGCCGTTGACCATGTCGTTCAGGGCGGTGACCAGGCCGGGGCCCTGCTCGTCGGCGAACCCGTAGAGCCGGGCCAGCACCCGGACCGGCAGGAGCATCGCGTACTGGCCGACGATGTCGGCGGTGGTGCCGGTGCACAGGGCGTCGATGAGCTCGTCCGCGAACCGCTCGGCGTGGCTGCGCAGTTCGAAGGGGTCGACGGCCTCCAGGGCATCGGAGACCATCGCGGCGCGCTCGCGGTGGCGCTCGCCGACCGTGTACAGGATCGACGGCTGCTTGCGCCCGATCATGGGGAGCAGCGGCCAG
Source organism: Streptomyces sp. NBC_01431 (assembly GCF_036231355.1). NCBI lineage: Bacteria > Bacillati > Actinomycetota > Actinomycetes > Kitasatosporales > Streptomycetaceae > Streptomyces > Streptomyces sp. NBC_01431. The sequence continues at coordinate 4,574,324 of NZ_CP109496.1, forward strand.
TCGGCGGGGATGCGGTCCCACTGGTTCCACAGGTCGGAGTCGCGTGAGAACAGCATCGGGTCGCTGGTGACCTGGTGCAGCTCGCGGTAGCCGAGGACCAGCCAGGCCGGGACGTCACCGTCGAGGACGACGGGTGCCACGGCGCCGTGGTCGCGCCGCATGTCCCGGTACAGCGCGTTCGGTTCGGTCTGGAACCGGGGCCCGCTCAGCGGGACGGGGGCGGGAATGGGGCACGTCACGGTATGAGCTCCGGTGCCTTCTGCAGGCGTGCGAGATGTTCTACGAGGGTGATGAGGACGGACTTGCTGGACTGGCGGGACCGGGCGTCGCATCGCATCAGCGGCACCTCGGGGGGCAGGTCGAGCGCCTCGCGGACCTGGGCCTCGGTGTGCGGGGGCCCACCGAAGTCGTTGCAGGCCACGACGAACGGCGTGCCGTGGTGTTCCAGGCGGTCGATGGCGTACCAGGAGTCCGCGAGGCGGCGCGTGTCGACGAGGACGACCGCGCCGAGCGTGCCCGCGAACAGCCGGTCCCACAGGAACCAGAACCGCTCCTGGCCGGGCGCGCCGAACAGGTACAGGACGTTGTGCGCGTCCAGCGTGATGCGGCCGAAGTCGAAGGCGACGGTGGTGGCCGACTTCGTGCCGACGCCGTCGAGGTCGTCCACCGCCTCGCCGGCCTTGGTCATGGTCTCCTCGGTGTTCAGCGGACGTATCTCGCTGACCGAGCGCACCATGGTCGTCTTTCCGACGCCGAAACCACCGACGACGACGATTTTCAGGCCGTTGTCCGCGGTTCTCGCCAGGGCGGGCCGTTCAGAGATTTCGGAGGCCAACGAGCACCTGCTCCAGGATGTCGGAATCGGGAAGGCGGTGGGCCGAGCGTGGATGGCGGGCGCTGATCGCGCCGGTGGCGTGCAGGTCGGCGAGCAGGATGCGCGCCACCGTGACGGGCAGGCCCAGCTCGGCCGCGATCTCCACGACCGCCGTGGGGAAGCGGCACATGCGCAGGATCGCCACGTGCTCGGACTGCATGCCGGGCGCCGGATCTGACTCGGTGACCACCAGGGTGACCAGGTCGAAGGCGTCCGAGCCGGAGCGGCTGCGGCCGCCGGTGAGGGTGTAGAGCCGGTCCGGCGAGTCGTCCCGGCCCGGCCTGCTCATGCCCGCGGCTCGGCGCTGAGGTATTCGCCGAGCTGCTCCACCAGCTCGGACATGTTGTGTCCGACGAGCCCGGCGTCCGCGTCCTCGGCGGCGACCACCGCGAGGTGCGCGCCCTCGCCGGCCTCGACGATGAAGAGGATGCCGCCGTAGAACTCGGCCATCGCGGAGCGCACCCCGCCACTCCCGTCGCCGAACTCCATCGACGCCCCGTGCGACAGGCTCTGGATGCCCGCGGCGATCGCGGCGAGCTGGTCGGCCTGGTCGACGGAGAGCTCCGGCGTGCGGCACAGCTTGAGGCCGTCGCGGGACAGGACGAGCGCGTGGCGTGCGCCGGGCGTGCGCTGGAGCAGGTTCTCCAGGAGCCAGTTGAGCTTCTCGTCGGTGGTGGTGCCGGTCATTCGGGGGTGCCTTCCGGGGTGGGTGATTTCGCGCGTACGGCCTGGCGGAAGCTGCTGAAGCGGGCGGCCGCCCGGGATGCGGCGTCCGATGCGGGGGCCGGGGCCGCCAGGGCGTCGGGACCCTCGGGGTGGGCGGCGGCCAGCGCCCGGCCGCGCTTGCGCTTGGGCAGCCCGCTCTCGCCGAACTGCGGGAATTCGCCACTGGTTTCGGCGCTGGGTTCGGCGGGGGACCCGGAGCGCGTCGCGGCGGCGCCCTGGGCATCGGACGCCGGTTCGTGGGCGGCCTCCGGCTCGGGTGCCGCCTGCGGTGCCTGCGACTCGCGCGGTGCCTGCGGCGCCTGTGGCTCGTGCGGTACGACGGTGGCGGGCGCGGCCGGAGTGGTGGCGACGTGGGTGATCAGTTCGTGCGGGAGCAGCATCAGCGCGCCGGTGCCGCCGCGCGCGGACGGCCGGAACGACACCGTGAGGCCGTGCTTGCGCGCCAGGCGGCCGACGACCGCGAGGCCGAGCCGTGTTCCGGAGAGCCCGGCCAGGTCCGTGGACTGGCCGGAAACAGCCTGCTCGGCGCGGCGCTGCTGCACCTCGCTCATCACCAGACCGCTGTCCTCGACCGTGATGATCACCCCGGCCGGGACGTCCTCCACGTACACGTGGACCTCGGCGCTCGGCGGCGAGAAGTTGGCCGCGTTGTCGAGGAGTTCGGCCAGGGCGTGCATGACGCCCTCGGCGGCGTGCCCGGCGACGGCCGCGTCGCTGGTGGAGTGCAGCCGGACGCGCTGATAGCCGCCGATGCGCCCCATGGCGCCGCGCAGGATGGATTCCATGACGATGGGCTTGGCCCAGCGGCGCCCCGAACGCGCCCCGGTCAGTACGGCGATGGAGTCCGCGAGGCGGCCCGCCTGGGCGGTGCGGTGGTCGAGGTGGAGGAGGTCGCCGAGCACGTCCTCGTCGGCGTGCCGGTGCTCCATCTCGCGCAGGTCGGCGAGCATGCCGGTGGCCAGCGCCTGCATGCGGCCCGCCGCGTTGGCGGTGGCGGCGAGGGCGGCGGCCCGCGCCGACTCGGCGCGGCGCAGCTCGGCGGCGTGGGCGGCGAGCATGGCCTTGCGCTCGGCGGCCTGCGCGGCGTCCAGGCGTACCGCGTCGGCGCTGCGCCGGGCGGCGTTGGCCTCCTGGGCGCTGATCTGGTGGTTGAGGTCGGCGAGCCGGGAGCGCAGGACGCGGTTGCGCAGCACGGTGTGCGTCACGGCATAGGCGCCGGCGCTCAGCAGTGCCGCCGCACCGCCGAGGCTCCAGCCGAGTACGGCGCGGGAGCCGGGCGCGGCCGCGACCACCGCCACCGTGCAGAACACGCCGGTGACCACCGCCGTGATCAGCAGGGCCAGCGTGGAGGGGCGGGTGGTGGAGGGCGACGCCGTCATCGATCAATGCCTTACAGCGCTAATGGCGGGCGAAACGGAAGGAAGTGTTCCTGGAGGGGGCCGGTAATGAGGGGTAACTATAGGAGAGTTGGTGAGCGAAATGGATAGTTCTTGGTGAAGATTGCGGCTCATTGTGGTCGCTGAAGGGCCTCGGAGAGCCATATTCCGGCCATCTGAGGCTGTATCAGGACAGGGCGGCAGCGCCGCGCCCGGCTCGCGAGCGGCCGGTCTCGGGCCCGGAACCGGCCCGCGCCGGGGCATCCTGGGCCCATGGAGGATGGCGCGCAGAACACCGGACCCGAACGCGAGCTGGAGCGGGAGCTGTTGCGGGTGGTGCGCGGCCGGGTGGACTTCACGGCCACCGCCCGCGCCCTGACGACGATGGACGCCTCGAACTACCGCCGGGTACCCCTGGGCGTGGTCGCCCCGCGCGACGCGGACGACGTGGCGGCCGTCCTTGAGGTCTGCCGGACGTACGGGGTGCCGGTGGTGTCGCGCGGTGGCGGCACCTCGATCGCGGGCCAGGCGACCGGCACCGGGGTCGTGCTCGACTTCACCCGCTTCATGCGCTCACTCGTCTCGGTCAATGCCGAGGAGCGGACTGCCGTGGTGCAGCCGGGAGTTGTGCTCGACGTACTGCGCGAGGCGGTCGCCCCGTACGGGCTCACCTTCGGGCCCGATCCCTCGACGCACAGCCGGTGCACGCTGGGCGGGATGATCGGCAACAACGCGTGCGGATCGCACTCGGTGGCCTGGGGGACGACGGCCGACAACATCCGTGACCTCGGCGTCGTCGGCGCCCAGGGCACGTTTCACCACCTTGCGCAGGGCTGGCGGAACTCGACGGCGCCTGCCGGACTGAGCGATTTCGTCAGCCGTCATCTGTCGATCCTGCGCACCGGCTACCCCCAGGATCTGCCGCGCCGCATCTCCGGCTACGCCCTGGACGCCCTGCTCCCCGAGCGCGGCGCCGATCTCGCGCGGGCGTTCTGCGGCAGTGAGGGCACGCTGGGGGTGGTCACCGAGGCGACCGTCCGCCTGGTGGAGCCACCGCCCGCCCTCGCCCTCGCCGTGCTCGGCTACGCGGATGAGAGCGCGGCGGCCGAGGCGGCCCCCGGGCTCCTCCGGTACCGCCCGCTGACCGTGGAGGGCATGGCCGCCGACCTCGTACGGGTGCGCGGCGAGGTCGGACTGCCGCGCGGCGGGGCCTGGCTGTTCGTGGAGAGCGGTGGGGCGACGGAGAGCGAAGCGCGGGCGCGCGCCGCGGAGCTGGCGCGCGCGGGAGACGCGCTCGCGACCGCCGTGGTGAGCGACCCGGCCGGGATGCGCGCGCTGTGGCGGATCCGCGAGGACGCCGCGGGCACCGCGACCCGGATGCCCGACGGCACCGAGGCCTGGCCCGGCTGGGAGGACTGCGCGGTGCCGCCCGCCCGACTGGGCACGTATCTGAAGGAGTTCCGCAACCTCCTCTCATCCCACGAGCTGCGCGGCGCCCCGTACGGGCACTTCGGGGACGGCTGCATTCATGTCCGCATCGACTTCGACCTGTTGACGCCCGCCGGTATTGCGCGCTTCAGGGACTTCTCCGAGGACCTGGCCGGCCTGGTCGTCGCGCACGGCGGCTCGCTCAGCGGCGAACACGGCGACGGGCAGGCCCGCGCCGAGCTGCTCCCGAAGATGTACGGGAGTGAACTGGTCGGCGTCTTCGGCGAGTTCAAGGACCTCTGGGACCCGGCCGGGATCCTCAACCCAGGCATCCTCGCCCGGCCCGCCCGGCTCGACGAGAACCTGCGCTTCGAGGTGCTGCCGCGGCGGCCGGTGGACGTGGCGTTCGGCTACCCGCACGACGGGGGCGACTTCACGGCGGCGGTCCGCAGATGTGTGGGCGTCGCCAAATGCCGTACGGAGAAGGGGAGTTCAGCCGATGTGATGTGCCCGTCCTTCCGGGCCACCGGGGAGGAGCAGCATTCGACGCGGGGCCGGGCCCGGCTGCTGCACGAGATGCTCGCGGGGGAGGTGGTCACGGACGGCTGGCGCTCCGAGGAGGTGCGCGACGCGCTCGATCTGTGCCTGTCCTGCAAGGGCTGCCGCAGCGACTGCCCGGTCGGCGTGGACATGGCCACGTACAAGGCGGAGTTCCTGCACCAGCACTACCAGGGGCGCCGCCGTCCCGCCGCCCACTACGCGATGGGCCGGCTCCCCGAGTGGCTGCGGGTGGCCGCGCCGCTGGCCCGCCCGCTGAACGCGGCGGCCCGCGTCCGCCCGCTGGCCGCCCTCGCCAAACAGCTCGCCGGGATCGCGCCGGAGCGGACGCTCCCGGCTCTCGCGCCGCGCACCTTCCTGCGCGCCGTGCGGAGCAGGCCGGCACCGCCGGACCCGGACGTGATCCTGTGGCCGGACACCTTCACCAACCACCTCTCCCCGCAGGTGGGCCGGGCGGCTCTGCGCGTCCTGGCGGACGCGGGGGTGGACGCGGCACTCCCGGCGGGCCGCGTCTGCTGCGGCCTCACCTACGTCTCCACCGGACAGCTCGACCGCGCGCGGACGGTCATGCGCCGCACCCTGGACGTCATGGACCCGCTCCTGGGCGAGGCGGGCCTGTCCGTCGTCGTACTCGAACCGAGCTGCGCGGCCGCCCTGCGTACGGACCTGCCCGAGCTGCTCCCCGCCGATCCGCGGGCCGCCCGCCTCGCGGCCGCGGTGCGCACCTTCGCGCAGGCCGTCGAGGAGCGCGCGCCGTACTGGGACCCGCCGCGGGTCGACCGCCCGGTCGTGGGGCAGACCCACTGCCATCAGCACGCGGTGCTGGGGGACGCCGCCGAGCGCCGGCTGCGCGAGAAGGCGGGCCTGACGGGCGGGCTGAGCGGGGGCTGCTGCGGGCTCGCCGGGAACTTCGGGTTCGAACGCGGCCACTGGGAGGTGTCGGTGGCCTGCGCGGAGGAACAGCTGCTCCCCGCGGTACGGGACGCTCCGCCCGGCACCGAAGTGCTGGCCGACGGCTACTCCTGCCGTACGCAGCTGGCCCAGTTGGCCGGTCGCAGGGCCCGGCACCTCGCCGAGGTGCTCGCGGAGCGGCTGGACGGTGAGGGGTAGGAAGCCGAAGCGCCGCTTACATTAGATGGAGGGCACCCTTCCGTTTGATCCGGGAAGGCTGTTGCGCTCGCGAGGTGCAGTGCAACATAGTGGATGCGATAGTTCATCAAGATGGACTGCCGTTCCCGGGGGCTCTCCCGCGGCCGCTTTCGTTGCCGCGGAACCTTCGAGCCCTGGGCTGATCTGTGAGGGGAGTGCCGGTGAATCCGGTCAACAGCGCACGTGCGGCGGAGCCGGTCGCGGCGGCCGCCGTCGCCGTGCCGGAGGCGGCCGGTGCGCTGAAGCGTGGCGGGGGCGGCCGGCGGGCCGGGCTCGGGCCGGTCGCGCTCGTGGTGGCGGGCGGCATATCCGTGCAGTTCGGCGCCGCCGTGGCGGTGACCCTGATGCCGAGGGCGGGCGCCGCGGGAGTCGTCACACTGCGCCTCGCCGCCGCGGCGATCGTGCTCATGCTGATCTGCCGTCCGAAACTGCGTGGACACTCGCGGGCCGACTGGGGCACGGTCGTCGCGTTCGGCACCGTGATGGCCGGCATGAACGGGCTGTTCTACCAGGCCGTCGACCGCATCCCCCTCGGCGTCGCCGTCACCCTTGAGGTGCTCGGCCCGCTCACCCTCTCCGTGATCGCCTCCCGCCGCCTCGTCAACCTCCTGTGGGCGGGTCTCGCGCTCGCCGGGGTCGTCCTGCTCGGCGGCGGCGGCTTCGACGCCCTGGACCCGGTGGGCGCCGCCTACGCGCTGGGGGCGGGTGCGTGCTGGGCGGTGTACATCCTGTTCAGCGCGCGCACCGGGCGGCGTTTCCCGCAGGCCGACGGGCTGGCACTCGCGATGGCGGTGGCGGCGGTGCTCTTCCTGCCGATCGGCATCGCGCAGGCGGGAAGCACGCTGCTCGTCCCGTCGACCATGGCGCTCGGCGCGGCCGTGGCGGTGCTGTCCTCGGTGCTTCCGTACACCCTCGAACTCCTCGCCCTGCGCCGCCTGCCCGCGTCCACCTTCGCGGTCCTGATGAGTCTCGAACCGGCGATCGCGGCGACGGCGGGTTTCCTCATCCTGGGCCAGGCGCTGTCCTGGCTTCAGGCGCTGGCGATCGCGCTCGTGATCGGGGCGAGCATGGGGGCGGTGCGGACGCAGGTCGGGGCGGTCTCGGGATAGCGCCGAGCGGCCCCGGCCCGGCCGTGTCGGGGTCAGCCGCCCTGGCCGGCGCTGCCGATCGGGCCGACCTTCACCGGGGAGTCGCCGCCCTCCGTGACGGGCAGCGTGGCGGCGCCCGGCCAGGCGAGGGTGACCGACTTCGTCTCGCCCGGCGGGGTCACCACGAGCCCGGTGACGCGGACGCCGGAGCCGCCCGAGTTGTTGGCCGGGTAGTTGATGCCGAAGAAGACCGACTTCCCGTTCTTGAGGGTGTACGGGCTGGCCGACTGCCCCGTGCGCTTCGCCGACAGCGACCCCGAGTTCGTCTTCAGGTCGACCCCCGCGAACCCGGAAACCGAGCAGTCGTGACCGCTGACGTTCTTGAACTCCACCGCGACGGTGCGATCCGCGTCGCCACCGACGGTGCTGTCCGTCGCCGTGATCTTCAGGTCGCCGGTGCGGCACTTGCCGCCCTTGGCGCTCCCGGCGGAGCCGCCGGAGCCGGTCCCGGCGGTCGTGCCCTTCCCGCCGCCCTGATCCGAACCGGAGGAGCCCGAACCGCCGCCCGAGGCGGACGCGCTGGACGCGGCCGACGGGTCGCTCGGCGCCGGGGAGCCGTCGTCGCTCTGGCAGGCCGTGAGCGAGAGACCCGCGGTAACGGCCAGGGCTGCGAAGGTGAGACTGCGAAGGCGCATCGGTTCTTCCTCGGTATCGGTTGGCGGTACGGGCCGCTCGGTACGGGTCGGTACGAGCGAACGTTGTGACCATCAGGACCGGTCCGGCCTGGTGAATCGTTCCGCCCAACCACCGCCCAGGACATTCCTGTTACACGCACAGCCGACGCACAGCGCGCACCTGCCACCGGGCGCACCCCGCCGGGCCATGCCGCAGGCTGGTCGGGACGGCGGTCCGCGCCCCCGCTCCGCACCGGTTCGCGGCCGCCGCCGCTGGGACAGACCCGTAACCCGGCGGATCTTGACGGCGATTGGTGGCGTGCTCTCCCCAACCCTTCCCCACCCCTCCCGTCCCGCCCGGTCGGGCTGGCGAGAAACAAGGCCGGAAATAAATGCAAGCACGCTTGCTTGTTTCTGGTGCCGGTGCCATGCTCCACCGCACACCCGCTGTCCCGGAGGGGAGCGCACCGTGTCCCAAGCGTCCGGCCCGACCGACGCCGTTCTTGCCGTACTTGACGATCTGCGCGCCGAAGGCGGTGAACTCGACGTCCTGATTGGCGAGTTGAGTCCGGCCCGGTGGGCCACGCCCACCGCCGCCCCCGGGTGGACCATCGCCCACCAGATCGCGCACCTCGCCTGGACCGACACCGCGGCGCTGCTCGCCGTCACCGACCCGGACGCGTTCGCGGCGGAGGTCGAGAAGGCCGTCGAGTCGCCGGACACCTTCGTGGATGACGGCGCCGAGGCGGGGGCCCTGCTTCCGCCCGCCGAGCTGCTCTCCTGGTGGCGCGACAGCCGCGTACAGCTGCAAGACGCGCTGCGGGCGGCCCCGGCCGGGGCGCGGTTCCCCTGGTACGGGCCGCCGATGTCCACCGCGTCGATGGCCACCGGCCGCCTCATGGAGACCTGGGCGCACGGCCAGGACGTGTTCGACGCGCTGGGCCGCACCCGCAGGCCCACCGACCGGTTGCGCCACGTCGCCCACATCGGCGTCCGGGCCCGCGACTACGCGTTCTCCGTACGGGGGTTGACGCCGCCCGCCGAGGAGATCCGGGTCGAGCTGACCGCCCCGGACGGCGCCGGGCTGTGGACGTACGGACCCGAGGGCGCCCAACAGCGCGTCACCGGGCCCGCGTTGGACTTCTGTCTGCTGGTCACCCAGCGCCTGCACCGCAGCGACACCGCCGTGCGCGCCGAGGGCGCCGATGCCGACCGCTGGCTCGACATCGCCCAGGCCTTCGCCGGGCCGGCGGGACCCGGCCGCCCGCCCCGTACGCCCGAGGGCACCTGATGGACCGGGCCGGACGAATACTGCGCATCGGCAATGCCTCCGGCTTCTACGGCGACCGCTTCGACGCGATGCGGGAGATGCTGACCGGCGGCCCGCTCGACGTGCTCACCGGTGACTACCTCGCCGAACTCACCCTGCTGATCCTCGGCCGGGACCGGCTGCGCGATGCCCGGCTCGGCTATGCCAAGACGTTCCTGCGCCAGCTGGAGGAGTGCCTCGGCCTCGCCCACGAGCGCGGGGTGCGGATCGTCGCCAACGCGGGCGGCCTCAACCCGGCCGGACTCGCCGGTGCGGTGCGGGAGTTGGCGGACCGGGTGGGCGTACCGGTACGGGTCGCCCACGTCGAGGGCGACGGGCTTTCGCTGCCCGAGGGCGTGCTCACCGCCAACGCCTACCTGGGCGGCGGCGGCATCGCGGCCTGTCTGCGCGGTGGAGCCGACATCGTCGTAACGGGGCGGGTGACGGACGCGGCCCTGGTCACCGGGCCGGCCGCGTGGTGGTTCGGCTGGGGCCCCGAGGAGTACGACGCGCTCGCGGGCGCGGTCGTCGCCGGGCACGTCCTGGAGTGCGGAACCCAGGCCACCGGCGGGAACTACTCCTTCTTCACGGAATTCACGGGTCAAGGCCTGCGAAGGCCCGGCTTTCCCCTCGCCGAGCTCCACGCCGACGGGACGGCCGTCATCACCAAGCACCCCGGCACCGGCGGAGCCGTCGACACCGGCACGGTGACCGCGCAGCTCCTGTACGAGACGTCCGGCGCCCGGTACGCGGGACCCGACGTCACCGCGCGGCTCGACACCGTACGCCTCGAACCGGACGGTCCCGACCGGGTGCGCGTCACCGGCGTACGGGGTGAGGCGCCGCCGCCCACGCTCAAGGCCGGGCTCACCCGCATCGGAGGCTGGCGCAACGAGGTCGTGTTCGTACTGACCGGCCTTGACATCGAGGCGAAGGCCCAGCTGGTGCGGGAGCAGATCGAGGACGCCTTCGCCCGCGCCGAGCAGCGTCCCGCACACGTGGGATGGGAGCTGTCCCGCACCGAACGGCCCGACGCCGACACCGAGGAGTGCGCGAGCGCGCTACTGCGGCTGGTCGTCCGCGACCCGGACCCGGACGCGGTGGGCCGGGTGGTCAGCGGCGCCGCCGTCGAACTCGCGCTCGCCAGCTACCCCGGCTTCCACGTCACGGCCCCGCCCGGCAAGGGCGCGCCGTACGGGGTGTTCGAGGCGGCGTACGTGGCCGCGGGCTCGGTGGAGCACGCGGCTGTCCATGCGGACGGCGTACGGGAGTCGATTCCCCCGCCCGCGCGTACGGCGGTCCTCGCGCCGGTTGTGGAGCCGGGGCTGCCGCCGTTCGATCCCGTGGAGGCGACTCGGCGGGTGCCGCTCGGGCTGGTGGCGGGGGCGCGGAGCGGGGACAAGGGCGGGGACGCGAATGTGGGGGTGTGGGCGCGGTCGGATGCGGCGTGGGGGTGGTTGGCGCATGTTCTGACCGTCGACCGGTTCCGTCAACTGCTGCCTGAGACAGGCGAGTTGAAGGTCACCCGGCACCTTCTGCCGAATCTGCGGGCGCTGAACTTCGTGGTGGAGGGGCTGCTCGGGGAGGGGGTCGCGTCCCAGGCCCGTTTCGACCCCCAGGCGAAGGGACTGGGGGAGTGGCTGCGGAGCCGGGAGGTGGCGGTGCCGGTGTCGTTGCTGGAGTGACCTTCGCCCCTGCCCGCCCCTTCCGAACCGGCGGCACTGCCCCGGCCCCCGGTCCTCAAGCACCGGACGGGCCTGACTGCGGGCTGAGGTCCGCCGCAGGCGCCCACCCTCAGGAGCCTCCCATGCCCACCCTCCCCACCGCCCTCGATCCCGCCGCCCCCGAGTACCGCGCCGCCCGCGCGGCGATGCTCACCAAGCTCGCCGAGCTGGACGCCGAGCACGGCAAGGCGCTTGCCGGCGGCGGTGCCAAGTACAGCGAACGCCACCGCGGGCGCGGCAAACTCCTGCCCCGCGAGCGCATCGAGCTGCTGCTCGACCCGGACACCCCCTTCCTGGAGCTGTCCCCCCTCGCCGCATGGGGCAGCGACTACCCGGTGGGCGCCTCCATGGTCACCGGCATCGGCACCGTCGAGGGCGTCGAATGCCTGATCACCGCCAACGACCCCACCGTGCGCGGCGGCGCGTCCAACCCCTGGACCCTCAAGAAGGCGCTGCGCGCGAACGAGATCGCGTACACCAACCGGCTGCCGTGCATCAGCCTCGTCGAGTCCGGCGGCGCGGACCTGCCCAGCCAGAAGGACATCTTCATCCCGGGCGGCGCGATCTTCCGGGACATCACGCGGCTGTCCGCCGCCGGGATACCCACGATCGCCGTCGTCTTCGGGAACTCCACGGCGGGCGGCGCGTACGTCCCCGGCATGTCCGACCACACGGTCATGATCAAGGACCGGTCGAAGGTGTTCCTCGGCGGGCCGCCGCTCGTCAAGATGGCGACCGGTGAGGAGAGCGACGACGAGTCGCTCGGCGGCGCCGAGATGCACGCCCGCACCTCGGGTCTCGCCGACCACTTCGCCGTGGACGAACAGGACGCGATCCGTCAGGCGCGCCGCATCGTCGCCCGCCTCAACCACCGCAAGGCGCACCCGGATCCGGTGACGATCGCGGCGCCGCCCAAGTACTCCGAGGACGAGCTGCTCGGCATCGTGGCCGAGGACCTGAAGACCCCCTTCGACCCGCGCGAGGTCATCGCCCGGATCGTGGACGCCTCCGACTTCGACGAGTTCAAACCGCTGTACGGGCCGAGCCTGGTCACCGGCTGGGCCGAGCTGCACGGCTACCCCGTCGGGATCCTCGCCAACGCCCAGGGCGTGCTCTTCTCCGCCGAGTCCCAGAAGGCCGCCCAGTTCATCCAGCTCGCCAACCAGCGCGACATACCGCTGCTCTTCCTGCACAACACCACCGGCTACATGGTCGGCAAGGAGTACGAGCAGGGCGGCATCATCAAGCACGGCGCGATGATGATCAACGCGGTGTCCAACTCCCGCGTACCGCACCTCTCCGTCCTCCTCGGCGCCTCCTACGGCGCCGGTCACTACGGCATGTGCGGCCGCGCCTACGACCCGCGCTTCCTGTTCGCCTGGCCGAGCGCCAAGTCCGCCGTCATGGGCCCCCAGCAGCTCGCCGGCGTCCTGTCGATCGTGGCCCGCGCCTCCGCCGAGGCCAAGGGCCGGCCGTACGACGATGACGCGGACGCCGCCCTGCGCGCGATGGTGGAGCAGCAGATCGAGGCCGAGTCGCTGCCGATGTTCCTGTCCGGGCGGCTGTACGACGACGGGGTCATCGACCCCCGCGACACCCGGACCGTCCTCGGGCTCTGCCTGTCCGCGATCCACACCGCCCCCGTCGAAGGCGCCCGCGGCGGCTTCGGCATCTTCCGGATGTGAGGGCCATGATCAAGTCCGTACTCGTCGCCAACCGGGGCGAGATAGCCTGCCGGGTCTTTCGCACCTGCCGAGACCTGGGCATCGCCACCGTCGCCGTGTTCTCCGACCCCGACGCGGGCGCGCTGCACGTACGCGAGGCCGACACCGCCGTACGGCTGCCCGGGGCGACGCCCGCCGAGACGTATCTGCGCGGCGACCTCATCGTGCGGGCCGCGCTCGCGGCGGGGGCCGACGCCGTGCACCCCGGGTACGGCTTCCTCTCCGAGAACGCCGACTTCGCGCGGGCCGTCGCCGACGCCGGACTCACCTGGATCGGCCCGCCCCCCGCGGCCATCGAGGCCATGGCCTCCAAGACCCGCGCCAAGGAGCTCATGGGCCTGCCACCCCTGAACCTGGCCGACGTCACCCCCGCCGACCTCCCCCTGCTGATCAAGGCGGCGGCGGGCGGCGGCGGGCGCGGCATGCGCGTCGTACGCCAACTGGGCTATCTGGACGACGAGTTGACGACAGCCCGCGCCGAAGCGCTTGGCGCGTTCGGTGACGGCGACGTCTTCGTCGAGCCCTACATCGAGGGCGGGCGCCACATCGAGGTGCAGATCCTCGCCGACGCCCACGGCACCGTCTGGGCGCTCGGCACCCGCGACTGCTCGCTCCAGCGCCGCCACCAGAAGGTCATCGAGGAGGCCCCGGCGCCCGGTCTCGGCCCGGATGCGACCGCGGAACTCCACGCCCTGGCCGTCCGCGCCGCGAAGGCGACCGACTACCGGGGCGCGGGCACCGTCGAGTTCCTGGTCGCCGACGGGAAGGTCCACTTCCTGGAGATGAACACCCGCCTACAGGTCGAACACCCCGTCACCGAGGCCGTGTTCGGCATCGACCTGGTGGCCCTCCAGATCCGCGTCGCCGAGGGCGACGCCCTCCCGCACGATCCGCCCGCCCCGCAGGGTCACGCCATCGAGGCCCGGCTCTACGCGGAGGACCCGGCGGCCGACTGGGCCCCGCAGACCGGAACCGTCCACCAACTGGACGTGCCCGGCGTCCGGCTGGACAGCGGCTTCCGTACCGGCGACACCGTCGGCGTCCACTACGACCCGCTGCTCGCCAAGGCCATCGCGCACGCTCCGACCCGCGCCGAGGCCGCCCGCAAACTCGCCCGCGCCCTCCAGCGCGCCCGCATCCACGGCCCGGCGACCAACCGCGACCTGCTCGTACGTTCGCTGCGCCACCCGGACTTCACCGAAGCCCGTCTCGACACCGGCTTCTACGACCGCCACCTCGCCGAGCTCACCGAACCCGGCCCCGGCGCGCACCACGCGGCCCTCGCCGCCGCCCTCGCCGACGCGGCCTCCCGAGCCGGCCGATTCGGCGGCGGCTGGCGCAACGTACCCTCGCAGCCACAGGTCAAGCGGTACGGCGAGCACGAGGTCCGCTACCGCCTCACCCGCCACGGCCTCGAAGTCGACGGCTGTCCCGAGGTACGTGTCGAACGAGCCGATCCCGGCCGGGTACGGCTCGAAGTGGACGGCGTACAGCGGGAGTTCACCGTCACGCGGCACGGCGACACCGTGTATGTCGACACCCCGTCGGCGGGATACGCCCTCACCGCCCACCCCCGCTTCACCGACCCCAGCGACCTCGTCGCACCCGGTTCGCTGCTCGCCCCCATGCCGGGGGTGGTCGCGCGGGTCGCCGACGGCGTCGAGGAAGGCTGCCGCGTCCGCGCGGGACAGCCGCTGCTCTGGCTGGAGGCCATGAAGATGGAGCACCGCATCACCGCTCCCGCCTCCGGCACGCTCACCGCGCTCCACGCCGCCCCCGGCCGCCAGGTCGAGGTCGGCGCCCTGCTCGCCGTCGTCCAGGAGGCTGACCAAGCATGACCAGCGTCATCGAGAGCCAGGAGAACAAGGATCTGCGCGCCGCCGTCGCCGCGCTCGGCGCCCGCCACGGGCGCGGATTCGACCGCGCGGCGCTGTGGGCGGAAGCCGCCAAGCTCGGCTACCTCGGCGTCAACCTGCCCGAGCAGTACGGGGGCGGGGGCGGTGGAATGGCCGAACTGTCCATTGTTCTTGAGGAGTTGGGGGCGGCGGGCTGCCCGCTCCTGATGATGGTCGTCTCGCCCGCCATCTGCGGCACGGTCATCGCCCGCTTCGGCACCGAGCTCCAGCGGCGAAAGTGGCTGCCGGGCCTCGCCGACGGCACGCTCACCATGGCCTTCGGCATCACCGAACCCGACGCGGGCTCCAACTCGCACCGCATCACCACCACCGCGCGGCGCGAGGGCGACGGCTGGGTCCTGAGCGGCCGCAAGGTGTTCATCTCCGGCGTGGACATAGCCGACGCCACGCTCATCGTCGGCCGCACCGAGGACGCGCGGACCGGCAGCCTCAAGCCCTGCCTGTTCATCGTCCCGCGCGACGCCCCCGGCTTCCGGCGCTCGCAGATCGACATGGAACTCCAGGCCGCGGAGAAGCAGTTCGAGCTCGTCCTCGACGATGTGCGGCTGCCCGCCGAGTCCCTCGTCGGCGACGAGGACGCCGGTCTGCTCCAGCTCTTCGCCGGGCTCAACCCCGAGCGCATCATGACGGCCGCGTTCGCGATCGGCATGGGCCGCTACGCGCTCGCCAAGGCCGTCGACTACGCGACGACCCGGCAGGTGTGGAAGCACCCCATCGGTGGTCACCAGGCCATCGCGCACCCCCTCGCCCAGGCCCACATCGAACTCGAACTGGCCCGGCTGATGATGCAGAGGGCCGCCGCGCTGTACGACGCGGGCGACGACGCCGGGGCGGGCGAGGCGGCCAACATGGCCAAGTACGCGGCCGCCGAAGCCTGTGTGAAGTCGGTCGACCAGGCCGTCCACACCCTCGGCGGCAACGGCCTGACCCGCGAGTACGGGCTCGCATCGCTCATCACCGCCGCCAGGGTGGCCCGGATCGCGCCGGTCAGCCGCGAAATGATCCTCAACTACGTGTCCCACCAGTCCCTTGGGCTGCCCAAGTCGTACTAGGCGCTTCGCTGGAGGTGCGGTTGTTCGGCCGCGGGCCCGGCGTGGCTGGTCGCGCAGTTCCCCGCGCCCCTGAAGGGGCTGCGGCCCCCGGGACCTCGACAAATCCGCTCAGTCGTACTAGGAGACCCCTCCATGGACTCCCCTTCCGTTCCCGCACCCCGCGTCCA
This sequence comes from Streptomyces sp. NBC_01431, assembly GCF_036231355.1. Lineage (NCBI taxonomy): Bacteria > Bacillati > Actinomycetota > Actinomycetes > Kitasatosporales > Streptomycetaceae > Streptomyces > Streptomyces sp. NBC_01431. The sequence goes on from NZ_CP109496.1 coordinate 4,590,089, forward strand.
CCGCAGCGAGTACGCCGACGTGGCCGTCGTCGACGAGCCCATCCACGAGGCGGTCCTCGGCCGCTCCACCGCCACGCACCCGGACGCCGTCGCGCTCATCGACGGCACGGACCCGAGCGGAGCCACCTCCATCACCTACGGCCAACTGGACGTCCGCCACCGCAAGTTGGCGGCGTCCCTGGCCGCGGCCGGAGTGCGCAAGGGGGACGTGCTCGCGCTGCACAGCCCCAACTCCATCCTCTACCCCGTCGTGTTCTACGGAGCCACCCGGGCCGGCGCCGCCGTCACCACCGTCCACCCGCTGTGCACCGCCGAGGAGTTCGCCAAGCAGCTCGCGGACTCCTCGGCGCGCTGGATCGTCACCCTCTCGCCACTCCTGGAGACCGCCCGCCGCGCCGCCGAACTCGTCGGCTGCATCGAGGAGATCTTCGTCTGCGACCGGGCTGAAGGACACCGCTCGATCGTCCACGACCTGCTGACGGCCGACGCGCCCGAACCGGCCGTGGCCATCGACCCCGGCGAGGACATCGCCGTACTGCCGTACTCCTCCGGCACCACCGGCGTCCCCAAGGGCGTCATGCTCACCCACCGCAGCATCGCCACCAACCTGGCCCAACTGCACCCGCTGATACCGATGGTGCCCGGCGAACGCATCCTCGCGGTGCTGCCCTTCTTCCACATCTACGGCATGACGGCCCTCCTGAACGCGCCGCTGCGCAGCGGCGCCACGGTCGTCGTGCTGCCGCGCTTCGACCTCGGCCAGTTCCTCGGCGCGATCGAGAAGCACCGCATCACCGGCCTGTACGTCGCCCCGCCGATCGTCCTCGCCCTCGCCAAGCACCCGGCGGTCGCGCAGTACGACCTGTCGTCCCTGGAGTACGTCGTCAGCGCCGCAGCCCCCCTCGACTCCCGCCTGGCAGCGGCCTGTTCGGCCCGCCTGAAGCTGCCGCCGGTGCGGCAGGCGTACGGCATGACGGAGCTCTCGCCGGGCACCCACACCGTGCCGCTGGCCGCTGTGGATCCACCCGCGGGCGCGGTCGGCAAGCTCCTGCCGTCCACCGAGATGCGCATCCTGCGCCTGGACGATCCGGCCCGCGACGCGGAGCCCGGCGAGGAGGGCGAGATCGCGATCCGCGGCCCGCAGGTCATGAAGGGCTACCTCGGCCGCCCCGACGCCACCGCCGCCCTGATCGACGCCGACGGCTGGGTCCACACCGGCGACGTCGGCCGCGTCGACGAGAACGGCTGGCTCTACGTCGTCGACCGGGTGAAGGAACTCATCAAGTACAAGGGCTTCCAGGTCGCCCCCGCCGACCTGGAGGCCCTGCTGCTCACTCACCCCGCCATCGCGGACGCCGCCGTCATCGGCGTGTACGACGCGGACGGCAACGAGGTGCCCAAGGCCTTCGTCGTACGCCAGCCGTCCGCGCCCGACCTCGGTGCGGACGAGGTGATGGCGTATGTCGCCGAACGCGTCGCCCCGTACAAGAAGCTCCGCAGGGTGGAGTTCGTCGGGCGGGTGCCCCGGGCCGCGTCCGGCAAGATCCTGCGGCGCGAGCTGCGCCAACGAGAGAAGGACGAGGCGTGACACACATCCGGACGGCCCACGAGCGGGGCATCACCACCATCGCCCTCGACTCGCCCGCCAACCGCAACGCGCTGTCCGCGGCCCTGGTGGCCGAACTGGGAGCCGAACTGTCGCGGTGCGGCGGCGACCCCGGGGTGCGGGCCGTGCTGCTCACCCACACCGGCGGCACGTTCTGTGCGGGCGCCGACCTGAAGTCGCCGCCCGACCCGGCGGGCTTCGTGACGCTGATGCGCACCGTGGTGGAGCTCCCCAAGCCCGTCGTGGCGCGGGTCACCGGACACGTCCGCGCGGGCGGCCTAGGCCTGCTCGCCGCGTGCGACATCGCGGTGGCCGGCCCCGCGTCGTCGTACGCGTTCACCGAGACCCGGCTCGGCCTGGCACCGGCGGTGATCTCCATGCCGGTGCTCGCCCGCATGGAACCGCGCGCCGCGAGCCGGTACTTCCTGACGGGCGAGCGGTTCGACGCGGCGGAGGCGGCCCGCACGGGACTGGTGACGCTGGCCGCGGACGACGTGGACGAGGCCCTCGGGCCGGTCCTCGACGGACTGCGCAGGTCGGCGCCGGGGGGCCTGGCCGCGTCGAAGGCTCTGCTGACGGCTACCGTGGCGGAGGCATTCGACCGCTGGTCGAAGGAGCTGACCGCCCGCTCGGCGTCCCTCTTCGCCTCCGCCGAGGCGCGGGAGGGAGTGACGGCCTTCCTCGAACGACGGGACCCCGCATGGGTGTTGTGACCCCACCGAAGACCCCGAAGCAGGACCGCAGCCGGGCCACCCGGCAGCGCCTGCTGGAAGCGGCCGTCGCCTGCCTGGCCGAGCACGGCTGGGCGGGGTCCACCGTGTCGGTGGTCGCCGAGCGCGCCGGGGTCTCACGGGGCGCCGCCCAGCACCACTTCCGGACCCGGGAGGACCTGTTCACGGCGGCCGTCGAGTACGTCGCCGAACAGCGCTCCTCGGCCCTGCGGGCACTGGACCGCACGGACCGCAAGGAGGTCGTCCGCGCGCTGGTCGGGCTCTACACCGGACCGCTGTTCCGGGCCGCGCTGCACCTGTGGGTCGCCGCGTCCAACGAAGCGCAGCTACACGCCCGGGTGACCGAACTGGAGGCCAGGGTGGGCCGCGAATCCCACCGCATCGCGGTGGACCTGCTCGCCGCCGACGAAGCCGTGCCGGGGGTACGTGAGACGGTGCAGGGCTTCCTCGACATGGCCCGGGGGCTGGGCCTGGCGAACCTGCTCACCGACGACGCGGCGCGCCGGGAGCGGGTCGTGGCGCAGTGGGCGGTGCTGCTCGACGAGGCCCTGCGCTGAGCGACGGCCCAGCGCGGTGGGCACCGCCGCGGTGAGCGTGCCCACCGCGCCCCGACAGCGGAAGGCCGGCCCCGGGTGACCGGGGCCGGCCGTCGTTCAGGCAGCTCAGCTGCTGTCGGCGCCGTTGTTCGAGAGGACCGGGATCTGGTCCAGGGAGTGCGAGAGCGGCTCGTCGCCCTTGGCCTGGGTCGAGTTCTCGGTGCACTGCTGGTTCTGCGGCGCGGACAGGACCGGCACGTCCTGGAGCACGGAGACGGGCACGACGCCGACGATGGACGCGGCGTTGACCTTGACCGGAACACCGGCGCAGAGCTTGTTCAGGGAGCCCTGGACCAGGGTCATCTGGGGGCTCATGTCGCCCTCGGTCTTCGAGTTGCCGAAGGCCTGCTTGGCCCCGTTGCCGCTGAGCGACGTCGGGCCGCTGTGGTTGCCGATCGCCATCGCGTGCGGTGCGGCCATCATCGCGACCCCGGACACGGCTGCGGCGACGGCTGCGGCCGACCACAACTTCTGCATGTCTACTCCTGTTGGTCTGATTCCACTGACGGGTATCTGTGAAGACAAACGGTAAGAATCTCTTTTGGTTCCGCTCTGTCCCCCGTACAGAGCATTTACGGAATCGACTCCGCCCGGCCGTGGTATTAGGCAGTAACCGCGAACCGATGGTGAGGAAACATGACGGAGACGCACGGTGCCTGGCACCGGCAGACTTTCATCCCGATCACCCGGCAGCGATTCGAGAGCGAGGCGGCGGCCGAACCCGTATATGCGGCTCTGGTGCGTTCCTGGGCCGCCGAGGGCCGAACGCTTCCGGGGCGGCCCGACTGGGAATGGAACCAGCTCGTCAACGGCCCCTCCTGGCCTTCTTGATTTGCCGGACTTTCTGATTCCGCCGCCCGGTTCCGGGCACGGAAAAGCCGGACCGCCGGGGGAAGCCCGGTGATCCGGCCGGTGGAAAACAGGATGCCGGACCGCCGAAGGGATGGGCAGAGGTCCGGCTGTCCTGGCGAAAGCTTGGCTCAGCGCTTGTCGGCACCGTTGCTGGAGAGGATCGGGATCTGGTCCAGGATGTGCGAGAGCGGCTCGTCGCCCTTGGCCTGAGTCGAGTTCTCGGTGCACTGCTGGTTCTGCGGCGCCGAGAGAACGGGCACGTCCTGGAGCACGGAGACCGGCACGACGCCGACGAGGGACGCGAGGTTGGCCTTGGCGGGCAGGGCGATGCAGGGCTTGTTGAACGAGCCCTGGATCAGCGCGATCTGCGGGCTCATGTTGCCGTACGTTGCGGAGTTCCCGTACGACTGCATCGCACCGTTGCCGCTGACCGAGGTCGCGCCGTCGTGGTTGCCGATCGCCATCGCCTGCGGCGCCATCGCCGCGGACACGCCGACGACGGACACGCCGACGGCTGCTGCCGCCATAGCCTTCTTGATCACGCTGGTCCCTTTCTGGTGAATGCCCCATACGTGGCTGCCCCATACGGAGCCACCTGACCAACGGGCTCCCTTGCGGATTGGTTTCTGCCCTTCACTCCTTCGGCCGTACGAAAATGAGACCTACGGCCTGTTCCGTCGACTGGGCGTCCAACTCCCTTTTATCGGTTTGGATTATATGGAGATCCGATGCCACCTTTCGGGGGCCCTTGAAACGTGGCGTTCGGTATCTCTTTCGAATCGCTGGGGAACCATTCGGGTGAAGCGCCGGAACCAATCCGGTGTGGCGAAGTTGACAAGTCAGTAGTACGGCGCGGTGGATTTTGAGCGCGGTACTGCACATGCTCTCCACCAAGAAAAGGGAAGACCATGCTCAAGAAGGTTATGGCCGCTTCCGCTGCCACCGTTTCGCTGGTCGGCGCCTCGGCCATGCTGGCCCCCCAGGCCATGGCCATCGGCAACCACGACGGCTCGACCTCGTTCAGTGGCAACGGCGCGAAGCAGGCCTTCGGCAATTCGAAGACCGAGGGCGACATGAGCCCCCAGCTCTCCCTGGTCCAGGGCAGCCTGAACAAGCCCTGCCTCGGCGTTCCGGTCAAGGGCAACGCCGCGGCCATCGTCGGTTTCGTGCCGGTCTCCGTGCTCCAGGACGTGCCGGTCCTGTCCGCGCCGCAGAACCAGCAGTGCACCGAGAACTCGACTCAGGCCAAGGGCGACGAGCCGCTCTCGCACATCCTGAACCAGATCCCGATCCTCTCCAGCAACGGTGCCGGCAGCAGGTGATTCGGGTCAGCCGGCAGCTCGGGCTGCCGCGGTCCCTTCGGGCCGCGGCAGCCCGAGTTCTTTTGTTCGCCAAATGCCCCGTGGGCGTGGTGTCTGGACGCAGGGCTGCCTTTCTGGCGTATGGGTGAGGAACTCGGGACGGCTCTTCCCATTCGGTTTCCTTTCCCTGACTCATTCGTTACCCAGTCGTCAGCGGCACCTTGGGCGAAAGCTCTGGCAACACGCCGTGAGCAACGACTGGTTGCGTGACGTTTTGACTGAGGGAAGGAAAACCACGTGAAGTACATGAAGACTGCGACGGTTCTGGCCGGTCTGGTCGTCGCCGCTGGTGGTGCCGCTCCTGCGTTCGCCGACGCCGGGGCCGAGGGTGCCGCGGTCGGCAGCCCGGGTGTTCTGTCGGGCAACCTGCTCCAGGTTCCGGTCCACGTTCCGATCAACGTGTGCGGCAACACCGTTAACGTCATCGCGCTGCTGAACCCGGCGTTCGGCAGCGCCTGCGTCAACAAGTGACGTAGCCGCCAGACCCTCCACTCCGATTTTGGGGCGTGCCGTCCGCACGCCCCAAATTCGGTTTCCCCGCTTTTTCACCGCGATACGGAAGACAGCCCATTGCGCCAGGTCATCAGCAAGTCCCTTTTCACTGCCGTGGCAGCCACGAGCGTGATTTCGATGAGCGGTAATTACGCTCAGGCGGCCGGCACCGACGCCGAGAGCACGGGGTCGCCGGGCCTGCTGTCGGGGAACACGATCTCTGCGCCGCTGGACATCCCGGTCCAGGCCTGCGGGAACACGGTGGACCCGGCCGGAGCCCTCAACCCGACCTTCGGCAACCGCTGCGCCACCGTCTCGCCGAAGAAGGGGAAGGGGAAAGGGAAGGGAAAGGGGGAGCAGGAGAGCGGCGGACAGGACGCGGGCCGATACGGGGAGGAGCACGGCTCCGAGGTCGGATACGGGTCCGAGGACGTTTCTCGGGACGAGCGTGAGTACGCCGCCGAGTACGGGTTCGGCCCCCACCCCCGCGGCGCGGCCGGCCAGGCGCACTCCGTGACGAGCGACTCCCCGGGAGCCCTGGCGGGCAACTCGGCCGCCGCACCGCTGGACGTCCCGGCACAGGTGTGCGGGATCACGGCGAACGTCGTGGGCCTGCTCAACCCGGTGATGGGAAACCACTGCACCACCGGGCCGACGGGCCCCTCGCACCACGCAGCCCACCACGCGCCTCCGGCCCACCACGCACCGCCCGCGCACCACGCGCCTGCTGCCCACCACGCGCCTCCTGCACATCACATGCCTCCCATGCACCACGTGCCTTCGAGCCACCACACACCCCCTGCGCACCACGGTCCGTCGGTTCACCACGCTCCGCCCGTGCATCACGCACCCCACGTGCACGAGGCCCCGCCGGTCCACCACATGCCGCCGGTTCATCACGCGCCTCCGGTGCACCAGAGCCCTCCCATGCACCATGTACCTCCCGCCCATCACGCGCCGCCTGCGCACCACGTGCCGCCCATGCACGAGGTTCCGCCGATGCGCCACGTACCTCCGGTGCACGAGGTCCCGCCCATGCGCCACGTGTCCCCGGTGCACGAGGCTCCGCCTGTCCGCCGCGTGCCGTCGGTGCACGGGGCCCCGCCCTTGCACCACGTACCTCCGGTCCATCACATGCCGCCCGTGTACGAGGCTCCGCCCGCGCGCCACATGCCCCACGACGTCCCGCACGCTCCCGTGGTGCCGCGCGTTCCGCAGGCCCGGAACGCCATGCCCGCCCCGCACGCGCAGTCCGCGCCCCGGGTCGTCATGCCGGCCACGCAGGCTCCCGCGGCCGCTCACCTCGCCGAGACCGGGGCCGACCCGGCGCTGCTCGCGATCGCCGGCGGGGCCGCCGCCGGGCTCGTGTTCGGCGGGGGCGTCCTCTACCGGCGTGGCAGGGCGCTGGCCCAGGCCTGACCCGGCGGGTCCGCCGACGCCCCCACTCGCGGCAAGTGACGGCCGAGGCGGGCACCCGGGGAAGCCGAGATGGCCGGACAACTCCCGTAATAGTGCGGTCAGTTGAGGGTGCTCGCCGAGAGGCCATCAAGAAGCAGACAGGGCAGGACTCGCCCGCGTCGCCAAGGGCCCGGTTCCTTTTCAGGAGCCGGGCCCTTCGGCGTGCCGTGCGGCGTGGCGTGCTCGACTGGCCCTGCCGCGTACGCCCGTTCGGGGGTCTTGGGGCGCAGGGCTGCTTATCCTCCCGATCGGCGTAATAAGAATATTTTCCAACCGGGAACCCGGGGAGAGGCCTCAGAACCAGGGAGCGCACATGCGTCAGCGGCGTCATCGGGCGGCCACCTTCACCGCGAGTGTTCTGACAGCCGGTGCACTCTTCAGTCTGGCCCTGGCACCGGGCATCGAAGTCAAGCCACCCGGCAAAGGCGATGACCCCCCGGCGCGGCAGCCCTCCGCGCTGAATTTCGGCGCCTTCCTGGATTCCGGCGCCCTCGGCGTCAAACAGATCGCCGGGCTGGAGAAATGGCTCGGCGGGACCGACATCAAAGTGGGGCACACCTATCTGCCCGGGGACAGCTGGTTGGACATCGAGGGGGGCGCGGGCTTCCTCGACCCCTGGGCCGCCTGGCGCAGGGAGCGGCCCGACCGCACCCTCGTCCTGAACGTCCCGATGCAGGCCCTCAACGAGGTCGAGGTACCGGACAACAGGGTGCGCAGACTGTTGGCGCGGGGCGCCCGGGGCCAGTACGACGAGCACTTCAAGAAGCTGGCCGAGCGGCTGGTCGAGCTCAAGATCCCGGACACGATCATCGTGCTCGGCTGGGAGATGAACGGCACCACGTACACCCACCGCTGCGGACCGGACCCGGCCGCGTGGAAGAAGTACTGGCAGAACGCGGTCGCCGCGATGCGTTCCGTCCCGGGGCAGAAATTCCGTTTCGATTTCGCGCCGAGTCGCGGGCGGGACGCCGTGCCCTGGACCGAGTGCTATCCGGGCGACGACGTGGTCGACATCATCGGAATGGATTCCTACGACCAGCCACCGGCCCGGAATTTCGACGAGGAGGTCAAGGAGCCGTACGGACTTCAGCAGCAGGTGGACTTCGCCGCCGCGCACAAGAAGCCGATCTCATATCCGGAGTGGGGGCTTTTCCGCAACGGGGACAATCCCGAATACATGCGGCGCATGCTGGCCTGGATGGATCTGCACAAGCCGGTCTACAACACCATCACCGACTACTGCCCGCACGGTGTGTGGGGCTGTGCCGAGAACCCCCGCTCCTCCGAGGTCTACCGCTCGCTCCTGCACGGTCAGACCGTGCCCACCCCGCAGCAGCCCACCCCGACTTCGCCCGCGCCGGCCACCCCGGTGAGCCCGCAGCCCGCCACATCCCCACAACCCTCCACGCCCCCGAAGCCCGCCACACCCCCACTGCCCGCTACGCCCCCGCTGCCCTCCATGTTGACCAAACCGGTCGCGCCCGTCGCGCCGAAGCCGCCCGAGAACTGCTCTCCGGTCGACCTCGGCTCGTGGGTCGAGTACTGGATGGGCGGCAAGCTCTGCGTCCGGTTGGACTGGTACTCACGCCGGTCCTGACGGCTCAGGGGCGGGGCGGCTTCGGCCGTCCCGCCACTGCCGCAGCGACCGCAGCGCGGCGCCCGCCCTGCGGCGCAGCCGCGCGTGCAGCGCGCTGGCCCACAGCAGCGGGGCGGTGCGCCGCCTGGCCAGCAGGAACCGCTGGTTGACCCGTACCTCGGGGCGCCAGTGCTGTTTGTACGGTTCGTTGCCGCGCAGCATGCTCAGCGCGGCCCGGCCGCTGCCGTCGATGCGCTGCGCGCAGGACCGCAGCAGCATCGTGGCCACGTCCACCTTGCGGCCGCGCAGGCCCGGATGCGCCCCGTACAGATAGCCGCCGGCCAGCGCGGGGGAGAGCAGGGTGAGGTCGGCCGCAACCACCTCCCCGTCGAGCCGGAACTCGGTGACCACCGCCTCGCCCTGCCGGGTCATCTCGCCCACCGCGCGCGCCAGGTGCTCCTCGAACCGGCTGCGCAGGTGCTCGCGCGTCACCCCGCGCCCCTGCCACTGGAGCCCGTGCAGGTCGAGCAGCGTACGCAGCGCGCCCGGCACCTCCTCGGGCGGCACGTCGCGCTGCTCGATGCCCAGCGCGTCGATCTTCCGGAGCTTGGCGCGGGCCCGCTGGGCGCGGTTGGAGGGGAGGCGCCCGAGGAGTACGTCCATCCCCTCGGCGGGCAGTTCGAGGCAGCGCGAGTCCGCCAACTGCCGCCGCTGGCCGGGCCAGTTGGCGTGCAGGCGCTCGGCGCCACCGCCGGGCCTGACCTCCCCGAGGTCGATCAGCGCGCCGCGCGCCGAGCTCATCAGCGCGCCGGTGAGCGCGTCCGCGGCTTCCTGGGCACAGGAGTCGTCCAGGAGTACGTCCGCGAAGTCGCTGATCGTGCCGCCGAGCGGGACCAGCGCCGGAAGCGGCCGCAGCACCCGCATCAGCGGGGCGGCCCCGATCAACTCGCCGTCCCGGTACACCACATGGACCCGCAGCCGCCCCGGCATCCCGTACGAGAGCCACCACGAATGCAGCCAGGCGTGACTCTGGAAGGGGGTCGCGGTTCGGCAACGGCTGTGCAGGCGGCGCCAGTCGGGGGCCAGCTCCGCGAAGCGGGCCTCGTCCGTGCAGACCTCGACGATCACCCCGGTCTTCACCCGACCTCCTGCGGCGCGGGCACCGCCGAGGCGGGGGCCGGCACCGCGACCCCGGCCCCGGCGTCGGTTCGGCGGCGCGGGCGGGCCAGCAGGGCGAGCCCGCCGATCAGTCCGCCCGCGCAGCCGCCCACCAGGGAGGTCAGCGATGCGGAGGGGGAGGCGGGGGCCAGGGGTTTGGCCGCCCGCGAGAACTGCACCACCCGCACCCCGGTGTCGGCCTGGGTGTGCGTGCCGTTGAGGGTGAGGGCCCGTGCCACCGCGTTGGCGATGCCCGCCGCGTCCCCGGCGCGCGCCGAGGTGGCGGTGATCGCGATCATCGGTGCGTCGGGCGAGGTCGCCGTCTGCACGCTGCGCCGCAGGGTGTCCGCGCTCACCCCCGCCCACACCTGGGCGTCGCCGATGACGGCGACCTCGGTGGCGACCCGGCCGTACGCCTGCGCGAAGCCCAGGGCGACCGACGGATCGGACTTCACGGTGGGGGTGACCACCACGTAGCTGGTCGCGCTGTACTCCGGGGTTCTGACCTCGCCGTACGCACCGCCCGCCGCCGCGCCGAGCAGCGCGCACACCGGCAGCGGCCACCAGCGGGGCAGCGGACGGCGGATGCCCTGACGCCGCCGCTGGACGGAGAATCTGCTCATCGGGACTCTTCTTTCTCCGAGATGTTCGTGTTCGTGAGGGAGCGCGGCCGGGCCGTGACCGAGCGGGGAGCCGAGCCGGGAGCCGGGACAGGCGCCGGGACAGGCGTGCTGCCCGAGGCCCGGCGGGGCAGCGTTGTGCGGGCCGCGGCCGCCTCGTACACCCGGACCAGTTGGGCCGAGGTCGCGGTGACGCAGTAACGGCGCACCGCGTCGGGGACGGGGTGCCGGACGGGGCCCGCCTGCCGAAGCGCCCGCAGGGCGTCGGTGAACGCGGCGGCCGGCCGGCCCGTGCGCAGCGCGCCCGGCGCCGCCGCGGGCGGCAGGTCGTCAATGGCCGGGCAGGTCACGTACGCCACCGGTAGCCCGGCCGCCAGGGCCTCCACGACGGCCAGGCCGAAGGCCTCCTCGTCCGACGGCGAGGCCAGGCAGTCCACCGCCGAAAGCAGGCCCGGCAGGGTGGGGTGGTCGCCCAAGGCGGCCGGGCCTTCCTGGGCGCACTCGCCCGCGAAGACCACCCGCCCGGCCACGCCGAGCCGCTCGGCGAGCGCCCGCAGGGGCTGTTCCTGCGCGCCGGTACCCGCGAACACCAGCCAGCTGTCCGGGAGTTGGGCGATCGCCTCGACGAGTACCCGAAACCGCTTGCCCGCCGCCAGTCTGCCGACCGCGCCGACGACGAACGCGCCCGGCGGGAGGCCGAGTTGACGGCGTACCCGATCGCGGGCGCGGGGGCTGAAGGCGAACTGTGCGGCATCGATCCCGTTCGGGACGACCTGGATGCGGCGCTCCGGTACGCCCCAGCGGGCCAGCCGCCCGGCGATGGTGGCGGACACCGCGACGGTCGTGGTGCCGAGCCGCTCGCTCGCCAGGTAGAGGCCGCGTACGCCGGGACCGAGCGGCCGTCCCTCCATGCGGGACTCGCCCAGGGAGTGCTCGGTGGCGACGACGGTGCGCACCCCGGCGAGCCGGGCGGCCAGGCGCCCGTACAGGCAGGCCCGGTACAGATGGGTGTGGACCACGTCGTAGCGGCCGCGGGAGATCAGCCGGGTGAGGCGGGGCAGCGCGGACAGGTCCCGATTGCCCGCCATGGCGAGGCAGCGCACCCGGCCGCCGTCGCGCTCGATGGCGCGGGCCACGGCGCCGGGGTTGGTGAGGGTGACGACGTCGGACGGATAGGGCAAGTGCAGCAGCAGCAGCCGCAGTTGCTGCTCGGCGCCGCCGACGCCGAGCCCGGTGATGACGTGCAGGACCTTCACGGGCCCTCCGGGAGGTCGGCGGGCTCGTACCGGCGCCAGCGGTGCAGGCCCCGTTTGAGGTGCAGCCGCCAGCTGGTGTCGCGCTCCCCGATGTGGACGCGCGGCAGCGCGAAGCGGCCGGTCAACGGGCCCGCGTCGATGGCGCAGGCGTACTGGTACCCGGCCGCGCGCACCGCGTCGATGGCGCGCAGGTCGACGGCCCCGTACGGATAGCAGAAGCCCGCCACCTCGTGGCCGGTGAGGTCGAGGAGCAGCTGCCTGCTCTCGCGCACCTCGCGGTGCAGGGTGTCCTCGTCGGCGTGGGTCAGGTCGAGGTGGCGCAGGCCGTGCGAGGCGATCTCCATGCCCCAGGTGGCGGCCTGCTGGATGCCGCGTTCGTCCAGGAGCGGCTTGCGCGGGCCCAGCGGGTCCCAGTCGTTGGCGGCGCCGAGCAGTCCGGGCAGGACGAACACCGTCGCCGTGCACTCGTAGCGGTGCAGCAGCGCGAGGGCTTCGGCGGTGAAGTCCGCGTACCCGTCGTCGAAGGTCAGGCCCACCAGGCCGCGCCTGGTCCCGGCCGCGCGGGCCCGCAGGAGTTCGGCGACGCCCACCCCCTTCAGGCCGCGTCTTCGCAGCCAGCGCAGCTGCCGTTCGAAGCGTTGCGGGGAGACGGTGACGTGGTAGGGGTCGTGGGTGGTGTGGGTCACCGAGTGGTACATCGCCATCCACAGCGGTGCGGCGGGGCGCGGTCTCGAACCAGTCAGTGGACCCCGTGGGTCGCCGACTGCCGTGTCAACGGGCATGCCAGAGCTTTCGGGTGAGGGGACGGAACAGCAGACAGAACTCCCGGACGCGCAGCAGACGGGCGACCATGGCGAAGGTGACGCAGGCGGCAACGGCGCCAACTGCCAGCGCTGATACGGAATGTGATGAAACCTCAGCTGCCCAGCGGCAGGCGGCGGTCGCGCCGCAGGCAGCCACGCCGAGCCGGGCGAGCTGGCCGCACACCCAGCGGGTGGGCAGTGCCATGCGGCGCCGTCCGCTGCCCCACAGGAGCAGGAGCGCGGTCAGGGTGATGCCGAGCGCGTTGGCGGCGGCGATGCCGGGCGCGCCCCACACGGGTACGGCGAAGACCCCGGCCGTCGCGGTCGTGGCGAGGCCGGCCAGCATCGCGCAGGCCGGGAACCACAGGGGCCGGGCCTCGGAGAAGTACGAGCGGGCGAGCACCCCGACCAGGGTCTGGCCGAGCAGCCCGAGCGCGTACACGCGCATCACCTCCGCCGTCGCCGCGGTGTCGGCCGCGGTGAACGCGCCGCGCTGGAACAGGACGGCGATGATCTGCGGGGCGCACGCCACCACCACCGAGGCGCCGACGAGCACGATGGTGCCCGCCACGATGAGATCGCTCTCCACCCGGCGCCTGGCCCGCTCGGTGTCGCCGGCGGCCAGGGCCCGCGCGATCACCGGGAAGGTGACCGTGCACAGCATGAGCGAGAGCACCATCGGCATCTGCGCCACCTTCTGGGCGTAGTTCAGATGCGAGATGGCCCCGGCGGGCAGCGGCGCCGCCAGGAAGCGTTCGACCAGGACCTGCGTCTGGCGGCTCAGCGCGAACACCACGACCGGCGCGACCAGGGCGAGCCGCAGCGCGTGTGAGGTGCCCCGGTCCGGGTGGCGCGCGGGCGGCAGCGCGGCGGCCGGAACCGGGCTGCGCCGACTGCGCCACAGGGCGGGCAGCTGGACGAGCACCATGAGCGCGCCGCCGAGCGCGACCCCGGCCGCCGCGGCCCGCACCCCCCACGCCCGGCCGAGCAGCACGAGCAGGGCGATGATGCCCACGTTGTACGCCACGTAGATCGACGCGGGCGCCAGGAACCGGCCGTGCCCGCGCAGGGCGGCGCTGCAGTAGCCCGCGAGGCCGAAGGTCAGGGCGCAGGTCGCGGTCAGCCGGGTGCAGTCGACGGCGAGGTCCGCGCGGGGCAGTCCCGGGGCGAGCACCGCGACCACCGCGGGCGCGGCGGCGATCAGTACCGCGGCGCCCGTGGCCAGCGCCAGCATCAGCCGGGGCAGCGTGGCCGCCACCAGGGCGCGTACCGGATCGGGATCCGGACGCCGGGCGCGCTCGACCAGGGCGAGACTGAACGCGGGCACCAGGACGAAGGCGAGCCCGTCCTCGATCAGCAGGGTCGCGGCGACCTCCGGGACCGTCCAGGCGACCAGGAAGGCATCGGTGTCGGTGTCGGCGCCGAAGAAGTGCGCGAAGGCCTGGTCGCGCAGCAGCCCGAGGAGCGCCCCGGCGACGGTGAGGACGGCCGTGAGCAGTGCGGCGCGCGCCAACAGCCGCCCGGACGGGGCGGGGTCGGGGAGGGCGGCGGCCGCCGGGAGGAGGGGGGCGGTGGTCTTCGTCATGGCCGGACCGCCTCCCGCCCGCCGATCGCGAACCAGGCGGCGAGGCCGAGGACGAGCGCGGTCACCAGCGTCGAGGGCCCGCCGATGTCGCCGTAGCAGAAGTCCACGAGCTGCCAGATGAGGAGCCCGTTGGCGACCAGCGCGCAGTCCACGCCCCGGCCCCGCTCGCGCGCGAGGCGCAGCCCACGCAGTCCGGCGGTCAGCAGCGCGGCCCAGCCGCCGACGAGGGTGACCACCCCGAGCAGGCCCTGCTCGCTCAGGACGAGGAGGTACATGTTGTGCGGGGAGAGCAGCGGCTCGCGCTTGAACGCGGCGCCCGCGCCCGCCGTGTCGCTGCCGGAGGACAGCGCGAGCGAGGAGTTCGCGTCGCGGTGCGCCGGGAATCCCTTCAACCCGACGCCGGTGAGCGGAGTGTGACGCCACATCAGACCGGCCGCCGCCCACATCGTGTACCGGTCGGTGACGGACTGGTCGGGGGCGTCGGCGACCTGGGTGATGCTGTCGAGGCGCTCCTGGAGCAGTTGGGTGCCGGCACCGGTCCCGCCGACCACGACCACGGTGAGCGCCGCCGCGGCCGCGGTGACGGCCAGCGCGCGCCGCACCCCGGAGAGCAGCAGCAGCGCGCAGGCCGCGACCGCCGTCGCGATCCAGGCGCCCCGGCTGAACGACAGCGCCAGCGGTACGAGCAGGAGCGCGGCGCAGCAGAGCGCGGCCCGGCGCCGGCCGCGGCCCGCCTCGGGCGCGGGGTCCAGGGCGAGGCCGACCGAGCAGAGCAGCCCGCAGGACACCACGGTCGACATGCCCATGATGTCCACGGCGCCGAAGGTGCCCACCGCGCGGATGTCCTCGCCCATGTAGGAGGCGCCGGTGGCGGTCAGGTACTGGTGGACGCCGACCCCGCCCTCGACCAGGGCGAGCGCCACCACGGCCGCCGCCGCGAGCCGGAAGTCGTCGCGGTCGCGCAGCAGCAGCACCACGGCGAGCGGCACCAGGACGAAGATCTGCAGGTAGCGGCCGAGCCCAGCCACCGCGGTGCCCGGGTCGACGGCGCCCATCGCCGCCACGCAGATCCCGGCCACCAAAAGCCCCATGGCGACCGCCGCCGTACGGGTCAGCGGCCGCGCTCCCGAGCGCAGGACCCGTACCAGCGCCCAGACGACGAGCAGCCCGGAGGCGGCGTCGGCGGCCGTCACCGAGCCCTCGCCGCCCAGTGGGGGAGTGGCGAGCAGGGCGATCACGGCGAGCAGTGGGAACAGGTGCGATGCCCGGCGCAGCGGGGCCGGCAGGGCGACCGGCGGCGTGCGCGGCAGGGCCGCGGCGGCGGACGCCATCAGCTGCCCGTGGGGCGCAGCAGGGAGGCCGCGGTGCGCAGCAGGATGCACAGGTCCTGCCACAGCGACCAGTGGTCGATGTAGTAGTTGTCGTAGCGGGCCCGGTCCTCGATCGAGGTGTCCCCGCGCAGCCCCTGCACCTGGGCGAGCCCGGTGATGCCGACGGGCATCCGGTGCCGGGCCGCGTACCCGGGGTGTGCCTGGCTGAACTGGGCCACGAAATAGGGCCGTTCGGGCCGCGGGCCGACGAGGCTTATGTCGCCCCGGATCACGTTCCACAGCTGGGGCAGCTCGTCGAGCGAGGTACGCCGCATGAAGTGCCCGGCCCGGCTCATCCGCTGGTCGTCCGCGATGTTCCAGCGGGTGGCTGCCTCGTGCGCGGTGTCGGGGCGCAGCGTACGGAACTTGAGCAGGGTGAACGCCTGCCCCCGCAGCCCGATGCGCTCCTGCCGGAACAACACCCCGGGCCCGTCGCTCCAGCGCAGCACCAGCGCGCACACCAGCAGCACGGGCGCCGCGGCGACCAGGGCGGCCACCGTGACGAGCAGGTCGATGAGCCGCTTGAAGAGCAGCCCGGGGCCGCTGGCGACGGCGCTGGTGAGCGGGCGGCAGGGGAAGGCGGCCAGCTCGTCCGGCGCCGGCTGCGGGGCGACGAAGCCGGGCGCGCGCGTGTCGAGCTGCCACAGGGCGCAGCCCAGGGACTCAAGTAGCGGTGGCAATACGGCAGTTGGGGCCGCGGCGTCGTCCGCGTGCGTGAACAGGCAGTCGCGCACCCCGTTCTGGATGACCGCGCGCTGGACGTCCTCCAGGCTGCGCAGCACCGGCACCGGCGAGGTCTCTACGGGCCCCTCGGACGGTGGGACGACGACGCCGACGGGGCGGATGCCGCCGCTCGACTGCCGCGAAAGCGCCGCGCTGACCCGCACCGCCGTGGCCGCCGGGCCCACCACCAGCGTGGGCCGGGGCCTGCGCACCGCCTGCTGGCGCCGCAGCCACAGCGCAGCGCTGCGTCCCGCGCAGCTGACCAGCGTCTGCACGGCGCAGCCGGTCGCGACCGCCGACACCGCGAGCGGCACATCGGCCGACTCGTGGACGAGGGCGGTGCGGTGGGCCAGCACCGTCGACACGACGCACCAGCCGATCAGTGCCCGGAAGAACAGCGCGGGCACGTCGCCGAGCATGCCCCGCACCAGCGTCGGCCGGTAGAGCCCGGCCTGGGTGTTGAGGACCAGCACCGTGGCGACGAGCAGCGCGGCGGGCCCGGCGGGCAGCCCGGCGTACGGCAGCGCGAGCATGCCGAGCAGCGCCGCGGTGCAGTCCACTGCGAGCAGCAGGAACACGAACGGGCGCCCGGGGCGGGGCCGGTGGGCCGACAGAGCGAAGTGGTCCGGCGCCTCGCGGGGCGTGACCACCGAAACGGTTCCCGATGACATCCCGGTGCCGGGGGTCGGCCCCCCGGCCGAAGGGACGATGCTTTCCGCGGTCACTGGCTGATGCGTTCCCTGTGCTCGGAGCGCTGCAGAGCGGCCACGTCGCGGTACACCTCCGCGATGCTTCGGGCCGTCTGCCGCACGTCATGGGTGGTGGATACGTGCGCGTGCCCCTGGCGGGCCAGCGCGGAGCGCAGCGACGCGTCCCCGAGCAGCCCCGCCATGGCGCGCGCCAACTCGCCCGGACTGTCGGGCGGTACGAGACAGGGGCGGGCGTGACCGGGTGCCAGGCTCTCGGCCGAGCCGCCCACGTCGGTGACGACCACGGCCGTGCCGCACGCCATCGCCTCCAGCGGGGCGAGCGCCATGCCCTCCCAGCGCGAGGGCAGCACGACCAGGTCCGCCGCCCGGTACCAGGCGGCGGTGTCGCGAACCGCGCCGACGAAGGACACCGAGGGAGGCGCCGCCGCGCGCAGCGCCGCCAGGTCGGGCCCGTCGCCGACCAGCACCAGGTGCGCGCCGGGCACCTTCGCGCGCACCTCGGGCCAGGCCCGCAGCAGCACGTCCTGGCCCTTTTGGCGGCACAGCCGTCCGACGCAGACCACCAGGGGCGCGTCCCGGGCGGCCGGTGTCTCCTCACCCGCGCGGTAGTGGTCGAGGTCGACGCCGTTGGGGATCACGGAACACTCCGCGAAGACGCCGGCCCGTCGTCCGGTGGCCCGCTCGCCCTCGCTGACGCACACGAGGCGCGAGGTCCAGCGCACGGCCGTGCGCTCCCAGGCCCGGGAGAGGAGCGCGGTGACCCCGCCGACCGCCTCGAACGACCAGGCGTGCGGCTGGAAGACGGTGGGTACCCGGCCGCGTACGGCGAGCCGGGCGGCGACCCCGGCCTTGGCGCTGTGCGCGTGGACCACATCGGGGCGCACCCGCCGGATCAGCCGGGCCGCCCGCAGCGTCTCGCCGAGCAGCGCGGGACTGGGCGAGCGGGTGGCCGGCCAGGGACACACCCGCGCCCCCAGGCCTCTCAGATCGCCGCTCAACGGCCCGTTCTCGGGGCACGCGACGGTGACCCGGAAACCGCTGCGCAGCTGGTCCCGCACCAGGTCCGTGACGACTCTGGCCACGCCCCCCTCAGCGGGCTGGACCAGGTGCAGGACACTCAACTCCCGCGCGGACTCCGGTCCACCGGGCCCGACGGGGATTCTGGCTGGCGACGGCATACGCGGTCACTCCGGTCCTAGCGCTCGAAATGAAAGCTGAATAAAAGCATCCGAGTCGTCTTCAAGGCTGTTCGTACGACCGGCCCGCGCGGCGAATTCCCATTACTGGCGCTCCGGCTGCCGGAGGCCCCCGCATTTTGACGGCCCGGGGACGGGGAGCACTGTAACCGTATTTACGACCCGGTTCCGTCATGAATGCGTACGCCGGAGTGTCCCTTCGAGCGACGGTCCGTATCTCCTTGACACCGGGCTCGTTGTATCGGTGGCCTCATCTTCACTCGAAAGGAAAAGCGATGAATCGAATTGCCAAGTCCGTCGTGTCGGCCGGGGCCGGTGTTGCGGTCGCGATGCTGGGCGTCGGCGTGGCGTCGGCCACGGGCCATGGCGACGGCGCGAGCGCCGAGGGCGTCGCCAAGGGCTCGCCGGGGGTCCTGTCCGGCAACCTGATCCAGGTGCCGATCCACGTGCCGGTAAACGTCTGCGGCAACACGGTGAACGTCATCGGCCTGCTGAACCCCGTCTTCGGCAACGCCTGCGTCAACGAGTAAGTCGCCGGCGCGACGCCCACGGCCCGTGCTCACCAGCCGCGTCCACGGCCCACGGGCGCCCCGGAACCATCCTGTACGGCCACGAAACGCCGGTTCACCCGTTAGGGGCAAAACCGTGTGCTCGGGGCCGCGTTGACCGTAGGTCGAGTGACAACACCCGGTCAGTCAATCTTCTCAACTAGGAGTGCTTCTCCAATGTCGCGTACCGCGAAGGCCATGGTCCTTTCCACCGCTGCCGTTGCCGCCATCGCCGGCGGAGCGGGCGTCGCCGCCGCCGACGCCGACGCGCACGGCGCGGCCGCCCACTCGCCCGGCGTCGTGTCCGGCAACATGGCCCAGATCCCGGTCCACGTGCCGGTCAACGTCTGCGGCAACACGGTGAACGTCATCGCCCTGCTGAACCCGTCCTTCGGCAACACCTGCGTCAACAAGTAGTTCCCGGCCCAAGGCCCCGGCCGCTCCCGCCCAAGGAGTCGCCGGGGCTTCGTGCTGCCCCGGATGGCGGAAACCCGCGTGTGGGCGAGACATCTGGAGTCGTGCCAGCTGGGCGCGCTGCGGCGGGGGCGCCGAACTCACCTGAGGTGAGCACGCGGTTGCGGGGGTTACCAGGCCCGCGCACGGTGAGGGAATCGGCATGTCCCACCGAAGGAGAATCGTTTCATGCGCGTACGCACGCCGCGGCGGCTGGCCGCAGTGGCCCTATCGACCGCGTTGGTCCTCGGTTCCGCCGGAACCACGATGGCCGCCGACTTCCCTCACCAGAGACCCGTACGCGCCGAGGCTCCGGTACCCGGCGCCGACGCCGTGCTCGCGCAGGTCAAGACGCTGGGCGACCTCGGGGGTGCCATCACGCCCGTGACCGACCTGCTGACCGCGGTGCTCAAGGCGGACAACGGCCAGCTGCCCGCGGCCGATCTCCAGTCCCAGGTCGCCAAGATCACGACCGCTCTGGACAAGCTGAAGTCGGCCGCCCCCGCGGCCCCGGCCCTCCCCACCCCGCCCGCCCCGGCGCTGCCCGCCCCGCCCTATCCGTCGTCGGGCGGCTCCGAGACGTCCGCCGCGCCGCTGGACATCAGGGACGACGCCGTCGCCGCGCTCAAGAAGGCCATCGACACCCTGGTCAAGGACGTCACCACGCTCAACGTCGCGGGCCTCGTGCCCCACGCGACCGCGGTGGTCACCGGCCTCGTCGGTGTCGTCGTGGCCACGGTGCTGGGCGGCGGACTGCCGGCGCCGAGCCTGCCGGGTCTGCCGCCACTGCCCAAGCCGCCCGTCTGAGCCGTACCCCGAGGCTGTCCCGCAGCGGTATTCCTGGAAAGCGCCGGCCCCGATCGGGACCGGCGCTTCGGACTGTCCGGCGCCGGGGCCCGGTCACCCTCAACTGTCCGCAGCCGTACCGGAATTCATGGAATGTAATACGAGTATCGGCGGCGCTTCCGCGTTGTGCGCGCGGCCCATAAACCCGCGCCCGAGGAGTTTCCCAACCATCCGGGAGTCGTTACCCAAGGCGACGCAGCGCAATGCATTCAGCGGAAGGAATGATGATGAAGTCGATGAAGGTTGCCGCGGCAGTAGCCGGTTCCCTCGCGGTCGTGGGTGCCGCGGCCCCGGCCTTCGCGGCGGGTGACCTCACTCCTCCCCCCATGAGCCTGAACGCAGGGGTCGACACGCTGGCCCAGCACCTGACCACGTCGCCGATGGCCGATGCCATGCCCCTCCAGACCCACCTGCTCGACCCCAAGTCGAACGACTCGCTGCGCCACACGATGGTGAGCACCGCCCGGGGTCTCCACAAGGTCAAGGGGGCCGCCCCGGCGGGCCAGCACCTCGGCGGCCTTCCGGTGGGGCAGCGGCCGGGTAAGTGAACAGAGCGGTGCGGACGGTGAATTGACGCGTCGTTCGCCCAAGTTCTGCGCTGTACGAGGGAAAGACAATCAACCCGGCGTGTTCGCTTCCGGCGGCTCCCGGTCATTTGCCTACGCTGAGGCAACTCCCCCGAGTGGAAGGTTTCACCATGAACACCGCAAAGAAGACCGCTCTCGCCTTCGCCGCCGCCGGTCTCGCCGCCGGTGCCGCGTCCGGCTCCGCCTTCGCCGACGCCGGTGCGGAGGGCGTCGCGGCGAAGTCGCCCGGCGTTCTGTCCGGCAACCTGGCCCAGGTTCCCGTGCACGTGCCGATCAACGTCTGCGGCAACTCGGTCAACGTCATCGGCGCCCTGAACCCGGCGTTCGGCACCCCCTGCACCAACTCGGACTGACCCACCGCCCGCACAGGGCGATCGAGCGGCTCCGGGGACGGGGGATCCCGGGGCCGCTCCGGCGTGTCCGGGCGCGCCTCGGGTCCGGGGTGCCGGTGAAGGACCGGTTCATCCCCCTGGGTGACAACTGCGCCGGGCTCGGCCCGGAATGTGGCTAGAGTCCCGCCATGACTTCAGCCGCCAGTTCCGTACAGCCCTCCAGGGCCGCCCTGTTGGGCTCGCTCGTCGTCATCGCGTGGAGCGGCGAACACCCCGACGAGTCCGGCGATGTGCCCTTCCTCATGGCGTACTCGCTCGGTGACGGAATCGAAGGGCCCGAGGGCGCCGAAGCCGCCGCGCGGGCGCTCCTCGAAGAGCTGGGCATGCCGGCCGGCAGCGTTCTCGACGAGGCGGCCGGGAGCGCGCTCGCCGTGACCCTCATCGTCCAGGGCGGCCAGGCCGTCCTGACCATGCCGGCTCTGACCGCCCAGTGCCCGGTGCCGCCCGAGTGGCTCGCCGCCGCCGAGCGGCGCGGCAGCGTCCAGTTCGTCTTCGCCACCTGCTCCTGGCCCGGCGGGCGGCCCGGAATCGCCGTCACCGACGAGCAGTTGAGGGCGTTCGCGGGCGACCCGGGCACCATCTCCACCGCCGGTCACTGCGTGCTCCCCGTCAGCCGCCTGCGCGGCTGACCACCCCCGCCGGACGAGAACGGAGACAGCCATGCCCACCCCCGGGACGCTCCAGCCGCCCGCGCCGGTCACCGCCTGCGCCCCGCCAGGAGCGGACGCCACCGGGCTCGACGGCAGCCGGGCCCTGGCCTGGCTGCTCGTGCTCACCGGGGTGGCCGGGCTGGTGGCCTCGTGGGTCATCACCCTCGACGAGTTCGCGCTCCTGAAGGACCCGCACTTCGTACCGGCGTGCAGCCTCAACCCGGTGGTGTCCTGCGGCAACGTCATGAAGAGCGCCCAGGCCTCCGTCTTCGGGTTCCCCAACCCGATGCTCGGCCTGGTCGCGTACGGCCTGGTCGTCTGCGCGGGAGCGAGCCTGCTCGCGGGCGGGCGCTTCGGGCGCTGGTACTGGCTGACGCTGAACGCGGGCGGCCTGTTCGGGGTCTGCTTCGTCAGCTGGCTACAGTTCGAGTCGCTGTACCGGATCAACTCGCTGTGCCTGTGGTGCTGTCTGGCGTGGGCCGCCACGATCGTCATGTTCTGGTACGTCACCTCCTTCACCCTGCGCAACGGGCCGCTGCCCGCGCCCGGTTGGGTCCGGAGCCTGCTGTCCGAGTTCACCTGGGTGCTGCCGGTGCTGCACGCGGGAGCGATCGGGATGCTGATCCTGACCCGCTGGTGGGAGTTCTGGACGGGCTGAAGGCGACCGTGCGGGCACGTTGGGCCGACCGTGTGAATCACCAGCGGGCCGCGACACGTGCCGCATCCGGATGCGTTGACTCCACTGACCAGTCGCATGGTTGAGGACTCCCCGGGCCGTGCAACCAGTACCGGCCCGGGGAGACCACGTCACGGCCACGGCCGTTTCCTGTGGCACCGGGCGTCGTTGAACCCGGCATCGGACAAGGAGAGCGGACGCTTGGACGGGCCCCGGAAACACGCTGGTTTCCGGGGCCTACGCATGTGCCGGACCGGTCCGCGCGAGCGAGCACGAGGGAGACGCCCATGAACGAAGCGACATACTTCTGGCACGCACGGCGGCCGGGCCGCACCCGCCCGCGGGGCCGCGCCCCCGAGCCCACCAGGCCCGGCACGCCCCCGCCCCGCACCAGCTGGCGCATCGCCCGGCGCGGCCTGCTGCGCGCCCTGTTCGCCTCGGCCTCCGTGGCCTTCACCGCAACCGCGCTGTCCCGCATCCGCTCCGCCGAGCCCTACGGCGAGCCCACGGGCGCCTTCGCGCCGCACCCGCCGGCTCCGGGAGCCACCTTCGACGAGATGCACGCCGGACACCGCATCCAGGGCTGGCCGGTCGAGGCGGGCGGCGCCGAGGTCACCGTGTTCGTGGACGGGCGCCAGCTCACCCTGATGCGGCGCGCCGACGGCAGCTACCTCAGCTCCGTCGACCACTACGAGTCGTTCGCCACCGCACAGGAGGCCGCCCGCGCGGCGGCGGTGGCGCTGGGCCCCGCCCGGCTCGCCTCCGTACCCGTGCACGGCGGCCACCGGGGAGGGGGAGCCCGTGGTGTACACGCGTAAGAACCAGCGCGATCTCACGAGTGCCGAGCGCAGGGCGTTCGTCAACGCGGTGCTCGAATTCAAACGGCGCGGCGGATACGACGAGTTGGTGCGCACGCACATCGGCTTCTACGTCTCGGACGGCGACGACGGGCTGCGGGTGGCGCACATGGCGCCGTCGTTCCTGCCGTGGCACCGCCAGTTCCTGCTCCAGTTCGAACGGTCCCTCCAGCAGATCAACCCCCGTGTCACGGTGCCCTATTGGGACTGGACGCGGGACAACTCGCCCGCATCCTCCCTCTGGAGCGACGACTTCATGGGCGGCAACGGGCGCCGCGGCGACCTCCAGGTCATGACCGGTCCCTTCGCGTACGCGAACGGGCACTGGGAGATCCAGGTCAATGTGAGCGAAGGCCGGTTCCTGACCCGGGACATGGGCCGGCCCAACGACCCCATCCGCCTCCCCACGCCCGCCGACGTCAATTACGCGCTCGCCGATCCGGTGTACGACGTAGCGCCGTGGAACTCCACCAGCAGGACCGGCTTCCGCAACAAGATCGAGGGCTGGACCCCGGCGTCGGGCAACGCCAAGTTCCGCAACCACAACCAGGTGCACCGCTGGGTCAACGGCCTCATGCTCGGCGCGGCCGCCGTCAACGACCCGGTGTTCTGGCTCCACCACGCGTTCATCGACTGTCTCTGGTCGCGCTGGCAGGCCGCCCACCCCGGCTCGGCGCGCTACCTCCCGGCCGTACCCCCGTCGCCGGGCGACCCGCAGTACCGCCGGGTGGCCGCGCTCGACGAGCCGATGCCGCCGTTCGACGTGCGGCCGTCGGCCCTGCTCGACCACCGCGGCATCTACCGGTACGCCTGACACGACGACGGCCTCCCGGAGGGAGAAGACCGGGAGGCCGTACGTGCGAACAATGTCGGCCGGGCCGTCGCGAGGACGCCCGGCCGGATGCGGGGGGACTAGTCCCCGTAACCGCCGTTGTTGCCGTGCTGCTCGTGGTCGTCGGCGTTGACGCACTTGTTGCCGAAGGCCGGGTTCAGCGCGCCGATGACGTTGACCGAGTTGCCGCAGAGGTTGACCGGGACGTGCACCGGAACCTGCAGCAGGTTGCCGGAGAGAACTCCGGGAGAGTGCGCCGCGACGCCCTCGGCGCCGGCGTCGGCAGCAGCCATACCCGCACCGGCGAGCGCCACGGCACCTGCACCGGCGACGACGGCGGCCGTCTTCGCGATACGAGACATCAAAGTTCTCCTTGAATGGACATGCGACCACAGACTCGCAGTCGTCATTTCACTTCAACGTGCCGCACCGCCATAAGTAACGGACACCTGCTCCCAAAACGGTTCTGCACTGGTGCCCGGTTTCAGTCCGCGGCTACTTTCCGCGCGAGGACCGACGGGACAGCGCGACCGCCGCGGCCCCCGTGACGACCGCGCCGACACTCAGCGCGCCGAGCAGCGAGGCGTTGGCGTCGGCGCCGGCGCCGGTCTGCGCGAGGTGCGGCGGCGCGGACGGCGGCGCGCTCTCGCCGGGCGTCCAGGGCGGCGGGGTACTCGGCGGGGTGCTCTCCGGGTACGTCGGCGTGGGCGACGGCGTCCAGGTGTCCGGGGGCGAGGACGGGGGCGAGGACGGTTGCTGGGAGGGCGGCTGGGTCGGCGGCGTCCACGTGCTGGTCGACGGGGTCGGCGCGGGCCACGTCGGAGTGCCGGTCGGCGCCGACGAGGTGGGGCTTGCGGACCAGGTGGGGCTCACGGACGAGGTGGGGCCGTGCTCCGGCGGGGTGTCGCACGGTGGGGGCGAGCCAGGGGTTTCGCCGCCGTAGCCGTACTGCTGCTCGGTGCTTCCGTAGCCGGCCGGCCGCTGCTCATCGCCCCCCATGTCCACGCCGGGACGCGGGGCGCGGCCCGTTGCGGCGTGCGGCCGGGGAGCGGGCGCGGGCCCGGCGTGCGAGCCGTCCCCCATCCCCTCCCCGGAGCGGGTGGGCTGCTCGCACGTGCCGTGCGGCGCCGCCGACGCGGGGTGGCCCGCGGCGTACGCCGTGTAGCCCGTGCCCAGCGCGGAGAGCAGACCCGCGACGATGGCGGCCCGCGCTGCGGGACCCGAGAACTTGTACATGCCTGCGACCCTTCAACAGGAAATCCGGAGGGGATCAGATGCTGATACGCATAATTGGGACCCGCCTCCCTGTCGCCGCCCGACCACGCGAGCCGCGCGGGACAGACAACCCGTCCGGCGCAGCCCGCGCCCCCGGACAGCCCAGCACCCGGCGGGCAATCGCCGCACGGCCTCTTCACGGCACGCGAAAGGCCCGCGCCGCCTCGGGATGGCCGCCGCACTCCCACACCCCGTGCGGGCAGTAGTCGGTCAGCGTCTGGTAGACCGGCCGGTGCCTGCGGAACCAGGCGGTCATGCCGCGGACGTACGCCGCGTCGTCCCCGTTGCTGAACAGTCCCCACTCCGGGTACGAGACCGGCTTGCGGTGCCGGCCGGCGAACTCCACCTGGGCGCGCATCCCGTACGGCTCCTCCACCTGCGTACGGAAGGACATGCCCGCGGGCTGGTCGTAGGCGTCCATGCCGATGATGTCCACGAAACGGTCGCCGGGGTAGCAGCGGGTCCACGCGACCGCGTCCCGGCCCCGGTTCGGCGCGAAGTCGAACCGGAAGCGCTGACCCGCCACCGAACGCATCGCCCCGACGACGCGGCGCCAGTACGCCTGCCAGGCGGCGGGGTCGGGGCCGCACCGGTGGGTGTAGGTCGTGCCGTTCATCTCCCAGCCCAACACCACGACGGTGTCCGGGAGTTGGAGGCTCACCAGGCGCTTCGCCAGGAGGAGGAAGTGGCCGTCGAAGTCGCCGCGGGCGCCCTGGCGGAGCAGGCCGCGGACCTCCTCGTCGGGCAGGTGGTCCTCGTTGCGGTCCAGCATCGGCACGTTGAGGACGAACACCCGGTCCAGGCGGCGGTGTTGCCAGTCGGACCAGGGCCCGAGGAGGCCGGGCGGCCCCTCGATCCCGCTCCAGGTGCGGCCCGACAGATAGGTGTGCCC
Source organism: Streptomyces sp. NBC_01431 (assembly GCF_036231355.1). Taxonomy (NCBI): domain Bacteria; kingdom Bacillati; phylum Actinomycetota; class Actinomycetes; order Kitasatosporales; family Streptomycetaceae; genus Streptomyces; species Streptomyces sp. NBC_01431. The sequence continues at coordinate 4,616,190 of NZ_CP109496.1, forward strand.
CGCGCGCAGCGGCCCCTGGCCCCGCCACCGCTCCACCGCCGCGAGCCGGCCGATGCCCGCCTCGTCGGAGCCGGTGAACACCCCCGCAGCGGTGACGGCCGGGACCGGTTCGGGGCCGCGGTCCTCGAACGAGGGCCACGGGACCAGCGCCGAGACCAGCAGGGCCAGCGCACACAGCGCGGCCTTCCACGAGAGCGGCGCGGGCCGGGGCGGCAGAGCCATCGGGGACCTCCAGGGTCGGCCCGCTCGAATGTCGGCGCGGCTCGGCGGCGAGCGGCGCACCGGGCCGTCAGCGGCGCTGGAGCGCCCCGCCCAGCGAGGCGACGCCGGAGGTGAGCGTCTCGGCGACCTTCCCCTGGCCCCCCAGGACCCTGGGCTGCCCGAATGCGCTGACGCTGCCTTGCCCCGCGGTGCCGTCGGCGGCCGCGACCCCCGGAGCGGCCAGGAGCAGGAGCGATGCCGTAGCGGTGGCGGCCCTGAGGCGGTGACGAGAATTCATGCCCGGTACAACGCGGTTTTCCCGGTGAAGGTACGCGCCGGAGGACGCCCGGGAATTCAGCCCTTGGTCACATCGAAAGCGAAGTGCTGCCTGCGTACGCGGTGGTCGAAATTGGAGGTGCCGAGTTCGGGTGCGCCGAGCGTGCGCAGGACCAGCGGCCGGGTCAGCAGTTCGCACAGAATGGCCTTGATCTCCAGTCGCGCCAAGTGCGCACCCAGGCAATAATGCGGGCCGCCGCCCCCGTACCCCAGATGCGGATTGGGGCTGCGGGTGATGTCGAAGGCGTCCGGGTCGTCGAATACGGACGCGTCGCGATTGGCGGCTGCGTACAGGAGCATCACCTTGTCGCCCGGCAGGAAGGTGTGGCCGCTCATCGTGTAGCGGGCGGTGACGGTGCGGCGGAACTGGATGATGGGCGTCGAATGGCGCACGATCTCGTCCACGGCGCCGTCCGCGTACCGCTCGAAGTCCGAGACCAGCAGGGCGAGTTGGTCCGGATGGCCGGTCAGCAGCGCCAGGGCGTGGGCGATGGCGTTGCGCGTCGTCTCCACCCCGGCGACGAGCAGCAGTGAGAAGAACGAGCCGAGCTGGCGGTAGTTCAGCGCCTGGCCCTCCAGGTCGGCGCACACCAGCGCCGAGATGAGGTCGCCGGTCGGGTGGCGGCGCCGCTCACGGCCCAGCCGGGCCACCGTCAGCTGCATGCGGGCCAGGGCGCGCAGTCCCTTGCCGGGGCTGCGCAGGCGGGCGCCGAGGCCGCGGCTGACGCCGGCGTGCTCGGAGGCCCGGTCGATCTGCCGGGCGATCCTGCGCCGGTAGGCGTCGGGCACGCCGAGCATCGCGCAGATGACCTCGAACGACATCCGGGAGGCCACCGCCGACACGAACTCGCCGGGCCGCTCGGCGACCATGTCGTCGACGATGCGTACCGCCAGCTCGCGGATGCTCAGCTCGGTGGCGGCGAGCAGGCGCGGGGTGAAGGCCTGCGAGACGATGCGCCGCAGCCGGGCGTGGTCGGCGCCGTCCAGGTTGACCATCGAGTCGCCGAACACCGCGCGCACCCAGCGCGCCGGCTCGGGCGAGGTGACCCCGGGGGCGCTGGCGAACACCTGCGGCAGCCGGCTCGCCTTCAGGACGTCGGCGTGCCGGACCAGGGCGTAGAAGCCCCGCTCGGGGCGGCGGCCGGTGGCCCCGCGTTCCACGAAGTACGCCGGGCGCGGCTGCTCGCGCAATCGGGCGAAGCCCGCCAGGCGCTCTGCCGGAGGAAGCTTCCAGAACTCCGGGTCAGCGAGGTCGGGGGCAGGGTGGTGCCGGGGGTCTGTCACGCTCGCACCGTCCTGGCCGCCGTGGGGAGATCGGGGTGGGGAATGCGCTGCCGGGGCGGTCAGCTCACCAGGGCGCGGCCGGCCCGCACCGCGTCATTGGCGGCCGTCACCGCTTCGGTCCCGGCCTTGACGCCGTTCTTCACGGCGGCCACCTTCTGGCTCACCTTGTCCCCGACGACGGTCTCGGCGGCGGGCTTGACCTGGGTGCCCGCGGCGGTCGTGGTCCGGGCCGCACCGCTCAGGGCGTTACCGAGGTCGAGAGCGTGCGCGGAAGGGGACAGGGCGGCGGCGAGCGCGGTTCCGGCTGCTGCGGCGGCAAGGTATCGACGTACGTTCATAACGCCTACAACGCACGAGCCGCGCGGAGGGCACGCCCGGTCGATACGCGCACCCCGTATTGACTTCGCGTTGCTGCAAGCAGGGGAACTTTGCAGTGATCCAGGTCCCGGGGTCGTTCTTCAGGCGACACGGCCGAATCGGCCGGGGAAGGAACAGAACATCCATGGGAATCACCTCACGTGCGGGACTGGCGAGCGTCATGGCGTGCATGGCGACCGCGGCGGCGGTGGCGCCGGCCGTGGCGGCCCCGACCGTTCCGGTCACCGTCCCCCTCTACGGCCTGAACGCGGTCCTTCCGTTCGACGCACCCACCCTGGACTCGGGCGTGCCGCTCCCCATTCCGGGGGCGCCGAAGGGCCCGCGCTATGTGAAGGGCAACATTCTGCCGAAGAACATGGTCCCGACCATCCCGGTCGACTCCGCGCTGCCGGCCACCGAGATCGGTGCGCCGCTGCCCAACCCGCTGAGCCCGGACCTGATCGGCACCGCCCGGCTCGCCAGCCCCAGCTCCCCGCTGCACGCCACGACTCCGGGCGCCGACATCGGTGCCCCGATCAGCCGACCGCGCTCGCCGGGGCTGCCCTCCCTCGTGATGCCGGAGGCCGGCCTGGCCGCGCCCGCGCTCCAGGGCGACCCCGCCACCATCGCCAGCCTCTGAACCCCGGCGGGCGCCACGGAAGGTCAACTACCGCTCCAGGGATGTCAGTTGACGCGCTGATCCGGTGCGGCGCCCGTACCGTCGGCCCATCCTCTTCGTACGTCCAGGAGTCCGCATGCCCCGTACGCCCAGGAACGTCCTCGCCGCTCTGCTCGCCGTCGCCGCCGTCGCGGTGCTCGGGGCCGGGGGTGCGGCGGCGGCGCCGGATCCGCGCGACCTGGGCGGCGAGCAGAGCGGTCCGCCGCCGTGGCCCGCGCCCGCGGACCCGTCGGCCGCGGTGCGCGAGGCCGGGCTGGAGATGCTGACCGCAGAGGGCGTGGTGCAGCACACCCACACCCACCTGGACATCCTGGTTGACCGGCGGCCCGTCACCGTCCCCGCCTCGATCGGCATCGACGAGCCGGGCGGCCGCATCAGTCCCGTGCACACCCATGACACCAGTGGCGTGATCCACGTCGAGTCGCCGCGCACGGCGGTGTTCACGCTCGGCCAGTTCATGGCCGAGTGGCGGGTGCCGCTCACCGCGGACCGGATCGGCGGCCTGCGGGCCGGCAAGGGCAGTCGTCTGACGGCGTACGTCAACGGCCGCAAGGTCGGTGGGAATCCCGGGGCGATCGTGCTGCGCGGGCACGACGAGATCGCCCTGGTCTTCACCCGGGGCGCCGCCACCGGGCCCGTACCGAGCGGCTACGACTGGCCGCAGGGTCTCTGACGGGGTGGCCGGGGCTGGGGGCAGCACCGGCAGAACGTTTCTCCGCACGGATCGTTGGACCGCGCGGAACAGAATCCGTGTCCCGGCACGGACCGCGGACCGCAGCTCCCCCCGGGGTTCTACTCCCCCCGGGCGGGAGCTGCGCTCTGTTCCGGCGCCGCCGGGTAGGCCTGTCGGGTGAGAGCGGGGGGCGGCCGTGTCCGTCCGCGGCGCGCCACGTTGTGCAGGCGTGATCTCAACACGACGAATCGCCACAGTCCTTGCCGTCGCAGCCGGCCTCTCGGGTCTCGGCGCCTCGGCGGCGAGCGCCGCCGGGCCGCTCGACCACCTGGTCAAGCCGGTGAGCCCGATGAGCGAGCTCGACGCCATCGCCACCAGCGGCATCCCGGCCGAGCACCGCGCCGAGATCCCCACCGTCAAGAGCCAGCTCAGCGGGCTCAACCACCTCAACGACCTGGGCCAGCTGCACCAGCTCACCGACCAGGGCGCCCCGGTGCTCAACCTGGTTCCCGCGGTGGACTGACGTAGACCGGTTCTGTACGTGGCAAGGGCGCGCGCCCGGAACACATCGTTCCGGGCGCGCGCCCATACCGTACGGATCGGCCCTCGGTCAGAGGATGCCCAGACCCAGGCCCAGCAGGCCGTGGCGGTGGTGCCATCGGTGGTGCCAGCCGCCTCCGTGGTCCTTGTCGAGGTGGCTCGGAGTCGCCGCGACGCGCGGTACTGCCTGTGCGGTCGCGGCGGCGGGAACTATCACTGCGGCGGATAGCGCGACCACAAGGGCGACGCGTCGGACGATGCTCACGGTCGACTCCACTTTTCGGTGGACGGATCTGACAATCCGACGCTAGGCCGACCGTGCGGAGCTGTCGCGCCGAGCGAGGGCGCGGTACTCCACGCGAGTGCGCCGGGCCGCCCCGGTCAGCCCGCGAGGTCCGAGATGTCTGAGTAGCCCTCAATCTCGTGCGGGTTGCGCGAACCCGGGCCCACATAGCGGGCCGACGGGCGCACCAGGCGGCCCGTGCGCTTCTGCTCCAGGATGTGCGCCGACCAGCCCGCGGTGCGCGCGCAGGTGAACATCGACGTGAACATGTGCGCCGGGACCTCCGCGAAGTCCAGCACGATCGCCGCCCAGAACTCCACGTTCGTCGCCAGTACGCGATCGGGCCGCCGCGCGTGCAGCTCGTCCAGGGCCGCCTTCTCCAGGGCCTCGGCCACCTCGAAGCGCGGCGCGCCCAGCTCCTTCGCGGTGCGGCGCAGCACCCGGGCGCGCGGGTCCTCGGCGCGGTAGACGCGGTGCCCGAAGCCCATCAGGCGCTCGCCGTTGTCGAGGGCCTGTTTCACGTACGCCGTCGCGTCGCCGGTCCGCTCGATCTCCTCGATCATGCCGAGCACCCGCGAGGGGGCGCCGCCGTGCAGCGGGCCGGACATCGCGCCGACCGCGCCGGACAGCGCGGCCGCCACGTCGGCGCCGGTGGAGGCGATGACGCGGGCGGTGAACGTCGAGGCATTCATGCCGTGTTCGGCGGCGCTCGTCCAGTACGCGTCCACCGCCTTGACGTGCTTGGGGTCCGGCTCGCCGCGCCAGCGGATCATGAAGCGCTCCACCACCGACTGCGCCTTGTCGATCTCCCGCTGCGGCACCATCGGCAGGCCCTGCCCGCGCGCCGACTGGGCGACGTACGACAGCGCCATGACGGCGGCCCGCGCGAGGTTGTCGCGGGCGGTCTGCTCGTCGATGTCCAGGAGCGGCTTGAGCCCCCACACGGGCGCCAGCATGGCGAGGGCGGACTGCACGTCCACCCGGATGTCGCCGGAGTGGACGGGGATCGGGAACGGCTCGGCCGGCGGCAGGCCGGGGTTGAACGCCCCGTCGACCAGCAGTCCCCACACGTTCCCGAAGGAGACGTGACCGACCAGGTCCTCGATGTCGACGCCCCGGTAGCGAAGGGCGCCGCCCTCCTTGTCCGGTTCGGCGATCTCCGTCTCGAACGCGACGACTCCCTCAAGTCCGGGTACGAAGTCGGACATCAGGCGGCTCCTCATGATGGGTACGACGGGCTGCGGGCGGGCGGTGCCGCCCCGGGTCCCTCGGTGATGCCCCGTACGGCAGGTGGAAACCCACCGCGGGTCCACCGCGTGTGTATGGAGGCCACAGTGGCCCAGCGGAGAGTTTGGCGGGTCCCGACGACGCGGGGAAGCGTGACATCCGGCACACTGCCCCAATTCGTCGCCGGACGGTTAGTGCCCCGCCGCCGCGGGCAGACTGCACCCCCGCCGGGCGGGGGACCGAGGTGCGGCAGGATGGTCGCCGTGACCGACCTGGACCCCGCAGCGATGCGCGAGCAGTACCGCACGACCCTCCTGGCCGAGGAGGAGCTGGCCGCCACGCCCATGGAGCAGTTCGGCCGCTGGTTCAAGGAGGCCGTGGCCGGCGGGCTGCACGAGCCCAACGCGATGGTCGTCGCCACCGCCGACGCGGACGGCCGCCCCTCCACCCGTACGGTGCTCCTGAAGTCCTACGACGAGCGCGGGTTCGTCTTCTTCACCAACTACGCCTCGCGCAAGGCGGCCGAACTGATGGCGAACCCGCAGGCCTCCCTGCTCTTCCCCTGGCACCAGCTGGCCCGCCAGGTCATCGTCACGGGCGGCGCGTCCCGCGTCGCGCGCGAGGAGACCGAGGCCTACTTCCGCACCCGCCCGCACGGCTCCCAGCTCGGCGCCTGGGCCAGCGCCCAGTCGACGGTGATCGCCTCGCGGGCCGAACTGACCGCGCGCTACGAGGAGTTGGCGGCCCGCTACCCCGAGGGCAGCGAGGTCCCGGTGCCCGAGCGGTGGGGCGGCTTCCGGGTCGCGCCGGAAGCCGTCGAGTTCTGGCAGGGCCACGAGAACCGGCTCCACGACCGGCTGCGGTACGTGGTGGACGGGCGCGGCTGGCGCGTGGAGCGACTCGCGCCCTGAGGGCGGCGGGTGCGCGACGCGGACGGCGGCCGTGCCCCGGAGGCAGCGGCCGGGGGCGCCGAAACCCGCGGAACGCAGAAACCTGCGGAACGCAGAAACCTGCGGAACGCAGAAACCTGCGGAACGCAGAAACCCGCGGGCTCGGGTTCCTCCGGAGAGGAGCCGGCCGGACGTACCGGCGAGCCCGCGGGTCGGTGACTGCTTGGGAATTCGGCCGACGACATGCCGGCCGGCACAGAGTGCGACGGCAGGCCGTTAGCCCGCAGTCACCTCACGCGTCCGGTTTGCATACATCTGTCAAACCACCTCCCTTCTCGTGTGCACCACACACTAGGAGGCCGCCCGGGGGCCCTCAAGCGAATTAATTCCGGATGCGCGCCCGCTCCTCGGCGCTGCGCTCCACGCAGAACTCGTTGCCCTCGATGTCGGCCATCGTGGCCCACCCCGTGCCGTCCGGGCGGCGGTGGTCGCCGACGAGGGTGGCGCCGAGCGACAGGAGGCGCTCGACCTCCTCGTCGCGGGAGCGGTCCTGCGGCTGGAGGTCGAGGTGCACGCGGTTCTTCACCGTCTTGGCGTCGGGCACCTTGATGAAGAGCAGCGAGACCCCGCCCGCAGTGACGGTCGCCTCCGGGTCGCCGTCCTCGTCGTCCTCGGCGAGGGTGCCGCCCAGGACCTGTGCCCAGAAGGTCGCGAGCCGGTAGGCGTCGGCGCAGTCGATCGTCAGATGGCGCACGAGAGATGTCATGGACGCCACTATGCACGCCCCGCGGAAGGTGCGTCCGGCGGCTGGTAACTGCCGTAGGGGACAGGAGATTTCGGGGAACCAGGTGTGTGCTGCGTCACGTTCGAGTTGAATGATCCGACGTGCGTAGTCCGCGCGTCAGCCGTGTGATGCGGCGACCACGTCCTGCAGGGGGTCCAGGATGACTGCTTCCCGGAGCGAGACCGCCAGTGCGCCGGTTCCGGACGGGTCCGGTACCGGGCCCGCGGACCCGGCTGCCCCGGAACCCGGCGGGGACCTCCTCGCCGCGCTGCTCGACGGGATGGACGCCGCGCTGTGCGCGTTCGACGCCGAGGGCGTGGTCACCCACTGGAACCGCGAGGCCGAGCGCATCCTCGGCTGGGGTGCCGACGAGGCCGTCGGGCGGCGGGGGTTCGCGGGCTGGGCGGTGCGCGCCGCCGACGCCGACGAGGTGCAGGGCCGGCTGATGGCGGTGATGGCCGCGCCGGGCCGCCAGGTGCACGAGTTCGCCCTGCTCAGGAAGGACGGCAGCCGCGTCCTGGTCCGTACGCAGTCGGCGGGCGTGCGGGGAGCGGACGGCGCCGCGGCCGGGGTGTACTGCGCGTTCAGCGAGGTGCACGCGCAGATCGACCTGGAGCGGTCCATCGCGCTGAGCGAGGCCCTGTCCGAGGACGGCTCCTGGGGGGTGATCCTGGTCGACGTGGACCTGCGGCCCACCGTCGTCAATTCCTACGCGGCCCGCGCGCTCGGCACCGGGCGGGCGGCCCTGCTCGGACGGCCGCTGGGCGACCTGGTCGTCCAGGGCGTCGAGGAACTGGAGGGCGCCCTCCACCACGTACTCGCCGAAGGGACGCCGACCAGTCCCGCCGAACTGTGGGTGACGCTGCGCACCGCGGAGGGCGAACGGCGGCGCTGCTGGCGCAGCGGCTTCCTGCGCCTGTCGTCACCGCTCGCGGAGGAACCGGTTCCGCTCGGGGTCGGCTGGCTGTTCCGGGACGTGACCGACGCGAAGCTCGCCGAACAGGACGCGGACCGGCTCCGGTTCCGCTCCAACCAGCTGCACCGCGCCTCGCGGACCGCCGCCGAGTGCGAGGACCCGATGGAGGCGGCGACCTCCCACCTGGACTTCGCCCTGGCCGGTTTCGCCGACCACGCGCTGGTGGACCTGTTGGTGGGGGAGCGCCTGGTGCGGGCCGCGGCCACCCCCTCCGGCGCGCCGGGCCCAGTCGCGCCGGTGACGGGCGGCGGCATCCCGGTCCGCTATCCGGCGGGCCACCCGGCGCTGCTCGCGGTGGACCGGACCGGCCCCGTACGGGACAGCGCGGGAGCGGCGGGCGCGCCCTGGGCGCGCGAACGCCAGTGGCCCCCGGACGCGGCGCACGCCTTGTGCACGGTGCTGCGCAGCCGCGGCAGGACCCTGGGGGTCCTCACCTTCCTGCGCGGCCCGTCCCGCCCGGCCTTCGAGCGCCCGGACGCGGAGTACGCGGAGAGCGTGGCGGTACGGGTGGCGGCGGCGCTGGATCTGGCGCAGCAGTGCCGGACCAGCCCCTGGGGCGGCTGAGCGGCGGGGACCCGGGCGGAGCCTCAGTACGTCGGCGCCGGCGCCCGCCCCCGGCTCAGTGCCGGAAGAAGATCCGGTCCCGGTTCTCGTTCATCACGCGCCCGTTCCACTCGTGGCCCCCGTCCACGTTCCCCGAACGAAGCAGCGGCGGCTCGACGCCACGGGAGACCAGCGCCTCGACGGCCGCGGCCATCGTCGCCTGCATCAACGCGCTGGTCACCACGGTGGACGCGGGAGCGAACGGCGCCTCGATCCCCTCGTGGGAGAGCTCCGCGTCCCCCACCGCGATCTTGCTGTCGAGCACGACGTCGCAGTGGTCCCGCAGGAACGTCCCCGAGACGTGCCGGGATTTCATCCCTTCGGCGTAGGCCACCGAGGTGACCCCGATGACCTTGAGTCCGAGCGCCCGCGCGTTCATCGCCATCTCCACGGGCAGCGCGTTGCGCCCGGAAAGCGAGATGATCACGAGTACGTCACCAGGCCTGGCGGGGCTGGAATCGAGGACCGCCCCGGCGAGGCCGTCCACCCGCTCCAGGGCCGAGCCGAGCGTGGCGGGCATGACGTCGACGCCGACCACTCCGGGCACCGCGAGCAGGTTCATCAGGGCGAACCCGCCGGCCCGGTAGACCACGTCCTGGGCGGCGAGGGAGGAGTGCCCGGCGCCGAAGGCGAAGAGCCGGCCGTCCGCCTCGACGGTGTCGGCGACGAGGGCCCCGGCGGCCGCGATGCTGAGCGCCTCCTCGTCCCGTACCCGCTGGAGAAGGCCGATCGCCGCGTCGAAGAACTGACCGGCCAGCTTGCTCTCGCTCATCGCCGAGGACCCTTTCCGGGGTGGGGTAACGACCGTGCGCGCTCACGGTGCGGTCCGGACCTTTCCCCTGTCAATACGCGGCCGGGGGCGCTCGGTCAAGATGGGGCCCGGCCGCCGCGGGACGGTTGTCAGTGGCATGCGTCAGAATTGGGTCAGGGCCAGCGGTACGACGTTTTTTGTCAGAGCATCGAGGGGCACGAATGTCCGGACTGATCGACACCACGGAGATGTATCTCCGCACCATCCTCGAGCTTGAGGAGGAGGGTGTGGTCCCCATGCGCGCCCGCATCGCCGAGCGCCTGGACCAGAGCGGGCCGACGGTGAGCCAGACGGTGGCGCGCATGGAGCGCGACGGCCTGGTGCAGGTCGCGGGCGACCGTCACCTGGAACTGACCGACGAGGGGCGCCGCCTCGCCACCCGCGTCATGCGCAAGCACCGCCTCGCGGAGTGCCTGCTCGTCGACGTCATCGGCCTGGAATGGGAGCAGGTGCACGCCGAGGCGTGCCGCTGGGAGCACGTGATGAGCGAGGCGGTCGAGCGCCGCGTCCTGGAGCTGCTCCGCCACCCGACCGAGTCCCCGTACGGAAACCCGATCCCGGGTCTTGAGGAGCTGGGCGAGAAGGCCGAGGCGGATGCCTTCCTGGAGGACGGCATCATCAGCCTCGGCGAGCTCGACCCGGGCCCCGAGGGCAAGACGGTGGTCGTGCGCCGGATCGGTGAGCCGATCCAGACCGACGCCCAGCTGATGTACACGCTGCGCAGGGCGGGCGTGCAGCCCGGCTCGGTGGTCAGCGTGACGCAGTCGCCGGGCGGGGTGCTGGTGGGCAGCAGCGGCGAGGCCGCCGAGCTCGGTGCGGACGTCGCCTCGCACGTCTTCGTCGCCAAGCGCTGACCGCGCACCGGGCAAGGGCGGTGACGTTCCGTCATCGCCCTTGTCTGTCAAGGCAGTTGGCGCCAGTCCGTGATGGTGTGGAGATGCTTGCGGGGAAGGCCGGTTTCCGGCTGGAATGGCAGCGGCCGGGCGGATCGCGTGCGAGGCTGTGGCTTGAGGCTTATGACCCGAGAGGCGCGGGCAGGGGAGGGGGGCGGCGGCATGAGGCCGTTCGGACCACTCGCACCACCTTCGGCGCCCCGGCCTGCCCGTACGCCTGCGGACTTTCGCCTTCGTCGCAAAGACCAGGGCCCCGGCGCCTCGCGGCGCCGGGGCCTGTCCTCCCCGGTGTCGACCCGGAGCCCCGAGCTCCCAGGGTCGACCCCCGCAGACCGTCTTCCCCGAGCGGCCCGCCTCCCGGAGAAGATCTCCCCTCGGCAGAGGGCATCAATCCTTGAGCGTGGTCACTCGAACGAGGGGTGTTGCGCAAGAGACGCGAGTTTTCGAATAGAGGTTCGATACTCTGCCGGGAACTGACCACTCGGGAGCTGTCGGGGGCTGAAGGGGGTGCCAGACACATGGTGCGGCGCATCGATGTGACAGGGACCGGCGGGGTGCGCCTCGCCGCCTGGGAGTTCGCGGAGCAGCCCAAGGCCCGCGCGGAGAGCGATCCGGCTCCCGGGGTGTTATTGCTCCACGGGCTGATGGGCCGGGCCTCGCACTGGGCCGCCACCGCCCGCTGGCTCGCCGAGAAGCACCGGCCGGTCGCCATCGACCAGCGCGGCCACGGCCGCAGCGACAAGCCCGCCGACGGTCCGTACACCCGCGAGGCCTACGTGGCCGACGCCGAGGCCGCCGTCGAGCAGCTGGGCCTGGCCCCCGTCACCCTCATCGGCCACTCGATGGGCGCCCTCACCGCCTGGCAGCTCGCCGCCAAACGTCCCGACCTGGTCCGCGCCCTGGTCATCTGCGACATGCGGGCCTCGGCGCTCGGCGCTGCCTCGCAGCGCGAGTGGGTCGACTGGTTCAAGTCCTGGCCGGTGCCGTTCGCCACGCTCGCCGACGTCCGCAAGTGGTTCGGCGAGGACGACCCCTGGGTTGAGCGGCCCAGCCCCGCGCGGGGCGAGTTCTTCGCCGAGGTGATGGCCGAGCGGGCCGACGGCTGGCGCCCGGTGTTCTCCCGCCGCCAGATGCTGACCTCCCGCGAGACCTGGGTGTACGACGCGCACTGGGAGGAGCTCGCCCAGGTCGACTGCCCCTCCCTCGTGGTGCGGGGGCTGGACGGCGAGCTGGGCCGCGCGGAGGCCCAGGAGATGGTCCGGGTCCTGCCGCGCGGCCAGTACGCCGAGGTGGCCGACGCCGGCCACCTCGTCCACTACGACCAGCCGGAGGGCTGGCGCACCGCGATCGAGCCGTTCCTCGACGGGGTGCTCACACCATGAGCGCACCGCTCACGCCGTGAGGGCGAGCTCGCTCACCCCGTGCTGACCGCCGTGAGGATCTCCGGCAGCCGGGACGCCGCGCGGGGCGCCGCCACCTTCAGCCCCGCCCAGCCGATGAGCACCCCGTACACCGCCCCCAGCGGCAGCAGCAGCCACAGCGCACCGTGGGTTCCGGACACATGCAGCCAGATCGCCAGCGCGATCACCGGCGCGCACAGCACCGCGCTCACCACCATCCCGCCCAGGATCGACAGGAACGCGATGCCGCCCTGTCCCGGCGCCACGTTCTTGCGGCTGTCCTGCGGAATCGAGTACGCCAGCGTCGCCGACGCCACCGAGCCGGTCGCCATCATCGCGCCGAGCAGCGCGAGCGCGAGCCCCATGACCTCGGGCAGCTTCGGCCAGTCGCCGAGCATGGCGGCCGTCACCCCGGTCACGAGCAGCGTGTACGGAAGCGTCACAAGGAGCAATGCCAACGCCCGTGCGCGCAGCTCCAGATAGGCGTCCCGGGTCGAGGAGATGGTCAGGAGCACCATCCAGAACGCCGAGGTGTCCTGTCCGAACTGGTTGTACATCTGCATGCCGAGCATGCCGGTCGCGAAGCACGCGAAATAGACGGTGCCGGCGCCCTGGAGGGCGTTGAAGACCGGCACGATCAGACCGATGGCGAGCGAAGTGATCCACGCCGCCTTGGTCTTGGGGTCCCGCCAGGCGTAGCGCAGCGTACGCAGCATGACGGTGCCGGTGCGGCCCTCGGGGAGCAGCGCGGCGAGCCCCTTGCCGGAGGACTCCTTGCGGGAGGCGTCGGACGCGGCGAGCGTGGAGCCGTCCGGCGTGGTCATCAGCTTCACCAGCGATCCCTGCCAGGCGTACAGGAGCAGCCCCAACGCGGCCAGGGTGAGCAGGAGTTGGGCCGCCGCGCGGCCGTACGCGCCCGCGCCCACCGAGTCGACCGCGCCGATCGCGGCACCCGGCGGCAGCCAGCGCACCACCTTCGCGACCGGGTCGAGCGCCGAGAGCCCGCCGGCGTCGCCGAGCCGCCGGGCGCCGAAGTTCACGAACTGGAAGCCGATCGCGATCACCAGGCCGCTCAGCACCGCGAGGTCGCGGCCCTTGCGCGAGGTGAGCAGCCGGGTGTTGGCGGCCGCGACGGCACGGGCGAGCGCCAGGCACACGAGCAGCGCGAGCGGCACGGCGAGGACCGCGGTCAGGGCGGCGCCGATCCCGTGTGCGACGGCGATCGCCGAACCCAGCACCAGGCAGAGCGTGAACAGCGGCCCGATCCCCACCAGGGAGGCCACCAGCAGCGCGCCGACCAGGGGGCGCGGGCGCAGCGGCAGCATGACGAGCCGGGTCGGGTCGAGGGTCTCGTCGCCGCTCGGGAAGAACAGCGGCATGACCGCCCAGCCGACCGCCATCAGCGCCACGATCAGTACGGTCAGCGTGCTCGCGTGGGGGGTGCCGCGCAGCAGGATCAGGCCCAGCAGTTGCAGCGCCGCGAACAGCAGGGCCAGGACCGCGGAGGTGATGTAGGCGGCCCGCCGGCCGCTGGACTGGCGCAGTCCGTTCTTGAGCAGCGACAGCTTGAGGCGGACGAAGACGGGCATCAGCGCGGAGGCGCTCTGGGACTGCGCGGTCATCGGGCGCCGCCGCCGAGCCAGTCGAGCGAGTCCCCGGCCTTGCGGCCGCCCGCGCCGACGAGTTCGAGGAAGGCGTGCTGGAGCGAGTCGGCGCCGCCGCGCACCTCGGCCAGGGTGCCCTGCGCGCGGATGCGGCCCGCGGCCATCACCGCGACCCAGTCGCACAGCGACTCGACGAGCTCCATGACGTGGCTGGAGAACACGACGGTCGCGCCGGAGCCGGTGTAGCGCTCCAGAACGCCGCGGATGGTCTGCGCGGACACCGGGTCGACACCCTCGAACGGCTCGTCCAGAAAGAGGACTTCGGGGTTGTGCAGCAGCGCGGCGGCCAGGCCGATCTTCTTGCGCATGCCGGTCGAGTAGTCCACCACCAGCTTGTGCTGGGCGCCCGCGAGATCGAGTACGTCCAGGAGCTGGGCGGCCCGTTTGTCGACCTCGGCGCCGGGCAGCCCGCGCAACCGGCCGGAGTAGCCGAGGAGTTCACGGCCCGAGAGCCGCTCGAAGAGGCGCAGCCCCTCCGGCAGCACGCCGATGCGGGACTTCACGGCGACCGGATCGCGCCACACGTCGTGGCCGGCCACCTCCACCGTGCCCTGATCGGGCCTGAGCAGCCCCGTCACCATGGACAGCGTGGTGGTCTTGCCCGCGCCGTTCGGGCCGACGAGCCCGATGAACTTGCCCGCGGGCAGCTCCAGATCGATCCCCGCGACCGCGATCTGCTCGCCGAAGCGCTTCCACAGCCCCTGTACGCGGACGGCGGCCGGCGCCGTACGCGCTCCGCCCGCCGTGTCCGCTGTTCCTTCGAATGCCTGGTCCGGCATGGTGGTGCCTTTCGTCCCCGTGACGGTGCTGACCAAGCCACCATAGGAGTGAAAGGCGGCATGCGCGCTAGGGGCGTCGGGTCCTTGCCGCCGCCGCCTCGCGGCCACAGGCGTAGGCGAGGGGACTGATCAGTTCCTCGGCGTCCGGCAGCCAGCGGTTCGCGGGGGTGGGGCGGCGCGCCCACTGCACCGCCCCGTGCCCGCCGACCCGGGTCGGCGGCGCCGCCACGTAGTCGCCCTCGCCCCGGGTGACCAGGTCGATCGCGGCGGGCGTCCACCCCAACTTGCGTACCAGGTCCGGGACTTTGGCGCCCGCGCCGGGCAGTACGAAGAACAGCATGCGGCGGTCGGGGGTGCAGGTGACCGGGCCGAGCGTTAGCTCCATGCGCTCCATGCGGGCGAGCGCGAGGAACCCGGCCGACTCCGGTACGTCGATGGCGTCGAAGGTGCGCCCGGTGGGAAGCAGGATCGAGGCCCGGAGCTGCTTGGACCACAGGCGGCGCGCGGCGACTCCGCTGCCGGTCGCCTGGGTCGCCCAGTCCGGCCGGGCCGGGTGCGCACCCGGTTTCGGGCACGCGGTGTCACCGCACGAGCAGCGCTCGACGCCCTCGTCCGCCTCCAGCGAGGTGCCGGGGAACACGTCCCAGTGCCGCTCCTCCGCGTACCGTACGGCGCTGTCCAGGAGCTGTTCTCCGCGCTGCTGGGGGATCTGTGCGGATGCCGTACCCGTGCCGGTGCCTGTGATGGTTTCTTCCACGACGGACTCAACTCCCGCCACCACCGAGGGTTACGGGCGTGCGAAGCGCGGGATCAGCGGTATCGGTCCTGCATATGGGGCGCATGGGTGCATGGGCGGGGGCGCGCGTGCGGCTGGGTGGCGGCGGCAGGGTAGCCATATGCCGGGGAAGCTCACAGGAATGCTGGCAATGACGCCATTTTCCGGATTCTCCTCGTTTCTCTGCATATTCGCAGGGCAGTGATCTCTCACTGATCAACTGCCGTCTCAGGGGGTTCTCATGGCAGCCAGGCCTCTAGTCGCCCGCCAGCCCAATGAACGGCTGCAGGCGCTCATCCAGGAAGCCGGATGTTCCAACGCGGGGCTTGCCCGGCGGGTGAACATGGTCGGCGCGGAGCGGGGCCTCGACCTCCGCTACGACAAGACGTCCGTGGCGAGGTGGCTGCGCGGACAGCAGCCGAGGGGGCGGGCCCCGGGCATCATCGCCGAAGCACTGGGCCGCAAGCTGGGCCGCACCGTCACGATCGACGAGATCGGCATGGCCAACGGCAAGAACCTCGCGACGGGCGTGGGCCTGCAGTTCTCGCCCACCGTCCTCGGCGCGATCGAGCAGGTCTGCGAGCTGTGGCGCAGCGACGTGGGGCGCCGGGACTTCCTGTCCGGCTCGACGGTGGCGTCCTCGGCCCTGGTCGAGCCGAGCCGGGACTGGTTGATCACCGGGGCCGACACCCAGGTGGCGCGCAGCGCCGGGCAGCGGGTGGGCACGGCCGACGTCGAGGCCGTACGCGCGATGACCGACGCCCTCGTACAGCTGGACCACAGGTTCGGGGCGGGGCACGTGCGGCCGGTCGTCGTCCACTACCTCAACAGTGTGGTGTCCGGGCTGCTCGCCGGGTCCTACCGGGAGTCCGTGGGGCGGCAGTTGTTCGCGGCGGTGGCCCGGCTCACCGAACTGGCGGGATACATGGCCGTCGACACCGGCCAGCCCGGCCTGGCCCAGCGCTACTACATTCAGGCGCTGCGCCTGGCCCAGGCCGCCGACGACCGGGGATACGGGGGATACGTCCTGGCCGCGTCGATGAGCCACCTCGCCGCCCAGCTCGGCAACCCGCGCGAGATCGCCCAACTGGCGCGGGCCGCACAGGAAGGCGCGCGCGGCCGGGTCACCCCGCGGGCCGAGGCGATGTTCTACGCGGCCGAGGCGCGCGGGCACGCGCTGCTCGGCGACGCGCGGACCTGCCAGGCGGTGGCGGCCCGTGCGATCGCCGCGCTGGACGCGGCGCCGGACGGATCCGGCGACGACCCGGCGTGGATCGCACACTTCGACCACGCCTACCTCGCGGACGAACTCGCCCACTGCCACCGGGACTTGGGCCAGGCGGAGGCCGCCGCGCGGCGGGCCGAGGAGTCCCTGGCCGGGCACCCCGAGTCGCGGGCCCGGCGGCGCGCCATCGGCCTCGTCCTGCTCGCCACCGCGCAGGTCCAGCAGCGCGAGGTGGAGGAGGCGTGCGCGACGGGCACCCGGGCGGTGGAGCTCCTGTCCACCCTGCGCTCCAACCGGGGCGTGGACTATCTCGAAGACCTCCAGGAGCGCCTGGAGCCGTACGAGAACGAGCCCGCGGTGCGGGAGTTCGGCGAGCGCGTGGAGGCCCAGGCGGCCTGAGTGCCTGGTGGAGAGGGCGGCGAGGGAGGGCTTGGCAAGGGCGTGGGGGGACCCGGTAGCGTGAACCGACGATCGAGAAGGTCCACGAGGTCCACGTACAGGAGTTCCGGTGACGCAGAGCCGACAGGGTGACGAGCCGCAGCATCCGGCTGTCCGGCCCGCGCACGAGGGCGTCGTGCTGCCCGCCGACACGAGCGGTCCCCGCGCCGGGGAGGCGCTGCCCGCGCCTGGCGGAGCCCAGCCGTGGGACCGCCCGTGGGGCCCGCAGTCCTCCCAGGCTCCCCAGCCGCCTTCTCACGCCCCGCAGCCGCAGGGACCGCAGACGTTCGGGCAACCCCTCCCGCCCGAGAACTCCGGCCGGGACGCGGAGGCGACCCAGTACATAGCGCCGATGCCGGGCGGACCGGGCAATTCAGGCAGCGAGGCCACGCAGTATCTGGCCCCCGTGCCCGCGGGTACGGGTAGCGAGGCCACCCAGTACATAGCTCCCCTGCCCGCCGGGCAGGGCGTCGAGGCCACCCAGTATCTGGCCCCCGTGCCCGCGGGTGCGGGCAGCGAGGCCACGCAGTACATAGCGCCGATGTCGAGCGGACCGGGCAATTCGGGCAGTGAGGCCACCCAGTACATCGCTCCCGTGCCGGCTGGTGGCGGGGACGCCGAGGCCACCCAGTTCATAGCCCCGGTGGGCGGGCCCGGGGCGTTGCCGCCGGAGAGCGCCGGGCAGGCGGCCGCCTTCCCCGCCGCACCGGCTCCCGGCGGCGCCGACCCGACCCAGGTCCTGCCGCCGGTGCCCCCGGCGCCGCAGGACGCCCCGTACGGGATACGGCCGGGCGCGCCGGGCGACCGGCAGCCCCCCGCCGAGTTCGACAGCCTCTTTCGGGCCGACGATCCGCAGCAACAGGGCGCCGGTACCCAGCAGTTGCCCCGCTTCCAGCCGTCCGTACCGCTGAACCGGCCGCAGCAGCAGGCCCCTTACCAGTCGCCGCAGGCCCCGGCACAGCAGTTCCCGGCGCCGCCGCACTCCGCGGCCGCGCCCCCGTTCCAGGAGGGCCCCGGGCAGCAGTCCGGGTACGAGCCCGAGGCGCCCCGGCGCAAGTCGCGGGCTGGTCTGATCGCCGCCGTCGTGGTCGGCTGCGCGGTGATCGGGCTCGGCGCGGGTGCGCTGCTCAGCGGCGGCGACAGCGGCTCCAAGACGAGCGACCAGCAGCCCGCGGGCGTGAGTTCACCAGCCACGGGTGACGGCGGCGGAGCCAAGGACGCGGGCGCCGACCCCGCCAAGGCGCAGGCCGAGGCGCTCGACAAGGTGCTCGCCGACAGCGGCAGCAGCCGGGACGCGGTGATCGGCGCGGTCGCCGAGATCCGGGCGTGCGGCAAGCTCGACCAGGCGGCCGCGGCCCTGCGCGGCGCCGCCAAGCAGCGCGGCGACCTGGTGACCCGGCTCGGCGGTCTCTCCCTCGACAAGCTGCCGGCCCACGACAAGCTGTCCGGTGACCTCACCAGGGCCTGGCAGTCCTCGGCCGCCGCCGACAACCACTACGCGGCCTGGGCCGACGCGGTGGCCGGTGACAAGGGCAAGAACTGCAAGGACGGCCACGCCAAGCGCAACAAGGACGCGGGCCAGGGCGACAAGGCGAGCGGGGACGCCACCAAGGCCAAGCAAGAGGCCTCGGGCCTGTGGAACGCCATCGCCACGAAGTACAGCCTGACCAAGCGCGGCGCCACCCAGCTCTGAGTGGCGACACCTAGCCGTTGGCGGCCGAGTCCTCCAGCGTCGAGCTCACATCGGTGAAGCCCTTGCGCAGCGAGACGAGCCGGCCGTCGCGTACGACCTGGAAGGTCACCTGGCGGTTGACGATGCGCGGGAAGTCCGGCGCGGCCAGCATGTCCTCGAAGCGCCAGCAGAGGTCGGGGGTGAGGCCGCCGGTGTTCACGACGGCGCCCGTGTTGAGCGCGCGGACGAGATCGGGCGGGCGCACGCTGTCCTGACCGAGGGACTCGACGACCTTCTTCAGGACCGTGTAGGCGATCCAGGTGGTCTGCACGCCCGCGTCCGCCGCGTCGATCGAGTCGTCCCCGAAGGCCTCTTCGCTGATGACCTTCTTCATCGGGTCCCAGCGCGGATCGTCGGCCTCCGGATACCAGCCGGTGACGTACGCGCCCTCGAAGGGGCCGTCCTTGCCGCCGGTGCGGTCGATGAGCGACTGGCCGACCGAGCCTATGACGGACGCCACCCGCACCATCTGGTCGTCGCTCTGCACCCGGCGGAAGGAGTCGAAGAACGTTTCCGTGCGGTCGCCGAGCACGGCCGTCACACAGCCCTTCTTCGCCTTCTCGGCGGCCGCCTTCCGGCCGATCCGGCTCACGAGCGCGGGATCCGCCCCGGCCTGCGCGAGCGCCCGCTCGGCCTGCGCGGTGTAGTCGCCGGCGTCGTCGGCCGTGCGGATGTCGGCGGCGGGCCTGCGGTGGGCGGCGTCGAGACCGGCGTCGAGCAGGTCCGGCAGGATGTCGCCGGAGATGGTGTCGGGGCGCACCAGTGCAACCTGTTCGCAGTCGGGCGCCAGTTGCCGGCCGCTGCCCGCGATCAGCGCCGCCTGGCCGCCGTTGACGGGATAGGAGAGCGCGCTGGTGAACTCCTGGTCGGAGATGCCGTAGCCGCCGAGATAGGGGATGCCGGCCGCTTCGAGCGGGGCCATGAAGGCGCTGCCGTACTGGCTGTACGAGCCGACGACGGCGACCGCCTGCTCCTTCACGGCGCGGCGTGCGCAGTCCGAGGCGCCGGTCGCGGTGTTGTGCTCGTTGCAGGTGATGACGTTCAGTTCGTGGCCGCCGATGCCTCCGTTGGCATTGGCCCAGCGGGCGAACGCCTTCGCCATGGCGGGCATGCCGGGGGCGTTGGTGGCCGAAGTGCCGTCGGGGGCCCAGGTCATGACGGTGATGGGCTCCCTGGAGCCCCCCGCGACTCCAGGGAGCACCCCGCAGCCGGTCAGGAGCCCGGCGCCCACCGCCGAACATGTGGCGAACACGGTGGCCGTCGTGCCGAGCGAGCGGTGGGTCCGGGCCGAGCGCCGAGTGAGCCGAGGACGCCGCCATCCGTAACCGGTCATGTGCCCACACACTTCCGCCCCAGGGGTAACGGGGAAGTGTGCGACGGTCACCGCAGGGTGACGTACAGATGAATTGCGGGGCCCGGTCGGGCGGCGAACAGGGGGAACGTACGATCGAAAACGTGCAGCAAGGTTCAGCAGGCTCTTCCCGTCGCGGCCGTCGCTCCTCCACCATGGGCGGCATGCCGTTGAATGACATGCCGTGGTGGCGCTGGCGTACGAACGTACGGTCCGCGCTGCACATGCTCTCCGACCCCGTCTTCCACGAGGAGACCTGGCTGGCCGGGCGCGAGGGGTTCGGGGACGTCACCGACGCCGTGTACCGGCTGGTCGAGGACACCTGGCTGGACAGCTGGTCCGCCGAGAAGTACGTCGGCACCATCTTCCGCGATTCGGGCGAGGCCGCACTCGTCGACCTCGCGGTGCTGCGGGTGCTGCGCATCATGCACCAGGTCGGCGCCGACGCCCCGGTCTCCGCCTACCTCGCCCACCCCGCCTGGCCCGAGGCCGTGCAGGCGGCGCGCGAGGCGCACGTGCGGCTCGCGCAGAGCGACGGGGAGGACCCCGATGCGCCGCCGCGCTCCCTCGAAGTGCTGAGGATCCTGACCCGGTCGGCCTGAGGTCCGGATTCTGGGCGGCCCCTTGCGGGGGTGTCCGGGTGTGGCATCCTGCCTGGATGACTGACCAGTATGTCCTCACGCTCTCCTGTCCGGACAAACAGGGCATCGTGCATGCCGTATCGAGCTATCTGTTCATCACGGGCTGCAACATCCAGGACAGTCAGCAGTTCGGCGACCGCGACACTGGTCTCTTCTTCATGCGGGTCCACTTCTCGGCCGAGGCCCCGATGCACGTCGACAAGCTGCGCGCCAGCTTCGCGGCCGTCGGCGACGCCTTCCAGATGGACTGGCAGATCCACCGTCCCGAGGAGCGGATGCGGATCGTCCTCATGGTGTCGAAGTTCGGGCACTGCCTGAACGACCTGCTGTTCCGCGCCCAGTCGGGCGCGCTGCCGGTGGAGATCGCGGCGGTCGTCTCCAACCACACCGACTTCGCCGAGCTCGTCGCCTCCTACGACGTGCCCTTCCACCACATTCCGGTCACCAAGGACACGAAGGCGGACGCCGAGGCGCGACTGCTCGCCCTGGTGCGCGAGGAGCGCGTCGAGCTCGTCGTGCTCGCGCGCTACATGCAGGTGATCTCCGACGACCTGTGCAAGCAGCTCAGCGGGCGGATCATCAACATCCACCACTCGTTCCTGCCGAGCTTCAAGGGCGCCAAGCCCTACCACCAGGCGCACGCCCGCGGTGTGAAGCTCATCGGTGCCACCGCGCACTACGTGACGGCCGACCTCGACGAGGGGCCGATCATCGAGCAGGAGGTCGAGCGCGTCGGGCACGACGTCACCCCGGAGCAACTCGTCGCGATCGGCCGGGACGTCGAGTGCCAGGCGCTGGCGCGGGCCGTCAAGTGGCATGCCGAGCACCGCATCCTGCTGAACGGGAGCCGGACGGTCGTGTTCGGATAGCTCCGCCGCTGACGGCCGTCGTCCCGGGGGCCGGTCCCCGGGACCGCCGGTGGTCTACAGCCTGCTCAAGGACGCCGCCGCGAACAGTACGTCGCTGATCGCCTCCCGGTCGCCGAGCTGACCCACCGCCGCCTCCTGCGGCGGCACATGGCCCGCGGCCAGTCTGCAGAACTCGACGCCGTCGAGGGCCACATGGGCCACCTCGTGCTCGGGCGAGGCGAGGGCGGCCGGGGAGTCCAGCGGGATGTGCCAGTCACCACCGCCCGCCCCCTCGATCTCCAGGCGCAGCGAGCGGCCCGGGGAGCCCGCCGTGACCAGGCCCCGCGCGGGCGAGGCGAGCCCGGCCCGGCGGCGGCCGGCCAGAGTGGCGGGCAGCACCCGGGCGGCCAGGTCGATCATGCGGTGCAGATGCGCTCCGGACGGCGGGTCGTAGGGATAGTCCACCGCATCCGCGATGTCACCCGCGTGGATCCAGCACTCGAAGGCCCGGTCGAGCATCGCGTCCTGGAGGGGCAGCGTGAACTCCCCGTAGGACACGCCCAGTTCGGCCGCGCCGCGGCCCGCGAACGACACCGTGCGCAGCAGCGTGTGGGACTGCTCGCGCCAGGGTTCGCGGACCGTGCGGGTCAGCGGGTACGGAGCCGTCCGCCACAGCGCCTCGGTGCGCGCGGTCGGCCCGGCCGCCGCGTCCTCGGGGTCGAGCGGCACCGGCTCTTCGAGCCCGAGGGCGGTCGCGAGAAGCGCGTCGACCGCCATCAGGTGCCCGATGACCCCGGCGACCGTCGTACGGCGACTGGTCTGCCGGTCCCGCTCGAACCACTTCAGCCGGACCGGTGCGTGCCACTCGGCGTCCCCGAAGTCGTTGAGCAGCGCGTCCAGCCGCGCCGCCTCGGCGTCGTACGGGGCCGCCCACAGCGGCACCGGAATGCGGGCCGGGCGCCTGCCGAGACAGGCCTCCAGGACCCGGGAGCGCAGCAGCGGATCCAGGTCGAGGCTGCGCTCGGCCTGGAGCAGACCCACCGCGTCCCGCAGCCGCAGCGCCTCGTCCGCACAGGGCGCGCACTCGGTGAGGTGCGCCTCGACGGCATCGGTCTCCTCGGCCGAACACGCGGCCAGCGCCCAGGCCCCGAGCAGCGACTTCAACACGGTGTGCGAGGGCGCCCCGGAAACAGGACGGGCGCCCTCGGTGGCAGCCGACTCCGCGGAGGCGCCCTTGGCGGGCGGCTGCTCCCGGTCCGTTTCGGGGGCCGGTCGCGGGTCCGTGTCATGGTCCGGCGCGGGGAAACGGTTACCCTCGCGCGGGCCGGGCACGAACGCGCCGGAGCCGCCCCGGCGGCCGTCGTTCGGCAGGTCGTCGCCCGCGGCCCGGGGTGCCGGTATGCGCGGGGTGTTGTCGTCGCCCGGGGCGGGTTCGCCCTGCTCCAGCGGCCCGCTCACAGCGCCCGTCCGTATCCGGGCGGCGCGGCTCCTTCCGGCGGCCGGACGGTGGCCGTGGACAGCAGTTGCAGACCGAGCCGAAGGCGCCGGCGCGCCTCGTCCTCGGTGATGCTGAGGTCGGCGGCGGCCTGCCGGTAGTCGCGCCGCTGAAAATAGGCCAGTTCGAGGGCGGCACGCAGGGGCGCGGGCATCGACGTCACGATGTAGTCGGCGCGGGCCGCCGCCGAGGCGCGCCGCACCTTCTGCTCCAGCTCCTCCGCCGAGCCGCCGCCGTTCGCCGCGTACGAGGACGTCTCGGCCTGGCGCAGGCGCTGCACGGCCTGGCACTGGGTGAGCTTGGCGACCCAGGAGCGCATCGAGCCCTGCTTGGGGTCGTAGGCGTCCGGGTTCTCCCACACGTACCCGAAGACCTCGCGGGTGATCTGGTCCGCCGCGTCCTCGTCGCCGAGCACCCGGTGGGCCAGGCTGTGCACCAGCGAGGCGAACCGGTCGTAGAACTCGCCGAGTGCGGCCGCCTCCCCGCGCGCGAGCCGCTGCTGCATCCGGCGGTCCCACCGAGGTGGTGCGTCCTTCGGCATAGGCTCCCCAACCCTGTCGTTCCCCGCTGTGCCCCTGTGCGCCCGTCCCTGTGTATCTACGAATGTAATGCGACGGGCTGACAACGCAGGTTGGTTTGCGCTAACTACGCCCGCACAAACCCAGGGAATGGTAAAGGCCGTGTTTCGCGGGTGTGTTCCGGGGCAGCCGGGCAAGGAGGGGGCCGGGCAGCACAGAGAGAGGCCGGCGGCGTGACGCTGATGGTGAACGAGGTCGTACAGGGCACGTGGACCGTGCTGCGGGTGCGCGGCGAGCTGGACCTGGTGACCGCGCCGAGGCTCCGCAGGCAGGTGCACGAAGTGGTCGCCGAGGGCCGCCACGACCTGGTCCTGGACCTGTCCGGGGTGGTCTTCTGCGATTCGATGGGCGTGGGGGTGCTGATCGCGGCCCGCCGTCTGATGCGTTCCTGCCAGGGCCGGCTGCGGCTGATCCTGCCCGCGCGCGGCGCCCTGGACGGCTCCCATGTGAACAAGGTGCTGGCCGCCCTCGGTGTGCGCCGCCTCTTCGAGGTGTACGGCGACGTGGGCTCCGCCGCCGACGACCGGGCCGAGCCGATCCCCGCGTGAGCGCGCCGCCCGGCGACGACGCCCCGGGTGGCCGTATCCCCCTCGCACGGCCGCCGCGAGTCGTACGCTCCGGGCATGGACAGTATGGATAGTCCCGAGAGTGTTGTGTACGAGCGCCGGGTCGCGACCCGCTTCGCCTCCTTCGACCAGGACGGCAACGGCTGGATCGACCGCGAGGACTTCTCGACGGCCGCGGCCCACCTGCTCGCCGAGTTCGGCATCACCGCCCGCTGCGACAAGGGGCAGGCACTGTACGGCGGCGCGGAAGCGCTGTGGCAGGGCCTGGCCGGGATCGCGGACGTGGACGGCGACCAGCGGGTGACGCGGCAGGAGTTCGTGGGCGGCACGCTGAAACGGCTGCGGGACCGCACGAGCGGGTTCACCGAGATCGCCCGGCCGTTCCTGCACGCGGCGTTCGCGGTGGCGGACACGGCCGGCGTCGGCACGGTGTCCGTGGCCGACGCCGAGCGTGCGCTGCGGGCGTTCGGGGTGTCGCCCAAGGTCGCGGGCGACGTGGCCGTGGCCCTGGACGGGGACGGCGACGGCCGCGTCACCGAACCGGACGCGGTGGCCGCCTTCGCCGCCTATTTCACGACGCTGCCCTGACCCGGGCTCAGTGCCAGTTCCAGTCGATCAGGGTGCGCAGCGTGTCCGAGTGGAAGTCGGGGAAGTCCATCGGGACGACGCCCAGGTGGGTCTGCTGGCTCAGGCGCGCGTTCAGATAGCTCTGCACGCCCGGCATGATCGCGTCCGCGTTCACCTTGGGCCAGCCGCCGCCCGCGTAGCTGGTGAAGTTGATGTAGAGCTGGGCGGAGTCCTGGTCGTTGTACGCGTTGTCGAACTGCTGGGTGACCTTGGCCGTCTTCTTCGACGGCCAGGACAGGCCCTGGTAGACGTCCTGGAGCCGGATGTACTGGTTGGACAGGAAGTCGTTGTCGCCGCCGGGCCACTGGAGGATCGGCCAGTCGTTGTCGAACTGCGCGATGAGCACGATCTTCCCGCGCGCCTCGCCGAGCGTGGGCACCCGGTCGGTGAGCAGGAAGCGGGAGCGCCAGCCCTTCTGGTCCAGGTACACGTTGAGCACGTTCTTGAAGTTGGCGCCCACGTCGTTGTTGGTCCCGTTCTCCTTCTTGAGCCGCATCAGCAGGACTTCGCCGGGGTGGCTGTCGAGGAAGGCCGCGCTCTGGGTGAGCACGTCGCCGAACGTCATGCCCTGGTAGTAGGCGGCGTGGTAGATCCCGAACGCGTCGTTCAGGTGCCCTTCGAGCCCGTTGGCCCGGATGTCGAAGAAGCGGACGCCCTCCTGCAACTGCTGCGTCAGACCCCAGTTCTGGGTGTGCGACCACTCGGTGCCGTTGCCCGGGTCGGTGCAGCAGGAGTCGTGGGTGCCGGGGATCGTCATGCGGAGCAGCGAGCGGGCGTCGGGCAGCGCGCCCATCCAGTTCGCCGGGTCCACGCTCGCGCCCGGCCGCACGGCGGCGTGCGCGGCGTTCGGCAGCAGCGCGGTGGCGGAGAGCGCGGCGGCGCCGAGTATGAGGTGTCTGCGGGTGAGTTCCATGGGTCCGTCCTCGTGGGGGGTGGGGAGTGGCGGGGCGCAGGGGTCATGCCCGCCCGAACCGCTCCCGCAACTTGTATTTCAGTACCTTGCTCAGCGTCTCGTTCCTCGGCAGCGCGTCCACCACCTCAAGCCGCTCGGGCAACTTGTGCACCGACAGCCCCTGTTCGCGCAGGTAGAAGGTGATCGCCGCAAGTGTCAACTCCCTTGCCCCGGCCACTGGTTCAACGACGGCGCACACCAACTCGCCGCGCTCGGGGTCCGGCAGGCCGATCACCGCCGCGTCGCCCACGCCCGGGTGGGTGTGCAGCAGGTCCTCGATCTCCTTCGCGGAGATGTTCTCGCCCTTGCGGATGATGATGTCCTTGATGCGGCCGGTGAGCACGAGGTGTCCGGACTCCTTCACGTGCCCCACGTCCCCGGTGATCAGGAACCCGTCGGCGTCGAAGGCGGCCGCCGACTGCGCCGGGTCGAGATAGCCCCGGCATACCGCTTCGCCGCGCAGCCGTAGTTCACCGTCGGTACCGGGCGGTACCGGCCCGCCCGCCTCGTCGGTGACGCGGATCTCCATGCCGGCCGGCGGGCGGCCCTCGGTGGTGGCGAGGTTCTCGGCGCTGTCGTCGGGGGCACCCATGGTGATCATCGGGACCTCCGTCATGCCGTACCCGTGGGTGAGCTGCACGCCCATCTCCCGGACGACCGCGTGGTAGACCTCCGGCGGCTTCGGCGCCCCGCCGCCCGCGAGCAGCCGCAGGGTGGGAATCACCTTCCGGCCGGGCCGTTTGCGCTGCTCGGCGAGGAACATCGAGTAGAACGCGGTCGACCCGCCGGCCACCGTCACGCCGTGCCGCCGGTACTCTGCCAGCGCCTGTGGCAGCGCGAAGTGCTCGAACAGCACGGCGGGGAAGCCGTAGAGCAGCAGCATCACCGTGTAGTCGGGCCCGGCTATGTGGGCGTACGGGAAGGCCATGGAGCCCACGTCGTCGGCCGTCAGATGCAGCGAGTGCGCGAGGCACGCGCCACCGGCGATCAGCGACCGGTCGGTGTGCAGCACGCCCTTGGGGTCGGAGGTGGTGCCGGAGGTCCAGTAGATCCACCGTACGGACGTGCCGTCGCCGGGGGGCGGCGGCAGCGACCCCGGGTCACCATCGGGTAGTTGGTCGTACGCCTCGAAGACTCCCCGCGCGCCGAGCCGCCGCGCCATGGCGGTGTGGTCGAAGCCGCGCCACACCGCCGGCACGGCGAAGAACTCGGCCTTGGAGGCGCGCAGCGCGAAGCCCACCTCGCGGTCCCGGTAGAAGGGGATCACCGGCGACTGCACCGCGCCGAGCCGGGCCAGCGCGAACGAGAGGACCGCCGTCTCGATGCGGGTCGGCAGCTGCCAGGCGACCACGCTCCCGGCCCGCACCCCCATCGCGCACAGGCCCGCCGCCACCCGTTCGCAGCGTTCGCGCAGGGCGCCGAAGGTGAGGGTGCGGTCGCCCTGGAGGAGGACCGGGCGATCCGGGGTGAGCTCGGCGCGGCGCTCGACGAGCTCCCAGAGGGTGCGCGAGGCGCCGAGCGTGTGTGCGGTGTCCGTCATTCCGCTCCCCTTAGCTGACGAGCCGTCAGATGTGGCGAGAGCGTAAGCCCGCACTCCTTGCTGGTCCAGAGGTGTGGAAGCTAGCCTTCGAACTGACGGGGCATCAGATAGGTGGAAGGGGACTTCATGCCCGGACCGCTCGTAAGTCCACCCCGGGTCCGCGACCCGCTCGGCCGGGCCCGCCGATGGACCTGACGTACACCGAGGAGGAAGAGGCCTTCCGGGCGCGACTGCGGCAGTGGCTTGCCGCCTCGCTGCCCGAACTCCCGCCCAGGCCCGACCCGTTGGACTGGCCGGCCCGGCGGGCGTACGACACCGCCTGGCAGCGGATGCTGTACGACGCCGGATACGCGGGGCTGCACTGGCCCGAGGCCGCCGGAGGCCGGGGCGCCACCCCCACCCAGCACCTCATCTACCTGGAGGAGACCGAGAAGGCAGGCGCGCCGTACGTCGGCGCGAACTTCGTCGGGCTGCTGCACGCGGGGCCCACCATCGCCGCCGAGGGCACCCCCGAACAGCGGGCCCGCTGGCTGCCGCCCGTGCTGCGCGGCGAGGAGATCTGGTGCCAGGGCTTCAGCGAGCCGGATGCGGGCTCCGACCTGGCGGCCCTGCGCACCAGGGCGGTCCGCGACGGCGACGACTACGTCGTGACCGGTTCGAAGATCTGGACCTCGCACGCCGAAGTGGCCGACTGGTGCGAGCTGTTGGTGCGCACCGAGCCCATCAGTGAGGCGGTGCCGAAACACCGGGGCATCACCTGGCTCGCGCTGCCCATGGACGCACCCGGCGTCACGGTCCGCCCGCTGCGCACGCTGGCCGGGTCGACCGAGTTCGCCGAGGTGTTCCTGGACGAGGTGCGGGTCCCAGCGGCCAACCGGGTCGGCGCGGAGAACGACGGCTGGCGGGTCACCATGGTCACCCTCTCCTTCGAGCGCGGCACCGCCTTCGTGGGAGAGGTGGTCGCCTGCCGCAGGACGCTGGCAGAACTGGCGGCGGTGGCGAAGGAGACGGGCCGCTGGGACGACGGGGCGGTGCGCCGCCAACTCGGCTGGCTGAACGCGGAGTTCACGGCGCTGTGGCGGCTGACCCAGTGGAACGTGAGCGAGTCCGAGCGCACCGGCGGGGTGCCCGGCACCGGCGGCTCCGTGTTCAAACTGCGCTACTCGCACGCCCGTCAGGAGCTGTACGACACCGCTGCCCGCGTCCTCGGCCCCGACTCGCTCGATCTCGACCGCGACTGGACCCTGGACAAGCTCTCGTCCCTCTCGTACACGATCGCCGCCGGCACCTCGCAGATCCAGCGGAACATCGTCGCCGAGCGCATCCTCGGCCTCCCCAAGGGGCGCTGATGGACTTCCAACCCACCAAGGACCAGCAGGCGTTGAGGGCGGGCATGCGGGACCTGCTCGCCGCCCGCTTCGACCGGCAGGCCCTGCGCGCGGCCGTCGAGCGGCCGGGCCTGGACCGGGCGCTGTGGCAGGCGCTCGGGGACGCCGGATTCTTCGCCCTGCGGCTGCCCGAGAGCGCGGGCGGGGTCGGGCTCGGCCTTCCCGAGGCGGTGCTCGTGTTCGAGGAGGCGGGGCGGGCCCTGCTCACGGGCCCGCTGGTGGCGACCCACCTCGCGGCCGGCAGCGTGGCGGGCGCGGCGAGCGGCGAGTCGGTGGTGACCCGGGTCGACGGCCCGCTCGTCGCCTGGCTGGAGGAGGCCGACCACGTCCAGGGAGACGCCTCGGGCGCGAGGGCCATGCGCTCGGTCGACCCCCTCACCCCCCTGCACCGCAGCCGGGGGACCCGTACGCCCGAGCCCGAAGCCGTTCTCCTCGCCGCCGCCGAACAGCTCGGCAGCGCGGGCCGGTGCACCGAACTCGCGGTCCAACACGCCAAGCAGCGCGAGCAGTTCGGCCGCCCCATCGGCGCCTTCCAGGCCGTCAAGCACCTCTGCGCCGACATGCTGGTGCGGACCGAAGTGGCGCGGGCGGCGGTCTACGCGGCGGCCGTGACCGAGGACCCGTACGAGATCGCGGGCGCCAAGCTGCTCGCCGACCAGGCGGCGGTGCGCGGGGCCCGCGACTGCCTCCAGGCGCACGGCGGCATGGGGTTCACCTGGGAGGCCGACGTGCATCTGCACCTCAAGCGGGCGTGGGTCCGGGCCGAGCAGTGGCAGACGGCGGACGAGGCCGCCGAGGTACTGGCTTCAGCGTTGTAAACAGTCACGATGCGTGGACAATCGGCGGCCCGGCGCACTCGTCACTAGCCGGAGTCGGGGGCCGTCTCGGGTACTCTCCGTGGGATGCGAGTGGTGGCGTGGCGCGGCTTTCCC
Organism: Streptomyces sp. NBC_01431; assembly: GCF_036231355.1. Classification (NCBI taxonomy): domain Bacteria; kingdom Bacillati; phylum Actinomycetota; class Actinomycetes; order Kitasatosporales; family Streptomycetaceae; genus Streptomyces; species Streptomyces sp. NBC_01431. The sequence continues at coordinate 4,645,658 of NZ_CP109496.1, forward strand.
GGAGTTGCCAGTGCGGCGGCTCCGGGGCCGGGAACGCGCGCTGCTCGCCCCGTACGGAGGCGTCGTACGCGCTCCCGTTCGACTCCCCGCAATGTGCGTCGCACAGTATGCACCACGCATACTCCTTCGCGCTGGAATATGCCCGAAGCGCTTGTTGCGGTGACTGTACGTCAACCATGCTGTCTCACATGGGAATCACGTTCCGTGACCCCGATTGTGGTCCCTGTGAGGCGCGAGGCGATGTGTCCGCCGGTTCGGATGGTGTGAACGGTGCAGGTGCTTCAGGTTCAGTTGGAGGTCGGTCCCGATCCCGCCGAGGTGGGCCGGGCCCGAAGGTGGGCCCGCTCACGGCTGGCGGGCTCGGGCATAGGGCCGGACGAGCCGCTCGCCGAGACGTTGATCCTGCTGATCTCGGAGCTCGTCACCAACGCCGTGGTGCACACGGGCTGTCCGGCCGTGTTGCGGATGCTCCTCGGTACGGATGAGGGCGGCACCGTACGCGTCGAAGTGGTGGACACCAGCTGCTGTCCGCCCAAACCCCGCCACGCGGAGGGCGACGACACCAACGGGCGCGGTCTCGAACTGGTCGACGGTCTCGCCGACCGCTGGGGCTGGCGGCCCGAGGGGGCGGGCAAGTCCATCTGGTGCGAGGTGGACCGCGACGTGCCCGGGACGACATCCGCCCCGGAGCACTCGGGGCACTCGGGGCTCAAGGAGCATAAGGGGCGCACGAATGGGGCGTACGGGAACGGGACGTATGAACCCCAGCGCGCCGTCACAAATACGGCATAAGTGGCAAGACCTTCAGTGGGTGTTGACGCGCTGTGTCGCCCTGATCACCCTGGAATGAGCGATTCGTCGCGAGGGGACGCCGAGGCCCTGCACGGCCTCGGCGAGTGCGGGTCGTGGCACGGCGTCAGCTCCAGCGGAGCGAGGCTCCTCTCGGGGCACCCGAGGAGCCGCCCGTACGCCGGTGCCCGGGTGGCGGCGGCCGGCGCGCGGCGCCGCCACCCGTGGATCCGGGCTCCTCACAGCACGGCCACCGGCGCGACGGGGCTCCCGGTCGCCCCCACGAACGGCTCCGGTGTCGCGCTCAGCAGGAACTCGTACCGAGACGCCTCCGCGCAGGCGATGGACAGTGCCTCCAGGTTCCAGTTCTGCCCCTGGAGCATCCCCATCTCCACGAGATCCAGCGCGTGCACCGGCAGCCACAGGTCCTCGATCTCCGGCGGGAAGATCTCGAAGGTGAGAGTGTCGTTGGCGACCGCGGCGACGTCCCGCGCGTGGAACCACTCGGGCGTACGGACGGAGAGCCCCGGCGACGGATAGCCGTAGCCGTGTTTGTCCCCGGCCAGATACACCTGCATCTGTCCGGTCCGCACGAGCACGATGTCCCCGGCGCGCACGGTGGTTCGCGCCAACTCCTCGGCGGCATCGAGGTCTTCGGGCGTGACGGCGTGCCCCCCTTCCAGTCGATCGGCCCCCCTGGCGCGGGCCACGTCGAGCAGAACTCCGCGCGACACGATGTGCCCCGGCCGGTCGATGCCGCTGAACTCGGCTCCCGAGTGCGCGGTGATGGTGGTGGCGGGCCGGCCGTTGTAGAGCTTCCCCGAGTGCGAGACGTGGGTCAGGGCGTCCCAGTGGGTGGCGGCCTGGAGGCCGAAGACGACCGCGTCGTCGCTGCACGCGACGGTGCCCGGACCGAAGATCTCCTGGTTGATCTGGGTCATGGTGTGCAGCGGATTGATCCGCCCGGGGATGACCCCGCTCTGTACGCCGTCCTGCTGGAGGGGGAGGGCGAGCGGTATGCGGCGCCCGGTACGGACGGTCGCGGCGGCGTCGCGCACGACCTGGTCGTGGATGTGGTTGAGCGTCCCGATTTCGTCGCTCTCTCCCCAACGACCCCAATTGTTGACGCGTTTGGCGATTTCGTGGAACTCGGGCGGCAGTGACATACGAGTCCCTCCCGGGGGCTTGTGGTGGAGTATCCGACGGGTCATAGAATCTAACGGTCCGTCAGAAACCGCGGGAAGGGGCCGGACGTGGGGAACTTCTTGGCAGGCAGGGTCGTCGCAGTGACGGGGGCCGGCCGGGGGATCGGCCGGGCCGTCGCGCTGGCCGCGGCCGCCGAGGGAGCCAGGGTCGTCGTCAACGACTACGGGGTCTCGATCGAGGGCGGCGAGCCCAGCAGCGAGATCGCCGACGCGGTGGTCAAGGAGATCGTCGCGGCGGGCGGCCAGGCGGTGGCGGTCGCCGACGACATCTCCACGATGGCGGGCGGTCAGCGCATCGTGGACACGGCGCTCGCCCAGTACGGGCGGATCGACGGGGTGGTGTGCGTCGCGGGCATCCTGCGCGAACGCATGCTGTTCAACATGTCCGAGGAGGAGTGGGACCCGGTGGTCGCCACCCACCTGAAGGGCACCTTCACGGTGTTCCGCGCGGCTTCGGCGGTGATGCGCAAGCAGGGCTCCGGAACCCTGATTGGCTTCACCAGCGGCAACCACCAGGGCAGCGTCGCCCAGGCCAACTACAGCGCGGCCAAGGGCGGCATCATCTCGCTGGTGCGCAGCGCCGCGCTGGGCCTGCACAAGTACGGGGTGACCGCGAACGCCGTCGCGCCGGTGGCCCGCACCCGCATGTCGGCGAACGTCCCCATGGAGCTGAAGGAGATCGGCTCGCCGGAGGACGTGGCGGCGCTGGTGACGTACCTCCTGTCGGAGCGGGCCCGCGCGGAGGGGATCACCGGCCAGGTGTACACGATCGCGGGCCCCAAGATCGCGGTATGGGCCCAGCCGCAGGAGCTGCGTGCGGGGTATGCGGAAGGGGCGTGGACCCCGGAACGCATCGCGGACTTCCTCCCGGGGACGGTGGGGGTGGATCCGATGCCGATGCTGGCGCGGCTGGAGGAGATGGCGAAGGCGGCGAACGCGGGCGCCCGCCCGAACGGCTGATTCCCCCGCCCCGCCCCGATCCTTCCCGCCCCTTCCCGAACCGGGGCGCCGCCCCGGCCCCCCGCTCCTCGATCGCCGGGGGCTTGCATTCGGCCGAGCCGTCCCCCGCGTCGGTTCCGGGGGACTCGCTCTGGACAGGAGGCACCGTGGACTTCAGCTTCGGCCCCGCCGACACCGCATTCCGCCAGCAGGCCAGGGCGTGGCTGGCCGAGCACACGGGCGTTCAACCACGCGACTGGGAAAGGGAGTTGGGGCGAGGTGGCTGGATCGGGATCGGCTGGCCGGAGCCCGCGTACGGCAACCGGACAGCAACCCTCACCCAGCAGATCGTCTGGGCCGAGGAGTATGCCCGAGCCGCCGCCCCCGCCCGCACCGGCCACATCGGCGAAAACCTCCTCGCCCCCACTCTCCTCACCCACGGCACCCCCGAACAGAAAGCCCGCTTCCTTCCCCCGATCGCCCGGGGCGAGGAACTGTGGTGCCAGGGGTACAGCGAACCCGGCGCCGGCTCCGACCTCGCCGGCATCCGCACCACCGCCCGCCGCGACGGCGACACCTACCGGATCACGGGCCAGAAGATCTGGACCTCGCTCGCCCGCGACGCCCACTGGTGCTTCGTGCTCGCCCGCACCGAGGAGGGCTCCCGCCGCCACCACGGCCTCTCCTTCCTCCTCGTGCCGATGGACCAGCCGGGCAGGATCGAGGTCCGACCCATCCGGCAGATGACGGGGACGAGCGAGTTCAACGAGGTCTTCTTCGACGGTGCGCGGGCCCGCGCCGAGCACGTGGTCGGCGGGGAGGGCAACGGCTGGCAGGTGGCGATGAGCCTGCTCGCCCTGGAGCGCGGGGTGTCCACCCTGGCTCAACAGATCGGCTTCGCAAGCGAGTTGGAGAAGATCTCCGCTCTCGCCCTCTCAAACGGCGCCGCGGCGGCCGACCCGGCCGTACGGGACCGGCTGATCCGCCAGTGGTCGGAGCTGAAGGTCATGCGGTGGAACGCCCTGCGCACACTGGGGAGTTCGGCCGACGCGGGCGCGCCCAGCGTGGCCAAGCTGCTCTGGGGCCGCTGGCACCAGCGGCTCGGCGAGCTGGCGATGGCGGTCCAGGGCGCGGCGGCCACCGCCACCCCGTACGACTGGAACGAGGCGGAGCCCTACCGGCTCGATCCGCTCCAGCACCTGTTCCTCTTCACCAGGGCCGACACCATCTACGGCGGCTCGGACGAGATCCAGCGCACCATCATCGCCGAGCGGGTGCTCGGCCTGCCGAGGGAGGTTCGGGTTCCGTGAGAGGTGTCCTGTTCGACGGGAAGCAGACCGAGGTCGTCGACGACCTGGAGATACGGGACCCGGGCCCGGGGGAGGTGCTGGTGGCCGTCGCGGCGGCCGGTCTCTGCCACTCCGACCTGTCGGTCATCGACGGGACGATCCCGTTCCCGGTGCCGGTGGTCCTGGGGCACGAGGGCGCCGGCGTGGTGGAGGCGGTGGGCGCCGGGGTGGGCCACGTGTCGGCGGGCGACCACGTCGCGCTGTCCACCCTCGCCAACTGCGGGGCGTGCGCCGAGTGCGACCGGGGCCGGCCGACGATGTGCCGCAAGGCGATCGGCAGGCCGGGCCGTCCGTTCTCGCGCGGCGGGTCACCGCTCTACCAGTTCGCCTCCAACTCGGCGTTCGCGGAACGCACCCTCGTCAAGGCCGTCCAGGCGGTGCGGATCCCCCGGGACATTCCGCTGACCTCGGCGGCGCTGATCGGCTGCGGGGTCCTGACCGGCGTCGGCGCGGTCCTGAATCGGGCGAAGGTCGACCGCGGCGACTCGGTGGTCGTCATCGGCACCGGAGGCATCGGCCTCAACGTCATCCAGGGCGCGCGCATCGCGGGAGCCTCGGTGATCATCGCGGTGGACACCAACCCGGCGAAGGAGGCGGCGGCCCGCCGGTTCGGCGCGACGCACTTCCTCGCCTCGGCGGACGGCGTCCGCGATCTCCTCCCGTCCGGCGCCGACCACGCCTTCGAATGCGTGGGCCACCCCGGCCTGGTCCGCGCCGCCATCGACCTCCTGGACCGGCACGGCCAGGCGATCCTGCTCGGCATGACCGCCCCCACGGTCGAGGCGTCCTTCCTGCCCGCCGCCCTGTTCCTGGACAAGTCCGTCCTGGGCTGCCGCTACGGCAGCTCCCGCCCGCAACGCGACATCCCGCTCTACGCCGACCTGTACCGCAGGGGCACCCTGCTCCTGGACGAACTCGTCACGAAGACGTACCCGGTGGAGGACTTCACCAAGGCGGCGGACGACCTGCACCACGGCCGGGTGGCGCGGGGGGTGCTGACGTTCTGAGACGGGCCCGGCGGACGCGCCCGCCGGGTCAGCCACCGGCCCCCGTGCGGAACGTACGCCGGTAGACCGTCGGCGGGACGCCGAGGGCCGTCTGTAGGTGCTGGCGCAGGGAAGTCGCCGTGCCGAAGCCCGCGTCGCGGGCTATCGCGTCCACCGACAGGTCGGTCGATTCCAGCAGGTGGCGGGCGTGCTCCACGCGCTGCTGGGTGAGCCACCGGCCGGGGCTCAGGCCGACCTCCTCGCGGAAACGCCGTGTGAAGGTGCGCACCGACATCGACTCCTGTTCCGCCATGTCGCGCAGCTGGATCGGCTCGTGCAGACGACCCAGCGCCCAGGCCCGCGCTGCCGTCGTGGCCGCCAACTGCCGCTCGGGAACGGGGCGTTGGATGAACTGGGCCTGGCCGCCGGAGCGGTACGGCGGGACCACCGTGCGCCGGGCCACCTCGTTGGCGACGGCCGCGCCGTGGTCGCGCCGCACGATGTGCAGACACAGGTCGATCCCGGCGGCGACCCCCGCCGAGGTGAGCACGTCGCCGTCGTCGATGAACAGGACGTCCGGGTCCACGTCGATCGCCGGGAACAGGCGCTGGAAGTGGTCGGCCGAAGCCCAGTGTGTGGTGGCCGGGCGGCCGTCGAGACGGCCCGCCGCGGCCAGCACGTAGCCGCCGGTGCAGATCGACACCATGCGGGTGCCGGGGCGTACGAAGGCGAGGGCGGCGGCCAGTTCGGGAGTGAGCACGCCCTCCTCGAAGACCGGGCCGAGCTCGTAGGAGGCCGGGATCACGACCGTGTCTGCGGTGGCCAGCGCCTCGGGTCCGTTCTCGACCAGGATCGAGAAGTCCGCGTCGGTGCGCACCGGCCCCGGTGGCCGCACCGAGCAGGTCACCACCTCGTACAGGGGCCGGCGGTCCGCGTCCCTCGCCCGCCCGAACAGCCGCTGCGGAATGCCGAGTTCGAACGGAAGGATCCCGTCCAGCGCGAGTACCACGACCCGGTGCCGGACGGGGTGACGACTCATGTGCTGCTCCCTCTCGACGGGCGCGGACCTCGCTGAGCCAGTGGCCCGATCCCTGCGAAGGGTGACTTCTCGGCCACTCGTGCCGTACGGAGCGTACCGCGAAGCTGTGTGACGTGACCCAGACAACCAACAGCCCCCAGGTGGAGCCCGCGCCGCTCCGGAAGGCCGAGCCGAGGATCCATCGCGCGTGGTTCGTGGCGGCCGTCGCCTTCGTCACGATCATCGGGGCGGCCGCGTTCCGCTCGCTGCCCGGACTGCTCATCGATCCGCTGCACAGCGAGTTCCACTGGTCGCGCGGCACGATCGGCGCCGCGGTCTCCGTGAACCTCGCGCTCTACGGCATGACCGCGCCCTTCGCCGCCGCGCTGATGGACCGCTTCGGCATCCGCAAGGTCGTCGCCGTCGCCCTGACGGTCATCGCGGTCGGCTCGGGCCTCACCGTCTTCATGCACGCGGCCTGGCAACTCGTCCTGTATTGGGGGCTGTTGGTCGGGCTCGGCAGCGGCTCGATGGCGCTCGCCTTCGCCGCCACGGTCACCAACCGCTGGTTCACCGAGCGCCGCGGCCTGGTCACCGGCATCCTGACCGCGGCCTCCGCCTCCGGACAGCTGATCTTCCTGCCGCTACTGTCGTGGATGGTCGAGGCCCACGGCTGGCGCCCGGCCGCCATCACCGTGACGCTGGCCGCGCTCGCCGTCGTGCCGTTCGTGTGGCTGCTGCTTCGCGACCACCCGGCGGACGTGGGGCTCGCGCCGTACGGTGCGACCGCGTACGTGCCGAAGCCCGCCCCGGTCACGGGCGCGGCCCGCCGCACCCTGTCCGTCCTGGCCAAGGCCGCCCGCACGGGACCGTTCTGGCTGCTCGCGGGCACCTTCGCGATCTGCGGCGCCTCCACCAACGGCCTGGTCCAGACGCATTTCGTCCCGGCCGCCCACGACCACGGCATGCCCGTCACGACGGCCGCGGGGCTGCTCGCGGTGATCGGCGTCTTCGACGTGGCCGGCACGATCTTCTCCGGCTGGCTCACCGACCGCTTCGAGTCGCGCCGCCTGCTCGCGACGTACTACGCCCTGCGCGGCGTTTCATTGCTGTTCCTGCCGATGCTGCTCGCGCCCGCCGTCCATCCCCCGATGCTGTTCTTCATCGTCTTCTACGGGCTCGACTGGGTGGCCACCGTGCCGCCGACCATGGCGCTGTGCCGACAGCACTACGGCGATGACAGCGCGATCGTGTTCGGCTGGGTACTGGCGTCGCACCAGGTGGGCGCAGCCGTCATCGCCTTCCTCGGCGGGGTCGCGCGCGACGTGTTCGGCTCGTACGACGTGGTCTGGTACGCCTCGGGCGCGCTGTGCGCGGCGGCCGCGCTGATGGCCCTGGTCATCCGCCGCCGGGGCCCTGGCGGGGAACCGCTGGCGGCGTGATCCCCTGTTCCTGGGTGGGGGTAGGGCCGATTCCCTGCGGGAGATGTGGGGGAGGGACCGTTTTCCCCTGCGGGAGATGTGGGGGAAGAGCAGAGCCGTTTCCCCTGCGGGAGAGCCGAGGGGGAGCGACGTCATGAAGCGGGGAAGAACGCGGCGGGCCGTGCTGGTCGGGGCCGTACTGTGCGCAGCGCTGACGGCCTGCGGCACGGCCCACCCGACCGACCCGGCGGCGGTCACCCCGCCGAAGCCGTCGGCCGCGGGGGCGCGGGAGTGCCCGGAGGGGAATCCGGGCCCGCCCACGGATGGGGATGCCGGGAATCCTGGTCCGCCGACGGATGGGGATGGGGGTGCGGGGAATGCGGGTCCGCCTACGGATACGGATGCCGGGAATCCTGGTCCGCCGACGGATGGGGATGTGGGTGCGGGGAATGCGGGTCCGCCTACGGATGGGGATGCCGGGAATCCTGGCCCGCCGACGGATGCGGATGCGGACGCCGGGAATCCCGGTCCGCCCACCGACGCTGACCCCGGCGTCCCCGGGCCGCCCACCGACGGCACGGCCGAGCCCTGCCTTCCCGCGGGCTGGTTCGACATGACGCAGGAGTTCGTCGACTACTACCGCAAGCACCTCACCAAGGCCGACGACGGGATGTGGCCGTCGGTGGCCGCGGTACGGATCCGCAAGCAGGGCGCGACCGAGGAGGCTGTGGTGACGGTCACCTTCGTTCCGCTCGGTGGGAGCGACTCGGACGGCCGCAGGGTGGCCGAGGTGTTCGCCGACTGGCGCCACGAGGCGTACGACGACAGGGGCACGCTGAGGGTGGAGACCCGCAGCGGGGGCCGCGTGGCGGAGGGCTCGTGGTGAGCGGCGGCCGGGCGCTCCGCGGGTAGGGGTGCACGTCGGGTGCGGGTGGGCCGTGGCCGGTCGCGCAGTTCCCCGCGCCCCTTCAGCCACGGTGCCGCACCGGGCTCGGACATGACCGCTTGGCTGCGGAACCGCCGGAGCCGCTCGGCGCGCTCGGGCGGTGGGCAGCTCCAGGTGAGCCGACCCCTCAGCTCGCTCGCAGGGCGGTGTGGGCCGCTCCTCAGGTTCAGCCGCTGAACCGCCCGAACCGGCCCGCGTGGAACAGCAGCGGGTCGGCGTCCACCGCGCAGTCGAGTGCCTCGACGCGGCCGACCACGATGAGGTGGTCACCGCCGGTGTGTACGTTCTGGATGCGGCAGTCGATCCAGGCCGGTACGCCGACGAGCCGGGGTGAGCCGGTCGCGGGGGCGGGTTCGTGCTCGACCCCGGCGAACTTGTCGGCCCCGCTGACCGCGAACCCCCGGCACAGCGCGCCCTGTTCGGCCCCGAGGACGTTCACGCAGAACACCCCGGCGCGGGCGATGCGCGGCCAGGTCGTCGACGTACGCCCCACCATGAAGGCGACCAGTGGCGGATCGAGCGAGAGCGACGCGAAGGACTGGCAGGCGAATCCGGCGGGGCCGTCCGCGTCCGACGCGGTGATGACGGTGACCCCGCTGGCGAACTGCCCCAGCACCCGGCGGAACCGGCCCGGATCGACCGGCGCCCGCTCGTCGTCCCGTACGGCCCGAAGGTCCGGCCGGGGCAGGAACTCGACGGGTTCGGCGGCCGTGGCGGCGCCGACGGACCTGAGGTATCGGACGACGGTGGCCGCCATCCCTGCGTGTCCCATCACATCAGCCATTGAAACTGACGCCTCGTCAGATTGGAACCCCCGCAGACCTCCAACTACCGGCCCGCTCCAGACCCGCTCCAGACCCATACCGGCCCACTACAGGCCCCGGTATTTCGGAGCGCGGCGCTCCACGAAGCCGGCCACGCCCTCGTTCGCGTCGTGGGTGGTCATGTTGATCTCCTGGGCCCAGGCCTCCGCGGCGAAGGCGGCCGTGCGGTCCGCGTCCAGGGAGGCGTTCACCAGGTGCTTGGTGAGGGCGAGGGCGCGGGTGGGGCCCGTGGCGAGGCGTTCGGCCCACTGCCGCGCGGTGGCGGTGAGCTCGGTGTCCGCGACGACGCGGTTGACCAGGCCCATGCGCTCGGCGTCGGCCGCCCGCAACGCGTCCCCGAAGAACATCAGCTCCTTCGCCCGCTGCGGCCCGACGAGACGGGGCAGCAGATAGGCGCCACCGCCGTCCGGCACCAGTCCCCTGCGGACGAACACCTCGATGAACTTGGCCGATTCGGCGGCCAGGACCAGATCGCAGGCGAGCGCGAGATGGGCGCCGAGCCCCGCCGCGGTGCCGTTGACCGCCGCGATCACCGGCTTCTCGCAGTCGAGTACGGCCGCGATCAGCCGCTGGGCACCCTGGCGGATCGTGCGCGCGACATCGCCCGCGACCCGCTCGCCGCCGCTCGTGGCCGCCCCGCGCAGATCGGCTCCGGCGCAGAACCCCTTGCCCGTGGCGGTGATCACGACGGCCCGTACGGCTGGGTCGGCGGAGGCCGCGCCGAGCAGCGAAATGACCCGTTCCCGCTGGTCCCAGGTGACGGCGTTCAGGGCCTCGGGACGGTTGAGCGTGATCCACGAGACGCCGTTGTCAGTGGCGTGAAGTACCAATGAATCGAGCGAATGCAATGACTCCGGGGAGGCCGGTGACGGCGGTGACTCCGGCGAGTGGGGCGAGTCCATGAGCGGCTCCGGCGTGGAAGGGGTGAAGTGATGGCGGGAGTGCGGCGCAGGCGTGCAACGGTTGCGGGGGTGCGGTGCAGGCGTGCAGCGGTGGCGGGTGTGCGACGTGGACGTGTAACGGTGGCGGCGGTGCGGCGCAAGGGCTCAGCGGCAGATGGCCAGCGCGTCCAGCGCGACCGCGCCCTGCCCGCGGGGCAGCACCATCAGGGGGTTGATGTCCAACTCGCTGAGTTCTTCGCCCAGTTCGAGGGCCATCCGCTGGACGCGCAGTACGACCTCGACCAGCGCGTCCACATCGACCGGCGGCCCCCCTCGTACGCCTTCGAGGAGCGCCCGCCCCCGGAGCTCGCCCAGCATGTCCCGCGCCTGCTCCTCGCCGAACGGCGGGACACGGACGGCCGAGTCGCCGAGCACCTCCACCAGTACGCCGCCGAGCCCGACGGTCACGGTGGGGCCGAACAGCGCGTCGTGCGTGACGCCGACGACCATCTCGACCCCGCGCTCGACCATCTGGCACACCAGGATGCCGTCGAGGTCGACACCCTCGTAGCGGGCGATGTCGGTGAGTTCGCGATAGGCGTCCCGCACCTGGCTGGCTGAGGTCAACTGGACTTTGACCAGGCCCAGTTCGGTCTTGTGGGCGAGGTGCGCCCCGGAGGCCTTCATGACGACGGGGTAGCCGACGAGCCCGGCCGCGCGCACCGCCGCCGCCGCGCTCGTCACCAGCTGCTCGCGCGGCACCCGGATCCCGTAGGCCCGCAGCAGTTGCTTCGCCGCGTGCTCGCTGAGCTGCTGGCCGGGGCGCATCAGGGCCTGGGCCTTGCGGAACGAGGGGGAGGGCACGCGCGGCGCCTCGTCGAAAGCGGAGCGGTAGCCGGCGGTGAAGCGGTGGTGCGAGAGGTAGGCCCGTACGGCGCCGATGCAGTTGCCGAACGTGCGGAACGTGGCGACCCGGTCCGAGCCGAGCAGCGTCTCGCGGTAGGCGGCCTCGGTGCCGAGCGGCGAGCCCCACACCACGCACACCAACTTGTCCGTCTGTTCCGCCGCGTCCACCAGGTCCTGCGCCAGCTTGTCGCTCATGGGCGGGAAGGGGCCGGTGATCGGGCAGATCAGCACGCCCACGGAGGGATCGTCGAGGATCGCGTCGATGATCTTCCGACCGCGCCAGTCGCCGACCGGGTGCCCGCCGTTGTCGACGGGATTGGCGACGTTCAGGTACCCGGGTATCCATTCGTGGAGCTCGGCCTGCTTGGCGGCGGAGAGAGTCGGGAGGCGGAGCCCCGCGGCGGTGGCCAGATCGGAGAAGTGGGCGCCGGTGCCGCCGGAGATCGAATACACGACGACGCCGTCGGCGACCGGCTTGCGGGCGCGCGCCAACAGGGCTGCCGTGTCCTGGAGTTGGTCGAGCCCGTCGACGCGGATGACGCCGTACTGGCGCATGGCGGCGTCCACGACATCGTCGGCGCCGGTCAACTTGCCGGTGTGCGAGGCGGCCATCCGGGATCCCGCCTCGGTCCGGCCCACCTTCACCGCTACAACCGGAACACCCGCCCGCGCTGCCCGGTCGGCCGCGAGCAGGAAGGAGCGCCCGTCCTTGAGCCCTTCGACATAGCAGGCGATGGCGCCGACCTCGGGCTGTTCGGCGAAGTAGGAAATGAAATCGGCGGTTTCGAGGTCGGCCTCGTTGCCGGTGGGCGCCCAGTGGGAGAGGCGTATCCCGAGCTCCTGGAGGGTGAACACGGGACGGCCCTGGTGGCCGGACTGCGTGATGAGCGCGATGGCCGGGCCGTCGAGGTCGTCCCGGAACTTCTCGAACGCGTTGAGGTTGGTGTTGGGTCCGAGCAGCCGCATCCCCGAGCGCCGAACGGCGGCCGTGAGCCGGGCCTGGGCCTCGGCGCCCTCCTCGCCGGTCTCGGCGAATCCGGACGCGAAGGCGACGGCGAACTTCACCTTGGCCTCGGCGAGTTCCGCTACGACCGGGAGCGGATCGCCGACCAGAAGCACGGCCAGATCGACCTGTTCCGGTAGGTCGGAGACGGAGGGAGCGCAGGGCAGGCCGAAAACCGTGTCCCGGGTGGGGTGTACGGGGTGGAGGCGGGCGCCGACCCGTTGCGCCCAGGCGATGAGCTGACGGGTGATGCCGGTGTTGGGCCGCCCTTCGGTGTCGGATGCCCCGACGACGGCGACGGACTCGGGACGGAAGAACTTGTCCAGGTCCGGTACGGCGGCGTACAGGGGCCGCCCGCTGACGTCGAGGTCGCCCTCGCCCGCCGCTCTGCCGTGGACGGCGCCGGGCGCGGGCTGCTCGCCGCAGGCGACCACCCGCGCGCGGAAGTCGGTCGTGAGGGTGCCGTGAGTCGATCCAAGCATCGTTCCGCCCGCTCCTGGTCGATGGCCAACATGGCTGAGCCGTGCGCGTGGTAACTGACGCCCTGTCAGATTACAGACCTGACGGTTAGTCAGGAACCGCCGTGCGAGCAAAGCCTGAGCCTGCGGGGCCTGAGGGACTGTGGAGCTGCCATGCCGCATGCCCAGGGAGATCGGCACTTGAAACGCGGGTGGGGCGCGGGGGGTTGGTTTCAGGCCCCGAGAGCGGGCAACCGGCCGGCCCCTCAATCCGCCCGTTCCTCGGCTTGGCCCGCCCTTCAATCGGCCGCTCCGTCAAGCCGCCCGCCCCTCAACCGGCTCGCTCCTCGCCCCGGCCCGTCCTCCGGCCCGCCCGCCCCTCAACCCGCCAGCGCCCGAGCGATTTTGCGCGCCTCGATGCCCAGCTCTCGCAGGGTCCCGCTGAGCGGGGTGCTGAAGCCCGTGAAGTACAGCCCCGCGGCACCCACCGCCTGTACCCCCCGCACCACCGGCAGCCCCCGCTCATCCAGCACCCCGAGGTGACCCACCAGCTCGCTCAGGCCCCGGCCGTACCCCGTCGCCGCGATGACCGCGTCCGGCGAGATGCGCGTGCCGTCCGCGAGGACGACCTTGCCCCCCTCGAAGGACTCGACCGCCGCGACGGGCTCGACCCGCCCGCTCTTCACCGCGTCGATGAGTCCCACGTCCTGCACGGGAATGGCTCCTTCCCGCGCCCGCGAGTACAGCCCGCTGGTCGGCCGGGGCAGCCCGTACGCCGCGAGGTCGGGCACCGAGAGCCGCTCGGTGACCGCCGCCGCCCGGTCCACGAGCCGTACGGGCAGCCGCCGCACCAGGATGCCGGTGGCCTGCGCGGGCCAGCCCGCCGTGGAGCGGCGCAGGATGTGCGGCGCGCCGCGTACCGCGAGCCGCACCCGCGCCGCGCCACCCTCGGTCAGGTCCACGGCGATCTCGGCACCCGTGTTGCCGACCCCGACGACGAGGACGTCCCGCCCGGCGTAGGGGGCGGCGTCGCGGTAGCCGCTCGCGTGCACGAGATCGCCGGTGTACGTCTCGGCGCCGGCCCACGGGGGAACGTACGGCGTGTGGTTGTACCCGGTGGCCACGACTACGGCCCGCGCGGCCAGCCGTCGCCCGCCGCTCGCGTCCAGCGCCCAGCCGGGGCCCTCGGGCGCCCGCTCGACGCGGCCGACCTCGACCCCGGTGACGATCTCCAGCTCGTGGACGGCGGCGTACTTCTCCAGGTACCGCACCACGTCGTCGCGGGACACCCAGCGCCCGAACCGGCGCGGGATCTTCAGTCCGGGCAGCGCGGAGAGCCGCCGCGTGGTGTGCAGGTGCAGCCGGTCGTAGTGGCGCCGCCAGGAGGCGCCGACGTCATCGGACCGCTCCAGCACGACGGCCCGGACGCCCCGCGCCCGCAGCGCGGCGGCGACGGCGAGGCCACCGGGCCCGGCGCCGATCACGTAGACGGGGCTGGTGGGGGTGGTGAGGTCGGCCATGACTGCTGAGCGTAACGGCGTGAACACGTGATGGGTCTCGGTCAAGAGCGGAATCGATTGCGATCTGATCACGCGTGCGCACCCCTTGCGCAGGGACGGGGCATCCGCTGAACTGACGTACCGTCAGAAATGGCTCAGGAAAGGGGCTTCTCGTGACCGCGGCCACGCCCGAAGTGGATGCCTTCACCCGTACGTACTGGGAGGCGGCCGCCGAGGGGCGCCTCCTGATCCGCCACTGCGGCGGCTGCGACCGCCCGCACCACTACCCGCGCGAGTTCTGCCCGTACTGCTGGAGCGAGGACGTGCGATGGCGCGAGGCGAGCGGCCGCGCCACGCTCTACACCTGGTCGGTCGTCCACCGCAACGACCTCCCGCCGTTCGGCGAACGCGTGCCGTACGTCGCCGCCGTGGTGGACCTGGCCGAGGGCCCGCGCATGATGACCGAGGTGGTGGGGTGCGGGGAGTCGGTCCTGCGCATGGGGATGGACCTCTATGTGACGTTCCGCCCGGAGCCGGGCGCCGAGGCGCCCGCGATCCCGGTCTTCACTCCCGTCGCTCCTGCCGCGGGCGGTTGAATGGCGGCATGGATCTTCAGCTCATACCCGCCGACCTGCGAGGTCACGGTCTGCGGCTGCGCACCTGGCGCGACGATGACGTCCACGTCCTCCTGCGCGCGGTGACCGACCCGGAGTACCTGCGCTGGAACACCCACCCGTCCCCCGTCGAGGACGAGGCGGCCGTGGCGGAAATGCTGAGGGTGCGGGCGCTGGGGTGGGCGCGGGGCGAGTTCGCCACGTACTGCGTCACGGACGCGAACAGCGGCGCGGTGCTGGGCCAGGTGAGCCTCAACGCCATCGCCTGGCCCATGCGTCGCGCCCGGGTCGGTTACTGGACGCTCCCCGAAGCCAGAGGCCGCGGCGTGGCCGGCCACGCCCTGTCGCTGCTCACCCGCTGGGCCTTCGAGCAGGTCGGTCTGCACCGCCTCGAACTGGGCCACGCGGTGGGCCACGAGGCGTCCTGCCGCGTCGCGGAGCGCGGCGGCTACGCGGCGGAGGGCACACTGCGCGGCGCGATGTTCGAGGCGCAACGCAGGGACGCCTACCGCGACCAGCACCTGCACGCGAGGCTGTCCACGGACTAGGCCCGGCCTTTTGATGGGGGCCGAGGCGCTTGTCCACCATCGGTGCCTGCGCCGGGTCCCGGGGCCGGCGCACAGGCCGGGCCGCCCGAATCCGGAGGGCGGCTACGCCCCGGCTTAGGGCCACAGCAATTCGCGCACCCACCCGGTGGACCCGGGCCCCGCCTCCCTTCGGTACCGGAGCCGCACGTGCCGCCGCCGGGCTTCGCCCTGGAAGAACTCCACCGATTCCGGGGTCAGGACGTACCGGGTCCACGACGGAGCGGCCGTCGCCGGGGCCGCCGTGGCGCGTGCCCAGGCTTCTTCCGACGCCTGCTCCAACTCGCCATATTCCGGCAGTACTTCACTCATCCGCCCCACCAGCGCCGCCGCCAGCGCCCCCGTCGAGCGTGCGTGCAGGTCCGCCTGCGACGCCGCCTCCCCGGCCGGGGTGACACTTCCGCGTACCCGTACCTGGCGGCCCACCTTGGGCCAGTAGAAGCCCAGCGCGGCGCAGGGGTGGGTGGCCAGTTGGCGGCCCTTCGCGCTGGTGGCGTGCGTGGCGAAGTGCCAGCCGTCGGTGTCGGCGTCGTGCAGCATGAGCGTGCGTACGTCGGGCCGCCCCTGCGCGTCGACCGTCGCAAGGGACATCGTGTGCGGCTCGGGCTGACCCGCGCCCGCCGCATGCATCAGCCACTCCTGGAACAGGGGCAGGGGTGAGACCGGTGCCGCGTCCGGGTCGAAGTGCGGCAGCGGTACGTCCCAGACGCGCAGCGTATGCAGAAACTCGCTGAATTCCATGCCCCCATGGTCACCCCGCGTACCCGCGTACCTGCCCCGCAGCCCCCTCACCTCCTGCCCCATGTTCTCCCCACGTACCCGGAGACCGGCCCCGCAGCCCCCCTCACCCCCTCCCCAGCACCACCGTCCCCGAAGAGCAGAACCAGCCGCCCGTCCCCGACGCCACAGCCAGCTCCGGGAGGCTGCCGTCGCCTCTGCGTACCTGGCCCGCGCCCCCCTCGCCCCGCAGCTGGCGTACTGCTTCGACCAGGAGGAACAAGCCCCGCATGCCCGGATGGCAGGCGGACAGGCCGCCGCCGTCCGTGTTGACCGGGAGTTCGCCGTCCCGCAGCAGCCTGCCCTTCTCCACGAACGCGCCGCCCTCCCCCTTCGCACAGAACCCCAGGTCCTCCAGCGTCACCAGAGTCATGTACGTGAACGCGTCGTAGATCTCCGCCAGGTCGATGTCCGCCGGGCGCACCCCCGCCCGCTCGAAGGCGAGGCGGCCCGAGACCGCCGCCGGGGACACCGTGAAGTCCTCCCACTGCGACATCGTCGTGTGCGAGACCGAGGTCCCCGAACCCAGCACCCACACCGGCGACTTGGCGGTGTCCGGGACGTGCTCCTCGGCCGCCAGCAGCACCGCACACCCGCCGTCGGAGCGGATGCAGCAGTGCAGCTTCGTGAACGGGTCCGCGATCATCGGGCCGGACAGGACCTCCTCGACCGTGACCGGCTCGCGGAACATCGCGTCCGCATTGGTGGCCGCGTTCGCCCGCGCCTGCACCGCGACCTGCGCCAACTGCTCGATCGTGGTGCCGTATTCGTGCATGTGACGGCGCGCCGCCATCGCGTACTTGGCGATGAGCGTATGGCCGTACGGCACCTCGAACTGGAGCGGGCCCCGGCCACCGAAGGAGAGGTTCGAGGTGCGCCGGCGCGCCTTGATGTCGGCGCGTGCCGTCGACCCGTACACGAGGAGTACGGCGTTGGCGTGCCCGGCGGCGATCGCGTCGGCGGCGTGCGCTGCCATGACCTCCCAGGTGGCGCCCCCGACAGCCGTGGAGTCGACCCAGGTGGGTCGGAGCCCCAGGTACTCGGCGACCTCGACCGGCGCGAGCGTGCCCAGGCCCGCCGAACCGAAGCCGTCGATGACCTCGCGCGAGAGCCCGGAGTCGGCGAGCGCCCGCCGGGCCGCCTGGGCGTGCAGCGCGTACGGAGTCGCGTCGTCCACGCGTCCGGTGTCGGACAGCGCCACACCGACGACAGCGACCTTGCGGGGACGGTGAGTTGAGGGCGTAGATGACATGAATCTGACGGTACATCAGATTACTCGGAGGTCGTCAGGGCCTCCATCGGCTCCCAAACAACCGCCGCCGCACCCTGGGCATCTGCGCCCGCCAGTCCTAACATGACGCCCCGTCAGATCAGAGGCCCCGCCTCTGGGGGAGGAGCCCGACGATGGACGCAGCCTTCACCGCGGAGCAGGACGAGATCCGCCGCACCCTGCGCGAACTGCTCGCCAAACACTGTGGCCCGCACGACGTGAAGAACGCCGTCCGCACCCCGCTCGGCCACGACGGCGCGCTCTGGGACCGGCTCGCGACCGAGCTCGGCCTGCCCGGACTCGCCCTGCCCGAGGAGTACGGGGGAGCCGGTTGCACCACCACCGAACTCGCCCTGGCCTGCGAGGAGACCGGCCGCGCCCTGCTGCCCTCCCCGCTGCTCGCCACCGCCGCCCTCGCCGCCCCGCTCATCACCGCACTCGGCACCGACGCGCAGCGCAACGCCCTGCTCCCGCTCATCGCCCGCGGCGAGCGCACCGCCACCCTCGCCGTACCCGGCGCCGGCCTCGCCCTCGCCCTCGGTCTGACCGGCGCGAACACCGATGGCGCGTGGGCGGGCGGCGGCCGGGCCGGAGGCGTCCAGGCCAAGGGGGCGCCGGACGGCACATGGCGCCTTTACGGCGAGGCCGACCAGGTGCTCGACGGGCACAGCGCGGGCCTGCTGCTCGTCGCCGCGCACACCGGCGGCTTCGCCCGCAGCCGCACCCTGCTCTTCCTCGTCCCCGGCGACGCGGACGGCCTGCGGCGCACCCGCCGGACCACCCTGGACGAGACCAGGCCCCAGGCCCGCATCCAACTCCGTGACGTGCAAGGTGAGTTGCTCGGGGCTGACGACACGGTCGACATCTCCGGCGCACTCGGCGCCACGGGGCGCGGCGCCGCGGTCTGTCTCGCCGCCGAGGCCGTCGGCGCCGCCGCCGAAGCCCTTGACCGGACGGTCGCGTACGTCAAGGAGCGCGAGCAGTTCGGCCGGGCCATCGGCTCCTTCCAGGCGGTCAAGCACCGGCTCGCGGACCTGTACGTGCAGGTCCAGGCGGCGCGGTCGGCCGCCTACTACGCGGCCTGGGACCCCGGCGCGGGCGCTCTCGCGCTCGCCCAGGGCCTGGACGCGCTGCGCGCCACCGCCGCGGAGGCCGTCCAGCTGCACGGCGGCATCGGCTTCACCTGGGAGCACGAGGCGCACCTCTACTTCAAGCGGGCCGCCGCCGACGAACTGCTCTTCGGGCCGGTGCACCGGCTGCGCGGCCGCGCAGCCGAACAGGCCGGACTCTTCGACCCGGCCGCGGCCGAGGTGACGGCGTGAGCGCCGCCCCGGCCCGGACCGCACCAGGGGTGCGGCTCGTGCAGAAGGTGTCCTCGACGCGTGCGTTCGCGCGTCTCGCCCCGCACTTCGTCCCGGCGATGGACCGCGCCGTACACCGCCTCACCCGGGGCCGGGTCATCCTCAGTGCGCGGATGCTGCCCGGTGTCGTGCTGACCGCGCGCGGCGCCAAGTCCGGGATCACGCGCACCACTCCGCTCGCCTGCATGCCGGAGGAGACCGGCACCTGGCTGCTGATCGGCTCCAACTTCGGCCGGCCCGGCCACCCCGCCTGGACCGCCAACCTGCTCGCCCATCCGGACGCGAAGATCAGCTGGAAGGGCCGGGACATCGCGGTACGGGCCCGGCTACTGGCGGGGGAGGAGCGGGCCGAGGCCTGGCGGGCCGCCCTCGACTTCTGGCCCCCGTACGCCACTTACCAGGCCCGGATCGAGCGGGAGATCCGGCTCTTCAGGCTCGAACCACGCGCCACCTGAGGGCGCCGCGGGGCGCCGCGGGGCGCGGACACGGGAACGCCGGCGGCGCCCACCCCGCTTGTGGGGTGAACCGCCGCCGGCGCGACAGGACTTGGATATATCGGCCGACGTGCCCCTGCCTACTTCGTCGGCTTCTTGCCCGTGATGCCGAGGTGGACCAACAGGGCGAGGTTCGGCCTGAGTTCGGCCTGCTTCACGCCCCAGGTCTGGAAGCCCTTCTGGTGCGAGGCCACCGACGCCAGCATCGCGACGAGCGAGCCCGCCATCGCCGCCGGACTGACGTCCTTGTCGACCTTGCCCTTGGCCTGGAGTTCGGAGACCGCGTCCGTAAGGGAGTTGGTGACCGAGTTCAGGATCTTCATACGGATCTTGTAGAAGCGTTTGTCGCCCTCGGCCGCGCCCAGATCGACGACCCGCAGGATCGCGTCGTTCTTGCGCCAGAAGTCGAGGAAGCCCTCCACGAGCTCCTCCGCCGTCTGCCAGCCCGCCCGGCCGACCCAGGAGCGGCCCTCGACCAGGGAGGTCAACCCGGCGCCCTCCTTGGCCATTTCCTCCGCGACCTCCAGGACAGCGCCCTCGACGTCGGGGAAGTACTGGTAGAAGGTCGCGGGTGAAGTACCCGCCTTCCGCGCCACATCGATGACTTTTACGTCCCGGTACGGCGAGGAGCTGAGCATTTCACTGAGGCAGTCGAGCAGCTTCTGCCGTGTCGCCTGGCCGCGTCGGCCGGCCACTCGGCCGTCGACGGTGCGTACTTGTCCTGTCATGCCGTCAGCTTACCGAGGGGTGATCGGAGCGCGATTCGGCCGAGTGCAAATGGGGGCCCGGGGACGATACGCCCTGATCGGCGCGGGTCGCGGCAGCCGCGGGTGACTGTGGCCGGGGGCGGGCGCCACAGCCGTTCGTCGGTCGCTGGTCGCTGGTCGCTGGCCGCCGGTCGCTGGTCGCTGGCCGCTGGTGCCCCGGTCCGTCGGTCGTCGGTGGCCGGTGTCCCGGTACGCCCGCCTCCGGTCGCCAGTTGCCAGTGCCCCGGTCCGTCGGTCGTCGGTGGTCGGCCGCCGATCGGCGGCCGACCACCGACCCCTTCGCCGCCGACGGGGGCGAAGGGGTCGGCCACTCGAATGGTGTTATCAACAACCTGTGGGCAACTTTGGTGGACAGGCCAAGCGGGACTTGGGTCGACGCCCCTCCCGTCGCAGAAATCTGGCCATATGTTCGAATTGCGAGGCCGCGCCGGACGTGATGGGTCGTTAGTTTGACCCCGGGACGGCTCCACGACGGGGCACCCCAGGGACGGGGCACCTCAGGAAGGAATCAGTCGCATGGGCGGATATCCGGAAGGCGCGCCGTGTTGGGCCGACGCCTCGCTGTCCGATCTGGCGGCAGGCAAGCGGTTCTACGGGGAGCTCCTCGGCTGGACCTTCGACGAGGACACCCCCGCGCGGCACGGGCACTACACCAGCGCGTACAAGGACGGGAAGCGCGTCGCGGCCCTCCAGCCCAAGCGGGACGGCCGGATGCCGACCACCTGGACCGTCTACTTCGCCACCCCCGACGCCCGCGCGCTCGCCTCCCGGATCCGGGAGGCCGGCGGACAGGTGATCACCGACCCGCTGCCGGTTCCGCCGCACGGCACGATGGCGGTCGCCGCCGACCCGGGCGGCGCGGTCTTCGGGCTCTGGCAGGCCGACGCGCACACCGGCTTCGAGCTCACCCGGGAACCCGGCTCGTTCTGCTGGACCGAGGTCTACACCCGCGACAAGGACCAGGCCGACGCGTTCTACGAGTCCGTCTTCGGCTACCTGGGCGGCAGTGCGGGCAGCCCCGACGAGCTGGGCGCCGACATCCGCACCTGGTCGCTGCCGGGGACCGAACCCGGCCCCGGCACCGCCGTCGGCGCCCGCAGCCTCATGTCCCCGGCCTTCCCCGCGGTCCTGCCCGACCACTTCCTCGTGTACTTCCGCGTCGAGGACTGCGACGCGAGCGCCGCCGCCTGCACCCGCCTGGGCGGCCGGGTCACCGCGGAACCGTTCGACATTCGATACGGGCGGATGGCGGTCCTCAACGACAACCAGGGCGCCACCTTCGCAATCCTGGGGGGACAGCCGGTCGGCAACTGACCGAGGTGTCCCGGATAGGGATGAGACATCCCGTTCTGTACCCGGGTTGGCCACCAGCCACCTCCGGCAGGAAGAATCGGGGTGCCGCGTGAGACGCTGCACGGGGCCGAATTCACGCAGGGCCCGTACGGGGAGGTGGCAGGCAAGTGGAGCAGCTGACGCAGCACGACCCGAGGCGGATCGGTCCGTTCGAGGTCCTTGGTCGGCTCGGGGCGGGCGGCATGGGCCTTGTCTATCTGGCGCGCTCGGCCTCCGGCCGCCGCGTCGCGATCAAGACGGTGCGCACCGAGCTCGCCGAGGACCAGCTCTTCCGGGTCCGCTTCACGCGCGAGGTGGAGGCGGCCCGAGCGGTGAGCGGTTTCTACACCGCCGCCGTGGTCGACGCCGATCCGCGCGCCGCGGTGCCGTGGCTGGCCACCGCGTACGTACCGGCGCCCTCCCTCGAAGAAATAGTGAATGAGTGCGGGCCGCTCCCGGCCCAGGCGGTGCGCTGGCTCGCCGCCGGTATCGCCGAGGCCCTCCAGTCCATCCACGGCGCCGGTCTCGTGCACCGCGACCTGAAGCCGTCCAACGTCCTCGTGGTCGAGGACGGGCCGCGGGTGATCGACTTCGGTATCGCGTCAGGGGTCTCCAACACCCGCCTGACCATGACGAACGTGGCTGTGGGCACCCCCGCCTACATGTCGCCCGAGCAGGCCAAGGACTCCCGCAGCGTGACCGGCGCGAGCGATGTGTTCTCGCTCGGCTCCACGCTGGTCTTCGCGGCCACCGGCCACGCGCCCTTCCACGGCGCGAACCCCGTCGAGACCGTTTTCATGCTGCTGCGCGAGGGCCCGGACGTCAGCGGCCTTCCCGACGAGCTGCGTCCGCTCATCGAGTCCTGCATGCAGATGGAGCACCCGAACCGGCCGTCCCCCGAGGACCTCCAGGCCCAGCTCGCGCCGCACCTCTTCGCGTCCGGCTCGGACGACAGCGGTACGGCGTCGGCCTGGCTGCCGCCCCGCTCGGTCGCGATGATCGAGCAGCGCAGGGGCGGCGGCCGCATGCAGGCCGTCGCCCAGTCCGTCGACCCCTCGCCGAGTTCGTCCCCGCGTTCCAGCAGGGGCGGCGGCCCTGCGGCGCCGCCCCGCCCGGCCGAGCCGCCGTACGTCGCGCGGCACGGCGCCGCGCCCGTCACCCATCCACCCCGCCAGGCGGAGGAGCCCGTCCGGCTGCCCGGCGCCAAGGTCCCCATCGGTCCGGGCCCGCGGGCCGACGCCGCCCGCGTCTCCGTCGACGCCGGGCCCACCACCGGCTGGGTGCGCAGGCCCGCCGCCCCCGTCGTCACCAACGGCGCGCTGGCCGCGCCCGTACCGCCGCCCGCGCACCCGCCGGAGACCCCGGGCCGCTGGCGCCCCTGGCGGTTCCGCATGTCGAACGACGTGTGGGGCACCCCCGCCGTCGCCGGCGACCTGCTGTACGTCACCTCCTTCGAGGTGCATGCCCTCGACGTGGCCAGTGGCCGCCGCCAGTTCAAGACGCGGGACGTCGCCTGGGCGATGGCCATCGAGTCCGGCCGTATCCACGCCTCCGACGGCCCCACCCTGTACGCCCTTGACGCCGCCGACGGCGGCGAGCTGTGGCGGCTGCCCACCGACGCCTGGGTGTACTCCCTGAAGGCCGACCGCGGCACCATCGTCACCGGCACCCGCGGTGGCGGCGTCCAGGCCTGGGAGGCGGCCAACGGCGAGAAGCTGTGGGAGCTCTCCGGCGCCCAGAGCGACTTCGAGACCCCCGAGGCCGGGCCCTCGATCCACGACGGAACGGTCTACGTCTGGCAGGACGCCCGGCTGCGCGCCCTGGACGCCCGCAGCGGTGTCGAGCGCTGGTCCTACCCGGTCGGCGACGCGGCGTCCTGCGGCGGCGTCCCGGTGCGGGTCGCGCCCGCGCCCGACGGCTACGTCTACGTCTCGGCGGGCACCCGCGTCCTGGCCATCGACATCGCCTCCGGCCACGTCCGCTGGCACTTCGAGGCGCCCGCCGCCTTCCTGTGCCCGCCGACGTTCGCACCGGGCCCGGCGGTGGCCGGCGGCGGCGTGTACCTCGCCGACTACCTCGGCACCGTGTACGCCCTGGACGCGGCGACCGGCAAGGACCGCTGGCGCATCGCCACCGAGTCCCGCCAGTCCGTCGAGCCGGTCCTGGTGGCCGACGGCAACGTCCACGTGGGCAGCGGCAACGCGCTCTACACCCTGGACGCGGTGACCTCGACCCCCAAGTGGCGCTTCGCGGCGGGCGGCGAGGTGGTGGGCACCCCGGTCGTCGCCGACGGCCGCATCCACTTCGGCTCGGCCGACCACTGCCTCTACACCCTGGACGCGGCGGGCGGCCAGCTCCGCTGGAAGCTCGCCACCGGCGGCGAGATCACCGGCTCGCCGGTGGCCCGCGGAGGCGTCGTGTACGCGTGCAGCAAGGACCGCTGCGTGTACGCGCTGGACGCGGTGAAGGGGACCGCCACTTCCGGATCCCGCTAGTGCCGTGCGGCGCGCGGCCCGGTTCGCTGGTTGCCCCGGGCGGCGTGGCCCCGATTCGCTGCGGGCCGTGCGTAGCTGATCGCGCAGTTCCTCGCGCCCCTTGTGTGGGCCGCCGCCCTGGTTCGCTGCGGGCCGTGTGTGGCTGGTCGCGCAGTTCCTCGCGCCCCCTTCTGGGGCGCGCCACCCTGGAAGAGGTGTGGGATGTGCGTTGCTGGTCGTGTAGTTTCCGCGCTCCTTCTTGGGGCGGTACCCCGAAAGGTCTTGTCCCGTATGGCAGTTGAGGCGCTCTCCCCTTCCGTCGTCATCGGCCGGTTGCGGGCCGCCGGGTGCGTATTCGCCGAGGACGAGGCGGAGTTGCTCCTCGCCACGGCCGAAGACCCCGCCGAACTCGCCGCGATGGTGGAGCGGAGGGCGTCCGGACTACCCCTCGAACACGTCCTGGGCTGGGCCGGGTTCCACGGTCTTCGGGTGGCCGTGGACCCCGGGGTCTTCGTCCCGCGCCGACGCACCGAATTCCTCGTCCAGCAGGCGCTGGCGCTCACGGACACCACCGCCCCGGTCGTCGTCGTGGACCTGTGCTGCGGTTCGGGCGCGCTCGGCGCCGCGCTCGCCTCCGCGCTGCCGAACGCGGAACTGCACGCCGCCGACATCGATCCCGCCGCGGTGCGCTGCGCCCGCCGCAACCTGGCGCCGCTCGGCGGGCACGTCTACGAGGGCGACCTGTTCGCCCCCCTCCCGCCGTCGCTGCGCGGCCGGGTCTCCATCCTGGCCGCGAACGTCCCGTACGTACCCTCCGACGAGGTGGGTCTGCTGCCCGCGGAGGCCCGCGAGCACGAGCCGCTGGTCGCCCTGGACGGCGGCTCGGACGGCCTCGACGTCATGCGCCGCGTCGCCCTGGAAGCCCCGCACTGGCTCGCTCCGGGAGGCACGCTGCTCGTGGAGACCAGCGAGCGACAGGTGCCGGGGGCGCTGGAAGCGATGTCAGCGGGCGGCCTGCGGGCCACCCTGGTGACCTCGCAGGAGCTGTACGCGAACGTGGTGACCGGCGCACGCGACTGACCCCCTGCCGGACCCCGTGAGGCCCGTGACGGCCGTCGTACCAGGCACGGAAGGGGCTCCGGACGGCGGCCGTCGCTCCCAGGAGAGCGAGGATCGAGCCGAGGACGTACGGACCTCGCCGACCCTCCTTCCAAATAGCTCTCGCTGCCGACGCTACGCCCGCCAAGAACCCCCCGCGACCCGTGAGCCGACCCGGTGGGGGGCGAGGAACTGCGCGACCAGCCCCGCACGGCCGGTAGCCGAAGGATAGGCCTTTCAGGGGCGCGGGGGAGTGTGCGGCTTAAAGAGCCACAGATCAACTGACGAGTGCCGGGCCTGTCCCGAGATCTGGGAAACCGCTGGTCAGACAGCAAAAGACCCCGGTCAGCGCTCGGGGGAACGCCAACCGGGGCCGGAGGTCAGTCTTTGGACGGGATCACGAAGCCTCTCCGTGCGCTGACCGCTGCACTTGGCAGGGGGCCCTGCACGATCTTCGCGAGTACGGACGCTACGGCATCAGCCTTGATGGGTTTCCGGGTCACAGGATCGGCGATGTCGAACACGCCCCAATCCCCAGCCGCGTTGTTCGGGTCTACCGGCGCGACCACCCAGGAAAGCCCCAGCCGCCTGAGTGTGGCGTCCACCTTGCGGGCCTTTTCCGCGTCCATCGGCTCACCTTCCGTCGTACGTTCCGGGCAGCCTAGCTATTCGCCGTCGCCCCCACCGTGCGTTGCGCAGTTGCCGGGGTTAATCGGCCCGCAGCCTCCCGGTACCGGAGTGTGGGAGCAGTCCGCGGCCACGCCGACAAGGGTCTTGGTCGGGCCCGTCCACAGCTCTGCGTCTACGGTGAACCCTGCTTGCTCGATCAGTGCCACTGTGCGGGTCAGGACGTCCGGATCGTGCCTCTCGGGCCCCGGGCGCTCGGGGAAGTGGTTCACGAAATGCCCCAGCCCCTCACAAAGCTTGGCGTACAACTGCGTGTGGAGGATCAGCGCGTGCCAACCCTCGTCCACCACCTTGGACGGTTGGATGTACACGGTCGGGAACTGCGCTGCCGCAGCAACGTACTTGAGTGCTTCCGTCACGATGCGCTCAGCCGTAGCCTCGTCCATGTCGGGGTTGTTGTCCGTGACCGTTGCGGCCACGCCCTCGAACGCGGCAGGGGTCAGTAATGCGCGTGCGTCTTGCATGTGCGTGCCTCCCTGTTGTGGATGGGAGCCCGCCCCGACCGTTCGAGCTGTCCAAGGTCTATCGGTCGGGGCGGACGCTTGCCCCGCTGTCCGCGTTGGACCTCATATCACGACGCAGACAGCGGGAGTTGAACCCGACCCTCAGCAAGGGCGGGACCGCTGCCACGTCCGCCTGCCATCCGTAGCAGGGGCGGACCGGTGCAAGCCTCACCGAGGGCCGGGGGTCTTAGAGGCGGCCCGTCACGGCCCATACGAGAAGGACGACGGGCAGTGCCCAGCCGATGACGGCCATGAACACACCGGCCACGCGTCCGAGTGAAGTCGCTAACCGAGGGTTCATACCGTCACCCGCGCAACGCGCGCCGGTTGAAGCTGGTCAGTGGGCAGGAGTTCAGCGAAGTCGTCGAAGCTGCGCCGGAAGTGGCGGTGTCCGGTCTGCCGCATGTGATCGCGCATCCAGTCGTCCACTTCATCGGCGCTCAGGTGCTTGCCGGACGTGGCGGTGCAGTATCGCTCTTCGCCGGATACGCATCGTGCGCGGTATTCGGGTTCAACGGTGAGGTCCTGTCTGGTGGTCCACTTCTCGTACCGCAGGATGCTGGGGGTCATCGCTTCCTCTTGTTGGCGCTGAGCGTCGGATCAACGGTTGGCTTGTCTCGGTGACGGGGGCACCGACACGGCGGGTAAGCCATGGAGCCGGGCGGAAGGTCGGCGCCGTCCGCTCCGCCGTCCTTCGCGACCAGGAGCACGCCGTCGACAGCGCGGGCCGACATGAGCCGGGTGAGCGCTTTCCGCGCGCTGCTGCTCACGAGATCAGCCGTTCCAGTGCAGCGAGCACGGTGGGAAGGTCCACGTGGTCCCGGTGGGCGAAGCCGCCGCGTGGTCGCCAGTAGGGCAGCGCCCAGGGGCCGAACACCCTTATGAGCGCCACCAGCTCAGCTGCGTCGGGATGAAGCCCGCGTGCGGGTGCTGTGCTCTCGGCTCCGTCAGTGCTCATCCTGATCACTCCTCCGCCCGTCGTGCCGTGGCACTGACAGGGAACCGGGTCGGAGGCAGGGTGCCCACGGCAGAAAGGCCGCAGTCCGGCCGCATTTCTGCCCGCACAAGGCCGCATTGGGGCCGCACTGGCTACGCTGAACTGGGCGGACGGCAGGTGATCAGAAAGGACGGGCCCGATGGTGAAGCGGGAGCGGTTTGCCGCGCGGCGCAAAGCGTGTGGCTACAGCCAAGAGCGCCTTGCAGAACTCCTGAGAGTCGATCGCTCAACGGTGCAGCGGTGGGAAAGCGGTGAGGTTGAGCCACAGCCATGGCAGAGGCCAAAACTGGCTAAGGCGTTCCGGATTTCCGGCAAAGAGCTTGATGCGCTTCTCATTCCAGAGATTTGCACTCCCAAGTTGGTGGTCAATGAGTGGCAGACGCTACCTGTCCCCACGACTGATGATGAGTTTGAAGCACTGGAGTTGTCCAGGCGTGCACAGGCTAGTGATGTCGGCGCGGGGATGCTGAACAGGCTAGAAAGTGCCTTCGATGATTTGGCCACTAAGTACCCCGTTACTCCACCACGGGAGTTGTTGGAACGTGTGCGGCGCCACTCATCCTATGTCGCCCACCTAATGGATGCCCGCATGACTCTCAGCGAACATCGTCGCCTGTTGGTGGTCGGCGGCTGGTTCCAGCTCCTAGGGGCCACACTGCATATCGACCTTAACCAGGAATATGCGGCGACTGCGCGTCTCCAAACCGCTGCAACGCTCGCAGCGGAAGCCGGGCACCCCGAAATTACGGCATGGTGCTATGAGACCGACGCATGGTGCGTCTTGACTGAGGGCGATTACGCTCACGCACTAGAGTTGTCGCGAATTGCTCAAGGCTACGCGCCTGCCGGAAGCTCAGTTGCCATTCAAGCTACAGCGCAAGAGGGGCGAGCTAGTGCACGCCTAGGTGACGCAAAACTGACTTATGCGGCGATTGAGAAAGTGCAGCGCATGTCGGCTTCTCTGGAACAGCGAAAGG
The DNA here is from genome assembly GCF_036231355.1 of Streptomyces sp. NBC_01431. Classification (NCBI taxonomy): domain Bacteria; kingdom Bacillati; phylum Actinomycetota; class Actinomycetes; order Kitasatosporales; family Streptomycetaceae; genus Streptomyces; species Streptomyces sp. NBC_01431. The sequence goes on from NZ_CP109496.1 coordinate 4,673,817, forward strand.
GAGTGGAGCACCACTATCAATACGATCCCGGAAAGCAGCTCGCGTACACAGCTACTACTCTGGCATGGCTGGGTGATCCGGCGGCAGAAACCTATGCGCGCGAAGTGATTTCGCTCCTTTCGCCCGGAGATGACATTCACAAATGGCCACGCCGAGTAGCATCTGCCAACATTGATTTGGCTCTCACCTTGCTAAGTGGTAATCGACTTGATGAAGCCTGCGATGCAGCACAGAAGGCAATCCTCTCCGGTCGTGTCGTCCCGTCGAACCATTGGCGTGCGCTTGAAGTCGTCAACGCTGTTGAGTCGCGGCAACTGCCGGAAGCCTCAGACTTGCGAGAGGCGTACCAAGGAATGAAAGCGTTGGCTATCGAAAGCGGAACAGCATCCGACTCGTAGCCTGCCCGTGGTTGGTGAAAAGCAAAAGCCCCCGCAGCCACCGCTGACGCCGTTGGCCTGGTCGGCGACGAACAGCACCCGCCACCCAGGTGACAGCGCGAACGCCCGGCATGCGTCCGTCTGAGACTTGATCGACGTACTCAGGTCGTCGGCCCGGCTCAGACGGACGTAGATGATGCAGGTGGGCTTACGGCGTTGGCGCGGGAGCGTAGTGGTGTTCATGCGGTCCCCGTGGTGAGTTTGTGAACTCACCCGGGTGGACCGTTAGGTCAGAACCACGGGGAACTGCGCGCTCAGCCCCCCCACGGCCGGCAGCCGAATACCCGCCCACCCCCCGGAGCACCGGCGGAGCTCACCGCACTCGAAAGTCCCCGGAGCGCCGAGCGGCGAACAGGTCGGCCTGGCGCTCCGGCGGCAGGTTCCCCAGGGACACGAGGTGCGGGGCCAGCGTGAAGGCGCGGGCAAGCGCCCCCTCCCGCGCCGCCCACACCGACCGCACCGTGCCCTGCACGGCCTCCGTCGGATACCCCGCGATCGTCTCCGCGCACCGCAGCGCCGACGCCAACTCCCCGCCAGGAGCGGCGAGTTCGCTCACGAGCCCCACCTCGTACGCCCGCCGCGCCGACATCCGCTCCGCCGTGCCCATCAGCGCCAGCCTCGCCGCTTCCCCGTACGGCATCCGCAGCGCCAGGTACATCGACTCGTAAGCGCTGACCATCCCGTACGTCGTGTGCGGGTCGAAGAACGTCGCGTCCTCGGCGGCGACCACGAACTCCGCCTCGCCCAGCAGATAGAACGCCCCGCCGCAGGCCATCCCGCGCACCGCGGCGATCACCGGCTTCCACAGGTCGTTGGCCTTCGGGCCGATCGCGATCAGTGGATCGTCGGTCGAGTACGGCGACGAGGGCTGCGGCACCTGGGCCCAGCGGTCGATCCCGGTGCAGAACGCCCGCTCCCCGGCCCCGGTGACCACGATCGCCCGTACCGAGTCGTCGGACCTGAACTCGCGCCACGCAGTGGACAGTTGGGTCGCCGTCTCCAGGTCCACCGCGTTCAGGCGCTCCGGCCGGTTCAGGGTGACGACCGCGACGCCGGTTTCCTCGTCGCGTTCCACCAGGACGCTCACGCGCGCTCCAGGAGCCAGCGCGGCACGGTGATCCCGTCGGTCTCGGTGAACGCGACCTGCACGCGCGCCCCGATCCTGAGCCGGGCCGGGTCCACCGAGTCGAGTGGGGCGTCCGGCTCGGCGACCACATTGCCGACCAGGCGGATCAGCGGATCCTCGGCGAGCTCCACGATCACCGCGTTGTACGGGGCCTGCGCGGCGTAGTCGGGCAGCAGCGGGGGATGCGGGAAGACGTACGACCAGATGCGGCCGCGGCCCGACACCCGCCGCCACTCGCTGTCGAAGGACTGGCAGTGCGGGCAGCACGGCCGGGGCGGGAAGCGCAGCCGGCCGCAGTCGGGTGCGGCGCAGGCCTGGATGCGGAGTTCGCCACGGGCCGCGTACTCCCAGAAGGGGGCGCCGTCGTCGTCCACCACGGGTGTCAGCATCTCTCAGCTCCTCAGCAGCAGGGCGGAGGTGGGAACCCCCTCGCCCGCGGTGACCAGGCAGGTGGCGGCGTCGGGGACCTGGGCGGTGCTCGTGCCGCGTAGTTGCTTCACGCCCTCGTTGATGAGGTTGAACCCGTGGACGTAGGCCTCGCTGAGGCCGCCGCCCCCGGTGTTGATGGGCAGCCGCCCGCCGATCTCCAGGGCGCCGCCCTCGGTGAACGCGGCCCCTTCGCCGCGCCCGCAGAAGCCGTAGCCTTCAAGGGAGAGCGGGATGAGCGGGGTGAACGCGTCGTAGATCTGGGCCACGTCGACGTCTTGGGGGCCGAAGTCGGCCTGCTTCCACAGGTGCCGGGCGGCCGTCCAGGCGGGACCGGTCAGCGGGTCGTCGTTCCAGTAGTTGACCATGCCGTGGTGCTGGGCGGGCAGACCCTGGGCGGCGGAGTGGACGTACACCGGCTTCTGCCGGCAGTCGCGCGCCCGCTCGGCGGAGACCACGACGCACGCCAACGCCCCGTCCGTCTCAAGGCAGTTGTCGAAGAGGCAGAGCGGTTCGCTGATCCAGCGGGAGGTCATGTACATCTCGCGGGTCAGCGGGCGCTCGTACATGATCGCGGCGGGGTTCTGGTTGGCGCGGTTGCGGCAGGCGAGGGCGACGTTGAAGAGGTGGTCACGAGTGGCGCCGTACTCGTGGAGATAGCGGCGGGCCAGCATGCCGATCTCGTCGGCGGGCCGCAGCAGGCCGAAGGGGCGCGTCCACTGCGCGGGCGTCGGAAGCTGAACCGCCGTGTTCTTCCAGGGCCTTGGGCCGCTGCCGCGCTTCCTGGACCGCCAGGCGATGCCGACGCTCGCCTGTCCGGTGGCGATCGCGGAGGCCAGGTGGGCGACGGTGGCGCAGGAACCCCCGCCGCCGTACCCGACCTTGCTGAAGAAGGTCACGTCGCCCGCCCCGATGGACTTGGCGACTTCCACCTCGTCGGTCTCCTCCATCGTGTACGAGGCGAACGCGTCAACCTCCGACGGGCTGATCCCCGCGTCGTGCAGGGCGGCGAGGATCGCCCGGCACGCCAACGTCTTCTCGGATTCGGGGAGTTGCTTGGCGAAGGCGGTCTGCCCGATCCCGACTATGGCTGTCGCGTCCTTCAGGGCGGCCATGGCCCCACCTCCACGAGCGTCACCAGTACTGACAGCGGAGGAGGCTACAGCTAATCTGACGGATAGTCAGCTATGGAGTGTCCCCTGCTCGAAGAGAGTTGCGGGCCCGGGACGGCGGAGGGGCTTTCGATGGGGCTTGCGATGCGCGGAGACCTGGAGTGGGGCACGATCGCGAAGCTGGTGCGCGACGCCGCCGCGCGGTACGGCGAGCGGGAGGCCGTCGTGGAGGGCCGCGCCCGGATCTCGTACGGGGAACTCGGTGAGCGCGTCGAACGCGCGGCGGGGGCGTGCATCGCGGCGGGTGTCGCGCCCGGCGACCGGGTGGCGGTGTGGGCGCCCAACACCACGGACTGGATCGTCTCGGCGCTCGGCGCGGTGACGGCGGGCGCGGTCCTCGTGCCGCTCAACACGCGGTTCAAGGGCGCGGAGGCGGCGTACGTCCTCGAACGCAGCCGCGCGAAGCTACTGTTCGTGACGGGTACGTTCCTGGGCACCTCCTACGTCGCCTCGCTGCGCCGCGCCACGGCCAACGGCAGCGGCCCCGGCCCGCTGCCCTCGCTCCCGCACCTGGAGCAGGTGGTGGTCCTCTCCGACGACGCGCCCGGCGACTTCCGTACCTGGAAGGACTTCCTGGCCGGTGGGGAAGAAGTCTCCGGGACGGAGGTCAGGGCGCGCGCGGACGCGATCGCGTCCGATGCCGCCTGCGACATCATCTTCACCTCGGGCACCACCGGCCGCCCCAAGGGCGCGGTGATCACCCACGCGCAGACGCTGCGCGGCTATGCCGTCTGGTCGGAGCTCGCGGGCCTGCGCGAGGGCGACCGCTACCTGATCGTGAACCCGTTCTTCCACACCTTCGGCTACAAGGCGGGCATCATCGCGTGCCTCATGCGGGGCGCGACGATGGTGCCGCAGCCGGTGTTCGACATCGACATCGCGCTCGCCAACATCGCCTCCGAACGCATCTCGGTCCTGCCGGGACCGCCCACCCTGCACCAGTCCCTGCTTGACCACCCGGCCCGCGACCAGCACGACCTGAGCGCGCTGCGGCTGGTGGTGACGGGCGCGGCGGTCGTCCCGCTGCGCCTGGTCGAACGCCTTCGGGGCGAGCTGGGCGTGGCCACCGTACTGACCGCGTACGGCCTGTCCGAGGCGAGCGGCATCGTCACGATGTGCCGGCGCGGCGACCCGGCGGAGGTCATCGCCTCGACCTCGGGCCGCGCGATACCGGGCACGGAGGTACGCGTCCGTGCCGAGCCGGGCGAGCCGGGCGAGATCCTGGTACGCGGCTTCAACGTCATGCGGGGCTACTTCGAGGACGAGGCGGAGACGGCGGGGGCGATCGACCCACAGGGCTGGCTGCGCACCGGCGACATCGGGGTCCTGGACGCGGCGGGCAACCTCCGCATCACCGACCGGATCAAGGACATGTTCATCGTCGGCGGCTTCAACGCCTACCCGGCGGAGATCGAGCAACTCCTGTGCCTGCACCCGGAGGTGGCCGACGCGGCGGTGATCGGCATCCCGGACGCGCGCCTGGGCGAGGTGGGCAAGGCGTACGTGGTCCGCCGCCCCCGCTCGGTCCTGACGGCGCACGACCTGATCGCCTGGTCCCGCCGCGAGATGGCGAACTACAAGGTGCCGAGGGAAGTCGAATTCCTGGCGGAACTGCCGAGGAACGCGAGCGGGAAGGCGGTGAAGGGAGAGCTGAGGCGACGCCCCCGCCCTCGCGCCGACGGCCTTGAGTGACCCCGCCCGGCGTGTACGTCAGTGCCGTGTCGCCGTGGGAGATCGCCATCAATCAGTCGCTCGGGAAGCTCGACGGGCCACAGGATCTGGCGGAGCGGGTGCGCGACAGCCAGTTCACCGGCCTGCCCATCACCGCGGGGCACGGGGTGCGAGCGGGGCGCCTTCCTGCGCACCACCGTGATCCGTTCGACCGGATCCTGGTTGCCCAGGCACAGATCGAAGGCATGACCTTGGTGACGCGTGACAAGTGGATTCCGCAGTATGAGGTACCGGTGATGCTCGCGTGATGGTGAGGGGGCGGTTTCGCGGCGTCGTCCGTGCATGACCTCGACCGCGTACCGCCCTCTCGGCCGGAGCGAACCCGCGGCATGGCGCAACCGCCCGCTACCGGGCGCGCCCACGACCGGCGGTGGCCGGGCGCGCTGTGAGTGCTCGGTCGGCCGTGGCCAGGATGTTGGCGAAGGCGTGGGCGATGAGGGGCTTGGCGAGGCGGGTGAGGGCGGCGCCGAAGGGGGCGCGGACCTCGAACCTGGTCGTCCAGACGACCTCCGTGCCGCCGTCGACCTCCGTGAAGGTCATGCGGCCGAACTCGTGCCGGGACGCCGGAACGCTGCGCTCGACGGTGTAGTCGAAGCCGTGCGGCGCGTCGTAGGCGGTGATCCGCTCGCGGAAGTAGCCGATCGTCCACGTGTGCAGCCGGACCGCGCCCACTCCGTACGGCGCCCCCGCGCCCGGCCGGGCCAGGCGGGCCTTGAGGATGTACGGGGAGCGGGTGTAGTTGGTGCTCGTGGCGCACCAGTCGAACACGTCGGTGATCGGCGCTGCGATGACGCGTCGTACGGTCAAGGTCTCCATGGTTCGTCCCCTTCTCCTGGCCGAAGTGGCGCGGTGCGGTGACCGCGCTCGACAAGTGGACGGACCGCAGGCCCGGGGTGTGACATCGCTGATTGTGAGCCCCGTCGCATGGGTGCGGCGGTCACCTGGAGGGTGGAGCCGCACCTGCCCGGCGGCGGCCCCCCCCGGTCCGGAGTGCGAGACGGGAGCGTCCGTCGCTCAGGTGGCGTGGATGTCCTGAGGGGTGATCACCGTGGCATGGATGTCCTGGGCGATCACGTCGGCCGGTGAGGCCAGGGCCGGGGTCGCGGTGGCCGGGGAAGCCAGGGCCGGGGTCGTGGCGGTGAGGGCGGCCGATATGGCGACGGCGAGCGTGGCGAGCACGCGAGTGGTGCGGGTCATGGCAACTCCAGGTGCGGGGCGGGGTGTTGGACGTGCGCGGCGGCGGTGCCGGCCGTGGACAATGATCGCCGGTCCCGGTGGCGGGGCGGCGGGGGGTCGCTGGAACCGGCCGACTCCGGACATGCCGCGGCCGCGACGGCTCCCCTCCGCGCCGTCGCGGCCGTCCCCCGCTCAGAAGGAGCTACTTGATGGGCTCCGAAGTGGCGTGGACATCGTTCGGTGAGGCTTCCCCGGCCACCGTGGCGTGTACGTCCAGCGGCTTGATGGTGCCGTCGTTCCCGGCGGCCGTGGCGTGTACGTCCAGCGGCTTGACCGTGCCGTCGTCGCCCACGGCGGTCGCGTGGACGTCCAGCGGCTTGATGACCGGGTCGGTGCTCTTGATGTCGCCCATGGTGTATCTCTCCCGTTGGCCGTGCTGTCGTGATGGATGAGACCCGTCCGGCCGCTCCCCCGTGGGCTTCCGGACGGGTCTCTCAGGGCCGCTCAGAGTAGTACCGCGGCCGTTCGCCCTCCCGCTTGCCCCCCGGCGCCACGGAACGACTAAGTAGGAGAATGCCGGGTGGCGATAAACGAACGATGAACGTGCTGTCCCAGCCCCTATGCGGCGCGCACGGGGGCCAGCAGCGCTCGGACGGCGTCGGCCTCCGGCGCTCCCAGCCCCTCGAACAGCTCCAGCGACTCCCGCCAGCAGACCTGCGCCCGGCCGGTCTGTCCTATGGCGGCCAGCGCCTGTCCGAGGACCGTCAGGACGTTCCCGCGCCGCCAGTCACCGCCTATGCCGCGCAGCCGGGTCAGCGCCATCTCCGCGTTCGCCGCGGCCTGCGCGGGCCGTCGGGCCGCGACGTCGACCTCGGCGAGGCGGAACAGCGCCATGCCCTCCCACAGGTGCTGGCGGCTGTCCCGGAAGACGTCCAGGGCCTCCTGGAGCCGCAGCACCGCCTCGGCGTGCTGCCCGTTCTTCGCTAGGGCCAGGCCCAGCGCGTAGCGGGCGTTGGCGCCCCGCAGCGAGTTGCCGAGCCCGTCGTATATGGCGATCCCGCTCTTCGCGAGCGCAACCGCGCTGGCCGTACGGCCCATGGCGAGGTGGATGCGCGACAGGTTGCACAGGGCGCTGGCCTCACCGGGGCGGTCGTCGCTCCCGGAGTAGTTCTCGATCGCCGTGGTCAGGTGCTTCTCACCCTCCTCGTACCGGTTCTGGTAGAGGGCGATGACCCCGCGAATGTTGGGGGCCCAGCAGCCGGGAACGGGGTCCCCGGCGATCTCGGCCAGCCGCATTCCCTCGGCGGCCTCCCGGTCCGCCTGGTCGAAACTGCCCGCGGTGTGCCGGGCGTTGGCGAGCGCGGTCAGGGCACGCCCCTCCGCCCGTACGTCCCCGCAGGCGCGGGCGGACACCTGGAGCGCCGAGCCGGTGGCCACGTACTCCTTGGAGTTGGTGCCCGACTCGGCGAGGTCGAGGGCGGTCCACAGCAGGTCGGCGGCCCGGCGCAGCGACTCCGGGCGGTCCGCGACCTGGCGTACGCACGCGAGCAGCGGGATGGCCTCCGCGTACAGCCAGTCCTGCGCGGCATGGCGGTCGGCGAACGGCAGCCCCTCGCGCCCGGTCGGCTCCAGATGGTCCACCAGACGGTCCCCGGGACGCTCCAGGGCGTACACCCGCGCCGCCGTCGCCAGATAGAAGTCGAGGAGCCGGGACATCGCCAACTCCCGCTCCACCGGCGGCTGTTCGTCGCGCTCGGCGCAAGAACGCGCGTAGAGCCGCACCAGGTCGTGGTAGCGGTAGCGGCCCGGCGCCGCGGATTCGAGCAGGGAGGTGTCCACCAGGGACTCCAGGAGGTCCTCGGTCTCCTGGAGCGGGAGGTCGAGGACGGCGGCCGCGGCGGCCAGCGAGATGTCGGGGCCGTCGGGCAGGCCGAGCAGGCGGAAGGCGCGGGCCTGGGCGGGCTCCAGCTGGCCGTAGCCGAGCTCGAAGGTGGCCTTCACCGCGAGGTCGCCGGCCTGGAGCTCGTCCAGGCGGCGGCGCTCGTCGGCGAGCTTCGCCGCGAGCACCGACACCGTCCAGGTGCGGCGCGAGGCGAGGCGGGAGGCGGCGATGCGGATGGCGAGCGGGAGGAAGCCGCAGGCGGCCACCACGTCGAGGGCCGCCTCGCGTTCGGCGCCCACCCGCTCCTCGCCGACGATCCTGGTGAACAGCTGGAGCGCCTCGTCGGGAGACATCACGTCCAGGTCGACCAGGTGCGCGCCGACCAGGTCGACCATCCGGATCCGGCTGGTGACGAGCGCCGCGCAGCCCGCGGTGCCCGGCAGCAGCGGCCGGATCTGGGCGGCGTCGCGGGCGTTGTCGAGCAGTACGAGCACCCGGCGGCCGTCGAGGGTCGAACGGAACAGGGCCGCGCGCTCCTCCATCGAGTCGGGGATCGCCGAGTCCGCGGTGCCGAGGGCGCGCAGGAAGGCGCCGAGCACCGTCTCGGCCTCGGCGGCCCGCGCGCCCGCGCCCTGGAGGTCGACGTACAGCTGGCCGTCCGGGAAGTGCGGGCGGGCCGCGTGGGCCACGTGCACCGCGAGGGTGGTCTTGCCGACGCCTCCGATGCCGGCCAGCGCGGAGACCGCCATCACGGTCGTCTCGGCCTGGGCCAGCCGCGAGGTCAGCTCCCGCACGAAGGAGGCGCGGCCCGTGAAGTCCGGTACGGATGCGGGCAGTTGCGCCGGGCGGACCGGTGCCGTGAAGGTCGCCGCGGTCTCCGCGGGCGGCCGGGCCAGATCCTCGTCGGCCTGGAGGATGCGCTGCTGGAGACGGGCGAGTTCGGGCCGCGGGTCGACGCCGAGCTCGTCGGAGAGCAGCCGCCGGGTGTCCGCGTACACCGCGAGCGCCTCGGCCTGGCGTCCGCTGCGGTACAGCGCCAGCATCAGCAGTTCACGAAGGCGTTCGCGCAGCGGGTGGGCGGCGGTCAGCGCGGTCAGCTCGGAGACGGCCTCCGCGTGGCAGCCCGCCTCCAGGTCCATGTCCAGGCGCGCCTCGGTGAGCTGGAGGCGCCATTCGGCGAGGCGGGTGCGCTGGGTGTCGGCGTACGGGCCCGGCACGTTGGCGAGCGGTTCGCCGTCCCAGTGGGCGAGCGCACTGTTGAGCAGGTCGCGGGCCCGGCCCTGGTCGCCGCCGGCCCGCGCCTTCTCGGCGCCGGTGGCCAGCTCCTGGGCACCGGTCAGGTCGAGGGTGGCGGCCGTGGCGCGGATCGCGTAGCCGCCGGACTCGCTGGCCAGGACCCCCGGGCCGAGGACCTTGCGCAGCCGGGAGGCGTAGGTGCGCAGTGCGGCCAGCGCCTGCGAGGGCGGTTCCTCGCCCCAGATGGCGTCGATGAGTTCGCCCGCCGTGGCGGTGCGGCCGTCGCGCAGCAACAGTGCTGCGAGCAGGGCGCGCTGCTGCGGGGAACCGGACGGCAGGGCCTGACCGCCCCGCCAGGCCCGAACGGGTCCGAGTACGCCGAAGCGGAGCCCGGCCCCCGGTGCCTGGGGGTCGTGCTCGGCCGCCTCCTGGGCGAGGTGCTCCGTCGCGCGCTGCGGCGTCGGTTGCGGAGCGCGCTGCTCCGGTACGCGCGGCCCGCCGTCACGGTCCATAGCTGCCCCCTGTACCCCCGTACTCCTGGTGTGCCCCCGCCAGTCTGCCCTGTCCGGAGGGGTCGCGTCAGCAGCGGGTGACGCTCTGCACAAGGCCTCGACACATGCACTTCACACCTAACGCAAGCGCCGGCGGGGCGAGCCGGTAGGCACCGACCGGCCGGTTTGCCGCCAACAGCGGGCCGAGAACTGGTCCGCGACTAGCTGACGGATCGTCAGATTCGGTCTACCGTGGACGGCATGGAGACCTTCCCGAAGATCATCTCGGTGGACGACCACACGGTTGAGCCCCCCAACGTCTGGCGGGACCGGCTCCCGTCCAGGTTCCGCGACACCGGACCGCGCGTCGTGCGGGCCCCCCTGAAGGAAATGACCTTCCTGGGCGGGAAGTTCGCTCCGATCATGGGCGCGCGGGGCGACGACGGACCGATCGGTGACTGGTGGGTGTACGAAGATCTGCACCGACCCCTCACCCGGCTCGACACCGCCGTCGGCTACGACCGGGACGAGATCAAGCTCGAAGTCATCACCTACGAGCAGATGCGCAAGGGCTCGTTCAGCGTGCCCGAACGGCTCGCCGACATGGACGTCAACCACGTCCAGTCCGCCCTGTGCTTCCCGACCTTCCCGCGTTTTTGCGGCCAGACCTTCACCGAGGCCAAGGACCGCGAACTGGGGCTGCTCTCGGTGCGGGCGTACAACGACTGGATGGTGGAGGAGTGGTGCGGCCCCGAGGCGCACGGCCGGCTCATCCCGCTCACCCTCATCCCGTTGTGGGACGCCGAGCTCGCGGCCGCCGAGGTGCGCCGCAACGCGGCGCGCGGGGTGCGCGCGGTGGCCTTCTCGGAGATACCCCCGCACCTCGGCCTGCCCTCCATCCACACGGACTACTGGGATCCCTTCCTCGCCGCCTGCGACGAGACCGGCACGGTGGTGGCGATGCACATCGGGTCGTCCTCGAAGATGCCCTCGACGTCCGCCGACGCACCGCCCGCCGTCGGCTCCACCATCACCTTCGCCAACTGCTGCTTCTCGATGGTCGATTGGCTGATGAGCGGCAAGTTCGAGCGCTTCCCCAACCTGAGGATCATGTACGCCGAGGGCCAGATCGGCTGGATCCCGTACGTCCTGGAACGCGCGGACGTGGTCTGGGAGGAGAACCGCGGCTGGGGCGGCGTCGCCGACAAGGTCCACCGCCCGCCGTCCGAACTCTTCGCGGAGCACGTCTTCGGCTGCTTCTTCGACGACGCGTTCGGGCTGCGCAACCTGGACGCCATCGGGGCGGGGAACGTCCTGTACGAGACCGACTACCCGCACTCCGACTCCACCTGGCCCAAGTCCAAGGAGGTCGGCGAGGCGCAGATGGGGCATCTGGCGCCGGACGTGGTGGACCGGATCGTCCGGGGCAACGCGATCGGGCTGCTGGGACTCACGGGCGAGGGGCTGTGGCCGGGGCGCTAGCCCGCCGCCCGGCTTTCCCACGGGCGGGGTTGGTGCCCGGGGACGACCAGCACGGCAACCGCGCCGATCACGCAGCCGGTCAGGACGCCCACGCCGTGGTTGTTGCTCAGCGCGCACAGGATGAGCCCGGCGACCGGGACGAGGAGGGGCAGGAGCCGGGCGGCGGGCGTCGCGGCGCGCAGCGTCCGTGCGACGGCGAGCGCGCCGACCAGGCCGCACAGGGCCACCGAGTCGCCGCCGCCGGTCACGCTCCAGCCCGCCATGCTCACCGCCTGGGCCGCGACCCCGCTCACCAGGAACACCAGCGGCATCAGGACCGGCCCGAGCAGCCGCTGGGCGACCGGGGCGACGACCACCGCCGCCGCCAGGTTGAAGGTCAGTTGGGGCCAGCCGGAGGTCTGCACAAGGAGTGCGGTCACCGCCCGCCACCAGGGTGCGCCGGGCTCGCGCTGGAGGTGATCCATGACGGAGGGGGCCACGGTCTGCACGACGGCCATCGCGGCCATCGCGGCGATCACCGCTACCGCGGCCCACGGCACCGGGCGCCGCCACAGGATGCGCAGCAGTTCGACGGGGCTGACGCGGCGGCCGCCGGCCTCAGCCTGGATGATCTTTGTGCCGGGCACCACGACGGCTGCCGCGCAGCAGTAGAGGATCACCATGTGGAGGGTCATGGCCCCAGGCTGCCAGGGCCGAGGGCCGGTCGGCAGGGAGGGGTGTGGTGAGCGGACGGTGACATTCGTCCCGGCCGCCGAAGCGCCGGACCGCCGGACCCCTGGGCGGTGACGCGTGTCCCAGCCGCCGAACCGCGCGCCGCTGTTGAGGTCGGCTTGCCCCGGTGTCATTAGTCAGGCCGGAACGCCCGCCGCGCACCCCTTGCCTGACGATACGTCAGCTACGACGATGGGTCCGCCAACCGTTGGTGACGGATCGTCAGATCAGGGTGAGGCGGGCGCATGGTGCGGATACTGCCGGACGGGCGACTGGTGTACGGGATGCAGCTTCCCGTGCAGTCTCAGAGCACCATCTACGCGGAGGGCTGGGAGGCTGCGGCGGGGCCCGGGGACCTGGCCGAGATCGCGCGGGCCGCCGACCGGGGCGGGTTCGCCTACATCGCGTGCTGCGAACACATCGCGATCCCGCGCCGCCTCGCCGGACCCATGGGCACGGTCTGGTACGACCCGGTCGCGACCCTCGCCTTCCTGGCGGGGATCACCGAACGCGTGCGGCTGATGAGTCATGTCGCGGTCGTCGGTCTGCGCCACCCCCTGATCACCGCCAAGCAGTACGCGACCTTGGACCACCTCAGCGGCGGGCGGCTGATCCTGGGGGTGGGCGCCGGTCACGTACAGGAGGAGTTCGAGGCGGTCGGGGCGGACTTCGCGGGGCGCGGGCCGGTCCTGGACGAGACGGTCGACGCGCTGCGGGCCGCGCTGGGGGCCGAGGAGTACCCCGAGTTCCAGGGCGAGCGGTTCTCCTTCAGCGGGCTCGGCCAGCGGCCCCGGCCGGCGCAGCAGCGCGTCCCGCTCTGGGTGGGCGGGTCCTCGCCCGCCGCAGTCCGCAGGGCCGCGCTGCGTGGCGACGGCTGGCTGCCGCAGGGCGACCCGAGGGACCGGCTCCCGGCCCAGATAGCCAGGGTGAGGGCGCTCCGCGAGGAGGCCGGGGTGGCGGAGCCCATCGTGATCGGCGCGATCACCGAGGCGCTGTACGTCGGTGAGCCCGGCTGGGAGACCGGCCGCCGCACCCTCACCGGCAAGCCCGAGGCCCTCGCCGAGTCGCTGCGCGCGTACGGCGCGATGGGCGTCGACCAGATCCAGGTGCGGTTCCGCTCCCGGGGGCGCGACGAACTCATCGACCAGATGGCCGCGTTCGGGGCCGATGTCGGCCCGTACCTCAACGACTAGGAGTCCAGCATGGGCAAGCTCGACGGGCGGGTCGTCCTCATCACCGGCGGGGCGCGTGGGCAGGGCGAGCAGGAGGCACGGCTGTTCGTGGCCGAAGGCGCACAGGTCGTCATAGCGGACGTGCTCGATGAACAAGGGGAGGCCCTGGCGAAGGAGTTGGGGCAGGACGCCGCCCGCTTCGTGCACCTGGACGTGAGCCGGGAGGAGGAGTGGGTGGCTGGGGTCGGGGCCGCCAAGGATGCCTTCGGGAAGATCGACGGACTGGTCAACAACGCGGGGATCCTTCGTTTCAACGCGCTCGTCGACACCCCGTTGGACGAGTTCATGCAGGTCGTCCAGGTCAACCAGGTCGGCTGCTTCCTCGGCATCAAGACGGTGGCGCCCGAGATCGGCGCGGCGGGCGGCGGCACCATCGTCAACACCGCCTCGTACACGGCGATGACCGGCATGAGCGCGGTGGGGACGTACGCGGCCACCAAGCACGCGATCCTCGGGCTCACCCGGGTCGCCTCACTGGAACTCGCGCACCTGAAGATCCGGGTCAACGCGGTGTGCCCGGGGGCCATCGACACCCCGATGTCCAACCCGGCCCAGCTCGACCCGACCGCCGACCCCGCCGAGACCTCGGCGGCTCTGGACGCGCTCTACCAGAAGCTCGTGCCGCTGGGCCGGGTCGGCAGGCCCGAGGAGGTGGCGGCGCTCGCGCTGTTCCTGTCCGCCGAGGACTCCTCGTACATCACCGGCCAGCCCTTCGTGATCGACGGGGGGTGGCTGGCGGGGGTGGCGTTGTTCTGACTGCCTGTCAGGTATGGGTTCGTCGGGTATTGACGGTCCCCCCGGCCGGTGGAACAGTCGACGCATCACAAACTGACGGGTCGTCAGAAATGGGAGCCCGTGGTTTTCGGCGGCTCGCGATTCGCACGAGCCTCACGATCCCCGTGACGCCATGACCCCGTGACCCCTGTGACTCCCGTGAAGGACGCGAAGGAGAAGTCCCTTGGAATTCGGACTCTTTGTGCAGGGATACGTGCCCGCCGCACGGTCCGCGGTCGACCCCGAGGCGGAGCACAAGGCGCTGATGGAGGAGACCCAGTACGTCATCCAGGCCGACAAGTCCGGCTTCAAGTACGCCTGGGCCTCCGAGCACCACTTCCTGGAGGAGTACTCGCACCTGTCGGCCAACGAGGTCTTCCTCGGCTACCTCGCCCACGCCACCGAGCGCATCCACCTCGGCTCGGGCATCTTCAATCCGCTGGCCCAGGTCAACCACCCCGTGAAGGTCGCGGAGAAGGTGGCGATGCTGGACCACCTGTCCGAGGGCCGCTTCGAGTTCGGGTCCGGGCGGGGGGCGGGGTCCCATGAAATCCTCGGGTTCATACCTGGTGTGACGGACATGAACTACACCAAGGAGATCTGGGAGGAGACCATCGCGGAGTTCCCCAAGATGTGGCTCCAGGAGGAGTACCCGGGCTTCCAGGGCAAGCACTGGTCGCTTCCGCCGCGGAAGATCTTCCCCAAGCCGTACGGGAAGTCCCACCCGGCCATGTGGTACGCCGCCGGGTCGCCGTCCTCGTACGCGATGGCGGCGAAGAAGGGGCTCGGGGTGCTCGGCTTCTCCGTGCAGAAGGTCTCCGACATGGAGTGGGTCCTGGAGCAGTACAAGACGGCCGTCCAGGAGGCGGAGCCGGTGGGCGACTTCGTCAACGACAACGTGATGGTCACGTCGACCGCCATCTGTGCGCCCACGCATGACGAGGCGGTCCAAATCGCCGTGAACGGTGGGCTCAACCGGCTCCAGTCGCTCGTGTTCCGCTACCACGACACGTTCCCGCGACCGGAGGGGATTCCGGAGTGGCCCGAGACCCTGCCCGAGTACAACGCGGAGATCATCGAGCTGCTGATCGCGGAGGAGCTGATGATCTGCGGGGATCCGGACGAGGTCACCGCGCAGTGCAAGCGGTGGGAGGCGGCGGGGGCAGACCAGTTGTCGTTCGGGCTGCCGATCGGGGTGCCGTTCGAGGAGACGATGCGGTCGATTCGGCTGATCGGGGAGCATGTGATTCCGCGGATCGATACGGATCCGGTTCACCGTACGTCCCGCTTCCGGGCGGCGTCGGGGGGCTGACCGCCGAGCACCCCCGCCTCCCTCTTGGGGCTCCGCCCCTCGAACCCCGGCGGGGGGTTGTTCGCCGGGTGCGGGCTGTCCGTGGCTGGTCGCGCAGTTCCTCGCGCCCCTTTTGGGGCTTCGCCCCTTGAGCCTTCGGGGGAGGGTTGTTTGCCGGGTGCGGGTCGTTTGTGGCTGGTCGCGCAGTTCCTCGCGCCCCTTTTGGGGGTTGGCACCTCCCCCGCCTTGAGGGCCGGGGGCGCATGGCGGGCTGGGGGTGGAGCGCCGGGCGGGGCTGTGTTGTCAGGGGCGCGGGGAACTGCGCGCTCAGCCACGCGCGGCCCGCGGACGCACTCGTAGCCCCTCGCGGGGTCTGGGGCGGCAGCCCCGGAAGGCCCAGCACCTTCCATGCCGAGCGACGGGTGGGCGGGTGGGCAAACCCCCGAAGAGACGCGGGGCGGTGTCTTCCCGGACCGCCGCCCCGTCACCGGCCCCGGCCGGAGGCCATCGCGGCGGCCCCCGGCCGGGGCACACCCGCGTACCGGAACGGCCGGGCCGGGGCACACCCGCGTACCGGAACGGCCGGGCCGGGGCACACCCGCGTACCGGGACAGGGGCGCATCCGCCAACCAGGACAGGAAAGGGACCGCCATGCTCGACCATCTCATCGCCGGGGCCACCCTCGTGGACGGGACCGGTGAGCCGGGCCGGCTTGCCGATGTCGGGATCCGGGGCGGCCGGATCGCCCTGGTCGCCGAACCCGGCACCGTCACCGAGGACACCCGCACCCGCGAGGACGCCACCGGACTCGTCCTCGCCCCCGGCTTCGTCGACCCGCACACCCACTACGACGCCCAGCTCTTCTGGGACCCGTACGCCACGCCCTCCATGAACCACGGCGTCACCACCGTCGCCGGCGGCAACTGCGGATTCACCCTCGCCCCACTCAACCCGGCCCGTCCCGAGGACGCCGACTACACCCGCCGCATGATGTCCAAGGTCGAGGGCATGTCCCTCAAAGCCCTTGAGGAGGGCGTCAGTTGGGGATGGTCATCCTTCGGTGAGTACCTGTCCGCTCTCGACGGGCGCATTGCCGTCAACGCCGGGTTCATGGTCGGGCACTGCGCGCTGCGGCGGCACGTCATGGGGCCGGACGCCGTCGGCGGGCAGCCCACCCCCGCACAGCTCGACGCCATGCTCGCCCTCCTCCACGACGCCATGGACGCCGGGGCCTGGGGGCTCTCCACCACCCAGTCCTCCACCCATTCGGACGGGGACGGGAAACCCGTAGCCTCCCGGCACGCCCGGCCCGCCGAACTGCTCGCGCTCAGCCGGGCGGTCGGCGAGCACGAGGGCACCCAGCTCGAAGCCATCGTCGCCGGGTGTCTGGATCAGTTCGGGGACGAGGAGATCGACCTGCTCGTCGAGATGAGCGCCGCGGCGGGGCGGCCGCTCAACTGGAACGTCCTCACCATCGACGCCGCCGTACCCGAGCGCGTACCGCGCCAGCTCGTCCCCAGTGAGCGCGCCCGCAAGGCCGGTGGCCGGATCGTCGCCCTCACGATGCCGATCCTCACTCCCATGAACATGTCGCTCGGCACCTTCTGCGCGCTCAACCTCATCCCGGGGTGGGGGGAGATACTCGCCCTGCCCGTGGCCGAACGCATCGCCAAGTTGCGGGACCCCGCCGTACGGGCCGAGATGCTGCGCCGGGCCGGCAGCAAGGAAGCCGGGATCTTCCGCCGGCTCGCCAACTTCGGACGGTACGTCATCGGCGATACGTACAGCCCCGAGAACGCGGGCCTGTCCGGCCGGGTCGTGGGCGACATCGCCACCGAACGGGGGCTCGACCCCTTCCACTGCCTGGTCGAGATCTGCGCCAACGACCAACTCCGTACGGTCCTTTGGCCCATGCCCACCGACAACGACCCCGCCACCTGGGCGCTGCGGCGTGAGACGTGGGAGCACGAGGACGTGCTGCTCGGCGGGTCCGACGCGGGGGCGCACCTGGACCGGATGTGCGGGGCCCCGTACACCACGCGGTTCCTCGGCGACTGCCTGCGCGGCCGCAAGCTCGTTCCGCTGGAGCGGGCCGTGAAGATGCTCACCGACGACCCCGCCCGGCTGTTCGGGCTCAGGGAGCGGGGGCGCGTCGAGGCGGGGTGGCACGCGGACCTCGTCCTCTTCGACCCCGCGCGCATCGAGGCCGGGCCCGCCACCCTCGTCCACGACCTGCCCGGCGACAGTCCCCGGCTCGACTCCAAGGCCCTCGGGATCGTCTCGGTCCGGGTCAACGGCGTCGAGACGATCCGCGACGACCGGGTGACGGGGGCCGTGCCCGGCACGGTGCTCCGCTCCGGGCGCGACACCAGGACGGTGAGCACCAAGTGAGCGACGAAGAAAGGAAGTTGTTCATCGGCGGGTCGTGGGTCGAGCCCGACGGCGGGCACTATCCCGTGCTCGATCCCGCCACCGAGGGCGTGGTCGGGCACGCGCCCGAGGCCAGTCGTGAGCAGGTGTACCAGGCCGCCGCGGCCGCCCGGGAAGCCTTCGGGCGCTGGTCCCGTACGCGTCCCGAGGAGCGGGCCACCATCCTCGACCGGGCCGCCGACCTCATGCAGCGCGACTTCGCCCCGAACGCCGACCTCGCCCGCGCCGAGACCGGCGCCACCACCGCCACCGCGCGCGACATGCAGGTCGCGGTCGGCATCTCGCGGTTCCGGAGGTACGCCAAGGGCGCCCTGGAGCCGGTGGAGCAGGCCGTCGCGCCCCAGATCAACGAGGCGGGGCCGATGGGGAAGGCCGGTGTCTTCGGGGCGCTGGCGGTGCGGCAGCCGGTGGGGGTGGTCACCTGCATCACCTCGTACAACAACCCCTGGGCCAACCCGGCGGGCAAGGTCGCGCCCGCGCTCGCCATGGGGAACACGGTCGTGGTCAAACCCGCCCCGCAGGATCCGCTGTCCGTTTTCAGGATGGCCGAGGCCCTGGAGGAGGCCGGGGTGCCGGGCGGGGTCGTGAACGTCGTCAGCGGGTCGGCGCCCGCCGTCGGGGAGGCGGCCGTCGACTCGCCGGACGTCGACATGGTGAGCTTCACCGGCAGTACCGCCGTGGGGCAGCGGATCGCCGAGGTGTGCGGGCGGCACATGAAGCGGCAGCTGATGGAGCTGGGCGGCAAGGGCGCGGCACTCGTCTTCGACGACGCCGACCTCGACTCGGCGACGCTGGGCATCGGCACGACGTTCGCCTTCTACAGCGGGCAGATCTGCACCGCGCCGACTCGCGTCCTGGTGCAGCGCGCCGTGCACGACCAGCTGATCGACAAGCTCACCGGGTACCTCGGCTTCATGAAGGTGGGGGACCCGGCGGCGCGGGGCACGGTGGTGGGGCCGGTGATCTCCGCCGCGCACCGCGACCGCATCGAGGCGTACGTCGAGCTGGGACGAAAAGAGGGCGCCCAGGTCGTGGCCGGTGGCCAACGCCCGGCGTTCTCGCGGGGGTTCTACGTCGCCCCGACCCTCCTCGCCGAGTGCACCAACGACATGCGGGTGGTGCGCGAGGAGATCTTCGGCCCGGTCGTGGTGGTCGTCCCCTTCGATGACGAGGAGGAGGGCGTCGCGCTGGCCAACGACAGCGAGTACGGGCTGATCGACTACGTCTGGTCCGGCGACGTGGCACGGGCCTTCCGGGTCGCCCGCCGGCTGCGCGCGGGCGGGGTCGGCGTCAACACCGTCGGCCGCAACATGGAGGCGCCGTTCGGCGGCTTCAAGAAGAGCGGGGTGGGACGCGACGTCGGCTCGTACGCGCTGCACGCGTACAGCGAACTCCAGTCGATCGTCTGGCCCGGCTGAGCGGACTTGTGGAAGCCCGGTACGGTACCTGGCCCTGACGGGGTGGGCCCCCGTCGGGCCGCCGCCCGCGAACGGCACTTCCCGCGTGGTGCTCAGTCGCGCGGCTGGAGCTCGGCCATCCGGCTCCAACCCCCGCCCGGCACCTCGACGTTGATGATTTCCGGGGTGCTGGCGATGGCGCCGGCCATCGCCGCCATGCCCGCCCGGAAGTGGTCGGAGTCGACGTGCGCCGCGCCCGCGGCCGAGTCGGCGAAGGCTTCGAGGAGGGTGTACCGGGTGGGGTCGTCCACGCTGCGCGACCAGTCGTAGAAGAGGTTGCCCGGCTCGGCGCGGGTGGCCCGGGTGAAATCGTCCACGATGGCCAGCCAGTCGTCGGCATGCTCGGGACGGACGGTGAACCTGACAGCGATGAAGATCATGCCCCCTACGGTGCGGGCGGGGTGGGAGCGCTGCAAGCGGGGGTGGCCCGGATTCCGAGGGGGTCGGAACGGGGGGCCCGGGACCACTCAGGCTCCCGGATTCCGAGGGGTCGGAACAGGAGCCCGGCCCGAAACCGCTCAGACCGTGGCCGCCAGCTCCGTCGCCGCCCGGGTCACCGCCGACCGGATCGCGCCGTGCCGTCCGCGGAACTCGGCGGTCTCCAGCGACACCGACAGGGCATGGACCGTGCCGTCCGCGCGCGGTCCCGGCAGGGCCACCGCGAGGCACGTGTAGGCCGGGTCCGCCTCGCCGATCGACACCGCGAAGCCCTGTCCCCGCACCCGGGTCAGCTCGGCCTCGAAACGGTCGGCGGCGGTGATCGTACGGTCGGTGAACCTGGCCATGCCGTGATCGGCGAGGTAGCGGCGCCGCACCGGCCGGGGGAGCCCGGCGAGCAGCGCCTTGCCGTGGGCGGTGGCGTGGGCGCGGAGCTCGGGGCCGGGGCTGAAGGGGTCGGCGGTGTCGGTGACGGGGGCGGTGCTGTCGACCACGGTGATCAGGCCGCCGCGGTACGCCGTGTAGTAGGCCTGGGCCCCGGTGGCCCGGCGCAGCCGCGGCAGGAGCTCGCCGACGCCCGGGGCGGGCCGCAGATGCCGCTGGAAGGACCGGTGCAGGGCGGGCACCCGCGGTCCGGGCGCGTACCCCTGGGGCGTCCGTGTGAGATGCCCGCGCGCGGTGAGCGGCCCGAGCAGGTGATAGACGGTCGACAGGGAACACCCCACCCGCCGGGCGATCGCCTTCGCCCCGACCGGCCCCGGCGCGTCGGCCACGGCATCCAGGATCGCGAGCGCACGGTCGACGGACTGGGGGGTGGTGGTCATGGACCGAGGGTAGGGGCGCCGGTCACTCCCGGGGGAATTCGTCCGTCGAGATGGTGAGGCCGAGGACTGTGCCCGTGAGGTCGAGGTCGTTGCCGAAGGGCACCCTGAGCTCGCTGACGTAGTCGCCTTTCTTGGGCTGGGTGTAGACGTGGCACTTGCCCTGATACGGGTCGGCGATCAGGTAGACCGGGATCTCGGCCGTCGCGTACGCGATCCGCTTGGGGTGGTAGTCGTTGTGGCCGGTGCCCTTCGAGACGACCTCGGCGACGAACTCGACGTCGTTGTGGACGAAGCGCCGCGCGCCGTGCTCGACCGACGCCTCGGACACCAGCGTGATGTCGGAGCAGAAGCCGTTGAGGTGGCCGGGGTAGTCGATCCGGACGTCGGAGAGGATTCGTTTCCGGGGGAACTTCGTCCTCAATTGTTCGAAGATGTCCGCAATGATGTCCCAGTGGATGCTCCGTTGCGGCGTCATGAAGATGCCCCCCTCGACAATGTCGATCCGGTAACCGTCGGGGGCGGTCTTCTCCAGCCACTTGAACAGTGCGTCGAGCGTGTGCTCGCTGTTCCTGTGCTCGGCCATCTCGATCCTGTCGTCGGTCCCGTCGTCCGTGATCCGGTCGTCGACAACGGTCATCGTGGCGCTCCTCCCCGGCCGTCTCTCGAACGAACACGGCCGCGCAGTACAACGATACGCACGCAGCCGCGTCACGCCGGGTGGTGATCGCCCAGGAACACCGGGTTGGTGAACGCCGTCAGCGGGCCCGGGAAGCCCTGGACGGCCGGGGCGTGGCGGACCTCGGCGCGTATGTACGCCGCGTTGGCCGGGGTGGTCCGCCACTGCGCCGTGCCCGTGCCCGAGGCGGGGAGCTGGGTGGTGTACCGGGTGCCCTGGTCGGTGACGAAGGACGCCGTGCAGCCGGGGGCGCCGGTGACCTCCAGGCGGGCCGTCACCGGCTCGTCCGGTTCGGCCCGCAGGCGTTCGCCGATTCCCGCGTGCCGGCCGTGGCCGCCGATGACCGAGAACGACACCGACACCGCCGCGGACTCCGCCACGTACGAGCGGCCCGCCTTCAGGCCCGCCTGGATCGCCTCCCGGGTCAGGTCGTCGGCGAGGACGACGGTCTGGGGGCCGCCGACGCGGTCCGGGTCGCGGTGCGCGTCGCTGTTGCCCATCGCCGGGAGCCACGGCCTGCCCGAACGTGCCGACAGCGCAAGGGAGTTGTCCCATTCCAGCAGGGACACCTCGTCGTCCGGGGTGTACGGGCCGTTCCACACCTCCACCGCGTCCGCGTCGCCGAAGCCGAACTTCCAGTTGCAGCCGACGCAGGTGGCGTGCGGATGGGCCGGGACGACAATGCCGCCCGCCCGGTGGACCTCGCGCGCGAAGTGGCCGAAGCGGTTGTCGCGGGCCCGGTAGCGCCAGTCGACGAAGGTGCCTCCCTCCATGCCGAGCGCCACCACGTGGCCGTTGCGGGTGGTGATCTCCTCGCCCGTCATGATGAGGAGGTCGTCGCCCCACAGGCCCTGCCACGCCCGGTGCGCCGAACTCGTGTTGTGCTCCGAGGTGTTGATGAAGTCCAGGCCCGCCGCGCGCGCGAGCGCCGCGATCCGGTCCGGGGTGCGCCCGCCGTCGGAGTGCACCGAGTGCAGGTGGCAGTCGCCCCGGTACCAGGCCCGGCCCCGTCCCTTGGCGCGCGGCGGCGGGTAGACGGGCTTCGGGGTCGGTGACGGCGCGCCGTACTTCAGCGTGATCGTCACCGTGTACGCCAGCCCCTGCGGGGCGACCGTGTACGGGCCGAGGGCGATGTGCCAGGTCCCGGCGCGCAGCGGGCCCGGCAGATAGCCCGGGGTCGCGTCGTCGGCGCGTACGAAGAACTCGGTGCGCGCCCCGCCCGACCAGCCTCGGAACCCCGCCCCACCGAGCGCCGTGCCGCGCTCGTCGAAGATGCCGATGTCGAGGGCGTTGCCCTGCGTGCCGGTCGGCACGGGCGGCTTCTCGTAGCTGTAGGAGACCGCCAACTCCCTTACGCCATCAGGGACTTCGAGCGGCAGGTACACGAAGTCGGGGGCGCCCGGCGGCAGGGTGCCGCGCACTGTCTTCGTCTCGTCGGCGCGGCCGGTGCCCGTGTTGGCGCCGCCTTCCGCGTTCGCGAAGTTCACGGTTCCCAAGGTAAGGGCGGCGGCCGCGCCCGTCACGATGAGTCCTCGTCTGCCGATGGATCCGGATCCGTTCTCGGTCATGACCAGAGCTCCCGGTGCGTTCGAGTGGATGCGAGGGGAAGAGGTGAGGTGCGGTGTCCGCTTGCTCCCCGAGCCGTTCCCGCTCACTCCCGGGGCCTTGCCTGCTTACTGTCGTACCCCTGTGTGAACGCGGGGAGTCGCCGAGTTGAGCATCCCTCGCGGTGGCCGGCGCCGGTGAGCGTGCCTTGCGGTCGCGGGGCGCTGGGGATAGGAAGTGATCCCACCGCAGACCGACCGGAAGGTATGCCGATGCGCATCGCCACCACGATCTTCCTGACCGACGAGACGATCACACCCGTCCGCATCGCCCGGGAGCTGGAGCAGCGCGGATTCTCTGGGCTCTATCTGCCGGAGCACACCCACATTCCGGTCGAGCGGGTCACCCCGTACCCGGCCGGCGGTGAGCTGCCGCGCGAGTACGGCCGCACCCTCGACCCGTTCGTCGCCCTCGGCCAGGCCGCCGCGGTGACCGAGGACCTGCACCTCGGGACCGGGATCACGCTGATCGCCCAGCACGATCCGATCGACCTGGCCAAGCAGATCGCCACCCTCGACCACCTCTCCGGCGGGCGCTTCACGCTCGGGTGCGGCTACGGCTGGAACAAGGAGGAGGCCGCCGACCACGGCGTCGAGTGGTCGGCCCGGCGCGACCTCACCCGCGATCGCGTCGCGCTGATGCGCGCCCTGTGGGCGGCCGAACCCACCGCCTACGAGGGCGAGTTCGGGTCGGTGAAGGCGTCGTACGCCCATCCCAAGCCGGTGCGCGGCGGCGCCCCGCGCATTTTGGTCGGCGGGGCCGCCGGGCCGAAGCTGTTCGCGCACATCGCCGAGTACGCCGACGGCTGGCTGCCGATCGGCGGGCGCGGCCTCTCCGAGTCGCTGCCGGTGCTGCGGCGGGTGTGGGAGGAGGCAGGGCGCGCGCCGGGGGACCTCCAGGTCGTTCCGTACGCGGTGCTGCCCGCCCCCGGCAAACTGGCGCACTACGCGGATCTCGGCATCGAGGAGGTCGTCCTCCAGCTGCCGTCGGCCGATGAGCGGGGGGTGCTCAAGGCCCTCGACGAGTACGGACCGTACGTGCGGCCGTGAAGCCGGGGGCGGCCCCGGTGCGCCGGGCCGCCCCCCTTTCGACGTGCCTCAGCTCAGCGGGAGTTCCAGGTAGGACGGGTCCTCGTCGGGCGAGGTGACCGTGATGGCGCCGGGCGGCTGGGCGGCGGGACCGTAGAACGGGTCCACCGAGTCGAGGACCAGCATCAGGCGGTGCCCCGCCCGCACGTCGTACCCGGTGGCCTGGAGCGCGATGTCGACGGTGACCGGTGCGTCGGGGTCACCGTCCCGGACGGTGTACGGCGCGTGCGTGATGATGCGGGCGATGCCGAGCGCGTTCACGTCGAAGAGGTACGCCACGAACGTCGAGTCCGGCGCGCTCGGCGCGACCGTCACCCGCAGCCGCGGCACGCCCCGCAACTGGTGCCGCGACGGCAGCGGCGCAGTCGACCACACCCCGGCGTCGTTCCGGTCGATCCGGCCCGTCCGGTACGTCTTGGGCAGCCCGGCCAGCTCGGCGTACCCGGTGAGCAGGATGGCGTCCGCGACGGTCGCGGGGGTGTCGGTGCCGGTGGTGAACGTGGTGCGCCAGCCGTTGCCGGGCTTGTCCAGGAGCCCGCCGTCCTGGGCGCCCTCGGCGGGCCCGGTGAGGTAGAAGCGCTCGGGGTCGCCGGTGGCCGCGTGCCAGCTGGGCCTGGACTCCAGCGTCCGGCTCCACATGATCTCGCTGACGACCTGGTCCTCGGCACCGGAGTCGGCGTCGAAGACGGCCGCCGCCTCCGCCTCGGAGCCGTCGTCGGCCGCTTCGAGCAGATGGTGGTCGAACCAGCGGTGCGCGTCCTGCCAGATCCGGTTGGGCAGCCCCAGGATGCCGGTCATCTCCGGCCCTGAATGGTCGCCGACCGACAGGAGCAGCCGCTTGGGGCCGCTCAGCGCGTTGAACATCTTCAGCGTCTGGTTGGTCGGGAACAGCGTCTCGTGCCAGGCGTTCGCGAACAGCACGGGCACCTGGCGCCGGTTGAGCTTGTCGACCCGGTGGTACGGCGAGCGCGAGGCCGCCCACCTCAGCGTCTCCGCCACGTTCCGGTTGGCCAGTACGTCGTCGAAGGCCTGCTGGGTGCGCGCGCTGAGCCGGGCGGTCTTCGCCGCGTCGAGCAGCGTCCGCACGGCGGCGACGTGCCGGGTGTCGTTCTCGTAGAACGCCTCGCCCAGATCGCCCCAGGTGCTGAGCGCGACCACCGCGTGCACCCGGCTGTCCTCGGCGGCGACCAGCTGGCTGATGCCGGAGCCGTACGAGTCGCCGAGGAAGCCGATCCTGCCGATCGCGCCGGGACCGCCGGCCTGGGCGATCAGGTAGTCCAGCGCCCGGATGCCGTCGGCGATGTCCGCCTCGCCGGCCACCTCGACCTCGCCGCCGGACTCGCCGAACCCCCGCGCGGTGTAGGCCAGTACGTGGTAGCCGCGGCGGGCGAAGCGCAGCGCCTGGATCGCGTAGACGGTCCAGCCCTGCTTGGCCCACGGCGAGGGCATCACGATCAGCGGGTGCGGTCCGGGGCCGTTGTGCAGCCATAAGGCGGCGTCGAGTTCGACACCGCCGTCGCCCGGCACGCCCACGCCGTCCAGGAAGGTCGCCGCCTTGCGCGCCTCGGTCACCTCGGCCGCCCGCGCGGGGGCGAGCCGCGAGGTGTCGCCGGTGCGCAGCGCCTCCACGACCTGTGCGAGCGCCGCTTCGTCCAGTTCCGGGTAGAGGCTCACCGCTGCGGCCGGCTGTTGTCCGTTTGAAGTCACGTCGGTCCCATTCCACTTCGTCGACTTGCACGGGTGTCGCGCTCGGGCCCGGAGCGACTCCCAGTATCGAGGTGAACGCACTCCGTATTGATGCCCTTTGGAGGTGATTGGCCGGAAACGCACGGCGGCGCGGGAAGGGTGGGCCTCGCGGGGCGGGGACGCTGTGCGCCGCCCGGCCCGGCGCCTGGTGGCAGGCGGTGCCCGCCGCGCGGTCAAACGCACGCTCGTATCCTCGGGGGATGACTTCCAGCGCGCAGCCCCCGCAGGCAGAAGGACCCGGCCCCGCCCCGCAGTCCTTCGCCGCCCCGACCGCCAACTCGATGCGGCGCGCGCTGAAACGCGCCAGGGACGGCGTGGCGCTGGACGTCGCCGAGGCCGCCGTGCTGCTCCAGGCCCGCGGCGCCGACCTCGCCGACCTCACCGGGTCCGCCGCGCGGGTGCGCGACGCGGGCCTGGCGGCCGCGGGCCGGCCCGGGGTCATCACCTACTCCAAGAGCGTGTTCATCCCGCTCACCCGGCTGTGCCGGGACAAGTGCCACTACTGCACCTTCGTCACCGTGCCCGGCAAGCTGCGCCGGGCCGGGCACGGGATGTTCATGTCCCCCGACGAGGTGCTCGACATCGCCCGCAAGGGCGCCGAACTCGGCTGCAAGGAAGCCCTGATCACGCTCGGCGACAAGCCCGAGGACCGCTGGCCCGAGGCCCGCGAGTGGCTGGACGCGCACGGCTACGACGACACCATCGCGTACGTGCGCGCCATGTCGATCCGCATCCTGGAGGAGACGGGACTGCTCCCGCACCTCAACCCGGGGGTCCTGTCCTGGACCGACTTCCAGCGCCTCAAGCCGGTCGCTCCCTCCATGGGCATGATGCTGGAGACGACCGCGACCCGCCTGTGGTCCGAGCCGGGCGGCCCGCACCACGGCTCCCCTGACAAGGAACCCGCCGTGCGGCTGCGGGTCC
Organism: Streptomyces sp. NBC_01431; assembly: GCF_036231355.1. Classification (NCBI taxonomy): domain Bacteria; kingdom Bacillati; phylum Actinomycetota; class Actinomycetes; order Kitasatosporales; family Streptomycetaceae; genus Streptomyces; species Streptomyces sp. NBC_01431. The sequence goes on from NZ_CP109496.1 coordinate 4,700,172, forward strand.
TTGAGGACGCGGGCCGCTCGTCGGTGCCGTTCACCAGCGGTCTGCTGATCGGCATCGGCGAGACGTACGAGGAGCGCGCCGACTCGCTGTTCGCGCTGCGCCGCATCGCGCGCTCGTACCACGGCATCCAGGAACTGATCATCCAGAACTTCCGCGCCAAGCCGGACACGGCGATGCGCGGCATGCCCGACGCCGAGCTCGACGACCTGGTGGCGACGGTCGCGGTGGCCCGGCACATCATGGGCCCCGCCGCCTGCCTCCAGGCGCCGCCGAACCTGGTCGCGGGGGAATACGCGCGGCTGATCGGCGCGGGGATCGACGACTGGGGCGGGGTCTCCCCGGTCACCATCGACCACGTGAACCCGGAGCGCCCGTGGCCCCGGATCGAGGAACTGGCGGACCGCTCGAAGGAGGCGGGCTTCTCGCTGCGTGAACGGCTGTGCATCTACCCGGAGTTCGTGCAGCGCGGCGAGCCGTGGCTGGACCCCCGGCTGCTGCCGCACCTGCGCGCCCTCGCGGACCCCGAGACTGGCCTGGCGAACGAGGCGGCCGAGGTCCGGGGCCTGCCCTGGCAGGAGCCCGACGAGGGGTTCGAGGCGTCCGGCCGCACCGATCTGCACCACACCATCGACACCGAGGGCCGCACTTCGGACCGCCGCGAGGACTTCGACTCCGTGTACGGAGACTGGGGCGCGCTGCGCGAGGCCGCGGCCCCGGGCATGGTCCCCTCGCGCATCGACGCCGACGTGCGCCACGCGCTCGCGGTGGCCGCCGACGACCCGACGAAACTGACCGACGCGGAGGCGCTCGCGCTGCTGCACGCGGACGGCGAGGCCTTGGACGCGCTGTGCCACGTCGCCGACGACCTGCGCAAGTCGGTGGTGGGCGACGACGTGACGTACATCGTCACGCGGAACATCAACTTCACCAACGTCTGCTACACCGGCTGCCGCTTCTGCGCGTTCGCGCAGCGCCGCACGGACGCGGACGCGTACACGCTGTCCCTGTCGCAGGTCGCCGACCGGGCCGAACAGGCCTGGGAAGTAGGGGCGGTCGAGGTCTGCATGCAGGGCGGCATCCACCCCGACCTGCCGGGCACGGCGTACTTCGACATCGCGAAGGCGGTGAAGGAGCGGGTGCCCGGCATGCACGTGCACGCCTTCTCGCCGATGGAGGTCGTGAACGGCGCGACCCGCACCGGCCTGTCGATCCGGGAGTGGCTGACGGCGGCGAAGGAAGCGGGCCTGGACTCGATCCCGGGGACGGCGGCGGAGATCCTGGACGACGAGGTCCGCTGGATCCTGACCAAGGGCAAGCTGCCGACGGCCACCTGGATCGAGGTCGTCAAGACCGCCCACGAACTGGGCATCCGCTCCTCGTCCACGATGATGTACGGACACGTCGACCAGCCCCGCCACTGGCTGGGCCACTTCCGCACGCTGGCCGGCATCCAGCAGGCCGCGCTCTCCAACAACGTGGCCGGCTTCACGGAGTTCGTGACGCTGCCCTTCATCCACACCAACGCCCCTGTCTACCTGGCGGGCATCGCGCGCCCCGGCCCCACGGCCCGCGACAACAGGGCGGTGACGGCGATGGCCCGCCTCCTGCTGCACCCCCACATCCCCAACATCCAGACCAGCTGGGTGAAGCTGGGTCAGGAGGGCGCGGCCGAGATGCTGCGCTCGGGCGCGAACGACCTGGGCGGCACCCTGATGGAGGAGACCATCTCCCGGATGGCGGGCTCCAGTTACGGCTCCTACCGTTCCATCAAGGACCTCGTGGCCATCGCGGACACGGCGGGCCGCCCGTCGCGCCCCCGCACTACGCTGTACGGGGCGGTGCCGGCGGAGCGGGTGGCCGCGGCCCACACCTCGGACGGCCACCTGCCGGAACTGCTGCCGGTGCTTGGGGACTGAGGCCGTCCGCCCAGGCCCCCTGGCGCCGCCCGATATGGTCGAAGGGGGCTGGGCCGAGGGGGAGGGGTTCGGGCGTGCAGGCTTCGATGCAGGAGCTCATCCGGCGGCGCAAGCGGGCCGGATTCGTGGGGCGGCGGGGTGAACTCGCCGCCTTCCAGCGGAACTTCGACGTTCCCGTGGACGACGAGCAGCACCGCTTCGTCTACTCCGTGCACGGCAACGCCGGGGTCGGCAAGACCTTCCTGGTACGGGAGCTGGAGCAGGCGGCCCGGGAGCGCGGGGCGGTGACCGCGTACACCGACGAGGGCGTCAACAGCGTGCCCGAGGCGCTGGGCGCCATCGGCGCGCACTTCGCGCGCCAGGGGCACCCGCTCAAGGCCCTCGACCGGATCCTGGCCACCTACCGCCAGCGTCGGTACGAGGCCGAGGCGGCCGGCGCCGGACCGGGCCCGGGTCCCTCGGCCGGGGCCGTCGTCGCCGCGCAGGCGGGCCTTGCCGGAATCGGGCTCGTACCCGGGGTGGGGGCGCTCGCCGGAGCCGTCGATCCAGCCCAACTCGCCCAGGGCGCCGACCGGTTGAGGGCAGCGCTCAGTGCGCGGCTCGGACGCCAGGAGGACGTGCAGCTGGTCCTCGACCCGCTGCGCGTGCTCACCCCCGTGTTCGTGGAGGAGCTGGGGCGCGTCGCCGCCCAGGTGCCGTGGGTGGCCCTCTTCTTCGACACGTACGAACTCACCGGCGCCTTCCTCGACGGCTGGCTGCGCGACCTGGTCTCCACCGACCGCTACGGCGGCCTTCCCGCCAACACCGTCCTGACGCTGTCGGGGCAGGGCCGGCACGACCCGTTGCGCTGGCCCGCCGCCGCGGACTTCGTTGCCGATCTGCCCCTGGAGCCCTTCACCGAGGACGAGGCGCGCCAACTCCTGGCCGCCAAAGGGGTGGTGGAGGAGGACGTCGTACGGGATGTCCTGCGGCTCTCCGGGCGGCTCCCGGTGCTGGTCAGCACGCTGGCGGGCAGCCGGCCCGCGACGCCGGGCGACATCGGCGACCCGAGCGCCACGGCGGTGGAGCGGTTCCTGAAGTGGGAGCCCGACCCGGTACGCAGGGCCGCCGCGCTCGAAGGGGCGCTGCCCAGGCGACTGGACGAGGACGTGTTCCGCGCGGCCGTCTCCGGCGACGCGGCCGGGCTGTTCGGCTGGCTGCGGTCGCTGCCGTTCGTCCGGGACCAGGGCGGCCGGATCAAGTACCACGAGGTCGTCCGCGCCCCCATGCAGCGCCTCCAGCGCACGTCCTCGCCGCAACGCTGGCGGGCCGGACACCAGCGGCTCGCCGCCTGGTACGCGCGGGAGCGGGCCGCGGCCGAGGGCGCTTCCGGCGAGCGCTGGCGCGACGAGGCGTGGCGCGAGCCGCGTCTGGAGGAGCTCTACCACCGGCTGTGCGCCGACCCGGCGGGCACCTTCGGCGAGGTCCTGCGTGACGGCATCGCCGCCTGCCGCCAGGGCACGGTCACCGCCCGCCGCTGGGCGCGGGTGATCGCGGACGCGGGCGAGGACGCCAACCGTGAGCCGCTGCGCACATGGGGCACCGCGTGCCTGGCCGCGCTCGCGGCCGAACGCGGCCAGTGCGTCGACGTCCTCGGCATGATGCTGGCCCGCCCCGAACTCACCGACGACGACCGGGTCGCGGTGCACGTCGCCCGTGCCTGGGGCCACTTCAGGGCCGAGGCGTACGAGGAGGCGCTCGCGGACCACCGGCGGGCCCTCACCCTGCACCCGCGCAGCGCCGACGCGCACCACGGGCGGGCGGTGCTGCACCGGGCCCTCGGCGACCACGCGGCGGCGCTCGCCGACCTCGACCGGCTCGAAGAGCTGGAGCCGGGGCTGCCCCGCGCACCGCGCGAACGCGGCGAGACCCACCGGCGTGCGGGCCGCTACGAGGAGGCCGTCGCCGAACTCGGCCGCGCCCTCGCGCTCGACCCGGCAGATGCCTTGACCCTGGGCAGCCGAGGCCAGGCATTGGCCCAACTCGACCGTCCCACCGAGGCGTTGGAGGACTTCGACCGGGCGCTGGCCATCGACCCCGACTACGGGTGGGCACTGGTGCGCCGGGCCCATGTGCGGGCCCTGCGCGGCGACACGGAGGGCGCGCTCGCCGACCTCGACCGGGCCGAGCGGCTCTCGCCGTCGTGGGCGTGGGTGCTCGGCGAGCGCGGTCTCGTGTACCGGTTCGCGGGGCGTTTCGAGGAGGCCGTCGAGCAGTTCGGGCGGGCGCTGCGCCTCGATCCCGGGTACGCGTGGGCGCTGGGTAGCCGGGCGGTGGCCCTCGCGGAACTGGGGCGCGTCACCGAGGCGCTGGCCGACCTGGACCGGGCGGTCGAGATGGTGCCGGGGTACGTGTGGGCCTACCAGCAGCGGGCCCGGCTGCACCGGTCGCTCGGCCGCGAGGAGCATGCGCTGGCCGACCTCGCCCGCGCCGAGCGGGCGGGGCACGCCCAGGGCATCCCCTCCGGGCCGCCCCCCGCCGACGAGGGCGGCCCCCGCCACCCGACCGCCCCGCCGGAGCCGGGGCCCGGCCCGAGGGGCTGAGCGCTCGGGAAGGCTGCTCGTGCCCCCGAGTTCTCGGCTTCGCCCGAACAGCGGGACCTCAGCGCGGCGGAGCCGCACGATGTCACAGCCCCGCGCCCCCCTGGCAGGGCGCGAGTGCCGCGGACTCCAGCAGCTGAGCAACGCTGATCAATTTGCCCTCTTAAACGGGCGCATCCGTTCAGGTACCGTGCTGCCGCATGAGCGCAGCAGCCGGAGCCGGAGGACCCGTTTGGGGTCGGGCCGAGCAACAGGACTTCCGTAGCCGGGTGCGGGGTTGTCTGCTCGGCGGGGCCATCGGGGACGCGCTCGGCGCGGGCGTCGCCCCGCTCGACCTCGGTGAGATCCGCGAGCGGTACGGACCCCAGGGGCTGGGCGACCTGGTGCCCGCGTACGGCCGCGCGGGCGCCGTCACCGCCGCCACCCAGCTCACCCTGTTCACCGTCGACGGGCTCATACGCGCCCAGGTGCGCCGCGACACCGGCGCCTGGCACCCGCCCACCGATGTGCACCGCGCCCATCTGCGGTGGGCCGCGACCCAGCGCGAATGGGGCCCCGACGAGCGCCGCGAGGACAACGGCTGGCTGGCGCGCGAGGAGTGGCTCTACGCCCGCCGCGACCCCGCCAAGGCCGCCCTCGCCGGGCTCGGCGACGACACCATGGGCACTCTGGAGCAGCCCAAGAACCCGGGCGCCGACGACCCGGCGGCGCTGACCCGCTCGGCACCCTTCGGGCTGCTCGTCGGGTGGGAGCCGCAGCTCGTGCTCCAGCTCGCCGTGGAGTGCGCGACCCAGACCCACGGCGACCCGTCGGCCTATCTGTCGGCGGGCGCGCTCGCCGTCATCGTCCATGGACTGGCCCGGGGCGAGTCCATGGACGGCGCCGTCCAGCGGGCGCTTGCGCAGCTCGCCCTGCGCCCCGGGCACCAGCGGGTCAGCGAGGCGCTCAAGCACGCGCTCGGCGCCGTACGCCAGGGCATGCCCAGCCCGTCCCTGGTCGCCACGCTCGGCACCGGGCACACCGCCGCCGAGGCCCTCGCGATCGCCGTGTACTGCGCGCTGGTCGGTGAGGACATCCGGCACGGGCTGCTGCTCGCGGTGAACCACGACGGCCCCTCGCAGGCCACCGGCTCCGTCTGCGGGAGCCTGCTCGGCGCGATGCACGGCGAGACCGCGCTGCCGCCCGCCTGGCTTGCCCAGCTCGAAGGCCGCTCGACGCTGCTGGAACTCGCCGACGACTTCGCGATGGAGATGACCCAGGGCCCCGCTCTGCACGGTCCCGCCGTCAACACGGCGAGCTGGCTGCTCCGCTATCCGAGGGGTTGAAACCACCTATTCGGGCGGATCCCCGGCCCCAGGTCCGCGTATACCTCGCGCGCGCACGCGCGGTCCGCAAGGGTCGTCGCCATGACCCCCCTCCCCGCGGTCCGCACCCGGGCCGCCCGCTGGTTCACCGCGCCGATGATCGCGCTCGCACTGCTCGGTACCGGCGCGGGCACCTCGGTCGCCGCCCCGGCCGACGACTCCGACCTCCCGCAGTACGTGCAGGGCGAGAACGAGCCCGCCTTCACCGACCCCTCGGCCGGCCAGAGCCAGGACGACCTGCCGCCATACGACGCCCAGCACGCGCAGCAGGCCGTTGACGACATGGTGATGGGCGAGAACGCCGACGCCGAGGGCCAGCACTACCCGCCCGGCGACGACGGCCAGAAGGACGGCTCCGCATGGCTGGGCCCGCACCGCGACGCCGCCTACCCGCCCGAGGGCGGCGACGGAGCGGACCAGCCCTCGCCGCACCCCCCGGGCGATCCGCAGATCGTCGGCTGAACCCGCACAGCGCGGCGGCCCGCGCCCGAAGGGCTTTTGTTCCGGTGGTCGTCGCACCAACGACCACTGGAAAGCACCGGGGGGCAGGCGGGCCGTCGCCCCCGTACTCGTCGGCTCAGTCCGTCGCCGCCACCTTCGCTTCCCCGGCCTCCGGCCGGCCCGGCACGGACGCCGCGGCCGGGGCCGAACTCCCACCGCCTTCATCGGAGTTGATGCTGGCGAGCAGCGCGTCCCGCTCCGGGGTGTCCTCCGGTTTGAGCAGGCCGATCACGACGTACAGGACGAGTGAGATCGCCAGCGGCACCGACACCTGCCACTGCAGGGCCACCCCGGTCTTCTGCGAGCCGTCCAGGTTGTAGTTGACGAAGAAGAACGCGAGCAGTCCCGCTGCCCAGCTGGTGAGCGCCGCCGTCGGACCGGACTTCCGGAACGTCTTGAGCATGCCCAGCATGAACGGGATGGCGATCGGACCCATGAGCCCGGCCACCCACTTGATCACGACGGTGATGATGTCCTTGAAGGCGGGCGAGTTGACCTGCGTGGCGATCGTCATCGACAGACCGAGGAAGACCAGTGTCGACAGGCGCGCCGCGAGAAGCCCCGAGCGCGAGGTCCAGGCGCGGGCCGACTTCGAGAGCACCGGCGCGATGTCCCGGGTGAAGACCGCCGAGATGGCGTTCGCGTCCGAGGAGCACATGGCCATGGTGTGCGAGAAGAAGCCGACGACGACCAGGCCGAGCATGCCGTGCGGCAGCAGCGATTCGGTCATCAGCGCGTACGCGTCCGAACCGTCCGGCTTCTTCGCGTGGACCAGGAGGGGGGCGCACCACATGGGGAAGAACAGCACGGTCGGCCACACCGCCCACAGGATCGCCGAGAGCCGGGCCGAACGGGTCGCCGAGCGCGCCGAGTCGGTGGCCATGTAGCGCTGGGCCTGGTTCCACATGCCGCCGTTGTACTCGAAGGTCTTGATGAACAGGAACGCCAGCAGGAAGGTGACGGTGTACGGCCCGGCCGTGGCGTGGGCGTGCGCGCTGGGCAGCTTGTCCCAGACCGTCCACAGGGTGGCGAAGCCGTCCAGCTTGCCCATGACGGCGATCAGCATCGCGAGTCCGGCGAGCAACTGGATGATGAACTGGCCCAGTTCGGTCAGGGCGTCGGCCCACAGACCGCCGACCGTGCAGTAGATCGCGGTGATGCAGCCCGTGATGAAGATGCCCTGGGTGATGGTGATGCCGGTGAAGACCGACAACAGGGTGGCGATCGCGGCCCACTTGGCGCCCACGTCGACGATCTTGAGCAGCAGTCCGGACCAGGCGAGGGCCTGCTGGGTGGAGACGTTGTAGCGGTTCTTGAGGTATTCGAGCGGCGAGGCGACGTGCAGCCGTGAGCGCAGCCGGTTGAGCCGGGGCGCGAAGAGCTTGGCGCCGACCCCGATGCCGACGGCGATCGGGAACGACCAGGTGACGAAGGAGGTGACGCCGTACTGGTAGGCGATGCCCGCGTAGCCGGTGAACATCACCGCGCTGTAGCCGGACATGTGGTGCGAGATGCCGGACAGCCACCACGGCATCCGGCCGCCGGCCGTGAAGAAGTCGGAGACGTTGTCGACCCGCTTGTGGGACCAGACGCCGATCGCGACCATCACGCCGAAGTAACCGATGAGCACGGCCCAGTCGAGACTGTTCATGTGCCCCCTCCCAGGGGTCCGCCTTGTGAACGTCAATGAAGTCGGAAGCTCTTCGTCAGCACGTCCGGTTCAGTAACGCCCCGTGCGGGAGCGGGACTTGGGGGATTGAACCTCTTGCCGGAGAGGATGGTCAAGACATTCGAGGGTCATGGATATGAACGCAGGTCAGGAAGTCGAACGATTTTGCCTTCCCTTTGCTTCTGGGGGTGTTGTCGCGCACGCGACCGGAGTCACACGATGAGCGGGCCCTTCGTCGCACTCCGCACAGAAACGAACGACCGCACGGGATGCGGGTCCCGTGCGGCCGGAAGGTCAGGTCCAACAGTGCTGTGTTTACCCGGGAGTTGGTGAGTCGCGGTGCCCGGCACGGGCGCCGGGACCTGTGACATGACCAGGTGGACGTCCGCCCCCGGCGGACCGGCTCAGCTCATCAACTCGCCCGCGTTCACCAGCAGGGACTGCCCGGTGATGGACCGGGCCCGGTCGCAGGCGAGGAAGACCACCGCCTCGGCCACGTCGCCGTCCGTGGCCAGCTCCGGCAGGGCCATCCGCTCGGTGAGCCGGGCGAGCACCTCCTCCTCGGGCACGCCGTCGGTCTGCGCGGTGAACTGGACGTACGCCTGCACCGGCGGGCCCCACATCCAGCCCGGCAGCACGGTGTTGACCCGGATCCGGTCCGGTCCGAGCTCGCGCGCCATCGAGTACATGGCCGAGGTCAGCGCGCCCTTCGAGGCCGCGTACGCCGCCTGCCGCACCTGCGAGGGCGCCGCCACCGCCGACTGCGTACCGATGATGACGACGGAGCCGCCGCGCCGCTTGAGTGCGGGCAGGCAGGCCCGGGTCATGCGGAGCGTGCCGAGCAGGTTCACGTCGATGACCTGCTGCCAGGTGGCGAAGTCCGCGTCCTGGAGGCCGCCGAAGTAGCTGTCCCAGGCCGCCACGTGCACGACCGCGTCGATCCCCCCGAAGCGCTCGGCCGCGAGCGCGGCGAGCGCCTCGCACTGGCCCTCGTCCGTGATGTCGGTCGCCAGGTACGCGGTGTGGGCGCCGTCCGGGTCGATCTCGGCCGCGGACTTGGCGAGGTTGGCCTCCGTGCGGGCGCCGAGGACCGCGTTGCCCCCGTCGCGCACGACGGCCGCGGCGACCTGGTGCCCGAGACCGGCCCCGACGCCGGACACGATGACGGTCTTCCCACTCAGCAACATCCGGTCGCCTCCCGGCTCTGGCACATCTTCTGACGGGGCGTCAGAGTAGGTCCGTCCGGTGGCCAAGGGAAGGGATGCGGCATGGCGGAGGACACACGGCCCGAGGTGTACGCGGAGCTGGCGTCGGTGGGGCCCTACGGGGTGCGCCCGGGGCACGCGCTGATCACCATGGTGGAGCCGCACCCGGGCCACGAGTACGCGTACAACCGCTGGTACGAGGACGACCACTACTACGCCGGTGCGATGGCCATGCCCTGGATGTACGCGGGGCGACGCTGGGTCGCCACCCGCGAACTCCAGGAGCTGCGCTACCCGGAGAAGTCCGCGGTCGCCCAGCCGGTGGGCGCCGGGTGCTACCTCTCCACGTACTGGGTCACCCAGGGCCGCTACGACGAGCACATGAAGTGGACCGTCGGCATCAACAAGCGCCTCAACCGCGACGGCCGGGTCTACCAGGACCGCACCCACGTCTTCACCGCCTTCCAGGACCACGAGGCGACCGTCTACCGGGACGGCGCCGCGGGCCCCCGCGACTACCACGCCCTGGACCATCCCTACGCCGGGCTGGTGTTGGAGGTCGTCGACGCCGAAAGCGTCGAGCAAAGGACCGAGTTGCTGAAATGGCTGCGCTCGCGCCATCTGCCGCGGCGGCTCGCCGGCGGCCCGGCCGCGATGGTGACGGTCTTCCGGCCCACCCCGCTGCCCGGCGACCGCATGACGTACGTGAAACAGGTGGAGGGCGTCGACACCCGCCTCACGCTGCTCTGGTTCCTCGAACGGGACCCGCGGGAGGTCTGGGCGGACCGCTTCACCGGGCTCGACACCCTGGTGGCCGGAACCGGCCTGGGGAAGGTGGAGTTGGTGGCACCGTTCATCCCGACCGTGCCGGGTACCGACCGCTACGTGGACCAACTGCGCTGACCGGAAACCGACATGGCCGAGCCCCCTCGGCCGGGACGGCGAACCAGTCGAGAGGGCTCTTTCGGTGCTGCTGGTGTGCGGTTGCTATCGCGCCCGCTGCTGCGCTGGTCAGCTGAGGGAGTCCCGGGTCACCTCGGCCACGAACGCGGTCCACGCGCCGGGGGCGAAGGAGATCGAGGGCCCCTCGCAGACTTTCGAGTCGCGCACCGCGATGGCGTGGGTCTCGGGTGACTTGACCTCAACGCATGCGCCGTTTCCGGTGGAGTACGAGGACTTGGTCCAGGTGTCCGTGGCGCCCTGAAGAATTGGCATGTTCGCTCCGGTCTTTGCCAGTTGGGTCTTTCTCGGCCAGCGGTGTTCGTTGGCGTGATCGACGCTACTCGCAGGTTCCGGGGTGTGCGGCGGCCATTCACTCGACCGGATGGCATATTCCGGCGGGGACTTCCACCGCGGTACGGGTGGGGTGTACGGTGCCGCACTTCACTCCGCGGAGCCCCTGGCGTACTCCTTGGCGATCTCGGTAATGAATTCCCGGGTCTGGTCCACATTCAGCGCCTGTGCCCGCAGATGCTCGTACATCACGCTGTATTTCTGGACATCATTCGCCTTTTCCAGATACAGGTCGCTGGTGACGCCTTCGATGTAAACGACGCTGGAGTCCGAGGCGTCCGGGAATTCCAGAATGGCGTATTGGCCGTTGATGCCCGGATGCGCGCCCATGCTGAACGGCAGTACCTGGACGGTGACATGGGGCAGTTGCGACTGCTGGATGAGGTGCTCCAGCTGCTCGATCATCAGCTGCCGGTCGCCGATCACGCGGCGCAGCGCCGCCTCGTCGATGACCACCCACAGCCGCAGCGGATTGTCCTGCGCCTGCACTCTCTCCTGCCGCCTCACCCTGACGCTGACCCGTTTCTCGACGTCGGTCGGCGCTGTCTCCGGAAGCGCCCCCGCGATCAGGGATTCGGCGTACTGACGGGTCTGGAGCAGCCCCGGCACGACCTGCGGATCGTAGACGCGCAGGCTCGCCGCGTCCGTCTCCAGGCCGATGTAGACGCTGTACGGGATGTCGCCGAAGGCGTGCCACCAGCCTTGCTGGCGGGAGTCCTTGGCCATCTGCATCAGCGAATCGACGATGCGGTGGTCGTCGACCTCGTACACCCCGCACAGATCGCGGACATCGCGCTGGCTGATGGACCGACGGCCGTTCTCCAAGCGGCTGATCTTCGACTGGGACACCAGCAGGCGTTCGGCGACCTCTTCGGCCGTCATGCCTTTCAGCTCGCGGAGTCTGCGCAGCTCCTGGCCCAGTCGGCGCCGCCTGACGGTGGGATTGACGTTGGACGCCACGGGTAACGCACCTCCGACTCACGGCTGTTCAATTCTTTCGCTCAGCAGACTGCCACCAATATCCGGGCGCGCGCTGGAAAATAGCGACACACAGCGACAACGCGAACGCGCGGGGCTGATGTGTCAGCCCCGCGCGTTCATGGTGCGGCTCCCGAACCGGGTCGGAGGGGACGTCGGTGCGGCGTTCGGTGCGACTGGTGGTGCGGGTCCTGCTAGTGGTGCACCACGGCTCGGGCCATCGTCCCGTGATGCGGCTGCATCGAGACGGCGGCCGCCACCGCATGGCGGCTTCCGCCGCTCGGCGCCGCGGCGGCGGGGCCGTTGCCGTTACGGCGCGGTTGAGCGGCCGCGCCGTTCTGGACGTCCATCACGGCGTGCGCGACGAGACCGCCCATCGGGTCGTGCCTGATCAGGTCCCTTAGCCGGGAGCGCGATGAACGCCCCTCGTTGCCGGGGTAGAGGTGCTTGCCGAGCCCGACTGCGTGGGCCAGCGCGGCAAGCGCCGCGGTCCGCGGGTCCGGCGGTACGCCGGTGCGGATCGCACTGTCCAGCCGGGCCCTGATGTCCCGGCTGATCGCCGTGTCCGTCGCTTGGTAGCGAGTCGTCGGCAGCACTCCGCACATCTGGCCCGATACGGCATGCACCATGCCGCACCTCTCCAGGTGCGCGAGGTAAATCTGGCGGAGCCCCAGGCGGGGTCCGCCGATCCAGTGGACGGCCCGTACCGGGCTGCCGCGCCTGCGCAGCAGTTCCAGTGCGGAGTCCAAGGTCGGATCTCCTGTCGGCCGTGCCATCACCACGGCGATACGATCCCCATCTGGGGCTATCCGTCCTGCCAGAGCCAGCTCCACTAGCTGTGCTCCGGCGAGGCCGAGGTCGAGCGACTGCGGCTGCGCTGTGGTGCCCGTGGCCGGGTCCAGAGCGAGCAGCAACAGCTCTTCCGGAATAGTTCTGCGGCTCCTGCCCATCCATGCCTCCCCGCGTGGATGAATGACAGGGTGACCCCTCTCACATTCATCTGTCGAGAGCGCCTGGTTGGTTCGTACGGGAACCGACAGGTATGTCGTTCTCGTCTAGCCGGGGGGTCCTGCCCGACACACAGGACACTGGTACATGGTTCGGACATGGTCCGGACCTACGTCGGCGGCGCCACGGGGCGCCTGGAGGAGGCATCGGTGGCGGGCGAGTCCCCCGACAAGTCGGAGCAGAAGCAGTCGTCGGGGGAGACGACTCGCAGTGAACGCGATCCGCGTCTCACACTCTCCGCGGCTTCGTCCCCTTCCGGCAAGGGGGAGGACGGCGCGGCGGCGGCCGGCGGTTCCGCATCCGCGTCGGGTTCTGGTTCTGGATCCGGCCCCGCCGGGTCCGGGTCCGCTCATGGTTCCGGTCGTGGTTCCGAAGCCACGGCCGGGGCGGGTGCCGTGGACCAGGCGACGGCGGTCTTCCGGGCCCCGCGCCAGGAGGACGGCGACTCCCGGCTCCGCGCGGCGGTGGCGGCGTGGGTCGACCAGGAGGCGGACGGAGGGGGCGACTCCGCGGTCGCGGCGAAGGCCGAGGGCGTGAAGGCCGAGCCCGCCACGCCGGAGGATGTCGCGGACAGCGGGGGTGCGAAGCCTGAGGCTGCCGAGCCGGAGGGTGCGGCGGCTGGGGCCGACGCGCCTGAGCGGGCTGTGGAGGGTGCGGCAGCTGGGGCTGACGCGCCTGAGCCCGTGGCTGCCGGGGGCGGGACGCCGGACGATGGGGCGCCGAAGGGTGGAACGCCGGGTTCGCGGAGCGCTGCCAAGGGGGCGGCGCCGGAAGACCCGGACGCGTTGTCGTCGCGCGCTGAAAAGAGCCCGGCTGCCGAGCCGAAGAGCGCCGCCAAGGGCGGGGCGCCCGAGAGCCCGGCCGCCGAGCCGGAGAGCGCGGCCGATGGTGGGGCGCCCGAGACCCCGGCCGCAGAACCGCAGGATGCCGCCAAGGGCGGCGCCCCCCAGTCGGAGACCCGTGGGCGCGGGGCCGCCGAGTCGGAGGACGGCTCCCGGGGCGGGGGCGCGAGACGCGAGGCGCCGCAGGCGCCCGCCAAGGCTGCCCCGGCGATGGACGATGCCGCTGAACCCGCCGCCCCCAAGTCCGGCGCCGCTAAGCCCGGCGTTGCTGAGGCAAGCAGCGACGCCAAGTCGACCGGCGACGCCACTGCCACCGATGCTGCCCGCACCACGGGCACGGGCAGCGACGCGAAGTCGACCGGGGCCGCCACCGACGTCGCCCCCACCGCCGGCACGGGCGCCGACAGCGACGCCAAGTCCACCGGCACCGACACCCCCGCACCCGGCTCCAGAGGCACCTCCTGGGGTGCCAAGCAGAGCCCCGCCACGGGTAGCGGAACAGATCAGCCCAGCCCCGCCGGAGGCAGTGGCAGCGGGACCGATCGGCCCAGCTCGGCCGGAGACAGCGGCAGCGGAATCGATCCGTCCGCCCCTGCCGACGGCAGCGGCGGCGTACATCGGCCCAGCCCCGCCGAAGGCGGCAGTAGCGGAACCGCTCAGTCCAGCCCCGCCGAAGGCGGCACTCGCGGAACCGATCAGCCCAGCCCCGCCACCGGCAGTCGCGGAACCGATAAACCCAGCACCACCAGCGGCAATCGCGGGGTCGATCAGCCGACCACCGCGTTCAAGGCCGTCGCGCCGCCCGCCGTCGATCAGCCGACGGCGATGCTCAAGCTGCCCTCGCCCAAGCGGGAGGCCCCCGCCGAGCGTGCGAGCCAGTTCGTGCCGCTGCGGACCGACGACGCGGGCGCGGGGACGGACGCACCCGTCCGGCAGCCCGGCGCTCCGAAGATCACTCCGCCGCCGGTCGTCGCGCCTCCCCAGGCGATGCCCGAGCACGCCGAGCGGACCAAGCAGCAGCCCCTGCCGCCGAAGCCCCCGCTCGACCTGCTCGCCGAGCTGACGAACACCCCGCCCCCGCCGCAGACCCCGGTCCGCACCACGGTGCGGCGGTTCAAGATATGGACCCCGCTGGTTCTGCTGCTGCTCGTCGTGTTTGCGGTCGTACAGATCGTGCGCCCGCTTCCGTCGCCGCGGCTGGCCCTCACCTCGTCGGCCACGTACACCTTCGCCGGTGACGCGCTCGGGCTGCCGTGGCCGGCCGAGGGGCAGTCGGCGGTCTCGGTGGACGGCGTGGGCAGCCTCGGTACGCACGGGGAGCAGAAGCCCGCCCCGCTGGCGAGTGTGGCCAAGACGATGACGGCGTACGTGATCCTCAAGGAGCACCCGATCTCCGGGAAGCAGGAGGGCCCGAAGATCACCGTCGACCAGCAGGCCGAGGACGACGCGAAGAAGCCCGACGAGTCGACGGCGCCGATCCGTAAGGACCAGCAGTTCACCGAGAAGCAGATGCTCGAACTGCTGATGATCCCGTCCGGCAACAACGCCGCCCGCCTGCTGGCCCGTTGGGACGCCGGGAACGAGGAGGCGTTCATCGCCAAGATGAACGCCACGGCCAAGGAACTGGGCATGACCAGCTCCACGTACACCGACCCGAGCGGTCTGAAGGAGACCACGGTCTCCACGCCGACCGACCAGCTCAAGCTGGCCCAGGCCGTCATGCAGAACGACGTGTTCCGCGGCATCGTCAATACGCCCCAGATCAAGATCCCGGGCATCCCCACGACGATCTACAACAACAACACGATCCTGCTCAAGCCGGGTGTCAGCGGTATCAAGACCGGCTCGTCGACCCCGGCCGGCGGCAATCTGCTGTGGGCGGCCGACACGGTCGTCGACGGCAAGAACCAGCGGATCTACGGCATAGTCATGGGCCAGCACACCGGCACCACCCTCGACAGCAAGCTGAAGGCCGCGATCAACAACAGCTACACGCTGATCCAGGCCGTCCAGAAGGCCGTCACCTCGGCGACCGTCGTCAAGAAGGGCGATGTCGTCGGATACGTCGACAACGGGCTCGGCGGCAAGACCCCCCTCGTCGCGGCCAAGGACCTCAAGGCCATCGGCTGGCCGGGTCTGAAGGTCGACGTGACGATCGGCGACGGCGGCAAGGCCGTGCCGCACTCGGCGAAGGCCGGCACCGTCGTGGGCGAGCTGTCCATCGGTTCGGGCCCCGGCCGCCAGACCGCGCCGGTCGAACTGGGCAGCGCCATGGCCGAGCCCGGGATCGGGGACAAACTCACCCGACTGGGCTGACCGGCCCCGGCCGCACGGAGCCCGCCCCGCAGGCCGGGGCGGGCCCCCGTGCTAGCTTCGGGCAACTCGGGGCGTCAGGACGGCGTCCTTGGACTGGGGCAGAATCGAGCCCTCCCGGTGATGGAAGTGCGGGCCGACCGGGCGGCCCCACGCGGACGCGGGCAGTCGCACGCGTCCGCGCATGTCAGGTGAGAGAGCGTGAGGCGGGAGAGCCGCAGTGACCACCGCTGATCCGACGCCCACCCGCGCCGACAGCACCACGATCGTCCCCGAGCCCAAGGGGCGAATACGTCTGGGCCCCGACTCGTGGCCGATGCGCCACCCCGTCGCCTTCGTGGCGGCGGTCGCGGCCGTCACCCACATCCTGTGGTTCTTCCTTCTCGCCAACAGCGGCGGTGACCTCGCGGCCCAGGACGCCTGGTCCGAGTTCGTCGGCCGCCACCCGGAGTCCGCGTACAACCTCGCCTGGTACGGCGGGATGCACCCGGTCTCCTACAGCGTCGTCTCGCCGTATCTGATGTCGGTCCTCGGTGTCCGTACGACGATGATGATCGCCGGGACCGGCTCGGCCGCGCTGACCGCGCTGATCCTGGTGCGGGTGAAGGCCGTCCGCAATCCGCTGGCCTGCTCGTTCGCCGCGCTGTTCGCCTTCCTGTGCAACGCCGTGTCGGGCCGGGTGACCTTCGGGCTCGGCACGATGTTCGCGCTGGGCGCGGTGGCCGCGGTGTTCTGCTGGCCGCGCAACCGGCGCGAGAACCGCTGGTCGAAGGCGGCCGTCGCAGCGCCGTGCGCCGCGCTCGCCACCGCGAGCAGCCCGGTCGCCGGGCTGTTCCTCGGCGTCGTCGCGGCCGCGCTGTTCCTGAACAAGCGCCGGCCGGGCGCGTACGCCATCGGCCTGCCACCGGTCGCGGTGGTCGCCCTGTCGGCGTGGCTGTTCCCCTTCTCCGGTACGCAGCCGATGTCGCTGGCCACCACCTCGCTGCCGTTCCTGTACGCGGTCCTGGTGCTCGTCCTCGTACCGAAGGACTGGCGCTCCGTCCGCACGGCCGCGCTGGTGTACGGCGTCGGCGTGCTGCTGTGCTTCGCGATCCACTCGCAGATCGGGTCCAACGTCACCCGGCTCGCGATGCTGTTCGGCGGCGTGGTGCTGCTCGCCGCACTGCCGTACATGGTGCCGAGGTCGCGCAAGTGGTACGCCCTGGTACTGGCCTTCGTCGGTCTGAACGTGTGGATCGGCTTCAAGTCGGCCGAGGACATCGTGCGCACCGCGCCCGCCGCGTCCTGGGCGCGCGATCTGGCGCCGCTGGTCGACCAGTTGCAGCGGGTCGACGCGGAGACCGGCCGGGTCGAGGTGGTCCCCGCCTCCAGCCACCGCGAGGCCTCGGCGTTCACGCCGTACGTGAACCTCGCCCGCGGCTGGAACCGGCAGGCCGACATGCAGCGCAACCCGCTGTTCTACGACGACACCCTGGACTCGGCGAGCTACCGCGCATGGCTGCACCGCTGGGCCGTCCGCTACGTGGTGCTGCCGATGGGCCCCGCGGACCAGAACGGCGACATCAAGGAGGCCAAGCTCATCCAGCAGGGCCAGCCGTATCTGAAGCCGGTGTGGTCCAACGAGCACTGGAAGCTGTACGCGGTCGACAGCCCGACCCCGCTCGCCGACCCGCCGGCCACCGTCAAGCACGCGGGCGAGGGCGAGCTGACCGTGGAGGTCCGCTCGCCGGGCAAGGTGCTGATCCGCGTCCCGTACTCGCCGTGGCTGAAACTCGTCGACGACAAGGGCAAGGGCGTGGAGCCGCCGCAGGAGACGGCCGAGTCCAAGCTCCGCGGCCACGGCCCGAAGTCGTTCACCAACGTGAACGGCTGCCTGCGCAAAGCCCCGCAGGACGGCTCGGGCGACGAATGGACCGAACTCCTCGCCCCGAAGCCCGGCACGTACCGGGTGGCGGCCCCGTACAGCATCCCCCGCGGGACGGGCTGCCCGACGGAGCTCGGGGGCTCGTAAAGCCCGCGCCCCAATGGGCGTGGGGGCGCGGACGATGGCCTCGGGTGTGCGGGGTTGCGGCACGTGGCGTCGGGCGCGGGGGTGCGGTGCGGACCTTGGCCTCGGGCGTGCGGGGTTGCAGGGGCATGGTGTCGGGGCGCGCGGGGCCGCGGGGCGTGTGAGAGTGGTGCGGGGGCCGGTATCCGCCCAGCACCGAGGGACCGACATGCCAGAGCAGACGACGCCGCCCCCGTCTCCGCCCCTGTCGTACGAGGTCTTCGTCGCGGACGGGGTGCCGCGGACGGACGGGATGCGGCTGCCGGACGGCGACCCGATCGTCTCATCGCCCGTCTCGTCCACCCTGATCCACGGCGAGCGCGACGCCGTCCTGGTGGACCCGCCGCTGGCCCGCGGCCAGATCGCGCAGGTCGCCGAGGGCGTGGAGCGCTCCGGCAAGCGGCTCGCGTACGTGTACATCACGCACGGCCATGGGGACCACTGGTTCGGCACGGCGGCGCTGCTCGACAGGTTCGGGGAGCCCGACACCGTCGTGTACGCGACCGGGGGCACGATCCGGAAGATGCGCGAGGAACTCGCGGGCAAGGACAGGGGGTTGGCGAAGACGTACCCGGACATCCCCGAGCACACCCCGATCCTCGCCGGGCCCGTACCGTCCGAGGGCTTCCGCCTGGAGGGCCACCTCATCGAGGCGGTCGAGACGGGCCACACCGACACCGACGGCACCTCCGCCCTGCACGTGCCGTCGATCGGCCTGGTAGTCGCCGGGGACGTCGTCTACAACGGGGTGCACCAGAGGTTGTCGGAGGGCGGCCTCCAGGCGTGGCACGACAACATCGAGAAGATCGCCGCGCTGAACCCGCGCCATGTGGTGGCGGGCCACAAGAACAAGGCCCTGCCGGACGACCCGAAGATCCTGGACGAGACCCGCGCCTACCTGCGCGACGCCATCCGCCTCCTGGCGTCCGGGCCGACCCCGGAGGAGTTCTACGAGGAGATGCTGAAACTCCACGGCGAGCGCCTCAACCCGGGGCCGCTCTGGTGCAGCACGGTGGAGCTGCTGGGCCGAGCGAGGGACGCGAAGCCCGAGCCCGCACCGTCGGGCCTCGAAACCGCGTGAGTACGACCTACGTGCGTGCGCCCGTGGTGACGTGATGACGAGACCCCGGCAGGCCGACCGTTTCCGCGCGTCCCCTCGGCGACTGCTGTTCTCGATGGTCCGATCCTCGGTGACCGTGGGCCTGTGGCTTGTTGTCTATTACCTGGTGCCGCTGGACCACGGCATCGGCATCGGTACAGCGGTCGCGCTGGTCGTAAGCCTCGTGCTTTTCGCAGGTGTGGTCGTCTGGCAGGTTCGAACCGTCACGAGATCCGCACACCCCCGGCTACGCGCCATCGAGACGCTGGCCACCGCCGGGCCGATCTTCCTGGTCATCTTCTCGGCGGCCTATGTGCTTCTGGCCAAGAACCAAGCCGGCTCTTTCACGGAAACGTTGGGGCGCACTGATGCCTTGTATTTCACCGTCACCGTGTTCGCGACGGTGGGCTTCGGAGACATCGCCCCGGTGACCGGGGCGGCACGGGTCCTGACCATGGTGCAGATGCTGGCCGACGTGATTCTGGTGGGAATGGTTGCGCGGATCCTTCTCGGCGCGGTCCGGATCGCGGAAGATGTCCGGTCGGCCGACTCCGGCGAGCCACCGGGCTCGGAAGGTCCGGTCGGTCAAGGGTGACGCGTCGGGTTTACCCGCATGGGCCGTGTCGGAATGCCCGCATGGGAACGGCGTGCCAGGCTCGGAACAGCGCCTGTCGTATCAGGTGGCGGAGCGTTCCAGGTTCGCTGATCGCGGCCCGTGAGAGCCCCAACGAGGTCCGCATCGCGAGGAGGCACTGCGCATGCCGGTCGACAGGACTGGACCCAAGACCCCGTCACCGTCGGACCCGCTGACTCTTCTGCGGAGCCGCGCGTACCTGATGCTTCTGGTGCTGTCCGCGCTGATCGGCGTGCCGGTGTCCGCGGCGGCGTTCGGCTTCCTCGCGCTGGTCGGCGAACTTCAGCCCTTGATCTACACGGATCTGCCCACGTCGCTGGGGTTCGACGGAACGCCACCGTGGTGGCCGTTGCCGCTGCTCGCCGTAGGAGGGCTTCTTACGGCACTGACGATCAAGTATCTGCCGGGGCACGGCGGTCATGAGCCGACAGCCGGGTTCAAGGCCGGCGGCCCGCCCACGCCCATCGAGCTGCCCGGCATCTTCCTCGCCGCTCTGGCGACGCTCTGCTTCGCCGCCGTCCTCGGACCCGAGGCTCCTCTCCTGGCGCTCGGCGGCGGGCTCGGCGCCGGCGCAGTGCGGATGGTCAAACGGAACCCCCCGGAGCAGGCGAGCGCGGTGTTGGGCGCGGCGGGCAGTTTTGCCGCCATCAGCTCGCTGCTGGGATCACCCCTGCTCGGAGCGTTCCTCCTGATGGAAGCCTCGGGGCTGGGTGGGCCGATGATGGCGATGGTGTTGGTGCCCGGCCTGCTGGCTGCGGGCATCGGCGCACTCATCTTCGTCGGGCTGGGATCCTGGACCGGGCTGGGCACCTACTCGCTGGCACTGAACCACGTCCCCAAGGCCACGCACCCGACAGCGGCAGAATTCGGCTGGGCTCTGGTCATCGGACTGTCAGCCGCCGTCGTGGGAGTGGGAATCAGATGGCTCGCCGTCCGGCTCAAGACGCACGTCGACAGGCGACGGGTGCCGGCCACGGTGGTCATGGGCCTAGTCGTGGCGGGGCTGGCGATCGGCTACGCGGAGGGCACTGGCAAAGCAGCGACCGACGTGTTGTATTCGGGGCAGACGGCGCTGGATCCACTCCTCACGCACAGCGCCGCGTATTCGGTGGGAGCGTTGTCGCTGCTGGTGCTGTGCAAGGGCCTGGCCTATGGCGCATCGCTCAGTAGTTTCAGAGGAGGCCCGATCTTTCCCTCGATGTTCGTGGGAGCGGCGGGCGGCATCCTGTTCTCCCACCTGCCAGGGCTGAGCCTGGTCGCGGGGTTCGCGATGGGTATCGGAGCGATGAGCGCCGCAATGCTGGGGCTTCCGATGGTCTCCGTCCTGCTTGCCACGCTGCTGATCGGAGCGGAGGGGCTCACGGTCATGCCGCTGGTGATCGTCACGGTCGTGGTCACGTACGTCGCGACGGCGAAGCTGACGCCTCCTCCCCCGGAGCCGAGGGAAGGGCCGGGGCCGCGTCGGCAGTAGCCGTGAGCTCGCTGAGGGAGCCCGCCCGTCTGTTTGCCGCGAGCCTGGGGTGCCGGCTGGGTCGTCCCCCAGAACGAGGCGAGACTTGCGGGCGGTCGGGGCCTGGATCCGGAACCCTGGGCATCCCTGCACCCACCGGGCCCGGGACCCGGTGGGCGGAGAGGATTCGCCGGACTACCGGGCGAGCGGCCCGTTCTGGGCGTCGGACGCGGACTGCCACGCCCGCAAACCCGCTCGGGACGCCTCTTTGGCCTGCTGCCACTTCGCGGCCGCCTGCTGGGTCGGGGGCACGTCCATGTCGCGGATCATGCGCCGGCCTGCGGTGAACACGGCCATGACCCCGATGGCCATGCCCGCGCTCGCCAACACGGCCCCGGCCGCGGTGAGCACGGCGCCGATCCTGACGAGCCGGGTGTCGATGTCGATCGTCCGATGGGACTGCTGGTGATGGTGCATAACTCCACCATCCATCCGAGGGAACCGCCCCGCATCCCGACTGACGGCTCAGGCCGCCGTTCGTGATTTCCGGTCCACCGGCTTGGTCCTGCTGATCCTCTTCGCGGCCTGCTCTCGCTGTTGTCCGTCGTCGCGGTCCGGGCGAACAGCATCGGCGGGACACGGACCGTGATGTCGCCACGGTGGGGCCGCTCGCCTCCGATCCCGATGCGCATCGCCTGGGTGCGGTCGGGCGGTTCGTGCACCGCTTCAAATGGTGGGTCGGGACCGCGGTCTTGGCCGTCGCCGCGATCGTCCTGGTCACCTGGAACTACCCGACCACGATGGTCGTGGTGTGGACCACGGTGATCGTGCTGGTGGGCTTCGCGGTCCGTTGGTTTCCTGGACACCGGCTCCGCACCGACGACCGACTCCCATGCAGCCGCCGCTTCCCTGACGTATCGCCAGGGAAGCGGTCGCGTGCGCCGCCGGCGGTGGTCTCGCGGATGTGGTCGTCGAACGCCTGCTGACGGGCTTGGACATGCTGCCTCTCGTGCTCGTCCATGTCCTTGCCGCGGGCCAGGACATGGACGAGCACGCCGAGGAAGGGGAGCACGACTACGAAGACGAGCCCCCCTGCCTTGCCCATTCCGCTGAGCGTGTCGTCCCGGAAGATGTCACCGATACAGCGAAAGAGCAGGACGAACCACAGGATCCACATGGTCGTCCAGAAGACCCCGAGAACCGGGTAGTCGTAGGCCAGGTTCGTGTGAGCGCTTCTTATTCCTCGCCTTCGTCGGGCAGGGTCAGACCGAAGGCTTCGCCGATATTGCGGGCGGCGGACACCACGCGGGCGCTGCCGACCACGGGGGCGACCGCCACGAGGACGCCCTGGATCTTCTCCACGGGCACGCCGAGTTCTTCGGCGGCGCCGACGTTGAGCAGGTACGAGGCGGGGGAGGCGTCCATGGCCACCAGCGCCGCGATACGCGCCAGCAGGTACGTCTCCGGGTCCAGCCCCGACCGCTCGAACGTGTCGAGCGTCATCTGGACAAGCGTTTCGAACACGGGGGCGTCCGCCTCGGCGAGGGCGCTGACACCACCTGTCCCGGTTGTTTCGGCTGCCATGATCCGGCTCCTTCTTCAGAGGGTGTGGTGCTGCTGTTCCTGGAGAACTCCATTTGAGCCCCGCCTGCCTGAAGTGGCATGACCCGCAGCGGGTGATTTTGGTTTTTCCGGGGTCGGCGGGCGGCACCGGCGAGGCGTCGTCACCGCCCACGCGGATGCCGTCCCCGACGACGCAGAAGCAACCGGGCTGGGTGACGATGTCGTCGCTGCCCACCTCCTGGCCGTCCACGCAGAGGGTGAGGGTGCCCGCAGCGCCGGGCATCGCGAGGTCGGGCATCGCGGGGTCGGCACTGCGGCCGCCCGCTGTGGCCCGGAGGCCGTGCCGGATGATGCTGATCCGTTGGGGGCGTTATGCGGGAGATCAACTCCCCATCCGCTCACGCAAACGGCCCCGGACGAGGAGTCCGAGGCCGAGTAGGGCCCTCCCGAGGGAGGAAGCCCAGTTCAGAGCTGTAACGCGTGGTGCCCCCGGCAGGATTCGAACCTGCGACACCCGCTTTAGGAGAGCGGTGCTCTATCCCCTGAGCTACGGAGGCGTGCTGCCGATGGCAGACGTGGACAGGGTAGCGGATGTGCGGGTGGGGGTGTGGGGTCAGGTCAGGGAGTGGAGGGCTTCGTCCAGGGGGCGGGGGCCGTCCGTCACTTCGAAGGTGCGGTTGTGGGTGGCCGGGACGGTCAGGCTGGCGACGGCCACCGCCGCCAGGTCCGCGCGGGACAGCTGGCCCTCCTCCACCTGCGGGCCCGCCGTGATCCGGCCCCGGGCCGCGCCGTCGTTCAGCCACGGCGGGCGGACCACCGTCCAGGTCAGGCCGGAGTGCATGAGGTGGCCGTCGGCCGCGTCCTTCGCCTCGCCGGTGGCGCGCAGATAGCGGGGCAGGCGGCTCTTGTCGCCGCTGCCCATCATGGACACCTGGATCCAGTGCCGTACGCCCGCGGCCGCCGCCGCGTCGATGGCGGCGACCACGCCCCGGTGGTCGATCAGCTCCGCCTGCTTCTTCGTCATGCTGCGGGTGGCCGCCGCGTTGATGACCGCCTCCGTCGAGGCGAACGCGTTCGCCAGCGCGGCGGGCGTCGGGGCGGCCAGGTCCAGTTCGGCGGTGTCGATTCCGGCGGCCCGCAGCTCGGCGGCGCGCGCCGCGGTCCGCACGACGGCGCGTACGGAGTGGCCCTGCGCCAGGAGTTGCTCGACCACGAGTCGGCCGGTGGCGCCGGTCGCGCCCAGGACGGTGATGTTCATGAGGGTGGGATTCCTTTGTTGGGAGGGGGGATTGGCTCGTGGGTCGGGAGCCGGGGAGTGTGGGGGAGGGCTGTCAGCGGTTCACCGTTGCCATCCGCGCGGCGTCATAGCGCGGCCCCACCACCGACCCCGCCGGAACCGCCCGTTCGATCTCGGTCACCTGCTCCGCCGTCAGCCGCAGGCCCACCGCCGCGAGGTTCTCCTCCAGGTGGCGGCGGCGCTTCGTGCCGGGGATGGGGACCACCTCGGGATCCTGGGCCAGCAGCCAGGCGAGGGCCAGTTGGGCCGGGGTCGCCTCCAGGCGGGTCGCGATGCGGCGCAGGCGGTCGACCAGGGTGAGGTTGGCGGCCAGGCCCGCGCCCCTGAAGCGCGGAGCGTGCCGGCGTACGTCGTCGTCGGCGAACTGCCCCGGATCGGCGATGGCGCCCGTCAGCAGACCGCGCCCCATCGGCGAGTACGCGACGAGGCCGATGCCCAGCTCACGCAGGACCGGCAGTACGTCGCTCTCGATGTCCCGGGTGAACAGCGAGTACTCGTACTGGCCCGCCGTGACCGGATGGACCGCGTGGGCCCTGCGTACCGTGGCGGCGGACGCCTCCGAGATGCCCAGGTGGCGCACCTTGCCCTCGCTCACCAGCTCGGCCAGCGCGCCCCAGGTTTCCTCGACGGGTACGGTCGTGTCGATGCGGTGCTGGTAGTACAGGTCCACGTGGTCCACGCCGAGGCGGCGCAGCGACGCCTCGCAGGCCGAACGGACGTAATCCGGGCGCCCGTTGATGCCCAGCGTCGTACCGTCCGGCGCGCGCTCGATGCCGAACTTCGTGGCAAGCACGACCTCCTCGCGGCGGCGCCCCGCGATGGCCCGGCCGACCAGGGTTTCGTTGGTGAACGGGCCGTACATGTCCGCGGTGTCCAGCAGCGTGACGCCCTGGTCCAGGGCGCGGTGCAGGGTGGCGATCGACTCCGCGTCGTCGCCGGCGCCGTAGAGGTCGCTCATCCCCATGCAGCCGAGGCCCAGCGCGGACACCTTCAGGCCCGAGAGCCGACGCTCGTGCATTCTTCTCCTGTCATACGTGAATGGCCGATGGTGCCGGTCGCCCTGGAGCGACCCGCCGGAGCAGTAACTCGCTTGCTTCTCAGGTCAGTTGGACTACCGCCCTTGCCATGCCCAGGACCTTCTGGCCCTTGCTCGTCGCCGTGATGTCGACGCGTACCGTGCGGGCCTCGTCGTCCAGCTTCGCCGCCACCTTCGCGCTCACTTCGATCAGCGCCCCGGTCTCGTCGTTGGGGACGACGACCGGCTTCGTGAAGCGCACGCCGTATTCGAGGACGGCACCCGGGTCGCCCGCCCAGTCCGTGACCACGCGAGCC
Organism: Streptomyces sp. NBC_01431; assembly: GCF_036231355.1. Taxonomy (NCBI): domain Bacteria; kingdom Bacillati; phylum Actinomycetota; class Actinomycetes; order Kitasatosporales; family Streptomycetaceae; genus Streptomyces; species Streptomyces sp. NBC_01431. The sequence goes on from NZ_CP109496.1 coordinate 4,725,262, forward strand.
GCCTCCGCCATCGTGAACATGCCATGGGCGATGACGTCGGGCAGCCCGACCTCCTTGGCCGCCCGCTCGTTCCAGTGGATCGGGTTGAAGTCGCCGGATGCGCCCGCGTACCGGACCAGGGTCGCGCGGGTCACGGGGAAGGACTGCGGCGGCAGTTGGGTGCCGGGCTCGACGTCCTCGTAACGGATCTTCGCGGTCATCTCCCTCACGCCCCTTCCGCCGCACGCGAGACGAGCTTCATCCAGGCCGTCACCACAAGCTCGCCTCCCTCGGCGTGAACATCGCCGCGTACGCTCAGGACGTCGTTGCCCGCCAGCGTCTCGGCCTTCTCCACGGTCGACGTCACCGTCAGGCGGTCACCCGCGTGGACCGGGCGCCGGTAGGCGAACTTCTGGTCGCCGTGCACCACCCGGCTGAAATCCAGGCCGAGTTCGGGGTCCTCGATGATCTGGCCCGCCGCCGCGAACGTGAGGGCGAAGACGAAGGTGGGCGGCGCGATCACATCGGTGTGCCCGAGTGCCTTGGCGGCCTCCGGGCCGGTGTGGGCGCCGCTCGCGTCCCCGATGGCCGCGGCGAACTCGCGGATCTTCTCGCGGCCGACTTCATAGGGCGCGGTGGGCGGATAGGTCCGCCCCACGAAAGACTGGTCGAGCGCCATACGGCTCGCCACCTCCTGCAAGTCGTCGTACGGACAGGGCGAGGCCGGGGCCGCGGATGGCGTGGCTGGGGGGAGCGTCGCCGTCCGCGGCCCCGGCAACCCCCGTCCTCGGGGGCCGGGGGTCAGAACTTGCGGAGAACGAAGCCGTCGCGGGTCTGGGTGCCGCCGCTGCCGAAGAGGACGTTCACATTGCTGCTCAGCACGTAGTTGCCGGACGGCGTGATCGCCACCGTGGTGGGCGCGGCCTCCGGGGAGGACGTCTTGCTCACCACGCCCGCGCTCTTCCAGCCGTCGTCCGAGCGGAGCTTGAACAGCGCGTCCACACCGGTGGAGCGGATGGTGTTGGTCGCCGCGTACAGCGTGCCGTCCGCGCCCAGCGCCATGCCGTCCGCGCCGACGGGGCGCTCCTTCAGCGCGACCTCGGTGAACTTCCTGGGGTCGTTCAGCGGGACGCGGAAGAGCTGGCCGGTGTCGTAGCGCACCACGATGATGAAGCCCGCCGGGTCGACGACGATGCCGTTGACGCCGACGTTCGGCAGGCCGTTCTCGTCCTTGCCCGCGTCCAGCGCCTTGTCCTGGAGGAACGTCGAGGCGTGCCCGGACGGGGTGACCTTGAAGATCGTGCCGCTGAACGAGTCGGTGACGTACGCGTTGCCCTTGGCGTCCAGCGCGAGGTCGTTGGCCAGGTGCAGGCCGGGAGCCTGGCTGAGCTCGATCCGCTTCTCCAGGGCGCCCGTCTTCAGGTTGAAGATTGCCAGGCCGCCGTAGCGGCCGCGGGTCTCCGGCGTGGAACCGACGCTGAGCAGGGCGTTCGGCCCCGCGTAGACGTCTCCGTACGTGGCGAGAAGGCGGTTGCGGGCGGCGTCCACGCGGATGCCACCCGTCGCGATCAGGCTCGGGTCGCTCACCAGGGTGTGCGGTATGCCGTCGGCGCCCACCGCCGAGATGGTGCCGTAGCGCAGCGAACCGATCAGGAAGGCGTTACGGGTCGGGTCCCAGGTCACGCCCTCGGGGTGGATGGCGTGGCCCACACCCTGGACCACGGGGGGCAGCTGGGTCGCGGCGGCGGCCGCCGCGGGGGCGTGCGGGGCGGGCTGCGGGGTGTGGGCCGACGCGGCCATCGGGAGCATCAGGACGGCGGCGAGGGACAGCGCGCCGGGGACGGCGGCTTTGCGTACGTGGCGCAGCCGGTGTGTGCGGTTCGACATGACAAATCCTCGTGTGGCGTTGGGAGTTGGAGGGGTGGTGCTGGGTGATGTCCGGTGGTCTTGGGTGGTCGTGGTGGACATGCAGACTTTGGGGGTGTGCGCGACGCCGTCGGTCGGGGGTGGCGCGGGCTCGTGCGTGCGGCACCGTCGGGCGTGGCCGTCGCGCAACGCGGTTGGCGCGGGCCCGTGCGTGCGGCAGGCCTCAGCTCTTGATGGCGCAGATCGTGGCGCCCGAGGTGACCGACGCGCCTACCGCCGCGGCCAGCTCCTGCACGGTGCCGGAGCGGTGGGCGTTGAGCGGCTGTTCCATCTTCATGGCTTCGAGGACGACGACGAGGTCGCCTTCGTTGACCTCTTGGCCTTCTTCGACGGCGACCTTGACGATGGTGCCCTGCATGGGTGAGGCGAGGGTGTCGCCGGATGCGGCTGAGCCGGCCTTCTTGGTGGCGCGGCGCTTGGGCTTGGCGCCGCCGGCGGCGGCGGTGCGGGCCAGGGTCATGCCGAGTGAGGACGGCAGGGAGACTTCGAGGCGCTTTCCGCCGACCTCGACGACGACCGTCTCGCGGCCCGGCTCCTCGTCCGTCTCGGCGTCGGCCGGAGCCGTGAACGCCGGGATCTCGTTGACGAATTCGGTTTCGATCCAGCGGGTGTGGATGTGGAAGGGGTCGCTGGTGAAGGCGGGGTCGGTGACGACGGCGCGGTGGAAGGGGATGGCGGTGGCCATGCCTTCGACGGTGAATTCGGCCAGGGCGCGTGCGGCGCGCTGGAGGGCTTGTTCGCGGGTGGCGCCGGTGACGATGAGTTTGGCGAGGAGGGAGTCCCAGGCGGGGCCGATGACGGAGCCGGATTCGACGCCGGTGTCGAGGCGGACGCCGGGGCCGGAGGGCGGGGCGAAGAGGGTGACGGTTCCGGGTGCGGGCAGGAAGCCGCGGCCGGGGTCTTCGCCGTTGATGCGGAACTCGAAGGAGTGGCCGCGCATGGCGGGGTCGTCGTAGCCGAGTTCTTCGCCGTCGGCGATGCGGAACATTTCGCGGACCAGGTCGATGCCGGTGACTTCTTCGGTGACCGGGTGTTCGACCTGGAGGCGGGTGTTGACCTCCAGGAAGGAGATCGTGCCGTCGGCGGCGACGAGGAACTCGACGGTGCCCGCGCCGACGTAGCCGGCTTCCTTGAGGATGGCTTTGGACGCGGCGTACAGCTCTGCGTTCTGGGCTTCTGTCAGGAACGGGGCGGGGGCTTCCTCGACCAGTTTCTGGTGGCGGCGCTGGAGTGAGCAGTCGCGGGTGGAGACGACGACGACGTTGCCGTGGGTGTCGGCCAGGCACTGGGTTTCGACGTGGCGGGGCTTGTCGAGGTAGCGCTCGACGAAGCACTCGCCGCGGCCGAACGCGGCGACGGCTTCGCGGACGGCGGAGTCGTAGAGCTCGGGGACTTCTTCGAGGGTGCGGGCGACTTTGAGGCCGCGGCCGCCGCCGCCGAAGGCGGCCTTGATCGCGATGGGCAGGCCGTGTTCCTGGGCGAACGCGACGACTTCGTCGGCGCCGGAGACGGGGTCGGGGGTTCCGGCGACGAGGGGGGCGCCGGCGCGCTGGGCGATGTGGCGGGCGGCCACCTTGTCGCCGAGGTCGCGGATGGCCTGGGGCGGCGGGCCGATCCAGGTGAGGCCGGCGTCCAGGACGGCCTGGGCGAAGTCGGCGTTCTCGGACAGGAATCCGTAGCCGGGGTGGATGGCGTCCGCGCCGGAGTCGGCCGCGGCCGCGAGGACTTTGGTGATGTCCAGGTAGCTGGCGGCCGGGGTGTCACCGCCCAGGGCGAACGCCTCGTCCGCGGCCCGGACATGCAGTGCATCCCGGTCCGGATCGGCGTAGACGGCTACGCTCGCGATCCCGGCATCCCGGCAGGCTCGGGCAACGCGGACAGCGATTTCGCCACGGTTGGCGATGAGCACCTTGCGCACGACGGCTCCTCAACAAGGGCAGGGCTGTGCAACCCGTACCGGCGATCTCGGACCGGAGGCTGGGGGTTCCTGGTGGTCCTGGTTCTATGAAGGGGCGGGAAGGGGAAGGGAGTTCGGGGCTCCCGGTCGGCACGGCCGCGAGGCTCGGGTGCAGACCATTCTGGTGATGCGGGAAATCGGGGAATGCGGGAAATCGGGGAATGCGGGAAATCGGGGAATGCGGGAAGTTCGGGGAATGTGGGAAATCTGCGGGCCCTGGGAATGCGGGCATCCCCTGGGAAGTCCCGGGAATCCGGTGTTGTCTCCGGAGTGGCCTCCGATGGGTCTCCGGTGGCGCTTCAGGAGGCGTGGGGGAGCCGGCTGATGGCCTGTGGGGGGCGCGAACCTGGGTTCGCCGCGATGGCGAGGCTTTCGCCGTCGATGCCGGAGAGAATGGCCCGCTGCATGTGCTGAAGGGCGGGCGACGGGTCGAGTCCGAGTTCTTCCTGGAGAATGGCCCGGAGTTCCTGATAGGCGTGCAGGGCGTCACCCCTGCGGCCGCAGCGGTACAGCGCGGTGATGAGCTGGCCGTGCAGCCATTCGTTCAGCGGGTGTCTGCTGACCAGGCTTCTGAGTTCCGCGGCGACGTGGCCGTGCTGGCCCAGCTGCATGTCGGCGCCGATCCGCTGCTGGAGCACCCTCATGTACAGCTCCTCCAGGTGCTGGACGTGCTGGTTGAGCACCGGGCCGCAGATGACATCGGTCAGCGCGTCCCCGCTCCAGGTGTCCAGGGCGAGCGAGAGAAGGCGTGAACCCTCCCTCAGCTCACCGGAGTTGAGCTGGGTTTCGCCTTGGCGGGCGAGCCGCTGGAAGACTTCCGCGTCGACCTGCTCGGGCACCGCGCGCAGGACGTAACCGGTGGCGGAGGTGTCTATCAGATCCGGCGGAATGGTGCCGCCGATCTCCTGCTTCAGGATCTGCCGGAGATGGTAGATGTGGGTGCGTACGGTCGACAGGGCGGTTTTCGGGGGTTCCTTTCCCCACAGTTCGTCCACCAGGGGGCCGTGGGAAACGACGGAGCCGGGCTGGAGAATCAGCAGGGACAGCAATTGCCGGACCTTCGGACCGCGTGGAGCGGAAAGGACCTTTCCGTTGTACTTGATCTCCAGAGGTCCGAGAACCTTGAACTGAAGCACCGTCCCCCCAGGTGGAGTTGAGTTGAATCTCAGCATCGCGCCGGCCGTGCGGGGAAGACATTTCCACGGGGTCGGGGGGCAGTACAAGGAAACGGGACGAAGGTTGATTCAGGCCACGTCGAACGATGTGGGGCGCGTGGGAATGAACTCCTCCGTTTCTATCAGGGCGGCGAAGGATCCGCTGCCCCGCGCCGCGTCTTTGGCTTGTTCTGTCACGGTCCTTGTCGCGGCCTCTGTCACGGCTGGCGCCAGGGTTTCGGGCAGCGCTTCAGGCAGGGCATCAGGCAGGGCTTCTGTCAGGACCGCGACCGAGGTCAGGACGTATCCGCCGGACAGGAGCTGCACCCAGCCGGTAAGGCGGTGCCGGTCCGGGAGCAGGCCCGTGGGCAGGCCGACGCTCAACTCGCCGTGTCTGACGCGTAGTTCGACGTCGTGGAAGACGGGGTCGCGCGGGCTGAGGCCGGACAGCGCCTTGTAGATGGCCTCCTTGGCGGAGAACAGCACCGACAGACGGCTCTCGGGGCGGCGGGCCCGCGCGATCCACTCGCGTTCGCGCGGGGTGCAAACCAGCCGCGCCGCGCCCCGGCTCAGCCGGTCGGTGCGCTCCAGATCGATGCCGGTGGCGACGACCGCGGGGTTGGTGCTGGCGATGCACACCCCGATGTGGCCGGTGCAGTGGCTGATGGAGCCGCGTACGCCCGTCGGGAAGAGCGGGCGGCGCCCGGCGCGCAGGACGGGGCCTTCGGTGCCGAGGGCGGCCAGGGCGCGGGCCGCCGCGAGCCGTCCGGCGACGAAGTCGGGCCGCTGGCCGCTCGGGAGCGCGCCGAGGAGCCGCTCCTCCTCGGGGTGCAGCGCGACGGCCGTGTCCGGTGTCGGCTGGAGCAGGGCGATGGCCGTGCCGGGCAGCGGGCCGGGCTGGATCAGACCGGGGGCGAGGGGTCTGAGAGCGGTCGTCGGGGCGGAGTGCAGGGTGCTCGGCATGGGTTCTCCCGCGGAGGCGAAGGACCTGAGACGTCGGCGCTGATGGCTGGGAAGGGGCAGGGGGCGCTGGGTTCGGTGGGCTGGGGGCATCGGCGGGCTGTGGGGCCTCAGGGCCTGAAACCGCCTGTCGCCCGGTGCTGGGGTGCACCGGGCGATCAGGACCGTCGTACGGGGGAGGTCGTACGGGCGGAGTTGGGGGTCAGACCGTCGCGTCGGCGGGGGTGCGGTCGGCGGTCTCTCCGGCCGGCTCGGCGGCGGGCTGGGCGTCCGGGCGGTCCGTCAGGATCAGGTGCAGGACGACCGCGCTGACGATGCAGATGGCGGCGGCACCCCACAGGACGATCTGGAAGCCGTCGCTGTAGCCCTGGCCGAGGAAGTCGGTGAAGGCGTCGCGGCTGCCGGCCGGGGCCTTGGCGACCGGGGCGTCCAGGTTGCCGCTGGTCACGCTGTCGGTGACGGCGCGGGCGTCGAGGCCGGTGCCCTGGGTGAAGCGGTCGAGCCCGCCGGAGATGCGGCCCTGGACCAGCGAGACGAGGGCGGCGACCATGCCGGCCACGGCGACCGCTTCGCTGGCGAGGCGGATGGTGTTGAACATGCCGCTCGCCATGCCGACCTTGGTGGGCGAGACGGTGCTGACGGCGGCGCCGTCCATCAGGCCGTAGATCAGGCCGATGCCGATGCCGATCAGCAGGAGCGGTCCGGCCAGGCCGAGCAGGCTGATGCCGGGGTGGATGACGGTCAGCCAGGCGAGGCCGACGGCGACCAGGACCAGGCTGCTGCTCAGGACGGTGCGCATGGACACACCGGCCTGGACGAGGCGTCCGGCGACCAGCGGGAAGGCGAGCACCGGGGCGGTCAGCAGCAGCATCGTGAGTCCGGCGCCGCTGTCGGTGAGCCCGTTGGCGCCGACCAGGTAGGACGGCAGCAGGACCATCAGGCCGACGAAGCCGAAGGAGACGGCGGTGGCGAGCAGGTTGACGGCCATAAAGCGGGGTTCGGCGAACAGCGACAGGTCGAACATGGGGTGCCGCTGGCGGCGCTCCACGAAGACGAAGGCGGCGAGCATCACGACGCATCCGGCGAACAGCGCGAGCACCGCGGTGCCGCCCCAGCCCCACTGCGGGCCCTCGATGATGGCGAGGGTGAAGAAGAACAGGGCCAGTGTGAAGGTGACGGTGCCCGCCCAGTCGACGGCGTTGGCGTCGGGGTCCTTGGACTCCTGGATCAGTCCCATGCCGAGCATGGACAGGACGGCGATCACGAACTGGACCCAGAAGATCGAGCGCCAGCCGAGCCCGGAGACCAGCAGGCCGGAGGTGGTCGGGCCGATCGCCAGACCGGCGCCGATGGTGACACCGACGTAGGCGAAGGCCTTGGTGCGGGCCGCGCCCTGGAACATGTTCGCCATGACGGACACACCGGCCGTCATCATGGCGGCGGCGGCGACACCGGCGATGCCGCGGGCCACGTCGAGGATCACGGCGCTGGAGGCGAGCGCGCCGACCAGGGCGGAGACGCCGTAGAGGCCCACGCCGAAGGCGAACACCCGCTTGCGGCCGATGCGGTCGGCGATCGATCCGGCCGCCATCATGAAGCTGGCCGCGGTGACGTTGTAGGCGTTGACGACCCACTGCAGCGGTACGACACCGGCGTGCAGGTCGTTGCCGATCGCGGGCAGGGCGACCGGGGCGCTGCTGAGGCCGTACGGAACGATGAACACGGCCAGGCACAGGGCGAAGATGGTGAGGCCCGCGCGGGGCGGTGCCTCCGGGGTGGCGACGGCAGCCATCGAAGGTCTCCTTGGTCGAGCGGTCGTGACGTGGGTGGCGGGGCGGTGCGAACGCCGGGTGGGGAGGGGTGGCAGGGGTACGGGGGTTGCCCCCTGCCACCCCCGTTCATGGGGGGCTTGCGCCCCGGTCGACGAGGGCTCGCGCCCGGTCAACTGGTTTTCGCGTACGGTCAGTTGGCGCGTCGCGGCAGGTCGCCCAGGAAGTGCGACAGGGTCTGGAGGAAGCGGTTGTCCTCCCAGCGGGCGTACACGATGTCCTGGTGGGTCAGAGCCGGGTCGGAGTGCAGGGAGAGCTGCGGGATCCGGCTGCCGGCCGTGACCGTCGCGGCGGCCTGCCCGGTGGTGCCGTTGGTCAGGCCCGACTGGAACGTGTAGAGCGGTACGTCGATGTCCTTGCCGTGCGGCAGGCGCAGGCCGAGCATTTCGGTGAGGTCGTTCTCGGCGAAGTCGATGGCCGCGACGAGGTCGAGCATCACGCGGTTGAGCGTGTACCAGACCCAGGCGCCGGGCCGCGGGCCCGCGAACGCGTCGGCCACGGTGGCCAGTTGGACCGGGCCGCCGTCGATCCAGGCGCCGGAGTCGGCGAGCCGGCCGGCGTTCACTGAGTACGAGGGGTGGGCGTGCGTGGCGTCCACGAGCCAGCCGAGCAGACCGGCGTTGGTGAGCTTGCGGTCGGTGCGGACGGCCTCGGGCAGGCGGTCGGCGAGGACCGCGGGGCCGTCGGGGTCGGCGAGCGCGTGCTGGGCGGCGAGCTGGAAGAAGACGGCGGCCGACTCGGGGCGGTCGCCCAGGCCGATGGTGGTGCTGGTGAAGTCCTCGAAGACGGCACCGCCCTCGATCGCGGCGAGCCAGCCCTTGGCGGCCTCGATCGGCAGGTCGAACTCCATGCCCGCGCCCGAGTAGGCGTTGTGCACGCCGCCGTCGACCACGGCGAGGCCCGCGAGGTCGCGGTAGCCGGGTGTGCCGTCGAAGTCCCAGGCCGCGTACAGGAGCGCGATGCTGGCACCGACGGACACACCGCCGAGGACGACCTCGCGCCGTCCGCCGTCGGAGGCGGCCATGACCACCCGGCGCAGGTCCTCGACGAGGACTTCGAGGCCCCACTGCGCGGCGTACAGGGACTCGGTGGGCTCCTGCACCTGGTAGTGGCCGCCTAGGTAGTACTCGGTGGCCTGCTCGGGGGCGTCGGCGAAGGCGGAGAGGTCGGCGAGGTTCTGCTCGCGGCGGTCGACGGCCCATACCTGGAGGTCGTCAGAGGCCCCGGCGAGGCTGCGGGCGGTGTGCTTGAAGACGCCCGCGCCGCCTTCGCGGCCGCCCAGCAGGACCAGCACCCGGCGGGCGTTCGTGCGGCCGATCTTGAGGACGCCGACCTGCTGCGCGTGGGCGGGGCCGGCGGCCTGGACACCCTGCACGAGCTCGTACGACTCGATCCAGTCCTGCTGGTCCTGCGTCATAACCATCCACTCCTCGGTAGTTGCAAGTTCTCGTCGACTCGCAACATCAATGTACCGAAGAAATCTGTAGTTGCAACATCAGTGATGCAAGTTCCCCTCCGTATTGCTACTTTGGTGTAACCTGGACCAGGAAATAGGCGCATCAGGCAACGGGAGAGGCGGGTCACGACGTGACGCAGACAACGAGAGAGCGGCCGCTGCGCGCCGACGCCGAGCGGACCGTGCGGAACATCCTGGAAGTGGCCGAGCGCGTGCTCGGCGAGGACCCGACGGCGAGCCTCGGGCAGATCGCCACGGCCGCCGGTGTCGCCCGCACCACGCTGCACCGGCGGTTCGCCTCCCGTGAGGCGCTCATCGACGCGATGGCCGCGCACGCCTTCCGGCAGGTCGAGGAGGCGATCGATGTCGGCCGCCCGGAGACCGCGCCCCCGATGGTGGCGCTGCACCAGATCACCGCGAACGTGATCCAGATCAAGAGCGGCTGGCGCTACACCGTCGGCCAGCCGCAGCTGCGCGAGCCGTCCGCCGTCGCCGCGCACGAGCGCATCTTCGCCAAGGGGCATCTGCTGCTCGAACGGGCCCAGCAGGCAGGCCTGTTGCGGCCGGACGCCGATCTGTCGTGGGCGCGGCGCGTCTACCACGCCCTCATCGAGCAGGCCATCATCGAGTCCGCGGAGAACGCCACCGACCCGGACACGCTCGCGGCGGCCGTGGTCGACACGTTGCTCAACGGCCTTGGTCCCGTTAAGTCCTGACGAGTCATCAGGCTCTGAGCACGCAAAAAGCGAGGGTGGTATCCGCACATGCGGATACCGCCCTCGCTGCGTCCCGTCGCCGGGAGCGGATCAAGCGTTCACATCAGGCCGTCGGGGCCGGCTTGGGGGCGCCCTTCAGCGGCTTGTCCCAGGCGCCGATCTGGCGGAACAGCTCCAGGTCGTCGCGGACCGCCCAGTGCTCGGCCACCTGGCCGTCGGCGATCCGGTAGACGTGCAGGTGCTGGACCCGCACCGACTTGCCGGTCGCCGGAACGCCCATGAAGTCCGTGACGTGCCGGCCGGTGAAGATCAGGCGCAGCAGCGCCCGGTCGCCCTTGGCGAACGAGTCGACGATCTCCCAGCGGGCGTCCTCCCAGACGCTGCGCATCCAGCGCGCGGTGTTCGCGTAGGCCTCGGGGCCGCGGGGCGAGCCCTCGGGGGCCTCGTGGTCGATGAAGTCCTCGGCTACCAGGCGCCGGGCCACCTCGTCGTCCCCGTCGTTGAAGATCTTGCCCATGTCCACGGCGATCTGCAGAACTTCTTCGTCCGTCATGGCGGACTCCTTCTGTGTGTTGTGGTGTGCGGAGGTAGGGGGTACTTGAGCCGCGCGGCAGAGCAACTGCCGTACTGTGCAAGGAAGTTGATGAGCTCTACTGGCCCATGCCGATGCCGCCGCCGACCGGGAGTGCGGCGCCGGTGACGTAGGCGGCTCCGTCGCCGGCCAGGAACCGGACGACCTCGGCGACCTCCTCGGGGGTGCCGGTGCGCTTCAGCGGGGTCTGGGCGAGCAGCTGGGCGCGCCGCTTGTCGGTGACGGCCTGGATCATGTCGGTCTCGATCAGGCCGGGCGTGACCATGTTGACGGTGATGTTGCGCGAGCCGAGTTCCCAGGCCAGCGAGCGGGTCAGGCCGAGCATGCCGGACTTGGAGGCGGCGTAGTTGGACTGCCCGGGTGAGCCGAGGAAGCCCATGATCGAGGAGACGAAGACGATCCGCCCCCACTTGGCACTGATCATGGAGCGCGAGACCAGCCGGGCCATCCGGAAGGAGCCGACGAGGTTGGTCTGGATGACGTCGTCGAAGTCCTCGTCGCGCATCATCGGCGCCAGGGCGTCGCGGGTGATGCCCGCGTTGGCGACGAGTACCCCGACCGGCCCGAACTGGGCCTCGACCTCGGCCACCGCGCGGCGCGAGGACTCCGGGTCGGTGACGTCGCAACGGACGCCGAACAGCCCCTCGGGCGGCTCGCCGGACCGGTGGGTGATGGCGACCTTGTCCCCGGCCTCGGCGAAGGCGCGGGCGATGGTCAGGCCGATTCCGCGGTTGCCGCCGGTGACCAGAACGGTGCGTGACATGGGTGGGTGTTCTCCTGTTTCGGACGCGGTGCGGACGCTGGTTCAGACGGCGGGCAGGACCGGCTCGGCCGGTCGCGCGAGGTACCGGGCCAGCTCGGCCGCGGCCGTATCGGCGTCGGTGAAGTGGACGGCCTGCCAGCCGGCGGCCTCGGCGCCCGCGCAGTTGGCGGCGATGTCGTCGACGAGCAGGCACTCGCCGGGGGCGACGCCCGCCAGTTCGGCGGCCGCCTCGAAGATCCGGCGCTCCGGCTTGCGCGCGCCGACCTCGAAGGACAGGACGAGCCCGTCGAAGAGGCCCTCGGGCGCCACCATCCGGCGCCACAGCGGGTCCCAGGCGGGCGGCATGTTCGACAGCATGCCGACGAATACACCCGTGCCGCGCAGCGCGCGCAGGTGGCCGAGCCAGGCCTCGTTGGTGGCGCGGCCGTCGAACCAGCGCTGCCCGAACCCGGTGAGGTCGGTGTCGACCCCGTCGGCCGCCAGCTGGGCGTTCATCCGCTCCACCCACTCCGGCTCGCTGAGCAGCGGGGTGTCGAGGGGGGCCATCAGGTCGACGCCGAACGGTTCGGCGACCGCCGCCATCGCCCGGCGCATCGCGTCGGCCGGAATGTCGTTCTGGCGGCAGAAGGCGTGCAGGTCGTCGTTGATCGGCGGAGTGAGGACGCCGCCGAAGTCGGTCCATACGGCGCGTACGGCGGTGCTCACAGGGCCTCCCCGGCCGGCGCGGGTGCCGCGGCGAACGACAGCGTGATCTCGCCGACCGAGACGTCGTCCTGGCGGAAGTCGACGGTGAAGGCGGCCGGCTGCCCGGCGCCCGAAGCGGCCCCGAGCGGGCGGGCGGTGGCGACGAGCGGCACGTCGAGTTCGGCGAAGCGCGTGAAGGTCGCCGAGCAACTGGTCACGGCCGCGCCGGTGGGCGCCCCGGCCAGATGGGCGAGCTGGCGGGCCGCCTCGGTGATGACCATCGCGGGTATGTGGTCGTAGGTGTGGTCGAACAGGCTGCTGTTCTCGAAGCGCGGCTCGACCTGCGCGGAAACGGTGCCCCCGGAGTGCCGCGGCTCGCCGAGGACGACGTTGGCCGGGTTGCGCCGGCCCACGTCGGCCGCGTCGGCGGGGTGGCTGCGCAGTACCGGGCCGAGGTCCTCGGTGAGCGGCGGCACCGACTTGCGCTGGAGGAAGCGGAGCTTGGCGTAGTCCTCGCTCTTCGCCGCGCCGACGTCGATCCGGGACCGGGCGACGACCTTGTCGCCGACCCGCAGTACGGCCTCGGAGTCCACCCCGAGCAGCCGGCCGCCGCGCCCTTCGCGGCGCACGACCCTGCCGGTCAGGTGCAGCTCCCCGGGACGGCCACCGGGAGCGAGCGCGTCCAGGTCCTCGATCTCGATGGACCAGTTGCTGACGAGGAAGGCCGTCTTGGCCGGGATGTCGAGCTGCCGGTGCGAGGCGGCGGTGCCGGCCTGCCGGGCGGCTTCGAGCAGCAGCAGGAAGTCGTACGTCACCGGCGTACGCAGGTGATCGCTGAAGTAGGCGTGCCCGAGGGGGAGTTGGGCGCCCGCCACATAGGTCTCGCGGCCCGTTCGCAGGAGGTCCGTGACCAGCACCTCCGACACCGCTGCCCGGTGCACCAGCGAACGTTCGATGGTGCGGGTGAAGGTCGGTACGGGATCCAGCTCCGGCGGAGCGGTGTCGCTCGGCGTTGTCATGCAGGAAACTCCTCTGTCGGCGCCGCCTGCGGCGGTCCGTGAATAAGGGGCTCGGCCCCGGCACGGGGCTGCCGCAATGCTCCCCGGCGCACATGGAAGTCCCGTGAAATTCATATGGAACTGCCCGGCAGCACAATTGCGGCGCCCAATCGGCGACCTTTTAGTTTACTTTCATGGCGCGCATACACCCTGTTGGTTCGCAGAATCTCCGGGAGCCGTATTTCCGATCGCTCCGCCGTTCCATGCATGGGAGTGCACTTCGATGACCGCTTTGGACGACCGTCCCCTCGCTGTGTCCTTGACGTCTTCGGCGTCTGTGGCGCCGGCCCCGCAGCCGCCTTCCGGTATGGAGGCGCGGACGGCCGAGCTGCTGCGGCTGCGGCAGTCCGTGCGCGGCGGGCCGGGGCCCAAGGCCACCGAAGCACAGCACGCCCGCGGCAAGATGACCGTCCACGAGCGCCTTGAGACGCTGTTCGACGAGGGGACGTTCGTCGAGATCGAGGGGCTGCGCCGGCACCGCGCCAGCGGCTTCGGCCTGGAGGACCGCCGACCGCACAGCGACGGCGTCGTCATCGGCTGGGGGCGCGTGCACGGGCGTACCGTCTTCGCCTTCGGGCACGACTTCCGGATCTTCGGCGGCTCGCTCGGCGAGTCCCACGCGGAGAAGATCCACAAGATCATGGACATGGCCGAGGCGGCCGGCGCCCCCCTGGTGAGCCTCAACGACGGCGCGGGCGCCCGCATCCAGGAAGGCGTCTCGGCGCTGGCCGGCTACGGCGGCATCTTCCGCCGCAATGTGCGCTGCTCCGGGGTGATCCCGCAGATCAGCGTGATGCTCGGGCCGTGCGCGGGCGGCGCCACCTACTCCCCGGCCCTCACCGACTTCGTCTTCATGGTGCGCGGCATCTCCCAGATGTTCATCACCGGACCCGATGTGGTGGAGGCCGTCACCGGCGAGAAGGTCAGCCACGAGGAGCTCGGCGGCGCCGACCTGCACGCCGCGGTCTCGGGCGCCGCGGCCTTCGCCTACGACGACGAGGCCTCCTGCCTGGAGGACGTGCGCTACCTCATCTCCCTGCTGCCCGCCAACAACAAGGAGCTGCCGCCGGCCGCCGCACCGGCGTCCCGCCTGAACACCCTGGACGAGGAACTGCTGCGCATGGTGCCGGCCGACCCGAACCAGCCGTACGACATGCGCGAGGTGATCGGACGGCTCGTCGACGACGGCGAGTTCCTGGAGGTCCACGAGCAGTGGGCGCCGAACCTGCTGTGCGTGCTCGCCCGCATCGACGGGCAGACCGTCGGGCTCATCGCCAACCAGCCCCGCCACCTGGCCGGCGTCCTCGACATCGAGGCGTCGCAGAAGGGCGCCTCGTTCATCCAGACCTGCGACGCGTTCAACATCCCGCTGGTGACCCTGGTGGACGTGCCGGGCTTCCTGCCGGGCACCGCCCAGGAGCACGGCGGCATCATCCGCCACGGCGCGAAACTCCTGTACGCGTACTGCAACGCGACGGTGCCCCGGGTGCAGGTCATCCTGCGCAAGGCCTACGGCGGCGCGTACATCGTGATGGACTCCCGCTCCATCGGCTGCGACCTGTCGTTCGCCTGGCCCACCAACGAGATCGCCGTGATGGGTGCCGAGGGCGCGGTCAACGTCATCCACCGGCGCGCGGTCGCCGCGTCCGACGACCCGGAGGCCACCCGCAGGGAGCTGACCGAGGAGTACCGGGACGCGCTGATGCACCCGTACTACGCGGCCGAGCGCGGCCTGGTCGACGACGTGATCGACCCGCGCACCACCCGGACCGTACTCGCCGAGGCACTGCGGGTGCTGCGCACCAAGCAGGAGCAGCTCGTGCCGCGCAAGCACGGCAACCCCCCGATGTAGTACCGGAGTTGAGAGAGGAAGCCGCGATGGACACCCAACCCTTCGCCCGGCCGGCCCTGCGCGTGCTTAGGGGCGAGCCCACCGGGGAGGAGCTGGCCGCGCTGACCGTGGTCATGCTGAGCCGCGCCGCCCCGCAGCCCGCCGAGACCGCGGCGCCCGCCCCGGCGCGGGGCCGCTGGCGTCCCGCCGTGCACCACCCGGCGGGAGCGTGGCGGACCGTACCGCAGTAGTAGACGTATCGGCCGTGGGGGCCGGCTCCGGCACCGAAACGGTGCGGAGCCGGCCCCCACGGCCGACCGCTTTCGTGGGTACGTCAGTCGCGCCCGGGTGCCTCGACCACCGCGCACGACCAGGTGAAGCCCGCCCCCGCGTTGAGCAGCAGACCGATCTGGCCGGGGGCGAGCGCGGAGCGGCGGACGACCTCGCTGAGCCCGGCCGGCAGGTCGCCGGTGCCCAGGTGGCCGGTCTCGCGGCCCCAGTCCACGGTGGGGGCGGCGACCAGTTCGCGCAGGACCGGGTTCCAGGCGCTCTCCAGGGTCTTGCGGCCGAGCCGGGGCAGCAGGACGAAGCGGATGCGCGGGTCGTCGGCGGCGAGGTCGGCGTCCCGGAGCGCGCCGGTCACCACGTGCCGGATCATGTCGTCGTTCACCTTGTTGAACGGTTCGATGCCGTTCTCGCGCAGGTAGACCCGTTTGGTGCGGCGCATGTCGACCATCGGCGAGTTGTCCCGGGGCAGCTCGGCGAACGGGTCGGCGCCGCGGTGCATCTCCTCCAGGTGCGGGGCGGCCGCGGTGTGCAGGGAGCGCAGCAGCAGCGGATCGCCCGCCGCGGCCGGCTGGCGCAGCACCACGGCGGTGGCCGCGTCCCCGTAGGCGGCGCCGTAGTCGCTGCGCCACCGGTCGAAGCCCGGCGCGCCGAACCGGTCGGCCGTCGTCACCAGCGCTCGGCGCTCCCCGGGCTCCAACGACAGCCGGGCGACGGCGAGTTCGAGGGCGGCCGCCCCGCCGTTGCAGATCTGCTGGATGCCCACCGGCACCGTGTCGTGCGCGCCGATCTGGTGCGCTATGTAGTGGGCCGGCGACCACAGGTCGTGGCCCTGGTAGTGCATCCAGGCGTGGCAGAGCAGCGCGAGGCCGGCCGCCGGGACGCCGCCGCTGCGCAGCGCGGAACGCGCCGCGAGCACCGCCATCTCCGGCGCCGACTCGCCGTCCGCGACCGGTAGTCGGGGGTGGCCGAGGTCGCGGGCCGCACGTGCCTCGACCCGCTGCTCGGCCACCGCGCACACGGCACTGTCACGCCCGTGCGGCAGCCACACGGCTGCCGCGGCGATACCCACTGGCACAGGCGGTCTCATGGGTGTTGGCCCCCTCACATCCGGCAGCGGGACGGTCCCGTCGCGGATTCTGATTCTCATCCGCGCAAATCGAATGCACATGAAAAGTGCATGGAAGTTGAGGCGGAATCAGCCAATCGGGGTTCTCCGGGGCCGGTCCGTTGTGGCAGCATCCTTTCGCAGAGGAAGTCGGCACCCGTTATTCCGGTCGCCTCCCGGCGGCCCGCAACGGCCTCCTATATTCATCCCGTACACCGCCGCGGCTGTTCTTTCCTTGCCGTGTTCCGCGGTCGGCGAAATGACATCACCAAGCAGAAGGCAGCCGAAATCGCGGCTGCCCAGTGAAGGGAAAAGAAATGTCGGAAAACCTGGCCGCATCCCTGTCGGCGGACCTGCGCACCCGTGTGCGGGACATCGTGGCCGACGTCCTGGAGGTGTCGGCCGAGGAGGTCGGCGAGCACCACAGCTTCGCGGACGACTTCGACGCCGACTCGCTGCTGATCATCGAGATGTTCTCCCGCTTCGAGCGGCAGCTGGGCATCGAGATCCCGCAGGAGGAGCTCGTCGACCTGGACGACCTGGCCTCGGCGTACGCCCTGATCGCCCGCCACACCAAAGCGGTCGCCGGTGTCTGAGTCCGGGCTGCGCCGGGTCGTGGTGACCGGTCTCGGTGCGGTGAGCAGCCTCGGCATCGGCGCCGGGGCGTTCACCGCGGCCGTCCGCGCCGGGCGCAGCGGAATCTCCGAGATCCAGTCGTTCGACACCGAGGGCTTCGAGCACACCCAGGCCGGCGAGGTGCACGACTTCCGGCCCCAGGACCACCTGGACCGGCTGCCGCTCGCCGAGTGGGGCCGCAGCAGCCAGTTCGCCGCGGCCGCAGCCAAGTTGGCCGCCCAGGACGCCGGTTGGGACCCTGAGGCCCTCTCAGCCGCCCGCGCGGGCAGCGCCATGGGCACCACCAACGGCGAGGCCCGGGTCTTCCAGGAGCTGACCGAGCAGTGGCTGGAGCGCGGGCCCGACGGGATCGACGGGGATCTCGCCGCCCAGGCCTCCGCCGACCGCATCGCGGCGGCCGTCAACACCGAACTGCGGCTGCGCGGTGAGGCGCAGACCTTCGGCACCGCCTGCTCGGCGAGCAACTACGCCATCGGGTACGGCTTCGACGTGATCCGCTCCGGCGCGGCCGACGTCATGCTGGTCGGCGGCGCCGACGCGGTGAACCGCGCCACCCACGCGGGCTTCCACCGCCTGGGCGCCATCGCCCCGGATTTGTGCCGTCCCTTCGACGAGCACCGCGGCGGCATCATGACCGCCGAGGGCGGCGCCGCCCTGCTGCTCGAATCGTGGGAGAGCGCCCGGTCCCGCGGGGCCCGCATGTACGCGGAAGTGCTCGGCTACGGCATCACGTGCGACGCCAAGCACCCCACCCAGCCCGACCGGGGCGGCATCGCCGAGTGCATCCGCCGCGCCCACCGCAGCGCCGGGGTCAAGCCCGACGAGGTCGACTACGTGTGCGCGCACGGCACCGGCACGGCGGCGAACGACTCCACCGAAGTCGCCGCGGTGCGCGAGGTGTTCGGCGAGCGCGTCCCGGCCATCAGCTCCATCAAGTCGATGCTCGGCCACACCATGGGCGCCGCCAGCGGCTTCGGCGCGCTGGCCTGCTGCATGGCTCTGTACGAGGGCTTCCTGCCGCCGACCGCGACGGTGCGCGAGGTGGACCCGGCCCTCGGCCCCGACCTGGACTGTGTTCCGGGGACGGCCCGCGCCGCCCGGCCGAAGATCGTGGAGAACCACGGCTTCGCGTTCGGCGGGAACAACGCCATCGTGATGCTGGGGAGGCCCGAATGAGCAGCAGCGTCGCACCCGCCCCGGTGCGGATCACCGGCTACGGGGTGCTGAGCGCCGCCGGGATCGGCGGCAAGGCCCTGTACGAGGCGCTCCGTTCGGGATCGCTGCCGGCCGGCGACGGCGGCGCGGCGGCGCTCGGCGGCAAGGCGGCCCCGCCGCTTGAGCTGCTGGGCGTCCCGGACTTCGACGCCCGCGAGCACCTCGGCCGCAAGGGGCTGAGCGCCCTGAGCCGGACCAGCACCCTGGGCATGACGGCGAGCGAGTTCGCGCTCGACAGCCTTCCGGGGCTGATCGACCCGGCGGAGCGCGCCGACACCGGGGTGGTGCTCGGCACCAGCACCGGCAGCGCCCGCGCGTTCTCGGAGTTCTTCCAGGACACCTACGAGCAGCAGCGCCCCTACCTGGTGAGCCCGTCCCTCTTCCCGGGGCTGCTGCTCAACCACTGCGCGAGCCAGGTGGCGATGCGGCACTCCTTCACCGGCGTCAACGCGAGCCTGGCCGGCGGCCGGATCTCCAGCCTGTCCGCGCTGCGTTACGCCCGCAACATCCTGGTCAACGGCCGGGCGAAGCGGCTGCTGACCGGCGGCGTGGAGGAGCTCAGCGCGCACTCCGCCTGGGCCTGGCACCACAGCGGGGTACTGGGTGATGGCGCGGTCCTGGGCGAGGGCAGTGCCGTCTTCGTCCTGGAACACAGCACGTCCGGCGATGCCGCGCTGGCCGAACTCGCTTCCTGCGAGGTCGCGTTCAGCCCGGCCGAAGACGGACCGCTCGCGGTCGCGGCGGCGCTGGCGCGCTGCGTCGAGGACGCGCTCGGTGCCGCGGGCGCGGCGCCCGGGGACATCTCCGTGGTCTCCGCGGGCGCCACCGGCGGGCGGGGCTGGACCGCGGTGGAGTCCCGCGGCCGGCACCGCGCGCTCGCCGGGCACGCCCCCGAGGTGCTGCGCGTGCAGGACGTCCTGGGCGAGACCTACAGCGCGAGCGGTGCGCTCCAGCTGGCTGCGCTGCTCGCCCACTGGGAGGCGGGTGACGCGGCCGGGGCCGGCGCGTGGGGCCTTGTCACCTCGGTGGGCAGCGACGGCTCGGTGGCGGCCGCGGTGCTGCGCCGCCCGTCAGCCACCGGATGAGCCAACTCCCGTACCGATGACGGCCGTTGGCCCGTGGATCAGTTCACGGGCCGACGGCCGCTGTCGTGCGGAGGGCATGGTGGGCGAGGGGATCAGCGAGGCCTGTACCGCCTTGTTGACCGCGTCGAGCCGCGACACCGCGCCCAACTTGCGGAACACGCTGTGCAGATGGCGCTTGACCGTGCCCTCGGTGATGTCCAGGGCGTCGGCTATCTGGCGGTTGCTCATCGCGGTCGCCGCTCGCGCGAGCACCTGGTGCTCCCGGCGCGACAACGGCTCGTCCCCGGTGGCGGGCGCGGCGGTGGACGGCACCAGGACCGTCGTCTGGTGGTCGTCCGCCATCGCCCGCGACAGCGCCACCAGCAGCGCCTTGCGGTCGATGCCCTTGTGCAGGACGCCCCGGGCGCCCGCGGCCAGGAGCTGGTCCACCGCATGCGGTTCGGCGTACGCGGACAGGAACAGGACCCGGGTGCGCGGTGCCACCCGCAGGACGCCGCGTACCGTGCCCGGCCCGTGGTTGCTCGGCATCTGGAGGTCCAGCAGGAGCAGGTCCGGCTGGTGCGCGGCGGCGCACCGGACGGCTTCGGCGCCGTCGCACGCGTACCCCACCACCGTCATCGAGGGCTGGGCGTTGAGCAGTTCGCCCAGTGCCTCGCGGAACAGGGCGTGGTCGTCGGCGACGACGATGCGGGTGGCAGGCATGGCAGGCGTCCTTGTCAGAGTCGAGTGCCCAGGGGCAGATGGATCTCGATGCGGGTGCCGCCGCCGGGGCCGTTCAGGATGCGCAGCCGGCCGCCGAGGTCCTCCACCCGCTCGGTCATGGAGCGGAGCCCGTGCCCGGCGTCGCCGGTGAGGCCGGTGCCGTCGTCCTCGACCCGCGCGTACAGCCAGCGCCGGGTGGTGCGCACGGTGACCTCGACCTGGCCGGCCGCGGCGTGCGCGAAACAGTTGCGCAGGGCCTCGCGCAGGACGAGGAACAGCTCGCGGCGGCAGCGTTCGGAGGCGGCGCTCTCGTCCCCGGTCACCGCGACGGTGACTCGCGCGGTGGGCGCGGCGTCCGCGAGGAACGCCTCGATCGCCTCGCGGACGGGCGGGGTGCGCCCCTGCTCGCGCAGGCCGCCGATCAGTGAGCGGTTCTCCCGCACCGCCTCGCCCAGCGCCTTCTTCGCCGCGGCGAGGTGCGCGGGGCCGTTGCCGGGGTCGTCCTCGCTCAGCTCGATCCGGTGCAGGGCCACCGCGAGGGCGTTGCCGAGTTCGTCGTGGAGCTGACGGGCGAGCCTGCGCCGCTCGCTCCAGCCGTGGTCGCCCTGCCAGAACGGGACGCCGGTGGTGCGCATGACATCGCCGAGGGTCCGTACCAGCGTCATCGCGTCGTGGTGCGGGGCGCCGCCTTCGACCGCGTGCGCCAGCGCGCATTCGAGCAGGAGGGAGGCAGCCGCGACCAGATGGTGCGGCGAGGCGTCGCCCGCCGGGGGCAGCTCCGGCGCGCTGGCGCCGTGCGGTGCCCCGAAGTCCTCGGCGTGGGCCAGCACATGACGTGCGAACGCGGTGAGCGCGGCGCGCAGATCGGGCACCTCGCGATCGGCCGGCAGCAGCGCGCTGGGCAGCGCCGCCCCGAACCGGTCCAGGATCGCCTCGCCTTCGCCCTTCAGGAGTACGGGGGCCGGCGCGGCTTGGTGGGTGAGCGGGGCCGGGGCGGTCGCGGCGTGGCGGGGCCGCGACGGACCGGGCCGCTGGGCCGCCCGCGCGAGTCCCTCCTGGAGGGCCTCCGCGAACCTGCCTGTGGCCACGGCACCCAGGACTCCTCCTGGGGCCGGCTGACGCACGGTGCGGGTCGAGCTATCCATCGGACTCCCTCAACGCTCATGTCCCACTGGGTAGCACCGACGATAACAAACAGACTTGTCTGGTTGTCAACTGGCCGCCTTCGGTGTCTCGCTATTCGGCTCCTGGGGTCCGTGGAGCCTACGTTGCTGCTCCCACCTGCTCTTTTGTTGGGTGTGGGGAAGTGTATGCAAGTGAAGAGTCGCCAGCCGATCGATGGGTGGCGAGCGAGATGCGTGGACGGTTTGGCGGCGTAAACAGACAGGGTTGTATGGTGTGGGGACGCTTTCGCCGTGACCCGGAAGGACAGGTGCCGCGCCATGCAGAAGCGCGCCGAGCAGACCCGTCAGGCGCTCATCCGCGCCACCGCCGAACTCATCGCCGACGGCGGGGTGCACGACGCCGGACTGGTCGGCATCTGCCGCAGCGCGGGCGTCAGCCGAGGCGCGCTCTATCACCACTTCCCGACCAAGGAATCGCTGGCGGCGGCCGTGTACGAGCAGGCGCGCACCGAGGTCGCCGGGCTGCTCGCCGCGGCCTTCGCGGATCGGGCGCCGGGAGCGGCGGCCGCGCGGTTCAGCTCCGCGCTCGTCACCGCGCTGCGGGAGGTCCCCACCGTACGGGCGGGCATGCGGCTCGGACCGGACGGCTCGACCGGGCCCACGCGGCTGCGCGAGGAGGTGCTCGGGCTCGTCCACCGCGAGGTGATCGGGCGCTGCCTGGACGGCCGGGAAGTTGCGGCCCGCGATCTGGCCGATCTGGCGGTCGTCGTGACGGCCGGTCTGGAATCCCTCGGCCGCACGGACGGGGCGTGGTGGCAGGGTGAGGCGTCGGACCGCATCTGGGGCATGCTCCGGCCGCTGTTCGGCCGGTCCGCTGCCGAGTCGAACCCGGTGGACCAGGTGGACCAGGTGGTCAACTCGCCCGAAGCGCAGGCGAGTTGAGGCACCGTCCCCCGTGCTGGCTGGACCGGGCCCCGCGCGCTAGGCGGCGGGTTCCACCCCGGATGCGGCGGGCCGTGCACCGGGCGGACCGGCCGGCCGGGTGGGCGGCATGGTCCGCAGCCGTCCGAGCATGCCGGGCGTCGCGATGCCCGGCAGCAGGAACCGCCACATCACCGAGACGCGCTCCAGCAGGTCCTGGCGTCCCGTGTAGACCTGCGAGATCAGCTGGAGGCCGGTGAAGGCCCCCACGATGAACTGGGTGATCTCGTCCAGGTCCACGCCCGGCAGCAGTTCACCCTGCCGGGCCGCGCCGCTCAGCAGCGCGTGGATCGCCTCGGCCGAGCGCTGATACGGGGTGCGGGCCGGCGCCGTGAACGACGTCTGCTCGACCGTGAGCCGCACACTGGCCCGCAGCACCGGATCGCTCTGGAGGCGGCGGGCGAACTCCATCGTGAGATCGATGGCCGCCTGTAGCTGTACGTCCTGCGGTGGCACCACGAGCGCTTCGCTCTGGGCGGCCACCAGTGCCGCCGCGATCGCCTCCTTGGACGGGAAGTGGTGGTAGAGGGCGCCCCTCGTCAGCCCGCTGAGGGCGAGGATGTCGTTGGTGCTCGCGGCGTCGTACCCCCGCTCGTCGAAGACGCGCGCCGCCGCCTCCAAGATCGTCTGCCGGGACCGGGTCCCGCGTTCCTGCTGTCCCATCTAAGTCCTCGATACCTTTGAAACCGAACTGACCTGTCTGTATCTTACTGGTTGCAGGTGATCATTAGCCAGCGCAGCCGGTGACTGACGTGCAGTCTTTCACCCTGCCCGCGAAGAGACAGGCCTCCTTGCATGCAGCGCAGTTCGAGCACCCTGATACCCACTGGTCACAACGCCTTTCTGGCCCCCGGGCCGGTCATCGTCCGCCAGCCCGCCGCGTCCGCGCGAGGGCTCACCACGACTGTTCCGCGCGAGTACGTGCACCGCGCCGCAGTCTCCGAAGTGCTCCTCACCAACTGGAAAACAGACAAGTCTGATTGCTTTTTGGTCAATGCTCAGTGGCCGCGCGGACACGCCCTCTTCGCGCCGACCGCCGACCACCAGGACCCGCTGCTGCTGGTCGAATCCGTGCGCCAGGTGGGGGCGCTGCTCGCCCACACCGAGTACGACGTGCCGTTCGGCCACCAGTTCCTGATGTGGAACATGTCCTTCTCCGCGCTGCCCGAAGCGCTCAGCGTGGGACCGACGCCGACCGAGGTCGAACTCCGCACCACCTGCCACGACATCGTGCGCCGCGGAAAGCAGCTCATGAGCATGGCGTACCACGTCAGCGTGGAGCGTGACGGGCTGCCGCTTGCGGTCGCCGAGGCGCGGTTCAGCTGCACCAGCCCGGCCGTCTACCGCAGGCTGCGCGGCGAACGCCCCACCACCACCGCCCTCGCCCTTCCGGTGGGCATCGCCCCCGGAAGCGTCGGACGGCCCGGATCCCGCGACGTGGTGCTCGCCGCGACGGGGGCCGGCACCCCCCTGCGCTGGCAGTTGCGGGTCGACACCTCGCACCCGATCTTCTTCGACCACCCCGTCGATCACGTGCCCGGCATGGTGCTCATCGAGTCCGCCCGCCAGGCCGCGTACGCCGCGACCGGGCTGACCGACGCCCTGCCCGTCCAGCTCGACAGCACCTTCACGCGCTACGCCGAACTCGACGCGCCCTGCTGGATCGAGGCCGAGCCGGGCCGGCCCGACGCGGCTGGAATCATTCCCGTACGCATCACCGGAACCCAGCGCGACGAGACCGTCTTCACGGCCACCGTCGGACTCCGCCCGCTCGTCTGAACCACCCCGGGAGACCGCCGCATGCCCACTGTCATGATCACCGGTGCCGGTGGCTTCATCGGCCGCCGCGTCACCCGCCAGGCTCGCAGCCTGGGCCTCCCCCTGAGGCTGCTGGCCCACCGCAGCCCCGTCGCCGCGGGCGCCCCCCACGTCCACAGCGTCTCGGCCGACCTCGCCGAACCCGGCTCGCTGCACGGCCTGTGCGAGGGAGTCGACATCCTGCTGCACTGCGCCTCACGGATCGGCGGTGACGCGCAGGACTGCGAGGCCGTCAACGCCCGCGGCACCGCCGCCCTCATGGCGGAGGCCGGGCGCGCCGGGGTGTCCCGCATCGTCTACCTGAGCACCGCCTCTGTCTACGGGCGCGGCACCTTCCGCCGCGCCAGGCCCGAGGACCTCGGCCGCGCCCCGGTGTCGGTCACCTCGCGCACCCGTGCCGCGGCCGAGGACGCCGTACTCGCGGCCGGCGGCACCGTGCTGCGGCCGCACCTGGTCTACGGAGCGGGCGACAGGTGGGTCGCCCCCACCCTGGCCCGCCTCCTGCGCACCCTGCCGGGCACCGTCGAGGGGTGGCCCGCGCTGGTCTCCGCCATCGCCGTCGACGACCTGGCGCGGGCCGTGGTGGCGAGCGGGCTCGCCCCCGCCGAGCGGCTGACGGCGTCGGTCTACCACGCCAACCACCCGCTGCCGGTGCCCTGGCACGCCCTGCTGAAGGCGGTCGCGGCCACCGCGGGCGTCCCCTGGCCCACGGCCGACCTCAGCTATCCGCAGGCGTGCGCGGTCCTCGCCGAACGGGGCCGCTCCGCGCACGACCTGGACATGATGGTCACCGACCACTGGTTCGACAGCGAACCCCTCTGGGCCGACCTGGGCTGCGACGCGGGCCCCGGTTTCGAGGAGCGTTTCCCCGAACACACCTCCTGGTACCGGGAGTTGCTGCACGCGGCGTGAGAGCCGGGAGTCGGAACCCGCTCACCGCCGAGTGCCGCGCACGATCCGCTCGACAACGCCGTCGGGGCGGATCAGCACGGCCAGCGGTCCGCGCACCCGCGTGCCGCGGTGCGCGGCGCCCGCCGGATCAAGGACCAGTCGCACCCCGTCGGCCGCCCCGGCCGCGGGGCTGCGGCGCGTCACGACCCGCAGCCACCGCTCGGAGCCGGCGCCCCGGCGCCGGCTGTCGCGGCCGGTGGCGAGCAGCCGTTCCACCTCGCCGGAGCGGGCGGCGGAGGCCGCGTCGGACGCCAGGACGAGCAGGACCGTACGCCCCTCGGTCAGCAAGTCGTGGACGTGGACGGGGCGTTGACCGGGCCCGCTGCCCAGCGGCAGGTCCGGCACGCGCCGCCCCGGCACGATCCGCCCCGCCGCGGGCCCGTGTCCAGGGTGGGTGTGGTGGAACTGCGCCATCCGCGGCGGGGCGAGCCGGCCGAGCAGCCCGCTGTGCTGACCGGCGGCCAGCGCCGTGTCCCGCAGCCTTCCGCGCCAACCGCCCAGCATCCACATCCGGGTCTGGCGGTCGGTGTCGGACACCACCGACGCGGCCACCCGGCGCCGCTCCCGCTCCCACCGGTCGACCTCGTGATCCACCCGGTCGGCGCCGGGCAGCGCGAGCCGCCAGGCCAGCGCGTGGGCGTCCTCCACCGCGGTGTTGAGCCCCTGGCCGCCAGCCGGGCTGTGGATGTGGGCCGCGTCCCCGGCGAGCAGCACCCGGCCCATTCGGAAGCGGTCGGCCCGGCGCGCGTGCACCCGGAAGATCCCGGTGCGGGACGACCCCGTCATCCGCAGCGGCACGGCACAGCGCTCGTCCGCCGCTTCCTGGAGCACCCGCAACGGGTCGTCCGACTCCGCGAACTCCCGCACCCCGGCGAACACCCGGTAGCCCCCGCCCGGCAGACCGACCACCACCAGGACGCCGCGGCTCGTCATGAAGTAGTGCGCCTCGTCGTGCGCGAGCGAGGTCTCGCACGGGCCGTCGGCGAGCAGGAAGGTCTGCGGATAGGTGAGCCCGGCGAATCCGATGCCGGCCAGCTCGCGCACCGTACTGTGCGCGCCGTCGCAGCCCACCACCCACGAGGCGGCCAGGTGTTCCGGCCCGTCCGGCGTGTCCAGCGTGGCGCGAACACCGCCGCCCCGCTGGTCGAGGCCGGTGAGGGTGCGGCCGAACTCGACTTCCCCGCCCAGGCGTTGGAAGGCTTCGCGCAGCACCGCCTCGGTCTGCTCCTGGGGCAGCGAGAGGGGCGTGGCGAAGCGCGATCCCGCGAGTTGGCCGAAGCCGATGCGGGCGACCCGGCGGCCTTCGGAGTAGTAGTTCGCGGCGGGCAGCGCGACCGAGCGTGCCAGGACCTCATCGGCCACCCCGAGCCGACGGAACACTTCCAGCGTGCGCGGCCACAGCACGATCGCCTTGGCGTGCGGATGCGGCCGGTCCTCCCGGTCGACGATCCGTACCGGCATATTGCGCCTGAGCAGTTCGATTCCCAGGGTCAGGCCCGTGGGACCGGCACCGACAATCAGGGTCTGTGGTGAATGCTGCACGCCCGGCTCCGTCTCCTCGTGAGGCATTCGAACTCCCTGAAGCTATGCGGGAAATCCGCGATACGGCAAGGAATTCAATTCAGCTTTTATTTCACTTCCATCGTGGAGTGTGAGGCTCTGGGGCAATTGCCGAGCCGACCGCCAGGAGAGAGTCCGTGACCATGGGAGACGCCCTGCGGGCCCCCGCAGCATCCAGTACCGCTTTCCCGGCGGCCGAACCGCGCGAGACCTACGGGCCGGTGGCCGGCGGCCACGGCGCCCGCCTCCTGAGGATCGGCGCGGACGACGCCCGCCGCGTGCTGGTCGTCGTGCCGCCGCGCGGCTACGGCGCCAACGTGTTCCTGCCCGTCGCCCGCGACCTGGTCCGCGCGCTGCCCGACCTCCAGGTCTGGGCCGTGGACCGCCGCCAGCAGCAGCTGGCCGACCTCGGCGGCTTCGCCGGGGACCTCGCCACGGCCCGCACCTATTACCTCCAGGGCCGCCACCGCAAGGCCGCCGCCGACACGGCCGGGGCCGCCGGGTGGGGACTCGCCGAGCTGCTCGACGACGTACGCCTGGCGGTGCGCGAAGCCGGCGCCGGCGGACGGCAGGTCATCCTCGGCGGGCACTCCCTGGGCGGGCTCACCGCACTCGCGTACGCGGCCTGGGACTTCGACGGGCGGCGCGGCGCCGAGGACCTCGCCGGGCTGATGGTCCTGGACGGCGGCCCCTACCACGCCTACCGCGGCGCGGGCATCCCCACCGGCATCACCCTGGACCAGGCCCGCGTCGCGCTCGCCGGCATCGAGGGCGGCGCGGTGTTCGAGGAGGGCATGAGCGCGGCGCTCGGCCTGGGTGACGAACCCGAGGCCGGCGCCGTCTGGTGGCAGCTCGCCGCGCGGCACGCGCTCGCCGACCCGCACGGCCCGGCCGAACTGGCCCACGCGCTGCCGGACGCCTTCGCCATCGGCCGCCCGCTCACCAACGCCGGCCTGTTCGGGCTGATCGCCGACACGCTCGCCCCGCAGCTCGGCCACGCCATCCAGTCCGGCCGGCTCACCGACACCGGCGACTGGCTCGACCTGGGCCCGAGCCCGCTGGCCCGGATCGCCCAGGCGTACGCGGGCGACAGCGAGCGCTCCGCGCGCGAGTGGTATTCGCCCAGCCGCGCCATGCTCGACTACCACGGCGTGATCGGCTTCGCCGACTCGGAGGTGGCCCGCCTCCTCGGGCTGCGGCTCTGGCACACCCACGCCCTCGACGTGCCGGTCTACGTGTTCGAGTCGAATTTCGCGAGGGGCACGGTCGGCGAGGCGGCCAGGGAGCTGGCGAAGAACACCAGAATTCCGAGCCTCGCGCTGCACAGCGATTTCTCGATGCTGCACCAGGACATTCTGTTCGCCGTCCCGGAAAGGAATTCCTTCCTGAAGACCGCGGTTCCGTTCGTGGAATCCGTGACCGCCCGTTCCTGAGCTGCGCGTTACCACCGTCGAAGGAGGAGTGCTTTCCGTGTCCGTCATTCCCGAAAGCCATCAGGACCTGCTTGAGAGGCCCCTGTTCGTGCACCTGGCCACCGTCCGCCCGGACGGCATGCCGCAGTCGAACCCGATGTGGGCGCGCTGGGACGGCGAGCTCCTGTGGTTCAGCAGCACCACCACCCGCCGCAAGTTCCGCAACATCAGCGCCGAGCCGAGGGTGTCGGTGTCCGTCAACGACCCCGAGCAGCCCTACCGCTACCTCGAACTGCGCGGGGTGGTCGAGCGCGTCGAGCCGGACCCGGACTGCCGCCTGTTCGTCCGGCTCGCCGACCGCTACGGGCGCGAACTCGGCGGACAGCTCCCGGGGGACGCCCCCCACCGCGTCGCCATCGCGGTCCGCCCCCTGCACACGACCTCCCAGTGACCGTCATGACCCTGACTCCCACGCTCCCCGCCGCCCCCGTGTGGCCGCTCGCCGAGCTGATGACCCTGGACGAGACCGGCCCCGACACCTTCCGCGGCCGGCTCACCCCGCCCTCCGCCATGCCCACCGTGTTCGGCGGGCAGATCGTGGCCCAGGCGCTCGCCGCGGCCGGCCGCACCGTGGCCCCGGGCCGCGAACCCCACTCGCTGCACGGCTACTTCCTCTTCCCCGGCGATGCCGCGGTACCGCTCACGTACCGCGTGGAACGGGTGCGCGACGGCCACTCCTTCACCAACCGGCGCGTCGTCGCCGTGCAGCACGACCGGGCCGACCGTGAGGTCTTCCACCTGACGGTGTCCTTCCAGCGCGCGAGTGCCCTGCGCGACCTGGACCACCAGACGCCGATGCCCGCCGCGCCCGCCCCCGAGACCCTGGCCGCCGCCTCCGAAGTGCCGCCCGCGCACGTGCACCCCGCGGTCATCCAGCGCCTGCGCG
This sequence comes from Streptomyces sp. NBC_01431, assembly GCF_036231355.1. NCBI lineage: Bacteria > Bacillati > Actinomycetota > Actinomycetes > Kitasatosporales > Streptomycetaceae > Streptomyces > Streptomyces sp. NBC_01431. Next base: position 4,753,990 of record NZ_CP109496.1, read on the forward strand.
AGGCACGGCACGCCATCGACGTGCGGTACGTGTACGACGCCCCGTTCCCGGGCGCCACCGACCGGGACCGGCCCGCCACCCGCGTCTGGTTCCGCACCCGGCACGCCCCGGACGGCCCCGGCGCGCAGCGGCACCTGCTGCACCAGTGCCTCGTCGCCTACCTGTCCGACCTGACCCTGCTGGACGCCGCCTCGCCCTACCACCGCACCGGCCAGCGCGCGGACGGCAGGGGAGTGGCCGTCAGCCTCGACCACGCGATGTGGTTCCACCGCCCGCTGCGCGCGGACGAGTGGCTGCTCTACGAGCAGCAGAGCCCGTCCGCCTCGAACGGCCGGGGCCTGGTGCACGCCAGGATCTACACCGCCGACGGCCGCCTGGCCGCCTCGGTCGTGCAGGAGGGCGTGATCAGGCTGCGCGCCTCCGGCCGTCGGCCGATGCCGGAACTCGACCCCTACGAAGCGGACATCGATCCGTTCAGCTGGGCGGTCGCCAAGCCCGAGACGGACTGAGCGGCACCTCAGGCGCCCGCGCTGCCCGCTGTCCAGGCCGGCCAATCCATGTTCCAGCCGCCCAGCCCGTTGTCCGGCGCGACCGTGCCGCCTCCCGTGGAGTTGCGCACGATCACGATGTCGCCGGGCAGCGAGTTGGCGTAGAACCAGGCGGCGGAGGTGTCGGCATCGCCGCCGCCCTGGGCGTCCTGGAGGCCTATGCAGCCGTGGCTGGTGGCGTCGGCGCCGAAGGTCTGGGGCGAGGCCCAGTAGTTGCCGTGGATGAAGGTGCCCGAGTCGGTGAGCCGCTGGGCGTGCGGCACGTCGGGGATGTCGTACTCGTCACCGAGACCGACGGTGGTGCTGTTCATCTTGGTCTGCCGGGACTGCTCGGTGATGACCATCGTGCCGTTGTACGTGGCGTACTTGGGCTGCCCGGTGGAGACCGGCACCGTCCTGAGGGTGGCGCCGTTCTGCTGGACGGTCATCCGCTGGCCGGCCGCGTCCACGGTTGAGATCTGCTCGCGGCCCACCGTGAAGGCGAACGACCTGTCCTGAACTCCGTATATTCCCTTGGCCAGTTCGAGCCCGTCGAAGTCGAAGTCGACGCTCACCCTGGACCCCGGCCGCCAGTACTCCTGCGGGCGGAAGTCGATGCGCCGGTCGCCGAACCAGTGGCCGACGGCCTGCTGGCCGCCGGTGGAGGTGATCTTCACGGCGTGCTCGGCGGCCCGGCGGTCGGTCACCGGCTTGTCGAACCGGAAGGAGACCTCCATGCCGACGCCGACGGTGGTGTTGTCCTCGGGGGTGTAGAAGGCGATCGTCGAATTGGCCGGGGCGACGGTCGTGAAGCGCGTGGTCGTCACCGCGACGCGCCCGTCCGGATCCTTCGCCTCGGCCGTCAGGGTGTACGCGGTGCCCCGGGCCAGATTCGCCGAGGGGTGCCAGGACTTCCCCGCCGTCAGCGTCCCCGGTATCGCCTTTCCGCCTTGGGCCAGAAGAGTGACGGAGGTGAAGACGCCGTCCGCGACGCTCGCCGTGACGTCCTTGACGGTGATGCCGACATGGCCGGCGCCGTCCTTGGGCGTGGTGGTGATCCGCGCTCGCGACACCGTCGGGCTCGGGCTCGGCGCCGGGCTCGTGCCGCCGCCCGACGAGCAGCCGCCCAGGGCCAGCACGGCCATGGCGAACAGGGCCAGGAGTGCTGCGGCACTCGTGCGGTTTCCTCTCAACACGTACCTCTCCCCTCGGCGGCCGAAGGTGCCCGTTCTGCGGGGTTATGACCCTTTCTTGTAGTGTGCGGACATCCCTGTGTGTACGCATGCGGGGGTCCGGGGCACCGAGGGACGGGAGTCGATGCATGGCGTACGCACCCCGCGGCCGACGGATACCCCGGATCGGCCGGCGCACCCGCATCGCGCTCTGCTCGCTCGCCGCGGTGCTGCTGCTCCTGGCCGGTCTCGGGGCGTACACCCTGCACCGGTTGAGCAGGAACATCTCCAGCGTCGACCTCGGCTCGCTGCTCACGCCCGCCGCCTCCGCCACCTCCGACCTCAACATCCTGGTCGTCGGCTCCGATTCGCGGGCCGGGAAGAATGCGGCGCGGGCCGGCGGCGGCGACGACACCGGGCGCTCCGACACCACCCTGCTGCTCCATCTGTACCGGGGCCGCAAGAAGGCCGCGCTCATCAGCATCCCGCGCGACACCATCGTCGACCGCCCCGCCTGCACCACCGCCACCGGGCGCAAACTGCCCGGGAGCGAAGGGGTGATGTTCAACTCGGTGTACGAACTGGGCGGCTCCCCCTGCGAGGTCGCCGCGGTCGAGAAGCTCGGCGGCGGGCTGCGGATCAACCACTACGTCGAGGTCGGCTTCAACGGGTTCGCCGAGCTGGTCGACGCGCTCGGCGGCACCGGGATCACCCTCACCCGGCCCATCATCGACAAGGAGAGCGGTCTGCGCCTGCCGGCCGGCCACCACCACCTCGACGGCCAGCAGGCCCTCGATCTCGTCCGCACCCGGTACGGCGTCGGCGACGGCAGCGACCTGGGCCGCATCCAGCTCCAGCACCAGTTCCTGACGGCGCTGATCAGCAGGGTCTCCGGCCGCAGCCTGCTGACCGATCCGGACCGGCTGTTCGCGGTCGCCGACACCGCCACCAAGTCCCTGACGACGGACTCCACCCTCGCCCGGGTCGGTGACCTCGCCTCGCTGGCGTACTCGATGCGGGGGATCGGCGCGAAGGACGTCCAGATGGTCACCCTACCCACGCAGCTGGACCAGGCCGACGAGGACCGGCTCGTGCCCGACCCGGCCCGGGGTGCCCAGGTGTGGGGCGCCCTGAAGGCCGACCGTCCGGTCCCGGACACGGCGACCCGCGGCACCGCGTCGGACCCCAACGGCATCGGCGACGTGGTGAACCCCGGCTGAACGCCGCGACGCGCGGCCGACCCGTGTAGTTGCGCAATACATGAACCTTGACGGTCGCGGAGCCGTGGCAATAGCGTCCTGAGCCACGGGGGCCGGACGTTCTGGAGGGGCTTGGGTTGCCTGCGACACAGCCGCACACCGAACCAGCCGGCGCCGAGGCGCTGCTGACCGCGCCCGGGGCGCCGTTCGCCGTCGTCCGCGCACCGAGCGGTTCCCGCGAGTACGCCACCGGGCCGCGCACCCTGCGCGAGTTCGCCGAGACGGTCTGGGCCTTCGGCGACAGCCCCTTCCTGGTGGCCGAGAGCGGCACGTACACCTACGCCGAGTTCTTCGCCGCGGCCTGCGCACTCGCCCGACGGCTCACCGCGACCTACGGGCTGCGCCCCGGCGACCGGGCCGTCATCGCGATGCGCAACCACCCCGAGTGGCAAGTCTCCTTCTGGGCGGCCCAGTTGGCGGGAGTGGTCGCGGTGCCGCTGAACGCCTGGTGGACCACGGAGGAGTTCGCGTACGCGCTGGACGACTGCACCCCGAAGGCGCTGCTGGTCGACGGAGAGCGACTGGAGCAGGTGGCCGGCTGGGCCGGTACGCACGGCGTGCGCGGCATGGTCGTCCACCACACCGGGGCGCTGCCCGACGGGTTCGAGCGGTACGAGGACCTCGACGAGCTCACCGCGCCCGACCCCCACGCGGGACCGCCCGCGGTGGACGTCGACCCGGCGGCCGACGCCACCATCATCTACACCTCCGGCACCACAGGGCGCCCCAAGGGAGCCGTCGCCACCCAGCTCGCGCAGGCCGGGGCCGTCATGAACCCCCGCTTCCAGGCCGCCATGTCACTGCTCGGCCGGGGCCTGGTGCCGGGGCAGGGGCCCACCCCGGTCACCCTCATGACCTTTCCGTTCTTCCACGTGGCCGCGTTCACCTCGGTGTACGCGGCGATGGCGGCCGGCGGCTCGCTCGTCCTGATGCGCAAGTGGGACGCGGACCGCGCCCTCGCACTCATCCGGGACCACCGGGTCACCCACTTCGCGGGCGTCCCCGCCACCGCCCTTCAACTGCTGGCCGCCGCCGAGGAGTCGGGGGACGGCCTGGAGAGCCTGACCGCGCTCAACACCGGCGGCGCCGCGGCCCCGCCCGGCCTGGTGGGCGGACTCACCGCGCGGTACGGCCCGCGCATCGAGCCGCGCAACGGGTACGGGCTGACCGAGACGAGCGGCGGAGTACTCGCCAACTTCGGTGACCAGTACCGGAGTTGGCCGGACAGTGTGGGGCGGCCCACGCCCGTGACGGAGGTGCGGATCGCCGGGCCCGACGGTGCGGCGCTCGCCGATGGCGAGGTCGGTGAACTGTGGCTGCGCGGCCAGTCGTTGATCCGGGGCTACTGGAACGACCCGGCGGCCACCGAACTCGCCTTCCAGGAAGGCTGGTTCAGGACCGGAGACCTCGCGGTGGCGTGCGAGGGACGGGTCGCCGTCGTGGACCGGATCAAGGACATGGTGATCCGGGGCGGCGAGAACGTGTACTGCGTGGAGGTCGAGGCGGTGCTCCACGACCACCCCGAGGTGCTCGACGCGGCGGTGTTCGGCGTGCCGCACGCGGTGCTGGGCGAGGAGGTGGCGGCGGTGGTGCAGGTGCGGGCGGCCGCCCCGGTCACCCCGGCCGACCTGCGCGCCCACGTCGCCACGTCGCTGGCCGCTTTCAAGGTCCCGGCGCACGTGGTGCTGCGGCAGGACGCGCTGCCGCGGAACGCGACGGGGAAGGTGCTGAAGAGGGAGCTGCGGAGCGAAGTGAGCCGCCCGGCCTGAGCTTTGCCCTTCGCGGCGTTCTCAGCTCCTCGTGACCCGCACGTGATAGTTCCCCATCCCGTCCACCCCGGTCACCGCGATCCGGACCCCGTTCGCGTGGTCCACGAACGTCTCGCCCGTCGCGTACGGCGCGTCGGAGAGCTCCGCGTTGACGTTGGGGCGGCGGGTGCAGCCGCCGCTGCCGGGCTGGCTGTCGGAGATGGTGACCGGGCCCCGGCCGGTGTCCACCGCGGCGTCGACGCGGTAGACCAGCACGCCGGGTTTGCAGACGGCCTCGTCGTTGCCGGACCGGGTGCGCACCTCCATCGCGTACCCGCTCTCCTTCGTCACCGGCACGAAGACCAGCTTGGGGCCGCCGTTCACGGACAGCGGGGTGAGGACGTACTGGCTCGCCCCGCTCTCGGTCGCGCACGCCACCTGGCTGTCGTCGAGCCAGCCCAGCTTCCACTTGTGCCAGCCGAGCATGTCGTTGTTGGCGCCCCAGTCCTCGGACATGATGTCCCAGTGCCCGACGGCGCTGCCGCCCTGCGTGGTGTAGAGGTCGGGCAGTCCGAAGACGTGGCCGTTCTCGTGCGGCAGCACCCGGTAGCCGGTCTCGCCGTACGAGCCGGAGCCGTCGTCCTGGCGGCTGTAGACGAACGAGGTGTTGGCCAGCGGCACGCCGTCGGCGCGGGGCGCCTCCTCGTTGCCGGAGAACGTCACCGACAGGACGCTGTCGAGCGCCGAGGGCCCAGCGTTCGGCGTGACCAGGACGTTCACCATGTCGTACTGGGAGAAGTTCACCCGCGCCCCGGCCGCCGTGATCATGTCCTGCACGAGCCGGTGGTAGCCGGGTTCGTAGGGGGAGCCGCGGTCGATCCCGTACGCCGTGAAGGACTTCGGCATCCTGAGCCAGGTGGGGATCGGGGTGTCGGGGCGGTAGTCGAGGCGGCCGTAGGAGGCGTTGCGGAACCAGGTGGCGGTCTGCGGGAAGAACTCGTTGTACCGGCCGAGCGCGGAGCCGGTGCCCGGTGCGTCCGGGAAGTCGATCATGAGCGTGAGGGCGCGGACGACGCCGGTGGAGTGCGCGTAGCCCGGTGCGGTCGGTACGCCCTCCGACATCTGCACGCCGAGCACGGTGGGGATCCGGCAGGGGCCGAGCGAGGAGTCCCCGGGGGCGGACACGGGGCCGGCGTTGGCGCGGGTGGCCGTCGAAAGAGTGGTGGAGCCGGCGGTCAGCGCGGCGAGCGCGAGGGAGGTGAGCGCGGCGCCGAGGAAGGTGGTCCGGCGCCGGGTGGGTATCCGGCGTCCTGGCGCCCGAGCCGGGCGGGACTGGCTGACGTCCTGCATGCGCACGCGCTCGCCTTCGGGGACGCGACAGTAGGCCGGTTCCTCACTGCGCTCGTCTGATCACCCTGTGTCCGGCCTGTCGGAGGCGCGCGCTGGGTAGCCCAAATGTGGGTATGTCGCGATATCGCGATAGGTGACCCAGGTCACATCGAACCTGGGAAATAACCGGGGAAGGTTTCCCCGTTTGAACACGTGTCCCCGCGAAACGGGGAGTGCTTCCCCGCTTGGGTCAGGTCCCGGGCGGACACCCCGGGGTCGACCGGTCCGACCGGCCCCGATCCGCAGAGCCCTTTACGAGTCCGTAGCAGCCTTACGGGCCCGTGGAAGAACCCGTACCAGCCTTACGAGTCCGCATAACAAGGAGCGAAGTCGTGAAGACCGCAACCGTCGCCGCGCAGCCGCGCCGTACCCCGCGCCCGCGGGCCGACGCCCTGCGCAACCGGGAGCGGATCATCGCCGCCGCACGCGAGATGTTCGTCGAGTACGGCGCCGAGGTGCCGCTCGACGAGATCGCCCGCCGGGCAGGAGTGGGCAACGCCACGATCTACCGCCACTTCGCCGACCGCTCCGAGCTCATTACCAGCGTCGTCCTGTCCGTCATGGACCGGGTCTCGGCTCGGGCGGAGGCGGCCGCCGCCGAGGAGTTGGACCCCTTCGCCGCGCTGCGCCGGTTCGTGCACGCGGCGGCCGACGAGCGGATCGGGGCGCTGTGCCCGATGCTCTCCGACACCTTCGACGGGGACCACGCGGAGCTGCACGCGGCCCGCGAACGCCTCGAACGGGATGTGGAGGGGCTCATGCACCGGGCCCGTACGGCCGGCCGGCTGCGCGCCGACGTCGCCGTCGGTGACCTCATGGTCGCCCTCTCCCAGCTGACCCGGCCGCTCCCGGGCACCGGCTGCCTCGACATCGACCAGTTCATCCACCGCCACCTGCAGCTGTTCCTCGACGGGCTTCAGGCCCCGGCGCGGTCCGAGCTGCCGGGCAGTGCGGCGACCCTCGACGACCTCCGGAAGAGTTGATCGCCTCCTTACCTCAACTCCCCGTTCACACAACGTAGTTCAACTTAGTTACAGCACACTTACTCGGTAATCCGCGTCCCAAGGTGGCTACCCCCATGGCAAAAACAGACCAGCTCTCGCTGTCGAAGACAGCCGAGCTCTCCGCTCCCGACCCCAGTCGCTGGAAGGCGCTCGCCTTCATAGCCCTGGCCCAGCTGATGGTCGTGCTCGATGCGACCATCGTGAACATCGCGCTGCCCTCCGCCCAGCACGCGCTGCACATCAGTGACGCCAACAAGCAGTGGGTCATCACGGCCTACGCCCTCGCCTTCGGCGGGCTGCTCCTGTTCGGCGGCCGGATCGCCGACCTGTGGGGCCGCAAGCGCACCTTCGTCGTCGGCCTGCTCGGCTTCGCCGCGGCCTCCGCGCTCGGCGGCGCCGCCACCGGAGAGGCGATGCTGCTCGGCTCGCGCGCGCTTCAGGGCGCCTTCGGCGCGCTGCTCGCGCCGGCCGCCCTCTCGCTGCTCGCGGTGATGTTCACCGACGCCAAGGAGCGCGCCAAGGCCTTCGGCATCTACGGTGCGATCGCCGGTGGCGGTGGCGCGGTGGGCCTGATCCTCGGCGGCTTCCTCACCGAGTACCTGAACTGGCGCTGGACCTTCTTCGTGAACATCCCGTTCGCGATCGTCGCGGCCGGCGGCGCCTACTTCGTCATCCGTGAGCCCGCCGGCACGCGCAACCGCTCGCGCCTCGACATCCCCGGCGTCGTCCTGTCCACCCTCGGCCTCGTCGCCCTGGTGTACGGCTTCACCCGCGCCGAGTCGGCCGGCTGGTCGGACGCGCTGACCATCTCGATGTTCATCGCCTCGGCCGTGCTGCTGTCCGCCTTCGTCTTCACCGAGGCCAAGGTCCGCCACCCGCTGCTGCCCCTGCGCGTCATCGCCAACCGCAACCGCGGAGGCGTCTACCTCTCGCTCGGCCTCGCGATCATCGCGATGTTCGGCCTGTTCCTCTTCCTGACCTACTACCTCCAGGTCGTGAAGGGCTACTCGCCGGTCAAGACGGGCTTCGCGTTCCTGCCCATGATCGCGGGCATGATCACCGGATCCACCCAGATCGGCGCCCGCCTGATGACCCGGGTCCCGCCGCGCCTGCTGATGGGCCCCGGCTTCCTGACCGCCGCCACCGGCATGCTGATCCTGACCCAGCTGGACGTCTCGACCTCGTACGGCACGGTGATCTTCCCGGCGCAGATCCTGCTCGGCCTCGGCATGGGTACGGCCTTCATGCCCGCCATGTCGCTCGCCACCATCGGCGTCGAGCCGCGTGACGCGGGTGTCGCCTCCGCGATGGTCAACACCTCGCAGCAGGTCGGCGGCGCGATCGGCACCGCCCTGCTCAACACCATCGCCGCCTCGGCGACCACGGCGTACGTCACCGGCCACCTGGCGCTCGGCGCCACCAACCCGGAGCTTTTGAAGCTTCAGGCCATGGTGCACGGCTTCACCGCCGCCATCTGGTGGGCGGTCGGCATCCTGGTGACCGCCGCCGTCATCGCCGTCACCTTCATCAACACCGGCCGCCCCGGCGGCGGTTCGGTCGCCGGATCGAGCACCGGCGGGGACATCGAGGACGAGGTCCGCATCCCGGTGGTCGCCCACTGACCCCCCGGTAGCACCCCGGACGCACGACCTGCCCTGGCTCCGCTGATCCTCAGCGGAGCCAGGGCAGGTCCGCTTTGGCGTCCGCGGGCTGGAGACCCTGGGCCATCACCCGCATGATCTCGCCGAGCTGGTTCACCTGCTGCGGGGTCAGCCGGTCGAACATCGCCTGCCGCACGGCGGTCACGTGCCCCGGTGCGGCCCGCTCCAGGACCCCCAAGCCCGCCTCCGTCAGCGTCGCCAGCTGGCCCCGCTTGTCCGAGGGGCAGTCCTCGCGCCGCACCCACCCGTTCTTCTCCAGGCGCGCTATCGCGTGCGAGAGCCGCGAGCGGGTGATCTTGGCGCTCTTCGCCAGCTCGGTCATCCGCATCCGGTGCCGCGGTGCCTGCGACAGCTGGACGAGCAGCCCGTAATAGATGTGGGGCATCCCGGCGTCGCGCTGGAGCTGGCGGTCGAGGTGGTCTTCGAGGAGCGTGGTGGCGTGGAGGTAGGCGCGCCAGGTGCGCTGCTCCTCGTCGCTGAGCCAGTTGGGTGCCGTGGTCATGCATCTACTGTACGGACGCTTCTTGAAAGTTGAACTAACTGGGTTTAGAGTGGAGCGCAAGATGAACTTGAGAGTTCAAGCAATGACCTGACCGGCAGGAGCGACCGGCAGCTGACCGCAGGATCGGTCGGCCGCAGTCCGGCCGGCCCAGTGAGTGACCCGGAGAGTCCGCCATGACCGTCGCCCGCCCGGAGCGCATGCCCGCCCTTTACCTCTCCCACGGCGCCCCGCCGCTCGCCGACGACCCCGTCTGGCCCGGCGAGCTGGCCGCGTGGTCCGCGGAGCTGCCCCGCCCCGCGTCGATCCTGATGGTCTCCGCACACTGGGAGGAGGCCCCACTCGCCCTCGGTGCCACCGAGACCGTACCCCTGGTCCACGACTTCTGGGGCTTCCCCGAGCGCTACTACCAGGTACGGTACGCCGCCCCCGGCGCCCCCGAACTCGCCGACTCCGTACGCGCGTTGCTGCGCGCGCCCGGCATGCCGGTCCAGGACATCGGGGACCGCGGGCTCGACCACGGCGCGTACGTCCCGCTCGTGGAGATGTTCCCCGACGCCGACATCCCGGTCCTCCAGGTCTCCATGCCGACGCTCGACCCCCGCGAGCTGTACTCCATCGGCCGCAAGCTGGCACCGCTGCGCGACGAGGGCGTGCTGATCGTCGGCAGCGGCTTCTTCACGCACAACCTGGCCGCGCTGCGCCACACCGGCGGCCAGGTGCCCAGCTGGTCGGCCGAGTTCGACGACTGGGGTGCCCGCGCGCTGGCCGCCGCCGACGTCGATGCCCTGCTCGACTTCCAGCACAAGGCCCCCGCCGGCCGCCTCGCCCACCCCCGCACCGAGCACTTCGCCCCGCTGTTCGTGACGATGGGCGCGAGCGAGGGCGAGGCGGGCGGGGTGCGCAGCGTCATCGACGGGTTCTGGATGGGCCTCGCGAAGAGGTCGGTGCAGTACGGCTGAACGGGGCCGCGGGGTGCGGGAGTTGAGCGGCCATCGGCGCTAGTGGCCGCCGAGCTCCTTCTCGTACCAGGCCACGTCCCAGTAGCGGCCGAACTTGCGGCCCACCTCCCGGTAGGTGCCGACATGGGTGAAGCCGAAGCGTTCGTGCAGCCGTATCGAGGCCTCGTTCGGCAGCGCGATCCCCGCGTACGCGCGGTGCAGGTCCTCGCCCGCCAGCGCCTCGAACAGCGAGCGGTACAGGAGCGTGCCGACGCCCCTGCCCAGCGCCTCGGGCGCGCAGTACACGCTCAGCTCGACGGACGTGGCGTAGGCGGCCTTCGGGCGAAAGGGGCTGCTCGTCGCATAGCCCAGAACGCGGCCCCGGCCGACAAATCGGTCATCGTGAGCAACCAGAAGGCGGTGCGGGCCGTCTTCAGGGTGGGAGTGCAACCACGGACGGCGCTGTTCGGCGGTGACGGCGGTGGTGTCGAACGTGATGGCGGTCTCACGGATGAAGTGGTTGTAAATGTCCGTGAGTGCCCCCAGATCGGCCTCCACACCGGGCCTGACCTGCACGTCTGTACGTTCCTGTGGCACCTGTTCCCCTCCCGTGGCCGGACAGGGTACTGCATGATCACAAAAATCGATGGACAGGACGGGAATTCTGTCCGGATTCCAGCCGTTGTTTCCATCGGATGCAGGGCACCCGGGAGGGTGTCGCGACCCACTCAGCAAGGGAGCACGCATGGCAACCCGCGCCGTCGCCCGCCGACAGTCCGCCTCTCGCGGTTCGGATTCGGGGAGCAGTGTTCGCGCCGTCAGCGGTGAGATCGCCGACCGCGACCTGGTCGGTATGTACCTCGACGAAATCGCGCGCACGCCGTTGCTCGACGCCGCCAAGGAGGTCGAGCTGTCCCAGACCATCGAGGCCGGTGTGTACGCACGCCAGATCCTCGACGGCGAGGTGGACAGCAAGGCAGCAGGCGCCTCGCACGAAGAACTGGAGGCGCTGTACGCCGCCGGTGAGCGCGCCAAGGACCTCTTCATCCGATCCAACCTCCGTCTCGTCGTCGCCGTCGCCCGCCGCTACCCGAGGGCGGGTCTTCCGCTCCTCGACCTCATCCAGGAGGGCAACGCGGGCCTGGTGCGCGCGGTCGAGAAGTTCGACTACGCCAAGGGCTTCAAGTTCTCCACGTACGCGACCTGGTGGATCCGCCAGGCCATCACCCGCTCCATCGCCGACCAGTCCCGCACCATCCGCCTCCCCGTCCACCTGGTGGAGGAGCTGGGCCGCATCCGCCGGGTCCAGCGCGAGTTCAACCGGGAGAACGGCCGCGAACCCGAGCACACGGAGATCGCCGCGGAGCTGGGCTCCACGCCCGAGCGCGTCGGGGACGTGCTCGACTGGGCGCGCGACCCGGTCTCCCTCAACATGCCGGTCGACGACCAGGGCGAGACCCAGTTCGGCGACCTCCTGGAGGACACCTCCGCGGTGTCGCCCGAGCAGTCGGTCCTGACGCTGCTGCGCAGCGAGGAGCTGGACGACCTGATCGGCAAGCTCGACCAGCGCACCGCCTCGATCATCAAGATGCGTTACGGCATTGACGACGGTCGGGAGCGTACGCTGACAGAGGTGGGCAAAGAGCACGGACTGACCCGTGAGCGGATCCGCCAGATCGAGAAGCACGCACTGCTCGAACTGAAGAAGATGGCCCGCGACACGGGCTTCGACGCGGCGGCGTAAGCCCCGCCCCCAGAGCGAGTCCCGGCACCCTCCCCCCCCGGTGTCGGGACTCCCGGCCCCGGCACCTTCCCCCCCCTGGTGTCGGGGCCCCCTTCGTTGCCCGCTCTTCATTCCCCGCGCGATGGCCCGTGCGCGGTCGCGCGGGTGAGGCGCTCGCCCAGGTCGTGCAGATAACTCGTCATCGCCTGCGGCCCGTTGACCGTGAACTCGCAGTCCACCAGGGCGAGCCGCAGCGCCACCCACTCCAGGGAGTCGGTGCAGGTGGTGCGCAGCCGGCAGCGCCCCGCGTCCAGCGGCTGCGGCGCGCCGAGCGAGGAGGGCAGCCGGGCGGTCACGAAGTCCGCCGGCGCCTCGAAGGTCACGTCCACCTCCAGGACGGGCTGGAGCCGGTTCATCGAGGTGCGGACGAACTCCGCCGCGTTCGCCTCGGGCAGCTCGCGCGGTGCGAAGCGGGCGCCGGTCGCGAACGGCTCGGCGACCCGGTCCACCCGGAACGTACGCCAGTCCCCGCGCTCCACGTCGTACGCCACCAGGTACCACCGGCGCCCCGTCGACACCAGGCGGTACGGCTCGGCCAGGCGCTTGGTGCGCGTACCGTCCCCCGACACGTAGGAGAAGCGCAGCCGTTCCTGGCCGGTGACGGCGGAGGCCAGTGTGGTCAGGGTGTGCGGGTCGACGCTCGCGCCGTCCCCGCGCCAGGGGCCGGTCAGCGGCATCGTCGCCGCCTGGAGGCTCGCGACGCGGTGGCGCAGCCGGGACGGCAGGACCTGCTCCAGTTTGGCGAGCGCCCGCACCGAGGCCTCGTCCACGCCGTCCACGGCGTGCCCGGCGCCCGCGCGCAGGCCGACCGCGATCGCCACCGCCTCCTCGTCGTCCAGGACCAGCGGCGGCATCGCCTTGCCCGCGACCAGGCGGTAGCCGCCCTCGGCGCCCCGCGCCGCCTGCACCGGATAGCCGAGCTCGCGCAGCCGGTCGATGTCGCGCCGCACCGTACGCCGCGACACGCCGAGCCGCTCGGCGAGCTCGCCGCCGGGCCACTCGCGCGGAGTCTGGAGCAGGGAGAGCAGATGCAGCAGCCGTGCCGGGGTGTCGGTCATGTCATCCAGGATGGCCCCCCAATGCGGACACAGGCTGACCTATATGCCTTCTAACTTCTTCTCATGACCTCCACAGCGACCAGCAGTACCCCAGAGACCGCGGCGGTTGCCGCAGCAGACCGCCGACGGTGGTTCGCCCTGGCCATCGTGATGACCGCGGCCTTCATGGACCTGGTCGACGTCACGATCGTCAACATCGCCATCCCGTCCATCCAGAAGGACACCGGGGCGAGCTTCTCCTCGATCCAGTGGATAACGGCCGGTTACGCCCTGGCGTTCGCCGCGGGCCTGATCACCGGCGGCCGCCTCGGCGACATCCACGGCCGCAAGAAGCTCTTCCTCATCGGCATCGGCGGCTTCACGCTCGCCTCCGCGCTGTGCGGATTCGCCGCCAACCCGGAGATGCTGGTCGCCTCGCGCATCCTCCAGGGCGCGATGGCCGCCATGATGGTGCCGCAGGTCCTCTCGATCGTCCACGCCACCTTCCCCGCCCACGAGCGCGGCAAGGTCTTCGGCCTGTTCGGCGCTGTCGTCGGCCTCGGCGCGGTCTCCGGGCCGCTGCTCGGCGCGCTGCTCACCGAGTGGAACCTGTTCGGTCTTGAGTGGCGTCCGATCTTCCTGATCAACCTGCCGGTCGGCATCGCGGGCCTGATCCTCGGCACCAAGTTCATCACCGAGTCCAAGGCCCCCAAGGCCCTCAAGCTCGACCTCGTCGGCGTGATCCTGGTGAGCCTCGGCCTGCTGATGCTGCTCTACCCGCTGACCCGCGGCCGCGAGCTCGGCTGGCCGCTGTGGGGCTACCTCTCGATGGCGGGCAGCGTCCTGGTCTTCGCCGGACTGATCGCCTACGAGCGGATGAAGGCGCAGCGCGACGGCTCCCCGCTCATAGAACTGTCGCTGTTCAAGGTGAAGAGCTTCGCGGCGGGCATCGCCGTGCAGGCCACCTTCGGCGTCGGCCTCGGCATCTTCTTCCTGGTGTGGACCCTCTACATGCAGATCGGCCTCGGCTGGAGCGCCCTGCGCGCAGGACTGACCGGGGTGCCGTTCTCGATCGCCGTCTCGGTGGCGGCCGGCATGTCCGTGCAGAAGCTCGTCCCGCGCTTCGGCCGCAAGGTCCTCCAGGCCGGCGCCCTGACCATGGTCGCCGGACTGCTGATCTACATCTGGGAGGCCCACCACTACGGCATGGGCATCGCCTCCTGGCAGATGGCGCTGCCGCTGGTCGTGATGGGTCTCGGCATGGGACTGATCGTCGCCCCGCTCACCGACGCGGTGCTCTCGGAGGTCCCCAAGGAGCACTCGGGTTCGGCATCGGGCCTGATCAACACCGTGCAGCAGATGGGCAACGCGCTCGGCCTCGGCCTGGTCTCGGTCGTCTTCTTCGGTTCGATCGGCGACGACCTCGTGCCGCCGCAGCTGAACCGGGCGTTCGTGGACGGCTTCCAGCACTCGCTCTGGTACGTCGCCGGAGTCCTCGCGGTGATCTTCCTGGTGATGTTCGCGCTGCCGGCCCGCCCCCAGCAGCACGTGGAGGGCGCGGGGGACGAGGCGGAGCTGCTCGACCTCACGAAGGAGCCGGAGCCGGTCGGCTGAGCCACCACTCCCCGGCGACGGCCCCGCACCTTTCGAGGCGCGGGGCCGTCGCTTTACCGTCCGGTGCGCGGGGCGACGCGTCCGGCCGACGGGATGCGCGGACCCGAAGCCCGTTTGTGTCTGCACAATGCCCGAATCTGTTTACATCGGCGAAGGCTGACCGTAACCTGGCGGCGCAACCACAGGTTCGGGCACGGAACGGACGTAGACAGATATGTACGCACCGGAGCGGCAGCAGGAGATCCTGCGGATCGCGCGCGAGAGCGGGCGGGTGGACGTCCTCTCGCTCGCCGAGACGTTCCAGGTCACCGCCGAGACCGTACGGCGCGATCTGAAGGCGCTGGACCGGGCCGGTCTGGTCCGCCGGGTGCACGGCGGGGCCATCCCGGCCGGACGGCTCGACTTCGAGCCCGACCTCGCCGAGCGGGAGTCCACCGCCGCCGACGAGAAGGACCGCATCGTGCGCGCCGCGCTCGCCGAACTCCCCGCCGAGGGCAGCGTCATCCTCGACGCCGGATCGACCATCGCCCGGCTAGCCGCCGAGCTCCCCCTGGACAGCGGGCTCACCCTGGTCACCCACGCCCTGCCCGTCGCCGCCCGGCTCGCCGACCACCCCGCCATCGACCTGCACCTCGTCGGCGGCCGGGTCCGCCACCGCACACGCGCCGCCGTCGACGCCTGGGCGCTGCGCGCCTACGGCGAGATCCGCGCCGACGTCGCCTTCCTCGGCACCAACGGCTTCGGCGTGGCCCACGGCCTCACCACCCCCGACCTCGCCGAGGCCGCCGTCAAGCGGGCCGCCATCGCCGCCGCCCGGCGCGTGGTGCTGCTCGCCGACTCCGCCAAGCACGGCCAGGAGCACTTCGCCCGCTTCGGCGACATGGCCGACGTGGACGTCCTCATCACCGACTCGGGGCTCAGCCCGCACGACGCGGCCGCCATCGAGGCCGCAGGCACGGAAGTTGTACGCGCATGATGATCCTCACCGTCACCCCCAACCCCAGCCTCGACCGCACCTACGAGGTGCCCGGCCTGGTGCGCGGCGACGTGCTGCGCGCCACCGGCGAGCGCATGGACCCCGGCGGCAAGGGAGTGAACGTGTCCCGCGCCGTCGCCGCAGCCGGGCACCGCACGGTGGCCGTCCTGCCGCTCGGCGGCGCACCCGGCGCGCTGGTCGCCGAACTCCTCGGCGACCAGGGCATCGAGGTCGCCAGGGTCCCCGTCGCCGGGCACACCCGCTCCAACATCGCGGTCGCCGAACCGGACGGCACCCTGACGAAGATCAACGCACCGGGTCCCGAACTCACCGCCGCCGAAAGCGAGTTGCTGCTCGACGCGGTGCGCCGCCACTCCGGGCGGGCCGACTGGATCGCCTGCTGCGGCAGCCTGCCGCGCGGCCTGGCACCGCAGTGGTACGCCGACCTCGTCGCCCGCGCCCATGCCGCTGGAGCCAAGGTCGCCCTCGACACCTCCGGACCCTCCCTCCTGGCCGCCCTGCGCGAGCGCCCCGATGTGGTCAAGCCCAACGCCGAGGAACTCGCCCAGGCCGTCGGCCACCCCCTCGCCACCATCGGCGACGCGGTCAAAGCAGCCGAAGAAGTGCGGGAGTTGGGCGCCGGAGCCGTCCTCGCGAGCCTCGGCGCCGACGGGCAACTGCTCGTCACCGCCTCCGGTACGTACTTCGGGCAGGCCCCCGTCGCCACCGTACGCAGCAACGTGGGAGCCGGTGACGCCTCGCTCGCCGGGTTCCTCGCGGCGGGCGGCGAAGGCCCCGGGGCACTCTCCGCCGCCGTCGCCCACGGCGCCGCCGCCGTCCAGCTGCCCGGCAGCGTGATGCCCGCGCCCGGCGACCTCGACCTGGCGGCGGTCACCGTCACCTCCGCCGTCCCCCTCGACCGGGCCCTCACGGAACCGGCGTCATGATCCCCGCCCACCCCCTCTGCGCGCAAAGGAGCCCGCGATGAGCCAGATGATCACCGCGGAACTGGTCGACCTCGAACTCGACCTGGCCGCCAACTCCAAGGAGGCGGCGGCCCGTTCGCTCGCCGAGCGGATGGTCGCCCTCGGCCGCGTCAGCGACCTCGAAGGCTTCCTCGCCGACGTGGCCGCCCGCGAGGCCCAGATGCCGACCGGCCTGGACGGCGGCATCGGCATCCCGCACTGCCGCAGCGCGCACGTCACCGAACCGACCCTCGCCTTCGGCCGCAGCGCCGCCGGAATCGACTTCGGGGCGCCGGACGGCCCGGCCGACCTCATCTTCCTCATCGCGGCCCCGGCGGGCGCGGACGACGCCCATCTGACGATCCTGTCGAGCCTGGCCCGCCAGCTGATGGACACCGACTTCACGACCGCGCTGCGCTCGGTGTCCACCGCGGCTCAGGCGGCGGCGCTGATCGCGGGAGAAGCGGCGGAACCGGAGACGCCGCAGACCCCAAAGATCCCGGGTGGCTCGGACACCCCGGACACCCCGGACACCCCGGACACCCCGGACACCCCGGAGATCCAGGGCGGTTCGCAGACCCCGCAGACACCGGGGGCCCCAGAGATCCAGGGCAGCTCGCAGACCTCGCAGACCTCGGACACCGCGGAGATCCAGGACCTCACGGAGACGCCCACCCCTGAAGCTCGTCCGTTCCGGATCGTGGCCGTCACCTCCTGTCCCACCGGCATCGCCCACACCTATATGGCGGCGGAGTCACTGGAGAAGGCAGGGCATGCCGAGGGCGTGGAGGTGGTCGTCGAGACGCAGGGCTCGGCAGGGTTCACCCGGCTCGACCCGGCGGTCATCGCGGCGGCCGACGGCGTGGTCTTCGCGCACGACGTGCCCGTACGGGACAAGGAGCGCTTCGCCGGTAAACCCACCGTCGACGTCGGCGTGAAGGCGGGCATCAACCGGCCCGCCCAGCTGATCGCCGAGGTGCGCGAGAAGGCGGCCCGCGGCGACATCACCGCGGCGGGCACCAGGCCCTCTCCCGTGGAGGCGGCCGGGGAGCCGGGCGAGGGCTACGGCACCAAGCTCCGCAAGTGGCTGATGTCCGGCGTCAGTTACATGGTGCCGTTCGTCGCCGCGGGCGGTCTGCTCATCGCGCTCGGCTTCGCCATCGGCGGCTACAAGATCAACGAGGCGCCCTCCGTCATGGAGCACTTCGTCTGGACCGACGCCACCAGCTGGGCCGCGCTGCTCTTCCAGGTCGGCGGGCTCGCCTTCGGCTTCCTCGTGCCGGTCCTGGCGGGCTACATCGCGTACGGCATGGCGGACCGGCCCGGCCTGGTGCCCGGCTTCGTCGGCGGCGCGATAGCCGTCACCATCAAGGCGGGCTTCCTCGGCGGCCTCGCCGCGGGTCTGATCGCGGGCGCCGTGGTGATGGCGATCCAGAAGGCGCGGATCCCGGCGCCGCTGCGCGGCATCATGCCGGTGGTGGTGATCCCGCTGGTCTCCTCGGCGCTCGTCGGCTTCCTGATGTTCCTGGTCATAGGCGCGCCGATCGCCAAGCTCCAGTCCGCGCTGACCAGTTGGCTCAACGGGCTCTCCGGCGCCAACGCGATCACCCTCGGCGTGGTCCTG
The DNA here is from genome assembly GCF_036231355.1 of Streptomyces sp. NBC_01431. Classification (NCBI taxonomy): domain Bacteria; kingdom Bacillati; phylum Actinomycetota; class Actinomycetes; order Kitasatosporales; family Streptomycetaceae; genus Streptomyces; species Streptomyces sp. NBC_01431. Next base: position 4,772,189 of record NZ_CP109496.1, read on the forward strand.
GGCCTGATGATGTGCTTCGACCTGGGCGGCCCGCTCAACAAAGTGGCGTACACCTTCGCGGTCGGCGGGCTCGCCGCCGGGACCGACGGCAGCTTCAAGGTGATGGCGGCCGTGATGGCCGCGGGCATGGTCCCGCCGCTGGCGATGGCGCTCGCGACGACCGTACGGGGCAGCCTGTTCACCCGTACCGAGCGGGAGAACGGCAAGGCGGCCTGGGTGCTTGGGGCGTCCTTCATCACCGAGGGCGCGATCCCGTTCGCCGCGGCCGACCCGCTCCGGGTCATCCCGTCGGCGATGGCGGGTGGCGCGGTCACCGGCGCCCTGTCGATGGCTTTCGGCTGCACGCTGCGGGCGCCGCACGGCGGCATCTTCGTGATCCCGCTGATCGGCAACGCGTTCCTGTACCTGCTGGCGATCGCGGCGGGCACGGCGGTGAGCGCGAGCCTGGTCGTCCTCCTCAAGGGCCTGCGCGGGCAGTCCGCGGACCCCGCCCCGGCGATGCCGGAGCCGAAGGTCGCGGTGGCCGCCTGAACGACCCCGGCGACACAGGAGCCCCGGTCCTTCGGTGGGCCGGGGCTTCCGCGTGCCTGCGGCGGCGCGGAGTCAGGACTTGGGCAGGGTGTTGAGGTACGGCGTGCCGCCGGCGTAGAAACCGTCCACCGCCTTCTGGACCTCCGGCAGGGGACACCGCCTGACCTGCCTGGTAGTAGAGCCAGTTGACCTTCATGTCCCAGGAGCGCGGGCCCTTGAACGGAAGGTCGACGAGCCACGCGCTGAAGTGGATGCCGGTGCGCTCGCGCGGGAAGTACTTGCTGCCGCTGCTGAACAGTTCACGGCCGTCGATGGAGTAGGTGACCTTTCCATCGCGGACCTGCCAGCGCTTGGCGGTGAGCGCCGGGTCCTCGGGCCCGCTGTAGCGGAAGCTGTCGAACGCCGTGTCACCGGCCACGTACATGGCGTCCATCAGGCGGCGCCGCCGGGACCGCCGGGTCGCCGGGGGCTGACCCGCGGCTCCTGTCGGCTCCTGTCGCCTTGTGTCGGCTCCTGTCTGGCATGGCGTGACTTGTACCACTTGGGGACCAAAGTCCTGACAGACTCTGCCGTAAGCCCCGGCCCGTGTTGTCTACTGGGGCGCGTGGCTCAGAACATCACGATCATTCAGCAGATAGGCCTTTCCGTGCTCGCCGCGGCGAGTGTCGCCTGGGTCGTCGGCCTGGTCCGCATCCTGCGTCGCGAGCGCGCCGACCGGGCCGAGTGGCGTGCGATGCGCACCCTGCGGGCGGTGGGACGGCAGGCCGGGCCGCCCGCGCAGGAGGCCGTGGCGCTCACCCAGGCGGAGCGGGACGCGTTCGCGGGCCTCATCCGCCAGCTCGACCCCCGCCGTTCCTGACCCGACGAGGCCCGACGAGGCCCGTCGAGTCCCGGGAGAGGCCTCTTCGGCCTCAACTCACGCGGGCGCGGCGCTCCATGGCGGTACGGGCCGCCTGCTCGGTCGCGTACACCTCGCACATGTGGCGGCCGTCCGGAGTCGCCGTGTGCTCGACCTCCCACAGGCTCAGCTCGCTGCCGTCGAGCAGCAGGAACGCGTGCTCGTACAGTACGAACCCGGCGTCGCGGCCCGCCGCGTGGCAGTGGCTGCCGAACGCCTGGGTGATCTGGTGCGCGTGCGCGGAGCGCAGCCGCCGCGCGGTGTGCTCGCCGGGGCGGTCCGGGTTCTCGGCGCGGCGCAGCAGCCGGCGCGCGTGGTCCGCCGAGTCGTCCGGGGCGTAGAGGCGGGGGAGTGGGGCGGCGCTCAGCGCGGCGAGCAGCGCGAGGTCGCTGCCGGGGCCGGTGCCGAGCGAGGCGCCGTCCGGCTCGGTGAGGACATCGGGGCCGAACCCGGCCTCCCAGCCCCCTTCGAAGTCCGCGAGCGAGCCGGAGGCGTCGGCACTACCGAACTCGCCGCCTCCACGGCGGAGTTCGTCCGCCACTCGGGTCGACTCCGGCGGCAGCGCCCGGCCGTGCAGGCGTGCCGCGGCGATGTGGGCGTCCTCCTCGGCCGCGTACACCTCATGGGCGTACTCGCGGCCGTCGTGGTGGGCCAGCTCCCACAGGGTGATGGTGCTGCCGTCCAGGAGGAGGTAGCAGTGCCGGTACGTCTCGCGGCTCAGGCGGTGGCCGGCCGGGCCCTGCGCTGAGGTGTGCAGCGAGGAGTGCAGCGACGTGGTGTGCGCCAGGGCCGAGTCGAGGCGTTCGATCAGTTCGTCGGGGAGGTCGAACGAGTTCAGCGCGCGCCCGAGTAGGCCGGTCAGCTGCTCCTCGACCGACTCGCCGCCGGTCCCTCGCTCGCCCTCGCCGCCACTCTGGTTGGGCACATTGCGCACCAAGGCTTCTCCCGGCCGTCGCTGTTGGTCACGTAGAAGGTGCTCAACGTAGCCCCTGATCGCGGTTCGCGCAGCGGGCATGGCCGAAAATTTCTCCGGCCGGCGCCTCGCGGTGGAGGGGCCGGCCGGAGAAGTCGCCGCAGGGCAGCGGCGGTTGGTCAGGAGGTGCTGTCCGCCGTCCACTGCGCCCAGGGCAGGTTCCAGCCGTTCAGACCGTTGTCCGGTGCGATGGTCTTGTCCGGCGAGCCCTTCACGACGACCACGTCACCGATCAGGCTGTGGTCGAACATCCACTTGGCCGGAGTGTCGCCGGCGGCGCCCTTCACGTCCTTCATGCCGACGCAGCCGTGGCTGGTGCCGTCGTTGCCGAACACCGACGGGTCGCCCCAGTAGTTGCCGTGGATGAAGGTGCCCGAGGTGGACAGGCGCATCGCGTGCGGCACGTCCTTGATGTCGTACTCGCCGCCGAAGCCCACGCTGTCACCGTTCATGCGGGTCTGGGTGAACTTCTCCGAGATCACCATCTGCCCGTTGTAGGTGGGGTGTTCGGAGCTTCCGGTCGACACCGGAATCGTCTTGATGGTCTTGCCGTCCTGCTGAACGGTCATCTCCTGCGTCTTCACGTCGACGGTGGAGACCTGGTTGCGGCCGATGGTGAAGTTGACTTCCTTCGACTGCACGCCGTAGATGCCCTTGGCGCCCTCCACCTTGTCCAGGTCGATCTTCATCGTCACCTTGGACCCGGCCTTCCAGTACTCCTCGGGGCGGAAGTCGAGGCGCTGCGAGTTGAACCAGTGCCCGACGACCTGCTGCCCGCTGCTGCTGGTCACCGTGATGTGGGAGAGGACGTCCTTCTTGTTGGTGATGTCCTTGTTGAAGTTGAAGGACACCGGCATGCCGACACCGACCGTGGAGCCGTCGTCGGGGGTGTAGTTGGCGATGAAGCTGTCCTTCGCCGAAACGGTGGAGAACTGCGAGTTCTCCGTCGCGGCCCGGCCCTTGTCGTCCTTGCCGTTCGCGGTGATCTTGTACTGGGTGCCGCGCTCGACCTTGCCGGCCGGCTTCCAGGAGAGCCCGTCGGCCGCGAGCGCGCCGGGCACCGCCTTGCCGCCCTGCACCTCGGTCATCGTCACGTCGGACAGCTTGCCGCCCTCCGCCTTGACGGTGACGTCGTTGATGGAGGCGTTGGTCGAGCCGTCCTTCGCGGAGATGGTGATCTTCAGCGTCGAGGCGTCCTTGGCGGCCGAGGCGTCCGTGCCCTTGCCGTCCTTGGAGCTGTCGCTCGCCTTCGCGTCGCCGCTGCAAGCGGTCAGGGCGAGCGCGCCGACCAGCAGGCCGGCCGCTCCGGCGATCAGCCGGGCGCGGCGCCGGGCAAGCGGACGCGCGGGGCGCGGGATGCTGAACTGCTGAGGCTGCGCTGCGTAGTCCGACGCCGGCGGTGTCACGGGCTGCTCCATGTCTGCGTGATGTACTGCGGGATAAAATCCAGTACGTGCATAGAGCACCCAAATGGGTGAATGGTTGCGGGAATCGGGTGTGAGGCCCCTCACATCCGAGGTGTTACGAGGTCTCAACTCCCGTACAGATCCCCATAAGAGGGAAAAGTTCCCCCGGGTCCCTCGATGCTTTCGGCGGCCCGCACCGCCCGCACGATCGCCTGCGCCACGACATCCGCCCCGGCGGCCAGAACGTGGTTCACCTCCTCGGGGCCCAGCGCCGCCTCGGCGCCGGCGTTGTGGGTGCCGGTCGCCAGCGCGAACACCGTGTCCCCGTCGTGCATCAGGTGGACGGGGCGGATCGCGCGGGCCAGCCCGTCGTGTGAGGTCCCGGCGAGCTTCTGGGCCTGTGGCCTGCTGAGCCGGGCGTCGGTGGCCACCACCGCGAGCGTGGTGTTGAGCGGCGGCAGCCCGCTCGTCGCGCGCGCCCGCGCCAACCGCTCAAGCGCCGCCAAGTGAACGTCACGGGAGGGGAGTTGGACGGGCCCCGCCCCGTACTCCCCGTACAGCACCCCGTTCGCCGGGTCGACGGCCGAGCCGACCGCGTTCGCGACGACGAGCGCACCCACCGTCGCACCCGAGGCGAGCGTGACGCTCGCCGTGCCGACGCCGCCCTTGAGCCCGCCGACCACCGCCCCGGTCCCCGCGCCCACGCTGCCCTCGCCGACCTCGGTGCCGGCCGCCTCCACGGCCGCCCGGCCCACCGAAGCATCGGGCCTGGCCCGCCAGTCGCCGCCGCGACCCAGATCGAACACGCAGGCCGCGGGCACCACCGGCACCACCTGGTGCGGCTCGGGCCCCACCCGGACCCCGCGTTCATGCTCTTCCAGCCAGGCCATCACCCCGGCCGCCGCGTCGAGTCCGTACGCACTGCCGCCGGTCAGCACCACGGCGTCGATGCGCTCGACGACGTTCTTCGGGTCCAGCGCGTCGGTCTCCCGCGTACCGGGGCCGCCCCCGCGCACGTCGACCGCCGCGACGGCGCCGCCGATCGGGGCGAGCACGACGGTCGTACCGCTCAGCGCGTCCGGTCCGGGAACGGCCGCGTGACCGACCCGGAACCCGGGCACATCGGCGAGGGAGCTCTTCATAACCCCCATCCCTACCACGCCGGTTCGGTCAGAACTTCGGTCCGAGATAGGTGCCGCCCGTGGCGTCGAGCACGTGCCCGGTGACCCAGCGTCCGTCGTCCGAGGCGAGGAACGCGACCGGTCCCGCGATGTCGTCGGGCTGCCCGATCCACGGCATCGCCTGGCCCTTCAGCATCATCGCCTCCATCTCCGGTGACGAGCGCAGAAAGGCGCGGGTCCGGTCGGTCTCGGTCGGCCCCGGCGCGACCGTATTGACGGTGATCCGCCGCGCCCCCGCCTCGTTCGCCAGCGTCCGCGTGAACGTCTCCATCGCGCCCTTCGTCATCGCGTACGCCAACTCCTCGCCGAGCGCGATCCGGGTCACGGCGGAACCGATGTTGATGATCCGCCCACCGTCGCGCAGGCTCGGCAGCAGCTTTTGTACGAGGAAGAACGGCGCTCGTACGTTCACCGCGAAGAGCCGGTCGAAGAGGTCGGGCCCCGTCGCGCCGAAGGGCCGGTGCGCACCGCCCAGGGCGGCGTTGTTCACGAGGACGTCGAGCGACTCCTCGCCGGTGTGGGCGCGCAGCCCGCTGCGCACGGCGTCGGCGAGCCGCTCGACACCCTCGACGCTTCCCAGGTCGGCGCCGACGGCGAAGGCCCGCCCGCCGTTCGCCACGATCGCGTCCACGGTCTGCTGGGCGGCGGCGCCGTCGTTCCCGTAGTGGACCACCACGAGCGCCCCTTCGCCGCCGAGCCGCAACGCGATGCCCCGCCCGATCCCCCGAGAGGCCCCGGTGACGAGCGCGGTCTTGCCGCGCAGTGTGAGGGGGAGGGCGGGGAGGGTGGGGGTCGTGTGGTCGGGCGTGGGGCGGTTGCACATGGTGTGGTCGGGTGTGGTGCCGTCGGACGTGATGTGGTCGGACATGGTGATGCTCCCCTGTGTGGTGGCCGGTGCGGTGTCGGAGGTGGGCCGCTTCCGTGGACTGCCTCCGTGGACTGGCTCCGCGGTCTGCGCCGGGCTCTCCCGCCCGGCGAGAACGACTCTCGCCGGGGCCGCTGACCGCTCGCGCACCGCGCGCTGACCGGGGGACGGGGTACCGTCAGCGGGCGACCCCGCGTGTGGCTGTCACCTGATGACCCCCGCCCGTCGTGCCGCGGTCCGCGCCCACTCCCGCTCCTGCTGCCCGCCCGCCAAGTCGCCCATCGCTTCCAGGAGTTCGGCCCGCTGGACGTGCAGGTCGGCGATGTCCTCCCAGACGCCGATCTCCCGGAACAGCGCCAGTGCCTCGCCGGTGCGGGCCAGCGCGGTTTCCCGGTCGCCCTGGGCGGCGAGGACTGCGGCCAGTCCTGTCAGGGTGGTTGCCGTGCCCCAGCGTTCACCCAGCTCGCGGAAGGCGCTGAGCGCCGCCGACAGATCGCGCGAAGCCTCCTCGACGCGGGAGTGGAAGAGGTGCAGATGCCCCGCGCCCGCGCGGGCGAGCGCCTGCGACCAGGGGTCGTCGCCGGTCAGCTCGGGCCGCTCGGCCGCGGCCGACGGGCCCGCCGAGATCGCCCACAGGAACGCGGTGAACGGCTGCCGGAACGCCCGGTCCCGCTGAGCCACGATCCGCCCGGCCCGCGCCAGGTCCGCCCCGGACGCGGCTCCGCCCGCCCCAGCCGCCAGCACACACAGCACGTACTCCTCCTCGAACCCCTCCGGTACGCGGCCGTCGAGGGCACGCAGCATGTCGGCGGCGACGGGGGCCACGTCCCCGCGCAGGCCTCGCAGCCACCAGAAGGAGGACAGGGCGGCGATGAGGCGGAGGGCGCGGGGGTGGTCTGCCCCGTCCGCCGATCCGGCCACCCCGACAGACCTGACCAGCGCCGCCCGAAGGTTCGCGTGCTCCGCGGAAAGCCGCTCCAGCCACCGGAGTTGACCTGATGACCGCAGCTCCGGGTCGGCCATCTCGGCCAGGTCGAGGAAGTGTGCAGTGTGGGCTCGGGCCGTCAACTCGCGTTCGAGGAACGGCAGTTGCTTGGCAGCGTACGCCCGGATCGTCTCCAGCATGCGGTACCGGCCCTGTCCTGCCTCCACCAGTGACTTGTCGCAGAGGGAGGCGAGCAGGTCGTCCGCGTCGGGGCCCGCGCCGCAGACCAGAGCGGCCGCCTCCGCTGTCGCGCCGCCCGCGAAGACGGTCAGCTGTGCCGCGAACTCCCGCTCCCGATCACTCAGCAGCGACCAGCTCCACTCGACCACCGCGCGAAGGGTGCGGTGCCGGGCGGGCTTGGTGCGGTCGCCGCGCGACAGGAGCCCGAAGCGGTCGTCCAGGCGGCTCGCGATCTCGGACAGCGGCAGCTGCCTCAGCCGGGCCGCCGCCAGCTCGATCGCCAGCGGGAGGCCGTCCAGATCCGTGCAAATGCGTTGCAGGAGTGGGGAGTTGGGGCCATCCGGGGTGAAGCCCGGCTGGACCGCCGTCGCCCGATCAGTGAAGAGGCGTACGGCCGATGCTGTGGCTAGGGAGCCGAGCGGGCGCAGGGACTCACCAGTTATGCCGAGCGCTTCGCGGCTGGTGGCCAGGATGCGCAGACCGGGGCAGCGGGAGAGCAGTCGGTGGGCGAGGAGGGCGGCCTCCTCGATGATCTGCTCACAGTTGTCAAGGACGAGGAGCAGGTTGCGGTCCTGGAGCGCGGTGACGAGGGCTGCCTCCGCATCGCCGCCGCTGGGGCCAGTGCGGGTGTGGGTGGGGGTGTGGGTGTCCGCGTCTGTTTCGGTGCCGGTGCCGGTGCCTGTACCTGTGCGGGTGCCGGTGCCCGTCCCGGTACCAGTGCCGGCAAGGGGGCCGGTGTCGCGGAGGCCGAGGGCGGTGCGGACGGCGGAGACCGCCCCGGTCGCGGACGTCAGGTCGACGAAGCACACCTCGCCGGGCAGCCGCGCCGCGGCCTCCAGGGCGAGCCTGGTCTTGCCGGCGCCGCCCGTCCCGATCAGCGTGACGAGGCGCGACGCCCCCAACAGGGCGATCAGGGCGGTCAGTTCGTCGTCACGGCCGACGAACGACGTCAGCTGGGCGGGGAGCCGGGACGAGGGCGGCGGGGGAGACTGCTCGCCGCGCAGGATGGACAGGTGCACGGCCGCGAGCTCGGGGGACGGGTCGGTGCCGAGTTCCCCGGCCAGCAGCTCGCGGGCCCGCTCGTACTCGGCAAGCGCCTCGGCCGGCCGCCCGGCACGCCGCAGGGCCCGCATCAGCTGACCCCGCAGCCGTTCCCGCAGGGGATGCGCCGCCACCGCCTCGCGCAGCCACCCCAGCAGCTCGGCCGGGTCGGTGCCCAGGGCGAGTTCGGCCTCGGCCCGCTCCTCGACGGCGGCCGCCCGCAGCTCCTCCAGGCGGGCGCTCTGCGCGGCGGCGAACGGAGCGTCCGCCACGTCCACGAGCGCGGGCCCGCGCCACAGTCCCAGCGCCTCGCGAAGGAGTACCGCCGCACGCCCCGCATCGCCCGCCTCCCGGGCCCGCGCGCCGTCCCTGGCCAGCCGTTCGAAGCGGAGTACGTCCACGTCGTCCGGGTCGGCCGCGAGGCGGTATCCGGCCGGGCCGTGCTCGATGGCCAGGGTCCTGCGCAGCCGGGAGACCTGCGACTGAAGGGCGTTGGTGGCCCCGACCGGCGGCTCGTCCCCGTACAGCGCGTCCACGAGCCGGCCGGCCGGGACCGTCCGCCCGGCGTTCAGTAGCAGGAACGCGAGCAGCGAGCGCAGACGCGCCCCGGCGGGGACGGCTTCGGGGCCTTCGATGCGGAGCGGCCCCAGCAGGAAATAGCGCATGCGGCCGATTCTGGCCCACGAGGCCGGACGCGTCCCCCTTCGCCGGGCGGTCCCGACGGGATGAGGGAGCGGGTCCTCAGGCCGGGCCGGTCCGCTCCGGCCGACGACCCTTCAGCGTCACCCCCACCGCCACGGTCAGCGCCGCCACACCACCCGCCAGCGGCACCGCCGCACGGCCCGCGAACGTACACAGCAGAATCACCAACGCGGCCACCGGCAGCGTCAGTTGCTGGGCGAGGCCCTGCTTGAAGTGGCGGGAGTGCAGCAGCCACACCGTCAGCATGAACAGCGAGGCCGGGACCGTCACGGCCGAGGCGGCCGCCGCCGTCGAGATGTGGGCCTTGCCGACGGTCTGCTCGACCGCGACCTCGATGCCCGCGCCGATCGCGGCGGCTGACGCGAGCACCACATAGTGGCCGTAACCCCACACGAAACCCTGCCGGTTGGAGGAGAGGTGGTGGTGAATGGGGACGGCGAAGTAGATCCACCAGGCCGCGAACACGATCAACAACCCGCCCGCCGCCAGCGGCAGCAGATCGCCCAGCTCGTCGTGCTCGTCGAGCGCCTCCTGTACGGCGATGGTGGCCGCGGACACCGTCTCGCCCAGCACGATCAGCGTGAACAGGCCGTACCGCTCGGCGATGTGGTGCGGATGCCAGCTGGTACTGCGCCGCTGTTCGGCGATCACCGGCACGGACAACTCGGCGAGTACCAGCAGGGGGAACACCCAGCTGCGGGCCGACTCCGGCACGAACAGCATGCCGACCCAGCCGAGCTGGCACACCACGATGCCCGCCGCGTACCGCAGACACACCTGGCGTTCGGCGCGGTCCCGGCAGGACGCGGCGGCCCGCAGCCACTGGCTGGTCATCGCGAGCCGCATCACCACGTACCCGATGACAGAGATCGTGAAATCGTGGTCGTCGAAGGCGCGGGGCACCCCGGCGGCGAGGATCAGCACACCGGTGATCTGGACGAGCGTCACGACTCGGTACAGGGTGTCGTCGGTGTCGTACGCCGAGGCGAACCACGTGAAGTTCATCCACGCCCACCAAATGGCGAAGAACACGGCCGCGTACCCGGCGAGGCCGGCGCCCACGTGCCCCTCCGCGAGCGCGTGGACGAGCCGGGCGCCGGCCTGGGCGACGGCGACGACGAAACAGAGATCGAAGAACAGCTCCAGCGGAGTCGAGGCGCGGTGTGCCTCGTGCCGGCTGCGTGCGGTCATGCGTGGCATGCGCCCAGCACACCAGACACACCGGCACGCCGGACGACGAACACTTGCGGCCGGGGGGATTCGTACCGGTTCAGCACAAGGGGCGGCGGGCGAGCCGTGCGCCCGGCGGTGCGGGCCGCTGGGGGTGGTGGCAGCTACTGGGACCGCCTGCCGCTACCGCCTGCCCCTGCTGCTACCCCCTGCCGCTACCGGTACAGCCTGCTGCCGCCGCTTGCCGCTGCCGCTTGCCGCTGTTGTTGCCGTCTGCCGCCTACTGCCTGCCGCTGCCGGTATAGCCCGTCGCCGTCGCCGTCGCCGTCGCCGTCGCCGCCGCTACCGCCTACCGCTACCGCCTACCGCTACCGCTACCGCTTGCGCATCAGCAGGTGGCCGCGCCGGAACCGCTCTCCTTCGCGGGGCTCGCGCAGCATCCGTCCGACTTCCGCGAAGCCCGCCTCGCGTGCCAGTGCGGCCAGGTCGTCGATCGGCCACCGGTAGGCCGTCGTCACCTTGTGGTCGAACGCCGTCACCGGATCGCCCTCGGACTCGAAGAAGGCGAGCAGAAGGTGGCCGCCCGGAGCCAGCAAGCGACCGAACTCGTCTATGTACGACGGTATTTCGTGCGGCGGGGTGTGGATGACCGAGTACCAGGACGCGATGCCGGCCAGTGTGCCGGCGGCCAGGTCCAAGGCGTCCATCGAAACCACTTCGAAGCGCAGGTCCGGGTAGGCCCGGCGGGCCAGATCGATCATCACCGGCGACAGGTCGACGCCGAAGACGTCCAGCCCCAGGTCCCGCAAGTGCGCCGTCACATGGCCGGGGCCGCACCCCAGCTCGGCGACAGGCCCGGCGCCCGCCGTCCGTACGGAATCGGCGAACGCCGCAAGCATCGCGCGGTCCAGCGGCAACTCGGCGTACGCGTCGCGGAAGAGCTCCGCGTAGAGGACGGCGACGGCGTCGTACGCATCGGCTGTGGCAGTGAGATGGGAGGGGGATTCAGTCACAGGGGCCGACACTAGCCCCCCGTCCCGGCGCCCCGGGGCGTCTCGTTCTCGCCGTCCTGGGGCTCGTCCCGGCAGTTCCGAGGAGGCCTGGCCTCGTGCCGCGACTATGCCTGCCTTCGCGATCCGAGGGGGCCCGGCCTCGCGGCCAGAGGGGGCCGCCCGTCGCGGCGCGAGGGAGATCTGGTCTTGCCCCCTGAGGGAGGCGGCGGGGTACCTCGCCCCCTGAGAGGACCCGGCCTCGCGGTCCGAGGGGGCCCAGCCTCGCGACCTGAAACGCTCGTGACCCGGCTGACGGCCCGTGGAGTGCACGAGAAGGACCTTCCCGGCATCCCCGCCACAGGCAAGCCGGTGGAGACAACCGCGGCGGTGATCCACCGCATCGAGAACGGCCGGCTCGTCGAGAAGTGTTCGGAAAGGGATCTTGTCCGCCTCCTTCAGTAGTTTGATGTCATGCCGACGCCCGATGGGGATGCCGGCTAGGCCCGTTGTCTCCGGGTGCGCCCTCACCCTGTTGACCACTAAAACAGGTGGTAGATACTGGAATGTCCCTAACGTGATGGGGTGACCGAGCCGCCCGCACCCCTCACCGCCCCACCGGACGCCTCCTCCCCGGCCGTGCCGCCGCCGGTCACCGCCGCCGCACCCGCCCCGCCTTCCGTAGCGCTGCGCGCGTCGCTGGCCGGCACAGCCATCTCCCTCCTTCTCGTTCTGGCCATCGTGTTCGGCAGCCGGCTGCTCAAGGACTTCGACTCCGCGCTCCTTCCGTACGCGGTCGCCACCGTGTTCCTGGCCTTCGGCGTCGCTTACCGCTACACCGTTTGGATCTCCTCTCCCGGCGCCCGCCGCCTCTTCAAACAGGGCTGGCGCAGCCTGTTCTCGGCCGCGAACTTCCGCCAGGCGCCCACCGCCCTGCCGAGGATGATCGCCACCTATCTCGGCTTCCAGAAGTTCCTCGGCGCCCGTTCGCACGCCCGCTGGGCCGCGCATCAGCTGATCTTCTGGGGCTGCCTCCTGGCCGCCGCGATCACGTTTCCGCTCACCTGGGGCTGGTTCACGTTCACCGGTGACTCCGGTGCCGGACCCGGGTACGAGATGCGGATCTGGGGGTTCAAGATCCTTGGCTTCGACTCGCTGAGCCTCGCGGGATGGCTGATGTTCCACGGCCTGGACATCGCCGCGGTCCTGGTGATCCCCGGCGCCTCGTACTTCCTGTGGCGGCGGATGAAGGACCGCGGGGCCATCACCGGCCAGCGCTTCGGCTATGACCTCGTCCCGCTGATCGCGCTGATCGTCATCTCCGTGACGGGGCTCCTCCTCACCTTCTCGTCGATCTTCCTGCACGGCGGCGGCTACCAGTTCCTGGCGGTCCTGCACATGGTGTCGGTGGTGTTCACGCTGATCTACATCCCGTTCGGGAAGTTCTTCCACATCGTGCAGCGGCCCGCCGCGGTCGGCATGCAGCTCTTCAAGTACACGGGCCGCCAGGACGAGCAGGTGTTCGTCTGCAAGCGCTGCGGCGAGCCCATCGACACCGCCCCGTACGTCGAGAACCTGCGGGGCACCATGCGCGACCTGAAGCTCGACTTCGACGCCTGGGCCGCGTACTGCCCGCGCTGCAAGCGGGTCCTGCGCGGCTCCGCATACCTCGGCCACGTCAAGAAGGGCTTCAAGTGAGCAGCCGGTCCCTTCCGCTCGACCCCTCGATCGCCCCGCCCGGCACCCGCAACTTCCGCGACGCGGGCGGCATCCCCGCCGACCAGTGGCACGCCGACCAGAACGGCGAGACCCTCGTCCCCACCCACTGCTGCTTCTGCGGTGTGCAGTGCGGGATGTATCTGCGCGTCAACAGGGCGGGCAAGGTGTTCGGCGTCGAGCCCCGCGACCACGACATCAACCGGATGCGGCTGTGCCCCAAAGGCATCAACGCCTACCAGCAGGTCAACCACCCCGACCGGCTGACCGCCCCGCTGATGCGCCGCTCTCGCGACGAGCCGTTCCGCGAGGCCTCCTGGGAGGAGGCGCTGGACTTCACGGTCGCCGAGATCCGCCGCATCCAGGGTGCCCACGGCAACGACGCCTTCGGGCTGCTCGGCGGGGCCAGCCTGTTCTCCGAAAAGACTTACCTGGTCGGCAAGTTCGGCCGGGTCGCCCTCAAGACGCGGCACGTCGACTACAACGGCCGGCTGTGCATGGTGTCCGCCGCCGGCGCCAACAAGCTCGCCTTCGGGATCGACCGGGCGGGCAATCCGTTCTCCGACATCCTCCTCACCGACTGTCTGCTGATCGCCGGGTCCAACGTCGGGGAGTGCTTCCCCGTCATGACCCAGTACCTGTGGGGCGCCCGGGACCGCGGTGCCACCCTCATCGTGGTCGACCCGCGCGAGACGGCCGTCGCGCGCACCGCCGACATCCACGTCGCCCTCAAGCCCGGCACCGACGCCGCCTTCTTCAATGCCGTACTGAACGTCGTCATCAGCGAGGGGCTCACCGACGAGCAGTTCCTCGCCGAGCACACCACCGGCTGGGACGAGGTGCGCTCCACCGTCGCCTCCTACACCCCCGAGCGGGCCGCGGACATCTGCGGCATCCCCGCCTCCCAGGTCGTCCAGGTCGCCCGGACCTTCGCGGGCGCTCGCCGGGCGATGGCCTGGCACGCTCGGGGCATCGAGCACCATTCGCAGGGCGTCGAGAACTGCCTGACCGTCATCAACCTGTGTGCGGCCACCGGCAACCTCGGTAAACCCGGCGCCGGTTACGGCACCATCACCGGCCAGGGCAACGGCCAGGGCGGCCGGGAGCACGGCCAGAAGGCCGACCTGCTGCCCGGCGGACGGTCGATCACGGACCCGGAGCACCGGCGCCAGATCTGCGAGATCTGGGGGATCGAGGAGTCCGAACTCCCGTCGGCAGGCACCTCGATGATGGAAATGGTCTGGCAGATGCAGCGGCAGGAGATCCGCGGCCTGATCGGCATCTGCAACAACCCCTTCGTCTCCCTCCCCAACTACGCGACGGTCAAGGCCGGTTACGACTGTCTGGAGTTCCACGCTCAATTCGATTTCTTCCTCTCCGAGACGGCGGCCAACGCGCACGTCGTCTTCCCCGTCACCACCTGGGCCGAGGACGAGGGCGTGATGGCGAATGCCGAGGCCAGGGTGGTCAAGCACAACAAGGCGCAGGAGCCGCCCGGCGGGGTGCGCACCGACACCTGGGTGATGTGCCAGCTGGCTCAACGCCTGGGAGTGGGAGACAAGTTCGTCTTCCCGGGCTCGCGTGAGGTGTTCGAGGAGCTGCGGATCGCGTCGGCCGGGACGGTCAACGACTACTACGGCATCACCTACGAACGCCTGGAGGAGAGCGGCGGTATCTCCTGGCCCTGCCCCTCCACCGACCATCCCGGCACGCCCCGCCTCTTCGAGGACGGGCAGACCTTCCACCCGGACCGCAAGGTGCACATGCAGGTCGTGGAATGGCATCCGCCGATGGACCCGTACGACGAAGAGCACCCGATGTCGCTGACCACGGGCCGGACGGTGGCGCACTTCCTGTCCGGGAACCAGACCCGCCGGCTCGGCGCGCTGGTCGAGCAGACTCCGCGTCCCTGGGTGGAGATCCACCCCTCGCACGGCTTCCGCAACGGTGCCCCGGTCCGTGTCGTCACCCGGCGCGGCAGCGGGGTCTTTCCCGCTCTGGTCACCGAAGCCATCCGCCCCGACACGGTGTTCATCCCGTACCACTGGCCCGTTCCGACGGCCGCCAACGCGCTCACCATCGATGCCCTCGACCCCCGTTCCAAGATTCCCGAGTACAAGGTGTGTGCCTGCCGCATCGAGGCCGCCGAGCGGATCGACGAGGTGCCGGCGCCGCCGACCGGTCCGGGGCGGCAGGCGTATCCGGCCGCCCAGGTCTCGCGCACCGACCCCCTGCCGCCCACGTCGCCGCAGGGTCGTGGCACCGCGGAGAGGAGCTGACGCTCGCCGTGATGGGCAGAACGATCTTCATCGACCCGGGGCGCTGCATCGGCTGCCAGGCGTGTGTGTCCGCCTGCCGCGAGTGCGACTCGCACCGCGGGAAGTCCATGATCCATCTCGACTATCCCGACGAGGGCCATTCCGTAGCCTCCCTTCCCACTGTCTGTATGCACTGCGAGGACCCGGTCGCGCCGTGCGCCGAGGTCTGCCCGGCCGACGCGATCCTGGTGACCGCGGACGGTGTGGTGCAGCAGGCCGACACCACCCGCTGCATCGGCTGCGCGAACTGCGTCAACGCCTGCCCCTTCGGCGTACCGAAGATCGACCTCCAGGCGAAGCTTCAGATGAAGTGCAACCTCTGCTACGACCGCACCGCCTACGGCCTTGCCCCCATGTGCGCCACGGTCTGCCCGACCGGTGCGCTGTTCTACGGAACGTTGGAGGAGCTCCAGGCCGAGCGCCCCGGCGTCCAGGTCGCCGACTCCTTCACGTTCGGCGATGTCGTCGTCTCTACGGGCGTGGCGATGGTCGTGCCCGCCGACAAGGTCCAGTGGCCGGTGCCCGGCGGCCTGCCGATCGTCGAGGTCAACGGGAAGGACGTCGCCCGATGAGCGTCACCGATCAGCCGCCGCCCGCCCCCGACCCCGCCGCCGACCCGGCCCAGGCCGCCCTCCACGACCGCATCGCCGCCGATTCCCTCACCACCCGCCGTGACTACCTGCGCATCGTCGCCACCGTCTCCGGTGGCCTGGCCGTCGGCGGGATCGCCGTGGCCGGCGGTGTGCTGCACCGGCACGGCGACAGCGACGCCCCGCCCGACGCCAAGCGGGTCGCGCTCACGCTGGCCCCCGGCGAGTCAATCGCCTTCCGCTTCCCCGGCGACGACGACCGCGCGGTAGCCGTCCGCCTCAAGGACGGCACCCTCGTCGGCTACTCCGCCGTGTGTACGCATCTGGCCTGCGGGGTGCTGTGGCGCGAGGAACGCGGCAGCGAGGGCGAGTTGTACTGCCCCTGCCACGAAGGGGTCTTCGACGCACGCACCGGGGAGGTCACCGCCGGCCCGCCGCCGCGCCCACTTCCCAGGGTGCTGCTCGTCGAGGAGGCCGACGGCGGCGTCTGGGCGGTGGCCACGGCGCGCTCCGGCGAGAGCGTCGAGCACGCCATGTGCCGACAGTTCGCCGACAAGCCCGGTATGGCGGCCCGTATCGGCTGTCCCGGTGCGAACGGCAAGGTGGCGGAGAGGAGTACACGGACATGAGCACCGACGGATATACGGGACCCGGCTCGGGCGGCAGCCCCGACCCCGACCGCCCCGGTCCCTACCGCTTCGGCCCGCGCGCCCGTGGGCTCATCGGCCGGGGGCCCGGGGGCGACTCGCGGTCCCGGGTCGGCCCGCGTCCGGGGCGGGCCGCGGATTCGGCCCGCGGCCCCGCTGTTCCCCTGCGGCCCTCGTACACCCCCGGCTCCGCACAACCCCGGCTCAACCGGCCGGTGCACGAGCGCTATCCGCAGATCCGGGCGACCAGCGGCTATGGCGATCCCCGGATCCGGCACACCGGTCCCGGGCCGGGCGCGGGCAGTGAGCAGGAGCCGGAGCGGTCCTCGAAGCTGACGGCCCGGCTCGTCCTCGCGATCACCGTCGTCATCGGCCAGCTCTGGGGCCTGACCGTGGTGGTCAACGAGTGGATGAAGGGCAACACCGGGACCGGCTGGTGGGGCGCCGGATTCCTCGCCCTGTCGTTCCTGGCGGTCCTCGGCCTCTGGGCGCTCGACCCCGAGGACCGCTGACGGGGTGCCGGGGGCGGGGGGCTGGGCCTCGGGGGTGGGGGGCTCGTCCTCGGGGATTGGGTGCTCGACCCTGGGGGCCGCTGACTGGACTCCGGGGGCGGGTGGCGCGGCCCCGAGGACCGCTGACGGGGTCGCTGACCGGGGCGTGTGCGCCGCTGGCGTCCGCCGTACCCTTGAGGCATGAGCACCGCCCCCGCCCCCGGACCGCGCGACCGGGAACCAGCGCCCAAGGAGCAGTCCAAGCCGACGCTGATCTTCGATGATCCGCTGGACCAGCAATCGGCGGACGACACGGACCGTGGGTGGGGCGAGCGGCCCGCTTCGGCCGGCAGCGCCGCGGACTTGGCACGCTTCCTGGACGAGAAGCCGCCCCACCACATCTGAGCCGTGCCGCCCCGTCACATCTGAGCCGTGCCGCCCCGTCACATCTGACGGAAAGTGGGTCCGGGGCGCGGGGCCCGCGCCGGTCATTGGACGGGCACGGGAGGGGCGAGGCGTCGGCGCCGTGTCGCCCGGCGCTAGGAGTTCGCTGGGCTCGTTGGGCCCGTGGGGCCCGAGTCGCGCTGGGCGATCAGGACGTCGCGGATCTCCTTCAGCACTTCCAGCTCGCTGATCTCCATGGTTTCGTGCACACTTTCCACCACCTTGTCGTGCGCGGCACGCCGGGCCAGAAACTTTGCCATCGGCAGCACCATCAGGAAGTAGACGACGGCGGCGGTGATGAGGAAGCCGAGGACCGCGCTCAGCACCCCGCCCCAGAGGATCTGGATGCCGGAGTCGCTGGTGCAGGGACCCTTCAGACAGGAGCTGTAGCTCTCCAGAGCCTTGGTGCCGAACGCGCCGACCAGCGGATTGATCACACCCTTCACGACCGAGTTCACGATGTTGGTGAACGCGGCGCCGATGACCACCGCGACAGCCAGATCGATCACATTGCCGCGCATCAGGAAGGCCTTGAAGCCGGCCAGTACGCCTGTCTTGTCCTCGCTCACCAATGAGCCTTTCTTCGTATGTGCAGGGGGCAGCGCAAACTCCTGCGCCACCTTGGGCAGCGGGCCGCCGCGCTGTCCAATCCGCATACGTAGACGGGGGACTTGACCGTTCGGCCGTACGAATCAGCACAAGGTCACCGCCAGTCGGGACGCGGCGCCCGCGCCGGCCAGCGCCGTGGCGACTTCCCGGGGTACGGCGAGCAGGACGAGCGCGCCCGCCTCCGAGGACGTGCCGCCCACTTCCGGCGACGTGCCGCCTACTTGCGAGGATGCGCCGCTTTGGTCGGAAGGCGTACTGCGGCGACCCGGAACTGCCTTCACCCGCACGCCCGTTGCCACCACACGGGCTTGGCCCGTGCCGCCCGACGGGGAGGTGGCGGACGCGATCACGTCCACCCGGTCGCCGGGGCGCAGCAGCCGCACGGCGTCGGCGTCCGCGATCCGTACCGGCGCCGACACCATCGCAGGCGGCCGCGCGGGCCCGCGCTCCCTTGACGCAGGGGCGGCGACGGTGTGCGGGCGCTCTGCCGCCTGCGTGCTGGAGACGGCCAGGGCCGCGGCCGTCACGGCGAGACCGGCCGCCACGGCCCGCCGTCGTCTGAGCAACGCGCGCCGCAGCCGCTGCCGGCTTCCGCGTACCCGCAGCGGAGGGAAGACCGGCACCCCGCCGGGTTCGGGCGCCAGTACAGGAGGCAGGTAGGGAAGGGGGCGGGGAGCGGGTGATGCGGGGGTTGTGGACATGGTGGTCACTGCCGATCGTGAGGAGCGAGTGCTGCTCGGACGTTTCCCACGATCGCCTGCCCGGCGGGATCCTGCTGGGGCCTGTGGATCACCAGCCCTGTGTGGACAACTCGCTCACCCGGAAGGGGAGTTCAGCCCCGCTGCCCTGGTCCGCACGGCCCTGGTCCGCGCTGCCCTCGTCCGCACTGCCCGTGCACGGAGGCCGGATTCGGCCCCAGCGGGAAGCCCCCGGCGGAAAGCCCCTTGGCGGAGCCCCCGCCCCCGGCGCTCCCCACGTTCCCCCCCCCGGTACCCCCGCATCGCTTCCTCACGGCAGTTCGATGCCCAGCTCCCACCCGTCGTGTGCCCGCGCGCACAGGCAGTCGCGGTCCTCGGCCGTCGGGAGGGCCGCGACCGCGTCGAACAGGACCTCGCGCAGGCGCGCCACGTTCTCGCCGAAGACCCTGAGGACCTCCGCGTGTGAGACGCCCTCGCCGCTCTCGGCACCCGCGTCCAGGTCGGTCACCAGGGACAACGAGGTGTAGCAGACCCCCAGTTCCCGGGCGAGGACGGCCTCGGGGTGCCCGGTCATGCCGACCACCGACCAGCCCATCGCCGCGTGCCACTGCGATTCGGCGCGGGTCGAGAAGCGGGGGCCCTCGATGACGACCATCGTGCCGCCGTCCACGGCGTCCCAGCCGCGCCCCGCCGCCGCGCTCAGCGCCGCCTTGCGGCCATCGGGGCAGTACGGGTCGGCGAATGTGGTGTGCACGACGTTGGGGACCGAGCCGTCGGGCAGCGGCAGCCCGTCGAAGAAGGTCTGGGTGCGCGCCTTCGTACGGTCGACCAACTGGTCCGGTACGAGCAGAGTGCCCGGCCCGTACTCCTGGCGCAGGCCGCCCACCGCGCACGGTCCGAGGACCTGGCGCGCGCCGACCGAGCGCAGCGCCCAGAGGTTGGCGCGGTAGTTGATGCGGTGCGGCGGCAAGTGGTGGCCGCGGCCGTGGCGGGGGAGGAAGGCCACCCGGCGGCCGGCGATCTCGCCGAGGAAGAGTGAGTCGCTGGGGGCGCCATAGGGAGTGTCCACCTGGACCTCGGTGACGTCCTCCAGGAACGAGTAGAAGCCCGAGCCGCCGATGACGCCGATCTCTGCGTTAGCCATGCCGGTCACATTAACTGGGGCCTCACATGCCAGAACCCCCGCCGTCGTGACGGCGGGGGTTCTGTGCGGCTTGGGGTCAGGCGGCCGGGCTCGCGCTGGACGAGGCCGAGCCGGAGCTCGACGAAGAGGCGGCCGGCTTCGAGTCCGAACTCGACGAACTGGACGACTTCGCCGCCGACGACGCGGGCGAGCTGCTGGACGACGCGCCGCGACTGTCGTTGCGGTAGAAGCCGGATCCCTTGAAGACGATGCCGACCGCCGAGAACACCTTCTTCAGGCGTCCGTCGCAGTTCGGGCATACGGTCAGGGCGTCATCGGTGAACTTCTGCACCGCCTCGAGGCCCTCGCCGCACTCGGTGCACTGGTACTGGTAGGTCGGCACTTGTCTTCCTCCTGGCACTCTCACTCGATGAGTGCTAACGACGGTCCATAGTGACGTATTCCCGGGAATCAGTCCACCGTGACGGGGACACGGTGACCCACGCCACGCGCCACGGTACGTGCCTGGGCGCGCGGAGCGAGCCGCGAGCGCAGTGCGAGCAGCGTGACCAGGGCCAGCGCCGTGCCCCCCAGCGGCACCAGGAATCCGGCGGTCGAACCGTGGGCGTCGGTCAGGCGACCGGCCACCGTGACGGCGGCGGCCTGGCCCAGCGCGACCGCGCCCGTCAGCCAGGTGAACGCCTCGGTACGCGAGGTGGCCGGGACCAGCGTCTCGACCAGCGTGTAGCCGCTGATCAGGGCGGGCGCGATGCACAGGCCGACGATCAGGCCGAGGCCGCCGAGCAGCAGGGCGGAGTGCGCCGCCCACAGTCCGGAGGCCGCCAGGGTCAGCGCCGCGTATCCGGCGATCAGCCGGGTGCGGGGCGCGGACTTCCAGGCGACGGCGCCGCAGACGATGCCCGCCAGCATGTTTCCGGCGGCGAAGATGCCGTAGAGGACGCCGTTGATGCCGGGGTTGCCGATCTCTTCAGCGAACGCGGTGAGCGAAACCTGCATGCCGCCGAAGACCGCACCGATGCCGAGGAAGGCCATCGCCAGGACGCGTACGCCCGGGATGGACAGCGCGGAGGTGTGCTCGGCCTGCTCGTGCTCGGCGGCGCTGCGCACCGGGGGCTGGGTGGTGCGCCGGGCGGCGAACAGCAGGCCGCCGACGAGGGTCAGCGACGCCTCGGCGATCAGTCCGGCCGCCGGGTGCACGCTCGTGCACAGGGCGGTCGCGAGGACCGGGCCGATGACGAAGGTGAACTCGTCGGTCACCGACTCGAAGGCCGCGGCGGTCGCCATCAGGGGCGAGCCGTCGAGCTTGTTCGCCCAGCGGGCCCGCACCATGGGGCCGACCTGCGGCACCGAGGCGCCGGTGGGCACGGCCGCGATGAACAGCGCCCACAGGGGGGCGCCGGCCAGGGCCAGGGCGGTCAGCACGGACACGGAGGCCGCGTGGACAAGGACGCCGGGCACCAGGACCGCGCGCTGCCCGAAGCGGTCCGCGAGCTTGCCGCTCTGCGGGGCGAACAGGGCCATGGACACGCCGGTGAAGGCGGCAACGGCGCCGGCGCCGCCGTAGGAGCCGGTGGTGTGCTGGACGAGCAGCAGGATGCCGATGGTGAGCATCGCGAAGGGCTGCCGGGCCGCGAAGCCGGGCAGGAGGAAGGACAGTGCGCCAGGTGTGCGCAGAAGCTGCCCGTAACCGGGCCGCTTGTCAGAAGTGACCGTGGATGCCACGGCCCCTTGCCTTTCTGCCGCCTGGTAGCGCGCCCCATGCACGTATTTGTGGGTGCGGGCGTTGCCGAGAGCTGTCCTCTTGCGCGGATCTGCGGTAGATGCCGGGGGCTACTGCGGGGAGCTCCCGACCGCCATACGGTCGCGCCAGCTCTGCGTCAGGCAGAGTTGGTCGATCAGTGGTGTGCCTTCATGATACAGAGTTTTGGCACCCCGTGCCTAGGATTCAGTACGGAGTGCCAACTTTGGGCCTGTGATTATTCGGTCGTCACGCGGCTTAATGGGCTGTTCGTCTGGGCTTAGCATTCTTTGCGGGGTCGGTCACCACGGTGCCGGTGCCCAGCCAGCCGGCCAGCTTGCCGCCCTGGCCGACCGCGCGCAGCCGCGCCTCGGCCGCGTCCCGTACCGGATCGGTCGCGACCACCAGGAGCTCGTCGCCGCGCCGCAGCACGGTCGTGGGTCCCGGCACGAAGCTCTTGCCGTCGCGCACCACCAGGGTGACCGCGGCGCCCGGCGGCATCCTCAGCTCGTGCACCTCGACGCCGTGCATCCTCGACTTCGGCGGGATGGTCACGGACAGCAGATGGCCGCGCAGCCGCTCCAGCGGGGCGGACTCGACGCCCAGGTCGGCGGCCTCGTCGGCGTCGGAGAGCTGGAGCTTGCGGGCCACCCACGGCAGCGTCGGTCCCTGGACCAGGGTGTAGACGACGACCAGGATGAAGACGATGTTGAAGACCTTCTTGCTGCCCTCGATCCCGGAGACCATCGGGATCGTGGCGAGGATGATCGGCACGGCGCCGCGCAGGCCCGCCCACGACATCAGGGCCTTCTCCTGCCACGGAATCCTGAACGGCAACAGGCTGAGCAGTACTTCGAGCGGCCTGGCCACCATGGTCAGGACGAGGCCGATGATCACGGCCGGCCAGAAGTCGGCGGCCAGGTTGTGCGGGGTGACCAGCAGGCCCAGCAGGACGAACATGCCGATCTGGGCGATCCAGCCGAGCCCGTCGGCGAAACCGCGGGTGGCCGGCCAGTGGGGGAGCTTGGCGTTGCCGAGCACCATGGAGGCCAGGTACACGGCGAGGAAGCCGGAGCCGTGGGCCAACGCGCCGGCGGCGTACGCGCTCACGGCGATCGCCATGACGGCGATCGGGTAGAGGCCGGAGGCGGGTAGCGCCACATGGCGCAGTCCGTACGATCCGAGCCAGCCCACCGCGAGGCCGATCGAGGCGCCGATGGCCAGCTCCAGGGCTATCTTCCCGACGAGCAGGTACCAGGAGTCGACCGGTCCGGGCGTGGAGAAGGCGACGACCAGGATGACCACGGGGGCGTCGTTGAAGCCGGACTCGGCCTCCAGGACGCCGGTTATGCGCGAGGGCAGCGGCACCTTGCGCAGGACGGAGAAGACGGCCGCGGCATCCGTGGAGGACACCACCGCGCCGATGATGAGCGCCTGCCGCCACTCCAGGCCCACCAGATAGTGCGCGCCCGCCGCCGTGACCCCCACGCTCACCGCGACGCCGACGAGCGACAGCACCACGGCCGCCGGCAACGCCGGTTTGATCTCCTTCCACTTGGTGCCCAGGCCGCCCTCGGCCAGGATCACCACCAGTGCGGCATAGCCGATCACCTGCGTCAGTTCGGCGTTGTCGAACTTGACGTTGAAGATGCCGTCCTGCCCGATGGCGATCCCGATCCCGAGATACAGGAGCAGGCTGGGGAGCCCGCTGCGGGAGGAGATGCGCACCGCCGCGACGGCGATGAGCAGGACGAGCGAGCAGATGAGCAGGAGTTCGTTGAGCTGGTGGACAGTCAGTGGCCGATCCTTCCCCTCAGACGCCGTTGGGCGCCCCCTGAAAATCGTGCATCCCGGGGCGCCGGGCGCGCATCCGGGGAGCTCCCTCGGGCGCACCTGGTGAAACGTTCCGCCACCCAAGGTACTTCGTTACCTTACCTAATCTTTGACGCTTTCTTTACGCGAGAGGCCAATTGGTTCGGCGGGCGGGCACGCCAACCCAGACACCGCGTCCGGGGCTGTCAGCGGCTGCGCCTATGGTTGCTCCCAGCACTCCTGGACCACCCTGCCCCGCGAAGGACAGCGATGCCCGCCACCACAACCGCCCCTTCCGCCGCTACGACGGCCGGCAAGACGAGCAGGAAGAGGGGGCGCCGCCTGAGGCTGTTCGTGCTCGTCCTGGTGCTGGCGCTCGTCGCGGGTGTCGCCTACGGCGCGTACTGGGGAGTGAGCACCGTGCGTGCGTCCTTCCCACAGACCACCGGCACCATCAAGCTCCCGGGCCTGACCGGTCAGGTCGAGGTCAAGCGCGACGACTACGGCGTCCCGCAGATCTACGCCGACAGCGACGCGGACCTGTTCATGGCCCAGGGCTACGTCCAGGCGCAGGACCGCTTCTGGGAGATGGACGTCCGCCGCCACCTGACGTCGGGCCGCCTCTCGGAGATGTTCGGCAGCAGCCAGGTCGACACCGATGCCTTCCTGCGCACGCTGGGCTGGCGCAAGGTCGCACAGCAGGAGTACGACAGCAAGCTGTCCCCCGCCACGAAGCAGTACCTCCAGGCGTACTCGGCGGGGGTGAACGCGTATCTCAAGGGCAAGGACGGTAAGGACATCTCCGTCGAGTACGCGGCTCTCGGCTTCACCAACGACTACGCGCCCGAGGCCTGGTCGCCCGTCGACTCGGTGGCCTGGCTCAAGGCGATGGCCTGGGACCTGCGCGGCAACATGCAGGACGAGATCGACCGCGCGCTGATGACCAGCCGGCTCAGCTCCCAGCAGATCAAGGACCTGTACCCGGCGTACCCTTCCGCCACCCACCGCCCCATCGTCGACGAGGGCTCGTACAACAAGGCCACCGGGAAGTTCGACCCCCAGCGGCCCGCCGCGGGCGGTGACGGCGCCTCCGCGACGGCCCAGGGCGCGCTCCAGGGCATGCAGAGCCAGCTCTCCTCGCTCTCCGACACCCTCGACAAGATCCCGGCACTGCTCGGCCCCAGCGGCAGCGGGATCGGATCCAACTCCTGGGTGGTGTCCGGCAAGTACACGACGACCGGCATGCCACTGCTCGCCAACGACCCGCACCTCGCGCCGATGATGCCCTCGCTCTGGTACCAGATGGGTCTGCACTGCCGGACCGTCTCCAGCAAGTGCAACTACGACGTCGCGGGCTACACCTTCTCGGGCATGCCCGGCGTGATCATCGGTCACAACCAGGACGTCTCCTGGGGCTTCACCAACCTCGGCGCCGACGTGACCGACCTCTACCTGGAGAAGATCTCCGGCTCCAACTACCTCTACGACAACCAGGAGAAGCCGCTCGCCACGCGCGAGGAGGTCATCAAGGTGGCCGGCGGGCCGAGCAAGACCATCACGATCCGCGAGACCAACAACGGCCCGCTGGTCTCCGACCGCGACGACGAGCTGGAGAAGGTCGGCCAGAAGGCGCCCGTGAACACGGCGGCCCCCGACCGCGGCAGCGGCTACGCGGTCTCCCTGAAGTGGACCGCGCTGGATCCCGGCAAGTCCATGGACGCCGTCCTCGCGCTCGACCGGGCGAGCGACTTCAAGTCGTTCCGGTCCGCCGCCAAGGACTTCGACGTCCCTTCGCAGAACCTGATCTACGCCGACACCAAGGGCAACATCGGCTACCAGGCGCCGGGGAAGATCCCGGTGCGCGCGGACGGCGTGGACGGCACGATGCCCGCCCCCGGCTGGGACTCCAAGTACACGTGGAAGAAGGGCTACATCCCCTTCGAGGCGCTGCCCTACGAGTACAACCCGTCGCGCGGCTTCATCGTCACCGCCAACCAGGCCGTGATCGACGACAAGAAGTACCCGTTCCTGATCACCAAGGACTGGGGGTACGGCACCCGTAGCCAGCGGATCAACGACCTCATCGAGTCGAAGATCAAGGGCGGCGGAAAGATTTCCACCGAGGACATGCAGAAGATGCAGATGGACAACAGCAGCGAGATCGCCGCGCTGCTGACGCCCGCCCTGCTCAAGATCGACGTGTCGGATCCCTCCGTCCGCGAGGCCCAGAAGCTCCTCGAAGGCTGGGACTACACCCAGGAGAACGACTCGGCGGCCGCCGCCTACTTCAACGCGGTGTGGCGCAACGTCCTGAAGCTGGCGTTCGGCAACAAGCTGCCCAAGGAGCTGCGTCCCAAGGGCGAGTGCCTGTACGTGGCTCCGCCGGCCGGCACCGGCCCGGTCGACGACCCCAACCAGAAGGTCCAGGAGTGCGGCGAGCGCGACGGCGACTCGACGCAGCCGGACGGCGGCGACCGCTGGTTCGAGGTCGTCCGCAAGATCTTCAATGACCAGAACAACAGCTGGTGGCAGTCGCCCCAGACCCGTCTGGACAAGGCGACCACCACCCGCGACCAGCTGCTGGCGCGCGCCATGAAGGACGCCCGCTGGGAGTTGACCGCCAAGCTCGGCAAGGACACCACGACGTGGAGCTGGGGCCGGCTGCACCAGCTGATGCTGAAGAACCAGACCCTCGGCAAGGAGGGTCCCGGCTTCCTGCAGTTCATCCTCAACCGCGGCCCGTGGAACCTGGGCGGCGGCGAGGCCGCCGTCAACGCCACCGGCTGGAACGCGGCGAGCGGTGACTACGGCGTGACCTGGGTGCCGTCGATGCGGATGATCGTCAACCTCAAGGACTTCGACAAGTCCAAGTGGATCAACCTGACGGGAGCCTCCGGCCACGCCTACAGCGCGCACTACTCGGACCAGACCGAGAAGTGGGCCAAGGGCCAGCTGCTCGACTGGTCGTTCGGCTCGAAGGCGGTCGACGGCTCGACCGTGGACACGCTGAAGCTCACGCCGTAGCGCGGAAAGCGGACAAGCCGTCGTACCAAGCGCAAGCAGTGGTACGCGGGCTTCACGCGCCGAAGCGCGTCACCCCGTAGGGGGTGACGGCAGCCTGCACGGGGTGGTCGTGCGGTTCCTCGGGGACCCGCGCGACCACCTCGTTCGCGTAGAGGAGCACCACCAGGGCGGGCGCCTTCCCGCAGGCGTCGATGCGGGCGAGCACCCGGTCGTAGGAGCCGCCGCCCCGGCCGAGCCGCATCCCGCGGGCGTCCACGGCGAGGCCGGGCAGCAGCACGGTGTCCGCGGCGGTCACCGCGTCGGGGCCCAGGCGCGCGCCGTCCGGTTCGAGCAGCCCGCGCCCGGCCGCCACCAGGTGCTCGGGCCCCTCGTAGGCGGCCCAGTCCAGGTCGTTGTCCGCGAGCAGCACCGGAAGCAGCACCCGTACCCCCCGGCCGCGCAGCGCGTCGATGAGGGCGCGGGTGTCCGGTTCGCGGCCCACCGAGACGTACGCCGCCACCGTTGTCGCCCGCGCGAGTTCCGGCAGCGCGAGGGCCTGGCCCGCCAGTGCGCGGGCCGAAGCGCGCAGGTCGTCGTCGCCCAGCCGCCTCCTCGCGTCGAGGAGGCCGCGCCGCAGGAGCGCCTTCTCGGTCGTCTGATCACTCACCGTGTTTCTGTAATCCCCTCAAATGCGCGGGTAAGAGAGCGAATTCACCGGAGGATCATCTTGCGCACATACCCAGCGGATAGGGTGCCCGGCATGAATCAGTCGCCCCCTCGGATCACCAAGGCTGTCATCCCCGCCGCCGGGCTCGGCACCCGGTTCCTTCCGGCCACCAAGGCCACGCCGAAGGAGATGCTGCCGGTGGTGGACAAGCCGGCCATCCAGTACGTGGTGGAGGAGGCGGTGGCGGCGGGTCTGTCGGACGTGCTCATGGTCACCGGCCGCAACAAGCGTCCCCTGGAGGACCACTTCGACCGGAACTACGAGCTGGA
Organism: Streptomyces sp. NBC_01431; assembly: GCF_036231355.1. NCBI lineage: Bacteria > Bacillati > Actinomycetota > Actinomycetes > Kitasatosporales > Streptomycetaceae > Streptomyces > Streptomyces sp. NBC_01431. The sequence goes on from NZ_CP109496.1 coordinate 4,799,316, forward strand.
GTCTGCGCTGACCCGCAAGGGCGACGCCGACCGGCTCGCCAAGGTGCAGGAGTCCAGCGACCTCGCGACGATGCACTACGTACGCCAGGGAGACCCGCGGGGGCTCGGGCACGCGGTGCTGTGCGCGGCCCCGCACGTCGGCAGCCAGCCGTTCGCGGTGCTCCTCGGCGACGACCTGATCGACGCCCGCGACCCGTTGCTGTCGCGGATGGTGGACATCCAGGAGCGCCAGGGCGGCAGTGTGGTCGCGCTCCTGGAGGTCGACCCCGAGCAGATCCACCTCTATGGCTGCGCGGCCGTCGAAACCACCGCCGAGAGTGATGTCGTCCGCGTCACCGGCCTGGTCGAGAAGCCGGACGCCGCCGAGGCGCCCTCCAACCTCGCGGTCATCGGCCGCTACGTCCTGGACCCGGCCGTCTTCGACGTGCTGCGCACCACCGAGCCCGGCCGCGGCGGCGAGATCCAGCTCACCGACGCCCTCCAGCAGCTCGCCGTGGACGAGTCGATCGGCGGCCCGGTGCACGGCGTCGTCTTCAAGGGCCGTCGCTATGACACCGGCGATCGCGGAGACTATCTGCGAGCCATTGTCAGACTGGCGTGCGAACGTGAAGACCTGGGCCCGGACTTCAAGACCTGGCTTCGCCGGTACGTCACCGAGGAGATGTAGGCACCCGTGAGCAACCCG